>NZ_CP089746.1:0-4800000 GCF_029541745.1 Streptomyces sp. LX-29 | reverse complement strand
GGGGTCATCGGCCCGGGGGGCGTCGTCGGGTGGGGGTCATCGGCCCGGCGGCCTCATCCGCCCGGCGTCATCCGCTTGGCACCATCGGGCCCGGCGCCGTCGACGGGCCAGGGGCATCGGCCGAGGACGTCGGCCCGCGCTATCCGCCCGGCGGCGTCGACCCGGCGCCATCCGCCCGGCACCTTCGGGCCCGGCGCCGTCGACGGGCCGGGATCATCGGCCCGGCGTCAGCACTATCCGCCAGACGCCGTCGGCCCGGCAGCATCGTCAGGCCAGCGTCATCGACCTGGCGGCATCGGCCCGCGGTACCCGCCCGGCGGCGTCGACGGGCCAGGGCCAAGGGGCCCGGCGCTATCGGCCCGGCGCCGTCGGCCTGGCGGCGGCATCGGGCCAGGGCCATCCGCCCGGCGGCATCGAGCCGGCGCCATCCGCCCAGCGCCGTCGGCCCGGCGGCATCGTCAGGCCAGGGCCATCGGCCCGGGCATCGGCCCGCCTGTCCGCCCGGCACCGCCGACCCGGCGTCGTCGACGGGCCAGGGCCATCGGCCCGGGGGCTTCGGCCCGCGATATCCGCCCGGCGCCGTCGGCCTGGCGGCGGCATCGGACCAGGGCCATCCGCCCGGCGGCATCGGCCCGCGCTACCCGCCCGGCGGCGTCGACGGGCCAGGGTCATGGGCCCGGCGGCGTCGGCCCGGCGCTATCGGCCCAGCGGCCAGGCGGTCTCGTAGTACTTCACCTTCTCGTCGCCGCCGACCAGTTCCATCCCGGCGCCGGCCATGACGCGCTGGGAGGCGATGTTGTCGTGGTCGGCGTCGCCCTTCACCTTCGTGATACCGCGCTCGCGCGCCGCCGCCAGCACCGCGCGGAGCGCCTCGGTGGCGTACCCCTTCCCCTGCGCCGCGGGCACCAGGCCGTAGCCGACGGTGACGCTGCCGTCCTCGGCCACGGGCCCGTGGAAGCCCATGCCGCCGACGGCGACCCCGTCCTCGCGGGTGCGTATCTCGTAGACGCCCGCGTGCGGCGGCCCGTCGTCGTCCGCGTCGACGGCCAGGAACCTCCGGACCGCGCCCACGTCCCCCTCCGTCGGATACCCGGGCGCCCAGCGGACCGTTCCGTCCGGCTCTCCGGCCACCAGCGCCTCGGCCTCGGCCACGCTGAGCGGATGCAGCACCAGTCGCTCCGTCACAAGATCATCCATGCCGGTTGCCTACCATGTGGCCAGGGCGGGGCGCAGCCGGTTTCGCCGCATGCGGCCGACGTCATGCCCCGAGGCAACGGCGAGGGCCGGGCGTGCGGCCCCCGCGCGCGGTCATCCGACGGATTCGGCGCCGCCGGCCTCCACCCGCGCCAGCATGCGCTTGAGCAGGTCGCTCAACACATCCTGGTCGTCCGGACCCAGGACCTCCACCATGGCGTCCTCGGCCGCGCCGCGCAGCCGCATCGCCGCGAACCAGCGGGAGTGGCCGAGCTCGGTGAGCTCCACATCGACCCGGCGGCGGTCGCTCGTGAGGCCACGGAGCCTGCGGACCAGGCCGGCGTTCTCCAGCGAGTCGAGCCGACCCGTCATTCCCGCGGGCGAGACCATCAGCTCGGCGGCCAGCTCCGAGGGGGTGGCGCGCCAGGGCTCGCCGCGCGACGCGAGCCGGTGCAGGGTCTCGAACTCGAACTCCTGCAGGCCGACTTCGGCGAGCGCCCGACCCTTGGCCTGGGCCACGTGCTTCCTCAGCATCTGAATGCGGGTCACGATCGCCTCCACCCGCTCATCGAAGGGCGCCTTGTCGCGCCAGCGGGCGATATGCCGATCGACGGAGTCCTCCATCCGTCCAGTATGCTACGCCAGCAAGTATTTCGTTGACGAACGATCTGCCAGCGAAATACATTCGCCGTCATGACGCCACCGACGCTTCGCCTGCTGATCGGACGCACCTTCGCGGCGCTGGGCACCGCGCTCATCCCGACCACGTTGACCCTCGCGATCGTCGGCACCGGATCCGCCGCCGACCTGGGGCTCGTCCTCTCCTGCGAACTGCTCCCCCTGCTGCTCCTGCTGCCGGTCGCCGGCGTGGTGGCCGATCGCTTCCCACCGCAGCGGGTGACGCTCGCCGCGGACCTGGTACGTGCCGTCACCCAGCTGGCGATCGGCGCCGAACTCCTCACCGGGCGGGTCCGGATCGTGGATCTGGCGGTGCTGTCCGCGATCACCGGCGCTGCCGTGGCCTTCGGGACGCCGGCCGTCCGAACGCTGGTCGCCGCCGTGGTGCCCGCGCCGGAGCGGCTGCGGGTGAACGCGCGGCTCGGCGTGGCCCAGGGGCTCGCCCAGGTCGCCGCGCCCGCCACCGCCGGAGGGCTGATGCTGCTGGTGGGAGCCGGCTGGTCCTCGCTCCTGACCGGCGCGCTGTTCGTGGTGTCCGCCACCACGCTCGGCCGGCTGCGGCCCGAGCCGTTCGCCCGACCGACCGCACGCGGCGACTTCCTGGCGGACCTCCGGGAGGGCTGGGCGGAGTCCCGGCGCCACCGCTGGTTCGTCGTCAACGTCCTCGGGCACGGGGTGTGGCACCTGGCCGCGGGATTCCTGCTGACGCTCGGCCCGCTGATCGCCGTGCGCCATCTGGGCGGGGAGACCGCCTGGGTGATCATCGCGCAGGTCGGCACGGCGGGCATGCTGGCCGGCGTCTGGGCCGCGTCCCGACTGCCCATCCGGCGCCCGCTGGTCGCCATCGCCCTGGGGGCCGCCGTCTACGCGCTCCCCTTGGCGGCCTTCGCGCTGCGGCTGCCGACGGCGGCCGTCACGGTCGCCTACTGCGCCGCCATGTTCGGGCTCGGCGTCCTGAGCCCGCTGTGGGAGACCACCCTCCAGCACCGTATCCCCCGAGAGGCGCTCGGCCGGGTCGGCTCCTTCGACATGCTGATCTCCTTCGCCGCCCGCCCCGTGGGTCTGGCCGTGGCCGCGCCCGTCGCCGCGGCGGTCGGCACCACCGCGCCGTTGCTGACGGCGGCGGTCCTGGTGGCCGTCGCCAACCTGGCCGTCCTGCTGCTGCCGGAGGTACGCGGAGAACGGCCCACCGCGGCGCGACCCGACACGGCGCGGGGCGACACGGCGCGGGGCGACACGGCGGCGAGCATCTAAGCCCACCGCAGGAAGTGTCGCGACGGGTCGTCGACCGTCCGCGGGCCCGTTGTCACCGGTCGCGCCCACGCGGCGGCGGCCGCACCTCTCACACGGCCCCGCGCCACTTCAGGGCGCCGCGGAACCGCAGCCGACGTCACCAGGGCCGCTCAGCCGCTCACCACGTCCCGGACCGCCGCCCGGAACTCCTCCGTCCGCGGGTGTGTGGGGTGGGCGGGGTGGGCGAGGTAGACCGTGGCGGCAGGCGCGTCCGAGACGGGGACGAAGCGGACACCCGGGTGACCGTGGCTCTCCGCCGTGCCCGCCGCGCCGAGGCCGAACGCGCCCCCGGCGGCGACGAGGTTCAGCCACTCGTCCACGTTGCCCACCTCGACCGTCCGCGCCGGACGCTGCTCCGGCGGCCACAGGTCCGGCGAAGCGGTTCCCGTCTCCGGCCACAGGGCCAGCGGAAGACCTTGGCCGGCGGTGAGCTCGGCCAGCAGCACCTGGTCCCGGCCCGCGAGCGGGTGGTCGTCGGGCAGGGCGGCGACCCGGTCCTCCGTGTACAGCGCCTCGGTGTGGATGCGCGGGTCGGCGGGGACCGTGCGGAGCACCGCCACATCGGCGTCCCCAGCGGCCAGGCCCGCCGTGCTGTTGTCCCGCCGGACCACCTCGAGCGGGATGTGCGGGTGCGTCCGGCGCCACGAGCGCAGCAGCGGCACGGTCTGCCGCCCGAGCACCGCACAGGTGTAGCCGAGCCGCAACGGCCGGGAGACAGCCCGGGTGTCGGCCAGCGCCGCGTCCAGGTGGGACAGGATCGCCCGCGCGTGCCCGAGCAGGGTCGTCCCGGCCTCGGTCAGCGCCAGGTGTCGGGGGGAGCGGTCGACGAGCCGGACGCCGACGCGCGCCTCCAACTGGGCCAGCGTGCGCGACAGGGCGGGCTGGGTCATGTGCAGTCGGGCCGCCGCGGCCGTGACGGTGCCCGCCGCGGCCACCGCGTCCAGGGCCCTGAGGTGGCGCAGTTCCACATCATCCATGCCTGTGGAGCATAATCCCTGTCCAGACGGCATTTCCGCGCCCGGGGGAGGGGTCCGTAGCGTCGGAGATGCCCGGGTGGTCCCCCGGGCTCGATATCCCGGAATGCGATGGACGGTGTGTGGTGAGGATTCTTCTGGTCGGTGCGGGCGGCACGCTCGGCGGCGCGGTGCGCGAGGCGCTCGCGGCGCGCGGGCACGAGGTGATCGGCGTGGGCCGCTCGGGCGGCGACCTGGTGGCCGACGTCACCGACCCCGAGGCGGTGGCCCGGATGTACGCGGAGGCCGGCCCGCTGGACGCGGTGGCGGTCGCCGCGGGCGACGCCGTGTTCCGGCCGCTGGGCGAGCTGACCGCCGACGACTTCGCGGCGACCCTGCGCGGCAAGGCGCTGAGCCAGCTGGAGCTGGTCCGCCAGGGCGCCCGGCACGTGGCGCCCACCGGCTCGTTCACGCTCGTCAGCGGCGTCCTCACCGAGGAGCCGATCGTGGCCGGGGCGGCCGCGTCCGCGGCGAACGGCGCGGTCGAGGCGTTCGTCCGTGCCGCCGCGATCGAGCTGCCGCCCCAGCGGATCAACGCGGTGAGCCCGGCGGTGGCCGAGGAGTCCCTGCCCGCCTACGGTGCCTTCTTCGCCGGTATGGAGGCCGTTCCGGCGGCACGGGTGGCGACCGCGTACGTCCGCTCGGTCGAGGGCGCGCAGACGGGTCAGGTCTACCGGGTCCGCTAGCGCGGCGGTGGTTGACGCCCCACAGTCGGTCGTCGCCGACGAAGGGGCAGCCGTGAAGTAGGTGCCGCCGCGGGTGCGGCGGCAGGGCGCCGGCAGGCGACCTTCCGCCGCACCCGCCTCACCCAGCCGTACCGCCCCGCGGCGAGCGCCCCAGATCCCTGGCCCAGGCCCCGGGCCCAGGCGCGCGGCGCCGACGACGCCGCGGCGCCTAGGCGGTTTCGTTTGGATCACCGAGCGGACCAGAGGAAGATGCCCGCGATGTGGAGTCCGGCCAGGTAGATGACCGCTGTCTTCTCGTAGCGGGTGGCGATCCCTCGCCACTGCTTCAGGCGGTTGATGCACCGCTCGACGGTATTGCGCTGCTTGTACGCGTCACGGTCGAAAGCGGGTGGCCTCCCACCGTGTCTGCCGCGACGCAGCCGGTGGCCGCGCTGATCCGCCCGGGTGGGGATCACTGCCCGGATGCCGCGCTGGCGTAGATGCTCGCGGATCGCACGTGAGGAGTACGCCTTGTCGGCCAGGACGACGTCCGGCCTGGTGCGAGGTCGTCCACGTCGGCGGGGAACGCGCAGACGGGCCATGACCTCGCCGAAGGCGGGTGCATCGCCGGCCTGGCCGGCCGTGAGGACGAAGGCCAGGGGCCGGCAGTCGCCGTCGGCCGCGAGGTGGATCTTCGTGGTCAGCCCGCCGCGGGACCGGCCGATGGCGTGGTCGGCCGGTTCTCCAGCCGGGGCCCCCTTTTGCGGGCCCCGGCAGCGTGCTGGTGTGCTCGCACGATCGTGGAGTCCACAGAGACGGCCCAGTTCAGGTCCTCGTCCGCGTCGGCCTGGGCTATGAGAGCGGTGAACACTCGCTCCCAGGTGCCGTCGACGGCCCACATACGCAGCCGGTTGTAGACGCCTCGCCAGTTGCCGTACTTCTCCGGAAGGTGCACCCACTGGGTTCCGGTCTGGAACTTGAAGGCGATCGCGTCGATCACCTCCCGATGGTCCCGCCACCGACCACCGCGCCTCGGCGTCCGGTCCGGGAGCAACGGCTCGATCCGCGCCCACTGCGCGTCAGTCAACGGCACACCCAGACCAACGACCGGCTGATCCAAACGAAACTGCCTAGGACTCCACCGTGCCGGGGCCGCCGGGCGTGACCGCGGAGGCCAGCGCGGCCGCGGCGGCGCGGACGAAGCCCTCCGGGTTGTCCAGCATGATGTTGTGCCCGCAGTCGGGGATGGCCACGACGGCCACCCCCGCCGCGGCGAGCGCCTCGGCGCCGGGCAGTGGGCCGTCGGCCTCCGGCAGCAGATAGGCGCGCGGGATGTCCAGCTCCAGCAGGAGTTCACGCATGGTGGGGGTGGTGCCCCGCGCGAGGTGCACGGCGCTGCGGTGCAGCGCCTCCCGACCGGCCAGCCGCATGGTCGACCACCAGTGCGCGCCGACCCGGTCCCGTACCTCCGCCCAGCCGCCCGCCAGGAACTCCTCTTCCGTGTACCAGGCGATGCCGCTGCTGCCGGAGGACTCCGGCCGGCGCGGGATCGGATCGAGGTTGGCGTCGACCAGGACCAACCGGGAGACCAGCTCGGGGTGGCGGGCGGCGAGCACGATGGCGACCGAGCCGCCCATGCTGTGCGCGACGAGCTCCGCGCCGAAGACGCCGGCCGCGGTCAGCGCGGCGGCGAGGGCGTCGGCGTGGGACTCCAGGGTGTAGTCGAAGTCCGTCGGCCGGTCGCTGTGGCCGTGTCCCAGCAGGTCCACCAGCAGCGACCGTCGCCCCGCCAGCGACGGATGGACCGCCACGGCGGCGAAGTACGCGGGCGAGGTGGCCCCGAGCCCGTGCACATAGACCCGCGCGGGCCCCTCCCCCGGCAGCTCCACCCACCGGATCCGGTCTCCCCCGGACGTGACGACGGCACTGTGCACGGCCCACTCCCCCGCTCAAGATCACTGAAGGGACGAGGGTACGGGAGGGCTGACGCACCGGGCGAGGAGGCGAGGCGCCCCCTCGCCCGGCGGCGGGCGGGGCCGCTAGATCCCGAACGGCGCCGCGTAGCGGACGGTGCCGGCCGGCAGCGGGTGGGCCGCGTCCAGGGTGAGCGCCATCATGGCCTCGTCCGGCACCTCGATGGTCAGGCTGATGCCGTGGGTCGAGGCCCGGGTGAACCCGAAGCGCGGGTAGTACTCCGGGTGCCCGAGGACGGTGACATGGTGCTCACCGCGCTCCTTCGCCGCGGCCAGCGCGGCGCGGATGACGGCCGAGCCGGCACCCGTCCGCTGGTGCTCAGGCCGCACCGAGACGGGGCCCAGACACAGGGCCGGGGCCTCGTCGATGTGACAGCGGGTCAGCAGGGCGTGGGCGACGAGCGCGCCGTCCGCGTCGGTCGCGACGAGCGACAGGCCGTCGATCCAGGCGGGGTCGGCGCGCAGCGCGTCGACCAGGTCCGCCTCCAGCGGGGTGTCGAACGCGGCGAGGGTGATCTCGCGGACGGTGGAGATGTCCGCGCGCGTCTCGGCGCGGGTGATCCAGGTGTGATGGGTACGCATGACGGGATGACGATCCGTTTCATGGTGAGGTTCGAGTGATCGGACACCTCGCGGGTGGCTCCGCGAAAGGCGGGCTCTCGGCGAGGCGGGGTGTGACGGGTCAGGCCGTCGCCCGGGACGCGGGGGCGGTCCGGGCGCTGCGCGCGGCAGTGGCCTTGGGCGCGGTCATCAACCCCACCTCCCTTTCGTCCTCGATCCGGTCCACACGAACCTCGCCAACGTAACACGCGGCCGCCGCGCCCGTCCGCCGATTTCCGGGCCACACCCGCGACTCCGCCCACACCCGCTTCCCCCAGAACAGGGGCCCGCACCCCCTTCCCCCAGGACAGCGGGCCCACATCCGCTTCCTCCAGGGCAGCGGGCCAGCGGGTCGGTCCCCCGACACGACGAAGGGGCGGTGCGGGTCCCGGTATCCGGAACCCGCACCGCCCCTTCACGCCGGCTCAGCGCCGGCGCGACGGCTCAGCGGCAGCGCTCACGCATGCGACCGCAGCAGCGTCCGCATCGTCCGCATCGCCACCGACAGGTTGGCCAGGTCGAAGGTCTCCGAGCCCTGGATCTCCTCCAGCGTGGTGCGGGCGCGCTGGAGGATGGCCGCGTTCTTCTCCTCCCAGGACGTGAACCGCTGCTCCGGGGTGGAGGCGCCGTTGCCGACCGCCAGGATGTCGGCGGTGAGGGCGGCGTGCGCGGCGTAGAGGTCCTCGCGGATGGAGGCGCGGGCCATGGACTGCCAACGGTCGGCTCGGGGGAGCTCGATGATGCGGTCCATGAGGTCGGTGATCCGCAGCCGGTCGGCGAGGTCGTAGTAGACCTCGGCGACGGCGAGCGGGTCCTTGCCGATGCGGTCGGCGATGGCGACGACGTCGAGCGCGGGGAAGGCCGAGGAGAAGCCGGCGACGCGCATGGCCAGCTCCTCGGGGACGCCGGCTCCGGTCAGCTCCTCGTTGATCCGCTGGTACCACTCCAGGTCCGCGCCGCGCAGCAGCTTGGCGAGCTGGGACCAGACCGCCGCCACGCCGTCGCGGAAGAACTCGATGGTCTCGGTGAGCTCCAGCGGCTGCGGGCGGTTGTTGAGCAGCCAGCGGGTGCCGCGCTCGACGAGGCGGCGGGAGTGGAGCCGGATCCGGGTCTGGACGTCGGCGGGGACGACGGTGTCCAGGGCCTCGACCTCGTCCCAGACCTCACCCAGGACGAAGATCGCGCGGGCCGCGGTCTGGGCGCGGACGATCTCCTCGATGGAGGCGCCGGTCTCCTCGCGCATGCGGTGCAGGAACGTCGAGCCACCGGTGTTGATGGTGTCGTTGACCAGCACCGTGGTGATGATCTCGCGACGCAGCGCGTGGTTGTCGATGTGCTCCGGGAACCGCTCGTTGAGCGCCTTCGGGAAGTAGGCGTTCAGCAGGCGCTGGAGGTACGCGTCGTCCGGCAGCCCGGTGCCGATGAGCTCCTCGGCGACGGTGATCTTGGTGTAGGCGAGCAGGACGGCCAGCTCGGGCTGGGTCAGGCCGCGCCCGGAGGCGAGCCGCTCGCGGATCACCCGGTCGCTGGGCAGGAACTCCAGCGCACGGTCGAGGGCGCCGTCGCGCACCAGGCGTCGCATGGTGCGCTGGTGGGCGTGGAGCAGGCTCGGGGCCTGGGTGACCGCGTTGGTGAGGGCGACGTTCTGGGCGTAGTTGTTGCGCAGCACCAGCGCGCCGACCTCGTCGGTCATCTCGGCGAGCAGCTTGTTGCGCTGCTTGACGGTGAGGTCGCCGTCCTCGACCACCTTGTTCAGCAGGATCTTGATGTTCACCTCGTGGTCGGAGGTGTCCACGCCGGCGCTGTTGTCGATGGCGTCGGTGTTGATCCGGCCGCCGCCGGAAGCGAACTCGATGCGGCCGAGCTGGGTGAGGCCCAGGTTGCCGCCCTCGCCGACGACCTTGACCCGCAGGTCCTGGCCGTCGACGCGGATGGCGTCGTTGGCCTTGTCGCCGACGTCGGCGTGGCTCTCGGTGTGCGCCTTGACGTAGGTGCCGATGCCGCCGTTCCACAGCAGGTCGACCGGGGCCTGGAGGATCGCCTTCATCAGCTCGGCGGGGGTCATCTTGCCGACCTTGCCCTCGATACCGAGGGCCGCGCGGATCTGCGGGGTGACGGCGATGGACTTGGCGGTGCGCGGGAAGACGCCGCCGCCCGCCGAGAGCAGGCTGGTGTCGTAGTCGGCCCACGAGGAGCGGGGCAGCTCGAAGAGGCGGCGCCGCTCGGCGTAGGAGACCGCGGCGTCGGGCACCGGGTCGATGAAGATGTGGCGGTGGTCGAAGGCGGCGACCAGGCGGATGTGCTCGCTGAGCAGCATGCCGTTGCCGAAGACGTCGCCGGACATGTCGCCGACGCCGACCACGGTGAAGTCCTGGGTCTGGGTGTCGTGACCCAGCTCGCGGAAGTGCCGCTTCACCGACTCCCAGGCGCCGCGGGCGGTGATGCCCATGCCCTTGTGGTCGTAGCCCGCCGAGCCGCCGGAGGCGAAGGCGTCGCCGAGCCAGAAGCCGTAGGACTGGGCCACCTCGTTGGCGATGTCGGAGAAGGTGGCGGTGCCCTTGTCGGCGGCGACGACGAGGTAGGTGTCGTCGCCGTCGTGGCGCACCACGTCACGGGGCGGCTCGACCTCGCCGCCGACCATGTTGTCGGTGATGTCGAGCAGACCGGAGATGAAGGTCTGGTAGCAGGCGATGCCCTCGGCCAGCCAGGCGTCGCGGTCCACCGACGGGTCCGGCAGCCGCTTGCCGACGAAGCCGCCCTTGGCGCCGACCGGCACGATGACGGTGTTCTTCACCATCTGCGCCTTGACCAGGCCCAGGATCTCGGTGCGGAAGTCCTCACGCCGGTCGGACCAGCGCAGACCGCCGCGCGCGACCTTGCCGAAGCGCAGGTGCACGCCCTCCACCTGCGGGGAGTAGACCCAGATCTCGTACGCCGGGCGGGGCGCGGGGAGGTCCGGCATGGCCTGCGGGTCCAGCTTCATCGACAGGTAGGAGTGCGGCTTGCCGTCGCTGTCGGTCTGGAAGTGGTTGGTGCGCAGGGTGGCCTTGATGACCGTGAGGAAGGAACGCAGGATGCGGTCCTCGTCCAGCGAGGCGACCTGGTCGAGCGCCGCCTCCAGCTCCTCCAGCAGGGCGTCGGTCAGCTCGACGCCGGCGCGCTGCCGCTCCGGCGACATGCGGGCCTCGAAGAGGGAGACCAGCAGCCGGGTGGTGTGCACGTTGTTGCGGAGGGTGTCCTCCATGTACGCCTGGCTGAAGGTCGAGCCGGCCTGGCGCAGGTACTTGGCGTAGGCGCGGAGCACCATCGCCTGGCGCCAGTCGAGCCCGGCGCCCAGCACCAGCTGGTTGAAGTTGTCGTTCTCGGCCTGGCCGGTCCACACCGCCGCGAACGCGTTCTGGAACCGCTCGCGGGCGTCGTCGGCGAGGCTGTCGCCGCCCTTGGAGACCGGCAGTCGCAGACCGAAGTCGTAGATCCAGGCGGAGGTGCGGTCCGAGCAGCGCAGCTCGTGGGGGCGCTCGTCGATGACCTCGACGCCGAGGCGGTTGAGCACCGGCAGCACCGCGGAGAGGGACACCTGGGTGCCATAGCGGTAGATCTTGAAGCGGCGCTCGCCGACGGCGGCGCCCACCGGCTCGTACAGGCTCAGCGCGAACTCGCGCTCGCCGCCGGTCGCGGTGAGCCGTTCCAGGTGCTGGAGGTCGGCGACGGCGGCACGCGGCGAGTGGTCGGCCTTGTAGCCCTCGGGGAAGGCGGAGCCGTAGCGGCGCAGCAGTTCGGCGGCGCGCTCCTCGCCGACCTCGGCACCCAGCGCCTCGGCGAAGCCGTCGGCCCAGGAGCGGGCGGCCTCGACCAGGCGGTGCTCGATGCGCTCCATGTCGGCGTCGGTCAGGTCGGGCAGGGTGGCGCCGGGCTTGACGCGGACGACGAAGTGCAGCCGGGAGAGGACCGACTCGGTGTGCAGCGCGGTGAAGTCGACCTTGGGGCGACCGTTGAGCTCCTCGATCAGGATGTCGGTCAGCCGCAGCCGGACGTCGGTGGTGAAGCGGTCACGCGGCAGGTAGACCAGCGCGGAGTAGAAGCGCCCGTACTCGTCCTCGCGCAGGAACAGCCGCAGCCGGCGGCGCTCCTGCAGGTAGAGGACCGAGGTGACGATGGAGCGCAGCTGGTCGGTCGGGGTCTGGAACAGCTCGTCGCGCGGGTAGGTCTCCAGGATCTGGAGCAGGTCGCGGCCGTCGTGGCTGTTGGGCGCGAAGCCGGCGCCCTCCAGGACCTCCTCGACCTTGCGCCGGATGACCGGCACCCGGCGCACCGACTCGGTGTACGCGGCGGAGGAGAACAGACCCAGGAAGCGCCGCTCGCCGATCACGTTGCCCGCGGCGTCGAACTTCTTCACCCCGATGTAGTCGAGGTAGGACGGGCGGTGCACGGTGGCGCGGCTGTTCGCCTTGGTCAGCACCAGCAGCTTGTGCTCGCGGGCCTTGGCGCGGGCGTCGGCGGGCAGCCGGCTGAAGGACGGCGAGCCGGGGGCGTGGCCGACGCCGGAGCCGTCGCCGTCGCGGTGGTGCGGGTCGGAACGCAGGATGCCCAGGCCGGTGCCGGGGACGGCGGTGAGCACGTCCTCCTCGCCGCCGGACTCGGTGGGCGCCTGGGTCAGCTCGTACTCGCGGTAGCCGAGGAAGGTGAAGTGGTCGTCGGCCAGCCAGCGCAGCAGCTCGCGGGCCTCGTCCACCTCCTGGTCGCGCAGGTCGGTCGCGGTCGGCTCGCTCGGCAGCTCTTCGGCGATGCGCAGCGCGGCGTCGCGCATCTTCTCCCAGTCCTCGACGGCCTCGCGGACGTCGGAGAGGACGCGCAGCAGATCGGCGGTGATCTGCTTGAGGTCGCCGCGGTCGGTCTCGCGGTCGATCTCCACATGGATCCAGGACTCGACCAGCGCGTCGTGCGGGCGCTCGGGGGTCTTGCCCTGGGCGGCGAGTCGGGCGTCGCCGTTGCTGTCGAGGATCTCGATCAGCTTGCCGGTGAGGTCACGGCGGACGATCACCTGAGGGTGGATCACGACGTGGATGCCACGGCCCTGGCGGGAGAGCTCGTTGGTCACCGAGTCGACGAGGAAGGGCATGTCGTCGGTGACGACCTCGACGACGGAGTGGGTGCAGGTCCAGCCGTTCTCCTCGACGGAGGGGGTGTGGACGCGCACGTTCGCGGTGCCCTGCGGCCGGTTCTCGCCCAGCCGGTAGTGCGAGAGCGCGGCACCGAGGACGTCCACGGGGTCGCGGTCGGCCAGGTCCTCGGGGGCCGTATGCAGGTAGTAGCGCTGGAGATACGCGGAAAGGGACTCCGGGCCGGGGCCCTGTACCGGTTGTTGCCCCCCGGCAGGGCCGTCCTCAGCTACCCGGGCGGCCCGTGCGAGCAGCTCGGCCTTGGCTTCGTCCAGCTTGGTCTGCATGTCCTCTGGCTCCTGTCGCGCGCCGTTGCGTGACATCGATGGCGGTGACATAACGTCGCGACGCGGGATGTCCGGTCTCACTCGACGGTATGCCGGAATGGGGGAAGCCAGGGGTGTGGTTGGCCAAAACCGGCCAAGGTCCCTGGCAAGATCGACCAGCCGCGCCCCGGAGTCTGTGGCTCTCCGGGCGCACCTCCGGGGCGCCGTCGCCCCTGGTGGATATCGCGCTGATCACGCAGTAAGGCTATCGCTCTCCCCCCTGACGCCGTCATGGGCCGTTTGTGTACAAAACCTGGGCGGGAAGTTTGACGATGTGGACAGCGACGCGTGGCCCCCGAACTCTTTGCCGCCTTCACACCCTCCCCACAACCTCTCTCCTGCCTCCCAAGCCTCGACTTATGCCCCCTTTGACCACTTTCGCGCCCCCGTGCCTCGCGGGTGACACGCCCCTTCTCAGTCCGTAGGACGCCGGCCACCCGGCGTGACCGGCCGAATCGGCCCCCTTGGCAGCGGGCCGTACGCCTGCACGGCGGGCGCGACGCGGGGACCGTGGCTAGCGTGGACGTACGCGACGAGTCAGTGGACGCATGCGACGAGTCAGAGGTGGGCGGCATGGCTCCGAAGATCCTGATCGTGACCGGCGACGCGGCCGAATCCCTGGAGGTGCTCTACCCCTACCAGCGGCTGATCGAGGAGGGGTACGAGGTGCACATCGCCGCCCCGAGCCGCAAGAAGCTCAGCTTCGTGGTCCACGACTTCGTCGACGACTACGACACCTACACCGAGAAGCCCGGCTACACCTGGCTCGCCGACCTCGGCTTCTCGGAGGTCGACCCCGGACAGTACGCCGCCCTCGTCATCCCCGGCGGCCGCGCCCCCGAGTATCTGCGCAACGACCCCGAGCTTCGCAAGATCCTCAAGGCGTTCTTCGACGCCGACAAGCCGGTCGCCCAGACCTGCCACGGCCCCCTCCTCACCGCCGCCGTCGGCGGCCTGGCCGGCCGCCGCGTCACCGCCTACCGGGCCCTGGAGCTGGACATGCAGTCCGCCGGGGCCAACTACCAGGACGCCGAGGTCGTCGTCGACGGCACGCTCGTCTCCGCCCGGGCCTGGTCCGACAACGCCGCCTGGATGCGCGCCTTCGTCCAGCTGTTGCGGGAGAAGGCCCCGGTCGACGCCTCGGACACGACAGCCGCCGGCTGACCCGGCCGGGGGTGGCCCACCCGAGGGTGGGCCAACCGACCGAGTACCCGCCCCGCTCCCGTGGCCGGCAACCGATCGCCCGTCACCGGCCACCCGGCCACCCGGTCACCCGGTCACCCGGTCACCCGGTCGAGCATCGCCCGAGGTCTCAGCCGGCGTGCGACGCCGCGTGGCTCAGCCGGCCGCCGAGCCGTTCACGGACCGGCCCGACACCAGCTCCGCCGCGACCTGCGTGGCCTCCGCCAGCGTGTCCACCACCGGCACCCCGGCGCTCGCGAGGCTGGTCCGGCTGTGCGAGCCGCCGGTGTACAGCACGGCGTGCGCCCCCGCGTGCGCGGCCGCGACCGCGTCGTCCAGCGCGTCCCCGATGACCACCACGTGCTCCGGTGCCACGCCTTGCAGCACCGCCAGGTGGCGCACCATCTGCTCCGCCTTGCCGGTGGTGCTGTCGCCGATCCGCCCGTCCACCCTGATGAAGTGGTCCTCGATCCCGTACGTCCGCAGCAGGGGCACCAGCCGGTCATGCGGCGCCAGTGAGCACAGCGACTGGGTGTGCCCGGCGGCCTGGCAGTCGGCGAGCAGCTCCCTGGCGCCCGTCGCCAGACCGGCGGAGGCCGCCAGCGCCCAGTAGTGCCGGTGGAACGCGTCGTCCATGACCCGCCATTCGGCGTCGGTGGGCAGCCGTCCCATCAGCCGCTCGTAGAACCGCGGAACCGGTACGCAGTACAGGTCCCGGTAGCGCTCCAGCGTGATGGGCTCCATGCCTATCTCGGCGAAAGACGCGTTGGTCGCCTCGATCACCGTGTCGATGTCGTGCAGGAGGGTCCCGTTCCAGTCCCACACGATGTGTGCCACGTGCTTCATCCCCATGCCCTTGACCGTACCGACCACCGGTCGCGGCCGCGTCGTGACGACCGTCACCTGTGGAAAACCGCCCGCTTGGGGATAACCCGCTCACCCGATCAGGTTGGGGATCTCCTGGGTGGCGTACCAGAGCAGCTCGTGGTCCTCGGCCCCCTCCACGGTGAACCGCGCGTCGTCGTCACCCTGGTCGGCCGCGCCCAGCGCCGCCGCGGCCGCGGCGATGTCCGCCTCGGCGTCGCCGGCGTCGACGTGCACGGCGGCGGCCTTGGCCAGCCGCACGGCGGAGGTGATGCGCACCTCGCCGAGCGCGGCGTGGTCCAGCCCGCGTTCGGGGTTGGCCACCGCGGCGCCGTCGGCCACGTCCACCGCCACCACGACCCGGCGCCGGGCGGCGGCCGGGTCGGCGGCCAGCAGCCGCAGCGACGCCTGCGCCGCCCGACCCAGCGCCGCGTACTCCAACTCCTCGATGTCGTCGGACACGTACCACTCACGCAGCGCGGGCGTCACGGCGAAGGCGTCCAACGGGGCGGGGCCCAGCTCACCCGTCTTGTACGCCTCGGCGAGACCGGGGAGGGTCAGGGGGACGTAGACGCGCATGGCTGCCGCTTTCCTCAAGGCTGTGGGGAGTTAACGATCGCAGCCAGCATACGGGCGCACGTCCCCCTTCGGGGTAGTGCGCCCCCGCCCCCGGAGCCGCTTCCGGACAGGTCGATACCGGCCTCGACCACCCGATCCGGGCCGTGGGACCGCCTGATAGGTGAAGCCTCCACGTCGCCTCCGGAACGGGGCCGTCGTCCTTGTCCCACTCGCGAACGCGTCGGTAGAAGATCCCCCGACCGAAGTTACTAGCCGGTATCGCCCGGGGGCGTCCGGCCGAGGTGCGGGAGCGATGACCATGACCGGAATCCCCACGACGAACGCGCGTCGCGACGCCGACGAGGCGACGCCGATGCCCGCGCCCGGGAACCCGGCGGCCCGTCGGGGCGTGGCGGCGGACGAGGACCGGGACGCCCCGGAGCGGGCCGCGCACCGGACTTCGGCGGCGGACGGCAGCCGTGCCGGGCACGCCGGGCACGCCCCAGAGCCGGACCCGGGCCACGCCCCACCGCGTCCGGCGGCGCGCGCGGAACAGGCCCCGCCCCGAGACCGGACAACGGACCGGAACCCCGCCGCGCCCCGCGACCCGGCGGCGGACGACGGCCGGGTCGCGCATCGGGCGCAGACGGCCGAGGCCGCGGGCCGCGGCGCCGGGCCCGTGCGGATGCCCCGGGGATCGGCCGCGGCGCGTCGTGGGCCCGCCCAGGGGCCGGGACGCCCCACTCCCGGTGGCGGGCCACCCGGTCGGCGCGACTCACGACGCCCCACATCCGCCCGGTCGGCACCACGACCACCCGGCGCCCCACCCATCACAGCGACCACAGCCGCGCCGGCGCCCGTCTCGGCACCCGCGCCGGTGTCGCGGACACGCACACCCGCCACCCGGAGCTCCGTGGCGCGCTCCGCCGCCGTCGCCGCGCGCCGGCGGCAACGCGAACGGCTGCCGCGCTACTGGTTCGCGCACCAGCTGCTGCTCACCCTCAGCGGGCAACGCCCCGTGCACACGCTGCTGGGGCACGCCCTACCGGACGCCTACGACCAGCTCGTCGAGCTGGCGCCGCGGACCCCGCTGCGCCCGCCCGGGACCCTCCGCGAGGCGCCCTTCGTCCAACGGTGCGGGGAGTACCGGCCGCGCGAGGGCGTCATCGAGGCGTACGCGCTGATCGCCTACGGGAACCGGCGGCTGGTGGCGCTCGCCTTCCGACTGGAGCTCGGCGCCGACGCCCGCTGGCGCTGCGCCGCCGTCGACCTCGGCCCCTCGGCCGGCGGCGCCGAACCACGCGGATGACCACCCCACCACGAGCGACGGGCCGGGCCCGGGCACCCCGTGAGGTGCCCGGGCCCGGCCCGTACGCCCGGCTGCCGTGCGCGCCGCCCGCGCGGCGGTCGACGCGGCTGGCGGCCCGCTACTTCTTGCGGCGGCGGCCGCCCTTGCTGGCCTTGCGGCGCTCCGCGCGGGTCAGCCCGTCCGACTCCGAACGCTGCGCCGGCGCGGTGGCCTGGTCGGTGGTGAAGTCGCCCTCCACGACACCGCCCTCGCCGTCGACCGTCGGGGCGGAGAAGTGCAGCCGGTCGGGGCGCTGCGGGGCCTCCAGGCCCTTGGCGCGGATCTCGGGACGCGCCCCGGCGCCGGCCGGAACCACGTCCTCCACGCCCTGGGCGGCGGCGGCCTTCTCGGCCGCGTCCTGCACCGGGACCTCCTCGACCTGCTGCTCGACCTGGACCTCCAGGTTGAACAGGTAGCCGACGGACTCCTCCTTGATCCCGTCCATCATGGCCGTGAACATGTCGAAGCCCTCGCGCTGGTACTCGACCAGCGGGTCCTTCTGGGCCATGGCGCGCAGGCCGATGCCCTCCTGGAGGTAGTCCATCTCGTAGAGGTGCTCGCGCCACTTGCGGTCCAGGACCGACAGCACCACGCGGCGCTCCAGCTCACGCATGATCTCGGAGCCGAGCTGCTTCTCCCGGGCGTCGTACTGCTCGTGGATGTCGTCCTTGACGGACTCGGCGATGAACTCGGCGGTGAGCCCCGCGCGGTCGCCGGCGGCCTCCTCCAGCTCCTCGATGGTGACCTGCACCGGGTAGAGCTGCTTGAAGGCGCCCCACAGACGGTCCAGGTCCCACTCCTCCGCGAAGCCCTCGACGGTCTCCGCCTGGATGTAGGCGTCGATGGTGTCGTCCATGAAGTGGCGCACCTGCTCGTGCAGGTCCTCGCCCTCCAGGACGCGGCGGCGCTCGCCGTAGATGACCTCGCGCTGCCGGTTGAGGACCTCGTCGTACTTCAGGACGTTCTTACGGGTCTCGAAGTTCTGCTGCTCGACCTGCGACTGGGCGGAGGCGATCGCGCGGGTGACCATCTTGTTCTCGATCGGCACGTCGTCGGGAACGTTGGCCATCGCCATCACGCGCTCGACCATCTGGGCCTTGAACAGACGCATCAGGTCGTCGCCGAGGGAGAGGTAGAAGCGGGACTCGCCGGGGTCGCCCTGACGGCCGGAACGGCCGCGCAGCTGGTTGTCGATACGCCGCGACTCGTGACGCTCGGTGCCCAGCACGTAGAGCCCGCCGAGGTCCTTGACCTCCTCGAACTCCGCCTTCACCGCCGCCTCGGCGCTCTCCAGGGCGCCCGGCAGGGCCGCGGCCCACTCCTCGGCGTGCTCCACCGGGTCCAGGCCGCGCTGGCGCAGCTCCGCCTCGGCGAGGTGGTCGGGGTTGCCGCCGAGCTTGATGTCGGTGCCACGGCCGGCCATGTTGGTCGCGACGGTGACGGCGCCCCTGCGGCCCGCCTGGGCGACGATCTGCGCCTCACGGTCGTGCTGCTTGGCGTTGAGCACCTCGTGCGGCACACCACGCTTGTTGAGCTGCTGGGAGAGGTACTCGGACTTCTCCACGGAGGTGGTGCCGACCAGGACCGGCTGGCCCTTCTTGTGCTTCTCGACGATGTCCTCGACGACCGCGTCGAACTTCGCCACCTCGGTCCGGTAGATCAGGTCGGACTGGTCGAGGCGCTGCACCTGGCGGTGGGTCGGGATCGGCACCACGCCCAGCTTGTAGATCTGGTGGAACTCGGCGGCCTCGGTCATGGCCGTACCGGTCATGCCGGACAGCTTGCTGTACAGCCGGAAGAAGTTCTGGAGGGTGATCGTGGCGAGGGTCTGGTTCTCGTCCTTGATGTCCACCCCCTCCTTGGCCTCGATCGCCTGGTGCATGCCCTCGTTGTAGCGGCGGCCGGCGAGGATACGACCGGTGTGCTCGTCGACGATCATGACTTCGCCGTCGATGACGACGTAGTCCTTGTCCTTCTTGAAGAGCTCCTTGGCCTTGATGGCGTTGTTCAGGTAGCCCACCAGCGGGGTGTTGACCGACTCGTAGAGGTTGTCGATGCCCAGCCAGTCCTCGACCTTGGACACGCCGGCCTCGTGGATGCCGACGGTCCGCTTCTTCTCGTCGACCTCGTAGTCGCCGGACTCCTCGATGCCCTTCTGCGGGTTGGCGGCCTCGCCCTTGGTCAGCCGCGCCACCAGCTTGGCGAAGTCGCCGTACCACTTGGTGGCCTGGTCCGCCGGGCCGGAGATGATCAGCGGCGTACGCGCCTCGTCGACCAGGATCGAGTCGACCTCGTCGACGACGGCGAAGTTGTGACCCCGCTGCACCAGTTCGTCCTGCGACCACGCCATGTTGTCGCGCAGGTAGTCGAAGCCGAACTCGTTGTTGGTGCCGTAGGTGATGTCGCACGCGTACATCTCGCGACGCTGGGCCGGCGTCATGTTCGCGAGGATGCAGCCGACCGACAGGCCCAGGAACTTGTGCACCCGGCCCATCCACTCGGAGTCACGCTCGGCCAGGTAGTCGTTGACCGTGATCAGGTGGACGCCCTTGCCGGACAGCGCGTTCAGATAAGCGGGCAGGGTGCCGACCAGGGTCTTGCCCTCACCGGTGCGCATCTCGGCCACGTAACCGAGGTGGAGCGCCGCGCCACCCATCAGCTGCACGTCGTAGTGGCGCTGGCCCAGCACGCGCTTCGCGGCCTCGCGGACGGTCGCGAAGGCCTCGGGCATCAGGTCGTCGAGGCTCTCACCCGCGGCGTACCGCTCCTTGTACTCCTCGGTGAGGGCGCGCAGCTCGGCGTCGGAGAGGTTCAGGAAGTCCTCTTCGATGGAATTGACCTGGTCCGCGATGCGGTGCAGCTTGCGCAGGATCTTTCCTTCGCCTGCACGCATGAGCTTGTTGAGGACGGACACTTAGGCTGGCTCCTTGCCGGTCGGACGTGGCACGGTCGGGTGCGGTGGCGCGGCATTATCAGGCGGCGCTGGCCCCGCCGCAACGGCCATCGTAAGACAGGACCCCGCCACGCCGGGAGGTCCACCAGGACGAAGGTCGAGTGTCACCCGTCCAGGACAACGCGTGAGGCGCGGATAAGGTGCCCCGCCCCTACCTCTCCGCCGGCCGCGCGGGGACCGCCTCACCCTCGGTGGAGCACGCCCACGCCCCCGGCCGCCTGCCACGGAAAAGCGCTCGCTTCCCGCGCGGCGAGCGACCAGACTCGGCCCATGGAGCCTGTCACCCTCACCACCGAACGGCTGATACTGCGCCCCTTCGCCCCCTCCGACGCGGACGCGCTCACCGCGGCCTGCCAGGACCCGGAGATCCCCCGCTGGACGGCGGTCCCCTCTCCGTACACGCCCGCTCACGCTGAGAAGTTCATCGGACAGACCTGCCCGGAGGGCTGGCGCGAGGACTCCGGCTACAACCTCGCCGTGGTCACCAAGGACACCGGCTCGCTGGTCGGGGCGATGGGGCTGCTCCAGCTCACGGGACTGCGCGCCGAGGAGCGACGAGCGGAGCTGGGCTACTGGACCGCCAGGGAGCACCGCGGTCGCGGCTACACCGTCGAGGCCGGTCGGACGATGGTGGACTGGGCCTTCACCGAGCTGGGTGTGGAGCGGCTGGAGTGGCTCGCCGAGGTCGGCAACGAGGGCTCCCTGGCCGTCGCCCGGAAGCTCGGATTCCAGATGGAGGGGACACTGCGCGCCCGCATCCCCTATCAGGGCACCCGGCGGGACTCCTGGATCGGCTCCCTGCTGCCGTCCGACTGGGGCCGGCCGTCCGTGACCCCGTACCTGCCGGCGCCCTGACGCACGCCGGCACACCGCCCCCGTCGCCACACCGACACACCGCCCCGCCGGCATACCGCCCGCCGGGACGCCGCCCCGCCGATCCCCCGCACTCCCAGCAGCCCGCCACTCCGCGCCGCCCACCCCGCTGACCTGCGCCGATCACCGACCGTCCGGGCGTTGTCAGTGGTGGGCTCTACGGTGTGCTCCATGACGAGTACTGCCGCCGGCGCCTCCGTTGTCGTCACTCTCCCGGCCGATGAGGCACGTCGCATCGCGCTGCGCTCCCAGGGCCTGCTGGGCGCCCCCGATCGCAGGGCCGGGGTGCGCGGGCTGCTGCGGCACCTCGGCGCCGTCCAGCTCGACACGATCTCCGTACTGGCACGCTCGCACGAACTGGTGCCGTACGCGCGGCTGGGCGCCGTCGGCCGCGGGGCCGTGGAGTCGGCCTACTGGACCGGGGCGCACAGCTTCGAGTACTGGTCGCACGCGGCGTGTGTGCTGCCCATCGAGGAGTGGCCGCACTTCGCCTTCCGCCGCCGCGCCTACCGCGACCACCCGCACTGGGGCCACGACCTGCCGGACGGGGCGTACGAGTCGGTGATCAAGCAGCTTCACGCGGAGGGGCCGCTGACCGCGACGGAGCTGGGCGGCGCGAAGAACGGGGGCCCGTGGTGGGACTGGTCGGCGGCGAAGGTCGCCGTCGAACGGGCCCTGATGTACGGCGAGGTGGTGTGCGTCGAGCGGCGCGGCTGGAAGCGCGTCTACGACCTGGCCGAGCGCGCGGTGCCGGAGGCGCTGCTGCACGACGACCTCGACGACGCCGAGTGCCTGCGGCGGCTGGTGCGGCTGGCCGGGCAGTCGCTCGGCGTGGCCACCCGTGCGGACCTGGCCGACTACCACCGGCTCAAGGGCGAGCAGGTGGACGCGGTGCTCCCGGCCACCGGGCTCGTCCCGGTAGAGGTCGAGGGGTGGGGAAAGCCGGCCTGGGCGGACCCGGAGGCGCTGGAGGCGGAGTCGGCCAAGCCGGGCGGCAGGCACCGCACCACGCTGCTGTCGCCGTTCGACTCCCTCATATGGGACCGGGCCCGCACGGAGCGGATCTTCGGCTTCAGCCATCGGCTGGAGGCGTATGTGCCCAAGCCCAAGCGGGTCTACGGGTACTTCGCGATGCCGCTGCTGTCCGGCGGGCGGCTGCTGGGCCGGGTGGATCCGGCCCGCGAGGGCAGGACGCTGGTGGCTCGTCAGGTGTCGTTGGAGACCGCGAAGGCCGTACGCCCCATGGCCCGGGCGCTGCGGGAGGCGGCCGAATGGGTGGGCTGTGACGCCGTGCGGATCGAGCGCGTCGACCAGGCCCGTCTGGCTCCGGCCCTCACCGCCGCCGTGGCGGAGCTCAACTGACGTACCCCCGAGGCTCGGCGGGTCGCTCGGGCAGCGGCACTCCGGCAGGGGGCAGTCAGACCGCGTGGGACGGGTGACCCGTGGCGCCCAGCCCGGGCGGCCCGACGGCCCCCGCCGGGGCGGGCGACGGGCAGCGGGGCTGCCGACCCGCGGCGCTGCGCGACGGGCGGTCCGCGACGCCGCGCCCAGGGGTCGGTCGGGCCGGCCGTTCGCTCCGGCCTCACTCCTGGAGCGCGCCCCGCGGTCGCTCCCCCGGTCGCTCCCGCGGTTCACCCCCGCCCGCGGCTCGAAAGCCCGCGCCGGGGACATCCCCGTGTCGGCATCCGGGCCGCGCCGCCGCGGTGCTCCGTCCGGCGGGCGCCCGACGGTGGACGCGGGCTCAGCGGATCTCGAGGATCTTCTCCCGCATCGCGTAGACCACGGCCTCCATCCGGGAGTGCAGTTGGAGCTTCTCCAGGATGTTGCGGACGTGGTTCTTCACCGTGTTCTCGGAGATGAAGAGCTCCTTGGCGATGTCCCGGTTGTTCATGCCGGTGGCCACCAGCTTGAGGACCTCCAGCTCACGGTCGGTGAGCCGGGGCGCCGGGACCAGCCGCCGCTCGTCGGTGCGCTGGATCATGGACTTGAACTCGGTGAGGAGCTTGGACGCCATGGAGGGGCTGATCTGCGACTGTCCGTCGGCGACCGCGCGGATCGCGGTGGAGACCTCGTCGGTGGAGATCTCCTTGAGCAGATAGCCCGTAGCCCCGGCCTTGATCGCGTCGTAGAGGTCGGCCTCCTCGTCGCTGATCGTCAACATGATGATCTTCGCACTGGGTGCCACCTCCTTGATGGAGGTGCAGGCCTCGATGCCCCCGCGCTTGGGCATCCGGACATCCATCAGCACGATGTCGGGCAGCAGATCGGCGGCCTTGTCGACCGCCTCCGCGCCGTCTCCCGCCTCACCGACGACCTGGATGTCCTCCTCCTGGGCGAGCACGATCTCCAGCCCACGCCGGAAGAGCGCGTGGTCGTCGACCACGAGCACCCGGATCGGCTCCTTGCGCGACGCGCCCCTGTCCGTTCCCGTGCCGACGCCGCGATCGCCGTCGTCACGGGACACGGGCCCGAAGCTGTCCGCCATCGTTCCTCCCCCTGAAGGCCATGGCCCTTCGGTCCGCACGATGCGCTGTGCACCGTGCCGTGTGGTGTCAACCCTTCCGGTCCGTACGCGGGTTGCCACCGTCAGCCATGATTTCATGCCCGGGCCGCGGGGTGGTGCTTCCGTCGGCGCGCAGTGGTGCCCCGGGGGCGCGCACGCACCCCGGGGCACCACCCTCGTGCATCGGCGCGACGGCCGGTGCGACCGGCGGACGGCGAGGCCGGACCGGATCACCGGTCCGGCCGCACCGGTCGCCTTCGGTCAGCCGCCGAGCGAACCGCCCGCTCCGCCGGCCTCCTCGCCGACGAACGCCTCGGTTTCCAGGTGAATCACGCCGTAGTCGTAGGCGTGGCGCCGGTAGACGACGCTGGGCTGCTTGGTGTCGGCGTCGACGAAGAGATAGAAGTCGTGCCCGACCAACTCCATCTCGTACAGAGCCTGGTCGAGCGGCATCGGGGACGCCGCGTGCGTCTTCTCCCGCACGACCAGGGGGCCTTCGCCCTTGACCTCAAGGGGGCCCATCCTGGTGGTCGGCACGGTCTGCTCGGCGACGGCGGCAAGCTCGCCGGTGCCGTTGATCCGGGCCGCTTCCGGAACCGCGGCGGCCACGTCGCTCGCCGGAATCCGGCCGTTGCCACGTCGTGTATGGCGCTTGTCGTGCTGCTTTCGCATGCGCGCCTCCAGCTTGCTCGCCGCCAGGTCCAGCGCTACGTACGGATCGGCGGCCGCAGCCTCCGCCCGGATCACCGGTCCACGGGAGCGCAGGGTGATCTCCACTCGGTCGGAGCGGTCAGCCTGCCGGGGGTTGTGTTCCTTGGACACCTCGACGTCCAGGCTGATCACCTTGCCGTCGAGCTTCTGGATCTTGTCCAGCTTCAGCTTCTCGGCCACGTGCTTCCGGAACCGCTCGGGCACCTCTGTCTTGCGGCCCTTGACGACGATGTCCACGCAGAACTCCGTTCCCGGGTGGCTCCGACGTCGGAACGGCGGAGCGCGTCCCTTGCTGCACTAGGCCCCGGAGATTTCCGGAGCCACCAGCTTGGCGGCTTTCACCTCCTCCTCCCCCATGACCAAGATCCCAACCCCAACCTTTTCGCCGTTCGCAAAAAGATCACAAAGCACGCCAAGCGGAGATAAGAGGCATAGCGCCTGCCATTCCTCACAACCGAACATAGCTCTCTTGAGCCGAAGTCGGCACCCCTTACCGGCCCGTACCTCCGGTCGGCTGCTGGGCCTCCTTCACTACCTGCAACGATCTACGTTCCATTTCAGTTCCGGTTGATTTCGAACGCAACCGCTGGTGCGGCGATCACCGCGGCCCCCAGCACCACCCGTTCGGCCCCGCCCGACCCCGCCGCCACCCCGGCCCCCGACAGGGCTTCGGCGGCCCTGGTCCCCCCGTCGCCGGCCGCCGCCACGGCTTCGCCGGCCCTCGCCTTCCCGGTCCCGGCCGCCCCGGCCCCCGCCCCGTCGTCTGCCGCCGCGACGGCCGCCGTGACCGCACGCGCCGCCTCGGCCAGCGAGGCCCCCGTCGTCATCAGGTCGTCCACCAACACCACCCGGCCGGCCGTGAGCAGCCGCCCGGCGCCCGGGGGCACCCCCAGCGCCCCCGCCAGATTCCACCGCCGCTGGTCGGCCCCCAGCCCCGACTGATCCGTGACCGGCCGCCGCTGCCGCAGCACCGACACCACCCGCGCGGCCACCCCCTCCCGCCGCAGCACCCCCGCCGCCGCCAGCGCGATCCGCCGCACCGGATCATGCCCCCGGGCGGCCACGGCACGAGGGGCCGAGGGGACGGGGACGAGAAGGAGGGGCTCTACGCCTTTGCGGGGGCCTCCCCCCCCCCCCACCCCTCCCACCCCCCGCGATGCCTGCTGCGCGGCTCGCACGGCCCCGGCCAGGGCAGCCCCCAGCGGTCGGGCCAGCCAGCGGGCCCCGCGCTCCTTGTGGGCGAGCAGGACTGCCCGCGCCTCGTCCTCGTACGGAACCGCCGCATGGACGGCGGGCAGGCCGGCAGGCGCGGGGTGGGGTCGGACGCGCCGCGCCCGCGCCTCGCACAGCAGCGCGCGGCACCGCTCGCACAGCCCGGTACGTGGCCGCCCGCAGCCCGCGCACCCGGTCGGCAGCACCAGGCCGACGATCTCCGGCCACCACCCCCGCATGGCTCTACTGTGACCGGCGGGGGCGGGGGCCGCCACTGCTGTGGATAACCGGGTCCTCTTCCGGGTCGGGCGTGGCGGGGATGTCGAGAACGGCGAGGAAGGCGGTCGCCGCGGGCGTGCGGCTGACGCGGCTCCAGATGACGTACTCGACGCGGGCCGGAGCGTCGGTGACCTCGACGGTGGTCACGCCGGTGAGCTGACGCACGTAGGCGGAGGGGAGCATGGCGACGCCGAGGCCCTGTCCGACCAGTCGAGCCAGGTAGTCGGCGTTGGTCACCTCGAAGGCGACGTCGCGGCTGATGCCGGCGGCCGAGAAGGCCTGGTCGGACTGGACACGTCCGGCTGTCTTGGCCGGCAGGTCCACGAACACCTCGGAGGAGAGCCTGCGCAGGTCGACAGCCGGCTCTTCGGCGAGGGGGTGGTCTGGGGCGACCACGGCGACGAGTCGATCACGGGCGAGTTCACGGGCGTTGACACCCTGGGGCCGCGCTGTGGTCGGCAGCCCGAGGAAGGCCACTTCGATGGCTCCTTCCCTGACCTGTTCGACGAGCTCCTCGCTCGCCCCCACGCGCAGGCTGATGCGCACGTCGGGGTACTGCCGGTGGAAGTCACGGAGGGCGCCTGGGATGTCGACCGCGGCGACGCTGGGGATCAGGCCCACCGCGAGCCGTCCGCGCACCTCCCCGACAGCCGCGGCGACCTCGGCGGCCGCCCGCTCGGCGGCGTCCAGACACTGACGGGCCGCCGGGAGGAACGCCGCACCGGCCGGCGTCAGCCGCACCCGGCGGCTCGTGCGCTCGAAGAGCCGGGCGCCCAGCTCCTTTTCCAGGCGCGCGATTTGATGGCTGAGGGCCGACTGGACGACGAGACATCGTTCGGCCGCTCGGGTGAAGCTGTTGGTCTCGGCGACGGCGACGACGTAACGCATCTGCTGAAGCTCCATGGATCCATCGTGATCCATCGAGAATCGAGATCAATGGAGTGACAAACATGTGTTGGACTCATTGATCTCCCCCATCTGAGACTGCGGGCATGACGAGTCCAACAGCGCTGAGGGCTGCCGACGCAACCGCCGGTGGGGTTCCCCCACGGGGCCTGCCCCGTGCCGCCCTGACGGCGCTCGCTCCCCTGGTGTGGGGGACGTTCTATGTCGTCACCACCGAGCTGCTCCCGCCGGGGCACCCCCTGTTCGCGGCGCTCCTCCGCGCGTTGCCCGCCGGTCTGGTCGCGCTGGCGATCTCCCGGACGCTGCCGCGCGGAAGGTGGTGGGGGAAGGCCGCGGTGCTCGGCGTGCTGAACATCGGGCTGCTCTTCCCGCTCCTGGCCATCGCGGCCGAACGCCTGCCGGGAGGCGTCGCCGCCACCCTGGCGGCGGCCCAGCCGCTCGTCGTGGCCGTCCTGGCCGTGGCGGTCCTCCATGAACGCCTGTCCGTCTGGCGCCTCGTCTGGGGACTGGTCGGCGTGGTCGGCGTCGGCCTGGTGGTGATCGGGCCGAAGGCGGCACTCGACGCCGTCGGGGTCGCGGCGGGCCTCGGCAGCGCGGCGTCCATGGCGCTCGGGGTGACGCTCACCAAGCGCTGGGGACGTCCGGCCGAGGCCGGTGCCACCGCTTTCGCCGGGTGGCAACTCACCGCAGGGGGCCTGTTCCTGCTGCCACTCACCGTCCTCGTCGAGGGGGCGCCTCCCGCGATCGACCTTCCCGCCGTCCTCGGCTACCTCTGGTTGGGTCTGTTCGGCGGTCTGCTCGCCTTCGTCCTGTGGTTCCGCGGACTCACCACGCTGCCCGTCACCTCGGTCGCGGTCCTCGTGCTGCTCTCTCCCCTGGTCGCCGCGGTCCTCGGCGCCGTCGTGCTGGGCCAGACGCTCGGACCCCTCCAACTCGTGGGTTTCGGGCTCGCACTCGCCGCGATCGTGGCGGGACAGCTTCCCGCACCCGCCCGCCCCCAGCGGTGACGCCCGGCACCTGCCCGACAGATGCCGGGCAGGTGCCCACCAGACGCAACCCGTTGACCCGTCAGCGAGGGTCAGCCCGGATAGACCGGCCCCGCTCCCGCCTTGGCCACGCTCTCCCAGTCGCCGTTGGTGGTGAGGCGGACGATGCCGTCCTCCTTGGCGCCGGCGAGGAGGGGCCGGTTCTGGCCCTCGGTGGCGGCGAGGGTCTGTATGCCGCCGGGGGCGAGAATGGTGCGGATGTCGGCGGGGGAACCGTCGGTCTCCACGTACATCAGCAACTTCTGTACGCCGCGGCTCTCGTGACCGGCGACCACCAGCCGGCTGTCGCCCGCCCAGGAGGCGGCGTCGACGTCCTCCAGCTTGAGTCCGATGGAGCGCAGCCCCTCGAC
Organism: Streptomyces sp. LX-29; assembly: GCF_029541745.1. Classification (NCBI taxonomy): domain Bacteria; kingdom Bacillati; phylum Actinomycetota; class Actinomycetes; order Kitasatosporales; family Streptomycetaceae; genus Streptomyces; species Streptomyces sp. LX-29. The sequence continues at coordinate 4,772,314 of NZ_CP089746.1, read as the reverse complement.
GGTGATCTCCGGGGCCTTGGCGGTGCCGCGGCGCTCGACGCGGCCGAGTTGCAGCGTCGTATGGCCGTCGCGCTCGACGAGGAGGGCGAGCCGCATACCGTCCGAGGAGATGCGCAGGGAGGTGATCCGGCCGCCGCCGAGGCCGGGGACGCGGACCTCCTCGGGCGTTCCGGTGCCGTTCTGGAGGCGCAGCAGTCGGGGGCGGCGCGGGTCGCGGTCGGCGACCCAGAGCCCGCCGAGCGCGTCCCAACTGGGCGTGGTGAGACCGTTGTCGGGGCTGGCGGCGCGGCTGGTGAGCCGGGCCACGCCGCGCTGGGCGCCGGGTTCCAGCACGCTCGTGTAGAGCAGGCGGCCGTCGCGGGAGACGCCGGCGGCGAACCGCTCGTCGCGGGCGATCGCGACCGAGCCCAGTTGGGCGCCTTCCAGGCCGAACGCTCCGGCGACCGGGCTGGCGACGTCCTCCTCGTCGGAGAGGCTCACCACCCGGTGCTTGTCGTCGACGAAGTACTGCCGGTACTTGCGGTCCATGCGACCGTTGAGCCGGTCGGGTGCGTAGCCGCGCGAGGATTCGCTGGAGAGGCTGCACAGTTCGGAGCCGTTGGCGCGCTCCAGCCGTATGCTGCTCAGCTCGGTGGAGGTCTGGTCCTGGACGGTGAAGAAGACCTGAGCCGCCATCCGGTGGCAGCGCACCTCGTCGATGCGCGCCGCGCGGTTGTTGAGCCGGACGTTCAACGTGTGGGAGTCGTCGAGGGTGAGCTTCTTCTCGCCCGCCGCGAGGGTGGTGCCGGTGGGGAAGGCGGTGCTGACGACCGGGTCGAGCCAGTTGGTCGGGCCGTCCAGCAGGGCGTTGACCGTCGCGGTGACGGAGTCGACGCGCTTGCGCAGGTAGACGGGGTCGGCGACCAGGACGTCCTCGCCGACGACGGGTGACGCGCCGGCGTCCGGGCCCAGTTCGGCGAAGTAGTACTTGTTGACGGAGCGGTAGATGCGCTGGAAGTCGGGCTGGCCCATGACCAGGCCCGGCGGCAGGCTGTCGATCCGCCATTCGGCGCCGAACTTGGCGAGGTGGATGCGCTCCTCGTACTTCCGCTCCCGCGGCTCGTACGCGTGCCGGTCGTCGACCGTGGCGAGCTGAGTGCCGGTCAGCAGGATGGTGATGCCGTTTCCGTCCTTGCCGGCGGTGGGGTCGACCGAGACCTTGGGGGCCTGCGCGAGCACGGTGATCGAGGCGAACGGGTCCCAGGCACCCTGGGCCTCGTCGGCGAGGTACTGCTTGGCGGTGTCGAAGTCGGGTTCGTCGCTGGTGATGGCCTCCAGGAAGCCGGAGACCAGCTCCGGGGGCTGTTCGCCGTTGCCCGGCGGCACCCCGTAGACCCGCACCTGCGAGTCGATCTCGGCGCGCGGCGAGGAGTCGACCTTGCTGACGTCCCCGCTGTCGGGCATGGAGGCACAGCCCGTCAGCACGAGGGCGCCGCAGACGAGGAGCGCCGACGCCGCCAGCGGGGTGCGGCGTCGGGCGCGCGGGCCGTCGTCTCTTCGAGGGTCGCCGTCTCTTCGAGGGTCGCCGGGTTGGCTGGGGCGGTGGCGGCGGTCAGCGCCCACGGGGTCGGCCCTCCGGTTCGCTCTGGGTCGGCTGTGTGGACGTCGGGGTCGCGGCGGCGTCCCGCGGTCCGGCCGCGGTCCCCGGCCGGACGGAGGCCGGCTCCGCCGCGGGGTCCCGCGGTACGGCGGCGGACGGCGGCGGTGCGGGGGCGGGCCCGGGTCGTACGGACCCCGCCCCCTCGGCCGGCTCCCGGCGCGGGGAGACGGTCGCCGGCGCCGCGGGGGCAGCCGGTGCCGCGGAGACGGTCGCCGGCGCCGAGGGCGGCGTCGCCGCCGACGCGGGGGCGGTCGTCGGGGCGGTCGTCGGCCTCGCGGGGGCCGGCACCGTGGGCGTGGTGGCGGCTGACGGTCGCGTGGCGGCGGTGGGGCCGGGGCGCGTGGCGGCGCTGTCGCGCGCCACCACGCGGTTGCCGTCGCCCGGCAGGGCGGCGGGGTCCACGACCGGCGGCGGGCCCGCGGGCGCGGGCAGCGCGGGCCGCCGTGGGGCGGCGCGCAGCTGGGCGGGCACGTGCGCGGCGGCACGACCGGCGGCGCCGCCGGTCGCCTTGCCGCCGGCCAGGCCGCGGTTACGACGTGAGTCCTCGGGCTCCAGCGGGATCGGCGAGGTGCGCAGCGCGTCGCCGGCGGCGCGCGGCAGCGTCAGCCGGAACTGGGAGCCGCCGCCGGGCTCGCCCCATGCCTGGAGCCAGCCGCCGTGCAGCCGGGCGTCCTCCTCCGCGATGGAGAGGCCGAGGCCGGTGCCGCCGGTGGTGCGGGCGCGGGCCGGGTCGGCCCGCCAGAAGCGGTTGAAAACGCGGGTGGCCTCGCCAGGCTTGAGGCCGATGCCGTAGTCGCGGACGGCGACGGCGACGGCGCTGTGGGAGCCGGCGAGCCGCACCACCACGTCGCGGCCTTCGCCGTGTTCGACGGCGTTGACGACGAGGTTGCGCAGCACCCGCTCCACGCGTCGGGCGTCGGCCTCGGCGATCACGGGGCGTTCGTCGCCGCGGACGATGATCCTGGTGCCCTTGCGCTCGGCGAGCGGCTCGGCGCCGTCGACGACGCGGTGGACGACGTCGCGCAGGTCGATCGCGTCGGCTTCCAGAGCGGCCGCGCCGGCGTCGAAGCGGCTGATCTCCAGGAGGTCGGCGAGGAGCGACTCGAAGCGGTCGAGCTGGCCGATGAGCAGTTCGGCGGAGCGGGAGGTGACCGGGTCGAAGTCCTCGCGGGCGTCGTGGATGACGTCGGCGGCCATGCGCACGGTGGTGAGCGGGGTGCGCAGCTCGTGGGAGACGTCGGAGACGAAGCGGCGCTGCATCCGGGAGAGGTCTTCCAGCTGCTGGATCTTGACCTGGAGGTTCTGCGCCATCTTGTTGAACGCCTCGCCGAGGCGGGCGATGTCGTCCTCGCCGGTGACCTTCATCCGCTCCTGGAGGCGGCCGGCGGCCAGCCGCTCGGAGATGCCGGCGGCCATGCGGACGGGGGTGACGACCTGGCGCACCACGACCCAGGCGATGGCGCCGAGGAGGACGACGACGAACACGCCGGCGGTGGCCAGGGTGCCCTTGACCAGGCTGAGGGACTTCTCCTCCTGGGTGAAGGGGAAGACGTAGTACAGCTGGTAGGGCTTGTCGTCGATGCCCATGAGCTGCTTGCCGATGACCAGGCCGGGCTCCTCGGAGCCGGATCCCTGGTGGCGGATCCTGGTGTACTGCTCGTAGACGGCGTCGCCCTGGTCGACCTTGCGGCGCAGCTCGGCGGGGACGCTCTGGGTGGGGTTGATGTCCCCGGAGGCGCGCGGGCCGCGGCTGGTGACCGGCGGCTCCTCGACGGCGGTGGCGGCCTCGGAGCTGAGCGCCACCACGAAGTACGAGCCCTTGCCGCCGCTGGCGAGCTGGTTGACGAGGGCCGTCAGCCAGGTGCCGGGGTCCTGGGCGCCGCGGTTGCCGGGGGCGCCGTCCTGCTCGCCGCGGGTGTCGCCGCGGGCGTCGGCGAGCTGCTCGGCGACGTCGAAGCCGCCCGCGGCCTGGCCCTGTGCGGCGTGCCGCTTGGCGTCGAGCAGGCCGTTGCGGACCTGGCCGATGACGACCAGGCCGAGGAGCAGCACCACGCCGAGGGACATCAGCAGCGTGGTGGCCACGACGCGGAGCTGGATGTTGCGGCGCCACAGGCGCAGCGCGGGCAGCAGGGGGCGGCGCACCCACCGGCCGAAGAGCCTGATCAGGGGGTGCGCCGGCCCGTTGCGGGCGCCGTCGGGCAGCAGGTGGCCGCCGCTCCACAGCCGCCGGAACAGCGGGATGTCGCCCGCGGGGTCGACGGGGCGGCCGGCCCGGGTGGTGTCCTGGGCGGCGCCTTCCGACCCGCGGGGCTGCGGAGCAGCGCCGATCGGCGGGGGGGTGCTCAGCTTGGCCCGGCCTTGTAGCCGACGCCGCGCACGGTCACGACGATCTCCGGCCGCTCCGGGTCCCTCTCGACCTTGGAGCGCAGCCGCTGCACATGCACGTTGACCAGGCGGGTGTCGGCCGCGTGCCGGTAGCCCCACACCTGCTCCAGGAGCACCTCGCGGGTGAAGACCTGCCAGGGCTTACGGGCCAGCGCGACCAGCAGGTCGAACTCCAGCGGGGTCAGCGCTATCGACTGGCCGTCGCGCTTCACGGAGTGGCCGGCCACGTCGATGACGAGGTCGCCGATGGTGAGCTGCTCGGGCGCCGGCTCCTCGGAGCGGCGCAGCCGCGCCCGGATGCGGGCGACCAGTTCCTTGGGCTTGAACGGCTTGACGATGTAGTCGTCGGCACCGGATTCCAGGCCCACGACCACGTCGACCGTGTCGCTCTTGGCGGTCAGCATGACGATCGGAACCCCGGACTCGGCCCGGATGAGCCGGCATACCTCGATGCCGTCCCGTCCGGGGAGCATGAGGTCGAGCAGCACCAGGTCGGGTTTGGCATCGCGGAAGGCGGCGAGAGCCTTGTCGCCGTCCGACACGAACGACGGTTCAAAGCCTTCTCCGCGCAGCACGATGCCAAGCATCTCTGCCAGTGCGGTGTCGTCGTCGACGACGAGGACGCGTCCCTTCATATCGACATCATCCCATTTTCGCATCCGGTCAATAGACGAGGGTGACCCAGCTCACCGCTACGGGGCAACGAGTGTTTATGCCCGTAGGCACCCGTAACGGTATTTGGATCTTGATTTCCGGCAGGCCGGTCACGCCCCTCCCGCCCAGGTTTCGCAAGGGCGGTGCGGGTCGTGGTCACACATCATGACGTCAGCCCGGCGGCTTCCCCTCGCCCGATCGTGAACTGGCGCACAGATCACGAATTCCGGCGGCGGAAACCGGGGAAATCACCCCGTGTTCCGTGACGATAGCGGTCAGCAACCCGGGTGGCGTGACATCGAAGGCCGGATTATATGCCTGGGTGCCTAAGGGGGCCACCGGCACACCGGTTCCCGCCTCGACGCCGGCGGTCGCTCCGTACGGAATGGTCAGATCCGTGACCTCATGTCCGGGCCGGTGCTCTATCTCCATGGCCGCCGCGTCGACGGCACCGGAATCCACCGTGCCGGCCGGGGCCACGACGATGAACGGCACATGGTGGTAGCGGGCCAGCACGGCGAGCGGATAGCCGCCCACAGTGGCCGCCGCCGACCCGTCCGCCGCTATCCGGTCGGCACCGATCAGTACGGCGTCGACCTTGCCCGCGGCGAACAGCGAGCCCGCCGCGCTGTCCGGCAGCAGCGTGTACGCCATCCCCGCGCGGGCCGCCTCGTGCGCGGTCAGCCGCGCCCCCTGGAAGGACGGCCGGCTCTCGTCCACCCACAGCCGCTGCAGCCGCCCCGCGCGGTGCGCCGCCGCGATGACCGCGAACGCGGTGCCCTCGCCCACCGAGGCCAGCGCGCCGGTGTGGGCATGGGTGAGGATGCGGTAGCCGCCACCCGGCAGCAGCTCCCGCAGCAGGGCCAGCCCCCGCGCGGCCAGCATCGTGCCGGCCCGCACGTCCTCCCGGTGCAGCGCGCGGGCCGCGGCGAGCGCCGCGGCGGCGGCCTGCGCGGCGTCATCACCGCGCCCCACCGCCCTCCGATAGGCCACCAGGGCACGGCGCACCCCGCGCGCCAGACTGACGGCCGGGGGGCGAGCGAAGGCCAGCCGCTCGGCCGCCTCGTCCACGTCGAAGCCGCGCGCCGCCGCCAGGGCCACGCCGTACGCGCCGGCGACCCCCAACAGCGGCGCGCCGCGCACCGCGAGCGTACGTATCGCGGTCACCAGCGCCGGTACGTCCGTGCAGACCAGCTCGACCTCTTCGGCGGGGAGCCGCGTCTGGTCCAGGAGCACCAGGACGGGCCCCTCGGGTGGTTCCTCCCAGCGCAACGCACGGGCGATGGGCGGGGTTTCGCCGCCCGGAGAGACTGCGTGCTCAACAGCCATCCGCCCAGTCTGCCCGGAAAGGCACCCACTATTGAAGGCCGCCCTCGGCGGCGATCACGGCGCGAGGACCGGCGCACCGTGACACGATGCTGCCGACCGGCCACCGTCACCTTCAGCGACGGGGCATCGGGAAGGAGTGACGATGAACGACTCCCCGGGTCGGGAACCGTCTGGTTCCTCCCCGGCCGACCAGCCGGATCAGGGCCCTTCCGGCGAGGGCGACGCTCCGGAGGGCGCGGAGACCGCCGAACCTCCCGATGGCTCCCGGCCCCCGACCCAGCCGTCCACCGGGGCCGGTCCCGGATCGGCGCCGGGCGCCAGATGGGCGGAGCGACAGCCACCCCGGGGACAGTGGTCCGCGCCCTGGGGCACCCCGGAGGATCACCCGTCCGGTCCATCGGACCGGAACGGCTCCGCCGGCCCCGCCGGGTACGGGGGTGGGGGCGCCGGATGGACGCAGCCGCCGCCCGCGGCCAAGCCGGGCACCATTCCGCTGCGGCCGCTCCGCGTCGGCGAGATCATCGACGGCGCGCTGGCGACGCTGCGTCTGCGCTGGCGGACCGCGCTCACCGTCTCGCTCGTCGTCGCCCTCGTCAGCCAGACCCTGATCACCACCGTCACCGGACTGTGGTTCCAGGACACCTCGGGTCTGGACGCCCTGGAGGACGACCCCGAGCCGACGGCCGCGGAGACCCTGGACGCCTTCGGCGGCTCTCTGGGCACCACGGGGGCCACCATGGTCATCGGCATGCTCGGCACCCTCGCTGGGGCCGTGCTGCTGGCCCCCGTGGTCAGCGCGGCGGTACTGGGGCGGGCCACGTCCACCCGGGAGACCTGGCGCGCCACCCGGGGGCGGCTCCCCCAACTGTGCGGGCTGGTCGTCCTGGTGCCCCTGCTCATCGTCGGGGCCTTCGCCGCATGGGTGGCGCCGGGCCTGCTGGTCGTGGCCGTCGGAGCCCCCCGGCCGGGGGCGACCCTGGCCCTGCTGGGCGCCCTGCCGGGCTCCTGTGCCGCGATGTGGCTCTGGGTACGCCTCAGCCTCGCCGCCCCCGCGCTGGTGCTGGAGAAGCAGAGCGTGCGGAGCGCGTTACGGCGTTCCAGCAAGCTGGTACGGGGCGCCTGGTGGCGGGTCTTCGGCATCCAACTGCTGGCGCTCGCGTTCGTCTTCGTCGTCAACGCGGTCATCGAGATCCCGGCCAGCGCCGTCGGTATGACGCTCGGCGGGGACAGCGCCATGGAATGGCTCGCCGGCGAGTCGGTTGCCGTCGGCTGGCCGTTTCTCGTCGTCATCGGGATCGGCGGGACCCTCAGCATGACGCTGACCCTTCCGATCACGGCCGGGGTGACCACACTGCTCTATGTGGACCAGCGGATCCGCCGGGAGGCACTCGACCTGGAACTGGCGCGAGCGGCCCGCGTCCGACTCTGAGGCGACTCCGAGGGAAAACACAAAAAAAGTGGCTCGATCCTCAAGCGATGCTTGGGGATCGAGCCACTTTCAAAATTTGTTCGGCGGCGTCCTACTCTCCCACAGGGTCCCCCCTGCAGTACCATCGGCGCTGAAAGGCTTAGCTTCCGGGTTCGGTATGTAACCGGGCGTTTCCCTAACGCTATAACCACCGAAACACTATGAAACACATCAACCGGATACACCTGGTTGTGGCTTCAGAACCAACACAGTGGACGCGAGCAACTGAGGACAAGCCCTCGGCCTATTAGTACCGGTCAACTCCACCAGTTACCTGGCTTCCATATCCGGCCTATCAACCCAGTCGTCTACTGGGAGCCTTACCCCATCAAGTGGGTGGGAGTCCTCATCTCGAAGCAGGCTTCCCGCTTAGATGCTTTCAGCGGTTATCCCTCCCGAACGTAGCCAACCAGCCATGCCCTTGGCAGAACAACTGGCACACCAGAGGTTCGTCCGTCCCGGTCCTCTCGTACTAGGGACAGCCCTTCTCAAGACTCCTACGCGCACAGCGGATAGGGACCGAACTGTCTCACGACGTTCTAAACCCAGCTCGCGTACCGCTTTAATGGGCGAACAGCCCAACCCTTGGGACCGACTCCAGCCCCAGGATGCGACGAGCCGACATCGAGGTGCCAAACCATCCCGTCGATATGGACTCTTGGGGAAGATCAGCCTGTTATCCCCGGGGTACCTTTTATCCGTTGAGCGACGGCGCTTCCACAAGCCACCGCCGGATCACTAGTCCCGACTTTCGTCCCTGCTCGACCCGTCGGTCTCACAGTCAAGCTCCCTTGTGCACTTACACTCAACACCTGATTGCCAACCAGGCTGAGGGAACCTTTGGGCGCCTCCGTTACTCTTTAGGAGGCAACCGCCCCAGTTAAACTACCCACCAGACACTGTCCCTGATCCGGATCACGGACCGAGGTTAGACATCCAGCACGACCAGAGTGGTATTTCAACGATGACTCCACGAACACTGGCGTGCCCGCTTCACAGTCTCCCACCTATCCTACACAAGCCGAACCGAACACCAATATCAAGCTATAGTAAAGGTCCCGGGGTCTTTCCGTCCTGCTGCGCGAAACGAGCATCTTTACTCGTAATGCAATTTCACCGGGCCTATGGTTGAGACAGTCGAGAAGTCGTTACGCCATTCGTGCAGGTCGGAACTTACCCGACAAGGAATTTCGCTACCTTAGGATGGTTATAGTTACCACCGCCGTTTACTGGCGCTTAAGTTCTCAGCTTCGCCCCGTCGAAACAGAGCTAACCGGTCCCCTTAACGTTCCAGCACCGGGCAGGCGTCAGTCCGTATACATCGCCTTACGGCTTCGCACGGACCTGTGTTTTTAGTAAACAGTCGCTTCTCGCTGGTCTCTGCGGCCACCACCAGCTCAGGAAGCAAGTTCCCTCACCAGCAATGGCCCCCCTTCTCCCGAAGTTACGGGGGCATTTTGCCGAGTTCCTTAACCATAGTTCACCCGAACGCCTCGGTATTCTCTACCTGACCACCTGAGTCGGTTTAGGGTACGGGCCGCCATGAAACTCGCTAGAGGCTTTTCTCGACAGCATAGGATCATCCACTTCACCACAATCGGCTCGGCATCAGGTCTCAGCCTTACATGTGCGACGGATTTACCTACCGCACGGCCTACACCCTTACCCCGGGACAACCACCGCCCGGGCTGGACTACCTTCCTGCGTCACCCCATCACTCACCTACTACAAGTCTGGTTCGTCGGCTCCACCACTCCCCTTCACCCGAAGGATCCAGGACGGCTTCACGGACTTAGCATCGCCTGATTCGATGTTTGGCGCTTCAAAGCGGGTACCGGAATATCAACCGGTTGTCCATCGACTACGCCTGTCGGCCTCGCCTTAGGTCCCGACTTACCCTGGGCAGATCAGCTTGACCCAGGAACCCTTAGTCAATCGGCGCACACGTTTCCCACGTGTGAATCGCTACTCATGCCTGCATTCTCACTCGTGAACCGTCCACAACTCGTTTCCACGGCTGCTTCACCCGGCACACGACGCTCCCCTACCCATCCCAGCAGACGTTGGTCCTCACGCTGGAATGACATGACTTCGGCGGTACGCTTGAGCCCCGCTACATTGTCGGCGCGGAATCACTTGACCAGTGAGCTATTACGCACTCTTTCAAGGGTGGCTGCTTCTAAGCCAACCTCCTGGTTGTCTCTGCGACTCCACATCCTTTCCCACTTAGCGCACGCTTAGGGGCCTTAGTCGATGTTCTGGGCTGTTTCCCTCTCGACCATGGAGCTTATCCCCCACAGTCTCACTGCCGCGCTCTCACTTACCGGCATTCGGAGTTTGGCTAAGGTCAGTAACCCGGTAGGGCCCATCGCCTATCCAGTGCTCTACCTCCGGCAAGAAACACACGACGCTGCACCTAAATGCATTTCGGGGAGAACCAGCTATCACGGAGTTTGATTGGCCTTTCACCCCTAACCACAGGTCATCCCCCAGGTTTTCAACCCTGGTGGGTTCGGTCCTCCACGAAGTCTTACCTCCGCTTCAACCTGCCCATGGCTAGATCACTCCGCTTCGGGTCTTGGGCGCGCTACTCAATCGCCCTATTCGGACTCGCTTTCGCTACGGCTTCCCCACACGGGTTAACCTCGCAACACACCGCAAACTCGCAGGCTCATTCTTCAAAAGGCACGCAGTCACGACCGTGCTCCGAAGAACACGGCGACGCTCCCACGGCTTGTAGGCACACGGTTTCAGGTACTATTTCACTCCGCTCCCGCGGTACTTTTCACCATTCCCTCACGGTACTATCCGCTATCGGTCACCAGGGAATATTTAGGCTTAGCGGGTGGTCCCGCCAGATTCACACGGGATTTCTCGGGCCCCGTGCTACTTGGGAAATGAGCAAGCAAGCCGCAAAGATTTCAGCTACGGGGGTCTTACCCTCTACGCCGGGCCTTTCGCATGCCCTTCGCCTATCCATGCGGTTTCTGACTCGCCCAACAGCCGGCAGACTGCTGAAGCTCACTCCCACAACCCCGCATGCGCAACCCCTGCCGGGTATCACACACATACGGTTTAGCCTCATCCGGTTTCGCTCGCCACTACTCCCGGAATCACGGTTGTTTTCTCTTCCTGCGGGTACTGAGATGTTTCACTTCCCCGCGTTCCCTCCACATACCCTATGTGTTCAGGTATGGGTGACAGCCCATGACGACTGCCGGGTTTCCCCATTCGGACACCCCCGGATCAAAGCTCGGTTGACAGCTCCCCGGGGCCTATCGTGGCCTCCCACGTCCTTCATCGGTTCCTGGTGCCAAGGCATCCACCGTGCGCCCTTAAAAACTTGGCCACAGATGCTCGCGTCCACTGTGCAGTTCTCAAGCAACAACCAGCCACCCGTCACACACCACTCAAAGATGATGCTTCACCGGGGCCGGCACCCGAAGGAACAAGCTCTACGCTCGCACCCTCAGACACCCAACAGCGTGCCCGACACTCCCAGCCACCATGCACCGTGTTCCACGCCGAAGCAGTACTAACAGTCACAGCAGACCAAGTGTGCCGAGTAGTCAACGTTCCACCCATGAGCTAACCGTGCGAGACATTCGCTCGCAGTCGGCCATGTGCTCCTTAGAAAGGAGGTGATCCAGCCGCACCTTCCGGTACGGCTACCTTGTTACGACTTCGTCCCAATCGCCAGTCCCACCTTCGACGATTCCCTCCCACAAGGGGTTGGGCCACCGGCTTCGGGTGTTACCGACTTTCGTGACGTGACGGGCGGTGTGTACAAGGCCCGGGAACGTATTCACCGCAGCAATGCTGATCTGCGATTACTAGCGACTCCGACTTCATGGGGTCGAGTTGCAGACCCCAATCCGAACTGAGACCGGCTTTTTGAGATTCGCTCCACCTCGCGGTATCGCAGCTCATTGTACCGGCCATTGTAGCACGTGTGCAGCCCAAGACATAAGGGGCATGATGACTTGACGTCGTCCCCACCTTCCTCCGAGTTGACCCCGGCAGTCTCCTGTGAGTCCCCATCACCCCGAAGGGCATGCTGGCAACACAGAACAAGGGTTGCGCTCGTTGCGGGACTTAACCCAACATCTCACGACACGAGCTGACGACAGCCATGCACCACCTGTACACCGACCACAAGGGGGGCTACATCTCTGCAGCTTTCCGGTGTATGTCAAGCCTTGGTAAGGTTCTTCGCGTTGCGTCGAATTAAGCCACATGCTCCGCCGCTTGTGCGGGCCCCCGTCAATTCCTTTGAGTTTTAGCCTTGCGGCCGTACTCCCCAGGCGGGGAACTTAATGCGTTAGCTGCGGCACGGACAACGTGGAATGTCGCCCACACCTAGTTCCCAACGTTTACGGCGTGGACTACCAGGGTATCTAATCCTGTTCGCTCCCCACGCTTTCGCTCCTCAGCGTCAGTATCGGCCCAGAGATCCGCCTTCGCCACCGGTGTTCCTCCTGATATCTGCGCATTTCACCGCTACACCAGGAATTCCGATCTCCCCTACCGAACTCTAGCCTGCCCGTATCGAATGCAGACCCGGGGTTAAGCCCCGGGCTTTCACATCCGACGTGACAAGCCGCCTACGAGCTCTTTACGCCCAATAATTCCGGACAACGCTCGCGCCCTACGTATTACCGCGGCTGCTGGCACGTAGTTAGCCGGCGCTTCTTCTGCAGGTACCGTCACTTTCGCTTCTTCCCTGCTGAAAGAGGTTTACAACCCGAAGGCCGTCATCCCTCACGCGGCGTCGCTGCATCAGGCTTTCGCCCATTGTGCAATATTCCCCACTGCTGCCTCCCGTAGGAGTCTGGGCCGTGTCTCAGTCCCAGTGTGGCCGGTCGCCCTCTCAGGCCGGCTACCCGTCGTCGCCTTGGTAGGCCATCACCCCACCAACAAGCTGATAGGCCGCGGGCTCATCCTGCACCGCCGGAGCTTTCCACCACCAACCATGCGGTCAGTGGTCGTATCCGGTATTAGACCCCGTTTCCAGGGCTTGTCCCAGAGTGCAGGGCAGATTGCCCACGTGTTACTCACCCGTTCGCCACTAATCCCCCACCGAAGCGGGTTCATCGTTCGACTTGCATGTGTTAAGCACGCCGCCAGCGTTCGTCCTGAGCCAGGATCAAACTCTCCGTGAATGTTTTCCCGTTAATCGGGTGCACACTCGCGTTGAGCGGAACAGGTAGGAGGAATAGTCCCACCCGTTCACAGCGTCCTCGCTGTGTTTTTTCTTCAAAGGAACCTCGTCATCGGGCCGTGATGGCCCTTCGACGGGGTATCAACATATCTGGCGTTGACTTTTGGCACGCTGTTGAGTTCTCAAGGAACGGACGCTTCCTTTGGTCCCGTTTCACCGGGCCCTCCGGGCGCTTCCCTTCGGTGTTTCCAACCTTACCAGATTCTTTTTCGTTCCCCCTGCTTCTCGAAAGTCGCAGTCGGTCCGAATTTGTTTCCGGTGGCCGTTGGAGTGGCCTTTGCCTTTCGGCTGTTTCGACTTTATCAGAACCGGCCCTGCCGATCTAATCGGCCTTGCGCTTCCGAAGAAATTCGAAGCTGCTCGCCGGAATTCAATTTCCCAGCCGAGCGACGTAGATACTAACCGCCGCCCCTGGACGGTGTCCAGTTCCTGGCAACTGCTTGAATCTACCTCCCTGCTCCACCTGTGTCAACAGGTATCGCGGGGCGAAGAGGACAGTACCAGGTCAGAGGGGGTCCACGCACATCGCGCGGCCGGCGTGCCCCCGGCGGATCCGTGCGCGGGTGCGTCGGTGCCGCCCGAGAGGGGCGACGTGGAGAGCGGCCGGGGGCACGTTCGAGCTGGTCAGGGGAGTGTGGAGGGCGGGGTGTCCAGGTCCTCCAGCTCGATGCCGGGGGCGGAGAGCACCACGTCACCCGCGATGTGGACGGTGTGCGCCTCGCCCGTGTCCACCTCTCCGACCTGGTACTCGTCCACCATCAGCGGGCCGCTGTCGGTGGCGTGCGCCGTCCTGCCGAGCAGCGCCCAGGACTGGTCGAGGGTGCGCGGGGCCAGCACCGGAGCGGTGAGGGCGACCAGCCGGAGCCGGGTCGCGGGGGCCCCTGGGGTGAGCCGCAGCAGTCGGGCGGTGGCGACCAGGAAGGCGGGCGAGGCGCCGGTGAAGGCGTGGGCGGGCACATTGCCCTCCGCGGCATGGGCGCCGTCGGGGTCGGTGCGGACCCAGGTGACCCCGTCCAGCGCGGCGCCGCGGACCTGCCAGCCCCCCGCGTGCAGCTCCATCCGCAGCGGGCGGCCCAGCTCGTCCAGAGTGAGGTCCACCGAGCCGGCGTGCTCGCCGTCGGGGGTGGTGATCTGGGAGACGTAGCGCCAGCCGGACGGGCCCGTGGCGCAGTGGAAGTGCTCTTCGCCGAGCGGGGTGTGGTCGTGCGGGTCGTGGAGCGAGTAGCGGCCGCGGGGCATCGTGGGGTCCTTGACGGTGAAGACGGGACAGGCCCCCGCCGGAGAGCGAGGGCCTGTCACCGAGCCACGGGGATCAGGAGCGATCGGTGTGGCGAGAAGCGATCAGTAGCGGTAGTGGTCCGGCTTGTACGGGCCCTCGACCGGCACGCCGATGTAGGCGGCCTGCTCCGGCCGGAGCGTGGTCAGCTTGACGCCGAGCGCGTCCAGGTGGAGACGGGCGACCTTCTCGTCCAGGTGCTTGGGCAGCACGTAGACGTCGGTCGGGTAGGACTCCGGCTTGGTGAAGAGCTCGATCTGGGCGATGGTCTGGTTCGCGAAGGAGTTGGACATCACGAACGACGGGTGACCGGTGGCGTTGCCCAGGTTCAGCAGGCGGCCCTCGGACAGCACGATGATCGCCTTGCCGTCGGGGAAGGTCCAGGTGTGAACCTGCGGCTTGACCTCGTCCTTCACGATGCCGGGGATGGCGGCGAGGCCGGCCATGTCGATCTCGTTGTCGAAGTGGCCGATGTTCCCGACGATCGCCTGGTGCTTCATCTTGGCCATGTCGGCGGCCATGATGATGTCCTTGTTGCCGGTGGTGGTGACGAAGATGTCGGCGATCTCGACCACGTCGTCCAGGGTGGCGACCTGGTAGCCGTCCATCGCGGCCTGGAGGGCGCAGATGGGGTCGATCTCGGTGACGATCACGCGGGCGCCCTGGCCGCGCAGCGACTCGGCGCAGCCCTTGCCCACGTCGCCGTAGCCGCAGACGACCGCGACCTTGCCGCCGATCAGCACGTCGGTGGCGCGGTTGATGCCGTCGATGAGGGAGTGGCGGCAGCCGTACTTGTTGTCGAACTTCGACTTGGTGACGGAGTCGTTGACGTTGATCGCCGGGAAGAGCAGCGTGCCGTCGCGGTGCATCTCGTAGAGGCGGTGGACGCCGGTGGTGGTCTCCTCGGTCACGCCGCGGATCTCGGAGGAGAGCCGGGTCCACTTCTGCGGGTCCTCGGCGAGGGTGCGGTTGAGCACCTCGAGGATGATCCGGTGCTCGTCGTTCTCGGCGGTCTCGACCGCCGGGGCGGCACCGGCCTTCTCGTACTCGACGCCCTTGTGGACGAGGAGGGTCGCGTCACCGCCGTCGTCCAGGATCATGTTCGGGCCGCCGGTCTCGGTGCCCGGCCAGGTCAGCGCCTGCTCGGTGCACCACCAGTACTCCTCCAGGGTCTCGCCCTTCCAGGCGAAGACCGGAACGCCCTGCGGGTTCTCCGGGGTGCCGTTCGGGCCGACGGCGATGGCGGCGGCCGCGTGGTCCTGGGTGGAGAAGATGTTGCAGGATGCCCAGCGCACCTCGGCACCGAGGGCGACCAGGGTCTCGATGAGGACGGCGGTCTGCACCGTCATGTGCAGCGAGCCGGTGACGCGGGCGCCGGCGAGCGGCTGGGCGGCGGCGTACTCGGCGCGGATCGCCATCAGGCCGGGCATCTCGTGCTCGGCGAGGGTGATCTCCTTGCGGCCGAAGGCGGCCAGGGACAGGTCGGCGACCTTGAAGTCCTGGCCGGTGGCGGCGGTGGTCGTCATGGGGTGTCCTCCATGGGGCGTCGTCTGAGCGAGAGTGGTTCGGCTGGGCATGCGGCAGAGACGCACCGAACGCAACGTCCGGTCCCGGGCCCGATGGGCCGGGGCGGGCGGGGGTACGGCTCACCGCACGCGTGACACACGGCGCGGCCGCACATCGTGGCGCACGGCCTCGCCGTACGCGTCGCGCACGGCCCGGCCGTACGGCAGGCGTACGGCCCCTCTGCTCGCAGCGCAGTCCGTCGGAGGCCCTCTCTCCCTCGGCCGATCCACGGGGCGGACCGCCCGACCGCCATCAGCAGCGACGTCTGGCTCGGTCACGAATCTACACCGATCGGCCCAGTGATCCCCAGCCCGTGGGGGGCTACTTCGTCCGGAATGGCGGGCTCCAGGGGGTCGGGACAGACGGTTGTCCGAACGCTTCCGTCGTCCCCCGGGCGTGTTGCAGGATGCGGCCCAGCGCGGGGCGTACGCAGGCGCCCCACGCTCGCTGATGTGTAAGGAGAACGACGTGACCAGTCCAGCCGATCCCCCCGAGGGCGTGGGGGCCAGCGGGCCACGGCTCAGGCTGCTGGCGGTGACCGCCTGTCCCACCGGCATCGCGCACACCTACATGGCCGCCGAGAAGCTGACCCAGGCGGCGGAGGCTTTCGGCCATCGCATCACGGTGGAGACACAAGGCTCGATCGGGGCCGAGAACGTTCTGTCTGACAACGATGTCAGAGACGCCGACGCGATCATCATCGCCGCGGACAAGGACGTCGACCTCAGTCGGTTCGTGGGCAAGCGGGTGCTCACGGTCGGTGTGGCGGAGGGCGTCCACCATCCGGAGGAGCTGATCGAGCGGGCGCGGACGGCTCCGGTGCACGGGGGCGACGGTGGTACGTCGAGCGCGGCGGAACCCGGCGCCGGCCCGGTCGCGAGCGCCGGCCGGGACGGCGGCGGGTCGGGGCGCGGCGGCTCGGGGCGCGGCGTCACCTACAAGGCGCTGATGAACGGCGTCTCGTACATGATCCCGTTCGTGGTGGTCGGCGGCCTGCTGATCGCGGTCTCGCTCGCGCTGGGCGGCCATACGACGCCCGAGGGGATCGTCATCCCGCACGACTCGGTGTGGAAGTCGGTCAACGACATCGGCGTCATCGGCTTCCAGCTGATGGTCCCGATCCTCTCCGGCTACATCGCCTACGCCATCGCGGACCGGCCGGCGCTGGTGCCCGGCATGGTCGGCGGCTGGATCGCGGCCCACGGCGAGCTGTACGACAGCGAGGCGGGGGCCGGGTTCATCGGCGCCATCGTGACCGGCTTTCTCGCCGGCTATCTGGTGTTGTGGATCAAGAAGGTCCGGGTCCCCCGGTTCGTCCAGCCGATCATGCCGATCATCGTGATCCCGATCCTGTCGACCTCCGCCCTGGGCCTCTTCTTCGTCTACGTCCTGGGCTCGCCCGTCTCCTGGGTCTTCGAGCACCTCACCGACTGGCTCGGGGGTCTGACCGGCACCAGCGCGGCACTGCTCGGCGTCATCCTCGGACTGATGATCGCCTTCGATATGGGCGGCCCGGTCAACAAGACCGCGTTCCTCTTCGGTGCCGGTCTGATCTCGAAGAACCCCGAGGTCATGGGGGTCTGCGCGGCCGCGATCCCGGTGCCCCCGCTGGGGCAGGGGCTGGCCACGCTGCTCCGCCGCCGGCTCTACTCCGACCAGGAGCGGGAGACCGGGCTGGCCGCCCTCTTCATGGGCTTCTTCGGCATCACCGAGGGCGCCATCCCGTTCGCGGCGGCGCACCCCGCGCGGGTCATCCCGGCGAACATGCTCGGCGGCGCGGCCGCGGGGGCGGTCGCGGGGCTGGCGGCGGTGGAGGGCAGTGTTCCGCACGGCGGGCCGATCGTGGCGCTGCTCGGGGCGGTCGGCGGGGTGCCGATGTTCTTCGTCGCGGTCGCGGTGGGGACGGGGGTCACCGCGCTGACGACGGTGACGCTGCTGTCCCTCGGTGGCGGGCGTCGCGCGGGGGAAGGGCCGCGGCAGCGGTCCGAGGCGGGCACGGCCCGCGATACGGCGGTGCGCGAGCCCGCGCTCGCGGGTGTGGGCGCGCCCCGGGCGACCGCCGGGGACGGTGACGGTGACGGTGACGGTGGCGGTGGCGGTGTGGGTCTCGGCGGCGGGAGCGGGAGCGGCGCCGAAGCGGACCCCGGCCCCTCGGCCGCGGAGACCGAGGCGACGGTGCCGGGGGGCGGCTCCCAGTCCGAGTCCGAGGCCGAGCCCGAGGCCGAGACCGAGGTGCTGTCCGGATATCTCACGGCGCGGACCGTGAAGAAGGAGCTGGTGGCGAACGCCAGGGACGCGGCCATCCGGGAGATGGCGGAGTTGCTGGCCGCGACCGGCCGGGTCGCGGACGTCGACGAGCTGGTCCGGGTGGCGTTCGCCCGGGAGGCGCAGGGCACCACCGGGCTCGGCGAGGAGATCGCCATCCCGCATGCCAAGACGGACGCGGTCACCGCGCCCGTGGTGGGGTTCGCCCGCTCGGCGGAGGGCGTCGAGTGGGAGTCGCTGGACGGGACCCGGGCCCGGCTGGTCTTCATGATCGCGGTGCCGGAGGCCGCCGCGGGCGATGAGCACCTGCGGATCCTGGCGCTGCTGTCGCGCGGGTTGATGGATCCCGGGTTCCGGGGGCGGCTGCTGGAGGCGGCCGACGAGGCGGCGATCCTGCGGGTGCTGGGCGAGATCGGCTGACCGTCGGCCTGTGGCCGGCCGGTGGGGGGGCGGCCGGGGGACAGCCGGTGAGGGCGGCCGATGGTCGGCCGGGGGAAGCGGCTGGTGGGCGGCCTCGGCGCGGGCCGACGCGACGAGAAGGGGGTACGGGGCGCTGCGCCCCGTACCCCCTTCCCTGGCTCGCTCGGCCTACGGCGTCAGTGGTCCGCGCTCGGGCCGCCCGGCGTCGCGGCCGGGTCGGCGCCGGCGGCGGCCGCCTCGGGGCTGTACACGTCGGGTTCGAGGTAGATCACCCGGGCGATGGGGACGGCGGCGCGGATGCGGGCCTCGGCGGCGTCGATGGCGCGGGCGACGTCGGCGGCCGTGTCCTCCTGCGGGACCGCGATCTTCGCGGCGACGAGGAGCTCCTCCGGGCCCAGGTGCAGCGTGCGCATGTGGATCAGGCGGGTGACGCTCTCCCCGTCGACGACCGCCTCACGGATCTTGGCGACCTGCTCGGCGTCGGCCGCCTCGCCCAGCAGCAGGGACTTGGTCTCGGCGGCCAGCACGAGGGCGATCAGGACCAGCAGGGTGCCGATGCAGAGGGTGCCGATGGCGTCCCAGATGCCGTCGCCGGTGAGGAGCGCGAGGCCGACGCCGCCGAGGGCGAGGACGAGACCGACCAGGGCGCCGAGGTCCTCCAGGAGGACGACCGGCAGCTCGGGAGCCTTGGCGCGGCGGACGAACTGGGTCCAGGTCAGGCCGCCGCGCAGCTCGTTGGACTCCTTGATGGCGGTGCGGAAGGAGAAGCTCTCCGCGATGATCGCGAAGACCAGCACGCCGACCGGCCAGTACCAGTGCTCGATCTCGTGCGGGTGCTTGATCTTCTCGTAACCCTCGTACAGCGCGAAGACGCCGCCGATGGTGAAGAGCACGATGGAGACCAGGAAGCTGTAGATGTAGCGCTCCCGGCCGTAGCCGAAGGGGTGCTCCTCGCTCGCCGCCTTCTTCGCCTTCTTGCCGCCGACCAGCAGCAGCGCCTGGTTGCCGGAGTCCGCGACCGAGTGCACGCCTTCGGCGAGCATCGACGACGAGCCGCTGAAGGCGAAGGCCGCGAACTTGGCTACGGCGATGGCCAGGTTGGCGCCCAGCGCGGCGACGATCGCCTTGGTTCCGCCTGATGCACTCATGGGTGTCGGATGTCCCTTCCAGCCTTGGATCTTTGCTGTCGCTTTACCGCTGTACGGCGGGACATTGTTGCAGCATCGCCGGAGCGCCCCGGATCAGTCCGAGACGGCGCCGGCGACGGTGGCCCGGAACAGCGTGCCGCCGCCGGGGCCGGCGGCCACGGCGGCGACGCGCTCGCCGGCGGCGGCGTACGCCGACTGCCCACGCGTCAGGCGCAGTTCGGGCGCGCTGTCGTCAAGGGCGCGCAGCACGACCTCGCCGGCCGTGCAGAGCAGGATCTGCGCTCCGCCGGCCGGCAGCGGGTGGGCGGCGGCGCCCTCGGCGAGGACGAGGCGGGAGAGCCGGAACTCGTCGATCGGGGTGGCGTACACCTCCTCCTCGCCGGCGTCGGCCTCGGGGCGCAGCACGCCGGGGGCGCCGGGCTCGAAGCGGACGACGCGGAGCAGTTCGGGGATGTCGACGTGCTTGGGGGTCAGCCCGCAGCGCAGCACGTTGTCGGAGTTGGCCATGATCTCGACGCCGAGGCCGTCGAGGTAGGCGTGGGGGACGCCGGCGCCGAGGTAGAGCGCCTCGCCGGGCTGCAGCCGCACGTGGTTGAGGAGCATGGCGGCGATGACGCCGGGGTCGCCGGGGAAGTGGCGGGCGAGGGAGGCGTACGCGGCGTAGGCGTCGGCGTGGGGTCCGCCGAGGGCGGCGAGCCGCTCGGCCGCGTGGGCGGCCGCCTCCACGGTCTCGGCCATGGCGTCGTGTTCGGCGGAGAGGACGGCGGTGAGGACTTCGCGGAGCGCGGAGGACTCGGGGTGGGCGTGCAGGATGTCGACGAACGGCTTGAGGGAGTCGACCTGGAGGGCGGCGACCAGCTCGGCGGTCTCGTCGGGTGCCCGGAAGCCGCACAGCCCCTCGAACGGGGTGAGCGCGCAGATGAGTTCGGGCTTGTGGTTGACGTCCTTGTAGTTGCGGTGCGGGGCGTCGAGGGGAACGCCGCGCTCCTCCTCGTCGGCGAATCCGGCCCGGGCCTGGTCGAGGTCGGGGTGGACCTGGAGGGAGAGCGGGGAGCCGGCGGCGAGCACCTTGAACAGGAAGGGCAGCCGGGGGCCGAAGCGTCGCGCCGCGGCGGCGCCCAGCTCGCCCTCCGGGTCGGCGGCGATGACGTCGGAGAGCGCGGTGAGGCCGGCCCCGCGGTCGATGCGGGACGGCGCCCCGGGGTGTGCGCCCATCCACAGCTCGGCCTGCGGTTCGCCGGTCGGCTCCTGGCCGAGGAGTTCGGGGATGGCGGTGGTCGAGCCCCACGCGTAGGGGCGCACGGTGTTGGTGAGGCGATCCATGGAGCGTTCCTGACTGTCCTGGCTGCTGGGTGTCGGTGCTGGTGGGCGGGGCCGGCCCGGGCGGCGGGAAGCGAGGCGTCGGCGTCGGGGCGCGAGGCGTCCGGGTCGGGGCGCGAGGCGTCCGGGTCGGGGCGCGAGGCGTCGGCGGCGGGTGGACGTCCGCCCCCGGTTCGGCACGCCCGTCACCGGCGTCACCGGCGCCGAGTGCCCGCTGCCGAGGGTGGAGCCCCGGCACCGGATGCGGCCGCCCGCCACCGGCTCATGATCTCTCGGCGGAGGCGAGCGCCAGGTAAACGGCGGCGAAATCCGTGATGGCGAGCAGTTCGGCGGCCTTCTCCAGCGGGCTGCCATCGGCGGGTTCGAGCTCGCTGATCGCGGCGTCGTGGGCGAGGGCGAACTCGCGGCAGGTCGGCGCGGCGGAGGTCGGAGTCTCCTGGTCGTCGCGGAGCAGCACGATACGGGCGCGCAGCGCCTCCGGCTCCTCGACCCGGTCGCGGAAGAAGTCGTCCGCGTTGCCGCCGCCGGCGAAGGCCGAGGTCAGCAGGGCGCCGTGGGCGGCGATCGCCCCGGGCAGCTCGCCGGTGAGGGCGGGGCGCCCGGCCACCGCGGCGAGCAGCCCGGCGAACCGTCGTCCGGCGGCGCCGGCGACGGGCCCTTCGGTCCACACCAGCGGCAGTGCCCCGGCCAGTTCGGCGGCGAGGGTCTTGGCGGGGTTGGTGTAGGTGGCGATGGCGGGGCCGCAGCGCTCGGCGACCCGGTCCAGCCGGTCGGCGACCTGCTCCAGCACCGCGGGCGGGGCGGCGATCAGGCCGATCCTGTCGACGAGGGCGAGCAGCGGGGTGAGCAGGGCCCACAGGGTGCCGGGGAGGGCGGGTCCGGTGGTCTCGCCGGGCGCGGTGCCCAGGGGCTCGGTGTGCCGGGCGGTGTTCTCGGCGCTGTGCGCGCCCCCGACCCCGGAGCTGAGCGCGCCGGTGTCGTACGGCCCGTACAGGCTGTCGGAGGAGGCGCCGGCGGCGCCGACCGGGGCGGGTCCGTGGGCGGGGTCGTAGGGCGCGGTGCCGTAGGCGGCGGTGTCGTAGGGCGCGGTGGCCAGCGGGACGGTCAGCCCGCGCGCCTGACTCACGGCCTCGGTGAGCGGGGAGCCGGCGGGCGCGACGGCCACGAGGGAGCAACCCCTGCGGTACGCCTGCTCCACCAGCAGCGGCAGCCCGGGTTCGGTGCCGTCCGGGGAGACCAGCAGCACCAGGTCGAGCGGGCCGGCCCAGCCGGGCAGGGTCCAGCGCAGCGCGCCGGGGGCGGGCGCGACGCCCGTGGGCGCGATCAGGCTGATCGGGCAGTGGCTGCCGCTGAGCGCGGCCAGCACGTCGGCGGTGCAGCTGCCGGCGGCTCCGGGGCCGGCGACCAGCACGGCACGCGGCCGCCCGTCGGGTTTGAGCTGCCCGATCCCGACGTCGGCGGCGTGCCGAGCGGCGGTGCGGACCCTGGCGCCGGATTCGGCGGCCCCGCGCAGCAGTCCGCGGGTGTCCGCGCGGGCCAGGGCTTCGGGGGCGTCGAGGAGGGATTCGTCGAGCATCGGGCTTCGGCCTCCGATCGCCGTGGGCGGGCGTTTGCTGCTGCCTCGCGCGGTGCCGCCTGGCGCCGCGCGCTGATGTGCTTCTCTACTTAGCTCTAACCCGCCGGGGCCGGCCCGGCTTCCCCCTTCCGGCGCGTCCCGCGCCGGGCCCGGGGTCAGGCCGGTCGGCGCGCCTCGTCGACGAGCAGCACGGGGATCCCGTCCTTGACCGGGTACGCCAGGCCGCAGCCGGACCCGGTGCACACCAGCTCGGGGTGGTCCGGTCCCGTCTCCTCACGCAGCGGGGCGTGGCACGCCGGGCAGACGAGGATCTCCAGCAGACCGGCTTCGAGCGGCATGGGCGGGGTGTCCCTTCGGGAATGGATACGGCGTCGTCAGCCTACCGCCGCACCGTGCCGGGGGCGCGGGGCACCACCGTGACGCGAGCGACGGCCGCCGCGGGGCCGACCCCGGGCGGGGCCCGGGTGGGGCCTGGGTGGGTCCTGGGTGGGGTCCGGCGGGCCTGGGTGGGACCCGGGTGGGGTCCGGGCGGGCCTGGGTGGGACCCGGGTGGGGTCCGGGCGGGCCTGGGTGGGGGCCCGAGGAGCCGGGCGGGCCCGGGCAGGCCCGGGCAGGCGCGTGTGGACGGTCGGCCCAGCCGTCGATGGGCGGAGGGGCGGAGCGGCGGTGGGGCGCAGGGGGAGGGACGGCCCGGCCATCGAAGAGCAGGGGGCCGGAGCGCCGGTCGGGCGCGGGGGGAGGGAAACTCCCGGGGTCCCGTCAGACCACGGAAGGGTCAGGCAACGGAGACGGGTCACACCACAGGGCGGGACAGCCCCCGGGTCCGAGGCTCCCGCAGGGCGGGGCAGGCCCCGGGGGCGGATCAGCCTCCGGGGCCGGTCAGGCCATGGGCCGGTCAGGCTCGGACGATGGCCAGCACCTCGTCGCGGATGCGGGCGACCGTCTCCGCGTCGCGGGCCTCCACGTTGAGCCGCAGCAGGGGCTCGGTGTTGGAGGGGCGCAGGTTGAACCACCAGTCGGCGGTGGCCACGGTCAGGCCGTCCAGGTCGTCGGTCTCGACGCCTTCGCGGCCCGCGTAGTCGGCCCGGACCGCGGCCATGCGGTCGGCCTGGTCGGCCACGGTGCTGTTGATCTCGCCGGAGCCCGCATAGCGGTCGTACTGGTCGACCAGCTCGGACAGCGGTCCGTCCTGTCCGCCGAGTGCGGCGAGGACGTGCAGCGCGGCCAGCATGCCGGTGTCGGCGTTCCAGAAGTCGCGGAAGTAGTAGTGCGCGGAGTGCTCGCCGCCGAAGATCGCGCCGGTGCGGGCCATCTCGGCCTTGATGAAGGAGTGGCCGACGCGGGTGCGCACCGGGCTGCCGCCCTGCTCCCGGACGACCTCGGGGACCGACCACGAGGTGATGCAGTTGTGGATCACGGTGCCGCCGGGGTGCTTGGCCAGCTCGCGGGCGGCGACCAGGGCCGTGATCGCGGACGGGGAGACCGGCTCGCCGCGCTCGTCCACCACGAAGCAGCGGTCGGCGTCGCCGTCGAAGGCCAGGCCGATGTCGGCGCCGGTCTCGCGGACCCGCGCCTGGAGGTCGACGAGGTTCTTCGGGTCGAGCGGGTTGGCCTCGTGGTTGGGGAAGGTGCCGTCGAGCTCGAAGTAGAGCGCGTCCAGCTCCAGCGGCAGCCCCTCGAAGACGGTCGGGACGGTGTGCCCGCCCATGCCGTTGCCGGCGTCCACGACGACCTTGAGCGGCCGGATGGCGCTCAGGTCGACCAGGGTGCGCAGATGGGCGGCGTAGTCGGCGAGCACGTCCCGCTGGGTGAGGGTGCCGGGGGTGGCGGCGGGCTCGGGCGCCCCGCTCTCCGCCCAGCCCTCCACGAGCTCCCGGATCTCGGTCAGCCCGGTGTCCTGGCCGACCGGCGCCGCGCCCGCGCGGCACATCTTGATGCCGTTGTACTGGGCCGGGTTGTGGCTCGCGGTGAACATCGCGCCGGGCAGGTCGAGCTGTCCGCTGGCGAAGTAGAGCTGGTCGGTGGAGCAGAGGCCGATCTCGGTGACGTCGGCGCCGGCCGCGGCCGCGCCCCGCGCGAAGGCGCGCGACAGGCCGGGCGAGGAGGGGCGCATGTCGTGGCCGACCACGATGGCGCGTGCCTCGGTCACCCGGGCGAAGGCGGCACCGAAGAGTTCGGCGAGCGACTCGTCCCACTGGTCCGGGACCACTCCGCGTACGTCGTACGCCTTCACGATCTGCGACAAGTCGGGCACGGCCAGACCCTTCTGGAGTTCTCTACGGGCCCCCAACCTACCCGCACGGGAGGGGGGCGAAGGGCGCGGCCGCCCCTGGGGGCGCGGCCGAAAGGGCCTGGGCCGCCGGCGACCGCCGACGAGGGCGTGCGGGCAGGCCGGGAGTCCGGCTGCCGCGCCGTCAGGACTGGCGGGCCGTGCCGCCAGGACCGGCGGGCCGCGCGGTCAGGAGTCGGGCGAGCGCAGCACCCGCAGGTGGCCGCGTCGGGCGACCTCGACCGAGTCGCCGCGACCGCCGCCGCTCCGGGGGCCGCCGGGGCCGCCGCCGGCGGCGCGCTCGTGCGGCCGGGCGGCCTCGCGCACGGCGTTGGCGAGGGCTTCCAGGTCGTCTCCGCTGGGCCGGGCCGGACCGCTGTCCAGGGCAAGGCGCACGACCTCCCAGCCGCGCGGGGCGGTCAGCCGCTCGGAGTGCTCCGAGCACAGGTCGTAGCAGTGGGGCTCGGCGTAGGTGGCGAGCGGCCCGAGGACCGCGGTCGAATCCGCGTAGACGTACGTCAGCGTCGCGACGGCGGGGCGGCCGCACGCGGTGCGCGAACAGCGACGTACAGGGCTCACGACGTTGGACGGTACCGCACTCTTGAGCGGGCCGCGACGACTCTCCACCAGCTCACTCCGCCGTGTCGTCCTGGTTCGCCCTTCCCGTCCGATACGCGAACATCACGGGTGACCTGCGCGGAGTCTCCGGTGCGGCGTCTGGGGCGGAGGGGACCGACGGTCAGCACCCGGTCCCGTTCGGGCCACAACGCAGACCATCGAGCGATCAGGAGACGTCTGTTTTCGCACCCAAGTGTGGCTGAAATGCTCACCCTCCGACACGCCGAGGAGGGGGCGGCCGCTGCTCGGTAAGCGCGTGCCGAAAGGCCCCCGAGGGCTACCCTCATGAGTGATGACCAGGCCCGTACCTCCTCACCCATCCGAACCGCGCCCGCGCCGCCGCGACCGGCACGGCAGAGGTATGCGCGGACCGATCGCACCGCCACAGGTGCCGCTGTCGATCAGCCGTGCCGAGTCCTTCCTCGATCTGGTGCAGGACTCCGCGGAGCGGCTGGAGCGCCGCTGGCCACGGCTGGCCGAGGTCGACTTCACGGTGCTGGACGTGCCGGTCCCCGGCTTCGACGGCCTCAGCCCGGACGGGCACGGCGGCGACCCGGTCTGGGACGGCGAGACCGTGCCGCTGGGTCGCTTCATCGCCGCCCACGGCAACGTCCCCCACCGGATCGTGATCTACCGCCGTCCGGTGGAGATCCGCACCAAGAACCGGGACGAACGGGCGATGCTCGTCCACGAGGTGGTCGTGGAGCAGGTCGCCGAGTTCCTCGGGCTCACCCCGGAGTCGGTGGACCCCAAGTACGGCCAGGACTGACGACACCCGGCCGCGGGCCCGCGGCCGTCCGCGCGCCGCGCGCGGGCCCCGGGGGAGGCCGTGGGCGCGCGCCGGCACACCGCACGGCCGGCACACCGCCCGCGGGACCGGCCCACCGCGCGGTGGGCCGGCCGGGTACCGAGCCGTTCCCGCCGTCTCAGTCGTTCAGCAGCGACATGTCCTGCCCGGCCTCGGGCACCTCCACCGTTCCCCGGTCGTCGGGGAGTGTCTGCACCGTGAACATCGGCACGCCGTCCTGAGCCAGCGCGAGGGTGCGGGCGGCGTGGACCGGTCCGCCCGAGAGGCGCTCCACGGTGACGGCGTACGCGCCCTTGCCGCCGGCCGGCCGGGGCGGCTCCACGGCCATGGTGGTGCCGCCCTTGAGGGTGATCTCCTTGGTGCTCGGCGTGCCGCCCTCGCTGCCCGCCGAGGAGGTCACCCGCACCCGCGCGCCCTCCTCCGGCGCCACCAGGGAGAGGGTGGAGCCCTTGGCGCGGTTGTCGGCGGCGCTGGCGCGCCGCTCGATGGCGGTCGCGGCGGGGATGAACGCCGTCTCCTGCTTGGCGCCCTTGCCGCGGGTGATCCGCAGGGCCGCCACCACCGGCGCGGCCCCGCTCGCGTCGCCCTCCGGTGACAGCAGCAGCGAACCCGGCTCGCCCTTGGTGACGTCTCCGAGGTCCAGCGCCGCGGTCATCCCGCTCTTGACGTGCAGCGTCTGGCTCCCGGCCGGGGTGAAGGTGCCCGACCGGCCGGCGAGCCGGACCTTGAGGTCGGCGTCCTCTCCGCCGGGGGCGTAGGCGACCAGCCGCACCGCCGTGGCGTCCTCCGGGATGCCGGGGAGCACCAGCGAGGTGGACGGGTCGGCGGCGGGCGGCAGCCAGTCGCCGCCGATGTTGGTGTCGGACGCCTGCACCGCGGCGCCCACCCGGCCGGAGCGCACCGCCACCCGCAACGTCACGTTGATCTCCGGCTTGGCGGCCAGGGTGGACAGCAGTACCGGCACGGTGGAGTGCGGCGGGACGTTGACGGCCTCGCCGGAGGGGGCCTCCAGGCGGCCGTCCTGGCCGTACAGCTCCAGGTCGACGACGGCGGTGGCGTCATCCGGGTTGGTCAGGTGGACGTAGTCCTGCCGGTCGGTGGCGGTGCTGGAGCCGGGGAACCAGAACTCGGTGTCCGGCGCCGTGCAGGAGGTGCCGTGCAGGCCGCGCCCGACACCCGCGTCCACCACGGTGGTCTGCTGCACGCTCCAGCCGGGCGCCAGCCGGCCGTCGGCGGTGCCGGTGAGGGCCGGCGCGTCCGAGCCGTCCGCGGTCGTGGTGACCGGGCGGCCGGGCTCCTTGAGGGGCACCACCGGCTCTCCCCCGCCCTTCTGGGCGTCCTTCTCCTGGCCGTCCTGGGCCGGGTCGGTCGCGGCGGCGGGCAGCAACTGGGCGGTGCCGGGCTTCTGCCCCCGGTCCTTCGCCGCCGCACCGTCCGCCGGGGGGGTGAAGGCGGTGTAGGTGGTCTCGCCCACGTCCGAGGAGGTCGGCGCGGGGCAGACCAGGGTGGACCGCTCCACCGGCAGACGGGCGGGGGCGTCGGCGGTCGACCGCCCGGCCGCGTCCGAGGGCTCGGTGACGTAGGCGACCCCGGTGACGGCGGCCAGCGCCACGACGCCGGCGATGAGGGACAGGGTGGTGCGGTTCATCGCTGCTGCTCGCTCCCGTCACGGCGCGGCTCGCCCGCCCCGCCGCCGTACGTCATGTCGGTGTGCGGGGGTCCCGCGGGCGGCGCCGGGTAGCCGCCGTCCGAGTACGCCGTCCCGTCCTGGCCGTATCCGGAGCCGTCCCCGAAGGAGCCGCCCGGGTACGGGTAGCCGCCGTCGGCGTAGCCGCCCTGGGGGTAGCCGTTCTGGGGGTTCTGGGGGTAGCCGCCGTCGGCGTAGCCGTCGCCCTGATAGGCGTCGCTCTGGTAGGCGTCGTAGCCCGGGTACGGCGGCTGCGCCTCCCACCCGCCGTACGACTGCTGGGACGCGGCCGCGTACGGGTCGGCGGCCGCCGCGGCCGCCTGGTCCGGATAGGCCGCCTCGGCCCGCTCCGCGTACGGCTGCCCGGCCGTGGGCGGCGCGCCCGGCGGCGGGGGGACGGTGCCCGGCGCGGCCGGCCGCTCCCTCGCCCCGCGCGGGGCCGCGTTCGCCGCCTCCGCGCCGCGCGGAGCGACGCCGTCCGGGCCGGCCCCGTGCGGGTCCGCGGGCTGGTCGCCCTGGGTCGTGTCCGCGGCCGCGCGGAGCCGCCGCGCCCGGCGGCCCTCCCCCGCCGCCGTCTGGGCCGGGATCGTCGCCCGCGGGGCGCCGCCGGGCCGGACGACGGCCCCGGCGGTGGGCAGGTCGTCGTCGATCTCGCGGCGCCGTCCGGGCAGGGCGAGCACCACCAGCACCACCGCCAGCACGCCCTGCGTCCACACCCACGCGGTATGCGTGAGCGGCGTCTCGTAGCTGAGGTCCAGTCGCCCGCCGGCCGCCGGGAGCTCGAATGCCTGCGCCCAGCCGTCCACGGTCTTCGCCTTCAGCGGCTTGCCGTCCAGGGTGGCCCGCCAGCCGGGCGCGGCCCGGTCGGCGACGCGCAGCAGCCGGCCCTCGCCCCCGGCGGGGATCTCGGTGTGCGCCTCGACCGGGCCGGCGGCCACCGGCACCGGCGCCGCCGCCCCAGAGCTGCCGGTGGCGGCCTCACCGCCGACGATGGCGACCCGCGCGACGCGCTGCTCGACCTGCCACAGCGAGCTGCCGTTCTGCTGGCTGAGTCGGGCCAGCCCGGGGGTGGCGTCGAGCACCCGCCCCACCCGGCGCGGGGCGCTGTCGCGCACCAGCACGTAGCGCACCGCGTAGCCGCTGAGCTGGCTGGTCTGGTCGGCGCCGGAGCCGGCGACGAGGTTGGCGACGACATCGTCCAGCCGCGGGTCGGCGCCGCCCGCGACGGCGAGTTCGCCGTCGCCGAGCCGCGCGCCGGAGCCGCGCACCAGGACGTAGTCGACGCGGCCCGCGGTGCCGTCCAGCACCAGGGTGCGCGCCTGGTCACGGGTGCTGGCCTCAGCCGCGACGAACTCCGGGACCTGTACCGGACTGTGCCGTCCCACCGGCCCGTCGGCACCGCCGGCCATCCAGCCGAGGGCGGCCAGCAGCGGGGCCGCGACCGAGGCCACCGCGATCAGCAGCGCGGCGGGCTGGCGCCAGCCGAAGCTCCGCGCGGCGACGCGTTCGCGGACGCCCTCGGAGCCGACCATGGCGGCGGAGAGCACGGCGATCCCGTAGACGAGGGTCGCCGGCCCGGCCCAGCCGGAGCGGTTGGTGAGCGCGGCGAACAGCAGCCCGGTCAGCCCGACCACCCAGGCGGCGCGGACGGCCAGCTGGCGCTCGTCGCGCAGCAGGGCGCCGAGCGCGGCCAGCACGAAGCCGAGCAGCAGCAGCGAGCCGCCCGCCTTGGGGCCGCCGGGGCTGAGCGCCAGCAGGTCCAGGGCTCCGGCGGTGCCGCCCGCGTAGTCGAGCCCGGCCTGGTCCAGGAAGCGCCCCGGGTGGGTCAGCAGCGACAGCGACCAGGGCGCGAGCATGAGCAGCGGGGTGCCGACGACGGCCAGGAGACGCAGCGCGTGCGGCACGAGGTGGGCGCGGTTCCGCAGCACCTGGAAGGCGAGCAGGCCGAGGCCGAGCAGCACCGCCATCATCCACACCACCGGCGTGAACGCCATGGTGACGGTCAGCAGCAGCGCGTACGCCCAGGCGGCGCGCCAGCTCGGGCGCGCCGCTCCGAGCGGTCCGCTCGCGGCCAGCCCGCTGGCGACGACGGCGGCGCGCGCCATCAGCGGCAGCAGCACGGCGAGCACGGCGGTGCCCAGCCGGCCGCTGGCCAGCGCTCCGGTGGCGGCGGGCAGGAAGGCGTACGCGACGCTTCCCCAGGCCCGCAGCAGTCGGGACTCGACCAGCGGGCGGGAGGCGAAGTAGGCGGTGAAGCCGGCCAGCGGCACGGAGCACACCAGCAGCAGCGTCAGGGTGAAACCGGTGCTGCCGAGGAAGAGCGTGCCGAGCGTGGCCAGGACGGCCAGATAGGGCGGGGCGCCCTCGGTGGTGCCGGGGCCGACCGGATGCCAGCCGTCCGTGTAACGCGCCCACAGCCCGGAGACGTCGCCGGGGGCCGGCAGCAGGGCGCCGCCGGAGAGCGCCCCGGTGCCGATCAGCCCGCGGCAGGCGACGAAGGAGACGAGCAGCAGAAGGGCGAAGAGCACCGGTCCGGGCTTGCGGGCGATCCGCTTCAGCCGGGCGAACTGCTCGACCTCCAGGAAGTCGGCGTCCTCTCCGCCGGGCCCGGACTCGACCGCGCCGTGCCGGCCGGCCGCGGCCAGCTCCGACTCCGACCGGCCGGCGAAGCTGCCGGCGATCTGCTCCACGGTGGCCCGCACGGTCGCGCCGGGCGGCGGGAACAGCGGCCGCAGCTCGCTCGCCTCGACGGCGGGGCGACCGCGGCGGCGCCGCGCGGCCAGCAGCCGCTCGGGCCGCAGCAGCACCCGGAAGAGGCCCGCGATCTCGTCCAGCGCCTGGCCGGGCACCTTGCCCACCAGGTAGGCGACGGTGCGCACCAGGGTGCCGAGCACGACCCGCAGCAGCACGTACGGCAGCAGCGCGCCGCGGGTGTTGGCCAGCAGGGTGTAGACGGCGCCGGACTTGTCCACACGGTGCGGCGAGGAGCCGCGCAGCGAGAAGCGCTTCGATCCGGGGTGGTCGGGCGACGGGCGGGCCGAGCGGCCGACGCAGTCGATGGGGCGGCGTTCCCGCGCGGACGCCTCGGCGTGCCGCAGCACCGCGTCGGGGGCGACCAGCACCTGGTGGCCCGCGGCCTGGGCGCGCCAGCACAGGTCGACGTCGTCGCGCATCAGCGGCAGCCGCGGGTCGAAGCCGCCGAGCTCGTCCCACACGTCACGGCGGATCAGCATGCCGGCGCTGGAGACGGCGAGCACCGGGCGCACCTGGTCGTGCTGTCCCTGGTCCTGCTCGCGCCGCTCCAGGCCGGTCCAGCGGCGGCCGCTGCGGGCGATGCTGACGCCGACTTCGAGCAGCTGCCTGTCGTCGTACCAGCCGCGCAGCTTGGGGCCGATGATGGCGGCGGAGCGGTTGGCCGTCAGCTCTGCCTCGGCGACGCGCAGCAGCTCGGCCAGCGCGTCGGGGGCGGGGGCGCAGTCGTCGTGCAGCAGCCACAGCCACTGGATGGGCTCGCCGTGCGGGAGTTCGGGCAGGTCGTAGGAGTCGTCGCGCCAGGTGCGGCTGGCCGGGTCCCAACCGCTGGGGCGCTTGAGGTACGGCAGTTCCTCGGGCCCCAGCACCGGCACGCCGCGGACCGCCTCCTCGACCGCCGTGCCGAAGCCGCTGCGCCGCGCGAGGTGCAGCACCCGGTCGGGGCCCAGCGCCTCGGCGAGCAGCCGGGCGGATTCGTCCCCGCTCCCGGTGTCGGCGGCGACGGCGTTCTGCACCGGGCGCTCCTGGCCGAGCAGGCCGGAGAGCGCGTCGGGCAGCCAGCGGGCGCCGTCGTGGGCGACGAGCACCGCCGTGACGACGTGTCGTGGATACGCGGGCGCCTGGTCGGGCGCGGACAGGGGTGACGCCAGGGGGGACGCGGCCGGGTAGGGGGCCGCCGGTTGGCTGTGCACGGACATCGACGTACGGGCCCTCCGCCGGGGGTACGGGAGGCGCCCCCGGAGTCTGCGGTGCTGGAGCGGTGCGGGTGCGGTGCGGTGGGGTGCGGGTGGGATCTGACGGGTGTTGAGCGGCTGGTGCCGCGCGGGTATGGCGGGTGCGGTTCCGGGCTACCCGGGCGATGGCCTCGGGGCGGGCCCCACACTAACGGCTGCGCACCGAGCGGTCCGCCTCCCGGCGGCGTGGGCGCGGGCGGCAGGCCGTGTGTTATGGGCGGATTGTGGGGGTGGCGGCGCGGTGGTGCCGGGGCGTCACGAGAGGAAGCCCGTGGGGCGGGAAGGGCGCGGAGGGGAAGGGCGCGGGGCGGGAAGGGCGCCTGCGGTCGGCGCGGCGGCGGGTGAGCTTGCCGGGGCGGGAGGGGCGCCTGCGGTCGGCGCGGCGGCGGGTGAGCTTGCCGGGGCGGGAGGGGCGCCTGCGGTCGGCGCGGCGGCTGCGGCCAGTGGGGCTGCGGGTTAGCTGCCGGTGGCGGTGGGGACTGCCTGCGGGCTGGGCGCCTGCGCCGGGCCGGGCCACGCGTCCGGCCTGTCCGGCGCGTCCGGCTGCGGGGCCGAAGACGGTCCGGAAGGGAGCCCGAGCCGGCTCCGTCGGGTGGCGACGCCCGGGGGCGGGCCCTCGACGAGCGGTCGGCGGCGGTCGTCGGCCACGGCTGGAGCGGCGGCCGGAGCGGTGGCCGGCGGTGGAGTCGCCCAGGGCGGCGCCGGCGGCGAGGTCGCCGGGGCGGCGCGGGCGGTGGACGACCGTGACGGTTCACGCGGTCCGAAGCCGAGGGCCTCGATGGGCGGCTCTGATGACGGCCCGGACGAAACGGCCGGACGAACGGCCCCGATGACGGCTCAGGCGTCGACCCGGACGACGGTCCGGATATCGGCCCGGACGACGGTCCGGATACCGGGTCGGATGTCGATCCGGATGTCGGGCCGGATGTCGGGCCGGTCGGCTCGGACGACGATTCGAGACGGTGGCCCGAGCGGGTGACCGCGCGACGGCGGACTCGACGGGGTCCTAGACCGCGGCCTTCTTCAGGCGGCGGCGCTCACGCTCCGACAGACCGCCCCAGATTCCGAAGCGTTCATCATTCGCGAGGGCGTATTCAAGGCACTCGGAACGGACTTCACAGGCGAGGCAGACCTTTTTGGCCTCGCGCGTGGAACCGCCCTTTTCCGGGAAGAACGACTCGGGATCGGTTTGAGCGCACAGTGCGCGCTCCTGCCAACCGAGCTCCTCGTCCGCCCCTTCGACCAGCAGTTGCTGGAACAGCTCGGTCATGTGCGCCCCTCGTCTGTTTTCGCGTCCCGTGTCGCCATCGCCGCCGTGACGCGCGTGAACGACACGAGTGAAATTACAAGTGCGCCGATCCGGGCCAGTCAAGCCGGGATCTGCTATTGAGCCCCTTATTCACTCTGCGGAACCAAGGTTGTGCGGAAAGTGTTCAAATAGACCTAAATCAGACAGGGCCGAGTGTCCACTTCCCTCGACTTCCCCTGGACCGTTCCCGCACCGGGGGCGACCGCCCCTCACGTGGGAGGACGCCAGAGAAGTCGATCTCGTTGCAGTCGCCGGAAGGTTTCAGCAGATTGCTGCGCGCCTGTCCGTTGCGCCCCGTGCACAAACCTTTCTCCAGTCTGAGTAACCGGATGAGGTGAAACATTGCCCACATAGCGGGCGCCAGGTTGACAGCGGCTCCCCCTACCCGCTCTCCTTGGACCCATGCCAGTGACCCACATGCTCCAGCCGACCCGTGTCCACGGGTCCCGCTGCGCTGTGCAGGCTCGCTGTCGCTGTTCCAGCTGTTGATGCTCCCGCCGGCTCTCCAAGCCCCCTGAGCTCCAGCCCTCCGTGCCCCAGCACGCTTCTCGCTCTCGCACCGCCACGGTGCCCTGCGCCTGCCGAGGAACCTCCGCACATGAACAGCGACGTCCAGATCGCCGGCGACCCGCTCGCCATCCCGCACCTGCTGCCCCCCGTGCCCGCCCACCCCACCACCGTCGCCGCCTTCGCCGGACTGGCCCGCTCCATCGCGGCCGACCGCGACAGCTGGGAGCCGCTGGTCCGCTACGACGCGACCACCCGCTGGTACCACCGGCTGCGCACCGGCCCCGGGTACGAGGTCTGGCTCCTCAGCTGGGTTCCCGGGCAGAGCACCGGCGCCCACGACCACGGCGCCTCCTCCGGCCTGCTCACGGTCCTCAGCGGCCGGCTGACCGAGCGCACCGGTGGCACCGCGGCCGACGCCGAGCGCGTGCTGAGCGAGGGGGACCAGCGGGTCTTCGCGCCCGGCTATGTGCACGACATCGCCAACGACTCTTTTGAGCCGGCCGTCAGCCTGCACATCTACTTCCCGGGTCTGACGGACATGCCGATGCACCCGACGCAGCACGCGCGGCCCACGGAGGCCGTGCCGGCGGCGGAGGCGACGCCGGCGGCCGTGGAGGCGTGGGGCCCGGGCAACGGCTGACCGAAGCCACGCGCCACGCGCGGCGCCGGGGCCCGTCGGGCATCGTGGGGCGGGCCCGTCGGGCATCGTGGGCGCGCTCGGCGCCACCGGACACGGCCGTCGCCCGTCGCCCGTCGGCCGGACACGGCCGTCGCCCCGCCACTGCCCGCGAGGCGAGGGCCCGCGGCTGACACACTGTGGGCCATGCGCATTGTGGTTCTGGCGGGCGGCATCGGCGGTGCCCGGTTCCTCCGCGGTCTCAAGTCGGCAGCCCCCGACGCCGACATCACCGTCATCGGGAACACCGGCGACGACATCCATCTCTTCGGTCTGAAGGTCTGCCCCGACCTCGACACCGTGATGTACACGCTCGGCGGTGGCATCCACGAGGAACAGGGCTGGGGCCGCTCCGACGAGTCCTTCGCCGTCAAGGAGGAGCTGGCCGCGTACGGCGTGGGCCCCGAGTGGTTCGGCCTCGGCGACCGGGACTTCGCCACGCACATCGTGCGGACCCAGATGATCGGCGCGGGCTATCCGCTGAGCGCCGTCACCGAGGCGCTGTGCGCGCGGTGGCAGCCCGGCGTACGGCTGCTGCCGATGACCGACGACCGCGTCGAGACCCACGTACTCATCGACGACCCGGACGCCCGCGGCGAGGCCGCCGAGGGACGCGGCGGGCGCAAGGCTGTGCACTTCCAGGAGTACTGGGTGCGGCTGCGCGCCTCCGTCCCCGCGCACGCGATCATCCCCGTCGGCGCCGAGGAGGCCAAGCCCGCGCCGGGCGTCCTCGAGGCCATCGCCGAAGCCGACGTCGTGCTCTTCCCGCCGTCCAACCCGGTCGTCAGCGTGGGCACCATCCTGGCCGTGCCGGGCGTACGGGAGGCCGTCGCGGAGTCGGCCGCCCCGGTCGTGGGCCTCTCCCCCATCGTGGGCGACGCGCCGGTGCGCGGCATGGCCGACAAGGTGCTGGCCGCCGTGGGCGTGGAATCGACCGCCGCGGCCGTGGCCCGGCACTACGGCGCCGGGCTGCTTGACGGCTGGCTCGTGGACACCGTCGACGCCGACGCGGTGGCCGACGTCGAGGCCGTCGGGATCCGCTGCCGCGCGGTGCCGTTGATGATGACCGACGTGCCCGCCACCGCGGAGATGGCCGCGCAGGCGCTGGCACTGGCCGAGGAGGTACGGGCGTGAGCGGAGCGCCGGAGATCCCCGCGTACCAGGTCTGGGCGCTGCCGGGGGTGCCCGAGGTGCGCCCCGGCGACGACCTCGCCAAGCTCATCGCGGACGCCGCCACCGCGGAGGGGCTGCCGGGCCTCGCCCACGGCGATGTGCTGCTGGTCACCTCGAAGATCGTCAGCAAGGCGGAGGGCCGGGTGCTGGAGGCGGCCGACCGCGAGGCCGCCATCGACGCGGAGACGGTCCGCGTCGTCGCCCGGCGCGGGACGCTCCGCGTCGTCGAGTCCCGGCTCGGCTTCGTCATGGCCGCCGCCGGCGTCGACGCCTCCAACACCGCCGCCGGAACGGTTCTGTTGCTCCCCGAGGACCCCGACGCGTCGGCCCGACGCATCCGGGCGGGGCTGCGGGAGTCCCTGGGCGTCGACGTCGGCGTGATCGTCACCGACACCTTCGGGCGGCCCTGGCGCAAGGGAGTCACCGACGTCGCCATCGGCGCGGCGGGCGTGCGGGTCCTGGACGACCTGCGCGGTGGCACCGACGCGCACGGCAATCCGCTGGTCGCCACCGTCGTCGCCACCGCCGACGAACTGGCCGCCGCCGGCGACCTGGTGAAGGGCAAGGCTGCCGGGCTGCCGGTGGCGGTGGTTCGCGGGTTGCCGCATGTGGTGGCGGACGGCGACGCGGTGGGTGACGGTCCGGGTGACGCGCTGGGCGGCGCGGCGGGCGCTGGGCTGGGTGACGGTCCGGGGGACGCGCTGAGCGACGCGGTGGGCGCTGGGCTGGGTGACGCGCTGGGCGCCCGGGCGCTGGGGCGCGACGCGGCCGACGACATGTTCCGGCTGGGCACTTCGGAGGCGGTGCGCGAGGCGGTCACGCTGCGGCGCACGGTCCGGGAGTTCACGGACGAACCGGTCGACGGCGGCGCCGTGCGGCGCGCGGTGGCCGCCGCGATCACCGCGCCCGCGCCGCACCACACGACCCCATGGCGCTTCGTCCTGCTGGAGTCGGCCGAGTCGCGGCTGCGGCTGCTCGACGCGATGCGTGAGGCGTGGATCGCGGACCTGAGGCGCGACGGCCTCAGCGAGGAGCGCATCGCCCGGCGGGTGCGGCGCGGCGATGTGCTGCGGAAGGCGCCGTATCTGGTGGTGCCGTGTCTGGTGGCTGACGGGGCCCACGCGTACCCCGACGCCCGGCGGGCGGCGGCCGAGCGCGAGATGTTCGTCGTGGCGGCGGGCGCGGGGGTGCAGAACCTGCTGGTCGCGCTGGCCGGTGAGGGGCTGGGCTCGGCCTGGGTCTCGTCGACGATGTTCTGCCGCGATGTCGTGCGCGAGGTGCTGGAGCTGCCGGCCGACTGGGACCCGATGGGCGCGGTGGCCGTCGGCCGCCCGGCGGCGCCCCCGACCACTCGGCCGACCCGGGTGGCCTCGTCGTTCATCGAGGTGCGCTAGGCACGACGCGCGTGGCGCGGCCGCGGGTGCGTGGTGGTGGCGCGGGTGCGTGGTGGCGGGGGTGGGTGGGTGGTGCCGGGGGATGGGGTCTCCGGGGCCGGGGACCTGGACCGCATATTTACGGCGAGAACCCACCCCCACCCAACCACCCCCGCCTCACGCCACAAATATGCGACAGCGTCCAGCCCCCCACCCCTGCGACCCCGACCCCTCCCACCGCCCGAAAACAACCCCGGCACGGTAGCGCCGGCCGACGGGAACGCGGAGCACAGCCAAGCGACGGGCCCACCCGCCCCCAAGAACGAAGCGCCACCCCGTGGACCGGAGACCCCACCGCCCCCGCCCCGCGGGCACCCGAAGCCGCATAGGCCCCGCCTCCACCCCACGCGTTGGGGTGA
Organism: Streptomyces sp. LX-29; assembly: GCF_029541745.1. NCBI lineage: Bacteria > Bacillati > Actinomycetota > Actinomycetes > Kitasatosporales > Streptomycetaceae > Streptomyces > Streptomyces sp. LX-29. The sequence goes on along the minus strand of NZ_CP089746.1, from coordinate 4,735,219 downwards.
ACGGGCGGAAGGGCGGGGAAAAGGACCCCCGGCGCGGTAGCGGCGGTGAAGGGGGCACGCGGGGCACGGCCGCGTGGCGGGACCACCCCAACCCCCGGGCACGAAGCCCACCCCCGTGGAACGGAAGCCTTGCAGGCCCCGCCGCACCCCGCGGGTTGGGGTGAACGGGCGGGTGGGCGGGGAAAGGGGCCCGGCGCGGTAGCGCCGGTCAAGGGGCACGCGGAGCACGGGCGCGTGACCGGGGTCGGCAGGGGGCGAGAGCCCCCCTCGTCGACGGGGCAGCCTTGGGTTCTAGTGGTCGTCGCAACACCCCAGCTCAGGGGATGCGATGGACTTCAAGATCCGTGAGAGCCGCAAGGAACAGGGGCCCCGGAAGCTGCACCGGGAACGGGAGGAATACTTCCGGCTCGTGCAGCTGGGATTTGGCAACGTAGAAGCGAGCCGACGCGTCGGCGTCAACCCTCGGACCGGCCGTGAATGGCGTAACGGTCGGCCCGAGGGCCGCAAGAAGCGGCCGAGGCCGCCCGCGCATCTGGTGCGGGCGGCCTCCGCGCCATCCCGGTACCTCTCGGAGGCCGACCGGATCCACATCGCCGACCGGTTGCGGGAGAAGGCCACCGTCCGCACGATCGCGGCCGAGCTGGGCCGCAGCCCGTCCACGGTCAGCCGGGAGATCCGCCGCAACCGGCACCCGGTGGGCGGCCAGTACCGGCCGCACGCGGCCCAGGCCCGGGCCGATGCCCGCCGGCCCCGCCCCAAGCCGGGGAAGATCGGCCGGAACACCGCACTGCGGGACTTCATCCAGGACGCTCTGGACCTGAAGTGGAGTCCGGAGCAGATCTGCGAGAGTCTGCGCCGGACGTTCCCTGACCGGCCGGAGATGCACGTGGTCCACGAAACGATCTACCAGGCCTTCTACGTCCAGGGCCGCGGCGAACTACGCCGCGAGCTGGCCCGAGCCCTGCGTTCGGGACGCGCCCGGCGCATGCCACGCCGCCAGGCCCAGCAGCGGCAGCCTCGTTTCTCCACCCCGATGGTCATGATCAGCGAGCGTCCGGCCGAGGCAGAGGACCGGGCGGTGCCCGGCCACTGGGAGGGCGACCTGATCATCGGCAAGGACAACGGCTCCGCGATCGGCACCCTGGTCGAACGCGCGACCCGCTACGTGATGCTCCTGCACCTGCCCGAGGGCCGCAGCGCGGAACTCGTCCGCGACGCCCTCGTGACAACCGTGAAGACCCTCCCTGCACACCTGGTGCGCTCGCTGACCTGGGACCAGGGCTCGGAGATGGCCGCCCACGGCGCGTTCACCCTCGCCACCGACATCCCGGTCTACTTCTGCGACCCGGCCAGTCCCTGGCAGCGCGGCTCGAACGAGAACACGAACGGCCTGCTGCGGCAGTACTTCCCCAAGGGCACCGACCTGTCCACCCACAGCCGCGAGCACCTCGACGCCGTCGCCGCCGAACTCAACGGCCGCCCACGCAAAACGCTCGGCTGGGAAACCCCAGCCGAGCGCCTGCATAAACTGCTCGCGGCCTGATCAACACGACCACGTGTTGCAACGACCCCTAGAAACCGCCAGCCCGGGGAGGGGCCTAGGCTCATAGGGCAGGGCTGAGGAGACGGGACCATGTCGGGCGAACGGATGACGCGGACCACCGTGCGCGGTGGCAAGCTCGTCGTGCCCGGGACGCGTGGTCACGCCGTCGTCGGCGCCGGGACACGGCGACGGTGGACGCCGGCAGGCCCGCTGGACCTGGGAGTGACGCTGGGGCCGCTGCGGCGCGGGCCCGGCGACCCGGCGTTCCGGGTCGCGGCGGACGGCGCGGTCTGGCGGGCCAGCCGCACCCCGTACGGGCCCGGCACGCTCCGGATCGCCCGCGACGGTGACGCGGTGCTGGGCGAGGCGTGGGGGCCCGGGGCGCAGTGGCTGCTGGACGGGCTGCCAGCGCTGCTGGGGGCGGAGGACGACCCGTCCGCGTTCGTGCCGCGGCACCGGCTGGTGCACGAGGCGCACCGGCGCAACCCGGGGCTGCGCCTGGGCCGCACCGGACTGGTGCTGGAGTCGCTGATCCCCTCGGTCCTGGAGCAGAAGGTCACCAGCGACGAGGCGTACCGCGGTTGGCGGCTGCTGCTGTGGCGGTTCGGCGAGCCCGCGCCGGGGCCGGGCGAGGCGGAGCGGATGCGGGTGATGCCGGATCCGCGCGGCTGGGCGATGGTGCCGTCCTGGGAGTGGCACCGGGCGGGCGTCGACGCCAAGCGGGCGGCGGCGGTCGTCCGGGCGGCGCGCGTGGCGGCGCGGCTGGAGGAGGCGGCCGGCATGACGCCGGAGGAGGCCGCCGCGCGGCTCCAGGCGATCCCCGGCATCGGGCCGTGGACCGCCGCCGAGACGCTCCAGCGCAGCAACGGCAGCCCGGACGCCGTGACCGTGGGTGATCTGCACCTGCCGCGCATCGTCGGCTACGCGCTCACCGGCGAGCGGGGCGCGGACGACGCCACGATGCTGGAGCTGCTGGCCCCGTACGCGGGGCAGCGGCACCGCGCGACCCGGCTGATCCTGCTCTCCGGGCGGACGCCGCCGCGCCGCGCGCCGCGCTTCTCGGTGCGCGACTTCCGCGCGATGTAGCCGTCGGCCGTACCGGTCGGGCTACCGGTCCGAGGAAAACCGCACCGCACCGGCCGGAACCTCGGCGCCACACCACACCCCGGCCGTACCAGTCGCGTTACCGGTCCGAAGAGAAACGGACCGCACCGGGGTCGCGTTACTGGTCCGAGGAGAAACGCACCGCACCGGCCGGGATGTCGGCGCCGCACCACACCCGTACCCCGTCGCGCAGCTCGTTGTCGGAGCCGACCAGGGCGCCGTCCCCGACCACGGCCCCGTGCAGGACGGTGCGCGCGCCGATCCGGGCGTGGGCCCCGATGAGGGAGTCGTGGACCTGGGCGCCCTCCTCGACGACGGCGCCGTCCAGCACCGTGCTGCCGTCGATGCGCGCCCCGGCGCCCACATGGGCGCCGGCGCCGATGACGGTGCCGCCGGTCAGCTTGGCGTCGCGGGCGACGCGGGCGCTGTCCAGGACCAGTCGCTCGCCGCAGCGGCCGGGGACGGCCGGGGACGGGGCGCGGCCCAGCACCAGGTCGGCGGAGCCGCGGACGAACGCCTGGGGGGTGCCGAGGTCGAGCCAGTACGTGGAGTCGACCATGCCCTGGAGGTGGGCGCCGGCGGCCAGCAGGCCGGGGAAGGTCTCGCGTTCGACGGAGACGGGGCGGCCGGCCGGGATGGTGTCGATGACCGAGCGGTTGAAGACGTAGCAGCCCGCGTTGATCTGGTCGGTGACGATCTCCTCGGGCGTCTGCGGCTTCTCCAGGAACGCCGTGACGCGGCCGTCGGGGTCGGTCGGCACCAGGCCGTAGGCGCGCGGGTCGGTGACGCGCGTCAGGTGCAGCGAGACATCGGCGCCGCTGTCGCGGTGGGTGCGGACCAGGGCCGGGATGTCGAGGCCGGTGAGGATGTCCCCGTTGAAGATCAGCACCGGGTCGTCGGGGCCGGAGTGCAGCCGGGAGGCGACGTTGCGGATCGCCCCGCCGGTGCCCAGCGGCTCCTCCTCGGTGACGTACTCCAGGTGCAGGCCGAACGCCGAGCCGTCGCCGAAGTACGGCTCGAAGACCTCGGCGAGGTACGAGGTGGCGAGGACGATGTGTTCGACTCCGGCGGCGCGGGCGCGCGCGAGCTGGTGGGTGAGGAACGGGACGCCGGCCGCCGGGACCATCGGCTTGGGCGTGTGCACCGTGAGCGGGCGCAACCGGGTCCCCTTGCCGCCGACCAGGAGGATCGCTTCGGGCGAATTCGACGCGTCTGCCAAGGTTTCGTCTCTGCTTCCTGCTGGGGCTCGCCGGGTCGGCGGCCAGTGTATGCAGCCGCGAAGGTCCGGCCCGCGCCCGGCCCGGCCGCCCCGGCGTCGCCGGCCTGCGGCGTCGCCGGCCTGCGGCGTCGCCGATCGTTCAGCGGCCCTGGAGTTCGGACGCGGCGCTACGGGCGGAGCCGAGCTTGCCGTAGAGCCGGGCGCCGGGGCATTCGGTGCTGTAGCCGTCCCGGTGACCGGAGATCACCTTCAGCCTGACCTTCGTTCCCTTTGTGAACTTGTTGCTGCCGCCGGACACCACCTGGATGGTGCCGCTCGGATTCCTGCCGTGGAGTCCGAGCTTCCAGGCGGCGACCCTCGCCACGGCCTTGACCGCGGCTTGGGACGGATTCGACGTGCTGTAGCTTCCGAGGACCGCGATGCCCATGCTGTCCTTGTTGAAACCGAGCGTGTGGGCGCCCAGGACCGGCTTGGCCGGGCCCCCGGCGCGCCCCTCGTAGATGTTCCCGCACTTGTCGACGGCGAAGTTGTAGCCGAAGTCGCGCCAGCCGCTGCTCTTCACGTGGTATCGGTAGATACTGCGCAAGACGGAGGGGGCCTGCTTGCAGCGGTAGCCGTTGCCGGTGGCGCTGTGGTGCACGAAGGCCACCTTGATCGTCTTGGTGTAGGCGAAGCCGCGGTCCCGGAGCTTCTCGTCGGCGCCCCAGCCGGCGCGGGTGATGATGCGCGGCCGCGGGGCCCGGTGGGGGCGCGCCGCGCTGCCCTCGGCGGGCGCATCGGGGATCACGTACGGGGGTTCGAGCTCCGGGAAGTCGGCGCCCTCGTCCTCCTGCTCGGAGGCGTCGGAGCCCTCGCCGGGACCGTCCTCCTCGTCGTCCTCGTCGTCGTGCACGGAGCCCGAGCCGGAGTCGTCGCCGTAGTCCCCGTCGACGCCCGCGTCGGGCTCGTCCTCGAAGTCCTCGTCATCCCGCTCGTCGTAGCGCCCGTCGTCGCGCTCGTCGTCGCGCTCGTCGTCGCGCTCGTCATAACGCCCGTCGTCGCGGCCGTCGTCCTCGAACGGGTCGTCCTCGAAGTCCTCGTCATCCCGCTCGTCGTCACGCTCGTCGTCGCGCTCGTCGTACGGCTCGTCAAAACGCTCGTCGTCGCGCTCGTCGTACGACTCGTCGTCCGCGGGCGGCCGCTCCTCCTCGTAGGGGTCATCGCCGGGGTCGACCAGTTCCAGGCTCAGCCCCTCGGGGAGGGTGGCGTTCGCGCGGTGGCCGTCGGGGCTGATCCGCACCTGGACGCCGTCGGATTCGCCGACCCAGAGCGGAGCCGTGGAACCACGGGTCCGCGCCGTCCACCCCTCGGGCGAGTCGGCGTCGGGCGCGTCCTCGACGTGGGTCTCCAGGTCCTGCCAGGCGGACCACCGGCCGGTGTCGCCCGCGCGCGTGCTCACCTGCACCCGGCCGGGCGGTGGGGCCTGCGGATCGCTCCAGGCGACGCCGAGCAGCGAGAACGGTCGCACCTCGGGGGCCACCAGGCTCCGCTGGACGGTGGGCGCGGCAAGAGCCCGGCTCAGCCCGCCGGGTGGGGTGAGGGGTAGTGACTGGGTCCTGCCCGGCGACCCCGCGGGGTCGCGCACCGCGGCTCTGTCAGCCCCGGTGGCTCCGGCGGGGGCCATGAGCGAGAACGGGATGGCGAAGGCGGTCGCGCAGGCGACGCCGATCGAAGTAGCCAGTAGTGCACGCATGTAGGGAATCCTGGGCAGAGCCCAGTAAATATGTCGATTCGTAATTTTCTGCATTTTCCGCCCGATGCTCCGCCGACCCGGTGGCCCTCCCCGCCCGTTCCCGACCCGCCCCCGTCCGACGCCGCGTAATCTGACGACGATGAACGCCACCGATCGCACCCCCGCCGACCTGCTGCGATCCGCGCTCGCCGCGGACCCGGCCCGGCCGCTTGTCACCTTCTACGACGACGCAACCGGCGAGCGCGTCGAACTGTCCGTGGCCACCTTCGCCAATTGGGTGGCGAAGACCGCCAATCTGCTCCAGGGCGATCTCGCCGCCGGGCCGGGAGACCGGCTGGCGCTGCTGCTGCCCGCCCACTGGCAGGCCGCGGTGTGGCTGTTGGCCTGCTCCTCCACCGGCGTCGTCGCCGAGGTCGGGGGCGACCCGGCCGCGGCCGATCTCGTGGTCAGCGGGCCGGACCGGCTGGAGGAGGCGCGCGGCTGCTCCGGGGAGCGCATGGCGCTCGCGCTGCGCCCGCTCGGTGGCCGCTTCCCGCAGCCGCCGCCGGGCTTCGCCGACTACGCGGTGGAGGTGCCGAGTCAGGGCGACCGGTTCGCGCCGTACGCCCCGGTGGACCCCGACGCGCCGGCACTGACCGTGGGCGGTCTGGAGCTGACGGCCGCACAGGTGGTCGAGCGGGCCCGCGCGGACGCCGCCGAGCGGGGTCTGGGGCCCGGCTCCCGGCTGCTGTCCGGGCTCGCCTGGGACAGCTGGGAGGGGCTCTCCGCCGGCCTGTTCGCCCCGCTCGCCGCGGGCGGCTCCGTGGTCCTGTGCCGCCACCTCGACCGGCTCGACGAGGACGGCCTCGCCAAGCGCCGGGAGGACGAGCGCGTGACCGCGGTCGCCCGCTGATCCGCGAACGCTGTACGCCCCTCCGCGGCGGACCGCCCCCCGCGCCGCCGCCTCCACGGCGTGCCGCCGCGGGGGCGCGACCACCCGCCGCTCATCCCCCCGCTGTGAGCCGTCCGGCGGACGCACGGGCCGAGCCCACGCGCTTCGCCGGACCCTCCGCGCGATGATCGTGGATACCTACACCCCTGTGCGGGGGCGGGTACGTCCGATCGACAGCCCCCGCATGGTTGGCCCCGCACGGTTCGACGCCGCCGGCTCCGCGAGGGATGGACGCAAGAGTGACCACTGACCCGCCCGCCCCGACCCCGCCGACCCCGCACCGCCGCTGGCTCCGCCGGCTGGCACTGGGCACGGCGGTGCTGGTGCTGGCGGGGGTCGGCATCTGCTGGTGGCTCTACGACCGGCTGGACGACAACATCACGACCGACCCGGACACGGCCAACGAGCTGGAGCTGTACGAGGCCGAACGGCCGGTCTCAGTCGTGCGCGGGGCGCAGAACGTCCTGCTCATCGGCTCGGACACGCGCACCGGCAAGGGCAACGCGCAGTACGGCCGCAACTTCGGCACCCAGCGCTCGGACACCACCATCCTGCTGCACCTGGCCGCGGACCGCGAGAGCGCGACCGCCGTCTCCATCCCGCGCGACCTGATGGTGGACATCCCGCGCTGCACGGTGGCGAAGAAGAAGCGCAGCAAGCCGCAGTTCGCCCAGTTCAACTGGGCCTTCGAGGGCGGCGGCGCGGCCTGCACCATCCGTACGGTGGAGAAGCTGACCGGCATCCGGGTCGACCACCACGTCATCGTGGACTTCCGCGGCTTCAAGAAGATGGTGAACGCGGTGGGCGGCGTCGAGGTGTGCCTCAAGGAGCCCATCGACGACGACGAGGCGAAGCTGGAGCTGCCGGCCGGCCGGCAGGTGCTGCGCGGCGAGGAGGCCCTGGGGTTCGTCCGCGCCCGCTACAGCATCGGCAACGGCAGCGACACCGGCCGCATCGCCCGCCAGCAGCAGTTCCTCGCCGCGCTGGTGAAGAAGGTGCACAGCAACGGGGTGCTGTTCAATCCGCGGCGGCTGTATCCGGTGCTGGACGCGGCGACCAAGTCGCTGACGACCGATCCGGGCCTGGGCTCGCTGCGTAGGCTCTACGACCTGATCCGCGCGATGCGCGACATCCCCGACGAGCGGGTCCGCTTCCTGACCGTGCCGCGCCAGCCGTACACGTACAACCCCAACCGGGACGAGCTGGTGCAGCCGGACGCCGACCAGCTCTTCCGGCAGCTGCGCCTGGACCAGCCGGTGACGGTGGCCCGGGCGGAGACCATCCGGGACGACGGCAACGCCGCGGCGCCGGCCGGGCACGACCGGAAGAAGGTCGAGAAGAAGGTCAGGGAGAGGGTCAAGGAGAGGCGGGCGGAGGAGGCCGAGGAGAAGGTCGAGGAGAAGAAGGGAGCGCCGGCCGCCAAGCCGTCGGCCTACGCGGGGGCCATGGCCGCGCACGGAATGTGCAAGTAAACGGCCAAATAAACGGGACAAGTGTAGATGAGAGGCCCAAAGGTCGCACCCTTCGTTCCGAATGGGTCTCGAAGGGATCTCGAAAAGATTGGGAAGATTGCCCAGTTGTAGGGGAGTGGAATTTGTCACCGGCGTCGCTTGACGCTGAACTGGGCGGATAGTGTGAGCGCTCCGGTGCGCTCGACCAGCGGCCGCGCACTGATGCAGACGTGATGCAGACGATGACCAACCGAGCGCCTTGAGGGGGAGGCGCCGCGTGGCACCGACGGAGGACACAGGCGACCGTGGACGCGCAAGGCCATGGGCGAGCGGGCGACATCGACCCCGCCGATCAGTGGGTGTTCGACCCGAACACCGGCAGCTATGAGCTGCGGCTGGACCCCCAAGGGGACCCGGCGCCCGCCTCCGAGGCCCGGACGCCCAGTAGATCCGCCGGTCGCGGCCGCGGGACGGTGCCCGAGCAGCGCGGCGGGCGACGCCGGGCCGCGCCCAAGGGCGCCCCGGAGCGGGCCGACGCCACCGGCGGCCGGGGCGGCAAGGCCGGACCGGTCGGTCCCCCCAGCCGCCGCAAGCCGAAGCCCAAGAAGTCCAAGGCCAAGAAGGCGCTGTACTGGGGCAGCGGCACGCTGGCCTTCCTGCTCGTCGGCGGCTCGGTCGCGGCGTACCTCGTCTACCAACACCTCAACGGCAACATCAAGAAGGTGGACGTCGGCGAGAAGAACGCCGCGGTCATCGACGGCCCGGTCAACATCCTGGTCATCGGCACCGACAAGCGCGAGGGCAAGGGCAACACCGGATACGGCGACGAGGGCAGCGTCGGCCACGCCGACACCACGATCCTCTTCCATGTGTCCGAGGACCGGACCAACGCCACCGCGATCTCCATCCCGCGCGACCTGATCACCGACATCCCGGACTGCCCCACCAAGCAGGAGGACGGCTCCACCAAGACCATCGCCGGCGAGCAGAAGGTGCGCTTCAACACCAGCCTGGGTCAGGGCGGGCGCGACCCGGGTTGCACCTGGCGCACCGTGGAGCAGCTCACCGGCCTGGAGATCAGCCACTTCATGATGGCCGACTTCAACGCGGTCAAGACGCTCTCCTCGGCGGTCGGCGGCGTCGAGGTGTGCGTGGCCAAGGACATCGACGACCCCAAGTCGCACCTGAAGCTGTCCAAGGGGCGGCACACCATCGAGGGCGACGACGCGCTGGCCTTCGTCCGCACCCGGCACGCCGTCGGCTTCGGCAGCGACCTGGACCGGATCAAGATGCAGCAGCAGTTCCTCAGCTCGATGATCCGCGAGATGAAGTCCGGCGGCACCTTCACCAACCCCAAGAAGATGTGGAAGCTGGCGAACGCCGCCACCAAGGCGCTCACCGTCGACACCGGCATAGGGAGTGTCGACAAGCTGATGGACCTGGGCAAGGACCTCAGCCAGGTCAACGTCAAGAACATCACCTTCACCACCCTCCCGGTCATCGACAACCCCGCCGAGGGCCCCAACCACAAGACGGTGGTCGTCGACGAGGCCAAGGCGTCCCAGCTCTTCGCCATGGTCAAGCAGGACGTCTCGCTGACCGAGGTGAAGAAGCGGGACAAGGCCGCCAAGGCCAAGCAGGCCGCCAGGCTCAAGGGGCCGCAGGCCGCGCCGGCGGACGTCCGGGTCAAGGTGCTCAACGGCAGCGGTGAGTTCGGCGCCGCCCAGGACACCGTCGAGTGGATGCAGAACAGCGAGGGCATCACCCGCTCCAGCAACGGCGGCAACGCCCCCGCGGAGCTGAAGAAGACCATCCTGGAGTACGCGCCCAACCAGGCCGACCAGGCCCGCCGGCTGGCCGCGAGCATGGGGCTGCCCGCCGCCGCGCTCAGGGAGGGCACGGCCGAGGCCGAGCCGATGGCCGAGATGACCCTGACGCTGGGCGCGGACTTCGAGGGCGCGGGCACGCCCATCGCCGCCCCCACCAAGGCGCCCAAGGACATCCAGCGCGTCGGCGCGGATGACAAGAACATCTGCGCCAAGTGACGACACACGTGTCCACCACACGTGACACCACGGTCCGGAGCATGCCCACCCATCGCGTCGGACGCACCATCGAGCAAAGGGGAGGGCCCGTTGCCGCAGGACAGTGAGGTACGGGGGGCGAGAAGGCGCCGCGGCGCGCCGCAGCCCCAGACACAGCACCACGAGGGCGGCGCCGGTGCGGAAGAGGGCCGTACCGCCGCGGCCGGTCCGGGTGCCGGAGGCCGTCGGGCCGACCGCCGCAAGGGCCGTAGCGGCCGCAAGAAGCGCAGCAAGGGCGTGCGAATACTTCGCTGGTCCGCGCTGGGTCTCGCCGTCGTGATCCTGGCCGCGGCCGGTGCCGGTTACCTCTACTACCAGCACCTGAACAGCAACATCCGCAAGGAGAACCTCAACCTCGGCAAGAACAAGCTCGACAAGGCCGCGCCGAACGCGGACGGCCAGACCCCACTGAACATCCTGCTGCTGGGCTCGGACAGCCGTAACTCCGACGAGAACGTGGAACTGGGCGGGGCCAAGGACACCCGGGGCGACAAGCCCCGCGCGGACGTGCAGATGCTGCTGCACGTCTCCGCCGACCGCAGCAACATGTCGGTGATCAGCATCCCGCGCGACACCCGGGTGAAGATCCCCGAGTGCGTGGACGAGGACGGCGTGGTCTATCCGGAGACCGATCGGTTGATCATCAACGCCAGCATGCAGCACGGCGGTCCGGGGTGCACGGTGGCCACCTGGGAGGAGCTCACCGGCGTCCCCATCGACCACTTCATGATGATCGAGTTCTCCGGCGTGGTGGACATGGCCGACGCGGTCGGCGGCGTGCCGGTCTGCGTCCAGGAGAACGTCTACGACAAGTCCTCCGGCCTGCGCCTGGAGAAGGGCGAGAAGAAGGTCAAGGGTGAGCAGGCCCTGCAGTGGCTGCGCACCCGGCACGGCTGGCAGGGCGGCAGCGACATCGCCCGGTCCAAGGCCCAGCACATGTACATGGGATCGATGGTGCGGGAGTTGAAGTCCGGCACCAAGCTGACCGACCCCGGCAAGCTGATGGACCTGGCCGAGGCGGCCACCAAGGCGCTCGTCGTCGACCCGGGCCTGGGCACCGTGAAGAAGCTGTACGACCTGGGCGACGAGCTCAAGAGGGTGCCCTCGGACCGGATCACCATGACGACCATGCCCTGGCTCCCCGACCCGGAGCAGCCGAAGGCGCACGTCGTCCCCAACCCGACCGACGCCGAGCAGCTCTTCTCCATGGTCCGCGCCGACGTCGCGCTGGACGGCAAGGACGCGAAGAAGAAGCTCAAGCCGGGCAAGGGCGAGAAGCCCAAGGACAAGGCGGCGCCGAAGGACCAGATCCCGGTCATGGTGCAGAACGGCACCAGCACCACCACCCTGGCGCCGGTCAGCGGCCGCGCGAAGGTCATCGCCGAGGAGCTCGGCAGGCTCGGCTTCGCCAAGGCGACCGCCGACGCCACGCCCAAGTCGCAGGCGGACACCACCATCACCTACCCCAAGGCGGACCAGCAGGCCGACGCGCAGGCGGTCGCCAAGGCGCTGGGGGTGCCGGCGAAGTCGGTGCGCATCTCGTCCTCCGTCAGCCAGGTGACGCTGGTCATCGGCTCCGACTGGCGCGAGGGCACCGGCTACCCCAAGCCGCCCGCGGGGCAGGAGAAGACGGAAGACGACAAGGCGCCGGACACCGCGGACCTGCTCAACGGCGGCGAGAAGGGCTGCATGCCCATCGACCCGAGCCACCGCTTCTGAGCCCGCGCCGGAAGACGCACGAGGGCCGGACCCCGACGGGGGTCCGGCCCTCGGCCGTGCGGACGCGCTAGCGGGTGACGACCGCCGGGCGCCGACTGGCGATGACCTTCTTCGCCAGCGAGCGCGGGCTGGTGAGGAAGCCCCAGCCCCAGGACATGTGCATGGTGGCCAGCGCGACCGGGATCTGCAGCCGGGCCTTGAGCGGCTGGCCCTTGCCGGCCGGGATGGAGCCGGCCGCGATCGCCGCCAGATAGCCGCCCGGGACCACCAGGCCCCAGGGGGTGAGCGCGACGCCCACCACCGCGCCCGCGGCGATGGCCAGCACGGCGGTCGGCGGCGCCAGGTAGCGCATGTTGATCGAGCCCTGGTGGTAGCGGGCCACCACGTGCCGCCAGCGGCCGTAGTCCTTGTACTGCTTGGCCAGCGCGCGCACGCTGGGCCGCGGCCGGTAGGAGACCCTCAGCTCGGGCGAGAACCAGATCAGCCCGCCCGCCTCACGGATGCGGAAGTTCAGCTCCCAGTCCTGGGCGCGGATGAACTCCTCGTTGTAGCCGCCCTGCCGCTCCAGCGCCTCGCGCCGGAAGACGCCCAGGTAGACGGTCTCCGCCGGGGCAGCGTCGCCACCGGTGTGGAAGGCCGCGTTACCGACGCCGATCTTGGAGGTCATGGCGGCGGCGACGGCCCGCTCCCAGTCGTTCTCGCCCTCGGCGTGCATGATCCCGCCGACGTTCTGCGCGCCGGTCTCCTCCAGCAGGCGCACGGCGGTGGCGATGTAGTTCGGGGAGAGCATGCCGTGGCCGTCCACGCGCACCACGATCGGGTGCCGGGATGCCTTGATCGCGGCATTGAGTGCGGCGGGGGTGCGGCCGGTGGGGTTGGGCACCGTGTGCACCCGCGGGTCCTCCCGCACGAGCTCGGCGGCGATCTCGTCGGTCCGGTCGGTCGACGGGCCGAGAGCGATCACCACCTCCATCTCGCCGGCGTACTCCTGCGCCAGGATGTGCCGCACGGAGTTGCGCAGATGGCGTTCCTCATTGAGCACCGGCATGATCACGGATACGGCCGGAGGCTGCTGCTCAGACATCGTTCCTCGGGGGGTACGGGCCCCGTGGCGGCAGCCGTCGGTGACGGCAGCGCGCCCCCGGGTGACTGCAGTATCAAGGCCACGTTACCGCTAACGGGGGATAGCGGATCTCCCCGGGCGAGTGGCAGTGGGCCCCGCCCTCGGCGTGGGACCGGCCCGGCGGTGATCGTATGGGCCTACCGTGACCCCGTGACCCCACCGGCCCGCCCCCCGCGCCCGCAGCGCCGTCCGGACCCGGAGCGCGGGGGCCGCGCGCGCGCGCGGCGACGCGCGCGGAGCGGCGGCGACGCGCGCGGCGCGCCGCAGCGCCGGGCGCCCGGCCCGGCCGCGGCGGCCGGCCCCCGGCGGCCGCCGTTCCCGGCCCGCGCCGCGGCGCCGGACCCGGCCGCGGTGGGGGCTGCGGCTGGCCACCACCGCCTCCGCCCTGGTGCTGGCCGTCGGTGGGATCGGGCACGCGATGGTGACCGGGCTGGAGTCGGGGATCGAGCGGGTCGACGTCTTCCGCGGGCTCAGCGACCGCCCCAAGACCAGCGACGGCACCAATCTGCTGCTGGTGGGCACCGACGGGCGGGACCGGATCACCCCGCAGGAGAAGGAGCGCTTCAAGCTCGGCGGCGCCCCCTGCCACTGCACCGACACGATCATGCTGGTGCACCTCTCGGCGGACCACGGCCGGGCCAGCGTGGTGAGCCTGCCGCGCGACTCGTACGCGGAGATCCCCGCGTACACCGACCCGGTCACCCACAAGCGGCGCCCCGCCCACCGGCAGAAGATCAACGCCGCCTACGCGGAGGGCGGCCCACGGCTGACCGTGCGCACCGTGGAGCACATGACCGGCGTCCACATCGACCACTACCTGGAAGTGGACTTCATCAGCTTCATGAAGACGGTCGATGTGCTGGGCGGGGTGCCGGTGTGCACCGCGCGGCCGCTGAAGGACGCCTACACCGGGCTGGACCTGCCGGCCGGCAGCAAGGTGCTGGGGGGCGGGGAGGCGCTCCAGTACGTGCGCGCCCGGCACCTGGACGGCGGCTCCGACCTGGCCCGGATGGTCCGCCAGCAGCGCTTCCTCGCCGCGCTGCTGCACAAGGCGACCGACAGCGGGGTGCTGCTGAATCCGGTGCGCTTCAACGAGGTGGCCTCCACCCTGCTCGGCGCGGTCCGCGCGGACCAGGGCTTCGGCACCGGCGACCTGGTGGCGCTGGGCCGGGCGCTGCACGGCTTCACGCTGGCCTCCTCGGAGTTCGCCTCGGTGCCGGTCAGCGACGCCGGGCACCTGGTGCCGAAGATCGGCTCGACGGTCACCTGGGACCGGAAGCGGGCGGACCGGCTCTTCCGGGCGCTGCGCGAGGACCGCCCGCTGGCCGAGCACGCCGACCGACGGCCGTCCCCGGGGGTGCGTCCGGCCCCGCCGACGCCGGTGGCGGTGGCCCCGGGGAAGGTCCAGGTCGAGGTCCTCAACGGGACCCGCACCGCCGGTCTGGCGGCCCGCGCCGACCGTGCCCTGCGGGCCACCGGCTTCGCCACCACGGGCACCCCGCACGACGCCCCCGACACGGGCGTGGCCCACACCCTGATCACGTACGACCCGCGCTGGGACGGCTCCGCCCGCGCACTGGCCGCCGCGCTGCCCGGCGCCGAGCTGCGGGAGGCCCCGGGGCAGGGGCCGGTGCTGCGGGTGACGGTGGGCGCGGACTACCGGGAGGTGCGGCGGGTGCGGGCGGACGACGGGGCGCCCACCAAGGGCGGGTACGGGGCGGTGCGGGGCGACGAGGTCGCCTGCCCGTAGCCGGCACCGGGGCGTGCGTGCCGCTGTCCGTTCCCGTGCAGGGGTCAGTCCCGGCGGGGATCAGTCCGGCCCGGGTCGGTCCCGGCGGGGATCAGTCCTCGATGCCCTCGGCGGCGCGCTTGTCGCGCAGCTCCTTGATCGCGCGGCGGCGGGCCAGCCGGTGGGTGCGCCGGATCTGGGCCTCCTGGTAGCGCCGCTTGTCCCGCTCGGTCTCCGGAAGCACCGGCGGTACGGCGCGGGGCTTGCCCTCGGCGTCGACGGCGGCGAAGACGAGGTAGGCGCTGCCGACCTGGACGGCGGGCGTGGACTCGTTCCACCGCTCGGCCAGCACCCGCACCCCGACCTCCATCGAGCTGCGCCCGGTCCAGTTCACCTGGGCCTTGACGTGGACGAGGTCGCCCACCCGCACCGGATCCAGGAAGGCCATCTCGTCCATGGAGGCGGTGACCGCGGGGCCTCCGGAGTGGCGGCCCGCCACCGCGCCGGCGACGTCGTCCACCAGCTTCATGATCACGCCGCCGTGCACCGTGCCGAGGAGGTTGGTGTCGTTCGCGGTCATGATGTGGCTGAGCGTGGTGCGGGAGGCGGAGGTGGGCTTCCCGGGCGGGGCCTCCGGCAAGGGATGCTCGATCATATGTCCACTGTATGCGGGGAGAGATCCGCAAACCGGTGCACACCCCCGGCCCGGTCCCGATTGCATCAGCTCTGCAACATCCCCGGCCCGATCCCGTACCCGGCTACAGGGCGACCGCGCGGAACGGGCACACTCCTCCCATGAATGATTGGCCCCAGGGACGGTCCGACGACGGCAGGCAGCGGTACGGACGCGGCAGTGGCAGCGCCGAGCCGGAGTCCGCGCGCGCCATGCCGCACGTGCGCCGGCCCGGCGCCCCCTCCGCGCCCGGCGCCCGGCGCCCCGCCGGGGAGCCGCCGCTGCCGCCGGAGATGTCGCCGCGCCGCACCGTTCCGCCGCAGCAGGGCTACCAGCAGTCCCAGGGGTACGGGTACGGCCCCGGCCAGGACGACCCGGCGGACGACGACGGCTACAACACGGGCCAGGTCTACGGCCGCGGCGTCCAGGGCGCCGCCGGCGGCGGCAACGGCACCGGCAACGGCGCCCCGCGGCGCCGGCCGGCCCGCACCACCCCGGTGAACTGGAAGAAGCGGATCACGGTCGGGCTCTTGAGCTTTGTCGTGTTCCTGCTCGTGGTCTCCATCGGCACCTACTTCTGGGCCGACTCCAAGCTCCGCCGCGAGGTCGACCTCTCCAAGGTCATCGAGCGGCCGGAGGGCGGCAAGGGCACCAACTACCTGATCGTGGGGTCGGACAGCCGCGAGGGCATGTCCGACGACGAGAAGAAGAAGCTGCACACCGGCTCGGCCGAGGGCAAGCGCACCGACTCGATGATGATCCTGCACACCGGGGACAACGGCTCGACGCTGATCTCGCTGCCGCGTGACTCGGACGTGGAGATCCCGTCCTTCCGCGGCTCCGACTCCGGCAAGCTCTTCCCGGCGCAGGGCAAGCGCACCAAGCTCAACGCCACCTACGCCACCGACGGCCCGGAGCTGCTGGTGCGCACGGTGGAGTACAACACCGGGCTGCGCATCGACCACTACGTCGAGATCGGCTTCGCCGGCTTCGCCAACCTGGTCGACGCCGTCGGCGGCGTGGAGATGGACATCCCCAAGGCGTTCAAGGACAAGAAGTCCGGCGCCGACTTCGAGGCCGGCAAGCAGACCCTGGACGGCGAGGAGGCGCTGGCCTTCGTCCGCACCCGCTACGCCTTCGCGCGCAGCGACCTGGACCGCACCAAGAACCAGCAGAAGTTCCTCTCCGCCCTGGCCAACCAGGCGGCCACCCCGTCCACCGTCCTGAACCCCTTCAAGCTCTACCCGACCATGGGGGCGGGCCTGGACACCGTGATCGTCGACAAGGACATGGGCCTGTTCGACCTGGCCGACATGTTCTGGGCCATGAAGGGCGTCACCGGCGGCGACGGCACGTCGATGAACATCCCGATCTCCGGCACCTCCGGGGGCAACCTGGTCTGGGACAAGGCGAAGGTCAAGCAGCTGGTCGAGCAGCTGAAGAACGACGAGAAGGTCACCGTCACCGGCGACTGAGGCGACCGGGCCGACCGGGCCGACCGATCAGTCGACCATCCGCAGCCGGGCCGACGGCCCGTCCGCGAGGGTGTAGGGCCGCTCCGCTGGCAACAGCGAGGCGGCCCGCTCCGTCTCCCCCGCCCGCACCAGGGCGTGGATCTCGTGGGCGAGCGGGGTGACGTCGGTGATGCCGACGGTCCACTCGTCGGCGTACCGCCGCGCCGCCTCCCCCGCGAGGCCGAGCTGGAGCGACCGGTGCGACAGCGGCCGCAGGCTCAGGTCACGCTCCGGGTCCCACTGCACCCGCGCGGGCGCCTCCCGGAGCTCCCGCTTCCAGGCGGCCTGGTCGGCGTGGACGGCGCTGTCGTAGTGCGAGAGGCAGGCGTTGCGCAGCGCCCACTCGAAGCCCGCGCGGGTGATCTCGATCGCCAGGACGGTCTCCTGGCCCTCCTTGGCACCCCAGCCGCAGCGGTACATCATCCACAGGAACGACGGCTTGATCCACGTCATCCGGTCCCGCTTCCAGGCCGCCGGGAAGCGGCCGTCGCGGGCCGCGGGCAGCCCGAGGTGCGGGGCGTACGCCTGGTAGACGGTGACGGTGTCCGGGGTGTGCAGGGCGCGGATCTGGCGCACGGGCGGTTCCATGGCGCCCAGCGTGCCGCCCGGACACCCGGTCCGGCCAGCGATTTTGTCCCCGTACGACGCGACGAGGCCCCGGCCGCGGGGGCCGGGGCCTGGTGACCGCCGTGGAACTGCGGGAGGAGCTACGGGAGGTTGCGGGCCATGACGATGCGCTGGACCTGGTTGGTCCCCTCGTAGATTTGCGTGATCTTCGCGTCCCGCATCATCCGCTCCACCGGGTAGTCCCGCGTGTAGCCGTACCCACCCAGCAACTGCACCGCGTCCGTGGTGACCTCCATCGCCACATCCGACGCGAAACACTTCGCCGCCGCACCGTAGAACGTCAGATCGCCATCCACCCGCTCCGACCGCGCCGCGGCCGCGTACGTCAGCTGCCGGGCCGCCTCCAGCTTCATCGCCATGTCCGCCAACATGAACTGAATCCCCTGGAAGTCCGCGATCGCCTTCCCGAACTGCTTCCGCTCCTGGACATACCCCTTCGCGTAGTCCAGCGCCCCCTGCGCGATCCCCAACGCCTGCGCCGCGATCGTGACCCGCGTGTGGTCCAGCGTCTTCATCGCCGTCGCGAACCCCGTGCCCTCCGCACCGATCATCCGATCCGCCGGAATCCGCACATTGTCCAGATACACCTCACGCGTCGGAGAACCCTTGATCCCGAGCTTCTTCTCCGGCGCCCCGAACGACACACCCTCGTCCGACTTCTCCACCACGAAGGCGGAGATCCCCTTCGACCGCTTCTCCGGGTCGGTGACCGCCATCACCGTGTAGTACTCCGACACCCCGGCATTGGTGATCCACCGCTTCACACCGTTGAGCACCCAATGATCACCGTCACGCACCGCACGCGTCTTCATCCCCGCCGCGTCCGAACCCGCCTCCGGCTCCGACAGGCAGTACGAGAACATCGCATCGCCCTTGGCCAACGGACCCAGATACCGCTTCTTCAGCTCCTCCGAACCCGACAGGATCACCGGCAGCGACCCCAGCTTGTTCACCGCCGGAATCAACGAGGACGACGCGCACACCCGCGCGACCTCCTCGATCACGATCACCGTCGCCAGCGCATCCGCCCCCGCACCCCCGTACGACTCCGGCACATGCACCGCGTGCAGCTCACTGGCGACCAACGCGTCCAGCGCCTCCTGCGGGAACCGACCCTCCTCGTCGACCTCCGCCGCAAACGGCGCGATCTTCGCCTCAGCCAGCGCACGCACCGTCTCCCGGAGCATCTCGTGCTCCTCCAACGGCCGGTACAGGTCGAACTCCGTGGATCCCGCCAAGGCTTCTCACTCCCCTGTGAGCTAACTACCGTTAAGTAGCCGAATGGGCCAACCGGAGTCTAGGGCGGCGTCCCGGGCCGGCATACGTGAGCTTGCCGACAGCCACCGCCCGTACCGGCCCTGGGGCAGCCCTGCCCGGCCCGGGTGCCGACTATGCTCGCCCCGTCCCACCCCGCACGTACCTGGAGCTCTGCATGGCCCTCAAGATCACCGTGATCGGCACCGGCTACCTCGGCGCCACCCACGCCGCGGCCATGGCTGAGCTCGGCTTCGAGGTGCTGGGACTGGACGTGGTGCCGGAGAAGATCGAGATGCTGGCGGCCGGCCGGGTGCCGATGTACGAGCCCGGTCTGGAGGAGCTGCTCCAGCGGCACGTGGCGGGCATCCCGGGGTCCACCGGGCGGCTGCGGTTCACCACCTCCTGGGAGGAGGTCGGCGAGTTCGGCGACGTCCACTTCGTCTGCGTGAACACCCCGCAGAAGCACGGCGAGTACGCCTGCGACATGTCCTACGTCGACGCCGCCTTCGCCTCGCTCGCCCCGCAGCTGCGCCGCCCCTGCCTGGTGGTCGGCAAGTCCACCGTGCCGGTGGGCAGCGCGACCCGGCTGGCGGCCCTGCTCGCCGAGCGGGCGCCGGCGGGCGCCGACGCCGAGCTGGCCTGGAACCCGGAGTTCCTGCGCGAGGGGTTCGCCGTCCAGGACACCCTGCGCCCGGACCGCATCGTCGCGGGCGTCGGCAGCGACCGGGCCGAGAAGCTGCTGCGCGAGGTGTACGCGACGCCGCTCGGCGAGGGCACGCCCTTCGTGGTCACCGACTACCCGACCGCCGAGCTGGTGAAGACCGCCGCCAACTCCTTCCTCGCCACCAAGATCTCCTTCATCAACGCCATGGCGGAGGTCTGCGAGGCGGCCGACGGCGACGTGGTCAAGCTCGCCGAGGCCATCGGGCACGACGACCGGATCGGCCGCAAGTTCCTGCGGGCCGGCATCGGCTTCGGCGGCGGCTGCCTCCCCAAGGACATCCGGGCCTTCATGGCGCGCGCCGGCGAGCTCGGCGTGGACCAGGCGCTCACCTTCCTGCGCGAGGTCGACTCGATCAACATGCGGCGGCGCGGGCAGATGGTCGAGCTGGCCCGCGAGGCCGTCGGCGGCTCCTTCCTCGGCACGACGGTCGCCGTGCTCGGCGCCACCTTCAAGCCGGACTCGGACGACGTACGGGACTCCCCCGCGCTCAACGTCGCCGGACAGATACACCTCCAGGGCGGACAGGTCACCGTCTACGACCCCAAGGGCATGGACAACGCCCGCGCCGTCTTCCCCACCCTCGCCTACGCGCCCAGCGCGCTGGAGGCCGCGCGCGGGGCCCAGGTAGTGCTGCACCTGACCGAGTGGGGCGAGTTCCGCGAGCTGGACCCGGAGGCGCTGGGGGCGGTCGTGGCCGAGCGCCGCATCCTGGACGGGCGCAACGCGCTCGACCCGTCCCGCTGGCGCGAGGCCGGCTGGGACTTCCGCGCCCTGGGCCGCCCGACGGCCTGACCGCCAACGGCCCTCATCCCGCCGCGAGGGCGAACGACCATCGCGGCGGGGGTTCGCGGTGCCAGGCCGGCCGCGACCCCGACGCCGGACGGACCAAGCCGCGGGCCCGACGCCGGACGGACCAAGCCACAGGCGCCCGCGGCGGGCGATCAGCCGTCCAGGTCCTCGATCGTCGCGATCGACGGACCGCGGCGGGTCTGGAGCTCCCGTGCCACGTCCTCGGCGGCCCTTAGCGTGCGGACGGCGTTCTGCCAGGTGAGCTTGGCCAGGTCGGTCGTGGACCACCTGCGGTCCAGCAGCTCCGCGATCAGGTTGGGGTAGCCGGCGACGTCGTCCAGGCCGGCCGGGGTGAAGGCGGTGCCGTCGAAGTCGCCGCCGATGCCGATGTGGTCGACGCCCGCCACCTCGCGCATGTGGTCCAGATGGTCGGCGACCGTGGCGGCGGTGGCCACCGGGCGCGGATTGGCCGACTCGTAGGCGCTGTGGACCTTCATGGCGGCGGGGGTGGTGTCCAGCGGGTGCAGCCCGTGCGCGCGCATGTTCTCCTCCGCGTTCCGCGTCCAGGCCACGGCCTCCGGGAGGATGAACTTCGGCACGAAGGTGGCCATCGCCAGGCCGCCGTTGCCCGGCAGCAGCTCCAGCACGTCGTCCGGGATGTTGCGCACGTGGTCGCAGACGGCGCGGGCGGAGGAGTGCGAGAAGACCACCGGGGCCTCGGTCACCCGCAGCGCGTTTCGCATGGTGTCGGCGGAGACGTGGGAGAGGTCGACGAGCATCCCGATCCGGTTCATCTCCCGGACCACCTCCTCGCCGAAGCGGGTGAGGCCGTTCGCCCGCGGCTCGTCGGTCGCCGAGTCGGCCCACGGGACGTTGTCGTTGTGAGTGAGCGTCATATAGCGGACGCCCAGCCGGTACAGGGCGCGCAGGGTGGCCAGCGAACAGTTGATGCTGTGACCGCCCTCAGCGCCCATGAGGGAGGCGATCCTGCCGTCCGCGCGGGCCGCCTCCATGTCGTCGGCGGTGTACGCGAGTCGCAGATCGTCAGGGTGGCGCTCGGCCAGCCTCCGGACCACGTCGATCTGTTCGAGGGTGGCGCTGACCGCCGTGTCCCCGCTCATGTCGGCGCGGACGTACACCGACCAGAACTGTCCCCCGACGCCGCCGGCCCGCAGCCGGGGGATGTCGGTGTGCAGCCGGCCCCGCTGATCGGCGGCGATGTCGCAACGATCCAGGTCGTAGCGGACCTGCTGGCGCAGCGCCCAGGGGAGGTCGTTGTGGCCGTCGACGACGGGGTGGGCGGCCAGCAGTTCGCGGGCCTGTGCGAGGGAGGTGGTCATCGCCCCATCCTCGTACGCGCCCCCGCCGAAGTCACGCCTCGAAGGGCCGGGGGTACCGGGCCGGCGCGAGGGCCGGCGGAGGCCGGTACGGGGCCCGGGGACGAGGCCCCGGCCCGGTAAGGGGGCCCGGGGCGCGGCCCCGGATGCCCGCCGGCCCGTGGCTACTTGCCGAAGCCGAACTTCCCCGCGCCGTCCACCTTCGCGCGCAGCCGCTTGCCCTTCTCGGTGGCCTGCTCGTTGAGCTCCTCCTGGAAGTGCCGCATCCGCTCCATCAGTTCGGCGTCGTGCGTCGCCAGGATGCGGGCTGCCAGCAGCCCGGCGTTGCGGGCGCCGCCGACGGAGACCGTGGCGACCGGGACCCCGGCCGGCATCTGGACGATGGACAGCAGCGAGTCCATGCCGTCCAGGTACTTCAGCGGGACCGGCACGCCGATCACCGGCAGCGGGGTGACCGAGGCCAGCATGCCGGGGAGGTGCGCCGCGCCACCCGCGCCCGCGATGATCACCTTCAGGCCACGGGAGGCGGCGTTCTCCCCGTACGCGACCATCTCGCGCGGCATGCGGTGCGCGGAGACCACGTCGACCTCGTACGCCACCTCGAACTCCTCGAGGGCCTTGGCCGCGGCCTCCATGACGGGCCAGTCGGAGTCGGAGCCCATGACGATGCCGACGACGGGGCCGGTGGCGGAGTGAGTCATTCGGTGATGGTCCCTCGGAGGTAGTCGGCGGCGTGCCGGGCGCGCTCGCGCACCTCGGCCAGGTCGTCGCCGTGGGTATTGACGTGGCCGACCTTACGACCCGGCTTCACATCCTTGCCATACATGTGGATTTTGAGTCCCGGGTCGCGGGCCATGCAGTGCAGGTAGGCCGCGTACATGTCGGGGTAGTCGCCGCCGAGGACGTTGGCCATCACGGTCCACCGGGCGCGGGGGCGCGGGTCGCCGAGCGGCAGGTCCAGCACCGCGCGCACATGGTTGGCGAACTGCGAGGTCACGGCCCCGTCCTGGGTCCAGTGTCCGGAGTTGTGCGGGCGCATGGCCAGCTCGTTGACGAGGATCCGGCCGTCTCGGGTCTCGAACAGCTCGACGGCCAGGTGGCCCACGACGCCCAGCTCCTTGGCGATGCGCAGCGCCATCCGCTGGGCCTCGGCGGAGCGGGCCTCGGAGAGCCCGGGGGCGGGGGCGATCACCGTGTCGCAGACGCCGTCGACCTGGATCGACTCCACGACGGGGTAGGCGACGGCCTGCCCGTGCGGGGACCGCACCACGTTGGCCGCCAGCTCGCGGACGAAGTCGACCTTCTCCTCGGCGAGGACGGGCACGCCGGCGCGGAAGGGCTCGGCGGCCTCATCCACATTCCGGACGACCCAGACGCCCTTGCCGTCGTAGCCGCCGCGCACGGTCTTGAGGACGACGGGGAACCCGTCGCCCTCCTCCGCGAACCGGACGACGTCCGCGGGGTCCGCCACGATGCGGTAGCGGGGGCAGGAGATGCCGATCTCGCTGAGCCGGTCCCGCATGACGCCCTTGTCCTGGGCGTGCAGCAGCGCCTCGACGCCGGGGCGGATGACGACGCCGTCCGCCTCCAGGGCCCGCAGGTGCTCGGCCGGGACGTGCTCGTGATCGAAGGTGATCACATCGCAGCCTTGTGCGAAAGCACGAAGTGTCTCCAGGTCGCGGTAGTCGCCGATGACGACCTCGCTGACCACCTGCGCCGCCGAGTCCTGCGGAGTGTCGCTGAGCAGCTTGAACTTGATGCCGAGGGGGATGCCCGCCTCGTGGGTCATGCGCGCGAGCTGGCCGCCGCCGACCATGCCGACTACCGGGAAAGTCACCACCCCAGGGTAAACGCCCGCGGCACCGGCGCCCGCCCACCTTTGGACGATCATCCATATTCACGCCGATGACCTGGCCCCCGCACACCCGGGCGCTCGCCGCTCCGTCTTGACGGCGTCCGGTCAGCCAGACGGTAGGCTGCGGGCCCGCGTGATCTTGGCGGAAAATCGTCACTCAAGGCTCAGGGGGAGGATCTGGTGTCGCTGAACGGCTCCGATTTCGGCATCCAGAAGGGCGAGACGCTCAGTGCGAGCGACCGGTTGACCAGAGCAGCGGGCGACCTCGACGCGGTCACGAAGTCGCTCGGGGGCGGAAGCGGCGGGGGCTGGGATCCACTCGGTGGCATCGCCGCCGACCTCTTCACCGCCACCCAGTTCGGCGAGTACGGGGCGGGCCTCTCCTTCACCTCCTTCGCCGGCGCCTGGAACGGCGAGTGCGCCACTCTCGCCGGGGCGCTGCGCGAGCTCCACGCGAAGATCGGGACCAGCGCCAACGCCTTCGGAACGCACAACAAGGGTGTCGCGGACGACCTGCGGGGCACCCGGAACGCGTACCTGGACGGCATCTCGGGGGACGGGCGGCGATGACGGACAAGAGCGCGAAGAAGCGGTTCGAGGACATACAGAAGGACATCTCCTCCCTCCCGTTCGGCATCTTCGGCTATCTGAAGCTGAACGCCGCCATCTGCAAGGCGTTGGAGGTCCCCGGGCCCTCCGGCAACCCCGACTTCGTCGCGGGCAAGGCCAAGGCCTACCGGACCGCGGCGGACGAGGTGGAGACGGTCTCCACGGACGTGGAGGCGGTCTACGTCGGCGCGCTGCCGGAGGTCTGGGTCGGCAAGGCGAGCGAGGCGGCCCAGGACGTCATCGGCGCCGCCCACCGCCTCGCCGGCCGGATCGGCCCCAAGTTCCTCGCGGCGAGCAAGGAGTTGCTGCTGCTCTCCGAGGGCATCAGGGAGGCCCAGTCCACCCACGAGTTCGGCGTCACCGCGCTGCACCACGCCCACAAGCTGCTGGCGAGCAAGAGCGGCAAAGCCCCCGACGAGGAGACCCTCACCGAGGCGCACACCGCGACCAACGACGGCCTCGGGCAGCTGATCAGAGCGGCCGGCCAGGCCGAGGAGGCCAGCCGGCGGGCCGTCCGCGAGCTCGACAAGTTGGCCTCCGACGCCCGCGCGGTCAAGGCCGGTACCGGAGACCTCACCGACGCCGACCGCCTCGTCCTCGCCGACGCCTCGGTCCCCGGCGGCGACCCCGAGCTGAACGAGATCCTCAGCGCGAACGACCTGCGCCGCGCCTCCGACCGCATGGAGCGGATGAACAAGGAGGACGAGCGCGCCTTCAACACGCTGCTCTCCCAGGCCAAGTCCCCGGAGGAGCGGGCCTATCTGATGAAGAGCCTGGCCGCCGGCTACAGCCTGAAGGAGGTCCAGGAGTTCGGCAAGAAGATCCACCCCTTCGGCGACGATCCCAACTGGCTCCAGCAGCACCTGACGCCTGTCGTGAACCGCCCCGGCGACACGAAGAAGTACGGCGACGACAGCCAGAAGGTGGCTTTCAACTGGGGCGGCGGCCAGGCCAAGGAGTGGGAGCAGAAGGGCCCGACCTGCGTGGCGTCCTCGACCGTCACGGCACGCGCCATGGTCGACCCGCTCTACGCCCTGGAGATCACCTCGGGCGGGCACCCCGGTGATCCCAAGTACGACAACCCCAACGCGTTCATCGAGCGACTGCACGACGAGCAGGAGCGTGTGTACGACAAGCGCGAAGGGGACGGCGAGGGCATGACCGACAGCGAGAGCCGACAGGTGGCCAAGGAGGAGGTCAGCCCCCACATCGGCGGGTCGTACGAGACGCGCGACCTCGAGAACGCCGAGGACCGCCGCAACATCCTTCCCGCGATCCATTCGGCGGTGGACGAGGGGAAGCCGGTCCCGATCATCGTCCGGGGACCGAAGTACGGTCACGAGTTGGTGATCATCGGCCACGAAGGAGACAAGCTCCAGGTCTACAACCCCTGGGGCCACACCACGTGGGTGAGCGAGGACGACTTCATCAACAACCACATGCAGGGCGCCTCGGACGACACCCTGCCGAACGCCGAAGCCGTGCAGCTGCCGAACGCGGGAGACCCCAAGCCGAAGCCGTGGTGGAAGTGGTGAACCTTCGACCAGCGCGCGCCGCCGGCCTCGTCCTCCTCGCCGTCGCCGTCGCCGTGGCGGGGTACTTCGGAGCTCGGACTCTCTGGGGCACCGACGCCGAGCGCGCCGAGCGCGTCTACGGCGCGCGCGACACCGCCGTCGAGGTCTCCCCCGGTGAGACCTTCACCATCAAGGTGGACGCCAACCCCACCACCGGCTTCAAGTGGATCATCGACCAGCCGGCGCCCGCCCGCGGGGTCGTCAAGGCGCTCGGCGAGGACTATGAGGGGGACGCCTCCGACCGCGTCGGAGCCGGCGGCACCCTGCGCCTGCGGTTCCAGGCGAGGGACGCCGGCTCGACGGAGATCAAACTGCTGCACTGCATGCGGTGCGGGACCCCGTCGGCGGAGCCCGAGGGCGACGGCGCCGAAAACCTCACCTTCCACGTCACCGTCCGCTGACCCACCCCCGGGAAGAGAGAACCCATGACCGACGAGCCCCCCATGACCGACGAGGAGCTGCGCGCCCTCGACATCCCGCTGATGCTCCGCTACGGCCTCACCCTCGGCGGCGCGCATCGCGTCGCCCTCTTCGGGGACGGCGCGGTGGCGGCCGCGCTGGTCGTGGAGGAGCTGGGGGTGTGGCCGCGGGCGCTGAACTTCCTCGCCGAGGTGGTGCGGCGCGGGGGGCTGCCGCGGGCGACCGAGCTGCCGGAGCCCCTGCCGGGGGAGGCGGCCGCCATCGCCCAGGAGTGGCTGACGACCGCCTCGGCGGTGGCCCGAGGGCCGGAAGCCGACGAGTCCGTGGCCCGCTGGCTGGAGGCGGCCGCCGTGATCCTCGCGGTGCGGGCACAGCACAGAAGTGGTCCGGGCCGCGCCGAGGAGCGCTGAAGGACACCCGTATTGCCGACACCCGCGGGCGGCCCCCCGGAGGGCTGGTTAGCATGACTGTGTTGTCAACGCCGATCGGACGGGGCTGATCCATCACCATGAGTGAACGGCGCTCTCTGCGCACGCAGGTGGAGCAGCTCGCTCGCGAGGTCGCCAAGTTCGGCGCCGTCGGCGGTGTCGGCGTCCTCGTCAACCTCGGCGCGTTCAACCTGATCCGTAACCACACCGAGCTGCAGGTGGTGCGGGCCAGCATCATCGCGACCGTGGTCGCGATCGTCTTCAACTACGTGGGCTTCCGCTACTTCGCCTACCGCGACCGGGACAAGAGCGGTCGCACCAAGGAGCTCTCGCTCTTCCTGCTGTTCAGCGCGGTCGGCCTGGTGATCGAGAACGGTGTGCTCTACGCCGCGACGTACGGCTTCGGCTGGGACAGCCGACTACAGAGCAACGTCTTCAAGTTCGTCGGCATCGGCATCGCCACCCTCTTCCGGTTCTGGTCGTACCGGACGTGGGTGTTCCGGACCATGCCGGCCCGCGAGGCCGTGGAGACCGCCGAGTCCTTCCTCGCCGACTCCCGGCCCGAGGACCGGCCGCAGGGCGCCAGGAAGTAGTCACGGGAAGCAGCCGGGCGGGGGCCTCCACCGCGGCTCGGCCGAGACCGGCCGCCGCGGTCTCCTAGTCCCCCGGCTCCTCCGTCATCTCCCGGCTCAGGAACAGCGCGAAGATCGGCGGGTGCGGCTGGAGCAGCTCCAGTCGACCGCCGTCCGCCTCGGCGAGGTCACGGGCGACGGCGAGGCCGAGGCCGGTGGAGTTCCGGCCGCTGACGGCCCGCTCGAACACCCGTGAGCCGAGGTCCGGCGGCACCCCCGGGCCCTCGTCGGAGACCTCCACCACGGCCTGGTTCCCGGCCACCCGGGTGCGCAGCGCGACCGTGCCGTCGCCGTGCATCAGCGAGTTCTCGATCAACGTTGCCAGGACCTGGGCCACCGCTCCCGGGGTGCCGACCGCGCGCAGCCCCTGCTTGCCGGAGCGGACGATGGCGCGGCCCTCGCTGCGCGAGGCGGGGCGCCACTCCTCGATCTGCTGCTTGACGATCTCGTCGAGGTCGAAGGCGATGGCGGAGCCGGTGCGCGGGTCGCGCGAGTTCGTCAGCAGCCGCTGCACCACGTCCGTGAGCCGCTCCACCTGCGCGAGCGCGATCATCGCCTCCTCCTTGACCGTATCCAGGTCGTCGGTGAGCGTGATCTCCTCCAGCCGCATGGACAGCGCGGTCAGCGGCGTGCGGAGCTGGTGCGAGGCGTCGGCGGCCAGCCGGCGCTCGGCGGTGAGCATCCGGGCGATCCGCTCGGCGCTGGAGTCCAGCACATCGGCCACCCGGTCCAGCTCCGGCACCCCGTAGCGCCGGTGCCGCGGCCGCGGGTCGCCCGAGCCCAGTCGCTCGGCGGTCTCGGCGAGGTCGGTCAGCGGCGCGGAGAGCCGGCGCGCCTGCCGGATGGCCAGGAAGACGGCGGCCAGCACGGCCAGCAGCGCGACCGAGAGAATGATCAGCAGGGTGCGGCCGACCTCCTTGCTCACGGTCGAGCGGGAGGCCTCCACGGTCACCCGCTCCCGCTGCGCGCCGACCCGGGAGGCCCGGATGACGCTGCCGCTCGGCCGCTCCCCGACCTCGATCGGCTTGCGGCCGGGGATCTCGATCCGGGCGTACCGGCCGGTCTCGATCTGCTCCCGCAGCGCCCGCTGGCTCAGCCCCTCGCCGCCGACCAGCCGGCTGTCGACGATGCTGACCAGGCGTACGGCGTCGGAGTCGACGCTCTCCCGAGCGCTCTCCTCGATGGTGCGGGTCTCCACCAGCACCAGGGACACGCCGAAGACGGCGATGACGACGAGCACCACGGCGAGCGTGGAGTTGATCAGGCGGCGACGCACGAGGGGTGGGCTCTTCTCGGGTGGGCTTGTCTCGACTCTTCCGGAACGGCCTCTGGAACCGGAAGTCTCAACTCTTCTCGAACCGGAAGCCGACGCCCCGCACGGTGGCGATGTAGCGCGGGTTGGCGGCGTCGTCGCCGAGCTTCTTACGCAGCCAGGAGATGTGCATGTCGAGCGTCTTGGTCGAGGACCACCAGGTGGTGTCCCAGACCTCGCGCATCAGCTGGTCGCGGGTGACCACCCGGCCCGCGTCCCGCACCAGCACCCGCAGCAGGTCGAACTCCTTGGCGGTGAGCTGCAGCTCCTCGTCGCCCATCCAGGCGCGGTGCGACTCCACGTCGATCCGCACGCCGTGGGTGGCCGGCGGCTGGTGCGGGTTCTCGACCGCGCCGCGCCGCAGCAGGGCCCGCACCCGGGCCAGCAGCTCGGCCAGCCGGAAGGGCTTGGTGACGTAGTCGTCGGCGCCCGCGTCGAGGCCGACAACGGTGTCAACCTCGTCGGCGCGAGCCGTGAGCACCAGCACGGGGAAAGTGTGGCCCTCGGTGCGCAGCCGGCGGCACACCTCCAGGCCGTCCATGCCCGGCAGACCCAGGTCGAGGACGAGGAGATCGACACCCCCTTGCAGCCCGGCGTCGAGCGCTGTGGGTCCGTCCTCCCGCACCTCGACCTCGTATCCCTCGCGGCGCAGGGCGCGCGCGAGCGGCTCCGAGATGGACGCGTCATCCTCGGCGAGCAGTACTCGGGTCATGGGGTGATGGTAGTCCGCTGACGTGCGGTCGCGGGCTGCCCCGGGGAGGCCCCTTGGAGCCGACGGGATGGCCGGGCCGTTGCCGGATCGGGGCCGAATAGTTGCGCCGGAGGCCCGTGATCTTTCTCTCAAGCGCCGCCGCGATGCCCGGTGTGTGGCGTATCGTGACGGGACGTCTGTAGCACCACCCACGGCCCTTGGCTCGCGCGACGCGCCGAGGGTCTCTTTATGCCCGGGCTGGCCCACGCTCAACCAGCCCCGAGCAGAGGGATACGACCAAAGGAATCACGATGGCGTCCAGCCTGACGAAGGACGGCGCGGGACGGGGCAATCCGCCGTCCGGCACCAAGACCTTCTTCGGCCACCCCCGCGGACTGGCCACTCTGTTCATGACCGAGATGTGGGAGCGCTTCTCCTACTACGGCATGCGCGCCCTGCTCGTGCTCTATCTGCTGGCCGGCGGCCCGGACGCCAAGGAAGGCAGCCAGGGCGGCGGGTTGGCGATGCCCGAGGGCAACGCCATCGCCATCTACTCGGTCTACGTGGCCATGGTGTACCTGCTCGCCATGCCCGGCGGCTGGTTCGGCGACCGGGTCTGGGGCCCGCGCAAGACGGTCGCCATCGCGGCCTCCGTGATCATGGTGGGCCACCTGACCCTCGCCCTCCCCGGCGAGGCGTCGTTCTTCGCCGGCCTGGCGCTGGTCGCCATCGGCTCCGGTCTGCTGAAGGCCAACATCTCCACGATGGTCGGCCAGCTCTACGAGGGTCCGCAGGACCCGCGCCGTGACGGCGGCTTCACGATCTTCTACATGGGCATCAACATCGGTGCCTTCGCCGCCCCGCTGGTGATCGGCACCGTCGGCCAGAAGGTCAACTGGCACCTGGGCTTCGCGCTCGCCGCGCTCGGCATGGCGCTGGGTCTGGCCCAGTTCCTGATCGGATCGCGCCACCTCGACCCCAAGAGCAGCCTGGTCGCCAACCCGCTGCCGGCCGAGGAGCGCGCGACGTGGCTGCGCAAGGGCCTGATCTGGCTGGGCATCGCCGCTGTGGTCTACACCACGGTCGGTGTCACCGGCAACTGGCACCTGAACTGGGCGCTGATCCCGATCACCGTCGCGGGTCTGATCATCCCGGCCGCGGTGCTGTTCCGCATCAAGCGGGACCGCGAGCTGACCGACGTCGAGCAGAGCAAGGTCAGCGGCTACATCTGGTTCTTCGTGGCGGCGGCCATCTTCTGGATGATCTACGACCAGGGTGGCTCGACCATGGCCGCCTTCGCCGACACCAAGACCGTCGACAACGTCTTCGGCATCCACTTCCCGTCGACGTGGTTCCAGTCGGTCAACCCGCTCTGGGTGATGGCGCTGGCCCCGGTCTTCGCCTGGATGTGGCTGGCGCTGGCCCGCCGCAACCGCGAGCCCAACACCACGGTCAAGTTCGCCATGGCCCTGCTCGCCATCGGCGCCTCGTTCTTCGTCTTCGTCATCCCCATGCTGATGGCGTCGGACGGCGACAAGGTGAGCCCGCTGTGGCTGATCTCGATCTACATGATCCAGACCATGGGTGAGCTGTGCCTCTCCCCGGTCGGCCTCTCGGTGACCACCAAGATGGCGCCGCAGAAGTACTCCAGCCAGATGATGGGTGTCTGGTTCCTCGCCGTCACCGCGGGTGACTGCACCACGGGCCTGCTCGGCATCGCGCACGTCGACCTGAGCAGCACGGGCGTCGTCGCGACGGAGGCGGCGCTGGCGGTACTGGCCGGCTTCGCGGTGTGGATGTACCGCAGGAAGATCATCGAGCTCATGGGCGACGTCAAGTGATGTGACCCCGAGTCGAAGGGCCCGGCGCGAGCGATCGCGCTGGGCCCTTCGCGTTTCCCTCGCCTGTGTTCGTCACCTGTGTCCGTCGATACGGATTTCTGGGGCTACGAGTACGGCTGGGGCTACGGGTCAGCCTCGGCCGCGCAGCCGGCGCCAGGGCGTGAAGGTGAACACGGCGGCGCCGAGCAGGATGGTGGTGCCGGCGATCAGGCCGAGCGCCTTGAGGCCGCCGTGGTCGCCGGCGCCGGTGTCGGCGAGCCCGCCGGCGGCGCCGCTCCCGGATGCCGAGCCGGCCGTGCCTCCGGCCGTGCCACCGCCGGTGCCGCCGCTGGTCCCGCCGCCCGCGGTCCCGCCGCTGGTCCCGCCGGAGCTGCCGCCGCCGGTGGTGCCGCCCGGCTGGGCCGTGGTGTCCAGCTCCAGCGAGACGCCCGGCGGCTTGGCCGGGGTGCAGGTCGTGGTGGTGCCGAGCGCCTTGATCGTCAGCACGCCGGGGGTCAGCGTCGCCTTGCCGCTGGCACCGGGCTTGTACGGTCCGGTCAGATCGGGGATCGCGATCGGCTCCCCGGCCTTGATCGGGTCCTTGTTCGGCGGGCCCGCCACCGCGACCGTGCCCTTGTCCGCGCCGCCGACCGCGACGGCCATCGAGGGCTTCACGGCGCCGGCCGGGATGTCCGCCGGGCTGTCCATGACGGACTTGGCGAAGTTCACGGTGAGGTCGAAGGCGCCGCCGTTCTTCTTGGCGTCGATGCGGACCGGGGAGATCGCCCGCTTGTCGCCGATCGGGGTCCTGCAGGCGTAGTCGACCTGGATCACCTTGCCGGTCTGGGAGCCGCCGGGGTCCTGGCCGCCGCCCGTGGAGCCGCCGGAGGAGCCACCGGTCGACCCGCCGCTGGAGCCGCCGCTCGTCGAGCCGCCGGAGTCGCCGCCTCCACTCGTGGACCCACCGGAGCTGCCGCCGGACGAGCCGCCCGAGGAGCCACCGGACGAGCCACCGGACGAGCCACCCGAGCTACCGCCCGACGAGCCCCCGGAGGAACCGCCCGAGGAGCCGCCCGAGCTACCGCCGGTGCCCCCTCCCCCGTCCGTCACCCTGATCGTGGCGGCCGGCCGCACCGTCTCCTTCGCCGAGCACCTGGTGTCCGTGGAGATCGGCTTGTTGACGTTGATGTTGTAGAAGCCCGGCGTGAGCGTCACCTCGCCCGCCGCCGTCAGCTTCAGCCTGGCCTTCATGTCGGAGAGGACCATCGCGCTGTTCTTGGGGATCGGCGGGTTCTGCCGGGTCCCCTCCACGGCCAGTTCGCCGCTCTGCGCGCCACCCACCGTGATCTTGCCGGTCGGCAGCACGGTGTCCTTGTCCAGATCGAGGATGTCGGGGTTCTTCGAGGCGGCCGTCACCGTCTTCCACACCACCTCCACCTCGTCGCCGACCTTGGCGGTGGCCGGGGCCTGGACGTCGGCCGTCGTGGTGCCCTGGACCGGGGGCAGCCCGGAGATCGGCGGCGGGAGGCACTCGGTCTGGTACGACACCTGCGCCGCCCGTGCGGGGGCCGTGCCCAGCAGCACGCTCGCGCCGCCCAGGAGCAGCGCGACGGCCGCCGCGCCCGTCCTCCGTTCCGTACGCACACTCCGTTCCCTGCTCACGTGACTCACGTGGTTCCCTTCGGGGTCGGTCGGTCGTCGGACGGTGCGGATGTGTGCCCGGACCCGGCGGCCCGAGGTCTGGTGGCCCGAGGCGGCTCGGTGGCCCGAGCCTCGACGCTCCGAGGCTCGTCGTCCCCCGACTCGGCGTGCGGGGCCGGTTCCTGGACGAACCAGGGCAGGGCCGCCGCGCCGCCCTCGACTCCCTCGTCGGTGGCGGCGGTGCGCGTGGCGGCCCGGCGCCACGACCACGCCGAGCGCCACGACAACGCGGATCGCCCCGGCGCGCCGGCCCCGGCGGTGGTACGGGGGGTGCCCCCGGCGGCCGTTCGGGAAGCGCGGGCGACGGCCGGCGGCCGGAGGCGGTCCACGACGGCCATCCCGGCGCGGAAGACGGCGACCGGGACGACGCAGCCCAACAGGATCCAGAAGAGCGTCACGCCCCAGGGGCGGCCCACCGTCCAGGGCTGTTCGGCCAGCACCCGCCGCCCGTACCGCAGCGACACCAGATAGTCGCCGTGCGCCCCCGCCGCAAGCTCCACACTCAGCCTGACCTGCGCCTTCCGACCCGCCGGGATGGTGCCGCGCCAACGCCGCTCCTCCCACTCGGGCGCGAAGACGCCGTGCGAGGTGCCGAGTTGGAACACCGGGTCGCGGGCGGCCGCGGTGCCGAGGTTGCCGACGGTGACCACGAGGGTGCGCCGGGCCGGGGCGCCGAACCAGGTCAGCAGCCCACTCGACCCGTCGAGCCGCACGTCCAGCACCCGCAGCCGGGCCCGCCCGGCCTCCTGGGGCAGCGGCTTCACCGGATGTCCGGCAACCGTGAACGCCACCTGGGCACCGGCCTGTTTCCCGGTGACGGTCGCCGCGTGGACGACACAGGGGCAGGGTGCGGGCGGCTCGGCCACCGGCAACCGGCGCGAGAAGGAGCCGTCGGCGCCCACGGTGACCGCGCGGCCCTCGGCGTTGGCGCAGGTGTTGGTGCCGCCGATCATGTTCTGGCCGCAGATCAGCAGCGTGAGCAGCGCACCCGGCCGCCAGCCCGTCCCCCGGACGGTCACCGCCCCGCCCACCCCCGCCTCGTCCGCCGACACCTCCACGACCGGCCCGGCGTCCGCGCGGGCCCGCTCGACGGGCACCAGCAGAGTGGCCAGGAGCGCCAGCAGCACCCCGACGAGGGCGCCACCGCGCCGTACCGGCCCCCGCGGGCCGGGCGGCCGGGTGGGCGTCCGGCCCGGCGGCGCGGACCGCGAGCCGGACCGCGAGCCGCACCCGGCGCGCGG
Source organism: Streptomyces sp. LX-29 (assembly GCF_029541745.1). Taxonomy (NCBI): domain Bacteria; kingdom Bacillati; phylum Actinomycetota; class Actinomycetes; order Kitasatosporales; family Streptomycetaceae; genus Streptomyces; species Streptomyces sp. LX-29. The sequence continues at coordinate 4,701,380 of NZ_CP089746.1, read as the reverse complement.
CACCCCGGGCCGGGCGCGCCGTAAGCCCGCCGGCGCGGGTGTCCAGCGCCGTGGCGCGGGCGGTGGGTCGGGCACCGCGCGTCGGCGGCGTCTCCTCGCCGTCATGTCACCGCTCCCGCTCGACGGTGGCGTCGGCGCCGGCGCCGGCGGGCGAACCGGACGGCCAGGCCGGCGAGACCGCAGGCAGCGACCGCCCCCAGCGCCACGGTGCCCCCGGGGACGGGGGTGTAGCGGGCGGAGGCGGTGGCGCGGGCGGCGCCGGGGGCGGTGACCGTGAGTCGGACGTCCACCGGGTCGAGCGTCGGGGCGTCCGGCCAGCTCTCGGTCAGCCGGGCCCGCTGGCCCGGACGCAGCGTCACCGGAAGGGCGCGGGCCGCGCGGTGCAGCCGTTCGCCGAACAGGCCGCGGGCGCGTAGCGCGAGCCGTGGAGTCAGCGGCGTGTTGCCGCGGTTGACGACGGCGTAGTGGATCACGGCTCCCCCGCCGTCGCGGTCCGTCACCCGTACGTCCTCGACGCTGAGCGCCGCCAGCGGCCGGCCGGCGACCCGTAGCCGTAACCGCACCTCCGTCGTGTGCCCGCCGGCGGAGGCGAGGACCGCCCCGGAGTGGTCGCCGGGAGCCGCGTCGGCCGGGACGGTCACCGTGAACGGGACCTCCGCGCGGGTGCGCGGCGGCAGCCGCACCTCGCGCGCGGCCAGGGCCGGCCAGCCCCCGGAGGCGGGGCCGGCGCCGGAGCCACGCCCCGGCCCGGTGACGCGCAGTCGGATCGTGCGGGCCCGGTCGCCGTGGTTGGTGAGGATGAGCGCGTCTTCCAGGACGGCTCCGGGGCCGCCCTCCAGGTAGACGTACGGCCGGGTGCCGCCCCGACCCGGCGCACTCCCGCCGGACGCGGGCGCGGCGGTCCAGCCGCCCGACGTGCCGACAGCGGGCGCCGCCGCGCCCGGCGTCGGTGCCGAGGTGCCCGGCGTCGGTGCCGAGGCGCCCAGGGCCGGCGCCGACGGGCCCAGGGTCGGTGCCGCCGTGCCCCGTACGGCCGCCGCGGCCGCCGGGGGCGCGCCCGTCGACGCACCGGCGGCCATCATCAGGGCGGTGAGCGGCGCCAGGGCCGCGAGCCCTACGGCGGCTCCGCGCGGTCGCGGACCGTCCGCGCGAGGCGGCAGCGGACCGTCCGCCCGGGGCCGCAGTGAGCCGTCCCCAGAGGGCCGCAACGGGCCGTCCGCGCGAGGCGGCAACGGACTGTCCGCGTGAGGCGGCAGTGAGCCGTCCGCCCGAGGCCGCAACGGGCCGTCCGTCCGAGGCCGCAACGGACCGTCCACCCGAGGCCGCAGCGAGCCGTCCCCGGAGGGCCGCAACAGACCGTCCTCCCGAAGCGGCAGCGGGCCGTCCCCAAGAGGCCACAGCGGACCGTCCGCCCGAGGCCGCAACGGGCCGTCCGCCCGAGGCGGCGACAGACCGTCCACCCGAGGCGGCAGTGAGCCGTCCGCCCGGGGCCGCAACGGACCGTCTCCAGGAGGCCGCAACAGACCGTCCGCCCGGAGCGGCAGCGGACCCTCCGCGCGAGGCCGCAGCGGGCCGCCTCCAGGGGGCCGCAACGGACCGTCCGCCCGGGTCGGCAACGGACCGTCCGCCCAGGGCCGCGGCGGGCCAGCCTTCGCGGACACGGCGTCAGCGCGCGGCCGGCCGGCGGCGCCGGGTCAGCCAGAGCGCCCCCGCCACCCCGCCGAGCAGGACCGTGCCGCCGAGCGTGCCGAGTGCGATCATCGAGTCGGCCGGCCCGGTCTGGGGCAGCCGGTCCGGGGTGCGCTGGGAGCCGCCGGAGCCGGCCTGGTCGGCGGAGCCGCCCGAGCCCCCCGAACCGCCGGAGCCCCCCGTCCCGCCGGAGCCGTCCTTGGCCGTGACCTCCAGCGTCAGCGACGGCTTGGGGCGGTTTCCGGGCTCGCAGGTGGTCGTGGTGCCCAGCGCCTTGATGGTGAGGGTGGACGCGGTGAAGGTGACCTTCCCGGTCTTCTTCGGGGTGTAGGTCCCCGTCAAGGTGCTGATCTTGATAGGGGTGTTGGCGGGGATCGACTGGTCGTTGGCGGGTCCGGTGACCGTGATCGTGCCGCTCTCCGCGCCGCCCAGCCTGATGAGCGCACTCGGGTTCATCGCCCCCTTGCCCAGCTCGACCGGGCTGGAGGAGACGCCCTTCTGGAAGGACATGGTCAGCCGGTATCCGGCGCCGCTGGGCGTGCTCTTGATGTCGATGGGCGAGACCGCGCCCTTGTTGCCGATCGGCGTCTTGCACTGGTAGTCGACGTCCACGGTGGCGGCGTGCGCGGCCGGGGCGGTGAGGAGCACCGCCGCGCCGGCCACCGCCGCGGCCAGCGCACGGTGTGGGGAGTGGGACACCTCGGTTCCCCTCTCGTCAGGCCGCCAGTTTTCTGACGGCACATCAGATGGGAGCCTGACGGTACGCCGGGGACCGTGACGAGGGAAGACCCATGGCACCCCCGCGAGGGCTGAGGCGAGCCCGAGCAGGGCCGGGCCAGCCCGATAAGGGCCGGAGGAAGTCCCCGGGAACGGCCGAGGCGAGCCCGAGGAGGGCCGGGCCTAGCCCGATAGGGGCCGGAGGAAGTCCCCGATAAGGGCCGGGGCAGCCCGAGAAGGCCGAGGAAACCCCCAACAGGCGCCGGAGGAAGCCCCCCGGAAGGCCGCGCACGCGAACCGCGGAGCGCCTAGGACGGCCCGGCCAGCTCCGCCCAGACCGTCTTTCCGGCCTCGCCGGCGTTCCGGACGACGCCCCAGTCCAGGCACAGCCGCTGCACGATGAACATGCCGTGCCCGCCGGGGCGGCCCGCGCGGTGCGGGGTGCGGGGCGCGGGGGTGCCGGAGCCGAGGTCCACGACCTCCAGGCGGAGCACCTTGCCGTGGTGGCTGACGCGCAGCTCCTCGGGACCGTCCGCGTGCAGGCAGGCGTTGGTGACCAGCTCCGAGACCACCAGCAGGACGTCCTCGGCGGCCGCCCGCTGATCGGCGGTGGCGGCGGGCAGCCAGCCCCAGTCGCGCAGCGCCTGCCGCGTGAAGTCGCGGGCGCGGGGCACCGCGCCGCTGGCCTCGGTCAGCCGCAACCGGCGGACCTGTCCGGTGGGGGTGGCTGGTGGGGTGGCCGAAGCGGCCGCGCCGTCCGGCTCCGGGCCGAGTTCGCCCGGTGGGTACGGCCGGGTGGTGCTCATCAGCGCTTCACCTCACCGATTCACGATGCACCGATTCAGGGACAAAGGAATTATCTGACGTCTTCAACAGATTCAGCTGTCTCCTGCCCGGCCAAAGCGTGAGAACACCCACTACTTCGGGATGGGTCATGTGACAGAGGCAACGGGTGGGGTGGCTCACAGATCATTCGGTGAGCGCCGCGTCCAGAGATTCATGGACGGTAAAGACGGCGTCCGCGCCCGTGATCTCGAACACCCTGGCGACGACGGGGCGCATTCCGGCGAGATGCACGCCGCCACCCTTGGCCTCGGCCTTCAGCCGGGCCCCGAGCAGCACGTTGAGGCCGGTGGAATCGCAGAACTCGAGGCGTGAGCAGTCGACGACCAGCCGTACGCGCCCCTCCTCCACGCACTGCTCCAGCGGCTCCCGCAGCAGGTCGGCGGTGTGGTGATCGAGCTCACCCGCCGGTGTCACGACCGCGCTCGCCCCGTGGTGCCGAACCTCGACCTGGAGCCGGCCCCTGCTAGTGCTGCCGACCATCCCGCGGTCCATCTGCGCACCTCTTCTGGCGTCTCGTTGCTTTCGATTGCGCGCATCGAACACTACGCCTTCCCTACGTCGTCCGGTAGCGGAACAACGCGCATGATCCGCCATATACGGACAACGCGGACTTGCCATCGCCGGGGGAATCCCGGTAGGCGTAGTGGGGACACATTCGACCCAGCCGGCTTTGGAGGCGCCGCTCACCGCAGGAAGACGCAATGGCTTCGGCTGCCGTATGCCGAGAACGCATGGAGGAGACACCATGTCACCCCACCTCGACGAGTCGCGGACCCATTCCCCCCGGGAGACCGCACCGTCGACCGCCTCACCCGAGGCTGCTGTAACCCTCATCACTCACACACCGCCCGCTCCGGTCCCGTCCGAGGCCGCCTCGCCGGACCTCGACCTGGACCTGCCGGAGATCCCGCCCTACGACGAGGTGGGGCCGGTGGACGCGCGGGCCCTGTCCAAGACCCTCTTCGCCCGTCTGGAGACGCTGGAGGAGGGGACGCACGAATACGCGTACGTCCGCAACACGCTGGTCGAACTCAACCTGGCGCTGGTCAAGTTCGCCGCCTCCCGGTTCCGCTCCCGCAGTGAACCCATGGAGGACATCGTCCAGGTCGGCACCATCGGCCTGATCAAGGCGATCGACCGCTTCGAGCTCAGCCGGAGTGTGGAGTTCCCCACCTTCGCCATGCCGACCATCATCGGCGAGATCAAGCGGTTCTTCCGGGACACCAGTTGGTCCGTGCGGGTGCCCAGGAGGCTCCAGGAACTGCGGCTGGACCTGGCCAAGGCCGGCGACGAGCTGGCGCAGACCCTGGACCGCGCACCGACCGTGAGCGAACTGGCCGAACGGCTCGGCATCGCCGAGGACGAGGTCGTCGAGGGCATGGCCGCGAGCAACGCGTACACCGCGAGCTCGCTGGACGCCCAGCCGGAGGAGGACGAGACCGAGGGCGCGCTGGCCGACCGCATCGGCTACGAGGACCACGGCCTGGAGGGCATCGAGTACGTCGAGTCCCTCAAGCCGCTCATCGCCGATCTGGCGCCGCGCGACCGGAAGATCCTCTCGCTGCGGTTCGTGGCGAACATGACCCAGTCCGAGATCGGTGAGGAGTTGGGCATCTCCCAGATGCACGTCTCCCGGCTCCTGTCCCGCACCCTGGTGCGGCTCCGCAAGGGGCTGTTGGTCGAGGAGTAGCGGAGTAGCGGCACGTAGACGTCGAAGGCCCGTCCCGGCACCCCGGGGCGGGCCTTACGTCTGCTCTCCGACGAGCCATCAACCCCCGTGCGCGGCCGTGCGCTTGGGCGCGGCCGTGCGCCGGCGGTCGCCATATCCGCGTACGGGGGCGGGGGTTCGGGTTCCCGGCGCGCTGGCGTGGCGATGGGGCCCGACTGGTCCGGGAGTGGTCCGGCGCGCCATCGGCACACGATCCGCTGTTGCCAGCATCGGCGCACGACAGCACCGGCGCACACCGAGGGAGCAGCCCTATGTCCCAGCTGACGCGACCGGCGGGCCCGCGCGGCAGCCGTATCCGCGGCGTGGGGGCCTACCGCCCCGCCCGCACGGTCGGCAACGCGCCGATCGCGGAGCGGATCGGCGTCTCGGAGGAGTGGATCGCCAGCCGCTCCGGCATCCTCGCCCGGCGCTTCGCCGGGCCGGACGAGCCGCTCCCCGCGATGGCGACGGCCGCCGCCGAGAAGGCGCTGGCAGCCGCCGGGATCGAGGCCGACCGGGTGGACGCGGTGATGGTGGCGACGATCAGTCATCTGACCCAGATGCCGGCGCTCGCGGTCGACGTGGCACACCGGCTCGGCGCCCTACGGGCGGCCGCCTTCGACGTCTCGGCGGCCTGTGCCGGCTTCTGCCACGCGCTGGCGCTCGCCGACACCACCGTCCGCGCGGGCGACGCCGAACACGTGCTGGTGATCGGCGCGGACCGGATGACCGACGTCGTCGACCAGGACGACCCGGCCACCGCGTTCCTCTTCGCGGACGGCGCCGGGGCGGTCGTGGTCAGCGCGGTGGAGGACGGCACGACAGGGATCGGGCCGGCGGTGTGGGGCGCGGACGGCAGCCGGCAGGAGGCCATCACCATGACCGGCCACTGGGTGCCGGAGCTGCGCCGCGAGGACGCCGCGCTCCCCTGGCCGTACCTGGCCATGACCGGCTGGAAGGTCTTCCGCTGGGCCACCGAGACCCTCGGCGACGTGGGCCGCACGGCGGTCTCCCGCGCCGGGCTCACCGTGGCGGAGCTGGCGGCCTTCATCCCGCACCAGGCCAACCTGCTGATCACCGAGGCCCTCGCCAAGGACCTCGACCTGCCCGGCTCCACCGCGATCGCCCGCGACATCGCGGACAGCGGCAACACCTCCGCCGCCTCCATCCCGCTGGCCATGGAGCGGCTGTTGGCCACCGGCGCCGCCCGCTCCGGCGACCCGGCGCTGCTCATCGGCTTCGGCTCGGGGCTGGTCTACGCGGCCCAGGTGGTGGAGCTGCCCTGAACGGCCCGCGGCCCCACACCCGTAGGAACACCTCCCACCCACGACGGGGGAAGCATGGACCTCGACCTCACCGGCAAGCACGTCCTGATCACCGGGGGCAGCCGTGGCATCGGCCGCGCCCTGGCCCTGGCCTTCGCCCACGCGGGGGCGCAGGTGCTCGCCTGCCACCGCGACCCGAGCCCGCAGGCGGACCGCCTGGCCGCGGAGCTGAAGGAAGCCCCCGGAGAGCATCTGCTGGTCCAGGCCGACGTCACCGACCCGGCCCAGGTGGACCGGCTGCTCGGCCAGGCACGCGAGCGCTTCGGCGGGCTGGACGTGGTGGTGCACAACGCGGGCGTGATCAGCCACGTGCCGTTCGCCGAGCTGAAGGCCGAGGAGTGGCACCGGATCCTCGACACCAGCCTCACCGCCGCCTATCTGCTGGTCCGCGGGGCGCTGCCGCTGCTCGGCGCCGGCGCCTCCGTGATCACCGTCGGCTCGCGGGCCGCGCGTGCCGGGATCCCGTTGCGCGCCCACTACACCGCCGCCAAGGCGGGCCTGGAGGGGCTGACCCGCTCGCTGGCCAAGGAGCTGGGCCCCCGCGGCATCCGGGTCAACGTGATCGCCCCCGGTGTGATCGACAGCGACGACACCAAGGCGCTGCCGGCCGAACGGCGCGCCGAACTCACCGCCCGCTACAGCGCCATGACCGCCCTCGGCCGCCTCGGCCGCCCGGACGAGATCGCCGGCGCGGCGCTCTTCCTCGCCAGCGGCCTGTCGAGCTACCTCACCGGCCAGACGATCTGCGTGGACGGGGGGATCTGAGCCCGCGACGCGGCCCGCGGGTGCCGCCCGCCCCGTGGTGCGCGGGGCGGGCGGCGGTCTGTGTCGCCCTACGGCGGCCCGTCACGGCCAGCGGACGACGGGCCCTCCCCGTCGGTACTCCAACCGGCACTCCGGCACGTCGCCTTCGTCGGGCGGCCGCTGCCCGGCCAGGGCGTAGCAGAGCGCCGCGTGGAGCTGCTCCGTCTCGGTGATCGTGAGCGTGAGCGTGACGGGCTTCCCGACGTGGCCGACCTGGAACGACAGCGTGAAGTCGCCCTCTTCGGTGGGACGTTCGACGCGCCAGCGTGATGACGGCAAGCTCACAGCCACACCCCCGGCTCGAACCGGTACGGGCGCGTGATGATCTCGCGGTAGGCGAGGTGCCCGGGGTGCCCCTTGAGGTGCGCCACGGCCCATTCGGTGCCCGCCTCGCCACTGTCGTACGGCTCTCCGGACTCCCCGCAGGCCGCGCACTGCATCCTGAACGAGTGCGGTTCGGCCTCCGGCCGGCGGTCCGGGCCGATGGTGTACTCCCGGAACCTGTACGTCGCGCGGCGGGCTCCGCCCCGGGGCCCGAGGTGGCTACGGACCCGCTCGGCCAGATCGTCCCCACGCCGGGCGAGCTCTTCGAGGCTGGGCCGGTCCTGCCCGCGCGCCGGTGGCGTCTGCTCACTCATCGGGCCGCCACCCCCACCCGGTACGCGTGTCGGGGTCCGCTGGCGCGGTGCCGCCCGGAGGCGGGAAGTAGCAAACCCAACAACGCCTTGAAGATCGTTCGGATAGGGTCCATGACGTCGTCAACCTCCTAGTGGTTGATGGCCACGCCCCCGGACGTTCGCGCGTCGCGGGGGTCCTTGCGTCTCCTGCCACACCTTCTGGTGCGGTCATGACTGTGTGTAGTGCAAGCGTCGCTGTGCGGGCGTACGCTGACCAGCGTTCCGGCCATTCCCAAGCTCGCCGGAATGCTGGGGAGTTGAACGCATGAACGAGGAACCCGAAGACGCCGCCTCCTGGTTCGGCCGGGAGATCAAACTCGCCCGGGAATCCCGCGGGTGGTCACAGCAGCGACTGGCGAGCGAGCTGTACTGCTTGCAGCCCTACGTCAGCAAGGTCGAGACGGGGCACCAACTGGCCTCTCCGCAGTTCGCGGAACAGTGCGACAAGGTGTTCGGCACGACCGGCATCTACGCGCGGCTGCGGGAGCGCGCGGCCGACAGCCGGAACCCGATCTGGTTCATCCCGTACCTGAAACTGGAGCGCGAGGCGCGGAACAACTGCGACTACTCCAGCACGTTCGTCATGGGCATACTGCAGACGCCTGAGTACGCAGAGGCCATCTTTCGGGCCGCACACCCGGACGAGACGCCCATCCAGATCAAAGCCCGCGTGGATGAGCGCTTGCGGCGTCGCGAGATCTTCGACAGGCCGAAGCCGCCGTCGCTGTGGGTGATCCTGCATGAAGCGGTCCTGTGGTCCCGCGTAGGCGGCGCCGAGGTCATGCGGGGACAGCTTCGGCACCTACTGGCCGCGACGGAGTCGCGGCACATCGACATCCAGGTCCTCCCCTTCACCGCGGGCACCCCGTCGGGAGGAGACTCGTTCAATGTGCTGACACGGCCGGACGGAACCGAGATCCTTTACGAAGAGACCTATCAACGGGGGCAGGTAGACGACAATCCGGCAGTGGTGGCCGAAGCCCGCGCGGCCTACGAGCGGCTGCGCGCCGACGCCCTGCCACGTAACGAATCCCTCGCCCTCATCCGGCACGTCTTGGAGGCGTACCACCATGACCACCACCCCAGACCTCTCCGGCGCGATATGGGTGAAGTCCAGCTACAGCCAGGGCAACGGCGGGCAGTGCGTCGAATGGGCCCCCGAGTTCGCAGCTACCGGCGCCGTCCCCGTCCGGGACAGCAAGAACCCTGACGGCCCCGCCCTCGTCTTCGCCACCCCCGCCTGGAAGGCGTTCGTCACCGCCCTCGCCGAAGGCGAGCGCTTCGGCCCCTGCCATCATGCCTAAGCGCATCATTCCGGACGCCGCCACGCTCGTCGGCTGGCGCAAGTCGTCCTACAGCAGCTCCGAGCCGGACAACTGCGTAGAGGTGTTGGACAGTTACCCGACTGGAGTCCCTATTCGTGACAGCAAGAACCCCGACGGCCCAGCCCTAGTCTTCGCCACACCGGCATGGAAGGCGTTCCTCGCCGCCATCGCGGAACGCGAACCTCTCGACGCCTGAGACGCCCGGCAACATCCGGCACGCATTGGAGGCGCACTCATGGCCAACACGCCAGACCTCTCCAGCACGAAATGGGTGAAGTCCAGCTACAGCAACGGCGGTGGCAACTGCCTCGAATGGGCCCCCGAGTTCGCTGCTACCGGCGCCGTCCCCGTCCGGGACAGCAAGAACCCTGACGGCCCCGCCCTCGTCTTCGCCACCCCCGCCTGGAAGGCGTTCGTCACCGCTGTCGCGAAAGGCGCGCCCCTCGCCTGAGGTCGACGGCGGCCGGAACCACTCGGAGCCCACCCCGCATGGCGCGGGGTGGGCTCCACGCTCATTCGAAACAGTCAGGCGGCGCGGCACAGTGCCGCGGGGTCGGCCGACGTACGGGCCACCGCGGCGTACACGGGAGCGGCGGTGCGGACGGAGGCGGCGGTCTGCGTGCGGTTCCGCGCGAAGACGACGAGGCGCAGCACCGCGAACCGCGCGACGCCGGCGAGCGCGGAGGCGGTCAGGTAGACGACCTGTTCGAGCATCGCACCGGGCGCCGCCACCAGTTGGTGCAGGACGAGCATCGCCGCACAGGTCACCGTGTACCCGGCCGCCGCGGACCCGGCCGACTGCGCGTGCTGGCGCCAGGTCGCGCGGCCGCCCGCGCCGAAGGTGAAGCGGGCGTGCAGCTCGGTGGCGAGGAGCGTGGAGACCACGGTGATGAGGGCGTTGGCCAGCGCCCAGGGGATCCAGGAGGCGAGGGCCGTCACGGCGAAGCTGGAGGCGATCCCCACCCCGCCGCCGCAGAGCGCGAAGCGGGCGAAGGCGGTGAAGGCGCCGAGCGTCGCCGGCTCGTGACTCTGTGCTGTCCCCATGATGATGCGCCCCCCGATGGCTTACTCCCCAAACGCGCACCCCTCGGCCTGCGAGACCGAGGGGTGCGCCACCCGTGGCACCATCATGGCACATCGATGGCGCCACAGCGATCCATTTATGGCGCCACCCGCGTCGCCAGTGGCACCACGACAGGGGGCGGAGCCGTGAAGGTGCAGGTCAGCGGCTCAGCGGCCGCTTCGGCGGGGCCGATCCCCGACCTCTGGCGGCAGGTCAGCACCATGAGGGGGCGCGATCCGGACGCGGGCTGAATCCTTTCGGGTGGCCCGTGCCTCTTATCGCTGTACCGACGAACGTCGGGACGGATCTGGAGGTTGTCGTGATCATCGGTATCGGTATCGCCGTCGGCGTGGTGCTGCTCTGCACCTGCGTGCTCGCCCTCAAGCGCAAGCGTGGTGGGCGTGGCTGACTCGGCCTGGCCCAGCGAACCGCTGATCGTCGCCGCGCAGCGCGGTGATGTCGATTCGATCGCCGCGTTGGTCTCGGGCTCACACCCGAACGTTCAGCGTTTCGCCCGCTCCCTCTGCGCGACCCGGGAGGACGCCGAGGACGCGGCGCAGGAAGCCCTGATCATCCTGTACCGCAAGATCGGGATGCTGCGGGCCTCCGGCGCACTGGCGTCGTGGATGTTCCGCATCGTCCGCAACGAGTGTCTACGGCGCGCACGGGCGATGGTGCGGGACGACTCACCGGTGCCGGACACCGCCGTGGACTCGGCCGAGGACGAGGCACTGCGCCGCCTGGACGCGGGCAGGGTGGCGGCGGCGGTCGCGGCCCTGCCGCCCGACCAGCGGCGGGTGCTGATCATGCGAGACATCCAGGGCCACAGCGGACGGGCGGTCGCCGACGCGCTGGGCCTCAGTACGGCGGCGATGAAATCGCGTCTCCACCGAGCCCGCGCGGCGGTTCGACACACGCTTCACGCCACACCCGACTCAGCTCCTGGAGGGGACGATGACCGGAACGAAGGCTGACGGCCCCGACTTCGCGAGCGCCTCCCTGCCCCGGCACCTGGTGCGCGGCGCGGTGGGATTCGGCGCGCTGGTCGGCTCGGTCGCACTCATCCCGGCCGTCGGGCCGGTCAGCCTGGCGCTCCTGCCGGTCGGCCTGCTCGCGCTGCGAGGGTGCCCGATGTGCTGGATGGTCGGGCTGGCGCAGACCGTTTCCCGGGGCCGCCTGGAGCGCTCCTGCGAGGACGGCCAGTGCCGACTGACCGTCGCGGGCCAAGGGAGGGAGCACGGCGAACCGGTCGCCTCCACGCCATGAGAACGGGCCCTAGTCCCCCACCAACCGCTCCCGGATATAGGCCCGGACCAGCTCCGGGACCGAGTAGCGGATCGTCCAGCCGTCCCCGCCGCGGACCTGGAGCAGGTGCTGCTCCACCAGCGGGGCGAGCACGCCCTCGACGCCCGCGCCGTCGTGGCCGAGGAGTCGGGCCGCGTCGTCGGAGGTGAACTCCTCGGGGCCGACGGCGCCGAGCAGCAGGATGGCGATGCGCTCGCGCTCGCGGAGGCGGCCGAAGCCGGCCGCGTAGGCGGGGCGGAGGTCCATGCCGGGGAGGCTGACCTCGTCCAGGCGACGGCGGGCGTCGGCGAGGCGGTGGGCGAGCTTGAGGAGGGGCCAACTGGGCAGGGCGGCCAGGCGGATGCCGACCGCGCGGAGCACCAGGGGGAGGCCGCCGCAGAGTCTGACGATCTCCTCGACGGCCGCGGGCTCCCGCTCGGTGCGCCGGGTGCCGATGATCCTGCCGAGCAGATCGGCGCCCTCGTGCGGGGGCAGCGGGCCCAGCAGCACCCGCTCGGCGCCGGGCAGCCCGTGGCCGGCGCCGGTGACCAGCGCGGCGCAGCGGCCGCCGCCCGGCAGCAGCGGGCGGACCTGGGCGGCGTCCGCGGCGTCGTCGAGGACGAGGAGCAGCGAGCGGTCCGCGCACCAGGTGCGGAACGCCTTGCCCCACTCGTCCGGGTCGTCCGAAGGGCGGGGGTGACGGGTGGAGCCGACCGCGCTCAGGAAGCTCGCCAGGATCTCCCGCGGGCGTGGCGGGTCGGCGCTGCGGCCGCGCAGGTCGGCGTAGAGCTGGCCGTCCGGGAAGGCGTGCCGCAGCCGGTGGGCGAGGTGCACGGCCAGGGTGGTCTTGCCGACGCCCGGCGGGCCGCTGAGCCACAGCACCGGCAGCGGACAGGAGTCCTCGCGACTCCGCGCGAAGCGCCGTTCCCACTGGTGCAGCAGCTCCGCGCGGCCGGTGAAGTCGCCGATGTCGGGCGGTAGCTGGGCGGGGCTGGGGGTCGCCTCGTAGCCCTCGGGCGCGGGCTCCTCGTGGGCCGGTTCTCCACCGGGGGCGTCGGGCCACGGGTCGCCGCCCTCCGCGGGGGCGGGCCCGTCGGACACGACGACCGCCACGGGCGGCTCCCCCGCGTCGTCCTCGCGCAGCGTCTGCGCGCCGGACAGCACCGCGTTCTGCAGCCGCCCCAGGTGCGGCGAGGGCTCCAGGCCCAGCTCGTCCACGAGGCCGCGGCGGAAGGTCTGGTAGAGCTCCAGCGCCTCGTACCGCCGCCCGGAGCGGTACAGCGCGATCATCAGCTTGGCGTGCAGGCCCTCGTTGAACGGGTGTGCCGCGCAGAGCGTCTTGAGCTCGCTGATCAGCTCGTGGTGGCGGCCGAGCGTGAAGTCGGCCTGGATGCGCAGCTCCAGGGTGCGCAGCCGGCTCTCTTGGAGCCGGGCGACCTGGGCGCTCAGCAGGGCGCCGGACTCCACCCCGGCCAGCGGGCCGCCGCGCCACAGGGCCAGCGCCTCGCCGAGGGAGCGGCTGGCGCGGCGGGCGTCCCCGGCGTCCAGCTCGGTCCTGCCGCGGGCGGCGAGCTCCTCGAAGCAGCGCAGGTCGAGATCGGCGTCGGGGACGGTCAGCAGATAGCCGTTGGGCTTGGTGTGCAGGGCGGCGCGCCCCTCTTCGCCGAGCACCTGTTTACGGACTTTGTAGATGTAGGACTGGAGGGTCGCCAGCGCGGTCACCGGCGGACGTGATCCCCAGAGTTCGTCCACGAATTCATGGGTTTGCACGACTCGATTCTCAAACACCAGCGCCAACGCCAGGATCTGGCGTAACTTCGGTGCCCCCGGGGTCAATTCACGATTGCTTTCGTCAACTACTTCCAGCGGACCGAGGACTCGGAACCGCAGGTTGGGCCGCTCAGACATGATCGATTCCCCCGTCGATATGCGACAGCACAGACCCGCGTCGCCCATCGTACCGGCCGAAATTCCGTCGGCCTTTGGATGATTGAGAAGCGACGCGGGTTTCTGGGGCCGAACACCGAAGCGGAGGCCGAAGTGCGGATTACGCGGAATAGGAGGCGACCACTTCGTACACGGCGAAGGGACGCGGATCGGGGTCGACGAACTCGCGCACCGGCGCGGTCTGCCCCCGGTGGTCCTTGGCCGCCTCCCAGGTCTGGAAGGCGGCCAGGTCCTCCCACTCGCTCAGCACCGCGTACCGCCGGGGGTCGTGGGCGTTGCGCAGCAGCTCGTTGCCGAGCAGCCCGGACGTGCCCTTCAGCGCGGCGCTCGACGCGTGATAACCGCTGATCAGGGCGTCGGCGGAGCCCTCAGGCACCCGGTAGTAGATGACGACGCGGGTGCTGCCGGTGCCACTCATGACGACTCCTCCGTTACGGGCTTGGGCAGGGCGGCGGCGACGTCCATGACGGTCATCGAGCCGCCGGTGCGGAACGGGTGGAGCTTGCGGCGGTGCTCGATGTGCGCCGCGCTCCGCTCGAAGGCGCGGAAGCGCTCCTCGTTGGTCCAATCGCTGATGATGAAGTAGACGCCCGGCTCGTCGCGGCTGCGCATCAACCACTGTCCGAGGTTGTCCGGATGTTCGGTGACGGCCGCGCCGATCCCGCTCCAGACCTGTTCGAAGTCGACCTCCAGGCCGGCCACGATCTCCGCGCGGAGCAGCACCCGGAAGACGGCGCCGGCCGCGTCCCGCGCGGCGGACGCCTCCTCCACCAGGTGCTTGATCCGGGCCATCTCCTTGAGCGTCTGCCGGTCGAGGTGCTCCTGGGCCGCGGCGTCGTCGACGGGCGCGGTGGGCTTCATGGCGAAGTCCTGGATCCAGCGCATCCGCACCCCCTCGCCGTCCGGTTCGTACTCCCACCGGATGTCCATGTGGGTGAACGGGCCGGTCTCCACCCGGCGGGCGGTGACCGTGCGGGTCCGGGGGTCGGCGGTCCGCTCGGAGACCCAGCTCCACTCCTTGCCGTCCTCGTCCGGGTGCATGGTCAGCCGGAACCGGACGGTGTTCCCCTCCCGGTGCACCACGTCGACCTTCCGGTACTCCGAGAACAGCTCGGTCCAGGAGGTCACGTCGTTGGTCATGCCCCACACCAGGTCCATCGGGGCCTGGATGACGACCGCGTTGTCGATGTGGCCGGCCACCTCAGCCCACCTCGACGTGCTCGTTGACGTAGTCGAGCACCGCGCGGGGCGTCTTCATGGTGTCGACGGCGTCGTCCGGGATGCGCATCCGGTACTCGTCCTGGATCTGGGTGACGATCTCCAGCACGGCGAGCGAGTCGACCTCCAGGTCGGCGAAGGGCGTGTCCAGGATCTCGCCGTCCAGGTCGAGGCCGTCGGCGGCGCTGCCGAGGGTGGCGCGCATGATCTGACGCAGTCGGTCGAGGGTGAGCGGGGTACTCATGGGTGCTCCTTGTCGGTGTCGTCGTACGAATCACGGATCGCGGTGGTGCGGAGAAGGGCTCAGCGGGGCGCGCGCAGCACCACGGCCGCGTTGAAGCCCCCGTAGCCGCGCGCCACCACCAGCACGTGGCGCAGCGGCGTCTCGCGCGGGGCGCCGCGCACCAGGTCCAAAGGCGGCGCCCCGGCGGGCGGGTCCAGCACGTGGACGGTGGGCGGGATCACCTGGTCGTCGAGGGCGAGCAGGGCCGTGGCCACGTCCAGCGCGGCGGCACCGGCGTAGAGGCGCCCGGTGGCGGTCTTGGGCACGGTGACGGGCACCCCGCGCGGGCCGAAGACGGCGACCAGGGCGGCCGCCTCGGCGCGGTCCAGGGCGGGGACGCCGGCGCCGTCGGCGAAGACCGCGTCCACCTCGTCCGGGCCGATCCGGGCGTCGGCCAGGGCGGCCTCGACGGCCCGGCGCAGGGTGGGCGCGCGGCCGGAGCCCGGCGGCGGGTCGAAGCTGGCCGCGTAGCCGGCCACCTCGCCGTAGAGCCGGTCCACGCCGCGCCGCAGCGCGTCCTCGCGCCGCTCCAGGACCATGATCGCGCCGCCCTCGCCGGGCACATGGCCGCCGGCTCGGGCGTCGAACGGCAGATAGGCGGCGGTCGGGTCGGCGACCCGGCTCAGCCGTCCGGTCGCCAGCTGGGCGACCATGCAGGCCGGGGAGAGCGGGGCGTCGGTGCCGCCGGTCAGCGCCAGCCGGGCGCCGCCGCGCAGTTGGCGGCGGGCGTGTCCGACGGCGTCCAGGCCGCCCGCCTGCTCGGTGGCGAGCAGCCCGCAGGGGCCGCGCATCCCGTGCAGGATGGAGAGCTGGCCGGTGGTGGCCGCGTAGAACCAGGCCACCGACATGTACGCGCTGACCCGCAGCGGGCCGCCGCTCCACAGCTTCTCCAGCTCGCGCTGGCCGAACTCCACGCCGCCGGAGGAGTTCGCGGTCACCACCGCCATCTCGTACTCGGGGAAGTCCGCCGGGTCGGCCCCGGCGTCCGTCAGCGCCATGGCGGCGGCGGCGAAGGCGAAGTGGGTCATCCGGTCGGTCTGCGCCAGCAGCCGCGCGGGCACGTGGTCGGCCGCCGCGGCCTCGTCGAAGTCCCGCACCTCCCCGGCGAGCTGGGTGGTGTAGCCGGAGGGGTCGAAGCGCTGGATGCGGTCGACGGCGCTCTTGCCGGCCAGCGTGGTGGCCCAGTAGGCGTCGGTGCCGGTGCCGGTGGGCGCCACCACGCCGAGCCCGGTGACCACGGTCTCGCCACTCATCGGAGCCTCCTCGGCGAGGTGAGCACGACCGCCGTCTGGAAGCCGCCGAAGCCGCTGCCGACGCTGAGCACCACATCGGTGCGGTGCTCCCGCGCATGATTCGGCACGTAGTCCAGGTCGCACTCCGGGTCGCGGGCGGTGAGGTTGGCGGTGGGCGGCACCACGCCGTGCTCGATGGCGAGCGCGGAGGCGGCGACCTCGATCGCGCCGATCGCGCCCAGCGAGTGGCCGATCATCGACTTGATGGAGCTGACCGGCACCCGGCGGGCGTGATCGCCCAGGCTGCGCTTGAACGCGGCGGTCTCGTGCCGGTCGTTCTGCCGGGTCCCGGAGCCGTGGGCGTTGACGTAGTCGACCTGCTCCGGGGCGATGCCGGCGGAGCGCAGCGCCTGGGTGATCGCCTCGGCCAGCTCCCGGCCGTCGGGCTTGAGGCCGGTCATGTGGAAGGCGTTGGCGCGGTTGGCGTAGCCGGCCACCTCGCAGTAGACGTGCGCGTCGCGGCGCGCCGCCCGGCCGCGCTCCTCCAGCACGAAGACCGCCGCGCCCTCGCCCAGCACCAGCCCGTCGCGCTCCAGGTCGAAGGGGCGACAGGCCCGCTCCGGCTCCTTGTTGCGGGTGGAGGTGGCCTTCAGCGCGTCGAAGCAGGCCACGGTGATCGGGGAGATGGGGGCGTCGGTGGCGCCGCCGATGACCACGTCGGCGGCGCCCTCCTCGATGAGCTGGGCGGCGTACCCGACGGCGTCCAGGCCCGAGGTGCAGCCGGTGGAGACGACCGCGGCGGGCCCCTCGGCCCCGCTCAGCCAGGCCACCTCGGCGGCGGCGGTGCTCGGCACCACCGCGCCGTAGAGGTGGCGTACGCCGTACTCCTCGTCGCACAGCCAGCGGCGCCCGCCGTCGGAGATGACCGTGTACTCGCTCTCCATCAGCATGGTGGAGCCCACCGCGTTGCCGATGGCGACGGCGGTGCGGTGCGGGGCGAGCTCCCCGGTGACCAGCCCGCTGTCGGCCAGCGCCTCGCGGGTGGCGACCACCGCGAGCTGCACCGCGCGGTCCATCCGCCGGATCTCCTGCGGGGTCAGCCCGCGGCTCTCCGGGTCGAAGTCGCACTCGGCCGCCACCTGGCAGCGGAACAGCGACGCGTCGAAGAGGCTGATGGTGCGGGTGGCGGTGCGGCCGGCGGTCAGACAGGACCAGAACTCCGGTACGTCGAGCCCACCGGGCGCCACCACGCCCATGCCGGTGATGACGGCTCGCCTGCCGCCCCGCTCAGTCACGCTCGTTCTCCCAGCGGTAGAACGGCACGGCCATGGCGTGCCGGGGCTCGGACCAGTTCGGGTCGTACGGCCGGATGTAGGGCAGCAGCCGCTCGTGGATCTCCTGGAACAGCGGGTGCCGGCGGTGTTCGTACAGCCGCTCGGTGGTGTCCTCACCGTCCGCCTCGACCAGGTGCAGATAGAGGTCGTGGAAGCGGAACAGGGTCCTTCGGCGGACGCCGATGAGGTGTGGCAGCTCGGTGCCGTCGGACCAGCGGAACACCTCGGACACCCCGGCCACGTCCTCGGGGTTCATCCGAGCCACGATCAACGTTCGGTGCATATCGACTCCCGTCCCGTCCCGGAGGCGCCGGCCGCGCCGGCTGTCGCCGGTCGTCGTCGTCGGCGGCGTCGGCGTCGGCGTCGGCTTTCGCCGGTCGGCGTCGGCTCTCGCCCGTCGGCGCCGGGTCTCGCCCGTCGGCGTCGGCTCTCGGCGGTCGTCGCCGGCTCTCGGCGGTCGTCGCCGGCCTCTCCGGACCTCTCCGGGTCGATGCTCACCGCCTCGGATGGCACCCCGCTGGTCGGCGGATCGTCCGCGCCCCACGGGAGCGACAGCGCCGCGACAGTCGCGCGACAGCGCCCCACCAGCGCGGGGCACCAGCCTCGTGCCCGACCCCCGACCGGCATCGAGAGGTGATCCGCCCATGACTGCGACCGCACAGCACGGCACCGGTGACGAGGCGTTCCGGAGGCTCGGAGAGCTGGCCTTCAGCGCCGGCGTGGCGGCGGCGGTGCAGACGGCCGCGCGACTGCGCGTGCCCGACGTCCTCGACGACGACCCGCTGCCCGTGGAGAAGCTCGCCGAGAAGGTGGGCCTGGACGCGCACCGCCTCTACCGGCTGCTGCGCACCCTGACCTCGTACGGGGTCTTCGTCGAGCCCCAGCCGCGCCACTTCGCCCACACCGACGTCTCGGTCCTGCTGCGCGAGGACCACCCGCAGAGCCTGCGGGCGATCGTGCTGTGGGTCGGCTCGCCGTGGACCTGGCAGTCCTGGCCCCGGCTGGAGGACGCCCTGCGCAGCGGCGAGAGCGTCATCCCCCGCGTGTTCGGCAAGGACTTCTACACCTATCTGAAGGAGGACGCCCCCGCCGACGAGAAGGTCTTCGCCCAGGCCATGACCGAGTCGAGCATCCGCAGCTCGGCGGCGGTGGCCGAGGCGCTGGACCTGTCCACGGCCGCCACGCTGGTGGACATCGGCGGCGGCCAGGGCCATCTGCTGCGCACGCTGCTGCGTCACAACCCGCACCTGCACGGCGTGCTGTTCGACCTGGAGACGGTGGTCCCGGGCGCCTACGAGGAGCTGCGGGAGGGCGGCGAACTCGGCTCCCGCACCCGGATCCTGGGCGGCAACTGCCTGGAGTCCGTCCCCGTCGACGCCGACGTCTACGTGCTGAAGAACCTGCTGGACTGGCCGGACGATTTCTCCGTCGCGGTGCTCCGCAACATCCGGGCCGCCGCCCGCCCCGGGGCCCGGGTGGTGGTGGTCGACAGCCTGGTCGACGCCCACCCCGACGAGATGACGATCACCACCGCGCTCGATCTGTTCCTGCTGCTCAACATGGGCGGCCAGAAGCACAGCCGGGGCGAGTTCGAGGCGCTCTACGCCCGCGCGGGCATCGAGGTCACCGGCGTCACCTCGGCACCGGGCACGCTGCCCCGGCTGCACCTGGTCGAGGGGCGGATCCAGGCGGCGGGCTGAGCGCCCGGGGACCGTACGGCGGACGGCCCGCACGGCGGACGGCCGTACGGGCCGGAGGCCCCGTACGAGAGACGGCCCTGCGACAGACGGCCCGTACGACAGACGGCGGGGCGGTAGGCGAGGTGGACATGGGAGGGGGCGTCGAGCAGCGCCAGGTCGGCGCGGGCGCCGGGGCTGACGCGCCCGACGTCGGTGCGGCGCAGCGCCGCCGCGCCGCCCGCGGTGGCCGACCAGACGGCCTCGTCGGGCGTCATCCGCATGTCCCGCACGGCCACCGCGATACAGAACGGCATCGAGCTGGTGAAGGACGAGCCCGGGTTGCAGTCGGGCGACAGGGCGACGGTGACACCGGCGTCCAGCAGCCGGCGCGCGTCCGGGTAGGTCGCCCGGGTGGAGAACTCGGCGCCGGGCAGCAGCGTGGCCACCGTGGAGCCGTTCGCCAGCGCGTCCACGTCCTCGTCGGAGAGGTGGGTGCAGTGGTCGGCGGAGGCGGCGCCGAGCTCCACGGCCAGCTGCACGCCGGGGCCGTACGAGAGCTGGTTGGCGTGCACGCGCGGCAGCAGGCCGCGCGCGATGCCGGCGGTGAGGACGGCCCGCGCCTGGTCCCCGTCGAAGGCGCCCTGCTCGCAGAAGACGTCGACCCAGCGGGCGTGCGGGGCGCAGGCGTCCAGCATCGGCCCGGTGACCAGCTCGACGTAGGCGTCGGGCCGGTCGGCGAACTCCGGGGCGACCACGTGCGCGCCGAGGTAGGTGACCTCGTCGGTGTGCGCGGCGGCGATGCGCAGGGCGCGCGCCTCGTGCTCGGTGGTCAGCCCGTAGCCGGACTTGATCTCGATGGTGGTGGTGCCCTGGCGCAGCGCCTCCCGCCGGTAGCGGGCCACGTTGTCGTGCAGCTCGTTGTTGGAGGCGGAGCGGGTGGCGGCGACGGTGGTGCGGATGCCGCCGGCGCTGTAGCTCCGGCCCGACATGCGGGCGTTGAACTCCTCGGTGCGGTCTCCGGCGAAGACCAGGTGGGAGTGGGAGTCGACGAAGCCGGGGATGACCGCCCGGCCCTCGGCGTCGACCCGGTTGTCGGTGCCGGGGACCTTGCTCGACGGGCCGACCCAGGCGACGCGGTCGCCCTCGATGACGACCGCCGCGTCCTTCAGCAGTCCGAGCGGGCCCTCACCGATCTCGGGGTCGTTGGTGACCAGGCCGGCGATGTTGACGATGGCGGTGGTGTCCACCCCGCCCGGCCCGGTGGGCGCGGGGGGCTGGACCAGGGGTGTGTGGGTGTGCGGGTGGGGCGTGGGGTTCATCGCGGGGGGCTCTCCTTCGGCCGGGTGGCCGGTGCCGTCGGGCCGTTCACTCACGCAGCGCGGCGATGGACTCGGACAGGGCTAGCGGGACCTGCGGCACCAGCTGGTGCTGCCCGTCCCGGACGATGTGGCGGCCGCCGACCACGGTGTGCAGCACGTCCGCGTTGGAGGCCGCGAAGACGGCGACCTCGGCGCCCAGCCGGGGCAGCGGGCCCGCGGTGCGCACCGAGTCCAGCCGGACCGTGGTGAAGTCGGCGAGCGCGCCGCTCTCTATCCGTCCGGCGCTGTCCCAACCGAGCGCCGTGTGGCCGTCCTCGGTGGCCGCGCGCAGCAGTTGGGCGGCGGTCCAGTGGCCCCGGGTGCGGGTGCGCAGCCGCTCGTCCAGCTCCATCGCGCGGGCCTCTTCGAGGATGTCGATGACCGCGTGGCTGTCGCTGCCCAGGCTCAGCGGGGAGCCCGCGCCCTGCAGCAGGGTGGCCGGGCCGATGCCGTCGGCCAGGTCGCGCTCGGTGGTCGGGCACATGCACACGCCGGTGCCGGTGGAGCCCAGCAGCGCGATGTCCTCGTCGGTGAGGTGCGTGGCGTGCACGGCCGTGGTGCGCGGGCCGAGCGCCCCGTGGTCGGCCAGCAGCCGGGTGGGGGTGCGGCCGTGCGCCTCGCGGCAGGCGTCGTTCTCGGCGGTCTGCTCCGAGAGGTGGACGTGGAGCGGCGCCTGCCGGTCGGCGGCCCACTGGGCGACGGTGGCCAGCTGCCCCGCCGGGACCGCCCGCACCGAGTGGATGGCCGCGCCGATCCGGGCGTGCGGGGCCGGGATCAGCGCCGAGACCCGCTCGGCCCAGGCGTCGGCGGTGCCGTCGCTGAAGCGCAGCTGGTGCGGGGAGGGCGCGGCGCCGAAGCCGGAGGAGAGGTAGGCGGTGTCCAGCAGGGTGATGCGGATGCCGGCCTCGGCGGCGGCCGCGATCAGGGCCTCGCCCATGGCGTTGGGGTCGGCGTACCGGGTGCCGCCGGGCGCGTGGTGGACGTAGTGGAACTCGCCGACGCAGGTGATGCCGGCGAGCGCCATCTCCGCGTAGACGGCGCGGGCGAGGGCGAAGTAGCTATCCGGGGTGAGCCGAGCGGCGTACTGGTACATGAACTCGCGCCAGGTCCAGAAGGTCCCGGAGCCGATCTGCACCAGCCCGCGCAGGGCGCGGTGGAAGGCGTGCGAGTGGGCGTTGGCCAGGCCGGGGAGGGTCAGCCCGCGGAGGGTGACGCCGCCGACGGGCGGCGCCGGCACCCCCGTCCGCAGGGCCGTGATGCGACCGTCGGCGCCGGTCTCGATGGCGACGCCCGGCTCGACATGGGTGCCGAGCCAGGCGTGTTCCGCCCAGTAGGTCTGCGGTGTCAGCGACACGCGAGGCCCTCCAGTACGTCGGCGAGTGCGGTCACTCCGGCGAGGCAGTCGTCCTCGGCGGCGGTTTCCGCGGGCGAGTGCGAGACGCCGGTGGGATTCCGTACGAACAGCATGGCCGTGGGGACCGATGCGGACAAAATACCCGCGTCGTGTCCCGCGCCGGTGGGGAGCACGGGTGCGTCGCCCAAGAGGGCGGCCAGCTCGTCGCGCAGGGCGTGCCCGAACTCCACCACGGGGGTGAAGGACTCCCGGGTCATCCGGACGTCGACGCCGTCCCGCTCGCCGCGCTCCACCGCCGCCCGCTCGATCTCCGCGACGACGGCGTCCAGCGTCTCCTGGTCGGCGGCGCGGGAGTCCAGCCAGCCGCGCACCAGCGAGGGGATGGCGTTGACGCCGTTCGGCTCCACGCTGACCTTCCCGAAGGTGGCCAGCGCACCGGCCAGCCGCGCCTTCTTGCGCGCGGCGAGCACGGTGTTGGCGTAGGTCAGCATCGGGTCGCGGCGGTCCTCCAGCCGGGTGGTGCCGGCGTGGTTGGCCTCGCCGTGGAAGTCGAACCGCCAGCGGCCGTGCGGCCAGATGGCGGACGCGATGCCGATCGGGTGCCCGGACAGGTCCAGCGCCCGGCCCTGCTCCACGTGCAGCTCGACGAAGGCGCCGATGCGGGCGAGGCGCTCGGGGTCGGGGCCGATCGCCTCCGGGTCGTACCCGGCCCGCTCCATGGCGTGCGCCAGCCCGACGCCGTCGGCGTCGCGCAGCGCGTGCGCCTGCTCCGGCGTCAGCTGCCCGGCCGCCAGCCGGGAGCCCACGCAGGCCAGCCCGAACCGGGCGCCCTCCTCGTCGCCGAAGTTGACGATCGCCAGCGGGCGGATCGGCCGCGCGCCGCGCGAGCGGAGCTCGTCGAGCGCGGCGAACGAGGACACGACGCCCAGCGGGCCGTCGAACGCGCCGCCGTCCGGCACGGAGTCCAGGTGCGAGCCCGTCACCACCGCGTCCTCGGCGGCCGGGTCGCCCAGCCACGCCCACTGGTTCCCGTTCCGGTCCACCTCGTACGCCAGCCCCCGGGACTCCGCCTGCGCCCGGAACCACTCCCGGCAGTCGACGTCGGCCCCGGTCCAGGCGAAGCGGCGGTATCCGCCCGAGGCCGCTTCGCGGCCGATGGGCAACAGGTCCTTCCACATCTCGTGGAACGAGGTCGGCGTGGGCGTGCGTTCCGCCGGGACGGAACGGGCGGGCACACCGGCACCCGCACCCGACGGCGCATCGCCGTGCGCGGTCACTCGGCGCCTCCGGCGCCCTCGCGCATGGGAACGCGCACACCGCGCTCCACGGCGACCTCGTCGGCGCGGTCGTAGCCGGCGTCGACGTGGCGGATGACGCCCATGCCGGGGTCGTTGGTGAGCACGCGGCGGATCTTCTCGCCGGCGAGCGGGGTGCCGTCGGCGACGGTGACCTGACCGGCGTGGATGGAGCGGCCCATGCCGACGCCGCCGCCGTGGTGCAGGGAGACCCAGGAGGCACCGGAGGCCACGTTGACCATGGCGTTGAGCAGCGGCCAGTCGGCGATGGCGTCGGATCCGTCGAGCATGGCCTCGGTCTCGCGGTAGGGCGAGGCGACGGAGCCGCAGTCGAGGTGGTCCCGGCCGATGGCCAGCGGGGCGGCCAGCTCACCGCTGGCGACCATGTCGTTGAAGCGCTCGCCGGCCTTGTCGCGCTCGCCGTAGCCGAGCCAGCAGATGCGCGCGGGCAGGCCCTGGAAGTGGACGCGCTCGCCGGCCATCTTGATCCAGCGGTGCAGCGACTCGTTCTCCGGGAACAGGTCGAGGATCGCCTTGTCGGTCTTGTGGATGTCCGACGCCTCGCCGGAGAGGGCGGCCCAGCGGAACGGGCCCTTGCCCTCGCAGAACAGCGGGCGGATGTAGGCGGGCACGAAGCCGGGGAAGGCGAAGGCGCGGTCGTAGCCGGCCAGCTGGGCCTCGCCGCGGATGGAGTTGCCGTAGTCGAAGACCTCGGCGCCGGCGTCCATGAAGCCGACCATGGCCTCCACGTGCTTGGCCATGGACTCGCGGGCGCGGGTGGTGAAGCCGGCCGGGTCCTTGGCGGCGTACGCGGCCATGTCGTCGAAGTCGACGCCGGTGGGGAGGTAGGAGAGCGGGTCGTGGGCGGAGGTCTGGTCCGTCACGATGTCGATCGGGGCGCCCTCGGCCAGCATCTGCGGGAGCAGGTCGGCCGCGTTGCCGAGCAGGCCGATGGAGAGCGGCTTGCGGGCGTCGCGGGCCTCGGTGGCGAGCTGGAGCGCGTGCTGGAGGTTGTCGGCCTTGACGTCCAGGTAGCGGTGCTCGATCCGGCGCTCGATG
Organism: Streptomyces sp. LX-29; assembly: GCF_029541745.1. Classification (NCBI taxonomy): domain Bacteria; kingdom Bacillati; phylum Actinomycetota; class Actinomycetes; order Kitasatosporales; family Streptomycetaceae; genus Streptomyces; species Streptomyces sp. LX-29. The sequence goes on along the minus strand of NZ_CP089746.1, from coordinate 4,677,183 downwards.
GCGCGCGGGTCGCAGTCGATGCAGATCGCGACGCCGTCGTTCATCGTCACGGCCAGCGGCTGGGCGCCGCCCATGCCGCCGAGCCCTGCGGTGAGGGTGATGGTGCCGGCCAGGGTGCCGTTGAACTTCTTGGCGGCGACCGCGGCGAAGGTCTCGTAGGTGCCCTGGAGGATGCCCTGGGTGCCGATGTAGATCCAGGAGCCGGCGGTCATCTGGCCGTACATGGTCAGGCCGAGCTGCTCCAGGCGGCGGAACTCCTCCCAGTTGGCCCAGTCGCCGACCAGGTTGGAGTTGGCGATCAGGACGCGCGGGGCCCACTCGTGGGTCTGCATGACGCCGACCGGGCGGCCCGACTGGACGAGCATCGTCTCGTCCTGCTTGAGGGTCCGCAGCGTGCGGACCATCGCGTCGAAGGAGCGCCAGTCGCGGGCCGCCTTGCCGGTGCCGCCGTAGACCACGAGCTTGTCGGGGTGCTCGGCGACCTCGGGGTCGAGGTTGTTCTGCAGCATCCGCAGGGCGGCCTCCTGCTGCCACCCCAGAGCGCTCAGCTCGTTGCCGCGCGGGGCTCGTACGGGTCGCGGTCCGGACATGAAGCACGCCTCCTGCCATTGACTGGATCGAGATATTCACATCTTGTCGTCACTGAATACCTCTAGTCAACAGCTTCGCCGGCGTCCCTGAGGTGGTTGGCTGGAGACATGACAACCACCCGTCGCGACTTCGCCGTCCGTGCCGCCGTGGAACAAGGGCTGATCGCTCCCGACCAGCCCGTCATCGGCCTGCTGGACGTGGCCGGAATCCGCGCCGCCGCCACCGCCCTGCGCGCCGCCTTCGCCGAGGTCACCGCCCCCGGCACCCACGTCCTGCACGCCTTCGCGGCCAAGGCCGCCGCCCTGGTCCCGGTGCTGCGGCTGCTGGCGGACGAGGGGCTGGGGTGCGAGGTGGCCAGCCCCGGCGAGCTCGCGCTGGCCCGCGCGGCCGGGGTGCCCGCGGACCGCATCGTCCTCGACTCGCCCGCCAAGACCCCCACCGAGCTGCGCGAGGCGCTCACCCTGAGCGTCGCCGTCAACGCGGACTCCCTCGCCGAGCTGGCCCGACTCGACGCGCTGCGCCAGCGGGTGCACAGCGACTCCCCGCTGGGCCTGCGGGTCAACCCCCAGGTCGGCGGCGGCGCCATCGACGCGCTCAGCACCGCCACCGCCACCGCCAAGTTCGGCGTCCCGCTGCGCGACGCGGGCGCGCGGGAGGCCACCGTACGGGCCTTCCTGGACCGCCCCTGGCTGACCCGACTGCATGCCCATGTCGGCTCGCAGGGCTGTCCGCTGGAGCTGATGGCGGCCGGCGTCCGGGAGGCGTACGAGCTGGCCGAGGAGGTCAACCGGGCGGCCGGACGACGGCAGATCGACACCCTCGACATCGGCGGCGGACTGCCCGTCAACTTCACCTCCGACGAGACCACCCCCACCTTCGCGGCCTACGCCCGAGCGCTGCGCGCCGCCGCCCCCGGGCTGTTCACCGGCGACTACCACCTCGTCACCGAGTTCGGCCGGTCGCTGCTGGCCAAGTCGGGCACCGTGCTGGCGCGCGTGGAGTACACCAAGACCGCCGGCGGCCGCCCGATCGCGGTCACCCACGCCGGCGCGCAACTGGCCGTGCGCACCGTCTTCGCCCCCGAGACCTGGCCGCTGCGGATCTCCGCCTACGACCCGCACGGCCACCCCAAGGCCACCGGCCCCGACGGCCCGGTGGAGCAGGACGTCGCCGGCCCCTGCTGCTTCGCCGGCGACCTGGTCGCGACCGCCCGCCCCCTGCCCCCACTCGCGGCGGGCGACCTGACGGCGCTGCTGGACACCGGCGCCTACTACTTCTCCAACCACTACGCGTACAACAGCCTGCCGCGGCCCGGCGTCTACGGCTTCACGATCGACCACGACGGCGCCGTGCGCTTCGCCACCGTACGAAGCCCGCAGACGGTCGCCGAGATCGTCGCCGAAAGCGGCGGCGCCCACGCGGAGGCCCTGTCGGGCCTGTGACCGGGGCCCCGTGCGGGGGTGGCGGGCTGGGAGGGCCGGGAGGGCGTGGGGACGGCCGGGGTGGCGCGGGGGCGGGCTGGGACGGGCCGGGGGGCGGGAAGGGCCGGGGCGGGCCCGGATGGCGCCGGCGGCGGGCGGAACGACGCGCGGAGGCAGGCCGCCACGGCGCCACGCTGAGCATGCGGAGGCCGCAGCAGGCCGGGGCGGCGGGCTAGGACAGGCCGGGACGGCACAGGGCCCGCATGGCGCGGGGCGGAGGCCACGAGGTCGTCAGCCAGAGGACACAGCCGCAAGCCAGCCAACCGGCCAGTCGCGCGCCGAGGGCGTCGGCACACCGCACCGCGCGGGCGGCGGCGCGGCGACGAGGGGCCTCGCGCGGTGGCGCCCGGCGACGGCCCTCGCGCGGTGGACGTCCGTGCGCCGCGGGACCGGGCGGCGCCGGGCGGGGGGCTTCCGGTATTCGGCCGGCGCGCGGCCGTCAGTCGGCGAACAGCCCGCGCGCAGCGGCCTTGGTGTCGAACTCCTCCAACCGGGCCTGGGCGTCCGGGAGCGCGTCGCACATCGCCTCCAGCAGCACCCGGCCGAGCAGCATGGGCGCGCAGGCGGTGTCGAAGGCCAGGCCGGTGCCGACCGCGGCCGGCAGCAGCAGGTCGCTGTGCCGGGCCACCGGGGCGAAGGCGCTGTCGGCCACGGTGACCACCGTCAGCCCCGCTCCTCGCGCGTACTCCAGGGCCTCGACGACCTCGCGCGGGTGGCGCGGCAACGCGAAGCACAGCAGCGCGGTGGCGCCCGCGCGGACCGCGGCGTCGATGCGGTCGGCGAGCATGGTGCCGCCCTCGTCGAGCAGCCGGACGTCCGGGTGGACCTTGCGGGCGAAGTAGGCGAAGCCGCGGGCCTGGGCGGAGGCCGCGCGCAGCCCGAGCACCGGTAGCGGGCGGGAGGCGGCCAGCAGCCGGCCGGCCCGGTCCACCGGCGTGGGGTCGGCCAGCAGCGAGGCCAGGTGGCGCAGGTTGTCGATCTCCGACTGCACCGCCTGCTGGTACTCGTTGTACGAGTCCGAGCCGCCCGGCTCCACCCCGGCGGGGGCGACCTCGCGCAGGTACTTGCGCAGCGCCGGGTAGCCGTCGAAGCCCAGCGCGACCGCGAACCGGGTCACCGAGGGTTGGCTCACCCCGGCCAGCTCGGCCAGCTCCACGCTGGAGAGGAAGGGCGCGTCGGCCGCCCGGCGCACCATGCAGTGCGCGATGCGGCGCTGCGTCGGCGTCAGCCGGTGCCCCTCGAACAACTTCTGCAGCCGGGCCGCCCCCGCCTCCGGGCCCCCGTCCAGCTCACTGCCCATCCGGTCCTCCCGAGCCCACCCTATTCACGCCCCTTACGCCTTGCATAACTATATGCGGGCGGCGCACCCGGCCCCGGGCGGAGCTGCTTCAGTCCGAGCGGCCGTACGCCTCCCCCACCAGCAGGACCGCCGTGGACAGGCCCAGCTGGGGCTCGGCCTTGCGCAGCGCGCGGACGGCGGTGACCTGGTCGGTGTGGTCGTCGACGCCGGAGCCCGCCAGCGCGCGGCGGACCCAACGGACCCTCAGCTCCGCGTCGCTCAGGGCCCTCTGCTCGGCGATCAGCGCGACGGCGCGCTCCAGACCGGGCCGTTCGGCATCGTCCGCGGTCGCCAGCGCCTGCCGCAAGGTGGCGTCCAGTTCCTCCCCGTCACGCAGCACCAGCACGTTGAGGCCCGCGTTGCTGAAGCCGAACATGCCACTCCTTCACACCTTCACACGTCCCACACCATCCCCGTGATACGCACCGTATGCCGCCCCAAGCGGCCCGGCATCAGTCGCCAGACCGTTTCGGTACCCCACCCATCGGCGGGGTACCGGCGCGACGGAGCCCCGACACGACGCGACGCGCACCGGATCGCTACGCAGCGTCGCCGCCCCGAGCCGCACACCGGGGTCACGGCGCGGTCCACGCCAGGAAGCCGCTACGCAGGGTCGCCCCGCGGTGCCGCGCGGGGAGCTACACCGGGGGCAGCAGCTTCTTCTGCGGCTTGCCCATCGCGTTGCGCGGCAGCGCCTCCAGGAAGCGCACCTTGCGGGGCCGCTTGTGGACCGAGAGCCGCTCGGCCACGAAGCCGATGAGCTCCCGCTCCCCCACCCCGTCGGCGACCACGTACGCGACGATCTCCTGGCCCAGGTCCTCGTGCGGGGCGCCGACGACCGCGGCCTCCCGCACCGCCGGGTGGTCCAGCAGCGCGTTCTCCACCTCGCCCGCCCCGATCCGGTAGCCACCGGACTTGATCATGTCCGTCGAGGCCCGCCCGACGATCCGGTGCGCCCCGTCCTCCTCGATGGCCGCGATGTCGCCGGTGCGGAACCAGCCGTCCTCGGTGAACGATCCCGAGGTCGCCTCGGGGCGGTTCAGATAGCCGTCGAAGAGCGTCGGTCCGGAGATCTGGAGCTCGCCGATGTCGACGCCCGGCTCGGCCACCACCCGGGTGGCGATGCCCGCCAGCGGGGTCCCCACATAACCGGGGCGCCGCTCGCCGTCCGCCCGCGCGGAGACCGTGATGAGGGTCTCCGTCATGCCGTACCGCTCGACGGGGCGCTGCCCGGTGAGCCGCTCCATGGCGTGGAAGACCGGCGCGGGCAGCGGGGCGCTGCCGGAGACCAGCAGCCGGGCCCCGCTCAGCGCGCGGGCGGCGGACTCCTCCCGCACCACTCGGCCCCACACCGTCGGCACGCCGAAGTACAGGCTGCCGCCGGCCGCCGCGTACGCCTCCGGAGTCGGCCGCCCGGTGTGCACCAGCCGGCTGCCCACCCGCAGCGCGCCCAGCACGCCCAGCACCAGCCCGTGCACGTGGAACAGCGGCAGCCCGTGCACCAGCGTGTCCTCCGGCGTCCACGCCCACGCCTCCGCGAGCGCGTCCAGGTCGGCGGCGACCGCGCGCCGCGAGATGAGCGCGCCCTTGGGGGCGCCGGTGGTGCCCGACGTGTAGAGGATGAACGCCGTGGAGTCCGGCTCGGGTTCCGGCTTGGACCACGCCGCGCGCTCGCGCACGTCCACCGGGACCGTCTCCACGCCCGACCCGCCCGGCCCGCCCGGCCCGCCCGGCCCCTCGCCGGCGGACTCGTCCTCGCCGGCGCCGGTGAGCAGGAGCGCGGCGCCCGAGTCGCGCAGGATGTGGCCCCGCTCGGCCGGCCCGGAGTCCGGCGGCACCGGCACCACCGGCACCCCGGCGAGCAGCGCGCCCGTCACCGCCGTGACCGTCTCCAGCGAGGCGGTGGCGCGGACCGCGACCACCGGCGCCCCGGCGATCCGGGCGGCCACCGCGCCGGCGGCGCCCAGCAGGTCCTCGCGCGAACAGGGTCGGCCCGCGACCACGAGCGCGTCCGGACGGTCGCCGCCGGGCTCGGTGAGGGACGACAGCAGAGGTGCGGCCACGGGCTGCTCCTTCGGCAGGGGGGCTGTCCCCGGACGATTTCGGGGGGCTAGCCCTACTTACAACGGCACTCCCTGACCGTACCGTCGACAGCATGGACGCCCGCGACCCCGAGCTGACGCGAGAACTCGACGCCACCTTGCAGACCCGCAAGGAACTGGGCGCCGAATACGAGAAAGAGCTGGTGGACTCCTTCATGGAGAAGGTCGAGCAGCGCTTCGACGCCGCCGCCGACCGACATGTTCGACGGCACATGGCCGAGCAGCAGATGGCCGCCGCGCGTGGCTCCCGCCCGCAGTTGATCGGCGGTCAGCCGGGCCAGCCGCCCGCGCCGGGCGAGGGCCTGGGCATCGGCGAGCGCTTCGGCTTCGTCGCCGTATCGCTGGTGCTCGCGATCCCGCTGTCCGCGATCGCCGTGGTCAACGCCGGGCTGTCGGGCCTGCTCATCTGCTGGGCCGGGATCGTCGGTGTCAACGCGGTGCATGCGGCCGGCGCCCTCAACCTCTTCCGCCGCTGGCGCGGCGACCACGCCCCCGACCGCCGCGACTGACCCCGGCCGCGCGTCGGGTCCTCGCGGGGTCCGGCCGAACGGTGGGAGCGCCCGGCGGCGAGCGACCGCGGAGAGAGACCGCGGAGAGAGACTGAGCGGGGGCCGCCGCACCCCGGTGTGAGCACCGAGGGCGGGACGACGGCGGTCCCCCGCGGGGACGCGCGACTCCGGTTCAGGTCCGTGCCGTCGCGTCCGGGCGACCTTGGAGGTCCGGGAGCCGCTCCGGAGGTCCGTGTCGCCGCACTTCGGGTGTCGGCGCGTCCTTGCCGACGTCCTCCAATGTGCCCGACGCGTGTTAAATGCGTGCTGCGCTCGCGTGACGCATACGTACCGTTTACGCGAAGTCGCGTTCAGCGGACCTTTTCTGACGACTCCTTGACGGCGACGACGGGCGAGCGCCACCCCCGTACGGCGGGGCGAGCGCCACTCCCGTACGGCGGGCGAGTGCCACCCGCCGAGCGGCGGGGCGAGTGCCACCTCCGGAACGCGGGGCGAGTGCCGAACGGCGGGCGAGCGCCGCCCCCGAACGGCCGGTGGGGCGCCGCGGGACCGTACGGTCCCGCGGCGCCCCACCTCTCAGGTCGGCGGCCGGCGGCCGCTGACTCAGTGCGCCTTGGCCGCGGTCTTCGCCAGGTAGGCGAGCAGGTCCTGCCGGCTCACCACACCCTTGGGCTTGCCCTCCACCAGCACTATGGCGGCGTCGGCCGTGCCCAGGGCGGCCATCAGGTCCTCGACCGGCTCGCCCGAGCCGACCTGCGGCAGCGGCGGGCTCATGTGCTTCTCCAGCGGGTCGGTGAGCGAGGCGCGCTGCGCGAAGAGCGCGTCCAGCAGCTCGCGCTCCACCACCGAGCCGACGACCTCCGCGGCCATCACATCGGGGTGGCCGGCGCCCGGCTTGACGATCGGCATCTGCGAGACGCCGTACTCCCGCAGCACCTCGATGGCCTCGCCGACCGTCTCTTCCGGGTGCATGTGGACCAGCGAGGGCAGACCGCCCTCCTTGCCCTCCAGCACATCGCCGACGCGGACGGCCGGGCCGGCCTCCTCCAGGAAGCCGTAGTCGGCCATCCAGTCGTCGTTGAAGATCTTCGAGAGGTAGCCACGGCCGCTGTCCGGCAGCAGCACGACCACGACGTCGTCCGGGCCGAGCCCCTCCGCGACGCGCAGCGCGGCGACGACCGCCATGCCGCAGGAGCCGCCCACCAGCAGGCCCTCCTCCTTGGCGAGGCGGCGGGTCATCTGGAAGGCGTCCTTGTCGGAGACCGCGACGATCTCGTCCGCGACGGTGCGGTCGTAGGCGGTCGGCCAGAAGTCCTCGCCGACGCCCTCGATCAGGTACGGGCGGCCGGAGCCGCCGCTGTAGACGGAGCCCTCCGGGTCGGCGCCGATGACCTTGACCTTGCCGTCACTGGCGTCCTTCAGATAGCGGCCGGTGCCGCTGATGGTGCCGCCGGTGCCGACGCCCGCGACGAAGTGGGTGATCTTCCCCTCCGTCTGCTCCCACAGCTCCGGGCCGGTGCTCTCGTAGTGGGACCGCGGGTTGTTCGGGTTGCTGTACTGGTCGGGCTTCCAGGCGCCGGGGGTCTCGCGCACCAGGCGGTCCGAGACGTTGTAGTACGAATCGGGGTGCTCGGGGTCGACGGCGGTGGGGCAGACGACGACCTCGGCGCCGTAGGCCCGCAGCACGTTGATCTTGTCGGTGGACACCTTGTCCGGGCAGACGAAGATGCACTTGTAGCCCTTGCGCTGGGCGACCATGGCCAGGCCCACACCGGTGTTGCCCGAGGTCGGCTCCACGATGGTGCCGCCCGGCTTGAGCTCTCCGGAGCGCTCCGCGGCCTCGATCATCCGTACGGCGATACGGTCCTTCACCGAGCCGCCGGGGTTGAAGTACTCAACCTTGGCCAGGACCGTCGCCTGGATGCCTTCCGTGACGTTGTTGAGCTTGACCAGCGGCGTATTGCCTACCAGCTCAATCATCGATTCGTAGTACTGCACGCCCTACTCCTGGTTAAGCGGGATCGTTGAGCGGGATCTCCGCGGGTCGAGGGGGTGGCCGCCGTCGCGGTCCCGTGATGTCAGCTTATTGCGCTATCGGTGGAGTGCTCACGCGTTGCGTGAGAGCCCCGGCAGGGCACCTAGGTGTTAGCAAGGAGTACCGAGCAGTACGAAGCGGGTGTCCGGCTGGAAACACGACCGGGAGGTGGACGGTCCCATGTCGATGTCGAGGGCGAGGGTCGCCCGGCGGATCGCCGCCGCGGCGGCCTACGGCGGTGGTGGGATCGGGGTTCTGGGCGGGGTCGTCGTCGGCCTGGTGCTGACCGAGGTCTCGCTGGCCAGGAAGGTGGTCGGCGGGTCGGACGCGGTGACGCCGGTCGCGGACGGGCGATACGGCTTCGCCTTCGCGCTGCGCAACGGGCAGCAGCCGCTGCGGCTGGCCTTCCTCGGCGACTCCACCGCCGCCGGCCAGGGCGTCCACCGGCCGAGCCAGACTCCTGGCGCGCTGCTGGCCTCCGGCCTCGCCGCGGTGGCCGAGCGCCCGGTGGACCTGCGGAACGTGGCCAGCTGCGGGGCGCAGTCCACCGACCTGCAGCGGCAGGTCTCGCTGCTGCTGGCGGATCCGCGGACGCGGCCCGACGTGTGCGTGATCATGATCGGTGCGAACGATGTGACGCATCGCATGCCGCCCGCCGAGTCGGTGCGGCTGTTGTCGGACGCGGTGCGGCGGCTGCGCGAGAGCGGCTGCGCGGTGGTCGTCGGCACCTGCCCGGACCTGGGCACCATCGAGCCCGTCTACCAGCCGCTGCGCTGGATCGCGCGCCGGCTGAGCCGACAGCTGGCGGCCGCGCAGACCATCGCGGTGGTCGAGCAGGGCGGGCGCACGGTCTCGCTGGGCGATCTGCTGGGGCCGGAGTTCGAGGCCCGGCCGCGGGAGCTGTTCGGCCCGGACAACTACCACCCCTCGGCGGAGGGGTACGCGACGGCCGCCATGGCCGTCCTGCCGACGCTGTGCGCGGCGCTGGGGCTGTGGCCGGAGGAGGACCGCCCGGAGGCGGCCCGCCAGGAGGGGTACCTGCCGGTGGCGCGGGCGGCCGCCGAGGCCGCGGCGGAGGGCGGTACGGAGGTCACGGCCGCCCGAGGCCCCTGGGCCCTGCTGCTCCGCCGCCGCCGTCGCCTCCCGGAATCCCAGCCCCCCACCGCCCTCCCCACCCCAGAGCCTTGACCCCGCGGGTGCGTGGCGGCGGGGGCGGGTGCGTGGCGCGGGTGCGCGGTGGCGGGGCGGGTGCGCGGTGGCGGGGCGGGTGCGTGGGTGCGGGTGCGTGGTGGTGGGGCGGGTGCGTGGTGGTGGCGCGGGCGTGGGTGCGGGTGCGTGGTGGTGGTGGGCGGGGGTGGGTGGGTGGTGCCGGGGGATGGGGTCTCCGGGGCCGGGGACCTGGACCGCATATTTACGGCGAGAACCCACCCCCACCCAACCACCCCCGCCTCACGCCACAAATATGCGACAGCGTCCAGCCCCCCACCCCTGCGACCCCGCCCCCTCCCCCCGCCCGAAAACAACCCCAGCACGGTAGCGCCGGCCAACAGGAACGCAGAGCACAGCCAAACGACGGCCCCACACTGAGCCCCCGATAGCCAGGGAAACGACCCCGGCGCGGTAGCTCCAGCCACGGAGAACGCAGCCCACGACCACGCAACGGGACCACCCCAGTCCCCGAGTGGCCGGGGAAACGGCCCCGGCGCGGTAGCGCCGGTCAACGGGAACGCAGGGCACCGCCGCGTGGCGAGGCCACCCCGCATACCCCCAAGAACGAAGGGCCACCCCGTGGACTGCAGGCCGTACAGCCCCCGCCCCACCCCGCGGGCACCCGAAGCCTCGTAGGCCCCGCCCCACCCCGCGGGTTGGGGTGCACGGGCGGGTGGGCGGGGAAAAGGACCCCCGGCGCGGTAGCGCCGGTCAAGGGGCACGCGGGGCACGGCCGCGTGGTGGGGCCACCCCGACACAACCCCCGGGCACGAAGCCCCACCCCCGGGGAACGGAAGCCGTGCAGGCCCCGCCGCACCCCGCGGGTTGGGGTGAACGGGCGGGTGGGCGGGGAAAGGGCCGGCGCCGTAGGCGGCGGGGAGGGAGTGAGGGGGCACCCCCTCACTCGACGGGCCCTCCCCGGGAGGGGGTGACGCGCGGCACAGCGAGCAACCCGTGACCCCCGCCGTACGTGCGGGTAACTTCCCAGAGAGTCCAGCCCTCTCCCTGTCAGGAGCCGTGATGCCCGAAGCCGTGATCGTCTCTGCCGCCCGCTCCCCGATCGGGCGCGCCTTCAAGGGCTCGCTGAAGGACGTGCGGCCGGATGACCTGACCGCCGAGATCATCAAGACCGCGCTGGCCAAGGTGCCCGAGCTCGACCCGCGCGACATCGACGACCTCATGCTGGGCTGCGGTCTCCCCGGCGGCGAGCAGGGCCACAACCTGGGGCGGATCGTCGCCGTACAGCTGGGCATGGACCACCTGCCGGGCTGCACCATCACCCGGTACTGCGCCTCCTCGCTGCAGACCTCCCGGATGGCCCTGCACGCGATCAAGGCGGGCGAGGGCGACGTCTTCATCTCGGCGGGCGTCGAGACCGTCTCGCGCAGCGTCAACGGCTCCTCTGACGGCATGCCGGGCACCCACAACCCGCTCTTCGCGGAGGCGGAGGCCCGTTCCGCGCACCGCGCCGAGCACGGCGGCGAGGGCTGGCAGGACCCGCGCGAGAACGGCCTGCTGCCGGACGCGTACATCGCCATGGGGCAGACCGCGGAGAACCTGGCCCGACTCAAGGGCATCACCCGCGAGGAGATGGACGAGTTCGGCGTCCGGTCCCAGAACCTCGCCGAGGAGGCCCTCAAGAAGGGCTTCTGGCAGCGCGAGATCACCCCGATCACCACGCCCGACGGCACCGTGGTCTCCCAGGACGACGGCCCGCGCGCGGGCACCATGCTGGAGGGCGTCCAGGGCCTCAAGCCCGTCTTCCGCCCCGACGGCCTGGTGACGGCGGGCAACTGCTGCCCGCTCAACGACGGCGCGGCCGCCCTGGTGATCATGTCCGACACCAAGGCGCGTGAGCTCGGCCTGACCCCGCTGGCCCGGATCGTCTCCACCGGCGTCTCCGGCCTCTCCCCGGAGATCATGGGCTACGGCCCGGTGGAGGCCAGCAAGCAGGCGCTCGCCCGCGCCGGACTGACCATCGACGACATCGACCTGGTCGAGATCAACGAGGCGTTCGCCGCCCAGGTGATCCCGTCCTACCGGGACCTCGGCATCGACATCGACAAGCTGAACGTCAACGGCGGCGCGATCGCCGTCGGCCACCCGTTCGGCATGACCGGCGCCCGCATCACCACCACGCTGATCAACTCGCTCCAGTTCCACGACAAGCAGTTCGGTCTGGAGACCATGTGCGTCGGCGGCGGCCAGGGTATGGCTATGGTGATCGAGCGGCTCAGCTAGTCGCCCCATCTCAGCTGTGACCGAATCTCCCCCAGGATGTGACCTATGTCCTGGGGGAGCGGCGTCTGCGCAGGTCAGTGTGGTGCGCGCGGGACGTCTGGGACTAAATACCTGTCCGTTTAATGACGTTATGCACTAACAGGGACCTGCGCCGCGAGCCAAGCTGAGGTAGGAATTCGGGGGATCCACAGCAATCGGGAGTATGTCAGTGAGCGCCATGACTCTTGTCGTCCTGTTGGCCGCGGCCGCCGCCACGGGCGTGGGCGTCGCCGCCCTGTACACCACTCGCGACCTGCGCCGGCAGATCGTCGCCCTGCGCGCCGAGTTGGCGCTGAGCGCCGCCGCGCGGCAGGAGGCCGCCGTGCCCCCCGCCCGTACCGTTCCCGCCGCCGAGATACGCGCGGCCGTCGCGGACGCGCTGGCCGAGGAGCGCGAGCGCGAGCTGGCCGAGGCCCGCGCTTTCTGGGCCGCGCAGGAGGCCCGCGATGTGACCGGCTCCTCCCCCGCCGGCGAGGCGTCCACGCTCCTGGGCGAGCTGGCCGGGCTCGCCGACGACCCCGCCCTGGACGCGCAGCTCGACGCCCGACTGGACGCCGCCGTCGACGCCCAGCCCGAGAGCCAGCTCTACGTCCCCCGGCAGGCCGACTTCGCCGGCCTGGAGCCCATGTTCGGCCCCGAGGTGCTGGACCCCTCCGGCGAGGTGGAGCTGGAGGCCGACGTGGTGGAGTCCGCCGAGCTGGCCGCCGCGCGCCGCCGCCACCCCTCGCACCCGGACTTCACCCCCGCGCCCGGCATCACCGACCACGAGCGCACCGTCGCCCGGCTGGCGGAGCTGACCGAGGCCGGCACACCGCTGGCCGACGTGCGGCCCGGCCCGCTGGGCACCCTGGACGTCTACGTCTTCGCCGACGGCACCACGATGTGCATGACCCCCGGTCACCGGGAGACCGCCGAGCGGCTCGCCGGCGCGCTGCGCGCGGGCACCTCCCCGGTGCTGCTGGGCAGCTCGGGGGTGGCCGGGGCGTACGCCCTGACCTTCCGCTGCGGCGACGAGAACGTCTACGTGCTCGCCGACCGCGTCATCGCCTCGCTGTAGCGAAGCAGCCGGCGCCCGGCCCCGCAAGGGCTCCGGTACGCCCGCCCCACGCCCCAGCGCGCGCCCGGCGCACCGGCTCGGCACGCTCCCCCCGGCACCTCCGGTGCGCCCGCTCGGGCTACCCGGCACGCGCCGCTCGGCGCACGGCAGCCCCGCTCAGCGCACCCGCTCGGCGGCAGCCTCCACCCGTTCCAGCGCCTCCGCCAGCGACGCCGCCACGACCTCGGAGGGCGCCGCCCGGAGCGCCTCCACCAGATCGTGGCCCGCCACCGCCAGTTGGTCGCCGACCGCGAACAGCCCGGTGTCAGGCATCATTCTCGGCTCTTTTCCGGGCTCCTCTATCGCCTGCGCCCGCGCCGCCAACGCCCGCGCCAGCTCCCGCCCTTCCGCCGCGGCGCCCCTGGTCAGGGCGGACTGGGGCAGGGTGCGAAGCCGGTCGGCGAGGCGGTCGACCGCGTTCAGTAGGGACGTCACGTCGTTCACATCGCGAGCCTATGCGCCGCCAACGGACTGTTGCCAACGCGCCCACGCTCAGGCAACGTGAGCTGAAGACCAACCTGGGCCACGACGTGGAACAGCGATCGGACATGCCGGAGGCGCCGAATGTCCCCAGTCTTCTCCGAAGAGACCCACCGCAACCTGCTCTCCCGAATCCCCGCCTGCACCGGCCGTGAAGTCTCCGACTGGATGCGCACGGTAGACGAAGGACCCGCTCTCCTCCGCTTCGAGGAAAAGGTGAGCTGGCTGCGCGGCGAGCACCAGCTCGCCTACGGGCACGCAAAGGCGATCATCCACGAGCACGACCTGCGCCGGGCGGCGCGCAAGCTGCTCTAGCCGGGTTCGCCACGACGACGCGACCGACGTGACAGGCATGACATGACAGGCATGGCAGACACGGCGAAGGGCCCGCGGGGGCGTTGCCTCCGCGGGCCCTTCTTCGCCTCGGTGGGATCACCTCGGCCGGGTTACAACTCCCTGATGATGGCGATCAGCCGCAGCATCTCCAGGTAGATCCACACCAGCGAGAGGGTCAGGCCGAACGCGGCCAGCCACGACTCCTCGCGCGGCGCGCCGTACCGCACGCCGTCCTCGATCTGCTTGAAGTCCAGCGCCAGGAACGCCGCACCGAGCAGCACGCCCACGATGCCGAAGACCACGCCGAGGCCACCGCTGCGGAAGCCGAGGCCGTCACCGCCGCCGAACGCGGCGAACAGCAGGTTCACCGACATCAGCAGCACGAAGCCGATCGCGGCGGCGAGCACGAAGCGCATGAAGCGCTGGTCGACCCGGATCAGCCGGGTCTTGTACGCGGCCAGGACACCGACCGAGACGGCCATGGTGCCGAGCACGGCCTGCATCGGGATGCCGGACCAGCGCTCGTTGTAGATCTGGCTGATGACGCCGAGGAAGATGCCCTCGAACGCCGCGTACGCCAGGATCAGCGCGGGGACGGCCTTGCGCTTGAACGACTGGACGAAGCCCAGCACCATCGCGACCAGCGCGGCGCCGAAGCCGGCCGCGGCCGGCAGCTCCGCGATCCAGGCGACCGCGGCGGCCACGATGACCGTGCCGAGCGTCATGCCGGTGCGCATGACGACGTCGTCCATCGTCATCCGGCCGGTCTGCAGCGGGCCCGCCGGCGGCGCGCCGTACATCTGCTGCAGCTGGTCGGGCGTCAGCTGGTGCTGGTCGCCCATCGCGTACGGGTTCGTCGGGGCCTGCGGCTGGGCGTACGGGTTGCCCTGTGCGTACGGGTTGCCCTGAGTTGCGGTGGGGCCCCCGGCCTGCGGCGCAGCGCCGAAGCCCGCAGAGCCGGCGTCGCGGCTGAACCGCGAGAAGACCGGGTTGCTGCTCCTCATCCCTCACTCCTCCATGGCCGCCGTGCGCGACCTTGGCTCAAGAGTAATGGGTGAGCAAAAGAGACGCTCTAGTGCTCGGGCAGGATCTTTCGCGGAAGACTCCGTTCCGGGTGACGCCGCGCGAGGCGACCGGAAGGGATGCTTCCGGACAGTCGGCGACCGAACCCGCACGGAGCGTGTGCGGGGATGGCCATGGCTGTGCCCGGAGCCGGACTTGAACCGGCACGGCCCGAAGGCCAGCGAGGTTTAAGCTCGCCGTGTCTGCATTCCACCATCCGGGCAGGACTCTCCGGCCGTATCGCGGTGCATACGGCGCTTCGAGGTGAGCGAGTCGAGCCTATCCGGGGAGGTGCCCCCGAACAGCGGAACGTCGAACCGAGGTTGTCTTATTTTATTGGCAACTTGAGGGTTCATCAGCAGGGGGCCAAGGCCCTTGGCATATGCCATTGGCCTACAGAGCCTGGTCACTGGACGCGCTCCCATCGTGACAGGGAATGACGAAATCTCGCCGCCCGGTGCGGCCCCGCACCCGGGCGCGACATGGCCCGAAAGCCCCCCGAAGAGAGCCCGGGGAGAGCCCGGGGAGAGCCCGGCGAGCGCCCGGTCAGAGCCCGGGGAGAGAGCCCGGTGAGGGTCCCGCGCGGACTCCGTGAGGGGAGGGGGCGGGGCCGGTGAGCGACCGGCGCGGACGCGCGCTCCCCGCGTACACCCTCCTTCTCGGGGCCCGGGGGTCTCCTCCTCCCCAGGGAGGAGAGGAGCCCTCCGACGTACCTCCTGGGTCTGCCCCCGGAACCGGAGCACGGGCTGATCCGCCGGGCCGATCCGGACTGGACGATGGAGGAACGTCCGCGACCCCACACCGAGGAGCTGTCCACCGTGACCACCTTCCCCTCCGGCGTCCACACCGCCGCCCGCCCCACCGCGGCGGCGGCCCGCGCCACGGACCTGTCCAAGGTCTACGGCCAGGGCGAGACCCAGGTGGTCGCCCTGGACGCGGTCTCCGTCGAGTTCCGGCAGGCCGAGTTCACCGCGATCATGGGCCCCTCGGGCTCCGGCAAGTCGACCCTGATGCACTGCATGGCCGGGCTCGACACGGTCTCCAGCGGTTCGGCGCGCATCGGCGACACCGAGCTGACCTCGCTGAAGGACAAGAAGCTCACCCAGCTGCGCCGCGACAAGATCGGCTTCATCTTCCAGGCGTTCAACCTGCTGCCGACGCTGAACGCGCTGGAGAACATCACGCTCCCGATGGACATAGCCGGCCGTAAGCCGGACAAGGCGTGGCTGGACCAGGTGGTCGCCACCGTCGGTCTCTCCGGGCGGCTCAAGCACCGCCCCAACCAGCTCTCCGGCGGTCAGCAGCAGCGCGTCGCCGTGGCCCGCGCGCTGGCCGGCAAGCCCGAGATCATCTTCGCCGACGAGCCCACCGGAAACCTGGACTCCCGCTCCGGCGCCGAGGTCCTCGGCTTCCTGCGCAACTCGGTGCGCGAGCTGGGCCAGACGGTGGTCATGGTGACCCACGACCCGGTCGCCGCCTCCTACGCGGACCGCGTGGTCTTCCTGGCCGACGGCCGCATCGTCGACGAGCTGCACACCCCGAGCGCCGAGGCCGTCCTCGACCGCATGAAGCGTTTCGACGCCAAGGGCCGCGTGAGCTGAGCCCCCGACCCGACCGCCGGCCCCCACCCCAGGACTGACCACTCCCATGTTCCGTACCGCCTTGCGCAACGTGCTCGCGCACAAGGCCAGGCTGCTGATGACCGTGCTCGCCGTGCTCCTCGGCGTGGCCTTCGTCTCCGGCACCCTGGTCTTCACCAACACCATCTCCGACGCCTACCAGAAGAGCTCCGAGAAGGGGTTCGTGGGCGTCGACGTCGCCATCACCCCCGACGACGACAACGACGACGCGAAGAAGCCGGGCGACGCCCCCAAGCTCAGCCAGCGGCTGCTGGACCGCGCCGGCACGGTGCCGGGCGCCGCCTCCGTGACCGGAATCGTCTCCGGCTACACCGCCATCTCCGACAAGGACGGCGACCTCCTCGGCGGCGGCTTCAACAACGCGGGTGGCAACTACCACCCGTCGAAGGACGGCAAGGACGCCCGCTACCCGATGCGGGACGGCCGCGCCCCGCAGCGCGCGGGCGAGATCGCCCTCGACGCCAAGAGCGCCGACAGCGGCGACTACAAGGTCGGCGACACGGTCCGGGTCTCGGTCGACGGCCCGGTCCTGAAGCAGAAGCTGACCGGCATCTTCACCACCGACGACGGCAACGTCGCGGCGGGCGGCACGCTCACCCTCTTCGACACCGCCACCGCCCAGAAGCACTTCGCCAAGCCCGGCCAGTTCAGCGAGATCGACGTGAAGGCCGCCGCCGGCACCTCGCAGGCCGCGCTGAAGGCCGAGATCGAGAAGATCCTGCCGAAGGGCAAGGCCAAGGCCGAGACCGGCCAGGAGGTCGCCGACGACCAGGCCGAGGCGATCAAGAGCAGCATGAGCGGGATGCGCACCGGCATGCTGGTCTTCGCCGGCATCGCGCTCTTCGTCGGCATCTTCCTGATCGCCAACACCTTCACCATGCTGGTCTCCCAGCGCACCAAGGAGCTGGCGCTGATGCGCGCGGTCGGCGCCAGCCGCCGCCAGGTCACCCGCTCGGTGCTGATCGAGGCCACCGTCGTCGGCACCATCGCCGCCCTCACCGGCCTGCTCGCCGGCGTCGGGATCGGCGCCGGGCTGCGCTCGCTGCTGAACTCCACCGGCGCCACCGTGCCGGACGGCCCGCTGATCGTCTCCCCCTCCACCGTCGTCACCGCGCTGGTCACCGGCATCGTGGTGACCGTGCTCGCCGCCTGGCTGCCCGGCCGCCGCGCCGCGAAGATCCCGCCGGTCGCCGCCATGAGCAGCGTCCACGCGGTCGCCACCACCCGCAGCCTGGTCGTCCGCAACACCATCGGCGCGATCTTCGCCGGCGTCGGTGTGGCGATGGTGCTGGCCGCCACCGGCATGTCCGACGGCAAGGCCATCATGGGCATGGGCGCGGTCGTGCTGCTGATCGGCGTGTTCGTGCTGACCCCGCTGCTGTCCCGGCCGATCATCGCGGCCGCCGGCCCGCTGCTGCGCGTCTTCGGCATCTCGGGCAAGCTCGCCCGGCAGAACGCGGTCCGCAACCCGCGCCGCACCGCCGCCACCGCCTCCGCGCTGATGGTCGGCCTCACCCTGATCACCGGCCTGACCGTCATCGCGGGCAGCGTCCAGAAGTCCATCGACAAGATGGCCACCGACGCGCTCAAGGCCGACTACGTGGTCTCCATGGGCAGCTTCGACGGCGGCATCCCGCTCTCCCCGGACGTGGCGAAGAAGCTCGCCTCGCTGCCGGAGACCACCGCCTCCAGCCCGCTGCGGCTGTCCGAGTCCCGGATCAACGGCAACTCGGAGACCCTGGTCGGTGTCGACGGCAAGGCCATGGGCCGGCTGCTCGACCTCGAGTTCCAGCAGGGCGCCTTCACCTCGCTGGGCGGCGACAAGGTCATCGTCGACAAGGACACCGCCAAGGACGAGGGCTGGAAGGTCGGCACCCGGCTCGACGTGGTCTACGAGGACGGCAAGCGCGGCACGCTCTCCGTCAGCGGCGTCTACCAGGGCAACGAGATGATCCGCGGTCTCATGATCGAGAACGCCGCGCTCGCCCCGCACATCGACCAGCCCCGCGACATGCAGGTGATGCTCGCGACCAAGGGCGGCCCGAGCGACGCCGCCAAGAACGCGCTGGAGAAGGCCCTGGGCGACAACCCGGCCATCCACGTCCAGGACAAGGACGACGTCTCCGAGGACATCGCCAAGTTCTTCACCCTGATGCTGAACATGCTCTACGGCCTGCTGGGCATGGCCGTGATCGTCGCCGTACTCGGCGTCATCAACACCCTGGCCATGTCGGTCTTCGAGCGGTCGCAGGAGATCGGCATGCTGCGGGCGATCGGCCTGGACCGGCGCGGCATCAAGCGCATGGTCCGGCTGGAGTCGCTGGTCATCTCGCTCTTCGGCGGGGTGCTCGGCATCGGCCTCGGCGTCTTCTTCGGCTGGGCCGCCGGTGAGCTGCTCGCCAGCGGGCTGTCCACCTACGAGCTGGTCCTGCCCTGGGGCCGGATGGCCGTCTTCCTGGCGCTCGCCGCGCTGGTCGGCGTGCTGGCCGCGCTGTGGCCGGCCCGCCGGGCCGCCAAGCTCAACATGCTGGCCGCCATCAAGTCCCAGTAGTACCGGCCGCGGGCGGGAGGCCCTCCGCCTCCCGCCCGCCACGCCGCCGGACGGCCGCCACCCCGCCTCGGGAGTGGCGGCCGTCTCGCGTTCCGAAAGCCGGAAGCCGGAAGCCGGAAGCCGACGTACGGGCGCCTTCGGGGCTGTACCCGGGTCGCGCGGGCCGCCGGCCCGCGGGGGTCGTACGCGCCCTCAGCCGCGCCAGTCCCTGGTCCGCAGCGGCATCCCGGCGGCACCGGAGAGCGGGGTGCGGACGGCGAGGACCTGGTTGACCCCGATGCGGTTGCGCTCGAAGGACACGGCACACGCCGCCATGTAGAGCCGCCAGACGCGCGCCCGGCCCGGCGAGGTGACCGCCGCCGCGCGCGCCCAGTTCGCCTCCAGGTTGACCACCCAGCGGCGCAGGGTCAGCGCGTAGTGCTCGCGGATGGCCTCCACGTCGCGCACCTCGAAGCCGGCCTCCTCCAACTGGCCGACGGTGCGGCCCACCGGGGCGAGCTCGCCGTCCGGGAAGACGTAACGGTCGATGAACTCGTCCACGCGGTACGAGGTCTCGTCCGGGTCCGGCCGCCGGGCGATCTGGTGGTTGAGCAGCCGCCCGCCGGGGGCCAGCAGCCCGTGCAGGCTCTCCGCGTACGCGGCGTACCGCACGGAACCCACGTGCTCGGCCATGCCGATGGAGGAGATCGCGTCGTACGGACCGTCCGTCACCTCGCGGTAGTCCTGCACCCGGATCTCCACCCGGTCGGTGAGCCCGGCGTCGGCGATGCGCTTGCGGGCGTACGTGGCCTGTTCCTCGGAGAGCGTGATGCCGACCGCGCGCACTCCGTACTCACGCGCCGCGTGCAGCACCATCGAGCCCCAGCCGCAGCCCACGTCCAGCAGCCGCTGACCGGACCCGAGCGCCAACTTGCGGCAGACGAGGTCGAGCTTGGCGCGCTGGGCGTCCTCCAGGGACTGGCCGGCCCCCTCCCAGTAGGCGCACGAGTAGACCATCGAGGGGCCCAGCACCAGCTCGTAGAAGTCGTTGCCGACGTCGTAGTGGTGGCTGATGGCCGCCCTGTCGCTGCGCAGCGTGTGCAGCGGGCCGCGCCGGACGGGGGCCTCCTCGGGGGGCGGGGCGGGCGGCAGCCCCGGGCCCGCGAGGGCGACCGCCGCACGGAGGGCGGCGCGCAGCTCCGGGTCGCGCAGCGCGCGGAGCGCGGCGAGGGCGGGAAGCTGTCGCCGGCCGGAGGAGCGCTCCCAGACCAGCCCGGAGAGGCGGTCCAGGGCCTCGTAGAGGTCGCCCTCGATGTCGAGGTCGCCCGCCACCCAGGCGCGGGCCAGGCCGAGTTCACCCGGCTTCCACAGCAGCCGGCGCAGCGCTCGGCGGCGCCTGACGACGAGGGTCGGGGCGCCCGGGGGGCCGGCTTCACTGCCGTCCCAGGCGCGGATGCGGACGGGGAGCGGGACCCCCAGCGCCTCCTGAGCGAGCGCGGTGAGCCGTCGAGCGGCGTCGGCCATGTCGCACACCTCCGTGATGGGTCGTCAACGAAGAGTCCACCCCTCACGTAAACACCGTCCGGTCCGTCACGCAGTCCCCTGGGGGCGTGTGGAATCAGCAAATAACGGAACGGCCCACCGACCCGCCGGCCGCGCGGTCCGCCCGCACCTGCCGGGCCCTCACCCCGGGGCCCGCCCCGAGGGTGCAGCCACCCCCATCCGGCGACGGCCCGGCCGGTTCGACACCGCCGGTTCGCCACCGCCGGGCTCCAGCACGCGGGTTGCGCGCCATCCCGGGCGGAACCCGTTCCCCGCCCCCGCCGACGGCGGAGGCCCGCGATGTTCGACGGGCCTCGGCGATCGGGGCACGACGCCCGCGGCAGGCGGGTACGCAGGCGGGTACGCGAAAGGGCGTCCGCCCCACGGATTGGCGGACGCCCTTCGGCGTGTGTGCGGTTGTCCGGCCGGCGCGTCGCGGCGCCGGCCGGGAGGCGTCAGGACGCCTTGGCCTTCTCCGCTCCGGAGTCGGCCTTGGCCGGGGCCGGGGCGGGGGCCGGCTTGGCGGCCTCGTAGAACTCCTCGCGGGGGTTCTCGATGGCGCCGAGGGAGACGACCTCGCGCTTGAGGAACATCTGCAGCGTCCAGTCGGCGAGGACGCGGATCTTGCGGTTGAAGGTCGGCATCGCCATGCCGTGGTAGCCACGGTGCATGTACCAGGCCAGCCGGCCCTTCAGCTTGATCTTCGTCTTGCCGAAGACGAGCATCGCGACGCCCTTGTGCAGGCCGAGACCCGCGACGGCGCCCTTGTTGGCGTGGCTGTACTCGCGCTGCGGGAAGCCCCGCATGCCCGAGATCACGTTGTCGCCGAGGACCTTGGCCTGGCGCAGCGCGTGCTGGGCGTTCGGCGGGCACCAGGCGTTCTCGTTGCCCCCCTTGCGGCCGACGAGGTCCGGGACCTGGGCGTTGTCGCCGGCGGCCCAGATGTAGTCGGTGCCCTGCACCTGGAGGGTGGGGGCGGTGTCCACGTGGCCGCGCGGGCCGAGCGGCAGACCGAAGCGGGCCAGGGCCGGGTTCGGCTTGACGCCGGCGGTCCACACGATGGTGTTGGAGTCGACCTCGAGGCCGTTCTTCAGGACGACGTGACCGTCGACGCAGGACTCCATGGAGGTCTGGAGGTAGACCTCGACACCGCGCTTCTGGAGGTGCTCCAGGCCCCACTGGCCGAGCTTCGGGCCGACCTCGGGGAGGATCTTGTCGGCGGCGTCCACCAGCACGAAGCGCATGTCCTCGCGCTTCACGTTCGGGTAGTACTTGGCGGCGTCGCGCGCCATGTCCTCGACCTCACCGATGGTCTCCGCACCCGCGAAGCCACCGCCGACGAAGACGAAGGTGAGCGCCTTGCGGCGGATCTCCTCGTCCGTCGTGGAGTCGGCCTTGTCGAGCTGCTCGAGGACGTGGTTGCGCAGGCCGATGGCCTCCTCGATGCCCTTCATGCCGATGCCGTTCTCGGCCAGGCCGGGGATCGGGAAGGTGCGGGAGACCGCGCCGAGCGCGATGACCAGGTAGTCGAAGGGCAGCTCGTACGCCTCGCCGACCAGCGGCTGGACGGTGGCGACCTTGCGGTCCTGATCGATGGTGGTCACGCGACCGGTGAGGACCTCCGCCTTCGGGAGCACGCGTCGCAGCGGGACCACGACGTGCCGCGGGGAGATGCTGCCGGCAGCAGCTTCGGGGAGGAAGGGCTGGTACGTCATGTACGAGCGCGGGTCGACGACCGTGACGGTCGCCTCGCCGTACCGCATCTTCTTGAGGATGCGGCGTGCCGCGTACAAACCTACGTACCCACCGCCTACAACGAGGATCCTGGGACGCTCCGTGGTGCTCATGCTTTGAGTATCCAGCACCCTATGGGGGGGTGCTCGTGAGCCCCTTCACAAGGACCCGGAAGGCGTCTGCTACACTCCGCCGCCACCGTGACCGACGCCATAGTCGCCGAAGGGAACCAGCGCGCCATGGAGCGCGTTGTTCACCCCCTTTGATCAGGGCTTGCCGTCCGCCGCCGGGCTAGACCACCGCTCCGGCACACACCCGCGCAACACCCATGCAACGCACCGGTTTCCGACGTCTGACGCTTTCGGGTACGCCAAAACGGGCCCGGCGGGCTCATCCTGCGGCCGCCGGGCCCCTTTTTCATGTGAAGGATTTCACGAACTTTTTTCAGACGGTCTGCTCGGCGACGCTCCAGGCGATCCCGTCGAGGATGTCGTGCTCGCTGACGACGACCTCCCGGGCCCCGATCCGCTCCATGATCGTGAGCAGTACGAGCGCCCCCGCGGCGATCACATCGACCCGCCCCGGGTGGATGACCGCGATGGCGGCGCGCTCGGCGTGCGTGGCCTCAAGCAGCCGTCCGGTGACCTCGCGCACCTGGTCGAGCGAGATGCGGGAGTGGTGGATGGCCGCCGAGTCGTACGCGGTCAGACCCAGCGCGATGGCGGCGACGGTGGTGACCGAACCGGCCAGTCCGACCAGTGTACGGGCTTCGTCGAGCGGCACCGTCTCGGCGACCTGGTCGAGCGCCGCCGTGATGTCGGCCCGTATGGCCTCGATCTGAGCCGGCGTCGGACGGTCCTCCACCCGGCCGTCGACGACCAGATGGCGCTCGGTCATCCGCACACAGCCGATGTCCACGCTGCGCGCGGCCCGCACATGGTCCTCACCGACGACGAACTCCGTGGAGCCGCCGCCGATGTCCACCACCAGGTACGGCTTCTCGAAGCCGTCGGCGCCGGTGAGCTCCCGGGTGGCGCCGGTGAAGGAGAACTCCGCCTCCTGATCGCCGGTGATCACCTCGGGCTCCACGCCCAGGATCTCCAGCACGCCGCGCACGAAGTCCTCGCGGTTCTCCGCGTCGCGCGAGGCGGAGGTGGCCACGAAGCGCGGGTGGGACGCCCCGTACTCCTCGATCACGGCGGCGTACTCCCGGCACGCCGCGAACGTGCGCTCCAGCGCCTCGGGGGCCAGCCGCCCGGTGCGGTCCACGCCCTGGCCCAGGCGCACGATCCGCATCCGCCGGTCGAGCTCGACCAGTTCGCCGGTGGCCGGGTCGAGGTCGGCGACGAGCAGTCGGATGGAGTTGGTGCCGCAGTCGATGGCGGCGACGCGCCTCACTCGGACTCCCCCTCGCCCCCGCAGGGGTTCACGCACGGGCCCTTGCGCCACCACTCCGGCAGCAGCGCCAGGGCCTCGTCGCCCAGCGGGTTGACGCCGGGCCCGGCCGCCAGCGAGTGGCCGACCAGCACATGCAGGCACTTGACCCGGTCCGGCATGCCGCCGGCGCTCGGGAAGCCCTCCAGCACCTCGATCGCGTCGCGGCGGGCGATGTAGTCCTCGTGGGCGGCGCGGTAGGCGGCGGCCAGCTCCGGGTCGGTGCCGAGCCGGGCCTGCATCTCCTTCATCACGCCGTTGGCCTCCAGGGTGCCGATGGCGGAGGCGGCGCGCGGGCAGGTCAGGTAGTAGAGCGTCGGGAAGGGCGTGCCGTCCTCGAGCCGCGGGGCCGTCTCGACGACGTCGGGGTTGCCGCAGGGGCAGCGGTGGGCGATGGCGCGCAGACCGCGCGGCACGCGGTTCAGCTGCGCCTTGATGGCGGCCACGTCGGCGTCGGTGGGCGCGGTGTGCTCGGTCTGCGGAGGGGGCGTGTCCATGTGTGGAGGGTTCTCTTCGGTCGGTTCGGAGCGGTGGGTGGCCGGGACGGATTCGGGAGACGGAGACGGTGGCGGGTCAGCGGGACGGCTGCCGGTCCGCGGCGTCCACACCGTCCCACAGATTGCGGTACCAGGGCTGGTCGGCGGCGGCCCGGCTGTCGACGCGGTCGCCCGGACCGCCGCCACCCAGCACGCTGTAGCCGGTCTCGCCCGGCCGGACGTAGTGCAGGTGTTCGCGGGCGAGCCGCTCGATGTACGCCGGGTCCTGCAGCCGCGCCTTCTCCTCGCGCAGCCGCTTGACGTCCTCGCGCGCCTCCTCCGCCTGGCGCCGCTGGTCGGCGATGTCCGAGCGCTGCGAGACGAACTGTCGTGTCGGATAGGCGAGGGCGACGACGAGGGAGCAGAGGACCAACGCGAGCAGGGCGGCGCGCCCGGTGAGGCGGCCGCGGCGCGGGGTGCGCGCGCGGTAGACCCGGGCGGCGGCCTGGCCGCCGAGCGCCTTCAGCCTGGTCGCGGTGGAGAACCGATCCCGGTCCCGAGCCATCTCCCGCCTCCCCGTCAGCCGTGACACATACGCACGTACGTCCCCGGACACGGTACGGGACCGCGGCCGGGGACGTACGGAAGCTGGACGCATCGCCGTGACCGGCGGTGTTCGTCAGCCCTTGAAGCGCGGGAAGCCGAGCTTCAGGGCGTCAGCCCTTGAAGCGGGGAAACGCGCTGCGACCCGCGTACACCGCGGCGTCGTCGAGGATCTCCTCGATGCGCAGCAGCTGGTTGTACTTGGCGACACGCTCGGAGCGGGCCGGGGCACCGGTCTTGATCTGGCCGCAGTTGGTGGCGACGGCCAGGTCGGCGATGGTGACGTCCTCGGTCTCGCCGGAGCGGTGGGACATCATGCACTTGAAGCCGCTGCGCTGGGCCAGCTCGACGGCGTCCAGGGTCTCGGTGAGCGAGCCGATCTGGTTGACCTTGACCAGCAGGGCGTTGGCGGCGCCCTCCTCGATGCCGCGGCCGAGGCGCTCCGGGTTGGTGACGAACAGGTCGTCGCCGACGAGCTGGACCTTGTCGCCGAGCTTGGCGGTGATGGTCTTCCAGCCGTCCCAGTCGTCCTCGAACAGCGGGTCCTCGATGGAGACCAGCGGGTACGCCTCGACGAGCTCGGCGTAGTACTCGGTCATCTGGGCGGCGGTGCGCTCCTGGCCCTCGAAGACGTAGGAGCCGTCCTTGTAGAACTCGGAGGCGGCGACGTCCAGCGCCAGCGCGATGTCCTGGCCCGGGGTGTAGCCGGCCTTCTGGATCGCCTCCAGGATCAGGTCCAGCGCCTCGCGGTTGGAGTCGAGGTTCGGGGCGAAGCCGCCCTCGTCGCCGAGGCCGGTGGAGAGGCCGCGCTCCTTCAGCACCGACTTGAGGGTGTGGTAGACCTCGGTGCCCCAGCGCAGCGCCTCGGAGAAGGACTCCGCGCCGACCGGCGCGATCATGAACTCCTGGATGTCCACGTTGGAGTCGGCGTGCGAGCCGCCGTTCAGGATGTTCATCATCGGGACCGGCAGCAGGTGGGCGTTGGGGCCACCCAGGTACCGGAAGAGCGGGAGGTCGGACGCCTCGGAGGCGGCGTGGGCGACGGCCAGGGAGACGCCCAGGATGGCGTTGGCGCCGAGCGAGGACTTGTCCGGGGTGGCGTCCAGGTCGAACATCGCCTGGTCGATCAGGCGCTGCTCGGTGGCGTCGTAGCCGACGAGCTCCGGGCCGATCTGCTCGATGACGGCGAGGACGGCCTTCTCGACGCCCTTGCCGTTGTAGCGGTTCTTGTCCCCGTCACGCAGTTCGAGGGCCTCGAAGGCGCCGGTCGAGGCGCCGGACGGCACGGCAGCACGACCCGTGCTGCCGTCGTCGAGGCCGACCTCGACCTCGACCGTGGGGTTGCCTCGCGAGTCGAGGATCTCGCGAGCTACGACGACGTCGATGGACGGCACGAGGGTCTCCTTCGTATGTGTCTGGGTTCTGCGACACGAGCCTAACGGGCCCGGGGCGCTGTGCCCGCCCTTCGCCCGCCGGACGAGACGGCGCACACCCCAAAAGCCCTGATCGTGGGGCGAATCGGCGGCTGTTCGCTGAGCGGAGAAGGCGCACGGCCCCGGCGGGGCGCCCGTTACGGGGGGTGGGGCGCGCCCGGCCGGGGCCGGCGTGGGGGCTCAGCTGAGGCTGGGGCGGCTCAGCCGAGAGGGGGACTGCGGGGATGTGGGGACGAGGGGGACGATCCCCTGACTCCCGACCGCGCACGCACTGCGGCCGGGCGCGCACTCCGGCCCCGCGCGCACTCCGGCGAGTGAGCCGAAGGGCGCGCGCGCACTCAGGCGAACCGAGCCCTGAAAAGGGGGCTAAGCGGCTCTGGTGAAGTCGGCTGCGGTTCGGCAGCGCCCTGAAGGGGCGCGGGGAACTGCGCGACCAGCCACAACGGGCCCGCAGGCGAACGACGGCCCGTCACGGCACTTCCCGCGGAGCCCTTAGCGCAGGTCGAGCATCTGACCCGGGTAGATGAGGTCCGCGTCGCCGACGATGTCGTCGTTCAGCTCGTAGAGCTTCTGCCAGCCGCCGTCGACGTGCTGCGCGGCGGCGATGGTGGACAGCGTGTCGCCCGCCCTGACCTGGTACTCGCCGTCGCCCTTCTGGATGGTCTTGGGGGCGGCGTGGCGCGGCGCGGACTGCTGCGGCTGGGCCTGGCGCTCCTGGGAGCGGTTGGCCTTCGGGGCCTGGGTGGTGCGCTCGGGCTGCGGCTGGGCGGTGGGCCGGGCCTGCGGCTGGGACTGCTGGTGCGTCTGCGGCCGGGACTGGGCCTGCGACTGCGACTGGGTGTGGCTCTGGCTCTGCGACGGGGTGTGCGCCTGGGAGCCGCCCGAGCCGGAGCCCTGGCTGCCGCCGCTGGTCAGGTTGACGCCGCACTTGGGCCAGGCGCCCTTGCCCTGCCCGGCCAGCACCTTCTGGGCGATCTCGATCTGCTGGGACTTGCTGGCCTTGTCGGCGGTGGGCGCGTACTGCGTGCCGCCGTAGGCGGCCCAGGTGGAGGCCGAGAACTGGAGGCCGCCGTAGTAGCCGTTGCCGGTGTTGATGGACCAGTTGCCCCCGGACTCGCACTGCGCGACCTGGTCCCACTGCTCGGTGGTGGCCGCGTTGGCGGCGGTGGCGCCCATCAGCGGGACGGCGACCGCGGCGCCGGCGACACCGGCGAGGGTGGCGATGCGGGTGACCTTGGAGGGACGACGATGCTTGCCCTTGCCATGAAGCATGTTGGGTTTCCTCACCGACGCCTACGAGGTGAGCTGTCGGGTTCGGGCACGTGAGTTGCCCGGCCGCGTGCGGTGACCGCGTGCGACTTCACCCCTAGCCGGAGGGCCCGGCACATACGTTGGGTCCCCCGCTCCTGCCTTCGGCGCTTGCGCGTCGACAATCCCTCCGACCGCTGGCAGGACTCGGCGTGACGGTCGGTGGCACTCGCGGTGCGAGCGATGACGACGGTAAGCACATCCCCCCGGAGAGCTCAAACCCCAACATCCGTGGAATCTCAGCCCCGTTTGGACCGGGGAACCCACATCGCCGCAGGTCAGAAGTGGCGTACGAAGGCGGGACACGGGCGATACACCCGAATAGGCGAAGAGATCCATATCTCACTTTCACCAAACTCGGGCATACCGCAGCGAACCGCCTTCGTCAGCACTACTTCTGAGTCTTCGACGCCTTCGTGGCGTCCTGGTCGGCGCCGGTCTCCGGAGCCTTCTCGGCGTCAAGTACCAGCTGCTGTCCGGGTTGGATCACGTTCGGGTCCTTGCCGACGACGCGCTCGTTGGCGTCGTAGAGCGCCGGCCAGCCGCCGGGAACCTTGTTCTCCTCGGCGATGACTGACAGGTTGTCACCGGGTCGCACGGTGTAGTCGCCGGGGCCGGTGGAGCCGTCCCGGCCCTCCAGGCCGTCGCGCGAGGCGTGCCGTCCGCTGCGCTGGTCGCCGTCCTCAGGGGCGCGGGTGTCCGGCTGGCCGCGGTGGCGCCCGGTGCCCTCGCGGGTGTCGGTAGCGGGGCCCTCGTCCACGCCGGTGCCGGTTTCGCCGTCCCGGCCCCCGGGGGTGCCCGGCTCCGCCTCGTCGGGCTGACCCGGTCGGCCGGTGTCCGACGACCCGTCGGAGCCTTCGGAGCCGTCGGAGCCGCGCGGGTCCCGGGAGTCGCCTCCGGAGTCGTCGGAGCCCCCGTCAGGCGCCTGGGGGTCCACGGGATCCGCGGGCCCCTCGCGGTCGTCGTCACCCCGCGGGTCCTCGCCCCGGTCCGAGCCCTGGTCGGCGCCCCGGTCCGCGTCCTCGCCCTTGCCCGCGTCCTGGCCCTCGCCCTTGTCCGCGTCCTGGTCCTCGCCCTTGTCCGCGTCCTGGTCCGCGTCCTTGTCCGCGTCCCGGTCGGCCTCCTCGCCCTGGTCCTTCTCCTTGTCCGTCTCCCCGGAGGGGCGGTCGGGAGTCTCGGACGGGATGGGGTCGGGCTCCGGGGGCAGGGTGCGGCCCGGGTCCACCTCCGGGGCGCTGCCCCCCTGGGTGAGGCCGGCGTTGACCGCGCAGCCCGGCCAGGCGCTCGGCCCCTGGGCCTTCAGGATGCTCTGGGCCACGGCGATCTGCTGCGAGCGGCTGGCCAGATCCGGACGCGGGGCGTAGTCGATGCCACCGTGGCTCTTCCACATGTCGAGCGTCAGCTGGAGCCCACCGTAGAAGCCGTTGCCCTCGTTGGCGCTCCACATCCCGCCGCTCTCGCACTCGGCGACGCGGTCCCAGGTGGCGGTGTCTGCGGCGTTCGCACTGGTCGCACCCATCAGCGGCAGCGCGATGCTCGCGCCGGTCACGCCGGCTGCGACGACGATGGCCGGAGCCTGACGGGGACGGCGATGTCTACCAGTGCCGGAGCGCATACGTACGGGCCTCTCGTGTGGCGGCTGAGTCGAGGGTTGAAGATAATGCGGCCACCTGACAGTCACAAGTCGATGTAGTGGAGGTCACGCAGAGATCACATAGTTGATTCCGCGTCATTTTTCAGACGCGGAGAACTCCACCGGGAGGGTGCGCAGCCCCCGCATGATGAGCCCGCCACGCCATCGCAGATCGCTCTCCTCGGCCGCAAGTCGCAGGTCGGGCAGGCGGCGCAGCAGGGTCGCGAGGGCGGTCTGCGCCTCCAGCCGGGCCAGCGGCGCGCCCAGGCAGTAGTGGATGCCATGGCCGTATCCGAGATGCTGGTTGTCCCCGCGGGAGAGGTCCAGGGTGTCCGGATGGCGGAAGCGCTCGGGGTCGCGGTCGGCCGCGGCCAACACCACCAACACCGGGTCGCCCGCGGCGATGCGCTGCCCGCCGAGCGTCAGCGGCTCGGTGGCGAACCGCCAGGTCGCGATCTCCACCGGTCCGTCGTAGCGGAGCAGTTCCTCCACCGCCGTCGCGAGCAGCTCCTCGTCCCCCTCGGCCACCGCCCGCTCGAAGCGCGCCCGCTGCTCGGGGTGGCGCAGCAGCGCGTAGGTGCCGTTGCCGATGAGGTTGACGGTGGTCTCGAAGCCGGCGAACAACAGGATGAACGCCATCGCCGCGGCCTCGTTCTCGGTGAGGTGCTCGCCGTGGTCGGACGCGCGGATGAGACCGGAGATGAGGTCGTCGCCCAGGGCGTTGCGCTTGCGGTGGATGAGCTCGGCGAGGTAGCCGCGCATCTTCTTCACGGACCGGGCGACGCCGCCGCGCGGCCCCTTCCCGTGCCGGATCATCATGCCGGCCCAGTCGCGGAAGTCCTCCTGGTCCTCGCGCGGCACGCCGAGCAGATCGCAGATCGCGTAGATGGGCAGCGGAAAGGCGAACTCGTGGATGAGGTCCGCCTCGCCGCGCCCGGCGAAGCCGTCGATGAGCCCGTCGGTCAGCTCCTGCACCCGCGGCGCGAACTCCGCGACCCGGCGCGGGGTGAACGCCTTGGACACCAGCCGCCGCAGCCGGGTGTGGTCCGGCGGGTCGATGTTGAGCAGATGCGTCATCAGCTCGGCCTTACGCTCGCCGGGGATCCCCGTCTTCCCCTTGGCGTGCGCGGGCTCCGCGTGGTGCACGGGGTTCTTGCTCAGCCGCTGGTCCGCCAGCGCCTGCCGCGCGTCCGCGTAGCGCGTCACCAGCCACGCCTCCACCCCGCTCGGCAGCTCCGTCCGGTGTACCGGCGCGTGCTCGCGCAGCCAGGCGTACGCGGGGTACGGATCGGTGGCGAACTCCCAGGTGAAGAGCTCGGGCGCGGCGGCGGAACGGGCACACGGCGACTGATCGGACATGTCATCGACGGTATCCCCTGAGCCGAGGACGGGAGAGGACGGCCCTCTTTCCCTCCCGCCGGGGACGGCGACCGCCCCGCCGGGGCCGGCGCCGCCCCGTCGAAGGCGGGCCCTACGCCGACCACGGGGCCGACCCCTCAGTCGGAGGCGCCCTCCGCCAGGAGGATGGCGTCGCGGTAGGCCCGCGCGGCGGCCCGTAGCGCCGACTCGGGCTCGACGCCCTCGCCTTCCGCCCGTACGGCCAGCGCCAGCAGCTCGTAGCCGACGCCCTCGCCTTCCGGCGGGGCCACGTCCAGGCCGGCCGTGCGGGCGCGGGAGGCGAGCTTGGCGGCGAGGGCGAGGGCGGGCTGGCCCAGCGGAACGCCCTCGGTGACGGAGTCGCGCCGCTTCTCGGCCGCCTTGGTGCGCAGCCAGTGCTCCCGGACCTCGTCGGCGGTGTGCGCGGTCTCCTCGCCGAAGACGTGCGGGTGGCGGTGGATGAGCTTGTCCACGATGCCGGCGGCGACGTCGTCGATGGAGAAGGGCTCGTCCGGGTCGTCCTGGGCGATCCGGGCGTGGAAGACGACCTGGAGCAGTACGTCGCCCAGCTCCTCGCGCAGCGCCTGCCGGTCGCCCTCCTCGATGGCCTCGACCAGCTCGTACGCCTCCTCCAGGCCGTACTTCACCAGCTCCGCGTTGGTGCGCTCGCCGCTCCACGGGCACTCGGCCCGGATCTGGTCCATGACCTGCACCAGGTCGAGCAGCCGGGCGCCGGGCAGGTCGTACGAGCCGGGCAGCAGCTCCAGGTCCGGCATCTGCTCGCGGCCCGAGCCGGCCATCCGGGCCAGCCCGTCGGTGAGCGCGGACTCGCCGTCCGCGGAGGTGATCACGACGGCCATGCGGCCACCGTCGACGCAGTACTCGACCAGCTCGCGGGCGGCGGGCTCGGCCCGCTCGACATCCACACCCGCCTCGCGGAGGTAGGGCAGCTGCGGGTGGTCGAGGTCGGCGCAGAGCACCCGGTCGGCGGCGCGCAGGGCCCGCCAGGCGGGCCAGGACAGCAGGCCGGGGGCGACGCGGTGGCTGGTGGTGAGCAGCACCAGTCGGCCGGGGTCGCCGAGGCCGGTGCCGTTGCGGGAAGCGTTCACCCTTCGAACGTAACCCAGGTCCGAGCGGCCGCCGCGACCGGGGACGGCGGCCGTGCCCCAGGCCCGCGACCCGACCCCGGCGCCGGCCCGCCCGTGCCCGGCGCCGGTCGGCGCCCGGGAGCTCCGCCCGGGCCGGCGGCCGCTTACGCGGGCTCGGGCGCCGCGACCGTCGGCGGCGTCTCACGCAGCCAGGGCTCCTGGGCGAGCTTGGCGGTGCCCTCCCGGTCGTCCCAACTGCCGAAGCGCGGATTGACGTCGATGGCGAGGTCCTCGGAGGTGCGGGCGAAGGCGGTGTTGGCGCCCTCGGTGCCCAGCTTCGCCAGCAGCTTGTCGCGGGTCAGGTCGGCCCGGACGGCCTCGTCGATCTGGTCGGGCGCGATGCCCTGCTGGAGGTAGAGCCCGCGCACCGTGGCCGCGCCGCCCTCCCGCGCCTCGGTCCTGGCGCGTTCCTCCTGCACCTCACGCCGGGTGACGCGGATCCCGTGGTCCGCGCCGGCGCGCTCGATCACCCGGTACTGGATCATCCGGATCAGTGTGTCCTGGCTCAGCCGCCCGGAGCCGGCGATCAGCTGCTCCGCCTGCGGATGGTCACGCTGGGCGTCCCGCACCTCTCTGACCTGGGCCTGGAGCTGGGCCACGGTGATGCGGCGGCCGTCGACGACTGCGGCGGCACCGGGGTGCGCGTCGTTGCCGCAGGCGGTGAGAAGCGGGGTCGCGGCCAGCAGCGCGGCGGCGGAGAGGGTGTACGCGGTGCGGCGGCGGTTCATCGAAGCAGCCTCCCGGCAGAGATCGTGCGTCACAAGGACATCGACCGACCTGGCGTTGATCGATGGTAGGGAGTCATGGCGGCTCTAGCCACTGATTCGACCAACGATTCGGCGGGAATTGAGTAGCGCGGGGTGGATGGGGACCGTGGGACCGGCCCGGCGCGCTGCTCAGCCGTGCACCTGGCCCAGCCACTGGAGGGTGCGGCGGAGCTCCTCGGGGAACGGGTGGTGCGGGCCGTGCAGCCGCTCGGCGTCGTACAGCAACCGGGCGAGCGTGTCGTGGGCCGCGGCCCGGTCGCCGGTGGAGAGCAGCAGATGGCCGATGCGACGGCGGATCTCCAAGGGCTGGGCGGGGTCGGCGGCGGCGTACTGCTCGAAGTACGGGAGCAGGGTGCGGTACTCCACCAGCGCGGAGGCGGCGTCCCCGAGCTGCTCCAGGCACTGGGCTGCCTCGTAACGGAACTGGAGCGACTGGCGCAGCGCCACCGGCCCCGACTCCGCCCCGTACTCGTCGGCGAGCCGCCGCAGTTCGGGCAGGGCGCGGCGGTACTGCCCGTCGTCCATGAGCGTGGCCGCGTACTGCTTGCGCAGGCTGCGGACGACGCCGGAGTGTTCGCCGTGGCGGGCGGCGGCGGCCGGGAGGACGCCGCCGAGGATGTCCACGGCCTGGGTGATCCGGCCGTGGTCCAGCAGCCGCTTCACCTCGTCGACGGCCGCGGCGATGTCCGGCCCGCCGCCGGCCGGGGCGGGTGCGGGTGCGGCGGGGGCCGGCGTGGGCGGCGGTGTGGCCGCGCGGTCGGGCCAGGGCGCGTGCGGGCGGAGGAACGGACGGGTGGGGTCCATCGGGCCCGTGGGCCCCGCGACTCCCGACGCCCCCGGCTGCCCCGGGGCGCCGTCGGCGGCCGTCCACGGCCCGCCCGGGGTCGGCAGCAGGGGGGCCAGTGCCTGGTAGACCTCCTGCGCGTCGGCGGGCCGGTGCCGCGGATCCTTGGCCAGCAGGCGCAGCACCAGCGCCTCAAGGGCCTCGGGCACCTCGGGGCGGACCTGCCGGACCGGCACCGGGGGCTCGTACAGATGGCGGTGGAGCACGCCCAGCGCGGTGGAGCCGGCGAAGGGCACCTGGCCGACCAGGAGTTCGTGGAGCAGCACGCCCAGCGCGTACAGGTCGGTGTACGGGCCGACGGCGCCGCCCATCGCCTGCTCGGGCGCCATGTACGCGGGCGAGCCGATGGGCGAGCCGGTGCGGGTGAGGCGGGTGGTGTCGGAGTCCAGGACGGCGGCGACGCCGAGGTCCAGCACGGTGACCGTGCCGTCCTGCCGGACCATCACGTTCCGCGGCTTGAGGTCGCGGTGCACGATCGGCACCGCGTGCACGGCGGAGAGCACCGCGCACAGCTGAGCGGCCACGCACACCGCCCACCGCCACGGGTACGGGTCGTGTTCGGCGAGGTGGTCCGCCAGGTCCGCGCCCTCGACATGGCTCATGACCAGGTACAGGTCGGCACCGTCGCCGCCCGCGTCGTGCACCGTCACCAGGCCCCGGTGGTCGACCTGGGCGGTGACCCGGCATTCGCGCACGAAGCGGCGGCGCAGCTCCTCGGCGGGGTCGTCGACCCCGCCCCCCACGGCGCCGGCCATCAGGTCGGTGCGCAGCAGCTTCACCGCCACCCGACGGTCCAACCGCCGGTCGTAGGCGGTCCACACCTGCCCCATGCCGCCCTGGCCGAGCAGGGTCGCCAGCTCATAGCGGTCCGCTACGAGACGTCCGTTCAACGGTCCTGCTCCCTGCGGAGGTAGTCGCTCAGCTCGTCGAGCTCGGCCCGGACCTGGTCGATGCGCTGAGGCTGCGGGCGCGGCTGCGGCGGCGTGTACGGCTGGGGCTGGGCCGGCGGCCCGGCCTGGGGCTGAGGCTGCGCCTGGGGCTGTGCGTAGGGCTGCGGCTGCGCGTAGGGCTGGGGCTGCGCGTACGGCGGCTGGGGCTGCTGCTGTGGCTGCTGCTGCGGGTAGCCGTAGCCGCCCGGCTGCGTCGGTGCCGCCGCGGCGTACGGGGACGGGGGCGGTGTCGGCGCGCCCGCGGCGTACGGGGACACGGGCGGCACCGGGGTCCGGGGCGGTCCCTGGTGGTGCCGGATGTCGGCGAAGAGGTAGTGCACCGGGACCCCGACGGCCATCGAGAGGATCGCGGCCAGGAAGACGTAGTCGATCGCCCGCGGGTCGTCCGGGCTGTGGCTGAACGCCACGATCGCGATGATCGCCAGCGTCAGCGCGCCCCAGAACAGCGCCCAGTCCAGGGGGCGGCGCCGGACGATGGCGATCCGCAGCATGGCGGCCCAGGCCAGCAGCCCCAGGCTGAGCACCGAGAGCGCCACGAAGAGCACGCGCAGCACGACCAGCAAGGGGGTCGAGGGGCGCTGCGGCTGCGGGAAGCCGGAGCCGTACATGGCTGCTCCTGAAACCTGACGGGACGGTACACGGACGGGACGCGGGTCTGAGCGTATACACCGACAGCGCCGCTGGTAGGGGGGTTGTACGGATCGGCTGTCGGGTTGCTCACTCCACCCCGACGGTTCCGTCCGCGAGTCCGTCGTACAGCCCCTGCACCAGCCGCTCGCCCAGCCGCCCGGCCAGCCGCAGGGCCTCCTCGAAGGCGGCGAGGGTGCGATAGCGCTCGCCGTAGTGCCGCTGCTCGGCCAGGGGCAGCCGGGGCAGGTGCAGCCGGCGCACATCGAGCCGGGTGGCGGTCGAGGCGTAGCTGCTGGCCTGCCGCTGGTTGGCGCTGCCGCGCAGGTAGCCGGCGACGAACCAGGGGTCCAGGGCGGTCGGATCGGGCCGCAGCAGGGCGAGGTTGCGGCCGAGGGCGGCTCCGGCGGTGGCCTCGTCGACGACACGGGCGACGGATCCGCCGCCCAGGACCGGCACGACGACGTCGCCGGGAGCGGTCAGCACCGGTTCCTCACCGCCGGATCCGGCCGCGCCGCCGACCCCGGTCGCGCCCGCCGCGCCGCCCGGCAGGGTTCCGGAGGGTCCCGTTCCGGAGAGCACGTCCTGCTCGGTGAGGACGGCGGGCCCCGCGCCGCCCGCCGCCCCGAGCTGTCCCGCACCGCCGGTGCGCAGCACCAGCGCGCCCGCGCGGGCCAGTTCGCCGACCGTCGTCATGGGCCACCGGCCGCCGCCCGCGCCCGATGCCGTCGCGGTCGCGTCCGGGTCGGCGGCGGGGGCCTGCGGGGTCAGCTCGGCGGTGCGGGCCAGGGTGGCGGCCAGGCGGTCGCGCACGGCGGCCAACTCGGCGCTTCCGGCGCCGGCTGCCGGCGGCGGGAGGTGGCGGGCCGGCGTCAGGTCGACGTCGTCGTCGAGGAGTTCGATGACCGGCACGGCGCGGCACACCCCCGGCAGCCCCTCGCCGCCGTCGCGCCGATCGGGCCCCCCGTCCCGGTCGAAGGCCCGCCAGGCCGCGAGCACGGTGGACTGGAGGGCCGGCCAGTCGAGGCGGTCCCGGCCGCCGGCGCCCGCGCCGGCCCCCGCGCCCGAGCCGCCGCCCGGCGCCTCGGCCGCGTCCACCAGCAGCAGGTGCGGGGCGGCGGGCCGGCCCGCGCCGGGGCGGCGCAGCACCCACAGATGCAGCGGGATGCCGTACGGCGGGGCCGCGCCCGCGGGCAGCGCGATCACGGCCCGCAGCGCCCCCCGGCGCAGCAGGTCGGCGCGGATGCGGCGGCCGGAGCGGCGGGCGGCGGCGGCCGGGGGCATCAGCAGCACCGCGGCCCCCTCGTCGCGCAGATGGGCCAGCGCGTGCTGCACCCAGGCCAGCTCGGACTCGGTGCGGGCCGGGAATCCGTACTCCCAGCGGGCGTCGTAGGCGAGCTCGTCGTGGCCCCAGTTGCGCTCGTTGAACGGGGGGTGGCAGACCACCGCGTCGGCGGCGAGCCCGGAGAAGGCGTCGGCGCGCAGGCTGTCGGCGTCGCGCACCCGCACCCGGGCGTCGGAGCCGAGGGCCAGCCGCAGCGCGGTGACGGCGGCGAGCTCGGGGGCCGACTCCTGCGCGCAGACGGTCCGCGCGCCGCCGACCGCCGCCAGCAGCCCACCCGTTCCGGAGGCCGGGTCGAGCACGGTGACATCGCCACGCCCGGAGTCCGCGCCGACGCCGGCCAGCGCGGCCATCAGGGCGGCCGGGCCGGGCGGGGTGAGCGTGTACTGCCGGGGGTTGGCGTCCAGATGGCGGCCGAGCAGGAACTCGAACGCCTCGCGCGGGCCCAGTTCCGCGGCGAGTTCGGCGGCGCCGCGCACCAGGGCGGCGTCGGCGGCGAGCTCGGCGGGGCCGGGGACGCGCACCGGGTGCCGGTCGCCGAGCCGGGCGCTGAGCACGGGGGCGAGCGCGGTGGGCAGCCACTGCGCGAGCTGGGCGTCGTCGGCGGCCTTGAGCTCGCCCCAGGCGGCGGGCCGGTGCCGGACCAGCAGCAGCACCGCCCCGGCGTGGCGGAGCGCGGTGGCGGCGCCGGCGGGGTGGCCGGCGAGCAGCTGCCAGACCCGCTCCCGCAGCGGCACCTCGGCCAGCTTGCCCTGGGCGCGCAGCCAGTGCTCGATGGCGTCGAGGGCGAAGGTGGGGCTGGTCTCGGTGCCGCCGACCGGCTTGGGGAAGTCGGCGTGGCGACGGCGCCAGTTGCTGACGGCGGCGCGGCCCACCCCGGCGAGCCGGGCGATCCCGGCGGCGGTCACCTCGGTCTTGTCGGCCGTGTCCGGTTTCTCGGCCTTCTCCGGCGCGTGTGCCTTCCCCGGCGCGTGCGCTTTCTCCGGCGCGTGCGCTTTCTCCGGCGCGTGCGCCTTCTCTGGCTGCTCTGCCTTGTGTGCGTTGTCCGGCACCGGTCGGCTCCCGTTCCCCTGGCGCGCGTGGGCTGCTGTGACGGCGAGCATACCCGTGTACCCCAAAAGGACCCCCTCGCCGCGTGGACCGGACACCACGCGTGAATCGTGTTGACGCGGTTCACAGCTTCTGTTGTTATTGACCCATCGGTTCACGGAGATCCACTCACCGCCCGAAGGGGGCCGTCATGTCTCAGCGTCAGCAGAAGCAGCGGAACTGGTTCGCCCGGCACAAGGTGCTCACGGCCGCCGGCGCGATCATCGCCGTCGTGGCCATCGGCGGGGTCGCGGCCGGGGGCGGCGGAGACGACGACAAGAGCGACAAGAGCAAGGACACCTCCGCCGCCGGCAGCGGGGGCCAGGGCGGGGAGAAGAAGGAAGAGAAGAAGAAGGGGGATACCGTCGACGGCGAGGGCACCCTCCAGGTCGGCACCGACATCAAGCCCGGCACCTACCGCTCCGTCGACAACGGGGAGGACGACGGCTGCTACTGGGAGCGGGCCAAGGACTCCAGCGGCGAGCCCGACTCGATCCTCGCCAACGACAACGTCGTGGGCGCCAGCTATGTGACCGTCAAGGCCACCGACAAGGTCTTCAAGTCCACCGGCTGTGCGGACTGGGAGCTGGTCCCGGCCAAGGAGACCGGCTCCCCCAAGACCGAGGTCTCCGGCAGCGGGATGTACAAGGTGGGCGTCGACATCGCCCCCGGCACCTACAAGTCCACCGGGAACACCGAGGAGCTCGGCTGCTACTGGGAGCGCGACAAGGACGCCCTCCACGACGCCACCACGTCGATCATCGCCAACGAGAACGTCACCGGGAACGGCGTGGTGACCATCGCCCCCGGCGACGTCTACTTCAAGACCAACGGCTGCGCCACCTGGAAGAAGGCGAGCTGACGCCCCTCGCCCCCGCACACCCCCGTCCCCAGACGAGGACGAGGGGCCGGGCCCTCGTCCCCACCCTGCCCCGGCGGCTCACCGCCGGGGCAGCCGCGTCTTCGGGCAGCCGCGCAGCACCCGGACCATCGCGCCCTTCTCCGCGCGGGTGACCCACACCCCGTACTTCCGCTTCACCGCCACCTGCCGCGCCACGTAGTCACAGCGGTAGGCGCGGTGCGGCGGCAGCCAGGTCGCCGTGTCGCCGTCGCCCTTGCGCCGGTTCGCCGAGGCGTCGACCGCGATCAGGTTGAGCGGATCGTTGGCGAACGCCACCCGACGATCCCGGTCCCAGGTCCGCGCGCCCTTCTGCCAGGCGTCGGAGAGCGCCACCACATGGTCGATGTCGACCTTGCTGCGGCCGCGCACGAAGCGCACCGTCCTCCCCGTGTACGGGTCGTCGTCGAGCGTGCCCGAGGCGACCTCGCAGTGCCCGTCGCGGAAGGTCACCTCCGCCAGGTCCCGTCGGAGGATGTCGTCGCGGGTCCCGCAGCCGTTGTGGTCGGTGTCACTCCAGGAGCTGCCGAACGCCTCACGCTCGTAACCGGCCCTGGGCGCCCGACCCTTGACCGTGAGCGAGGCCACAGCCTCCAGGGCGGGGCCCGACGCCCCGCTCCCCCGGCCCCCGCCGCCCCCGTCCCCACCGCGCTCGGAGCAGCCGCCCGCGGCGAGCAGCACGACGAGTACGGCGGCCACGGCCCGCCCCGGACCACCGAACCGACCCTGCAACCGCGCCACCCCCTTCACGTATCTTTTCGCACAGACGCCCACACGATAAGGACCCTGGATGGACACGGCCGCCGCAGTCCCGCCCGGCACCACAGGCGACACCGCGGACCAGACGGCCGCCGCCGCGGAACCCTCACCCCTCCGTTCCCGGGCCGCCGCGTTGCGCAACCCGCGGCTGGACCCGTACTGGCTGGCGGGCGCGCTGTTCGTCGCGTACACGACGCTGTCGGTGTGCCGCTACCGCCGCATGGCGACCATGTCCTGGGACCTGGGCATCTTCGAACAGGCCATAAGGGCCTACGCCCACCTCCAGGCGCCCGTCGCCGACCTCAAGGGCCCCGGCGCCCACATCCTCGGCGACCACTTCAGCCCGGTCACCGCGCTGGTGGCGCCCTTCTACCGGGTCTTCCCCACCCCGGTCACCCTGCTCGTCGTCCAGGCCGCCCTGTTCGCGCTCTCCGCGGTGCCGGTCGCGCGGCTCGCCGCCCATCTGCTGGGTCGCGGCCGCGGGCTGTTGATAGGCGTCGCCTACGGCCTGTCCTGGGGCATACAGCGCGCGGTGGACTTCGACTTCCACGAGATCGCCTTCGCGATGCCGCTGCTGGCGTTCGCGCTGGAGGCGATCGTCCGGGAGCGCTGGTACCGGGCGATGCTGTGGACGGCGCCCCTGGTCTTCGTCAAGGAGGACCTCGGCGCCACGGTCGCGGCCATCGGCGCCGTCATCCTCTTCCGCAGCTGGGGACGGCGCGACGCGCGGCTGTCCGCGCTGGCCATCGGGCTGGCGGCGTTCGGCGTGATCGCCTCGGCGCTGGCGCTGGGCGTGGTGATACCGGAGTTCAACGGCTCCGGGGACTACGCCTACTGGAAGAAGATGGAGGGCGGCGAGGCGACCGCCACCATCCCGCTGGACACCGCGCTGCGCACCCTGGCCTGGGTGCTGCTGCCCACCGCCGGCCTGCTGGCGCTGCGTTCGCCGCTGCTGCTGGCCGCCGTGCCCACCCTCGGCTGGCGCTTCGTCTCCCACGACGACCACTACTGGGGCACCGACTGGCACTACAACGCCGTCCTGATGCCCGTCGTCTTCCTGGCCCTGGTCGACGCCATACACCGCACCCGCCGCAGCCGGCGCCCCTGGCTCGCCGCCTACGCCCGCCAGCTCCCGGTCGCCGTCGCCGCGGCCGGCGTGGCCCTCACCAGTTCGCTGCCGTTGTACGGCCTCACCGAGCCGGACACCTACCGCAAGCCCGCGGCCGTCGCCGACGCCGAGCGGGTGCTGGGCGAGATACCCGACGACGCCACGGTCGAGGCCAACGTCGGCCCCATCAGCCGGCTCACCGACCGCTGCCGGGTCTTCTGGGTCGGGGACACCCGGGGCATAGCGCCCGACTACATAGCGATGAAAGAGGACGAGCCGCGCACCCCGCAGCACATGACGGACTACGCGCGGCAGCTCCACCCCGACGAGGAGTACCGCCTCGTCGGCGCCTCGGGCGGCGTCTACGTCCTCAAGCGGGTGGGCGGCGACCGGGCCTGAGAAGCGCGGGGCCCGCCGGGGCCGTGGGCTCCGGCGGGCCGTGGTGCGTGTGTCGCGTCGACAGGCGGGGGCGGGCTACTTGGTCAGGTAGGCCCGGTGGATCGCCTGCGTCACGGTGTTGCCCTTCTTGTCGGCGGCCACGGCCTTGAAGGAGACCGACTTACCGGCCTTCGGGTTCTTCACCGTCACCTTGCCGCCGTTGACGGCCAGCTTCTTCCAGCTCTTGCCGTCGTCGTAGGAGACGTAGACGGTCAGCGACTTGAGGTTCTTGCCCGCGGCCGCGCCGTGGACGGCGACAGGGACCTTGACCGTGGCGCCCGCCTTGGCGGTGGAGTCGACCGCCAGAGCCGGGGTGAAGCGCACCACCGAGATCGGGAGCCGGGTCTTGGCGGAGACCTTCTGGGAGGAGAAGGTCCAGTCGGCGGTGATCTTCGTGGAGACCTTGGCGACCTTGCTGCGGTGCACCGAGGTGCTCAGCTTGTACGACCCCTGCCCGGAGGGCACGGTGAAGGTCTTCTCACCGGTCAGCGGGTCGCCGTTGGTGCCGATCACCTTGCCGTCGCGGCGGAGGGTGGTCCTGGCGATGTCGAACAGCGAACCGCCCGGGTTGCCCTGCCCGTCCGCGAAGAGCGGGATCATGGGGGTCAGGGTGTCGCCCTTGCGGAAGACGCCGAACTCCTTGCCGAGCGCGGGGCCGAAGACACCGACGTTGAAGTTCTTGGTGTACGCCCGGCCCGCCTTGAAGGCGAGGGGCTCGGTGCCGTACGAGGTCTCGAACCGCGTCTCGTCGTCGGACCTGGCGATCTGCTCGAAGTTGAAGGCCCACTTCACGCCGCCCGTGGCGGTCAGGTACAGGGTGGCGGTGCTGGGCAGCTTGCGCTCGAAGGCGACGGCCGAGCCGCCACCCTCTCCGCCCAGGTGCGGGAACGGCGTCAGGTAGCCCCAACGACCGCTCACCGAGGCGCCGAGCTTCGCGGTCACCTTGGCCAGGTCGCCGGCCTTCACCTTGCGGACGAAGCCGGTGGCCACCTTGGTGGTGGGTCCGCCGAACGCCAGGTGGTACTCCGTGGCGCCCCGGCGCAGGGTCTGGCCGATGTGCTGGCTCAGCTCGTCGCGGCCGAGGGCCGGGCCCTGGTGCGCGGTGCGGAAGCCCTTGTAGTCGTTCAGCCACCAACCGAACCCGGTGGAGAAGCCCTTCCCGGAGACGGTCATGTTGATGGAGGCGAACTCGGACGTGGCCTTCTTGTCCGG
Source organism: Streptomyces sp. LX-29 (assembly GCF_029541745.1). Taxonomy (NCBI): domain Bacteria; kingdom Bacillati; phylum Actinomycetota; class Actinomycetes; order Kitasatosporales; family Streptomycetaceae; genus Streptomyces; species Streptomyces sp. LX-29. The sequence goes on along the minus strand of NZ_CP089746.1, from coordinate 4,635,771 downwards.
CGGGGTGATCTTGATCGGCTTGGCCTTACGGGCGTCGAGCGTCACCGTGACGTTCTTGGTGACGTCGAGTCGCGGCTGGTTGATCCAGTCCGCGCCGTCCGCGGCCCTGTCGTGGATCGAGCCGCTCAGCACGTAGCGGCCCTTGGGCAGGCGCAGCTTGCCGTCACGCGGCGTCGTGGTGTCGTCGACGTACTGGAAGACCTCGGTGCCCAGGCCGCCGACACCGTCCAGGTAGCTGCCGAAGACCTTGGCGGGCTTGCCGTCGCGGCCCAGGTGCTTGAGGGTCACGTCGTACGACTCGACCTCGCGCTCCACCGCGGCCGCGGTGCGCACGGACTGGCCGCCGCCGGTGGCGGTGACCACCGCGCTGTACGCGCCGTCGACGGTGCCGCCGAGACGGGTGTCGGAGGTGACCGCCACGCTCGCCTCAGCGCCCGGGGCGATGGTGAGCTGCTTCTTGTCGAGGCTGAAGAACCCGTCCGGCGCGGGCTTGCCGTTCGGCGCCGCCGCGGTCACCGCCAGGTCCAGGGTGACGGGCGTGCCGCCCAGGTTGCGGTAGGTGAGCTGCTTGGTGACCGGCTTGTCGTCGGTGTGCGGCCACAGCTGCTTGCCGAAGGAGAGCGAGACCTCCTTGGCGATGACGCTCTGCTTGGTCGCCTTGCGCAGGTCGATCCGGCCGGAGCCCTCCTGGAAGGCGGTGTAGCCCTTGCCCGGCACGGTCGAGCCGGCCAGCGCGGCCTTGATCTGCGCGCCGGTCCAGTCCGGGTGCTGCTGGGCCAGGATCGCGGCGCCGCCCGCCGCGTGCGGGGCGGCCATGGAGGTGCCGGAGATGGAGACGTAGCCCGGCGCGACCGGGTCGCCCTCCTCGGCGATGAGACTGCCGGGCGCGGCGGCCGCGCCGATGTCCACGCCCGGGGCGGTCACATCGGGCTTGAGCGCGCCGTCGCCGACGCGCGGGCCGATGCTGGAGAAGTCGGCGAGCTTGTCCTTCTTGTCGACGGCGCCGACGGTGAGCGCGGCGTCCGCGCTCCCCGGGGAGCCGACGCTGCCGGCGCCCGGGCCCTCGTTGCCGGCGGAGATCACGAACAGCGTGCCGGTCGACGCCGACAGCTTGTTGACCGCCGCCTCCAGCGGGTCATCGCCGGGCGAGTCGGGCCCGCCGAGGCTGAGGTTGACGACGTCCGCCTTCTCGGCCGCCGCCCACTCCATGCCCGCCAGGATCTCGGAGTCGCCGCCGGAGCCGCCGTCGTCCAGCACCTTGCCGTCGAGGATCTTGGCCCCGGGGGCCACGCCCTTGTACTTGCCCTTGGACTTGGCGCCGGTGCCCGCCGCGATCGAGGCCACGTGGGTGCCGTGCCCGACCCGGTCCTTGGCGTCGGCGGCCTGGGAGAAGTTCTTCTCCGCGATCTCCTGGCCGGCCAGGTCCGGATGGGTCTGGTCGACCCCGGTGTCCAGCACGGCGATCTTGGTGCCCTTGCCGTCGAACCCGGCCTTCCACGCCTCCGGAGCGCCGATCTGCGGCACGCTCTTGTCGAGGTTGGCCTTGCGGATGCCGTCCAGCCACACCGCCGCGACGCCGGAGGCCGCGTTGCGGAACGGCGCGCCCTTCGCCTCGCTGGTCAGCGCGTCCCACACGGCGCCGGCGTCCTGGTGCGTCGTGCTGACCGCGTCCGCGTTCAGCCGCGGGAAGGTGCGCCGCACCTCGGCGTTCCCGGCCTCCCGCAGTGCCGCCCGCGCGGCCGGACGCTCGCCCCTGTACATGACGACAAGCCGGAGCCCGGAGCTCATCCGCTCCCGGTACTCCGGCTTGCTGAGGGTGGTGAGGTCGAACAGGCGCTGGTCGACACGCCCGGACCCGATGAGCCGCTGGGCGTCCAGCGGCACCGCGTACACATGCCCGTTCACCCGCTGGATCTGCACGGGTATGTGCTCGCGCCCCTTACCCCGCTCCAGCGCCACCGGCTGCCCGGCGGCGTCCACCGCCACCCGGTCACCCGTGATCAGAGTGATCCACGTCTTCTCCGCGCCGCGCGATCCCTGCTCGGAACCGCCCCGCGCGGCCGCCCCCCGTTCCTGGGCCGACGCCGGCGCGGAGGTCATCCCGGCTGCCAGCGCCACCGCCGCGGCACTCGCCACGGAAGCAGCCCAGACCGTATGTAATTTTCTACGCAACTTTCCCCCAGGTGAGGATAGTTCACCGAAACGGGGGGTTTGACCACCCCCCGCATACTCAGTATGCAGGGGGTGAACTGATCGTCAATAGTGAGGCGTAGACGGGCAGTTGGGTCTCATGACCCGGTTCTCAGGCTAAGACGGTGAACTCGACCTTCAGGTTCGGTCGACAACGCGACATCCACCCGCCGAAACGCCACAGGCGGCGGACCGGCGCTGGCCGGTCCGCCGCCTGGCGGTGCTGCGTGTGTTCGGGGGGAGGCTGGGGTCTGTCCGCGTGGGACGCGGGATCAGGCGCCGGTCGCGCTACCCGCGACCCACTCGCTCCAGTCCATGTTCCAGCCGTTCAGGCCGTTGTCCGGCTTGATGGTGTCGTCCGGGGAGTTCTTGACCTCGACGATGTCACCGACCTGCGAGTTCTCGAAGAACCATGCGCCGTCCTGGTTCGGGTCGCCCGCGCCCTTGACGTCGTTCAGGCCGACGCAGCCGTGGCTGGTGTTGACCGAGCCGAAGATCGAGTCGGAACCCCAGTAGTTGCCGTGGATGAAGGTGCCCGAGGTGGACAGTCGCATCGCGTGCGGCACGTCGTCGATGTCGTACTCACCCTTGAAGCCGACCGTGTCGCCGTTCATCCGGGTCTCCTTGAACTTCTCGGAGATCACCATCTGACCGTTGTAGGTCGGGTTCTCCGCGCTGCCCGCGGAGATCGGGATGGTCTTCAGGGTCTTGCCGTCGCGCACGACCGTCATCGTGTGCGCCTTGGCGTCGACCGTGCTGACCTGCGAGTGACCGATCTTGAAGGTCACGGTCTTGTCCTGGACACCGGTGACGCCGTTCGACGCCTCGACGCCGTCCAGCTTCAGCTTCATGGTGACCGTGGAGCCGGCCTTCCAGTACTCCTGCGGGCGGAAGTCCAGGCGCTGGCCGTCGAACCAGTGGCCGACGACCTTCTGGCCGCTGGAGGAGGTGACGGTGATGTGCGACTGCACGTCCTTCTTGTTGGTCACCGCCTTGTCGAACCTGATCGACACCGGCATGCCCACGCCGACCGTGGTGCCGTCCTCCGGCGTGAAGGTGCCGATGAAGCTGTTGGTCGGGGCGACGGTGGTGAAGGACGAGTTCCCGGTGGCCTTGCGGCCATCGGCGTCCTTCGCCTCAGCGACGATCTTGTACTGGGTGGCCCGCTCCAGCTGGGCGTCCGGCTTCCAGCTGGCGCCGTCGGCGGCGATGGTGCCCTTGACCGGGGTGCCGGCCGCGTCGGTCATCGTGACGCTGGTCAGCTTGCCGTCGCTGACGGTGACCTTGGCGTCCTTGTTGATGCCGGCGTTGGGCGTGCCGGTCTTGGGCGTGATCGTTATTCGGGCGTCCGAGGCGTTCTTGGCCGCCGCCTCGTCCACCTGGGACTGCGACTTGCCGTGGCCGTCCTTGCCCTTGTCGCCGTCGTCGTCCCCGCCGCACGCGGCCAGGGTCAGGACGCCGCCGAGCACGGCGGCCACGGCGACCATGCCCTTACGACGCTTGCCGTCCGTCATCACACGCATCTCCATCACTGCTGTTCCCCAAAACCCCGAACCGGCACGTTTGCCTCACAAGCGCCCCGGCACTCACACAAGAACGCGTTCAGCCAGTGTGCGGTTCCACTCGGGGTGAAAACTGTGCGCAACACCACTCGTGGCCGGGTCGGGGCTGAGACATGAATCTCCTACCTGCGGCGACGGCCGCCCTCGCCCCCACGCCGCCGACCTGGTCGTCGGCGTCGTCAGCCTCACCCCCGCCCTGGTTCCTCGGCCTCGTCGTCAGCCTCGTCGTCCAGATCGTGGTCGAGCTCGTCGTCCAGTTCCCACCCCATGGCCCGCTCCCAGTCGGCGGCGTCCGGGTCGTACGGGATCTCCTCGCACGTCCATGATGCCTGGGCCAACTCCGCCCCCGGCACCGAGTCCACCAGTTCGACCGGATCGATCAGGTACGCCAGCGCCTCCGCCGGATCCCGCTGGGCGTCGTCGCGGGCCCGACCCCGCTCCTCGTCCGCCATGCCGGCGTCCTCCTCGATGCGGTCGAGGGCCGCTCGGGTCAGGACGGTGGGATCGCCGATCTCCAGCACGAGCTCCACTCGAAGTCTCACAAAACGCGACATTTCTTGAGCAGTCATGCACGGAGCGTAAGGTCCCGCAGCCCGCGGTCCCGGCCTCGCTTCCGTGCGACCCGCTGTTGTCACTACGATCGGACGCACGGGGCCAATTCGCCACCGTCTCAAGGGGGATGCATTCCGTTGTCCGCACGCTCCGCCCGCCGACCGCTGCTGACCGCGGCCGCCGCCGGCTCGCTGCTGTGCGCCCTGTGGTTCGTACCGTCCGCCAACGCGAACGCGCACGCGAGCGCGGACCGTGACGACCGGCCCGCCGTCTCCGCCGGCCGCACTCAGGTGGGGACCCAGGCGCCCAGCGCCTCCGAGGACGAGGACCTCAACCTCGCCGACTCCGGCAGCGTGGACGTCACGCCCTATGTGATCGGCGGTACGGCGTTCCTGGGGCTGGGCGTGGCGATGGTGACCGCCTCCATGCGCAGGCCGCGCACGGAGGCGTACTGAGGCACGACGCGCCGTGACGCACGTGACGCGCGTGACGCGCTGAGAAGGCGCTGAGCCCCACGGCTCGCTTTGGGCAGCCCGGCGACTTCAGCCGCCGTTCCGGGAGACACGTACGGCCGCCCGCATCCGCGGGCGGCCGTAAGCGGTAGGTCCGGGACCGACGCCTGTGGACGATCCGGGCCCGACGCCCTGGTCAGGCCCGACGCCCTGGTCAGGCCCGACGCCCTGGTCAGGCCCGACGCCCTGGTCAGGCCCGACGCCCTGGTCAGGCCAGCGGGCCGGTGGCCGACTCGGCCGCCTCGACCAGCTTCCCGGACCGCACGAACGCCTCGGCTGCCGCCAGGTCGGGGGCCAGGAAGCGGTCCTCGCCGGGGCCCTGGACGCCGGCGGCACGCGCCGCCGCCACGATCGCCCGGGAGGCCGGAGCGGGCTCCAGCCCTTCCCGCAGCTCGATGGCGCGGGTGGCCGCCATCAGCTCCACGGCGATGACACGGCCGAGGTTGTCCACGGCGGTGCGCAGCTTGCGCGCGGCCGACCAGCCCATGGAGACATGGTCCTCCTGCATGGCGGAGGAGGGGATCGAGTCCGCCGAGGCCGGCACCGCCAGCCGCTTCAGCTCGCTCACCAGCGCCGCCTGCGTGTACTGCGCGATCATCAGACCGGAGTCGACACCCGCGTCACCGGCCAGGAACGGCGGCAGCCCGTGCGAGCGGTTCTTGTCCAGCAGCCGGTCGGTGCGCCGCTCCGCGATGGAGGCCAGGTCGGCGGCGGCGATGGCGAGGAAGTCCAGCACATAGCCGACGGGCGCGCCGTGGAAGTTGCCGTTGGACTCCACCCGGCCGTCGGCCAGCACCACCGGGTTGTCGACGGCGGAGGCCAGTTCACGGTCGGCGACCAGCCGGGCGTGCGTGAGGGTGTCCCGGCCGGCGCCGGCCACCTGCGGGGCGCAGCGGATCGAGTACGCGTCCTGGACGCGGGGCGCGTCGTCCTGGTGGTGTCCGGTCAGCCCGGACCCGGCCAGCACCCGCAGCATGTTGTCGGCGCTGGCCGCCTGGCCGGGGTGCGGTCGGATGGCGTGCAGCTCGGGGGCGAGCACCCGGTCGGTGCCGAGCAGGGCCTCCAGCGAGAGGGCCGCGGTGATGTCGGCGGAGGTGTAGAGCCGGGCCAGGTCGGCACAGGCCATCACCAGCATGCCGAGCATGCCGTCGGTGCCGTTGAGCAGCGCGAGCCCTTCCTTCTCCCGCAGCTCCACGGGGGCGATGCCGTGCTCCGCCAGCAGCTCGCCGGCCGGCTTGACCTCGCCGTCGGGGCCCTCGGCGTCCCCCTCTCCCATGAGGGTGAGGGCGCAGTGCGACAGCGGCGCCAGGTCGCCGGAGCAGCCGAGCGAGCCGTACTCGTGCACCACGGGGGTGATGCCGGCGTTCAGGATGGCGGCCATGGTCTCGACGACGAGGGGGCGGACGCCGGTGTGGCCGGAGGCGAGGGTCTTCAGGCGCAGGAACATCAGCGCCCGGACCACCTCCCGCTCCACCCGCGGGCCCATGCCGGCCGCGTGCGACCGCACGATGTTGCGCTGCAGCTGTGCGCGCAGCTCGGGACTGATGTGCCGTACGGCGAGCGCGCCGAACCCCGTGGAGACGCCGTAGACCGGGTCCGGCTTGGCGGCCAGATCGTCGATCACCTGACGCGCGGCGGCGACCGCGGTCAGCGCCTCCCGCGACAGCTCGACTCGCGCGCCGCCGCGGGCCACGGCGATGACATCCCCGGCGGTCGTTCCGGACGTCCCCACCACCACAGAGTGCATATCCATATTCAGGCACCCTAGAGACTGAATCGCCACCTGTCACCACCCGATTTTTCTGGTGGACACCCGAGCCCGGCGACCCACCCCGCGGAGCGACCCCGCGACCCACCCCGCGGAGCGACCCCGCGGACCGGTCCGGGGAGCGGGCCGGGGAGGGGTGTCCCGCCCCCGGACCGACACCGCGGCGCGCTCCGCCGCCGAGGGGCGAGACGGGAGGGGCCCGGCGTGTCCCGGGGGGCTCCGACGGACCGGCGGCTACGGAGAGCCCGGACACGGCGGCCGGGGAGAGCCCGGACCCGGGCGGGACAGCCGCGCGAAGCAGGTGTACGAGCCGTCTCGTAGCGCCGTCCCCGCGGGGCGGCCTCGCGTGCTGGGACGGCGTCGAAGAAGCGGCGGCCCGGAGGGGGCGGTCGCGGCCGCACGGCCGGATGCCTGCCACACCGGTGTCTCGCCTCCGGCGGCGCCGAGCCGTCCGGACCGTCGCGGCGGGAGCGCCCGCGCGCGCCGTCGGTCCGCGTGGGGCTTCCCTGGACTCGACGTCGTGTCCATTCGTGCGACGTAGGGCCCGCCAGGCGGCCGTCCTTCACGTCGTCAACAGGCCCTCGGCACACCGCCGTAGCGCAGAGGTCAGGGACGGCCGCGGAAGTGGCGCCGTTCCGCCGAGGACACGCGCGGGGGCGCGTCCGCGAGCTGGACGACGGGGTCGTCGGGGCCGCCCTCGCGGCCCGCGACCACGGGTTTGCTCGCCCGAGCGGCCTTGGCCCGGTACTGGGCGGCGTCGGCGAGGCGGAACAGCCGCCGGGCCGTACGTATCGGCCCGATGGGATCGCCGGTGGACGCCACCCCGCAGGCGACACCCTCCCCCATGTCCAACTGCGAGGCACGCAGGCACAGTTCGTCGGCGACCCGAACCACCTCGTCGGCCGAGGGCCCGACTTCCAGCAGACAGAACTCGTCGCCGCCGAGCCGCGCCGCCAGCGCGCCGGGCAGCATCGCCCCGCACAGCGAGAGCACCGAGCCGAACCGTTCCAGCAGCCGGTCACCGACCGCGTGCCCCAGCGTGTCGTTGACCTTCTTCAACCCGTTGAGGTCGCACACCACCAGGCTCACCACGGTGCCCTGGCGTCGGTGGTCCTCCAGCGCCTCGTCCAGCCGCATGTCCACCGCCCGCCGGTTGCCGAGCCCGGTCAGCGGATCGGTGAAGGCGAGCTTGCGAGCCTCCTCCAGCCGCTGGCTCTGCGCCAACCCGGCGGCGATCACCGCCGCCAGCACGGTGGCGAAGTCCGCGTCCCCGCGCCCGAACGTCGCGGCGCCCACGGGCCGCGCCACGTACAGCTCGCCCCAGGCTCGTCCCTGCAGCACGATCGGCGCCACCACACAGCTGCCCCGGCCGCGCCGGCGCAGCGCGGAGACGCGCTGGTGGCAGTAGTAGCCCGAGCCGTCGCGCGGGCCGTCGGCGATTTCCACCCAGGCGTGCGGCTCACCGCCGCGCGCCCACTGCTCGTGCAGGAACTCGGTGATCTCGGGGAACTCGTGCACCGGATAGAACTCGTTCTCCGGAAACTCCCGCTCCCCTTCGGCCAATTCGCCCGCGTTCACCAGGACCCGCAGTCGCCCCAGCTCCCGCTCCCACACCGAAATCGCGGCGAAGTTCCCGCCGAGCGCGGAGCGCGCGCCGATCGCGGCCGAGTGCACCGCCTCGCGCGTGGTGTGCGCGGCGGCCATCGCCTGCGCCAGCCCCACCACGGCCCTCAGCCGCGCCTCACCGTCGACCTCGCTCGTCACCGCGCCTCGCATTCCGTCACTGTGCGCACTCCGCACTTATCGCGGATACCGCACACCGCGCAATCCAGCGTAGGAATGTTCGGCGAATTCTGCCCTATCTCCGCCTTGGCCCGGTCCAGGTCTTCTCGACCCGTTCCCGCCCGGCCCACCACCGACACGGCGCGCCCCGACGAGGCCGACCCGACCGGCTCACATCACCCGGCCCGACCGGCGCGCGCCACCCCGGCCCCGCGGGCTCACGTCGCCCCGGGCCGGCGGACTCACGTCGCCCCGGGCCGGCGGACTCAAGCCACCCCGGCCAACGGACTCATGCCGCCCCGGGCAGCCCAAGCCGCGCGGACCTCTCCGGCCCAGCGGGCTCACGTCACCCTGACCCGGGCCCAGCGCGCGCATCACCCCGAGCCGGGCCAGGCCGTTCGGGTCGCCCCCGCCGGCAGCTCGCTCTCCCCGGGCCGGCCCGGCCAGCTCGCGTCACCACGACCCGGCGGGGCTCACGTCGCCCCGGGCCGGCGGGCTCGAGTCGCCCCGCCCCGGCCCAGCTCGCTCGCACCACTCCGGCCCGGGCGGGCTCGCATCACCCCGAACCCGCCCGGCTCGGCCACGTCACTCCGGGCCCGGGCCGCGCCGGCGTCCTTCGCGCCGGCTCAGCATCGGCCACCCCCGCTCGGGATCCCGCCAGGATCCCGGCGGGGGCGCGGCCGGCGCCTACGCGGCCGCCGCGCTCACTCGCCCGGCCACTCGGGCGTCCGCTTCTCGTTGAACGCCGCCACGCCCTCCGCGCGGTCCCCGGAGAAGGCCACCGACCGCCAGGCCGCGTCCTCCACCTCCAGTCCGGTCCGCAGGTCCAGCCCATGGCCGAGCCGCAGCGCCTTCTTGGCCGCGCGCAGCCCGACGGGGGAGTTCGCGGCCATCCGCGCGGCCAGCGCCAGCGCCTCCTCGCGGTCCTTCCCCTCGTCCACCAGCTGGTCCACCAGGCCCAGCCGGTGCGCCTCCGCGGCCTCCACCCGGCGCGCCGTGAAGATCAGCTCGGCGGCGCGGGCGGCGCCCACCCGGCGCGGCAGCAGCTGGGTGCCGCCACCGCCCGGGATCACCCCGACGGAGACCTCGGGCAGGCCCACCACGGCGGTGGTGTCCGCCACGATCACATCGCAGGACAGCGCCAGCTCGAAGCCGCCGCCCAGCGCGAAGCCGTGCACCGCCGCGACCGTGGGCATCGGCAGCTCCAGCACCCCGGTGTACGCGCCCCGGGCCACCGGCCGCTGCCGACCCAGCTCGGCGTCGCTGAACGCGTTGCGCTCCTTGAGGTCGGCGCCGACGCAGAAGGCGCGCTCGTGGGTGGAGGTCAGCGCGACCGCCCGCACGGAGGCGTCGGCGGCGAGCGCCGCGCAGGCCGCCCCGATGGACCGGGCCAGCTCCGTGGAGACGGCGTTCATCGCCTTGGGCCGATCCAGCACGAGCTCGGCCACGTGCCCGTGCCGGCGTACGACGACCCACTCACCGAACCGCTCTTCCGACATGCGCCCTCCCAGTTGACGGACCCTGTTAACGATCGTTGACCGGATCATCGCAGCCACCGGGGAGACGCGTCACCCCCTGCGGCTCAGCAGCCAGGGTTCGACCACGCCGAGGCCGCGCACCGGGCGCTGCCACATCGGGCGCAGCGCGAAGCGGTACGAGGGCGGCTCCTCGCCCTGCTTCTCCGCCTCGGCCGCCGCCTCCGCCGCCTCGGCCTCGGACATCGGCGCCTCCCCGGTCCGGGTCAGCTCCTCCGCCAGCGCGGGGTCCACCAGCACGGCGTCCTTGGGCGCTATCGAGGTGAGCCGGCTGGCGAGGTTGACGGTGGTGCCGAAGACGTCTCCCATCCGGGTCGTCACCGTGCCGAAGGCCATGCCGACCCGCAGCTCCGGCATCATCTCGTCGTGCGCCATCGTCTCGATGAGCCGCAGGCCGATCTCCGCCGCCGTGCCCGCGTCGTCGGCGGAGTAGAGGACCTCGTCGCCGAGCGTCTTGATGAGCCGGCCGCCGTGCGCGGCCACCAGATCGGCGGCGGTGGTCTCGAACGCCTCGACCAGCTCTCCGAGCTCCTCCTCCTCCAGCCGCCGGGTCAGCCGGGTGAAGCCCACCAGGTCCGCGAAGCCGACGGCCAGCCGACGGTCGACCATCTCCGCGTCGTCGGCCGCCTGGATCACCCGCCCGGTCGCCGCCGCCAGCTGCCGGCGGTAGACGTAGACGAGGAACTCCTCCAGCTCCGGGAGGAGCAGCTCCACCAGCGGGTAGGCGATCTCGGTCCGGGTCATCCCCGGCTCCTGGGGCTCTGTCAGCCCCTCCAGGAAGGAGTCGATCTGCCAGTCGGCCAGCCGCGCGGTGGTCTGCCCGGTGGACCGGGCGACCTGGACGGCCATCGGCTCGCTGAGCAGCCCCGCCTCCACCAGGCCGGACAGCCGGCGCAGGGCCAGCACGTCGGCCTCCGTCAGCGCCCTGGCCTGGCCGATGTCGGCGAAGCCCATCGCGTGCCAGAAGCGCGTGGCCAGTTCGACCGAGACGCCGGCGCTGCGCGCGGCCTGGAAGGGGGTGTAGCGCCGCTCGGCGCCGAGGATCAGCTGTTCGAGTCGGAGCGCGATCGAGTCGCCCTCGTCCTCCTCGGCCTCGGCCTCGTCCGCCAGAGCCCCTCGCTCCACGGCCGCTCGCTCCACGGCCGCTCGCTCCACGGGCCCTCGCTCCATGGGCCCGCCGCGGCTCGCCGCGGCCCCGGGGCCGCCGCCGCGGTCACCGTGGCCGCCGGCGTCATCGTCCGCGCCCACCGGGTCCGCCGGGCCCGCCGGTCCGGCCGCGGCCCGCTCGTCGCGTTCGCCGCCGTCCTCGGCCCCGCCCCGCGCGCCGCCGGGTCCGTCGGCGCGGGCAGGGTCACCTCCACCGTCACGTCCGTCGCCGCCGCGGTCGCCGGCCGTCGTGCCGGCGTCGACGTCGGGGCGGTCGTCGCCGCCGGACGTGGCGTCAGCTTCCGACCTGGCGTCACCGGCCGTCCCGCCCACGGCGGGATCCGCGGCGGCCCCGGATGCGCGGGCGGCCGCGCCGGAACCCGTGTCGTCGACGGTCACCGCCCGCCCCCTGTCCGATCCCTGCGCACTGCCCTGCCGCTTCTCTTTCTGTCCTGACTCCGGCCCGGTTCCGCGCCGGAGGCGTCCCACAGCCTCGTCCACCGCGGTTCCGAGCTGGACGGACCGCCTCAACGATACGTCAGGTGTGCCCTAGCTCACTCTTACGTCGCGTGACGCCGCGGTGTCATCCCGCGTTAGGTTGCAGGACGCCGGTGCGTCCGTGGCCCCACGCCGGCGCGGAGAACGCCGGTGCACGCGCCACCCCCGCGCATCGGGTCTCGGGGCTCGGGCGTACGCGTCGGGCACCACCGGGCGTGGCCGCGGGCGTATGCGTCGGCGCGCGTCAGCTCGCGGGCCGCAGGTGCACGATGTCGCCGGCCGCCACCGGTTCCTGCACCCCGTCGCCGGTCGCCAGCACCAGTCGGCCCTCGCCGTCCACCGCGACCGCCTCGCCGACCAGGTCCCGTCCGCCCGGCAGCTCCGCGCGCACGGTCCGGCCGAGCGTGGCGCAGCCGGACGCGTACGCCTCCTGGAGCCCGCTGGCCGCCGGGTCGCCGCCGGCCGCGCGCCAGCGCCCGTACCACTCCTCGAAGGAGCGCAGGACCGCCCGCAGCAGCGTCTCGCGGTCCAGCACCGTGGCGCCGGCCAGCGCCAGCGAGCCGGCGGTGGGCACCGGCAGCTCGTCCTCGCGCAGCGAGACGTTGAGCCCGACGCCGACCACGACCGCGTCCCCGTACCGCTCGGCCAGGATCCCGGCGGCCTTGCGCTCCTCGCCGGCCACGGTCACCAGCAGGTCGTTGGGCCACTTCAGTGCCGTGTCCACGTTCGCCGTGGCGGACAGCGCGGCCGCCGTCGCCACCCCGGTCAGCAGCGGCAGCCAGCTCCAGTGCTCGCTGGGCACCCCGTCCCCCGGCCGCACCAGGACCGAGAAGAACAGGCCGGACCTGGCGGGCGCCGTCCAGCTGCGCTCCAGCCGTCCCCGGCCGGCGGTCTGCCGCTCGGCGACCAGCACGGTGCCGTCCGTCGCGCCCCGCGCCGCCCGCTCCACCAGGTCGGTGTTGGTGGAGCCGGTCGACTCCACCACATCGACCTCGGTCCACAGCCCGTCGGGCCGGACCAGCGCCCGGCGCAGCGCGGCGGCGTTCAGCGGTGGCCGGTCAAGGTCATTCCATCGACTGCCAGAGGTGTCAGAAGGGCTCATACGGGCCAGCCTAGGCTCAGAGGGTGTGGCCAACGACGCAGTGCCACACCGCAGTCCCGCCGATACGCTACGAGCCGGTAGCCCACCTACCACCTCTCGAATACCCCTAAGACCCCCTCAAAGGCCGCAGACACTCCGAGTCAGTAGATCCCACTTCAGCCACTTGACTCCCTTGAGTCCCTTGAGTCCCAGTACGCCCCGAGGACGAGCAGGAGCCGCACACCGATGTCTGAGATGTCCGAGTCGGAAGTCGACATCCACACCACCGCGGGCAAGCTCGCGGATCTGCAGCGTCGCATCGATGAAGCCACTCACGCCGGGTCCGCGCGGGCGGTGGAGAAGCAGCACGCGAAGGGCAAGCTGACCGCACGCGAACGCATCGACCTCCTCCTCGACGAGGGCTCCTTCACCGAGCTCGACGAGTTCGCCCGGCACCGCTCGACCGCCTTCGGCATCGAGAAGAACCGGCCGTACGGCGACGGGGTCGTCACCGGCTACGGCACGGTCGACGGCCGCCCGGTCTGCGTGTACTCCCAGGACTTCACCATCTTCGGCGGCTCGCTCGGCGAGGTGTACGGCGAGAAGATCGTCAAGGTGATGGACTTCGCCCTGAAGACGGGCTGCCCCATCATCGGCATCAACGACGGCGGCGGCGCCCGGATCCAGGAGGGCGTGGTCGCGCTCGGGCTGTTCGCCGAGATCTTCCGCCGCAATGTGCACGCCTCCGGCGTGATCCCGCAGATCAGCCTGATCGTCGGCCCCTGCGCGGGCGGCGCGGTCTACTCCCCGGCGATCACCGACTTCACCGTGATGGTCGACCAGACCTCGCACATGTTCATCACCGGGCCGGACGTGATCAAGACCGTCACCGGCGAGGACGTGGGATTCGAGGCCCTCGGCGGCGCCCGCACCCACAACACCACCTCCGGCGTCGCCCACTACATGGGCGGCGACGAGAAGGACGCCATCGAGTACGTCAAGGCGCTGCTGTCCTACCTCCCGTCCAACAACCTCTCCGAGCCGCCGGCCTTCCCCGACCAGGCCGATCTGGACGTCACCGACGAGGACCGCGAGCTCGACACCCTCATCCCGGACTCGGCGAACCAGCCGTACGACATGCACAAGGCCATCGAGCACGTGCTGGACGACGCGGAGTTCCTGGAGACCCAGCCGCTGTTCGCGCCGAACATCATCACCGGCTTCGGGCGGGTCGAGGGCCACCCGGTCGGCATCGTCGCCAACCAGCCCATGCAGTTCGCCGGCTGTCTGGACATCGACGCCTCGGAGAAGGCCGCCCGCTTCGTGCGCACCTGCGACGCCTTCAACGTCCCCGTCATCACCTTCGTGGACGTGCCCGGCTTCCTGCCCGGCACCGACCAGGAGTACGGCGGCATCATCCGGCGCGGCGCCAAGCTGATCTACGCCTACGCCGAGGCCACCGTCCCGCTGATCACCGTCATCACCCGCAAGGCGTTCGGCGGCGCCTACGACGTCATGGGCTCCAAGCACCTGGGCGCCGACCTCAACCTGGCCTGGCCGACCGCCCAGATCGCGGTCATGGGCGCCCAGGGCGCGGTGAACATCCTGCACCGGCGGGCCATCGCCGAGGCCGAGGACCCCGAGGCCACCCGCGCCCAGCTGATCACCGAGTACGAGGACGCGCTGCTCAACCCGTACATCGCGGCCGAGCGCGGGTACGTGGACGCCGTGATCATGCCGTCGGACACCCGGCGCCACATCGTCCGCGGGCTGCGCACCCTGCGGAACAAGCGCGAGTCCCTGCCCCCGAAGAAGCACGGCAACATCCCGCTCTAGGCGTCAGGAAGGGGCTGTTTCCATGATCAAGGTAATCCGGGGCAACCCGACCCCCGAGGAGTTGGCCGCCGCACTCGCGGTGGTCCAGGCCCGCGCGGCGGCCGCGGCGGCCGCCGCGCCGGGCCAGGGTCTGCCGCAGGAGTGGGCCGACCCCGCCCGCACCATTCCGGGACGACGCCGGCCGCACCCCGGCCCGAACGCCTGGCGCACCACCTACTGGCCGGCCTGAGCTGGGTGAACCGCTGGAGTGGCGACCCTCGCGCGGCGCCCGCCGCGGGGCTCTCGCCGCTCCTCCGGTTCCGGTGGCTCCGGTTTTGGGGCCTCCGCTTCATGGCGCCTGAGTACGCGTACTCAGGCGCCATGGCCGTTCCACCCGCAGGATCGTTCCATGCTGTGGTCCGATCCGCTGAATGAGCCGCCCGAGGAGCTGCGCCAGGCGCAGGCGATGCTCCGCCGCGCGCGCACCGTCCTGGCGATCGCCATGGCCGTCACCCTGATCTTCCTCTGCCTCGCCTGAGGCGATCCCCCTCCCGGGTCGACCGGGCCTCGCCCAGGCGATCCCCCTCCCGAGCCTTGCCCGAGGCGACGGGCGTCCCGCCCGAGGCAACCGGCGCGGCCGGTTTCGCATCTTCATAAGAAGATCAATAGCCATAGCCGGGCACCAGGGGGACCCACCAAACGATGAACAGGCCCATCCGCCACATCGCCATCTTCAGCGGCCTGCTGATCCTCGCGCTCCTCATCCAAGCCAACAACCTCGGCTTCAAGCGCGCCGAGGAGCTCAAGAGCCATGAGCAGAACCGGCGGGTGAAGATCGAGGCGTTCGCCCATCCGCGAGGCAACATCATCGTCGGCGGCCACCCGATCACCGGCTCGGTGGCGGTGGACAGCTCCGACTTCAAGTACAAGCGCGTCTTCAAGAACGGCCCGATGTACGCCCCGGTCACCGGCTACTCCTCCCAGACCTACGGCTACACCCACCTGGAAGCGCTCAACAACAAGCTGCTCAGCGGCACCGACGACCGGCTGTTCCTGCAGAACACCGTCGACATGTTCACCGGGAAGAAGCGGCAGGGCGGCGACGTCGTCACCACCATCAACCCGAAGGCGCAGAAGGCCGCCTACAAGGGCCTGGGCGACAAGGTCGGCGCCGTCGTCGCCATCGAGCCGAGCACGGGCAGGATCCTGGCGCTGGCCAGCACCCCCTCGTACGACCCCTCGGTCTTCGCGGGCAACTCCAACAAGGACGCCGAGGCCTGGGACAAGCTCCAGAAGGACAAGCGCAAGCCGATGGTCAACCGGGCACTGAAGGAGACCTACGCCCCCGGCTCCACCTTCAAGGTCATCACCGCGGCCGCCGCCCTGGAGCACGAGAAGTACTCCGACGTCAACGCCCCCACGGAGTCCCCCGACCCGTGGACCATGCCGGACACCAACCGGGTGCTGCCCAACCACAGCCCGACCGCGCCCTGCAAGAACGCCTCGCTCAACGTGGCCATGCAGCACTCCTGCAACAACGTCTACGGCAAGGTCAGCGCCGATCTCGGCAAGGACAAGATGCGCGAGACGGCGGAGAAGTTCGGCTTCAACGACCCCGAGGTCGACACCCCGACCCGCGCCGTGGAGAGCGTCTTCCCCAAGGAGATGGACCGCCCGCAGACCGCGATGTCCGGCATCGGCCAGTCCAGCGTCCGCGCCACCCCGCTCCAGATCGCGATGATGACCGCCGCCATCGCCAACGACGGCACGCTGATGAAGCCGTACATGGTCGAGCAGCTGCGCGGCCCCGACCTCGACCCCATCGAGGAGCACGAGCCGGAGGTCATGTCCGAGGCCGTCTCCGAGGACACCGCCAAGAAGCTCCAGGAGATGATGGAGGACACCGCGGAGAAGGGCACCGGCAAGCCCGGCCGCATCGCCGGGGTGACCGTCGGCGCCAAGACCGGCACCGCCCAGCGCGGCCTCGACAACGAGATCCCGCCGCTGGCCTGGTTCATCTCCTACGCCAAGCAGGGCGACGGCTCCCCGGTCGCCGTCGCGGTGATGATCGACCCGGAGAACAGCATCCCCCGCGACCAGATCTCCGGCGGCGGCCTCGCCGGCCCGATCGCCAAGAAGGTCATGGAGGCCGTCCTCAAGTCGAAGAAGTGACCCCCGTCGACACGGGGATGACGACCCGAGCCTGAGCGAACGGGCCCGGACGCCGAGTACGCGGCGTCCGGGCCCGTTCGCGTCCTCCCGCGGCACCCGGGCCGTCGACGGTCCGAGCGAGCCTCACGGGCCTGCCCGAGCCGCCCGTACGGCGCTCCGCCCCGCCCCGGCCGCCCGGCCCTCGGATCGCGCCCCCCGTGGCGGTCGTAGGCGGCTCGACGGCCGGCGGGCGGCCCTCGGCCCCGGCGTCCGTCGCTCGGGGCGCGGTCGAGTCCGGGGCGGCGCGCGACGGGCGGGCCCGGCGCCGCTCAAGCCGGAGCCGAGGGCGGGGCGGTGTGGGCCGGGGACCGGCCGTACGGCCCCCGAGCGCCGCTCAGGCCGCGCTCCGGGCGGGCACCGTCCCCGGAGGGCGAGCGGGTTCTCTACGCTGGAGCGCATGACTGAGCCACGCCGCCGCCTCGTCCTCGCCTCCGCCTCCCCCGCCCGGCTGGGGCTGTTGCGCCAGGCGGGGCTGGCCCCCGAGGTGATCGTCAGCGGAGTGGACGAGGACGCCCTCACCGCCGGCTCGCCCGCCGAGCTGGCCCGACTGCTGGCCGAGGCCAAGGCGGACGCGGTGGCGGCGCGCCCGGAGGCCACCGACGCCCTCGTCATCGGCTGCGACTCCGTGCTGGAACTGGACGGCGAGGCGCTCGGGAAGCCCGCCGACGCCGAGGAGGCCACCGCCCGCTGGAAGGCGATGCGCGGCCGCGCCGGGGTGCTGCGCACCGGGCACTGCGTGATCGACACCGCGAACGGCCGGCGCACCTCGGCCACGGCCTCCACCACGGTCCGCTTCGGCGAGCCCAGCGACGCCGAGGTCGCGGCGTACGTGGCCAGCGGCGAACCGCTGTACGTCGCCGGCGCCTTCACCCTCGACGGCCGCTCGGCGCCGTTCATCGACGGCATCGACGGCGATCCGGGCAATGTGATCGGCCTGTCCCTGCCGCTGCTGCGTCGCCTGCTCGCCGAGTTGGACGTGGCCATCACCGAGCTGTGGACCGCCGCCGGCGGCGACGGCGATGCCTGACGCGGACGGCCATCCGACCCCGGGCGAGATGGAGCTGCGCGCGGTCCTCGGCGCGCTGGCCGACCCGTTGCGGTACGAGATCGTCTCGGCGCTGCTCGCCGAGCCGCCGGAGACCGCCCGGCACTGCTCCTCGTTCGGGCTGCCCATCTCCAAGTCCACCCGCACCCACCACTTCCGGGTGCTGCGCGAGGCGGGCCTGATCCGCCAGGTCGACCGGGGCAACAGCCGGATGGCGACGCTGCGCCGGGCGGAGCTGGACGCGCGCTTCCCCGGGCTGCTGGACCTGGTGGCCCAGAACCTCGCCGAGCGTCCGGCGGACCCGCCGGCCGACCGGTAGCCCCGGCTACACGGGCTCGGGGCCCGGGTCGCCCGGAGGCCCCGGGACGTCCTTGACGGGGGTCCCGGGCTCGCGCCGCTCGTCGTAGGCCAGCAGGGTGAGCACGATCAGGCCGAGCACCACCATCAGGTACGCGAAGGCCGTCCAGCCGACCAGGCCCACGGTCAGCGCGCCCAACACGCCGTGCACCACCGCGCAGCTGATGAGCACGATCCGGGCGAAGCGCCCCGGACCGCGGTCGCGCAGGGCGGTGCGCAGCAGGGTCACGCCGCAGAAGAGCAGATAGAGACCGAAGAGCCCACCCATCACCCAGGTGCCGGTCGACATGGCGTCAGGATCCATGCCGCCCATGGACATCTTCTGCCGGTCCACCATCAGACCGAGGACCCAGTTGAGCAGCGCTATGCCGAGCGCCTCGGCCATCAGCACCACCGCCGCCACCGCGGCCACCGGCCTGCGTGCCACCCCGCCCACCTCTTCCGCTCCCCGCCGTCGCCGCCCCGGCGCCCGGGCCGTTACCCCCGGTACGAGCGACATCCGGAACGCTACTAACGGGTAAGCCCAGGGACAAGGGGTCTGCAAGGGGTCAATAGGGGGGTCCGCGACGCGCTCGGCCGACGCGCCCGGCACGGCAAAGTTTCCGGCCGCCGTTCGTAGGAATTCAACAAAGAAACGCCGAATGCCCACGGCGCCCCGAGCGGAGACTTAGGCCACACCCCAAGGCATACGGGGGCCTGAAAAACCCGGCGTACCGTGGAGCGATAGAGGATTTCGCCAGCTTCGCGGGGCCACCTTCACACTCCGTGTGGTCAAGCTCACCCCCGGACTCGCCTCGGCGGGCAGTGTCGCCAGTACCTAAACTCAGCTTGTTTCAAGGAGGGAGCCATCGTGCGCAAGGTGCTCATCGCCAACCGTGGCGAAATCGCTGTCCGCGTTGCCCGTGCCTGTCGGGATGCCGGGATCGCGAGCGTAGCTGTGTACGCCGAGCCGGACCGGGACGCGGTGCATGTGCGTGCGGCTGACGAGGCCTACGCGCTGGGCGGTGACACTCCGGCGGCCAGTTATCTGGATATGGCCAAGGTGTTGGCCGCGGCGGCGGAGTCGGGTGCGGACGCGGTGCATCCGGGGTACGGGTTCCTGTCTGAGAACGCGGAGTTCGCGCAGGCTGTGATCGATGCGGGGTTGACCTGGATCGGTCCGCCGCCGCAGGCGATCCGGGATCTGGGTGACAAGGTCGCCGCTCGTCATATCGCTCAGCGTGCGGGTGCTCCGTTGGTCGCGGGTACTCCTGACCCGGTCTCGGGTGCGGAGGAGGTCGTGGCGTTCGCGCGGGAGCATGGGCTGCCGATCGCGATCAAGGCTGCTTTCGGTGGTGGTGGGCGTGGTCTGAAGGTCGCCCGCACGCTGGAGGAGGTGCCGGAGCTGTATGAGTCCGCGGTGCGGGAGGCGGTGGCCGCCTTCGGTCGGGGTGAGTGCTTCGTGGAGCGCTACCTGGACAAGCCGCGGCATGTGGAGACGCAGTGTCTGGCCGACCGGCATGGCAACGTGGTGGTGGTCTCCACCCGTGACTGCTCGCTTCAGCGGCGTCATCAGAAGCTGGTGGAGGAGGCCCCGGCTCCGTTCCTCACCCCGGAGCAGAACGCGCAGTTGTACGCGGCGTCCAAGGCCATCTTGAAGGAGGCCGGTTATGTGGGTGCCGGCACGGTGGAGTTCCTGGTCGGCAGCGATGGCACGATCTCGTTCCTGGAGGTGAACACCCGGCTTCAGGTGGAGCACCCGGTGACCGAGGAGGTCACGGGGATCGATCTGGTGCGGGAGATGTTCCGGATCGCCGATGGTGAGGAGCTCGGTTACGGGGACCCTGCGGTGCGGGGGCACTCGTTCGAGTTCCGGATCAACGGTGAGGACCCGGGTCGTAACTTCCTGCCCGCTCCGGGCACGGTCACGCTGTTCGCCCCGCCGTCGGGTCCGGGTGTGCGGTTGGACGCGGGTGTGGAGTCCGGGTCGGTGATCGGTCCGGCGTGGGACTCGCTGCTGGCCAAGTTGATCGTGACCGGTGCGACCCGTGAGCAGGCGTTGCAGCGGGCGGCGCGGGCTCTGGCGGAGTTCAGGGTGGAGGGGATGGCGACCGCGATCCCGTTCCACCGGGCCGTGGTCACCGACCCGGCGTTCACCTCCGATCCGTTCACGGTGCACACGCGGTGGATCGAGACGGAGTTCGTCAACACCATCCCCGCCTACACGCCCACCGGTGTGGAGGAGGTTGAGGCGGAGTCCCGCGAGACCGTGGTGGTCGAGGTCGGGGGTAAGCGGCTGGAGGTGTCCCTGCCCGCGTCTTTGGGTGTGGCGACCGCGGCCGCCGGAGGTGGGGGTGCGCGTAAGCCGAAGCGGAAGGCGGCTCGTAAGTCGGGTTCGGCGGCTTCGGGTGATGCGTTGGCGTCGCCGATGCAGGGCACGATCGTGAAGGTGGCGGTCGAGGAGGGTCAGCAGGTCGCCGAGGGCGAGCTGATCGTGGTCCTGGAGGCGATGAAGATGGAGCAGCCGCTGAACGCGCACCGCGCGGGCACGGTCAAGGGACTGGCCGCCGAGGTCGGCGCGTCCATCACCTCCGGCGCCGTCATCTGCGAGATCAAGGACTGACACCGGGGCCCGACGACGGGCCCGGGAACGAACGCCGGGGCGGGCTGGATCTCTCCAGCCCGCCCCGGCGTTTCTCGTTCCCCGCGGGTTCGGGGACGCGCGGCCTCAGCGATCCGTCGCCAGGTCCTGCGGGAAGGTCAGCTGACGGCTCATCCACTCCAGGGAGGCGGGCAGCTCACGCCGCCAGGTGCGGAAGTTGTGGCTGCCCTGGTCGAGGACGAGGGAGTCGGCGCGCATGGGCGGCTTGACGGCGTCCAGGAACTTCTTGGCCGCCGGGTAGTTGCCCTCGCCCTTGCGGCTGGTCGCGACGAGCACCGAGACCGGCGGGGCGGGCAGGTTCTCCAGCCGCCACACCAGGTCGTGCTCGCGCATCCGGCGCAGCCGGCCGTCCCCGTCGCCGAAGAGGTCGCCGGTGGTCGGGTCGTTCTTGACCTTGAAGTCGGCGGAGAGGGCGGCCGCCGCCGTGTAGGTGCGGGGGTGGCGCATGGCCAGTTGGAGCGCGCAGCTACCGCCGGAGGAGTAGCCGAGCACGCCCCACGCACCGGCGTCGCGGCCGACCCGGTAGTGGCCCCGCAGCGCCTCCGGCAGGTCCTGGGCGAAGAAGGTCTCGGCCTGCGGGCCGCCCGGCACGTCCACGCACTGGGTGTCGCGGGGCGGGGCGATGGTCGGGCGGATCATCACCACGACGCTGGGTTGGAGCTTGCCCTTCGCGATCAGCTTCCCCGCGGTCTGGGGCACCCTCAGGTGCTGCGCCAGCAGGAAGGACCCGCCGGGGTAGCCGCTGATGGCGACGATGACGGGGAACCGCTGCCGGTCGTACTGGTGCTGGAAGTACTGGGGCGGCAGGTAGACGTACGCCGGGTTGGCCACCTGGCTGCGCCGGCCGATGATCCGTACGGACTCGACCTTGCCCACCTTCTCCGGCCGCCCCTCGGGCAGCCCGTGCACCCGGTCCAGCCCCTCCGGGCCGGCGGGCTGGACGAGGGCGCCCTTGAGGTCTCCCCCGGGCCCGGTGCCGTCGCCCGCGCCCCACTTCTCCAGCGCGGCGGGCGCCCCGTCGTCGTTCCCGAGCAGCTCGTCCCAGGTTCCGTAGAACTGGAAGTTGGTGTTCACCGCCAGCGCCAGCGCGGAGACGATCGCCAGCTGGGTGACCACGATGGAGCCGAGTCTGCCCAGGACGGCGACCACGCCGCGGCCGGCGAACCGTGGCCATAGCCAGACGGTGAGTGCCACGCTGACCACCGCGGCCCCGGTCACGGTGTAGGCGAGCGATCGGCTGGTCAGTTCCATCATGACGTCTTCTCCACTCCGGTTCTCAGCGCCTTGTTTGATGGCGCTTGCGCGAACCGGCGTTGCCTGAGATGAGAGGACTTTCCCTTCTGTTCGTTTTATGACCCCTGTTGTTCGCCGTCGTGCCACCGCCTGGCCACTCACGCGCGACACGGGGCCGGCCGGGGCTCGGCACGGGCCCCGGCCGGCCCCGGCGCCCCCGGGAGCACACGGAAGCGCACGGGGACGCCGCATGCCGGGTCCGCGGCGCCCCGCCCAATGGCATCCTGGACACACAGGCAGCCAGAGGAAGGGTGAGGACCGGCGATGGCGACCGAAGCTGCGCAGGAGCGCACCTCCACCGGGCGGCCGATGCGCGCCGACGCGCGCCGCAACTACGAGCGGCTGCTGGCGGAGGCCCGCACCGCCTTCACCGAGCACGGCACCGACGCCTCGCTGGAGGACATCGCCCGTCGCGCGGGCGTCGGCATCGGCACCCTCTACCGGCACTTCCCCCACCGCACCGCGCTCATGGGCGCCGTCTTCTACGGGGAGATGGACGCGCTGATGGCCCGCTCCCGCGAGCTGGCCGAGGCCCCGCGGCCCTGCCATGCGCTGGTCGACTGGCTGCGCGCGGTGATCGACCACGCCAGCACGTACCGGGGGCTGGCCCGCGCGTTCCTCTCCGCCTCCGCCGACAGCTGCTCGGAGCTCTCCCGCTGCCGCCAACCCCTGCGCGAGGCGGGCAGCGCCCTGCTGGCCCGCGCCCAGGAGGCGGGCGCGGTGCGGGCCGAGGTCGAGATCGACGACCTGATGCAGCTCACCAACGCCATCGCACTGGCCGTGGAACAGTCACCGGAGGACCCGGAGTTGGCCGATCGACTGCTGACCCTGACCTTCACCGGCCTCAAGGCCCGCTGAGTCGATCGCCGCGCCCGGGCCGCCCCCGCCCTCGCCGCGGCGCCCCACCCCTCGCGGCGGCCGCGTAGGGTGCGGCCGACGCGCGCGGGTCAGCCGGCGATCGGTGCGATCGGTGCGATCGGTGCGATCGGTGCGATCGGTGCCAGGTTGTGTCCACCCGCTCCGTCTGGGGAACGGCTGTCCACAACCTGGCTGTTCAGCGGCGACGAGGGGCGAGATCGGCCACCCGGCCGCCGCCCTGCTGCTCCACCAGGGGCACCGCGCCGCGCAGCTGCGGCCCGCCGCCCGGCCCCTGCGGATGGGCCCGCCGCTGTCCCGGCAGCGGCATGCCCTCCTCGGCGCCCCGCCCCGGCGCATGACCGCCGCCCCCCGGCCCCAGCCGGGGCGAGGAGCGCACCGCCGGGCCGCCGTCCGCTCCGACCGCGCCCCCGGAGCCCGAGCCGGACCCCGCGCCCGGCCCGGCCACCGCGATCTGCACCCCCTGGTCGGCGAGGGCCTGGAGCTCCGTGGCGGCCCGTTCGTCGTGCGCGGGCGGCTCGTCCGTCACCAGCCGGGTGATCACATCCGTGGGCACGGTCTGGAACATGGTGTCGGTGCCCAGCTTGGTGTGGTCGGCCAGCACCACCACCTCCGCCGCGGCCTGCACCAGGGCCCGGTCCACGCTCGCCGACAGCATGTTGGAGGTGGACAGGCCGCGCTCGGCGGTCAGCCCGCTGCCGGAGAGGAAGGCCCGGGAGACCCGCAGCCCCTGGAGGGACTGCTCGGCACCGCTGCCCACCAGCGCGTAGTTGGAGCCGCGCAGGGTCCCGCCGGTCATCACGACCTCGACCCGGTTGGCATGCGCCAACGCCTGTGCGACCAGCAGGGAGTTGGTGACCACGGTCAGGCCGGGCACGCGCGCGAGCCGGCGGGCCAGCTCCTGCGTCGTCGTCCCCGCGCCGACCACGACCGCCTCGCCCTCCTCGACGAGCCCGGCCGCGAGATCGGCGATGGCCGTCTTCTCCGCGGTCGCTAGATGGGATTTCTGCGGAAAGCCGGACTCCCTGGTGAATCCGCCCGGCAGCACCGCACCGCCATGCCGGCGATCGAGTAGTCCTTCCGCCTCGAGCGCCCGCACGTCCCGCCGTACGGTCACTTCTGAGGTCTGGACGACGCGGGCGAGCTCACGGAGCGATACCGCCCCGTTCGCCCGCACCATTTCAAGGATCAATTGGCGACGTTCTGCAGCGAACACGAAACTGACAGTAACGCCAACGACCGTCTGGTTTCAGCAGCTTGCACCAATTAGCAGAAGTTGTTCGCTGTCGAGCCTTCGAGGTGGTATGGAGTGCGACCTCGAACGACGCCCGCCGGCGAACGCGCGCCGGCGGACCGCCGCGTTCAGAGCTGGCTCTGCGTCTTCCGCGTGTGCAGCTGCCGGGCGACCTCGGCGATCGACCCGGACAGCGAGGGGTAGACCGTGAAGGCCTTGGCTATCTGCTCCACCGTCAGATTGTTGTCCACCGCGATCGAGATCGGGTGGATCAGCTCGCTGGCGCGCGGGGAGACCACCACGCCGCCCACGACGATCCCGGTGCCCGGACGGCAGAAGATCTTCACGAAGCCGTCCCGGATGCCCTGCATCTTGGCGCGCGGGTTGCGCAGCAGCGGCAGCTTCACCACCCGGGCGTCGATGACCCCGCCGTCGACGTCCGCCTGGGAGTAGCCGACCGTGGCGATCTCGGGGTCGGTGAACACGTTGGCCGACACGGTCTTCAGGTCCAGCGGGCTGACCGTCTCGCCGAGGAAGTGGTACATCGCGATCCGGCCCTGCATCGCGGCCACCGAGGCCAGCGCCAGGACGCCGGTGCAGTCGCCCGCCGCGTACACGCCCGGCGCGCTGGTGCGGGAGACCTTGTCGGTCCAGATGTGCCCGGACTCCTTCAGCCGGACCCCGGCCTCCTCCAGGCCGATGCCGGCGCTGTTGGGTATGGAGCCGACCGCCATCAGACAGTGGGTACCGGTGATCACCCGGCCGTCGGCCAGCGTCACCTCCACCCGGTCGCCCACCCGCTTGGCGGCCTGCGCCCGCGAGCGGGACATCACGTTCATGCCGCGGCGGCGGAACACGTCCTCCAGCACGGCGGCCGCGTCCGGGTCCTCGCCCGGCAGCACCCGGTCCCGGCTGGAGACCAGGGTGACCTTCGAGCCGAGCGCCTGGTACGCGCCGGCGAACTCGGCACCGGTCACACCCGAGCCCACCACGATCAGCTCTTCGGGCAGCTCGTCGAGGTCGTAGACCTGGGTCCAGTTGAGGATGCGCTCCCCGTCCGGCAGCGCGTCCGGGATCTCCCGCGGATGGGCCCCGGTGGCGATCAGCACCGCGTCGGCGGTCAGCGTCTCCTCCCGGCCGTCCGCCACCTGGACGATCACCTCGCGGGTGCCGTCCGGGGACTGGGTCGGCACCAGCCGCCCGCGACCGCGCATCACCCGCGCGCCCGCGCGGGTGACCGAGGCGGTGATGTCATGCGACTGGGCGAGCGCGAGGCGCTTGACTCGTCGGTTCACCTTGCCCAGGTCCACGCCGACCACGCGGGCCGCCTGCTCCATCGGCGGGGTGTCATCGGCGACGATGATCCCCAACTCCTCGTACGAAGAGTCGAAGGTCGTCATGACCTCGGCCGTGGCGATCAACGTCTTCGAGGGCACGCAGTCGGTGAGCACCGACGCCCCGCCCAGACCGTCGCAGTCGACGACGGTCACCTCCGCGCCGAGCTGGGCGGCGACCAGCGCCGCCTCATAGCCGCCGGGTCCGCCACCGATGATCACGATCCGAGTCACGTACTCCATTGTCCCGCACCCATCAACACCGCTCCGCTCGGGGTTGGCGGTAGCCCTGTGTGGCTCCGCGTAGCGCTCCGTAGGTTCCTCCACCGGTCGCCGCGGGGACCACCGGTACATGCGTCATACGAACCGACATACGAGGCATCCGGCGATCGGATGTCCGTATTCCATGCGAATCGCACTACGAGCCTGCCACCCCACCTGCCATTCCGCTCCACTCCCGTACCCTCGGAACCATGTCGCTCTACGCCGCGTACGCCGGCAACCTCGACGCGCGGCTGATGTCCCGCCGCGCACCGCACTCACCGCTGCGCGGCACGGGCTGGATCACCGGCTGGCGGCTCACCTTCGGCGGGGAACAGATGGGGTGGGAGGGGGCGCTCGCCACCATCGTCGAGGCACCCCGCTCCCAGGTGTTCGTCGCGCTGTACGACATCGCCCCGATGGACGAGGAGTCCATGGACCGCTGGGAGGGCGTCGGCCTCGACATCTACCGGCGGATGCGGGTCCGGGTGCACACGCTGGAGGGCGACGAGGCCGCCTGGGTGTACGTGCTCAACGGCTACGAGGGCGGGCTGCCGTCCGCCCGCTATCTGGGGGAGCTCGCCGACGCGGCGGAGTCGGCGGGCGCACCGCACGACTACGTGATGGAGCTGCGCAAGCGCCCCTGCTGAGGCCGCGCCACGCCACGCCGTGGGCCGCGGGCCACCCCGGCCCCGTCAAGGCCGTCCGCACACGCCCGCCTACGCCTCGTGCGCGGGGCGGGCGCCCGGTCACCGGGCGGGCGTGATAAAAGCAACGATCCGGGCACTGCTTCAACGAAGGTCTACGCGCGTAGGAGATTAGCGGTTACGCTCATCCGCGTGAACGCTTCAGTTACTTCGGACATCCAGGGCGACCCGTACGCCGCCGCCGACGCCGCCGCCGCGCGACTGCGCGAGCTCACCGGTGCCGAGACCCACGACGTCGCCCTGGTCATGGGCTCCGGCTGGGTCCCCGCCACCGACGCCCTCGGGGCGCCGGAGCACGAGTTCCCGGTCACCGAGCTCCCCGGCTTCCCGCCGCCGGTCGTCGCCGGCCACGCGGGCACCATCCGCTCGTACAAGATCAATGACAAGCGCGTGCTGGTCTTCCTGGGCCGCACCCACTTCTACGAGGGCCGCGGCGTCGCCGCCGTCGCGCACGGCGTGCGGACCGCCGTCGCCGCCGGGTGCAAGACCGTCGTCCTGACCAACGGCTGTGGTGGCCTGCGCGAGGGCATGCGCCCCGGCCAGCCGGTGCTGATCAGCGACCACATCAACATGACGGCCACCTCGCCGATCGTGGGCGCCAACTTCGTGGACCTCACCGACCTGTACTCGGCGCGGCTGCGCCAGCTGTGCCACGAGGTCGACCCGTCGCTGGAGGAGGGCGTCTACCTCCAGTTCCCCGGCCCGCACTACGAGACCCCGGCCGAGATCCACATGGCCCGCACCCTCGGCGCGGACCTGGTCGGCATGTCCACCACCCTCGAGGCCATCGCGGCCCGCGAGGCCGGTGCGGAGGTGCTCGGCATCTCCCTGGTCACCAACCTCGCCGCCGGCATGACCGGCGAGCCGCTCAACCACGAGGAGGTCCTCCAGGCCGGGCGCGACTCCGCCGCCCGCATGGGGACCCTGCTGGCCCAGGTCCTGGACCGCATCTGACGGCCACCCCGGATCCGGATCCCGAGGACCGTCCCGACCGGATCTGATCCCACGCCCAGCCCGGCACCGGAAGCCCATCGCGGAATCGCTTGACCCAGAGCATGTATCGGGTCAGGGGATTCGGCGGTGGGCTTCTGTTCCGGCCGCCGGGCGGCGGGCGCACGCCTGGGGCACCGTATGAGTGAGGGACACCCGCTCCGGGCGCCGGGCCCACCGCCCGCCGCACCTCGACCCGTGCACGCACCGCACCCGTATCGCCGACCCTCCGGAGGAGCCCCGTGGAGTCCGAACTCATCGCCCGCGCCCAAGCCTGGCTGGCCGAGGACCCCGACCCCGACACCCGCGACGAGCTGGGCAAGCTGCTCGCGACCGGGGACGTCGACGAACTCGCGGTCCGCTTCGCGGGCACCCTCCAGTTCGGCACCGCCGGGCTCCGCGGCGAACTCGGCGCCGGCCCGATGCGGATGAACCGCTCCGTGGTCATCCGGGCCGCGGCCGGCCTCGCCGGTTACCTCCGCAAGCAGGGCCACGCCGGCGGCCTGGTCGTCATCGGCTACGACGCCCGCTACAAGAGCGCCGACTTCGCCCGGGACACCGCCGCCGTGATGGTCGGCGCCGGGCTGCGCGCCGCGCTGCTGCCCCAGCCGCTGCCCACCCCGGTCCTGGCCTTCGCCATCCGGCACCTGGGCGCGGTGGCCGGCGTCGAGGTCACCGCCAGCCACAACCCGCCCCGCGACAACGGCTACAAGGTCTACCTGGGCGACGGCTCGCAGATCGTGCCGCCGGCCGACGGTGAGATCGCCGCCGAGATCGCCGCCGTCGCCTCGCTCGCCGACGTGCCGCGTCCGGACGCGGGCTGGGAGACGCTCGGCGACGACGTCGTGGCCGCCTACCTGGCCCGCACCGACGCGGTGCTCAGCGAGGGCTCCCCGCGCGACGTACGGGTCGTCTACACCCCGATGCACGGCGTCGGCCGGACCACCCTCACCGCCGCCTTCGCCCGCGCCGGCTTCCCGGCGCCGACCGTGGTGGCCGCGCAGGCCGAGCCGGACCCCGACTTCCCCACCGTCGCGTTCCCCAACCCGGAGGAGCCGGGCGCGATGGACCTGGCCTTCGCCACGGCCCGCGAGGCGAACCCGGACATCGTGATCGCCAACGACCCGGACGCGGATCGCTGCGCGGTGGCCGTACCGGACACCGCCGTCGAAGGCGGCTGGCGCATGCTGCGCGGCGACGAGGTGGGCGCGCTGCTCGCCGCCCACCTGGTCCGCAAGGGCACCGCCCGCGACGGAGAGAGCGGTACGTTCACCACCACGATCGTCTCCTCTTCGCTGCTCTCCCGCATCGCGGGCGCGGCGGGCGCCCCGTACGAGGAGACCCTGACCGGCTTCAAGTGGCTCGCGCGGGTCGACGGCCTGGCCTACGCCTACGAGGAGGCGCTGGGCTACTGCGTCGACCCGGGCGGCGTCCGCGACAAGGACGGCATCACCGCCGCCCTGCTCGTCGCCGAGCTGGCCGCCGGCCTCAAGGCCGAGGGCCGCACCCTGACCGACCTCCTCGACGACCTCGCCGTCGAGCACGGTCTGCACGCCACCGACCAGCTCTCGGTGCGGGTCCAGGACCTCTCGCTGATCGCGTCCGCCATGCGCCGGCTGCGCGAGCAGCCCCCGACCGAGCTGGCGGGCCTGGCGGTGGCGAGCGCCGAGGACCTGTCCCGGGGCAGCGCGGCCCTGCCGCCCACGGACGGCCTCCGCTACCACCTCACGGGCTCGCCCGAGCGGGGCGTCCGCTCCGCCCGCGTGATCGTCCGCCCCAGCGGCACCGAGCCCAAGCTCAAGTGCTACCTGGAGGCCGTGGTCGAGGTGGCCTCGGTCGACGCCCTGGCCGCCGCCCGTGCCGAGGCCGAAACCGTCCTCTCGGCCCTGAAGACGGACCTGGCGAGCGCCGCGGGCATCTGACGACGCGACACGGGAAGGGCGCGGTCCGGTACCTCCGGATCGCGCCCTTCGCCGTGCGGCGCGGGCACCGCGGCTCACCCGAGGGTCGCGAGCGCCACGGGGGAGGACCGGGTCGGCCGGACCGGAGGCCGCCACAGCACACCGTGCCGGAGCCGCACAGCACACCGCGCCGGAGGCCGCCACAGCGCATCGGGCCGGACCGCCCGAACGGGTGGATCCCGTACTGCACCTGTCGCAGCCCCCGGGGCCGGGGCCCGCGGGGCGGGAGACCCTGAGGCCAGGTCCCCCGCTCAACTCCCCGGCCCCAGGAGTCGCGCCTTGGCCCCGTACGCCTCCCCTGCGGCCTCACCGGCGCCGCAGGTGACCACCGTGCCGCCGCCCCGGCCCCGAAGAACCGCCCCGCTCCGCCGCGCCCTGCGCCACGCCGCGCCCGCCCTGCTCGGCTACGCCGCCGTACGGCTGCTGGGCATCGTCGTCCTCGCCAAGTGGGCGCACCTCAAGGGGCACGGCCTCTGGCCCCAGCTGGCCGACAAGTGGGACTCCAAGTGGTACCTGCGCATCGCCGACCACGGCTACGACCACGTCCTCACCGGCGCCCGTGACAGCTGCAACCTGGCGTTCTTCCCGCTCTACCCGGTGCTGGTCAAGGCGGTCGCGGGGGTGACGCCGGGCTCCCGCGCCTCCGTGGGCCTGCTGCTCTCGCTGGGCGCCTCGATGATCGCCGCCTGGGGCGTCTTCGCCGTGGGCGACCGCCTCTACGGCCGCCGCACCGGCGTCCTGCTGACGGTCCTGTGGGGCGCCACCCCGGTCGCCCTCGTCCAGTCCATGGGCTACACCGAGTCCCTGTTCACCGCCCTGGCCGCCTGGTCCCTCTACGCCGTCCTCACCGAACGCTGGCTCTGGGCCGGCACCCTCTCGCTCCTGGCCGGCCTCACCCGCCCCACGGGCATCGCGGTGGCGGCGGCGGTCCTGACGACGGCGGCGCTGGCGCTGTGGCGGCGGCGCAGGGACGGGCCACGGACGAAGGAACGCGATCCGGCCCCCGGGCGCGTGCTGCTGGGCGCGGCGCTGGCCCCGCTGGGCTGGCTGGGCTACATCGGCTGGGTCGGCGTACGCCTGGGCCGCTGGGACGGCTACTTCGCGGTGCAGCGGACCTGGACCAACGAGTGGGACGGCGGCGCGGACACCCTCCGCGAACTGCGCACCATCCTCGCGTACCAGCCCCGCCCGCAGATGTTCCTGGTCGTCGTCTCCGCCGTCATCATCGCCTCCACCGCCCTCTTCCTCATCTCCCTCACCCAACGCCAGCCGCTTCCCCTCCTCGTCTTCACCGGCGTCCTCCTCCTCATCGTCCTCGGCAGCGGCGGCGTCTACTTCCCCCGCGCCCGCTTCCTCCTCCCCGGCTTCCCCCTCCTCCTCCCCCTCGCCACCGCCCTCACCACCGTCACCCCCCGCACCCGAACCATCCTCCTGGGCACGGCGGCTCTCTCCTCGGCGTACTTCGGGTCCTACATGGCCCTGGTCTGGCCGAGCGCGCCGTAGGGCTCAAAGGCGAGGCGGCCGCGCTCGCCGAGTCGGTGAGCGCGGCCGCCGCGTAGCAAAGCCGGGTGCGCGGACGAACGTCCTGGCCGGATCCGTGAGCGGTGGCCGTCAGCCCATGGCCAGCAGTACCGCCAGGACCACGATCCCCGCTCCCGCGGGGCCCAGGACCTCGTAGGCCCAGCGGACCTCGGGCTCCCCCTGGGCCTCCGGGTGGGCGGCCTGGGTCTCGGCGAGCTCGCGGAGGTCGGCGATGGCCTGGTCGGAGGGGGCTCGCAGATCGCCGTTGCCCAGGTCGTGCTGGGCGGTGGTGCGGCCCGTGGGGTCCTCCGCCGCGGCGCGGCTCTGCTGGCGGGCGGCCCGCTTGCGCTGGCGCAGCGAGACCGGGATCGCCCACAGCTGGTACTTCGCGCCGCCCGCCAGCACCTCGCTGGAGTAGCCGGAGCGGACCGCCTCCACCGAGGCCCACGGCAGGGCGATCGTGCGGAAGGGGTTGCGGATCCGGAGCCGGTCGCGGCCCGCGAAGACGGCCGGGCGCAGGGTGAAGGCGACGATCAGCGGGACCGCGAAGAGCAGTCCGGCCAGCGCCAGCCAGGGGGTGCGCCCCTCGCCCTGGACCACCGCGTCGCCGCCGAGCCAGGCGCTCAGCGCCAGCAGCAGCACCCCGCCCGCGATGCCGCCCGAGGAGCGGAAGACGCGGTCGGCGTACGGGGCCTCGTCGGGGGCGGAGTGATCGGAGTCGTCCGGGCTCGTCATGCGCCCGATTCTGCCCGACGGCCTGACCGTGACCCCTGTGACGGATGTTGCGGTACGACAACGACCGCTCACCCATCGACACCACGTCAGATTGCGGTACGAACGCGGAACGAACGCGGAACGGCATCAAATGAGCGGCACCCCGCTAATAGTGGCAGCGAGGGGGTGACAGGAAGCTACGCGCGTAGATATGCTCACCTGGTGACCATGCCCACCACAGTTCCCGCATACGGCAAGGACGCCGCGGAGCGACTGGCCGCGATGGCGGACGTAACCGCCAACGACGCCGCGCTGCGCCGCTTCCTGCACGGCCTGCCGGGCGTCGACGCGGTCGGTCTGCAGGGCCGGGCCGCCAGCCTCGGCACCCGCTCCATCAAGACCACGGCGAAGGCGTACGCCATCGACCTCGCCATCTCGATGATCGACCTGACGACCCTGGAAGGTGCGGACACCCCCGGCAAGGTCCGGGCGCTGTGCGCCAAGGGCGTCCACCCCGACCCCACCGACCGCAGCGCCCCCAAGGTCGCCGCGATCTGCGTCTACCCCGACATGGTGGCCACCGCCAAGGAGGCGCTGCTCCGCAACGGCGCTCCGGAGATCAACGTCGCCTCCGTCGCCACCGCCTTCCCGGCGGGGCGGGCGGCGCTGCCGATCAAGCTGGCCGACACCCGCGACGCGGTGGCGGCCGGGGCCGACGAGATCGACATGGTGATCGACCGGGGCGCGTTCCTCACCGGCCGCTACATGTCCGTCTTCGAGGAGATCAAGGCCGTCAAGGAGGCCTGCCACCGCGAGGACGGCACCGCCGCCCATCTGAAGGTCATCTTCGAGACCGGCGAGCTGCAGACCTACGACAACGTCCGTCGCGTCTCCTGGCTGGCGATGCTGGCCGGCGCCGACTTCATCAAGACCTCGACCGGCAAGGTGGCCGTGAACGCCACCCCGCCCGTCACGCTGCTGATGCTGGAGGCCGTGCGCGACTTCCACGCCACCACCGGGGTGCAGGTCGGCGTGAAGCCGGCGGGCGGCATCCGTACCACCAAGGACGCCATCAAGTACCTGGTGATGGTCAACGAGGTCGCGGGTGAGCAGTGGCTCAACCCCGACTGGTTCCGCTTCGGCGCCTCCAGCCTCCTCAACGACCTGCTGATGCAGCGCCAGAAGCTCAGCACCGGGCGCTACTCCGGTCCCGACTACGTGACGGTGGACTGACCCATGGCTTTTGAATACGCACCGGCGCCCGAGTCGCGCGCGGTCGTCGACATCGCCCCGTCCTACGGGCTCTTCATCGACGGCGAGTTCGCCGACGCCGCCGACGGCAAGGTCTTCAAGACCGTCTCCCCCGCCAACGAAGAGGTCCTGGCCGAGGTGGCCCAGGCGGGCGACGCCGATGTGGACCGCGCGGTCCGGGCCGCCCGCAAGGCGTTCGAGAAGTGGTCGGCGCTGCCCGGCTCCGAGCGCGCCAAGTACCTCTTCCGCATCGCGCGCATCATCCAGGAGCGCTCGCGCGAGCTGGCCGTGCTGGAGTCGCTGGACAACGGCAAGCCGATCAAGGAGTCGCGCGACTTCGACCTGCCGATCACCGCGGCGCACTTCTTCTACTACGCGGGCTGGGCGGACAAGCTCGACCACGCCGGCTTCGGCCCCGACCCGCGCCCGCTGGGCGTGGCGGGCCAGGTCATCCCGTGGAACTTCCCGCTGATGATGCTCGCCTGGAAGATCGCTCCGGCGCTGGCCACCGGCAACACGGTGGTGCTCAAGCCGGCCGAGACCACGCCGCTGTCGGCGCTGTTCTTCGCCGACGTGTGCCGTCAGGCGGGGCTGCCCCGGGGCGTCGTCAACATCGTCACCGGCGACGGCTCCACCGGCGCCGCGCTGGTCGCCCACCCGGACGTCAACAAGGTCGCCTTCACCGGTTCCACCGAGGTCGGCAAGGCCATCGCACGCGGCGTCGCGGGCACCGACAAGAAGCTGACCCTGGAGCTGGGCGGCAAGGCCGCGAACATCGTCTTCGACGACGCCGCCATCGACCAGGCCGTCGAGGGCATCGTGCGCGGCATCTTCTTCAACCAGGGCCACGTCTGCTGCGCGGGCTCCCGGCTGCTGGTGCAGGAGTCGGTGGCCGAGGAGCTGCTGGACTCGCTGAAGCGCCGGATGAGCACCCTGCGGGTCGGCGACCCGCTGGACAAGAACACCGACATCGGCGCGATCAACTCCGCCGAGCAGCTGGCCCGCATCAAGGCGCTGGCCGAGGCCGGCGAGGCCGAGGGCGCCGAGCGCTGGGCCCCGGCCTGCGAGCTACCGGGCGAGGGCTACTGGTTCGCCCCGACCCTCTTCACCGGGGTCACCCAGGCGCACCGCATCGCCCGCGAGGAGGTCTTCGGCCCGGTCCTGTCGGTGCTGACCTTCCGCACCCCGGAGGAGGCCGTGGAGAAGGCCAACAACACTCCGTACGGCCTGTCGGCGGGCGTCTGGACGGAGAAGGCCAGCCGCATGCTGTGGATGGCGAACAAGCTCCGGGCGGGTGTCGTCTGGTCCAACACGTTCAACCAGTTCGACCCGGCCTCCCCGTTCGGTGGCTACAAGGAGTCGGGCTTCGGCCGCGAGGGCGGCCGTCACGGTCTGGAGGCGTACCTCAATGTCTGATCGTTTGAGCGTCCTCAAGACCTACAAGCTGTTCGTCGGGGGCAAGTTCCCCCGGTCCGAGAGCGGGCGGGTGTACGAGGTGACCGACTCGAAGGGCAAGTGGCTGGCGAACGCCCCGCTGTCGTCCCGCAAGGACGCCCGGGACGCGGTCGTCGCGGCCCGCAAGGCGTTCCCGGGCTGGTCGGGCGCCACCGCGTACAACCGCGGCCAGATCCTCTACCGCGTCGCCGAGATGCTGGAGGGCCGTCGCGACCAGTTCGTCGCGGAGGTCTCCGACGCCGAGGGGCTGTCCAAGTCGAAGGCCGCCGCCCAGGTGGACGCCGCCATCGACCGCTGGATCTGGTACGCGGGCTGGTCCGACAAGGTCGCCCAGATCGCGGGCGCCGCCAACCCGGTGGCCGGGCCGTACTTCAACCTCTCCACGCCCGAGCCGACCGGCGTCGTGGCGCTGCTGGCCCCGCAGGAGTCGTCCTTCCTGGGCCTGGTGTCGGTGATCGCCCCGGCGATCGTCACCGGCAACACGGTCGTCGTCGTGGCCAGCGAGCACGCCCCGCTGCCCGCGCTGTCCCTGGGCGAGGTGCTCGCGACCTCCGACGTCCCCGGCGGTGTGGTCAACATCCTGTCCGGCAGGACGGCCGAGCTGTCCGGCCCGCTCGCCGCGCACCAGGACGTCAACGCGATCGACCTGGTCGGCGCGGCCGGCGAGCTGCACGGCGAGCTGGCCGTGGCGCTGGAGAAGGCCGCCGCGGACAACCTCAAGCGCGTGGTTCGTCCACAGGCTGTGGACTGGCTCGCGGAGCCGGGCACCGACCGCCTGCTCTCCTTCCTGGAGACCAAGACGGTCTGGCACCCGATCGGGACCTGATCCCGGCACCGGCCCCGGCACTCCGGGCGCTCCCGGGCGCCTCGCGCGCATACAGCGGCGGCTCCCGTACGGCACCACGCCGTACGGGAGCCGCCGCCGTTTCCAGGCCCGGTCCGGCCGGCCTCAGCCGGGCAGCGCCCTCATCGCGCCGCCCACCAGCGGCAGCTCCCGGAGCTTCGCGCCGCGCGTCAGCGGACCGGTGACGGCGCTGGTGCTCACCGTGGGGAAGTCGGCGATCTGGGTGCCGATCGCGTTGTTGAGCGGGTCGACGGGGGTGTTGGCCAGCGGGTTGGGCTGCGCGTCCTTGACCGGGGAGGCGGCGCTGTTCAGTCCGAACTCCAGCGCCGCCGGCAGCGAGAGCCTGCCCGGCTGCACCTTCGCCTCCCCCACGTCGGGCAGTTGCAGGTCGTCGGCCTTGAGGTTGGCCGCGGCGACCCCGGCGACCGGCGCGTTGAGGCTGACCGCCTTGGGCTCCTCCGCCCGTTCGGCCGCCTGCGCGGTCGCCGCCGCCCCGCCGGCCCCCAGGGCCGCCCCGGCCGCCGACACGGCGAACCCGGTGCGGAGCAGCGCCCGCTGGACGAGGCTGGGCTGCGGACGGACGTGACGGGCGCGATGTCGCGCGTGCCGTGCGGAAGAGGCCATGGCCACCTGCCAGTGTCGGGATGGACGCTCACGGAGTCGCAATGCGTAATCGTTAAGATGCGCAGCGTAGTTGAGGCATGCCGGAACCGTCACTCATGCGCCCCGGATGGTCCCCCGACCGGCGCAATGCCTCACACTGGTATCCCGTGACCTGCCATCCCACCGCCGCCCGCGTCGTCCTGCTGACCGGCCCCTCCGGTTGCGGAAAGTCGTCCCTCGCCGCCCGCACCGGGCTGCCCGTGCTCAACCTGGACGATTTCTACAAGGAGGCCGACGACCCCTCGCTGCCGCAACTGCCGGGGGGCGGGGGGACCGACTGGGACTCCCCGCTGTCCTGGGACGCGGACGCGGCGGTCGCGGCGATCGAGTCGCTGTGCGCCACCGCGCGGGCGGCCGTCCCGGTCTACGACATCGCCACCAGCTCCCGGGTGGGCGAGGAGTTCCTGGAGATCGGCCGCACGCCGCTCTTCATCGCCGAGGGGATCTTCGCCGCGGACATCATCGAGCGCTGCCAGCGGCTGGGCGTGCTGGCGGACGCGTTGTGTCTGCGCGGCCGGCCCGGCACCACCTTCCGGCGGCGGCTGATCCGCGATCTGCGCGAGGGCCGCAAGCCCGCCGGCTATCTGGTGCGCCGCGGCTGGCGGCTGATGCGCGCCGAGCGCGGCATCGTGGCCCGCCAGCGCTCGCTGGGCGCGCACGCCTGCGACAGGGACGAGGCCATGGGCCGCATCGCCGCCGCGGCGGCCGCCGGCCGTACGTACGCGAAGGTCAAGCCGGCGGCGACGGCCGCCACGGGCGCCCCGGCGACGACTTCCGTGCCGGCGCCCGAGACGACCGCGACCGCGGGCTGACATCCGGCCGGCCGGACTCCCGCTCGACGGCCGCGGGCACCGCGGACACCGCGGACACCGCGGACACCGCGGACACCGCGGCCCCGCGGACCCCGCACGCCCGCGCCGGAGGCGAACACGCGAAAAGAGCGGGACCGGGCAGACCCCCGACTGCCCGGTCCCGCTCTTTCACTTGCTCCCGTCACTCCCCCGAATGACGGGCCCCCGTTTCCCCCGTGACCTTCGGCGTGTCAGGCGACGAGCTCGCCGAAGGACTCTTCCTGGTCCCGGCCGAAGCTCAGGACGTCGTCCTCGCGCAGCCGGCGCAGCGAGCGCCAGATGCTGCTCTTGACCGTTCCGACGCTGATGTTCAGGATGTCCGCGATCTCCGGGTCCGTACGGCCCTCGTAGTAGCGCAGGACGAGCATGGTGCGCTGCGTCTCGGGCAGCCGGGCGAGCGCCTGCCAGAGCACCGCGCGCAGCTCGGTGCCGCGCATCGCGTCGGTGTCGCCCGCCGTCTCCGGCAGCTCCTCCGTCGGGTACTCGTTCAGCTTGCGCCGACGCCAGGCGCTGATGTGCAGGTTGGTCATGGTGCGGCGCAGATAGCCGCCGACGGCCGCCTTGTCGCTGATCCGGTCCCAGGCCCGGTAGGTCGAGAACAGCGCGCTCTGCAGCAGGTCCTCGGCCTCGAACCGGTCACCGGTCAGGTGGTAGGCGGTGGCGTACAGGGAGGCGCGTCGCTCCTGCACATAGGCGGTGAACGCCGCTTCGGTGTCCTCCGACTGCGTGCTGGAGCGCCGTTCCCCCGTGGCCTCCCCGTACGCGATTCCCCCGTTACCCCCGTTACCCCCCTGAGTGCCGTTACCCCCGTGGCCCCCCGTGGCCCCCGTAACGGCCCCCGTTACCCCCGTTGCGTCAATGGCCACCATGTAAGGAGGCCGCTGACGCCCGGCGCCGCGAGCGCACCCCCGCCCGCTCACGGCACCGGACTTCTCCATGCTCCGGCCGGCGTCGTGGAGGCGCGTGCGAACTGCGCTGGTAGCAGTGCTGTGCAGTGTGTTCATCTCGCGCCCCCCGTCGGTGGAGCCTGCTTGATCCGCTGGCTTCCCGGGCTGCCGTCCTCCCGGTGCACTAAAGACTGCCGGGCCAGTTTCATCGCGTTGTCCGCCGACTGTCACAGACCTGTCACAGGAGGAGGTGCTGTGCAGACCTGTCGCCTCGGCCCCTGACGGTCGAACTACAGGCCCTTAGTAGGTCAGAATGACCAAGTGCCTTTCCTGTTGCTGATCGAGGACGATGACGCCATCCGCACGGCCCTCGAACTCTCCCTGACCCGCCAGGGCCACCGTGTGGCGACCGCGGCGACGGGTGAGGACGGTCTGAAGCTGCTGCGCGAGCAGCGCCCGGACCTGATCGTGCTGGACGTGATGCTGCCGGGGATCGACGGCTTCGAGGTGTGCCGCCGCATCCGGCGTACCGACCAGCTGCCGATCATCCTGCTGACCGCACGCAGCGACGACATCGACGTCGTGGTCGGGCTGGAATCCGGGGCGGACGACTATGTGGTGAAGCCAGTGCAGGGGCGGGTGCTGGACGCCCGCATCCGGGCCGTGCTGCGGCGCGGCGAGCGCGAGGCCAACGACTCGGCGTCGTTCGGCAACCTGGTGATCGACCGCTCGGCGATGACCGTCACCAAGAACGGGGAGGACCTGCAGCTCACGCCGACCGAGCTGCGACTCCTGCTCGAACTCAGCCGCCGGCCGGGCCAGGCGCTCTCCCGCCAGCAGTTGCTGCGGCTGGTCTGGGAGCACGACTACCTCGGCGACTCGCGGCTGGTCGACGCCTGTGTGCAGCGCCTGCGGGCGAAGGTGGAGGACGTGCCGTCGTCGCCGACGCTGATCCGTACCGTCCGCGGCGTCGGCTACCGGCTGGACGTACCGCAGTGACCTCGACAGTCTCCGCGACCGGCGCCCCGACGAGGCCGCCCGCGTCGCCGGATCATCCGGGTGGGGAAAGCAAGCATTGAACACTGAGAGTGAAGAGCCCAGCCGCGCCCGCGGCTGGGCCGCCGGGCTGTTGCAGTGGATGAGCCTGCGGCTGCGGCTGATGCTCGTGTTCGCGCTGGTGGCGCTGGCGGCCGCGGTGTCGGCCTCGGCCATCGCGTACTGGCTGAACCGGGACGCGGTGCTGACCCGTACCCAGGACGCGGCGCTGCGGGAGTTCCGCAAGTCGTTGAAGGACACCACGGATTCGCTGCCGCGCGTCCCCGACTGCTCGGATCTGCGCAGCGCCGCGGAGAAGATGGCGGACAACACCCAGAAGTACGAGGTGTTGCTGATCGCCACCACGCACGACGGCAAGAAGTGCATGGCGGCGTCGAAGAGCACCCTGCTCTCGCTGGACGTGGTGCCCAAGACGCTGCGTACACAGGTGAACGAGAAGCGTGAGGTCAACAGCTCCAACAGCGCTCCGTACCACCTGTACTGGCAGCGGATCACCGTCGACGGCACGCCCTATCTGGTGGGCGGCGCGAAGGTGATCGGCGGCGGGCCCACCGGCTACCTGATGAAGTCGCTGGACAACGAGCGCCAGGACCTGAACTCGCTGGCCTGGTCGCTGGGGATCGCCACCGCGCTGGCGCTGATCGGCTCCGCGCTGCTGGCGCAGGCCGCCGCGGCCACGGTGCTGCGGCCCGTGCAGCGGCTGGGCGAGGCCGCGCAGCGGTGGGGCGAGGGACAGCTGGACACCCGCCTACAGGTGTCGGGCGCGGACGAGCTGGCGAACCTGTCGCGCACCTTCAACCGCACCGCGGAACGGCTGCAGCAGCGGGTGGAGGAGCTGAGCGCCCGCGAGGCGGCCAGCCGGCGCTTCGTCGCTGACATGTCACACGAGCTGCGGACGCCGCTGACCGCCATCACCGCCGTCACGGAGGTGCTGGAGGAGGAGGCCGACGCGCTCGACCCGATGATCGCGCCCGCGGTGCAGCTGGTGGTGAGCGAGACCCGGCGGCTCAACAACCTGGTGGAGAACCTGATGGAGGTCACCCGCTTCGACGCGGGGACCGCCCGGCTGGTGCTGGACGACGTCGACGTCGCGGACCAGGTGACGGCGTGCGTCGACGTGCGGGCCTGGCTGGACGCGGTGGAGCTGGACGCGGAGCGCGGGATGATGGCCCGGCTCGACCCGCGCCGGCTGGACGTGATCCTGGCCAACCTCATCGGGAACGCGCTCAAGCACGGCGGTTCGCCGGTGCGGGTCTCGGTGCGCACCGAGGGCGACGAGCTGGTGATCAAGGTGCGGGACCACGGTCCGGGCATCCCCGAGGACGTGCTGCCGCACGTCTTCGACCGCTTCTACAAGGCCAGTGCCTCCCGGCCGCGTTCGGAGGGCAGCGGGCTGGGACTGTCGATCGCCCTGGAGAACGCGCACATCCACGGTGGCGAGATCACCGCGGAGAACTCCCCCGACGGCGGCGCGGTGTTCACCCTCCGACTGCCCCGGGACTCCTCGCCGTCGCCGGCCGCGGAGGCCAAGCCCGGCCAGTCGGGTCAGTCGGGTCAGTCCGGCCAGTCGGGGCAGGAGGCCGGGCCGGCGTCCGGCGCGGCCGTCGGCGACACCGGCACCGGCGGCGACGGCTCCGCGGGCGGTACGGACAAGGGCGGCGCGAGCGCCGGGGGCAGCGGCGGTGCCGGCGACGCGGCGGGCAAGGAGAAGACGCTATGAGCCGATGGCCCATACGGGTGACGGCGACCCGGCCGGACGCGGACGACCGACGTGCGACCCGGCCGGACGCGGACGACCGACGTGCGGCCCGGCGGAGCGGGGTGATCGTCGCCGCCGCGCTCGGCGCGCTCGCGATGACGGCCCTCGCCGGGTGCGGGATCCGCGGCACCGCGGTCCCGGTGGACGCCGGGGCCGCCCCCTCGCGCGCCTCGTGCGACGCGCCCGAGGGGAAGCCCACCACCCGGCCGGCCGTCCGCGGCTCGGCCACCGTCTACCTGGAGTGCCTCTCGCAGGTGCAGCCGGTGGACCGGGGCGAGCGGCCGGCGGGCGCGTCGATGTCCACCGATCCGGCGCAGGTCGCCCGCGCCCTGCTGGCCGAGCTGCGGCAGCGGCCGTCGGCGGCCGAGCGCAAGGCGGGGTACGGCACCGAGGTGCGCGCGGGCCTCACCGTCTCCGGTCCCGCGAAGGGCGACCCCGTCGAGGCTTTGCGGATGAGCAGCCGACCGGAGGAGCTCCCGTCGACCGCGCTGGCGCAGATCATCTGCACCTACGCCAGCTCGCCGGCGACCTCCGACGCCGACCGCCAGGTGGTGCTGGGCGGGCCGGACCACGACGATCCGCTGCGCCGCTACGCCTGCACGGAGGCGCTGCGCGAGCACCCCGAGAGCGCGCTGAGCTCGGGCACGCCGCTGTCCTGAGCACCGGGCCGGGCCTCGTCATATGGCGGTGGCGTCGGCCGTTTGGCCTGATCGCGCCGGTGTGCCGGGCTCGGCACACCGGCCGCGCTTTTGACCCGACGCGTCGGTAACAGCACTGTGACCAGCGCGGTGCCCACGGAACCGGGAGCCGCGGGGCAGACGTCATGTCAGGCGTGCAGGGTCATGGTTCCGGCCGCAAGGCCGCATTCCGCTTCCGCGCGGCGGGCTTCGTACTTCTCGCCGCTCACCTTTCGTATGTCTGCTGGGCGATCCTGCGCCCGCTCGACGTGCCCTATGTGACCCCGGTGTCCCTGGAGCCGCTGTCGAGCATCCGCGCGGATCTGGAGCTCGGGCCGCGGGAGGCCGTGCGCAGCATGGGCCGTGAGCTGCTGCTGCTGGCCCCGCTGGGGGTGCTGCTGCCGCTGGCCGCGGGGCGGGTGGCGGCGCGCCGACTCACCTCGCTGGCCCGTACGGTCTTCACCGGCGCGATGATCTCGCTCACCATCGAGGTGCTGGACAGCCGGGCCACCGGCCAGGTCGTCAACATCGACACGGTGCTGCTCAACACCGCCGGAGTGGCGCTGGCGCACCTGGCCGTGGTGCCCGCCGTCAGGGGTTGGCTACGCCGCCGGGCGGACCGCCGGGAACCGGCGGCCCTCCCTCGGGACGAGGAGCCGCGACCGGTGACCCCGAGGATCTCCAGGGTCGCCATCGCCCCGTGGAGCGACGCTCTGTCCGGTGCCCGCCCCTACCGTTGAGGACATCGAGCCACCGCGCCCCGCGTCGTAGGCGGGACGCGCGTCCACGAAGGAGTCGCTCATGTCCGCCGCACTCGTACGCCCTCGACACAACCGCAGGATCGCCGGCGTCTGCGCGGCGCTGGCCCAGCGTTTCGGGATGTCCGCGAAGACCATGCGGGTGATCTTCGTCGTCTCGTGTCTGCTGCCGGGCCCGCAGTTCCTGCTCTATCTGGCGCTGTGGGCGCTGCTGCCCGGGGAGAAGGCGTACCGCGAGGCCTGGTGACGCCGGCGCCGCGGGGCGGTGGCCCCGCGGCGGGCCGGGAGCCGAGCCGGCCCCGCGCCGGTCAGGCCCCGAGCTTCTTGATCTGCTTGTCGACGACCTCCTGCGGCACCGGATAGCCGGCCGTCAGGTGCCGCAGGTCCAGAGCGGTGAAGGTGGCGATGGTCGCGTCCGACCGGACGGCGACGAAGTGCATGACGATCTTCTGCCCCTGGGACACGGCGGTCATGGTGTAGGCCACGGTGTCGTCGGCACGCGTCGGGACGTCGAGGGCGCGCACCTCGCCGTAGCCCACCGTGTTGCCGTCGAGGGTGGTCTCGAAGCCCTTGCCGCACGCGGCCAGGGCCGCCTCGAGGTCACGCATGTAGGACTCGGCGTCCGCGGCGTCGTAGGTGCTGAGCGCGGTGGTGACGCCCTTGGCCGGGTCGGCCTTGGCGTTGACGCCGCGCCGCACGGTCTCCCGCGCGGCCGCGCTGGGCTTGTCGCCGGTGGCGTCGGCCAGCGGCTGGCACTCGGGGTCGCTGGACGTGGGCTGACCGCTGGCCCAGCCGTCGGGCTTGCCCTGGTTGACGGTGTAGTCGGCGAGGTCGGCGCTGGCGATGATCAACCGGTCGAGCGGCGAGGGGGCGGCCGTGGCGCTGCTGGCTCCCTTGTCGCCCCTGTCACCGCCGCCTCCCGGGCCGCCCTTGTCGTCGTCGCCGTCCGAGCCGGCGCAGGCGGTGGTCAGCGCCAGCGCGGCCATGGTCAGCAGGGCAGCCAGCCCCGTGGTCTTCCTCGCACGCTTGCGCACGTGACGTTCACACCCCGTTGTCTGTCGCGTTGTTCGGCCCGACTCTCGCCCGGGCGGGGCGTACGCGTGCCGTCATCTGCCGGATCCTGACATATGACGCGGGGGCCGCACACCCTGAGCGGGTGTGCGGCCCACCACTTCGTGACGCGGCGTGGTCGTCCCTCGGCCCGGCAGGGGAGCGCGCCGCGTCGACCGGGGCGCGCGGCGCCTCAGCCCAGGAGTCCGCCGCCCGGCAGGCTGTTGGTGGGCAGGCCGTTGGCGACGGGCAGGCCGCCGAGCAGGCCCTTCTTCGCGGGCTGCTGCGGCTGAGCGGCCTGCTGCGGCTGCGCCGCCTGCTGGGGGTGCTGCGGCTGGGCGGCCTGCTGCGGCTGCTGGGACTGCGCGGGGTGGTGGACGTGCTGGCCCGTCTCGCCCGGCCTGGCGGCGGGCTGCGCCGGCTTGACGGCGGGCTGGCCGGGCTTGGCGGCCG
The DNA here is from genome assembly GCF_029541745.1 of Streptomyces sp. LX-29. Lineage (NCBI taxonomy): Bacteria > Bacillati > Actinomycetota > Actinomycetes > Kitasatosporales > Streptomycetaceae > Streptomyces > Streptomyces sp. LX-29. The sequence continues at coordinate 4,592,481 of NZ_CP089746.1, read as the reverse complement.
GCTTGCCCTTCTTGCCGTGCTGGGACTTGGCCTGCTCGATCTCCTTGCCCGTCTTGTGCTGGAGCTGCTTCTTGTACGCGGCCTTCTGCTCGGTGACCTCGTGACGCTCCAGGGCCCCGGCGACGGGGTCGGCGAAGCTGTGGACGTTGGGACCGGCCGCCGCGGCGGTTCCGGCTCCAGCGGCGACAGCGGCGGCTCCGAGCGCGACGACTCCGAGGGTCTTGATGGTTCCGTGCTTCATGAATTCAGTCCTTGCTGCGGAGAACTTGAGCGACACAAAAAACTAGCCACCGAATTGCCCGCGCCGCAAACCACAAGCCCTAAACAGCGAAAACGGCCGGGGGGTATTCCACCGGCCGTTTTCCTTCATTTTCCGCTTATCTGCCCTCAGCCCTCATCGCTGACAGACTCGCTGGTCACGGCCGTGGTCGCGGCGGCCTGCCGGAACAGCCATTCGGACTTCAGCTCAGCATATCCCGGCTTGATGACGTCATTGATCATGGCAAGACGTTCACCGAAAGGAATGAATGCGGACTTCATCGCATTAACGGTAAACCACTGCATGTCATCGAGCGTGTAACCGAAGGTGGAGACCAGGTGCTCGAATTCCCGGCTCATGCTGGTGCCGCTCATGAGGCGGTTGTCGGTGTTCACCGTGGCACGGAAGTGCAGTCGGCGCAGCAGGCCGATCGGGTGCTCGGCGTAGGAGCTGGCGGCACCGGTCTGCAGGTTGGAGGTGGGGCACATCTCCAGCGGGATGCGCTTGTCGCGCACGTAGCTGGCGAGCCGGCCGAGCTCGACGGTACCGTCCTCGGCGACCTGGATGTCGTCGATGATGCGGACGCCGTGGCCGAGCCGGTCGGCGCCGCACCACTGGAGCGCCTGCCAGATGGAGGGCAGCCCGAAGGCCTCACCGGCGTGGATGGTGAAGTGGTTGTTCTCCCGCTTGAGGTACTCGAAGGCGTCCAGGTGGCGGGTGGGCGGGAAGCCGGCCTCGGCGCCCGCGATGTCGAAGCCGACGACGCCCAGGTCGCGGTAGCGGTTGGCCAGCTCCGCGATCTCCAGGGCGCGGGCGGCGTGCCGCATCGCGGTGAGCAGCGCGCCGACGCGGATGCGGTGACCGTTGACCTTGGCGCGACGCTCGCCCTCGCGGAAGCCCTCGTTCACGGCCTCGACGACCTCTTCGAGGGTCAGTCCGGCCTCCAGGTGCTGCTCGGGGGCGTACCGCACCTCGGCGTAGACGACACCGTCCTCCGCCAGGTCCTCGGCGCACTCGGCGGCGACCCGGACCAGCGCCTCGCGGGTCTGCATGACGGCGCAGGTGTGGGAGAAGGTCTCCAGGTAGCGCTCGAGCGAGCCGGAGTCGGCGGCCTCTCGGAACCAGACGCCGAGCTTGTCGGGCTCGGTCTCCGGCAGGGCGTCATAGCCGACCTCGCGGGCGAGGTCGATGATGGTGCCGGGGCGCAGCCCGCCGTCGAGGTGGTCGTGGAGCAGCACCTTGGGCGCACGGCGGATCTGGTCAGAGGTGGGGCGTTCGTTGTTCGAGCTCGTCGTCATCTTCGCACCATAGCCCCTACGCGCGTAGATCGCCCGCGATAGATACGCAACAGTGACCGCGCGCGGGGTGGTGGACACCGCCCCTTCTGCCATCGTTCTGCCATGGCTCAGCAAACGTTGGCGGAACGCGGGGCCCGGCTCGGGCGCCCGATGGGCGCGGCGGGCGCCGGACGCACCGTACACGGCGTGGTGCTGCTGCTCCCTCCGGGCAGGTCGGAGGGGACCGGTCGGCCCTCCCCGCTGGCCGCCGCGCGGGTGCGGCCGCTGGCCCGGCACCTGGTGAAGGCGGCCCGACACGAGGGGCTGACCGCGCACGTCGTCCGCTACCGCTGCCGGGGCTGGAACGGCTCCTCGGCCCACCCGGCCGACGACGCCCGCTGGGCCGCCGACGAGGTGGTGCGCCGCTACGGCGACGTGCCCATCTGCCTGGCCGGCCACGGCATGGGCGCCCGGGCCGCCCTGCACGCCGCCGACCACCCCGCGGTCGCCTCGGTGCTGGCCCTGTCCCCCTGGTTCCCCGAGCCGGACGTGGCGCGGACCCCCGACCCGGTCCGCCAGCTCATCGGCCGTCAGGTCCTGATCGCCCACGGCACCAACGACGAGCGCACCGATCCCGACCTCTCCTACCGCCTCGCCGAGCGCGCCAAGAAGGTCAACCGCGACGTGTGCCGCTTCGAGGTGCACTCCGACGGCCACCACCTCCACCAGCACCACGCCGAAGTCCAGGCCCTCGCCGCCGACTTCCTCCTCGGCTCCCTCTTCGCGCACGCCTTCTCCCGCCCCGTCGCGGACGCCTTCGCCGCCCCGCCCCCACTCGGTCTGCGGATGCCGCTGGCCGCGGGCTTCGGCGGGTCGCTGCGGCGCTGAGACGGCGCGCCGACGACGCCGAGGGATGCCCCGGCAGGCTCCACGAGGCCAAAGGAGGCCCCGAGGAAGCCCGAGGAAGCCGAGGCGGAGACCGCGACGGAGGCCGAGGCTGCCGGCAACGCGGCTCAGCGGGGCAGCAGTTGGCCGCGCCGGCTGAGGAGGAAGCGCTTGAAGGCGGCGACGGGCGGCGTGTCGGGGTGGCCGTCGAGCCAGGCGACGCCGATCGCGCGGACGGCGCGGGGAGCGGTCACGGTGAGCTCGGCGACGCCGGGGCGCGGGACGGCGGGCGGCGGCAGCAGGGCCACGCCGAGGCCGGCGGCGACCAGGCCGCGAAGGGTCTCGGCCTCCTCCCCCTCGAAGGCGATCCTGGGGGTGAATCCGGCCTCGGCGCACAGCGCGTCGGTGATGCGACGCAGTCCGTAGCCGGGTTCCAGGGTGACGAAGAGCTCCGTGGACGCCTCGGCGAGCCGGATCCGCTTGCGGCCGGCCAGGCGGTGGTCCTCGGGGACGACGAGTCGGAGCTTCTGTTCGTCGAGACGACGGGCGACCAGGTCGGGGGCGTCGGGGACGGGCGAGGTCAGACACAGGTCGAGGTCGCCCGCGCGCATCCGTTCCAACATGGCCTCGCCGTAGTTCTGGACGAGTTGGAAGCGCACCCGGGGGTGGTCGACGCGGAAGGCGCGGATCAGGCCGGGTACGGTCTCCCAGCCGAGGGTGTGCAGAAAGCCGAAGGCGACCTTGCCGGCGGCCGGGTCGGCGTCGGCGCGCACCGACTCGGCGGCGCGGTCGACCTCGGCGAGCGCGCGCTCGGTGGAGGCGAGGAAGGCGCGCCCGGCGGGGGTGAGCGCCACGGCCCGGCCGCGCCGGGCGAACAGCGCGACGCCCAGGTCCTGTTCGAGCCGGGCCATGGCGCGGCTGAGCGTGGACTGGGGCATGCCGAGCTCATGGGCGGCGCGGGTGACGTGCTCGTGCCGGGCGACGGCGGCGAACTGCGCCAGCCGCGGGGCGAGCGTCGCCGCCCAGGACTCCGAGTCGACGTCCGTGGCCTCGTTCGTCACGGTGATGTCTTTTCCGTTGCTAACGCGTGACACCCGACGCGCTGACCTCTGCTCATGCTGCACAGCATCGATTATCGAGGTTTTGTGCATTGGACGCATGAGCTGTCGATCTCTACCGTCGGATACATGCCTCCTGCAGATACCAAGGCGTCCACCGGAACACCCGTGGACGCCGGCTCCTCGTCTTCCGCCGTTTCCGCGGCTTCTTCCGCCGCCTCCACGGCCTCTTCCTCTTCTGCTGACTCTTCTGCCGGCTCTTCTGCCGACGCTTCTGCCGGCTCCTCTCCTTCTTCCGCTTCCTCCGCGGGTCTGTTGGAGCCCGGTGAGCCCGGCTACCGCCGGATGAGCTTCGCCCTCTTCGCCGCCGGAGTCGCCGCCTTCGCGCTGCTCTACTCCACCCAGGCCCTGCTCCCCGCGATCTCCGCCGACCTCGGCGTGACGGCCGATCAGGCGAGCTGGACCGTGTCCGCCGCCACCGGCGCGCTGGCGCTGGCCGTGCTTCCGCTGAGCGTCCTCTCGGAGCGGTTCGGACGGCGGGCGATGATGACCGCCTCGCTGTGTGTCGCCGCCTTCGTGGCGCTGCTGATCCCGCTCGCCCCCGGCCTGGGCTGGCTGATCGCGCTCCGCGCGGTGCAGGGCGTGGCGCTGGCCGGGCTGCCGGCCTCGGCGATGGCGTACCTGGCGGAGGAGGTACGCCCCAAGGCGCTGGTGGGCGCGATCGGGCTGTTCGTGGCGGGCAACAGCATCGGCGGCATGTCCGGCCGCATCCTCACCGGCTGGGTGGCCCAGGTGTGGGGCTGGCGGGCGGGGCTCGCCGCGGTGGGGCTGCTGGCCGTGGCCTCCGCCGTCGCCTTCCGGCTGCTGCTGCCCAAGGCCCGGAACTTCACCCCGAGCCCGGTCAGCCCGCGCGCGCTGGCCCGGACCGTCGCCGGGCACCTGACCGACGCGCTGCTCTGCCGGCTGTACGCCATCGGCGCGCTGTTCATGACGGTCTTCGGCGCCGTCTACACGGTCATCGGCTACCGACTCGCCGGCGAGCCCTTCGGGCTGCCGCAGGGCGTGGTCGGCTCCATCTTCCTCGTCTACCTGGTCGGCACCGCCTCCTCGGCCGCCGCCGGGCAGCTGGTCGGCCGGCTCGGCCGACGCGGCGCGCTCTACCTGGCGGTGGGCACCACGGCGGCGGGTCTGCTGCTCACCCTGTCGACCTCGCTGGCCGCCGTGCTGCTGGGGCTGGTCCTGATCACCGCCGGCTTCTTCGCCGGGCACGCGGTCGCCTCGTCCTCCGTCAGCCGTGCCGCCCACACCGGCCGGGCGCAGGCGTCCGCCCTCTACCAGAGCGCGTACTACATCGGCAGCAGCGTGGGCGGCGCCCTCGGCGCGCTCGCCTTCCGCGCCGCCGGCTGGGAAGGCACGGTCGTCCTCGGCCTGTTCGCCATGGCCGCGGCCGCCGGGATCACCCTCTACGCCACGCGCAAGGCCCTGGTCGAGCGGCGCCTGGTCGCCGCGTCCCCGGTCCGCGCCGCGCGGCCGGTGGTGGTGCGCCACTGACGCCGGCCGACGACCGGCGGTGACGAGTGACACCGCCGGCGGCCGACTGCGGCGAGGGGGCGGGTCCGGTGCCGGACCCGCCCCCTCGCTCCGTCTCTCCCCGCCGGTGGCCGGTCCGCGCCTCCCGGCCGGCGGCGCCGGCTCAGTCCGCCGCGCCCGCCCGTTCCCGTCCCGCTCCCTTGGTCCACCGCGACAGCGGTCTCGTCAGGATCGGCGGGGCGCCGTCATGACGGCACATCAGGGCGGCGGGGTCGTACGGGGGTGGCTGGAGGGTGTAGCCGCTGGGACAGGGCGAGGCCGGGTCGCCCTGGGGTCCGCGCTCGCCGGGTTCGCCGCGCTCGCCCTGCGGGCCGCGCTCACCCGCGGGCCCGGGTGGGCCCGCAGCGCCGGACGGGCCGACGGCGCCCGGGAGACCGTCGGCCCCGGGCGCCCCGGCCGGGCCGGCCGCACCCGCCGGGCCGTCGGGGCCGGCGGGCCCGGTCGGACCGGCGGGGCCGAGGACGCCCGGGGCGCCGGACGGGCCGGGCCCGCCCCGGCCCCCACGGGGCCCGCGCTCGCCGTGGGCCCCGGGTGCGCCGGGCGATCCCGGGGCACCCGCCACCACGGCGGGCACCGGGACGCTCACCCGCGACACCAGGTCGCGCACCGCCTCCGCGGGGTCGGGGGCGGCCGGGGTGTCGCCATGGGCCCGAACCTGGTCGCGCAGCGTCCGTACGTCCCGGGCCAGCGTGGACAGGGCCACTCCGCGCCGGTCGGCCTCGGCCGCCATCGCGGCCGCGCGGCGGTCCCCGGCGTTGATCCGCGCCCACAGGATCACCGCGACCCCGGACAGGGCGAGGAGCACGCACACGAGAACGATGCCGCGCCAACGAAACGCGAGCAGCCGCTCGATCCGGGTCACGGGGTCCCTCCGAGTCGGTGATTGTCCATCCGCAGCCGGGCGATCTCGGTCTGGTCCGCCGTGCGTTGCGCGATGAGCTCGGCAAGCTTGGTGTCCCGTTCCGCGAGCTGCCGCTCCAGCCGGTCGCGTTCCGCCTGGAGTTTCTCGGTCAGGCTGGAGTATCCGGTCAGCGCGTTCTCACCGCGCTTCCCCAGGTACGCCGCCACGGCCGCGCCCAGGACCCCGACGGAGGCCAGGAACGAGCCGAACAAGGTCACGGTGGCATCCACGCGACTGCCTCCTTCCGAGCGCCCCCGGCCACACCCCCCGGCCCTCAACTCCTTGTAACGAGTTATCGGAAAATAAGTGACGACACATGACAGAAGTGGACCGATTGGAGTCATTGTCAGACTGCGTCGCAGCCGACTGGCCATCAGAACCCCGGGAGCGGGGGGAACTCCGGGAGCGAGGCACGCCGCCTCCGGGGGACCGACGGGTGCCCGTCCGGTGCCCGGCCAGCGCCCCACCGGAGCTCCGCCGGGAGCCGGACCGGGGCCAGACCGGGGGTGGGACCGGGGCAAGGCCCGGGGCCGGATCGTGTCCGGAAACGACGACGGGACCGGTGGTGGTCCACCGGTCCCGTTCACCCCCAGGGGGGAGATCCCTCGGGGAGGGAGACTCGCCCGTCCGGGCGCGTCGGATTACTCCGGATCAGGCGATCCGGTCCAGCACGATCGGCGCGGCCGTGAAGTCCGTGCCCGCCGGGGCGTACTCCGTGGAGCCCGCCAGGGCCTCCAGGGCGTAGTCGAACTTCTCCGGGGTGTCGGTGTGCAGGGTCAGCAGCGGCTGGCCCGCGGTGACCGTCTCGCCCGGCTTGGCGTGGATCTCGATGCCGGCGCCGGCCTGCACCGGGTCCTCCTTGCGGGCGCGGCCGGCGCCCAGGCGCCAGGCGGCGACGCCGACGGCGTAGGCGTCGAGCCTGGTGAGCACACCGGACTCGGCGGCCGTGACGACGTGCTGCTCCCGGGCGACCGGCAGCTCCGCGTCCGGGTCGCCGCCCTGCGCGGCGATCATGCGACGCCAGTGGTCCATCGCGGAGCCGTCGGCCAGCGCCTTGGCCGGGTCGGCGTCGGGCAGACCGGCCGCGACGAGCATCTCGCGCGCCAGGGCGACGGTCAGCTCGACGACGTCCGCCGGGCCGCCGCCGGCGAGCACCTCGACGGACTCGCGGACCTCGAGGGCGTTGCCCGCGGTGAGGCCCAGCGGGGTGGACATGTCGGTGAGCAGCGCGACGGTCTTGACGCCGTGGTCGGTGCCGAGGCCCACCATGGTGCTCGCCAGCTCGCGGGCGGCGTCGATGTCCTTCATGAAGGCGCCGGAGCCGACCTTGACGTCGAGCACCAGCGAGCCGGTGCCCTCGGCGATCTTCTTGGACATGATGGAGGAGGCGATCAGCGGGATCGCCTCGACCGTGCCGGTCACGTCGCGCAGCGCGTACAGCTTCTTGTCGGCCGGGGCCAGCCCGTCGCCGGCCGCGCAGATCACGGCGCCGACGTCGCTCAGCACGCCCAGCATCTCGTCGTTGGAGAGCAGCGCCCGCCAGCCCGGGATGGACTCCAGCTTGTCCAGGGTGCCGCCGGTGTGGCCGAGGCCGCGGCCGGAGAGCTGCGGCACGGCCGCGCCGCAGGCGGCGACCAGCGGGGCCAGCGGCAGCGTGATCTTGTCGCCGACGCCGCCGGTGGAGTGCTTGTCGGCGGTCGGGCGGGACAGCGAGGAGAAGTCCATCCGCTCGCCGGAGGCGATCATCGCGGCGGTCCAGCGGGCGATCTCGGACCGGTCCATGCCGTTGAGGAAGATCGCCATGGCGAGCGCGGACATCTGCTCGTCCGCGACCACGCCACGCGTGTAGGCGTCGATGATCCAGTCGATCTGGCCGTCGGTCAGACGGCCGCCGTCACGCTTGGTGCGGATGACGGAGATGGCGTCCATGGGTCGGGCTGCCTTTCTGGACGGGAATGCGCGCGTTCAGAGCGTACATATGACGGTAAACGCGCGCTTTACGCGTGTAGATTTTCGGGCTGAAAAAGATCAGCGTTCCAGGTCGGAGGGGCCGAAGGCGTCCGGCAGCAGCTCGGCCAGCCGCCGCACCCCCGTGGTGGTCTCCACCAGCAGCTCGGGGCCGCCGTGCTCCCACAGCAGCTGACGGCAGCGGCCGCACGGCATCAGCACGTCGCCGTTGCGGTCGCAGCAGGTGAAGGCCGTCAGCCGGCCGCCGCCGGTGGCGAACAGCTCGCCGACCAGACCGCACTCGGCGCACAGGGCCACCCCGTAGGAGGCGTTCTCCACATTGCAGCCGGAGACGATCCGGCCGTCGTCGACGTAGGCCGCCGCGCCCACCGGGAAGCCGGAGTACGGGGCGTAGGCCCGGGACATGGCGTCCCGGGCCTGCGCGCGCAGCGCCTCCCAGTCGTGGGGAGACTCGGTCACTTGCCCTGTCCCTTGCGGTAGGGCCTGCCGTTCGCCTTGGGCATTCGTAGCCGCTGTGCGGCCAGCGCCATGACCAGCAGGGTGACGATGTACGGGGTCGCGCTGACCAGCTCGCTGGGCACGGTGTCGGTCAGCAGGTACCAGACCAGCAGGACCGCGCCGGCGACGGCGTTGATCGCCGCGGCCACCAGGGCCTTGCGGTACACCTTCCACGCCGCGAAGAGCAGCAGCGCGATGCCGGCGATGAGCAGCAGCGCGTGCACGGTCGGGCCGCCGTTGCGCAGCTGGAGCGCGTCGGAGTAACCGAACAGGCCCGCGCCCATCGCCAGGCCGCCCGGGCGCCAGTTGCCGAACAGCATCGCGGCGAGGCCGATGTAGCCGCGGCCACCGGTCTGGCCCTCGTTGTAGATGTGCGAGCGGACCAGGGCGAGGAACACACCGCCGAGGCCGGCGAGCGCGCCGGAGGTGACCACGGCCGCGTACTTGTACAGGTAGACGTTGACGCCCAGCGACTCGGCGGCGGTCGGGTTCTCACCGCAGGACCGCAGCCGCAGACCGAAGGAGGTCTTCCACAGCACGAAGAAGGTGCCGACGACCAGGGCGATCGCCAGCAGGGTCAGCACCGAGACGTTGGTGACCAGACCGCCGAAGATGCCCGCGACGTCGGAGACGAAGAACTTGTGCTTGTCCTCGATGCCCTGGAGCCAGTCGGACAGCCCCGGCACGGTGATCGTGGGCAGGTCGTCGACCTGCGGCGACTGCTTGGGGCTGCCGCCCTCCTCGGTGAGCGGGCCGAACCACGCCTTGGCCAGGTAGGTGGTGGCACCGAGCGCGAGGATGTTGACCGCCACACCGGAGACGATGTGGTCGACGCCGAACGTGACGGTGGCGATCGCGTGCACCAGGCCGCCGACCGCGCCGCCGAGGACGCCGGCGAGGACGCCCACCCAGGGGTTGGTCTGGTAGCCCGCCCAGGCACCGAAGAAGGTGCCGAGGATCATCATGCCCTCGAGGCCGATGTTGACCACGCCGGCCCGCTCGGCCCACAGGCCGCCGAGGCCCGCCAGACCGATCGGCACCGCCATGGAGAGCGCGGCGGCGATCTGGTCGGAGGAGGTGATGGTGTGGAACGCGTCCTTCTCACCCGAGGAGACGAGCGCGGTCACCAGGGAGAGCAGGATCAGCCCGCCCGCGATGAGCAGCAGCACCTTGGCGAAGGTGAGCTTGTGGTGGATCTTGGTCTGGACCGCCGTGGCGGACTTGGGAGTGGTGGAAGTCGTGGCCATTACGCTGCCGCCTCCTGCTTCTTGGCCTGCGCGGCAAGCTCGGCGCCGACCTTCTGCTGCTGGCGCTTGAGGCCGTAGCGGCGCACCAGTTCGTACGCGATGACGACGCACAGGACGATGACGCCCTGCATGACGCCGACGATCTCCCGGTCGTACCCCTCGAACTCCAGGCGGCCCGCGCCACGCTCCAGGAAGCCCCACAGCAGGGCGGCCAGCGCGATGCCGACCGGGTTGTTGCGGCCCAGCAGCGCGATGGCGATGCCGGTGAAGCCGATGCCGGCCGGGAAGTCGGAGCTGTACTGGTGGGCGTCGTTGAGCAGCACCGGCATGCCGATGAGGCCGGCGACCCCGCCGGACAGCAGCATGGAGGTGATGATCATGCGCTTGACGTTGACACCGCTGGCGTCGGCGGCGGACTCGGAGCGGCCCACCGCGCGCAGGTCGAAGCCGAAGCGGGTGCGGCCCAGCAGGAACCAGAAGCCGACGCCCGCGAGCACCGCGACGACGATGAAGCCCCAGATCGGGTCCAGCCCGGGACCGGCCGGGATGGTGAAGAAGTGGCTGGACTCCGGCAGCGGGTCGGTGGAGACGATGTTGGTGTCCTTGTCCAGGACACCGAGCCGCCCGTCGACCAGCAGGTAGCTGATGAGGATGCCGGCGAGGGCGTTCAGCATGATCGTGCTGATCACCTCGCTGACGCCGCGGTAGACCTTGAGCAGCGCGGCGATGGAGGCCCACATCGCGCCGACCAGCATCGCGACCAGGATGATCAGCGGGATCTGCACGAAGCCGGGCAGCTCCAGCGCGCCGCCGACGACGGCCGCGAAGAAGGCGCCGAGCCGGTACTGGCCGTCCACACCGATGTTGAACAGGTTCATCCGGAAGCCGACGGCCACCGCGAGACCCGCGAGGAAGTAGGTCGTCGCCTTGTTCAGGATGTAGACCTGGCTGTCGGACTTGAAGCCGTACTCGAACATGATGCTGAAGGCGTTGAACGGCTCCTTGCCGGTCGCCGCCAGCACCAGGGCGGTCAGCAGGAAGGCGGCGGCCAGCGCGAGCGCCGGGGCAGCGACCGCCAGGAGCATCCGCTCCTTGTCGAATTTCTTCATCGGTCCTCTCCCCCAGCGTCCTCGGCACCGTCTTCCTGGTGTTCGAGATGGCCGGAAGCCGCGCCGGTCATGGCCGAGCCCAGCTCCTCAGGGGTGATCGTGGCGGGATCGGCGTCGGCGACCAGGCTGCCCCGGTACATGACGCGCAGGGTGTCGGACAGGCCGATCAGCTCGTCCAGGTCGGCGGAGATCAGCAGCACCGCCAGTCCTTCACGGCGCGCCTCGCGGATCTGGTCCCAGATCTGCGCCTGCGCGCCGACGTCCACACCGCGCGTGGGGTGCGCGGCGATCAGCAGCTTGGGGTGGTGGCTCATCTCACGGCCGACGATCAGCTTCTGCTGGTTGCCGCCGGAGAGCGAGGCCGCGGTGACCTCGATGCCGGGGGTGCGGACGTCGTACTCGGCCACGATCCGCTCGGTGTCACGGCGGGCGGCACCCGGGGCGAGGATGCCCCGCTTGCTGTTGGGCGCCTCGGTGACGTGCCCCAGGATGCGGTTCTCCCAGAGCGGGGCCTCCAGCAGCAGGCCGTGCCGGTGGCGGTCCTCGGGGATGTAGCCGATGCCGTCCTCACGCCGCTTGCGGGTGGGGGTGTGGCTGATGTCCGCGCCGTCCAGGGTGACGGTGCCCCGGTCGGGGGCGCGCATGCCCATGACCGCCTCGACCAGTTCGGCCTGGCCGTTGCCCTCCACACCGGCGATGCCCAGGACCTCGCCCTTGTGGATGGTGAAGGAGATCTCGTTGAGGACGGCCCGCTCCACGCCGTCGACGTCCCGGGCCTGCAGGTGCAGACCCTCCACGACGAGCATCGGGGTGTCGGTGACCGTGGACTCGCGGGTCTCCGGGGTGGGCAGCTCGCTGCCGACCATGAGCTCCGCGAGCTGCTTGGGCGTGGTCTCGGCGGGGACCGCGGTGCCCACCGTGGTGCCGCGCCGGATGACGGTGATGTCGTCGGCGACCGAGAGCACCTCGCCCAGCTTGTGGGAGATGAAGATGACGGTCAGGCCCTCGGCCTTGAGCTCGCGCAGGTTGTCGAAGAGCGCCTCGACCTCCTGCGGCACCAGCACCGCGGTCGGCTCGTCCAGGATGAGGATCCGGGCGCCGCGGTAGAGCACCTTGAGGATCTCCACCCGCTGCCGGTCGGCCACGCCGAGGTCCTCGACCAGCGCGTCGGGGCGCACACCCAGGCCGTACGCGTCCGAGATCTCCTGGATCTTGGCGCGGGCCTTGGAGCCGATGCCGTGCAGCTTCTCCGCGCCGAGGACGACGTTCTCCAGCACGGTGAGGTTGTCGGCGAGCATGAAGTGCTGGTGGACCATGCCGACACCGCGGGAGATGGCGTCACCCGGGGAGTGCAGCTCCACCAGCTCGCCGTTGATCGCGATGGTGCCCTCGTCGGGACGCTGCATCCCGTAGAGGATCTTCATCAGGGTCGACTTGCCCGCGCCGTTCTCGCCCATGAGGGCGTGCACGGTGCCACGGCGCACGGTGATGTCGATGTCGTGGTTGGCGACCACTCCGGGGAACCGCTTGGTGATTCCGCGCAGTTCTACGGCGACGCCTGAGGCGTCGACGGGTGGCTCGCCCGTGGTAGCGCTAGCGGCTTTGATGGCGCACTCCTGAGGATGGGGCGGGTCCGCCCGGGCGGGGGACGGGCGGGCGGGTTCTACGGGGGACGGACGCGGCACGGACCCGGGGAGACGGCACCCCCCAGGTCCGGACACACTTCATTTTGACGCGCGGCGGCCGGCCCTCATGTCGAGCGGCGGCCGGCCCCCGCGGCAGACGGGTGACGGCCCGGCGGCGCGGCCCCGGAGGGGGTCCATGTCCGCTGGGCCGTTCAGCCCTGCGGCCGTGATCAGCCCTTGTAGGTGTCGACGACCTTGATCTTGCCGTCGATGATCTTCTTCTTCGCCTCTTCGATCTTCGGCTTGATGTCGTCGATGAAGCCGCCGGAGTAGGAGACGTCGACGCCACCCTTCTTCAGGGAGTAGACCTGAACGCCGGTGAGCGGCTTCTTGTCCTTGACGACGCTCTTGACGAAGTCGTAGACGCCACCGTCGACCTGCTTGAGGGCGGAGGTCAGGATGGAGTTCTTGTAGTCCTTCAGACCCTTGTCGAAGTACTGGTCACCGTCGACGCCGATGGACCAGGTGCCCTTCTTCTTCGCCGTGGCCTCGATCGCGCCGGCGCCGGAGGAGCCCGCCGCGGAGTAGATCACGTCGATGTCCTTGGACAGCATGCCCTCGGCGATGTCCTTGCCGCGGTCCGGCATGCCGAAGCCCTTGGGGGTGCTGTCGACCCACTGGACGTCCAGGCTGGCCTTCGGGTTGGTGTCCTTCAGGCCCTGCTCGAAGCCGCCCGCGAACTTCTTGATCAGCGCGCTGTTGGTGCCGCCGATGAAGCCGACCTTGTCGCTCTTGGTCTTCAGGCCGGCCGCGACGCCCGCCAGGTAGGAGGACTCGTGCTCGGTGAAGACGATGGAGGCGACGTTCTTGGCCTCGACGACCGAGTCGACGATCGCGAAGTCGGTGTTCGGGTACTTCTTCGCCGCCTTGGCCAGGGCCGGGGTGTAGGCGTAGCCGACGCCGATGACCGGGTTGTAACCGGCGTCGGCGAGGTCGGCGAGCTTCTGGTAGCGGTCGGCGTCGGTGTCGCCGTCCTTGGCCGTCAGCTCCTTGCCCCCGATGCCCAGGTCCTCCTTGGCCTTGTCGAAGCCCTTGGCGGCGGAGTCGTTGAACGAGTGGTCGCCGCGGCCGCCGACGTCGAACGCAAGGCCGATGCCCTTGTCCTTGCTGCCTTCGTCGGAGCTGCTGCCACAGGCGGTGACGGAAAATGCGAGAGCCGCGGTGGCGATGCCCGCGACAGCGATAGTGGATACCCGGCGCACGAGGGGTCCCCTTCGGCTAGAAGCGCCTCCGTTGGCGCTGGTTTCGCGGAATCGTAACGCGCGTAGATGTCAGATAAAGGGGTGCTTCGAAGCCGTTATCGGATCGTCGCGAACCGGTCTTGACGATCACATCGACACTTTGTGTCGATCTCGTAAAGGGCTCGTCGCGCTCAGTTTCCCCCTGAACGCGACGTGTCCGACGCCCTTACGGAACGTGTCGGTCCAGCAGGGCGGCGGCGGTGAACAGCTCCACCCCGACCTTGATCGCCCCCTCGTCAACGTCGAAATCACCACGGTGCAGGTCATGCCGGGTGGAATCGCCGATCTTGCGTACGCCCAACCGGGCCATGGCGCCGGGCACCTTCTCCAGATACCAGGAGAAGTCCTCGCCACCCAGGCTCTGCTCAGTATCCTCCACCGAGTACGCCCCGCGCCGGGCCACCATCGCCCGCCGCAGCAGCTCCGCCGAGGCGGCCTCGTTGACCACCGGCGGCACCCCTCGGACATAGGTGATCTCCGACTTGGCGCCGTAGAGGGTGGCGACCTCGTCCACCGCGGTGTGCACCAGGTCGGGGGCGTCGTGCCAGGCGGGCAGGTCCAGGCAGCGAACCGTGCCGGCGAGCCCGGCGTGCTGCGGGATCACGTTGGCGGCGTGCCCGGTGACCAGCTGGCCCCAGGTGAGGGCGAGCCCCGAGCGGGTGTCCACCCGGCGGGCGAGCAGCGCGGGGACCTCGGTGGCCACCTTGGCGGCGGCCGTCACCAGGTCCGTGGTCAGATGCGGCCGCGCGGTGTGCCCGCCGGGGCCGCTGAGCTCGATCTCCAGCCGGTCGCAGGCCGAGGTGATCGGCCCGGTGCGCAGCCCGATCCTGCCCACGTCCACCCGCGGATCGCAGTGCAGCGCCAGGATCCGGCCCACGCCGTCCAGCGCCCCCGCGGCGACCGCGTCCGCGGCCCCGCCGGGCAGCACCTCCTCGGCGGGCTGGAAGACCAGCCGCACCGGACGCGGAAGCCGGCCCGCGCGCTCCATCTCGGCGAGGACCAGGCCGACGCCGAGCACCACGGTGGTGTGCACATCGTGTCCGCAGGCGTGGGCGCGGTCCGGGACGGTGGAGCGGTACGGAACGGTCTTGGTGTCCGGGATGGGCAGTGCGTCGATGTCCGCGCGCAGCGCCAGCATCGGGCGGCCGCCGTCCCAGGTGCCCACGTCGCAGATCAGCCCGGTGCCGGAGGGCAGCACCCGGGGGATGAGCCCCGCCTTCTCCAGTCGCGCCTTGATGGCCGCCGTGGTGCGGTACTCGCAGTTCCCCAACTCGGGGTGCATGTGCAAGTCGCGGCGGAAGGCGACGAGTTCGGTGCGTAGCCCCTCGGAGAGCACACCGTCCAGCCGTGCCTGCGCGGCGGGCGAACCCGCCTCCGGGGCGGCCGGCCCCGCCGCCTCCGCGGCGGTATCGGCCTCGGGAGAGAAGTCGCGGGACATCACATTGTTCACCCGATGAAGCGTATGCCGACGAAAGCACCGACCGGCGCTCGATCAACAAAATTTCAGCCCGATAGGGGACGGAAACCCGGCCAGGTTGCGCATGATCTACCTAGTCAGGGGGTATAACTGCGCTCTTTCTCAGAGTGTGGACATGAGAAGGGCTCAGCTCCTCGTCAGGAAGCTGCCATCGGCGCGGATGACGCGGGCGGTACGACAGGGCCCGGAGGGGCCGCCGTGACGACCGCGGCCGGTGCGACGGGCGGGGCGGCGGGCGCCGCGCTCCGTGCCGACGGCACCGCCCGGGGCTCCGAATCCCCCCGTGCGGCGGGCCGGTTGGGGCCCTCGCTCTCCTGCGCCAGCGAGCGCAGCCGGTCCACGTCGCGCGCCGTGCCGGTGACCCCGGAGAGAAAGCCCTGGGCGCGCGGCGAGGCGTGGCTGGTCAGCCAGGCCGGGTCCACGTCGCAGACCGCCACCCGCACCCCGGTGCCGACGAGGGCCAGCGGCAGCGTGTGCACCACCGTCGACGGAAAACTCAGGATCGTTCGGCCGATCGGACCACGGCGGGCGATCAGCTCCAGCGGCAGCTCGGGGCGCACCACTTCCAGGCCGACCTCCGCGCTCACCCGGTGCAGCTTCTCCGCGCTCTCCCTGCGGTGCGCGAAGTAGCGGGTGGCGCCGTGCGCACGGGCCAGCGCGGTGACCGCGGCCAGATAGCGGTCCAGGTCGACGACTCCCGTCTCCACCAGGGAGGTTCCCACCAGGTCGGTGCCCCGGGTGAGCCGTGGCGGGCCGAACCTGGCCCGGGTCCAGGCGAAGTCGTTGGCGGTGACGGTGACGCCTTCCGGCGGCTCCACCGGCATCGAGCTGAAGACCTCGACCCGGCGCCCCGCGCCGGGCGTCAGTCGGCGCCGCGCGGTCGCCGACACCGGGGCGAAGACCACGTCCCGCGCCCCGCGCCCGTTGCCCCGCCGGTGCCAGCGCACCAGGGGCTCGCCGCGGGCCAGCTGCGAGATGAACTCCATGGTGGCCGTCCCGTCGTCGACCACGACCAGGTCGCGCGCGCGGGCGAGGGTCAGCAGCAGCTGGACGTAGCGGGAGAAGGGGTCGCCGATCACGATCCGCTCGGCGCGGCGCAGCATCCCGGACAGTCCGCCCACGGTGCGCAGCGGCGCGCCCGCCCCGCCGCGCGCCTCCTCCCAGCGGACGCTCACGCCCTCGTCCCGGGCGAGGTCCGCCATCCGGCGCAGCTGCCCCCGGGTCATGGGGTCGTGCGGCGCCAGCACGATCACGGTGAGCCCCGCCCCGAAGGCGATCGGCTCCCGTCCGCCGCCCGGAGCGGCCGGGTCCGCCGCGCTCCCCTCCCCGTACGGATCGCCCGCATACGGGCCGTCGCCGTACGGTCCGTCGCCGCGCGGGTCGTCCCCGCGCGGGTCGTCGCCGCGCGGGTCGCCGCCGCGCGGGTCGCCGCCGCGCGGGCCGTCGCCGTACGGGCCGTCGCCGCGCGGGTCGCCGCCGTACGGGCCGTCCCCGCGCGGGTCGCCGCCGGCGGGTGCGCCGTCCGCGGCGCCGTGCCGGGCGCCGTGCCGGGCGTCGTCTGCTCGGCCAGGCGCGCCGGGCAGACCGCGCTCACCCGCCGGAGCGGGAATGGACACGCCCCGGCCCGTCTCCGGGTCCGGGTCGTCGCTTCCCGGCTCCCCCGGGGAACCGGTCTCGGCGTCGGGGGCGGGGCGCGGCGAAGCGCCGCCCGCCGGCCCCGCCGGAGCGGGGGCACCGGTACCGGAGTCGTTCCCTTCCGCGGCGCCCGCGGTGGCGGACCCGCCGCCCGGAGCGGCGCCGGACGGAGCCCGCCGACCCTCGGCGGCACCGGGTGCCGAGCCGCCCGGCCCGTCCACACCGGTGGACGCGGGCCGGACACCCGACGGGAGCCCATTCACGGCGGGACCCTCCGACAGCGCGTCACCCGGCTCAGTCGCACCGTCCGCCGAGACGACGGAGCCCGACACACCCGAGGTGGACGTGCCGGAGCGCGCGGACGGGCCCGTGGAGCCGGGCGGGCCGCCCGGTACCGGGGGCGGCGGAGCGCCGTCGGCCGCCGCTTCCGGCGGCGCCGGGACACCGGCGTCGACGTCGTCCCCCTCACCGCCGCCCGACCCGGCCGCCGGGCCGGCGGACGGGTCGGGCGGAGCGGGCGTGGCCGCCTGGGGGCCTCCGGTGCGCTCGCCGCGGGAGGCGATCGCGTCGGCGTACGCCCACTCCAGCACGTTCAGCAGCTGGACCGGGCTCTCGACGAACGCGAGGGTCTCGGCCGGCGGCGTCGCACCGTCGGCGGGCAGGGCCCGGAAGCGGCGCACGGGAGTACGCGCCGCTTCCGGGGACGGTGGGCCGTCGGGCGACCCGGCCGGTTCCATCTCCACCAGATTCCCGTCAGTGCCTCGGAGGGTTCCGGCCGTCAGACGGCGGCCGGCTCGCGCCGCGTCTGCTCGGCGATGACGCCGCTGACACGGCGGAGCTTCTTCATCGGGCCGAGCTCGCTCTCGTAGACCTTCTTCACGCCGTCGCCCAGGGACTCCTCGACGACGCGGATGTCGCGCACCAGACGCTGGAGGCCCTGGGGCTCGACGGAGGCGGCCTGGTCCGAGCCCCACATGGCGCGGTCGAGGGTGATGTGGCGCTCGATGAAGGTGGCGCCGAGGGCGACCGCGGCCAGCGTGGTCTGCAGGCCGGTCTCGTGGCCGGAGTAGCCGATCGGCACGTTGGGGTACTCGGCCTGGAGCGTGTTGATCACCCGCAGGTTGAGCTCCTCGGCCTTGGCCGGGTAGGTGGAGGTGGCGTGGCAGAGCAGGATGTTCTCGCTGCCCAGCACCTCGACGGCGTGCCGGATCTGCTGCGGGGTGGACATGCCGGTCGACAGGATGACGGTGCGGCCGGTGGCGCGCAGGGCGCGCAGCAGCTCGTCGTCGGTGAGCGAGGCGGAGGCCACCTTGTGCGCCGGGAGGTCGAACTTCTCCAGGAAGGCGACGGCCTCGGTGTCCCACGGGGAGGCGAACCAGGCGATGCCCCGCTCCTTGCAGTGCTCGTCGATGGCGCGGTACTCGTCCTCGCCGAACTCCACGCGGTGGCGGTAGTCGATGTAGGTCATCCGGCCCCACGGGGTGTCGCGCTCGATGTCCCACTGGTCGCGCGGGGTGCAGATCTCCGGGGTGCGCTTCTGGAACTTGACGGCGTCGCAGCCGGCGTCGGCGGCGACGTCGATGAGCTTGAACGCGTTCTCCAGGTCGCCGTTGTGGTTGATGCCGATCTCACCGGTGACGTAGACCGGGTGGCCGGGGCCGACGATCTTGGCGCCGAGGGTGCGGAGGCGGTTGTTGGAGCTCACGTGAAACCTTTCGAGTGGTTCCCGGATCGGTGTCCGGGCGAGACAAGGTCGTCTTGGCCGCGGCCTCGCTACGCGATGCCGGTCCGTGCGGGGCGGTTCGGGGAGGGGCCCCGCGGTCGGGGTCGGGGTCGGTGACCGGGTCGGTGACCGGTTAAGAGCTGATGCGTCAGGCCAGCTCCTTTCCGAGGAGCCAGGAGGCGATCTCGCGGATCGCCCCCTGACCTCCGGGGGTGGAGGTCACCGCACGGGCGGCGCCGCGCACCACGTCGTGCGCGTTGGCGACCGCGACCGGCCAGCCGACCACGTCGAAGCACGGCAGGTCGTTGACGTCGTTGCCGGCGTAGAGCACCCGCTCGGGAGCGATGCCCTGTTCCTCGCACCACTGCTTGAGTGCGAGATCCTTGCGGTCGATGCCGTGCAGCACGGGGATGTCCAGCTTCCGTGCCCGCGCGGCGACGACGGGGTTCCGCTCCGTGGACAGGATCAGCAGCGCCAGCCCGGAGCGGCGCAGCGCGGCGACGCCGAGGCCGTCGCCGCGGTGCACGGCGACCAGCTCCCGTCCGTCGGAGTCGATGAGCACCCTGTCGTCGGTCTGGGTGCCGTCGAAGTCGAGCACCACCGCGTCGACGTCGTCACGGGTGGGCAGGGCGCCGGGGCGCGGGGCGTCCAGCAGCGGCGCCAGCGCGCGGGCCCGGGCCAGGTCGTGCGGGTCGTCGATCTCCAGCACCCGGGCGGCGTCGGTGCGCACCAGCGCCGTACGCCCGAAGAAGCGGTGCTTCTCGGCGCGGAAGCCCTCGACCCGCATCGCGTAGGCCGCGCCGGTCTCCAGCAGGTCCTGCGGCCGGTCCTGGCGACGAGGGCGGAAGGACTTGTCGTGGTTGACGCCGTACCCGCTGCTGCCGGCGGGCTCGGCGTCCTCGGCGCCGGCCGGGGTGCGGGCGGCCGCGGAGCCGGTGGCGCCACCGGGCGCCGCGCGGTGGCCGGTGACCGCGGTGCCGACCGCGGCGGCCGGCCCGTCGGCGGTCCCGGCCAGCAGCGCCGCCGCGGTGACCGTGCGGCCCGTCGCCGCGCCGTCGACCGCGGCGCCGGTCGCGGTCCCGGAGGCCGTGGCGGCCGTGGCGGAGGTGCCGTCGGCGCGGGTGCCGTCCCCGGTGCGGCCCGCGGGGACCGTCACCGGGCCCGGGGCGCCCCCGTCGACCGCGGCCGACGCCTGGCCGACCACCGTCACCGGGTCCGGCGCGCCGGCGACCGCGGCGCGCGCGGCGAAGCCGTCGTCGTCCGCCGCGTCGCGCCACACGAAGCCGTGGAAGGGGGCGACGGTCAGCGCGGAGTCGGCGCCGTCCTCCAGCACCGCGGCGGCCACCCCGTCGACGTCCTCACGGGCGATGAAGGGGCTGGTGCACTGCACCAGCAGCACCACGTCCGCGGCCGTCCCGTGGCGGGACTCGAAGGCGTCCAGGGCGTGCAGCACCGCGGCCTCGCTGGTGGCGGTGTCGCCGGCGATGGCCGGCGGGCGCTGGACCACCTCGGCGCCCGCGCCGCGCGCGGCGGCGGCGATGCCGGCGTCGTCGGTGGAGACGACCACGTCCGTCACCAGCCGACTGGCGCGGCACTCGCGCACCGCGCGGGCGACCAGCGGCACACCTCCCACGGCGGCGAGGTTCTTGGCGGGCACGCCCTTGGATCCGCCGCGGGCGGGGATCACGGCGACCACGCGGCGCTCGGGGGTGGCGGGCATTGCGGCTCCTTCGGTGCCGCCCGGGTGGCTCACGGCTCTCCCCGGCGGCGGGTGGTGGCAAGGGCGTTGCGCTGACTCACAGCGCTCAACCGGCGGGGCGCGGCGAGGGTGCTGCGGTTCGTCACAGCTCCCCCATCCGGCGGATGACGGGGGCGACCCGCTGGACGCCGTGGCGGTAGGCGCCGCGGGCCGCCTCCCGCACGGTGGACCGGACGACCCGGCGCAGCGCGCCGGCCTCGGCGGTGTCGGCGCCGGGGGCGCCGGGGCGCGGGGTGCCGTCCGGTCGGAAGCCGTAGCGGTCGAGGATGCGGGGCAGATAGCCGGGCGCGGTGGTGCGGCTGTAGTAGGGCGTCAGCGGCGGCAGGGCGGGGGCCGCGGCCAGCTCGGCGACCCGGGCGCGCGCGGCGTCGAAGGCGGTTATGTACGAGCCGTCGGCGCAGACGCCCTGGCGGGCCAGCCACTCCGGGTCGGGCTCGGGCAGGTGGCCCTGGTCCAGCTGGTCCCAGGAGGCGAGGCAGCCGGAGCCGAGGAAGTGGTGGTTGCCGAGCGCCTCGCGGACGCCCAGGTCGGTGAGGACGGCGGTGGGGACGCCGCGGTGCAGCGACTCCAGGGCGGCGGTCGAGCTGACGGTCACCAGCAGGTCCGCGGTGTCCAGGACCTCGCCCATGTTGCCGTAGGCCAGGCGGAAGTTGGCCGGGACGCCGCCGTCGATGCGGGCCGCCAGCTTCTGGTAGGGCAGCTCCTCGATGTGCGTGGTGTGCTCGCCGGGCTTGCTGCGCAGCTTGACCAGCACCTCGCGGTCGGGGTGCTTCCGGGCGTGCTCCAGCGCGCGGCGCAGCAGGTAGCCGCGGTCCTCGCGGTTGTCGGGGACGGACGGCTGGACGGCGAAGACCACCGTGCCGCCGGGGTGGCGGCGGCCCTTCCGGGCCTCGGCGTCGTACCGCGCGCCGCCGAGGAAGGGCAGCGCGCACTCGACGACGCTGTCGGCGGCGGCGCCCACGCCCCGGTAGACCTCGCGGAAGCGGTCCGCGTCGTACCGGGAGTTGGCGAGCACCACGTCCGCGCCGTGCCGCAGCAGCAGCCCGTCGGCGAGCTTCTCGTAGACGACGCCGACGTAGCCGGTGACGACCACCGGGCGGCGCCCGCCCGCGGATCCGGCGGGGGTCGCCCAGGCCCGGGACAGCCCGTGCAGCATCGCCTGCACCCCGCCGCCGACGCAGGAGAGCACGATCACGTCGTACAGCTCACGGTCCACGGCGCGCACGAACTCCGCTCCCGTGACCTCGCGCAGCGCGTCCGCCGGCACTCCCACCTCGCGCAGCTGACGCACCGTCGGGGTGGCCCGTCCGCGCAGCAGGAATCCGTCGAGCCGAATATCCTGCGGATTGTCCGACTGATCGGTGGACACGAGGCGACGCGCGGTCAGCGCGCCCCATTTCCACCGGGTGTCGGAGTCGGCCAGGACGGCGGCGCGCAAGGCGGTCGGGGCGGAAGTCGAATGGGTACGGGTGGGCACGTCGCCGACGGTAGGAAGCCATTCCGATTCACGGCCCAACGCAAGCGCAACAAACGGTTAACAGCACGTCGACGCTTGGCGAATCGGCTGACTGGAGCGCCGGGTTAACCGTTCCGACGTGCGTCGTTCACCTTTAGGTACACCACAGGTCAAGACGAATGCCGGACGGCGACCTACCGTCACCCGAGTGGTTAAGCTCTCCGTCATCGTGCCGTTCTACAACGTGCAGACATATGCCCCAGACACCCTGCGAAGTCTGCGCGCCAACGCGCGCGACGACTTCGAATTCATCCTCGTCGACGACTGCTCGGCCGATGGGACGCCGGAGATCCTGGAGCGCGCGGAACGCGAGCTTCCGGGGGCCGTCCTGGTGCGACACGAACAGAACGGCGGGCTCGCCACCGCCCGTAACACCGGCCTGGACGCGGCGCGCGGCGAGTACCTGACCTTCCTCGACGGGGACGACTGGATCGCCCCCGACTACTACACCCAACTCGTCGAGACCATCGAGGAGTTGGACGTCGACTTCCTGCGCGTGGACCACGTGCAGTGCACCAACCGCTCGCGCGGCGTGCACCGGGTCCCGGTGGGCCGCCGGGGCGTGGCGCTCGACCCGCGCGACGTCATACTGCCCGCCGACCGCTCCACCGCCGTGGACTACCCGTACGCCTGGGCCGGCGTCTACCACCGCCGCCTCCTCGACCAGGGACTGCTGCACTTCACCCACGGTCTGCGCACCGCCGAGGACCGGCCCTGGATCTGGCGGCTGCACCGTGAGGCGAGGAGTTTCGCCGCCGCCGGGCTGCTCGGGATCTTCTATCGACGCGGAGTCGCCTCCTCGCTCACCCAGATCGGCGATGTGCGGCAGCTCGATTTCATCCGCGCATTCGATCAGGTAATCGAAGAAACCGCGCGCGATCGAGACGCGGACAAACTCCTCCCCAAGGCCGTACGAACGTATTGCGCGATTATTTCGCACCATCTCGGCAACATCGAGCGTTTCGAACCCTCGGTGGCACGTAAGCTGCGCAGCATGAGTGCGGCGGCGATGAAGCGCATGCCGCAGGACGTATTGAAGGACGCGCTGAACTCGATGGATTACGAGCGAGCCGCCCGACTGCGGCGAGTCCGCCGGCACACCGGAACGGTGGCTTCCTAATGCTGTTGTCAAGCGGCAAGCGTGACGGGCGGTGTGACTTGGTAGCACCGTCGGTCACGGATGAGGGCCCACAGAACGTTGACGCGTCGGCGGGCGAGGGCGAGGACGGCCTGGACGTGGCTCTTGCCCTCGGCTCTCTTGCGGTCGTAGAACCGCTTGGAGTTGGGATCGCTCCAGGAGCTGACCAGCGCGGAGGTGTAGAAGACGCGTTGCAGGCGCCGGTGGTAGCGCTGCGGGCGCCGCAGGTTTCCGCTGGTCTTGCCGGAGTCGTGCGGGGCGGGAGCGACGCCGCCGAAGGCCGCGAGGCGGTCCGCGGTGGGGAAGCCGGCCAGGCTGCCGCCGACGGCGACCAGGAACTCGGCACCGAGCTTGGGCCCCATGCCCGGCATGCTCAGGATCACCTCGGCGAGTTCGTGCTCGCGAAACCGGCCCTCGATGAGTTTGTCGATCTCGGCGATCTTCTCGTTGAGGGCCATCACCTCCCTGGCGAGGGTGTGCACCATCTTCGCGATGGCCTTCTCGCCGGCCACGGCGGTGTGCTGCCGCTCGGCGGCCTCGACGGCGGCCTTGGCGAGGCTTTCGGCGCCGCGGACCTTGCGGTTGCGCAGCCAGGTGGTGAGCCGACTGACGCCGATGCGGCGCAGGGCGGCGGGGGTCTGGTAGCCGGTGAGGAGGACCAGGGGACCTGCGTTGGTGAGTTCCAGGGCGCGTTCGAGCGCGGGGAACATGCTCAGCAGGGTGCCCCGCAGGCGGTTGATGGTGCGGGTGCGGTCGGCGACCAGGTCGATGCGGTGGCTGGTGTGCAGCCGCAGCTCGATCGTGGTCTCGTCGTCGGGACGGATGATCTGCAGGTCGCGGCGCATGCGTGCCTGGTCGGCGATGATCCGGGCGTCGCGGGCGTCGGTCTTGCCCTCTCCCCGGTAGGCGTCGGAGGCCCGGTTGACCATGCGGCCGGGGATGTAGAGCAGCTCCTGCAGGTGGTTGACCAGGACAGCGATCAACAGACCCGGCTCGCCGCCGGTCATGTCCATCGCCCAGGTCAGCTCGCGGCCGTCGGCGAGGTCGAGGACGTCGCCCATGAGCTTCAGGAGCTCGGGCTCGTCGTTGGCCACCCGGCGCGACAGCAGGGTCTTGCCGTCGACGTCCATGGCGACGCAGTGGTGGTGGGTCTTGCCGCAGTCGATCCCGGCCCATATCCGGCTCATCGTGCTCCCGAAGTCGTTCCTGCCTTGCCTACCACGGACGACCTCGCCGGCATTGCCCTACACAGCGATCTTGTCGCACTTCCTAATCGGCGGCCGAGTCGTCGTGGGGAGCAGGGCGGCCAAGCCTCCGGAGCCACGAACAACGGCAGCCAGCCTGAGAGCCACACCCCGCTCCCCTGGGTGCCACAACCTTACGAATGGCTGCGGTTCACCCGTGAGTTGAAAGGTAGGGCCGCCTGATGCCCGCCCGCGGCGCCCGGAAGCGCACCCAGATCTTCTTCGCCTCGACGCTCTACGGCGCGGCCACGCTGGCCGCCGCGATCGACGCGGACCGCTTCGACCCCGCCGACCGCCGGCTGCTGCTGGTCAGCAACAACGCGGCGATCCCGGAGACCACCCCGTCGCTGGACCAGATGCCCGGCTTCTCCCGGCTGCGCGACCGCTTCGACCGGGTGGTGTCCTGGAACGAGACGATCCACCCCTTCCACCCCGGCGGCTGGTCCCCGCGCCACGACGACATCCCGCTGTGGGAGCGTCATCTGCGGCTGCTGTGGGGCCTGGGCGACGACGAGGTCGAGCTCGTCGTGGAGTCCATCCAGGTCAACCCGGCCCTGGCGCTGGCCAGGCTCTTCCCCGGCTGCGCGGTGGACGTCTACGCCGACGGGCTGATGAGCTACGGGCCGACCCGCAACAAGCTCGACCCGCTGATCGGCACCCGCATCCGCCGGCTGCTCCATCTGGACCTGGTGCCGGGCCTCACGCCGCTGCTGCTCACCGAGTTCGGCGTGCGGCCGGAGGTCGTGCCCACCGACACCTTCACCAAGGTGCTGGCCGAGCTCGCCTACGCCTCCCCGGAGCTGGAGACCGGCGAGGCCGCGGCGGCCACCGGCGGGCCGGCGCTGCTCCTGGGGCAGTACCTGTCCGCGCTGGGCATCCTCACCCCCGAGGAAGAGGAGGAGCTGCATGCGCGGATGCTGCGCGGCGCCTTCGCCCTCGGCCACCGCACGCTGGTCTTCAAGCCGCACCCGACCGCCCCGGCCCGCTGGTCGCGGATGCTGGAGCGGGAGGCGGAGGAGCTGGGCGCCGAGCTGACCGTGCTGGACTCGCCGGTCCTCGCCGAGGTGCTCTACCAGCGGATGCGACCGGCCCTGGTGGTGGGCTGCTTCTCCACCGCGCTGCTGACGGCCACCACCTGCTACGGGCTGCCGGCCGCGCGGATCGGCACCGAACTGCTGCTGGAGCGGCTCACCCCGTACCAGAACAGCAACCGGGTGCCGGTGACCATCGTCGACGCGCTGCTGCCGGACCTGGAGGACCGCAAGGCCGTCAGCGACTGGACGCCACCCACCGGCGAGCGCGCCGAGCGGCTCGGCACGGAGCTGACCGGCCTGGTCACGGCCGTCGGCTTCGCCATGCAGGCCCAGCTCTACCCGCACCTGCGGCCGGCCGCCGAGCGCTATCTGGCCGCCCACCTGGACCAGCACACCTGGCGGTACTTCAAGCGCCGCCGGCTCACCGCGCTCGCCCTGCCGGGCGCGGTCCCCTCGCAGCTCTCGTTCATCCCGCGCAATGAGACGGTCCGTCGCGTGGCACGCCGAGCACGCGCCGTCCAGCGCAAGATCAAGAAGAGGACGGCGTTCGGATGACAGCTCCGGGCACCACACTCCCGGCTTCCCCCTCGGTCCCGGGAGCGCCCGACCAGCGAGAACCGGAGATACGACCGGGGGCGCGCGACAAGCAAGGCGCGCCCCCCGCACGACTCCGCGCTCTTGACGGACTGCGGCTGCTCGCCGCCCTGATGGTCGCCGCGTACCACTACGGCGGCCGGGGCGGCGAGATCAGCCACGCCTGGGGCAGCTCGCCGCGGGAGCAGTTCCCCACCGCCTCCAGCCTCTTCGCCTACGGCTGTCTGGGCGTCCAGATCTTCTTCGTCATCAGCGGGTTCGTGATCTGCATGAGCGGCTGGGGGCGGCCGCTGCGCTCGTTCTTCGCCTCCCGGGTCTCCCGGCTCTTCCCCGCCTACTGGGCCGCGATCCTCATCGTCACCGCCGTCTTCGCGCTGCCCGCGGTCGCCTACGCCACGGTCTCCGCCAGCGACACCCTGGTGAACCTCACCATGCTCCAACAGCCGCTCGGCGCCGACCGGGTGCTCGGGGTGTGCTGGACCCTCTGGGCCGAGCTGCGGTTCTACGCCCTCTTCGCGCTCTTCGTGGTCCTGCCCGGCGCCAGCCGCCATCGCGTGGTGCTCTTCTGCGCCGTGTGGACCCTGGCCGCGGCCATGGCGGACGCCGCCGACCAGCCGCTGCTGAACGTGGTCCTGATGCCCGAGTACGCCCCGTACTTCATCGGCGGCATCGGGCTGTACCTGGTGCACCGCTTCGGCCACTCCGTCCTGGCCTGGGGAATCGTCGCCACCAGCTTCCTGCTCGGCCAGCACTACGCGGTGGCCGAGCTGTGGCACGCGCCCAACCCGAACTTCTTCTCCTACCGCGAGCCGCTGGGCATCATCGCCGTCGTCGCCGTCGGCTATCTGGCCGTCGCCCTGATCGCCATGGGGCGCTTCCGGTGGGCGAACTGGCGCTGGCTCACCGTCGCGGGCGCCCTCACCTACCCCTTCTACCTGGTCCACGAGCACCTGGGCTGGGTCACGGTGGAGCTGCTCCACCGCGAGCTCGGCGTGGTCTCGCACGCGACCTTCGCGCTCACCATCGCCCTGATGCTGTGCCTGGCCTGGCTGCTCCACCGCTTCGTGGAACAGCCGCTCACCCCGCTGCTCAAGCGGTCGCTCGCCCCGGCGCGGCCGACGGCCCCGGAGGACCTGGTGAAGGGCGCCGCCCGGCGGCCGTGACCGGCCGCGTCGGATCACGGCAGCCGGGTGCGGGCGGAGGCCGGCGCCAAGGGCGCCCGGGTGCCCCGGGCGCGGCGGAGGCGCGGCGCGGGGCGACGCGGTGCGGGGGTCAGCCGGGCAGCAGCGTCGCCTCCACGCCCGCGACGATCGCCCGCAGGCCCTCCTCGAAGCGCGCCTCGTAGTCGGTGAACAGATCGGCGCCGACCGCCGCCGCCAGCGGGTAGTCCGCGCCGATGCGGTCCGCGCGCTCCTGGACGTCGTAGCCGTGCGCCCGCTCCCCCGCGAGCGGCTCCACGGCCTGCTCCTCGATGACGAAGCCGAGGGTGAAGGAGTAGGCGATGAAGGAGGCGCGGGCGGCGGCGGAGGGGGTGAAGCCCGCGTCGACGAGGACCCGCAGATGGGCCTCCATCGGCGCGGCGTGGTCGGTGCCGGTGAACCGGGTGCCGCTGAAGACCTTGGCGCCGTCCCGGTAGGCGAGCAGCGCCCGCCGCAGGTTCCGCTGGGCCTGGACGAGGCGGTCCTGCCAGGTGGCGTCGGAGGCGGGAGGGTCGGCCTCCACGGCCAGCCGCCGGTAGATGGTGGTGGCCATCTCGTCCAGCAGCGCCTGCTTGTTCTTGAAGTGCCAGTAGAGCGCGGGCGCCTGGACGTTCAGCTCCTTGGCGATCCGGCGCAGCGTCAGGCCCTCCAACCCCACCTCGTTCAGCAGCCGCAGGGCGGTGTCCACCACCAGGGCGCGGTCCAGTCGCGTCGTCGCCATGCGGTCATTCTCCCTGCTCCCCCGCGGCCCGCTTGACAATTTAACACCGTTAAGGACAGGCTTCCGGGCATGCGACTTAACGACGTTAAATTCCAGGTGCTGATCGTCGGCGCGGGGCCGTCGGGGCTGACGCTCGCCTGCGACCTGGCCCGGCGCGGCGTCGCCGCGCGGGTCGTGGAGCGGGGCGCTGGCCTGTTCCCGGGCTCGCGCGGCAAGGGGCTCCAGCCGCGCAGCCAGGAGGTCTTCGCCGACCTGGGCGTGGGCGAGGCGATCCAGCGGGCCGGCGGGGTCTACCCGCCGATGATGGGGTGGGAGGACGGGCGGCGGCTGGGCACCTTCGAGATGATCGAGCGGGTCGAGCCGACACCGGGCGCGCCGTACCACGAGGTGCGGATGGTGCCCCAGCACCGCACCGCCGAGATCCTCCACGCCCGACTGCGCGAACTGGGCGGCGAGGTGGAGTTCGGCACCGCGCTCACCGCACTGACCCAGGACGCCGACGGCGTCACGGCCGAGCTGACACACGCCGACGGAACCGCCACCACCGCGCGCGTCGGCTATCTGGTCGCCGCCGACGGCGGGCGCAGCACCGTCCGCAAGGCGCTCGGCATCCCCATGGCCGGCGAGACCGTCGACCCGAACCCGATGCTCGTCGCGGACGCCGTGATCGACGGCCTCGACCGCGACCACTGGCACGTGTGGCAGCGGGCGGAGGGCGGCGGCTTCGCGCTGTGCCCGCTCGCGGGGACCGACCACTTCCAGGTCCTGGCCCAGTACGAGGACGCGGACGCGGTCCCGGACACCTCACCGGAGGGGGTGCGACAGCTGGTCGCGGCCCGCACCCACCTGGCCGCCTCCCAGGTGCGCGCGGTGGAGTGGGCCTCCGCCTTCCGGGCCCGCGCGGCGATGGCGGAACGCTTCCAGGACGGACGGGTCTTCCTCGTCGGCGACGCCGCCCACGTCCACTCACCCGCCGGCGGCCAGGGACTGAACACCAGCATCCAGGACGCCTACAACCTCGGCTGGAAGCTCGGCCAGGTGCTCCGCCTCGGGGCGCGCCCCGCGCTCCTCGACTCCTACGAGCAGGAGCGCCTCCCGATCGCCGCCGGCGTACTCGGCATCTCCACCCGCATCCACCGCGCGGCCATGGTGGGCAAGGACACCGGCTCCCAGCGCACCGCGGAGGTGCACCAGTTGGGCCTGAACTACCGGGGCGGCCCGCTGGCGGCGGAGCGCCGTACGCGTCTGGTGGAACCGGCGCTCCAGGCGGGCGACCGCGCCCCCGACGCGCCCTGCGCCCGCCCCGACGGCACCCCGTACCGCCTCTTCGACGCCTTCCGCGGCCCCCACTTCACGCTGCTGGCCCTCGGCGAGGACCTCGAACCCCCGCTGCTGGAGCAGGAGTTCGTACGCATCTGTCGGATCGGCGGCCCGTCCGCCGACCTGCTCGACACCGGGGGCCACATCCGCGACGGCTACGGCGAGCGGGGGCTGTTCCTGGTCCGACCGGACGGCTACGTCGGCTTCGCCGCGGACGGGCCGGACGCGGCGCGGGAGCTCCGGGAGTGGCTGGCCGCGCTCGGGTAGTCGCCCGCCGCCGCGGCGCCCCGCGCCCGACGCGGCGCGGCCCCCGCGGCGCGGACTCGCGCTACGGGGGCCGTGAAGGAACCGGTGGTGCCCCGGGGGCTGTGGAGGAACCGGTGCCAGGGGGCCGTGGAGGGCGCGGCGAGGCTCGCCGCCGGGCTTCGGTGACGCCGCTAGAGAACCAGCGACAGCAGCAGCACGAAGACCAGCGAGACCACCGAGATGATCGTCTCCATCACGGACCAGGTCTTCACCGTCTGCCCGACGCTCATCCCGAAGTACTCCTTCACCAGCCAGAACCCGGCGTCGTTGACATGGCTGAAGAAGAGGGACCCGGCGCCGATGGCCAGCACCAGCAGCGCGGTGTGGGTCGTGCTCATGTCGGCGGCGAGCGGGGCGACCAGGCCGGCGGCCGAGATGGTGGCCACCGTCGCGGAGCCGGTGGCCAGCCGGATGCCGACGGCGATGAGCCAGGCCAGGAAGAGCGCGGAGACGTTCCAGTCCTCGGAGAGGTCGAGGATCATCTGACCGACGCCGATGTCGATGAGAGTCTGCTTGAAGCCGCCGCCGGCGCCGACGATCAGCAGGATCCCGGCGATCGGGGCGAGCGACTTCTCGACCGTCGAGGCCAGCCGGTCCCGGCCGAAGCCCGCCGCGCGGCCGAGCGTGAACAGGCCGACCAGGACCGCCGCCAGCAGGGCGATCAGCGGGGCACCGATGATGTCGGTGACGCGCTGGAGGTGGTTGTCCGGGTCGTCGACGACGATGTCCACCAGCGCCTTGAGCAGCATCAGGACCACGGGCAGCAGCACGGTGCAGACCGTGGCGGCGAAGCTCGGGCGGCGGTCCAGGTCCTCCGAGGGACGCTTGGGGATCATGTTCTCGGGCGGGGTGATGTCCACCCAGCGGGCCGCGTAGCGGGAGAAGAGCGGGCCCGCGATGACCGCGGTCGGCACCGCGACCAGCACGCCGAGCGCCAGCGTCACGCCCAGGTTGGCGCCGACCGCGTCGATGGCGACCAGCGGACCGGGGTGCGGCGGCACCAGGCCGTGCATCGCGGACAGGCCGGCCAGCGCCGGAATGCCGATGCGCATCAGGGAGTAGCCGCCGCGCTGGGCGACCAGCAGCACCACCGGGATCAGCAGCACGATCCCGACCTCGAAGAACAGCGGCAGCCCGATCAGCCCGGCGATGAACGCCATCGCCCAGGGCATCGAGCGCTCGCTCGCCTTCGCCAGGATCGTGTCCACGATCTGGTCGGCGCCGCCGGAGTCCGCCAGCAGCTTGCCCAGGATCGCGCCCAAGGCGATCAGGACGCCGACGCCCGCGACGGTGGCGCCCAGACCGGTGGTGAAGCTGGATATCGCCTTGTCCAGCGGGGCGCCCGCGACGGCGCCGAGCACCAGCGAGCCGATGGTCAGCGACAAGAAGGCGTGCAGCTTGAACTTGGTGATGAGGACGACGAGGACGGCGATGCCGGTGAGGACGGCGATGCCCAGCTGTGCGTGACCTGCCGAGGTGATCGGTTCGACGGGGGTCGCGGCCAGCATCTCGGCTCTGAGATGTGTCACGGCGGTTCCCTACGGGAGTGCGGGCGACGCCTTGCCTTTAGCGCAGCGCCGCGAGGGCTTGTCCGGTGATGACCGCCGGGTCCGGGGTGATGTCGAGCGCGATGCCGGGCTCGTCCGGCTGGAGCGGTTCGAGGGTCGCGAACTGCGAGTCCAGCAACGTGGCGGTCATGAAGTGGCCCTGGCGGGCCGCCATCCGCTCGGCGATCAGATCGTGGTCGCCGGTGAGATGGACGAAGAACAGATCGGGCGCGGCCTGACGCAGCCGGTCCCGGTAGGCGCGCTTGAGCGCCGAGCAGCTGACGACCCCGCCGTGCGCGCCGGGTCCGCTGTGCTCCCGCGCCCAGGCTCCGATGGCGTCCAGCCAGGGGGCCCGGTCCTCGTCGTCCAGCGGAACACCGGCCGACATCTTGGCGATGTTGGCCGACGAGTGGAAGTCGTCGGCCTCGGCGTACGGGACGCCCAACGCCTCGGCCAGCAGCGTGCCGACCGTGGTCTTACCGGTGCCGGACACGCCCATGACCACGACGACCCTGGGGGTGGCTCGCATCGGGATACCTCGCTGTTCTTCTCGACTGCCGTCGTCGTCGACCGCAGCGCCGCCGCACACTCAACCTCACTGATACGACGTATTCAAGAGGTCGTGACTTAAAAGTCATACTTAATTGGGCGGGATCGCGACGCGTAGGCTGCTGGCTATGGATAACGAGGGTGGGGGGCGGGGGCTGCACGCCGGGGGGCGGGGGCCGCACGCTGGGGGGCGGGGGCCGCACGCTGAGGGGCCGGGGCCGCACGCCGGGGGGCTGCACGCTCGGGTGCTGGACTCCCTGGGGCCCGCGATCACGGCCGGCGACCACCCACCGGGAACGGTGCTGCGCACGGACGAGTTGGAGCAGCGGTTCGACGTCTCCCGGACCGTGGTGCGGGAGGCCGTGCGTGTCCTGGAGTCGATGCATCTGGTGGAGTCGCGGCGCCGGGTCGGGGTGACGGTGCGCCCCGCCGAGGAGTGGAACGTCTTCGACCCGCAGGTCATCCGCTGGCGACTGGCGGGCGCCGACCGTCCACGACAGCTGCGCTCGCTCACCGCCCTGCGCTCCGCCGTGGAACCGGCCGCCGCCGCGCTCGCCGCCGAACTGGCCACCCCCGAGCAGTGCGCCGAGCTGACCGGCCACGCCCTCGGCATGGTCGCCACCTCACGCGGTCAGCAGCTCGAGGGCTATCTGGTGCACGACATCGCCTTCCACCGGGTGATCCTCCGGGCGTCGGGCAACGAGATGTTCGCCCGGCTGGGCGATGTGGTCGCCGAGGTGCTGACCGGGCGCACCGAACACCAGGTGATGTTCACCGATCCGGACCCGGCGGCGGTCACCCTGCATGTGCGGGTGGCCGAGGCGGTGCGCGCCCGTGACGCGGCGGCCGCGGAGCGCTTGACCCGCGAGATCACCGTGGGGGCGATGGCGGAGCTGGACATCCTGGCGCCGTGAGCGAGCCGGCCGCCGGGCCCGGCCGGCACCCCGGGCCTGACCCGTCGAAGCTCAGGCCGGTGGGTGGTCGGGTGGCCAGAGGTCGCCCCAGCGCTGGTCCGCCTCCAGTTGGGCGGCCAGCGACAGCAGCAGGGGTTCGCTGTCGGCCGGGCCGAGGAGTTGGGCGCCGACCGGGAGCCGGTCCGGGGTGAGGCCGGCGGGGACGTTGACCCCCGGCCAGCCGAGGACGTTCCAGGGCCAGGCGTACGGGCACGCCTGGATCATGGTGCGGTCGGTGTCCCAGCCGGAGAGGCCGAGCATC
Source organism: Streptomyces sp. LX-29 (assembly GCF_029541745.1). Taxonomy (NCBI): domain Bacteria; kingdom Bacillati; phylum Actinomycetota; class Actinomycetes; order Kitasatosporales; family Streptomycetaceae; genus Streptomyces; species Streptomyces sp. LX-29. Next base: position 4,559,786 of record NZ_CP089746.1, on the reverse strand, counting down.
GAGCCGACGCGGGGCGGCGGCACGGCGGTGGTCGGGGTCAGCAGCACGTCGAAGCGCCGGAAGAGGGCGCCGACGCGGCGCCGCAGCGGGACCTCGGCCGCGCGGGCGAGGCGCAGCGCGCGGCCGCCGAGGAGTCGGCCGGTGCGGGCCGCGGTGTGGGTGCGCGGGTCGAGGAGGGTCGGGTCGGGGGTGCGTGCCACCCAGTCGCGGACGCCCGCCGAGCCGCGTGGGATGAGCGTGGGGCCGACCAGGCCGTAGCGCGGGTCGGCCTCGGCGACGTCATGGCCGAGGGCGGCCAGCCGGTCGGCCAGGTGGAGCACGGCGGTGCGCACGGCCGGGTCGAGACGCGACGGGAGCCCGGTGAAGGCGGGCCTGAAGGAGAGGGCGACACGGAGCCGACCGGGGTCGCGGCCCACGGCGCCGACCGGGTCGATCCGCGGCGGCTGGTACGGATCGTCGGGGTGGTTGCCGGCCGCGGCGCTCAGCAGCAGGGCGGCGTCGGCGACCGTGCGGGCGAGGGGGCCGTTGCAGGTGATCCCGTAGAAGGACTCCGGGTCCGGCCAGGTGGAGATCCGGCCGCGCTGTGGCTTGACGCCGATGAGATGGGTCCAGGCGGCGGGGATGCGGATCGACCCCGCCCCGTCCGAGCCGAGCGCGGCGGGGACCAGGCCGGCCGCCACGGCGGCGGCCGCCCCGCCCGAGGAACCGCCGGGGGTGTGCTCCAGGTCCCAGGGGTTGCGGGTCGCGCCGAAGGCGGGGCCCTCGGTGAAGGGCCACTGCCCCAGCTCCGGTGTGTTGGTCTTGCCGACGATCACGGCCCCGGCCGCGCGTAGCCGCCGTACGGCCTGGGCGTCGGCGGGGGCGGGTGGGAAGTCGCCGAGGCAGCCGAAGGCGGTCGGCTCCCCCGCGAGATCGGTGTCGTCCTTGATCGCGATCGGCACCCCCAGCAGCGGCGCCCGTTCCCCCGCCGCCAACCGCCGGTCGGCCGCGTCCGCCTCCGCGAGCGCGGCCTCCGCGCGCACCCGACGGAAGGCGTTGAGCGTGGACCGCGTCGCCTCGATGCGCCGCAGTGCCTCCTCCACCAGCCGGCGGGACGAGACCTCGCCCTCCGCCAGCGCCGCCACCTGCCCGACCAGTCCGGTCGGCCCACCGCTCACCTTCCGCCTCCCCTGCCCGCGCGTGCCACCACACACCCACCCCCGTCCGTGAGTTCGCACACGTTCCGCACGATAGGGCCTTCGACCTCTTTACGGAGGACCCACGGGCCACGCAGCCTGACCGCATGAGCGACATCGCGGTGCCCCGCCCCCGCCGTTTCCTGCCCACCCGCACCGGCGGCCCCTCGGACGGGCGGCTGGAGCACCTCGCCGGCTGGACCCTGACGGTGGTGGTGGCGATGCTCGCCGTTCAGCTCGGACTCGTCTGACCTGCACGCTTACCTTCGGGTCAGGGCGCACCTTTTTGTGCGTACTTGATCATCTCGGCGCCGGGGCCAACTCTGGTGGAGACGCCCCCGGACGGGGTCGCGAAGCGAAACGGGAGCCGAGAGATGAGTACACCTGTCACGGTCGTCGGTCTGGGCGCGATGGGCCGGGCGCTGGCCACCGCGCTGCTGGACGCGGGCCACCCCACCACCGTGTGGAACCGCTCGCCGGGCAAGGACACGGAGCTGGTCGCCAGGGGCGCCCACCGCGCCGCCGACGCCAGGGAGGCCGTCACGGCGAGCCCGCTGGTGATCGTCTGTCTCCTCGACTACGACGCCAGCGACGCGCTCCTCGAACCGCTCGCCGACGCCCTCGCCGGTCGGGTGCTGGTCAACCTGACCTCCGACACCCCGGAGCGTTCACGCAAGGCCGCCGAGTGGGCGACGGGCCACGGCATCGACTACCTCGACGGCGCGATCATGGTGCCCACCCCGGTGGTCGGCCGGCCGGAGGCGCTGATCCTGTTCAGCGGCTCGCACCCCGCCCATGAGGCGCATCAGGAGACCCTGAAGGCGCTGGCGGGCAACGTCCCCTACCTCGGCGCCGACGCCGGGACCGCCGCCGTCTACGACCTGGCGATGCTCAACCTGTTCTACTCGACCTTCGGCGGAGTGCTGCGCTCGTTCGCCATGGTGGACGCGGAGGGCGTCGGGGCGACCGACTTCGCGCCGTTCCTGAGCGAGATCATCAACATCATGCCCCCGATCATCGCGGGCACCGCCGCCGAGATCGCCGAGGGCAGCTACGCGGGCGGCGAGGCCAACCTGGCGATGATGACCGCGGGCATCGAGCACGTCCTGCACGCCGGGCGCGCCAAGGGCATCGACATGACCGGGCTGGACGCGGTCAAGGCCGACGCGGACCGCGCCCTCGACCGGGGCTTCGGGGAGCACGGTTTCAGCAGCATCTTCGAGGTGCTCAAGCGGAGCTGAGCGCGGCGCACCCCGCGGCGGGCACACGGCGACGCCCCGCCGCACCGGCGCCGCACCGCTCAGAACAGCGCCTGTTGTCCCGTCGACGGCGGCTGGTCCGCGGGGAACAGCGACGGCTCCGTGGCGAGAAGCGGCGCGATCCGCCGCGATCCCGGGCAGGAGACGAGGTCGAGGCCGCTCCGCCGGCCGGGCGGATCGTGACGGGCGAAGCGCCCGCCGACGACCGCGATCTGACGGGTGCACACGGGACAGGCGCGACGCGGTGAGGACATGGGACCAGTGTCGCCCAGCCACCGTCCGCCCGACCCCGGGCTCCACCCCTTCGCCTGGCCGCCTCAGCCGCCGAGGTCCTCGGCCAGCCGCCGGGCCGTGTCCGGGGTGAAGCTCCCCGATATCTGCACCTTGCCGCCGGTGATGGCGGTGGTCACGGCGGGGGCCGACAGCAGCCGGCCGTCGCGGATCATGGCGACGCGGTTGCTCGGCGGCGTACGGGTCGCCAGCCGCCCGCTGAGCTCCCCGAAGCGCCGGGCGTCGGCGTCGGTCAGCGTGATGGTGACGATCCAGCCGGAGCCGTACTGGTCGAGCGACGCCTTCGCGGCCAGCGTCCCGGTGATCGTCATGCCGTCGCTCTCGCGGGGCGTGACGGTCAGGCAGCTGGTGCCGGCGGTGTCGCTCCGCTCGGTGAAGGAGGTGGCCGAGGCGCTGCGGCAGGCCCCGGGGGCCTCCCGTTCGACCGGCAGGAAGCGCAGGGGCGCGCCGCGCACCGGGCGCGGGGTGCTCGCCCCCGACGGCCCCCCGCTCGGCCGGTCGGCCGGCCGCGAGGTCGCCGACGCCCGGTCGCCCGGGACGGGCGTCGAGGGCTCGCCCCCGCCCTCGTCGTCGCAGCCCGTCAGCGCCGCCCCCGCCAGCAGCAGCGCGACCGGTATCGCCGCCGCACCGATCCGTGTACGCACCTCGTACCCCCCATGCCTCGGCCCGCTCAGAACGCGGTCGTCGCGTCGTATGTACCCCAGACGTCCCGCAGCGCACCGCAGACCTCGCCGACGGTGGCGCGCGCGGCCAGCGCCCGCTTCATCGGGTAGAGGACGTTGCCGTGGCCGGGCTCGCTCTCGGCGGTCTTCTTCAGGGCCGCCAGGGCGGCCCGCACCGCGCCGGCGTCGCGGTCGGCGCGCAGTCGTTCCAGCCGTTCGACCTGCTGGGCCTCGATGGCCGGGTCCACCCGGAGCGGTTCGTACGGCTCCTCCTCGGCGGTCTGGAAGCGGTTGACGCCGACGACGACCCGCTGCCCCTCCTCGGTCTCGCGGGCGATGCGGTAGGCGTTCCGTTCGATCTCGTCCTTCTGGAAGCCCCGTTCGATGGCGGCCACGGCCCCGCCGAACCCCTCCACCTCCTGCATCAGCTCGGCCGCCGCCGTCTCGATGTCGTCGGTCATCGCCTCGACGGCGTAGGACCCGGCGAAGGGGTCGACGGTGGCCGTCACATCCGTCTCGTGGGCCAGCACCTGCTGGGTGCGCAGCGCGAGGCGGGCGGAGGTCTCGGTGGGCAGCGCGATGGCCTCGTCGAAGGCGTTGGTGTGCAGCGACTGGGTGCCGCCGAGGACCGCGGCCAGGGCCTGCACCGCCACCCGGACCAGGTTGACCTGGGGCTGCTGGGCGGTGAGCTGGACCCCGGCGGTCTGGGTGTGGAAGCGCAGCATCTGCGAGCGCGGGTTACGGGCGCCGAACTCCTCGCGCATCACGCGGGCCCACAGCCGGCGGGCGGCGCGGAACTTGGCCACCTCCTCCAGAAGGGTGGTGCGGGCGACGAAGAAGAAGGAGAGTCGGGGCGCGAACTCGTCCACGTACATCCCCGCCTCGATGGCCGTGCGGACGTACTCGACGCCGTTGGCCAGGGTGAAGGCGATCTCCTGCGCGGGCGAGGCGCCGGCCTCGGCCATGTGGTACCCGGAGATGGAGATGGTGTTCCACCGCGGCATCTGGGCCTTGCAGTACTGGAAGATGTCGGCGGTCAGCCGCAGCGAGGGGCCCGGCGGGAAGATGTAGGTCCCGCGGGCGATGTACTCCTTCAGGACGTCGTTCTGGAGGGTGCCGGTGAGCTGGTCGGCCGCCACGCCCTGCTCCTCGGCGACCAGTTCGTACAGCAGCAGGAGCAGCGCCGCGGGGGCGTTGATCGTCATCGAGGTGGAGACCTCGTCCAGCGGGATGCCGTCGAACAGCAGTCGCATGTCGTCGATCGAGTCGACGGCCACCCCCACCTTGCCGACCTCGCCGTGCGCGAGTTCGGCGTCGGAGTCGTAGCCCATCTGGGTCGGCAGGTCGAAGGCGACCGAGAGGCCGGTGGTGCCGTGCTCGATCAGCTGCCGGTAGCGGGCGTTGGACTCGGCGGCGGTGCCGAAGCCCGCGTACTGCCGCATCGTCCAGGGGCGGCCGGTGTACATCGTCGGGTACACCCCCCGGGTGAAGGGGTAGCCGCCGGGCTCGCCCAGTGCGGTGGCCGGGTCCCAGGCGCCCAGCGCCTCGGGCTCGTAGACCGGCTCGATGGGCAGCCCCGACTCCGACACGCGCGCCATGGATGCCCGCCTCCCGTAACGAGTGGTGTCTTCTCCCTCACAGCATGCGCCGATGTTCGCGGGCGGGCAGCTCCGGGCATTCTTGAACCTCGGGAGAAAGGTGGGGGGGTACACCATGCGTCGAACATCGGTCTCCGGCTTACGCCGGTTCTGCGCGGCCGCGGCGGTCGTGGCGCTGGCGGCGGGCTGCAAGACCACCGTCGCGGAGCGCGAGCAGCAGCAGCGGGAGCGGGTCGCGGCGGCCGCCGGCACGACCGGCGCCCCGTCCCGGACGGCCCCCGCGCGGCCGTCGCCGTCACCCACTCCGTCGCCCCCGGTGACGGCGGAGCCGACGGCCGGCGGGTCCCCGGCGTCCCGGACCCCCGCCCCGCGCCCGACCACCGCGCGGCCCACGCCGCCCGCCGCCCAGCCGGTGATCGCGCCCGGCAGCCGCGGCGAGCGGGTGCGCGAGCTCCAGGCCCGGCTGCGCCAACTGGGGCTCTTCGACCGCAACCCGACCGGCTTCTACGGCCCGGTCACCACCGCCTCGGTCGGCTCCTACCAGCGCTCCCGGGCGCTGCCCGTCAGCGGCGGCGTGGACCGGAGCACCTGGTCCGCGCTGCGCGCCGACACCAGGCGCCCCTCGCGACTGGAGCTGCGCCCGACCACCACCCAGCCGCTCGCCCCGCCGGACCGGCGCTGTCTGACCGGGCGCGCGCTGTGCGTCAGCAAGACCAGCCGCACGCTGGCGTGGATGGTGAACGGGAAGGTGGTCGCGGCGGTGGATGTGCGCTTCGGCTCGCAGTACACCCCCACCCGGGAGGGCGCCTTCCAGGTGACCTTCAAGAGCCGGGACCATGTGTCGACGCTCTACGACACCCCGATGCCGTACGCGCTGTTCTTCAGCGGCGGCCAGGCGGTGCACTACTCGGCGGACTTCGCGGCCCGCGGCTACGGCGGTGCCTCGCACGGCTGTGTCAACGTCCGGGACAAGAAGACGATCGCCGCGGTCTTCGACCAGGTCCGTGTCGGCGACAAGGTCGTGATCTACAGGTAGAGCCGCCGGAGAGGCGGGCTTTACGGCGCGGGCGGGGCCGGGGGAACGTGCCCCGCCCGCGCCAGGGTGCGCGGAGCCGTAGGTACGGGGGGGACCCCGGCTCCAACGCGGCCGATGACCAGTCGGCCCTACTCTCTACAGCGTCACCGCCGCGGAAAACGTCACACCTCGGTCGGCTCGGGCACGCCGGAGCCGCTGGGCGCGTCACTCGGGGCGGGCGTCGAGCCGCCGGTTGGGGCGGGCGGAGGCGGCGGTGGGGGCGGGGTGCCGGGGCCCCGGGTGCTGGTGGGCACGGGGCCGGGCGCGGGGTCGCCGCCCCCGTCGGTGCCCGGTCCGTCGTCCTCGCCACCGCGGCTGCCGTCGTCGCCGTGGTCGCCGCCGGAGCGGCCGCCGTCGCCGGAGCCGTCGTCCGATCCGCCGCCGCGGCCGCCGTCGGCCCCGCCGTTCCGCGCCACGACCTGCTCGCAGAAGGCCCGGACGGCCTCGGGGCCGCCCGCGGCCCGCTCCAGCCGGCGTATCGCCTCGGGGTCCACCCGCGCGGCGTCGCCGTCCTTGGCGGCCAGATACGTCCGGCAGATCACCAGGGCCCAGTGCTTCTTGCCCCGGCCCTGGGGCTCCCGGCCCTCGTCGCGCGGGCGCGGCTGGCGTCCGGTCTCCGGGTCCCCGGTCTCGTCCTCCCCGCGGCCGTCGACGAAGGGACGGGAGGTCTTCGGTCCGGTCGGGCGCGCGGCGTCGGGATCGCCGGGCGACCCGTCCGCGGAGGGCGTTGACGACGTTGTCGAGCCGTCTTCCGACGGTCGGGGCTCCGCCGTGGTGCCGGTGCCGGACCCGGCCGCGGACACCGCGGAACCGGGCCGCGACCCATCGCCGCTCTGGTTGAAGGGGGTGGGCAGCACCCCGGCGGCGGCCGCCACGGCCATCCCGCCGAAGGCACATCCCGCCAGCGCCGCGACCATTCCGGCGCGCAGCGGACGGCGCAACCGGGAGGGCGCGGAGCCACCCGAGCAGGCGCGGGCGGCACGCTCCTGACCCGCGCGGAAGGCGGCCACGGCGGCGTCCTCCCCGGGCAGCGGCCGATCGCCGGGCGGCGGGGTGGGGGTGGCGACGACGTCGAGGACGGCGGCCAGACGTTCCGCCTCCATGCGTGACTGGTCGTCCCTGGCGCCGACGGACCGATAGGTCTCGACGGGCTCGCCACGAAGCAACCGCTCCACGGCATCCTCATCCAGCCAGCTGTAGCGGTGGTCGTCGCCCATCACATGTCCTTCTGCGTCCGGGCGCGCGAATCCGTCACACCGGCCGAACGGGCCGGCCCGCCGCGTGACTCACGCTGGGCGGGCACCCCGTCCAGCACCGTGGATTCGCCCCCGGACGGGCCGCCCAGCAGATCGGCGAGGCGGCGCAGACCGCGATGGGCGGAGGTGCGCACCGCACCCGGTCGCTTGCCGAGCACCTCGGCGGCGCTCTTGGCGTCGAGCCCGACCACCACCCGCAGCACCACGGCCTCGGCCTGGTCCTGGGGCAGCTGGGCGATGAGGCCGAAGGTGCGGTCGGTGCCCAGCGCCTCCAGCGCCTCACCGGCCGTGTCGGCGTCCGCGGCCCGGCCCTCGAGCTCGCTCTCGTCGCCGCCGATGAGGGGGCGGCGGCCGCGCATCCGGATGTGGTCGAGCGCGCGGTTGCGGGCTATCCGGGCCGCCCAGCCGCGGAACCGGTCCGCGGTGCCGCTGAACCGGCCCAGGTCACGCGCTATCTGAAGCCACGCCTCGGAGGTGATGTCCTCCGCGTCCGCGTCGCCGACCAGCGTTCTCACATATCCGAGCAGGCGCGGGTGTACCGACCGGTACACCGTACGGAACGCCGTCTCGTCCCCGTTCTGCGCCGCGCGCACCGCGGCGGTCAGTTCCGCGTCGTCCCCCTGCACGCTCTCTTCCCGCTCCACTCGGAGAAACTGAGGTCCAGCGATGCCGATGGTTGCGCCGATGCCGTGCCTCCCGCTGTCAGTTTCCGGTGGGCCCGGAGCCGTACGGCGGGTACGGACCGGGCTGGACTGCGGGGGCGCCGCCGGGCTGCGTCGGCGCACTGTACGGAGCGGCCGGGGGCGGCGCGGGCGCGCCGTACGGGGCGGCGCCCGGCATGGCTCCGTAGGGGGCGGCGCCGGGCATGCCGTACGGCGCCGCGCCCATGCCGTACGGGGCCGGGGCGGGCGGCAGCACGGCGCGCTGCTCCTGCATCGCGGTGATCTGCCGGACCAGCAGCAGTCCGAGGATGGCGGCGGCGATCAGGATGACCGTCGAGAACATGCTGACGCCGAGGGAGTTCTTGATGCCCTCCATCGCGTCCATGGCGTCGTCCTGGTTGACGAACTTTCCGCGCTTGGCGTCTTCCTGCATGTCCTCCAGCTTCCGGTCGTTGACCGTGTACTGGACGTTGCTGATGAGGTTGACGACCATGGCGACCATGAACGTCACCCACCAGCCGTTGAGCAGGCCGCGTCGTACCTGCTGCGGGCCCTGCGGGGAGCTGGCGCGCCAGATGTCGTTGGCGATCTGCTTGGGGAACCACAGGTTGACGACCGGGGTGAACCAGGAGCCGGCGGCCCAGCCGCTGCCGAACCGGTGCGTGCCCGGCGCGAACACCTCGGCGTTCAGCCGCAGCCTGCGGAACCAGATCGCCCACAGGATCGCCACGGTCAGCCCGATCAGCCCGTAGATGAACGACGCCCCGAGGGCGAAGTCATCCGCGTCGTCGATCTCCTCCTGCGTGACGCTGAACGGGTTGTCCAGGAAGTCGGAGGCCACCTGGTGCTGACCGCCCTCGCCGATGAGCACCAGCACCAGCGCGGGGATCATGAGGGAGAACATCACGGTCAGCGCGGTGGCAAGACCGCGCCGCAGGTCGACGCCACCGGCCGGCATCCCCACGGCCGGCGCGGCCGGGAACGGGGCGTACGGGGTGGGTGGAGCGGCGGGCATGGTCGCCTGCGGCTGCTGTGACTGCTGATACGTCCCACAGGCGGCACATCGCCCATCGGGGCCGACAGCGGCAGCTCGGCAGTTCCCACACGAATACATTTTCCAGATCCCCCTGAGCCGTGGCCTTTGGTCCTCGTCCACGGAAGGAATAAACGACACACCGCGCCCAAAGCGCGGACCTGCACGTTACGGGCATCTGCCCAGCCAAGTCCAGAGCGGGGCCGGGCGCCGGGTGTGACGAAATCACGGCACGCGGCGCTGTAAGAGATACGGGCCCGCGTGCGGGCCCGTACCGGACGACGGTCGGGGCCTCTCCTGTGGGGGGTGGCGGCCCCGGCCGTCCCTCCGTTCCCGGCCTGTTCACCGGATGTCCTCCGGTCCGGGCGCCCCCTTTTCCGCCGTGGCGCGCCTTTCCGCCGGGGCGCGCCACCGGTCTCCCGCGGGCCCGGTCAGTCCACCCGGTCCGCCAGCGCCTGGAACTCCGCCCAGCTCAGCACGGGCGGCCGCGGGTCCCACAGCCGCTGGGCCAGCGCCCGCAGCGGCATCCGGACGCCCGCCGCCACCTGCTCGGGGGTCTGCGCGTTCGCCAGATCGCCCCAGACCGCGAGCTTGCCGCCCTTCACCCGGTCCGCGCCGGTGAGACCGGCGTCCAGCACCGGCGTCGTGCCGCGCAGCACCGCCGGCGACCATTCCGCATAGATGCGCTCCCCGGTCGGATAGCGGAACTCATTGGGCTCGCCGAGTACGTAATAGAGGTATTCATCGTTGAGGTTGACCACCTTCTGCCCCGCCCGCAGATACTCCACCGGCGGCCGCGCCCCGATTTCCCTGCCGGTCCAGTACTCCACCTCAATGCCCGGGTCCGGGGCGACGACGCCGCCGCGGAAGAAGCCGTCGTTCCACGCTTTGGGCTGTTTGCCCTGCTCGCGCGCGACGGCCGCACGGTCGTTCAGCCAGTCGGTGGCGAGGTCCTGCACCCGCGCGGAGGGACCGAAGGCGCGCCGGGCGGCGGCCGCCAGCTGCGGGTAGGACGCCTCGGGATCGCTGGACATCAGCGCGCGGTACTCGTCGCCGCCCAAGTGCCAGTAACGACCGGGGAAAAGCGCGGAGAATTCGCGGGTCAGGTCGTCCACCATGCGAGACGAGGCGGGGTTGGAGATGTCGATGGCGCCCGTGACGGGCGTCCCGGCGGCGTTGCGCAGCTGGAGCTCGGGGTGGGCGCGCAGCACCGCGCCGAGGTGGCCGGGCGAGTCGATCTCGGGAACGACGGTGATGTGCAGCCGCTCGGCCAGCGCCAGGATCCGCCGCACCTCGTCCTTGGTGAGGTGCTGCGCGGAGACCACCTCGGGGTGGCTGTCGCTCTGGACGCGGAAACCCTGGTCGTCGGAGAAGTGCAGGGCGAGCTGGTTGAGCTTGAGGTCGGCCATCTCGCGTAGCCGCGCCTCGATCCACTCGGCGGAGTAGTGCTTGCGGGCGATGTCGAGCATGAGTCCGCGCTGCGGCCGGTCGGGGGCGTCCTCCAAAAGCCCGTCGGGGAGGCGCGCGCCCGCGCGGGCGGCCTGCAGCACGGTGCGGGTGCCGTAGAAGGCGCCGGCCTCACCCGCGGCGGTGATCCGGGCCCGTCCGTCCTGCACCCGCAGGGTGTACGCCTCGGGGCCGCCGGCCTGGTCGGGGCGGAGCGCCAACTCCAGGTCGCCCCGGCGGGCGGGGCCGCCGGCGGTGCGGCCGCCGAGCTCCTCGGCGAGCTGCCGCGCCTCGTCGGCGAGCGGTCCCTCGGGATCGGCGACCACCCGGGTGTCCTTGCCCGGCAGCCAGCCGTGGCCGGGCTCGGTGCGGTACGAGCGCAGGGCGGGGATGGCGGCGGGGACCGGGCCGGGTGGCGGCAGCGGGGTGCGGGTCGAGGGGGACGGCGAGGGCGAGGGGGAGACGGCCGGCGGCAGCGACACCGGGGGCCCGGCGGGGGCTCCGGTGTCCCGCTGGCAGGACAGGACGATCAGGGTGATCAGCACGACGGCCGCGGCCACACCGCTCCACACCGCCGTGGTTCTGGAGATGCTGATCGGCATCCTCATGGAGTAAACCCTCCCATAAGGGATGCACGCTCGGGGGCCGTTCCGACCTCGTCAGGAGCCTCGACGTCCACCCTGTGCCACACACCCCTGTCTTCCGGGTGAATTTTGCGCATCTATCAGCCGACATCCGACTTACACCGTTACGGTGGCGACACCCCTTCTCCCCCTTATCGCCCATCTCACACCCCTTCACCTTCCTTGCCCCCGCACTCATCGCCCCCGCACCGCCCTCACGCCTCCCTCATCTCCCCCATCTCCCCCACCCCCCGCCCCCTCCTTCCCTTCCGCGGTTCCCCTCCACCACCCACCCGAGAAGCCCATGCCATCCAGCGACACCGCAGACCCGCCCGAACCGACCACCCCCGCACTCCACCCCGAGGGGCCCCTCAGCCCCCTCGACCGCTTCAACGCCGCCCCCGCCGGCGCCGCCGAGGAGGCGCTGCTGGCCTGCTGCGGCAGCCGGCGCTGGGCCCGACGGGTCGCCGCCCGCCGCCCCTACCCCGACCTGGAGGCGCTGCTGCGGGCAGCCGACGAGGCGAGCCGCCGACTCACGGCCGCCGACCTCGACGAGGCGCTCGCCGACGAGAAGCGCGCCGTCACCGCCGATGAGCTGCGGCGCGCCGCGCGCTCCCGACTCACCCATCTGGCCGCCCGACGCCGACGCACCCCCCAAATGCCGGATCAGTTCACTTCCGCCCTATAGGCCGTACGTGCCTGATTAATCCAGCTGATCGACCCCGCGCGAAGGAACCGACAACACGTCGCTACGATGGCCGGGGCCGGTGGACCGTACCCGGCCGGGCCAGACCGACCGACCAAAGCCGGAAGGCCCCACATCCCCGCTTCCGGAGGGTTTTCCGTGCCGGCTGGAACGCTTTACCGCGGCCGGGAAGGCATGTGGTCGTGGGTGGCTCACCGAGTCACCGGCGTCCTCATCTTCTTCTTCCTGTTCGTGCACGTGCTCGACACATCGCTCGTCCGCGTCTCCCCCGAGGCGTACGACGATGTCGTCGCGACGTACAAGAACCCCGTCGTCAACGTGATGGAGTACGGCCTCGTCGCCGCCATCCTCTTCCACGCCCTGAACGGCCTGCGTGTCATCGCCGTGGACTTCTGGTCGAAGGGCCCGAAGTACCAGAAGCAGATGCTGTGGACCGTGATGGGCGTATGGCTGGTCCTGATGGCCGGCGCCTTCTATCCGATCCTGCAGCACACGCTGCGCGAACTCTTCGGGAACTGAGGCGTGATCGACGATGAGCGCTGAGACGACTTCCCCGAGTGACGTGAGCACCGTGAACGACGACGTCAGTCTGTACGACGTGGACAACCCGGCGCCGGTGATCGAGCCGCCGCGGGCCCGCACCAAGAAGACCCCCAAGAAGGCCAGCCGAACCAACTTCGAGATGTACGGATGGCTGTTCATGCGGCTGTCCGGCATCGTCCTGGTGGTGCTGGTCCTGGGTCACCTGCTGATCCAGCTGGTGCTGGACGGCGGCGTGAGCCGGATCGGCTTCGCCTTCGTGGCCGGCCGCTGGGCCTCCCCGTTCTGGCAGGCCTGGGACCTGATCATGCTGTGGCTCGCCACCCTGCACGGCGCCAACGGCCTCCGCACGGTCATCAACGACTACGCGGAGCGCGACAGCACGCGCCTGTGGCTCAAGGGGCTGCTCTACACCGCGGCGGGGTTCACCATCGTGCTGGGCACGCTGGTGCTCTTCACCTTCGACCCGAACATCCGCTAGGCCCTCCCGTCGCCCACCACCGCCCTCAACGGAAGGCGCTACGCGCCCCTGGCACCCAGGGCTGAGGTAATCCACTCATGAAGATCCACAAGTACGACACCGTCATCGTCGGGGCCGGCGGCGCGGGCATGCGCGCGGCCATCGAGGCGACGAAGCGCAGCCGCACCGCGGTGCTCACCAAGCTCTACCCGACCCGCTCCCACACCGGCGCCGCCCAGGGCGGCATGGCCGCCGCCCTCGCGAACGTCGAGGAGGACAACTGGGAGTGGCACACCTTCGACACGGTCAAGGGTGGTGACTACCTGGTCGACCAGGACGCCGCCGAGATCCTGGCGAAGGAGGCCATCGACGCCGTCCTCGACCTGGAGAAGATGGGTCTGCCGTTCAACCGGACCCCGAACGGCACCATCGACCAGCGCCGCTTCGGCGGCCACTCCCGCAACCACGGCGAGGCCCCGGTCCGCCGCTCCTGCTACGCGGCCGACCGCACCGGCCACATGATCCTCCAGACGCTGTACCAGAACTGCGTCAAGGAGGGCGTGGAGTTCTTCAACGAGTTCTACGTCCTCGACCAGCTCATCACCGAGGTCGACGGCGTCAAGAAGTCGGCCGGTGTGGTGGCGTACGAGCTGGCCACCGGCGAGATCCACGTCTTCCAGGCGAAGGCCGTGATCTACGCCTCCGGCGGCTGCGGCAAGTTCTTCAAGGTGACCTCCAACGCGCACACCCTCACCGGTGACGGCCAGGCCGCCGTCTACCGCCGCGGGCTGCCGCTGGAGGACATGGAGTTCTTCCAGTTCCACCCGACCGGCATCTGGCGCATGGGCATCCTGCTCACCGAGGGCGCCCGCGGTGAGGGCGGCATCCTGCGCAACAAGGACGGCGAGCGCTTCATGGAGAAGTACGCGCCCGTCATGAAGGACCTCGCCTCCCGCGACGTGGTCTCGCGCTCGATCTACACCGAGATCCGCGAGGGTCGCGGCTGTGGCCCCGAGGGCGACCACGTCTACCTGGACCTCACCCACCTGCCGCCGGAGCAGCTGGACGCCAAGCTCCCGGACATCACCGAGTTCGCGCGGACGTACCTCGGCATCGAGCCCTACACGGACCCGATCCCGATCCAGCCGACCGCGCACTACGCCATGGGTGGCATCCCGACCAACGTCGAGGGTGAGGTCCTGTCGGACAACACCACCGTCGTACCGGGCCTGTACGCCGCCGGCGAGGTGGCCTGCGTCTCGGTGCACGGCGCCAACCGCCTGGGCACCAACTCGCTGCTCGACATCAACGTCTTCGGCCGCCGCGCGGGCATCGCCGCCGCGGAGTACTCCGCAAAGGCCGACTACGTCGAGCTGCCGGAGGACCCGGCGCGGCTGGTGATCGACCAGGTGGAGCAGCTGCGCGCCTCCACCGGCAACGAGCGGGTCGCCGAGCTCCGCAAGGAGCTGCAGGAGACCATGGACGCCAACGTCATGGTCTTCCGCACCGAGCAGACCATCAAGACGGCGGTCGAGAAGATCGGCGAGCTGCGCGAGCGGTACCGGAACGTCGCCGTGCAGGACAAGGGCAAGCGCTTCAACACGGACCTGCTGGAGGCCATCGAGCTGGGCAACCTGCTCGACCTGGCCGAGGTCATGGCGGTCTCCGCGCTGGCCCGCAAGGAGTCCCGCGGCGGTCACTACCGCGAGGACTTCCCCAACCGCGACGACGTCAACTTCATGCGCCACACCATGGCGTACCGCGAGGTCGGCGACGACGGCACCGAGTCCATCCGTCTCGACTACAAGCCGGTCGTCCAGACCCGCTACCAGCCGATGGAGCGTAAGTACTGATGGCTACCCCCGTTCTGGACAAGGACGCGGCGGCGTCCCCCGCCGCGCCGGACGCCTCCCCGTACATCACGGTCACCTTCCGGATCCGCCGGTTCAACCCGGAGGTCTCCGACCAGGCGACCTGGCAGGACTTCCAGGTCGAGATCGACCCGAAGGAGCGCGTGCTCGACGGTCTCCACAAGATCAAGTGGGACCACGACGGCACGCTGACCTTCCGTCGCTCCTGCGCGCACGGGATCTGCGGCTCCGACGCCATGCGGATCAACGGCCGCAACCGGCTGGCCTGCAAGACGCTGATCAAGGACATCAACCCGGACAAGCCGATCACGGTCGAGCCGATCAAGGGCCTCACGGTCCTGAAGGACCTCGTCGTGGACATGGAGCCGTTCTTCCAGGCGTACCGCGATGTGATGCCCTTCCTGATCACCAAGGGCAACGAGCCGACGCGGGAGCGGCTGCAGTCCGCCGAGGACCGCGAGCGCTTCGACGACACCACCAAGTGCATCCTGTGCGCCGCGTGCACCTCCTCGTGCCCGGTGTTCTGGAACGACGGCCAGTACTTCGGCCCGGCGGCGATCGTCAACGCGCACCGCTTCATCTTCGACTCGCGCGACGAGGCCGGTGAGCAGCGGCTGGAGATCCTCAACGACAACAACGGCGTCTGGCGCTGCCGCACGACCTTCAACTGCACGGACGCCTGCCCGCGTGGCATCGAGGTCACCAAGGCCATCCAGGAAGTGAAGCGCGCGCTGATCACGCGGCGCATCTGACCTGCCGGCCGGTCAGCCCGGCCGCGGCTTCGGAAAGGCCCCGTGTCCCCACGGCGGTTTCTAGGGGTCGTTGCAACACGTGGTCGTGTTGATCAGGCCGCGAGCAGTTTATGCAGGCGCTCGGCTGGGGTTTCCCAGCCGAGCGTTTTGCGTGGGCGGCCGTTGAGTTCGGCGGCGACGGCGTCGAGGTGCTCGCGGCTGTGGGTGGACAGGTCGGTGCCCTTGGGGAAGTACTGCCGCAGCAGGCCGTTCGTGTTCTCGTTCGAGCCGCGCTGCCAGGGACTGGCCGGGTCGCAGAAGTAGACCGGGATGTCGGTGGCGAGGGTGAACGCGCCGTGGGCGGCCATCTCCGAGCCCTGGTCCCAGGTCAGCGAGCGCACCAGGTGTGCAGGGAGGGTCTTCACGGTTGTCACGAGGGCGTCGCGGACGAGTTCCGCGCTGCGGCCCTCGGGCAGGTGCAGGAGCATCACGTAGCGGGTCGCGCGTTCGACCAGGGTGCCGATCGCGGAGCCGTTGTCCTTGCCGATGATCAGGTCGCCCTCCCAGTGGCCGGGCACCGCCCGGTCCTCTGCCTCGGCCGGACGCTCGCTGATCATGACCATCGGGGTGGAGAAACGAGGCTGCCGCTGCTGGGCCTGGCGGCGTGGCATGCGCCGGGCGCGTCCCGAACGCAGGGCTCGGGCCAGCTCGCGGCGTAGTTCGCCGCGGCCCTGGACGTAGAGGGCCTGGTAGATCGTTTCGTGGACCACGTGCATCTCCGGCCGGTCAGGGAACGTCCGGCGCAGACTCTCGCAGATCTGCTCCGGACTCCACTTCAGGTCCAGAGCGTCCTGGATGAAGTCCCGCAGTGCGGTGTTCCGGCCGATCTTCCCCGGCTTGGGGCGGGGCCGGCGGGCATCGGCCCGGGCCTGGGCCGCGTGCGGCCGGTACTGGCCGCCCACCGGGTGCCGGTTGCGGCGGATCTCCCGGCTGACCGTGGACGGGCTGCGGCCCAGCTCGGCCGCGATCGTGCGGACGGTGGCCTTCTCCCGCAACCGGTCGGCGATGTGGATCCGGTCGGCCTCCGAGAGGTACCGGGATGGCGCGGAGGCCGCCCGCACCAGATGCGCGGGCGGCCTCGGCCGCTTCTTGCGGCCCTCGGGCCGACCGTTACGCCATTCACGGCCGGTCCGAGGGTTGACGCCGACGCGTCGGCTCGCTTCTACGTTGCCAAATCCCAGCTGCACGAGCCGGAAGTATTCCTCCCGTTCCCGGTGCAGCTTCCGGGGCCCCTGTTCCTTGCGGCTCTCACGGATCTTGAAGTCCATCGCATCCCCTGAGCTGGGGTGTTGCGACGACCACTAGAACCCAAGCACCGGACACGGGGCCTTCCCATGTCCTCCGCCCCGCGGCGGCACGCCTCCGCCTCTCCATCTATACACCGCATGTATACACATGGCGTATAGTTGCGCCATGGCGACCGCGTACCTCCTTCCGATCAAGACCGCCTCCGCGCTCTTCCCGCTGCTGGCACTCGTCCTGATGCTGCCGACGGCCGTCGTCCTCTACCGGCGGCACGGGGTGCTCTCGCAGTGGCGCGCGCTGTCGCTCTTCGGCTTCCTCTACTACGCGCTCACCGCTCTGTGTCTGACGATCGTGCCGCTCCCCAGGCGATCGGTGGACGTCTGCGCCGCCTACGCCGCGGTCGCCCATCCCCAGCTGGTGCCCGGCAACACCTTCGGCGACATCTGGAAGGAGGCCGGACACAAGGTCACCCTGGACGCCTTGGTGTTCAGCAACCCGGCGGTCGCCGGGGCCGTGTTCAACCTGGCGCTGCTGCTGCCGCTGGGCGTCTTCCTGCGCTACCACGTCCGCGCCGGCCTCGCCTCCACCGCGCTGATCGGGGCCTTGGCGGCGTTGTTCTTCGAGCTGACCCAGTGGACCGGGGTGTGGGGGCTGTACCCCTGCCCGTACCGGCTCTTCGACGTCGACGACCTGCTGACCAACACCACCGGCACGGTCCTCGGCTGGCTGGCGGCCGCCCCGCTCGCCCGCGCCCTCCCGCCGTTGGAGGCGCTGGACGAGCGGGCCAGGTCCCGTCGCCCGGTCCCGTTCGGGCGCCGACTGACGGCGCTCGTCGTCGATCTGTCCGCGGTCACCGCGTTGACGACGGCCGGCCTGGCCACGGCGCGGCTCCTCGGCGGCGCGCTCGACCTCGCCGCGGCCACCCGGACCACGGCGGCGGTGGGCGCCGTGTGGTGGGTGCTGCTGCCGTGGCTCACGGGGGCCACGCCGGGGAAGCGGCTGCTGCGGCTGCGCCTGGTCGGCGCGGACGGTGCCTCACGCCCCACGCCGGGACGGCTCTGCGTGCGCGCCGCGGTGCTGGCCGTCCCCGCGCTGCCGCTGTCGACGATCCTGCTCACCGCGCTGACGGTGCTCTTCTACGATCCGAGCCCGGCGTCCGTCGCCTCGACCGTCTCCGTCGCCCGGCACGCGGGCGGACGGGAGACGCTCTACACCGCCGCCGGTTACCCGACGCAGACCCTCGCCGTGCTGCTGGCCTTCGCCACGGTCACGGCGTACGCGCTGGTGACGCTCCGGAACGCGGCGGGACTCGCCCCGCACGACCGCCTGTCGGGGTTGCGGACCGCGGCGCTGCCGCCCACCCGGGCGGCGGGGTCAGCCGCCGGCGCCACCAGCCGGCCGCAGCAGCGCCCAGACCGTCTTGCCGAAGCGGCCGCGGTTCCACACGCCCCAGGACTCGGCGAGGGAGTCGACGAGGCGCAGTCCGCGGCCGGACTCGGCCTCGGGGGGCGGTTGGGCGGACGGCGGGACGGGGTCGTAGCGGCTGCCCCCGTCGGCGACCTCCACCACGCAGGAGCCGTCGGCCATCATCGTGACGGCGACCTCGAACTCCCGCTCCAGGACATGGCCGTGCCGGACCGTGTTGGTCGTCAGCTCCGAGACCACCAGGACCGCGTCTTCCACCAGCCACGCCTCGCGGCTCCACGCGACCAGCTGCTCGCGGATCCGGTGCCGGGCCGTGGCGATCGACGCGGGATGTCGCGGTAGTTGGAACGCGACGCGTCTGAGGACCGGTGTCTCCCCCATAGATGCCCCCTTCTCCCCAGCAACACCCTCCGCTCCTTCGGTTTTCGGGCACAAGGGGGCGAATGAGCCGCTCCGCGTGCCACGGTGCGCCGCTGGCGCGGACTTGACCTTGACACCCATGTCAGGTGGCAGGCTGTCGATCATGACGACGCACCCCACCGCAGCACAGCACCCCACCGCACTCGCGACCACCGTCCTCGGCTCCGGCCCCGCCCTGCTCTTCGCCCACGGCGCCGGCGGCAGCGCCGAGGCCAACTACTCGCCGCTCCTCCCGGGGCTGGCCAAGGACCACACCGTCATCGCCCCGGACTACCCCGGCTCCGGCGCCACCCCGCGCGCGACCGAGCCGCTCACCATCGACGAGCTCGCCGACGCGGTGCTGGCCGCCGCCGACGCCGCCGGGGCGCGGACCTTCACCCTGGTCGGCTACTCCCTGGGCACGCTGGTCTCGGTGCGGATCGCCGCCCGCCACCCGGAGCGTGTCACCGGCCTCGTGCTCACCGCCGGGATAGTCAAGCCCGACAACCGGCTGCTGGCCGTCGTGGAGGTGTGGCGGCTGCTGCTGGAGAAGGGGGACCTGGACTCCTTCGCCCGCTTCGTCGCGCTGACCGGGTTCAGCGAGGAGTTCTTCAACGGGCTGCCGAACGACCAGGTCGAGCAGTTCTACCGGCTGGTCAGGGACAGCGTGCCGGCCGGCACCCCCGACCAGGCCGGGGTCGTCGCGACGGCCGACGTCAGCGCCGACCTGTCCCGGATCACCGCGCCCACGCTGGTGATCTGCCCCACCGGCGACGCCCTGGTCTCGCCCGCCCAGTCCCGCCGACTGGCGGACGGCATCGCCGGGGCGGAGTACGTGGAGATCCCCACCGGGCACGTGGTGATGGCGGAGCGGCCGGCGGCCTGGCAGCGGCTGATCGAGGACTTCCTGAGCCGTCACGGGCTGTGAACCGGGAGCACGGCCCCCGGACCCAGGGCGACGCCGACCGTCCCGGCACCGCCCCGGACCGCCCGGACCACCACCACGACGGCCCGAGCCCCGCTCAGATCCGTCGCAGCTTCCACAGCCGCCACATTCCGGTGGCGTCGGCCAGGTACTGGGTGCCGGCGATGGAGTTGGTGGACAGCACCGTGTCCTTCTTCTGCCACAGCGGGACCATCGGCACGTCGTCCGCGACGATCCGCTGGATGGTACGGAAGTCCACCACGGTGCGGGAGCGCTCGGACTCGAACTGGGTGGCCCGGATGAGTCTGTTCACCCGCGCCTCCCGATAGCCGTTGTGGAAGGCCGACTCGGGGCCGACGAGCGGGGTGGTGAAGGTGTCCGGGTCGGGGAAGTCGGCGATCCAGCTGATCAGGAAGGCGTCGAAGCGCCCCCGGGCGAAGTCCTCCTGGAACGCCTCCCACTCCCGCCGCTCCATGGCCACCTTGAACAGCCCGGTCGCCTCCAACTGCCGCCGCACCGTCACCGCCTCCCGCTCGGTGGTGTCGCCGCGCGCGAAGCCGAGCGAGAAGCGGACCGGAGCGACGATCCCGGCCTCGCGCAGCAGGCGCTCCGCGCGTCCGGGATCGGGCTGGGGGTAGGTGTCGTAGTACGGGGTGGTGTGGCCGTTCATCCCCTGCGGGATGAGGGAGTACAGCGGGTCGACGGTGCGCGCGTGCACATCGCGGGCGATCGCCTCCCGGTCGACGACGGCCGCGACGGCCCGGCGCACCGCCAGCTCCCGCATCGGGGAGTCGCTCCGCAGGTCGAAGACCAGGTTGCGGGTGGTGGCGCCGGTGGACTCCATGTACTTGATCTTCGGATCGGCGGGGTTGAGGTCCGCCAGCTCTCGCGGCGGCATGTCCTTGCCGACCACGTCCACCTGGCGCCGCTCCCAGGCGGCGCTGAGCTCCTCGGCGGTGGCGAAGTAGCGCACGGTGACCGGGGCGCCGGTGTCGACCGCCCCCTGGTAGTCCGGATTGGGCCGCAACTCGGCCCGGTCGCCCTTCACATAGCGGTCCAGCAGGTACGGGCCCGAGCCGGTCACCCGGGTGCCGGTGCGGAGCCGGTCGGCCGGGTAGTCATGGCGGTCCACGATCGAACCGGCACCGGTCGCGATCTTGAACGGGAAGGTGGCGTCCGGGGAGCGCAGCTCGAAGACCACCTTGTCCGAGCCCTCCGCGCGGACCCGCTTCAGGGTGTCCAGCAGCGTGCCGGGGCCCTTCCCGTCGCCGATGGCCCGAACGCGGTCGAAGGAGAACTTCACGTCCTCGGCGGTCACCGCGCGGCCGCTGGAGAACCGCAGCCCGGGTCGTAACAGACACACGTACCGGGTCAGCTCGCCGCCCTGGAACGCGCAGTCGCGGGCCGCGTCCGGCTCCGGCCGGCCGGAGCCGGGGGTGAAGGTCAGCAGCGACTGGTAGAGGTTGCTGAACATCGCCCATGAGCCGCCGTCGTAGGCGCCCGCCGGATCGAGCGCGGTGACGTTGTCCGTGGTGCCCACCCGGATCGTCTTCTCCTCGCCGTCCGAGGCGGACATCAGACGGTATCCCCCGGCCCCGGCGAGGGCCAGCAGCACGGCGACGATCACGACACGCATTCCGACCTTGCGCATTCCCCGCGCCCCCTTAGGCCCCCCACGCGGGCGTGCGGGTGTCCCGCACGCCCGCCCTGGCGCTCAGCACCCAACCACACGCATGCCCCACCCGCCACCAACTCGCGTGTATCCGCCGCCCCTTGGGCACCAGGGGCGCCGTCGGCGCGCCACGACCGGGTCGACGGACGGCCCGGCGCCCCGCACATCGATCAGCCGTCCCCCACCAGGGCGCGCTCCTCACCCGCACCCCGGGCGCCGGGGTCGTCGTCGGCGCGGCGCGCCTCGTCCGGCGGGTCGACCGCCAGGTGCGGCAGCCGCCGGTCCAGCCAGGGCGGCAGCCACCAGTTGGCGGGCCCGATGAGGTGCATCAGGGCCGGCACCAGCACCATGCGCAGCACGAACGCGTCCAGTGCCACCGCGCCGGCCAGGCCGATGCCCGCCATGACGCCGCCCCGGTCGCCGCTGAGCACGAAGGAGGCGAAGACGCAGATCATGATGAGCGCCGCGCAGTTGATGACCCGTCCGGTGTCGGCGAGCCCGGCCCGCACCGCCCGCCCGTTGTCCCGGGTGTGCACCCACTTCTCGTGCATCCGGCTGACCAGGAAGACCTGGTAGTCCATCGACAGCCCGAACAGCAGCGGCAGCATGATCACCGGCAGGAAGGAGATGATCGGCCCCTCCTTGCCCAGCCCCAGCAGGTCCATGCCCCAGCCCCACTGGAAGATCGCCACCAGGACGCCGAAGGAGGCGGCCGCCGCGACCAGGTTCATCACGGCCGCCGTCAGCGGCACCACCACGCTGCGGAAGGCGACCAGCAGCAGCAGCGCGCCGAGGCCGACGATCAGCGCGATGAAGGGCGGCAGCCGGTCGCCGATGACGGCGGCGAAGTCCTTCTGGATGGCGGTGGCCCCGCCGATGTCGACCTCCATCGTGGTGCCGCGCTCGGCCCGTGGCACCAGGTCGTCGCGCAGCGTGTCGATCAGCCGGTCGGTCCGCTCCGCCTGCGGCGAGGTGGTCGGCACCACCTGGATCACGCGGGTCGTCGACCGGGGCGGGGCGGGCAGCGGGGCCACCCGCGCCACGCCCTCTGTCGCGCCCACCCGGGTGACCAGGCGGGTGAGCGCCCGCTGGTCCCGCTCCCCGCCGGGGAGTTCGGCGACCATCAGCAGCGGCCCGTTGAAGCCGGGCCCGAAGCCCTCGGCGAGCAGGTCGTACGCCTGCCGGGTGGTCTGCGACTCGGGCTGGTTGCCCTGGTCGTTGGTGCCCAGCCGCAGCGACGCCGCCGGGAACGCCAGCACCGCCATCACCGCCACCGCGACGGCGGCCAGCGCCGCCGGCCGCCGCTCCACGAACCGGGCCCAGCGCACGGCCGTCCCGCCGGGCGCCTCCTCCTGGAGCGGTCCCCGCTCGGCCAGCGCCCGCCGCTCCCGGCGGCTGAGCACCTTCGGCCCCAGGAAGCCGAACATCGCGGGCAGCAGGGTGATCGCGGCCAGCACGCTGAGCAGGGTGGTGACGGTGGCGGCGATGGCCACGCCGTCGAGGAAGCCCAGCCGCAGCGAGAACATCGCCAGCAGCGCGATGCAGACCGTGCCGCCGGCGAACATCACCGCGCGGCCGGAGGTGTCCAGCGCCCGTACGGCCGACTCCTGCGGGGTCAGCCCGGCCCGCAGCCCCTTGCGGTGCCGGCCCACGATGAACAGCGCGTAGTCGATGCCGACACCGAGCCCGATCAGACTGCCCATCAGCGGGGCCACGTCCGGCATGTCCACGGCGTGGCTGAGCAGCACCAGCCCCGACAGTCCGGTCCCGACCGCGAAGACCGCGTTGACCAGCGGCAGCAGCATGGCGAAGAGCGAGCCGAAGGCGAGAAAGAGGACGACGGCCGCGGCCCCGAGACCCACCGCCTCCGACAGCCCGGCCGGCGGCTCCTGGGCCTGCTCGATGGCCTGGCCGCCCAGCTCCACCCGCAGCCCCTCGGCGCGGGCCGCCTCGGCGCGGTCGATGACCCGGCGGATGTCGTCGCCGTCGAGCTCGAACGCCTGCTTGGTGAAGGTGACTTCGGCGTACGCGATCCGGCGGTCCCGGCTGGTCTGCGCCGCACCCTCGGGCTGGTACGGGCTCACCACCGTGCCCACGTCGGGAAGTTCGGCGATGTCGGCCAGGGCCGCCTCCATCCGCCGTCGCACCGCCGGGTCGCGCACCGAACGGCCCTCGTCCACCTGCCACACCACCGTGTCGGTGTCCCCGGCCCGCTGGGGGAAGGCCGCCTCCATCCGCTCCAGCGCCCGCGAGGACTCGGTCCCGGGGAAGCTGAACACGTTGGAGTACGCGCTGCCCTGGACGCCGGCGGCGCCCGCGGTGCCCAGCAGCGCGCCCAGCCACAGCAGGAGAACCATCAGCCGGTGCCTGAGGCACCAGCGTGCCCATGCCGCCATCCGCCGCGCTCCTCACCTCGTGGAACCCCCGGGGGTACGGGGCCAGGTTCGGCGGGGGACGCCGGCGGCGGGGGAGCGTCCCGCACACTCACAGGAAGCTCCCAGACTTTCCCCCGGGAGCGCGCAATTCCGGGGCGATACTGGGCACATGAGTGCGGCAGACAGCGGCGGCGCCACGGTTCTCGTCGTCGAGGACGAGCCGAGCATCGCGGACGTCCTCGCCATCACGCTCCGGTTCCACGGCTTCACCGTGCTCACCGCCGGCGGGGTGCACGCGGCCGTGGAGCTGGCCCGGGAGGCCCGCCCGGACGCGGTGCTGCTGGACATCGCGCTGCCCGACGGCGACGGCCGCCAGGTGTGCCGGGTGTTGCGCGCCGAGCGGGCCGACCTGGCCGTCGTCTTCCTCACCGCGCGCGACGCGCCCGCCGAGGTGGTGCACGGCCTCGCCCTCGGCGGGGACGACTACATCACCAAGCCGTTCAACGTCGACGAGGTCGTGGCGCGCGTCCGGGCCGTACTGCGCCGCACCCGGCCGCCCGCCGGACCGGACGCCCCGCCGCCGCCCCGGCCGCCGGTGCTGCGCCACGGCGACCTCGAACTGGACGAGGCCACCTACACGGTCCGGCGCGGCGGCCGGAGCGTCGACCTGACCCCGACGGAGTTCGCCCTGCTGCGGCACCTGGTGCGGCACGCGGACCGGATCGTGCCCAAGGAGCAGCTGCTGCGCCACGTGTGGCGGTACGAGCACGCCGTCGAGTCGACCGTGGTGGAGACCTACATCAGCTATCTGCGGCGCAAGCTCGACCCGCTGGGCCCGCCGCTGATACGGACCCGGCGGGGCGTGGGGTACGGGCTGCGACCGGCCGATCCGGGGTGACCGTCGTGCGGCGGCCGGCGCGGGCCGGCCCGCACAGCCTGCGGGTCCGGCTGACGCTCAGCAACATCGGGGTGCTGGCCCTGGGCCTCGCCATCGCGGCCTGGGTCAGCGTGCTGGGCATCCGGCACTACATGATCTCCATCATCGACGAGGACCTGATCGGCAGCCGCACCGGCCTGGAGCGGGCCGGGGTCGGCGACGCGGACCTGGCCACGGTCGCCGCCCTCGCCGAGGTCGGCGACGAGATCATCCCGTCCCGCCGGGCCCGCACCCTGTTCGTGGTCCTGGACGCCGAAGGGCGGGTGCGGCCCTTCACGGGCGTTCCGGTGGACCGGGCGCAGCGCGCGCTGGCCGCCGCCGTCACCGACCCGGCCGCCCTCACCCGGCGCCGCGAGCCGGCCGACGCCCGGGTGGCCGGGGCGCCGTACCGGGTGACCGCGCTGCGCGCGGAGGGCGGTCGGCTGGTCCTGATGGGCACCTCCACCGAGGCAGTCCGGGACACCGTCCGCAAGGTGGTGCGGCTGGAGCTGGCCGCGGGCGCGGCGCTCATCACGCTGCTGGGCACGGCCACCTTCATCGGCGCGCGCCGCCGGCTGCGCCCGCTGGAGGACATGGTGGAGACCGCCTCCGCCATCGCCGAGGGCAGCCCGGACGGGGCCCCGGACGGCCTCAACCTCTCCCGCCGGGTGGCCTCCCGCGGGCGCGGCGGCGGGGCCGAGGTGGAGCAGCTGCGCACCGCGCTCAACGCGATGCTCCAGCAGGTCGAGGCGGCCTTCGTCACCCGCGAGCACGCGGCCGCGCACCTCCGCCGGTTCGTCGCCGACGCCTCCCACGAGCTGCGCACCCCGCTGGCCGCGATCCGCGGCTACCTCCAGCTGTACGAGAAGGGGATGCTCGGCGACGGCGCGGAGCGGTCGCGCGCCCTGGCCCGGATGGGCGCCGAGACGGAGCGCATGGCCCGGCTGGTCGACGAGTTGCTGGCGCTGGCCCGCCTGGACCAGCGCCCGCGGCTGCGGCCGCGCCCCGTCGACCTGGCGACGGCGGTGCGCGGGGCGGTCTGCGACCTGCGCGCCCAGCAGCCGGCGCGGCCGGTGACACTGGTCCTGCCGGAGGGCGCCGGCCCGGTACCGGTACTCGCCGACGAGCCCAGCCTGCAGCAGGTCGTCTGCAATCTGTTGGCCAACGTCCGGGTGCACACCCCCGTCGAGGCGGCGGTGCGGGTGACGGTCGGTCACGTCGGTGACCGGGTGCTGCTGCGGGTGGCCGACGCCGGCCCCGGCATGCGCCCCGAAGACGCCGACCGCGTCTTCGACCGCTTCTTCCGGGGCGGTACGGCGGAGGGCAGCGGCCTCGGCATGGCGGTCGTCCGCGCGGCGGTGGAGGCCCAGGGCGGCACGGTCGAGGTGCGCACGGCACCGGGGGCGGGCCTCACGGCCACGGTGCTGCTGCCGCGGGCGGCCGCGGGTCCGGACGAGGCGGGCGCGGGTGGGGCGGGTGCGGGCGGGGCGGGCGCGGGCGGTGCGGCGGAGAGAGCCGGCGGGGCGGACACGGGTGCGGGTGCGGGTGCGGCGGAGGCGCCGGGACCCGGCACCGACGCATCCGGCGCGGGCGGGGCGGCGGCCGGCGGGGCCGGGGCCGCCGGCCGCCCGGGGCTCGGTGCCGGGTGACCGTGCGGTGCGGCAGCTCGTGCGAGAGGCCCCGTTCCCTCGGGCCGAGCCCGGCCGGCGGTGTCTCCTGGCACAGCGGGCCGAGCAGCCGGTCCCGCGGCTCGGCGCCCTGCGGGATGAGGGCGAGTCGCTCGGCGCGGCGGCCGGTGAGGGGCGGGCGCCGCTCGCGCGGTCGATACCGGATCTGGTCGACGCCTGACCTGGACGACGCCTGACGTACGGGGCGCGGGAGCCGAACCGGGCTGGCTCCGAACCGTGGTCTGGAGCCGAACCGTTGGCCAGAGCAGCACGCCGGAAGACTGGAGCCGATAGGGGGGCCTCCGACCCGCCGGCGGTCCCTACGGTGGGGCGTCGGCGGCGGCAGCAGCCGTGCGCAGGGGCACGACGACACGGAGGGGTCGACCATGACCGACACACCGCGGAACATCACCCCCGACCACGTGGCGGACCACTACGACCGGCTCACCGACGTCCTCGACGAGGCGTCGGAGGGGAACCTGCACTTCGGCTACTGGCCGGCCCCGCACGACGGGAGCTCGGTGGAGGTGGCCGCCGCCCGGCTGGCCGACCACGTCATCCACAAGCTCGGCGAGGTCGCCGGCCGCCGGGTCCTGAACGTGGGCTGCGACTCCGGGAAGCCGGCCGTGCGGCTGGCCCTGGCCACGCCGGTCGACGAGGTCGTCGGCGTCACCATCAGCCCCGTGCAGGTCGATCGGGCGACGGCGCGCGCCGAGCGCGAGGGGGTCGCCGACCGGGTGCGCTTCCAGCGCGCCGACGCCATGCAGCTGCCCTTCCCCGACGACTCGTTCGACGCGGTGTGGGTGGTGGAGTGCCTGTTCCACCTGCACAGCCCGGCCCAGGCCCTGGGGGAGATCGCGCGCGTGCTGCGCCCCGGTGGGCGGCTCGCGGTAATGGACATCGTGCTGCGGGAGCCGATCGCGGCGCAGGAGCGCGAGGCCTACGAGCGCGCCGCCTCGATGTTCGCGATCCCGGACCACATCGAGCTGGCGGAGTACCCGCGACTGATCAGCGGGGCGGGGCTGCGCCTGGAGGAGCTGGCCGACTTAGGCGACGACATCATCGGCCCGTCCCATCAGGCTCTGGAAGCCGCCGCCCTGGCCAAGCCGGACGCCTTCGCGGCGGCTTTCGGCGTCAAGAGCGACCAGTTCGACGGGCATGTCGCGGAGTTCAAGCGGATCGGCGCGGCGCTCGACCTCGGCTACGTGGTGCTGACCGCGAGGCGCCCCGGCTGAGGCGGTAGGGCTCAGGCGCGCAGGGCCGCGAGCTGGACGACCGTGACGTCCGGCGGCGCGCCCACGCGCACCGGCGGGCCCCAGGCGCCCGCGCCGCGGGTGACGTAGAGCTGGGTGTCGCCGTAGCGCTCCAGGCCGGCCAGGGTGGGGTTGGCGAGGGCGGCGACGAGGTTGCCGGGCCATATCTGACCGCCGTGGGTGTGCCCGGACAGTTGGAGGTCCACGCCGTGGTCGACGGCGTCGTGGATCACCACCGGCTGGTGGGCGAGGAGCACGGAGGCTCGGGCCGGGTCGCGGTCGCCGAACGCCTTCTGGAAGTCGGGGCCCTGGCCCTCCCTCTCGCCGGCGGGGTCGTTGACCCCCGCGAGGTCGAAGGCGGGGAACTCCACCCGGGCGTTCTCCAGCGGGTGCAGCCCCAGCTCCCGGACGTGGTCCACCCAGGGCGCGGCGCCGGAGAAGTACTCGTGGTTGCCGGTGACGAAGTACGCCCCGTGGCGGGCGGTGAGCCCGCGCAGCGGTTCGGCGGCGCGGCCGAGCTCCGACACGCGGCCGTCGACCAGGTCGCCGACGACGGCGATCAGGTCCGGGTCGGTGCGGTTGACGGTGTCGACCACCCGCTGGGCGTGCGCGCGGCCCAGGATCGGGCCCAGGTGGATGTCGCTGACCACGGCGATCCGGAACCCGTGCGCCGCCCGCGGCAGCTTCGCCAGCGGCACGGTGACCCGCTTGATCCGCGGGCCGCGCAGCACGTTGTACGTGCCGTACCCGACGGTGCCCGTGGCCGCCGCGGCGGCGCCGACGGCGACGGTGCGGGCGACGAAGAGCCGGCGGGAGGACCCGACCGCGGGGCTCGCGGCGGCCGGCTCCGGCTCGGCCGGAGCCGGACCGTCGAGAGCGTCGGCGTCGGCGTCGGCGACGGTCCTCTCGGCCGCGGGGGCGGTCTCGGTACGGACGGGGGAGCCGGCTCCGGCCGGGTCCGGGACCGCCGCGCCGACCGGGGCCCGCCCGTGCCCCGGGGTCTGCGTCCGGCCCGCCACCCGGTCCACGGCATCGCCCGGGGCGTCCGCGCGGGCCGGGGTCTCGGTCCCGGCCGGTGCGGCGCCCCGGCGGTCCCGATCCCGGCCGTGCCGGCGGTCCCGCTGCTCCAGCAGGAGTCGCAGCAGCGGCCGTACGGCCTCGCCGACCAGCAGGCCGAGGGTCAGGTACAGGACCAGCGCCAGCCACAGATAGCCGGGCCAGGCGAGCACCCGCTCGATCGTGAACGGGACGCCGGCGCGCCCGCCGACCAGGGCGGCGACGGTGATCGACGGGAGCAGGAAGGCCGCCACGGTGCCGGCGCGGCGTACGCGGCCGCCGGGCGCCGTCGTATCGCGGATGAGCCGTCGCCACAGGTACCAGTGCACCCCGGCCAGCAGGCCGAGCACGGTGAGCGCCACCAGGACATAGACCGCGACCACGCGGGACCTCCCTAGGACGCCTTACGCGGCGGCGTCACTCCGTCGTAGGGCGCGCAGCCCACGGAACCCGATCACTCCGATGCCCGTCCCCAAGAGAAACGAGGTGATCGCGAGCAGCAGATGCACCCAGAAGTACGCGGTGGGGTCGCCGGCGTCGTCGAACGCGAGCCCGCTGCTGTCCTTCCAGAGATTCTTCACGAAGGTGAACCAGATGACCCAGCTCCACGCCCCGAAGGACAGCAGGAACCAGGAGACGGGGCGGCTGAGCTTCATGGCTTCCAGTATGGGCATCGGGCGGGGCACACCCGCGCGTGGGTCGGACAACCCGGAGCCGCCGGCCGGCTCACGGAGCGCGAACGATACGTTCACCCGCGTGTCCATGACTTCCCCCACCCCCCGCCGGGTCGCCTCGGCCCGCGCCGCCGCCGCGGCTCTGACGCTCTCCGCCTCGGTGCTGCTGGCCGCCGTCCCCGCCCATGCCGACGAGGGCCCCGGGGGTTCCCGGAACACCAGGACGCCGGAGCCGAAGCCCCCGGCCGAGATGTCCACGGTGGGCGGCGAGCGGCTGGGCCGGCCCGGCACCCAGGTCGCCCTGAAGCCGGGTGCCCCGGCCCTGCCCAAGGGCCTCACCGGTCGCTCCTGGCTGGTCGCGGACGCCGAGTCGGGTGAGGTCCTGGCCGCCCACAACGCCCACTGGCGGCTGGCCCCGGCCTCCACCCTGAAGATGCTCTTCGCCGACACCGTCCTGCCCCGGCTCCCCAAGGACAAGAACCACAAGGTGGCGCTGTCCGACCTGGAGGGCATAGGCGAGGGCAGCAGCATGGTCGGGATCAAGGAGAACCACACCTACTCGGTGCACGACCTGTGGCTGGGCGTCTTCCTGAAGTCCGGCAACGACGCCGTGCACGTGCTGTCCGCCATGAACGGCGGCAAGCAGAAGACCGTCCGCGACATGCAGGCCCACGCCAAGGAGCTCAACGCCCTCGACACCCATGTCGTCAGCCCCGATGGCTACGACGAGAAGGGCCAGCTCAGCAGCGCCTACGACCTGACGCTGTTCGCCCGCTCGGGCCTCCAGAAGGCGGACTTCCGGGAGTACTGCGGGACGGCGACGGCGAAGTTCCCCGGCGAGTTCAAGAAGGACGAGAAGACCAAGAAGGTCAAGAAGGACAAGTCCGGGAAGCCGATCCGCGACTCCTTCGAGATACAGAACACCAATCGCCTGCTGACCGGCGACTACGACATGAAGCCCTACAAGGGCATCGCCGGCGTCAAGAACGGCTCCACCACCCATGCCGGCACCACCTTCACCGGGGTCGCCCAGCGCGGCGACCGCGTCCTCCTCGTCACCGTGATGAACCCCGGGAAGAAGGAGCACAACGAGGTCTACCGGGAGACCGCCCGCCTCTTCGACTGGGGGTTCAAGGCGTCCGGCAAGGTCGAGCCGGTGGGCACCCTCGTCGCCCCCGGCCCCGAGGGCCTGGCCACCGCCAAGCACCCCGGCGGCAGCAAGCCCGCCGAGGCCTCGGTCGCCGCGACCGGCTCCGGCTCCTCCGGCAAGTGGACGGCGGCCGGCATCGCGGGCGGCTCGCTGGTGGCGCTGGGCGCGGTCGCGTACGGGGTGCGGCGGCGCTGGCCGCGGCGCGGCTGAGGTTGGAGAGGCGCGTCGGGCCTGGACTAACCTCGTGGCGTTAAAGATCCGCCAGGGATCCGCAGAGCACACGGGGGACGGCACGAGTGAGTACCAACAATCCGCGAACCAGCGACGACCTGCCCAAGCCGGACAACCCGATCGGCTACGGCGGGCTGCCGCTGCCGCCCGAGCGCAAGCCGACGCTGAACGAGTGGTCGGTGCCGGCGCCGGGCGCGGCGCAGCCGTACCAGCCGAACGCCTACCTGCCCGGCGCCCCACCGCTGCCCCCGCGCAGCCTGCCGCCGGGCGTCCACGGCCCGGTGGCACCCAACCTCAAGATCGAGGAAGGGGTGCTCCGGGGCGCCGCCCTCAAGGCTGACGGGGTGTTCGACAAGCTCAGCAAGCAGGCGGCCGCGTTGGAGGAGCCGACGAAGAAGGCCGCCCGGGGCGTGGAGGGCCTCCAGATCGCCTCCGCGCTGACGGCCTCCAACAAGAACTGGGAGCGCCAGGCGGGCACGGTGACCGCCTGGCTCGCCTACATCTCCGAGAGTCTGATCGCGGCGGCCAACAGCTACCACCAGCGGAACCAGAGCACCAAGGACGTCTTCAACCGCCTCAAGCAGCCGTACAGCCCGCTGCTGCCGCAGTACCAGAACCCGCCGCTGGCACAACAGCCGCAGTCCCCCTTCCTCGACGAGCGCTGGAGCCGTTGATGGCGAAGGACAGCTTCTACACCCGCTTCCGGGAAGCGGACTTCGGCCCGCTGGACACCCTCGCCACCAAGTGGCAGGAGGTGTACGACGGGATCAAGAACCTGGACGACGACGTCCGCGACGACGTGCTCAAGCCGCTGAAGGACAAGGGGTACTGGGAGGGCGCGGCCGCCCCGTACGCCTGGGCGCAGATCGACGACATCCAACGGCAGATCACGGCGGCCGCCAAGGTGGTCGAGGCGGTCAAGAAGGCCATGGTGGACGGGGTCGGTGAGCTGAAGGCCGCCCAGAAGAACCTCAACGAGGCGGTGAAACGATTCGCCACTCAGGGGCTGACCGTCAAGGAGAAGGACGACGGGACGCTGGAGGTGACGACCTCCGAGAAGGCCAAGGACGAGAAGTCCCTCCAGGAACTGAACAAGAAGATCAAGGACGCGTCGGACGAGCTGGGCGACCTGCTCCGCGTGGCGTTCCAGGCCGACCAGAACCTGTCGATCACCCTGATGCAGAACATCGGGCTCGACCAGTGGTTCAACACCGACAAGCTCCGCACGGACATCAACAGCACGGCCGACATCGACGTCGACCGCTATGACGCGCTGGGGCGGGACATGAAGGGGCTGGACCCCTATCCGTCCCCCAACAAGCAGACCCCGCGCGGCCTGGCGGGCGACTGGCTCACCGGCAGCGGCGACAAGGTGCTGCACTTCTCGCAGCACGACAAGTTCATCGAGCAGCTGCGCCAGAGCCCGAGCATGGCGAAGATCCGGGACGACACCCTCACCGCCTGGTACAAGGGGGAGGGCGAGGGCCACGTGAAGCACTCGCTGTCCGAGCTGTCGAAGCCCGCGCTCGGCTTGAAGTACGTCAAGGACATGACGGGCCTCTCGGGCGTCGACAACCTGTGGGGCGGCAAGACCAACGAGGCGGAGTCGCTGCTCGGCTCCTACGACGTGTACTACTCGGTCAAGAGCCAGGAGCCCGACGGCTCCATCGTCGTCCAGTACGAGCTGAAGAACGACACCGACATGGAGTCGTTCCTCCCCGGCTACAGCAAGAGCCAGGAGGCGCTGAACCACGAGAACGGGCCGGCCCGGGACATCAAGGAACGTATGGTGTGGACCGAGCGCATCGACCCCAACGACTGGCGGCAGGCGCCCAAGTGAACGGCGGCCGCGCCGACGCCACGTTCCGCCACGCCGACGCCGCGTTCCGCCGCGCGGGCGACTGACCCGCCCTGCTCATCGTCCGTGAGGCGTCACAGCGCCTCACGGACGATCTCCTCGGCCGCCTGGTGGGCGGCCAACGCGGGGTCGAGTTCGTCGAGGATGTCCTCGCCCTGCTCCTCCGCCCGGTTCTCCCAGCTCTCCGCCAGCTCCTCCTGGCGCTCGGCGGACTGCTGGAGCACCTTCTCGCGGCTGTCGTCGGACAGCGAGGCCAGGAATCGCGTGAGGATGTCACTCATGTGCACCACCCGAGGCTTGAGACGTCCCTTGCGTCACCTTTATCACCGTACGTCGTACTTGCGTCGCACCGTGGTCCACGCCGCGCAGTAGAGGGTGAGCTTCGCCGTGAAGTTGATCCAAAGGAGGAGGGCGATGGGGACGCCGAAGGCGCCGTACATGCTCTTGGCGGCGACGTCGCGCAGATAGCCGCTGAGCAGCAGCTTGAGCAGTTCGAAGCCGACGGCGCCGATCAGGGCGGCCTGGAGGAGGTCGCGGCGGGGCGGCTGGACGCCGGGGAGCAGGGTGAGGGCGTAGAGCATCATCAGGAAGTCGGCTGCCACCGCCGCCACGAAGGCGGCCAGCCGGAGCAGCCAGGCGCCCCAGCCGCCCTTGTCGACGCCCATCTGTTCGGCGGACCAGTCGACGGCGGTGACGGTGAAGGCGGACACCGTGAAGGAGGCGAGGGCGACCCCGCCGAGGCCGACCAGGATGCCGGCGTCCTTGAGCCTGCGCAGCACGGGGTTCTCGTCGTCCTCGTCCAGCTCCCACACGGCCCGTAGGCACTCGCGCAGCGAGCCGACCCAGCTGATGCCGGCGAGCAGCAGCAGGGCGCCCGCGACGATGCCGACCGTCGCGGCGTTGTCCACCAACCCGCTCAGGTCCAGTTGGCCCGAGATGCCGGGGACCTGCTCGGCGAGCTCGGCCTCCAGCCGGTGCATGCGCTCCTCGCTGAGCACCGCCGCGCCGATCGCCGCGCCCACGGTGATCAGCGGGAACAGCGCCAGGAAGCTGATGAAGGTGATCGCGGCCGCCAGCCGGGTCCAGTGCACCCGGTCCAGGACCTCGTACGAACGCCACGCGTGGGTGCGCATCACCCGGGTGACGGCCGGGCCGATCCCGGGGACTCTCTTCAGCCAGTCCATGAGTCAGCCCCTTACCGCCGCTTCGGCGTTCATGTGTCCCGCCGACCGACCTCGCCCGGCCCCGGGCGCACCCGGAAGACCAACGTCCGAGTCCCCCAGAAGCGCAGACAGGTGGCGAGCGCCATGCCCACGCCCGCCCCTGACACGGCGTCCGCGCGGGCGGAGGTCAGCCCCAGCCCGTAGTGGGACACCACCAGGCACAGCAGTTGCACCGCGGCGCCCGCCGCGTTGATGCCGCAGAAGACCGCGAACCGCGCCGCCCGACGGGTGGCGTGGGCGCCGGCCGGGGCGCGCCGGCGGTAGGTGCCCGCCGCGTTCCCGGCGTACGCCACCGAGCACGCCGCCACGAAGGACAGCGCCTTGGCCGGGAGCGGGCCCAGCCCACCCGGCCCACGCAACCAGACGAAGAGCACCACGTCGACCACATAGGCCGCCGCCCCGGCGGCCGCGAACCCCACCAGCTCCGGCAGCAGGGCACGCGCCCGCGCCAGCGACCTCGGCCCCGTCGAAGGCGGCGACGACGGCGGTGGCAGGGACGACGACGGTGGCGGCACCGGCTGCTCCGCTGCCGGAGACAGCGGCGATGGCGGCGGTGGCGGCGATGGCGGCAGGGACGACGGTGGTGGGGGCGGGGGCGGCACTGTCATAGCCCGGTCACCGCCAGGCCGTACAGCCCCAGCCACGCCAACGCGATCACGGCCAGCGGGCGGTCGCGCAGCACCACGTCCTCCGGGGCCCCGGCGGTGCCGCGATCCGCGAAGACCGCGTAGCGCAACACCGCGAGAATGAACGGGATCATGGACAACTGGCGCCAGGGCAGCAGGTCCTCAGCGCCGGCGCCGGCCTCCAGCGCCCACAGGCAGTACGCGAGGACGGCGACGCCGGCCGCGAGCTGCCAC
Organism: Streptomyces sp. LX-29; assembly: GCF_029541745.1. Classification (NCBI taxonomy): domain Bacteria; kingdom Bacillati; phylum Actinomycetota; class Actinomycetes; order Kitasatosporales; family Streptomycetaceae; genus Streptomyces; species Streptomyces sp. LX-29. The sequence goes on along the minus strand of NZ_CP089746.1, from coordinate 4,525,409 downwards.
ACGAAGCACAGATAGCCGGTGGTGTACTCGCGCAGCAGCGCCCGCGAGGCGCCGCGGCCGCCCGGGGACACCTTCCGGGCCATCAGCAGCGCCTCGCTGTAGCGCTTGGCGGCCACCATGAACAGCGCGCCGAAGCCGGTGGTGATCAGGAACCAGCGGGAGAGCGGGATGCCGAGCGCCACCCCTCCCACCATGGCCCGCATCAGGAACCCGGTGGTGACGACGACCAGGTCCACGACGAGGACGTGCTTGAGCGACACGCAGTAGGCCAACTGCATGACGACGTACGCGAGCAGCAGCCCCGCCGTGGCCGCGTTGCAGGTCACGGCCGCGACGACGGGCACCGCCAGCGCCAACGCCCCGCCCACGGCGTACGCCAGCGACACCGGCACCTGACCGGCGGCGACCGGGCGGCGGCACTTCTCGGGGTGCGCCCGGTCGGCCTCGGCGTCCAGCGCGTCATTGATCAGATAGACGGCGGAAGCGGCGGCCGTGAACAGCGCGAACACCAGCGCGAGCCGGAGCGCCACATGCGCCGAGATCAGCTCTCCGGCCGCCGCCGGCGCGGCCACGACCAGCACGTTCTTGACCCACTGGCGGGGGCGGGCGGTCCGGAGCAGGCCCAGCAGACGCCCCGGCCGCCCGACCCCTGCGTCCACCCCGAGCGAGGAGGGCGGCTCCGGCGGCTCCTCCAGCAACGTGCCCCGCCCACGCCCCCGATCAGCCATGACGCCCCCTCCCCCGACCCGTCATACGCCGCACCACCGCGCGCGACGCGCCGGAGGCCCCCCGCCCCCGGGCCGCCGCGCGGCCCACCGCGGGCGTTCGGGGGCGGACGTCCCGAGCCCCCGGGCGTGGCGGGGTCCGACCCAGCCGCACGGTCAGGGCGCCCAGGAGGGCGCCCGCGGCGACGTCGGTCGGGTAGTGCACCCCCGCGACCAGGCGGGAGGCGCACATGGCGGCCGCGACGGCCGGGAGCCACCGCGCCCCGGAGAACCGGCCGGAGAGCGGGGCGACGGGCCGGCCGGCGACCGAGTCGGGGAGCGGGTCCGCGGGGGATCCGGAGAGCGGGGCGAAGGCGATCGCCGCCGCGGTCGCGGAGGCCGCGTGGGAGCTGGGGAAGGAGTGCGCGGCGGCGGTGCGGACGAGCGGGGGGCGGCCGGGAAGGTCGGGGCGGGGGCGGCGCACCACCCGCTTGGCCGCCATGCTCGTCAGGTGGGCGGTGGCCACCAGCGCCGTGCCGCGCAGCCAGCGGGCGCGCAGCCGGGCGTCGCCGGCCGCGTGCGCCCGGGCGGCGCCGATCACCCCGGTGACCAGCCAGAGCGCCGCGTGCTCGCCGGCCCAGGACAGCACGCGGGTGGCCGCGGCCACCCGCGGGTCCGCGCCCCGGTCCCGCAGCGCCAGCAGCAACCGACGGTCGGCCCGCCGACGCCGATCGGCCAGCGCGGCCCCGCCCACGGCACGCCACCGAGGCGTGGCACGCCGCGCGGCGAGGCCACGCCCGGTCAGTCCACTCTCTGACGGATCCCCACCGGGCCCTCCATCCCCGGTCACGCCGCCCCCGGCCAGGCCGCCCTCGGGCAGACTGCTTCCGGACGAGCCATCCCTGGTCGCACCGTCCTCGGGCAGGCCGCCGCCGGGCAGACCGCCCCCGCGCGAGCCGCCCCCGGACGGACCGCACTCCGCCGGATCGCCGCCGGGCAGACCGCTACCGGGCGAGCCGTCCCCGGACGGACCGCCCTCCGCTTGACCACCGCCGTGCAGACCGCCCCCGCACGAGCTGTCCCCGGACGGACCACCCGAGCCACCCTCAGGCAGATCACCCCAGGCCGGCCCACCCCCTGACGGCCCGCCGCCAGGCAGACCGCTGCCGCGCAGGCCACCCTCCGCCGGACCACCGCCAGGCAGACCGCCCCCGCGCGAGCCGTCCCCGGAGGGACCACCCGAGCCACCCTCAGGCAGATCACCCCAAGCCGGGCCGCCTACCACCGGACCGCCGCCGGGCAGACCGCGCGAATCGTCCCCAGCCGAACCGCTCTCCGCCGGATCACCCCCGCGCAGACCGCCCCCGCGCGAGCCGTCCCCGGACGGACCACCCGAGCCACCCTCAGGCAGATCACCCCAAGCCGGGCCGCCCCCCGTCGGCCCGCCGCGGGGCGGACCGTTGCCGCGCAGGCCGTCCCCCGACAGCCCGCCGCCAGGCAGACCGCTACCGCGCAGGTCGCCCCCCGACGCCCCGCCGCCAGGCGGACCGCTGCCGTGCGGCCCGCCCTCAGGCGGGCGGCGCTCCCGGTTGGGCTCGGGGCCGTCGTCCGGCGGCACCGGCGGCACCGGCGGCGGTGGGCGCTCGGGCTCGTGCGATGCGATGGGTGACACCCGGCTCACCTCTCCGTCGCGGAGTCACGGACGCGTCCTCCTCGACTCTCCCCGCCGGACGTCGGTACATCGCGAGATTCTTATCCGACACTCCGTTTATCACCCTTTTCGCCGAGACAGGTGCGTTTCACCACACACAGCATCTTTCGGGCGCTACGGTCACCGGCATGCCACCTGTCACCGCGGTCACCGGCTGGGGCCGCACCGCCCCCACCGCCGCCGCGCACGTCGTGCGCCCCCGCTCGTACGAGGAGGTCGCCCGGGCGGTGCGCGAGGCGGCCGGACGGCGCGGCGGGATCGCGCGCGGGCTCGGCCGCTCGTACGGCGACGCGGCGCAGAACGCGGGCGGCACCGTGCTGGACATGACCGGGCTGGACCGGATCCGCTCGATCGACGCCGAGCGCGGCGAGGTGGTGTGCGACGCGGGGACGAGCCTGCACCGGCTGATGGAGGTGCTGCTGCCGCTGGGCTGGTTCGTGCCGGTCTCCCCCGGCACCCGCCAGGTGACGGTGGGCGGCGCGATCGCCGCCGACATCCACGGCAAGAACCACCACGTCTCGGGCTCCTTCACCCGGCACGTACGGGCCATGGAGCTCCTCACCGCCGACGGCACCACCCGCACCCTCACCCCCGAGGACGAGCTGTTCCACGCCACGGCCGGCGGCATGGGGCTCACCGGGGTGGTGCTCCGCGCCACCATCGGACTGCTGCCGGTGGAGACCTCGCTGATGACGGTGGACACCGAGCGGGCGACCGACCTGGACGACCTGATGGCCCGGCTCGCCGCCACCGACCACCGCTACCGCTACTCCGTGGCCTGGATCGACCTGCTGGCGCGCGGCGCCGCCACCGGGCGCGCGGTGCTCACCCGGGGCGACCACGCCCCGCTGGACGCGCTGCCGCCACGCGTCCGCCGCCCCGGGCGGCCGCTGGCGTTCCGGCCGGTGCGGCTGCCGGCCGCGCCCCGGCATCTGCCGGGCGGGCTGCTCACCCGCACCACGGTCGGCCTCTTCAACGAGGTCTGGTACCGCAAGGCGCCCGCACTGCACACCGGCGCGCTCCAGACCATCCCGGCCTTCTTCCACCCGCTGGACGGCCTGCCGCACTGGAACCGGATCTACGGGCCGGGGGGCTTCGTCCAGTACCAGTTCGTCGTCGGCTACGGGCAGGAGGAGACGCTGCGCCGCATCGTCGCGGCCATCGCCTGCCGCCGTTGCCCCTCCTTCCTGGCCGTCCTCAAGCGCTTCGGCGCCGGCGACCCGGGCTGGCTCTCCTTCCCGACCGCCGGCTGGACCCTGGCGCTGGACCTCCCGGCGACCCTGCCGGGCCTGGGCCGCTTCCTCGACGAGCTCGACGAGCAGGTGGCGACGGCCGGCGGCCGGGTCTATCTGGCCAAGGACGCGCGGCTGCGGCCCGAGCTGCTCGCCGCGATGTACCCGAGGCTCGCGGACTTCCGCGCGCTGCGCCGCTCCCTCGACCCGGACGGGGTCCTCACCTCGGACCTGGCCCGCCGACTGGCGCTGTGACCCCCGAACGCGAACACCCCCGAACTGGAGCCCCGCCATGAAAGACGCCTTCGGCGCCCCGCAGTCGCTGCTGATCCTCGGCGGCACCTCCGAGATCGCCCTGGCCACCGCGCGCCGGCTGATCTCCCGCCGCACCCGCACGGTGTGGCTGGCGGGCCGCCCCTCGGCCGCGCTGGACGAGGCGGCCGAGGCGCTGCGGCAGATCGGCGACACGGACGCCCGCACGATCCCCTTCGACGCCCTCGACCACGAGTCGCACGAGGCCACCCTGGGCAAGGTCTTCACCGAGGGCGACATCGACATGGTGCTGCTGGCCTTCGGCGTCCTCGGCGATCAGCAGCACGACGAGCACGACCCGCTGGCCGCGGTCCGCGTCGCCCAGACCAACTACACCGGCGGGGTCTCCTCCGCGCTGGTCTGCGCCCAGGCGCTGCGCCGTCAGGGGCACGGCTCGCTCGTGGTGCTGTCCTCCGTGGCCGCCGAGCGGGCCCGCCGGGCGAACTTCATCTACGGGTCCAGCAAGGCCGGCCTGGACGCCTTCGCCCAGGGGCTGGGTGACGCGCTGCACGACAGCGGGGTCCACGTCATGGTGGTGCGCCCCGGCTTCGTGCGCACCAAGATGACCGCCGGCCGCGCCGCCGCGCCGTTGGCCAGCACCCCGGAGGCGGTCGCCGCCGCCATCGAGCTGGGGCTGCGCCGCCGTGCGCACACGGTCTGGGCGCCGGCCGCGCTGCGCCCGCTGATGACGGCCCTGCGGCATGTGCCGCGCTCGGTCTTCCGCCGCATCCCGGGCTGAGCCCGGCCACGGAGCCCGTGGGACGGGCGCCGGCCCGATCGGCTCCCGAGGGCCGGACGGGCCCCGCCCCGCCCGTTAGAGGGACGGGGCGGGGGGACGCGACAGGTTCACCTGGCGGGGGACGCCCGGCGGCGTCGCCGGCCCCTCGACCGCCCCGAACGGAAACTCGCGCTCCAGGCGCCACACGCCGTCCGCGCCCTGCTCGTACAGCGCGAAGCCGTCGATGGACCAGGACGCCTCGAAGTCCTTCAGCTCCGCCTGCGCCCGGTCCATCGACTCCTCGTCGATGCCGTGCGCCACGGTCACATGCGGGTGGTACGGGAACTGGAGCTCTCGGGCGCACGGCCCGTGCAGCGCGCGGACCCGCTCCTGGAGCGCCGCGCACCCGTCCGCGCCCTCGACGATCTTGACGAAGACCACCGGCGAGAGCGGACGGAAGGAGTCGGTGCCCTCCAGCCGCATCGGGAAGGCATGGCTCGCGGCCGCCACCTCGGCCAGGTGGTCCTGGATCGCCGGCAGCGCCGCGGAGTCGACCTCGGTCGGCGGCAGCAGGGTGACGTGGGTGGGAATGCCGAGGGCTGCCGGGTCCCCGAAGCCGGCACGCCGCTCCTGGAGGAAGCTGCCGTACGGCTCCGGGACCGCGATCGAAACGCCGAGCGTTACGGTCCCCACTGCGTTCTCCCTCCTGGCCCTGCCGGGCCCCGGCCACTGCCATGTCCAGCATGCCAGTCGTGTGCCAGTGTGGCGGCTGCGCCGCCCTCGCGGCTACTTCCGTCGGTCCCGCGCACCAGGGTCCAAGGACCCCTGACGCGGGACACCTCCGTGCGGTAGCTTCGGTAGCTTTGCCGGCCTTCCCGGCTGGCGGGCGCGGTCAGTGCTTCGCCGGCAGGAATCCCATCCTGTCGTACGCCAGCGCCAGCGTCTCGCCGGCCACGGCGCGCGCCTTCTCCGCGCCCTTGGCCAGGACTCCGTCCAGCGTCTCGGGGTCGTCCAGATATTCCTGGGTGCGGGCCCGGAACGGCGTCACCCACTCGACCAGGACGTCGGCCAGGTCGGTCTTGAGCGCGCCATACCCCTTGCCCTCGTACGTGCGCTCGAGGTCGGCGATGGTGGTACCGGTGAGGGTCGCGTAGATCGTCAGCAGGTTGCTGACCCCGGGCTTGGCCTCCTCGTCGAAACGGATCTCCGTCTCGGTGTCGGTGACCGCGCTCTTGACCTTCTTGGCGGAGACCTTCGGCTCGTCCAGGAGGTTGATGATGCCCTTCGGCGTGGACGCCGACTTGCTCATCTTGATCGCCGGGTCCTGAAGGTCGTAGATCTTGCCCGTCTCCTTCACGATGTACGGGTTCGGGATCGTGAAGGTGTCGCCGAAGCGGGTGTTGAAGCGCTCGGCCAGGTCCCGGGTCAGCTCGATGTGCTGCCGCTGGTCCTCGCCCACCGGCACGTGGTTGGCCTGGTAGAGCAGGATGTCGGCGACCTGGAGGATCGGGTAGGTGAACAGCCCGACCGTGGTGCGGTCGGCGCCCTGCTTCGCGGACTTGTCCTTGAACTGCGTCATGCGCGACGCCTCGCCGAAGCCGGCCAGGCAGTTCATCAACCAGCCGAGCTGCGCGTGCTCGGGCACATGGCTCTGGATGAACAGGGTGCAGCGCTCCGGGTCGAGACCGGCGGCCAGCAGCTGGGCCGCGGCCACGCGGGTGTTGGCGCGCAGCTCCTCGGGGTCCTGCGGCACGGTGATCGCGTGCAGGTCCACGACCATGTAGAACGCGTCGTGGGACTCCTGGAGCGCGACGTACTGCCGGATGGCACCGAGGTAATTCCCGAGGTGGAAAGAGCCTGCGGTGGGCTGGATACCGGAGAGCGCACGGGGACGGTCGAGGGCCATGGCACCCATTCTCGCAGGTGCCGCGGCCGGCTCGGACCGACCCCGCGCGGAACGGCCGGTACCGGCCGGGCGGCTGGCCGGAGCCGGTCAGGAGTCGGATCGACTCCTGACCGGCTCCGGATCGACTCGGGATCGGTCCTGATCGGCTTCCGATCCGCGCCCTCGCCGGGCCGCCGACGGGCTCCGGACGGCGGCCTGCCGGCGCTCAGTCGGTGGGGAGCCCCGGGGCCGGGTAGGCGGCCATCAGCTCGGCGACCTCGGCGCGGATCGCGGCCAGCGCCGCCTCGTCGCCCGACTTCGCGGCCGTCACCCCGCGGTCGATCCACTCGGCGACCGTGCGCATGTGCTCCACGGTGAGACCGCGGGAGGTCAACGAGGGGGTGCCGATGCGGATGCCCGAGGGGTCGAAGGGCTTGCGCGGGTCGAACGGCACGGTGTTGTAGTTCACCACGATCCCGGCCCGGTCCAGCGCCTTGGCCGCGACCTTGCCGGCGACGTCCTTGGAGGTCAGGTCGATCAGGATCAGGTGGTTGTCGGTGCCGCCGGAGACCAGGTCGTAGCCGCGCGCCAGCAGCTCCTCGGCCAGTGCCCCGGCGTTACGGACCACGGCCCGCGCGTACTCCCGGAAGGCGGGCTGCGCCGCCTCGTGCAGGGCCACGGCGATGGCGGCGGTGGTCTGGTTGTGCGGACCGCCCTGGAGGCCGGGGAAGACCGCCTTGTCCAGGGCCTTTCCGAGCCGCTCGGGCTCGCGCGCCAGCAGCATCGCGCCGCGCGGCCCGCGCAGCGTCTTGTGGGTGGTCGTGGAGATCACATCGGCGTGCGGCATCGGGGAGGGGTGCGCGCCGCCCGCGATCAGGCCGGCGATGTGCGCGATGTCGGCGACGAGGACGGCGTCCACCTCGCGGGCGATCTCGCCGAAGGCGGCGAAGTCGATGGTGCGGGGGACCGCGGTGCCGCCGCAGAAGATCAGCTTGGGCCGCTCCTTGAGCGCCAGCTCCCGCACCTCGTCGAAGTCGATGACGCCGGTGTCCTTGCGCACCCCGTACTGCACGCCGTGGAACCACTTGCCGGTGGCGGACACCCCCCAGCCGTGGGTGAGATGGCCGCCCATCGGCAGCGACATCCCCATCACGGTCTCGCCGGGCTGGGCGAAGGCCAGGTAACAGGCGAGGTTGGCGGGCGAGCCCGAATAGGGCTGCACATTGGCGTGGCCGGTGCCGAAGAGGGCCTTGGCGCGCTCCACGGCGAGCGTCTCGACCTGGTCGATGACCTGCTGGCCCTCGTAGTAGCGGCGGCCGGAATACCCCTCGCTGTACTTGTTCTGGAGCACGGTCCCGGCGGCTTCCAGCACCGCGGTCGAGACGTAGTTCTCGCTCGGGATCAGCCGCAGGGTCCGCGCCTGCAACTGCTCCTCCGCGCCCACCAGGGCGGCGAGTTCGGGATCCGTGGCGGACAGGGCGGGATGGGACAGCGGCAGGCTCATGACGGTCCTCCGGGGCGATCGATCGGTGCGGCGTGCGCTTGCGTGTGCGTTTCCGGTCGTGTTCCCGGGGTGCCCAGGCGGGCGGCACCTCGTGGCGGTCGTGATCCTCGGGTGTCCGGGGCTACCCCCGGACGGAGTCTGGGGGCGGGCCGGGCACCTCGTGACGGGTCAGGCCGCGCGCCGCTTCCTCGTGGTCGGTTCCACGTTCGCCAGTCACGGCGCGCGGCTTCAGTCTACGGCGGGCGGATCGCGCCACGATCGGCGGTGGACGGCCGCCCCGCTACCCCGGAAGGTCAACAAGCGGTGATCGGCCATCCCCGAAAGTTCCCTTCGCATTTCAACCGAGCGACGATAGAAATGAGACATCAACCGGCCCCGACACCGAACGGAGCACACGTTGACGTCCACGGAACGCGCGATCGCAGCCGCCGAGGCCCACAGCGCGCACAACTACCACCCGCTGCCCGTCGTCGTCGCGTCCGCGGAGGGCGCGTGGATGACCGACGTCGAGGGCCGCCGCTACCTCGACATGCTCGCCGGCTACTCGGCGCTGAACTTCGGCCATCGCAACCGCCGGCTGCTCGACGCCGCCAAGGCCCAGCTGGACCGGGTCACCCTCACCTCGCGCGCGTTCCACCACGACCGCTTCGCGGAGTTCTGCACCGAACTGGCCGACCTGTGCGGCATGGAGATGGTGCTGCCCATGAACACCGGCGCGGAGGCCATCGAGACGGCCGTCAAGACCGCGCGCAAGTGGGGCTACCGCGTCAAGGGCGTGCCGGACGGCAAGGCGAAGATCGTCGTGGCCGAGAACAACTTCCACGGCCGCACCACCACCATCGTCAGCTTCTCCACCGACCCCGAGGCCCGCGCGGACTACGGGCCGTACACCCCCGGCTTCGAGATCGTCCCGTACGGCGATCTGGCGGCGCTGGACGCGGCCGTCGACGAGCACACGGTGGCCGTGCTGCTGGAGCCGATCCAGGGCGAGGCGGGCGTGCTGGTGCCGCCGCCGGGCTACCTCGCCGGCGTACGGGAGCTGACCCGGGCCCGCGGCACGCTCTTCATCGCCGACGAGATCCAGTCCGGACTCGGCCGCACCGGGACCACCTTCGCCTGCGAGCACGAGGGCGTGGTGCCCGACGTCTACGTCCTGGGCAAGGCGCTGGGCGGCGGCGTGGTCCCGGTCTCCGCGGTGGTCTCCTCCGCGGAGGTGTTGGGCGTCTACCGCCCAGGCGAGCACGGATCCACCTTCGGCGGCAACCCGCTCGCCTGCGCGGTCGCCCTGGAGGTGATCGCGATGCTGCGCACCGGCGAGTACCAGCAGCGAGCCACCGAGCTGGGCGACCACCTCCACAGCGAGCTGGGTCTGTTGGCCGGTGGCGGCCCGGTGCGCGAGGTGCGCGGCCGCGGTCTGTGGGCCGGCATCGACATCGACCCGGCGCACGGCACCGGTCGCGAGATCTCCGAGAAGCTCATGGACCGCGGCGTGCTGGTGAAGGACACCCACGGCTCCACGATCCGCATCGCCCCGCCGCTGGTGATCAGCAAGGAGGATCTGGACTGGGGGCTGGGCCGGTTGCGTGGGGTTCTGGCCGGGGACTGACAAGGGTCGGATGGATCGAAGGGGCCGCACCGCCCCTTCGATCACCCCCTCAGACCGAGGAGCGGCTCAGGTCGCCAGCCCCAGGGAGTGGGTGAGGTCGCGGAGTTCGGCCTCGTAGAGGGTGGCGGTGCGGGGGGTCTGGGGGCGGAGGTGGCCGTAGACCTCCAGGGCGACCAGGCCGTGCATGCGGCCCCACACGCGGAGCGCCAGGGCGACGGCGGCGGGGGGCAGTTCGGGGTGGGCGGCGCGGACCACGGCGACCAGGTCGGGGTCGAAGTCGTCCCAGTCGAAGTCGGTGTCGGCGTGCCGGGACCGGGCGTGCGGCCAGGCGCCGGCGACCAGTCCGGTGAGGCCGAGGCAGGCCCGGTGCGCGGCCTCGGCGGCGGCGCCGCCCTCGGGCCGTTGGTAGCCGGGGACGGGGTCGCCGTAGATGAGTCGGAAGCCCTCGGGGTTGGCGAGCGACCAGGCCCGGAAGGCCGTCGCCCAGGCCAGCAGCCGGCCCGCGGCGTCGTCCGGCGGCAGCGCGTCGCGCGCGGACTCGACCGCCTGGACCAGCGAGGTGTAGACGTCGGCGATGAGGGTCGAGACGAGGTCGTCGCGGGTGGCGTAGTAGCCGTAGATCGCGCCGGCCGTCATGCCCATCTCGCGGGCGATGGCGCGCAGGGTGATGGCGTCCGGGCCGCCCTCGGCCATGAGCTTGAGCGCGATGGTCTTGATCTCGCGCGAGGTCTCCGCGCGGAGTCGCTCCCGCCTGCTGGGGGCCTTGCGCCGCTCCGGCCCCGGTGTCCGCTCTGCCACGCCGTCACTCTACAGCGTTGAGCTTCCGGCCACGGTGGAGAAACTGCACAGCGTGGAGCAAATCGCCGCTCCGCCAAACGGGTGATACCGGGCCATCTCCGTACAACCGTCGGAGACACTCGGGCGTCATTTCGACAGCAGGGTCCACCACGCGCTCCCCCTCAGGAGATCAGCATGAAGACCAGCATCCGCCGGATCCGGCACACCGCACTGACCGCCGGCGCCCTGGCCCTGGCCTCGGCGGCGGCCACCGGGCCGCAGGCCACCGCCGTCGGACCGCAGGACCGTGGCGACACCCCCTCCCGGGCCCAGACCCGGCAGATCGCGTCCAGCACGCTCGGGACGGACCTCCAGATCACCCTCACCGCCGTCCGCTCCACCTCCGACCCGTACGCGGCGACGGTGAGACTGGCCACCTACACCCAGGCCGACGGCCGCTGGAAGCTCCGGGACCAGGAGACGGTCGGCGCGGCCGACGGCTGGTTCTGGTTCCCGCTGACCGGGTCGCAGGCGGTGTGCCAGTTCTCCACGGCGAGCGCCCCGCCGCAGCCCATCGCGGTCAGCCTGCTGATCACGCCGTCGATCGGGTGTTCGCCGACGCACCGGTACCACCTCCGGGACGGGGAGATCGTCCCCGACGAGGCGCGAGGGGGGTCGACCGGGAAGACCGGGGCGAGCCCATCGCGGCCGGCCGGGGCCACGGGCGGGACGAGCCGCTAGAGCACGCGGCACAGCGCGTCCAGCGCGCCCGCGAAGGCGTGGTCGGGCGGGGTGCCGTAGGCGAAGACCAGGGCGTCGCGGCCGCCCTCGTCCCCGTAGCGGAAGGCCGACAGGCCGTCCAGCGCCAGGCCGTGCCAGGCCGCGCCCTGGATGACGGACCGCTCCGTGCCCGGGGGCAGTTCGAGGACGGCGTGGAGTCCGGCGGCGATGCCGCTGACCCGGATGTGCGGGGCGCGTTCGGCGAGCGCGGCGACGAGCTGGTCGCGCCGGCGCCGGTAGCGCAGTCGCATGCCGCGCACATGGCGGTCGTACGCGCCCGAGTCGATGAACTCCGCAAGCGTGAGCTGGTCCAGCGCGCCCTGCGGCCACTCGCCGGTCGCCTTCAGCGTCAGCACCTCGTCCACGAGTCGGTCGGGCAGCACCATCCAGGCGAGCCGGAGGGCCGGGGCGAGGCTCTTGCTGGTGGTGCCGAGATAGACGACGCGCTCCGGATCCAGACCCTGAAGGGCGCCCACCGACTGCCTGTCGTAGCGGAACTCGCCGTCGTAGTCGTCCTCCAGGACCAGCCCGTCGACCGCCCGCGCCCAGTCGACCACCGCGGCCCGCCGGTCGGGGTGGAGCGAGACGCCGGTCGGGAACTGGTGCGCCGGGGTGAGCAGCACCGCCCGTGCGTCGCGCAGCTCGGGTGCCGTCGTCAGCTCGCCGATGCGCGCGCCGTGCTCGTCAACGGTCAGCGGGCGGGTGCGCAGCCCCACGCGGGGGAAGACGTCGCGGTGGAAGTGCAGCCCGTACGACTCGACCGCCACCTCCTCCCACCCGCGCGCGGCGAGCACCCGGCCGAGCAGGCTGAGTCCCTGGACGAAGCCCGAGAAGACGACGATGCGCTCGGGATCCGCCCGCACCCCGCGGGCGCGCGCCAGGTATCCGGCCAGCACCTGGCGCAACTCCGCGCGGCCGCGCCGGTCGACGTGGCCGAAGGCGTCGTTCGGGGCACGGGTCAGGGCGCGGCGGGAGGCGGCGAGCCAGGCCGCGCGGGGGAAGGCGGAGACGTCCGGGCTGCCGGGCCGGAGGTTGTAGACGGGGCGCGGGCTGAGCCGGACCGCGGGAGAGCGCGGCGGGGCGGGCTCGGGCGGAATGACGCGCTGGGCGACGCGGGTGCCGGAGCCCTGACGGGCGGTGAGCCAACCCTCCGCGACCAGGTCGCCGTAGGCGTCGGCGACGGTGTTGCGGGCGATGCCGAGGTCGGCCGCGAGCGAACGGGAGGACGGCAGCCGGGTGCCGGGGGCCAGTCGTCCGCCGCGGACGGCCTCCCGCAGGGCCGCGGTGAGCGCGGCGCGCACCCCCGTCCCGCCCCGGCCGCGGTCGCCGGAGCCCGGCGCGCCGGCCAGGTCCAGGTGCAGATCACTGCCGAGAGTGGCCCAGGAATCCTCCATGGAATTGGACCATACCCGTGGGTTAATCCCGGCTTAGCGTGGAGGCATGACCACTCAGGAGAACACCCACGCACACGAGCCCCGACTCAACCTCGCGAAGCACGCCCCCGAGGTCTACAAGGCCATGCTCGGCCTGGAGATGGCCGCCCGCAAGGGCCTGGACCCGGTTCTGATCGAGCTGGTGAAGATCCGAGCCTCGCAGATCAACCACTGTGCCTTCTGCCTGGACATGCACACCAAGGACGCGCGGCACATGGGCGAGAGCGAGGCGCGCATCTACCTCCTCAACGCGTGGGAGGAGGCGCCGGGTTACTACACGGAGAAGGAGCAGGCGGCGCTCGCCCTGACCGAGGCCGTCACGGTGCTGACCGACGGCTTCGTGCCGGACGAGGTCTTCCAGCGGGCGGCCGGGCACTTCGACGAGAAGGAGCTGTCCCAGCTGATCTCGCTCATCATCGCCATCAACTCCTGGAACCGCATCGCCGTCACCTGCCGCTCGGTGCCGGGCGCCTACCAGCCGGGCACCCACGCGTGAGCGACGCCGTGACGTAGAGGATCCGTTAAGACCGCCCTCCTCTCATCTGCGGTGCCAGCCGGGCGAGTTAGCGTGGCCGCCGGCTTGATCACCAAGGCCGGGAGACGGGGGAAGGCGGGTCACATGTCCGACGGGGGACCACAGGGTCTGGGCGTACTCAAGACGAACAACCCGGGGAAGGCGGCAGCGGTCAAGGCGCTCACGGAGGACATCCAGCCGGACACCGGGACGGCCGGCACCGTGGCGGACGAGGCGACCACCAAGGCCGTGACCGCCTTCACCGACTGGGCCACCGGCTCCGGGCTCAAGGACGTGGCGACCGAGTGGGACAAGCAGGTCAAGGCCCTCCAGGGCCGGCTCGCCGCCGACAGGACCGCGCTGCAGGGCACCCGGTACGGCTTCCAGAGCTACGACATCCGGACCGGCTCCACCCTCAACCGGTTCCTGCTGCCCCCGACCAGCCAAAACGGCAACTGAGGGGGCGGGGCCGACCATGACGCTCACCTACCAGGACGTCGTCACCGTCAAGCTGGACCCGCTCACCACGGCAGCCGGCAAGTGGGACGAGATGGCCGGGAAGTTCAAGTCCGTCGAGGACCTCTACAAGCAGAAGGTCCAGACGGTCTCCGACGACGGCGGCTGGCTCGGCGTCGCCGCCGGCGGCGCCTCCGCCCAGTTCAGGGCCACCCAGGGCCAGCTCGCCGCCGCCCAGACCCAGGCCAAGGCGATCGCCTCCCTGCTCCGGGACGCGCACACGCAGTTCACCACCCTGGTCAAGGCGGTCAAGGACCTGGTCGCCGACGCCAAGAAGGAGCACTTCCTCGTCGACTCCCAGGGCAAGGTCACCTATGACTGGAGCCTGATCGACGAGAGCGACAAGAAGGACACCGACTACGAGAGCTGGCGCCAGAAGACCGTGGCGGCCGAGACCAAGTGGACCGACGCCATCAAGAAGGCCGTCCAGCACGTCGACGACGCCGACCAGGGCGCCAAGCTGGCCCTGCGCGAGTCCGCCGGCATCCGGGCCCTGGACGACATCACCCTGGGCGGGCACGACTTCAACGGGCAGGCCAAGGGCGACATCGAGATCTACGAGGCCCGGAAGGCCAAGGAGTACGCCGACAAGGTCCTCGACGGCGACAAGCTCAGCGACACCGAACGCGCCGAGTGGGAGCGGCTCAACCGCGACAACGCCGACGACAAGGTCTTCAGCCAGACCTTCCTGACCTCTCTCGGCCCCGAGGACACCCTCAAGCTCGGCAACAAGTTCAACGATCTCGCCTACTACGACGACACCGGCCACAAGAAGGACTACCTCGCCCTGGAGAAGGGCCTGGCGACCACCATCGCGGGCGCCACCCGCGTACCGGACTTCGCGGGCGCCGACGGCAAGAAGCTCGCCTACGGCACCAAGGCGTACCAGGACGCCTTCGAGAAGTGGTCCGCGTCGGGCGACGCGAAGTTCTACAACGACTGGCGCGAGGGCCTGAAGAAGGCCGGCGTCGACGCGTACGACCTGAAGGTCGCCGGCGAGGAGAGGGGCCCCGGGTTCAAGGGCCGTGACCAGCAGGTCCGCGGCTACCAGAGCCTGATCACCCTGATGAAGCAGGGCGACGGCTACTCGCCGCAGTTCCTCTCCGACGTCACCGACGACATGATCGCGGCGGAGAAGAAGGACCAGAACATCTGGGACCTCTACGGGGAGTTCGAGGGCAAGAAGGACGGCTGGTTCGCCAACGACCCCGTGGACGGCTCCCTGGAGATCATGAGCCGCGACCCGCAGCTGTCCACCGCGTATCTCGACCCCGCGACGGACGGGGCCAAGGACCGGCTGACCTACCTGATGAAGGACCGCGACTGGAACCTGAGCAACACCACCGACTGGCGCGGCAACTTCGAGTACACCGGCAGCGACACCCACGAGAAGGACGCCCGCACGGGGCTGGGCTTGGCGATCGAGGCGGGCACCACCGGGCGCGAGCCCCACACGCCCGGCGGGGACGCAGGCCGTCACTCCGAGGCGCAGGCCCGGATCATGCACGACGCGATCAACCTGCTCGACTACGGCCACCCGGACGGCAAGGACGGCAAGGACGACCGCGTCGCCAACGGCGACAACGTCCTCAAGGGCGATGACTACGCCGGCTTCAGAGGCTCGTTCGCCCGGGCGCTCTCGGACTACACCCCCGATACGGTGGACATCCTCCAGGGCGACGGCCCTGGCGACCGGGTGGGCAAGAACGATTCCCACTCGGCGGGTGATGACTCGCAGATCCAGAACAGCAGGAGCAGCGTTCTCCGCATGATGCGGGGAGTCTCCGAGGACGACGAGAACTATCTCCTGCTGCGTCGGTCGGCACAGGGCTACATGGCCGAACAGCTCGCGACGGGAGACCTGCACACCATCTCGTCCGTTGAGAACCGCTCCGCGAAGGTCGGCGAGGTGTTCGGCGCGCTCAACGCGATCGGCGGCGACATCGACCTCAGCGAGCGCGACACCAAGCTCGCGGAGGCGGGCGACAAGAGGGTGTACGGCTATCACCTGGTGGGTGGCATGGTCACCGGCATCCCGGTCGTCGGCGACATGGCCCAGCGGACCGTCGACGGCATCGCGAACGAATGGCTCAAGGGCGTCTCCTCAGAGCAGGGCCTGCTCGCCCGCGACAAGCTCAGCGCCGGCAACGACGCGGCAGAGGACGCCCTCGACGCCTACTTCGCGAGCTGGGGGAAGGAAGACCACCGCTCCACGGACGAGATCGGCGCCGCGCAGCGTGAGGCCAAGGAGGCTTACACAAGCGGTCGGGAGAACGCCTACGACGCCTTGCGGGAACGGAAGTAGCACGTGTTCAGGGGCGAGGGCGCAAGCCTGAGAGTGAGAATCCTCGTGCTGGTGGGCGTCGTCACCGTGCTCACCGGTGCAGGGCTCCACGTCTGGTGGAACACCGACGCCTTCGGGCGGGACGACTTCTGCGACGGGGCGCTGTCCTCCGCTGAGGTGGGTGCCGTGCTGGACGGCACGGGGCGGCTGACGCAGGCGTCGGACGGGCTGACACCCGACGCGACCGCCCCCTCGTGCGAGGTGCGGCGCACCAGCAGGCTGCTCGGCGCCGAGCAGCCCCGTCTGACGGTCGGTCTCAGCAACGAGAGAGCCGACTTCGCCTTCCAGACAGTCGTATGGAAGAACCCTTCGGGTATGTCCTACCTCGTCGGCGGAGCAACGGGCGCCGTGTCCGATACGCGTGGCTGGGTGATGCTCCCGGCGGCCTGCCGGAGCAAGCTGGGCGTCGACTTCGGGAAGACCGGCACCGTTCCCGTCATCGAGGTGAACGTGACCGACGGCGACTCGACACGGCAGGCCGTGGCGCGGGTGGCGGTGGACGCGGCCCGGCATGTCACAGAGAAGGCCGGATGCCCGGACAAGGCGCTGCGGAGCCCGGTCCGTCTGCGCGGCCCGGTCGACTCGGGCCACGTCCGCAGGAGCGACACGAACAAGGTCTGCGGCATCAAGGGCTTCCGGCTGCCCGAGCGAGCCTTCATCAGGGGGAAGGCGGCCCCTGGCACCGAGCTGTACACCGGATCCGGTACGCGAACCTGGGCCTGCGACGTCTACCTCCAGGGGCGGTCCACACCACAGCTCACCTTCTCCTTCAGCCAGGATCCGGTGCTCGCGGAAGCCGCACGTTTCAACGGCTCCAAGGGCACGTTGGGCACGCACACGATGGTGAAGTGCGGCCCGGAAGAGGCGTACGTCGGAGTGGAGCACAACAGCGCGTACCAGGACCTGTGGCTGGACAACAGCCCGGCCGACGACGACTTGGACCGGGTTCTCCGGTCCTTCGCCACCGCTGTGGCGAAGGACCGCGGCTGCACCACCGCACCATGAAGGACCTGCCCCACTGTCGCTTATCGAACACATGGCGTAACCGATCGCCCTCGCCGTCGCTGTGACAGGCGAGGGCGATCGTCGTGTCGTGGGCCGCGCCATGGGCCCATGATGGTCACAGGCTCCGACGGCGGCGGTACGGCTCGTCGGCTCGGAGTCACGGAGGAAGGGCCCGGACATGGGAGGTCTCGTGATGACGGCGCCGCTGCCCGACCAGACGCTGGAAGAGCTCATGCACACCTATGAGCACCTTGACCTGCCCGAGGGGCAGCGCGCGGAGCTCATCGGGGGGGAGATCGTCATTTCACCCACGCCCACGAGTCAGCACAACTGGATCTTCGGCCGGCTGATGCGCATGCTCATCAAGGCGACCCCGGACGAGTGGATGATCACCAACACGGAAACCGTCGTCCTCCCGGCGACCGGTGAGCGGTTCATCCCCGATCTCCTCGTCTGCGAGGCGGCCGCGCTGACCGACAACCGCAAGGAGTGGCAGCTTCCCGCCGACGACGTACTCCTCGCGTGCGAGATCACCTCACCGTCCACGGCACGTCGCGACCGCACCTCCAAGCTCTGGGGCTACGCCCACTCGCAGGTCCCCGTCTACCTGCTCGTGGATCCGCATGACGGCGGCGGGAGCACGACCGTGTACGCGAACCCCGACGGCAAGGGCCGGTTCCGGGACGAGAAGACCGTTCCGTTCGGGGAACGGGTGCCGCTGCCCGAGCCTTTCGGCTTCGAACTCGACACCTCTCTCTTTCCGAAGTAGCCCTTGCGCCGGGGCCTCGCTCTCAGCGCGGGTGGGGCGCTCGTCGGCTCACGTCAGAGCCACGCCCGCCACACCTCCCGGTTGTCCTTCACCCACCGCTCGGCCGCCTCCTCGGGAGTGAGGCCCTTAGAAGCGATGAGCTCCGACACCTCGTTCTGCATCTCCTTGGTCCAGCGGAACCTCTTCAGGAACTCCGCCGCCTTGCCGCCCTCCTTCGCGAAGTCGGCGTTGAGGTACTTCTGCAGCGGGGTGGTGGGGTAGGCGCAGTCGACGGTCTTCGGGTCGGCGGCGCCCTTCTCGGCGCAGGCGTCGGTGTACTTCGGCAGCTTCACCTCGACCATGGGGACCTCGTTGAAGAGCCACTGGGGTTCGTACCAGTAGGTGAGGAAGGGCTTCTTCTCCTTGGCGAACTGCTTGATCTGGGTGATCTGGGCGGCCTCGGAGCCGGCGAAGACGACCTGGAGGTCCAGGTCGAGGTTGTTCACCAGGGCCTTGTCGTTGGTGATGTAGGAGGGGGAGCCGTCGAGGAGTTGGCCCTTGCCGCCGCTCTCCGGGGTGCGGAACTCGTCGGCGTACTTGTTGAGGTTCTTCCAGTCGGTGACGTCGGGGTGGGCGT
Source organism: Streptomyces sp. LX-29 (assembly GCF_029541745.1). Taxonomy (NCBI): domain Bacteria; kingdom Bacillati; phylum Actinomycetota; class Actinomycetes; order Kitasatosporales; family Streptomycetaceae; genus Streptomyces; species Streptomyces sp. LX-29. Next base: position 4,506,983 of record NZ_CP089746.1, on the reverse strand, counting down.
CGGCGAAGTACTTGGGGACGTACCAGCCGATGTGGCCGGTGACGCCGAGGTCGCCGCCGCGGGCGATGGTCTTCTTGTCCTGGACGTAGCGCTGTTCCTGCTCGGGGTGGCCCCAGTCCTCCAGGAGGGCGTCGACCCGGCCCTGGCTGAGGGCGTCCCAGGCGGGGACCTCGTCGACCTGGACGGTGTCGACGCGGTAGTCCAGCTCGTGCTCCAGCAGGTACTGGGCGACGGCCACGTTGGCCTGCGCGCCGACCCAGGACTGGACGGACAGGGTGACCGTCTTCGCCCCGTCGACGTTGGCGTACGGCGAGGTCTGCTGGGTCATGTCGGCCGCGCCGCAGCCGGTGAGGGTGACCGCCAGGACACCCGCGGCCGCGGCGGCCAGCTTCGTACGAGTGGTCATGTCAGGCTCCCTTCCGGTCGCGGCGGGCGGTCGGCTGCGTCACCCGGTCCAGCATCAGTCCGAGGCAGACGATGGCGGTGCCGGCGACCAGGCCGGTGGCCAGGTCGCCCTGGGCGAGGCCGAAGACGACGTCGTAGCCGAGCGCCCCGGAGCCGACCAGGCCGCCGATGATGACAACGGCGAGGACCAGGACGACCGCCTGGTTGACGGCGAGCAGCAGGGCCGGGCGGGCCAGCGGGAGCTGGACCTGCCACAGCTGCTGGTTGCGGGTGGCGCCCAGGGACCGGGCGGACTCCAGGGCGGCCGGGTCGACCTGGCGCAGGCCCTGGGTGGTGATGCGGATGACGGCGGGCAGCGCGTAGACGATGGCGGCGGCCGCGGCCGGGGCCCGGCCGACGCCGAAGAGCGCGACCACCGGGATCAGGTAGACGAACTGCGGCATGGTCTGGCACACGTCCAGCACCGGGCGCAGCAACCGCTCCAGCCGGGGGCTGCGCGCGGCGGCGACGCCGATCGTGAAGCCCAGCACCAGCGTGACCGCCAGCGCGGCCAGGACCTGGGAGAGCGTGTCCATGGACGGCTCCCACACGCCGAGCACGCCGATCGCGGCCATGGCGAGGGTGGCGGTCAGGGCGGTGCCCCAGGTGCCGATCAGCCAGGCCAGGGTGGCGACCGCGAGCAGCACCGCCCACCAGGGCAGCCCCTGGAGGCCGTCGCGCAGCGGGTCCAGCACCCACCGCACGTACGCGGCCGCCCAGTCGGCGGTGCCGCCGACGACCGGCACGCCGGAGTAGAGGTGGTCCACCATCCACTCCTTGGCGTCGTTGACGGGTTCGGCGATGGCCAGGGTCCAGCCCTCGGGCCAGGTGAGGGAGGAGAGCGCACGGGCCGCGAGCGCCGCGGCCGCCGTGAGCGCCGCGACTCCCGTCCAGGCCCGCCAGCCGCGGGCCCAGGTCGGGCCGCCGCGCTCGGCGCCGGCGCGCTCGCCGGCGGCCGCGGTGGTGCGGTCCAGGACGACGGCGAGCAGCACGATCGGGATGCCGGCGGCCAGCGCCTTGCCGACGTCGACGGTGGAGAGCGCCTGGTAGACGCGGTCACCGAGGCCACCGCCGCCGATCATCGAGGCGATGACGGCCATCGACAGCGCCATCATGATGGTCTGGTTGAGGCCCAGCAGCAGCTCACGGCGGGCCAGCGGCAGCCGCGCGGACAGCAGCCGCTGCCGGCCGGTGGCGCCGAGCGAGGAGACGGCCTCCAGCACCCCGGCGTCGGCGCCGCGCAGGCCCAGCGCGGTGAGCCGGGCCATCGGCGGGGCCGCGTAGACCACGGTGGCCAGCACCGCGCCGGGCACGCCGATGCCGAAGACCAGCACCACCGGCAGCAGATAGGCGAAGGCCGGCAGCACCTGCATGGTGTCGAGCACGGGGCGCAGCGCGCGGTGGGTGCGGTCGGACAGCCCGGCGGCCAGGCCCAGCAGCGCGCCGATGACCACGGACACGGTGACCGCGACCGCCATCAGGGCGAGCGTCTGCATGGTCGGCACCCACATGCCGAGCAGCCCGCAGACGGCGAACGACACCCCGGCGGTGGCCGCCACCCGCGGCCCGGCCACGCGCCAGGACAGCAGGGTGGCGGCGGCGGTGACCCCGGCCCAGCCGAGGGCGAGGAGCGTCACGTAGACGGCGCGCACCGAGATGATGATCCCGTTGCTGATGTGCCCGAAGAAGTAGAGGAAGACCGGGTGGCTGTCCCGGTTGTCGATGATCCAGGTGTTGGCGTCGCCGAGCGGCTGGGCCAGGTCGACGGTCAGCGCCTCCGGCCAGCTGCCGCTGGCCCAGCGGGCGTGCGCCAGCGGCACCAGCACGGCGGCCAGGGCGGCGAGCGTCAGCAGCTTGGCCAGGGTGCGGTGGCGGGCCAGGGCGGCCGCCGGGCCGCGTCTGTGGGCGTGAGAGGTCGCGGAGTCGGCCGTCTTCCGCCCGGTGGAACCGGCGGCGCCCGCGGCGCCGGTCCTGCTCTTGGCCTTACCGGTGCCGGGCGCGGAGGTGGTGGTCACTGCGCTCATGCCGCCGCCACTTCCTCGGCGGTCGCGGTTTCGGGTGTGCCGTCCGGCTTCAGCCCGGCGACCACCGCCAGCAGGCGCCGGTGGTCGACCACGCCGAGGCAGCGGCCGTCCTCGACCACGCGGGCCGCGGAGCCGCTGCGGGCGACCGCCTCGATCGCCCGCGACACGGTGGTGTCGGGGGTGAGGACCGGGCCGCAGGTGCTCTCGTCGCCGACCGCCGGGCGCAGCGCACCGCGCACGGTCAGCACCTGCTCGCGGGGGACGTCGCGGACGAAGTCCCGTACGTAGTCGTCGGCCGGGGAGCCGACGATCTCCTCGGGGGTGCCGAGCTGGACGACCCTGCCGTCGCGCATCAGGGCGATCCGGTCGCCGAGCCGCAGCGCCTCGCTGAGGTCGTGGGTGATGAAGACCATGGTGCGGCCCTCGTCGCGGTGGAGCCGGACCACCTCTTCCTGCATGTCCCGTCGGATCAGCGGGTCCAGGGCGCTGAACGGCTCGTCGAAGAGGAGGACCTCGGGGTCGACGGCGAGCGCGCGGGCGAGACCGACGCGCTGCTGCTGGCCGCCGGAGAGCTGGCCGGGGCGGCGCCGCTCCAGGCCGGCGAGGCCGACCTTCTCCACCATCTTCGCGGCCCGCTCGCGGCGTTCGGCCTTGCCGACGCCCTGGATCTCCAGCCCGTAGGCGACGTTGTCGAGCACGGTGCGGTGCGGCAGCAGGCCGAAGTGCTGGAAGACCATGGCGGCGCGGTGTCGGCGCAGCTCGCGCAGCCGGGTGCGGTCCATGGCGAGGACGTCCTCGCCGTCGATCTCCAGCGTGCCCGACGTGGGCTCGATGAGGCGGGTCAGGCAGCGGACGAGGGTGGACTTGCCGGAGCCGGAGAGGCCCATGACGACGAAGACCTCGCCCTTGCGGACGTCGAAGGAGACGTCCCGGACGGCGGCGGTGCAGCCGGTGCGCTCGCGCAGTTCGGCGGCGGAGAGGGCGGCCTCGGGGCTGCCGGGGATCCGGTCGGCCTTGGGTCCGAAGACCTTCCACAGGTTGCGTACGGAGAAGACGGGCTCGACGGCGTTCATCACGCATGACCTCCCGGGGTCTGTTTGCTGTCCCCCTGTGCGATCGCCCCCGCTGCCCCGGGCGCTGCCGCTTCCCCCCGCGCGATGAGTTCCGCGCACTTCTCCCCCACCATCAGCACACCGATCATCGGGTTGACGGCGGTCATGGTCGGGAAGACCGACGCGTCGGCGATCCGGATGCCGGAGAGCCCCCGCACCCGCAACTGCGGGTCGACGACGGCCTGTTCATCGGTCGGCGCGCCCATCTTGCAGGTGCCGGCGGGGTGGTAGACGGTGTGCGCGACCTTGCGCGCGTATTCGCTGAGCTCCTCGTCGGTGGTGAGCTCGGGGCCGGGGCAGACCTCGCGCCTGAGCCAGCCGGCCAGCGGCTCGGTGCGGGCGATCTCGCGGGCCAGGCGGATGCCGTCGACCAGCGTCTTCGCGTCGTAGTCGTCCTCGTCGGTGAAGTAGCGGAAGTCGAGGGCGGGTTTGACGGCCGGGTCGGCGCTGGTGAGGTAGAGCCGGCCGCGGCTGCGCGGCTTGGGGATGTTGGGCGTCATCGACACGCCGTGCTCGGGCTTCTCGTAGCCGAGCCGCTCCGGGTTGTCGGTGAAGGGGATCTGGTAGAAGTGGAACATCAGGTCCGGACCGCAGGATTCGGGGTCGCGGCGGACGAAGAGTCCGGCGTCGGAGTCCATCGCGGAGTTCTCCGGGATCGGCCCGTCCGTCTCCCAGACGATCACCGACTCGGGGTGGTCCAGCAGGTTCTCGCCGACGCCCGGCAGGTCGTGCAGGACGGGGATGCCCAGCGCCTCCAGGTCGGCCCTGGGGCCGATGCCGGAGTGCAGCAGCAGCCGCGGGGTGTCGACGGCGCCGGCGCAGACCAGCACCTCGCGCTCGGCCTCGATCAGCAGTTCCTCGCCGTCCTTGGTGCGCACCCGCACCCCGGTGGCGCGGAGCGTGGCGTCGAACTCCAGCTTGTGCGCCCAGGTCTCCAGCAGCAGCGTCAGGTTGGGGCGGTCGCCGGCCTCCAGGTGGGGGTGGAGGTAGGCGACGGAGGCGGAGGAGCGCTTGTTGTTCTCCGGGTGGTACGCGAGGTCGAAGAAGCCGACGCCCTCGTGGAAGGGCCGCTGGTTGAAGCCCTCGACGCGCGGCACGTCGGCGGCGACGCGGGCCGCCTCGACGAAGTCGCGGGCGATGGCGTTCCGGTCCTTCTCGTCCACGGGGACGATGTTGTTGCGCAGCCGGTGGAAGTACGGGTCCATGGAGGCCGCGTCCCAGCCCTCGGCGCCGGCCTCGGCCCACTCGTCCCAGTCACCGGGGAGCGGCTTGAAGGAGATCAGGGTGTTGTGCGAGGAGCAGCCGCCGAGGACGCGGGCGCGGCTGTGTCTGATGTGGGAGTTGCCGCGCGGCTGTTCCACCGTCGGGTAGTCGTAGTCGAGTTCGCCACCGAGCAGTCCGAGCCAGCGGCGCAGGGTGAGCACCTCGGGGCGGTCGACGTCGGAGGGGCCGCCTTCGATGACGGCGACGCGCACGGACGGGTCCTCGGTGAGCCGGGAGGCGATCACCGAGCCGGCGGTGCCGCCACCGACGACGACGTAGTCGTAGACGTGGGAGGGCTGGGGGGGCATTCGGGTACTCCTCTGCTGCGCAGGCTGGTGGGCGTCGGTGGGCGGTGGTCGCTCAGCCGGCGAACCAGCGGACCGGCCGGGGCCGGAGGTTCTCGTAGACGTGCTTGGCCTCGCGGTACTCGGCCAGGCCGGAGGGGCCCAGCTCGCGGCCGACGCCGGACTTGCCGAAGCCGCCCCACTCCGCCTGCGGCAGGTAGGGGTGGTAGTCGTTGATCCAGACCGTGCCGTGCCGCAACCGGCCGGCGACCCGTCGGGCGCGGGCGGTGTCCGCGGACCACACGGCTCCGGCCAGCCCGTACTCGGTGTCGTTGGCGAGCGCCACGGCCTCGTCCTCGGTGCGGAAGGTCTCCACGGTGAGGATCGGGCCGAAGGTCTCCTCGCGCACCACCCGCATCTCGCGGTGGCAGCCGTCGAGCACGGTCGGCAGGTAGAAGTACCCGGAGGCGGGCCGCTCGGGGTTCGCCTCGGAGGGCTCGGGCCGGGCGCCGCCGCAGCGCAGCAGGGCGCCTTCGGCGAGCGCGGACTCCACATACGCCGCGGTCTTGGCCAGCTGCTGGGCGGAGACCAGCGGGCCGCACTCCACGCCGCTCTCGGTGCCGCGGCCGAGGGTGATCCGCTCGGCGCGGCGGGCGAGTTCGGCGACGAAGCGCTCGCGCACGGACTCCTCGACGATGAGCCGGGAGCCGGCCGAGCAGACCTGTCCGCTGTGGATGAAGGCGGCGTTGAGCGCCTGGTCCACGGCGGTGTCGAAGCCCTCGGGGGTGGCGCAGGCGTCGGCGAAGACGACGTTGGGGTTCTTGCCGCCCAGCTCCAGCGCCACCTTCTTCACGCTCGGGGCGGCGGCCGCCATCACCTTGGTGCCGCTGGCCAGGCCGCCGGTGAAGGAGACCAGGTCCACGTCGGGGTGGTCGGCGAGTCGGGCGCCGACCGGGTCGCCGGCGCCGGTGACCAGGTTGGCCACGCCGGCCGGGAGTCCGGCCTCCACCAGTAGTCGCAGCAGATGGACGGTGGAGAGCGGGGTGATCTCGCTGGGCTTGATGACGAAGGTGTTGCCGGCCGCGAGCGCCGGAGCGATCTTCCAACTCGCCTGGAGCAGAGGGTAGTTCCAGGGGGTGATCAGGGCGCAGACGCCCACCGGCTCGTACACGACCACGCTGTGCACATCGGGGCTGCCGGCGTCCACCACGCGTCCGCCCGCCTCGTTGACCACGAGGTCGGCGAAGTAGCGGAAGGCGTTGGTGACGTCGTCGACGTCGATACGGCCCTCTTCGAGGGTCTTGCCGGTGTCGCGGCTCTCGGTGAGCGCGATCGCCTCCCGGTCGCGCTGGAGCAGCCCGGCGACACGGCGCAGCAGGTCGGCGCGCTCGGCGACGGGCGTCCGCGGCCAGGGTCCGGCGTCGAAGGCGCGCCGGGCGGCGGCCACCGCCGCGTCGGTGTCCTCGGCGCCGCCTTCGGCGACGACGGTCAGCACGGTGGCGTCGGCGGGGTCGAGGACCTCCCGCTGAGCGCCGGACGAGGCACCCCGCCACACCCCGTCCACATGAATGGTCTCGACTGCCGACACGTTTCTTCTGCCTTCCGGTCTTCCAGGTTTTCCCACTGGCCACGCCAGCAGCTGGGACCCCTAACCGAAACGTTCATATGTATGCCTGATTGCTCAGTGAAAGTGGCCGGCGTCACTGAATAGTGACCACAAAAGGCGAACCGGATTGCATCTGCGCACGTCCCTGCTCGTAAGGTAAAACGCAGGTAAGAAGGCACGACAAGATGCAAGGGGCAGGGCGGGCGCGATGACGAGGATGAACCGGGCTTGGGCCGTGGCCGCGTGTGCGGCGCTGGCGCTGGCCGTCACCGGCTGCGGCAGCGACAAGTCCGACAAGGGCGGAAAGTCCGACAAGGACGGGAGCATCCTCGGAACCAAGCCGGACAAGGGCTCGGACGCCGACTCGGAACTCGCCAAGCTCTCCGCCAAGGAGATCTCCAAGAAGGCGGAGACCGAGCTGGAGTCGGCGAAGTCGCTCCGCATGAAGATGGACCTCACCTCCGCCGGCACCCGGCAGAAGATGGACCTCGCCCTCGACAGCTCGGGCAACTGCGCCGGCTCCATGGAGATGGGCACCGAGGGCTCCTTCGAGCTCATCAAGCTCAGCGACAAGGTCTGGATGAAGCCGGACGAGACCTTCTGGAAGACCCAGGCCGGCTCGGACGGCGCGGCCGCCGCCGAGCTCTTCAAGGGCAAGTGGGTCCACGGCTCCACGTCCGACGAGATGTTCAAGGACATGACGGACGTGTGCGACCTCGCCGGCTTCCAGCAGTCGCTGGACACCGACGACAGCGACGACAAGATGACCAAGGGCACGCTGGTCACCGTCGACGGCAACAAGGTCATCCCCGTCAACGGCAAGTCGTCGGACGGCGACCCGATGACCCTCTACGTCGCCGCGGAGGGCAAGCCCTACCCGCTGAAGATCGTGCAGAAGGGCGCCGAGAGCGGCTCCATCGAGCTCACCGACTGGGACAAGCCGGTGCCGGCGACGACCCCGCCGGCGGACCAGGTGGTCGACATGGCCAAGCTGCAGGAGCAGTTGGGCGGCGTCTGATCGACGGGGTGGGCGGCGGCGCCAGACGCCCACCCGGGCCTTAGGGTATGGCGCTCATAGGCAAGCAAGACGATCAGATAAGGGCAAAACTCCCGTGATGACGAGCAAGAACCGGGTCTGGGCCGTGGCCGCGTGTGCGGCGCTGGCGCTGGCCGTGACCGGCTGTGGCGGCGACGACAAGAAGGACGACGCGAAGGGCGGCTCCAACGGCGGCTCCTCCGTCGAGAGCGGCGCCAACGGCGTGGAGAAGCTCGAGGCCAACGAGATCGCCCAGAAGGCGAAGGACGCGATGGTCTCCGCGAAGTCCATGACCGCCAAGGTCGACGGCGTCTCCGAGGGCCAGAAGACCACGGCCGAGCTGGCCATGGACTCCGAGGGCAACTGCCAGACCGACATGACCATGGGCACCATGGGCGGCTACAGCCTGGTCAAGATCGGCAACGAGGCCTGGGTCAAGCCGACCGGCATGATGGCCCAGATGATGCTGGAGTCGGGCGCCGGCAAGTTCAAGGACAAGTACGTCCACGGCACCACGGACCACGAGAAGTTCAAGGACATCGGTGAGGCCTGCGACATCAAGGCCATCCAGAAGGAGGCCACCGACTCCAAGGACAAGAAGTGGACCAAGGGTGACGTCACCGAGGTCGACGGCAAGAAGGCCATCGCCATCAAGGGCACCGACAACGACGGTGAGCCGATGACCCTCTACATCGCCACCGAGGGCAAGCCCTACCCGCTCAAGGCCGAGCAGCAGGGCAAGGACAAGGCCACCATCCTGTACTCGGGCTGGGACGAGAAGGTCACCCCGCAGAAGCCGGCCGCCACCGAGACGGTCGAGATCACCGCGGTCGAGGCCGCCAAGTAAGCAAGCCGACATGACCGGGCCCTCATCCGCGGGGATGGGGGCCCGGTCATGTATCGCCCCTCACCTGGCCACCGCCGGGAGGGGCCCCGGTAGGTTCCTACCGTCAAGCAAGATCATGAGATAAAGGGCGAAGTACTCCTGATGACGAGCAAGAACCGGGCTTGGGCCGTGGCCGCGTGTGCGGCACTGGCGCTCGCCGTGACCGGCTGCGGCGGCGACGACAAGGACAGCGGCAAGGGCGGCGACTCCGGCGTCGAGAAGCTCTCGGCCAACGAGATCGCCGACAAGGCGCGCGAGGCGATGAAGTCCGCGACGGCGCTGAAGGCCAAGCTCGAGGGCGTGTCCGAGGGCGAGAAGACCACGGCCGAGTTCACGCTGAACAAGGCGGGCAACTGCGACTCCTCGATGGACGCGGGCAAGTCCGGCGGCTACAGCCTGATCAAGGTCGGCGACGACATCTGGATGAAGCCGACCGGCATGATGGGCCAGGCCATGGTTCCGACGGGTGGTGACGTCGTGGAGAAGAAGTTCAAGGGCAAGTACATCCACGACACCGCGACCAACCCCGCGATGAAGGCCATGGCCGGGCTGTGCGACATCAAGCGGATGCAGAAGGACACCACCGAGTCCCAGGACCAGAAGTGGACCAAGGGTGGGACCGCCGAGGTCGACGGCAAGAAGGCCGTCGCCATCGAGGGCAAGAACAGCGAGGGTGACCCCATGACGCTGTACGTCGCCGCCGAGGGCAAGCCCTACCCGCTCAAGGTCGAGCTGAAGGGCAAGGACAAGGCCACCATCCTGTACACCGGCTGGGACGAGGACTTCACCCCGAAGAAGCCGTCGGCGGCCGAGACGGTGGAGCTGAGCCAGGTCGAGCAGGAAGCCAAGAAGGCTTCCTGACCCGAGATCTCGCCGATCGCGGGCCGTCGTTCCGCGAGCTGGGGGCGCCGCCCAGGGACACCCTGGGCGGCGCCCCCGCACTCTTCAGGACCCGCAGTACCCCGTGGGGCAGAACGCGTTCAGGGCCGTCTCCTGGATCGTCTCCTGCTCCGGCCAGGACGAGGCCGGTCCCGCCACCAGCACCGCGTACTGCACCCCGTCAGGACCGGTGAACGCCCGGTCGATGACGCGACGCGCGCCGAACCTGGCGTGGTCGTACGCGTACTGGAGCTCCGCCGCGTCCCCGGCGCCGAGCATCCGCAGGCCGAGGCGCCGGTAGCCGGAGTCGGCCATCGTCTGGGCGAGGTGGGACTCCGTCGCCTCCAGGGACTCGTACGGCGTTCCCTCCGGCTCCTCCAGGGTGAAGATCTGCACCAGCCGGCGCTCGTCCGGCGAGGTGTAGAAGATGCCGTCGGACCTGGACGTGCGCTGCCAGCCGACCGGCACATCGACGGTGAAGCCCGCCGGGTCCTCGACACGCGTGTAGCCGGACGGCGCCTCGCTCTCGGCGCCCAGCTCCGGAGTCGGCTCGTCCGTCGTCGGCGTCGGCCAGTCCGTCGAGGGGAGCGACCAGTCCGTCGTCGGCGGCGCCGTGGGCGGTGACGTGGTCTCGGGGGTGGTGGACGGCCAACCGGACTCGGTCGCCGAGGGCACGACCGGCCCCGGACCGCTCCGGTCCTCCTCGTCGTCGTCGCGCACCAGCAGCCACATGCCGACCCCGATCCCGGCGAAGACCAGGAGCGTCACGAGGGCCAGCACCAGGGCGCGCGTGGTGTCGCGCCCGCCGGTGCCGCCCGGATCGCCGGCCCCCTCCGCGAACCCGCCCTCTCCGGGGGCGAACGGCGGCGGGGGCGGCAGGTCGCCGTGCACCCACTGCTGCCGCTCCGGGTCCCAGTAGCTCATCCCCACGCACCCCTCTCCCCGTCACCCCACGATCTCCCCACGGCCTCAGGCCAGGAACTGTCCGATCGCCTGCGCCAGCGCCACCGCGGAGGCCAGCCCGCCGACCGCCGTGGCAGCCGCCTCCAGTCGCCCGCGCAGCCGCCCCAGCCGTTCGCGGTCGGCCGCGCCGGCGCCGTCGGCGAGCTCCTCCTCCACCTCGCCGAGCGCGGCGGCCACCTCCTCCGTCGCCGTCGACGGGGGGAGCGGCGCCAGCTCCTCGCGCAGCGCGCGCACGGCCGCGAGCAGTTCGGGCGGCACCTCGGCCGCCCCCTCCGTGCCGTGCACGGCGCGCGCCCCGGCCCCGGCGGCGACCGCCCCGCCCGTCATCGCGCCGACGCCGATCCCGCCCGGGACGACCGGCGGCACCGCGGTCGGGGGCCAACCGGCCGGGGGCGGACCAGCCGAAGGCGGACCGGCCCGCCCGGCGCGGTCCTCGGCCGTGGCCCGGTCTCCGACCGCGGCCGCGCCGCCCGTCATGGTGCCGATGACGATGCCGCCCGCCGGCCGGGGCGCCGGGAACTCCTCCCCCGTACGCCCCGTACGGCCTTCCTCCGCCAGCCCGTCCTCAGCGTCCCTTCCGCTCACCGCGTCCGCCCTCCCCGTGCTTGGCGGTGGCCCGCTCACCGGTGGCGACCGCGCCGCCGCTCATGGAGCCGATGAACACACCGCCGCCGCTGACGTTGATGATCTGCTGCTCGAACTCACCGGTCTGATAGCCCTTGGCCCGCAGCGCCTCCCGCACGCCGCTCGCGATCCGGTCCTGAATCGTCTTCACATAGCGGCTGACGTCCATCTCCTGAAAGAGCGACACGTCCTTGGTGCTGCCCAGCTCGCGCACCGAGGTGGCGGGCCCGTCCGGCAGCGCCCGCCGCGGGTCGGCCAGCCAGACCCGGAACTCCGAGATCACCGTACGAACGGCCGAGACCCCCGCCGCGAAGGTGGCCCCCGGCGCGGCGAACAGCGCCCGCACCCCGTCCCTCAGCACATCGGCCTCGCCCCGCGCCGCGATCACGTCGGCCGCCTTGAACTCGGGCCGCACCGGGGTCAGCACGTGCGGCGCCACCTCCAGCACCAGCATCTCCCCCTGGGTGTGCACCCGGACCAGGACGGACACCACCACCTGCTCGTCCCACGCCCCGACCCGGACCCGCAGGAAGTGCCGTCGCGCCTCGCCGCCCTCGTCCACCGCGTCGCGCAGATGTCGCGAGACGGCCTGCCGCTCGTAGCCGACGTGCGAGCGGGGCGCCCCCACCGGCAGATAGACGAACTCCTCGGTCTCCAGTGCCCGCAGCCGGTCGCGGCTGGTGGCTGCGGCCGCGGTCCGCAGCGCCTGCAGCCGCGGCTTGATCAGGCTCACCACGTCATGGCTGGTCAGCGGCTCGGACGCCGGTCCGGCCGTGGCCGCCCGCTTGAGCTCCAGCGCGAACGACCACGGCTCGTACGGCTTCCCGGCGCCGATGAAGGGCCGAAACGGGTCGTAGATGGTGAGCGGCGCGTGCTGCTCGCGGTCGATCGCGGCCCCGATCCGCCGGTAGCGGTCGAGCCTCGGCAGCGCTGCGCGCGGCCGTCGCGGATAGGCGAGCGGGGACAGCTCCCTGCACATCACCGCGGCCACCCGCGAGCGGTGCACCCACACCGGCAGTACGAGCAGCAGCGGGAAGACCAGCCCGGCCCAGGCGTCGCCGCCGTTCACCAGCACGTAGATCACGAACACCCAGTAGCCCAGGGCCAGCAGCCGCGGTCCGAACGGCAGCAGCATCTTCATGCGCCCACTGGTGGCCTGACGCACCATCGCCCGGTCCAGCGTGTAGACGGAGGCGCCCAGCCCGGTCGCCGTCCGGCTCATCCACAACGCGACGCACACCACCGCGTAGAGCGTGAACCAGGTCGGCCGCAGGACGCCCAACCAGCCGTAGTCCGAGACGGTCATCCCCAGGAAGGCCGCCCAGACCCCCAGCAACAGCAGCGCCGCCTCCAGCTCCTGCCGCCGCGCCCGCACCGCGTGCGCCAGCACGGGCACGGCGTCGATCCCGAGCGACGGCGCCACCGGGCGCTCCTCGTGCTCCACCAGCTCCTCCACCACCCGGCGGCGGAACTCGGCGTCGAAATACACACCCGCGCACAGCAGTCGAGTGGCCTCGGAGTGGAAAAGCCGCTGTGGGGGAAGCGGTGGCGCGATCGGCTGTCCGGGCAGGGTCATCGGCACACCCCAGGAATTCGAACTCATCTCCACGTGAGAGGAGTTAACCGAAATAACCGCAGTCTCAGTATGCGGGAATTCCCTCCGGGTGTGACCACACTTGCCGAAAGAATTTTCACAAAGGGCGACGGGAGTCCGCTCGCTGCTCCAACCGCCTCAGGGCTACCAGGAGACACGCGTACGCCTCCCGGCGGTCGGCCGGCCCCGCACCCCCCTGCCGCCTCGGGCGGCGCACCGGCTTCACCAGGAACCAGGGGGAGCTCATGCCTCCTCCACCAGCAGCTCGTAGTGGCGCAACAGCGCGTCACAGGAGCGCGCGAGGTGCTTCGCGTGCTCCACGGCGGAGACCAGCCCCGGCCCCGGACTCATCCGCAGCTTCCGCCGCGCCTCCCCCACGCCCGCCAGCGCGAGGATCACGACCAGATCGTCCTTCGGCCGGAGCCGCGACAGATCCTCGATCTCGGGGATGAGCAACATCATGTGACCGCGGAGGAAGAGGACCGCCTCCTCCACCTCCTCGAAGCGGGGGAGCGCGGCGCGCTCACCGAGCACGGCGGCGACGGTCGCACGAACTTCCTTTGTGGCTACGGGCATTCGATGGAGTGGATTTGCTGGATTCACCCCTCGACGGTGGCCTAGGGGTATCTACGTTCTCTAGTGACGGGCGTGGTACGCCCACGCTGTGACAGCCGGGACGGGCGGAGTAGCACCATGGGCACGAGCTTCGAGGACGACAACACCCCAGTGAGTCTGCGAATCATCGGGGCTCAGATCAGGGCCCTACGGGAAAGAGACGGTCTCACGCGGGCCGAACTCGGGGCAGCAGTGGGCTACTCGGAGTCGCTGATCCGCAGTGTCGAGCGGGGGCGGCGCAGGCCGCAGCCAGCGATGCTGCTACGCATGGAAGAGGCTTTCCAGGTGCCGGGCGTCTTCGCGGCCATCGGCGAGCAACTCCTGAAGGAGGCACACCCGACCTGGTTCCAGCCGTATGTGGATGTGGAGGCCGAGGCGGCCTCGCTGTCGGTGTACGGCAACCTGCTCATCAACGGGTTGCTTCAGACCGAGGCGTACGCCTACGCGGCGGATGCCGCCCAGCAGCCAGCCCTCGACGACGATGAGATCAACGGTTTGGTAGCCGTGCGGCTCGCACGACAACAGCTGCTCGCTCGCAAACCGTCCCCATCACTCAGCTTCCTCCTCGAAGAGGTCGTGCTGCGCCGCCCCATCGGCGGCCATGACGTGATGCGTGAGCAGCTGCACCATCTGCTGAAGGTTGCCCAGTCACGGCACGTGCACATCCAGGTGATGCCGACAGAGCGGACAGACCACGCGGGCCTCCACGGCCCGTTCACGCTGATCGAGCCACAAGATCGGGAGATGTGCGCCTATGTCGAAGTGCAGCACTTCGGAAAGCTGATCACCGACCGCCGGACGGTCCATAAGCTCATCCGGCGGTATGGAATCCTGCAGAGCCAGGCCCTCACGCCGGAGGACTCGATGAAGTTCATCCACGAGTTGGCAGGAGAGAGATGAGCGTCGAACTCGCATGGTTCAAGTCAAGCCACAGCGGCGGGGGGCAAGACTGCATAGAGGTCGCCACAGAGCCCGCCGCCGTCCACATACGCGACTCCAAGAACCGCACCGGCCCCACCCTGACCGTCTCCCCCGCCCAGTGGGCGGCGTTCGTCGCGTACGCGCGGGACGCCCGACACCGGGGCTGATGTAGAGGCCCCGCTCACGAGCTGCTGATAGCGTCATGGACGGGGCCTCGTACAGGCAATACGGCTACGACGATCGGCGGGGGCCGCATGAGGTGCACGGGATGCTTAACGGCTTACCCTCGCGCTGCATGACGATCTCACCGAGACCAGCACACACAGAGCACGGCTGCGCACCCTTGCGGAACGCCTCCCGCTTCTTCTGATCGTAGAAGCGGACCAGATCCGCATACCGAGGGTCAGTCCACTCGGACCGCCCCGATGAGCCGTTCGAGCCACTCATTCCGTGCCCCCTCTGTCGGCTGGGAGTGTCAACCCCACCGTAGCGTCGCGGAGTTAGTTCGACGAAGGGCCGTCATCGGGCGGGTCCTGAGTCTGGCCCGATCCCTGGCACGCGGAGCAGGGAACGTCCTTCATCGCTCCGTCCGAATCCTGGTAGATGTGCCGACCGGCACCGCTGCAGTTCGTACAGTTCGCCATCGCGCCTCCAAGGAGAGTGCTTCGACGTGCTGTGCTGCGCCTGCTGCCCTTGCCCCTACCAGCGGGGCTTAACCAATCTGCCCCATCTGGCGATGGGCAACTCGCCGCCTAGGCAGGGCACTTGAAGCTCGTCCCGGTCGCGTTATCCTGCGGAGGAGGCAAGCGACCGTCAGCGACCACATGCGGCGCCCTCCCGAGAAGGGGCCTTCACCTGAACGCTCAGCCAGAAGGACGGAACGGCCTACTCATCCCCATGCCGCCGCTCACCCCGGACGATCTGCGTGCCGCCGTCGCTCGTCTCACCCCGGACCAGCTCGACGAATTCGACTCCACGCTTTGCCGGGCAGCCACCCAGGCGCAGGGGAGCGGCAGCCTGGGCCCGCTCAAGACGTTCGCCCAGCGGTGGGCGGTACACATCGCCATCCAACGCCGGCCCGACCGCGCGGCACTCCTTCGCAAACTCGAACGCCTGGTCGAACACGGGTCCGGCGAGGAAGGTGGTCGCGACGCGGCGACGCGAATCGGTCAGCTCCTGCGGGCCGCGCTGGAAGAGGTCGCCGCCCGGCGATAGGCATCGGTCACGCACAATGGCCCCGCCCCGGAAAGCACTTCCGGGGCGGGGCCGCGTATGGGCTCGGGTGTGGGCCGGCCTTAGATGAGGCCCAGGCCGCGCACCGCGTCGCGCTCCTCGACGAGCTCCTGGACGGAGGCGTCGATGCGGGCGCGGGAGAACTCGTTGATCTCCAGGCCCTGGACGATCTCGTACTTGCCGTCCTTGCAGGTGACCGGGAAGGAGGAGATCAGGCCCTCCGGGACGCCGTAGGAGCCGTCCGACGGGATGCCCATGGAGGCCCAGTCGCCCTCGGCGGTGCCGTTGACCCAGGTGTGAACGTGGTCGATGGCGGCGTTGGCGGCGGAGGCGGCCGAGGAGGCGCCACGGGCCTCGATGATCGCCGCACCGCGCTTGGCGACGGTCGGGATGAAGGTGTCGGCCAGCCACTGCTCGTCGTTGACGAGCTCGGCGGCGTTCTTGCCCGCGATCTCCGCGTGGAAGATGTCCGGGTACTGGGTGGCGGAGTGGTTGCCCCAGATCGTCAGCTTGCGGATCTCGGAGACGGCGGAGCCGGTCTTCCGCGCGAGCTGGGAGACGGCGCGGTTGTGGTCCAGGCGGGTCATCGCGGTGAAGCGCTCGGCCGGTACGTCCGGGGCGGCGGCCTGGGCGATCAGCGCGTTGGTGTTGGCCGGGTTGCCCACGACGAGGACCTTGATGTCGTCCGCGGCGTGGTCGTTGATGGCCTTGCCCTGCGGCTTGAAGATGCCGCCGTTGGCCTCCAGCAGGTCACCGCGCTCCATGCCCTTGGTGCGCGGGCGGGCGCCGACCAGCAGGGCGACGTTGGCACCCTCGAAGCCGACGTTCGGGTCGTCGGTGATGTCGATGCCGCGCAGCAGCGGGAACGCGCAGTCGTCGAGCTCCATGGCGGTGCCCTCGGCGGCCTTGAGACCCTGCGGGATCTCCAGGAGGCGCAGCTTGACCGGCACGTCCGCGCCGAGAAGCTGACCGGAGGCGATGCGGAAGAGCAGCGCGTAGCCGATCTGGCCTGCCGCGCCGGTGACGGTGACGGTAACGGGAGTGCGGGTCATGGCGGTCTCCTGCGCTGGGTTTTTGATCGATCTCTTGGTGTCGAGATACCGGCGTCAGGCTATCCGACCGGACCACGCCCGGCCCCCCACCCCTCTGTGTCACTCCTCACCGCGTCCCGCGCGGGCCACGGGCGCCGGCGTGACGGCCTCGGGCACCGCGAGACGGCCGTCTGCCGGCATGGATGGGAGGGGTGCGCAGACGGCCGCCTGGCGGCGGCTCACCCGTGGGGGGCTTGCGAAGCGCCTGCCCGGAATCGGCGGGCGTATGCGTGGCCGTGGACGGAAAAGTGCGGGCGAATCCGGGCCCGGCAAGGCCCACCGTGATGAACGTGGGGAAACCGCGATCCCGCCGACGGGTGGCCGTTACACAGAAGAGATCATTCCGCCGGAGACGATCTCTAACTTCGTTGCTGCACGGCCGCCTCGCCTCACCGCCCCACACGGGAAGCGCACGCGGCATGCGACGACCACTGTCCCCCCTCCCTGACCAGGAGATCCGCATGTCGATTCTGAAGATCCGCCGCCGTACCGCCGTCCGCGCCCTGGGCACCGCCGCCCTGGCCGCCGCACTGCTGGGCCCGGCGGGCGCGGCCGTCGCCGCCGACCACGGGAAGACGGCCCCCGTCGCCTCGGTGTCCGCCTCCGCGGCGAAGGGCAAGGGCAAGGGCTCGTTCGCCGCGGCGACCCGGACCGTCAAGCTGGCCGACGGCACCACCGGCAAGATCACCAAGCGGGGAGACCTCCACTACTCCATGCAGGTCTTCTCCGGCGGCCATGTGGTGGCCACGCTCGACGCGAACGGGAAGGACACCGGTGTCCAGAGCGCCCAGGGGATGTTCGCGGTGCTCACCGCCGACGGCCAGGTGCGCTCGTGGCTGGGCGGCGCGCAGTACGGCCCCGGCACATTCAAGCTGGTGGACGGCTCCACCGCCAAGGTCACCAAGGTGGGCGACCACTACCGGATGCAGATCATCTCCGAGGGCTATGTGATCGGCACGCTGCAGACGAACGACGACTCCTGGGCCACCGGGCTCCTCAGCGGCCACGGGATGGCCGTCGTGCTCACGGCGGACGGCACGTTCAGCTCCCACATCGGCTGATCCGGCGACCGGTCGGGCGTCACACCACGGGCGAGCTCCCCTCGGGGGCTCGCCCGTTCGGCCGTCCGCGCGGAAATTCACCCGTGAGGGTCAGGGGGACGCGCTCGCCTCGACCGGGCGGGTGCAGCCCGTCGTGCTGTCGGCGAGCGTCGCGCACGCCTTGACCTCCGCCGCCGACGCGGCCGCGAGCATCTGGGTGTAGGCATCCCCGTCGGCGTTGACGTCCGCGCTCTGGGTACGGGCCCCGCCGCCGTTCTTCCCGGCCGCCGAGACCTGCACCGAGTCGCCGGGGGCGGCCCGGGTGATCCGGGCCCAGGCGGCGCCGCACACCTCGCTGTAGCGGACCTCGACGTAGGTGTCGCCGACGGTCGCGTTGGCCGTCGTCCGGGCCTGTTGGCCGCCACAGCCCATGGTCTCCGGGTTCTTGCCGGTGCAGTCCTTCCCGGCGCACCTGACCCCGCTGGGGAGCGCCGCGCCGGCGGTGCTGGGCGTGGCGGAGGGCTGTCCCCGGTTCTCTGCGGGTTCCTCGTCGGCGCCGAAGAGCAGCACCCCGGAGGCCACCACCAGGATCGCCCCCACCACGCCCGCCACGAACATCGCGGCCGTGCGCCGGCGCTGCCCCTCGGGCGGCTGGGGTGGGGCGGGCCGCTCCGGGTCGCCGGCCGGCGGTGCCGGCGGCCGCGACGGGGCGGCGGAGGCCGGCGGCGGGGAGGACGGGACCACCGCCGAGGGCGGCGTGACCACTAAGCGTTCGAGAGGCGGCGGGGCAGGGCGGACCGCCGGGGCGGGGGCGACGGGCCCGGCCGCGCCCGCCGCCGCCATCCCGTCCACCCGCTCGCTCGGGTGGCCGTTCGAACTCGTCCGCCTCGCCTGCGCGGGTGGGCCGAACTCCCCCAGCGCCGCCCGCGCCTGGGCCACCCGTATGGCCTCCATGGTCACGTCGTGGCGCATCTCGGAGCGGCTCCAGGCCCGCTCCGCCAGCTCCCACAGCGTGGTCAGATGGGCGACGTCGGTCCCCGTCGCCTCGGCCAGCGCCTCGACCGCCCCGCGCGGGGGCAGCAGCCGGCCGTTGAGATAGCGGTCCCACGATGTCTTGCTGTACCCGGTGCGGTCCGCGACCGTCGCGACGCTCATGCCGCCGCGCTCCACGAGCCGCCGCAGCTGCCCCGTGAACTCCCGCACCTGCGGGTCGAGTTCCTCCGGCAACTCCCTCCAACGAGGCATGGTGCCTCCCCCTGTCCCCCCGTGTCGGTGCCCTGCGGTTTCTCCTTCGGCCCCGCGCCGGGCGACGCTCCCTGGCGACCCGTATCGGATACCCCAGGAGATGCGTCCGCTCGAGGCGGCAGTTCCCCCACCCCGGGGCGCATCGGGGGGTTGCCGCCCCCCGCTCGTACCCCTTTTGCGCCCCTTGGGCGAGCAGTATCCCAGAACGACCACAGGCCAGGGAGCGGTCGCGCGCGGTGGAGACTTTCGAGGAACGTAGGTCCGAACTCCCTGCGCCTCAAGGGCCGAAGCACATATCATCCGCGCCATCCGTCGCCTTGGCGCCCTTCGGCCGGAAGCACACCGACAGCCCGCGCGGGCGCTCTTCGACCCCGACCATGAGGGTGTAGAGATAGCCCGCCGCGTCGTAGTCGTCCCGTACCGTCGCCCACTGCGCGGGCCGGCCGGGCGCCGAGACGCCGACGGCGTCCCCGGGCCGGGCGTTCCAGATCCGGCCCCAGGCGGCGCGGCACTCGGCGCTGTACCTGATCTCCATCCGGGCCCCGGTGGGAGTCCGCCGGGTCGGGCCGAGCGTCCGCACCCGCTCCTGGGTGCCACAGGCCATCGCCTCCGGGTCCTTGCCGGCGCACCCCGCGCCGGAGCAGCCGGCCGGCGGCGGAGAGGTGCCGTGGGCGGGGTGCCGGGCGCCCGCGCCCGCGGCGGAACCCTCGCCGAACGGCGCCGCCACCGCGAGGACCACGACGGCCGCCAGCGCGCACAGGGCCGCGAGGACGGCGGCCCACCGGCGGCGGGAGCGGCGGCGGCCCTCCGGAGAGGGGCCGGGCGGCGGGTCCGGCGCGTCCCCGCGCGGCGGCGGGGTCCCGTCCCCGCCACCGGCCGCCGGCGCGCTCTGTGCGCGCCCGCTCCACTCCGCCTCCGCCAGCTCCCACAGCGCCACCATCCGTCCCGCGGGCTCGTCCGCCAGCGCGCACAGCGCCTCCACGGCCTGCCGGGGAGGCAGCTTCTTGGCGTTGAGATAACGCTCCCAGGACGACTTGCTGTAGGCGGTGCGGGCGGCGAGCGCGGCCAGGCTCAGCCCCGTGCGCGACCGCAGCTCGCGCAGCCCCTCGGCCAGCCGTACGCACTCCGGCGCGCGGGCCGCCGGATCGCCTCCTGCCGTGCGCGTCCCCCGGCTCACCCGCGCAACGCCTTCCAGGTGTGCGGACCGACCTTGCCGTCCACGACCAGCTCGGACCTCTTCTGGAAGCGCTTGACGGCCCGCTCGGTGCGGTCGCCGAAGACGCCGTCGACACCGCCGGGGTCGAAGCCGTGGCGGCGCAGCAGGCACTGCGCCTCGGCCACGTCCCACCCGGCCGTGCTCATCTGGAGGATGGCGTCCCGGGTGGTGCTGTGGCCCGCCTGCAACAGGCCGTCCTCACGGCGGATCTCGCAGCTGTACGTCCTGCCGGGGGTGGGCGCGAAGGAGGCGCTCCCGTGCGGCCCCCGCGTCGGCTCCCCGGCGCCGCGCGCGCCGTCGTCCCTCCAGGGCGCCACGGCCGGCAGCGCCACGGCCGCCGTGGCGAGCACCACGACGAGGGCCGCGAGGAGTGCCACGGGTCGGCGCCGGCGGCGGCCTTCGTCCTCGTCCGTGCCCGTGCCGCCGGCCTCGTCCCTGTCCCTGCCCCACGCCTCCTCGGCGAGCTCGTGCAGCACCAGCAGCCGGGTCGGGTCGGCCCCGGCGGCCCGCGCCAGCCCCTCCACCGCGTCCCGCGGCGGCAGCGCCTTTCCGTTGAGGTACCGCTCCCAGGAGGAGCGGCTGTAGCCCGTGCGCGTCGCCAGAGAGGAGAGGCTGAGCCCGCCCCGGTCCTTCAGGCGCCGTAACTGCACGACGAGTTGCCGGACCCGTGGGTCCAGTCTTTCCGGCAGCTCTTTCCAACGCGACATGATCCCCCCATTCGCGTTCGACATCCCCCGATGTCTGCCTCTGTGCCGAATAGAGCGGCGCGGGGGCGGTACGAGTTCCCCGCGCGGGCCGGCGGCGGCGGGTTTCGGTCAGCCGCGCGCCCGCCCCGGCGTCCCACGGCGTCCGCACCCCGACCGGCGTCCCAGCAGGTCGGCGCGTGGGACGTCCCACGGCGTCCCAGGGTCGTCGGGGCGCTGGCCGGCGTCCCGAAATGGCCTGCAATCTCGGTAGCGCCAACCGGCATACGCCGACCGGCAGTTCACAGGGGAGGAACCCGACCATGAACCGTCGCAAGCACCTCGTGCTCGCCGCCAGTGTCGCCGCCTTCGGCGGACTGGCGCTCGCCGGCCCGTCCACGGGTGCCTTCGCCGCGTCCACGGAGAAGAGCCACGCCACCGTGGCACCGCAGGACGTCGACGCGAAGGCCGCTTGCCCCAAGGGCGGCAGCTACCAGTGGAAGAAGCTGGAGGGGGGCACGTGGGGCTGGACCGCCAACTACAGCAACACCATGTCCGCCGTGATCGGCAAGGGCAACTCGGGCAAGCACGTGACGGAGGCCCAGTGCATGCTCAAGGGCTGGGGCTACAACCCCGGTGCGATTGACGGCAAGTTCGGCACCAGGACCGCGAACGCGGTGAAGAAGTTCCAGGGTGCCCACAACATCAAGAAGGACGGCGTCGTCGGCAAGAAGACCTGGAAGTACCTGCGCAGCGGCTGATCCGGCACGACGGCGACCTGACGGCGGCCGGTCCTCCCGGGGGAGGGGACCGGCCGCCGTCCGGTGCCCCGCGGCGGCCGGCGACGCGGCGCGGTGGGGCAGGAGCTGGACGGCCGGCCGGTGCCCGCGCGGTGCCCACGGTGGGCGGCGGGCGCGGGGCTGGGGGCGGGAGGGGGACGGCCGGCCGGCACCCGGCCCGCACTCAGTCCAGCAGCCGCTTCTGCAGCCCGGTGTCGAGCGCGTCCAGGAACTGCTCCGTCGTCAGCCACGGCTGCTCGGGGCCGATCAGCAGCGCCAGGTCCTTGGTCATCTGGCCACCCTCGACGGTCTCGACGCAGACCTCCTCCAGCTTCCGCGCGAAGTCGACCACCTCGGGGGTGCCGTCCAGCGTGCCGCGGTGCGCCAGGCCGCGCGTCCACGCGTAGATCGAGGCGAGCGGGTTGGTCGAGGTCTCCTTGCCCTGCTGGTGCTGGCGGTAGTGGCGGGTGACCGTGCCGTGCGCGGCCTCGGTCTCCACCGTCCGGCCGTCGGGGGACATCAGCACCGAGGTCATCAGCCCGAGCGAGCCGAAGCCCTGGGCGACGACGTCGGACTGCACATCCCCGTCGTAGTTCTTGCAGGCCCAGACGTAGCCGCCCTCCCACTTGAGCGCCGAGGCGACCATGTCGTCGATCAGGCGGTGCTCGTAGGTGAGGCCCCGGGCGTCGAACTCGGTCTTGAACTCGGAGTCGAAGACCTCCTGGAAGAGATCCTTGAAGCGGCCGTCGTACGCCTTCAGGATGGTGTTCTTCGTGGACAGGTAGACCGGGAAGTCCCGGCTCAGGCCGTAGCTGAAGGACGCCCGAGCGAAGTCCCGGATCGACTGGTCCAGGTTGTACATGGAGAGCGCGACGCCGGGACCCGGGAAGTCGTAGACATCCAACTCCATCGGCTCGGAGCCGTCCTTGGGTTGGAAGGTCATGGTGAGCGTGCCCTCGCCGGGGATCTTCACATCGGTCGCCCGGTACTGGTCGCCGAAGGCGTGGCGGCCGACCACGATCGGCTTGGTCCAGCCGGGGATCAGCCGGGGCACGTTGGCCATGAGGATCGGCTCGCGGAAGATGACGCCGCCGAGGATGTTGCGGATGGTGCCGTTGGGCGAGCGGTACATCTTCTTCAGGCCGAACTCCTCGACCCGCGCCTCGTCCGGGTTGATCGTCGCGCACTTGATCCCGACCCCGTGCTCCTTGATGGCGCGCGCCGCGTCGACCGTGACCTTGTCGCTGGTGGCGTCGCGGTGCTGGATGCCGAGGTCGAAGTAGCGCAGGTCGACGTCGAGGTGGGGCAG
The DNA here is from genome assembly GCF_029541745.1 of Streptomyces sp. LX-29. Classification (NCBI taxonomy): domain Bacteria; kingdom Bacillati; phylum Actinomycetota; class Actinomycetes; order Kitasatosporales; family Streptomycetaceae; genus Streptomyces; species Streptomyces sp. LX-29. The sequence goes on along the minus strand of NZ_CP089746.1, from coordinate 4,484,136 downwards.
GAGCAGCTTGTCCTTGATGAGCTGCCAGATGATGCGGGTCATCTCGTCGCCGTCGAGCTCGACGACGGGGTTGACCACCTTGATCTTGGCCATGGGCAACGTCCCTCTCACGCGGGGTCACTGAGTCAGGCACTTATCTCGACATCAAGATACTCGACATCTAGAGAAAATGAAGCGACCCGCCTCCGATGAACGGAAGCGGGTCGCTCCAAGGTGTGAAAAGCGCGCGCCCTCACCTGCGTCAGTCGCACACGGCCCGTGCGCCGCGGGGTCAGCGGACCGTGAAGTGCACCAGGTCCTCCAGGAACGGCACCTCGAGCCAGGGGTCCGGCTGCGCCATCATCGACAGCAGCACGATGGCCGCGCCCAGACCGCCGTAGGTCGCCAGGTCGGTGAAGCGCGAGCGCACCGCCAGCATCCCGACCTCCGGCAGCAGCCAGCGCAGCACCGCGCCGAGCAGCAGCGCCAGCCCGATGATGATCGTGCCGGCCCGGAAGGCGTCGAGGGCCACGACCAGCAGGCCGAGGCCGGCGCCGCCCATCACCGCCAGCAGCGGCCACTGCCGCACCGGCGCCGGGGCGGCACCGGACGCGGCCCGGCCGCCGCCCTCGGGGCGGGCGGTGTCCCGGGTGATCAACGGGAAACGGCGGGAGAGGCGGCGCGGCGCGGCCGCGGGCTCACCCACGGCCGTGCGCGGGCCCGTGCCGGCACCCGCGCCCGGGTCCGTACCGGTGCTCGCGCCCGTGCTCGCGCCCGGGTCCGTGCCGGTACCGGGGCCCTCGTTCGTGCCGCTGCCCGTCTCCGTCGTCACCGCACCCGGCTCCACGCCGTCGTCCGCGTCCGCACCCGGCGACCGCACCTCAGCGCCCATGGCGCACGCTCCCTTTCCTCAGCCGGACTTCGCGGCCGCCTGCCGCTCCGCGGCTTCCACCACGTTGACGAGCAGCTGGGCGCGGGTCATCGGGCCGACGCCGCCGGGGTTCGGCGACAGCCAGCCGGCGACCTCGGCCACGCCCGGGTCCACATCGCCCATGATCTTGCCCTCGCCGTCCCGGCTGACACCGACGTCGAGCACCGCGGCGCCCGGCTTGACGTCCTCCGGCTTGATCAGGTGACCCACCCCCGCCGCGGCCACGATGATGTCGGCCTGGCGCAGGTGCGCGGAGAGGTCACGGGTGCCGGTGTGGCAGAGCGTGACCGTGGCGTTCTCCGAGCGACGGGTGAGCAGCAGCCCGATGGAGCGCCCCACGGTGATGCCGCGGCCGACGACCACGACATGCGCCCCGTTGATCTCCACGCCGTGGCGGCGCAGCAGCTCGATGATGCCGTACGGGGTGCACGGCAGCGGGCCGGTCTCGTTGAGGACGAGGCGGCCCAGGCTCATCGGGTGCAGCCCGTCGGCGTCCTTGGCCGGGTCGATCAGCTCCAGCACCCGGTTGGTGTCGATGCCCTTGGGCAGCGGCAGCTGGACGATGTAACCGGTGCACTCCGGGTTCTCGTTGAGCTCCCGGACGGCCGCCTCGATCTCCTCCTGGGTGGCGGTGTCGGGCAGCTCGCGCCGGATGGAGGCGATGCCGACCTCGGCGCAGTCGCGGTGCTTGCCCGCGACGTACCACTTGCTGCCGGGGTCTTCGCCGACCAGCAGGGTGCCGAGTCCGGGCGCGAGCCCGGCTGCCTTCAGCGCCTCCACGCGGGAGACGAGGTCGGCCTTGATCGCGGCCGCGGTGGCCTTGCCGTCGAGAATCTGGGCGGTCATGGTTCCATCCTCCCGGATGCGGGGATGTCGGTGTCCAGCAGGGGCGTGGGAGCGGCCGACACGGGCCGCGCGGCGGTGGCGACGGCCCGTGTCGGACGGCTCGGTGGCTCGGTGGCTCGGCGGCTCAGTGGAAGAAGTGCCGGGTGGCCGTGAAGTACATGGTCACGCCCGCCTTCTTCGCGGCCTCGATCACCTGCTCGTCGCGGACCGAGCCGCCCGGCTGCACCACGGCCTTGATCCCGGCGGCGGTCAGCACCTCCAGCCCGTCGGGGAAGGGGAAGAAGGCGTCGGACGCGGCGTACGAACCGCGGGCCCGCTCCTCTCCCGCCCGCTGCACGGCGAGCTTCGCGGAGTCGACGCGGTTGACCTGGCCCATGCCCACGCCGACGGTCGCGCCGTCCTTCGCCAGCAGGATGGCGTTGGACTTCACCGCGCGGCAGGCGCGCCAGGCGAAGGAGAGCTCCGCCAGGCCCGCCGCGTCCAGCGGCTCACCGGTGGCCAGGGTCCAGTTGGCCGGGTCGTCGCCCTCGGCCTGGAAGGCGTCCTTGACCTGGGCCAGGCCGCCACCGTCGATCGGACGGAACTCCGCCGGGGTGCTCGGCCCCTCGGGGCAGCGCAGCACCCGGATGTTCTTCTTACGGGCCAGCACCTCCACGGCGCCGTCCTCGTAGTCCGGGGCCACGATGACCTCGGTGAAGATCTCGGCGACCTGCTCGGCCATGGCCACCGACACCGGCCGGTTGACGGCGATCACGCCGCCGAAGGCGGAGAGCGAGTCACAGGCGTGCGCCTTGCGGTGTGCCTCGGCGACGTCCGCGCCCACCGCGATGCCACACGGGTTGGCGTGCTTGATGATCGCGACGCACGGCTGCTCGGCGCCGTGGTCGTAGGCGGCGCGGCGGGCGGCGTCGGTGTCGACGTAGTTGTTGTACGACATCTCCTTGCCGTGCAGCTGCTCGGCCTCGGCCAGACCGCCGCAACCGCCGGTGTAGAGCGCCGCGGGCTGGTGCGGGTTCTCGCCGTACCGCAGCACGTTCTTGCGCTCGTAGGCCACGCCGATGAAGTTCGCGAAGGTCTCGCCGTCGCCGGCGTAGTCCGCGGCGAACCAGGAGGCCACCGCCAGGTCGTAGGCGGCGGTGTGCTGGAACGCCTCGGCGGCCAGCCGCTTGCGCCGGGCCAGGTCGAAGCCGCCGGACGCGGCGGCCTGGAGCACCTCGTCATACCGCTCGGGGTTGACCACCACGGCCACCGACGGGTGGTTCTTGGCGGCGGCGCGGACCATCGAGGGGCCGCCGATGTCGATCTGCTCCACGCACTCGTCGGGCGCGGCGCCGGAGGCGACGGTCTGCTCGAAGGGGTAGAGGTTGACGATCACCAGCTCGAAGGGCTCCACGCCCAGCTCGGCGAGCTGCGCGCGGTGCGCGTCCAGGCGCTGGTCGGCGAGGATGCCGGCGTGCACGCGCGGGTGCAGGGTCTTGACCCGGCCGTCGAGACACTCCGGGAAGCCGGTGAGCTCCTCGACCTTGGTGACCGGGACGCCCGCGGCGGCGATCTTGGCGGCGGTGGATCCCGTCGAGACGAGCTGGACCCCCGCCGCGTGCAGCCCGCGGGCCAGCTCCTCGAGTCCGGTCTTGTCGTAGACGCTGACCAGGGCGCGGCGGAGGGTCCGCTTGGTGCCCTCGTCGGTGGCGGTGGTGGAGGTGGAGGTGCCGGTGGCGGTCACGGGATCAGTACCTTTCGTCCCTCAATGCGATAGCCGTCGCGGGCAAGCCGTCCCACGACATCGACGAGCAGCCGTCGCTCGACTTCCTTGATCCGCTCATGCAGGGCGGATTCGTCGTCCTCGTCCCGGATCTCGACCACGCCCTGGGCGATGATCGGGCCGGTGTCGACACCGTCGTCGACGAAGTGGACCGTGCAGCCGGTCACCTTCGCCCCGTACGCGAGCGCGTCGCGCACGCCGTGGGCGCCGGGGAAGCTCGGCAGCAGCGCGGGGTGGGTGTTCACGGTGCGGCCGCCGAAGCGGGCCAGGAACTCCCTCCCCACGATCTTCATGAACCCGGCCGAGACGACCAGGTCGGGTGCGTGGGCGGCGGTCGCCTCGGCGAGGGCGCGATCCCACTCGGAACGGGTGGCGTGGTCCTGGACCCGGCACACGAACGTGGGGATTCCGGCGCGCTCGGCACGCTCGAGCCCGGCGATGCCGGAGCGGTCCGCCCCGACGGCGACGACCTCGGCACCGTAGGCGGCCGCCCCCTGGGCGGCGATGGCGTCCAGCAGCGCCTGCAGGTTCGTACCCGAGCCGGAGACGAGGACGACGAGGCGGGCCGGTGCCGGAGAGGCGGGGGTGGGCGGGGAGGCCACGGCGGGACTCTTTCTCGCTACGGGTTTGTGTAGTCGTACAAGGCGACAGCGGGTCCATTTCCAGGGGACCCTACGAAGCCGTCGGCCGTCAGCAACGATACCGGCACACCAAGCAGCCCCCACGGGACGGGGGCGGACCAGGGAGGTAGCGTCTGGTCTGCGAAATCCGATGACGTCGTGGAATAACGCCGTCCCGTCCGCACACTGGTGGTATGGCGCATACTCGCGTCACGCGCGCACGCCGGTTTCACGCACAGCGCCGGCCGTGCGGGGCGACGACACGATGTGTGCGGGACGACGACACAAGGGGAAGACACACTCCACATGCCGGACCGACGCCGCCACGCGGCTCACTCGCCGCTGATGCGGGAGCAGCACCCGCCCTCCTCCCCCGCGTCTCCCGGGGGCCAGGATCACGACAACCCCTTCGCCCCGCCGCCGGAGGGCAGCCCGGACCGACCGTGGCAGCCACGGCAGTCCCCGCAGTTCCCGCAGTACCCGCCGGGGAACGGCGGAGAGGGTGCCGGCACGGGTGCCGGTGCGGGAGACACCGGCGCGGGACAGAGAGGTACGGGGGCCGGCTCGGGCAGCGGGTCCGGCGGTGCCGGGGCCGGCCACGGCGGCGGGTCGGGCAACGGGCACGGCGGCGGGTCGGGCAACGGCTCCGGTGACGGGTCGGGCAACGGCTCCGGTGGCTCCGGTGGTGACGCGGAGGGCCGGCCGGGTGGCCAGCCCGGCGAGGTGCCGCCGCAGCCGCAGCAGCCCCCGCAGCAACAGCCCCCGGTGTGGGGCAGCCAGTGGAGCAGCCGCCAGCCGCGCCGCCAGAACGGCGGCTTCGGGAGCGGCCCCGGTGGCAACCGCGCCCCCGGCCAGAACGGCGGCCAGCGCAACGGGTCCGGCGGACTCCGCTGGGACCCGACCGACCCGGTCCAGCGCCGGGCGCGCTATGCGCTGCTCGCGGGCATGTGGGCGTTCTTCTTCGCGCTCTTCAGCCTGACGGAGATCGCCCTGCTGCTGGGCGCGCTCGCCCTGTACTGGGCGATCAGCTCGCTCCGGGCCAAGCCCCGGCCGGCGCCGACGGCGGCCGGACCGGCGGTCGACGCCCCGCCGCCCGCCCCCGACGCGACCCGCGCGCCCCTGCCGGCCCCTCGCGCCAACGGAGCGAAGCCGCAGTCCGTCGCCGCCATCAGCGGCCTGGTGGCCGGCGGCATCGCCCTGGCCATCGTCGCGGCGACGTACGCCTTCCAGTTCGTCTACAGCGACTACTACACGTGCGTGGACGACGCCCTGACCCATGAGTCGCGTCAGGCCTGCGAACAGATCCTCCCCGAGCAGCTCCGCCCGCTGCTCTCCACGGACGACTGACCACCCACCGCCGGCCCTGCCCGCCGCCCCCGCCGACCGCCCTGCCGGGCCGTTGGCGGGGGCGGCGGCGTTTCGGGCCGGGCCGGCCCGGCCCGTTTCGCGCTGGGCCGGGCCGGCCCGCGAGGCACCGCACCCCGGCTGGGGCGGCGGCCGCTGTCCGAACACGGCCCGGCGAGCTGCGCTCCGGCACCGCGCGGCGCGCGGCGGCCCGCTGGAGCGGGCCCGGCACGACCGGCGGCGCCTCTTCGACGCTAGAACTCGTCGTCGTCTCCGTAGATGTCACGCCGCCGCTCCCACCAGCGGCGTCGGCGCGGAAGCCCCTCCTCGGTGTCGTCCTCCTCGCCGGCCAGCGCCGCACCGTCGCCCAGAACGCCCTTCCCCAGCGCACCGTCGGGTTCCACGACCCCGGCACCGGACTCGACCCCGCCACCGCCACCGGCACCGGCACCGGCACCGGCACCGGCAGCGCTCTCGGCCGCGCCGTCGGCATCGGCTGCGGCATCCGCTGCGGCATCGACATGGGTGACGGTGTCGACATCGGGGACAGCGCCGGCATGGGTGACCGTGCCGACATCGGCGCCGACCTCGGGCCCGGCGTCGATCTCCCCGTCCGCCTCGATTTCGAGCTGGGCGTCGAACAGCGCGTCGAGGGCGGACCTGGGCCGCCCGGTGTCCGCCGTCGCCGCCTCCGCGAAGGGTTCGTCGGCCTCGGGCACGTCGACGCACTCCGGTCCCGGAGGGGCGGCGACGAATGCGGTCGGGACAGCGGCGGGCCGCGCGACGGCCGGTGCGGAGGGGATGAGCGCGGGGGCGGCGGGGGCGTCCCCTCCGGGGGTGGACTCCGGGGCGCCGCGCCGGAGGAGTCGCCAGAGCCGCCACAGGCGCCACCCCCGCAACACCAACGCGCCCGGCACGCCGATGAGCGCCGCCCAGACGAACGCCGCGGCGCCGGTCAGCCACCAGCTGGGGCCGAAGTGGGCGAGAGCCCGGGAGCCGAGCGGGCCGCCGGCGAACGCCGCGAGCAGCGCCGTGCCGATCCCGCAGCCCAGCGCCGCCAAGGCGGCCGCGAGGGCGGTCTCGTGCCAGTGCCAGGCGGGCCTGCGGCGGGTCGCCGCGGCGCCGACGAAGCACGCCACCGACAGCCCGGCGGCGAGCGGCAGCAGGCCCGCGAGAGACCACACCAGCGGGCCGCCTCGGGCGCTCGGCTCCGGGAGCGCGGCGAGCAGCGGAAAGTCGGGGAGCAGCGGCCGGGCCGACACACCGAGGGGGCCCACCACGCTGCCCGCGCCCACCGTGAAGCCGGGCCCCAGCCCGTACGCCGCAGCCCACACCATCGCGTTCGGCAGCAGGACCAGCGCCAGCAGCAGCACCGCGAAGCGCCCCGTCCAGGCGTCGGAGAGCTCGCCGAAGGTCTGCTGCACCGCGTGCGCGTGACCGATCAGCGAGACCACCACCAGCACCGCACCGCCGCCGAGCAGCGCGAGCGTCGCCCCGGCCGCCGCCCGTAGGGCCGCCGCCCGGCAGGCGCGCGACGGCCAGCACTCCGCGCCGGGCCGGCGCCGGAGCCGTCGAACCTCCCACCGTGCGGCCCCGGGCACCCGGCGCAGCAGCGATCGGAGGCGCGGCAGCCGCTCCCGTACCGGCTCGACCAGCCGGTACGCCACGGCGGGCAGCGGCACGCGCAACCGCCGTCCCCCCGCCCACACCCCGACGGCCGCGACGGACACGGACACCAACGGCAGCCACAGCACGGCGCTGAGCGGCGCCACCCGTAGCGGCCCGGCCTCCGCCGCGTACGCCACCGCGGCCATTCCGACCAGCAGATAGCCGCCGGTCACCCAGCCGAGCGCGGCCCGCGGCGCCAGGCCGCGCCAGGCCGCGACGGCATCGACCGCCCCGGCCACGTCCACGTCCGCCGCCCCGGCGGGCGGCTCCAGCCGGGGCGGCTCCAGCGCGCCCCGCGCCGCCCGGTACAGCAGCCAGCACGGCCACACACTGATCAACAGCGGCGTCACTCCGATGGGCGCGGCCGCGCCGGACGACGTCTCGGCGCGTACCAGCTCCGCCCCGTGCGCCAGCAGCCACAGGTCGGCCGCGACGTGCAGCGCCCTGCCGGGGCCGTTGTCGGGGTACGGGGACACGATCCACAGCAGCAGTACGGCGACGGCGAGCACACCGAGGCCCAGCCCGGCGGCGATCACCCCGCCCAGGAACGCCTGCCCGGCGGCGGACGAGCCGCGGGAGACGAGGTGCTCAGACGGGGAGGGCGGAGACAACGGAGGGCTGTGGTCGGACATTTGGGTCACATGGCCATGCTGCCAATAACCACCGTTTCGCCCCGGCAGCGGGCGAATATCCGACGTGTCGCCCAAGATATGGTTATGCACGTTTTGGACTACTTCTGCGGTGGTGCATCGGCATGAGCAGAAAGCACGCGAGCCGCCGCCGGCGAGCCCAAGCGGGCATATCCGCCGACACCGGCAACGGCACCGGTCTGTCCACCGCCACGGCCACCCTGGGCCCGCACGCACACCGGGAGTCCGACCCGAGGGCGAGCCCAAGGGCGAACGCCAGGGCGAACTCCAGGGCCGACGAGGGCATCGGCCGAGGCGCCAAGGCGTCGACCGGCACCCGAACGACGCCCCGGGCGGCCACCAGGGCACCCGCGAAGCCCCACCCGGCGGCCGAAGCCACCGGGACGCAGTCCGACGCGCAGGCGGGGACGGTCCGACGCCGACGCCCGACACCCCGTTGGGCGGCCGACGCACCGACGGACGCACCGACCGACGCACCGGGCCCAAGACCGCGCGCCCGCGCCGCCGCCCACTCGGTCGATCCCGGCACCGCCTCCGAGCCGCTCCCGGACGATGAGTCGCCGGACGATGATTCGCCGGACGATGAGTTGGAGGACACCCTGCCGCTCCCCGCCGTACCGGCGGCGGCTCCCGCGGCACCGACTCCGGCACCGGCCCCCGCCCCCGCCCCCGCTTCCGCCGACAGCCCCGCCGGCACTCACCCCGGCACCCCCGCGGCCGCCTTCGACGCGCTCTACGACCGGCATGCCGCGCCGCTCGCGCGGCAGGCGTATCTGCTCACCGGCTGCCCGCGCACCGCGCGGCGGGCGGTGGAGCACGCCTTCCGGCTGGCCTGGCGGCGCTGGCCGGAGGTGGCCGTGGACCGCGACCCCGGCGGATGGATACGGGCCGCCGCGCACGACTACGCGCTGGCGCCCTGGCGCCGACGGCCGCGCACCCGCCGGCGGTGGCTCCTCCGCCGCTGGTGGCGCCGCGCCGCGGGCCCACCACCGCTGTTCGGCACACTGCTCACGCTGCCCGCCTCCTACCGCCGCGCCCTGGTGCTCTACGACGGCCTCGCTCTCGGCCTGGCCGAGACCGCCGCCGAGTCGCAGGCGAGCACGCCGGCCACAGCCAACCGGATCATCCGCGGGCACCGGGCGCTCACCGATCCGCTGCCCGAACTGCACGACGCGTCGCCCACCGAGCAGAGCCGGATCCTCCGCGAGAAACTGACCGCGCTGGCCGCGGGGCAGCCGGCGCCGCGCCGGGCGGCCCGAGCCGTACGACAGGCGAGCGAGCGGGCCGTGCGCCGCTGGACGCGGGCCGCCATCGCCGGCGCCGTCCTCTTCCTGGTCCTGATGGGGCTGACCGTCGCGGTCACCCGGAACGCGGAGACCCCGGCCTCGGAGCCGGTCCGCCCCGAGCCGGCGGGCTCCCCCGCGGCCGGCCCCACAGCCTCACCGACGCCTTCACCCACACCCACACCCGCGACCGCACCCGGACAGAACGCACGTTCCACGTGAAACAAAGGGGAGTTGGGCCGGAAAAAGGCCGTGGGCCCGTACCCCAGGAGGGGTACGGGCCCACGGCCTCGCTGCGGTCGGGATCAGCCCGCCAGGGCCGCCCGGGCCAGCCGCGCCGTCTCGGACGGCGTCTTGCCGACCTTCACGCCCGCGGCCTCCAGGGCCTCCTTCTTCGCCTGGGCGGTGCCGGACGAACCGGAGACGATGGCGCCCGCGTGGCCCATGGTCTTGCCCTCGGGGGCGGTGAAGCCCGCCACGTAGCCGACGACCGGCTTGGTGACGTTGGCCTTGATGAAGTCGGCCGCCCGCTCCTCGGCGTCGCCGCCGATCTCACCGATCATCACGATCAGGTCGGTGTCGGGGTCGTCCTGGAACGCCTTGAGCGCGTCGATGTGGGTGGTGCCGATGATCGGGTCACCGCCGATGCCGACGCAGGACGAGAAGCCGATGTCCCGCAGCTCGTACATCATCTGGTAGGTCAGCGTGCCGGACTTCGACACCAGGCCGATGCGACCCGGCTTGGTGATGTCGGCCGGGATGATGCCGGCGTTGGACTGGCCGGGGGTGATCAGACCCGGGCAGTTCGGGCCGATGATCCGGGTCTTGTTGCCCTTCTCGCCCGCGTAGGCCCAGAAGCTGGCGGTGTCGTGGACCGCGATGCCCTCGGTGATCACCACGGCGAGCGGGATCTCGGCGTCGATCGCCTCGATGACCGCGTCCTTGGTGAACTTCTCCGGGACGAAGATGACGGTGACGTCCGCACCGGTCTGCTCGATGGCCTCGGCCACGGAGCCGAAGACCGGGATCTCGGTGCCGTCGAAGTCGACCGTGGTGCCGGCCTTGCGCGGGTTCACGCCACCGACGATGTTGGTGCCGGAGGCGAGCATCCGGCGGGTGTGCTTCTGGCCCTCGGAGCCGGTCATGCCCTGGACGATGACCTTGCTGTCCTTGGTGAGGAAGATAGCCATGGTTGTGGTGTCCCTCGTCCCTTACTTCGCAGCCAGCTCGGCGGCGCGCTCGGCCGCGCCGTCCATGGTGTCCACCTGCTGCACCAGCGGGTGGTCGGCGTCCGTCAGGATCTTGCGACCCAGCTCGGCGTTGTTGCCGTCGAGGCGGACCACCAGCGGCTTGGTGACCTCTTCACCCTTGGACTTCAGCAGCTCCAGGGCCTGCACGATGCCGTTGGCGACCGCGTCACAGGCGGTGATGCCACCGAAGACGTTGACGAAGACGGACTTGACGTCCGGGTCGCCCAGGATGATCTCCAGGCCGTTCGCCATCACCTCGGCGGAGGCGCCGCCACCGATGTCGAGGAAGTTGGCCGGCTTGACGTTACCGTGGCTCTCACCGGCGTAGGCGACGACGTCGAGGGTCGACATGACCAGACCCGCGCCGTTGCCGATGATGCCGACCTCGCCGTCGAGCTTGACGTAGTTGAGGCCCTTGGCCTTGGCCGCGGCCTCCAGCGGGTTGGCCGACGCCTTGTCCTCGAGGTCGGCCATGCCCGGCTGACGGAACTCGGCGTTCGCGTCCAGGGAGACCTTGCCGTCGAGCGCGATGACGCGGCCGTCGGCGACCTTGGCGAGCGGGTTGACCTCGACGAGGAGCGCGTCCTCCGCGATGAAGGTCTTCCACAGCGTCTGGAGGACCTCGGCGACCTGGTCGGCGACCTCGGCCGGGAACTTCGCGGCCGCGACGATCTCGCGGGCCTTCTCCGCGGTGACGCCCTCGTTGGCGTCGACCGGGATCTTGGCGAGGGCCTCGGGCTTGGTGGCCGCGACCTCCTCGATGTCCATGCCGCCCTCGACGGAGGCCATGGCCAGGAAGGTGCGGTTGGTGCGGTCGAGGAGGTACGAGACGTAGTACTCCTCGGCGATCTCCGGCGCGGTCTCGGCCAGCATCACCTTGTGGACCGTGTGGCCCTTGATGTCCATGCCCAGGATCTGACCGGCCTTCTCGACCGCGTCCTCCGGGTCGGAGGCCAGCTTGACGCCACCGGCCTTGCCGCGGCCGCCGACCTTCACCTGCGCCTTGACGACCGACCGGCCGCCGAGCCGCTCGGTCACCTCGCGCGCCGCCTCAGGCGTGTCGATGACTTCACCGGCCAGCACCGGTACACCGTGCTTGGCGAAGAGGTCCCTCGCCTGGTACTCGAACAGGTCCACGCGCGTCCGTCCCTTTTCCTGGATTTCGCGGTTCGTTGTCTGCGCGGGCGTGCCGCGGTGGCAGCGTGAGGACGCGATCTTTGACGAGGGCGGCACACGTGCGCCGGGTACGCGGCATGTCCGCCTCGCAGGTTATCCCCGTGGGACCTGGGTCCCTAAATCACAGGTCACACTCACGCGGTGATTACGGTCACAGATCGGGGTACGGGCCATGCATTCGAATGCGGTAGGGGTCATCGGGGGCATAAGCGACGACCGGGCAGCCCCCTCCCCAAAGGGGGTCGCCCGGTCGGTCGAGTCAGCGCCGTCGCGCCCGTGCCATTCGGCGGTACCGCCGTACGGCCGAATGGCGGCACGGGTGTATCAGAGGCCGAGGCCGCCGGTCGCGGGCAGCGTCGGGAGGGTCGCCGGGACGCCGTCGACGGCCGGGAGGGCCGTCGGCAGGTCGGCTCCGGTGGGCAGGGCCGGGAGCGCCGGAATGTTCGCGGCGTTGCTCAGGTCGGCGAGGTCGGCGGGGACGGCCGGCAGGATCCGCTGGGCACCGGAGACGGCGTTGCCGGCGGCGCGCTGGCCGTCCGCGGCCGCGGTGGCGGTCAGGACCTGGGCGTACGGAGCGGCCGTGGCGGTCACTCCGTCGGCGAAGGTGCGGGCGTCACCGGTCGCGTCGCCGGCCAGGACCCCCGCCGACCCGGTCGCGTCGCCCGCGAGCCCCCGCACATCGCCGGTCACCCCGCCCGCGAGGTCGTAGGCCCCCTCGGTGGCGCCGGTGGTGAGGGACACCGCCCCGCCGGCCACGGTCCGGGCGAAGGGGGTGGTGGCTCCGGTCGCGTGCTCAGCCAGCGCGCCGGTGTCGCCGGCGGCCCGCTCGGCCACCGGGACCGCCTCGACGACGACCGGGCGCGCGACGGGCGGCAGCACGTCGTCGGCCACCCGGTCGACGGTCGGGCGGGTCTGGGCGACGGCGCCCTGCGCGGTGCCGGTCAGCTGCTCGGGACGGACGCCGGCACCGGCCAGCGCGGCGAGCAGATCACCGGCGGAGCCGGGGCCGGCGGGCACCTCGGGAAGCGAGGGCAGCTCGGTCGGCAGCTCGGCGGGCAGGGTCGGGGCGCCGGGCACGGAGGGGATGGACGGGGCGGAGGGAACAGACGGGACCGCCGGGACGGACGGCAGCGAGCCGACCACCGGGATGCCCGGCAGCGCGCCGGGCACCTCACCGGACAGACCGTCGAGGTCGGCGACGTCGCCGGCGCGCTCGACCGCCCCGTCCACCACCCGCCGGGCCTGACCCAGGTCGGCCGCCTTGCCCAGATCCCCGGCCTTACCCAGCTCGGTCGCCTTGCCGAGGTCGGTCGCCTTGCTCAGGTCCGCGACCTTGCCCAGGTCGGCGGTCTTGCCGAGGTCGGTCACCTTGCTCAGGTCGGCGGTCTTGCCCAGGTCGGTCGCCTTGCTCAGGTCGGCCGCCTTGCTCAGGTCCGCGGCCTCGCCCAGGTCGGTGACCTTGCCCAGGTCGGCGGTGTCGGTGACGCCGTCCAGCGCACCGGTCGACAGGCCCTCGGTCGACAGGCCCTCGGCCGGCAGCGCGCCCTTGGCGGTGTCGGTGGCGCCGCTCACGGTGCTGGTCACGGCGTCGGTCACCGGTGCCTCGGGACGCTCGTCGGCGCTGGCGGCCGCGGTGCCCAGCGCCCAGATTCCGGTGGCAGCGGCGGCGACGAGGATGGAACGGCGAAGGTTGGTACGCATGGTGAAGAAAAGTCCTTCGAATTCGTGGAGTTGGCGAACGGGCAGACCTGTCCCGCCCCCGCGCGGCAGGTCTTCAGCAGACGGGGGAGACGGTCTGCCCTAGCCGGGGAATTCGAGGATTTCGTGGTAGCGCTCGCGCGTCGGCGCGGAGCTGTCGCCGCTCACCGCGCCGGGCACCAGCCCGAAGCGGGCCACGCCGGACGGCGGCAGGGCGGCGGGCGCGTCCCCGCCGCGAGGGGCGCCGCCGTCGCCGGCGGACGAGGACACCGTCCCGTACGGGGCCCGCGGGAGTCGGCTCGGCACCGGGGACTCCCCGTCGCGAGACCGGCCGTCCGCCACCCGCGCCACGGGACGCGGCGCATCGTCGGCGACATCGGCTGACGGGACGGGAACGTCCCAATTGCTTGGAGAGACAGGCGCGTTGGCGGCGTCGGTCGACCCCGCCGCACGGCGGTCGGACGCGGTGACGTCCGGCGTCGCACGGCCGTCGGCCGCCGGTCGGGCCACGTCATCCGGCGTCGTCGGGTCGACCGGGCGGGCGTCCTCGCCCGCCCCGGGACCGACGTCGCCGACCGGGTTCGCGGGCAGGGCGCCGGTGGTGTCGCGCACCACCTCGCCGACCGGCGCGGCGATGCGCTCCACCGGCTCGGTGACCGGCCGCACGGCCTCCCGCAGCACCGTCTCGACGGCCCGCACGGTCTCGGCCGTGGACTCGACGCGCTCCACGGTCCGCCGGTGCGTCGCCTCGACGACCTTGACGGGGCTGAGGGAGCGGGGACGGCGCACGGCGGCCGCGTCCCCTGCTCCGTCACGGGTCTCGGTGGCGTCGACCTCGTGGTCGACGCCGGACGCCCGGGTGTCGGGCGCCGGGGAGACGCTTGGCCGGCCCGCGCCGACAGGGACCTCCGTCCCTTCGCCCCGCTCCGCGGCCTGAGCGCTGCCGCCGAGGATGAACGCCAGCGCGAGGAAGCCCCCGAGGAGGAGCACGGTCAGCAGCGCCCGCCGCGCCGCGACCGTGCGCGAGGGGCGCACGGCGGCGGAGACGGTGAACGCGACGGACACGAGCGGAACCTTCCCTGGGAACGACGGTGCGCCGCGGCGCCCGGCATGGCGGGCCTGCGCGCTACGACGGGGGTGGCGACGGGGAGTCTGGATTGGCCGGGCGAACGGATGACCACACGTTCCGGCCGGTGGCTTGATCCTTGCACGAGGGACGGGGGGCCGCGCAACCCCCCGGTTACCGATGCGGCGCCTTGTCCGGTATGGGCAGTTGACGCTTCTCGATCGCGGCCGCCATCACCTCCGGGAACAGGTCTGGTGTACAGGCGAAGGCCGGCGCGCCGAGCGCCGCGAGCGCCCCCGCGTGCTCCCGGTCATACGCGGGCGCGCCCTCGTCCGACAGCGCCAGCAGCGACACGAACCGCACCCCCGACGCCTTCATCGCCGCCACCCGCTTCAGCATCTCGGCCCGGATGCCGCCTTCGTGCAGATCGCTGATCAGCACCACGACGGTGTCGGCGGGTCGGGTGATCCGCGACTGGCAGTACGCCAGCGCCCGGTTGATGTCCGTGCCCCCACCCAGCTGGGTCCCGAACAGCACGTCCACCGGATCGTCCAACTGGTCGGTGAGGTCCACGACGGCGGTGTCGAAGACGACCAGTCGGGTGGCGATGGAGCGCATCGAGGCGAGCACGGCGCCGAACACCGCGGCGTATACGACGGACGCCGCCATCGAGCCCGACTGGTCGACGCAGAGAATGACCTCCTTCCGCACCCCGTGCGCCGTCCGGCCGTAGCCGACCAACCGCTCCGGCACGACCGTGCGGTGCTCCGGCAGGTAGTTCTTCAGGTTGGCCCGGATGGTGCGGTTCCAGTCGATGTCACGGTGGCGCGGGTGACTGACCCGGGCCGAGCGGTCCAGCGCCCCGGTCAGCGTGGCGCGGGTGCGGGACGCGAGCCTCCGCTCCAGGTCCTCGACCACCTTGCGGACCACGGCCCGCGCGGTCTCCTTCGTGGTCTCCGGCATCGCCTTGTTGAGCGAGAGCAGCGTGCCCACCAGGTGCACGTCCGCCTCGACCGCCTCCAGCATCTCCGGCTCCAGCAGCAGCGCCGACAGCCCGAGACGGTCGATGGCGTCGCGCTGCATGACCTGGACCACCGAGGTGGGGAAGTCGTCGCGGATGTCGCCGAGCCAGCGGGCGACTTGGGGCGCGGACCCGCCGAGCCCCGCGGACCGCGCGGCCCCACCGCCCGCGGCGGCCGCACCGGGGCCACCGGGGCCGCCGGGGCCCCTGCTGCCGTCGCCCCCGTAGAGCGCCTCCAGGGTTCGGTCCATCGCGGCGTCCCGACTTCCCAGCACGCACCCCGTGCCGTCGGCCGCGTCGCCCCCGCCGCCGCCCAGCACCAGCCGCCAACGGCGCAGCCGCTCGCGGACCTCAGCGGTGTCGGCAATGTCGGCGGCGTCGAGGCCGCACCCCTCCGCGGTGGCCCCGGTCACGTCGGTCATGTCGCTCACCTCACTGGTCATGCGCGCACCTCCGCGCCGGTCGTCGTGGCGATGGCCTCACGGCAACCACCGGAGTCGGGGCGACCGCCGACGTCGGAATGACCACCGGCGCCGGGACGGCTGCCGGGACCGGGGCGACTGCCGACGTCGGAATGACCACCGGCGCCAGGGCAGTCGCGGAGACCACCGGGACCACCGGGACCGCCGGCATCGCGGAGACCGCCGGCGTCGAGGCGGCCGCCGGCATCAGGGTGACCACCGGCGTCGGGGCAGTCGCGGAGACCACCGGGACCGCCGGCATCGCGGAGACCGCCGGCGTCGAGAGGACCGCCGGGATGGTGGTGGCCCAGCAGCAGGGCGAGCGTCGGCAGCACGGCGGCCGCGCGCGCCGGGTCGAGCTCCGGGCCGAAGCCGGGCGCGGGCGGGGTGCGCGGGGCGCCGCCGGCCCCCGCGACCCCCGACCGGTCGACCGGGCCGCGGCGGACCAGCTCGCCCAGGGTGCGGCGGACACCGGGCTCGTACGCCGAGAACGTGCGGCGCAGCAGCGGCAGCACATCTGTGAAGGAGTCAGCCGGCACACCGGTCAGCCAGCCGTCCACCAGGGCCAGCAGCCGCTCGTCGTGCACCAGGAGCATCCCGCCGCCCGCGCCGCCGCCGATGAAGCCCTCGATCCAGGAGGCCGCTTCGGGCGGCGCGGTGCCCGGCGAGAGCGCCAGCCGCATCAGCCGCGCCGCCTCCCCCTCGGCCAGGGCCCCGTCGTCCAGCAGCAGCCGCGCCGCCCGGCCGCGGATCAGCCCCGGCACGCCGTCCCGGTCGGCCAGCCCACGCAGCGCGCCGCGCCACCGGGCGTCCAGCCCGTCCATGTCGGAACGGACGTGCGGGGGCGGCAGCCGGCCCGGGTCGTCACCGCCGGCTGGGGACGGGTCGCCGGGATCACTCGCGGCAGGCGTCACCGGGCCGGACCGCGCCTCGGCGAGGAGGCCGACCGCCTGGTGCACGGCGTCCAGATGGCGGCGCATCTCGGCCGCCCCGTCCCGGTCGAGCCCGCCGCAGGCGGGCGGCAGGCCGACGATCACACGCTCGGCGATACCGGCGGCCACGTCCGTGAGCGCCGCCGTGTCGGTCCCGCGCACATCGCCGTAGCGCACGGAGCGGACCAGGGCGGGCAGGGCCTGGGCGAGGTGCCCGACGTCGGCGTCGAGCGCGGCGCGGTCGGCCAGGGCGCGCATCACGACGGGGAGCGCGTCGGAGAGGCCGGCGAGCAGACACCGCTCGGCGAGTTCGGTGATCTCGGCGAGCGTCGACGCCCCCGCCGCCAGCGACTCCGCCTTGGCGGTGGCGGCGGACGGCACGGTGGTCCCCCACACCCCCGCCTCGGCGACCCGTACCGACAGCTCCGGCTCCCAGCACAGCCGCCAGGTCTCGCGGAAGGTGCCGATGTTGGCCCGCGCGGAGCGGGCGGGGACGCCCCAGTCGATGCCGAGCAGCCGCAGCCGGTGCAGCAGCCGGCCGCGCGCCGCGTCGGTGTCCTTGCGCAGGTCCAGGTCCAGCTCGCGCTCCCGCGCCTCCGGCTTGAGGCGCAACGAACGCTGAGCGCGGGTGAGATCCCGCTGGAGCGGGGTGGCCGGTGCGGAGTCGGGCACCTCGCCCAGCTCGTCACCGACCACCAGGCGGTCGTGGACCAGGGCGAGCGGCACCTCGGAGCCCTCGCACATCACCGCGCGGACGGCGTCCAGGGTCTCCGTCAGTCCGGCCAGCGGGCGGCCGCGCATGACCGCCAGCGTCTCCGCGAGCCGCACCGCCTCGATGACATGGGCGGAGGAGACCGCGTGGTCCTCGGCGCGGAGCAGGGTGGCGACCCGGGTCAACCAACGCTCCACGGGGCGGTCGGACGCGTGGAAGAGGTGGGCGTACCAGCCGGGCGAGTCGATGCCGGCGCCGTAGCCGCTGTGCCGGGCCAGACGGCGGTGCGTCCACGGCACCCAGCTCAACTCCGCCTTGGCCTTGGGCAGCCCCTTGAGGAGGGCGCGGTCGGCGGTCACGGTGGTCTTCTGGGACAGCGCCGGCACGTGCCACGCCCCGCAGACGACCGCGACCGCGTCCCCGAACTCCCGCCGTGCCTCGCGCAGCCGCAGCCGCATGTGCGCCTCCCGCACGGCGTCGCGGGAGTGGCCCCCGAGCCCGTACGCGGCGCGCAACTCGGCCATGGCCTCGGCCAGCGCCTCGAACGGGGCCAGCGCACGGGCGGCGTGGCTGTCGTCCGCGTCGACGTCTCCAGCCTCCTGGAACGCCGCCGCGCGGCGGTGCTCCACGACGTCCTCCCACCAGCGCTCCGGGTCGTCGTACCCCGCCGCCCCGGCGAGCACGGCCAACGGGTCCACACGCGCGTCGGCCGCCTCCGTGTCCCCGCCGGACGGGTCACCGGTGGCGGGGTCGTCGCCGGTGGCGGGGTCGTCACCAATGGCGAGGTCGTCGCCGGAGGGGGCACCGGCTGCCGGACCGCCGGCATCCGGGCTGACGCCGGTCGCGCCGATGTCCGGGCCGGCGCCGGCCGGTTCACCGGCGGAGGGGACACCGCCGGCCGGACCGCTCACTGCCGGGCCGCCCCGAGACGGGCCATCGCCGGCCGGGCCGCCGGCATCCGGGCCACCGGCGGCCCGATCGCCGCCGCACGCGTCGTCCTCGGCCACGTCGGAGTCCGCCGCCGCCCCATCGGGGCGCGCCGCCTCGGGCTCAACCGCCTCCGGCTCGACCGCCTCGGGCTTCCCCGGGCCGGCGGCGGCGAGCGCCAGCGAGTGCGCGGCGGGCAGGTCGATGAAGCTCACCGGCACCTCGTGGGCCAGTGCCCAGCGGATGGCGACCCACTCCGGCGAGAACTCCGCCAGCGGCCAGAAGGCCGCGCGCCCCGGGTCGTTCACGAGGTGCGCCAGCAGCGCCACCGGCGGCCTCATCCGCTCGTCGGCGGCGAGGCCCACCAGCGCGTCCGCCTCCGGTGGCCCCTCGATGAGCACCATCGCAGGTCGGCAGGCGTCCAGCGCCTCCCGCACCGCTCGCGCCGAGCCCGGCCCGTGGTGCCGCACACCCAGCAGGACCGGTCCCGGCCCGGCGCCCGGCCGACCGCCGCCCGGCGCGCTCTCCCCGCGCGGAGCCCGCGCCCCCCGCCGCGACGCGGTCACGCGCTCACCTCACGGCAGGCGCGGTAGAAGTCCTTCCAGCCCTTGCGCTCGCGGACGACCGCCTCCAGGTACTCCTGCCAGATGACGCGGTCCGCCGCCGGGTCGCGGACGACCGCGCCCAGGATGCCCGCGGCCACGTCGCCCGAGCGCAGCACGCCGTCTCCGAAGTGCGCGGCGAGGGCGAGGCCGCCGGTCACCACGGAGATGGCCTCGGCCGTCGAGAGCGTGCCGGAGGGCGACTTGAGCTTGGTGCGCCCGTCGGAGGTGACGCCCTCGCGCAGCTCACGGAAGACGGTGACCACCCGGCGGATCTCGTCCACGCCCTCGGGCGCGGCGGGCAGGTCGAGCGAGCGGCCGAGCTGGTCGACGCGGCGGGCGACGATGTCGACCTCGTCCTCAGGCGTGGCGGGCAGCGGCAGCACCACGGTGTTGAACCGGCGGCGCAGCGCGCTGGAGAGCTCGTTGACGCCCCGGTCACGGTCGTTGGCCGTCGCGATCAGATTGAAGCCGCGCACCGCCTGGACCTCCTCCCCCAGCTCCGGGATCGGCAGCGTCTTCTCCGACAGGACGGTGATCAGCGTGTCCTGCACATCGGCGGGGATGCGGGTCAGCTCCTCCACCCGGGCGGTCATCCCCCGCGCCATGGCCCGCATGACCGGGCTGGGCACCAGCGCCTCGCGGTCGGGGCCGTGCGCGAGCAACCGTGCGTAGTTCCACCCGTAGCGGATGGCCTCCTCCGGCGTGCCGGCGGTGCCCTGCACCAGCAGCGTCGAGTCCCCGCTGACCGCCGCCGCCAGGTGCTCCGACACCCAGGTCTTGGCGGTGCCCGGCACGCCGAGCAGCAGCAGCGCCCGGTCGGTGGCCAGCGTGGTCACGGCGACCTCGACGATCCGCCGGGGGCCCACGTACTTCGGGGTGATGACGGTGCCGTCGGACAGCGTGCCGCCCAGGAGGTAGGTGGCCACCGCCCAGGGAGAGAGCCGCCAGCGCTCCGGCCGCGGCCGGTCGTCGGCGGCCGCGAGGGCCTTCAGCTCATCGGCGAAGGCGTCCTCGGCATGCGGTCGCAGAGCGGCCGGGGCCTGGGTCGGGGACGGGGTGGACGGCGGCGTCTGGGCCGGCGTCGAGGGCGTGTCCGCGGGTCCGGGCACAGTCATGGTCACAGCTCCCCCAGCTCGTCACTCGGTCCGGGATCCGGATCTGAAAACCACCTTGCACCACCCCACTGACAATCGGTCCGGCGTCAACGAACGTGCAGGCCAGGGCGATTGTCAGTGGCGGAATCTAACGTCGTCCACATGAATCCGCAGGGGGAACGCTGGACGGCGGAGCAGGTGCTGGAGCTGGCTCCTGACGCCGCATCACGCAAGGCGGGCAGCAGGCTCGCGACCGCCGATCCGTGGTCGGACACGGGGACGGTCACGAGCGGCGCGGTGGACCCGGACGGGGGCGCGGGGGCGTCTTCGCCGGGGACCTCCGTGTGGGGGCTCTGCAAGGGCGGGGGAAGCACGCCGTACCAGACGGTGGTCGATCTCTCCGGGCCGACCGGCCCGACCGCCGCGTGCACGTGCCCGAGCCGGAAGTCTCCGTGCAAGCACGCACTGGGCCTGTTGTTGCTGTGGGCGGCGGCCGAGACGGGAGAGGGGGCTGTACGAGAGGCGACCGAGCCGCCGCCGTGGGCCGAGCGGTGGCTGAGCGGTCGGCGGCGACGGTCCGAGCGTGCGGCGGCGGGCGGGACACCCGGCGCCGGCGGTGCCGACGACACGGCCGGCTCGAACGTCCCGGGGGGTTCGGGTGGCTCGGGTGGCTCGGGTGGCTCGGGGGCCGCCGATCCGGGGGCGGCCCGGCGGCGGGCCGAGCGCCGCGGGCAGCGGATCGCCGCCGGCGCCACGGAGTTGGAGCGCCGCCTGGCCGACCTGCTGCGCGAGGGACTGGCCGCGACCGGCGACGTCGACGACGCGCACGCCGCGTACGCGACATGGGACGAGACGGCGGCCCGGATGGTGGACGCCCAGGCACCCGGGCTGGAGGCGCGGGTCCGCGAGCTGGGCGCCATCCGGGCCTCCGGTCCCGGCTGGCCTGCCCGACTGCTGGAGGAGGCCGCGCTCATCCACCTGCTCAACCAGGGCTTTCTCCATCTGGACGAACTGCCCGAGGAGTTGGCCGCCACCACCCGCGCCCGCGTCGGCATCAGTTCGAACGCGGCCGAGGTGCTCTCCTCGGGCCCCGCCGTACGGGACCGTTGGCTGGTGCTCGGCCAGCAGGACAGCGCCGACGGCAGGCTCACCACGCGCCGGATCTGGCTGCGCGGGGAGCGCACGGAGCGGATGGCGCTGCTGCTCTCGTTCGGCGCCGCCGGCCGCGCCCCGGAGCTCGCGTTCCCCACCGGGCTGATGCTCGACGCCGACCTCGTCTACTACCCCTCGGCCCGGCCGCTCCGCGCTGTGCTGGGCCCCCGCCGCGCCGAGTCCGCGCCCGCGCGCCTCGAGCCGGGGCCGCCGCCGGGCGTCGACCCGGCCGCCGCCCTGGCCGCGTACGGGGAGGCGTTGCGGGCGGACCCGTGGCTGGACGCCTGGCCCACCGTGCTCGCGCAGGTCACGCCGATACCCCGCGGGGAGGGCTGGCAGCTGGCCGACACCCGCACCGGCACCGCCCTCCCCGTCGACCCGCGCTGCCTGGGCCGCGCCAATCTGTGGCAGCTCGCCGCCGTCTCCGGCGGCGGCCCGATCACGGTCTTCGGCGAGTGCGGCCACCGCGGCTTCACCCCCGTGACGACCTGGGACCCCCTCCCCGTGCCCCTGTGAGTCCCGCCCCACCCGACCCCGCGGCCCAGCCCCACGGCCCAGTCTCGTTCCCCGACCCCACCCGACCCGTCCCATGAGCCCCGACCGGAGCACCCCGGCCCCCTGAGCCCCGACCCCACTCGCCCGGCCTCATGAGCACCGCCCTCCACGGCCGCCGTACCCGAGCACCTCGGCGAGCCGGCCCACCGCCGAGGCCCGACCCCCGAACCGACCCCCGAACCGGCTCCGAACCGACGCCCTGCCCAACACCCTGACCGACACCCGCAGCCGGTGCCTTGAGCCGGCGCCCGGGGCCGGCGGGGGACTCGTGCCTGGCCACGGACCGCTCCCCGAGACAAGCGACCTGCGCGGGCCCGGTGTCCGGGCCCGCGGTGGACGACGCCGCCGGCCACGGTCGACTCCGTGACGGGTCCCGTGTGCGGCCGCCAGGACCGCCGCCCTTCCGCGACACCCCGATCGACCACCCCGATCGACCGCCCCGACCCTCCGCCACGACCGACCTCACCGGACCCGACCCGACCCACTCCGCCCGACCATCGACCGCCCCGACCCTCCGCCACGACCGACCTCACCGGACCCGACCCGACCCACTCCGCCCGACCATCGACCGCCCGCACAGACGGAGGACGCCGTGAACCACCCCGCGACCGACGCGGACAACCACGCCGGAGCCGTCCCCGCCTGGGACGACCTCCTCGCCGCCGCCCTGCTGGGTACCGACCGCCGCCGGCCGCCCGTCACCCCGCGCCCCGGGCAGGAGGCACCCGGCGCGCTGCTGGACGCCGCCGCGCTCAGCACGGTGGCCCGGCGGGCCGGGCTGCGGCCCGCCGCCGCCTGGGCCGCCCCCGCCCCCGCGCCGGAAGACCCGCGGCCGCCGCTGCCCCCGGCCGCGCGGCGACGGCTGGCGCTGCTGCTGGCGGACCGCTCCGCCGGTGGCCACTCCGGCACGCGTGCCGCCCCCGACCTCACCGAGTTGCTGCCGCAGTGGCTCGCCCTCGCCAACGAGCGCGGCTACCGCGCGCCCGCCCCGCTCCTCCCCGCCCTGCTCGACGCCGCCCGGGCCCGCACCGACCTGCGCCCGGAGGCGCTCGTGCTCGCCGGGCCGCGCGCCCTGTGGCTGGCCGCGCTCAACCCGGAGTGGAAGTTCGCCCGCCGAGGGGCGGCCGGGCGTCCGCCGGCTGCGGGGTTGCCCTCGGCGCTCGGCCCCGCCCCCTCGGGCGACGCCCCGGAGACCACGGAGGCGCTCCTGCGGGCGGCCGAACCCCGCTGGCAGGAAGGGCTGTTCGCGGAGCGCGTCGCGGTGCTCGGCGCCGTACGGCACCGCGACCCCGCCGCCGGCCTGAGGCTGCTCGCCGGCACCTGGGCGACGGAGCGCGCGGAGGACCGGCTGATGTTCCTGGACTCGCTGCGCGAGGAGCTGTCGGCCGGCGACGAGCCCTTCCTCGAGGCGGCGTTGTCCGATCGCAGCCGCAATGTGCGCGCCACCGCCGCCGAGTTGCTCTCCGCCCTCCCCGGATCCGCCCTCGCCGGTCGCATGGCCGAGCGGACCCGCGCGTACGTCACGCTGGAGGTGGCGCCGGACGGCACGGCGGCGCGCGTCGCCGTCGAGGCGCCCGTCGAGTGCGACGGCGGGATGCAGCGCGACGGGGTCGTCGCGAAGCCGCCGGCGGGGCGCGGGGAGCGGGCCTGGTGGCTGGGCCAGCTGGTCGAGGCGACGCCGCTGGAGCGCTGGTCGGAGTGGTTCGGCGGGCTGGACGCGGCGGCCATCGTGGCCCTGCCCGTGGCCGACGGCTGGCAACCCGACCTGCACGCCGCCTGGTGCCGGGCGGCCGTCCGGCAGCGCGACACCGCCTGGTCCCGCGCCCTGCTCGGCGCCCCGTCGGAGCCACTCAGCACGCCGCCCGCGGCGGGCGAGGCGGTGCTCGCGGCCGCCGCCACCGCGGCGTCCTGGCGCGACCCGGCCAAGCTGCTGTCGGCGCTGCCCGCCGCGGAGCGGGCGGTCTGGGTGGCCGAGTTCATCGCCGCCCACGGCCTGTCCGACGCCTTCCGGCTGCTCGGCGTCTGCGCCGTGCCCTGGGCCGCGCCGCTGGGCCACGCGGTCGTCGACGCCCTGGACATCGCCCGCGACGCCGGTAGTTACCCGTGGAGTTTCAGCGGCGTCATGGGGCTGGCCGAGCGCTGCCTCGACCCGTCCCAGGCCGATCGTCTGGAGGTGCTCACCGCCACCCCGGACGACCCGGAGGACGGCTCTCCCGGCGCGGTCGGCTACTGGTCCGAAGCCTTCCAGCGGCTGGTCGGCACCCTGCGGTTGCGCGCCACCATGCGCGCCGAACTCCTCACCCCCGCCCCGCCGGGCTCGCCATGCGCCCCGTGACGGGACCGGCCCGCCACCGGGCGCCTCCGACAGTGCCGTCGCACGACCACCGGCCCCGCCCTCCTCGTCGCGCACGGGCGCGGCGGGAGCGGCCCCGCTGAGCATCCCCGCCCCCGCCATCGTCGCCACGCACGGGCGCGGCGGGAGCGGCCCCGCCGAGCATCCCGGCACGGACCACCCGGCCCGAAGCCGTGCACCACCCAGGCGCCAGGACCCGCGCGGCCCCCTCACGGTCGCCGCACCACCACCGGCCCCCGCCAACCTCGTCTCGCGAGGTCGCGGCGGCATGTAGGCGCCTCCCGGCGTCCGCTCGGGGCCGGGAGGCGGGAAGGGGTGGCTCAGGCGGCGACCGGGCGGACGTTCTCCCGCACCCACTCCACGATGGAGGTGGTGGTCGCGCCGGGGGTGAAGATCGCGGCGACGCCCTGCTCCTTGAGCGGGGGGATGTCCTCTTCGGGGATGATCCCGCCACCGAAGACCTTGATGTCCGCCGCGTCGCGCTCGCGCAGCAGCTCCAGCACCTTCGCGAACAGGGTCATGTGCGCGCCCGAGAGGATGGACAGGCCGATCGCGTCGGCGTCCTCCTGGATCGCGGTGTCCACGATCTGCTCCGGTGTCTGGTGGAGGCCGGTGTAGATGACCTCCATACCGGCGTCGCGCAGCGCCCGCGCGATGACCTTGGCCCCGCGGTCGTGGCCGTCGAGCCCCGGCTTGGCCACCACCACGCGGATCGGACCAGTCACTCCCATCACTGCCTCCATGCTCCGTTGCACGACAGCCGTAACCGCCCGTAAGCGGTGAACGAACGTTATCTCCAGCTTCCCGCACGCAGCAGTTTCGCGGCGAGCGGCGAGGGGGAAATCACATATGGGACACGATCGGAAACAGTCGTAACCGGTTCGCATCCGACGCCGAGAGGCAGTCGAGGCGGACGCACACGAGACTCGTGTACGGCTGTCAGGGAGCCGCAGCGGGGAATCGCACCGCCGCGCCGTAGCCGCACGGCGCGGCGGTGCGGTCCGCCCAAGAGCCGGGCCGTCAATCCGGGCCCGGCCCCCACCCACCCCGCCTCGGCTGCCCGCAAGGGCACACGGGGGCAGAGCCGCCCCCCGTCGTGCCGATTCGGGAGGTCGGCGCCATGAGGGCCATTCCCTTTCCCCATTCCCTGCTCTCCCCACTGCGCTCCTCCACGGCGCTGGTGAGGGCCACCGCAGTCGACGTGGCGGTGCTCGCCGCGCACGTCCTGCTGTACCCGACGGGGTTCGCACAGGAGCACCCGCCGGAGGACTCGGCGCCCTCGTCGTCCGAGCGCGCGTCGAAATCTCCCGAAAGCCAGGTTCACAGGCCCGTCCTTCTGCTCCACGGGTTCATCGACAACCGATCCGTCTTCGTGCTGCTGCGCCGCTCGCTGCGTCAGCACGGTCGACACCATGTCGAGGCGCTCAACTACTCTCCGCTCACCTGCGACATCCGCACCGCCGCCGAGCTGCTGGGCAAGCATGTGGAGGAGATCTGCACCCGCACCGGCCAGCGCCGGCTGGATCTGGTCGGGCACAGCCTCGGCGGCCTGATCGCCCGCTACTACGTGCAGCGCCTGGGCGGCGACACCCGCGTCCACACCCTGGTGACGCTCGGCACCCCGCATAGCGGCACCCGCGCCGCGCCGCTGCTCTCGGCGCACCCCATCGTGCGCCAGATGCGCCCGGACTCGACCGTGATCGAGGAGCTGCGGCTGCCCGCGCCGGGCTGCCGCACCCGGTTCGTGAGCTTCTGGAGCGACATGGACCAGGTGATGACGCCCGTCG
Source organism: Streptomyces sp. LX-29 (assembly GCF_029541745.1). Lineage (NCBI taxonomy): Bacteria > Bacillati > Actinomycetota > Actinomycetes > Kitasatosporales > Streptomycetaceae > Streptomyces > Streptomyces sp. LX-29. Next base: position 4,458,264 of record NZ_CP089746.1, on the reverse strand, counting down.
AGACGGCCCGGATCGACCACCCCGACCTGCGGGCCGAGAACGTCTGCGTCAAGGGCGTCGGGCATCTCGCGCTCCCGGTGCACCCCGCGATAGCCACCGGGGTCAGGCAGGCCCTGGACGGGTCCCCGATCGAACCGGAAGCGGAGGAACAGCCCGAAACGGAAGGACGGGGCGAGGCCGAGCGGAAGTCGACCGAACCGAAGTCGACGCGCCGGGACACCCGGTCGAACCCTCGACCGAAGGCGCAACCGGAACGCACGGAGGACGGCCCTCCGGACCCACCGGCGGACGCTTCCGGCACCGCCTCGGTTGCCTGAACACATCGGCGAATTCCCCGAACACGATTCGAACGCCGAGCCAAGCAATGGCGTTCAGACAGCCGAAAGACGACCAAAAGCCCTTTCCTGTGCCGCCGGTGCCCCGCCGAAGATTGTCGCCGTCGCATACTGCCGGGTACAGTCGCCGCACTGCACCGCCCTGGGGATCCCCCCAGACCCCCAGCTCCTGCTGCCGAGGCGAAAGAGAAGTTGGTGGTGAACGACCGTCACCCGTCGGGGAGCTCCATCCCGACCGTCCCCGCTCCCGACGCCTCTTACACCCCGCACTACGGGGGTTATGAGGAGCAGCAGGGTTCCGCGCACTCCTACGCTGCGTACGACGGCTACGTCACCGGCACCGACGTCTACTCCACCGGCTCCTTCGACCAGCTCGCCGCCGGCTACGACACCAGCGCCTACCCCGGCTACGACGCGCACGCCACCGGCCCGTACGACACCAGCGGTCACTACGACGCCACCCAGTGGGCCGCCGGTTCCAGCGACGCCACACAGCACTGGGACTCCGGCGCGTACGACACCTCCGCGCTCTGGTCCGGTGCCGACTACCAGCCGGTCACCGACGTCTCCGGTCAGGCCGACATCCCCGCCCAGCACGGCGCCGTGGACACCAGCGGCTCCTGGGACAGCGGCGGTTGGGACACCGGATCCTGGGACTCCGCCGACGCCTCGGGCGGTTGGGACGGCGGGACCTGGGAGGCGGCGGCCGCCCCCGGCGGCTACGACCCGCACGCCACCGGCTCGTACGACACCGGCGGCTCGCACGGCACCGGCTCGTACGACACCGGCGGCTCGTACGACACCGGCGGTTCATACGACAGCGGCCACTGGAACACCGGCGCCGGAACCGACACCGGTCTGACCCAGACCTGGGACGCCACCCTCTGGGCCCAGGACGGCGAGCAGCCGCGGCACGACCCCACGCCCGACGGGGATTCCGCCGCCCCCGCGGCCGCCGAGGCCGCGCACGCCGACGACGCGCCCCGCCCGGATCGGGAGCTCCACGACGACCCGGACGACGCCGAACCCGTCCTCGTCGCGCCGCACGCCGACACCGACGCGGCAGCCCCCACCGACGCCCCGCGCCGCGAGTCCGCCCGCCGCGACGGAGCCCGCGCTCGCCGCCGCACCGCGGCCGCCCGCCCCAAGCGCTCCGCGCTCCTCACCGTCGCCGTCCCCTCGGTCGCCATCATGGGCGTGACCGCGGTGGCCGCGGCCGCCGTCAGCGGCATCGGCAGCGATGCGAAGGAGGAGTCCAAGACGACGCAGGCCGCCAAGGACGCCCCGCCCGTCAAGGCGTCGGTCGCCAACAGCAAGCTGGACACCCAACTCGCCGGGGTCACCCGCAACGCCGACGACTTCGCCAACCGCGCCAGCCGCACCCAGGAGCGCATCGACCTCAAGGAGCGTCAGGAGGCCGAGCGGAAGCGGGCGGCGGAGGAGGCCGCGCGCAAGGAGCGGCTGCGGCCGAAGTTCGCCCTCCCGGTCGCCCAGCACGGACTGAGCGCCGGCTACGGACAGGCCGGCATCAACTGGATGTCGGTGCACACCGGCATCGACTTCCCGGTGAGCTACGGCACGCCGGTGATGGCCGCCACCGACGGCACCGTACGCACCCAGTGGAACAACGCGTACGGAAACATGGCGATAGTGACCTCCCCCGACGGCACCGAGACCTGGTACTGCCATCTCAGCACCACCAAGATCCGGAGTGGCTCGGTGAAGGCCGGGGACGTCATCGCGTACTCCGGCAACTCCGGCAACTCCACCGGTCCCCACCTGCACTTCGAGGTCCGCCCGGGCGGCGGCTCGGCCATCGACCCGGTGCCGTGGCTGCGCAGCCACGGGCTCGACCCGATGTAACCCGCCGGCGGCCGCCCCGCGCCGCGCCCGCCGTCACGGCCGCGACCACCCCGCGGTCGCTCCGGGCCCACCACCTAGGCTCCGTCCCATGACGGACTCTTGGGTCAGAGCCGCCGAGACCCTCGGCAGCGACCTCCACCTTGAGCTCACCGGCGCCGGTAGCCGCCGCGCCGTCCTGATGCGCGCCCTGCGCGACGCCATCCGCACCGGGCGGCTGACCCCCGGAACCAGGCTGCCGCCCTACCGGTCCCTCGCCGCCGACCTCGGCATCGCCCGCAACACCGTCGCCGACGCCTACGCCGAGCTCGTCGCCGAGGGCTGGTTGACCGCCCGTCAGGGCTCCGGCACCCGCGTCGCCCGACGTGCCGAACCGTTGCGCCCCGCGCCGGTGCGTCGGCGCCCGCCGCAGCCGCACGCCCGCCCGGTCCTGGACCTGGTGCAGGGCAAGCCCGACCCGTCCGCCTTCCCGCGCGCCGCCTGGCTGGCCTCCGCCCGTCGGGCGTTGAACGCCGCCCCCAACGAGGCGTTCGGCCCCGGCGATCCCCACGGCCGCGTCGAGCTGCGCCGCGCCCTGACCGAGTACCTCGCCCGCGTCCGCGGCGTCCGCACCGAACCCGACCGGATCGTCATCTGCACCGGCTTCGCCGGCGCCCTGCGGCTGTTGGCCCGGGTGCTGGAGTGGCCCGGCGCGCCCGCCGACGGGCCCGCCCCGCTCGCCGTGGAGTCCTACGGGCTGCCCTTCCACCGCTCCCTCCTGGCCGACGCCGAAGTCCGCACCGTCCCGCTGCCCATCGACGAGCACGGCGCCGTGGTCGACGCGCTGTCCGGCCCGACGGCGCGCGGGACCGGAACGGTCCTGCTCACCCCCGCCCACCAGTTCCCCACCGGCGGCCCGCTCCACCCCGAGCGACGGTCGGCCGTGGTCGACTGGGCGCGGACCGGCGGCGGGCTGGTGGTGGAGGACGACTACGACGGGGAGTTCCGCTACGACCGGCAGCCGGTCGGCGCGGTGCAGGGCCTGGACCCCGACCGGGTCATCTATCTGGGCTCCGTCAGCAAGGCGCTCTCCCCGGCGCTGCGCATGGGCTGGATGGTGCTGCCCGGCCATCTGGTCGAGCCGGTCATCGCGGCCAAGGGACAGCGGGAGCCGTGGACCAGCGCCCTGGAGCAGCTGACGCTGGCGGACTTCATCGAGTCGGGCGGCTACGACCGGCACGTACGCCGGATGCGGCAGCGCTACCGGAGCCGCCGCGACCAGCTCGTCGCGGCGCTCGCCGAGCATGCCCCGCACATCCGCGTCACCGGCATCGCCGCCGGGCTGCACGCCGTGCTGGGCCTGCCGCCGGGCACCGAGCGGGCCGTGGTGCGCGACGCGGTCTGGCAGGGCCTGGCCCTGGAGGGCCTGGCGCCCTACCGCCACCCCGAGTGCCCCACACCCCCCGTCGACGGGCTGGTGGTCGGCTACGCGACCCCACCCGACCACGCCTACGCGGACGCACTACAGGCCCTGTGCCGCGCACTGCCCCCGGAGCAGGCCCCGTAGCAGGACCCCCCGTCAGGGGAACGTGCGTGCCCCGCCCGGGGCGCGGGGAGCCGCGCGACCAGCCACAGACCACCCGCAGGTCACAGACCCCGCAGCCCAGCCCCCACAGCCCCTCAGAGGTCAAACACCCCCGCGGAGCGTCAGAGCTTCTCCACAGGCGCGTACCGCAGAAGCAACCGCTTCGGCTTCTCGTCCCCGAAGTCGATCGTCGCCTCCGCGCTGTCCCCGCTGCCCTTCAGCCCGACCACCCGGCCGAGCCCGAAGGTGTCGTGGGTGACCCGGTCGCCGACGGCCAGCGCGACCACGGGCCGCTCCGTGGCACGGCGGGTGGCGAAGCCGCTGGCAGCCGTCTTGCCGCGGGCGGCGGAGGAGGCCGAGAGGGCGGAGGTGATCCCGGAGACCGCGCCCATGGCGCCCATCGACGCCCCGGAGCCCCGCGAGCCCAGCGCGCTCATGCTGGCCGACGGTGTCGACGGCCCGGTCCGCTTCCAGGTCAGATACTGGTCGGGGATCTCCTCCAGGAAGCGCGAGGGCGGGTTGTACGAGGGCTGGCCCCAAGCGCTGCGCATGGTGGACCGGGTCAGGTACAGCCGCTCGCGGGCGCGGGTGATGCCCACGTACGCCAGCCGGCGCTCCTCCTCCAGCTCCTTGGTCTGGCCCAGCGCCCGCATGTGCGGGAAGACGCCGTCCTCCAGGCCGGTCAGGAAGACCACCGGGAACTCCAGGCCCTTGGCGGTGTGCAGGGTCATCAGGGTGATGACGCCGGTGCCCTCGGTGTCCTCGTCGGGGATCTGGTCGGAGTCGGCGACCAGGGCCACCCGCTCCAGGAACTCGGCGAGGGTGCCCGGCTCGGCCTCGGTGCGCTCCTGCTCGAACTCCAGGGCGACCGAGGCCAGCTCCTGGAGGTTCTCGATGCGGGTCTCGTCCTGCGGGTCGGTGGAGTTCTGCAGCTCGGCGAGGTAGCCGGTGCGCTCCAGGACGGCCTCCAGCACGGTGGCGGGGCCGGCGCCCGACTCCACGACCGTGCGCAGCTCCTCCAGCAGCGTGTTGAAGCGCTTCACGGCGTTGCTGGAGCGGGCCGCCATGCCGTACGCCTCGTCGACGCGGCGCAGCGCCTGCGCGAAGGAGATCTTCTCGCGCAGCGCGAGGGCCTCGATCATCGCCTCGGCGCGCTCGCCGATGCCGCGCTTGGGCACGTTGAGGATGCGCCGCAGCGGGACGGTGTCCTCAGGGTTGGCCAGCACCCGCAGGTAGGCCAGGACGTCCCGGACCTCCTTGCGCTCGTAGAAGCGCACGCCGCCGACGACCTTGTAGGGCAGGCCCACCCGGATGAAGATCTCTTCGAAGACGCGGGACTGGGCGTTGGTGCGGTAGAAGACGGCGACGTCGCCGGCCTTGGCGTGGCCGTCGTCGGTCAGCCGGTCGATCTCGTCGGCGACGAACTGGGCTTCGTCGTGCTCGGTGTCCGCGACATAGCCGGTGATCGTCGCCCCGGCGCCGGCCTCGGTCCACAGGTTCTTGGGGCGGCGGTTCTCGTTCCGCTCGATGACCGCGTTGGCGGCGTTCAGGATGGTCTGGGTGGAGCGGTAGTTCTGCTCCAGCAGGATCGTCCTGGCCTGCGGGTAGTCCTCCTCGAACTGGAGGATGTTGCGGATGGTGGCGCCGCGGAAGGCGTAGATCGACTGGTCGGCGTCGCCCACCACGCACAGCTCGGCGGCGGGGAGCTCCTCGGTGTCGGTGCCCACCAGCTCGCGCACCAGTGTGTACTGCGCGTGGTTGGTGTCCTGGTACTCGTCGACCAGCACATGGCGGAAGCGACGGCGGTAGTGCTCGGCGACGTCCGGGAACGCCTGGAGCAGGTTGACCGTCGTCATGATGATGTCGTCGAAGTCCAGCGCGTTCGCCTCGCGCAGCCGCGACTGGTACATCGCGTACGCCTGGGCGAGCGTCTTCTCGAAGCCGTCCGCGGCCTGGCCGGCGAAGGTCTCCTCGTCGATGAGCTCGTTCTTGAGGTTGGAGACCTTCGCGCTGAAGGACTTGGGCGGGAAGCGCTTGGGGTCCAGGTCGAGGTCCCGGCAGACCAGCGCCATCAGCCGCTTGGAGTCGGCCGCGTCGTAGATCGAGAAGGACGAGGTGAAGCCGAGCTTCTTCGACTCGCGGCGCAGGATGCGCACGCAGGCGCTGTGGAAGGTCATCACCCACATGGCGCTCGCCCGCGGGCCGACCAGGTCCTCGACGCGCTCCTTCATCTCGCCGGCGGCCTTGTTGGTGAAGGTGATCGCCAGGATCTGGCCGGGGTGCACCCGGCGCGTGCCGAGCAGATGGGCGATGCGATGGGTCAGCACCCGGGTCTTGCCGGAGCCGGCGCCGGCGACGATCAGCAGCGGTCCGCCGGAGTGCTCGACGGCGGCCCTCTGCTGCTCGTTGAGCCCTTCCAGGAGCGCCGCCGGGTCGACGGCGGGGCGGGGGGCGCCGTCCCGGTAGTGGGTGTCCCTGGGCTCCCTCGGTGCGGGCACGTTAAAAGTGTCGCCGAACAGGTCGTGCGGCACCTCCTCCGCGGCCGCGTACCCGACGTCCTCGGGGTCCTCGGGCGGCGGCGGGGGCTCCTCGCCCGAAGGTTCGAGGCCCGCCAGGAAGCTGTCGTCAAAGAGGCTGCTGCTCATCGCCACACGAGTCTAGGCGTCCGCACCGACAACGGGCCGACGAAGTCACGGAATGGTGTCGGGGCAAATCGAACACCAGGCTTCCCAGGAGCCCCGCGCGTTGGCTAGCGTGCTCGCCCAAGCGGCCCGCACCGCCCGTCGGCGACCGCGCCGGCACGGGCCGCCTCCGTCGAGTCCGGCCCTGCCCCACCAGGCACCCGGAGCCGGGGACCCACACGCAGGACCGGGGTGAATCAGACCGTATCGGACCACCGGCCATCGGTGCTCTCGCTCGACACCGGCCCGTACGGACCGTAGGGCAGCCTTCCGACGCCCGAACCCGACAGCTAACCCGGTAGGCGGTCCACGGAAGGAGGCGCCTCCTTGGCGTCGCACCGCAAACCGCGCCCCCGGATATCCGCCCGGATCCAGTCCGCGCCCGCCGGCCGCCGGACGGCCGTCGGCGTCACCACCGCCGCCCTCGCCTCGGTCACCCTGCTGTCCCAGGCCGCCCCGAGCGCGCAGGCCGCGCCCCGCGCGCCCGAGCCGACCATGGAGGAGGTCAAGGAGCGGGTCGACACGCTCTACCGGGAGGCGGGCACCGCCACCCAGGAGTACAACGCGGCCGAGGAGCGCGCGGACAAGCAGCGCGCCACCGTGGACCGCATGATCGAGGACGCCGCGCGGCGCACCGAGAAGCTCAACGAGGCACGGCGCGTCCTGGGCGCGTACGCCGCGGCCCAGTACCGGCACGGCGGGGTGGCGAACACCGCGACCCTGCTGCTCGCCTCCGACCCGCAGGACTTCTTCGACCGGAGCCACCTCATGGACCGGCTCACCGGCCGCCAGAAGGAGGCGGTCGACGACTTCCGCGTCCAGACGGCGGAGGCGGCCACCCAGCGCGCCGAGGCCGCCCGGAGCCTGACCCGGCTGTCCGAGTCGCAGAAGCGGCTGCGGGCCAAGAAGGAGACCGTCCAGGGCAAGCTGGCGGAGGCCCGCACGCTGCTGTCGCGGCTGACCGCCGAGGAGAAGGCGCGACTGGCGGCGATCGAGAGGCGCAAGGAGGCGGAGGCCCGCCGCAAGGCCGCCGAACTGGCGGAGAAGGAGCGGCAGCGCGAGGAGGCCGAGCGGCGCAGGCAGCAGCCCACGCCCGACCAGGACGCCGGCGGCGACAGCGGGACCGGGACCGACACCGGGTCCGGCTCGGGCTCCGGGAGCGACTCCGGCTCACACGCCACCAAGGCGGAGCGGGCGATCGCCTTCGCCCGGGCCCAGCTCGGCAAGCCGTACGTCTGGGGAGCGACCGGCCCCGGCTCGTACGACTGCTCGGGGCTCACCCAGGCCGCCTGGAAGTCCGCCGAGGTCACCCTGCCGCGCACCACCTGGGACCAGGTGAAGGTCGGCCAGCGGGTGGCGACGTCCGAGCTCATCCCGGGTGACCTGGTCTTCTTCTACGACGACATCAGCCATGTGGGGCTCTACATCGGCGACGGAATGATGATCCACGCGCCGAAGCCGGGCGACGTCGTGAAGATCGCTCCGATCACGGAGATGCCGATCTACGGCAACGTGCGCCCGGCCTAGCCGGCGGCGCCCGGCGTCATCCCGGGGCGCCGCGGCGGGCGGGTGCGGGAACCGGCGGGCACCGGAACCGGCGCCCCCGGTCCCGGCCCGCTCAGGTCCACAGCACCGCGATGAAGACGTTCGCCGTGGTCAGCAGCCCCACCAGGCCGAAGACGGGCGTGGCGACGCGCTCCTCGTCCCGCTTCACGTAGACCAGCGCGAGGATCACGATCAGCAGCGCCATCTTGATCCCGATCTTGAGGTTGTTGACCGGCTGGTCGTCGGCCTGGTTGAGCCCGACCAGGGCCACGCCGGTGATCAGCATGGTGAGCGCGCCGTGCAGCATGCCCGGGGTCATCCGCGCCTCGCCCCCGCGCATCGCCTTCATCTGCGAGAGGAAGCCCCCGAGCAGGGCGGCGATGCCGACGATGTGGAGGCCGACGAAGACGTTGATCAGTACGTTCATGGCCTCGGAGCGTAGCCGCGGCGGGGCGCCGGCAGGCCGCGTGGGTGCCGTGCCGCTCGCGGCGGTGCCCGTATACCATCGCGCGCCCCGCGACCGTGGCGTCTTCGGAACCTCGGTCAGACCCGCGCGTTCACCTGCGGCGACCCGCCGCCCAAGCTCTCAGCTCCGGTCGCCGAGCCGCCGAATCCATTCACTCTCCCGCATCGCCCCGCCTTGGCCCCGCGCGCGGGCTTAGCGTCCTCCTCCAGACGCCGGCCCGCTCCTCGTCACGCTGCGTAGGGGCGCCGCCGTCACCCCGGAAGGAATGGTGATCACGTCGTGGCCTCGCATCGGAAGCCCAGACGGCGGCTGCTCCCCGGCGGTTCGGCCCACGCCGCCGCGGCCCTGGCCCTCGCCGGGGTCGCCGGCGCCGTGACCGGAGCCGACACCGACGCGCAGGCCCAGCCGCGGCTCTCCCCCGCGCAGGTGAAGGCGAAGGTCGACGAGTACCACCGGCAGGCCGAGGAGGCCACCGAGCGGTACAACGGCGCGAAGGAGAAGGCCGACACGGCCCGCGCCCGGTACGACGAGCTGCGCGACGAGGCCGCCCGCAAGGCGGAGCGGCTCAACGCCTCCCGTGACGCGTTGGGCTCCGCCGCCACCGCGCAGTACCGCTCCGGCTCGGTCGCCCCCGAGCTGCAACTGGCCCTCTCCTCCGACCCCGACCAGTACCTGGAGCGCGCCTCGCTCGCCGACCGCGCGGACAGCCGGCAGGCCGCGGCCGCCGCCGGCGTGGCGCGCCAGCTGCGCGGCCTCCGACAGACCCGCGCGGAGGCCGGCGGCCGACTGGCCGAGCTCCGGCGCTCCCGTGACGCGCTGGCCCGCCACAAGCGGACGATCGAGGGCAAGCTGGCCGCCGCGGAACGGCTGTTACGGCAGCTGACGGCGGCACAGCGGGCGCGGATCGCGGCGGCCGACGCACCGGCCCGGCCCGCGGCCGCGCCCCGGCCGACGAAGCAGGCCGCCTCCGCGCGGCCCGCGGCGGCGGCCCCGGCCCCCTCCGGCCGGGCCGCGCAGGCCGTCTCCTACGCGTACGGCGCCCTGGGCAAGCCGTACGTCTGGGGCGCCACCGGCCCCTCGGGCTACGACTGTTCGGGGCTCACCCAGGCCGCCTGGCGCTCCGCCGGGGTGGCCCTGCCGCGCACCACCTACACCCAGATCAGCGCCGGCCGGCGGGTCTCCCGCGACCAACTCGCCCCCGGCGACCTGGTCTTCTTCTACTCCGGCGTCAGCCATGTCGGCCTCTACGTCGGCGACGGCCAGATGATCCACGCCCCGCGCCCCGGCTCCGCGGTCCGGCTGGCGCCGGTGGACCAGATGCCGTTCACGGGGGCGACGCGGCCCGTGTGAGCGGCCGGTACCTCCGAATAGAGATGTCACCGTCCACGTGACTGTCATCGACGCAGGTGTCAGCCAAGGACCAGCAGGGTGGCGAGCGCCGGGCCGAGGGCTCCGCCCATGAGGTAGGCGAGCTGGAACAGGCCGATTCCGGTGGGGCGTTGGGAATCGGGGACGGCGGAGGCCGCGGTCATGGACTGGGTGGCGTTGACGCCGGTGGCACTGAAGACGGCGAGGCCGATTGCCACGAACAGGATGATCGCGCTGTGGGCGAAGATCGCCGCCGTTGCGGCGAGTACCCCCACCGCGATCAGGATCGCCCGCACCCTGGTGTGACCCAGGCGCGCGGCGACGGCCGCGAAGCCGAGGGTGAGCGCGGATCCGATGATCATGGCGACCATCTGGCCCGTGGCCACCGAGCCGGTCGACCAGTCGGCCCGGTCGGCGATCAGCTGCGGGATCGCGAACAGCAGCGTGAAGTACGACGCGGACAGGGCGAGGGCGATCAGGACCGAACTGCGGAAGAGCCGGGAGCGCAGGGCGACTGCCGGGACGTAGCCGTCCGGGCGGCGACGTATGTGCAGGGACAGCAGTGAGCCGGTGACGGCTGCTGCGGCGAGGGCGGGCAGCGGGTTCGACGGCAGCAGAACGAGGCTGCTGGACAGGACCGCCAACAGCACCGCGCCCCGGGTGTCGAAGCGGCCCTCGGTGGTCGGAACCCGGGTGGTGTGTCGGCTGACCGCGGGGACGGCCAGGAGGGTGACCAGCACGACGGACAGGGCGGCCCGCCAGGAGAGGGCGTCGGTGAGGCGCTCGCCGAGCAGCGGACCCACTGCGCCGAGGATCCCGAACCCGGCGCTGATCACACCCATGCGGCGGGCGGTGCCGGCCAGATTCATGGCGATGGCCATCATGCCCGCTCCGCCCGCCGCCTGACCGGCCCGTCCGACGAGGGTGAGCGGAAGCCATGACGAGGTGGCCACCACCGCGGTCCCGACGGCGACGAAGGCGGCGCTCAGCCACAGCGCGGTGCGCGTGCCGCGCCGGCGTACCAGCGTCGCGATCAGTGGTGTCGCGACCGCCAGTGCCAGCGCGAAGACGGTGACCAGCCATGATGCGCCGGCGGTGCTGATACCGAGGGAGCGGCTCATGTCGCCGAGGATCAGGACGGTCGCATTGTTGGCGGCGGCGACCGGTGTGGCGAGCAACGCCAGCCACAGGATGGGGACGCGACGCACGGATTCGGCGAGGGCAGAGGGGGAGGGCGTGCGCGTGGCGGCCGCCCCGGTGATGGTGGGCATCTCTCTTCCTGCTGGGGTTCGTGTGCCTGGTGGGTGAGGGGCGGATCGGACGGTGGCCATGAGGCAGTCACCGTCGGCGCTGGTCAGCGCGTGGTCACTTCGTCGAGCAGCCGCGGGGCGCCGCCGCTGAAGTCGATCCACGGATTCGTGCCCAGCACCTGTGCGCCGTCCACGCCCGGCTCCTCGTAGCGCATGACGAACTGCTCGGGGCCGTGGACGTAGGCCACGATCAGACCGTGCTCGGCATCGAGGAAGGCGCCGTGGGGGCCCAGGCCGGGGTAGCTCACGCGCCAGGCCGGATCGCCGGCCTCGACCGCGCCCAGCGACAGCTTCGCGACCACGCCGTCGGGCAACAGGTAGAACCACGTCCACGGGCCACCGGAGACGGCCGTCATCACTTCGTCGACGCCGACGCCGTGGTCGGAGCTGTTCACGTGGAGCCTGCCGAAGCGCGCCTGCACGGCGTGCCGGGCGTCGGCGTCCATCGTCCGCATGTCGTACACCTTCGGGTACGGGGGAACGCCGACCTCGGAGGTGTTCAGGAATCCGCCCCGATGCGCCTCCGGGCGGCGGCCGGCCAGCTCGACCTGCTCCAGGAGCTGCCCCCGATCCAGGCTGAACAGCGACATCAGTTCCGCGGCTTCCTCTTCCGAGAGCGCCTGCCCCTTGGACGCCTCCAGAATCGGCTGAGCTTCCGCGGGAACGGGGATCTGACTGACCCGCACGCCCACCGTGCGCAGTACGCGGTTGACCGCCTCGACGCCGAGGGTGGCCGGTCGGCCGTCGGAGTACGAGAGCTTCAGGTCTTCCGCCCGCACGGCACCAGGTCGCTGACGGTGCGTCTGCTCGCCGGTGAACGCGTTGGCGGTGCGAGCCTCACGGAAGAGCAGGTCTTGGGCGGCGGGGTCGGGCTGTGGGGACATGTGTGGCTCCAGAAGGTCCTTCAAGGTCAAATCTTTTGACGTTGAAAGAACAGCATGGTTGCTTGTTCAACGTCAAGTCTTTTATGGTTGAAATACACCGCGGAGAGGGTGATGACGTGACCGATGCGGCGGACCTGATCGTCGAGCAGTGGCGCAGGGAACGGCCCGAGCTGGAGGGCAGCCTGCAGTCCGTGGAGGTGCTGGGGCGCGTGCTGCGCATGCAGCGCGTGTACGACCAGCACTTCAAAAGGCTCAACGACGAATTCGCCGTGAACATGGGCGAGTTCGACATGCTGGCCACGCTGCGCCGCTCGGGCCCGCCCTACACGCTCAGCGCCGGCGCCTTCGCGAAAGCGGCCATGGTGTCCCCGGGCGCCATCACGAACCGCATGGACCGCCTGGAGGACAAGGGTTTGGTCGAGCGGATCCGCGACCGCGCGGACCGACGATCGGTAAAGATCCGTCTCACCGAGCGCGGCAAGACACTGGTCGACGAGGCCATGGCCGCCCACCTGCGGGACTACGACGAGATCCTGTCCGTCCTGACCCCCGAGGAGTGCCAGCAGATCGCCTCGGGGCTACGCAAGATTCTCGAGGCGCAGGGCGACACGACGCTCACCTGATCAAGGCGCAGAGGACAGCCTCGGCCGGACTTCGGCATCCCTTGCGCAGCCTCAACCGACCCAGGCTTCAGATTCCGCCACCCCGGCCCCCTCCGGCCGGGCAGGCGGGGGCTCACGGCTCGCGATCGACGAGCAGGTACACCGGGATCTCCGCCCCGGCGTAGGCGTCGCGCTTCTCCCTACGATCACGCCGGTCGGTGTCCGAGTCGTGCGAGGTGACCTCGACGACCATCAGCACGCCATCCGGGTCGGACCACTCGCCGTGCCCGGTGAAGTGCCTGCGAGGCGCGAGAGCACCATCCGGAATGGCACGGCCCCTGCGGTAGCCCTCGACCTTCAGGCGGCGCTCCCGGTAGAGCCGCACGTCAGGCCGGTGCTGCATGCACTGCTCCTGCACCCACATGATGATCTCGTCGTGATCCCCGTCCGGCACGGGCTTGACCTGTGTGTCGTTGACGGCTCGCAGCCGCGCGACGTGGGCATGGATCTCGACGGCCGTCGGCCCGCCCGGACCACGAGCCGGAAGCTCGCCCCGGCAGGCGCGGCACAGGCCGCCGGGGAGGTTCTCCGGGCGACCGGGGCGGCCGCAGTTCGTGCACTCGACGAGACGCCGGGGCGGCGGGGGCTCCGCGGCGGGCGGGGCGGCGGGCTCGGGTGGCAGCTTGGCACGGAGCCGGCTGCGGGCGAGGGCGCCGGGGCTGTGGATCTCGGGCGGGAGCCCGGCCGTGAGGGCAGCGGCGAAGTGCGCCGGGGTCGCCCCACGCGCGAACCACTCAGCCGCCAGCGACTCCAGCGCGGCGCACTCGGCGGCTGAGAGGGTCATACGGGGGTTGGCGCAGCCAAGGGCGGCGAGGGCCTGGTACGCGGCGGAGCGGGGGGCGCCCTTCGGCGCCGGTGGTGCCTGTGGCGCCGGTGGAGCCATCGCGGCGGGCTTCTCGTACGCGCCTTTGCGCGCGCCGTCACCTGCCTCGCTACCCGCGAGGAACCGCGCCCACCACGCGTCCTCGCGCGCCGTCCGCGAGAAGTACGTCCGGAACACCCGCTGCGTACGCCCGCCGCCGATCGTCTCCCGCACGCGCCGCAGATGCCCGACGGCGGAGAGGGCGTTGAGGGCGGTACGGACGGCCTGCTGGCCGTAGGCGGGTAAGGACTTCGCGAGGGTCTTGGCGTCCATTGCGGCACCGTCGGGCAGCCGATCGAGGTACGCGGCGATCGATGCTTCGCGGGCGGGGAGGCCACCCGTTCCTTAGGTAGGCGGCTCGAATCTCGAAGCCCGAAGCTCGGCTATGAAGTCGGCCCAGGAGTGGGCGGGGATGGCGAGCCCGCATATCGCCGCGCGGCGTTCCTCGCGTGACGTAATCTGCTCCCGCGATTCTTCGAACTTTCGTACGTAAGGGACAGTCATGCGTGGATTCGGGCGGGCAGCGGTGTGCGCTGCGCTCGCGCTGGGCGTACTCACCGGCTGCTCGTCCGACTCGGGGTCGGACGACGAAAGAAGCGGCAAGGGCGGCAAGGCGGGCAAGAAGGACACCGTGGCGGCGGCCCCGAAGGCCGGTCAGGTCGGCGGCAAGGGCTCGGCCTGCCCGCTCCCCGTGGCGTTCGGCCTCGCCGAGTCCTGGAAGCCGAAGGCCGTGACGCCGCCCAAGGAGGACGAGCCGGCCGCCTTCCTCATCAGCCAGGGCCCGGTCAAGCTCGCCTGCGAGATCGACGCCAAGCCCGCCGGGAACATCGGCTTCCTGCGGGTGTGGACCAACGACGACGGCGGCACCGGCACCAAGCCCCTGGAGCTGCTGAAGTCCTTCATGGCCGACGACAAGTACCACCGCAAGCCCGAGTACCGCGAGCTCAAGGCGGGCTCGCTGGCCGCCGCCGAGGTCTCCTACCTCAACGCCGCGCCCGGCTACGAGGACGACCCCAAGCGCGAGCGCGCCTTCGCCGTCGTCACTCCCAAGGGCGGGGTGGTGGTGCACCTGGGCGGATTCGACACCCAGGAGCACGAGGAGATGCTGCCGGCGTACGAGCTGGCCAAGGAGACGATGGCGGCCTCCTGAACCGCGGTCAGGGCCGACCCGCACGCCCGGCGGACGTCACACCAGGCGTCGCGCCGTCGCCCACCGGGTCAGCTCGTGGCGGTTGGAGAGCTGGAGCTTGCGCAGCACGGCCGAGACATGGGACTCGACCGTCTTCACCGAGATGAAGAGCTGCTTGGCGATCTCCTTGTAGGCGTAGCCGCGGGCGATGAGCCGCAGCACCTCGCGCTCGCGCTGGGTGAGCCGGTCCAGGTCCTCGTCGACTGGCGGGGCGTCCGTCGAGGCGAAGGCGTCGAGGACGAAGCCGGCCAGGCGCGGGGAGAAGACGGCGTCGCCGTCGGAGACGCGGAAGACGGCGTCGACGAGGTCGGCGCCGGTGATGGTCTTGGTGACATAGCCGCGCGCGCCGCCCCGGATCACTCCGATCACGTCGTCGGCGGCGTCCGAGACGGAGAGTGCGAGGAAGCGCACCGGGCGCTCCGGGTCGGCCATCAGGGCGCTGGAGCGGCGCAGCACCTCCACCCCGCCGCCGCCCGGCAGATGGACGTCGAGCAGGACCACCTCGGGGCGGGTGGCGTTGATGACGGTGACGGCCTGGTCGACGTCGGCGGCCTCGCCGACGACCTCCACCCCCGTGCGGTCCGTCTGGCCGATCTCGGCCTGCACCCCGGTGCGGAACATCCGGTGGTCGTCGACGAGCACGACCCGCACCCGGCGCGTCGTCCCCTCGGCCTCGGTCGTCGTCATGTCGTCTCCGCCCTCTCCATCTCCAGCTCCACTTCCGTGCCCCCGTCCGGCGCCGAGCGCAGGCGCGCCGTGCCGCCGTTGCGCTGCATCCGACCGACGATCGACTCCCGTACGCCCATCCGGTCGTCCGGGACCGCCTCCAGGTCGAAGCCCGGCCCCCGGTCCCGCACGGAGATGAACACCGTACGGCCCTCGACCTCGGCGTAGACCTGCACCGGTCCCCCCTCGCCACCGTACTTGGCGGCGTTGACCATCGCCTCGCGCGCGGCCTGGAGCTGGGCGTTCAGCCTCTCGTCCAGCGGGCAGTCGCCGACGACCACCACCTCGATCGGCACCCCGTGGTAGTCCTCGACCTCGGCGGCCGTGGCCCGGACCGCCTCCGCGAGGGTCCGCGGCTGCTCCGCCTCGTCCTTGCCGGTGCCCTCCGGCCGGTAGAGCCAGGCGCGCAGCTCCCGCTCCTGGGCACGGGCCAGCCGGGCCACCTCGCGGGCGTCGTCCGCGTTGCGCTGGATGAGGGTGAGCGTGTGCAGTACCGAGTCGTGGACATGGGCGGCGACCTCGGCGCGCTCCTGCGCGCGGATGCGCATCAGTCGCTCCTCGGACAGGTCCCGCATCATCCGCACCAGATACGGGCCGGCCAGCAGCGCCACGCCGACGACCACCGCGAGGGATGCCTGGAGCACGGCGCCCAGATGCCGGCCGGAGCCCTGCATCACGACGATTCCGGTGACGCCCACACCGACCAGCAGCACCCCGGCCGCGCCCCGCGCGATCGGCAGCACCCGCTTGCTGCGGCTGAGCTCGACCCACTGGGCGCGGCGCGCGTTGTCCGCCTGCCGCCACACCAGCGCGACGCCCGCGCCGATGAACAGCAGCGGCCAGATATAGGCGTTGGCCCGACCGAGGTGGAAGCTCTCGACGAAGATCCCGGCGCCGACCAGCAGCGCCAGCAGCGCCAGCAGCTGCCCCTTGTCCGGCCTGCGGGCGAACCGGCGACGCCTGCCGTCAGGTCCGGCGGCGGCGCCCGAGAGCGGCGAAGGCCGCTCGGTGTCCACGCCGCCGACGCCCAGCGGCACCACGAACCAGAACAGCGCGTACACCAGCGCGCCGAAACCCTCCGCCAGGAAGAGGGCGACGAAGGCGATCCGCACCCAGGAGACCGGCAGGCCCAGATGGCCGGCCAGCCCGCGCGCCACACCGCCGAGCATCCGGCCCTCGGCGCTGCGGTAGAACCTGCGCAGCGGCGGCTCGGGGGCGGGGGGCGTGGCGGTGGTCATGGTCCCGATCGTCACACGGTCAGCGGGCCGACGGCATCAGGGGTCACCCCTGATCGGACCCGGAGGGCTTCCCGGCCCCGCGGGGCTCGACGTCCCCGGGGAGCCGCAGGCCCTCCTTGGCGCGGTCGAAGACGGAGCGGTACGAGTCGAACACGTCGGTGGGCGCGGAGAGGTAGAGCGCGTACTCCTTCTCCCCCACCCGGCCCCAGCCGAGGTCGATGGCGCTGATCCGCCTGGTGTCGCCCTGGAACTCCATCTCCCATATGGCCGCGGGCTGGTTCCGGAACTTGGTCTCCTGGAGCCGCTTGCGCTCGTACCAGGAGTACTTGGCGCGGAGGTCCTTCTCGACCTCCTTGAAGTGCTCGACCGGGTCGGTGCTCGCGAAGTCCAGCACGTTGATCCGCAGGCTCGCCTCGCCGGTGGGATCGACGAAGTTCACCGCCCGGCCGCTCATCGAGTCCAGGGTCCAGCCCTTCGGGACGGGCACCGAGAGGCCGAGCTCGCCCACGCGGTTGAGCACGTACCCCTCCGGGACCGGCGGGGCGGTGTGCTTCGTCTTCACCGGGGTGGGGGACTTGGTCTCGTTCTTCCCCTCGGCCTTCGTCCCGCCGCCGTCCCCACCCGAGGCCAGGTAGATCCCCGTCACCACGGCCGCGCCGACCACGCCGGCCGCCACCACGCTCAGGAAGGTGCGGATGCCGGCGCGGCGGCTGGTCCCGCCGCTGTACGGGATCTCCGAGGCGGGGGTGGTCACGGTGGTGCGCGAGGGTTCCGGCGTCCGGGTGGTCGCCGTCGTCCGGGCCGGTTCCGGGGCCCGCGGCGGCTCCGGGGCCGGCGCCGGTTCGTCGCGGACGGGCTCGGGCTCGGGCTCCGGCGCTCGCGCCGGCTCCCGCGCCCAGGCGGGTTCGTTGCGGGCGGGCGGGGCCTTGGGGGGCTCCGGGGTCGCCGGCTCCCGCACCGGCTTGGCCGCCGGCTGCACCGCCGTCGGCCGGGTCAGCGAGACCGCGGGGAAGAGGGTGGTGTCGGTGTCGGAGAGCGGCACCCGCAGCATCCGCTCCACCGCGTCCGCCGACGGCCGCCGGTCCGGGTCCTTGTCCAGCAGCGCCTCGACGAGCGAGGTGAGGGGGCCGGCGTTGCGCGTCGGGTCGACCGGGTCCACGGCGATCGCGTACGCCGTCTCCATCGCGGTGTCCCGGCGGAACGGCGGGCGGCCCTCCAGCGCCTGATAGAGCGTCGCGCCGAGCGCCCACAGGTCGGAGGCCGGACCCGGCTTGCGGCCCCTGACGCGTTCGGGGGCGATGTAGTCGATGGAGCCGACGACCTCGCCGGTCTTGGTGAGGGTGGAGGTGCCGGTCGCCATGGCGATGCCGAAGTCGGTGAGCACCACCCGCTTGTCCGCGCCCAGCAGGACGTTGCCCGGCTTGACGTCGCGGTGCAGCACCCCGGCGGCGTGCGCGGCGCGCAGCGCGGAGACCATGGCGAGTCCGATGCGGGCCGCCTCGGCCGCGGGTATCGTCTGGCCGCCCTTGAGGAGGTCGGCCATGGTCGAGCCCGGGACGTACTCCATGACGATGCACGGCCGGCCGCCGTCCTCGACGACGTCGTGGACCACGACCACGTTGGGATGGGTGATGCGGGCCGCGCTGCGCGCCTCGCGGCGGGTGCGCTCGTAGAGGGTGGCCAGCTCGTCGTCGGCGAGGTGCGGGGAGACGTGCAGCCGCTTGACCGCGATCTGACGGCCGAGCAACTCGTCCTCGGCGCGCCACACCGCGCCCATTCCCCCGCGGCCGACCTTCTCGATCAACCGGTAGCGTCCGGCGACCAGCCGCCCACCCTCCGACACCGCGTACCCCTTAGCCCCATCTGCCCCGCCGTTGCCCCGCGTCCACATGCCTGCCCCGCATGTGTTCGAAGGAACAAGATAGCCGCAGCCGTGTCAGGGATGATCTCAGGGAAGGTCCAGGGTCGCCCCGTGTGTCGCACCGGGCCCCCGGTTGTCACCATGGACCGCATGACCGACGCACACCCCGTGGCGGACGCGTCCGGGCCGCCCGGCGCGCACGGCCCGCGCGACGCGAGCGACCCGTCCGCCCCGCCGCCGCCCTCCGGCCCGCTGCGGCGCAGCCGCGAGCACAAGGTGGTCGGCGGGGTCTGCGGCGGTCTCGGCCGCTACTGCGACATGGACCCGGTGATCTTCCGGGTGGCGCTGTCGGTGCTCGCCGTCGCGGGCGGCCTCGGCCTGATCGCCTACGGCTTCTGCTGGCTGCTGATCCCGCTCTACGGCGAGGAGGAGAACGAGGGTCGCAGGCTGCTGTCCGGGCGGGTGGAGGGGACGGCGCTGACCGCGGTGCTGTGCGCGCTGATCGGCTGTGGGCTGTTCCTGTCGATGCTCAACAACGGCAACGTCGTCACCTTCTCTCTCATGCTGTCGCTCGCCACCGTCGGCGCGGGCTACTGGTCGCTCCACCGCCGCCAGGCCGAGAGCGGCACCGGCGCCGTCGACGCCGCCACCGCCCAGGCGGTCGCCGACGCGCCGCCCGAGACGCTGGCCCCGCCGCCGCCCGGCGGCGGCCCCTCCTGGTGGCGCGACCCGATCGTCAAGGACGGCACGACGGGGCACGTCGGCACGGGCTATCTGTGGGGTCCCGACGACGGCACGGAGACCCCCGCGGCCGCGCCGGCCACCGAGGCCCCGCGCCTCCGGTACGGGCCGCCCGACAGGGAACGGGTCCCGACGCCCGCCCGCCCACCCCGCGAGCGCGTCCCGATCGGCGGCTGGACCTTCCTGACGGCCCTGCTGGCCGCCGCGGCCGGCATCGGCGCCACCTGGGGCGAGCGGCCGCTCGGCACCACCCTGGAGATCGGGCTGGCCGCCGCGCTCGGTGTCTTCGGTCTGGGCCTGCTCGTCAGCACCCGGTACGGGCGCACCGGCGCGGGCACCTTGGTCTCCGCCGTGCTGACCTGCGTCCTGCTGGCGGGCGCCGCCGCCCTGCCGAAGTCCGTGACGACCGACTGGACGCGCAGGACCTGGGCTCCGACGAGCGCGGCCGCGGCGTCCCGCGCCCCGTACGAACTGGGCACCGGTGTGGGCACCCTGCGGCTGACCGGGCTGGGGCTGCGGGAGGGCCAGACGGCGGCGGTGACCGCCGAGGTCGGCGCGGGCCGGCTGGCGGTGGTCGTGCCGCCGGATGTGACGGTGGAGCTGGAGGTCGAGGTGGGGCTGGGCGACATCTCGCTCCCGGAGGACACCGAGGGCGATATCGACGTGGCGCCCGGCGAGGAGGCCAGGGTGACCCTGAAGCCGGCCGACGGTCGCGAACCGCGCGGCACGCTGGAGCTCGATCTGAAGGTCGGACTGGGTCAGGTGGAGGTGGACCGCGCATGAGGCCCCACCCCTTCGAGCCGGGCAAGCTCATCGCGGGCCTGCTCTTCCTGGGCCTGGCCGGGCTGTACGCCCTCGACGCCGCCGGCGAGCTCGACGTCCCCGCCTTCGCCCCGCTCCTGGCCCTCCCGGCCGGGCTCGCCCTGGCCGGACTGGCCACCTGGCTCACCTACGCGGGACGCCGCAGACGGGCCCGCCGGCGAACGGGCTGACCCGACGGCGGCCGGTCCGGCGCCCGGGGGACCCGCCCGGTCTCAGCGCGGGTGTCGCACCCCGCCCGGGGTCAGACGGGCAGCCGCCGCCCCCGCCGTCTGGCGATCTCGGCGTCCAGGGAGATCCGGGGCGCTCCCGCCAGCACCAGCGGCAGCCAGGCCATCAGATACACCAGGTCGTTGCCGTAGTAGTAGGGCTCGGTCCGCCAGCTGACGGTGAGCCACAGGCTGAGGGAGATCAGCGCGCCGCCGAGGGCGGCGACGCGGGCCAGCAGGCCGAAGAGGGTGCCGAGGCCGACCGCGAGCTCACCGAAGGCGATCGCGTAGCCGAACCCCTCCGGGCTCTTCAGCGCCAGGTCCACCAGCCAGGGCACGGCGGCGGAGTCCCGCACGCCCCGCATCTGGGCGCCGAGGGAGTCGACGCCGGTGGCCGCGAAGAAGCCGGGCGTGGTGAGCTTGTCGAGGCCCGCGTAGACGAAGGTGACGCCGAGGAAGAGGCGCAGCGGCACCAGCGCGTACCGGGCGGCGACCGCCCGCCGGCCCGTCGCCGGGCCGCCGCCCGCGCCGCGCGTCCGCCCCCTGCGGTTTCCCTTCGCCATGCCGTCCGCCGCCCTTCCCTCGTGCCGTCACCCGGTCTTACGGACGGCGGGCGGCGAACGCTCAGTCGACGACGTCGATCGGATAGCGGTTGGTCTCGGCGCCCGAGGCGGTGATGACGAGCACCTCGACCCGGCCCGGCTCCACGTCCACCGGCACCGGGACGGTGAGCACCGTGTCCGTGGGGTTGGTGAAGCCGCCCGCGACGGGGATCAGCGGCACATGGACGTGGACCGTGCCGATCCGCACCACCGTCTGAGCCAGCCGGTCCGGCTCCTGGGCGCCGGGCGGGACGAAGCCGCTGCCGCGGATCTCGATGTCGTCGCCGGTGCGGATGGGCGCGTCCAGATCGCCCGCCTCGCGGGCCCGGACCACCGAGAGCACGGTGGGCCGGCCGCCCTCGGCGTACTTCCCGGCCAGGTAGGTCACCGCGGACACCACGGCCAGCACCGCCAACGCCCAGGGCAGTTCGGGCAGCCGGCGCGGCTCCCGGGCGAGGAGGACGGCGGCGAAGACGACGGCCGCCGCGTTGACGACCACGTACTGCGCGTCCGTGAAGCTGCCCCGGCCCGCGTCATCGGTGAGCAGGTCGGCGGCGCGCGGGCGGTCGGCGCGCACCTTCTGCGTCCGCTGCCCGCGCACCCGGTTGGCGACCACCAGCCGGGCCAGCACGGCCACCAGACAGGTCAGCGCGACGACGGTGAGCAGGGCGGCGGAGCGGGCGAGGTCGAGGCCGTCGACGGCGGCGGAGCCCCGGCGGGAGTCCGCGGCGCGCTCCACCGCGAGCAGCAGGACGGCGAAGACGGCCAGCAGCACCCAGCCGACCGCCACCGCGCGGGAGGTCGACAGCCGGTTGTCCTCACCGATCAGCGGCGCCAGCGGGCCGCCGCGCGAGCGGTGCAGCCAGGCGGCGAGGGTCAACAGCGCGCCGGTCACCAGCGAGGCCACCAGGCCCGCCGTGCGCGCCACCGACCAGCCGTCGCCGGCGACCAGCGCGGTGACCAACTGCACCAGCAGCAGCACGCCGATCACGCCCCACACCCAGGCCACCGCGCGCTTCCACACCGCCGCCAGCCAGGCCGCGCCCTGCGCCCGGCCGCGCTCGGCGACGCCGCGGGCCGCCTGCCGCAGCTCGTCGGAGACCCACTGCCGGGAGGCCCCGGCGGAGTGCGCCAGCGCGGCGGGCAGGCCCTGGCCGTCGGCCAGCCGGTCGCGCAGCTCGGCGAAGGCGGACACCGCCCGCCGATGGGCGTCCCGGGCGCCGCGCGCGCAGCCGCAGTCCTCGCCGTGACCGGCGGGGTGCGCGGAGGCGTGCGGAGGGATAGGGGGGTGCGCATGCTTCGCGTACGAGGTCGCGCACGGATCCGGGTAGCCGTGCGGGTCCACTGCCGTACCCGTCGTGGCGTCTCGCGCCTGTTCCACCGCCACGGGGCCTCTCCCAACTGTCGTGCGTCGCGAGGGAATTGTGCCGTACGTACAGCCGGTCTCAGGTCAACAGGTCGGGTTCGGCGCGGGTGATTTCCTGGTACAGCGGCTGGTAGTTGATCCACGCGGCGAGATCGTTTCCGAGCTGCTCGCGGATCCGGGCGGCGCCGCGGCGGTCGATCAGGACCGGCTTGCCCGCCGCCTTCGCCGCCAACTGCACCTGGCACGCGCGCTCCATCGCG
Organism: Streptomyces sp. LX-29; assembly: GCF_029541745.1. Lineage (NCBI taxonomy): Bacteria > Bacillati > Actinomycetota > Actinomycetes > Kitasatosporales > Streptomycetaceae > Streptomyces > Streptomyces sp. LX-29. The sequence continues at coordinate 4,435,716 of NZ_CP089746.1, read as the reverse complement.
ATGAACCACCAGGCGGCCGCGTCGACCGAGTCGCCGACCGTCAACAAGCCGTGATTCCGCAGGATGAGGGCCTTGTACGGGCCGAGCGCGGCCGCGATCGCCCGCCCCTCCGCCGGGTCGGCCGCCACGCCCGAATAGGCGTCGTACACGGCGTGGTCTTCAAAGAACGCGCAGACGTCCTGGGTGATCGGATCGAGCAACTCGCCCAGCGCGGAGAGCGCCCGTCCGTGGATCGTGTGGCTGTGCGCGACGGCGACGACGTCCGCGCGGGCCCGATGCACGTACGAGTGAACGCCGAACGCCGCCTGGTTGACGCGGTACCGCCCCTCGACGACCTGACCCTCCGCGTTGACGAGCACCAGATCGCTCGCCGTGACCTGCCGGAAGGGCATCCCGAACGGGTTCACCCAGCAGCAGTCGGTGAACTCCGGGTCCCGCGCGGTGATATGGCCCGACACCCCGTCCTCGTACCCGAACCGCCCGAACAGCCGCAGCGCCGCCGCCAGCCGCTGCCTCCGATGGAGCCGCTCCTCCGCCACCGACGCGTGCCGCGGCGGCATCGCGAGATGAAGCCGCTCGGCGGGTACCGGCTCGGGCCGCTGCTCGGGCATCGCACGCACCTCCACATCCGTCCGTTCCCGCAAGCTACCCGCGGTCACGGCGGGAACACAGGGGGCGGAGGCGGGTGGCCGTCAGAGGTGGTCGATCTCGGTGAGGTCGATGTCGATGTCGAAGGGGACGGAGAGCTTGAGTACGTCGTGGTACATGCCGGTGAACCTGTACGTGCGACTCTCCGGGTCGAGTGCGTGAACGTGGACGACCGGCCTCCCGTTGTGCCCGGCCCGCTCCACCCGCCAGAAGTGCGGGATGCCCGCCCTGGCGTACTTGTGCGGCTTGGTGTCGCGGTCACGGGACTCCGAGTCCGGTGAGACCACCTCCACCGCCAGGACGACATCCGCCACCTTGAAGTAGGTCTGGTCGCTGTCGAGGAACGCTTCCGCGCGCACGACGGAGATGTCGGGCTCCGGGCCGTTGCGCTTGTCGATCACCACGGTCATCTCCCGGGCGACCCGCAACTCGGGCGGTGCGGTGGCGCGCAGCCCCTTCTCCAGCAGGTACATGGTCAGCGTGTGAAAGAAACGCTGCGGACTCACGAAAACCAGGCTCCCGTCGATCAACTCGGTGTGCGGCGGGAGGTCGGGCAGGGTCAGCAGGTCGTCCACGGTGTAACCGTCCTGCGGCGGCGTCGGCCAGGGGTGCGCGAGCTCAGCGGTCATGGTTCCTCCCATGGACGGGATTCTCGGCCGTGAGAACAGCGTATCGACCGGCAAACGGCGACGCCGCCGCTCAAACGAATGAGCGACGGCGTCGGCGTTGACCGGTCTAGCGGGAGGTCACTCCCACTCGATGGTGCCCGGCGGCTTGCTGGTGATGTCCAGCACCACGCGGTTGACCTCGTCGACCTCGTTGGTGATGCGGGTGGAGATCCGCGACAGCACGTCGTACGGCAGCCGCGACCAGTCGGCGGTCATGGCGTCCTCGGAGGAGACGGGGCGCAGCACGATCGGGTGGCCGTAGGTGCGGCCGTCGCCCTGGACGCCGACCGAGCGGACGTCGGCGAGCAGGACCACCGGGCACTGCCAGATCTCGCGGTCCAGGCCGGCCGCGGTGAGCTCCTCGCGGGCGATCGCGTCGGCCTCGCGGAGCAGGTCCAGCCGCTCCTTGGTGACCTCGCCGACGATGCGGATGCCCAGGCCCGGGCCCGGGAAGGGCTGGCGCTGGACGATCTCCTCGGGCAGGCCGAGCTCCTGGCCGACCATGCGGACCTCGTCCTTGAAGAGCTGGCGCAGCGGCTCGACGAGCTCGAACTCCAGGTCCTCGGGGAGGCCGCCCACGTTGTGGTGCGACTTGATGTTGGCGGTGCCGGTGCCGCCGCCGGACTCGACGATGTCCGGGTAGAGCGTGCCCTGGACGAGGAAGGCGACCTCTTCGCCGTCGGCGGCGCCCTCGGCGATGATCTCGGCCTGCGCCTGCTCGAAGACGCGGATGAACTCGCGGCCGATGATCTTCCGCTTGGTCTCCGGGTCGGAGACGCCGGCGAGCGCGGTGAGGAACCGCTCCTGCGCGTCGACGACCTTCAGCTGGACGCCGGTGGCGGCCACGAAGTCCTTCTCGACCTGCTCGGTCTCGTCCTTGCGCATCAGGCCGTGGTCGACGTAGACGCAGGTCAGCTGGGAGCCGATGGCCTTCTGGACGAGGGCCGCGGCCACGGCGGAGTCGACGCCGCCGGAGAGGCCGCAGATGGCACGCTTGGAGCCGACCTGCGCGCGGATCGCGGCGACCTGCTCCTCGATGACGTTGCCGGTGGTCCAGCTCGGCTCGATGCCGGCGCCCCGGTAGAGGAAGTGCTCCAGGACCTGCTGGCCGTGGGTGGAGTGCATCACCTCGGGGTGGTACTGCACGCCGTAGAGCTTGAGCTCGTCGTTCTCGAAGGCGGCGACCGGCACCTGGTCGGTGGAGGCGGTGACGGTGAAGCCCTCGGGGGCGGCGGAGCAGGCGTCGCCGTGCGACATCCACACCGACTGCTCGACGGGGGTGCCCTCGAAGAGGGTGGAGCCTGACTTGGAGACCGTGAGCGGCGTGCGGCCGTACTCACGGGCACCGTTGTTGTCGACGGTGCCACCGAGGGTGGTGGCCATCAACTGGAAGCCGTAGCACATGCCGAAGATCGGCACGCCCGCCTCGAAGATCGAGCGGTCGAGGGTGGGAGCACCCTCGGCGTAGACGGAGGAGGGACCACCGGAGAGGATGATCGCCTTCGGCTTCTTTGCGAGCATCTCCGCCACCGGCATGGTGGACGGCACGATCTCGCTGTACACCCGGGCCTCACGGACGCGGCGGGCGATGAGCTGTGCGTACTGCGCGCCGAAGTCGACGACCAGGACGGTGTCGGGCGTGGCGGCTGGGGTCGCTGAGGGCACTGCGGCGGCCTTCCGGCGGGTCGTGCAAATGGGGTTTGGACTTTCGATTCTAACGGGCTCATACTGTTGGCCATGTTCACGCAGCTGACCTCCGTCTTTACCTATGGCACCGGCCCGTCCGGCTGCCATGGTCGTGCTGCTTGAACATCTGACAAGCGACTTCCCAGGCGCCCCGGGCCGACAAAGGCCCGGGGCGCGCTGTGTTTCTCGGAGTCTTTGCAGGTCACCCGGGCCGCCTGGGGCCGAGACACCCCAGGAGAGACACCATGAGCCCGCAGACCACCACCGTGCGCGACACCCGCACCGCCACCCCGGCCATCGAGGACGCCACCGCCGGGGAGGCCGCCGCCGTCTCCGTGCCCGAGGCCCGGCTGGAGATCGACGATCTCGACCGACGCATCATCGGGCTGGTCCAGGAACGGATGGCCGTCTCGGCCACCATCCAGCGGTCCCGGATCGCCTCCGGCGGGCCGCGGCTGAGCCTGAGCCGCGAGATGGAGATCCTCGCCCGCTACCGCGAGGGGCTGGGCCGGCACGGCACGGCGCTCGGAATGACCCTGCTGGAGCTGTGCCGCGGCCGCGCCTGAGGCCCGGCGGGGAGGGTCCGGGTGACCGGGGCCCGGTGGGTGATCGAGCGGCCGCCTGAGCCCGGCGGGGAACGCCCGGGGTGACCCGGGCCCCGGAGGGGTGACCGAGCGGCTGCGGCCGAGCCCGGCGGGGCATGCCCGAGGGTGGGCCGGGGGTGGTGATCGAGCGGCTGGGGCTGAGGCCCGGCAGAGCACGCTCGGCGCCGGTCCGGGCCCGGCGGGCGGCACCAGTGCGCAGGGGCCTGCCCGCGGGCCCGACTGGCCGCACCGGGACGCACGGCACGCCCTCGGGGCCCGGCAGCCACCGCGACGCCCAGGGCCACCCTCGTGGCCTGGGCAGCCACCGCGGCACCCAGGGCTCCAGGGCTGCCCTCGGGGCCCCGGGGCGCACAGGGCGCCCCCAGCGGGTGGGCGGGCCCCGGGAGGGCTCGGGGGCCGACCGGGGCGGCGAGCCCCCGCCGATCAGGGGTCGCGGGCGGCGTAACGGGACGTCCTGCTCCGTCACCCGTACGGCGCGTGACCGGCGGCGGAGACCCCTCGTTGGTACCGGTGACCGCGCCAGCCAGGAGCGGTCCGCACCACAGTCCGCGCGTGGCTCAGATCCGCCGCGGCGATGAGACGTGGCCCCCCTGCGGTGATCCGGGTGGCGCGTCGTGGGACCTCGCTGCGGCGCGGTGACCGGTCAGCAGGGGACAGCAGCCCGGTCACCACTCAAGGACGGTCGGTCCCGGGGACGCCTGGGACCGACCGTATCCGGTCGAAACGGTTGCGCCCGATGTGGCGCATCCACCACGATGCAGTCATCCGCAGTGGCCGCGAACGACCCCTTCGCTCACTGTCAAGACCGCACTACAGCGCGCCGCCACCACGCTTTCACGCCATGCCCCATGCCAGCGGCGCTACCCCCCGGCGCCGCCCGTCGGCACCGGCGCCGCCCTGACGCCGGTGCTGATCGCCGAGGGCCCCGTGGACGCCCGCCGCACGCGGGCGCCCCGGGGCCCTTCGCTCACCCGGCGCACTCCAGGCCGTCCCGTATCGCCTGAACCGCAGGCACCACCGGCACCACCGGCCCCTTTCGGCCAGTGATCCACCTCACGCCCCAGCAGCTTCGTCCGTCGCGCAACCATTTCTCGCCACCACTGGTCATGTACGTGCAAACGCACGGCCTGACCGCGCCCCCCAACGCGCCGGCCTTCCCGTACGGACCCTGAGTGAGGGCTTCATGAAGCTTCGCCGCGCTCTCGCGGCCGCCGCTGTGACGGCCGCCATCGCACCCGCCGCGCTGGTCGGCGCCCCGATCGCGTACGCAGAGACGCCGACCGAGACGCCGACGAGCGAGACGTCGAGCCCCGCCACCCCGACGCCGACCGACACCGCGACGGCCACCGACGAGCCGACCGAGACGCCGACCAGCACCGAGACGGTCACGCCCACTCCGACGGAGACCTCGCCGACTCCCACCGACACGGCGCCGACCCCGACGGAGACCGCGCCCACCCCCACCGACACCGCCCCCACGCCGACGACGCCCGGCCCGACCGGCAAGCCGACGTCGGAGCCGAGCCCCGAGCCGACCGAGGACGACGAGGTGTGCGAGGACGTCACCGACGAGGTGGCCGTCAGCACCGAGCTGCGGGGTCTGCCGAGCAAGGTCGTGGCCGGCGCGGGCTGGGTGAACCTCACCTTCCGCACCACCAACACCTCGGACAAGGCGATGAAGACCGTCGACGCGTACGCCTCCGTGGGCGCGATCGCCAAGGACGACTTCGACGACGTCTCGGCATACCTCACGCTCCAGTGGTACGACGCGGACGCCGGCCGCTGGACCACCATCACCCACGAGGAGGCCGGCTACTTCGCCACCGTCGAGCAGCTCAAGCCGGGTGAGTACGCCGACGCCAAGCTGCGGCTGAAGGTCGACGCCAAGACGCCGGGCAGCTACGGCTTCGCGGTGGCGATCGGCGCCTACCACGACGAGGACGACGTCTGCGGCTTCTCCGACGCCAGGGACTACGAGTTCGACGTGCTGGTCGCCGGCAGCGAGCCGGGCGACGTGGACGAGGCCGAGGGCAAGCCGAGCGACCGCACCAACCGCCCCGCCCCGCAGGGTGGCGAGCGGCGTGAGCTGCCAGTCTCCGGCGAGCTCGCCGAGACCGGCTCCTCCTCCGCGCTGCCGACCCTCGGCATCGTCGGTGGTGTCGCCATCCTTCTGGGCGCGGGCGCGGTCTACGGCGTGCGCCGCCGCTCCGCCTGACGGAGTGCGCCGCGCGCCGACGGGTCCGCCCGTCGGCGCGCCCGCCCGAGGGCCGCTCTCCCATCGAGGGGGAGCGGCCCTTCGCCATGTCTCCGGGTGTCTCCGGGGGTCTCCAGGAACCTCCGTGGCTCCGGGTGTCTCCAGGGCCCCGGTGGCGCCTTGAGGCGTCGCGGTCATGCTCCGCGCGCCGTGTTCAGGCCAGCGGGTTGGGCAGCGACATCCAGCGCTCCCCCGCGACCCCCTCCAGCCGCATCGTGGTGAGCGCCTTCACCCGCACCTCGTCCCCGAACAGCGCGGCGCGGTCGGCGCGGCTCCTCGCGGTGGCGGGCAGCTCCTCGAACGCCTCGCGCGCCGCGGCGGCGACGGCGGCCCACAGCCGGGCCTCGACGCTCCGCTCCCCCGCGCCGAGCGCGGCGACCAGCGCGCTCAGCGTGGACCCGAGCAGATCGCCGTAGAGCCTCGTCCGCAGCACCGCCGGGTCGTCCTCGACCGCCCGGCCGCCCAGCGGCGGTGGGGTGAACCCGAGGCGGCCCAGCCGCGCCGAGCTGACCCGGCCGTCGGCCAGGTCACGGTAGACGAAGCGCCGCGGCCGGGCCGCGGCGTCCAGCACCACCAGCAGGTTCTGTCCGTGCGCCGCCAGCGCCACACCCCAGTCGAGCAGCCGCAGCAGCGGCGGCAGCAGCAGCCGGGCGAAGGCGCCCAGCCAGTCGACGGCGGCGTCGCCCGAGGAGCCGGAGAGGCCGGAAACGCCCGAGACGCCGGAGACGCCGGCGGATCCCAGCAGCGTGTGGATCAGGGGCGGTCCGCCGGCCGCCGGGCGGGCCGCGAGCGCCGCCACCGGCAGCACCCGCTCCCCCGCGCCGAGCCGTGCGACCTCCGACGGCGACTCGCGCAGCAGCACGGCCAGGTCCGGGCTGGGCACGCCGTGCACGACCGCCGAGACCGCGCCGAGGTTGCGGGTGATCCGCAGGCTTCCGTCCAGCCGCTCCAGCCGCTCCACCACCCGGGTCAGCAGCGCGGACAGCGCGGCGCTGTTCGCCACCGACCCCGCCGAGATGTCCCGGACCTGGCTGGTCAGCCGCATGGAGAGGGCCGTCTTCAGATGGGGCCCGCCGGCCAGCGGGGCGAAGCTCCGCACGCTCATCAGCGGGCGGGCCGGGATCGCCCCGGTGCGCAGCGGCGGCCCCCCGAGCTCCGGCAGCACATGCGCGGCCTGCCAGGGGTGGACCGGCAGCAGCAGCCGGTCGCCGTCCCGCAGCCGTGCCGGCCACTCCCCCACGACCCGGCAGCGGTCGGCGGGGACCACCGCCAGGTCCACGCCGACGACCGGCCGGTGCTCCGGCCCGTAGGCGAGCTGCTCGGCCACCGAGAAGCCGGGTCTGCTGCGGCAGCAGGGGTGGTACGGATGGCCGTCGACCACGCCCTGCTCGACGTGGGCGAGCTCCTCGTCCGCCCCCGGCGGCTCCACGGACGCGCGAGGCGGCGCCGCGGCCCCGGCCAGGGAGAGCGCCAACGAGGCGACGCTGTGATCCAGTTCAGCGGTCAGCGTGGCGGCGCCGGGCAGCGCGACGGCGGCGAGCAGCCCTGCCGGATGGGTGTGGGGCCGGCCGTCCAACCGGAGCGTCAGCGCCTCTTCCAGCCGGTCCAGGTCGTGCGGCAGCCGCGGCGGCCCGCTCAGCCGCCGTCCGTCGTCGAGCCGCACCACGCCCGCCGCCGCGTCACGGCCCGCCACCCCCGGCAGCGGCTCGTACAGCAGCGCCCGCCACAGCCGCCCGAGCACGGCGGAGCGCGCCCGTGGCAGGGCCTCGGCGAAGGCGTCGCCCAGCTCGGGCCGGACGGCCGCCAGCTCGGCGGCGAAGGCCGCCTCCAGGGGCCGACCCACCCCGTCCGGCCGGCCCGTCGGGACATGGCCGGTTCCGGCACCCATGGGAGTCACCCCCTTCATCGGGGCCCGCGCGCGGTGAGTTACCCGCCAGGACACCGGGCAACACCTTGTGGACACTGGTGCGGTGCGCGCCGCATCCGTACGGAAGGTTCGCACGGAAGGGAGGTGTCATGGGTGACGACGGGACACGTGCCGAGGCCCTGTCGACGACCGCGCTCCTCAACTGCCTGATCCGCGAGGTGGCCCGGCCCGAACGGGACCCGGAGGGGGCCGCCGGACATCGCGCGTACCGGCTGCCGGCCACCGGCAGGCTGCTACGGGTGCGGGCCGGGCGCCACCCCCGCGAGCCGGCCCTGCGCACGGCCGGGGGCTGGCGCGCGCTGACGCTGGCGCGGCTGGTGGAGCTGGCCGCGGAGGAGCTCGGCCGGCACACCGGCCGCGGCAACCCCGCCCTGCCCGCCGAGATAGCCGACAGCCGGGACGTCATGGCGGCGCTGCTGGCGGCCCGCGACTCCGCGACGCCCCCCGAGGACCCGTACCTCCGCTCCGAGCAGGCGCTGCTGGCGGGGCACCGGTACCACCCGGCGCCCAAGGCGCGCGGCGCCGGCTCCCCGGACGGCTGGCTGCCGTACGCCCCGGAGGCGTACGCCCGGTTCCCGCTGGAGCTGCTCGGCGTGCGGGAGGACCTGGTGGCGGGCGACGGTGACGCCTCGGCGCTGGACGTCCTCGGCGCGGCACCGCCCGACGGCTACCGGCTGCTGCCCGCGCACCCCTGGCAGCTGGCGCTGCTCGGGGCGTTGCCGGCCTTCCGCGACGGGCGGCTGCTGCGGCTCGGGCGGACCGCCGGCCTGGCCGTGCCGACCTCCTCGCTGCGCACGGTCTATCTGCCGGATGCCGACCTGTTCTGCAAGTTCAGCCTGGATGTGCGGATCACCAACGACATCCGCCGGCTGTGGCTGCGCGACCTGCGGTGGCTGCGGATCGTGGACGAGCTGCTGGCGGCCGCCTTCGCCGACCTGCCCCCGTATCTGCCGCTGGCCTCGGTGCTGTCCGACCGCGGCTACCGCACGGCCGACCTGGGCGGGCGGGACGCCTACGAGGCGCTGGCGGTGGTCGTCCGCGACGGCCTGGGGACGCACCTCAAGCCGGGGGTGACGCCGCTGCTCGCCGCCGGTGTCAGCGAGGGCTTCCCCGGCAACCCGCTGGACGGCACCACCCCGGAGGCGGCCCTGGGCTGGTGGCAGCGGTACCTCGACCACGTGGTCCCGCCGGTGCTGCACGCCGGGCTGCGGCACGGCGTGGTGCTGGAGTGCCATCTGCAGAACGTCCTGGTCTGCGTCGACGAGGAGGGCCTCCCGGCGCAGGTGCTCTTCCGCGACCACGAGGGCGTCAAGCTGGTCGCCGAGCGCCACCGCGCGGTGCTGGGCCGCTTCGGGCCGGGGACGCCGAACCCCGGGGTGAGCGCGGAGCGCGGCTGGGAGCGGCTGGTCTACTGCCTGGTGGTCAACAACCTCGCCGAGATCGCCGGCGCGATCCACGAGCGCCACCCGGAGCTGGGTGGGGAGCTGTGGCGCCGCGCGCGGGCGGTGTTCGCCGACTACGCGGCGGATCACGGCGACCCGCCCGAGGTCCGGGAGCTGCTGACCGCCGCGCACCTGCCCGCCAAGGCCAATCTGCTGCTGCGCTGGCGGGACGCCGACGGCGGCAGCTCCCGCTATGTGCCCGTGCCCAATCCGCTGCGGGCCGCCACCGGGTGACCGCCGGCATCCGGTGCCGGGCGCCCCGGGAGGTGACGGCCGCCGCCGGTCACCGCTTGGGCGGCACCGTCGGGACGGGGAGGACCGGCAGGTTCAGCGCCGCGAAGGCGTGCGGCGGAACGGCCGGGTGGGCCGGGGGCACCGGGGCCAGCCGCCGGTAGCCGGCGCCGGGGGCCGGGCGCGGATCCGGCTCGCCCTTGTTGGGCCACAGCGCCATGGCGCGTTCGGCCTGGGCGGTGATGGTCAGCGAGGGGTTGACGCCGAGGTTGGCGGAGACGGCGGCGCCGTCCACGACGAAGATGCCGGGGTGCCCGTGGAGCCGGTGGTAGGGGTCGATCACTCCGTGCTCGGCGTCCTCCCCGATGGGGCAGCCGCCGAGGAAGTGGGCGGTGAGCGGGGTGCCCATGAGCTCGCCGACGTTGCTGCCGGCGAAGCCGTCGATGGACGCGGCGATGAGCCGGGCCGCCTCCGCGCCCTCGGGGATGTGGTCCGGGTTGGGCTCCCCGTGCCCCTGCCGGGCGGTGAGCAGCCCCTTGCCCGGGCCGCGCCGACGGCGGTACGTCGTCAGCGAGTTGTCGTGCGTCTGCATCACCAGGCCGATGATGGTCCGCTCGGACCAGCGGTGGTTGGACAGCGAGCGGGCGCACAGCACCGGGTGGCGGAGGTTGGCCGCGAGGAAGCGCAGCAGCCGCGGCAGCCGTCCGCCGTGGGGGATCTGCAGGATGGACAGCGCGCCCATGGCGTTGGAGCCCCGCCCGTAGCGGACCGGTTCGATGTGGGTGGTGTCGTTGGGGTGGATGGAGGAGGTGATCGCCACGCCCCGGGTGAAGTCCGGCCGCCGGCCGTGCCGCCGCCGGTAGCGGCGCTCGGTGGTCTGGGCGCCCACCAGCGCCTCGGAGTTGGTGCGGGTGAGCATGCCCAGCCGGTCCGTGACGCGCGGCAGCAGGCCCTGGTCGCGCATCCGGTGCAGCAGCGTCTGGGTGCCGTAGGTGCCGGCGGCGAGCACCACCCACCGGGCGCGCAGCGTCCGCCGGGGGCCGCGGCGGCGGGCGTCGGTGGGGACGGTGGCGACCCGGTAGCCGCCGCCGGGGTGGTCGGAGACCGCCACCACCGTGGTCATCTCCTCGACGACCGCGCCCGCCCGCTCGGCCAGGTACAGGTAGTTCTCGTTGAGGGTGTTCTTGGCGCCGTGGCGGCAGCCGGTCATGCACTCCCCGCACTCGACGCACGCCGCGCGGTCCGGGCCCGCGCCGCCGAAGTAGGGGTCGGGGACGGTCTCGCCCGGCGCCGCCCTCGTGGCGCCGTCCGCGTCGTGGCCGTCGCCGAAGAAGACCCCGACCGGCGCCATGTGGAAGGTGTCGCCGACGCCCATCCGCTCCGCGGCGTCCTTCAGATGCACGTCGGAGGGGGTGAGGGTGCGGTTGAGGCGCACCCCCAGCATCCGCCGGGCCTGGTCGTAGTAGGGCCGCAACTCCTGTTCCCAGTCGGCGATGTGCCCCCACTGGGGGTCCTGGAAGAAGGCGGGCGGCGGCACGTAGAGGGTGTTGGCGTAGTTGAGCGAGCCGCCGCCGACCCCGGCGCCCGCGAGCACCATCACCTTGCCCAGCAGGTGGACGCGTTGGATGCCGTAGAGCCCGAGGGCCGGCGCCCACAGGTAGTCGCGCAGGTTCCAGGAGCTCTTGGGCAGGGTGTCGCGGGTGAAGCGGCGGCCCGCCTCCAGGACGCCGACCCGGTAGCCCTTCTCGGTCAGTCGCAGGGCCGACACCGAGCCGCCGAAGCCCGAGCCGACCACGATCACGTCGTAGTCGACCTCCGCGTCGACGGGGGCGTCGCGGGCGGGGTCATCGCCGTCGGGTAGCTCCTGGTTTCGGGCGCGCTTGTCCCCTGACACCGGTACCTCCCTGGAAACGTGCTGGTCAGCGCCTTGGCCGCGGATCGGGCCGGTCATGCGTACGCGGCCTGCCGGCCGGGGTTCGGGGGCGGGGTCAGTGCAGCCGCAGCGCCTTGAGGGCTCGCAGACCGCGGTTCATCAGCGCCGCGTACTTCTCGTCCGTCAGCCCGAAGGCCGGCCCCAGCGGCAGCGCCCGCTGCTGGGCGACCGTCTGCGGCTCGGTGAACTTCAGGATGCCCTCGGAGCCGTGGCGGCGGCCGAGGCCGGAGTCGCCCATGCCGCCCATGGGCGCGCGGACGCTGCCGTAGCCGGCGGCGTAGCTCTCGTTGACGTTGACGGTGCCCGCGCGCAGCCGGGCGGCGATCGCGCGGCCGCGCCGGCCGTCCCGGGTCCAGACGGCTGCGTTGAGCCCGAACGGGGTGGCGTTGGCCCGCTCGACGGCCTCGTCCTCGTCGGTGAAGCGGTAGACGGAGACCACCGGGCCGAAGGTCTCCTCGGCGCAGACCGCCATCGGGGACTCGACACCGTCGAGGATGGTCGGCTCGTAGAAGAGCGGGCCGATGTCGGGGCGCGGCCGACCGCCGGCGAGCACGGTGGCGCCCTTGGCGACGGCCTCCTCCACATGGCGGCCGACGGTCTCCAGTTGGCGGGTGGAGACCAGCGAGCCCATCTCGGCGCCGTAGGCGAGCGCCGTGCCGAGCCGCATCGCCTTGGTGCGGGCGACGAACCGCTCGATGAACGCCTCGGCCACCGAGTCGTGGACGTACAGCCGCTCGATGGAGATGCACAGCTGGCCGGCGGAGGAGAAGCAGCCGCGGACGGCCCCGTCGACGGCCCGGTCCAGGTCGGCGTCGCGCAGCACCAGCATGGCGTTCTTGCCGCCCAGCTCCAGGGAGCAGCCGATCAGCCGGGCGGCGGCGCCCTGGGCGACCTCGCGGCCGGTGCGGGTGGAGCCGGTGAACGAGACGTAGTCGGCGTGCCGGACCACGGCGGGGCCGACGACGGGGCCCTCGCCGATGACGATCTGCCATACGGCGGGCGGCAGTCCGGCCTCGATGAGCAGCTGACGCGCCCACAGGGCGGTGAGCGCGGTCTGCGTGTCGGGCTTCATCACCACGGCGTTGCCGGCGACGAAGGCGGGCAGCGCGTCGCCGACGGAGAGCTCCAGGGGGTAGTTCCAGGGCGCGATCTGGCCGACGACGCCGCGCGGGTGGCGCAGTTCGGTGACCTTGGTGAGCGTCGGCATGACGCCCAGGTGGCCCTTGGGCCGCAGATACGCGGCGGCCCTGAGCCCGTAGTGGCGGGCGGACAGGACGACGGCCTGGATCTCCTCGTGGGCGTGCAGCCGGGCCTTGCCGGTCTCCAGCTGGATGAGGTCCAGGACCTCCGACTGCCGTCTGAGCACCAGGTCGTGGAAGCGCAGCAGGACGGCGGCGCGGCGCCGCACCGGGGTGGCGGCCCAGGCCCGCTGGGCGGCGCGGGCCCGCTCGAAGGCGGTCGCGACGTCCTCGGGAGTGGATTCGGGCAGCTCGGCGAGCGGCTCCCCGGTGAAAGGCGCGCGGCCGGCGGTGGTGGTGGCACCGCCGACGACGTCCCGGGTGAGCCGGGCGACCAGGTCGGGGGTGATGACGTCGGCTGCGGTGCGGGTGCCCGCGGCGGCGGCCGGATTGCCGCCACCCGGGGCGGAGCCGGGGGCCGTGTCGGAGGCCGCGGCCGGAACCGGTGCGGTTGCGCTGTCCTGCGAGTCCGTCATGCGATGAGCGTATTGCGGGACGATCCCTTTGGGTACCCGTCGGTAACCGTTTTTCGGCCATCGTGCCAGCGATTGCTGGCACACTCCCCCGGAGGGTCGCCGGGACGCCCGCCGGGACGCCGCCGGCGCCCGCCCGGACGCGCGTGACCCTCGGGGCGCTCGGACGCGCGTACGGCTTCGCGCGCGTGACCGCCAGGGCGCCCGGATGTGCGTACGACCTCCGCGCGGGTGGGCGCGGAGGCCGCGCCGCTACGACGCCTTCTTCTCCAGCCCGTCGATGTCCAGGTGCTTCTTCACCTCGTCGAAGAGCCGGTCGCCGTTCTCGCGGGCGTCGCCGGCGGCCGGCATCTGCACGGACAGCTGCCAGACGACATCGCCCTTGGCGACCAGGTGGTCGCGGTAGGCGTAGCGGATCGCGTCGTCGGAGGAGCCGTACTCCCGGTACGTGGTGGTGACGTCGGCGGTCGTCACGTCGCCCTCCTTGGTGGAGGCCCCCTTCTTGCTCTTCGCGTCCTTCATCTCGCTGCCGGCGCCCTCCTCGTACCACTCGATCATGTCCGAGGCGGCGGTGGAGGCGGCGATCTTGTGATCGTTGGTCACCCGCGACAGGCTGATGGTGAAGACGCCACTGGGGTCGTTGAAGGTCACCGAGGTGCCGTCGGTCTCGTCGTCGTCCACGACGCGGCGGTAGGTCTCGGGCACCGCCAGGGAGGCCGTGACCACCTCCGGCTCCTCCCGGACCGTCCAGCCGGCGGGCAGCCCGCCCTCGCTGCGGAACGGGTTCACCACGGCCAGCGCCGCGCCCGCTGCCGCCACCAACACCAGCGCGACCAGCCCCAACTGGGCCTTGCGGTTCTTGTGCAGGACGGGCGGGACGAACCGGCTGCCGCCGGTCGGCGCGGCGCCGTCCGCTCCGGACACCCGGGTGGCCAGCAGCGTCGGGTCCGGCTGCGGCGGCCGGACCACCGACTCCAGCGTCTGCCGCGCCTCGCCCGCCGTCGGCCGGGCCGCCGGGTCCTTGCGCAGCAACTGCATGATCAGCGTGCCCAGCGCCCCGGAGCCCCGCGCGGGCGTCTGCGGCTCCGCCGACAGGATCGCCTGGAGGGTGGCGGGGGTGTGCGAGCGGCGGAACGGGGACATGCCCTCCACGGCCGCGTACAGCACCACGCCCAGCGACCACAGGTCCGACTCGGGGCCCGGCCGCTGGCCCAGCACCCGCTCCGGCGCGATGTACTCGGGCGAGCCGACGAAGGCGCCGGTCTCCGTCAGGCCCTGCTCGCCCTCGACCTGGGCGATGCCGAAGTCGGTCAGCACCACCCGGTCGTTGCGCGCCAGCAGCACGTTGTCCGGCTTGACGTCGCGGTGCAGCACCCCCGCCTCGTGCGCCGCGGTCAGCGCGCCCAGCACCGCCGCGCCGATCCGGGCCGCCTCGCGCGGGTCGAGCGTGCCCTCGGCGAGCCGGTCGCCCAACGAGTGGCCGGAGACCAACTCCATGACGATCCAGGGACGGCCGTCCTCCATGACGACGTCGTGCACGGTGACGACCGAGGGGTGGTCGATGCGCGCCGCCGCGCGGGCCTCGCGCTGCATCCGCAGATAGACGTTCTGCCGGTCCTGCTCCGACAGATGGTCCGGCACCCGCGGCTCCTTCACCGCGACATGACGGTCCACGACCTGGTCGTGCGCCTTCCAGACGGTCCCCATGCCGCCGTGGCCGAGCCGGGAGAGCAGCCGGTAGCGGCCGCCGATGACCCGTCCGGAGTCGGGCTCCGCCGCGCCGGTTCCCGCGCCCACGCCGGTCCGCGGGTCCGGGCCGCCGGCGGCGTCGGCGACGGTGGCGGTCGGCCTGGGGCCCGCCGGCGCGTCCTGCGCCGGCACCCCCGGGTGCGGCGGCCCGTAGCCGCCCGGTCGCGGCTCCGCCCCGGCCGGTGGTACGACCGGCTCACCCGACGCCGGGGCCTGCGGCGGCTGAAGCCCGTAACTCGTGGGCTCGTTCGCCCGTCCCCCAAGGTTCGTCATGACCACCATCATGACCCGGAGTTCCACGAGCCCCGTCACCCAGGTCGGACCCACCGGAAAGCTGTGACGAAGACGTTGCCGCACGAGACCGGCCAACGGCGCGAACCCGGCGTACCGCCCGGCACACCGTCCGACCCGCTCCCGGAGGCGACGCTCGCGCGGGCGACTGTCGGTGCCGTCCCCTACCGTCGCCCCATGAGCCCCGCGCGCCCGCCCCGTATCGGACCCGCCCAGCGCCGTGCCCGCCTCGGGCGGCGGCACCTCCTCGCCCCCTCGCGGCGCGCCGCCACCGTGGAGGAGGCGGTGGAGGCCGTGGTCGGCCTGCACGCCACCGATGCGGCGACCGTCTACGTCTCGGCCTGCGCCCGGCTGGCGGCGCCGGACGCCGCGGCGGTGGACCGGGCGCTGTACGAGGACGTGTCGCTGGTGAAGCTGCTGAGCATGCGGCGCACCCTGTTCGCGGTGACGACGGGGCTCGCACCGGTGGTGAACTCCTCGACCGCGCGGGCGATCGCCGCCAAGGAGCGGGCCACCCTGCTCAAGCACCTCACCGACTGGGCGCGGGGCTGGGACGAGGAGCGGCTGGCCGCGACCGAGCGCGCGGTGCTGGCCGCGCTCACCGCGCGGGGCGAGGCGACCACCGCCGAGCTGGCCCGGGACGTGCCCGCGCTGCGCGAGCAGATCGAGTACGGGGCCGGGACGTCGTACGCCGCCAGGCAGAGCGTCGGCAGCCGGCTGCTGCGGCTGCTCGCCTCCGACGGCCATATCCGCCGCTGCCGCCCGCGCGGCTCGTGGACCAGCAGCCTCTACCCCTGGGCGCCGGTCCCCCCGCTGCCCGAACTGCCGGTGCGCGAGGCCAAGGCCGAGCTGGCGCGGCGCTGGCTGGCGGCCTACGGGCCGGCCACCGAGGCCGATCTGAAGTGGTGGACCGGCTGGACGCTGACCGACGCCCGTCGGGCCCTGGCCGACCTCGGCGCGGAGCCGGTGGAGCTGGACGAGGGGCCCGGTTTCACGGTCCCCGGGGACACCGCCGAGCTCCCCGAGCCCGAGCCCTGGGCCGCGCTGCTGCCGGGCCTGGACCCGACGGCGATGGGCTGGCGGGGCCGCGACTGGTACCTGGACCCGGAGCACGTCCCGGCGCTCTTCGACCGCAACGGCAACATCGGTCCCACCGTGTGGTGGAACGGCCGGATCGTGGGCGGCTGGGCACAGCGCCCCGACGGCGAGCCGGTGTGGCGGCTGCTGGTCGACACGGGCCGCGAGGCGGAGCACGCGGTGGCGGCGGAGGCCGAACGGCTGGCCGGCTGGCTGGGCGAGACACGCATCACGCCTCGCTTCCGTACCCCCCTGGAGCGGGAGTTGTCGGGTTGAACACCCCCAACACGGGCGTTGCTGCGCAATGATGGACGGGCGCGACCCGGTGAAGGAGAACTGATCATGAGCGACGGGCTGCCGCCGGAGAAGATCTGCCCCGACTGCGGCGGGGCGGGCGAGGTGGAGTGGGAAACCCACCTCGGCAACAAGACCACCACCCAGTGCAGCGGCTGCGCGGGCACCGGAACCGTGCTGGCCTAGCGGACGCCGGCCATCGGCCACCGCGCGGCCGGATCAGGGAGCCGCCGCACGGGCGCCACCGCACGGCCGCGCACGGGAGTCACCGCGCGGGCGGGTCCGGTGGCCACCGCACGCCCCCGGCTTCAAGCCCCCGCTCGGGGTCCGGCCAGGGAGCCGGTCCGCGGCCTCGGCGGCCGGCCGCCCCGCGGCGGGGTGCCACGGGGCGGCCGGCCGGTGCGGGCCGCGCGGATCAGCCCTTCGTCTTCCAGGTGCGCGAGTCGGTGAGCAGCTTGCGCAGCACCGGGTCCTTCACCGCCTTCGTCCGGTCGGTCGCGGTGGCCTTCAGGGTGTGGCTACGACCGTCGGTCGGGACGCCCAGCGAGGCGGGGGTGACGGTGGTCTTCCCCGCGGCCGCGGTGACCTCCTTGCCGTCCACGTACCACCGCACGGAGGCCGAGGCCGGGAGGGAGACGGTCAGCTTGGCGTTGCGGGCCAGCACCGAGCCCTTGGGGGTGGTGCTGGTCAGCACGCTGGCGTGCCGGTAGAAGCCGGCGATCATCGCCTCGCGGCCGGGGAGGTTGAACTCACGACCCAGCGTCCGCATGATCGAGTTCTCGGTGGGGCGGTTGATGCCCCTGGGGTAGTACCCGCCGCCCTCGTACGTCCCGACCTTGCCGCCGTCCGGGGAGTCCTGGCCGATCCAGCGGTACCACTTCTTCCGCTGCGCGCTCAGCTCCTCGGCGCTGAGCTTGCTGATGTTGGAGCCGGTCGGCTCGGCGCCGGTGTAGTCGCCGTACTCGTCGTAGACGTACTCGTCCGCCAGCTTGCCGAACGAGTGGCCCGTCTCGTGGACCGCCACCTGGACGGAGTCCTCGTTGTCGGAGGAGGCGGTGGCGATGCCGTCGTAGCCGACCTTGGAGACGACGTCGTTGTAGCCCGCGCCGCCGTACTTGGTCGAGTTGGCCAGCACGATGACCAGGTCGGCGTCCTTGGCCTTGGCCGCGTACGACTCCACCTTGGCGGTGTCCACGCAGAGCAGCCGCTCTATGCCGTCGCAGAAGAAGTGGGAGTCCAGGGCGGTGTCCCTGACCACGCCCTGCTGCGGGTCGCCGGAGACGCCGGACTGCTGGGAGACCGCGTCCACGGACCAGACGTTGAACAGCTTCTGGTACGAGGCGTAGGGCTTGACGGCGGATATCTCCGCCCACTTCGCGCGCACGTCGGCGCGGAAGTCCTCCTGCTGGGAGGCGGTGTAGCCGTCGCCGATGAAGACGACGTCGACCTTGTCCTCCGTCGAGCCGTTCGACACGATCGAGGAGACGTCGCCGTCGGCGGCCCGCTGCGCGGGGGAGAGCGGCGCGGCGGAGCGGGTGAGCCGCTCCGGCGTGGCGGCGGGGACCTCCGTGTGCCGGGGGTGGCCGTCGGGGCCGGTGAAGTACTCGACGTGGTGGGTGCGTTCGGACTTCTGCGTGACGGGGGCCGGGTGGGGCGCGGCCTTCGTGGTGGGCGTGGCGTCGGCGGAGGCGGCCAGCGACGCGGCCACGACGGCGCCGGCCGTCGCGGTCAGCGCCAGGATGTTGATGGGCTTGCGTATGCCGGTGCGTACGCGGGCGCGCGCGCCTCTGCGCTGGGGGGTAGGCACGTGGGTGCTCCGAAGTCTGTCTTGTGGTGGGGG
This sequence comes from Streptomyces sp. LX-29, assembly GCF_029541745.1. Lineage (NCBI taxonomy): Bacteria > Bacillati > Actinomycetota > Actinomycetes > Kitasatosporales > Streptomycetaceae > Streptomyces > Streptomyces sp. LX-29. Next base: position 4,417,360 of record NZ_CP089746.1, on the reverse strand, counting down.
GAGTTGCGATCCGCGCTTGCCCGCCGCCCATGGGTAAGCGGCGAGTTAAGGCGGATTAATTCGCCGCTCAACTTAGAACGCTCCTGTGGCGCAGGGCAATGGCGGATGCGAAAGTCATCGAAGTGCGTTATGAGGCAGGAGTTTTGACGCCCACTCCGTGTACCGAGCCGCTCACACCCCGCGCGGGACCTCGCGGGCGACGACCGACCCGCCATGGCCGGGTCGCTCCCGCGCGGTCCACCGGCGACGGGGCCGGCTACGCGGCGTCGTCGCGCACCAGTCGCAGCAGCCGGTCCAGCACCCGGCGCCCACCCGCGCGCACCCCGTCGTGCTCGAACTCGTCGGTGACCCAGGTCCGCAGTCCGCGGATGGCCCGCGCGGTGCGCAACGCGTGGGCGGTGTCGACGTAGAGGTCGTCGTGGTAGATCGCGGCGGCGACCGGCACGGTGTTGGCGGCCAGCCGCTCGGCGTCGTAGAGGGGGCTCCAGCCGGTGCGCGCGGCGAGCAGTTCGGCGGTGTGGCGCAGCGGGCGGAGGGCGGCGTGGGTCTCCAGCATCCAGGGGTGCACGGTCTCGGCGGTGAACAGCACCGGCCGCCCGTCGGCGACCGCCTTGTCCGCGTCGAACTGGGGGAACTCGGCCCGCGTCCGGTGCGCGGACCAGTCGGTGGGTCGGCCGTCCTGGGCGTAGATGGACTCGTGGAGCAGCGTGTACAGGGGCGAGCCCGCGCGGGAGAGCAGGGCGGCGGCCTGCTCGGTGAAGGCGTCGCTCAGCCGCGGGCCCTCCGGGGTGGCGACGAAGGCGTCCTCCAGCAGGTAGTGCAGCCGGTGCGAGCCGTCGCCCGTGCCGAGGACGATGCCCAACTGCTGGAACGATTCCGCAGTGAGCCGGCCGCCGTCGGGCAGCACCTCCTCGTGGACCGCGAGGTGAGCGACGATCCGACGCGCGATCTCCGCGTCCCCCGGGTAACGCGCGTAGTGCGCCAGCGTCTTGCGCTCCATGCGGGGGTAGGCGGCGCGGTAGACCGCGTCGGCGTCCTCGTCGAGCGCCGGCAGCCCACCGGTGATGAGCGCGGCGGCGAGCCCCTCCGGCGCGTACGACAGATAGCTCACGGCGCAGAAGCCGCCGAAGCTCTGCCCCAGCACCGTCCACGGCCGGCCGCCGGTCAGCCGCCGCCGCACCAGCTCGCAGTCCCGCACGATGGCGTCGGCGCGGAAGTGCGCGAGGTAGTCGGCCTGCTCCCGCGGCGTGCCGCGCAGCGGCAGCGTCTGCCGGTTGGCCGGGGTGGACCGCCCGGTCCCCCGCTGGTCCAGCAGCAGCACCCGGTACTCGTCCAGAGCCCGGTCCAGCCAGCCCGTACGCCCCACCGGCCGGTCCGCCCCGAACCCGGGACCGCCCTGGAGGTACAGCAGCCACGGCAGTTCCTCAGCCCGCCCGACCCGATCGGCCGCCACCACCTCACGGGCGTACAGCCGGATCCGCTCCCCCTCCGGCACGGCGTGGTCGAGCGGGACGTCGAAGGAGTGATCGGTGAGGACCAGCCCTGGCTGACGGACGGTCATCGTGGCGTCACCGGCGCGTCGCAGACCTGAATCCATCGCCTTCGACATCTTTCAATCCTCACGTCAATGGACTTAGCTCAGCGATTAACCTACCGCCGGCAGGGCGGCGGGCGAGAGGCTGAGAAGAGGGCACGGTGACCGAACCGATCGCCGGCGACGACCGGACACGGGACCCGCGGGGCCGAGCCCCGCGGGGACGGAGGGTGGCCGGGGCCCCCGGCCCTGAACGGGCGGACTCCGCACGGGAGTCGGCGAAGGCGCCGGGCCAGACCGGCCGGGGAGCCGACACCGCCAACCCGGCCAGCGCCACACCGGCCACGGCTCCGGCCCCCCACCCCACCCAGCCCGAGCCGCAACCGACCCCCGGAACGACCCGCACCACCGCCGCGGCGGAAGCCACCGTTCGGGCGGACCGGGAGACGGGCACCTCTGCCCCGGAACCGGCGGACTCCGCACGGGTGTCGGCGAAGGCGCCGGGCCAGACCGCCCGGGGAGCCGACACCGCCAACCCGGCCAGCGCCACGCCGGCCACGGCTCCGGCCCCGCGCCCCACCCAGCCCGAGCCGAAACCGACCCCCGGAACGACCCGCACCACCGCCGCGGCGGAAGCCACCGTTCGGGCGGACCGGGAGACGGGCACCTCTACCCCGGAACGGGCCGACTCCGCGCCGGAGTCGGCGGAAGCGCCGGGCCAGACCGCCCGGGGAGCCGACACCGCCAACCCGGCCAGCGCCACACCGGCCACGCCTCCGGCCCCGCGCCCCACCCAGGCCGAGCCGAAACCGACCGGCACCATCGTCGCGGCGGAAGCCACCGGGCAGGCGGACCGGGAGGCGGGCGCGCGGGTCGCCGGCGGTGGATCGGCGGGCCGTGGGGCTGCGAAGGGCGGGGACGCGGGGATGCTCGGACAGTCCCCGGAGGAGATAGGGCGTCGGGTGCTGCGGCTGCGCACCGAGCGGCGGCTCACCCAGCGGCAGTTGGCGGAGCCCGCCTACAGCGCCGCGTACGTCTCGACGCTGGAAGCCGGCAAGGTACGGCCCTCGGAGGCGGCCCTGCGGCACCTGGCCGGCCGCCTCGGAGTCACCGTGGAGGAGCTGGCCACCGGCCGCTCCCCGCACGAGGCCACCCGGCTGCGGGCACGGCTCACCGACGCCCGCCGGGAGCTGGCCACCGGCGCCGCCGAGGACGCCGCCGCCGGCTTCCGGGACCTGCTTCACGAGGCCGAGCGGCTGGAGCTCACCGCCGAACGCGCCGCGGCGCTGCTGGGACTCGGCGACTGCGCCCTGGAGAGCGGCGACCTGACCATCGCCCGCGACCACTTCGAGGCGGCCGAGCGGCTGCTCGCCCACGAGCCGCTGCCGCGCCGGGTCCCCGCCGTCCGCGGCCGGGCGACCGCCCACCTGCTCGCCGGGGAACTCCGCTACGCCTGCTACCTGCTGGAGAGCACCCTCGACGAGCTCAACGCCTCCGGACTGCACGACCCGGACGCCCTGCTGCTGCTCTACACCGCCTCCATCGCCCCCTACATGGACATGGGCGCCCACGCCCGCGCGGCGCACGCCGCCGAGCTCGCCCTCGCGCTGGCCCCGCGCGTGAGCGATCCGGCGCTGGTGGCGGGGATGCACCGGGGCGTGGCCCGCACCCTGATCGCCGAGGGCCGCACCGCCGAGGCCGACGCCTCGCTCGCCAAGGCCCAGGAGCTCTACCGGCAGCTCTCCATCCGCACCGAACTCGCCCACTGCCACTGGATGCGCGGCTATGTCCACGCCCAGGACGGCGACCTGGAGCGCGCCGAGCACGAGCTGCGCACCGCGCGGGACATGCTCGCCTCCAAGCGGGCGGCGCTCTTCACCGTCCAGGTGGAGGTGGAGCTCGCCGACGTGCTGCGCCGGCGCGGCCGCGCGGCCGAGGCGGAGGCGCTGCTGCGGCCGCTGCTGGAGGTCGCGGAGCTGTCCGCGGAACGCGGCGCGGTCCACGCCGGCGGCGCGCACCGGCTGCTCGGGCTGATCGCCGAGGAGCGCGGCGACACCGAGTGCGCCGAAGAGCACTACTGCGCCGCGCTCTCCCTCCTGGAGCGCACCGGGGCGGCTGGAGACCTCGCCGACCTCTGCCGCCTCCTCGGTGACCTGCTGCGCCGCGAAGGCCGGGTGGAGGCCGCCCTCGACGCCTACCGCACCGGCCTCGGCCACCGCGCCGCGCCCGGCACCACCACCCTGGGGCCGGCCCCCGCCGACCCCTTCTGACACCCCGCCCGAGGACGGGGCGGGCGTCCGGCCCCGGCCGCCACGCCAGGCCGAGCTGGCCCCCGGGTGGTGTGCGCGGCGGGGAGTCCGGCACCACGCCCCGGTGCGTCCTCGCAGGGTGTCCCGCGGAACGCGCCGATCGCGCGCCGTGACCGCGCCCGGGGCCGTAGGCGGCCTCCGCGCGGGCCGGCACGCCGCTCCCGGCCTTCGGCTCCACCGCGCTGGCGCGGCGCGCCGGGCCCCGGTGTGGCGGTCGCTCAGCGCGCCGCTGGTCGGCTTGTCCGCGGCGATGCCGCTCACCGCCGGGTTCGGCTGTCCGATGGACGTCTTCGGGCTCTTCGAAGGCCCGATGGTCGCGGCGTGCCGCCCCTCACACCGCCTTCGTCTGGCAGCGGACCGGATGTCCTTGGTGGTCGCCTTGGTGGTCGCCTTTCTCGCCGCCGGCACCGGACGGTCCCGCCGCGGCGTTCGTGTCACCCGTGCCGGCGGTGCCCGTGCCGGGTACGTCCGCGGCCGGGCCGTCAGCCGGCCCCGCGCCCAAGAAGTGGGCACCGCCCGGCAGCGCCCCGGACCCCGGTATCGCGCCGATGGCGCCCTCCCCAGGGCTCGGCGGGCCGGGGCATCGCCGGAACGCTCTCGCCGACCCTGGCGAAGTCGGGTGCGCTGATCGCCGATCCCGACCGACTCCCCCGGGCATCCGCTCGTCGTCGCGGCGGGACGGGCTCCTCCTCGCCGGGCGCACCGTGTGTCACGCGCGCCGTTCGGCAACCCACCCCGCCGCGACGGCGAGACACTCCACGTCGCGGCCCGGCGGCGGCCGAACGCGCGGGGGCGCCGAACGGCCCCGGTCGGGCCGGCCCCGGCGGCCTCCAGCGACGTGGCAGCTCGCCGTCGCGGCGGGAACCCCTCCTCCGCCGCGACGGCGAGACACTCGAACGACCCGGCGTCGCACGACGCCGGTGGGCGACCGCCCGCCGGCCGGCCCCTCCCCCCGCGAAGGGGCCGGTCAGCGGGCGGTCTCGTACGGGGCGAGCAGCTCGCCCCAACCGCGCCTCAGGTCCGCGTACTCGTCCTCGCACAACTCGGCGCGAGCCTTGGTCAGAAGCTCGCCGTCGACGAGGTCGTCGTGGGACCGGGGCGCGGAGCCGTAGACGTAACAGCGGTAGTTGGCCGCACGGGAGGCGTCGGGGAGGTGTTCGTCGGCGAAGTCGATGTCCCGCGGGTCGGTCTGCTCGGCGTAGAGCGCGTAGTTCTCGGCCGCCGCCAACACCGCCGCGCGGCCCGCGGATCCCTGGGGGATCAGGTTGAACGCCGCGAACTGGTCCGCGACATCCTCCTCGCGCCCGACGATCGGCAGCTCCAGCCGGTCGATGAGCGCGTGCGCCACCTCGTGGTACAGCGTCTCGGTGACCACTCCCGCCGTCTTGTCCGCGACGGCGTCCGCGACCCGGGCCGCGGACGCCCCCTCCGCGTCCGCGTCAACCGAGCCGGCGGCGTCCGAACCCGCGGCCTCGTCCTCGAAGAGCTCCCGCACCTCGTCGACGAACTCGTAACACAGCTCCACCCGCCCCTTCTCCGGGTCGTACGCGACGTCCGAGCTGCCGCACGAGCGGCCGGTGAGCGCGATCTCGACCCGCGGTGGCAACCGCAGCCGGTCGCCCAGCCGCCCGGCCACGTGCTCCAGCAGTCGTCGCGTCCGCAGGAAGTCCCGCGCCCGCTCCTGGCCGCCGCCCTTGGCCGGTCCGTACGCAGTCGACAGGCCGCCGCGTGTGGGGGGCGCGGCGGCCTGTGACTGTGTGCTGCACCCCGCTATCAGTCCCGTGACGACACCTGCGGCCGCGAGAGCGGCCAGCGTGCGCACAGAGGCGCGGCGTCGCGTGGAACGTGCGGGGATCCTGAGGACTCCCGCAGGATGGTGCAGCATGTGAGGCACTCTGCCGGGTAGCGGTCCGGGGCGGAATCCGCCGCTGGTCTCGGCTTACCCCCGCCGGTCGGCGGGGGTGCTCCCCCCGAGAGGACGGAGGGGGCTACTCCACATGCCGGACCGGTGGGGCACTCTTGGACAACGACCGCTGAGGCGGCTGAGGAGTAGGGAGCGGCGGGTGATCCGTGTTGCTGTGGTGGACGACGAGCAGCTCGTCAGGTCCGGACTGCGGCTGATCCTGGGCACGGCCCAGGACATCGAGGTGGTCGCGGACTGCTCCGGCGCCGAAGCGGTCGCCACGGTGCAGCGCTGCGCGCCCGATGTGGTGCTGCTGGACATCCGGATGCCCGAGGTGGACGGGCTGACGGTGCTACGGCGGCTGCGCGCCAAGCCCGACCCCCCGGCCATCGCCATGCTGACGACCTTCGACGTGCAGGAGTACCTCGCCGCCGCGCTGCGCGCGGGAGCCGCCGGCTTCCTCCTCAAGGACACCGACCCGGAGCAGCTGGTCCGGGCCGTGCGCACGCTCGCCCAGGGCGGCAGCGTCCTGGACCCGGGGGTCACCCGCGCCGTCATCGGCGGCTTCCTCGCCGCCGAGGCCGAGGCCACCGCCTCCGCCGCGGTGCGGGCCCTCACCCCGCGCGAGCGCGAGGTGCTCGCGCTGCTCGGCGAGGGCCTCCCCAACCCTCAGATCGCCGAGCGGATGGGTCTGGCCCCGAGCACCGTCAAGGACCACGTCCGCGCGGTCCTCGGCAAGCTGGGCGGCCTCAACCGCGTCCAGGCGGCCATCGTCGCCGACCGCGCGGGACTGGTCGCCGGCCGCCCGCCGGTCGCCGGACCGGCCTCCGCCGGGGGACCGCTCCCCGCCGGGGGACGGCAGCCCGTCGCCGAGCGCCCGCCCAGCGGCGGCGTCCGGTGATCGCGAGACCGCTCCGCGCGGCGCGCGCGAGCCTCCGCGGCCCCCAGCAGGCCGTCGCTCGGTTGGTGCCGAAAGGAACGCCCCGCGTCCCCCGCCAGGTCCAGCGCCGCGGCGGGCGGCTCCCGCTGGCGCCGCGCCAGAGCCGGGCGTGGTTGCCCGAGCCCACCGGTGCCCACACCCCGGAGCCCGCGCCCGCCGCCCGGCCCGCCCGGTCACCCCGCCACCGGGTCGCGCACTGGGCGCTGCTGCTGCTCCCGTTCCTGACCGCCGTCGCCGACGCGCTGCTGGTCAACGGCGTCGAGCTCGGCCTCGAACTCAATGTGTCGCTGCTCGCGGCCGGCGCGCTGCTGCTGCGCCGGCGGCTGCCGCTCACGGTCTTCCTGACCACCCTGCCGGGGATCCTCATCGGCTATGTGTGGTTCGCGCCCATGATCGCGCTCTACACCGTCGCCGTGCGCCGCTCGGGCCCGCTGCTGCTCGGCATGTGCGCCCCGCTGCTGGCCGCCGCGCACTTCGTCCCGTGGCCGGTGTCGGACCTGGACCCCACCGCGTACCGCGAGAACACGCTCACCCTGATGGACTCGTGCGTCACCGCCATCGCACCCATCGCGCTCGGGCTGCTGGTCCGCACCCGCGGCGAGCTGGCCGCCCGGCTCGACGAGCTCACCCGCTCCCGCCGGCACGCCGACGAGCTGCTCGCCTCCCAGGTGGTCGGCACCGAGCGGGCGCGGCTCGCGCGCGAGATGCACGACGTCGTCGCCCACCAGGTCAGCCTGATCAGCCTGCAGGCCGGGGCGGTGCAGATCAGCTCCGCCGACCCCAAGGCGCGCGAGGGCGCCCGCACGATACGCGAGCTGGCCGTGCGCACCCTCGACGAGCTGCGCCACATGGTCGGCATCCTGCGCGCGGCCAGCGGCGACGGCGCCGACCTCACCCCGCAGCCGCGCCTCGCCGACCTGCCGCACCTGATCGAGGTGAGCGCGCTCGACGTCGACTACGAGGCCGAGTACACCCCGGAGGCCACCGACGGCACGGCACGCCCGGAGGCCGTCGAGCGGGCGGCCTTCCGCACCGTCCAGGAGGCGCTCACCAACGTCCGCAAGCACGCCCCCGGCGCGCGGGTGCGGGTGCGGATCTGCGACACCCACGCCGAGGGACCGGGGCTGCGGGTCGAGATCCGCAACGGACCGCCCGACGCGACCGCCCCGGCCCCCGAGCTCCCCGGCGGGGGCCACGGGCTGGTGGGGCTGCGGGAGCGGGCACAACTGCTGGGCGGCACGCTGGACGCCGGCGCCACGCCCGAGGGGGGCTTCCAGGTCCTGGCGGTCTTCCCCAGCGGGACCCGCTGACCGCGGGTGCCCTTGCGGGGGGCCTTGTGGGTGCTCGTGTGCCCGTGCGGGTGCCCGTGCGGGGCCCTGCGGGTGCCCGTGCGGGGCCTGCGGGTGGCCGTGCGGGGCCCTGCGGGTGGCCGTGCGGGGCCCTGCGGGTGGCCGTGCGGGTAGGCGGTGGGTTTCTCGGGCCGGGGTGAGCTCGGCACCGCCGGACTCCGCCGTCGGGCATCCCGCCGTCGCGGCGGGAGGAAGGTGCCGTCCACGCCTCCTCGCCGGGAGGCGGTCGCCCCTCGAACGGGCACGGGTGAGCTCGGCACCGCCGGACTCCGCCGTCGGGCATCCCGCCGTCGCGGCGGGACGAACGTGCCGGCCACGCCTCCTCACGGGGAGGCGGTCACCCCTCGAACGGGCGCGGTGAGACCCCATCGTCGGGCATCCCGCCGTCGCGGCGGGAGGAACGCGCCGGTCACGCCGAGCTCGGCACCGCCGGACCCCATCGCCGGGCCCCCGTCGCGGTGGGGCGAAGGCGCCTGCGGTGTACGCGAGCACGGCCCGGTCGACGGCCCCTCGCCGGGAGGCGGTCACGCTGAGAGCGGCCCCGCCGTGCTCGTCGTGGCAGCGGCCAGATCCGGGTAGACGTCGAAGAGGCGACGGACGCCGAGGGCCGCGAGGACGCGGTTCACATGCGAGCCGTCGCGGGCGCCCTGGGCCGGGAGGATCAGCCGGAGCCGGCCGGAGCAGGAGCGCATGAGGCGACGGGCGGCTATCAGCACGCCGACCCCGCTGGAGTCGCAGAAGCGGACCTCGGAGAGGTCGAGGACCACGGCGTGCCGACCACGGGCCACCGCCTTGTGCACATGCTGCCGAACCGCCGGGGAGGTCACCAGGTCCAGCTCGCCGGCGACCTGGAACACGACCCACTCACCCCGCTCGCCCTCCATCACCTTCAACGTCACGCGTCCGATGCCCTTCGCTCGATCGCCGGTCGGATCCCGTCGCCAGCCCGCGCCAATCGGAACTTCCCGTTCCCAGATGCGGCTGCCCGCCCCATCCCCCGTGAAACACGCCGTGGCACCACCCGCACGAGTGACCTTATGCCCCACCAGCGCCGCCCCTCCCACCAATCCTGCGTAAAGTGATCGCCCCAATACCACCCGCAGCCGTGATCATGAGCCACATTGCCCCAAACAGGGGCGTGTTGTCCCCTGTCCGCACTACATTCGATGCGGGGCTGGGAACAATGGTCATGACCAACCAGACCATGGCCGGGGCCAACCAGACCATGGCCGGGGCCCGCGCGGCCGGGGGACGACAGGGATGGGGGCCGCATGGCGCACGACACACCGCCCCGTTGGGACCGCAAGATGCAGCAGCGCCTCGCCCGCGGTGAGGCCGCGGCGCTGGGCGAGCTCTATGACCGCTTCGCCTCCCTCGTCCACCACCTCGCCTATCGGGTGCTCGACGACGAGCGCGGCGCCAACCGCATCACACGCGAGGTGTTCGGCCACATCTGGGAGAACCCGGACGCCTACGACCCCAAGCAGGGCTCGCTGCGCTCCTGGGTCGCCACCCTCACCCACCGCGCCGCCGTGCGACGGCTGCGCGAGCACGAGGCCGCCCTGATAGACGACGACTGCGAGGCCGCGCAGGAGCAGGTCGAAGCGAAGATCCGCGACGCCTCCGCCGCGGCCCGCGCGGACTACATCCGCACCTCCATGCCCGCGCCGCTGCGCGCCGCCCTGGAGCTCGCCTACTTCCAGCGCCGCGACTACCGGCAGGCCGCCGAGGCGCTCGGCGTCACCGAGGACGAGGCGCGACGCCGCCTGCGGCTGGGCCTCCAGCTGCTGTCCTCGGCGAACGTGAGCGCCGCGCACTCCCCGTCCACACCGCCCGGCTATGGGCGGTCGCTGTGAGCGGCCCCGGAGGACCGGATCGCTTCGACGGGTTCGACGGATTCGACAGGTTCGACGGCTTCAAGGGATTCCAGAGCTTCAAGGGCTTCAAGGGCTTCAAGGGCTTCGACCGGTACGACGGCTTCGGCGGGGCCGGAAACAGCGCCGACCGGAGCGGACCCGGCGGCCGGCCGCGGATGGCACCACCCCCGCCGGCCGCCGACGACGGCGACAGTCGGCTCGACGAACCGGCTCCGCCGGAACCGACGATGGAGGGCGCGACCCCTGGTGGGACGCCCGCCGGCGCCCGGGGCGAGCGGCCCACCACTGCGAAGGAGGCATCGGACCCGGCGCGCCCGGCGGCATCGGCGTCCGGCGGCGCGACCGCCGAGGAGGCGCGGCGTGGGCAGTCGCCCCCGCACGGCCGGCAGCCCTCGCACGACGTGCTCAGGTCGCTGCTCGGCGCCTGGGCGCTGGCCGCCTGCTCGGCGGAGGAGACCGCCGCCGTGGAGGCACACCTGAACGACTGTGTGCCGTGCGCCGAGGAGGCGCTGCGGCTGCGCGAGGCCGTCGCGCTGCTGCGCACCGAGGAGAGCCTCGACCTGGACCCCCGGCTCCGCAGCCGGGTCCTGGAGGGCTGTCTCGTGCGCCGTCCGCCGCGTGTTCCGGTGCCCGAGTGGGCCACCGTCTTCGACACGGAGGCCGCCCGGCTGGACGCGCTGCTGCGCGACTTCGGCCCGGCCGAGTGGCGCGCCGAGGTGCGGCTGCGCTGGTTCGACGGCGAGCGGACCGTCGCCCGCGCCACCACCGTCGCCGGGGTGATCGCCCACCTCATGGCGGTCGACGGGATCCTCGCCTCGGCCCTCGGCATGCCCGATCCGCTCGGCCCGGGCGCCCCCGACCACCCGATGGAGCGCACCGCGGCGATATGGCAGCGCGATCCCCCGGAGCCGTCCGGCGGCCGCCCGAGGCCGACCAGGGCCCGCGACGGCGCGGACCGCGCGGGCCCGTACGGCGGCGCCTCGGCCGCACCCGACGCCATCCGCGGCCCCTGGCGGAAGCAGGCCCACGCGATGGTGCGGAACGTCTCCCTCGCCGGTCGCGGGGGCACCGAGCTCTCGGTGCCGTTCGGCGACGTCCGGCTGCCGATGCGCGACTCGTTCCTCGACCGCGCCCTGGAGTGCTGGGTGCACGCCGGGGACATCGCGGACGCCGTCAGCTATCCGTACGAGCCGCCGGCTGCCGACCATCTGCACGAGATGATCGGCTTCTGGGTGGAAAAGCTGCCCGGCGCCCTGGCCGAGCGCCGCCGGGCCGGGCTGGCCGCCCCGCCCAGGGAGCTGGTGGAGGCGGGCAGGCCGGGGCGCGCGCTGTGTCTGGAGGTCGAGGGGAGCGGCGGCGGCCGCTGGTACATCCCTCTCGACTCACCCGCGGCGGTCGCTGGACCGGAGCGTCAGGTGGCGCACATCGCCATGGACCTGGACGCCTTCCACCAGCTGATGGCCGGGCACGTGGACCCGCGGGACGCCGCCGCCGGCGCGGCGGGCGATCCCGAGGCGGTCCGCGACGTCCTGCTCACCTCGGCGGCCCTGTCCCGTATGTGACCGCGGCCGGGCGGCACGCCCCACCGTTCCGCCGTGACGGCGAGACGGCGAGACGGCCAGATGGCGGGACGCCCGGCGCGAGACGGCCAGATGCCCGGCGCGAGACGCGAGGCGGCGTGGTCCGGCGCCGCCGGGCGACGACCCGGGCCCCGACCCCGCCGAGGGGTCAGGAGAAGATCACCGTGCGGTGCCCGTTGAGCAGCACCCGGCGCTCGCTGTGCCACTTCACCGCGCGGGCCAGCGCCTGGCACTCCACGTCCCGGCCGACGGCGACCAGCTGGTCCGGGGTGAGCTCGTGGCCGACCCGCTCGACCTCCTGCTCGATGATCGGCCCCTCGTCCAGGTCCGCGGTCACGTAGTGCGCGGTGGCACCGATCAGCTTCACCCCGCGCGCGTGCGCCTGGTGGTAGGGCTTGGCGCCCTTGAAGCTCGGCAGGAAGGAGTGGTGGATGTTGATGATCTTCCCGGAGAGCTCCTTGCAGAGGCTGTCGGAGAGCACCTGCATATAGCGGGCCAGCACCACCAGCTCGATCCGCTCCTCGCGGACGATCTCCAGCAGCCGCGCCTCGGCCTCCGCCTTGGTGTCCTTGGTGACCGGGAGGTGGTGGAACGGGACGCCGTACGAGCCGACGAGCTCGGCGAAGTCGGTGTGGTTGGAGACGACGGCGGCGATCTCCACCGGCAGCGCTCCGATCCGGGCCCGGAAGAGCAGGTCGTTCAGGCAGTGGCCGAACTTCGAGACCATGAGCAGGATCCGCATCTTCTGCTCGGCCTCGTGGATCTGCCAGTCCATCTGGAACGACTCGCCCACCGCGGCGAAGCTCGCCCGCAGGCTCTCCAGCCGCACCGGGGACTCCGCGCGGAAGTGCACCCGCATGAAGAAGAGACCCGTGTCGCGGTCGCAGAACTGCTGGCTGTCCTCGATGTTGCAACCGGTCATGAACAGAAAGCTGGACACCGCGTGCACGATGCCCTGCTTGTCCGGACAGGACAGGATGAGAACGTACTGGTCAGAGGCGGGTTCAGAGGCGGCGGAGCGCGGGTCGGTCATGACTCCATAGCGTCGCACATCCGTAAAGCTCACAGAAACGTTCTGGTCATCATGGCCAGAACCTGCAAGGACGCCGGGGGCAGGTTCGGGTCCTCCCCGTCGTTCGTCGCGAGCCGCACATGGGCGTCGCGCGCCGCGGCGACCACCTCCGGCCACCCGGGGTGCTCCAGATACGCCGACACCGGGGCGTCCGCGCCGACCTGGTGCAGGATCCGCAACACCCGCAGCACGGCGGCGTCGACCAGGACCGCCTCCTCCGCGTCTCGGAATATGGTCCCCACGTACTTCTCGGCGGACCAGTTGTCCAGCCAGGTGTCCTCGACCAGGCGGTAGACGGCGTCGGTCACGTCCCCGTACCCGTCCTGGCCGGTCAGCCAGCACTCCCGCTGGAAGACCGGGTCGGAGAGCATGTGCAGCGCCGAGCGCGCATTGCTGCGCCAGCGCCACCACGGCATGTCATTGAGCGGCATGGCGCCCATGGTGGTCGAGCGACGGCCGCGACGGGAAGACTTCTCCGAACCTTGCACGATGACCGATCGTACGTTCTTCACAAATGCGAGCGATGGAGCCCCCGCAATTCACCCCGCGGTCACCTCGCGTCGGCTTTCCAGAGCAAGGGCGTTCCTGGTCGAACAGCAGACTCGCTGGGCATGACCGGACGGCGACGCCCCCTCTCCCGCCCCCGCCGCACCACGGCCTCCCGCTCCCTCCGCACCAGGGCCACGCTGGCGCTGGGCACGACGCTCGGCGCCGCGGCACTCGCCGGGTGCGGCGCGCTCCCCGGCTCCGCCTCCTCCTCCGACGACTCCCCCATCGTCGTCATGACCTGGGCCCCCGAGGCCACCGCGGCGACCAACATGCCGGGCATGCCGGCCATGGCGCAGGCGTACGTCCGCTGGGTCAACGACAACGGTGGCATCCACGGCCGCAAGCTCAAGGTCATCACCTGCAACGAGCGCAACGACACGGTGCAGGCCGCGCGCTGCGCCGACCAGGCCGCCGATGCGAAGGCCGTCGCCGTCGTCGGCTCCTACAGCCAGTACGGCCGCTCCTTCATGGGCCCGCTGGAGGTCGCCGGCATCCCCTACATAGGCGGCTACGGCCTCTCCGAGGACGAGTTCTCCAGCCCCTTCTCCTATCCCGTCAACGGTGGCCAGGCGGCGCTGCTCGCCGGGAACGGACGGCAGTTGGCGTCCGTCTGCGACCACGTCTCCCTGGTGCGTCCCGACACCATCGCCGGCGACGAGCTGCCGCGGCTGCTCGACGCGGGGCTGCGGGCCGGCGGCCGCCGGCCCGCCCAGGACATCCGCGCCCCCGAGGACGCCTCCGACTACACCACGCAGGCCCGGCGCGCGCTGGACGGTCTGGGCGGCGGCACCGGCGGCACGACGGCGGACGGGGCCGGCGCGCTCTCCGGCGGCGCCTCCGGACGCGCCTGCGTCACCGCCGCCCTCGGCAAGCGCACCAACACGTTCTTCGACTCCTTCCGGCGGCTCCAGGACGGCACGCCGAAGGTGCGCATCGCCTCCGTCCTCGGCAGCGTCCGGCAGTCCCTGGTGGACAGCACCGGCGGCAAGGACAGCGCCCTGGAGGGCGCGTACGCCACCGGCTGGTACCCGGCCGCCGACGACCCCGGCTGGCGCGCCATGCACCGCGTGGTGACGGAGTACGCCTTCGACGACGACCGGATCGACACCGCCGACCCCGGCTCGCAGACCACCTGGATCGCCTACACCGTGCTCCGCTCGGTGCTGATGTCCCTGGACCCCGACGACATCGACGCCCGCGCGGTCAAGCGGGCCCTGGACCGGGGCCACGCCGTCGACACCGGCGGCCTGACCCCGAAGCTGCGCTGGGGCTACGGCGACCTGCTGGCCGTGCCCGCCTACCCGCGGATCGTGAACGCCGACGTCACCTATCAGGTGGTCCGGGGCGGCAGGCTGGTGGCGGTCCGTGACGGCTTCGTCAACGTGACGAAGACCCTGGAGCGGCGCGACGGCTGATCACAGCTGTTCCTTGCGGCGCTCGGTCAGCGTGTACTTCCTGGCGATCGGGTTCCACAGGTCCGCGGCCTTGGTCTTGGCCTGGGTCGCCTGGACGCTGGCCTGCTCGGCGAGGGCGACCTGGCCGGTCCTGCGCGCCTTGCCCTTGTGGCAGCCCTTCTTCCCGGCGACCTGATTGGCCCAGGCCGCGTAGTGGTTGTCAGCCGACGCCGAGGCCTTCCACGCCTTGTTGAGCTGCTCGGTGAGCTGGGTGTGGTTGGGCAGCTTGTCCACGGAGATCTGGCCCAGCCGGGTCACCAGGTTGTTGCGCTGCTGCGCGGCCGTGCGCAGATCGCTGGCCGCGGTGCCCAGGCTCTTGCAGGTCTTGATGTTCTCCACGGCGGCGATCACCGAGGCACGGCTGTCGTTGCTGTCCGCGAGCAGCGTGTCCAGCGCCTTCGCCTGCGCCTCGACCGGGTCGGCGGTGGGCGAGGCGCTCTCCTTGGGCGCCGGCTCCTTCTCCTCCACGGACGGCTGGGAGCTCGCGTTGACGCTCTTCTTGTCGTCGTCGCCGCTCTCGTCCCCGCCGCTGAGCAGGGCACCCGCCGCCAGCCCGGCGACCGCGCAGCCCGCCACCACGATGCCGATCAGCGCACCGCGCGAGAGGCCGCGCCGGGGCTCGGCGTCCCGGCGCCCGGTGCCGCGCCCGGCGCCCGGCGGGTCCAGGTCCATCCGGTCGTCGAAGACCGGGAGCTGCTGGGTGGAGTCGGGCCGCTCCGGGGCCGCCGGCGCGGCGCCGTCCCGGAAGAGTCCGTCGAACTCCATGGGCGGCTGCCGTTCCCCCGGCCGCCCGGGCCGGACCGCGAACGGGGCCCCGCCGGGCTGCGGCGTGGTGCCGCCGGCGGCCGGGATCGGGCCGGGCAGCACCGTGGTCTCCTCCGCGGCGCCGGGCGCCGGCGCCGCACCCCCGGGCGGCGGCGGGCCGTCCGCGCGGACCGGGCGCAGCACCGTGGTGGACTCCGCGGGCGCCTCTCGACGGCGCTCCGGCGGCAGCGGCACGGAGGCGGACGGGGTGGGGACCGCGGGGGCGTTGCCGGGGGGCAGCGGCATCCCGCCGGGGCCGGACGCCCCGACCGGGGGGATCAGCTGCGTCGCGTCGCCGTCGGCGCCCGGGGTGGGGGCGGAGGGCACCGCGGGCATGGCGGCCGTCGGGGCCGCGGATATGTCCATCGGCGCCACGGGGGGTATCACCTGGGTCGCGTCACCCATGCCCGGCGCTCCGGGCGCCGCGGGCGGCGTCGGCCCCGCGGACGGCACGGGGCGCAGCACGGTGGTCGACTCCGCGGGCGCCACCGGCGGCGGGCCCGGCTGGGGTGCCGCGGGCGGCTGCTGGCCGTACGCGGACGGCTGCTGGCCATACGCGGGCGGCTGCGGCTGCGCCGGCTGCTGCGGGACGTACGGCTGCTGGGACGCGTACGGCGGCGGGGAGGGCTGCGCGGGGTTCGGCGGCGCCGGTTGCTGCGGGGGCTGCTGGGGCTGCGCCGGCTGCGGGTATCCGTACCCTCCGGCGTGCTGGGGCGGATAGCCGTAACCGCCCGCCTGCTGGGGCGGGTAGCCGTAACCGCCCGCCTGCTCCGGCGGATACCCGTACCCTCCGGCGTGCTGCGGCGGATAGCCGTAGCCGCCGGCCTGCTGGGGCGGGTAGCCGTAGGCCGCGGGCTGCTGCGGCGGCTGCGCCGCGGGCTGCTGCTGTCCGTACGGCTGCGGCTGGGCCGGCGGCTGCTGCGCGGCCTGCGGGCCCCATGGCTGTCCCCAGGGCTGACCGCCGGCCGGGGCCGCCTGCTGCTGGCCCTGGCCCCACTGGTCGCCGTGGGCGGGCAGCACGACGCCCTCGTGGGCGGGCGGGACCGCGGGGAGCTGCGGATCGTTTCCCTGTCCGCTCTGCGTCACCGGGACTCCTAGGGCTGTGCGGGTACGGAATCGACGGGCCACGCTACCGGGTCACTCCGCGCGACAGGCACATCCCCCACCCGCAGGGGGCGCCCCCCGGCGCGAGGCGCCGGGGTCGTTCCCTTCTCCCCCGTTCGTCCCGGGATCAGGCCGCCTGCACCTCCAGGCGGGCGCCGAACTCACGCACCGACGGCTCGTCGCGATAGGGCTCCAGGCGCTGCTGGAAGTCGTCGAGGTACTCCGCCCCGCGGTTGGACCGCAGTTGGCCGAGGAGGTCCACCGCGCGCCCGCCGGTGTGGCACGCCTGCTCCACCTCACGCCGCTGCACATGGGCCGTGGCCAGCAACAACAGCCCGATGGCCCGGCGTCGCACCCGACCCTCCGGGTGGCCGTCCAACGCCTCCTGGGCGCGCCGCCGGGCGAGCTCGGCCTGGCCCAGGTCGCGGTGACAGTGCGCCAGTTCGTCGGCGAGGTACGCGTGGTCGAAGTGGCGGATCCAGGGCGGCTCGTCGCCCGAGTCGGGGCGGCCGTCGGCACGCTCCAGGGCGTCCATGGAGCGACCGCTGGCCAGCTGACAGGCGCGCGCGTCGCCGAGCAGGGCGTGCCCGCGGGCCTCCGCCGCGTGGAACATCGCCTCCGCGCGGGGCGGCACCTGACCGCGGGCGCCCTCCTGGGCGGCCTTCGCCAACTGCGCGATCTCGCGCGGGTTTCCCAACTGTGCGGCGAGGTGGCTCATGCTCGCGGCCAGCACATATCCACCGTATCCACGGTCGCCGGCGGCCTGCGCCAGCCGCAGGGCCTGGATGTAGTAGCGCTGTGCGAGACCCGGCTGGCCGGTGTCGACGGCCATGTAGCCGGCCAGCTCGGTCAACCGGGAGACGGCCGCGAAGAGTTCACGCCCCACCGACTCCCGGTAGGAGCCGGCCAGCAGACCGGAGACCACACTGTTCAGATAGTGGACGACCACCGGCCGCACATGCCCGCTGCCGTAGCGGTGGTCGAGCTCCACGATCGCCTCGGTGGTGGCCCGCACCGCGGCCACGTCGGAGATCCCCACCCGTGCCCCGGCCGTCCGCGCGACCTGGGCGTCCGGGCCGGTGATCAGCCAGTCCCGACTGGGCTCCACCAGCGCCGAGGCGGCGACGGTCGAGCCGCTCAGGAAGTCGCGCCGGCCGACGTCGCTGCGCCACAGCTCGCAGACCTGCTCGATGGCGCCGAGGACGGTGGGCGAGAACTGCATGCCCACGCCCGAGGCGAGGTTCTTGCCGTTGGCCATGCCGATCTCGTCGATGGTGACGGTGCGCCCGAGCTTGCGGCCGAGGGCTTCGGCGATGATGCCCGGCGCCCGCCCCCGCGGCTGCTGGCCGCGCAGCCAGCGGGCGACCGACGTCTTGTCGTAGCGCAGATCGAGTCCGTGCTCGGCGCCGCACATGTTCACGCGGCGGGCCAGGCCGGCGTTGGAGCAGCCGGCTTCCTGAATGAGCGCCTGCAACCGTTCGTTCGGTTGTCGCGCCACGAGCGGCCTAGCGGCCATGGCTCTACCCCCTGTGACTGCTGAAGCGTTCACGACGAACGCGTACCCTGGTGATCAATGCCCAGCGGATATACGGGGAATGCAAGACTTGCCCGTATTCACCCGCAACGTGCATCCGCGTCGTGCTTGCGCTTCGGACGGGTTTCTCCGAGTCCACCCGGGGTCTGCGGTACGGTCGGCGGGCGCTTCGGTCCCCCGTCACTGAAGGTGGTTACCCGCTCACCGCGCCGCGCCCGGGCACGCGCCCCCGTCCATGCATCCATGCGCCCCGCATGACCTGTCGGCGCTCCCCTCCTGACCTGGTGGAAAGCCGTAACCCTTGGGGCAGGCGAAAGTTGAGAGACACGTGGAAGAAACCATGGGCGTGACCGTGACAGAGACTCCGCAGATCCCCAAGCAGCGCGGCGAGCGCATGCTGGACGCCGCCGTGCGCTATGCCGAGCAGCGCCACTGGGACGTGTTCCCCGGCACCTGGCTGGAGGCCGACGGGGGCATGGAGCGCTGCTCGTGCGGATCCCTGGACTGTCCCGCCCCCGGCGCCCACCCCTCCCGACCGGACTGGGCCGCCCAGGCCACCGGCAGCGCCGTGGCCGCCCGCCGGGTGTGGGGCAGGACTCCGCGCGCCTCGATCCTGTTGCCGACCGGCCGCACCTTCGACGCGCTGGACGTGCCGGAGAGCGCCGGCTGTCTGGCGCTGGCCCGGATGGAGCGGATGAACGTCGAGCTCGGGCCCATCACCTCCACCCCGGACCGCCGGATGCTCTTCTTCGTGCTGCCGGGCGCCGCCCCCAAGGTCCCCGACCTGGTGCGCAAGCTGGGCTGGCCGCCGGCCTCGATCGACCTGGTGGCGCACGGCGAGGGCGCCTACGTGGCGGCGCCGCCGACCCGGGTGGGCTCGCGCGGATCGGTGCAGTGGGCGCGTCAGCCCACCGCCGCCAACCGCTGGCTGCCGGACGCGGTGGAGCTGGTCAGCGCCCTGGCGTACGCCTGCGGAAGGGAAGCCTCCGCGGCCCGCGGCCGCTGAGCTCCCGTCACCTCGCCCGGCCGCCCCGGGAGGTCGCCGCCCCCGCCAACAGCAGGCGTCCTCCGGCCGTATGGTGTGCTGCGGACGGGGGCCCGCGCCGGAGCCCCCGCGCGCACGTCGAAGGGCTCAGCACACATGACGCGGGAGACGCAGGAGACATCGGGCCGCCGGGCCGCCGTCCGCATATCGGGGCTGTGGAAACGATTCGGCGAACAGGTCGCCGTCGCGGGCATCGATCTGGAGCTGCCCGCCGGCCAGTTCATCGGCCTGGTCGGCCCCAACGGCGCGGGCAAGACCACCACGCTCTCCATGGTCACCGGGCTGCTGCGGCCCGACTCCGGCAGCGTCGAGATCGTCGGCCACGACGTGTGGCAGGACCCGGTCGAGGTGAAGTCGCGCATCGGCGTGCTGCCGGAGGGGCTGCGGCTGTTCGACCGGCTCTCCGGACGGGAACTGCTCAGCTATATGGGGCGGCTGCGCGGACTGCCCGGCGACGAGGTGGACAAGCGCGCCACCCAGCTGCTGGACGTGATGGACCTGGCGGGCTCCCAGCACAAACTGATCGTCGACTACTCCACCGGCATGCGGAAGAAGATCGGGCTCGCCGCCGCCCTGCTACACAACCCCGAAGTCCTCTTCCTGGACGAGCCGTTCGAGGGCGTGGACCCGGTGTCGGCGCAGACCATCCGCAGGGTGCTGGAGCGCTACACCGCCTCGGGCGCCACCGTCGTCTTCTCCAGCCATGTGATGGAGCTGGTCGAGTCGCTGTGCGACTGGGTGGCGGTGATGGCCACCGGTCGCATCCGCGCCCAGGGCCCGCTGGAGGTCGTACGGGGTGACGCCCCCACCCTCCAGGCCGCCTTCCTGGAGCTGGTGGGCGCGGGCGACCAGGCCGCCGGGCAGGACCTGGACTGGTTGGGCGGCGACGCCCGATGAGCGCCCTCGCCCCGACCCCCGCGCCGGGCGCGGCCGGCCGGGCCCGACCGGTCACGGCCCGCACCACCATCCCGGTCTTCGCCAGACTCAAGCTGTCCCTGCTGGTCAACGGCCTGCGCATGTCCTCGGGCCGGCGCGCCGCGTATATCTCCTCGCTCGTCTTCACGGCGCTCTTCGCCGCCCTCCAACTGCTGGGGCTGATCCTGCTGCGCGGCGTGGACCACGCCGAGGCGCTGGTGGTCTGCCTCACCGCGCTCATGGCGCTCGGCTGGGCCGTGATGCCGCTGTTCTTCTCCAGCGGGGACGAGACGCTGGATCCGACCCGGCTGGTGATGCTGCCGCTGCGGCCGCGCCCGCTGGTCGTGGCGCTGCTGCTCTCCTCGCTGATCGGCATCGGCCCGCTGTTCACGCTGACGCTGGCGGCCGGCTCGGTGGTCAGCGTGGCGCACGGCGGGGCGGCCGTGGCCGTCGGGGTCGTCGCCGTGCCCCTCGTCCTGCTGGTCTGCGTCGCGCTGGCGCGGGCCGTGGCGACCGCCAACGTACGGCTGCTCACCAGCCGCAAGGGACGCGATCTCGCCCTGCTCAGCGGTCTGTTCATCGCGATCGGCGCCCAGTTCGTGAACCTGGGCTGGCAGAAGCTCTCCGGCGAGGGCGGCCTGGAGAGTCTGACGCCCGCCGCCGAGGTGCTGCGCTGGGTGCCGCCCGCCTCCGCGATCGACGCGGTCTGGCGAGCCGGGGAGGGTGCGTACGGGGCCGCCCTCGGCCAACTCGCGCTGTCGGCCGCCGCGCTGGTGCTGCTGCTGTGGTGGTGGGCGCGTTCCCTGACCCGGCTGATGAGCTCGCCCGACTCGGCCACCCTCCAGGCGGCGGAGCCGGGCCGGCGGGGCACCGGAGAGGCGTCCGGCGGGCTGGCCGGGCTGCTGCCGGCGGACCGCACCGGCGTCGCCGCGCTCCGCACCCTGCGCTACGCCTGGCGGGACCCGAAGTCCAAGGCCGGATGGGTGTCGGGGCTGGCCGTCGGCATCCTGGTCCCGGTGGTCACCGTGCTCCAGGGCACCGGCAGCATCTACGCGGCGTGCTGGGCGACGGGGCTCATGGGCCTTCAGATGTACAACCAGTTCGGTCAGGACCACTCCGCCTTCTGGATGGTCACCCAGACCATCTCCACGCCGCGCGACGCCTATCTGGAGCTGCGCGGGCGGGCGCTGGCGCTGGGCCTGGTGGCGCTGCCGTACGCGACGCTGGTGGTGCTGGGCTCGGCGGCCCTGACGCAGGACTGGGCGGCCTTCCCGGAGGCGCTGGGGCTGACCCTGGCACTCACGGGCGCGCTGATCGCCACCGGAGCCTTCTCCTCCGTGTACTACGCGTACACCATCCCGCAGGACAGCGGCTTCAAGAACGTCGCGCCCGGCCAGAACGGCATCGCGGCCCTCTCCGTCCTGGGCGGGATGGTCGCGGGCGTGCTGATCTGCGCGCCGCTGATCGCGCTGACCGTCTGGCTGCACCAGGCGGGTGCCGATGACTGGCTGTGGACGGTGCTGCCGCTGGGCGTGGCGTACGGCTACGGGGTGGCCGAGG
This sequence comes from Streptomyces sp. LX-29, assembly GCF_029541745.1. Lineage (NCBI taxonomy): Bacteria > Bacillati > Actinomycetota > Actinomycetes > Kitasatosporales > Streptomycetaceae > Streptomyces > Streptomyces sp. LX-29. The sequence continues at coordinate 4,395,831 of NZ_CP089746.1, read as the reverse complement.
CGGGACTGCGGCTGGCCGCGCCCCGGGCGGCGGCGCGTCTCCCGGAGATCCTGACGGCCGTCACCAAGGGGTGACGACACCGAGCCCCCGCCGGCCCGTGAGTCCGCACTTCCCAACCTCTCGCATCGGTTGGAGAAGTGATGCGGTTTCACCGGGCCGGCGGGGGCCGGCATTCGACGCAACGATATGCGGTCACATATCGAGATATCTGCTGTAGACCCAGCCGCGGGTGCCCGCCGGGATCCCCGACTTGGTGCGCTTGAGGATCTTTCCGTAGGACCAGCTCTTGTCGTAGTCCTTCATGCCGCCCGTGCGGCACCAGTAGCGGAAGGAATCACCCTTGGTGAGCACGCCCTTGGAGGCGTACCGCTTCCCCGGGCCGCTGCGCAGTCGGGCCCCGGTGGAGTCGACCTTGACGTTCACATCGGGCGAATTGAAGCGACAGGCCGAGGAGTTGACGGCGGAGGCGGTGGGCGCCATCGCGACCACGCCGCCGAAGCTCAGCGCGACCGAAACCGCCACTATCGAAAATTTGTGTTGAATTTTCACGCAATCTCCCCCGTATACGAGATGCAATCGGTCACACAATCGAAAACCTTAGCATCACCGGACTTCTGCATTCACACGAAGACCGCGGGAAGGCCGAATAGCGAGATCGAGCCGGAAAGGCGCTGGTGAATGCGGAATCGATCTTTTTCGGGAGGGTGGGCGGAGCCGTTGCCCCACCCACCGCGCCCGGGTCCGCCTTAACGGCCTGGGACCGCGTGGACCGCCTTGAGGGCCTGGACCGCCTGCTCCGCCCTGGTCCGCACCGGTCGCGGCGCCGAGCTCAGGCGGGCTGGCCCGGGTGGCCCTGCTGGCCCGGCAGGGCCGACGGGCCCGGCTGTCCGTCGTCCTCTCGCTCCGCCTGGAGCTCGGCCGCCACCGTGTCCGTGCGCGCGCGCAGCGCGCGCACCCGCTCGGCCATCTCCACGCTGAGCGCGCCGGGGTCGGCGGGCAGCACCGGCACACCCTTGGCCTGGGCGGTGACCACCAGGCTGTACGCGACGTCGGCCTGGTGGGCCAGGAGCGCGGTGGTGAAGAGGTTGGCGCGCAGCGTCTTCTCTCGACCGAGCATGCCGCCGCGGTAGGTGATCTCACAGGCCACGTTGACCGCGTCCAGGCGCTCGTCGGCGGCCTGCTCCACGGAGGCCAGCACGACCGCGGCCAGACCCTCGACGACCTTGGTGACCGCCCACTTGCGGCCGGGGATCGGCGGCAGCAGCTCGCGGACCCGGTCGACCTCGTTGTCCAGCGCGTCGGTGGTCATGGCGGCGAAGGCGTTGTGCAGCTGGATCCGCACCACCTTGTCCCACGGGATGTCCTCGCCGTCGAAGCCCACCGACTCGGGGCCGAAGCGCAGCGCGCCGATGCCGTCCAGCGAGCGCAGCGCCTTCGCGGTGATGGCGGGCACCCGCGGATGGCGGCACACCAGGGCGCCCAGCGAGAACTCCCACTGCTCCACGGCGGGCGCCGCCGGAGCGGGCAGCGCACCGAGAACGCCGTGCACCCAGTCGCCGGAGGCCGTGGCCCCACCGCGGCCGGCCTGGCTGGCGCGGTTCACGAGGTCCTTGCCCGCCGTGGTCGCCGCCGAGGTCACCGCATCGCCGAAACCGCGCAGTCTGTCCCGAACCCCCATGGCCCCGTTGTCCCTTTCTTCACACACGCCTCGCACGTCAGCGAGGCGACCGACACTGCCGTCAGCACGGCAGCGGAGTGAACAGTACGTCACCCGTTCGACGGACAGGGGCGACTGGGGAGGTGGCGGCGCGCGCCGCGGGTGCCGGGGGCGTCCGGCGGGCGACGCTGTCACAGGGTCGGACCCCGCCGGGTCCGGCCGTCGGGCGCGCCGCCGCTACGCCGGCACCGCCGCCGCCAGGAACGACTCGACCTCGCGGCGCCAGCCCTCCGGCTGGTCGTAGTGGAGCAGATGGCCCGCGTCCGGCACCTCGGCATACTGCCCGCGCGGGAGGACGCGGACCATCTCCTGGGCCTCGGCCCGCCCGAGCTCGCCGTCCAGGCCGCGGATGACCAGGGTCGGGCACTCGACCAGGGCGAGCTCCTCCCAGTGCGCGTCATGCACCCAGGTCTCACGGGAGGTGAGCATCTGGCGGCGGGAGAAGACGGGGCGCCATCCGTCGGCGCGCTCGGTCATCACCTCCGCGAAGAACTCACCCCGGGACGGGTTGGGACGCTCCAGCCAGGGGTCGTCCTCCCCGAACCACCTGCGGACGTCGGCGAGCGTGGCGAACGGCAGCGGCCAGGACCGGAACCAGTCCGCCCACTCGCGCTGGGACGCGGCACCGAGGGCGGAGGCCCGCATATCGGCGATGACCAGGGCCCGCACGAGATCGGGGCGCCGGGCGGCGAGCTGCCAGGCGGTGAGGGCGCCCATGGAGTGGCCGATCAGGGTGACGGGGGCGAGACCGAGCCGCTCCACGGCGCATTCGGCGTCGGCCACGTACGCCTCCCGCGTATACGGGCCGTCAGCGGGCTTGTCGCTGCGCCCATGGCCACGCTGGTCCAAGGCGACCGCGCGATGTCGGGTGGCGAGCCAGCGGGCGGTCTCCGCCCAGTGCGAGGCGCGACCCATGAGCCCGTGCAACAGCAGGACTCCGGAGCGGTGGGCCTCCGCTTGGTCGCCGCCCGCCGGTTTGGGCGGGTCGGTGAACTCCCAGGCAGCGAGCCGTACGCTGCCGGCTCCGATGACGTTGATGCGCCGCACCATGGGTCCTGGCACCCCCATTCGCCTCTCGACTGTCTCTGACCGACTCAGGCTATCGAACTCGTATTCGAACAAAGGCTTTTGGCGCGTAACACCCCTCGTTTGAGTGACCGGCTAAGAGGATTGGGCCCCTCCGCCATGGGGAGACAAGGAGCGGGAGGCGGACCACTTGGGGAAGGGGGTCCGCCAGGGCAGACCCTGAGAGCTCGGGGCTTTGGGTCGCCACCGCCTCCGGTGGGAGGGTGCGCTGCACAGCGGGCCCTGCCGCCGGAGGCAATGAGGGGAAAAGTGGGGGGACATGGGGAGGCGGGGCCCCGGCGGCGCAGGCCGCCGGGGCCCCGCGCCATGCGGGCCCGCCGTGGCCGCTGCCGCCGTCCAGTGGCCGCCGCGCCGCACTCCCGGCGCGTCGCCCACGTATGCGTCCTCGCCCGACCGCCCGGGACCCGCGCCCGGCCGGCACGCCGCCGACACCGGCGGCCACGGCGAACCCTCGCAACCCGCCCGCCGTGTCAGCCGCGCCCACCGCCTCGCCCCATGGGCCCATCGCGCCCCCTGCGCGTCCGCGCACTTATGCGTCCGTACGCATATGCGTCAGCGACAGAGTGGCACGCCCGGGCCCGGCCCGCTCGATTTCCGACAACTCCGCCCGGTAGGCGCCCCGATGCCGCAGGTCGCGGGGGAAACTCGGCCGAATAGGGTGAACTTGCCCGTCGCTGCGCCCCCGCTCCGCGGGCCCCGCGGCTGCGAGGTCGTGCGGCCGCGAAGTCGTGCGGCTGCCATCGTGCGGCTGCGCGCCGCGGGGCGGCATTCGGCCCGGCCGACCGCGGCTCTCGTCTCGCGCCTACGGCGCACAGCGGCACCAACGGGAAGGAGGGAGGCGGCCGCGGCGCCGTCGCCGTCCGACGCCCCGGTGACCGGTGACCGGTTGGCCGACGAACGACCAGCCGCCGCGGCTCAGGCCCGTGTTCCTCTCATACGGCCGGTAAGTCAGGCCACGTCACCCGTACAGCCCGTGTCTCGCGGCGCGGGCGCGGATACCCCTCGCAGAATCGGTTGTCGGAGTACTTGCTCCGCATCAAGCAATCCTGCGAAGAGACACCTCCTGCGCCCGGCACGCGGATGCAGTGTGCGTCGCAGAATCGGTTGCCGGAGTACTTGCGCTACATCAAGCGATCCTGCGAACGGATACGCCGCGCCCGGCGCGGCCGGGGATGGTCACCCGGCAGCAGCCGGCCACGGCGCCAGGCCCGCCCCTCCGCTCCACCGCTGGCCGCAGTGCGCCGCAGGCGCGAAACGAAACCCGCGCACGGTAGAGCAGAATGCCGCCCCGCAGCGTGCGGCCGTAAGAGCCGCACCCGTGAGACGGCGGCTAGCGCTTGGCCACGAAGACGTGGGAGGCGATCTCGGGCTCCAGCTCGGCCGACTCGCCGCTGCTGCCCACGAGCACGCCGCCCGCGGACTCCGTCACGCTGACGACCGAGCCGGGCTGGATGCCGGCGCGCCGCAGCGTGTACATCAGCTGGGCGTCCATCTGGATCGGCTCGCCGATGCGGCGCACGACCACGGTCTTGCCCTCGGTGCCCGGGTCCAGCTCGGTGAGGCTGACCATGGACTCGTCCAGGAACGGGTCGGCCTCGGCCTTCTCGCCGAGCTCCTCCAGGCCGGGGATCGGGTTGCCGTACGGCGACTCGGTGGGGTGGCGCAGCAGCTCCAGCACGCGGCGCTCCACCGCCTCGCTCATCACGTGCTCCCAACGGCACGCCTCGGCGTGCACCTGCTCCCACTCCAGGCCGATGACGTCGACCAGCAGGCACTCGGCCAGCCGGTGCTTGCGCATCACGCGCGTGGCCAGCCGGCGGCCCTCGTCCGTCAGCTCCAGATGGCGGTCGCCGGCCACTTGGACCAGCCCGTCGCGCTCCATCCGCGCCACCGTCTGGCTGACCGTCGGACCACTCTGGTCGAGCCGCTCCGCGATGCGGGCCCGCATGGGGACCACACCCTCCTCTTCCAGCTCGAGGATGGTGCGGAGATACATCTCCGTCGTGTCGATGAGTCCGGACATGCGTGCCCCTCGATGGTGTCGTGCGGTGGCCCTGCCGTTAATTCTGACGCATCCCACCGACAACGGGGTCCAGAGCGGCACTCCGTATTGACAGACGGATGGTCCAGACCGCAACGTGATCCGCGCCACCCAGCGTACGCACCCACGGAGACGGAAAGGGCACCGCGCCGATGAGCGACCCCAAGTTGGCCGGGCAGTACTTCGACGCGGCCATCGGCCTGCTCCAGCGGGTCCGGGACGAGGAGGCCGAGCGCATCGCCGCCGCGGGGGCGATGATCGCCGACACCGTGGTCGCCGGAGGCCGGCTGTTCACCTTCGGCGCCGGACACTCCTCGCTGCCCGCTCAGGATGTCGTCTACCGCGCGGGCGGGCTGGCCCTGATGAATCTCCTCCCTGTGCCCGGCGTGGTCGGCATCGATGTCGTACCCGCCACGCTCGGCAGCGCGCTGGAGCGGGTGGACGGGCTGGCGGGCGCCGTGCTGGACACCAGCCCGGTCGAGGCCGGCGACCTGCTGATCATCATCTCGCTCTCCGGGCGCAACACGCTGCCCGTGGAGATGGCGCGGAACGCGCGGGCGCTCGGGCTGAAGGTGATCGGCGTGACGTCGCTGGTGTACGCGACCGGCACCACGTCCCGGCACTCCTCCGGAACCTTCCTCAAGGACCACTGCGACCTGGTCCTCGACACCAAGATCCCGCTCGGCGACGCCGAGCTGACCGCCGAGGGGATCGGCTCTCCCTTCGGCCCCGCCTCCACGGTCGTGACCAGCGCGCTGATGCAGGCCGTGGTGGCGACGGCGGCGGGCGAGCTCGCCGCGCGCGGCATCGACCCGCCGATGCTCCGCTCCGGCAACGTGGACGGCGGCCACGAGTGGAACGGACGGGTCATGGCGGAGTACGCCGACCGGATCTTCTACCGGCGGTAGCCGACCCGGCTGCCGCGGAGGCGCGCCCCACCCGCCGGGGCACGCCCACCGCCGCCGGTCCGCCACTCGGCGGCCCAGGCGCTCAGCTCCTCAGCCCGCCCAGCTGGCGCGCCAGGTCCAGGGCGGCCGCCACCCGTACGGACACGTCCTCGGCGTACGCCGCGTCCGAGCGGTCGAAGGGGCGGCGGCTCGGTCCGCGCAGGAAGGTGGCCACGCCCAGCGTGCGGCCCCGGCTGCGGAGCACCGAGCACAGGCCGTGCGCGGTGCCCTCCGGCCACTTGCGGGTGGCCGCCCACTGCGCGGCGGCGGCGCCCTCCATCCGCCCCGAGCTGGCCCGCACCGAACCGCAGCGCTCGGCGGCCTGGAGCGCCGGGTGGCCCTCGATATAGGCGACCGGAATGCCGCCCGAGAGCACCGGCTGACAGGGGCAGGGGCTCAGCCCGCTCGCGCCGGCGGGCGTCGCGGCCGTCCGCACCAACCGCACCGGACCGGTGGGGTCCGGCAGCCCGGCGGAGCCGCCGCCCGCCAGCCCGGCCAGGCCGCCGTCCATCGTCCCGCCGACGGTCGGGGAGGCGCCGGGGGCGTCCGGCCCGCCGCGCCGCGCGACAGCCGGCGGAACGGCGGGCGGCTCCCAGACCAGGTCGATCAGCGCATGGTCCGCGAAGCCCGCCAGCGCGAAGTCCAACTGCACGGTGGCCGCCTCCACCGGGTCCTCGCACTCGGCGGCGGCGCGCGCCGCGCGGTGCAGCTGGTTGCTGCGGAAGCGCAACCGCGAGCTCTCCTGCTCGGCCTGCTTGGCGTCGGTCACGTCCACGAAGATCCAGGCCACCCCGAGCGGCGCCGGCTCCTCGGCGAGCGGTGAGGCCAGCCGCAGGAACCCGCTGCGCCAGCAGCGGCGCTCCAGCTCGCGCTCCCCGCTCATGGAACCGGCCCCGGTACCGGAGCCGGTCCCCGTCCCGGGGCCGTCGTTCTCGCCCGCGTCCCCGCCGCCGCCCCTGGCACGCAGTGTCACCCACATCTCGGCCGGCGCGGGCGGCGTGCCCTCGGCCAGGACGTGTTGGAGGGCGCTCTCCGCCTCCTCCACGCCCTGCGCCAGGACATCGCCCAGCGGGCGCCCGAGCAGCGCCGTACGGCCGGTCCGCAGCGCCCGCGCGGCATGGTCGTTGACCACCGCCGGCCGCAGGTCGGCGTCGACGACGATCACCCCCCACGAGGCGTCGTCCAGCAGCGTCTCGCTCAGCGCGATGGAACGCTCCAGGTCGATCTGGGCGTGCACCTCGCTGAACGCGCAGTACACCCCCGCCGGCCGGCCCCCCGGGCCCTGCACGACCGACGTCTGGGTGCGCACCAGGACCCGGTTGCCCTCCTTGGTGAGCAGTGCGAACTCGTGCACCTGGCGGCCGGCGGCGCTCATCGCGCCCATCAGCCGCGCCTCCACCTCGCGGGCGTCGGCGGGCCGCGCCGCCCACCCGGTGATCCCCCGGCGGCCGACCGCCTCGGCCGCGGTCCAGCCCAGGATGCGCTCCGCCTCGCGGTTCCAGTGGGTGACCGTGCCCTCCGCGTCGAAGGCGCAGAGCGCGGCGTCCATGCCGTCGAGCAGGGCCGCGAGCAGTACGGAGTCGGGGCGGTCGGAGCGGTCGCCGCGATCGGGTTCCGGTGGCGGCGGGGCCGCTTCCGCGGCCAGTGCCGTCGTCGGCTTCGACCGGGCGGGTTCGGAACGTTGCGGAGCGGTCACCCGACACCCCCTGCTGTACGCGCGGTCCGCGGCTGCGGCTGCATCTGCTGCACGTCGGGCTATTGAACTCGAACGTGACGCGTGCCACACGGGGTTCGCCGAAATCGTTGCCCGCCAGAAATTCGGTTGTGCGGGCGCGGAGGGGTTCCTAGTGTGTGAGGTACACGAGAAGGGAGGTGGTTCGGCAGATGTATGGCAACCGGACGCGTGAGGTGGCTGCGGGCTGACGGCCCGTCGTCGCGCTCTTGCGCGGTACCGGCGGTAGTCGCCGGTCCAATTCCCAGCAGTCACCCGACCCGCGGGCTCGCCGGTACGTCCGGCCGGCCCCTCGCACCAGCCGGTGCGAGGGACTGAGCTCGCGGGTCGTCTGCGTGCGCGGCCCCGCCGGGCGGCCGACGGCGAACCAGCCGCGCCCAACGGGCCCGGCGGCCGGCCCCGCCGGATGGGCCCTGCCCGACGGTCCCTGCGCGATGGGCCCCGCCTGATGGGCCCCGCCGCCGACCCTGCGGTCCGCTACGGGCAGAGCCGCTCCACGCGCCAGCCCTGGTCGCCCTCGCCGCCCGTGACGCGCACGTACCGGAGTCGGTCGTGCAGCCGGTTCTCTCGTCCCTGCCAGAACTCCACCGTCTCCGGGATCACCCGGAAGCCGCCCCACTGCGGCGGCACCGGGACCTGCTCGCCCGGCGGATAGCGGTCCGCCAGGTCCACGTAGAGCTGGTCCAGCTCCTCCCTGGAGCCGATCACCGTGGACTGCGGGCTGGCCCACGCTCCCAGCTGGGAGCCGTGCGGGCGGGTGCGGAAGTAGGCCGCCGTCTCATCGCGCCCGGTGCGCTCGGCCACGCCCGTCACCACCACCTGGCGGGCCAGCGGGTGCCAGGGGAAGAGCAGCGAGACATACGGGTTCGCCGCCAGGTCCCGGCCCTTGCGGGAGTCGTAGTTGGTGTAGAAGACGAAGCCGCGGTCGTCATACGACTTCATCAGCACCGTGCGAGAGCTGGGCCGGCCCGCCGCGTCCGCCGTCGAGACGACCATCGCGTTCGGCTCCGGCAGCCCGCTGCGCACCGTCTGCGCGAACCAGCGGGTGAACTCCTCGAACGGGGTGGCGGCCAGATCGGCCTCGGCCAGCCCCTCGGTCCGGTAGTGCTTGCGCATCGCGGCCGGGTCGAGCGTGTAGCCGGCGAGCGAGTCGGGCCGGTCGGGCGCGGAGTCGTGCGGGACGGGAGAATCGTGGCGGGGGACGTCGTGGGAGTCGTCGTGAGGCACGCGCTTATCTTGCAGCATCCCCGGGTGACGACAGGGGACGGTATCGGCCTTCCCTCGGGGCCGACGCGCGTAACCCCTCCGGCCCAAATGGCACGGTGTGCCGCTTCTCACCCTTCCCCGCTGCTGCCCGACCGCGCAAAATCTTGTGCTGGTCCACTGTGGCCGTGCGGCTCCCGCCGCCGTGCGCCGGGGCAGGATGAGCCCCTCCCCGCACGGGGCATCACCGGGGTAACCGAAAAGCACCGCAAGACCCGGGTACACCCGTCAAGAAGCCGATTGAGCCGCTTTTAGTCGACTGTCGACCGCTTCATGTCGACCACATCACGAGGAGCCGCCTGATGTCCGACTTCGTGCCTGGGCTCGAAGGAGTCATCGCGTTCGAGACGGAGATCGCCGAACCCGACAAGGAGGGCGGCGCGCTCCGCTACCGGGGCGTCGACATCGAGGACCTGGTGGGTCACGTCTCCTTCGGGAACGTGTGGGGCCTGCTGGTCGACGGCGCCTTCGATCCCGGTCTGCCGCCGGCCGAGCCCTTCCCCATCCCGGTGCACTCCGGTGACATCCGGGTCGATGTGCAGTCCGCGCTCGCCATGCTGGCGCCCGTCTGGGGCCTCAAACCGCTCCTGGACATCGACGCCGAGCAGGCCCGCGAGGACCTGGCACGGGCCGCCGTGATGGCGCTCTCCTACGTCGCCCAGTCGGCCCGCGGGCAGGGTCTGCCGATGGTGCCCCAGCGGGAGATCGACAAGGCCGAGACCGTGGTGGAGCGGTTCATGCGGCGCTGGCGCGGCGAGCCCGACCCGCGGCACGTCGCCGCCGTCGACGCCTACTGGACCTCCGCCGCCGAGCACGGCATGAACGCGTCCACCTTCACCGCCCGCGTCATCGCCTCCACCGGCGCCGATGTCTCCGCCGCGCTCTCCGGCGCCGTCGGCGCCATGTCCGGCCCGCTGCACGGCGGCGCGCCGTCCCGCGTGCTCGGCATGATCGAGGAGATCGAGCGCACGGGCGACGCGGTCGCGTACGTGAGGAGCGCCCTCGACCGCGGCGAGCGGCTCATGGGCTTCGGCCACCGCGTCTACCGCGCGGAGGACCCGCGCGCCCGGGTGCTGCGGCGCACGGCCAAGGAGCTCGGCGCCCCGCGCTTCGAGGTGGCCGAGGCCCTGGAGCGGGCCGCCCTCGAGGAGCTGCACAACCGGCGGCCGGACCGGGTGCTCGCCACCAACGTGGAGTTCTGGGCCGCCATCGTGCTCGACTTCGCCGAGGTCCCCGCCCACATGTTCACCTCGATGTTCACCTGCGCCCGCACCGCCGGTTGGAGCGCGCACATCCTGGAGCAGAAGCGGACGGGCCGACTGGTCCGGCCGTCGGCCCGCTACGTGGGCCCGGGCGCGCGCAGCCCGCGCGACATCGCCGGCTACGGGGGCGCCTCCCGCTAGGGGTCGACGTCGGGGGGCGTGTGCCCCTGCCTGCGGGTGCCTGCGGCGGGCTGGGCGGGTTGCGTCTGCCCGCGAGTGCGGGTGCCGATCCGGTCGGCGGGATGGTTGCGGTCGTTCGGCACCGCCGGACACCACCGTGGGGCTCCTCGCCGTCGCGGCGGGATGTGGGGGAGCGTGCCACCGCCCCCACGCCCCCGAGCGAGAGCCACGCCCGTTCCCGCGCCGGTTGCGGGCATTTCGGCACCGCCGGACACCGCCGTGGGGCTTCTCGCCGTCGCGGCGAGATGTGGGGGCGTGCCACCGCCCCCACGCCCCGAGCGGGACGCGCGGCGCTCGGCGCACCCCCGTCCCCCAGCCGGTTGCGGCTTGTTCGGCACCGCCGGACACCGCCGCCGGGCTTCTCGCCGTCGCGGCGAGATGTGGGGGCGTGCCACCGCCCCCACATCCCGAGCGGGACGCGCGGCGCTCGGCGCACCCCCGTCCCCCAGCCGGTTGCGGCTTGTTCGGCACCGCCGGACACCGCCGTGGGGCTTCTCGCCGTCGCGGCGGAATGTGGGGGCGTACCACCGCCCCCACGCCCCCGACCGCGGGGGCGCGCGGCGCGGCGCACCCCCGTCCCCCAGCCGGTTGCGGCTTGTTCGGCACCGCCGGACACCACCGCCGGGCTACTCGCCGTCGGATGTGGGGGCGTGCCACCGCTCCCACGGCCCCGCGCTCCCCGAGCGAAGCGCGCGGCGCTGAGGCGGGTCCCCGGTCGCGAGCTGGCTGCTCAGGGTGGGGGTGGGGGTAGGGCGGTGTCCAGGAGGCGGGACCACTCGGTGATGACGCGGGTGCGGCGGGGGGTGTCGTCGGTGAGGAGGTTGGCGAGGCCGAGGCCGCGGGCCATGTCCAGGAGGCCCTGGACGGTCTCGCGGACGCCGGGGACGCCCTCGTCGGCGCCCAGGAGCTCCAGGGCCGTGCGATGGGTCTCGCGGCCGATCCGGGCCTCCAGGGCGGCGACGCGGGCGGCGAGCTGTTCCTCGTGGGAGGCGGCGACCCACAGCTGGAGGGCGGCGCGGAAGAGCGGGCCGGTGTAGAGGTCGACGAGGGCCTCGACGATGGTGCGGGTGCGGGCGACGGAGCCGGCCGGCGGCAGCTTGGCGGCCAGGGCCTTGAGCGCCTCCTGCCGTTCCTCCGCGACCTGCTCCACCGCCGCCGTGAAGAGGTCCTCGCGGGTCGGGAAGTGGTGCTGCGCCGCCCCGCGGGAGACTCCGGCCCGCTCGGCGACCGCCGCGACCGTGGAGCCCGCCCAGCCGTGTTCGGCCAGGCAGGCCACGGCCGCGGACAGCAGCCGCCGTCGGGTGGCGCGGCTGCGGTCCTGTTTGGGCGGGCTCGCCGTACGGCCGCCCGGCGCGGTGGCCCTCACTCCGCCCACCACGGGTCCCTCCGTTCCAGGAAGGCCCGCATGCCCTCGCCCGCCTCGGCGGAGCCGAAGAGCTCCGCCGACCGCTCGGCATAGCGCTCCGCGTCCCGGTCGAAGGCGCGTAGCACCCCCTCCGTGGTCAGCCGCTTGGAGGCGGCCAGGCCCTGTGGGGAGCCGCGGCGGAGCCCGTCCAGGACCGGGGCCAGCGCCTGGTCCGGGTCGCCGTCGGCGAGGGTGACGAGGCCGATACGGGCCGCCTCCGCCGCGTCGAAGCGCTCCCCGGTGAGGTAGTAGCGGGCGGCGGCCCGGGCGTCCAGGCGCGGCAGCAGGGGCAGCGAGATCACCGCCGGGGCCAGCCCCAGCCGGGCCTCGGTGAAGGCGAAGCTCGCGGCGGGCCCGGCCGCCGAGATGTCGCAGGCGCCCAGCAGCCCCAGCCCGCCCGCCCGGACGTGCCCGGTCACCCGGGCCACCACCGGCTTGGGCAGCTCCACGATGGCGCGCAGCAGCGCCACCAGGTCGAGCGGGCCGGTGGGGCGGGGCTCTCGCAGGTCGGCGCCGGCGCAGAAGGTGTTCCCGGTGTGGGTGAGCAGCACCGCGCGGGTGCCCGGGTCCTCGGCCGCCGCCGCCAGCGCCGCGCGCAGCTCGGCGACCAGCCGGGCGGAGAGCGCGTTGCGGTTGTGCGGCGAGTCGAGGGTGAGGGTGGTCAGCCCCCGCTCGTGCGTGGTCCGCACCAGCGGGGTCGGGGCGGCGTCGGGGGACGGGGCCGGGGCGTCGGTCATGGGGTGGTCGGACTCCCTTCTCGGGTGGGTACGGGCACCGCCGGCGCGACCGGGCGCGCCGGCGGCGGGACGGGCGGCGCTTACGGAGCCATCGGGCTCCCCTCGCCGGGCGCGTCGCTCGTCACCCCGCCGGGCGCGTCGCCCGTCACATCACAGGTCACCTCGCTTATCGCGCGCTCCCGGGCGCGCAGCTCGCGACGCAGGATCTTGCCGGCGGCGGAGCGCGGGACGACGGTGGTGAACTCCACGCGACGGACCTTCTTGTACGGCGCCACCTGCCCGGCGACATAGGTGATCAGTTCGGCCTCGCCGATCTCGGCCCCGGGGCGGGGCACGACGTACGCCTTGGGGATCTCGTTGCCGTCGGCGTCGGGCACCCCGACCACGACGGCGTCGGCGACGTCCTCGTGGCCGAGCAGGACGGCCTCCAGTTCGGCGGGGGCGACCTGGTAGCCCTTGTACTTGATCAGCTCCTTGACCCGGTCGACGATGTACACCCACCCCTCCGTGTCGATCCGGCCGACGTCGCCGGTGTGCAGCCAGCCGTCGGCGTCCACCATGGCGGCGGTCTCGGAGGCGCGGCCCAGGTAGCCCTTCATCACCTGCGGTCCGCGCATCCAGAGTTCGCCGGTCTCGCCGACGCCCAGCTCGCGGCCGCCGCCGTCCACCGCGACGATCCGCATCTCGGTGTCGGGCAGCAGCTTGCCGACCGTGCCGGGCGGCACCTCCTCGGCGTACCGGGGCACGCAGTGCGAGCACGGCGACAGCTCGGTCATGCCGTACGCCTGGAGGACCCGTGGCATGTTCAGCCGGCGGGCGCAGGCAGCCGCCAGTTCGGCGTCCAGCGGCGCGGCCGAGCACATCACGTACCGCAGCGAGGAGAGGTCGCGGTGGGGTACGGCCGGGTGCTTGGCGAGCGCCAGCACGATGGGCGGGGCCACGTACAGCGCGGTCACCCGGTGTTTCTCGACGGCGCCGAGGAACTGCTCCAGATCGAAGCGGGGCAGCACGATCACACTGCTGCCGTTGCGCAGCGGGGCGTTCATCAGCGCCGTCAGTCCGTAGATGTGGAAGAACGGCAGCACGGCCAGCAGGCTGTCGTCGGGGTCGGCGGGGATCACGGCGTCGAGCTGCGCGAGGTTGGTGGCGATGCTGCGATGGGTGAGCATCACTCCCTTGGGGACTCCGGTGGTGCCCGAGGAGTAGGGCAGCACCGCGATGTCCACGCCCGGATCGATCTCCACCACCGGCTCCGGGGCGGTGCACTCCAGCATGTCCCGTACCGACCGGTGGCCGGGCGCCCGGTCGCAGAGGAAGATCTCCCGTACCCCGCCCACCTGCTCGGCCGCCTGCCGGGCCACCTCCAGCAGGGCGGCCACCGTGATGATCCATGTCGCCCGCGAGTCGCGCAGCTGCGCGGCGAACTCGGCGGCGGTGGCCAAAGGATGGACGGGGGTGAGCGCGGCGCCGGTGCGGGTGACGCCGTAGCAGACCATCGGGTAGACGATGGAGTTGGGACTGTGCAGCGCGACCACATCCCCCTTGCGCACCCCGGCGTCGGCGAGCGCGGCGGCGAGGCGGCGGGTGTCGTGGTCGAGCCGGGCGTAGCTGACGACGGTGCCGTCCAGCCCGTCGATCAGCGCGGGTCGCTCGCCGTACTCGGCGGCGCGGCCGAGTACGGCGTCGTGGATGGGTTCATCGACGGGCGGGACGGCGGGGTAATCGCTCCGGAACACCATGGCTCGCTCCTCGGGTGTCGGCGGTTCGACGGTCGACGGATACGGCGCTTTCGTAAGGCTGTGTATGGACCGTCCCGGCCGTTTCGCGCAAGCGGCGCACTCGACAACACTCGACAGACGCGATGCGCTCAGTACGACTTGGGGAGCCCGAGCGTCTGGTGCGACACATAGTTGAGGATCATCTCCCGGCTGACCGGCGCGATCCGGGTCACCCGGGCCGCCGTGACCAGCGAGGCGAGGCCGAACTCCGTGGTCAATCCGTTGCCGCCGAGGGTGTGCACGGCCTGGTCGACGGCTTTCACCGCCGCCTCCGCCGCCGCGTACTTCGCCATGTTGGCGGCCTCGCCCGCGCCCGCGTCGTCGCCCGCGTCGAAGAGCCGGGCCGCCTTCTCCGTCATCAGCCGGGCCAGCTCAAGGTCGATGTGGGCCTGCGCCAGCGGGTGGGCGATGGCCTGGTGGGCGCCGATGGGCTGCTTCCACACCTGGCGGGTGCGGGCGTACTCCACCGCCCGACCCAGCGCGTAGCGGCCCAGCCCGATGGCGAAGGCGGCCGTCATGACCCGCTCCGGGTTGAGCCCGGCGAAGAGCTGGTCCAGCCCCGCGTCCTCGTCGCCCACCAGCGCGTCCGCGGGGAGCCGCACCTCGTCCATGACCAGCTCGAACTGCTTCTCCGGAGCGGTCAGTTCCATCGGGATGCGGTGGTGGGAGAAGCCCGGGGTCTGGCGCGGGACGATGAACAGGCAGGGCTTCAGGGTGCCGGTGCGGGCGTCCGCGGTACGGCCGACGATCATCGTGGCGTCGGCGGCGTCCACCCCGGACACGAACACCTTGCGGCCGCTGAGCAGCCAGCCGCCGTCCGGGGCCCGTCGGGCGGTGGTGGTGATCCGGTGCGCGTTGGAGCCGGCGTCCGGCTCGGTGATGCCGAAGGCCATCCGGATGCGACCGTCGGCGATGCCCGGCAGCCAGCGCCGCCGCTGCTCCTCGGTGCCGTAGCGGGCGATCACGGTCCCGCAGATGGCGGGCGAGACGACCATAAGGAGCAGCGGGCAGCCGGCGGTGCCCAGCTCCTCCAGGACGATCGCCAGCTCGGCGATGCCCGCGCCCCCGCCGCCGTACGCCTCCGGCAGGTTGACGCCGATGAAGCCGAGCTTGCCGGCTTCGGCCCACAGTTCGTCGGTGTGCCCGCCCTCGCGGGTGCTGGTGAGGAAGTAGTCGCGGCCGTAGCGCGCGCCGAGGGCGGCGACGGCGGTGCGGAGGTCGTTGTGCTCGGTGATGCCGATGCTGATGCTCACGGTGGCTCCTCCTCGGTTGCTGTGACGCTGTGCGGGGCGGCGCCGTGGGCCTCCGGGGTAGGGCTCCTGGACCGTATATTCACGGGGGATCGCCCCAACACGGGTCGGCAGAGCACTCTTTCCCCTGGCCCGGCGCCTCACGTCTCGTCTCGCTCCGGCACCACCACCGCCAGCAGCGCGCCGACCTCGACCTGCCGGCCGGGGGTCGCGTGCAGCGCGGCGAGGACGCCGTCGGCGGGTGCGGTGATCTTGTGTTCCATCTTCATGGCCTCCAGCCACAGCAGCGGCTGCCCGGCCGTCACCCGATCCCCCTCGGCCAGCCCCTCCGCGATCCGCACCACGGCGCCCGGCATGGGCGCCAGCAGCGAGCCGGGCTCGACGCGGTCCTCGGGGTCCGGGAAACGGGGCAGGGCGGTGAGGGCGTACGAGCCGGTGGCGGTGTCCACGTACACCCGGTCCCCGTAGGTCGAGACCCGGAAGTTCCGTACCACGCCGTCGACTTCGAGGGTGACCCCGTCGGACGCGATGCCGACCACCGCCACCCCCTGAAGGTCCTCCGGGACCGGCCCCTGACGAGTCACGCGGTAACGGACCTCGTATCCATCCCCACCCGGCTCATGGCGGTAGCTCCTGCGCTGCGGCTGGGAGGGGAGGTTCCGCCAGCCCCCGAGCCGGGCCGGGAGCCCGCCGGCGCGTCCCCGCCCCGCGGCGTCCGCCAGCGCGGCGGCCAGCGCCGCGAGCCGGACCGGCCGGTCGTCGGCGTCCGGGGCGGTGAGCTCCGCCAGATGCCGGCCGTAGAAGCCGGTGTCCACCCGGGCGGCCAGGAAGTCCGGGTGACGCAGCGAGCGGACGAGGAGGTCGCGGTTGGTGACCGGGCCGTGGATACGGGCCCGCTCCAGGGCGTGCGCGAGCCGGCGCACCGCCTCGGCACGGGTGGGGGCCCACACGATGACCTTGGCCAGCATCGGGTCGTAGTGGGTGCCGATCACGTCCCCGTCGGCATAGCCGGCGTCGACCCGTGGCGCCGCGGCCGAGCCACCCGGCACGGAGAACGCGTACAACGGCCCCGCCTGCGGCGCCCACCCGCGCGCCGGGTCCTCCGCGTACAGCCGCGCCTCCACCGCGTGCCCGGCGGGCGGCGGCGGTGTTGCGGGCAGCGGTTCGCCCTCCGCGATCCGCAGTTGCAGCGCCACCAGGTCGAGGCGGAACACCGCCTCGGTCACCGGGTGTTCGACCTGGAGCCGGGTGTTCATCTCCAGGAAGTACGGCCGGCCGTCGGCCGTCACCAGGAACTCGACGGTGCCCGCGCCCACGTAGCCGATGGCGCGCGCCGCCGCCACCGCCGCGCCGTGCAGCGTCTCGCGGAGCTCCTCGGCCAGCCCCGGCGCCGGGGCCTCCTCGATCACCTTCTGGTGGCGGCGCTGGAGAGAACAGTCACGGGTGCCCAGCGCCCAGGTGGTACCGACGGCGTCGGCGAGGATCTGCACCTCGACATGGCGGCCGCGCTCCACATACGGCTCCACGAAGACCTCGCCGTCCCCGAAGGCGGCCGCGGCCTCCGCGGCCGCGGAGGCGACCTCCGCGGGCAGCGCCGCGAGCTCGCGCACCACGCGCATCCCGCGCCCGCCGCCGCCCGCCGCGGCCTTGACCAGCACCGGCAGCCGCTCGGCGGTGACCCGCTCCGGATCCAGCGGAGCGAGCAGCGGCACCCCGCACCGGGCCATGAGCTCCTTGGCGCGGGTCTTGGAGGCCATGGCCTCGATCGCTTCGGCGGGCGGCCCGATCCACCGCAGCCCGGCGGCGGTCACCGCCCGCGCGAACTCCGCGTTCTCGGAGAGGAATCCGTAGCCGGGGTGGACGGCGTCGGCGCCCGCCGCGAGCGCCGCCTTCACCAGCAGGTCGGCGCGGAGGTAGGTGTCGGCGGCCGCGGCGCCCGGCAGCCGCACCGCCGCGTCGGCCTCCCGCACGTGCGGCGCCCCGGCGTCCGGGTCGGAGTAGACGGCGACGGTGGCGATGCCCAGTTCGCGGCAGGTGCGGAAGATCCGACGGGCGATCTCGCCCCGGTTGGCGACGAGCACGGAAGAGATCACGATGGTCCCTCACATCCGGAAGACGCCGAAGCCGCCGCGGGCGCCCTCGACCGGTGCGGTGTGGATCGCGGACAGGCACAGCCCCAGCACGGTGCGGGTGTCGCGGGGGTCGATGACCCCGTCGTCGTAGAGCCGGCCGGAGAGGAACAGCGGCAGCGACTCGGACTCGATCTGGCGCTCCACCATGGCGCGCAGCCCGGCGTCGGCCTCCTCGTCGTACGGTCGGCCCTTGGCGGCGGCGGAGGCGCGGGCGACGATCGACAGCACCCCGGCGAGCTGCTGCGGCCCCATCACGGCCGACTTGGCGCTGGGCCAGGCGAAGAGGAAGCGGGGGTCGAAGGCGCGGCCGCACATGCCGTAGTGGCCGGCGCCGTAGGAGGCGCCGATGAGGACGGACAGATGGGGGACGCGGGAGTTGGCCACCGCGTTGATCATCATCGCGCCGTGCTTGATGATGCCGCCCTGCTCGTACTCCTTGCCGACCATGTAGCCGGTGGTGTGGTGCAGGAAGACCAGCGGGACGTCGCGCTGGTTGGCGAGCTGGATGAACTGGGCGGCCTTCTGGGACTCCTGGCTGAACAGCACGCCCTGCGCGTTGGCGAGGACGCCCACCGGATAGCCGTGCAGCCGCGCCCAGCCGGTGGTCAGGCTCGGCCCGTACAACGGTTTGAACTCGTCGAAGTCCGAGCCGTCGACGATCCGGGCGATGACCTCGCGCGGGTCGAAGGGGGCCTTGAGGTCGGCGGGCACGATGCCCAGCAGCTCCTCCGGGTCGTACGCCGGCGGCTCGGCCGGGCCCGGATCGGGGTGCGCCTTGCGCCGGTTGAGGCGGGCGACGACGCGGCGCGCCTGGCGCAGCGCGTCGAGCTCGTCCAGCGCGAAGTAGTCGGCCAGCCCGGAGGTGCGGGCGTGCATCTCCGCGCCGCCCAGCGACTCGTCGTCGCTCTCCTCCCCGGTGGCCATCCTCACCAGCGGCGGGCCGCCGAGGAAGACCTTGGCCCGCTCAGCGACCATGATCACGTGGTCGGACATGCCGGGGACGTAGGCGCCGCCGGCGGTGGAGTTGCCGAAGACGACGGCCAGGGTGGGGATGCCGGCGGCGGAGAGCCGGGTGAGGTCGCGGAAGAGCGCCCCGCCGGGGATGAAGATCTCCTTCTGGGAGGGCAGGTCGGCGCCGCCGGACTCGACCAGGCTGATCAGCGGCAGTCGGTTGGCGCGGGCGATCTCGTTGGCGCGCAGCACCTTCTTCAGCGTCCAGGGGTTGCTGGCGCCGCCGCGCACCGTCGGGTCGTTGGCGGTGATCAGGCACTCGACGCCCTCGACGGTGCCGACGCCGGTGACGACGGAGGCGCCGACGGGGTGGTCGCTGCCCCAGGCGGCGAGCGGCGACAGCTCCAGGAACGGGGTGTCGGGGTCCAGCAGCAGCTCGATCCGCTCGCGGGCCAGCAGCTTGCCGCGCTCCCGGTGCCGGGTCGTGTACTTCTCGCCGCCCCCGGCGAGCGCCTTGGCGTGCTCGGCGTCGATCTCGGCGAGCCGGTCGAGCATCGCGGCGCGGCGGGCGGCGTGGTCGGGGCTCGCCGGGTCCAGCGCGGAGACCAGGACGGTCATGGCAGCAGCACCTCCGGTATCTCCAGGTGGCGGGAGCGCAGCCACTCCCCCACGGCCTTGGCCTGCGGGTCGAAGCGGGCCTGTGCGGCGACGCCGTCGCCCAGCAGCCCGTCGACGGTGAAGTTCAGCGCCCGGAGGTTCGGCAGCACATGACGGACGACGGCGAAGGGTGCCGTCTCCGGCAGCAGCGCGCGGAAGCGGTCCACGGTGAGGGTGTGCGCCAGCCAGCGCCAGGCGTCCTCGTCGCGGACCCAGACGCCCACGTTGGCCGAGCCGCCCTTGTCACCGCTGCGCGCCCCGGCGACCAGGCCGAGCGGGGCGCGGCGGCTGGGCCCGGGCGGCAGCGGCGGGGGAAGCGGCGGCTCGTCGACGGCGAGCAGCGGCCGGTGGTCGGGGGCCGGGGCGACGGCGACGCGCTCCCCGTCCGGCAGCACCGCGGTGTGCGGCACGGCGCCGGCCTCGACGTACGCGGCCTCGAAGACCCCGTACGGGGCGCCCTTGCCGGGCGGGGCGGTGAGGTGGAAGCCGGGGTAGCCGGAGAGGGCCAGCTCCACGGCGGCGCCGCTGACGGCCCGCCCCACCGCGTCCGGGTCCGGGTCGCGGACGACCAGCCGCAGCAGCGCGGACGCCTCCTCCTGCACGGCCGCGTCGGGGTGGTCGGTGCGGGCCAGGGTCCAGCTCGTCTCGGCGGGCGGGCGGCGGGACAGGGCGTCGTCCATCTGCGCTCGCACGAGCGCCGCCTTCGCCTCGATGTCCAGGCCGGTCAGCACGAAGGTGACCTCGTTGCGCCAGCCGCCGAGCCGGTTGAGCCCGACCTTGAGCTCCGGGGGCGGGGGCTCGCCGCGCGCCCCGTCGACGCGCACCCGGTCGGGGCCCTGCCGGGTCAGCCGCACGGTGTCCAGCCGGGCGGTGACGTCCGGCCCGGCGTAGCGCGCGCCGGACGTCTCGTAGAGCAGTTGGGCGGTGACGGTGCCGACGGTGACCGCGCCGCCGGTGCCGGGGTGTTTGGTGATGATCGCCGAGCCGTCGGCGTACAGCTCGGCGAGCGGGAAGCCGGGGCGGCGGAGGTCGTGCTCCGGGAGGTGTTCCCGGAAGAAGGCGTAGTTGCCGCCGGTGGCCTGGGCTCCGCACTCCAGCACGTGCCCGGCGACGACCGCGCCCGCCAGGGCGTGCCAGTCGTCCGGCGCCCAGCCGAAGTGCGCGGCGGCGGGGCCGGTGACGAGCGCCGCGTCGGTGACCCGGCCGGTCACCACGATGTCCGCCCCGGCCCGGAGACAGGCCGCGATCCCGGCCCCGCCCAGATAGGCGTGGGCGCTCAGCACGCCCTGCCCCCAGCCGCCCCGTGCCAGCAGGTCGTCGCCCTCGACGTGCGCGACCCGCACCGGGATGCCGAGCCGGTCGGCCAGCGCGCGCACCGCCTCGGCCAGTCCGGCCGGGTTGAGGCCGCCCGCGTTGGCGACGATCCGCACCCCGCGCTCCACGGCGAGCCCCAGCCCCTCCTCCAACTGCCCGAGGAAGGTGGTCGCATAGCCGCGGGACGGGTCCTTCAGCCGGTCTCGGCCGAGGATGAGCATGGTCAGTTCGGCGAGGTAGTCCCCGGTCAGCACGTCGAGCGGGCCGCCGGTGAGCATCTCGCGCAGCGCGTCGAAGCGGTCGCCGTAGAAGCCGGAGGCGTTGCCGATCCGCAGCGGGCCGGGGGCGTCCGCCGGCCCCTGTGAGGAGGGCCCCTCCGCGGGCGAGGTCCCGTACGCCGGCTCACCGGCGACCGGCGGTCGCGCGTACGGCGGTGAGGCGTCCCGCGACGGCGGCGCGCCCCGGGGCGGGCGCCCGGGACCCGCGGGCGGCGGGCCGCTCGATAACCGCGGCGCCTTCGGGCCCCGCTCGAAGACGCCGCCCGCCCGGGGGACGCTCCGCCCCGCGGGCCCGGGGTCCGGGGACTTCGGCGCGCCCGCGGGCGGCGCCGGCCGCGAGGCGCGCCGCGCGGCCGGCCCGGGGTCCGTGGATCCCGCCGCTCCCCCCGCCCGCCCCGGCTCGGACCCCGCGTCGGGGTTCCCCGACCACGAAGACCGCGACGACCGCGACCAGCTCACGCCGGGGTCCCGGGCGCGGCACCAGAGGGCGCCCGGCCCTCGCCCGAGGGGCCGGCGAACGCCTGGGCGATGTCCAACCACCGTTCGGCGTCGGGCCCTTCGGCGCGCAGCGCCAGGTCGGCGCGGTGGGCGCGCTGGACCGCGAGGAGGCAGAAGTCCAGGGCGGGGCCGGTGACCCGCTGGCGGGCGTCCTCGGGGCCGTACACCCACAGCTCCCCGTCGGGAGCGACGAGTTCGACCCGGAACTCCTCGGCGGGCGGGGTGAGTCCGCGCGTGGTGAAGGCGTGGTCCCGGGCGCGCACCCCGATCCGCGCCACATGCCGCAGCCGCCCGGTCGGCGCGCGGCGTACGCCCAGCGCGTCCGCGATGTCCTCGCCGTGCGCCCAGGTCTCCATCATCCGGCCGGTGGCCATCCCCGCCGCGCTCAGCGGCGGCCCGTACCACGGCAGCCGGACGCCCGGCGCCACCCGGGCCAGCGTCTCCTGGACCCGGGACCGGCTCGCCCGCCAGCGTCGCAGCAGCTCGGCCGGGCTCGCCTGGGCGATCTCCCGGGCCGCCCGGTCCACGAAGACGTCGGCCACGGCGAGCCCCTCCGCGGCGTCCCGCGCGAACCCGTCCGGGTCGGTCACCGACTGCACGGCCCGTTCGTCGGTCCAGACGAGGTGGGCGATCTGGTGGGCGACGGTCCAGCCGGGGGCGGGGGTCGCCGTGGTCCACGCCTCCTCCCCGGCCGCCACCACGAGAGCCTCCAACTCCTCGCTCTCGTCCCGGAGATCACCGAGTACGACATGCGCCTGGGACAACGCTCGCTCCCCTCGTAGGGCCTTGCGCGGACCTCACCGGGAGCCGAGGGTGGCACCGGAACGGGAAACAATCAAGCGTGCTTGCATGATTTTCGGCCGCGTGAACTCCGCCCGTTCGAGGGGGAGTCGAGGGTGCGGGCGCGCTCAGGCGTCGCGCCGTCCGCCCTCCGCCCGACCGGCGATGACCCCCTCCAGGCCGTCGAGCAGGCTGCGCAGCCCCAGCTCGAAGACCTCCTCGCCGGTGCCGGCGAAGGCGTCCATCGTCATCCTGGCCTGGACCGGATAGCGCCCGGAGGTGACGGCCTTCTCCAGCACCGGCGCCTGGGCGCTCCAGAACTCCTCGGTGCTGACACCGGTCCGCTGCTCCGCCATCGCCGCGTTGAGGAAGCTGCGGGCGACGCCGCTGACGAAGCCGTCGATGACCACGAGCACATTGATCATCTCGCGGTCGCCGAGCCCGATCCCGTCCAGGCCGCGCATGGCGAACTCCAGCCCGTCCATGGCGTTGGGGCCGAGGATGGGACGGCCCTGGTCGACGTGGATCAGCCAGGGGTGGCGGTGGTAGAGGTCCCAGATGCCGCGCGCCACGTGCTCCATCGTGGCGCGCCAGCCCTGCGGCACCCCCTCGGACCCGGCGCCGACCCCGTTGACGTGGTCGATCATCAGATCGAGCAGCTCGGCCTTGCCGGGGATGTAGCGGTAGAGCGACATCGTGCCGACGCCGAGCTCGGTGGAGAGCCGGCGCATGGAGACGGCGGCCAGGCCCTCCGCGTCGGCGATCCGCACGGCGGTGGCCACGATCCGGGACAGGTCGAGCCCGGGCTTGGGGCCGCGGGTGGCTCGCTCTCCGGTGCCCCAGAGCAGCTCCAGGCTGCGGGACACATCGCCGCTTCCGCTGTGTTCGGTGGTCATCTCCCGGTCATCGTAACCCTGGCCCGACAACTGAGTACGGTGTACGCTGCGAGCGATCTGCATACACCGTACTCAGTTATGGGGGTGGCCGGGTGGCCCCGAGGAACGACAGCGCGGTTCTCACCGAAGGACTGCTGAAGCGGTACGGAGACCGGGCGGCGCTCGACGGCTTCGACCTCGACGTCCCGCACGGCACGGTCTGCGGGCTGCTCGGGCCCAACGGCGCGGGCAAGACCACGGCGGTGCGGATCCTGGCCACGCTGCTGCGGCCGGACGGCGGGCGCGCCGTGGTGGCGGGGTTCGACGTCGCGCGCCAGCCGCGGCAGGTGCGCCGGAGCATCGGGCTGACGGGGCAGCACCCGGCGGTCGACGAGCTCATGACCGGGCGGCAGAACCTGACGATGTTCGGGCGGCTGTTCCACCTGGACAAGCGGCAGGCCCGGCGGCGCGCGGACGAGCTGCTGGAGCGGTTCTCGCTCACGGACGCCGCCGACAAGGGCGCCAAGGAGTACAGCGGCGGCATGCGCCGCCGACTCGACCTGGCCGCGAGCATGATCCTCGCCCCTCAGGTGCTCTTCCTCGACGAGCCGACCACCGGGCTCGACCCACGCGCCCGCAACGAGGTGTGGGAGGCGGTGCGTTCACTGGTCGCGGGCGGCACCACGGTGCTGCTCACCACGCAGTACCTGGACGAGGCCGATCAGCTGGCGGACCGGATCGCGGTTCTCGACCGCGGCCGGAAGATCGCCGACGACACCCCGGACGGACTCAAGCAGGCGATCGGCGGCGACCAGATCGAGGTCGTGGTGCGGGACCCCGCCGATGTGCCGAAGGCGCTCCGGACGGTGGCCCGGGTGGCGGCGGACGGGGCCGCCCGGCCCTCCGCCGACCACGAGAACCGGCGGGTCACGGCTCCGGTGGCCGACCGGGTGGCCGCGCTGACCGAGGTCGCCCGGACGCTGCGGGACGAGCGGATCGCCGTCGAGGACATCGCGCTGCGGCGACCGACGCTGGACGAGGTGTTCCTGCGGCTGACCGGCAAACGGACGGACCAGGACAGGGCGGACGGCGACACGACGGGCCGGGACACCACGAACGGCGGCGCTGCGAACGGCGGCGCCGCGGGCGAGGGCACCACGGCCGACGACGCCCCGGACGGCGAAACCGCGGGCCAGGACACCACGGGCGGCGACGCCGCGGGCCGGCAGACGGCGACACGGAAGACCGGGAATCGGGGCACGACGGCGCGGGACGCGGAGGTGGCCGCATGAGCACCATGGAGATCGAGGACACGGAACCCCAGGTCGCCGCGGCGCGGGACGAGGAGATCCGACGCCTGGCCGCCCCGGACCCGGCCGAGGAGACGCTCCGACGCCGCGCCTACTGGGCGGTGACGGACTGCCTGACCATCGTCCGCACCGAGCTCACCCACCTGGTCCGGCAGCCGGCCAACATCGCCTGGCAACTGGGCGTCCCGGTGGTCTCGGTGCTGCTGTTCGTCTATGTCTTCGGCAGCGCCATGAAGGTGGGCGACGGCGCCGACTACGAGGACTACGCCCTGCCCGGCATGTTCGCCATGACGATGGCCAACGGCTTCATGACCACGGCCGTCATGATCGCGGTGGCCAAGGAGCGCGGGGTCATGGACCGCTTCCGCTCCATGCCGATGGCGCCGTCGGCGGTGGTCAGCGGGCGCGGCGTCTCCGACGTGATCGGCGCGGCCGTCGACCTCCTGGTGATGACGGCGATCGCGCTCGCCATCGGCTGGCGCCCCGGCAACGGCCCGCTCGCCACCCTCGCCGGCTTCGCGCTCCTGCTGCTGCTCCGCTTCTCCCTGATCTGGGTGGGCGTTCTGCTCGGTCTGCTGGTCCCCAACCAGGAGACCGCGGGGAACCTCTTCGCCGTCGCCCTCCCCTTCGGGATGATCTCCAGCGTCTTCACCCCGCCCTCGATGATGCCGGACTGGCTGGGCGCCATCGCCCTGTGGAACCCGGTCTCCTCCACCGCCAACGCCATCCGGGACCTCTTCGGCAACCCGCTGCCGGGCGGCGACAGCTGGGTGGAGCAGCACGCGCTGCTGATGTCGGTGGTCTGGCCGCTCGCGCTCACCGTCGTCTTCCTGCCGCTGGCGGTACGGAGGTTCCAGCGGCTGAGCAGCTGAGCGACCGCGCGCCGGGGCGGGCCCGGACACCCCGGGCCCGCCCCGCGCTCCCTACAGCGCCTCCGCCAGCACCTCCGCCAGGTGACGCGCCCGCCGCCCCGCGAGCTGGTCGAGCTGGGTGCGGCAGGAGAAGCCGTCGGCGAGGACGGCGGCGTCGGGCGGCGCGGCCCGCACCGAGGGCAGCAGCGCCTCCTCGGCGCAGGCGACCGAGACCTCGTAGTGGCCGCGCTCGAAGCCGAAGTTGCCGGCCAGCCCGCAGCAGCCGCCGCTGAGCTCGCCGGTCAGCCCCACCCGCTCGCGCAGCCGGCGCTCCGCGGCGTCGCCGAGAACGGCGTGCTGGTGGCAGTGGGTCTGGCCGACGACCGGCCGGTCGAGGCGCGGCGGCTCCCAGTCGGGCGCGGACTCCTCCAGGGTCTGCGCGAAGGTCCGCACCGAGGCGGCCAGTTCGGCGGCGCGCGGGTCGTCGGGGAGCAGTTCGGGCAGGTCGGTGCGGAGGGTGGCCGCGCAGCTGGGTTCCAGCACGGTCAGCGGCGTCCCGAGGAAGGGGCTGACGCGGTCCAGGGTGCGTCGCATCACCGCGCGGGCCCGGTCGAGCTGGCCGGTCGAGACGTACGTCAGGCCGCAGCACACCGGCTTGGGGGTGGGCAGGGGCAGCACGACGTGCCGTCCGGCGGCCTCGAAGACCCGTACGGCGGCCCGGCCGACCGACGGGGACAGGTGGTTGGTGAAGGTGTCCGGCCACAGCAGGACGGTCTCGCTGGTGGAGTAGATCCGGGTGCTCTTGCCGTAGCGCTCCCGGTCCCGGCGGGCGAGCCAGCGGGTGAAGGGCTCCGGCGGCAGCTCGGGGAGGTCCCGCTCCGGGGCGATGCCGCCCAGCCGCCTGGCCACGGCCGAAAGCGGCGTGCGCGCCAGCCCGTTGAGGACCGGAGCCGCCCGCAGCGCTGCGGCGGCCCGCAGCCACCGGGGCAGCCGGCCCATCGTGTAGTGGGCGGCGGGCCGGAGCCGGCCCGCGTAGTGGTGGTGCAGGAACTCCGCCTTGTAGGTGGCCATGTCGACGCCGACCGGGCAGTCGCTGCGGCAACCCTTGCAGGCCAGGCACAGGTCGAGCGCCTCGCGCACCTCGGGCGAGCGCCAGCCGTCCGTCACCACCTCGCCCGCCAGCATCTCGTGCAGCAGCCGGGCGCGGCCGCGGGTGGAGTGCCGCTCCTCGCGGGTCGCGCGGTACGAGGGGCACATCACCCCGCCGCCCGCCACGGCCGTCGTCGTACGGCACTTGGCCACGCCCACGCAGCGACGCACCGCGGCCGCGAAGTCGCCGCCGTCCTGCGGATAGCCGAAGGCGACGTCCACCGGGCGGGTGGGCAGCACCGCGAAGCGCAGGTTCGCGTCGAGCGGGCGGGGGCGGGCCAGGACGCCGGGGTTGAGCAGGCCGGCCGGGTCCCACAGGTCCTTGAACCGCTCGAAGAGGGCGACCATCGGGGCCCCGTACATCCGCGGCAGCAGCTCCGCGCGGGCCAGCCCGTCGCCGTGCTCCCCGGACAGCGAGCCGCCGTGCGCGACGACCAGGTCGGCCAGGTCGGTGGAGAAGGCGCGGAAGCGCCGCACGCCCTCGGCGCCCAGCAGGTCGAAGTCGATGCGGGCGTGGATGCAGCCGTCGCCGAAGTGCCCGTACGGCGTGCCGCGCAGTCCGTGCTGGGACAGCAGGGCGCGGAAGTCCCGCAGATAGCCGCCGAGCCGGGCGGGCGGCACCGCGCAGTCCTCCCAGCCGGGCCACGCCTCGCTGCCGTCGGGCATCCGGGTCGCGGTGCCGGCGGCGTCCTCGCGCACCCGCCACAGCGCGCGACGCGCGGCCGGGTCGGTGAGGACGGCGCTGCCGGTGGTGCCGGCGGCGGCGCCGCGCACCAGCTCCTCGGCGCGCGCCCGCGCCTCGGCGGCGCTCTCCCCGCCGACCTCCACGAAGAGCCAGGCACCGCCGCGCGGCAGGGCGGGGCGGCCGCCGGGCGGGCCGATCCGGGCCGGCGCTCCCTCGGGGGCGGCGGCCCCGACCAGGTCGGCGGCCATGCCCTCCACGGTCAGCGGGCCGTACGGCAGCAGGGTGTGCGCGGCGTCGGCGGCGGCGCTCTCGTCGGCGTATCCGAGCACCGCCAGCGCGCGGTGGGCGGGCGCCGGGACCAGCCGCACGGTCGCCTCCGTCAACACCGCCAGCGTGCCCTCGCTGCCGGTGAAGGCGCGGGCCGGGTCGGGGCCGCGCTCGGGCAGCAGCGCGTCCAGCGCATAGCCGGAGATGCGGCGCGGGAGGTCGGGGAAGCCGGTGCGCAGCAGGGCGAGGTCGCCGTCGACCAGGGCGCGCAGCCCGTCGCGGAGCCGCGCCGGCAGGGCGTCCCACGCCTCCCGGCCGCGGGCGAGCCGCAGCACCGCACCCGCTCCGTCGATCACCTCCAGCGCGAGGACGTTGTCGGCGGTGGTGCCCCAGGCCACCGAGTGCGCGCCGCAGGCGTTGTTGCCGATCATCCCGCCGAGGGTGCAGCGGCTGTGCGTCGAGGGGTCCGGGCCGAAGGTCAGCCCGTGGCCGGCGGCCGCCGCGCGCAGCTCGTCCAGCACCACCCCGGGCTGGACGACCGCGGTGTGTGCGGCGGGGTCGAGGGACAGCAGGCGGCGCATGTGCCGGGTGAAGTCCAGCACCACCCCGGTGCCGGTGGCCTGCCCGGCGATCGAGGTCCCGGCGCCGCGCGCCACCACCGGCGTCCCGTGCTCCCGGCAGACGGCGAGCGCCGCGGCGACGTCGTCGGCGTCGCGCGGCGCGACGACTCCGACGGGCACCCGACGGTAGTTGGAGGCGTCCATGGTCATCAGCGCCCGGCTGGACGGATCGAACTCGACCTCGCCGTGGACGACCTGACGCAGCGCCCGACTCAGCTCACGGATCGCCTCGGGCGCCGGCTCGGGCCCCGGCCCGCGGGTCGGTCCCCGGGTCGGCGCGGGCCCCGGCCCGCGGGTCGGCGGGGGCACCGGCTCCCGGGGCCGCTCCCGGGGCCGCTCCCAGGACCGCTCAGGGGGCGGCTCATGAGGCGGATCGCTGTCGGGGCCGTGCCCCGCGCGCTCCGCGCGCGCCTCACGCTCCCCGCTCTCCCCACGTTTCCCGCGATCGTCGCGATCGTTGAGACCACCGTGATCCGCCATGGGTCCCAGTGTCCACCGTCGACCCCGTCACGCCGGGGACGACGGTGGATCCTGTCGGGGACGACGGCGGTGGACCACGCCGGCCGTCGGCCGCCGACCCCGGGGCCGGACCCGGACCCGGAACCCGGGTCCGGCCCCGGAACCCGGGTCCGGCCCCGGATCCGCTCCAGGGCCGGTCCCGGGATCAGTCCCAGGTGTAGCCGTCGCCCCAGAGGAGGAAGTGCTCCAGCACGTCCTCCATCGGGTCGTCGATCTGACCGGTGTTGACCACCGCGAAGCGCGCCCCGTTGTGCGAGTCCTTCGGGTACTCGTCGGCGTGTGCCGCCCCCGCCGACAGCCCCACCGCCGAGGCCGTCGCCACCGCCGTCGTCGCCGCCCCGACGACCCACCGCACCAGTGCGCGCTCGCTGCTCACGCGTCTCCCTGCTTTCCTCGTCCGCTGTCTTCGGCCGCTCGGGCCCTCCGGTGTGGTTATCGAGCGATACGGTGAGAGGTCACGCAAGATCATCCGACCGTAGGTCGACGTTTCCCGACGTTTCCCGAGGTCGTCGCCGTCTCGAACAGGCGCGAAACACGTCTCATCGACTGGACGCGCTACCGACACCGGAGTTCGAACGGATTAGGCTGCGCCCGTGGCTGAGATCCAGATTCCCGCTGACATCAAGCCCGCCGACGGTCGCTTCGGCTCGGGTCCCTCCAAGGTACGCACCGAGGCGCTCAGCGCCCTGGCCGCCACCGGCTCCTCACTGCTGGGCACCTCTCACCGCCAGCCCCCGATCAAGAACCTGGTCGGCAAGGTGCGGGACGGCCTGCGCCAGCTCTTCTCGCTGCCCGACGACTACGAGGTGATCCTCGGCAACGGCGGCTCCACCGCCTTCTGGGACATCGCCACCCACGGTCTGATCGAGGCGAAGTCCCAGCACCTGACGTTCGGCGAGTTCTCCTCGAAGTTCGCCAAGGCCGCCAAGGCCGCGCCCTGGCTGGACGAGCCGACGCTGATCTCCTCCGACCCCGGCACCCACCCGACCCCGCGGGCCGAGACGGGCGTGGACGTCTACGCCCTCACCCACAACGAGACCTCCACCGGTGTCGCCCTCCCCATCCAGCGGGTCCCCGGCGCCGACGCCGGCTCGCTGGTGCTGGTCGACGCGACCTCCGGCGCGGGCGGTCTGCCGGTCGACATCACCCAGAGCGACGTCTACTACTTCGCGCCGCAGAAGTCCTTCGCCGCCGACGGCGGGTTGTGGCTCGCGACGTTCTCCCCGGCCGCCCTGGAGCGCGCCGAGCGGGTGCACGCCTCCGGCCGCCACATCCCCGAGTTCTTCTCGCTGCCCACCGCGATCGACAACTCGCGCAAGAACCAGACGTACAACACCCCGGCCCTCACCACCCTCTTCCTGCTCAACGAGCAGCTGGAGTGGATCAACGGCCAGGGCGGTCTCGACTTCGCCGTGGGCCGCACCGCCGCCTCCGCGCGCGCCCTCTACGGCTGGGCGGAAGCCTCCAAGCACGCCACCCCGTTCGTCACCGACCCGGCCAAGCGCTCGCAGGTCGTCGGCACCATCGACTTCAACGACGACATCGACGCCGCCGCGATCGCCAAGGCGCTGCGCGCCAACGGCATCGTCGACACCGAGCCGTACCGCAAGCTGGGCCGCAACCAGCTGCGCGTGGCGATGTTCCCTGCCATCGACCCGGCGGACGTCGAGGCCCTGACGGCCTGTGTGGACTACGTCATCGAACGGCTGTAGCGCAGTCGTACAACCGCGGTTTCTGTGCCTCCATGGAGGTATGACGACCGCGCAGCCACCACCGGGTCCCCCGCCCACCATCTCCCGCTTCAAGAAGCAGTACGCCGTGCTGCTCACCACCTACAAGCGGGACGGCACGCCCGTCGGCACGCCGGTGAACATCGCGGTGGAGGGGGACCACGCGTACATCCGCACCTTCGGCCACGCCTGGAAGGCACGGCGGATGCGGAACAACCCCCGGGTGGAGCTCGCGCCGTCCACCCTGCGCGGCAGGGCGACGGGGCCTTCGGTCAAGGCCCATGTCCATCTGCTCGCGCAGGGCGGCGGCGAGGACCGGCACGCCGCCCGGTGTCTGACCCGCAAGTACCCGCTCACCCACGGCCTCCTCGTGCCGCTGGCCCACCGGCTCAAGCGTGACCGGACCCTCCACTACGAGGTGCGGCTGCTCGCCGAGGACGAACGGACGATCGAGGGCGGCGGTACGGGCATGTTCTAGCCCCCGCCCGTCAGGCGGGCGGCGTGACCAGGTCAGTCGCCGGCGCGCCGCTTGCCCTTCCCCTTCCCCTTGCCCCGCGCTCCGAAGAACACCAGCGCGAGCGCGCCGACCGCCAGCGCGCCCACCAGGACGCTGCGGTCGTCGCCGCCGCCCGAGCCGCCGTCGTCCGACTCGGAGCCGCCGCCGCCCTTGCCGTCGTCGCCCTGCTCCCGCGCCTTCGCCGTCGCGTCCGGCAGCAGCTCGCCGTCGAGCTCCTTGGCCTTCACCGGGCTCCGCTCACCCTCCGACCCGTACATCAGCGTGCCGCCGTCCGGGGTGAAGGTGACCGACTCCCCCTGCCGCAGGAACGGCATCGGCGGCGACTGCTCCAGCGGCGTGGGCTTCCCGTCCTTCTTCCAGCGGTACTCCACCACCGAGATATAGCCGCGCAGCACCAGCCGGCTGCCGTCCGGCGAGAAGGCGCCGTCCGTCACGCCCTTGTCGAAGCCCCAGTCGCCGAGGTCCATCACCCGGCGGAAGACGTTCTCCCCCGAGGTCGACAGCCGCTCCGGCCCCGCGTACAGCCGGCCCTTGTCCTGGCTCTTGCTGGCGATGTACACCCGGCCGGTCACCGGGTGCACCATCAGCGCCTCCGCGTCACGCGGTCCGTCCTCGTACCGCACCGTGAACTGCGTCGCCTTCACCGTCACGTCCCGCAGCTGCTTCGGCTCCGGGAAGCGGTAGATCCACACCTTGGGCCAGGTGCCGTTCAGGTTGTCCCCGATGTCACCCACGTAGACATCGCCGTCCGGCCCGATCGAGATCGCCTCCACGTCGCGCGGATCACCGATCCCGCGCATCGTGACGGTGGCCACGACGCGGCCCGTCCTGCTGTCCACGGCGTAGATGTACGGGCCGTCGTCGCTGTCGTTGTGCGTCCAGTACACCCCCGGGTGCACCCGGCTGGCCGCCAGCCCACTGGACTCCGTGATCTTCGGGTCCTCGATCGTGAACGAGGACGGGGAGTCGTCGGCGACGGCGGCGGGGGCGACGGCGGTCAGCCCGAGGCCGATCAGCCCGGCCACGCCGAGCGAGGTGAGGAGCGCACGCATGCCCTCAAAGATATGCGGCCCTGTCGCGTCCGAGCGGTTCCGAAACCGATCCCCGGGGCGAAGTCCCGAGCCGCGGCGGGACGGCCGGCTCCCGGAGATCGGGGCCGGCCGTCACACGCCGGTGCGGGGCGCGCTCCTCCGAAGGCGCGTCAGCCCAGGGCCCGTCAGCCCGCGGGTGCGTCAGTCCGCCTGGGACGGGGTGCGCTTGATGCCGTCCACGATGGCCCGGTACGTGACGGCGCTGGTGCCGGTGACCGTGCCGGGCTTGATCACGCCGTCCTCCCCGCTGTTCCCCTTCACCTGAACGGTGCGCTTGCCCAGGAAGACATGGGTCTTCCGGTCGAAGATCCATTCCTCGCGCTGGCCGCCGTGCTCGTCCAACCGGGCCACCGCCACCCCGTGCCGGCCCACCGCGTCCACCGCGTCCTTCACGACGACGACTCCGGGGATCTTCGCGGCCGCCTTGAACAGCGCCGGGTACAGCTCCGCGGGCGGGTAGCTCTCGTTGAGCAGATCACCGATGGTGGTGAACGCCTGCTGGTCCGGGGAGTTGCCCATGCCCCTGGTCTCCTCGTAGATCTTGGCGAGCAGCTTGTCGGGGTCGGTGGTGAGCTTGGCCAGGTAGTCGTACGAGGGGGAGTTCAGGCCGGCCTTCGGGGCGTTGCCCAGCTCGTCGGGGAGGCTCAGGGTCTCTCCCTCGGGGTCCTCGTTGACGCCCGGGTCGATCAGCCAGCCCTTGGTGCCGTCCGGAGAGGTCCAGATCTGGCGGCGGTGCAGCGCGTGGCTGACCAGGGTGGTCTTGTCGCCGACCGTCCTGGGGAAGGTCTCCGCCGTCTGGGACTCGACGTAGATGTACTGGCCGGGCCGCACGACCGGGTGGGGCTCGTCGGCCGCCGCCAGGGAGATCCGGTCGAGCAGCTGCGGCACCCCGTTGGTGGTCGCGGCGCCGACCGGGGTGGTCAGGGCCGGTCCGGTGGCGAGGCCGCCGCCTCCCGCGCCGGCTCCGTTGTCACCGGGCATCGCCAGGACGGCGACGACCGTCCCGGCCAGGGCGGCGGCGATGGCGGGCAGGGCGATCGCCGGGCGCGGCAGCCGGAAGCGCCGTGTCCTCGCCGGGGCCGGGGCCGCCGTCTCCGTACGCTGTTCCCGCTGAATCTGGGCCATCAGTTGCTCCTTGTGGAACCGGTGACGGCCCGCGGGCAGGTCACGCGTCGTCTGCGACAGCAGCCGCGCGCCCTCTTCCCACTCGGCAGGACGCTGCCCGGACGTGTTCGCGTTCATCGGTTTCCTCCCTGCGCAGGCCGGACCACATGGGCGTGATCGCCTCTTGTCTGTCGGCCCGAAAGGCCGCCTTCCCGTTTTCCGCGGATGAGTTTCGGCGCCGGCGCGGCGGCCGGGCCGGCCGGTTCGTCGGCCGCGAGCGCCCGGAGCTTCCGGCGGGCCCGGGACAGGCGGGAGGCGACGGTGCCGACCGGAATGCCGAGGGCCTCGGCCGCGGCCGCGTAGTCCAGGCCCTCCCCCAGGCACAGCGCCACCACCTCGCGCTCCGTCCTGCGCAGCGAGGCGAGGGCGGTCAGGGCCTTCGCCAGGCGCCGCCGGTCGTCGACCCGATCGGCCACCTCGTCGGCGTGGTCGGGCACCGACAGCTCGGCCGACGCGGCGGCGTTGGCCGCCGCCCGGTAGCGCCGGTTGCTCCGGTACTGGTTGCGCGCGGTGTTGGTGGCGATGCCCAGCAACCAGGGCCGCAGGGAGCCGCCTTCGGGCTCCACCCTGTCGCGCAGCCGCCACGCCTCCATGAAGGTCGCGGCCATCACGTCCTCGGCCGTCGACCAGTCGGCGGTCAGCCGGAAGGCGTGGTTGTAGACCGCACGGGCATAGCTGTCGAAAAGCTCCGCGAACGCGCTCGGATCCCCGGCCCGTACCCGGGTACGCATTTGAGTGCTCACCTCCATGAGCTGTTCGGCACCACCCACCGACTTCCCGTGACTCCCGTCACATCTCCCCCGGGCGCGCGACCGCACGGCCGTCCCGCCGCGCCGGTCGGTCGGCGCGCACCCTTGATTCGAGCGCACTCCAAGCCGTTGGCTAAGGGTTCATGGAGTACACACAGCTCGGACGCACCGGACTCAAGGTCAGTCGACTCGTGCTCGGCACGATGAACTTCGGTCCGCAGACGGATGAGGCCGACAGTCACGCGATCATGGACGCCGCGCTGGGGGCGGGGGTCAACTTCTTCGACACGGCGAACGTCTACGGCTGGGGCGAGAACAAGGGCCGTACCGAGAAGATCATCGGGAGCTGGTTCGCCAAGGGGGGCGGGCGACGGGAGAAGACCGTCCTGGCGACCAAGGTGTACGGGAACATGGGCGTCGAGGGGGCGCCGTGGCCCAACGAGGACAGGCTCTCGGCGCTGAACATCCGGCGCGGGGTGGAGGCCAGCCTGCGCCGGCTGGGGACGGACTACATCGACCTGTACCAGTTCCACCACGTCGACCGGTCGACGCCGTGGGAGGAGATCTGGCAGGCCGTCGACGTGCTGGTGCAGCAGGGCAAGATCCTCTACGTGGGGTCCTCCAACCACGCGGGCTGGCACATCGCCCAGGCCAACGAGACGGCCCGGCGGCGCGGCTCGTACGGGCTGGTGAGCGAGCAGTGCCTGTACAACCTGGCGGAGCGGCGGGCCGAGATGGAGGTGATCCCGGCGGCGCGGGCGTACGGGCTCGGCGTCATCCCCTGGTCCCCGCTGCACGGCGGGCTGCTGGGCGGCGCGCTCCGTAAGGAACGCGAGGGCGGGGCCGGGCGCACCGCCGAGGGGCGCAGCGCGACGTCGCTGCGGGACACCGCGATGCGGGAGAAGGTGCAGGCCTACGAGGACCTGCTGGACAAGCACGGCCTGGAGCCCGGCGAGGTGGCGCTGGCCTGGCTGCTGACCCGGCCGGGCGTCACCGGGCCGATCGTCGGCCCGCGCACGGTCGAGCAGCTGGCCTCGGCGCTGCGGGCGGTCGAGCTGGAGCTGGGCCCCGAGCTGCTGGCCGGACTGGACGAGATCTTCCCCGGGCCCGGGGAGTCCCCGGAGGCGTTCGCCTGGTGAGGCGGCCGCTGTCATGGGGCGGTGGGACGGGAAGGCGATGAGGCGATAGGTCGGTGAGGCGGCGGGGGCGGCGCTCGGCCCGGAGCCGGGCACGGGCGATGCCCCCGTCGCGGGCGGCTAGCCGAAGGCCGCCGCCACGGCCACGACGATGAGCAACAACACGAGCCCACCGCTCATGATCATGTTTCTGGTCTTGGGATCCACACTTCGAGGTTAACCGGACGGCTCAGCGGCCCAGCGCCCAGCTCCCGATCGTCTCGTAGCGCGGCTGCGCCCCGCGCTCCCCCGGGGTGGGCGGATGGCTGCGGACCAGACACAGCTCCTCGACGGTCCAGGGGTCACCGGCGAAGTCGAGGAGCTCGGCGGCGAAGGGCACCAGGTCGACCTCGCCCCGGTAGTGACGCCCCCGGCCGCGGCCGCGGGCGATGGTCAGATGCGGGGTGTAGGGGCGGTGCTCGTCCACGGCGGCACCGGCCCGGCGACCGGCGGCCGCCGTGGCGTCGGCGAGGCTACGCATCGGCCAGAGGTCGCCGTCGGCGCCGACCCACAGCACCCGGTTGCCGAAGCGCCCGCCGCCCGCCAGCCACAGCTCGTGCGGCCGGGCCCGGTGGGCGGCACGGGCGAGGCGTTCGCGCAGCTCGGGGACGATGTCCTCGGCCACCTCCCCGTAGAAGGCGAGGGTGAAGTGCCAGCCCGCCCGCTCGGTCCAACGCAGCCGGTCCGCGTCGGGCAGCCGACGCAGGACGTCGAACTCGGCGGCGAGCTCGGCGAGGGCCTCCGGGGGCGGGATCACCGCGGTGAAGAGTCTCACCCGTCGAGTCTCCCGCGCCGGACGCCGACGCGGCGCGGTCCGCGGGCGTTCGCGCCGTCGGTCGTTCCGCCGGGGCGGAACGGGTGGGCGCCACCGGACCCGCGCGCGGCCACCGGCGCCCGCGCCCGACAGGCAAGGGACGCGGACGCCCCTAGCGGGCAAAGCGGGCTCCAGGCGTCCCGTACACCGGGGGGGGCGGGCCGCGGGGCGCGGGCCGCGCGGGTCAGGCCGCCGTCGTCACCCGCTCGGGCTCCGGCGTGGGTGCCGGGTCCCTGGGCACGAAGGCGAAGCGCCGGCCGCCCTCGCCGCGCCGCAGGTCGACGCGGAGCCGCAGGCCGCCCAGTCGGATCAGGACCAGGCCGACGGTGAGGGCCGACAGGGCGGAGACCGTGCCGCCGACGAGGAAGCCGACGCGGGCGCCGTAGGCGTCGGTCAGCCAGCCGACCAGCGGGCCGCCCAGCGGGGTGCCGCCGACGAAGACCATCATGAACAGGCTCATCACCCGGCCCCGCATCGCGGGATCGGTGGCCAGCTGAACGCTGGAGTTGGCGGTGACCTGGAAGGTCAGGCCGAAGACGCCGATCGGGACCATCAGCGCGGCGAAGAGCCAGTACGACGGGGCCAGGGACGCCGCCATCTGGAGGACGCCGAACAGCAGCGCCGCGCCGACCATCAACCGCAGCCGCGAGGTCGCGCGCCGGGCGGCGAGCAGCGCGCCGGTGAGCGAGCCGATCGCGATCAGGGTGTTGAGCAGGCCGTAGGTGCCGGGGCCGGCGTGGAAGACGTCGTCGGCGAAGGCGCTCAGCCAGATCGGGAAGTTGTAGCCGAAGGTGCCGACCAGGCCGACCAGGACGATCGGCCAGAGCAGCTCGGGGCGTCCGGCCACGTACCGCAGGCCCTCCCGCAGCTGGCCCTTGCCGCGCGGTGCGCGTTCCATCCTGTGCAGCTCGGCGGGGCGCATCATCAGCAGGCCGATCAGCGGGGCGCCGAAGGACAGGCCGTTGAGCAGGAAGGCCCAGCCGCTGCCGACGGCGGTGATCAGGACACCGGCGATCGCCGGGCCGATCATCCGGGCGGACTGGAAGTTCGCGGAGTTCAGGCTGACCGCGTTGCGCAGGTCCTGGGGGCCGACCATCTCCGCGACGAACGCCTGGCGGGTCGGGTTGTCGACCACGGTGACCAGGCCGAGCAGGAACGCGAAGAGGTACACATGCCAGACCTGCACATGGCCGCTGAGGGTGAGCGCGGCCAGCGCCAGGCCGCAGGCGCCGAGCGCCGACTGGGTCATGAGCAGGATGCGCCGCTTGGGATAGCGGTCGGCGATCACGCCGCCGTAGAGCCCGAACAGCAGCATGGGCAGGAACTGCAGGGCCGTGGTGATGCCCACGGCGGCGGAGGATCCGGTGAGGCTGAGGACCAGCCAGTCCTGGGCTATGCGGGACATCCAGGTGCCGGTGTTGGATATGACGGCACCGGTGGCGAAGAGCCGGTAGTTGCGGACCTTGAGCGAGCTGAACATCCCGCGGGGGGCGGGCTCGGCGGAGCGCTTCGTCAGATCCGGGTGGGTGCCGACGCGGGCGGAGTCCGATCCGGCGTCGGGGTCGGGGTGGGGGTGGGGGTGGGGGTGGGGGTGGGAGTCGGGGTTCGGTGCGGGTGCGGAGTCTGCTCCGGGTCCCGTACTCAAGGTGCGTTCGCCTCCTCGGACCGGGTGGTAAGCGCTGCGCTTGCCAGCCGTGCTCGGTGTGCCGTGTGCTTGTGCGTGCTACAGGTGCGCCAGCTTCTCCAGCACGGGCGCGGCGGCGCGCAGCGTCGCCCGCTCGTCCTCGGTCAGCTCCCCGACCAGCTCGGCCAGCCACGCGTTGCGCTTGCGGCGGCTCTCTTCGAGCATGGCCTCGGCCTGCTCGGTCTGCGACACCACCTTCTGGCGCCGGTCCTCGGGGTGCGGCTCCAGCCTGACCAGTCCCTTGGCCTCCAGCAGCGCCACGATGCGGGTCATCGACGGCGGCTGGACGTGCTCCTTGCGGGCCAGCTCCCCGGGGGTGGCCGAGCCACAGCGCGCCAGGGTGCCCAGCACCGACATCTCGGTGGGGCTGAGCGACTCGTCCACGCGCTGGTGCTTCAGCCTCCGCCCCAGCCGCATCACGGCGGAGCGCAGCTGGTCCACGGCGACCGCGTCGGCGTCGCGCGCGGCGGGTCGCTCGTCATGACGAGCGTCGTCATGACGGTCGTCGTGGTGTCCGTCGTGGCGGTCGGCGGCCGCCTGCGGGGCGGCGGATTCGGCCCCGACCCGTTCGTCGGGGTCGACCGCTTCCTCGGGGAACTCCTCCGCCGGTCGCGGAAGGGGGGACAGATCCGGCATGTTCTTTAGCATAACTCATTACCTCGCCTAAAGAAACCGGGTTAACGGGAGGGCACCCCCTCCCCCGAACGAGTGAGGACCGACCGGAAACCGACGCGGTGAAGTAGGGCCCCCGCGAGGCTGACGGCATGGGATCAAGAGTGCTCAGCCTGCGGATAGACACGGAGCTGCTGGAGCGCCTCCGGCAGCACGCCGCCAAACGCGGAATGAGCGTCCAGGACTATGTGGTCCGGACGCTCATCCGCGATGACTTCGACGAACGTTTCAAGACGGCCGTCGACGAGACCGAGCGGTTCTACCGCGAGGTCCCCTGAGGTACCGAGTCGCCGCCGCTACTGGACTCCCAGCAGCTGCTCGATCGGGTCGAGCAGGAAGTAGACCAGGAAGCAGAGCCCCACGGCGTTCAGCAGCCAGGGGATCTCCCGCGCCCGGCCGACCGCGATCCGCAGCAGGATGAAGGCCAGCACGCCCACGCCGATGCCGTTGGTGATGCTGTACGTGAACGGCATGCAGATGATCGTCAGGAAGGCCGGAACGGCGATCGTGGAGTCGTTCCAGTCGATCTCCTTGACGTTGGCCGCCATGATCAGGAAGCCCACGACCACCAGCGCCGGGGTGGCGGCCTGTGAGGGCACCACCTTCGCCAGCGGGGTGAAGACGAGCGCCAGCAGGAAGAGGCCGCCGGTCATGATGTTGGCGAGGCCGGTCCGCGCGCCCTCGCCGACGCCCGCCGTGGACTCCACGAAACAGGTGTTGGCCGAGGAGGAGCCGAAGCCGCCGCCGGCCACGGCGACGCCGTCGACCATCAGGATCCGCCCCATGCCCGGCATCTGACCGCGCTCGTCGGTCAGCCCGGCCTCCTCGCCGACGCCGATGATGGTGCCCATCGCGTCGAAGAAGCCGGACAGCAGCACGGTGAAGACGAAGAGGCAGCCGGTGAGGATGCCGACCTCGTGGAAGCCGCCGAAGAGACTGACGTCGCCTATGAGGCCGAAGTCCGGGGTGTCGACCACCTGGTCCGGCACCCGCGGGACGCTCAGACCCCAGTCCTCGTCCGGGATGGTGGCCAGCGAGTTGAGGATGATCGCGAAGGAGGCGCTGACCACGATGCCGATGAGGATCGCGCCGCGCTGCCTGCGGACGACCAGCACGAAGGTGAGGGCGAGACCGAGCACGAAGACCAGCACCGGCCAGCCCTGGAGCCGCCCGTCGATGCCCAGCCCCAGCGGCACGGTGGTGTGCGCACGGTCCGGGTTACGGGTCACGAAGCCGGCGTCGACCAGGCCGATCAGCGCGATGAACAGGCCGATGCCGATCGCGATCGCCCGCTGGAGCCCGCGCGGGATCGCGTCCATCACACGCTGCCGCAGACCCGAGGCGACCAGGATCATCAGCACCAGGCCCGCCAGGACCACCATGCCCATCGCGTCCGGCCAGCTCATCCGGGGCGCGAGCTGGAGCGCGACCACGGCGTTGATGCCGAGCCCGGCCGCGAGCGCGATCGGCACATTGCCGATGACGCCCATGAGGAGCGTGGTCAGCCCCGCCATCAGGGCGGTCGCGGTGACCAACTCCCCGTTCTCCAGCTGGTGCCCGAACTTGTCCGTGCCCGACCCGAGGATGATCGGGTTCAGCACGATGATGTAGGCCATCGCGAAGAACGTCGCCAGACCGCCACGCATCTCGCGCGCGACCGTCGACCCCCGCTCGGTGATCCGGAAGAACCCGTCCATCCGGCCGACGGGCGGTGCGGGTTCCGGCGGGGGCTGCTTGGCGTCGACCGGAGCCGTGGCGGAGGGGGACATGGATGACCTCGTGATGCGGGGAGCTTCGGAATCAGGGCAAAAGAAACCGGGCCTGATTGGATGATCAGACAAAGAAATCCAGTCAGACCCAGATCGATTCAGTATGAATGCATAAGCCGAATGGCGCTATCTCCGCGCGTAGACGCTCCGGGCCGGGTGGGAGCCGGCGCGTGCCGACGGGTGTGGGCGGGTGCCGAGGGGTGGGGCGAGTGCCGACGGGTGGTGCCGAGGGGTGTGGGCGGGTGCCCGCGCCGGGCGTCCAGCCCGGCCGAACGCCCGTACGCCCGGTCCGCGCTCGGTACGCCCGCGCGCACGGCCCGGGGCAACGGCTGCTCCCCCGTAAGCTGTCCGCATGACGAAGTGGACCCCCAAGCACGAGGCCCCCGAGCCCCTGGAGGGCAACGTCGTCGCCACCATCATCGGCGGCACCGTGCTCTGGTTCCTCCTCTTCCTCGCCCAGCTCCCCTTCTACGGCTGGCTCTCCGACCACGACCGCCTCTGGTGGCTCTGGACCTGCCTGGCCGGCGGCGGCCTCGGGCTCATCGGCATCTGGTACGTCCGCAAGCGCGACGCCGCCATCCGCCGCGCGCAGGGTGAGCCGGCGACCGAGGGCTGAAACCCCGCGCCCGCGCGGCGTATCGCCGCTGGGCGGGTATCGCCATTCGGCGCGTGAGGGCCCGATTCCCCCCGTACCGTCGGAGACATGACCGCATCGCGGGCGATGGCGCGTACGCATCCCGGGCTCAGCGCGGGCGAGGTGGCGGAACGGGTGGCCCGGGGGGAGGTCAACGACGTTCCGGTTCGGTCGTCGCGGTCGACGGCGGACATCGTCCGCGGCAACGTGTTCACCCGGTTCAACGCGATCATCGGGGTGCTGTTTCTGATCATCCTGGTGGTGGGGCCGATCCAGGACGGGCTCTTCGGGTTCGTGATCGTGGCGAACACGGCGATCGGCATCGTCCAGGAGCTGCGGGCCAAGAAGACGCTGGACAGCCTGGCGGTGATCGGGGAGGCCAGGCCGACCGTCCGGCGGGACGGGGCGGCCGTCCAGATCCCCACCTCTGGGATCGTGCTCGGGGACCTGGTGGAGCTGGGGCCCGGGGACAAGTGCGTCGTCGACGGTCGGGTGGCCGAGGCCGACGGGCTGGAGATCGACGAGTCGCTGCTGACGGGCGAGGCGGACCCGGTGCTCAAGCGGCCGGGGGACCCGGTGTTGTCCGGGAGCTTCGTGGTGGCGGGCGGCGGGGCGTTCACCGCGACCAAGGTGGGGCGCGAGGCGTACGCGGCGCAGCTCGCCGAGGAGGCGTCCCGCTTCACCCTCGTCCACTCCGAGCTGCGCAGCGGCATCAGCCAGATCCTGAAGTACGTGACCTGGATGATGATCCCGACCGCGATCGGCCTGATCATCAGCCAGTTCGTGCTGGAGGGCGACGACTGGCGGGAGTCGGTGCGCCGGATGGTGGCCGGGATCGTGCCCATGGTCCCCGAGGGACTGGTGCTGCTGACCTCCGTCGCTTTCGCGATCGGCGTCATCCGGCTGGGACGTAAGCAGTGCCTGGTCCAGGAGCTGCCGGCGATCGAGGGGCTGGCCCGGGTCGACGTGGTCTGTCTGGACAAGACGGGCACCCTCACCGAGGGCGGCATGGACGTCACCGAGCTGCGCCCGCTGAACGGCTCGGAGGAGGAGCGGCTGCGGCGCGTGCTCGGCGTCCTGGGCGCCGCCGACCCGCGCCCCAACGCCAGCCTCCAGGCCATCGTCGACGCCTGTCCGGACGGCCACCCCGACTGGCGCTGCACCGCCACACTGCCCTTCTCCTCCGCCCGCAAGTACAGCGGCGCCACCGTCACCGGCCCCGAGCCGGGCGGCCGGGCCGACAGCGCCACCTGGCTGCTGGGCGCGCCCGATGTGCTGCTGCCGGACGGCGATCCGGCGCTCGCCGGGATCGAGGAGCTCAACGCGCGCGGACTGCGGGTGCTGCTGCTGGCCCGCAGCGACCGTGAACTGGGCGATCCGCGGGTCGCCGAGGGGGTCCGGGCCGCCGCGCTCGTCGTGCTCGAACAGCGGCTGCGTC
The DNA here is from genome assembly GCF_029541745.1 of Streptomyces sp. LX-29. NCBI lineage: Bacteria > Bacillati > Actinomycetota > Actinomycetes > Kitasatosporales > Streptomycetaceae > Streptomyces > Streptomyces sp. LX-29. The sequence goes on along the minus strand of NZ_CP089746.1, from coordinate 4,354,110 downwards.
CCGACGCCGGGGACACTCTGCGCTACTTCGCCGAGCAGAACGTCGACGCCAAGGTGATCTCCGGCGACAACGCCGTCTCCGTCGGCGCGGTCGCCACCAAGCTCGGTCTGCCCGGTGCCGAGCGCCCCGTCGACGCCCGTCGGCTGCCGGCCGAGCGCGGCGAGATGGCCACCGCCCTCGAGGGCGGCGCCGTCTTCGGCCGGGTCACCCCTCGGCAGAAGCGGGACATGGTGGGGGCGCTCCAGTCGCGCGGCCACAACGTCGCCATGACCGGCGACGGCGTCAACGACGTGCTGGCCCTGAAGGACGCGGACATCGGGGTCGCGATGGGTTCGGGCAGCGAGGCGACGCGCGCGGTGGCCCAGATCGTGCTGCTCGACAACAGCTTCGCCGCGCTGCCCTCCGTGGTCGCCGAGGGCCGCCGGGTCATCGGCAACATCGAGCGGGTCGCCAATCTCTTCCTGGTCAAGACCGTCTACTCGGTGCTGCTCGCCCTGCTGGTGGTCTGCTCACGGGTGGAGTACCCGTTCCTGCCCCGCCATCTGACGCTGCTGTCCACGCTCACCATCGGGGTGCCCGCCTTCTTCCTGGCCCTCGCCCCCAACAGGGAGCGGGCCCGACCGCACTTCGTACGGCGGGTGATGCGGTACGCCGTCCCGGCCGGGCTCATCGCGGGCGCTGCCACCTTCGCGGCGTACCTGCTGGCCCGGCACCACTACTCGGGTGACGAGTCGCTGGAGGCCGAGACCAGCGCCGCCACGCTGACGCTCTTCCTCATCTCGCTGTGGGTGCTGGCGATCGTCGCCCGCCCCTACACCTGGTGGCGGGTGGCCCTGGTGCTGACCATGGCGCTCGGCTTCCTGGTCGTGCTCACCACGCCGTGGCTCCAGGACTTCTTCGCGCTCGAGCTGATCGGCACCACCATGCCGTGGGCCGCGGTCGGGATCGCGGTGCTCGCCGGCCTGGGGCTGGAAGTGGCATGGCGCCGGTTCGCCGCGGAAGGCGGCGAACCGGCGCCATGAGACACCCCGGCCGCGCGGCCGGGGGCTGAGCTCAGCGCGCGTCTCAGCGCACGTCGACGAAGTCCACCGCGGAGGCGACCGCCGAGTGGCTGGTGTTGCCGGCGTAGTTGAAGCGCCAGTCGCCGTCCGCCGACGCCTTGACCGTCGTCTTCAGGGCGCCGTTGGACGCGCTCTTCACCGTCTTGACGGAGGTGAAGGTCTTGGCGCCCTTCTTGCGGAACTCCAGCTTCACGGACTGGTTGCCGTGCGCGACCCACTTGTTGTCGCCGAAGACGTCCCAGTGGGCGCGGGTCAGCTTGCCGGTGACGGTGAGGGTCTTGCCCTTCTTCACCGGCTCCGGGGAGGCGTTGACCGTCAGCTTGGACTCACGCTGCAGCTTGAAGGAGCCGACCTTCTCGCTCGTGTAGAAGTCGCCGTCCTCGGCGTCCACCCACGCGTAGACGTACCAGGTGCCGGCGAGCTTGTTGTCGTACAGGTCGACCTTCGGGTCCACCACGAAGGTGGCCGAGCAGGTCGAGGTGGTGGCGTTGTCCGCCTTGCAGGTGACCTTGGAGGTCGGCTGCTCGAAACCGGACGCCGGGCCGTGCAGGTTGATCTCGGCCTTCTTGATGCCGGAGTTGTCCTTCGCCGTCACCGAGACCGTGAACTTCTTGGCACCGCTGGTGCCCACGACGACGCTCTTGCCGCCGTTGACGACCACCTTGGTGATCGCCGTGTCGCCGTAACCATCCGCCTGGGCCGCCGGGGCGGCGAGTCCGACGGTGGCCACCGCCGCCGAGGCGGCGGTGAGTACGGCGAGCGAGGTGCGCTTGCGCATCTATTCCCCCACAGAATGATGAGGCTTCGCATCGCGAAGCCAGAGCAGAACAAGAGTACGATCTTCACGCATTACTCACAACGGCCCCGGAAGCTCCATACTCAACAGGATTCAGCAGGGCCGAACTTGACCATGGTTTTCACGTAGCCTTCCGAACATGACTAGTTACGGGTTACGCGCGGAAGAGATCGACACCAGCAAGCCGCACTCCGCCCGGATGTACGACTACTACCTGGGCGGCAAGACCCACTACGAGGTCGACCAGCGGGCCGCCGAGGGCGTCATCGCCGTCTGGCCCGAGATCCGGCTGATCGCCCGGACCAACCGGGACTTCATGCAACGCGCCACGCGCTGGCTCGCCGCCGAAGCCGGCATCCGACAGTTCCTCGACGTCGGCACCGGCATCCCCACGGAGCCCAACCTCCACCAGATCGCGCAGAGTCTGGCCCCGGACGCCAGAGTCGTCTACGTGGACCACGACCCCATCGTGCTCACCTACGCCACCGCCCTGTTGCGCAGCACGCCCGAGGGCCGCACCGCCTTCGTCCACGCCGATCTCGGCAGGCCGCGGTCGATCGTCGAGGCGCCCGAGCTGCGCGAGGCCCTCGATCTGAGCCGGCCCGTGGCGCTCTCCCTCAACGCCGTGATGCATTTCTTCGCCGACGAGGCCGACCCCTACGGCATCGTCGCCGAGCTGGTCGACGCCCTCGTGCCCGGCAGCTATCTCGTCCTCTCCCACACCGCCCTCGGCTCCGATCCGAAGATCATCGAGCGGGTCACCGAGCTCTACCGCAAGGGCGGCATGACCGTCGTCGGCCGCCCGCTCGACCAGGTCGTCCGCTTCTTCGACGGCCTGGAACTGATCGAACCCGGCGTCCAGATGGCCCACTGCTGGCGCCCGGAACCCGACAAGGACCCGGTAGAGCTCGCCAAGACGAAGATCGACCTGTTCGCCGGGGTGGCCCGCAAACGGTGACGCCTCCCGGCGAGGGGCCGTGGAGAACGGTGCTCTCGCCGTCGCGGCGGATGAGGGGGCGAGGCCCCTCGGCGTCTAGAGCTCAGCGGTGTGGGCTCGGCGGTGTGGGCTCGGGGTTGCGGCGGATCCGGGGGTGGATCCGCCGCTGTGACGGTGGGTCAGTCGAACCAGCGGTCCCGGGAGAGCTCTTCGGTGCGGGTGGGGTCCTCCAGAAGGGCCGCGGCCTCGAAGCGGCGGTGCCAGTGGCCGGCCGCCCAGGCCAGCCCCGCGGCGACGCCTTCGAGGGTGGCGGCGTGCAGCACGCCGTCGGGGGTGCGCCGCCAGTCGAGGGCGACACCGTCGACAACGAGCTCCTCGTGCTCGACGTAGGACTCGGGCGCGCCCGGCAGCAGCACTCGGACCGCGTCCGGGACCTCCCGGAGCTCGCCCTCGCCGTCCACCGCGGCGTGCGCGAACGCCTCGCTCAACCGCCGCACCTGCAACAGCTCCGCCAGCTCCGCCGCGCGCGCGGGCCGCACCGGCAGCAGCGCCCGCCCGGCGGCCAGCGGAAGGAGGTCCGGCGCGTCGGCGACCAGCGCCTCCGCCGCGTCCACCACCCGCACCTCGCCGTCGACCACGGCCCGCAGTTCGTCCGGCAGGGTGACCTGCTCCGGGTCGAGATCGGCCAGCAGCCCGTAGACGGCGTGCAGCTGGGCGGCCGTCACCTCGCGGGCCGGGTCGGCCAGCCGGGCCAGCAGTTCGGCCGCGCCGCCCGGCTCGTCCAGCAGCGCCGCCACCGAGGTGCGCACGCCCAGCGCGCGCAGCACCTGCTCGTCGTCGAAGCCGGTCGCGTCCGCCGGCTCGTACAGCCCCTCCAGCAGTGGGTCGCTCCCGGCCGCCCGCAGGCCGGCCGGCCGCCGCCCCTCCAGCACCGGGTGGCCGCGCAGCCACCAGGCGGTGTACGGGCGCACCGTCTCCGTCGTGCCGTCCGGCAGCAGCACCCGCACCGGGGTGGTGAGCGCGTCCCGCAGCGGCGGCTTGGCGAGCATCGCCAGCGCCTGCGGCCAGGCGTCGTCGGCCACCAGGTCCAGGTCCCGCACGGCGACGAGCTCGGTGGCCACCGGCGGCACCGGGCTCTCCGGCAGCCGGTCCAGGACGTCCTCGCACCACACGTCCACCGCGTCCAGCAGCCCCGCGTCGTCGGGCTCCGCCCAGTCGCCGTCCCGCGGCTCCAGCTCGTCCGGGTCCAGCACCACATCGGCGGCGCGCACCAGGGTGAACCCGGCCAGCACGCCGACCGCCGCCAGCGGCTGCTCGCCCCAGCGGGCGGCGAGCTCCGGGTCGCACGGCGGCAGTTCGCCCTCGCGGATCACCCATTCGAAGTCGCTGCCCGGGAAGACCAGTTCACCGGCGGGGGCCAGCTCGCCCTCGTCGTCCGGCAGCGCCAGCGCCGCCAGCCACGGCTCGTCGCCGGGGGCCAGCTGGGCGTCGCGCACAAGCCCCAGCACGGTCTCCGCCAGCTCGTACGCGTCCAGGCCGTCCTCGGCCTCGTCCCAGCGCTCCTCGTCGTCGAGCGAGGCGGCGACGGCGGCCCGCACCTGAGGGGTGGTCAGCACGGCCCGCGGGGTGGCCGGGGTCGCGCCGAGCTTCTCCAGCAGCGGGTGGGCGGCCTCGGGGTGCGCGACCTTCAGCCCGAGCCGGGCCAGCGCCTGGTGGCGGGGCACGGCCTCGGTGTCCGGCTCGACGCTCCCGTCCGGGCCTGCCGGCACCGCCGTCTCCTCTTCGGCACCCGGCAGCGGCAGCAGCACCTGCCGCGGGCCGATGGTGGTGCGCCCGTCCGCCAGCGGCACCGGCAGCCCGCTCAGCCGGTCCGGGTCCACCCCGGCCAGCGAGTCGTACAGCCGCCACCACCACCCCGGCGAACGCTCCACGCCCGCCAGCCGGTCGATGACCTCACCCAGCGGGACCCGCGCCACCTCCAGCACCCGCAAGCCCGGCCGGCGCTCCAGCCCGGCGGGCAGCAGCCCCGGGAAGAGCTCGGCCAGCACCCGTACGGTCTCCGCGCCCGCGCCCTCCACCAGCTCCGCGTCCCGCGGGCGCAGAGCGATCGGCTCGCCGCCGGCACCCGCGGGCAGCGGCTCCCACTCCGCGGCGGGGCCGCCAGAGAGGCCCGGCGCCTCCGGGGCCGGGGGTGCCGTGGCGGGCTCGGCCGGGCCGGTGGTCCAGGCGTCCCCGCTCTCGGGCCACAGCTCGCGGCCGGTTTCGTCGCCGCCCACGGCCGGCGCCGCGGCGCTGGGCAGGAAGGGGACATGGGGCAGATGGCGCAGGATCTCCTGGCGCAGCCGCCCGTCGAGCTCGCCCTTCCCCAGCGGTCCCGGCACCAGGTCGAGCGTTCCGGTGCTCACCGGGTGCCATTCGCGCAGCAGGCCCGCGTACGCCTCACCGGCCCGCGCCAGCAGGAAGTCGGTGAGCGGCCCCGGGGCCGCGTGACGGCGGGTGGGCTCCAGCGGGAAGGACGCGATCAGCAGGGCCGGCACGCCCAGCGCCTCGTCGGTGGGGGTGGGCGCGTGCACCACCGGGGCCGTCTCCGGCCGCACCGGCTCGCCCGCGGCGTCCACCGGAACCGCCCAGGTCACCGACCACACCGGGCGCAGCCGCTCCTCCACCGGCCGGTCGGCCAGCAGTTCCTGCTCCAGCCGCCCGCCGGCCCGCTCGGTGCGCCAACGCCGCACCGCGGTCGAGGCGGCGGCTCCCGCGGCGGCGGCGGGAACCGTCTCGTCCTCGACGACCGCGTACGGCCCGTCCTGGCGGCGGCGCAGCGTCCGTACGGACTGCGGGGTGGCGACGACCACCTCGGTCAGTCCTGGCAGGGTGAGCAGCAGGGCGTCGTCGACGGCGGCGAGTAGACGCTGCGTCAGATCCTCGGCGGCGGCGTCCCGTAGGGGCAGCACCACGACGGTGTCATAGCTCTCAGGGGCGGTGCCCTCGGCGGGCAGCGGCAGGCGCAGCAGCGGCACATGGTCCTCGCGCCGGCGCAGTTCGTCCGCCAGCCCCGAGCTGGCCTCGGCGGCGCCCCGGGCCAGCTCCCGGGCCTCCGCCAGCGACCAGCGCACCCCGCCGGTGCGGCCCACGACCGCAGGCTCGTCGCTCACCGCGAGCACCGCCGCGAAGCCGACGCCGAAGCGGCCGACGGCGAGGTCCGCCGCCGCGTCGTCCCGCTTGGCGGAGGCCCGCAGAGTGGCCAGCGACTCCACGCCCGCGGCGTCCAGCGGGGCGCCGGTGTTGGCGGCCGCGAGAACGGCGGGGTCGTCCCCCGTCGCGGGGTGCAGGGTGAGCCGCAGTCGGCCGGGGACGCCGGCCCGGGCGGCGGCGTCCGAGGCGTTCTGGGCGAGCTCCACCACCAGTCGGTCGCGGTAGCCGCCGAGCGCCAGGTCCTCCTCGGCGTTGGCGTCCTCGCGGAACCGGGCGGGCGACGCGGACCACGCGTCCAGCACGCCGCGCCGCAGCCGCGCGGTCCCGAACGGGTCCGCGTCCTCGGCCGCGCCTCGCACCATCGCCGTGCTGCTCACGTTTCGCCTCCGGGTCCTGGCCGCTGCATCCGTTTCGCCGCACGGGTACGCCCGCACGACTGCATGCGGCGAACGTACCGCCATCTCGATCCTGCGCTCGCGCTGGCCCTGCCTCCACCCGACCCGGTCGGTCGCCGGAAGCGGACACCCCGCGCAGAGAAACTTGTCCCAGAGCAAGCATCAGGACAAACGATTCCGAGCAGGGCTCCTTCTCCGCCGCGAAGGCCGCACGGTCCTGAACGACCACGGCAGACGACTACGGCGTACGCCCCCGGCAGACGACCACGGCACCCGGCATCCGCCGGTGCCGCCCCACCAGGCTCAGCGCTCAGGCCGAAGCAGGGCGGGCCGCAGGGAACGGGGGCGTCAGGAGTGGCCCAGCTCCTCCTGCGGAGCCTCCGGCTCCACGGAGCCGCCGGTGCGGTCGGGGTGCAGCGGCATCGGCTCGACGATCGTCTCGTCGATGACGGGCTGCGCGGGCTGCGGCGGCTTGGGCATGACGGCGGCCTCGGAGTGGCCGCCGCAGCCGTAGGTGAGGGAGACGACCCGGCCGTCGGCGGGGCTGAACTCGTTGGCGCACACGCCGAACGCCTGGCGCAGGGAGCCGGCCAGGGGCACCAGGAAACCGCAGGTCATGCAGGACGCGGGGGCGGCCTGGGCCATGGGGGTCTTGGCGCCGTAGGACTCGTCCCAGCGGTCGGCGGCGGTGTGCAGGCCGTAGCGGGAGAGCACCCGGGCGCGGCGCATGCCGAGCTCCTCGGCCAGGGCGGCGATGCTGCCGCGGGCCGGGGTGGTGGGCTGGGTGGCGGGCGAGCCGGCGGTGACCTCGGCGTCCTCGACCGCCGCGAGCTGCTCCATCTCCTCGGAGACCACCGCGTTCGGCGGCGGGACGTCCTCGCCGGTGAAGCCGGGCTCCAGGCGCAGGTCGTCGGCCTGGGTGGGCAGCAGGTCACCGGGGCCGAGGTCGCCGGGGCGCAGCCGCTCGCTCCACGGCACCCACTCGGGCGCCAGCAGCGCGTCGTCGCCGGGGAGCAGCACGGTCTCGTCGAGGGTGACGGCCTTCGCGCGGGAGGCGCGGGCAACGGTCACGGCCCAGCGCCAGCCGCGGTAACCGGGCTCCCTGCACTCGAAGAGGTGCGTGACGACACGGTCTCCGTCGGCGACGACGCCGACGTGCTCGCCCACCTCTCCGGGGAGCGCCGCCTGCTGCGCCGCCTCGCGGGCGAGTTCGACTGCCTCGGCGCACAGACGGTCCGGGGTACGGCTTCGCATCGCAGCACTCACAAGAATCGATTCTCTCCTACGCCGTCTCACGAGTGCGCCGGCCCTGCGGCCGGGGAGGCGGACGGAGCGGACCGTGGGACCGCGTCGACGTCCGCGCCCGATCAGCACTCGGGCGCACCCTCACGTCCCATTCTGCGGGATAGTGACTGGGGGCGTGGCCAAGAACGACCGCCGGTGGCGCGTTACGCACGCTACCTTGTTCAGCGCTGCCATCCCTACCCCGTCCACGACGAAGTCCGACCTCGCGGCGGCTCGCGGCCGGAAAGACGCCGCAAAGCCGCACTCCCGCGCCGGGTTGGCGGGACCATGGGGCGGTGGGCCGGCGCGAGGCGGGTGAAAGGTCGGGTGACACTCCGGGTGGCACGTCGGGTGAGGAAGAACGTCAGCTCCAGTGACGAGCCCCGGCGGCCGGGAGTCTTCCGGACCCTCGGCCGGGTGATCCGGCATCCGTTCGCGTTCACGGGCCGCTCCATCCGGCGCGCCACCCACGCCCACGGCGCGGGTGAATCCGGCCTGGGCAAGCTGATCGAGCTGCACGCGGTGAACTCCGCGGGCGACATGATGATCACCATCGCGCTGGCGTCCACGGTCTTCTTCTCGGTCCCCACCGACCAGGCTCGCGGCCGGGTGGCCCTCTATCTGGCCATCACGATGGCCCCCTTCGCCCTGCTCGCGCCGATCATCGGCCCGCTGCTGGACCGGCTGCCGCACGGCCGTCGGGCGGCGATGGCCGGCTCGATGCTGACCCGGGCGCTGCTGGCGCTGACGATGGCGGGGGCGGTGGCCGGCGGGGGGCTGGAGCTGTATCCGGCGGCGCTGGGCGTGCTGGTGGCCTCCAAGGCGTACGGGGTCGTGCGCTCCGCCGTGGTGCCGCGCCTGTTGCCGCCGCGCTTCTCGCTGGTGAAGGCGAACTCACGGGTGACCCTGGCCGGGCTGCTGGCCACCGGCATCGCCGCCCCGCTGGGCGCCGGGCTGCACCAGATCGGCCCGGGCTGGCCGCTGTACGGGGCGTTCGTGGTGTTCGCGGCGGGGGCCTTTCTGTCGTTCACGCTGCCGCACAAGGTCGACTCGGCCAAGGGTGAGGCCCGCGCCCAGCTGACCTCCGGCGAACACCATCTGCACCTGCCGCACGCGATGCACCGGGCCGGCACCGGCAAGGCCACCAGCAGCACCGAGAAGGCCAGGCGGCCGGGGCTGCGCACGGTCGGCCCCTCGGTGCTGCACGCGCTCCAGGCGTGCGCCTCGGTGAAATGCCTCTCCGGCTTCCTCACCCTCTTCCTGGCCTTCCTGCTCCGCGAGCACCCGATGGGCGGGCTGAGCCCGGAGATGTCGCTGGGCATCGTGGCGGTGGCGGCGGGCGGCGGCAACGCCCTGGGCACGGCGATCGGAGCATGGCTGAAATCGCGCGGTCCGGAGCGGATCATCGCCGTCGTCCTCAGCACGGCGCTGGGCGTTCTGGTGGCGTCCGCCGCGCTGTACTCCACGGTGCTGGTGGCCGTGGTCGCGGCGACCGCCGGCATCTCCCAGGCGCTGGTGAAGCTGTCGCTGGACGCGCTGATCCAGCGGGACGTGCCGGAAACGGTGCGCACCTCGGCGTTCTCCCGTTCCGAGACCACCCTGCAGCTGTCCTGGGTGGTGGGCGGAGCCGTCGGCATCGCGCTGCCGCTCAACGGCGTGCTCGGGATGTCGGTCGCCGCGGGGGTGATCGCGCTGGGCACGGCGACGACCGTACGGGGGCTGCTGGCGGCCGGTCGGCGCGGCACGCCGCACCCCCGCGTGGCGTGAACCCGGCGGCCAGATAGCCTGCCGACATGACCGCTGCGTTGTTTTCCCGGGGCAAGGGCCGACGTGCCGCTGCCGCCGTCGGTGCCGTGACTCTCGGGCTTGTCGCCCTCACCGCCTGCGACAAGCCGACCCCGTTGGCGACGGTGACGGTCGGTTCCACCTCGAAGACCACCGAGGCCACCAAGGGCTGCTACACCGACGGCAAGGCCCTCGAGGAGGAGAAGTGGCGTGCCTGCCTGAACAGGGAGGGCACCAGGACCCTCACCGTGCACAGCGGTGAGAAGGTGCGCGTCGGCGTGGACCCGGAGATCGCCGAGTCCGGCTGGACGCTGGTCGCCGGCGGCCGGGTGGTGGTGGACGACACCAAGGCCACCTACCGGAGCTTCGACTCCGACCTGCTCTTCGTCCGCCAGGACGAGACGGGGCAGCTCATCCCCCTCAAGGAGGTCACGCTGACCGTCGTCGAGGCCGGTGAGAGCGGCCCCAAGGGCCTGTGGCACTTCAACCTCAAGCAGGAGTCCTGACGGACGGCCGGATCCTCGTCGTCACCGCGGTAGCCGCCGAGCGGGATGCCGTGGTGCGCGGCGTGGGCGCGAGCGCGTGCCGCGTCGACGCCTCGCCGACCGGCGGCCCGAGCCTCCCGGACGCCGGGGGCACGGGCCGGGGCTTCGTGGTGATCGAAGGCGGGGTCGGCCCCGCGGCCGCGGCCGCCGCCACCGCCACCGCGCTGGCCTCCGCGGCCGCCCGCGGCACCGGCTACGCCCTGGTCGTCTCCGCCGGCATCGGCGGCGGCTTTCCGGTCGCCCCGGTGGGTTCACTGGTGGTCGCCGACACGATCGTCGCCGCAGATCTGGGGGCCGAGACCCCCGGCGGCTTCGCCTCCGTCGCGGAGCTGGGCTTCGGCACCGTGACCCACCGCCCGCCGCCCGCGCTGGCGGCGGCCGCCGCCGAGGCGACCGGCGCGGCGCGCGGGAGCGTGCTCACCGTCTCCACCGTCACCGGCAGCGCCGAGCGGGCGGCCGCGCTGCTGGCGCGCCACCCGGACGCGGCGGCCGAGGCGATGGAGGGGTTCGGGGTGGCCGAGGCGGCCGCCGCGCACGGGCTGCCGGTGCTGGAAGTGCGGGCGGTGTCCAACGCGGTGGGGCCGCGGGACCGCGCGGCATGGCGGATCGGAGCGGCGCTGGACGCGTTGGCCACCGCGTTCGGCAGACTCGTTCCCGTGGTCGAGGGCTGGAAAGAGCCGGGGAGGCACGGAGAGACCGATGACTGAGTCGCTGAAGATCGCTTACTCGCCCTGTCCCAACGACACCTTCGTCTTCCACGCGTGGGCGCACGGCAAGGTGCCCGGGGCCCCCGCCCTCGATGTCACCTTCGCCGACATCGACATCACCAACGGGATGGCGGAGCGCGGCGAGTACGACGTCCTGAAGGTGTCGTACGCGGTGCTGCCCTGGGTGCTGGACGAGTACGCACTGCTGCCGTGCGGCGGGGCGCTGGGACGCGGCTGCGGGCCGCTGGTGCTGACCCGCGAGCCGGGCGTCGAACTCACCGGCAAGACGGTCGCGGTGCCCAGCGAGCGCTCGACGGCGTATCTGCTGTTCCGGCTGTGGGCCGCGGACACCCTCTCGGACGGCGTGACGAACGTGGTGGTGCTGCCGTTCCACGAGATCATGCCCGCCGTACGGGACGGGAAGGTGGACGCCGGGCTGGTGATCCACGAGGCCCGCTTCACCTACCGGGACTACGGGCTGCACTGCCTGGCCGACATGGGCCAGCACTGGGAGTCCACCACCGGGCTGCCGATCCCGCTCGGCGCGATCATCGCCAAGCGTTCGCTGGGCTCGGAGCGGCTGCGCGCGCTGGCGGAGGCGGCCCGCACCTCGGTGCGCATGGCCTGGGACGACCCCGAAGCCTCGCGCGCGTATGTGCTCTCACACGCGCAGGAGATGGACCCGGCCGTCGCCGACCAGCACATCGGTCTGTACGTGAACGAGTTCACCGCGGACCTCGGCGAGTCCGGGTACGCCGCGGTGCGCGGGCTGCTGACGCGTGCGGCGGCCGAGGGGCTGGTGCCGCCCCTCGGCCGGGATGCGCTCGGTTTCGTCTGATCGGCCACGCGACTTCGCCTGGTCGGCGACGCCTCCTGGCCTGATCGGCGACGCGACTCGCGACGTCGGGATTCACCCGTTCGACTCTGGTGATCACTGGGATGAGTGATCACCGGGCTTGGTACGGATGCGGTAGCCGCACTAGACGTGGTCGGCGCTGAAATCGATCAACCGTCGACCGTTCGTCGACCGATCAAGGACTCCTCCGGGCGGCGCGCCGGACCGCGCCGGAGGTCGGCGAGACGCCCGCTCAGACGTCCAGCTGGTCGGCGACCGCGCGCAGCATGCCCGCGATCTTGGAGCCGTGGGCCTTGTCCGGGTACCGGCCGCGCTCCAGCTGCTGGGTGACGTTCTCCAGCAGCGTGGTCAGGTCCTGCACGATCGAGGCCAGCTCGTCCGGCTTGCGTCGCTGGGCGGCCGCGACGGAGGGGGCCGGGTCGAGAACGTTCACACTCAGCGCCTGGTCGCCGCGCTGCCCGGCGACCACACCGAACTCGACGCGCTGGCCTGGCTTCAGCGAGTCGACGCCTGCCGGGAGCACTGAGGAGTGCACGAAGACGTCACCGCCGTCGTCACGGGAGAGAAAGCCGAAGCCCTTCTCGCTGTTGAACCACTTGACCTTGCCGGTAGGCACGTCTTTGTCCTCGTCCTCGTCACTCGTCGGATCACGGAAAAACAGCTCTGGATAGCACTACAGCGGGTCGTCAGACCCGCCACCACCAAGGCTAATGGTCCGGAGCCTGGTGACAAGACGTACCCGGGTGGTTCCTACGCGCTTCTGAAAGCCACCTACCCTGGAGCGGTGAGCGACACACCTCTTCCCCGGCCGACCGCCCCCGCGGGCCGGGTCGACCGCCCCGGACCAGGCCCCGGCGACCGGCTGGTCCAGGCCGGGACCATCGTCTTCGTGATCGGCGCGGTGGCCACCCTGGCCACCGTCGCCCCGCTGCTGCTGGGCTCGGACCCGCTGCCCACCGCCGCCTACCTGGTCAGCATGTTGATGGGGGTCGGCTTCATGATCGCCGCGGCGGGGGTGTTCCGGTCGATCGGGGCGCAGCGCCGTCAGGCCAGGTCGGTGGCTGCGGCGCGGTCCTCCGGGGCGACGGAGCCGGCGACGGCCTCGGGGCCCTCCGCGTAGCGTTCCAGCCACGCCGGGAACGCGGTCAGGTCGGGCAGCACCACATCGGCGCCCGCCGCTCGCAACTCGTCCGCCTCGCAGGGCCCGGTGGACACGGCGACCGAGTGCGCCCCGGCGGTGCGGGCTCCGCGCACGTCCCCGGTGTGGTCGCCCACGTACACACTGGCGCCGTGCTCGCGCAGCGCCTCCGCCTTGGCCTCCGCCCACAGCCAGCCGATGACGGCGTCCGCCTCGATGCCCAGATGGCTCAGGTGCAGCTTGGCGTTGGGCTCGTGCTTGGCGGTCACCACGATGGCCCGCCCACCCAGCCGCCGCACGGCGGCGACGGCCTCCCGGGCGCCGGGCATCGCGAGGCTGGGGGCTATCGCGTGCCGCGGGTAGAGCGCCCGGTAGAGATCGGCCACCTCGTCGACGCGCTCGGCGGGGAACCAGTGGGCCAGCTCCTGCTCCAGCGGCGGACCGAGCCGGGTGATCGCGAGCTCGGCGTCGATGGTGACACCGGTGCGGGCGGTCAGCTCCAGATAGGCGGCCTTGATGCCGGGGCGCGAGTCGACGAGCGTCATATCGAGGTCGAAACCGACCGTGAACGGGTGCGCAGCCATGCCCGCCATTGTGCCGTGGCCCCGACGGGGCGAGTTGTGCCATGCCTTGACGGCGCCGCGGGATCGGCGCCGGGGCGGGCGGACAGGGCACCACCGCACCCGCACCCGCCCGCCGCGGGGAGCGGCGGCGGGCCGCGGTCAGGCCGGGGTGCGGCGTCGGGCGCGCCAGATCAGGAAGAGGGCCGAGGCGACGGCCGCCGCGCGGACGACGACGGGCCAGGCGTCCTGGACGGCGTCGCCGAGCCCGTGTTCGGGGATCGGCGCGCCCCAACGCTCGTTCAGCCGCCCCCAGAGCCAGACCATCGCGCCGAGGGCGACCGTGCCCGGGACGCCGAACACGGCAGCTTTGCGCTCGCCGGGGGTGAGCCGCGGCGTGTAGTACGCGATCAGCCAGCCGAAGGCGAGGACCAGCACGTTGGCCATGACGGCGCCCGCGACGAGGAGGGCGACGGCCAGCAGCAGGAGCGGGCCGAGGCTGCCGCGCGGGGCACCGTCGGCCTTGGTGGTGCGGCGCCGCAGGGTGCGGCGGAGCAGCCCGCGGCCGCCGCCGCCCGTGGACCGACCGTCCGAGGCGCCGTCGCCGGCCCCGGCCGCCGCCTCCGCGTCGGCCTCCCGCTCGGGCTTCTCCCGCTGCTCCGACGGCGGCTTGAGCAGCTCGGGAAGCTCGATGCCACCGCTGAACCCGTCCACCTGGCCGAACGGCACATCCTCGCGGGGCGAGAACGGCCCCGGCTCCGTCCGCCACCAGTCGGGGTTCGACTCACGCGAGCTCAGCTCGTCCTCACCGGCCAGGTGCGGCGGCGAGGCGGTCCGCGGCGCGTCGACTCCGGCCGCCGGCACCGGGGCGGCACCCTCCCGCGGGGGCACGACCTTCCCGCCCAGCCCTCCCAGACCACTGCGCTCAGCCAGCCCCGCCAGCCTCTCCCGCGCCGTACGCCCCGCCTTGCGCATCCCGCCGGGCGCCTGCGACTCGGCGCTCTCGCGGGGCGCCGTCGGCGTGGCGGGCCCGGTGGGGCTGGTGGGGACGGTGGGCGCGGGGACGGTGGGCGGCTGCGGGACCGGGGCGTCGTCGTACCGCGGCCGCGCGTCGTACCGCCCGGAGGCGTCCGGCGGGGTGGCCGCCCCCGCCGCGGCGGCCGCGCCGCGCGGCGCGGCCGCCTGCCACGCCGTGGCCTCTGACACCGTGGCCTCCGAGGCCGTCACCTCCGACGCGTGGGCCGAGGCCCGTCCCGCTTCCGCCGTCACACCCCGCCCGGCCGCCTTCGGCATCGCGGCCGCGGCGGAGACGGATGCCGCGCCCCGTGGAGACACCCCGTCCGCGGACGGGGTACCGGAGCCCGCCGCCGCGGACGGCGTCACGCCGCCGGACGGCTCCGGGGCCGACACCGCGCGCGCCCGTACCCCCGCCTCCGCCTGGGCCACGACCTCCGTGGGCGTGCCCAGCCGCCCCAGGATGCGCTTGACGCCGGCCGCGCTGTCGCCGCCCGCTCCGGCCCCGGCCCGGCTCTCGTCGATCCGGGCGCGCAGGGTCGCCACCAGCCGCATGCGATCGCGGGAGGGCAGGCCCTGTTGCTGAGCCAGGTCGCCGACGCGGCTCAGATAGTCGTAGACGAGCCGATCGCTCTCGATCCCCACCAGACCCCCCGCCAAAAGCCCCTACGGACGGGCCCACCGCCAGCGCGCCGAGCAGCACGGCGACCCGTTCCAAACCCCATCGACGGTACCGCGCCCGCCCCCCGCCGCGCCGGGACGCGCGCGCGACCTGGGCCGCGCCTTCCGCAGCGTGGCGGGACCGCGCCCCGCACCCCGCCCCCGCCTCGCCCGTACGGGGTCCGCCGCGCCTCGGGCATGATCCATCGCCGTCGAGACCTCGGGCCCGTCGCCGATCACCCGCTACTGTGGATCGAATGACCACCTCGCGCGCCTCGCGGACTTCCCGGCCCCGACGGAAAGCCACCGAGCGAGAGGGCGGGCGCACCGCTGACACCGCGCCGCGCACGCTCGCCGAGGAGCTGCGCGCCCGGCCCGACGACGCCCTCACGGAGCTGTTGCGCGCCCGGCCCGACCTGCTCAACCCGGTCCCCAACGATCTGACGCAGCTGGCCACGCGGGCCGCCACCCGTGCCTCGGTGGTGCGGGCCGTCGAGCGGCTGGACCGGTTCGCGCTCCAGACGGCGGAGGCGCTGGCGGTGGCGCCGGACCCGTGTCCCTACGAGACGCTGCACGCGCTGATGGCCGGCGACAGGGACGGGTCCGTCGGCGGGGCCACCGAGAACACCAAGAGCACGAAGAGGGACACCAAGAAGGAGACAGCGAAGGAGAGAGGGAAGGAGTCGGAGGAGGCGACCGTCGCCGGCGCCGGTGACGACACCGGCGAAGACACCGACGAAGACACCGGAAGTCCCACGGACGCCGCCGGAGGCACCGCGGACGCCGCGCTGGACGCGGCCTCCGCCGCCGCGATCGCCGCCGCGCTGCCGCGCGCCGTGGCCACCCTCCGCGCCCAGGCGCTGATCTGGGGCGGCGACGACCGGCTGCGCCTGGTCCGCACCGCCCGCGAGCTGCTCGCCCCGACCCCGTCCGCGCCGTCCCCCACCGGCCTCGGCCCCACCGTCGCGGAGGCCGCGGCGGGCATGTCGCCCGGCCGCCTCCAGGAGATACTCGCCGCCGCCGGGCTGGCCGCGACCCACGACCCGGTGTCGGCGGTGGCCGCGCTGTCGGGGCTGTTCGGCGACCGCGCCCGGATGGCGGCGCTGCTCGCCGAGGCGCCGCGGGAGGCGCTGGGCGTGCTCGGCCGACTCGCCTGGGGCCCGCCGTACGGGGAGGTCTCCGTGGCCTCGCCCTCCGCGCCCGTCGAGTGGCTGATGGCCCGCGGTCTGCTGCTGCCGTCGGGGGCCCGGCACGTGGTGCTGCCCCGCGAGGTCGCCCTCCATCTGCGCGGCGGCCGCGCGCACCGGGCGCCGGAGCCGGTCCCGCCGGCGCTGGTGCCCGCCGCCGAACACCATCCACAGGCTGTGGACGCGACGGCGGCCGGGCAGGCGTTCACCGCGCTGGCCACCGTGGAGGAGCTGCTCAAGCGGTGGGAGACCGGCAGCCCGCTGGTGCTGCGCTCGGGCGGGCTGAGCGTCCGCGACCTCAAGCGGACCGCGACCGGGCTGGATGTGAGCGAGCCGGTCGCGGCGTTCTGGATCGAGCTGGCGTACGCGGCCGGGCTGCTGGCCTCGGACGGGGACATCGACGAGCGCTACGCGCCGACGCCCGCGTACGACGACTGGCTGGCGCTGCCCGCCGCCGAGCGCTGGACGGCGCTGGCCACCGCCTGGCTGACGGCCACCCGTACGGCGGGCGTGGTCGGCGGGCGGGACGCCAAGGGCCGCACGCTCTCCGCGCTCGGCCCGGACCTGGACCGCTCTCCCGCGCCCGAGGTCCGCCGCCGCGCCCTGGCACTCCTCGCCACCCTGCCCGCCGGCACCTCCGCGACGCCCGACTCGCTGCTGGCCCGGCTCCGGTGGGAACGGCCGCCGCGCGGCGCGGCGGCGGGCCGTACGACGGTGGGCGCGACCCGCCCGCAGGCGACGGGCCCGGCGCCGGAGACGGGCACCGCCGCGAGCGGGGCCGGCGCGGGCACCTGGACCGCCGCCACCCGCTCCACGGGCGGGGAGCCGGGGCACGCACACGACCTGCGGTCCCGCCTCGCGGGCTGGACGCTGGCCGAGGCGGAGCTGCTGGGCGTCACCGGCCGCGGTGCGCTGTCCGCGCACGGTCGCGCGCTGCTGGGCCCGCTGCCGCCACATCCGCACCAGCCGCCGCACCCGCACCCGGACACGTCAGGCACCGCCGCGGAGTCGAGGGCCGCCGCCGCGGAGGCGGCACGGCTGCTGGCGCCGCTGCTGCCCCAGCCGCTGGACCACGTGCTGCTCCAGGCCGACCTGACCGCCGTCGCCCCCGGGCCCCTCGAACGCCCGCTGGCGGACACGCTCGGGGTGCTGGCGGAGGTGGAGTCCAAGGGCGGCGCGACGGTCTACCGCTTCACCCCGGAGTCCGTGCGCCGCGCCCTGGACGCCGGCCAGTCGGCGTCCGACCTGCACGCCTTCCTGGCCCGACACTCCCGCACGCCGGTCCCGCAGCCGCTGGCGTACCTGATCGACGACGTCGCCCGGAAGCACGGCCGGCTGCGGATCGGCGCGGCCTCCGCGTATCTGCGCTGCGACGACGACGCGCTGCTCGCCGAGATCCTCGCGGACCGCCGCTCGGTGGCCCTGCGGCTGCGTCGTCTCGCGCCGACCGTGCTGGCCGCGCAGGTGGCACCGGACGTGCTGCTCGACGGGCTGCGCGCGATGGGCTACGCGCCCGCCGCCGAGTCCGCCGAGGGCGATGTGGTGGTGACCCGGGCCGACGCGCACCGCACCCCGCCCCGCACCGCCCCGGCCCCCGTCCCGGACGGTCCGCCGCTGCCGGACGACACCCTGCTGGGCGCCGCGGTCCGCGCCATCCGCGCCGGCGACCTGGCCGCGACCACCCCGCACAAGCCGCTGCCCACCTCCGCCGCCCGACCGGCGGCCGCCACCAGCGAGACCGGGCTGCCCCGCACCACCGCCGCCGACACCCTGGCCACCGTCCAGGCCGCCGCCCTCACCGGCTCCGCCGTCTGGATCGGCTACGTCAGCGCCGACGGCGCCGCCAGCCAGCGCGTCATCGCCCCCATCCGCGTGGAGGGCGGCTTCGTCACGGCCTACGACCACACCGCCGACGAGGTCCGCACCTACCCCCTGCACCGGATCACCGGCGCGGCCGAACTGGCGGACGAAGCGGATTAACGCGTCCGGCCGGAACACTCCGCCGATGGGGGACACTGGATGTTTGGCCGCCGTACGACGCGAAGCGAAAGGGCCGAGACACCCGTGAACGGACCCCTGATCGTCCAGAGCGACAAGACGCTGCTGCTGGAGGTCGACCACGACCAGGCCGACGCCTGCCGCCGCGCCATCGCGCCCTTCGCGGAGCTGGAGCGGGCGCCGGAGCACATCCACACCTACCGGGTGACACCGCTGGGGCTGTGGAACGCGCGGGCCGCCGGGCACGACGCCGAGCAGGTGGTGGACGCGCTGGTCACGCACTCGCGCTACCCGGTGCCGCACGCGCTGCTCGTCGACATCGCCGAGACGATGGCGCGGTACGGGCGGCTGACGCTGGTCAAGCACCCGAGCCATGGGCTGGTGCTGAGCTCCACGGACCGGCCGGTGCTGGAGGAGATCCTGCGGTCCAGGAAGATCCAGCCGCTGGTCGGGGCCCGGATCGACCCGGACACGGTGGTCGTCCACCCCTCCGAGCGCGGACAGATCAAGCAGGTGCTGCTGAAGCTGGGCTGGCCCGCGGAGGACCTGGCCGGGTATGTGGACGGCGAGGCGCACCCGATCGAGCTGCGTGAGGACGGCTGGGCGCTGCGGCCCTACCAGAAGCAGGCCGTGGAGGGGTTCTGGCACGGCGGCTCGGGCGTCGTGGTGCTGCCCTGTGGCGCGGGGAAGACGCTGGTGGGCGCGGGCGCGATGGCCACGGCCAAGTCGACGACGCTGATCCTGGTCACCAACACCGTCTCGGCCCGGCAGTGGAAGCACGAGCTGGTCAAGCGCACCTCGCTCACCGAGGAGGAGATCGGCGAGTACAGCGGGACGAGGAAGGAGATCCGCCCGGTCACCATCGCCACGTACCAGGTGCTGACGACCAAGCGGAAGGGCGTCTACCCGCACCTGGAGCTCTTCGACTCCCGCGACTGGGGCCTGATCGTCTACGACGAGGTGCACCTGCTGCCCGCCCCGGTCTTCAAGTTCACCGCCGACCTCCAGGCCCGCCGCCGGCTGGGCCTGACGGCCACGCTGGTGCGCGAGGACGGCCGCGAGTCGGACGTCTTCTCCCTCATCGGCCCCAAGCGCTTCGACGCGCCGTGGAAGGAGATCGAGGCCCAGGGCTACATCGCCCCGGCCGACTGCGTCGAGGTGCGGGTCAACCTCACGGACTCCGAGCGGCTGGCGTACGCCACCGCCGAGACGGAGGAGAAGTACCGCTTCTGCGCCACCACCGCCTCCAAGCGCCATGTCACCGAGGCGCTGGTGGACCGGCACCGTGGTCAGCAGACGCTCGTCATCGGCCAGTACATCGACCAGCTCGACGAGTTGGGGGAGCACCTGGACGCGCCCGTCATCAAGGGCGAGACGTCCAACGCGCAGCGCGAGAAGCTCTTCGACGCGTTCCGGCAGGGCGAGATCTCGGTGCTGGTGGTCTCCAAGGTCGCCAACTTCTCCATCGACCTCCCGGAGGCGACCGTCGCCATCCAGGTCTCCGGCACCTTCGGCTCCCGCCAGGAGGAGGCCCAGCGGCTGGGCCGGGTGCTGCGTCCCAAGGCGGACGGCCACCCGGCGGTCTTCTACTCGGTGGTCGCGCGGGACACCATCGACCAGGACTTCGCGGCGCACCGCCAGCGGTTCCTGGCCGAGCAGGGCTACGCCTACCGGATCGTGGACTCCGGCGAGCTGCTGGCGGACGAGGACGTATAGGGCCGGGTCTCAGTTCCTGCGCTTGACCAGGTCGTCGCCGTACTCACCGAGGACCGTCACGCCGAAGGCGGCGGTGGCGAAGACCCTGACCGCGTGCAGGGCGTTGCCCAGCACATGGCGGTGGTGCGCCTCGGTCTCGGGGCGAAGGGCGGTGGCGCCGCTGGTCGGGGCGCCCGGCAGTGGGGAGAAGGCTGCGGTGCTCATGTCTTCAAGGATGGTCCCGAGCACCGGCGGAATCATCGGTCTCGCGGTGTAACCGGTGGGACGCCGAGGTACGACCGAGGGCATCCGCGGGTACGACCCCAGGGCCATGCCGCCCCCTACGGGAGGGCGAGACCGACCCTGAGAACACCTCGGGGACGCCCCCGCCCGGCGGGGGAGGCGGCCGGGCCTCGGGCACCGCGCGAACCCGGCCCGCGCGCACCTGCCCGGCGGGGGCGGCCGGGCCTCGGGGACGCCCCCGCCCGGCGGGGGGGGTGCCTCTATGTCTTTCGTCAAGCGACGTAGGGGGTTCGGGGTTCGTAGAAGGTTCCGTCGCGGAGCATGGCGAACAAGACGCTGATGCGGTGCCGGGCCAAGCGGAGAAGGGCCTGCGTGTGGGTCTTGCCACGGGCCCGGCACCGGTCGTAGTAGCCGCGGGAGGTGGGCTCGTGCAGGGCGGCGAACGCGGACAGGAACATCGCGCGTTTGAGCTGCCGGTTCCCGCCGCGTGGTGCGTGTTCGCCGTGGATAGAGGTGCCCGACTGCTTCGTGGCCGGAGCGAGGCCGGCGTAGGAGGCGAGGTGGGCGGCGGTGGGGAAGCTGGTGCCGTCGCCGACGGTGACCAGCAGGACTGCGGCGGTCCTGACGCCGACGCCGGGCAGCGACGTCAGGACCGGGGAAAGAGACATCCGATGCAGTTGATCTGTCAAGCAGCGATGGTGAGTTGTGGGGTCGGCGGGGTGGGGAACGCGGTGAGTTCGTCGTAGGGGGTGCGCTTGGTGAGGCAGTGGTGGAGGCAGCCGAGCATGCGGTTGAAGAGGTTGCGCTGGGCGGCTGTGTGGCGGTCTCCGTCGGCTCGTCGCCGGTCGTAGTGGGCGCGGGCGCCTGGGGAGGCAGTCAGGCTGGCGAACGCCCAGACGTAGCCGACCGAGGCCAGACGCTGGTTCTTGACCCTGCGGGCCATGACCGCGAGGCTTCTGCCGGACGCCCGGGTGACCGGTGCGGCTCCGGCGAAGGCTTTCAGGCCTTTCGCGTCGGTGAATCGGGATCGGTCGTCGCCGATCTCGGCGAGCACCCGGGCGCCGGTGAGTGACCCGAGCCCTGGAAAGCTGGTGATGATCTCGGCGTCCGGGTGCGCATCAAAAGACTCCACCGTCGCTTCGGCAAGGTCGTCGACGCTGATGCAGGCGGCATCAAGCTGTCTGAGCAGGGCGATGGCCTGGCGTCCCATGGCTTGCTCGACCTGGTGGGGCTGGCGCATCTGCGTGATGCGCAGGGCGTCTCGCAGTCGTTCGGCTTCTGCCTCGATGCCGCGCTGGCGGCCGGCCTTCTTCAGCAGCGCGCGCAGCTGGGCGCGGGTGAGCTTGGCTGCCTGGTCGGGAGTGGGGGCCGCGGCCAGCACGGCGCGGGCGACGCTGCTGCTGATCCCTTCGCGGTTGTGCTGGAAGGCCGCGAGGAAGCCGGGGAAGTATTCACGCAGGTGGGAGCGAAGTTTGTTGCCCGCCTGGGTGCGGTCCCAGACCGCGTCCTGCTGGGCGCGGGCCAGGACGGCGATCGCTTGGGCGAGCTCGCTGTCGTCGGGCAGAGGCCGGTGGGCGGCCCTGTCCGTGCGCAGGATGTTCCCGAGCACCATGGCGTCGAGGTGGTCGGACTTCTTGCGGGTGACCGCATGGCGGTCTCTGTAGCGGGCGGCGGCCATCGGGTTGATCGCGTAGATGGGCCGGCCGGTCGCGCGGAGGCAGGCGACGAGGAGGCCGCGGGAGGTCTCGATCGCGACGGGGACTGGGGCGTTGGCGGTGTCGCCGTGGGTGGTGAGGAGTTCGAGGAGCTGGTGCAGGCCGTCGAAGTCGTCGGTGATCCGGGCCCTTGCCAACAGGGTTCCCTCGTGGTCGACCAGGGCGACGTCGTGGTGGTCGCTGGCCCAGTCGATTCCGCAGGTGACGGTCATCGTGTCGTGTTCGTCCTCTCGGTCGGGGGGCGTGCTGCTGGTCGCAGCCGTGCGGGGGCACGCGTCTCCCTAATGGAAGGGCTCGATGGCCCTGCATCCGATCAGCCGTTCGTGACCCCAGCGGCCATCAGGGCCCTCGGTCTGCTCCAGAGCTCGGTGACTCCAGGCGTGATGAGAGGTGACCCCTGTGGGCGGCTCGGACCACAAACCTCAACGATCCGATCATCGGACCGGATGCGGTGGAGGCGTGAACTCGTGACAGTGGACGGTCCCGGAGGCCGGCTCTTGACCAAGGGATCCAGTCCCAGGGGGTGTGTACGGCTTCTCCGGAACCGACCACCGTCACGAGAAAGTGATGCGGGGCCCGCAGTCTCTTTCAGGGCCTCGATGGGCCGGGGTGGGCCTGGCGGTGCCCCGCATCACTGCCCATTAGGGCCTCGATGGGCCGGGGTGGGCCTGGCGGTGCCCCGCATCACTGCCCATTAGGGTGGGCCTCCAGCAGTTCGTTGATCTGGGCTTCCAGGGCCCGGCGTTGTTCGTGGACGGCCGCGAGCGAGCGGGCCAGGGACGGGATGACCACGTCGAGGGTGCCGGTGCCCGGAACGACGACGGTCTGTTCGTCGAGCGCGTCGAAGACGTCGTCGATGAGCCGGGCGGCCATGCGCGGGGCCTTGGGGCGGATCAGCTCGACGAGTCTGCGGCGGCCGGCTTTCCGCAGGGCAGCCGGGGAGCCATAGCGTTCCAGCAGCCAGGTGACAGCCTGGTGGTCGAGGCGGGGGCCCAGGACGCGTTCCAGGCTGGGGTGGAACTGGGTGAGCAGGCCCCGTATCCGGTTGGAGGTGCGGGTGGCCTCGGCGGCCAGGTCCTGGTCGAAGCCCACAAGGACGGTGAGCTCGGCAGTGATCTCGTCGGTCAGCTCCAGGGAGCGCAGGGCGTGCGGCATCGTGCGGGCGGCGTCCGCGATCACGGCCGCGTCCTTCGCGTCGGTCTTCGCCTCACCCGGGTAGAGGTCGGCGATCCGTCGCATGGCCAGTCCGGGCAGGTAGGCGACCTGGCAGCCCGCGTCGCGGGCGACGGTCAGCGGGAGGGCACCGATCGACGCCGGCTGGTCCACCACGACCAGGACGGTGCCGAACTTCGCGGTCAGTTTGTCGAAGACGGCCCGCAGCTTCGGCTCGCTGTTGGGCAGGGGCTTGTCGAAGACCTTCTTCCCGGCCGGGGTGAGCCCGTGGCCATGGTGCGTGCTCTTGCCGACGTCCAGCCCGAGGAAGACGCCCACGCCTTCGGTGTCGATCATCGTGCCCCCACTCGCTCGTTGCGGTGCCGGCCTGGGCATCGGGGCCGTTCTCGCGCATCCACGTTATGCAGACCTGCTGCCCATACGGCCGGGCATTGCGCCTGGCCAGGCGGCGGTCGGGCCTCTCATCAGCGTCTCCGACGGCACCCCTCGGGCCCGGTGACACCACCCCCCAGGTCATCTTGTTCGACAGGGGGCAACAGTCATGCCGGGCCCGAAGGCCAGCGGCCCTCTTGCAGGACCGCGAAAAACATAACGGGGGCGGCCGGGCCTCGGGCACCGCGCGAACCCGGCCCGCGCGCACCCGCCCGGCGGGGACGCAGCCGGGCCTCGGGGACGCCCCCGCCCGGCGGGGACGCAGCCGGGCCTCAGGCACCGCACGAGCCCGGCCCGCGCCTTCGCGCCCAAGCGCCCAAGCGCCCACGCGGCCCGCCGGCCACCGGCCCCCCGGCCCCGGCCCCGGCCCCCGAGCGGCATGCTCCGCCGAGCCGAGCCGACCCGTCCCAAGCCCGTACGTCCCCGCCCGGCCCGTCCCCGGCCCGTCCCCGGCCTCCGTCCGGCCCGTCCGGGACCGTACCCGGCCCATGGAAAACCGTTCGCGCGCGCCTCACCCGCTGACTACACTCGCCCGTCTTGCCGCCTCCCGCTCGGGAGAGCCGCTCGCCGCCTCCCGCTCGGGAGAGCCGCCGCCCGGACGGAAACCGGCCGGCTCGATACGCCCTGACCGACCCCATCGCGTACCGCCGGAGGCGAAACCGTGCCCTCGCACGCCCCTGACCAGCAGCACGATGCGCACAACCCGCTCGACCGGGAGCGGGCCCACCTGACCTCCTCCCGGGCCGCGCTGCGGGCCATGCGGGCCGATGTCGAGGCGCTCGACATCACGGATGTGACGGCGAACTGGGTCAACGCCGAGGTGCTGGCCTTCCAGATCGACGAGCGGATCAAGGCGCTGGCCGATCTGGCGCACACCCCGCTCTTCTTCGGCCGGCTGGACTACCGGCACGCCCCGGGCGGGGACCTGGCCGAGGGCGCGGAGGGCGAGCGGTTCTACATCGGGCGGCGACACGTGCACGACGCGGACGGCGACCCCATGGTCATCGACTGGCGCGCACCCGTGTCGCAGCCCTTCTACCGGGCGTCCAAGAAGCAGCCGATGGACGTGGAGCTGCGCCGCCGCTTCGGCTACACCGGCGGCGAGCTGACGGCCTACGAGGACGAGCACCTGACCGACCCCGACGAGGGGGAGCGGGCGAGCCGGCTGCTCCAGTCCGAGATCGAGCGGCCGCGCGTGGGCCCGATGCGCGACATCGTGGCCACCATCCAGCCCGAGCAGGACGAGATCGTCCGCACCGGGATCGGCGGGACGGTCTGCGTCCAGGGGGCGCCCGGCACCGGGAAGACCGCCGTCGGCCTGCACCGCATCGCGTATCTGCTCTACGCCCACCGCGAGCGGCTGGCCCGCACCGGGACGCTGGTCATCGGCCCCAACCGGTCCTTCCTCCAGTACATCGAGCAGGTGCTCCCGGCGCTCGGCGAGCTCCAGGTGCGGCAGGCCACCGTCGACGACCTGGTGGCGCGCGAGGGCGTGACGGTGCGCGGCGCGGACGAGGCCGAGGCGGCGCGCACCAAGGGCGACGCGCGGATGGCGGAGGTGCTGCGGCGCGCGCTGCGCTCGCATGTGTCGCTGCCGACCGAACCGGTGGTCGTGGTGCGCGGCTCGCGCCGCTGGCGGGTGCCGGCATACGAGGTGGAGGAGATCGTCACCGAACTGCTGGGGCGCGACATCCGCTACGGGGCCGCCCGCGAGGCGCTGCCGCAGCGGATCGCGCACGCGGTGCTGGTGCGGATGGAGCAGGCGGGGGAGGCGCCGGACGACCGGGTGCAGGACGCGGTGGCGCGCAACGCGGCGGTGAAGGCGGCGGTGAAGGCGCTCTGGCCGCCGGTGGATCCGGCCAAGCTGGTGCTGCGGCTGCTCTCGGACGCCGACTTCCTGGCGGAGCACGCGGCGGGGGTGCTCTCCGCCGACGAGCAGAAGGCCGTGCTCTGGGCGAAGCCCGCGCGGAGCGTGAAGTCCGCGAAGTGGTCGCCCGCCGACGCGGTGCTGATCGACGAGGCGGCCGATCTGATCCAGCGCACGGGCTCGCTGGGGCACGTGGTGCTGGACGAGGCGCAGGACCTGTCCCCCATGCAGTACCGCGCGGTCGGCCGGCGCTGCACCACCGGCTCGGCCACCGTCCTCGGCGACCTGGCCCAGGGCACCACCCCGTGGGCGACCGGGAGTTGGCAGGAGGCGCTCACCCACCTCGGCAAGCCGGAGGCGACGGTCGAGGAGCTGACCCAGGGCTTCCGCGTCCCGCGCGAGGTGATCGCCTACGCCTCCCGGCTGCTGCCCGCGATCGCCCCGGGGCTGATGGAGGCCACCTCCGTCCGCGAGTCGCCGGGGGACTTCTCCGTACGGGCCGTGGCGCCGGACGGGCTGGACGCCGCGGTCGTCGCCGCCTGCCGCGAGGCGCTGACGCGCGAGGGCTCGATCGGTCTGATCGCCGCGGACGCCCGGATCCCGGCGCTGACCGCGGCGCTGGAGGCGGCGGGCCTGGCCCACCTCTCCCCGGGCACGGAGACCACCGCCGAGTCCCGGCTGACCCTGGTGCCGGCGACGCTGGCCAAGGGTCTGGAGTACGACTACGTGGTCCTGGACGAACCGGCGGCGGTGGTCGACGGCGAGCCCGACGAGCGGACCGGTCTGCGACGGCTGTACGTCGCCCTGACGCGCGCGGTGTCGGGCCTGACGGTGGTGCACGCGAAGGCGCTGCCGGAGCGGTTGGCGTAACCGCGCCGTACCCGGCACGGCGCACCGCCCACGGCCCTGCACGCGGCACCCCGCGACACGGCAGCACGCCGCAAGGCGACACGCGGCACGCCGGGAGGCGGTCAGCGCACTGGGAGCGGTGTCTCCAGGGCCTCGCGCCAGATGGTCACCGAGGCCGCGTCGACCGGGGAGGACCAGCCGTCGGGGCGGGCCGCGCCGCCGATGTGGAAGGCGTCGATGCCTCCCTGCCGCAGCATCGGCAGATGCTTGAGCTGGAGCCCGCCGCCGACCATGATGCGCGGCCCGTAGCCCGGCTCGGGGGCCGGGTCGGCGGCGCGGGCGGCCTCGGCCAGCAGCGTGGCGAGGCCGTCGTCCACGCCGCGGGGGGAGCCGGCGGTGAGGTAGGTGTCCAGGCCGGGCAACCCGGCGAGCCGCTTGCGCAGCGCGTCCCGGTCGGCGGCGTGGTCGATGGCGCGGTGGAAGGTCCAGGAGGCGCCGTCGACGGCCTCGACGAGCGCGCCGACCGCGGCGAGGTCCGGCTGGCCACCGTCGTCGAGGAAGCCGAGGACGAACTCCTCGGCGCCCTCCGCCCGCAGCGCCCGCGCGGTCTCGCAGAGCGCGTCCAGCGCGGCCGTGTCCCCCGCCGCGAAGCCGTCGGTCGCCCGCAGCATCACGCGCAGCGGGAGGGACACGGCGGCGCGGATGGCCGCGAAGGTCTCGTGGTCGGGGGTGAGACCGTCCGCGGCCATGTCCGTGACCAGTTCGAGGCGATCCGCCCCACCGGACTGGGCAGCGACGGCGTCCGCCACGTCGAGCGCGATCACCTCAAGAATTGGTCTAGACATGTAGTCTAGCCTGCCACACGCGGCCCGGCGCCGAAACACGGCCCCTCACTCCTTTGCCGCACAATGACCTCATGACGTCGCCCCGGCACCGCCCGGCCCAGCCGCCGCACCCCGAGCACGACGCCCTGCTCTCCCGTTGGGTGGTCCTGCTCAACAGCGCCCGCGACGGGGCGTGCCACCCGGCCCCGCACCCATACGGTGAGAACCTGCTCGCCCGATGGTCGGAGCCGCAGCGCCGCTACCACACCACCGACCATCTGAGGGCGACCCTCGACCACGTCGACGCGCTGGCCCACCACGCCGCCGACCCGGACGCGGTCCGCCTGGCCGCCTGGTTCCACGACGCCGTCTACCTCCCGGAGCGCTCCACCAACGAGGAGCGCAGCGCCCGCCTCGCCGAACGCGCCCTCCCCGAGGCCGGCGTCCCCGCACCCCGCACCGCCGAGGTCGCCCGCCTGGTGCGCCTCACCAGGACCCACGACCCGGCCCCCGGCGACACCAACGGCGAGGCGCTCTGCGACGCCGACCTCGCGGTCCTCGGCGGCCCGCCCGACGCCTACGCCGGCTACGCGGCCGCCGTCCGCGAGGAGTTCGCCTTCGTCCCCGACGACGCCTTCCGCACCGGCCGCGCCGCCGCCCTGCGCCAACTCCTCGGACTGCCCCGGCTGTTCCACACGCCGGAGGGGTACGGGCGCTGGGAACAGACCGCCCGGCGGAACCTCACGACGGAGCTCGAACTGCTCGGCGCGTAGCGCCACCCGCGCCGATCGGATTTTCGCGTTCCCGTCGCTGAATCCGATGCGCCGTCGGGTCTTTCGCGGACCCCGACCGCGCGCCTCGTCGTCCCGGCTCGACACAGGAATCGCGGGCAGGCAGCCGACACCGGGCGGAGGGCCGGCCGCCCACGGCGACCGCTCCGCCGCGGGCTCAGCCCGCCGTCCCGGCCTGTCCCAGCTTCCCCACCCGCGCGACCGCCACCGCCGTCTTGCCGCAGACCCAGTGCGGGTCCGGGCCCAGCTCCGGCTCGACGTCCAGCGCGTGCAGGTTGTCACCGACGCAGACGGGGCACAGCGGCCAGCGGCCGTACCGCTCCAGCAGCGCGTCCTGGACGTCCTGGGCGACCAGACCCGCCACGTACTCCACGCCCTCCGGCCACTGCTCGACCCACCAGCGACGGTGGGCGATGGCGTCCTCGACCAACGAGACGATGTCCGCCTGGGCGACCTGACCGGCGGAGAGGTCGGCGAGAACGAGGGCTCGCGCCGCGTGCAGTGCCTGTTCGAGCTCCATACGGATCATTGTCGCGCGGCGCGGAGCCTTGACGCCCCACAGCAGCCGAAAATACTTTTCAAGAGTGAGTAGTCCACTGAAGGAAACTTTCCACCAGGGGAGCCCGGCCCCGGCGGGCTCGGTGCGGCCCGGCCCGGCCCCGTCAGGCTCAGCCCCGACCGGTCGGGCACCGGCCGCCCCGGACCCCACCGGGCAGGCGCAGACCGGGCAGGCGCAGAACGCCCAGGCACGGTCGGGCCGGGGGCAGGGCGGACCCGCCCCCGGCGGGACCGGTGGGGGCGTCCAGCCGCCTCCCCCCGCCGCGCTCGCCGCCAAGGTCCGCACCCTCGCCCCCTCGATGACCCGCTCCATGCAGCGCGTCGCCGAGACCGTGGCCGGAGACCCGGCCGGGTGCGCCGCGCTGACGGTGACCGGGCTCGCCGCGCGGACCGGGACCAGTGAGGCGACCGTCGTCCGCACCTCGCGCCTGCTCGGCTACCCCGGCTACCGCGACCTCCGGCTGGCGCTGGCCGCGCTCGCCGCTCAGCAGGCCGCCGGGCGGGCGCCCGCCGTCACCGCGGACATCGCGGTCGACGACCCGATGGCCGACGTGGTCGCCAAGCTCGCCCAGGAGGAACAGCAGTGCCTGGCGGACACCGCCGCCGGCCTGGACACCGCCCAGTTGGAGGCGGCGGCCGCCGCGCTCGCCGGCGCGCGGCGCATCGACGTGTACGGGATCGGCGCCTCCCACCTCGTCGGCCAGGACCTGGTCCAGAAGCTGCTGCGCATCGGGCTGGTCGCGCACGCCCCCGGCGACCCGCACCTGGCCGTCACCAACGCCGTCCAACTGCGCGCCGGGGACGTGGCCATGGCGATCACCCACTCCGGCCGCACCACCGACGTCATCGAGCCGCTGCGGGCAGCCTTCGAACGCGGCGCGACCACGATCGCGATCACCGGCCGGCCGGACGGCGAGGTGGCCCAGTACGCGGACCTGGTGCTGACCACCTCCACCGCCCGTGAGAGCGAGCTGCGCCCGGCCGCCATGTCCAGCCGGACCAGCCAACTCCTGGTCGTCGACTGCCTGTTCATAGGCGTCGCCCAGCGTACGTACGAGACCGCCGCACCCGCGCTGGCCGCCACGTACGAGGCCCTCGCGCACCGGCACGAGCCGCGCGGCCGCCGCTGACGCGGCCACCACCGGAGAGACCCGCCACCCCCGCCCCCGAAAGAGCCCCCTCACCCCATGTCTTCCCTCGACCACGACCACGAGACCCGGCTGCGCGCCGAGCTCGACGGCCTCACCACCGAGGCGTTCCGCCCCGAGCTCGCCGACGTCGACCGGCTCGACACCCTCTCCATCGCCCGGATCATGAACGGCGAGGACGCCACCGTGCCCGCCGCCGTCGCCGCCCAACTGCCGCGTATCGCCGCCGCCATCGACGCCACCGCCGTCCGGATGAGCCGCGGCGGGCGGCTGATCTACGCCGGGGCCGGCACCGCCGGGCGGCTCGGGGTCCTGGACGCCAGCGAGTGCCCGCCCACCTTCAACACCGGCCCGGACCAGGTCATCGGGCTGATCGCGGGCGGGCCACGGGCCATGACGGTCTCGGCGGAGGGCGCCGAGGACAGCGAACGACTGGCCGCCGCCGACCTGGACGCGCTGCGGCTGACCCCCGCCGACACCGTCGTCGGGATCTCCGCCTCCGGCCGCACCCCCTACGCTGTGGGCGCCGTCGCGCACGCCCGGCGGCGCGGTGCGCTCACCATCGGGCTCTCCTGCAACGCCGGGTCCGCGCTCGCCGCCGCCGCGGAGCACGGGATCGAGGTGGTGGTCGGGCCCGAGCTGCTCACCGGCTCCACCCGGCTCAAGGCCGGCACCGCCCAGAAGCTCGTCCTCAACATGCTCTCGACCATCACCATGATCCGGCTGGGCAAGACCTACGGGAACCTGATGGTCGACGTGCGCGCCTCCAACGACAAGCTGCGCGCCCGCTCCCGGCGCATCGTCGCGCTGGCCACCGGGGCCGGCGAGAGAACCGTCGAGGAGGCGCTGACCGCCACCGGCGGTGAGGTGAAGAACGCCATCCTCGCCATCCTGGCCAAGGTGGACGCGCCCACCGCGGCCCGGCTGCTGGCCGACGCCGACGGCCGGCTGCGCACCGCCCTCCAGACGGCCGGCGTCCCCGACGCGTAGCGGCCCCGAGCCGTAGCGGCCCCGAGGCGTGGCGCGCCCCCCGCCGGCACGCCCGGAGAACGCCCGAGGGCGGCACCCCTCGCGGGGTGCCGCCCTCGGTCCGTGTACCGGAACTACCGATCCCGTGGGGATCAGAAGTCCATGTCACCGCCCGGCATGCCGCCCGGAGCGGCCGCGGCGGCCTTCTCCGGCTTGTCGGCGATGACGGCCTCGGTGGTGAGGAACAGCGCGGCGATCGACGCGGCGTTCTGCAGCGCGGAACGGGTGACCTTGGCCGGGTCGATGATGCCCTCGGCGACCAGGTCGACGTACTCGCCGGTCGCGGCGTTGAGGCCGTGACCCGGGGTCAGGTTGCGCACCTTCTCCACGACGACGCCACCCTCGAGGCCGGCGTTGACGGCGATCTGCTTCAGCGGGGCCTCCAGGGCCAGGCGCACGGCCTGGGCACCGGTGGCCTCGTCGCCCTCGAGCTCCAGCTTCTCGAAGACCGAGACGGTCTGCAGCAGGGCCACGCCACCACCGGCGACGATGCCCTCCTCGACGGCGGCCTTGGCGTTGCGCACCGCGTCCTCGATGCGGTGCTTGCGCTCCTTGAGCTCCACCTCGGTCGCGGCGCCGGCCTTGATGACGGCCACGCCGCCGGCCAGCTTCGCGAGGCGCTCCTGGAGCTTCTCGCGGTCGTAGTCCGAGTCGGAGTTCTCGATCTCGGCGCGGATCTGGTTCACGCGACCCTGGACGGCCTCGGCGTCACCGGCGCCGTCCACGATGGTGGTCTCGTCCTTGGTGACGGTGATCTTGCGGGCGCGGCCCAGCAGGTCGATGCCCGCGCTCTCGAGCTTGAGGCCGACCTCCTCGGAGATCACGGTGCCACCGGTGAGGATGGCGATGTCGCCGAGCATGGCCTTGCGACGGTCGCCGAAGCCCGGGGCCTTGACGGCGACGGACTTGAAGGTGCCGCGGATCTTGTTGACGACCAGGGTCGCCAGGGCCTCGCCCTCGATGTCCTCGGCGATGATCAGCAGCGGCTTGCCCGACTGCATGACCTTCTCCAGCAGCGGAAGGAGGTCCTTCACGTTGCTGATCTTGGAGTTGACGATCAGGATGTACGGGTCGTCCAGGGACGCCTCCATACGCTCCATGTCCGTCGCGAAGTACGGGGAGATGTAGCCCTTGTCGAAGCGCATGCCCTCGGTGAGCTCGAGCTCCAGACCGAAGGTCTGCGACTCCTCGACGGTGATGACGCCTTCCTTGCCGACCTTGTCCATCGCCTCGGCGATGAGCTCGCCGATCTGGGTGTCGGCGGCGGAGATGGAGGCGGTGGAGGCGATCTGCTCCTTGGTCTCCACGTCCTTGGCCTGCTCGAGCAGCTGGGCGGAGACGGCCTCGACGGCCTTCTCGATGCCGCGCTTGAGGGCCATCGGGTTGGCGCCCGCGGCGACGTTGCGCAGGCCCTCCTTGACCAGCGCCTGGGCGAGGACGGTCGCGGTCGTCGTGCCGTCACCGGCGACGTCGTCCGTCTTCTTCGCGACCTCCTTGACCAGCTCGGCGCCGATCTTCTCGTACGGGTCCTCGAGCTCGATCTCCTTGGCGATGGACACACCATCGTTGGTGATCGTGGGGGCGCCCCACTTCTTCTCAAGGACGACGTTGCGACCCTTGGGGCCGAGGGTGACCTTGACGGCGTCGGCGAGCTGGTTCATCCCGCGCTCAAGGCCGCGCCGCGCCTCCTCGTCGAACGCGATGATCTTGGCCATGTGAAGTGGTCCTCCCAGGACGGGGTGGATTGCTCCGGACCGCGCTGGCGCCCGCGACGGACGGCCCACGAGCCTTGCGGTTCCCTACCCCGCAGGCCCTGCTGACCTCACCGACTCGGTCCTTCGTTGTCACTCTCACCTTCAGAGTGCTAACGCCAATGATTAGCACTCGACCCCCGAGAGTGCAAGGTGGTCGCGCAGCGACCCCTCGATTGAGGGCGGTGGTGGGAGACGGGCGACCCCTCGTTCGAGGGGGCGGTGGTCACCCTTCCCCCGGGCCTACGAAAGGCCGTCACCCCAGGCACGCGGAAGGGCCCACGCTCCCTCCTCGAAGCGCGAGCCCTTCCTTAACGCTGCAGTCAGCGGTCTACGTCTCGGCGATCAGCGATCAGGCCGACACTCGGACCATGTCCGCCTGCGGCCCCTTCTGGCCCTGCGAGATCTCGAACTCGACCCGCTGGCCTTCCTCAAGGGTGCGGTAGCCGTCCATCTGGATCGCGCTGTAGTGGACGAACACGTCCGCACCACCGTCGACCGCGATGAAGCCGTACCCCTTCTCCGCGTTGAACCACTTGACGGTGCCCTGAGCCATTCCTAACTCCCCTATTACTGGCCCTTGCGCAGGACCGCACTCCGCGGACCCGGGTCAGACCTCACCCTCCGGTCAGTGGAAGGTGTGCGCCGGAACGCGTCGACCGCCGCTGAATGTATCTGTCCAACTGCCCAGCGCAACAGGTCAATCGGACGAGAATTCCGGCAGCGACCTAGACGCCGAACTGGGAGAAAGTCGAAGAATCCGGGGCAAGTCGGGCCGGACATAGCAGGCTAACCCGACAATTCATGCACACAATTCGCGCACAACTTGACGAGTTCTCATATGTGCTCGGCGCGCCGCCGGCGAGGGGAAACGCCTCAACTGTATCGCGCTTCAATACACGGAATCACCCCGTCCGGTTTCTTTTCGGGACGGGGTGATTACCGGGCGGTATACGGGGAAGGGGGCTGGATCAGCCTCCGGCCACCGCCGGGATGATCGAGACTCCGGCGCCGTCCGGCACCGCCGTGGCCAGGCCGTCGGCGAAGCGGACGTCGTCGTCGTTGACGTAGACGTTGACGAAGCGACGCAGTTTGCCCTGGTCGTCCAGGACCCGGGCGCCGATGCCCTGGTGGTTGCTGTCCAGGTCCGCGATCACCTCGGCGAGGGTGGCGCCCTCGGCGGTCACCTCGGCCTGGCCGCCGGTGTAGGTGCGCAGGATGGTCGGGATGCGGACGTTGACGCTCATGTGGTGTGACCTCCGGTCAGGTACGGGGGGGGAGACGGCGGTGCAGCGCCCCTTCCGGGGCGGCCGCGGCGCGACTACGGCCTTCCGGCGGGACCCTCGCTCACGCGAGACCGGCCTCGCGGAACGCGTCCAGGTTCGGCCGGATCACCGCGGACGGCCCCGTCGTCGGCGCCACCGCGTCCAGCGTCTTCAGGCCGTCGCCGGTGTTGAGCACGACGGTGGTCAGGGTCGGGTCGAGGACGCCGGCCTCGATCAGCTTCCGCGTCACGCCGACCGTCACCCCGCCCGCCGTCTCGGCGAAGATGCCCTCGGTGCGGGCGAGCAGCTTGATCGCGTCGACGATCCGAGCGTCGTCCACGTCCTCCACCGCGCCCCCGGTGCGACGCGCGATGTCCAGCACATACGGGCCGTCGGCCGGGTTGCCGATGGCGAGCGACTTGGCGATGGTGTCGGGCTTCACCGGCCGGACGACGTCATGGCCGTCCTTGAAGGCCCGGGAGACCGGCGAGCAGCCCTCCGCCTGGGCACCGAAGATCTTGTACGGGCGGTCCTCCACCAGACCGAGCCGGACCAGCTCCTTCAGCCCCTTGTCGATCTTGGTGAGCTGGGAGCCGGAGGCGATCGGGACCACGATCTGGTCCGGCAGCCGCCACCCGAGCTGTTCGCAGATCTCGTACGCCAGCGTCTTGGAGCCCTCGCCGTAGTACGGGCGGAGGTTGACGTTGACGAAGCCCCACCCCTCGCCGAGCGGGTCGCCGATCAGCTCGCTGCAGAAGCGGTTGACGTCGTCGTAGGTGCCCTCGATGCCGACCAGGTCTCCGCCGTAGACCGCGGCCATGACGACCTTGCCCGCCTCCAGGTCGTGCGGGATGAAGACGCAGGAGCGGAAGCCGGCCCGGGCCGCCGCGGCGCCCACCGCGCCGGCCAGGTTGCCGGTGGAGGAGCAGGACAGGGTGGTGAAGCCGAAGGCCCGGGCCGCCTCGACGGCGATGGCCACCACCCGGTCCTTGAAGGAGTGGGTGGGGTTCCCGGAGTCGTCCTTGATGTGCAGCTCGCCGGTGACGCCCAGCTCGCGGGCGAGGTTGTCCGCCTTGACCAGCTGGGTGAAGCCCGGGTTCAGATTGGGCCGGGAGGCGACGTCGGCGGGGACGGGGAGCAGCGGCGCGTACCGCCAGATGCTGTTCGGGCCGGCCTCGATGCGGCGGCGCAGTTCCTCGGGGTCGCCCTCCGGCAGCTCGTAGGCGACCTCCAGGGGGCCGAAGCAGACCTCGCAGGCGAAGATCGGGCCGAGCCCGAAGCGCTCCCCGCACTCCCGACAGGACAGGGCGACGGCGGGACCGAGGTTCACCGAGTCGGCAGCGGCGGCGGTCGAGACTTCGACGGCGGGTGCGGCGGGTACAGCCATAGCGGCGAGGCCCTTTCTCCTCATCTTCCTCGCGACGCGTCTCGCCGCGAGACGGAATTGGCACCTTCCCCGCCGGGAGCCTCGCGTCGGCGGCGTCGCGTCGAGCGCTGACGCCGGTGACCGAGACCGGCTGGAGGGTTGCCGGGGCTTCAACGGGCCGTGTCCCTCTGCCCCTCTGGATGAGCGGTATGGCACTGGGCGAACCCAGGCGTTTTTCGGCGGACCGACCCCGGCATGCGAAGGCCGTCCGCGTTGTTCAAGACTGTAACCGAAGGGGCGGGCGGTGAAGAGGGCCGTCCGCACCGCGAGATGCGAGATGCCGACCGGGGAGACGAACGCACGTGCTGGAAGAGGTGGAGCGCTGGCTACGGCAGCGCTCCTGGTCCGCTGCCGACCGCCCGCTCGACCAGCTGCTGGCCGCCAAACGGGCGGCGGGCACCACCGTGAGCGTGGTGCTGCCGGCCCTGAACGAGGAGGCGACGGTGGGCGAGATCGTCGCCACCATCCGTCGCGAGCTGATGGACCAGCCGGAGGGTGGGCCGGGCGGCGCGGGGGTCCCGCTCGTCGACGAGCTGGTGGTGCTGGACTCCGGCTCCACGGACGGCACGGCGAAGGTGGCCGCCGAGGCGGGCGCCCGGGTCGTGCACCGCGACGCGATCCTGCCGCGCATTCCCGCCCTGCCCGGCAAGGGCGAGGTGCTGTGGCGCTCCCTGCTGGTGACCGGCGGCGACATCGTCTGCTTCGTCGACGCCGACCTGCGCGAGTTCCGCGCCCGGTTCGTCTCCGGCATCGTCGGCCCGCTGCTGACCGACCCGGACGTGCACTTCGTCAAGGCGATGTACGACCGGCCGCTGGCCGCCGGCGCGGCGGGCGCCGGGGCCGCCGGCCAGGGCGGGCGGGTCACCGAGCTGGTCGCCCGGCCGCTGCTCAACCTGCACTGGCCGCTGCTGGCCGGCTTCGTCCAGCCGCTGGGCGGGGAGTACGCGGCGCGCCGCTCGCTGCTGGAGCGGCTGCCGTTCCCCGTCGGCTACGGGGTGGAGCTGGGGCTGCTGGTGGACGCGCTGCACACGGTGGGGCTGGACGCGCTGGCGCAGGTGGACGTGGGAGTGCGGCTCCACCGCCACCAGGACGACCAGGCGCTGGGCCGGATGGCCGCCGCGATCTACCGCACCGCGCAGCTGCGGCTGGCCCGCGGCCATCTGGTGCGGCCCCGGCTGACCCAGTTCGACCGCGGCGAGGAGGGCGGCTTCGTGCCGCGCACCGCCGCCGTCGACACGGAGGAGCGCCCCCCGATGACCGAGGTCCCCGAATACACCACCCGCCACGCGGCGTAAGAATCCGTTCGCACGTTTGCCCGCCCCGCGCGATGGCTAGGCTCGCGACATGGCCTTCGCCCGCTCCGGCGCCCAGGGCGCCCAGGTCCTCCTAGCGTCCAACCGCGGCCCCGTCTCGTACACGCGGGAGGAGGGCACCGGCCGGCTCACCGCCAGGCGCGGCGGCGGCGGGCTGGTCTCCGGGCTGAGCGCGATCGGCCCGGAGACGGACGCGGTATGGGTGTGCGCGGCGCTCGGGGACGGGGACCGGGAGGCGGCGCGGGCGGCCGCGGAGGCGGGCGGCGGCGGGCACCTCGACCGGGCCGACACCGGCGGCCAGCGGGTGCGGATGCTCGACATCGCGCCGGACGTCTTCACCGCGGCGTACAACGGGATCGCCAACTCCGTGCTGTGGTTCGTGCACCACATGCTCTACCAGACCCCGCTCGAACCCGTCTTCGACGCCCGCTTCCGCGCCGAGTGGGCGGCGTACGAGAGCTACAACGCGGCCTTCGCGGACGCGCTCGCCCAGGAGGCGGCCGAGGGCGCCGCGGTCCTGGTGCAGGACTACCACCTCGCGCTGGTCCCGGGCCTGCTGCGGGACCGGCGGCCCGACCTGCGGATCGGGCACTTCTCGCACACCCCGTGGGCACCGCCGGACTACTACCGGCTGCTGCCGGATGACGTGGCGGAGCGGGTGCTGCGCGGCATCCTCGGCGGTGACCGGGCGGCCTTCCTCACCGACCGCTGGGCCGCGGCCTTCGCCGAGTGCTGCGCGGACGTGCTGGGCGCGGAGATCGTGCGGTACGGCGGCGAGCTGGCCATCGCCCACGAGGGCCGGACCACCCGGCTGGGCGTGCACGGGCTCGGGGCCGACGCCGACTTCCTGCGCGCCCGCTCGCACCAGTCGGACGTGGCCGAGCGGCTGGCCGCGCTGCGCGAGCAGATCGGGCCGGGGCGCAAGACGATCGTGCGGGTGGACCGCACCGAGCTGTCCAAGAACATCGTCCGCGGGCTGCTGGCCTACCGGAGGCTGCTGGAGATCCGCCCGGAGTGGCGCGGCCGGGTCGTGCACCTCGCCTTCGCCTACCCCTCCCGCCAGGACCTGGCCGTCTACCGCGACTACACCGCCGAGGTGCGGCTCCTCGCCGAGGACATCAACGCCGCCTACGGCACCCCCGACTGGCAGCCCGTGGCGCTGCACGTCAAGGACGACTTCGCGCGCTCGCTGGCCGCCTACCGGCTGGCGGACGTGGCCCTGGTCAACCCGATCCGGGACGGCATGAACCTCGTCGCCAAGGAGATCCCCGTGGTCTCCGAGAAGGGCTGCGCCCTGGTCCTCTCCCGGGAGGCGGGCGCCTTCGCGGAGCTGGGCGACGAGGCGATCCCGGTCAACCCGTACGACGTGGAGGCCACCGCCCACGCGCTGCACGAGGCGCTCACCATGCCCGCCGACGAGCGCGCCGACCGCAGCAGGCGGATGGCCGACGCGGCCACCGCGCTGCCACCGCAGGCATGGTTCCTGGCCCAGCTCCGGGCCCTGGGCGTGTGAGCGGGGGGCGGGCACGGGGCACGGCGACCACAGCGGGCACGACGGGTGAGGCGAGCACGACGGGCATGACGAGCACGACGGATACGACCGGTGCGACCGGCGGGGAGGCCGGCGCGGGAGACGCGGGGGCCGGCGAGGCCGGGGCGGAGGACGCCAGAGCGGGCTCGACCGGTGCGGCCGGCGCCGGGCGTGGGCCCGTGCTGCGCGTGCTGACCTGGAACGTGTGGTGGCGCTTCGGCGCGTGGCGGGAGCGGCGCGAGGCGATCGCGACGGTGCTGCGCGCCACCCGGCCCGACGTCATCGGGCTGCAGGAGGTGTGGGGGGACGGCACCGAGAACCTGGCGGCCTGGCTGGCGGCCGAGCTGTCGCGGGAGCCGGGCGAGGAGTGGGCCTGGACCTGGGCGGCGTCCGAGGTGCCGGACCGCTGGCGCCGGCGGGTGGGCGACGACACGCTCGACGTCGGCAACGCGGTGCTGAGCCGGTGGCCGATCCTCGACCGCGACGTGCTGCGACTGCCCACGGCGGGCGGCGCCGACGACGGCCGGCTGGCCCTGCACACGCTGATCGCCGCGCCGGGGGCACGGGTGCCGTTCTTCACCGCGCACCTCAACCAGGCCCCGCACGAGTCGGCGGTGCGGTGCGCCCAGGTGGCGGCGCTCGCCGAGTTCGTCGCCTCGCACAGCGGCGACACCGCCTTCCCGCCCGTGGTGACCGGCGACTTCAACGCCGTCCCCGACTCCGACGAGATCCGTCTCCTCGGCGGCTTCCGCACCGCGCCCGTGGTGCCCGGCCAGGTCCTGCTGGACGCCTGGGAGTACGCCGACCCGGCCGCCCCCGCGGTCACCTGGAACAGCGCCAACCCGCATGTCGCCGCCGGCTTCGAGCCCAGCGCCCGCATCGACTACATCCACGTCGGCCTCCCCGGCCCGGACGGCCTCGGCCACGTCCGCGCCGTCCGCCGCACCGGCGACGCCCCCGTGTCGGGCCTGTGGCCCTCCGACCACGCCGCCGTGGTGGCGGACCTGGCCCTGCCGTCGTGAGGCGGCGCGCCGGGCTCAGCCGCCGGGCGTCGCCTGGTCGCGGGCCAGGGTGTCGGCGAGGGCGGTGAGCAGGGTGACGACGCCGCGTGGGCCGTCGACCACGAGGTCGGCGCGGGCGGCGAGTTCGGTGACCTCGTCGCTGCCGCTGCACACCAGCAGACCGGGGAGGCCGTCGGCGCGGAGGTCCTCGACGGCGGCGAAGGCGGCCAGGTCGCCGAGGTCGTCGCCGGCGTAGAGGACCGCGCCGGCGCCGGTCTCGCGGACGTACTCGGTGAGGGCGACGCCCTTGTCCATGCCCGGCGGGCGTAGTTCCAGGACGTAGCGGCCGGGCTCGACGATCAGCCCGTGTCGCTCGGCGAGCCGCTGGAGCGGCTCCCGGAGCCGGTCGAAGGCGGCCTGGGGGTCGGCGGCCCGGCGGGTGTGCACCGCGACGGCGCGGCCCTTGTCCTCGACCCGGGCGCCGTCCGCGAGGCCGCCGGGCGCGAGCACCTCCGGCAGCTCGGCCTGGACGGCGGCGACGCCCGGGTGGGGTGGCGGGGCGCGGAGTTCGCCACTGGCCGCGTCCCAGCGTTCGGCGCCGTAGTGGCCGAGCACGGTGAGGCCCTCCAGGCCGGGCACGCCTGCGAAGCCGCCGTAGCGCACCGCGACCCCGGCCGGGCGGCCGGTGAGCACGGCGACGGAGCCCAGCCTGGGGGCCAGCCGGGCGAGGGCGGGGAGGGCGTCGGGGTGGGCGCGGGCCTGCTCGGGATCGGGGACGATCTCGGCGAGGGTGCCGTCGAAGTCGAGGGCCATCACGGCCCGGTCCGGCCGCTCGACGATGGCGGCGAGTCCATCCCGTCCGGCGGGCGTCGCGGGTACGGGGAGAGGGTGGCTGCCCATGCGGCCGACCCTACCGACGGTGCCCCGGAGGCGACACGGGGCCGCGCGGGCCCGTCCCCGGGAACGTCGCGCCCGCCGCCCGAGTGGCCTCGCGTCTCAGGGGGGCGTCGACCTCGCCCGGTCGCCCGCGTGGGCGCCGCGTCTCAGCGGCGGGCCCGGCGCTCCTCGCGGACGCGGCGGAGGCGATTGACCGTCACCGGGTCGTGCGCCAGGGCGCGCGGGTCGTCCAGGAGGGCGTTGAGGAGCTGGTAGTAGCGGGTGGGCGAGAGGCCGAGCCGCTCGCGGATGGCGCGTTCCTTGGCGCCGGGGCCGGGCCAGCCGCGCCGCTCCACGGCGAGCAGCGCCCGGTCGCGCTCGGAGAGTCCGCCGGTGTCGGCGCCTCCCTCGGCGTCTTCCTCGGCGGGGGCCGCCGGCCGGGTCCCGGGGTCGTCGGACGAACGGGGCTCCCCGGGCGACGTGCCGGGCCGGTCGGGCTCGCTGGGCTGGTTCTCGGTCACGTCTTCCACCTTGCCACCGCGCCCGACCGGGCATACCCGGCGGGCCGGGCCCCGGGGCGGGGGCCGGCCGCGCGGTCGCCGCCTAGCGCTTCGAGTTCTCCGTCGTGTCCGCCTCGCGCTGGAGCTCGCCCAGGATGCTCGCCGGGTCGGCGCCCTTGGCGACGACCGTGCCGATCTTCTGCTTGATGGACTTGCTCACCGTCGCCCAGGAGGTCTTGTCCGCCGGGTAGAACTCGGCGCTCTCCAGCTCGTCGAGGAACTCCCAGACCGGCTTGAAGTCCTCGTCCGCGCGCATCGTCTCGGAGGCGTCGGTGGTGACCGGCAGCAGGTCGTACTGGCCGGTGAAGTCCAGGACGTTCTTCTTCGTGTAGACGAAGTCGAGGAAGGCGCCGATCTCCCGGCGCTTGCCGTTCTGGTTGAAGGCCATCATCCAGTCGGCGACGCCCATCGTTGACTTGGACTTGCCGTTGACGCCGGGGAGCGGGGCGGTGCCGAACCTGACGCCGCCCTCCTCGGCCTGCTTCATCAGCGTGGGGTGGCCGTTGAGCATGCCGACCTCGCCGCGGACGAACGCGTCGAAGACGTCCTGGCGGTTGGTGCGGCTGGGGGAGCCGGGGCCGGTCAGGCCGGTGCCGACGAGCTCGTCCCGCAGCCACTCGAAGGTCTTGATGTTCTCGACGGAGTCGATGGTGTAGGCACCGTTGGCGTCGGTGTAGCCACCGCCGCCACTGAGCATCCACATCATGGTCTCGGCGGGCGCCTCCTCGGGACCGAGGGGCAGACCGTACGGGATCTTCACGCCCGCCGACTTGAGCTTGACGGCGGCGGCCTTCAGCTCGTCCCAGGACTCGGGCGGGGAGCTGATGCCGGCGGCGGTGAAGAGCTTCTCGTTGTAGAAGAGCAGTCGGGCGCTGGAGACGAAGGGGAGCCCGTACTGCACCCGCCGCACCTCGCCGGCGCGGGCCACGGAGCTGATGAAGCTCGCCTGGGTGGGTATGGAGAGCAGCTGGTCGGCGCGGTAGAGCTTGCCGGCGGCCGCGTAGTCGGCGTAGGCGCCGATCTGGGCCAGGTCGGGGGCGTCGCCGTCCTTGACCATCTCGGCGACCCTGCGGTCGACCTCGGTCCAGCTCAGGACCTTGACGTCGAGGGTGATGTCCTTGTGGTCGGCCTCGAAGGCGACCGCCAGCCGGTCCCAGTACTTCTGCGAGGTGTTGGCCGCGGAATCGCCGTAGTCGGCGGCGACCAGCTTCAGGGTCACCTTGCCGGAATCGGAACCGGAGCCCGAGCAGGACGTGAGGGCAGGTGCCATCGCCGCCGTGGCGGCACCCGCCGCCGAAAGACCCAAGAAACGCCGCCGCTGCACTTGCCCGCTACCCACCTTGTGGTTTGTATGTCCCCTTTGCCCTACCGGAGTTTCCGCTTCCAGAACGCCGGCACGAGTAGCGAGTCTCCCCCGCATACCTACACAAGGTCTACACCATGACCGATCTCGCTTTGATACCGGCCTTCCCATGAGTCGAACGGGGCTGCTATCCACGTCGCTGTGGGGGCCACCCACAGCACCGGGTTCCGGCTCCAACTCCCTTGTCCTGTAACGCCCTAGCGTCGCGTCGCCACCCGCGCCGCGGCGCCCGTAGAGCCGTCACGCGAGGAGCAGCCACAGATGACCGCAGTCGAACAGTCCGCGTCCGCCGCCGCGCCTTCCGCTCCCCCTTCCGCTGCCGTTTCTTCTTCCCCTTCCGCTTCCGGTTCCCCTTCCGCTTCCGCCGCTCCGGGCGGCTCTCCGTCCTCGGCCTCGCGTACGGCGCGCGAGATCGCCACCCAGCCGGAGTGCTGGCGCCGGGCCGCGTCCGCCGCCGCCACCGCCCGGGGGCTGCCGCTGCCCGGCGAGCGGGTGGCGGTGACCGGGTGCGGCACCTCGTGGTTCATGGCGCAGGCGTACGCGGCGCTGCGCGAGGCCGCCGGACAGGGCGAGACGGACGCCTTCGCGGCCTCGGAGTTCCCGGTGGGCCGGGCCTACGACCGGGTGGTCGCCATCACCCGCTCCGGCACCACCACCGAGGTCCTGGAGTTGCTCGGCGCGGTGCGCGGCCGCACGGCGACGACCGCGCTGACCGCGGACCCCGAGACTCCGGTCATGAAGGCCGCCGACGAGGTCGTGGTGCTGGACTGGGCCGACGAGGAGTCCGTGGTGCAGACCCGCTTCGCCACCACCGCGCTGGCCCTGCTGCGCGCCGGCCTGGAGGCGCACGGGCCGCTCCCCGCGGGCGTGGCGACCGTCGCCGAGGCCGCGGCCGACGCGGAGACGGCGCTGCGCCGCCCGCTGCCCGAGGCGCCGCTCGCCGCCACCCAGTGGACCTTCCTGGGGCGGGGCTGGACCTACGGGCTGGCCCAGGAGGCCGCCCTGAAGATGCGCGAGGCCGCCGGGGCGTGGACCGAGTCCTACCCCGCCATGGAGTACCGCCACGGCCCCCTCGCCATCACCGCCCCCACCCGCGTCACCTGGATCTTCGGCCCGGTCCCGGCGGGCCTGGCCGACGACGTGGCGCGCGCGGGCGGCACCCTGGTCGCCGACGCGGCGGGGGCGGGCGCCGAGACGGACGGCGACCCGGCCGAGGGGCCCGAACCGACCGAGGGGGCGGAACCGGCCGAGGGGACGCGACCGACCGAGAGGGCGGAACCGACCCAGGCCGATAGGCCGGGCAAGGGGCTCGATCCCATGGCCGACCTGATCCGTGCCCAACGGCTCGCCGTGGCCGTCGCCGAAGCCCGCGGCTGCGACCCCGACCGCCCGCGCAACCTCACCCGCAGCGTGATCCTCACCGACTAGCCGTATCGATCACGCTCCTCCCCCGCGGACGACGCCCGGCGCCCGACGCCCGGCGCCCGACGCCCGACGCCCGGCGCCCGACGCCCGACGCCCGGCGCCCGGCGGCCGGGCGTACGCGGGGCGGGCCGCCCCCATGCGAGGGACACCCCCGATAGTGGACTAGACCTTTTACGCACGGGCGAGCGACACTGTCACCCGTGAGACACGTCATCGCCCTCGATGTGGGCGGCACCGGCATGAAGGCAGCCCTGGTCGGGGCGGATGGTGCGCTGCTGTACGAGGGGCGCCGGCCGACCGGCCGTGAGCGGGGCCCGGAGGCGGTGGTCGCCGGAATCCTGGACTTCGCGGCGGAGCTGGCCGAGATCGGGCGGGCCCGCCTCGGGGAGTCCGCCCTCGCGGCCGGGGTGGCCGTGCCGGGGATCGTCGACGAGCCCCGCGGCATCGCGGTGTACGCCGCGAACCTCGGGTGGCGCGACGTCCCGATGCGCGCGCTGCTGTCCGAGCGGCTCGGCGGGGTGCCCGTCGCGCTCGGCCACGACGTACGGACCGGCGGGCTCGCCGAGGGGCGGATCGGGGCCGGCAGGGGCGCCGACCGCTTCCTCTTCATGCCGCTGGGCACCGGCATCGCCGGCGCGATCGGCATCGGGGGCCGGATCGAGGCCGGCGCGCACGGCTGCGCCGGCGAGATCGGGCACATCGTGGTCCGGCCCGGCGGCCCGGCCTGCGGCTGCGGGCAGCGCGGCTGCCTGGAGACGCTGGCCTCCGCGGGCGCCGTGAGCCGCGCCTGGGCGGCCGCCGGGGGCGACCCGGAGGCCGACGCCGCCGACTGCGCCAAGGCCGTCGAGTCCGGCGACCCGCGCGCCCGCGCCGTCTGGGACGAGGCCATCGCCGCCCTCGCCGACGGCCTGGTCATCGGGCTGACCCTGCTGGACCCGCGCACGCTGATCATCGGCGGCGGGCTGGCCGAGGCGGGAGACACGCTCTTCGCTCCGCTGCGCGCCGCGGTCGCGGCGCGCGTGACCTTCCAGAAGGTCCCGGAGATCGTGCCCGCGGCCCTCGGCGACACCGCCGGCTGCCTGGGCGCCGGGCTGCTCGCCTGGGATCTGGTCTCCACCGCGGACACGGAGCCCGGCGGGGCCACGGAGCCCGCGGCGACGCGGCCCACCGCGACCACCGCGCCCGCCCCGGCCGCCGAGGACGGCGACAGCGGCCGGGCCGCACCGGGCGCCCCGGCCGAACGGTCGCCCTCCCCCCGCCCCACCACCGCATCCCTCGAAACCCACCCATCCACGGAGGTAACCGCCTGATGGCCCCCAGAACGGTTCTCGCAGGTGCCCGCGTGGTGCTCCCCACCGGT
Organism: Streptomyces sp. LX-29; assembly: GCF_029541745.1. Classification (NCBI taxonomy): domain Bacteria; kingdom Bacillati; phylum Actinomycetota; class Actinomycetes; order Kitasatosporales; family Streptomycetaceae; genus Streptomyces; species Streptomyces sp. LX-29. Next base: position 4,309,800 of record NZ_CP089746.1, on the reverse strand, counting down.
GTCGTCGACAACGGCCGGATCACCGTCGAGGGATCCCGGATCGTCGCCGCCCAGGCCGAGGACGCCCGGGTCGAGGACGCGCGCCCCGAGGGCGCACGGGCCGGCGTCGAGCCGACCACGGACGCCCGTGACCTCAGCGGCCACTGGCTCGTCCCCGGCTTCGTCGACATGCATGTGCACGGCGGCGGTGGCGCCTCCTTCTCCGCCGGCACCGCCGACGAGGCCCTCACCGCCATCGGCACCCACCGCCGGCACGGCACCACGACCATGCTCGCCTCCACCGTCACCGGCGACCTCGACGACCTCGCCCGGCAGGCGGCGGCCCTGTCCGAGCTGGTCGAGCAGGGCGAGTTGGCCGGACTGCACTTCGAGGGCCCGTTCATCTCCCCGCACCGCTGCGGCGCCCACCAGCCGTCGCTGCTGCGCGACCCGGACCCCGCCGACGTCCGCAAACTCGTCGACGCGGCGCGCGGCACGGCGAAGATGATGACGCTCGCCCCCGAACTGCCCGGCGGGCTGGACTCCGTACGACTGCTGGCCGACCACGGGGTCATCGCCGCCGTCGGCCACACCGACTCCGACTACGCGGCCACCGCCGAGGCCGTCGAGGCGGGCGCGACCGTGGCCACCCACCTCTTCAACGCGATGCCCTCGCTGCTGCACCGCGCGCCGGGGCCGATCGCCGCGCTGCTGGAGGACGAGCGGGTCACCGTGGAGCTGATCAACGACGGCACGCATCTGCACCCGGCCGTGCTGGAGCTGGCGTTCCACCGCGCGGGCGCGGACCGCGTCGCCTTCATCACCGACGCCATGGGCGCGGCCGGCATGAGCGACGGGATCTACCCGCTCGGTCCGATGCGGGTCGAGGTCAAGGACGGGGTGGCCCGGATCAGCGACGGGCCGACGGCCGGTTCGATCGCCGGTTCCACGCTCACCCTGGACCACGCCTTCCAGCGGGCCGTGACCGTCGACGGCCTGACGGTGGAGCAGGCGACGCGCGCCCTGTCGGCCACCCCCGCCCGCGTCCTCGGCGTGGCCGACCGGGTCGGCTCGCTGGAGGCCGGCAAGGACGCGGACCTCGTCGTCCTGGACGACACGTTCGCGCTCGTCGGCGTGATGCGGAAGGGCGACTGGGTCATCGAGCCGGGCAAGGGCTGACTTCCCGCCATGCCGTAAGAGGGGCCGCCCGAGGGGTCGCCCGCGGCCCTACCCGATGGCATGATCGCTGACGCACGCACGCACAGCGCCATCGCAGGTCTGACGTCGAGTGACACGCAGCGCCGCAGAGCCAGGGAAGAAGGGGTTGCCACGGTGATCCTCACGGTCACGCTCAACGCCGCCCTCGACATCACCTACCGCGTCCCCCGGCTGCGCCCGCACACCACGCACCGCGTCGCCGAGGTCGTCGAGCGGCCCGGCGGCAAGGGGCTGAACGTCGCCCGGGTGCTGGCCGCGCTCGGCCACGACACCGTCGTCACCGGCTTCGCCGGCGGCCCGACCGGCGGCGCGCTGCGCGCCCAGCTGGCCGCCCTCGGCGCGGCCGGCACGCTCCGGGGCAGGATCACCGACGCGCTGCTGCCGATAGCCGGCGCCACCCGGCGCACCGTGGGCGTCGTGGACGCCCACACCGGCGACACCACCCAGCTCAACGAGCCGGGGCCGCCGGTCACCTCCGCCGAGTGGTCCGACTTCACCGAGAGCTACGGGCGGCTGCTGCGCGAGGCGGCGGCGGTCGCGCTGTGCGGCAGCCTGCCGCCCGGGGTGCCGGTGGGGATGTACGCGCAACTGGTCCGGGACGCGCGCTCCGCCGGCGTGCCGGTGCTGCTGGACACCAGCGGCGAGCCGCTGCGGCGCGGCATCGCCGCCCGTCCCGACATCGTGAAGCCCAACGCCGACGAGCTGGCCGGGCTGACCGGCTCCACCGAGCCGGTGCGGGCGGCGCGCGACGCCCGGCGGCGTGGGGCGCGCGCGGTCGCCGCCTCCCTCGGCGCCGACGGCATGCTCGCCGTCACCGCCGACACCGCCTGGCGCGCCACCCCGCCGCGCCGGCTGGCCGGCAATCCGACCGGCGCCGGCGACTCGGCCGTCGCCGGGCTGCTGTCCGGCCTGGTCGAGGGGTTGTCCTGGCCGCACCGGCTGGCCCGCGCGGTCGCGCTGGCGGCGGCGACGGTCCGCGCGCCCGCGGCCGGCGAGTTCGACCGGGCCACCTACGAAGAGGCGCTGCCGCACATACGGATCACCGAGCACCCGGCGGTGGCGTAGCGGCACTGCCGGCGCGGGGGAGCAACGAGCAGACGAACGCGTAAGCCGTCAGGGCCGCGTGCGGCCCGGAATGGGGTTCCGACCGTCATGACACTCGTCCGCACCGCGGAGCTCGTCCGCACCGCCCACGCCCGCGGCCACGGGGTCGCCGCGTTCAACGTCATCACGCTGGAGCACGCCGAGGCCATCGCCGCCGGCGCGGAGGCCGCCGGGGTCCCCGCCATCCTCCAGATATCCGAGAACGCGGTGAGGTTCCACGGCGGCCGGCTGGCCCCCGTCGCCGCCGCCGCGACCGCCGTCGCCCACGCCTCCAGAGCGCCCCTCGCGCTCCATCTGGACCATGTGGAGAGCGTCGAGCTGCTCCGCGCCGCCCATGCCGCCGGCTTCGGCTCCGTCATGTACGACGCCTCGGCGCTGCCGTACGACGCCAATGTCAAGGCCACCGCCGAGGCCGTCCGTTGGGGCCATGAGCGGGACATCTGGGTCGAGGCGGAGCTGGGCCGCGTGGGCGGCAAAGGCCCGGCACTCGATGCGCACACCCCGGGCGTACGGACCGATCCGGCCGAGGCCGCGGCCTATGTGGCGGCCACCGGCGTCGACGCCCTGGCCGTCGCCGTCGGCAGCTCCCACGCGATGACCGAACGCACCGCGGCCCTGGACCGCGCCCTGATCACCCGGCTGCGCGCCGCCGTCCCGGTCCCCCTCGTCCTGCACGGCTCCTCCGGCGTCCCCGACCCCGAACTCCGCCGTGCCGTCGCCGCCGGCATGTCCAAGATCAATGTGGGCACGGCCCTCAACGCCGCCTACACCGCCGCCGTGCGCGCCTTCCTGGAGTCCGACCCCACCACCGTGGACCCCCGCCGATATCTCGCCCCGGCCCGCGAGGCGATGGCCCGCACGGTGGCGCACTTCCTGGGGGTGCTGTCCGTCGCGCCCTGACCCCGGACGCCGCGACGGCCCGCCGCGTTCGCGGCGGGCCGTCGGCGTCTACCGAGGGGCGGGGTCACTTGGTCACATGACCGGTCTTCATCCACACCTGGTCGAGGTTGAAGTCACACTTGTCGCCCTGCTCGCAGGAGATCTTGACGGTGTTCGTGCCCTTGTTGAGCTCGATCCAGGCATAGGAGTGGGTCCACCCCTTGTCCCACTGGCCCTCGCCCGCGTTGGCCCAGTTCTTCAGGTTCAGCGACTGGGTACGGGCCTCGCCGTTGACGGTGAGGGTCGAGCTGGCGTCCTTGCCCGGGACGCCGTAGCCGACGAACAGCGTGTACTTCCCGGAGTCCGGAACGTCCAGGCTCCAGGTGGCCGAGGCCCCGACCTGGTTGAAGCCCCCCACGTATGTGCCGCCCTTGGCCTGGGCGCCCTTGATGTCGCTGGCCACGGCCGCCCCGCCGGCCAGGGTGAGCCCCGACGCGTCGTCAGTCGGCAGCGGCGCGGGCTTCTGGGACGGCTTCCCCGAGGGCTCCTTCGGCTGGACGCTCGCCGCGCCCGTCGGCTCCGTGGTCTCCTCGTTCGCCTGTTCCTTCTTCTTGTCGTCCCCGTTGGTCAGTATCGCCACGCCGATGCCGGTGACGACCACGGCGACGACGGCTATCGCCCCGATGAGCAGGCCCTTGATGTTCGGCCCGCGGCCGCCGCCGGAGCCGCGGCCGCCGGCGGGCGGGCCGGGCTGACGGGGGGCACCCCCCGGGAGGGTTTCGGGAGCGGCGTAGTGGGCGTTGCGCTGGGCGCCGTATCCCTGCTGGCCGTAACCCTGCTGGCCGTATCCCTGCTGGCCATGGCCCTGCTGACCGTACGTCGGGGGCTGCTGGGCGTAACCCTGCTGGCCGCCATAGGTCCGTTCGCCCACCGCGCGGACGTGGTTGTACGAGGTGCGGGGAACGCCGGGCTGGGGTGGCGTGCCGGGGCCGGGGTAGCCGTAGCCTCCGGTGCGCTGCGGCTGGCCCCCCTGGCCGGTCCCGTCATCGTCCTGGCGATAGAGGTAGGCGAACGGGTCGTCGTTCTCCGGCGTGTCCGCGCCGTTCCCGTTGTTGCCGGCGGTCATGCCTCTCGTCACTCCCCAATGCGTATGGCCATCAGCCCCCTGGCACGTATGCGCGGAGCCTACCGCCATCCGGTGACGGTATGCCGGTCAGCAGTGATCGTCTTGCGGTCGCGGAGCTCAGCCGGCCCGCCGCCGGTCCCGGGAGCGGGATCGCTTCTCCCGGTACATCCGCTGGTCAGCGGATTGCAGCACCTCTTCGGCGGACATGCCGCAGCCCGCCCAACTGATGCCGAAGCTGGCGCCGACCCGCACCGCCCGTCCGTCCACCCGGATGGGCGGGATGATCGCGTTGCGCAGCCGGACCGCCAGGTCCGCCGCGTCGGCCCGGCCCAGGCCGTCGGCGAGGACGACGAACTCGTCACCGCCGAGTCGGGCGACGGTGTCGCCCTCGCGCACCCCGTCGCTGAGCCGACGGGCCACCTCGATGAGGACCGCGTCACCGGTGTGGTGCCCGAACCGGTCGTTGATCGACTTGAAGCCGTCGAGGTCGCAGAAGAGCACCGCGAGCCCCTTGCGGCCGTCGTCGACGTCCTCGTCGGGGGCGTAGGTGTGCACATGGTGGTCGAAGGGGCCGCCGTCGGCGAGCGGACCGCCGTGGGTGAAGCCGTCCACGCCGAAGCCGTGGTCGCCCTCGTCGGGCAGCCCGGCGGGTCCGGTGATGGTGGCGTCGAGGGTGGGCGCGGAGGGGTCGCCGGGCGGCATGGGCGGATGGGCGCACAGCCGGGCGCCGAGCCGGGCGCGCAGCTCGGCGCTGTTCGGCAGGCCGGTCAGCGAGTCATGGCTGGCCCGGTGGGCCAGTTGCAGCTCGTGCCGCTTGCGCTCCTCGATGTCCTCGACGTGGGTGAGCAGGAACCGCGGCCCGTCGGCGGCGTCGGCCACCACCGAGTTCCGCAGCGACACCCAGACATAGGTGCCGTCCCGGCGCGCCAGCCGCAGCTCGGCGCGGCCCCCCTCGGCGGAGGTGCGCAGCAGCGTGCCGATGTCCTCCGGGTGGACCAGGTCGGAGAAGGAGTAGCGGCGCATCACGGAGGCGGGGCGGCCCAACAGCCGGCACAGCGCGTCGTTGGTGCGCAGCAGCCGGCCGTGCTGGTCGCCGCCCATCTCGGCGATCGCCATGCCGCTGGGCGCGTACTCGAAGGCCTGCCGGAAGCTCTCCTCGCTGGCCCGCAGCGCCTGCTGCTCCCGCTCCAGCCGGACCAGGGCGCGCTGCATGTTTGCGCGCAGTCGGGCGTTGCCGATCGCAATGGCGGCGTGGAAGGCGTACATCTGCAACGCCTCGCGCCCCCACGCGCCGGGTCGGCGCCCGTTGCGCGGCTTGTCGACGGAGATGACGCCGATGAGTTCGCCGCCGGAGGCGCCCTGCGCGTACATCGGGGCGAAGAGCCGGTCCATGGGGTGCCACTCGTCGGCGAACCGCGGCGCGGGTCCGGGGCTGTGCCACTGCGGCACGTCGTCGTCGTCCAGCACCCAGCCCTCGGTGTACGGGATGAAGCGGAGATCACCCCAGCGGTCGCCCATCGCGAGCCGCCGCTCCCACGAGGTCCGAGAGCCGACCCGGCCCGCCATCAGGGCTTCGGCGCCGGGACTGCCGGCCACCGCGGCGACGACGAGATCACCGTCGGGGCGGACCAGGTTGACGGCCGACAGCTCGTAGCCGAGCCCGGCGATGATGCCGTCGGCGACGGTCTGCAGGGTGTCGGCCAGGCTGCGCGCGGTATTCAGATCGGCGACCACTTGATGCAGCTGCCGCAGCGTCGCTAGGCGGATGTACGGCTCCGACTCGGTCTCCATCACGCGCTCTCCCCCGAGACCTCGACAGCAACTCCTGGCTTCTTGTCCTCCGATTGCCCTCGCCACTGAATCACAGCGAGCTGCTCGCCAGGTACACAGGGTCAACAATTACCCCCCGCTGTGACTCATGTCACAGTGCGTGTTCGATGCCTGGCAGGGCGTTATGTGAGCGCTCCCAGTTTTCCTGAACGCAAATAGGGCAAATAGGGAGGCAGCCTCCCCCTTGGGCACCCTCCGAGCGCTCCCCCGGCTCCTTCGCGACCGCTCCCCGACGGCCCGTGGTGACTCCCGGCAACCGTCGCCGCGCCCCGCTCCTCCGGAAGACCTACGCCCCGACTGGTACCGGGGGCCGATGCGCCGCGGCGCCGGGCCGGGCTAGCGTGCCGGTGTGTTTCCGACCGCGCCTTCCATGACCACCGAGTCCGCCGTGCCCCATGCTGAGGGTGTGAGCGACGACGAGTTCCGTGCCGCGCTGTCGCGGCTGGCCGCGGGCGTGGTGTTGGTGACCGCGCACGACCCCGAGGACGGTCCCAGCGGCGAGGACGTCGGAATGACCGCGACCGCGTTCCTGTCCGTGTCGCTCGACCCGCCGCTGGTGATGGTGAGCGTGCGCAACGAGTCGCGGATGGAGGAGCTGCTGTCCCGGCAGCCGCTGTGGGCGGTCTCGATCCTCGCCGAGAGCCAGCGCCAGGTGGCGGGGCGCTTCGCCATGAAGGGCCGGATCAGCGACCGGCTGCTCTTCCAGGACCTCACCACCACGCGCGGCGCGGCCTCGGGGGCCCCGCTGGTGGGTGGGGCGCTGGCCACCCTGGAGTGCCGCACCGAGCAGCGGGTGACCGCCGGCGATCACACGCTGGTCGTCGGCCGGGTGCTCACGGCCGCCACGCCGAGCGCGGAGGGCGGGCCCCTGATGTACTTCCGCGGGCGCTACCGCACCCTGGACTGATCCCGGCGACGGCCGGAGCCGACGGGCCGGGCGTCGGCCGGCCGGCGACGGCCGGAGGGGGAACACCCCCGGACCGTCCGACGACCGGACGATCCGGGGGGTGATGCCGACCAGATGACGCGGACTAGAAGTTCACGGCGAACAGACCGCCGAGGGCGTTCTTGGTGATGCTGAACTCGCAGCCGCCGTTGTCGTCGTCGTGGTGACCGTAGTCGCCCCGGTGACCGCCGAAGCCGCCGTAGTCCCCGCGGCCGCCGTTGTGGTCGTTGCCGTTGTGGTGGTTGCCGTTGTGGTTGTTGCCGTTGTAGTGGTTGCCGTTGCCGTTGTCATCGTGGTTGCCGTCGCCGTGGCGGTAGCCGCTCTTGTCGCCGTAGCCACCGTTGCCGCCGTAACCACCGTTGCCACCGTAGCCGCCGTTGTGGCCGCCGTTGTGGCCGCCGTTGCCGCCGCCGTTGTGGCCGTAGCCGCCGTAGCCGCCGTGACCACCGTTGTGGCCGCCGTTGCCGCCGTGGTGGCCGAAGCCGCCGTAGCCGTTGTCGCCGCAGCCGCCGTTGTGGCCGAAGCCGCCGTAACCACCCTTGTGCCCGTGGCCGCCGAAGCCGCCCCCGTGGTGGCCGATCAGCGCGTACTTGATGACGTCCTTCCAGTCGAAGCCACGGTGGCCGTTGTCGTGGCGACCCTTGTCGTAGTGGTGGAAGTAGTGGTGGTAGTGGTTGTACTCACGGTCGTCGTCGCGCCCGTTGTGGCCGTTGTTGTTGTAGTGGTGGTTGTTGTTGTAGTCGTGGTTGTTGTTGTTCCCGTTGTCGCAGTTGTCGCCCGTGCGCTTCTTGCTGTCCTTCTTCTCGGACTTGCTGGAGCTGGAGTCGCAGTCGTGGGCCGCGACGGACGGCGCGGCGGCGGGAGCGGACGCCGCGAAGGCCGCACCGGTCATCGGGCCCGCTGCGATCGCCACCGCGATGCTCGCGGCAGCGAGTCCCCGAGGAATGGAATGGAGCATGACGCCACCTCACTGAGATCGGATTAATTTCCGTTATCTCCACTTAACGGACAATCAGTAGCGAGGCGGGCACACCAAGCCGACACGGCGGCAAAACACACCGGAATGCAGCAACGGAACGAGGCCGAGCGGGAGCGGGCGCCCCGCCGAGCGGGCCGTGCCCCCGGACGCGCCGCCGGCCCCCGAGCGGGGGCGCGGGCGAACGGGTCGCTCAGCCCCAGTCGCGACCGCTACGGCCGCGCTTCGTCTCGGCGCGCTGTTTCTTCTCCCGGAGCCGTCGCTCGTTGATGCCCCGCGGGACGCGGGTGGGGCGGCGCGGCTTGGGCGGCGGGGCGGTCGCCTCCGCCAGCAGCGAGGCCAGCCGGACCAGCGCCGTCTCCCGGTTGCGCCACTGGGAGCGGTGCTCGGACGCCCGTACGGACACCACGCCGTCGACCAGCCGGCCGGCGAGTCGCTCCAGGGCACGCCGCTTCCACACCTCCGGGAGCGCCTCGGTCGCCGCGAGGTCGAAGCGGAGCTCCACCTGGCTGTCGCTGGTGTTGACGTGCTGGCCGCCGGGCCCGGAGGAGCGCGAGAAACGCCACATGAGCTCGGCCTCCGGCAGGGAGACCGAGCCACGGATGACGTAGGGCCCGGACATGACACCTATGATCCCGCGCCCCGCGGACCCCGTCACCCCAATTCCGCTCGGCCCCCGTGGGCGGCCGGCATCAGGATTCGGCAAAGAAAGTAAAGAGAGCTGGAACCTCGTGGTCCCTCGTTCGCGTTGAGCAGGGTGACGGTAGCTTCGTCCGGAGTACGAAGCCCGACGACTCGACCATGAAAGGGACTCCCCATGGCTGTAAGCCTGTCCAAGGGCGGCAACGTCTCCCTCACCAAGGAGGCACCGGGCCTGACCGCCGTCACCGTCGGCCTCGGCTGGGACGTCCGCACCACCACCGGCACCGACTTCGACCTCGACGCGAGCGCCATCGCGGTCAACGCGGGCGGCCGGGTCCACTCCGACCAGCACTTCATCTTCTTCAACAACAAGTCCACGCCGGACCAGACCATCGTGCACACCGGTGACAACCTCACCGGCCAGGGCGAGGGCGACGACGAGCAGATCACCGTCAACCTGGCGGGCCTCCCGGTCGAGATCGAGAAGATCGTCTTCCCGGTCTCCATCTACGACGCCGAGTCGCGCAGCCAGAACTTCGGCCAGGTGCGCAACGCCTACATCCGCATCCTCAACCAGGCCGGCGGCGCCGAGATCGCCCGCTACGACCTGAGCGAGGACGCCGCCACCGAGACCGCCATGGTCTTCGGCGAGCTGTACCGCCACGGTGCCGAGTGGAAGTTCCGCGCGGTCGGCCAGGGCTACGCCTCGGGCCTCGCGGGCATCGCCAAGGACTTCGGCGTCAACGTCTGACGGACGACCCGCGCCGCGTCCCGGCCATGACCGAGGGCCGCCCCTTCCGAGGGGCGGCCCTCGCTCGTTCTCACGGCCCCGGGTCCTGTACGTGCCCGCAGGACGCGCACACCCAGAGCGGCCCGCCGGCGTCGCGCTGCCACCACATGGTGCGGCGGCAGCGGGGGCAGCCGGTGGTGCGGATCCCGTCGCGCCCCATCAGCGGCGGCTCGGGGGTGGTGTCCGCGTACTCGATGATCCGCGCCCGCGTGCGGCCGTCCTCGGTTGCGGCCATCCGAAGCAGGCGCGCGGTGCGGGAGCGGGCTTCGTCTACGAATTCGGTCATCGCGGCGCAGGGTACGCGAGCCGCCTCAGGAGTCCTCCCGCATCCCATCCGAATCACCCGGATAGGGGTCGCTCCTAGGACGCCCGCGGAACGGAACAGGCGATACAGGGCAGACTGAAGGGCTTGCCCGCGCGCTGTATCACCACCGCCCCGAGTCCGGCGCAGACCGGGCAGGAGCGGCCGCCGGCGTGCCGCGCGGCGGCCACGGCATGCTGGCGTACCTCCCTGACCAGGTCGGCGTAGCGGTGGTCGGTCCACTCACCGCGGCGTCCCGGGGAACCGTTGCCGTGCTCGGCCACGTCGTGCCTCCACAGAGGTCTACTGGGGCATATGGCCGGACTGTACCGTTCCTCAGCGGTTGCGGGCATTTGCCGGGACCCTTTTCGGCCGCTCCCCCCGCCGCCGGTACATGCGACCGCGCGGCCGCCGACCCGGCGTCACCGCCCCGGATCGACCTCGCACAGCGGCGCCACAAGCGGAACTGACGCTTCATAAGTCCCCACGCTTCAGGGCCTGTTCACCATATAGCGGACACGTAACGACCGGTAACGGACAGCCAAAAGTCAAATTCTTGTTACGAACCTGTCAGATCACTTCGATCGATGTCAGTCTCTGGACGTTCGCCGCTGCATCGGTGAACACATCGGCATCACCTGCACCATCGGACGGCCTCACCCAGGGCTGTCCGCCCCCACATGGCCGCCCTCTCGCGGCCCCGTGCAAGGAGATCGAGTGAGACTTTCCGCTTCCTCCCCTCGCAAGAACGCCCTCCGCGCCGCCGCCCTCGTCGCCTCCGCGGCCATGGTGGTCGTCGGCGTCCAGAGCGTCGCCAACGCGCAGCCCGACCGTGACGCGGGTGCGGACCGCGCCGCGGGTGCCAGTGCGCTGCTGCTGACGGCCGACCAGCGGGCCTCCGCCATCAAGGCGGCGCAGACCCGGGTGGGTGCCGAGGCCGAGTCCCTGGGGCTCGGGGCCAAGGAGAAGCTGGTCGTCCGTGACGTCGTCAAGGACGCGGACGGCACCGTCCACACCCGCTACGAGCGCACCTACGCCGGACTCCCGGTCCTCGGCGGCGACCTCGTGGTGCACGAGAAGAAGAGCGGCGCCCGCAGCGTGACCAAGGCGACGACCGCCCGCATAGCCGTGTCCGGCACCGACGCCAAGGTCCCGGCCGCCAGCGCCGAGAAGACCGCGCTCAAGGCCGCGGCCGGGAAGACCGGCAAGGCCGACGCCAAGGAGGCCCCGCGCAAGGTGATCTGGGCGGCCGGCGGCAAGCCCGTGCTGGCCTGGGAGACCGTGGTCACCGGCCTGCAGCACGACGGCACGCCGAGCCGACTGCACGTCATCACCGACGCCGCCACCGGCAAGAAGATCTTCAGCGACGAGCGGATCGAGACCGGCACCGGCACCGGCGACTACAACGGCACCGTGCCGCTGACCACCACCAAGAGCGGCTCGACCTACAACCTCACCGACGGCGCGCGCGGCGGTCACAAGACGTACGACCTCAACCAGCGCACCTCGGGCACCGGCAGCCTGTTCACCGACGCCGACGACGTGTGGGGCGGCGGCCGGCAGAACGCGGCCGTGGACGCGGCCTACGGCCACGCGGCCACCTGGGACTTCTACAAGACCGTGCTGGGCCGCAACGGCATCAAGAACGACGGCAAGGCCGCCTACAGCCGGGTCCACTACGGCCAGAACTACGTCAACGCGTTCTGGGACGACAGCTGCTTCTGCATGACCTACGGCGACGGCGACGGCAACGCCAACCCGCTCACCTCGCTGGACGTGGCCGCGCACGAGCTCACCCACGGCGTCACCTCCAACACCGCGGGCCTGCGCTACAGCGGTGAGTCGGGCGGCCTGAACGAGGCGACCTCGGACATCTTCGCCACCGCCACGGAGTTCCACTCCGACAACTCCTCCGACCCCGGTGACTACCTCATCGGCGAGAAGATCGACATCAACGGCGACGGCACCCCGCTGCGCTACCAGGACAAGCCGAGCAAGGACGGCGCGTCCAAGGACTACTGGTACAGCGGTCTGGGCGGCGTCGACGTGCACTACTCCTCCGGCCCGGCCAACCACTTCTACTACCTGCTGAGCGAGGGCAGCGGCGCCAAGACCATCAACGGCGTCAGCTACAACAGCCCGACCTACGACGGCTCCCGGATCACCGGCATCGGCCGGGACAAGGCCACCAAGATCTGGTACAAGGCGCTGACCACGTACTTCACCTCGACCACCAACTACAAGGCGGCCCGCACCGGCACCCTGAAGGCGGCGGCCGACCTGTACGGCTCCAGCAGCGCCGAGTACAAGGCGGTGGCGGCGACCTGGACCGCCATCAACGTGAAGTGATCGCCGGATCCTCCGAGGCGGCCGCGGGGTAGTGCCTCCCCTCGCGAGCCCCCACCGCGCAGCGGGCCGCACCCTCCACCCCCGGGTGCGGCCCGTTTCGCTCGTGCCGCCCCGCGCCACCCCCGCCTAGGCTGATCACATGACTCAACACGTGCGCGGAGTGGTGGCCCTGGGCAAGGGCGAGCAGGTCAGGGTGGAGACGATCGTCATCCCGGACCCGGGTCCGGGCGAGGCGGTGGTCCGGGTACAGGCGTGCGGTGTCTGCCACACGGACCTGCACTACCGCGAGGGCGGCATCAACGACGAGTTCCCGTTCCTGCTCGGCCATGAGGCGGCGGGCGTCGTGGAGTCGGTCGGCGAGGGCGTCACCGAGGTGGCCCCCGGTGACTTCGTCATCCTCAACTGGCGTGCGGTGTGCGGCCAGTGTCGCGCCTGTCTGCGCGGCCGCCCCTGGTACTGCTTCAACACCCACAACGCCGCCCAGCCGATGACGCTGGCCGACGGCACCCCGCTCTCGCCCGCCCTGGGCATCGGCGCCTTCGCCGAGAAGACCCTGGTCGCGGCCGGGCAGTGCACCAAGGTGGACCCGGCCGCCGCGCCCGCCGCCGCCGGGCTGCTGGGCTGCGGGGTGATGGCCGGACTCGGCGCCGCGATCAACACCGGCGGGGTGGGCCGTGGCGACTCGGTGGCCGTGATCGGCTGCGGTGGCGTGGGCTGCGCCGCGATCGCCGGCGCCCGACTGGCCGGCGCGGCGAAGATCATCGCTGTGGACCTGGACGACCGGAAGCTGGAGCTGGCCCGCTCGCTCGGCGCCACCCACACCGTCAACGGCCGCTCCGAGGACGTGGTGGAGCGGGTCCGCGAGCTCACCGGCGGACACGGCGCGGACGTCGTCATCGAGGCCGTCGGCCGCCCCGAGACCTACCAGCAGGCGTTCTACGCCCGTGATCTGGCCGGCACCGTGGTGCTCGTCGGGGTGCCGACCCCGGAGATGAAGCTGGAGCTGCCGCTGCTGGACGTCTTCGGGCGCGGCGGTGCGCTCAAGTCGTCCTGGTACGGCGACTGCCTGCCCTCCCGCGACTTCCCGATGCTGATCGACCTCTACCTCCAGGGGCGGCTCGCTCTCGACGCGTTCGTCAGCGAGACGATCACGCTGGACGAGGTCGAGGAGTCGTTCGCCCGGATGGAGCGCGGCGAGGTGCTGCGGTCCGTGGTGCTGCTGTAGGCCGGTCGGGCGGGGCGGGGAGTGCTCCCCGCCCCGCCCCCTTTCACCGGCTCTCGTCGTCACCCACGAGGCGGCAGGTCCAGCACCGCCTTGCCCTGGACGCGGCGGCCGAAGAGGGCCTCGGCGGCCTCGGGGGCGCGGTCCCAGGGGCCGCGCCAGCCGATCTGCGGGTCGAGCTCGCCGCGGGCGAGGAGGTCGACGAGGTACTGGAGGTCGGCGCCGATCGGGGTGTCCACGAAGAAGGTCTCCAGGCGCCATCGGCGGGTCTCGCGGAGCTTCGCGCCGATCTGGAGCGGCTGCTGGGAGGCGTAGCCGATCCACTGGACGATGCCGCCCGGCGCGAGGTTGAACATGGCCTCGGCGAGCAGCGGGCCGCCGACGTTGTCCAGGACGCCGTGGACCGGGGCGGAGATCTTCTCGAGGTCGCCGATGAGGACCTCGTGCGCGCCGAGCTCGGCCAGGCCCTCGGCCCGCTCGGGGCTGCCGACCACCGCGACCACCTCGGCACCCGAGCGGGCGGCGAGCTGCACGGCGAAACGCCCGACACCGCCGGAGGCGCCGGTGATCAGCACCCGGCGGCCGACCACCGGGCCGAGCTTGCGCAGCGCCTGGAGGGCAGTGACGCCGGCGACCGGGAGGGCGCTGGCGGCGCCCAGGTCGACGGAGTCGGGCACCACGGCCAGCTCGGCGGTGTCCACCGCGCGCAGCTCGGCCCATGCGTTGTTCCAGCCGAAGGTCACCACGCGGGTGCCCACGGCCGGCCCCGAGCCGTCGGCGGCGGCGCGCACGACGACGCCCGCGGCGTCCCAGCCGGAGACGGCGCCCGGCTCGATCAGCTCGGGCCGGTACTTCAGATCCCCGTAGTTGAACGAGATGGCCCGCACCTCGACCAGGGCCTGCCCCTCCCCCGGCACCGGGTCCGGGACCTCGTCAATCCGCAGCCCCTGGGGCGCCTCGGGGTCGTAGATCAAAGCCCGCATGCTCTCTCCACTCCTCGTCATCGGCGGGCCGACCGGCCCACACCCGGAGGCAACCTCCGTTTCCGAGGTCCTATTCCCTCTTCCCCCGGGCCCACCGAAACGACCCGCCCCCGGCCGTGGCGGCGAACGGCCCGTAGCGGCGGGCGGCCCGTGGCGACGAACGGCCCGTGGCGGCGGGCGGGCCGGTGGCGTGACACCATCGATCCCGTGATCGACCTCGGCTACTCCCTCTCCCGGCGCTTCCCCGACCCCCCGCAGACCGACTACCGCAGGGCGGATGTGCACGCCCTGCGCCACGACCTGTTCTGCGGCGACGTCTACCTCGCCGACACCGAGACCGACCGCGAGCTGTCCACAGCCTGGGGATGGGTGCCCGTGCTCGACTTCGCGTGGGCGCTGTGCGACATCGTCGAGCTGCTCGACCGCGACCCGCAGGGCAGCCGCTCCGCGCGGCGCCAACACGCGGAGCTGGACTTCACCGAGTCGACGGACCGGATGCTGTTCGAGCGCCGCTTCGGGTGGGTCGACGTCACCGCCGACTGGGTGCCGGTCGAGGAGCCCCCGCTGACCTTCAACCACGCCGCCCTGCGCCGCGAGGCGCGTGACTTCCTGCACGACCTGATCGCCGACCTGGTCGACATGCACGAGGGCCTGGGCGACAACCCCGCGATCTGGGAGCTCCAGGCGCGCTTCCCCCGCACCTAGGAGCCACCCGGGAGCCACCCGGGAGCCCTTCACCGCCCCGCCCCTCAGTCCCCCGGCGCCACCACCCGCACCCCCATCCGGACCGCGAACACCGGGGCCAGATCCAGCAGTTGCCCCGGGCTGATCGCCGCTCCCGCGAGCCCGTCGACGCCACGCGCGATGTCGAGCCCGGCCGCCGCCCGCAGGTCCACGTCGGTCATCGCCGCGCCGCTGAAGTCGGCCCGCGTCAGCGTGGCGTCCACGAAGGCGACGCGCTCCAGCCGGGCGCCGGCGAAGTCCGGCTCGACCAGGACGCAGCCCTCGAAGACGACGTCGGTCAGCCGGGCCTGCCGCAGGTTCAGATAGTCGATCTTGCCGCCGCGGAACACCACCCGCTCCAGCTCCGCGCCGTGCAACTGGACCCCGCCCAGCCGCGCGTCGCGCACCTCCACCTCGCGCAGCCGCGCCTCGGACAGGTCGGTGCCGACCCCGCGCACCTCCGTGAGCACGGAGTCGATGAGGCGGGCCCGGCTGAGCACCGCCTCGTCCAGGGCGCAGCGCCGCAGCGCGCAGTCGAGGAAGCGCGCGCCGCGCGCGTCCTGGCCGCCGAAGTCCGTGTCCGCGAACTCCAGCCCGTCGTAGTCCCCTTCCCGCTCCCAGGCCGCCCCGCCGTCGTACGGCCGCAGCGGCGGCAGCACGACCTCCGCCCGCCGTGCCGCCCGCACCGCCTTCCCGCCGCCGCCACCCCTGCCGACGCCGCCCCCGCCCTTGCCGCCGCCCCTGCCCCTGCCGTCGCTCGCCATGCCCCCATCGTGACCTACGCCACTGACAACGCCCCGATGTCACGCCCGCGGCCGCCCCGTCCGTCGTACCGGCGAAGCGATCGACCCCACCGTGGGAGGGAAACGTCCATGCAGCAGCACATCACCGTCGTCGGCGGCGGCTTCGCCGGGCTCGTCGCGGCCATCGGCGGCGCGGAGGCGGGGGCCCGGGTGACCCTGTACGAGGCGCACCGCGCCCTCGGCGGCCGGGCCCGCACCGCCGACGGCCCGTACCGCACCAACGAGGGCCCGCACGCGCTGTACAACCGCGGCCCGCACTGGTCGTGGCTGAAGCGGCGCGGCCTGCTCGGCGAGCTCGCGGCCGTCCCGCCGCGCGAAGCGGCCCGGTTCCGCTTCCACCGCGCCGGGCGGCTGCACCGCGTACCGCCGCTCGCCCTGCTGCGACTGGCGCGCCACAAGGAGGCACCCGTCGACGCCGACTTCGCGAGCTGGGCGGCCGGGCAGGTCGGCGAGGCCGGGGCGCGGGCCGCGGCCCACTTCATGGCCGTCGCGCTCTTCCACCACGACCCGGGGCGACTGTCGGCGGCCTTCGTGCAGGAGCGGCTGCGGCGCGTCACCTCGCTGCCGCCGGAGGCGACGTACGTCCGCGGCGGCTGGGGGACGATGATCGGACGGATGGCCGACCACGCCCGCGCGCTCGGCGTCCGGATCGAGACCGGGGCCCGGGTCGGCTCCCTGGACGCCCTGCCGCCCGGCCACGGCCCGGTGATCGTCGCGACCTCGCTGGACGCGGCCCGCGGACTGCTCGGCGACCCCTCGCTGAGCTGGGAGAGCGGCCGCTGCGCGCTGCTCGACCTCGGGCTGCGCACCCGGCGCGGCGACGCCTTCGTCGTCTCCGACCTGGACGCGCCCGGCTGGATCGAGCGCTTCACCGCCCAGGACCCGACGCTGGCCCCGGCCGGGGAGCAGCTGGTCCAGGCCCAGCTGCCCGTCGCGCCCGGCACCGGGCGGGAGGCCGGTGTCGCGCGCGCCGAACGCCTGCTGGACCTGGGCTTCCCGGGCTGGCGCGAGCGGGTGACGTACCGTCGGGAGGCGCTGGCGGGCGGCCGCACCGGCGCGGTGGACCTGCCCGGCCACACCTGGCGGGACCGGCCGGCGGTGGACCGCGGCGACGGGGTCTATCTGGCGGGCGATCAGGTGGCGGCTCCGGGCGTGCTCTCGGAGGTGTCGTTCACCAGCGCCCTGGAGGCGGTCGCGGGCGCCCTGGGCGAACGCGTCCTCGCCGACCACGCGTTGAGCGACCGGGCGTTGAGTGACCGGGCGTTGAGTGACCGGGCGTCGAGCGAGCGCGCCCCGGGCGAGCGGACCCCCAGGTGAGCGCCGTCACACCCGGAGATCACTTGACCTCAACCCAAGTTGAAGTTGGAGGCTTGGGGACATGAGGCAGACGGCGAAGACACCAGCAGGCAAGCCAGAGATCGGCGTGTTCCTCCCCTCGGTGGGGCCCGAGCCCGGCGGCACGGCGGCCGAGATCAAGGCCGCCGCGCGGCGGGCCGAGGAGCTCGGATTCGCCCACGTATGGACCGGCGACCACCTCGTCGGCCGCACCACGATGGTCGAGTCCGGGCTGACGCTGGCCACGGCCGCCGCCGTCACCGAGCGCATCGGAATCGGCTTCGGCGTGCTGCACCTGCCGCTGCACCCCGTCGTCCAGACCGCCCAGCGTCTCGCCACCCTCCAGCACTTCTCCGGGGGCCGGGTACTGCTCGGGGTCGGCTCCGGCGGCACCGGCCCCCGCGCCCGCTGGCGCGGCGGGGTGCGCGACACCACCGCCTGGCAGGCCGCCGGCCTCGCCTACGAGGACCGGGACCGGCTCTTCGACCGCGCGCTCGACCTGCTGCCCGAGCTGCTCTCCGGCGACCCGGTACGCCTCGCCGACCACCCCGGCACGCCGGAGCTCACCCTCACTCCCAAGGTCGACGCCCCGCCGCTGCTCATCGGCGGCACCTCGGCGGCCGCGCTGCGCCGCGCCGTCCAGTACGGCGCCCAGTGGTTCCCGTCCCTCGCCCCGCCGCGCCAACTCGCCACCGGTCGTGAGGTGCTGGCCGAGCTCGCCGCCGGGGTCGGCCGCGCGCAGCCGCCCGGCGTCTCGGTGGCCCTGCCCTTCGGCCTGGGCCCCGCCACCCGGCCCCGCGAGCAGGTGACCAAGCTGGTCTCCGAGACCTACGGGGTCCCGGCCGACCAGGCCGGAGCCGTGATGATCGGCGGCGAACCGGCGCAGGCCGCCGAGCAGTTGGCCGCGTACGCCGAGGCGGGCGCCGCCCGGATCGTGCTCAGCACGCCCGCCGAGAACTGGCGCCAGCAGTACGAGCTCCTGGCGGAGGCGGCGGCGCTGCTCTGAGCCCGCGGCGCCCCCGTCAGCACCCCTCTCGCCCTTCCCCCGACGACACCACCCTGGAGAACACCATGCACGCCATCCGCCTCCACGCCTTCGGCCCGGCCGAGAACCTCGCCTACGAGCGGGTCGCCGACCCCGAGCCCGCCGCCGGCCAGGTCCGCATCGCCGTCGCCGCCGCCGGCGTGCATGTGCTCGACACCGCGCTGCGGCAGGGCGAGCTGGGTCCCTACCCCGCACCGCCGGAGCTGCCCACCATCCCCGGCCGGGAGGTCGCCGGTACCGTCGACGCGCTCGGCGAGGGCGTCGACCAGCGGTGGCTGGGCCGCCGCGTCGTCGCCCATCTGGGCCTGGCGCCCGGCGGATACGCGGAGAAGGCCGTCGTCGCCGTGGAGAAGCTCCACGAGCTCCCCGACGGCCTGCGCGAGGACCACGCCATCGCCATGATCGGCACCGGCCGCACCACCATGGCCGTGCTGCGCTTCTCCGACCTCACCGCAGACGACGTCGCGATCGTCACCGCGGCCGCCGGCGGCATCGGCTCGCTGCTCGTCCAGCACGCCAAGAACGTGGGCGCCACCGTCATCGGCCTCGCCGGCGGCCCGGAGAAGGTCGCCCGGGTGCGCGAGCTCGGCGCCGACGTCGCCGTCGACTACACCGCCGACGACTGGACCGCCCAGGTGCGCGCCGCCCTCGGCGGCCGCGAGCGCGCGGCCACCGCCCTCTTCGACGCCGTCGGCGGTGACGTGGCCCGCGACGCGGTGGGGCTCCTCGCCCCCGGCGGCCGCCACCTCGTCTACGGCTGGTCCGGCGGCGGCCCGCTGAAGCTCACCGAGGAGGAGCTCGCCGAGCTCGGCGTCACCTCCCTCTCCGTCCTGGAGACCCCGGAGTGGCGCGAGTTCATCAGCCGGCCCGGCGCCCTCCGCGAACTGGAGGAGACGTCCATGGCCGAGGCCGCCTCCGGCCGCCTCGTGCCCCTGGTCCACCGCTTCCCGCTGGCCGAGGCCGCCAAGGCCCACACGGCCCTGGAGACCCGCGGCACGATCGGCAAGGTGGTGCTGGTCCCGTAGGACCGCTCACCCGCCGCCGCGCGCCGCGCGGTGTGCCCGCGGCAGCCTCCGCCCCGCCGCGCATCCCGATCGGATGCGCGGCAGTCGGCGCGCTCGGCGAGATGGACGATCGCCGTCCGCCAGGCCTAGGACACGATCCGAAGCTCCCGCGCCGTGTTGTTCAGCCGCCGCGCCCCCGTCTCCGTGCAGACCACGATGTCCTCGATGCGCACCCCGAAGCGGCCCGGCAGGTAGATGCCCGGCTCGATGGAGAAGCACATGCCGGGGACCAGCGGCAGGTGTTCGCCCTCGACCATGTACGGCGGCTCGTGCGTGGTGACGCCGATGCCGTGGCCGGTGCGGTGGATGAAGTACTCGCCGTAGCCGGCCTCGCCGATGACCTTGCGGGCCACGCGGTCGATGTCCTGGCAGGCCGCCCCCGGCCGCACCGCCTCGAACGCGGCCTGCTGGGCCTCGCGGACCACCTCGTGGATCTTCCGCTCCTCCGGGGTCGGCTCGCCGACGTGGACGGTACGGGTGGTGTCCGAGCCGTACCCGTCCTTCAGGCCGCCGAAGTCGAGCACGACCATGTCGCCGTCCTCGATGATCCGGTCGCCGGAGTCGTGGTGCGGGTTGGCCCCGTTCGGGCCGGAGCCGACGATGGTGAAGTCGACCTGGCTGTGGCCGTGTTCCAGCAGCAGGGCGGCCAGGTCGTCGGCGACCTCCCGCTCACGCCGACCGGAGAACCGCATCTCGACGATCCGCTCGAAGGTGGCGTCGGCGGCCGCGCCCGCGGCGGCCAGGCGGTCCACCTCGTAACCGTCCTTGACCGCCCGCAGCATCGGCAGCACCTCGCTGAACGCGGAGTACGAGGTGCCCGGCAGCTTGCGCTGGAGGCCCAGCAGGTGCATCGCCCAGGCGCTGTCGGAGATGGCGAACCGGCCCTCGGCGGGGAGCAGCTCGGCGATGTCCTCGTACGGGTCGTTGCCGTCCATCCAGCCGGTGACGTCCACGGGCGCGCCGCCGACCCCGGCCTCCGCTTCGGGGCGCTCCAGCACCGGCACCAGCAACCGGGCCTTGCGGTCCGGGGTCAGCAGCAGCGCGGTGAGCCGCTCGGTGACCGCGGTGGGGGCATAGCCGCACAGGTGCGCCAGGTCGGGGCCGGGCATCACGATGAGCCCGGCCAGGCCGGCTTCGGCGGCCGCGCGGAGCGCGCGTTCCATGCGAACGGAGTAGTCGACGAGGGTCATGCGGCCAGCATCGCGCGGGGGCGCCACGCCCGCGACAGGAAGACATCACTCCGTTTACCCCCGGCGCGTTCCGCATCCGCCCGGACGCGGACTGTCACGATCGCTGCGCCACTCGGGGGAACTGAGTACGGGAGTGAGTACGAACGCTCAGGTCGGGGCCGGGCGACACCGGGAGGCTGGGGCCATGACGACGCCTCCCCTCGTCGGCCCGCCGCCGCACCCGCCCCAGACCGGACACTTCGGCCACCCGTCCCTGCCACCGCTGCCCCCGCCGCCGCCCGCGCCGCCGCGCCGGCGCCGCGCGGCCGTGGTCGGCGTGATCGCGGCGGTACTTCTCGTCGTGGCGGGCGGGACCGCCGGCGCCTGGTGGCTGACGCGTGCCGAGGACGACTCGGCGCTGGCCGGGCGGCCGCGGGTGACGGACCGGGCCGCCGGGATCTCGTACGCCATACCGGAGGGCTGGAAGGAACAGTCCGGCAAGGACCTGATCGACGCCTTCACCTCGGCCGTGGGCGTCAAGGACCCCGCGGGCGCCGAGGGCGAGCCCGGCGGGACGGACGACGGCATCGGGGGCAGCACGGTCCTCGCCGGTCGGGCCGGCGCCATCCCGGAGTCCGCCCTGGAGCGGCAGACGCGCATGGCGGCCCGGTCGAACGCGGAGTTCTTCTGCCCGGACGGCCGCTCCACCCTGGAGGAGTCCCGGGCCACGACCGTGAGCGACCGGCCCGCCCACACGGTGGCGCTCCGGGTCGACGACGGCGAGGGCCACCAGCTCCACCTGCGGATGACGCTGGTCTCGGTCGACGACCACCGCTCGGCCTTCCTGCTCGGCCTCTCCGGCGACGCCCCGGAGCGGCGGGAGCGCGTCGACGCGGTGGTGGAGAGCGCCTCCGTCACGGAGTAGCCGGCCCGGCGGCCCCGCCCCGCCCGGGCCCCGGCCCGCCCCGGCCCGCCCCGCCCTGCCTCGCCTCGCCCCGCCTCGCCCCAGGCGTCCCGTCTCAGCCCTCCGCGTGCTCGACGATCACCAGCGTGCCCCGGCTGCCGGGGCGGACCGCGTGCGGTGTCCCCGCCGGGACCACGTACAGCTCCCCCGGCCCCACGGACACCGGCCGCCCGGCGACGTCGAGTTCGAGCCGTCCGTCGAGGACGAGCAGCGCCTCGGGCGTCGGGTGGCTCTCCTCCTCCACCGGCATCGCGTCCATCCGCAGCACCTTCAGCGAGGCGCCGCCCACCTCCCCCAGGATCGTCGAGCGCCAGCTCCCCGGCAGCTCCGCCGCGGTGGTCCTCAGGTCGATCGGGCTCATGACGGCACACGCCTCCTCCGCGGGACGGCGGGCGCACGCGGGCTCACCGGCCCGCTCTCGGGTCTCGTTCGGTGTCATCGAACCTAGGCGAGCGGCGCGGGCGATGGGCTGACCGTTCGGTAAAGGATCTCCCCCGACCCTGACGGCCGGGCGCCGACCCAAACGGCTCCGGTGACGTCGGCCGTGGTTCCGCAGCGCCCTGAAGGGGCGCGGGGCTGCGTGAGCTGTGCGGCTGCCGCCGCGTGGGCGCGACCGGCCACGACGGGCCCTTGGACGATCGGCGGCCCGTCGCGGACTTCCCGGCGGAGCGCTTACACGCGCCCCCGTGCGACGCCCCCGTGCGCCGCCGTCTCGAACGGCTTCGCCATCGCCGCCGACACCAGGTAGCACGCCGGCAGTTGGAGCGTGAGCAGCGCCAGGGTGAGCATGAAGAAGACCCAGTCCTCCGGCCGCTCGTCGCCCGCGGCGATGCCCTGCACCAGGGTCACCAACGCCAGGACGCCCGCGTATCCGAGGACGTTCTTCGCCGCGATCAGCCAGCGGTTGGCGCGCCAGCCGACGTACTGCAGGGCGACGAGGGCGAGGAAGGTCAGCACCGGGAGGAGCAGCGCCTCCGGGGAGAACCATTCGGCGGCGTAGGACGCCCATGCCTCCCGCCGCGCCTCCGCGGCGGTCTGGCCCTCGTAGGGGGTGACTCCCACGGGGGTGACGGCGGCGCACAGCGACGCCCCCACCCCCCACGGAACGAACGACGCCGCCGCGGCGAACGCGGCCACCCGGGGCATGGGGACGCTCATCGGTCCGCTCCATCGTCTCGACGACAAAGGCAGCCGGAGACCCGGGAGCTGATGCCCCCTGTCTGGCGTTTCGCCAGCCTAGCCCTCGACTCCGACGCCCGGGACGGCGGCCTCGCCGGCCGGTTCGCCCCGCCTTCCCGACGCCGACCCGGACGAGGTCGAGGCACGCGTCGGCCATATGATCGACCGTGGTGCAGCGGTGACCACGGTCGCCAACACGGGGGAGGTTCGGCGCCATTGACGCAGGAACAGAGCGATCTCACGGCGCGGGACGGAACGGATCCCGAGCCGCCGTCCGCGTCCCCGTCGCCGCCGGCATCCCCCCGCGGGGTGCGCCTGGCCATGGGCGCCTCCGTCCTCGCGATCGTCGCCGCCGCCGGGCTGGTGGTCTACGCGACGCGGTCGTCCGATTCCGACGTGGAGGGCGCCCCGCGCGGGGACCATCCGCTCTGTGAGCGCATCGCCGAGGACTACCCCGACGAACTCCTCGGGGAGTCCCGCTCCGACGCCGACCTGCCGCCGGGAGTGGCCGTGTGGGGCGACGAGACGGTGGTGCTGCGGTGCGGCATGGAGCCGCCGAAGCCGACGGTCGACCCCTGCTTCCAGGTGGACGGGGTCGACTGGGTCCTGGAGGAGGCGAAGTCCAAGGACGGCTCCCAGGTGCTCATCAGCTACGGAAGGGACCCGGCCGTCGAGGTCGTCCTCTCCGACGCCGGCCCGAACCCTGGGGAGTCCCTGGTGGATCTGAGTCGGGCGGTCTCCCGGATCCGCCAGGGCCGCACCTGCATCTGACCGGGCCCGCTAGCGGGCCGGCGCCACGTACGCGATCGACACGTTCCCCTGCTCCGCGACGCTCACCACCAGGTGCTCCCCCGCCCCGCTCGTCAACAGGTCGGCGACCTCCAGGACGGGGCCGAGGCAGCCGGAGGCCGCCGGGACGCGGGTGACGGATGGGCCCAGCAGCCGGGACACCCGGTCGGCGACCACGCAGTCCTCGGCCACCAGCCGCACCGGATGGCGGCGCCGGTCCCGCAGACCCAGGCCCAGCCCGGCGAGGGCGGCCTCCACGGGGCGGCGGGCGAGGTCCAGGCCGTCCGCGCGGGCGGCCTGCGCGCGCGGCAGCAGGAAGCTGCGCACGCGCACCCGGCCGTAGCCGGTGGCGCCGCGCTCGGCGGCGTCGGCGGCGGGCTCCACCACCAGGGCGACCGCGCCGTCCTCGCCGCTCGCCACCCCCGGCTCGTCCGGCGAGAGCGGCGACTCGGCGGCGCCGGTGAGCAGCCAGCGGGCGCGCCGCGCGGCGAGGGCGCGCTGACCGTGCTGGAGCGCCTCCAGGCCCGCGACGCGTGGGCTGTGGACGCCCAGGCTGAAGCCCTTGAGCTGGTGCTCCATCGCGACCCGGCTGCCGACCAGGTTGACCGAGAAGTACGGCACCGACGGCGGGCTGAGCACGTCCGAGCGGTGCTCGATCACCGTGCGGTCGAACTCCCCCTGCATCGCCGAGGTGCCGTTGTTGGTGCCCACGGTGATGGCCCGCTCGGAGTCCGGGATGGCGTCGAAGTCGGTGCCCGCGTCCGCCAGCGCCCGGCGCGTCGCGGCGATCAGGTACTGGCTGGAGCGCGGCAGGTACTTGTAGCCCCGCCCCAGGACCGCGCGGGCGGTGAACCAGGCGTCGCCCTCCTTCTCCCCCGCCGGGTCCAGCGTCTCCCGGGTGACGATCCCGATGCCCGTGACCACCGCCGTCGCGGTCGTCGTCGCCGTCGCCGTCGTCGCCGTCGTCATCGGGGTTCCCCCTGTAGCACCAGAGACATGTTGTTCCCTCCGAACGCGTACGCGTTCACCATCCCGAGCCGGCCCGACAGCGGCGTCGGCTCCGTGGGCACGTGCACCCGGCACTCCGGGTCCTGCTCGGCGACCGGGAGGTTGGGCGCCATCGAGCCGTGGTGCAGGAAGAGCGCCGCGGCCACCACGCCGAGGCCCCCGGAGGCGCCCCCGGTGTGGCCGGTCAGCGCCTTGAGGCTGTAGAGCGGGATCTCCGCGGTCCGGGGACCGAAGACCTGCTCCATGGCCCGCGACTCGGTGACGTCGTTCAGCTTGGTGCCGGTGGCGTGCGGGACGATGAACGAGACGTCGTCCGGCTTGGCCTCCGCCTCCTCCAGCGCGTCCCGCATCGCGCGGACGATCTGGGCGCCCTCCGGGTCCAGCCCGGTGGCGTGGAAGGCGTCACAGCTCCAGCCGGAGCCGGCCAGCGTGGCGTAGATCCGCGCACCGCGCGCCCGGGCCCGGTCGGCACGCTCCAGCACCACCGCGCCCGCGCCCTCGCTGAGCACCGTCCCGCCCCGCCCCACGTCGAACGGGCGGCAGCTGACCGGGTCCAGGGCGCCGACCTGGTTGAAGGCGGCCAGCGCCACCCGCGAGTAGGTCTCGAAGCCCCCGGCGACCACCACGTCGGCCTCGCCGGCACGGATCATGTCGGCGCCGATGGCCATCGAATAGCCGCTGCCCGAGCAGGCGTTGCTGACGCCGGTGGCCAACCCGTTGACCCCGAGCAGCTGGGCGACCACCGACGCGGTGGAGAAGACCGGCGTCCAGCGGTCCTCCTCGGGGAAGGAGCCGTGGGCCCGCCAGTCCTCGACGACATACGCGTCGGCGACGCTGCTGCCCATGAGGACGGCGGTGCCGTGCGCGTCCAGGGCGCCCGCCAGGCCCGCGTCGGCCACCGCCTCGCGGGCGACCGTCAGCGCGGTGCGGGTGGCGTGCCCGACCGGCAGCCCGTCCACGACGGCCGGCTCGGCCGGCACCGCCCCCTCCGGGGTGAAGTAGAAGTTCGGCACGGGTACGTGCGCCAGGGGGTCGGTCGTCGTGTCGGGCGCGGCCCGCTCGGGATCGAGCAGCGCACGATAGAAGCTCTCGACGCCCCCGCCCAGGTGGCACACCGCCCCCAGACCGGTTATGACAACCTCGGTCACCGGTACCTCCGGGATCTAGAGAATTCGGGCCCTACAGGAAGAAGACCCGGTCGTAACTGGGCCAGCGCGCCGCGAACTCCCCGGCCGCCACGCACCGCACCCCTTCCGCCAGCCGCTCCGGGCCGAGCCCCATGGCCGTCAGGTCGGGCTCCTCGACCCAGATCCCCACCCCCAGGTCGCGCAGGCGCAGCAGGTCCTCGCGGGGCGCGTCGTACGCCTCCACGACCGTGGTTCCGACCGTCAGCGGAGGCGGCGGGTCGGCCCGCACCGCGTAGCCGACGGCCTCGCCGCGGAGCAGCACGTCCAGGCCGAGCTGTCGATGGATCTCGATGCCCAGGAAGAGCGCGTCGAAGTAGGAGACCTCCAGGGCGCCCCGGTAGGCGCGCTCCACGATCGCCAGCGACGGCATCACGCCACCCCCATGAAAACGGTCTTGGTGGCCGCGGCGACGTGCTTGCCGAAGGTGGACGGGGCCCGCATCACGACCTCCGGGATGTGTCCGGTGGCGCCGCGGTGCTCGCTGCACGCGCGGCAGCCGAACCACCACAGCCGGCCGGGGAACGCCTCGTGCAGGGAGCGGATCAGCGCCACGGTGGTCGGGTACTCGGCGTGCCGGTCCAGCAGGTTGATCGGCTTGGTCTCGCCCATCGCCTGCTGGCTCAGCATGGTGCTGTAGCCGCACGCCCACACCTGCACGGTGGCGCCCTGGGCCAGCAGCGCGTGGGTGAGCCGCAGCACCGAGGTGGTGAGCTCCCCCGAGTGCGGCGGGCCCATCACCACGAGCATCACATCGGTCTTGGGTGCACCGGCCATCTCAGTGCCACACCACCTGTACGTCGGGGGCGAGCAGCGCCGCCGCCACCTCGTCCATCTCCACCAGTCGTGCCCGCTTGGCCACGTCGTCCGGGGTCAGTCCGCGTTGCAGGACGGAGAACCGGTCCACCCACAGCTCGCCGCCGGCGTCCAGCAGCGACGCCAGCTCGGGCGCCGCCTCCGGCACGGCCGCGCCGATCCCCTCCTGGATGAGCACCAGCCGTACCGGGTGCCCGGCCCGGGCGAGCGCCAGCGCATCGGTGAAGAAGCGCGCGCCGCCCGGACCGGACGCGGGTCCGTTGGACTCGATCAGCAGATACCCCGGCACGAGGTCACGCACCGCGCAGCGAGAGGTGCATCGTCACACCCGGGTCGGACTCCGCCTCGGCGGCCGCCGGCTCCTCCTCGGCGGCGGTGCCCTCCTCGGCCACCGTCCCGTTCAGGGCGGCCAGCACCCGGTCGTCGAAGCTGACCAGCGACCAGTTCTTGCGGTCGGCGATCTCGGCGTAGCCGTGCACGATGGTGCCGGTGGCGGTGGGCACGAGCTTGCCGTCGCGGACCACGTAGCAGTCCATCCGCGAGGTGTACGTGAAGTCCTTGAAGACGTCCTCGACGGAGTAGACGATGTACAGCTCCTCCTCCATCAGCGCCTCGTCCAGGAACTCGATCCGGGAGCGCGGCACCACGGGGATCCACTTGCGCTCGTCCAGCAGCGTCTTGATGGAGATGCCGCGGTCGGCGACGAACCGGTCCTTGGCCTCCTCCATCAGCCGCAGGTAGCCGGACATCTGGAGCCGCTCGTTGTTGTGGCAGTACGGGTAGGGGATGCGCCAGCGCCAGCCGATCGCGTTGCGGCCCTCGGTGAGCTCCTTGAGCAGCGGGTCGGTGCGGTGGGTGGCGGTGATGCCCCAGTCCTGGGACGGGGTGACCTCGGCGTCGCGCTCCGGCTGGGCGTGGGCGATCTTGTTGACCGCGAACCGGGAGAGCTCGCGCGGCACGGCGTTGGTCGCGTCGACGTACTTCTCCCGCCGCAGCACCACCTTGACCTGCGCGGTGACGTCCTTGGTGCCCTTGCCGCCCGCCTCGGCCCCATCGGCGCCGTCGGCAGCCTCGGTGCCCTCGGCGCTCGTGGTGCTCTTCGAGAGGGTGACGCGGAAGGTCAGCTCCTGGCCCTTGCCGACCGGGGTGACGGTGGCGACGGCCGACTCGTCCAGGTGGAAGGCGTTGAGGATGCGGGTGTCGAGGCGGGCGATGTCCAGCCCGAGACCGTACTCCTCGAAGAGGGTGCGCGAGGAGAGCCCGGCGGCGCGGAAGTGCCCCAGCACGGCCTCCTCCACCATGTAGTTGACGTGCTTGAAGCCGATCCAGGTGTTGATGTTGTTGCCCTCGTAGCGCGGGCGGACCTCGACCTGGCTGGGCTCGTTCAGCACGTGGGTGACCGTCTTCTGCAGGGGGCTCGCGTTCCGGTTCGGACGCTTCTTGGGCCCGTCGAAACCGTACTTGTCCCGAAGTTCGCTGGCCACCTTGATGAACTCGGTGGTCTGCTCGTCGGTGTGAGCGTCGTTGAGGATGATGCGCAGGACGGCCTCGTTGCGCTTGGTGGCCGGGTAGCAGTAGACCGGCACCCGGAAGCCGCGCTCCAGGAAGTCGTGGTGGACGGCGAAGGCCTTGTGCTCGTCACCGACCTGGATCGAGGTGAAACAGGTCTCGGTCTCGGTGACCGGCAGCTCGGCGGCGAACAGCCGGCGCCGGAAGTCCTCCACCTTGGCCAGGTAGTTGTCGACGATCCCCGGCTCGTTGTAGGCGAGCAGCTGGGTGATGTAGTCGGTGGCGGCGGCGGCCGGGGCGGACATGCCGGCGGTGAAGGTCGCCGTGCCGGTGAGCACCTCGAAGCCCTCGATCGCGTCCCGCGGGCCGGCGATCAGGCCGCCCTCCACGCCCACCGCCTTCTTCATCGAGACCATGATGAAGGTGGACCGCAGCAGGCCCTGGTACTCGTCGTAGAAGCGGCGGTGGGACGGGCCGTAGACCAGGAAGCCGTTGGCGTCGTCACAGAAGGACAGCGCGCCGTACTTCTCGCAGACGTCGACGATCTCGTGCATCGGGGCGACGGTGCCGTCGATCGAGTAGACCGACTCGAAGACCACCACGACCCGCTTGCCCTGGAGGCCCTGGAGGACCTTCTCCAGCTCGTCGACCCGGTTGTGCTTGAAGGAGAAGAGCCGCTCGCCGTACTTCAGCCCCTCCGCGGCCTTCCACAGCGACCAGTGCGCGTCGCGGTCGAAGACGAAGACGGTGTCGCTGTTGTCCAGCACCAGGCCGCGGCTGAAGACCTGACGGCCGGACATCGCGTGGATGAAGCCGATGTTGGCCAGCACGCCGGTGCCGAAGCTGATCGACGCCTCTTTGCCGAGATAGCGGGAGATGGTCTCTTCCATCGCCAGGTGGTGCAGCGAGACGCCCTGCAGCGTACGGGAGCCGCCGCTGGCCAGGCCGTACTGCTGGGTCGCCGCCACCATGCGCTCCATGACATCGGCGCGGCGCTGCAGATTGAGAAAGTTGACCGGCGCGAAATTCGTGACATACGAGCCGTTGCCATGGACCGCGCCGGGCATGATGTCGGAGGCCGGAGGGCGGCTGAAGCCGAGTTCACGCAGCGTCTGCGCGAAGTCCCCGAAACCCCATTCCGAGAGCGACATATCTCCTCTACCGTTCCTCTCCGCCGGCTCGTCCCGGCGGTCCGCCCGGACGTTTACTGTGTCGGAAACTTAGCCGGGCCGACCGGGGGTAACGCGGTTTTAAGCGGTCTCCTGACAGGTTCCTGCCCGGCGGCCGTCCGCGCCTTCCGCGAGCAACTGCACGTTGTTGCCAAGGCGTTGTCGGGGCCATTGGACGACCGCTAGCTTCAATTCGCGGCCTTTTCAGTCGGGGCCGGTCGAGGTCGGTCGAGGTCGGGATATGACGCAAGGACGTTAAGGCCCCAGGAAAGCCCGAAGAAAGTCCGGGAAAGCCCCAGCAAGCAGGGAGATTTCACGCGGTGAGCGAGATCGTCATCACCGGCCTCGGTGCCGTCTGCCGGCTCGGCACGGGCGTCGACGCTTTCTGGAACGGCGTCATGGCGGCCCGCACCGCGGAGCCGGACCGGGTGCCGGACGAGCGGGCCGAGGTGCCGCTCCCGCTGTACTACATGGTGCCGGGCCGGTCCGCCGTCCACGCGGGCGGGCCGGCCTCCGAGTTCACCGTCGCCGCCGGGGAGGAGGCGGCCGCCGACGGCCGCGTCGGCGAGGTGGACCCGTACCGGGTGGCCGTGCTGATGGGTTCCAGCGTCGGAGACGCGCGGCAGACCGAGCTCGCCAGGGCCGGCGAGGCGCCGGCCGTGACGGGTGGCTCGCCGCCGTTCTCGATGGCCTCGGCCCTGGCCGCCCGGATCGGACCCTGCGCCGGGGCGGTGAGCCTGAGCAACGCCTGCTCCGGCAGCGGCTACGCGATCGCCATGGGCGCCGAGATGATCGAGGCCGGCGAGGCGGACGTGGTGATCGCGGGCGGCGTGGAGGCGTACTCGCGGGTGACCATCGCGGCCTTCAACCGGATGGGCGCCCTCGGCCCGGAGCGGCCCCGCCCCTTCGACAAGGGGCGGCAGGGCGTGGTCCTGGGCGAGGGCGCGGGTGCGGTGGTGCTGGAGTCGGCCGCGCACGCCGCGGCGCGCGGCGCCCGTGCCTACGCCCGGCTGGCGGGCTCCGGCTGGAGCTGCGACGCCGCCCACCCCACCGCCCCCGATCCGTCGGGCACCCAGATCAAGCGGGCCATGCGGGACGCCCTGACGCAGGCCGGGGCGGGGCCGGAGGACGTCTCGTTCATCGTGCCGCACGCCACCGGCACCACGCTCAACGACTCCACCGAGGCCGCCGCCATGGCGGACGCCTTCGGCGACCGGCTGGCCGAGATCCCGCTGCACAACCTGAAGGCGATCATCGGGCACCTGGCGGGCGGCGCCGGCGTGATGGGCACCATCCTCGCCGCGCTCGCCTTCCACCACGGCGAGATCCCGCCCAACCCGCCCCTGCGGGAGCCGGACCCGGAGTGCCCGGTCCACCTCCCCACCGGCATCACACCGCTGGACGGCGGGGTGGCCCTGGTCAACTCCTACGCCTTCGGCGGCAACAACATCTCGCTGGCCCTCCAGGGGGTGGCGGCATGACCGGCCTCCACGACACGACGCCCCGGGCGAGCGCCGGCACCACCGCCGGCCCAGCCGTCCCCACCATCGCCGCCTCCGCCCGGGACCTCGTGGTCACCGCCATCGGCACCACCCTTCCCCCGGCGCCGGGCGCCGACGGGTGGTTCGACCAGCGGGCCGAGTTGGGGCGGGGGTACAAGAAGCTGCCGGCGGCCTGTCAGTACCTGCTCTCCGCGACCCGGCGGGCCCTGGCGGCGGCCGGGGGCGGGTTGGAGAGCACGCCGGAGGAGCGGCGCGCGGTCGCGGTCGGCAGCAACCACGGGGCGGCCCGGATCCACACCGAGGTCGACGCCGCCACCACCGGCGGCGAGGCCCATCTGATCTCGCCCGCCGCCGCGCCCTACTTCTCGCCGAACCTCATCGCCGGCCGGCTGGCGATCGAGCACGCCCTCAAGGGCTTCAGCCTGGGCGTGCACACCCCGGGCACCGGCGGCCTGGAGGCGGTCCACGCCGGGCTGCGCGCCCTGCGCTTCGGCCGCGCGGACTGGCTGCTGGCGGGCGCCGCCGAGGAGCCGCCGCCGGCCGACGACAAGGCGCTCGCGCTCGACGGGACGCCCGAGGACGGGGCCGTGGCGCTGGTCTTCGAGCCGGCGTCCGCCGTCGCGGCGCGCGGCGGCCGGAGCCTCGGCACCGTCACGGCGCGGGTCTTCTGTCTGCCGCCGGCGGCGGCCGCCGCCGAGGACGGACCCGAGCACGCCCGCCGGCTGCTCGCCGCCGCGCTGGCCGGGCTCGACCTGCCGCGGCTGCCCGCCGACGGCGTCCGGCTGATCACCGACGGCTCGCCGGTGGCCGACGCGCTGGCGCGGGCCTGCGAGGGGCGCGCGGAGCCGGTCACGGCCGGTTCCGGGTGCCTGGGCCCCGTACGTCAGGTCGCCGACGCGCTCGGCGCCGCGGAACCACGGCTGATCATCACCGCCGGCCGGGCGGGCACCGTCGCGGTCGCCCGGGTCCGCCCGGCGCCCCACATTCCCCTGTCACCCATGGATTCACCCACGGAAGGAAGCTGACCAGACATGTCGACTGCCGTTATCGAGAAGGAAGCACTCCGCGAGCTCGTGGCCGACGCGCTCGACGTCGAGGTCGAGGAGGTCACCGACGAGGCGAACTACATCGAGGATCTCGGCGTCGACTCGCTGATGGGTCTGGAGATCATGGTGCAGCTGGAGAAGACCTTCGGCATCAAGATCAACGAAGAGGAGTTCAAGCAGATCACGAACTTCGGGCAGACCTACGAGCTGCTCACCCGGAAAGCCGCCTGAGCCGGATGGGCTCGACCCCGTTCTGCCGTTCGGTCCGCACCCCGCTCACCGTGGTGCGGACCGGCCGGTCCGGCCCCGACGCTCACCACATCACCACCGCCGAACTCGCCCTGGACGCCCAGGAGCCCGTCTTCGACGGCCACTACCCCGGCTTCCCGATCTTCGCCGGGGTCTTCCTCGTGGAGTCGGCACACCGGGCCGCGGCCGCCGCCCCGCCCGAGGGCAGCGGGCCGCTCCGGCTCGCCGCCGTGGAGTCCGCGCGCTTCCTCAGCCCGGCCTACCCCGGCGATCTACTGACCGTCGAACTCACCTGGACGCCGAAGGGCGACGGCTGGCTGGTCCGGGGCGTCCTGTCCGGCCCGCGGGCGGCGGTGGCACGGGTGCGACTGCGCTACGCCCCGGCCGCCGCGCCCGTGGAGCCGTTCCCCGCCGTCGCGGCGCCGGCCTCCGGGACCGGAGACCGGATGCTCGTCCCGGACATCATCCAGCGCATCCCGCACCGCCAGCAGATGCTGCTGATCGACCAGGTGCTGGACTTCGTGCCCGGCGAGCACGTCACGGCCGTGAAGGCGGTGACCTACGGCGAGCCGTGGTACCGCTGGCAGCGCCCGGAGCCGACCGCCGCGGAGGCGTACGCGTACCCGATCGGCCTGCTGATGGAGTCGCTCAACCAGGCCGCGGCGATGCTGGCCACCGCCGACGCCGCCAACACCGACGTCCTGGCCTCCGAGGTGCTGATGCTCGGCAGCTACGGCGACGTCTCGTTCGGCGAACCGGTCTATCCGGGGGATCTCCTGGAACACACGGTGCGGCTGACCCGAACCCTCAATGACACCCAATTCTTTGAAGGTTCAACTCGTGTACGTGGCAAATTGGTGATCACCGCAGGCCAGATGGTGCTGGCACGCCGTCAAGCCACCCTGATACGGCCCGAGATGGCCGCCACCCCGTAGCATCGAGCCGACCATGCACATTTTACCGAAAGGGATGGTGATGATCACCACTGCGGCCGCTTGGATCGCGGCAATCGCCCTGCTGGCGATCGGCCTTCTGCATGTGGTCTGGGCGTTCTCGCCGTGGCCCTTTGAAAGCACCGAGATATTCGTCAAGTCCGTCTTCGGCGCGAAGGACGGGGCCTGGCCCTTCCCCGCCGCGCTCTCCGCCGTGATGGGCCTGATCATCATCGTCGCCGCGGTCGTGCCGCTGATGGTCAACGACACGGTTCCGCAGCTGGGCCCGAGCTGGATGCGCACCGTCGCGATCTACGGCCTGGCCGTGGCGCTGCTGGGCCGTGGGCTCGGCGGCTACGCCATGAACAGCGGCTCCGCCGAGGAGTTCAGCCGGCTCAACTCGGCCGTCTACTCGCCGTTGTGCATCGCCCTGGGGCTGCTGGTGGGTGTGGTGGCGCTCTCCAACTGAGCGCCGTTCGATCCCGCTTGACCCCCGGTCGCCGCCAACGACCGTATCCGACAACGGAACCGGGCAACGGATGAGCCCGCCGTCGCGTCACCGCGACGGCGGGCTCATCCGTTGTCGGGCTCACCAGCCGGCGGACTCCGCCACGACCTCGTACACGCCCTTGAGGTTCACCATGCGCGGCAGCTCGGACTGGTCGATGACGACGCTGAACTCCTTCTCCAGCGCGGCCAGGATCTCGATGGCGCGCAGCGAGTCCGCGTCGTGGTCCTCCTTGAAGAGGCTGTCCTGGGTGACCTCGTCCTCTTCGATCTCAAGGATGTCGCAGACAATCTCCTTGATGGTCTGGATGCGCGTCTCACGCTCTTGGGACATGCCTGGGCCCTCTTTCGGAATTATCTGCTCAGGGAATACGCGGAACGTCCGCCCGAGTCTTTTCTATCGATGCCCGGGCGGACGTCGCAAGAAGTGCTGCAGCAAGCTGACAAAGCCCTATTCGGCTTTGTCAGCAAGGGGCTGACAGCGCGATTACCTCAGTGTCGGCCACTCAAAGCCGGCGCCGCTTCCGCCGGTTCGCCGTCGGTCTCCTTGATGCCGTACGAGGCGTAGAAGCGGCGCAGCGGCTTCGGCGCCCACCAGGCGGCCGGACCCAGCAGCTTGAGGACGGCGGGCACCAGCAGCAGTCGCACCACGGTGGCGTCGAGCAGGATGATGATGAACATCCCGACCGCGATGAACTTCATGTCGCGCACCTCGACCAGGGCGAAGGAGCCGATGGTCACCGCGAGCAGCACGGCCGCGGAGGTGATGATCCCGCCGGTGCGCTGCACCCCGGCCACCACCGCCTGCTCGGCGTCGCCCGTGGTGTCCCACTCCTCGCGGATGCGGGACATCAGGAACACCGAGTAGTCCATGGACAGACCGAAGGCGAAGGCCAGCATCATCACCGGTTCCATGCCGGTGACGAAGCCGGAGGAGGTGAAGTCCAGCAGCCCGGAGAGATGCCCGTCCTGGAAGATCAGCACGATCGGACCGAACGCGGCCGCGATGGAGACGATGTTGAGCACCACCGACATCAGCGGCACCAGCAGCGAGCCGAACGCCAGGAACATGAAGAGCATCGTGATCACGATGATGACGGCGGCCATCAGCGGCAGGTGCGAGGCGAGCGCGGAGCGCTGGTCCTTCAGATCGGCGGCCATGCCGCCCACCAGCACCTCGGCGCCGTCCGGCGCCTTGAGCCCGCGGATGTCGCCGACCACGTCCCGCGCCTGCCCGGAGGTCCACTCCCCCTGGTGGTTGGCGACGACCACGGCAGAACCGGTGCCGCCCTCCGCCCGGGCGCCCACGACGCCCACGGTCGGGGCGTCCACGCCCTCGACCGACCGGATCCGACCGGCCAGCTCCTGCGCCGCGGAGCGCGCCTGGCGCTCGCCGCCCTCGACACCGGAGACCAGCACATACAGCGACTTGCGGGCGTCGAAGGCGAACTCGTCGTCCAGCCGGTCGGCCACCACCCGGCTGGGCGCGTCCTTCGCCAGCGTGCGCTCGTCGCTGGTGCCGAAGGTCACCCCGGACACCGGCACCGCGAGCACCAGCAGACCGCCCACGGTGAGCACGGTGACGACCGCCGGGCGCCGCATCACGAAGCGCGCCACCGCGCCCCAGCCGCCGGTCTCCGGCGCCCCCTCCGGCTCACGGCGGCGGCGCGGCAGCGGCACCCGCAGCGCGTCCACCTTCCGCCCGATGACGGCGAGGAAGGCGGGCAGCACGGTGAGCGAGGCGACCATCGCGAAGAAGGCGCCGACCAGCCCGCCCCAGGCCATGGAGCGCACATACGCCTGCGGGAAGACCAGCAGGCCGGTCAGGGCGAGGGTGACGGTGACGCCGGAGACCAGGACGGTCCGCCCGGCGGTGCGCATGGTGCGCACGACCGCGGGTCCCACCTCCCGGCCCGCGGCCAACTCCTCACGGAACCGGCTGACCATGAAGAGGCCGTAGTCCACCGCCAGGCCGAGCGCCATGAACATCAGCACGTTCAGCGAGAAGACCGAGATGGTGGTGGCCTCGTTCAACGCCCTGATCGCGGCCATGCCGAAGACCAGCGCGATGACCGCGACGACCACCGGCACCAGCGCCGCGACCACGCTGCGGAAGACGAACAGCAGCAGCAGGAACAGCACCGGGACCGTGACCACCTCGATGATGGTCAGCCCGTCGGTGATCCCGCTGTTGACGTCGTCCAGCATCGGCCGCAGGCCGCCCAGCTGGGTGGTGATCTCGTCCCCCGGCACCACCAGCGGGTTGCCGCCCTCGGCGTCCTTCAGGTCCAGGTACGAGGTCATGCGCTGGTCGTCGTCGGCGCCCTTGAGCCGCACCACCGCGTAGGTGGCCTCGTGGTCATCGGAGACCAGCGCCTCCCGCGTCGAGGGCGGCAGTCCGGCGTCGTAGTACGACTCGACGTGCTCGACCTCCGGGCTGCTCCGCGTCTTCTCCAGCGCCGCGGTCACCGACTGTTTGAATTCTGGATTATCGACGGAGGTGCCGGGTTGTGAATACAGCACCAGTACGTCGGAATCCTGCCGGCCCACCTCGGACTTCATCCGCTCCATGGCCCGATAGGATTCGCTGCTCTTGTCTTCGAGACCGCCCTGGCTCAGGACGCCGGTTTCCGAGACGCCCATTCCCCACATGCCGACGGCTGCGATGAGCACCAACCCGGCGACGAGAATCGCCCGGCGTGCCCGCACCACAAACTGCCCCAGCCAAGCAAACACCCTTTACTCCGTCCGTGGTTCCTTCCTTCCCTCCGTTACCCTGCTCCGCCGGAGGGGTGGAATCCGGGCGAGGTAAAGGAACCCGTCAGCTAACTGCCAGCGGACGGGCGGCGGTCGACAGGAACAGGACCGGAAGCCGGGGCAGATGTCGGCGCGGAGGCCGGGGCGGAGGCCGGGGCGGGGAAGGCCGTGGGGGCCGGCAGCAGGCCGTACTCGGCGGCCAACACCCCCGCCTGGAAGCGGGAGGTGGCGCCCAGCCGGGCCATCAGCTCCGCCACGTAGCGACGGTAGGTGCGCACCGACACCGCCAGCTCGCGCGCCGCCACCTCGTCGGTCACCCCGGCCCGTAACTGCTCCAGGATGCGCCGGTTGAGCCGGGTGCGGGCGCCGTCGTTCAGTCCGACCGGCCCGGTCGGCTCCATGGCCGTCCGCCACACCCGCTCGAAGAGGGTGTGCAGTCCGCGGATCACCGAGGGCGCGTGGATCAGGGAGGCGGCGCCGCCGGAACCGGAGTCGACGCAGACCAGCGCCGCCCGCTCGTCGACGATCAGCACCTCCAGGGTCGGCATCCCGCTGACCCGCACCGCGGGTCGCCCCTTCCACGCCGGCAGCCGCCGCAGCAGCTCCGGGTCGAAGGTGGCGCGGGTGCACAGCACCCGGGTGGCCGCCTCGACCAGGCCGGCCACCGTCAGCTCGTGCAGGCTGCCGTGGGTGGCCCAGCGGCGCCCCGGCTCCCCGGCGAGCACCGCCTCCACGCTCTCGGTCGCGCCGGCGATCAGCTCGCGGGCGAGCGCGGCGTGGTCGGCGCTGCCGGCCGACACCTCGTACACCAGGGCCGGCTGGGCGCGCCGATCCCGGTGCTTGTCGACGGTCTGCTCGATCAGGGCGCAGACCTCCAGCAGCGAACGCTCCAGCTCGTCGTGGGTGCCCTGTGCGTCGAGCGCCCCGTCCGTCTCGTGTGACCCATAGGCACCGAACGCCTCGCGCCCGTCGTATGCCTCGTCCATCCCACTCACCCCCGTGAACGTGCTCTTCGCCGTCGACACCGCGTCCGGTCAGCCGCGTTCCACCAGTCCGAGTTCCACGGCCCGCACCCCGGCCTGGAAACGGGAGGTGGCGCCCAGCGCCCGCATGATCTCCGCGACATGGCGGCGGTAGGTGCGCAGCGAGACCGAGAGCTCCCGGGCGGCCACCTCGTCGGTCTGGCCCGAGCACAGCCACTGGAGGACCTTGCGCACCGTCTCCAGCCGCAGCCGCTCGTTGAGCACCGCCCCCGCGGCGAGCGGGACCGCGCCGGCCCAGGTGCTGGCGAACAGCAGGTCCAGCGCCCGCACCGCGGCCGGGTTCTCCAGGATCGCGGCGCTCCGCCCGGTGCGCTCGGGCCCGGAGCGCACCATCGCCACCCGACCGTCGGCGATCACGGACTCCTGGAGCTCGCCGGTGACCACCCGGACCTCGCAGCCGGCCGCGGAGGCGTCGCGCACCAGCGCGCTGCCGATCATCCGCGGCGAGCACAGCAGCCGGACCGTCACCCCGCGCCGACCGGCCGCGCCCAGCGCGGAGATGGCGGCCCCCACCGCCCGCACCTGGAGCTCACAGCCGCCGGGCAGGGCGATGGAGACGCTGTGCCGGGCCCGGCCGATGAGCCGTGTGGTGGTGTCCACGACCGCCTGGCCCTCCGGGCGTATCTCGAACAGGGCGCGGGAGCCGGGCGCGCTGCGTCGCGCCGTCACCGTGGACTCGATCAGTGCGCGGGCCTGGAGCAGCACGCGTTCGAGGGTGTCGGGTGTGTCCGGGATGGATTCGGCAGGGCGCGACGGCAGCGACAGATCGATCATGGTTTTCCCCCAGGAGCCCTCAGCGAATGTGTTCTCGCCCTGCCGAGGCCGCGGATTTCGTTTCACTTTAAAATTGAAACGACGGCGCCAGGGCCGGCCATCCGCAAATCAGTGCACGGTCGGCTAAACGTGCCGCGTTGAGATTAGTTCGCTGGTTCTTGTCCAGTCAACGACGGATAGTCACGGCCCAAGGGATCGCAAAGCCTCCCGCCCCGGCCCGCGGTGACAAGAGTGACACAGTCGTTACGGAAGCCGGCCCCCGCCGCGGTGCCTCAGCC
This sequence comes from Streptomyces sp. LX-29, assembly GCF_029541745.1. Taxonomy (NCBI): domain Bacteria; kingdom Bacillati; phylum Actinomycetota; class Actinomycetes; order Kitasatosporales; family Streptomycetaceae; genus Streptomyces; species Streptomyces sp. LX-29. The sequence continues at coordinate 4,271,610 of NZ_CP089746.1, read as the reverse complement.
CGTTTTCTGGAACCCGACATCGCCATCCGGCATGGAATTCCTAATTCCACGCCGGAATTCGGCATTCCCCGGGGAAATTCGACAGTTCTGCAACAGCCGTCGCCCCAGCCCGCTACGGGACGAATCCGCCGGCGATACGGATCGCCGCGTCCACCACCGCGCCGCCGTATCGCCGTCCCGGCGCCGTGGTCAGCCGGGTGGTCGGCCCGGAGATCGACACCGCGGCCACCACCCGGCCCCCCGGATCACGCACCGGAGCGGCCACCGCGGCGCCCGGGTGCTCCCGCCCGCCGATGCTCTGCGCCCACCCCTGGCGCCGCACCCCGGACAGCACCGCCGCGGTGAACTGCGCGCCGCGCAGGCCCGCGTTGAGCTCGTCCGGGCGCTCCCAGGCGAGCAGCACCTGGGAGGCGGGGCCGGCGCTCATCGGGAACGCGGCGCCGACCGCCGCCCGGTCGTGGCCGGCCGGACTGCCGTACGCCTGGGCCTCGGCGACGCACACCCGCACATTGCCGTGGCGGCGATAGAGCCGGGCGTTGGCCCCGGTGCGGTCCCGCAGCTCCGACAGCACCGGCTCGGCCACCGTCACCAGACGGTCCTGGCACGCCTGGACCGCCATCACACCCAGCCGCGGGCCGAGGATGAACCGCCCCTGCGCGTCGCGCGCCAGCAGCCGCAGCCGCTCCAGCGCCAACACCAGCCGGTGCACGGTGGGGCGCTTCAGCCCGGTGTCGGAGACGAGCCGCGACAACGACGCCGGCCCCTTCTCCAGAACCCCCAGTAAGAGCGACGCCTTGTCGAGGACGCCGACTCCGCTCAGCGTCTGCTCGGAAATCACTGTCGTCACGATGATGCCTCCTCGTCCGGTAAGCCATTCGGGATACGGGCTCGGCCGCTCCCTCTCTCCCCCGTCAACTCACCGGCCACGTGGATCAAGGTGTCCCGCGGGCCCCTATCTAACCCCGGTGCCGGGCAGCCGGATACGACCGCTACAGGAAGCTGCCAGGGCGTGGAGAGTCGACCTTCACATCAGCGGGTCAGCCGCGTCTGCTCGGCGGCTCCGCCGCGTTCGACGGCGGCAGCAGCCCCAGCTCCGCGGCGCGCACCCCGGCCTGGAACCGGGAGTTCGCCTCCAGCAGTGTCATGATCTCGGCGACGCAGCGCCGGTAGGTGCGCACCGACACCGCCAGCTCGCGCGCCGCCACCTCGTCGGTGACGCCGAGCCGCAGCCACTCCAGGATCTGCCGCACCATCTTGGTGCGCGCCCGGTCACCGAAGTCGATCTCGTCCGTGACCACCACGGCGCTGCGCCACAGCCCCTCGAACAGCACCGCGATCGTCTCGATGACCCCGCTGTCGCGGATCGAGGACGCCTCGCTGCCGCCGGGCACATCGGCGCAGACCAGGGACTCACGGCCGTCCACCATCAGCGCGGAGAGCATCGGCACCCGGGCCACCCGCACCTCCAGCGGGCGGCCGGCCTCCGCGTAGGCGCGGATCAGCGGCCGGTCGACGGTGGACCGGTTGCACAGCATCCGGGTGCGCACGTTCCTCGGGCCGGTGGTCAGCCAGCGGGTGAGCACGGTCCGCACGACCCGCGAGTGCGAGGGGTCGGCCACCGCGTACACCACGTCGATGGACCTGCGCGCCGTGCCGATGAGCTGGTCGCCGGCGGCCACCATCTCCTCGTCATGGGTGTCGACGGCGGAGACCCAGTGCGAACGGGACTGCCGGACACGGTGCTTGACGACGGTCGTCTCGATGAGCTCTCGGACGGCCATGAGTTCCTGCGCGATGTCGTCCTCGATCTGCCGGTCGTCGGCGGCCGCGGCCGTCCGACGGTCCATGGCGCGGTGGAGCCGGCCACGCTCGGCGCTCGCTCCGGACGGTGCGGCGTTGCTCACCCTACTCACCTCGTGACATCAGTCGGGCCGGTCAGCTCACTCAGTCACTTTCCGCGAGCAGGCCGAGCTCCACGGCCCGAACCCCCGCCTGGAAGCGGGAGTTGGCGCCGACGTCCCGCATGATCGCCGCGACATGGCGGCGATAGGTGCGCAGCGAGACCTGGATCTCCCGGGCCGCCGCGTCATCGGTGCGCCCGGCCCGCAGCCGCCCCAGGATCAGCCGTGCGGAGTCGGTGTGCAGCCGCTCCGCGAGCCGCAGGTGCTCGGCGAGCGGGCGGGCGCTGCCCCAGTTCGCGGCGAACAGCAGATCCAGGGTGCGGACCGCCATCGGGTCGAGGATGACCGACGCCTGGACGCACTCGTCCTGCGGCCCCGAGCGCCCGAAGGCCACCTTGCCGTCGGCGACCACGGTGCCCTGGAGGTCGATGTCGAGGACCCGCACCTCGTATCCGGCGTTGCCGCGCCGCACCGCCGAGAGGATGCCCAGCGGCCCCAGCACCCGCGGGTGCGCCAGGATCCGCACCGGGATGCCGCTGCGGGCGATGGCGCTGATCCGCGGCAGCAGCGGCATGATCGGCCGGGCCCGCTCGACCCCGCCCGGCATGGTGATGCTCAGCCGGTGCCTGGCCTGCTCGACCAGTTGGGCCAGCGCGTCGTGAACGGCGGCGGCGTCGCTGACGGGCACCAGCGGGGTGGCCGGGACAGTGTTGCGGCGGTGCAGGTCCACCGCCGCCTCGATCAGTCCGCGCACCCGCAGCAACGCCTCCTCTAAGCCGTCCGCGCCGCTGGCGGCCAGGCCCTCGATGACGTCGCCGGTGGTGTCGGTGGGCACGGTCGAGCGGCCTCGGGCGCTCGCATCCGCATGAGTAACCTTGCTGACATTGCTGACATTCGCTTGTTCAGACATGACTCCCCCATGCCATGCGCGGGAGGCATTTCCACCGAACCGATCGCGCTGTGTCAGGAAAGCCTTCCCAAGCTCTGGTGGCGCGAGGCTAGTTGGCCGGTTGGGAGCCAGTCAACGAAACCCAGTCCGTAAAGCTTGGGCAAAACACCCACGCGCCCCCGATGGATCTGCTCATCGGGGCACCGGGGGTGCGCGGATTGTCATCAAGCTGCAGTCCCGGTCGGCAACCTTCACGAAGCGAACACGCTCCGCAGGCGAAGGGCTTGGAACGGCGACGTTCGGCGATCGACACCTTCATCCGTGGCCGCTTGTTGACAGCTTTACGATCACCCGTATCCGGGGGTTTCCACCCCGCCCACCGCCCGACGTGGCGGCCCCGACCGTCCCCGTTCCAGAGGATGGATACCGGAAGCCCCGCGGACGACAACGTTCCGACACCCTGCCGGGCCGGCCGCGCCGTCTCCGGTCGAGCCTGTCCCGCCGCCCGTCCCGACGGCCGCCACCACCCGTCCAGGCGCCCGCCTCGGAGCCCGTCCCGACGCCGGGCGCCGAAGCCGCCCCGACGCCCCCGTCACGCCCCCGGTCACGCCCGTCGCGGCGCCCCGGCGGGCTGCCGCGCGACACCGGCGGCCGCCCCGCGCCCGGCGGGCCGCCCGCAGGGCCACCCGCCCCCCGGCCGCTCCCCGCAGGACGTAAGGACATGAAAAACCGCAGGTCACCGGGTGGGGCGAGCTGCGGTTCTCCGATCCAGAGCCGCCTGTCGGGTTCGAACCGACGACCTTCGCTTTACAAGAGCGGTGCTCTACCAGCTGAGCTAAGGCGGCAAGACTCAAAGCAGTGTACCCACGACCGCGTGATGCCCCGGCCGGAAATTGCGATTGCGCATCACTGCTGACAGGGCGCGCGACGGCAGGTAGCGTCACCGCATGTCCACCCGGTGGACACCACATCTACCTTTACTCGGATCGTCCGGCACGTTCCTGCCGGTGAAGGGACCCATACACCCATGGCTACGGTCACGTACGACAAGGCGACCCGGATCTACCCGGGGAGCGACAAGCCCGCCGTCGACCAGCTCGAGATCGCCATCGAAGACGGCGAGTTCCTGGTCCTCGTCGGCCCCTCGGGCTGCGGCAAGTCCACCTCGCTGCGCATGCTCGCGGGCCTGGAGGACGTCAACGGGGGCGCCATCCGCATCGGCGACCGCGACGTCACGCACCTGCCGCCGAAGGACCGGGACATCGCCATGGTGTTCCAGAACTACGCGCTCTACCCGCACATGACCGTGGCCCAGAACATGGGCTTCGCGCTCAAGATCGCCGGTGTGAACAAGACCGAGATCCGGCAGAAGGTCGAGGACGCGGCGCGCATCCTGGACCTCACCGAGTACCTGGACCGCAAGCCCAAGGCGCTCTCCGGCGGCCAGCGCCAGCGCGTGGCGATGGGCCGTGCCATCGTCCGCGAACCGCAGGTCTTCCTCATGGACGAGCCGCTGTCCAACCTGGACGCCAAGCTGCGCGTGCAGACCCGTACCCAGATCGCCGGCCTCCAGCGCCGCCTGGGGATCACCACCGTCTACGTCACCCACGACCAGGTCGAGGCGATGACCATGGGCGACCGGGTGGCCGTGCTCAAGGACGGGCTGCTCCAGCAGATCGACTCCCCGCGCAACATGTACGACCGCCCCGCCAACCTCTTCGTGGCCGGCTTCATCGGCTCCCCCGCCATGAACCTGGTCGAGGTGCCGATCACCGACGGTGGGGTGAAGTTCGGCAACAGCGTCGTGCCGGTCTCCCGGGAGGCGCTGGGCGCCGCGGCCGACAAGGGCGACCGCACGGTCACCGTCGGCATCCGCCCCGAGCACTTCGACGTGGTCGAGCAGGGCGGCGACGCGGGCACGTCGGTCTCCAAGGACGCCCCGGCCGGGCTCGCCGTGACCGTCAACGTCGTCGAGGAGCTCGGCGCCGACGGCTATGTCTACGGCACCGCCGAGGTCGGCGGCGCGGTCAAGGACCTGGTGGTCCGGGTCAACGGCCGCCAGGTCCCGGCCAAGGGCTCGGTGGTGCACGTGGTCCCGCGTCCGGGTGAGACCCACGTCTTCTGCACCTCCTCCGGCGAGCGCCTGACCGACTGACCCACCGCGCCCGGCGCGGCCCGGCCCCCCAGGCCCGTGCGGAACGGGCCGGGGGCCCATACGGAGCCGATGGCGCCGCCTCGTGGACGAGGTGGCGCCATCGGCCGTTGTCGACAAATAGCCCAGCAGAAGGCCCTTTTCGAGCCCCGTACGTCAACATCACGTCGGGCCTCGGCCGCCACTCCGTCACTCGACGGGGTGACTAAATGTCGCCAAATCATCACTCCTCGCTACGATCGCGGGCGTACCGCTCACGCCCACCCCGATCCGCGAGGAAGACCTCCGTGAACACCGCAGCCCGCCGCATCGGCAGAACACTCGCCCTCGTCCTCCCCGTCGTCCTGGTGCTCTCCGGGACGCTCGCGGTCACCCGCGTCCCCTGGGCCACGCACAGCACCGACTCACGCGTCCTCGCCGCCTCCTCCGACAAGGCGTCCCCGCAGGAGCGGCTCGCCCCGCACGAGGAGCTGCGCGACCGGCTGCTGGCCGAGCTCCAGGAGACCGATCCCGGCACGGCCCTCACCCATCTGCAGGCGGAGAGCGAGCGCCGGCCCTCGATCGCCGAGCACTGCGCCTCGATCGCCCGTGCGCTGGGCCGGGCGGCCGTGGAGAAGTACCGCAGCGCCAGCCGCGCCCAGTCCTACGCCCGGCCCGTCTGCGACGTCTCCTTCGCCTCGGGAGTCGCCCAGGCCCACCGCTGAGCCGCGCGGTCCGTCTCGGGGCGCTCGCCGCCCCTCCCGCGCCCGGTGGGCCACCCCCGCTCGGAAGCCCCTCCGAGGGCTTCCCGCCCACCGCTCCTTCTCCCCTGCGCAGGACCGCCCCCGGCACCGCATAGGGTGCCGTCCATGAATGGTGATGCCCACAGTTCCACCCTGTCGGCCGCGGGGCGGTCGCAGCCGATACGCCCCACACAGGCCGTCATCCTGGCCGGTGGCCAGGGATCGCGGCTGCGCCCGTACACCGACGACCGGCCGAAGCCGATGGTGGAGATCCCGGGCACCGGGACCCCGATCATCGGCCACCAGCTGGAGTGGCTGGCGGCCGAGGGCGTCACCGACGCGGTCATCTCCTGCGGCCACCTCGCCGACGTGCTGCGGAACTGGCTCGACGCGGCGGACCTCCCGCTGCGGGTCACCACGGTCGTCGAGCCCGAGCCGCTCGGCCGCGGCGGCGGACTGAAGTACGCCGCCGCCTCGCTCCCCCACTCCGACCAGCCCTGGTACGCCACCAACGGCGACATCTGGACCCGCTTCTCCCTGCGCGACATGGCGGACTTCCACCGCGAGCGCGACGCGCTGGCCACCCTCGCGCTCGCCCGCCCGCGGATTCCCTGGGGCGCGGTGGAGACCGACGAGTTCGGCCACGTCCTCGACTTCATCGAGGCACCGCCGTCCCCCTACCTGATCAACGCGGGCGTCTACGTCTTCTCCGCCGAGTTCACCGCGCTCCTCCCCGACCACGGCGACCATGAGCGGACCACCTTCCCGCGGCTGGCCCGCGAACGCCGGCTGGCCGGCTTCCCGCTGCCGCACGGCGCCTACTGGCGGGCCATCGACACGGCGAAGGACCTGACGGAGGCCGCCCGGGAGCTGGCCGCGGCCCGGAGCTGACCGGGCGACAGGCACCCCACGGCGACCCGACGCCACGACGCCACGACGAAGGGCCCGTACGACGCGCGAGAGCGTCGTACGGGCCCTTCGGGCACCCGGTGCGGGTCCCGGGCGCCGGTGGCAGGCCCGGGACCGTGGGTCGCCTAGCCGAGCAGCCCGCCCAGCGCGCCGCCGCTGGAGCCGCCGCCGGAGGTGGAGCCGCCGCCACCGCCGCCGCCCGCGCCCGGGGCGCTGCCACCGCCGGTGGCGGCGGGGCCGGTGTCGCCGGCACCACCGGTGCCGCCGGTGGAGGAGGGGCCGGCGGAGGTGGTCTCCGGGGCGGCGGGCTGCTGCTCCTGCGGCTGCGGGGCCTGCGGCGCGGTCTGCGCACCCTGCGCGCCCTGGGTCTGGCTCGGCTGACCGCCGACGGTGGCGTTCCCGGAGCCGATGGTGCCCGACTCGCGCACCGCGCCCGGCGCGGAGGACGACGGGACCGAGGCCGAGGGGGCCGGGGTGCGCTGGCGGGTCGACGGGGCGCCGGTCGACCCGGCCGGCCCCTGGGTGTCGCGCGGAGTGCCGCCGTCGGACTTGCGGGGCAGCGGCGAGCCGGGCAGGTCGTTGGTCGGGGGGTCGCTGGGGCCGGGCGCGTTCACCATGTCGGAGGTGCGCACGGCGCCACCCAGCATCGAGCCGAAGAGCAGGGTCAGCCCGGCGATGACGGAGACCATGACGGTGCCCCGGCGCAGCACCCGACGGCGCAGCTGCCACACCTCGACACGCGGCCCGAGCCGCCGCCATGCCTCGCCGGCGAGCCGGGCGTCCATGGAGTACACCGGGGCACCCGCGATGATCAACGGGCTCCAGGCAGCGAGGTAGATGATGTCGGGAGCGTCGTAGACGGGGACGGTGCGCCAGCTGACGGTCACGATCAACGCGGCGGACAGCAGCGCGCCGATCGCGGCGGCGACCCGCTGCCAGAGCCCGAAGACGGTGAGCACGCCGACCACGACCTGGAGGAACGCCACGGTCAGCCCGGCGCCGACCGGGTGCGCGAGGGCGAGGTCACGCAGCGGGGAGGCCACCGGCCAGGGGTGCAGGGACTGCAGCCAGGTGACCATCGAGCCGCGCTCGCCGCCGTCGAAGTAGACGGGGTCGGAGAGCTTGCCCATGCCCGCGTAGATCGAGATGAGGCCCAGGAAGATGCGCATGGGCAGCAGCACGACGCCCAGGTTCATCCGCCGGCCGGGGTAGTACGCGTGCCGCACGGTGTCGCCCGACCGCCGCGACCGCCGCGGCTCCTCGTCGTCGGCACCCAGGTGGGCCTCGGCGCCCACACCGCCCGGCCCCTCGCCGTACGCGCGCCGCGGGTACTCCCCCGGCGCGCTGCGGGCCAGCGGCAGCTGCGCGGTGGCATCGGCCTCGGCCCGCGGGCTGCGCGGCCCGATGACCCCGGTGGGCGGGTCGTCGAGCCGCACCCGCGGCAGCACCTGGGTGGCCGCCCCCACGTCCTCGGCGTCCACGCCGCGGATGCCGCCCGCGTGCCGTACGGCCTGGAGGAGCTGGGCCGCGGCCGGGTCGCCGCCCGGCCCGGTCCGCCCGGTCCACACCACCGGCCGCCGCCGGGGCGCCGCCGGCACCGAGTCCAGCCGGACCGTGTCCTCCGCCAACCGGCTCCCGCCCGGCGGCTCGGCGAGCCGCACCCGGAAGCTCGCGTGATTGACGATGACCTGTGCCGGATCACATGGCACCTTTGCCATGATCAGCTGCGGCTCGTCATCAAATCCCGATGAGCGTCCCCCCGAAGGCGTGCGGGGTGTTCTGGTGTCCACGCTCATCTAACCGAGTGACCCGCGTTTAAGACACTCCCTTGACCGCCACCAAGTGTCCGAGACCCGTCAAGTCAAGATCACCCCCTGCCTCCCACCGGCGAGTCCGCGGCCGCGACACGCTGCCGACCGCGGGGCCCCGCCCCCACCTCGGGACGCGTACGCGAGCACCGGCTCGGCGAAGACCGCCCCGGTGGCTGGCGCGGGCACAGCCTGGGCCACCGCGTCAGCGACGCGGCCGCCCAGCCGAACCCGACCAGCGGCCTGGGCCGCGGAACGGCGTAAGCCGAGCCCCGCAGGCGCTGACGCCGGCGACGGGGCTAACGCTGGCGCTGGCGCTGGCGACGGACACGGGCAGGCCCCCGGAACGGACACGGGACGCCCCCAACCGGCCCCACAGACGGCCGCACGAGCACGGCCCGGGAGCACCTCCCGGACACCCCACCCCACCCCCAACAGGCGTACGACGGCCTCGCCCGCTCGCGGGTCGGCCTCAACCGGCTCCGCAGGCAGCCGACGGACGCGGATTCGTGGGCCCCGCCCTCTCCGGACACCCCGCCCATCGCCAACGGGCACACCAGCGAACTCGCCCGCACCAGCGACGCCAGTCGCCGTCGGCCGGCTCCAGAGGCGCTAGCGGCAGCACGGGCCGGGGCACCCGGCCAGGAACACCCCACCCCGCCACCGACGATCCACACAGGACGCCCAATCGGCCCCACAGACGGCCGCACGAGCACGGGCCGGGAGCACCTCCCCGGACACCCCACCCCATCCCCAACGGGCGTACGACAACGTCGCCCGCCACCAGCCAGGTGGGTCGGCGCAGCCGGCTCCGCAGGCGCTCCCAACAGCACGGGCAGGGGCCCGCCCCAGACACCCCACCCCACCACCAAGGGGCACACAGGGCAGCGCGCGGGTCGGCGCCAGCCGGCTCCGCAGGCGCTCGCGACAGCACGGGCAGGGGCGGGTGGGTGGGAAAAGCCGGCCTCGCCTGCCACCAGCCGCGCGGGTCGGCGCCAGCCAGCTCCGCAGGCGCTCGCGACAGCACGGGCTGCGGCACCCAGCCCAGCAGGGGCGGGTGGGCGGGAAAAAACCGCGTACGGGGGCGCGCGTCACGAACCGGCGCGGCGGAACACGCACCTCCGTGACGCGAGCCAAGAGGCACCGCCCCGCAGGACGACGCCACGGGGGCACACCCCGAGAGGTCACGCCCGCCGGCGCGAGGCTACGCCCGCCGGCGCGAGGCACCGCGCCACGGGGCGCGCCCCGCAAGGTCACCCCCGTCGGCGCGAGGCACCGCCCCGCAGGGCGCGACGGGGCACACCCGTAGGGGTCACGCCCGCCGGCGCGAGGCTACGCGCGGCGGCGTGCGGCCTCGTACAGGACGACGCCCGCCGCCACACCGGCGTTCAGCGACTCCGCGCCGCCCGGCATCGGAATCCGCACGCGCAGATCGCAGGTCTCGCCGACGAGCCGCGACAGGCCCTTGCCCTCGCTGCCGACGACGATGACGACGGGGCCGTCGAGGACCTCCAGCTCGTGCAGCTCGACATCGCCGTCCGCGGCGAGGCCGACGACCGTGAGCCCGGCCTTCTGGTAAGACTCAAGGGCGCGCGTCAGGTTGGTGGCGCGCGCCACCGGCGTACGGGCGGCGGTGCCCGCCGAGGTCTTCCAGGCGCCGGCCGTCATGCCGGCGGCGCGCCGCTCGGGGACGACCACGCCGTGCCCGCCGAAGGCGGAGACGGAGCGGACCACGGCGCCCAGGTTGCGCGGGTCGGTGACGCCGTCGAGGGCGACGATCAGCGGGGCCTCGCCCTCCGCGGCGGCCGCGTCGACGAGGTCCTCGGGGTGCGCGTAGTCGTACGGCGGGACCTGGAGCACCAGGCCCTGGTGGTTGAGCCCGTTGGTCATCCGGTCGAGCTCACCGCGCGGCGCCTCCATGAGGTTGATGCCGCCGCGCTCGTTCGCCAGCTGCAGCGCCTCGCGCACCCGCTCGTCGTTGTCGATGAACTGCTGCACGTAGAGCACGTTCGCCGGGACGCCCTCGCGCAGCGCCTCCACGACCGGGTTACGGCCGACCACCAGTTCGTTGGTGCCCTTGGGGCCACCGCGACGCGGGGCCGGACGGCGGTTCGCCGCCTTGGCGCGGGCGTTGGCGGCGCGCTGCTTGGCGTGCCCCTTGCGCATCTCGGCGGGCGGGGTCGGGCCCTTGCCCTCAAGGCCACGGCGTCGCTGGCCGCCGCTGCCGACCGTCGCGCCCTTCTTGTTGCTGGTGCGGCGGTTCCTGCGCTGGCTGTTGCCGGCCATGGGTCACCCGTTTCCTACAAACGTATGTACTAACTCAGTCATCAGTGTGCCGCCCGGTCTCCCAGGCGGCACAACATGCGAGGTCAGCGCGTATGCGCGGACCCCTGGCTCAGCGGCTGCCGAGCTCCCAGCGCGGACCCGCCGGAGTGTCCTCGATGACCAGCCCGGACTGCTGGAGCTGGTCGCGGATGGCGTCGGCCGTCGCGTAGTCCTTGCGGGCGCGGGCCGCCTGCCGCTGGTCCAGCACCATCCGGACCAGCGAGTCGACCACGCCGTGCAGGTCCTCGCCGCGCTCGCCGCCGCCGGCCCACTGCTCGTCCAGCGGGTCCAGGCCCAGCACCCCGAGCATCGCCCGGACCTCGGCCAGCCGCGCCACCGCCGACTCCTTGTCGTCCGCGGTGAGGGCGGAGTTGCCCTGGCGGACGGTGGTGTGCACGATCGCCAGCGCCTGCGGCACGCCCAGGTCGTCGTCCATCGCCTCGGCGAAGGCCGGCGGCACCTCGGCGGCCGGGTCGACGACCTTGCCCGCAAGCTCGGTGACCCGCTGCACGAAGCCCTCGATGCGCGCGAAGCCGGCCTCGGCCTCGCGCAGCGACTCCTCGCTGTACTCGATCATCGAGCGGTAGTGCGGGGTGCCCAGGTAGTAGCGCAGCACGATGGGGCGCCACTGCTTGACCATCTCCGACACCAGCACCGAGTTGCCGAGCGACTTGCTCATCTTCTCGCCGCTCATGGTGACCCAGGCGTTGTGCGTCCAGTAGGCGGCGAAGTCGTCGCCGAACGCCTTGGCCTGGGCGATCTCGTTCTCGTGGTGCGGGAAGATCAGGTCCACCCCGCCCGCGTGGACGTCGAAGGCGCGGCCCAGGTACTTGTGCGCCATCGCCGAGCACTCCAGGTGCCAGCCCGGACGGCCGCGGCCCCACGGGGTCTCCCAGCTGGGCTCGCCGGGCTTGACGGCCTTCCAGAGCGCGAAGTCGCGCGGGTCGCGCTTGCCGCCGTCGGCCGCGTCGCTGGCCGCCTGGAGGTTGTCCAGCTCCTGGTTGGACAGGCTCAGATAACCCTCGTACGAGCGCACGTCGAAGTAGACGTTGCCCTCGGCGGCGTAGGCGTGACCGCGGTCGATCAGCCCGCGCATCATCTCGATCATCTCCGGCACATGGCCGGTCGCCCGGGGCTCGTACGTCGGCGGCAGGCAGCCCAGCGCGTCGTACGCCGAGTTGAACGCGCGCTCGTTGTCGTAACCGATCGCCCACCACGGGCGGCCCTGCTCCAGGGACTTGACGATGATCTTGTCGTCGATGTCGGTGACGTTGCGGACGAACGTCACGTCATAGCCGCGGTACGCGAACCAGCGACGCATGATGTCGAAGTTCAGCCCCGACCGGATGTGTCCGATGTGCGGGGCGGCCTGCACGGTCGCGCCACACAGGTAGATCGAGACGCAGCCCGGCGTGAGCGGGGTGAAGTCACGGATCTGCCGGGCGCTGGTGTCGTACAGGCGAATAGTCACGCGTCAAGGGTAGTCGGAACGCGGCAGTGCCCCGCGACCATTCGGCCGCAGGGTCACCGAAGCGTGACAGAAGTCCGGAATCGCCCCGCCCGTGGGCCGGTCAGAGCCCCATGCCCGCGATGTGCGCCGGCTGGACGCGGACGATGACGCGCGGCGCGTCCTGCGCCGAGGCCGGGTTGAAGTCCGCGTACCGCTTGCCGGTGTACTTCAGCGACAGTTCGTCGATGAGCTCCTGCGCCCCCTCGCTGTCCAGCCGCGCCTCGCCGCGCAGCTCCGCGTAGGTGTAGGGGGAGTCGCTCGGCTGCACCACCACCGACACCCGGGGGTCGCGGCGCAGGTTCTTCTCCTTGCGGCGGCCGAGCGTGGTGGAGATGAGCACCTCGTCCCCGTCGCGCTTGACCCAGGTCGGCGACGCCTGCGGGCTGCCGTCGGGGTTGAGCGTCACCAGTGTGACGAAGACCGGGGAGTCCAGCATGTCCTTGACCGCGTCGGGGAGTGTGACCGGCACCGGCGGAGTCCTTCCGTGAGGGGCCCGGATGGGCCGCGTACGGATAGCCGTTCCGCGCCGGGCCGCCGCCGGAGCGACACCCGGTCCCGCTTCCACCCGTAGGACCACGGAGTTACGCCGGGAAGACCAGCGCCGGCCGGCCCGAGACCCTCGCCGACGCCGGACCTCACCGGGCTCCACCGTGCCTCGCCGGGCCTCGCCGGCCACCGCTGACCGTGGGCCGCGCCGGGGGACGGGCTCCCCGGGCCGCTCGCTCGGCGCCGCAGCGCCCGCGGCCCCGCGGCCCGGGACGGGGGCTACACCGGGTAGACCAGCGCCGTGGCGATCGCCGCCAGGCCCTCGCCGCGCCCGGTCAGGCCCAGGCCGTCGGTCGTGGTGCCGGAGACCGACACCCGCGCGCCCACCGCCTCGGAGAGCACCCGCTGCGCCTCGTCCCGCCGCTTGCCGACCTTCGGTCGTACGCCGATCACCTGGATCGCGACGTTGCCGATCTCGAAGCCGGCCGCGCGCACGATCCGGGCGGCCTCGGTGAGCAGGGTGACACCGGAGGCGCCGGCCCACTCGGGGCGGTCGGTGCCGAAGTGGGCACCGAGGTCGCCGACGCCGGCGGCGGAGAAGAGCGCGTCACAGGCGGCGTGGGCGGCGACGTCGCCGTCGGAGTGCCCGGCCAGGCCCCACTCGTCGTTCCCCGGGCCCTCCCAGAGCAGGCCCGCGCACCACAGCTCGCGGCCGCGCTCGAAGGCGTGCACATCGGTGCCGATGCCGGTCAGCGGCAGCGGCGGCGCGGACGGGGACCGGCCCTCGGCCGACGTCCGCGGCGGCTCAGGCGAAGCCATCGGTCACCCTCCTCCGGGCCAGCACGGCCTCGGCCAGCACCAGATCCAGCGGGCGCGTCACCTTGAACGCCTCCTCGTGGCCGGGCACCACCACGACCTCGACGCCGAGCCGCTCCACCATGCCCGCGTCGTCCGTCGCGCCCTCGCCGGCCACGGCGACCTTCGCGTGGGCCTCCGCCAGCGTGGCCCGGTCGAAGCCCTGCGGGGTCTGCACGGCGCGCAGCAGGGCGCGCTCGGGGGTGGCCACCACCGGCTCGGGCTCGCCGGCCCGCTCGCCGGTGCGCGGCTCGACCTGCTTGACGGTGTCGGCGAGCGGCAGCGCCGGTACCACGGCGGGCGCTCCGTCCCGGACCGCCGCGACGACGGCGTCCACGGTGTCCACCGGCACCAGCGGGCGGGCGGCGTCGTGGACCAGCACGGTGGTGACGTCGTCGGGAAGCGCGGCCAGGCCCAGCCGGACCGACTCCTGGCGGGTGCCGCCGCCGGGCACCACGAGCACCTCGGTGTCACGCGGCAGCGGGTACTCGTCCAGCAGGTGGCGCACCTCGGCCGCGCCGTCCGGCGGCGCCACGACGACGACCAGGGAGACGGCGCGGGAGCCGGCCATCGCCCGGACGGCGTGGACCAGCATCGGAATGCCGCGCAGCGTACGCAGCGCCTTGGGGGCGCCGGGGCCGAGGCGCACGCCTCGGCCGGCCGCGGGGATGACCGCGGCGGTGCGGGAGGGCCGCCCGGGGCCCTGCGGGCCCTCGGAGGCGGACAATGCGTTGGCGTTCAGGTTTGCTTCCTCGGCCGAAATGGGTATGGCCACAGCGTGCCGGGCGCGATGCCCCGATCGGACCCTTCCGTGACACCGGTCGAGCCAGCTGCCCGGGCCCGGCACACCCAGTTCCGTGACCCCCGCGCAGAGCACCGGCTCGGCGTCTGGAGATCGCGGCTCGGGGACCCGTTGCAGATCAGGTTCGGCGGATCAGCGGATCGGAGTCGCTAGGGGCGTCGATCGGCCCGGTCGGCCGGGGCGCCAGGGAATGCACAGATGCCGCAGCGCCCGGCGACGGCGGACAAGGCTTGGTGATCTTCGTGCACCAAGCCCGCGTCACGTCTTCCGGGCACCGCGGCATTCGTACGTCAGGACGCGAGGACCTCGTCGAGCAGGGCCTCTGCCTTGTCCTCGTTCGTGCTCTCAGCGAGGGCGAGCTCACTGACCAGGATCTGCCGGGCCTTGGCGAGCATGCGCTTCTCACCAGCGGAGAGACCGCGCTCGCGCTCACGACGCCACAGGTCGCGCACGACCTCGGCGACCTTGATCACGTCACCGGAGGCGAGCTTCTCGAGGTTCGCCTTGTAGCGACGGGACCAGTTCGTGGGCTCTTCCGCGTACGGTGCGCGCAGCACCTCGAAGACCCGGTCCAGCCCGTCCTGGCCGACCACATCACGCACACCGACGAACTCCGCATTGTCCGCCGGCACACGAACCGTGAGGTCGCCCTGTGCGACCTTCAGCACCAAGTAGGTCTTGTCCACGCCTTTGATCTGGCGAGTTTCGATGGCCTCGATCAGCGCGGCCCCGTGATGGGGATAGACCACGGTGTCGCCAACCTTGAACGTCATGTGACAGGTACCCCTTCCGTGGCTATCCAGGGTAACACGGGAACAGGCTGTTCTGAATGGCGTTTTCGCAGGTCAGGGCATATCTCGGGGCTTGACAACAACAGCCGGAACGTGCTGCGAGGGGGTCGCGGAAGCGGGTATTCGCAGGTCGGAGCCACTGTCCGGGCACACTGAAAGGCGCACGTTACACCGCCCGAGACCGCCACGCGAGTGGCTGTACGTCCCGTTTTGCCGGAGTCCGCGGGCGCCTCTCGCGCTACTCCGTTCGATCCCCGTCCGTCGGAACGCGGTGATTCGCGAATTGATCACGCCACAGATGATCAAGAAGGTGATCAATTCACGGTCGGTGCCTCCCGGCGTACTCCACGCATTCCTTACGGATAATCCGCCTTCCGGACGCCGGGACGATATTCCGACCCGCTACTGATCGTCGGGGGGCGGGTCGGGTGCGGCCCGGGGAGGGCGGCTCGGTAACCTAAGCCCGCTGATCCAACCTTTACCTCGTCCTAGGAGATGCCGCCGCCGTGAGCAGCGACCTTCGACGCGGCGCCCTCGCCGCCACCGCCCTCGTGCTCTCGATCGCCCCGCTCTCCGCCTGCGCGGCCGGGAACGACGCACAGACGCTGGAGATCAAGCCGGACAACGCCGCGACGTCGGTGGGCGGCATCAAGCTCCAGAACGCGACGCTGATCACCCAGCCCGACCTCAAGGACCGCGGCCCGGCCGTGATCTCGGTCAAGATCTTCAACAACGGCCAGCGCGACCAGACCCTGGAGGGCATCGCCGTCAAGGGCGCGGGCGAGCCGGTCAAGCTCACCCCGGCCAAGGGCTCGGGCAAGCTCGTCGTGCCGGCCAACGGCTCGCTGACGCTCGGCGGCAAGGGCAACGCCTCCGCGGTGATCCCCAGTGGCCGCGAGGCGGTCAAGGACGGCGACGCGCAGACCGTGACCTTCGACTTCAGCGACACCGGCAAGGTCTCGCTGGACGCCTTCGTGGTGCCGGCCACCAGCTACTTCGACAAGTGGGGCCCGGCGGAGCCGCCGACCGCCCCCAAGCCGCAGACCCCGACCAAGCCGGGCACCCCGACCGGTGAGACCCCTCCGGCGGGCACCCCGACCGGCTCTCCCACCGGCACCCCGGCCGGCCCCGAGAACCCGAAGAACCCGAAGCCCGGCACCGAGACGAACACGCCGGGCGGCGCGGCCACCACCCCCGGCGGCGCGGTCGCCCCGGGCGAGCCCGACCCGAACGGCGCCCACGCCGGTCACTGATCCACCCGCCCCGCCCGCGCGGACGCCTACGACAGGGGCGTACGCGCGGGCGTAGCGGCGAACACGCGTGAGGGCGGCCCCGGAAGCCCCGGGGCCGCCCTCACGCGTCGTAGGCGCCGCTCAGCCCGGTGGAGGACCGGGCCTACGGCGCTCTACACCTCGCGCCCGCGGCGCGTTCTACGGCTCGAACTTGTAGCCCAGACCGCGCACCGTCACCAGGTACCGCGGGGCGCCCGGGTCCGGCTCGATCTTGGCGCGCAGCCGCTTGACGTGGACGTCGAGGGTCTTGGTGTCGCCCACGTAGTCGGCGCCCCAGACGCGGTCGATCAGCTGCATGCGGGTCAGCACGCGCCCCGCGTTGCGCAGCAGCATCTCCAGGAGGTCGAACTCCTTCAGCGGGAGGTCGACCTTGCCGCCGCCGACCGTCACCACGTGCCGGTCCACGTCCATCCGCACCGGGCCCGCCTCCAGGGCGGCCGGGGCGACCTCCTCCGGCTCGCCACGGCGGCGCAGCACGGCCCGGATGCGGGCCACCAGCTCGCGCGACGAGAAGGGCTTGGTCACGTAGTCGTCGGCTCCTATCTCCAGCCCGACGACCTTGTCGATCTCGCTGTCCTTGGCGGTCACCATGATCACCGGGACGTTGGAGCGGCCGCGGAGCTGGCGGCACACCTCGGTCCCCGGCAACCCGGGCAGCATGAGGTCGAGCAGCACCAGATCGGCGCCGTTGCGCTCGAACTCATCCAGCCCCTCGGGCCCCGTTGTCGCGATGGCGACCTCGAATCCCTCCTTGCGGAGCATGTACGACAACGCATCGCTGAACGACTCTTCGTCCTCGACGACGAGCACTCGGGTCACGGAAGGACCTCCGGGGCTGAAAGCGGATCGTTGGTGAAGGTCTCGTACGCCCGGTCCGGGTCCTCGCCTTCGAGGTCCTCGGGGCCGATCAGGGGGTGACCGAGGCGGCTGCGCTCGCGCTCCGCCTTGGCCGCGGCCCGATCCCGGACGCTGCCTGCCTCCGGCAGGCGCAGGGTGAAGGTGGAGCCCTGGCCTTCGGCGCTCCACACCGTGACCTCCCCGCCGTGCGAGGCGGCCACGTGCTTGACGATGGCGAGGCCGAGGCCGGTCCCGCCGGTCTGTCGCGAGCGGGCCGGATCGACGCGGTAGAAGCGCTCGAAGACCCGCTCACGGTCCTTCTCGGAGATGCCGATGCCCTGGTCGGTCACCGCTATCTCGATCAGATCCCCACCGGGGGCCACCACCCGCCGGGCGGCGATCCCGACCCGGGTGCGGGCGGGGCTGTAGTTCACGGCGTTCTCGACGAGGTTGCCCAGCGCCGCCGCGAGCTGCCCGCGGTTCCCCCACACATGGAGGTCGACGGAGCCGCTCGCCCGTCCGTCCTCACCCGAGGCCCCTCCGGGCACCACCAACGAGGTGGCCATGGTGATCTGCTTGGTGCCCGCCTGGTGGCGGCAGCGGTCGATGGCCTCGGTGACCAGCTCGTCCACCCGCACCGGCTCGGCGTCCTCCAGCGGGTCGTCGTTCTGCACCCGGGAGAGGTCGATGAGCTCCTGGACCAGGTTGGTGAGCCGGGTCGCCTCGATCTGCATCCGCCCGGCGAAGCGGGTGACCGCCTCGGGGTCGTCGGAGGCGTCCATCACGGCCTCGGAGAGCAGCGAGAGCGCGCCGACCGGGGTCTTGAGCTCGTGGCTGACATTGGCCACGAAGTCGCGTCGTACGGCCTCGATGCGGCGGGCCTCGGTGAGGTCCTCCACCAGCAGCAGCACCAGCCGGGAACCGAGCGGGGCGACTCTGGCGGAAACGGCCAGCGCGTCGCCGCGGCCCGTGCCGCGCCGGGGCAGGTCCAGCTCGATCTGGCGTATCTCCCCGTCCCGCCGGGTGTCGCGCGCCATCTGCATCATGGGCTCGACGGCGAGCTTGCCGCCGCGCACCAGTCCGAGGGCGTACGCGGCGGAGCTGGCCTTGACGACGGCGTCCGCCTCGTCGAGCACCACGGCCGAGGAGCGCAGCACCGAGAGCACGGTGTCCACGCCCGGCGGCAGCACGGCGTCGGTGTGCAGGGAGGACCGCGTGGGCTTGGCCTGGTCGCGCTCACTCCAGCGGAACGCCAGCATGGCGATCACGCCGGTGCACAGACCGGCGATCGCTGCCAGTGCGGCGACGGCCGCGTCCACGTTCATGCATCCAGGTTATGCGTGCCGCGGGACCGTCCCCTAGCCGTCGAGGGGCTCCCCCCGGGAGACGTTTCCGAGAGTTCACCCGGGAGTCAGTGCCGGTTCATTCCGCCCGCGCCGCCCGGCCGGCCGGTGCTCGCCGGGCGGGGCGGGCATCCGCCGTTCGAAAATGTTTGTTCCCCAGAGTTCACCGAGGGGTCTGGGTGCGTTCATACAACATGCCGAAACCCGACGCGTTTCAGCCGGACCGTAGGCATGGTGGAACCGGCATGACAGTCGGGCAGAGAGACGAGAGAAGGTCAGTGATGCGGGACGCCTACCACGAGGAGCTCGATTCGATCGGCGAGGGCCTGGTCGAGATGGCCCGGCTCGTCGGGTCGGCCATCGGCCGCGCCACGACGTCGATGCTCGACGCGGACCTGAAGCTCGCCGAGAGCGTCATCGCCGCCGACGAGAAGGTCGACGACCTCCAGCGCGACCTGGAGGCCCGCGCGATAGCCCTGCTCGCCCGCCAGCAGCCGGTCGCCACCGATCTGCGGATCGTGGTCACCAGCCTGCGGATGAGCGCCGACCTGGAGCGCTCCGGCGACCTGGCCCAGCACGTGGCCAAGCTGGCCCGGTTGCGCTTCCCGGACACCGCGGTCCCGCGCGACCTGCACGCCACCATCCTGGAGATGGGTCAGCTCGCCCAGCGGCTGATGGCCAAGGCGGCCGAGGTGATCATCACCAAGGACGTCGACCTGGCGCTCCAGCTGGAGCACGACGACGACGCGATGGACCTGCTGCACCGCACGCTCTTCCAGCACCTGATGGACGACCGCTGGAAGCACGGCATCGAGACCGCCGTGGACGTGACCCTGCTGGGCCGCTACTACGAGCGCTTCGCCGACCACGCGGTGTCGGTCGCCAAGCGCGTGGTCTACCTGGTCACCGGCGAGCACGCGGACGAGATCGTTCCGGCCGAGCCGGTCGACGGGGCCTGAGCCGCTTTCCGGCCGCACCGGGAGAAGATGCGGCCGAATGCCGCTACGCGCCCTTGATGCGCCCTTACCGACAGGAGTGGAATAGCTCTCAGGATTGACCCCATTCCAGGAGGTACACCCATGGCGAACTCCTCCAGCCCCGTCTCGCGCATAGCACCTCCCGTGGAGAACAGCGGCTGCAACTGCGGCCCCAGCTGCCAGTGCGGCTGCCAGTCCGGCGGCCCCTGCAACTGTGGCGGCTCCTGCGGCTGAACCTGACCCGTACGACCACGTACGGAGGGCCCCCGACCGACGTCCGGTCGGGGGCCCTGCCATGTCTCGGCACGCGCCCGGTCGGCTCGGGACCCGCCGGGCCGGCTCAGGACCCGCCCGGTCGGCTCAGGGCTTGTTCCGGCTCTGGGCGCCCGCGTTGGCCATCTCCTCGGCCTGGGACTCCGCCAGGGCCAGGGTGAGGCCGAGCGCCTCGGTCATATGGGTCGCGGCCGACATGACCCGTGCCGTGCCCACGATGGGGGCGATGGCGACGAGGACGTCCTGGAGCTGCTCGGCCGTCAGATCGGCCTTCATGGCCGGGTCGATGTGCGCGAGGTAGGAGATCGCCGGTGCGTCCATGGCCGCGAGCGCGGCCATGCGGATGAGGATGAGCGTGTTCTCGTCCAGGCCACAGCGTTCGACCGAGTCGACCGTCATGGCGGCGAGAGTGTCGAGAACGGGAGTGTCTGACATGGTGGCCATGCCGGGACCGCCTTCCGGGTGCCATACGGAGGCCGACACGCGCCATCCGCAGGGACACCCCCCAGCGCGTCGGCGGCTTGCCCTCTCACCGTAAGGGCCCCCACAGGCCGCTGCACGCTGGGCCGTAAGAGGGAAACCAGGGCGAATCCGCGCTACTTCTTCGGGGCGTGATCGGTCAGTAGAGTCACCGCATGGCGGCACCAGTGCTTCAAGCGATCGAGGCGGACGGGACGACCTGGGACGACCCGTCCGAGGAACAGCTCCACGACCTGCTGGCCGACATGAGTCTCAGCTGTCGGTTCGTCGTCGTGAGGCGGCTCCACGCGGAACCCGCTGACCAGCACTACATGCAGGTGTATCTCAACGACGACCTGAGCTATCAGGTGGAGTACCGCGAGGGAGGGCCGGACAGGCACTTCCAGGCGTGGGTACCCCGCGAGCACGGGGTCTTCGCGGTGGAACCCGTGGCGAAGGTGCTTCAGGACTGGGCCTTCGGACGACCCGTTTGGCGTGCGGCTCTTTCCTGGGTCCCGTGGTCACCCGCGGAGCCATGCGCCCGCCACCACCCCCTCCCAGCCCCTCGCTGATGGCTGCGACCAGGACGGGTGCCTCATAGCGGGCCGCGAGCAGGGACAAGCCCCCTACTCGCGGAGAATCCGCAGGTAGGGGGCTTGATCGCTGGTTCTTACTTCTTCTTGCCCTGGTTCTTGACGGCCTCGATGGCGGCCTTGGCGGCCTCCGGGTCGAGGTAGGTGCCGCCCGGGGTGAGCGGGCGGAAGTCCGCGTCGAGCTCGTAGGCGAGCGGGATGCCGGTGGGGATGTTCAGCCCCGCGATGTCGGCGTCGGAGATCCCGTCCAGGTGCTTGACCAGCGCGCGCAGGCTGTTGCCGTGGGCGGCGACCAGCACGGTGCGGCCGGCGAGCAGGTCCGGGAGGATGCCGTCGTACCAGTACGGCAGCATGCGGGTGACGACGTCCTTGAGGCACTCGGTGCGCGGACGCAGCTCGCTCGGGATGGTCGCGTAACGCGGGTCGTCGCTCTGCGACCACTCGGTGCCGTCCTCCAGCGGCGGCGGCGGGGTGTCGTAGGAGCGGCGCCACAGCATGAACTGCTCCTCGCCGAACTCGGCGAGGGTCTGCGCCTTGTCCTTGCCCTGCAGCGCGCCGTAGTGGCGCTCGTTGAGCCGCCAGGAGCGGTGCACCGGGATCCAGTGCCGGTCGGCGCTCTCCAGCGCCAGCTGCGCGGTGCGGATGGCGCGCTTCTGGAGCGAGGTGTGGACCACATCGGGGAGCAGGCCGGCGTCCTTCAGCAGCTCACCGCCGCGGACCGCCTCCTTCTCGCCCTTCTCGTTGAGGTTGACGTCCACCCAGCCGGTGAACAGGTTCTTCGCGTTCCACTCGCTCTCGCCGTGGCGGAGGAGGATCAGCTTGTACGGTGCGTCGGCCATGTCGTCGAGCCTAATGGAAATCCATGGCGCCCCGACCGCCAGGGGAAGTAAGCTGCGCTGGGCCGATTAGGCTCTTACGCAAGCTGGCACACTCGGGGGAGCGGCACGTGTCCTTGGCCACGATGAAGAGGGCGGCGAAAGAGAGCGTCTCGGGGCTGCCCCGCGCGTTCTGGTGGCTGTGGACCAGCACCCTGGTCAACCGGCTCGGCGCCTTCGTCGCCACCTACATGGCCCTCTACCTGACCGTGGAGCGCGGCTACTCCGCCTCGTACGCGGGCCTGGTCGCCGCCCTGCACGGGCTCGGCGGCGTGGTCTCCTCGCTCGGCGCCGGGGTGCTGGCCGACCGGCTGGGCCGGCGGCCGACCATGCTGATCGGGCAGATCGCCACCGCCCTCTCGGTCGCCGCCCTGGGCTTCATGCGGCACCCGGTGGCCATCGCGGCCATGGCCTTCGTCGTCGGCGCGGCCGTCAACGCCTCGCGCCCCGCCGTGCAGGCGATGCTGGCCGACATCGTGCCCCCGAAGGACCGGGTGCGGGCCTTCGCGCTGAACTACTGGGCCATCAACCTGGGCTTCGGCGTCTCCGCCGCGGCCGCCGGATTCCTGGCCGAGTACAGCTACCTCGCCTGCTTCCTCGGCGAGGCCGCGCTCACCCTCGCCTGCGCCGTGGTGGTCTTCGTGAAACTGCCGGAGTCCCGGCCCGAGCACACCCCCCGGGCCGACGGCGCGGCGGCGGAGCCGGAGGTCCGGCTGAGCACGGTGCTCCGCGACGGCCGCTTCATGAGCGTGGTCGGGCTCTCCTTCCTCATCTCCCTGATCTTCCAGCAGGGGATGGTCGGCCTCCCCGTCGCCATGGGCGCCGAGGGCTTCTCCAGCGCCGACTACGGCCTGGTCGCCGCCGTCAACGGCGTTCTGATCGTCGCCATGCAGATCCCCGTCACCCGGCTCATCGAGCACCGCGACCCGCGGCGGCTGCTGGTCCTCTCCGCCCTGCTGGCCGGCTACGGCTTCGGCCTCACCGCCTTCGCCGGCTCGCTGGGCGTCTACGCCCTCACCGTCTGCGTCTGGACCCTCGCCGAGATCGTCAACTCCCCCACCCAGATGAGCCTGGTCGTCAAGCTCTCCCCGCTCCACGGCCGCGGTCGCTACCAGGGCGTCTACACCATGTCCTGGTCCGTCGCCGCCCTCGCCGCGCCCCTGGCGGCCGGCCAGGTCATCGACCGCTACGGCGCCGGCTGGCTGTGGGCGGGCTGCGCGGTGCTGGGAACGGTGGCGGCGCTGGGGTACTGGCTGCTGATGCGGAACCTCGCGGAGCGGGAGGAGACGGTGGCGGCGCGGGCCGAAGACCGCAGGGATACGGGCGACGCCGAAGCCGATGCCGACACCAACGCCGGCACCGACGCCAACGCCCCCGGCTCTGTCGCCTGACGGGAGGTCATGACGGTGACGCCGAGACGCCTGCGGCGCTCCTGGCTGGACATCCCCGTCGCCGCGCCCCTCGGCTGACGGACCGTACGGGATGAGCTCCCGCTGGCCCGCCGGCCCGTCAGGCCGTCGACCCGTCGACTCGTCAGCCCGTCGGGTCCTGGGTCAGTCGGGTGAACGCCTCCAGGTTGCGGGTGGACTCGCCGCGTGCCGTGCGCCAGGCGAACTCGCGGCGGATGGCCGAGGCGAAGCCCATCTCCAGGAGGGTGTTGAAGCTGCCGTCCGCGTTCTCCAGCACCGTGCCGAGGAGCCGGTCCAGTTCCTGGGGGGTGACGGCCGCCAGCGGCAGCCGGCCGACGAGGTAGACGTCACCCAGTTGGTCGATGGCGTAACTCACCCCGTAGAGCCGGGTGTTGCGCTCCAGCAGCCAGCGGTGGACGGCCTCGTGGTTCTCGTCCGGCCGGCGCACCACGAAGGCGTTGACGGAGAGGGAGTGGCGGCCGACGCGCAGCGAGCAGGTGGTGGCCAGCTTGCGGGTGCCGGGCAGCTTGACGACGTAGGAGCCGTCGGAGGGGCTCTCCCACTCCAGCTCGGCCTCCTTGAGCGTCGACTCGATGACCTGCCGCGCCTCGGTCTGCTCCGCGGTCCTGTCCACCTTGTCCACCGCCTTGTCGGCCGTGTCAGCCTTGCCGGTCGTCTCGGCCCTGCCGGTCGTGTCAGCCCTTTCAGCCATGGTGCGAGCGTACGCGACGACGCTCCTGCAGGGCGGCTTGATAGACGTCCGCCGTGGCCGCGGCGGCGGTGTCCCAGCCGAAGGAGCGAGCGTGCTGGGCGGCAGCCGCGCCCATCCGCTCCGACAGGGCGCCGTCGGCGACGAAGCCGTGCAGCGCGGCGGCGTAGTCGGCCGGGTCGTGTCCGTGGACCAGGAAGCCGGAGACCCCGTGGCGCACCGCCACCGGCAGGCCGCCGACGGCCGCCGCGACGACCGGCGTGCCGCAGGCCTGCGCCTCGATGGCCACCAGCCCGAAGGACTCGCTGTACGAGGGCATGACCAGCACCGATGCGGCGCGGTACCAGTCCGCGAGCTGGTCCTGGCCGACGGGCGGCCGGAAGCGGACGACGTCGGCGACGCCGAGCCGAGCCGCCAGCTTGTGCAGCCGCTCCGGCTTGGCCAGCCCCGTCCCGCTGGGCCCGCCGACCACCGGGACCACCAGCCGGGAGCGGAGCGCCGGCTCCCGCTCCAGCAGCTCCGCGACCGCGTGCAGCAGGATGTCCGGGCCCTTCAGCGGCTGGATCCGGCCGGCGAAGAGGGGGATCAGCGCCTCCTGCGGCAGCCCGAGCCGGGCCCTGGCGGCGGCCCGGCCGTCGGCCGGGCGGAAACGGTCCAGGTTCACCCCCGGATGGACGACGGCGACCTTGGCCGGATCCGCGTCGTAGAACCGCTCCAGCTCCCGCGCCTCACCGTCGGTGTTGGCGATCAGCCGGTCCGCGGCCCGGACGATCTGCGTCTCGCCGATGACCCGCGCGGCGGGCTCCGGGGTGTCGCCCTCGGCCAGCGCCGCGTTCTTGACCTTGGCCATGGTGTGCATGGCGTGCACCAGCGGCACGCCCCAGCGCTCGGCGGCGAGCCAGCCGACGTGGCCGGAGAGCCAGTAGTGCGAGTGCACCAGGTCGTAGTAGCCGGGCCGGTGCCCGGCCCACGCCTGCATCACCCCGTGCGTGAAGGCGCACAGCTGGGCCGGCAGATCCTCCTTGGCGAGGCCCTCGTACGGGCCCGCGTCGATGTGGCGGACCAGGACCCCGGGCGCCAGCTCCACGGCGGGCGGGAGCGCTCCGGTGGTGGCGCGGGTGAAGACCTCCACCTCGATGCCGAGGTCCGCGAGCCGCTTGGCGAGCTCGACGATGTACACGTTCATCCCGCCCGCGTCGCCGGTGCCCGGCTGGTGGAGGGGCGAGGTGTGCACGCTCAGCATGGCGATGCGGCGGGGGCGGCGCAGATGCCGCAGCGTACGGGCGGCACCGGCGGCGCGCCCGGTGGTGCCGCCGCGGCCGGCGGCGCCACGCACCGAGCCGCTGCCGCGGCCGGTTCCGAGCGCGCGGCCCCGCAGGCCGCCGAGCCGCGATATGTACTGGCTCACCGCGCGATACCTCCTTGCCGGGTACGTGGCTCTTGGTTGCTCTTGGGCGCTCTTGGACGCTCTTGGTTTCGCTCTTGGACGCGCTTCGACGCCTCAACGCGTCAACACCGGAATGACCCGTTCCCATTTCCGCTTTGCCAAAGCGTGACCCGGGGGCGGCGAGGGGAGGGGGTGGGTCGGGCCGGGGGCGCAGCCGGGCACAGGGCCGAAACCGCATATTTACGGGCGACGACCCCGTAACGCCGCCTTACTCCCTCTTTGCCCACAAATATGCGACAACGTTTCGGCCCTGTGCCCTGCGCCCCCGGCCGCTCCCGCCGTCCCCCGGCCGCGGGCCCGATCACAGACGGGCGGCTGGGGTGGGCGGGTCGGGTGGGTGGGTGGGTGGGTGGGGGTGGGTGAGTGGGTGGGTGGGAGCGGTGGGCTGGGGGGGCAGCGGTGGGTGAGTGGCAGCGGTGGGTGGGTGGCAGCGGTGGGTGGGTGGGTCGAAGCGGTGGGTCGGGGGGTAGCGGTGGGTGGGTAGGCAGCGGTGGGTGGATGGGTGCCGTGCGTGGGCGGGTCGGGTGGGGACATCCCGCGGTGCCGGTTCAGCCGGACTGGGCCGTCTGCTGGGCGGTGGGGGCGACCCGGCGGCGGTGGGTGCTGGGGCTGACCCCGCGTACGCGCTTGAACGCGGTGCTGAAGCCGAAGGCGTCGGCGTAGCCCACGCGGCGCGCCACGGAGGCGACCGTGGCGTTGGGCTCGGCGAGGAGGTCGGCGGCGCGGGCCATGCGCCACTCGGTGAGGTACGCCAGGGGGGACTCGCCGACCAGGTCGTGGAAGCGCTTGGCCAGGGTGGTGCGGGAGACCCGGGCCTCGTCCGCCAGGGAGGCGAGCGTCCAGGCGCGCTCGGGTGCCGCGTGCATGGCGCGCAGGACCGGGCCCACGACGTCGTCGCCGAGCGCGCGGTACCAGCCGGGCGAGGCGGCCTCGGGGCGGTCGAACCAGTCGCGGAGCGTGCACACCAGGAGCCAGTCCAGCAATCGGTCCAGCACGATCTGGCGGCCGGGGCGACCGGCGGACAGCTGGGCCTCCAGGTAGTCGCGCATGCCCGTGCAGTCGTGGTCGTCCGGCACCACCAGCACCGGCGGCAGCACCCGCAGCAGTCGTCCCGGCACCTCGCCGCGCACGTGGTACGCCCCGGCCAGCAGCACCGTGCTGCCTTCGGGCGCGTCGCCCCGGGCCGCCCAGGGGCCGGCGCACCGCACGTCGCGCACGCGCTGCGCCGCCGTGTCGGGGTCGTCCGCGAAGACGAAGGGCTCCGGGCCGCGTACGATCGCCGCCTCGCCCAGCCGCAGCCGGCGCACCAGCCGCCCGCCGGGGCCGGCCGCGATCCAGCCCTCGCCGCGCATCGGGACGCACAGCGTCAGCGAGGCGCCGTCGGTGAACCTCAGCGCCCAGGGGGGCGACAGCACCGAGCGGTCGAAGACGGCGCCGTCGGCGCGCACACCGCGCAGCAGATCGTCGAACGGGTCCATGACCTCACCCTATGCGCCGCGTACGAACACGCATGCGTCCCGGACGAGCGGCCATGTCCGCGCGTGATCGCGGCCGGTTGACTGTCTGTCATGACGACGAACACGAACGACATCCTGGTCCTCGGCGCCACCGGTAAGACGGGGCGCCGACTGGTACGGCGGCTGCGCGAGCAGGGCGCCTCGGTGCGCGCCGCCTCGCGCTCCAGCGCGGTGCGCTTCGACTGGACCGAGCCCGCCACCTGGGAGCCGGCGGTGGCCGGGGCCGCGGCGGTCTACCTGATCGCCCCGGAGGAGGCCGAGCCGGTGCACGACTTCGTCAAGCAGGCCGCGGCGGCGGGGGTGCGCCGCTTCGTGACGCTCTCCGGGCGCGGCATGGACCTGGTCGGCGAGGACTTCGGGCGCGGCATGGCCGCCGGGGAGCAGGCGGTGCGGGAGTCCGGCGCCGAGTGGACCATCCTGCGCCCCAACAACTTCAACCAGAACTTCAGCGAGGACCTCTGGCACCAGCCGCTGCGCGACGGGCGGCTCGCGCTGCCCATCGGCGACGTTCCGGAGACCTTCGTCGACGTCGACGACGTCGCGGAGGTCGCGGCGACCGTGCTGACGCGCGACGGGCACGCGGGTCGGGTGTACGAGCTCTCCGGCCCGCGCGGGCTGACCTTCCGGGAGGCCACCGAGACCATCGCCCGCGCGGCGGGCCGCACCATCGACTACGTCGAGCTGACCCCGGAGGAGTACGCCGCGGACCTGCGCGGCCTCGGCATCCCCGAGCCCTTCGTCAAGGCGCTCGGCGCCCTGTTCGCCTTCCACCGCGAGGGGCACACCTCGGAGCCGGTGGACGGGGTGCGGCAGGTGCTCGGCCGTGAGCCGCTCACCTTCGAGGCGTATGTCGAGCGGGCGGCGAAGGCGGGCGCCTGGTCCTAGCGCGCGGCGCGTGGCCGCTGGCGCATCCGAGTTCGGATCCCGTCCGCGTACGCCCGTACGTCGACGCCCCGGCGGTCGCCGGGAGCCGCGCCCTCTCCCCGGCAGTCGCGGCACACCCCGCCGGGGAGCGCCTGCGGACTGCCGGGCGCGCGGCAGACGGCGCACTCCATGAGGACAGGCGCGGGGCGCGGCGCCGGAAGGACTCGTTCGGGTGGCATTTTCGCGGTCAGGCGGGCCTGGAGGAAGCGACGGGGATGGTGGACGGCCTCGGGCAGCCCGGCGGTCAGCACGGAAGCGACGTACGGCTCGCTCGCCCCGCGACGGAGCCACTCCCCGGCGAGCGGTTCGAGCGCGGCGCAGTCGGCGGCGGAGAGGGCGAGACGGGGGTCGGCCTCTCCGAGCCGGGCGAGCATGGCGTACCCGGGACGCGGCGGCGCCGCGCCCTCTGTGCGCGGCTCGCCCTCCGCAGCCTGGTCCGTGTCCCGCCCGGCCTGGTACGCCGCCCACCAGGCGTCATCTCGGGCGATGCGCGAGAAGTGCGTACGGGTCACCCACCGCCCGCCCTCGGTCCGCTCCCGGAACAGCCGCAGATGCCCGGCCTCGGCCAGCCGCCGCAACGCGGTCCCCAAGGCGCACTGCCCGTAGGGAAGCTGCGCGGCCAGCGCCTTGATCGAGATGCACGCCCCGTCCGGCAGCCGATCGACGTACGCGGCGATGGCCGCCTCCCGCGCGGGCAGCCCGGCGAAGTCGTCGGCACGGCGCGGCCCTTGACCGGAAACGGCCCGCTTCCCGAAGCCGGGACTGGCCATCGGAGGCGAGGAGGGGGCGGAGGGGGGCGCGGGAACGCTAGAGTCTGAAGCAGCCATTGAGATCGCTCCTAACGATCTTGAAGGTCAGACCCCTGGCAGGTGCTGCTAACACCCGCTGGGGGTCGTTGCTTTGTGGGCCGCACGCTACACGCCCACGCCGCTGCGTCGCGACTCGATCACAAAAAGTCATCTGGCCCGCTGGGGGCGGCCGTTGGGCGCAGGGAGGGTGGGTGGGTCAAGCCTCCCGGCCATTCCTTCGGAGACGTCTCGGATCCCGAACCCCGCGCCCCGAGACCCGGACGGTGCGCCCAAGGAGCTTCCAGCATCATTCGAACGTGAGCAGAGGTACGTCGTACATCTGAGGGTTGCGAGGCCGGGTCATGACAGGGGCGGTGACCTCGACAACGAGCAGCTCCGTGAGGAACTGCACCCGGGCACTCAGCAAGTGACTCGTCTTGCCTTGCGCCGACTGGCCCTTGAGGCCAGCAGCGACATGGACATGCGGCAGCACCTTGTCGGTTTCAGGATCACGAGCCAAGGTGCCGCACCCCAGGGCCTCGACGGTCTCGACATGCGTGCGGGACCAGAGTGGAGCCTCAGGGTGATCGAGCTTTTCACAGGTCCCCACCAGCTCGGCCTCACTGAAGGCGCCGATGAACATCGGGATGTACCCCTGACAGATCCCGTGCTCCCGGCAGAATTCATCGAGCGCGCCGAAGAAGTCGTCCCCATGGTCGAAAGTGATTCCGAAGGTGCGGCCGACGGTCAGTTCCCTAGCGCGCATACGCTGCTCCCCTTCTCGTCTTCGCTGGAGGGTTGCAGTCTCCCCAGCCAGCGACGAGCTCATGACGGTGACTTCGACGGCAGCCTTCGCGTAGCCGCCCTTCGGACCCCGACCCGCGAGACCCGTAGCCGATCTCCCGCCACGCAGTGGCGTTGCACTTTCAGTTCACGGAGTCTCTCCCATCGCGGCGTAGAGCCAGTCCAAGGTCCCGGTGTTCAGCAGCTCGTCGGCAAGACGATTCGCTGTCTCGGTGATGAGTCGAGCGCGGCTGTTGTCGATCCACCGCTGCGCGTTCTCGTAGCCCTGCGCCCGGTACTCGATTCCTTGAATCAGGCATTCGAGCTTGTCGGCGTCGCGCGCGCACCGAGCCTCGGGCGTCTCCTTCGCCTCGTACTCAGCCACGACGCCTCGCACTGCCTCCGCCAGCGGTTCAGGCATACCGGCCGTCTGGTCAGCCGTCACGGTTTCCGGGTCAGCCGAGGGGGCGTACTTCTTCCCCAGGTGGTTGACATCGCCAGTCCTGGTCTCCTGGGAGTCATGCCACACGGCCAGCAGCGCCGCCCGCGCCGGATCGGCTCCCTCCAACTGGGCGATCACAGAGGCGATCAGCGACGTACGCCACGAGTGCTCGGCCACGCTCTCCGGGTCCCGCACGCCCGCCATCCACCAGCCCGTGCGCCTGGCGTGTTTGAGTGTGCCCGCCTCAAGCAGGAATCGCGACACCGCGGACAAGTCGTCAGCCACCGTCAGCTCCTCTCACGCCTCATGCGTCGGCGAGGCGAATCGCATGTCATCTGGGCTGGCCTCGTTCTCGATGGTCTCGAAGATGTCCGCGTCCGTCTCCTGCTGCCAGCCCGGAAGATCCGCCCAGTCGGCGACATAACCCGGCTTCGGCTCGCCGGGGAAGTGCTTCCGGACTCCCGCGACCCATGCCTCCCGGAACAGCCGGGCACCCCCGGTCTGCGACATGCCGGCCCCTCTCGTCACGTCGTGCCCAGGACACCGATTTCGGAACCCCGGTGTCGGGCCTTGATCGGCTGTGCGTGCCATGAATACCCGCCCGTCGCTGGACAATCCGCCAGCCACCGCGAAAGGTGGAGAACCGTTCGGCAACTCCTCGGGTTGATGTCCACCGCGACAGGAGTACGGAGACCATGAGTCCTGGGCAGGAGTATCGCCGTCTGGTGTTGTGGGACATCGACCACACGCTCATCGACGGCGGCGGGGTGAGCCGGCAGGCATACGCCGCCGCCTTCACCCGCGTGACGGGGCAGCCCCTGCGCGAGATGGCCGACATGACAGGGCGCACGGAGCTGGCGATCACGGCCGAGACGCTGCGGCTGCACGGCTTCGCCCCGGATCCGGCAATCATCGGGCGGTTCACAGCCACACTCGCCGATGAGTTGCGCGCACGCTCAGCCGCCCTGGCCGCTGCGGGGCGCGTCCTGCCGGGAGCAGTCGAGGCGCTCTCGGCTCTGACGGGACACGAAGGAGTTCACCAGTCTGTCCTCACCGGCAACATGCGCAGCCTGGCCGAGCTGAAACTGGCCGTCTTCGGCCTCGCCGACCTCATCGACTTCGAAACGGGCGGGTACGGCGACGACGCGGCCGAGCGCACCGCCCTTCTGGCCTGTGCCTGGGAGCGTACACGCTCACGACTCGGCCGCCGGTTCACTGGCGCCGACACGGTGATCATCGGTGACACGGTGCTGGACATCGCCACGGCGAAGGCCGGTGGCGCCCTGGCCATCGCCGTGGCGACCGGTACCACCACCGCAGAGAAGCTGTCGGCCGCCGGAGCCGACATCGTGCTTCCCGACCTCGTGGACACGACGGCCGTCGTGAGGGCCGTGGTGGGTACGGACGGGCGCCTCGCGGCGACCCCGGTGAACTCAGGAAGCTGATCCCTTCATCGCCGCGATGAGGTCACTGACGCCGGCATGGGATCGATACGGGGTGAGCTGGCCAGCGAAGGTGGACAGCTTCGACGCCATGCGGGTGGAGGAGATCTCACGGTGAGCGGAGAACGCGGCCTGGGCCCGTGCGCACGCCACGTCGAGTTCCCCCTTCGACAGCGCGATCTCAGCGAGCCGCAGGCCGTAGTTCACCTGGTCTCTGAGGTATGCCGAGCCGAGTCTCCGCCGGAGCGCCAGGGCCGAGCCGAGATGCACTTCGGCCTCGTCCAGCTCACCGATCTGCATCAGGCACGTGCCCTGCTGAGCCCTGAGCTCCGCGGCGTCGAAATAGTCGATCCATGCGGGGGCCGGGGCGGCCTCGGGGTGCCCCGCACCATGCCGCTCGGCCTCTCGCAACGCGGATCGACACTCAGCGTCGTCTCCCTGCGCGGCGTGAGCCCGTGCGCGTCTCGTCGCGAGCATGGCGCCCACCGGACCGCCGACTGTTCCGCGAGCGGTGTCCTGCGCCGTACGTGCCAAGGCCAGTGCTTCAGCAGGTGGGCCGTGATAGAGCGAGGTGAGGCTCAGGTACCCGAGCACGCTTCCGGCAAGGCGCAGATCACCCACCGTGTGCGCGCAGTACAGCGCCAAGCTCAGATTCTGCCTGGCATCGGCTGGCCGGCCGGCGTCCAGCGAAAGCCAGCCGACCATCTGTGCCAGTTGCGCGGCGGCCGAGTAGAGGTTCGGCTCGGATGCGTTCGCACCGCCGCGATCAAGTCGGCGGACCACCGCCTGCAGGCTCCGCGCAGCGCCGGCCAGCAGAGCGTCGGCCCCACATGCGTTGTCCCGCCGCTGAAGGTCGATCAGCAGTTCATCGACCCGTTCGTCTGCATCCCAGGCGCGCGGAGTAGCAGGTCCGGCCCCCATGTCGTCGACCGTGAATCCTGCCCGGTGCAGCGCCGAAAGGCTCGATACGGACCCACCACCGGTCACCGGGAAGGCGTCGATACGGCCATCCGGGATGTTGAGCGCCCTGGTCCACGTGAGCACCTGCCGTCGGTCCCGCAGCCGCTTGCGGCCCCGCTCCAGTCGGCTGACCTCGGCCTGATCGATGTTGACGAGACGTGCCACAGCGGCCTGCGACAGACCCGTGCACTGCCGGAAGGCACGTACGACCGTTCCCATGTCCCAGGCGGCGAGGGCGTCTCGGATCTCGGGACGCTCCCAGAACCCGTCCGGCGCAGACGGCTTCACGCGACCGCATCCGGCGCAGACACCGGCGCTGTTGTACCGGCTCAGCACGGCGCCACAGCGCTCGCAGCGCGCTTGCTCATCACCCGTCATCGCACTCACCCGACCGTCTCCGCCCGGCTCAGTCGTGGCCACGTGGACCGAGCCTGTCATAAACGCTCATACGCGGCAGGGCAGTTCACCCTCAAGGTGGAGGGTGCCCAAAGGCAGAAGTTGGGTCCTCGACAAGCGCGCCAGGAGGAAGCCGTGAGCCTGCCCCTCACCGTCACCCACGCCACCCCCCTGAAACGGGACGTGATCTACGACCGCCGTGCCCAGCAGGCCGCGCTCGCGATCCGGCTGCACTGTGCGGACGGCAGTGCGCTCGATTCGGCGCTGATCCTCACCCCGGACCAGGTCGAGCTCTACCACCTCCAGCTCGCCCAGGCGATCGAGCAGCGGGCCATCGCGCGCCGTGAGGGCGCGTGGTGACGGGCGAGGGGGCGGGCGGGCCCTCCCGCCGTGAGGCGCTGCGGCGGGTCGGGGCGGTGACCGACGGGGTCGTACGGGCGCAGAACGAGCGCGGGCACGTCGACGCTGGGCAGGGGTCGTCCACGGCGCGCCACCGGCGCGTCGACCGGGCCTGGCGGGCGGCGCTCATCCACCTCACGGAGTGCGCGGCCTGCCGCAAGGGCGACGTCGCGTGCCAGACGGGGCGCGGGCTGCTCCGGGCGTACCGTGCCGCGCGGGGAAGCGGATCGTCACAGCCGGGGGCGTAGAGGGGCGGGACCGGGTTAGGTCAGTTGCGTACTGGGCGCCGGCCCGGATCCCGTGTCAGCCTTGTCTGAAGCGAGCAGCCAAACGCCTTCAGAGCTCCGCTTGAATGTCATCGTGTGAGGGAGCGAGAATTCCTCGTACTCAGGCGCCCCCTCATCGATCTCCTCTGTCGTAAACGGCACGTAGAGGCGAGTGTCTTCGGTGACCTGGAGGGTTGCGGTCTCCCCAGCCAGTGATGAGTTCAGGACGGTGACGTCGACGGCAGCCTTTGTGTAGCCGCCATTCACGTCCTCGTACATTTTTCCCTTAGCGGCGAGTTTGCCGAATTCGTCCTCAATGTGCTTCGCCATGGATGCGGTGGCGGGAAGAAGCGGCCTCCTTACGGCGGGAGGGTTGGTTGTCACCATGCTGGCTCGCGCCTGTAGATGGGATTCCGCGATACGGGACAGCTCATCCACCTCAGCAGCAGAAAGGCGGCTTGATCCGGAACCGCCTTGAACGAAGGCCGGGACCCCCAACAGGCCACCAATTACCGCAACACTGAACGCGATAGCCAGCCTTCTTGCACGGGCAGTTCGCATTCCGTTCCCCCTTGACCCGAGCGCGACTGATCAAGATTCGTTGTAGCCGCAGAGCCGTGGGGCGTGATTGACGCCGTCTCCCTTCGACTGATTCTGAGCCGGGAATGGCCGGTTCCATCCGGCGGGCAGGCGCAGGGCGTATCACGCAGCCGGGTCGTCGCCTGTCTGCGGTTCGTTCACCCACTCCTGGGCCACCGCGAGGCTCGGAGCGGTGCCGACGACCTGGTACGTGAAGGCGTCCCACTCCTCCAGCACGCGCGGCTCGTCGGGTCGAAGGTGGCCGGCGCCGCCGTGCGCCGGCCGGTGGCGCCGGTAGATGTCCAGCGGGGGGCGGCGGCGCTTGTCGTACGCGGCGAGCGGGTCGTCGGCGTTCACGCGCGGGACGGCGCGGGACGGCTGGTTCGGGGGTCCGGGTCGGCGGTGCTTGCCCATGCGCTCGATGGTCTCAGGCGGCGATCGTGGTCGGGCGGAGCTCATCCACCTCACGGCCGAGGCCGTAAGAGGGGCGGGGCCGTGGGCGTGGGGACCGCTTAGAGTCATAGACATGCCCGCCCGTCCCCCCGCCCCGGCCCGACCCGTCGGCTCGGTGACCCGCGGCACCACCAACCCGAACCGGCTGCGGCGTATGGACCGCTGGATCGCCGCCGTGCACGGTCCGGCGCTGTTGCGGACGGAGGCGCCGGTGGCGGTGGACCTGGGGTACGGGGCGGCGCCCTGGACCGCCGTGGAGCTGCTGGAGCGGCTGCGTACGGTCCGGCCGGACGTGCGGGTGGTCGGGGTGGAGATCGAACCCGCGCGGGTGGCGGCCGCCAAGCCGTACGAGCGGGAGGGGCTGGTCTTCGCGCACGGCGGGTTCGAGGTGCCGCTGCCGGGCGGCCACGGGGAGCGGCCCGCGCTGATCCGGGCGGCGAACGTGCTGCGGCAGTACGGGGAGGACGAGGTCGCGGCGGTGTGGCGGCGGCTGTGCGATCGGCTGGCGCCGGACGGGCTGCTGGTGGAGGGGACCTGCGACGAGATCGGGCGGCGGCACGTGTGGGTGGCGCTGACCCCGACGGGGCCGCTCAGCGTCACGTTCGCGACCCGGCTCGGCTCCCTGGAGCGCCCCTCCGACCTGGCCGAGCGGCTCCCCAAGGCGCTCATCCACCGCAACGTCCCCGGCGAGCCCGTGCACTCCTTCCTGCGCGACTTCGACCGCGCCTGGGCCGCCGCCGCGCCGTACGCCCCGCTCAGCGCGCGCCAGCGCTGGGTCCGCACCGTCCGCGTGCTCCGCGACGACCTGGGCTGGCCGGTCCTGCACGGGCCCAGACGCTGGCGGCAAGGTGAGGTCACGGTGGCCTGGGAGGCCCTCGCCCCCGGGTCCGGCTGAGCCGGGCGACCCACTGGACCGGGGCGCCGGCCCCCTCGCCTCGGGCCGGGCTGACCCGGGCGACCCGCTGGACCGGGCGCCGGCCCCGTCGCCCCCGGGTCCGGCTGACCCGGGCGACCCACCGGACCGGGGCGCGGGCCACCCCTCACCTCGGGCCGGGCTGACCCGGGCGACCCGCTGGACCGGGTGCCGGCCCTGTCTTCCCCGGGTCCGGCTGAGCCGGGCGACCCACTGGACCGGGGTGCGGGCCGCCCCTCGCCTCGGGCCGGGCTGACCCGCGCGGCCTACTGGGCCGGGGCGACGGCCGGGAGGGTCGGGAGGGCCGCGAGCTCCCGCAGGGCCTCCGCCGTGCGCGTCCCCCGCCGCGCCGTGTACGTACAGAGGACCTGTCCCTCGTCGGTCGGCAGCGCCAGCACCTCGTAGGTCAGGTCGAGCTCGCCGACGACGGGGTGCCGGACGCGCTTGGTGCCCGAGGTGCGTTCGGTGACGGCCTGGGCCTCCCAGTGGCGCCGGAAGTCGGGGCTGTGGTCGAGGAGCCGGCAGGCGACCTCGCTGAGCCGCCCCTGGGGGCGGCGGCCGGCCTCGGCGCGGAGGGCGGCGACCATCTCCTCGGCGAGTCGCTCCCAGTCCGGGTGGAGGGCCTTGGCGTCCGGGTGGAGGAAGGTCAGCAGGGCGGCGTTGCGGTCGGCCTCGGGGACGGCCGCCAGGTCAAAGGAGACCAGGCCGCCGAGGCGGTTCCAGGCGAGGATGTCCAGGGCGGGGCCGTAGACGAAGGCGGGCACGGTGTCGTCGAGGGCGTCCAGCAGCTGGCGCACCTCGGGCCGCACGCGCGCGGGGGGCCACTGGTCACCGCCCTGCCGGCGCCGGGGCTGGGCGACGTTGCGCAGATAGGTGTGCTCGGCGGGGGTCAGCCGCAGCGCCCGCGCGATGGCGTCCAGGACCGGGTCCGAGATGGCGGGGGCACGGCCCTGCTCGATGCGGGTGTAGTAGTCGACGCTGATCCCGGCCAGCTGGGCGACCTCCTCACGGCGCAGCCCGCGCACCCGGCGGCGGGTCGATCCCGCGGGCAGTCCCAGCGTGGCCGGGTCGAGAGCGGCCCGGCGGGACTTCAGAAAGGTGTTGATCTCCGGTTCGTCGGCATGCCGCATCGGCCCATTATCGACGGGGCGGCAACAAGGTGGTTCTGGCGGACCCAGGTTGAAACGGGCCTGGTACGTGCTGCGCCCGCGGCGGAAGGTGGAACGCGTAACCGAAAGACAGCACACGCACGGCTCGACGGAGGCACCCCCCATGCAGCGCAGGATTCTCGGCGGCACCGGCATCTCGGTCAGCGAATACGCGCTGGGCACGATGATGTTCGGTGCCTGGGCGAACAACGACCACGACGACGTGGTGCGCATCATCCACCGTGCCATCGACGGTGGCATCAACCTCATCGACACCGCCGACGTGTACTCGGCGGGCGAGTCCGAGGAGATCGTCGGAAAGGCGCTCAAGGGCCGCCGCGACGACATCGTGCTGGCGACCAAGGGGCACGGCCTGATGGGCGAGGACCCCAACCTCAGCGGCAACTCACGGCGCTGGATCACCCGCGCCGTCGAGGACAGCCTGCGCCGGCTGGACACGGACTACATCGACCTCTACCAGATCCACCGCCCCGACCCGACGACCGACATCGACGAGACGCTCGGCGTCCTGACCGACCTGGTGCGCGCCGGCAAGGTGCGGGCGGTCGGCTGCTCCACCTTCCCCGCCGAGCAGATCGTCGAGGCGCACTGGACCAGCGAGCGGCGCGGCCACGTCCGCTTCCGCAGCGAGCAGCCGCCCTACTCGATCCTGGCGCGCGGCGCCGAGGCGGCGGTGCTACCGACCGCGCAGAAGTACGGGATGGGGGTGCTGACCTGGGGTCCGCTGTCGGCGGGCTGGCTGTCGGGCCGCTACACGCAGGCGTCCGACATCGATCTGACGGGCGGTCGGCACGCGCTGGAGCGGCAGAAGTTCGACCCGGCGCTGCCGGAGAACGCGCGGAAGCTGGAGGCGGTGGGGCAGCTGGTCCAGGTGGCGGAGGAGGCCGGGCTCTCCCTGCCGCACCTGGCCACCGCCTTCGTCCGCGCCCACCCGGCCGTCACCTCGGTGATCATCGGCCCGCGCACCTACGAGCAGCTGGAGGACCTGCTGGCCGGCGCCGACGCGGTGCTCGACGACGGGGTGTTGGACCGGATCGACGCGATCGTGCCTCCGGGCATCGACCTCAACCGCGCGGACAGCTACTACCTGCCCCCGGCCCTGAAGGACGCGGCGCTGCGCCGCCGGTGACGGCGCAGCTCCGCCCGCTAGGGTGCGGGCCCTACGAAGGGGGCGCCCATGGCCAAGGTCAACATCAGCCTCGATGCCGAACTGGTGGTGGAAGTCATGGTGCTGGCCGGGGTGGGCTCGCCCCAGGACGCCGTCGAGGCGGTGGTGCGCGACTACATCGCCCGCGGCCACCGCACCGAGGCCCGCGCCGAGCTCCGCGACCAGGGCCTGCGGGAGGCCGAGGCCGCCCCGCGGGAACAGGGCTGACCGGCCGCTCAGGACAGCGTACGGAGGAGGGCGGCGACCAGTTCGCGGTCGCTGTCCGCGGTGAGGCGGTCGGCCGCGGCCGCCGGGGGCAGCCACCCCAGCCGGTCGACCTCGCGGTTCGGCACGAACGAGCCGCCGGTGGCCTCCGCCGCCCAGTAGCGGACCTCCTTGGGGCGGCCCTGCGCCAGATAGTGGCGGGTGGGCAGCTCGTCTCCCAGGGCGCAGGTCATGCCGGTCTCCTCCAGCACCTCGCGGACGGCCGCCTGCCGCGCCTCCTCCCCGCGCTTCAGCTTGCCCTTGGGGAACGACCAGTCGTCGTACTTGGGCCGGTGCACCAGGGCGAGTTCGATCTGCCCGACGGCACCG
The DNA here is from genome assembly GCF_029541745.1 of Streptomyces sp. LX-29. NCBI lineage: Bacteria > Bacillati > Actinomycetota > Actinomycetes > Kitasatosporales > Streptomycetaceae > Streptomyces > Streptomyces sp. LX-29. The sequence goes on along the minus strand of NZ_CP089746.1, from coordinate 4,233,474 downwards.
GCGCGGCGCCACAGCACGCACCCCGCGGCGAAGACGGGCCGGACGGCCGCCGTGTCCGGCACCGCCGCGGGCTCGCTGCCTGCCATCACGTCCACGTCTCCTTCCACCGGCACCTGGACTTCCACCGGCGCTCGGATCTCCGCCGGTGCCCGGATTTCCATCGCGCCTGGATTTGCACCACGCCCGGATCTCCGTCGGTTCCTGGACCTCCATCGCTGCCCGGGATCCCTTCGGCGGGCTTCGGCGCCCGGTTACCAGGCGGGCGCCCCCGCCGCCAACCGCTGCCACACCCGGCCGAAGGCGAACCGCGCCGCCTCGACGTCCTGCCGCTGGTCGGCGTGGAGCACCCCCAGCGCATACGCCGTGGCCGGGGCGATCCGCGGGGTACGGGCCGCCGAGGCGGCGGCGGCCGCGGCCTCGGCGGCGTCGCGGTGCCGGTCCAGGGCCTGCGCGGCGGCGAGGAGCCGCACGGCGAGCGAGGGTTCGGCCTCGACCGGGCCGGCCGGGTCCACCCGCTCCCCCTCGTCCAGCACCTCCAGCGCGTAGCGCCGCAGCCGCACCAGGCGCCGCACCTGGTGCCAGGGCGCGTCCTGCCGCTCGCTGGCCGGCGGCGCGTCGGCCGCGGCGGTCGCGGCGAGGCCGTAGGCGAGCGCGTCGGCGTTGTACGGATGTCCGGCCACGCCCAGCGGCAGCGCCTCGACCGCCTCCACCAGCCGCCGGTGCGCCAGCTCCGCCAGCGGTGGCAGCTCCTGCCCGGCCGGGCGCTCGGCGACGCCCGGCGCCAGCGGCACCTCGGAGGCGAGCAGCGCGACGGCGTCGGCGACGGCGTGGAAGCGCGAGGAGCCCAGCGCCTGGAGCGCGGCGGTGTGCGCGCGGGTCCGGGCCAGCGTCAGCTGGCGCTCGAGCAGGGCGCCGGCCCGCGCGGCGCCCACGGTGAGCGTGCCGCCACGGGACTCCTCCCGCGGCCCGCCCAGGGCACCGCCGGTTCCCCGGCCCCCGACCGCCCCCCGGCCGGTCCCGTGGCGCCCGCCGGCCCCGGCGGACCGCGTCGCGTCGCCGCCGGGCCCCTCTTTGCCGCCGGGCACGGACGGCCCCGCGCCGCCGGCGCCCGCGGCCAGGCGCCCCGTTCCGGTCGGGTCGCCCGCGCTTCCCCGGGCATCGCCGCCGAGTCCCGGCGCTCCGGCCCGACCGGCCGCGCCCGCCTCCGCCCCGCGGTCCGTGCGGCCGCCCCCGCGCCCCGTACCGCCGGCGCGTCCGTCGGGCTCACCGTCGTCGGCCGCCAGCGAGACGCCGCGGCGGCCACGGCTGGTCCGGGCGCCGGGCACCGACGCCCGCGTCCCGCCGCGCCGGGCGCCGGGCCCCGTGGCCGTCGAGCCGTCTGCGGGGGCGGGCTCGGCGCTCCCCCCGTCGCCGATCTCCGCCGTGACCCCGCCCCGCGCCACCGGCGCGGCGCTGACGCCCGGCGCCGCGACACCGGCGTCCTGGTCCGCGCCCACCGCGCCGGAGAGCCGGTGGAGGGCGCCGCGCAACCGGCTCAGCCGGGCGGCGTAGGCGTGCTCGCGGGCGAGCAGGCCGGCGAGCCAGGCCAGTTCGGCGCGCAGTTCGTCGGCCCACGGCTGGTCGGTCAGCGGCTGGTAGACGAGGAGCGCGCCACTGATACGGCGGGCGGAGCGGCGCAGCAGCCGGGCCGCCTCGGCCGCCTCCTCGGCGTCGGAGCCGCTCTCGCCGTGCAGCCGCAGGCTGCGCAGGAAGTCGCCGGCCTGCGCGTGCAGATAGCGGGAGAGCACCTCCCCCGCGGAGGGGGCGCCCGCCTCCGGGGGCCGCGCCGCGGCGGGCCCCCGCGGACCGTGCGGGGCGGCCCCGGTCGGCGCCCCGACCATGGCTGAGGCGGGGGCCGGGAGCCCGGCCGCGCGATCGGTCATGTCGTGTCCCCCGAGGCCGAAGACGTCGGTCGACGGGGCGCCGGAGCCGTCCGGCCCGCCCCCCGTAACCCCTGTCGGCGGCAGGTCATGTCGCTGTACCACGCCGGCGCCTCCGGGCGTCGATGAGCATCTCTTGTACGTTGCGCAGCGGCTGCCCGTTGGCGTCCATGGCGTGCCGCGTCCACTCGCCGTCCGGGCCCAGGCGCCAGGAGGCGGTGGAGTCGGCCATGCCGGTCTCCAGCAGCCGGTTCAGGGCGGCGCGGTGGGCGGGGTCGGCGACCCGCACCAGCGCCTCGATCCGTCGGTCCAGGTTGCGGTGCATCATGTCGGCGCTGCCGAGCCACACCTCGGGCTCGCCGCCGTTCCCGAAGGCGAAGACCCGCGAGTGCTCCAGGAAGCGGCCGAGCACGCTCCGTACCCGTATGTTCTCCGAGAGCCCCTCGACGCCCGGTCGCAGCGCGCAGATCCCGCGCACCCACACGTCGACCGGCACCCCCGCCTGGGCGGCGCGGTAGAGGGCGTCGATGACGGCCTCGTCGACCATCGAGTTGACCTTGATACGGACGGAGGCGGGCCGCCCCGCGCGGTGGTGGGTGATCTCCTTGTGGATCCGCGTGACCAGCCCGTCGCGCAGCGACCGGGGGGCGACCAGCAGCCGGCGGTAGGTCTCCCGGCGCGAGTAGCCGCTGAGCCGGTTGAACAGGTCGGACAGGTCGGCGCCCACCTGCGGGTCGGAGGTCAGCAGCCCCAGGTCCTCGTAGAGCCGGGCCGTCTTGGGGTGGTAGTTGCCGGTGCCGACGTGCGAGTAGCGGACCAGGGTGTCGCCCTCCTGGCGGACCACCAGCGACAGCTTGCAGTGCGTCTTGAGGCCCACCAGGCCGTAGACGACGTGGCAGCCGGCCTCCTCCAGCTTCCGGGCCCACTTGATGTTGGCCTGCTCGTCGAAGCGCGCCTTGATCTCGACCAGCACCAGCACCTGCTTGCCGGCCTCGGCGGCGTCGATGAGCGCGTCGACGATCGGCGACTTGCCGGAGGTGCGGTAGAGCGTCTGCTTGATCGCCAGCACGTCCGGGTCGGCCGCGGCCTGCTCCAGGAACGCCTGCACCGAGGTGGAGAAGGAGTCGTACGGGTGGTGCAGCAGCACGTCCCGCTCGCGCAGCGCGGCGAAGATGTCGGGCGCGGAGGCGGACTCGACCTCGGCCAGGTCGCGATGGGTGCCGGCCACGAACTTCTGGTACTTGAGCTCCGGCCGGTCCAGCGACGCGATGCCGAAGAGCCCGGTGAGGTCCAGCGGGCCGGGCAGCGGATAGACCTCGGCGTCGGAGATCTTCAGCTCGCGGACCAGCAGGTCCAGGACGTACGGGTCGATGGACTCCTCGACCTCCAGCCGCACCGGCGGGCCGAAGCGGCGCCGCAGCAGCTCCTTCTCCAGGGCCTGGAGCAGGTTCTCGGCGTCGTCCTCCTCGACCTCCAGGTCCTCGTTCCGGGTCACCCGGAACATGTGGTGCGCCAGCACCTCCATCCCCGGGAACAGCTCCTCCAGGTGCGCCGCGATCACGTCCTCCAGCGGGACGTACCGCTGCGGCGACGCCTCCAGGAAGCGGGACAGCAGCGGCGGCACCTTCACCCGGGCGAAGTGGTCATGGCCGCTGACCGGGTTGCGCACCACGACCGCGAGGTTGAGCGAGAGCCCCGAGATGTACGGGAAGGGGTGCGCCGGGTCCACCGCCAGCGGGGTGAGCACCGGGAAGATCTGCTGCTTGAAGAGGGTGAAGAGCCGGGACTGCTCCTTCTCGGTCAGGTCCGGCCAGCGGATCAGGTGGATGCCCTGGTCGACGAGCTCGGGCACCACGTCCTGCTGGAAGCAGGCGGCGTGCCGCGCCATGAGCTCACGGGACCGGGTCCAGATCAGGTCCAGCACCTCGCGCGGCTGCAGCCCGGAGGCGGAGCGGGTGGCCACCCCGGTGGCGATGCGGCGCTTGAGGCCGGCGACCCGGACCATGAAGAACTCGTCCAGGTTGCTGGCGAAGATCGCCAGGAAGTTGGCGCGCTCCAGCAGCGGGGTGTTCGGGTCCTCCGCCAGCTCCAGGACCCGCTCGTTGAACGCCAGCCAGCTGCGCTCGCGGTCCAGGAACCGGCCCTCCGGCAGCTCCCCGCCCTGGTCCGGGCCGTGTCCCTCCTCGTACGCGTCCGCGTCCGTGTCCAGCTCGGGGTCGAGCACCCGGGTGCTCGGGACGCCGACCGCGTTCGGCCGGTGCGCGGCGATCGAGCCGACCGACGGCTGCGGCTCGGGCTCCGGCTTGGGCGCGGGGGCCGGTGCGGGTGCGGTGCGCGACGGAGCCGACTCGGCGGGAGCGGCCGCGCCGCCCGCGCGGGAGGCGGTGCGCTCGGCGTCGGAGGACGTGCGCTCCGCGCGGGACTGCGTCCGGGGGGCGGGCGCCCCCTGGCCGGGCTCCGGACGCGGCCGGGACTGCTGTGAGCTGGACTCCGGCTGCGGCTGGGAATGAGCGTGCGCCTGACCACTGGACTGGTTCATGTCCTCATTCTTCCGCGCTCGGGGGAGGTCGGGCGCGTCGGAACTGGGCACCGGAGCGACACGGAGCCTCCGGTGCTGGGGCTTGGGCACAGCGGGCTGCATTCAGTGATGCTCGCAACCGAGATTGAATCAGCGGTAACGGCGACATGGCGGGAAGGAAATGGCGGCGCATCCCGCAGGCGACCATGCCTTCACAGGTCCCCGCACCGCCCATCGCTCCGGCGCCCACCTCGCCTCGCCGGCCGCCACGCTCCGTCGGCCGCCGGGCACGGAGCACCGCCGGTCGCCCCGCGCGGGCACCCGCCGCCGGGGTACCCGTATGACGGGTACACCCTCGGGCCCAGCCCGGCCCGGCCCCGCGGGCGGGGCCGGGCCGGCTACGGAGCCGGGGCCGGGCCGGCCGCGGAAGGTCAGGCCTCCGTGCGGTACATCAGGTCCACCTCGTAGGTGACGAAGCCGAGCCGCTCGTAGACCGTGACGGCCGCGGTGTTGTCGGCGTCGACGTAGAGCATCGCGGTCGGCAGGCCCTGGGCCGCCAGGTGGCGGAGACCGATGGCGGTGAGGGCCTTGCCGAGGCCGCCACCCTGGGCGCCGGGGGCCACACCGAGGACGTAGACCTCACCGAGCTGCTCGGCGGCGTGCACCTTGGTCCAGTGGAAGCCGGCGATCCGGCTGGGCTCCGCCTCGCCTTCGGCGCCCGCGGCGCCGCCGCGCCGTTCGGCCAGGAAGAAGCCCTTGGGGTCGAACCACGGCTGGGCCTTGCGGTCGTCCAGGTCGCGCTGGCCGAGGGAGCCCTGCTCGGGGTGGTGGGCGAAGGCGGCGGCGTTGACGGCCAGCCAGGCGGCGTCGTCCTCGCCGGGCCGGAAGGTCCGCACCGTCACGCCCTCCGGGAAGACCGGCTCGGGGATGTCCAGGGTGCTCAGCTCGCCCAACGGCCGGCGCATCTGGCGCAGTTCGCGAAAGAGGGACAGACCCAGCACCTGCGCCAGGTGGCGGGCGGCCGGGTGGCCGCCGTGCGCCCACACCCGCAGTCGCTTGCCGGACTCGTGCAGCAGCGCCACGCCGAGCGCCCGGCCGTGCCCCTGGCCCCGGTAGGCCGGGGGGACGACCAGCTCGGCCGCGGGGGCCTCCACCGGGTCGGTGTCCTCCAGCTGCGCGTACCCGACGAACTCGCCCTCGCGGTCGTGCAGCAGCAGATGGCGCACCCCGGCCCGCCGTCCGTGCAGTTGGATCCGGCCCTGCTCCGACACGGCCGGCTGTCCGTCGGTCCGCGCGGCTTCCGCGATGAGGTCCAGCACCACCTGTGCCTGCTCGGGCGTCAGCTCCTGGAGGACGTCGATCCGCCGCCCGCCGATCGCCCCGGCCATCTCGTTCACCACGTCATTCATGGCCCCGAGCCTACGGCGGAGCCCGCGCCGACAGGGCGCAACCAGGTCGTAACCCCGGCCCCCCTGCCCTGCTACGCGCGTTGACCGTATGCTGCGGCCGTTCGACCAGAGCACATCAAAAGGGGACCACATGCCGGCAATGAGATCTCAGGGACAACGGCGCGGGACGCGGCGCCGGTTGACGGCGGCGGTGGCCGTGCTCGCGGGCACGGCCGGTGTGCTGACGGCCGCGATACCCGCGGGCGCGCAGGGGACCGACACCACGTCACACGAGCCCGGCGGGCACGAGGGCCGCCACCACGGCCGCACCGTCGACGTGCAGCTGCTGTCCTTCAACGACCTGCACGGCAACCTCGAGCCGCCGCAGGGCTCCTCCGGCACCGTCACCGAGCAGCTGCCGGACGGCACCACCAAGGCCGTCCCGGCGGGCGGCGTGGAGTACCTCGCCACCGCGCTGCGCAAGGCCCGCAAGGGCCACCCGTACTCCGTCACCGCCGCCGGCGGCGACATGATCGGCGGCAGCCCGATGCTGTCCGGCCTCTTCCACGACGAGCCGACCGTCGAGGCGCTCAACAAGCTCGACCTGGACGTGACGTCGGTCGGCAACCACGAGTTCGACGAGGGCCTCGCCGAGCTCAAGCGGATGCGGGACGGTGGCTGCCACCCCCAGGAGGGCTGCTACGAGAAGGGCAAGACCTTCCGCGGCGCCGACTTCCCCTACCTCGGCGCCAACGTCGTCTCCGAGAAGACCGGCAAGCCCGTCCTCCAGCCGTACACCGTCTGGAAGCGCAACGGCGTGAAGATCGGCTTCATCGGGGTCACGCTGGAGGGCACCCCGGACGTGGTGACCGCCGAGGGCATCAAGGGCCTGAAGTTCCGCGACGAGGTGGAGACGATCAACAAGTACGCCAAGGTGCTCCAGCGCCAGGGCGTGAAGTCGATCGTCGCGCTCATCCACGAGGGCGGCATGCCCGCCTCCGGCGCGTACAACTACGACTGCGACAGCCCGAGCGGCGGCGCCGGCGTCTCCGGTCCCATCGTCGACATCGCCAAGAACGTGACGCCGAAGGTCGACGCCCTGGTCACCGGCCACACCCACCAGGCGTACGCGTGCACCATCCCGGACCCGTCCGGCACCCCGCGCACCGTCACCTCCGCGGCGTCCTTCGGGAAGCTCTACACGGAGACCACGCTCACCTACGACCGCCGCACCGGCGACATCGTCCGCACCCGGGTGAAGTCGGCCAACCACGTGGTCCACCGGGAGCAGCCCAAGGCCCCCGACATGACCGCGCTCATCGAGCGCTGGAACGCGCTGGCCGCGCCCATCGCCGGCCGGCCGATGGGCTACATCTCCGCCGACATCCCGGGCCGCGGCGCGACCACCCTGGAGACCCCGCTGGGCGACCTGATCACCGACGCCCAGCTGGAGGCGCTCGCCCCGGCCGACAAGGGCGGCGCCCAGCTCGCCCTGATGAACCCCGGCGGCATCCGCTCCGACCTCGTCTACAAGGCGGCGGGGAAGGAGGGCGACGGCGTGGTGACCTACGGCGAGTCCTTCACCGTGCAGCCCTTCGCCAACATGATGAACGTCATCGACCTCACCGGCGCTCAGCTGCTGACCGCGCTGCGCCAGCAGGTCAGCGGCCCCAACGCGGAGGCCCCGAAGATCCTCCAGGTCTCCAAGGGCTTCACCTACACCCTGGACATGACGAAGTCCGGCGCGGACCGGATCGTGACCGACTCGGTGAAGCTGAACGGTGAGCCGATCGACCCGGCCAAGACCTACCGCGTCGCGATGAACCAGTTCCTCGCGGGCGGCGGCGACGGCTTCCCGGTCTTCAAGGAGGGCGGGAACAAGGTGGTCGGCCTGGCCGACCTGGAAGCCCTCAACACCTACCTGGGCGCCCACTCCACCGCCCAGTCCCCACTGGCGCCGCCGGCGGCGGACCGGATCACGGTCGTCGAGTAACACCCGAACCGGCCGGCGGTCCGGACGGCGGCGCCCCGCGACGGCGGGCCGCCGCCGCCCGGCCGCCGGCCGTCCTCCCCGCGCTCACTGCAGACAGACCCCGGCGAACCGCAGCGCCCCGCCGGCCCGCTCGTCGTCGGCGCCCAACAGCGCCTGCCCGAGCTGTCCGGCCTGGCTCGACTCCCCGGTCCGGGGCAGACAGCCGAGCGCCTCGACCTTGTGTCCGGGGAAGCCGCCGAGCTCCACGGGGGCCGTGCGCATCGTCAGCGAGACGGTTCCGGCACCGTCGACGGAGAGCCGTCCGGCGTCGTAGACGACCGAGTCGAACGGCCCCTCCTCGCCGACGCCCGACGTGGAGACCACCATCAGCGCGCCGGACGGCGAGACCTTGAGGTCGCTGACATGCCGCACGTCCGCGCCCGGCCGGGGCACCCGCCAGGCCACCGCGGTGGGGGTGCCGAGGGCCAGCCGGCCCGGGTCGAAGGTGGCGGCGCGCACCGTCGCCGGGCGCGTGTCGTCCCCCCGGTCGGCCCACACGGCCACCAGCCGCTCCCCGTGCGGGAAGAGCGCGAAGCCCTGGTAGTCGTCGTCGCCCCGCTCCGCGCCGGGGACGGTGAAGGAGCCCAGCACCGTGAGGGTGTCCCGCACCACCCGCAGGTGGTAACCGGTGCCGCCGCCGGCCAGCGCGATGTAGTGGTGCGGCCGTCCCGGCACCGCGTCCAGCGCCTCCAGGTCGCCCGGGGGCGTGCCCTTCCAGTGCAGCTCCCGGACCTCGGGGTCGGCGCCGGGCCGCAGCCGCACCGTAGCCACCCGCCCCTCGCCCGGCTGACTGTTGTCCCGTACGACGAGCGCCTCGGTGGCCTCCCCATCGCGCCCGACCACCGCGACCCCGCTGATCCCGTGCGTGGCGCCCTGCTCCCCCACGGACTGCCAGCCGTGGTCCATCGCGGCCGGGGGATACGCGTGCGCGGCCATCGGGACGACGCCCAGACACACGAGGAACGCGACCGCGACGACCAGCCTCTGTCTGATCATCATGTCGCGACGGTAAGCGGGGCCACCCCGCACGGCCGTGAGGCCGGAAGCGGAGCTCCGCCACGGCGGGGGCGATTTCCGCCCGACGGCCTACAGCGGGTGGGCCATCCGGCCGGGCCCCGGGGACGGGCAGCCGGGACACCCCGAACCAGCCACCGGGACACCGGGACCGCCCGCCGGGGCACCAGGACACCCGGACCGGCCGCCGGGTAGGGCCGCCTCATCGACGGGACCTGCCCGTGCCGATCGGTGGTGGCCGAGCCGACTGGCAGGGGCCCGTCCGGCGTACAGGCACTCCGGCTCACGGAACCCGGCACGCTCGACGGGCGCCGCCGGCCGGCGCGGGCGCCGTCTGCCGGGCCCACCCTCCGGGGCCCGGCCCGAGCCGGCCCCGAACGCACCAGGGGCCGCGGGATGAGCTCCCCGCGCGCGTGTCGGCACGCCGTTCGACCCCGCCGGAGAGGCCCGCACACAGGAGGCACACGCTCCGCACACCGGAGGTGCGCACTCCGCCCCGCGCCGCGTGGATTCCGGCGTGGGCTACGCCACGTACCGCCGGTTCCGCTTGCGTGTGGCGCGGGAGCCCGTGGTGGGATGGACCGATGCGATCCCCCACACGCATACCTTCTTCACCGTCGTACGCCTTCGACTCGGAACAGCGCCCCCGCAACCCGTACGACGAACTCGCCGAGTTGGCCGACCCGTACGACCCCGACGACCCGCTGGGGCTCGGGCTCAAGGCCGACGACGAGGAGGACGACTCCTGGTCGCCGCCGGACCACCGGCGGGTCAGGCGGCGCCGACGCCGACGCCCCTTCCGGACCATCCGCGCCGCCCTGCGCGCCCTGCCTCTGCTGCTCAAGGTGACCATCGGGTTGGCCGTCGGCACGCTGGTGCTCGTGCTCGCCGACCGCTGTGCCGCGATGTACGCGGAGCGGCAGGCGGCGCAGCGGGTCCAGCAGCAGCTGGGGCTGGCCACCGCGCCGGAGGTGACGATCCGCGGCTTCCCGTTCCTCACCCAGGTGTTGGACCAGCGGCTGGAGCAGGTGGACATCGCCGTTCCGGACGTCGCGGCGAACCGGGTGTCCCTGGCGACCGTGCGGGCCAGCGCTCGCGACATCCGGCTCACCGGCTCGCTGCCCGACGCCATCGACGGGGCCGTCGTGGGCAGCCTGAAGGGCGAGGTGCTCCTCTCCTTCGACGACCTCAACCGCGAACTCGGCGCCTCGCAGGTGCGGTTCAGCGAACTCGGACACGACCGGGTGCGCGCCTCCGGGAAACTCCCGGTGGCGGGGCAGGAGTTCCAGCTGCGGGCCGAGGCCCGGATCCGGCGCGAGGGCACCCGGGGCATCTCCACCGACGTCAGCGGCGTACGCCTGGACCTCCCCGGCGTCGCCACCTACCGGCCCGACCGGCCCGCCGGGCTGTTCCTGCACCGACCGGCCGCCGAGCGGATCGGCCGCGACGCGACCAAGGCGAAGGCCATGCTGTCGGTGCCCGCGCTGGCTCGGCGACTGGGCGTGCCGGACGGCGCCGCGCGGGAGGCACAGCACAGCGACGCCCGGCTGCACGAGATCACCGGCTCGCCCCGCTTCGTCAAGCGGCTGACCGGCGTCAACCTGGTGGACACCCTCGCCGACCACCCCTGGCTGCTGCGCCGGCTCGGCATCGACCCGGACGTGGCCACCGCCCTGACCCGACTCAGGCCGCCGGAGCTGTCGAAGCAGCTGGCGCTCTCCTTCCGGCTGCCCGAACAGGCCGACGAGCTGTGGCTGCGCCATGTCACCGTGGAACGGGACGGCATCCGGGCCGAGCTCGGCGGCCGCCACCTGGACTTCGGCCGGGGACGCGGCAGGGACTGACCCGACCCGCGACCCGGACCCGCAGACCCGACCCGCGGTCCGGGACCCGCGGCCCCGGCCCCTCGGGCTGACCCCCGGCGCGCGGGGCTAACCTCCGGCCACCTCGCCGCCGTCCGCACCATGCGCACCGCCCGCACCGCCCGCACCGCGTGAGCCGCGCGCGTCACGCTCACCGTCCGGCGGCGCGGGCACGGCGTCCGGCGGCGGGCTCGCCGCGCCCGGAAGGCGCAGCCGGGCCACGGTGCCGCCGCCCGGGGCGGGCAGCAGGGCGATCTCGCCGCCCGCCGCCCGGACGGCGCGGGCCACGATGGACAGGCCGAGCCCGGAACCGGGGAGGCTGCGGGCGGAGGGTGAGCGCCAGAAACGCTCGAAGACGTGCGGGAGTTCATCGGGTGGGATCCCGGGACCGTGGTCGCGCACGGTGAACTCACCGTCCTTGAGCGCGACCTTCACCAGGCCACCCTCGGGGCTGAACTTCACGGCGTTGTCCAGCAGGTTGACCAGCACCCGCTCCAGGGCGTCCGGTTCGGCCCGTACGTACCAGGGGTCGTCCAGCGCGGCGTCGATGGTCACGCCGGCTCCGCCGCGCACCCGCAGCCGGGCGCGGGCCAGCGCCGCCCGCGCCACCTCGTGCACCGCCACGACCCGCGGCGGGCCGCTGCCGGGGGCGGTGTCCGGGCGGGCCAGCTCCTGGAGGTCGCCGATGAGCGCGGCCAGCTCGGTCATCTGGGCGGTGACGCTGGCCAGCAGCTCCCTGCGGTCCTCCGACGGCAGCGCCCGGCCGGTCTCCTCGCTGCGCACCAGCAGCTCGATGTTGGTGCGCAGCGAGGTCAACGGGGTGCGCAACTCGTGCCCCGCGTCCGCGATCAGCTGCTGCTGGCGGTCGCGGGAGGTGGCCAGCGCGGCCGTCATGGCGTTGAAGGACCGCGACAGCCGGGCGATCTCGTCATCGCCCTCCGCCGGGATGCGCACCGCCAGGTCCTCGGTACGGGCCACGTGCTCCACGGCGTCGGTCAGCCGGTCGACCGGTCTGAGCCCGGCGCGCGCCACCGCGAGTCCGGCCGTGGCGGCCCCCAGCACCCCGACCCCGGCGACGACGGCCAGGACGAGCGCCAGCGTGTCGAGGGAGTCCCGGACCTCGGTCAGCGGGCGGGCCACGGAGACGGCCACGCCCGCGCGGTCGAACGGGTAGGTGTACACGCGCAGCCGCGTGCCGTCCTCGGCCCGGGTGTCGTGCAACGCGTCCTCCTGCCGCCCCAGGGCCACCGCCACGTCCTCGTCGGCCACCGCCAGGCGCGAGGTGCCGGGGTTGGGACATCGGGTGCCGTCGGCCAGCACCAGCTGCACGGCGTACGAGCCGGGGGTGGGCGGCGGCGTCTGGTCGGGCTGGTCGGACCGGCCGTCCTCCTCACCCGGGCCCGGGCAGGTGCTGAGGATCCGCCCCACCGTGAGGCTGTCGACCTGCACATCGCGCAGCGAGGAGTCGAGCTGGTCGGTCAGCTGGTCCCGGGTGACCACCCAGCACGCCAGCGCCGAGGCCGCCACCGCGACGGCCACCGCGACGGCCGTCAGCAGCGCCAGCCGCGAGCGCAGCGGGAGCCGGCGGAGTCGGCGGGATCGACGGATCACGGGGTCGCGCCCTCCTCGGAGCGCAGCACGTAGCCGACCCCGCGCACCGTGTGCACCAGCCGCGGCTCGCCACCGGACTCCGTCTTGCGGCGCAGGTACATCACGTACACGTCCAGGGAGTTGGAGGTGGGTTCGAAGTCGAAGCCCCACACCGTCTTGAGGATCTGCTCCCGGGTGAGCACCTGGCGGGGGTGCGCCAGGAACATCTCCAGCAGCATGAACTCGGTGCGGGTCAGGTCCACCCGGCGGGCACCGCGCGTCACCTCGCGGGTGGCGGGGTCCATCCGTAGATCGGCGAAGGAGAGCCGCCGGTCGGCCGCGGCGTCGGCGACGGCCGCGGCGGCCGCGTAGGAGCTGCGCCGCAGCAGCGCGCGCAGCCGGGCCAGGAGTTCGTCCAGCTCGAAGGGTTTGACGAGGTAGTCGTCGGCGCCGGCGTCCAGGCCGGTGACCCGGTCGCCGACGGTGTCGCGCGCGGTCAGCATCAGGATCGGCACGGTCACCCCGGAGGCGCGGAGCCTGCGGGCCGCGGTGAGTCCGTCCATGCGGGGCATGAGCACGTCGAGCACGATCAGCTCGGGTTCGAAGGAGGCCACCTTGTCCAGCGCGTCCAACCCGTCCACGGCCGTCTCGGCGCGATAGCCCTCGAACGCCAGACTGCGCCGCAGCGCCTCGCGGACCGCGGGTTCGTCGTCGACGATCAGGATGCGGGCGGGCTGCTCACCCTGCTCGGCGAGGCTCATCGGTCACCTTTCGAGTTCCTGGGAAACGAGGGCGGGGGCGGGGGGTTCAAGCGCGGGGACGCGGCGGGGTTTCAAGCCGGGGACGGCGGCGGGGGACGACTACGGGACGGCGGGGGACGGCCCGCCCCGGCCGGCAGCCACCTGGCCCCCGGGGCCGGCGCACGGACCAGTGGCTGCCCGGCCCCGGCCCCTCGGTACAGACCCAGCCAGCCTCGCACGCCCACACCCCACCGCCGCGCTCCAGCCCCGGCTCAGACCCAACCCACCCGGCGTCCCAGCCCGCCGCGCGTCGCAGGCCCCGCGCTCGCGCCCGCCGCCCGGCCCGCCGCCGACCGCCTGGGGCGCGCACCACCCGCCTCGACGGCCGAAAGCCGCCCCCGCAGACCGACTCGCCCCCCACCCGCCCGTGTCCCAGCCCGCCGTGCGGGCCTTCGCGGGCCGCCACGCCTTCCGCCCGGCCACCGACCCCGGTGCTCGCCCTGGCAAGGGCACTCCCGCCTCCCGGCCCGCGACACCCTCCCCCTGCGCACCGGCGCAAGCCCCGACCACCGCGCGCGCCGGCCACCGAGACGTGTGCCACGCACCGCACCCGGCCGGCCGGAGACCCCAGGCCGTGTGAGCCCCGCGTCCCGAGCCCGCCGCGCGGGTCGCAGGCTCCGCGCTCGGACCTGGCCGGCCGGCCCACCGCCGACCGCCGGGGGCACGCACCACCCGGTCCCACGGCCGGAGGCCGCCCGCCCCGCCGTGGGGGTCAGTCGGCAGCGCCGGACCGCAGGGTGTCCAGGTCGGCCTTGACCGTGTTGACGGGGATGGAGAAGCCGAGGCCGACGCTGCCGGCGCCGGGGGAGCCCGCCGCGGAGCCGGGCGCGTACATCGCCGAGTTGATGCCGACGATCTGGCCCTTCATGTTGATCAGGGCGCCGCCCGAGTTGCCGGGGTTGAGCGAGGCGTCGGTCTGGATGGCCTTGTAGGTGGTCTTGGACTCGCCGACGTCGCCGTTGTACCGATCGCCGCCGAACTCGAAAGGCCAGCCGTCGCCGGTGCCGCCGCCCTGGCTCCGGTCCTGCTCCTTGGAGACGGTGACCTCCCGGTCGAGGGCGGAGACGATGCCGCTGGTCACGGTGCCCGTCAGACCCTCGGGGGAACCGATGGCCACCACCTGGTCGCCGACCTGGACGGCGTCGGAGTCGCCGAGCACCGCGGGCTTGAGGCCGCTGGCGCCCGAGACCTCGATCAGGGCCAGGTCCTTGTCGGGGTCGGTGCCGACGACCCGCGCGTCCTTCTGGCTGCCGTCGCTGAACCGCACCGTCACCGTGTCGGCGCCCGCGATGACGTGGTTGTTGGTGATGATCTCGCCGTCGGCGGTGATGACCACGCCCGAGCCGGTGGACCGGGCGGCGCCGCGCGAGGTCGCGCTGATCTCCACGATGCTCGGCCCGACCGCCTTGGCGACCGCCGAGACGCCGCCCTCGGACGCGTTGGCGTTGACGACGGGGGTGGCCGTGGAGTCGTCGGAACGGTGGGTGGCGTTGCCGACCAGCGCCGCCGTGCCGCCGCCGAGCGCCGCGGCCACGAGGGCGACGGCGGCGATCAGGGACCCGGACCGACGGCCGGGCCGGCGGCGGTCGCCGCGCCGACCGCCGCGGCCGTCCGCCGCGCTGTCATGGGTTCCGCCGCCCGGCCACACGGTCACCCCGGTGGCCGTGGTCACCGGCCGCGGGGCCCGCGGCCCGTGCGGACCATACGGCGCGTACGGCGTGTACGGGGGCGTGGCGGGCGGGACCGGCGGAGCGTACGGCTGTCGCTGCGGGTCCCCGGGTAGGTGGCCGCCACCGCGGCCGATGCTGTCGTCCGTCATGCCGACGACTGTGCTCAGCGACCATGAGAATTCTCTGAGTGCCCGCTGAGAACAGGGACAGAAGTCCGTAAGCCCGACATAAGGCTCCGGGGTGCCGCGCCGCCGGACCGCCACGCGGCCCGCGCCCGGCCGGCGTCAGCTACAGCCGCAGGAGCGCCGCACCACCAGGGCGGACGGGAACTGCTTCAGCCGCTCCCGCCGCGAGCCGGTCACCCGCAGCCCGTCGTCCAGCACCAGGTCGACCGCGGCCCGCGCCATCGCCTCCCGGTCGGAGGCGACCGTGGTCAGCGGCGGATCGGTGAGCGCCGCCTCCTTCACGTCGTCGAAGCCGGCGACGGCCAGATCCCCGGGCACGTCGAGGCGCAGCTCCCGCGCGGCGCGCAGCACGCCGATCGCCTGGTCGTCGGTGGCGCAGATGATCGCCGGCGGCCGGTCCGGGCCGGCGAGCAGCTCCAGCGCGACCTTGTAGGCGTCGTAGCGGTTGTACGGGGCCTCGAAGAGGCGTCCGTCCACCGGCTGCCCGGCCTCCCGCATGGCCCTCCGCCAGCCCTCGACGTGGTCGGTGACCGGGTCGCCGACGGTCGGGGTGGTCTCCAGACCGCCGAGGCAGGCGACGTACGGATGGCCGTGCTCCAGCAGGTGCCGGGTGGCCAGGTGGGCGCCGCCCACGTCGTCCGTGACCACCGCGACGTCCTCGATCGCCTCGGGACGGCGGTGCAGCAGCACCACGCGCGCGTCCCAGGCGTCGATCTCGGCGGCGGCGTGCTCGCTGGGGCCCTGGCTGATCAGGATCAGCCCGGAGACCCGCATGCCCAGGAAGGCGCGCAGGTAGTGCACCTCGCGCTCGTCGAGGTAGTCGGAGTTGCCGACGAGCACCATCTTGCCGCGCTCGGCGGCCGCCCGTTCCACGGCGTGCGCCATCTCGGCGAAGAACGGCTGCCGGGCGTCGGGGACGATCAGTCCTATGAGGTCGGTCCGGCGGCTGGCCATCGCCTGCGCCACCCGGTCCGGCCGGTACCCCAGCTCCTTGATCGCGGCGAGCACACGCTCCCGCGTGGCCGGGGCGACCGGCCTCGGTCCATTGTTGATGACGTAGCTGACGACAGCGGTCGAGGTCCCCGCCAGCCTTGCCACATCGTCCCGCGTCACCTTGGCCACGGGCGCAGTCTACGCGGGTCCAGCTAAGGCTTGGCCGTTCGTCCGACGGCGGCCCTCGTCCCCTGCCCGGCCGACCGGTCCGGCTCCGCCTCGCTCCGGGCCGCGCCGCCCCTCGTCGCGGCCTGGGCCTTGGCCTCCTCGGCGACCCGCTCGGCCTTCTCCGGGATCACGAAGCGATAGCCGACGTTCCGCACGGTCCCGATCAGCGACTCGTGCTCGGGGCCGAGCTTGGCGCGCAGCCGCCGTACGTGCACGTCCACCGTCCGGGTGCCTCCGAAGTAGTCGTAGCCCCAGACCTCCTGGAGCAGCTGGGCGCGGGTGAAGACCCGTCCGGGGTGCTGTGCCAGGTACTTCAGCAGCTCGAACTCCTTGAAGGTGAGGTCCAGCACCCGGCCCTTGAGCTTGGCGCTGTAGGTCGCCTCGTCCACCGAGAGATCACCGGTGCGGATCTCCATCGGGGAGTCGTCGGAGCCGATCTGCTGGCGGCCCATGGCCAGCCGCAGCCGGGCCTCGACCTCGGCCGGGCCCGCGGTGTCCAGCAGCACGTCGTCGATGCCCCAGTCGGCGGTGACCGCGGCCAGCCCGCCCTCGGTGACCACCAGCATCAGCGGGCAGCCGGGGCCGGTGGAGCGCAGCAGCTGGCACAGGCTGCGCACCTGGGGGAGGTCACGGCGGCCGTCGACGAGGATCACATCGGCACCGGGGGTGTCCACCAGCGCCGGACCCTCCGCCGGCGCGACCCGCACGCTGTGCAGGAGCAGACCGAGCGCGGGGAGCACCTCGGTGGAGGGTTGCAGTGCGTTGGTCAGGAGCAGGAGCGAGCTCATCGGCCGCCACCCTCCCCGGTCGCGGTCGCACGGTCCTGCACGCTCATCCGGTCCTGCACGCCTGGCTCACCCATCACGTCAGTTCCTTCCTCGGTCCCTGCGAGGCTATGCGGCACTGCTTCGTACGGTCGCGCTCCGCGCCCTGGAGCACGCGTGCGCTCAAACGCGCGAAACGCGCCTGAAAGCACAAAAGGACCCGGGGGCTGCGTTGCCCGAGTCCTCTTCCCAGCAGAATAGCCCACATGGCACCTGGAGCAGAGGCCGGAACGGAACGCCGCCGTGTTCCCCCGGTCACTCGGCGGAACACCTCCGTCCCCCGGCGCGTCACCCTGCTGACGGCCGACGGGGTCTCGATCGAGGCGGCGTACGCGCCGCGCGCGACAGCGCCCGGGACGGCCGGCGACCCGTCCGCCGAGCCGGTCATCGTCGTCGCGCACGGCTTCACCGGGGCCCTGGAGCGCCCCGCGCTGCGCCGCGCCGCGGAGACGTTCGGCCAGCGTGCGGCCGTGATCACGTTCTCCTTCCGGGGGCACGGCCGGTCCGGCGGGCGCTCCACCATCGGCGATCTGGAGGTCCTCGACCTGGCGGCGGCGGTCCGCTGGGCCCGGCAGTTGGGCCACCGGCGGGTGGCCACGGTCGGCTTCTCGATGGGCGGCTCGGTGGTCCTCCGACACGCCGCGCTGCACAGGAACGGGGACGGAACCGGGGGCGCACGGCCGGCCCCCGGGCCGGCGCGCGACCTGGGGCACGGGGCGGAGCACGAGGGGCGCACGGACGCGCACTCCGACGCGGTGGTCGCGGTGAGCGCCCCGTCCCGCTGGTACTACCGCGGCACCGCGCCTATGCGGCGGCTGCACTGGGTGGTATCCGGCCCGACCGGCCGGCTGGTCTCGCGGTACGGGCTGGGCACCCGCGTCGCCGCCCGGCGCTGGGACCCGGTGCCGCTGTCCCCCGTCGCGGCGGTCCCCCTCATCGCGCCCACCCCGCTGCTCATCGTGCACGGCGACCGCGACGCCTACTTCCCGCTCGACCACCCCCGCATGCTCGCCGCGGCGGCCGCGCCGGGAGCGGCCGAGCTGTGGCTCGAACCCGGCTTCGGCCACGCCGAGGCCGCCGCCGACGCCGCGCTGCTGGACCGGATCGCGGCATGGGCCGTGCGGACGGCCGCCGTCCCCGACTGAGGCCGCCGGGTACGCCCGAGCCGGCAAACCCACGCCCGAGCCCCGCCGCCCATGTCCGAGCCGGCACGTACGCCCGAGCCGCCGCATACGCCCGTATCGGCCCCGGCGGCTCCGCCCCGCCGCCGCTAGCCTGGAATGAGCGCAGACGCGGCTTGGAGGCGGATCATGACCTCTGCCCGGTCTCTCCCCATCGCGGACCACGGCCTCATCGGCGACCTGCGCAGCGCCGCGCTGGTCGCGACGGACGGCACCATCGACTGGTACTGCTGTCCCCGCTTCGACGCGCCCAGCGTCTTCGGCGGGATCCTCGATCCGGAGCGGGGCGGCCGGTTCGAGCTGGCGCCGGACATCCCCACCCGGACCAAGCAGTTCTACTTCCCCGACACCAATGTGCTGATCACCCGGTTCTTCGCGGAGGACGGGGTGGGCGAGGTGCAGGACTTCATGCCGGTCATGGACGACTCGATGGAGGCCGACCGGCACCGGCTGATCCGGCGGGTGCTCTGCGTCCGCGGGTCGCTGCCGTTCCAGGCCCGGATCGCGCCGCGGTTCGGCTACGGCGCCGAACCGCACACGGTGCGCACCCGCTACCACGACGCCCTCTTCGAGTCCCCCTCGCTGACCCTGGACCTGAACGCGAGCGTCCCGCTGGAGCGGCAGGGCCAGGACGTGTGGGCCACGTTCAAGCTGCACGAGGGGGAGCAGGCGGTCTTCGCACTGGACCGGGTCGGCGGCACCTCCCACCTCACCCACCGGGAGTGCGCGCTGACCGAGGCGCAACGCCAGTTCGACGCGACCGTGCGCTACTGGCGCGGCTGGCTGGCGGCGTCCCGCTACCGCGGCCGGTGGCGGGAGATGGTGCACCGCTCCGCGCTGACTCTGAAGCTGCTCAGCTACGCGCCGACCGGCGCCATGGTGGCGGCGCCCACCACCAGCCTGCCCGAGCAGCCCGGCGGCGAGCGGAACTGGGACTACCGCTACGTCTGGGTGCGGGACGCCGCGTTCTGCGTCTACGCGCTGCTGCGGCTCGGCTTCACCCGCGAGGCCGAGGCGTTCATGCGCTTCCTCCGCGAGCGGATCCACTTCGAGGAGGCCGACTCCACCGGTCCGCTCCAGATCATGTACGGCATCGACGGCCGCCGCGACCTCCCCGAGCGCACCCTGGACCATCTGGCGGGCCACCTCGGCTCCCGCCCGGTGCGGGTCGGCAACGGCGCCGCCGACCAGCTCCAACTGGACATCTACGGGGCGCTCATCGACTCCCTGTACCTCTACGACAAGTGGGGTCAGCCCGTCTCCAGCGACGACTGGGACACCGTCAGCGCGCTGGTCGACTGGGTCTGCGCACACTGGGACCAGCCCGACGAGGGGGTGTGGGAGACCCGCGGCGGCCGCAAGAACTTCCTCTACTCCCGGCTGATGTGCTGGGTGGCCATCGAGCGCGCCGTCCGGATGGCCCGGCACCGCGGGCTCCCCGCCGATCTGACCTACTGGGGCGGGGTCCGGGACGAGATCTACCGGCAGATCATGGCGCGCGGCTGGTCCGCCGAGCGCGGCGCGTTCACCCAGACCCTGGACGACTCCACGGTGCTGGACGCCTCGGTCCTGATGATGCCGCTGGCGAAGTTCGTCTCCCCCACCGACCCCAAGTGGCTCTCCACGCTGGACACCCTCGGCAAGGACCTGGTCTCCGACTCGCTGGTCTACCGCTACGACCCGGAGGCCAGCCCGGACGGCCTGCGCGGCGAGGAGGGCACCTTCTCCATCTGCTCGTTCTGGTACGTGGAGGCGCTGACCCGGGCCGGACGGCTGGACGAGGCCCGGCTGGCCTTCGAGAAGATGCTCACCTACGCCAACCACCTGGGGCTCTACGCGGAGGAGATCGGCCGCACCGGCGAACAGCAGGGCAACTTCCCCCAGGCGTTCACCCATCTCGCCCTCATCAGCGCGGCCTTCAACCTCGACCGCGCGCTGGGCTGAGCGGGGGGCGGCCGCCGGGGTCCGGGCACGGCTCCCGGACCCCGGCGACGGGCTCACTCCGCCAACGGCTCAGCGAACTGCGCCTCGTACAGCCGGGCGTACGCCCCGCCCGCGGCGACCAGCTCCTGGTGGGAGCCCTGCTCGACGATGCGGCCCGACTCCATCACGAGGATGACGTCGGCGTCGCGGATGGTGGAGAGCCGGTGGGCGATGACGAAGCTGGTGCGGCCGGTGCGCAGCGAGGCCATGGCGTGCTGGATCAGCACCTCGGTGCGGGTGTCGACCGAGCTGGTGGCCTCGTCCAGGATGAGGATGGCCGGCTCGGCCAGGAACGCCCGGGCGATGGTGATCAGCTGCTTCTCGCCGACGCTGAGGTTGGCCCCCTCGTCGTCCAGCACCGTGTCGTAGCCGTCCGGGAGCGTCCGTACGAACCGGTCCACATGCGTGGCCTTGGCCGCCCAGACGATCTCGTCCATGCCGGCGCCCTCCGCCCCGTAGGCGATGTTCTCGGCGATGGTGCCGCCGAACAGCCAGGTGTCCTGGAGCACCATCCCGATGTGGGAGCGCAGCTCCTCGCGCGACATGGCGGCGATGTCCACCCCGTCCAGGGTGATCCGCCCGCCGCTGACCTCGTAGAACCGCATCAGCAGATTGACCAGGGTGGTCTTGCCGGCGCCGGTGGGACCGACGATGGCGACCGTCTGCCCGGGGTGGACCGCCAGCGACAGGTCCTCGATCAGCGGCTTGTCCGGCTGGTAGCGGAAGGAGACCTTCTCGAACGAGACGCGTCCGGTGACCCGCTCCGGCCGGGGCGCGCCGACCGCGTCCGGGCGCTGCTCCTCGGCGTCCAACAGCTCGAAGACCCGCTCGGCGGAGGCGACGCCGGACTGGATCAGGTTGGCCATGCTGGCCACCTGGGTGAGCGGCTGGCTGAACTGGCGCGAGTACTGGACGAACGCCTGGACGTCGCCGATCGACAGGGAGCCGCTGGCCACCCGCAGCCCGCCGACCACCGCCACCAGCACATAGTTCAGGTTGCCGATGAACATCATCGCGGGCTGGATGATCCCGGATATGAACTGGGCCTTGAAGCCGGCCTCGTACAGCTTCTCGTTCTGCTCGCGGAAGATCTGGGCCGACTCCTTCTGGCGCCCGAAGACCTTCACCAGCGCGTGGCCGGTGTACATCTCCTCGACGTGGGCGTTGAGCGTGCCGGTGGTCTTCCACTGCGCCACGAACTGGGGCTGCGCCCGCTTGCCGACGCGGGCCGCGACCACCACCGACAGCGGCACCGTCACCAGGGCCACCAGCGCCAGCAGCGGCGAGATCCAGAACATCATCGCCAGCACGCCGACGATGGTCAGCAGCGAGGCGACGGCCTGGCTGAGCGTCTGCTGCAGCGTCTGCTGGATGTTGTCGATGTCGTTGGTCGCCCGCGAGAGCACCTCGCCGCGCGGCTGCTTGTCGAAGTACGACAGCGGCAGCCGGGACAGCTTCTCCTCCACCTGCTCGCGCAGCCGGAAGACGGCACGCTGCACCACGACGGTGTAGATACGGGCCTGCACCAGGCCGAACACCGAGGCGCCGAGATAGATCAGCACCACCCAGCCCAGCACCACCCCGACCGCGTCGAAGTCGATGCCCTGGCCGGGGACGACCGGCATGGAGGCGACCATGTCGGCCAGCGTGCCCTCGCCGCTGTCCCGCAGCCGCCGCACCGCCTCCGCCTTGCTGACCCCCTCGGGCAGCGAGCGACCGACGATGCCCGCGAAGATCAGGTCGGTGGCATGGCCGAGGATCTTCGGGCCGAGGACCGACAGCGCGATGCTCACCACGCCCAGCGCCAGGGCGACCAGGGAGATGCCCCGCTCGGGGCGCATGGTCGCCAGCAGCCGGCGGCCGGAGCCCCGGAAGTCCATCGAGCGCTCCGTGGGCTGGCCGCCCATGAAGCGCGCCATGCCGGAGGCCGGCGCGGGCCCCCGGCGCGGGATCGAGCCGCCGGGCTGCCCGCCCTTGGTCGTCGACGCGCTCATGCGGCCTCCCGCTCGGTGAGCTGGGAGAGCACGATCTCCCGGTAGGTGGGGTTGGACTCCATCAACTCGGGGTGGGTGCCGGTGCCGACGACGCGGCCCTCGTCCAGCACCACGATGCGGTCCGCGTTGCGGATGGTGGAGACCCGCTGGGCGACGATGACGACCGTGGCCTCGCTCGTCTCCGCGGCCAGCGCCAGCCGCAGCCGGGCGTCGGTGGCGTAGTCGAGCGCCGAGAAGGAGTCGTCGAAGAGGTAGATCGCCGGTCGGCGCACCAGCGCCCGGGCGATCGCCAGCCGCTGCCGCTGACCGCCGGAGACATTGCCGCCGCCCTGGGCGATCGGGGCCGCGAGCCCCTCCGGCAGTTGCTCGACGAACTCCCGCGCCTGGGCCACCTCCAGCGCCCGCCACAGCTCCTCGTCCGTCGCGTCGGGGTTCCCGTAGCGCAGGTTCGAGGCGACCGTCCCGCTGAACAGGTACGGCTTCTGCGGG
Source organism: Streptomyces sp. LX-29 (assembly GCF_029541745.1). Lineage (NCBI taxonomy): Bacteria > Bacillati > Actinomycetota > Actinomycetes > Kitasatosporales > Streptomycetaceae > Streptomyces > Streptomyces sp. LX-29. Next base: position 4,210,864 of record NZ_CP089746.1, on the reverse strand, counting down.
ACCAGGCCGACGGTCTCGGTGAGCACCACCGGGTCCAGCTCGGTGACGTCCACGCCGTCCACCCGCACCCGGCCGGCGGTGGCGTCGAACAGCCGCGGCACCAGCCCCAGCAACGTGGACTTGCCGCTGCCGGTGGAGCCGATGACGGCCGTGGTCTCACCCGGCCGGGCGATCAGCGAGACGTCCCGCAGCACCGGCTCCTCGGCGCCCGGGTAGCGGAACTCCACCCCGGTCAGCTCCAGCAGCCCGCGGCGACGCGCGGCCGGGACGGTCACCGGGACGCGCGGGGGTGCCACGCTGCTCTCGGTGGTGAGCACCTCCTGGACGCGTTCCGCGCACACCTCCGCGCGGGGCACCATCATGAACATGAAGGTGGCCATCATCACGGACATCAGGATCTGCATCAGATAGGCCAGGAACGCGGTCAGCGCACCGATCTGCATCTCGCCGTCGTCGATGCGGTGCCCGCCGAACCAGACCACGGCCACGCTGGAGAGGTTCACCACCAGCATCACGGCCGGGAACATCAGCGCCATCAGCCGGCCGGCCCGCAGCGAGACGTCCAGCAGGCCCTCGTTGGCCACCGTGAAGCGCCGGCGCTCGTGGTCGTCCCGCACGAAGGCGCGGATCACCCGGATGCCGGTGATCTGCTCGCGCAGCACCCGGTTGACGGTGTCGATCCGGGACTGGACACCGCGGAACAGCGGCCGCATCCGGAGCAGGACGACCCCGGTGATGAGGCCCAGCACCGGCACGATCAGCAGCAGCAGCCCGGAGAGCGGCACGTCCTGCTGGAGCGCCAGGGCGATGCCGCCCACGCACATGATCGGCGCCGCGACCATCAGCGTGAACGCCATCAGCACCAGCATCTGGACCTGCTGCACGTCGTTGGTGGTGCGGGTGATCAACGAGGGCGCCCCGAAGCGACCCAGTTCGCGGGCGGAGAAGGACTGCACCCGGTCGAAGACGGCCGCCCGGATGTCACGGCCGAGCGCCATGGAGGTGCGCGCGCCGTAGTAGACCCCGCCGATGGAGCACACCACCTGCACCAGCGTCACGCCGATCATGACGCCACCGAGCCGCAGGATGTATCCGGTATCCCCCTTGACCACGCCGTCGTCGATGATGTCCGCGTTCAGCGTCGGCAGATACAGCGTGGCGAGCGTCGCGACGAGCTGTAAAAAGACGATAAGTGTGATGGGACGGATGTAGGGCTTGAGATGGGCCCGTATGAGTCGGAGCAGCACATCGAAACCCTAAGCGGACAGCGACCGGCCCGGCGCCTGGATTTGCTGTGGCGTTCCACCCGTCATCATGGAGGGCGTTAACCGCCGCGGCGCGCCGGGCGGACGGACGCGAAAGGGGGTCGCGATGGCGACCGGGGACAGGGCCGGGCACCCGGCCGGGCCGCCCGTGCCCGCCGGCACGATCCGCTACTGGGCGGCCGCGAAGGCGGCGGCCGGCACCGCCGAGGAGCCGTACACGGCGGGCACCCTCGCCGAGGCCCTCGACGCGGCCCGGCGGGCGCACAGCGAGCGACCGGACTTCGCCCGGGTGCTCCAGCGCTGTTCGTTCCTGGTCGACGGGTCCCCCGTCGGCACGCGCGACCACACGACGGTCCCATTGGCCGAGGGCGGCACGGTCGAGGTGCTCCCGCCGTTCGCAGGAGGATGACCCCGAGCGATGAGCAATCAGCCACACGATCCACAGCACGCCTACGACCAGCGGCAGCCGTACGGGGGCTATGACGCCTACGGGCAGCCGTACCCGTACGGGCAGCCCCAGCAGTCGTACGGCCAGCAGGACGCCTACGCCGGGTACGACCCGCACGGACAGCAGCCCGCCACCGACTGGAACGGCTACGGCGAGCAGCAGGCGTACCTCCATCCGCAGGCGCCCTACGGGCAGCAGGACCCGTACGCCTATCCGCCGGACGCGCAGGGCCACGCCGGCTACCAGGAGCCGTACACCGCTCCGGTGGGAGCGGACACCGCCTACCTCCCGCAGCAGCCCGCCGACGCCGCCGCGTACGCCACACCGGGCCACCCGGCCCCGACGGCCGCGCCGGAGCCCCCGCTTCCGGCCCCGGAGCCGGCTGCCGCGCCGAAGCCGATGACCGCGGCCGAGCGGGCCCGCGCCGAGGGGCGCGCGCAGATCATCGACCCGGGGATGACCCCGGCGCTGCTGACCGCCGCCCTCGCCGGGCTGCTGGCGGCCACCGCGCCGCTGCCGCGGGCGGCGGTCGCCGTGGTCGTGGCGCTGCTCCAGGCGGTCACCGCGGCCGGCTGGTTCCGGCTCAACGGCATGTGGCCCGCGCGCCAGGGCATCGCGCTGGCCTTCGCCGGCGGACTGGCCGCCGACGCCGGGCTGCTGGCCACCGGCAAGGAGGACGCCCCGACCGTCGTCCTCGGCACGCTGGGCGTCTGGCTGCTGCTGGTGATCATCCTTCAGCTGCGCAACCGCAGCACCCCGGACGAGCGGATGTACAGCCTCACCACCACCACCGTCTCCACCGCGCTCGCCGTGCTGGCCTCCGGCTATCTGGCCACCGCCGCCGAGTCCTCCGACGCGGTCGTCGTGGGCGCGGCCGCCGTGGCCGTCGCGGCACTCGCCCGCGCGCTGCCTCTGCCGACGGCCGTCTCGGTCGTCGTGGCCCTGCTCGCGGCGGCCGGCGCCGGTGTGGGCGCCGGGCAGCTGACCGACACCGGCGCGACCGAGGCCGCCGCGCTGGCGCTGGCCGCCGGGGTGTGCGCGCTGATCGGGCTGCGCGTGGCGGCCTACGACTACCCGTCGCGCTTCGTCCACATGACGGCCGGTGTCGCGCTGCCGCTGGCCGCCGCCGCGCCCGCCGTCTACTTCATCGGTCGCGCTATCGCTTAGGTGTTCCCGTTAGGCTCGACAGCCACGGAACGGCCTGATCGAGATCTTGGGGGACGACATGGCGGACGCGGAGATGACCTATGCGGCGGACGGCCGGCCCGGGGCACCGGCCCCGGCCGGCCCGCCGCCGGTGCCCCCGGCCCCGCCCCGGCGGCGCAAACGCGGCCGCGGACTGAAGATCACCGCGGTCGTCCTGGTGGTCCTCGGCGGCCTCTTCACGGCCGCCGACCGTCTCGCCGTGGACTTCGCCGAGTCCGAGGCCGCCGAGAAGATCAAGTCCAAGCAGGGTCTGGACATCACCCCCGAGGTCTCCATCAAGGGCTTCCCCTTCCTCACCCAGGTCGCCGGCAAGGAGCTGGACGAGGTCGAGGTGAGCCTGGACGGCATGACCTCCAGCACCAGCGACGGGCGGCAGGTCAAGGTGACCGAGCTGTCCGCGACCCTGCACCAGGTGCGCGTCTCCAGCGACTTCTCCTCCGCCACCGCGGACCGCGCCTCCGGCAAGGCGCACATCAGCTACGCGGACCTGTCCGCGGCCGCCGGCCCGGGCATCAAGGTCTCCTACGCCGGGAAGAGCGCGGCGGACCGCAACCAGGTCAAGATCACCGGCTCCCTGCTGGGCCTGAACGTCAGCGCGCGCGGCACCATCGTCGTCGCGGACGGCAACACCATCCGGGTGCGGGCCGACAAGATCCCCGGCAGCAGCCTGCCCGGCTGGGAGGAGAAGGTCCGCAAGCGCACCGACTGGGAGCGCACGATCAACGACATGCCCGCGGGCCTGCAGCTCAGCGACGCGAAGATCACTCCGGACGGCATGGACATCACGGTGACGGGCAACGACGTCAACCTGGCCGGTTAGACGCAGATCTCCCGACACAGCCCAGCAGTCGAACACCCGTCTCGAAATCCGGACACACTCCCGCGGCCGGGCGCCGGCGGGAGCGGCCGGGGGTGCAGGGGCGGAGAAGTCCGGGACGCTGTCGCATATGTGTGGGCAACGAGGGGGTGCCACCGCGGCACGGGGTCGTCGCCCGTACATATGCGGTCCCGGACCTCCGCCCTGGAGCCCCGGCCCGGCACCACAGATAACGCCTCCGAGGCTGGCGCAGCCGGCCCACCGCACGGCGCCGTACGAACCATCCCGCACAGCGGACGATCGCATCTCACCATTTGACACACCGGTGACATGCCCGCCGATCCGTCCCTACGATCGGCCCTATGAAGCGACAGGCGGATCTCACGAAGCGGCGGGCAGTCGATCTGTGCCGCGTCGCCGCCATGCTCTGTCGCACCGTCTGACGGGGCCGTGCGCTTCAGCCGCACCCGCCGCCCCTCGCCCGCTCAGGGCCTCCCCGCATATCGCTCGCGCAGGGCGCCCGGCCGAATCGTCGCCGTCGCCATACCGTCGCGTACCGCAAGGCCCCGTACCGCAGGACCGACAAGGCCCCGTACCGCAGGGCCCGCACAAGGCCCGTACCGCAAGGCCCGCTCGCAGGGACCGTACCGCCCGTACCGCCGCAACTGCCCCGGAGGAGAGAACATGAGCCGCAGTGACGTCCTGGTGGACGCCGACTGGGTCCAGGACCGCATCGACGACCCGAAGACGGTCATCGTGGAGGTCGACGAGGACACCTCGGCCTACGACAAGAACCACATCAAGAACGCCATCCGCATCGACTGGAAGAAGGACCTCCAGGACCCGGTGCGCCGCGACTTCGTGGACCAGGCCGGCTTCGAGAAGCTGCTGTCCGCCAAGGGCATCGCCAACGACGACACGGTCGTCCTCTACGGCGGCAACAACAACTGGTTCGCGGCGTACGCCTATTGGTACTTCAAGCTCTACGGGCACCAGGACGTCAGGCTTCTCGACGGCGGCCGCAAGAAGTGGGAGCTGGACTCCCGCGACCTGGTCGCCGAGGTCCCCGAGCGGGCGGCGACCGCGTACACGGCCCAGCCCCAGGACTCCTCGATCCGCGCCTTCCGCGACGACGTGGTCGCCGCGATCGGCTCGCTGAACCTGGTCGACGTGCGCTCCCCCGACGAGTTCTCCGGCAAGCTGCTGGCCCCGGCCCACCTGCCGCAGGAGCAGTCGCAGCGCCCGGGCCACGTGCCCACCGCCCGCAACATCCCGTGGTCCAAGTCGGCCAACGACGACGGCACCTTCAAGTCCGACGAGCAGCTCAAGGCGCTCTACGAGGGCGAGGGCGTCGACCTGTCGAAGGACACCATCGCCTACTGCCGCATCGGCGAGCGCTCCGCGCACACCTGGTTTGTGCTGCACGAGCTGCTCGGCCAGTCCAACGTCAAGAACTACGACGGCTCCTGGACCGAGTACGGCTCGCTGGTCGGCGTGCCGATCGAGCTCGGCGCCAACGCCTGATCGCTCCCCCTCTCCTCCACCTCCCCCCCCTCCCCCGCCCCCCTCTCCTCTCTCCCGCGAGAACAGCGAACCAAAGGAACGTCACATGTGTGGAGCACAGGCCGGCGGCCCCGACGCCTCGACCATCAAGCCCGGTGAGACCACGATCCAGGGATCGGTGACCCGCGACGGCGAGCCCGTGGCCGGCTACGTCCGCCTCCTGGACAGCACCGGCGAGTTCACCGCGGAGGTCCCCACCTCCGCGACCGGACAGTTCCGCTTCTACGCCGCCGAGGGCACCTGGACCGTGCGCGCACTGGTCCCGGGCGCCACGGCGGACCGCACCGTCGTCGCCCAGCAGGGCGGCCTGGCGGAGGTCGCGATCGCCGTCTGAGCCTGGTCCCGGCTCGACGGACACGAGGGCCGCACCCCTGGGGTTGGACAGCTCGCAGCGGGGTGCGGCCCTCGGCATGCCGTCGCTCAGACATGCCGCCGTTCCCGCACGACGGAGCACACGCGGGCGGAGAACGACACACGGGGCGCACCGGGCCGAAGGCACGCCGGGGCGGCGAGCCGGGCAGGAGGCGACTCGTCAGCCATATGATCGGCACGCCTCCATGTGACCCAGGCCACTTTTCCTTACGTTGGTGACCGTGCCAACAGTGAGAAGACCCAGGTCCCGGCGGTGCCGACTCCTCACCGCGTGCTGCGCCCTGCTGTTCACGGCCCTGACGCCGGGCGTCGCCCAGGCCGCGGCCCAGGTCCAGGCCCAGGTTCCGACCCCGACCCCGGCCGCGACTGCGACCGCGACCGCGGACCCGCTCTCGGACGAGGTCCCCGCGGTGCGCCCCCTCGACCCGCGGATCACCGAGATCATGCGGAAGCCCGCGTACCGGCACGCCCTCTGGGGGCTCTACCAGAAGCGCCCGGAAACCGGCGAGGTGCTCCACTCCGAGCTCGCCGACCGCTTCTTCCTCCCGGGCTCCACGGCCAAGCTCTTCAGCGTCTCCGGGGCCTGGCACACCCTCGGCGGCGACCACCGCTTCGTCACCCCGGTGCACGCCGTCGGCACCCGGCGCGGCTCCACCCTGGAGGGGAACCTGGACCTGGTCGCCCAGGGGGACCTCACGATGGGCGGGCGGACCCGCCCGGACGGCACCGTCGCCTTCACCGACGTCGACCACACGTACGCCAACGACATCCCCGGCGCCACGCTCACCCCGGAGAACCCGCTGGCGGGCCTCGACGAGATCGCGCGGCAGGTGCGGGACGCCGGCATCACCCGTGTCGAGGGCGATGTGATCATCGATGATCGGCTCTTCGAACGGGAGCCGGTGTTCGACCCGGTCCCCACCCCGCTGATCATCAACGACAACGTCATCGATCTGCTGACCACGCCCGGGGCGAGCCCCGGCGACCCGGCCCGGCTGGACTGGCGGCCGCGGGTCGCGCCGTACCAGGTCACCTCCTCGGTCCGTACGGTCGCGGCCGGCGAGCCCACGAACATCACCGTGACCGCCTCCGACGACGGCACCCGGATCCAGCTCTCCGGCACCATCGCCGCCGACTCCGACCCGGTGCTGCGGATCTCCGACATCGCCGACCCGGCGGCCTTCGGCCGCACCGCGCTGATCGAGGCGTTGGGCCGGGCCGGGGTGACGGTGACGGCGGACGCGGACGGCCCCAACCCGGCCGACCGGCTGCCCGCCGACTACCGGGGCGATCCGCGGGTGGCCGCGTACACCTCGCCGCCGTACGCCGAGTACGCCAAGCTGATCCTCAAGGTCAGCCACAACCTGGGCGCCAACCTGGCGATCTGCCTGATGGCGGTGAGCACCGGCAGCCACGACTGCATGGCCGGCTTCCCGGTGCTGGCCCGCTTCCTGGAAGGGGCGGGCGTGGACCCGACCCAGATCCAGCTGCTGGACGGCCGGGGCGGCGACCCGGTGGACCGGGCCACCCCGCTGGCCGAGGCGCAGTTGCTGGAGTACTGGCTCCGCACGGACGAGGCCACCCGCTTCCGGGAGGCGCTGCCGATCCTCGGCGTCGACGGCACCCTCGCCGACTCCTGCCGCGACTGCCCCGCCCGCGGCAAGGTCTTCGCCAAGACCGGCACGGTCGCCGGCTACGACGCGCTGAACGACCGGCTGGCGGTCGGCGCCGAGACCATCGCCGGCTACCTGGAGACCGGCGACGGCCACTACGACGTCTTCTACGCGGGGGTGAACGGCGCCGCCACGCCGACCGCCGACATCTCCGGTGTACTGGACATCGCCAACGACCTGGCCATGATCGCCGCCTATCTCCAGGAGGACGCCGGCCAGCCCCAGGAGGAGACCGGTCAGCCCCGGGAGGACGCCGGTCAGGGGACGTAGCCGCCGCGGAGCGTTACAGAACGCGCTCGCGGTCGTACGCTGAAGGCATGTACGCGCGACGGCGGCGCGCCTACTTCTTCATGATGGGCGCGTGTCTGACGCTCTTCATCACGGCCTGGGCCGTGGTACGGCTGTGGTCGGTCCCGGTCGCCGTCGGCATGTGCGTGGTGGCCATGGTCATCCCGCCGCTGGCCGCGATCGTGGCCAACCGCAGGGGGCCGGACGACCGGTGGTGGGACGAGACCGGGGACCGGCAGTCGGACGAGTGGTGGCGCGAGCTGGACCGCCGCGAGCCGCGCTGAGCCACCTGCCTGAGCCGGCGGCTGGGCCACCCGCGTGAACCTACGGCGCGGAACGACCGCGGACCGACCGCGGGCCGGCCGCCGTCAGTAGACGAGCGACCGCACCCCGTCCGGCATGATCTCGCTGACGAAGACCTGCGCCCCGGCGATCCGCGCGCCCTCGATGAGGTCCTTCTCCTCGATGCCGCGCCGGGCCGCGCACTGCGTACAGAGCGTGATCCTGCCGCCGCCCGCCAGGATCCCGTCGATCAGCTCCGGCAGCGGCGCCGCGTGCGGCAGCTCGAACTCCGCCGCCCGCCCCGGCAGCGCGAACCACGAGGACTCCCCGGTCAGCCAGAGCGAGACCTCGACGCCACTGGCCACGGCGACCGCCGCCACCGTGAACGCCTGGGAGCACCGCTCGGGCGCGTCGGCCCCCGCCGTCACCTTGATCACCAGCTTCTTCGCCATATCCGCACTGTAGTGCGCGCGGGGCGCGCGCCGACGGGGCGCACCTCACGGTGTCGCGAGACCGGCGCCGACTAGACTTGGGCACGGTCCGTAACACCTCATCCCCCGAGGAGCACGCTCGTGCTTGAGGCAGTCTTCACCGCCCTGATGGTCCTGGTCGCCTTGGCCACACTCGGCTTCGTCGGCCTGACCTGGAAGAAGCTCTACCAGGGCCAGCGCTGACCCCGCCGCAGCCCGCCGCCCACCCCGACTCACAGATCGCCTGAGTTCATGATCGAGATCCCGTCCGACCTCCACCCGGACCTCGTACCCCTCGCCTTCCTCCTCGGCAACTGGCAGGGCGTCGGCGTCGCCGACTTCCCCGGCTCCGAGAAGTGCAACTTCGGCCAGGAGGTGACCTTCACCCACGACGGCCGGGACTTCCTGGAGTACGTCTCGCACAGCTGGGTGCTCGACGCCGAGGGCAACAAGGTCCGCCCGCTGGAGACCGAGTCCGGGTACTGGCGCATCGACAAGGACCGCAAGGTCGAGATCGTGATGATCCGCGACCAGGGCGTGGTCGAGGTCTGGTACGGCGAGCTGGCCGACAAGAAGCCGCAGATCGACCTGGTCACCGACGCCGTCGCGCGCACCGCGGCCTCCGGCCCGTACTCCGGCGGCAAGCGGCTGTACGGCTACGTCAAGAGCGACCTGATGTGGGTGGGCGAGAAGGCCACCCCCGAGGTGCCGCTGCGGCCGTACATGTCGGCGCACCTGAAGAAGGTCGTCACCCCCGAGGAGGTCGCGGAGATGGCCCGCAACCTCGGCGACCTGCCGGACGACGGCATCGCCTTCTTCCGCTGACGCACAACCGATCCACCCACCGCCACCACGGGGGAAGTCCGGTCCGAGTCCGGCGCTGACCCGCAACGGTAGGCGGCACCCCCCGTGGGCGCCGCGAGCCCGATCACCCGTGGTGGCGTTGCTCCTGACAACTCGCCGTGGACTGCGAGGGGACGACGCCGGCGCGCCGTACGCGAGGACAGCGCACCCGGGCCGCTCCTCGGCACGTACGGGACGCGGCCCGAGGCGAAAGCGACGGCACCACGGTGACACCCCCGAGCACCAGCCCGAGCCCGATATCGACGGAAGCGCCGGTGGCGGGCGAGGGCTCCGACGACGGCGCGCCGGCGCGACGGCTGCCGTTACCGCCCCTCGTGGCCGGCCTCTCCCTCGCTCTGCTGATCTCCCTCGTCTGCGGCGTCGGACTGGGCGCGGCGGGGCTGTCCTGGGCCGAGGTGCTGCGTTACCTGCGCGCCGGTCTGACCGGGGCCACCATCGGGCGGGACGAGGTGGCCGCGTACACCATCGTCTGGGAGCTGCGCTTCCCGCGGGCGGTGCTGGCCGCCGTGGTCGGGGCCGGGCTCGCGGCCATCGGGGTGGCCGTGCAGGCCATGGTCCGCAACGCGCTCGCCGACCCGTTCGTGCTGGGCATCTCCTCCGGGGCCGCCGTGGGCGCCAACGCGGTGCTGCTGTTCGGGGCCTTCTCGGGGCTCGGCCTCTGGGCGCTCTCCGCCTCCTCCTTCGTCTCCGCGCTGGCCGCGATGGCGCTGGTGTACGCGGTGGCCCGCTCGCCGCACGGGCTGACCCCGCTGCGCCTGGTGCTCACCGGCTCCGCCATGTACTACTGCTTCTCGGCCATCACCACCCTCATGGTCTTCACCGCCAACCGCGGAGAGGCGGCCCGCTCCGCGCTGATGTGGCTGATGGGCAGCCTGAGCGGCGCCAGTTGGGCCTCGGTGCCGATCGCCGCCGTCGCCGTGCTGGCCGGACTGGCCCATCTGGGCTACTCCGCCCGCCGGCTCAACGCGCTGGCCATGGGCGATGAGACGGCGGCGGCGCTGGGGGTGGACGGCCGCCGGCTGCGCGCCGAGCTGTTCCTGGTGACCGCCGCCGTCACCGGGGCCGTGGTGGCCGTCAGCGGAGCGATCGGGTTCGTCGGGCTGATGGTCCCGCACATCGCCCGGATGCTCGTCGGCGCCGACCACCGCCGGCTGCTGGCCGTGGCCCCGCTGCTCGGCGCGGTGCTGCTGGTGTGGGTCGACATCCTCTCCCGGGTGCTGCTGGCCCCGGTCGAACTCCCGCTCGGGGTCATCACCGCCGTACTGGGCGTGCCGTGCTTCGTGCTGCTGATGCGCCGCCGCGGCTACACCTTCGGAGGTGCGTGATGCGCCTCGCCCCGCCATCCGCCACCGCCCCGCCCGTCGCGCCGGGGGTCCTCCGCCGGGCGGCGCCCGCCACCCCCCGGTCGGGGCCCTCCCCCGCCGTCCCCCACCCCCATGGAGGTGCCTGATGCAGGTCGACATCGACGGGCTCGGCGTCGAGATCGCCGGAGCGCGGCTGGTCCGGGACGTGGCGCTGCGGGCCGGCAGCGGGCAGCTGGTGGGACTGGTCGGGCCGAACGGGAGCGGCAAGTCCACCCTGCTGCGCTGCGTCTACCGGGCGCTGCGGCCGGCCGCCGGGACGGTGCGGCTGGACGGGGAGGACCTGTGGGCGATGAGCCCCCGGGAGAGCGCCCGGCGGCTGGCCGCGCTGCCGCAGGAGTCGAGCAGCGAGTTCGACTTCACGGTGGCCGAGGTGGTCGCCATGGGCCGGCTGCCGCACCAGAGCGGCGCCGGCCGGACCACCGCCGCCGACCGGGAGGCGTGCGCCGCGGCGCTGCGTCGGGTCGCCGCCGACCACCTGGCCGGCCGCGGCTTCCTCACCCTCTCCGGCGGCGAGAGGCAGCGGGTGCTGATCGCCCGCGCGCTCGCCCAGCAGCCGCGGGTGCTGGTGCTGGACGAGCCGACCAACCACCTGGACATCGCCCAGCAGCTGGAGGTGCTGGCGCTGGTGCGGGACAGCCGGCTGACCGTGCTCACCGCGCTGCACGACCTCAACCTGGCCGCCGTCCACTGCGACCTGCTGTACGTCATCGCGCGCGGCCGGATCGTCGCCTCCGGCGCCCCGCACGACGTGCTCACGCCCGAGCTGCTCGCCGAGGTCTTCGGGGTGCGCGCGCACCGCGTGCCGCACCCGGAGTCCGGGGCCGTGCAGCTGCTCTTCGACCGGCTGCCCGCGGGCTGACCGCCCCGCCCCCGCCGAGTCACACCCCGCCCGTGCCCACCGCCCCTCCGCGCCCCCAGACGAGGACCCCATGACCCCGCGCCACGCCCTGCCCGCCGCCCTGACGCTCGCCCTCGCGCTCGCCGTGACCGGGTGCGGCGCCGACGTGGCGGACGACAAGCCGTCCGCCGAGGACTCCGCGAAGGACCGCCCCGTCACCGTCGAGAACTGCGGCAGGAAGGTCACCTACGACCGGGTCCCCGAGCGGGTGGTCACCAACGACGTCGGCATCACCGAGATCATGTTCGCGCTCGGTCTGGAGGACCACATGGCCGGCTATGTGATGGGTGACGACCGCGGCGACCTGGAGGACATCCCCTGGAAGGGCGGCTACGACAAGGTCGAGCGGCTCTCCGACAAGGAGATCAACCGGGAGCTGGTCCTGGACGCCAGGGCCGACATGGTCTTCGCCGGCTGGAACTACGGCTTCGGCGAGGGCAACGGTTTCACCCCCGCGGCCCTGAAGAAGGTCGGCGTCGACTCCTACGTCCTCACCGAGTCCTGCCGTAACGGCGGCGACGGCAAGGCGCGCGGCGTGATGTCACCGCTGGAGGCGCTCTACACCGACCTGGACAACCTCGGGAAGATCTTCCATGTGGAGGACCGGGCCACCGCGCTGATCGCGAAGTTCAGGAAGCAGGTCGCCGACGCCCAGGCGGACCTTCCGGCGGACGGCGACCGTCCCACCGTCTTCCTGTACGACGCCGGCGAGGACAAGCCGTTCACCTCCGGCCGCTACGCGGGGCCGCACGACATCATCACCAGGGCCGGCGGCGACCACGTCATGAAGGACCTCGAGGACTCCTGGACCACGGTCGGCTGGGAGAGCGTGGTCGAGCGGGACCCCGAGGTCATCGTGATCAACGACTACGGCGACACCACCGCCGAGCAGAAGAGGAAGTTCCTCAAGAGCTACCCGCCGCTGCGGAACGTGTCGGCGGTCAGGAACGACCGGATCTTCGTCCTGGACTACGTCGACCTGGTGGAGAGCCCCCGCAACCCGGCCGCCATCGCCACCCTGGCCGACTATCTCAAGGGCGTGCGGGAGGCGAACCGCGAACACGGGGGCTGAGCCTGCCTACACTGGGCGGGTGGCGAGTACCGACTGGAAGTCCGATCTGCGGGAGCGCGGATACCGCCTGACCCCGCAGCGCCAGCTCGTGTTGGAGGCCGTCGAGCGCCTCGGACACGCCACCCCCGACGACATCCTCACCGAGGTGCGCCGCACCGCCAGCGGGATCAACATCTCCACGGTCTACCGCACCCTGGAGCTGCTCCAGGAACTGGGGCTGGTCAGCCACGCCCACCTCGGCCCCGGCGCGCCCACGTACCACCTGGCCGACCGGCACCACCACATCCACCTGGTGTGCCGGGACTGCACGGACGTGATCGAAGCCGATCTTTCGGTGACCGAGGAGTTCGCCTCCCAGCTGCGCGACACCTTCGGCTTCGAGACCGATCTCAAGCACTTCGCGATCTACGGCCGGTGCGCCGACTGCGCCGCCAAGAGCGGCCGGCGGCCAGGGCGGGGCCCGGACGCCAAGTCGTAGGCTGTGCTGCATGAAGAGCCCTTTGCTGTCGCTGCCCGGCGCCGTCCCCGGCGAGGGCCCCGACGAAGGTGTCGCCGCGCACTACGGCGACCTGTTCCGTGAGCAGCGCGCGCTCGCCGACGGCACCGGCTTCGTGGACCTCTCGCACCGCGGGGTGGTCACGGTCACCGGTGCCGACCGGCTGAGCTGGCTGCATCTGCTGCTCACCCAGCACGTCAGCGAACTCCCCCCGGGCCAGGCCACCGAGGCGCTGGTCCTCTCCGCGCACGGCCACATCGAGCACGCCCTCTACCTGGTCGACGACGGCGAGACGACCTGGGCCCATGTGGAGCCCGACACCCAGGACGCGCTGATCGCCTACCTGGAGAGCATGAAGTTCTTCTACCGGGTGGAGATCGCCGACCGCACCGACGCCTATGCCGTGGTGCACCTGCCGGCCGGCTCCATCGCCACCGCCCCGCCGGACGCGGTGGTGCGCGAGACCGCCCACGGCCGCGATCTCTTCCTGCCGCGCGCGGAGCTGGAGTCCTTCGCCGCGGCCCACGGCCCGGCCGCCGGCATGCTGGCGTACGAGGCGCTGCGCGTGGAGGCGCACCGGCCGCGGCTGGGCATGGAGACCGACCACCGCACCATCCCGCACGAGCTGGGTTGGATCGGCACGGCCGTCCACCTCCAGAAGGGCTGCTACCGCGGTCAGGAGACGGTCGCGCGGGTGCAGAACCTGGGCAAGCCGCCGCGCCGGCTGGTCTTTCTGCACCTGGACGGCAGCGAGGTGAAGCTGCCGGGGCACGGCGCGCCGGTGCGGCTGGCCGCCGACGGCGAGGAGGGCCGCCAGCTCGGCTTCGTCACCACCTCGGCTCGCCACCACGAACTGGGCCCGATCGCGCTGGCGCTGGTGAAGCGGAACGTCCCGGTGGACGCCCCGCTGATCGTGGACACCACGGCGGCGGCCCAGGAGGTCGTCGTAGAGCCGTAGCCCGGCTACGCCGCCTGTACTACACCTCGATCAGCACGGTGAACGGGCCGTTGTTCGTGAGCGAGACCCGCATGGACGCTCCGAAGCGGCCCGTCTCCACCTGCGCTCCCAGGGCCCGCAACTGGGCCACCACCTCGTCGACGAGCGGCTCGGCGACCTCGCCGGGCGCGGCCGCGTTCCAGGTGGGGCGCCGGCCCTTACGGGCGTCGCCGTAGAGGGTGAACTGGCTGATGACCAACAGCGGGGCGGAGATGTCCGAGCATGACTTCTCGTCCTCCAGAATGCGTACCGTCCACAGTTTGCGGGCCAGTTGGGCGGCCTTCTCCCGGGTGTCCCCGTGGGTCACCCCCACCAGCACGCACAGCCCCTGACCAGCGATCTCGCCGACCGTCTCGCCGTCGACGACGACGCTCGCCCCGTCCACTCTCTGTACCACAGCACGCATGGGCACCATCATGCCCTGCGCCCCACAGGGCACCGCCTCCGCGCATGCCTATGCGCGCCCCTGACGCAGAGTGGCACGATGCGTGCTGCCAGTGCGTGACGGGGCCACGCGGCCGGGGCGCGTGGCGAGGGGACGGAGAGCCATGAGTACGACAACCGACGACGAGCAGCGCCTGGACGGCCTGCACCTGGCCGAGCTGCGCAAGCTGCGGCGCGGCTCCCAGCGGGAGGAGGCCGACCTCAGCTATGTGCGCCGGCTGCTCCAGGGCCGGATCGACATCCTCCGCGCGGAGCTGGGCCATCGCTCGGTGGCCTCGGTCCCGGCGCAGCCGGTGCTGGACCGGCTGCCGGAGATCCTGGCGGACGAGCCCTCGCGGCAGCGGACCTCCGCGCGCCATGTGACGCTCGGCACCCCGCGCACCGAGGAGTACCGGCGGCTGGCCGAGGCGATGCTCGCCGAGGTCGGGCTCTCCGACCTGCGCGCCCGCACCGACGAGGAGTTGCACGGCGCGATGGGGCGGCTGATGACCTACGAGCAGCAGGTGTCGCGGCGGCGCCAGGAGCTCCAGCACACGGCGGACGGTTGCAGTGCCGAGATCGCGCGCAGGTACCGTGAAGGAGAAGCACAAGTAGACGACCTGCTCGCCTGACCCGTCGGCCCCGCGCGGCGCGCGGCTCCGCACGGAGGGCGGGGCCTCCCACTCCGCTCGGCGGCCCCGGGGGCAGGTCGCGCACCACCCCCGGAAGGCCGACGATGACCTCCTCCAGCACCGCCACCGCCATACGCCCGGTCCTCGCCGAGGTCGTACGCTCCGGCTTCGTCGAGGGCCACCACCGCGGGTCGCTGGTGGTGCTGGCGGCCGACGGCGGCGTCGAGCTGGCGCTGGGCGACCCGGACGCGCCGGTCTTCCCGCGCTCCGCCAACAAGCCGATGCAGGCGGCCGCGGTGCTGCGGGCCGGTCTCGAGCTGTCCGGGGAGCGGCTGGCGCTGGCCGCCGCGAGCCACTCCGGAGAACCGTTCCACCTGGAGCTGGTGGAGAAGATGCTGGCCGAGTTCGAGCTCCCCGCCACCGCCCTGCAGACCCCGCCCGACCTGCCGCTGGACCCGGTCGAGGCGGAGAGCTACCTGGCGGCGGGCCGGGTCCGGGACCCGCTGACCATGAACTGCTCCGGCAAGCACGCGGCCATGCTCGCCGCCTGCGCCGTGGCCGGCTGGCCGCGGCAGAGCTACCTCGACCCCGCCCACCCGCTGCAGCAGCTGATCCAGGAGGTCGTGGAGGCGGCCGGCGGCGAGCCGGTGACCCATGTGGGCACCGACGGCTGCGGCGCCCCGCTGATGGCGCTGAGCCTCACCGGGCTGGCCCGCGCCTTCCGCTCCTTCGTGCTCGCCGACCCGGGCACCCCCGAGCGCCGGGTGGCCGACGCGATGCGGGCGCACCCCGAGTACGTCGCCGGCACCCGCCGCCCCGACACCTGGCTGATGCGCGAGCTGCCCGGCACCCTCGCCAAGATGGGCGCCGAGGCGGTCCAGGCCGTGGCCCTCCCCGACGGCCGGGCCCTCGCGTTCAAGGTCGACGACGGCGCGACCCGCGCCCTGGGCCCCGTCCTGGCCCGCGCCCTGGCCCAGCTCGGCGTCTCCTCCCCGGTCCTCGCCCGCATCGGTGACGCCCCGCTGCTGGGCGGCGGCGAGCGCGTGGGCGAGATCCGCGCGGCGTTCTGACGGCGGCCGCCTAAACCACATGCGGGCAGGGCCCGACGGCACCTAGCGTTGAGGACATGGGCCTCGACATACGGACCATCGGCGACTCCGATCTCGCCGACTGGACACGCGCGTTGCACATCGGCTTCCTCCAACCGCCCAAGGTCACCAAGGAGGAGCTGGAGTTCCGGCGCCCGGGCATCGATCTCGACCGTACGCAGGGGGCGTTCGACAGCGAGTCCGACCGCTGCGTGGCCACGTTCCGCAGCTTCGCCCTGGAGCTGACCGCGGTCGGCGGGGCGGCCGTGCCGACCAGCGGCATCAGCAATGTCACGGTCTCGCCCACACACCGCCGCCGGGGCCTGCTCGGCCGGATGATGGAGCGCGAGCTGCGGGCTGCCCGGGAGCGCGGGGACGCCGCCGCCTCGCTGATCGCCTCCGAGTACCCGATCTACGGGCGGTTCGGCTTCGGCCCGGCCGCCTGGGTCACCGAGTGGGAGATCGACGTGGCCCGCTCCGGCCTGGACCCGCGGCACGCCGGCCCCGTCGACGGCGCCCGGATCGACCTGGTCGACGCCGCGACGGTGCGCACCCTGGGCCCCGCCCTGCACGACCGGCTGCGCGCCACCCGGCCCGGCTTCATCGAGCGGTCGGAGCGCTGGTGGCTGATCCAGACCGGCGAGCTCGGCTACCCCGACAGCGGCTGGAAGGAGCCGTTCTACGCCGTCTACCGCTCCCCCGAGGGCTCGGTCGACGGGCTGCTGGCGTACGTCTCCGACGACCGCTGGGAGGCGAAGCGCCCGCACGACACCGCCACCGTGGTGCAGTTGCTCGCCGCCTCCCCGGCCGCCGAGCGCGCGCTGTGGCACTACGTGATGTCGGTCGACTGGGTCACCCGTGTCAGGACCGGGCTGCGCGCCCCCGACGACCTGCTGCCGCTGCTGCTGCCGGACCCGCGGGCGGCCACGGTGGTCGCGCACGCGGACTTCCTGTGGCTGCGACCGCTGGACGTGCCCCGCCTGCTGGAGGCCCGTGGCTACCCTTGCGCGGACACGCTGGTGCTGGAGCTGACCGACCGGGCGGGGCTGGCCGGCGGCCGCTATCTGCTGGAGGCGGGCCCGGACGGGGCGAGCTGCGTGCCCACCACCCGGTCCGCCGATCTCGCCCTGGACATCGCCGACCTGGGCACGCTGTGGCTGGGCGACGAGTCGGCGGTGCGGCTGGCGGCCCTGGGACGGGTGGCCGAGGAGCGGGCCGGCACGGCCGCGCGGGCCGACCTGCTGCTGCGCGCCCCGCGCCGGCCGTGGTGCCCGGACGTCTTCTGAACCGCCGTACGCCCGAGCCGCCGAACGGCAGGAACCCGACCCCGAAAACCCGTTGGTGACGTCCGCGCCCGCGCTGCTACGGTGCGGACGTCCCCTCCGCGAACCTGGGCGTGTCCGCCCTAGAGAGACGTGATCTATGACCCGGCACGCGCCGAGCGCGCCTCGCTGAATCGACGATTCCGCCACCGAGACCGCTCGGCCACTCCTGCCCTGAAACGTCTGTTTGCGAATTCAGCGAGGAGTACCCCGGGTGTCCAGAAACAACCCGAAGACCACGCCCGGTTCCCATCTGCGGACCGACACCTTCACCTGCGTCCGTTGCGGCCTGACCGTGGCGACGCTCGCCCCCGACGGCAGCCGCCGCAACCACTGCCCGAGCTGTCTGCACTCCCAGCACGTCCTGGACCGGGTCGAGGGCGGCCCCTCCGACTGCCGCTCCCGGATGACACCGATCTCCATCGCGGTGCTGCGCAACGGCGACTGGATGATCATCCACCGCTGCACGCGCTGCGAGGAGCTGACGTCCAACCCCGTCTCCGGCGACGACAACCAGCTCATCCTGATGCGCATGGCGGTGCGGCCGCTGGCCCAACCGCCGTTCCCGCTCGAAGCCTTCGGGGACCTGTGATGCCCCGGCGCACGCCGCGGCCGCGGCGGCCTCAGCGCCGAAAGGACGTGCTGCACGGCCCGGGCGGGGAGCGCGGGGACGCGTTCCGCTGTGTGGGCTGCCGGCTCGACGTGCCGCTCGTCGCGCCCGGCACCGCGCACCGCAACCACTGTCCGCACTGCCTGACCAGCCTGCATGTCGACCGGCGGGTGCCGGGCGACCGGGGCGAGAGCTGCCGGGGACGGATGGTGGCGCTGAGCCTGTCGGTGCGGCCGGACGGCGAGTGGCTGATCATCCACCACTGCCTGGCCTGCGACGAGCTCAGCGCGAACCGTATCGCCGGCGATGACAACGCGCTGGCGCTGCTGCGCATGGCCATGCGGCCGCTGTCCGACGCCCGGCTCCCGGCACGGGCGCTGCTGGCCCTGTGAGCGAGGGGGTGCGGCCGTGCCCGCGCGGCGCGTCCGCACCCCCGTCGGGGTCGGTTCCTGAGCAACCGGTGCGGCCCCGCGCCCTGTTCGGCGAACTGATCGTACGGGTTGGCCAGCGCGCAGTTGGCGATGGAGAGACAGCCGCAGCCGATGCCGTATCGCCGGCGATGACAACGCGCTGGCGCTGCTGCGCATGGCCATGCGGCCGCTGTCCGACGCCCGGCTCCCGGCGCGGGCGCTGCTGGCCCTGTGAGCGAGGGGGTGCGGCCGTGCCCGCGCGGCGCGTCCGCACCCCCGTCGGGGTCAGTTCCTGAGCAACCGGTGCGGCCCCGCGCCCTGTTCGGCGAACTGGTCGTACGGGTTGGCCAGCGCGCAGTTGGCGATGGAGAGACAGCCGCAGCCGATGCAGTCCGTCAGATGGTCGCGCAGGTTCTCCAACTGTTCGATCCGCTCGTTGAGATCCTTGCTCCAGCACCGGGAGATCTGCGCCCAGTCGTCCTTGGTCAGCACATGGTCGTCGGGGAACATCGAGAGGACGTCGCGGATCTGCGCCAGCGGCATGCCCACCCGCTGCGACGCGCGCACGAACGCCACCCGGCGCAGCGTGTCACGGGTGTAGCGGCGCTGGTTGCCGCTGGTCCGGCGGCTGTGGATGAGGCCCTCCCGCTCGTAGAAGCGCAACGCGGAGGCGGGCACCCCACTGCGCTGGGACAGCTCTCCGACGGTGAGTTCGTGGGTCTTCCAGGAAAGTTGGGACATGATCCCGAGACTAGCTTGACTTCAACCTTGGTTTAAGTCCGATTCTCGACGCATGGACACCACGCAGCATGTTTCCGCAGCCCCCGCCGCTCCGCTCCGCGTCGCCGTCATCGTCGGCTCCACCCGCGACGGCCGTTTCGGCCCGGTCGTCGCCGACTGGTTCACCGAGCGCGCCCGCGCCCACGGCGGCCTGGAGGTCGATGTGATCGACCTGGCCAGGACACCGCTGCCGCCGGACCTCAGCCACAAGCCCGACGCGGAGGCGGCCGCCGCGCTGGCCGAGGTCACCCCGCGGCTTGCCGCCGCCGACGCGTTCGTCGTGATCACCCCGGAGTACAACCACAGCTACCCCGCCTCCCTGAAGAACGCGCTCGACTGGCACTCCACCGAGTGGCACGCCAAGCCCGTGGGCTTCGTCTCCTACGGTGGGCTCTCCGGCGGCCTGCGCGCCGTCGAGCATCTGCGCCCGGTCTTCGCCGAACTGCACGCGGTCACCATCCGCGAGACCGTCAGCTTCCACCAGGCCTGGGCGCGCTTCGACGAGGACGGCCGCCCCAAGGACCCGGCGGGTCCCGACGGCGCCGCCAAGAGCCTGCTCGACCAGCTCGTCTGGTGGGCGCGGGCCCTGAAGGACGCCCGCGCGGTGCGGCCGTACACCGTCTGAGGGCATGGCACCGCGACATCTGAGGGGTACCACGCCACGACGCCTGAGAGGTACGACACCGCGACGGCTGAGCGGCACGGCGCCGCGACGCCTGCGGGGTACGACACCGCGACGTCCGGGCGCCGCGAGGCCACGGCGCCCGGGCGGGAGCGACCCCGGTGCCGAAGGGGCGGCTCCCCCGACGGCAGGGCGTACCGCCGGCCCCGGGCCGCCCGTTCGGCTTCCGCGCCCCGTACGCCGGGGGGTCGCGCACCCCTCACCCGGGCGGCGCCCCGGCGTCCGGCCGGAAACCGACGGCCTCCGCCCCGGCGCGAGGTAGCGGCGCGGCGGTCGCCGTCCGCGCGGTCACGGGTGCCGCTCCCCCGGCAGCGGTCGCCGCGCGACCTCCTGGGCGTCGTCCGGGGCCATGCCCAGCATGCGCAGCATCAGCTCCGCCATCTCCTCGCACACCTCCGGGCCGGCGCCGTCCGGGCGGGAGAGGGTCAGCTCGACCAGCCCCAGCAGCGCCCCGGCGACGCCCGCCAGCGCCACCTGGGGGTTGGCCACGCGGAAGCTGCCGGCGGCCACCGCCAGCTCGATGTCGCGCATCGCGCGCGTGGTCAGACCGCACTCCTCGTGCAGGCAGTTCATGCCGGTGCGGAGCAGGATGCGGGCGACCTCGGGGTGGGTCTCGGCGAGCCGGCCGGTCAGTCGGACGCCCACCGCGAAGGACTCGGCGGGGTCGTCGAGCCGGGCGGTGCGCTCCTCCAGCAGCGCGGCGTACTCCTCCAGCGTGTCCGCGACGGCCGCCTCGAACAGCTCGGCCTTGCTGGTGAAGTGGTTGTAGAAGGAGCCGAAGCCGACATCGGCGCGGTCGGTGATCTGCTGGATGCTGACGTCGGCGGGCCCCTGGTCGGAGAGGATCGCGCGGGCCGCGCCGATCAGCGCGCCGCGCGTCCGCGCGCGCCGGCGGTCCGTGCGGGTGGCGCCGGTCACCGCGCCCGCCCCGGCCCGCCGGGCCCGGGCCCCCCTGGGCTGCCCCGCCGGCGTCTCCCGCGTCTTCGTGGCGCCGGGTGAAATCCCGTCGTTCTGCACGGCGTTGCCCCCGTCTCGCGTCGTACCGCTCTGGGCTCACCCTACTGGCGGCCACAGATCTGAGCGGAGCATCAGGACCGTCACTGCCATCAGGGTGGCAGGCGCGCCCCGTGCCCCGACACCCCATTCCGGCCAGCATCGTTGCCAGACCTCAACATTCCTCGCACAACCGTTTCCCGTGGCCGACGCATCTAGTGAGTCGGAGTACAAAGATCATCATCTAGTCGCAACGGGGGAACCTCTCATGTCGCAGAACGGGATATCTCGGCGCGCCCGCGGGGCGCTCTCCGCGGCCGTGGCCGCCGGCGTGCTCGTCCCGACGGTGCTGGCCGCCGGGACCGCCCACGCCGCCCCGGGCGCGGCGGCCGCTCCCAAGGTCGTCTGCACCTCGGCCAAGGCGGGCCTCGCGGACAAGCTCACCAAGGACATCACCGCGGCGCTGCGCGGCCGCCCCGGCACGGTGGCCGTGGGGCTCAACGACCCGGCCACCAAGACCGTCTGCACCCTGCGCGGGGACCAGCGGTACGACTCGGCGAGCACCGTGAAGGTCACCGTCCTGGCGACGCTGCTGTGGGACGCCAAGAAGAGCAACCGGAAGCTCACCGAGCGCGAGTCCCGGCTCGCCACCGCGATGATCACGCGCTCGGACAACGCCTCCACCACGGCGCTGTGGAGGCAGCTCGGGACCTCCAAGGTCAAGGGCTTCCTGAAGGCCGCCGGGATGACCAGGACCACCCTCGACTCCGGCGGGGCCTGGGGCCTGACCCAGATCAACGTGCGGGACGAGCAGAAGCTGCTGTCCCTGCTCACCACCAAGAACAACGTCCTCAGCGACAACGCGCGTGCCTACATCCTCAAGCTGATGAACAAGGTCGTCGCCGACCAGCGCTGGGGCACCCCGGCCGGCGCCCCGAGCAGCATGAAGGTCCACGTCAAGAACGGCTGGCTGCCGCGGGACGACAGGCACGTCTGGCGGGTGCACAGCCTGGGCGCCTTCACCGGCGGCGGCCGCACCTACACGATGACGGTCCTCACCCACGACGTCCGCACCCAGACCGACGGCATCAACGCCATCCAGGCCGTCGCCCGCGTGGTCCACAAGGACCTCAACCCGGGCGCCAAGAAGGTCACCCTCGTCCCGACCCGCACCCCGGAGGCGGTCATCCCGCCCGTCGGCGGCTGACACTCCCGCGCCGCGGAGCGGATACGCCCTTCCCCGGGCGTACCGGCTCCGCGGCGCCCGAGCTCACGCGTCGAGGAGCGGGATCAACTCCTGCTCCTCGTACCGCAGATGACCTTCGAGCTCGTCCGCGAGCCGCTCCACCTCGGCCAGCACCAGCGCCGGCTCCACCCCCCGCGCGGAGACCGCCTCGCGCAGCCCCTCAAGGGCGGCCGCGATCTTCACATGCTCCTCGCGCAACCGCTCCAGCACCGGCGCGAGCTCCGGGTGGCGCCCGACCAGGAACGGGAACATCCCGGCGTCCTCGCCGGCGTGGTGGTTGTGCAGTCCCTGGCAGAGCGTCAGACAGTTGATGCGCAGCTGGGCGCCGATCCCCGGCCCGGACGCGGCGATCTCCGCGCGCACCAGCGCCAGTTCGCGACGTATGCCGTCGTGCGCCTGCTGGAGCACCGCCCCCATGGACGCCGCCGCCGGCTTCGGCGGGCCGTCCGGGATCGGCTCCAGCGCCACCACCGGTATCACGCGCTCCGTCTTCGCCTGGTACTCGGCCCATCCGGGGTCCGACTCCACCGCCCGCGCGAACGCCTCGTCCCGCTCCGCGCCCTGGAGCACGACGGCCCGCGCGTCATAGGTGAACAGCCCGTCCTCGACGGTCACTCGGGGATGGGCCACGAGGTTGTGGAACCAGGCCGGGTGCTTCGGCGCGCCTCCCGCGGAGGCGATCACCAACACCCGCTCCACATCGGGGAGGAAGCCCACCGGCGTGGTGTGCCGGGCCCCCGACCGCGCCCCGGTGGTGGTCAACAGCAGCAGGCGCGCCCCCTCGAAGGGGCCTCCCACCCGCCCACCGTTGGCGCGGAACTCCTCGATGACCTGCTGATTGAAATCGTTTGGCATGCGCTGCTTTCCTGGTCCGCCACACGGCGGGACCCGTTGAGGGGGAAGTGCTCAGAGCAGAGAACTGAAAGCGCCAAACGAAACGGTGGGCCCCTCGCCCACCCCGGCCTCAAGCGGAGGCCGGGTACCTTACTCGCTCACGGCCCATGGCCGACCCGGCAGTCATGGGCACGACGCTAACGCCCCCCGTCGCCCCGGCACAAGATCTTTTCCCGGGAGGGCGACACATAGCACTCTTGCAAGCATTCGCTTGCAAAAGTTAGCAGGGCGCGGCACCATCGAAGCCATGGCATCACTGAACGTCGGCAACCTGGGCGACTTTCTGCGCGAGCAGCGGCGCACCGCGCAACTCTCGCTGCGCCAGCTCGCCGATGCCGCGGGGGTGTCGAACCCGTACCTCAGCCAGATCGAGCGCGGGCTGCGCAAGCCGAGCGCCGAGATCCTGCAGCAGCTCGCCAAGGCGCTGCGGATATCCGCCGAGACGCTCTACGTCCAGGCCGGCATCCTCGACGAGCGGGATCGGGAGGAGGCGGAGGTCAGAAGCGTGATCCTGGCCGATCCGTCGATCAACGAGCGGCAGAAGCAGGTGCTGCTCCAGATCTACGAGTCCTTCCGCAAGGAGAACGGACACGCGCCCACCGGCGGCGCCGAAGCCGGCGACACCCACGACTCCAGCACCACCGACGGCGGCGTCCGCGCCGACGACGCCTGACCCTCGACCACCCATCCGGGAGGACCATCCGCCATGGCCATCACCGACGACGTGCGCAAGTCCCTCACCGACCCCACCCCCCTCTACTTCATGGCGGGCACGGCCGACCTGGCCGCCCAGAAGCTCAAGGAGGTGCCGGCGCTCGTCGACAAGATCCGCGCCGAGGCTCCGGAGCGCATCGCCGCCGTGCGGAACACCGACCCGCAGGCCGTGCAGGACCTGGTGACGCAGCAGGCCAAGGACGCCCAGGAGAAGCTCGTCGAGCTGCTCGGCTCGCTCGACACCGACCTGAAGAAGGTCCGGGACACCGCGCAGGACCTGGCCCTGCAGGGCGTGGGGCGCGCCGTCGAGCTGGTCGTCAAGGCGCGGGAGACCTACGAGGAGGTCGCCGAGCACGGGCGGGAGACCGTGCGGAACTGGCGCGGCGAGCCCGAGGAGGCGACCGAGAGCGCCGCCAGCCGGCCCGCCCAGCCACCGGCCGACTCTGGCTCCACCGCCGGTTCCGGGGCGTCCACCGCCGGTTCCGGGGCAACCACCACCGGCTCCGGCACGGCCCCCGCGGGCGGTGCGGCCAACGGGTCCGCGGGCGCCAACGGGACCGCGAGCGCCGCCGGCGGCTCCACCCAGCCCCGGGCCGCCGCCGCGGCCGCCAAGCCCGCCGCCAAGAAGCCGGCCCCGGGTCGCAAGCCCGCCGCGAAGAAGCCGGGCGCCAAGGCCGGCGAGTAGCACCCGGCACGGGCGGAGCGGGCACGCCCCGCGTCATCGCTCCGCCCACCCGGTACCGTGGCAGGCCAGGCACATCGACACATCAACGAGGCGGTGGACCACGTGCTCATGGAGAAATTCGGCGAGCTCCTCTCCTATGTTTCCCTTGGCCTGCTGCTCTTCAGCCTGTTCGCGTTCGTCGACTCCGCCTTCCGGCGCGAGGACGCCTATCGCGCCGCCGACAAGCAGACCAAGCCCTTCTGGCTGATCATCCTGGGGCTGGCGACGGCGGTGAACCTCTTCATGGGGATCTTCTCGTTCCTGCCGATCATCGGGCTGATCGCGACGATCGTGTACATCGTCGACGTGCGGCCCGCCCTGCGGCAGATCTCCGGCGGCCGCGGCGGCGGACGCCGCCGCGGCTCCAGCTCGGACGGGCCGTACGGCCCCTTCAACGGCCGCTGACCCGCACGACCGCCAGGTCCACGGCGCGCACGCGCCGTACGTGCCCCTTGGGGAACGTCAGGGCCGCGGCACGCGCCGTACGTGCTCCTCGGCGAACGTCAGGGCCTCGGCTCGGACCCGCCGCCCCGCTCCAGCAGCAGCACCGCCAGATCGTCCGTCAACTCCCCGCCGTTCAACGCCCGCACCTCGGTGACCATGGCGTCCAGCAGCGACTCGCCGCGCAGCCCGGCCGCCAGCTGCCGGGTGGCGATGTCCACCATGCCCTCCTGGCCGAGGCGTTGGCGGCTGCCCTGTCCGACGCGGCCCTCGATCAGCCCGTCGGTGTACATCATCAGGCTCCAGGAGTCGCCGAGTTCGACCTGCCGGCGCGGCCAGCGGGCGTTCGGCAACAGACCCAGCGCCGGGCCGCTCTCCTCGTACGGCAGCAGCCGCGGCGGCTGGCCGGGGCGCATCGCCAGCGGGGAGGGATGGCCGGCCAGGCAGACCCCGGCGCGGCGGCCGTCCGGGGCGATGTCGATCGTGCACAGCGTCGCGAAGATCTCGTCATCCGCGCGCTCGTGCTCCAACACCTGCTGCAGGGTGTCCAGCAGCCGGTCGCCGCAGAGCCCGGCGAAGGTCAACGCGCGCCAGGCGATGCGCAGTTCGACACCGAGCGCCGCCTCGTCGGGGCCGTGTCCGCAGACATCGCCGATCATCGCGTGCACCGTGCCGTCCGCGGTGCGCACCGCGTCGTAGAAGTCCCCGCCGAGCAGCGCCCGGCTGCGGCCCGGGCGGTAGCGGGCGGCGAAGCGCAGGTTGGAGCCGTCCAGCAGCGGGGTGGGCAACAGCCCGCGCTCCAGCCGGGCGTTCTCCTGGGCGCGCAGCCGCGACTCGCTGAGCTGGCGCTGCGCGAGATCGGCGCGCTTGCGCTCCACGGCGTAGCGGATGGCGCGGCCGAGCACCCGACCGTTGAGCTCGTCGCGGAAGAGGTAGTCCTGCGCCCCGACGCGCACCGCCTCGGTGGCGCGCTCCGCGTCGCCCTCGGAGGTCAGCGCCAACACGGCGTGCGCCGGAGCCAGCCGCAGCACCTGCCGCAGCGTGTCGAGGGCGTCACCGGCGGCCTTGCCGCGGTCGGGCAGGGCCAGGTCGAGCAGGATGCAGTGGACGTCCTCGGTGAGCAGTCGGGCCGCCTCGGTGAGGTTGCGGGCGGTGCGGATGCGCAGCCGGGTGCCGTCGTCGTCGAGCAACTCCGGCACGGTGACGGCGCAGGCCGGATCGTCCTCGATCACCAGCAGCGTGAGCCCTGTCTCGGGCATCGCTACGGGTCGGGGCTGAGCGGTCAACACCTCCCGTTGCCGTGGCACGGGTACGGACATGCTTGGCATCCTTCCCTCCCCCCGAGGGCACGGCTCCCCGCCCAAGCGGCGGATCGCCGGTCCCGGTGCCCCCCGCCGTTCGTCCTGGCGGTGTGCTCCGGAAACACTGCCTGGCGACCCTAGCGGTAGGGCGGGCCGAAACGGAATGACCTCCGGCAAGCGACTTTTGTCATATGCCGCTGCGCTTCGGAGATTTGACGCTCAGAACTGAAACCCGGGATGACGAATGTCACGCGAGGGGCGAGAGAATCACGCGCCCGTCACACATTCCGTCATGGTTCGTCACCCGATCCACGCAAACGGATTGCGGTCCCGAATCGGTCAGCGGAACGTCACCGCACCACCACGGTACGCACCACCACGGAGCGCCACCCGCGTTCCGGGAACGGCCCCGTGGAACGGCGCCGACATGCCCCCGCGACTCATCCGTGGGCGCGCCCTGCGGCTCACCTGTGGCGCCCCCGCGGCTCACTTGTCCGGCCGCACCACGCCCAGGATCGGCATGGAGCCGGCGCCCGCCATGGTGATCTGCCGACCCGGCCGCGGCGCGTGCACCATCGTGCCGTCCCCGACATAGATGCCGACATGACTGGCGTCTTTGAAATAAATGATGAGATCGCCGGGGCGCATGTGCTCGATATCCACTTTCGGCAGCTGTTTCCACTGCTCCTGCGAGGTCCGCGGTATCGTGCGGCCGGCCGCCGACCACGCCTTCGAGGTCAGCCCCGAACAGTCGAAAGAGTCCGGCCCCTCGGCACCCCACACATAGTCCTTGCCGATCTGCGCCGTCGCGAAGTCGACCGCCCGCTGACCCCCCGGGGTGGCCCTGCCGGTGATGTCGTCGAGTATTCCGGAGCCGAGCCAGCGGCTCTGGGCCGCGCGCTCCTTCTCCTCCTCCAGCTTCCGCAGCCGCTCCCGCTCCTCCCTCTTCAGCCGCGCCTCCAACTGCTTCGCCCGCGCCAGCTTGGCCCGCACCCGCTGCCGCGCGGCCGCCTTCCGCGCCCGGCTCCGGTCGAGGTTCTGCCACTCCCGGGTGGCGGACTCGGCGTAGCGGTCGAGGGTGGTCTGGGTCGCCGCCAGCCGGGCGATCACCCCATGCGTGGCCCGCTGCCCCTTGCGTACCAGATCGACCCCCTTGAGGAAGTCCTCCGGGTCGTCCGAGAGCAGCAGCCTGGCCTCGGGCGGCACGCTGCCACCGTGCCGGTACTGCGCCCGGGCCATCGCGCCCGCCTGCTGCTTGAGCGTGACCAGCTCGCCCTGGGTGCGCACCACCGCCTGGGCGATCCGCACGATCTCCTTCTCCTGGCGGGCCTGCTTCTCGCGTGCCAGGTTGTAGGCGTCGGTCGCGGCCTCGGCCTGCCGGTAGAGGGTCTCCACCTGTCGGTGCACCTCGGCCACGTCGGGCCGGTCGTCCGCCGAGCCGGAGGAATCCGCCGAGCCGGAGGGGCGAGGGGAGCCGGAGGGGTCGGGGGAGCCGGGGGACGCCGCCGCCGAGGGCGATCCCGCCTCCGGGCCGCCCCCCGGACCCGCGGACGGCGTCGGTCTGGGTGGGGGCTCCGGGCGTCCCGGCGCCGCGTACGCCCCGTCGGGGAGGGACAGCATCCCCACCGCACAGACCACCGCGGTCGCCGTGAGGACGCCCGCACCCCTTCCCCTGCCGCGCCCCGCCTCGCCGTCGCGCCCCGCCCTGCCGTCGCGCCCCACCCGGCCGCCTCCGTCCCTCCCGCAGGCGCCGGAGTCCCGCGGCCGACGCCTTACTGACGCGTAGGTACGGATAGTGACACGCCCTTACGCGTTCCGACAGAGCGCGGCCCGCGTGGCGAACCGGGCCGGCGCACGGCGCGCGCGACGGGCGCGCGGCGGGTGGTGCGCCTGCGGGACCCGCGTGCGCGGCCTGAGGCGCACCATGGAATGCACGCCGGGGTGCGCCACCACCCTGACGGGCGAGGTTCACCTCTCGTTCACTCACCCCCATCGGCGGCTTCACCTGATCTGCCTAATTTCGGCGCTACGAGGTGCGGACCGCGACGGATGCGGTCGCAGCGCGTCACGACTGATGTCGGACCGCACCCCACCTGCCTCCTCACACGCCGTCCCCACCGGCGGCTCCTGGAAGGAACTCCCGAAAAGTGAAGCTTCAGCGCAACAACCGGCTTCGCGCCATCGCCGCCGGTGCCCTCGTCGTCTCCGGTGTCCTCGTCCTCTCGGCGTGTGGTTCGGATGACAACAGCGGCTCCTCGGGCGGCGGCTCGTCGAAGGCGACCAGCAACATCAAGTGCGATGGCTCGGGCAACCTGCTCGCCTCCGGCTCCTCGGCGCAGAAGAACGCCATGGACCTGTGGATCAAGAACTACGGCGGCGCCTGCGACGACGTCAAGATCAACTACAAGGCCACCGGTTCCGGCGCCGGCATCCAGGAGTTCCTGCAGGGCAAGACCGCCTTCGCCGGTTCGGACTCCAAGCTGAAGCCCGAAGAGGTCACCGCCTCCGAGAAGGTCTGCAAGGGCGGCAAGGGGATCAACCTGCCGATGGTCGGCGGCCCGATCGCGGTCGGCTTCAACGTCTCCGGCGTGGACAAGCTGGTCCTGGACGCCGAGACCCTGGGCAAGATCTTCAACTCGGAGATCACCAACTGGAACGACGAGGCGATCCAGAAGCTGAACCCGGACGCCAAGCTCCCCGACCTGAAGATCCAGGCGTTCCACCGCTCCGACGAGTCGGGCACCACCGACAACTTCACCAAGTACCTCAAGGCCGCCGCCCCGAAGGCGTGGCCGCACGAGCCGGGCAAGGCCTGGGAGGGCAAGGGCGGCCAGTCCGCCGACGGCTCTTCCGGTGTCTCCTCCCAGGTGAAGCAGGTCAACGGCGCGATCTCCTACTTCGAGCTGTCCTACGCCACCTCCCAGAGCCTCAAGACCGTCGACCTGAACACCGGCGCCTCCGCCCCGGTCCCGGCCACCGTCGACAACGCCTCCAAGGCGATCGCCGAGGCCAAGATCGTCGGCCAGGGCAAGGACCTCGGCCTGGACCTCAACTACGCCACCAAGGCCGACGGCGCCTACCCGATCACCCTGGTGACCTACGAGATCGCCTGCGACAAGGGCAACAAGGCCGACACCCTGGCCGCGACCAAGTCCTTCCTCGAGTACGCCGCCAGCGAGGGCGGGCAGACCTCCCTCAAGGAGCTCGGCTACGCCCCGATCCCGGCCGAGATCATCGCCAAGGTCCGCCAGAGCGTCAGCAGCATCTCCTGACCCGTATCCGGCCCGACCTGATCTGAAGAGTGCGGTCGGTTCCCCTTCAGCCCCGCTGGAGCGGAGCCGGCCGCGCCATCCGGTGCACCGCCGCACCAGAAGCCGCCGCGCCCCGGCGCGCTTCGCAGACCGGAGAACCCATGAAAACGGATATAAAGCCAGACTTCCCAGCCGCGCCTCCACCGGCGGCGCGCGAAAAGAGCACCGGCCGCATCGGTGACAAGGTCTTCGTCGGCCTGGCCCGGGGCGCCGGCGTCACCCTCCTGGTGATCATGGCCGCGATCGCGGTCTTCCTCACCGTCCGCTCGGTGAACGCCATCTCCAAGGACGAGGGCAACTTCTTCACCACCTTCGAGTGGAACGCCAACGCCAACCCGCCGGTGTTCGGCATCGCGGTGCTCGCCTACGGCACCATCGTGACCTCGATCATCGCGCTGGTGATCGCCGTCCCGGTCGCCGTCGGCATCGCGCTGTTCATCTCGCACTACGCGCCGCGCCGGCTCGCCGCGCCCATCGCGTACGTGATCGACCTGCTCGCCGCCGTCCCCAGCATCGTCTACGGCCTGTGGGGCGCGCTCTTCCTGGTCCCGCACCTGAGCGGCCTCTACCGGTGGTTCGACGAGTACCTGGGCTGGACGGGGATCTTCGAGTACAACGACGGCGCCGCCCGCTCGCTGTTCACCGTCGGCATCCTGCTGGCGATCATGATCCTGCCGATCGTCACCAGCGTCAGCCGCGAGGTCTTCCTCCAGGTCCCCAAGATGCACGAGGAGGCCGCGCTGGCCCTCGGCGCCACGCGCTGGGAGGTCATCCGGATGTCGGTGCTGCCCTTCGGCCGCTCCGGCATCATCAGCGCCTCGATGCTCGGCCTGGGCCGCGCGCTGGGCGAGACCATGGCCGTGGCCACCGTGCTCTCCCCGAGCAACGACATCATCACCAGCCTGCTGGACCCGGGTGGCGGCACCTTCGCGCAGAACATCGCCGCGCGCTTCAAGGAGGCCACCGACATCGAGGGCAGCATCAGCCGTGACGCCCTGATCGCCTCGGGCCTGGTGCTCTTCGTCATCACCCTGCTGGTCAACGGAGCGGCCCGCATGATCATCGCCCGCCGCAAGGAGTACTCGGGGGCCAACGCATGAGCGACGCACGCGCGGCCGCTCAGCCGCAGACGAGTACGAAGGTCGCACCTCTGCGCCGCGCGGGCGGAGAAGCGAATGAAGGGGCCCACGCATGAGCGACGTCGTGATGGACAAGCGGCCGACCGCGGACAACGTTCCGCCGCCCGCCCCGCTGCGCCAGCCGCGGCTTCCCCGCTGGACCCCGTACGCCATCGCCGTCGGCGCCGTCGCCGCGGGCTCCGGCATCGGGCTCGGCTTCGACCTGCACAGCAAGATCCAGTGGGGCCTGATCGCCTCCCTGCTCTTCGTCCTGGTCAGCTATGTCCTCGCCGCCAAGGTCGAGGGCACCCGCCAGGCCAAGGACCGGCTGGCGACCAGCCTGGTCTGGGTCTGCTTCCTGCTCGCCGTGATCCCGCTGGTCTCGCTGATCTGGGAGACCATCGACCGCGGCCGCAAGGTCCTCGACGGCTACTTCCTCAGCCACTCCATGGAGGGCACCCAGGGCATCTTCCCCGGCGGCGGCGCCTACCACGCGCTCATCGGGACCCTGGAGCAGGTCGGCATCGCCACCCTGATCGCGACCCCGATCGGCCTGCTGACCGCCATCTACCTGGTGGAGTACGGCCGCGGGAGGCTCGCCAAGGCCGTCACCTTCTTCGTCGACGTCATGACCGGCGTCCCGTCGATCGTGGCCGGCCTGTTCATCCTCAGCTTCTGGATCATCGCGCTGGACTTCGAGTACTCCGGCTTCGCGGGCGCGATGGCCCTCGCGATCCTGATGATGCCGGTGGTCGTCCGCTCCACCGAGGAGATGCTCAAGCTCGTCCCCAACGAGCTGCGTGAGGCCTCGCTCGCCCTGGGTGTGCCCAAGTGGCGCACCATCCTCAAGGTGGTCGTGCCCACCGCCATCGGCGGCATCACCACGGGCGTGATGCTCGCGGTGGCCCGTATCGCCGGTGAGACGGCCCCGATCATGCTGTTGGTCTTCGGGTCGAACTCGATCAACAACGACCCGTTCAACGGCGCGCAGTCCTCCCTGCCGTACTACATCTACGAGCAGTGGGGCCAGGGCAACGAACCCTCCTTCGACCGGGCCTGGGCAGCGGCGCTGCTCCTCATCGCCTTCGTCATGATCCTGAACCTGGTGGCCCGCGGCATCGCCCGCTGGAAGGCCCCGAAGACCGGTCGCTAAGCAATTGCGGCTCCGCCGCGAGGCGGCCAACCTCGAAGAGAAGTGATTTCCATGGCCAAGCGAATCGACGTCAGCGGCCTCACCGCCTTCTACGGCAACCACAAGGCCATCGAGGATATCTCGATGACCGTTGAACCCCGCTCCGTGACCGCCTTCATCGGCCCGTCCGGCTGCGGCAAGTCCACCTTCCTGCGCACCCTGAACCGCATGCACGAGGTCACCCCCGGCGGCCGCGTCGAGGGCAAGGTGATGCTGGACGACGAGAACCTCTACGGGGCCGGTGTCGACCCGGTGGCGGTGCGCCGCACGGTCGGCATGGTCTTCCAGCGCCCCAACCCCTTCCCGACCATGTCGATCTTCGACAATGTCGCGGCCGGGCTCCGGCTCAACGGCTCGTACAAGAAGAGCGAGCTGGCCGACGTCGTGGAGAAGTCCCTCAAGGGCGCCAACCTCTGGAACGAGGTCAAGGACCGGCTCAACAAGCCGGGCGCCGGCCTCTCCGGCGGTCAGCAGCAGCGACTGTGCATCGCCCGGGCGATCGCCGTCGAGCCGCAGGTGCTGCTGATGGACGAGCCCTGCTCGGCGCTCGACCCGATCTCGACCCTCGCCATCGAGGACCTGATCGGCGAGCTCAAGGAGCGGTTCACGATCGTGATCGTGACCCACAACATGCAGCAGGCGGCGCGCGTCTCGGACCGCACGGCCTTCTTCAACCTGGCGGGCGTCGGGCAGCCGGGCAAGCTGATCGAGATCGACGAGACGGAGCGGATCTTCTCCAACCCGTCGGTCCAGGCCACCGAGGACTACATCTCGGGCCGCTTCGGCTGACCGGCGCGGCGTCCGGGGCCGGCTGACCGGCCCGGCGCCCACGGCCGACGGAGGCTGCCTTGCGGCGCTGCATGGCGGTGCCGCCGCAAGGTGAGAAAGAGGGCCCGCCCCCGGCTCCCGGGGGCGGGCCCTTCTCTCTGCGTGCGATGTTCGGGTCGGGGCGGGCGTCGGTCGACGCCCCGCCCCGACCGTCAGCCGAAGGCGAGGCTCACGACCCAGAAGCTGAACGCGGCGACCAGGGCCGCGGCCGGCATCGTGATGAACCACCCGAGGATGATGTTCTTCGCGACGCCCCAGCGCACCGCGCTCACCCGCTTCGTCGCACCGACACCCATGATCGCCGAGGTGATCACATGCGTGGTGGAGATCGGGGCGTGGAACATGAAGGACGCCGTGTACATCACGGACGCCGCGGTGGTCTCGGCGGCGAAGCCCTGCGGCGGGTCCAGCTCGATGATCCGGCGGCCGAGGGTGCGCATGATGCGCCAGCCGCCCGCGTAGGTGCCGAGCGAGAGCATCAGCGCACAGACGATCTTCACCCAGACCGGGATGGGGTCGCCCGCGTCCTCCACATCGGCGATGACCAGGGCCATCACCACGATGCCCATGGTCTTCTGGGCGTCCTGCAGACCGTGACCGAGGGCCATGCCCGCCGCCGAGACGGTCTGGGCGATGCGGAAGCCGCGCTTGGCCTTGTGCGGGTTGGCCCTGCGGAAGATCCACATGATGAGGACCATCACCAGGTAGCCGAGGAGCAGCCCGACGAAGGGGGAGACGAACATCGGAATGACGATCTTCTCCAGCACGCCCGACCAGATGACCTCGGTCCCGCCGGCCAGCGCCGCGCCCACCATGCCGCCGAAGAGGGCGTGCGAGGAGGACGAGGGCAGTCCGAAGTACCAGGTGATCAGGTTCCAGGCGATGGCGCCGACCAGGGCGGCGAAGAGGATGCCCATCCCCTTGTCGCCGTGGGGCGTCTCGATGAGGCCCTCACTGACGGTCTTGGCGACGCCGCTGCCCAGGAAGGCACCCGCGAGGTTCATCACCGCGGCCATCGCCAGCGCGGCCCGCGGGGTCAGCGCTCGCGTGGAGACCGAGGTCGCGATGGCGTTCGCGGAGTCGTGGAAGCCGTTGGTGTAGGTGAAGAAGAGCGCGACCCCGATGGTCACGACAAGCGCGAAGGTGTCCATGGCCGGGGGTCAGGACTCCTTGACCGCGATGGTCTCGACGGTGTTCGCCACGTGCTCGAAGGCGTCGGCGGCCTCTTCCAGCACATCCACGATCTGCTTGAGCTTGAGCACCTCGATGGCGTCGTACTTGCCGTTGAAGAGGTGCGCCAGCAGCTTGCGGTGGATCTGGTCCGCCTGGTTCTCCAGACGGTTGACCTCGATCCAGTATTCGGTGAGGTTGGTCATCGTGCGGAGGTTGGGCATGGCCTCGGCGGTCAGCTCCGCGGCCCGCGCCAGCACCTCGATCTGCTGCTCGACCCCCTTGGGCAGCTCCTCGACCTGGTAGAGAACCACCAGGTCGACGGCCTCCTCCATGGCGTCCATGATGTCGTCGAGCGACGAGGCGAGGGAGTAGATGTCCTCACGGTCGAACGGCGTGATGAAGGAGGAGTTCAGCTGGTGGAAGATCGCGTGCGTCGCGTCGTCCCCCGCGTGCTCCGCGGCCCGCATCCGTTCGGCAATCTCGGCCCGAGCGGAGGAGTCCGCCCCGAGCAGTTCCATCAGGAGCTTCGAGCCCGTGACGATGTTGTCCGCGGAGGCGGCGAACATGTCGTAGAAGCTCGTCTCCCTGGGGGTCAGACGAAAGCGCACTGGGGATCCTCGGGGTACAGCGGATTCGGTCTCGTTGATGCTAGGCGCATCATCCGGCCACGGCTAACCGGCATTCACCCAGTGTCGCTTATCAGGCAGCGCGCTCATCACAGGGTCCTGACGCGGGTGGACAAATGGGGTATCGCATACCCGCGGGGGGTATGCTGGCTGTATCGCGAAAGCAACGGGAGGACGCGATGACGACCATGGCAGCCGGCACCGGCGCGGCGGACGACGAGGAGCAGGCGAAGGCCCCCGACCGGCCGCTCGGTCCACACGGCTACAGCAAGCAGAAGGACCAGCACCTC
Source organism: Streptomyces sp. LX-29 (assembly GCF_029541745.1). NCBI lineage: Bacteria > Bacillati > Actinomycetota > Actinomycetes > Kitasatosporales > Streptomycetaceae > Streptomyces > Streptomyces sp. LX-29. Next base: position 4,175,991 of record NZ_CP089746.1, on the reverse strand, counting down.
AAGCGACTGCGCCGGATCGAAGGCCAGATCCGGGGCCTGCAGCGGATGGTCGAGGAGGACGTCTACTGCATCGACATCCTCACCCAGGTCTCCGCCGGCACCAAGGCGCTCCAGTCCTTCGCCCTCCAGCTGCTCGAAGAGCACCTGCGGCACTGCGTCGCGAGCGCCGCGGTCAAGGGCGGCGAGGAGATCGACACCAAGGTCGAGGAGGCCACCGCGGCCATCGCCCGACTGCTGCGGACCTGAGGACCGGGCCCGCCCGGCGCCGACCCGCCGCACCCGCGCCCCGCGACCCCTTTCTCCCGGGCCTTCCTCTCGCCGGCCGGCGAGAGCGGCCCGGCTACGGAACGTTACTGTCCGGGGTCGGATTCCGCGGCTGGATCTGATCGGTCCGGCCGGTCGGCGTCCACCCCGAGAACCTCGTCGATCCGGTCCGGACTGAGCCGGTCCTCATCCGCGCTCGATGCGGCGATCATCAGGTCGCCGTACAGATCGATCTCGATGAGGGCCACGGGGTCCGGGCCCGCCGAGCCACGACGCGCAACCACGTGTCACACCTCCTCTTGCGCACACACGCGAGCACCTACGAGCAGCGGCTTCCCAGCGTAGGGATCGGTACACACTCCGCGCATGGCACGGACGGACCATTTCGAAGGGATCCGAACGGCCCTACCCCACCGCGCGCTGCTCAAGGGCCGGTCCGGAGACGATTGCCAAGGCGCCGAGCCGGAATCGGCCCCCGCGGGGCTAGCCCCGGCGCGGTCCGACCGTGCCCGTGTAGATGTCCGCGGGCGCGGGCAGCCGCACCGAGACCTCGATCCCGAAGTCATACAGCTCCGTCGTCGATACGACCGTCGACACGACGTCCTGCCGGCCGGAGCCGTCGCCCCAGCCCTTGCTCACGGTGAAGCGATGCCGGACCTTCCGCAGCCGCCCCCGCTCATCGACGTACGCGTCGAAGGCCACCGTGTCCTCGGCGAACCCTTTCGCCGCGGCGGCCAGCGCCTCCCGCACCCCGGAGGAGGAGGAGGCCCGCGCGGCGGCGCCGATGTCGGCGGTGCCGCGGTAGTGCCGCACCACGGCACCGTCCAGCCGCTCCTCGCCGACCAGGGTCACCCGGCGCGCCGCGCGGAGCAGCTCGGCGGCGGCCAGCGGATCGGTCGCCCCGCCGGTGACCAGGTTCCCGTCCGAGGCGCCCGAGACGTCCACCCGGACCCACTTCCCGGCGGGCACGCCGGCGCCCCGGTTGCGCATGAACAACGCGCCCGACGCCAGCAGCTCCGTGATCGGCTCATGCTCGACCTCCCCCATCGCGTCCTTCGGCAGCACCACGCGCAGCCGGCCCATCCGGCGCGCGAAGTCGTAGCGGCCGCTGCCCCGGATCGCGACCCGGGTGCCGCCGCTCGCCGTCTCCATGGTGGTGCGCACCCGCGAGCTCTCGGCCCGGACCAGCACGTCCGCGGCCCGGACCAGCTCGCCCCGGCCCGTCGTCGTCTCCCGCTCCCCGGACGCCCCGAGCGCGCCCGGCCCGGCGTCGGCCCCGGGCTCCCCCGGCCTTCCGGGCCCACCGAACCCGGACTCCCCCGGCTTCCCGGCGTGGCCGTGGGCCCCCGGCCGGTCGTCCACCACCACCGTCTCGGCCGAGCAGGCCGCCGAGGTCACCATCAGGCCGGCCACCAGACTCCCGGTCACCGCGGTCGCGAGCGCCCCGCGCCGGACGCCGCCGTCCGCTGGGGAGGCACCGCGCTCCGGCGCCTCGAACCCGCGCCCGCGCTGCTGTCTCACCATCGGCCGCCGACCCCCTGGCCACGCTCGTGCTCACGCGCCCCTGCCGTGAGACCCACCGTGTGCAACGACCCGGCCCAGCGGGCCGTCACGGCCAGGTAGCGTGGTCTCGTGCTCGACCAAGGCGACTCAGGCAACACCGGAAACGCCGACCACACCGGCCTCGCTGAACACCGCACATACGTCCTGGAGAAGGGCGCGTTCGCCATGGCCCGCTGCTCCTGCGGCTGGCTCGGCCCCGCGCGGCGGGCACGCTCCCGCGCCCGCACGGACGCCGACTCCCACACCCCGGCCTGACCCCCCGCACCACGCGCCCCGGGCCCACATCCCGGACCTCCGCCCTCCGTTTCCCCTTTCTTCAAGGGAACCGCGGCCCCCCGGTAGCCCTCTGGCTAAGGGGGAAGCAGAGCCGTGACAGATGGGGAGGCGAAGGCCGCTATGGACAGGCGCACACTGCTGGCAGCCGGCACGGGACTCGCGGCGGCAGCCGCATGGACGACGGGATGTGACGACGGGTCGGCCACCTCAGGGCGCGGCCCGGGCGCCGCGTCCGCCACCGACCCCACCGACCTCCGCTCCACCGCGCTGCGCACCCGCGCGGCCGGCGGAGGCAAGCCGGGCACCAAGGACTGGACGGCCCTCGGCAAGGGCCTCCAGGGGCGACTGATACGCCCGGGCGACGCGGACTACGCCACCGCCCGACAGCTGTACAACACCCGCTTCGACGGACTGCGCCCCGCGGCCGTCGCGTACGTCTCCAACAGCACCGACATCGCCGAGTGCCTGGCCTTCGCCCGGCGCCACGGCACCCGGGTCTCGATCCGCAACGGCGGCCACAGCTACGCGGGTTGGTCCAGCGGAAACGGCCGGCTGGTCATCGACGTCTCCCTGCTGTCCTCGGTCCGCACCACCTCCGGCGGCGCGACCATCGGCGCGGGCGCCAAGCTCATCGACGTCTACACCCGGCTCGGGGCGCACGGCGTCACCATCCCGGCCGGCTCCTGCCCCACCGTGGGGGTCTCCGGACTCACCCTGGGCGGCGGCCACGGCGTGGTGTCCCGGGCGTACGGGCTCACCGCCGACAGCCTCACCGGCGCGCGGATCGTCACCGCCGACGGCCGGACCCTCGACGTCTCCAAGGACCGGGAGGCCGATCTCTTCTGGGCGCTGCGCGGCGCCGGTAACGGCAACTTCGGCGTGGTGACCGAGCTGCGCTTCCGCACCCACCGGGCGGCCGACGGCGTATCGGCGTATCTGACCTGGCCTTGGAAGAAGGCGGCGGCCGTGCTGCGCGCCTGGCAGGAGTGGGGCCCCAGCCAGCCCGACGAGATCTGGTCGGCCCTGCACCTCTCCGCGACCCCAGGCAGCACCCCCCGCGTCTCGGTGAGCTGCTTCTCGCTGGGCACCTACGGCGATCTGCAGAACGCCCTCGACCGGCTCGCCGACCGGGCCGGCGGCCCGGGCCCGGCCTCCAGCGTGACGCTGCGCCGCCGCTCGTACCTGGACGCCATGGAGCGGTACGCGGGCTGCGGGTCCGTCAGCACCACCCAGTGCCATCTGCCCGGCAAGACGCCCGGCCGCACCAGGAGCGGCGTCCTCAAGCGCGAGACCTACGCGGCGCGCTCGGACTTCTTCGACCGCTCGCTCAGCGCGGCCGGCATCCGGGCGCTGCTCGACCAAGCGGAGCGGTACGGCCGACGGACGAGCGGCGGCGGCGGGGTCGCGATCGCGCTCACCGCGCTGGGCGGTGCCGTCAACCGCGTCTCCCCGACGGCCACCGCCTTCGTCCACCGACGCTCGCGCTTCCTGGCGCAGTACACCGCCTCCTGGGCGGCGGGCGGCTCGGGCGGCGTACAGGCCGCCTGGCTGGACGGGGCGCACGCGGCGATGCGCCGGTACGCCTCGGGCGCCGCGTACCAGAACTACACCGACGCCGGGCTGAAGGACTGGCGCAAGGCGTACTACGGGGACGCCGCGGGCCGGCTGACGAAGCTGAAGAAGCACTACGACCCGCACCGCCTCTTCGACTTCCCGCAGGCGCTGTAGACCGCGCGCCGGGGCCGGACGGCCCGCCGCGCGCGGCCGCGCTACGGGCTACGGGCTACGGGCTACGGGCTACGGGCTACGGGCTACGGGCTACGGGCTACGGGCTACGGCGCAAGTGTCGCGGATACGGGAACGGCCCGCCGCTTCTGAGTGAAGCGGCGGGCCGTTCCCGTGGTTCCCGGGTCTCGTAGCCGTTCGACCATGCGGTCCGCGGGCGGGCCCGGGACCGTATGACCGGGCGAGCCGGCCGGGCCGCCGATCCGGCCGACGGGGCCGATCCGGTCGAACCGGTCGAACCGGTCGAACCAGAGCGTCGTGGCTCAGGCGGCCAGGTCCTCGTCCTGTCCGCGGCGGCGGGGCCCCGGCATGGCCGGACGGTCGGCGGCGGCCGGCCCGTGGCCCGGACGACCGCGCGGGGCGGCGCGCACCAGCCAGCCGACCGGGGAGCCGGCGACCGCGGTCGCCAGCGGCGTCAGCAGCATCATGGCGAGCGGGGCGAGCAGCAGGGCCACGGCCGTGCCGAGGGCGAAGCCGCCGATGACGTCGGTCGGGTAGTGCACGCCCATGTAGACGCGGCAGAAGCCCTCGAAGAGCGCGAGGCCGATGGCGGCGAGGCCGTACTTCCGGCTGGCCATGAAGACACCGACGGCGAGCGCCATGGCCAGCGTGGCGTGATCGCTCACGAAGGAGTAGTCGCTCTTGCCGGCCACCAGGACCTCGAGCCCCTGATGGTCCTTGAAGGGCCGGGGGCGCTCCACGAAGTTGCGGATGGGGATGTTGGCGATCAGGGCGACACCCGCGGCCAGCGGGGCCCACACCAGGCCGGCGACGGCGCTGGGGGCGTCAGCGCCCCGCTTGCGCGCGCCCCACCAGGCGCCGAGCATCACCAGGGCCAGCCCGAAGATGATGCCGAACTCGCCCACGAACTCCATGACGCGGTCGAACCAGTGCGGGGCGTCCTTGGCCAACCCGTTGATGTCGTAGAGCAGGGTGACGTCGGGGTTGGACCCTGTCCCTGACTCCGCCAGGGGGGACCCCAGTGAGAGTCCAGCCATATGCCGCGGCCCCTTCTCTTGCCTGTCGCTCGTGCAGCTGCCGGCCCCCGCTGGGTAGTGCTGCTACCTCACCCCCAGGGAACGCTCACATCACACGCTGCGTTCCACTCTCCACCCAAAGATCACCGGGACGTTATCGAAGGGTGACCCGTAGTCGCAGCTCAGGGCCAACGCTTCACACGGAGTCCGGCTTGGGCAGCGCTTTCGCGCCATCGGCCGTCACCCTCGTGGCACCGATGTAGTCGGGGGTGTCGATCTTGTCGTAACGGATGACGGCGCCAGTGTAGGGCGCGTTGATCATCTGTCCGCCCCCGACGTAGATCCCCACGTGGTGGATCGAGCGTGGATCATTGAGGTCGTAGGCGAAGAACACCAGGTCACCGGGGAGCAACTCGTCCCGTTTGGGGTGCGGACCGGCGTTCCACTGATCGTTGGCGACGCGGGGCAGCTCGATCCCCACCGAGTGGTAGGCCGCCTTGGTCAGCCCCGAACAGTCGAACCTCCCGCCCTCCTCCGGCGTGCCGTCACCGCCCCACAGATACTCCGTGCCCAGCTTGTCCTGGGCGAAGTAGATCGCCCCGGCGGCCTGCCGCGAGGACGGCACCTTCTGCACCGGAGCCTCGAAGCTCTTGGCGAGGGTGGTGATGGTCTTCACATAGTTCTGCGTCTCCCGGTACGGCGGCACGCCCGAGTACTTGATCACCGCGTAGGCGCCCGCGTTGTAGGACGCCAGCATGTTGTGGGTCGGATCGCCCGGGACGTCCTTCACGTACTTGGCGAGCGAGCAGTCGTAGGCGGCCGCGGAGGGGATCGCGTCCTTGGGATCCCAGATGTCGCGGTCGCCGTCCTTGTCGCCGTCGACGCCGTGGGTGGCCCAGGTGCCGGGGATGAACTGCGCTATGCCCTTGGCGTTCGCCGGACTCTGCGCCTTGGGGTTCCAGCCGCTCTCCTGGTAGAGCTGGGCGGCGAGCAGTGCCGGGTTGATGGCGGGGCAGAGGTTCCCCCAGCGCTGCACCAGCGGGGCGTAGGAGGCGGGCACGGCGCCCTTCGCCAGCCCCACCGTGTTGCCACCCTGACCGGACATCAGGTTTCCGGCCACCACATAGGTGCCGATGACCAGCAGTGCCACAAACGAAGAGCACAGCGCGACACCGACACTGACACCCAGCCAGACCTTACGCACTCGCCAATCCTCCCCCATGCGACGACCTTACGAACGTGTTTCCGCATGCACGGCGCGAAATGACCCGCCGGGGGTCGGGCCTGGGGTAGGGGCAGGGGGCCGAGGTCGGGGCCGGGCGAACGGGCACCGGAGCGGTCGGGCACGTGCCCCTGGAACGGCCGGGTGATCGACGCCCCGGAACCGTCGGGCGACATGCCCACCGGACGGCATGACTCCGCATCAGCCGCCCGATGCACAAGGTCCGGCCGGAGTCGCCGAGGTCCGGCAGTCGACTGACCGACGATTGCCGACCGTGACCGGCCATGATACACAGAGTGACGCAAAGTCGCCCTGTCGACACTCCCAGCACCCAGTCGGGCGAGCGTGGTCTACAACACGTACCCGATCCGGCAAGAAATGCCGTCAAGTCGACATGCGAGAGCGGCAACGTCGGCGAAGATAGAGCCTGACGTGCGTGACACACGGCAGGCGCACACAACGACCCATAAGGGGCGGTGAGTTCAAATGTTGCTGGCGGCCGACAAGGGCGACATCACGACCATCATCGGCGGGATCGCCCCAGACTGGGGCCCCTTCGGACGGCTGGGCGCCGAGGCGCAGGTGATGATCGAGGTCGTGATGGCGGTCTCCATCCTGCTCTGCCTCGGCATCGCGATCTGGGGCGCCGCGAAGCAGCGCATCGGCGCCACCGCCCTGCGCGACACCTTCAGCGCCGAGCAGGGCAAGGGTCTGATCGTGGCCGGCCTGACCGGAGTGTTCATCATCGGATCCCTGGGCACGCTGTTCACGATCGTGTACGGCATGGCCATCTGACCCACGGTCCGATCTGCTCGACCCCGCTCCATCGCGCGGCGTCGGTACGCCGTCCGTACGCCCCGACACCCGCCCGGCCACCCGTCTGGGCGTACGGGCGCCCGGCTTCCCGACGCCCCTCCCGCTCATGCTCCCGCCCCATCCACACCCCCACCGGTCCCCCTCCCCCACCGAGGCCGCCGCCTCCGGTCCTGCTGCTGAGGTCGTGTCAGCCTGATGTGCACTCACACCGTCGTCCCCGATCAGCGGTCCACGCCGCTACCGTCATATGTGGGCGGCATGACAGTGACGGCTGAAGGGGCGTACGCGCGATGAGTCTCGGCGGCGACGACGGCTATGGCAGCGACGGCTACGGCGGCGACACCGGCCGCTCCGGCGGCGGCCATCTGACGCGTACCCGTCTTCCCGAAGGCGATGCCGACGCCTTCGGCTCCCCGCGCCGCGGCGCCCGCACCGCCAAACCCAGCCGCAACCTCATCACCGTCGTCAGCGTGGTGGTCCTCCTCATCGCCGCCATCGCCTTCGCCAACCGCGGCGGCGGCTCCGGCGACTCCGACTCCGGCTCCGACGGCTCCTCCGGCGGCCGCAGCCCCAAGGCCCAGTCGACGGCCCCCACGGGAGAACGCCCCGTCTCCGGCAAGGACACGGCAACCGGCATCGCCACCGGCTTCGCCCAGTCGGAGCAGGGCGCCCAGAGCGCGGCGGCGAACTACGCGGTGGCGCTGGGGTCGGCGGAGATGTTCCAGGACGAGAGCCGGCGCGCCATCGTAGGAACCATTTACGCCCCAGGCATCGCCGAGACCAAGCAGAGCGACCTGGACAAGGTCTACACAGACAAGGAACTCCTCGGTGCGGTCGGCCTCAAGCCCAACGGGGATGTTCCCGAGGGCATGACCTTCGTCTCACGCACCACGCCAGTGGGCGCCCGAGCGGAGAAGTTCGAGGGTGACACGGCAAGCGTTGCCGTGTGGTGCTCCTCTCTTCTCGGGATGGCCGGCACAGGCTCCACGAACCCGGTGTCCGAGAACTGGTACACCAGAACGTTCGAGCTGAAGTGGCTCAATGGTGACTGGAAGATCACCGGTGTCACGCAGAAGGACGGACCGACGCCCGTCGGCCGTGACCAGGCAGCTTCCTCGGCCGAGGAGATGGCTGATGCCGTGCAAGGGTTCGGAGGGTTCACGTATGCCCGTTAACCGCCGTGGCCTCTTCTCGTTCGCCACCGTCTTGGCAGCCGCCCACACAGCCGTGTTGGCGCTGACGACTCAGGCGCACGCCGATCCTTCTCCTAGGCCCTCGGGGAAGAACTGTGAGGACTACCCCGAAGAGTTCAAGGACCTCTGCAAGCCGGGCGACGGGGACAATTCCCCATCAGACCTGACGGACCCCTCCACCCCCCTCGACCCCGCCGCCTCCCTAGCCCGCGGTTGTGCCGACGCCGCCGCGTGGATCGTGGGCAAGGTCTCCAAGCTCGTCGAGGAGACGGCCAGCGTCGACTTCACCAACGAAGCGTTCCTGCGCCAGTACGCGGTGGTCTTCGCCGCCTCGACCATCCTCACCCTGATCCTCTGGCTGCTCGCCGTGGCCAAGCGCGCCATCCGGGGCGTGCCCTTCACCGAGGCGATCAGCGAGGCGATCGGCTTCCTGTGGCTGACCGTGCTGGCCTCGGCCTTCACGCCGCTGATCCTCTACACGGTGGTCACGGCGACCGACGCCGTCACCGACGCCATCGCCTCGGGCACCGGCGCCGACAACGACGCCTTCTTTGGCTCGTTCGCGCAGGCGCTCAAGAAGGACGAGGACATCGGCGGCGGACCGATCATGCTGATCGTCGTCTCGCTGGTGACCATCCTGGCCGCGGGCGTGCTCTGCCTGGAGCTGGTGATCCGGGCCGCCCTGCTGTACGTGGGGGCGCTGCTGGGCACCGCCGTGTACGCCGGGCTGGTCGACAAGAACATGTGGGGCCATGTGCGCCGCTGGGCCGGGATCATGATCGCCGTCATCCTGGTGAAGCCGGTCATCGTCGTCGTCCTCGCTCTCGCCGGCGCGCTCTCCGCCGACGAGGAGGGGCCGGACGCCTTCTCCGCGGTCGTCTCCGGTCTGTCGATCATCATCCTGGCCATCTTCGCCAGCGCGATGATCTACCGCTTCGTCCCCGGCTTCGGCGACGAGATCGTCAAGGCCCGCAGCGCCAGCGCCGACCCGGCCTCGCGCCAGGCCGCGGCGATCGTCAGCTCCCCGGCCGCGCTGGTGAAGCAGGGCATCACCACCCACAGCGCCCGCGGCACCGGTGGCGACGCCGGCGGGGGCGCCCGCGGCGGTGGTCAGCCCAAGCCGGCCAACCCCGTCTCCGGCGGGGTCGCCGCCCACAGCACGCGTTCCGGAGGCGGCAGCTCCACGTCCGGTTCGGGCAGCGCCGGCGTCGGCTCCACCGCCGGCACCCCCGCCCCCCGCACCACCCCGTCCAACCGCACCAGCAACAATCCGGGAGGTGACCGGCGTTGACGATTGAGGCCCAGTCCCACCCCATCACGCCCCGCCGTACCTATCTCATCGGTCGTGCCCGTCCCAGCGCGATCGTCGGCAAGAACCGCGAGACCGGCGAGATCACCCTGATCATCGCCGGCGCGTTCATCGGCATGATGTGCGGCCTGCTGGTGCCGCTGCTCACCCTGCGCATCGTCACCCTGGTCGGTTTCCCGACGCTCGCCCTGGCCGCCGTCTACGTGCCGTACAACGGCCGCACCTTCTACAAGTGGTTTGAAATCAAGCGCTCGTACAAGAGGACGCTCCGCAAGAGCGGCACCTACCGCTCGGTCGCGGCCGAGGCCGGCACCCGCTTCGACGGCCGGGAGATCGAGGTCGGCCCGCCGCCCGGCATCGGCCGCATCAGCTGGCTCGCCGCCCCCTTCGGCCCGGACGAGATCGCCGTCCTGCTGCACGCCGACCGCCGCACCGTCACCGCCGCCATCGAGATCGAGGGCCCGGGCGTGGGCCTGCGCGACAGCGAGGACCAGGAGGCCCTGGTCGACCGGTTCGGCACCCTGCTCAAGCACGTCGCCAACGGGGACGGCTTCGTGACCCGGCTGCAGATGCTGGCCCGTACGCTCCCGGCCGACCCCGACGCGCACGCCAAGGACGTCGAGCGGCGCGGCGACCCCGAGGCGCCCGGCTGGCTCAAGGACTCCTACGACCAGCTCCAGTCGATGGTCTCCACCTCCTCCGAGCAGCACCGCGCCTACCTCGTCGCCTGCATGCACTACACCCGCGAGCTCGCCAACGAGGCCCAGGCCATCGCCCGCGCGGCCCGCCACACCGCGGGCACCCGCAAGCTCGACAAGGACGCCGGTCTTGCCGTGGTCATGGCCCGCGAGCTGACCGACATCTGTGCCCGGCTCGCCGAGGCCGACATCCGGGTCCGGCAGCCGCTCGGCCAGGGTCGGCTGGCCTCCCTGATCCACTCCATGTACGACCCGGACCACCCAATCGACCACATCCAGGCCATGACCCAGCGCAACGCCTGGCCGGCCGAGCTGGACGCGATGGAACCGACGTACCTCCAGGCCAAGACCCGCGAGTCGAGCACCCGCGAGCCCTGGTGCCACGCCACCGCGTGGGTGAAGGAGTGGCCCATGACCCCGGTGGGCGTCAACTTCCTGGCGCCCCTGCTCGTCCACACCCCCGACGTCATCCGCACCGTGGCGGTCTGTATGGACCTGGAGCCGACCGAGGTCGCCATCGAACGGATGCTGACCGAGAAGACCAACGACGAGGCCGAGGCCAGCCGCGCGGCGAAGATGAACCGCACCGTCGACCCTCGCGACATCGCCGCCCACGGCCGGCTCGACCAGCGCGGCGAGGACCTCGCCAGCGGCGCCGCCGGCGTCAACCTCGTCGGCTACATCACCGTCTCCGCCCGCTCCCCCGAGGCGCTCGGGCGCGACAAGCGGACCATCCGGGCCTCCGCCGGCAAGAGCTATCTGAAGCTGGAGTGGTGCGACCGCGAACACCACCGGGCCTTCGTGAACACCCTGCCGTTCGCCACCGGCATCCGCCGGTAGCGGCTCCGGAGAGAGTAGAGAGGACGAGAGGGGTTCTGCCGTGGTCGATCCGATTGGCGCCGTCACCGACGCCTTCACCAGTCTGCTGTTCGGAAAGGTGGAGACGACACGGCTGCCGGTCCGCACGTCCACGGGGCAGGCGCAGGCCGTCTACCTGCCCACCGCGGCCCCGGGCCTCGGCGACTCAGGTGTGATCATCGGCCGGGAGGTCTACTCCGGCAAGGGCTATATCTACGATCCCTTCCAGCTGTACGGGCAGCAGCTGCCCGCCCCGCACTGGCTGGTCCTGGGCGAGTCCGGCAACGGCAAGTCGGCCCTGGAGAAGACCTACGTCCTCCGCCAGCTCCGGTTCCGCGACCGCCAGGTCGTCGTGCTCGACGCACAGGGCGAGGACGGCGTCGGCGAGTGGAACCTCATCGCCCAGGAGCTGGGGATAACCCCCATCCGGCTCGACCCGATGGCCGCCCGCGAGGGCGGCATCCGGCTCAACCCGCTCGACCCGTCGATCACCACGACCGGACAGCTGGCCCTGCTGCGTACGATCATCGAGGTCGCCATGGGGCACGGCCTGGACGAGCGCTCCGGCTTCGCCCTGAAGGTCGCCCACGCCTACGTCAACGAGACCATCGTCGACCGCCAGCCCGTCCTCACCGACATCGTGGAGCAGCTGCGCCACCCGGAGGCCGAGTCGGCCGAGTCGATGAACGTCGACATAGACGACGTGCGCGCCTGGGGCCTGGACGTCGCCCTCGTACTGGACCGCCTGGTCGACGGCGACCTGCGCGGCATGTTCGACGGCCCGACCACCGCCGGCATCGACCTCGAAGCGCCCCTGATCGTCTTCGACCTCTCCCACATCGACCGCAACTCGATCGCGATGCCCATCCTCATGGCCATCGTCGGCGTCTGGCTGGAGCACACCTGGATCCGGCCGGACCGCAAGAAGCGCATCTTCCTGGTCGAAGAGGCGTGGCACATCATCAACAGTCCGTTCGTCGCCCAGCTCTTCCAGCGGCTGCTGAAGTTCGGCCGCCGTCTCGGCCTGTCGTTCGTGGCCGTCGTCCACCACCTCTCGGACGTGGTCGACGGCGCCGCCGCCAAGGAGGCCGCGGCGATCCTCAAGATGGCCTCGACCCGCACCATCTACGCCCAGAAGGCGGACGAGGCCCGCGCCACCGGACGCGTGCTCGGTCTGCCCCGCTGGGCGGTCGAGATCATCCCCACCCTCACCCCGGGCATCGCGGTCTGGGACGTCAACGGCAACGTCCAGGTGGTCAAGCACCTGATCACCGAGGCGGAACGGCCCCTCGTCTACACCGACCGCGCGATGACGGAGGACGGGCTCACCCTGGAGCTCGCCGCCCGCGCGGACGCGGAGGCCGAGGAGCGCGCGGCCGCCGCCGTGGAGCAACATCTGGCCGAGGAGGCGGCGGCGACCGCCGACGCGGCGTACGGCGGGTCGTCGTACGGGTCGACGGTGGCGTGACATGAGCGCGCGACCGGGACCGGGCGACGGGTACGGCGGCGGGCCGGGGGCCCGCGGGCGCGGTGGGTCGGCCGAGCGCGGCATCCCGGACGGCCTGCTGGTCGGCGTGCTCGGCTTGCTGCTCGGGCTGACGCTGCTGGTGTGGTCCGCGACCGGGCTCTCGGCCCTGCTCGCCCACGGCTCCTGGCCGCGGAACGTCAGCTTCCTACGCACGCCCATGGCGCTGCGCCACCTGGTCGGCGAGCCACAGGACCTACCGGCCGCCTGGCCGGAGACCCCTCCGGACCAGCTGTCCGGGTACGGGCTGTTCTGGGGCATCCTCATCGGCGAGCTGATGGTGCTGTTCGTCCTCGCCGTCTTCGTGATCGGTACGACGACGCGCTACCGGCTGGTGCGCGCCCGCCGCCGCGCCGAGCGGCTCAAGGGCGCGGTCCCCGCGGAGGCCGCCGGTACGGATCCACGCCGCGCGGGCCCGGCGACAGGCACGGGCTTGAGCGCGGGGGACACCATGGGCGCGGACGGCAACGGCATGGGGGCGGGCGGGCAGCGGCTCCCGGCCGCCCCGGATCCGCGCTCGGCCCCGCGGCCCACGCCGTCGCCACCCGCGACGCGCGACGCGGACACCGCTTTCGTCTTCGGCCGCGGCGACGCGACCCCTCCGGGTGCCATCCCGAGCCCCAGCGCCCCCGGACAGCCCTACGCCGCGGGCGCGGTGGCCCCCGGGGCAGCGGGCCCTCCCGCGGGGCCGAGTGTTCCGGGGATTCCTCAGGGCGTGAGCGCCTACGAAGCCGGTCCCGCGGCCCTCGGCCGACCCGCGCCGAGCAACGGCGCCTCCGCCCCCTCCGAGGCCGCGACAGGCCCGCTGACGGTTCCGGCCCCGGATGCCCCGCCCGTCGCCGGAGCCCACGTCCCGAGTCCCCCTACGGCGGGATCCCATGCGCCGGCACCTCAGATGTCGGGACCTCATGTGTCGGGGGCTCACATGTCGGATGCACATATGTCGGGCCCTCAGGCCGCCGGTGTCGACGCCGGTCCGGTGCCCACTCCGCGCGGCGCGGCCTTCCCCGCGTCCGAAGCGGCCCTTCCCCGCCTCGTCTACGGCACCCAGCGCGGAGACGCCGCCGTACGCGCCGTACTGGACGCCGAGGGCCCCGTCCTCGCCGTCACCAGCGACCCGGAACTCTGGAAGACCACCAAGGACGCCCGCGCGAAGCTGGGCCCGGTGCATGTCTTCGACCCCTCGCACCTCCTCGACACCCCCGCCAGGCTCCGCTGGAACCCGGCGGCCGGGTGCGCCGCCCGGGAAGTCGCCGCGGCCCGCGCGGCCGCGCTGCTGGCCCCCGTGCGGCCCGGCCACGCGCTGGACCGGCCCACGGCGGAGGCCGCGGAGACGCTTCTGCGCTGCTGGCTGCACGCCGCCGCGGTGGACGGCCGGCCCTTCCGCCAGGTGCACCGGTGGGCGCAGGGCAACGCGGCTCATGAGCCGGTGCGGATCCTGCGGACACACCCGAAGGCGGCGGGCGGCACGGCCGGGGAACTGGAGGCCACGCTGACCGCACACCCTGAACGGCGCGACATGGCACAGGAGCTGACGGCCCGTGCTCTGGGCGCGCTCTCCTCCATTCACATCCGGGACGCCTGCAACCCCGGCAGAGCCGATGGGCTGGCGCTGGAGTCATTCATCACCGAGGGGGGAACGCTCTACGTGGTGGGGGAATCCATCGAGGATCCGCGGACCCACCCGGGTGCGATGCCGCTGCTCACCGCACTCGCATCGAGCGTGGTCGAGCGCGGCCGGCGCATGGCCGAACGGTCATCCTCCGGTCGGCTCGACCCACCACTCACCCTGGTCCTGGACGATGTGGCCGCGGTGGCGCCCATCCCGGCCCTGCCGGATCTGCTGGTCGCGGGCGGCCCCCAGGGCCTGCTGACGCTGGCCCTGATGCGTTCCCAGGAACAGGCCCGCACCCGCTGGCCCGACGCCCACAAGACGCTCGCGCGATAGCCGGCGGGGGCTGTTCGGGAGTTACCAGCCACCAGCTACCGCCCCGGCTGCAACTCCGACAGGGCACCCGCACGCGCCTGCCCTCACATGCGCCCTCGCAGCGAGAAAGGACCGGTAAACGCAAAAAAGCTCTGTCCCCGGTGATACCGGGGACAGAGCTTTTTTTAAAATTTGTTCGGCGGCGTCCTACTCTCCCACAGGGTCCCCCCTGCAGTACCATCGGCGCTGAAAGGCTTAGCTTCCGGGTTCGGTATGTAACCGGGCGTTTCCCTAACGCTATAACCACCGAAACACTATGAAACACATCAACCGGATATACCTGGTTGTGGCTTCAGAACCAACACAGTGGACGCGAGCAACTGAGGACAAGCCCTCGGCCTATTAGTACCGGTCAACTCCACCAGTTACCTGGCTTCCATATCCGGCCTATCAACCCAGTCGTCTACTGGGAGCCTTACCCCATCAAGTGGGTGGGAGTCCTCATCTCGAAGCAGGCTTCCCGCTTAGATGCTTTCAGCGGTTATCCCTCCCGAACGTAGCCAACCAGCCATGCCCTTGGCAGAACAACTGGCACACCAGAGGTTCGTCCGTCCCGGTCCTCTCGTACTAGGGACAGCCCTTCTCAAGACTCCTACGCGCACAGCGGATAGGGACCGAACTGTCTCACGACGTTCTAAACCCAGCTCGCGTACCGCTTTAATGGGCGAACAGCCCAACCCTTGGGACCGACTCCAGCCCCAGGATGCGACGAGCCGACATCGAGGTGCCAAACCATCCCGTCGATATGGACTCTTGGGGAAGATCAGCCTGTTATCCCCGGGGTACCTTTTATCCGTTGAGCGACGGCGCTTCCACAAGCCACCGCCGGATCACTAGTCCCGACTTTCGTCCCTGCTCGACCCGTCGGTCTCACAGTCAAGCTCCCTTGTGCACTTACACTCAACACCTGATTGCCAACCAGGCTGAGGGAACCTTTGGGCGCCTCCGTTACTCTTTAGGAGGCAACCGCCCCAGTTAAACTACCCACCAGACACTGTCCCTGATCCGGATCACGGACCGAGGTTAGACATCCAGCACGACCAGAGTGGTATTTCAACGATGACTCCACGAACACTGGCGTGCCCGCTTCACAGTCTCCCACCTATCCTACACAAGCCGAACCGAACACCAATATCAAGCTATAGTAAAGGTCCCGGGGTCTTTCCGTCCTGCTGCGCGAAACGAGCATCTTTACTCGTAATGCAATTTCACCGGGCCTATGGTTGAGACAGTCGAGAAGTCGTTACGCCATTCGTGCAGGTCGGAACTTACCCGACAAGGAATTTCGCTACCTTAGGATGGTTATAGTTACCACCGCCGTTTACTGGCGCTTAAGTTCTCAGCTTCGCCCCGTCGAAACAGAGCTAACCGGTCCCCTTAACGTTCCAGCACCGGGCAGGCGTCAGTCCGTATACATCGCCTTACGGCTTCGCACGGACCTGTGTTTTTAGTAAACAGTCGCTTCTCGCTGGTCTCTGCGGCCACCACCAGCTCAGGAAGCAAGTTCCCTCACCAGCAATGGCCCCCCTTCTCCCGAAGTTACGGGGGCATTTTGCCGAGTTCCTTAACCATAGTTCACCCGAACGCCTCGGTATTCTCTACCTGACCACCTGAGTCGGTTTAGGGTACGGGCCGCCATGAAACTCGCTAGAGGCTTTTCTCGACAGCATAGGATCATCCACTTCACCACAATCGGCTCGGCATCAGGTCTCAGCCTTACATGTGCGACGGATTTACCTACCGCACGGCCTACACCCTTACCCCGGGACAACCACCGCCCGGGCTGGACTACCTTCCTGCGTCACCCCATCACTCACCTACTACAAGTCTGGTTCGTCGGCTCCACCACTCCCCTTCACCCGAAGGATCCAGGACGGCTTCACGGACTTAGCATCGCCTGATTCGATGTTTGGCGCTTCAAAGCGGGTACCGGAATATCAACCGGTTGTCCATCGACTACGCCTGTCGGCCTCGCCTTAGGTCCCGACTTACCCTGGGCAGATCAGCTTGACCCAGGAACCCTTAGTCAATCGGCGCACACGTTTCCCACGTGTGAATCGCTACTCATGCCTGCATTCTCACTCGTGAACCGTCCACAACTCGTTTCCACGGCTGCTTCACCCGGCACACGACGCTCCCCTACCCATCCCAGCAGACGTTGGTCCTCACGCTGGAATGACATGACTTCGGCGGTACGCTTGAGCCCCGCTACATTGTCGGCGCGGAATCACTTGACCAGTGAGCTATTACGCACTCTTTCAAGGGTGGCTGCTTCTAAGCCAACCTCCTGGTTGTCTCTGCGACTCCACATCCTTTCCCACTTAGCGCACGCTTAGGGGCCTTAGTCGATGTTCTGGGCTGTTTCCCTCTCGACCATGGAGCTTATCCCCCACAGTCTCACTGCCGCGCTCTCACTTACCGGCATTCGGAGTTTGGCTAAGGTCAGTAACCCGGTAGGGCCCATCGCCTATCCAGTGCTCTACCTCCGGCAAGAAACACACGACGCTGCACCTAAATGCATTTCGGGGAGAACCAGCTATCACGGAGTTTGATTGGCCTTTCACCCCTAACCACAGGTCATCCCCCAGGTTTTCAACCCTGGTGGGTTCGGTCCTCCACGAAGTCTTACCTCCGCTTCAACCTGCCCATGGCTAGATCACTCCGCTTCGGGTCTTGGGCGCGCTACTCAATCGCCCTATTCGGACTCGCTTTCGCTACGGCTTCCCCACACGGGTTAACCTCGCAACACACCGCAAACTCGCAGGCTCATTCTTCAAAAGGCACGCAGTCACGACCGTGCTCCGAAGAACACGGCGACGCTCCCACGGCTTGTAGGCACACGGTTTCAGGTACTATTTCACTCCGCTCCCGCGGTACTTTTCACCATTCCCTCACGGTACTATCCGCTATCGGTCACCAGGGAATATTTAGGCTTAGCGGGTGGTCCCGCCAGATTCACACGGGATTTCTCGGGCCCCGTGCTACTTGGGAAATGAGCAAGCAAGCCGCAAAGATTTCAGCTACGGGGGTCTTACCCTCTACGCCGGGCCTTTCGCATGCCCTTCGCCTATCCATGCGGTTTCTGACTCGCCCAACAGCCGGCAGACTGCTGAAGCTCACTCCCACAACCCCGCATGCGCAACCCCTGCCGGGTATCACACACATACGGTTTAGCCTCATCCGGTTTCGCTCGCCACTACTCCCGGAATCACGGTTGTTTTCTCTTCCTGCGGGTACTGAGATGTTTCACTTCCCCGCGTTCCCTCCACATACCCTATGTGTTCAGGTATGGGTGACAGCCCATGACGACTGCCGGGTTTCCCCATTCGGACACCCCCGGATCAAAGCTCGGTTGACAGCTCCCCGGGGCCTATCGTGGCCTCCCACGTCCTTCATCGGTTCCTGGTGCCAAGGCATCCACCGTGCGCCCTTAAAAACTTGGCCACAGATGCTCGCGTCCACTGTGCAGTTCTCAAGCAACAACCAGCCACCCGTCACACACCACTCAAAGATGATGCTTCACCGGGGCCGGCACCCGAAGGAACAAGCTCTACGCTCGCACCCTCAGACACCCAACAGCGTGCCCGACACTCCCAGCCACCATGCACCGTGTTCCACGCCGAAGCAGTACTAACAGTCACAGCAGACCAAGTGTGCCGAGTAGTCAACGTTCCACCCATGAGCTAACCGTGCGAGACATTCGCTCGCAGTCGGCCATGTGCTCCTTAGAAAGGAGGTGATCCAGCCGCACCTTCCGGTACGGCTACCTTGTTACGACTTCGTCCCAATCGCCAGTCCCACCTTCGACGATTCCCTCCCACAAGGGGTTGGGCCACCGGCTTCGGGTGTTACCGACTTTCGTGACGTGACGGGCGGTGTGTACAAGGCCCGGGAACGTATTCACCGCAGCAATGCTGATCTGCGATTACTAGCGACTCCGACTTCATGGGGTCGAGTTGCAGACCCCAATCCGAACTGAGACCGGCTTTTTGAGATTCGCTCCACCTCGCGGTATCGCAGCTCATTGTACCGGCCATTGTAGCACGTGTGCAGCCCAAGACATAAGGGGCATGATGACTTGACGTCGTCCCCACCTTCCTCCGAGTTGACCCCGGCAGTCTCCTGTGAGTCCCCATCACCCCGAAGGGCATGCTGGCAACACAGAACAAGGGTTGCGCTCGTTGCGGGACTTAACCCAACATCTCACGACACGAGCTGACGACAGCCATGCACCACCTGTACACCGACCACAAGGGGGGCTACATCTCTGCAGCTTTCCGGTGTATGTCAAGCCTTGGTAAGGTTCTTCGCGTTGCGTCGAATTAAGCCACATGCTCCGCCGCTTGTGCGGGCCCCCGTCAATTCCTTTGAGTTTTAGCCTTGCGGCCGTACTCCCCAGGCGGGGAACTTAATGCGTTAGCTGCGGCACGGACAACGTGGAATGTCGCCCACACCTAGTTCCCAACGTTTACGGCGTGGACTACCAGGGTATCTAATCCTGTTCGCTCCCCACGCTTTCGCTCCTCAGCGTCAGTATCGGCCCAGAGATCCGCCTTCGCCACCGGTGTTCCTCCTGATATCTGCGCATTTCACCGCTACACCAGGAATTCCGATCTCCCCTACCGAACTCTAGCCTGCCCGTATCGAATGCAGACCCGGGGTTAAGCCCCGGGCTTTCACATCCGACGTGACAAGCCGCCTACGAGCTCTTTACGCCCAATAATTCCGGACAACGCTCGCGCCCTACGTATTACCGCGGCTGCTGGCACGTAGTTAGCCGGCGCTTCTTCTGCAGGTACCGTCACTTTCGCTTCTTCCCTGCTGAAAGAGGTTTACAACCCGAAGGCCGTCATCCCTCACGCGGCGTCGCTGCATCAGGCTTTCGCCCATTGTGCAATATTCCCCACTGCTGCCTCCCGTAGGAGTCTGGGCCGTGTCTCAGTCCCAGTGTGGCCGGTCGCCCTCTCAGGCCGGCTACCCGTCGTCGCCTTGGTAGGCCATCACCCCACCAACAAGCTGATAGGCCGCGGGCTCATCCTGCACCGCCGGAGCTTTCCACCACCAACCATGCGGTCAGTGGTCATATCCGGTATTAGACCCCGTTTCCAGGGCTTGTCCCAGAGTGCAGGGCAGATTGCCCACGTGTTACTCACCCGTTCGCCACTAATCCCCCACCGAAGCGGGTTCATCGTTCGACTTGCATGTGTTAAGCACGCCGCCAGCGTTCGTCCTGAGCCAGGATCAAACTCTCCGTGAATGTTTTCCCGTAATCGGGATGCACACTCGCGTTGAGCGGAACAGGTAGGAGGAATAGTCCCACCCGTTCACAGCGTCCTCGCTGTGTTTTTTCTTCAAAGGAACCTCGTCATCGGGCCGTGATGGCCCTTCGACGGGGTATCAACATATCTGGCGTTGACTTTTGGCACGCTGTTGAGTTCTCAAGGAACGGACGCTTCCTTCGGTCCCGTTTCACCGGGCCCTCCGGGCGCTTCCCTTCGGTGTTTCCAACCTTACCAGATTCTTTTTCGTTCCGTTCCCGGCCCGAATTTGTTTCCGGTCCCCGTTGGAGGGGGTTTGTTTCGCGCCTTCCGGCGTGATCACTACTTTAGCGGATTTCCCTGGCAGCTCATAATCGAGCTTTTCGGTTCGAATTTCGGCATGCCGAAGTCGTTCCCGATCAGGGGCCGTGCAGTGGTGATTTGCCGCCGGTGCGGCTCGAATGTCGCCCGCAGAACCGTTACGGCCCCGTGGCAACCCGGAGAACACTACGCATCGGGTAGACCCGTGTCAACCCTCGCCCGACCAGCCGCTCAGCTCAGGTCGTTGAGCCGTCCGCCGGCGTCCGGCTGGGCCTCCTCGACCCGGCAGAGCACCCGTCGCAGCAGCTCACCGAGCTGCCCGCGCTCCTCGCTCGTGAGGTCCTGGAGCAGGTCCTCCTCGAAGCCCGAGGCCATCCGCATGGCCTCCAGCCACTTCTCGCGCCCCTCGTCCGTCAGCTCGACGATGACCCGCACCCGGTTGTTCTCGTCCCGCTCCCGGGTCACCAGCCCCTCGCCCGCCATGCGGTCGATGCGGTGGGTCATGGCGGCCGGGGTGAGCCCCAGCCGCTTGGCGAGCTCGCCGGGGCCCAGGCGGTACGGAGCACCGGAGAGGACCAGCGCCTTGAGGACCTCCCACTCGGCGTTGCTGATGCCGAGGGTCGCGGTCTGGCGCCCGTACGCGACGCTCATGCGGCGGTTGAGCCGGGAGAGCGCCGAGACGACCTTCTCGACCTGGGGATCCAGGTCCTGGAACTCGCGCTGGTAGGCCGCGATCTGTTCCTCGAGGCTCGGCTCGGCCGGCCCGGGGGCCGGGGCCGGGCCGGGGCCCGGGACGGGGGTGTCAGGCATGCCGCGAAGTATCGCACGTAACTCATTCGACTTGAAGTCCTTCGATGTGTACTCTTTAGCTTCGAACTTTAGGGTTGAAGTCTTCAAGCTTCGACTCTCCGACCTCCATGCGTCGCCTCGCCGACGCTTCGACCTAGGTAGGTGAGTGTGACCACCGCGATGGGCGCCGCGCTGCGTCGAATCCAGCTGGGCAACGCGCTGAGCGCGTTCGGCAACGGCTTCACCGTCCCGTTCCTGTTCATCTATGTGGCGCAGGTGCGGGAGCTCGGGGCGAGCACCGCGGGCGTGGTGCTGGCGACGTTCGCCGTGGCCGCCCTGGTCGTGCTGCCCTTCACCGGTCGGGTGATCGACCGGCGCGGGCCGCTGCCCGTCGCCGTCGCGGGCACGATCGCCGCGTCCGCCGGTTCGATGGGGCTCGGGCTCGCCGCCACCGAGCCGCTCGTCGTGCTGGCCGCCGCGGCGCTCGGCGCGGGCATCGCGGTGATCCAGCCGGCGCTCGCCACCATGATCGTCTGGTGCTCGACCACCGCGACCCGCTCGCGCGCCTTCGCCATGCAGTTCTTCCTCAACAACCTCGGCCTCGGTGTCGGCGGTCTGCTGGGCGGGCTGCTGGTCGACACCTCGGACCCGTCGAGCTTCGTGCGGCTCTTCTCCATCGAGTCCGTCATGTTCCTGGTCCTGGGGGCGACGGTGGCGACCGTCCGGCTGCCGAAGGTGCCGCGGGTCGAGGACCCGGTGCCCTCCGACGACCGGGCGCGCGGCGGCTGGCGGGCGCTGCTCGCGGACCGCGCGATGGTGCAGCTGTGCGTGCTGGGCTTCGTGATGTTCTTCGCCTGCTACGGACAGTTCGAGTCCGGCCTGGCCGCCTACGCCGTCGAGGTCACCCGGATCTCCCCCGCGACCCTGGGCGTGGCCCTGGCCGCGAACACCGCGATGATCGTGATCGCGCAGTTCGTCGTGCTCCGGCTCGTCGAGCGGCACCGGCGCAGCCGCGTCATCGCGCTCGTCGGCCTCATCTGGACCGTGGCCTGGTTGGTCGCGGCCGCGGCCGGTCTGATGCACGGCAGTCACGCGATCGCGACCGCGGCGATCATCTCCACGTACGCGCTCTTCGGGCTCGGCGAGGCGATGCTGTCGCCGACCATCGCCCCGCTGGTCGCGGATCTGGCGCCGTCGCCGCTGCTCGGGCAGTACAACTCCGCGTTCGCCCTGGTGAAGCAGCTGGCCCTGGCGGTCGGCCCGGCGGTGGGCGGGCTGCTGGCGGGCGCCGGGATGTACGTGGCGTACATCCTGATGCTCGTCCTCTGCTCGCTGGGCATCACGGCGCTCGCGTTGCGGCTCGGCCGGCGGCTGAGCCCCGCCCAGGACAGCCCGCTGCGGGCGCTCGCCGCCGCGCCGGTGCCCGCGCCGCGGAGCGCGGCGACGGAGCAGGTGCCCGCGGAGCCGGTGCCCGCCGCCGTCTGATCGGCCATCGACGGGCCGGCCGTCCCCCCGGGCGGGCCGGTCCGGGCTTCCTCCGCTCGCGCCCGCCCCCGCCGGGTCACCCCTCCGGCAGGGCGAACTCGCACCAGACGGCCTTTCCACCCCCCGGAGTGCGGCGCGAGCCCCAGGAGGAGGCGATGGTCGCGACGATCGAGATGCCGCGCCCCGCCTCGTCCACCGGCTCCGCGCGACGGCGCCGCGGCAGATGGTCGTCGCCGTCCGTCACCTCGATGATCAGCCGCCGGTCCGTGCGTCGCAGCCGCAGCCGCATCGGAGGCGTGCCGTGCTGGAGCGAGTTGGCGACGAGCTCGCTGGCGGCGAGCACGCCCAGGTCGCGCAGCTCCATCGGGAAGCGCCAGCTGGCCAGGACGCCCGAGGCGAAGGCCCGCGCGCGGGGAGCGGCCTCCACCCCGCCGAGGAGCTCCAGCGCGGCGTTGTGGAAGAGCTCCGCGTCGTGGCCGGTGCGGGCCGGGTGCTGGAGGACGAGCACGGCGACGTCGTCGTCGTGCTCCGCGGTGATGCCCAGGGCGCGGATCAGCCGGTCGCACATCACCTGCGGGGAGCCGGTCGCCCCCGCGAAGGCCTGCTCCAGCGCGGCGACGCCCGCGTCGATGTCCATGTCACGCCGCTCCACCAGGCCGTCCGTATAGAGGACAGCGCTGGCACCGGGGCCGAGGGGCACCGAACCGGAGGTGTGCAGCCAGCCGCCGGTGCCCAGCGGCGGACCGGTGGGCTCGTCCGCGCGGTGCACGCTGCCGTCGGGCTCGCGGACCAGGATCGGCAGATGGCCCGCCGAGGCGTAGACGAGACGTCCCTCGTTGGGGTCGTGGACCGCGTACACACAGGTGGCGATCTGATGGGGGTCGATCTCGGCGGCGAGGCCGTCGAGGAGTTGGAGCACCTCGTGCGGCGGCAGGTCGAGCCGGGCGTAGGCGCGCACGGCGGTCCGCAGCTGGCCCATCACGGCGGCCGCCCGCACCCCGCGGCCCATGACGTCGCCGATGACCAGGGCGGTGCGGCCCGCGCCGAGGGTGATCACGTCGTACCAGTCGCCGCCGACGGCGGCGTCTGTGCCGCCCGGCTGGTACGTCGCGGCGACCCGCAGGTCGTCGGGCTGCTCCAGCTCCTGCGGCAGCAGGCTGCGCTGGAGGGTGACGGCGGCCTCGCGCTGCCGGCGCTCGCTGGCCCGCAGCCGCTCGGCGGCCTCGACCTGGTCGGTGACGTCGGCGCCGAAGATGAGGACGCCGCGGTGCGCGGCGGCGGTGGGCGAGGGGGCGGCGACCTCGATCGGGGTGCAGGTGAAGGTGTAGTAGCCGTCGCGCGACCGTCGGCCGGCCGCCGGAACCGGCCCCCGCGCGGTGCCGCGCGGGAACCGTACGGAGCAGGCCGGGGCGATCACGGTCTTGCCGGGCATCGCGGCCCCCGTCACGATCACCGACCGCCCGCTGGCGATCGCGGTGGCGGCACGCGGGCCGGCGGGCGGGGCGTCGTCCCGCGCGGTGGGCGGTTCGCCCGGCGGGGCGGACGGCTTGTCCGGCCGCACAACGCCCGGCTCATCCGCCGCGTCGGCGCGGTCCGGGGTCAGGCTCGCGGCGTGGTCAGGGGCGGGCTCGACGGGCTCGGCCGCGTGCACCGCGGTCGTCTGCTGGTCCGCCCCCGTGCCGGGCTCCCGGTCCGCCGCCCCGCTCGCCTTCGCGTCCATCGCCGCGCGGGGCTCCTCGTCCACCGTCGCGCGGGGCGCGCGGGTCTCCTGTTCGGTCGCCTCGTCCGGCGCCGCCTCGGCGCACGGGGCGTGCGGGCTGGGGAAGCCGCCGCGCGGGACCCGGCGGGATTTGACCGTGCGGGGCTTGCCGCTGCGCAGCACCTGGTCCATCAGCGGCAGCAGACCCAGCTCGCGCAGCTCGGGAAGCGCCTGGCCGGCGGGGGCGCCGGGGGCTCGGGGCCCGAAGAGCGCGGCATAGGCGTCGTTGACGTACGCGATGCGGTGCTCGGGGCCGTAGACGACGGCGACCAGGGCCGGCACATGGCCGAGGACGTCGGGCACGGACAGCCCGTCGAGGGTGGGCACGAGCCGCGCGGGGTCGACGGCGCCGGCCGGGGCGGTCGTCGGGGCCTCAGCTCCGGGGTGGGCGGAGTCGGCGCGCTCGCCCCGGGCCGCCGGTACGGAGCCGCCGCCGGTCGGGGCCGAGGACGCCGACCGACCCGCGCCGCGGTCGGCCCGCGCGGCGGCGCGTCGCTGTGTTCCGGGGAGCCGGGCGCTCCAGCGCGTGAAGTTCACTGAGGTCTGCCTCGCGGTGTCGTGATGAGGGGCGGCCCATGGGATGGCGGTCGGGGGTCGGCGCCCGGAGCGGCTCCGGCGGCGTCAGCCGCGTCTGGCCCCGTCGCCGCTCTCCCTACCTGCGCGACCGTCGTGGCGACGCTTCTCGCCGGAGCCCGCGCGGCGGGCGCGGCAGCGGGGCACGCCGGCCTGGGAGGGTCGGGCGGCATGACGGAACAGCAGGTCAGCGGCGTCGGACGGTCGGGCGGCGGCGTATGGGGCGCGATCCCCGGGGGAGTGCAGCAAACGTCCAGGTCCTCGTGATGGTCAGCCTTAACAAGATTGTCACTCTTCGTAGATGTGAGCCCACCCATGGTCACACGTCCAGTGTGGCGGACCGGACTGACATCCGTCAGACGGTGACCGCGCGGGGGGAGTTCCGGACTCCGTCGCGCGGGGGTTCAACTGGCCTCGGGATGGCGACCGGTGCCCGCCGCGAGTTCGAACTCGGCTCGTGGGTTCTCCAGCGAGCCGAGCGAGACGATCTCACGTTTGAAGAGCCCGGCGAGGGCCCATTCGGCGAACACCCGTGCCTTCCGGTTGAAGGTCGGCACCCGGCTGAGGTGGTACGCGCGGTGCATGAACCAGGCGGGGTAGCCCTTCAGCTTCCGCCCGTAGACATGTGCGACGCCCTTGTGGAGGCCGAGCGAGGCGACCGAGCCCACGTACTTGTGCGCGTAGTCCGTGAGCGGCCGGCCGTGCAGGGTCGCGAGCAGGTTCTCGGCGAGCACCTTGGCCTGGCGCACGGCGTGCTGCGCGTTGGGGGCGCAGATCGCGCCCGGCTCGTCCGCCGTGATGTCCGGTACGGCGGCGGCGTCCCCGGCCGCCCAGGCGTGCTCGACGCCGTCCACCGTGAGGGCGGCGGTGCAGACCAGCCGGCCGTGGTCGTTCCGCGGCAGGTCGGTGGCGGCCAGGATGGGATGGGGTTTGACGCCGGCGGTCCACACCACCGTGCGGGTGGGGAAGCGGGAGCCGTCGCTCAGCACGGCGACCCGGTTCTCACACGACTCCAGGCGGGTGTCCAGGCGTACGTCGATGTTGCGGCCCCGCAGCTCGCGGACGGTGTACCGGCCCAGCTCCTCGCCGACCTCGGGCAGGATCCGCCCGGTCGCCTCCACGAGGATCCACCTGAGGTCCTCTGGGGCGATGTTGTGGTAGTAGCGGGTGGCGTAGCGGGCCATGTCCTCCAGCTCGCCCAGGGCCTCCACGCCGGCGTAGCCGCCGCCCACGAAGACGAAGGTCAGCGCGGCGTCCCGGACGTCGGGATCACGGGTGGAGGAGGCGATGTCCATCTGTTCCAGGACGTGGTTGCGCAGCCCGATGGCCTCCTCGACGGTCTTGAAGCCGATGGCGTAGTCGGCCAGGCCGGGGATCGGGAGGGCGCGGGAGATGGAGCCGGGGGCCAGTACGAGCTCGTCGTAGTGGATCGCGATCGCGCCGTTCCCCTCCTCCTCGGCGGCGAGAGTCCGCACGGTCGCGGTGCGCTCGGCGTGGTCGATCTCGGTGGCGGCTCCGATGACGACCTGACAGAGCGGCAGCACGCGGCGCAGCGGCACCACGACATGGCGGGGCGAGATGGAGCCGGCGGCCGCTTCGGGCAGGAAGGGCTGGTAGGTCATGTAGGGCTCGGGGTCGACCACGATGACCTGTACGGCGCCTTGCCTCAGCTCCCGTTTGAGCTTCCGCTGGAGACGCAGCGCGGTGTACATCCCGACGTAGCCACCGCCGACAACGAGAATGCGCGCAGGTTCCTTCACTCTCCCATGACGCACGCGCGACCCGCGTTTGTCCACAGGCTCGACGAATTGTGTGACCGGCGGTGGCGGGTACTCCGGTCCCGCCGTTCGGCCTAGACGCCCGAAAAGTTCGCAGGTCAGCGCGGGAGTAGCGGGCCGCGGACGGGTACGGAAACGGGAGGGAACGGGCCCGTACTCCGATCGGGGGGCGGTCTGTGCGGAACTACCCCCTTCTTTCTTGACCTGGGCTCAACTATGTTCGTACTTCGTCGGGGTGTTGAGACCGCCTCGATGTCAGGGCGGGGAGTCTCCGGGGGGAGACATCATTACCGGGGGATTACATATGCACATTCAGGGTTCTCATTGGTCGACGGCCATCGCCGCGTCGTCGGACGGGAACGGCGGCCGTAGCACTCCTCTCCGTGTCGACGCGCAGCGCAACCTGGAGCACGTCCTGCGCGCGGCCCGCGAGGTGTTCGGCGAGCTGGGGTACGGCGCGCCGATGGAAGACGTGGCCCGTCGCGCCCGCGTCGGGGTGGGCACCGTCTACCGCCGCTTTCCCAGCAAGGACGTGCTGGTCCGACGCATAGCCGAGGAGGAGACGGCCCGGCTGACCGACCAGGCGCGGGCCGCCTTGGGTCAGGAGAACGAGCCGTGGTCGGCGCTCTCCCGTTTTCTGCGCACCTCGGTGGCGTCCGGCGCCGGCAGGCTGCTGCCGCCGCAGGTGCTGCGGGTGGGCGTGGACGTGGAGGCGGAGGAGGCCCGGGTGCCGCACCAGCGGCAGCCGGGATCGGGCGGCCAGCCGGAGCTGCGCCTGGTCGACCAGCGGACCGCGGTGCAGGACGAGCGGGACGACGCGGGGGTCGCCGCGCTGCTGGACGTCGTGGGCCAGCTCGTGGAGCGGGCACGGTCGGCGGGTCAGCTCCGCGCGGATGTCACGGTCGCGGATGTGCTGCTGGTGATCGCGACGGCTGCCCCGTCGCTGCCGGACGCGGCGCAGCAGGCGGCGGCGTCCGCGCGACTGCTGGACATCCTGCTGGACGGTCTGCGGTCGCGGCCCACGGCCTGACCACGAAGTGAGGACGTTCGCTCGTACGCGGAAGGCGCGTTCACCGAGTCTTCCCCGTACGAGTGAACGGTAGTGCTGGCATACGCCCTTTCGCCCCGGACGGGTGGTTGCCCGGACCGCGCGGGGAGCACGGCTCGACGGCTGTGGCACGCTTGCCCGGTACTAGCCCGGTTTTTCGGGCGTGTCGGCCGGTTCGGGAGCTTCCCTTATGAGTGGTGGCGGGTGGGATGACCCACATGGCAGCGAGTGGGCCACCGACCCCGAGGCGGGCGGCTCCCCCGCGGGCGACGCCGTGGCGGGTGACGCGGAGTCGGGCGGTGTAGAGCCGACCGGCGCCGGTTCTGACGGCGCGGATCCTGGCGGCGTGAATTCGGGCAGAGCCCCGTCGGGTGGTGCGGGTTCTGACGGTGTGGGTCCTGACGGGCTGGGTTCTGACGGCGTGGGCTCCGGCGGTGTGGCACGCCGTGAGGGCGCTGCGGGCGTGGACTCGGCCGTCGTGGACTCCGGCGGCGTGGACTCCGGCGGCCGTCGTGGACGCGGACGTCATGCGCGCCGCAAGGCCGGCGGCCCCGAGGTCGGTCGCGCCCTCGCACACGGCGCTCCCGCGCCCCAGGTGCCCCAGGTGCCCCAGGTGCCCCAGGTGCCCCAACAGCGGGAACGGCTGAGCGGCACCGGTGGCCCCAGCCGCGCCGGCGGTTCCGGTTCCCCGGCGGGCGCCGGTGGGCGACCTGGCCCCGGCGCTGACTCCGGCCCCTGGGACGCGACGGGACGGGAGCCGGGGACGGGCTCGTCGGGCGATGCGGGGTCGACACCGCGGCCCGGTCCGTCGACCGACCCGGTGGCGTCCGACGTCGAGCTGGTCGCGCGGCTGCGCGACGGCGACGACGACGCGTACGAGGAGCTGTACCGGCGTCACGCCGACGCGGTGCGCCGCTACGCCCGGACCTGTTGCCGCGACACGTTCACCGCCGACGATCTGACGGCCGAGGTGTTCGCCCGCACGCTGCAGGCGGTGCGCGGCGGCGCCGGGCCGGACACCGCGGTGCGCGCCTATCTGTTCACCACGGTGCGGCGGGTCGCCGCCGCATGGGGGAAGTCGGCCAAGCGGGAGCAGTTGGTCGAGGACTTCGCGACCTTCGCCGCCGAGGCGGCCCGGCCCGCCGCCACGGCCGACACCCATGACCTGGGCGCGGACGTCAGGGCGATGCACGAGGCCGAACAGTCCCTGGCCGTACGGGCCTTCCGCAGTCTGCCGGAGCGCTACCAGACCGTGCTCTGGCACACCACGGTCGAGGAGGAGTCGCCGCGCGAGGTGGCCCCGCTGCTGGGGCTGTCGGACAACGCCACCGCGGTGCTGGCACACCGGGCGCGGGAGAAGCTCAAGCAGGCCTACCTCCAGGCGCATGTGAGCAGCGCGCTGACCGAGGGCGGCGACTGCGCGCGCTTCGCCGACCGGCTGGGCGCCTACGCGCGCGGCGGCCTGCGCTCGCGCGCCGAGCTCGGCCTGCGCAAACACCTGGACCACTGCGCGCGGTGCCGCATGGCCGCGCTGGAGGTCGCGGACGTCAACGCGCGACTGCGCGCCGTGCTGCCCGTCGCCGTCGTCGGCTGGTTCGCCGCCGACTTCTCGCTCAAGACAGCCGGGGTGGTGGCGGGAGCCGCCGGAGCGGGAGCCGCAGGCGCGGCAGCCGGCGCGGGTGCGGGCACCGGGGCAGGTGCGGGCACCGGGGCGGGCACGGCCGGCTCTGGTGCGGGCGCGGCCGGCTCTGGTGCGGGCGCGGCGGCCGGTGCGGGCGCCGGTGTCGGAGGCGGGGGTGGAGCGGGAGCCGGCGTCGCCGAGGGGCTCGGCGCCGTGGCGAAGCTCGGCATCGCGGCCGGCGTGGTCGTCGTGGCCGCCGCCACGGCGCTGGCGCTGACCTCCGGGGACGGCGACAAGAAGACCACGGCCGGGCCCGCCGCGCCCGCCGCTCCGGAGCTGCCGGGGCCGGCGACGCCCAAGCCCACTCCGACCTCGAAGTCTCCGGGGCCGAAGGCGGGGCCGGCCCATGCCACGACGCCGCCCGCCGGTAGTCGGCCCCCGTCGGCCGGCGCGTCCCCTCGTCCCGCTCCTGCTCCTTCGGGAAAGACGCCGGCGCCTCGTCCCACGCCGCCCGGGCCGACGCCGTCCGCCCCCGCCGAGCCGCGGCCCAGCTCCACGCCGACGTCCTCCCCGACCCGTACGCCCGCGCCGACGCCGACGCCGACCCGCCCGGCGCCGTCGCCGACCCCATCCCCCACCCGGACACCCACGCCCGAGCCTGAGCCCGAGCCCGAGCCGTCCACGTCCTACCCGCTCAGCCGATTGCAGTTCGCACGCTTCGGGGATGGCACGAAGCCGGAGATCAGGGGCCGCGAGAGCACCTGGCTCTGGCAGCGGCGGGGCATGTCCATCGGCGGTGAACGGTACGGACACGGGGTGACCGTGCACGCCGCGTCGTCGGTGACCATCGATCTCAACCGCTCCTGCACCGCGTACGACGCCGTCGTCGGAATCGACGACACGATGCTGGGGCTCGGCGCCGCCCGGTTCTCCGTCTACGCGGACGGGGAGCGGCTGTGGCGGTCCGGGGTGGTGCGCGGCGGCGATCCGGCCGAGCCGGTGCATGTGTCCCTCTCCGGCCGCTCCACCATCCGCTTGGTGGTCGAGTCGCACGGGCCGCCCGGGCACGGCCTGGCGCTGGCCGACTGGGCCGAGTCCCGGATCAGCTGCTCTTAGCCCGCGCCTCCTGGGGCTTCCCGGCTCCGGAGCTTCCGGTCCGGAGCCCCGGCCCTTCGAAGAGTCCGGGGTTCGGGGCTTCCGGGCCTCCCGCGCTGTCCTGTCAGGGCTTTCGGGGCCTGGGAGTCGAGGGCCGCCAGGGCCCCCGCCCCCTTCGGGGCTGCCGAGGTCCGGGGCTCTGGGCCCTCCAGGTCTCCCGTTCCCCTCGGGGCTGCCGAGGTGCAGGGCTCTGGGCCCTCCAGGTCTCCCGCTCCCCTCAGGCTTCCGGCCCAGAGCATCACCGCACGCGGTGGTGAAGCCGCGGCTCCCGGCCGACGGCTCGCAGCGGGGGTGCCGGGCGGGCGCGGCTCCGACGACAGGCCACGGCCCGCCGCCCGCGCGTGGCGGCGTGGGCCCCGGTGTGACCCGCGGCCTGGGCCCCGGTGCGGGCCCTCTCGGCCCGCGAGCCGCGAGCCGCGAGCCGCGAGCCGCGAGCCGCCATCAACGATTCGCGTTCCGCGGTCGGCGATCCGGGTGGCCACCCGTGGACCGCCGCCGCGCCGTTACGGCCGCTCGCCGTCCTCCAGCCCACGGAGCAGGGCTATGCACTCCTCCACCGACAGTCGACTGCCGCCACCGCGCAGCTCCTCGAACGCCGCCTCTCCCAGCGCCGCGCGTCCGGCCCGCTCGACCATCGCGGCATCCTGCTGGAGCGCCCCGGAGCGGGGCAGCTCGCCTCGCCAGCCGTCGGCCGCGCCCAGCATCCGGGCCGCGAGCGCGTGCTCCCCCAGACTCGTCAGCACATAGCCGGCGGTCTCCGCCTGTGACGCGAGCACCACTTCCGTGCTGCTCGATTCGAGGCCGCTGCGAAGGGCGGAGCGGATCTTCGAGAGCGCCCCGCGCAGATCGCCCTCGCTCGCCGTGATGCGGGCGTCCAGGCTCTCGACCACGACCCAGAACTGCGGGGGCGGGCTGGCCTGGAACCCGACGTCCCGGGCCTGCTCGAGCAGCGTCCTGGCCGCCGCCACATTGTCGTTGAGCAGCTCGATCAGGGCTCGCAGCGCTCGGTTGAAGGCGCGCGCGTCCCGTACCCCATAGCGCTCCGCCTCCTCCTCAGAGCGGTCCAGCAGCTTCACCGCCCCTTCCAGATCCCCCTCGTGACAGGCGAGGTCGGCCAGTCGGGTGATCAGGAAGGGCGTCTCGGTGTAGGCGCCGAGCTCCCGCGCGAGGCGTAGGGCCTCCTCGTATGATTCGCGCGCCTCGGCGTACCGGCCGTACGCCGTCGCCATCTCGCCGTTCGCGCCCTCCACCTGGGCGAGTACCCAGCGGTCGCCGACCAGCCTGCTGAGCTCGCGGAGCTCCCTCCAGTCGTTCTTGGCCCGCGCGACGCCGCCGGGCAGGTCGATGGCTATGTGGGTGCGGAACATCAGCAGCACGCCGAGGGCCCAGTCGCCGCCGTGCGCCCGGCAGTTGGCCACGGCCGTGTCGAGCAGCGGGGCCACGCCCTTGAGGCCGTGGACGAGAAAGGCCGCGAAGGGCCACATCAGGCCGGGGAACCGGGCCGCGCGCGGGCCGGGGTTGCCTCCGTAGGCCTTGCGGATGCGCTCGGCTCCGGCCAGCGCCTTCTCGCTCCGCAGTTCGTGCTCGACGCGCTGTTCCGCGAGCAGGAAGTAGCGGAGGAGTTCGAGGTCGAGCCGGTCCCAGAAGTGCGCCGCGTCCTCGTCCGCTCCGGACTCGTCGGCTCCGCCCTCGTCCGCCCTCGCGGCGGCCAGCAGCTCGGCGGTGCGGGCGACCCATGAGGCGCCCTCGTCCCGGTAGTTGCGCAACCACCAGAACCAGCCCATGTCGAAGACGATCCCCAGCGCCGCGTCGACGTCCGACGCGAGGAGCGCACGGTGCAAGGCGGCGCGGATGTTGTCCAGGTCGCTCTCCACACGGCGCAGCCACGGCAGCTGCTCAGCCGAGCGAAGACGGGGCTCCGCGGTGTGGAGGAAGGCACGGACGTGGGCGATGTGGCGGCGGACGGCGGCGGTGTGGTCGCGCCGGGCGGCGGGGTGCTCGGCGGCGCGCTCGCTCACGTACTCGTGGATGGTCTCCAGCATCCCGTACCGGGTCTCGCCCGGCTCGCCGCCGGTGCCCTGGGGATAGCCGACCACCAGCAGCGACTTGTCGACCAGGGCGCCGAGCACATCGAGGATCTCCTCGCGCCGGACGCGCACGCCGGGCCCCTCCGGGTCGGGGTCTCGGCCAGGGTCCCGGACGAGGTCCGGGGCAGGGTCCTGAGCGCGGGTGAGCCGCTCGGGGCCGGTGCGGTCGGTCGCGGCGGGCTCACCCGTGGACCGCCCGGCGAGGGCGGCGGCGGGCTCGGCGGCCCCGAAGGCCGCGCCGGGGGCGTCCTCGTCGGCGCAGACGGCTTCGGCCGCCGGCAGGTCGCAGCCGCCCGCGAAGACCGACAGCCGGCGCAGCACGGTGCGCTCGCGCTCGTCCAGCAGCTCCCAGGACCAGTCCACGACCGCGCGCAGCGTCTGCTGGCGCGGCAGCACCGTACGACTGCCGCTGGTCAGCAGCCGGAACCGGTCGTCCAGTCGGTCCGCGATCTGTCGCGGGGTCAACAGCCGCAGCCGGGCAGCCGCCAACTCGATCGCCAGCGGCAGCCCGTCCAACCGCCGACAGATCTCGGCGACGGCGGCCTCGGTCTCGGGGTCGCTCGCGGGGTCGAATCCGGGGCGCACGGCGGCGGCGCGCTCGGCGAAGAGCTGGTGGGCCGGGACGGGACGCAGCGGCTCCACGGGGCGGACGGTCTCCCCGGGCACCCCGAGCGGCTCGCGGCTGGTGGCCAACACGGTGACGCCCGGGCAGTGCGCGAGCAGCGCCTCGGCGAGTCGGGCGGCGGCGTCGATGACGTGCTCGCAGTTGTCGAGGAGGAGCAGCAGACGGCGCTGGGCGCAGTGTTCGATGAGCCGCGCGGTCGGGTCGGCGCCCTCCAGGCCGCTCGTGCGGCCCTCGAGCCCCGAGGCGAGAAGGGTGGTGTCGCGGCGGCCGATCGCGCTCAGGACGGCGCCGGGCACGGCGCGTGGGTCGTCGAGCGGGGCGAGCTCGGCGGCCCAGACGCCGTCGGGGTAGTCGTCGGCCGCCAGGGTCGCGGCGGTCTCCTCCGAGAGCCGGGTCTTGCCGGAGCCGCCGGGGCCGGTGAGGGTGACCAGGCGGGCGCCGCCGAGCTCCGCCCGGAGGGCATGGACCTCATGCTGGCGGCCGATGAAGCTGGTCAGCCGGGAGCGCAGGTTTCCGAGGGTCGCCGAGCGCGGGGGCGTTGCGAGCACCGTGGGGGCGGGGGCGGCCGCGGCGGGCGGGGCGGCCGGGTCTGTGCCGTTCAGCAGCTGCTGATGCAGCGCCTGGAGCTCCGCCCCGGGGTCCGCGCCGAGGTGGTCGGCCAGGGACCGGCGCGCGTCCTCGTAGGCGGCGAGGGCGTCGGCCGACCGGCCGGCGGCGCGCAGCGCCCGGATCAGCTGGGCGTGGAACGGCTCGTCCAGCGGATGGCCGGCGACGAGCTCGCGCAGCTCGGGCACGACCTCCACGGCTCGTCCGAGCGCCAGGTCCGCCGCCACCCGCTGGTGCAGCGCGGTCAGCCGCAGGGCCTCGGGGCGGGCGGCGGCCGCCTCCCGGTCGGGGAGGTCGGCGAGGGCCGGCCCGCGCCACAGGGCGAGCGCCGCGCGAAGCGTGACGGCGGCGGTGTCCGCGTCTCCGGCGTCCAGGGCGCGACCGCCCTCGTCGACGAGGCGCTCGAAGCGGAAGAGGTCGATATCGTCGGCGGCCGCGTCGAGGCGGTAGCCGCCGGGGGCGGAGCGG
Organism: Streptomyces sp. LX-29; assembly: GCF_029541745.1. Lineage (NCBI taxonomy): Bacteria > Bacillati > Actinomycetota > Actinomycetes > Kitasatosporales > Streptomycetaceae > Streptomyces > Streptomyces sp. LX-29. Next base: position 4,141,945 of record NZ_CP089746.1, on the reverse strand, counting down.
ACGGCCTCCTTGCCGATGGCCCGGCGCAGCCGGCCGACCAGCGCCTGGAGGGCCGCGGGGGCGTCGTGCGGGGGATCGTCGCCCCACACCTCGTCGATGAGCACGTCGACCGGGGTGGCGGCGGGACGCGGGGCGCGCAGCGCGAGCGCGGCCAGCAGTGCCCGCAGCCGTGCGCCGCCGAGCGGCACGGGCTGCCCATGACTGTCGCGCGCCTCTGTGGCGCCGAGGATGAGATACCGCACGGTGGTCATTGTCTCCGGTCACGGGAGGAAGCGCCGGGGCCTGTGGACAACCCCTGTGCGTTCCGCCACGACGGTGGTGGGTGGGGCAGGGCATGACACGGACGGCGCGAGGTGCGGAAGGGGGTTGCGGGTTCGGGGACTTGCGGGTTCGCGGCGGGGGTGGCGCACGGGCGCGGTCTCGCGGCCGTGCGCCACGGCGTACGCGCGCCGGACCGAGCCGGGCTCATCGGCTGTCGCTCTCACGCCGGGGCCGGCGGCCGGCGTACCCCCGCGACGCGGGGGCTGCCGCGGCCACTTCGGCGCTCACAGGCTGGGGCGGGGGACCACGCCGCCGGCGACCGCACGCTGTCTCGGCGCGGCTGTCCCGGTCCAGCAGGTGCCGCGTCGGGCCAGCAGCCGCCGCAGCCACAGCTCGGTGGAGACCAGTTCGGCCAGGCCGTCCAGCGGCAGTCGCTCGCCTTCGGCGGCCGCCCGCAGGGCCTTCCGCACGACACGCGCCTCGACCAGGCCGGCGTCGGCCAGCAGCGGGGCGCGGAAGAGGTCGACCAGTTCGCCGACGGAGGCGGTGAGTCCGGCCCGTACGGCCGCGTTGTGGGAGGCGTGGGAGGTGGCGCCCCACCCGGCGGGGAGTTCGCGGATGCCGGCACCGGCGAGGACGGCGCGCAAGACCGCGGCGCGCGCCCCCGGCTGCACACGGAGGGCCTCGGGGAGCGCACGGCAGGCGCGTACGACCTGGTTGTCGAGGAACGGCGCGTGGAGGCGCTGGCTGCGCACCTCCGCGGCCTGTTCCAGCACCCGGTGGTCGGCGGCGTGGCGGGCGAGCGCCGCGTCGGCCCGCCGCTCGCCGGGGCGGCGCAGCGTACCGGGACGGGCGGCCGCCGCCTCCAGACGAACCGATACTTCCGCCAAGGCCTCACCCGTCAGCCAGCGCGCGGCCGGACCGGGTCTGCACCAGGTGAGCGCGGCGAGCGAGGCGGCGACGGCGTCCGCGCTGCCTCCTGGACCGTGCTCGCCCGCGACGCGGCGCTCCAAGAGGCGGTGCGCGGCCGCCTGGACGCCTTCCCGGTAGGGCGTGCGGGCCAACCGGCGTGCCGCGCGGTAGACGGTGAACGGCACGACGAAGGAGTAGGCGGTGGTGCCGTCGGCGCGCGCCAAGGCGGTGGCGGGGCGCAGCAGATGGCGGCGGCGCCGGTCGAGCAGCAGGTCGGCCAGGCGTGCCGGGTGCGCGTCGATGACCTGGCGCGCGCCGTGCCCGACGAGGTGGTCAGCGCTGCCTGCCGCCAACCGGCGGCGGTGGCGCTCGGCGAGGATCAGCGAGGGCCCGGGCTCGTCGGTGAGCGGCCCGCCGCCGAGGGCGGCGTACGGCAGCGCCTCGGTGCCCGCGGCCACGACCACGTGGTGCAGCCGCGGGTTGGCGGCGATCGCGCGGGCGCGCTCCAGCTCGGCCTCGCGGGCTCGCCCGCCGCCCGCGTCCGGCACCAGGTCGTTGAAGGTGACGGCGAGCAGCCGCTCGCCGGCCTCGGTGCCGTGGCCCAGCATCCCCGGCAGCCCCGGCAGGCCGGCGGCCAGCAGCGCCAGCGTGCCGGAGGCGCTGCCGCCGGAGAGGTCGGCGCCCACGCCGGGGGCGGGCACGCCCCGCGCGGCACGCCGGTCCGCGGGGCCCATGCCGGGTACCGGGCCGGGATCCAGGCGGACGTCGACATGGGGGGCGTGGCGCGGGGCGGCCAGCCTCGCGCGGACCGCGTCGACGAGGGCGTCGCGCACGCCGTCCACCGCCTTGTCCGCGTCGAGTTGGGGCGCGGCCACGGCGAGCGAGGCGATGGGCTCGTAGCCGACGATGTCGCGGATGCCCTCCCGCAGAATCAGCGCGTGGCCCGGAGGCACCCGGCGCACGCCGGCGTAGGGCGTGCCGTCGCCGACGGCCTCCGGCGAGTCGGGGCAGGCCAGGAGGGCGGCGAGATGGCTGACGTCGAGCTGCGCCTCGATGAGGTCGGCCAGCGGAAGCGCGGCCGTGGCGTAGGCGGTGCCGTCCGCCCAGGGGGCGTGGAAGACCGGGCGGGCCCCGGCCAGGTCGCCGACCACGGTGACGCGGCGGCCGACCTGGGTGACGGCGGTGTAGCTGCCGGGCCAGGCGGTCAGATGGCGCAGCGCGCCGCCCCGCGCGGCGAACAGCCCGACGCGCAGTTCCTCGTCGCTCGCCGCGCAGCAGCCGAGGACGGCGAGCCGGGTGAACGGGTCGGCCTGGACGACGCGTACCTCGTCCGGGCGCCAGTCACCGACCGCCCACAGGGGGTCCGGGTCGGCCCACAGGAGCTGGGCGCCCACCGGCTGCACCGCGCCGCCCTCGGCCGCGGCGGCCCCCGAGGCGGTACTGCTCCACCCCACCAACCACCGCATCGCCGCCTCCACAGGCTGTGGACAACCAAGAAGTAGCAGCCATCATGCACAGCACGTCGACGATTTCGGCATCCATCCGGGCAACACTCGGTCAACAACGTCAACGACGCCCCAGCGGACCCGCGCTCCGACGCGTGCACCGCGCGGGGCCGTTCATGGCGCGCTTCCCGCTCCCGCCGTTCTCTCCGCCGGCGCACGACGGCGCTCCCGCTGGGGCCCATGCTGCCACGAGTGGCCCGCGCGAGAGCCCGCGTCCGCGGCCGCGCGCAAGGATGCGAATGTCATCAGAGGTGATGACTCGGTGGTGACACAAGGGACTTCCGCGCCGGGCCTCCCCCTCCCCGGCCCGCCGCGGAGCCCGGCCTCGATGAGCGTCATTCGGCCAATCTGCCGAGGCGCTCGCCATGGGCTTGCGGTGGCCCAACGCCACAGTCCGGGAGGCGCGTTCGCCTCCCGGACCGTTCCGCCGCCCGCGGGGAATGAGGCGGCGGCGTCCCCCAGCCCACTGGCTCCAGTGCAGCGGGCCGACCCACGCACCACCCATGGAAACGCTCCCGCGAGGGACCAGGCAGAGCGCACACACGGGCGCACAGCCACACACACCGGGAGCACACGCCCCGCGCCGCACGCCCGTTCGTACAAGAATCTCGCCATCCGGGACACCACCTCTTAACGGTCGGGATGCGGCGAACTACGCTGGGTTTACGAATGCCCCGTGCCTATGCCGGGGCGGCCGTCGGTGCTGTTCGAGGGGTGCGCATGTCCAGGGAGCCACGCGGGCCGAACGAGAAGCTCGGCACCGTTCTCGCCCTCGCGGGGATCAGCAATGCCGGGCTCGCGCGCAGAGTCAACGACCTCGGCGCCCAACGTGGCCTGACACTTCGCTATGACAAGACGTCGGTGGCCAGGTGGGTGTCGAAGGGCATGGTCCCGCAGGGCGCCGCGCCTCATCTCATCGCCGCCGCCATCGGCTCCAAGCTGGGTCGCCCGGTGCCGTTGCACGAGATCGGCCTGGCCGACGCCGACCCCGCGCCCGAGGTCGGCCTCGCCTTCCCACGCGACATAGGCCAGGCCGTGCGCAGCGCCACCGAGCTCTACCGGCTGGATCTGGCCGGACGCCGCGGCGGGGGCGGCATCTGGCAGAGCCTGGCCGGATCGTTCGCAGTAAGCGCGTACGCCACCCCTGCCTCACGATGGCTGATATCCCCCGCCGACAGCTCCGTCGCGCGGGAGCCCAAAGAGGCCGAGGTCCACAGCGCGGACGGCTTACCCCAGCGGGTGGGCCACAGCGACGTCACCAAGTTGCGGGAGGCGGCCGAGGACGCGCGCCGCTGGGACTCCAAGTACGGCGGCGGCGACTGGCGTTCGTCCATGGTCCCCGAGTGTCTGCGGGTCGACGCCGCGCCCCTGCTGCTCGGCTCCTACAGCGACGAGGTCGGCCGCGCCCTGTTCGGCGCCACCGCCGAACTGACCCGGCTGGCCGGCTGGATGGCCTTCGACACCGGGCAGCAGGAGGCCGCGCAGCGCTACTACATCCAGGCGCTGCGGCTGGCCCGCGCGGCGGCCGATGTGCCGCTGGGCGGCTATGTGCTGGCGTCGATGAGCCTGCAGGCCACCTACCGGGGCTTCGCGGACGAGGGCGTGGACCTCGCCCAAGCCGCCCTGGAGCGCAACCGCGGACTGGCCACCGCCCGGACGATGAGTTTCTTCCGCCTCGTGGAGGCCCGCGCCCAGGCCAAGGCCGGCGACGGACCGGCCTGTGGGGCCGCGCTCAAGGCAGCGGAGGGGTGGCTTGAGCGCGCCCGCGCGGGCGATCCGGACCCGTCGTGGTTGGACTTCTACAGCCAGGAGCGGTTCGCCGCCGACGCCGCCGAGTGCTACCGCGACCTGCGCCTCCCCCGTCAGGTGCGGCGCTTCACGGAGCAGGCGCTGGCCCGGCCCACCGAGGAGTTCGTCCGCTCGCACGGGCTGCGGCTGGTGGTGTCGGCCGTCGCCGAGCTGGAGTCCGGCAACCTGGACGCGGCGTGCGCACAGGGCACCCGCGCGGTCGAGGTCGCCGGCCGCATCTCCTCGGCGCGCACCACCGAGTACGTGCGCGATCTGCTGCACCGGCTCGAGCCCTACGGGGACGAGCCGCGGGTGATGGAGCTGCGGGAGCGGGCGCGGCCGCTGCTGGTCGCTCCGGCATGATCGGCCTCCGCGTGGACCGGGCGCGTCCGGCGCGGGGACCGAGCGCGTCCGGCACGTCGGCCGTGTGCGTCCGCCCGTCGCCTCAGGGTGGCCGACCGCCACCTCGGCCGGGCGCATCCGAGGTGATCAACGGCGGGCGGCGTGATCACCGATAGGCGTGATCTCCCGCTAGGGGCGTGATCTCGTCCTGTTCGGGCCCGTTGTCAGTGGGGCGGGTCATGATAGTGATCGTCGGGGAGCGGTTGAGCGGCGAGGCGCGGGGGGAGGTGTGGTGGTGTGACGGCGTTGGACTGCGATGTGCTGGTGATCGGGGGCGGGATCGTCGGCCTGTCGACCGCGTATGCGCTGACGCGGGCCGCCCCGGGCATCGACGTGGTGGTGCTGGAGAAGGAGGCGGGCCCCGCCCGCCACCAGACCGGCCGCAACAGCGGCGTCATCCACAGCGGCATCTACTACCGGCCGGACTCGCTGAAGGCGCGGTTCGCGGTGCGGGGTGCCGCGGAGATGGTGAGGTTCTGCGCCGAGCACGCCATCCCGCACGAGGTGACCGGCAAGCTCATCGTCGCGACGGACCGCGCCGAGCTGCCCCGACTCCACGCCCTCGTGCAGCGCGGCCGGGAGAACGGCATTCCGGTGCGCGAGCTGGGCCCCGCCCAGATCACCGAGTACGAACCCCATGTGCGCGGCCTCGCCGCCATCCATGTCGGCACCACCGGTGTCTGCGACTTCGCGGCCGTGGCCGCCCGGCTCGCCGAGCTGGCCCAGGAGGCGGGCGCCTCGGTGCGGTACGGGGCGGAGGTGCGCACCATCGGACGCCGCACGAGGACCGGCGGCGTCCGGGCGCGGAGCGGCGCGACACCGCCGGCGGGCGGCGCCACCGTCCGAAGCGGCGCCTCCGGAGGTGACTACGCGGCGGTGGACGACGGCCCGGCGGGGTCGGCCGTCCCGCGTGGGCAGGCCGCGGTCGACGAATCGGCCGTGGCCGTGCTCGACGGGCGGACAGGCGAGGGCCTTGCCACCCGCGCGGGATCGACGGGGCGGGGCGCCGCGGCGGTCGCCGTGCGCACGACCGACGGGACGGTGCTGCGCGCCCGGATGCTGGTCAACTGCGCGGGCCTGCACTGCGACCACATCGCCCGGCTGGCCGGGGACGACCCCCGCATGCGGATCGTGCCCTTCCGCGGCGAGTACTACGCGCTGTCGCCGTCCCGCGCCCACCTCGTGCGCGGCCTCGTCTACCCCGTTCCGGATCCCGCCTTCCCCTTCCTGGGCGTGCATCTGACCCGCGGCGTCGACGGCGGCGTCCACATCGGACCCAATGCCGTCCCCGCCCTGGCCAGGGAGGGGTACGCATGGCATACGGTGCGCCCGCGCGAGCTGGCCGAGACGCTCGCCTACCCGGGCTCGTGGCGGATAGCCCGCCGCCACTGGCGCTACGGGGCGGGCGAGCTCCAGCGCTCCCTGTCCAAGGCCGCCTTCACGACCGCGGTCCGCCGGCTGCTTCCCGAGGTGACGGCGGACGATCTGACGCCGGCCCCCGCGGGGGTGCGCGCCCAGGCGGTGCTGCGGGACGGGACGCTGGTGGACGACTTCCTCATCGCCGAGTCCCCCCGCATGGTCCATGTGCTGAACGCCCCCTCTCCCGCGGCCACCGCCTCGCTCCCCATCGGCCGAGAGGTGGCCCGGCGGGTCCTGGCGGCGCTGGCGGCCTGAGGGGCACCCGGGACGAGCCACGGCTGGGAACGGCCGCTCTCGGGGCGAGCGACGCCCGGGGCGAGCCGGGCCTGCGGCTGGCCGCATCCCGGAATCCGCCGCGCCCGGGGCGGGCCGCGCCTGCGGCGGGCGGTGCCTGCGGCGGGCCGACCGTACCGGCCTCGGCGCCCCGGCACCGCTCCCAGGCAGGGCATGCACGCCTGGGTCCTGCTCCCGGTCTGCCGCGGCCTCGGTCGGCCGACCGAGGGCCGTGCCGGCCGACCGTAGAATCGAAACACTGTGTCCGAGAATCACACCGCCGCCGATCAGACCACCGTCGATCAGACCTCCGCCGATCAGACCACCGTCGATCCCAGCGCGCCGCACGGAGCGCGCGACCGCAGCCAGCCGATGTTCCCCGGCGGCCCCGTCGCGGACCCCGCGGGCTCGCACCACGAGCGGCGCATCCGCTCCTTCCGCCCCCGGCGCAGCCGCGTCACCCCGGGGCAGGGCGACGCCCTGCGCCGTCTGTGGTCGCAGTGGGGCCTGGACATCGACGGGCTGCAACCGCTTGACCTCGGTCAACTGTTCGGCGACCCCCAGTTGCCCGTCGTCCTCGAGATCGGCTTCGGGATGGGCGAGGCCACCGCGCAGATGGCCGCCGCGGACCCGGAGACCGGCATCCTCGCGACCGACGTCCACACCCCCGGCCAGGGGAATCTGCTCGCGCTCGCGGAGCGGAACGGGCTGTCCAACATCCGGGTCGCCAACGGCGACGCGATCATCCTCCTCCGCGAGATGCTGCGGCCCGACTCGCTCTCCGGCATGCGGGTCTACTTCCCCGACCCGTGGCCCAAGAAGCGCCACCACAAGCGCCGCCTGATCCAGCCCGAGTTCCTCGCGCTCGCCGCCACCCGCCTCAAGCCGGGCGCCCTGCTGCACTGCGCGACCGACTGGGAGCCGTACGCCGAGCAGATGCTGGAGGTGCTCACCGCCAGCCCGGACTTCGAGAACACCCAGCCTGACGGCGGCTACACGCCACGCCCCGACTTCCGGCCGCTGACGAAGTTCGAGGGCCAGGGCCTGGACAAGGGCCATGTCGTCCACGATCTGATCTTCCGTCGTACGTCGGGCTGACGGGCCCGACCACAGACCCCCCGACCTCCACCGCTTCGGCCGGCCGACACACGGCCGGCCGACGTACGGTCGACCCGTCTCGGGGCCCGTCCGTCACCCGGTCGCCCGAGGCGGCATGAGGAGACCGGTGTCTGCCGGGGATAATCCACGAGTCCCCCACTCTCCCTCCTGGTTAGGGTCATCGAGTGCATCAACCCGCGTCCCCACAGCAGCCGCAGCAGCCCTGGCAGCCCGCCCCGCCGATCCCGGCGTACGCGCAGCAGCCGCACGGGGCCGTCGGACCAGGGGGCGCGAGCTGGAGCGGTCCACCGCGCCAGACGCGCTGGGCCGCGCTGTGGGGCAACAAGGCGCTCCGTGCGACCGGACTCGTCGTCCTCCTCGCCCTCTCCGGGCTGGTCATCCTGGCGCTCGTCCGGGAGCAGACCGGCACCAAGGGCTTCCTGGTGGGTCTGGGGCTGGCCACCCTGCCCGTGCCGCTGCTCCTCGCGGCCTTCCGCTGGGCGGACCGCGTGGAGCCGAAGCCCTGGCGGAACCTGGCCTTCGCCTTCGCCTGGGGCGCGTGCGCGGCGACGCTGGTCGCGCTCATAGCCAACGGCTTCGCGACCCAGTGGCTCACCACGACCATCGTCGAGACCTCCCCCGACGACGAGGCGGACGCCGACGCATGGGGCGCCACCTTCGTCGCGCCGGTCGTGGAGGAGAGCGCCAAGGCCGCCGCCGTACTGCTGCTCTTCCTCTTCCGGCGACGCGACTTCAACGGGATCGTGGACGGCGTCGTCGTCGCCGGCGTCACGGCGACCGGCTTCGCCTTCACCGAGAACATCCTCTACCTGGGCACCGCGTTCGTCAGCGACCAGGAGTTCGGCTACTCGGGGCTGCGCTCGACCACCGCCGCGACCTTCTTCATACGCGCGGTGATGTCGCCCTTCGCCCACCCCCTCTTCACCGCCATGACCGGAGTGGGCTTCGGGCTGGCGGCCGTGGCGACCCAGCGGCAGCGCGCCCGCCGGATCCTCATACCGATCGCCGCGCTGCTCGCCGCGATGGTCCTGCACGGCGTCTGGAACGGTTCCGCGACCTTCGGCGGCTACGGCTTCCTCGCCGTCTACGCCCTGTTCATGGTCCCCCTCTTCGGCCTGCTGACCTGGCTCACCATCTGGTCGCGCGGCAACGAACTGCGCGCCGTCGGCGCCCAGCTCACCACCTACCAGGCCGCCGGCTGGCTCACCCCGCCCGAGCCGCCCGCCCTGTCCTCCATGCGGGCCCGTGGCATCGCCCGCGACCTCGCCCGCCGCTCCCGGGGCCCGGCGGCGGCCCGCACGGTCGGCGAGTACATCGCCTACGCGACCTCCCTGGCCCTGCTCCGCCAGCGCGCGCACCGCGGCATCGCGGACCCCGACTTCTCCGCCCGCGAACGGGAGCTCCTCCAGCAGCTCTGGCAGCGCAGGGAGGTCGCCCAGCCCGCGCTGGCGCACGCGGCGCTGTCGGTGCGGCCGCCGCGGCCGCCGATGCCGCAGCCCATGCCGATGCCCCTCGCGCACGCCATGCCCCCGGCCACGCCGGGGTCCCACGCCCAGCACCACCCCCAGCCCCAGCACCACGCCCAGCCCATGCCGACGCCTCACGCCGAGACTCAGGCGTCGGCGCCCGCGCCGCACCGGCAGCCGCCGCAGTACGGCCCCTGGAGCACCCAGCCGTACGGCCCGTACGGCGCCCCCGGACGGCCTCCGCAAAGTCATCTGTAACCTTTCGCGGCCATCGGACGTGCTCATTACAGGAGGGACTTGCACGACCAGCGGGGCACGGGGGCCATCGGGGGGCACATGTCAGCACAATCCGACTTCGACCAGTTCTACGCGGCCACGGCCAAACGGCTCGTCGCGGCGGTCTATGCCGCCACCGGCGACCTGTCCGAGGCCGAGGACGCGGTGCAGGAGGCGTATGCCCGCGCCTGGCAGCGTTGGGACCGGCTCACCAGGGACGGCGACCCGACGCCGTGGGTGCGCACCGTCGCCCTGCGGCTGGCCGTCAGTTCCTGGCGCCGGGCCCGCAACCGGATGCGGGCTCACCTCCGGCACGGCCCACCGGCCGACGTGCCCGGCCTCGCCCCGGACCGGGTGGCGTTGGTCGACGCACTGCGCGGGCTGAAGCCCGACCAGCGCACCGTCGTCGTCCTGCACCACCTGCTCGACCTGCCCATCGAGCAGGTGGCCCGGGAGACGGGCGTCTCCGAGGGCGCCGTGCGGACCCGCCTCAGCCGTGCCCGCAAGGCGCTGGGCCGCCATCTGACCGACTCCGACCACCCCGCGCCCCACCCTCCGGCCCCCGCCCCCGCCTCAGCCCGCTCCCCGAAGGAGGTGCCCACCCATGGCTGACCTGGATGAGCGGCTTCGGGAGATAGCGCGCGCCACCGAGCCCTGCATACGCCTCGCGGGCCCGGAGGCCGTGCGTGCCCGGGGCCGTCGGCGCACGATCCGCACGCGTGCGGTGACCGCCGTCTCCGCGGTGCTCGCGGCCGTCGCGCTCGCGATCGGCTCGTGGCAGCTCCTCCCCGGCGACGATCCGACCCGCACCCTGCCGGCGGGCCCACCACCCTCCGGCCGTACCGAATCGCCGGCTCCGGACATCGCCGTCGAGGCGCTGCTCCGCCCCACGGCGCTGCCCTTCGAGGCGGCGGCCCGGTGGAAGACGGTCCGCACCACCGACCGGCTCGACTCACCGCTCCTGGACCTCGAAGCCGACTGCCGGCTGACCGGTCTGGACGGCGACGCGCACCCGCTCCCGGCGGCCCAGCGCGCCCGCGTCTTCCAGGGCCGCCAGGCCAAGGAGACCGCACGGCACACGATCAACGCCTACCGGACCGAGCGGGACGCCGTCCGGGTGTTCAGCTCGCTGCAGGAGGTGCTGCGGACCCGCTGCGGGCTCGTCAGGGTCGGCCGCCCGTTCTCCGCGGAAGCCCCGGGCTCGGTGCGGAAGCCCACGGTCCGGGTCTACGGCTCGGAGTCCGACGGCTCGGGCGGAGAGCACCAGGTCTCGCTGATGCGCTCCGGCACGGAGGTCGCCCTCGTGCAGGTCGACGGTCTGGGCGTGTTCGGCGCGTCCTACGTCGACATGGTCGCCACCCACTGCATGTCCCTGTCCCTCTGGCGGCTGCACCCCGACACGACGCCCCTGCCGCCGCCGTACAAGAGCAACCCGGAGGGGGTGGAGCAGCGTTGCTGACCGACCGTCGCTCCGACCACCCCCACCACGCCTTCACCAACCGTCACGACCGTCCCAAGAGGTCCTCTGTGCGATCCATACGTCCCATACGCCGCCCTCTCCGCCTGCTTGCGGCGTCCTCCCTGGCCCTGGCCTCGCTGGTGGCCTGTCAGTCCTCCTCCGGCTCGGACGGGAAGGGCGGCGCCTCGGTCGACCCGGCCGACGCCAAGCCCGCCCGCATCACCGTGACGCCGGGCAGCGACGGCCCGGCGGTGGCCCCCGACGGCGGCATCAAGGTCGACGTGGCCGGCGGCACCCTGACCAAGGTCCAGGTCACTCCCGACCCGAGCAGCGCCGACGCGGTCGCGGTGACGGGCTCATGGTCCGACGCCAAGAAGAGCTGGCGCTCCACCCGCACCATGACCCCGGGGGCCTCCTACGCCGTCCTGGCCACCGCGACCAACGCGGCCGGCGAGGTCACCACCCACCGTTCGGCCTTCCGCACCCGTGCGGCCAAGGTCTTCAACGGCGTCTCCGTCACCCCGTCCAACAACAAGGTCGTCGGCGCCGGCCAGCCGGTGTCCATCGCCTTCGACCACCCGGTGAAGGACAAGGCGGCGGTCGAGCGCCGGCTCTCCGTCAGCACCTCCCCCAAGACGGAGGGCTCCTGGGGCTGGACCCGCGACCCGCTCACCGGCGTCGAGCGCGTCGACTGGCGCCCCGAGAGCTACTGGGCCAAGGGCACCAAGGTGACCCTCCGCGCCAAGCTCAGCGGCGTCAACACGGGCGAGGGGCGCTACCTCCGCCGCGACGTCTCCAGCACCTTCACCGTCGGCACCGTCCGCGTCGCCAAGGCCGACCTGAAGCAGCACACGATGACCGTCTACGAGGACGGCAAGAAGGTCGACACCATCCCGGTCTCCGCCGGCTCCACCGCCTACCCCACCTGGAACGGCACCATGGTCGTCCTCGGCAAGGCACCCATGGTCAACATGACCAGCGAGTCGGTGAACATAGCCGACCCGTACAACAAGGACGTCCCCTGGGCGGTCCATCTGACCACCTCCGGCACCTACGCCCACGCCGCCCCCTGGAACGAGGGCAAGGGCTACTTCGGCCGTGTCAACATGAGCCACGGCTGCATAGGCATGTCGGAAGCGGACGGCAAGAGCTTCTACGACCGCGCCACCCCCGGCGACATCATCGAGGTCACCGGCTCCACTCGGGAGACCGTCGCCACCGGCAACGGCTACGGCGACTGGAACCTCTCCTACGAGGAGTGGAAGAAGCTCAGCGCCCTCGACTGAGCCCGACGGTCCGCTCTCTCCGGACCGGGGCGGGACCGTGACGGGCCCGTGGGGCGTTCGGGACGACCGGTGTTGTCGAATGGTCCCGAGAGGATCCGGATCGGCACATGTGGAAGGTGTGGCTATGGCTGGGGTTCCGACAGGCGTGGTGGCCGCGGGCGGTCTCGTGGGCGGCTACGGGGTCGCCCGGTGGACGAAGAGGCGGCCCCTGGGCGGTGTGGTGCTGGCCGCAGCGGGGGTCGCGGCGGCGCGGGGCTGGAAGGAGCGGGGCGGTGCCGGAACCGCGGCGGCCCTGAGCGGGCTGTATGTGGCCGCGTTCGCGGGCTCCCACCCGCTGGCCAAGAAGATCGGCGCCTGGCCGGCCGTCGCCGCCGTGGCGGGCGGGGTCGCCCTCGCCTCCTGGGCGGCCGCCGACCGCCGCGCCGGCTGAGCACCGCCGACACCCCGCGCCCGTGGCCACGTGACCCGGGCTCCGTGACCCGGGCCCGGTGACCCCGCGGCGCTGGTGCCACAGGGGTCGGCCCGCTCGCCGTCGCGGCGCGCGCCGCACCCGGGCTCCCGAGAGCGCGGGAAAACGAACCGGCGGCCCTGGCGTCAAGGGGGGAGAGAGCGCCAGAGCCGCCGGCGTATCGGGGCTGTGGGGGGAGAGGCTGGCCTCGGGTTCAGGCCGGCGTGCTCACGCGTGTCGAGCTCGCGAGTGCGGTCACGGTGTCGTGCTCGCGGGTGCGGTCACGGGTGGTGTGATCACGGCTGTCGTGGTCACGGGTTCAGGCCGTGCTGGCGCAGCCACGCCAGGGGATCGACCGGGGAGCCGCCGCCCGGGCGGACCTCCAGGTGGAGGTGGGGACCGGTCACGTTGCCGGTGGCGCCGACGCGGCCGATGACGTCGCCGGTGGACACCGTGCCCGAGGTCTTGACCATGGATGACAGGTGGCAGTACCAGATCTCGGTGCCGTCGGGGAGCGTGAGGACGATGCGGTAGCCGTAGGCGCCGGCCCAGCCGGCGGAGGTGATCGTGCCCCCGTGGACCGCCTTGACCGGGGTGCCGGTGGGAGCGGCGAAGTCCTGCCCCGTGTGGTCGGCGGACCACAGGTCGCCGGCCTGGCCGAAGGTGGAGGTGAGGGTGTAGGAGGCGACCGGGAGGGCATACGCGCCGGCGCTGGTCCCGCTGTCGCCTCCGGAGCCGGATTCCGACCCCGCGTCCGCCTCCGCGTCCGCCTCAGCCTCTGCCTCCGCTTCGGCCTTCGCCTTGGCCGCGGCCTCCGCCTTCCGCTCGGCCTCGGCCTTGCGTGCGGCCTCCTCCGCCTTGCGCTCGGCCTCGGCCTCGGCGGCCTTCTTCGCCTCGTCGGCCTCGGCCTTGGCCTGGGCCGCGGCCGCCTTGGCGGCCTGCTCGGCGGCGGCTCGCGCGGCGGCCTCGCGCTGGGCGTCGTCGGCCGCGTTCTGCTGATACTCGGCCTGCTGCATGATGCGGGCGCGCAGCGCCTCGCCGGCGTCGGTGGCGCCGTTCGCCGCGTCCTCGGCGGTCAGACCGGCCGTGGAGAGCGGGGCCGCGGCCGCGGGCGCGCCCGGTGCGGAGGCGACGTTGCCCGGGCCGACCGCGTCGGAGACGAGCCGCGTGGCACCGGGCAGCTCCCTCGCCTCCGGGAGCACGCCCTGCACCTCGTCGGCGACCTGCCCCAGGTCGGGCATGGAGATCGGCGGGTTGGGTCGGTCCTTGGCGGTCGCCATGCCGCCCGCGCCCACCGCCGCGATGACACCGACGCCGAGCACCGCGCCGCTGCGCGCCATGCCGCCGCCGCGCTGCTTGACCACCCGGTGCCGGCCGCGGACCGGGGCTATGGAGTCCGCCGTGGGATTCCACTCCTCCCCGTCCTCGTCCTCGGGCCCGAAGGCATCGTGCGGAGGGGCCACGACGGGGCTGGCGATGGTGGGGGCGCCGGATGTGGCGGGGCCCGAGGGCATCGCGGAGGCGGCCGAGGGGACAGCGCGAGCGGGGGCCATGGTCGAGGTCGGACCACCACCCGGGCCGGGAAGGACACCCGGACCGTAGGGGGCGCCGGAAACACCGGAGGGGCTGTACGGCGCCTCGTCGAAGGCAGACCTGTTGGACGCCACGGGGGCGTACTCCTTTCCTTCCGTCTCGCCTACCGGGTTAGCTGACGGGTTCGGAGCAGGAAGGTCTCCTACGGGCTCCTCCGAGGAAGCGCCCGATTCACCCCAAGGATGGTGGTTCCCCGGTTCCCTAGGTGCTGCGGTGATGCTGTTGGTGCTCGCGCTGCTGTGCGTGCGGGATTCGGCGACGGCGCACGGTGCCGCCTCTTGCGGCGGCTGTGACGACCGCGCTGCGTTATCGAACGTTAATAGACCGCCCGGCGTGTTTCCAAGCCGTTCCCTGGAATCCGTGCAGAATCGACGCCCCACATTCGGTCACTTTCCGGCAAATCTGAGCAAGTTGCCGGAGAGTTGAGTCACCAAGATCGCGCGGCGGAAACCCGCCACCGCTGATCGTGCGTCAATTGTTATGCGCAGGGGCGGCGGTCGACTACGTTCCGCTATCGGCGCTGCTCGCCCGGTCCGCCGGGTGTGCGAGGCCGGCCGGGTGGCCCGGTCGCCAGGGGTCGGCCGGCCGCTCCGCGCGGGAGTCAGCCGGCACCGGCCGCTCCGCGCGGGAGTCGGCCGGCGGCCCCTCCGCGCTCGACTGCCGGTGGACGGCGAGCACCGCCATGTCGTCCGCCGTCCTCCCGCGCGCATGGCGCGCGACATCCACGACCAGCGCGTCCAGCAGGGCGTCCGGCCCCGCGAAGGTGTGGCCGCGCAACCGCTCCGCCGGTTCGTAGAACTCGCCGTGCCGGTCCCGCGCCTCGGTCACCCCGTCCGTGAAGAGCAGCAGCGTCGCCCTGGCCGGGAACGGTCGCTCGTCCACCACGTCCGGCCACTCCCCCAGGTCCGTCATGCCCAGGGGCAGCGCCGGCGCCGTCGGTTCCAGGTAGCCCGCGCCGCCGTCCGCGCGGAGCAGCAACGGGGCCGGGTGACCGCGGTTCAGCAGGCGCAGCGTGGCCTCGCCGGGCGGGATCTCCACCAGCACCGCCGTGGCGAACCCCTCGCGCAGCTCCACGCTCGCCCGCCGCTCGGCCTCCCGGCGCAGCGCCCGGTCCAGCCGCCCCGCCACGCCCGCCAGCGTCGCCTCCTGCTCCGCCGCCTCCCGGAACGCCCCGAGGACGATCACCACGGCCTCGACCGCCGCCAGCCCCTTGCCCCGGACGTCGGCGACGAGGACGCGCGCGCCGTACGGCGTCCCCTGCACCGCGTACAGGTCTCCGCCGATGCGCGCCTCGGCCTGCGCCGCCTGGTACCGCGCGGCGATGCGCAATCCGCCCAGACGGGCGGCGGGCGTGGGCAGCACGGCGCGCTGTGCCGCCTCGGCGATGACCCGCGCGGAGGCCAGCCGCCGCTCGCTGCGCCGCATCATCCGGTTGGTCGCGATGGCGAGGAGCCCCACGGTGCACGCCGTGGCCAGCTCCGTGAGCGTCTGCGCCTCCCCCGCGTGCCGCAGCCCCTGCACCACCATCAGCCCTAAGGCCGCCGCCACCGAGGCCGCGGCGATCGCCAGCGTCACCCTCAGGGTGGAGAAGGGGGCGGCGATGAGCGGTGCGGCGGAGAGGAAGGGCACGGCGGTGTACGCAGGCGGCGTGGCCAACTCGAAGACGATCCCGCCGACGATCAGTGCCGCCGGCAGCCAGGTGGCGAAGCGGCGGGCGGGCGCGGTCTCGTAGACCTCGCCTTCCGCCACCGCGGCCCTGCCGCCTCGCACCCGCACCGGCTTCTCCCGCGTACCGCTCCGCCGCCGTCAGACAGACCCGGGGTTCGGACCCGCCGCCGACTCGCCGTCGCCGACTCCCCGCCGCCGATCCGCCGCCACCGGGCCGCCTTCGTCGCTTCGTCGTCGGGCGGCGCCACCGCTCCCGCCGCCGGCTCCCACAAGGCTCGCGGCTGGCGCCCCGCGGGGCGACTCGACAGCAGCCATCCGGCGTAGGCCGTGGGCGCTCGGCGCTCGGGCGCGGGGCCCGCCGACGGACACAGGACGCGAGGACGCGCGACGGCGGCCAGGCGACACGAGCACGGTCAGACGGCCCGACGGCGGCCAGACCGCGCGACGGCGGCCAGGCGACACGACCACGGCCAGACGGCCCGACAGCGGCCAGACGGCTCGACGGCGGCTAGGCGCGGCCGCTCACGGCTCCACCCCGAGCGCGGCCGCTCACCGCTCCATCCCGAGCGCGTGGGGCCCTCACAGCTCCACCCCGAGCGCGCGGGCGTGCCGGTCGGCCGCGAGCTCCGCGGCGACCTCGTCGAGGTAGACCTCGCACACCAGCCGCCCGTCGCTGGTCAGGTTGTGCTCCAGCTCCCACAGGCTGATCTCGTCGCCGTCGGCGAGCAGGAACGCGTGCTCGTAGAAGCGGCACCACGTCCCGTCGGGACCGCCCGACCGCCGGCGCGGCTTGGGGGCGAGCGCGATGTCGTGCGCGAAGGCGGTGGTGAGCAGTCGCTCCACGTCCTCGCCCGGCCGGTCCGGGTTCTCCGCGCGGCGCAGCACACGGCGGGCGTGGTCGGGCGAGTTGTCGGCGACGTAGGCGCGGGACGTCGTCATCGGCGGTGCGCCGTTGAGCAGTTGCTCCGGGATCCACAGCGGCACGGAGTCGAACTCGTCCCACCGGCCGCCACCGGTCCGCTCGTGCACCCGGCGCTCCGCGGCCAGCAACGCACCCTCGTCGTCGTACAGCTCGTACAGCGGGCGCTCCTCGGCGCCGGTGTTGTGCTCCAGCTCCCACAGCATCACGCTGCTGCCGTCGGGCAGCAGGAAGATGTGCCGGTACGTGCTGTAACCGAGCGGCCCGCGCGGCTCGTTGCACTGACGGCACGAGCGCAGCTCGGTCTGGTGCATCAGGGCGTCACGCAACCGGACGAGCAGCGCCTCGTCGATCTCGAACCCGTTCTGGGCACGGGCGAGCAGCCCGTCGAGCAGTTCGGCATGCGTTCCGCCCTGCTGTGAGTGCCCCATGTCGTCTCTACCTCCCGGCCATCGGCTCGCCGCGCCCCCCAGCGACCACATCGCGACTTACCGTAGCGGCGCGGCCACGCGACGCGTGCGGTGTTTCGGCGAAGCGGCCCCGGCGGCGTGTCCTCCCCATCCACTCCTGCGCCGGAAGGCTCAGATACATCACACTGTGGGCCTGATCCACGACAGATTCGATCACTTCCCCGATTTCAGCGCGCTATCCGGTATGACCGACTCCGCTACCCTCCGCGACGGCGGGGCCCGCCGTGGTGCGACGTCAGGACCCACGCCGTCGCGCCGGACGCCCCGAAAGGCTCACCGGTTTGACGCAACGTCACCGGCGACCGCCCACCACCGGGGGCTCATAGGAAAATCCGGGGCGGCGCCTGGGGACGCGCTCGGTGCTCGCCGCTGCCCCGGCATGGCGACGCGCCCCGTACGCGAACGGCGGACCGCGCGGGCGGGCGTGGCACGACCCGGGAGACGCGTCCTCCGCCGCGGAGACGCGCGGGCAGGGGCGGACACCCCTCGGAGCCCGGCGGAACCCTCCGGCAGCGCGGAACGGCCGTGAGGCCGGCGGACGAGCGACGGCCCGACCGGAGATCTCCGATCGGGCCGTTGGATGTATACGCAGGTCAGAGGCGACATGCTCGCCCCTCGTAACGGTGGGCCGTCAGGGGCTCGAACCCTGAACCAATGGATTAAAAGTCCACTGCTCTGCCAATTGAGCTAACGGCCCGCACACCGCAGCATAGCCCGCCCCCGGCTCCGGCCCGAGCCAATACCGCCCCTTGCCCGAGCGGGCCCGGTTTCGGGGGCGCTCTTCGGCGCACGGCATGGGGGGACGTCACTGCGATCTTCGCGCGAGAGGGCCCGTACGACACTTCCGTGCCGTACGGGCCCTCAGACGCTCAAACCCTCAGTCCCGCAACGGGATCAGCCGTTCCGCTTCCAGCGGGGCTTGTCGGCGCGGCGGTCGAGGGGCCGGGCACCCCGGTGGTCGTCACGACGGGCCGGACGGTCGTCGCGACGGTCCCGGTTGAAGGGACGGTCGTCGCGGTTGAACGGACGGTCCTCGCGGCGCTCACGGTGGAACGGACGGTCGCCGCCACGGTGGTTGTGGTCGCGACGCTCGAAGGAGCGGCCCTGACGGTCGTCACGGCGCTCGAACGAACGGCCGCCACCGAAGCCGCCACGGTCGCCGTCACGACGCTCGCGGTTGAAACCACCGCGGTCACCGCCACGGTCACCACGGTCCTCACGACGGTCCCGATTGAAACCACGGTCCCGGTCACGGTCGCGGTCGAAACCACCGCGGTCGTCGCGACGGTCCCGACGCTCGAAGTTGCCACGGTCGTCACGGCGCTCGAACGAACGGCCGCCACCGAAGCCGCCACGGTCGCCGTCACGACGGTCACGGTTGAAACCACCGCGGTCACCGCCACGGTCACCACGGTCCCGATTGAAACCACGGTCCCGGTCACGGTCGCGGTCGAAACCACCGCGGTCGTCGCGACGGTCCCGGTCGCGGTCACGGTTGAAGCCGCGGTCACGGTCGCGGTCGAAACCGCCGCGCTCCCGGTCCCGACGCTCGAAGTTGCCGCGCTCGTCACGACGCTCGTACGAGGACGCCCGACGCGGGCCCTCCTCGGCCACCACGGGGGTCTCGACCTCGGCCGCGGGGGCCTGGTGCGGGACGACCGGGGTCTCGGCGGCGGTCACGCCCTCCTCCGAGCTCGCGGCGGCGGCCTCCGGGGCCTCGCCCCGCTCGCGCGCCACGCGGGCGGCCAGCCGGTCGGCCTCCTCGCGGAGTTCGAGCGCCCGGCGCTGGACCTTCTCCAGCTCGCGGGTGAGCTGCTGCACCTCGCGCTCGGCCTGCTTGGCCGAGTTGGCCGCCGACTCCGCCTGCACCTCGGTGAGCGAGCGGGCGCCGGTGATCCGGGCCACGTCCTCGTCGAAGGCGCCGGCGCCGCCCACGATGTGACGCGAGGCGTCCACGCCCGCGTCCTCCATCAGGCGGAAGATCTGTCGGCGCTGGTGCGGCAGCGCCAGCGAGACGACGGTGCCGGACTGGCCGGCACGGGCGGTGCGGCCGCTGCGGTGCAGGTAGTCCTTGTGGTCGCCGGCCGGGTCGACGTTGAGCACCAGGTCGATGCCGTCGACGTGGATACCGCGGGCGGCCACGTCGGTGGCGACGAGCACGTTGACGTACCCGTCCTTGAAGTCGGCCAGGGTGCGGGTGCGGGCACCCTGGGTCATGCCGCCGTGCAGCGCGTCGGCACGCACGCCCGCCTCGCGCAGCTGGTCGGCGACGCGGTCGGCGCCGAGCTGGGTCCGCACGAAGATGATGGTGCGGCCCTTGCGCGCCGCGATGGCGGCGGTGACCGGGGCCTTGTCCTTGGGCTTCACGACCAGGACGTGGTGGGTCATGGTGGACACCGCGCCGGCCGACGGGTCGACCTCGTGGGTGACCTGGTCGACCAGGTAACGCTTGACCAGGGTGTCGATCTCGTTCTCCAGCGTGGCGGAGAAGAGCAGCCGCTGACCGCCCTGCGGCACCAGGTCGAGGATCTCGGTGACCTCGGGCAGGAAGCCCATGTCGGCCATCTGGTCGGCCTCGTCGAGGACGGCGACCTGGACCTTGTCGAGCGAGGCGGCGCCGCGGTCGATGATGTCGCGCAGTCGGCCCGGGGTGGCGACGAGGATGTCGACACCGCGTTCCAGGGCGTAGATCTGGTTGCCCATCGAGGTGCCGCCGCAGACGACCTTGAGCTTGAGGCCGAGGACGTCGCCGTACGGCTGGAGCGCGTCGCTCACCTGCATGGCGAGCTCACGGGTCGGGGTCAGGATCAGACCGCGCGGGCGCTTCTTCTCGGTGTGGCCGCCGGCGAGGGTGGTCAGCAGCGGCAGGCCGAAGGAGAGGGTCTTGCCGGAGCCGGTACGACCGCGGCCGAGGATGTCCTTGCCGGCCAGCGCGTCCGGGATGGTCGCGGCCTGGATCGGGAACGGGGTGGTCACACCGTTCTGCGCCAGCTTGCGGACGATCTGCTCGGGGAGCCCGAGGTCGCCGAAGGTGATCTGGGGAGCCGCGTCCTGGTCGTCCGCCTCGGCGGCGGCCTCGACGTCGGCCTCGACCTCGACGTCGGCCTCGACGTCCGCCTCGGCGCCGGTCTCGACCTGGGACTCGATCGCCTCGACCGTCGCCGCGGACATCTGCTCGTCCTGCTCGACCTGCTCGGTCACGGCGCTGGGCATGGCGGTGTTATCAGTGGAAATGGACATGCGAAATGCGAAACCTTCCGGAGTCTCGGCACGCGCCCGAACTCCGTGTCATTTCGCAAACGACCGCCTCAATGCGGTCAGCCACGGCAAGGGTAGGAACGCGCCACGCGGCGCGCTTCGGTTTGGCGCCGGGCAAATGGGATCAAACGATCTACCACCATACGCACTCCCACCCCCGGAAAGCAAATCCGGTCCGGAGCCACCCGCTCTCCGCCCCGGTCCGACGCCCGCCTCCCCGCCTCGACCACCGGCTCCTCCACCCCGGCCCCGCGGCCCCGCCCGCCACCCGCCGTTCCCCGCTCCGCGGCCGCGCTCGGCCCGCGCGGCCGCGCCCGACCAGCCCCCGTACCGGCCAGCCCGCCGCACGCTCGACCCCCGTACCGACCAGCCCCCGTCCCGGCTGCGTGCGCCGCTCAGCCCGCCTGCGGCGAGGAGCCGCCGCCCCCGCTCCCACCGCCCCCGCCGGTCGAGCCCGGGTCCTCCGTGGTCGGCGGCGGGGTCGTCGGCTCGCTGGTGGTCGGCTGCGGCGCCGGGGTGGTGGGCGGCGGAGTCGTGGGACGCGGCGGGCGCGGCGCCTGGGACGTGGGGGCCGACGTCGGCTCGCTCTTGCCACCGCCGCCCGGAGTCGGCGCCGGCGAGCTGGTGCGCGGCCGCGGGCTACGGCTGCGCCCGGCGGACGTGGAGGGCTCCGGGGCGGACTCCGAGGGCTTCGCGCCCTCCTTCCCGTCCCGACCGCCCGGCTTCTTCTTGCCCTTGCCCTTGCTCCGGCCGTGCTCCCCCTTGGCGTCGTCGACCGTGCGCGCCGCCGCGGCCGACGGGAGCGTGCCGCCGTCCGGCTCCGTCACACCGCCGCGGTGCTCGGTGCTGCTGCCACGCGTCCCGGGCCGCTCCGGGTCGTCGGACACGCTCATGCAGCCCCCCAGGGTCATGGCGGCAGCCATGACGGCCGCGATGCGCGCGGCCGCGCGGGGGGACGGAGCGGAGATTCCAGGCATGGGCGGGACACCTCTCAGGCCACGGGGTGCAGGCGCACTGCCCAACTGGCCGCGCCCCGCCCAGGACACGCGCGCCGCGCCCGGCTCCGGTCCCGTACGCGCGCGGCGAACCCCGCGGGGCTCGCGACGACCGCACGCCCTCGCCCTCCCGCAGGCCGTCGCCCCGCTGCCGTACCCGGCCCGCACCACGCCGCGCGGCGCCCCCGCGTCACCCGTGGGCCTACGCGTCACCCGTGGCGCCCGCGCGTCACCCGTAGCCGAGTGCGTGCAGCCGCTCGTCGTCGATGCCGAAATGGTGGGCGATCTCGTGGACGACGGTCACCTCGGTCTCGGCGACCACGTCCTCGCGCGTCTCGCACATCCGCAGCGTCGGATTGCGGTAGATGGTGATCCGGTCCGGCAGCACGCCCGCGTACCACTCGCCTCGGTCGGTCAGCGGCGTCCCCTCGTAGAGCCCGAGCAGCTCGGGATCGTCCGTCGGCGGCTCGTCCTCGACGAAGACCGCCACGTTGTCCATCAGCCTCGTCAGCTCGGGCGGGATCCGGTCCAGCGCCTCGGCGACCAGTTCCTCGAACTCCTCGCGCGTCATCTCCAGCACGCCGCCATTGTCCGCGAAGAACGGCCCGCGGACCCCGACCCGCACGCGCGCGGCCCACCCGGGCGCACCGCCGGTCGTCGGGAAGCCCCGCATCCCGTGAATCCCACACCGCCCACCGCCACCAGCTCCGCACCCCGGAGGGTGCCCTCGCCCCGGTCGCCGCATAGCGGGCCGGGAAACGGGCATACGGGCCCAATGGCCCGTACCGCCCCGTCCGGGACCACGCCGCCCGGCCCCGCCGCCGCCCGCCCGCTCCGTCCGGTCCGCCCGCTCCACACCGCCGTCGCGCGCCTCCCGGCCGCCGCCCGGCGCCTCCGCACGACCGTCCGGCGCTTGCGCACGACCGACCGACGCTTGCGCACGACCATCCGGTGCTTGCGTGCGACCGACCACGCGACCGCGCGGCGCGCACCCGGGGCCACGACCCTCGGGAGCCCCGCGGAGGCGGCCCGGCGCGCCCGGGAGGCGCTCGTACGGCTACGACGACGGCGCCGCGCCCGATCGCCGGAGCACCGCCCGCGCGGGACGCGTTTCCCGGGCGAGCCGGGTCTCCGCCCCGACGACTCCGCCGATCTCCTCCGGGCCTCGGGCCCGCTCCCCCGCGCGATCGTCCTGATCGCCGTCACCGTGCTCGGCTCCTGGCTGGGGCTGCTCGCCGTCGGCGGCGTCCACGCCTCCGTCGGCCCGATGGAGACGCGGATGGCGCTGCGCCCCTCGCTCACCGGCGGCACCTCGATCGACGTGTCCCCGCTCGGCTCGCTCGAATTCCGCAGCCATCGCGCCCCGCTCCGGCTGGACGTCGATGTCGACCGGCTCGATCCGGTCCGCTCCGAGGCGCTGGTGGAGCACCCCGAGCGGCTCTCCGGGCTCCAGGAGGAGGTCGCCGACGACGTCGTCCACGGCACCCGTGAGCTGGCGATCCGCTCCTGCGCGGCGGTGGCCTTCGGCGCCACCGCGCTCGGCCTGGCCGTCTTCCGACGCCCGCGCCGCGCGCTGGCCGCCGGGGGGCTGGCGCTCGCGCTGCTCGCCTCCTCGGGTGTCGCGGCGTACGCCACCTGGAACCCGAAGTCCGTGCTGGAGCCGAGGTACTCGGGGCTGCTCTCCAGCGCCCCGGCGGTGGTGGGCTCCGCGCGGACCATCGCCGACGACTTCGACGTCTACCAGGGCGAGTTGGCGCGCCTGGTCGCCAACGTCACCAAGGTGTACGAGGCCACCTCCACCCTCCCCGCGTACCAGCCGGACCCCACGACCATGCGGGTGCTGCACGTCTCGGACATCCGTCTCAACCCACTGTCCTGGCACGTGGTCCGGTCACTCGTGCAGCGGTACGAGATCGACGTCATCGTCGACACGGGCGACACGACCGGCCGCGGCACCACCGCCGAGAACGGCTTCCTGGCCCCGGTCTCCGACCTCGGCGCCCCGTACGTGTGGGTGCGCGGCGACCGCGACTCGCGCGACACACAGGCGTACCTCTCCGGGCGCAGGGGAGTGACGGTTCTGGACGACGGCCGCGCGGTGACCGTCGCCGGGCTGCGCATCGCCGGCGTCGGAGCTCCGCGGTCCGCCGCCGACCGCTCGGCGACCGCCGCCGACGACGACAAGTCGACCGAGCGCCGCGCGGGCCGGCGGTTGGCCGCCGGTCTTCGGGCCCAGCGCGCGGCCGGCACCCCCGTCGACATCGCGCTCGCGCACCACCCGGCCGCCGCGCGGGAGGCCGACGGCGCGGTCCCGCTCGTCCTGGCCGGCCATGCGCGCCACCGGGAGAGCGAGCTGCTGCCGGGGGGTACCCGACTGATGATCGGGGGCTCGACCGGGGGCACCGGGTTCGGCGCGTTCGGCGGCACGGAACCCGACGAGGTGCGGGCGTCCGTGCTCTACCTGGACCGCGACACCCATCGGCTCCAGGTCTGGGACGAGATCGAGCTGGATGGACTCGGGCTGACAAAGGCCGAGGTCAGCCGCCATCTACCGGAGGAGTCATAAGCGCGTTCGGGGCGCTTCGGGGGCCTCGCGGTAAACCGTTTTGGCGAACCATCCCGACATCCCATATGCTTCTCACGTCCCCGACGGCGCCGAGAGGCGCACAAGGTGGGCCATCAGCCCTCATCGTCTAGTGGCCCAGGACGCCGCCCTTTCAAGGCGGTAGCACGGGTTCGAATCCCGTTGGGGGCACGTAAGATCATGTGCGAGACTAGTGCTCGCACGAGCTTGGTCCTGTGGAGCAGTTTGGAGTGCTCGCCACCCTGTCAAGGTGGAGGCCGCGGGTTCAAATCCCGTCAGGACCGCTGCAGCCGCGAGGTTGCGTGGCTGGGTAGCTCAGTTGGTACGAGCGTCCGCCTGAAAAGCGGAAGGTCGCCGGTTCGACCCCGGCCCCAGCCACCACAGAAAGGCCCTGATCCTCGGATCAGGGCCTTTCGCGTTCTCCCGCCACTTCGCACCCCCGCAACCTCGCACCTGCGCCCCGCCCCTGTCCCGGACCCCGGCCTCACCCGTCCGGCCCAGCCGGCGCTCACCCTTTGCGGGCTTCGTTCCGCGCACGCATGGACCGCGACCGCTCGATCGCCGGGAAGGCCGCTCCGCAGGCCGTCGTCCACCCCGTCGCTCCTCGCCCCCCGCCTCCGCCCCGCGCCCTCCGCACCCTTCGCGCATGCGATAACCGCTAAAGCAATCAAGCGGGGCATAAGCCCCCAGACCGGCCCAGACGGAAATGGTTCGCCAGCCGTTTCGGCGAAGTGAGATCCTGGATCGCGTATGTCCACCACGCCTGCCCCCGCCCTGCCCGCCCTGCTGGACCGCCTGCCCGAGCTGACGCTGCGCGACCAGCAGCGGCTCGGCCGCCGGCTCGACGGCGCGCGCCGGATCCGTAAGCCAGAGGCGCGCTCCGCCGTGCTCTCCGAGATCGCCGCCGACATCGAGCAAGCCGAGCTGCGCGTGGCCACACGCCGGGCGGCGGTACCCGAGGTCGACTACCCGGAGTCGCTCCCGGTCAGCCAGAAGAAGGACGTGATCCTGGAGGCGATCCGGGACCACCAGGTGGTGATCGTCGCGGGTGAGACCGGCTCCGGCAAGACCACCCAGATCCCCAAGATCTGCCTGGAGCTGGGGCGCGGCGTGCGGGGCCTGATCGGGCACACCCAGCCCCGCCGGATCGCCGCCCGCACCGTCGCCGAGCGCGTCGCCGAGGAGCTGCGCACCCCGCTGGGCGAGTCGGTCGGCTGGAAGGTCCGTTTCACCGACCAGGTGAGCCAGGACACCCACATCAAGCTGATGACCGACGGCATCCTGCTCGCCGAGATCCAGACCGACCGCGAGCTGCGCGCCTACGACACGATCATCATCGACGAGGCGCACGAGCGCAGCCTCAACATCGACTTCATCCTCGGCTACCTGGCCCAGCTGCTGCCCAGGCGACCCGACCTCAAGGTCGTCATCACCTCGGCGACCATCGACCCGGAGCGCTTCTCCCGACACTTCGGCGACGCGCCGATCG
Organism: Streptomyces sp. LX-29; assembly: GCF_029541745.1. Classification (NCBI taxonomy): domain Bacteria; kingdom Bacillati; phylum Actinomycetota; class Actinomycetes; order Kitasatosporales; family Streptomycetaceae; genus Streptomyces; species Streptomyces sp. LX-29. Next base: position 4,116,355 of record NZ_CP089746.1, on the reverse strand, counting down.
TCGAGGTCAGCGGGCGCACGTATCCGGTGGAGGTGCGGTACCGCCCGCTGCTGGAGGAGGGCGGCGACGACGCCGATCGGGACCAGATCACCGCGATCTGCGACGCGGTCGACGAGCTCCAGGCCGAGGGGTCGGGCGACATCCTGGTCTTCCTCTCCGGCGAGCGCGAGATCCGCGACACCGCCGACGCGCTCAACAGGAAGGCGCTGCCGTTCACCGAGGTGCTGCCGCTGTACGCGCGGCTGTCCCACGCCGAGCAGCACCGGGTCTTCCAGCGCCACACCGGCCGCCGGATCGTGCTGGCGACCAACGTCGCCGAGACCTCGCTCACCGTCCCCGGCATCCGCTATGTCATCGACACCGGCATGGCCCGCATCTCGCGCTACAGCTACCGCACCAAGGTGCAGCGGCTGCCCATCGAGCCGATCAGCCAGGCCAGCGCCAACCAGCGCAAGGGCCGCTGCGGCCGCACCAGCGACGGCATCTGCGTCCGGCTCTACTCCGAGGACGACTTCCTGAGCCGTCCGGAGTTCACCGACGCCGAGATCCTCCGCACCAACCTGGCCTCCGTCATCCTCCAGATGACCGCCGCCGGGCTCGGGGACATCGAGAAGTTCCCGTTCATCGACCCGCCGGACCGGCGCAACATCAAGGACGGCGTGCAGCTCCTGGAGGAGCTGGGCGCCATCGACGGCACGCAGAAGGACCCGAAAAAGCGGCTCACCCAGATGGGGCGGAAGCTCTCGCAGCTCCCCGTCGACCCGCGGTTGGCCCGCATGGTCCTGGAGGCGGACCGCAACAACTGCGTCCGCGAGGTCATGGTGATCGCCTCCGCGCTCTCCATCCAGGACCCGCGCGAGCGCCCGTCGGACAAGCAGCAGCAGGCGGACCAGCAGCACGCCCGCTTCAAGGACGAGTCCTCCGACTTCCTGGCCTTCCTCAACCTGTGGCGGTACATCCGCGAGCAGCAGAAGGTGCTGTCCTCCTCCGCCTTCCGCCGCATGTGCCGCTCTGAGTTCCTCAACTACCTGCGCATACGCGAGTGGCAGGACATCTACAGCCAGCTGCGCACGGTCGCCAAGACCATGGGCATCCACCTGTCCGAGCAGGACGCGGCGCCCGACCACATCCACACCTCCCTGCTGGCCGGCCTGTTGTCCCACGTCGGGCTCAAGAGCGTCGTGGCGGAAGGCGGCAAGGAGACGACCGGCAAGGGCAACGAGTACCTGGGCGCGCGCAGCGCCAAGTTCGCCGTCTTCCCCGGCTCCGCGCTCTTCAAGAAGCCACCGCGCTGGATCATGTCGGCGGAGCTGGTGGAGACCTCCCGGCTGTGGGCGCGGGTCAACGCCAGGATCGAGCCGGAGTGGATCGAGCCGCTCGCCCAGCACCTGGTGAAGCGGACCTACAGCGAGCCGCACTGGGAGCAGAAGCAGGCGGCGGTGATGGCGTACGAGAAGGTCACGCTCTACGGCGTGCCGATCGTCGCCCAGCGCAAGGTCAACTACGGCCGCATCGACCCGGAGACCAGCCGCGACCTGTTCATCCGTAACGCGCTGGTCGAGGGCGACTGGCGCACCCACCACCAGTTCTTCCACGACAACCGCAAGCTGCTCGGCGAGGTCGAGGAGCTGGAGCACCGCGCCCGCCGCCGCGACATCCTGGTCGACGACGAGACGCTCTTCGACTTCTACGACCAGCGCATCCCCGCGCACGTCGTCTCCGGCGCGCACTTCGACTCCTGGTGGAAGCACAAGCGGCGGGACGAGCCGGAGCTGCTGAGCTTCGAGAAGTCGATGCTCATCAACGAGCGCGCGGAGGGCGTCACCAAGGACGACTACCCGGACACCTGGCGCCAGGGGTCCCTCAAGTTCAAGGTGACGTACCAGTTCGAGCCCGGCGCGGACGCCGACGGCGTGACCGTCCACATCCCGCTCCAGGTGCTCAACCAGGTCACCCCGGAGGGCTTCGACTGGCAGATCCCCGGGCTGCGCGAGGACCTCGTCACCGAGCTGATCCGGTCCCTGCCCAAGCCGATCCGGCGCGCCTACGTCCCCGCCCCCAACTACGCCAAGCGCTTTCTGGACGGCGCGGTGCCGCTCCAGGAGTCGCTGACGGTCACCCTCGCCCGTGAGCTCCAGCGCATGCAGGGGGTGAAGATCGCCCCCGAGGACTGGGATCTGGAGAAGGTCCCGGACCACCTGAAGATCACCTTCCGGGTGGTCGACGAGCGACGCCGCAAGCTCGCCGAGGACAAGGACCTGGAGGCGCTGCGGCTGCGGCTGAAGCCGAAGACCCGCGCGGCCATCTCCCGCGCCTTCGAGTCCTCCAAGGAGGGCGCGGGCATCGAGCAGCGCACCGGGCTGACCCAGTGGACGATCGGCACCCTGCCGCGCACCTTCGAGACGCGCCGCGCGGGGCAGCCGGTGAAGGCGTACCCGGCGCTGGTCGACGAGGGCGCCTCGGTCGCCGTGCGGCTCTTCGACACCGAGGTCGAGCAGCAGCAGGCGATGTGGCGCGGCACCCGCCGGCTGATCCTGCTCAACCTGCCCTCCAACCCCGCGAAGTTCGCCCAGGGCAAGCTGACCAACCAGGCCAAGCTGGCGCTCTCCGCCAGCCCGCACGGCAGCGTCCAGGTGCTCTTCGAGGACTGCGTCTCGGCCGCCGCGGACCGACTGATCGCCGCCCGCGGCGGTCCGGCCTGGGACGAGGAGTCCTTTCGCAAGCTCTTCGACGCCGTCCGCGCGGACATCACCGACGCCACCCTGGACACCGTCCGCAAGGTGCAGGAGGTGCTGGCCGCCTGGCAGGCGTGCGAACGCCGGCTCAAGGCCACCAAGAGCCCGGTCCTGCTGCCCTCCCTGACCGACGTCAGGGAACAGCTGGGGGAGCTGGTCAAGCCCGGCTTCGTGACCGAGCACGGCGTGCGTCGCCTCCCGGACCTGATGCGCTACCTGGTGGCCGTCGACCGCCGGCTGCAGCAGCTGCCGAACAACGCGGAGCGGGACCGCACCCGGATGGCGAAGGTGCACGAGATGCGGGACGAGTACCTCTGGCTGCTGGAGCAGTTCCCGCAGGGGCGCCCGGTGTCACGCGAGGTCCGGGAGATCCGCTGGATGATCGAGGAGCTTCGGGTGAGCTACTTCGCGCACGCCCTGGGCACCGCGTACCCGATCTCGGACAAGCGGATCGTCAAGGCGATCGACGCCGCGGCACCCTAGGTGCGGGTCGGCCGGCCGGCCGACCCGGCGGGCGCTCACCCGGCGCACCCCGTGGAACGAGCCGTTCCAGGCTCGTTCCACCCGCCGTCCGACTGCCGGCCGGCCGCCGTTCGGCCGCGGTCCGCCCGTAGTCCCGCCGTCGCCAAGAGTGAGTTCGACCAGGTGGCCTGACCTGCTGTAGAGTCTGTCTCCGCAGCCCACCGAGGTGGGAAGCGAAGCAAGGTCCTGTGGAGCAGTTTGGAGTGCTCGCCACCCTGTCAAGGTGGAGGCCGCGGGTTCAAATCCCGTCAGGACCGCCTCTGGATCACGGCCCGCGATTCCCCTGGAATCGCGGGCCGTGGTGTTTGCGCGGCCCCAACGGCCCGCCCCGGGACCGGACTCCACGGCGGCACGGCAGGCACCGCGAACCGCATCGTGTCCCACCCGCCGACGCCGCACCGCCCATCCCGCGCGCGACGCGCTCCGCACGACCGCGCGGACGCGTGCGACGGCCATGACACTGTCCACCCCCAGGGTGCTGGCTCATAATGGATACGGGCCCGGATCCGCACGAGGATCCGGGCCTTTGCGTGTCTTGACTGGGGCACGTACCAGGGGTACCCATCACTTAAGTGGCCTGGGGCGCGCGGGAGGTGCGGCTCATGACGACGACCGCGAGGCATGAGACCAGGGCGTTGTTACGCGCCCATCTGTCAGCGGCGATGGGGTATCGCCATTCCACCCGGCACTGCCCGGTCTGCCACCGGCTGCTGCGGCTGGCGATGGAGCCCCAGGAGGCCCGAGGCGCCGACAGGGGCGCCGCGGAGGCCGTGCGCGCCGCGGAGGCCGTGCGCGCCGCCGACGCCGCAGAGGGCGGAAAGAGCACCGCGTGCGGCTGACACCGTCCAGCTCCCCGCGGCCGGCTCCCACCGGCACCGCCCGACTGCCGTCCCGCGCCGCGCCGCCGCCGTACCTCGCCGCGCGACCGCCGGCCGGCGCCGCATGGCCGGCAGCGCTCGGCCGCAGGCGGCCGTCGACTCCGGCCCTCACACGGCCGACACCGCCCGGACGTCGGCCCGCGCGGGCGGCGACAGCCCCGTCCCTGGCGGAGGGATCCGATCCGCCCACGGGGGAGGCACCCAGAGAAGAAGCCCCCACGGGACTCACGGGAGAGGCACCCACGGCAGAGGCACCCACGGGACTCACGACAGAGGCGCCCACGGGAGAGCCACCCACCCCCGCGCCGCCTCGGCAGCGATTCACGCGCCTAAACAGACGCGCTCGATTCCGCGCGGCGAACGCATCCAATGCGCCTTCCGCGCCCTCTTCCTCCACGGCACGGAAGGCCGAAATCCCTTTACCGTAGGTATGCACGTGACGACAAGCAGCATGCGATGTGACGGGAGTCACCGAACGGCTTTCCAAAGGGGGTCAACTTACACCCCTCCTACAACAGGTCAATTTAATATGTGCAATTGCACCACCCTTTCGGGTGCCCCCAGGGAAGCGCTTCCACCCCCTCCCCCACCGCCCTGAAGGGCCGCCTTGCACGGAATATGCGGACTCCGCAGGAGGTGGGGCGGGTCCGGCCGACACGGCCACGCCGCCCTCGTAGACGGCGCGTTCACCCCTTCGCGCGGGCATGAAAAATCGCGCTGGACCCGGCGGAGTCCAGCGCGATCTACGACTCGCCCGCATCGTACGGGCGGCACACCTGTTGGGGCAGGCGCTGTCGTGTGGAGCTAGTGGTGGGCCATCAACCAGGCTGGGGGGCCTGGAAATGCCCGGTTATGCAGTTGTTTCAGCCCTCGCTGCGCTGCTGCGGGATGCCCGCCAGCAGCGCGCGGACCTCCGCTTCGCGGTAGCGCCGGTGACCACCGAGCGTGCGGATCGACGTGAGCTTGCCTGCCTTGGCCCAGCGCGTGACCGTCTTCGGGTCCACGCGGAACATCGTGGCAACCTCAGCCGGGGTCAGCAGCGGCTCGGCATCAGGGGTGCGAGCGGTCATGAGCGGCCTCCTCGGGAGAACCGAACCATCACGGTTCTTTCCTCTAAATTCTGCACCTTGACCCGCGTTGCCCGAAATGGCGGACGCGGGCCGAGTCGGTTATAGGACGAACGGCTTGTCCTCGGCACTACAACTACACCATCTGTCCAGCCCCGTCGGCCAAACCGATGGAATTGCCCTCTCAGGTGTTCAACCTCGACGGAACCCGATGGACCATGCCATAACGGACAGTCACCCAACCGTGACGATCAGTCACGGTGGGACCAAGCGCCATCAGCACCATCAAGGAGTGCAATACCGATGAATCCGCCCTTACTTGGACGGAAGGAGGCCCTCCTGGACTCCTTGTCCTATTTTGGCACGAGGGTAGGGGATAGCCGCAAGACCCGAAGTAAGTGGGTTAGGTCACTGTTGCCGCAATAGCCCGGATCGGGACCTACGTCCCGGCCGTTGGTCCGTCGCCCGACGCCCGCGCGCCCGGAGCACCCGCCGGCTCACGCCCCGCGCGCCCCGGCCGACGCCCGCAGCCGCGCTCCCATACGCGCCCGGCGCACGCCTCAGCTTGCATTCTGCCGTCCGCGCACCATGCTCCAGCGCTCCGTCAGCCGTTCGTACGCAAGCCCGGCCCGCTCGCCGTCCCCGTCGCGCAGCGCCGCGAGCCCCTCCGCCACATCGGCGGCCGAGTGATCATCCTGCAGCCGCTCCTCGGGCACCGCGTGCACCAGTCCGCCGTAGTCGAGCTCGACCAGTGAGCGCGGGTGGAACTCCTCCAGCCATCGACCAACATCTACCAGGCCGTCGATCAGGGGTCCCTCGCCGAGCGCCTCCCGCAGCACCTTCAAGGCGCGCGCCACCCGGCGCCGGGCCTCCACCATCGGGGTCCGGTAGCGGAGCAGCAGCCCCTCCTCCCCCTTGGTGTACTCGCGCTCCTCGTCGGCGAAGAGGACGAACCAGCGCACCGGAACGTGCCAGGTCGCGGAGCGGATCCAGGGTCGTGCGTCCGGGTTGCGCTCCAGCCAGCGGGCGAAGTCCGCCTCCGCCTGCCGCCGCACCACCGGCGGCAGCACCGCGTCCAGCAGCGGCGCCGGGAAGCGCTCGGCGAGCTCTTCCAGGGCGATCCAGCCCCGGAGCCGGGTACGCCAGGGGCAGACGCAGACCACCCCGTCGACGACGGCCACGAAGGCGTCGCCGCTCTCGTGCACGGGGACCGGAACCGGCGGCACCGGAAGCAAGTCCGCCAGCGACCGGCGCAGTTCGTCCTGGGCCCCCGGCAGCCGATCACGCCGCGCGTAGCGCGCCCAGTGCGTGCGCTCCGGCTCCGGAAACGCGGCGAGCGGCTCGTAGACCCGGAGATACGCCGCGTACGGGACAGTCACCGAAGTCGCCAACGCCACGCACGCTCCCTCAAGGCCGATTCGAGTGCTTCGAGTTCTCTCTGCCGGATGCTCGAATCGTCCCATGCCAGACGCATGACAGAACGGTCTCCTTGACCGCTCACCGCGACCTTGAGGGCTTACCCTCTTGCCGACCGGCCCTCCCCACCCGCAGGGGGGCGTCCAGCGACATATGGGAGTCACCACCGTGACTGACGTACGTCTCACCGACGATGCTGACGGCGTGCTGCACACCCTGTTCCGCTCCGATCAGGGCGGCCACGAACAGGTCGTCCTCTGCCAGGACCGCGAGACCGGCCTGAAGGCCGTCATCGCCATCCACTCCACCGCCCTGGGCCCGGCCCTGGGCGGCACCCGTTTCCACGCCTATCCGTCCGACGAGGCGGCGGTGCTCGACGCGCTGAACCTCGCCCGCGGCATGTCCTATAAGAACGCGCTCGCCGGGCTGGACCACGGCGGCGGCAAGGCCGTGATCATCGGTGACCCCGACACGATCAAGACGGAGGAGCTGCTGCTCGCCTACGGGCGCTTCGTGGCCTCCCTGGGCGGCCGCTATGTCACCGCCTGCGATGTCGGCACCTATGTCGCGGACATGGACGTGGTCTCCCGCGTCTGCCGGTGGACGACCGGCCGCTCCCCCGAGAACGGCGGCGCCGGCGACTCCTCCGTGCTCACCGCCTTCGGCGTCTTCCAGGGCATGCGGGCCTCCGCCCAGGCCGCCTGGGGCGAGCCCACGCTCGCCGGCCGCCGGGTGGGCGTCGCGGGTGTCGGCAAGGTGGGCCACCACCTGGTCGAGCACCTGTTGGAGGACGGTGCCGAGGTGTTCATCACCGATGTGCGCCAGGAGTCCGTCGACCGGATCATGAGCCGGCATCCGAAGGTGACCGCCGTCCTCGACACGGACACCCTCATCCGCGCCGACCTGGACGTCTACGCCCCGTGCGCGCTGGGCGGCGCCCTGAACGACGAGACCGTTCCGGCCCTGACCGCCACGGTGGTCTGCGGTGCGGCCAACAACCAGCTCGCCCACCCGGGGGTGGAGAAGGACCTCGCCGACCGCGGCGTCCTCTACGCCCCCGACTACGTGGTGAACGCCGGCGGCGTCATCCAGGTGGCTGACGAGCTGCACGGTTTCGACTTCGAGCGGGCGAAGGCGAAGGCGGACGGGATCTTCGACACCACGCTGGCCATATTCGAGCGGGCGAAGGCGGACGGGGTGCCGCCGGCGGTGGCCGCCGACCGGCTGGCGGAGCAGCGGATGGCGGAAGGCCGCCAGGGCTGACCCCCTCGCCCCGACGAATCATTTCGTACCTTCATACGAAATGATTCGTCGGGGTAGGCTGCCTGTGGCGGATCTCCGGCATCGTCATGGCGCCGGGACGGGCCGCTGCGACATTTGTCGGCACACGGACAGGCCGCGCGGGGAGAGATCTCTCACGGCTTGTCGGCGGGTCGGCGCTCAATACACGTTAAAATCGCAGTTGACCAGCGAGGACAGGGCGCCTCGCGGGGACTGCCGAGTGGCACGTCGTGCGGGCGACGTACCGTATGGCCACAGAAGCAGGTACCGTTGAAGCCCTACGGACCGGTCTCTCCCCCCGAGAGTCCGCTCCGACTCATGTGAACGTGAACGCGTGTCAAGACTCTGGGGCCGTCGAGCCCCGTCGTTGAGGGGGTCGAGCCATGGGGCGCGGCCGGGCCAAGGCCAAGCAGACGAAGGTCGCCCGCCAGCTGAAGTACAACAGCGGTGGGACGGATCTCTCACGCCTGGCCGAGGAGCTGGGCGCATCGACATCGAGCCAGCCGCCGAATGGCGAGCGGTTCGAAGACGATGAGCTGGACGACGACCCGTACGCACAGTACGCGGATCTGTACAACGACGACGACGATGAGGACGACGACCAGCCGTCCGGTTCGTCGGCGCAGCGTCGGCGCGCCTGAGCGCGCCCATACGCGCTTCTGACGTTCGGCTTCTCGCTGTACTTCGGCCGGTCCGGGGCCTCTGCCTCGGACCGGCTTCTGTGCTGCCCGGAAGCGGGCGTACAGAGGGCGTAGCGCCCCCGTCCACAGCAGTGATCTATTGCCTCGGCACGGCGGAGCCCCGGGCCGCCGGAACGGCCCGGGGAGGGTCTGCCACGAGGTTCGGGCACGGCGGCCCCGCACCGGAGCAGGTCCGGCCCCGGAACAGGTCCGGCTCGGACGGGTTCCGCTCGGCCGGGTTCCGCGCCGCGGGTCCGGCTCAGCCCGCGTAGTCGCCGGTCAGCGTCACGGCCGCGGTGTGCGCGTCGGTGCGCTCGGTGACCTCACCGCACACCCAGGCGTCGACGTCCCGGTCCGCGAGCGCGGTCAAGGCGACGTCCACCGACTGCTCGGGCACCACCGCGACCATGCCGACGCCCATGTTGAGCGTCTTCTCCAGCTCCAGCCGCTCCACCGAGCCGGCCGTGCCCACCAGGTCGAAGATCGCGCCCGGGGTCCAGCTGGAGCGGTCGATGGAGGCGTGCAGGTGGTCCGGGATCACCCGGGCCAGGTTGTTGGCCAGCCCACCACCGGTGATGTGCGAGAAGCCGTGCACCTCGGCCGTGCGCAGCAGCGCCAGGCAGTCCAGCGAGTAGATCCGGGTGGGCTCCAGCAGCTCCTCGCCGAGGGTGCGGCCGAGCTCCGGAACCTCGCGGTCCAGCGCCCAGCCGGCGCGGTCGAAGAGAACATGCCGAACCAGCGAGTACCCGTTCGAGTGAAGTCCGGAGGACGCCATCGCGATCACCACGTCACCCTTACGGATACGATCCGCGCCCAGCACCTGGTCGGCCTCGACCACGCCGGTGCCGGCGCCCGCGACGTCGAAGTCGTCCGCGGCCAGCAGCCCGGGGTGCTCGGCGGTCTCGCCGCCGACCAGCGCGCAGCCGGCCAGCACACAGCCCTCGGCAATGCCCTTGACGATCGCCGCGACCCGCTCCGGGTGGACCTTGCCCACGCAGATGTAGTCCGTCATGAACAGCGGCTCGGCGCCGCAGACCACGAGGTCGTCGACGACCATGCCGACCAGGTCGTGGCCGATGGTGTCGTAGACGCCCATCCGGCGCGCGATGTCCACCTTGGTGCCGACGCCGTCGGTGGCGGAGGCCAGCAGCGGACGCTGGTAGCGCTTGAGGGCGGAGGCGTCGAAGAGCCCCGCGAAGCCGCCGAGACCGCCGACGACCTCCGGACGGGTCGACTTCTTCACCCACTCCTTCATCAGCTCGACCGCGCGGTCTCCCGCCTCGATGTCGACGCCCGCGCTCGCATAGCTCGCGCCGCCCGCGGCAGAAACAGACTCAGACATTGCGTTGAGATCTTTCGTGTCGTGATGAGGGACGTCCGGGTGCGGACGGGGCGGTCCGGCCATGCCGGGCCGCCCACGCCGTCCGCGACCGACGCGTGAGGGCCGCCCGCCGACCCGGCGGGCCGCCGAGGAGCCCGCCGACCTGTCGACGACGCGCTGTCGAGGGCGGTCCTACGGGCGCCGCAGCGCGTCCGCGGCGTCGGGACCACCCGCGAGCTCGGTCTCCAGCAGGTGCTTGCCGAGCAGCTCGGGGTCCGGCAGCTCCATCGGGTACTCCCCGTCGAAGCAGGCGCGGCACAGGTTCGGCTTGGCGATCGAGGTCGCCTCGATCATGCCGTCGATGGAGATGTACGCCAGCGAGTCGGCGCCCAGCGACTTGCCGATCTCCTCGACCGACAGGCCGTTGGCGATGAGCTCCGCGCGGGTGGCGAAGTCGATGCCGAAGAAGCAGGGCCACTTGATCGGCGGGGACGAGATCCGGATGTGCACCTCGGCCGCCCCGGCCTCGCGCAGCATCCGCACCAGCGCGCGCTGGGTGTTGCCGCGCACGATCGAGTCGTCGACGACGACCAGCCGCTTGCCGCGGATGACTTCCTTGAGCGGGTTCAGCTTGAGCCGGATACCCAGCTGCCGGATGGTCTGCGAGGGCTGGATGAAGGTGCGGCCCACGTAGGCGTTCTTCACCAGGCCGGAGCCGTACGGAATGCCGCTGGCCTCGGCGTAGCCGACGGCGGCCGGGGTGCCCGACTCCGGCGTGGCTATCACCAGGTCGGCGTCGGCCGGGGCCTCCTTGGCCAGCCGGCGGCCCATCTCCACGCGGGACAGGTAAACGTTCCGCCCGGCGATGTCGGTGTCGGGGCGGGCCAGATAGACGTACTCGAAGACGCAGCCCTTGGGCCGGGCCTCGGCGAAGCGGGAGGCACGCATCCCGTTCTCGTCGATGGCGATCAGCTCGCCGGGCTCGATCTCGCGGATGAAGCTGGCGCCGACGATGTCCAGCGCGGCGGTCTCGGAGGCCACCACCCAGCCACGCTCCAGGCGGCCCAGCACCAGCGGGCGGATGCCCTGCGGGTCCCGAGCGGCGTACAGCGTGTGCTCGTCCATGAACACCAGGCTGAAGGCGCCCCTGACCTTGGGGAGCACGGCGGCAGCCGACTCCTCGACGGTGAGCGGCTTGCCCTCGTCGTCCACCTGCCCGGCCAGCAGCGCGGTCACCAGGTCGGTGTCGTTGGTGGCCGCCACCTGGGTGGCCCGGCCGTTCTCACGCGGCAGCGCGGCGACCATCTCGGCCAGCTCGGCGGTGTTGACCAGGTTGCCGTTGTGACCGAGGGCGATCGAACCGTGTGCGGTCGCCCGGAAGGTCGGCTGGGCGTTCTCCCACACCGAGGCACCGGTGGTGGAGTAGCGGGCGTGACCGACCGCGATATGGCCCTGGAGAGAGCCGAGGGAGGTCTCGTCAAAGACCTGGGACACAAGTCCCATGTCTTTGAAGACCAGGATCTGGGAGCCGTTGCTCACTGCGATGCCCGCGGACTCCTGTCCGCGGTGCTGCAGGGCATACAGCCCGAAATAGGTGAGTTTGGCGACCTCTTCACCCGGAGCCCAGACACCGAAGACGCCACAAGCGTCCTGGGGGCCCTTCTCACCGGGGAGCAGGTCGTGGCTGAGTCGTCCGTCACCACGTGGCACGTCATCGAGTCTAGGCCAGTTTGTGCGCACCTCCGAACGTGGGAACGCTGAAAAGTCACACATCACACCACTCGAATGCGCTACTGCCAGCGGAGGAGCCTCCAAACCAGCCCTCGGCTGCGGCGAGGATCACATTTCGGCCAGCCCCCGCGGTACGCCGCGACGCCCGCTCCGCCGCGCGGCGGCCCGGCGGACGTCAGACGAGCAGAGGCAGCAGCGCGGCCAGGTCCGCCCGCTCGCCACTCGCCGTCACCTCCGCCGACTCCAGGGCATCGGCCCAGGTGAGACGACCGGTGGCGAGCCGCAGCCAGGTCAGCGGGGCGGTCTCCACGACGTTGGGCGGGGTGCCTCGAGTGTGCCGGGGGCCCTCGACGCACTGGACGACGGCGTAGGGCGGAACCCGGACCTCCACCGAACCGCCGGGGGCCTTCGCCGCCAGGGCGTCCGCCAACAGCCGGGTGGCGGCGGCCAGCGCGTGCCGGTCGTGCCGGACCGCCACCCCGGTGGCGGCCGCCATGTCGTCGGCGTCCACGACGAGCTCGACGCACCGCGTGACGAGGACGTCCTCCAGCCGCATCGCGCCCGCGCGGGCCGGCACCAGCCGCCCGGCGGGGGCGTCCGCGACGAGCGCGGCCAACCGCGCGGTGGCGCGCTCCAGCCGTGCGCCGAGCTCCGCGGCCCCGGCCGCCGGCCCCGCCTCGGCTCCCTCCGCGGCCGTCTCCGGGCCCCGGGCGACGTCGGCGCCGCGCGCGGCCGACGCCGCGACCCAGTCGTCGAGCGCGACCTCCCGCGCCGGGGGCGCGGGCAGCTCCAGGTCCCGGTTGAGTTGCTCGACGGACGCGCCCAGCCGGGCCGCCAGCTCGCGCACGGTCCGGCCGGTCGGCCCGGCAGGGGCCGCGAGCTGTGCCTCGGTCAGCCCGGCCACCGCCTCCCGGACGTGTCCGAGCTGGGCGATGACGGCGGCCCGCGTCCTGGCGTCGTCGTAGGTGCGGGCACGGGGCTTACGGCGCGCGGGAGGCATGAGCGCGAGCTTACTCAGCCGTACGGTCCGATGATGGAGACAAATCGACATCACCCGGCAGTCGGCGGGCCGCCAGGACTCCGTCGACGGGAAGGGCATGAACCGCCATGGGCGAGCACCCGGACAGCGCCCTGATCCGCCAGGGCTACGAAGCGTTCACCAAGGGCGACATGGACACCCTCGCCACGCTGTTGACGTCGGACTGCGTCCACCACGTACCCGGAAACAGCCCGATATCGGGGCACCACAAGGGCCGTGACACCTGTCTGCGGCTGTACCGCCGCCTGCACGAGGAGACCGGCGGCACCCTGCGGATCGACGTCAAGCACATCCTGGCCGACGGCCGTGGGCATGTGATCTCGGTGCACAAGTTCTACGCGGACCGCAAGGACCGCGGGCTGGAGATGCACGAGGGCATGTTCTTCACCATCGTCGGCGGCAAGATCAGCGACATCGACGAGTGCCACGACGACATCGAGGCATCCGACGCGTTCTGGAGATCCTGACCGGCGAGAGCCCGACTTCTGGAGATCCTGACCGGCGAGAGCCCGGCGCGATCCCGGCGTGGTCCGCGGCGGCCGTCGCGCCGGCCCCGGAGACGCCGGAGCGGCCGGGCGCCCATGACGGGCGCCCGGCCGCTTCCGTGCGGGTGCGGGTCCGCGCGGGGCGCGGAACCGCGGCGGACGGGGCGGGACTCAGACCAGCAGGCCCGGAATCGTCGCCTCGTGCGCCTCCTTGAGCTCGGCCAGCGGGATGTCGAACGCGCCCTGGACCTCCAGCGCTTCCCCGTCGATGACGCCGACCCGCGCGGCGGGCAGCCCGCGCGCGCCGCACATGTCGGTGAAGCGGACCTCCTCGCTGCGCGGCACGGCCACGACGGCGCGGCCCGCCGACTCGGAGAAGAGCAGGGTGAAGGCGTCCAGGCCGTCCGGCACCACCAGGCGCGCGCCCTTGCCGCCGCGCAGGCAGGACTCGACCACGGCCTGCGCCAGACCGCCGTCGGACAGGTCGTGCGCCGCGTCGATCATGCCGTCGCGGGAGGCCGAGATCAGGATCTCGGCCAGCAGCCGCTCGCGCTCCAGGTCCACCTGGGGCGGCAGCCCGCCGAGGTGGTCGTGGATCACCTGCGACCAGGCCGAGCCGCCCAGCTCCTCGCGGGTGTCGCCCAGCAGGTAGAGCAGCTGCCCCTCCTCGGCGAAGGCGATCGGGGTGCGGCGGGTGACGTCGTCGATCACGCCGAGCACCGCGACGACCGGCGTCGGGTGGATGGCGACCTCGCCGGTCTGGTTGTACAGCGAGACGTTGCCGCCGGTCACCGGGGTGCCGAGCTGCAGGCAGCCGTCCGCGAGACCGCGCGTGGCCTCGGCGAACTGCCACATCACCGCCGGGTCCTCCGGCGAGCCGAAGTTGAGGCAGTTGGAGATCGCCAGCGGCTTGGCGCCGGACGCGGCGACGTTGCGGTACGACTCGGCGAGCGCGAGCTGGGCGCCCGCGTACGGGTCGAGCTTGGCGTACCGGCCGTTGCCGTCCGTGGCCACCGCGACGCCGAGGTTGGTCTCCTCGTCGATGCGGATCATGCCGGAGTCCTCGGGCTGGGCCAGCACGGTGTTGCCCTGCACGAAGCGGTCGTACTGGTCGGTGACCCAGGACTTGGACGCCTGGTTCGGGGAGGAGACCACCGCGAGCACCTGCGCCCGCAGCTCCTCGCCCGTCTCCGGCCGGGGCAGCTTGGCGGCGTCGTCGGCCTGGAGCGCGTCCTGCCACTCCGGGCGCGCGTAGGGGCGCTCGTAGACCGGGCCCTCATGCGCCACGGTCCGCGGCGGCACGTCGACGATCTGCTCGCCGTGCCAGAAGATCTCCAGCCGCTCGCCGTCGGTCACCTCACCGATCACGGTGGCGATGACGTCCCACTTCTCGCAGATCTCCATGAAGCGGGCGACCTTGTCCGGGCGGACGATCGCGCACATGCGCTCCTGCGACTCGCTCATGAGGATCTCCTCGGGCGAGAGGGTCGCGTCGCGCAGCGGCACGGTGTCCAGCTCGACCCGCATGCCGCCGGAGCCGGCGCTGGCCAGCTCGCTGGTGGCGCAGGACAGACCGGCGCCGCCGAGGTCCTGGATGCCCTCGACGAGCTGCTCCCGGAAGACCTCCAGGGTGCACTCGATGAGCAGCTTCTCCTGGAACGGGTCGCCGACCTGGACCGCGGGCCGCTTGGTCGGCTTGCTGTCGTCGAAGGTCTCCGAGGCGAGCACGGAGACGCCGCCGATGCCGTCGCCGCCGGTCCTGGCCCCGTAAAGGATGACCTTGTTGCCGGCGCCGGAAGCCTTGGCGAGGTGGATGTCCTCGTGCTTCATCACACCCACGCACAGGGCGTTGACCAGCGGGTTGCCCTGGTAGCAGGAGTCGAAGACGACCTCGCCGCCGATGTTGGGCAGGCCCAGGCAGTTGCCGTAGCCGCCGATGCCCGCGACGACGCCCGGCAGGACGCGCTTGGTGTCGGGGTGGTCCGCGGCGCCGAAGCGCAGCGGGTCCATCACGGCGACCGGACGGGCACCCATGGCCAGGATGTCGCGGACGATGCCGCCGACGCCGGTGGCCGCGCCCTGGTAGGGCTCGATGTACGAGGGGTGGTTGTGCGACTCGACCTTGAAGGTGACCGCGTAGCCCTGGCCGACGTCGACCACGCCGGCGTTCTCGCCGATGCCCACCAGCAGGGCGTCGTTCTCCGGAGCCTTCTCGCCGAACTGCCGCAGATGGACCTTGCTGCTCTTGTACGAGCAGTGCTCGGACCACATCACGGAGTACATGGCGAGCTCGGCGCCGGTGGGGCGGCGATCGAGAATCGCGCGAATGCGCTCGTACTCGTCCTGCTTCAGGCCGAGTTCGGCCCACGGCTGCTCGGTGTCCGGGGTCTCGGCCGCGTGCTTGACCGTGTCCAGGCTCATGAGGTGACCAGCTTCTTGAGGATCGAGGTGAAGAATCCGAGGCCGTCGGTGCGGCCGGTGCCGACCAGCGGCTCCACGGCGTGCTCGGGATGCGGCATGAGCCCCACCACATTGCCCGCGGCATTGGTGATACCGGCGATGTCGCGCAGTGAACCGTTCGGGTTGAAGTCCTGATAGCGGAAGACCACGCGGCCCTCGGCTTCGAGCTCGTCCAGGACGCGCTCGTCCGCGACGTAGCGGCCGTCGATGTTCTTCAGCGGAATGCTGATGTCCTGGCCGGCCGCGTAGGAAGTCGTCCAGGCGGTCGCGTTGTTTTCCACCCGCAGCTTCTGGTCCCGGCAGATGAAGTGCAGGTGGTTGTTGCGGAGCATCGCGCCGGGCAACAGGTGCGTCTCGGTGAGCACCTGAAAGCCATTGCAGATGCCGAGGACCGGCATGCCGGCCTTCGCCTGGTCGATGACCGACTCCATGACGGGCGAGAACCGGGAGATGGCCCCGGCCCGCAGATAGTCGCCATAGGAGAAGCCGCCGGGCAGCACCACGGCGTCGACCTGCTTCAGGTCCTTGTCGCGGTGCCACAGCGGCACCGCTTCCAGTCCGGCGAGGCGAACCGCGCGCTGGGTGTCACGGTCGTCGAGGGTGCCGGGGAAGGTGATGACCCCGATACGAGCTGTCATGAGTCGACCCGGATGGTGAAGTCTTCGATGACGGTGTTGGCGAGGAAGGTCTCTGCCATCTCGCGGATGCGGCCGAGGGCGGCGTCGTCGACCGGCCCCTCCACCTCAAGTTCAAAACGCTTGCCCTGACGGACGTCGGCGATCCCCTCGAATCCGAGGCGGGGCAGTGCGCGCTGCACCGCCTGGCCCTGCGGGTCGAGGATCTCCGGCTTGAGCATGACGTCGACTACGACGCGTGCCACTGGCACTCCCGGTGGTGATGTGGTGCGTAAGGCGGTGGCCTTAGCGTACCCCTAGGAAAAATCTACGCGGGTAGATATAGTGCGCACACGATCACGTTTATGCATCGGCGTCGGCAGCCCCTGGGGAAAAGACACCGAAAAACGTATGGTCCCGATTGCAGCGTGACACGCGGACGGAATTCGCGGGGCTTCACAATGCAATGTCCGCCGCTGTACAAATGAAAAAGTAAAGAGCCCATACACCCTCACAACCGGCATCTATGCACGTCAACGCATCGATGTCACCCCGAAAGGACCGGTATCCGTGGCGCAGCGCGTAGTGGTCACGCTCTCTGACGACATCGACGGCGGAGAAGCCGAGGAGACGGTCGCCTTCGGTCTCGACGGCAAGTCGTACGAGATCGACCTGAGCTCCGCCAATGCAAAGAAACTCCGCGTCGCCCTGGCCCCTTACGTGGAGGCCGGCCGCAAGCGGAGCCGGTCCGGCAAGGCGTACAAGCGGACCACGCTCGCGCCGGACCCCGCCGTGGTGCGCGCCTGGGCGCGCTCCAACCAGATGGACGTCCCGCCGCGCGGCCGTATCCCGAAGAAGGTCTACGAGGCGTACGACGCCGCCCACTGAGAGCCGCCAGCCGTCCCGGGAGGGCGCTTCGCCGAGTGGCCTCCCGGCCGAGTTGCACAACACCCCTGGTGATCCGCTAGAGTCTGGAGCACGCCGAGGGGCGAGGCCGAAAGGCAGAAGCCCCGAGGAACATGCGGGTGTAGCTCAGTAGTAGAGCGCCCCCTTTCCAAGGGGGAGGCGCAGTGTGCGATCCCTGTCACCCGCTCTCATCACTTACCGATCCACGCAAGTGGATCAGGTACAGTGGTGTTCGCACCGATCGGTGAAGGCCGGTCGGAAGCATGCGGACGTGGCTCAGTTGGTAGAGCATCACCTTGCCAAGGTGAGGGTCGCGAGTTCGAATCTCGTCGTCCGCTCAGATTGAAGGCCCCGGTCTCCTGGAGATCGGGGCCTTTCTCATGTGCTCCGACTGTTCTGTCAGGGGCCCCGCCCTCCCCGCCGTACCCGGCGTCCGCCACGTGATGACATTCGTCATCTGGGGCGATGACAGCCCGCACTGCCGAGGGGCGATTCCCCGGGCGAGCCTGGTGTCATGGAAATCGGCGAGCGTGTGATGGAAGCCACGGGGCTCCAACGGCAATACGCGGGCGGCTTCGAGGCGGTGCGCGGCATCACCTTCTCCGTCGGGCGCGGCGAACTCTTCGCGCTGTTGGGGACGAACGGGGCGGGGAAGACCTCCACCCTCGAACTGCTGGAGGGCCTGGCCGCTCCCAGCGGAGGCGAGGTGCGGGTGCTGGGCCATGATCCGTACCGCGAGCGGGCCGCGGTCCGACCGCGGGTCGGGATCATGCTCCAGGAGGGCGGCTTCCCGTCCGAGCTGACCGTGGCCGAGACCCTGCGGATGTGGGCGGGCTGCACCACCGGTGCCCGGCCCGCGGCGGAGGTGCTGGAGGCGGTCGGGCTGGCCCAGCGCCGGGGGGTGCGGGTCAAGCAGCTCTCCGGTGGCGAGCGGCGGCGGCTCGACCTGGCGCTGGCGCTGCTCGGCGAGCCCGAGGTGCTCTTCCTGGACGAGCCCACCACCGGGCTGGACGCCGAGGCGCGCCGGGACACCTGGGAGCTGGTCCGCGCGCTGCGCGACAGCGGCACCACCGTGCTGCTCACCACGCACTATCTGGAAGAGGCCGAGGAGCTCGCCGACCGGCTCGCGATCATGCACGAGGGCCGGATAGCGGTCGAGGGCACCGTCGGCGAGATCGTGGCCCGGCGTCCCTCCCAGATCTCCTTCCAGCTCCCGTCGGACCTGCTGCCGGGCGACCTGCCGCCGCTGCCCGGGCTGGGCGTCACCGCACACGAGCTGGAGGGGCGGACGATGCGGTTGCGCACGGACGACCTCCAGCGGACCGCCACCGGCCTGCTGGTGTGGGCCCGGGACGCCGGTGTCGAGCTGCGCGGCCTGGACGCCCGCTCGGCCTCACTGGAGGAGGCGTTCCTGCACATCGCCAAGGAGTCGGAGCGGGCCGCGGATCCGGCGTCGGGGGGCGGATCCGCGGCGAGGGGATCGGAGCCGGGATCGGCGTCCGCGCTGGTGTCCGCGGGGAGTGAGGGTCGATGAAGGCACTGGCACAGGCGGAGCTGACCCTGCTCAGCCGGAACAAGGCGGCGCTGTTCGCGGCCCTGGTGCTGCCCGCCACCATGACCTTCAGCATGAAGTCGCCGATCGAGGAGTTGGACCTGAAGTCCACCGGGCTGACGGTCGGCACGGTGCTGCTCCCCGGCGCGATCGGCTTCGTGCTGCTCTTCGCCGTGTACACGAACCTGGTCGGTGTCTTCGTGGCGCGCCGCGAGGAGTTGGTCCTCAAGCGGCTGCGCTGCGGTGAGCTGAGCGACCGACAGATCCTGGCCGGCACCACGCTGCCCGCGGTGGTGGTGGCCTTGGCGCAGTGCGCGCTGCTCGCCGTCGGCGGCGGGCTGGTGCTGGATCTGGAGGCGCCGAAGGCTCCGCATCTGGCGGCCGTCGGAGTGCTGCTGGGCCTGGCGCTGATGGTGGCGATGGCCGCGGTCACCGCCGGCGTCACCAAGTCCACCGAGGGCGCCCAGCTGAGCCCGATGCCGCTGATGCTCATATCCCTGATGGGGTCGGGCATGGTCTTCCCGCTCGACGTCATGCCGGACCGGCTGGCGGCGGTGTGCGAGGTGCTCCCGCTCACCCCGGCCATCGAGTTGGTGCGCGCCGGCTGGACCGGCGGCGACGGGGTGGGTGACACACTGACACAGCTGGTCACGGGCGTGGCGTGGATAGCCGCCGCGGTGTGGTCGGTGCAGCGCTGGTTCCGTTGGGAGCCCCGGCGCTGAGGGGCGGGTTCCCGGGGTTCCCGGGTGGGGTCACGGGTGGGACGTTTCGGGGGTGAGGCCCGTGTTCGGACGGGTGCAGAAGTGGCGCGGTCGGAGCAAGATCGCGCAGGTCGATCTCTTCAGCCGGTGGATGCTGCGCATCGCGCCCTGGGTCTTGATGCTCTCCTGGGGCCTGCTACCGCTGCTGGGGGCCGTGGAGAGCCGCCCCCTCCCGCTGTCCCTGGCCGCCGCGCTGGTGCTGCTGTCCGTGGTGCAGTGCGCCACCGGCATGGGGGCGACCCAGCGCGCCCTCGACCACTACCTGGGGAAGGGGGGCGTCCCCCGACGGCAGGCGGGCCTCGCGGCGCTGCTGATGGTGCTCACTCTCGGGCTGACCCTGGCGCTGTGCGCGGTCGGCGGGCTGGACGTCGGCACGGCGGTGTTGCTGGTGGGCTGGGTCACCATGCCCTTCGGCGGGGTCTCCTGCCTGCTGGTCCCCAAGTGGACCTTCGCCGCGGTCTACGGGGGGATCGCGGCGCTGACCACCCTGGGTTTCTTCCTCGTCGGCGTGCATGACGGGCGGCTCTGCGCCGTGGTGCTGGTGGTCGCCTTCCAGTGCGGCTTCTCCCTGCTCACCATCCGCTGCTCGGGCTGGATGCTGGGGGTGATGTGGGAGGTGCACGACGCCCGGGCGGTGCAGGCGCGACTGGCGGTCGCGGAGGAGCGGCTGCGGTTCGGTCGGGACATGCACGACGTGCTCGGGCGCAATCTGGCGGTCATCGCCTTGAAGAGCGAGCTCGCGGTGCAGCTGGCCCGGCGCGGGCGGCCGGAGGCCGTCGAGCAGATGGTGGAGGTGCTCCGGATCACCCAGGAGTCACAGCGGGAGATACGGGACGTGGTGCGCGGCTATCGGGAGGCCGATCTGCACACCGAACTGGTGGGTGCCAGGGGGGTGCTGGCCGCCGCCGGCATCGACTGCCGCATAGAGGGCGCCACGGCCGGACCGGACGGCACGGACCCGCTGCCCTCCGCGGTGCAGTCGGCGCTGGGCTGGGTGGTCCGCGAGGGCACCACCAACGTCCTGCGACACGCGGACGCCGCCCGGCACTGTGCGATCCGGGTCGAGATCGCGGCGGGCGACCCACCGGGACGCGGGTCGGCCCCGGCCGCCGGGCGTTCGGCGACGAGCACGGTCGGCCGCACGGCGGCACGAGTCGCCGGACGCATAACCGGGCGCCCCGCCGAGGGCGCTCCCGCAGGGCGGGATGCCGCGCCGAGGGGCCGGGTGGCGGTGCTGGTCATGGAGAACGACGGCGTGCCGGGCACCGCGGCGACCGACCGCGGCGAGACGGCCGACGCCGCCGCGAGCGGTGCCGCACCGGGGGGTTCCGGGCTGGCCGGGCTTCGCGAGCGGCTCGCCGCCCTGGGGGGCACCGTCGTCACCGGAGCGCACCCTGGCGGGCGGTTCCGGCTCACGGCGCGGATCCCGCTGGACGACGCTTCGCTGGACGACGCCTCCCTGGCTGGAGGCCCGGCGGAGGAGGCTCCGGCGGGAGAGGCCCCGGCCACCGCCCGTGTCCGACGCGGAACGGCCGCCCCGCTCCCCGACTCCCCGCTCGGCTCCCCGCCCACCTCGCCTCCGGCCTCGAAGCCGGGGCCATGGCCGGCGCAGGGCCGGGGCGCCGAGCCTGACCCGACAGAGGCGGGATACGAGGACGGTGCGGCTGCCGGGCCGCCGCTCCTCCGGGTGCCAGGGACAGCCGCCCGGCTGACGGAGGGGATCAGGTGATGGGGCCCACTGAGGCCGACGCGGGGGGCGAGATCGGGACCGAGACCGGTGCCCAGCCCGGGATCGGAACCGACACCGGGGCCGGATTCGTGTCGGGGGACGGGTTGAAGACCGTGGGCGAGGCGGGGACCGGGACCGGCGGCGGGCTCGGGGACGAGTTCGAGGCCATAGGCGAGGACCAGGCCGTGACCGAGGTCGGCACCGACGTCAGGGCCGGTGCCGGGACCGGGATCAAGAGCACGGCCGAGGGCGAGGGCGGGACCCGGGCGGGCATCGGGGCCGCGGGCGAGAGTGGGGATCGGGCGGGAGTCGGGGTCGCCGGATCCGGAGGCTTGGGCGGGGGCCGTGGGGTGGTGCGGGTGCTGCTCGCCGACGACGAGCATCTGATCCGGGGAGCGCTGGCCGCGCTGCTGGCGCTGGAGGACGATCTGCGGGTGGTGGCCGAGGCCGCGTCGGGGCCCGAGGCGCTGGCGATGGCACGGGCGCACCGGCCGGATGTGGCGGTGCTGGATCTCCAGATGCCGGGGGTGGACGGTGTGGCGGTGGCCACATCTCTACGGGCCGAGCTGCCCGGCTGCCGCACCATGATCGTCACTAGTCACGGGCGCCCCGGGCACCTCAAGCGGGCGCTGGAGGCGGGGGTGCGGGCGTTCGTGCCGAAGACGGTCTCGGCGCAGCGGCTGGCGGAGATCATCCGCACCGTACACGGCGGAAGCCGCTATGTGGACCCGGAGTTGGCGGCCGACGCGATCAGCGCGGGGGACTCTCCGCTGACCGCGCGAGAGGCCGAGCTGCTGGAGCTGGCGGAGGGCGGGACGCCGATCGCGGAGATCGCCGAGCGGGCCTCGCTGACCCAGGGGACGGTCCGCAACTACCTCTCGGCGGCCGCCGCGAAGCTGGGTGCGGAGAACCGTCATGCGGCAGTGCGCATCGCTCGCGAGCGAGGTTGGCTATAGTGGACTTCGCACCGCACGGAAAGCGCGGCGCATGCGGACGTAGCTCAGTTGGTAGAGCGCAACCTTGCCAAGGTTGAGGTCGCGAGTTCGAGCCTCGTCGTCCGCTCCAGAGGGAAAGCCCCGGCCGGGAGGCCGGGGCTTTTTCGTGCGTTCACGGGGCCATCGAGGACCTCGCCTCTCCGCCCGCGGCCCCTCCCCCAGCCCCCCTTGTGTCGTGACGTCGGTCACCGTGGAGGGGGCGGAGGAGCGAGCCGGAGCGGAGGGCCGGGCGGCGGCCCGGCCACCCGACGTCGCGACCGACGTCGCGACCGGCGTTGCGACCGGCGTTACGACCAGGAGAGTCCGGTGAGGCGCTCGTACGCCTCGATGTACTTGGCGCGGGTCTGCTCGACGACCTCCGCGGGGAGCGGGGGCGGCGGCAGCTCGCTGTGGCGGTCCCAGCCGGACGCCGGGGAGACGAGCCAGTCGCGGATGAACTGCTTGTCGAAGGAGGGCTGAGGGCGGCCGGGCTGCCACTCGGCGGCGGGCCAGAACCGGGAGGAGTCCGGGGTGAGCACCTCGTCGGCGAGCACCAGTTCCTCGCCGTCGAAGCCGAACTCGAACTTGGTGTCCGCGAGGATGATGCCGCGGGCGCGCGCGGTGTCACGGGCGCGCCCGTAGACCGCGAGGGTGGCCTGGCGCAGCCGGGCGGCGGTCTCGGCGCCGACGCGGTGCGCCACGTCCTCGTAGGAGACGTTCTCGTCGTGCTCGCCGACGGCGGCCTTGGTGGCCGGGGTGAAGATCGGCAGGGGCAGCTCGGAGCCGTCGGTCAGCCCCTCGGGCAGGGCCAGACCGCAGACCGTGCGGTCCTCCTGGTACTCGAGCAGCCCGGAGCCGGTCAGATAGCCGCGCGCCACGCACTCGACCGGCACCATCCGCAGCGGACGGCAGATCAGGGTGCGGCCGGCCCAGTCGGCCGGGGCACCCTCGGGGAGCTCGGTGGACAGCACATGGTTCGGGACCAGGTCCGCGAGCTGGTCGAACCACCACAGGGAGAGCTGGGTGAGGACCCGGCCCTTGTCGGGGATCTCGGTGGGCAGCACCCAGTCGAAGGCCGACATCCGGTCGCTGGCGACCATCACGAGATCGCCCTTCTCGTTCCGGTAGAGGTCGCGCACCTTGCCGGTGTGCAGGTGCTCAAGGCCCGGCACCTCTACCGGTTCGGGCTTCTCTACGAATCCGGACACGGGTCCTCCTGTGCGAATCGACCAAGTCCCTCGATTGTCCCTCACTCGTCTGACCACCCGCGATGCGGGTGGGAGGCGGTTCGGTCCGGGCGGGTCCACGCGGGTCAGTCGCGCTTGCACATCCGGTCGAGGAGATTGGCCGTCGCGCGCTGGATGCGCACGTCGGCGTGGCCCGGCCGGTCCAGCGCCGGTGACCAGGCGAAGGTGCCCGAGGCGAAGACCAGGGCGCCGCTGGGGGCCCGGTACAGCGAGGTCTCCTGGTGCCGGGTGGCGCCCTCGCCGTCCGTGTACGGGGAGTGCGCCAGCAGGATGCGGCGGGTGTGCTCGGGCAGGCTGGTGCGCGGGAAGTAACGATCTGCCTCGCCCGCGACCAGGCCGGGCAGCTCGTCCCCGTCCCGCGCGCCGGTGGCCTCCCAGAGCCAGTGGTCGGCGTTCCGCACCACCAGCGGGTGCGGCTCCGGTACCCGGCCGGCGTACTGGATGCCGATCAGCTCCTGCTCCGGCGACGCCGTCTCGCGCCACAGCGCCGAGCGTCCGGGGCCTCGGCGCTTGCGGCAGGTCAGCAGCCGGTCCGGGCCGGCGGGTGAGGGGGCCAGCTCGACCTGCCAGTACATGGTGTTGGCGGAGAGGAAGACCAGCGAGGTGCCGGTGTCGCGGGCGAGCTCCACGGTGCGGCGCATCGACATCGACCAGTACTCGTCGTGCCCGGGGAAGATCAGGCCCCGGTAGCGGGTCGGATCGACCCGGCCCGCGTGCAGATCGCGGGTGTCGGCGTAGGCGAGGTCGTAGCCGTAACGCTCGGCCCAGCGGATGAAGTCGTAGGCATGGCCGACGTGCAACGGCAGCCCGGCGCCCGCGTAGGGGCGGTCGAAGGAGACGGTGACGGCCGCGTCCTGCTCGCCCAGCAGCCGGCCCCGCTCGTCCCAGGCGTGGTAGAGGCTGGCCCCGGTGCGACCGTCCTCCGGGTAGAGGTTGTACGCCTGCCAGGTGATCTCGGGGAGGACCAGCAACAGGTCGGCGGGGTGGTGGTCGCGGACCGTGAACGGGATGTGGCTGCGGTAGCCGTCGGCCGTGGTCAGCACGGCGACATACGCGCCCAGCTTCCAGTAGGTGGGGATCTGGAGCCGCCAGGACAGCCACCAGTGGTGACAGGAGACGGTCCGGTCGGCGGTGAGCGGGGGCGGCTGGACGATGCCCGACAGCCGCGGACTGGTGGTGATCTTCGCGGCGCCGTCGCCGCCGTAGTGACCGATGCGATAGACGTCCACGCCGAACTGCTGTGGCGGGTCGACCGTGATCCGGAAGTCGATGGCCTCGCCGGGGGCGGCGGCCGGGGTGGAGGTGAACCCCTTGATCTGACGGTGCACGTCGTCGGCCGTGCGGGGGCCGGAGGAGCGCTGGCTGGTGGCGCGGCCCGCGCGGGCGCCGAGGCGGGCGCCGGACGGACCGCCCGCCCGCGCGCCGGCCGCCGGCCGGGCGTCGGGGAGCCGCCCGCCGGCCCCGGAGACTTCGTGAGTCCCCGCACCGGCCGCGGTGCCGTGGTCCACGTACCACGGCACCATGTGGCCGGTGTCGTCGAAATAGCTCTCACTTCCCCGCAGCCAGGGCAGCGGTCCCTGACCGAAAGGGTCGTTGACCGCATGTGCGAGTGCTCCTGACTCCCAGCGCCGGATCTGCTCCGTGCCCATGCTCGCTCCCCTCCCTGCCTCCCCCGACGGCTGGCTGCTGTCCTGCTGCCTCGCTCACTGTTCTGTAGGTCCGCCCTTACGGGGCCGAGTGACAGCGTTTGGCTACAGCACATCACATAACGCACCCACTCCGTCACTGATCGTCGCGAATTGGCGAGACCGAACTTTCCCGGACGGGACCGAGCGTGATCGCGGACACCGGCCGAGCGTGATCGCGGGCGCCGGCCGAGGCGAGGGCGAACCGACTACCGAGGTCTCTGATCGCGCCAGGGTGACGCGGCCGGGGCGGAGCGACGCCGCCCGGCGTCACCTCGATCGGCCGGCCCGCGTGTCACCCTCCGCGCGGGCGGGTCACACCAGGCGGACGGGCTTGTCCGGGCGCACACCGTGCTCGCCCAGCCAGGCACGCAGCGGCTCGGCGTCGCCGTCCTCCACCAGGCTCAGCACGGGCAGGGTGAGGTCCCCGACCCGACGGCCGCCGACCAGCAGCGCCGGCCCGTCGAGCCAGTCCAGGCCGGGGGCCGCGCCGGCGCTGTCCACGGCGGTGCAGCAGACCATCGCGGTGACATGGTCGGCGAGCAGCTCGCGATCGGTGCGGGGCGGCTGGAGCGGGAACAGGGGGACGAATCCGTCGATCCACGGATCGGTGCCCGAGCCGCCGGAGGCGGCCAGCGGGCCCGGGTCGTCGGAGCCGCCGGGGACCGCCGAGACGGCGGTGGCTCCGGCCGGCCCCGCGGCCGCGGCGGCGACGGCGGCGCCACCGACCCCGGCACGATGAGCCGTCGCCCGGAGATCCGTTCCGACGGCCGTGGCGGCGCCGGACGCGCCGCCGGTCCCGGAGGCCACCGCGGCCACGGCGGACGCGACAGAGGGGGTGGCGGCCACCGGGGCGGGCCCTTGCGGGCCACCGGCGGACCCGGGCTCCTCCCGACGCTCGGAAGCGGCCCCGGTCGGCCCGGTCGAACCGGGTGTCTCCCGACGCTCGGTCGAGGTCCCGGCGGGCCCCGAGGGCCCCGCTCCGGGCCCTGCCGTGTCCCTCTCACCGCCCAGCGCGGCCACCATGGCCGCCGCCCGGCGTGCCGACCGCTCGGCGGCCTCCTCACGGGCCAGCTCGCCGCTGAGCCGCGCGGCCAGCATCTCGCCCGCCCCGCCGGCGTCGTCGCCCTCGGTGAGCCGGTCGATGACATGGGCCAGGGTGGGCCCGACGGGGCGTGCCGCGCCCGGACGCACGGCGTCGGGCGGCGGGAGGTCGTCCAGGACCCGCTGCAGCCGGGCGGACTCCAGCCGCCACTTGCGGTCCACGACCTCCTCCGGATACCGGTCCCAGTCGATGGGCGACCAGTCGGGTCTCGGCTCGGCCGGCCCGCCGTGGAAGAGCCGGGCGGCCAGGAGTGATGTCGCCTCGTCGATGAGCCCCGGCTCCTCCAGCAGATCGCAGGCCGGCCGCTCTCCGAGGCGGGAGGCGAAACCCTCGGCCAGCCGGTCGCGGCGGGAGAGCTCGGTGAGGGCGGCGACGACGCCGGCGTCCAGCCGGGACGGCCAGCGGCCCATCCGCCAGGCGGGCAGCGCCACCCGGGTCAGCAGCCGGTCCCAGCCGGCGTAGGCGAGGCCGACCTGCTCCTGGGCGACGATCCGCAGCCCGTAGTCGACGGTCTGGGCGCGCTCGGAGGCGGCGGCCGCGACGCCGCGCTCCATCTCGGCCGCATGGTCCCGGCAGCCGCGCAGCAGCAGCCGGGCGACCCAGCCGACGAACGCCAGCGCGGGGCGGCGCACGGAGTGGTCGAAGACGACGGAGAGGGCCGCTGCCGCGGCGCTCGAGCGCCGGGCGCCCGACCGGCGGGTGCCCGGCGCGGCCACGGCGGAACGGCCGGCCACGGCCACCGCCGCGTCCAGGCCGCGCACGAAGCGACGGGCGGCGGCTATATCGGGGTGCACGGAGGGGCCGGTGCCCGCCACCACCGGGGCGAGGATCGCCCTCAGCTCGGCGACCCGCATCCACCACAGGAAGGGCGAGCCGATCACCAGCACCGGGGGCCGCGGCACCCGGCGGGCCCGGCCGAGCCCCCCGGAGTCCGCCGGACCGCCCTCCATCTGCCGTCTGAGCCGCGTCGCCGCGTCGGGCCATGCCGCCGCCCCGGCGAGGGCGGCGGGCCCGTCGGCCGGCGGCGCCTCGGCGGCGGACGCCCCGTGCGCCGGATGGGTGCGGTCCTCCAGCCAGCTGTCGCAGTCGGGGGTGAGGGCTATGGCGGAGGGCGGGGGGACGTCCAGCCGGTCGGCGAGGTCGCGCACCAGGCGGTAGAGGTCCGGGGCCATCGCCTCGGGGATGGGCACGGTCGGGGAGAGCGCGGGTCTGGCCCGCACGACCACCGCGGCGACACCGGCCGCCAGCAGCAGGGCCACCACGGCCCCGACCACGGCCACCCAGCGCAGGGCGGTCCAGCCGCCCCCGTCCGAGCCGCCGATCCGCCCGGTGGCGCCCCCGACCAGCAGCACCACGGCCGCGGCGGCCGGCAGGAGCGCGACCGCCAGCGCGGTGCTTCGAATGCGCAACACCGCGAGTGCGCGGACGCGCGCTGCCTGAGCACCTGCTTCCGGACCTGTCACGAGTCTGATCACCCCCTACTGCCCTGCCGATGAGTGAAACCAGCGGACGCCGGCGGCGTTGCTCTTACTCCCCCACTGTCACACCGGACACCGACACCGCAATGCCGGTGGGCCACTTGCCGCAGCGCTCCTGAGCGGCACCCTAGTTGGGGCCCGCGCGTGCGTCAGCAGGATGGGGTAGCGGTCACTCGATGGAATGGCCTTGGGCAGAGTGAGGCAACCATCTGGGCTTTCGCGCACGAAAGCCCGCCGAAAGTGATCACGAACGAACACCGCCCGGACGAAAACCGGACTGACTTCGTCCGATTCCAGTCGGTGGCGGGCCTTCGAGGGGCCACGGGGAACTGGCGGACGCGACCAGCCGCTGGCGCGTCCCGGGTACCGCGGCCGCCACGCGGACCGTTGCCGCCACGCGTACCGCGGCCGCCCCCGCGCGGATGCGCACTGGAGCGCGCGCATCGCCCGCCCTCGCGGCCGCGCACGCACTCCGACCCCGCCCGCACACACCGGGGAGTGACCCGAAGAGCGCGCGACAGCCGCTCACAGCGCCCGGAGGCGAACCGGGCCCTGGAAAAGGGGCGCCGGCTAGGCGGAGGCCGCCTTCTCGGCGATGTCCGAGCGGTGGTGCGAGCCCTCCAGGGTGATGCGCGCGACCGCGCGGTAGACGCGCTCGCGCGCCGTCGCCAGGTCGGCGCCGGTCGCGGTGACGGAGAGCACCCGGCCGCCCGCGCTGACCACCTCGCCGGACTCGGCGTCCCGCCTGGTGCCCGCGTGCAGCACGTACGCCGTCGGGGCGTCCTGCTCGGCGACCTCCGCCAGGCCGTCGATCGGGTCGCCGGTGCGCGGGGTGTCGGGGTAGTTGTGGGAGGCGATGACCACGGTGACGGCCGCGTCCTCGTGCCAGCGCAGCGGCGGCTGCGTGTCCAGCCGGCCGGTGGCCGCGTTCAGCAGCACGCCGGCGATCGGCGTCTTCAGACGGGCCAGGACCACCTGGGTCTCCGGGTCCCCGAAGCGCGCGTTGAACTCGATCACCCGCACCCCGCGCGAGGTGATCGCGAGCCCCGCGTACAGCAGCCCGGAGAAGGGCGTGCCGCGCCGGCGCAACTCGTCGACGGTGGGCTGGAGCACGGTCTCCATGACCTCGTCGACCAGCCGCGGGTCCGCCCACGGCAGCGGGGAGTAGGCCCCCATGCCACCGGTGTTCGGGCCCTCGTCGGCGTCGTAGGCGCGCTTGAAGTCCTGCGCGGGCTGGAGCGGCAGCACCGTCTCACCGTCGGTGATCGCGAACAGCGAGACCTCGGGGCCGTCCAGGAACTCCTCGATGACGACCCGCTCGCAGGCCAGGGCGTGCGCCCGGGCCGCCTCGACGTCGGAGGTCACGACCACGCCCTTGCCGGCGGCGAGACCGTCGTCCTTGACGACGTACGGCGCGCCGAAGGCGTCCAGGGCCTCGTCGATCTCCTCGGGGGTGGTGCAGACGTAGGCGCGCGCGGTGGGAACGCCGGCGGAGGCCATCACGTCCTTGGCGAACGCCTTGGACCCCTCCAGCTGGGCGGCCTGCGCGGACGGGCCGAAGGCGGGGATCCCGCGCTCCCGCAGCACGTCGGAGACGCCGGCGACCAGCGGCGCCTCGGGGCCGATGACCACCAGGTCCGCCTCCAGGGCGGCGGCCAGGTCGGCGACGGCCGCGCCGTCGAGCGCGTCCACCGCGTGCAGCGTGGCCAGCTCGGCGATGCCTGCGTTGCCGGGGGCGCAGTGCAGCGCGGTGACGTCGGGGTCGAGCGAGAGGGCGCGGCACAGGGCGTGTTCGCGGGCGCCGCCGCCGATGACGAGGACCTTCACGGTAGGCACCCTATTGCCTCTCGGTGGCGGCGCTCCGCGCGGGCGCCCCCCGCGGGGTCGGCGCGGCGGCGCGAAGACGACCGGGCACACTCTTTCGGGTGAGGTCAAGGACGCGCCTATACCCGACCACCGCCACGTACGAGCGGAATTCTCGCGATCTTGTCCGCGAGGCCAACCGTTCGGCGGTAGGAATGGAGGCTGCGCGTTCTTAGAGAGACATGCAGCCGCAGCAGGGAGTGCACGGGTGAGTCAGCCGGAGATGCAGCCCGAGGGGCCCCCTCGGCAGGGGCGCGGGGGCAAACAGGGCGACCTGCTGGGTCGGCCCTTCCCGCACGGCGACTGGGGCGAGCCCGCGGAACGGCTCGACGAGCTCTACCGGTGGGTGGAGAGCGGCGCGCTGCGGGTGGCCGACTGGTATCTCGCCGACCGGGTCTGGAAGCGGCGCACCGCGCACGCGCTGCGGATCGGGGCCACGGTGGGCGCGGTGGTCGGGGCGTCGCTGCCGCTGCTGGATCTCAACGGGCTGCTGGACGGCGGCGCCGCCTGGGGCTATCTGGCGCTGCTGTTCGCGGTCGCCTGCGTGGCGGCCGACCGCTGCTTCGGGCTGACCGCGGGCTGGATGCGCGATGTGGCCACCGCCCAGGCGGTGCACCGACGGCTGGAGGCGCTGCAGTTCGACTGGGCGTCGGAGAGCGTGCGGGAGGTGCTCGGCCCGGCCGAGGGCACCGCGAGCGAGGCGGCGGAGCGCTGTCTGACCGTGCTGCGGCGGTTCAGCGAGGATGTCTCGGAGCTGGTCCGCACCGAGACCGCGGACTGGATGGTGGAGTTCCGCTCCGGCTCGGCGCCGCTGTTCACCCAGTCCCTGGCCTGGAGCGCGCGGCCGGACAGCCCGCCGCCCTCGAACCGCTTCCCGATGCCGCCGGCCACCCGTCCGAACATGCCGCGGCAGCGCCCCCCGGAGTCGCCCCGCTGACCCGTCCCGCGAAGAGCGCGCGCACCCGGCCCGCGCACGGCTGCCGGGCCGGCCGACCAGTCCCGCCGAGCCGACCAGGCTCACCGAGCCGACCGGACCCACCAAGCCGACCGGACCCACCGAGCCGACCGGGACGACCGAGGCGGCCGAAGCGAGCGGGGCGACCGCTCAGCTGAAGACGATCATCGAGCCCTGCCCCAGGCTGCGGGTGGCCGCCGCGTGCAGCCCGAGCCATACGTGCCGCTCCCGCGCGAAGGGCCCGGCGTCGTAGGAGATCGGTGCCGCCGGCTCCTCCAGGCTGGTGGGACGCGGCGGGGGTGCCGGGGCCGCCGGCGGGTTGCCGGGGTCGATGCCGAGCGCCGGGGCGACCGCGTGGAGTTCGCGCAGCAGACCGTGGCTGGACCCCAGGGGGCCGCCGCCCTCCAGGAGTTCGTCCGAGGAGAGTGGAGCCGCGAAGTCCACCGGGACGTACGCGCCGGCGTGGTCGTAGTGCCACACCAGGTGCGACTGCTTGGCGGTGGACTCGAACATCTCCAGCAACTGCTCGTAGTCGCCCCCCAGTTCGTCGACCGGGGTGACCGCCAGCCCGCACAGCTGGAGCAGGTAGGCGCGGCGGAGGAAGTGCAGCGCGTCGTAGTCGAAGCCCGCCACCGGGGCGACGTCCCCGGAGAGCCCCGGCATATAGCCGAAGACGGGCACGGGCGGCAGCCCGGAGGCGCTCAGCGCCCGGTCGTAGACCGCGATCTCCTCGGCGAAGGGGTTGTCGGGGCTGTGGCACAGCACATCCACGAGGGGGACCAGCCAGAGGTCACAGGCCACGTGATCTCGCTCTCGTTCGAGGTCGGCGTTTGCGTGGTCGGCGTTCGGAACCGGCGTGGGATCGGAGTCGGCGTCGGCGTGCACGATCGGAGTTCTCCGACGACGGCTGGAGCCGAAGAGCCGGCCGGATCAGCGTAGTCCTCCGGCTTCGCTCCGCGAAGCGTGCGGTACGGCCGTAATTCGCCCCGAAGTCGGATCAAGAAGACGGATCATCTGGACCGTTCGGGCGTCCGATCACGCCGGCGCCGCGCCCGTGGCCAGCTCCTCGATCAACGCCAGCGAATGCGCGTTGTACGCCGCGATGATGCGTTCCGCCTCCGCCGCGTCGGCGCGGGTCACCGCGTCGGTCAGCTCGCGGTGCCGGGCCCACAGCCGGCCGGTCAGGTCCGGCACCCGGCGCAGGAACGGGACGGTGAACACCCAGCTCTGCACCCGGAGCCGCTGGAGGAAGTCCGAGACGTACGGATTGCCGACCAGCCCCACGAGCTCACGCCAGAACCGCATGTCGTAGCCGATGAGGATGTCCAGATCACCGAGGCGCGCGGCGCGCTCGGCCTCCTCCGCCCGGCGGCGCACCGACGCCAGCGCCTCCGGCGACACCTCGCTCAGCACCCGATCCGCGTAGTGCTGGAACATCCCCTCCGAGATCAGCGAGCGCGCCTGGACCATGGCGCGGAAGTCGTCGAGGGTGAACTCGTGCACGCGGAAACCGCGGTGCTCCTCGACGTCGAGCAGCCCCTGGGCGCACAGGTCGATCAGCGCTTCGCGTACCGGAGTGGCGGAGACGCCGTACTGGTCGGCCATCTCCTTGACCGTGAACTGGCGGCCGGCGGGGAGCCGGCCCGCGATCACCTCGTCGCACAGCGCGTCGGCGATCTGTTGCCGCAGCGTGCTGCGCCTGACCGGGCTGGCGCGGCGGCCGGTGCCGGGTCCGGCGCCGGGACTGGTGCCTGGGCTGCTGCCGGGCACGGGCATCGATGACCGTCTCCTTCGTGCTCTGGTCCGGCCGTCCCGCGCCTCGCGCGCACGCGCGACACGACGGCCCTCGCCTCACGATATGCGAGGGCCGTCGCGTGGAGTACAGCTGTGATCTACGCCGCGTGGGCGTCGGCGGCCGTCAGCGCCTCGTCGAGGACGGCCAGCCCCTCCTTGGCCTCGGCCTCGCTGATGGTGCAGGCCGGGACCACATGCGTGCGGTTCATGTTGACGAACGGCCACAGCCCGCGCTGCTTGCAGGCCGCCGCGAAGTCCGCCATCGGCTGGTTGGCCGGGCCGCTGGCGTTGTACGGGACCAGCGGCTCGCGGGTCTCCTTGTTCCGCACCAGCTCCACCGCCCAGAAGGCGCCGAGGCCGCGCACCTCGCCCACCGACGGGTGGCGTTCGGCGATCTCGCGCAGCCCGGGGCCGATGACCTTCTCGCCGATCTCCGCGGCGTTCTCCACGATCCGCTCCTCCGCCATCGCGTTGATGGTGGCGACGGCCGAGGCGCAGGCCAGCGGGTGGCCGGAGTAGGTGAGCCCACCGGGGTAGGGCCGCTGGTCGAAGGTGGCGGCGATCTCGGCGGAGATCGCCACGCCGCCGAGCGGGACATAGCCGGAGTTGACGCCCTTGGCGAAGGTCAGCAGGTCCGGGACCACCTCGAAGTGGTCGGCCGCGAACCAGGCGCCGGTGCGCCCGAAGCCGGCCATGACCTCGTCCAGGACGAAGACGATCCCGTACCGGTCGCAGATCTCCCGGACGCCGGCCAGGTAGCCGGGCGGCGGGACCATGATGCCGGCGGTCCCTGGCACGGTCTCCAGGATGATCGCGGCGATGGTCTGCGGACCCTCGAAGGCGATGGTGTCCTCCAGGTGGCGCAGCGCCCGGTCGCGCTCCTGCTCCTCGGTCTCGGCGTGGAACGGCGAGCGGTAGAGGAACGGGGCCCAGAAGTGGACCACGCCCGCGGAGGCGGTGTCGGAGGCCCAGCGGCGCGGGTCGCCGGTCAGGTTGATCGCGGCGGCGGTGGCGCCGTGGTACGAGCGGTAGGCGGAGAGCACCTTGTGCCGGCCGGTGTGCAGCCGGGCCATCCGTACCGCGTTCTCGACCGCCTCCGCACCGCCGTTGGTGAAGAAGATCTTGTCCAGGTCGCCCGGGGTCCGCTCGGCGATCAGCCGCGCCGCCTCGGACCGTACGTCCACGGCGAAGCCGGGGGCGATGGTGCACAGCTTCGCGGCCTGTTCCTGGATGGCCGCGACGACCTTGGGGTGTTGGTGCCCGATGTTGGTGTTGACCAGCTGGGAGGAGAAGTCGAGGTAGCGGTTGCCGTCGTAGTCCCAGAAGTACGAGCCCTCGGCGCCCGCGATGGCGAGCGGGTCGATGAGCCCCTGAGCGGACCAGGAGTGGAAGACGTGGGCGCGGTCGGCCGCCTTGACGGCCTTCCCGACCTGAGGATCAGCGTGCGGAGGGGTCATGGGGCCCAGCGTATGGATCTCCGGCCGCCCGCAGACACCGCCAAGGTGTATGGCTTAGGCCACTTCGCCCGGCATCCTGTCGGGCGAAGTGGCCGCCGCCGGCGCCCTCCGGCACCGTCTTCCGGCGCCCGCCGCGGCTCCCGTTCAGCGTGGAAAGGGCTCCCGCCGAGTGTCAGCGCACGTCCCCGCTCGCCGCGGGAAAACGGCTCCCGCCGAACCTCAGCGCACGTCCCCGCACGGCGCGGGGAGCGCTCCCGCCCAGCGCGGGAAGGCGCGGCGGGCGGCGCGACGCCAGCGGTTGCCGGGGAGCGCCGGGCGCAGCGCGGCCAGCGCCCCGCAGTACTTGGTGAAGACGGCTGGCCGCACCCCGTGGGCGTGCAGGAAGTGGTCGGCCTCGGTGAGGTGCCCGGCCGTCTTGGTCTCCACCAGGACCAGATCGCTGTCGCAGTGGACGGCGGCGCCCAGCGGGACGTCCCGGCAGATCAGCCCGGTGTCGCAGGTGACGCGCTCGCCGTCGGCCACCAGCGTGGCCCGCCGGTAGTCGGTGGTGAGGGAGGGGCGCAGCTCCGCGGGCGGCTCGATGCCGTACGCGCGCTCCAGCGCGTCGGCGAGGAAGGCGCGGAACGGGGCGTCCAGCGGGGTGGCCGCGCCGGTGAGCGGGCACCGCTGTTTGACCGTCTCCCCGCGCCCGCCCTTGAGCTTGATCTCGAACTGCCGCTCCCCGGAGTCCTGGTAGACCCGCTCCCGGATCTTGAAGCGCAACCGGCGCCCCTGGCGGTGGTCGTGGAACGAGCGGAGGCCGGGGGTGTCGTAGTAGACGGAGTGGTAGCGGAACCAGCGCCGTCCGTCGATGGTGAGCGCCCGGAAGGGGCCGCCGGGGCGGTCCGGGGCGGTCAGGTGCGCCGCGAGTGCGGTGAAGACCGTGGCGGGCACCAGGTAGCAGCGGTCGATCCGGGCGAGCAGCGCGGAGCGCTCGTTGACCTCGGCGAGCGAGATGGGGCGCGCGCCCTGGATGGGCCCGCTGACCGCCGCCGGCTCCGGCGGCGGCGCCACCGGCGTGGTCACGCCGCCTCCCAGGTGGGGGCGACCCGGCCGGGACGACGGCCCGGGGCGGACTGTTCGGCCGGCCCGGGGTGGTCGGCGCGGGCGGCCCGCGGCACCGGCAGGTGCTCGCGGTAGCGCACGTCGACGACGGTCAGGTCGCGGACGAAGTCGACCTCCATGACCGTCCAGTGGAGCGGCTCGCCGAGCCGTCGGGCGAGGTCGGCGCGGAGCGCGGCGGGGTCCTCGTGCACCGCGTCGAGGGTGACGACGGTGCGCCGGGAGCGGGCGTACAGCCGGGGGTGGTCGGCGACGTAGAGCACCAGCAGGAGCAGGGCGGCCAGTGGGGCCGCGACGGAGAGCCCCAGGTGCGGCAGACCGCAGATGAGACCGAGGACGAGGGTGGTGAAGTAGTACGCCACCTCCTCGTGCTGGATGGCGTCCGAGCGCAGCCGGATCATCGACAGCACGCCGAAGAGGCCGAAGCCCAGCGCCATGCCTCCGTTGCCGCCGACCCGCGCGAGCGCGGCGACGACGGCGAACAGCGCGACGTTCAGCGCGAGGTAGGCGGGTATCAGGTCGCGGCGCCGATGGCGGGGGTAGTACACCGCGAAGGTCAGCAGGGATACGGCTCCGAGGTCGAGTGCCAGATGAACGCCGAGCTGCGGCAGGAACTCCATGGATCCCCTTTTCCGTGTCGGTTCGACTACAGAACGTAGGAAACTTTAGGTGAACGGAAGGCAACCGGAGGGTGAATGAGCGAGTTCTTAACATGCATTGACAGCAGCCTGTCTTTTTGACAGCCTACTGTCATACGAGCTACCGAGGAGGAGCAATGGGACAGCAGACGGTGCATGTGGCGGTCTACGACGCGCTCGCCGACTGGGAGGTCGGCTTCGCCACCGCCCACATCCGCGAGACCTCCTACCACCGCCCGCCGCGCGCCGGATTCGCCATCGCGACCGTCGGACTGAGCGGGGAGCCGGTGGTGACGATGGGCGGCATGCGGATCCAGCCCGACCTGACGGTCGACGCGCTGCGGCCCCAGGACAGCGCCCTGCTGATCCTGCCGGGCGCCTCCACCTGGGACACGGGCGACACCAACGCCCCCTTCGCCCGCGCGGCCCGCGCCTTCCTGGACGCGGACGTTCCGGTGGCGGCGATCTGCGGCGCCACGGCCGGCCTCGCCCGGGAGGGGCTGCTGGACGACCGGGACCACACCAGCGGCGCCGCCGGGTATCTCGCGGCCACCGGCTATCAGGGCGGAGATCGCTATCGCGAAGCGGCGGCCGTGACGGACGGGAATCTGGTGACGGCCGGCCCGACCGAGCCGGTGGCCTTCGCCCGGGAGGTCCTGGCCCTGCTGGATGTATACGAACCGGAGGTGCTCGACGCCTGGTACCGGCTCTTCTCCGCCTCGGACGCGAGCGCCTTCGGCGTGCTGGCCGAGGCGGCGCAGCGATGAGCGCCGACGCACCCCGGGCCCGACGCGCCTCCCGAACGGAGCGGCAGTCTGACGCCGCGTCGGCCTCCGCGGCGGAGCGGACTCCCGACACCGAGCGGGCCCCTCAGCCGGCCTCGGCCTCCCAGGCCGGACGGACTCCCGGCGCGCGGCCGACTTCTGACGCCCCGGGGGCCGCCGCGGCGGAGCCGGCTTCCGGCGCGGACGCGGCCGCCGCCGAGGTCCCGGCGCTGCTCAGCGCGACCGCGCTCACCACCTTCCGGCTCAACGGCCAACTGCTGGCGGTGTCCGAGCGGCTGGCGTCGCCCGCCGGGCTGACCGCCGCCCGCTGGCAGGTGCTCGGCGCCGTGCTGGGCGAGCCGCTGTCGGTCGCCGGGATCGCCCGCGCGATGGGCATCACCCGGCAGAGCGTGCAGCGCGTCGCGGACCTCCTCGTCGAGGCGGGGCTGGCCGAGTACCGCCCCAACCCCGCCCATCGCCGGGCGAAGCTGCTGGCTCCGACCGAGGAGGGTTACGCGGCGGTGCGGCGGATCGTGCCCGGACACCGCGAGTTCGCCGGGCGGCTGGCCGAAGCGCTCGGCGGCGCAGAGGAGTTGCGCGAGGTGACGGAGGCGCTACGGCGGCTGTCGTGGGCGCTGGACACGCTGGAGCCTCCCGGGGAAGTGACTCCGTAGAATACGGAACCGATAACGGATTGTGCGCGTGGTCCCCAATGCTCACCGCCGCCTCATATTCTCAGGCGGGTCCGGCGAGGGTTGAACAGGGAAGGAACAGCGCACATGGAAGACCTGGGGGCGGAGGACCCTCGTTGGATCGGTGAGTACCGGCTGCTGCGGCGCCTCGGCGCGGGCGGTATGGGCCGGGTGTTCCTGGCTCACTCGGCGCGCGGCCGCACCGTCGCGGTCAAGCTCGTCCAAACCGAGCTGGCACAACAGCCGGAGTTCCGACGCCGTTTCAAGCAGGAGGTCAAGGCGGCGAAGCGGGTGGGTGGCGAGTGGACCGCACCGGTCCTCGACGCCGACACCGAGGCGGCGACGCCCTGGGTCGCCACCGGCTACATCGCCGGTCCCTCGCTGCACGCGGTCATAGCGGAAGGCGGCCGGCCGCTGCCGGAGCGCTCGGTGCGGATCCTCGGCAACGGGCTGACCCGCGCGCTCCAGGACATCCACGGGGCCGGTCTGATCCACCGTGACCTGAAGCCCTCCAACATCCTCGTCACCATCGACGGGCCGCGCGTCATCGACTTCGGCATCGCGCGCGCCCTGGAGACCGTCACCGACGGCATCATGACGCGCAGTGGCGCGGTCGTCGGCTCCCCCGGCTTCATGTCGCCCGAGCAGGTCCGCGGCGAGCGGGTCACCCCGGCCAGCGACATCTTCTGCCTCGGCTCGGTGCTGGCCTTCGCGGCCACCGGCCGGCAGCCCTTCGCCGCCGCCACCAGCGGGGTGCACGCGGTGATGTACCGCATCGCCCAGGAGGAGGCGGACCTGACCGGTCTGCCCGAGGGGCTGCTGGACCTGGTGACGGACTGTCTGGCCAAGGACCCGGAGGCGCGTCCCACGCTGGACGAGCTGCTGGAGCGCACGGCCACCCCGGAGGACGAGGAGGTGGACCCGGGCGAGCCGTGGCTGCCGGGCAGCCTCGTCGCCCAGCTCGGCCGGCACGCGGTGGAGCTCCTCGACGCGGAGTCCCCCGCCGCCCCGGCACACCCGGGCGTGCCCGCGCCGCCCGGCGCCCCGCCCACCGCGGGCGGCGGTGGAACGGTCCCGCCGCCCCCGACGACCCCGCCGGGCACCGGTGCCACCCCGCCGCCTCCGTCCGCCCCGGCGACGCCCCCGCCGCCCTCGGCCGCTCCCTCGGCGTCGGCGCCGGCCACGCCCCCGCCGCCGACCGTTCCGCCGCCACCGGCTGCCCCGGCGGCCCCGGCGGCCCCGACGTCGTATCCGCTCACCCCGCCGGCGGCGCCGGCCACCCCGCCGCACCCGCACACCCCGCCGGGCGGCGCGCCGCCGGCCACGCCCGCCGCGGGCCAGGCCACGCCGCAGAACGACACCCCGGCCGCCCCCGCGACCCCGGCCACACCGGCGACCCCGGCCGCCGCCACCCCGCACACCCCGCACACCCCGCCGTCCGGCGCACCCGTGGCCCAGCCCGCCACGCCGCCGGCGGCAGCGCCCGCGGCCCACGCGGCGCCGCCGGCCACCCCCGTGGCCCAGCCCGTGGCCCAGCCCGCGACCCCGGCCGCGTCTCCCGGCGCCCCCGCCGGAGCCGCCACGCCGCACGGGTTCGCGAACCCGCCGTCCGGACAGCCGGTGCCGAGCACGCCGAGCACCCCCGCCGGACCGGCCACGCCGCCGGCCGCCGGCGGCGGAACTCCCGCGGCCGCCCACGGCACACCGGCCGGCCCCCCGGCGCCGACCCCGCAGGCCCCTCAGGCCCCGCAAGCTCCGCAGACCCCGCAGGCCCCTTCGGCCGCCGGGGGCGCCACACCCGCGGCCGCCGTCCCGGCCGGCGCCGTCCCGGCCGGCGCCGCGTCCGCCGGTGAGCCCGTGTCCACGCCTCCGCCCGGCTTCGGCCCGCCCGCCATGGCGTCGTTCGCGGCCTCCGGCGGGGAGGGGCACACCCCGCCGGGCGGATCGACGCCCCTCGGCCCGGTCGTCGGCGGCCCCACCCCGCCCGCCCCGCCCGCGAAGCGGCGCAAGCGCACCGCGCTCATCGTGACGGCGGCCGCCGTGGCGACGCTGCTGATCGCGGGCGTGGCCGCGGTGGCGGTGCTGCGCGGGAACGACAAGGACAAGGACGACCAGGCCAAGCCCAAGGGCAAGACCTCGGCGAGCAGCGGCCCGGCCACCGGCGACCCGAAGTCGCCCGCCACCCCCTCCGCCTCGTCCTCGCCGTCCGACGCGGCCACGCGCCCCGCGACCACCGGTGACGTCCCGCAGGGTTACCTGGGCGCGTGGGAGGGCGAGATCTACGAGAACGACGAGCCGACCGGCAAGGTCCGCCGGATCGTGCTCGCCCAGGGCACCATCGGCTCGCAGGTCGCCGACACGCTGACCTCGACCGACGAGTCGTTCTGCCAGGGCGCGGGCACCCTGAAGTCGGTGGAGAGCCTGCTCGTCATCGACACCGACGTGACCACCAGCGTGCCCGAGGGCTCCTGCAGCCCGATCGGCGAGCAGACCCTGAAGCTGCGCGACGACGGCTCGATCGCCTGGAGCCGCAAGGACGACTCCGGCGAGGCCACGCTGCGCCGGGTCGCGCAGGACGACACCCCGATCCCCGACGCCTACCTGGGCACCTGGCAGGCGAAGGACGCGTACGGCGAGAAGAACGCGATCCTGAAGCTCGTCATCAAGCAGGGCGTCCACGGCACCCCGGTGGCCGAGACCTCCTGGCAGAGCGACAAGGCCGACTGCGAGGGCAACATGCGGCTGGTCTCGGTGGCCGAGGACGGACTCCGCCTCAGCACCGAGGAGGTCGTCAAGGAGACGCCGGTCGACAGCTGCACCCCGGAGGAGGCGCACACCTTCACCACGGCCGGCGCGAACAAGCTGCGGTTCCAGTACGTCGACTCCAACACCAGCGAGACCGGCACCGTGACCTTCACCCGCCTCGACTGACCGCCCACCGCGGCCGCCCGGAACGGGAAACGGCGCGCCGGCCGACTGCTGTCGGCCGGCGCGCCGTTTCTCATGCGCCCGAAGGCCCCTGTGCTTCGAGGGGCCGGTGCCCGGGGGCTAGGACAGGAACGAGTTGATCTCGATCGTCTCGTCCCGGCCCGGGCCGACGCCGATCGCCGAGATCGGCGCGCCCGACATCTCCTCCAGGGCCTTCACATACGCCTGCGCGTTCTTCGGCAGGTCGGAGAAGGACTTGGCCTTGCTGATGTCCTCGGACCAGCCCGGCAGCATCTCGTAGATCGGCTTCGCGTGGTGGAAGTCGGTCTGGCTGTACGGCAGCTCCTCGACCCGCCGGCCGTCGATCTCGTACGCCACACACACCGGGATCTGCTCCCAGCCGGTGAGCACGTCCAGCTTGGTGAGGAAGAAGTCGGTGAGGCCGTTGACCCGGGTGGCGTAGCGCGCGATGACCGCGTCGAACCAGCCGCAGCGCCGGTCCCGGCCGGTGGTCACACCGCGCTCGTGGCCGATGGTGCGCAGCTTCTCGCCGTCCTCGTCGAACAGCTCCGTCGGGAACGGACCCGCGCCGACGCGCGTGGTGTACGCCTTCAGGATGCCGATGACGCGGCTGATCTTCGTCGGGCCCACGCCGGCGCCGGTGCAGGCGCCGCCGGCGGTCGGGTTGGAGGAGGTGACGAAGGGGTACGTGCCGTGGTCGACGTCGAGCAGGGTGCCCTGGCCGCCCTCGAAGAGCACGACCTTGCCCTCGTCGATGGCGTTGTTCAGCACCAGCGTGGTGTCGGTGACGAAGGGCCGCAGCTGGTCCGAGTAGGCCAGCAGCTCCTCGACGACCTGCTCCACGGTGATCGCGCGCCGGTTGTAGAGCTTGGCGAGGATCTGGTTTTTGAAATCGAGAGCCGCCTCCACCTTCTGCTGGAGGATCGACTCGTCGAAGATGTCCTGGACGCGGATGCCGACTCGGTTGATCTTGTCGGCGTACGTCGGGCCGATGCCGCGCCCGGTGGTGCCGATCTTCCGCTTTCCGAGGAAGCGTTCCGTCACCTTGTCGATGGTCGTGTGGTACGGAGTGATCAGATGCGCGTTACCGCTGAGCAGCAGCTTGGACGTGTCGACGCCACGCTCGTTCAGCCCGCTCAGCTCGGAGAGCAGGACCGCCGGGTCGACGACGACGCCGTTGCCGATGACCGGGGTACACCCCGGCGAGAGGATTCCGGAAGGGAGGAGGTGAAGCGCGTACTTCTGGTCGCCGACGACGACCGTGTGGCCGGCGTTGTTGCCACCCTGGTAGCGCACCACGTAGTCCACTGAGCCGCCGAGCAGGTCGGTGGCCTTTCCCTTGCCCTCATCACCCCACTGAGCACCGAGCAGCACAAGTGCGGGCACAGGCGTACACCCCTTCCGGGCGGGGCATGTCCAACGTGCGCAGTGGCTGTGCCACCACAAGAGCCGTCGAACCGGTGCCCCGGATAGACGAAGCCCCTGGCGCAACAGCGACAGGGGCTCTTGCACCGAGAGATTACCTGAGGAAGGACCGAGGTGTCGGCTCCAGACCCTGCCGGAGACTCTCCCCCCGACGTCCGGGAGTCCCCGCTACTCGTGATCATCGACCCGCTCGCGCGCCGTGTCGACGGCGAATCCGTGCGGATCGCGAAAGATGTTCTGTGTGCCGGCGCACAGACGAAAATCCTTCTTCCGGACGGGCCGGCCGAGGTGGCGCGGGCGCTGGCCCGCAGGGGCAGCCGGCGCCCCGTCGTGATCGGCGACGACCGCGCGTTGCTGCACGTCGTGCGGCTTCTGCACCAACACCGCGAGCTCGCGGACGCGGCGCTCTCCATGGTCCCGGTCGGCACGTCGCCCTCGGTGGCACTCGCGCGTTCACTCGGCGTGCCCACCGGCGCCGTGGCCGCCGCGCGCACGGTCCTGGACGGCCGGGAGCGCCGGCTGGACGTGCTGGTGGACGACAGCGGCGGAGTGGTCCTCGGCGGTCTGCACATTCCCTCGGGCGGCGCCGCGTACGGCGCCTACGACCCGCCGTTCGACGGCCATGACCGGCGCGCCGCCCATCCGGACCAGGACGGTTACGCCGACGACGTCGAGGACGGTGCGGGGCACGGCGGGTACGGGGCGTATCCGCGGGGCGGCGCCGCCTCCCCACCGCACGGGACCGGGGACGGCTCCCCCGACCGGACGTACGACGGCGACCGCGCGGGCGGGCCTGGC
This sequence comes from Streptomyces sp. LX-29, assembly GCF_029541745.1. Taxonomy (NCBI): domain Bacteria; kingdom Bacillati; phylum Actinomycetota; class Actinomycetes; order Kitasatosporales; family Streptomycetaceae; genus Streptomyces; species Streptomyces sp. LX-29. Next base: position 4,074,253 of record NZ_CP089746.1, on the reverse strand, counting down.
CCGCGCGGGATCCCCGGCGCACGGGACCGGGACCGGCCCGGGGACGGGGAGCGGCGCGGGGGCGTGACGCCGGACGCCGCGTCGCCCGAGCCCGGTGTCGGCGACGACGGCCTCGCCGGGACCGGCGGGCCGTCCGGGTCCGACGGCGGCGGTGGATCGGCGGCGGACCGGCACCACGCCTGGTGGTCCCCCGCCGCCCGCACCGCGCGCTCCGCGCTGGCGCTGCTCACCCTCCCGGTGCCGGGTCTCGGCCCCGGAACCGCGCGCCGCCGCGGCCGGGAGCCGGGGCAGCGGCTGCGGGTGGAGGCGGACGGCGTGCTGCTGGCCGACCTCGACCAGCCGGTGGAGCGGATCACGGTCTCCACGCCCGGCGCGGGCCTGGCGGAGGTGCTGGTCCGCTCGCACGCCGCCGAGGCCCCGGTGCGGGCCAGGGCCCGCGCGATCACCGTCTCCGGCCCCGATTTCCGCTACCGCGCGGACGCGCACATCGCGGGCCCGGTCCGCACCCGCACCTGGACGGTCCTCGGCGAGGCGCTGCGCCTGCTGGTTCCGCACCCGTAACCCGGGCGGCGCGTCCGCGCGGCCGTGCGGACGCGGAGGAGAGCCGCGCGGCCGCGGGAGCGCACCGCGCGGGCGGCGCGCCGCACCGAGGCGAGCCGGCTCAGCCCTCCCGGGCGGCCGTGGCCCGGGGGTGCGGGCCCGCGCCGGACTCGGACGCGAGGACCTCGGACCCGGCGATCTCGGCTGCGACGGTGTCGGACGCGGCAAGCCCGGGTGCGGCGGCGGTCGCGGGTGTCGCCGCGAGAGCCTCGCGGCGGGCGGCCTGGTACGCGCGCCAGCGGTCCATCATCGAGAGCATCTCCCCCTGGAGGAACTCGAAGAAGGCCGCCGTCTCAGCCACCCGCTCACCGGCCGGAGTGCCCGGTCCCAGCGACGCTGCGCCGTCCCGCAGGGTGGACTCCCAGCGGCTCAACAACTGGTCGCGGCGGGTGAAGGTCTCGTACCAGAGCTCGTTGTGCAGTCGGTAGCGGTCGCGCCGAGAACCGGGGTCGCGCTCCCGGCCGACCATGTGGACCTGGCTGAGGTAGCGGATCGCGCCGGAGACCGCCGCCGGGGAGATCTGGAGCCGCTCGGCGAGCTCGGCCGAGGTCAGGGTCCCGCTGTCGGAGGCGAGCAGCGCCGCGAAGACCCGGGCCGCCATCCGCTGCATCCCGGCGTCGGCCAGCTCGCCCGCGAACCGCTCGACGAAGCGCGACACCGCGTCCTCATCCCGCTCGTGCGCCCTCTCCGCCATCTCCGCCACCCTTCGCCGCCCACTCTCGCACCACCGCTGAGCCGCCCTAAGTTTAAACACTTTCTTATCTTCACAAATTTGTGAAACCACAGTAACTTCAGAACCATGACGACGGCTATCACCGTGTCCGGCCTGCGCAAGTCCTTCGGCCGGACCCATGCGCTGGACGGTCTCGACCTGAGCGTCGAGACCGGCGAGGTGCATGGCTTCCTGGGCCCCAACGGCGCCGGGAAGTCCACCACCATCCGGGTCCTCCTCGGCCTGATACGCGCCGACCGCGGCGCCGCCCAGGTGCTCGGGGTCGACCCGTGGCGCGAGGCGGTCGCGCTCCACCGCCATGTGGCGTACGTGCCCGGAGACGTCACGCTGTGGCACAACCTCAGCGGCGGCGAGGTGATCGACCTCTACGGGCGGCTGCGCGGCGGCCTGGACCGGACGCGCCGCGCCGAGCTGCTGGAGCGCTTCGAGCTCGACCCGACGAAGAAGGGCCGCACCTATTCGAAGGGCAACCGGCAGAAGGTCGCCCTGGTGGCCGCCTTCGCCTCGGACGCCTCGCTGCTGATCCTGGACGAGCCCACCTCCGGCCTCGACCCGCTCATGGAGGAGGTCTTCCAGCGGTGCGTCGGCGAGGCCCGGGACCGCGGCTGCACCGTGCTGCTCTCCAGCCATGTGCTCAGCGAGGTGGAGGCGCTGTGCGACCGGGTCAGCATCATCCGCAAGGGGCGCACGGTCGAGTCCGGATCGCTCGCCGACCTGCGCCACCTCACCCGGACCTCGGTCACCGCCGAGCTGGCCGGCCCGCCCGACGGGCTCTCCACCCTCCCCGGCGTCCACGACCTGACCGTCCAGGGCCGGCGGGTGCGGCTCCAGGTGGACACCGACAAGCTGGACGGGGTGCTGCGCCGGCTCGGCGAGTCGGGGGTGCGCAGCCTGATCAGCAGCCCGCCCACGCTGGAGGAGCTCTTCCTGCGGCACTACGCCGACGAGGACGCTGACGCGGTGCGCGAAGCGGGGACCGCCCGATGAGCGCCGTCTCCCCGTATCACGCCCACCCCCGGGCCACCCGCCGCTCGGACGAGCTCGCGGGCACCGGCCGGCTGCTGCGGCTCGCCCTGCGCCGCGACCGGGTGATGGTCCCGGTGTGGGTCTTCGCCATCGCCCTGATGGTGCTCGGCACCGCCGACTCCTTCAAGAACCTCTACGACACGGCGGCCGAGCGGGCCGACTTCGCACGGGACATGAGCGCCAACGGCTCGCTGCGCGCGCTGTACGGGGTGCTGTACGACGACTCGCTCGGCGGACTGGCCACATGGCGGGTGGGCGGCTACGCGGCCGTGCTGGCCGGCGTGATGAGCCTGGTGATCGTGGTGCGCCACACCCGTGAGGAGGAGGAGTCGGGCCGTCAGGAGATGCTCTCCTCCGCGATGGTCGGCCGGCACGCCCCGCTCACCTGCGCCCTGCTCACCGCCGCCGTCGCCGATGTCGCCGCGGGGGCGCTGGTGGCCCTCGGGATGGCCGCCCTCGGCGCCGGTGGCGGCGGCGCCGTGGCGCTCGGCCTCTCCGTCGCGACCACCGGCATGGCGTTCGCGGGCCTGGCGGTCGTGGTCTGCCAGCTCACCGAGAACACCCGGCTGGCCAGGGGGCTGTCCGGCGCCCTCGTGGGTCTGGCCTTCGCGCTGCGCGGAGCGGGCGACGCCGCCCAGGACACCCCGGGCACCACCTCCCCGCTCAGCTGGTTCACCCCGCTGGGCTGGGCCGCGTCGGTGCGCCCGTACGGGGACGAGCGCTGGTGGGTGCTGCTGCTCCCGCTGCTGCTCGCGGCGGTGGCCTCCGGCACGGCCTACGCGCTGGTCGGCCGCCGCGACCTCGGCGCCGGCTTCTTCCCGCCCCGCCCCGGCCCGGCCGCCGCGGGCCGCTCGCTCGGCGGCGCCTTCGGACTGGCCTGGCGGCTCCAGCGCGGCACCCTGCTCGGCTGGGCCCTCGGCTTCGCCTTGGCCGGCGCCGTCTTCGGATCCCTCGCGAACGGCGCTGACGAGCTGGTCGGCGACAACGAGAGCACGCGCGAGCTGTTCGAGCGGATGGGGGGACAACAGGGCCTCGCCGACGCCTTCCTGGCCTCCCTGGTCACCTCGCTCGGCCTGCTCTGCGCGCTGTACGCGACCGGCGCGGTGCTGCGGCTGCGCGGTGAGGAGACCGGCGAACGCGCGGAGCCGCTGCTGGCCCTGCCGCTGAGCCGGCTGCGCTGGGCGGCCGGCCACCTCCTCATCGCCTTCGCCGGCTCGGCCGCGGTGCTCGCGGTCGGCGGCACGGCGATGGGACTGACCTACGGGCTCGCCGCCGACGACCTCGGCGGGCAGCTCCCGCGGGTGCTCGGCGCGGCGCTGGCGCAGGTCCCGGCGGTGTGGACGTTCGCCGGGCTGGCCACGCTGATCGTCGGCGCGCTACCCAGGCTGGCCCCGGCCACCTGGGGCGTGGTGGGCGCGTGCATCGCCGTCGGCTGGCTCGGCCCGGCCCTCGACCTCCCCCGGGCGGTCCTGAACCTGTCGCCCTACGGCCATCTCCCCAAGCTGCCGGGCGCCGACGTCTCCGCCGCCCCGTTCGTCTGGCTGCCGGCCCTGGCGACGGCGTTCGCCGTGACCGGCCTGGCCGCGCTGCGGCGTCGCGACATGGGGGCGTGACCCGGGGCGTGACCTCCGGCGCGCCGAAGTCCGGGTTCTTGTCCACAGGCTGTGGACAGGAACCCGGCACGCTCACACCTCGACCCGCAGCTCCCGCAGCCCGCGGATGACGAACCCCGTCCACTCCGGCTCCGCCGCCAGCCGCAGCCGCGGGGCGCGGCGCAGCAGGGTGCCGAAGGAGGCGGCGAGTTCGAGGCGGGCCAGCGGTGCGCCGAGGCAGTAGTGGATGCCGGCGCCGAAGGTGATGTGCGGATTGTCCGCGCGGGACAGGTCCAGCTCGTCCGGGCGCTCGAAGCGGGCCGGGTCGCGGTTGGCGGAGCCGAAGAGCAGCGCCACCTCGCTGCCGCGCGGGATGACCGTGCCACCGACCTCGATGTCCTCCAGCACCCAGCGCTCGAACATCTGCAACGGCGTGTCGTAGCGCAGCAGTTCCTCGATCGCCGGCGCCAGCAGCGCCTCCGGTGCCGCGCGCAGCCGGGCCAGCTGCTCCGGATGGTGGAAGAGGGTCAGCCAGCCGTTTCCGGTGGAGTTGACCGTGGCCTCGTGTCCCGCGTTCAGCAGCAGCACACAGGTGGAGATCATCTCCTGCTCGGTGAGCCGGTCCTCCGCGTCGTGGGCCGCGATCAGCGCGCTGACCAGGTCCTCACCCGGCGAGCGACGGCGTTCGACGATCAGGTCCCGCAGATACGCGGTGAACTCCAGCGAGGCGCTCACCGCGCGGCGCGCGGTCTCCTCGCTCGGGTTCAGTTCGAACATCCCGCAGATGTCCGCCGACCACGGCCGCAGCAGCCCCCGGTCCGACTCCGGGATGCCCAGCATCTCGGCGATCACCGCCACCGGCAGCGGCTCGGCGACCGCCGCGATCAGGTCCCCGCCGCCCCGCGCGACCAGGTCGTCCACCAGTTCCTCGGCCAACCGCCGGATGGTGGGCACCAGCCGCTCGACCGTACGCGGGGTGAACGCCTTGGCGACCAGCCGGCGGATCCGGGTGTGGTCCTCCCCTTCGAGGTCGAGCAGGCCGCTGCCGTTGAGCGTGTGGAAGGGGCCGTGCGCCGCGGACGGAGCGGTCCGCCCGAACTCCTCGTGGCTGAAGCGGTGCAGATACGTCCGCCCCAACCTGCGGTCCCGCAACAGGGCGCTGACGTCGTCGTAGTGCGGGATCAGCCACTGCCGGGCGGGCTCGAACCAGTGCGCGCGGCCGCGCTCGCGCAGGCTCGCGTAGACCGGATACGGGTCCGCCGTGAACGACGGGGACCACGGGTCGAAGTCGGCGACGGTGTTCATGCTCCGGGAGCGTATCGCCGGACGATCCCCTCGATCTCGTCAGCCACGGTGCGGGCGGCCGCCGTCGCGGGGTCGATCGGCGGAAAGTGCCCCACGTCTGCCAGGAGCGTCAGCCGCACCGGCTGTCCGGCACGCTCCGCCGCGGCCGCGAACGCCTCCGCGACCCGCGCGGGCACGTCGGCGTCCCGAGCGCCCTGCACGATCGTCGTCGGCACGCCGGTGGGCAGCAGCGCGGCCGGGTCGGCGTACGGCAGCCGCCGCGGCAGGGCCGCCTCCCCGTCGAGCAGTTCGTCGACCGCGTCGGAGCACACGCCCAGCTCCCGCGCGACCGCGAAGTCGGCGATCGGAGCGAGGGCCACCACGCCACGTACGGCCGGGGCCGCGGCCGGGGCGCGCCACGGCGCGTCGGCCGGCAGCACATGCCGCGCCGCCGCCCACAGCGCGGCGTGCCCGCCCGCCGAGTGCCCGCACAGCACCATCCGTCCGGCGTCCACCCCGGTCAGCCCGAGCTCGGCCACCAGCCTCGGCACGGCGTCCACCGCCGCGGCGAGGTCGTCGAAGGTCTCCGGCCACCGGCCCGCCCGGGGCCGGGGCGCCGCGCCCGTACCCGGGGTCCTCGCCTCCGAGGCCGGCCCTCGCCGGTACTCCACCGACGCGACGGCCAGCCCTCGGCCGGCGAGGAAGGCGGCCAGCGGCGAGATGTGGAGACGGTCGTAGGGGGAGCGCCACGCGCCCCCGTGGAAGAGGACCACGAGGGGCGCGGGCGCGGACGCCGCGTCAGACGGTGGCAGATGGAAGTCCACCACCTGGTCCGGGTGCGGGCCGTACGAGCCGGTGGCGTCCGGCGCCACGGGCGGATGCGCGAAGGCGGACGCCTCCTCCGCCGCGTCGGCGACCGCGTCGGCGACCGCCGCCTGCGCGGCGGCCGACAGCGCGGGAGCCGCGGCCTCGGAGTCCGGCTCGGGCGGCACGGTCAGCCCACCTCCCCGACGTCCCGCAGCACCTCGCCGAGCACGCGCGCGGCGCGCTCCGCGTCGGCGAAGGAGGTGTACAGCGGGGTGAAGCCGAAGCGCAGCACGTCGGGGCGGCGGAAGTCGCCGACCACGCCGCGCCGGATGAGCTCGGCCATCACCGCAGCCGCGTCAAGGCAGCGGAGCGAGACCTGGCTGCCGCGCTCGGCGTGCGCGGCGGGGCTGACCGACTCCACCCTCCCGGCCGGGACGTGACGCTCGACGCAGGAGAGGAAGAAGTCCGTCAGGGCCAGGCTCTTGGCGCGCACCGCCTCGACGGTGACGCCGTCCCAGACGTCCAGCGCCGCCTCCAGGGCGAGCAGCGACAGGATGTCGGGGGTGCCGACCCGGCCGCGGAGCGCCCCGTCGGCCGGCCGGTACGCCGGGTCCATCCCGAACGGGTCGGCGTGCGAGTTCCAGCCGGGCAGCGGGGAGTCGAAGCGCGGCTGGAGCTCCCGCGCCACGTACAGGTACGCCGGCGAGCCGGGCCCGCCGTTCAGGTACTTGTACGTGCACCCCACGGCGAAGTCGACGCCATGGGCGTCCAGGTCCACCGGCAGCGCGCCCGCGCTGTGGCAGAGGTCCCACACCACGCGCGCCCCGGCCGCCCGCGCGGCGGCGGTGATGCCGGGCAGGTCGTGCAGCCGGCCCGTGCGGTAGTCGACGTGGTTGACCAGCACGACGGCGGTGCGCGGACCCACCGCGGCCGCGATCTCGCCGGGTGGCAGGGGCCGCGGCTCACAACCGGTCAGCCGCGCCGCCGAGCGGGCGATGTAGCCGTCGGTGGGGAAGGTCGTCTCGTCGACGAGGATCTCGTCACGGACGATGTCCCCCCGGTTGTCCCCGCGGGCGTCCTCCTGGGCGATCCGCACGGCCGCGACCACCGCCTTGAAGACGTTGACGCTGGTCGAGTCGCCCACGACCACCTGGCCCGGTGCGGCCCCGATCAGCCGGCCGACCCGGTCGCCGACCCGCTCCGGTGCGGTCCACCAGCCGCTCTCGTCCCAGGACCGGATGCGCAGCCGCCCCCACTCGTGGGTGACGACCTCCGCCAGCCGCGGGGCGACGGTGTGCGGCAGCGCGCCCAGCGAGTTGCCGTCGAGGTAGACGGTGTCGTCGTCGAGGGCGAAGCGCTCGCGGAGCTTGGCGAGTTCATCGCCGTCGTCCAGGCGGGCCGCCTCCGCGACGAGCTCGTTCGTGGAGTTCTCAGACATGGCTGCGCGCCGTCCACAGCTCGGGGAAGACGTGCTTGCCGGCCCGCTTCTCCAGCCAGGCCACGCCCGCCGAACCGCCGGTGCCGGTCTTGGCGCCCATCGCGCGCCGGGTGGCCACCAGGTGGTCGTTGCGCCAGCGCCACACCAGCTCGGCGACCTCGGTGAGCGCCTCGCCCAGCTGGGCGAGCTCGCCACCGCCGAGGCCGGTGGCCAGGGCGGGCTCGGAGTAGATCCGCTGCCAGGCGGCCTCGACCGACGGATCGGGCTGGTAGCGCTGGGTGAGGTCGCGTTCCAGGACGGACTCCTGGATCTCGAAGCCCCGGCGGGCCAGGTAGCGCAGCACCTCGTCGTAGAGGCTGGGCTCGGCGAGCGCCTTCTCCAACTCGGCGTGGACCCGCGGCGAGCCCCGGTGCGGGACGAGCATCGACGCGGCCTTGTCCCCGAGCAGGAACTCCATCCGGCGGTACATCGCGGACTGGAACCCGGAGCCCTCGCCGAGCGCCGAGCGGTAGCCGTTGAACTGCGCCGGCGTCAGTCGCGCCAGCGGCTTCCAGGAGGCGTTGAGCGCCTCCAGCTCATGGGTGGAGCGGAGCAGCGCGGCCATCGCGGCCGGCAGGTCGTCCTCGCGCAGCGCCTTGGCCGCGGTCTCCCACTCATGGACGATGACGGTGAACCACAACTCCATCACCTGGGTCGTCACCAGGAACACCATCTCGCCCGGGTCGTCGGAGAGCGGGTGCTGGAGATGGGTGAGGACGGACGCCTTCACGTAGTCCTCGTAGGGAGTGGTTCCTTCGAAGTCGAGGTTCGGCGTCTCGGAGTCGGCGCCCGGTACGGCGTCCGCCACCGGCTCGGCTTCGTACACGTCGGGGTCGTGCGACATCACTGTCTCCTAGTACAGCGTGCGTCCGGGTAGCGGTCCGCCCCTTCCTTCTCGGCATCGGAGCCCCGGTCCCCTCTCGGGCCACGCGTCCGGCCGGACCAGCGTGCCCATGCGCATCATGCGTGCCGCGAGCGCGTACGACAAGGGCCTGCCTGATCGATATACGGAACAGGCAGGCCCCGAATGCGGACGGTCATCGGACACGTTCGCTTGTGTTCGCTTGAAAACGCTCAGCAGCGGAAAACGCCCTCGGCGTTGACCCGGACGGGTTCAGGAGAGGGTGTCCGCCGCGGTCGGCGAGCTGTCCCGCAGGAACGTGGCGCAGCGCTCGTACTCCTCCTGCTCCCCGATGGCCTGGGCGGCGCGGGCGAGCGCGTGCAGCGACCGCAGGAAGCCGCGGTTCGGCTCGTGCTCGAACGGCACCGGCCCGTGGCCCTTCCAGCCGTTGCGGCGCAGCGCGTCCAGCCCCCGGTGGTAGCCCGTGCGGGCGTACGCGTAGGACTCGACGACCCGCCCGGCCTCGAAGGCGTCGTCGGCGAGCTGCGCCCACGCCAGCGAGGATGTGGGGTACTTCGCGGCGACCTCGGCGGGGGCCGCGCCGGACGCGAGCAGCTCACGCGGCTCGGGGTCGTCGGGCAGGTGGGTCGGGGGCGGTCCCCCGAGCAGGTTCTCGTGAATGGCCATGACCTCCAGTCTGCCGGACCGGGGGCCGGACGGACGCGTCGCGTACCCCACGGGTACGGGCCGGTGGGGGCGGGTGGGGGCCGGTACGGGCCCGTGAGGCCGGTGCGTCGACGGCGGGCCCGGCCGGCGGCTACGGCTCGCGCGCGCGGCCCGGGCGGGGCCGCTCGCCCGGGTCCAGCGGCGGGGACACCACACCGCAGTGGTAGGTGCACTCGAGGTGACAGTGCTCCTCGCACTCGCCGGCCTCCGGGGTCCCGGCCGCCGGCCGCCCCTCGCTGGCCGGGACCGCCTCGCCGGGGGCGGGGGCGGGCGCGGGGGCGGGCTTCTCCTCCAGCACGTCGTCGCGGACCGTGCACCAGGCGATCAGCGCCCCCAGGACCAGCAGGCCGGCGCAGATCAGCATGGCCCTGACGAAGGCGGCGTCGAACGCGTCGGCCTCCCGGTACGCCTCCGGCCCCATCCCGGCGAGCAGCGGCAGCGCGGCGACGGCCATCAGCCCGGCGGCTCGGGCGACCGCGTTGTTGACGCCGCTGGCGAGCCCGGCGCGCGCCACCTCGACGGAGGCCAGGACGGTGGCGGTCAGCGGGGCCACCAGCAGGACCATGCCGGCGCCGAGGACCAGCAGCGCGGGCAGGATCACGGTCCAGTACGAGGCGCCGGGCCCGGCCCGCGTCATCAGCAGGATCCCGACCGCGCACAGCAGCGGACCCACCGTGAGCGGGATGCGGGGCCCGATCCGCTGGCCGAGCTCGCCCGAGCGCGCGGAGAGCAGCAGCATCAGCAGGGTGGTCGGGAGCAGCGCGGTGCCGGCGGCCAGCGCCGAGTAGTCGAGGACGACCTGGAGCTGGAGCACGGAGAGGAAGAAGAAGCCGCTGAAGGCGGCGTAGACGCACAGGGTGACGGTGTTGACCGCGGTGAACTGCCGGGAGCGGAAGATCCGCGGCGGCAGCATGGGGGCGGGGAGCCGTCGCTCCAGCACGACGAACGCGGCCCCGAGCAGCAGCCCGCCGACGCCGGAGGCGATCACCGCCGGGGAGGGCCCCTGTTCGGGCGCGGCGATCAGGGCGTACGTGACGGCGCCCAGCGCGAGCGCGCCGAGCACGGCGCCCGCGACATCGAAGCGACCGCCGGCGTCGGGGTCGCGGCTCTCGGGGACGTGCCGGAGCGCGACGGGCACACAGACGGCGGCCAGCGGCACGTTGAGGAAGAACACCCAGCGCCAGCCCGGCCCGTCCACCAGCCAGCCGCCGAGGAACGGTCCGACCGCCGCGGCGACGCCGCCGAGCCCGGACCAGGCGCCGACCGCGCGGGCCCGCTGGTCGGGGTGGAAGCTGGCCTGGATCAGCGCCAGGGAGCCGGGGGTGAGGAGGGCACCGCCGATGCCCTGGAGGGCGCGAGCGGCGATGAGCACCCCGGCGCTGGGGGCCAGCCCGCACAGCAGCGAGGCCAGCGCGAACCAGACCACGCCGACCACGAAGATCCGCCGCCGCCCGAAGCGGTCGCCCAGCGCGCCGCCGAGCAGGATCAGGCCGGCGAGCGTGAGCATGTAGGCGTTGACGGTCCACTGGAGCGCCGCCAGGTCGGCGTCGAGGTCCTCCCCGATGCGGGGCAGCGCGACATTGACCACCGTGCTGTCGAGCATCGCCATCCCGGATCCGAGCACGGCGGTCAGCAGCACCCAGCGGCCCCGCGGCTGGGCGAGCCGCAGTGCGCCGGCGACGGTGTCGCTCATAGGGGGATGATGCCTCGCGGGGGCGCGGTGTGCGCGGTGGCCGGCCGCATCCCCGCCCACGTCACGCGGGCCGGCCCGCCGGACGACACCGGGGACCCGGCCGCCGGACGCACGAGGGCCCGGCCGCACCGGACGCACGAAGGCCCGGCCGCCGGGCGGCGGCCGGGCCCCTGTGCGGGCGCGCGAGGCGTTACTTCAGCTTGGTACCGGTGGAGCGCAGGTCCGCGCACGCCTTGGTGACGCGCTCGGCCATGCCCTTCTCCGCCAGCTTGCCCCAGCTGCGCGGGTCGTAGGTCTTCTTGTCGCCGACCTCGCCGTCGATCTTCAGGACGCCGTCGTAGTTGCGGAACATGTGGTCCGCGACCGGACGGGTGAAGGCGTACTGGGTGTCGGTGTCGAGGTTCATCTTCACGACGCCGTTCTCCAGCGCGGTGCGGATCTCCTCCTCGGTGGAGCCGGAGCCGCCGTGGAAGACGAAGTCGAACGGGTCGGCCTTGCCGTGCTTGGCGGCGATGCCGTCCTGGAGGTCACGGAGCAGCTCCGGGCGGAGCACGACGTTGCCCGGCTTGTAGACGCCGTGGACGTTGCCGAAGGAGGCGGCCAGCAGGTAGCGGCCCTTCTCGCCCAGGCCCAGCGCCTCGGCGGTGCGCTCCGCGTCGGCGACGGTGGTGTAGAGCTCGTCGTTGATCTCGTGGGTGACGCCGTCCTCCTCGCCACCGGTCGGGGTGATCTCGACCTCAAGGATGATCTTGGCCTTGACCGCCTCGGCGAGCAGCTCCTGGGCGATGGCCAGGTTGTCGTCGAGCTTCTCCGCGGAGCCGTCCCACATGTGGGACTGGAAGAGCGGGTTCTGGCCGGCCGCGACGCGCTCCTGCGAGATGGCCAGCAGCGGACGGACGTAGCCGTCGAGCTTGTCCTTCGGGCAGTGGTCGGTGTGCAGCGCGATGTTCACCGGGTACTTCTTGGCGACCACGTGCGCGAACTCGGCGAGGGCGACCGCACCGGACACCATGTCCTTGCTGTACTGCCCGCCCAGGAACTCGGCGCCACCGGTGGAGATCTGGATGATGCCGTCGCTCTCAGCCTCGGCGAAACCACGGAGTGCGGCGTGCAGCGTCTGCGTCGAGGTCACATTGATCGCCGGGTAGGCGAACTTGCCTGCCTTCGCCCGGTCAAGCATCTCGTTGTAGATCTCGGGGGATGCGATGGGCATCTGTCCGCTCCTTGTGATGTGGCGGGGTGTGGTTCTTGGCCCTGACCTAACCGGTGGGCGACGTCGTCGTCCGGCCCATCTTCCCAGACTCCTTCATTTGCTCCAGACGGCGCACTGCCCGGGCATCACAAAGGGGCGGGGTGTTTCACGTGAAACACCCCGCCCCTTGGTAAAGCCCCAGCTCAGAGCCCCGTCAGCCGAGGTCAAGATCGGCCAGCTGGAACGCGGGCACATAGCGCAGGCCCGCCTCCTCGATCGCCCCGGCCGCGCCGCGGTCCACGATCGTCGCGACCGCGACCACCTCGGCGCCGGCCTCCCGGGCCGCCTCCACCGCGGTCAACGGGGAGCCACCGGTGGTGGAGGTGTCCTCGACCACCAGCACCCGACGGCCCTTGATGTCCGGGCCCTCGATCCGGCGCTGCATGCCGTGGGTCTTCTGCGCCTTGCGCACCACGAAGGCGTCGAGCTTGCGCCCGCGCGCCGCGGCGGCGTGCAGCATCGACGTGGCCACCGGGTCCGCGCCCAGGGTCAACCCGCCCACGGCGTCGTACTCCAGGTCGGCCGTGGTGTCGAGCATGACCTGCCCGACCAGCGGCGCGGCCTCGGCATCGAGGGTGATCCGGCGCAGATCGATGTAGTAGTCGGCCTCCAGCCCGGAGGAGAGGGTGACCTTGCCGTGGACCACGGCCTTGTCCTTGATCTGCTGAAGCAGGGCGTCACGGGCATCGCTCATACGCACGAGCTTAAGCGCTCACGGCCGGCCGTCAGGCCAGTGCGCGCCAGCGCCACGTCGTGGACATCTCCAGCGGGTCGATGGGGGTGACCAGGCGCGGCAGGGTGTTCAGCCCGTTGGGCGGACCGGACTGCGGCTCGACGCACACCGCCTCCTCCAGCTCGTCGAAGACGACGACCCACTCACTGCGGCTGGTGACCTTCAGCTCCAGCTCGCCCGGCCAGGTGAGGGTGGTGTCCACGCCCTCCGGCATGCCGAAGCAGTCGTCCCACGGCCCGGGGCGGGGAGCGATACGGCGGCCGGTGGGCAGATGGTCGTCGCCCCGCTCCTCCTGCCACTCGGGGGTGAAGGAGAGCTCGACGTCCGAGCCGCCCCGCCCCAGGTTGCGCAGGAACCACGGGTGCCAGCCGGCCTGCGCCGGGAAGGAGTCGCCGGTCGCCTCCACGCTCATCGTGATCGTCAGGCCGCCCTCGGCCAGCTCGAACACCTGCGTGACCAGGCCCGGGTACGGCCAGGGCTCGGCGAGCTCGTAGGTGAAGACCGCGCTCGCCCCGTCCGCCCGCGCCGTGCGCCAGGCGGTGTCCCGACCGGTGCCGTGGATGGCGTGGGGCGGGGCGTTGACGGGAAGCTGGTGCCGCTCGCCGCCGTTGCGGAACTGCCCGAGTTCCACCCGTCCGCACCACGGCACCATCGGGAAGGCACCGAACTCGGCCCCCTGGCGCAGCACTTCCATGCCGCCGATCCGCAACGAGCCGATGCGGCAGCCGTGGTCCGGCAGCACGGTCAGTTCGGCGTCGCCGGCCGTGAGCCGAACACCCGTGGCCCCCGGGGAGCCTTGCGTGGAGTCGTCGATGGTCACGGGTCGACTCTAGGCGCCCGGGGGACGCCGAGGTAGCAGGCGCTCAGCGGCGGCGGCGCAACACCCGGCGGCCCACCACGACCGCGGACGCGAGCACCAGCGCGGCGGCCGGAGCCGCCCAGCGCAGGGCGAGCGAGGCCGGCGCGGCCTCGGGCGCGGGCACCGGGGCGTACCGGCCGCGCGGGGGCGCGTGGTCGACCTCCTCGGTGGAGCGGCCGATCATCGTGCGGCGGGCGTGCGCGGCCTCGGCCGGGGGCTCCTCGCCCGTCTCCTCGAAGCCGTCGAAGCCGTCCACCCCCTCCACGACCTCGCCGACGCGTGGGTCCAGGGAGGGCGGCGGCACATCGGCGTCGAAGAGGGAGGCGGACTCGCCCGCGACCGCCTCCGGATGGGCCTCCAGATCCGCCGTGAGCCCGGTCCCGAAACGATCCAGCAGTCGACGCGCGACCGCGTCCACCGACTCCGCGCCGGCCTCGGACAGCCGGCCCTCGCTGTGCGCGGTCCCGGAGCAGACCAGCAGCGTCCCGCCCTCCGCCGGCTTCGGGACGATCGTCAAGGAGATCCGCGCGGAGCCGTTCCCCCGCGCCTCGGTGCCCTCGCCCTCGGCGGTGAACACACCCTCGTGCCCGGCCACCCGCAACACCCCGCGATAGGTGATCGTGGAGCCGCCGACGCGGATGCGCAGCCGCCCGGCGATCGCATCGTCCGCCGAGGCGTCGGGGTCCCGATGCAGCCCGGGGATGCTACGGGCGACGCGGGCCGGGTCGGACAGGGCCCGGCGGACGGTGCCGACGGGGTACGGCACGAACACCTCATGCTCCATGACAACCGAGACTACCCACGATCCCCCGCACCAGTGCCGCACCCACCCGGACTTTCGTACCAACGGCCCCGGCCGCCCCCGTCGGACGGGGGCGGCGGCGCGGCTCAACCCCGGTAGCGCGGATGCATCAGGGTGGAGACGGGCAGCCCGGCCACGCGCTCCCGGGCCGCACCGCGCCGGCCCGCCCACAGCGCCTCCTCGGTCAGCGAGCGGAGGGCGGGCGCCCATGCGGGCAGCCGCAGCTCGGGACGGGCGCGACCGGCCAGCAGAAAGGCCCAGTCGTCCGGGGCGTCGGCCGAGGAGAAGCGTTCCAGCCGACCGGCACGGACGGGCACCCGACCACCGACCGTGTACGGCACGGGGTGCAGTCCCACCGACCGGATCGTGGCGTCGACCGTCCAGTACGCGCGCGGCCGTGCGCTGAGGGCGCCCGCGTGGACCACCAGCCGCCCGCCGGGCGCGAGCACCCGCCGCACCAGCCCGTAGAACTCCTGGGAGTAGAGCTTGGCGGTGTCGGTCGGACCGGGCTCGGGGAGGTCGGAGACGACCACGTCGTAGCCGTCGTGTGTGGGCCCCCGCGCCCGCAGCCAGGCGAAGGCGTCCCCGATGTCCACGCGCACCCGCCGATCGGCGAGCGACCCGGCGTTGAGGGCGGACAGTTCGGGGTGGGTGCGGGCCAACTCGACCAGCTCCGCGTCGCGTTCGACGACGGTGACCGACTCCACGCCCGCGTACCGCAGGATCTCCCGCGCCGCGAGCCCGTCGCCGCCGCCCAGCACCAGCACCCGGCGGTGCGGGCCGGCCATCGCCGGGTGCACCAGCGCCTCGCCGTAGCGATGGGCGTCCCGCCCGCTCAACCGCAGCCGCCCGTCGAGGAAGAGGGACAGCGGCCGCCCGGTGCCCCCGCCCCCGGTCAGCACCACCTCCTGGACCGGGGTGTCCAGCGCCAGCCGCACCTCCGCCCCGTACACCGCCCGCCGCGCGGCCCTCTCGAAGGGGCCGGTCAGCACGGCGCCGACGGCCAACAGGGAGAGGACCAGCAGGTTGGCCACCACCAGCGTCCAGCGCGCCCGCGCCGTCAGGTCGCCGCGGAAGAGCCACAGCACCAGCACCCCACCCGCGATCGCGTTGACCGCGCCGGTCAGCAGCGCCCCGGTCAGCTGCCCCAGCGCGGGCAGCAGCAGAAAGGGGAAGGCCAGTCCGCCGACGAGCGCGCCCACATAGTCGGCCGCGAACAGATCGGCCACCGCGCCGCCCGCGTCCTGTCGCCGCACCCGCTGGATCAGCGTCATCAACAGCGGCACCTCGGCGCCGATCAACACCCCGATGGCCAGGGAGAAGCCCACCAGCGCGAGGCAGGGGCGGCCGACCCAGGCGAAGCACGCGTACAGCGCCATCGCCGAGCCCCCGCCGACCAGCGCCAGCACCGCCTCGATCGCCCCGAACCCGACCGCGGCCCGGCAGCGCAATCGCTTGGCGAGCAGGGATCCGATGCCCATGGCGAAGACCATCAGCGACAGCACCACGGACGCCTGGGTGACCGAGTCCCCCGTCAGATACGAGGCCAGGGCCACCAGTTCCAGCTCGTAGACCAGGCCGCAGGCGGCGCAGACGAAGGCGGTGAGCAGCAGCAGGAAGCGGCCGAGCCCGGCCGGCACGGGCAACCGCGGCGCACCCTCCACGGGAGCGTCCGGCGCCGGCTCCCGGCTCGGCTCCGGGGACGCGCCCGGGACGGTGGGCAGCGGCGACTCCATCACGAAGGGAACGCTACGTCACTACCCCTTCACCCTCTGTCACCCACGCGAGTGCAATGCCCCTCGCCGACGGGCGAGTTGAGGTCGGTCGAGGCTGTCCATCCAGCCCCGGGAGAGCTCTCGGGCCCCACCCGTTTCACCGCCAAGCGGGCCCCGTCCACGCGGGCGGGACGCCCGCCGGGCCTCGGGGAGGGGGAGACCTAGAGAGACGCCGCGACCCGTACCCCCACGCGGGTACGGGTCGCGACCAGTCGCCCCTCCTGCGGATAGGCGTGCCAGGTGCGCCAGCCCACCCGCCCTTCGTGTCGCTGGGCGAGCATCGCCGTAAAAGCGTGCGGGCTGCCCGGAAAGGTTCCGGCCAGCCCGTGCGGGTGGTCAGCGACGAGCGCGAGCAACTCTTGAGCACGTCCGGCGAAGGAGCCGCGGGACAGCGTCTCCACCCGCGCGGCGAACTCGTACTCCCGGTCGCCGACCAGCGTGGACACCCCCAGGGGAAGCGGGGTGCTGCTGCCGGGCATACAGGCGACCGTCTCCGAGCACATGCCGTGCGCCTCGTCGAGGATCACCTGATGGGAGGCGCCGAGCAGCCTCAACTGCACCGACGCCTCGCCGAATCGGAGGTCGAGGACCGCGAGGGCGGGGAGGGGCTCTCGCCCGAGACACCAGGCGAGATCGGCGGCACGGGTGTCGATATAGGCCGTCTTAAGGGTCGTGAGCATGGATCGGCTCCGCAAGCACGCAGTGAGAGAAGGTGGGCCGGACCGTCCCGGGGAGGACCTGGTCTTCGGGTACGCGGCTCGTGCCTACGTGGGGTCCGTAGGGTCCGGGAATACGGAATCATGAAATGAGCGGCGCCACAGCGTTTTTGCCCATCTTCACCGGGTTTCCATCCCCGCGGGCGCAGGCACGTTCACCTGTTCAACCAGTATGCGCCCGGCGTGCATGGGCACGCCGGGCGCATTGCAATCGTGAACTCTTCGGCGAGTGCGCGTGGCACGGGACAACGGCATCAGCCGCCGTCAGCTGCCCCCGCCACCGCCGCAGCCGCCCCCGCCGCCACCGCCGCAGGAGGAGGAACTGCTGCACGAGGAGCTGCTTCCGCAGGAGGACGAGCCGCCGCAGGACGAGCCGCCGCCGCTCCCCGCCCACCAGCTGTCGTTGCTGGAGCGCCGCGACGAGCCGCCACGCGAACCCCCGCCACCGCGGCGCGAGGTCGAGGCCACCGCCGCCACCCCCGTCACCACCAGCGCGATCAGCACCACGACCAGGAAGATCTCGACCATCAGCCCTCACTCTCCTTACTTCCCCCGTGTCCCCCGAAGCGAGGTCCACTCCGTATGTGCTGGGCTGATTCCCTGGCCGAATCGCGACGAAAGCAGAGTTGAGGAAGTCCAGAGGTTCACCGCACGATGTCGTCATGGCTCCCATCGACGCACCGGACTCCCGGACCGAACGGCCGCTGCTCAACCGACGCCTCGCCGAGTTCGGCACCACGATCTTCGCCGAGATGTCGGCCCTGGCCGCCCGCACCGGCGCCATCAACCTCGGTCAGGGCTTCCCCGACACCGACGGACCCGACTCCGTGCGGGAGGCCGCGGTGCGCGCCCTGCGCGAGGGCCGCGGGAACCAGTACCCGCCCGGCCCCGGCGTCCCCGAACTGCGGACGGCGATCGCCGAGCACCAGCGGCGCTGGTACGGGCTGTCCTACGACCCCGACACCGAGGTGCTCGTCACCGCGGGCGCCACGGAGGCGATCGCCGCCTCGCTGCTGGCACTGCTGGAGCCCGGCGACGAGGTGATCGCCCTGGAGCCCTACTACGACTCGTACGCGGCGTGCGTCGCGATGGCGGGCGGCACCCGGGTCCCGGTGACACTGCGGCCGGACGCCGCGACCGGCACGTACCACCTGGACGTGGACGAACTGCGGGCCGCCGTCACCGACCGCACCCGGCTCATCCTGCTCAACACCCCGCACAACCCCACCGGCACCGTCCTCACCCGCGAGGAGCTGACCGCCGTCGCGGAGCTGGCCTGCGAGCGCGATCTGCTCGTGGTCACCGACGAGGTCTACGAGCACCTCGTCTACGGCACCGAGCACACCCCGCTGGCGAGCCTCCCCGGCATGCGGGAGCGCACCGTCACCATCAGCTCGGCCGGCAAGACCTTCTCCTTCACCGGCTGGAAGGTGGGCTGGGTGACCGCCGCGCCGCCGCTGGTCGCCGCCGTCCGGTCCGCGAAGCAGTACCTCACCTTCGTCTCCGCCGGCCCCTTCCAGTACGCCGTCGCCGAGGCGCTGCGGCTGCCCGACTCGTACTTCCACGCGCTGCGCCGGGACCACCACGCCAGGCGGGACCTGCTGGCCGACGGCCTGCGGAACGCGGGCTTCACCGTCTACCGACCGGCCGGCACGTACTTCATCACCACCGACATCCGCCCGCTCGGCCACACGGACGGCTTCGCGTTCTGCCGCGCCCTGCCCGAGCGCTGCGGCGTCGTCGCCATCCCGAACGCCGTCTTCTACGACCACCGGGAGCAGGGCGCCCCCTTCGTCCGCTTCGCCTTCTGCAAGCGCACCGCCGTCCTCGAGGAGGCCGTGGACCGGCTGAAGTCCCTGGCGGGCTGAGCGGGGGGCTGACCCGACCGGGTGCAATCGCAGCGTGCCCGCTCGCGCGCGCGGGGTCCATCACGCATCGTCGGTGGTGTCGAGCCCCCGCCGCATTCCCGGGGGCTCGACGCCTGCCCCGCGCCCGCCCGGCCCCGCCCCGGAGGTGCTGCCCCGTGCCGCCGACCGCCACCGCCGCGCCCGTAGCGACCCCACGGAAGGACCCCGGCTCACTGCGTCGGGCGGCGCCGGCCCTCGCGCTGTACGCGGCGACACGGCTGGCCGGGATGGTGTGCATGGCGGCGTGGGCGTGGTGGATCGGCAAGCACCCGCGCACGCTGCTCGGGTTCTCCTGGGACGGCATGTGGTACACGGGCATCGCCCGCTACGGCTACGGCGTCGGCTTCCCCGTCGCCGGCGGGCCCCATCAGACCTTCAGCGACCTGGCCTTCTTCCCCCTGCTGCCCGGTCTGGTGCGGGCGGTGGCGACGATCACCCCACTGGGCGCGGTCAGCGCCGGACTGCTGGTGGCCTGGGTGGCCGCGGGCGTCGCGGCCTGGGGCATCTACGCCATCGGGGAGCTGCTGTACGGGCGCCGGGTGGCCACCCTGCTGGTGGTGCTGTGGGGGGTGCTGCCCCACGCCATCGTGCAGTCGATGGTCTACACCGAACCGCTGATGACGGCGTTGGCCGCCTGGTCGCTGTACGCGCTGCTGACCCACCGCTGGCTGTGGGCCGGGGCGCTGGCGCTGCTGGCCGGGGTCTCCCGGCCCAGCGGCGTCGCGGTACCGGCCGCGGTCTGCGTCTGCGCGGCGGTGGAGCTGTGGCGGGGCGGCCGGGCCGGCCGGCGGCGATGGCGGGTGTGGACGGCCGCCGCGGTGGCCCCGCTGGGCTGGCTCGGCTATGTGGCCTGGGTCGGCGTCCAGCGCGGCGGGCCCCTGGGCTACTTCAAGGTGCAGGAGGAGTGGGGCTCGCACTTCGACTTCGGGATCGGCGCGCTGCGCTACGTGCGCCACCTGCTGATCGGCCAGGACCTCCTGGCCGCCTACATGGTCCCGGTGATCGTCGCCGCCGCGCTGGTGTGTCTGGCGCTGCTGGTGCTGGACCGGCCGCCGCTGGCGCTGCTGGTCTACACCCTCGCCCTGACGGTCATCGCGCTCGGCGGCGACGGCTACTTCCCCTCCAAGCCGCGCTTCCTGCTGCCGGCGTTCCCGCTGCTGCTGCCGGCGGCGCTGGCCATGGCGAGAGCCCGGCGGCGCACCGTCCTGGTGACGGTCGGCGCGCTGGCCGGGCTCTCCTGGTGTTACGGCACATATCTGCTCACGGTCGCGCCCATTCCGATGTGATCGGCGTGCGCGGCCCGCGAACGGGGGTGATCAGCTCTGGTCGCCGTCGGGCGACGGGCCGTCACCTTCCTCGGACTCGATGTCGGACTCGAGACCCAGCTGCTCCACCAGCCACCGGTCGAACTCGATCGACGCCCGCACCCAGCTGACCGTGCTGGACACGAAGTGCTCCAGGCTGACGCCGGTGCCGATCAGCATCTGCGCCTCGCCGATCAGCCGGACGGTGCCGTCGTCGTTGGTGTGGCTGTAGACCTTCGGCCACAGGGTGCGACGGTTCCAGTCGTCGATGACCTCGAGAAGCTGGTGCTTCCGCTCGATCTCGTGCGGCCGGTCGTAGAACGTACGAACCGAGAAGACCTGCTGCTCCTGCTCGCCGCGGAACATGAAGTACGTCCGGAACTGCTCCCACGGCGCGGCGAGGTCACCCTCGTCGTCGACGACGTACTTCAGCTCCATCTGCTCGAGCAGCTGCTTGACCAGGTCCTGGTCCGGAATGACTGGGCCCGCGGGGCCGGTCGGCTCCGGTTCGGGCTGGCCCCCGAAATTCGGAATCGAGGACGGGTCGATGCTCACCGTGGATTTCCCTTCGTACGGATGCCGCCATCCTCCCCCACACCCGCCCCGTCCCCGCAACCCCGACTCGACCTCGGGCCCGCCCGGCACCGGAAACCACGCCGCCGGCGGGCACGGCCGCCGCGGGCGCCCGCGGGGGCCCGGCCACGCCGGCGGCGGGGTCACCGCGCTGGGCCCACCAGCAGCTCGTCCCCGACCCGCGAGACCCGCACCGTGTCGCCCTCGCGGACCTCCCCGGCGAGGATCTCCCGCGCCAGCCGGTCGCCGATGACGGTCTGCACCAGGCGGCGCAGCGGCCGGGCGCCGTACGCCGGGTCGTTGCCCTCCTCGGCCAGCCAGACGAGCGCCTCGGGGCTGACCTCCAGGCTGAGCCGCCGCTCGGCCAGCCGTCGGGCCAGCCGATCGACCTGGAGCTGGGCGATGCGCTCCAGCTCGCCCAGGGAGAGGGCGGAGAAGACCACGATGTCGTCCAGCCGGTTCAGGAACTCCGGCTTGAAGGCGGTACGCACGGTGTCCAGGACCCGCTTCCGCTTCTCCTCGTCGCCCATCGCGGGGTCGACCAGATACTGGCTGCCCAGGTTGGAGGTGAGGATCAGGATGGTGTTGCGGAAGTCGACCGTCCGGCCCTGGCCGTCGGTGAGCCTGCCGTCGTCCAGCACCTGGAGCAGGATGTCGAAGACCTCCGGATGGGCCTTCTCCACCTCGTCCAGCAGCACCACGCTGTACGGGCGGCGGCGCACCGCCTCGGTCAGCTGACCGCCCTCCTCGTAGCCGACGTAGCCGGGCGGGGCGCCGACCAGCCGGGCCACGCTGTGCTTCTCGCCGTACTCGCTCATGTCGATGCGGACCATGGCCCGCTCGTCGTCGAAGAGGAAGTCCGCGAGGGCCTTGGCCAGCTCGGTCTTGCCGACGCCGGTGGGGCCGAGGAAGAGGAAGGAACCGGTGGGCCGGTCGGGGTCGGCGATCCCGGCGCGGGTGCGCCGCACCGCGTCGGAGACCGCGCGCACGGCCTCGGTCTGGCCGATCAGCCGCCGGCCCAGCTCCTCCTCCATGCGCAGCAGCTTCTGGGTCTCGCCCTCCAGCAGCCGCCCGGCCGGGATGCCGGTCCAGGAGCCGACGACATCGGCCACGTCGTCCGGGCCGACCTCGTCCTTGACCATGGTCTCCTTCTTGGCCTCCTCCTCCGCCGCGGCGGCCGCCTCCAGCTCGCGCTCCACCCCCGGGATCTCCCCGTAGAGCAGCTTGGAGGCGGTGTCGAAGTCGCCGTCGCGCTGGGCGCGCTCGGCCTGGCCGCGCAGGTCGTCCAGCCGCTCCTTGAGCGCGCCGACCCGGTTCAGCCCCTCCTTCTCCTTCTCCCAGCGGGCGGTCAGGCCGCGCAGCTCCTCCTCCTTGTCGGCGAGGTCGCGGCGCAGCCGCTCCAGCCGCTCCCGGCTGGCGTCGTCCGACTCGTTCTTCAGCGCCAGCTCCTCCATCTTCAGCCGGTCCACCTGGCGCTGGAGCTCGTCGATCTCCATGGGGGAGGAGTCGATCTCCATGCGCAGCCGGGAGGCCGCCTCGTCGACCAGGTCGATCGCCTTGTCGGGGAGGAAGCGGGAGGTGATGTACCGGTCGGAGAGGGTGGCCGCGGCCACCAGCGCGCCGTCCGCGATCTGCACCTTGTGGTGCGCCTCGTACCGACCCTTGAGGCCGCGCAGGATGGCGATGGTGTCCTCGACGGTCGGCTCCGCGACCAGCACCTGCTGGAAGCGGCGCTCCAGCGCCGGGTCCTTCTCGATCCGCTCCCGGTACTCGTCCAGAGTGGTGGCGCCGACCATGCGCAGCTCGCCGCGGGCCAGCATCGGCTTGAGCATGTTCCCCGCGTCCATGGCGGAGTCGCCGCCGGCGCCCGCGCCGACGACCGTGTGCAGCTCGTCGATGAAGGTGATGATCCGACCGTCGGAGTCCTTGATCTCCTTCAGGACGGACTTCAGCCGCTCCTCGAACTCGCCCCGGTACTTCGCCCCCGCGACCATCGCCCCCAGGTCGAGGGCGACCAGCCGCTTGTTCCGCAGCGACTCGGGCACATCGCCCTTGACGATCCGCTGGGCCAGGCCCTCCACGACCGCGGTCTTGCCGACGCCGGGCTCGCCGATCAGCACCGGGTTGTTCTTGGTGCGCCGGGAGAGCACCTGCACCACCCGACGGATCTCGTGGTCCCGGCCGATGACGGGGTCGAGCTTGCCGTCGCGGGCGGCGGCGGTGAAGTCGGTGCCGAACTTCTCCAGGGCCTTGTACGTCCCCTCGGGGTCGGCGCTGGAGACGCGCTGGGTGCCCCGGATGTCCTCGAAGGCCGCCAGCAGCTTCTTGGCGGAGGCGCCCTGGTCGTCCAGCACCTGCCCGGCCTGTCCGCCCTTGGCGGCGATCCCGATCAGCAGGTGCTCGGTGGAGACGAACGCGTCCCCGAGCCCGCGGGCGCGCTGCGAGGCGTCCGCCAGCACGGCCAGCAGCTCCCGGTTGGGGCGCGGCGGGGCCACGGTCGACCCCTGCACGCTGGGCAGGCGGGCCAGCAGCCGCTCGGACTCCGAGCGCACGGCGGCCGCGTCGGCCTCGACGGCGGCCAGCAGGTCCATCAGGTTCTCGTTGTCCTGCCCCTGGAGCAGGGCGAGCAGCAGATGCGCGGGGGTGAGGTCCGCGTGTCCGGCGGACACCGCCCGCTCATTGGCGGCGCTCAGCGCGGCCTGGCTCTTGTTGGTCAGCTCGGCGTCCACGGCCTGTGATCCTCCTGATTCTCGCCCGGGCAAAACCCTGCCATGGTCAGCGTACGATAAGTTGAGTCTATTCCGCTCAAGGCTGTCGCGGAGCCCCTTCCCGTAGCCGGACGGGGGCGTGGGCCACTCCTGCGGGTGAACGGGTCGGATAAACACTCTGCCGCCCCCGGCTACCGGGAAACACTGGCGTCCGACCACAAGGAGGGGCAGCATGACGGCTATGGCGCAAGAGCCCAAGCTCACGCAGGACGACATCCTCCTGGCTGACTTTCTGGCCCTGAACACCCCCGAGGGGTACAGGGCAGAGCTCATCGAGGGGGAGATCGTTGTGACACCACCACCGGATGGCGATCACGAGGACTACCTGGACACGGTCACCTGGCAGGTGTCCCACAAGGCCGCGACACGCATGAGTCACTCCGGTAACAAGGGGCTCATCGTCCCCAGCGCCGGATCGCCGAGCGCGAACCACGTCATCCCCGACGCCACCTTCGCCCCTCGTGAGCTGCGGCTCTTCAGGGGCGCCCCGTCGTGGATGGAGTGCGACGGCATCGCCATGGTGGTCGAGGTGACCTCCAGCCGGGCCGAGGCCGACCGGGTCGGAAAGCGCAAGGGTTACGCCCGCGCCGGGATCCCGCTCTACCTGCTGATCGACCGCGACGAGTCCATGGTCACCCTGTTCAGCCAGCCCGAGGGGCGGGACTACACGGACGCGCACTCCACGGCGTTCGGCAAGCCGCTCCCTCTCCCCGCGCCCTTCGACTTCGAGTTGGACACCGCGGACTTCCTCTGACCGACCGCGAGCCTCACCGACGCCGGTCCCCCGCCGGGGGTCGGCGTCTAGGCTGCCCCCATGGCCATGGACCCGCGGAACCCGGACCCCGACTACCTCGCCTTCTGGCGCGAGCGGCAGCTGTGCACGCTGACCACGCTGCGGCCCAACGGAACCCCGCACGTCGTGCCCGTGGGCGTCACCTACGACCCGGAGGCCGGGCTGGCGCGCGTGATCACCCGCAAGGACAGCCGGAAGGTGGCGAACATCCTCGCCACGAGCCCGGAGCCGGCCCCGGTCGCCGTCTGCCAGTGGGCCGACGTCCGCTGGGCCACCCTGGAGGGGCTCGCCGTCGTGCGCACCGAACCCGAGCTGATCGCCGACGCCGTGCGCCGCTACGCGGAACGCTACGAGCGCACTCCCGCCCCGAACCCGGACCGGGTCCTGATCGAGATCACCCTCACCCGTGCCCTGGGCCGGGTCACGGCTCCTCGTCGATGACCTCCAGGTTCATGAAGCGCGGCTCGCTCTCGCACAGCCTGCGGAACTCCTCCGCGATCTTCTGCGTCTCCGGCAGCTCGTTGTTCCTCATCGCCTGCTCGTACGAGGGGAACTCGACGATGTCCACGTAGTGGGTCGGTCGCTCGCGGTCCCGGGTGTGGAACTCCCGGGTCACCGTGCGCCGGCCCTCGGTGGCCATCATCCACTCGTCGAACAGCCGCGACATCTCCTCTTCCTGTGTGGTCTCGTACTCGATGACCTGCACGAACTTCATGACCCGACCTCCAGCGGTCAGTCGCTCTTCGCGTACTCCCTGGCCATGGCGCCGGCGAAGTCGTAGAGAACCACCGGCTCGTCCCCCACCACCCAGGCGTCGTGCCCCGACGGGAGCACGAACACGTCGCCCGGCCCCACCTCGGCCTCCGCGCCGTCGTTCATCCGAAGGCGCATGCGGCCCTGGACCACGAAGCAGTTGTGGTGCACCTCGCAGCTGTCCGTGCCCGCGATCGGCGCCACCGACTCGGACCAGCGCCAGCCCGGCTCGAAGGTGCCCACGGCGAAGTCCAACCCGCTCAGGTGCAGGGCTTCGAGGTGACCTTGGGGGAAATCGCGCCGCTCGTCCGGCTTCTCGATCGTCTTGACCTCGATCATGGTTGTCTCCTCCCGTGCCTCATCTCCATGGTGCGCCCGGGGCACCCCGCGCCACATTCCGACGCCTCGCCCCGTCCCCGCGGCCCGCGCCCCTCGGCCCGCATCGTCGTGCCGGCGCCCGCGCCGGACGGCGGCCGCCGCGCTACATTCCGCCCAGGAGTCCACGGCCGAGGAGTGACACATGAGGGCATCGGAGGCGGCCGAGCCGCGCGGGCTGAAGCGGCGGCTGGGCCTCTTCGACGCCGTGGTGATCGGGCTGGGGTCGATGATCGGCGCAGGCGTCTTCGTCGCCTTGGCCCCGGCCGCCGGCGCGGCCGGTTCGGGCCTGCTGCCGGGCCTCGCCGTGGCGGCCGTGGTGGCCTACTGCAACGCGACGTCCTCCGCGCGGCTGGCCGCGCGGTACCCGCGCTCCGGCGGCACCTACGTCTACGGCCGCGAGCGACTCGGCGACTTCTGGGGCTACTTGGCCGGCTGGGCGTTCGTGGTCGGCAAGACCGCCTCCTGCGCGGCGATGGCGCTCACCGTCGGCTCCTACGTCTGGCCCGACCACGCGCACGCCGTGGCGGTCGCGGCGGTGGTGGCGCTGACGGCCGTGAACTACACCGGAGTTCAGAAGTCCGCCTGGCTCACCCGGGTGATCGTCGCCCTGGTGCTGGCCGTCCTCGCGGCGGCGGTGGTCACCTGTCTGACCTCCGGTGCCGCGGACGCCGCCCGGCTGGACATCGGCGCGGACGCCACCCCCGGCGGGGTGCTCCAGGCCGCCGGGCTGCTGTTCTTCGCCTTCGCCGGATACGCGCGCGTCGCCACGCTCGGCGAGGAGGTGCGCGACCCCGCCCGCACCATCCCCCGCGCGATCCCCCTCGCCCTCGCCATCACCCTGGTCTGCTACGCGGCCGTCGCCGTCGCCGTGCTCGCCGTCCTCGGCCCCGACCGACTCGCCCACGCCACCGCCCCGTTGGCCGACGCGGTCCGCGCCGCCGGCGCGCCCGGTCTGGTCCCCGTCGTCCGCGTGGGCGCCGCCGTCGCGGCCCTCGGCTCGCTGCTCGCCCTCATCCTGGGCGTCTCGCGCACCACGCTCGCCATGGCCCGCGACCGCCATCTGCCCCACGCGCTCGCGGCGGTCCACCCCCGCTTCCACGTCCCGCACCGCGCCGAAGTCGCCGTCGGCGCCGCCGTCGCCGTCCTCGCCGCCACCGTGGACCTGCGCGGCGCGATCGGCTTCTCCTCCTTCGGCGTGCTGGCCTACTACGCGATCGCCAACGCCGCCGCCTGGACCCTCACACCCGCCGAGGGCCGCCCCGCCCCGCCCGTCCCGATCCTCGGCCTGGCCGGCTGCCTCGCCCTCGCCTTCGCCCTGCCCGCCGCCTCGGTCCTGACCGGCGCCGCGGTGCTCGCGGCCGGGGCCGCCGGGTACGGGGTGCGCGCGGCGGTCAGCCGCGCGGCGGGCCGGTGATCTCCTCCGTGATCGGGAAGCCCTTCGCCGGGCCCTCGGGAATCTGCACCTCGGTGCCGTACGGGACGGAGACGGACGCGGCGTACTCACCCTCATCCGGGGAGGGGGAGGTGAGCACGGTGACCGTGCCGTGCCTGTCGTAGGCGTCGACGAGCACGTACACGGGGATGCCCGCCTCCGCATAGGCACGGCGCTTGCGAACCCTGTCGCGCTGCTGGTTCTCATGGCCGGGAGAGACGACTTCCACCACAAGTTTCACGGCGGAGGCGACGATCCCCAGTCCGTCCTCGCTGAGGCACTCGTCCGTCTCTCTGGGGGCGACGAACACGTCCGGCACCCAGGGCTTGAGTCCATGGATGACGTTCAGGTCGTTGCGAGCGGCGTACTCACCGCCCTTCAGGTACTCATACAAAGCGTCACGCAGGCGGTTGACGACAAGACCATGGCTTGAGCTTCCGGTAGGCGACACCTCGATGAACTCCTCGACGATCTCCGCATGAAAGCCCTCGGGGAGTTCGAGAGTCCTCCACGCCTGCCACAGGGCCTCATCGAGAGTCGCCTCCGCGGGGGGCACGTCGGGCACGTCGGGCACCTCCACAGGAGCGTCGTGGGCGAGAGCGGTCATGGCGCAGCACCTCCTCCGCAAGTGTGGGCAGCTTCTGGCATGTGGCACAAGCGACGCACCACGCTAGGCGGACGAGAGACCGTACGGGGGTTGTCCCCACCCTCAACTCACCTGTTAGCGGCATGTTCCGGCCCAGCCTGTGCCCACGACGAGGTGGCCTGCTATCGGCGACTCATCAGACGGCACCATGACGCGACTCAGGTCCACCGCCGCCAAAGCCCTGGCGTCTCCCTGGCCGACCCCGCGAGCGACCGCCGGTTCTTCCAGCTCCGACCCGGCACCGGTCCCATCGGTGAGAAGGTGGACGCCGAGGCCAAGGCCCACACCCTGCAACACGAGCTGAGGGGCGCGCCCGTACGGGAGTTCGCCGCCGGTCGGATCACCTACGCGGACCTGCCCGGCGGGAAGGGGTATCTGCGCGTCTCCGGCTTCGGCGGCTACACCGGCGAGGGCGGCGACAACGGCTACGCCGCGAACCGGGCCGAGCTCGACAAGGCTCTCGACGCGGTCTTCACCCCCGAGAGCACCGCAAGGCTGCGCGGCCTGGTCCTCGACCTCCGCATCAACGGCGGCGGCTCCGACGCGCTCGCCCTGGGCCTCGCCGAACGCCTCACCGACCGGCTCCACTTCGCCTACGCCAAGCGCGCCCGGAACCACCCGACCGATCCCACCCGGCACACCCACCCGCAGCGGGCGACCGTGCGACCGGCGACCGGCGCCGCGTCCTACACCGGTCCGGTCGCGGTCCTCACCAGCGGCTCCACCTTCAGCGCGGGCGAGACCCTCACCCAGGCCCTGATGAACCGGCCCGGGCGGACGATCCGCGTCGGCGAGCCGACGCAGGGCGTCTTCTCCGACGTGCTCGTCCGCACGCTCCCCAACGGCTGGCGCCTCGGCCTGCCGAACGAGGAGTACCTGACCCGGGACGGCCACACCTTCGACGGGCCGGGCATCCCGCCGTCCCCGGGCATGCGGGCGCCGTTCTCCGAGGCGTTCGACCGCGCGGTCCGCGAACTCGGCTGACCGCGAACTCGGCTGACCGCGCCCCCCTTTGCCACCCGAAAGGGAACACCTTTGCGCTGGAAGGCGATTCGGGGGCCGGACCGAAGGGCCGAACGGTGTGCGTTCGGAGGGAACCCGCACGCTCCTCGGTCGCGCGATCTCTAGAATCATCGTGTGGTTCACGACCCGAGCCCGGACGACATGGGCGCATGGTTTTCCCGCGAGATCACCCCTCGGGTTCCGCATGACGCGCTGCATCTGATCGGAATGAATCCGGTCACGGGCACGGTGTCGTTCGGATTCTGGCACCGATACGAACGGGAATTCGCCCGTGCGGAAATGCTCAACTGCTACCTGGGGGACGATCCGTTCCGCCCCACCGAGCTCGCCCGCCGACCGGTGCCGGTGGCGATGCTGCGGGCGGACGCGGGCGAGGACGGCGCCGACGGCGGGCTGCGGGCGCGGGAGATCCTCAAGGAGCACGGGATGGGGTGCGAACTGCGGCTGGCACTGCGGGACGCGCACGGGGTGTGGGGGACGCTGTGTCTGTTCCGGGAGGAGGGCTGCCCGGTCTTCCAGCCGGAGGAGGCGGACCGGTTACGGCAGCTGACCCCCACCCTGACCGCCGCGCTGCGCGGCTACGTCCGGGCGGGTCCGTGGCTCCCGGCCGGGCCCCCGCCGCCGCCCGGGGTGATCCTGATCGGCGGGGACCACACCGTCCGGGCGGTGACCGCCGAGGCGCGGGCGTGGCTGCGCGCGTTGCCGTCGGAGTGGCTGTCGTCCCCGGAGTGGGCCGCGGCGATGCTGGCGAGCGAGGTGGCGGCGTCGCCGCCGGAGGCCCCCGGGCCGCAGCCGATGATCTGTGTGCCGGCCGCGCACGCGGGCCGCTGGGTCGCCCTCCAGGGCCAGCCGCTGTCCGGGGCGGGCGAGGTGGCGGTCGTCGTCCAGGCGGCCAGCGGTGACGTGTTGTTGCCCATCTTCGCGGCGTGGTACGGACTGACGCCCCGGGAGCGCGGGGTCGTCGCGCTACTGCGCACCGGCCGGGCGCCCAAGCAAATCGCACATCGGCTCGGGCTTTCTCCTTATACGGTTAACGACCATCTGAAATCCATATTCCGGAAGACCCGAACGAGCGGGCGGGACGAGCTCATCGCCGTACTCGGCGGCTGATAAACCCGACAGCCGCCCCCGAACATTGGGGATATGGTCGTTTGCCCGATCTTCCTACGCTCAGGCCATGGCGAACGTGATCGAAAACCGTCGACACTTCCACCCCGATGCGGCGCAGATGAGCGTCGGCAAGGACGGTCATGTCTATCTCGTCTCCACGGGCGGGTGCCATGTGACCGCGAACGCGACGGGGGTGGTGGCCCGCTGCGACGGATTCGACGCCCGGTGCGTGGAGGCGGGGGCGAGCCGCTTCTACCTGCTACGGCACTCCGGAGTCATCGACGTGGTCTCGCCGGGCGGGATGGTCGAGCGCAGTGTGACCCCGCCCGCCGACAGCGGGGTCGCCATCGACCTGCGGGTGCACGAGGACGCGGACGGAGCGCCGGTCTTCACCGTGCTGGTCCTCGACGTCGCGGGCGGCAACCACGTCCGGCGCCTGGGGCGGCGGGGCGACCGCTGGGGCGAGCTGTGGCGGCGGCCGACCGCCGTCAACCCGCGCTCGCTGGAGCTGCACCGGCGCGGCGGATGGGACGTCGGCGACGACGGGACGCTGTTCCTGCTGGAGCCCGGAGAGCGGGCGGAGCTACGACGCCACGACAGGGCCGGACGGCCCCGTGCCGGGCTCCCGCTGGACCCGCCGCTGGACGCCGGCGCCCGGGCCCTGCGGGTCCATCGGGACACGCTGTTCGTCCAGGTGACGGGCGGGCCGGAGCTGTTCCGCAGCTATCGGATCGCCGACGGCCGCGGCACCTTCATGGAGGCGGTGACGGGCGAGCCGCAGGAGGCGGGGGCCCGGGCCGGGGCCCGAGCGCCGACCGCCTGATGCGGGACGGGCTACTCGGGCCGCTTGCGGTTCGGCTTGGGCCGCCAGACCACCAGCGCGCTCGTCTGCTGCACCTCGTGGTACGGCACCAGGTCGCGCCGGTAGGACGCGTGGACCTGGGCCTCACGCTGCTGCATGGCGACGGCCGCGCCCTCGACCGCCTGCTGGAGCTCGGCCACCCGCGCCTGGAGCGCGCTCACCTGGTTCTCCAGCTCGATGATCCGCTTGATACCGGCGAGGTTGATGCCCTCGTCCTGGGAGAGCGCCTGCACCTGGCGGAGCAGCTGGATGTCACGGGCCGAGTAGCGGCGCCCACGGCCGGCGGTGCGGTCGGGGGAGACCAGGCCGAGCCGGTCGTACTGGCGCAGGGTCTGCGGGTGCAGACCGGACAGCTGGGCCGCCACCGAGATGACGTACACCGGTGATTCGTCGGTCAGCTCGTACGGATTGCGCCGCCGAGCGTCCCTGCCTGCCGGGTCCATCGGGTCCATGGGGTCATGCTCCCTTCGCCGCCTGGAACAGCTCCGCCCGCGGGTCCTGGTCCGCGGTCGCCTCGCGGTACGACTCCAGCGCCTCACGCGCCTTCTCGTCAAGATCCTTGGGCACCGACACCTCCACGGTGACCAGCAGATCGCCGCGGGTGCCGTCCTTGCGCACGGCGCCCTTGCCGCGGGCGCGCATGGTCCGGCCGTTGGGGGTGCCGGCCGGCAGCTTCAGGGTGACCGGGGGCCCGCCGAGGGTGGGCACCTTGATCTCGCCGCCGAGCGCCGCCTCCGGGTAGCTGACCGGGACGGTGACGGTGAGGTTGTCGTCCTTGCGGCCGAAGACCGGGTGGGCGTCGACGTGGACGACCACATAGAGGTCGCCGGCGGGGCCGCCGGTCTCGCCTGGGGCGCCCTTGCCGCGCAGCCGGATGCGCTGCCCGTCGGTGACCCCGGCCGGGATCCGGACCTGCATGGTGCGCGAGGAGCGGGCGCGCCCGCTGCCCTTGCACACGTCACAGGGGTTCTCGGCGATCAGGCCCCGGCCCCGGCAGTCCGCGCAGGGGTCGGTGAGCGAGAAGCCGCCGCCGCTGCCGCGGGAGACCTGGCCGGTGCCGACGCAGGTCGGGCAGACCCGCGGGGTGCCGTTCTTGTCGCCGGTGCCGGAGCAGCCCTTGCACGGCGCCTGGCTGGACATCCGCAGCGGGACCGTGGCCCCCTCGACGGCCTCGGTGAAGCTCAGCGTCACCTCGGACTCGATGTCCTGGCCACGGCGCGGCTGGGTACGGGTGGCACCCCGGTTGAACAGGCCGCCGAACACGTCGCCCAGCCCGCCGCCGAAACCGCCGCCCGCGCCCCCGCCGCCCGACGTGGAGCCTCCGAAGAGATCACTCAGGTCGAAGTTGAAGCCACCGGGCCCGCCGGCGCCCGGGCCGGCGCGGAATCCGCCGTTCCCGAACAGCGCGCGGGCCTCGTCGTACTCCTTGCGCCGCTTGGCGTCGCCGAGCACGTCGTTGGCCTCGGAGATCTCCTTGAAGCGCTCCTCGGCCTTGGCGTCGCCCTTGTTGGCGTCCGGGTGGAACTCGCGGGCGAGCTTCCGGTACGCCTTCTTGATCTCCGCCTCGGTGGCGTCCTTGGGGACGCCGAGGACCTTGTAGAGATCCTTCTCCAGCACATCCCTGCTCAGACTCATCCTCGACGTCCCTCCTCTCCTGCCATCGTCATGACGTCAGTGTCGGTTGAAACCGCTATGCCGTCAGCCCTCGTCCGGGCCACCGTTCTCCTCGTCGGCCGCCGCGTCCTCGCCCTTGGGCTGAGCACCCGGCTGCGGCTCGGCGACCGCGACCCGCGCCGGGCGGATCGTACGCTCGCCGATCCGGTACCCCGGCTGGAGGATCTGCACGCACGTCGTCTCGGTGACGTCCGGCGCGTAGCTGTGCATCAGCGCCTCGTGCACCAGCGGGTCGAAGGGCTCGCCCTCCTTGCCGAACTGCTGCAACCCCATCTTGGCGGCCACGGTCTCCAGCGACTCGGCGACGGACTTGAAGCCGCCGACCAGCTCGCCGTGGTCCCGGGCGCGGCCGATGTCGTCGAGCACCGGCAGCAGCTCGGTGAGCAGGTTCGCGACCGCGATCTCCTTGACCGTGGCGCGGTCCCGCTCGACCCGGCGGCGGTAGTTCTGGTACTCCGCCTGGAGTCGCTGCAGGTCCGTGGTGCGCTCGTTCAGCGCCGTCTGGACCTGGTCCAGCTGCGCCTTCAGACCGACCTCCACCAGTT
Source organism: Streptomyces sp. LX-29 (assembly GCF_029541745.1). NCBI lineage: Bacteria > Bacillati > Actinomycetota > Actinomycetes > Kitasatosporales > Streptomycetaceae > Streptomyces > Streptomyces sp. LX-29. Next base: position 4,041,569 of record NZ_CP089746.1, on the reverse strand, counting down.
CGTCCCCGGTCGGGGCCGCGGCCGGGCCCGCCTTGTCGGCGGACCCGGCGCCCTGCGCCGCGTCGTCAGGGGTCTTCGCGGACTCGGAGGGGACGTCGGGCTGCTCCTCGAAGCCCGGGGTCTCCTCCGTCACGCCGCACCGCCCCGGCCCTTGTCGGCCTCGTCCACGATCTCGGCGTCGACGACGTCGTCGTCGGCCTTGGGCGCGGCACCGTCCGGACCGGCGGCACCGGCCGCGCCGGCGGCCTGGGCGTCGGCGTACATCGCCTGGCCGAGCTTCTGGGAGACGGCCGCGACCTTCTCGGTGGCGGTGCGGATCTCCGCGGTGTCCTCGCCCTTCAGCTTCTCCTTGAGCTCGGAGAGGGCGGCCTCGACCTCGGACTTCACGTCACCCGGGACCTTGTCCTCGTTGTCCTTGAGGAACTTCTCCGTCTGGTAGACGAGCTGCTCGCCCTGGTTGCGGGTCTCGGCGGCCTCGCGGCGGCGGTGGTCCTCCTCCGCGTACTGCTCGGCCTCCTGGCGCATCCGGTCGACCTCGTCCTTCGGCAGCGAGGAGCCGCCGGTGACGGTCATCTTCTGCTCCTTGCCCGTGCCCAGGTCCTTGGCGGTCACGTGCATGATGCCGTTGGCGTCGATGTCGAAGGCGACCTCGATCTGCGGGACGCCACGGGGGGCCGGCGGCAGGCCGGTCAGCTCGAACATGCCGAGCTTCTTGTTGTACGCCGCGATCTCGCGCTCGCCCTGGTAGACCTGGATCTGCACGGACGGCTGGTTGTCCTCGGCCGTGGTGAAGATCTCGGAGCGCTTGGTCGGGATCGTGGTGTTGCGCTCGATCAGCTTGGTCATGATGCCGCCCTTGGTCTCGATACCGAGGGACAGCGGGGTCACGTCGAGGAGCAGGACGTCCTTGACCTCACCCTTGAGGACACCGGCCTGCAGGGCGGCGCCGATGGCGACGACCTCGTCCGGGTTCACACCCTTGTTGGCCTCCTGGCCGCCGGTCAGCTCCTTGACGAGCTCGGCGACGGCGGGCATACGGGTGGAGCCACCGACCAGGACCACGTGGTCGATCTCGGACAGGGCGATGCCCGCGTCCTTGATGACGTTGTGGAACGGGGTCTTGCAGCGCTCCAGGAGGTCCGCGGTCAGCTGCTGGAACTGGGCCCGGGTGAGCTTCTCGTCCAGGTGCAGCGGGCCCTCGGCGGAGGCCGTGATGTAGGGCAGGTTGATCGTGGTCTCGGTGGACGAGGACAGCTCGATCTTCGCCTTCTCCGCGGCCTCACGGAGGCGCTGGAGGGCCATCTTGTCCTTGGAGAGGTCCACGCCGTGGCCGTTGTGGAACTGCTTCACCAGGTAGTCGACGACGCGCTGGTCCCAGTCGTCACCACCGAGGTGGTTGTCGCCGTTGGTGGCCTTCACCTCGACGACGCCGTCGCCGATCTCCAGCAGCGAGACGTCGAAGGTGCCGCCACCGAGGTCGAAGACGAGGATGATCTGCTCGTCCTTGTCGAGGCCGTAGGCGAGCGCGGCCGCGGTGGGCTCGTTGACGATGCGCAGGACGTTGAGGCCCGCGATCTCACCGGCCTCCTTGGTGGCCTGACGCTCGGAGTCGTTGAAGTACGCCGGGACGGTGATGACCGCGTCGGTGACCTTCTCGCCCAGGTAGGCCTCGGCGTCCCGCTTCAGCTTCTGCAGGATGAAGGCGCTGATCTGCTGCGGGTTGAAGTCCTTGCCGTCGAGGTTGATCTTCCAGTCGGTGCCCATGTGGCGCTTGACCGAGCGGATGGTCCGGTCCACGTTGGTCACGGCCTGGCGCTTGGCGACCTCGCCGACCAGCACCTCGCCGTTCTTCGCGAAGGCCACAACGGACGGCGTGGTCCTGGCGCCCTCGGCGTTGGTGATGACGGTGGGCTCACCGCCTTCGAGAACACTGACGACGGAGTTCGTCGTACCCAGGTCGATGCCGACCGCACGTGCCATTTCGGAGTCCTCCAGCTACATCATTGAGTGCAACAGACTCAAGAGTGCATGATCCACTTTTCGGTGTCAACAGAGCTGAGTCGACCCGGCTCAACTTTCATATCGGCCTCACCCGCAGTGACAGCCGGGGACGTCGAGTGGTGCGAGGGGGCGAGGACACACCCCGCGAAGAGAGGGGACCCTGAGCGACACAGATCACCGGCCGGTCGACTGCAAGGGGCCGCGAATCATCGGTAATCTCGGCAGAGACCGGATAAGTTACTGCTTAGTAATCCCTGATCGTCAGCTCGCCGAGCCCGCCGGGCTCACCGAGGTCGCTGACGTAACCCACCGCTCTCGCAGGTTCGAGGAGCCCGCCCATGCAACTCGCCGCGATCATCGTGTCGCTGGTCCTAATCGCGGTCGGCGTCGCGCTGTTCGGCCGTGCCATCCTGCAGATCTACCGCTTCGTACGGCTCGGTCAGCCCGTGCCCGCCGGCACCCGCACCGACGATCCCACACAGCGCACCATCACGGTCGCCAAGGAGTTCCTCGGTCACACCCGGATGAACCGCTGGGGCGTCGTCGGCGTCGCGCACTGGTTCGTGGCGGTGGGCTTCTTCTCGCTGCTGCTGACGATCGTCAACGCCTTCGGACAGCTGTTCAAGGCGGACTGGATCCTGCCGATCATCGGCGACTGGGCCCCGTACAACGTCTTCGTCGAGTTCCTCGGCACGATGACGGCGCTCGGCATCCTCGTCCTGATCGTCATCCGCCAGCTGAGCAAGCCGAACAAGCCGGGCCGCAAGTCCCGCTTCGCCGGCTCCAACTTCGGCCAGGCGTACTTCGTCGAGGCCGTCATCCTCATCGTCGGCGTCTGCATCTTCATGCTGCACGCCCTCGAAGGCGCCCAGCACCACGTGGACGGCTACGAGGCCTCGTTCTTCATCTCGTACCCGGTGGTGTCGTGGCTGGAGGGCATGGACGTCTCCACGCTCCAGAACCTCACCTACTTCTTCGCCGGTCTGAAGATCGCGACCTCCTTCATCTGGATGATCACGGTCTCCCTGAAGACCGACATGGGCGTGGCCTGGCACCGCTTCCTCGCCTTCCCCAACATCTGGTTCAAGCGCGAGTCCTCCGGCGACGTGGCCCTGGGCGCCCTGCTGCCGATGACCTCCGGCGGCAAGCCGATCGACTTCGAGGACCCGGGCGAGGACGACGTCTTCGGCGTCTCCCAGGTCGAGCAGTTCTCCTGGAAGGGCATCCTCGACTTCTCCACCTGCACCGAGTGCGGGCGCTGCCAGTCGCAGTGCCCGGCCTGGAACACCGGCAAGCCGCTCTCCCCGAAGCTGCTGATCATGTCGCTGCGCGACCACGCGCACGCCAAGGCCCCGTACCTGCTGGCCGGCGGCGGCAAGACCATGGAGGGCGAGGAGAAGGCCACCGAGGAGCAGCTGAAGGACGTCCCCGCGGCCGCCCTCGCCGAGGCCGAGCGCCCGCTGATCGGCACCCTCGAAGAGAACGGCGTCATCGACCCGGACGTGCTGTGGTCCTGCACCACCTGCGGCGCCTGCGTCGAGCAGTGCCCGGTCGACATCGAGCACGTCGACCACATCGTCGACATGCGCCGCTACCAGGTGATGATCGAGAGCTCCTTCCCGAGCGAGGCCGGGACGATGCTCAAGAACCTGGAGAAGAAGGGCAACCCCTGGGGCCTGGCCAAGAAGCAGCGCCTCCAGTGGACCAAGGAGGTCGACTTCGAGGTCCCGGTGGTCGGCAAGGACATCGAGGACCTCACCGAGGTCGACTACCTCTACTGGGTCGGCTGCGCCGGCGCCCTGGAGGACCGCGCCAAGAAGACCACCAAGGCGTTCGCGGAGCTGCTGCACATCGCCGGCGTGAAGTTCGCGATCATGGGCGGCGACGAGGCGTGCACCGGCGACTCGGCCCGCCGCCTGGGCAACGAGTTCCTCTTCCAGCAGCTCGGCCAGCAGAACGTCGAGATGCTGAACATGGCGTTCGGTGAGGACGCCGAGGAGGGCGTCGTCGTCGAGAAGGCGAAGAAGAAGATCGTCGCCACCTGCCCGCACTGCTTCAACACCATCGCCAACGAGTACCCGCAGCTGGGCGGCCACTACGAGGTCATCCACCACACCCAGCTGCTCCAGCACCTCATCGACGAGGGCAAGCTGATCCCGGTGACCCCGGTCGAGGGCCTGATCACCTACCACGACCCCTGCTACCTGGGCCGCCACAACAAGGTCTACACCCCGCCGCGCGAGATCATCGCCAAGGTGCCGGGCCTGCGCAACGAGGAGATGCACCGCCACAAGGAGCGCGGCTTCTGCTGTGGCGCCGGCGGCGCGCGCATGTGGATGGAAGAGCGCATCGGCAAGCGCATCAATAACGAGCGGGTTGATGAAGCGCTCTCGCTGAACCCTGACATCATCTCCACCGCATGCCCGTTCTGCCTGGTCATGCTCACCGACTCGGTCAACGGCAAGAAGGCTGCAGCCGATGGCGGCTCCGCCACGGGCGGCCAGGCCAAGGAGTCGCTCCAGGTCGTCGACGTGGCCCAGCTGCTGCTGGACTCCGTGCGGACGCCGGCGGCGCCGGAGGGCGAGGGCGACGGTGAGCCGGCGGACGCGCCGGAGCCGGAGCCGGTGAAGTAGCGGCGCGGGTCCCCCGCGGCCACGGTCGTACGTGGAAGGGGGGGGGGGGGGGGGGCCCCCCCCCCCCCCCCCCCCCTTCCGTCTGCGTACGGCGCCACGGGCCGCGAGGGCGGCGGGCGGCACCCGGCGGGCGCCTAGCCGCCCGGCAGGAGCTGCTCGGCCCAGATGACCTTGCCCTCGGCCGTGTAGCGGGTGCCCCAGCGCTCGGCGAACTGGGAGACGAGGAAGAGGCCACGGCCGCCCTCGTCGGTGCTGGTGGCGTAGCGCAGATGCGGGGAGGTGCTGCTGCCGTCCGAGACCTCGCAGATCAGGGCGCGGTCGTGGAGGAGTCGCACCCGGATCGGGCCGGAGGCGTGCCGGATGGCGTTGGTGATCAGCTCGCTGAGGATCAGCTCGGTGGTGAAGGCGACCTCGTCCAGCCCCCAGTCGGTGAGCCTCTCGGTGACCGCGGCCCGCATCCCGGCCACCGCGGACGGCTCGGCGGGCACCTCCCAGTCGGCGATCCGCGAGCGGTCCAGAACCCGGGTACGGGCGACGATCAGCGCGACGTCGTCGCTGGGCCGGCCGGGCAGCAGCTCGTCCAGGACGGTCTGGCAGGTCTCCTCCGGCGTCCGCCCGGCCCGGTTCGCCCGCCGTAGGGCGTCCCTCAGCAGGTCCAGACCCTCGTCGATGTCCCGGTCGCGCTTCTCCACCAGTCCGTCGGTGTAGAGCACGATGCTGCTGCCCTCCGGCACGGTGAACTCCGCCGTCTCGAACGGCAGCCCGCCGAGGCCCAGCGGCGGGGCGACGGGCAGGTCGACGAACTCGATGCTGCCGTCGGGGTGCACCAGGGCGGGCGGCGGATGGCCGGCCCGGGCCATGGCGCAGCGCTGCGAGACCGGGTCGTAGACCGCGTACAGGCAGGTGGCACCGGTGATCGCCTTGTGGCCGCCGGCCACCACCTCCTCCTCGCGGTCGATGGCCGCGATCAGCTCGTCGAGGTGGGCGAGCAGCTCGTCGGGGGCCAGGTCGAGGGTGGAGAAGTTGTGCACGGCGGTCCGCAGCCGGCCCATGGTGGCGGCGGCGTGCAGCCCGTGGCCGACGACGTCGCCGACGATCAGCGCCACCCGGGCGCCCGGCAGCGGAATGACGTCGAACCAGTCGCCGCCCACCCCCGACTGCGCGGGCAGATAGCGGTAGGCGACGTCGAGCGCGCTCTGTTCCGGCAGCACCCGGGGCAGCAGGCTGCGCTGGAGCGTGACCGCCATGGTGTGCTCGCGGGTGTAGCGGCGGGCGTTGTCGATGCTGACCGCCGCCCGCGCGACCAGCTCCTCGGCGATCGACAGGTCCTCCGCCTCGAAGGGCTCCGGCTTCTCCGAGCGCCAGAAGGTGGCCATGCCGAGGATCACCCCACGGGCGCGCAGCGGCACGGTGACCATGGTGTGGATGCCGAAGGCCACGATGTCGCGGGCCCGATTGGGGTCCTGCGTCTGCCAGGCCGTGAAGTTCCGCAGGTCGGGCACGACGGCCGCCTCGGCCGTATAGAAGCCCCAGCCCTGCGGGGAGCTGGTGGAGAAGGTGATCAGCGCGCCCAGCGGGAAGAGCGGTGCGTCGTCGCGGATGCCGCTGACCGCCAGCCGCCGCAGGTCCATCGTCCGCTGGCCGGGCTCCTCGCCGGTGACGGCGGCGTCCAGCAGGTCGACGGAGGCGTAGTCGGCGAAGCGCGGCACCACGTACTCGGTGAGCTCCTCGGCCGTACGGACCACGTCCAGGGTGGTGCCGATCCGCACGCTCGCCTCGTACAGCAGCGTCAGCCGCTTGCGGGCGGCGTCGACCTTGCCGGTGAGCGCGTGCAGCTCGGTGGTGTCGCGGAGCGTGGCGACGCTGCCGGGCGGGCCGCCGTTGCGGTCGGTCGGCCGGTTGCTGAGCGACAGCAGCCGCTCCCCCGCCGGGTGCATCTCGTCGGTGGCGGCACGCCCCGACATCAGCAGCGCGGCGGCGCGGGGCTCCAGGCCCAGCTCGTCCACGAGCCGCCCCTCGGCGTTCGGCGGCAGCTCCAGCAGCCGTCGCGCCTCGTCGTTGGCCAGCAGCAACCGCCCGTCACCGCCGACGATCAGCACCCCCTCGCGCACGGCGTGCAACACCGCGTCGTGGTGCTCGTACATCCGGGTCATCTCGGCCGGCCCCAGCCCATGCGTCTGACGCCGCAGCCGTCTGCTGACCAGCGCCGCGCCGGCGGTGGCCAGCAGCAGCGCGGCGACCGCGGCCGCGACCAGCAGCGGCAGCTGCCGCTCCACGGCCCCGCTGACCTTGTCGATGGTGATCCCGGCCGCCACCAGTCCGACGACCTCGCCCCGGGCGTCCACGACCGGCACCACGGCCCGTACGGAGGGTCCCAGGGTGCCGGTGAAGGTCTCGACGACCGTGTTGCCGCGCAGCGCCGGCCCGATGTGGCCGATGAAGCGCTTGCCGATGAGATCCGGGTTGGGGTGGGTGTAGCGGATCCCCTCGGTCGACATGACCACGACGAAGTCGACCCCGGACTCCTTCTGGACCTGCTCCGCGCGGGGCTGGAGGATCGCGGTGGGATCGGGCGAGCGCAGCGCGGCGACCATGCCGGGGGAGTTGGCGAAGGACTCGGCGACGGCGAGGGAGCGGTTGCGGGCCTCGCGCGAGCTGTCGTGCCGCGCCTGGAGCACCAGCGCCGTCGACGCCGCGACGACGATCAGCAGCACCACGGCCACCTGAAGCACGAACACCTGGCCGGCGACCGTGCGCATACCTGTGAGCGAGCGCAGGCGCCGACTGCGTGGACGCCGCCAGCCGGCCAGCGACCGGACGGAGGGCACCCAAGATCGGCCGAAGAGTCCGGCCATATCGTCATTTCTAGCATCCTGAGCGGAAGCGGGGCGAGCGGTCTGCGCCAGTCGGGGGTCACCCGTCCGCCACCAGGCGGAGTCGCCGCCGCCACGGACGCGGCGCGGGGACGGGGAGGGGGGCGCGGGTGGGGACGGGGACGGGCGGGGCGTCGGGGGCGGGCTGACGGGGTACGCGGCCGCCCGAGCGGCGGGGCGCGGGCCGGGGGGCGAGGGTGCGGCGGCGTCGGGGACGGGGACGGTGAACGCGGCATGGTCGGGGGGCGGCGGCGCGGCGGGGCCGGGGACGGTGGGCGCGGCATGATCGGGGGACGGCGGCGCGACGGGGCCGGGGACGGTCGGCGCGGCATGGTCGGGGGACGGCGGCGCGGCGGGGCCGGGGACGGTCGGCGCGGCATGATCGGGGGACGGCGGCGCGACGGCGTCGGGGACGGTGGGCGCGGCATGATCGGGGGACGGCGGCGCGACGGCGTCGGGTGACGGAGACGGGGCGGCCGAATCGCGCCGACGACCGGCGGCCGACTCGGACCGACGACCGGCGGCGGGCTCGGACGGGCGGCCGGCGGGCGCGGCACCGGACGCGGGGCCGGTCACGCCACCGGTCATGGGGCCGGTCATGCCACCGGGCACGCGGTCGGACTTGCCGCCAGGCACACGGTCGGACACCCCACCAGGCGTGGCGCCCGACACGCGATCAGGCACGCGGCCAGGCAGGCGATCGGACATGCGATCCGACATGCGATCGGGCATCGGACTACCCCGCACCCCACCCCCACGCCCACGCCCCGTTCCGGTCGAGCGCCCGCTCACCCTCACCCCGCGACGCGAACATGGCAGTAGTCCCCCGTTCCGTGCCTGTGAACAGTGCCCTCCCGGGCCGTGCCGATGGATCTGGTGCGCCGATCCTTGCCATGAACCGCCCCGCACCACAACACCGTTGACCATCTCGACAGCTTCATGTCTGACTTCTCGCCAGGTACGAGACGATTAACCCATTTGCACGAAACATCGGCGCCGCGACGGGGATAGTCTCAGACGGACTGTGCGCCACGCTCCGGAGACCGCACCTCGGAGGCCGTACATCGGCCCGGGGGCGGTGAGCCGGGTGGGGCGGGGGCGACGGGGCGTCGCTCCCGAGGCACAACCCCCCTGCCGGGGTGGGGAATCCCCCTAGGGGATGTCACAGCTAGGCCGCAATGCCCGTCCTGTTCCCACAGGTAGCCATGGCGCCCTCGCCGACCAGGTACGTTCGATTCGTGGCTGGATTCAGGATCGGACGTGGACGGGACCCGCAGCGGGACCCCCGCTCCGCGCAACAGGGACCGCATGGCCGGCAGGGGCCGTACCCGGGGCAGCAACCACCGCGGCAGCCGTACGGGCAGCAGCCCCGGCACGGCGGGCAGCCGCAGTGGCAGCAGCCCTCGCAGCAGGGTGAGCCGGAGTACTTCGACGGTCAGCACGGTTACGGGGGCGGCGGCAACGGCGGCGGACCGTCGGGTTATGGCAACGGCGGCGGACCGTCGGGCTACGGCAACGGCGGGGGTGGCGGCTACGGCGGCGGCCCGTCGTACGGGGCTCCGGGCGGCGAACCGGGTCAGACGCAGCAGTTCAGCGTGGGCGAGGCGCCGGGCTACGACCCGTACGGCGAGGGTGACGACTACCGCGACGACGGCTACCGCACGGGCCAGCCCCCCGCCCCGCCGGCGGGCCCCCGCCTTCCGTGGAAGGCGCTGCTGAGCGGCATCGTGCTGCGCCCCGCGGATACCTTCTGGCAGATGCGGGACTACGCGATGTGGGTCCCCGCCCTCATCGTGACGTTCATCTACGGCCTGCTCGCCGTCTTCGGCTTCGACAAGGCGCGTGAGGACGTGCTGAACGCGCCGATGTCCCAGAGCGTCCCGTGGATCCTCAGCACGGGCGTCGCCGTGGTGATCAGTGGACTGATCCTGGGCGCCGTGACCCACACGCTCGCCCGCCAGCTGGGCGGCGACGGCACCTGGGCGCCGACGATCGGCCTGTCTATGCTGATCATGTCGATCACGGACGCGCCGCGGCTGGTGTTCGCGATGTTCCTGGGTGGCGACAGCACGTTCGTGCAGGTGCTGGGCTGGGCGACCTGGCTGATGGCGGGGGCCCTGTTCACCTCGATGGTGAGCAAGTCGCACGATCTGCCGTGGCCGAAGGCGCTGGGCGCCTCGGCGATCCAGCTGCTAGCGCTGCTGAGCCTGATCAAGCTGGGGATGCTGTAGCGGTCGGTGCCGGGCGGCCGCGGCCGCCGGGCACCGAGAGGACGGAGAAACACGAGGGCCTCGGGGTTGGATCAACCCCGAGGCCCTCGTCCGTGTGGTGCGTCCGTGTCGTGCGGCGAACGCCGGCGACGTCAGGCGTCGAGTACCTGGCCCTCGCGGCGGACGACGGGCGGCTCGACACTCCACGGGAAGTTGATCCAGTCGTCGGTGCGCTTCCAGACGTACTCGCACTTCACGAGGGAGTGCGGCTTCTCGTAGATGACGGCGCTGCGGACCTCGGCGACCGTGCCGAGGCAGAAGTCGTGGACGAGCTTGAGCGTCTTCCCGGTGTCGGCCACGTCGTCGGCGATCAGGACCTTCTTGTCGGAGAAGTCGATCGCGTTCGGGACGGGGGCGAGCATGACCGGCATTTCCAGCGTGGTGCCGACCCCGGTGTAGAACTCCACGTTCACCAGGTGGATGTTCTTGCAGTCGAGCGCGTAGGCGAGACCGCCGGCGACGAAGACCCCGCCACGGGCGATGGAGAGCACGATGTCGGGCTCGTAGCCGTCATCGGCGATCGTCTGCGCCAGCTCGCGAATGGCGAGACCGAAGCGCTCGTAGGTGAGGTTCTCCCGGGGCGTACTCATGGGGAATTCAGACACTCTCTATAGGCTCTTGCGGCTCAGACCTGGGACCGATGGAAATTCATGTAGGAACGGGACGGCGTCGGCCCGCGCTGCCCCTGGTAACGGGAGCCGTACCGCGAGGAGCCATAGGGGTGCTCGGCCGGCGAGGTGAGCCGGAACATGCACAGCTGCCCGATCTTCATCCCGGGCCACAGCTTGATCGGCAGCGTGGCGACGTTGCTGAGCTCCAGGGTGACATGCCCGGAGAAACCGGGGTCGATGAACCCGGCCGTGGAGTGCGTCAGCAGCCCCAGCCGCCCGAGCGAGGACTTCCCCTCCAGCCGGGAGGCGATGTCGTCGGGAAGCGAGATGACCTCGTACGTCGAGGCCAGCACGAATTCGCCGGGGTGCAGGATGAACGCCTCATCCCCCTCCGGCTCCACCAGCCGCGTCAGGTCGGCCTGCTCGACGGCGGGGTCGATGTGCGGGTAACGGTGGTTCTCGAACACCCGGAAAAAGCGGTCCAGGCGCACGTCGATACTGGACGGCTGCACCATGCCGGGGTCGTAAGGATCGATCCGCACCCGCCCGGCGTCGATCTCGGTCCGGATGTCCTTGTCTGAGAGAAGCACGGGACGAGGATACGCAAACAACCCGCACGGCGCGGGCCCGCCCCAACCGGACCACCCCGCGCCGTGCTCCCCTTACGTACCGCTACCGCTTGTCCGGCACCACCGGCACCGCGTGCCGAAGCCGCGCACACCGCGGGCAGCGCAACAGCCGCCCGGGGCCGAGCCGCGCGGCCGTGAGATTCCGCATCGGGAACGAAGAGGTGCTGAACATGTGCCCTTCGGCACAACGGACGATGGTGCGCTCCATCGAGTCCCTTCCCCAAGACGTGAACGACAAAAGCCACATTAGGGGATGAACCACCCGCCGCTCCAAGCGGCACTCCGCCGCACCGGGGCTACCCCACCGTACGCCCCAACTCCCCCCGCCCACAGCCGCGTCCCGACCCTCCGCACAACAGAAAGACCCCGAGACAAGTGCGCCCGGGGTCAGGAATGGGGTACAGTGTGCGACGAATGAAGCGCTGAGCGAATCAGCGTCTTACGCGGGTGTAGTTTAATGGTAGAACATGAGCTTCCCAAGCTCAGAGCGCGAGTTCGATTCTCGTCACCCGCTCCAAGCAAAAGCCCCAGGCCAGCGGCCCGGGGCTTCTTTGTTGTCTAGACCGGCTCAAGCATCTCGTGCCAGATCCGTGCCAGATGCCCGCTCGCCGCGCTTCTCGGCGACCGCCTTCCGGTCGGCCCTGACGCGGGCGTCGATCCCCGCTGCCACCTCCCGTTGCCGCTCACGCGTCGAGTGCTGGTAGATCATCGCGGCCCGCTCGGAGGACTGCCCGGCGCGGACCATGGTGTCCTTGAGCGTCGCGCCCGACTGCGTCGAGAGGGTGTGCCCGGTGTGACGTAGATCGTAAAAGCGGAAGTTCTCCGGCAGTCCGGCCTTCACCCGCGCCTTCCGCCACTTCCGTCCAAAGGTCGACCGTCGGAACGGGGCTCCCTTCTCCCCCACGAACAGCAGGCCGTTCGGCTCCTTCTCCGCGAACCACTTCAGGTGCCTCTCCAGGTCCTTCCGCATGAAGGCCGGCAGGACGATGAACCGCATACCCGCCGCGGACTTCGTATCGCCGACGACCCGACGCCCGGTCGTCAGCTCCGGGGCGGCCCGGCGGACCCACACGCCGACGGCGTCGAGATCCACGTCCGGCCGCCGCAACTCCGCCTGCTCCTCCGGACGGGCGGGCCCGTACGCGGCGATGTAGACCATCAGCCGCCAGCGAGGCCCCATGGCGTCAGCCAGCACGTCCACCTGGTCCACAGTGGCGGTCGGGCGCTCCCCCGCCGACTCCTTGCCAGCGCCCCTGATCCGGCACGGATTCCGGCGGATCAACTCGTCCTCGACGGCAGTCTCCAGGACGGCCTTCAGCAGCCGGTAGGACTTGGCGACGGTGGTGTCCCCGGTCACCTCCAGCCGCTCAGCACGCCAGGTGCGGACGCGGGGCGGGGTGATCTCGTCCAGGTCCCAACCGCGGAACGTCGGGAGGATGTGCAGCCGCAGAAGCCTCCTGTACAGCTCGTCGGTGGTGGCGGACAGCCCGCGCTCCTTCACCCACCGCAGGGCGTACTCCTCGAAGTTGACCGCACCGGCGTCCGGGTCCTGCCAGTCGCCCCGACGCACTTCGGTCTGTTTCTCGGCCAACCAGTCGTCAGCCTCACCGGAGGTCTCAAAGGTCTTGGGAGCCGGGCGCATGACCCCGTCGGGACCCGGATAGCGCGCTTGGAAGCGACCGGACGGCAACTTCCGAACCGCTCCGAACCGACGCCGCTTGCCCTTCTTGTTGGCCATCAGGCGGCCCTTCCGATGCGGCGTCGGCGAGGCTGCACCGGGCGCACGGTGTTGGCCTCGATGTACTCGCGGATGATGCTTTCCGGGATCCGGACGTGGCGCCCGACCTTGACGTAAGCGATGCGGCGTTCGGCGATCAGCCGGCGGGGGAAGCGGTCGGTGGTGCCGAGGAGCTCGGCGACCTGGGCGACGCTGAGGTACCGGTCATGCATGGGTCGGTTCCCCTTCATGAACTCTCCTGATCTGTGCGGGCGGGGAGATCAGGGCGGCGGCGATGTCCTTTGCACGGGAGTGCCGCCGCCCCGGTGTCGCTGGGGCGGAAAGAGCGGTAAGGGTGGTAAGCGGTCTGAGCTGGGTCTTTGCCGGGGCGGTAAGGGATCCTGGAAGCAGGCGGAAAGAGCGGGCTGTTATGCGCTGCGGATCTTTCGGCCGGCTTTCCGCCGCCGTTATCGACTCGGTGTTCTCCCAGCTCAGGCGGCTTATCGCCCTTCGCGCCCTTCCACCTAGCCGATGTAGGCGAGAACGGTGGCCGGGCGGCCGCCGCTCGGACGCTGGGTTCGGATGTAGCCGGGCAGGTCGAGGAGAGCCGCGATGAGCCGGTCGCGCTCGGCCTTGAGGGTGTTCTTGAACAGCTTCCGGACCTGGTCGGCGGTCAGACCGTCGGCTCCGGCCGCACGCACGGCGGCGGCGAGCTTGTCGACCTTCGGATCTCCGGAGACATCGCCCAGGAGATGTAAGGCCGACGCGCGGGCGTAGTTCAGCAAGTGCCAGGCCGCCCTCATGTGCTGTTCGGCGATCGTGTCCGTGTGATCGCACAGGGCGTAGACCATGGCGACCCGCTGGACATACGGCGCGGCGCGGGCGGTGAACTGGGCGATCACGCCGCCCGCGGAGTCGTCGCTGAGCGCCGGATAGACCTCGTCGCAGTAGAGGGCCCAGGCATCGGGGCTGAACCCGACCTCCTCCACGCGGGCGGCGTCGGCGAGGACCGTGCGCCAGCCGGCTGCGAGGTTGGCGACCAGCTCCGGGCTGGCGCCCCGCGCTCCGGGCAGGACGAGGTTGCGGTGGCAGAAGATCGGCAGGAAGCGGTTGTATGTGCCGCCGGCCATCTCGGAGCCCTGCATCTTGGCCCGGAACTCCTCGGGGGTGATGTGGCCCAGGATCGCGATGTGGGGGTCGGTGGCCTTGAGGGATTCGCGGACCATCGAGCCGAGCGAGTCGCCGTCCCACGCCTGCCGCAGCACGCCGGGCAGGCTGCTGCCCTCGCGCCGGCCGCGGGCCATCGTGACGGCGTATTCGGACTCGACGACCCACAGCCGCTTGTCGAGGCTGGCGGGCTTGGCGGTCTCGCCCTGGTCGTCCTTCACGTACTCGATCAGCCCCTCACCGGAGTTCAGTCCGCGCGGGGTGTGGTCGGGCCCGAAGAAGTCCGGCAGCGCCTCGGCGAGCACGCGACGTGCCGTGGAGGTGGCGGAGCCCTTGCGGCCAGATGAGGTGGGGCCGATGGTCAGGGCCCAGATCAGGCAGGGGTGCCGATCGTTGCCCACCATCAGATGCGGACCGCGGCCGATGACGGCTCCTGCGGCGGAGAGCAGGTTGACCAGGACGGCGATGGGGTCCGCCTCCGTGGTGGCGTCCAGTTGGGCCACGGTCTCGCCGATCCAGCCGCAGAACACGTCCGGGTGAGGGGTCGGGCCCGGCCGGTGGGGGCGGCGGAGCCCGGGGAGCGGGTCGTAGAGCGGGTTGGACGGCGGGGCCGGCTTGTCGGCCGTCGGGTCCTCCGCGGCCGCGGGCCGGGCCTCCAGCTCGCGCGCCTCGGCGAGCACGGCGGCGCGGACGTCCTCTGTACCCATCCCCGGGTCGGCGGCCAGACTCGCGAGCCGGTGTCCGGTCTCGATCAGTCGGCGGCGCTCCGCCTTGTCGCGGACGATCTCCGCGTAGTACCCGGCGTTCGCGACCGTGGGCACGGCCTGGACGAGGGTGTGCAGGTAGCTTGCGCCGCCGATGCGGCTCAGGTCGCCGCGCTCGTCGAGGTGGTGGGCGAGGGTGACCGGGTCGACCGGCTGTGCTCCGTCGTGCATCTCGCGGATCGCGCGGTGGATGGTCTCGTGCGCGGGCCGGTAGTGGTCGGCCGGGTCCATGACCTCGACCACCTCGTCGATGGCGGCTGCGGAGAGCAGCATTGCCCCCAGCACGCTCTGTTCTGCGTCCAGATCCTGAGGCGGCAACCAGTCGGCGCGCGGCTCCGGACCGCCGTAGTGGTGCCGTACGAGGCCACCGTGCGGCGGCATGGCCTCGGCTGTCATGATGGGCGTCTCCTGTTGTCTTCGGGCGGCAGGGAGACCGGGGCGGCGGCGATGTCCTTGCACGGGAGCGCCGCCGCCTCGGGTGTTTCTACGGCTGCGTGGCGGGGCGGATGGGGCATCCCCGATGCGACTTGTTGATCGGTGCGGCGGGGACGTGCGGAGCCCTGAGCCGCTCGGTGTTCGTCATGGCTAGTCCCCGATGTCGGCGATAGCGGTGGCGATGGAGTCGGTCAGTTGGTTGATGGCCGGGGCGGCGTCGGTGTCGGCGAGGTAGAAGCCGAACAGCACCGCCAGGAGCGCACCGCCGGCGGCGAGGGTGCGCATCTTGAGCGCGACCAGCAGCGCGACGCCCAGCAGGACGACGACGGATACGGTGATGGCCATTCAGATCACCGTCGTCCGCGCTTCTTGGCGGCCTTCTCGCGGGCCGCGGCCAACTCGGCCTCGCGGCGAGCGCGGGCGTTGTCGCGGGCGCGCTGCTCGGCCCGGGCCTCGATGGCATCGATCTGCTTGTCGATGCGGCGGGTGTTGGCGTGCTCGTCGGCGAGGATCAGCCGGGAGCCCTTGGCGATGAGGCGCAGGCGCTTGAGGCGTTCGGCGGCGGTGTAGGAGCGCTCGGGAAGCGGCATGGTGGCGGGTCTCCTTCGGGTGATGGGTATGGATTCAGCGGGTGCCGTCGCGGCGAAGGCGGCGGGCGCGGTTGTGGAGGCGGCGGCCGATCCGGAGGCGCTTGCCTTCGCCGCGGCAGCGGCGGCAGATGCGGCCGACCTTGGCTCGACCGCGGCGGGTGACGCGGACCTTCGCGCCGAAGCCGTCGCACTTGCGGCAGTCGCCGAACGGCGAGACCGCACACAGCACGACGTAACCAAGAGTGACGACAAAGAGGGTGAGGTTAGCGAGCAGCGCGAGGGTCACCAGGTGCCTTCCAGGGCTGATTCCGGGGTTTCCCCGGGTCGGCCGCTATCTGCTAGCGGACTGATCAGTGGGTGTGTGAGCTGCTAGCGGGGTCGCTACCGGTAGCGAGTTCCGCCGCTACCGGTAGCGGGCTTCCCGGGCTAGTGAGCGCCGCGCTTCTTGTCGCGCTCTGTGATCGCCTTGACGATGTCGGCGCGGACGATTCCGCGCTTGTTGACCTGCTTGCCGTCGATGCGGCGGCTGATCTGCTCGGTGCCGATGCCGTACGGCTTGAGAGCGGTGGTGAGCTGTTCGGCCTTCGGCTTGGGCTCCATCTGGGCCCAGGCGCCGTAGACCTCGGGCCGGGTCTCGGCGAGCCGGTCGACCACGGTCTCGGACCACACCTTGGTCTCACCGCGGCCCAGCACGGCGGCCACGTCGTCCAAGACGGAGGTGAGCGCAGCGTCCTTGGGCGCCTCACCGGCGGCGTCGCCGGTCAGGGTCTCCTCGGCCTCTCGCAGGGCACGGGCGCGGATGAGGATCGTCTCCGCGTCGCGTCCGTCGGCGAGGTAGGTGCGCACGATCCCGGAGTCGTCGGTCATGCCCTTGAGGAGACCCACGCCCTTGTGGGACTTCAGCAGCCGGGACGCGTCCAGACCTTCGCTGTAGGAGCCGGCGCCGAGGATGGTGTCAGAGACCTGGTACGCGCCGACCCGCAGCGCGAACCGCGCCTGGTGCTGATCACGAAGCACCGACGGGCACGCTGTGTCGTCCGGCTTCTGCGTCGCGGTCATCACCGAGACCCCGACCGCCGGGGCGACCCTGGCGAGGAAGACCAGCAGCTCCAGGATGGTCTTCCCGTGCACCGGGTGCATCAGGTACTCCTGCACCTCATCGACCACGAACAGCACCAGCGGCATGTTGTACCGCATGTCCTGAGAGATGGCCGGGGTGAGCTTGCCCTCCGGGCAGATGTGCAGCGGGAGTTCGGACAGCCGGTGGTAGCGGTCCTCCACGTCGGCCTTCAGCTCCTGGAGGGAGGAGACCAGGTGCATCACCGGGTCCACACCCTTCTGCGCCACGGTCCCGAACCCGATCCGGTGCGCGACGTTGACGAACGCGCGCCAGTCCGGCGACGCCTTCCCGTCGAACACGTACAACCTGACGTACGGATCCAGCGCCGCGGCGAGCGCGATCGTACGGGCGGAGAACGTCTTGCCCTGCCGCGGGACCGCGCCGACCAGCAACGAGAGCCACAGCATGCTGATGGCGACCTCGTTGCCGCGCTCGTCACGGCCCCAGGGGAACGGCTTCCAGAAGTCCACCCGCGAAGCGCCCAGCAGCGGGGTGCGGCCGGTGGGCACCGCGAGCGGGTCGCGGTTGGCCACCCACATCGACACCCGCCGGGAGCTGGTCGTATCGCGGTCCAGGAAGACCTGGGTCTCGGCCACGTCGATGCCGGAGGCGAGAGCTTCGCGCTTCTTGACGGCGTCGGCGAACGTCTTGCCGTACGGCAGATCGACCACCACCCGCCAGCCGTCGCCGTCCTGCCGGATCGGCTGCGGGAACGCGATGCCCTGGTCCTTGGTGGTCAGCCCGGCCGCCACGAACGCGCGGCTGACGATGTCGGACGTCAGCTTGCGGTGCCGGAACTTCACCTTGGCCACATCGATCAGCGGCCGGTCCGCCGGCGTCCCCACCGCACCGAGCACGGCGGTGACGGCGAGGGCCGACAGCCAGCCCAGCCAGGTGGGCGCCAGCACGTAGAGCGCCAGCGCTGCACCCAGCCCAACGATGGCGGCCAACGCGGTGATGGCGCCGCGCAGGCGTACCCGCGCGTCCCGCCTGCGGGCGAGCACCATGTATTCCCCGGCGTCCTCGGCGAGCACCGCCGCGGCCCGCAACGGCCTGCCCTCGGCGTCGAAGACCCACCGGAAGGTGCCGGCCGTGCAGCGCCACACGCCGCGCGGCGCGTAGCCGAGGAGCTTGGCCGAGTACACGGGTGTGCGGAGCAGGTGGTAGAGGCTGGTCTGGCCGTAGTGGCCGGCGGCCCACCTGGCGACCGCGGCGCGCTGCTTGGCGCTGGTCAGCCAGTCCGGCAGGACCGGCCGGCGGGCCTTGTCCTTGGCCTCGATCACGTCGGCGATCGACGGCGGGTAGAGGTGTGGGGACGGGTCGACCGGATCACCCTCCGCCACCTGCCCGTCGTCGTCCGGGTTCTCGTCGGGAAGCTCGGCCTCCCACTCGCCGGGCTTGACCTCGCCCGCGGCGAGAGCATCGGGGTCGGCCGGCTTCTTCTTCAACGGGAACGGCAGTACCTCGGCCGTCGTGTCTTCCGGCGCTTTGGGGGCTTTCGGCGGAGGGGAGGTGGTTGTCTCCGTCATGATGGTGCGTGCTCCTTCACTGATGTGTTGGGAGTGCCGGGGCCCGGCCGCTGCTTTGGTCGGTGTGAGACCGGGCCCCGTGTCAGGCCGTGCGGATCAGAGCTGGTTCGTTGGGCGCACGATTGGCGCTCGATGCCCAGGCCGGGCAGCGCCGTCAGGAGCCGGCGGCCGCGCCGACTAGGTGCGGGCGGCGGTCCGCTTCGGCGGTCCGGCGTTCTTCCACGGCCTTGATGCGTTTGCGGCCCCAGCCCTCTGAGAACCCGAACTCCCGGCCCAGCGCGGCCGGGCCGATCGGGTTTCCGGCATCGAGGGACTCGGCGTACGCCTGTTCTGCACGCTGACGCGTACGCTCCAGCTCCGCCTCGTCGAACGCCCGGTCCGCCGCCTTCCGCCCGGCCGTACGGCCGGTGCGTGCGGTGGTCGTACGCAGCGTCTTCTCAGGTGCGGGCGTACGGGGTGTGACCTGCGCGTTCGGACCGTACGAGGGCTCCCGCGTACGGGCGCCCGTGCGCTCCGGCTCCACCTCAGCGGCGGAAATGGAGCGCGCGTTCGACTCCGGGTGTACGGGGTGCGTACGCGGCCCCTCCGGGGCCGTACGCTCGCCCTCTCCCGCGGCCGGTACGGCCGCGACCGCGTCAGCGTCGGGGCGGTGGTGCAGGACTCGGGCGACCAGGTCGGAACCGAAGAAGATGGAGCCGACCGGCAACGAGGTGGCCAGCAGCACGAGTGCCCAGTTCGCCGGGTCCCAGTCAGCCAACCGGCCCCAGACGACCGACCGGGCGTGGAACTGTGGCACCAGCCCGTGTACGTAGTTCAGAACGAGCGAGGCCAGGGTGTACGCGGCCAGCACGCGCAACGCGAACCGCTTGTCGGCGCGATCGAGCACCAGCGTGGCGACCAGCGCCAGCGCCATGAGGCCGTCGACCACGAACGGGTACAGCGTCGCGGCCGTGTTGTCCGCCCCGACCGCCTTCGCCACGTCTCGCAGCGCGTTCCACGAGACGCGGAACGCCATGCCGACCACGGCGACCAGCGCGAGAACGAGCAGCGTCCTACCAGTGCGGTTCACGCGCCACCGCCCGCTGTGGCGATGAGGACATCGCCGTATGCGGTCAGTCGGATGCGGGCGCCGGCGTACTCGGTGTATCCGGTCAACACACGGGTGCGGCCGCCGCTCTGTTCGCCGTACTCGATACCGCCGGGCTCGATGCTCAACGCCTCGCGCCACGCCTCGAACGCGGCGAGGTCGCCGAAGAACTGGAGGCTCAACTGATCCGGGTAGATGGTGGAGATCGACAGGGACGGAGCCGGAAGGCTCGCGTGCACGGTGGCCAGCGCGTGCAGGGCAAGCACGGGCGTGCTCAGCTCCCCCAGGGTCAGCGGGCGGAACTCCTGCGACCCGAAGTCCTTCCTGGTCGTCATCGGTCCCCCTTCCCGGCGGCGCCGTCCTCGGCCCCGCGCCGAGGCGCCGGCGCGGCCATGCTCAACAGGTCCTCGGCGTCCGCCTCGATCGCGGCGACCGTCAGCCGGATCACGAGGTCGATGACGTTCGGGTCCTGCTCCTCGGCGAAGATGTCGCGCGCCGCGGCCAGCCGGCCCGCCCGCTCCTCCTCGCTCTCCCCCTTCACGCCAAGCCAGAGTTCGGGCGGCGTGCCGAGGGACAGTTCAACGGTCTCGTCGTGGATGGCGACCAGGCGGCCGCCGACGAGGTAATGCGTCACGGTGTGCTCCTGTTCTCGCGTGGACAGGGAGACCGGAGCGACGGCGATGTCCTTTGCACGGGAGGACCGCCGCGCCGGGGTGGAGCAAGGCCAGACGAGGGCTGTGATCAGACGCGGATCCGGCGCGGCCGCTGGAAGGTGTTGACCAGGCCACCGGTGATCGTGGTCAGCGAGGCGATGGTCACGAAGGTGGTCAGCAACAGGTCCGCCCCCAGGTTGTGGACCGAGATCCCGTTCACCACGGCGACGGCCAGCCCGAGCACGACGAAGAGCAGCGTCGCGAGCGACTGGCCGGTGGTCACCGGCTTGAAGGAGCGGGCCACGAGCTCCAGGTCATGCGGCTGGATGGCGCGCACGGTGCCGCCGCTGACCTGGACGCAGACCATGTTGCCGTGGCTGTGGCTGGCGAAGCCGGCCACGGTGCCGAGGGTCTGGTCGTTGTGGACGCGGACGACGTCGCCGAGGGCGAGAAGCACGGGGATCTCCTTCGCGGATTAGGCCGGTGGCCGCGCGGCGCCGCGCCTCGGTCGGCGGGCATGGCACAGCACTGCTGGCGAGTCCTTAAGAGGTCTTGTGCTTAAGACCTCTTAAGGACTTGACCCGACCATAGAGACGCAGACCTCATGTCGTCAACACCTCTTAAGGACTTAAGCTGTGGGTGTCGGACGACGTGAAAGGCGGTGGGCACCATGGCGAGGTACGAGCGGATCGCGGATGCGCTCCGGCAGCGCATCAGGACCGGTCACCTCCAGCCGGGACAGAAGCTGCCGGCCGAGGCCGAACTGGTGACGGAGTACAAGACCACGCAGCCGACGCTGCGCAAGGCCCTGGCCGAGCTCCAGGCCGAGGGGCTGATCGACAAGCGGCACGGCGTGGGGAACTTCGTCCGCAAGCCCCGCCAGCGGGTCGAGCGGAACAACTCGCGCCACCAGTGGGAGAAGGACCGGGCCCGCCGTTCCGAGGAAGAGCGCCTGACGACCGGCGCCACCGAGCACGACACCGGGCTCACCATCTCCGACCTCGTGTTCAGGGCCTCATACCGCGACACCAAGGCCAACGAGGACCTGGCCGACGCCTTCGGCGTGCCGGTCGGCACGCGACTGCTGGAGCGGGTCTACCGCACGCGCTCCGACGGCGAGGACGCGCCGTTCAACCTCGCGCACTCATACCTCATCCACGACATGGTCGCGGTCGACCCCGATCTCCTGGACGAGACCAAGGAGCCGTGGCCCGGGGGTACACAGAACCAGCTCCACCGCGTCGGCATCGAGCTCGACCGCATCGTCGAGCGGATCACGGCCCGACCGCCGACCGTGGAAGAGACCGAGGAGCTCGGCCTCAGCAAGGGCGTCTCCGTGATCGTCCTGCGAAAGACCTCGATCGACACCACCGGACGCGTGGTGGAGATCTCGGACGTGACCCTGCCCGGAGACCGGACGGAACTGGTCTTCACGACTCCCCTGACCAGGTGGTAACCATGACGAATCTGATCTCCGTGATCACCCCGGTGCACGCGCCGGCCGCCGAGTACCTGGCCGACGCCTACAAGTCGCTCCTGGACCAGGAGTTGCCCGATGGCTGGGACTGGCAGTGGGTCATCCAGGAAGACGGCGAGACGGACGCCGTCCGACCGTACGTCCCCGACGACGCCCGCATCAGCTTCGGCCAGGGCCGCCCCGGCCGCGCCGGCGTCGCCCGCACGATGGCGCTCTCCCGCGCCGAAGGCCGATACGTCAAGGTTCTGGACGCCGACGACATGCTGACCCCGGGCTCCCTCGCCCGCGACCTGGCCGCGCTGGAGCACGACCCGGAGCTCGGCTGGGCCACCTCGCGCGTACTGGACCTCCTGCCCGACGGCTCAACCGTCGGCTTCGACCAGGACCCGCCCGAAGGACCCATCGACATGGGCGCCGTCCTAGCCCACTGGAAGGCGCACAACTACCGCGCCCAGGTCCACCCTGCGACGCTTTTCGTGCGCCGTGACCTGTTGTTGGCGCTGGGTGGGTGGATGGCCCTGCCGGCGTCGGAGGACACGGGGCTGTTGCTGGCCCTGAGCGCGGTGAGCCGCGGGTGGTTCAGCGCGGAGACGGGGCTGCTCTACCGGAAGTGGCCGGGACAGGTCACGAGCCAGGCGGCGCACGTGAACGAGGGAGAGCGGGAGGCGCGGTTCGCGGTGGTCGAGGCTCGGGCTCGGGTGCTGGCGGCGATGGATGGGTGGCGGTTCGGGGGGAACGGCTGATCACCTGCTACGAGGGCGACTGATTGCTGCCTTCTGTCTCGTTGAGGGCTTCACGTGCTCGGGCAAGGTTGCGACGACGTACGGCGGTCTTCGGGTGGTCGGGGCCCAGCGTGGCCTCGGTAATCGCCAAAGCACGCTCCTGCAGAGGCAGAGCTTCAGCGTGCCGCCCCAACTCGCCATAATTCACTGCAAGGTTGCCAAGACACAGACCAGTGTCTGGGTGGTCGGAGCCCAGCACAGCCTCGATGATCGCCAAAGCACGCTCCTGCAAAGGCAGAGCTTCAGCGTGCCGCCCCAACTCGCCATAAGTCGCTGCAAGGTTGCCAAGACACAGACCAGTGTCTGGGTGGTCGGAGCCCAACGCAGCCTCGGCGATCGCCAAAGCACGCTCCTTCAAAGGCAAGGCTTCAGCGTGCCGCCCCAGTGCGCTATAAGTCGCTGCAAGGTTGCCAAGCCGCAGGCCAGTACTGGGGTGGTCGGAGCCCAGCACAGCCTCGGCGATCGCCAAAGCACGCTCCTGCAGAGGCAGAGCTTCAGCGTGCCGCCCCAGCTCGCTATAAGTCGCTGCAAGGTTGCCAAGACACAGACCAGTACTGGGGTGGTCGGAGCCCAGCACAGCCTCGGCGATCGCCAAAGCACGCTCCTCCAGAGGCAGAGCTTCAGCGTGCCGCCCCAGCTCGCTATAAGTCGCTGCAAGGTTGCCAAGACACAGACCAGTGTCTGGGTGGTCGGAGCCCAGCACAGCCTCGGTGATCGCCAAAGCACGCTCCTGCAAAGGCAAGGCTTCAGCGTGCCGCCCCAGCTCGCCATAAGTCGCTGCAAGGTTGCCAAGACACACGGCAGTGTCTGGGTGGTCGGAGCCCAGCACAGCCTCGGTGATCGCCAAAGCACGCTCCTTCAAAGGCAGAGCTTCAGCGTGCCGCCCCAGCTCGCCATAAGTCATCGCAAGGTTGCCAAGACACACGGCAGTGGTCGGGTGGTCGGAGCCCAACGCAGCCTCGGTGATCGCCAAAGCACGCTCCTGCAAAGGCAAGGCTTCAGCGTGCCGCCCCAGCTCGCCATAAGTCATCGCAAGGTTGCCAAGCCGCAGGCCAGTGTCTGGGTGGTCGGAGCCCAGCACAGCCTCGGTGATCGCCAAAGCACGCTCCTTCAAAGGCAGAGCTTCAGCGTGCCGCCCCAGCTCGCCATAAGTCACTGCAAGGTTGCCAAGACACACGGCAGCGGTCGGGTGGTCGGAGCCCAACGCAGCCTCGGCGATCGCCAAAGCACGCTCCTTCAAAGGCAAGGCTTCAGCGTGCCGCCCCAGCTCGCCATAAGTCGCTGCAAGGTTGCCAAGCCGCAGGCCAGTACTGGGGTGGTCGGAGCCCAGCACAGCCTCGGCGATCGCCAAAGCACGCTCCTCCAGAGGCAGGGCTTCAGCGTGCCGCCCCAGCTCGCCATAAGTCGCTGCAAGGTTGCCAAGACACACGGCAGTGGTCGGGTGGTCGGAGCCCAACGCAGCCTCGGCGATCGCCAAAGCACGCTCATCTAGGGGCAACGCATGGCCAGCTCGCCCACGCGCCCTCGCATAGATTCCCGCAAAGTTGAGTAGCAGAGCCAAATCTGCGTCAGCCTGGTGCGGAGGATAGTGACCAGCGGCAGCTTGGACATGGGGTAGAAGCTCTTGCCAGTACGGCCAATCCCGCGCCTCTCGAGGATCTTGGCGTTCGGCAGCCGTCAAAAGCAGCACAACAGCGACGTTGGCTGGATGAGGGGGAGCTGGGTTCGGTCGACGTCGTCGAACGATCGGCAGACGCCATCGCCTCTTAGCTGAGGGACGAGACAGCGTGGTGGTGCGCAACACGGCTTGCAGGAGTCGGTGCACAACGACGGCATTCTCGCTCAGAGACACCATGCTGTAGGCAGCAAGGAGCCCCAATGCCTGATCGACATCCACATGTATGGGGAGGAACTCAAGGACACTGCGGGGCAGAGGGGTCGGGCCAAGGTAGGCAAGAATGCGCAGCAGGTAGACCGCGTTGGGGTCGGCGGCCTGGAGCGCGTCGAAGGACAGATGCCAGAGACGAGCAATTGTCCGCTGATGAGGGTCGCCGGGAGTGGTGGTGGCGAGGACTGCTGCCGGATCGTCCCGGAACCGCGCCACGTAGGAGCTGGGACTCGTGCAGGTCCGCGCAAGATATGCGCCGGCCTGCTGAAGAGCCAAGGGAAGGTGTCCGAGCTCGGCAGCAAGCTCGTTCAACACTTCGGTGTCAGCGTCCTCACGGCGGCCGGTGAGGTCACGCAGGACGGCTAGGGACGCCTCGGGGTGAAGGGTGTCCAGGTAAATCAGGGCCCCCATTCCGTCCCATGGGAGGTGGCGTCTGGTGGTGATCAGCACTTGTCCCGTCGAAAGGCGCCCCAAGAGATCGTGCAGGTGAGCGGCATCCTCCACGTTGTCCAAGACCAAAAGCCAGCCGGTGCGACCTTGAAGCCAGCTCACCGCCCAGGCTGCTGCCTCGTCCAGAGGCAGGGCGACATGCACTGGGTTCAGCGTGACTGCCAGCGCTGCCAGGCCTGCGGTCACCTCCTCGGCAGACTCGGCGGTGATCCACCACACCGGCCCGCGTCCGCTACTCAGGTGACGTCGCGCATGATGCAGCACCAGGGTGCTCTTGCCCACCCCACCCATGCCGCGCACACTCTGGGCGACGATCCCCGTACCGGTGGAGGGTAGTGACGCCAGCGTCTCCAAGGCGTCTTCTCGGCCTTCGAAGACCGTGCTGGCAGGGTTCGGCAGGTTGTTGAGGCACGCCGCCGATTCCTCGGTCACCGCCGGCCGCAGCGCATCAGGAGGCAGGACCAGGGTTCGCTGTTCGATCCGAGGATTGTCGCCCGTGGCGACAACCCCAGAGTTGCTGTCCGCCGCAGCCGATCGCCCTCCGGCCGCAGCGGGACCGTGCGACAGGCTCATCGTCGGACCGTGCCTCCGTCACCGGTGATGATGACGCCGGAGTTGTCACCTGCGGCCACGGACCGTTCTCCCGATGCGGTGTTTCCCTGCGGTGGTCCGGGTGCCGGCCCTGGAGCGGAACCGATCACCGATGCCGCCCAGGCGCCCAGCAAGCCGGCGATGACCGCCCCCGCGCCTGCTCCGGTGGCGATGCGCTCCGGCCGATCCCACGGCAAAACGAGGTCGCCCAGCCATACGCACAAGCCGAAGACGGCCAAGGCCCCGACGGTCACTAACAACCAACGCGCGGTACGTGTCACTCGTGCCTCCCCGTAAACCCGGCACCGCTATGGTCCCCCATCCGCGAAGGTCACAACAGCGCTTCGGTCAACGCCCGTCGTGACCAGCCGGGAATGGTCATGATCCGTCGTTCTCGACCTCGGCCCGCGAGTTGGGGAGGAGCAGCCCACGCGCCGTGTGCTGCTGTCCGTCAAAATCGCCGCTCACCCCGAGGTCGTACCTCGCCCGCTCGTGGAAACGGTTGATCGCTTCGAAGGCGACGGTGTGCAGTTGACGCCACGCAGCCAAGGTGCCGTCCACCACGCCTCGCGCCTGCCACCCGATGGCGGCCGTTGCCTCCTGCACCGAGTGGGCGACCTCGATCACCTCGTCCCCGGCGAGCAGCATCACGCGTTCGAACGCGAGCGCCTGGGCGATGCCCATGCTCGTGAGGTCTTCCTCCAGCTCACGCTCGGTTCGCGCCACCGTGCGCATCTCCTCGCGGACTTCGTACAGCAGCACTGAGGCGTGGATCGAGGACCGGACCCGACCTATGTACTCCGCGTAGGCGTCGAGCTTGTGCCCGTCCCAGCGGGTGCGGAGTGCCTGCTTGCGCCTGCTCCGTTCCATGAGCTCATTCGTAGCGTACGAAGTCAGGGCGCCGAGTATGACCGCGGCGATCGTTACTAACTGGGCGATCGCGTCCAAGGAATTTCCCCCCGCAAGGCTCGTCGGCTCGGGGCCGGGAGCTCTTCCTCTCGGTCGTTCTGGCCGGCCCGAGCCCCTATCGGACGGGGATCTCGTAGACGATCTCGCTGTAGGCCGCCGGGATGACGATGTCCGCCGTCTCTACCGGGCGGCCGTCCTCGCTGTAGTACGTCCGCTGGATGTGGGTCACGAGGGCACCCTTCGGCACGCCCAGGAGATTCGCCTCGTCGGCGGTAGCGAGCCTCGGTTCCGGCTGTTCCACCGCGTGGCTGACCACCACGTCGATCGCGGCCATGCGCTCGACCACACCGCGGCCGGCGTAGGGGCCGCCCTCGGGCAGGACCACGATGGTGCCGCCGGTGAGGGCGTACGGCTCCCAACTGGTCGACAGCTGCACGGGTTTGCCGTCGAGCAGGAACTCGTACTCCGTACGGACGCACAGCTCGCCAGGGGCGAGGCCGAGCCGCGCCGCGATCCCCGCCGGGGCCGGGACCTTGGCTTCGGTTCGATGTTCCCAGGAGCCGTCCTTGCCCAGGCTGGCCAGGTCCGCGCGGAACGGCGACCCGCCGTGCTGTTCGCGGGCCGAGGACCGGACCATGCGCACTCGCTCCCGCGGTTCGGCCACGTAGGTACCGGATCCGGCGCGGCCTTCGAGGAGCCCCTGGGCGATGAGTAGTTCCTGCGCGCGGCGGACGACGTTGTCGCCGACAGCGTAGTCCTGCGCGAGTTGGGCGCGGGAGGGAAGTCGGTCGCCGGGCGACCATTCTCCGCTGGCGACGCGCTGCCGCAGTTGGTCGGCGACGGCGAGATAGGGCGGCAGCTCCGCAGGCATGTGGCAAATCTAGTCCACTAGCTCTAATCTAGTTAACTAGCTTCACCCTGAGTGACTTCATTGTGGCGGAGGGACTGCTGTGCCTGCTTCTGCATCACGAGCGCAGGCGATCGAGGCGCTCCTCTCCGCCGCCGGCTGCGTGCCGCGGCTGCTCCGGCAGCCTGGTCGGATTCGCCTGGAGGCGGAGGTCCCCGAGCCGCTGTCTCCGGTGCGGTGGCGTGCGGTCCTCGCCGCGTTAGAGATGGCCGACCGGTTCGGCCACTACGGCAACGCCGCAGGAAGCGTCGCCTGGGCGGTCGTCGACACGGGCGGTACGCGACCGCAGGCGGGTGTGAGTCACCACGGGGTGGGCGAGCCAGAAGAGCCTCCCGGCGACGGCGGTGGGCGCCGTCGCCGGGAGTGGCCACCAGCCACAGGGAGCTGACGACATGACCGACGGTACCGACCACCCCACCACACGGACCTGCAATCGCTGCGAGAAGCCGACCGACAAGCCCAGGACTGCACTGATCCACGGCGCGTCCGGCGGTGGCCATACCCGGCACTACTGCCCGGACTGCGCCCCGCTCTCGCTGGAGCAGGGCTACGACGCCGTGGCCGCGGCCGCCGCCATGCGCCGCGCCCGGACGCTCGGACGGGCCTGATGAGCAGGCCCACCAAAGACCGCTACTTGGCGCCGCACTGCCACCTCGTCGAGAAGTGGCCCCGGCCCGAGTACGCCGACCTGCACCAGAAGTGTCCGGGCCCGCACGAGGTGCGGCTTCCCCCGAAGCCGCCCTGGGCGCTCGGAACGCTCGTCCTCACCGAGCGCTGCGACTGCGAATGCCACCGCACCACCCCGGACCCCACCCGAGCCAAGGAGCAGTGACCACATGGCATACCGGTACGAGCAGGTCGCGGCCGATCTCCGTCGACTCATCTCCACCGGCGCGCTCGCCAGCGGGGCACGCCTCCCCGCGGAAAGGGACCTCGCCAGTCAGTACAGGATCGGCACGCCGACCCTGCGGCGCGCCCTCGAAGCGCTTCGGCTCGACGGCCTGATCGAGCGACGCCACGGCGTCGGCACCTTCGTCCTCGCCGCACCCCGCCGGATCGAGTACGTCAGCAGCCGACACTGGCCCGCGCAGGAATCCGGCGCGAGGAGCTACACCTGCGACGGCCGCGAGATCAGCGTCGCCTTCGTCAGCTCCCGCGAGCTGACTGCCGACGAGGAGCTCGCGACCCGCATGGGCGTCGAGAAGGGCACGCCACTGGTGGAGTTCGTCTACCACTGCCAGCGATGCGGCGACGCTGCGCCGCACGCGATCGTGCACTCATACCAGCCGTACGACACCGAGGCCACGGACTCCCCTGAGCCCATGGGCGAGGGAGCACCGAGAGAAGACAAGGCCGGTAGCTGGCTCGTCCAAACGGGTGTGGAGCTCGACCACTTCCAGGAACACCTATCGACTCGCATGCCGTCCGAGTCCGAGGCAATCACTCTCGGCGTCTCAGCAGGCGTGTCCCTACTGGTGATCAAGAGGAAGTCCATCGACGTACATGGCCAGGTGGTGGAGGTCGCCGACCTGGTGATGGCGGGGGACCGCGTCACGGCGGTCTACACCACGCCCTTGGATGGCGTTCAACGTCCAGGCTGATCTACGGGAGTCACGGCGGCCGCACTGATGAAGGCGATCAGTGCGGCCGCCTTCTGCTGCTCTCAGTGGGCGGTTCGTGAGGTGATGTCCGTTTCCGGTTGAGGTTGGGGCAAGGTCGCTGGTGGAGGTTCCGTCTGCTATTGCTTCCTGGCGAAGTTGCCGGTGTCGGCCTCGGTGAGGATCCCGAGTTTGACCAGGCGTTTCAGCTTGGCGCGGGTGCCTTCGACGTTCTTCGGCAGCAGTTCGTGGCCGAGGGCTTCGCAGACGTCCTTGGCCCGTAGCGGCCCGGTCGCGTGGTTGAAGGCGGCGAGGATGCGGGGGTAGTCCGGGTGCTCGGGCAGTTCCGGCGGGGATGCGGGGAGCCGGTCGGCGAGGCCGGTGATGGTCTTGCGGGTGATCGCGAGGTGCTCCAGGTGCATCTCGGCCTCCCGCAGCCGGGTCTGCAGGTCGTTGATTTGTGCGCGGAGGTCGTTGGCCAGGGCCCGGGCGGCGTCTTCCTGGAGGTCCAGGGCGTCAAGCAGGGGCTGGATGTTCACGCTGCCACCGCCTGCGCCGTGCGCCAGGTGGGGGCGTTCGCGCCGGTGAGGCGTCGGGTCATGACGTGGGTCATCGCCCAGTAGACGCGGGAGGCGGAGGAGGAGGGGCGGTGCTCGTAGTCGCGGACCAGGCGCCGGTGCAGTATCAGGATCCCGTAGGTCTGCTCGACCCTCCACCGCTTCGGCTGCGGCACGAACCCCTTGTCCTGCGGGTTGCGTGCGACGATCTCGACGTCGATGCCCAGGCCGGCGCCGTGTTCGACGACCTGGTTCTTGAAGCCCTGGTCGACCAGGGCTTTGCGGACGCTTCCGCCGGCGTGCTCGGCGACCTGGTCCAGCAGGACGATGCCCGCGGCGTTGTCGTGGGTGTTCGCGGCGAGGACGACGACCGCGATGACCAGGCCGAGGACGTCCACGGCAAGACCCCGCTTGCGGCCGGGCACCCGCTTGGCCGGATCGTGGCCGCTCGTGGAGGCGGGGACCCCGGCGGCCACGTGGACACTCTGGGTGTCCAGGACCACCAGGGTCGGGTCCTCTAATCGTCGGGCGCGTTCACGGACCTGGCAGCGCAGGAGTTCATGGATGACCTGGTCGGTCCCGTCGTCCCGCCAGGCGGCGAAGTAGTAGTAGGTCGCGCTCTTGGGCGGCAGGTCGTGCGGGAGATAGGCCCACTGGCAGCCGGTCCGCCCCTGGTAAAGGATCGCGTTCACGATCTCCCGCATGTCGTAGGCACCCTGGTGGCCGCTGACCGAACGGTGCCGGTCCTTCCACGCGGTGATCACCGGCTCGATCAACGACCACTGCTCGTCCGATAAGTCACTCGGATACGGCTTGCGTTCACTCACCCGGTCACATCACCAGATCACCAACCGCGGACCGGCAGATTCCGCCCCGCCGCCACACCATCAGGCGACAGCAGATCCACTCAAAGAGTCACGAACCGCCCACTCAGGACCTCGTCTTGCCCTCAGTTCGGCTACCGGCGGCACAGGCGCCGTGGATTTCGAAAACCGTCGCTGCCCGAGCTCAATACGAATTCCCTACACCGTCAAGGCGCCGCGCAAGCGCGGCGCGCGGCCCAGCGGCGCGGGCCGCCGCTCCTGTCTCTGCCCCCGCTCCGGCTCGACCGCCAGGCCGCGCGACAGCAGCAAGCGCCTTGGCTGAGAAGAAGAGCACCGTCGTGGCTGGGGGTCGGCTCCACGGCTTTAGGCACCTCCCCAGTCCGGGTCCCGCGTCGGGCAAGGCCAGGGGGCCACTCGTGCTAATTGCGGGCAGGTCCAAAGCCTGCCCGAGTTGCCAACGAGCGTACGGCCCCCTGACCATGCCCGACCCCAGACCGGGCAGGCCACCGCCCAAACCCGCTCCACCGACCTCGCGAGCTTCAGCATGCTGCTAGCAGGCGTGCCTCAAGATCAGAGCTGCAAGAGACCCTGACCTACCGATGACGCCGGAGTGCATTGCCAAGTCAGTGCTCGTATGCTGGACATGTAGCGGAACACCCGCGATACAGTCTGAGTCCCGTAGTCGCCTTTCCGTAGTCCGATGGAGCCGTCGGCATAGCCGCACCTTCGAAAAGTCGGATCCTATAAATCCTCCAGTCACAGTCCCATTCCTGACAGAGAAACCATCTGATCACGAAAGTGGGACGGCATTGGATCGCGAAACTGAACTCATTCTCTACTCTTTTGCACTGGTTGCCGTGGCTCTTGTTGCCCCGGAACATCAGGAGATGACACTGCATTTTCTGTGGGCGATTGCTGCAGGAGCTCTCCTCAACTGGGCAATAAATAAGAATCAGAGCTAGAGGCTTTGCAATGGAGGATGAGTAAGCGATATGGGGCAGGCGTTCATAATTTCGCGAGCGCCTGCCCCTCACGCATTAGGAGGTAATCCGTGGTGCGCTACATAGTCGATATAACGAGAGCCCATTCAGGCAGCGCGGGAAGCATCCTGAACGCTTTTCTTTCATTTGTCGACGCGACAGCTAGCGATGAAATTGAATTGCTCATTCTCGAAACACAGCGCGGCGAATTCACCCAGGACGATTACGATTTTGATCTTGTGGCCCTTCCTGCCGGAACAAGCGAAGATAGCGCCACCGCCGCAATAGTGGATAGAGTCCTCATTGCCCTGGTCGCCTGCGAGGTCATCTCAGTAGCTTCCTTTCACTCCGCGATCAGACAGAACGTTGAGACTCTCGCAGCGAATCATTCTCATCGCGTTAGCTTCATCGATTTGAATGATTTCGCACCAACCACGGAGACATTCCCGGCGACTTGGCCCAAGGAATTCATGCAACCGCAGGAGGTAATCGAACACCTCTTGATCGCCCTTACACGCTACGGGAACCCAATTCGTAAGACAGATCTCAGAAGCGTACTCCAAATCCAAGATCCCCGATTCCGCAAACAGCCAGGAACATACCCGGGTAAGCCGCGCTTTATCTCCGATATAGTCTCGCTCGCCGCCGAAAGAGGTCTCGTCACCGAGCAAGGGCCCATTGGCAGCCCGAACCCCTATGTAATTCTAACCCCGAAAGGGAAGCAAGAGGCACACCGCATGACACCAGGCGAATTCTCCGTTCTAAGTTCAGGGGCCGCCACATCACCCCCAGGGGAGCCTAAACCAAAAAATATCTTCCCGCGGCGTTCGGATGAATTTGTTACCGTGCTTAGGACTTCTAGTTTTGGCCCATTCCAGCAGATTCGACTTTCCATCTACGAAGAGATAGAAAGGCTGGTTAGAGACGGCCACTCGACTGTCCCAAAGTTGATTCGCGACTCGATCGAAGCAGTCCGAGAAAATAGGTCGGCATCCGAGGATGAGAAGCCCATCCCCTGGGCAAAGGTGCGTACGTTCATCATCTCCCTCACTAACCGGTGTCCGGTCTTCCTCTCTCAAGGTGAACTCGTTTCTCATTCCTGGGCGGAGGCCGATAAGCGCGTTGATGACCTTCTCGAAAATTGGACAACGAGGCTTGACGGAGAATTGATATGTTTCTTGCTAGAGAAACGAGTCCAGCTTTCACTAGCGGACGTAGCGGATATTTCGGGAGCCCTTTACAACAGTAGGAATGATGAGCACTTTGACCGCGTTTTGTCCGTCGTGCGCTGGCTACTGCGAGAGGGTCGGATTATTGAGGAGTCTGGCGACAGAAAGGGGGTTCTACACCTAAAGGAGACCGTCGTTTAAGAGCCGCCCAGAGGCGCTGGCAGCGTGGCCCGAGAGCTCACCGAACTGGCTGGCACCTTGCTTCGGCTAGGAGATGCCGACGGACGACAACTGCACGTTCTTCGCCCGCGCCCTGAGCGCCGTAGTCGTGTGCGAGTGATCGAAGCTACTACCGTGCCAGATGCGTGCCAGAACGAGCGGTAAACCACGGTCAACACGGGCTACCAGGAGCCCACATTCACGATCGCACCCGGCACCGTTCACGCAGGTCAGCGCAATGATCGACGCCGACCATCCGGTGATTCCCAAGCTCAGAGCGCGAGTTCGATTCTCGTCACCCGCTCCATAGCGAAGGCCCAGGTCAGAGACCTGGGCCTTGTTGCTTCTGCGGACCTCTGCGGGCTCGCACTCCACTTGCGCACCACTTGGCAACGAAATCGACCCGCAGGCGCCCCACCCGCCCAGAGGGCTCGCTTGCTTGTTCGACTCCATCCCGCAACTTGAGACGCCCTCACTGTGATCCGTGCTCCTCAACCTGGGGGCTCTCTCGTCGACATCCGACACACGACGAAGCATCTCCCCGCTGTGCAATTCTCCCAACTCCCTTGTCAGCCAAGGCGTTCGGGTACCCAGATGGCCGTACAGATCTCGCCGACGGGCGAGGGGATGCCCACTCGCCTGACGACAGGGGCAGCGGCACATCTCCCGTCGACAGAGGTGGCTGCGGGCGGAAGTGCACGGCAGAAAAGGCCACGCCCCCGGAGACCAATATCTGTTCCCGCGGAATGAGAAAATAGGTGCGGGGCTCGGCGAGCATTCCCCGACCGTCGACCGGAGCAGAATTATCGCCATGCAGAGCCGGTCTCACCGTGCTACTGTCGATGTCAGTTGCAGGTGTGGTTGCCAGAAGATTCATTTCCACGGGTGATCATCACGGCGACACGGAATTCGCACAGGGTGAATTCCTGACACCGTCTATCCCAAGGAGAAATGACATGGCTACTGGCACCGTGAAGTGGTTCAACGCGGAAAAGGGCTTCGGCTTCATCGAGCAGGACGGCGGTGGCCCCGACGTCTTCGCCCACTACTCGAACATCGCCACCCAGGGCTTCCGCGAGCTGCTGGAAGGCCAGAAGGTGTCGTTCGACATCGCGCAGGGCCAGAAGGGCCCGACGGCAGAGAACATCGTTCCCGCCTGACACCGGCGCTGACGCTTACTTCGTAGATGGGGCCCGCACCTCTGGGGTGCGGGCCCCATCTCGCTGCTTTTCAGGGCGCGCGACGGAAAGGCTCCCCGCATCTCCGACGGGTGACACATTCCCCGTCGGTCCGACTCGGCCCACTTCTCATTTGGCCCGTCTCGAGATTCTCTGCGCCGCTCATCTGCTGCGGGAATTCCTTGCTACGTGCCTCGTCAAGGAAGGTTCCGCATGAAGCGTGCCCGCACAACTCACACGGATGACCGCTTCGGAGGAGGCGCCGGTACCCACCGCTCCGGTGGTCCGCGCCATTTAAAGGGCTACGGAAATCGACAGCCCGGACGGGCCGTACGGGGCGAGTTCGCGCCGCCGAAGACGATCACGCCCGCGCTGCCCGCCGTCGGGTCGTTCGCCGATCTCGCCATGCCTGCGCGGCTGTTGGCCACGCTCGGCCGCGAAGGCGTGACCGCACCCTTCCCGATCCAGGCGGCGACCCTGCCGAACTCCCTGGCCGGTCGTGACGTACTCGGCCGTGGCCGCACCGGCTCGGGCAAGACCCTCGCTTTCGGCCTCGCCGTACTGGCCCGTACAGCGGGGCGGCGTGCCGAGCCACGGCAGCCGCTCGCCCTCGTCCTCGTCCCCACCCGCGAGCTCGCCCAGCAGGTCACCGACGCGCTCACTCCGTACGCCCGCTCCGTGGGCCTGCGGCTGGCCACCGTCGTCGGCGGGATGTCCATCGGCAGGCAGGCCGGTGCGCTGCGCGCCGGGGTCGAGGTGGTCGTCGCGACGCCCGGGCGGCTCAAGGACCTCATCGACCGGGGCGACTGCCGACTGGACGATGTCGGCAGTACGGTGCTCGACGAGGCCGACCAAATGGCCGACATGGGCTTCATGCCCCAGGTCACCGCCCTGCTCGACCAGGTGCGTCCCGACGGGCAGCGGATGCTCTTCTCGGCCACTCTGGACCGCAACGTCGACCTGCTGGTCCGCCGCTACCTGACGGACCCGGTGGTCCACTCCGTCGACCCGTCGGCGGGCGCGGTCACCACGATGGAGCACCACGTACTCCACGTGCACGACGCGGACAAGCATCGGACGACCACCGAGATCGCGGCGCGAGACGGTCGAGTGATCATGTTCCTCGATACCAAGCACGCGGTGGACCGGCTGACCAAGCACCTGCTGAGCAACGGTGTCCGCGCCGCAGCCCTGCACGGTGGCAAGTCCCAGCCGCAGCGCACGCGGACCCTGGCCCAGTTCAAGAGCGGGCATGTGAGGGTACTGGTGGCGACCAACGTCGCGGCGCGCGGGATCCACGTCGACAACCTCGATCTGGTCGTCAATGTAGATCCGCCCAGTGACCACAAGGACTACCTGCACCGCGGCGGCCGTACGGCCCGCGCCGGCGAGTACGGCAGCGTCGTCACCCTGGTGACCCCTGACCAGCGGCGCGGTATGAGCCGACTGATGGCTTCGGCAGGCATCACCCCCCGAGTCGCCCAGGTGCGTTCGGGCGAGGCGGAGCTGAGCCGCATCACAGGCGCCCAGGCTCCTTCCGGTGTCCCGGTCGTCATCACCGCGCCGGAATGATCACGAGCCCACCCCCTCACGCACCAGGAGGCACGTATGACGCCGACTCAGACGCAGCACAAGGTAGTGGCTCCCTCCCCCAACGCCGTGGTCGACGGCAGGGACGCGTCCGGACCTCGGGTCTGTGACGACATGACGGTCGAGGTGGCTCTGTCCCTCATGGCCGGTGCCCGTGTCGATCACCTCGTCCTCTGCGACGGGGACGACCAGAGCACCGGCCTGATCACCCTGGCACGGCTCGCCGTTCTCCGCGACAGCCCCACCTACACGGACCGCGTCCGTCTACGGGACGTCCTCCCCGGACCGTCCACCTCGTCCGGTCAGTCCGTTCTCTTTCTTCTCTGTGAGGCGTCATGCGCTGTGTGATCGCCCGGTATCCGTTCGAGCTGACCAAGAGCGGGGTGCTGGCCTCGATGAAGGGCGTCAGGCCTGAGCTCGTCACGGGTGAGTCCGTGACCATCGGCCGCCGCCGCTACCCGGTCGAGCAAGTGGGC
Source organism: Streptomyces sp. LX-29 (assembly GCF_029541745.1). NCBI lineage: Bacteria > Bacillati > Actinomycetota > Actinomycetes > Kitasatosporales > Streptomycetaceae > Streptomyces > Streptomyces sp. LX-29. The sequence goes on along the minus strand of NZ_CP089746.1, from coordinate 4,005,895 downwards.
CAGGTCATCACCCGACAGGACCGCCGCGACTTCACCAGCGGCGAAGTCGTCCGGGCCATGACCCGCCTCGGCTTCACCTGCCACGACCGACTCGAGACCGCGCCGATGGGTGTCCTCACGTCGCCTCGAACCACATCGGCGCCTCTCGGGGACGCCGCTTCCCTAGAGGTGTGGTGACAGGCGGAAACCGCCACCAGAGACCCGGTGAGGGCCCTGCCGACGCGTCGTCGGCAGGGCCCTCACCGCCGTTTCGCCGCCTCGCCGTCCGTGCGAAGGCTCCTGGCCGGGCGGGGGAAAGCAGCGTCTCGCTGCCCGCGGTGGCCGAGACGGAAGCAGTCCTTCGGGACCGCTGGCACACGCATCCGTTGCCGCCGCCCACGACGACTTGTTCCACCGTTATCGCAGGCCACAGGATACCTGTGGCCTGCCAGCGCCAAAATCTACTTTTGCCAGAGTAGACATTGAGACCCGGCACGGTTAACCTTTTTCTCGTTGACACGGTCAAGTGAGACCCGGCAGACACGAACTGGCGGGTAGCAGTACCTGAAGTTCGCAGGTCAGTGCGGCTCTGGAGCTCCGAAGCCAAGGCATTCGCAGAAGCGGTGACAGGGCTGAGAGCCGCACTGGGCAGCCGCAGGTCGAAGGGCTGCCACCAGCGTCACCGATGCAGTACCGCAGTACCCGTTCACCCAGTGGTTGGTTCAGAGGAAGGACGGAGGAGCAGACGCCATCAGGATCGCCCGGCCCGGGAAGCTCTCGGTCCGGGTACCGCAAGACCCCGGATTGGATGGTGGTCCCCGGTCACGCAGCCGCGATCCCCGCACCCCTCGCCTCACGGGCCGGGTAGCGGAAACAGAAGGTCGGCACAGCATTAGGGCCGACAGATGGTGTTGAATTTCCTTCGGGGCCCTGGTGCCGTACGGCGCCAGGGCCCCTCGACGCGTTTGCACAGCGAGGTGACATGGCAGCAGACACTCCACTCAGCGATCGTCTGGACGACGACGACTACCCGGCATACACCATGGGCCGGGCCGCCGAAATGCTCGGCACGACCCCCGCCTTCCTCCGAGCCATCGGTGAGGCCCGTCTGATCACTCCGCTGCGCTCGGAAGGCGGACATCGCCGGTACTCCCGCTACCAACTGCGGATCGCCGCTCGCGCCCGCGAGCTCGTCGACAGGGGAACCCCGATCGAGGCTGCTTGCCGCATCGTCATCCTGGAGGACCAGCTTGAGGAAGCTCAGCGCATCAACGCCGAGTACCGCCGTGCCGCGAAGGAAGCGTCCGACAGCTCCCGTCCCGGTTCGAGCTGATCGCGTGGGCGCGGGCGGTCGGCTCGAGCCCCGGACGGACATGTGTGAAAGCGGGTGGCTACGGCCAGGACCCCTTGAGGCCAGGTGTGCCGGGATTGGTCCCGGTGTCGATGAGGATGTGCTCGGCTGAGGTGATGTTGTCGGCTCGTACGGCCTGGGCCATCGCGGCGCGTGCGGCGTCCGGCGCCGCCTGCGGGGGGACGACCAGCAGGGAGAAATGATCCTGGTCGCCCCGGGTGATGAGGACGGTGTCGTCACCGACCGGGAAGGAGTCGAGGTGGACGACCCGATCGTCGATGACCAGTCGCGTCGGCAGTTCCTCCCAGGCACTCGCGTCCAGTCCGACGCGGGTGATCGGGCCGAGATGCCGGCTCAACGCGGTGATCAGACTGCGCCCCCACGATCAGAGGCTCTGCCCGCGCGCGGACTCCCCGTGCCACTTCCGTGCCACATCGGGCGGTAAGCGGCGGTCACAACAGGGCAGTGATCAGGCTTACCACCATGCGCCCATAACCGAGTTTTCGCAGGTCAGGACGGCAGAGGGCCCGGTCAAGCCTCGGGATTCCCAAGCTCAGAGCGCGAGTTCGATTCTCGTCACCCGCTCCATAGCGAAGGCCCAGGTCGGAGACCTGGGCCTTGTTGTTTGTCTGGACCTCGCCCCACAAGCCCGGCGGATTCGACGCCTGGTTGTGGAGGCCATGGCAGGGGTGGCAGGAGTCGAACCTGCGACATCCGGTTTTGGAGACCGGCGCTCTGGCCTCTGAGCTACACCCCTTGGACGCCGCCCAGCCTGACATGGCCGAGCACGTGGCGCCACGGGTTTTTTGGCGGACGCTTCCGCTGCCCCGCGCCGCCGGCGGGGACCGGTGGCCGCTGATCGCAGGGGATCACCGTGGCGGGCAAGGCACAGGGCCCGTACGGGGAAGGCCCGGACCGGCGTTTCGATGCGCGGCAGCGCGCGGATTCCCGATAACCGCTGGTGATCGCGGCGGCACGATTCCCGCCCCATAGCGCGCTGTTGTGGAGATCCACTAGCTTTCGGCACCGCCGCCGCATCGGCATCCTGTCCCCAACATATCCATCGGCAGGCAACGGAAAGTCATGCCCGCACGGCAGAGAGCGGGCACCCCCCACGGAGGCACACCATGAGATCCCCACTCGCGTCGTGGCGCCCGCGCGTCGCGGTGCCCGTCCTTGTCCTGTTCGCAGCCCTGGTCGCCTTGCTCTCCCTGGTCGTCGCCCCCGCCGACACCGCCCAGGGGTCCAACGGAAGCACCTCGGTTTGCGCGCTCCAGGGAACGACCGGCTACACCGACGAGGGCCAACAAACCGGCTACGACCGCTTCCAGAAGCCGGAGGGAACCAAGCGCGTAGGCGTGATCTACGTGGACTTCCCCGACGCCGTCGGGACCACCACGCCCCTCGATCGCTACTACCACCAGATATCCGGCGCCGCCGACTGGATGTGGAAGGCGTCCAACGGCAAGGTCTGGCTGGACATGCGAGCCCCGTACGGCAACTGGGTGCGCATGCCGAAGAAATCCACCGACTACAACTGGGCGCGCGGGTTCTCCTGGGACACGCACCGTGTCTATGTGAAGGACGCGCTCGCCGGTGCCGCCGACGCAGGCGTCAACCTCGCCGACTACGACATGTTCTACATCGTGCCGACCAGTACCGCGGCCGCGATCACGCACACCCCCACCTGGGTCCAGGACCCCGCCAACCCGACCTGGGTCTGGAACAAGGCGACGAACGCCTGGGTGGCGATCAAGTGGGCGGTGACCTTCGGTCAGGACATGTGGCACTGGGGCTACAAGGTCGCCGACCACGAGACCGGACACACCTTCGGCCTGCCCGACCTCTACGCCTTCAACGGCGAACAGCACCAGTACGTCGGCGGGTGGGACCTCATGGGCAAGGTGAGCGGCCCGGCCCCGCAGTTCCTCGGCTGGCACACGTGGAAGCTCGGATGGATCAACGACAGCCAGGTCTCCTGCCTGTCCACGTCGGGCACGTACGCCACCAAGCTGAACGGAGTGGAGTACGGGGGCAACGGCTACAAGCTGGCGGTGATCAAGACCAGCGCCACCACGGCCTACGTCGCCGAGTCCCGCAAGGCCGCCAACAACGACTCCAGAGCCTGCGCCACCGGCGTACTGATCTACAAGATCGACACCTCGGTCGCCAGCGGCGACGGACCGGTCCGCGTGGTGACCAACCCCAAGGCCGCCGCACCCGCCGGGAACTGCACCACGCTGGACATGCAGACCTGGAAACCCGGCCAGACGTTCCAGGACGACACCGCCCGCATCCGGATCCATGTGAACAGCTCCGGCGCGTACGACGACACGGTCTGGACCTACAAGTGGTGACCACCTAGCGCGAAACGGCTCTGGGGGCCGCCCGCCGGGAGTCGGCGGGCGGCCCCGGGAAGAGCACCGCGCCGAACGGCGAGATCGCCACAGATGCGAGCCGCACCAGCCCGCGGCCCTCTGCCTTCCGGTAGAGGCACGATCCCCCGCAAGGCGCAGGGACCACACGCGTACGTGCCAAATAATCGGCGGTATGTCTGCGAGCGCCCCACCAGCCTTCCCACCGTGCCCGGCCGCCCGAGGCCCCTTCGCCGGGCACGGCGAACAGGGGCGGCGGCTGTGGCGGGCGGTGGGTGAGGCGGTCCTCGCCGGGCTGCTGGTGCTGCTCACGTACCAGGGCGAGTCATCCATGTCCGGCAGGCTCCTCGACGGTGGGAGCGGAGCGGCCCTGGCGCTCGGCGGGATCGCCCTGGTGCTGGTGCGGCGGCGGTTCCCGGCGGGAAGCGTCCTCGGACTGGCCGCGCTGATGGGGGTCATGCCCCCCGTGGCGCTCCTCACCGCGGTGGCCGCCTACACCGCGGCCCGGCAGACGGAGGCGCCGCGGAGGCGGGTCGCGCTGCTGCTCTCGGGGGCCGCGCTGACGATGCTGACCGCATTCGCGTTCGGTCCCGATACGGGGCTGGGCAGCAGGGCGTTCGGGCTGGCGCTCGGTGCCGTGCTCGCCGCCACCACGGTGATCGTCCCGGGGCTGGTCGGCACCACGGCGGGACAGCAGGACCGGCTGCTGCGGGCGCTGCGGGAGCGCGCCGCGGCCGCCGAGGAGGCGCGTCGGCTCGCGGACAGCGAGTCGCGCATGCACGAGCGGTCGCGGATCGCCGCGGAGATGCACGATCTGGTCGGGCACCGGCTGAGTCTGATCTCGCTGCACGCGGGCGGCCTGGAGATGGCGCTGCACAAGGAGGCGCCCGAGCTGCGGGAGGAGGCGGCGCTGGTGCGCGGCGCCACCCGTGACGCGATGCAGGAGCTACGGGAGGCGCTGGGGGTCCTCGGCCCGCTGGGACGGGACACCGGCACCGACGCGCTGACCGACGCTACGGGCACCCGCGCGGACATCGAGGCGCTGGTGGCGGAGTCGCGCGGCGGCGGCATCCCCGTCGACTTCTCCTGGGAGGGTGCCGATCTCGAAGCGCGGCCGAGCCGGGTGCGGCGGGCGGTGCACCGCGTGGTGCGCGAGTCGCTCACCAACGTGCACCGGTACGCGGCCGGGGCCCATGTGGCCGTCGCCGTCACCCACACCGACCAGCGGGTGGAGATCCGGGTGCGCAACGGCGTGCCGCCCGCGCCGCCCACCGCTGCCACGGGGCTCGGCTCCGGGCGCGGGCTGACCGGCCTCCGGGAACGGGTGGCGCTGCTCGGCGGCGGCTTCGAGGCGGGCCCGACGCCGGGCGGTGGGTTCGCCGTGGCGGCCGACATCCCCGCCGACGCCGGGGCCGGCGCGGAGACCGCACACGTACAGCCGTACGAGAAGGGGCCGGGGGCCACCGCCGGCGGGCCCGGTCCGGGGCTCTCCCGCGTCCAGCGGCGCCTGGCGAGCGCGGTCGCCGGGCTGCTCGGGTTGGCCGGGATCGGTGTGATGATGCTGTTCGGGCTGGTGATGGTGGACGAGGCGTGGCGGCCTGAGTACCAGCCGCCCCCGACGCCCCGGGTCGGCATGGACAAGGAACAGGTGGAGGAGGCCCTGGCCTTCGACGACGACGTGGTGCGCGCGGCCGCCGCCGGGCGCGAGCCGCCGCGGCCGAAGTCCGCGACGGAGTGCATCTACCCGTACGGGGCCGGCGAGACCAAGGGCCGGCGGCTCGAAGTCGTCCGCTACTGCTTCCGGTCCGACCGCTTGATCGAGATCAACCGTTTTCTGGTGCCCATGGCGACCGAACCGCCCCGTGGAAGCAGGAGGACACATGACTGACCGGACCGACTCGGCGGGCGCCGCGATCCGGGTGCTGCTCGCCGACGACGAGGAGATGATCCGGCACGGCGTCCGGCTGATCCTCCGGCACGCCGAGGGCGTCGAGGTGGTGGGCGAAGCCGTCAACGGCGCCGAGGCCGTCCGGCTCGCCGCCGAGCACCGACCCGACGTGGTGCTCCTCGACATCCGGATGCCCGTGCTGGACGGGCTCGCCGCCGTCGAGCCGCTGACCGCCCTCACCCCCAAACCCCACGTCGTCATGCTCACCACCTTCGGCGAGGAGGAGAACGTCCTCCGCGCACTGCAGTCCGGTGCCACCGGCTTCCTGCTCAAGGACGAGGGGCCGCAGGAGCTGATCAGCGCGGTACGGGCCGCGGCCGCGGGGGACGCGGTCCTCTCCCCCGGAGTCACCGGAACCGTCATCCGGCGGATGCTGCGCGGCGGCGCCCACCCCGGGACCGCCCCGCCGGACCAGCGGCTGGCCAGGCTGACGGACCGGGAGCGCCAAGTGCTGGCCATGCTCGGAGAGGGGCTGTCCAACCTCGACATCGCCAAGCGGCTCGCCATCGGCGTGGGGACGGTCAAGACGCACGTCCGGTCGATCCTGGAGAAGACGGGGTCGGACAGCCGGGTTCAGGCGGCGCTGCTGGCGCACCAGGCGGGCCTGATGGGTTAGCGGCGCCTGGGCGGCACCCTCCCGGACGACGTCCGGTGCAGGGTCACGACGACTGCGACGAGCCACCCTCCGCGGCATCCGCCAGCGGGCTCCGCCGTCGGGCCCTCGGCGGGCAGCCGCTCAGCGGCGGGCCGGGTCTTCCTTTGGGCAGAGGCACCGTGGTCCCCGAGAGGTACGCACCCCCGGCGGCTCTCACCTTCGGCAGGCCCCTGATCCGCGCCCTGAGAGCGACGGATCCGGGGCACCCACGCGGCAACGATGGTGGGGCAGTTGAGCGCCCCTTCCAGGAGTCCCCATGTCGCAGGCAGCCACCAGTCCCACCGCCCCCCAGGCCCAGGCCCCCGCCGGAGCCGCCGCATCCGCCACCGGACTGACCAAGGTCTACGGCGAGGGCGAGACCCGCGTCATGGCGCTGGACTCGGTCTGCGTGGAGTTCGGGCGCGGCCGGTTCACCGCGATCATGGGCCCGTCCGGCTCCGGCAAGTCGACCCTGATGCACTGCATGGCGGGGCTCGACACGATCTCCGGCGGGTCCGCACGGATCGGGGACACCGAACTCTCCCGCCTGACAGACCGGCAACTCACCACGCTCCGCCGCGACAAGATCGGCTTCATCTTCCAGGCGTTCAACCTGCTGCCCACGCTGAACGCCCTCGAGAACATCACGCTGCCGATGGACATCGCGGGCCGCAAGCCCGACCAGCAGTGGCTGGACCTGGTCATCCAGACCGTCGGCCTGGCCGGGCGGCTGCGGCACCGCCCCTCTCAGCTCTCCGGCGGCCAGCAGCAGCGGGTCGCCGTGGCCCGCGCGCTGGCCGGCCGGCCGGAGATCATCTTCGCGGACGAGCCGACGGGCAACCTCGACTCCCGATCCGGGGCCGAGGTCCTCGGCTTCCTCCGGAAGTCCGTGCGGGAGTTGGGGCAGACCGTCGTGATGGTCACCCACGACCCGGTGGCCGCCTCCTACGCCGACCGCGTCGTCTTCCTCGCCGACGGACACATCACCGACGAGTTGCCCGCCCCCACCCCCGAAGCCGTGCTCGACCGCATGCGGCGCTTCGACACCCAAGGCCGGACGAGCTGAGGCGCCCCCTCCCTCACCCCCGCACCTCCCACCGCGAATCTCCAGGACCGAAACCACCACCATGCTGCGTACAGCCCTGCGCAACGTCCTTGCGCACAAAGCCCGACTGGTCATGACCGCGCTCGCGGTGCTGCTCGGCGTCGCCTTCGTCTCCGGCACGCTCGTCTTCGGCGACACCACCGCCAACGCCTTCCGCAGCGCCTCCGCCAAGAGCCTCAAGGACGTCGCCGTCGCCGTCCAGGCGGTTGAGACCAGCGACGGTGAGGACGGCGAGCGGACCACCGTGCTGGATGCCGCGCTCACGAGCAGGATCCGTTCCCTGCCCGGCGTCAGCGCGGTGCGCCCCACCGTCAACGGCGAGGCCACCCTGGCCGGCAAGGACGGCCGCCCGGTCAACGCCGACGACGCCTGGCGAAACCTCGCCACCAACTACCAGCCCGGCAAGGACGGCGAGGACAACCGCTACCCGCTCGAGCAGGGTCGCGGCCCCGCCGGGGGAGGCGAGCTGGCCCTGGAGGCGAAGACCGCCGAGAAGGCCGGATACAAGGTCGGCGACACCGTCCGCTTCGCCACCGACGGGCCCGCGCTGACCAAGAAGCTGGTCGGCATCGTCTCCACCGACGACCCGCGCATCACCGCGGGCGGCACGCTGACCCTGTTCGACACCGAGACCGCGCAGAAGCTGTTCCTCGCCCCGGGCCGTTTCGACGAGGTCGCGGTCGCGGCCGAGCCCGGCACCGACCAGGGCGAGCTGACCGCCGAGGTGCAGACGCTGCTGCCCGCCCAGGGCGCCACGGCCACCAGCGGCGCCGACCTGGCAGCCGAGCAGTCCCGCCAGATCACCGCGGACACCGCGGCGTTCACCAAGGTGCTGCTGGTCTTCGCCGGCATCGCGCTGTTCGTCGGCGTGTTCATCATCGCCAACACCTTCACCATGCTGATCGCCCAGCGCAGCCGCGAGATCGCGCTGATGCGGGCCGTGGGCGCCTCGCGCCGCCAGGTCGTGCGCGCCGTCCTCGTCGAGGCCGCACTGCTCGGCCTCGGCGCCTCCGCCGCGGGCTTCGCGCTCGGTCTCGGCATCGCCACCGCCCTGCGCCCGCTGCTCAACGCCGGTGGCGCCGGGCTCCCGGACGGCCCGCTGGTCATCTCGCCCGCGTCCCTGCTGTGGTCGCTCGCGGTCGGCGTCGTCGTCACCGTCCTGGCCGCCTGGCTGCCGTCCCGCAAGGCCGCGAAGATCGCCCCCATCGAGGCCCTGAACAGCGTCGAGCTGGCACCGCCGACCCGCTCCCTGGTGGTCCGCAACGTGCTCGGCGCGCTCCTCACCGGGCTCGGCGTGCTGGTCATGCTGTACGTCTCCACGCTCAGGACCAGCGAGGAGTCGAACCTGATGATCGCGATGCTCGGCTCCGCGCTGACCCTGACCGGCATGATCGTGCTGGCCCCGCTGCTCTCCCGGCCGCTGATCACCCTGGCCGGACGGGTCACCACCCGCTTCTTCGGCGTCAGCGGCAAGCTGGCCAAGGAGAACGCGCTGCGCAACCCGCGCCGTACCGCCGCCACCGCGTCGGCGCTGATGATCGGCCTCTCTCTGATCACCGGTCTGACCGTCACCGGGCACTCCACCCAGCGGGCCATGGACCTGGAGGCGACCCAGGGTCTGACGGCCGATTACAAGGTCTCCAACAGCTCGTACCGGGGCCTGGACGCGAGCGCGGCGGACCGGGTCGCGCGGGTGCCGGGGGTCGCCGTCGCCGCGCCCGTCACCTCGGCGAGCCTCGACGCCGAGGGCGCGTTCGGCATGATCACGGGAACGGACCCGGAGGCGTTCGGCAAGGCCGCGGAGCTGGACTTCCACACCGGCTCGCTGCGCGACCTCGGCCCGGGCAGGATCGCGGTGTCCGCCGAATTCGCCGAGCGGGCCGGGCTCCGGGCGGGCGACACGCTCGACGCCGGCGTGGGCTCCGGCCAGCCCGGGAGGAAGCTGAAGGTCGTCGGCGTCTACGCCGAGAGCCGTGCCGCGCAGGACGCGCTGGGCGTCCTGACCGACGTGCTGCCGTACTCCGGCGACAAGAAGCTGGACGACGTGCTGGTCAAGGCCGAGCCCGGCAAGGCCCCCGGGCTGGCGGAGGAGATCCGCGACGCCCTCGGCAACAGCCCGCTGCTGAAGGTCCAGACCCAGGAGCAGATCATCGAGGCCGAGAGCGGGGCGATCACCGTGGTGCTGAACATGATGTACGGGCTGCTCGGCATGGCCGTCGTCATCGCGGTGCTCGGGGTCGTCAACACCCTGGCCATGTCGGTCTTCGAGCGCACCCGGGAGATCGGGATGCTGCGGGCCATCGGGCTCGACCGGTCCGGGATCAAGCAGATGGTGCGGCTGGAGTCGGTGGTGATCTCGCTGTTCGGCGCGGTGCTCGGGATCGGCACGGGCGTCTTCCTGGCCTGGGCCGGAGGCGCCCTCACGGCGTCCTCGTTCGCCACGTACGAGACGGTGCCCCCGTGGGACAGGCTCGGGATCTTCCTCGCGCTGGCCCTGCTGATCGGCGTCCTGGCGGCCATCTGGCCGGCCCGCAGGGCCGCCCGGTTGAACATGCTCCAGTCCATCCAGGCCCAGTAGGGCCCGCGAGGGGCGCGCCGGCCACTCCGGTCCCGCTGCCACGTTCCCCGGGTACGACGTGCGTCATGCGCCCCGGCCGATCGCGCCCGGCACGGTCACCGGTAGACATGTGCGCATGCCACACACAGGAGCGTCGACAGTGAGTCCGGGGGGCCGAGTCGGTGAGCCCGCGCCGATGGCGCGCGAACCGTTGGACGAGGCGGCGGCCACCGATCTGGCGAAGGTGTTCAAGGCGCTCGCGGACCCCGTCCGGCTGCGGCTGTTGTCGCTGATCGCCTCGCATGAGGGGGGCAGGGCCGGGGTGGGCGACCTCATCGGCCGGTTCGACGTCACCCAGCCGACGATCTCGCACCACCTCAAGGTGCTGCGCGAGGCCGGGCTCGTGGCCTCCGAGAAGCGGGGCACCTGGGTGTACTACCGGGCGCTGCCCGCGGCGTTGGCGCGGCTCTCCTCACTTCTGGCGGCTCCGACCGCGATGTCGGCCCAGGGGCCGGCCCCGGCCGGGGTGGCTCCACGGGGTGCGGGGCGCACGGAGCCCCGCCCCGTGTAGTGGCCCGCGGGCTCAGTCGGCGACGGTGAGGACGATCTTCCCGGTGGTGCGGCCGGCCTCCCCGATCTCGTGTGCCTTGGCGGCCAGTTCGAGCGGCAGAGCGGTGGCGATCTCGGCGCGGAGCCGTCCGGACTCGGCCAGGGCGGCGATCTCCCGCATGCCCGCCTGGTCCGCCTCGACGACCATGAAGGTGGAGCGCAGCCCCAGCTCGCGGGCTTCGGCGGCGAGTGCGGCCTCGGCCGGGGAGGCGAGGGAGACGACGAGACCACCGGGGCGCAGGGTGCGCAGGGAGCGAGGGCCGTAGTCGCCGCCGATGGTGTCGAGCACGACGTCGATGGCGCCGACGGCGGTGGCGAAGTCGGTCTCGGTGTAGTCCACGACCTCGTCGGCACCGAGGCCGCGCAGGAAGTCGTGCTTGGCCGCACGGGCGGTGCCGATGACATACGCGCCGCGGGACTTGGCGATCTGGACGGCGAGGTGGCCCACGCCGCCGGCGGCGGCGTGGATGAGGACGCGCTGGCCGGGCCGGACGTCGGCGGTGTCGACGAGGGCCTGCCAGGCGGTGAGGGCGGCCAGCGGCAGGGCGGCCGCCTGGACATGGGTGAGGGACGCGGGCTTGCGCACCAGATGGCGGGCGGGCGAGGTGACGTACTCGGCGTAGGTGCCGGCCGGGAGCGGTTGGCGGGGCATGCCGAACACCTCGTCGCCGGGCTGGAAGAGGGTGACCCCCGGGCCGACCGCCTCGACCACGCCGGAGACGTCCCAGCCGAGCCGGACCGGGGCGGCGTCGCCGGCCAGGCCGCCGGTGGCGCGGTGCCACCAGTCGGTCGGGTTGACGCCCGCGGCGTGCACCCGCACGAGCACCTCGGCCGGACCGGGCTCCGGACGCTCCACCTCGACCACCTTCAGCACCTCGGGCCCGCCGAACGTGTCCTGACCGATCGCACGCATCGTCAACTCTCCTTCTCCGCCGTCGGGATGGCCGTTCTCCCTGGTGGACGGCCTCGTGCGGACAAGATTGCCAAGTCCGGCCACCCTCAACGATTGGCCAGATGGCCATAATCTGAAAGGATCTGGCCATGGCCATCCATCGCGTCGTCGTCCTCGCGCTCGACGGGGTCTACCCCTTCGAACTGAGCATCCCGGTGCGGATATTCGGCACCGCGTCCGGACCGGACGGCGAGCCGCTCTACGAGGTGCTCACCTGCAGCCTGGACGGCCGGCCGGTGCGCACCAGCGCCGACTTCGCGGTGGCGGTGGAGCACGGGAGCACGGTCGTCCCGACGGCGGACACGCTGGTGATCCCGCCCTTCACCTGCGGCCCGCAGGACGACCGGGTCTGGCTCCCCGAACCGGTCGCGGCGGCCCTGGCCGGGCTGCGGCCGGGCACCCGCATCGTCTCGATCTGCACCGCCTCGTACGTCCTGGCCGCGGCCGGTCTGCTCGACGGCCGCCCCGCGACCACGCACTGGAACGAGGCCGCGCACTTCCAACGGGCCTTCCCGAACGTCAAGGTCGACGCGGAGGTGCTGTTCGTGGACGACGGGGAGGTGCTCACCGCGGCGGGCGTCGCCGCCGGCGTGGACCTCTGTCTGCACCTCGTCCGCCGCGACCACGGCAGCGAGGTCGCCAACCGCGTCGCGCGGCTGTGTGTGGTGCCGCCCTGGCGGGAGGGCGGTCAGGCGCAGTTCATCGAGCGGCCGATGCCCGAACCCGCCGCGGCGACCACCTCGGCGACGCGCTCCTGGGCGCTCACCCAGCTCCACCGGCCCGTCTCGCTGGCCGAGATGGCCGGGCACGCCCGGATGAGCGTCCGCACGTTCTCCCGGCGGTTCCGGGACGAGGTGGGGGTGGCGCCCGGCCAGTGGCTGACCCGGCAGCGCGTCGAGCGCGCTCGCCGCCTGCTGGAGACCACCGACCTGCCCGTGGACCGGGTCGCCGCGGAGGCGGGATTCGGCACGGGCGCCTCGCTCCGGCAGCACCTGACCGCGACGATCGGGGTGTCGCCCTCGGCGTATCGGCACACGTTCCGCACCGGAGCCTGAACCGGGGCCCCGCGCCTCGACGTCAGGAGGCCGGCCGCGGAGCGGGGGCGATGACCGGCGGGTTGAGCCGGGCGAACCCCTCCTGCCGCTCGTACGGGAAGTACGGGTACGGGGCCGGCTTGTGGCCGGCCGCGTCGAGCCTGGCCACCTGCTCGGGCGAGAGCGACCAGCCGACGGCGCCGATGTTCTGCCGCAGCTGGGCCTCGTTGCGGGCGCCGATGATGACGGAGGACACGGTGGGCCGCTGGAGCAGCCAGTTGATGGCGATCTGCGGGATCGTCCTGCCCGTCTCCTCCGCGATCTCGTCGAGGACGTCGACCACGCGGAACAGGTGCTCGTCCTCGACGGGCGGCCCGTAGTCGGCGGTCTGGTGCAGCCGGCTCTCCGCCGGCAGCGGGCGGCCGCGGCGCAGCTTGCCGGTGAGCCGCCCCCAGCCGAGCGGGCTCCAGACCATGGCGCCGACCCCCTGGTCGAGGCCGAGCGGCATGAGCTCCCACTCGTAGTCACGGCCGACGAGCGAGTAGTAGACCTGGTGCGCCACATAGCGCGGGTAGCCGTGCTTCTCGGCGGTGGCGAGGGACTTCATCAGCTGCCAGCCGGCGAAGTTGGAGACCCCGACGTAACGGATCTTCCCGGCCCGCACCAGCAGGTCGAGCGTGGACAGCACCTCTTCGACGGGGGTGCTCGCGTCGAAGGCGTGCAGCTGGAACAGGTCGATGTGGTCGGTGTCGAGCCGCCGCAGCGCGTCCTCGGTCGCCCTGATCAGCCGGGAGCGCGAGGTGCCGGCGTCGCCCGGCCCGTCCCCCATCGGCAGACCGGCCTTGGTGGACAGCAGCACCTGGTCCCGGCGGCCCTTGATCGCCGCACCGAGGACCTCCTCCGAGGCGCCCGCCGAGTAGACGTCCGCGGTGTCGAACATGGTGATGCCGGCCTCCAGGCAGATGTCCACCAGCCGACGGGCCTCCTCGGCGTCCGTGGTGCCCCAGGCGCCGAAGAGCGGCCCCTGGCCGCCGAAGGTGCCGGCGCCGAAGCTCAGAGCGGGAACCTTGAGTCCGGACGCACCCAACTGCCGGTATTCCATGGTCGATCCCTCCAAGGAGAGTTAATGGGACTGGAGCCCCTTTAAGATGGCTTCACCGTAACAGAGATCAGCAACTAATGGAACTGGAGACCCGTTATGGCTCATGAAGGCGATGCACACGGGGAAGGCCGGGGAGAAGGCCGCGGAGAAGGCCATGAGGGCGTGGAGGGTGCCGGGCCCGGCACCGTCCGCCCCGGTGGACGGACGGCGCGGGTGCGGGCGGCGGTGCTCCAGGCGGCCGGGGACGCGCTGGCCGAACACGGCTTCGCCCAGCTGGACCTCGCCGACGTCGCGCGCCGCGCGGAGGTCGGGAAGACCACCGTCTACCGCCGCTGGGGGACCGTGGCCGGCCTGGTCGCGGACCTGCTGGCGGACATGGCCGAACAGTCGCTGCCACGCACCGAGACGGGGTCGCTGCTCGGCGACCTGAAGGCCAACGCCTCGCTCGTGCAGCGCACCCTCACCGACCCGCGCCAGGGCGCGCTGTTCAAGGCGATCATCGCCGCGGCCACGACCGACGCGAGGACGGCAGAGGCCCTGCACCGCTTCTACGAGATCCGCGTCGCGGAGTGGGCGCCGTGCGTGCGAGCGGCCGTCGACCGGGGCGAGCTGCCCGAGGGCACCGACGCCCACGAGGTGATCCGCGCCGTCTCGGCCCCCCTCTACTACCGCCTGCTGGCCAGCGGCGGACCCCTCGACGAGGCCGTGGCGGACCGCGCGGCGGAGGCGGCCGCGGCCGCGGCACGGGCGGGCGCCTACACCTGACGGGACACCGACCGACGGGGCGAGCGCCTACACCTGACGGGACACCGACCGACGGGGCGAGCGCCTACACCTGACGGGACGCCGGCCGGCCGGGCGAACGCCGGACGGGCGTACCCGAAGGCGGCGCTCGCCGCCGCCCTCACCGCCCACGCCGTGCACGGCCCCCCACCCGGGCCCCGCGAAATCCACCGGCGACACCGCGCCCCGGCCGGTATACAGTGCGGAAACTCGTTGCATCTTCACCTAATGGGGGATCTTCATGGGGCTGTTCGGAAACGCGCACACGGTCGACGTGGGGGCGGCACAGCGGGACTTCGCGCGACTGCTGGGCCACGGTGAGCAGGTGCACGCCGCCTTCCAGCTGGTCCGCGACACCATCCTTTTCACCGACCGGCGGCTCATCCTCGTCGACAAGCAGGGGATCACCGGCAAGAAGGTGGAGTACCACTCCATCCCGTACCGGAGCATCACGCACTTCGCGGTGGAGACCGCCGGCACCTTCGACCTCGACGCGGAGCTGAAGATCTGGATCTCCAGCAACCCCGTCCCGATCGAGAAGACGTTCACCAAGGGCGTCGACATCTACGAGGTGCAGGCGATCCTGACGCAGTTCGTCGCCCGGTAGGACGCGGCCGGACCGGTCCGCGCGTGACGCGCGGACCGGCGCTCCGGCTCAGTGTTGGAGCACCGCCTTGAGCACCACGATCATCAGTCCCAGCACCAGGTTCACCGCCGCCGCCACCGCCATCATGCGGGCGGAGGCCCCCGCCCGGCGCAGCGCCACGACCCCCCACCCGATCTGCTGCGTCACGGCGACGGCGAGCGACAGATAGGCCGCGCCGACCAGCCCCAGCCCCAGCAGCGGGCTGACCGCCACCGCGACGGCGGGCGGCACCGCCGCCTCCACCGTCGGCCTCTCCGCGACGCCCACCCGGCGGACCTCGCGCCAGGTCACCGCCTGGTGCAGGATGCGTTCCCCGGCCAGCCGGGCGTAGACGTGCGCCGCCCAGAAGACCACCCCGGTGGCGAGCAGCAGCACGATGAGCTCCACCCGCGAGTAGTCGCCGCTGGCCGCGGTGCCGGCGACCACCGAGGCGGCCAGCAGCGAGCCGTAGACCGCGCCGCCGTAGTCGGTACGGATCGTGCCCGTGGCCGCGTCGGCGACGATGCCCTCCATGTCCTCACCGGCGTCCCCGACCGCCCCACCACCGTCGGGCGGGCGGTCGTCGTCCGGTCCCCGCGCGGGCTTCCGACGTGTCATCCCTCCAGGGTCGCCGCTCCCCCGAGGTCCCGCACGGCCGCGGGTGCCGCCCGGGTCTCGGTACGGAGCCAGGTCTCGGTACGGCCCCGGGTCTCGGTACGGTCCCGCCGTCGGTCAGCGGTGCTCGGGGTTGGGGAAGTCGGCGCGGCAGCCGGCGTCCCAGGCGGAGCGCTGGTTGCCGTGGGCCGGGATGCCCCCGGACCGCTTGAGCAGCGCCGCGAGGTGCATCAGGTTCCACGTCATGAACGAGGTGTTGCGGTTGGTGAAGTCGTTCTGCGGGCCGCCGGAGCCGGGGTCCAGGTAGGAGGGGCCGGGGCCGGCCTCGCCGATCCAGCCGGCGTCCGCCTGCGGCGGGACGGTGTAGCCGAGGTGCTGGAGGCTGTAGAGGACGTTCATGGCGCAGTGCTTGACGCCGTCCTCGTTGCCGGTGATCAGACAGCCGCCGACGCGTCCGTAGTAGGCGTACTGACCGCGGTCGTTCAGGAGGCTGGAGCAGGAGTAGAGCCGCTCGATGACCCGCTTCGTCACCGAGCTGTTGTCGCCCAGCCAGATCGGTCCGCAGAGCACCAGGATGTCGGCGGCCATGACCTGGGAGTACAGCACCGGCCAGTGGTCGGTATCCCACCCGTGCTCGGTCATGTCGGGCCAGACGCCGGTGGCGATGTCGAGGTCGACCGCGCGGACCAGCTCCGTGACGACGCCGTGCGCCTCCATCAACGCGCGGCTCCGGTCGATCAGGCCCTGGGTGTTGCTGACCTCGGGGGTGCGCTTGAGGGTGCAGTTGACGAAGAGCGCGCGCAGGTCGTTGAAGCGGTAGGGGCCGGGGGTCTCGGCCGGTGGGGTCATCTCGGGCTCCTTACCCGTTCCTGGTGCGCCCGCGCACGGGCGCCTGCCGCTCCCCCTCCGGTCACCGGTCTACCGGACCGCGGAGTCCGGGCCGCCGTGGCGCGCCGGGCCGCCGTGGCCCGCCGTGGCCCGCCGTGGCGCGCCGGTGCGCCGGGCGCTCACACCGCCCGCACCGCCACGCCCCCCGGCCACGTCGTCGAGGACGTCCCCGAGGTGCCGGATCGGGTCCCGCACCGGCAGCGGCGAGGTGTGGCCGCCTCACCGCAGGAACGCGGCCGCGGCGTGTGGGCGACAGGCCGTCACCCCTGAGCCTCACCCGGCCCGGGTGATGTCCCGTGGCGGGCGGCTCCGCAGCATCGAGCCGAGGAACCCGAGCGCCGAGAAGCCGAGCACCGAGGACCCGAGCGCCGAGGACCCGAGAACCCGAGCATCCGCCGAGCCCGAGGGGGCGGAGAGGAGGCGTCGTGGAGGGTGACCGCAGGGCCGCCGACCGCGGCCGCGTCACGCCGCCGATGCGCGCCACGCCCAGCGAGCGGACCGCGTGGGGCAGGTCCGTGCGGGCCCTGGTGCCCCGCTCGGCCATGGGGGAGTTCACCCCGAGCACCCGGCGCGAGGACCCGGTGGCCGTGGTGGAGCGACAGTCGGCGCTCCGGGTGCCGGAGCTGGTGCCGATCCGGTACGGGCGGATGCTGGAATCGCCGTTCCGCTTCTACCGGGGCGCGGCCGCGATCATGGCGGGGGACCTGGGCGCGGCCCCGCACACCGGGATCACGGTGCAGCTGTGCGGCGACGCCCACATGCTCAACTTCCGGCTGCTGGGCTCCGCCGAGCGGCGCCTGGTCTTCGACATCAACGACTTCGACGAGACGCTGCCCGGCCCGTGGGAGTGGGACGTCAAGCGGCTGGCCGCCAGCCTGGTGATCGCCGGTCGCGGCAACGGCTTCACGGACGCGGAGCGCGCCGAGATCGTGCGGGCCTGCGCACACGCCTACCGCACCTGGATGCGCCGCTTCGCCACCATGGGAAACCTGGCCGTCTGGTACACCCAGGCCGAAGCCGAACGGCTCGACGGGCTGTTGACCCAGCCGGGGACGGGGCTGGGCAAGCGGGGGCGGCGACAGCTCGCCCGTACGGTGGAGGCGGCCCGCCGCAACGACAACGTCCACGCGTACCACCAGCTCACCGGGGTCGTGGACGGCGCCCGGCGGATCCTGGCCGACCCGCCGCTGATCACCCCGCTGAGCGAGCTGCTGCCCGATCTGGAGCGGGAGGCGCTGGAGGAGCGGCTGCACGGGCTGCTGACGGACTACCGGCTCACCCTCCCCTCCCACCGGCGGCATCTGCTCGACCAGTTCCAGCTGGTCGACATGGCCCGCAAGGTGGTCGGGGTCGGCAGCGTCGGCACCCGCTGCTGGATCCTGCTGCTGCTCGGGCGGGACGACGAGGATCCGCTGCTGCTCCAGGCCAAGGAGGCGGACACCTCGGTGCTGGCGCCGTACGCCGGCCCGAGCGTCCATGAGAACCAGGGGCAGCGGGTCGTCGCGGGGCAGCGACTGATGCAGGCCGCCGGCGACATCTTCCTCGGCTGGGACCGGGTCGAGGGCATCGACGGCCGGCGACGCGACTTCTACGTGCGCCAGTTGCGCGACTGGAAGGCCATCGCCCAGGTCGAGGCGATGCACCCGGCCGGCATGGGGTTCTTCGGACAGCTGTGCGGCGCCACGCTCGCCCGCGCGCACGCGCGGTCCGGGGACCGGATCGCCATCGCCGCCTACCTGGGCTCCGGCGACGCCTTCGACCGGGCGCTGCCGGACTTCGCCGAGGCGTACGCGGACCAGAACGAGCGTGACCACGCCGCCCTGGCCGCCGCCGCCCGCGCGGGGCGCGTCCCGCACGCCGACCCCGAGTGACGCGGGGCCCACCCGGCCATCTCCCCCGCGGCGGGCGATGTGGGCGCCGTGACCAGCGGCCGACGCTGGGTCGAGGACAGCCGCCCCCGGAGACAGGGGATCTCCCCATGAACGCACAGCCCGCAGACGACCGGCCGCTCACCTCCAACGAGCGGGAGGAGTACGAACGGCTCCGCGCCCACGCCGCCGTGCGGCACCGGCGGCTGCGCACCCTCGGGGCGTCCGTCCTGCTGCTGCTGGTCTTCGTGCTCGCGCCGGTCGGGGTGCTCGCCCGCTGGGTGAACTCCCAGGTCACCGACGCGGACCGGTATGTGGCGACGGTGGCCCCGCTCGCCTCCAAGCCGGCCATCCAGAACGCGGTGACCGATCGGCTGACCGACCGGGTGATGGACCAGATCGACGTCAAGAAGATCACCGACGAGCTGGCCGACACACTCGCCGCCGACAACGCGCCGCCGGCCGCCGTCCAGGGCGCGCGTCTGCTGACCGACCCGCTGAAGGGCGCGATCAACGGGTTCGTGCACAACGTGGTGCACCGGGTGGTGACCAGCGACCAGTTCAAGACCGTCTGGGTGGACGCCAACGAGCGGGCACACGCGGCCGTCGTCAAGGTCCTCACCGGGCAGGGCAGCAGCGCGGTGCAGGCCAAGGGCGACGACATCGTGCTCGACATCGGCACGGTCGTGGAGAACGTGCAGAAGCGGCTGGTCGACGCCGGATTCCAGCAGGCCGCGGCGATCCCGCAGGTCGACAAGTCGGTGGTGCTGGTGCACACCGACAAGCTGAACGACGCCCAGGAGGGCATGCGGCTGTTGGACATCGTCGGCACCTGGCTGCCCGTCGCGGTCGTGGTGCTCGCCGGCGCCGCCATCTGGCTGGCGCCCTCGCACCGGGTGGCGCTGATGGCCGCCGGCATCGGGGTGGCGGTGATGATGGTCGTGCTCTTCGTCGGCCTGGCGGTGGCGCGCCAGATCTATCTGGATTCGGTGCCGCTCGGCACCCAGTCCCCGGACGCCGCCGCCGAGATCTACGACACCCTCGTGCGGTATCTGCGCCAGTCCACCGGCACGGTGCTGGTCATCGCCGTGATCGCCGCCGTCGCCGGCTATCTCTACGGACCGGGGCGCGGCGCCCGCGCCCTGCGCTCCGGTGCCCGGCGGACCGTCGGCGCCCTCGGCCGGGCCGCCGCCCGCGAGGGGATGCGCACCGGCCAGGCGGGGCGCTGGCTCGACACCCACCGACGCTGGACCACCGGCATCGTCATCGGCGCCGGGGCGCTGGCCCTGGTGATCTGGAACTACCCGACCGCCGGTGCCGTGGCCCTGGTCTTCGGACTGGTCCTTCTGGTGCTGCTGATCCTCGGGGTGCTGGCGGCGGCCGGCGGAAACGGACCCCCGAGGCCGGAGCGCCCGGCCGCCGGCCACTGACCACGGCGCCCCCGTGTCGAACACGGCACGCGTCCCGCGCCCTGGGGGCGCGGGACGCGTGGTGCCGCCCGGCAGGGGTCAGCGCAGGAGTTTCTCCTTGGCGCGCTGGAACTCCTCCTCGGTGAGGTCACCCCGCGCCTTGAGCTCCGAGAGCCTGCTCAGCTCGTCCGCGCTGCCGACCGTGCCCGTCCCCGCGGCCTGGCGGATGTACTCGTCGAACGCCCGCTGCTGCTCGCGCGCGTGCTGGATCTCGCGCCGGCCCATGTCCCGGCCGCGCGCGATCACGTACACCAGCACGCCGAGGAACGGCACGACGATCACGAAGAGCAGCCACCCGGCCTTCCCCCAGCCGCTCATCTCGTGATCACGGAAGACGTCGACGAACACCCGGAACAGCAGCACCAGCCAGAAGACCCAGAGGAAGATCCACATCACGGTCCAGAAGGCGCCCAGTACGGGGTAGTCGTACGCCAAGGTCTGCGCGGCCAGGAACTGATAGCCGTCCATCGCTTCTCCTCCTGCTCGTCGGCGGTCATCGGCGGCGCCGTCGTCCGCCGATCACGTCGCCATCAGCGTCCGCCCGGACACGGAGGCCGCCCTCACCCGGCGAGGGTGAATCCAGGACCCCGGCGTCACCCCCGAACCCCCCGGGGCCATCCCCGAACCCCGGGGGCCGTCCCCAAACCCCGTGGCCGCCCCCGAAAGCTCCGGGGCCACCTCCGAACCCCCTCCGGAGCCGGTCACACAGCGTGAGAAGCGCTCACTCGATCGGCCCAGTCACTCGGCGCACACCCCCGCCCTGACGGGCTTTCCGGCCCCGGGGCATCGGACAGAGTTGCGACCGGTTGACCGCCATGAGTCCGTAGACATCGTGCTCTGCCCGACTTCACCCCTTTGGAGGAGACATGAGCACGATCCACACGACCCCCGAACACGAACGCATCGGCCAGAAGCTGCGCGTGGTGTTCTTCGTCGACGTCGTCGAAGGCGGCGAGCGCGGGTTCCGCGAGGCGTACCGGCAGATCCGCGAATCCGTCGTCGGCACACCCGGACATCTGCTGGACCAGCTCGGCGAGCCCGTCGACGGCTCCCGCCGCTGGGTGATCACCAGCGAGTGGGAGACCCCGGAGCACTTCTTCACCTGGCAGCAGAGCGAGGAGCACCAGGCGCTGGTGGCCCCGCTGCGCGTCTGGGTGGAACGGACGGAATCGCTGCGGTTCCGGATCGTCGAGGAGACCGGTGGGGGGCTGTCATGAGGCCCGCCCACGCCACCGCGAGGAACGCCACCACGGACAACGCCACCGCGGAGAACCCCACCGCGGGGAGGCGGCCGGCCTCCGGCACCACACCGGAGGCCGGCCCCGAGGCCCGCCGCGACACCCCCGACTTCCGCCCCGACGGCCCCGTGGCCGTGCTCGGCGTCGGCACCATGGGCGGCGGGCTCGCCGCCCGGCTGCTCGACCGGGGCGTGCCGGTCCGGGTGTGGAACCGCACCGCGCGGCGCACCGCACCGCTCACCGGCGCGGGCGCCGTCGCCGCGGCGCACCCGGCCGAGGCCGTCGCCGGCTCCACCGCCGCGATCTGCGCCGTGGCCGACAGCGACGCGTTGGACGCCGTGCTGCACGGCCCCGACGGGGTGCTGACCGAGGGCCCCTACCCGGGCACCCTCTACTGCGCCAGCACCGTCTCCCCCGAGGAGGTCGCCCGCATCGCCGGCCGCACCCCGTCCGTGCTGGACGTCGGGATGCTGGGCAACCGCAAGCACGCCCGCGACGGCGAGCTACGGCTCTTCGTCGGCGGCCCGCGGGACGACTTCGCCGCCGGCCGGCCGCTGCTGGAGCTGCTCGGCAAGGAGGTCGTGCACGTCGGCGAGCTCGGCGCCGGCATGCGCGTCAAGCTGCTCCTCAACCTGCTCATGGGCATCGAGGTGCAGGCGCTGGCCGAGGCCGTGGAGCTGGGGGCGGCCGTCGGGCTGGACCGTGAGCTGGTGCTGCGCACCATCTCCGGCAGCGGATTCGCCTCCCCGGTGATGTCCTTCAAGGCCCGCCGGCTGGCGGCCCGGCACTGGGACGAGCCGGACTTCCGGCTCCGGCTGATGGCCAAGGACCTGGCGCTGGCGGCCGAGCAGTCGACGGCGGCCGGGCTGCGGCTGCCGCTGGTGGACGCCGCCGCCCACACCCACCGGGACGCCACCGACCGGGGCCACGGCGACGAGGACTGTGTGGCGGTCGTCCATGCGATCGCCCCCGACCTGGGGAGGGTCGCATGATCATCGACATCCACGGGCACCTGTCGCCGCCCGAGGCGGCCGAGCGGTTCCCCATGCCGCCCAGCCTCACCGACGTCGACGGCATGCTCGCCGCCCGGGCCCAGGCGGGGATCGACCTCACCATCATCGGCAGCCCCGTCGGGGCCGGCGCGATGGCCCGGGTCCCCGGCGTCGACAACTACGCCCAACCACGCGACCGGCTGCGCGCCTTCCACTCCTGGATGTCCGGCCTGATCGCCGCCCACCCGGACCAGTTGCGCGGCTATGTGTACGCCAACCCGTTCGGCGACGACGACCATCTGGAGGGGGTCCGGGAGACCCTGGCCGATCCGGCCTTCGTCGGCCTGATCACCAACTCCAGCGTCCACGGCGAGCAGCTCGGCTCGCCCCGCGCGGACTCCTTCTTCGCGCTGGCGGCCGAGCTGGGGGTGCCCGTGATGGTGCACCCGCCGGCCGAACCGGCCGGCACCGAACAGGTCGAGGACCCGCGCTTCGTCGAGATGATCGGCCGCTTCGGCGACGTCACCACCGGCCTCGCGATGATCGCTTTCGCGGGCTGGCTGGAGAAGTACCCCGAACTGCGGCTGATCGGCGCCACCGGCGGCGGCGCGCTGGCGCTGCTGCCGGAGCGGCTGGCCGCGGCGGCGCGGCCCCGGGAGGGGCACAGCCGGGGCGGCGCCCCGGTGGCCGGGGGCCGCGCGGCGGGCGGGAGCGGCCCGCCGCGCGGGACCGGCCGGGCGGCGCCCGAGCGCCCGGCCCGCGAGGGCGCTCCGCGCCCCGGAGGCGGCACTCCGGCAGCCGGGGGCGGACGCCCCACGGCTCCCCCGCCGGCCGCCGCCGCCACCGACCCGGTCGCCGCACTGCGCCGCATGTACGTGGACACCAGCACCTTCAGCGCCGCCCATCTGCGGCTCAACGCGGAGGTCCTGGGCCCCGAGCGGATGCTGTTCGGCACCGACTCCCCGCCGCTGACCGCGCCGCTGGAGGACCTGCTGCGCACGATCGAGAAGCTTCCGATCGACGCGGCGGCCCAGCAGCTCGTCCTCGGCGGCAACGCCGAGGCCCTCTTCGACCTGAGGAGCAGACCGTGACCACACTCGACCGCCCCGGCCCCGTCGACGAACCGGTCGACGGGGCCGGGGCCCCGGCCGACGGCCCCACGGCCGCCGCCGCGGCCCAGGCCGCCCGCGGAGCCCCGGAGTTCCGGCGCGACCCCCACTCCGTCTACGCCCGGCTGCGGGAGTCGGCCCCGGTGTGCCCGATGCGCCCGCCGCACGGCGTCGACACGTACCTGGTCACCCGGTACGAGGACGCCCGGACCGCGCTGGCCGACCCCCGGCTGAGCAAGGACATGTACGGGGCGATGGACGTCTACCAGCGCATCTTCGGCGAGACGTCGGTCGCGCTCGACGACCACATGCTCAACTGCGACCCGCCCAAGCACACCCGGCTGCGCAAGCTGGTCACCGCCGCCTTCACGCCCCGCCGGGTGGAGGCGCTGGGCCCCGGGATCCAGCAGATCACCGACCGGCTGCTGGACACGTGCCCCGCGCACGAGCCGGTCGACCTGCTGACCGCGTTCGCCTTCCCGCTGCCGGTGGTGGTGATCTGCGAACTGCTCGGCGTGCCCGAGAGCGACCGCCGGGACGTGCAGACGTGGTCGACCACCATCGCCCACACCGGCTTCAGCCCGGAGTCCAAGCGGGCCGGGGCGGAGGCGGAGCGGCGGCTCCTCGGCTACCTCACCGAGCTCATCGGCGACAAGCGGGACCGGCCGGGCGAGGACCTGCTCAGCGCGCTGGCCGCGGTGCGGGACGAGGACGCGGAGGACGGCCGCGGCCGACTCACCGACCACGAGCTGGTGTCCACCGCGTTCCTGCTGGTCTTCGCGGGGCACAAGAGCACCGCGTACATGATCGGCAACTCGGTCTTCCACCTGCTGCGGGAGCCGGAGCAGCTGCGCGCGCTGCGCGAGCGGCCGGAGCTGATGGAGCACGCGGTCGAGGAGCTGATGCGGTACGACGGCTCGGTGGAGAGCTCCACCTTCCGCTACGCCGCCGAGGAGCTGGAGCTCGGCGGGGTGCCCATCCCCAAGGGCGCCCTGGTGCAGATCTCGCTGACCTCGGCCAACCGTGACCCGCGGCGGTTCACGGACCCCGACCGGCTCGATGTGACGCGTCAGGAGAACATCCAGACCGGGCATCTGGCGCTCGGTCACGGCGTGCACTACTGCCTGGGCGCCCCGCTGGCCCGGATGGAGCTGCGGACCGCCCTGACCACGCTGTTCACCCGCTTCCCCGAGCTGGCGCTGGCCGTCCCGGCGGACGAGGTGCCCTGGCTGGAGGTGCCGTTCCCGGCCTTCCGGGGGCTGGCCGAGCTGCCGGTGGTGCTCGCCCCGGCGTGACCACCGGGGCCGCGGTCCGGTGCCTCCGGGCCGCGGCCCCGTACACCGCTCCGCCGGAGCACGTACGCCCCTCGGTCAGGGCCCGTGCGGCGCCGGCCGAGCAGGGCGCGAGGGGATCCTCCGGGTGGGCCCGGCGGATCCCCTCAGCGCTGCTGCCGGTCGCGCAGCAGCCGCTCGATGTGGTCGAACCGGTCGTGCACGGCGCGCATCTCCCGGGCCAGCGCCTGCTCGCGCTCCTGGGTGAAGTCGTGCAGCGTCGCGCCCAGGTGGTGCATGTCGTGCGCCGCCCTGCCCACGAACCAGGTGGCGACCGCGGCCGTCACCACGCTGAAGGTGGTGATCCCGGCGAGCATCACCACGGTGGCGATGACCCGCCCCAGCGCGGTCACCGGATACAGGTCCCCGTAGCCGACGGTGGTGGCGGTCTCGATCGCCCACCACACCGCCCGCGGGAACGAGGTGATGCTGGCGTCCGGCGCGTTCTCCTCGGCCGGCACGATCAGCGCCGAGCCGCCCAGGAGCACCAGCACGGTGACCGCCGTGCCCCACAGCGCGGCCCGCACATGGAACCTGCGCCACCAGCCGCTGCCCAGCAGCCGGCCCATCAGCAGCCCGAAGAACGACGACACCACGGCCGGCACGCTACCCACCCGGCGTGCGTGAGGAGCGCGCCGGCACCGCGGGGCGCACGAGGGACACCCATCGAGCGCCATGAAATACCCCCAATAGGGTGTTTCTTCCGGGTAGGTGGAGCGAATCGGTCAGCCGTGTGAGACAGATGAGCTGTCCAGGAACCGGGAGGTCTGCGAGGTCCGTCGGTGCCATGAATGCCGTGCCCACCGCAGCGAACACCGTGCGCAGCGCCGTAGCGGGGGCCGCGCACGACGCGGCTCGCGCACTGCGCGGGCGTGCGGCCATGACGCTGTTGGTGCTGGTCACGGTGGTCAGCACGGCGCTCGTACCCGGTCTGGCAGCGGCCGGGCAGCCCGTGGAGCCGCGCACCGTCTCCGCCTCCAGCGAGCCGGGCGGCGAGGGTTACGCGGACGGGGCGGCGGATGGGGCCGCGGTCCGGCTGCACGGCGGGCGGCGGTGCCCGGGCGGCGCTCCCCCGCCACGGCCCGCGCCCGCCGCCCCGACGGAGCCGCACACGGACTGCCTCGCCACCGCGGGCGTCGAGTCGCCGGCGGCCGCCGCTCACGCGGCGCGCCGTGTGGTCCTGCGCTGCTGAGCCCGCGCGTTCGACGCGCCTCACCAGCCCACGACCACCCCTGCGCCCCGTGAGGACACCGCCATGCCCATCGATCCCTACGCAGTCCTGAACGCCCTGGTACGGGCCGAAGTCATGCGCGCGCTCAACGAGCGGCCGCGCCAGCGGAAGAACGACCGCCTCGACGACGACGGTGCCGCCGACGACACCGGGGAAGCCGACGCGCCGGATCCGGACCGGCCCTAGCGACCCCGGCCCGCCGCCCGGTCGCCGGTCACGACCCGCCTTCGGTTCGCCGGCCCGGCCACGGGCACCGACCCGACTCACCCCCGGACTCAGCCCCGGTCGGGGAGGTAGTACGGGCGGTGGTTCGCGGCGACCGGGGGCGACTGGCAGGTCCAGACGCCCGCGACGGGAGCGTCCCCGATCAGCTCGGTGAGCAGGCGGCCGACGGCGGAGGACGGATCCTCCACGGTCAGCCGCACCCGGTCGGGTTCCCCGCCCGCCTCGGGCCGCGGGGCGCCCTCGAGCGCGTAGCGCTGGTACGGGTGGTGTACGAGGAGCGCGCCGGCCAGCAGCCGGCCGTCGGGCTCGGTGCCGTAGCCGGTGACGGGGGTGGCGGCGACGGGTTCCCGGGCCAGTCCGGTCAGGTCGGCGTGGAGCCGGAACAGCTCCCCGCCCCGGCCGGCGATCGTCCGCCCGTCCCCGCTCAGCTCGGCCGCGCCGCAGGTCACCGACCAGACGTCCGCGGGCGGACCGTTGAGGGAGGGCATGGTGGCCGCGAACCAGGCCGCCTCCTTCGGCTCCGCGTAGAGGGTGCGGCCCGCGTCGATGGCCACCGGGTTGTCGCACAGCACCTTCAGCCGGGCGATGCCCCGCAGCCCGGTCTGGTCGAAGCCCCGGGCGTACTCCTCGTAGCCGACCCGGGGCAGCCGGCCGGCCGCGGCGGTCGGATAGGCGATGACGTTGAGCTCCACCTCCTGGGTGACCCCGAATCCCTCGGGGAACTGCGCGAAGTAGAGCTGGTAGTTGAGGGAGACGCAGGCCCGGCCGTCGAACTCGGCCACCCGCAGCGCGGGGTGGTGCTCGGCCAGCAGTTCGACGGCCGGGCCGGGATCGGTGGCGAAGTCCAGCCCGAGGTTGTGCCACGCCCCGTAGAAGAACGGGAGGAAGTACGGCTCGGAGACCGGCGGCAGCGGCAGCGGACCGGGGTGGTCGTCGGTCATCCGGACTCCGGTCAGCGGCGGTTGACCGGCCGGTACACGCACAGCGCCCAGATCACGAAGATCGCGATGGCGATCAGGATGATCGACCACACGGGCGTGTACGGCAGCCACATGAAGTTCGCGATGATGCTCAGCCCGGCGAAGATGATGCCGGCGATGAAGGACCAGCCCTGGCCGCTCAGCAGGGCGAAGCCGGTGAGCAACACCAGGATGCCGAGGATCAGATGGATCCAGCCCCATCCGGTGAGGTCGAACTCGAAGACGTAGTCGCCGATGCGGGCGTACACGTCGTCCTCGGCGATGGCGCCGATGCCCTGCAGGATCGCGAGAACACCTGCCACGATCATCAGAACCGCGGCGAAGATCACCCCGCCGTGGACGGTGTCGCTCCCCGCCCGCGCGTGCTGGGTCTGCTGGCTCATGGGGATCTCCCTTCCGAGAGCCTGTGCCGTGCGCCTGTGCGGCCCTCGCGCGGGCACACGCCGTGCATCAAGAGCGTCCGGCCGCGCCGGCACGGCGGCGCCATTTGTTAGCCCATTCGGGTGAGGGACCGCGGCATTCGCCCAGGTGGGGCGGGAGGCCGAAGAGCGGGAAGAGCCGGTCGGTGTCGAGGAAGGCGTTCAGCCCGCCGATCCGGCCGTCCGTGATCTCGAGGACCTGGAGCGCCCAGGGCCGGTGACCGGCGCCCGAGGGGTCGCGGCGGTACTGCGCGAAGGCGGGCGTGCCGTTGGCCACCACCGGCAGCAGCCGGGAGCCGCGGCAGCCGATGCCCCGGCCCAGCAGCCAGCCGCGGATGTCGGCGTGGCCGCGCAGCCACAGCCCGTACGGCGGCATGGAGAGCGTGGCGTCCTCGTGCAGCAGCGCGGTCAGCGCGTCCAGGTCGTACGCCTCGAAGGCGTCCACATAGCGCGCCAGCAGGGCAGCGAGCTCCGCGTCCAGGGACGTCACGGTGACGGTGTCGGCCACGTCGCGGGCGGCGAGGGTGGCCCGGGCCCGCTGGAGGGCGCTGTTGACCGAGGCGACGGTGGTGCCCAGCAGCTCGGCGACCTCGCTGGCGCGCCAGGCGAGCACCTCGCGCAGGATGAGCACCGCGCGCTGGCGCGGCGCGAGGTGCTGGAGCGCGGCGACGAACGCCAGCCGGACGCTCTCCCGGGCCACCGCCACCTCCGCCGGGTCGCCGCCCTCGGGCACCACCCGACCGTCGGGCACCGGGGATATCCAGGTGGCCTCGGGCAGCGTGTCGGGCAGCGGGACGCCGGGGCTCACCGGCGAGGCCAGATCCATCGGACGGGCCCGCCGCCGGCTGCCGCCGAGCATGTCCAGGCAGACGTTGGTCGCGATGCGATACAGCCAGGACCGCAGCGTCGCGCGCCCCTCGAAGGTGCCGAAGCTCCGCCAGGCGCGCACCATGGTCTCCTGGACGGCGTCCTCCGCCTCGAAGGGGGAGCCCAGCATCCGGTAGCAGTACCCGGTCAGCTCGACGCGATGGCGCTCCAGGCGCGCTTCCACGCCCTCGTCCCGCGCGGCGCCCTCGGTACGTTCAGCGCTCGTGGTGCTCCCGGTGCTCTGGGTGTTCTCGGTGCTCTCGGTGCTCTCGGGGTGTGTCGCCACGGCATCCGTCATGAGCCAGCCCTCCGCCTCGTCCCTCAGCCTAGGACGGGCCACTGACAGCGCCACCGAGGTCGAGGACGGTCCCGGAGGCCGTTGCCGACGGTGACGGACGGGGAAGGCGGACACTGGAGCCATGTGCCGAAGCATCAAGACGCTGCGACCGCCCATGACGCCGGAGGTCTCGGACGAGGACATCGCGGCCGCCGCGTTGCAGTACGTACGCAAGGTGTCCGGCTTCCACGCCCCGGCCGCGCACAACCGGCTGGTCTTCGACCAGGCGGTCACGGCCGTGGCGGAGGCGACGCGGGAGCTGCTGGACGGGCTGGAGGTGCGCGGCGCGGCACGGTCCCCGAGCCCCTGACGAGCGCCCTGCCACGACCGACGGGCCCGGTCGGGCCGGTGGCGGACCTGCGCGGCCGCCCGGCGCGGGCGACGATGGACGCATGCTGCTGGCCGACGTAGCCCGGACCTCCGGGGAGGTCGCGGCCACCGCGGCCCGCTCGGCGAAGGTCGCGGCCCTGGCCCGGCTCTTCGCGCGGACGCCGCCGGACGAGGCGCCTGTAGTGATCACCTACCTCGCCGGCCGGCTGCCGCAGCGCCGCACCGGGCTGGGCTGGAGCACGCTGCGCGAGCGACCGCCGCCGGCCACCGAGGCGCGGCTGGAGGTGGCGGAGGTGCACGCGGCGCTCGACCGCATCGCGGCCGTGGCCGGGAAGGGCGCGACCGCCGAGCGCAAGCGGCTGCTGGCCGCGCTGATGTCCGCCGCCACCGAGGAGGAACAGGGCTTTCTGCTCCGACTGATCGGCGGGGAGCCGCGCCAGGGCGCCCTGGACGCGCTCGCCGTCGAGGGGCTCGCCGTGGCCGCCGACGCCCAGCCCGAGGAGGTACGCCGGGCGGTGATGCTGGGCGGCTCGCTCGGCGCGGTGGCGCGGGCGCTGCTGGCCGGCGGCCCGTCGGCGCTGGCGGCGTTCCGGCTGGAGCTGGGGCGGCCGGTGCAGCCCATGCTGGCGCACAGCGCCAAGGACGTGGACGAGGCACTGGACCGGCTGGGCCCCTGCGCGGTCGAGGAGAAGCTGGACGGCATCCGGGTGCAGGTGCACCGCGACGGCGAGACGGTGCGGATCTACACCCGCACCCTGGACGAGATCACCGACCGGCTGCCGGACGTCGTCGCGGCCGCCCGCGAGCTGGCCGCCGACCGGGCCGTGCTCGACGGCGAGGTGATCGCCCTCGACGAGGACGGCCGGCCCCGCCCCTTCCAGGAGGTCTCCAGCCGGGTCGGCTCCACGCTCGACGTGGCCGGCGCCCGGGCCGCGCTGCCGCTGCACCCGGTCTTCTTCGACCTTCTCGCCCTCGACGACCGGGAGCTGCTCGGCCGTCCGACCCGCGAGCGCCACGCGGAGCTGGCGCGCATCGCCCCGGCAAGGCGCCGGGTGCGACGGCTGGTGGCCGAGGACCCGACGGACCCCGACACCCGCCACGCGGTGCGGGAGTTCGCCCGGGAGGTGCTGGAGCAGGGCCACGAGGGGGTGATGGCCAAGGCGCTGGACGCCCCGTACAGCGCGGGCCGGCGCGGCGCGGCCTGGTTGAAGGTGAAGCCGGTGCTCACCCTCGATCTGGTGGTGCTCGCCGCCGAGTGGGGCCACGGCCGTCGCACCGGCAGGCTCTCCAACCTGCACCTGGGCGCCCGTCTCCCGGACGGCGGCTTCGCCATGCTCGGCAAGACCTTCAAGGGGCTGACCGACGCCACCCTCGCCTGGCAGACCGAGGCGCTCCAGCGGATCGCGGTCAGCGACGACGGCTGGGTGGTGCGGGTCCGCCCCGAGCTGGTGGTGGAGATCGCCTTCGACGGCCTCCAGCGCTCCTCCCGCTACCCCGCCGGAGTCACCCTGCGCTTCGCCCGCGTCGTGCGCTATCGCGAGGACAAGTCGGCGGCGGAGGCGGACACGGTGGAGACGGTGCTGGCGCTGCGCGCGGGGGCCACGACCACACCGGAGGCCACGACCACACCGGAGGCCACGACCACACCGGGCGTCACGGCCACACCGCCAGGCACGGCCACTACGGAGGGCACGACCACACCGCAGGACACGACCACACCGCCAGGCGCGACCGCATCCGATGTCAGGACCCCGCCGGAGGGTGGCCCCGCCCCTTGAAGTTGTCCAGGTCGGACGCCAGCACCTGGATGGCCAGCAGCGCGATCAGCGCCCCGATCGCGGTGAACACGGCGGCTGCCGTGAAGGCCGTGCTGATGCCCGCCGTCAGGATCTCGTCGTTCCAGGGCGGCGGCAGCCGCCCCGTGGTCGCGAACGCGGCCCGCTCGCTCGCGGTGGCCTCGGCCAGGAAGCGCGGGACGACCTCCTCGGCCCGGTTGCGGCTGGCGGTGGAGAAGACGGTCACCAGGATGGACAGCCCGAGCGAACCGCCCACCTGCTGGGTGGCGTTGAGCAGCCCCGACGCGGCCCCGGCCTCGCGTGGGGCCACGCGCGAGACGGCCATCAGGGTGAGGCAGATGAACTGGAGCCCCATGCCGAGCGCGAAGACCAGCATCGGGCCGAGGATGGACCCGGGGTAGCCGCTGTCCGGCTCGACCCGGGTCAGCCAAACCAGTCCGGCGGTGGTGAGCAGCGCGCCGGCCACCAGGTGCGGCTTCGGGCCGAAGCGCGGCAGCAGCTGGGAGGCGAGCCCCGCGCCGACCACGATGAGCGCGCTCACCGGCAGAAACGCCACCCCGGCCTGGAGCGGGCTGTAGTCCAGCACGTCCTGCACGAAGAGGGTCAGGAAGAAGAAGACGCCGAAGATGGCGGCGGCCAGGTTGAGCGCGATCCCGTAGGTGGCCGCGCGGTTGCGGTCGCCGAACATCCACAGGGGGGTGATGGGCTGCGGCGACCGCCGCTCGACCACGACGAACGCCGTCAACAGCACCACCGCCGCCCCGAACGCGGTCAGCGTCAGCGGGTCCCGCCAGCCGTCCTGCGCGGCCCGGATGAAGCCGTAGACCAGCGAGGCCATGCCGAGGGTGGAGGTGAGCGCGCCGGACAGGTCGAAGTGGCCTGGATGGCGCTCGGATTCGGCCAGCCGGCGCGGTGCGATGAACGCGATGGCCAGGCCGATCGGCACGTTCACGAAGAAGATCCAGCGCCAGTCGAGCCACTCGACCAACATCCCGCCCGCCAGCACCCCGATCGCCCCACCGGCCGCCGAGACGGCGGAGAAGACGCCGAAGGCCCGGTTGCGCTCCGGGCCTTCGGTGAAGGTCGTGGTGATCAGCGCCAGCGCGGTCGGGGAGGCGATGGCGCCCCCGGCGCCCTGGAGCGCCCGGGCCGCCAACAGCCAGCCGGAGGTCTGCGCCAGCCCGCCGAGCAGCGAGGCGAACGCGAAGAGCAGCACCCCGTAGCTGAACACCCGTCTGCGGCCCAGGATGTCGCCGACCCGGCCGCCGAGCAGCAGCAGCCCGCCGAAGGCGAGGGTGTAGGCGTTGACCACCCAGGACAGACCGGTCGTGGAGAAGTCCAACGCGCTCTGGATGTCCGGCAGCGCGATGTTGACGATGGTGATGTCCAGCACCACCATCAGCTGGCACGCGGCGATGACGGCGAGTGCCATGCCCTTGCCGCCACCGCCGTCTCCGCGGCGCCCGGCCGTACCCGTCTGCGCCGGGCCCGCCGGGCGGGAGGTCGCCATGATCGTGCTCGGTCGGTCCTGCCGGGCCCACGCCGTCGCCCGGGCCCACGCCGTCGCCGCTCGGGGGGGGGCACACGCCCGTTCCCCGCGGCCTCCGCGCTCGTCCGTGACGGTCGAGCCGGCCCTGATCAGGGCTCCGGCCCCGACCGGGGCACCGGCCCTGATGCGGGCTCCGGCCCCGATGCGGGCGTCGACGCGCGGCGGCGCTCGTTACCCCCGACCGTAGACCCGCCCCGGGACGGCCACCAGTCGATCTTCGGGTGTCAGAGCCTCCTGGCCGCCCGCGCCAGTCGATAGGCCGCCAGGTCGCGCACGGAGATCAGCGGCATCAACCGACTCGCCGCCAGCCGGCTCAGGTCCTCGTAGCGCGCCATGCTCCAGTCCGGCTTGACCACTTCGCACATGGTGGTGACGCCGGACAGCCCGGCCAGCAGGGAGAGGTCGACGGCGGCCTCGGTGTGGCCGTCGCGCTGGAGCACCCCGCCCGGCTGGGCCCGCACCGGAAAGACATGGCCGGGCCGGCACAGGTCGTCCGGAGCGGTGGTCGGGTCGGCCAGGGCCCGGATGGTGCGGGCGCGCTCCTGCACGGAGATGCCGGTGGTGCCGCCCTCCTTCAGGTCGACGGAGACGGTGAACGCGGTCTCGTGCAGCCCGGTGTTGTCCGTCACCATCTGCGGCAGCCGCAGCTCGGCGGCGCGCTCGTCGGGGAGCGCCACGCAGACCACCCCGGAGGTGTGGTCCAGCAACTGCTGGAGCGCCTGCTCATCGGTGTGTTCGGCGGCGACCATCAGATCGCCCTCGTTCTCACGGGATTCGGCGTCGAAGACGACGACGAAACCGCCCTCGGCGAACGCCTCGATCGCCTGCTCCACCGCGAGCAGACGCTCGGTCGTGGCCCCGGCCTGCTGCGTCGTGTGTGCGGTCTGATCCACCACTGCCATGGGAGTGGCCCTCCTGCCCTTCCATACGGGTCTGCCAGGAGCGGGCGGGGGCGTGGTGTGGGATGTCGGAAGCCGGTGCCGCTCCCCGTCCGCCTGCGCAGTTCCGGGGATCGCGAGCACGGCCGACGCGATGGGCGGAGCCCCGGGCCCGGTTCTCGGCCGGACCGGCGCAGGGCGAGCCATCGCACGAACCTCGTGCCGCCGCGTACTTCCTACCATCCGGACTTTGACCGTCGGTCCCGGAGTTCCACCGGGTCAACCGGCCGATGGGTTCGGCCGGGTCGCGGACTTTCACCGCCGGTTCGGAGTTTCACCGACCCCGGAGCACGCGAGTACTCTGCGAGCATTTTGACACAGAGCCGAGAGGTGACGAAGTGTCAAGTATCACATCTCTCGGTGCTGAGTGAAGATCAGTTTGCTTGGCCACCAGGCCAGTTAGCGCCAGCGACGACCGACAGCCGAGGGCCGACGCGACGGATGGCCAGGCCGCCCGTCCGCTGCTGAAAGGCTGGCGTCGCGCGGGGCGCCGTCGTCAGGGGCCTCCGCCCGAGCGGAATGGAACCGAAAGGCTGAAGCGTGGGCGTGGAGACACCGGTCACCGAGGAGCGGAGCCCGGACCGATCGGCACCGGGGTGGCGGTCGGCGGGCGGGTCGCGCGCCCTACGCCTCCTGGCGCCGCCCGGCGGGGTCGGTCGGGCGCGTCGGGCGGCGGCCTGGGTCGCCGTGGCTCCGCTGACCGTGGTCAGCGTGGTCATGGGATGCCGGGCGGCGGATGTCGACGGAGTCACTCCGGTGCCGCAGCTGCTGGCGTTCCTGCCCTGGCTGCTGGTCCCCGCCGCGCTGGGGCTGCTGCTGGCGATCGTCGGCCGCTGGCCCGCCGGGTGTGTGTGGGCCCTGGTGGCGGGGGTCGTCACCGGGTGGTTCATCCAGCCGTACGACGGGACCGCCGCCTCCGAACCGCGGGGGCGGGTGGTCGCCAGGGTGCGGGTGTTGACGGCGAACCTGGAGTTCGGCCGGGCCACCGAGGGGCTGTTGGCGGCGCTGCGCGCGGAGCGGCCGGACCTGGTCTCCGTCCAGGAGTGCGACGTCCGCTGCGCGGCGGCGCTGGACACCCCCGCCGTGCGCCGGGCCTATCCGCACCGCAACGTCGTCATCGGCGGACCGGCCGAGGGCTCGGCGATCCTCAGCCGCTATCCGCTGACGGACGAGGAGGGGGTGCCGGGCACGCTCTCCATGCCGGGCTCGGTGGCCACCGTCGCCGGGCACCTGGTGCGGGTGCAGGTCGCGCACCCCATGCCCCCGGTGCCCGGGGGAGTGGACCTGTGGCGCACCGAGTTGGGCTGGCTGCGCGACCACGCCGCCGGACGCGGCAGCCTGCCGACCCTGATCGCCGGCGACTTCAACGCCACCCAGGACCACGCCGCCTTCCGCGCCCTCCTGGACACCGGGCTGCGCGACAGCGCCCGGCTCACCGGCGCCGCCCGCACCCCGACCTGGCCCAGCCTCACCGCCCCGCCGCTCGGCGCCCAGATCGACCACGTGCTGGTCAGCGAGGCGCTGTGGCCGCGCGCCACCCGCTTCCTGGACCTGGCGGACACCGACCACCGCGCGCTGCTGGTCGACCTCGACCTGCACGACCTACCCGCCGCCTCCGCCGCCCCGGCCCGTTAGCTGGTCCACCACCCAGCTCGCCTGACGGGTCACGTTGCGCAGGTGGTTGGCGAACGGGATCCGCACATGGGTGCCCACCCCGCAGACCCAGATCCGCTCCGGGACCAGCCGCAGCCTCGGGCCCAGCCACTCCACCGGCTCGGCCGCGGCCACCGGGGGGCGGGCCGCCAGGTGCAGCGTCCCGCTGCCGCGCTCGCGGTGGAGCACGGGCGGGTGAAAGCCGGTGCCGGAGACCACGTGGTCGAAGCGCTCCACGGTGCCGTCGGGCCACCCCACCCGCCAGCCGCCCCCGAGCCCGCCCGGCCCGGGGCCGGCCTCGTACGCCACCTCGTCCGGATAGCCCGGCGCGACGGTCAGCGCGCCGGACTCGAAGTGACCGAGCAGCCGGCGGGCGTTGACGACGGTGAGCGCGGTGGCGTACCGGCCGGTGAACCAGGGGTTCTCGTCCAGCAGCCGCTGGAGCCGGCCCGGCGGCAGCGCCGGGGCGAAGTCGATCAGGGTCTCGATCAGGCTCACCATCACCCCCTCCCACTGGCAGGCGTCCGAGTCCACCAGCGCGATCTCCTCGCGCAGCCGCCGCTCGGGGTCGGTCTCCGTCGAGATCTGCTCGCGCAGGGGGCGCGGCCCCAGCGAGCGCACCGCCTCCACCGCGCGCCGCATCACCTTCCACTCCAGCAGCGGGTCGTCGGGGTCGATCCGCGGGATCCGCTCCAGCGGTGGCAAGCGGGCCCGGGCGGGCGGCCCGAGCGAGGTCCGTACGGCCGGCAGCTGCCCGGACGGCGAGGTCATCACGGTGCGGTGGCCGTCCCGGCACAGCAGCAGGGCGGCGTCCACGGCGGACTGCCGGGAGCCGACCACCAACACCCGGGCCCCGGCCGGGTGCTCGTCGCGCAGCGCCCGGACGCGCGAGGCCGGGTAGGGGCTCTCCAGGAACCGCGGCGCGTGCGTGTACCGGTCGAAGCCGGCCGGCACGCGCGGCGTGCGCACCCCCGTGCAGACCACCACATCGGTGGCGGACACCGGCCCGCCGCCCGCCGACACCACCGCGTACCGCTCCTCGCCCACCACCTCGACCGCCAGGGCCAGGTCGCGGACGTGTCGCACCTCGATGCCGTGCGCGGCGGCCCGATCACGGGCGCGCAGATAGCGGTGGTGGCAGTACTCGGCCATCCGGGAGCGCTCCACGCAGTCCTCGCGCCGCCCCTGCCAGCCGGCGGACCGGAGATAGTCGGCGAAGTCGTCGGGGCGGCTCGGCAGCAGGGAGTTGATCCCCACCGCGGAGTTGCACAGCAGCAGCGGATCGTCGTCGCCGAACGCCAGCCCCCAGCCGATCTGATGGGGGTCCACCACCGCGATCGTCCGGACCTCCTCGCGCGCCTCCGCGCTGGTGGCCGCGGCCACCAGTTGGACGAACACACTCGCCCCGGCGGCCCCGCCGCCGATGACCACGACATCCCGGCCCATGCTGCGCATCCGCACCTCCACCGGACACGGTGCCCCGGCCGGGCCCCCGCGACGCGCGGCCGTCGGGGTGGTCTGCCGGCCACCCGCCGAGCGCGCGCCCCATCGCACGCCCCTCACCACACGACGCCGAAACACGCGCGGCACCGGGTCGGAGGGCGGGCGCCGGCGCGGCGTACGGGGCCTTGGGGCCGGCGCGGCGTACGGCCTCAGCGCGGGCGCGGCGTGCGTGCCCTGGCGCCGGCGTGGCGGACGACCGCCCGGGCGGTGACGACGGTGGTGGCCGGGCGGGTCCCCCCACTGCCCGGCCACCACCTCCCCCCCTGGGATCGGCGTCGACGGTGTCAGACGCCGATGTCGCGGCCGTCCCGGCGCCAGACGCTCACCACGGCCGGGCGGGTGATCCGGCCCGGGCCGTCGGGCCAGTGCGAGGCGGGCTTCTCGACGCTGGCGCCGTCCACCTCACCCGGGTGCTGCACGGAGACCAGCACCCGGCGGCCCTGCACGATCGGGCCGCAGGTCTCGGCCCCGGTCGGCACGGTCAGGAACTGCCGCACCTCACCGCGCCGGCTGCCGGCGGTGGCCACGCCGAACAGGCCGTCGTGGCTGCCGAGCTGGTTGCCGTCGGTGGAGATCCACAGGTTGCCGTGCGGGTCGAAGGTGACGTTGTCCGGGCAGGAGATCGGGGAGACCCGGTCCTTGGGGAAGCCCGCGAAGTAGGTCGACGGGTCCTTGGGGTCGCCGGCGACCAGGAAGAGCCGCCAGGCGAAGCGGTCGGAGGCCGGGTCGTCCCAGTGCTCGGCCAGCTCCAGGATCTGCCCGTGCTTGTTGAGGTTGCGCGGGTTGGCCTCGTCGGCGCCGGCCTTGCCCGGCTTGCCGCGGTCGCTGTTGTTGGTCAGCGCGACGTACACCCGGCCGGTGCGCGGGCTGGGCTCGACGTCCTCGGGGCGGTCCATCTTGGTGGCGCCGACCTTGTCGGCGGCCATCCGCGTGAAGACGTAGACCTCCTCGGCGGTCATCCCCTCCACGAAGGACTTCTTGCCGCTGGCCAGCGGGATCCATTCACCGCTGCCGTCGAACTGGCCGTCCGCCGGGAGCCGGCCGCTGCCGTCGATCTGCTCGGCCGGGCTGTCGCCGGTCAGCTTGGCGACGTACAGCGTGCCCTCGTCGAGCAGGGTGAGGTTGTGCTCGCGGGCGGCGCGCGAGTCGCCCTTCATCATCCGCTTCGAGGACACGAACTTGTAGAAGTAGTCGAAGCGCTCGTCGTCACCCATGTAGACCACCGGGCGGCCGCTGGCGGTCAGCCGCGGCTGCGCGGCCTCGTGCTTGAAGCGGCCCAGCGCGGTGCGCTTGCGGGGCGTGGAGTGCGGGTCGTACGGGTCGAGCTCGACCACCCAGCCGAAGCGGTGCGGCTCGTTCGGCTCCTTGGTGACGTCGAAGCGCTTGTCGAAACGCTCCCACTTGCGCTCGGAGGCGCCGCCGGTGATGCCGTACCGCTTGAGGCGGGCGGCCTCGGTCGGGTCGGTCACACCGCCGCCGTTGGCGAAGTACTGGTTGAAGTTCTCCTCGCCGTGCAGCGTGGTGCCCCACGGGGTGGTGCCGCCGGCGCAGTTGTTGAGCGTGCCGAGGACCTTGGTGCCGGCCGGGTCGGCGGAGGTGCGCAGCAGGGC
The DNA here is from genome assembly GCF_029541745.1 of Streptomyces sp. LX-29. Classification (NCBI taxonomy): domain Bacteria; kingdom Bacillati; phylum Actinomycetota; class Actinomycetes; order Kitasatosporales; family Streptomycetaceae; genus Streptomyces; species Streptomyces sp. LX-29. The sequence continues at coordinate 3,967,893 of NZ_CP089746.1, read as the reverse complement.
GCTGCCGGCCGCCGGGCCGGTGACCTTGAAGGGGGTGGTGGCGGTGACGCGACGGTTGAGGTGGTGCCGGGGGACCGCGGTGAGCTTGCCGGTCTTCTGCTCCTCCTGGACGACGACCACGGAGAGGCCGTGCGCGGCCCAGGCGATCTCGACCTGCTCGCGGGTCGGGTTCTCCGGGTCGTACTTCTCGAACATCAGCACCTCGTCGGTGTACTCGTGGTTGGCCACGAGCACCTGGCGGTGCTTCTCGCCGCGGAGCGGGAGCAGGGAGAGGAAGTCGTTGTTGTAACCGAACTGGCCGGCCTGGGCCTTCGCGGTCTGCTTCGCGGGGTCGAAGGCGGGGGCGCCGCGCAGGATCGGCTCGCCCCAGCGGATCACCACGTTCTGGCCGTACCCCTCGGGGACGGTCACGGCGTCCTTGGTGTTCGGCTTCACCGGCGCGAAGCGCAGGCCGCGCGCGGCGTCCTTCACCCCGCCGGGCATGGCGGCCGGGGACTGGCCGGCGGCCCGCGCCTGCGGGGCCTGGCCCAGCGCGGTCACCCCGGTGGCGGCGGCCACGGTCACCACGGCGCTGGCGCGCAGCACGTTGCGGCGCGAGAGGGCGTCCGCGATGACATCGCCGAGGTAGGCGTTGTCGCTGGTGTTGGGGACGTCCTGGAAGCATGCGTCGCCACAGCGGTAGCGACAGGTCATGGCGGAACGGCCGCCCGGGTGCGAGCCGATCAGCGGCAGGAACTTGCGCACGTCTTCCCCTCCGTATGGGCATCACCGGCGCGTCCTGCGCCGACATGACGTCGGAATCGATCCGCCGCGAAGCTACGGGGCGTGGCCCGCGAGCCGACGACCGCACCATGAACCGAGAGTGAACGACAGGCGACTTGAACGACTGTGCGATCGCGTTTCGGCCATTCCGGCGCGGGCGGGCGCCGCCCGCCCGTACCGCTAGCCTTTCGGCACCACAGATGGCCATACGCTGTGCACCGCACTTCGCACACCGCACCGCGCTCGATAGTGAGGGGTTTTCTCCCATGGGCATACGGGACCTGCTGCGCACTGTTTTCGGCCGCTCCCGGACGAAGCGGGAGGAACCCGCCGCCCCGGAAGCGGACTCCACCCCGCCCACCACCCCGACGGAGGCCCCGTCCGCCGGTGAGGGCGCCGCCGAGGCCGCTCCGCGGGGGACCGAGGAGGAGACGCCCGGGGGTGCCGCCGCCGAGACGGAGCCGGCCGCTCCACACGGGGCCGCTCCCCGGGCGAGCGAGGACCAGACGCGCGAGGACGAGACGCGCGAGGACACCGAGAGCGCCGCCGCTCCGGGCGACACGGAGACCTCCGCCCCGATCGCGGAGGCCCTCGCCCCGGCCGCGGAGTCCCCGGCCCTCGCTCCGGCCTCGGACGCCTCGGCCCCCGAACCGCGGCCCGCGACCGAGGAGCCGGACGTCGCCCCGGCGACCCCGGCCACCCCGGCCGAGGAGCCCCCCGCCGCCGAGTCCACCCTCACCGACCCGGCCTTCACCACCCCGCTCAAGAGCCTCGACGAGATCCTGACGTCCCCGGCCCAGGAGTCCGAGCCCGCCGCCCCTGCCGGTGCGGGCGAGGCGGAGCCGGTGGCCGCGGTGAAGGACCGGCCCGAGCCGGGCGCCGCCCCCACGGCCGACGTGACCGTCACCGCCGAGGAGACCGCCCCCGCGGCGGCCGACACCCCCGAGACCAGCCCGGCCCCCGAGCCCGACGCCGAGGCCGAGCCGGCCGTCCCGGCCCAGGCCGAGCGCCCGGCCGACGACACCGTGGCGGGCGCCGCCGAGCCCACGACGCAGGGCGGCACCGCCCCGGAGGACGTCGCCGCCGCGACGGAGCCGGCGGTCACGTCGGTGGCCGTGGTGGAGGCCGAGACCGAGCCCGAGGCCCCGGCGGAGCCGGCCTCCGTGCCGGAGCAGCGGCCCGAGTCGGCCGCCGAGACCGACGTACGGGACCCCGCGGGCGAGACCCCCGAGCCGGCGCCCACGCCGGAGGCGGCACCCGTCGCGGAGCCGGAGCAGGCCCCGAAGCCGACGGCCGCGCTGGAGGCGAAGGTCGCCGCGCAGGCGCCCGGGCTCGTGTCGCTCGTCAAGGCGGCGGCCGACGCGCTGGACGCGCGCGGGCTGAGCGGGGAGCGGGCGGCCGTGTACCTGGTGCTGGACCGGTCGGGGTCGATGCGGCGGTACTACAAGGACGGGTCGGCGCAGCACCTGGCGGAGCGGGTGCTGGCGCTGTCGGCCAACCTCGACGACGACGGGACCGTACCCGTCGTGTTCTTCTCCACCGATGTGGACGGCACCGCCGAGATCGACCTGGCCCACTACGCGGGCCGGATCGAGGAGGCGCACTCCGCGCTCGGTCACATGGGCCGCACCAACTACCACTGGGCGATCGACGCCGTCGTGAAGCACCACGAGGAGTCGGGCGCCACGGCCCCCGCTCTCGTGATCTTCCAGACCGATGGCGCCCCGACCAGCAAGCCCGCCGCCGAGAAGGCGCTGTGCGAGGCGGCACGGCTGCCGATCTTCTGGCAGTTCGTCGGGTTCGGCGACCCGGAGGCGCGGGGCTTCGACTTCCTGCGGAAGCTGGACGAGCTCGCGGTGCCGGAGCGGCGGGTGGTGGACAACGCCGGGTTCTTCCACGCCGGCCTGGAGCCGCGCGAGCTCTCCGACGGCGAGCTGTACGGGCAGTTGGTGCGGGGCTTCCCGCAGTGGCTGGCGGACGCCCGGGCCGCCGGGGTGCTCCCCGAAGCCGGTCACGAGCGGTAGGCGACAGCCGCGTCGGACCGCCCGCGTTCCGGGAAAAACGGGGCGCGGGCGGCCGTGGGTGGTCCAGTACGATACTGAGATTCTGTAGCCGCAAAAAGCAGCTACAAGGATTCAGTCACCCACGGTATCGACTCGGGAGCAGCCTGAAATGGCTCGACACCTCATCACCAGCGCCCTTCCCTACATCAACGGGATCAAGCACCTGGGCAACATGGTGGGGTCCATGCTCCCGGCCGACGTCTATGCCCGCTATATGCGCCAGCGCGGCCACGACGTGCTCTACATCTGTGCCACCGACGAGCACGGCACCCCGGCCGAGCTGGCCGCCAAGGAGGCGGGGCTGCCGGTCGACGTCTTCTGCGCGCAGCAGCACGACGCCCAGAAGGCGATCTACGACGGCTTCGGGCTGTCCTTCGACTACTTCGGGCGCAGCTCCTCGCGGCAGAACGTGGAGATCACCCAGACCATCGCGCGCGAGCTGAAGGCCAACGGCTTCATCGAGGAGCGCTCGATCCGCCAGGTGTACTCCAACACCGACGACCGCTTCCTGCCCGACCGTTACATCGAGGGCACCTGCCCGCACTGCGGCTACGACAAGGCGCGCGGCGACCAGTGCGAGAACTGCACCCGCGTGCTCGACCCGACCGACCTCATCGAGCCGCGCTCCGCGATCAGCGGCAGCAGCGACCTGGAGGTCCGCGAGACCAAGCACCTCTTCCTGCTCCAGTCCAAGCTGGCCGAGGAGGTCGCGGCCTGGGTCGACGAGCACGGCAAGGACTGGCCGACGCTGGCCTCCTCCATCGCCCGCAAGTGGCTGACCGAGGGGCTCCAGGACCGCGCCATCACCCGCGACCTGGACTGGGGCGTGCCGGTCCCGGCCGACACCTGGCCGGACCTGGCCGCCGAGGGCAAGGTCTTCTACGTCTGGTTCGACGCCCCGATCGAGTACATCGGCGCGACGAAGGAGTGGGCCGACCAGAACCCGGCCGAGCGCGACTGGAAGTCGTGGTGGTACGAGGCGGACGACACCGTCCGTTACACCGAGTTCATGGCCAAGGACAACGTCCCCTTCCACACGGTGATGTTCCCGGCCACGCTGCTGGGCACCCGTGACGCCTGGAAGAAGGTCGACTACGTCAAGGCGTTCAACTGGCTGACGTACTACGGCGGCAAGTTCTCCACCTCGCAGAAGCGCGGCGTCTTCACCGACGCGGCGCTGGAGGTGCTGCCCGCCGACTACTGGCGCTACTTCCTGATCGCCAACGCCCCGGAGTCCGACGACACCTCGTTCACCTGGGAGCACTTCACCGCGACGGTCAACAAGGACCTCGCCGACACCTTGGGCAACTTCGTCAACCGGGTGCTGTCCTTCTCCCGCAAGCGCTTCGGCGACGAGGTGCCGGCCGGTGCCGAGGCCGGCGAGGCGGAGGCCAAGCTGGGCGAGCAGATCGCCGAGCTGCTGGCGGAGTACGAGGGCCACATGGACACCCTCCAGTACCGCAAGGCGGCCGCCGCGCTGCGCGCGCTGTGGAGCGCGGGCAACTCCTACCTGGAGGAGAAGGCCCCCTGGCTGGAGATCAAGACCAACCCGGAGGGCGCGGCGCTCACCCTGCGCACCGCGATGAACCTCATCCACCTCTACGCCGTGGTCTCCGAGCCCTTCATCCCGGCGTCGGCGGCCGCCATGCGCTCCGCCTTCTCGCTGACCGATGACACGGCCGTCTGGGTGAGCCCCGACGAGGCCAGGGCGCTCGCCTCCGTCCCGGCCGGCACGCCCTTCACCGTCCCGCCGGTGCTCTTCGCGAAGATCACCGAGGACGACCTGGCGGGGTACCGCGAGCGGTTCGGCGGCCAGGACGCCGCCGCGTAGCGGACTCCCCGCGGACGTTCGTTCCAAAGGCGCCGGGTGGGCTGGACCTCCAGCCCACCCGGCGCCTTCGCGTCACCCGGCCGGGCCCGGCCGCCCTGGCGTCAGCGCGCCAGCGCCGCCGCGTCGCCCATCACCACCACCGGGTGCCGCGCCGGGTCGAGCGCGCGCAGCAGCGCCCGCATATGGGGCTCGATGAGGCTGACACAGCCCTGCGTGGGGCCGTCGTGGTCCACGTGGATCCAGATGCCGCCGCCCTTGGCCGCGCCCAGCGGGCGGCTCCAGTCCATCGGCGAGGTGCCGCGCACCCGGTTGTAGTCGATGGCCACGACGTAGTCGAAGGACCCGGCCAGCGGTTCGCCCCGGAAGCCGGTGCCGTTGACGACGAAGGCGGCGGAGCGGTGGTACGGGAGCCGGGTGCCCGGGTCCGGCAGCCGACCGCCCGCGTCGGTCAGCGTGAAGACGCCCCGGGGTGAGCGCAGATCGCCCGCCCGGTGGTCGTCGGTCCAGCCGCGCAGGGCGTTGTGGGCGGGCCAGGCCGGGCCGGCGGCCCGCCAGCCGTCGGCGGTGCGTTCGTACAACACCACGGTGGAGTCGGAGGAGTCGGCGCCCTTTCCGGTGACCACCACGGCCTGCCGGGCCTCCTCCGGGACCTTCGCCAGCGTGTGCGGGCCGAGGCCGGGCAGCCGACCCGAGGTCCGCGCGGGGGCGGCGGCCCGGGTGGCGGAAGGGGTCGTCGAGGGGGCGGCCACCACGCCGCCGGACCCGCCGGAGCCGGCACCCGAGCCACAGCCGGCCAGCCCTCCCATGGACAGCAGCAGAGCGGCGGCGGCCGTGGCCGTGCGCAGCCGGGCCTGGGGCGACACCGTACGCGGACGGGCCTTGCGCGGGGACGCGGTCGGGGACTCGGGGAGCGGCATGGGCGGCACCTTCGGGAAGTGATGAGGGGGAAAACGGTGAATGACAGGCCGTTCCGGGCGAGGCCGGATCAGCGGACGGCGCCGGGCGCAACCGGGGCGTCGTCGCCGAACCGAGCGGAGGCGTACAGGTCCCGGATCCGGCGGATGTCCTCGGCGCCGGGCCGGGTCAGGCAGACGGAGACCCGCACCGCACCGCCGCCCCGGCGTTCGGGGACGGCGAGCCGACCTTCCGCCTCCCATGTGGCGCCGGCCTGCGCGCACGCCGAGCTCAGCGCCCGCTTCGTCAGCGCCCCGGGCCCGGCCTCGCCCCTCGGGGTCTTGTCGGTCAGCGGGCGGAAGGCGACCAGCGCGTCGCCGGGCGACAGCAGGTCCAGCGGCACGCAGTCGCCCGCGGGGGACTCCTGGCAGGGACGGCCGTACGCCTCCCGCGGCCGGTTTCCGGCGAAGCCCAGCGCCTCCGCGCCCGGGGAGGCGGAGGTGGTGGTGGTCTCCAGCGCGGTCCAGCCCGCCGGGAGGCGGACCGTGAGCCCGCCGAGGCGGGGGTAGCGGACCTCGGCTCCGGCCTGCCGCCCGGCGGTCCCGGAGGCGGCCGGCGGCACGGGGTCGACGGGCGGCCCGGGATCGCCGGGCGCCGGGCCGCCGGCGCCGAATCGAGGCGCCACCAGCGTGGCCAGCGCCGCCAGTACCACCACCCCGCCGGCGGCCCCGGCCGCGCGGCGGCGCCGTGCGCGGCGCCTGACCCGCTCCCGGATCTGCGGCATCCGCTCGGCGGGCGCGGCCAGCCGGGGCACCGCCCGGTCCAACAGGACCCGCAGTTCCCGCTCGTAGGCGTTCCGCTCGGCCTCATCCACGGCGGTCACCGCCCTCGACCAGCGTCGCGACGGGCAGCACGGCCCGCAGGCTGCGCAGCGCCTTGGCGGCCTGGCTCTTGACGGTGCCGGGGCCGCAGCCGAGCACCCGCGCGGTCTCCTCCACGCTCAGGTCCTCGAAGTAGCGCAGCACCACCACCGCCCGCTGTCGGGCGGGCAGTCCGCGCACCGCCGAGGCCAGCGAGCGCTCCAGGTCGACCTCCGCGAAGGGGTCCGTCCCCGCGCCGGCGTCCGGCAGTTCGCCGTGCGGCACCTCGCCGCGCCAGCGCCGCCGCCACCACGAGGTGTGCGTGTTGACCAGGGCCCGGCGGACATACGCCTCCGGGTCGTCCGCCGCGATCGCCCGCCAGCGGGGCCACACCTTGGCCAGCACGGTCTGCAGCAGGTCCTCCGCCAGGTGCCGGTCGCCGGTCAGCAGCCAGGCCACGCGCAGCAGCCGGGGCCCGCGAGCCGCCACGAACTCCTCGAAGCCGAGGCCCGGTGTGGTGCCCGCACCCGTCACCGACCTGTCCTCGCCATCGCCGCTCTCCTGCTCTCACGGTGTACTCCACACCCAGGGAACGCGGTGGCCGGCGCATCGGGTTGCCCCGCGTCGAAAAGCCCCCGCTCCAGGGGGCGTTGATCCGGCGGCAACCGATCGTTTAACCCCTTCGCTGACCCTGTGTCATCCGAGGACCACAGGAAAGTCAGGGAAGTCGAGGAACCGCAGTGTCAGTGCCGGACAGCCCCGTCACGGTGACGGTCCACGGCCCCGACCCGCGCTTCCGGGCCGGCGTCGCCCGCCTGTTGCGGGACGAGCCCAGCGTGGAACTCCTGGACCGGCCGCCCGAGTGCGACGAGCGGCCGCACGGCGCGGTCGCGGTGATGCTCGCCGAGCGGCTGGACGCGGGGGCCGGCGCGGAGCTGCGCCGACTGCTGTGCGGCGGGCGTCAGCGGGTGGTGCTGGTCGCCGGGGAGCTGCGGGAGGTGGAGCTGATGGCGGTGGTGGAGTACGGCGTACGGGCCGTGCTGTGGCGAGACCGCGCCACGCCGCGGCGGCTGCTGCGCGCGGTGCACCGGGCGGCGCGCACGGAGGGCGCGGCACCGTGCGGCGTGGACCGACGGCTGGGGGACGCGCCGGGGCCGTGGTCCCGGCTCTGAGGCCGGGGGCCCGGCCGCAGGCGCCCGCCCGCCGGGGTGCGGGGACACCGGCGGGCGGGTGCCTTCCTCCGCCGTCCAGGCCCAGGTCAGCCGTCCAGGCCCAGGTCGGCCGTCCCCGTCGGGTCAGCCGTCCAGGCCCAGGTCCGGACCGAAGACCTCGTAGTGGATGGCGCGGGCCGGGACCCCCGCCGCCAGCAGCTGGGCGCGGGCGGCGCGCATGAACGGCACCGGTCCGCACAGATAGGCGGTGGCCCCCGCGGGGACGTCGATCCGTCCGAGGTCCATCAGCCCGGTGCGCTCGGCGGGCCACTCGCCGTCGGGCCGCTCGTACCACAGGTGCGCCACGGCGTCCGGCAGCTTGGCGACCAGCTGCTCCAGCTCGGCGCGGAAGGCGTGGGTGGCCGGGGTGCGGTCGGCGTGCGCCACGACGACCGGGCGCCGGGAGCCGGTGCCCGCCAGGTGGTTCAGCATGCCGATCATCGGGGTGCCGCCGATGCCCGCCGAGACCAGCAGCAGCGGCCCGTCCCCCTCGTCGAGGACGACATCACCGGCCGGGGCGCTGATCCGCAGGCCGGCGCCGCGGTCCACCCGGTCGTGCAGATGGGCCGAGACCTCGCCCTCCGGGGCGCCGGAGGCGTCGGCGGCCACGCGTTTGACCGAGAACCGCAGGGCGCCCTCGGTGGCCCCGGACAGGCTGTACTGCCGGATCTGCCGGGCGCCGTCGGGGAGTTCGACCTGGACGGAGACGTACTGGCCGGGTCGCGCGGGCGGCAGCGGGGCGCCGTCCAGCGGGGTGACGACGAAGCTGGTGACCTCGTCCGTCTCCGGGACCCGGTCCACCACCCGGTACTCGCGCCACACGTCTCCGGCGGCCACCCCCGCCTCGGCGTACAGCCCGGCCTCGATGGCGATCAGGGCGTTCGCCATCAGCCAGTACACGTCCTCCCAGGCGGCCACCACCTCCTCGGTGGCCGCGTCGCCGAGCACCTCGGCGATGGCCGCGAACAGGTGCCGGTGCACCACGGGGTACTGCTCGGCGGTGACCCCGAGCGACGCGTGCTTGTGGGCGATGCGCGCCAGCAGCGCGTCCGGGCGGGCCTCCGGATGCTGGAGCAGGACGGTGGCGAACGTGGCGATGGAGCCGGCCAGGGCCTGCGGCTGGGTCCCCTGGGCCTGGTTGCCCCGGTTGAAGAGGTCGCGGGCCAGCTCGGGGTGGGCGGCGAAGAGCTTCGCGTAGAAGAGCGGGGTGATCTCGCCGATGGAGGCGCCCACCACGGGCAGGGTGGCGCGCACGGTCTCGGCGGACTTCGCTGACAGCATCCTGTGGCTCCAAATATGAATGTGAGATTCGTATTTAAGGGCGTGCGCCATCGCGAGCGGGGCTCATCGAGCGGGCCCGTCGGGCCGGACTCGATGACCTCAGCCCGCCGGGGATCCCTCGACGGGCGGGCCCGGACTCAGGGACAGCAGCACCGGACCGGTCGGGGGGCCGACCAGGTCGTCGATGGTGAGCGGGTCGAGGGAGGCGAAGAACGCCTCCTGCGCCGTGCGCAGCGCCGACCGCAGCCGGCAGGCGCTCCGCAGCGGACAGGGCGGCTCGTCCTCGCAGCCGACCACGTCCCCGACACCCTCCAGCTCCCGCAGCAGCCGCCCGAGCGAGCCGGTGCGGCCCGCGTGGGTGAGGGTGAGGCCGCCGCCGCGGCCGCGCCGCGCCTCGACCACCCCGAGCCGCTGGAGCCTGCTGACCACCTTGGCCGCGTGGGTGTACGGCACCGCCACGGCCTCCGCCACCTCGCGGGTGGCCGGGGCCTCGGCCTCGTCGTCCAGCACCGCCAGGCGCATCGCGATCCGCAGCGCGATGTCGGTGCTCTTCGTCAGTCGCACACCAGCACGCTAACTAATTGGCATCTCAGATACCAATTAGTTGGGGTGTGATGACAGCCACGGCGGCCGCCGCGGCCCCGACACGGAGACGACTCGGCCCCGGCCGGGGCGCGGATGCGCCGCCGGCCGGGGCCGAGTCGAACGAACGGTGCCGGATCAGCCCTTGTCGGCCTGCTTGACCTGGACCGGCTTGCGGATCGACAGGTGCAGCTCCTTCAGCCGCGCCTCGTCCACCTCGCTCGGCGCGCCCATCAGCAGGTCCTGCGCGTTGCCGTTGAGCGGGAAGGCGATGGTCTCGCGGATGTTCGGCTCGTCGGCCAGCAGCATCACGATGCGGTCGACGCCCGGCGCGATGCCACCGTGCGGCGGGGCGCCGAACTTGAAGGCGCGCAGCATGCCGCCGAACTCGCGCTCCACGTCGTCCTTGCTGTAACCGGCGATCTCGAACGCCTTGTACATGATGTCCGGCTCGTGGTTCCGGATGGCGCCGGAGGACAGCTCGACGCCGTTGCAGACGATGTCGTACTGCCAGGCCAGGATGTCCAGCGGGTCCTTGGTCTGCAGCGCCTCCAGGCCGCCCTGCGGCATGGAGAACGGGTTGTGGGAGAACTCGATCTGGCCGGTGTCCTCGTTCTTCTCGAACATCGGGAAGTCGACGATCCAGCAGAAGCGGAAGACGTTCTCCTCGAAGTGGCCGGCGCGCCGCGCGGCCTCGACCCGCACCGCGCCCATGATCTTCGAGACCTCGTCGAACTCGCCGGCGCCGAAGAAGACCGCGTGGCCGGGGGCGAGGCCGAGCCGCTCGGTGAGCGCCTTGACGTCGTCCTCGGTGAGGAACTTGGCGATCGGGCCGGTCAGCGCGGCCTTGTCGGGGAGTCCTTCGCCGACGCGCACCCAGGCCAGGCCCTTGGCGCCGTGCTCCACCGCGAACTCACCGAGCCCGTCGAAGAACTTGCGCGGCTGGTCGGCGGTGTCCGGCACGGCCAGCGCGCGCACGTGCTTGCCCGCGAAGGCCTTGAAGTCGGAGCCGGCGAAGACGTCGGTGACGTCGGTCAGCTCCAGCTTGGCGCGCAGGTCCGGCTTGTCGGAGCCGTACTTCAGCAGCGCCTCGCGGAAGGGGATGCGCGGGAAGGGCGAGGTCACGTGGCGGCCCTTGCCGAACTCCTCGAAGAGCTCGGTCATGACCTTCTCGATGACCTGGAAGACGTCCTCCTGCTCGACGAAGCTCATCTCGACGTCGAGCTGGTAGAACTCGCCCGGGGAGCGGTCCGCGCGGGCGTCCTCGTCGCGGAAGCACGGCGCGATCTGGAAGTAGCGGTCGAAGCCGGCGATCATCAGCAGCTGCTTGAACTGCTGCGGGGCCTGCGGCAGCGCGTAGAACCGGCCCGCGTGCAGCCGGGAGGGGACCAGGAAGTCGCGCGCGCCCTCGGGGGAGGTGGCGGACAGGATCGGGGTCGCCATCTCGTTGAAGCCCTGCGCGGTCATCTTCTGCCGGATCGCGGCGATCACCGCGGAGCGCAGCATGATGTTGCGGTGCATCCGCTCGCGACGCAGGTCGAGGAAGCGGTACTCCAGCCGGCGCTCCTCGTTCACCCCGTCCTCGGGGAAGACGGTGAAGGGCAGCGGCTCGGCGGCGCCGAGCACCTCGACCTCGGTGACCTCGACCTCGATCTCGCCGGTCGGGAGCTCCGGGTTCACGTTGTCGGCGCCGCGGCTGACGACCTTGCCGTCGACCCGGACCACGGTCTCCTTGGTGAGGTGGCTGAGCGCCTCGTTGGCCGGGGTGCCCGGGCGGGCGACCAGCTGGACCAGGCCGTGGTGGTCGCGCAGATCGATGAAGAGGATGCCGCCCAGATCGCGCCGATTGTGCAGCCAGCCGCTCAGCCGCACGTCGGAGTCGACATCAGCGGCGCGGAGCTCGCCGCAGGTGTGGGACCGGTACCGATGCATCGTTCATCCAAGTCGTCTGGTCGGGCACGTCGTCTGGTCGGGCACTGGGGCCGTGCCGCCACGGGCGGTGATCTACGGTGAATCTTGAACGTTGAATCACGCTGGATCACAGTGGGCGGTACATACCACGCAGGAGGCCACCCGCAAGGGTACCGGCGTCACGGCGTTCACTGGTAAGCCCGTAGCAAATCCCCCTAAGGTGGTGCAATGCACACCGAGGATCTCCTGGCGGCCATCGCGACGGGCCTCTGGCGCTGGGTCAATGCCTCGCGCACGGTCAACCTCGACGCCGAGGCGGCCCGACTCATGGGGCTGCCCGCCGAGCCCACGACGCTCACCGAGGCCGCCGCGCGGGCCCGATTCCACCCGGTGGACTGGGTCGAGGTCATGGGGATCGTGCGGCTCGCCGTCGCCGAGGGCACCCTGGCCGAGGCCCGGGTGCGCATCGTGGACGAGCAGGGCAAGGTGCTGCGCACGGTGCGCAGCCGCACCCGCCCGGTCCGCACCTCGGGGGACTTCGAGCTGATCGGCACCATTCAGGAGGTCGTCGAGCCGCAGCCGGGCACCACCGCCACCGCCGGCCCCGCGATCACCGGCGACTGGCGGCGCAACCGGGAGGCGTTCCTGCTGGACGCCGGGCGGGCGCTGGCCGAGGCCCGGTCCACCGCGGAGGTGCTGCGGGTGGCCGCCGGCCTGTCGATGCCCGGCTTCGAGCCCTCGGGGCTGGCCGTCTTCAGCCTGGAGGGCGACCGCATCCACATCATCGGGCAGCATGGCCACGACCTCGGCAACGAGCGGGCCTTCATGGACCTGAGCCTGGACGCCGCCTACCCGGCGGCGGAGGTGATACGCACCGGCCGAGCGATCTATCTGCCGTCCCCCGACAGCTACCGCAAGCGCTACCCGACCGCCTGGCCGATCGTCGCCCCGTACCGGCGCCAGTCCTGGGCCTATCTGCCGCTGGTCGCCGCCGGGCGCACCATCGGCGCCTGGGTGGCGACCTTCGACAGCCCGGTCAGCTTCTCCCCCGACGAGCGCTCGGTGCTCACCACCGTCGCCCGGATGCTCGCCCAGGCGCTCTCCCGCGCCTCCCTCCAGGAGACCGAGCGGGAGCTGGCGGACGGCCTCCAGCGGTCCATGCTGCCCGCCCGCAAGCCCGACATCCCCGGCCTGACGGTGGCCGCCCGGTACATCCCGACCGGCGGCGGGCTCCAGGTCGGCGGCGACTGGTACGACGTGATCCCGCTGCCCTCCGGCCGTACCGCGCTGGTCATCGGGGACGTCCAGGGCCATGACGTACGGGCGGCGGGGCTCATGGGCCAGCTGCGGATCGCGCTGCGCGCCTACGCCGCCGAGGGCCACCACCCCGACGCCGTGCTCTCCCGCGCCTCCCGCTTCCTGTACGGACTGATCGACGGCGAGGGGCACGAGGAGATCGCCGCCGACCCGCGCTTCGCCACCTGTCTCTACGCCGAGTTGGACCCGGTCGCCGGAACCCTCGACATCGCCCGCGCGGGCCACTGCGACCCCGCCGTGCGACTCGCCGACGGCACCCTGGTCACCCGGCCCACCGCCGGCGGGCTGCCGCTGGGCGTCAACCCCGACAGCGACTACCCCACCACCCGCATCCTGCTGGACCCCGGCGAGACGCTGCTGATGTGCACCGACGGCCTGCTGGAGACCGGCGGCCACGACCTGGAGTCCGGCTGGGAGCGGATCCGCTCCGTCTGTGAGGAGCGGGGGCAGCTCCAGGAGATCCCCGACGAGGACCTGGAGGCGCTCGCCGACGCCCTGGTGCAGGCCGTCCACGGTCCCTTCTCGCACCACACCACCGGCCCGCTCGCCGACCGCCGCGAGGACGACATCGCGCTGCTGCTGGTCAGTCGGGACTCCGAGGTCTGCGTGGTCGGCCCCGGCACCGCCCCGGTCCGCCGCACCGCGGTCACCGTCGCCCAGGCCGAGCCCGAGCGCATCGCCAGCTCCCGGCACCAGCTCCGCGAGATGCTGCACGACTGGTCGGACGCCGAGCAGATCGAGTCCGGCGTGCTGATGCTCTCCGAGATGATCACCAATGTGCTGGTGCACACCGACGGCGACGCACTCATCGTCGCCGAGGTCAGCGGCAGACAGGGCACCCGACGGCTGCGCGTCGACGTCGCCGACGGCAGCGACGAGCTGCCGCACCGCCGCCACCCCGGCGAGCTGGCCTCCTCCGGGCGCGGGCTGCTGCTGATGGAGATGCTGGCCGACTCCTGGGGCGTGGACCCGCGGGGCGCGGGCAAGTGCATCTGGTTCGAGCTCTACGAGGCCGAATCCGGACCGTCGACCGGACCGGGGTCGTCGGGGGAGCGCTCGACGGCGTCGGAGCCGGAACCGGAGTCGGGTCCGGAGTCGGGACCGGGACCGTCCCCGGAGCCTCCGGGGCTGGGCGAGCCGGCGGCCGCGACGGCCGAGTAGCCGGCCCGCAGCTCGGAGAGGATGCCGAAGGCGGCGGCCGTGAGCGGCACCGCGAGCAGCATCCCCAGGATGCCGGCGACGCTGGCGCCCGCCGTGATGGTGATCATGACGATGGCGGGGTGCATCTGGACCGTGCGGCTCTGGATCACCGGCTGGAGCACATGCCCCTCGATCACCTGGACCGCCACCACCACTCCCAGCGCCCACAGCGCGGTGACGATGCCGCCGTCGGCCAGCGCCACCAGCACGGCGACGGCGCCGGAGAGGAAGGCGCCGAGGTACGGGATGTAGGCACCCACGAAGACCAGCGCGCCCAGCCCCACCGCGCCCGGCACGCCCAGGATCAGCAGCCCGATGGTGATGAGGGTGGCGTCGATCAACGCGATGAGCGTGGTGCCGCGCATGAAGCCCTCGACCGCCTGGAAGGCCCGCCTGCCCATCGCCTCCAGGTGCGGCCCGCGTCCGCCGGGCGCCAGCGTGTGCAGGGCGGCGGACACCCGGTCGGCGTCGCGCAGGAAGAAGAAGGTCAGCAGCAGCGCAAGCACCGAGATGGCGATCATCTCGCCGACGAGGCTGATGCCGGCCAGCAGCCCGGTCGCGGCCTTGCCGCCGTACCTACGGCCCAGCTCCCTGACGTTGGAGGCTATGTCGTCGAGCGAGCCCGCGATCCCGAAGTGCTCCCGGAACCGGGTGACGACCTGCTTGATGGAGCTGACGATCTGGTCCCCGCTCTCGATCAGCGCGCTGACCACGATGTAGCCGGCGCCGCCGACCACGGCCACGAGCACCAGACAGGTCAGCCCGGCGGCCAGCGAGCGCTGCACCCCCACCCGGATCAGCCGCCGGTGCAGCGGCGCGAGCAGCCCGGTGCCGAGCACCGCGAGCAGCACGGGCGTGACGGCCGCCTTCAGGTGCCAACACAGCCACAGCCCCACCGCCCCCACCCCGGCGACCAGCAGCACCACCCCACACCACGCGGCGACCCGCCGCGCGGCGCGCGGCAGCAGAACACGCTCCCCTGACTCTCCGGTGGCCACCCACCCAGCCCACCACGGGCCCGCCGGGGGCGCCCGCTCAAAGGCCCCGGCGGGGTGACACTCCATCATCTCCGCGAGGGGCGTCGTATCTCCCGTCGTCGTCCAGCCGGAACCAGACGGACTTGGACCGCGGCTGCCGGCCACCGTAGAGGTCGGTCCCCCAGGCGTCGGCGAAGGCGTCCAGAATGCGCAGCCCGCGCCCGCGTTCCGCCTTCTCGGACAGGGCTCTCGGCACGGGGAGGGCGGTGCTGTCGTCGTGGACGTGCACGGTCACCTGACGGTCCGTGACCGTGACGGAGACGGTGACCAGGGGCGCCCGGGTGTGTCGGTGGGCGTTGGTGACCACTTCGGACACGCACAGCTGCGCCACGGAGACGAGCTGGGCATTCCGGTGGCCGGTGGCCAGCAGCAGATCCCTGAGGAACCAGCGCGCCAGGCCGGCGAGAGCGGGTGTGTTGGGCCCGGTGAAGCTGTAGTTCTCGGGCGGACGGCCGGGCGGCGGTACGGGAGCGGTCAAGGCCATCGTCATGTCGTGGTCTCCCAACGCGGACTGTCGCTGCCTGGGTGTGCGTACGGCTCGCCGCCGTGGCATCGCCGACCCGGGGGTGCCCAACGGGTCGACGCCGCCACGGAGTTGCCGGCGTGCCGCGCGGCGTTCACGGGAGACCTTAGGGCACTCGGTAGCAACGTAGCTACTAACTTGGGGAACAACGTAGATCCGTGTTGGACCGCGTCCCCCTACGGGGGCAGACTGCAGCCATGCCACCAAGGACAGTCACGACGGCTCGCCAACGACGGCTGGGCGCCGAGCTTCGGAAGATGCGGGAGGCCGCCGGCCTCAACGCCCGGGAAGCCTCGACACTCCTCGGCATCGATCACACGAGAATCAGCCACATGGAGACGGCGCGGTTCGGCATCGGTTCCGACCGACTGCGGGTCCTCGCCAGCAACTACGGCTGCACGGACCAGGCGTACGTCGACGCACTCATCGCCATGGCGACGGAACGTGACAAGGGTTGGTGGGAGGAGTACCGCGGAATCCTGCCCGCCGGATTTCTCGACCTCTCCGAGCTGGAATCCAGGGCCACATTTCTCCGCACGTACCAGATCGCCCACCTTCCAGGGCTCACCCAGACCGAAGACTACGCGCGAGCCGTTTTCGATTTCACCTTCCCCCGCCTGTCGAAGGAAGACGCCGAGGCGAGAACCGCCCATCGGATGAAACGGGCACACGTCCTCGACCGTCGCGACGGCCCGAAATTCACCGCCGTGGTCCACGAGGCAGCGCTGCGCATGCGCTTCGGTGGCCGGGATTTGGCGCGTAAGCAGCTGGAACACCTGCTCTCCCTGTCGGAGCGGCCGAACTGCACGATCCGCGTGCTCACCTTCGAGGCCGACGGCTTCGCCGGTTCCGGGCAGGCCGTACTGCTCGCCGGCGGCCCACTGCCGCAACTCGACACGGTTCAGCTCGACTCCGCGCACGGCGCACTGTTCCTGGACGCGGAGGCCCAGCTCAACGCCTACCGGGACCTACTCTCGGCGGTGGAGAGACGTAGCCTGAATGCGCGACAGTCGCGAGACCTGATCCGAGAAATCGCGCACACATTGTGAAAGGTCGGGAAATGGCGGAAAACACGTGGCAGCGGTCATCCTTCTGCGGCGGTGGCGGAAACAACTGCATAGAGGTGCGCCCTGAAGGCGGACTGATCCAGATGCGGGAGAGCCAGGCACCGGACACCGTGATCACCATGACCCGCGCACAGCTCGCCGCCTTCGTCCACGGGGCGAAAGCCGGCGAGTACGACCACCTGATCTGACCGGCCACCCCAGAGCGGCCCTCCACCGGCGTGCGGTGGAGGGCCGCTCTGCATATGCCAACCCGAGAGTGCTCAACATAGCTACGGCAACACCATTGCTCCCTCCGGTTGAGTAGCGCTACGGTTGCGGTGCGTCACCGCCGCGGGCACGCACCCGGACGTGTTTTCGTGCCTGCGTTCGGGCACCTCTCAGCTCACTCGTCCGCCCGCCGAGGCAACCGCCGCGCCGAGAACCGGAGCCGCCATGCCCACCCACCCCCTACCGCTCAGCACACTCGGGACCGCATCCCTCTTCAATGTCCCCACCACAGCCGGCCTCGGTGTCCTCTGCGCATGCGTCGTCGCCAAACCCGGGCCATCGGGAATCACCCTGTGCACCACCGCGCAGAAGCGAGCCAGGACCCCGGCCGAAGCCATCGACTGGATCCGCGTAGCCCTCCGCGCCGCCGCACCCGCCCTGCCCCCGCAGAAACGCCGCCACGTCCTCTCCTGGGCCGACGGCGACGGACACCGCACGGCGCTGTCGCAGCTGGAACGCGGCGAGCCGTACGGCATCTCCGTCTATGCGGACGGCGGGAAGATCACCTGGAAGCTGACACCACACGCGCCCTAGCCGTGCTCAGCACAGGTGCGTTACGAGAAGGACGTTCCTGGAAGCCAACCCCTGCGGCGAGTGGGACTGGATACAGCACCACACGGATCTGCCCATCGCTGAGGCCATCGCCGACGAACTGCAAGGAGTGCCCGCATGAGCGACGACCCCGCCCGCGACGAGATCCGTCCGTATCTCAGCGCCCTCGTCGACGGGTTACGCGCAGCGGGAGCGCTCCGCACGCCGCAGTGGGCCGACGCGTTCGGCAAGGTGCCCCGTCACCTCTTCGTGCCCCAGTGGTACAGGCAGGGGACCGACGAGAAGGGCATCGCGGTATGGGAGCGCGCCGACACATCCGACCGCGCGGCATGGCTCTCGGCCGTCTACAGCGATCAGACCCTCGTCACCGCCCTCGACCCCGTCACCGCCGCCCAGGTCGACGACCGCGCCTGGACGGGCGTCCCGACGTCGTCGAGCACCATGCCCGGCCTCATGGCCGGCATGCTGGAAGACCTCGGCGTCGAGGACGGGCACCGGGTGCTGGAAATCGGCACCGGAACCGGCTACAACGCAGCCCTGCTGTCCGCCCGGCTCGGCGCCGGCCTTGTCCACTCGGTCGACGTCGCCCCGGATCTCGTCGAAGCCGCTCGCGGTCGCCTCGCCCAGATCGGTTACACGCCGCACCTGGCCGCCGCCGACGGCCGCGACGGATACCCGGACCAGACCTCGTTCGACCGGACCATCGCCACCTGCTCCGTTCCGGGCATCCCCTCTGCGTGGGTCGAACAGTCCCGGACCGGCGGGGTCATCCTCGCCGACATCGCCCTCGGCATCGAGGGCGGACTCGTCCGCGTCACCGTCGATGAGGAGCGACGCGCCGTGGGCTGCTACACCGCGACCGGGGGACGCTTCATGGCCGCTCGTGGCGACGCCCTGGCCTACCCCCATCAGGCACACGCGCCACAGGTGGCGGAGACCGGCACCCGGCCCACCACCGTCACCGCGGCGGACATCCGGAGCCACTATCCCTTCCGGCTGCTCCTCGCCTTCCACCTGCCCTCCGCCGAGCTCGTCTACCACGCCGACGACGACGGGACCGTGGCGCTGCAGATCCAGCAGCCCGACGGCTCATGGGCCCGCACACCCCTCGCGGGACCTGCGACCGTCACCTACGGCGGCCCGCCTGAACTGTGGCAGCAGGTCGAAGACGCCTGGACCTGGTGGAACGCGCACGATCGCCCCGCCCAAGACCAGTTCGGCTACCGCCGCGACCCGGACGGTAGCCACCACGCATGGCACACCACCACCGGCCGCCGCTGGCTCCTCTGAACCCGGTGGAACACCCGCCCCGAAGGGCGCCGGTGGCGGGGTGCAACGGTGCCCAGACTCTGCCGGCTATCGCGCGACCACGAAGACGAGAGACGCGGCGGCCAGCCCCAGGTAGCCGCCGGGAAACGCGAGGTTGCGGTAGACGCGAGCACGAATGTGTGCGGCGACGGCGCCGATGAAGAACAGGACGAGCCCCGTCGCGGCGGCGACGCCGATGAAGCGGACACCCATGAGCCCGAGCAGGAGCCCGGCGGCTCCCGCGGCCTTGACTGCGGCGAGCCAGGGGAGCCAGAACTCCGGGAGGCCCACCTCGGCGGAGTTGGCGAGGACGAACTCGGCCCTGACCACGTCCGCGACGGCGATCCCGGCGTTGGCCACGATCGCGATGACGGTGATGATCACGTAGGCGGTGAACATGTGCCGGTGCCTCCCTCTCAGCCGAGCACGGCGCTACGACAAGGCTCATCGAGAGGGATCTTGGCGTCCAATACCTGCATCCATAACCTGGAGGCATGGACGTCGACACCCGGCTGCTGCGTTACTTCGCGGCCGTGGCGGAGGAGGGGACCCTCACCCGTGCCGCGGAACGACTGTTCGTCTCCCAGCCGGCGCTCACCAAGCAGATCAAGCAGCTGGAAACCCAGCTCGGCGTGCGGCTGTTCACACGGTCCCACCTCGGCATGACCCTCACCGAAGCGGGCGGGGCCCTGGCAGAGCGGGTGCCCGCCCTGCTGGCCGCCTGGGACCAGGCGATGCGGGAGACCAAAAGCGCGGCCGGCCAGGAGGCCCGCGTGCTGCGGGTCGGCTTTCTGGCCAGCGCCGCCAACGAGGCGACCCCGCGCATCATCGCGGAGTTCGCCCGACGCCGACCGGGCTGGCGGGCGGACATGCGGCAGGCTGCCTGGTCGAATCCGAGCGCCGGGCTCGCCGACGGGGACGTCGACGTCGCCCTGCTGCGGCTGCCCTTCCCCGGCCAGGACGCTCTGCGGACAGCGGTGCTGTTCACCGAGCCCCGCTGGGTCGCTCTCCCCGCGGGGCACCCGTTCGCCGCCCGCGACCTGATCCCCTTCCGCGATCTGTGGGACGAGCCCTTCGTGGCCGCCCCGGCCGAATCAGGACGGTGGCGGGACCACTGGCTGGCCACCGACGAACGCGACGGCCACCCGGTCCGCATCGGCGCCGTCACCGAACAGCCGGACGACTGGCTCAGCGCGATCGCCAACGGCTACGGCATCGCCCTCGCCCCCGCGTCCGCCGCCCGCTTCTACGCCCGCCCCGGCGTCACCTACCGCCCCGTCAGCGGCGTCAGCCCCAGTCGGGTCGGCGTCGCCTGGGCCCCCGCCGACGACACCCATCCCGTCGTCCAGGACTTCGTCCGCTGCTGCCTGGACAACATCCCCCGGCTGGAGGAGCCCCCCGCCTGATCACCCAGCCGGTGGGGCGCGCCCGCACCGGAGGGGGTGGGCGAGCGCCGCGCGGCAGGTGCAGGAACCGCGCGGCGCGTCTGGGTCCGGCCCGGGGCCGGGATGCCACTCGCCCCCGGGGGGGGGCGGGTGGGTGGGGAAGAGGGGGCGCCGGGGCCCTCGGGCGGCTGGGCCAGAAGCCTCGGCCTCCGGGCCGGGAACCTGAACCGGCAGGTCAGGGCCCGGCTCGTACGACCCCTGCGGGGCCGGGCCCGGCGGTCGCACCCGGGCTCGGCCCGGAGGGCTCAGGCGTCGGCCGGGATGGTGCCCAGACGGCCGGCCTGGAAGTCCTCGAAGGCCTGGGCCAGCTCGGCGTGGGTGTTCATCACGAACGGGCCGTAGTGCATCATCGGCTCGCGGATGGGGAGCCCGCCGAGCAGGACGACCTCGAAGTTGGCCGAGCGGGAGTCCTGGGTGCGGTCGGCGCGCAGGGTGAGCGTGTCGCCGGCGCCGAAGACGACGGCCTGGCCCATCCGGAACGGGCGACCCTCCGCACCGGCGAGGCCGCTGCCGGCCAGACCGTAGGCGAGGGCGTTGAAGTCGGCGCGCCAGGGCAGCACGACCTCGGCACCGGGGCTCACCGAAAGGTGGGTCATGGTGATGGGGGTGTGGGTGGCCCCCGGCCCCTCGTGACCCGCGATGTCGCCGGCGATCAGTCGGATCAGCGCGCCGCCGTCGGCCGAGGCGAGCAGCTTGACGCTGCCGCCCCGGATGTCCTGGTACTTCGGCGCGATCATCTTGTCCTTGCGCGGCAGGTTCACCCACAGCTGGAGGCCGTGGAAGAGGCCACCGCTCAGGACGAGCGACTCGGGCGGGGTCTCGATGTGCAGCAGGCCGGAGCCCGCGGTCATCCACTGGGTGTCACCGTCGGTGATCACACCGCCGCCACCGTGCGAGTCCCGGTGCACGAAGGTGCCGTCCATGATGTACGTGACGGTCTCGAAGCCGCGGTGCGGGTGCCAGGGCGTGCCCTTCGGCTCCCCGGCCGCGTAGTCCACCTCGCCCATCTGGTCCATCATGATGAACGGGTCGAGGTGCTTGTAGTCGATGCCCGCGAAGGCGCGGCGGACGGGGAAGCCCTCCCCCTCGAATCCGCTGGGCGCGGTGGCGACACCGAGCACCGGGCGCTGCCGTCCCTCCGCCGGCGCCGCCACGCGCGGGAGGGTCAACGGGTTGTCAACGGTCACAGCTGGCATCACGGCCTCCTCGGTCGTTCAACTTTCAACTTAGTTGAAGGGTGAACGACCCGCAAGGGCGCCTTTATTTCCCAGCCATGTCCGGAATGCGCCTCGACCCCCGCGCCCGCGCCACGAGCGCCAGGTCCCGCGCCCGCGCCACGAGCCCCAGGTCCCGCCCCCACGCGGCAGGAGCCGGGCCCCGCGCCCGCGCGGCAGGAGCCGGGCCCCGCGCCCGCGCGGCAGGAGCCGGGCCTCGCGACCGCGCGGCGAGCGCCGGACTCCCGCCCGCGCCACGAGCGCCGGGCGACGGGCACCCGGACCACCGGCTATCCGTACATCCGCCGCATCGCGAAGTCGACCATCTGCTCCACCGCCTTGGCGTCGAAGACCATCCGGTGGTCCCCCTCCATGTCGAGCACGAAGCCGTAGCCGGTGGGCAGCAGGTCGATCACCTCGGCACCCGTGATCACGAAGTACTTCGACTCCTTGCCCGCGTAGCGGCGCAGCTCCTTCAGCGAGGTGAACATCGGGATGACCGGCTGCTGGGTGTTGTGCAGGGCCAGGAAGCCGGGGTTGTCGCCGCGCGGGCAGTAGACCTTGGAGGTGGCGAAGATCTGCTGGAAGTCCTCGGCCGACATCGACCCCGTGGTGAAGGCCCGGACCGCGTCGGCCAGCGACGGCGGCGACGGCTCGGGGTAGAGCGGCTGCTCGCCGTAGCCCGGCATCTGCATCTCGGGCGACATGTGCATCTGCGGCTGCTGCGGCGGTGGCGGCGGCGCCGCGTAGCCCTGGCCCGCACCCGCGTTCTGGTCGTAGCCGTACATGCGCAGCAGCGTACTGACTGCGGCGCTCCCCGGCTAAAGGGCGCGGTTTCCCGACGTCGACCGACCACCCGCCGTCACCGGACGACCGCACCCAGGGGCCTTGGTCACAGTTGTCCGATAGAGGGTTGCCTCTTATTACCGACGGGTAGCATCATGGCGACTACCGATCGAAGCCTGAAGAGGTCCTGCCTCCCGAGCCTTACGGAGCCCGTCGCCATGGGGCACTACAAGTCGAATCTCCGCGACATCGAGTTCAACCTCTTCGAGGTTCTCGGCCGCGACAAGCTGTACGGCACCGGCCCGTTCGCTGAGATGGACGTCGAGACCGCCAAGAGCGTGCTCTCCGAGATCGCCCGGCTCTCGGAGAACGAGCTCGCCGACTCCTACGCGGACAGCGACCGCAACCCGCCGGTCTTCGACCCCGAGACCAACACCGCCCCCGTCCCGGCCTCCTTCCGGAAGAGCTACGAGGCGTACATGGACGCCGAGTGGTGGCGCCTGGGCGTGCCGGAGGACCTCGGCGGCACCGCCTGCCCGCGCTCGCTGCTCTGGGCCTGCGCGGAGACGATCCTGGGCTCCAACACCCCGATATGGATGTACGCGTCGGGCCCGGCCTTCGCCGGCGTGCTGCACCAGGAGGGCACCGAGGAGCAGCTGAAGATCGCCCAGCAGATGGTGGACAAGCAGTGGGGCTCCACCATGGTGCTGACCGAGCCGGACGCCGGCTCGGACGTGGGCGCCGGCCGCACCAAGGCGATCAAGCAGGAGGACGGCTCCTGGCACATCGAGGGCGTCAAGCGCTTCATCACCTCGGGTGAGCACGACCTCTCCGAGAACATCATCCACTTCGTGCTGGCGCGTCCCGAGGGCGCGGGTCCGGGCACCAAGGGCCTGTCGCTGTTCGTCGTCCCGAAGTACGACTTCGACTGGGAGACCGGCGAGCTCGGCGAGCGCAACGGCGCCTACGCCACCAACGTCGAGCACAAGATGGGCCTGAAGGCCTCCAACACCTGCGAGATGACCTTCGGCGCCAACCACCCGGCCAAGGGCTGGCTGCTCGGCGAGAAGCACGACGGCATCCGCCAGATGTTCAAGATCATCGAGTTCGCCCGGATGATGGTCGGCACGAAGGCCATGGCCACCCTCTCCACCGGCTACCTCAACGCCCTGGAGTACGCCAAGGAGCGGGTGCAGGGCCCGGACCTGGCCGCCTTCACCGACAAGGCCTCGCCGCGCGTCTCCATCACCCACCACCCCGACGTGCGCCGCTCGCTGATGACGCAGAAGGCGTACGCGGAGGGCCTGCGCGCGCTCGTCCTCTACACCGCCAGCGTCCAGGACGAGATCGAGGTCCTGACCGCCGCCGGCGAGGACGCCTCCGCCGCGCACCGCCTCAACGACCTGCTGCTGCCCATCGTCAAGGGCTACGGCTCGGAGAAGGCGTACGAGCAGCTGGCGCAGTCCCTGCAGACCATCGGCGGCTCCGGCTACCTCCAGGAGTACCCGCTGGAGCAGTACATCCGGGACGCCAAGATCGACACCCTCTACGAGGGCACCACCGCCATCCAGGGCCAGGACTTCTTCTTCCGGAAGATCGTCCGCGACCAGGGCCTGGCGCTCACCACCCTCTCCGAGGAGATCAAGAAGTTCCTGGCCGAGGCCGCCGGCGGCGAGGACCTGGCCGCCGCCCGCGACCAGCTCGCCAAGGCCGCGGTGGACCTGGAGGGGATCGTCGGCGCGATGCTGACCGACCTCGCCGCCACCGAGCAGGACGTCAAGGCGATCTACAAGGTCGGCCTCAACGCCACCCGGCTGCTGATGGCCACCGGTGACGTGGCCCTCGGCTACCTGCTGCTCAAGGGTGCCGCCGTCGCCACCGAGAAGCTGCCGTCCGCCTCCGCCAAGGACGTGGCCTTCTACACCGGAAAGATCGCCGCCGCGAAGTTCTTCGCCAAGGAGATCCTGCCGGGCGTCTCCGTGCAGCGCACGATCGCCGAGAGCGTCGACCAGTCGCTGATGGAGCTGGACGAGGCGGCTTACTAGGACGGATGGTGGTTTTCTCCCAGGGGGCTCCGCCCCCTGGACCCCCGGGGCACCACCCCCCGGACCTCCGGGCATCCGCCTTGGACCCCGCCGGGGCCCGCTTCTCCAAGGAGCGGGCCCCGGCCGCTCTTTATCCTGAGGACATGAGCTACGCGTACCGCTTCGACCGCGGCCACACCGACGACCTGCTCTCCTTCCTCGCGGCCGGCCCCTCCCCGTACCACGCGGTGGCAGCCGCCGCCGAGCGCCTGGAGAAGGCCGGCTTCCGTCAGGTCGAGGAGACCGACGCCTGGGACGGCCGGGCGGGCGGCATGTACGTGCTCCGCGGCGGCGCGATCGTCGCCTGGTACGTGCCCGAGGGCGCGAGCCCCGCCACCCCGTACCGCATCGTGGGCGCCCACACCGACTCGCCCAACCTGCGGGTGAAGCCGATCCCGGACACCGGCGCGCACGGCTGGCGGCAGATCGCCGTCGAGATCTACGGCGGCCCGCTGCTCAACACCTGGCTCGACCGCGACCTGGGGCTCGCCGGCCGGCTCTCGCTGCGCGACGGCGGCGAACGCCTGGTCAACATCGACAGACCCCTGCTGCGCGTGCCCCAACTCGCCATCCACCTCGACAGGTCGGTCAACACCGAGGGCCTCAAGCTCGACCGCCAGCGCCACATGACCCCCATCTGGGGCCTCGGCGACACCCGCGAGGGCGACCTGCTGCGCTTCCTCGCCGAGGAGTGCGGGGTGCACGCGGCCGACATCACCGGCTGGGACCTGATGACCCACAGCGTGGAGCCCCCGGCCTATCTGGGCCGCGACGGGGAGCTGGTGGCCGGTCCGCGGATGGACAACCTGCTGTCGGTGCACGCCGGTACGGCCGCGCTCGCCGCCGTCGCCTCCCGCACCGACCGCACCACCCCGCTGCCGTACATCCCGGTGCTCGCCGCCTTCGACCACGAGGAGAACGGCAGCCAGTCCGACACCGGCGCCGAGGGCCCGCTGCTCGGCAACGTGCTGGAGCGCTCGGTCTTCGCCCGCGGCGGCAGCTACGAGGACCGGGCACGGTCCCTCGCCGGCACCGTCTGCCTGTCCTCCGACACCGGCCACGCCGTCCACCCCAACTACGCCGACCGCCACGAGCCGGGCCACCACCCGGTGCCCAACGGCGGCCCCATCCTCAAGGTCAACGTCAACCAGCGGTACGCCACCGACGGCCGCGGCCGGTCCGTCTTCGCCGCCGCCTGCGAGCGCGCCGGCGTGCCGTGGCAGAGCTTCGTCTCGAACAACGCGGTGCCCTGCGGCACCACCATCGGCCCCATCACCGCCGCCCGACACGGCATCACCACCGTCGACATCGGTGTCGCGATCCTGTCCATGCACTCGGCGCGCGAGCTGTGCGGCGCCGACGACCCCCATCTGCTGGCCACCGCCCTCGCCTCGTTCCTGGAAGGCTGAGGTGGAGTTCGGACTGCTCGGCCCGGTAGCCGTCGCCACCCCCGGGCACGGACCGCTGCCCCTGGGCCCGACCAAGCGGCGCAGCGTGCTGGCCATGCTGCTGCTCCAGCCCAACACCACCGTCTCGGTGGAGCAGTTGATCGCCTGTCTGTGGGAGGAGGAGCCGCCGGTCCACGCGCGCACGGTCATCCAGGGCCATGTCTCCCAGCTCCGCGCCGCCCTCGCCACCGGGGGCGCGGAGGCGTACGGCGTCGAGCTGGACACCGTCGGCCGCGCCTACCGGCTGCGCACCCCGGAGACGCTGGTGGACGCGCACCGGTTCAGCGAACTGGCCGCGCTGGCCCGGCCGGAGGACGAGCCGGCCCACGCCATCGACCTGCTCCGCGAGGCGCTGTCGCTGTGGCGCGGCCCGGCCCTGACCGGCACCGTCTCCAGCCCCCCGTTCGCCGCGGCCGCGCACGCGCTGGAGGAGCGCCGCCTGGCCGCCGTGGAGTCCCTCGCCACCGCCCACGTCACGCTGGGCGAACACGACCGCGCCGCCGCCGCCCTGGCCCCCCAGGCCGCCGCCCACCCCCTCCGCGAGGGGCTCGTGGCCGCCCTCATGCTCGCCCTCTACCGCATCGGCCGGCAGTCCGACGCCATCGACTGCTACCACCGCACCCGCCGGATGCTCGCCGACGACCTCGGCGTCGACCCGGGCGAACGGCTGCGCGGGGCCTATGAGGAGATCATCACCGGGGCCCCGACCCGCCGCCCGGAGCCCCACGGACACCCGTCCGGTCGGCCCGCTCCGTACGGGGCGCCGTCCCCCGCCGGCCCCGGCACCGGCCCCGGCTCCGGCCCCGGCTCCGGCCTCGGCAGGCCGAAGGACACCACCGCCCCCCAGCAGCCGGGAGACACTCCCGCCGTGTCGTGGGGCGTGGGTCCGGCGGGCGGGACCGAGGCCGCCGTGCCCCGCCCGCGATGGGCGCGGCCGGCGGACCCCGCCGCCTCCGGGGGCGAGGCCCCCGCGACGCCCGCGCCGCAGCTGCTGCCGCGGCCGCCCGCCGGATTCCTGGGCAGGGACGCGGAGTTGGCGCAGCTCACCCGGCTGGCGCTGCCGGAGGCGGAGTGCGCGGAGGACAGCAGGGTGGCCCTGGTGACCGGGCCGGCGGGAGTCGGCAAGACGGCGCTGGCGGTGCGCTGGGGGCACGCGCACGCGAGGGCCTTCCCCGACGGGCGGCTCTTCGCCGACCTGCGCGGGTTCAGCGCGCAGGAGTCGGCCGAACCCGCCCACATCCTGCGGGACTTCCTGCTGACCCTGGGTGTGGCCGCCGACCGCATACCCGAGTCGGTGGAGGCGGCCTCCGCGCTGTACCGGTCGCTGGCGGCCGGCCGCCGGCTGCTGGTGGTGCTGGACAACGCGGGCAGCTCCGCCCAGGTGCGTCCCCTGCTGCCGGCCGGCCTGAACTGCGTGACCCTGGTGACCAGCCGCAGTCGGCTGGACGGGCTGGTGGCCACCGACTCGGCCCGCTCGCTGCGGCTGCACCCGCTCGGCCCCCAGGACGGCGTGGCGCTGCTCGGCGCCGTGCTCGGGCCCGATCGCGTCGCCGAGGATCCGGCGGCGGCCCAGGAGCTGGTCGCGCTCTGCAACGGGCTGCCGCTGGCGCTGCGCGCGGCCGCCGCCCAGCTCACCGCCCGCCCCCGCTGGCGGCTCGCCCGCCTCGCCGCCGCGCTGCGCGACGAGCGCCAGCGGCTCGCCCTGCTCTCCGCCGAGGACACCGGCGTGGCGGCGGCCCTGCGGGCCTCCGTCGCCCGGCTCTCGGCCGACGACGTACGGCTCCTCGCCACCCTCGGCACCGGCTTCGCCCGAGAGGTGGACGCGGCCGCGGTGGCCGCGGTGGCCGGCGCCGACCCCGAGCGCACCAGGGACGCGCTGGACCGGCTGGCCGAGATGCACCTGATCGACGAGGAGGCCACCAACCGGTACGTCATGACGGACCTGGTCAAGCTGTTCGCCCAGGACGAGGAGGGCCCGACGGAGCCGCGTGAGGGGGACGGTCGCTACCGTTAACGACGGACACCCCGATCGCGTTAGCGAGACGTTAGCGGCGCGGCAACGGGCTGGCAGTGAAGCGGCAGCGCGGCACGGCAGGCTCATAGCCGTACCGACCGACAGGCCGTCACCAGCCGCTCGCTTCACCCTCGGGGGACCCGTCATGAGCATCAACTCCGCCGCCCGCCGCGCCCGCCTCCACTCCGTTCGCATCGCCGCCACCGCCGTGGCCGCGCTGGCCGCCACGGTCGTGCTGAGCGCCTGCGGCTCCGACGACGACGGGGTGAAGAAGTCCCGGGGTCAGGCGAGCACCACGGTGACGCCGGAGGCGGACGCGCCGCAGGGTGCCGGGGGCACCGAGGCGGACACCGCGTCGACCGGGAAGACCGGCGGCAACGGCGGTACGGGCGGCGGCGCCCACAAGCCCGGCTCCGGCGCGACCGACGTGACGGGCGGCTCCGGCACCCAGGGGAAGAACGGTGGCACGGGCACCGGCACCGGCGCAGAGAAGAACGGTGGCACCGGCGCAGAGAAGAACGGCGGCTCGGACACCGCGAAGAACGGCGGCACCGGCGGCGGCACCGAGAAGGGCGCCATCACGCCGTGCACCAACGCCGGCACCTCGCTCAGCGTCGCCCCCGCCAAGCGCCCGGTCAACTACCAGCTGATCACCCTGACCAACACCGGAAGCCGCACCTGCACGGTGATCAGCTTCCCGGTGGTGACCTTCGGCCCCGACCTGGACGGCTCCGCCGACAAGCGCCGGGACACCCACCCGCAGGCCGTGGTGACCCTGAAGCCGGGCGAGTCGGCCTACGCCGGGCTGAACACCAGCCCGGCGGACCAGCAGGACGACGGCAAGCGCCCGCACGCCACGTCGATCTCGGTGGACCTGATGAAGGAGGACGGCGCGACCTATGTCGGCCAGCCGCGCCGCTCGCCGGTCTCGGACCTCTTCGTCTCCGACCCGACCGTCACTGCCTGGCAGCAGGACGTCGCCGACGCCCTCCTCTGAGCGCCCGCACCGAAGCGCCCGAGGCCGGGCGCCCGCACCGAAGCGCCCGAGGCCGGGCGCCCGGACCCGAACGACGTCAGGCGTCCATGCCCGCCAGCACCAGCGGCAGCCGGGGCGTGCCCTCCGCGGTCACGCGGACCGGCACGCCCCAGTCCTGTTGGTGGACATGGCAGGCGGGGTACTCGTTGGCCGGGTCGTCGTCGCAGGAGGCGGCCATCGCGGAGACGTGCAGCACGCCCTCCGTGACGCCCTCGGCGAGCACCAGCTCCCGGCTCAGATCGGTCCCCTGGCCCGCGCCCTCGGCCAGCAGCTCCGGCGGGGTGGAGCTGACCAGCAGCCGGGTCGAGGGCCCGTAGCGGGTGTCGAGCTTCTGACCGGCCGGCGCCTGGAAGATCACGTCCAGCCGGAGGGTGCCCGGGGCGACCTCGGTGGCCGCGCGCTGAGTGCGGTGCGCCACCGCCTCCACCCGCACGGCCTCCTCGGGCAGGCGCAGCCGCGTCAGCCGGTGCCGCGCGGACTCCACCACCACGATGTCCCCGTCGACCAGCACCGCGTCGGAGGGCTCGCGCAGATCGGTGGCGAGGGTGGTGACCTCGCCGGTGGCGGGCTCGTAGCGACGCAGCGCGTGGTTGTACGTGTCGCTGACCGCGACCGAGCCGTCGGGCAGCGCGGTGACGCCCAGCGGGTGCTGGAACAGCGCCTGGTCGGCGGTGCCGTCGCGGTGGCCGAAGTCGAAGAGCCCGGTGCCGACGGCGGTGTGCACCACCAGCTCCCGGTCGATCCAGCGCAGCGCGCTGGTCTCGGAGTCGGCGATCCACAGCCGGTCCTCGGTGGCGGCGAGCCCCGAGGGCTGGGCGAACCACGCCTCGGCCGCGGGCCCGTCGACCAGCCCCTCGTTGGTCGTGCCGGCGGCGACCGCGACGGTGCCCTCCGCCGGGTCGTAGGTCCACAGCTGGTGGACGCCGGCCATCGCGATCCACAGCCGGTCGGCGAACCAGGCCAGGTCCCACGGCGAGGAGAGGTCCACCTCCCGGGCGGGCCCGCTCGTCGCCGAGCCCTGCCACCACTGACGGCCGGTGCCGGCGATCGTGGTCACCTCACCGGTGGCCGGGTCGAGCCGGCGCAGGGCGTGGTTGACGGTGTCGGCGACGACCACCGCGCCGTCCGGCAGCGACGCGAGCCCCTGCGGCTCGCTGAACCGGGTCTGCTCGGCCGGCCCGTCGACGAGGCCGCGCTCGCCGGTGCCGATCCGCCGCACCACCGTCTCCCCGTCGGCGGCCAGCTCCACGAGCTGGTGCCGGGTGGTGTCGGAGACCAGGAAGCCGCCGCCCTCCAGCAGCAGCGCCTTGCCGGGGAAGCGCAGATCGGTGGCGACCGGCTCCGGCGCCACATACGGGCCGTCGCCGCGGCGCAGCGTGCCCTTGGCCCCGTGCTCCGCCTCCAGCTCGGCCACCAGCGTGGCGATGGCGTGCGCATGGCCCTCGCCGGCGTGCTGGGCGACCACATAGCCCTCGGGGTCGATCACCACCAGCGTCGGCCAGGCCCGCACCGCGTACTGCTTCCAGGTGGCGAGCTCCGGGTCGTCCAGCACCGGGTGGTGCACCTCGTACCGCTCCACGGCGTCGACGACCGCCTGGTGATCGGCCTCGTGCACGAACTTCGGGGAGTGCACCCCGATGATCACCAGGGTGTCGCGGTGCTTCTCCTCCAGCTCCCGCAGCTCGTCCAGGACGTGCAGGCAGTTCACACAGCAGAACGTCCAGAAGTCCAGGATCACGATGCGCCCGCGCAGCGCGGCGAGCGAGAGATCGGTACCACCGGTGTTCAGCCAGCCGCCCCTGCCGATGAGCTCGGGGGCGCGGACGCGTGCACGTGTAGCCATGTCGACATCCAACCTCACCCCCCGGGGGCCCATTCCCGGCGTCCGACATCCGGGACGCCCGGTGTCGTACGGCGGACACCCGGTACGGGGTCACGCCGGACACGCGGCCCGACGGACACCCGGCACGGCGGTCACGACGGACACCCGTACGGCGGTCAGGCCGGACGACGGGCCCCCGGTACGGCGCGTCCCGCTACAGCCGCCGGTCCTTCAGCGCCGGGAACTCCTCGCGGGTCTTGGCCACCCGCGCCAGGTCCAGCTCGACGCTGAGCACCTCCTCCTCGGCGCCCGCCTCGGCGAGGACCTCGCCCCAGGGGTCGACGACGATGCTGTGCCCGGCCTGCGGAACGCCGCCGTGGGTGCCGGCGGTGCCGCAGGCGAGGACGTACGCCTGGTTCTCCACGGCGCGGGCGCGGGCCAGCAGGGTCCAGTGCTCGCGGCGGCGGGCCGGCCAGCCGGCGGGGATCACCAGCAGCTGGGCGCCGCCGTCGACCAACAGCCGGAACAGCTCGGGGAAGCGCAGGTCGTAGCAGGTGGCCAGGCCCAGGGTGACCCCGGGCAGGGAGACGGTGACGGCCTCCTCGCCCGGCGCCATCATGACCGCCTCGCCCTGGTCGAAGCCGAAGCGGTGGATCTTGCGGTAGGTGCGGACCAGCGCACCGTCGGGCGCGAAGACCAGCGAGGTGTTGTAGAGGACACCGCCCTCGGCCCGCTCCACGACGGAGCCCGCGTGCAGCCACAGCCGCGCGTCGCGGGCGGCCGCCGACATCGCCTCGGCGGTGGGCCCGTCGAGGGCCTCGGCCTCGGCGGCGAAGGACTCGTAGGCGAAGGCACCGACCGGCCACAGCTCCGGCAGCACCACCAGGTCCGCCCGGCCCTCCTGCTCGCGGACCAGTCCGGCGGCGCGCTCCCGGCGCCTTTCCACCGACTCGTCCGGGTCCACACCGATCTGGATCAGGGAGGCGCGCACAACTACCACCGCTCTCATCGTGTCGAGTCACGTCGAGCCACGTCGGTCCGGTCACCGGGACCTACGAGGAGCCTTACGCAGAGCCTACGATCAGAGGCGAAAGACCTGCCGGGGTGCCCTTGCGCAGCGTAACTTAATCGCCTAACAGCACCCAGCCCGCGTACAACCGCCCGAGGGGTCCCGTGACCGTCCATCCCAGCCTGCAGACCTCCGTCGACGCTTGGACCCATTCCGTCGAAGCGATATCCGAGTTGGTGGCGCCACTCGTGGAGGGCGAGTGGAACCGGGCCACCGAATGCCCCGGTTGGTCGGTGCGGGACGTCGTCTCG
Source organism: Streptomyces sp. LX-29 (assembly GCF_029541745.1). Classification (NCBI taxonomy): domain Bacteria; kingdom Bacillati; phylum Actinomycetota; class Actinomycetes; order Kitasatosporales; family Streptomycetaceae; genus Streptomyces; species Streptomyces sp. LX-29. The sequence continues at coordinate 3,936,058 of NZ_CP089746.1, read as the reverse complement.
CACGTCATCGGCCTGGAGACCGAGATGCTCGGCGACCCCCGCCCGATCCACTCGCTGCCGCGCGACCTGTTCCACGTCACCGACGAACTCTCCCGGTACATGGAGGTTCAGGTGGATGTGCGGCGCTGCCACACCGCGCCCGAGATGACGTCCGAACTGGAGTACACCGTCATCCGCCGGTCCCGCCAGCTGCGCAACGAGAAGCGGTCCCCCGACACCCTGGTGCGCGGCCCGCTCGGCGGCGCGGAGGTCACCCTGGAACACGCCCTGCTGCTGCGGGCCTTCGACGTCTGGGTGCACGAACAGGACCTGCGCCGGGCGCTGAACCAGCCCGGCAACCTGGACTCCCCCGGCGCCCACGTCGCCCGTGACGTGCTTCTGGACGGCCTGCCCGAGATCGTCGCCAAGCTCGCCGCCGCGCCCGCCCACTCGACCGTGGTGCTCGACGTCACCGGCCCCGTGGAGTTCATGCGCACCGTCCGCGTCGACGCCGAGGGGCGCGCGACGCTCGACGGCAGCGTCTCGCTCGGGCCCACCGTCACGCTCTCCATGGACTGGGAGACGTATGTGCGGCTGAGCTGCGGCCGGGTGCGCCCGGAGGCCGTCGCCGACCGGCTCAAGACCGATGGCGACCTGGAGCTCGCCCAGGCGATCCTGCGGAACTTCTCCCTGACCCCGTAGCCGATCCCCCTGGCCGGACCCTGCTACCGGACCCCGTGGCCGGCGCCCCTGGCCCTCGCGGCCGGTCGCGCGACAATCGAGGTATGACCGAGCGCAAGCCCCCCGGCGTCAGCTTCGAGTCGTTCGCCGACAAGCAGATACGCGAGGCCGAGGCCCGCGGCGACTTCGCCGACCTGCCCGGCTTCGGAAAGCCCCTTCCCGGCCTCGACGTGCCGTACGACGAGGAGTGGTGGATCAAGCGCAAGATGGCCCGCGAGCACCTGTCCGTGCTGCCTCCGACGCTCGCCCTGCGGAGGGACGCGGAGGACGCGCTCGCCGCGGCGGAGCACGCCGCGAGCGAGTCCCAGGTGCGCCGGATCATCGCCGAGATCAACGAGAGGATCCGGGAGAACCTCCGGCGCCCGCCCAGCGGTCCCCCGCTGGGCCTGACGCCCTTCGACCCGGAGGCCGTCGTACGCGACTGGCGTGAACGCCGCCACGGCGCCTGAGAGCCTGCCGGCGTACGCAGGGGCTCCGCGGGACGTGCCTGCATGGGCCGTCGATCGTCTGCGGGTCCGTTGTCGCTGGTCGCGCCCACGCGGCGGCAGCCGCACATCTGGCACAGCCCCGCGCCCCTTCGGGCGCTGCTGCGCCACAGCCGAATTCACTACAGCCGCTCAGGCCGGTACGTGGACGGCCTCCACGCGGCTGGCCACCACCCGCTCCCGCTCCCGTCGGTGCGCGCGTCCGCGCAGCCGCAGGATCTGGGCGGTGCCCAGCGCCTGGAGTACGAAGATCGAGGCGAAGGCGGCCCGGTAGTCGTCGCCGGTGGCGTCCAGGAGCACGCCGATGGCCAGCAGGGTGGTCATGGACGCGATGAAACCGCCCATGTTGACGATGCCGGAGGCGGTGCCGATGCGCTCGGGCGGGTTGGCCGGCCGGGCGAAGTCGAAACCGATCATTGAGGCGGGGCCGCAGGCGCCCAGCACCACGCAGAGCGTGATCAGCAGCCACAGCGGGGCGTGCCCGCGCGGCCAGGTCAGCACCGCCGCCCAGCTGAGCGCGGTAGCGGCGACGGTGCCCAGCGCCAGCGGCGTACGGGCCGCGTGGTGGCGGGCGATGATCTGCCCGTAGACCAGACCGATCACCATGCTGGAGAGCACCACCAGGGTCAGCAGCTCGCTGGCGGTCGCACGGGACAGCCCCTGCGCCTCCACCAGGAACGGCATCCCCCACAGCAGCAGGAAGACCAGGGCGGGGAACTGGCCGGTGAAGTGCACCCACATCCCCAGCCGGGTGCCCGGCTCCCGCCAGGCGTCGGCGATCTGCCGCCGGACGAAGCCACGGCCGCCGCCGCGGGCCGCCGGGGGCGGCTCGTGCCCCTTGGGGTGGTCGCGCAGGAAGAGCACCGCCAGCGACACCACCAGCGCCCCGCCGACGGCGCTGCCCGCGAAGGTGCGCGTCCAGCCGAAGTGGTGCAGCAGTTGGGCGAGGACCAGCGTCGAGATCAGGTTGCCCGCCATCCCGCACAACGCCGCCACCTGGGCTATCAGCGGACCCCTGCGCGCGGGGAACCAGCGGGCGCCCAGCCGCAGCACGCTGATGAAGGTCATCGCGTCCCCGCAGCCGAGCAGCGCGCGGGAGGCCAGCGCCATGCCGTAGGAGTGCGAGAAGGCGAAGCCGGTCTGGCCCAGGGTGAAGAGCAGCGCGCCCAGCGTGAGGACCTTGCGGGTGCCCAGCCGGTCGACCATCAGGCCGACGGGTATCTGCATGCCGGCGTAGACCAGCAGTTGGAGGATGGAGAAGGTGGACAGCGCGGAGGCGTTGATGTCGAAGCGCTCCGCCGCGTCCAGCCCCGCGACTCCCAGACTGGTCCGGTAGGTGATGGCGACGAAGTAGACCGCCACGCCCAGCCCCCAGACGAGGACCGCGCGGCGCCCGCCCGGTGGGTCGCCGGGCAGGGCGGCTATCTCTCCCCCCGCCGTGCTCATCGCACGTCACCGCGGGCGAGGTTGCGCACCCATCCCACGTGCCGGTGCACCACGGCGGCGGCCGCGTCCGCGTCGCCCGCGCGCAGCGCGTCGAGGATCTCGCCGTGCTCGGCGATGTTCTTCGCGATCCGGTCGGGGTGGGCGTGCATCACGGCGACGCCCATCCGCAGCTGTCGGTCGCGCAACTGGTCGTAGAGCCGGTAGAGGATCTGGTTGCCCGCGCTGCGGACGATCTCGGCGTGGAAGGCGCGGTCGCTGTCGGCGACGGCGGCCAGGTCGCCGGCGTCCGCGTGCCGCTGCTGCTCGGCGAGGAGCAGCGCCAGCCGGTCCAGCAGCTCGGCGCGCGGCGCCGGGGCGGCCCTGCGCACCGCGTGCTCCTCGACCAGCAGCCGGGTCTCCACCACGTCGGCGATCTCCTGCGCCGACACCGGCAGCACCAGGGCGCCCTTCTTGGGGTAGAGCTTGATCAGCCCCTCGACCTCCAGGCGCAGCAGGGCCTCCCGGACGGGGGTGCGGGAGACGCCGACCGCCTCGGCGAGATCGCCCTCGGTCAGCAGCGTGCCGCCCTCGTAGCTGCGGTCGAGGACGGCACGTTTGACGTGGGCGTAGACGCGCTCGGCGGCGGGTGGCTGCTTGGCCGACGCGGGGGCCGCCGCGGAGGGTGAGGCGGTTTCGGCCCCCGCGGCGGAGGCAAGCGGGCGATGGGCTGCGGGAGCGGGGGCGGGGGCCATGAACACATCATAGATACAACACGTATACGTGGGCAGGGCCCGTCCGCGATCCGGGATGAGCCCTGCCCAAAGCCGCTTCCCTCGACGGGAGTTCGGCCCTCACCAGGCGACCGGCAGCTCCAACGGGTAGCGCCAGATCGAGTTGGTGTTCCAGGGCACCTCGTCCTCCGCCACGGCCAGCTTCAGGCCGGGGAAGCGGTCCAGCAGGGTGCCGATCGCGACCTCGAACTCCAGGGAGGCCAGCGGGGCGCCGAGACAGTGGTGACCTCCCCAGCCGAAGGTCATGTGCGGCTGCGAGGGCCGCTCCAGGTCCAGCTCGTCGGGCCGCTCGAACCTGTCCCCGTCCCGGTTGGCGGCCAGGTAGGAGACGTGCACGAAGTCGCCGGCGCGGATCCTCACCCCACCCAGCTCCACGTCCTCCAGAGCGACCCGCGGAATGCCGACGCCCTTGCGGAACGGGATGTAGCGCAGCAGCTCCTCGATCGCCTGCGCGCGCTTCTCCGGCCGGTCGCGCAGCACGGAGAGCACCTCGGGCCGGGTGAGCATGGTGTACGAGATGTTCCCGATCTCGTACGTGGTGGTGTCCTGGCCGGTGATGAGCAACACCATGGCCATGACGGTCAGTTCGTCGTCGTCGAGGATCTCGTCCCCGTCACGGGCCGTGGCCAGGGTGCTGATCAGGTCGTCCCCGGGGTTCGCCCGTCGCTCCGCGGTCACCTCGGCGAAATAGGCGCGCAGCTCGGCCTTGGCCCGGATGGCGTCCTCCTTGCCCGCGGCGCCCATGCGCATCATCGTCCAGGCGTGGGAGCGCAGCGTGGGACGGTCCGACTCCGGAATGTCGAGGACCTCGCAGATCGTCGTCATGGGCAGCGGCTGCGCGAGGTGCTTGAACAGGTCGGCGGGCGGGCCGTGCTCCGCCATCCGGTCCAGCAGCTCGTTCACCACGTGCTGGGTGCGCTCCCGCATGCGCTCCACATGGCGCGGCGCGAAGCCCTTGGAGACCAGGCTGCGCAGCCGGCTGCTGGCGGGCGGGTCCATCACGTTGATCGCTTCGGGCTGCACGATGGGCTCCGGCGTCAGCCGCGGGTAGTCCCGGCCCACGACCGCGTTCCGGCTGAACCGGCGGTCGGTGGTGACCGTCCGCACGTCCTCGTACCGGGTGACCAGCCATGCCTCGCCGTCGCCGTACGGCAGCCGGATGCGGGCGATGGGGCCCTCCTCCATCAGCTGCCGCAGCGTGGGGTCGAACTCCAGCCCCTGGGCGAAGTCGAAGGGGCAGGTCGTGACGTCGGGTTTCATGACGGGTGCTCCAAACTAGGCGGGTACGCGGCGGGTACGGCGGTACGGGGTGCGGTACGGCACGGCTACGGGCGCGACGCGGGAGCCGCCGCCTCAGCGGTGGCCGTTCTCCTGCCAGGTGCCGATCGTCATCTCGGCGGTGATCCCCGGCCCGAAGCCCGCGATGATGCCGCGCGCGGAGTGCTTCATCGAGCCCTCCTCGAAGAGCCGGTCCAGCGCGTCCAGCACCAGCGCGCTGGCGATGTTGCCGTACTCGGTCAGCGTCGCCTTGCTGTGCCGGAACACCTCCGGCGGCACGTCCAGGAACTTGACCAGGTCGTCCAGGAGCCGGGGGCCGCCCGCGTGCACGATGTAGAAGTCCAGCCCGGAGGCGTCCCAGCCATGGCCTTCCATCAACTCCCGCAGCACCGGGGCGAGCTGCTCCATCGTCCCCGGCACCCGCTTGTCCAACTGGAAGTGGAAGCCGGTGGCCTTGATCGCGTAGCTGATCCAGTCCTCGGTCCCCGGCACCAGGTGCGAGCCGTTCCGCTCCAGCCGGATCCCGCTCCCGGTCTCCCCACCCTTGATGACCGCCGCCGCGATGCCGTCGCCGAACAGCCCGTCCGACAGCAGCTGCCCGATGCCCACGTCCGTCGGCTGGTAGCACAGCGAGCAGAACTCACACGCCACGATCAGCGCGTTCTTGTCCGGGTAGGCCATGCAGAAGTCATGTGCCCGATTGATCGCCGCCCCACCGGCGGCACAGCCCATCTGCGCGATGGGCAGCTGTCGCGTCACCGGCTTGAAGTCCATCGCGTTGATCAACCACGCCGTCATCGACGGCATCATGAAGCCGGTACACGAGACGTAGACGATCAGGTCGATGTCCTCCGTCTCCAGCTCCGCGTTGGCCAGCGCCTGCCGGATCACGTCCGGCACCCGCTTCTTCGCGTGCTCCTCGTACAACCGGTTCCGGGTCTCGAAACCCGGGTGCTCCAGGGTCTCGGCCATCGGCCGGATGATGTGACGCTCACACACCCCCGTGTGCTCGATGAGCCGCAGTACCAGCGGTAGATGCGGATGGTCCGCATGTATTCGACTGGCCAGTTCGAGGGTTTCGTCCAGGGTGACGACGTGCTCCGGCACCGCCACCGCTGGCCTGCACAAGACCGCCACGGTTCGCATCCTTCGCGCCTGGCCAAGGGCATGTCCCCTGGGCTGTAACCCGATGGCACCACGGCCTCGGGCGGCCCGCCTGCGGTGTACGTCCGTACGAGCGACCCCGCCGACCGCACCGCCCGGAAGGGCAGTGCCTTGCGCACTGCCCTGCGCACTGCCTTCCGGCGACGCACCGCGGGGCGGCATTCAGCCCTGCCGGGTGCGGCTTTCGTCTCGCGCCTGCGGCGCAGAACGGGCAGCAGCGGCGAGGAACGAGGCGGGCTCAGCACCATCGCCGCCCGGCGGCCCGGTGGAAGGTGACGGCACCCACCGGCAGCGGCACGGCACCGGTGCCCGAGATCGCCCGTCTGATCCATCTCATCCGCTGATCCGCGACGACTGCGGTACCCCTTCTCAGAATCGCTTAACTGGATACTTGCTCTTGGTCAAGCAACTCTGAGGGGGTGTTCTGAGTCCGGCGGAAACCGGAAGCTCCCCCGCCGCCCCGCCCTGCCTCTCATCCACCGGTCACCGAGCACCACCCCGCAGCCGGCGATGGTGCTGAGCCCGCCCCTCCCCCTCCGCTGCTGCCCGCTCTGCGCCGGAGGCGCGAGACGATACGTGCACCCGGCCGATCCGCATGCCGCCCAACGCCGCTGAGCCGCCCCACGCATTCCGGCCACAACGCGATGGCTCGACAACCCGTGCCCCGTGCCCGTGCCATCATTCGGGGGCTGTTGCGCCAAGGGAAGAGGGGGGAACCTTGTCCTACGACGGAGATCCAGCCATAGCCGAGGCAGGGTCCGGGCAGATGCAGTTGAACCACGCCGACGGTGTCTCCCACGAAGGCCAGTCGACCACGTCTGATGATGGATTCACGGCGAATGCCGCTTCCATCAACGGAAGCTCGCACCTGCTCGTCGAGATCGCTGGCCTGCTCTACGAAGGCCGAATGGACGGCGAGAACGCGACATTGTGCCGTGTGCCGCGGTCGCACTACGAGATAGCCGGAACCGTCTGGTCGTTCGCCGACTTCGCCAAGGACCAGTACGAGGACATGGTGCTACTGCTGGCGGCGCTCTCCACGAAGCTGTCCGCAGCCGGCAACGACTACACCGAGACCGACCTCGCTGCCCGCAAGAGCATGGAGGCGATCCTCAAACACGGCCGTCTCGTCGCCTCCGAGGATCGGTGATCCGCTGTGGCATACCGTGAATCAGTGGAGTTTCTTGAGCACTCCAATCCAGTCCTCATCGAGCGCAACAGCCAGGAGTTCCGGCGACTCCACGACCTGATCGAGTCCACCGACAGCGCCTTCCTGAAGGCCGAAGGGACCGACTGGCGCAGCGAGGCCAAGGACCTCTACGTCCATCGGCTCAAGGAGGCCAAGGACCTCGCCGACGCCTTGTCGCAGGGCTTCCGCAAGGTGGCCACGGCCCTGGCGACCTACGCCGACGCCGTCGCCCAGGAGCACTACACGAGCGGCAAGACCACCGAAGCGAAACTCGTCGAGATCATGCCCGGCGAAGCCGACGGAGCCAGCGAGCCGCTGCGCCAGTGGGAGGCGGTACGGGACTCCGAGGATGCCTGGCGGTGGCTTGAGATCGGAGGCATAGCCGGCGAGGTCCGGGAGAAAGCCGCCACCTACTACAGCCAGACCAAGACGCACTACGGCGACGCCCTGCGCGTGGAGTCCGAAGCGCGCAGCACCTGCGTGGCAGCGGTCAAGGCGGCCAAGCGGGACCTGCCCGACTTCCGGGGCGACTTCGGCGACTCGGAGCAGATCCTGAAGGGCCTGGGCATCCTGCGCGGCGAGGCGAAGGAGGCAAGCCGCGACCCGAACGTGCAGCTGTCCGGCTCGGGCACCAAGACGGACTACTTCCCCATGGACAACCAGAACAAGGGGGTCAACGAGAAGCTGTACCAGATCCAGATGCGGGTGGCCGGGCTACCGGAGGCACAGGGTCACTACCTCATGTGGCGGTCGGATTCCGACGACAACCGTCGTGACTACATCTCCGGCAACAAAGCGCTCATCCAGGCTGCCGCGCAGGACTCGGGACTTCCGCCTGAGATGCTCGCCGGCATCGCTTGGCAGGAAGTTGAAGGACAACCCTCCTGGCTAGACGCTCAGGTATTCAAGTGGCGTGCCCTGTATCCCGAAATTCCCGGCGACGCGGACAAGACCTCAGTGGGGCCCATAGCCATCCAGGTCCGACGTGCCGCCGAGGTGCTGGGCTACGACCCCACCGACATGAGTGAGCAGGAACGGGTCCAGGTCTACAAGGCGGCTCGTGACCCGGCACAGAACATATTCATCGCCGCCGAGTACCTGGCCCAACTCAAAGCGGAAAGCCCGTACGCCGACGTTCCACCGAACGAGATGACCCGCGAGCAGATGCAGGATCTCGCCGCGCGCTACAACGGCGGCCCTTACTACGCCGGCGATGACGCCCAAGCCTACGGTCGGGGCTTCAACAGCAAACTGGACCAAGCCAAGGGCGCCCTGAAATGAGCAACGGCAGCACGGAGAGGCCGCACACCCGCCCAGCCCGGACCAGTCACGCCTGGCTCCGCACGGCGGTATGCATCGCCATCCTCATTCCTTGTAACCTCGTGATCGGCTACTTCACCTTCGTCGCATACGAGGTCGAGCCATCCGGACCGTGGGACAAAGAAGCCGTCTTCCATTCCCAGCTCGCCTCGGGCATGGCGCTTGGGGCCTGCGTGCTGCTCTCGCTTCCCACTCTGTTCTTCACCGCGACGGGCTGGCTGCGTGCGTGGTGGTGCGCGATTCCCGGGCTGATGGCCGTCGCCGCCGTACTACGACTCACGCTCCTCGCCCCCACGGTGTAAGCGTCTAAGAAGGAGTTCCCACACGGTGGAGGCGCCCTGGACCGTACGGTCGTTCCGGTCGACCCGGTGGCCGGTCGGGACGGACGCGTTCCTCCGGTATGAGCGGTGGCCGGCGAGACACGACCGGCCGGGCCAGGACGCCTTGCTCCTGGCCCGGCCGGTCATGATGTGACGGGATCAGCCCCAGGTGATGAGCCGCTTCGGGTTCTCCAGGATGGCCGCCGTGTCGGCGAGGACCTTGGAGCCCAGTTCGCCGTCGACCAGGCGGTGGTCGAAGGAGAGGGCGAGGGTGGTCACCTGGCGCGGCTTGACCTTGCCCTTGTGGACCCACGGTTGGAGCTTGATGGCTCCGACAGCGAGGATCGCCGACTCGCCGGGGTTGAGGATGGGGGTGCCGGTGTCGACGCCGAAGACGCCGACGTTGGTGATGGTGACCGTGCCGCCGGACATGTCCGCCGGGCTGGTCTTGCCCTCGCGGGCGGTCGCGACCAGGTCGGCCAGGGCCGTCGCCAGCTCGGGGAGGGTCTTGGCGCCCGCGTCCTTGATGTTCGGGACGATCAGACCGCGCGGCGTGGCGGCCGCGATGCCGAGGTTGACGTAGTCCTTGTAGACGATCTCCTGCGCGGCCTCGTCCCAGGCGGCGCTGATCTCCGGGTTGCGCCGGATGGCGAGCAGCAGCGCCTTGGCGACCAGCAGCAGCGGGTTGATGCGCAGCCCGGCCAGGTCCGGGTCCTGCTTGAGCTCCGCCACGAGCTTCATGGTGCGGGTGACGTCGACGGTGATGAACTCCGTGACGTGCGGGGCGGTGAAGGCGCTGGCGACCATCGCCTGGGCGGTGGCCTTCCGTACGCCCTTGACGGGGACGCGACGCTCGCGGGCGCCGGCCGGGACCTCCGCGACGGGCTCCGCCACCGGCTCGGCGACCGGGGCCACGGGCGCGGCCGCCTTGTGGACGTCCTCGCGGGTGATGGTGCCGTCCGGGCCGGTCGGGGTGACCGTGGTCAGGTCGATGCCCAGGTCCTTGGCGAGCTTGCGGACCGGGGGCTTGGCCAGCGGCCGGGCGGTGGTGGGGGCCGCGAAGGCGGAGGCGGTCGGCAACGGCACGCCGACATGGCCGTTGAGCTCCCCCTGGAGGGCCGCCGCCGCGGGGTTCGGCTGCGCCGGGACCGGCTGGCCCGGGCGCGGCTTGCGCGGGCGGCGCTTGGTGGAGGACGGGGCGGCGCCGTAGCCGACGAGCACCGCCTGACGGCCCTGGGGCTCCTCGTCCTCGGTGGAGGGGGTGGAAGCGGTGGAGGCGGCGGCCGCGGGGGCCGGTGCCGGCTCGCCCTCGGACGCCCCCGTGTCCACGGTGATGATCACCGTACCGACGTCCACCGTGACGCCCTCGCCGAAGCGCAGCTCGTGCACCACGCCGTCGTAGGGGATGGGCAGTTCGACGGCGGCCTTGGCGGTCTCGACCTCGCAGACCACCTGACCGTCCGACACCGTGTCGCCCGGGGCGACGTACCACTTGAGGATCTCGGCCTCGGTGAGCCCCTCGCCCACGTCGGGCATCTTGAACTCGCGGAAGCGCTGATCGGTTGCAGCCATGGTCACGACTCTCCTCAAGCCCTTCAGTACGCCAGCGCGCGGTCGACGGCGTCGAGTACTCGGTCCAGTCCCGGAAGGTACTCGTCCTCGAGTCGGGACGGCGGGTACGGGGCGTGGAAGCCGCCAACCCGCAGCACCGGGGCCTCCAGGTGGTAGAAGCACCGCTCGGTGATCCGAGCGGCGATCTCCGAGCCCGTGCCCAGGAAGACCGGAGCCTCGTGCACCACCACCAGCCTGCCGGTCTTCTCGACCGATCGCTGGATGCTGTCGAAGTCGATCGGCGACATGGACCGCAGGTCCAGCACCTCGATCGACTTGCCCTCCTCGGCGGCGGCCGCGGCGGCGTCCAGGCAGACCTTCACCATCGGGCCGTAGGCCGCCAGCGTCAGGTCGGCGCCCTCGCGCGCCACCCGCGCCGCGTGCAGCGGGTCGGGGATGGCGGAGACGTCGACCTCGGACTTGTCGTGATAGCGGCGCTTGGGCTCGAAGTAGATCACCGGGTCGTCGCTCTGGATGGCCTGCTGGAGCATCCAGTAGGCGTCCGAGGCGTTCGACGGGGAGACCACCTTCAGGCCCGCGACGTGCGCGAACAGGGCCTCGGGAGACTCGCTGTGGTGCTCGACGGCGCCGATGGCACCGCCGTAGGGAATGCGGATGACGACCGGCAGCTTGACCTTGCCGAGCGCACGGGCGTGCATCTTCGCCAGCTGCGTGACGATCTGGTCGTACGCGGGGAAGACGAAGCCGTCGAACTGGATCTCGGCGACGGGGCGGTAGCCGCGCAGCGCCAGACCGATGGCGGTGCCGATGATGCCGGACTCGGCCAGCGGGGTGTCGATGACACGGTCCTCGCCGAAGTCCTTCTGCAGACCGTCGGTGATCCGGAAGACGCCGCCGAGCTTGCCGACGTCCTCACCCATGATCAGGACCTTGGGGTCGTTCTCCAGCGCGGTGCGCAGCGACGCGTTGATCGCCTTGGAGAGCGACATCTTCTCGCCGGCCATGTCAGTTGCCCTCCTCGGTCACGAACGAAGCCTGGTACTCGGCGTAGGCGGCGCGCTCCTCGTCCACCAGGGCGTGACCGTCGGCGTAGATGTGGTCGAACATGGCCATGTCCTCCGGGTCCGGCATGGACCGCACGGCCTCCCGGACCCGCTTGGCGAGCGCGTCGGCCTCGGCCTCGACCTCGGCGAAGTACGCCTCGTCCGCGTGGCCCTCCTCGGTGAGCAGGGTGCGCAGCCGCAGGATCGGGTCCTTGGCCTCCCACAGCTCCCGCTCCTCGGAGGTGCGGTAGCGGGTGGGGTCGTCGGAGGTGGTGTGGGCGCCCATCCGGTAGGTGAACGCCTCGATCAGCATCGGCCCCTGGCCGGTGCGGGCCCGCTCCAGGGCGGCCCTGGTGACCGCGAGGCAGGCCAGGACGTCGTTGCCGTCGACCCGGACGCCGGGGAAGCCGAAGCCCTGGGCGCGCTGGTAGAGCGGAACGCGGGTCTGCCGCTCGGTGGGCTCGGAGATGGCCCACTGGTTGTTCTGGCAGAAGAACACGACCGGCGCGTTGTAGACCGCGGAGAAGGTGAACGCCTCGGCCACATCACCCTGGCTGGAGGCACCGTCGCCGAAATACGCGATGACGGCGGAGTCCGCGCCGTCCTTCGCCACACCCATCGCGTATCCGGTCGCGTGCAGCGTCTGCGAACCGATCACGATGGTGTAGAGGTGGAAGTTGTTGCTGTTGGGGTCCCAGCCGCCGTGGTTCACGCCGCGGAACATGCCCAGCAGATTGGTCGGGTCGACCCCCCGACACCAGGCGACGCCGTGTTCGCGGTAGGTCGGGAAGACGTAGTCGTCGTCGCGCAGCGCACGGCCGGAGCCGATCTGCGCGGCCTCCTGGCCCAGCAGCGAGGCCCACAGGCCCAGCTCGCCCTGGCGCTGGAGGGTGGTGGCCTCGCCGTCGAAACGGCGGGTGAGCACCATGTCCCGGTACAGCCCGCGCAGCTCTTCGGCGGTCAGGTCGATGGAGTAGTCCGGGTGCTCGACCCGCTTGCCTTCGGGGGTCAGCAGCTGGACGAGCTGGGGTTCGTCCGCCGGGCGTTGCTTGGCGCTGCTGGCGCGCTTGCTGCTGCTGCGGCGTGGCTTGCGCGCGGCAGGGCTGTCCACGGTCACGTGTGCTCCTCCGTCTGTCCGGCCTCCGGGTTCGCCGGTGGCCTTGGTGTCCCCCCGGTCGAAGACTGGGGGAGGCTCGCCTGTGGGCCCGCGGCGCACGGGGTGGGTGCGTCGTGGTCCGACGAGGCGCGACAGGTGTCCCGGCGGTTGGCCCGCAAAAAGCACGTTACCCAGTGCGTCGCATCTCTGCGAAACCCCCTCTGACCTGCAATTTTGCTTGGATTTCCAAGTAAATCGACAGCCGTCGGGAACATGCACTGGTCACGGCCCCACAGGACGCCGGAACAGCGGCACGTTATCCCGCAGGACAAGAGCAAGGGAAGACTTTGTGTGTGAGACTGGATTCCGTGCGCGAAGAAGGAAAAATCACGGTATTTCTGCTCGATGACCATGAAGTAGTCCGGCGTGGCGTGCACGAGCTCCTGGCCGTGGAACCGGACATCGAGGTGGTCGGAGAGGCCGGTACCGCGGCGGACGCGCTCGCCCGCATCCCGGCCGCCCACCCCGATGTCGCCGTACTGGACGTTCGCCTGCCGGACGGCAGCGGCGTCGAGGTCTGCCGTGAGGTCCGCTCGCGTGACGACTCCATCAAGTGCCTCATGCTCACCTCCTTCGCGGACGACGAGGCCCTGTTCGACGCGATCATGGCGGGCGCCTCGGGCTATGTCCTCAAGGCCATCCGCGGCAGCGAACTGCTCTCCGCCGTACGGGACGTGGCCGCCGGGAAGTCGCTGCTGGACCCGGTCGCCACCGCGCGCGTCCTGGAGCGGCTGCGGGACGGGACCAGCCCCAAGGGCGACGAGCGGCTGGCCGCCCTCACCGAGCAGGAGCGCCGGATCCTCGACCTGATCGGCGAGGGCCTCACCAACCGCGCCATCGGCGAGCGGCTCCACCTCGCGGAGAAGACCATCAAGAACTACGTCTCCAGCCTGCTGTCGAAGCTGGGCATGGAGCGGCGCTCCCAGGCCGCGGCCTACGTCGCCCGCCTCCAGGCCTCCGGACCGTCCCGGGAGGGCCGGAGACCTGGAGAGGGCGGCAAGGCCGGCTGAAGGACCGCGAGCGGCCCGGCCGAGCCCCCGGGCCCGGCGGGACGACCGAGCGCCCGATCAGGAATGCCCGACCGAGGCGGTGGGCCGGGACAGCGCGCGGACGGACGGGAGGGCCGAGCGGTGAGACGTCCAAAATGTGCCCCATCGGGTGATAGCGCACGCCTCCGTTCGGGGGAGTTAAGGACCGGAGCGTCCCGGCACGTCCCAGCCCGTGGCCTTTCCGCCGCAATCGGGACCTACGGCCCCACCGGAGAGGGGCCGCCGCCCCTATCGAAGGGCGGCGGCGTGCCGCGAAGGTGGGGGCCATGCCTCCCGATGCCACCGTCGACCACCGCGCCATGGCGCTGCTGGCCCGCAGCCCGTACGGGCGGCTCTCGGTCAGCATGGGGGCGCTACCGTCCGTCACCGTGACACGGCACATCGTCATCGACGACGAGGTGGTGCTGCGGATGCACCGCGGGCACGGATACCACCGCGCGTGCGACGGCCATGTGGTGGCGTACGGGGTGGACACCGTTGACGCGGGCGAGGACGAGTTCTGGAGCGTGCAGTGCGTCGGCACCGCACGCGTGAGCACCCCGGCACCGGCGGAGTTGGAACGCTTCGGCGCGGCCCCGCGGACCGCCGACGGCGCCCCCTTCGAGCCGGTCTATCTCCGGGTCCGGCCACGGTTCATGACCGTCCATCACATCGCAGGCGTGCCCAACCGTCAACCCCGGCAACCCGGATGACCCGGGTGATTTAACATCTGGCGCGTGCCGCGCTCACATGTCACCCTCGCCGAGACCACCGCTTCTCCCGACGGGGCGACACTGAACGCCCTGCTGCGCCGCTACGAATCCACACTCATCGGGGAGTTGCTGTCCTGCGAACCGCTCACGCAGGGCCTGCTCAACCGCGGGTACCACCTCACCACCACCCGCGGCCGGTTCTTCCTCAAACACCATCTCGACGGCGACCGGACCGCCCTCGCCCGACAACACCGCGTCACCCGCCGGCTGGGCGCGCGCGGACTGCCGGTGGCGCCGCCGATCGCCGACGTCGACGGCGCCACGGTCTCGGTCCTCGACGGGCGCTGCTACGCCCTGCACCCGTGGGTGGAGGGGCGCCACCGGGACGGCGCCGAACTCAACCGCGCCCAGTCGTGGCGGCTGGGCGCCCTGCTCGGGCTGGTCCACACCTGCCTGGAAGAGGTCATCGACCCGCGGACGCCCGCGCCCCGCGACGCCTCGCACGCCCCGGACGTCACCGGCGCCGACCCGGAGCACACCTTCGCCCTCATCGACCAGCTGTTGGCCCTCGCCCGCGCCCGCCGCTCCCGCGACGCCTTCGACGAACTGGCCGAACACCGGCTGCTCGAACGCCGCGCCCTGCTGGAACGGCACGCCCACCGCCGCCCGGAAGCGAGCACCGTCCCCGCCACCGGCTGGGTGCACGGCGACTTCCACCCGCTCAACCTGCTCTACCGGGACGCCGAGCCCGCCGCGATCGTCGACTGGGACCGGCTGGGCGTACAGCCGCGCGCGGAGGAGGCGGTACGGGCCGCCGCCATCTTCTTCGTGCGCCCCTGCGGCACCCTGGAGCTGTCGAAGGTGCGCCCGTACGCGCGGGCCTACCGCTGCGCCATCGGCGCCGGACAGGACGAACTCGCCGCCGCCGTGCACCGCGTGTGGTGGGAGCGCCTCAACGACTTCTGGATGCTGCGCTGGCACTACCAGCTCGGCGACCACCGCGCGGACCCCCAGTTCCCCGCCGCGGCGGCCCTGGCGGTGTGGTGGACCCGCGAATACGACGCCGTACGCGAGGCGTTCGTCGCCTGACCCGGTGCCGTGGAGGTCCCGGGCGGGTGGCCGGGCCACGCGGCAGCCCGTACGGCCGCCGGAGCGGGCGTACCGGCCCCGAGGGCATGTGTGCGGCCGAGACGGCCGAGACGTACGGGTGCGGCCGGGCGGCCACGGACGGCGGGAAGGCCACCGCCCCTGCCGCCGCCACTGCCGTCTCCCGGCGCTGCCGCTGCCGCTGCCACAAACGGCCGCGGGAACACGTACGCCCCGCGCGGGGCGTGGAGAGCCCCCGCGCGGGGCGTACGGACAGCTCGTGGCCTCGGGGCCGGTCAGCCGTCCACGGGGTCCTCGCCGCCGCCCGTGGGCGGCTCCGGGTCCGTGGGCGGGCTCTCCCCGCCACCGCCGCTGTCGTCGCCCGTCGGGACCGTCGGCGGCGGCGTGGTGACCGGATCCGACGGCACGTCGGTCGGGGCGGTCGTCACGCCGCCGCTCGGCTCACCGCTGGGCACGCCGGTCGGGCCGGGGCTGTAGGTGTTGGTCGGCCTGTTGCCCGTCGGCCAGTTCCCGCCGCCGCCACCCGTCTGCGGGGCGCCGGTGTTGTTGTCCGGCACATCGCCGCCGCCCGGGATCCCGGTGTCGGGCGGGGCCGTCGTCGGCTTCTTGCTCGGCTCCTCGGACTTCGGATCCTTGCTGGAGCTCTGGCTCTGCTTGGGCTTGGTCGGCGTTTCCTTGTCGTTGCCACTGAGCTTCATCGCGAAGGCGACGCCGGCCGCGATCGCGATGACGGCGAGCACCGCCAGCAGCCACACCCGGCGGCGGCCGCCCCCGCCGGAGGGCCGCGAGCCGCCGTCGAAGCCGCCGTCGTCGTCGCGGTAGCCGCCGGTCAGCAGCGGCTGCTGGGAGGTGTCGCCGTGGCCGGGGTGCGGCAGGGCGGTGGTGCTCGGCATGCCCATGGCCGGGGTGGAGGCGCCGAGGTGCTGGGTGACCGGACCGGTGTTCCAGGTGCCGGTGTGGCCGCCGGCCTCCTGGAGCATCTGCAGCGCGTACTGCACCAGCCCGCGCATCTCCTCGGCGCTCTGGAACCGGTCGTCCGGGTCCTTGGCCAGGGCGCGCATCACCATGCCGTCCAGCTCCGGCGGCACCGCGCCGCCGGAGACCTCCGAGGGCGGCACCGGGATGTCCTGGACGTGCTGGTAGACGACGGAGAGCGGGGTCTCGCCGACGAACGGCGGGCGCTGCGCCAGCAGCTCGTACAGCAGACAGCCGGTGGCGTAGAGGTCCGAGCGGTGGTCGACGGCCTTGCCCAGCGCCTGCTCCGGCGAGAGGTACTGGGGGGTGCCCATGACCATGCCGGTCTGGGTCATGGTGGTGGACGCCCCGTGCAGCGCGCGGGCGATGCCGAAGTCCATGACCTTGACCGCGCCGCTGTTGGTGATGATCACGTTCGCGGGCTTGATGTCGCGGTGCACGATGCCGTGCTGGTGGCTGTAGGCCAGCGCCTCCAGCACCCCGGAGACGATGATCAGCGCCTGGTCCGGCGGCGGCGCGTCCGCGTTGAGCAGCAGATCGCGGATGGTGTGGCCCTCGACCAGTTCCATCACGATGTAGGGGACGGTCTGCTGGCCGACCACGTCCTCGCCGGAGTCGTAGACGGCGACCACGGCGTGGTGGTTCAGACCGGCGACCGACTGCGCCTCGCGCGTGAAGCGGGCCTTGGAGACCGGGTCCTCGGCGAGGTCGGCGCGGAGCAGCTTCACCGCGACGGTGCGGCCCAACCGGACGTCCTCGGCGGCGAACACCTCCGCCATGCCGCCGCGGCCGAGGCGGCCGGTGAGGCGGTAGCGGCCGTCACCGACCAGTCCGCCGTTGCCCCACAACTCTGCAGAATCCGACATTCCGGACGTCCCGTTGGCGTCAGGTTCGGAGGGCCCCTGGGCGCTCTGGGTCTGTGCCATCGGTCCTCGCCGTCGTGGTCTGTCCGCTCGCGCGGGCGGTTACGGTGCGTACGGTGCGCGCTGATTGCTCTGATAGTGAACGCTACAGGCTCCGCGGGGTGCACCGGTCCGTGATGGACCGGTCATCAAACCCGTTGAGGTCGAAGCGACGCAAATCACGTGACGGCTTCTTGCGCATCCGGTCACGGAACGGGCACTCGGCTTGACGTGTCCGTGGCCTGGGGCAGACTTGGCCAAGATATCGAGTCATCTAGATCAAGACACGCCGATCCAAGCGCGGGTTTCAGCGTCGGGGCAGGGCGCCGAGGGGGAAGTAAGAACGATGAGCCAGCATGGCGCTTCGGGCCGCTACGCGGGCCAGTCGATCGGCGGGGGTCGTTACCAGCTGCAGGATCTGCTGGGTGAAGGCGGCATGGCCTCCGTGCACCTGGCGTACGACACCGCGCTGGATCGCCAGGTCGCCATCAAGACGCTCCACACCGAGCTGGGTCGGGAGGCGTCCTTCCGCGAGCGCTTCCGGCGCGAGGCGCAGGCGGTGGCCAAGCTCTCGCACACCAACATCGTCTCCGTCTTCGACACCGGCGAGGACGAGATCGACGGCGCGCTGATGCCGTACATCATCATGGAGTACGTCGAGGGCAAGCCGCTGCGCGCGGTGCTCGACGAGGACGTGCGGCAGTACGGCGCGATGCCCACCGACAAGGCGCTGAAGATCACCGGCGATGTGCTGGCGGCGCTCGAGGTCAGCCACGAGATGGGGCTGGTCCACCGCGACATCAAGCCCGG
Organism: Streptomyces sp. LX-29; assembly: GCF_029541745.1. Lineage (NCBI taxonomy): Bacteria > Bacillati > Actinomycetota > Actinomycetes > Kitasatosporales > Streptomycetaceae > Streptomyces > Streptomyces sp. LX-29. The sequence continues at coordinate 3,918,060 of NZ_CP089746.1, read as the reverse complement.
CAACGTGATGATGACCAAGCGCGGCGTCGTCAAGGTCATGGACTTCGGCATCGCCCGCGCCATGCAGTCCGGGGTCACCTCGATGACCCAGACCGGCATGGTGGTCGGCACCCCGCAGTACCTCTCCCCCGAGCAGGCCCTGGGCCGCGGCGTCGACGCCCGCAGCGACCTGTACTCGGTCGGCATCATGCTCTTCGAGCTGCTGACCGGACGGCTCCCCTTCGACGCGGACTCCCCGCTGGCCATCGCGTACGCGCATGTCCAGGAGGAGCCGGTCGCGCCGTCCACCATCAACCAGTCCATCCCCCCGGCGGTGGACGCGCTGATCGCGCGGGTACTGAAGAAGAACCCGAACGAGCGCTTCCCCACCGCCGAGGCGATGCGCGACGAGTGCGCCCGGGTCGGCCAGACCGGCGCCTCCCCGATCATCATCTCCGGCGGCCCGCCGGCGCAGAGCGGCGCCGGCCTGGGCGCGGCGGTCTTCCCGCCCGTGGACGCCCCCGCCGCGGGCGCGCACGGCGTCCAGACGCCGTACCAGGCGCCGCAGGGCCCCGCGGGACCCCAGGGGCCGGGGCAGCCCGGCTCCGGCCAGTACAGCGGCTTCGGCCCGTCGACCCCGGCGCCCCCCACGCACCAGCAGGGCTACGCGACGACCCCGACGCCCGCGTTCCAGGGCGGCGCCCACACCCCGCCCCCGTACAACGCCACGCCCACCCCGGTCCCCTCCGGCGGCGGCAACCGCGACAACGGCAACAAGCGGGTGATCATCGGTTCGGCGGTCGTCGCGGCGCTCGCCGTGATCGGCGTGATCGTCGCCATCGCGGTCAGCGGCGGGGGCAAGTCCGACGACGACCCGAAGGCGGACGACACCCACAGCAGCTCCTCCGCCCCGACGCCCTCCGACACCCCCTCGGGCTTCAACGCCGGCGAGGACGTCAAGACGAAGACCATCGACCCGGAGGAGTGCCAGAACGCCACCGAGGCGTACGACGAGGCGGGCGCCTACAACGTGCCGGACTTCCAGTACCTGTACGTCGACTCCGTGAAGGCGTGCATCAAGGCGGCGGGCTGGAAGTACAAGGTCGTCGAGGTCGACGAGAACGTCTTCGGCAAGGGCTCGATCATCAGCTACACGCACAAGGACGGCGACCCCTACAACCCGCAGACCGAGACGATCGAGCTGACCGTCTCGACCGGCAAGCCGGGGGCGTAACCCGCACGCGCGACGCCCCCGCGCGGCGAGAGCCGCGGGGGGCGGTCGGGGGCGGTCGGATCGCACTCGGTGGCGATCCGAAGATCAGCGGGGACTCGGCGGTGATCCGAAGATCAGCGGGGACTCGGCGGTGATCCGAAGATCAGCAGGGTCTGAAGATCAGCGGGACCTGAAGATCCCCGGGACCTGAAGATCAGAGGTACGGGCCGGAGCGCTCACCGCCGCGATGCTGGCCCCCGTCGGAGTCGTCTCCGCCGAGCACACCCGGCGGCAGCGCGCGGCGCATCTGCTCCAGCTGCGCGCGGGCGGCCATCTGCTGGGCGAAGAGCGCCGTCTGAATGCCGTGGAACAGCCCCTCCAGCCAGCCGACCAGCTGCGCCTGGGCGATCCGCAGCTCGGCCTCGGTCGGGATCGCCTCGTCCGTGAAGGGCAGCGAGAGGCGCTCCAGCTCCTCGATCAGCTCCGGCGCCAGGCCGTCCTCCAGCTCCTTCACCGAGCTGGAGTGGATCTCCTTCAGCCGGACCCGGCTGGCCTCGTCCAGAGGTGCCGCCCTGACCTCCTCCAGAAGCTGCTTGATCATGCTGCCGATGCGCATGACCTTCGCCGGCTGTTCGACCATGTCCGTCACGGGAACCTCGCGCGACTCGTCGTCATTGCTGCCGTCGCCAGGGGCGGCGCCGCCGAGGGCCATGCCGTCCGGGCCGACGACCAGGATGTGCGGGCTCTCCTGCGACCGTTCGTTCATCGGCTGGTTCATGTGCCCATTCTCTCGCACCCGTCTGTCACGGAGATGGTGCCCCCATCGCGGGCTGATCCACCTCCCCGGAGGCTACGGACACTCCAGCGCGGCGAGAGAGCCGGTCAGCCGGGCCTCGCACCCGTCCAGCCACCGGGCCTCCGCCTCGGCCTGGGCGATGAGCCGGTCGAGGACCAGCAGCCGGGCGATCCCGTCGCGCGTGGCGGGCCGCGCCGCGTCGGCCCGTAGCCGCGCGTAGTCCCGCAGGGCCCGCGCGGTGTGGCGGCGCTGCTCCTCGATGACCGCGCGGACGTCCACGTCCGGCGCCACGACGGCCATGGCCAGTTTGATGGCGAGTTCGTCACGCGGCGGGTGGGCGCGGTCGACCGGGGACTCGTACCAGTCGCGCAGCTCCGCCCGGCCGGCGTCGGTGATGGCGTAGAGCACGCGCCCCGCGGCGTCCACCCCGTCCTGGACGACCAGGCCATCGCGCTCCAGACGGCCCAGGGTCGTGTAGACCTGACCGACGTTCAGCGGCCAGGTCGTCGCGGTCCGCGCCTGGAACTCGGTCCGCAGTTGGGCGCCGTACCGGGTGCCGCTTTCGAGGAGGGCCAACAGTCCGTGGCGAATCGACATATCGCGTATGTATAGCCGCTCGGACGATGAACGGAATATCGGGGGGACAGGCGCGGGCGAGACGTCGCCGTGTGGGCTGGGCACGCATGGGCGGGACGTCGCCGCGCGGGCTGGACACGCGTGGGCGAGGTGTTGCCGCGCGGGCTGGACGTCGCCGCGCGGGCCGGGCACCCAGGGGCGAGGCGCTCGGGCGCGGACGGGACAGGCGGGGGCGAGGTGAGGCGCTCAGGAACGCCGGAGGCGGAGGCCCAGAAAGGCCAGGCCGAGGCCGGTGAGGGCCAGTCCGGTGCCCAGCGGAAGCACCCGCGTCACCCGCCCCGAGTGCACCGCCTGCTGTGTCCTTCCGTCCCACCCGGTCGCCGCCCCGTCCGGCGGCGCCGCGGTCCCGCCAGCCCCGGAGACATACGGCGGCGGGGCCGGATACGAGGTCGGGGCCGGCGAGGTCCAGGCCGGCACGATCAGCTGTCCGGGCTGCCGGGGGCGGGGCCGCTGCGCGTCGCGGGTGACGAGCGGGGGCCGCTCGCTGGGGCCGGGCGTCGGCGAGACCGTGGTCGAGGGGGACGCGGCGGCGGTGGCGGTGAGGGGGGCGCCGGCGGAAGGGGATGCCGGCCCGGAAGGGGAAGCCGGGCCGGGAGCGGGGGTGGGAGCGGGTGCGGGGTCCTGTGGGGCGGCACCGGCCGCCGGAGGTACGCCGCCCGGCACCTGGGGCTCGGCGGGGGCGTCGGGGCGCGCCGTCGCGGCCTTCCCGGCCGGGGGCGCCCACCCCGGCTCGGGGGCGGGCCAGCCGTCGAGCGCGGCTTCCTCGTCCGCGGCCTCCCCGTCCGCGGGCGCCGCCGCACCGTTCGCGGGGGTCGCCGGGTCCTCCCCGGGGGACGTCCGGTCGCTCGCGCCACGTCCGTCGTCGACGGCTACGCCCGCGTGGTCTCGGGGGTCCTCGTGCGCCAGCGCCGCGGGCCCGGTCAGGGCGCATACCGCGGTCAGCAGGGGGACCACCAGTCGTGAACCAAGCGCGGTAGCCACGGCCGTATCCCTCCCGTGCCGGCGCCGTCGAGTGACGGATTCAGCGTCACATGAGGGGAGGGATACGGCACCTCAGGCGGTCCGTCGGTGGGCGGCCCGGTCACACCCGTCGGCGAGCCCGGTCGAGCCCGTCGACGGGGCTGGTCATCGTGTCGTCGGTCGTAAGCCGTCGGTCAGCGGGTCAGCAGCACCTTCCCCACGTGCCCGCTCTCCTCCAGCACCGCGTGCGCCGCGGCCGCGTCCCGCAGCGGGAACGTCCCGTGCACGATCGGCCGCACCCGGCCGCCGCCGATCAGCGGCCAGACGTGCTCCCGCACGGCCGCCACGATCGCCGCCTTCTCCGACAGCGGGCGCCGCCGCAGCCCGGTGCCGGTCACGGCGCAGTTCTTGGCGAGCAGCGCGCCCAGGTTGAGCTCCGCGCGGGTGCCGCCCTGGAGGCCGATGATCACGAGCCGGCCGTTGACCGCGAGCGCGGAGACGTTCCGGTCGAGGTACTTCGCCCCCATGATGTCGAGGATGACATCGGCGCCGGCACCGTCGGTGGCCGCGCGGACCTCCTCGACGAAGTCCTGCGCGCGGTAGTCGATCAGGATGTCCGCGCCCAGCTCACGGCAGGCGGCCAGCTTCTCCGGGCCGCCGGCGGTGACCGCGACCCGCGCCCCGACCGCCTTCGCCAGCTGGATGGCCATGGTGCCGATGCCGCTGGCGCCGCCGTGCACCAACAGCGTCTCACCGGGCCGGAGATGGGCGATCATGAAGATGTTCGACCAGACGGTGCAGACGACTTCGGGCAGCGCGGCCGCCGTGACCAGGTCGACGCCGTTCGGAACGGGCAGCAACTGGCCCGCCGGCACGGCGACCTTCTCCGCGTAGCCGCCTCCCGTCAGCAGCGCGCACACCTCGTCGCCGACGGACCAGCCGGACACCCCGGGGCCGAGCGCCGCGATCCGGCCGGAGCACTCCAGACCCGGGTACGGGGAGGCGCCGGGCGGCGGTGGGTAGTGGCCCCGGCGTTGCAGCAGATCGGCGCGGTTGACGGCACTGGCCACGACCTCGACCAGGACTTCGCCCTCGCCGGGCACGGGGTCCGGGACCTCCGCCCACACGAGGGCCTCGGGGCCACCGGGTTCGGGAATGGTGATCGCATGCATGGCCGCGAGGCTACTCCGGGGGCCGCGCCCGGACGATGGTGATCAGGCGGTCGGTGGCCTGCAACGGGCTCGCCTCCGGATCGTCGTAGCCGATCAGCCGGTGGCCGCGCAGCACCGAGACCACCAGGTCTTCCGTCTCCCGGACCGACCTGCCCACCTCCGCCTTGACGACCGTGCGCTCCACCAGGTCCAGTCCGGTGCCCTGCTGGATCAGGTCCTCGATCACCGCGCCCGCGCTGGGGCTCTGCACGCTCATGCCCAGCAGCCGGCCGGCCGCGCTGGCGCTCGTGATCACGGCGTCGGCGCCGGACTGGCGGAGCAGCGGGGCGTTCTCCTCCTCCCGGACGGCGGCCACGATGTTGGCGCCCTTGTTGAGCTGCCGCGCGGTGAGCGTGACCAGCACGGCGGTGTCGTCCCGCTGGGTGGCGATGACGAACTGCCGGGCCCGCTGCGCCTCCGCGCGGAGCAGCACGTCGCTGCGGGTGGCATCGCCCACGACGCCCACGAAGCCCTCGGAGTTGGCCGCCTCGATCACCTTGGGATTGGGGTCCACGACCACCACCCGGTCCTTCGGCAGGCCGGTCGCGCGAAGGGTCTGCACGGCGGAACGGCCCTTGGTGCCGAAGCCGACGACGACGGTGTGGTCGCGCAACGCGGACCTCCAGCGGTTGAGGCGGTACTGCTCGCGGGTGCGCTCGGTGAGCACCTCGAGGGTGGTACCGACCAGGATGATCAGGAAGAGCACGCGGAGCGGGGTGACCAGCAGGATGTTGGTCAGCCGCGCGCTGTCGCTGTGCGGGACGATGTCGCCGTACCCGGTCGTCGACAGGGTGACGGTGGAGTAGTAGACCGAGTCGAGGAAGTCGACGCTGCCGTCGGCGTTGTCGTGGTACCCCTCGCGGTCCGCGTAAACGATGGCCACCGTGGCGACCAGCACCAGCAGCGCCAGCAGCATCCGGCGACCGACCTGCCGCAGCGGGCTGCCCGCCACGAGGTGGGGCAGCTGGACCCGGAGTCCGCGGTCCTCGGGCGGGCGGGCGGCGGAGTCGTGCGCGGGCAGCTTCACGAGGTGCTCCAGGGCGGGGTGGTGGGGCGGCCGCCGCGGAGTCCGGGTGGCGTGGGAGGCCAGCCGTCGGCGGCCCCGGGGGGCCGGGTGTCCGGGTTCGCGGCGGCCCACGGCAGGCGCAGGACCTCGACCGCCTCCCCGCGCTCCGCCCCGCCGGGCGGGATGGCGGCGAGCCCGTCGGCCAGCGCCAGGCCGCGCAGCATGGCGGGGCCGCTGAAGCGCAGCGGAACCGCTTCTCCGCCGCGGTGGGCGACGGGGACGAGGCGGGTGTCGCGCGCGTGACCGGGCACGGCGGCGGCCAGCGGGGCCGCCGAGCCGGGCGCCCCGGGCGCCGGGCGTGCGCTGAGCCCGTGGAGCAGCGGCTCGGCCAGGGTCAGCAGCCCGGCGACGGCCGCGAGCGGGTTGCCGGGCAGCCCGACCAGATACTGGTGGGGCAGGGGGTGTTCGGGTGCCGGGCGCTTGGCGGTACGGCGCTTCCTACCGGCGCGCTGGGTCTCGCCCCCGTCGACCCCGCCGCGCGGCAACCGCGCCAGCAGCATGGGGTGGCCGGGGCGTACCGCGACCCCGTCGACCAGCAGCTCCGCCCCGAGCCGGCGCAGGGTCGGATGGACGTGGTCGACCGGGCCGGCGGCGGTGCCGCCGGTGGTGAGGACGAGGTCGGCGGAGGACGCCTCCACCACCGCCGCGTACAACGCCTCGGCGTCATCGGGGACATGGCGGGTGGCCAGCACCTCCGCCCCGAGCGCCGCCAGCCAGGGGCCGAGCATCGGACCCAACGCGTCACGGATCCGGCCGCTCTCCGGCAACCCGGCGGTCAGCAACTCGTCGCCGACGACCAGCACTTCCACGCACGGCTTGCGGGCGGTCTCCAGCTCGTCGTAGCCGGCGGCCGCGGCGAGACCGAGCACGGCGGGCGTGATCAGCGTCCCGGCGGACAGCAACCGGTCGCCCTCGACGCACTCCTGGCCGCGGGGCCGGATGTCCTGCCCGGGGACGACGGGGTGCGCCGGGCGGGCGCGCAGCCAACTGCCGACGCCCCCGCTCTCGTCGACGACACCGTGCTCGGTGCGCAACACGGCGGTCGTCCCGGGCGGCACCGGGGCCCCGGTGGCGATCCGCACCGCGTGCCCGTCGGCGAGCGGCGCCGCCCGCCCGTCGCCGGCGAGGATGCCCCGCGCCGTCCGCTCGCCCTTGCCGGGCGCCGGCAGCCGCCACGGTCCGGGCCCCGCCAGGGCCCAACCGTCCATGGCGGAGGTGTCGAAGGAGGGCAGGTCGGTCAGCGCGGTGAGCGGGGCGGCGAGCACCTGTCCGAGCGCCTCCGCCAAGGGGCGCTTCACGGTCGCCGGCATCCCGGCGCCACCGGGCTGGTCCTCGCGGCCGACGGCCTCGGCCGCCCAGGCGCCGCCCGCGTCAAAGGCGAGGCGGCGGGCGGCCGCCCAGGCCAGCGCCCCGGACCGGGGCTTGGGGTGCTGGCCGGGCTCACTCGGCCAGCCGGAGCCACCTGAGCCCCCAGGGCTGTTGGGGCCGTGCGAGTTGTGGGGGCTGTGCGCACTGTTGGAGCCGAGCGGGCCGCCGGAACCGTGCGCACCACCGGAACCATGCGGGCCGCCCGAGCCGTGCGGGCCGGTCGAACCGCCGGAACCGTGCGCACTGCCGGAGCCGTGCGGGCCGATCGAACCGCCGGTGGCATGGCGCTCGCGAGGGGGCCGCGGGTCCTGGCCACCCTGCCGCTCCCCCCGGCGCTCCCCCTGTCGCCCACTCCGACCATCGCGGTCGTCGCGGCTGTCGCGGCTGTCCCGGCCGTCGCGGCCGTCGCGGCTGCCCTGGGTGCGGCCGGCATGGCCGTCCATGCCACCGTCGCGACCGGAGTGGCTGGAGCTACCGGAGTTACCGGAGTAGCCGGAGTAGCCGCCGTAGCTGGAGCGCCCGTCGCCTTCGGCGTGGCGAGCCCGGGCGGAGGGGCCATACCCGTCGCGGGCGTCGCGCGCGCTCCGACCGTCGCGGGCATCCCGACCGTCGCGGGCGTCGCGCTCATCACGACCATCGCGGTGAGCGCGGTCATCGTCACCCTGGCGGCGATCGCGGCCGTCGCTCAGTCCCAGGACGTCGCCGTACGGATCGTCGTCGCGGGCGGAGCGCCGCCTCCCGCCCGCCCCGGCCCGCGGTGGCTGCGGCTCCCGGCTGCTCGGACCGTTCCACATCCCGAGAACGTCGTCGTACGGGTCCTCGGCCGCCGCCGAGAAGCGACGCGAGCCGCGCGTGGCACCCGCGGCACCCGCCCCCTCGAAGTCCCCGGGCTCGCTGTGGCCCTGGGCCGCGCCGGGCTCGCCCCGGCCCTGCGCGGGGCCGGTCTCCGCACGCGGCCGACGCCCCTCGTTGGCGAGCGCCAGCGCCTGTTCGAGCTCGCGATCCACGTCCCGCTCCGTCATCCCGCGGACTGCCCGGGTGCCGCGCTGCCACCGGTCCGGTCGGACTCGCCGGCCTCCCCGAATCCACCGGACCGGCCCGTGCCACTCGACTGGCCCGGGTCACCAGGCTGGCCCATGCCACCGGACTGGCCCGCGCCACCCGTCTGGCCCGCGCCACCGGCGGCGGGCGTCCCGGCGGCGTCGGACTCGGTGGCGCCGGACTCGGTGGCCTCCGCCGCCCACCGCGCGGCCAGGTCGGTGGCCTTCCGCATCGCGTCGGCGAGGGCTTCGGGGCCACCGCCCCGCTGCGCCGCCGCGTAGCCGACCAGGAAGGTGGTCAGCGGGGCGGCGGGCCGCGCCACGCCGTGCGCGGCGTCCCGGGCGAGGTCGAGGAGCGCGGCGGTGTCGACATCGAGGTCGACCCCGAGCTCGGCCTTGACTGCGGTGATCCATTCATCCAGCACATGCCCATGCTCCCTGATGCGCGCGCGGGCGGCGCCGATGTCGTCCCAGGTGTCGCAGTCGAAGGAGGCGGTGGGCTGGTGGAGGCGGCCGAGCGACAGCTCCGCGGTGAGCAGCCGCAGCGGCAGCCCGGAGAGGGTGCCGTGCTCGGCCGCCAGCAGTCCGAGCTCGCGGCGCAGGGCCTCGGCGCGGTAGACGGCGACCAGCGGCTGCTCCCGACCGGAGGCATCGGTCGACAGCACCCCGTCGCCGCCCGCGGCGCCGCCGAGCCCGGCGCGGAGCGCCCGTACCGTCGCGGCGGTGAGAAACGGCAGGTCCGCGGAGACGACCAGGACGACCGGGGCGGTCACCTCACCCAGGCCCGCCGCCAGCGCGGCCAGCGGTCCGCCGCCGGGCGGTGCCTCGCGTGTCCAGCGCACGGGCCGCCCGGTGGTGCGGCGCGGCCCGACCACGACCGTGCGCCCGGCGTCCGCGCAGGCGCTCAGCACCCGGTCGAGCAACGGCCGTCCGCCCACGCTCAGGCCGGGTTTGTCGGCCCCGCCCAGCCGCCGCGCCGCGCCTCCGGCCAGCACCACCGCGTCATATCCACCCGCGCTCACCCCACGAGTATGGCCGCTCCGCGCGGCGGCGCTACAGCGTCCGCAGCAGCATCACCGGCCGCTCGACGCAGTCCGCCACGTACCGCAGGAACCCGCCGGCGGTCCCTCCGTCGCAGACCCGGTGGTCGAAGGTGAACGACAGCTGCACCACCTGCCGCACCGCCAGCTCGCCCTCGTGCACCCACGGCTTGGGCACGATCCGCCCCACGCCCAGCATGGCGGCCTCGGGGTGGTTGATGATCGGCGTGGATCCGTCGACTCCGAAGACCCCGTAGTTGTTGAGCGTGAAGGTGCCGCCCGTCAGCTCCGCGGGGGTGAGCCTGCCCTCCCGGGCCGCCTCCGTCAGCCGCCCCATCTCGGCCGAGAGGTCCTCCGCGCTCCGGGTGTGCGCGTCCCGTATGACGGGCACCACCAGCCCGCGGTCGGTCTGCGCGGCGAACCCGAGGTGCACCGAGGGCAGCCGGACGATCTCCCGGGCCGCCATGTCGACGGTGGCGTTCAGCTCGGGGTAGCGGGCCAGCGCCGCCGTGCAGATCCGGGCCAGGAGCGCGAGCAGCGACACCTTGGCACCGCCGGCCGCGTTCATCGCCGCCCGCGCGGCGAGGAGTTCGGTCGCGTCGGCGTCCACCCAGCAGGTGGCGTCGGGGATCTCGCTCCGGCTGCGGGAGAGCTTGTCGGCCACCGTGCCGCGCAGGCCGCGCAGCGGCACCCGCTCCTCGCCCGGCACCGTCGCGACCGCCGCGGGGGCCTCCTGGAGCCGCGCCGCCGGGACCGGCTCGGCAGCACGGCCCGCGCGGACCACCCGCTCGACGTCGGCCCGCAGGATCAGGCCCTCCGGTCCGCTGCCGCGCACCTCCCGGAGATCCAGCCCGTGCTCGCGCGCCAGGCGCCGCACCAGCGGCGAGATCACCGGGATGGGACCTTCCGGAGCGCTCTGCGGCCGCGCCATCACGCCGACGGCCGCGGGGGCCGCCGAACCGCCGGAGACCACCGACCGTGCGGAGCCGGCGTCACCCCCGGAGCGGGCCGCGGAGGCGGCGTCCGCGCGGGGCGCGGAGCGGGCGTGGGCGGCGGCGCCGTCCCAGGCCCCGGTGGCCGGGGCGCCCGACGGGAGCGACCCCGCTCCGGGCACCCGACCCGGACCCGTCGGCCGGATCCGCCGACGACGGGCGGCGGGAGCCCCCGTGCCGTACCCGACGAGGACGTTGCCCGAGCCCTCGTCGGCGCCTCCCCGAGCGCCGCCCGCGCCGCCCTCGGCGCCGTGGCCCTCCGCGCCGCCGTCGCCCTCGGCAGGCGCGCCGTCGCCGTGGACCGTCGGCACCGCGACCGTCAGCAGCGGGGCGCCCACCGGCAGTTCGGTGCCCTCTTCACCGAACCGGGCGGTCACCACCCCGCCGTACGGGCAGGGCACCTCCACCATCGCCTTGGCCGTCTCCACCTCGACCACCAGCTGGTCGACGGTGACGACGTCACCCACCTCGACCAGCCAGCGGACGATCAACGCCTCGGTGAGCCCCTCCCCGAGGTCGGGCAGGGTGAACTCGCGCACGACGGGCATCAGCCCACGCTCCCCTCGGTCCAGTCGGACTCCCACTGCAGGCGGGCCACGGCGTCCAGGACCCGGTCCACGCCGGGCAGATGATGCCGCTCCAGCATCGGCGGCGGATACGGGATGTCGAATCCCGCGACCCGCAGCACGGGCGCCTCCAGGTGGTGGAAGCAGCGCTCCGTGATCCGCGCGGCGATCTCCCCTCCAGGACCGCCGAAGCCGGTGGACTCGTGCACGATCACCGCCCGTCCGGTGCGGCGGACCGAGGCGCAGACCGTCTCGTCGTCGAAGGGCACCAGCGAGCGCAGGTCGACGACCTCGAGGTCCCACCCCTCCGCGCGGGCCGCCTCCGCGGCCTCCAGGCACACGGGCACGGACGGTCCGTAGGTGACCAGCGTGGCCGCGCGGCCGCCGGGCACCGAGGCGCGGCGGCGCACCACCGCGCGGCCGATCGGCGCGACCTCCTCAGGGTGGTCGGGCGACCAGTCGGCCTTGGACCAGTACAGCCGCTTCGGCTCCAGGAAGACCACGGGGTCGTCGGAGGCGATGGCGGCGCGCAGCAGCCCGTAGGCGTCGGCGACGGTGGCCGGGGTGACCACATGGAGGCCGGGGGTGGCCATGTAGTACGCCTCGGAGGAGTCGCTGTGGTGCTCCACGCCGCCGATGCCGCCGCCGTAGGGCACCCGGACGGTGATGGGCAGCGGCATGGCTCCGCGCGTCCGGTTGCGCATACGCGCGACATGGCTGATGAGCTGCTCGAACGCCGGGTAGGCGAAGGCGTCGAACTGCATCTCGACCACCGGCCGCAGCCCGTACATCGCCATGCCCACGGCGGTGCCCAGGATCCCCGCCTCGGCCAGCGGGGTGTCCGTACAGCGGTCGTCTCCAAACTCCTTGGCGAGCCCGTCGGTGATCCGGAAGACCCCGCCGAGCGTGCCGACGTCCTCGCCCATGACATGCACGGTCGGGTCCGCGGCCATCGCGTCGCGCATGGCGCGACCGAGCGCCTGCGCCATGGTGGCGGGCTTACGGGCGGTCTCCACGGCCGTGGCGGTCATCGTGTCCCCTCCTGGGCCTCGTTCTCGCGGTCTTCCTGGCCCTCGGCGTCGAGCTCGGCGCGCAGCTGCGCCGCCTGCTCGCGCAGTTGGTCGGTCTTCTCCGCGTACACGTGCTCGAACAGGTCCATCGGGTCGAGGACCGGGTCCTCGTTCATCCGCTCGCGCAGCGCCGCGGCCATCGCCTCCGCGTCCTGGCGTATCGCCTCGACGCGGTCGTCGTCGATGAGGTCCCGCCTCCTCAACTCCGCGGTGATCAGGTCGATGGGGTCGTGGCCGCGCCACGCCTCCAGCTCCTTGTCCGAGCGGTAGCGGGTCGCGTCGTCGGCGTTGGTGTGCGCGTCGACGCGGTAGGTGATGGCCTCGACCAGGGTGGGGCCGCCGCCCTCCCGGGCCCGCCGCACGGCCTCGCCCAGCACCTGGTGCACGGCGGCCGCGTCGTTGCCGTCGACCAGCCGGCCCGGCATGCCGTACCCGACCGCCTTGTGCGCCAGGGACGGGGCGGCGGTCTGCTTGGCGAGCGGCACGGAGATGGCGAAGCCGTTGTTCTGCACCAGGAAGACGACGGGGGCCTGCCAGACCGCCGCGAAGTTCAGCGCCTCGTGGAAGTCGCCCTCGCTGGTGCCGCCGTCGCCGACCAGGGCGAGCGCCACCACGTCGTCCCCCTTGAGGCGCGCGGCGTGCGCGAGGCCGACGGCGTGCGGCAGCTGGGTGGCCAGCGGGGTGCACAGCGGGGCCACCCGGTGCTCGTGCGGGTCGTAGCCGGTGTGCCAGTCGCCTCGCAGCAGCGTGAGCGCCTGCACCGGGTCGAGGCCGCGCACCACGGCCGCCAGGGTGTCGCGGTAGCTGGGGAAGAGCCAGTCCTGCTCCTCCAGCACCAGCGCGGCGGCCACCTGGCACGCCTCCTGACCGGTCGAGGAGGGGTAGACGGCCAGTCGGCCCTGGCGGGTGAGCGCGGTGGCCTGGGTGTTGTACCGGCGACCGCGCACCAGCTCCGCGTAGAGCCTGGTCAGCAGGTCGGGCGAGACGTCGTCGGCGGCTGAGGTGCCCAGCAGACGGTACGGCTCGGCGTCGGGCAACAGCGGCGCGGCGTCGACGCGGGGGCGCCAGGCGGGCGGGGGCGTGGGCCGGTACGCACCGGGCTGCTCAAGGACCGTCATGGCGACCTCAACCTCCTCATCGTCGGGGAGTGGGCAGGGCCTCACGGCCCTCCCCTACCGATTGTTCGGTCGATGGCACATTTTGGCTACAGGCGACGGCGGCCTGTGGACAAACGGTTCTCCACAGCCTGAGATGAAAGCAGGGCGTCCATGAAGGGGAGGCGGGACGGTATGCAGGGCGAACAGATGGCCAGTTCCGGTGAGAAACCCCCGGCACGTCCCCTCGACCCGATCGACCGCGACATCCTGCGCATGCTGCAGGCCGACGGCCGCGCCTCGATACGCTCAGTCGCCGAGCATGTACACATCTCGCGCGCCAACGCCTACGCGCGGATCAACCGGCTGCTGGACGACGGGGTGATCCGGGGCTTCACCGCCCGCGTCAACCAGGAGCGGGCCGGGCAGGGCGCGTCGGCCTACATCACGCTCAAGATCGTGCAGAACTCCTGGCGCACGGTCCGCGAGAAGCTCGGCGAACTGCCGGGTGCCGCGCACATCGCCCTGGTCAGCGGGGACTTCGACGTCCTGCTGCTGGTCCACACGCCCGACAACCGCTCCCTGCGCGAGCTCGTCCTCACCCGCATCCAGGCCATACCGGAGGTGCTGAGCACCCGCACCCTGCTGGTCTTCGAGGAGACGGACCTCGACGCGGAGCCCTGACGGCGGCGCGGCGATCTTTGGGGCGGCTCGAGACCAGCACGGCGGACGGCGGCGCGCGCGGGCTTCAGGGCGCTTCGGGACCGACACGACGGAAGGCGGCGCGGGCGGGCTTCAGGGCGGCTCGGGACCGACACGACGGACGGCAGCGCGGGCGGGCTTCAGGGCGGCTCGGGACCGACACGGCGGACGGCGGCGCGGGCGGGCTTTAGGGCGGCTCGGGACCGGCACGGCGCACGGCGGCCCGACACGGCGGTCGGCGAGGCGGCGGACGCCGGCACCGCGGCACCGCGTCCGCCGCTTCCCGCCGCGGTGATCGCCGGACCGGCGCGTCCTCGCCCGGTCGGGGACACGCCCTCGTCCGGTCGGGAAGGTCGTCGGGGCCGGCGGGGCCGGCGGCGTGGCCGCGGCGAGCGGGAGTGTGGACGGCCGCCGGAGGTGGCGGGACCGTACACGGGCGCGCCGGCGCGGGGCGCAGCCGTGCGGCTCCCGGTCCATACGCAAGCGCGTAAGCGCCGGGCGTGCCGTACGGATCGGGTCCGTATGGCACGCCCGGCGTTGTTCGGGAGCGGGGCCCTTCGCGGGCCGGTGCGGGCAGGCCGGGGCCGAAGCGCCCGATCCGCAGGCCGCCGGTTCGATCAGGTGCGCAGGCCGGCGAAGGCGGTGCGGACCACGGCCTCGGCCACGTCTTCGCTGCTGGCGACCCCGCCGCGGTCGGGCCGGTACCACTCCACGATCGAGTTGATCATTCCGAAGAGCAGTCGGGTCGCCAGCCGCGCGTCCACGTCACCGCGCAGGTCGCCGTCGGCCGCGGCCTGCTTGAGCAGCTCGGCGACCTCGTGGTCGAACTCGCGGCGGCGCGCCATCGCCCACCGCTCGGTGTCGGTGTTCCCGCGCACCCGCAGCAGCAGGGTGACGTACGGCAGCTCCGCCATGAGCACCTCGGCGGTGCGCCGAGCCACGTACTCCAGCCGCTGCACCGCCCGGCCCTCGACCGCGCCGGGCTCCTGGAGGATGCCGAAGAGCCCGTCCAGGGCGCGGGTTATCGCCCGCTGGAGCAGCTCCTCCTTGCCCTTGACGTGGTGGTAGATGGAGGACTTGGAGATCCCCGCGGCGCGTGAGAGGTGCTCCATCGAGGTGCCGTCATAGCCCCGCTCGTTGAACACCTCGACGGCGACCGCGAGCAGCGAATCCGGCGTGTAGGTGTCGCGCTTGGCCATGGTCATGAGGAAATCACATCCTTCGCGCCGGCGTCGTCGGTGTCCGTGTCGCGGTCACCGTCGTCCGCGTCGACGGCCGCGAACGCCGCCTCGCACAGCGCCAGGCACGGGGCGTAGCGACCGGTCGGGTAGCGCTGATGAAGCTCGTCGAGGACGTCACGGGCCCAGTCGGCGCCCAGCCGCCGCCCCCACTCGACCGGCCCCAGCGGGTAGTTCACGCCGAGCCGCATCGCGGTGTCGATGTCCTCGGCGCTCGCCACGCCCCGGGCCACGGCGTCGGCGGCGAGGTCCACGAGCATCGCGACGGTACGGGCCACGATCATGCCGGGGGTGTCGCCGACCAGGCTGACCTGCTTGCCCAGCGCCTGGAAGAAGCCGATGGACTCCGCGCGGGTGCGCTCGGTGGTGTCGCGGGCGGCGGACAGGGCGATCCGGGTGGCCGCGCGGTAGTCCAGCGCCAGGTCGAAGTAGACGACGTCCCGGAACTCCATCGAGGTCTGGCCGTCGGCCAGCACCAGCTGTCCCCCGCCGGGCAGCACGAACCGGGTGCCCCGGTCCTCGTCCACTTGGCGCACCTCGATGCCCGCCTCGCGCGCCAGGGCGATCAGCTCGGCGGCGGGCCCCAGATCGCCCTCGACCACGACGTGCGCCGGGGGCTCCGCGGGCGGCGCGGTGTGCGGCAGCGGGCGTTCCGCGCCGTCCGCGTAGTCGTACCAGCCGCGACCCGTCTTCCGGCCGTGCAGCCCGGCCTCCACCAGCCTCCGCTGCGCCAGGGAGGGCGTGAACTTCGGGTCCTGGAAGAAGGAGGTCCACACCGATCGGGTCACCGCCTCGTTCACGTCCTGGCCGATCAGGTCGGTGAGCTCGAAGGGCCCCATGGCGAAGCCGCCGCACTCGCGGAGCACGGCGTCGATGGTGGCCGGGTCGGCGACCCGCTCCTCGTAGACCCGGAACGCCTCGGCGTAGAAGGGGCGGGCGATCCGATTGACGATGAAGCCGGGGGTGTCGGTGCAGCGCACCGGCGTCTTCCCCCAGCCGGCCACGGCGGCGTACGCGCGGTCGGCGGCGGCCGTGTCGGTGGCGAAGCCGCTCACCACCTCGACCAGCGGCAGCAGCGGAGCCGGGTTGAAGAAGTGCAGGCCGACGACGCGCCCGGGCACCCGCAGCGCACCCTGCACGGCCGTCACCGACAGCGAGGAGGTGTTGGTGGCCAGCAGGCAGTCGTCGGAGACGACCGTCTCAAGCGCGGTGAACAGCTGCTGCTTGGCACCGAGTTCCTCGAGGATGGCCTCGATGACCAGGGCGCAGTCCGCCAGCCCGGAGAGCTCGGCCACGGGGTGCAGCCGGGCCCGCGCCGCGTCGCGCTCGGCGGCCGAAAGCCCGCCCTTGGCGACCAGCCGGTCGAGCCGGGCCATGATCGCCCCGGCGGCCGTCTCGGCCCGTCCCGGGGCCACGTCGTGAAGTCGCACGGTGTGGCCGGCGACCAGCGCCACCTGGGCGATTCCCTGCCCCATGGTGCCGGTGCCGACGACGGCGACGGTGCTCGTGCGCGCAATCCCCAGGGTGTCTTCCCGGTCGTTCGCAGTCATGCCGCTCATCCTCTCGGACAAGTTGTCCACAGCTTCGACAGGCCCCCTTGTACCGACCGATCGTTCGGTTAATCTATCTCTGTCGGCACGCCGTCGCCCACCGTTCCGCACCATCGACCGCACCCGGGGCACCCTCCGCGCCCCGATCCATGGAGCTCACCGAGGAGTTGGTCAGTCGTGACCGCCGGATTCACCACAGCGCAGTTGATCGAGAAGCACCGCCCCACCCTCGACCAGGCCCTGGACGCGATCCGCACGCGGGCGTACTGGTCGCCGCACCCCGAGCACCCCAAGGCGTACGGAGAGGGCGGCAGCCTGAGCGCCGCCGACGGCCAGGCGGCCTTCGAGGCGCTGCGCGGCAAGCGCCTGGAGCTGGACCAGCCGGGGACGGTCGGCTGGACCGGCGGCGAGGTCTCGCCGTACGGGATCGATGTGGGCGTGGAGTATCCGCACGCGGACCTGGACGTGTTGCTCCCGGCGATGCGGGCCGGGATGGCGGCCTGGCGGGATGCCGGGCCGGAGGCGCGCGCGGCGGTCTGTGTGGAGATCCTGTCGCGGATCAGCGCCCGCACCCATGAGTTCGCGCACGCCGTCATGCACACCAGCGGCCAGGCCTTCATGATGGCCTTCCAGGCGGGCGGGCCGCACGCGCAGGACCGTGGCCTGGAGGCGGTGGCGTACGCCTTCGCCGAGCAGACCCGCACCCCGCAGACCGCCGACTGGTCCAAGCCTCAGGGCAAGCGCGACCCGCTGGAGCTGCGCAAGGCGTTCATCGCCGCCCCGCGCGGCATCTCGCTCCTGATCGGCTGCAACACCTTCCCCACGTGGAATGGCTACCCCGGCCTCTTCGCCTCCCTCGCCACGGGGAACGCGGTGCTGGTCAAGCCCCATCCGCGGGCCGTGCTGCCGCTGGCGCTGACCGTCCAGGTGGCGCGCGAGGCGCTGCGCGACGCGGGCTTCGACCCCAACCTGGTCGCCCTGGTCGCCGAGCGGCCCGGCGAGGGCATCGCCAAGACCCTCGCGGTGCGCCCCGAGATCCGCATCATCGACTACACGGGCTCGACCGCCTTCGGCGACTGGCTGGAGGCCAACGCCCGCCAGGCGCAGGTCTTCACCGAGAAGGCCGGCGTCAACACCGTCGTCATCGACTCCACCGACGACTACAAGGGGATGCTGGGCAACCTGGCCTTCTCCCTCTCCCTCTACAGCGGCCAGATGTGCACCACCCCGCAGAACCTGCTGATCCCCCGCGACGGGATCACCACCGACGCCGGGCCCAAGAGCTTCGACGAGGTCGTCGCCGACCTGGCGGCGGCCGTCGGCGGGCTGCTGGGCGACGACGCCCGGGCCAACGCCCTGCTGGGAGCCATCGTCAACCCCCAGGTCGGCGAGCGCCTCGACGCGGCGCCGGGCCTCGGCGAGGTGGCCCTCGCCTCCCGTACCGTGGCCAACCCCGACTTCCCCGGCGCCACCGTACGCACGCCGGTGATCGTCAAGCAGGACGGCGCGCGCAAGCAGTGGGAGGGCACCGAGGAGCCGGCCTATCTGGCGGAGTGCTTCGGACCCGTCTCGTTCGCCGTCGCCGTGGACTCCACGGCGGATGCGGCCGATCTGCTGCGTCACACGATCCGGGAGAAGGGCGCCATGACGGTCGGCGCCTACACCACCTCGGCTGAGGTGGAGCGCCTGATGGAGGAGGCGTGCCTGGAGGAGTCGGCGCAGCTCTCCCTCAACCTGACAGGGGGCGTGTACGTGAACCAGACCGCCGCGTTCTCCGACTTCCACGGCACCGGTGGCAACCCCTCGGCCAACTCCACGCTGTGCGACGGCGCGTTCGTCGCCACCCGCTTCCGCATGGTGGAGGTCCGCCGCCAGGGCTGACCCTCGGGGTGGCCGGGCCTCGAGGCGTCGAGGCCCGGTCGACCCGGTCCACCAAGGCCGGCCGACGCGGTCCCGCACAGCGGCCGGCGTGGTCGTCCCGCCGGCCGACACGGTCCCTCCGCCGGCTGGCGCGGTCGTCCCGTCCGGCTAGCGCGGCCCTCCCCAATGGAAGAGCGTCATGGCCACGCTGGTCGCGAGGTTGTAGCTGGAGACCTGGGGCCGCATGGGGAGCGAGAGCAGCCGGTCCGCCCGGCCGCGGAGCTCCGGGGAGATGCCGTGCCGCTCGGAGCCGAAGGCGAGCAGCGCGTCGTCGGGGAGGACGACGGATCGGATGTCCTCCCCCTCCGGGTCCAGGGCGTACAGCGGACCGGTGGGCAGCGCGTCACGGTCGACGTGCTCCACGGCGGTGGCGTAGTGGAGGCCGGCGCCCGCGCGCACCGCGTTGGTGTGCCAGGGGTCCAGGTCGCCGGTGGTGACCACCCCGGTGACGCCGAAGCCGGCGGCCAGCCGAACCACCGCGCCGACGTTGCCGAGATTGCGGGGGTTGTCCAGCACCACGATCGGCGCGGACCTGGGGCGCCGGTCCAGCGCCTGCCGGTTGTCCGCGCGGGCGCGCCGGGTCGCCAGCGCGGCGACCTGGGTGGCGTGCCCCTTGGGCACCAGCTCGCGCAGGGCTTCCTTCGGCACCTCGACCACGCGGTCGTCGAGCGCGCCCGTCACGTCCTCGGCCAGCCCGGCGGCCAGAGCCAGCACGGACTCCTTGTCGCTGGTGATCGCGCACCGGATGTCCGCCCCGAAGCGGAGGGCGTGCTTCAGAGCGTGGAAGCCGTCGAGCAACACGGCGTCGGGGGCGGCCTCGCGCCATTGCCGAAGGGCACGCGCGGCTTCGTGGTCGGTCACTTCGTCAGCCTACGGCCCTGGCCGTCACCGGCCGACGCGCGGCCTTCGCTCCACGCGGGCGACACGACCCGCCGCGGCCACGCCCCCTCGGACACGCCCGTCCGCGGCACTTTCCGCCTCCGGCACTCCCGTTCCCGGCACACCGGGTGTGGTCGCCGCGGGGCCGGGCAGGAGCCGGTCTCGTATCCGCCGGACGCGGCCCCCGAGCCAGCGCAGCGCGCTCGTCGGCAGGAAGACCGAGTCCGCCGCGATCATCGCCAGAGAAAGGAAGGGCAGGCCCAGGGCGATCGCGATCCCGATGTGTTCCATCACCATCACGGCGAGCAGGACGTTCTTCACACGCCGGTTGAAGAGCGTGAAGGGGAAGGCGACCTGGACGGCGACGGTGCCGTATGTCAGCGCCATCACCAGCAGACCGTTGTCGGCCAGTTGGTCGGCGAGGCCGGGCCAGGGAGAGAAGTAGTCCAGGTGCAGCGCGTAGTAGAGCGCGGTGCCGTCCTGCCAGCGACTGCCCTGGATCTTGTACCAGCCGGCGGTCGCGTAGATCAGACACACCTCGGCCATGATCACCAGCAAGGCGCCGTTGTGCACGAGGTTCGCGAGCGCGTCCAGGACGAGGCGCGGCTCTCCGGGCGCGTACCGCCGTGCCAGCCACCAGGCCGCGTGCACCAGCCACAGGCCCCACAGCACCGCGGCCCAGCCCAGACCGGGGAGCGGGCCGCGGGCGGTCCAGGCCAGGTCGGCGTCGGTACCGAGGTGGACCACGGCGAGTGCGATGCCGGTCGCAGCCCAGAGCACGATGCCGGCCCTGTCAGGTGGAAGCCGGCCCTCCCGCTCCCGCGCGGCCCGCCGGGCCGCGCGGCGCGCGTCCAGCGACCAGACCTGGCCGCATCGCGTGAGCACCAGGTAGGTCGCCATCAGATGGACGACGTTGTCCCCGCCGTCCCCGATGAAGATGCTGCGGTTCTGCAGCGACAGCACACCGATCATGAAGAGCACGGACATCGTCCGGGTGCGCCAGCCGAGCAGCAGCAGCGCGCTGGAGGCGAGGGACAGGCCGTAGACGATCTCGAACCACAGCGTGCCGCTCGACCACATCAGCGCGCTGAAGGCGTGGTTGGCGTCGAGCACCTGACGGGCCATGTCCCAGTCCAGGGGGGCGTCCGGCCCGTACAGCTGGCGTCGGTGCGGCCACTCGCGCACCAGGAAGGCCAGCCAGGTGAACGCGAATCCGATGCGTATGACGGCGGTCTGGTACGGGCCGAGCGCGGAGCCGGTGACCCGTGCGAGGCCCCGCCCGAAGGCCGCCTCGACCGGCGCACTCAGGCGGGCGGCGACGGACGACCGCGCGGAGCGGGCAGCGGAACCGGCGGGGCCCGCGAAGCCCGGAGAAACACCGGGATCCACCGGGCCTCCCGCCCGCGAGGGCAGGCCAGCACCACCCTGCGGCGGCACCGAGGCACCGCTCCGCGGCGGCACCGTTGCACCGGTCCGCAAGGGAACACCGGCACGGCCCTGCCGCGGCACGGCGGACGGCGGCGCGGCAGGCGGAGGCGGTACGACAGGCGCCGGCGGCAGGGCGGGCGGCGGCAGGGCGGGCGGCGGCGGCACGGCTGGTGCCGCCTGCCCCGCGCCGCCCGCGGGACCCGCCTCGGGGCCGACGGCGAGGTCGGCCGGGCGGGGCGTGGAGCTGACGGGAGCGGGACCGGACCCGGGTTCGAGCCCTGGATCACGCTCGGGGTCGAGATCGGGTTCGAGCTCGGAAGCAGGATCCGGATCGGGATCACACTCGGGATCGGGGACAGGGACACCCGCCGCACCAGCGTGGTCGCGCGTCGGCCCGCCCCCGAGCTCGCTTGCGCGGGAGTCCGCGGGGGTGCCGGATTCCGCAGGAGCGGCCGGGGCGATCGCCGGGTCCGCCTCGGGGTCGGGGGCGCCGGCGGGGATGGCGGGGTCGGTCACCGGTTCGTCCCTTCCGGCAGGTCGGCTTCGGTCACCGGCCACCAGGGCAGGACCCTGTGGAACGGCTTCGTGTTGATCTTCTCGTCGCTCCACGGCGGCGGGGCGACCGGCGTGGTCACCGAACGCACCTGCACCCGCTCCACCGTGCCGCCGCCCTCCTTCGCCCCGAGGCGGTACATCACGATCCGCCGCAGATACCGCTCGAAGAGCAGGGCGCGCTCGGTCACCGGCTGCTCCCTGGCGTCGTGCGAGCCCGCGTAGAAGTCCCAGGCGCGGCGCAGCACGTTCTGCTGCATGTGGCTGGGCAGCAGGTTGTGCCGGATGGCCGCGCCGTCCTGCGCGGACAGATCGACCCAGTCGGTGACGGCGGTCCCGCCGTCGGGGGTGCGGATCTCGGCGCGTGCCTGGACGGCGATGTTCTGCTGGAGCGGATTGGGGGCGAAGAGCTTCCAGTTCTGTTCGAACTCGGGGTAGACGTACTCGTCGATCAGGTCGCCGTGCTGCTTGCTGGCCGTGTTGGGCGGAGCGACGTGCAGAAAGACCATGGCCACGTGCACCACCGCGGCCACCGCGACGACCGCGACCGCCACCGCGACGATCAGTTGCGCGGGCGTGGAGAGCCCGGCCACGCCGCCCGGCTTCCCGGCTTCCGGCTCCATATCCCCGCCCCGATCCCCGTGCGGCCTGACCTGTACGCCCCCGGAACGGTACCCACAGGGACCCACCAGGCCCAGCGGGCCCGAGTTATCCACAGGGTTGACACCCTACGTGCCCTCGGCTCACCATTGAACCGAACGATCGGTCGGTTGGTCGGCCGGTCGCCCGGCAGCGAGGGGGCTTCGCATGACCACGATGGCGGCGGATGCCGCGGACACCGCGGCGTATGAGGCGGTGTTCGACGCCGCGCTGGCCGCGGAGGAGCGCATCGAGCCGCGTGACTGGATGCCCGAGGAGTACCGGGCGTCGCTGGTCCGGCAGATAGCGCAGCACGCCCACTCCGAGATCATCGGCATGCAGCCCGAGGCGAACTGGATCACCCGCGCGCCCTCGCTGCGCCGCAAGGCGATCCTGATCGCCAAGGTGCAGGACGAGGCCGGCCACGGCCTGTATCTGTACAGCGCCGCCGAGACCCTGGGGACCAGCCGCGAGGAGCTGCTCGACAAGCTCCACGCGGGCCGCCAGAAGTACTCCTCGATCTTCAACTACCCCACCCTCACCTGGGCCGATGTCGGCGCCATCGGCTGGCTGGTGGACGGCGCGGCGATCACCAACCAGGTGCCGCTGTGCCGCTGCTCCTACGGGCCGTACGCGCGCGCGATGGTCCGGATCTGCAAGGAGGAGTCCTTCCACCAGCGCCAGGGGTTCGAGCTGCTGCTGGCCCTCAGCCAGGGCACCGAGGAGCAGCACGCCATGGCGCAGGACGCGGTGGACCGCTGGTGGTGGCCGTCGCTGATGATGTTCGGCCCCCCGGACGACGAGTCGGCGCACTCCGCCCAGTCCATGGCCTGGAAGATCAAGCGCCACTCGAACGACGAGCTGCGCCAGCGCTTCGTCGACATCTGCGTGCCCCAGGCCGAGGCGCTGGGCCTCACACTGCCCGACCCGGACCTGCGGTGGAACGAGACCCGCGAGCACTACGACTTCGGCCCGATCGACTGGGACGAGTTCCGCCAGGTGCTGCGGGGCAACGGCCCGTGCAACGAGCAGCGGCTCTCCCAGCGCCGCCGGGCCCATGAGGAAGGCGCCTGGGTGCGCGAAGCGGCCGCGGCCTACGCCGCGAAGCACGGAGAGGCACGGTCATGAGCACGGGCGCGAACACACACCCCGCGGATGCGCGACAGCCGGACACCCGCCCGGAGGCGGCCGGCGATCCGGCCGAGTGGCCGCTGTGGGAGGTCTTCGTCCGCAGCCGGCGTGGGCTCAGCCACACCCATGCCGGCAGTCTGCACGCCCCGGACGCCGCCATGGCCCTGCGCAACGCGCGCGATCTGTACACCCGCCGCTCCGAAGGCATCTCGATATGGGTGGTGCCGTCGACGGCGATCACCGCCTCCTCGCCGGACGAGAAGGACCCCTTCTTCGAGCCCTCCGCCGACAAGCCCTACCGCCACCCGACCTTCTACGCCATCCCGGAGGGGGTGCGTCACCTGTGATCGCCGCACTCGCCCTGGGCGACGACGCGCTGGTGCTCTCTCACCGGCTGGGGGAGTGGGCCGGCCACGCCCCCGTGCTGGAGGAGGAGGTGGCCCTCGCCAACATCGCCCTCGACCTGCTCGGACAGGCCCGGGTGCTGCTGTCCATGGCCGGCGACGAGGACGAGCTGGCCTACCTCCGCGAGGAGCGGGCCTTCCGCAACCTCCAGCTGGTGGAGCAGCCCAACGGGGACTTCGCCCACACCATCGCCCGCCAGCTGTACTTCTCCACCTACCAGGAGCTGCTCTACGACCAGTTGGCCGCCGGCTCCGGACCCTTCGCCCCGCTCGCCGCGAAGGCGGTCAAGGAGGTCACGTACCACCGGGACCACGCCGAGCACTGGACGCTGCGGCTCGGCGACGGCACGGCGGAGAGCCATGAGCGGATGCGCGCGGGGCTGGAGGCGCTCTGGCGGTTCACCGGCGAGCTGTTCGAGCCCGTCGAGGGGTGCGAGGTCGACTGGACCGCGCTGCACGACGGCTGGTTGACCCGGGTCAGCGACGTCCTGGCCCGCGCGACGCTGTCGCTCCCCGAGGGGCCACGGCAGACCGCCTGGATGGCGGGCGGCGGGCGCCAGGGCATCCACACCGAGTCGTTCGGCCGGATGCTCGCCGAGATGCAGCATCTGCACCGCAGCCACCCGGGGGCGACATGGTGACCACGACCCCCCTGGAGGCGAGGCTGCTCGAGCTGGCGGGCTCGGTGCCCGACCCCGAGCTGCCGATGGTGACGCTGGCCGAGCTGGGCGTGGTGCGGGGCGTGCGGATGCTGACGTCCGGCCGGGTCGAGGTCGAGCTCACCCCGACCTACACCGGTTGCCCGGCGATCGAGACGATGGCCGCCGACATCGAGACGGTGCTGCACGACCACGGCATAGCCGAGATCGAGGTGCGCACCGTGCTCTCGCCGCCCTGGAGCACGGACGCCATCACCGATGAGGGCCGCCGCAAGCTGGCCGAGTCCGGGATATCCCCGCCGCGCCCCACCGGCCCCGCCCACGGCCCCGTGCCGCTGGCGCTGGCCATCCGCTGCCCCCACTGCGGCTCCACCGACACCGCGCTGCTCAGCCGCTTCTCCTCCACCGCCTGCAAGGCGCTGCGCCGCTGCGAGACATGTCGCGAACCGTTCGACCACTTCAAGGAGTTGTGATGGCCCGCACCTCGACCGCCGCGGTCCACCACGGCGCCTTCCACCCGCTGCGGGTGACGGCGGTCGACCGCCTGACCGCCGACGCGGTGGCCGTGACCTTCGGCGTGCCCCCCGAGCTGCGCGAGACCTTCCGCTACACCCCGGGGCAGCACATCGCGGTCCGCCGTGTGGCCAACGGCTCGGAGATCCGCCGTACGTACTCCATCTGCACCCCGGTCCTCGGCACCGAGGGGCCGGAGGCCGTGCAGGTCGGAGTGCGGCTGGTGGACGGCGGTGAGTTCTCCACATACGCCCTCAAGGAGCTGGCGGTCGGCGATGTGGTGGAGGTGCTGCCTCCGGCCGGCCGCTTCACCCTCGCCCCGCGGGCGGGCAGCTTCGCCGCGATCGTCGGCGGCAGCGGCATCACCCCCGTGCTGTCGATGGCGGCCACCCTGCTCGCCACCCGGCCGGACGCCCGCTTCTGCCTGATCCGCAGCGACCGCACGGCCGCCTCCACGATGTTCCTGGAGGAGGTCGCGGACCTGAAGGACCGCTGGCCGGACCGGTTCCAGCTGGTGAGCGTGTTGTCCCGGGAAGACCAGCAGGCCGGGCTGGTCTCCGGTCGGCTGGACCAGGAGCGGATGACCACGCTGCTCCCCACGCTGCTTTCGGTGGGATCGGTGGACGGCTGGTTCCTGTGCGGGCCCTACGGCCTGGTGCAGGGCGCGGAGCAGGCGTTGCGCGCTCTGGGCGTGCCGCGCGGCCGCGTCCACCAGGAGATCTTCCATGTGGACGACGGCGCCTCCCCCGCGCAACCGAGCCGCTCGGGACCCCCGGTGCACGCCACGCTGACCGCCACCCTGGACGGTCGCTCCGGCAGCTGGCCCGTCGAGGACGGCGAAACGCTGCTGGATTCGGTGCTGCGACACCGCGCGGACGCGCCCTACGCCTGCAAGGGCGGGGTCTGCGGGACCTGTCGGGCGTTCCTGGTCTCGGGCGAGGTGCGGATGGATCGGAACTTCGCGCTGGAGCCGGACGAGGTCGAGGCGGGCTATGTGCTGGCCTGCCAGTCCCACCCGGCGGGCGAGGAGGTGGAGCTCGACTTCGACCGCTGACGACGCGACGACGGCAGCGGCCGCCCGACACGGCGGTTGACGCCACCGAAGAGACGGCCGGCCCGATGCACCGGCGCGATGCACCGCACGGGCGCCGGCACCGGCGCCGGCACCTGCACCGACGAGGACCGTTCCCTTCTTCTAGAACCTGTTCTATCTTGACGGGCTGTCAGGTGGGGCTGAAGAGCTCCCTGACAGACCGTCGGAGCGGCAGGGTGCGCGGAGGGGACGGCGAGACGTGGACTTCACCTTCACCGAAGAGCAGCAGGCGGCCGTCGAGGCGGCGCAAGCCGTCTTCTCCGGGGTCGACCCGGACGGCGTTCCCAGCCCGGCCCGGGGACGCGGTGCGGTGGCCGAGGACTTCGACCGCCCCCTGTGGCGGCGTCTCGCCTCGGCGGACCTGCTCTCCCTCACCCTCGACCCCCGCTACGGCGGCGCCGGACTGGACCCCATCGCCCTCTGCCTGGTGCTACGGGAGGCCGGACGGGTCCTGGCCCGGGTGCCTCTGCTGGAGCACTGCGCCGCCGCGCTCACCGTGCAGCACCACGGCAGCGCGGAGCTGCGCGAGGCGGTGGCGGTCAGCGCGGGGCGGGGGGAGCGCGTGCTGACCGTCGCGGCCCACGGCCGCACCGGCCACGATCCGGCCGAACTCGCCGTCCGGGCGGACCACGACGGCGGCACATGGACCCTGGACGGCGTCCAGACCGCCGTCCCCTGGGCTCAGAGCGCCGACGATGTGCTGCTCCCGGCGCACACCGACACCGGTCGGACGGTGTTGGCCCTGGTTCCCCGCGGCCAGGAGGGAATGACCTTGGAGGAGCAGGTCTCCACCAGCGGGGAGCGGTACGCCCGGCTCCGGCTGGAGGCCGTACAGATCACCGGCCGCGAGGTCATCACGGCGGACGGCGCCTGGGAGCGGCTGCGTCTCCTGCTGACCACCGGCACCTGTGCGCTGGCGCTCGGTGTGGGATCGGCGGTACTGGATCTGACCAGCGGATACACCAGCAAGCGCGAGCAGTTCGGGTTCCCGCTGGCCACCTTCCAGGCCGTCGCCGTCCAGACTGCCGACCGCTATATCGACCTGCGCGCCATGGAGGCCACCTTGTGGCAGGCCGCCTGGCGGCTCTCCGCCGACGGCCCGGACACACCGGCCGCCCGCGGTGGGCTGCCGCTCGCCGCGGATGTCGCCGTGGCCAAGATCTGGGCCGCGGAGGGGGTGCGTCGCGTGGTGCAGACGGCGCAACATCTCCACGGCGGCTTCGGCGCCGTCACCGACTACGCGCTCCACCGCTACCACGCCTGGGCCAAGCAGCTGGAGCTGTCGCTGGGCCCCGCCGCGGCCCATGAGGAGGCGCTGGGTGAGCTGCTCGCCGCCCATCCGCCGAGCTGAGCCGGCACCTCCGAACGCGGGGAGCCGACGGACGCGATCGACCGTCACGGCCGAGGCGGCGCACCCAGCCGTTCACCCGCCACCGGTCCGCGGACACGCCGGCACCGGTGGCGCTCCGCCCCGGTGGCCGAGCCAGGAGCGGCGGAACGGGACGGGTGAGACGGGACGGGGGACGGTCAGATGACGCTGCCGGCGCCGCCCGCGGCGTCCACCACCGGTCGACCGACGGCCGCCCAGTGCTGCATGCCGCCACCGACGTTCACCGCGTCCACGCCCTGCTGCAGCAGATACGCGGCCACCTGGGCTGAGCGACCGCCCGCGCGGCAGATCACATAGACCGTGCCATCGGCGGGGGCCTTCTCGGTCAGCTCGCCGTAGCGCGCCACGAACTCGCTCATCGGGAGGTGCAGCGCTCCCTCGGCGTGCCCGGCAGCCCACTCGTCGTCCTCCCGGACGTCCAGCAGGAATCCATCAGACGGCACCTCGGCGGCCGCCACCTCGGGCACCCCGGCAAACTGCATGATCCGTACCTTTCTCGCGTCGCCTCGGACCTGAGGAACTTAACCCACCAGCTCCGCCAGGCGGGCTTCCTTCTCGGCGACCTGGGCGAGCAGCTGTTCGGCGATCTCCTCCAGCAGCCCGTCCGGGTCCTCCGGTGCCATCTTCAACATGGCGCCGATGGCGCTGGACTCCAGCTCCGCGGCCATCGCCGCCAACCGCTCCTTGCGCTCGGCCAGCCACTCCAGCCGCGCGTACAGCTCCTCGCTGCGGCTCGGCCGTCGCTCCGCCGGGCGCGGCCCCGCCGCCCACTCCTCGGCCAGCGCCTGGAGCACGCCCTCGTCGCCGGCGGCGTAGGCGGCGTTGACCCGCACGATGAACTCGCCGCGCCGCCGCCGCTCCGCCTCGTCCTCCGCGAGGTCGGGGTGCGCCTTGCGAGCCAGCTCACGGTAGAGGCGCCGGGCCTCCTCACTCGGCCGCACCCGCGCCGGCGGCCGCACCGGCTGCTCGGTGAGCATCGCGGTCGCCTCCGGGGACAGCCCCTCGGAGTCCATCCAGCCGTGGAACAGCTCTTCGACCGAAGGCATCGGCAGCACCAGGCCCCGTGCCTCCCGCGCCCGACGCTGATCCTCGGGGTCGCCGGTGCGCGCCGCGACCGCCTCCGCGATCAGCGCGTCGAGCTCGTCCAGCCGCGAGTACATCGGGCCGAGCCGCTGATGGTGCAGGCGGGAGAAGTTCTCCACCTCGACCCTGAAGGTCTCCACCGCGATCTCGAACTCGATCAGCGCCTGCTCCGCGGCCCGCACCGCGTGGTCCAGCCGTCGTGTGCCCTCGTCCTGCGCCGGCTCCGCCGCCTCGTCGGCAGACTCGGCGGACCGCGCGGCCGCCGTCCCGGACTCGGTGGACTCGGTGGGGCCGGGGTCGGCGGGCTGCCCAGCCGGCTCGGTGGGCTCGGCGGGCTCCGAGGCGGTGTTCTGCACCGTCTCGGCCGCCGTCTCGTTCTCCGGCCGCGACTCCGCGGCCGAGGCCGACTGGCGGGCGTGCTGCGCTTCCGGGTTCGTCACCCGCACAGCCTACGTCCGGCGACCGTCGCCGGACGTCAACGGCTTCGCCCACCGGTCACCGACCCAGACCTACGCGGCCACCCGACCGGCCCAGGGAAGGCGGGCCCACCCCGCTCGCCGGGCCGCCCCGCTCGTTGGCCCACCCTGCTCGTTTGGCCCACCCCGCGCGCCGTGTCACCCCCCGCTCGCCGTGCCACCCCGCGCGCCGGGCCCACACCGCTCGCCAGCCCGCCACGCGCCCTGCCCAGACCGGCTGCTCCGCGCGCGGTCCCGGTTCCAACGCCCCGGACCACGCCCGCGCGCCACCCGTATCGCACCCGGCCCCGGACCCGGACCCGTTCTGGGCCCGGACCCGTTCTGGGCCCGGCCCGAACGCCCGCCCCCGGCCGCCCGGACACGCACCCCGCCCCGGTCAGACGCCCGGCTCGGCCGCTATTCGACCGTTGCGGACCGCGGTCACGAGCTCGGCGTGATCGGCCTCGGTGCGGTCGGCGTAGGCGACGGCGAAGGTCGCCACCGCCGCGTCCAGTTCGTCGTTCTTGCCGCAGTACCCGGCGAGCAGCCGGGGGTCGACGCTGTGGGTGTGGGCGCGGGCCAGCAGGGCGCCGGTCATCCGTGCGTAGTCGTCGACCTCCGCGGGGGCGAGGGCGGCGGGATCCACGCTGCCCTTGCGGTTGCGGAACTGCCGCACCTGGTAGGGCCGCCCCTCGACCGTCGTCCAGCCGAGCAGGATGTCGCTGACGACCTGCATCCGCTGCTGCCCGCGGATCACTCGCCGCCCCTCGTGGGAGACCTCCGGCACCTCGAACCCGGCCTTCACCACATGGGGCACCAGCGCCGACGGCCGGGCCTCCTTGACCTGGAGCACCAGGGGCTCGCCTCGGTGATCGAGCAGCAGCACCACATAGGAGCGCGTGCCCACGCTGCCCGTGCCCACCACACGGAAGGCCACGTCCTGCACCGCGTAGCGGGCCAGCAGCGGCAACCGGTCCTCCGGCAGCGTGTCCAGATAGTGCCCGAGCGATGCCGTGACCGCCGCCGCCTCGGCGTCCGGCACCCGCCGCAGCACCGGCGGCGCGTCCACGAAGCGCCGCCCGTCGCCCGCGCCGGGGACGGCCTCCGTCGCCTTGGCCGCGAAGCGGGCACTGGTGTTCCGCCGGGCCTTGTCGGCGACGCGCTCCAGGGTGCCGAGGAGGTCCTTGGCGTCCGCGTGCGAGACGAGCTCCTCGTCCGCGATCGCGTTCCAGGCGTCCGCCGCGGACAGCTTGGCCAGCAGCCGCAACGTGCGGCGGTACGCGCCGACCATGTCGAAGGCGGCCGTACGACAGGTGGCCGCATCCGCACCGACCTCCCGCCCCACCAGCACCAGCGAGGTCGCGAGCCGCTTCACGTCCCACTCCCAGGGGCCGTGGATGGTCTCGTCGAAGTCGTTCAGATCCATGACCAGATGGCCGCGCGCGTCGCCGTACAGCCCGAAGTTGGCGGCGTGCGCGTCACCGCAGAGCTGGGCACCCACGCCCGTGACCGGCGTCGTCGCCAGGTCGTACGCCATCAACCCGGCCGAGCCGCGGAGGAAGGCGAACGGGGAGGCCGCCATCCGGCCCACCCGGATCGGGGTCAGCTCCGGCAGCCGGCCGGCGCTGGACTGCTCGACCGCCGATACCGCGTCCGGTCGCCCGGCACCGATCGACAGCTCCTGGTGCGCGGCCCGCGGCACCCGCTGCCGCAGCTCCTTGCCGCGCCGGCGCAGCACCCCGCCGTAGGGCTCGCGCGCGAAGCCCGGCACATGGGGCAACCGCCGGGGCGCGACCGCTTCCCGCCCGTCGGCCGCCCGCGTCCCCACCGCCGGCCCCGATGACCCTGATGACGCCGATGTCGATGTAGGCCCCGCAACCGACGCCCGCGCCGAGGCCCCCGCCAGGGACCGCGCCGGCGGCCCCGCCGCCTCCGTCGCGTGCATGGCTTCGGACATCGCGCACCCCCGTTCCTCCGGCCGGCCGCAGATCAGCGTCGACCCGAGCACGACCGTACCCCGCTCCACCGCAGCCGTCAGATCCTGTGGATAACCGCCTGTGGACAACGTCCGGCGACGGTCGGCGACAGTTCCGCGACGCCCCTCGACAGACAGCAACGGCCGGCGACAAACAGGGGCGGCGTCCAGCGACGGCCGGCGTCAGACGGCAACGGCCTGCTACGGCTGCCCGGGCCGACGCCCGGCCGGCCGCCCCCGCTGTAACGGCCTCAGCCCCGGAACCGCTCCGGGCAGCCCCCGCCGTTCGACAGATAGGTCTCCGCCCACCGCCCCAGCTCGCGCAGCGCGGGCTCCATCGCCCGGCCCGCCTCGGTCAGCCGGTAGCTGACCCGCAGCGGCGGTCCCGCGTCCACTTCCCGCACGACCAGGCCGGCCGCCGACAGCTCGGCGAGCCGGTCCGACAGCATGCGCTCGCTGATCCCCGGGATGGCCCGCCGCAGGTCGGCGAAGTACGCCTGCTGCTCCAACAGCACGGCCACGACCAGGCCGGTCCACCGCTTCCCGAACAGCTCGAAGACGCGCGTCATGTCGTCCCCGACCCTCTTGCACCTCTGCTCGGGGTGTGCGCTGCGGTCTGTCATGCACACCAGCGTACTGCCGCCCGGTAGGGGGCTATAAAAAAGTAAGTAGCTGTGTTAACAATAGCTACGTACGGAACGGCGGCCCTTCCCCCGCCACCGATCCCACCCGAGCCGACCCGACCGAGCTGATACGGAGCCCCCGCATGCCCACGCTGCTGCACATCGACTCGTCCGTCTTCCCCGCCGCGGGGTCCGCCTCCCGGGCGGTCACGGCCGCCTTCCGCAAGGAGTGGGAGGCCCAGCACCCGAACGGCAGGGTCGTCTACCGCGACCTCCACGCCGACCCACTGCCCCACCTGGCCTTCGACGGCGCGTCCGCCGGCTTCATAGGTCCCGATGAGCGCACCCCGGAGCAGCAGGCCGCCTTCGCGCTCCGCGAGGAGCTGGCCGGCGAACTGGAGCAGGCCGACGCGGTGCTGATCGGCGCCCCGATGTACAACTTCACGATTCCGTCCGGCCTCAAGGCGTGGCTGGACCACGTGATCATCAACGGGCGCACCTTCGGCACGGAGAACCCCACCGCCGCCGGCACCCCGGTGGTCGTCGTCGCCAGCCGTGGCGGCGGCTACGGCCCGGGCACCCCGCGCGAGAGCTTCGAGTTCGTGACCACGTACCTGGAGAAGGTGCTCAACGGCGGACTCGGCCTGGAGGTCGAGTTCATCGTTCCCGAGCTGACCCTGGCCCGCTCGGTCCCGGCCATGGCCGACCTCGTCCCGCTCGCCGACGCCTCCCGGGAGAACGCCCACGCGGCGGCCGTCGCGAAGGCCAAGAGCCTCGCCACCCGCTTCGCCGCCTGATCCCACCTCGGGACCGCCCACCCACGTCGAGACCGCCCACCTCCAGACCGCCCGCCCTCAGAGACCGCCGCCCTCAGAGAGGGCCCTCGTCTCCGGGCGCGTTCCACAGGTGGTGCATGGCGTACGAACGCCACGGCCGCCAACCGTCCGCGTCCGCGGGCGAGGCACCCACCCGGCGCATCCCGACCCGCACCGCCGCGTCGCCCTCCAGCAGGACGTCGGGGTCGCCCAGCGCGCGCATCCGGATGTAGCCGGCGGTCCAGGGCCCGATGCCGCGCAGCGCCAACAGGTCCCGCCGGGTCCGCTCGCGGTCGGCGCCCGCGTCGAGCCGGATGGAGCCCTCGGCCAGGGCCACGCTCAGCGCGCGCAGCGTGGCCCGCCGGGTCTCGGGCATGCCGGTCTCCGTCAGCTCCGCCGCGGCCAGCTCCGCGACCTGCGGGAAGAGATGGGTGAGAGTGCCGCTGGGGGCGCACAGCGGCTGCCCGTACGCCGCCACCAGGGCGTCCCCCAGGCGGCGCCCCGCCGCCACGGACACCTGCTGTCCGAGGACGGCGCGCACGGCCAGCTCGTGCGGGTCCGCGGCACCCGGCGAGCGCAGCCCCGGCCGGGCCGCCACCAGGCGGCCGAGCACCGGGTCCGCGCCGAGCCGTGCCACGACCGCGTACGGGTCGGCGTCCAGGTCGAAGAGCCGGCGCATGCGCTGGGCGGCGGTGGTCAGGTCACGCAGGTCGCTCAGGAACAGCCGGCACTCCAGCCACCCGTCGCCCACCACCTCGTCCACCTCCGCGATGCCGACCCCGGCCGGCAGTCGCAGGGTGCGCCGGTAGCTGCGGGACCCGCGCTCGCCCACCACCTCCTCGACACCGGCGATCGCGCGCCGCGCGAGGTAGTCGAAGACCTCGGCCGCCGCGTAGGGGCCGCGGAACGCCAGGCGCAGCGGGATCCCGCCCGGGCCGGAGCCGTTCGCCGGGCCGGCAGCCTCGCCCGCGGCCACCCCGGCGCCCCCCACTGCGGCCGCCCCGCTCACCGCGGCCGTCCCGCCCACCGGTCGCGCCCCCGAAGTCGTCCCGCCCGCCGGTCGCGCCACCGGCCCGAAGCGCGAGGTGCGGCCGGGAACGGCGACCCGCAGCTCGCTCGGCGTGGCCGCGTAGATCTCCCGGATGGTGTCGTTGAACTGACGGATGCTGGAGAAGCCGGAGGCGAAGGCGATCTCGGCCGCCTGGAGTCCGGTGGTCTGCAACAGAACCCGCGCGGTGTGCGCGCGCTGCGCCCGGGCCAACGCCACCGGCCCGGCGCCCAACTCCGCGTTGAGCTGGCGCTGCACCTGCCGGGCGCTGTAGCCGAGCCGGGCCGCCAGCCCCGCCACGCCCTCCCGGTCCACGACTCCGTCACCGATCAGCCGCATGGCACGACCCACCACGTCTGCTCGGGCGTTCCAGTCCGCGGAGCCCGGCACGGCGTCCGGCCGGCACCGACGGCAGGCCCGGTAGCCCTCACGCTGCGCGGCCGCCGCGGTGCGGTAGAACCTGACGTTCCGGCGCTTGGGGGTGGTCGCCGGGCAGCTCGGCCGACAGTAGATCCCGGTCGTGGCGACGGCGAAGAAGAACTCCCCGTCGAAGCGTGCGTCCCGGCTGCGCACCGCCTCGTACCTGCCGTCATCGCCCAGCACATCCGCATCCGTCTTCACGCCTCCACTGTGCTGCCGGCCGGGCCGGGCCGCTGGCGGAAATCGGACATGACGTCCGCGACGAATCCGCCACTCCACGCGGCGGTCACCTTCACTCCGCCGCGATGTGAGCCGGATCACGCCGTCGGCTCTCGATCACGCCGGAGACCACCGAAGAGACCACCGGCGACACCGTCGACGAGACCGCCGGCGAGACCGTCGGAGACGGCAACCGGAGAGAAACCAGAGAAGCAACCGGAGGGGCAACCGGAGACGCGAGCGGAAAAGGGCGCCGCCCCGGTCCGCTCGGGCAGACAAGGCCAACAGAGGCCACAGGGGAAACGCGGACGCACAACGAGAAACGGGCCCCCACCGATGACTTTCGTCACCGACGGAGACCCGTCTCACTTGTGCGCGAGGGGGGAGTTGAACCCCCACGCCCTTTCGGGCACTGGAACCTGAATCCAGCGCGTCTGCCTATTCCGCCACCCGCGCATGGGTGCTGTCGTTAGTTTGTCACACACTCACCGGAGTGTTTCGGTCCGGATCTCTCCGGGCCCCGTGTGCGGCGCCTTCCGACATGCAGAACATTAGCACGCTGTGGAGCGTGCCTTCACACGCGTTCTCGTCGGCCTCCGCCCGGCCGCCCTCCCCCCGACCGGAGACCTCGCCGGTTGCGGGACACTGTCTTGAAGGCGCCTCTACGATCCCCTGTGAGAGGTGACACTGCTCCACAGGGCCAGGAAGGGGAACCACCCGATTTCCCGACGCGTGGATACGATCAGTAAGCAGTATCAGGACGACACTGAGGATGACTGAGGAAGGAGGTGCCCCGTGGGAGTACTGAAGCGCTTCGAGCAGCGTCTCGAAGGACTCGTGAACGGCACCTTCGCCAAGGTGTTCAAGTCCGAGGTGCAGCCGGTTGAGATCGCGGGCGCGCTCCAGCGCGAGTGCGACAACAACGCCACGATCTGGAACCGCGACCGGACCGTCGTCCCCAACGACTTCATCGTCGAGCTGAGCGCGCCCGACTACGAGCGGCTCAGCCCGTACGCCGGACAGCTCGGCGACGAGCTGTCGGGCATGGTGCGGGACTACGCCAAGCAGCAGCGCTACACCTTCATGGGCGCGATCAAGGTCCACCTGCAGAAGGCCGACGACCTCGACACCGGGCTGTACCGCGTGCGCAGCCGCACGCTGGCCGCCAGCGAGTCGCAGGGCGGGGCGTCCGGCGGACAGGAGCCCCAGCTCCAGCAGCACCCGCAGCCGCCCACCCAGCGGCCGACCGGGGGGCGCCCGGGCTCGTCCGGCTTCCCCGACCGGCCCGCGGGCGCGCCTCCCATGCCGAGTGCGCCGCCGCCCGCCGGCGGGGCCCGGTCCGGAGCGCGGCCTCCGGGGGCCGGCGGGGCCTCGTATCCGCAGGTCCGACGTTGGATCGAGATCAACGGCACGCGCCATCAGATCTCCCGGCCCACGCTCGTACTGGGCCGCAGCACCGATGCGGACGTCCGCATCGACGACCCCGGAGTCTCGCGCAGACACTGCGAGATCCGGGTCGGGACACCCTCGACCATCCAGGATCTGGGGTCGACCAACGGCATCGTGGTAGACGGGCAGCACACCACGCGCGCTACGCTCCGCGACGGCTCGCGTGTCGTCGTGGGCAGCACCACCATCGTTTACCGGCAAGCCGAAGGGTGAAGCGGGGGCAATGTCAGAGCTGACCCTCACGGTCATGCGGTTGGGTTTCCTCGCCGTACTGTGGCTGTTCGTCATCGTGGCCGTACAGGTCATCCGGAGTGACCTGTTCGGGACCCGGGTGACGCAGCGTGGATCGGCCCGCCGCGGCGGGCGCGGACCCGCCGGCCCCGACCGCGGCCAGCAGCAGCAGCGGCAACAGCAGCAGCAGTCCGCCCCGCCGCAGCAGCGCCAGCAGTCCGGCGGCCGGGCCGCCAACCGCGGCCGGCGCGGCGCGCCGACCAAGCTGGTCGTCTCCGAGGGGACGCTCACCGGCACCACCGTGGCCCTGCAGGGGCAGACCATCACGCTCGGCCGGGCCCACGATTCGACGATCGTGCTGGACGACGACTACGCCTCCAGCCGGCATGCCAGGATCTACCCGGACCGTGACGGCCAGTGGATCGTCGAGGATCTCGGGTCCACCAACGGCACGTATCTCGACCGGACCCGGCTCACCACGCCGACCCCTGTTCCGCTGGGCGCGCCGATCCGTATCGGCAAGACCGTCATCGAGCTGCGGAAGTAGTACGACCATGACGACCGGAGGGTGGGCAGCGTGGCAGCAAAGGGGCTGTTCCCGGAGCCGACGGGCGAGGTGCGCATGAGTCTGTCACTGCGTTTCGCCGCCGGGTCGCACAAGGGCATGATCCGGGAGGGCAACGAGGACTCCGGCTACGCCGGTCCGCGGCTGCTCGCCATCGCCGACGGCATGGGCGGTCAGGCCGCCGGTGAGGTCGCCAGCTCCGAGGTGATCTCGACCCTCGTCCAGCTCGACGACGACGTCCCCGGCTCCGACCTCCTGACCTCGCTCGGCTCCGCCGTGCAGCGCGCCAACGAGCAGCTGCGGGTGATGGTCGAGGAGGACCCGCAGCTGGAGGGCATGGGCACCACGCTCACCGCCCTGCTGTGGACCGGGCAGCGGCTGGGTCTGGTGCACGTCGGCGACTCCCGCGCGTACCTGCTGCGGGACGGGGTGCTGACCCAGATCACCCAGGACCACACCTGGGTGCAGCGGCTGGTCGACGAGGGCCGGATCACCGAGGAGGAGGCCACCACCCACCCGCAGCGCTCCCTGCTGATGCGCGCGCTGGGCAGTGGCGACCACGTCGAGCCCGATCTGTCGATCCGCGAGGTCCGGGCCGGCGACCGGTATCTGATCTGCTCGGACGGCCTCTCCGGGGTGGTGAGCCACCAGACCCTGGAGGACACCCTCGCCAGCTACCAGGGCCCGCACGAGACGGTGCAGGAGCTGATCCAGCTCGCCCTGCGCGGCGGCGGCCCCGACAACATCACCTGCATCGTCGCCGACGTCATGGACGTGGACGACAGCGACACCCTGGCCGCGCAGCTCAGCGACACCCCGGTGATCGTGGGCGCGGTGGCCGAGAACCAGATCCAGCTGGGCGACGGCGGTGCCGCGCAGACGCCGGCCGGCCGCGCCGCCGAGCTGGGCCGCGCCAACCGCTCGGTGCCGCAGCAGGGCGAGGTCCCCGGCGGCTTCGGGCCGCCCGGCAGCGGCGACCCGAGCCTGGGCGAGCTGCCGGACGGCAGCTACGGGGCCTTCGCCGACGCGGACTTCACCAAGAAGGGCGGCCGCGGCAGGTGGATCAAGCGGTCGCTGTACATCGGCCTGGGCCTGGCCGTGATCGCGGGCGGGCTCTACGGCGGGTACCGCTGGACGCAGAAGCAGTACTACGTGGGCGCCAACGGCGACCACGTCGCGATCTACCAGGGCATCAGCCAGGACCTGGCGTGGATCAGCCTCAGCAAGGTCCACGAGGACCACGCCGAGATCGAACTCAAGTACCTCCCCGTCGACCAGCGTGACCGGGTCGAGGACACCATCGCGGTCAGTGACCTGAGCGACGCCCGGAAGAAGACCAAGGACCTGCAGACGCTCGCCAGCGCCTGCAAGAAGGCGGACGATCTGGCCAAGGCCGAGGAGCAGCGGCGCAAGGCCGAGGCGGACCGGCGCAAGGCCGAGGAGCGACAGAAGGACCTCGCCAAGGACGGCCGGGGCGGCGGCGCCGCCGGCCAGCCGGGCACCACGCCGCCGGCCAGCCCGGCCGGCGACACCGAGGGCGGCATCGTCGTCCGCACCTCCTTCGTGGCCGCCCCGACGCCGACCCCGACCGCCGACCCGTCGACCTCCACGCCGTCCACCAAGCCCGCGACGCCGAGCGCCACTCCCACCCCGAGGCCGGGCCCCAGCCTCACCGAGGAGGAGCGTCAGGTGGTCCCGCAGTGCAGCAGCGCCCAGCAGTGAAGCCGTAGGGGGCCATCCAGCAATGAGCAGCAGTACCACCACTACGACCACCATCAGCACGGTGGGGCCGCCCAGTCGGCGCAACACCGAGCTGGCGTTGCTCGTCTTCGCGGTGATCATCCCGGTCTTCGCGTACGCCAACGTCGGCCTGGCGCTCAGTGACGAGCTGCCCTCCGGGCTGCTCAACTACGGCCTGGGCCTCGGCTTCATGGCCGCGGTCGGCCACATCATCGTGCGCAAGTTCGCGCCGTACGCCGACCCGCTGCTGCTGCCGCTGGCCACCCTGCTCAACGGTCTGGGCCTGGTGCTGATCTGGCGGCTGGACCAGTCCAAGCGGCTGGCGCGGACGGCCGTGGCGCAGAACGGCGAGTTCATCGCCTCCGCCCCCAGGCAGCTGATGTACTCCGCGATCGGCATCGCCCTGTTCGTCGCCGTGCTGCTGATGCTCAAGGACCACCGCCGGCTCCAGCGCTACACCTACATCTCCATGGCCGGGGCGCTGGTGCTGCTGCTCCTGCCGCTCGTGCCCGGCCTGGGCATGAACGTCTTCGGCGCCAAGATCTGGATCCGGGTCGCCGGCTTTTCCATCCAGCCGGGAGAGTTCGCGAAGATCGTCATCGCGATCTTCTTCGCCGGCTATCTGATGGTGAAGCGGGACGCGCTGGCGCTGGCCAGCCGTCGCTTCATGGGCCTGTACCTGCCCCGCGGCCGTGACCTCGGCCCCATCCTCGTGGTGTGGGCGATGTCCATCCTGATCCTGGTCTTCGAGACCGACCTGGGCACCTCGCTGCTGTTCTTCGGCATGTTCGTCGTCATGCTGTACGTGGCGACCGAGCGCACCAGCTGGATCGTGTTCGGTCTGCTGATGGCCGCGGGCGGCGCGGCGGTCGTCGGCTCCGTCGAGCCGCATGTCAACGTCCGCGTGATGGCCTGGCTGCACCCCTTCGCCGTCTACGACGACCCGCGCCCGAGCTGGGCCGAGACCGACCAGATCGCGCAGGCGATGATGGCGTTCGGCTCCGGCGGCACCATGGGCACCGGGCTGGGCCAGGGCAACTCCGACCTGATCGGCTTCGCCGCCAACTCCGACTTCATCCTCGCCACGGTCGGCGAGGAGCTGGGCCTGGGCGGCACCATGGCCATCCTGCTGATCTACGCACTGATCGTGGAGCGCGGCGTGCGCACCGCGCTGGCGGCCCGCGACCCGTTCGGCAAGCTGCTGGCGGTCGGCATGTCCGCGGCCTTCGCCATCCAGGTGTTCGTGGTCGCCGGCGGCGTCATGGGGCTGATCCCGCTGACCGGTATGACCATGCCGTTCATGGCCAACGGTGGTTCATCGGTGATCGCCAACTGGGCGCTGATCGCCGTGCTGATCCGTATCAGCGACACCGCGCGCCGTCCGGCACCGGCGCCGGCACCGAACCCAGACGCCGAGATGACCCAGGTGGTCCGCCCGTGAACAAGCCCGTGCGCCGCATCGCCATCTTCTGCGGCCTTCTGGTCTTCGCCCTGCTGCTCCGGGACAACTGGCTGCAGTTCGTCCAGGCCGACGAGCTCAAGGACCACGAGCACAACCGCCGGGTGCTGATCGCCCGCTACAGCCAGCCACGCGGCAACATCATCGTGGACGGCCGGGCGATCACCGGTTCGGTGGAGACCGACAGCACGGACTTCAAGTACAAGCGCACGTACAAGAACGGCGAGATGTGGGCGCCGGTCACCGGCTACGCCTCGCAGGTCTACGGCTCCAACCAGATCGAGAACCTCGAGGACAAGATCCTCACCGGCGACGACGACCGGCTGTTCTTCAACCGCACGGTCGACATGTTCACCGGCAAGGAGCGCAAGGGCGGTGACGTGATCACCACCCTCAACCCCAAGGCCCAGGAGGCCGCCTTCAAGGGGCTGGGCGACAAGCGCGGCGCCGTCGCCGCGATCGACCCGCGCACCGGCAAGATCCTGGCGCTCGCCTCCACCCCGTCCTACGACCCGTCGACCATCGCCGGCGGGACCGACAAGGACGAGGACGCCTGGAAGGCGCTGGACAAGAAGAACAACCCCGACGACCCGATGCTCAACCGGGCGCTGCGTCAGACCTACCCGCCGGGCTCCACCTTCAAGGTCGTCACCGCGGCCGCCGCGCTGGAGGACGGGAAGTACGGCAGCGTCGACGAGCCCACGGACTCCCCGCTGCCCTGGACCCTGCCCGACACCCGGGTCCAGCTGAAGAACGAGGGCAGCATTCCCTGCAAGAACGCTTCTCTGCGGGTCGCCCTCCAGTGGTCCTGCAACACCGTCTTCGGCAAGATCAGCGCCGACCTCGGCAACAAGAAGATGCAGGAGCAGGCGGAGAAGTTCGGGTTCAACGAAGAGGTCTTCACCCCGGTCCGCGCCGACGCCAGCATCTACCCGAAGGACAACCGGCCGCAGAACGCCATGGCCGGCATCGGCCAGGCCAGCAACCGCGCCACCCCGCTCCAGATGGCCATGGTCGCCGCTGCGATCGCCAACGACGGCGAGCTCATGGAGCCGTACATGGTCGACAAGCTGCGCGCCCCGAACCTGAGCATCATCGAGCAGCACGAGCCCAAGCCGATGGGCGAGCCGATCTCCTCCGACACCGCGCACAAGCTGCAGGACATCATGGAGACGGTGGTCGAGAAGGGCACCGGCCAGAACGCCAGGATCCCCGGCGTCACGGTCGGCGGCAAGACGGGTACCGCCCAGCACGGCGTGGCGAACAGCAAGAACCCCTACGCCTGGTTCATCTCGTACGCCAAGGGTGACAACGGCTCCCCGGTCGCGGTCGCCGTGGTGATCGAGGGCTCGGACACCACCCGTGACGACATCGCGGGTGGCAAGCTCGCCGCCCCCATCGCCCGCTCGGTGATGAAGGCGGTGCTCGACAGCGAGAAGTGACACCGGTCACGCCTGACGCCGATTCCGCAGATCCCTGTACCGGTCGGGTATCAGGTGAAGGTCACGGCCGGGACCCGCACACCGTGCCGGGTAGCGTAGGCGCAAGCAGCACATCGCCGGGCCCCACACCGGTGCGGTCGGGAAAGACGGAAGAGGGCTGGAGTAGCTATGGAAGAGCCGCGTCGCCTCGGCGGCCGGTACGAGCTGGGCTCGGTGCTGGGCCGCGGTGGCATGGCGGAGGTGTACCTCGCGCACGACACCCGCCTCGGCCGCACCGTCGCCGTGAAGACGCTGCGGGTGGACCTCGCCCGCGATCCGTCCTTCCAGGCCCGGTTCCGCCGAGAGGCCCAGTCGGCCGCCTCGCTCAACCATCCGGCGATCGTCGCCGTCTACGACACCGGCGAAGACTACGTCGACGGCGTCTCGATCCCGTACATCGTGATGGAGTACGTCGACGGCTCCACCCTGCGTGAGCTGCTGCACTCCGGCAGGAAGCTGCTGCCCGAGCGCTCGATGGAGATGACCATCGGCATCCTCCAGGCGCTGGAGTACTCGCACCGCAGCGGCATCGTGCACCGCGACATCAAGCCGGCGAACGTCATGCTGACGCGCACCGGCCAGGTCAAGGTGATGGACTTCGGCATCGCCCGCGCGATGGGCGACGCCGGCATGACCATGACGCAGACCGCCGCGGTGATCGGCACCGCGCAGTACCTCTCGCCCGAGCAGGCCAAGGGCGAGAGCGTGGACGCGCGCTCCGACCTCTACTCCACCGGCTGCCTGCTGTACGAGCTGCTGACGGTGCGCCCGCCGTTCGTCGGGGACTCCCCGGTGGCGGTGGCCTACCAGCACGTGCGCGAGGAGCCGCAGCCGCCGAGCACCTACGACCCCGAGATCACCCCGGAGATGGACGCGATCGTCCTGCGGGCGCTGGTCAAGGACCCGGACTACCGCTACCAGTCGGCCGACGAGATGCGGGCCGACATCGAGGCGGCCCTGGAGGGTCAGCCGGTCGCGGCCACCGCCGCGCTGGGCCAGGCCGGCTACGGCGGCCCCGAGGACCAGCCCACCACCATGCTCCGCCCGCAGGACCCGACGGCCGCGCCGACCTCGATGCTGCCGCCCGTGCGGGACGACGACGGCGGCTTCGGCTACGACGACCGCCCGGACCGGCGCCGCGGCGGCGGCGAGAAGAAGAGCCACACCTCCACCGTGCTGCTGGTCGTCGCCGGCATCCTGGTGCTGGTCGGCGCGATCTTCATCGGCAAGGCGGTGTTCGGAGGGGGCGGCAACAAGGACAACAAGGTCGATGTGCCCGTGCTCACCGGGAAGACGCTGAAGGAGGCCCAGGAGGCGGGCGTCAACGGCGGCTTCACGGTCAAGGCGACCGGCTCGGAGTTCTGCGATCAGAAACGCAACACCATCTGCAGCCAGGAGCCGAGCGGCGAGGGCGCCCAGGTCGAGCGGAACGGCACGGTCGAGGTGGTCCTGTCCAAGGGCAAGAAGCCCGCGGAGAAGGTCCTGGTGCCGGACGTCCTGAACATCCAGTTCGAGGACGCCAAGGCGGCGCTGGCGGCCAAGGGCTTCACCAACGTCAAGCAGGTCACCCAGATCTCCGAGCAGACCGCGGGCAAGGTCATCGACCAGAGCCCGCGCGACAAGCGGGTCACCCCGGACACCGAGGTCACTCTCACGGTGGCGATCGCGCAGACCAAGGCCGTCGTCCCGGACGTCACCAACAAGTCGCTCGCCGAGGCCACCGCGACCCTGACCGGCAAGGGCTTCAAGGTCCAGTCGAAGGAGGTCGAGAACGCCGACGTGGCGCCCGGCACGGTGATCAGCCAGACTCCGCCCGGCGGCCAGGAGGTCGCGGTCAACTCGACGGTCAACCTCGACGTCGCCAAGGCCCCGGCGACCCCGCAGAACGTCCCGGTGCCGGACATGAGCCGGATGACCCTCAAGGACGCCAAGAAGGCCCTGGAGGACGCCAAGCTCACCATCGGCACCGTCACCGGCCCGCAGGACGACAACGCGACCGTGCTGATCAGCACCCCGGCCGCCGGCACCCAGGTGCCCGAGGGCACCGCGGTCAACCTGCTGACCATGGTCGGCCAGCCCGGTGGCGACAACGGCGGGAACGGCAAGCCCGAGGGCGAAGAGGAAGACGACGGCTGGTGGGGCGGCACCAGCGGCTGACGCCAGCGCCGCCGGGCCGCCCAGCGGCCCACCGACAGCCACGAGAGAGCCCCCGGCACCGCCCATGGCGGTTTCTAGGGGTCGTTGCAACACGTGGTCGTGTTGATCAGGCCGCGAGCAGTTTATGCAGGCGCTCGGCTGGGGTTTCCCAGCCGAGCGTTTTGCGT
The DNA here is from genome assembly GCF_029541745.1 of Streptomyces sp. LX-29. Classification (NCBI taxonomy): domain Bacteria; kingdom Bacillati; phylum Actinomycetota; class Actinomycetes; order Kitasatosporales; family Streptomycetaceae; genus Streptomyces; species Streptomyces sp. LX-29. The sequence continues at coordinate 3,875,044 of NZ_CP089746.1, read as the reverse complement.
GGGCGGCCGTTGAGTTCGGCGGCGACGGCGTCGAGGTGCTCGCGGCTGTGGGTGGACAGGTCGGTGCCCTTGGGGAAGTACTGCCGCAGCAGGCCGTTCGTGTTCTCGTTCGAGCCGCGCTGCCAGGGACTGGCCGGGTCGCAGAAGTAGACCGGGATGTCGGTGGCGAGGGTGAACGCGCCGTGGGCGGCCATCTCCGAGCCCTGGTCCCAGGTCAGCGAGCGCACCAGGTGTGCAGGGAGGGTCTTCACGGTTGTCACGAGGGCGTCGCGGACGAGTTCCGCGCTGCGGCCCTCGGGCAGGTGCAGGAGCATCACGTAGCGGGTCGCGCGTTCGACCAGGGTGCCGATCGCGGAGCCGTTGTCCTTGCCGATGATCAGGTCGCCCTCCCAGTGGCCGGGCACCGCCCGGTCCTCTGCCTCGGCCGGACGCTCGCTGATCATGACCATCGGGGTGGAGAAACGAGGCTGCCGCTGCTGGGCCTGGCGGCGTGGCATGCGCCGGGCGCGTCCCGAACGCAGGGCTCGGGCCAGCTCGCGGCGTAGTTCGCCGCGGCCCTGGACGTAGAGGGCCTGGTAGATCGTTTCGTGGACCACGTGCATCTCCGGCCGGTCAGGGAACGTCCGGCGCAGACTCTCGCAGATCTGCTCCGGACTCCACTTCAGGTCCAGAGCGTCCTGGATGAAGTCCCGCAGTGCGGTGTTCCGGCCGATCTTCCCCGGCTTGGGGCGGGGCCGGCGGGCATCGGCCCGGGCCTGGGCCGCGTGCGGCCGGTACTGGCCGCCCACCGGGTGCCGGTTGCGGCGGATCTCCCGGCTGACCGTGGACGGGCTGCGGCCCAGCTCGGCCGCGATCGTGCGGACGGTGGCCTTCTCCCGCAACCGGTCGGCGATGTGGATCCGGTCGGCCTCCGAGAGGTACCGGGATGGCGCGGAGGCCGCCCGCACCAGATGCGCGGGCGGCCTCGGCCGCTTCTTGCGGCCCTCGGGCCGACCGTTACGCCATTCACGGCCGGTCCGAGGGTTGACGCCGACGCGTCGGCTCGCTTCTACGTTGCCAAATCCCAGCTGCACGAGCCGGAAGTATTCCTCCCGTTCCCGGTGCAGCTTCCGGGGCCCCTGTTCCTTGCGGCTCTCACGGATCTTGAAGTCCATCGCATCCCCTGAGCTGGGGTGTTGCGACGACCACTAGAACCCAAGCATTCAGGTGCCGGGGGCTTCTCCGTGGCCTCGGGGGATCCTCTGGGAGCCCCGGGGAGGCCGCCACGTCGGTCGGCTGCGGAGCACGGGCTCGCGGGCTCACGGGCGCGGGGTCATGGGCGCGGGGTCAGCGGCTCACGTGGTCGGCTAGCGCAGCTCCGCGGGCGGCGTGCGGTCGGCGTCGACCTTCTCGGTGCGCACCAGCTCGCCCCAGACGATGTAGCGGTACTTCGAGGTGTAGACCGGGGTGCAGGTCGAGAGGGTGAGGTAGCGGCCGGGCTTCTTCCTGCCCGAGCCCTCGGGGACCGGGTTCAGCACGCCGACGTCGAACTTCGAGGTCTCGTCGAGCTTCGCGAAGACCTTGTAGACGTACCAGGTGTCGCGGGTCTCGAAGACCATCGGATCGCCGTCGTCCAGCCGGTGGATGTTGTGGAACTTCGCGCCGTGCCCGTCCCGGTGGGCGGCCAGGGTGAAGTTGCCCGTCTTCTCCCACGGCATCGCGGACTTCACCGGCTCGGTGTAGAAGCCCGCCACGCCGTTGTTGAGGACGCCGGTCGAGGTGCCCTTCTTGACCAGGATCTCGCCCTCCTTCAACGCCGGTACGTGGAGGAAGCCGATGCCGTCCTTGGTGTCGAGGCCGCCGGGGCCCTGGGCCCACTGCTTGCGCACCCGGTCGCCCTGCTTCCTGGCCTCGCGGTCGGCGAGCACGTTGGTCCACCACAGGGAGTAGACGACGAAGAGCGCGAGCAGCACACCGACGGTGATCAGCAGCTCACCGAAGACGCCGACGGCGGTGGCGATCCGGCCCCGGGCGCCACGGTTCGGGCGCGAGGGCACGGCCGTGGGGGTCGTCTCCGGTGCGGCCTCGGCGCTCTCGTCCCGGTCGTCTGTCGTGCTCGTGCCTGCCACCGCGTCGTGCTCCGTTCCTCGCTCACCCGACGAGCGCGTCCGGCTTGCCCTCGCTGCGCGGCCGCTCGTCGACCATCTTGCCCCAGACGATCATTCGGTACGTACTGGTGAACTCCGGCGTGCACGTGGTCAGGGTGATGTACCGGCCGGGGCTCCGGAAGCCGGAACCCGCCGGCACGGGGTCGATGACACCGGTGTTCGAGGGCGGGGTCTGCGGGAGGATGCTGCGCATCTCGTAGGTGAAGAAGGCCCGCTGGGTCTCCACGACGATCTTGTCGCCGGGCCGCAGCCGGTTGATGTAGCGGAACGGCTCGCCATGGGTGTTGCGGTGGCCGGCGACGGCGAAGTTCCCCTTCTCGTCCCACGGCATCGCGGTCTTCAGCCGGCCGTCGGCGTAGTGCCCGACCATCCCGCGGTCCAGGACCTTGTGCTTGTCGATGCCCTCCGCGATGGGCGCCTTCACATCGAGCTTCGGGATGTAGATGATGGCGAACCCCTCGCCGGGCGAGAAGACACCCGGGTCCCGGTCGCCCCGGTCCCACTTCTCGTGGAGGTTGTTCGCCGCGCCGTTGGCGAGCTGGTGGGCTCGTATGTTGCTCCACCACAGCTGGTACGTGACGAACAGCAGCATCAGCACGCCGACGGTGATGAACAGCTCGCCGACCAGCCGGCTGATGATCACACCGGGGCCGGCCCTGCGCGCCCGCGCCGCCTGTCTGGCCTCCATACGAGTGCGGGGCGGCCCCGCACCGGCGGTCTCCGCGCGGCCCCGCGGCCGCGGCGCCGCTTCCGGCGTCCCGCGCGGGCCGCGCCCGCGTCTGCCGCGGCGGGCGGCCTCCTGGGCGGCCCTGCGGCGGGCGGCCCGCCCCTCGGCGACCGGCCCCGCGGCCTTCGGCGACGCCGCACGCTCTTCTCCCGCCCCGCGCGGGGGCTCCGACTCGACCCTGCGGAGCACGGTGGTCGCCTCGGCCGCGGACTCCGGCTCGACCCGCCGCAGCACCGTCGTCCCGTCCTCGGCCGCCGGCTCCGTGGGCGCGCCCGCGGAGGAGGGCCTCGACGCGGGAGACTTCGGGGTGGCGGGCTTCGGAGCGGCGGGCCGGGGGTCGGCGGGCTCGGGGTCGGTGGGCCGCGGGTCGGCGGGCTCCGCCTCGATCCTGCGGAGCACCGCGGTCGCGTCGGCCGGCGGCGGCGTCCGACCGGCGGCGACCACGTCGGTCACGTCGGCCACGCGCAGCATCATCGTCTCGTCGTCCCGCAGCGGCTGTGCCACCTGGAGCGACGCATACGACCCGTAGCCCACTCCGCTCGTGGTGGCGGCGTCGGGCGCCGTGCCCGGCGGCTCCGCCGTCGGCAGCGGGTCGTTCAGCGGGTCCTCAAGGCCCTCGACGGCCGCCACGAACGCGGCGTCCTCGTCCTCGTAGCCACCGCGGACGTCCGGGACGTCGGGCGGGTACGGGACGGGCCGCGGGGCGCCGTGCGGGGCGCCCTCGCGCTCGGGGCGGAGTGCGGTCACTCGTCGGCCTTGCCGCCCGCCGTGCCGACCACGGGCGCCAGCCCCGCGGACCGCTCCACCGCCCCGGTGTCCCCGCACATGGCCAGCCAGTTGGCCAGCATCAGGTGACCCCACTCGGTGAGCACCGACTCGGGGTGGAACTGCACACCCTCGACCGGAAGTTCACGGTGGCGCAGCCCCATGATGATGCCGTCGGCGGTCCGCGCGGTGACCTCCAGCTCGTCCGGCAGCGCGGACGGCTCGGCGGCCAGCGAGTGGTAGCGGGTGGCGGTGAACGGGGAGGGCAGGCCCCGGAAGACCCCGGCGCCCTCGTGGGTGACCGGCGAGGTCTTGCCGTGCAGCAGCTCGGGGGCGCGGTCCACGACCCCGCCGTAGGCCACCGCCATGGACTGCATGCCCAGGCAGACGCCGAAGACCGGGACGCCGGTGTCGGCGCAGTGCCGCACCATCTCCACGCAGACGCCCGCCTGTTCCGGGGCGCCGGGGCCGGGCGACAGCAGCACGCCGTCGAAGCCGTCCTGCGCGTGCGCGGTGGAGACCTCGTCGTTGCGCAGCACCTCGCACTCGGCACCGAGTTGGTAGAGGTACTGGACGAGGTTGAAGACGAAGCTGTCGTAGTTGTCCACGACCAGGATGCGCGCGCTCATCGGTTCCCTGCCATTCCCTCGTCCACGGTCACGTCGTTGAACGGCAGCAGTGGCTCCGCCCAGGGGAAGACGTACTGGAAGAGCACGAAGACGATCGCCAGGATCAGCACGAGGGAGATCAGTGCCCGAACCCACGCGTTCCCCGGCAGATGTCGCCAGATCCAGCCGTACATGCCGTCCCTTCCGATCGCGGTGCAGCACCAGACTAAGGGGCCGGACCGGGCGCCGGAGGCTCAGCTGCGCAAAGCGTCCGGCTTGCCCGCGCCGACCGGCGCCGTGGCGTCCAGGTGGGCCCAGGCGATCAGCCGGTGGCTGTGGCCCCACTCCGGGTCGCAGGTGGTGAGCGTCAGATAGCGGCCGGACCGCCGGTGGCCGGAGGCGGCCGGCACCGGGTCGAGGACGGCGGTGTCGCTGGGCCGGGTGCGGTACGGCCGGCGGTCGACGCGGTAGGTGTACCAGGTGGTGCCGTCACTGAGCACCACGGCGTCACCGGGGCGCAGCCGGGGGAAGTCCTTGAACGGGTCGCCGTGGGTGCGCCGGTGACCGGCCACCGCGAAGTTTCCCCGCTCGCCGAGCCGCGCGGTGCGCGGGTAGTGACCGAGCCCCTTGGCGAGGGTTCCGGGGGACGTGCCCTCCAGCACGGGCTTCACCCAGTCGGCGCCGAAGCGGGGGACGTACATGGCGGCGAAGGGCTCGCCGGGAGCGTAGGGCCGCCGTCGCGGCTCGGGGGAGGTGGCGACCGCGCCGGTCGACCAGCGGTCCCGTAACCGGTCCAGCTGCTCGTCCATGGCGGCGTCCGCGCGCACCCCGCTCCAGTAGAGGACGTAGCCGACGAAGAGCACGAGCACGGCGCCGACCGTGATGCACAGCTCGCTGAGCGCCCTGACGACCAGCCGCACCGACATCGCCGGACCGCCCCCTCTCCCCTGGAGGCGCCTCCACCCCAGAGGTTTCTCTCCCAGAGGTCTCGGCCCTCCACGTCAGAGGCTTCGGCCCTCTACTTCAGAGGCTGCGCCTCGTGGAGTTCCACTGTGCCCGAGTAGCCCGGCAGCGTCACGGCGTCCTCGTTGTCGACCTTCCAGCCGAGGCCGTACGCCTCGACGTACTGCCGGTAGTTCTGGATCGCCGGCGAGGCGCTCAGCGCTTCGCGCAGCTTCTCCGGATCGCCGACCGCGGTCACCTTGTACGGCGGCGAGTACAGCCGGCCCTGGAGGATCAGGGTGTTGCCGACGCAGCGCACCGCGCTGGTGGAGATCAGCCGCTGGTCCATCACCTGGATGCCCTCGGCGCCGCCCTGCCACAGGGCGTTGACCACGGCCTGGAGGTCCTGCTGGTGGATGACGAGGTCGTTGGGTTGCGGGTCGGGCACCCCGGGGATCCGGGGGGTGGCGTTCGGCGGGGCGTCGTTGAGGGTGACGCTCAGCCCCGACCCGCTCAGCGGGCGGGTGCCCGCCGCGCCCTCCAGCTGCTTGAGCCGGGCCTGGGCCGCCTTGGAACCACCCTCGTCGGCGCCGCGGGTCAGGGCGTCCACCTGGTCGCGCACCCGCGCCGTGGAGTCGTCCAGCTTGGCGTTCTTGCGGCTGCGCTCCTGGATGAGGTCCGACAGCCGCAGCATCGATTCGTCGCTGCGCAGATCGGTGCCCTTGGCGGTGTTGAAGCTGATCCAGAAGATCAGACCGGCGAGGGCGAACACGGCGACGGTCAGCAGCCGTACGGGCCGGAAGGAGGGGCGGCGCGGGCTCGGGGTGGGGGAGTCAGCGGAATTGCTCAACGTACCCTTACTCCTTACGACGCCGCGGAAGGACTACGCTAACGGACGGCCGGGGGAAGGAAGATCTCAGCGTCGCCGTCCGCCTCGGCGCCGCCCTACCCAGACCAGCCCCGCGCGGTTACGCAGCGCATCGACAGGAGAGTTCCTCGTGCCGAAGTCACGGATCCGCAAGAAGGACGACTACACACCGCCGTCCTCGTCGAAGCAGGCGACCACCATCAACCTCAGCAGCGGTCGCAGCTGGGTCGCGCCGCTGATGCTGGCGATGTTCCTGATCGGCCTGGCCTGGATCGTCGTCTTCTACGTGACTACCGGGGACATGCCGATCAAGGCGTTCGGGAACTGGAACATCGTGGTCGGATTCGGCTTCATCGCGGCCGGTTTCGTCGTCTCCACCCAGTGGAAATAGCCGTCTCGGCCGTACCTTCCCCCTAAGGTGTCCACAGAGTTATCCACAGCGGGGGAAAACTCAGAAGATCTGTGGATAACCTCTGCGAGGTTGACGCCGGTCTGACAGTCGAGACACCACAGCACCGCAGGTCAGCGTGGAGCGGACAGATGTTCTCCACAGGTTGCACAAGATCGGGCACATGCTGTGGACAACTGTGATCCAAGCCGATCGCCGAGTGGCCCCCACGGTCACCGGCGGTTCGGCTTCGCGGCGTTGGGGACGAGGACACCGGGCGCCCCACGACCTCCCGTCGGCACCCCTCGACCACCGTCCACAGCCGGGGCCGGCGGAACCGCCGCACGGCCGGTCACACACCCGGTCGCACGGCCGATGACCCGACCGACCGACGGACCTTCACCGCCCGCCCCGGCGGGGACGATCAGTGCGTGAGCTCCAGGGTGCGGACACAGATCATCACCACGATGCCCAGCAGCACCACCGCGCAGGTCACGGCCTGCACCAGGTCGCGGCGGTCGCGCGGGGCGTGCACCATCCCGTAGGCCACCAGCGTGCCGGCGATCAGACCGCCGATGTGCGCCTGCCAGGCGATGTTGGACCAGGTGAAGGTGAAGAGCAGGTTCAGCGCCAGCAGCGCGATGACCGGCCGCATGTCGTAGTTGAGCCGGCGCATCAGCACCGCGGTGGCTCCGAGCAGCCCGAAGATCGCGCCGGAGGCGCCCAGGGATGCCTGCGTCTGGTCGGCCAGAAGATAGGTGAGCGCGCTGCCGCCCAGGCCGGAGAGCAGGTAGAGGGCGAGGAAGCGGGCGCGGCCGAGCGCGGCCTCCAGCGGCGGACCCAGCCACCACAGAGAGAGCATGTTGAAGGCGATGTGCATCGGCTGTTCGTGCAGGAACATCGCCGTGACCAGCCGGTACCACTCGCCCTCGGCGACACCCTCGCGCGCGAAGGGCTCCGGGGGGAAGGCGCCGACCAGCACCAGGTCGTTCAGCAGCCGGTCGCCGACGGCCAGCACCGCGATCCACACCGCGACGTTGATCGCCAGCAGGATCTTGGTGATCAACCGCGGGTCGTCGCTGATCGCGCCGCCGGCTATGGTGCGCGGCCGCGCGGCCGTGCGGTACGAACGCCCGCTGGTCCCCGCGATGCCGGACGCCGCCGTGGCCCCCGCGGCGTGGCCGCCGCTGACGCACTCGGGGCACTGGAAGCCGACCGAAGCGGAGATCATGCACTCGGGGCAGATCGGCCGCTCACAGCGCGTGCAGCTGATGCCGGTCTCCCGGTCCGGGTGCCGGTAGCAGCAGACCGCCTGGTCTTCCATGTCTCCCCTTGTCCCCCGTTTCCTGCCTGCACACGGGAACCGCCCCGCCTGCCCTCAAGACGGACGGGCGGGGCACAGGGTTCCCGTACGAACCGGGCGTATCAGCCCTCGCGGGTCTCCACGACGACGCTCTGGATGACGACGTCGTTCACCGGGCGGTCGGTGCGCGGGTTGGTCTGGGCGCCCGCGATGGCGTCCACGACCTTCTTGCTGGCCTCGTCGGCGACCTCGCCGAAGATGGTGTGCTTGCCGGTCAGCCAGGTGGTCGGCGCCACGGTGACGAAGAACTGCGAGCCGTTGGTGCCCGGGCCGGCGTTGGCCATGGCCAGCAGGTACGGCTTGGTGAAGGCCAGGTCCGGGTGGAACTCGTCCGCGAACTTGTAGCCCGGGCCACCGGTGCCGTTTCCCAGCGGGTCACCGCCCTGGATCATGAAGCCGCTGATGACACGGTGGAAGATCGTGCCGTCGTACAGCTTCTCCGTGGTCTTCGCACCGGTCTCCGGGTTGATCCACTCGCGCTCGCCCTTGGCGAGCTCGACGAAGTTCCGGACCGTCTTGGGCGCGTGATTCGGCAGCAGCCGGATCTGGATGTCGCCCTGGTTGGTCTTCAGGGTGGCGTAGAGCTCCTCAGCCACGATCTACCTTCCATCAGTCTTCACGGACATCTCGATCCTCGCACGGACCTGAGTACAACGAGTAGCCGCCGGCCCGGTCGCGGGCTCCGCCGGAGTCCCGCTTGACCCGGATGCCGATTCACGCATGCCTCATATCCCGTCAACAGGCATGATCTTCAAAAGGGTGGAAAGACGACACATCGCGTATTGAGGACAGACGCCCGGGGGTACAGACCCCAAACCCGGAGTACGCCACCGAGTACGCCACGCAAGGAACCGACGAGGAGGATCCGTGACCCGCAAAGACAGCGTGCGCGCCGTGACCGGCACCGCGAAGGACAGTGTCCGGCACGCTGCGGAGGTGGTGGCGCCGTACGCCGGCACAGCCAAGGACGCCGCCGTGCACTACGCCCACGAGGCCCGTACCCGCGTCGCGCCCAAGGTGTCCCACGCCGCCCACCAGGCCCGGTGCGCCGCCGGCGAGCAGTACCACGCGCACCTGGCACCCCGCATCGAACACGCCCGCGGCGCGCTGCCGCCCAAGGTCGACGCCGCCGCCACCCGCGCCGCCAACCGCACCCGCGAGGCCGCCCGACACGCGGCGGAGTACACCGCCCCGCGGATGGAGCACGCCGTCGCGGTGACCCGGGCGGCGGCCGGACCCGCCCGAGAAGAGGCCATCTCGCGCTCCGCCGCGGCCATCGCCGCGCTGCGCGGCGAGGTGACCCCGGCCGAGATCCACAAGATCGCCAAGAAGCGCGCCCGCCGGGCCCGGACGGGCCGGGCGCTCAAGCGGATGGCGCTGGTCGCGCTGGTCGCGGGCTGCGCCTACGGCGCCTGGAAGTGGTGGGACCGGCAGTCCAACCCGGACTGGCTGGTCGAGCCGTCCGCCGCCACCGAGCTGGACGACCGCTCCTCGTTCTCCTCCGTCGACGGCAGCGGCCCGAACTCCACCCTCGACCCGGAGGTCCAGGCCAAGCAGGCGGAGACCGACGACGACGGCGAGGAGAACCGCTGACCGCGCGGACCACCCGCCGCCGGACGGCGGCGCACACCGCTACGCGCGCCCCCGGCCGCGCGTAGCGGTCGGGGGCGCGCGTGCCGCGCGTAGCAGTCGGCCGCGCGGTCCGCGGTCCGCTGGGTCTCGACCGTGGAGAAATCGGCAGCTCTCCTGCCCTCTTGATGTCAGAACACGCATAATTGCCATGGTTCTGGCGTGACTTCGGGGGAGAGCACATGTCGACACACGACCTGTCCGCGTCCGACTCCGAACGGCGGCTGCCGGGGGACGTCGATATCACCGACGCCGAGCGGGACGAACTGCTCAGCGCGGTGGCGGAGGTCTACAGCACCCTGGGCGAGGCGCGTCTTCTGCTCTCCGCCATGAAGGTGCCCAGGAGCGCTCGCGTGTCGTTCGACGGCGGCTCGGACGAGGCGTGGACCCTGCTCTTCGAGAGGCTCGACAACGGCGTCGTCGAGCACCCCTACCGCCGGATGCTGAGCGCCCTCCGCGCCCAGTACCCCTTCCAGCCCGTCTTCCGCCGGCTGATCGAGCGCCACCTGGGACCGCCGGCGCCGCCGGACCCCGTCGTCGAACCGGTACCCGTCGTCGGGCCCGTACCCGTCGTCGCCCCCGCGCCGGCCCACGAACCGACGCCCGCGCTGACCCCCGTGCCCACCGTCGAACTCGCGTCCGCCGTCGTGCCCGTACCCGCCCCCGCGCCCGCCCCCGTGGCGCCGCCCGAGCCGGTGGACGTCATCCCCGCGCGGGCGACGGTGGCCCTCACCGTGGAGGACGGCTCCGGGCAGCTCCACAGCGACCTGGAGGTGGCGCGCGGCAGCCGGATAGGCGACCTCGCGGTGTGGGCGCTCAGCTGCTGGCCGATCGCCCCGGGCGAGGACCGCACCGGGCGCCGGGTGGAGCGCGTGCTGCCCGACGGCCGGTGCGAGGAGCTCGACCCGTCGGCGACGGTGCGGGAGGCGGGGCTCGACGACGGGGACCTGGTGCGGGTGCTGGGCACCTGGCCCGCCCTCGGCGCCGGGGGGTGACCGGCGGCTGGACGGCGCGTGGTGGACCGGGCGCCGGCCCACCCTCGGCGCGCCGGAGGCGACCGAACCGGCCCCGGGGATTGGCCGAGCAGCGACTCCACCGGGCCGGGGGCCCTCGCTACGGTGGACTGGGGGGATTGCGACCACGCGGCGGCGCCGTCAGGCTCAGGCGAATCGGGGGGTACCCGTACGTGAAGACTTCCGCTCCGTGGCGGCAGGCACCCACCTTCCAGTCGGCCACCGCCCCGAGCCCACCCTGGCCGGCGCCCCCGGCGCCGGACGGCCTCCCGCGCGCCCGCGCGTTCGACCAGTTCATCGTGAAGCTGCACAGCCGCTGCAACCTCTCCTGCGACTACTGCTACGTCTACGCCCTGCGGGACACCGGCTGGCGGGACCGGCCGCGCACCATGTCGGCGCGGACCGTGGACCGGCTCGCCGAGCGGATCGCGGAGCACGCCCGGCGCCACCGGCTGCCCGCGGTCCGGGTGATCGTGCACGGCGGCGAGCCGCTGCTCGGCGGGGCCGGCCCGGTCACCCGGCTGGTGGAGACGGTGCGCGACCGGCTGCGCGGCACCGGCGCGACGGCGCGGTTCACGGTGCAGAGCAACGGCGTGCTGCTCGACGCCCCGCTGCTGGCCGAGCTCGCCCGTCATGACATCCGGGTCGGCCTCAGCCTGGACGGCGACCGCGCGGGCCACGACCGGCACCGCCGACACCGCGACGGCCGGGGCAGCCACGCCGAGGTGGAGCGGGCCCTGGAACTGCTGCGCCGGCCCGAACACCGCCCGCTGTTCGAGGGGCTGCTGTGCACCGTCGACCTGGCCAACGACCCCGAGCGCTGCTACGACGCGCTGGCCGCCCACCGCCCGCCGATGATCGACTTCCTGTTGCCCCACGCCACCTGGGACCACCCGCCGGCCGGCGCGGCCGCGGGCGACGCCCCGTACGGGCGCTGGCTGGCGGTGGCCTTCGACCGGTGGTGGGCGGCGGGCCGGCCGCTGCGGGTACGACTCTTCGACTCCGTGGTGGACCTGTGCCGGGGCGGCACCGGTCACAGCGAGACGGTCGGGACGGCGCCCGCCGCGGCCGTCGTCATCGAGACGGACGGCTCGATCGAGTGGACCGACTCGCTCAAGGCGGTGGCGAACGGCGCGGCCGCCACCGGCCTCGACATCCACCGGCACTCACTGGACGCGGCGTTCGCCCTGGAGGAGACCGTCGCGGCCCTCGACGACGGGCTGTGCCGGACCTGCCGGGCCTGTCCGGTGTCCGGAATCTGCGGCGGCGGGCTGCGCGCCCACCGGTTCGGACGCGGTCAAGGTTTCGACAACCCCTCGGTCTACTGCCGCGACCTGGGGCTTCTCATCACGCACATCCGGAACACCCTGCGTCATTTGGCTGATTGACGCGTTCTTGAGGGACGGACCGCGTCACCTTCCCTATATTGGGGTTGTGCGATCCGACCACACGGCGTCGCACAACAACACGTCTTGCCGGCCGGTTGTCGAAACGGAAGACGGTGCTTGGGGGATGCTGTGAGGCCGCTCTTCTTCACGAGCTACGCCGCGTCAGCCGGCGACCGCGGACAAGTCCAGCGGTTTCACTACGATGTTCAGAGCGAACTCTACAGCCGCCTGGGGCGCGAGGCGAGTTCACGAGGGCATCTGAAGAGCCCCGCTCCGGTCCCGGAACCGGACCCGGCCGCGCTGGACTGCCGCGCGCTGCTGGCGCTCTACTCCGACGCCTATCTGCGCAGCCCGGACTGCGCCCGCGAGTGGTCCGTCTTCCGCGAGCGGATGGCCCGCAGCGCCCGGCAGACCGGCCGTGAACCACGGGCGCTGGTGGGCGTCGTCTGGCGCCCGGACGGGCTGGTGCTGCCCCTGTCCGTGGCCGAGGCAGGCCCGCTGCTGCCCAGCGGCGGACAGGGCTATCCGGCGGGCGAGTTCGGCACGCTGCGGGACCCGGAGCACTGGGCGCAGTACCGGGACCTGGTCCGGCTGGTGGCCGACCGACTGATCACGGGTGTGCAGGCGGACCTTCCGGCCATGTCCACGGCGGACGCCCGGTCGATCCCGCTCCGCTTCGATCCGCACGCGGGCACCGCGCCCCCCGCCCCGGCGGCGCCTCCCCGCGCGACCCGCCCGGCCGGCGCCCTGCGCCCCGGCACACCGACCCCGCACCCGCCGCCCGCCGCGCCGCCCGGGCCGCCGCGCGCCAAGTGGCGGCCGGTGTACGACCTGCCGCGGGCCGCGGGCCGGCCGCGCGCGGACCGCGGGCCCGCCACGGCCGCCAGGCGCCACCGCGTGACCCTGCTGCTGCTGGCCGGCACCCGCTCCCGCATGGCGGCCCTGCGCACCGCGTTAGCCCCGTACGGGGACAGTCCCGAGGACTGGCAGCCGTTCTGGCCGCACACCGAGGAGAGCGCGGTCGACGTCGTCCAACGCGCCCTGGAGGACTACGGGGTGGCGGAGGTGACGGTCTGCCCGTTCACCCCGGAGACCGGCGCGGCCGAGCCGGTGGCGCTGCCTCCGGAGCCGCCGGGCGCCGACCCCGACCCGCCGGTCGTGCTGCTGCTCGTCGACCCCTGGCTGGCCCGCGAGGCCAGGCCCAGCCGGGATCCGGGACTGTCCGCGCTGTGCGAGCGGCTCTCCGCCCGGGGCGCGGCGTTCGCCGGGGTGGTCTCCGTCCTGCCCCGTACCGACGCGGAGACCTGGGAGAACACCCCGCAGCTGCGCGACGCCCTGCTGGCCCAGGCGGCCGGCTGCCGGCTGCGGGCGCCGCACCACGAGGTCGGCAGCGCCGAGGGGCTGGCCCACACCGTGATCGGGGCGATGGCGGACGTGCTCACCGTGTGGCCGGGCGGCCACGGCCAGGGCCGGAGCGAGCCGGGCGAACCGGACGGCAGACCCCTGCGCGGGGCTCGGGAGCCGGAGGAGCGCGCCGAGTGGCCGACCCGCCGCTCTCGGGAGCGGGACGCCTGGTCCCCGGTCCCGGCCGGGCCTCGTTCCGCGTTGTTGTCCCACCGGTCCGGTGGAATCTGGGGTGATGGATGACCGTCGACGGCTCCGCTGAGATCATCTCCTTCTACACCTTCAAGAGCGGCGCCGGGCGCACCATGGCGGTGGCCAACACCGCCTGGATCCTGGCCAGCGCGGGCAAGTCGGTGCTGACCGTCGACTGGGACCTGGACGCGCCGGGTCTGCACCGCTACTACCAGCGGTTCCTGACCGACCATGAGCTCTCCGCCAGCCGTGGCGTGCTGGACATCCTGATCGAGTTCGCGATCCAGGCCGGCCACACCCGCCCCGACGAGCTGCACCGGCTGTACGAGGACCACGCCAACCTGCTGCCGTTCACCGTCCAGCTCGACGCGCACTTCGCCGGCGGCGGACGGCTGGACTACCTCGGCCCCGGCATCCACGACGGCGAGTACCGCAACCGCATGGCCAGGATCAACTGGAGCTACTTCCTCCGGCAGGAGGGCCTGGGCTTCCTCACCGAGCTGCGCGAGCGGATCCGGCACAGCGGCTACGACTACGTGCTGATCAACGGCCGCACCGGGCTGTCCGACGGTGCCGACGTCTGCACGCTGGTGCTGCCCGACTCCGTGGTCCTCGGGCTGACCATGAACGAGCCGTCGACCGAGGGCTGCGCGGAGGTCGCCCGCCGCATCCGGGAGCGGGCCCACCGGGACGGCCGGGAGATCCGCATCCATGTGGTGCCGCTCCGGGTCGAGACCTCGCAGGACGACCGGCTGGCGCACCGGCTGACGGAGCTCCGCCACACCTTCGGCCCCTTCGTGCGCCCCGCCGACGACCAGACGCAGGAGGGGTACTGGAGCGAGCTCCAGATCCCCTACCACCCCTTCTACGCCCTCGGTGAGGAGCTGGCGGTCCTGCGCGAGGACCCGCGGAACCCGCTCGGCCTGCTGTCGCAGTACGTCAAGCTCACCGCGCGGGTCTCCCGCGGAGCGGTCGCCACCTTCCAGCCCACCTCCGAGCAGCTGCGCCGGCTGTACAACCGCGCCTACGACGCGGCGCGCCGCGGTGTCGAGCCGGAGACCGTGGTGCTGCTGCACGCCCCCGAGGACCAGGTCTGGGCGGACTGGATCCGCGAGCAGCTGCGGCTGATCGGCGTTCGGGTGGCCGACCGCGACGATGTCGAGGCGACCCCCGACGAGATCCCCGAGCAGACCGACGCCGTCGTGGTGCTGCTCTCCTCCCACCTGCACGGCTCGCCCGACGGGGAGACCGCCACCCGGCTGGCCGAGGGCGCCCCGGTCGGCCGGCCGCGCAGCCGGCGCACCGTCGGGGTGCGGGTCAGCGGCGCCCGGCTGCCCACCCGCTTCGCCTGGCACGACGCGGTCAACCTGTTCGGGCTGACCGCGCAGGCGGCCACCGTCGCCCTGCTGTCCCGCTTCGGCTTCCCGGGCTGGGGCGAGAACCCGCCGCCGGACGCCGCGGCCGGCCCGCGCTTCCCCGGACGGCTCCCCGAGGTGTGGAACCTCGGGCTGCGCAACTCCGCCTTCACCGGCCGCGCCGGGACGCTCTCCCTGCTCCGCGAGCGCTTCGGCCGCGGCGTCGGCTCCCCGGGCTCCGCCCAGGTGCTGTACGGGATGGGCGGCGTGGGCAAGAGCCAGATCGCCCTGGAGTACGCCCACCGCTTCGCCTCCGAGTACGACGTGGTGTGGTGGGTCCCCGCCTCCGCCCCGGACAACATCCGCACCTCCCTCACCGAGCTGGCGCGCGAGCTGCACCGGGCGTCCGGCGCCCCCGGGGCCCCGGGGCCCGGCGAGGACCTGGACCAGCTGCGCCGGGACCTGCGGCTGGGCCGACCCTTCGAGCGGTGGCTGCTGATCCTGGACGACGCGGCCGACCCGCACGTCGTACGGGACCTGCTGCCCGGCACCGGCCACGGGCACACCCTGGTCACCTCGCGGAACAGCGCGTGGAACCGGTTCGCGGAGCCGGCGCGGGTGGAGGAGTTCAGCCCGGAGGAGAGCCTCAGCCTGATGGGCACCCGACTGCCCACGGCCCCCGAGGGGGAGCTGGCCCGGCTGGCCGACGCGCTGGGACACCTGCCGCTGGCCGAGGAGCAGGCGGCGGCCTGGCTGCAGAGCGGCTCGCTCTCGGTCGCCCAGTTCATCGAGCGGGTCGCGACCAATGTGAACCTGCTGGACGAGGGCTCCGCCCCGGACTACCCGCTCTCCTTCGCGGCCACCTACGACCTGGCCTACGACCGGCTCAAGAAGGAGGACCCGGCGGCGGCCAAGCTGCTGGACCTGTGCGCCTTCCTCTCCCCGGACGGGGTGTCGCTCTCCGTCGTCCAGTCGCCGGCCATGCTGGAGCTGCTGGCCGCGGTGGACGAGCGGCTGCGGGACAGCATGCGGCTGGGCACCGTGCTCACCAGCCTGGACCGCCGGGCGCTGGCCGTGGTGGACCAGTCCACCACCACGGTCCGGGTGCACCGCATCGTGCAGACCCTGCGCCGCGCCCGGATGGGCGAGGAGCTGCGCGAACGGACCCGCCGCGAGGTGCTGGGGGTGCTGGCCTCGCTCGCCCCCGGCGATGTGGAGGGCGACGACCTGCGGCACGACGCCACCTTCACCGAGCTGGACCGGCATCTGGTGGTCTCCGGCGCGCTGGAGTGCGACGAGCCCGTGGTGCGCCGCTGGGTGGTCAACCAGGTGCGCTACCGCTGGCGACGCGGGCAGTGGGCCTCCGCCCGCGACCTGGGGCTGCGCATCCTGGCCGACTGGCGGGAGCGCTTCCCCGCCGAGGACGCCGCCGCGCTGCGGCTCGCCACCCAGATCGCCAACGCGCACCGCTCGCTGGGCGAGTACCAGCGGGCGTACGAACTGGATTCGGCCACCCTGCGCGCCCAGCGTGCCGCGCTGGGTCGGGACGACCCGTACACCCTGATGACCGCCCGGGGGTACGCCGCGGACCTGCGCGCGCTGGGTCACTTCGCCGACGCGCTGGTCGAGGACCAGGGCACCCTGCTGCGGTTCCGCGACGTGTTCACCGACGAGCACCCCGACACCGCCATGGCCGCCAACAACCTCGCCCTGTCCTGGTACTTCATGGGCTCCTACCGGGACGCGGTGCAGTACGGGCAGATGGCGTTCGACGTCTCCCGGCGACTGCTGACCGACGATCACCCGCGGACCTGGGCCTCGTACGCCAACCTCGGCCGCTACCACCGCGAACTGGGCGATCTCGAGTCGTCGTTCACCCATCTGCGGGAGGCCCGGGACCGGCTGACGGAGATCGAGGGCGGCAGCGGGCACCAGACCCTGAGCACCCTGCGCAGCCTGGGCGTCAGCTATCTGCGCGCCGGCGACCCGAACGCCGCGGTGCCGCTGTTGCGGCGCGCCCACGAGCACAGCCGCGACCAGTGGGGCGACGACCACCCCGCCACCATGGAGGGCGCGCTGGCCATGGCCGCCGGACTGCACGCGCTCGACCGGGACGACGAGGCGGCCGACTACGCCCGCAAGGCGCTGGACCGCTATGTCCGGGTCTTCGGCGACCAGCATCCGTTCACCGATGTCTGTCGATCCAACCTCGCCCTGTACCTGCTGGACGGCGGGCTGCCCGGGGAGGCGCACGGCTACGCCACCGACGCCGCCGACCAGCTCACCCGCACCCTGGGCCACGACCATCCGTTCACGCTGGTCGCCCGGATGAACTTCAACAACTGCCGTGCCGCGCTGGGCGATCTGGAGTACGTGCCCGCCGAGGACCGGAAGATCCACGCCGAGTGCGTACGGCGGTGGGACCGCGACCATCCGACCGCCCTGATGGCCACCGCCAACCTCGCGGCCAGCGGGCCGCCGGAGGCGGCGGCGGAGCTGCGCACCTCCGTCGAGGTGCGCGGCAGGGACGCGCTCGGCGCCGGGCACCCGCTGACCCGGGCGCTCACGGCCCTGCCGTACCGGCGGCTCGGCACGGACGTGGAGATCAGCAGTGTCTGACGTCGGATGTGTCTGATGCAGGGGGGAAACTCATCGATGGCACAGAACGGAGCGGACACCGTGGAGGGACCCCGGGTACGGTTCCCGGACGGTGAGAGTCCGCAACTGCGCGCCCTGTCGCGACGGCTGAGCCCGGCGCTGGACCCGGAGGAGCTGCCGCACCTCGTCCTCTACGACCACGACATCGCCAAGATCTCCGTCACCGCGGCCGGTCCCGAGGAGGCCGAGCCGTCCGACAGCCGCCATGAACGGACCGGCCGCCAGCTCTACTACCTGCTCAGTGGTCTGGAGCCGGAGCTGGCCGAGCTACGCAGCGGCGCGCTGATCCGCACCGTGGTCCGGGTGCCCGACGGCGCCCTCTTCTTCTACCTGGTCGAGGCCGGCTCGCACCTGTACGGCGCCACCTCGCGCCCGGACCGGATCGAGGCCGCCGACCAGACGATAGCCCGCACGGTCAACGAGCTCCGTCGATCGGTGCGGTACAGCGAGCTGAACTACGGCGCGTACTCCACCTGGCGCCGCGGCGACACCCACTGGAAGGCCGCGGAGGCGCTGTCGCACGACACGCTCGACACCGGCGCGCCCGGCACCACGGTCGGCGGTCCGGAGACCACCGCGGACGGCGCACCCGGTGCGCCCCCGGACGAGACGTCCGACGCGAGCCCGCGGGGCCCGGCGGAGGTATCCGGAGGTGCGCCGCCGGACGCGCCGGAGCCCGTCCGGCCCTACGTCTCCACCTCCACCCCGGGCTCGGCCGCCGCCCCGCTCGCCCGCGCCCTGGCCGTGCCCGGGCTGCACTACCTCGCCCACCACGCCCCCGACCGCGCCCCGCGCGCCGTCGCCGACCTGCTCGACCACCCGGAGCTGAGCGACTTCTTCCGGCACATCAGCCGCGACCAGCGCCGGGAGCGCTACCAGCGGGTCGGCGCGCTGCTGCCCGGCCTGGTGGCGCGGCTCAACAGCTCGCTGTGCGCGGTGACCGGCGGCGAACTGGTGCGGGTGGTCCTCGACGTGGAGCAGGGCGCCATCTACTACCACGCGCTGCCCGACGGCGGCTATCTGATGGGCGTCACCGTCGACCAGGAGCGGGTGGCCGAGGCGGACGAGCGCCTGGCGCAGCTGGGCCACGAGCTCATAGGGGAGGGAGGATGAGCACGCCCGCCGCGGAGCCCGCGGAGGCCCGCGACCCCCCGCCCGCCTGGAGCGCGCCACGGGACGCCGGGCGGGACGCGCCACGGGACGCGCTGTGGGACGCCGGGCAGGACGCGCCGCGGGACGCGCCGCGGGACGCCGGGCAGGACACGGCAGGTCGGGACGCACCACGGAAGCCGGCGCGGCGGAGGGCGGTGCTGCGGGACGCGCTCCTCAGGCCACTCCTGCTGCCAGCCGCCCTCGCCGCCCTCGGCGTGCTGCTCGGGCAGTGGCTTCCGCTGGCGGACCACATCGAGGACCCCGGTTACACCTATCTGACCGGCGGGCTGCTGGCCGTCGGCCTGTACGGCAGCGCGTACGGCATCGCGCGCCCCCAGGCCCGCCGGGACCTGGGCCGGATCCTCGTCGCCGTCACCTTCGGCGTGCTGCTGAAGGCCGCGCTGATCGCCGGAGTGCTGACCCTGGCCCACCCGGACCGGCCCGAGTACCTGGTGCTCGCGGTGGCGATGGCGCAGATCGATCCGCTGTCGGTCGCCGCGCTGATGGAGCGTCGGGAGATGTCGCCCCGCGCGAAGTCGCTGCTCGCGGCCTGGGCCTCCTTCGACGATCCGGTCACCACGATCCTGGTGGTGTACGCCGGCGCGCTGGTGCTGGACGGGGCCGAGAGCGTGGGCGCCGGCAGCGCCGCCTACGGGGCCACGCTGCCGCTCAACCTGGCACTGGTGCTCCTCGCGGCGGCCCTCTGGGCGGCGCTGCGCGGGCGCGCTCCCGCGGGGGAGTCCGCGCCGGGCGGGGCCCCGACGGCCGCGACGGCATCCGCCGCCGGCGGGGCCCCCGCGTCCGCGGCGGACTCCTCGGACGACGGGGTCCCCACCACCGCGGGCTCGGGGACCGGCCGGCTCCGCACCGCCGCGCAGACCACCGCGCTGCTGGCCCTGCTGGCCCTCGCCACCTGGCAGTTCCTCATGCTCGGGCTCGCGGTCACCGCGCTCTTCTTCCGCCCCGCCCTCAGCCGGCTGCTCGGCCGGGCCACCTCGCTGTCACTGCTGGTGGCGACCCTGCTGCTGGGCATGCTGCTCACCCAGGGGGTGCGCTTGGGCACCGGGGTGCTGCTCGGCGCGACCACCTTCCTGGCGCAGATGGTGGTGGCGACCGTGATCACGCGCGGGTTCGACCGCCGCGACCGGCTCGCCCTGGCGGTGAGCCAGCAGAACGGCATCACGGCGATCATCCTCGCCCTGCTGCTCCAGCCGCTGCTGCCGGAGGCCGTCGCGATCATCGCCCCGGCGATCATCACCGTCAACGCCCTGCACGCGGCGGCGACGGGTCTGCTGGCGCTGTCCGCCCGCGGGCGTGCCGGCACGCCCGCACCCGGACCCGATGCGCCGCCACAGGACGCGTGCTTGACTGAGCCGTCACCCACGTCACGGCATGGCCGGAGAAGCAGGTCCCTGTGAAGCCTTCCGGGCTCGGCGTCGAGGAATACGGCCGGCTGTCCGCCTGCCGGATCGCCACCGAGGTCAATGCCGGCCGTCTGTCGGCACGGGAGACCGTCGCGGTCGCACTGTCCCGGATCAGCGATATGGATGCGGAGTTGAGGGCCTTCACCGCGCTGTGGCCGTCCTTCGCCGCCGAGCGGGCGGATGCGGTGGAGCGACAGGTGCGCTCCGGAGTGCACCTGCCTCTCGCCGGGGTGCCCCTGGCCCTCAAGGGCACCGAGGGGGCCACGTCCGTGCAGGCGGTACGCCTCATCGAAGCGGGCTGCGTGCCTGTGGGCACCACCGCCACCCCGGGCAGGGGGACGCGTTGGCAGACCTGGGGGCACACCGATCGCGGCCCGACGCTCAACCCCTTCGACTCCTCCTGGACCCCAGGGGGGTCGTCGGCCGGATCAGCGGTCGCCGTCGCCGCACGGATGGTCCCCCTCGCGACGGGGAGCGACGGCGCTGGATCCGTCCGCATCCCCGCGGCCTGGTGCGGAGTCCTCGGGCTGAAGCCCACCAACGGCCGGCTGCCCGCCCGCGACCGGGCGGGCCTGAACGTCGGCGGCCCGCTGGCCCGCTCCACGGAGGACGCCGCCGCCTATCTGGACGCGGTCGCCGGCATGACGACGCGAAGCACTCTCACAGCCCCACCACGAGCCTTGCGCACCGCATGGTCGGCCACGCTGGGATTCGCCACGACGGAGGCGAGGATCGCCGAGACGGCGTACGCGTTCCTGAGCAGGCTGGCGGACGCCGGGGCGGTCGAGATCCGCGACGCCTCCGTGCGACTCGTCGATCCTGCCCCGTGCTGGCAAGCGCTGCGCCGATCTCCCGTGATGGACACTCAGGCCCGCGGCGTGAAAGCCGGCAACGATAGAGAGATCGAGCGCGTACTCACCCGGTGTGACCTCATAGCCACCCCCACCACACCCGGCGCACCCCATGGTCACCAGGGGCCGGGGGAGGCCATGAGCGTGGCGCTGACCTGGGCCTTCAACATCAGCGGGCACCCCGCCATCAGCATTCCCGCGGGTTTTACGGCATCGGGCGAACCGGTCGGACTGCATGTGGTCGCCCGACACCACAGGGAAGCGGATCTCATGGCCCTCGCCACCGTCGCGGAGTCCTTGAACAGTGCACCGCCGGCGCCGAGCGCTCCAGCGCACACGGCACCCAGGTGAAACTTCGGCCACGGACACCACACCAGACCCACACATGTCATGGCCCGGCACACCGCGTGGAGAAGAGGAACCTGGAGCCGACCGACAGAAGCGGCCCCGGTCTCCCCCACGGGCGGCGGGAAAAGCGTTCCTCTAAAAGATCAACCCCATCTCCCGGGCACCGGTGACCACGCCCGGTCCCCGTCGGGATCCCCACCTGCGCTGGGCCGAAAAAAGACCCCCCTGACCGCGTTCTCGCAGGTCAGGAGGGTTAAGGGGTGGAGCCTAGGAGAGTCGAACTCCTGACATCCGCCATGCAAAGACGGCGCTCTACCAACTGAGCTAAGGCCCCGACGCGGATCAGGATACCCGGTGCCGGCCACCTTTCCCGACCGGGTATCGCCCGTACGTACCGCTCTCCGTAGGATGCCACGCGAGATTCGCGGCAGCGAAGCGAAGGGGAGAGAGCGTATGGACGCAGCACAGCAGGATGCCACCGCCCGCGCACGAGAGCTGCAGCGCAGCTGGTACGGGGAGCCGCTGGGGGCGCTCTTCCGCCGCCTCATCGATGACCTCGGTCTCAACCAGGCCCGCCTGGCGTCCATTCTCGGTCTCTCGGCGCCCATGCTCTCCCAGCTGATGAGCGGCCAGCGCGCGAAGATCGGCAATCCCGCGGTGGTGCAGCGGGTGCAGGCGCTCCAGGAGCTCTCCAGCCAGGTGGCGGACGGCAGGGTCAGTGCGGCCGAGGCCGCCGAGCGCATGGAGGAGATCAAGAAGACCGCCGGCGGCTCGGTCCTCAACACCAGCCAGACCGCGGCCAGCACCGGCGCCCCGACCGTGCGCCGCGTGGTGCGCGAGATCCAGTCGCTGCTGCGCTCGGTCTCCGCCGCGGGCGACATCATCGACGCCGCCGACGCGCTCGCCGCGACCCACCCCGAACTGGCGGAGTTCCTCCGCGTCTACGGCGCCGGGCGGACCGCCGACGCGGTGGCCCACTACGAGGCGCACCAGAACTGACCACGGACAGCGCGGGGGCGGGGCGATGGGCGAGGTCTTCGCGGGCCGTTACGAACTGGTGGACCCGATCGGCCGCGGCGGCGTGGGCGAGGTGTGGCGGGCCTGGGACCAGCGTCGACAGCGCTATGTGGCGGCCAAGGTGCTCCAGCAGAGCGACGCGCACACCCTCCTGCGCTTCGTGCGCGAGCAGGCGCTGCGGATCGACCACCCCCATGTGCTGGCGCCGGCCAGCTGGATGGCCGACGACGACAAGGTCCTGTTCACCATGGACCTCGTCGGCGGCGGGTCGCTGGCCCACCTGATAGGCGACTACGGCCCCCTGCCGGCGCGCTATGTGTGCGTGCTGCTGGACCAGTTGCTGGCCGGGCTCGCGGCGGTACACGCCGAGGGCGTGGTGCACCGCGACATCAAGCCGGCCAACATCCTGCTGGAGGCGACCGGCACCGGCCGCCCCCATGTCCGCCTCTCCGACTTCGGCATCGCCCTGACGAAGGGTGAACCACGGCTCACCGAGGCCGACTTCGTGATGGGCACCCCCGGCTACTTCGCGCCGGAGCAGATGAGGGGAGCCGAACCCGACTTCCCCGCCGACCTCTTCGCCGTCGGGCTGGTGGCGCTCTATCTGATCAGCGGTCGAAAACCCGACGCGGAGGCGCTGGTACGGCGGTTCACCGAGCACGGGGTGCCCCATCCGCCGGACGAGGTGCCCGAGCCGCTGTGGCAGGTGATGGCCGGCCTGCTGCAGCCTGATCCGGACGTCCGCTTCCGCACCGCGACCGGAGCCCGCAAGGCGCTGCGCGACGCCACGGAGCTGCTCCCCGAGCCCGACCTCGACGACGATGTCATCGAGGTCTTCGACCAGCTCGGCCCGTTGCCGGCGGGCTTCGGCCCCGACGGCCCGGAGCGCAGGCCCCGCCGCTCCCACCGCAAGCCGCCCCCGGAACCGCCGACCGCGACCCCGGGCACCGCGCCCACCCCGGAGACCGCCCCACTGCCGGACAACCCGCCGCCGCCGGGACCCCCCGCCCACCCGGGAACCCTTGCCCATCCGGGCGTCCAGCCCCCGCCCGGCGCCCACCCGGGCGTCCAGCCCCCGTACGGGATCCCCACCCCGCCCGGCGCCCACCCGGGCGTCCAGCCCCCGTACGGGATCCCCACCCCGCCCGGCGCCCACCCAGGCGCCCAGCCCCCCCCGCCCGGGATCCCCACCCCGCCCGGCGCCCACCCAGGCGCCCAGCCCCCGCCCGGGATCCCCACCCCGCCCGGCGCCCACCCAGGCGCCCAGCCCCCGCCCGGGATCCCCACCCCGCCCGGCGCCCACCCAGGCGCCCAGCCCCCGCCCGGCGCCCACCCGGGCATCCAACCGGCCGCCCCCGGTACATCGCCGGCCGCCCCGGGCACGCCCCCGCCCGTCTCGGGTCCGCCATCGCCCGCCCCCGACGCCCATCCGGGCGTCCACCCGGTCGCCCCCGGTACGCCGCCAGCCGCCCCAGGCACGCCCCCGCCCGTTCCAGGTCCGCCATCGCCCGCCCCGGGCACGCCACCTTCCGTCGCCCCGCCCGGGGCTGGGGCGACAGCCCCGCCATGGCCGCCACACCCCGGCGCACCGCTGTGGACGGCCGCCCCCGCCCAAGCCGGCGTCGACCACGGGCCCCCACCGGACACACCCTGGCCCGGCACGCCCTCACCAGCCGCCACCGGGCACCAGCCCGGACACCACGACCCACACCACGCACCGCCCAGTGCCGGCCTCGGCTCCGAGCCCTCGCCGACTCCGGGCACACCCCCCTGGCCCGGCACGCCCTGCCCTCCCGCCGCCGGGCACCAGGCGGCGGGACACGCGCCCCCTCGCCAGCCGTCCCCCTGGCCGGCCACACCGTCCCCACCCGAAGCCGGCTCGCACCCCCGAGCTTTCGGCACGCCGGGCGGCCCGCCCTGGCCCGGCGGGTCCGCCCCGTCCGGTACGCCGTCGCGGTCGGAAACGGGCGGGCTTCCGCTGCCGCCGGTGACGCCGCCCCCGCCGGGCGCCGTCGCCGCGCCGGCGCCGTCGCACGTCCCGCTCGCCCCGGCGCACCCGCCCACGCCCGCACCGGGCACCCCGGTCTCCGGGGCCGGGGCCGGGGCGGTGGCGTCGACTCCAGGCGTTGGACGGCGGCGGCGGGACGGGCCGCCCGCGAAGGCGGTCATGGCGATCCTGGTCATCGCCGCGCTCTGCTACGCGGTCGGGCTGTGGGCCTGGCTGGCCTCGGGCTGAGCGGACCTGCCGGGCGTCCTCGCCCGTGGCCCGGGCTGAGCGGACCTGCGGGGCGTCCTCGCCCGTGGCCCCGCGCGACCAGTCACCACCGCGGGAGCGGCGGGGGCGGCGCCGCCGCCTGTGACGAGAACGGCGCCGCGGACCGCAAGCCCGGTTCAGCCAGTCGTGGGCCTGTGCCCCGCTCCCGTGCGGCGCCGGGCGACCAGCGTCCACAGCCCCAGCCCCAGCAGCAGGGCCGTCCCCGTGCCGAAGCCGGCGTACGCGACGGCCCGCAGGCCGTCGTCGTCGGTGTCGGCCGCGGCGCCGTCCGCCCGGTCCGGCCCCTCCGGGCCGCCGGTGGCGGCCGGCGCGTAGCGCGGGCCGACCTGGGCCCGGCCCGTGACGACCACCCGCAGGGTGACCGGGACGGCGCCGCCGGCGAGGGTCTTCGCCTTCGGGTCGAGGGTGACGGCGAGGTAGTAGGACCCGGCGAGGCTCATCGCCCGGACCTCGCCTCTCGTCCGGTCATAGCGGTTGGCGTACGCCACCGGGGCGGTCGGGCCGACCGCGTCCTCGGTGGGCCGGCCGGCGGCCTCGACGGCCCGGCCGTGCCCGACGAGGCCGCGCTCGGGGTTGTACACGGTCAGCCCGACGGCGTCGCCCAGGGCTCCCGGGCCTTTCCGGTCGGCGTCGGTGGGCGGCCCGACGACCGCGTAGAGCCGCTGGCCCCACAGCAGCGGCACCCGGTAGAAGCGGGTCTCGCCGGGCTTGATCTCGCCTTCCCACACACCTGTGGACAGGAACTCCGCGTCGCGGAACGCGCTGCCGCCCTTGCGGGCCCGGGCCGGCTGGTCGGGCACCGTGGGCGGCTCGGTGCTCCAGCCGTCCCGCGGCGGCCGGGCCTCGCGCCCGTCGTCCGCCGCCACCGGACGCTCCAGGGTGAACCTCAGCTCCATCGGCCAGCGGTCGGGGCCGGCTCCTTCGCCGCCGACCCGCTCCACGGCGACGTCGTAGGCCCCGGCCCGCTGGCACTCCGGCGGCGTGCCGGGGCCCGGCTGCCGGGAGGCGGAGTCGGCCAGCGGCTGCGCGGTCCCCCGCATCACGATCGTCGGGCGGGCCTGCCCGCAGAGCGCTCCGGACCCGCTCCGCAGCGAGATCCGGATGCCGTCGACGTCCGCGGTCACCGTCGAGCCCGGCGCGGGCACCGCCACGGCCGAGACATGGGCCGTGGACTCGGCGTCCAGCCGCACCGTGTAGTGCCGCGTCTCGCCCGGACCGATGTCGTCCCGGTAGCCGCGCCGCACGGTCATCGACGGCCCCTTCCCGGCCCGCGACGCCCCGCGTATCCGCTCTCCCTGCGGCTCGTAGGACTCCGCGTTCGCGGCCTCGTCAGCGGGCCGGTGGGGGAGGAACGCGCCGCGCTCCGAGGCCTCCCCGGCCTTCTGCGGCACCGCCCCGGCTCCCGGGGCCGCGGCCACGGCCAGCGCGCACACCGCCGCCATCACGGCCAGCCGTCCCCGGCCGCCGCCCCCGCCGCCGACCTTCACCACGCGTCACCCCTCGCCGCACCAGCCGCCGAACAGCGCACTCTTTGCCTATGCAAGCATTTCGTTCGCAAAAGCCAACGAGGCCCCGACCGCCACAGCGGCCAGGGCCTCGCGTAGAACGCTTTGTCTCACACACCCGAACCTGCGGGCACGGAGTCGGTCGCCTCCGTCCACAGATCCTGCTCGGCGCGATCCGCCTGGATCTGGCGGTACACGAGGAGCCCGCCGATGGCGGCCAGTGCGACCAGGAGAAGCTTCTTCACCGCGCGACCTCGTCTCTTCCTTGACGTAGGGGACCTCTGGCGCCCGATGATACACACCAGCCGATATCGATCGGTTACCTATCTCCGCCTTGCGGGCGGCAACAACCGGACAGACATCCGTTCGCCCATGGCACCAACTCCGCCGCCGGTCGGCCGGGTCGACGGCGCCGGGAACCAAAAGACCCCCAATCCCGAGGGATTGGGGGTCTTTCGCACGGTGGGGCTAACAGGACTTGAACCTGTGGCCTCTTCCTTATCAGGGAAGCGCTCTAACCGTCTGAGCTATAGCCCCGCGCTGCACCGAAAGATTAGCGCACCAGAGCCCGTGTCCCAAAATCGGTCTCCGCCGACCGCCCCGGGAGGGGCTACTCGTCCTCCGCCAGGGTCACCTCGACACCGCCCACGAAGCCCGCGGAGATGTTGTAGATGAAGGCCCCGAGGGTGGCCAGAGCGGTGGCCAGGACCACGTTGATCGCGGCGACGATCGAGGTGAAGCCCAGCACCCGCGGCAGGGACAGGAAGGACTCCAGGTCGAAGCCGCTGTCCTGCTTGGACTCGGTGGCCTCGCTGATGGTGCCGCCCACGGTGGAGAAGACGCCCATCGCGTCCATCACCATCCACAGCACCCCACAGGCCACGACGGTGCAGATGCCCAGCGCTATGGCCAGCAGGAAGCTGACCTTCATGACCGACCAGGGGTCGACCTTGGCCACCCTCAGCCGCGCCTTGCGGGTCCGGGGGACCGTGCGGGCGGCCACGGCGGCCCCGCCGCGGCCCCGCCGGGCGGCGGACTTGCCGGAGCCGCCCGCGGGGGCTCCGGAGTCCGCCGGCGGCGCGTACGCCTGCGGTGGCTGATAGGGCTGGGCGCGCTGCTTGCCTCCGGAGCGCTCGCCGGGCAGCGGGCCCGGGGTGAACGCCTCCTGCTGCCGCTTCGAGCCGCGGGCGGCGTCGCGAGCGTCCGTCACGGTACGCGTTCCCCCTTGGGACTCGCGGGAGTCGGCGGAGCCACGGGCACCGTCGCCTTCCGGCGCCTTCGGCGGCGTCCGCTTGGCGTCCTTGCCGCCGCTCGACGCGGTGCCCGTGGCTCGACTCACGACCTACTCCTCGGTCTGCTCGGCCGAGGACACGGCGCCCTCGGCTGCCTCGGCCTCGGGACCGCTCTCGGCGCCCTCGTCGACCTCTTCAGCCTCGCGGCCCGCCTCGGCGTTCCTGGCGATGCCCACGACGGCATCCCGCTTGCCCAGGTTGATCAGCTGGACGCCCATGGTGTCACGGCCCGTCTCCCTGACCTCGTTGACCCGCGTACGGATCACACCGCCGCCGAGCGTGATGGCGAGGATCTCGTCGTTCTCCTCGACCACCAGCGCGCCGACCAGCGAGCCCCGGTCCTCGACGATCTTGGCAGCCTTGATGCCGAGGCCGCCACGTCCCTGGACGCGGTACTCGTCCACGTTGGTGCGCTTGGCGTATCCACCGTCGGTGGCGGTGAAGACGAACGTACCGGGCCGGACGACATTCATCGAGAGGAGCTCGTCACCCCCGCGGAAACTCATGCCCTTGACGCCGGAGGTGGCGCGCCCCATGGGGCGCAGCGCCTCGTCCGTGGCGGTGAACCGGATCGACTGCGCCTTCTTGCTGATCAGCAGCAGGTCGTCCTCGGCGCCGATCAGCTCGGCGCCGATCAGCTCGTCCTCGCGGCCGTCCTCGGCCTCCCGGAGGTTGATCGCGATGACGCCGCCGGAGCGGGGCGAGTCGTAGTCCTTCAGCGGGGTCTTCTTCACCAGGCCGGACTTGGTGGCGAGCACCAGGTAGTCCGCCGCCTCGTAGTCCCGGACCGCGAGAATCTGGGCGATCTGCTCGTCCGGCTGGAAGGCCAGCAGGTTGGCCACGTGCTGGCCGCGCGCGTCCCGGCCGGCGTCCGGCAGCTCGTACGCCTTGGCCCGGTAGACCCGGCCCTTGTTGGTGAAGAACAGCAGCCAGTGGTGGGTGGTGGAGACGAAGAAGTGGTCGACGATGTCGTCTTCCCGCAGCTTGGTGCCGCGCACGCCCTTGCCGCCGCGCTTCTGCGAGCGGTAGTCCTCGGTCTTGGTGCGCTTGACGTAGCCGCTGCGGGTGATGGTGACGACGATGTCCTCTTCGGCGATCAGGTCCTCGATGGACATGTCGCCGTCGAAGGGCACCAGCTGGGAGCGCCGGTCGTCGCCGAACTTCTCGACGATCGCGGTCAGCTCCTCGCTGATGATCTGCCGCTGCCGCTCCGGCGAGGCCAGGATGGCGTTGTACTCGTTGATCTTCTGCTGGAGCTCGTCGTGCTCGGCCACGATCTTCTGGCGCTCCAGGGCCGCCAGCCGGCGGAGCTGCATCTCCAGGATCGCGTTGGCCTGGATCTCGTCGATCTGCAGCAGGCCCATCAGGCCCTCACGCGCCACCTCGACCGTGTCGCTGCGCCGGATCAGCGCGATGACCTCGTCGATCGCGTCCAGCGCCTTGAGTAGACCACGCAGGATGTGGGCCCGCTCCTCGGCCTTGCGCAGCCGGAAGCGGGTGCGCCGGACGATGACCTCGATCTGGTGCGTCACCCAGTTGCGGATGAACGCGTCCAGCGAGAGCGTGCGCGGCACCCCGTCGACCAGCGCGAGCATGTTGGCGCCGAAGTTGGTCTGGAGGTCGGTGTGCTTGTAGAGGTTGTTCAGCACGACCTTGGCGACGGCGTCCCGCTTGAGGACGATGACCAGCCGCTGGCCGGTGCGGGAGGAGGTCTCGTCCCGCACGTCGGCGATGCCGCCGATCTTGGCGTCCTTCACCAGGTCGGCGATCTTCTGCGCCAGGTTGTCCGGATTCACCTGGTACGGCAGCTCGGTGACGACCAGGCACTGCCGGCCCTGGATCTCCTCGACCTCGACCACCGCGCGCATCGTGATGGAGCCGCGGCCGGTGCGGTACGCCTCCTCGATGCCCTTGCGGCCCACCACCAGCGCGCCGGTGGGGAAGTCCGGGCCCTTGATGCGCTCGATGAGCGCGTCCAGCAGCTCCTCGGGGGTGGCGTCGGGGTTGGCCAGGTACCACTGGGCGCCCTCGGCGACCTCGCGCAGGTTGTGCGGCGGGATGTTGGTCGCCATGCCGACCGCGATGCCCGCGGAGCCGTTCACCAGGAGGTTCGGGATGCGGGACGGCAGGACCGTCGGCTCCTGGTTACGGCCGTCGTAGTTGTCCTGGAAGTCGACGGTGTCCTCGTCGATGTCCCGGAGCATCTCCATGGCCAGCGGGGCCATCTTGCACTCGGTGTAGCGCATGGCCGCCGCCGGGTCGTTGCCCGGCGAGCCGAAGTTGCCGTTGGAGTCGACCAGCGGCATCCGCATGGACCAGTGCTGGGCCAGGCGCACCAGCGCGTCGTAGATCGAGGCGTCGCCGTGCGGGTGGTACGTACCCATGACGTCGCCGACCACGCGGGCGCACTTGTAGAAGCCCTTCTCGGGGCGGTAGCCGCCGTCGTACATCGCGTACAGCACGCGGCGGTGCACCGGCTTGAGGCCGTCCCGGACGTCCGGCAGCGCGCGGCTCACGATCACGCTCATCGCGTAGTCGAGGTACGAGCGCTGCATCTCCGTCTCGAGGCCGACGGTCTCGATGCGGACGGTGCCTTCCTCTTCCTGAGGGGTGACGGCGTCGGTGGGCCGCTCGCCGTCCGGCGTGCCGGTGCCCGGGGTGGTGGTGGGAGTGTCGTCGGCCATTGCTGGTCAGAGTTCCTTTCGAAGCGGTCCGAGGCTTGCTGCCGGCCGACTCAGATGTCGAGGAAGCGGACGTCCTTGGCGTTGCGCTGGATGAAGGAGCGCCGTGCCTCGACGTCCTCGCCCATGAGCACGGAGAACAGGTCGTCCGCCTGGGCCGCGTCGTCGAGGGTGACCTGGCCGAGCACCCGGTGCTCGATGTCCATGGTGGTCACCCGCAGCTCCTCGGCGTTCATCTCGCCCAGACCCTTGAAGCGCTGCACCGAGTCGTCCTTGATGCGCTTGCCGTTCTCCCGGCCCGCCTGGATCAGCACGTCGCGCTCGCGGTCGGAGTAGGCGTACTCCACCTCGTCCCGGCCCCACTTGATCTTGTACAGCGGGGGGCGGGAGAGGTAGACGTGCCCGGCCTCCACCAGCGGCCGCATGAAGCGGAAGAGGAAGGTGAGCAGCAGGGTGTTGATGTGCTGACCGTCGACGTCGGCGTCCGCCATCAGGATGATCTTGTGATAGCGGAGCTTGCCGATGTCGAAGTCGTCGTGCACACCGGTGCCGAAGGCCGAGATCAGCGCCTGCACCTCGTTGTTGTGCAGGATCTTGTCGACGCGCGCCTTCTCGACGTTG
Source organism: Streptomyces sp. LX-29 (assembly GCF_029541745.1). Classification (NCBI taxonomy): domain Bacteria; kingdom Bacillati; phylum Actinomycetota; class Actinomycetes; order Kitasatosporales; family Streptomycetaceae; genus Streptomyces; species Streptomyces sp. LX-29. The sequence continues at coordinate 3,844,431 of NZ_CP089746.1, read as the reverse complement.
AGGATCTTTCCGCGGATCGGCAGGATCGCCTGGTACTGCGGGTCGCGGCCGGACTTGGCCGAGCCACCGGCGGAGTCACCCTCGACGATGAAGATCTCGCACTTGGTCGGGTCGTTGGACTGGCAGTCGCTCAGCTTGCCCGGCAGCGAGGCCGTCTCCAGCAGACCCTTGCGGCGCGTCAGGTCGCGGGCCTTGCGGGCCGCGACGCGCGCGGTGGCCGCCTGGATGCCCTTGCGGATGATGTCCGCGGCCTCGTTGGGGTTCCGGTCCAGCCAGTCCGCGAGGTGCTCGAAGACGATCTTGTGGACGTAGGTCTTCGCCTCGGTGTTGCCCAGCTTGGTCTTGGTCTGGCCCTCGAACTGCGGCTCGCCCAGCTTGACCGAGATGATCGCGGTCAGACCCTCGCGGATGTCCTCACCGGTGAGGTTGTCGTCCTTCTCGCGGAGCAGCTTCTTCTCACGCGCGTACTTGTTGATCAGCGTGGTGAGCGCCGCGCGGAAGCCCTCTTCGTGGGTGCCGCCCTCGTGCGTGTGGATGGTGTTGGCGAAGCTGTAGACACCCTCGCTGTACTGGGTGTTCCACTGCATCGCCACCTCGACCGAGAGCATCCGCTCCTTGTCCTCGGACTCGAAGCCGATGACGGTCGGGTGGATCAGCTCGCCCTTGCGGGAGTTGAGGTACTTGACGAAGTCGACGATGCCGCCGTCGTAGCGGTAACGGACGCTGAGCGGCTTGCCCTCCTCGTCGACGTGCGCCTCGCGCTGGTCGGTCAGCGAGATGGTCAGGCCCTTGTTGAGGAACGCCATCTCCTGGAAGCGCCGCGACAGCGTCTCGAAGGAGTACTCGGTGGTCTCGAAGATGTCCGGGTCGGCCCAGAAGGTGACCGTGGTACCGGTCTCCTCAATGGCCTCGTTCTTCTGCAGCGGCGCGGTGGGCGTGCCCAGCTTGTAGTCCTGGGTCCAGCGGAAGCCGTCCCGCTTGACCTCGACCGCCACCTTGGTGGACAGCGCGTTGACGACGGAGACGCCGACGCCGTGCAGACCGCCGGAGACGGCGTAGCCGCCGCCGCCGAACTTGCCGCCCGCGTGCAGCACGGTCAGCACGACCTCCACGGCCGGCTTCTTCTCCACCGGGTGCAGGTCGACCGGGATGCCACGGCCGTTGTCGACGACGCGCACGCCTCCGTCGGGAAGCAGCGTGACGTCGATGGTGTCCGCGTGTCCGGCCAGCGCCTCGTCGACGGAGTTGTCGACCACCTCGTAGACCAGGTGGTGGAGGCCGCGCTCACCGGTCGAGCCGATGTACATGCCGGGTCGCTTACGGACCGCGTCCAGACCCTCCAGGACGGTGATCGCGCTGGCGTCGTACGACGGCGTTGACACGGTCTGGCCGTCGTCGGTGGACGGGATGTTCTCGTTGAGGTTGCCGGAATCGGCCACGAAGCGCCCTTTCTGGCACAGCACAAGCCGGCCCCGGACAGGCGGGAGCGGCTGCGTCGTTCTGCGTTAGTCGACGTGTCCCGCCATCTAGGCGGGATTAGCTTCCAGTCTACCGGTAGCACTGACATGAATGGGGGTTTGCTGGCGCCTGAGTCCGCGTGTGCCGCCCTGAACCGACCTCCACCGACTCCCCATATCTGGGTGAGGGCTTCAGGAGGCTCACGCCGGCACTCAGCGCTTCGGGATGTCAACCAACGGCTACCGTGAGCGGGGTCTCAACCACAGCCGCGGCGATCTCCACGCGCCGGGGGCTCACCCCGCCCGCGCCGGCCCCCCGCGCACGCAGGCTCACCCGGGCCCGAAAGACGCGCCCCCGGCGCACCGATGGCACTGGTGTGCGATCCGGCGGGTGCGGTGACCCCCTGCGCGTGCGGCGCCCCGTCCTCGCCCCTCGTCTTCGCCTCCGCACCGCCCGCGGCCCACCAGGGACGGGCCACCACGGGCGGTCCGATCAGCCGTAGGTGTCGCCGGGTCCGGAGCTGCCCGGCGCCCGGAGCGGACCGTAGCGCCGGGGCGGGCCCCCCGGACCCCAGACCTTGATCATCTTGACCGTGCCCTGCCCCAGGTCCTGGTTGAGCCGCGCCACCAGTTGCGGGGCCAGCAAGCGCAGCTGCGTCGCCCAGGCCGTGGAGTCGCAGCGCACGGTCAGCACCCGCGCCTCCTCGTCGTACCGCTGGGGCTCGCAGTGCTGCGCCACCTCGGGGCCGACCAGCTGCGGCCAGCGGCCCATCACCCCGCCGACCGCCGCGGGGGTCTCCCAACCGCGCTCGGTGATCAGCCGGTTGATCGCCGCGCCGAGCGGCAGCGGGTCGCGGCCGTCGGCGCGCGCGCCGGAGCGCAGGCCCCCGCGGCGCGCCTGCTTGCGCTGCTGGGCGGCGGCCCCGCGGGCCCGCGCCTGCTCCTTGGCGGCGCGCAGCGCCACCCGCGCCAGATCGATGCCGGACGGCTCCGGAGTCCCGGATCCCCCGGTCCCCGACCCCGGGGTCTGCCCCGGCTGGTGCCCCGGCTGGTGCTGCGACTGCCCGTTCATGCCCGCTCCACCACGCCGTCGGACACCGAGAACCGCGTCCCCCGCAGCACGCCCGGCACGTCGTCGTCGACCGCCGCCGTCACCAGCACCTGCTCCCCCGGCGCGACCAGCTCCGCCAGCCGCGTCCGACGCCGCTCGTCCAGCTCGGCGAAGACGTCGTCCAGCACCAGCACCGGCTCGTTCGCCCGCGGACCCCCGGCGCCCTCGTACGCGGGTCCTCCGGGGCCCGCCGGGCTCTCGGCGCGCAGCAACTCGTACGAACCCAGCCGCAGCGCCAGCGCGTACGACCAGGACTCGCCATGGCTCGCGTACCCCTTCGCGGGCAGCTGACCGAGCCGCAGCAGCAGGTCGTCCCGGTGCGGTCCGACCAGCGTGACGCCGCGCTCGATCTCCTGCTTGCGGGCCGCCCCGAGGGCCGCGAGCAGCACCTCGTACAGCTCCTCACGGGTGTGCGCGCCCGCCATCGCCTCGCCCGCGGAGCCCCGGTACTCGAGGGCGAGCGGCCCGCCGCCGGGCGCCAGCTGCTCGTACGCCTTGTCGGCCAGCGGCTGAAGGGTGGCGATCAGGTCGAGCCGGTGCGCCAGCAGCTCGGCGCCGGCCCGCGCCAGGTGCTGGTCCCAGACGTCCAGCGTGGACAGGTCCAGGGAACGACCGCCGTGCCGCCGGGCCATGGCGGCCGACTTCAGCAGTGTGTTGCGCTGCTTGAGGACCCGGTCGTAGTCGGAGCGCACACCCGCCATGCGCGGCGCGCGCGCCGTGACCAGCTCGTCGAGGAAGCGGCGCCGCTCCCCCGGATCCCCCTTGATCAGCGCCAGGTCCTCCGGCGCGAACAGCACCGTGCGCACGATGCCCAGCACATCGCGCGGCCTGACCTGCGAGGAACGGTTGATGCGGGCCCGGTTGGCCCGGCCCGGGTTGAGCTCCAGCTCGATCAGCTGACGCCGCTCGCCCTGGGTCACCGCGGCCCGTATCACGGCCCGGTCGGCACCCATCCGCACCAACGGGGCGTCGGAGGAGACCCGGTGGCTGCCGAGCGTGGCCAGATAGCCGATCGCCTCGACCAGGTTGGTCTTGCCCTGGCCGTTGGGGCCCACGAACGCGGTGACGCCCGGGTCGAGCTCGACCTCGACCCGGGCGTACGAGCGGAAGTCGGCCAGCGACAGATGTGAAACGTGCACGGTGACCGCCGACCTCCCCCGGCTGCTGAGCTGGGTACTCCACGACGTCGGCGCCTGGGCGCCGACGTGCTTTCCTACTTGTTCTCCACGGCGTGGCCGCCGAACTGGTTACGCAGCGCCGCGATCATCTTCATCTGCGGCGAGTCGTCCTGGCGCGAGGCGAAGCGGGCGAACAGCGAGGCGGTGATCGCCGGCAGCGGCACCGCGTTGTCGATCGCGGCCTCCACCGTCCAGCGGCCCTCGCCGGAGTCGGCCGCGTAGCCCCGCAGCTTCTCCAGGTGCTCGTCGTCGTCCAGCGCGCGAACGGCCAGGTCCAGCAGCCAGGAGCGGATGACCGTGCCCTCCTGCCAGGAGCGGAAGACCTCGCGGACGTCGGTGACCGAGTCCACCGCCTCCAGCAGCTCCCAGCCCTCGGCGAAGGCCTGCATCATCGCGTACTCGATGCCGTTGTGGACCATCTTGGCGAAGTGGCCCGCGCCGACCTTGCCCGCGTGCACCGCGCCGAACTCGCCCTCGGGCTTGAGCGCGTCGAAGATCGGCTGCACCCGCGCCACATGCTCGGCGTCGCCGCCGTACATGAGCGCGTAGCCGTTCTCCAGGCCCCAGACGCCACCGGAGACGCCGCAGTCCACGAAGCCGATGCCCTTGGCCGCGAGCTCCTCGGCGTGCTTCTCGTCATCCGTCCAGCGCGAGTTGCCGCCGTCCACGACGACATCGCCGGGGGAGAGCAGCTCGGCCAGCTCGTCGACCGTGGACTGGGTCGCCTGGCCCGCCGGGACCATGACCCACACCACCCGCGGACCCGTCAGGGAATCCACAAGCTCCTTGAGGCTGTGGACATCCGCGAGGTCCGGGTTGCGGTCGTATCCGATGACGGTGTGGCCTGCGCGGCGAATGCGCTCGCGCATGTTGCCGCCCATCTTGCCGAGACCGACGAGACCGAGCTCCATCAGTGATCCTTCGTGCCGTAGTCGTAGCGCTGTGCCTGCGTCGAGCCTACGCCCGCAGGTTCGTGCACACCTGTGGGCTCAGCCGCTCAGTCTGAGCGCCGCGAACCGATCGGCTGTGCGGCCTCAGCCGGACAGCCGCACCGGCATGATCAGGTACTTGTACGCGTCGTCCGCCTCGGCGTCCAGGGCCGGCTTGCCACTCAGCAGCGCCGGCTTGGTGGAGGTGGTGAACGACAGCTGCGCCACTGGGGCGTCGATCGCGCTGAGACCGTCCAGCAGGAAGGTGGGGTTGAAGGCGATCGAGATGTCGTCGCCCTCCAGCTGCGCGTCCACGCGCTCCACAGCCTGTGCGTCGTCGCTGGAGCCGGCCTCCAGGATCAGCACGCCCTGCTCGAAGCTGAGCCGCACCGGGGTGTTCCGCTCGGCGACCAGCGCCACACGCTTGACGGCCTCGACGAACGGCGCCGTCTCGATCACCGCGACGGAGTTGAACTCGGTCGGGAAGAGCGTCCGGTACTTCGGGAGGTCGCCCTCGAGCAGCCGGGTGGTGGTGCGCCGGCCGGCGCCCTCGAAACCGATCAGGCCCTCACCCGCGCCGGAGCCGGAGAGCGCCAGCGACACGGTGTCACCGCTGGTCAGCGACTTGGCGGTGTCGAGCAGCGTCTTGGCGGGCACCAGGGCGACGGCGGAGACGTCCGGGGTCTCCGGCTTCCACAGGAACTCGCGGACCGCGAAGCGGTAGCGGTCGGTGGAGGCCAGGGTGACGGTGTCGCCCTCGATCTCGATCCGGACGCCGGTGAGCACCGGGAGGGTGTCGTCGCGGCCGGCGGCGATGGCGACCTGGGCGACCGCGGAGGCGAAGACCTCGCCGGGGACGGTGCCGGTGGCGGTCGGCATCTGCGGCAGCGCCGGGTACTCCTCCACAGGCAGGGTGTGGAGGGTGAACCGGGAGGAGCCGCACAGCACGGTCACTCGTACACCGTCGGTGGAAATCTCCACCGGGCGGTTGGGGAGGGCGCGGCAGATGTCGGCGAGCAGCCGGCCGGAGACGAGGACGGTGCCCTCCTCGTCGACGTCCGCCTCGACGGAGACGCGGGCCGAGACCTCGTAGTCGAAGCTGGAGAGGCTCAGCGAGCCCTCCTCGGCCTTCAGCAGCAGGCCCGCGAGGACGGGCACCGGCGGACGGGCCGGGAGGCTGCGGGCCGCCCAGGCCACCGCCTCCGCGAGTACATCGCGCTCCACCCGGATCTTCACCGGAACCGCCTCCTGCTGTTGCTGGCTCGCCCTGCTGGCCTTCGTCGTCGGCTGAGTGCCGGAGACCAGTCTGACGTACGCCACCGACAGACGGTGCGGCTCGGGGTCAAGTCGAGGTTCGGGGTGTCGGGCGCCGCGGAGCCGAGTTGTGCACAGGCCCCGCTTCGAACCGAATTTCTCGCTCTAACTACGTGGTCGTAGTAGTAGGGCCTGTGGAAACCGTGGACAACTGCGTTTGCGCAGGTCAACACGGATTTTTTATCCACTGCCCCTGTGGGCGGACACGGTGGATAACCGGGGGTGTCTGTGGACCGCGCGAAGTTACACACACCCCATGCACAGGGGAGCCCCGGTTCTCCCCAGCGCTGTCCCCAGTTTTACCCAGGTTCCCCACAGCCCAACCAGGCTTCTCGGTGTGACGCCTTTCACTCTTGTCAGCTACGGAGGGCTTTTCCTTGCCGAACAGTGGACAGGGGTGTGGAGAAGCTGTGGGCAACGACGGTCCGGCTGTGGGCGGGCGGTGGACAACGGAGTCGGCCCCCTGTGGACAGTTCCGTCGTCCACAGTCTGTGGACTCCCGATTGCCACAATTCCACAGACCCCTGACCTGGGTGGATCTTGCTCGAGCGATCGGCCCTGTGGACAGCTTCGGGATAACTTCCGCTTCCCCAGGGTGTGGATCGTGGATATCCCCCGGATCTGTGGAGAACCGGCGGCTCGGCACGGAAATCGAACACCGCCGTGGATGTGTTCGGGGGACAGACGCCGACAGAGGCGGTCACGAAGCGGCCGGAAGATGCCGAGAACCGGTCGTGGAGCGGGCCGTGGAGCCCATCCCCAGGGCTGGCCGGGTGCCGGTCGGAGGGCGTTCGGGAGCCTCTGGGGAGCGCGGTTGTCCACCGGCTGTGGAGTGGCTGTGGGCCGCGGCGGAGACGTCCGACGCGGCCCATGCGGAGGCCGCCGGGAACGGCGAGGGCGCCCCGGGGAGAGTCCCCGGGGCGCCCTTCGGCGAGAAGCACGGCGCCCTCGGCCTGCCTAGCCGTTCTTGATGCGGTTGGTCAGCTCGGTCACCTGGTTGTAGATGGAGCGTCGCTCCGCCATCAGCGCCCGGATCTTGCGGTCCGCGTGCATCACCGTCGTGTGGTCGCGGCCGCCGAACTGGGCCCCGATCTTCGGCAGCGACAGGTCGGTGAGCTCCCGGCAGAGGTACATCGCGATCTGCCGCGCGGTCACCAGCACCCGGCTGCGCGAGGCGCCGCACAGGTCGTCGACCGTGTGCCCGAAGTAGTCCGCGGTCGCGGCCATGATGGCGGTGGCGGTGATCTCGGGGGCGGTGTCCTCGCCGCCGGGGATCAGGTCCTTCAGCACGATCTCCGTCAGCCCGAGGTCCACCGGCTGGCGGTTGAGGCTGGCGAAGGCGGTCACCCGGATCAGCGCGCCCTCCAGCTCGCGGATGTTGCGCGAGATCCGCGAGGCGATGAACTCCAGCACCTCCGGCGGGGCGTTCAGCTGCTCCTGCACCGCCTTCTTGCGCAGGATCGCGATACGCGTCTCCAGCTCGGGCGGCTGGACGTCGGTGATCAGGCCCCACTCGAAGCGGTTGCGCAGCCGGTCCTCCAGGGTCACCAGCTGCTTGGGCGGCCGGTCCGAGGAGAGCACGATCTGCTTGTTGGCGTTGTGGAGCGTGTTGAAGGTGTGGAAGAACTCCTCCTGCGTCGACTCCTTGCTCGCCAGGAACTGGATGTCGTCGACCAGCAGGATGTCCATGTCGCGGTAGCGCTTGCGGAACGCGTCCGCCTTGCCGTCGCGGATGGAGTTGATGAACTCGTTGGTGAACTCCTCCGAGCTCACATAGCGCACCCGGGTGCCCGGGTACAGGCTGCGCGCGTAGTGCCCGATGGCGTGCAGCAGGTGGGTCTTGCCCAGCCCCGACTCCCCGTAGATGAACAGGGGGTTGTACGCCTTGGCGGGCGCCTCGGCCACCGCGACCGCGGCGGCGTGCGCGAAGCGGTTGGACGCGCCGATGACGAAGGTGTCGAAGAGGTACTTCGGGTTCAGCCGCGCGGTCGGCTCGCCGGGGCCGGAGGCCGGGGCGGGCTGCCCGGTGAGCGCACCGCTCCCGCCGGAGCTCCCGCCCGGTCCACCGGAACCCCCCGGGCCGCCGGAGCCACCGGGGCCGCCCGGACCACCGGGGCGGGCGGGGAGCACCGGACCGCTGCCGGGCGTGCCGGGGCCGCCGGGGACACCCGGTCCGCCGCGGGGCCGGTCGACCGGCTCGGGGAGCTCGCGCCCGGACGGCTCGTAGCCGTGCTGGCCGTGCTGGCCGTGCTGTGAGGCGTAGGGGTCGCCGCCCTCGGGGAAGCCGCCGAGGCGCTGCTGCTGCCAGCCGTAGTCGTCCTGCGGTCGGGGCCACGCGCCGGGCTCGGGGCGGTTCGAGGGGTAGTCGGGGTAGGCGGGGCGGGCCGTGGGCAGCTCGTCGCCGCCGCGCCCGTAGCCCTCGTACGGCTGGCGGCTCTCGTACGCGTCGCGACCCTCGTACGCGTCGCGGCTCTCGTACGCGTCGCGGGCCTCGTATGTGTCGCGATTCTCATACGCCTCGCGCTGCGGAGGCTGCGGCTGGTGGCGCTGCGGCGGGGCCGGGGGCTCGCCGGCGGAGTCGTCGACGGTGATCGCGATGCGGATCGGGCGGCCGCACTCACGGCTCAGCGTGTCGCTGATCAGCGGCGACAGCCGGCCTTCGAGCACGCCCTTGGCGAACTCGTTGGGGACCGCGAGCAGCGCCGTGTCGGCGACGAGGGCCAGCGGCTGGCACCGCTTGATCCAGTGCTCGTCCTTCGCCTCGACGCCATGGCCGCGGCCTTCGCCGAGGAGCTGTTCCAGCACGCGCGGCCACACTGCGGCAAGATCGGCAGGTACGTCAGCCACAGGGCACGCTCTCTCACTCGGGGTGGGGGACGCCGAAAGGTCCCACGAATGTGTGGTTCTCGGGACGGGCGGGAAGGAATCGAAGCCCAGCCACGGTAGTCAGGCCCGGGGCGTGGTTCAAGTCGTTGTCCACAGGGTGTGTACAAATGTGCCATGCGATGTTCCCCGGCGTTCTACCGACCCCGAGGACGGTGGGACACCCACCACCCGCCGGTTTGACCGGATGGCGTAGTCGCGCGTACCGTAACCAGGTCGAGTTGTCGATGGCTGCTGCCGCCTGCCTCCGATGGGCAAAGACCACAGACATAGTGGTTAAGAAGCGGTGCACTCGGGCGTATTGCGAGCTTCTCGTGGGCGCACGGTGACAGCCAGGCGATGTCCCGCCACCACCCGATTCATTTCTGGAGCCCCCGAGTGAGCAAGCGCACCTTCCAGCCGAACAACCGCCGCCGCGCGAAGACCCACGGCTTCCGGCTGCGGATGCGCACCCGTGCCGGTCGCGCCATCCTCGCGGCCCGCCGTGGCAAGGGTCGCGCGCGCCTGTCCGCCTGATCGCAAGGTCGTGACGTGCTGCCTGACCAGCATCGGCTGAGGCGGCGCGAGGACTTCGCGACCGCGGTACGCCGAGGACGCAGGGCCGGACGCCCGCTCCTCGTCGTCCACCTTCGAAGCGGTGCAACGGACCCGCACGCACCTGGGGAGAGTGCTCCCCCGGTGCGTGCGGGTTTCGTCGTCAGCAAGGCCGTCGGCGGCGCCGTCGTCCGCAATCTGGTGAAGCGGCGGCTGCGCCACCTGATGCGCGACCGCCTCGATCGGTTCCCCGAAGGTAGCCTGGTGGTCGTACGGGCGCTGCCCGGTGCGGGTGAAGCGGGTCACGACCAGCTGGCCCGCGATCTCGACACTGCTCTGCAGCGGCTGCTGGGAGGGGTGCCGACGTGAAGTACCCGTTGCTCTGGCTGATCAAGCTGTACCAGTGGACCATCAGTCCCCTGCTGGGACCGGTCTGCAAGTACTACCCGTCGTGCTCACACTATGGCTATGAGGCCATCAAGGTGCACGGTGCGGTGAAAGGGACGGCTCTGACGGCCTGGCGCATCCTGCGCTGCAATCCGTGGTCGCTCGGGGGCGTCGACCACGTCCCTCCCCGGAAGCGTCCGGTCTGGCATCAGCGGCTGAGGAGCCGCCTCGGTGGGCACACAGCCGTCCCGCCTGCCGCACAGCCCGAGACTCAGCCCAACGCCCAAGGAGTCTGATTCGTGGACACGATCCTCGGTCCTCTCTATACCGCAGTTTCCTGGATCATCGTCCAGTTCCACTCGCTGTACAGCCTTGTCTTCGACAAGGACAGTGGCTGGGCCTGGGGTCTGTCCATCGTCTCCCTGGTGGTCGTGGTCCGTATCTGCCTGATCCCGCTCTTCGTGAAGCAGATCAAGGCGACCCGGAACATGCAGGCGCTCCAGCCGAAGATGAAGGCCATCCAGGAGCGCTACAAGAGCGACCGGCAGCGCCAGTCCGAAGAGATGATGAAGCTCTACAAGGAGACGGGCACCAACCCGCTCTCGAGCTGTCTCCCGATCCTGGCCCAGTCGCCGTTCTTCCTCGCGCTCTACCAGGTCCTCAACAAGATCGCGAACAACCACACGGTCGGCGTCATCGACGACCAGGCGCTGCTGGACAGTGCGCGTAACGCCCACATCTTCGGCGCCCCGCTGGCCGCGAAGTTCATGGACTCGGCGGAGAAGGTCGAGTCGCTGGGCGCCTCGCTGCTCGACGTCCGGGTCGTCACGGTCACCATGATCGTGCTGATGTCGCTGTCGCAGTTCTACACGCAGCGCCAGCTGATGACGAAGAACGTCGACCTGACGGTGAAGACGCCGTTCATGCAGCAGCAGAAGATGCTGATGTACGTCTTCCCGATCATGTTCGCCGTCTTCGGCATCAACTTCCCGGTCGGTGTGCTCGTCTACTGGCTGACCACCAACGTCTGGACCATGGGCCAGCAGATGTTCATCATCCGCCGGAACCCCACCCCGGGCAGCATCGCCTACACGCAGCGCCAGGAGCGGCTGCGTGCCAAGGGCAAGCTCCAGGAGGACCCGGCCGAGGTCGAGTCGAAGAAGGCCGCCGAGGCGGCCCGTGCGGCTCGCCAGCAGCCGAAGCGGCAGACGAAGTCGAAGCGCCAGTCCGGGACCGCCCAGCGTCCCGCGGGGGCCGACCAGGCCGAGTCCGGCGAGCAGCGCTCCCTGGCTTCGACGCCCTCGGGGCAGAAGATCTCCAAGGAGAAGAAGGGCGGGGCGCAGGGCGGTAAGCCGGCCGGCGGCACGGCTTCTGGCTCCTCCCGTAACGCCAAGTCCGGACAGCGCAAGGGCGGCCAGCAGCGGCCCAAGCACCCGTCCAAGAAGTAAGAAGGAGCCCATCCGTGACGGAAGGCACCACGCCCGCTGCCGAGGGTGTCGACACCCTGACCCGCCTGGAGCAGGAGGGGGAGATCGCGGCCGACTACCTTGAGGGGCTGCTGGACATCGCGGACCTCGACGGCGACATCGACATGGATGTCGAGGCCGATCGCGCCGCGGTGTCGATCATCAGCGACTCGACCAGCCGTGACCTGCAGAAGCTGGTGGGTCGCGATGGCGAGGTCCTGGAGGCCCTCCAGGAGCTCACCCGCCTCGCCGTGCACCGGGAGACCGGTGACCGCAGCCGGCTGATGCTGGACATCGCCGGCTTCCGCGCCCGCAAGCGCGAGGAGCTCACCGCCCTGGGCGCCAAGGCCGCCGAGGAGGCCAAGGGCAGCGGTGAGCCGGTGAAGCTCAAGCCGATGACGCCCTTCGAGCGGAAGGTCGTCCATGACGCCGTCGCGGCCGCGGGGCTGCGCAGCGAGTCCGAGGGCGAAGAGCCCGAGCGCCGAGTGGTCGTCCTCCCGGCCTGACCGGCTCGGTTTCCGGCTTCATGCCGTACTCGGCCCCGTCTGCTCGCAGACGGGGCCGAATCTTGTCAGCCTGACATCAGCGTTCCCAGAGTGCTTGTACGGAAGGACGGTCCCCGTGACGGAAGCAGCGGAGCTCCCCCCGGCGCCGGAGGTGGCTCGGGACGTATTCGGCGACTGCTTTCCGGAGGCTGTGCGCTATGCCGAGCTCCTGGCCGACGTCGGCGTCACCCGCGGCCTGATCGGCCCGCGTGAGGTGCCTCGGCTCTGGGAGCGCCATCTGCTGAACTGCGCGGTGCTCTCCGAGGTGGTCCCGGAGGGCGTCTCGGTGTGCGATGTGGGCTCCGGCGCCGGTCTGCCCGGCATCCCGCTGGCCCTGACCCGCCCGGACCTGCGGATCACCCTGCTCGAGCCGCTGCTGCGCCGCACCAATTTCCTCCAGGAGATCGTGGAGCTGCTGGGGCTCGACCATGTGACGGTGGTGCGCGGACGGGCCGAGGAGGTCCTGGGGAAGCTGCCGCCGGTGCATGTGGTCACGGCGCGGGCGGTGGCCCCGCTGGACCGGCTCGCAGGCTGGGGCGTCCCGTTGCTGCGCCCCTACGGGGAGATGCTCGCGCTCAAGGGCGACACGGCCGAGGAGGAGCTGAAGCACGCCCGGGCGGCGCTGAGCAAGCTCGGCGTGGTGGACACCGAGGTGCTGCACGTCGGTGAGGGGATCGTGGACCCGCCCTCCACCGTGGTGCGCGTCGAGGTCGGTGAGAGCCCCGGAGGTGTGCGGTTCGCCGCGAAGCGAGCCAAGGCGGCCCGGAAGGGCACCCGCCGGCGTCGCTGAGTCGGCTTGCGTGGAACGAAGGCCCGTTGCCGGGTCCAGCGCCTTGGCTGGGCCCGTGACGGGCCTTCGATTTTAAGCACAATGCTCCATACAAGCTGTCAAAACTACCCATTCCGGAGTGTCGTGGCGGCTGGGCAGTAGTGCGCGTGCATCGTGTTTCACGTGAAACGTCGCTCTCTGCTGCATGGAATCATCAGTCGCGGTCGCGCGGCTGCCGCGCCGCGTGGTCGCAAGCCCGTCATGAGGGGCACGGAGTTGTCCACAACGGTGGATTCCTCCACAGAAGAACGGGCCTCGCTGGTTCACGAACCCCAAAGCATGGCAGGCTCTGTTCATCGCGAGCCTGATGTCGAGGAGAGTGAATCCTTGCGGTCCGACGCCAACATCGCGGGGCCGATGACCGACCCGGTCCCCGGCCCCCGTACCGAATCGGCGGGAGAGGGTGTTTCACGTGAAACACCGCCCCCGATGGACAGCGCCCCCATCGCGGGCGCCGCACAGCTGGCAGTCGAGTCGATCGGCCGCACGGGCAACGGTCTACCCCGGCCCGAGCAGACCCGCGTGATCGTGGTCGCTAACCAGAAGGGCGGGGTGGGCAAGACGACCACCACGGTCAACCTCGCCGCCTCCCTGGCGCTCCACGGTGGGCGTGTGCTGGTGATCGACCTCGACCCCCAGGGCAACGCGTCCACGGCCCTGGGCATCGACCACCACGCCGAGGTGCCCTCGATCTACGACGTCCTGGTCGACAGCAAGCCCCTCTCCGACGTGGTGCAGCCGGTCCCCGATGTGGAAGGGCTGTTCTGTGCCCCCGCCACCATCGACCTGGCCGGAGCCGAGATCGAGCTGGTCTCGCTGGTGGCCCGGGAGAGCAGGCTCCAGCGGGCCATCCAGGCGTATGAGCAGCCGCTGGACTACATCTTGATCGACTGCCCGCCCTCGCTCGGCCTGCTGACCGTGAACGCGCTGGTCGCGGGCGCTGAGGTGCTGATCCCCATCCAGTGCGAGTACTACGCGCTGGAGGGTCTGGGACAGCTGCTGCGGAACGTCGATCTGGTGCGGGGGCACCTCAACCCCAAGCTCCATGTCTCCACGATCCTGCTCACGATGTACGACGGCCGCACCCGGCTGGCCTCGCAGGTGGCGGAGGAGGTGCGCAGCCACTTCGGCAGCGAGGTGCTGCGGACGAGCATTCCGCGGTCGGTCCGCATCTCGGAGGCCCCCAGCTACGGGCAGACGGTCCTCACCTATGACCCGGGATCCAGCGGCGCGCTGTCCTATATGGAGGCCGCCCGTGAACTCGCGCTCCGGGGGGTCGGAGTGCACTACGACGGCCGGCACGCCCATGTGCTGGCCCAGAACAACCAGCACAGTGTGCAGGAGGGGATTCAGTGAGCGAGCGACGCAGAGGGCTGGGCCGTGGGCTCGGTGCGTTGATTCCTCCCGCGCCGAAGGCGGCGGACAGCGCCGGCCCTGCGGTCTCGACCGGAGCCACCTCGCCCGCCGCGGTGCCGGTGCTGACCCCGGAGCGGGGTGTGGCCGCCGCCAAGGTCACCGCGTTGCCCTCGGCGCCCGTTTCACGTGAAACGGAGCTCGTGTCCACGACTGAGGCGGAGCCCGCGACGACGGTCATCGAAAAGGTGGCCGGAGCGCACTTCGCCGAGCTCCCCCTGGATGCCATCAAGCCGAACCCGCAGCAGCCGCGGAAGGTCTTCGACGAGGACGCCCTCGCCGAGCTGGTCACCTCCATCCAGGAGGTCGGTCTCCTCCAGCCGGTCGTCGTACGGCAGCTGGGACCCGAGTGGTACGAGCTCATCATGGGCGAGCGCCGCTGGCGTGCCTGCCGCGAGGCGGGGCTGGAGAGGATTCCAGCGATCGTCCGGGACACCGACGACGAGAAGCTGCTCCTCGACGCGCTGCTGGAGAATCTGCACCGCGCGCAGCTCAACCCGCTGGAAGAGGCGGCCGCGTACGACCAGCTGCTCAAGGACTTCAGCTGTACCCACGACGAGCTGGCCGACCGGATCGGGCGCTCGCGGCCCCAGGTCTCCAACACGCTGCGCCTGCTGAAGCTCTCCCCGGCGGTGCAGCGCCGAGTGGCGGCCGGTGTGCTCTCCGCGGGCCACGCCCGCGCGCTGCTGTCGGTCGATGACGCCGAGGAGCAGGATCGCCTCGCGCACCGCATCGTCGCGGAGGGACTCTCGGTGCGTGCGGTGGAAGAGATCGTGACCCTGATGGGGAAGCGGCCGGAGAGCAACCGGAAGGCCAAGGGGCCGCGCGCCGGGGCGCGCGTCTCGCCCGCGCTCAGCGACCTCGCCACCCGCCTCTCCGACCGCTTCGAGACCCGGGTGAAGGTGGACCTCGGTCAGAAGAAGGGCAAGATCGTCGTCGAGTTCGCCTCGATGGAGGACCTTGAGCGCATCCTGGGCACGATGGCGCCGGGTGAGGGCAGGGTTCTGGAACAGAAGCTGTCCGAGGAAGACGCGGGCGCGTCCGAGTAGGGCAGAGCGCGCACAGGACGGGTCGGGTTCCACATGATCGGAGCACGACCCGTTCTCTTTCTCCTTTGGCGGTATCAGCGCGATGTACGCGCGGATACGATGCGATCAGGTAGGGCGCATCCATTGACCAGTCGGCTGCTCTCGGCGCGGCCGGCGATGGAGTGAGGAACTGGTGCTGCATGGGGCGTCGGCTCGTACCGCTCACGCTGGACAACCTTCCGGATATCCCCAAGCGCTGTCGGGCGTGTGTCTTCTGGGAGCTCGACCCCGTCAGCGGTGAGGCCGCTGTCAGAGCTGGTCGACCGGAGTTGGAGAAGGAAGCCTGGATCTCGGCGGTGCTGCTGGAGTGGGGCTCCTGCGGCCGTGTGGTCTATGTCGACGAGGTTCCCGTGGGCTTTGTGCTCTATGCGCCCCCGGCGTATGTGCCGCGCTCCACGGCGTTTCCCACCAGCCCGGTGGCCGCGGATGCGGTGCAGCTGATGACCGCCTGGCTGATGCCGGGGTACCAGGGCCAGGGACTCGGCCGGGTCATGGTGCAGACGGTCGCCAAGGATCTGATCCGACGGGGGTTCAAGGCCATCGAGGCGTTCGGCGACGCCCGCTGGAAGGAGCCGGCCTGTGTGCTGCCGGCCGACCACCTGTTGGCCGTCGGCTTCAAGACCGTGCGCCCCCACCCGCGCTATCCGCGGCTGCGGCTGGAACTGCGCACCACGATCTCGTGGAAGGAAGACGTCGAGCTCGCCTTGGACCGGCTGCTGGGCGCGGTGCAGAAGGAACCGGCGCTTCGACCGCTGTGAGAGGTCTTCCACGCTGCTCGGTTTCACGTGAAACCGAATACGGAGACATATGACGAAGGGGCCGCCATCGGGCGGCCCCTTCGTCATGTCTGCTCGGCTCAGGCGAGGAAGTCGCTCAGATCGCGCTCGATGGCGGCCTTCGGCTTGGCACCGACGATGGTCTTGACGACCTCGCCGCCCTGGTAGACGTTGAGCGTCGGGATGGACATCACGCCGTACTTCGCGGCCGTGGCCGGGTTCTCATCGATGTTGAGCTTGGCGATGACGATCTCGTCGTGCTCGGACGCGATGGCCTCCAGGGACGGTGCGATCTGCTTGCACGGACCGCACCAGGCCGCCCAGAAGTCGACGAGCACCGGCTTGTCGCTCTTGAGGACGAGCTCCTCGAAGTCGGCGTCGGTCACGGTCACCGTGGCACCGGCCATGGCAATCTCCTTAATCAGTGTGTGCTGGGGGAAGCAGGGAAGCGGAGTGGTCAGACGGCGCCCTGGGCGTCGGCCCGCACGGCGAGGTAGCGCTCCGCGTCCAGAGCGGCGGAGCAGCCGGTGCCGGCGGCGGTGATCGCCTGGCGGTAGGTGTGGTCCACGACGTCGCCCGCGCCGAAGACACCGGGCACGTTGGTCCGAGTGGACGGGGAGTCGACCTTCAGGTAGCCGTCGTCGTCGAGCTCCAGAACGCCCTTGAACAGCTCGGTGCGCGGGTCGTGGCCGATCGCGATGAAGAGACCGGTCACCGCCAGCTCCGAGGTCTCCCCCGTCGTGGTGTTGCGCAGGGTCACGCCGGAGAGCTTGCCGTCGCCGTGGACCTCGGCCACCTCGCTGTCCCAGGCGAACGAGATCTTCGGGTCCGCGAAGGCCCGCTCCTGCATGGCCTTGCTGGCGCGCAGCGTGCCCCGGCGGTGGATCACGGTGACCGACTTGGCGAAGCGGGAGAGGAACGTCGCCTCCTCCATGGCGGTGTCGCCGCCGCCGACCACGGCGATGTCCTGGTCCTTGAAGAAGAACCCGTCACAGGTGGCGCACCAGGAGACACCACGACCGGAGAGCTCGTCCTCACGCGGCAGGCCCAGCTTGCGGTGCTGGGAGCCGGTGGCCACGATGACGGCCTTGGCGCGGTAGACGGTGCCCGCGGAGTCCGTGACGGTCTTGATCTCCTCGCTGAGGTCGACCGCGGTCACGTCGTCCGCCACCAGCTCGGCGCCGAAGCGCTCGGCCTGGGCGCGCATGTTGTCCATCAGGTCCGGGCCCATGATGCCGTCCCGGAAGCCGGGGTAGTTCTCGACTTCGGTGGTGTTCATCAGCGCACCGCCCGCCGTTACCGAACCCTCGAAGACCAGGGGCTTCAGCGCGGCGCGGGCGGTGTAGAGCGCGGCCGCGTACCCCGCGGGCCCGGAACCGATGATGATCACGTTGCGGACGTCGCTCACTGATGTCTTCCTTGTCTATGCGGACGGTGACGGTCGGGGAGGCTCATCCCACCCAACGGATCCTACGGGCCCAACATTCCCGAAGACGCCAACGCTCGCCCGAGCTCAGCCTCGCTTGAAGGTCCCGGTGACCAGAATCCTTCCGGCGGACGCCGGCGAGTCGCCCACACAGGAGGCATCGATCACGAAGGCGTCGACGCGCGCGCTGTCGGCCGGGTGCGGCAGGACGACCAGATAGGCGGCGGAGCCGTCATAGGTCCTCTGCTGGGCCGCAAGGGGCATCTCGGCGCGGCCGGTGCCCGCCTGGATACAGGACGGTACCTGGAGGTCCCCGCCCTGGAGCGGCGCGTTGGACGACTCCTTGGTGGTGAGGCCCCGTGTGCCGTCGGCCTGGCTCCCGCCCTGCTGGCCGGCCAGCAGCTGCCGGACCTGGGACTCCAGCTCGCTCGACGAGAGGGCGGGGGACCCGCTCGCCTCGGCGCGGGTGTCGCCTTCGGACGTCGCCTTGTGACGACCGTCGTCGGAGCTCGAGGGGAGGAAGAGGCTGCCCACGCCCAGCACGGCGGCCGCGCACGCGGTGCCGAGCAGCACCCTCGGCCAGCGCCGGCCACGCCGGGGGCCACCGGGGCGGGAAGTCTGTCGGCCGGGCCCGCTGGCGGCCCGCGGACGCCCTGCCGGCCGGTCGGACGCGGTGGCCGTGGTGGCCGTGGTGGCCGTGGGCGGAACGCTCTCGACGACCTTCGGTGCCGGTTCGGCGGTGTGCTCGGACTCACGTGAGGTTTCGCGTGAGGTTTCACGTGAAACGAGGACGGAGCCACGGTCGGCCGTGGAGGTGGGCGTTTCACGTGAAACGTCGACGTGGGTCTCCGGGGCGGTCGCGTCGAGGAGCGCCTCGGCGGCGAGGGCCGCGTCGATACGGCCCGCGATGTCGGCGGGCATCCGCACAGGGCCGGGGAGGGTGCCCAGCAGGGAACGGATCTCGTCGAGCGAGGTACGGACGTCCGCACACAGCTCGCAGCCCTCAAGGTGCTTCCGAAGATCGGCGGCGCGGGTCGGCGACAGCAGACCGTCGTTCATGGCGGAGATCTCCGCGACCTCCGGGTGCTCATCCGTGTCGGTCGTGGATGTCACGCTCGCCCACCTCCGCCCTTCACGGCATCTGCGTCGTTCGGTCCTGCCGCCGGTGGGACGGATGTCCCCTGCGTCCGGTTCCTTGCCCGGTCCGATGGTTCGCTATCCCTCGCACGCGGGTGGAGATGCGAGATCAGCGGCAGCAGCCGAGCACGCCCCCGGGCACAGCGACTTTTCACCGTTCCCATGGGGATATCCAGGATCCGCGCCGCCTCGGCGACCGGGTATCCCTGCATGTCGACCAGCACCAGGGCGGCGCGCTGCTCGGCGGGCAGCCGCTCCAGGGCGCGCAGTACCTGCCGATGCAGATCGCTGCGCTCGGCGGGAGCGGCGGCGGACTCATGGGGTTCGAGAAGCTGCTCCAGCCGCTCGGTGTCGGCGACCGGGGAGGTGCGCCGCGTGGCCGACTTGCGGGCACGGTCGAGGCAGGCGTTGACCGTGATGCGATGCAGCCAGGTGGTGACGGCCGACTGGCCCCGGAAGGTATGAGCGGCCCGGTAGGCGGACACCAGGGCGTCCTGGACCGCGTCAGCGGCCTCCTCGCGGTCCCCCAGCGTGCGCAGGGCCACCGCCCACAGCCTGTCCCGGTGCCGCCGGACGATCTCCCCGAAGGCCTCGCGATCGCCCCGCACATGGGCGGACAGGAGGTCGGCGTCGCTCACCCCGCCGTACACGGCGTCATCCAACGTCCAACCCCCTCCCCGTGTGGCCTCTTGCTCAGCCGGTGAACGTGATCTCTCTGATGGCCTGCTTGTAGGGGTGCGTGGAGTCCGCCTCAGGCGGCGAGTAGGGAAGCGCCGTGATCCAGACGAGGACGTAGCGGGTCTTGACGATCTTGTTCTCGGGGACGGAGAGCTTGGCGGTCGTGCCAGGCTCAGTGGTCGTTGCGAGCTTCTTGAAGCCGCTGACCGGATTCTTGGTATCGGCCCAGGGTGTCAGGGAGTCCGTGGCATAGAGGGTGACCGTGGTGTAACCCCTCGGGTTCGCGCTGTACTGCAGGTCGAGGGAGGCCCCGGTGACCTTCTGCGGAGACCCGAGGTCGTAGATGATCCCGACGCCCTTCTTGACCGTGGGAGCGAACTCGGGGCCGTCGATGAAGCTGCTTGTTCGCCAGGTCGTCGACGCATCGCCGTCATGGGTGTCGTCTGCGTCGGCGGGATGCTGTGCCTTGGAGCCCGGAGAGAACTCCGCCGCGTCCTTGATGTCCAGCTTCTTGGCGACCGGCTTCGGCTTGTCGTCGTCCTTCTTCTCCTCGCCGTGGTCCTGCCCCCCCGACTGCTCCTTCTTCAGCAGGGCGTCCGCCAGCTGCCAGCTGCCCAGGCCGAGGGCCGCGATCAGCAGGGCGGAGACGGTCCACTTCAGGGCCTTGCCGGTGCGGGTCTGCAGCGGCGGCGGGGGCGGCGGAGGCATCGGCATGGGGCGGCCGGCACGGGGGTGGGCGCCGTGGGACGGCGGCTGACCGTATCCGCCGCGGTGGTAGCCCTGGTGCTGGTAGCTCTGGTGCTGGTACGCCTCAGGAGGTGTGAAAACGGGCTCCGGGGGCCGGATACGGGGCATCGCGGCCACCGCCTTGGCCAGCTCTTCAGGCGTGGTGCAGGGCGGCTCCTGGCGGGACGCCGTGGCGCCGTCGTTGACCAGGGCGCGCATGGCGAGGTCGGAGAGCCCGCGGTGGACCCCCGCGCGGACCTGGTCCGGCGCGATCAGCCCGACGCCCTTGGGAAGGCCCGCGAGGCCGTACGCGTCGTCCTCGTAGGGCCAGCGCTGGGTCAGCGCGGCGTACAGCAGCGCGCCGATCGACTCGGTGTCGGTGCGCTGCGGATGGTCGGAGGAGATCCCGCGGAGCGCGGCCATGACGGCGAGGCCGCGAATGCGGTACTGCCCCGAGGAGGTGCGCAGCACGGAGCCGGGGGTGAGTCGGAGGTGGGCCAGGCCCTCGCGGTGGGCGGCGGCCATGGCCTGGGAGACCTGGCTGACGAGTTGGTAGGCGTCGTGTGGCTCCAGCGGACCGCTGGCGAGGACCGCGGTCAGCTCCGTGGCGTCAGGAAGCCACTCGTGGACCACGTAGACGAGGTCGTTCTCCTCGACGGCGTCGAGGACCTGGACGAAGCGCGGGTCGCCCAGCAGCGCCGCGGAGCGCGCGGCGGCGAGCACGGGGCGGGCGCGGGAGTGGTCGGCGGGCAGCACGTGAATGCCCACGGCCCGGCGCAACTTCTCGTCGACGGCGCGCCAACTGCTGAATCCGTCCAGACGTGTGACGCACTCTTCGAGGCGATACCGTCTGGCGAGTTTGTGGCCGCTGTGCAGTTCAGGAGGGCTCGCCTTGGCCGCGGAGCCTTTGCCCGCAGCCGAGTTGGCCGCCGCCTCGCCGGATTGCCCGGCGTCCGCGCCGGCCTTCTTGTCGGTCCCCGCCCCGTCGGTCATGGCCTCGTCCGCCTCAGCGGTCAGCGGCTTCTCGCCGCCGCTGTCAGCCACGTCGACGGCAGCCGTGCTCCGTTCCGCCACCGTCGTTCCTGCCTCCCCATCCGTTGCGCTTTGGTCCACAGCCGAAAGCCAAGACCAATTGTGCCCACAGTCCGCCGCTATGCACGACACACGGTGGCTCACGAAGGTTGTGCTCAGGTCAACGGCCGAGACGTCCGCGGACCATACCAACCATGGCGTTCAGCTCGGCGATGCGCATCCGCTTCGCAGCCAGATAGAAGATGACGATCAGGGTAATGCCGCCCGCGGTCAAGGCCGCGAGGGAGCCCGCGATGCCCTTGCCCAGCACGTTCATGACGGCGTATGCGGCGGCGCCGCCCAGCAGCGCGGCGGGGATGCTGGCACCCGCCAGACGGGTGTACGTACGGACCACGTGGCGGCCGTCCAGATCGCCGCCCAGCCGCGTGCGCAGGCGCTTCCAGGCGACGCCTACGCCGGTCGCGTAGGCGAGGCCGTAAGAGGCGGCCATGCCGGCCACGGCCCACTGTGCGGGGAGCAGCACGTAGCAGAGGGCGGAGGCGACGGCGTTCACGGCGGCGACGATCACCGTGTTGTAGAAGGGGGTGCGGGTGTCCTCGTAGGCGTAGAAGCCGCGCAGGACGACGTACTGCACGGAGAACGGGATCAGGCCGAGGCTGAACGCCATGAGGATGTAGCCCATGGTCACGGCCTGGTTGGTACCCGAGGCGCCGAACAGCAGGGTGCTGATGGGGACGCCCAGCGCGAGGAAGGCGAAGGCGACCGGGACGATGGCCACCGCGGAGGTGCGCAGGCCCTGCGAGATGTCGTCGCGGACGGCGCCCGCGTCCCCGTCGTGGGCGGCCCGGGAGAGCCGGGGCAGCAGCGCGGCCATCACGGAGACGGTGATGATCGCCTGCGGCATGCCCCAGATCAGCTGGGCACTGGTGTAGCCGACGAAGCCGGCGCCCTTGACGCCGGACTCGGCACCGGCCGCGGTGGACAGCCGGGTGACCACGACCAGGCCGACCTGGTTGGCCAGGACGAACAGCACGGTCCACTTGGCGAGCCTGGCGGACTTGCCCAGGCCCTTGCCGCGCCAGTCGAAGCGCGGCCGGTAGCGGAAGCCGGTCGCCCGGAGGTAGGGGAACATCGCCAGCGCCTGGACGGTGAGGCCGAGCAGGGTGCCCATGCCGAGCAGCCGGATGCCCTCGGCGGTGATCGTCGTTTCCGTCATATTGGACTCGGCGTGGGTGCCGAACACCCAGATGAACAGGGAGAAGGAGGCGATCACGACGACGTTGTTGAGGACCGGTGTCCACATCATGGCGCCGAAGCGGCCGCGCGCGTTGAGGATCTGCCCCACCACCACGTGCACACCCATGAAGAAGAGGGTGGGCAGGCAGTAGCGGGCGAAGGTGACGGCGACCTCGTTGCCTGCGGGTTTGCTCGCGATCTCGGGGGAGAGCAGCTGGATGAGCCAGGGGGCGGCGAACATCGACACCGCCACCAGGGCGCCGAGGATCACCATGGCCAGGGTGAGCAGCCGGTTGGCGAAGGCGACGCCCCCGTCGTCGTCCTCCTTCATGGCGCGGACGAGCTGGGGCACGAAGACGGAGTTCAGGCCGCCACCGACGGTGAGGAAGTAGACCATCGCCGGGAGCTGGTACGCGACGCCGTAGGCGTCGCCGAGCATCGCGCCGCCGAGCGCCGCGACGATCACGATCTGGCGGATGAAGCCGGTCAGCCGGGAGACCAGGGTGCCGGCGGCCATCAGCGCGCTGGACTGGAGGACGCTCGCGGCCTTGCCGCGCTTGCGGGCGGTGGCCGGGGCGGGCGCCTCGGTCTCCTCCAGGGGCTCGGGCTCCGCCGCGGGAGGCGGCATGGGCCCGCCCATCGGCGGCGGCACCGGCGGGTACGCCTGCTGGTGCTGCTGCACCTGGGGGTAGGGCTGGGTCTGCTGCTGCGCGGACTCCATGGTGTGGGCGGGCTCCATGGTGGTCTGCTGCCCGTACGGCTGCTGGTCGCGGTAGAGGTGCGCGAAGGCGTCCGGCTGCGGCCGGTCGTCGGCGGCATGGGTGACCAGGTCGTCCACGCCCACGTACTGGGTGTGTGCCGGGTCGTCGCCGTACGGGAGGTACTGGGAGGGCCCCTCGGGCTGGGGCGCGGGCGTGGGCGCCCACACCTGGGGGTCCGGGGCGTGCTGGCCGGGCGCTGGCTGGCCGTACAGCTGCCCCTGCGCCGGGGGACCGGCGGGCGGCGGCGGGTGCGCGGCGCGGTCGTAGCGGGCGTCCGTCAGCGGATCATGCGCATAGGGATCCTGCGTCGGGTACGGGTAGGCCTCGAAGGTGCCGGTGTCGTAGGTGCCTCCGCCGTACGGATCGTGCGCGTACGGGTCCTGGAGGTACGGCAGCCGGCTGTACGAGATCTGGCGGGGGTCGCCCAGATACGGGTCCTGCTGGTGCGGCTCCGGGGCATACGGATCGTGGGGCGCGTGCGGCACCCGGCCTGCCGGGTCCTCACCCCGGCCATGGCCGCGATCACCGTCGTACGGCGCGTTCATCGCTACCCCACCTCATCATCTGCGGCCGACCGGCCCCGCCATTGCTCAATGGTCCACTTTCTCACCTGAGCCGGATGGCTCAGCGTTTTGCGAACCGGTGTCCGGGGTCGGGTCACTCGGCTGCTCGGGGACGACGGCGTTCGGACCACCGCTCTCGTCAGCCCTTTCGTCCTCGTCCGCGGCTTTGGACCCGTCGGTCATGTCGGTTTTGTTGTTTTCGTCACTGTCGCCGTCATGGCCGGCGCGCTTGCGCTGGACGTAGATCCGGATCCCCGCCAGGACCAGCAGCAGGACGCCGCCCGCGATGACCAGGATGACGGTCGAGGTGGCCTCGGTGACGTTCACCTCGAAGGGCATCTCCTCGCCGTAGGGCTGACCGTCGGCGGTGATCAGCTGGGCCGTGACGAAGACCCGGCCGTTGGCCTTGGCCGTGGTGCCGAACTTCAGCGACTGGCTGTGGCCGCGCTCGATGTCGATCGTCTGGGCGTCGCTCACCTGGAGGCGGATGGGCTGGCTGGACTTGAGGCTCAGGGTCAGCCCCTTCACGTCCTGGGCCAGCCCGTTCTGCACGGTCACCGGGATCGTCGCGCTCCGCCCCGACAGCGTGACCTTGGTCTTGGGAATCAGCCTGACCTTGCCGCTGAGCTCCTTCAGGTACGCGTTGATGGAGCGGCGGTAGTCGGTGGCGCCCGTGGCGTCGGCGCGCCAGGACGTGGACATCTCCCGCATGATCGCGGTGCCGAACGGGGTGACCACCCGCTCCTTGGCCGTGAGGATGACCTTGAAGCGGTTCAGCGCCACCTGGGTCTTCTGGATCTCCTCGAAGGCGCCGGTCGGCAGCTCGTGGCGGCGCAGCGCGGTGCGGTACGCGCGGTCGCCCGGCACCTTGCGGGTGGCTCCGGGGTCGGGCTTGGCCTTGGCGGCGTCCCCGAGGGTGGAGGGCTGGGTCCAGCGGCCGCCCTGGAGCCCGCCGAGGGCGGCGGCCATGGCCTGGGCCTGGCTGGTGGTCGGCATGCGCTGTGGCGCGACGACGATGCTGCGCTGCTTGTCGGGCGCCTGCATGGTGAGCATCTGGCTCTGGGCGAGGAAGCGCTGCACGGCCGGGGTGGCGTTCTCGGCGCGGGTCATGTCCCCGGAGAACACGGTGGACAGCCGGGCGTCCGCGACGATCGCTGTGTTGCCGCCGCCGATCTGCCGCGCGGCGGTGGGCGTGTACAGCAGGTCACCGGTCTCGCGCAGGCTGTCGCCGCGGGCGATGATGTTGTGGGCGCCGGCCGAGGTGGCCACGCCGACGATCGAGCGGTCGATCGCGCCGTCCACCGGCCAGGCGAAGTCCGTGCGCGGCTTCACCCCGAGGATGGACTCCACGGTGGTCGCGGAGAGCCTGGTGGCCGACTGGAGGTGGCTGAGCGCCCCGGAGACCTTGGTGCCCCGGTGGGCGAGCGAGGCGAGGTCGGGGTCGGCGAAGGGCAGGGCGACCACCTGGTGCCCCTGTACCGCCTTCTGGAGCTCGCCGAGCCACTGCCTGGCGTCGGCCTGGCCCTCCCCCTCCTCGGTGGAGCCGTCCTCCTTCTCGATCAGGTAGTCCTCGGTCATCGCATGGGCCGAGGCCAGGAGGTCGGGGTCGATGACCCAGGTGACCGGTAGGTCCTTGCCGAGCGCGACCATCTGCTGCAGCCGCCCGCCGGGGGCGAGGTCGGCCCGCAGGGTGTCGTCACGGAAGATCGGGGTCTGCTGCTCGTCGGCCTCGGTGCGGGCCATCAGGTGGCTGGTGGAGATCAGCGGCCACAGGTAGGTGAGGCGGGTCTTCTTGGGGGCGCCGGACGGCTGCCAGGGCAGGAAGGTCCGCTCGATGCCGAGCACGTGCGGCCAGGGCTCGCTGCCGGACTCGCCGCTGAGCGCGACCCCGATGAGGTAGGCGCCGGGCTGGTTCAGCCTGAGCTCCTTGACCGGCACGGAGAGCGTGAAGTCGCGGCTGACTCCGGCCCGCAGCTTGCCGACCTTCCTGGCGTACTTGCCGCCGATCTCCAGACCGTCACGGCTGGAGTCGTACCCCTTGCGCTCGGCCGCGTCCTCGATCGCGGTGCGGCTGTTCATGGGCGGGCCGACCCGCAGGGCGACGGAGGCGCCGCTGACCGTGGAGCGGCCGTTGTTGGTCACCGTCCCGGTGATCGTCAGGGTGTCGTTCTCCGACGGCGTGGTGGGGGTGAGGCCGGTGATGTCGACGTCGACCGTGCGGGAGCCGCTGGGGGCGGCGGCCGGCTGGGGTCCCGTCGCCCGGGCCGCCGGTGCCGCGGGGAGCTGGAGCACCCCCGCGAGGAGCGGCACACCGGCGAGCAGCGCCGCGGTGCGCCGGAACCACCGGCGGGCGGGAGCAGAAGGGGTCCCCTGGAACTCTGCCGCCTCGGCCACGCGCTCGCCCGTCCCTCGTCGTCGTCAGTGGTCGTCGGATTGTGCGTCCACGCATGGTAACGATGCCTGCTGGAGCGAAGTGCCGCGGAGGGTTCCACAAGATCACGCCACGATTGACGCGTTCACAAACCCGGGCAAAAACGAGGACGCTTCCCTCCGTGCGGCCACGTACCCTGTTCTGTTGTGCCGAATGCCAACAATGACAGCCCCACCCAGCAGCCGACGACCGAACTGAGCCAGGCCCAGCGCCGGGCCGTGAGTGAACTTCTGCGGGTGTCCCCCGTCGCCGACGATCTTGCCAGCCGATTCCAGGAGGCCGGGTTCCACCTCGCCCTGGTCGGTGGCTCGGTCCGCGACGCGCTGCTCGGGCGGCTCGGCAACGATCTCGACTTCACCACGGACGCCCGTCCGGAGGATGTGCTGAAGATCGTCCGGCCGTGGGCCGACGCGGTGTGGGAGGTCGGCATCGCCTTCGGCACGGTCGGCTGCCGCAAGAAGTCCCCGATCGCCAACGCGGCCGTTCAGGACTATCAGATCGAGATCACGACTTATCGCTCCGAAGCGTATGACCGCACCTCGCGCAAGCCGGAGGTGTCCTACGGCGACTCCATCGAGGAGGATCTGGTCCGCCGGGACTTCACGGTCAACGCGATGGCGGTCGCCCTGCCGCAGAAGGAGTTCATCGACCCGCACAACGGCCTGGAGGACCTGGCCGCGCGGGTGCTGCGCACTCCGGGGACCCCGGAGGAGTCCTTCTCCGACGACCCGCTGCGCATGATGCGCGCCGCGCGCTTCGCCGCGCAGCTCGACTTCGAGGTGGCCCCCGAGGTCGTCGACGCGATGAAGGCGATGGCCGACCGGATCGAGATCGTCTCCGCGGAGCGCGTGCGGGATGAGCTCAACAAGCTGATCGTGGCGGCGTACCCCCGGAAGGGGCTCACGCTGCTGGTGGAGACCGGTCTGGCCGATCGGGTGCTGCCGGAGCTGCCGGCGCTCCGGCTGGAGCGCGATGAGCACCACCGGCACAAGGACGTCTACGAGCACACGCTGACCGTGCTGGACCAGGCGATCGCCCTGGAGGAGAACGGCCCGGACCTGGTGCTGCGGCTGGCCGCGCTGCTGCACGACATCGGCAAGCCGAAGACCCGCCGGTTCGAGAAGGACGGCCGGGTCTCCTTCCACCACCACGAGGTGGTCGGGGCGAAGCAGACCAAGTTCCGCATGACGAAGCTGAAGTACTCCAACGACCTGGTGAAGGACGTCTCCCGGCTCGTCGAACTGCACCTGCGCTTCCACGGCTACGGCACCGGGGAGTGGACCGACTCGGCCGTGCGCCGCTACGTCCGCGACGCCGGGCCGCTGCTGGACCGGCTGCACAAGCTGACCCGCTCGGACTGCACCACGCGGAACAAGCGCAAGGCCGCCGCCCTCTCCCGTGCCTACGACAGCCTGGAGGAGCGCATCGCCCGACTCCAGGAGCAGGAGGAGCTGGACGCGATCCGTCCCGACCTGGACGGCAACGAGATCATGGAGATCCTCGGCATCGGCCCGGGCCCGCAGATCGGCAAGGCCTACAAGCACCTGCTGGAGCTGCGGCTGGAGCACGGGCCGATGGAACGCGACGCGGCGATCGCGGCGCTCAAGGAGTGGTGGGCCGCGCAGGGCTGATGCCACGGGGCGGTTTCACGTGAAACAACGTGAAACCGCCCTCCGACCCACGCGACGAGGGGCCGTTGTTTCACGTGAAACAACGGCCCCTCGTCGCGTGGAACGGCCCCTCGGTGGAGGGTCCGCGGGGTTACTTCTTGGCGTTGCCCAGGCAGAGCACGAAGGAGTCGCTGCCTTCCTTCCAGGTGATGGCGGCGACGGTGCCCTCGGTGCTCTGGCAGGCAAGCGTCGAGATGCTGGTGCCGTCGACCTTCTTCAGCACCTTGTGGGTGGCCTTGGCATCGGTGCACTCCAGCTTCTCGATGTCAGGGTTGCTGGAGGAGCCGGTGTTCTGCAGGCAGTCGCCGACGGCCAGCTCCAGCGTGTCGTCTCCGACGCCGCCGAGGTACGCGCCCACCGCGATGCCGATGCCCGCGATCGGAAGAACGATGTTCCGGGCGATCTTCTTGAAGTTGCGGCGGGGCGGTGCGGGGGCCGGCGGAGCCGGGTAGGCGTTGAACTGCCCGCCCGGAGCAGTGGGCTGCTGAGCGAACGGGTTGCCCTGAGGCGGAGTGGTCACGGAGTTCCTCGAACTGATGCGTGCAGACAGGTGATTGCCGGGCGTAAATTACCTGCGCGTCGCCGCCGAACTGCAATTTGCAGAGGCTCTGTGGCACTGATGTGACACTTACCGGCGGCGAAATCCCAGGAAAGCGGCTGCAATCACCCCATAGATCACCGCCACCCCCACCACCAGCACGACCGACCGTCCGTCAGGCGGCAGCATCAGCGCGGCGACCCCCGCGGCGCCGACGAAGGCGACGTTGAAGAAGACGTCGTAGAAGGAGAAGATCCGGCCGCGGAACTCGTCGTCGACGGTGGCCTGGACAACCGTGTCCGTGGCGATCTTCGCGCCCTGTGTGGTGAACCCCAGGATGAAGGCGGCGGCGAGCATCGGGGCGGGCTCGAAGGGGAGACCGAGGCCGGGTTCGAGAACGGCCGCCGCCGCGGCGCAGAGACCGATCCAGCCGGTGGTGCCGAAGCGGGCCGCCGCCCAGGGGGTGACCACCGCCGCGGTGAAGAAGCCCGCCCCCGAGAGTGCGACGGCGAGCCCCAGCAGCGCCAGCCCGTCGGACTCGCTGTCGCCCCAGGCGTACCGGCAGAGCATGAGCAGCATGACGGTGAGCGCGCCGTAGCAGAAGCGCATCAGCGACATCGCGGCCAGCACACGCGCCGCCAGGGGCCGCTCCCGCAGGTGGCGCAGACCGGCCGCGAGACCATGGGCGGTGCTGTGCAGGGCCGTACGCAGCCGTGGCTGGAGTTGGCCCGGGTCGGGTCCCAGCAGACCGGGCGACATGCGGAGGGCGGCGAGCCCGGCGCCGAGGTAGATCACCGCACCGACCAGCACCACCAGCGCGTCCGAGGTCGAGCCCTCCGGGGCCGCGAGGCGCACGGCGAACGCCAGGGTGCCGCCCAGGGTCGCCGCGAGGGTGCCGGCGGTGGGTGAGAGCGCGTTGGCCATCACGAGCCGCTCGTGGGTGTCGACGACGCGCGGCAGGGCGGCCGAGAGACCGGCGAGGACGAAGCGGTTGATCGCCGTGACGGTGAGCGCCGAGGCGTAGAAGAGGCCGTCGGGGACGTCCGCGAGCATCAGCACCGCGGTGCCGCCGGCGAGGGCGCCGCGCAGCAGATTGCCGTTGAGCAGCACCTGGCGGCGCCGCCAGCGGTCCAGGAGCACCCCGGCGAAGGGACCGAGCACGGAGTAGGGAAGCAGCAGCACGGCCATGGCGGAGGCGATGGCGGCCGCCGAGGTCTCCTTCTCCGGGGAGAAGACGACATAGGCGGCGAGCGCGACCTGGTAGACGCCGTCGGCCAGCTGTGACAGCAGACGGACGGTCAAGAGGTGGCGGAAGTCGCGTAGCTGGAGCAGCACCCGCAGATCGCGCACAACAGGCATGGCGCTCAGCCTCACACACCGCACCGGCCCCCGGGGGGATTACCCGGGGGCCGGTGATCATCGGTTGGGCCTTCCGCGAGGGGGGACCCGGCGCATGGCGCGATGCGCGGGGCGAGCCCGGCGGTGTGCCGACCTAACGCGCCGAGCGGCTCGGGTGCCGACGCGTCATGAGCGCTTGTCAGCTCTCGACCTCGCCCTTGATGAACTTCTCGACGTTCTCCCGCGCCTCGTCGTCGAAGTACTGCACCGGCGGGGACTTCATGAAGTAGGAGGAGGCGGAGAGGATCGGGCCGCCCACGCCACGGTCCTTGGCGATCTTCGCGGCGCGCACCGCGTCGATGATCACACCCGCGGAGTTCGGGGAGTCCCAGACCTCCAGCTTGTACTCCAGGTTCAGCGGGACGTCGCCGAACGCACGGCCCTCAAGGCGGACGTAGGCCCACTTGCGGTCGTCGAGCCACGCCACGTAGTCGGACGGGCCGATGTGCACGTTCTTCTCGCCGAGCTCCCGGTCGGGGATCTGCGAGGTGACGGCCTGCGTCTTGGAGATCTTCTTGGACTCCAGGCGCTCGCGCTCGAGCATGTTCTTGAAGTCCATGTTGCCGCCGACGTTCAGCTGCATCGTGCGGTCCAGGATGACGCCCCGGTCCTCGAACAGCTTGGCCATCACGCGGTGCGTGATGGTGGCGCCGACCTGCGACTTGATGTCGTCACCGACGATCGGCACACCGGCCTCGGTGAACTTGTCCGCCCACTCCTTGGTGCCGGCGATGAAGACCGGGAGGGCGTTGACGAAGGCGACCTTCGCGTCGATGGCGCACTGCGCGTAGAACTTCGCCGCGTCCTCGGAGCCGACCGGGAGGTAGCAGACCAGAACGTCGACCTGCTTGTCCTTGAGGACCTGGACGATGTCGGCCGGCTCCTCGGCGGACTCCTCGATGGTGGCCTGGTAGTACTTGCCGAGGCCGTCGAGGGTGTGGCCGCGCTGGACGGTCACGCCGGTGCTCGGCACGTCGCAGATCTTGATGGTGTTGTTCTCGCTGGCACCGATGGCGTCCGCGAGGTCGAGGCCGACCTTCTTCGCGTCCACGTCGAAGGCGGCCACGAACTCCACGTCACGGACGTGGTAGTCGCCGAACTGCACGTGCATAAGACCCGGCA
The DNA here is from genome assembly GCF_029541745.1 of Streptomyces sp. LX-29. Classification (NCBI taxonomy): domain Bacteria; kingdom Bacillati; phylum Actinomycetota; class Actinomycetes; order Kitasatosporales; family Streptomycetaceae; genus Streptomyces; species Streptomyces sp. LX-29. The sequence goes on along the minus strand of NZ_CP089746.1, from coordinate 3,813,803 downwards.
CGCGGCTGTTCGGGTCGGCGTCCTTGTAGTACTCGACGCCCTGGACCAGCGACGCGGCGCAGTTGCCCACGCCGACGATGGCTACGCGAACCGAACCCATTCCGGTTGCTCCCTGTGTGTACTCGACAGAGCTCTGCGGGGGTGCAGAGCCTCACTTAGCGGTGTCATCGGACGGATCCGGCCGGGAACCACCCCGGTGCCGGGGCAGGCCGCCCGTTTCTTCTGACCGGTCCTGTTTCCGGGCCTGCGGCCCGGGGGACTCCGGCTCGGCGGCGCCGTTGCGCTGGTCGCGCCCGGCCCGCTCGCTCTCGATCAGCTCGTTCAGCCACCGGACCTCGCGCTCCACCGACTCCATGCCGTGCCGTTGCAGCTCGAGCGTGTAGTCGTCCAGGCGCTCGCGGGTGCGGGCCAAGGAGGCCCGCATCTTCTCCAGGCGCTCTTCGAGCCGGCTGCGCCGGCCCTCCAGCACCCGCATCCGCACATCGCGCGAGGTCTGGCCGAAGAAGGCGAAGCGCACGCCGAAGTGCTCGTCCTCCCAGGTGTCCGGCCCGGTGTGGGAGAGCAGTTCTTCGAACCGCTCCTTCCCCTCGGCCGTCAACCGATAGACGATCTTCGCCCGCCGGCCGGCCAGGGTGGCCGCGAGGGCCTCTTCCGGCGCGCTGCCGGGCTCCTCGATCAGCCAGCCGTTGGCGACCAGCGTCTTGAGGCAGGGGTAGAGGCTGCCATAGCTGAAGGCACGGAACACCCCGAGTGAGGTGTTGAGGCGTTTCCGCAGCTCATAGCCGTGCATGGGAGACTCGCGCAACAGGCCGAGGACGGCGAACTCAAGGATGCCGGAGCGCCTGCTCATCCCCCGCCTCCCTTGTCGCTTACGTGCCCCTATGCCGGACTATGCCGTGCTGATGTATCGACTCGATACATCCTGACGATAGAACGAGCCCCCTGTTGCGACAAGTGGGGGCACGGTGAACGGCATCACATCACCGATTCGTGGGAGTCAACCTGCCTGATTTGGAGTGAAGATGTCGGGTCAGCGTCTTTTGACCGTGCGTACTCTGGTCGCCATGCAGACCACCGGGAACCGTGTGACACCAGAAAACGTCCTCGTCCCGGATGCAGTGCGCCCGGACGCTGCCAGCGGCCGGATTGCGCATCGGGGGGACCGGAAGCCACCTGCCGCTTTCAGGCGATAGAGCCTGCCCGAGGAGTAGTCGTTCCATGAGCGAGCACCGTCGCAAGCCGCCGCAGCCGCAAGGTGGCGGACGCGCAGCGGCCCGACGTGCCGCGCAGCAGCCACCAGGGCGCCGCGCGACACCACCGCACAGCACCACGGGGTCGGCCTCCGGCCCGCACAGCGAGGAACACCCGTACGGCGGCCGGGCGGAGGCCCGGCGCGCCGCGCAGCGCGGTGGCAGACGACGCGGAGCCGATCCGGTGGCCGCCCACGGCTCGGGCCCCGGCGGCTCCGGCGGCGGGCGCCGCGGCGGCGGAGGAGGCGGCGCGGGTGGCCGGGGCCATGGCCCCGGTGGCGGCGGCCGCCCCGGCAAGAAGCGCCTCATCGACTATCCGCGGTTCGGCAAGAGCGGCTTCCGTCGCTGGCTGCCCTCGTGGAAGCTGGTCACGGGCACCTGTCTGACCTTCATGGCGCTGCTGGTCGCGGCCGTCGGCATCGGACTGATGCTGGTGGAGGTGCCGACCGCGCAGGCCGCCTCCAAGACCCAGAAGAACGTCTACTACTGGGCGGACGGCGAGCGCATGGTCGTCTCCGGCGGTGGTGACCTCAACCGCCAGATCGTGCCGCTGAGCGACATCCCCGAGTCCATGCAGAACGCGGTCATCGCGGCCGAGAACGCCAGCTTCTACGAGGACTCCGGCGTCGACCCGATGGGCATCGCGCGCGCGGTGGTCAACATGGCCAAGGGCGGTCAGACCCAGAGTGGTTCGACCATCACCCAGCAGTTCGTGAAGAACACCTACCTGGGCCAGGAGCAGACGCTCAAGCGCAAGGTCACCGAGCTGTTCATCTCGATAAAGGTCGGCGCCACCAAGAAGAAGACCGACATTCTCGAGGGCTATCTGAACACCGCCTACTACGGCCGGGGCGCCTACGGCATCCAGGCCGCCGCCCAGGCGTACTACGGCAAGGACTGCAAGGACCTGACCGCGAGCGAGAGCGCCTTCCTGGCAGCGACGCTCAACGGCCCCAACCTCTACGACCCGGCCGGCGGCGTGGGCGCCAACGCCACCGCGAAGAAGAACACCAACCGCGCCAAGGCGCGTTGGGAGTGGACGCTCAAGCGCGAGGTCGAGACGGACCGGCTCAAGGCGTCCGAGCGCGACGAGTGGGTCGCCAAGGGCTTCCCGCAGCCGCAGAAGCCCAGGCCCGCGACCAACAAGGCCGGCCAGATCGGCTACCTGACCGACCTGGCCGACAACTACATCATCGCCAACAGCACCATCTCCAAGGCCGAGCTGGACCGGGGCGGCTACCAGATCCACACCACCTTCGACCGCAAGAAGGTGCAGGCGCTGGAGAAGGCCGTCGCCAAGGTGAGCAAGGAGAACATCAAGCCGAAGGAGCGCCCCGACAAGGACACCTTCGTGCAGTTCGGCGGCGCATCCGTGGAGCCGAAGACCGGAAAGATCGTGGCGATCTACGGTGGCGAGGACGCGCTGGAGCACTACACCAACAACGCCGACTACACGGGCGTCCAGGTGGGCTCGACCTTCAAGCCGTTCGTGCTCGCCGCCGCGATGACCGACGGCGTCCGCGACAAGAGCGGGCCGCGGGACCAGCCGGCCTCGATGCGCACCCCCGTCTCGCCGAAGAGCATCTACAACGGCGACAACAAGCTGACCCTCCTCGACTACAACGGCACCGTCTGGCACGACAAGAACGGCAAGGAGTGGCACCAGCGCAACGACGGTGACGAGAGCAAGGGCAAGGTCGACCTGCGCACCGCGATGCAGTACTCGGTGAACACGCCCTACATCCAGCTCGGCATGGACGTCGGCACCGACAAGGTGCGGGACGCGGCCATCGCCGCCGGTCTGCACAAGGACCAGCTGACCTCCATCACCCCGACCTTCTCGCTCGGCACCTCGGCGCCCAGTGCCATCCGGCTCGCCGGGGCGTACGCGACCTTCGCCGCCAGCGGCAAGCAGGCCGACCCGTACTCGGTGGAGTCCGTGGAGCGCAAGGGCATCGTGGTCTACGACCACAAGGACGACGCCGAGATCAAGCAGGCGTTCTCGCCCGAGGTGGCCGACAACGTCACCGACGTGCTCAAGACCGTGGTGGAGAAGGGCACCGGCACCAACGCGCAGATCGGCCGCCCGGCGGCGGGCAAGACCGGCACCACCGACGACAACAAGTCGGCCTGGTTCTCCGGCTACACCCCCCAGTTGGCGACCGCGATCGGCATGTGGCGCGTGGACGACCGGGCCACCAACCAGAAGTTCCTGCCGATGTACGGCGTGGGCGGCCAGCCCTCCATCCACGGTGCCTCCTTCCCGTCCGAGATCTGGGCGGACTACATGCGCGAGGCGCTGGAGGGCACCAAGGCCAAGAGCTTCCCGAAGCCCGGTCCGATCGGCGACACGGTCTACGGCGAGGGCGCCAGCCCCTCCGCGACGACCGCCGAGCCGACCCAGACCGAGGAGGAGAAGGAGAAGGAGAAGACGGAGGAGCCGGAGAAGAAGCCGTCCAAGAAGCCCTCCAAAATTCCGTCCCAGTCCCCGTCCAGCACCAGCCCGTCCCCGAGCCCGTCGTGCGACCTGTTCGACCCGACCTGTGAGGGCGATTCCGGAGGCGGCCCCGGCGGCCCGGGCGGCGGCAACGGCAACGGCGGCGGGAACGGCCCCGGCGGCTCCGGCGACACCAGCCCCAGCCCGTCGTCGAGTCCGCCGGCGACCGGGGACGAGGACTTCTTCGGCGGTGGATCGGGCTACTAGCCCACCGGAGGAACCCACCGGCACATTCCCAGACGGCCGTGGCCGCGCGGAGCACCCGCTCCGCGCGGCCACGGCCTTTTCCACGCCCGCTACCACGGACCGCGCGGTCGCGCATGTGGGCGGCGTGCGCCCGTACGGCGTACACCGCGCAGGTCGCTCGACTGGGGCGGCTCCCGCTGCCGCCCACAGGCCCGTACGGCAGGATGGCCGCATGAAGAGCGCGCGTGACGATTCTCAGCCGACGCGGCCGACCGCCGAGGACGAGGTGGCGGCGGCCGGCAGCGAGCTGATCGGCGGGCCGGCAGGACGCCGCGCGCTGTTCGGCACCAGTTGGTGGACACCGGTGCGGGTGATCGCGCTCGTCGCCATCGGCATGTTCGCCCTCGGCATGGTGCAGAAGGCGCCGTGCTACAACGGCGCCTGGTTCTACGGCGCCAGCAGCCAGTACACCCACGCCTGCTACTCCGACATCCCGCACCTCTACAGCGGGCGGGGCTTCGCCACCGACCTGGTCCCGTACTTCGACCGGATCCCGGTCAACGTCTCCGGCGGCATGGACTACCTGGAGTACCCGGTGCTCACCGGGCTCTTCATGGAGGTCGCCTCCTGGCTGACCCCGGGGGACGGCTCCATCCAGGACCGCGAGCAGATGTACTGGATGGTCAACTCAGGGATGCTGATGGCCTGTGCGGCGGTGGTCGCCGTCTGCGTGGCCCGTACCCACCGGCGCCGCCCCTGGGACGGCCTGCTGGTCGCCCTCGCCCCGGCCTTCGCGCTCACCGCCACCATCAACTGGGACCTGTTCGCGGTGGCGTTCGCCGCCGGCGCCATGCTCATGTGGTCACGCGGCCGGTCCTTCAACGCGGGCATCCTCATCGGCCTGGCGACCGCCGCCAAGCTCTACCCGGTGTTCCTGCTCGGGCCGCTGCTGCTGCTCTGTCTGCGCGCGGGCCGCTGGCGGGCGTTCGCCCGGGTGGCGGTCGGGGCGGTGGGGGCCTGGCTGGCGATCAACCTGCCGATCATGCTCAGCACCGCGGGCGGCAGTCTGCACCTCCGCGAGGGCTGGCTGAAGTTCTACACCTTCAGCCAGGAACGGCCGGTCGACTTCGGCTCGTTCTGGCTGATCATCTCGCAGCGCACCGGGAACCCGCTGGAGGACGTCAACACCTACGCCACGGTGCTGATGCTCTTCGCCTGCGCCGGAGTGGCGGCCCTGGCGCTGTGCGCGCCGCGCCGGCCGCGGCTGGCGCAGTTGGCCTTCCTGATCGTCGCGGCCTTCGTGCTCACCAACAAGGTCTACTCGCCGCAGTACGTGCTGTGGCTGGTTCCGCTCGCCGCGCTGGCCCGCCCCAAGTGGCGGGACTTCCTGATCTGGCAGGCATGTGAGGTGGTGTACTTCGTCGGCATCTGGATGTACCTCGCGTACACCACCAGCGGCGACCAGCGCCACGGCCTGCCGCCGGAGGGCTACCAGTTGGCGATCGCGATCCACTTGCTGGGCACGCTGTACCTGTGCGCGCTGGTGGTGCGGGACGTGCTGCTGCCGGAGCGGGACGTGGTGCGCAAGGACGGCTCGGACGACCCCTCGGGCGGCGTCCTGGACGGGGCGCCCGACGTGTTCGTCCTGCGGGACCTCGGCGGGCACCACGGCCACCGCGGACGGCCCGAGGACGCCCCGGTGGTGCACTGGGGCCGGCCGGAGGGCGGCGGCACCCCGCCGCCCCCGCCGATATCCCCGAAGGGCTGATCCACGACCGGCGTGGCCGGTCCTAGCAGTCGAGCATCCGGTCGAACTGCGTGGTGGTGTGCCGCAGATGGGCCACCAGCTCGTCACCCACCTGCGGGGCCGCCACGTCGCCCGGCACGAACAGGATCGACACCTGCATGTGCGGGGGCTCGGCGAACCAGCGCTGCTTGCCGGCCCAGACGAACGGCGAGAGGTTGCGGTTGACCGTCGCCAGACCCGCCCGCGCCACGCCCTTGGCCCGCGGCATCACGCCGTGCAGGGCCTTCGGGGCCTCCAGGCCGACGCCGTGCGAGGTGCCGCCCGCGACCACCACCAGATAGCCGTCGGAGGCCACCTTCTGCTGGCGGTAGCCGAAGCGGTCGCCCTTGACGACCCGGGTGACGTCGAGCACCGAGCCCCGGTACTGCGTCGACTCGTGGTCGCCCAGCCAGAGCCGGGTGCCGATACGGGCGCGGAACCGGGTCTGCGGGAACTGCTGCTGGAGGCGGGCCAGCTCGTCCGACTTCAGATGGCTGACCAGCATGGTGTGCAGCGGCAGCCCGGCCGCGCGGAGCCGGTCCATCCAGGCGATGACCTCCTCCACCGCGTCGATGCCGTCGGCGCGGTCCAGCGGCAGGTGGATGGCGAAGCCCTCCAGCCGGACGTTCTCGATGGCCGCGTGCAGCGCCGGCAGGTCGTGCTCGGAGACGCCATGCCGCTTCATGCTGCTCATGACCTCTATGACGACCCGCGCCCCGGCCAGGCCGTGCAGACCGTCGATCGAGGAGACCGAGCGGATCACCCGGTCCGGCAGCGGCACCGGTTCCTCGCCGCGGCGGAACGGGGTCAGCACCAGCAGGTCGCCGCTGAAGAGGTCCTTCATCCGGGCGGCCTCGTAGGTGGTGCCCACGGCGAGGACGTCGGCGCCGATGCGGGTGGCCTCCTCGGCCAGCCGCTCGTGGCCGAAGCCGTATCCGTTGCCCTTGCAGACGGGCACTATGCCCGGGAACTGCTGGAGCACGGACTGCTGATGCGCCCGCCAGCGTGCGGTGTCGACGTAGAGGGTGAGCGCCATGGCGGGAGCGGACCTTTCTCGTTTCCGGCGGTGAATCCGAGGGCTGGAGTGGTGCGGGGCCGTTCGGGCCCCGCGCACGGGTCTAGCGACGCGACATGTAGATGTCGAGCGCCTTGTGGAGCAGCTTGTTGAGCGGGAAGTCCCACTCACCGAGGTACTCGGCGGCCTCGCCACCGGTGCCCACCTTGAACTGGATCAGGCCGAAGAGGTGGTCGGTCTCGTCCAGCGAGTCGCTGATGCCGCGCAGGTCGTAGACGGAGGCACCCATGCCGTAGGCGTCGCGCAGCATCTGCCACTGCATGGCGTTGGACGGACGGACCTCGCGCTTGTGGTTGGCGGAGGCGCCGTAGGAGTACCAGACGTGCCCGCCGACGATGAGCATCGTGGCGGCGGCGACGGCCTCGCCCTCGTGCAGGGCGAAGTACAGCCGCATCCGGTTGGGGTCCTCGGAGTTGAGGACGCTCCACATGCGCTGGAAGTAGCTGAGCGGGCGCGGCCGGAACTTGTCGCGCTCGGCGGTGATCTCGTACAGCCGCTGCCACTCGCTCAGGTGCTCGTAGCCGCCCTGGACGACCTGGACGCCGGCCTTCTCGGCCTTCTTGATGTTGCGGCGCCACAGCTGGTTGAAGCCCTTGTGGACGTCCTCCAGCGAACGCTGCTGCAGGGGCACCTGGAAGACATAGCGGGGCTGCACGTCGCCGAAGCCCGCGCCGTCCTCCTCGCCCTGCTGCCAGCCCATGCGGCGCAGCTTGTCGGAGACCTCGAAGGCCCGCGGCTCGATGAAGGTCGGCTGCACATCGCGCAGCCGCTTGACCTCCGGGCTCTGGATGCCGGACTTGATGGCGGCGGCGTCCCAGCGGCGGATGATGACCGGCGGGCCCATCTTCACCGAGAAGGCGCCCTGCTGCTTGAGGTGGGCCAGCATGGGGCGCAGCCAGTCCTCCAGGTTGGGCGCGTACCAGTTGATGACCGGCCCCTCGGGCAGATAGGCCAGGTAGCGCTTGATCTTCGGCAGCTGGCGGTAGAGGACCAGACCGACGCCGACCAGCTGTCCGGTGGGGTCGAACCAGCCCAGGTTCTCGGAGCGCCACTCCGACTTCACGTCCGCCCAGGCCGGCACCTGCATGTGGCTGGCCGCGGGCAGGCTCTGGATGTACGCCAGATGCTGCTCACGGCTGATAGTCCTCAGGGTCAGGCTCATGCGGGCGCTCCTCGGCAGGTTTGTCCCCAGGGTCGGGGCTCCGGCTCTCGCGCCGAAGCCTACTGTGACCGTGGAGCGCACCGTCTGGGCGTTCGGGTTCAGGCCCGTGTGCCGCGCCCGTTCAGCCTCGCGCGCCGCGTCCCGTAGCGGGCCGCGGCGCGCCGGCGGCGGGTCCGACCGCTAGCCGATCACACCGCCCCACAGGCCGCCGTGGGCCAGGCCGAGGTAGAAGCCGACACCGGATGCGCCCAGGCCGATCATCAGCAGGAATCGTTCGCCGGTGGTCGCCGAGATCATCTGACCCCACAGTCCGACCCCGATGCCCACCAGCCCCGTCCAGGAGCTGAGCAGGTGCAGGTGGTCGAACTGGGCGGTGATGAACGCGACAGCGCCGAGGGCCAGCGTCACGACCGCGAGCGTGTTCTCCAGCGGATGTGGCTTGCCGTCCGTGTCGAGCAGGGAGAAGAGGCCGTGGCGGTGGTTGGTCCGTGCTGCCTGTGCCATGTGGCACCTCCATAGGCCAAGGCGGCGCACTGTAACGCCGCTCACACCCGATGCGTACAGATTGCGGCGATCCCCGGGCGGATTTCAACCGGAAGCGCCGGGCCGGGTACTCTGTACGGTCTGCACTGGTGTCTGTCTGGATGCCGGGACCATGCGAACGGCTGAAACGACGGTCGACGCCGGTGCGGAACGCATCACGACCCTCCTGCCACGGAACGACCGTGGCCGCTGAGTCCAAAGGAGGTGGGTTCCACATGCGTCACTACGAGGTGATGGTCATCCTCGACCCCGATCTGGAGGAGCGCGCTGTCTCCCCCCTGATCGAGAACTTCCTTTCCGTGGTCCGCGAGGGCAACGGCAAGGTTGAGAAGGTCGACACCTGGGGCCGTCGTCGTCTCGCTTACGAGATCAAGAAGAAGCCCGAGGGCATCTACTCGGTCATCGACCTGCAGGCCGAGCCTGCGGTCGTCAAGGAGCTCGACCGCCAGATGAACCTGAACGAGTCGGTCCTCCGGACCAAGGTCCTCCGTCCCGAGACCCACTGAGCTCCTAGCTCACTGCTCGGGTCCGAGTAGCTACAAGCAGCCAGAAGCAATCCCCGCCGAGAGGTTCACCCATGGCAGGCGAGACCGTCATCACGGTCGTCGGCAATCTTGTCGACGACCCCGAGCTGCGCTTCACCCCGTCCGGTGCGGCGGTCGCGAAGTTCCGTGTCGCGTCCACTCCCCGCATGTTCGACCGCCAGACCAATGAGTGGAAGGACGGCGAGAGCCTGTTCCTCACCTGCTCGGTGTGGCGTCAGGCAGCGGAGAACGTCGCCGAGTCGCTCCAGCGAGGCATGCGCGTCATCGTGCAGGGCCGACTGAAGCAGCGGTCCTATGAGGACCGAGAGGGCGTCAAGCGCACGGTCTTCGAGCTGGACGTCGAGGAAGTCGGCCCCAGCCTCAAGAACGCCACGGCCAAGGTCACCAAGACCACCGGTCGCGGCGGCCAGGGCGGCTACGGCGGCGGTGGCCAGGGTGGCGGCGGCTGGGGCGGCGGCCCCGGCGGCGGCCAGCAGGGCGGCGGCGCTCCGGCCGACGACCCGTGGGCGTCCAGCGCGCCCTCCGGTGGTCAGCAGAGCGGCGGCGGTGGTGGTGGCTGGGGCGGTGGCTCCGGCAACTCCGGCGGCGGCTACTCGGACGAGCCGCCCTTCTAGGTCCGTACGCGCTGTTTCACGTGAAACGCGGGTCGCGTGAAGCCTCGGTTTCACGTGAAACAGCGCGCGACGCGGATCAAGGGCGACAGCACAAACTTCTTGATCACACTGGAGAGAGACAATGGCGAAGCCGCCTGCTCGCAAGCCTAAGAAGAAGGTTTGCGTGTTCTGCAAGGAGAAGATCTCCTACGTCGACTACAAGGACACGAACCTGCTGCGGAAGTTCATTTCCGACCGCGGCAAGATCCGTGCCCGCCGGGTGACCGGTAACTGCACCCAGCACCAGCGTGACGTCGCCACGGCCGTGAAGAACAGCCGTGAGATGGCGCTGCTGCCCTACACCTCCACCGCGCGCTAAGGGAAGGGTGACCGAAACATGAAGATCATCCTCACCCACGAGGTCTCCGGCCTCGGCACCGCCGGCGACGTCGTGGACGTCAAGGACGGTTACGCTCGCAACTACCTGGTCCCGCGCGGTTTCGCGATCCGCTGGACCAAGGGTGGCGAGAAGGACGTCGAGCAGATCCGTCGCGCCCGCAAGATCCGCGAGATCGCCACGATCGAGCAGGCCAACGAGATCAAGGCTCAGCTCGAGGGCCTCAAGGTCCGCCTGAACACGCGTGCCGGCGAGGCCGGCCGTCTGTTCGGCTCCATCACCCAGGCCGACATCGCCTCCGCGATCAAGGCCGCCGGTGGTCCGGACGTGGACAAGCGCCGCGTCGAGGTCTCCGCGCCGATCAAGACCCTGGGCGCCCACCAGGTGTCCGTGCGTCTGCACAGCGACGTTGTCGCCAAGCTCGGCGTCGAGGTCGTCGCCGCCTGAGTGCAGCGTGATCGCTGCCGCTCGGCATAGCGTGGTGAGGGGCCGCATCCCATGGGGGTGCGGCCCCTCACTCATGCTTCGTGGGCGGTCGCCCGGGGTTCCCGGGTGAGCCGGCCGTGGTTCCCAGGTGGGTCGCCTTGTGGTTCCCGGGTGGGCGATCCGGCGGCGGGACCCGGCGGAGCGGCTATCCGCGCACCGCGCCCGTGATGAGCCAGCGGCCCGACCGGGCGCGGAACCAGAGGGTCGCCATGCGGGCCGTGGTCATCAGCGCCATGGCCCACCACAGGGCCGTCAGGCCGCCGTCCAGCGAGGGGACGAGCAGGGCGACGGGAGCGAAGACGGCGAGCGTGGCGAGCATCGCCCAGGCCAGGTACGGGCCGTCTCCGGCCCCCATCAGGACCCCGTCGAGGACGTAGACGACGCCCGCGACCGGTTGGGTGAGGGCCACCACGAGCAGCGCGGGAAGCAGGGCCTCCCGGACCGCGTGGTCGCCGGTGAAGAGCGGGATGAACAGGGGCCGGGAAGCCACGACGAGCAGCCCCAGCACCATCCCTGAGGCGATCCCCCACTGGACCATGCGGCGACAGACGGCTCGGGCGCCCTCCGTGTCGCCCGCGCCCAGGTAGCGGGCGATGATGGCCTGCCCGGCGATGGCGATGGCGTCCAGGGCGAAGCTGAGCAGGCTCCACAGGGTCATGATGATCTGGTGGGCGGCGATGTCCGCGTCCCCGAGGCGGGCGGCCACGGCCGTGGCCAGCAGCAGCACGGCGCGCAGCGACAGGGTGCGGACCAGCAGCGGGACGCCGGCGCGGGCGCAGGCCCGTATCCCGACGGCTTCGGGGCGCAACGAGGCACCGTGCCGTCTGGCGCCCCGGACCACGACGGCGAGGTAGACGGCGGCCATGCCGCACTGGGCGATGACCGTGCCCCAGGCGGAGCCGGCGATGCCCAGATCGGCCCCGTAGACCAGGATGGCGTTGAGCGCGGCGTTGGCGGCGAAGCCGCCGACGGCGACGTACAGCGGTGTACGGGTGTCCTGGAGGCCGCGCAGCACGCCGGTGGCGGCGAGCACCATGAGCATGGCGGGGATGCCGAGGGCGCTGATCCGCAGATAGCTGATGGCGTGCGGGGCGGCGGAGCCGGAGGCGCCGAAGAGGTCGACGAGGGCGGGCGCGGCGGGCTGGGCGACGGCGACGAGCACGGCGCCGATGAGCAGGGCGAGCCAGACGCCGTCCATGCCCTGGCGGACCGCGGCGGCCGGTTCGCCCGCGCCGATGCGGCGGGCGACGGCGGCGGTGGTGGCGTAGGCGAGGAAGACGAAGATGCTGACCACACTGGTCAGCAGTGCGGCGGCGACGCCGAGGCCGGCCAACTGCGGGGTGCCGAGGTGGCCGACGACGGCGCTGTCGACCATGACGAAAAGGGGCTCGGCGACGAGTGCGCCGAAGGCGGGGACGGCGAGCGCGATGATCTCGCGGTCGTGGCGGCGGGCGCCGCCGCGGGGGGCACGCCGGGCCGGGCGCCGGATGCGGGAACGCTCGCTCGGCGCGGTCGCGGGTGCCTGATTCATGGCGTCAATCTAATCTTCCACAGGTAAGATACTCAAGTGCATTGCACTCCTTACTTCCCGTCACGCAAGGCGATCTTCTCTGCGCCCTTTGTCGCGATCTTGCGCTGGCCGGGGAAGTTTTTCTTCCTCACAGTCCTTGGATGGAGAATCCGCAGGTCAGAGCCGTGGCGCAGGGGTGTGTGTGGTGTTGTCCACAACGCTGTCCCCCGTGTCGTGCACAGGTTCAGCCGCGTTCTCCACAGGAAGCGCTCCCTCGTCCACATGGCCTGTGGATAACCAGATTGGCGGACGGCCCTGATGGGCCTACCGTGGTCCGGCGCCCGCCGCTGTGACCGGAGCCCGAGCGCCCTAGTTTTCAGAGCGTTGTCAGAGCCGTGCCGTCAGCAGAAGGGGCACCGCGAAGTCCGCACCGCGGACGGGAGGAGGTGGCGGGGTGAGCATGCCCGAGCCCCTGGACGACCCCTGGGCCGACGCCGGCCCCGGTGACCGGCTCCCCGCTCCCCGGCCGCGCCGCGGCGGCGGCGGTGGTGGCGGAGGCGGAGGCGGTGCCCGAGGCGGCCGCGACGACCAGCACGACCGCGACCGGGACGGCGGCGCCTGGGGGGACGGCGCGGGGTTCGAGCGGGTCCCGCCCCAGGACCTGGACGCCGAGCAGTCGGTGCTCGGCGGCATGCTGCTCTCCAAGGACGCCATCGCGGACGTGGTCGAGGTCCTCAAGGGCCACGACTTCTACCGCCCCGCGCACGAGACGATCTACCAGGCCATCCTGGATCTCTACGCCAAGGGTGAGCCCGCCGACCCGATCACCATCGCCGCCGAGCTCACCAAGCGCGGCGAGATCACCCGGGTCGGCGGCGCCTCCTATCTGCACACCCTGGTGCAGTCCGTGCCGACCGCCGCGAACGCGGAGTACTACGCCGAGATCGTCCACGAGCGCGCCGTGCTGCGCCGCCTGGTCGAGGCGGGCACCCGCATCACGCAGATGGGCTACGCGGCCGACGGGGACGTCGACGAGATCGTCAACAGGGCCCAGGCGGAGGTCTACGCCGTCACCGAGCAGCGCACCAGCGAGGACTACCTGCCGCTCGGCGACATCATGGAGGGCGCGCTCGACGAGATCGAGGCGATCGGCTCACGCAGCGGCGAGATGACCGGCGTGCCGACCGGCTTCACCGATCTGGACGCGCTGACCAACGGTCTCCACCCCGGCCAGATGATCGTCATCGCGGCCCGCCCCGCGATGGGTAAGTCCACGCTGGCCCTGGACTTCGCACGGGCCTGCTCCATCAAGCACAACATGCCGAGCGTGATCTTCTCGCTCGAGATGGGCCGCAACGAGATCGCGATGCGTCTGCTCTCGGCCGAGGCCCGCGTCGCCCTGCACCACATGCGCTCCGGCTCGATGACGGACGACGACTGGACCCGGCTCGCCCGCCGGATGCCCGACGTCTCCGCCGCCCCGCTGTACATCGACGACTCGCCGAACCTGTCGATGATGGAGATCCGCGCCAAGTGCCGTCGGTTGAAGCAGCGCAGCGACCTCAAGCTGGTGATCATCGACTATCTCCAGCTGATGCAGTCCGGTGGCTCCCGGCGTGCCGAGAGCCGTCAGCAGGAGGTCTCGGACATGTCCCGTAACCTCAAGCTGCTGGCCAAGGAGCTGGAGCTGCCGGTCATCGCGCTCTCCCAGCTGAACCGTGGCCCCGAGCAGCGCACGGACAAGAAGCCGATGGTCTCCGACCTGCGTGAGTCCGGGTCGATCGAGCAGGACGCCGACATGGTCATCCTGCTGCACCGTGAGGACGCCTACGAGAAGGAGTCGCCCCGCGCGGGCGAGGCGGACATCATCGTCGGCAAGCACCGTAACGGCCCGACCGCCACCATCACGGTCGCCTTCCAGGGTCACTACTCACGCTTCGTGGACATGGCCCAGACCTGAGCCGTCCCTTGCCCGCTCACTCCGTTACGGGCAGGCACTCGGCGAGCAGGTCGACGATGTCGCGCCAGGCCCGCCGCGCGTGCTGCGGGTGGTAGCCGACGCCGGGGACCACGGGCTGGTCGACCGGCGGGTGGTGGAAGGCGTGCAGGGCACCGCCGTAGACCACGAGGCGCCAGTCGACGCCCGCGGCCTGCATCTCGGCGGCGAAGGCGTCCCGTTGCCCAGCGGGCATGATCGGGTCCTCCGATCCGACCCCGGCCCACACGGGGCAACGGATGCGCGCCGCCTCGCCCGGTCGGCCCGTGGTCAGCGCGTTGACCGTCCCGATCGCCCGCAGGTCGACGCCGTCGCGCCCGAGTTCCAGCGCGATCGCGCCCCCGGTGCCGTAGCCGATGGCGGCGATCCGGTCGGGGTCGGTCCGCGGTTCGGCCCGCAGCACATCGAGTGCCGCATGGCCGATACCCCGCATCCGGTCGGGGTCGGCGAGCAGCGGCATCACGCGCGCCAGCATCTCCTGTGGGTCGGTGAACCAGCGCCCGCCGTGGAGGTCGAAGGCCAGGGCCACGTACCCCAGCTCGGCGAGGGCGTCGGCCCGGCGGCGCTGGAAGTCGTTCAGGCCCGTCCCCTCAGGACCGACCAGGACCGCGGGCCGGCGTTCGACACCGGCGGGAAGCGCGAGGTGCCCGACCATCGTCAGGCCGTCGGCGGGGTATTCGACCGTGCGCGTGGTGACCGTCGTCATAAGACGGGACTGTAGTGATCGTCGAGCCCGGTCGGGCCGGTCTTCACCGTCGGCGGAAACAGCGCGGGTGTGGGCCCGTTGGGCGGGCGCTGCGGAGGCTCTGGTTCCGGCGGACCACATCGGCACCGACGCGAACCAGGCCGCCGGCCACCACCACGTCAGTGGAGTCCCGTCCGACCACGGCCACTCCGCGCGAGGCGGCCGTGCCGGTCGTCTACGGTCCCGAGATCATCGGCGTCTAGGGTGCGGGGCATGACCGCCGAATCCGTCGCCCCGTACGACGCCCTCGAGTTCGCCGCACCGCTCCCCGCCACCCGCCGCGCACTGCTGCACCGGCTCGCGGTCGGCCAGACGGAGGGGCGCGCCCCGTCACTGGTGGGCTCCGTGGTCCGGGATGGCCGGGTGGTGTGGACGGGGGCGCGCAGCTGCGTGGACGGGCACGCCCCGGACGGCGACACCCAGTACCGCATCGGCTCGCTGACCAAGACCTTCGTCGCGGTGCTGGTGCTCAGGCTGCGGAACGAGGGGCTGCTGGGCCTCGACGACCCGCTGGTCGACCATCTGCCGGAGGCCACCGAGGCCGGCACCGCCACCGTCGCCCACCTGCTCTCCCACACCGCCGGACTCGCCGCCGAGCCGCGCGGGCCCTGGTGGGAGCGGACGCCGGGAGAGCTGCGCCCCGAGCCGGGAGACGTGTTCGGTGAACGGCCGCTGGTGCACCCGGCCGGCCGCCGGTTCCACTACTCCAACTCGGGCTTCGCGCTGCTCGGCGCGCTGGTGCAGCGGCTGCGCGGCGCGCCCTGGGACGAGGTGCTGCGCCGCGAGGTGCTGGAGCCGCTGGACCTGCGCCGGACGACGACCCGGCCGTGCGCGCCGCACGCCGGCGGCTGGGCCGTGCACCCCTGGGCGGATGTGCTGCTGCCCGAACCGGCCGCCGAGACCGGGCTGATGGGCCCCGCCGGGGAGCTGTGGTCGACCACCGAGGACCTGGGCCGGTGGGCGGCGTTCCTGCTCGACGGCGACGATCGGGTGCTCGACGCCGCGACCCTGGCCGAGATGCGTACGCCGGCCGCCGTCCAGCAGCCCGGCGACCGGGACGGCGGCTGGGGGCTGGGCCTGCAGCTGACCCACCACCAGGACCGGTTCCTCTTCGGCCACGGCGGCTCCATGCCCGGCTTCCTGGCCGCCCTGTGGATCAGCCCCGAGGACCGGCTCGCCGCCGTCGTGCTGGCGAACGCCACCTCCGGCCCGCAGGTCGGCCCGGTCGCCGCCGACCTGGTGCGGATCGTGGCCGAGCACGAGCCGCGCATCCCCGAGCCCTGGCGGCCGCTCCCCGCCGAGGAGGTCGACCCGGCGCTGTTGGAGCTGACCGGCCCCTGGTTCTGGGGCGCCACCCCCTTCGTGCTGCGGCTGTGGGCCGGGCGGATGCTGGAGCTGTCCCCGGTCGGCGCCGTCGGGCGCGCCTCGCGGTTCCGGCCGGAGCCGGACGGCACCTGGACCGGGCTGGACGGCTACTACCTGGGCGAGACGCTGCGCGTGGTCCTCGACGCGGACGGCGCGCTCAGCCACCTCGACGTGGGCACCTTCGTCTTCACCCGCGAGCCCTACGGATCGGACGACGTGGTGCCCGGCGGGGTCGACCCGCAGGGCTGGCGGGGGCTCTGACGCCGGGAGCGTGCCCGGATCAGGCCCGGATGGCGCCCGAGTGAGCCGGAACGGGGCGGGCCCGCCGCCGGGCCACCCCGTGCCACGGGCGCTCAGCCGAGTGGCCGCCGTTTCCCGGGTGCTCAGCCGAAACGGACCCCGCTTCGCGGGTGCTCAGCCGAGTGGCCCTCGCGCCACGGGCGCTCAGCCGAGTTGGGCCCCGCTTCGCGGGCGCTCAGCCGAGCGGGAGCTTGAAGCCCACATGGGAGGCGACGAATCCCAGCCGCTCGTAGAACCGGTGCGCGTCGGTGCGGGTCGCGTCCGAGGTGAGCTGCACCAGTTGGCAGCCCTGGCGGCGCGACTCCTCGATCGCCCACTCGATCAGCAGGGTGCCGAGCCCGCTGCCGCGCTCGTCGGCGTGGATGCGCACCGCCTCGATGAGGGAGCGGGCGGCCCCGCGCCGGGACAGCCCGGGGATGACGGTCAGGTGCAGCGTCCCGATGGTGCGGCCGTCCCGGACCGCCACCATCAGGTGCTGGTTCGGGTCGGCGGCCACCCGCTCGAAGGCCGGGTAGTACGGATCGAGGTCGTCGGGGGACTCGCGGCGGGCGCCCAGCGGGTCGTCGGCCAGCATCGCCACGATCGCGGGGACGTCCTCGGAGGCGGCGCGGCGTATCTCGAAGTCGCTCATGCCCGCGACCCTATGGCCCGTCGCTCGCCCGCCGGCGCGTCCGGCGAGGCGTTCCGCGCCGGCTGGGCGTTCCGTCTCGCCCGCCTGTCCGCCGCGCCGGGGCGGCTCGGCCGTCGGGCCACCACCTCGCCCGCGGACCCGCGCGCCGGCGCGTCCCGCCCGGCGGCGCGCCCACCTCGCCCGCGGGTCCTGTCTCGCCCGCGTATCCGCCGCGCCCGCGTATCCGCCGCGCCGGCCTGTCCGCCGCGCCGGCCTCTCCGCCGCGCCGGCGCTCAGCGGCGCGCCGGGGTCTTCCGCGGCGACAGGAGGGCCCAGGGCCCCGTCGGTCTCAGGGATTTCACGGCCTCGACCAGGGGGGCCAGCTCGGGGCGCCGGGCGGCCTCCTGGAGGGCCTCGCGCAGCGCGGCCTCATTGGTGGGGCGCGCCTCCTCCAGGAGCGCGAGACCGGCCGGGCTCACGTCCGTGTAGATCCCGCGCCGGTCGGTCGGGCAGATGTAGCGGGACAGCAGACCGCGCTCCTCCAGGCGGCTGACCAGCCGGGTCGTGGCGCTCTGGCTCAGCACGACGACATCGGCGAGCTGGTGCATCTGGAGGTGCCCGCCGTCCCCGTCGTGCTGGTAGCTGAGCACGTCCAGGACGGAGAACTCGCGGGCGCTCAGCCCGTGCCCCGCCTGGAGGGCGCGCTCGACATGGGACTCGATGCGGCCGTGCAGGGAGGACAGGGCGCACCAGCCCCGCGTCAGCACCCGTCCGCCCCCGGGGTCGCCGGTCGCGCCGTTCTCGACGGTCTTCGGCTCCTGCTGTTGCGGCATGGGCCCTCCTCTTCCGATGTGACCGGGGCCTCCCCTGACGCGGCCCCCTCCCAGGATAGGGCAACAGCGAAATAGTCAGCCCTTGCAAGTAAAGCGCGCATGCAACTATTGTGTTCGCTTCTTACGTCCTGGCGCAATGGATCCCACCCCGGGATGCCCGCGCACCCCGACCGAGGAACCCCCTATGCCTCTCGCCCTGCTGGCGCTCGCGATCGGCGCCTTCGGTATCGGCACCACCGAGTTCGTGATCATGGGTCTGCTGCCCGAGGTGGCCGACACCTACGACGTCTCCATCCCCGTCGCCGGGTACGCGACCACCGGGTACGCCCTCGGTGTCGCGGTCGGCGCCCCACTGCTGACGCTCCTCGGCACCCGCTTCACCCGCAAGCAGATGCTGATGCTGCTCATGGGCGTCTTCATCGCGGGCAACCTGCTCTCCGCCCTCGCCCCCAGTTTCGGGTTGCTGCTCGCCGGCCGGGTGCTGGCCTCGTTCTCGCACGGCGCGTTCTTCGGCATCGGCGCGGTGGTCGCCGCCGACCTCGTCGCCCCGGACAAGCGGGCCAAGGCCATCGCGACCATGTTCACCGGACTGACGATCGCCAATGTCGTCGGCGTGCCGATGGGCACCTGGATCGGGCAGCACTTCGGCTGGCGCGCCACCTTCTACGCCGTCGCCGCGCTCGGCCTGCTGGGCCTGGCCGGCATCGCCGCGCTCGTTCCGGCCCGCCCGGGCCCGGCCGCGGCCCGGCTCGGCAGTGAGCTGGCCGCCTTCCGCAACCCGCAGGTCTGGCTGGCCATGACCATGACGGTGCTCGGCTTCGGCGGCGTCTTCTCGGCCATCACCTACATCACGCCGATGATGGCCGAGGCCGCCGGATACGCGGAGTCCTCCGTCGCCTGGCTGCTCGTCCTGTTCGGGCTCGGACTGGTCGTCGGCAACCTGATCGGCGGACGCTTCGCCGACCGTGCGCTGATGCCGATGCTCTACGTCTCCCTGGGCGGTCTCGCCGTGGTCCTCGCCCTCTTCGCCTTCACCGCCCACCACAAGGTCGCCGCGGCCGTCACCCTCGCCCTCATCGGCATGCTCGGCTTCGCGACCGTGCCGCCGCTCCAGAAGCGGGTGATGGACCAGGCGCCGACCGCCCCCACGCTCGCCTCCGCGGCCAACATCGGCGCCTTCAACCTCGGCAACGCCCTCGCCGCCTGGCTCGGCGGCCTGGTCATCTCGGGCGGCCTGGGCTACACGGCCACCAGCTGGGTCGGCGCCGCGATGGCCGCGGCCGCCCTCGGCACCGCCATCCTCTCCGCCACCCTGGAGCGGCGCGCCGCGCGCGGTGGTCGGATCGTGACGCGCGGCGGCGCGGCGGCGACCCCGACCACGGAGGAGGCCGCGGCCGCCACACACTGACGCGCCGACCGCGGGGGCCGGGAGGCGAGGACGCAGCCACCGGCCCCGGCGTCACGGCTGCCCCCGTGTCACGGCCGCTCCCGTGGCACGGCTGTCCGTGCACGGCCCCTCCCGTGTCACGGACACGTCCGGGGGCGGCTCGGCCGGGAGACGCCGGTACCGGGCCGCCCCCGAGCCGACGCCTACCCTCAAGGCCATGACCAGACTGCATCTGTTCGACCTCGACGGCACGCTGATCCACGGGTCGGCCGCCGCGATCGAGATATCCCGGCAGCTCGGCGTCGAGCGGGAAATCCACGAGCTGGAGCGGGAGTTCGCGGCCGGCGGGCTCAGCACGGCGCGCTTCGCGGAGCGCGCCTGCGCGTTGTGGGGCGAGCTGTCCGAGGCGCAGGTGACCGCCGCCTTCGAGGGAGCGCCCTGGCTGGCCGGGATCCGGGAGGTGTGGGCGGACATCCGGGCCCGCGGCGAGCGCTGCGCGGTGATCTCCCTCTCGCCCAACTTCTTCGTGGAACGGCTGCTGGACTGGGGCGCCCACGCGGCGCGCGGCTCGCACTGGCCCTCGGTGCCGTTCCGCGATCCGGTGGACCCGACGGGCATCCTCACCCCGGCCGCCAAGGTGCGGATCGCCGACGAGCTCTGCGCGGAGTACGGGCTGACCCGGGCCGACTGCGTGGCGTACGGGGACTCGATGTCGGACGCCGAACTGTTCGCCGTGCTACCGCGGTCGGTGGCGGTGAACGCCGACCATCATCTCAGTGGAATCGCGTCATACGCGTATGCCGGGAGGGATCTCCGCGAGGCATACGAATTGGTGAGTAACCGCGGGTAATTGCCGGTAATGCCGCGATCGGCGAGGTGTTCACGGCAGGGGGTTGTGCATTTATTCCAGGCCGGTAGGGTCGACTGCGGTTACCCGCCGGGAGGGCACGGAGCGCGGTGCCGCGACAGCCGACCACCCTAGGGTAAATCGGCTCCCGCCACGTGGACTTCCGGCTTTTGTCCTATGCCACCCAGGACTGCTGGCATGCTGCACGACGGGATACGCGGCCGGCCTCGAACGTTCGAAGACCGGCTGAACCGAGTGCATCGGAACGGGAATGCGCAGGGCACCACACGGCGTCTCCGCTCTCTCGATCGCGGACCGCCGTGGAAGTGCGAAGACCGGCAGAGAGATGTTCGAGGCGAGGCAACCATGGACGCTCCGACCACCACGTCGTCCGACGGCGACGACTCCGGCGGCAACAGCGGCGACTGGGGCTGGTTCACCCCGAGCAGGGGGAGCGGGAAGGGCGCGGAGCACGCCGAGCTCGTCGAGCCCACCCCGTATCCGGCGAACACGGCCTACGGAGAGCGCGCCGAGCACACCGGTCGCCTCGAGCACACACGGCTCGCGGAGCACCCCGACCCCGCGGGCGCCGCGGCCCGCACCCCGGACGCGCCTCTGGCGGCCGACCCGCCCCGACCAGGCCCGGGCGGTCGGGCCTGGTCCCCGGAGGGCCGAGCACCGCACCCGTCCGGCCGGTCGGTGAGCCCGGCCGTGCCGGCGGGCGGCGCGCCGGAGCGCCGTACCGAGCCGGCGGCGGGGCCCGCACCGGCACAGTGGGAACGGGTCTCCGGCCCGGCCCCGGCCGTCCCGGCGACCGCTCTGCACCGGACGGCCGCCGCCGCCCCCGCCTCCGTCCCGTACCGAGCCCCCGCAGCACCGTCCCCGGCGTCGACACCGGCACCGACGCCGCCCGCCCCGGCCCGGATCGAGCACCAGCGCTCCGCGGAGTCGGTACCCGGTCCTGCCGCCACCAGACCGGGCGCCGGACCGGCTCCGGCTCCGGCCCGGACCCAGCCGCCCCGACGGGACGCGACCCCGGCACCGGGCACCGGGGTCTCGGGCCCCCTCCCTGCCGGAGAGCCGACCGCGCGGGCCGGTGCGATGTCCCCGACGGCGCCGGCCCTGTCCGCCCCGGCCCCGACCACCCCGGCCCCGGCCCCGTCGACGCCCTCCACCCCACCAGGGCCGATGCCCGCCGCCGTGCCGCCGCTCCCCGGGCCGATGCCGCCCGCCGCGCCGCCGCTCCCGGCCGCGGCGTCCCCACGCGGCACGGCCGCCCCGTCGCCGGACGCGATCCTCATCCGCCGCACCATGGCCGAGTTGGAGCCGATCGCCGACAAGGCGACCTCGTACTTCTACGCGCTGCTCTTCCTCCGCAACCCCGGGGTGCGGGACCTGTTCCCCGCCGCCATGGACGCCCAGCGGGACCGGCTCTTCAAGGCGCTGCTGACCGCCGCCAAGCACGTCGACGACACCGACATCCTCACCGAGTACCTCACCAACCTCGGCCGCGGCCACCGCAAGTACGGCACGCTGGCCGAGCACTACCCGGCCGTCGGCGAGTGTCTGATCGACGCACTCATCCGCTACGCCCCGGAGTCCTGGGACGCGGCGACCGAGGCGGCCTGGGTGCGCGCCTACACCGCCATCTCCCAGATCATGATCGACGCCGCGGCCGAGGACGAGCTGCGGGCTCCCGCCTGGTGGAACGCCGAGGTGGTCGCGCACGAACGGCGCACCTCCGACATCGCCGTGATCACCCTCCGGCCCGACCAGCCCTATCCGTTCCTCGCCGGGCAGTACGCCTCCCTGGAGACGCCGTGGTGGCCTCGGGTCTGGCGGCACTACTCCTTCGCCGCCGCCCCCCGCCCGGACGGCCTGCTCGCCTTCCATGTGAAGGCGGTCCCGGCGGGCTGGGTCTCCACCGCCCTGGTGCACCGCGCCCGACTCGGCGACGTGATCCGCCTCGGTCCCCCGGCCGGCTCCATGACCGTGGACCACAGCACCGACAACGGCCTGCTGTGCCTGGGCGGTGGCACCGGGATCGCCCCCATCAAGGCGCTGGTGGAGGACGTCGCGGAGCACGGGCGACAGCGCCCGGTCGAGGTCTTCTACGGCGCCCGCAGCGACCAGGACCTCTACGACATCGACACCATGCTGCGGCTGGCCGAGTCGCATCCGTGGCTCGCGGTCCGGCCGGTCGTCGCGGACGGCCCGACCAACGGGATCAGCGGCCGGCTCCCCGACGCGGTACGCCAGTACGGCCCCTGGAACAGCTACGACGCCTATCTGTCCGGCCCGCCCGGAATGATCCGCAGCGGTGTGCACGCCCTGCAGGGCATCGGCATCCCGTCCCACCGGATACGCCATGACTCCGTCGAAGAACTCGTCGCGGCCGGGAGCTGAGTTGGGGCCGCGAGCAGACCACGAGGCCGAGAGGGGGCGGGAGGCCGGGATGAGGTGGGAGACCGACGCGCCGGCGCCCGGTGCCGCGCCGGCCCAGGGGCCCGTCCCGACCCTGGACGGCGTGCCGGCCCAGGGTCCCGCTTCGGGCCGGGGCGCCGCCGCCAGGCCGGGCAGCGAGGGTGAGCGCGCGCTCCAGCAGCGCCTCGACACCACCGCGCGCGCCGACCGCTTCTACGACGAGCAGGTGCTGGACCGGCTCAACCCCCGGATGCGGGAGTTCATCGCCCGCCAGGAGATGTTCTTCCTGGCCACCGCCGACCGGCGGGGCGAGTGCGACAGCACCTTCCGCGCCGGGCCGCCCGGTTTCCTCCGCGTCTTCGACGACCGGACGCTCGCCTACCCCGAGTACCGGGGCAACGGGGTGCTGGCCAGCCTCGGCAACATCGAGGAGAACCCCCATGTCGGCCTGTTGCTGGTGGACTTCGTCCGCGACCGTATCGGCCTGCACGTCAACGGGCGGGCCCGGCTGCTGGGCGACGCCGAGCTGCGCGCCGAGCGGCCCGGGGTTCCGGTCGACCCGGTGCCCGGCCGCCGCGCGGTGATCTGGGTGGAGATCACGGTCGAGGAGGCGTACATCCACTGCTCCAAGCACATCCCGCGGCTGCGCAGGGCGGATCCGCCCCGGCCGCGCGCCGCCGTCGACCGCGAGGGCGACCCGGCCGGCCGGAGCGGGCGTACGGACCGCGGGAACGAGACCGACGGCGACGGCGACCGCGAGCGGGACTGGGGGACGGACGACCACCGGCGCAAGGGCGGTGACTTCTTCGGCGCCGCGGCCCAGGCGCCCCAGCGTCGTGCGGAGCGGGCCACGGCCCACCACGAGCGGTGGCACCAGGAGGTGCGGCGCACGCTGGACCGCGCGGAGCGCCCGGATCTGGCCGTGGGGCAGCCGTTCACCCACTGGTTCGGCTGACCGGCCGCCCGCCGCCGTACGACCGTGCGCCGGGCGGGTGCCCGGGACGGTGCTATCCGGTGGCGCCGAAGTCGTCGGCGAGCAGCGCCAGCACGCCCTCGAGGTTGGCGTCGAGGTAGGCGGCGAGCGAGGGCGGCACCAGGCCCACGGAGGCGATCCCCTTGCGGGTGAAGGGGATGCGCACCACCTCGTACTCCCCGCACGGCTCCTCGACCTCGGGGCCGTGCCGCCGGGACAGGTCCATCGTTTCCAGTCGGCAGACGAAGAAGTGCTGGACCTTCACCCCGTGCGCGGCGTGGTGCAGGCTGTGCGCGACCGTGTCGACGAAGGCCGGGACGACCCGGGTCACCGTCGCCCCCAGCTCCTCGTCGACCTCGCGGTGCAGCGCGGCCACGACGCTCGCGTCACCGGGCTCCACCCCGCCGCCCGGGGTGATCCAGTAGGGAGCCTCACCGGGTTTGGTCCGCTTGATCACGATCATTTCGAGGCTGGAGCCGACGCCGTCCAGCAGGATGGCGCGGGCGGTGCGCTTGACCACGAGTCGTTCGGCCATAGAGGACAGATGCCGCGCGCGGCGCCTGGTGAAACACCGGTTCACCAGTCCACGGCGGCGCGCAGCAGCCACTCGTGCGCCCGCGCGAGGTGCGGATGGGCGAGTGCTCCGACCCGGACGACCAGGAAGTACGTGCGCAGCGGCGGCACCGGGGGGTTGAGCAGTGCCACCACCTCACCGCTGTCCAGCGCGTCCATGCACAGATAGCGGGGGAGCACGCCGAGCCCGGCCCCGGCCGCCACCGTGGCCAACACGGCGCGCAGATCCGGCGCTATCACCGTGCCGGGCGCGGCCGGCTTGGCGTCGAAGACCGTGGTCCAGTAGCGGCTGACGAAGGGGAGGCACTCGTGCACCTCGACGATCGGGAGGCGTTCCAGCGCGTCGACGCCCTTCATGCGGAGCATCGCCTGGCCGCCCAGCCTGGCCGCCCACCGCGGCGCCGCCACCAGCACATGCTCCTCGTCACAGAGCGGGGTGGCCCTGAGCATTCGGCCGCGCGGACGGCCGGTGGTGATGGCCAGATCATGGTGGCCCGCGGCCATCCCGGCGAACAACTCCTCGGTGCCGCCGAAGGCGGTGCGCACCGTCAGCCCCTGGGCGATCAGCGGAGTCAGCGCGGGCAGCACGCGCAGCGCGGTGAACTCCGGGGGCCCGGCCAGGTGCAGGGTGCGTGGCATGGTCGGGTCGTCCAGCCCGGCCTCGGCGATCTCCACCAGCGCGTCCATGTGCGGGGCGACCTTGTGGGCGAGCTCGTCGCCGACGGTCGTGGGGGTCACCCCGCGCGCCTTGCGCAGGAACAACGGGCGTCCCAACTGTCGCTCCAGGGCGCGGATCTGGCCCGTGACGGCAGGCTGGGAGAGTCCGAGGAGGGCGGCGGCGCGGGTGAAGGACCCGGCGCGGTGCACGGTGACGAAGGTGCGTAAGAGGGCCAGATCCATACGGTTCCCCTCGGCTCGACGGGCCCTGGCCGCCGGTCAACTATAAATATGCCGATAGGGCCATGTCGCTACGGTGATTGGACACTGACGCAGAGTCAACTAGCCTTGTTCGAGCGGCTCTCGAAGCTGAGAGCCGGGGCGTCTCAAGCCACGAGGGGGGAGGCTTGAGACGCCCGCCTGACGTAGGGGCGGCGTAGCGCGGGCGTGCGGCGCGTTCAGTCGGCCGATCGGGCGGCGGCCCGGTCCAGCGCGCCCAGCAGATCCGCGATCAGGTCCTCGGGGTCCTCGACGCCCACCGACAGCCGGATGAAGCCCTCCGGCACGGCGTCGCCGCCCCACCGCGCGCGGCGCTCGGCCGTGGAGCGCACGCTGCCGAAGCTCGTGGCGTCGTCCACCAGCCGCAGCGCGTCGAGGAAGCGTCGGGCGTGCGCCCGGTCCGGCAGCGCGAAGGAGACCACGCAGCCGTACCGTCCGGCGCGCATCTGCCGCGCCGCGACCGGGTGCGCGGGGTCGCCCGGCAGGCCCGGGTGGCGCACCCCGGTGACCTCGGGGCGCGCGGCCAGCGCGGTGGCCACGGCGAGCGCGTTGGCGGCCTGTCGGTCCACCCGCAGCGCGAGGGTGGCCAGGGAGCGGTGGGCGAGCCAGGCCTCCATGGGGCCGGGGATCGCGCCGACCGTTTTGCGCCACGCGCGCACGGCGGCGGCCAGCTCCGGGTCGCGGGTGGCCGCGTAGCCCAGCAGCACGTCCCCGTGGCCGGACAGCGCCTTGGTGCCGCTGGCGACCGAGAAGTCGGCGCCGAGCTCCAGGGGCCGCTGGCCGAGCGGGGTGGCCAGGGTGTTGTCCACCGCGACCAGCGCGCCGCGCGCGTGCGCCGCGGCGGCGAGTCGGCGGATGTCGCAGACGTCCAGACCGGGGTTGGAGGGCGTCTCCAGCCACAGCAGCCGCGCCCCGTCCAGCACGGCCAGCTGGCCGTCGTCGGCGGTGGGCGCGGTGCGCACCTCGATGCCGTAGCCCTCCAGTCGCCCGCGCACGGCGGTCAGCAGCTGGTAGCCGTCGTCGGGGAGGACCACCGCGTCGCCCTGGCGCAGCTGGGAGAAGAGCACGGCCGAGATCGCGCCCATGCCGGAGGCGAAGGCGACGGTCTCGGCGGCGGCGTCCGGCGATTCCAGCTCGCCGATCGCCCGCTCCAGCAGCGTCCAGGTGGGGTTGGCGTCCCGGCCGTAGGCGTACGGGGCCTGCCCGAGGTCGACGGCGTCGGGCAGGTGGTAGTGCGCGGCGAAGACGGGGCCCGGCAGGCTCGGCCGGTAGGTCTCGGCGTCGGGGAGCCCGACCCGTACCGCCCGGGTGGCGTCGGCGTCGCCCCGGCGCCTCGGCTCGCCGGCCGGTGCGGGGCCGGTCGGCGGGGAGCCGCCGGTGGTCGCGCCGTCGCCGGTGGGTGTCCCTCGCGCCGGGTCCGGGCTCGCGGGCTCGTGCCCGCCGGCGCGCACGTCCTCGCCGCCCATGGTCACACCGCCGCTCGGACCCCACGGTCGGCGACCGCCGCACGGACCGCGTCCAGCAGTCCCTCGCTGGCCGACTCGACCATCTCCAGGCACTCGTGGAAATGGTCCATGCTGCCGTAGTACGGGTCGGGGACGTCCAGGTCGTCGGGCTCGGAAGGGTCGTAGGAGCGCAGCAGCCGTACCTTCGCGGCGTCCTCGGGGGTCGGGGCGAGGTCGCGCAGCGTGCTCAGGTGCTCGCCGTCCAGGGCGATCACCAGGTCGAGCTCGTCGAACCAGTCGGGCTGGAACTCGCGGGCGGTGTGGTCGAGCTCGTAGTCGTTCTCGGTGAGGACGGCCAGGGCGCGGCGGTCCGCCCCGTCCCCCTCGTGCCAGCCACCGGTGCCGGCGCTGTCGACCGTGACGAGGTCGCCGAGGCCGGCCTCCTCGACGCGGGCGCGGAAGACCGCTTCGGCTATGGGGGAACGGCATATGTTGCCGGTGCAGACGAAACAGACACGGAATGACGGGACTCTCATGAGCCCCATCATCCTCGACGGTGTTCAGTCCTTGTCATCGGGCAGTACCGCGTTCATCGCCCAGGAGACCACGGCGATGATCAGGCCGCCGAGCACGGCCGTGCCGAAGCCGTCCACATGGAAGCCGAGGTCGAACTCTTCGGCGAGCCAACTGGTCAACAGCAGCATCAGCGCGTTGATCACCAGGGTGATCAGGCCGAGGGTGAGGATGAACAGCGGCAGCGCCAGCAGTTTGACCACGGGCTTGACGATGGCGTTCACCACGCCGAAGAGAAGCGCGACCAGGAGCAGGGTCAGTATCTTGCGGCCGGTGTTCTCTCCGGTGAGAGTGATGTCCTTGAGCAGCCAGATGGCGACCGCCAGGGCCGCCGCGTTGGCGATCGTCTTGACTAGGAAATTCCTCATGGCTGAGATCGTTGCAGACGACGGCGGCCGGACAAGGGGATAGATCACATGAAGGCGTTCCGACTCGACGAGCTGGAGGCCGAGCGCGCCGCCAACGACGGCGCGTATCTGCAGTTCCTGCGCGAGCGCAATATGTCGGTGGGGCTGTACGCATTGGACGCGGGCGCCGTGGACCCGCAGCGGCCGCACGGCCAGGACGAGGTCTATCTGGTGGTCAGCGGACGCGCGTCCATCACGGTCGGCATGGAGACGACACAGGTGGCGCGCGGCAGCGTGGTGTACGTGCCGGCCGGTGTGGCGCACAAGTTCCACCACATCAGCGAGGATCTGCGGGTCGTCGTGGTCTTCTCCCCGCCGGAGGGCTGAGCCCACGGAGGCGGCTCCTCCGCCTCGGAGCCGACGCGGCCCCGGCCACCCCGTAGGGGGACGGTCAGGGGAGGACGGGGGCCGGGCGGCCGGATTTCCTCGTCCTGGCGTCCTAGCATCGAAAGTGCGAGACGACGGATTCCAGGAGAAGGCAGGGACCGAGTGTGACCACCAAGATCTTCAAGGGTTTGCCGTGGTGGGTGACGTGGATCGCCATTCCGGTGCTGGTGCTCGCGGTCTTCGGCGGATTGATCATGAGTGTGGTCAGCGTCGTCCTCTGGCTGGTCTTCCGGA
The DNA here is from genome assembly GCF_029541745.1 of Streptomyces sp. LX-29. Lineage (NCBI taxonomy): Bacteria > Bacillati > Actinomycetota > Actinomycetes > Kitasatosporales > Streptomycetaceae > Streptomyces > Streptomyces sp. LX-29. The sequence goes on along the minus strand of NZ_CP089746.1, from coordinate 3,785,738 downwards.
TCCTGCTTCTGGTGGCGCTCGTCGGCGGACTGATCTACGCGGTCCGTAAATTCACCGCCTCCTCGTCGCGCCGCGATTGGTGATCTTTCGGCACCGCCCCTGACGAACTCCCGCGCCCCCAGGGCGGGCGTCACTCCCCACCCATGGGAAAGTCATCACCCGCCCATGGCGGAAGTCCTACTGCCGTCGTGTCAACGCCCCACAAGTACGCCTCGGGAGGGACATCGCGCACCCATCCGCCGCCGTGAGGGATTACTCCTGTGAAGACACACCCAGGGGGTGCCTGTTGGCGACGGAGCAGTGGGGCGCGGTGTATGCGCCGGTCCTGATCACATCGAGCACATCGGCCGCATCGAGCCCATCGATCGCACCGATTCCGGCTGAGCGGGGCGGAGGCGCTGGCCATTTCCATGCCCTTGATCCGCGCACGATGACTGCGTTCCGCAAGCGGTTCGCTACGCTCCAGAGTCGACCGGGTCATCAGCACGCTCTCGTTCTCTTTCGGTATCTGAAGACCCACTCCTTGTGATCAGCTAGCCCTCGGCGGAGCATGGCGTCAAGAGGGCTTGGCATCCAAACCTGGCCATTCCCAATCGAATTCGGGGCGGCGAACGATGCGAGACATGCGCGACACAGTCCAGGCGGAAGTGACGATGTCCTTCGTGGTCTCCCACGACCTCTCCTTCCGCATCCCGGTCGAGCTGGGATACGACAGCGCCGACCCGTACGCGGTGGAGATCACCTTCCATCTACCCGGAGACGCCCCGGTGACCTGGGCTTTCGCCCGGGAGCTGCTGCTCGACGGGCTCAGCGCACCCACCGGCGAGGGCGATGTCCATATCGCCCCCACCTCCCCCAAGGGCCTCTCCGACGTCTTCATCCGGCTCCAGGTGGGCGGCGAGCGGGCCCTGTTCCGCTCCGCCGCCGCCCCGCTGGTGGCGTTCCTGGACCGCACGGACCGGTTGGTGCCGTTCGGCGAGGAGCGCACCGCCATCGACCCGGTGGGCGACCTGGAGGCGGAGTTGGACCGCATCCTGGCGGAGGACCGCTACGCGGGCTGAGGTCCGCTGACGCGGCGGGGTCCGCTGACGCGGACGGAGGCGGACCGGGCCCGTGCGGCCCGATCCCTCGGCGGCGTGCCGCGCGGGCTCCTACCGCCCGCGAGGCTTCGCCCGCCGACGTCGGCCGCGGCCGCCCGCCCCGGCTCGGGACGCGCCGTCTCCGCCGCCCGCCCCGGCCCGTGCGGCCCCGCGCCCGGCGCCCGCCGGCCCGCGGTCGGCGGAGACCACCAGCGCGGCGAGCGCGGTGGTCACCGGCACCGACGCGACCAGCCCGATGCTGCCCACCAGCGTCCGTACGATCTCCTGGGCGACGAGCTCGCTGGTGGCCACCGTGCCGACGCTGCTGTCCGCGATCGAGAACAGCAACAACAGCGGCAGCGAGGCGCCCGCGTAGGCCAGCACCAGCGTGTTGACCACCGAAGCGATGTGATCCCGTCCGATCCGCATCGCGGATGCGTACAGTTTGCGCCAACCCGCCTCGGGGTCGGCGTCCTTGAGCTCCCACACCGCCGAGGTCTGGGTGACCGTCACGTCGTCCAGCACACCCAGCGAGCCGATGATGACGCCCGCCAGCAGCAGGCCCTGGAGCTCGATGTCCGGGTAGAGGCCGTGCACCAGGCCGGTCAGGTCGTCGGTGTCGCCGGTCAGCGCCGCCCACTCGATGAACACCGAGCCCAACACCCCGATCAGCAGCAGGGAGATGAGCGTCCCGACTACGGCCACCGAGGTGCGGGCCGTCAGTCCGTGACACAGATAGAGCGCGATGAGCATGATCGCGCTGCCGCCGACGATCGCCACCACCAGCGGGTTCGACCCCTGGAGGATGGCCGGCAGGATGAACATCGTCAGCACCGCGAAACTGATGGCCAGCGCCAGCAGCGCGAAGACGCCGCGCAGCCGTCCCACGGCCACCACGGCGAGCGCGAACAGCGCGGCGAGCACGGCCATCGGCACGGACCGGTCGATGTCGCTGACCGAGTACTGGAGGTTCTCGGGTGCCTTGGGCGCGTACGCCAGCTTCAACTCCTGGCCGGTGGAGTACTGCCGCGAGGCGTTCGGCTGCACGATCTCGGAGAACCTGCGGCCCTTGTCCTTGCCCGAGGTGACCTCGATCGTCGCTCGCTTGCAGAGGTCGTCCCTCTCGGCCGGGGGCTCCCCCTGCGCCGGCTGCCCCGGTTCGCCCGGCGGCGGCGCCTGCGGCTGCGCGTTGACGTCGGCGCACTTCACCTCCTCGACCTTCACCACCCGGCCGGAGACGGTCTGCTGGTCGAAGCCGAGGCCGGAGCGCTCGCCGCCCTTGCCCTCGGGCGCCCCGCCCGGCCACAGCACGACCAGGCCGACGACGACGGCGGCGGTGAAGGGGATGAGCACGGCGGCGATGATCTTGCGGAGGTGGGCCGAGACCGGGGTGGCGGGGCCATGGCCGTGACCATGGCCGTGCGCATGGCCGTGGCCGCCGCCGGATCCGGCGCCGGGGCCGCCGCCGTGGTCGCCGCCGGCTCCGGGGGCGGCGGGCGGTTCGCTGGACGGGGGGTGCGGTGGGGGCTGTGCTGAGGGGCTCACCGTTCGATCATCGCAAGGAAAGTCCATCCCCCTGTTCAGCACGCCGGAGCAACCGTTAGCGTTGGGGCACCTTTGCAATCGCGGGAGCTCGGAGCACCGGGCTGAGAGGGCGCTGACCTCCGTACGGATCGGACACGTACGGAAGCCGCTGCGTCGACCGCTGAACCTGTTACCGGGTAATGCCGGCGTAGGGAGTGGGTCTCATGACCATGCAGGATGCACGCACGCGCGCGATCGGCTGGCACAAGTCGTACATCGCGGGCTCGCGACCGGACCTGAAGGTCCCGGTCCGTCAGGTGCACCTCACCAATGGCCAGGACGTGACGCTGTACGACACCTCCGGCCCGTACACCGATCCCGACATCGAGACGGACGTCCGGCGCGGGCTGTCGCCGCTGCGGGAGAACTGGATCGTGGCGCGCGGCGACACCGAGGAGTACGCCGGCCGTCCACCGCGCCCCGAGGACGACGGGATCAAGCACACCTCGCCGCGCGGCGGGCTGCGCAACCTCGACGCGGTCTTTCCCGGCCGGCCCCGGCTGCCGCGCCGCGGCCGCGACGGGCAGCCGGTGACGCAGCTGGCCTACGCCCGCAGGGGCGAGATCACCCCGGAGATGGAGTACGTCGCGATCCGCGAGAACGTCTCCCCGGAGGTGGTGCGCGAGGAGATCGCCGCGGGCCGCGCGGTGCTCCCCGCCAACGTCAACCACCCGGAGATCGAGCCGATGATCATCGGCAAGCGGTTCCTGGTGAAGGTGAACGCCAACATCGGCAACTCCGCCGTCACCTCCTCCATCGAGGAGGAGGTGGAGAAGATGACCTGGGCCACCCGCTGGGGTGCCGACACGGTCATGGACCTCTCCACCGGCCGCAACATCCACACCACCCGCGAGTGGGTGCTGCGCAACTCCCCGGTCCCCATCGGCACCGTCCCGCTCTACCAGGCGCTGGAGAAGGTCGACGGCAAGGCCGAGGAGCTGACCTGGGAGGTCTACAAGGACACCGTCATCGAGCAGGCCGAGCAGGGCGTCGACTACATGACGGTCCACGCCGGCGTGCTGCTGCGGTACGTCCCCCTCACCGCCCGCCGCAAGACCGGCATCGTCTCCCGCGGCGGCTCGATCATGGCCGCCTGGTGCCTGGCGCACCACAGGGAGAACTTCCTCTACGAGAACTTCGAGGAGCTCTGCGAGATCCTCGCGGCCTACGACATCACCTACTCCCTCGGCGACGGGCTGCGTCCGGGCTCCATCGCCGACGCCAACGACGAGGCGCAGTTCGCCGAGCTCCGCACGCTGGGCGAGCTCAACCGGATCGCCAAGCGCCACCACGTGCAGACCATGATCGAGGGCCCGGGCCATGTCCCGATGCACAAGATCAAGGAGAACATCGACCTCCAGCAGGAGATCTGCGAGGAGGCGCCGTTCTACACCCTCGGCCCCCTCACCACCGACATCGCGCCCGCCTACGACCACATCACCTCCGGCATCGGCGCCGCGATGATCGCCTGGTGGGGCACCGCGATGCTCTGCTACGTGACGCCGAAGGAGCACCTGGGCCTGCCGGACCGGGACGACGTCAAGACCGGCGTCATCACCTACAAGATCGCCGCCCATGCGGCGGATCTGGCCAAGGGCCACCCGGGCGCCCAGGAGTGGGACGACGCCCTCTCCGACGCCCGCTTCGAGTTCCGCTGGGAGGACCAGTTCAATCTGGCCCTGGACCCGGACACCGCCCGCGAATTCCACGACGAGACCCTTCCGGCGGAGCCCGCGAAGACCGCGCACTTCTGTTCCATGTGCGGTCCCAAGTTCTGCTCCATGAAGATCTCGCAGGACATCCGGCGCCAGCACGGCGGGGAAATGGACGAGGCCGAGGCCGGAATGGCCGAGAAGTCCAAGGAGTTCGCCGCGTCCGGCAACCGGGTCTATCTCCCGATCGCCGACTGACGCGCGGAGTGGGCGGCCCGAAGTCGCCTTACAGGAAGGCGACTTCGGGTCCTTCCGTCATTCCGGTCCGTGCTCCGGGCCCCCGAAGTCGGGGCTGGTGAAGTCCGGACTGCTGAAGCGGGGACGGGTGGTGGGGCTGCCATCGCCGTCGGTGCTGAAGCCGGGACGGGAGTAGCCCAGGTGGGGGGTGCGGCCGGCGCCCTCCGCCGAGCGGGGAGGGTGCGGGGAGGCCGCCGCGGAAGGTGGGGACGCGGCGGCCTCCGTCAGGGCCTCGTGCAGGAACGGCAGCACGCCGCGCTCCAGCAGCGCCCGGCGCCAGGTCTCTCTGGCCCGCGCCACCTCCTCCGCCCGCTCCAGGGCCGCCGCGCCGCGGATCGCGCTGGCGCCGTTGCGCACCGCCGTGAGCAGCAGGCCGACCGCGGCGAGCAGGATGCCCGCCGCGGTGAGGGCGGCGAACAGCCAGCCGGCGGTGACCATCGGCTGGGCGATGGAGGGCACGGGGTGGATCATCCGCAGCGCATAGCCGAAGATGAGGAAGATCACCGAGGCGGCGCCGGCCAGCACCGGCGCCAGCACGGCCACCACGGCCACTATCCCGGGACCGGGACCGGGACCGGGATCGGGGCCGCTCCCGAGGCCCGGCGCCGCGTCGCCCTCCGGGTCGGACGAGCCGCCACCGCCCTCGGCGGGGTGCGGACCGCGCGGCGCGGGCGCGCGGAAACGCTCGCGCATTTCCACATACGCCTGGTACTCGTTGGCCGCGCACGCGGAAATGGCGGCGGAGGCGCTGAGCGCCATGGTGCGCAGCTGTGCGGTGGTGAGCCGTTCTCCCATGGCGGCCAGCTCAGGGTGACGGTCCGCGGAACGCAGTGCCTCGTTGAGGACGCGCTCGAATTCCGGGCGGTCCTCCTTCAGCAGGTGCGGAGCGCTGTTCATATGGATCCCCCGATGCTCCGTAGGGCCTTGGTGCCGGCCGGGTGGTGCCGGGCAGTGGGGCGGAAACGGAGGAGAGCCTTGCTACGGATAAGCCGATGGTAGAGCGGATCCGGGACGGGGTGACAGGGTGTTTCCCGAATTGGCCCCGCCCGGGTGGAACTCCCCGCCCGCCCCCACGGCCTTCCGTCGAATCCTCAGCCGGCCAGGGGAAGTTGCGCGACCAGCAGCTTTCCGGCCATCGTGACGCCGCCGTCCATCGCCACCACGAGGTCGTCGGCGTAGACGTGCGGACCGTCCACGGAGGGTGCGCCGTCGTCCTCGCCGTCCTCCGAACCGACCTCGCCGAGCAGGTACGGGATCGGGCTGTGGCCGTGGACCAGCCGGCGGCCGCCGTAGGTCTCCAGCAGCTCCCGCACCGCCTGCGGCCCCGCCTCCTCGTCGCGGAAGGCGAACCGCTTGGTGAACTTGCGGAACAGCTCCCAGCACTCGTCGGCGTCGCTGCGCTGCAGCGCCTCGGTCACCGCGTCGTTGACGGCCTCGATGGAGTCGCCGTACTCGAGGTAGGCGGTGGTGTCGGAGTGCACCAGCAGGTGGTCGTCCTCCTCGGCCATCGCGTCCAGCCGCGCCATCCACTGCAGGTGGTGGTCCTGGAGTCGCTCCATGTCGGTGCGCTGGCCGCCGTTGAGCAGCCAGGCGGCCTGGAACGAGGCGGTTCCGGCACCGGAGTTGACCGGGGTGTCGCCGAACCGCTTGGCCCCCAGCAGCAGCAGCTCGTGGTTGCCCATGAGCGCCTTGCAGTAGCCGCCGGCCGCGGCGGCCTGGGCGGACAGCTGCATCACGAGGTCGATGACGCCGATGCCGTCCGGGCCGCGGTCGGTGAAGTCGCCGAGGAACCACAGCCGGGTGTTGCCCGCGGCCCAGTCGCCCTTGGCGTCGATGAGCCCCTCGGCGGCCAGCGCCTCGCGCAGCTCGTCGTGGTAGCCGTGCACATCGCCGACGACGTACAGCGGGCCGGGGCCCTCGGGTGCGGCGCCGCGGGCCGGGTCGGGCACCGGGGTGAGGGTCACCGTCGGGCGGTCCGGGAGGCCCCCCGGCGGCACCAGCGGGGTGTCCGGCAGCGTGTGGCCCGGGCCCATCAGCGGCAGGCTGCGCTCGGTGGGGGTGTACTCGGCGGGCTCGACGTACTCCGGCTCCCGGTGCTCGGGGCGCGGGGGCTGCGAGGCAGGGGCCACGGGCGGGTGCTCGGAGTGGTGCGGGTGCTCCGCGACGACGGGCCGCGGCTGCTCGGCGTCCGGGTGCCGGGGCGGTGCCGCGGGCTCCGGAGCCGGGTGGTGCGGGTGCGGCTGGCCGGCGGCCTGGTGCGGCGCGTGGGTGTGCTCCGCGACGGACGGCTGAGCGGTGGGGCGCTGGGCGTGCGGGTGCTCCGTCGCGGACTGTCGCGCGGCGGCGTGCTCCGTCACGGGCTGGTGCGCGGGGGCGTGCTCCGCCGCGGGCTGTCGCGCGGCGGCGTGCTCCGCGGTCGGCCGGGCGGGCGCGGGCTGGTCACCGGCCGGGGAGGCGTACTCCGCCGGCGGCACCGGATGGGGTGGCTGCGGCGAGGTGGCGCGGGGCTCGGTGGTGGCATAAGGGCGCGGGCGCACGGGCGGGGGTACGGGCGCGGGCGACGCGGCGTACGCGGGTACGGGCGGAACGTCCGCCGTGGTCCGTGCCGTGGGTCCCAGACCGGCCCCCTGAGTCATCGACCCCTCCACCATCGCGCCGCCGTGCACCTTGTGGACCGTGCCTGGTCGAGGGCGGTCCACGGTGTCGTCCGCCCATCATAGGAATGACCGTCAGGGCTTGTGACGCACCAGGGTGCCGTCAATCGAGGTGAGGCTCCACTCGGCCGGTGTTTTCTCCCGAATTGGCCCGGTAGGCGGGTCCGCTCCGACTCTAGTCCGGCTTCGCCCGGCCGGCCGTCAGCCGCCCGAAGGCCGCGCGTCCGTCCCACGGGGCGGGCCCGGGACGCGCCACGGCGTCCCCGGCGGACCTCCCGGAACCCCACCGCCCGGGCACGCGGACGAGCCGGCGGCCCGATCCGGGGACCTGTCCCGGAGCCCGGTCCCCAGCAGGTCCGGGAGCCGGTCCGAGGCTCGCTCGCCGTGCCGTCAGTCGCCCGCGGGGCCCCGTTGCGGGCTGATCGTGGTGCGCGGCGGCCGACGCTGGGAGGAGGTGCGCACCATCAGCTCGGTCGGTATCACCTGCTCCACCGGGCGCTCGCTGTCCAGCCCCTCGATGGCGTCGATCAGCAGCTGGACCACGGCGGTGCCGATCCGGCGCGGCTTGAGCGACAGGGTGGTGATGGGCGGCTCGGTGTTGGCGTAGACCGCCGACTCGCTGCAGCACACCAGCAACAGGTCGTCCGGGACCCGCAGCCCGTAGCGCCGGGCGGCGGCGAGCAGATCGGTGCCGTTGGGATCGAACAGGCCGTATACGGCGTCGGGCCGATCGGGGCGGGCGAGCAGCCGGTCGGCGGCGACGGCCCCGGCGCACGGGTCGTGGGCCGGGTACTCCTCGTACACCGGGTCCTGGCCGACCCGGCGGCACCAGTTGAGATACGCCGTGGTGGAGAGCCGGGTGTAGGTGTCGGTCGTGGTCCCGGTGAGCAGCCCGATGCGGCGGGCCCCGGCGTCCGCGAGGTGGTCGAGGAGCCCCTCCACCGCGGCCTCGTGGTCGTTGTCGACCCAGGCCGTGACCGGCAGGGTGCCGGCCGGGCGGCCGTCGCTCACCACCGGGATGCCCTGGCGCAGCAGCTCGGCCACGACCGGGTCGTGGTCGGAGGGGTCGATGACCACGGTGCCGTCGAGGGCGACGTTGGACCACACGTCGTGGCGGGAGGTGGCGGGGAGGATGACGAGGGCGTAGCCGCGGGCCAGGGCCGCGGAGGTGGCGGCCCTGGCCATCTCCGCGAAATAGGCGAATTCGGTGAAGGTGAAAGGTTCATCCCCGTAGGTCGTCACGGTCAGGCCGATGAGCCCTGACTTGCCGGTACGGAGCGTGCGGGCAGCCGCCGACGGGCGGTAGCCCAGTCGGTCGGCGACCTCGCGGACATGGCGGCGGGTGGCGTCCGGGAGCCGGCCCTTGCCGTTGAGCGCGTCGGAGACAGTCGTGATCGAGACACCGGCTGCGGCGGCCACGTCCCGGATGCCCGCCCGCCCCAACCGGCGGCCGGCCGACCGGCTCACCTGGTGCTTCCCTGCTGCTGTCATGGCGAGCCGATAGTAGGGCTCGGGTGGCAGGTCTGCGGGGTCCCCCAAACGGCCCTGGGAAGGCACGATTCTGCAAGACCGCTTGCGCTAACTACCTTGGAAATGCAGGCAGTTGGAAGAATAGGTAAGCCTCCGGAGGCCCCTGGCATATCTACACCTGGCGATTGGTCCATGTTTCGAAGAGGTCTCAACTCACCTGCACGGGTGAAGCGCGCCACCGCTTCCGCCACCCGCGCACGGAAGCGCGCGGGGAGCGCCGGGTCCGCGCCCTCGCGTCTCCTGCCACCCGACCCGGTGCGTGTCGCCGGTCCCCGGATCCCTGGACCTTTGGTCCTTACGGAGCAGCCGGGAATCCTCTTAAGGTGTGCAGTATTGATGTGCTGATGTGCTCGGAACGGTCGAGGAGGACCTGCGGTGTCTGAGAAGAGCCCCAAGCTGCGCCCTGCGCTGGATGGCATTCCGACGTACAAGCCCGGCAAGCCGGCGGCCGCCGACGGCCCGGTGAGCTTCAAGCTGTCCTCCAACGAGAACCCGTACCCGCCGCTGCCGGGGGTGCTGGAGCAGGCGACGCGCGCCGCCGGCACCATCAACCGCTACCCCGACCTGGCCTGCACGGCCCTGGTCGCCGAGCTCGCCGAGCGCTTCGGCGTACCGGCGGAGCACATCGCCACCGGCACCGGCTCGGTCGGTGTCGCGCAGCAGCTGGTGCAGGCGACGGCCGGTCCGGGCGACGAGGTGCTCTACGCCTGGCGGTCCTTCGAGGCGTACCCGATCATCACCCAGATCGCGGGGGCCACCTCGGTCCAGGTGCCGCTCACCGAGGGCGAGGCGCACGATCTGGACGCGATGGCGGCCGCGATCACCGACCGCACCCGGCTCATTTTCGTCTGCAACCCGAACAACCCGACCGGCACCGTGCTCCACCGCGAGGAGCTGGAACGATTCCTCGACCGGGTCCCCTCGGACATCCTGGTGGTGCTGGACGAGGCGTACCTGGAGTTCATCCGCGACCCGCAGGTCCCCAACGGCGTCGACCTCTACCGGGACCGGCCGAACGTCTGCGTGCTGCGCACCTTCTCCAAGGCGTACGGGCTGGCCGGACTGCGTATCGGCTTCGCGATCGCGCACGAGCCGGTCGCCGCGGCGCTGCGCAAGACGGCGGTCCCCTTCGGAGTGAGCCACATCGCCCAGGAGGCGGCGATCGCCTCGCTGCGCAGCGAGGAGGCGCTGTGGGAGCGGGTCGAGGCACTGGTGGCGGAGCGGGCCCGGGTCTACGAGGCGCTCGTCGGACAGGGCTGGACGGTGCCCGAGTCGCAGGCCAACTTCGTCTTCCTGCGGCTGGGCGAGCGCACCGCGGACTTCGCGGCGGCCTGTGAGAAGGCGGGCGTGATCGTCCGTCCGTACCCGGGCGACGGTGTGCGCATCACGATCGGCGAGGTCGAGGCGAACGACATCTTCCTGCGGGCGGCGGAGGAGTTCCGCAAGGCCATGTAGCACCCAGGGTGGGCGAGAGGTCGCTCTCGTACCCCGGTGATCGAGGGTCGTCGCGTCGCGCGGCGGCCCTCGTCGGCGTTGACGGGGGTGGCGGGCCGGGCGAGTCACCCGAGGGGGCGGGCCCGGCCAGGGGGGACGGCGTCGCGCGGCGCACGGCGCGGGGCGCGCGGTGGCGTGCGGCGGATCGAGCCGCCGACGCGCGACGGAGTGAGCCGCCGGACGCGGCGGAACGAGCCGGTGGGAACCGACCGGTTTCGGTCGGTCTTTTTCGGCTCAACCTTTCCACACTCTCACATTGGCCCGTTCGGCCCTTGCGACCCCCCGGTGGAAAGGGGCGAATCCGGGTGCGCCATAATTGCTTGTGAATGTGAACGCGTTCACAAGCTCCGTGTTTCGTCCCTCTTTGTGCGGACATAGTCGTGTGTCACGAGGGGTGCGGGGGCGGAGGGCACGACGGTAAGGAGAGTCCTGCGTGGATACGGTGACCCTGGCCCTGGCGCCGGAGACGCTGGCGAGATGGCAGTTCGGCATCACGACCGTCTATCACTTCCTCTTCGTCCCGCTCACGATCAGCCTGGCCGCGATCACGGCCGGGCTGGAGACCGCGTGGGTGCGCACGGGCAAGGAGAAGTACTTCCACGCGACGAAGTTCTGGGGAAAGCTCTTCCTGATCAACATCGCGATGGGGGTGGTCACCGGCATCGTGCAGGAGTTCCAGTTCGGCATGAACTGGTCGGACTACTCCCGCTTCGTCGGTGACGTCTTCGGTGCCCCGCTGGCGATGGAGGCGCTGATCGCCTTCTTCTTCGAGTCCACCTTCATCGGTCTGTGGATCTTCGGCTGGGACAAGCTGCCGAAGAAGCTGCACTGCGCCTGCATCTGGATCGTGGCCATGGGCACGGTGCTGTCCTCGTACTTCATCCTCGCCGCGAACTCCTGGATGCAGCACCCGGTCGGCTACACCATCGACAAGGCCACCGGAAAGGCGCAGCTCACCGACTTCTGGGCGGTGCTGACCCAGAACACCACCCTGGTCGTCGTCTTCCACACCCTCACCGCCGCCTTCCTCACCGGCGCCGCCTTCATGGTCGGCATCTCCTCGCTCCACCTGTGGCGCGCCAAGCGGGCGCAGGACCGGGGCCGGGAGCTGGGCGAGAAGCAGAAGAAGCAGATCGGCGCCATGCGCTCCTCGCTGCGGGTCGGCCTGGTCATCGCCGTGCTGTCCGGCATGGGCACCGCGATCAGCGGCGACCAGCTGGGCAAGGTGATGTTCGAACAGCAGCCGATGAAGATGGCGGCCGCCGAGGCGCTGTGGGAGACCCAGGCACCCGCGCCGTTCGCGATCTTCGCCGTCGGGGAGGTCGGCGAGGGGCACAACAGCACCGAGCTGGAGATACCCGGCGTCCTCTCCTTCCTCGCGCACAACAACTTCACCGACCCCGTGCCCGGCATCAACGACATCGCCGAGCGCGAGGCCGAGCTCTACGGCGGTGAGCCGGAGGACTACATCCCCGACATCTTCATGGCCTTCTGGGGCTTCCGACTGATGATCGGCTTCGGCATGACCTCCTTCGCCGCCGGCCTCATCGGGCTGTGGACCACCCGCAGGAAGCTGTGGCTGGCGCCGCGGTTCCGCACCGGCGAGGACGAGGTGCCGCGCCTGATGCTCACCAAGAACCGCGAGCTCACCCCCTTCCTCACCGCCTGGGCCTGGCGACTGGGGATCCTCACCATGGGCTTCCCGCTGCTCGCCAACTCCTTCGGCTGGATCTTCACCGAGATGGGCCGTCAGCCCTGGGCGGTCTACGGGCTGATGAAGACCGGCGACGCGGTCTCGCCCGGCGTCGGCCAGGGCCAGGTGCTGATCTCCATGGGCGTCTTCACCCTGCTCTACGGCGTGCTCGCGGTGATCGAGGTGCGGCTGCTGGCCAAGACCGCCAAGGCCGGGCCGGACGTCGACGAGCGGCCGCCGGCGAAGGACCCCCGGCTGCGGCTGCCGGGCGGCCCCGGCGGCACGGGGGCCTCCGCCGCCGAGGCGGCGGCCGAGGCCGACCGACCGATGACCTTCGCGTACTGAGCGGCCGGACGACCGGGCAAGGAGACACCAGGCCATGCACCTTCACGACATCTGGTTCGGGCTGATCGCCGTCCTGTGGATCGGCTACTTCTTCCTCGAGGGCTTCGACTTCGGCATCGGCGTGCTGACCAAGACGCTGGCCCGGGGCCGCACCGAGCGCCGCGTCCTGATCAACACGATCGGGCCGGTCTGGGACGGCAACGAGGTGTGGCTGCTGACCGCGGCCGGGGCCACCTTCGCCGCCTTCCCCGACTGGTACGCCACCCTCTTCAGCGGCTTCTACCTGCCGCTGCTGGCCATCCTGGTCTGTCTGATCGTGCGCGGCGTCGCCTTCGAGTACCGGCACAAGCGCACCGACGAGCGCTGGCAGACCAACTGGGAACACGCCATCTTCTGGTGCTCGCTGGTGCCCGCCTTCCTGTGGGGCGTGGCCTTCGCCAACATGGTGCGCGGGGTGCCCATCGGGCCGGACAAGAACTACGCCGGCGACCTGCTGGACCTGGTGAACCCGTACGCGCTGCTGGGCGGCGCCACCACGCTGGCGCTCTTCACCTTCCACGGCGCGGTCTTCGCCGCGCTCAAGACGGTCGGCGACATCCGGGTCCGGGCCCGGCGCCAGGCCGGGGTGCTGGGGCCGGTGGCGGCGGTGCTCGCGGTGGCCTTCCTCGCCTGGACCCAGGCCGACGGCGGCAACGGCCGCAGCGCGGTCGCCCTCGGTGTCGCCGTGCTGGCGCTGGCCGGGGCGCTGGTGATGAACCGCGCGGGGCGCGAGGGCTGGGCCTTCGCCCTGTCCGGGGTGACCATCGCGGCCGCCGTCGGCATGCTCTTCCTCGCTCTCTTCCCCGACGTGATGCCCTCCTCGCTCGACCCCGCCTGGAGCCTGACCGCGTCGAACGCGGCCTCCAGCCCGTACACCCTCAAGATCATGACCTGGGTCGCGCTCATCATGACGCCGCTGGTCATGGCCTACCAGGCGTGGACGTACTGGGTCTTCCGCAAGCGGATAGGCACCCAGCACATCCCCGTCGGGCACTGAGGCGGTGCCGCGATGAAGCCCGTCGACCCCCGGCTGCTGCGCCACGCCCGTGCCACCCGCCTCTTCCTGGGAGCCTCCGTGGCGCTCGGGCTGGCGGGCGCCGGGCTCGTCATCGCCCAGGCGATGCTCATCGCCGAGGTGGTGGTCGGCGCGTTCGAACGCGGCCGGGACGCCGGCGACCTGGCCCGGCCGCTCGCCCTGCTGGCCGCGGTGGCCGTCGGCCGGGCGGTGGTGTCCTGGCTCACCGAACTGGCCGCGCACCGCGCGAGCGCGGCGGTCAAGTCCTGCTTGCGGACCCGGCTGCTCTCCCACGCCACCCGGCTGGGGCCGGGCTGGCTGGACACCCGACGCACCGGCGAGCTCACGACGCTGGCGACGCGCGGCGTCGACGCGCTCGACGACTACTTCGCGCGCTATCTGCCGCAGCTCGGGCTGGCGGTGGTGGTGCCGGCGGCGGTGCTGGCCCGGATCGTCACCGCCGACTGGGTCTCGGCGCTGATCATCGCGATCACGCTGCCGCTGATCCCGCTGTTCATGGTGCTCATCGGCTGGGTCACCCAGTCCCGGATGGACCGTCAGTGGCGGCTGCTGACCAGGCTCTCCGGCCACTTCCTGGACGTCGTGGCCGGACTTCCCACCCTCAAGGTCTTCGGGCGCGCCAAGGCCCAGGCCGCGTCCATCCGCGCCATCACCGCCGACTACCGCCGGGCCACCCTGCGCACGCTGCGGATCGCCTTCCTCTCCTCCTTCGCCCTGGAGCTGCTGGCGACCATCTCGGTGGCCCTGGTCGCCGTCGGTGTCGGTATGCGGCTGGTCCACGGCGAACTCGACCTCACCACCGGCCTGGTGGTCCTGATCCTGGCCCCTGAGGCGTATCTGCCGCTGCGTCAGGTGGGCGCCCACTACCACGCGGCCGCGGAGGGCCTGGCGGCCGCGGACGAGGTCTTCGCGGTACTGGAGACCGAGCCGGCCGCGACGGGGCGCCGGCCGGTGCCGGACGGGGTCGGCACAGGGGAAGCGCCGGGCGCGCCCGGTACGGCTGACGGACAGCCCGGTACGGGTGACGGCCACCGTGCGTCCGGTACGGCTGATGGATCCGGCGCGTCCGGTACGGCCGGCGTGCCCGGCACCCCGGGCACGCTGGCGGTCGAGGGACTGGTCGTACGACACCCCGGCCGGGCGGAACCCGCCCTGCGGGAGACGACGTTCGCGGTCCGCGCGGGGGAGACGGTGGCCCTTGTCGGGCCGAGCGGCGCCGGGAAGTCCACCCTGCTCAGCGCCGTTCTGGGCTTTGTGCGCCCCGCGCGGGGCCGCGTTCTGGTCGACGGCGTCGACCTGGCCGAGCTCTCGCTCGAGGAGTGGCACCGTCGGATCGCCTGGGTCCCCCAGCGCCCCCGTCTCTTCGCCGGCACCGTGGCCGACAACGTGCGGATCGCCCGGCCGGACGCCGACGCCTCCGCCGTACGGGACGCTCTGCGGGCGGCGGGCGCGCTGGAGTTCGTGGACACCCTGCCCGGCGGCCTGGACGCCGCACTCGGCGACGACGGCGCGGGGCTGTCCGCCGGGCAGCGCCAGCGCATCGCGCTGGCGCGCGCCTTCCTCGCCGACCGGCCGGTGCTGCTGCTCGACGAGCCCACCGCGGCCCTCGACGGTGAGACCGAGGCGGCCGTCGTGGCGGCCGTCCGCCGCCTCGCCGCCGGCCGCACCGTCCTCCTGGTCGTCCACCGCCCGGCGCTGCTCGCGGTGGCGGACCGGGTCATCACGTTGCCGGGTGCCTTGCCGGGTGCCCTGCCCGGTGCCCTGTCGGACGGGGCCGTGTCGGACGGGGACCTGTCGGACGGTGCCCTGTCGGACGGGGACCTGTCGGACGGTGCCCTGTCGGACGGGGCCGTGTCGCCGGGTGCGCTCCCGGGCGGGGTGGCGTTGGCGACTGGAGGCTTGGGGGATCGTGCGTCCGCCGCGCCGCGGGGGGATTTCCGGCCCTTCGGGCCGGGGGACGCGCCCACCCACTCGCCCGTACGCCCCGGTCCGCGGGGAGCGGCCGGTGTCACGGGGGTGGGCTCGGCCGATGGCGCGGGTCTGAGTGGTGGTTCTGGGCTGTCTGGGTCGGAGGATGTGTCCGTTCACCCTGGCCCGAGGGGTGCGGTCGCCGGGGCGGGGCGGTCTTTCGGACAGGGCGGCATGCCCGGCTCGCCGTTCGCAGGTCCCGGTCCGCGGGGCGGGGAGGCGATGACGGGCCCGTCAGCCGGGGCGGGGGCCGTGGCTGGCGACGTCGCGCGGGCAGACCGGTCGGGCGCGCCCGCGTGCGCGGCGGCGCTGCCGGGTGGGGCTCGGGCGACCGCGATCGCGTCTGACGAGGCCCTCTCGGCCGGGGCGCGGGCGGCCGCGCCCGGCGGCTCCGCCGTGGGCACCACCGTGGGCACCGCCGTGGCCGTTCCCGAGGGCGCCACCCCGTCGGCGGCGGCCGGTGCGGACGCTGGTCGGGCGGGCGAGGAGGCCCATGGGGAGTCCGAGGGGGCGGAGGCCCGTCCGGTCGCCGGAGGCGGTGCCGACCCCTCCGCGAGCGCGGGCCGGGCGGATGGGGGAGGCCGCGGTGCTCGCGGGGAGGGTGGCGTGCGTCCTCCGGTGGGGGTCGGTGTCGGGTTTGTCGTGGGTGCGGGGCGGGCGGACGGGGGAGCCCGCGATGCTCGCCGGGAGGGCGGCGTACGTCCTCCGGTGGGGGTCGGTGCCGGGTCTGCTGTAGGTGCGGGGCGGGCGGACGGGGGAGCCCGCGATGCTCGCCGGGAGGGCGGCGTACGTCCTCCGGTGGGGGTCGGTGCCGGGTCTGCCGTGGGTGCGGGCGGCGGACGGGGGGCCGGAGACGATCCCGTCGGGACGGCGCGGCCGTTGGCGGCGGTGCGTCGGGCGGGGCGGGCGCGGGCCGGGCGGTTCGGGACGGCGTTGCTGCTGGCGGCGCTGGCGCTGGGCAGCGCCGTAGGGCTCATGGCGGTGTCGGGCTGGCTGATCTCGCGGGCCTCGCAGCAGCCGCCGGTGCTGTACCTGATGGTGGCCGTCACCGCGACCCGCGCGTTCGGCATCGGCCGCGCCGTCTTCCGCTACGCCGAGCGCCTCGTCTCGCACGACGCCGCGCTGCGGGTCCTGGCGGACCTGCGCGTCACCGTGTACCGCAGGCTGCAGCAGCTGGCGCCGGCCGGGCTGCGGGACGCGCGCCGCGGCGACCTGCTCTCGCGGCTCGTCGCCGACGTGGACGCGCTCCAGGACTACTTCCTGCGCTGGCTGCTTCCGGTGGGCGCGGCCGTCACCGTGAGCGTGGTGGCCGTGGCGTTCACCGGATGGCTGCTGCCCGAGGCGGGCGCCGCGCTCGCGGTGGGGCTGCTGGTGGCAGGAGTACTGGTGCCCCTGGTGTCCGGCGCCGTGGCCCGCCGCGCGGAGCGGCGACTCGCCCCCGCGCGGGGCGCGCTGACGGCCGAGGTGGTCGACCTCCTCTCGGGCACGGCGGAGCTGACGGTCGCCGGCGCGCTGCCGCGCCGGCTGGAGGACGTGCGCGGCGCCGACCGCGCGCTCACCGGCATCGCCCGCCGCACCGCCGCCGCCACCGCCGCCGGGGCGGGGCTGTCCGCGCTGGCCGCCGGACTGACCGTGGCCGCGAGTGCCTGGGCGGGCGTGGCCGCGGTGGCGGACGGTCGGCTGGGCGGGGTGTGGCTGGCCGTGGTGGTGCTGACGCCGCTGGCCGCCTTCGAGGCCGTCGCCGGGATGCCGCTCGCCGTGCAGTACCGGCAGCGGGTGCGCCGTGCCGCGGAGCGGGTGTACGAGGTGGTGGACGCGCCCGCCCCGGTCGTCGAGGGCGACGGGCCCGCTCCCGCGTCGCCGTTCCCGCTCGTGGTCAGCGGGCTGACGGCTCGCTACCCCGGCCGTACCGCCCCCGCCCTCGCGGACTTCGCGCTGGAACTGACCGACGGCCGGCGGGTCGCCGTGGTCGGGGCGTCCGGCGCCGGCAAGACCACCCTCGCCCAGGTGCTGCTGCGCTTCGTGGACGTGGAGTCCGGCACCTACACCCTGGCGGGTCACGACGCCACGGCGACCGACGGGGACGGGGTCCGGCGGCTGGTGGGGCTGTGCGCCCAGGACGCGCACATCTTCGACAGCTCGCTGCGCGAGAACCTCCGCATCGCGCGGACCGCCGCCACCGACGACGAGCTCTGGGGCGCGCTGCGCGCCGCGCGGCTGGCGGACTTCGTGACCGGGCTGCCGGACGGGCTGGACACCCTGGTCGGGGAGTCGGGCGCCCGACTCTCCGGCGGTCAGCGGCAGCGGCTGGCGCTGGCCCGCGCGGTCCTCGCCGACTTTCCCGTCCTGCTGCTGGACGAGCCCGCCGAACACCTCGACCTGGCCACCGCCGACGCGCTGACCGCCGATCTGCTGGCCGCCACGCGCGGGCGGACGACGGTCCTGATCACCCATCGGCTGGCCGGGCTGGCGGGGGCGGTGGACGAGGTGATCGTCCTCGACGGCGGCCGGACGGTGCAGCGCGGCGCCTACGAGGCGCTGGCGGCCGTGGACGGGCCGTTCCGGCGGATGCTGGAGCGCGAGCGGGAGCAGGAGGGCCTGGGCGCGGGACATGAGCAGGGCCCCCGCGGGCGGGAGCACGGCCCGGAGGCGGCGGTGCGGTGCGGCGGGGAGCCTCGGGAGGCGGTGTCCGAGGACGGGGATCCGGAGGTGGCGTGGCGGGAAGGCGCCCGCGGAGAGCGGGAGGCGGCGTCCGAGGACGGAGGCCCGGAGGTGGCGTGGCGGGAAGGCGCCCGCGGAGACCGGGAGGCGGCGTCCCCGGGCGCTGAGGCGGCCGCGGTGGATCGGGACGGGCAGCGCGCGGAGGACAAGCGGTTGCTTTCCCTGGCAAAAGGGTCTTATTAGTCTCGGGGCATGGCAGCCTCCGCAGGACCTCAGGAGCCCCAGGGCCCTTCCGGCGCACCAGCGCAGCCGCCCCCGGACCCCAGTGAGTCCCTCGACGCCGCCACCGAGGCGACCCGGTCCCTCCAGGGCCTGTCCTTCGAGCTGACCGCCCGCGTCCCGCGCCTGCTGGAGGCCATGCGCACCATCGGCAGCGGCCTGGACGTGCACACCGTCCTGGACCGGATCGCCGAGACCGCCGCGGAGTTCGCCGACGCCCGCTGCGCCGCCATCGGGGTGCTCGACCCCACCGGGGGCGGCGCGCTGGCCGACGTGATCATGTACGGCGTTCCGCCCGCGGACCGGGACCGGATCCGCGAACTGCTCGCCGACCCCACGGCCGCCCCCACCGCGCCCGGCTGCCTCATGTTCCCGATCCGGGTCCAGGGCGAGCTCTTCGGCGATCTCTACCTCACCGACAAGCGTGGGGGCGGCGAGTTCAGCCTGTCGGAGGTGGGCATGGTGAAGGTGCTCGCCACCGAGGCGGGGATCGCCATCGGCAACGCACGGATCTACGAGGCCACCCGGCAGCGCGAGCGCTGGATCGACGGCTCGGTGGCGGTGACGACCGCCCTGCTCTCCGGCGGCGACGCCGAGGAGGCCCTGTCGGTCGTGGCCGAACAGGCCCGCCGGTTGGCGGTCGCGGCCGCCGGACTGGTGCTGCTGCCGGAGGAGGACGGCGGCCTGGAGATCGTCGCCGCGGCCGCCGACGACCCCGCGGGGCTGCTCGGCACGGTGGTTCCCGCGCGGTCGCCGATCGTGCCGCACCTGCTGGGCGGCGAACCCGTCTTCGTCGACGACGCGGCGACCGACCCGCGCATGCCCGCCGAGTTCGGCCGGCGCCACGGCCCGAGCATGATGCTTCCGCTGCGCAGCGGAGACCGGGTGCTCGGCATCCTGGCCACCCCGCGGCTGCGCGGCGACCGGGCCTTCAGCGAGACCGAGCGCACCCTGGCCACCCAGTTCGCCGACCAGGCCGCGCTGGCCCTGGTCCTCGCCGAGGCGCAGCGCGACCGTGAGCAGCTCGCCGTCTACGAGGACCGTGACCGCATCGCGCGCGACCTGCACGACCTCGTCATCCAGCGGCTCTTCGCGACCGGGCTGATGCTGGAGAGCGCCCAGCGGCGCACGGACACCCCACAGGAGGTGCGCGAGCAGGTCGGTCGGGCGGTCGACGAGCTGGACGCCACCATCCACGAGGTGCGCACCGCCATCTTCGCGCTGCAACAGGGGCCGGCCGAGGTGCCGTCGGGGCTGCGCACCCGCGTGCTGCGCGAGATCGGCACGGCCGCGGTGCCGCTCGGCTTCCAGCCCTCCGTCGTCTTCAACGGGCCGGTCGACGCGCGGGTCGGCGAGCTGACCGCGAAGAACCTCATCGCCGCGCTTCGCGAGGCCCTCTCCAACGCCTTCCGGCACGCCCGCGCGGAGCGCATCGAGGTGTCCGTCGACGCCACCGTGCGGCTGCCGGACGGGCGGGAAGGGGTACGGCTGACCGTCGCCGACGACGGCGTCGGCATTCCGGAGGGCGGCCGTCGCAGCGGGCTGCGCAACCTCGCCCATCGGGCCGAGGCGCTGGGCGGCTCCTGCGTCTACGGGCCGGGCCTGGGGCCGGGCGGCGGCGGCACCCGGGTGGTCTGGGAGGCGCCGCTGTGAGCCGAGGACCCGGCCGGGCCGCCGGCGCGGTCGGTCTATCGGCGTGGTCGGGGCTGACGGCGCGGTCGGTCTACCGGCGGGGGACGAGGCCGCCGGCGCGGCCGGGACCCGTCGGGGCCACGGCCGCGGTGGACCGACCCGATCGTGCCCCCCGTACGGCCGTACGGGGGGTCGTCTCGGCCCCCGTACCCCGTTCGGCACGGGATTGCGGGTGCGTTCGGGTGGGTGGGCAGGCGGCCGCCGACGGCGCGGGCCACGATCCGTTTCATGCGATATGTGCACCGGCGAAGTGGTGTCACCCACGGCGTCACCCACCGCGTCAGGCGCCGCCTCTCGGTGGCGGTGTGCGCGCTGCTCGTGGCCGGATCCGGGGCCGTGGTGGCCGGGGTCCAGTCCGGGCGGGCGGACACACGGGTCGTGGACGGCGAGGAGCGGAGCGCCGCCGCGCAGGCCGCGCGGTTGAGCGTCGACGTGGTCCGGCTCAGCGAACGTGCGGACGGCATCGCCCGCCGCTACACGCGGGAGCGACGCTCCGTGCGCGACCAACTGGCCGTCACCGAACGGGTCTGGCGCGAGTTGCGCCGCGTCCGGGGCACGGTGGTGCAGTTGGAGGACGCGACCGACTACGGCGCGGACGGTGCGGCCGGGTCACCGGACGGCGGGGACGACTCGAAGGCGCCACGCGGCGCGAGCCGCCGGGCCGCGGACGCCCCCTCCGCCGCGGTCACCAGGTCCTCCGCCACGGCGTCCCGGGGCTTCGCCCCCTCCTCCGCCGCGGTCACCAGGTCCTCCGCCACGGTGTCCCGGGGCTCCGCGGCCCTCGCCCCGTCCTCCGCCGCGGCCGTTCGGGGCCTCGCCGCGGGCAGCCCCCGCTCCGTCGCGGCCACCCCGTGGAACCTCGCCGTGTCGCCGTACGCTCCGGCCCACGCCGCCGCTGTCTCGCGCCCGTCGTCGCACGGACCCTCCGCGGTCCGGTGGCGCGCCGGTGGCACGCCGCCGTACGTGGCACCGCCCTTCGCGGCAGGGCGGGCCGGCCCGCGTCCTTCCGTGCTTCCGGGAGTGGGCGGCTTCCGCGTGGAGCCGCCGCCGGCGGTGGGCGAGCCGAGCGGAGAGCGGGCCCTGGCGCGGCGGTTGGGGGCGGCACGGGCGAACGGTCGGCGGCTGGAGCGGAAGTTGGACCGGGCGGCCGAGGCCGGGCGGGTGCACGCCGCGCGGGCGCGGCGACTCGGCGCGGAACAGCGAAGCGTCCAGGGGAGGTTGCAGGTCGCGCGGGAGCGGCTGCGCTGGATGACCAGAGACGCGGCGGACGACAAGGAGTGCTTCGTCCTCGACCCGAGGACGCTGGAGCGGTACACCCCCGCCTCCGGCCGTCGCCTCCCGCGCGGGCGGCTGCTGCGCGGCGTACCCCCCTATGCCGTACGCCCCGACCTGCCGCTGCGCTACGACGCCCGGACCCCGCGTCGGGTGCTGGCCCAGGAGCGCTCCCCCGCGCCGCGGCCGACACCGTCCTGGACCCGTCCGGTGGAGCGCTATGAGCTCTCCGCGGGCTTCGGCAGCGCCGGGGCGCACTGGGCCAACCGCCACACCGGGCAGGACTTCGCGGTGCCGGTCGGCACCCCGGTGCGGACGGTCGGCGCCGGCGAGGTGGTCTCCATGCGGTGCGGCGGAGCCTTCGGCATGAGCCTGCTGGTGCGGCACTGGGACGGCTACTACACGCTGTACGCGCACCTCGCCGCCGTCCTCGCCGTCCCGGGGGAGCCGGTGCGCACCGGACAGTGGATCGCGCTCTCCGGAGACACGGGCAACTCCACCGGGCCCCACCTGCACTTCGAGGTGCGGCGGACCCCCGAACTCAGCTCGGCGATCGATCCGGTGGCGTGGCTGCGCAAGCGCGGCGTGCGCCTCTAGGCAGTTTCGTTTGGATCAGCCGGTCGTTGGTCTGGGTGTGCCGTTGACTGACGCGCAGTGGGCGCGGATCGAGCCGTTGCTCCCGGACCGGACGCCGAGGCGCGGTGGTCGGTGGCGGGACCATCGGGAGGTGATCGACGCGATCGCCTTCAAGTTCCAGACCGGAACCCAGTGGGTGCACCTTCCGGAGAAGTACGGCAACTGGCGAGGCGTCTACAACCGGCTGCGTATGTGGGCCGTCGACGGCACCTGGGAGCGAGTGTTCACCGCTCTCATAGCCCAGGCCGACGCGGACGAGGACCTGAACTGGGCCGTCTCTGTGGACTCCACGATCGTGCGAGCACACCAGCACGCTGCCGGGGCCCGCAAAAGGGGGCCCCGGCTGGAGAACCGGCCGACCACGCCATCGGCCGGTCCCGCGGCGGGCTGACCACGAAGATCCACCTCGCGGCCGACGGCGACTGCCGGCCCCTGGCCTTCGTCCTCACGGCCGGCCAGGCCGGCGATGCACCCGCCTTCGGCGAGGTCATGGCCCGTCTGCGCGTTCCCCGCCGACGTGGACGACCTCGCACCAGGCCGGACGTCGTCCTGGCCGACAAGGCGTACTCCTCACGTGCGATCCGCGAGCATCTACGCCAGCGCGGCATCCGGGCAGTGATCCCCACCCGGGCGGATCAGCGCGGCCACCGGCTGCGTCGCGGCAGACACGGTGGGAGGCCACCCGCTTTCGACCGTGACGCGTACAAGCAGCGCAATACCGTCGAGCGGTGCATCAACCGCCTGAAGCAGTGGCGAGGGATCGCCACCCGCTACGAGAAGACAGCGGTCATCTACCTGGCCGGACTCCACATCGCGGGCATCTTCCTCTGGTCCGCTCGGTGATCCAAACGAAACCGCCTAGCGCGGGCGCCTCACGCTCGCCCGGTCCGTCAGCGGCGGCCGAGGAGCTCCTCGATGACCGCCGCCACGCCGTCCTCGTTGTTGGCGTGGGTGCGGTGGGTGGTGGCGGCCAGCACCGCCGGGTGGGCGTTGGCCATGGCGTACGAGGTGCCCGCCCAGGTCAGCATCTCCAGGTCGTTGGGCATGTCGCCGAAGGCCACCACCTGCGCGGGCAGGATGCCGCGCTCGGCGCACCAGCGGGCCAGGGTGCTGGCCTTGCTCACCCCGGGCCCGCTGATCTCCAGCAGCGCGGTCGGGCTGGAGCGGGTGAAGGAGCCGTGTGCCCCGGCGGCCTTGCGGGCCAGCTCCAGGAACGCGTCGGGGGCCAGCTCGGGGTGGTGAGCCAACAGCTTGAGGATGGGGTGGTCGGCGGCGTCGTGCCCGTCCGCGAGCAGCTTCTCGGCGGGAGCGATGTCGGCCCTCGGGTCGACGATGTACGGCGGGTAGTGCGGCTCGTAGTGGATGCCGGAGGTGCGCTCCACGGCGAAGGAGGCGCCCGGGGCGACGGCGCGCACCGCCTCCACCACGGCGATCGCGTCGGCGGTCGCGAGCGGGTGGACGTCGATCAGCCGCCCGCCGTCGTGGAGGTCCACCAGGGCCGCGCCGTTGGCGCAGATGGCCAGCCCGTGGCCGTGCACATGGTCGCTGACGACGTCCATCCAGCGGGCCGGGCGCCCGGTGACGAAGCACACCTGGAGGCCCGCCTGCTCCGCGGCGGCCAGCGCCGCGACGGTGCGGGCGGAGACCGTCTTGTCGTCGCGCAGCAGGGTGCCGTCGAGGTCGGTGGCGATCAGGCGGGGAGTGGCGGTGGGAGTCCTGTCCGCGGCCGGAGTCTCGGGCTGCTCGGTAGCTGGAGTCACGGCATCCATCCTCCCGCATATGCCGAACAGGTCCGTCCGAAAGGCCGGACCGCGGGCCTGCGCACGGTTTCGCTCACTCGGCGTAGGCGAAATGGGTCGCGCGCCTACTGTCCGCTTACGCCCGGCCCGCGCCCCATGCGCGCCCGCGCCCATCGTCAGCCCCAGCGCGCGCCCGGGGAAGCCCCCGCGCCGTGCCCCCGCCCCGTCCCGGGCGCGCGGGCGGTCCGCCGTGGCCTGCCGCGCTGCGGCCGCCACCGCTTACCCTCGACGGCATGCGCTTGAGCACTGTGATTCTTCCCGTCCGCCGCTGGTCCGAGGGCGGCCGCGAGGTGTGGCAGCGGGCCGAGGAGCTCGGCTTCCACGCGGCCTACACCTATGACCACCTGTCCTGGCGTTCCTTCCGCGACGGCCCCTGGTTCGGGGCGATACCGACGCTCACGGCCGCCGCGGCGAGCACCTCCCGGCTGCGCCTGGGGACGCTCGTCACCTCCCCGAACTTCCGCCACCCGGTCACCCTGGCCAAGGAGCTCATCTCGCTCGACGACATCTCGGGCGGGCGGGTCACCCTCGGCATCGGCGCGGGTGGCGTCGGCTTCGACGCCACCGCCCTGCTGGGCGCGGACGAGGAGCCCTGGCCGGTGCGCGAACGCACCGCGCGGTTCGGCGAGTTCGTCCCGCTGCTGGACCGGCTCCTCAGCGAGGACGTGGTGACCGCCGAGGGCACGTACTACAGCGCCCGCGAGGTCCGGAACATCCCCGGCTGTGTGCAGCGGCCCCGACTGCCCTTCGCGATCGCGGCCACCGGCCCGCGCGGTCTGCGGCTGGCGGCGCGGTACGGGCAGGCGTGGGTGACCACCGGCGACCCCAGGCTCGCCGAGACCGGCACCCCGGGGGAGTCGCGGGACGCGGTCGCCCGGCAGATCGAGGCCCTGGGCGGGGCGTGCGCCGAGGCCGGCCGGGACGCGGCCGAGCTGGACAGGATCCTGCTCACCGGCTTCACCCCGGAGCAGAACACGGTGCTGGACTCGGTCGACGCCTTCGTGGACTTCGCGGGCGCCCACGCGGAGCTGGGCATCGACGAGATCGTGGTGCACTGGCCGATCGCCGACTCGGTCTTCGCGTCCGACCCGGCGATCTTCGAGAAGATCGCCATGGAGGTGCCGGCGCAGCTGGGCGCGGACGCCTAGCCGACGGCCGCGGACCGGCCCGGCGGCCATGGACCGTTCCCGGGGGCTGCACCGTTCTCGGCGACCGGGGGTCGTTCTCGACGACCGAGGGGGCCTCAGGGGCTGAGAACCGCCCTCGGTGGCTGAGGACCGGGCCTCGGTGGCTGAGGACCGGCCCTCGGGTGAGTCGGTCGGAATTCGGTTGATATGGCCGATAAAGGGGAAAATCGGGTGTGTGAGGGGCGTGCGCGCCCACGGAGGTGCGTGCGCCCGCGGAGGTGTCATCCCATGTCACGCACCCGATTCACCCCGGACCGGGGGTTGGCCACCCGGATGGTCGGCACGATGTTCCTCATCGGGCTGCTCTACGTGGCCGTCGTCGGCGTTCTGCTGGTGCTGCTGAGCGGCTACTGGCCGGTGATCCTGCTCATCGCGGGTGGGCTGTTCGTCGCGCAGTTCTGGTTCAGCGACCGGATCGCCGCCCTGAGCATGGGCGCGCGCGAGGTCACCCCCGAGCAGGCGCCCGAGCTGCACGGCGCGGTGGACCGGCTGTGCGCGCTCGCCGACATGCCCAAGCCGCGGGTGGCCGTCGCCGAGAGCGACGTGCCCAACGCCTTCGCCACCGGGCGTAACGAGCGGACCGCGCTGGTGTGCGCCACCACCGGGCTGCTGCGGCGGCTGGAGCCGGAGGAGCTGGAGGGCGTGCTGGCCCACGAGCTGTCCCACGTCGCGCACCGCGATGTGGCGGTCATGACCATCGCCTCCTTCCTGGGGGTGCTGGCCGGGCTCATGACGCGGGTCGCGCTCTGGGGCGGGCTCGCCAGCGGGGACGGCGACGGAGACGGGGACGACGGCGGCGCGCACCTCGCCCTGCTGCTCGTCCCGCTGGTCAGCACCGTCGTCTACGCGATCAGCTTCCTGCTCACCCGCATGCTGTCCCGCTACCGCGAGCTGACCGCCGACCGCTCCGCGGCGCTGCTGACCGGTCGCCCCTCGGCGCTGGCCGCCGCGCTCACCAAGGTGACCGGCGACATGGCCCGCATCCCGACCCGCGACCTGCGACAGGCCGAGCCGTTCAACGCCTTCTACTTCGCCCCGGCCTTCTCCGGCGCCGCGCTGAACCGGCTGCTGTCCTCGCACCCCACCCTGGAGCAGCGACTCGACCAGCTCGGGCGCATCTCCGCGGAGCTGGGCAGGGGCTGAGACCGTGGGCCTCCTGGACACCATCCTCGGGCGCAGCAAGCCGGTCCGCCCCGACCTCGACCAGCTCTTCGCCCTGCCGTCGGCGGCCATCACCCTGCAAGCAGGGGCCGGGTTCGCCCCCACCGGCGTCGGCTCCGTCTGCTTCGCCAGCGTGGAGGGCGGCGCCTTCGAGCAACTGCGGCAGGACGTACGGGCCCTGCTCGACGCCGACACGGAGCGCGGCGGCGTTCCCGTCGAGTTCAGCCGGGACGGCTACGGCTACACCTGGCTGCTGGTCCGCCAGCCGCCCGAGGACACCCCGGCCCTCGTCAACGACCTGCACGCGGTGAACACCGCCCTCCAGGACGGCGGCTTCGGCCCACAGCTGCTCTGCTCCCTGATGGCCTTCCGCGCCGCCGACCCCGAGCGCGTGCTCGCCCTCGTCTACCTCTACAAGCGCGGCACCTTCTACCCCTTCGCCCCGCTCCCGGGCGCACGCGGCGAGCGGCGCGACAACGCCCTGGAGCTCCAGGTGCGCTCGCTGCTGGCGGACGACCTGCGGGTGGAGAGGGAGCTCGACCGGTGGTTCCCGGTCTGGGGGGCGCCGGGGCTGTAGCGCCGGCGCTCGGGCCGGGCCGGGGCTCAGCGCACGCGCGAGCTCAGCCAGGGTGTCAGGCCGGGCGTCTGGACGAGCTCCCGGTAGGTCCGGTCCCCCGGCAGCGGGACCACCAGCCGCCACCCCGGAGGGAACAGTCGACCGCTGACGTGCGCCGCTCCGCCGTAGACCGAGCGCAGGAAGTCGGGCACGTCGGCCCGCGGCAGATCGTGGAAGACGACCCCGTCGACGTCGATCGTCGCGTCCCCCTCGGAGTACAGCTGGATCTCCACCCGCGGCGAGTCGCCCAGCTCCACGAACGCCTCGTGCGGCAGCGAGCCGTCCGCGTCGGCCACCGTCCCGACCCCCGCGGCGAGCCGCCGCGACGTCCGATCGGCCCCGATGTCATGGGTCACCGCCATCGCGCGTCCCCGCTCCTCCGCGACCTCTCGGATCGCGGCGAGGACGGATTCGGTACTGGCGAAGGGTTGTTGGTCCATACCACCCGATCCTGCCCTACGGCGGTGGCCCGGGTGTCGGTGCCCGGGGTTAACCTGCGCCGGTGACCACCACCGACGATCGTGACTTCCCCGCCGCACTCTCCGCCCTGGCCCGCGTCGAGTTCGACTACGCCGACGGCGACGGGGTCGACTACGAGCCCTACGACGCCTTCCACTCCGCCGAGCGGACCACCTTCTGGCTGCGGCACTGGACCGGCAACCACGACCTGGACGGCGACGATCTCCGGCCCTTCGGCCAGGACGGCAGCGGCGGGTACGCGGCGTTCTGGCTGGCCCGCCCGGACCGGCCGCTGGCCGACCAGCCGGTGGTCTTCTTCGGCTCGGAGGGCAGCCTGGGCGTGGTCGCCCCCGACCTCGACGGCTTCCTGTGGCTCCTGGCCGACGGCTTCGGCCCGATGGAGGCCGTCGAGAACCCGGAGTGGGAGGGGGCCGGCCCGAACGCGGAGGTGGCGCGCATCGCCGAGCGTCACGCGCGGGGTCCGCGGCAGCCGGCCGCGGCGGTGCTGCGCCGGGCGCGCGAGGAGTTCCCGGGCTTCGTACGCACCATCGAGTCACTCTGTCGCTGAGGCGAGCGGCGCGCCGCGCCCGCGCGGTCGCCTGTCGCCGAAGCCGCCGAAGCCGCCGAAGCCGCCGAAGCGGGTGAAGCCGTTGAAGCCGGCACGCCGGTCCCGCGCGGTCGGCCGTATCGCCGTAGCCGGCGCGCCGGTCCCGCCGATGACGGCGGGTCGGCACCCGCCCACCGCGGCCGTCCGGTCCGGATCCGGCCGACCGCGGTGGACGGGTTGCCGCCCTGGGCCCAGACAGATCGTCGCGGTGCGCCGAGCCCCAAGTCAATCCTCGGATTTTCTTTCAAAGGCCCAAGTCGTAGCTTGGGTTGGTGACTCTGGATGATCTACGGGCCTTCGTCGCCGTCTGCGACACCGGCAGCCTCAGCGCCGTCGCCCGCGACCTCGGCTGCACCCAGTCCGCGGTGAGCCAGCGGGTGAAGCGGCTCGAACGGGAGCTGGGCGTCGCCCTGCTGGAACGCCAGCCGCGCGGGGTCGCGGCGACCCAGGCGGGGTGGATCCTGCACCGCGCGGCGGCCGAGGGGCTGAGCGGCCTCGACCACGCGCTGCGCCGACTGCGGGACCTGCGGCAGGGCGAGGTCGGCACGGTACGCGTGACCACCGGGGCGACCAGCGTCCGCCACTTCATGGCGGCCGGCGTGGTGGACTTCCGGCGCCGCCACCCGCTGGTGAGCCTGGAGTTCCAGACCGAGAACTCCAGCCGCGGCTGTCTGAAGGCGCTCGCCGCCAACAGCGCCGACCTGGCCTGGATCACCATCCGGGAGCCGGTGCGGGGCGTGGAGCAGCGGACCGTCGTCGAACTGCCCTGGGTGCTGGCCGTACGGGCCGACGACCCGCTCGCGGAGCGCGCGGCCATCGGGCCCGAGGAGTTCGCCGCCATCCGCCACATACGGCTGCCCGAGAACTCCCTGTCCCGGCTGCGGCTGGACGAGCACCTCACCCGGCGGGGCACCGAGGCGGTGTCCACCACCAGCGTCGCCGACTGGGACACCGCCATCCTGCTGGCCGAACTGGGCCTGGGCCACGCGGTCGTGCCCGCGCTGCCCGGCTGGCGCGAGCCCGACCGGCTCGACCTGAGGCTGATCCCGATCCCCTGGCTTCCGCCGCTGGCGGCGGGGTGGGCGGTGCGGCGGTGGGAGGCGCTCAGCCCGGTCGCGATCGAGTTCGCGGAGACCGTCACCGCCGACCTCGTTCGACGTGCCGTCGGGCCTTCCTGACGCCCCGCAGGGCGGATTCTGACACGTCATCGGGCCGTCCCCGGCGGGCCGTCGGGGGTGGCCGCCGGCGGCGCTGTACGCGTCCCGGGCAGTCCCGGTACTCCCGGGACTCGCCGCTGGTCGCGAACGTAGGATGCGAAGCGCCGGGCCACCCCATGGGCTGACGGCCCGCAGGGGGATAAGGCGCCGTCGGGTCAGGGGCGTTGAGGGGTGCGGAGGCTTCGTTCCCGTACAGCCGCACCGAGGAGCCACCCTTCATGAGCCGAATCGCCGTTCCCGCCGGTCTCGCCGCCGCCTACGCGGAGCACGGGGACGAGAGCGCCGCGGCGTGGATCGCCGCCCTGCCGGAGCTGGCGGACGGCTTCCTCCAGCGGTGGGAGCTGCGGCCGGACGGCCCCTCGGCCCATGGCGCGGCCGCGCTCGTCGTGCCCGTGCGGCGCGCCGACGGCACCCCGGCCGCGCTCAAGCTCCAGCACGTCACCGACGAGACCGTCGGCGAGCCGCTGGGCCTGCGAGCCTGGGCGGGCGACGGCGTCGTGCGCCTGCTGGAGCACGACGAGCCGTCCGGGACCATGCTTTTGGAGCGGCTGGACGGCCGGCGCTCGCTGGCCTCCGTCCGGGACCCGGAGGTGGCGCTGCTGACCCTGGCCGGGCTGCTGGCGCGGCTGGTCGCCGTCCCGGGCCCGGCCGGGCTGCGCACCCTGGCCGACGTCGTCGACGGGGTGCTCGCAGACGCGCCGGTGGCGTTGAAGGCGGTGCCCGACGCCGATGATCGGGAGCTGCTGGAGCGCTGTCTCGCGGCGGCGGAAGAGGTCCGCGACGAGCCCGGCGACCGGCTGCTCCACTGGGATCTGCACTACGAGAACGTGCTGGCCTCGCTGCCCGGCTCCGGGCGCGGACCGTGGCTGGCCATCGACCCCAAGCCGCTCGTCGGCGACCCCGGCTTCGATCTGTTGCCCGCGCTGCGCAACCGCTGGGAGGACCTGGTCGCCACCGACGACCTCCCGCGGGCGATCCGTCGTCGCTTCGACCTGATGACCGAGGTGCTCGGCCTGGACCGGCAGCGCGCCGCCCGCTGGACGCTCACCCGGGTGCTGCAGAACGCGCTGTGGGACCTGGAAGACGCCGAGGACGCCGAGGACGCCGCCGACTTCGAGGACGACGACGAGCTGCTCCAGGAGGAGCAGCTCGTCATAGCGAGGGCCTTGGCGCCCAGGCTGCAGTGAGCCCGCGGCCCGGGCTCACTCCTCCCCGGAGAGCGTGAGCGCGCGCAGCTTGCGGCCCGCGTACCAGGTGGCGGTGACCGTCACGCCGACCAGCAGGACGACGGCGAGCGGCAGCCCCACGTCCGAGGTGATCATGTCGTGCTCGGCGATCTTCTGCGCGACCGCCAGCGACCACTGCTGGACGCTGAGGGTCCGCGCGCCGGCGACCAGGTTGCCGAAGACGGACTCCCAGACGAGGGCGTAGACCAGGCCGGCGACGACCGCGTGTCGGGTGACCGTGCCCAGCAGCAGGAAGATCGCGCTGTAGGCGATGGAGGCCACCGCGGCGGCCGCGGCGTAGGCGACCGCAAGGCCCTGGCTGTTGCCGTTGAGGACGAAGCCGGCCACCAGGGTCGGCAGCGCGGAGAAGGTGACCGAGACCCCGATGGCGACGACCAGCTTGGTGAAGATGATCGTCGGACGCTTGACGGGCTTGGCGAGCAGATAGACCACCGAGCCGTCGTCGATCTCCGGGCCGATCGCTCCGGTGCCGGCGATCACGCCGATGAGCGGCACCATGGTGGCGAGGGCGAAGCCGCCCAGGACGCCGTCGGCGGTGGCGTCGTCGGCACCGCTGAGCACCCGCACGGCGACGGAGATGAGCAGCAGCAGGGCGGGCAGCGCCGCCAGGATCAGCGCACGGCGTCGGCCCAGCAGGGCGCGGTAGGTGAGCCGGGCGACGGTGGGGTGGTAGAGCACGGGGCCGGACCTGGCGGAGACGGCGGTGGTGGACATATCGCTTTGGCTCCTTTCAGGCCGCGACGAGGTAGGAGAAGACGCTCTCCAGGGACTCGTCGGAGGGCGAGACCGTGAGGAGTCGGATGCCGTGCTCACGGGCCACGCGCGGCAGCAGTTCGGTGAAGCGGCCGAAGTCGACCGCCTGGACGCGCAGCTCGCCCTCCCGGGTGTCGACCTCGATCCCGGAGGTGGAGGGGTCGGCGATGAGCGCGGCGGCGAGCGCGCGGTCGTCGCTGGAGCGCACCAGGTAGCGGTGCGGGCGGTCGGTCATCAGCCGGCGGATCTTGCGGAAGTCGCCGGAGGCGGCGTGCCGGCCGGCCACGATCACCTCGATGTGCGCGGCGAGCTGCTCCACCTCCTCCAGGATGTGCGAGGAGAACAGCACGGTGCGGCCCTCGGCGCCCATCCGTCGCAGCAGGTCCATCAGCTGCATGCGCTGGCGCGGGTCCATTCCGTTGAACGGCTCGTCCAGCAGCAGCACCGACGGCTCGTGCACCAGCGCCGACGCCATCTTCACGCGCTGCCGCATGCCCTTGCTGTACGTGGAGATCCTGCGGGTGTCCGCGTGCTCCATCTCGACCGTGGCGAGCGCCTTCTTGGCGGCGGCGACCGGCCGCTCCAGGCCGTGCAGCTCGGCGTTGGCGAGCACGAACTCGCGCCCGGTGAGGAAGTCGTACATCGACTCCCGCTCGGGGACGATGCCGATGTGCCGGTACGCCTGCTCGTTGCGCCAGATCGGGGCGCCGTCGAGGGTGACGCTTCCGGTGGAGGGGGCCAGGAAGCCGCCCATCATGTTGATGAGCGTGGACTTCCCGGCGCCGTTGGGGCCGAGCAGGCCGGTGACCCCCGGGCCGATGGTCATGGTCACGTCGTTCACGGCGACGACGTTTCCGAACCAGCGCGAGACGTTGTCGATGGCGATGGTGGTCACGGTGTTACAGCCCGGCCTTTCGGTAGCGGCGCATCAGCAGGCCGTACGAGCCGGCGATGAGGCCGAGGAGGACGAGGAGGTAGACGGCTCCGGTCGCGGCGTCGGGGCCGTACTGGCCGGGGAACTGCGAGGTGGCGCCCAGGAAGGCCGTCTGCACGCCGTCGACCAGGGTGATCGGCGAGAACAGGCCGAGCCAGCTGATGGCGTCGGTGCTGCCCTGGCCGAAGGCGATGGCCTGGACCGCGCTGACCGCCCCGTAGGAGATGGTGAGCACGGCGATGATGGCGGCGACGCCGAAGCCGCGGCGCGGGGTGAGCGCGGCGATGACCAGGCCGATGCCGGCGAACAGGAGGGACAACAGGGCCACGGAGACCAGTCCTTGCGCCACGCCCTTCGTCTGTTCCACGAAGTCGAGCTTGGCGAGCAGGGCGCCCACGTACAGGATCAGCACGGGGGCGGCGGTGAGCAGGAAGAGGGCGGAGGCCATGGCCGCGAACTTGGCCAGGACGTAGTCGACCGTCTCGATGGGGCGGGAGAAGTACAGCGGGACGGTCTTGAAGCGCAGATCGCGGGAGACGGACTGCGGGGCCTGTGCGGCGATGTACAGCCCGATGACGGCCTGGAGCAGGAGCGCGTACTCCGTGTACTCCACGGGCAGCTTCTCCGACTTCAGGGTGACCGCCGTCGCCACGATGATCCCGGCGGGCAGGCACATCACGGCGAGCAGGATGAACGGCAGCACCTTGGACTTCGCCGACCGGCCCAGCCCGTAGGCGCCGCGCAGGCTCTGGGAGAACAGCGAGCGGCGGGCGTAGGCGCGGCCCAGCCGCGGTCCGTCGTAGTGGCGGTAGCCGATGTTGTGGATGACGTTGACGTCAGGCTGCGTCATGGCCGACCGCCTCCTTCTGCTGTGCGGGGTGCTGCGCGTGGTCGCCGGTGCCCGGGGCGTGCGGGGCCGGGGCGCCGCCCGCGCGGTCCGCGGTGTCGGCCGCGCGGTCCGCGTCGCGGAAGATCTCGGCGATGCGGTGCCGGCGCTGTTCCATGCGCACCAGGCCCACGCCGAGGTCGACGACCGCGTCCCGCACGGTGTCGTAGGTCTCCTCGTCGGCGATGTCGACCAGCAGCAGCCGGCCGTCGGTGCCGACCTCCAGGCCGGCGGCGGTGAGCCGGGCCAGCAGCGCGTCCTCGTGGTCGGTCACCTCGACCGCGAGGGAGGCGGTGGCCTGGGTGAAGTCGCTGGTGGAGCTGGAGCGCAGCAGCCTGCCGCCGTCGATGACCACGACGTGGTCGCAGGTCCGCTCCAGCTCGCCGAGGAGGTGCGAGGTGACCAGGACCGAGATGCCGAAGTCGGTGTGGACGCGGCGGATCAGGCCCAGCATCTCGTCGCGGCCGACCGGGTCCAGGCCGTTGGTCGGCTCGTCCAGCAGCACCAGCTGCGGGTCGTGGACCAGCGCCTGGGCCAGCTTGACGCGCTGTTTCATGCCGGTGGAGTAGCCGCCGATGGGGCGGTAGCGCTCCTCGTAGAGGCCGACGTGGCGCAGCGTGTCGGCGGTGCGCTCGCGGGCGGCGGCCGGCGGCAGCCCCGACATGCGTGCCATGTGGACGACGAACTCGGTGGCCGAGACGTCGGGCGGCAGACAGTCGTGCTCGGGCATGTAGCCGACCCGCTCGCGGATGGCGCTGCCCTCGGTGGCCACGTCGAGCCCGAGCACGCGGGCGGTGCCCTCGCTGGCGGGGGAGAGCCCCAGGAGGATCTTGATGAGCGTGGATTTGCCGGCGCCGTTGGCACCCACCAGGCCGGTGACGCCCGGTGTGATGTCGACGGAGAGCCGGTCGAGCGCGGTCACCCGGGGGTACCGCTTGCTCAGGCCTTCGGTAGCGATCACAGTCACGCCTTCGACGGTAGTGGCGCGCGCCACAGCCGACGTCAGTCCTGACGGCTGGATTCGCGTACTCCTCGGGTCTGACACACCCGTAGGGGGGGCGGGGTCGGGTCCTTCGCGTGCCCTGCCGGCGCGGCGGGGAGCTGGGGCGTGTCTGGGGAGTGCCCGACGAGGGGGTTCCTGGCGAGGGCGCTGGCGACTGCCTGGGGCTTGGGGTCGGTGGCCGGGGCGCGGGCTTGTGCCGTGCGCCCGTTACCGCGAGTATCCCCAGGGCGCGCAGACCCCTTGACGTCGCCACAGGAGATTGTCACATTCATTGGTGTCACGTTACGGACGCGTAGCGCGCACACGCGCGCGTCGCCCTGGACGAGCGGACAGACGGAGAGCGGGGACGGTGGCGCCATGGCCATGACCTCAGCGGTGGGCGGGTGGCAGGACACGGAGCTGCGGGGCTTCAGGGAGGCGCAGCGCCTGGGGTACGAGTGCGCCGAGGCGGTCGCCGCGCGGCTGCGCCCCGGGGTGACCGAGCGGGAGGCGGCCCGGATGCAGCGGGAGTGGCTGCGCGAGCGCGGGGTGCGGGACTGGTTCCACCTGCCCTTCGCCTGGTTCGGGGACCGCACCGCCTTCGTGGGCTTCCGCGTGCCGCTCCAGTTCTTCCCCACCAACCGGCGCCTGGAGCCGGGCATGCCGTTCATCCTCGATCTCGCCCCGGTGTTCAAGGGATACCCGGCCGATGTGGGGTACGCGGGCTGCCTCGGCCCCGACGCCCTGCACGAGCGGCTCCTGACCGACCTGCGGGAGCACCGTGAGCTGATCCTGCGCGAGGTGCGCGAGCGGCGCTCGCTCCGCGAGATCTACGCGGACGTGGACCGGCTGATGGCCCGCCAGGGCTATGCCAACCGACACCGGGCCTATCCCTTCGGGGTCATCGCGCACCGGGTGGACCGGGTCCGGGAGCGCCGCTGGTCGCCCCGGCTGTTCGGGTTCGGCACCCAGAGCCTCAAGGGCCTGGCCTCGGACGCGGTGCGCGGCCACCGCGAGGGCTGGTCCCCGCTGTGGAGCCCGCACCGCTTCTCCGACCACCCGCCGCGGCCGGGTCTCTGGGCGGTCGAGCCGCACCTCGGCTTCCGCGGCACCGGAGTGAAGTTCGAGGAGCTCCTCGTGGTCACCGACTCCCGGGACCCCGAGGAGAGCGCCTTCTGGCTGGACGACGACCTGCCGCATGTGCGGCGCTGGAACGAGGAGGTCTCGTGACCGACGCACCCCAGGCACCCGGCACCGGCGGCGGGGGCGCGGCCCCCGGCGCGGGTGGCGCCCCCGGCATGGGCGAGGCGCGCGAGCGCCGGGTCCGCAGCGGCGAGGTCGAGCTGTGCGTGGCCGAGTGGGGCCTCGCCGGGGCGGCGGACCCCGACCGCCCCACCGTGCTGCTGCTGCACGGCTACCCGGACAGCAAGGAGGTCTGGGCGCCGGTCGCGCGGCGGCTGGCGGACCGCTTCCATGTGGTCGCGTACGACGTGCGCGGCTGCGGGCGCTCCACCGCCCCCTCCCCGCTGCGCGGCGGCTACCGCCTGGAGCTGCTCACCGACGACCTCCTGGCCGTGGCCGCCGCGGTGAGCCCGGACCGCCCGGTGCACGTGGTGGGCCACGACTGGGGCTCGGTCCAGGGGTGGGAGTGCGCCACCGTCCCCCGCGCCGAGGGGCGCATCGCCTCCTTCACCTCCATCTCGGGCCCCTCTCTCGACCACTTCGGGCACTGGATCAAGCGGCGGATGACCCGCCCCACCCCGCGCCGGATGGCCCACCTGCTCGGCCAGACCGCCAAGTCCTGGTATGTGTACGCGCTGCACACCCCCACCGTCCCGGAGGCGCTGTGGCGCGGCCCGCTCGGCAGGCGCTGGCCACGGCTGTTGGAGCGCACCGAGGGGGTGCCGGCCGGGGACTACCCGACGCGGTCGCTGCCCGACGACGCCGCGCACGGCGCCTGGCTCTACCGGGACAACGTGCGGGAGCGGATGGTCCGGCCGCGCGAGGACGCCTACGCCCATGTGCCGGTGCAGCTGATCGTCCCGACCGGGGACGCCTTCCTCTCCCCGCGGATCTACGACGACCTGGAGCAGTGGGTGCCGCGGCTGACCCGGCGCACCATCGCCGCCAAACACTGGGTCCCGCGCACCCGGCCCGACCAGCTCGCGGCCTGGATCACCGAGTTCGTCACCTCGGTCGAGGGGCGCGACGGCCGGGAGACCGGCGGCTGCGTCCCGAGCCCGGCCGCATCCGCCCGCGAGGTGAACAGCGCCTACGCCGAGCGCTTCGGCGGGCAGCTGGTGCTGGTGACCGGCGCGGCCAGCGGCATCGGCCGGGCCACGGCCTTCGCCTTCGCGGAGGCGGGGGCGCGGGTGGTGGCGGTGGACCGGGACGCGGAGGGCGCCGCGCGCACCGCCGAGCTGGCGCGGCTGATCGGCGCGCCCCGGGCCTGGGCGGAGACCGTCGACGTCGCCGACGAGCAGGCCATGGAGAAGCTCGCGCACAAGGTCGCCGCCGAGTACGGGGTGGTGGACGTGCTGGTCAACAACGCCGGCATCGGGTTGTCCGGCTCCTTCCTGGACACCACCACGGACGACTGGCGCAGGGTCCTCGACGTCAATCTGTGGGGCGTGATCCACGGCTGCCGGGTCTTCGGCCGGCAGATGGCCGAGCGCGGCCAAGGCGGACACATCGTCAACACCGCCTCGGCCGCGGCCTACCAGCCCACCCGCTCGCTGCCCGCCTACGGCGCGTCCAAGGCGGCCGTGCTGATGCTCAGCGAGTGCCTGCGGGCGGACCTCGCCGACCAGGGCATCGGTGTCTCCGCCGTCTGCCCCGGCTTCGTCAACACGAACATCGCCGCCACCGCGCGCTTCGCGGGCGTCCCGGAGCACGAGCAGCGGGACCGACAGGAGAAGGCCGCACGACTGTACGGGCGGCGCAACTACCCGCCGGAGAAGGTCGCGGACGCCATCCTGCGCGCGGTGCTGCGTGACCAGGCGGTGGTGCCGGTCACCCCGGAGGCGCGCGTCTCCCGGCTGCTGGCGCGCGTCTCGCCGCGGGCCCTGCGCGCCATAGCCCGCATCAAGCCGCCGCTGTAGCCCGGCGGCCGCCCGTGTGCGCGGGGCGCCCCCGACGCCCCGCGCACACCCCGCAGCCGTGTCCCGGCACCCACCCGGCGCCGATGCCCCGTGACCACCCCTCGTGAAGGGCAGGGAGATGACCGACCCCTATCCGATCCGCCCGCGCCGGGTCGCCTTCGACTGGCAGCGCACCCCGCTGCACTGGATACCGGACGAGCCCACCGCCACTCATGTCATCAACGTGCTGCACCTGCTGCTGCCCGCCGGGGAGCGCTGGTTCGTCAAGGTCTTCAAGGAGGCCCTGCCGCTGGTGGACGACCCGGTGCTGCTGAAGGACGTCAAGGGCTTCATGGGGCAGGAGGCCACACACAGCGTCCAGCACTCCCACGTCCTGGACCACCTGGCGGACCAGGGCCTGGACACCAGGCCCTACACCCGCCGCGTGGAGTGGATGTTCGACCGGCTGCTCGGCGAGCGGCCGCCGCTGGGTCTCCCGCTGACCGACCGGGAGTGGCTGCGCTACCGGCTCTCGCTGATAGCGGCGATCGAGCAGTTCACCGCGGTGCTCGGGGACTGGGTGCTGCGCGCGGAGGCGCTGGACCGCGCCGACTGCGACCCGGTCATGCTGGACCTGCTGCGCTGGCACGGCGCGGAGGAGGTGGAGCACCGCGCGGTGGCGTTCGACATGTACCAGCACTGCGGCGGCTCCGGCCTGCCGCGCTACGCCCGCCGCGTCGAGGGCATGGCCGTGGCGGCCCCGGCGCTGCTGTGGCTGTGGGCCGTCGGCGCCTCCTACCTGATCCGCCACGACCCGCGGCTCGCCCGACGGCTGCGGTACTCCCTGCGGGAGCACAACCGGGCCGTGCGCAAGGGGCTGCTGCCGAGCTGGCGCGAGCTCGGCGGCGCGATACCCCGCTACCTCAGGAGGTCGTACCATCCCTCGCACGAGGGGTCGCTGCGCCGGGCCGTCGACTATCTGGCCACCTCACCCGCGGCCCGTGCCGCGGCGGGCGCGACAGGCCGCGCGGCCGCCTCGTAGGGAGGCGGCGAGGTTGTCCGAGCACGACGGTGACGGGCGGTTGCGGTACGACGGGCAGGGCGGGAACGGCGGACACGGCGAGCAGAAGGCGCGGCACTCCGGACCGGGCGACGGGCGCGGCGGTCCGAAGGCGAAGCACCCCGGACCGGGCGACGGGTACGGCGGACCGGGCGACGGGCAGGTCGCGCCGGGTGAGGGGCCCGACGTGCCGGGAAGCGGGCACGCCGCCACACCGGGTGAGGAGCGGCGGGCTCGGGAGTACCGGATCGAGGACCTGGCCCACCACAGTGGCGCCACCGTCCGCACGATCCGCGCCTATCAGGACCGCGGCCTGCTGCCCCGACCGGAGCGGCGGGGCCGGGCCAACGTCTACGGCGACGCCCACCTGTCCCGACTGCGGCAGATCGCCGACCTGCTCGACCGCGGCTACACCCTGGCCAGCATCAAGGAGCTGCTGGAGGCGTGGGACGCCGGCCGCGGCCTGGGCGGGGTGCTCGGCCTGGTCGCCGAGGTCGACGGCCCCTGGACCGACGAGGAGGCCGGCCGCATCAGCCGTGCCGAGCTGAACGCCCGCTTCGGCGGACGGCCGGACGACGCGGCCGTGGCGGAGGCGCTCGAGCTGGGTGTGCTGGAGCCGCTGCCCGGCCACGACGACGAGTTCCTCGTCCCCAGCCCGCAGGAGCTCGCCGTCGCCGCCGAGCTGCACGCCGCCGGGGTGCCCCTGCTCGCCATCTCGGGCCACCTCCGGGAGTTGCGCACCCGGGTCGAGCACATCGCCGGTCGCTTTCTCGACTTCACCACCGAGCATGTCTTCCAGCCGTATCTGGACCACCCGCCGACCGACGCCGAGGCCGCCGAGGCAGCGGCCCTCGTCCGTCGGCTGCGGCCCCTCGCCCAGCAGACGGTCGACGCCGAGCTGGCCCGCGCCATGCGCACCCTCGCCACCCGCTATCTGCGTCGACATCTCGACGAGGCGACGGCGCCACCCCACGCGGCCGGGCGCCTGACGCCGCCCGCCGCCCCGACGACGCCTCCCACCGAGCCGGGTCCGCTCCCCGCCGAGCCGGGTCCGCTCCCCGCCGAGCCGGGTCCGCTCCCCGCCGAGCCGGGACCCCTCTCCGCCGAGGCGGTGTTCCTCCCCGCCGAGGCGGTGCGGGCCGTCCGGTCCCTCGTCGGACCCGCCGACACCCCCGCCTTCATCGCGGCCGCCGCCATCCGCGAGGTGAACGCTCGCACGATGGACGCCCTGGTGGCCGGCCGCGGCGAAGCCGCCGGCGGGACCGGATCAGGCGGCGCGGACGGCCGGAGCTGACAGGGCGGAGCTGACAGGCCGGACCTGACCGGGCGGAGCTGACCGGGCGGAGCTGACAGGGTCGAGCGGAGTGGGTGCCCCGGCGCCCGGTGCCCTCCGGGCGAGCCGGTCCGACCGACAGGCCGGCGGTTCCGCTTCCGCTTCGCGCCGCTTCACGTCCTGTTCATGCCAGCGCTGACAGAGATCTTGACCATTGTCAGGTACCTGGCGAACCCTTGGCCTGCGTCACCTCGTTCTTGCTCCGCCCCACACCAACGGCACCCGAAAGGCCCCCACAAGCACGCCTGGAGGGACCGTCAGACATCGGAGGAACACATGCGTCGGCTGACCACCAGCCTCGCCGCGACGGCCGTCACCACGGCCGCGGCGATCGCCCTCGCCTCGCCCGCCGAGGCCGCCCCCGCGGACAAGCAGCAGGTCCTCTCCGGTTGGACCCAGACCAGCGCCACCAGCTACAGCTCCTGGACCGCCGCCCGCGCCAGCCAGGGCGGCTGGTCCGCCTACGGCTTCGACTGGTCCACCGACTACTGCAGCAGCTCGCCCGACAACCCCTTCGGGTTCCCCTTCGAACTCTCCTGTGCCCGTCACGACTTCGGCTACCGCAACTACAAGGCGGCCGGCACCTTCGAGGCCAACAAGTCCCGCCTGGACAGTGCCTTCTACGAGGACCTCAAGCGGGTCTGCAACCGCTACAGCGGCGCCACCAAGAGCTCGTGCACCACCACGGCGTGGACCTACTACCAGGCCGTGCGCATCTTCGGCTGAGCCCGCGGACGCACCCGACCGCGAGCGACCCCGGCCACCGCGCGGGCGCGTACACCGCTCGGTGCGCGTGACCGGTCCGTGTCGCCGTCGTCTCCGTCTCCGGAAGCGAGGGCGACACGGAACGTCAGCCGATCGGGAACAGCCGCTCCAGGACGACCGCGATGCCGTCCGCGTCGTTCGAGGCCGTGACCTCGTCCGCGACGGCCTTGAGCTCCGGATGGGCGTCGGCCATGGCGACCCCGCGCCCGGCCCAGCGGAACATCGGGATGTCGTTCGGCATGTCGCCGAAGGCGATGGTGTCGGCGGCCTTCAGCCCCAGCCGACGGGCGGCCAGCGACAGCCCCGTCGCCTTGGACAGGCCCAGCGGCAGCAGCTCCACGATGCCCGGACCCGCCAACACGACCCCGACCAGGCCCCCGGCCGCCGCGTGGGCCGCCGCCACCAGCGCGTCGTCGTCCAGCCGCGGATGCTGGATGTAGACCTTGTTGATCGGCTCGGCCCACAGCTCGGTGGGATCCTCGAACCGCCGCACCGGCAGCGGCCCCTCCTGCGTGCGGTATCCGGGGCCGACCAGCACCTCACCCTCGATGCCGTCCCTGGTCGCGGCCAGGAACAGCGGACCGACCTCAGCCTCGATCTTGGCCAGCGCCAGCGCGGCGAGCTGCCGGTCCATCGTCACCGACGTCAACAGCCGCCGCTCGCCCGCGTGGTAGACCTGGCCGCCCTGGCCGCACACCGCCAGGCCCTCGTAGCCCAGGTCGTCCAGTATGTGCCGGGTCCACGGCACGCCGCGGCCGGTGACCACGATGTGCGCCGCCCCCAGCGCGCAGACGGCTTCCAGCGCCGCACGGGTGCGCGCCGAGATCGTCTCGTCGGAGCGCAGCAGCGTCCCGTCGAGATCCGTCGCGATCAACCGGTACGGAAGCCCCGCGGGCGCGGAGCCCTCAGGCTCCGCGTGCGGTGCGGCCGTCGTCGCCTTGTGCGGCTCGGCGGCCGCGCCCGCGTCGCTCATTTGGTCCGCTTCACCGGCTCCAGGAACTCCCGCCCGCCCAGGTAGGGGCGCAGCACCTCGGGCACCCGCACCGAGCCGTCGGGCTGCTGGTGGTTCTCCAGAATGGCCACGATGGTGCGCGGCACCGCGCACAGCGTGCCGTTGAGCGTCGCCAGCGGGCGCACCTGCTTGCCGTCGCGCATCCGGATCGACAGCCGGCGCGACTGGAACTCGGTGGTGTTCGAGGTGGAGGTCAGCTCGCGGTACTTGCCCTGGGTGGGGATCCACGCCTCACAGTCGAACTTCCGCGTCGCCGACGAGCCCAGGTCGCCCGAGGCCAGGTCGATCACCCGGAACGGCAGCTCCAGCGAGGTCAGCCACTGCTTCTCCCACTCCAGCAGCCGCTGGTGCTCGGCCTCGGCGTCCTCCGGGGTGGTGTAGACGAACATCTCCACCTTGTCGAACTGGTGCACCCGGAAGATGCCGCGGGTGTCCTTGCCGTACGAACCCGCCTCGCGCCGGAAGCACGGCGAGAAGCCCGCGTAGCGCCGCGGCAGCTCGCTGACGTCCAGGATCTCGTCCATGTGGTACGCGGCCAGCGGCACCTCGGACGTACCGACCAGGAAGAGGTCTTCCTTGTCGAGGTAGTAGACGTCCTCGGCGGCCTGGCCGAGGAAGCCGGTGCCCTCCATGGCCTTCGGCTTGACCAGGGCGGGGGTGAGCATGGGCGTGAAGCCGGCCGCGGTGGCCTGCGCCATGGCCGCGTTGACCAGGGCCAGCTCCAGCAGCGCGCCGACGCCCGTCAGGTAGTAGAAGCGGGAGCCGGAGACCTTGGCGCCGCGCTCGGTGTCGATGGCGCCGAGCAGCTCGCCCAGCTCCAGGTGGTCCTTGGGCTCGAAGCCCTCGGCGGCGAAGTCGCGCGCGCTGCCGAACTCCTCCAGGACGGTGAAGTCGTCCTCGCCGCCCACGGGCACGTCCGGGTGGACCAGGTTGCCCAGCTGCAGCAGCAGCCGCTGGGTCTCCTGCGCCGCCTCGTCCTGCTCGGCGTCGGCGGCCTTGACCGCCGCGGACAGCTCGCCGGCCTTCTTCAGCAGGGCGGCCTTCTCGTCGCCGGCGGCCTTGGGGATGAGCTTGCCGAGCGACTTCTGCTCGGCGCGCAGCTCATCGAAGCGGACACTGGAGGACCTGCGCCGCTCGTCGGCGGAGAGCAGCGCGTCGACGAGGGCGACGTCCTCTCCACGGGCGCGCTGGGAGGCGCGCACACGGTCGGGGTCCTCACGGAGCAGGCGAAGGTCAATCACCCCACCAGGTTACCGGTGTGTCCTCCAGAAGCTCGACCCGATATTCCCTTGTGTTGTGTTTTATCCCTTTTGGGCGATGTGAAGAAGGCGGTGAAATGCATCGCGGGGCGCCCTCGGGGGTCGCGGCGACCCCCGCCGGCACCCCTCCGGGCCGGGTCAATGAATTCCCCCGCATTCGCCGAAATGGGGCATACGCGTCGGGTTTGGCTGACCGACTGCCTTGTGGGTGAGCGGAGTTGAGCTTGGACTTGTCCACAGCGGCATGGGGATGAGCCGACGTTATCCACAGCCTGTGTGTGAGTTCTGTGGACTTCGGAATTGATCATTCCGCATAGAGGCGATACGCCGTTCATTCAAGTGGCAAACCCTCTTTGTGCACTCTTTCGGGTGGGATTGATTCCCTTCTCCTCGCCCTAAAGGGTGGATTTGCGGAATTCCTGTGACGCGACGGTGGCGTCGGAGCGCGATCGGGGCCGTGGACGCCGAAGAGGCGACCACGCAGACTTGTCGACTCCGCGGTATCGGTCTGTCGACTTATCCCCAGGTCGAGTGAGTGCCCTGTGGATAACCTTGGGGATGCCGGTGTATGGGGATGCCGGGATGCGGGAGTACCTGGATGCGGGAGTACCGGAATGCGGGAGTACCGGCATCCGGTGATGCCGGTATCGCGGCCCGCCGGCATACGGGTCCCGCGGTCCCGCGGTCCCGCGGCGCCAAGGCCCCGGGGTGTCCAAGCGCCGCTCAGGTCCGCCCGTCCTGGATGCGGGCCAACCAGTCCGCCGCCGCCACGAACTCGTCGTCGGACGTGCCGCGCCGCAGCCGGCCGAGGTCCGCCGGATCCACCCCGGCCCGAGGGTACGACCCCAGGAACCGCACCTTGGGACAGATCCGCTTCAGCCCCATCAGCGCCGAACCCACCCGCCGGTCGGTGATGTGCCCCTCGCAGTCCACCGAGAAGCAGTAGCGCCCCATCCCCTCGCCGGTGGGACGGGACTCGATCCGCATCAGGTTGACCCCGCGCGCCGAGTACTCCTGCAGCAGCTCCAGC
The DNA here is from genome assembly GCF_029541745.1 of Streptomyces sp. LX-29. NCBI lineage: Bacteria > Bacillati > Actinomycetota > Actinomycetes > Kitasatosporales > Streptomycetaceae > Streptomyces > Streptomyces sp. LX-29. Next base: position 3,742,440 of record NZ_CP089746.1, on the reverse strand, counting down.
AGGGCGCCCGGGTGGTCGTCGCCGAGCCAGATGACCACCGAGGTCTTGTCCGCTCCGGTGCGGGCCGCGGGCCGGGCCGGGCGACCGACCAGGACGAAGCGGGTCACCGCGTTCGCCGCGTCGTGGATCTCGGTGACCAGCGGGTCGAGACCGTACCGGGGCGCCGCGAACTCGCCGGCGAAGGCCGCGTCGTAGCGACCCTCCTGGACCAGCCGGGCGCCGTCCGCGTTGGACGCCGCCGACTCCCACACCGCGTCCGGCAGGTGCGCGGCGAGCCAGTTGCGCACCTGCGGCTGGGCCACCGGGTGCCCGGTCACGGTCTTCACGTCCGTCAGCGAGGTGCCCGGCCGCACCAGCAGCGCGAACGCGATCGGCAGCAGCACCTCGCGGTAGATCATCAGCGGCTCGCCCGTCGCCAGCTCGTCGACGGTGGCGGTCACCCCGCCCTCGACCGAGTTCTCGATCGGCACCAGAGCGGCGGCGGCCGAGCCGGACCGCACCGCGTCCAGCGCCGCCGGGACCGACACCATCGGGACCAGCTCGCGGGTGGCGGCCTCGGGCAGGGTGCGCAGGGCGGCCTCGGTGAAGGTGCCCTCGGGCCCGAGATAGGTATAGCGACTGGCCGACATCACGCTGAACTCCCTGTGATCAGACGAGAACCGCCACGATACCCACGTCGACACCCGGTGGCCTCGATCCGTCCGAGCAGTGGGACCGGGGCCGACGCGGCCGACGGCGGGGCCGTGGGGGACGGCGCCGGCGGCGGAACCGTGGAGCGCGGCACCGCGCCCGACGTCGTCGGCGACGAGACGGTGCTCACCCCTCCAGCAGCGGCTGGCCCACGTAGGAGCCCCGCTCCGCCGCCGGCGGCACGGCGAACAGCGCGCTCGCCTCGTGGCGCAGGAACCGGGACAGTCCGTCCCCACGATCCAGCTTGCGCTGCACCGGCACGAATCCCTTCATCGGATCCGCCTGCCAGGCGATGAACAGCAGACCCGCGTCCGGCGCGCCGTCGTCGCGGAAGCCGTCGTGGTACGAGAACGGCCGCCGCAGCATCGCCGCGCCCTGGTTGGTCTCCGGTGCCGCGACCCGCACATGCGCGTCGCCGCCGATGGCCAGCGCGCCCTCCTTGGTGAGCTTGGCGAGGTCGACGGGGGTGGTCTCGGTGCCGCCGGAGAGCGGGGAGCCGTCGGACTTGCGGCGGCCTATCACCCGTTCCTGCTGGTCGAGGGAGAGGTTGTCCCAGGAGTCCAGCAGCATCCGGATGCGTCGGACCACCGCGTACGAGCCGCCCGCCATCCACTGGGGCGATCGGGTGGAGCCGCCCTTGGGCACGAAGATCCGCTTCTGGAAGTCGGCGTCGTGCTGCTTGGGGTTGTTGGTGCCGTCGACCTGCCCCATCAGATTGCGGCTGGTCATCGGGTGTGCGGTAGCGCCGGGGGTGCGGTTGAAGCCGTTCATCTGCCAGCGCAGCCGCACGGTGTCCCCGGCCTCCCGCTGGAGCGCGCGCAGCGCGTGGAAGGCGACGAGCGCGTCGTCGGCGCCGATCTGGAGCCACAGGTCGCCGTTGCTGCGCTTGGCGTCGAGCGCGTCGGCGGAGAAGTCCGGCAGCGGGGCGAGCGCGTTCGGCAGCCGGTCGGTGAGGCCGGTGCGGTCGAAGAAGCCGCGGCCGAAACCGAAGGTGACGGTGAGCGAGGAGGGGCCGGCGTCCAGCGCGATGCCGGTGTCGTTCGCCAACCGCTCCTCGTCCGCCATCAGCTGCCCGGCCAGCGCCGACCAGCGGCGCAGCAGCGCGGCGGCCGCCTTGCGGTCCGCCCCCGGGGCGAGGTCGAAGGCGAGCAGATGGCCGCGGGCCTGGAGCGGGGTGGTGATGCCCGCCTGGTGCAGGCCCTCGGTGCCGTCGGTCCCGTCCGCGCCGTCGGCCCGGTCCTCCCGGTAGAAGGGGACGGTGGTGGAGCCGACGGTGCTCAGGGCGGTGGGCGCCTCGTCCCGCAGGGCCGCGGCCCCGGCGGCGCCCGCGGCGCCGCCGACCACCAGCCCCGCCGCGCCGGCCGCGCCCGCGGTGCCCAGCAGCCGGCGCCGGGTGACGCCGCCCTGCGGGGGGACCGAGGCCGCCGGGGCGGGAGCCGTCCCGCCCGCGGCCTTCGCCTTACCGGCGCCCCTGGTCCCGTCGGTCCCGTCGGCCGCCCTGGCGGTGGAGTCGGTCGCCGCGGCGGTCCTGGCGTTCTTCTGCTGCGGGGGCCGGTTGGCCGCCTTCGACTTGGAGGGTTTGGGTCGTGCGGAGTTCTGCTCTGTCATGGGCTGACTTTCACGGTCTTGACCTCGGTCACCTGGTCGATGTCGGAGGTCCGTACGGTCAGGGACAGCTGCCAGGAGCCGGCCATCGGGAGCTGGAAGCGGTCGACGCTCCAGTGGCCGGTCGACAGGTGACGAAGAGGGACGACGAGCGGGCCGATGTCCTGCTTCCGCAGGGTGAACGAGAGCTTCAGCTCCGCCACGTCCACGGCGCGCCCCGCGCGGTCCTTCAGATAGAGGTGGATGGCGTTGGCGCCCTTCCGCGCGGGGTCGACGGTGAGCTCGGCGGTGCCCCGGCCGCTCTTGGTGCCGGTGTCGTACGGGACGGTGACGGTGACCGGGCCCGCGGCCGGCCCGGCGGCCCCCGCGCGGGCCGCCGCCTGTGCGGCCTCCGCGCGGCCCGGCTGGGTGCCGGTCAGCACGGTGGTCACCGCCAGCAGCACCACGGCGACGGCCGTCTCCACGGCCACCGCGCGGCGCAGCCCGCTGCGCTCGGCGTCGGCGTCCCGCCGCCTGAGCCCCACCGTCCGGTCCACCGCGGCCCGCTGGCGGGCGAGCTGGGCGGCGCGCACCGGATCGCCCGCCGCGGCCCCCGCGCGGTCGCGGCGCCGCCCCGCGCGAGCGCCGTCGGAGCGGCCGGTGCCGTCGCCGCGACCGGTGCCGTCGTGGCGGTCGGTGCCGTCGCCACTGCCGCCGTCGTCCGCGCGGCCGCGCGTGTCGGCGGTACGGAGACCGGCCCCCGCGCGGACGTGGCGGGGCGCGTCCGCCGCTCCCGAGGTGGCCGAGCCCACCCCCGGCGTACCCGGGCCCGGCGCGCCGGCCGCCCGTGTGCCGACCCCCGGGGTGGTCGCCGTCGGTGCGGCGGCCTCCCGCACCGCGGCCTTCGGCGCCTTCGCCCGGGTCTTGGTGGCCTTGTTCCGGGCGCCCTTGCCGGGGGGCGCGGGCTCGGGCTCCGGGGCGTCGGTCAGCCGCGCCGTCCAGCGGCGGGAGCCGGCGGCCAGCCCGACGAGCACGGCCACCAGCGCCACCTTCACCAGCAGCCACCTGCCGTACTCGGTGCCGGTCAGCGCGGACCAGCCGCCGACCTGCCGCCACGACTGGTAGAGCCCGGTGACCACCAGCACCAGGACCGACCCGAAGGCCAGCCGCGAGAAGCGGCGCACCGCCGTGCCGGGGACGGGCTCGCCCGCGCGGAGCGTCACCAGCAGGGCCACCAGCCCGCCCAGCCACACGCCGACCGCCAACAGGTGGGCCACGTCCACCGGCATCGCCAGCCACGGCTGGATGCCGACCGACGCGTGCTCGGCCATCGCCCAGGTGGCGCCGAGACCGGCCGCGAGCACCGCGCCGCCCACGCCCAGCCCCACGGTGAGCTCGCGCCGTGCCGCCGCCTTCGTCCGCTGCCGCGCGTACGGCCCGAACAGCACGGCCAGGAAGCCGGCCGCCGCCCCGAGCAGGATCAGCCGGGCCAGCAGCGCCGCGCCCGGCTTGGTGGACAGCACCTCGTCCAGCCGGCCCGGGTCGAGGGCCGCCCCGAGCGAGTCGCCGCCGGTGTACGGGGAGCGCAGCAGCAACAGCAGCACGGTGGCGGCGAACAGCGTCGCCCAACCGGCCGCGGCGACCCGCTCCACCGGCTTCGACGAGCGGCAGGCCGCGGCGAAGACGCAGCCGCCGACGAGCAGCACGAGGCCGGCGTAGGCCGCGTACCGGCCGACGCCGTAGAGCGTGTCCACGGTCGGGTCCGGCTCGGCGGTGGTCGGCACCGAGACCGTGGTCGCCGACGGCGCGCCGATGGAGAAGGTGAACGCGCCGCCCACCGGGTGGCTGTCCTCCGACACGGCCTCCCAGGCGACCGTGTAGGTGCCGTCCGGCAGCCCCGCGCGGAGCGCCACCGACATGGTCGACGACTCGCCGTCCCGGTGGTCGGGCTCGCCGTCGTCCACCCGCCGGCCCCGCGGGTCCAGGACCCGCACGGAGTCGTCGGAGACCAGCACCCCCTCCGAGAAGGTGAGGGTGACCCGCTGGGGCTGGGTCGGCAGCACCGCGCCGTCGGCCGGGTCGGTCGCCGTGAGCGCGGCGTGCGCCGACGCCGGGGTGGCGCCGAAGCCCAGCGCGCACGCCAGCACGGCCAGCAGCAGGACGCCCAGCCGGGCCGGCCCTGGCAACCGTCGCGGCCGGGCCGGCCGCTCGGTGGTCGTGGTCGGGGAGGAGCTCATGGGGGGAGGGTCCTACGGTTTCAGTGGTGCTGGGGGCGGTACGTCGTCGGCTTCACCGGGACGTCGACCTCGATCGGGTCCGAGGAGGCGAAGTGGAGGGTGAATCTCACCTTCTCGCCGACCTCGGGTCTGTGGTCGAGCTTGCCCAGCATGAGGTGGGTCTCGCCGCTGGCGAGGGTGAGTTCCCCGCCCGCCGGCACGTCGAGCGAGCTCACCTGCTTCATCCGGGTCCCCTCCGTGGCGTGCAGGGTGACGTCGGAGGAGAGCGGCGTGGTGACCTTGGTCAGCCGGTCGGCGGTGTCGCCGGTGTTCCGCACGGTCAGAAAGCCGGCCGCCATGTCGTCCATGGCGGGCCGCGGCAGGTAGGCGTCGTCGACCGACAGCGACGCGGGGCTCTTCTTCGCGCCGTCGGACCCGTCCGAGCCGCCGCAGGCGGTGAGGGCCAGCGCCAGCGCCACGCCGGTGGCGGTGACCCCGGCGACGGCGTAGGTCCTGGTGCGCAGTACGGGTGTGGCGGGCATTACGGGTTGACTCCCTTGATGATCTTCGGGAGGTCCTTGGTGTAGGTCTCCGACGTGGTCTCGGTGGTGTAGATCCAGTGGGCCTTGTCATCCTTGGGCGAGAAGCCGAGCACCTGCGCGCCGTGGTTGACGGTGATGCTGCCGTCCTTCTCCTTCTTGGGCGGATCCACCAGGATGCCCAGCGGCCGGGCGGCGGCCTGGATGGTGTCGAAGTCGCCGGTCAGGCCGATGAAGTCCTGGCCGCCCTGGCCGTCCAGCCAGGAGCGCATCCGCTTGGGGGTGTCGCGCTCCGGGTCCGTGGTCACAAAGATGACCTGGAGCTTCTCGCGCTCCTCCGGCGAGAGCTCCTGCTCCGCGATCGCGACGTTGCTCATCACCAGCGAGCAGACGTCGGGGCAGAAGGTGTAGCCGAAGTAGACCAGCGTGGGCCGGCCCTTGGTCTGCTCCAGCAGGTCGAACTTCTTGCCGTCGGTGTCCTTGAGGATCAGGTCCGGCTTGGGCTTCGGCTTGTCCAGGACGATCGCCGACTCCTTCCTGTCGCCGCCCTTGACGTCGGCGACGGAGTCGGAGTCCTGCGCCTTGTCGTCGGAGCCACAGGCGGTCAGGGCGAGCGCGGCCGTGGCGGCCAGGGCAGCAGCAAGGATCTTGGTGCGCATGGGGTGCTCTCCAGAGGGGGTCGATGGGTCGGTGGGCCGGTACATCGAGGTTCGGTCAGGAGCGGGCGGGTCGGTACGTCGTCGTGTGGCCATGGCGTCGCGTCGACGGGTCGACGGGTCGACAGGTCGGTGGATCGGTGCGTCGGCAGGTCGCCGAGTCGCCCAGTCCCCGAATCACCGAGTCGCCGAGCCAGTCAGTCGACCAGTCGGTCGGTCGACGGGTCGACGTACCGGGACACGCGGGTGTCGGTACGTCGATTCGTCGACACGGTCCGTGCGGGGATCGCCACCGTCCGTACGGGTCGTCGTTCGAGGCGCCGCACGGCGCTCCGCCCGACCCGCCCGCTCCGGGTCGATCAGGCGGCGGACCGGCGGCGACCGGCCAGCACGCCGAACGCGACCCCGGCGACGCCGACGACGATGCCGACGATGCCGAGGACCCGGGCGGTGGTGTCGCTGTCGTCGTTCGAGGCGGCGGTCTGCTTCGTCGCCGCCGCGGCCTGCGCGTCATGCTCCGCGGCGTCCTCGCCGTGCCCGCCCTTGCCGTTCCCGCCCTGGTGGCCGGCTCCGTGGCCGTGGCCGCCCGAGCCCGCGGCGGGCTCGACGAGCTTGAGGACCGGCGCCGGGTGGTCCGGCTCCGCCTCGCCCTCCTCGGGCACCTCGATCCAGCGCACGACCTCCTTGTTGTCGTACGTCTGGAGCGCCTTGAAGACGATCCGGTCCGCGTCCTCGGGGAGCTGGCCCACGGACAACGGGAACTGCTGGAACATCCCCGGCTCGATGGTGCCGCCGGTCCAGGTGACCTTGCTGACCGCCTCGCTGATCTTCTTGCCGTGCATCTCGATCGGCTTGTCGAGCTTGGTCCTGGTGACCTCGACGTCCCAGCCCGGGACGGGCTGCGGCATCACCGAGGCGAGCGGGTGGTCGGTCGGAACAGTGACTTCGAGCTTGACCGTCGAGGCGTTGTCCCGCTCGTTCGGCACCTTGAGGTTGATGGTGCTGAAGCCGCCCTTCTCGGCCTGCCCGGGCTGCACGCTGACGTGCGCGAAGGCGGGGGCGGCGAGGAGGGCGACGGTACCGGCGGCGGCACCGCCGACGACGGAGAGACGACGAAGCATGGCGTTCATGGCAGATATTCCAGGTGGATCAAACGTCGGAGACGTCATGGCGGAGAGACGAGCGTGGGCGCGTGCGGCACCGCGCGACGCCCTCCCGGATCCCTGCCCGGAGTGGTGGTCGCGTGGCTCAGGCCGCGAGCTCGACCGCCGGCGGACCGCGCCTGATCACGCTGTGCTGGAGCACCACCGAGCGCGGCTCCACGGCGTCCCGTTCGTCCGCGCGGACCGCCCGCAGGCCACGGCCGGCCTCCTCGGCGCCGCCGAGCAGCCCGGCGCGCAGCGCCCGCACCAGTCGCAGGGCGACGCGCAGCGCCCGCGCCGAGACCCCGTCCGTCGACAGCCGCGCCAGCCGCCACAGCGCGGCCTCGCCGCGGCGCAGCAGCCAGCCGGCCGCCAGCGCGGCGAGCAGATGGCCGAGCACCATGGGCAGGGACGGCAGCAGCGCTTCCCAGAGGGACGGGGCGTGGTGCGGCGGCGCGACGCCGGCCGCGCCGGGGTCGATGCCGGCGTCCGCTATCAGGCGGTTCGCCTGCTCCGTGTCCATGGCGCGCGGGCCGGAGTCGCACAGCATCTGCGCGGCGAACGCGACCAGCCGACCCTTGTGGGCGTCCTGTCGCGCCTCCCAGGCGACCGCCGTGGCGTCGCCGTGCTGGGCCATCGTGAACAGGCTGTGCAGCAGGAGCTGCCCCACGCCCAGCGCCACCGCGATCCCGGGCAGCGACCGCTCGCGACCGGCCAGCGGCGCCGCCACCGCGAACACCGCCAGACATCCCACGCCCAGCGCCCACAGCGGCACCGGCGCGCACGACGCGAGAGCGTGGCCACCCGCGGACAGCACGACGCAGACCGCGGTGAAGACCGCGGCCCGCAGCATTCGCAGATCGGCGCCGGCACGCGCGACGGGGGCAGACATGGCTGCGCCATCATCCCATCGGCCCGTTTTCTTCCCCACGGCAGGGCGTGGCTTCTTCCCCACGGCAGGGCCACGGGACGGCGGCCGAGGTGCGAGACCGTGACGGGTGGGGCGGCAAGGCTTCGAGGCCGTGACGGGTGGGGCGGAAGGGCTTCGAGACCGTGACGGGTGGGTACGACGGGGCGGGAGCGCTACGGTCCGGCGCCCGCCGTCCTCCGCCACATGGCCCGGTGCCGCCCCGCCTCATACACCGGTCGCCGCGTGTCGCGCTTCCGCCAGATGAGTGGAGTCACATCCCCCACGCGCTTACCGACCATGGACACCGGCAATACGTATCGGTATGTCGAGCCGCTGCCGGGAGGCTGGAACATGAGCATCTGGTGGTCTCTGCAATTGCGGCGCGAGCTGGCCAGCGTGCCCCTCGCCCGGAAGCTCTTGCGGCGCACCATGGAGACGGCCGGCGTCGACCCCGAGATCTGCCACGATCTGTCCCTCGCCGTCTCCGAGGCCTGCGCCAACGCGGTCGAGCACGGCGGTAGAGGCGGCGCCGGTGAGGCGTACCGCGTCACCGCGTTCATCGACGGCGACACCTGCCGCATCGAGGTCACGGACTGCGGACCGGGCTTCGCCCCCGCCCCGGACCCGACCCTCGCCCCGCCGACCCTCGAGTCGGGCCTCGCCCCCCTCCCGCACCGCCCCGAGTCGCCCGCCCCCGCCGGCGTCCACGCCGAGCACGGTCGCGGCCTGTTCCTGATCGAGGCCCTGACCGACCACGTCCGCTATCGCAACCGGCAGGACGCGACCGGCGCCGTGGTGAGCTTCGACAAGATCCTCAAGTGGCGGGAAGGCGCGCTGCTGAAGGCGTCCTGATCGGGGACGGGCACCGGGGGCCGGGCTTCGGGGGGCAGGGCTTCGCGACCGCCGTCGTGACCCGCACGCCGTAGGCGAGCTCGGCGGGCCGGACCCGACGGTCGGTGCCCGCCGCGTCCCCCGGCCCGTCCCCGTCTCTTCTCGAGTGCGCATCGATGAACCGTGCGTGATGACGTGCGTCGTCCCCTCGCGTCGCGCGTCGCGGCGGTTCGCCGCGCCGGCGGTGGTCCGGAGCGGCCGCGCCGCGTGGCTCTCGGCTGGTCGAGCAATCGTCGCGAATGGGAACGCGGATCGCGTCGGCGGCGAGCGGTGTGGTCACCACGCACCGATGGCCGCGCTGCTATTCCCGCTGTGTCGCTTTTCACTCTTCGGCCGCCCGAGGCGATTCCTGGGCGGTCGCGGAAGTGGCTGAAATCTTTCCCTGGCGCACGGCGTCGAGGATGGCGCCCCGGGCGGTCGCGTCGGCGGTTTGACCAGGTGGATCCCTACGACGGTCGGCGATACAAACGTGGTCCGCGGGCGTCCGTCGACCGGCGGTTTTCCGACAGCCCTGACTGTGGCGGCCGTTCGACCCGGAGTCTTGTCAAGTGCCCGATTCCATACCGGTTTTGACGAGATTTTAATCTGTCATCGGGAGGTAATGCGCTGGTAAATTGCCGGATGCGGCCGTGAACCAGAATGTGCCGCAGCGGCGCGGCGTAAGCCCCGAGGGCGTGGTGTCTGACCCATCGCCGCCGCGCCCGCAGCTCTTGACCGACCCGACCACACCGCGTCTCGACGAACGCCGTCGAGACGCAGGAGGCAGGCCATCATGAAGTCACTGATCGACCACGCGCGCTCCTTCTCGGCCACCCATGTGGCCGACCCCCGGCACGCCGAAACCTTCCGGGCCCTCGAAGCGGGCCAGGCCCCCGAAGTCCTGTTCATCACGTGCTCGGACTCGCGCGTGGTGCCGGCTCTGATCACCGGGGCGCGCCCGGGTGAGCTCTTCGAACTGCGTACCGCCGGCAACATCGTTCCGTCGTACCCGGGCGACAGTCGCCCCACGGGCGAGGCGGCCACCATCGAATACGCGGTGCGGGTGCTCGGCGTCCGCGACATCGTCGTCTGTGGGCACTCCCACTGCGGCGCGGTGGGCGCCGTGGTCCGGGACGAGGATCTCTCCGCCGTCCCCGCCGTCCGCGGCTGGCTGGAGGAGGCCGTGCCGCCGCACGCGTCCGTCCGCTCGCTGGCGGCGGACTCGGAGGACGTGGCGGAGGCCGTACAGGCCCACGCCATCGCGCAGTTGGAGACGTTGCGCGGCTACCCCTGCGTCAGGGAGGGCGTCGCCGAGGGGCGGCTCTCCCTGCACGCCTGGTACTACGAGGTACACACCGGTGCGGTCAGAGTGCACCGGCCGGACAACGGCGGTCTGTCGTTCGGAGCCCTGTGAACCGGCCCGACACGAAGACAGGGGGACCCTCACCCGTGCTTTCCGCCTTCTCCAACCTCAAGAACCCGGCCGTCGTCCGTCAGGACGCGCTCGCCTCGCTCGTCGTGTTCCTCGTGGCCCTGCCGTTGTGCGTCGGCGTGGCCGTGGCGTCGGGCGTACCCGCCGAACTCGGCCTGATCACCGGCATCGTCGGTGGCCTGGTCGTGGGCTTCATGCCCGGCAGTGCCCTCCAGGTCAGCGGCCCCGCCGCCGGTCTGACCGTGCTCGTCTTCGAGGCCGTACGGGAGTTCGGCCTCGGCATGCTCGGCGCGATCGTGCTGGCCACCGGGGCGCTGCAGATCATCCTCGGCCTGCTGCGGTTCGGCCGCTGGTTCCGGGCGATCTCCGTTTCGGTCGTGCAGGGCATGCTGGCCGGCATCGGACTCGTCCTCATCTTCGGGCAGTTGTACACGATGGCCGGCGTCAAGCAGCCGCGCTCCGGCCTGGACAAGATCGCCGGAATCCCGGGGCTGATCGGCGACATCGCCACCAGCCGCACCGCCCTGACCGCCTTCGCGGTGGGCCTCGGCACCATCGTCGTGCTGGTCGGCTGGAAGAAGCTGCCCGCCAAGGCGCAGCTCGTCCCGGCTCCGCTGGTCGCGGTGGCCCTGGCCACGGCCGTCACGGCGATCGGCGACCTGGACGTCGCGAACGTGAAGGTCCAGGGGCTCGTCGACGCCATCCAGCCGCCGGCCCTGAACGACCTCACCTCGTTGGGCACCGTGGCCGCCCTCGGTACGGTCCTCGCCTTCACCCTGATCGCCTCGGCGGAGTCGCTCTTCAGCGCGGCGGCGGTGGACCGGATGCACGACGGACCGCGTACGCACTACGACAAGGAACTGGTCGCGCAGGGCGTGGGCAACACCGTGTGCGGCGTCCTCGGGGCGCTGCCGATGACCGCGGTGATCGTCCGCAGCTCCGCCAACGTCCAGGCGGGCGCCAAGACCGTGCTCTCCCGCATCCTGCACGGGCTGTGGCTGCTGCTCTTCACCGTGCTGCTGCCGGCGGCGATCGGGATCATCCCGCTCGCGGCGCTGGCGGGCGTGCTGGTGCACGCGGGCTGCAAGCTGATCCCCGTCAAGGAGATCGGCCCGCTCTGGCGGGAGCACCGCGGTGAGGTCGTCATCCTCGCCGTCACGGCCATCGCCATCGTGACGACCAGCATGTTCGAAGGTGTGGTGCTGGGCCTGGTGCTGGCCGTGGCGAAGTCGGCGTGGGAGACCTCGCACGTCCACCTCGACACCCGCGAACTCACCGGCGGGAGAACGGTGGTGACCCTCTCCGGCAACGCCACCTTCCTCCGGCTCCCGCGCATCCTGGAGACCCTGGAGGCGTTGCCGAAGGACCGGCCGATCGAGCTCGACCTGACGGCGGTCCGGCACCTGGACCACGCCTGCCGCGCGGCCCTGGAGAACTGGGCCGCCCGCCACAACATCACCGGCACCGAGCCGGTGCGGATGACGGGTCCGGCCGAGGCGGGCGACGAGGCCGCCGCGTCGGTGCGCGTGGCGGGTTGATCGAGGCCGAGCCGGGCTGATCGGAGCGCGGCCGGACTGATACGGACTGATCCGTACTGATACAGACGGACTGATCCGGCCGGCGGTGCCACCGTCGGAATCAGCCGAAGTGCCGTGCCGGGGTGGCCCGTAGGCGACCAGCCGCGGGCCGTCTCGGCACGCGCTCCGGCCCCTGGCGGCACGCCTCCGGGTCGCCCCCGGCGCGCCTCCGTACGCCCTGCCCGGAGTCGCCCGGGGCCACCCGGGCGGCGGTTCGGGGTCGCCGGCGCGCCCTTGGACCCCCGAGTCGCGGCCGGTCCAGGCGCGGCCGCGCACGCCCGCATGGTGGCGATCACATCAACTGACCATGCGTTGACACTCAGTTGGTCAAACCTTTACGGTCGGTGCGGAGCGGTACATATGCCAATCTTCGCCGCAATTAACGCATTTCGGAGGTTTCATCATGGAACAGCTGATCAAGAAGATGGCTCAGGACGCGGTCTGGCAGCGCTGGGTGGCCGCCAACTCGGCCCAGGGCGCCAAGGACGGCTGCATCAGCGCGGCGCCGAAGACGGGCTGCATCAGCGCGGCGGGCAAGACGGGATGCATCTCCTGACCCGTCGGCGACACCACGGCACCGCATGACCGGAGTGGGCGTCGCGGCCACCGCGGCCGTGACGCCCTCTCCGCCCTTCGGCCCCGCGCCACCCGTGCGGGGCTTCCGTTTCTTCGAGGACACCCGAGGGTGGCAATGGACGGTCAGCCGACGCCCGACATCATCGACCGGGTACGGGACATCCCGATCTACCGCGCGTCGGTCGCGCGGGGATACTTCCCCATACTCGAGAAACCCGAGATAGCACGGGGTTTCCCGGACAACTGGATGACCCCGGGGCTCGCCCGGGCGCTGGCGGACGGCGACGCGGAGTACGTGCTCTCCACCGGCACCAACCACGCCCGGATGAGGCTCATCCGGCCCCCCTACTTCCTGCTCTACTCCTACTACCGGCTCTGGAGCGAGCACCCCGACATCGCCGAGACCTGGCGGCAGGGCTGCCAACGGGTCTCCCTCACCACGGTGCTGGCCACCGAGCACGTGGCCCGGGTCAACGCCGCGAAGCGCGGCGCCGAACCGGAGGCGGCCCCGTCCCTGGAGGAGCGGAGGTTGGACGAGCGCACGCTCTACCTCAACCTCCGGCTCGACCCGGCCCTGTGGGATCGCGCGGAGGTCGAGCGCATGCTGGCCGAGATCCGCGCCGTTCGCGCGGCCCATCCGCAGGGCCGCTACCACCTGGACTGCTCCGGCTACCACCTCGCCCACCTGGTGCGGAAGGTGGACGCGTGGGGCCTGTGGGCCGACTTCCCCCCGCCCGCCAGCATCATCCACGCCTACGAGTACACCCCGCACGGGGTGCGGCGGTACCTGCGTGACCACTTCGACTGCCCGATCGTCGACCTCTTCGGCAGCACCGAGCTGGGCTACCTGTACTACAGCGACCGCGACGGCCGGTACCGGCCCTACCTGGACCGGATGAGCGTCGAGCTGATTCCCGTCGCGCCCGACAGCGAGATCCACAGCCTCATCGTCACCAGCGTCCGCAACCCGTACATGCCCCTGGTCCGCTACCGCTCGGGCGACTGCGTGCGCACCCTCGACGGAACACCCGACCCGGAGAAGATCACCGCCTTCTGCGGCCGCGAGAAGGAACTGCTCGCCACCGAGCGGGGGCCCGTGGCGCAGGCGGACCTGGACGACCGCATCAGCTCCGTCTCCAGCCGGGTGTTCCTGCACCAGCTGCGACTCACCGGCGCGTCGGGGTGCCGACTGAGCTACACCACCTTCGACGGCCGACCACTGGACCCCGAGGAGACCTCCGCCCTGGAGCGGGGAGTGGCCGAACTGACCGGCCGCGACTGCGCCCTGGACCACCAGGGGCGTCTCCCCATCGGGAAGTCCGGCAAGTACACCTGGCTCGCCGGCGACCGCTGAGCCTCGATCAGACGAGGGGACCCTCCATGACCGCACAGACCAGCCGGCCGCGCCTCACCGCCCAGGACCTGAAGGACCTCCTCGGCGCCCGTCTCCACGAGGAGGCGGTGCGGTACGTCACCGACAGGACGGGCGCCGAGCGCGAGTACGCCGAGCGCCAGGTCCTGGAATGCCTCCGCTACCTCTACCTCGTCTCACTCCACCGCGAACGGCTCAGCGGGCTCTTCCTGCCGGTCGAGCAGGAGATCGACGAGATCTGGCACTACCTGATCCTCCAGACCCGTGAGTACCGAGCGCTGTGCGAGGAGCGGCTGCCGGGGCGCTACTTCATCCACCACCGCAGCGTCGGCTACGAGGACTACCAACGGGAGCCGGGCCGGGAGCAGGTCGTCGAGGAGGCGCTGCGCTGGCTTCCCCTGTACCGCGCCGCGTTCGGGCCCTTCGACGAAGGGGCGCTGCCGCACTGGACCGTCGTGCGCTTCCTCCGCGAGCAGCTGCACATGTCCCTGGACGAGATCGCGGAGCTGGAACCGCTGACGAGCGCGTAGCCGCCCGGTGCCGCCGGCGACGCGTGGGGGCGGGGTTCGGCGTTCCCGAGGCGACGGCCTGGGGGAGGACGGCACCGGCCGGCGCCCGAGGAGCCCGCTCAGGGCTTGCGGTCGAAGCGGTCCTGGGCCGCCAGGACGGCGTCCGCGTGGGTCGCGGCCCAGGCGCCGAGCGCCTGGATCGGGGGGATCAGGGCGGCGCCGGCCGCGGTGAGGGAGTAGTCGACGCGAGGCGGGACCTCGGCGTAACGGCGCCGCTCCACCAGGCCGTTGTACTCCAGACGGCGCAACGCCTCGTTGAGCACCTTGGAGCTGATCCCGCCGATCCGGTCCCGCAGCGCCCGCGGCCGCATCGGGCCGCCCTCGTGGAGGACGTAGACCACCACGCTGTCCCACCGGTTGGCCAGGACCTCGAAGGCGATCCGGGCTCGGCAGTCGGCCGCGAACACGTCCCCCTGCATGTCCACCTCGTCCATGCGCCCATCCTGCCCCGCCGATGCCTACCAGGTGGTGCGCATCGGCCCGCCTAGCGTCCCGGGCATGACATCCCTCGACGTGAAAAGGGGCAGGGCGATGCGGATCGGCGTTCTCGGCACGGGGGCCATGGCGGCGGTGCTGGGCGGCGCCTGGGTGCGGGCCGGACACCAGGTGATGGTGGGCGGCCGGGACCCGGGCGCCGCCGCCAGGACGACGGCCCGCATCGGCGCGGCCGGGCACGGCGGCCTCGCCGAGGCGGCGCGGTACGGCGAGGCGGTGCTGCTCGCCGTACCCGCCGCTGCCGCCGAGCGGCTGGCCGCGGAGCTGGCCCCGGACCTCGCCGGCCGGACCGTGCTCGACTGCACGGTGCCGATGGAGCCCGCCGCCGGCGGTCCGGCCCTGACCACGGCCGGCGGCCCGGACTCGGTCGCCGCGCGGATCGCGGCCGCCGCCCCGGAGGCCGGGGTCGCCAAGGTCTTCGGTATCTGCCACGAGAGCATCTGGACCCTGCCGCGACCGTCCTTCGACGGCGCGCCGCTGGCCGTGCCGTTCTGCGTGGACGACTCGGCCGCCGCCACCCTCACCACCGAACTGATCCGGTCGATGGGCTGCGTCCCGCTGCCCTGCGGCGGCCTGGACCGGGCCGCGCTGCTGGAGGCGACCGCGGTCTTCGCCATCGGCGTCTGGTGGTCCGGCGGAGAGGCCCGCCACGCCTTCCCCGCCCCCGCCCTGGCGCCCGGCGCGGTGGACGACGCGGAGCCCGCGGCGGAGTAGGCCGCCGGCGCCGGGCCCACCGCCGTCCGGTGAGCCGGCGGCAACGGGGCCCACCGTCGGGTGAGCCGGCGGCGTCGAAGCCCGCCGCCGTCGGGGTCAGCCGACCGCGGCGGGCCACCCCCCTTCGATTGTCTTGCGGAGCAAGGGAATCGCCGACTACCATGCACCGCATGACAAAGGGGCTGCCTGCGACCGGCGACCAGCGGCGCAGTCAGCTCCTGCGCGGCGTGCTCGATCTCTGTCTGCTGTCGCTGATCGCCGAACGGCCGCGATACGGATACGAGTTCACCGAGGCGCTCGCCGCGGGCGGGCTGGAGCTGGTGAGCGAGGGCAGCGTCTATCCGCTGCTCGCGCGGCTGGAGCGGACAGGGTTGATCTCCTCCTATCGCGCCCCGTCCGCCAGCGGCGGCGCCCCGCGCAAGTACTACCGCCTCACCGAGGCGGGGCGTGCCGAGCTGACCGGTGGACGAGAGGTGTGGCGCGCCTTCAGCGGTCAGGTGGGCCGGATCCTCGCCGCACACACCGAATCACCGGGGGACACCACACCATGACGAACGACCAGGTCCTCGCGATCTGCCGCAGCAACTGGGAGTACCGGGGGCTCAGTGAAGCCTCCGTGCGGGAGATGCTCGACGAGCTCTCCACCCACTTGGATGACGCGGAGGCCGCGGGCCGCACGGCGCGGGACGTGGTCGGCGAGGACGTCAGGGCCTTCGCCGCCACCTGGGCCCGGGCCCGCGCCCCGCTGTACCGCCGCGTGCTGCGCACCGCGGCGATGGCCAGCCTCCTGCTCGGTGTCCTGGTGCTGCTCACCTGCCTCGTCAGGTGGACCCCCGAACGGGATGTGGAGCCCAACGACTTCGTCTTCTACGCCGTCCTCGCCCTGGTCACGGTCGGATACGAGCTGCGGCGCGGCGGCATGGGCCTGGGTCGGAGCTGGGGCCTGGCCTTCCTGGTCGGCGTGCCCGCGATCATGCTCAGCAACTGGCTGATCGGCGACGACCCGCTGTTCACCGTCCCCTTCTGGGCCGGCTTCCCGCTGCTCCTCCCCGCCCTGCCGTACGTCGTCGACGACATCCGTCACGGGAAGGGCGCCGTGCCCGTCGCCGAGTAGGCGGCGGCCGGACCGAGGGGCGGATCGGTGGGGCCGACGGGCGTTGACCGGCCGGACCGAGGGGCGGAACGGTCGGACCGAAGGGTGAACCGATCGGGGTCGCGGTCGTGCTTGACTTCAACAAAGGTTGAAGTGTGAGAGTCTCGGCATGGACATCGAACAGATGCGGCGTCAGCTGCAGACCCTGACCGACCGTGCCGAGATCACCGACCTCATGGACCGCTACCTCCGCTCCTTCGACGAGAGGGTCTTCGACGAGGAGTGGGCCCGCGCCTTCCACACCGAGGACGTCACCGCCGAGATGCCCATCGGCACCATCCACGGGCGGGACGCGCTCATGGCACACATCCGGCGCGGGATGGCGTTGTTCGACCGGACCGTGCACTTCGCGACCAACGCGGTCATCGAGATCGACGGCGACCGGGCCACCGCGCGGGGGGCCCAGCTGAGCACGCATGTGCTGGCCGACGGGTCGGAGGAGTTCTTCGCCTCCGGCGGCCACACCGAGACCACGCTGGTCAGGACGGCCGACGGGTGGCGGATCGCCGCCACGGCGCTGCGGGTGGTGTGGACCCAGGGCACCCCGCCCAAGGTCCCGGAGGAGTGGACCGCTCCGCCCGCCGCCTGAGCGGCGGGGCGCCGCCGTGCGGCCGTCAGCCCGCCCAGTCCAACGTCGGCGGCAGGCTCCCCTCCAGGGTCAGCAGCCAGCGCTTGGTCTCCATGCCGACCGCACCACCGCCGTAGCCGCCGATGCCGTCGGCGGCGATCACCCGGTGGCAGGGGATGAGCAGGCTGACCGGATTGGTGGACATGATGGCGCCCACCGTACGGGCGGCCAGCGCCCGCTGTTCGGGCTCGTCGGTATCGAAGGCGCCGCTCAGGTCGGCGAGTTCGCCGTAGGCGATGGTCTGGCCGAAGCGCACCCCGCGCTGGAGGGCGCCCAGGACGGCGCGCTGGGGGCCCGCGGTGAGCCGCCAGTCGATGGGAAGCGTCAACTCCCGTCGTCGGGCGGCGAAGTAGTCGCCGAACTGCTCCGCCACGGCGGCGGCGCGCCGGTCCTCGGAGGGGTCGGCCAGGGGCGGCCCGGGTGGGAAGGTCACTGCCTCGCGCGAGGTGAAGGTCGCCGCCGCGACCCCCTGGTCCGTCACCGCCACCCGCATGCGTCCGCTGGGGAGCGGCGTGGCGAGGGTGAACCACCGCGCGGTCATCGGGCGCTGCCCGTCCCGTGGCCGGTAGCCGGCCCGGCCGGCCTCGCGGCCTCCCTGATCACATCCACCTGATCACATCCACGACGCCGACCCTACGCAAGCGGACGGAGGTTCGCCGCGCGTGGACCGCATCCGGGCCCCGCACCGACGTAGACGTCGGATTCCCGCCAGTGGGGCTCCCACCGCCGGTGATCTACTGCTGCCCATGACGGAACAGCACGCCCTCGCCCGGCACTTCCACTCCCTCCACGTCCCCGGCACCCCGCTCACGCTCGCCAACGCCTGGGACGCGGCCAGCGCCCGCCTGGTCGCGGCGACGGGTGCCCCGGCCGTCGCCACCACCAGCGCCGGAGTCGCCTGGGGGCTGGGCGCCGCGGACGGCAACCGGCTGCACCGCGACGAGGCCATCGCCCTCATCGCCCGGGTCGCCGGGGCGGTCGAGGTGCCGGTGACCGCCGATATCGAGAGCGGCTTCGGAGCCACCCCGGACGAGGTGGCGGAGACCGTGGCCCGGGTCGTCGCCGCGGGCGCGGTGGGCGTCAACATCGAGGACTCTCCGGGCCCGGACGGCGCCGCGCTGCGTCCGGCGGCGGAACAGGCCGAGCGGATCGCCGCCGCCCGGTCGGCCGCGGACGCCGCGGGGGTGCCGCTCTTCATCAACGCCCGCACGGACGTCTACCTGCTGGCCGTCGGGGATGAGCGGGACCGCCTGGACGAGACGCTCCGCCGGGCCGGCGACTACCTGGAGGCCGGCGCCGACGGCGTCTTCGTGCCCGGCACCACCGACCCGGATGTCGTCGGCGCCCTCACCAAGGACATCGCGGCCCCGGTCAACATCATGGCCGGCCCCGGTGCGCCCACCGTCGAGCGGCTGGCGGGCCTGGGCGTGGCCCGGATCAGCCTGGGCTCCGCGGTCGCCGAGGCCGCCTACGCCGTCGCCCTGCGGGCCGCCCGCGAACTGGCCACCACCGGCACCTACGCCCACCTCGCCGACCCCGTCCCGTACGGCGAGCTCAACGCGCTGATGGCCGGCGGCCGCGGCTGATCCTCCGCGACCGGCGGGGCGGCGGGCCGGCGGTCACGGTCCCCAGGAGTCGGGGACCGGGGTGCACTGGAGGGCGGCACCCGAGCCGAGAAGGGTCACCTCGGTGGCGTGGACGGCCTCGTTGACCACGGCCGGACGACACAGCATCGGCTCCACCGCGTCCTCCTCCGCCCGCAGCTCCCGCCAGGTCGTCTCCGGGCCCAGGTGGTGCGGCGGCCGGCAGCCCAGGTTGACCATGCCGTCGAAGAGCGTGCCCCGGGTGCAGATCTTGATCTGGCCGCCGTCCGAGACGTAGGCGTACGGCGTGGGGCCGTCGGGTGCGGTGTCGGCCAGGGCCGCCGGGGCCAAGGCCGCCAGGGCGGCGAAGACGATCGTGGCCGATCCGCCGAGGGCGGAGGCGGTGCGCAGGCGCATGGCGTTCTCTCTTCCGGTTCGTCCGACTGGGTATCCGGTGGGGGGTACACAGGCGAACGATCGGATGATCGGAAGGCAACGCGCCCGGCATGCGCCGGCGCAGGGTTCCGGCCATCGGCCGCACACCGCCGTCGTCGTCGGCCGCACACCGCCGTCGTCGTCGGCCGCACACCGCCGCCGTCGTCGTCGGCCGCACACCGCCGTCGACGCCGTCGCCGCCGTCGGAGACGAGCCCGATCAGCCCCGGTCCGCCTGCGGGGTCACGCCCCGCACCCGCTTGTAGGCGGTGCTCAGCGCGAAGGCGCTGCCGTAGCCGACCTCGCGGGCGACGGCCGCCAGGGTGGCGTCGGGCTCGCGCAGCAGGTCGGCGGCGAGCGCCAGCCGCCAGCCGGTGAGGTAGGCCATCGGCGGCTCGCCGACCAGCTCGGCGAAGCGGCGGGCGAGGGCGGCGCGGGAGACACCCGCCTTGGCGGCGAGGCTCGCCACCGTCCACGGGTGGGCCGGGTCGTCGTGGAGCAGGCGCAGCGCCCGGCCGACCACCGGGTCGCCCTGGGCCCGGTACCACGAGGGGGCGGCCGCCTCGGGGCGGGAGAACCACGCCCGCAGCGCGGTGATCAACAGCAGGTCGAGCAGCCGATCGAGGACCACCTCCTGCCCGGGCCGGTCCTTGACGATCTCCTCCTCCAGCAGCGGGACCAGCGGCGACTCCCACTCCGCGGCGGGCAGCACCAACAGCACGGGCAGCGCGCTCAGCAGCCGCTGGCTGATCTCGCCCCGCATCTGGTACGTGCCGACCAGCATCATCGTCGCGCCGTCGGGGCTGTCCCCCCAGGTGCGCACCCCCAGGTCCATCTCCTCGCACCGCTCGTCGCCCTCCGGCGTCGCCGAGCGCTCGCCGGGCAGGATGACGGTCTGCGGCTCGGTGGCCGGATCGTCGGCGAAGGTGTACGGATCGGGGCCGCGCATGATCGCGATGTCGCCGGGGAACAGCCGGCGCGGCGCGTCCCCGTCCGGCACCGCCCAGGCCGCGCCGCGCACCAGGGCCACCAGCGTCAGCGGCGCCCGGTCCTCGATCCGGATCGACCACGGCGGATCCATGATCGCCCGCATCAGGAACGCGCCCCGGGCCCTCGGCCCGTCCAGCAGCCCCGCGAGTACGTCCATACGGATCAGCGTAGACGCACGCACATGGAGGCGAGCCGCTCGATCATGTTCATCTCGCCGGCGGGCCGCTTGACTTGAGGCATCGGCACGACGGCGCGAACGCGGAGGATGGGCACGATGTCAGCGGTGATGCGGGGCGCGACACTGATCGCGGCGACGGTGACCACGGGACTCACCGCGGGGCTCTTCTGTTCCTTCGCCTACGCGGTGATGCCGGGCCTCCGGCAGGCCGAGGACCGGACCTTCGTCGACGCGATGCAGCGGATCAACGTCTCCATCCTCAACGGGTGGTTCTTCGCCTGCTTCCTCGGCGCGCTGGCGTTGACCGCGGTCAGCGCCGGGCTGCACCTGTGGGGCGGCGGCGACCGGTCCGCGGCGCCGTGGATCATCGCCGCGCTCGTGCTCTACCTGGCGATGTTCGTCATCACGGCGGCGGTCAACGTGCCGCTCAACCACGAGCTGGACGCCGCCGGGCCGATCGGCCGGATCGCCGATCCGGCCGCCGTACGCGAGAAGTTCGAGGCGGTGTGGGTGCGCTGGAACGTGGTCCGCGCGGTGACCTCGGCCGCCGCCTTCGGCTGCCTCACCTGGGCCCTGGTGCTGCACGGCCGGGCCACCGCCACCTCCTGACCGACGGCCGCCGGACCCGGCCCCGGAGCCGGCCCGCGCCGGACACGACACGGCCCCGACCGCCGGGGAAGGCGGTCGGGGCCGTGTCGGTGTGCACGCGGCGCGCCGGGCGCGATCGGCCCGTGCGGCGGCTCAGCCCTTGAGGCCGGCCATCCACTCCTCGACCTCGTCGGCCCGGCGCGGCAGCCCCGCCGACAGGTTCCGGTTGCCGTCCTCGGTGACCAGGATGTCGTCCTCGATGCGGACGCCGATGCCCCGGTACTCCTCCGGCACGGTCAGGTCGTCCGCCTGGAAGTACAGACCCGGCTCGACGGTCAGGCACATGCCCGGCTCCAGCACGCCGTCGACGTACGTCTCCGTCCGCGCCACCGCGCAGTCGTGCACGTCCAGGCCGAGCATGTGGCCGGTGCCGTGCAGCGTCCAGCGGCGCTGGAGGCCCAGCTCCAGGACGCGCTCCACCGGGCCCTCGACCAGGCCCCACTCGACGAGCCTGGTGGCCAGCACGCGCTGGGCGGCGTCGTGGAAGTCGCGGTACTTCGCGCCCGGCCTGACCGCGGCGATGCCCGCCTCCTGCGCCTCGTAGACCGCGTCGTAGATCTTGCGCTGGAGCGGGGTGTAGCGGCCGTTGACGGGCAGCGTGCGGGTCACGTCGGCGGTGTAGAGGGTGTGCGTCTCCACGCCGGCGTCCAGGAGCAGGAGTTCGCCGGAGCGGACCGGGCCGTCGTTGCGCACCCAGTGCAGGGTGGTGGCGTGCGGGCCGGCGGCGCAGATGGAGCCGTAGCCGACGTCGTTGCCCTCGACACGGGCACGGAGGAAGAACGTTCCTTCGATGTAGCGCTCGCTGGTCGCCTCCGCCTTGTCGAGGACCTTGACGACGTCCTCGAAGCCGCGGACGGTCGAGTCGACCGCCTTCTGCAGCTCGCCGATCTCGAACTCGTCCTTGACCAGGCGCGCCTCGGAGAGGTAGACCCGCAGCTCCTCGTCGCGCTCGGCGGTGACCTTGTCGGTCAGGGCCGCCTGGAGCCCGGCGTCGTGGCCGCGCACGACGCGGACCGGGCCGGTGGCCTCCCTGAGCGCGTCCGCCAGCTGGCGCACGTCCTTGGCCGGGAGGCCCAGCAGCCGCTCGGCCTCGGTGAGGCTGTGCCGGCGGCCGACCCACAGCTCACCCTGGCCGTCCAGCCAGAACTCGCCGTTCTCCCGGTTGGAGCGGGGCAGCAGGTAGACGGTGGCCCGGTGGCCCTGCGCGCCGGTGGGCTCCAGCACCAGGACGCCGTCCTCGGTCTGGTCGCCGGTGAGGTACGTGTACTCGGTGGAGGCACGGAACCTGTACTCCGTGTCGTTCGACCGGGTCTTGAGGTTGCCCGCCGGGATCACCAGGCGCTCGCCGGGGAAACGCGCCGAGAGCGCGGCGCGACGGCGTGCCGTGTGCGGCGCCTGCTCGATCGGCGTGAGGTCCCGCATCTCGGTGTCGGCCCAGCCGGACTTCATGCTCTCGGCGAGCTCGTCGGAGACGCCCGGGTACAGGCCGTTCTTCCGCTGCTTGACGGGGGCCTCGGCATCGGTGCCCTCGGGGTTCTCCAGGGCCCCCGGCTGCTCCGTGGTCTGCTCCTCGGTCACGTATTCCTCCTCGAATGGACCTCACCCATGGTAGGTGGGGAGTGCATGCTTCCGAGAGGGGTGTGACGCCGGGCACACGCCGGTCCGGGGCGCCGTCCGGGTCATTCGAAGTGGGCGACGAGCAGCACGATGTCCTCGGCGTCGACCGCCTCCGGGCCCCGGGCCGCGCCCACCGTCTCCGCGTCTCCGCCCGCCGCGTCCGTCGACGCCCCGTTCGGCAGCATGGCCCGCAGCACGTGGTCGGCGACGGCCTCCGGGTCGGTGCGCGCCGGCCTGGGGACGCTCGCCGCGGCCGCGTGCAGCCGGGCGAAGGCGCGGTCCATCTCCTCGCCGCTGCGGTGCAGCAGCCCGTCGCTGTACAAGAGGAGCGTTTCTCCTGGTGCCGGCTCCAGCTCCACGCTGGGCGCCTCCCAGCACGAGAGCATGCCCAGCGGGGCCGACAGGGAGGTCTCCACGAACTCGGTGCGCAGCTCGCCGATGAGCAGGGGCGGGCAGTGCCCGGCACCGGCCAGCACCACCTTGCGCAGCGCCGGCTCGCAGTACGCGAACAGCGCGGTGGCCGAGCGGGCGGGCTCGGTGAGCCGCAACAGCAGCTCCAGGTCGGACAGGACGGCGACCGGGTCCTCGCCCTCCATCACGGCGTACGCGCGCAGGGAGGCGCGCAGCCGTCCCATGGCCGCCACGGCGCTGGGGCCGGCGCCCGAGACGGCGCCCACCGCCAGCCCGAGCGCCCCTTCCGGCAGCGGCAGCGCGTCGTACCAGTCGCCGCCGCCGTGGGGGCCGGTGCGGTGGCGTACGGCGAGCCGGACCCCGGCGATCCGCGGCAGCCGCGCGGGCAGCAACTCCTCCTGGAGGGTCGCGGCGGTGGTGCGGGCGCGGGTGAGGTCCAGCAGCCGGGCGAGGTGTTCGGCGGCGTACGCGCAGTACAGCCCCATCAGATGGCGCTGCCGCTCGACCGGCTCGGTCGGCTCGTCGTAGAGCCATACGGCGGCGCCCAGTCGGCCGGGGGTGGCGCTGCCCTCGTCGGGGTGGTGCTCGGCGGCCCCTCCCGCGCGGGGAGTCACGGGAGGGGCGGACAGGGGAGACGGGGCGGACGCGGCGGACACCAGGGCAGACGGGGAAGAGGGGGCGGAGGGGGAGGAGGGGGTCGGCGGGGTGACGGGGAGGAGGGGAGAGCGGGCGCCGGGGCGGGGCTCGCCGTGCGGATCCAGCGGGACCGCGTAGCTCGCGGCGTAGCCGAGCCGGGCGGCGACCTCGCGGTGGCGCGGGTCGAGGTCGGCCTCGCGGGCCAGGTCGGGGTGGATCACCTCGGGCCGCTGGGCGTGCGGCTCGGGGAGGCCGTCCAGGAGGTGGGCGGCCGAGGCGGTGCCCCGCGGAATCGTTTCGATGTGGCCGAGTTCGGCGCGGCCGAGGCCCAGGCCGACGGTGGTCACGGGGCCGAGCCCGTCCGCGGGTTCGAGGGCGACCAGCCCCCGGCGGGCGCCGACCAGGGTGG
The DNA here is from genome assembly GCF_029541745.1 of Streptomyces sp. LX-29. Taxonomy (NCBI): domain Bacteria; kingdom Bacillati; phylum Actinomycetota; class Actinomycetes; order Kitasatosporales; family Streptomycetaceae; genus Streptomyces; species Streptomyces sp. LX-29. The sequence goes on along the minus strand of NZ_CP089746.1, from coordinate 3,718,411 downwards.
CCCCGGCCTGCAGTAGTTCGTCCAGCGCGGTGTCCAGGGTGGCGGTCCGGGCGAGCCGCTCGGTCAGCTCGTGGAGGGTGGTGAGGTCCGAGACCCAGCCCGCGAGGCGGTCGAGGACCAAGCCGTTCGGCGGGGGAGCCGGGGCGGGAGCGGGGGGTGGGGCGACGGGGTCGGCAGTGTGCGCGGGAGAGGGAAGCGGCGGATCGATTCCAGCCACTTTCGGCAGATGCCGGGCGCTCATGGCGTGCTGCCCAGGGGGGCGGTTCTCGGCAACGGGGGCGATGGCCGGGAATCACCGCCGGGCCCACCGTCACAGGAGGGAGATTGCGTGCTTTGCGGAGGATTTTTGCAGGCTGTCGCGCGCTCGGCCGGACGGTCCGTACTGCTCCATAGCATCGCAAACCCCCTGTCGTGCTGCGCCGCTACTGCCCTCAGATGTACACGCACCGGTGACGCGATGTCCAGCATCGGACCGGTGGGGATATTGGTGTCTGTGGGGAATCGAAGATGGCCGAAAAAAGGCCACTACCCTTCAGATCTGCTGTCGACTGGCGAGCACTGGCAGCGCGTCATATCGAGCGCGGTGGGTACGTATTCGGAGACGGGTGGGGGCGGTTGACGCCGCCCCGGAACCCCGTGGCCGGGCCGAGCGTCTTAGTCGGCGACGGCCGCGCCCATCCCCGAGTGGCGGGGGCGGTACACCGGGGTGGCAAGCGCCATGCGCGCGCCACCCCCCGCCACGTTCCACGCTCGGCCCGCGGCGTGATGCGCTGCCCTGTACGCGCAGTGACTTGTGATCCACATGGCGTGACGGTTCGAACAATCCCGGCAAGCGCCACGTAATGCCTTGTACAGCGGTGCTTGCGGCCGACGGTTGCAGGCGCTCGTAGCAGTGCCCTGTAGTGCGGCGCCTCGTGGTGAGTGGCGCCTCGTAGTGCGACGGATTGCTATGGATACGGCCCCTCGGCGTTTACGGAAAGGACGAGCGCTCATGCGCGAGATCCCCGGAAGGCGACGCAAGTTCTCGCTTCTGCGGCCCAGCGGGAGCCCCACCGCGGCGCTCCGCGCGGCCCTGGTCTGTGCCACCGAGTGGCAGTGGCCGGTCCTGCCCGGTGTGGGCCTCCAGCCCGCCGGCGAGGACCCCGGCGGCGGGCGCGGCGGCCCCGGCGCGGGTGACGCCGAGGCGCGCCCGCGCGAGTGCGGCTGCCCGCACCCGGACTGTGCGGTGCCCGGCGCGCACCCCTTCGACCCGGGGTTGCTCGCCGCGACCACGGACGCCCGCATGGTGCGCTGGTGGTGGACCAACCGCCCCACCGCCCCGATCATCCTGGCGACCGGCGGCCGCGCCCCGTGCGCGGTGAGCCTGCCCGCCGTGGCGGCGGGGCGGGCGCTGGCCGTCCTCGACCACGCGGGGGTGCGGCTCGGCCCGGTGGTCGCCACCCCCACCCGCTGGTCGTTCCTGGTCGCGCCGTACGGGCTCGAAGAGCTCGGCGAACTGCTGCACCGCCAGGACTGGGTCCCCAGCTCGCTGCGGTTCCACGGGGAGGGCGGCTATGTGGTGCTGCCGCCCTCGCGGACCGGGGCGGGCCGGGTGCGCTGGGAGCGCCCACCGCTGCGCCGCGCCCGCGCGCAGTGGCTGCCGCGGGTCGAGACCGTGGTGGACGCGCTGGTCGAGGCCAGCGCCAGCGCCCCGGGCGGCGGCAGCAAGCTCGCGTACTGACCCGCCGGTCGAGGCGGACCGCGGAACGCGGCCGAACGGTCGGGGCGCGCCGGGGCGACGGTGGCGACGGGACCGGTCGGGCGCGGCACGGCGTGGGGGCGCCGGGGTCGGTCCGCGGTGACGGCCGTCGGATGCGGTGACGGCGGAAGAGTGCGCTGGGCGGAGGCAGCGGACTCGCTCCATGAGGGCCGTACGGCGGTGAAGCCGTGCGGCCCTCGCCTCACTCGTTCGGGTGCCGTGTGCGTGGAGTCCCCCGGATGGGGGGCGCGGTAGATCGGAATGGTGCGATCTGAGCGCTATGTTCGGCATGCCGACAAACGTTCCCTCGAGGCGCTGATGGGGGTCTCCATGGCGCGCAGGTTCCGCCCCACCCGGCCCACCGAGCCCTCCCGACCCGCCGGGGTCCGTCCCGGCGTCGGGGGCCCGGCCGGCCATGCCCGGGGCGTCGCCCGCCCGGACGGGTCGGGGCGCCCGGCGCGACTGCGACTGGTCGCGCTCGCCGGCGTGGTCACGCTCGGCGCGGGCGTGCCGCTGGCCGTGGCGACCGCGGGCTCGGTCGGCTTTCCGGAATCATCTGGTCCAGAGGCGGCGCCAGTTGGCCTGAATCACCCGGTCGAGGGGCGACTCCACCCGGAGGGAGGAGGCCGAAACCCGAGCATCCGGGTGGGTCCCGGCACCACCGCCGCCTGCGGCCCCGAACTCGCTTCACCCGAAGGGGTGGAGGCGCAGACCTGTGTGCTGACCGAAGGTCGGGAGAGCTGGGCGCGCACCTACTACCGCAACGCCACCGGCGGCCCGCTGACCGTCGCGCTGACCCTCATGCGCGCGGACGGCCAGACCCGGCAGGTCTACTGCCCGGTAGACGCCGACGACGACCCCGCGACCTGCGAGACCCCGCGCGAGACGGCGACGCGCGGGGCGCGGACCCCACGCGGGGCGACCGCCGAGAAGGCCCCTGAGCAGGGCTCCGAGCGGTCGGGAACGGCCCCGGAGGCCGCTGACGGCGCCGCTGAGCGGGTCGGCGGTGCCGAGGCCGCGGAAACCACCGCGATGGCGGAGGTGGCGTCGGCGGAGGGGCTGCTGCTGCTTCGTTCCGGCAGCTCGGACGACACCGGCACGGAAGCGGGGCACGGCCGGGAGAAGGGCCGGGAGAACGGCTCCGGAGGCGGGCGGCAGGGCGCCGTGGATCTTGCCGGTGCGGAGCGCTCGACGGGCAACTCGGCGCGGGAGGCGGGGCGTTAGCCCGTACGCCTCCCCGGACCGTGCCCGGGCATGGAAGCGCCCGGTCGCTGGCGACGGGGGATGCACCAGCGACCGGGCTTCTAGAACCGTAACAAGAGATCGGCGGTTCGCAAATTCGATCGCGGATTTCCGGACGCCCAATTCCCGGCCACCGACGCGAGTTGTGAGCAGGGTCACGCCACCTGAACGACGCTCCGGAGATCGCCGCGAGCCGGGCGCGAGCCGACCCACGCGGCGTGCCGGAGATCGTGGGCGAGGAGCCTGTGGGGGGGGGCGGAGATCGTGGGCGGGGACGCTTGTGTGGGGTGCCGGAGATCGTCGATGGGGTCGCTTGTGCGGGGTGCCGGAGATCGTCGACGGTTGCCCGGGCTGCGTGCCGGAGATCGTCGGCGGGATCGCTCGCGTGGAGTGTGGGAGATCCTCGGCGGGTGGTCGTCCGCGCGGCGCGGGCGGGGACGGATCGTCGGCGGGACGGCCGCGCGGCGTTGAAGATCGCCGTCGGTTGCCCGGGTTGCGACGTCCCGTAGATCCTCTGCGGGTCACCCGCATGGTGTGTCGGAGATCCTCGGCAGGTGGTCGTCCGCGCGGCGCGCGGGGACGGATCGTCGGCGGGTCGACCGCGCGGCGTGTTGCGGGGCGGGATCGTCGGCGGGTCGACCGCGGGGCGTGTTGTGGGGCGGATCCTCGGTGGGCCGACCGCGGGGCGTGTTGCGGGGACGCCCGCGCGGCCGGCCCGTCCGTCGGGCGTCAGCTCAGGGTGACCTGACGGTTGGTGAGACCGCCGCGCGCCCGCCGCTCCTCGGGGGTCAGCGGGGCCTGGGAGGCCAGCGCCTCGCCGAGCCGCTCCGCGAAGGTGGCGGCCGGCTTCTCCACGTCGTCCGCGCGGACCGACTGCGGCAGATCCCACACCGGCACGACCAACCCGTGCGCCCGGAAGGAGCCGATGAGCCGGGTGCCCTCGCCGAGCGAGGAGGCGCCCGCCGCGTGCAGCCGCGCGAGCGCGTCCAGCAGCCCCTCCTCCGGGTGGGCCATGACCCAGCGCAGATGGTTCTTCTCCGTGGCCTGGCACCAGTACGCGGCCTCGACGCCGGTGAGCCGGGCGGTCGGGATCGCGGCGGCGTTGGCCCGCTCCAGGGAGGCGGCGACCTCGCCGCTGGCCCCCTCCGCGTTCTCCAGCCAGAACTCGAAGCCCTCGTGCACGACGGGCGTGAACGGCGCCGTCGGGTCCAGCAGGTCCTGGAGTCGGTCCCCCTCGGCGGTGGTCCGCCCGGCCGCCACCGCCGTGCCCGGCTCGGCGGTCAGCGCGCGCCGGAGGGTGTCCGCCAGGTCGCGGCTGATGTCGCCGGAGGCGGTGTCGTTCTGCAGCCCGAGGAGGACGGCGCCGGTGTCCCGGCGCAGGGCCGGCCAGGCCATGGGCAGCACGGTCGCCAGCGTCACCGACGGCACGCCCTCCGGCAGGCCGTCCTTCAGGCGCAGTTCGGCGGTGGCGGCGGGCACCAGCTCGCGCAGCGCCACCCAGTCGCACTCCCCGGGCAGCCCCTCGAACGGCCGCTGCACCAACTCGGTCACGGCGTGCGCGGCGGCCCGCCCGTGGCACGCCTTGTAGCGGCGACCCGAACCGCACGGGCAGGGCTCGCGGGCGCCCACCACCGGGTAGGTGGCGTCAGCGGATCCGGGGCTGACCCGTGCTCCTGCGGCCTTCGTCTGGGGGCGGCGCTTCTTGGCCATGGTGTGGCTGTCTCCCGGTCGGTACGGCTCAAGGCGGGCACCGTACGGGTCGATGCGGCCCGTACGGCGGTTACGGGCGCGAGCCTAGTCCTTGGGTCGAACCTCGTCGGTTACGCCGGCTCGTCCAGGTCGGCGAAGTCGAGGCCGTCCAGGCCGTCGAGGGCCTCGTGACCGGAGGCGGGGCGGCCGTGGGCGGCGCGGCCGTGCCCGTACCGTCCGGGAACGCGGGGACGGGGCGCCCGCGGACCGGAGCCGCCTCCCTCGCGGGGGCCGGGCTCGGAGCGGTCCCGCTCGGAGCGGTGCGGGCCGGAGGGGTGTCGGACCGAGTGGCCGAGCTCGGGGACGCCGACCTCGCGGGGGCCGCGCTCGGAGCGCTCGGGCTGGGAAGGGGCGAGGCGGGAAGGTCCCGGCTCGGAGAGGCTTGTACTCATCCGGCGGGCGCCCATCTCGGGGACGCTGTCGGGGATTCCTTCGAGGATGTCGCCGGGGATGTCTCCGGGGAAGCCTTCCGGGGTGTCGCCGGGGACGTTCCCCGGGACGCCGCTACCGGTGGCCTCCTCCTCGCCGTGGTCGATGTCGGGCGAGAGCGTGACGCGCGTAGCAAAAGCGTCGCGCGTGGACAGGACGGCCCATACGGTGACCTCGCCGACGGTGTCCCGTACGCCCCAGTCCTTGGACAGGGCGGTGATGATGTGGAGCCCGCGGCCGCCGCGGGCGGTCACCGAAGGTGTGGCCGGAAGCGGTCTTGTGGGGCCGCCGCCGTCCGTGACCTCGACGGTCAGACACGCGCGGTCGTCGACGCGCCAGGCGGCTCGTATGTCCCCGCCGCCCTGATCGTCGGAGCGGAGCGGGCGGCCGTAGCGACACGCGTTGCTCAGGAGCTCGGAGAGGATGAGAACCGCGTCGTCGATGACCGAATCCGGCACCCCGCTCCGGAGCAGATCCCCACGCATCCGGCGCCTGGCCTGACCGACACCCATCGGACCATGGGGTACGGCCATGCTCGACGACGTCGGCACCTCCTGTGCCACCACCAACGCCACCCCCGAGACCTCCTTTGCCCCACGCCAGGGGATGGATGCCCCGCGCAGCTGGAACGGAAACCGGCCACCTGGCATCGAGTGACGCACTCGTCACGATCGAACACCTTCCGAACGCGCCGGTGCACTCCATGTAATGGCCGCAGAGCGGGAGGACGGGGCGGATTACGGGCACGCCGTCGCGCGGCCGAGCGTCGGATTCCGGCCGCCGGCCCGAGCGGGGCCCGAGTGCGGCTCGAGTGGGTGCCGAGCGAGGGTCGCTCAAGGACCGGTCGAGGGCCGGCCCATGGGCGTTCTCGCAGGTGGGGCGGGGTCCATGGGTGGACCGGTCGGTGCGGTCGAGCAGGTGGGGTCAGCCGCGGCCGAGCTGGGAGAGAACCTCCTTCGGTCGGTTGGTGATGATCGCGTCCACACCGAGCGCGACGCACAGCTCCACGTCCTCGGGCTCGTCCACGGTCCAGACGTGCACCCGGTGCCCCGCGCGGTGCAGTCGGGCGACGTAGTCGGGGTCCTTCCGCACGATCCGGATGCTCGGGCCCGCGATGTGCACGCCGGGCGGCAGATGGCCGTCGCGGTGGCGCGGCAGCACGAACTGCATCAGATAGACGGTCGGGATGGCCGGGGCCGCGACCCGCACCCGGTGCAGCGAGCGCGCGGAGAAACTCATCACGCGTACCGACGAGGGCTGGCCGGCCGGGGGCGCGTCCAGGCCGAAGCGGCGCAGCAGCTCGAGCAACCGCGCCTCGACCTGGCCCGCCCAGCGGGTGGGGTGCTTGGTCTCGATGGCGAGCTCGACGCGGCGCCCGGCGTCGGCGACGTACTCCAGCAGCCGCTCCAGGGTGAGCACCGCGGTGCTGTCGCGGTCCGGGGATTCGGGGTCGCCGCCCTGCCCCTTCCAGGAGCCGAAGTCGAGGGCGGCGAGGTCGGAGAGTTCGAGCGCGGAGACCGCGCCGCGGCCGTTGGAGGTGCGGTTGACCCGGCGGTCGTGCACGCAGACCAGATGCCCGTCCGCGGTCATCCGGACATCGCACTCCAGGGCGTCGGCGCCGTCGTCGATCGCGCGCCGGTACGCCGCCAGGGTGTGTTCGGGCGCGACCTCCGAGGCCCCGCGGTGGGCGACGACGGCGAGGGTGTGCGGACTGGGCTGGATCTCCTCGGCCGGGCGCGCATAGGTCATCGCGTTATCGTGCCACCGCTGGGCAGGAGTCCGTGGATATGGTCTACCTACGGTCCGCTATGTCTGACTTGTCGCACCTGTCGCTCCTTACGGTGGCCTGACGCGCGGTGGGAAAAGCTGGTGGAAGGCTCGTCAGCACGTGCCGTGGGCCGGCCGTGCTGTGAAAACCGTCGTGCACCTGAGGAGAGAGCTGTGAGCACCGAGAACGAGGGCGCCGCCGTTCCGTCTGCGGCGTCTCCGGCGCCCGACGTCGAGCCCGCGGTGGCCCATGCCGAGTCCGGCCCGGCGCCGGAGCGGGCGACGGGACCGACGGCGGGAGCGACATCGGCGGCGCGGGAGACGCGCGAGGCGCAGGCGGACGGCGACTACGACCTGCCGGCTCCGGCTCCGGCTTCGCCTCCGGATGTGGCCGCGCCCACGGAACCCCTGGCTCCGGCGCCCGCGTTGGAGACTCCGCCCACGCCAGAGCTCGCGGCCACGACGGCCATGCCGGCGACCGCCGCGGCGGTGGGGTCGGCCGCCCCGCCGTCTCCGCCCCCGCCGCCCCCGGCCCAGGACGGTTCGGGGACCTGGTGGGACGGGACCGGTGCGGGCGCTCCGTACGGCTCCGGCGGCCCGGTCGCCGGCGCGGCGGGCGGCGGCTTCGCCGGTGGTCCGGGTGGCGGCGCGTGGGGCGCGCCGCCGATGCCGCCTCCGCCGTCCGGGCGCGGGCGCTCCGGCGGGATCGTCGCCGCGGTGCTGGCAGCGGTGCTGGTGGCCGGCGGGATCGGCGGCGGGGTCGGCTACTGGGCCGCGGACCGCGACGAGACCTCCACCTCGACCACCGTCTCCTCCTCCGGCGACCCCAAGGCGGAGAGCCGGGCGCCGGGCTCGGTGGCGGACATCGCCGGCAAGGCGCTGCCCAGCGTGGTGACCATCGAGGCGCGGGGCAGCAACGGCGAGGGCGGCACCGGCACCGGCTTCGTCTACGACAAGCAGGGCCACATCCTCACCAACAACCACGTGGTGGCCTCGGCCGCCGACAGCGGCAGGCTCACCGCGACCTTCTCCGACGGCAAGCGGTACGACGCCGAGGTGATCGGTCGCGCCGAGGGCTACGACGTCGCCGTGATCAAACTGAAGAACGCCCCCGACGGTCTGAACCCGCTCCCCCTCGGCGACTCCGACAAGGTCTCCGTGGGCGACGCGACGGTGGCGATCGGGGCTCCCTTCGGCCTCTCCGGCACGGTCACCACGGGCATCGTCAGCGCCAAGAACCGCCCGGTGGCCTCAAGCGACGGCGGCGGCACCAACGCCTCGTACATGAGCGCGCTGCAGACCGACGCCTCCATCAACCCGGGCAACTCCGGCGGCCCGCTGCTCAACGCCGACGGCGCCGTGATCGGCGTCAACTCCGCCATCCAGTCCGCGGGTGGCGGGGGTGGCTTCGGCGGCGGATCCCAGCAGTCCGGTTCCATCGGCCTCGGCTTCGCCATCCCCATCAACCAGGGCAAGAACGTCGCCGATCAGCTCATCAAGACCGGCCAGCCCGTCTACCCGGTCATCGAGGCCACCGTCAACATGAAGGACACCGGCAACGGTGCCACCATCGCCTCCACCGGCGCCGGCGGCAGCGACGCCGTCGCCCCGGGCGGCCCCGCCGACCGCGCCGGCCTCAAGCCCGGTGACGTCATCACCAAGCTCGACGACACCGTCATCGACAGCGGCCCCACCCTGATCAGCGAAATCTGGACCCACCAGCCGGGCGACAAGGTCACCATCACCTACGTACGCGACGGCAAGCAGTCCACGACCCAGCTCACCCTGGGCGAGCGCCAGGGCGACAGCTGACGCGCTAGGCTGATCCCCGCGTCTCCCCTCCGGGGTGACGCGGGGAGAGTTGCCCGAGCGGCCTAAGGGAACGGTCTTGAAAACCGTCGTGGCGGCGACGTCACCGTGGGTTCAAATCCCACACTCTCCGCCAGGTCAGAGAAGCAGCAGGTCAGAGGGCGGGCCCCGGATTCCGGGGCCCGCCCTCTGCGTTCACCCTGTCTCACCCTGACTCGCCCGTATCCCGGTCCTGACCAGTGCGTGCGGGCCAGGTGCGGGCCAGGATCGGCGACTCAGCCGCCGTTGAGCCCCTGCTCGATGAGCGCGTTCGCCTTGTCCTGCTGTCCCCGGAGGATCTTGGCGTAGAACCGGAAGAGAACCGTGAGGCTGTGCCCCGCCCTCCGGGCGACCTCCACCGGGTCCACTCCGGAGTTGATCCACAGGGACACCCCCGCGTGCCGCAGCGAGTACGGCACGTCTGCAAGGGGCGTCTTCGCCTCCTTCGCCGAGAGGGCTTTGAGGCGGGCCGCGTCCCAGAGCGCGCAGTACTCGGTGGAGGTGACGCGTCCACCCTCGACTGCCCGGAAGAGCCGGCCGTCATCGGCCACGCCGTACCGCTCCTGGTGTTCCCGGAGCATCGCCGTGAGGACAGGTGGGATGGGCACCGGGCGGGTGGCCTTTCGCGCCCGTCGCTTCAGGCCGCGCTCGTCGTACGACTTCCCGTCGTCCGTCCAGCCGGAGCCGACCTCGGGACGGCTTCCGGCGAGGATGAGTTCGCCCCACCCGGACGCTGGCAGGGTGCAGTCCGCATCGCGCAGGGCCGCGATCTCCGAGGGGCGCATGGCGGCGTAGTAGAGGCATCCGAAGAACGCGGCCAGGTGCTCGCCCCGGTCGCTGATCTGTCGAACGGCCCCTATGAGGGCGGTGACCTGCTCCGGGTTGGGGACGTACCGGAAGTCGACCTCGTCGTCCTTCACCGGTGCTGCCCAGTCCACGCCACCCAGCGGGTTCGCGGGGAGGATCGTCCGCTCGACGGCGTACCGCAGCACGTTGCTCAGCACCATGCGCTTACGGTTCACCGTGTTGTCGGCCGCGGGCTTCCCGTCGAGCTTCCGGGAAATGGCGTCCAGAGCCGCGCGCAGCCGGTCCGACTTGGCGACCTCGGTCACCTTGTACGTGTGTTCCGAGATCCAGGCGAGCGCCTTGGTGACGTCGGCCGGCGGCTCCTCTACCTGATGCCGCAGCCGCAGGGTGCCCTCCGCGTCCCGCACCGCACGGAAGGCCCACCCATAGAGCGCCCTCCGCAGCACGGATGCTTCCGGGGTCCCGCGCGAGCTGGACGCGAAGACCGGCGTGATGGTGGCCAACGTCTCGGCGATGCTCGCGCGGTGCTTGGCCGCCGCGTTCGGCCACTTCATGAGCACGTACGCGGTGGCGTGCTCGTACCAGGTGGGCGTGGTCAGAACTTCAAGCTCAGAGACCGGCAGCCCGGTCTCCTCGTCGAACTGCTCGCGCTTGCGCAGCGCGGCCATTAGCTCGTTCTGGCGCCCTTCGGCCTGCGTCTTGAGCTTGAAGCTCCGGGAGTGTTTCTGCGTGCCGACTCGCCACCGCAGTTCGAACGGCTTCGGGCGGTTGCGTTGCCGGATGGCCCAAAATTCCACGTCGTACGTGAGCATGCTTCTCCAGATAGGCGAGGGGGCCCACCGGCGGTGGGGCCCCCTCGATGCGGGGTGGATCAGGCGGCGGCTTCCTCGCACTGGGACAGCCAGGCGTCCAGGTCCGAACGCCGAACGCGGAGTTGCCCGTTGGGGAGCTTGATCAGGCGCGGCCCCTGGTTGCGGGCGCGCATCCGGTAGAAGGCGGCTCGGCTCATGTCGAGCTCGGCGAGAACCTCGGGGAGCTTGAGCATCGGCTGACGTGCCATGGCACTCCTTCGTGTGGCGAAGACGGCGGGCCAGGACCCTGTGTCTGTCCGAGGTGGGGATTTCTGCGTCACGGCGTCATCAGCGTCATTTGCCGCTCTGACCTGCGGGTTTCGGTGACGCAGGGGGTGACGGGCTGTGTCACCAGTGACAGAGCTGTTCGTCATGGGGTGACGCAGGTGACGAAGGGTGACGCAGCGATTCGGGCTTTGCGTCACCCTTGTTGATGCAGCTCAGGGGCCGTTTTCGGGGCCGTGGTGACGCAGGTGACGCAGCGTCTTCCTACTTAGGAAAAGAGGGGCCTGTGTCTGTTGTTGTGCGCCCCTTCAGGCGTGAAGAAGGAGCCGCAGAGCGGCACGCCTTTGGGGCGGCGGCAAGCCGCCGAAGAACAAGAGGAGCACCCGTCGCGCCAGGGCCGGGGGTGCTCCTCTTGCCTGTGCGGCGGGCCGCGTGGCGCGGGGCTAGAACACCTCGCCCTGCTCGTCCTGCGCGGGCTTGGGCCGGGCCATCTCGATGTAGCGGGCGGTGCGGGTGCGGCCCCAGTCGACAAGGACGCCGCGGGCGGCGAGGACGGGCTGGAGGCGCTTGAGGCGGTCGGAGAGGACTTTGCCGGTGGTGGGCCAGCCCTTGGGCAGGGGGCGGCACTCTCCCTCGCCGGTGTAGAGCTGGGTGAGTCCGTGAAGCCATTCGGCGGACGTCATGCGGACGTCGGTGCCGGGCTCGATGTCGGCGGCGCGCTTGAGGACGGTCTGGGCGAGGAGGTCGCCCTCGATGACGTCGTCGTTGAGGTCGTCCAGGCTGGCCCGGTAGGCGTCCAGGGCGCCGAAGCTCTGGGCGGCGTCGAGCTGCGCGCACAGGTGGGCGAAGTCGGCCATGCGCAGGTCGGTCGGGATGTCGGCCTGGGTCGCCCGGACGGTGACGGCCAGGTCGAGCACGGATCCGAGGATCACGGGCAGGTCGCGTGCGAACTCCGCCCACAGCTCCGCTTCGGTGCGCCGCACGCAGGGGCGTTCGAGGCGGAGGGGGAGGAGGCGTTCGGCGAGGTCGGGGCGGATGACGCCGACGTCGATGCCGGTCAGGAGCATCGGCCGGCGGTAGCGGGCGCGGACGACGTCGCCGTCGGTGAACAGGGCGCGCTTGATGTTCTCGGCGCCGGTGACGATGCAGCACATGAGGTCGGACAAGTCCGGGCCGAGGTGGGAGAGGTTGTCCATGCCGGTGACCCATCCGGCCGCGACGGCCGTGATCAGGTTCTCCTCGTCCTTCGGGGCGCGGCGCAGGTCGCCGCTCATGCCCTCGATGATGCGGACGAGCATCTTGCCGGCGGTGGACTTACCGGCGCCCTGCGGGCCGGTAAGGAAGGGGGCAGGGACCGGGACATCGGGGCCGAGGCAGCCGATCAGCCACGCGAGGGCCAGGGACTCGGCGCGGGCATCGGTGAAGTTGCACAGCCGCATGAGCAGGTCGATGCCCTTGCCATCGGTGTCCTTGACTGGGAGCGGGAGTTCCCCGGTGAGCTGGGTGCGGCGCCAGCAGACCTCACGGGGGTCGGGAATGAGGATGTCCCAGCCGGTGGGGTGGATGCGGACGGATCGGCCGTCGTCGCGCCCGAGGTCGAGCCAGGTCGCTCCGTCGAATCCGGGGGCGACGCGGATGTGGACGGGCTGGACGTCCTCGGTGAGCGCGAGTGCTTCGATCAAGTCGAGTGCCTCCTTCAAGGCGGTTCCGTTGAAGACGCCGAGCCCGTCGCGGAACAGGCCGACCATGAGTTCCTGGCGGTGGCTGCCGGTCGTGCCCTGGGAGCGGATCGGGCGGGCGACGGGGTGGCCGTTGCGCTGGGCGTAGACGGTGCCGTCGATGGTGCGGAAGTACCGGAAGTGCTCCTGTGCGTAGTCGGTGATGACCTCGCGGGCCGGGCTCTTCTCGTCCTCGGCCATGTCACATCCCCAAAGCCGTACGGGCGTTGGTCCACGCGTCCGTGCAGTGCCGCGGGGACTCCCCCTTGGACTGCGCAGCGGTGAACAGCCGGACGATGTGCGTCTCGGTGAGGCAACCGCACCGGCCGTGCGCGGACAGCACCGCCAGGAACGTCCGGTACACAGTGGAGTGGATCCCGCTGCTCGCGTCCGTGATGCGCTGCTCCGCCATCGCGATCCCCCGCTCCAGGTAGGCGGGCGAGCGGTGACGGCACTGCCCACCCCCGGTCGGCGCGGGAACCGTGAGGGAGCGGGGCGCGGCCCGGACGGCGGTGGGCTTCTTCTCGGCGAGCGCACGGACGGCCGAAGGCAGGCCCGTCATGGTGCCGGTGCCGGGGCCGAGCCAGCGGGCGTAGGAGATCAGGGACTTGATGTCGACACTGGCGCGGACGCCGTTCACCGATCGCACGGTGCCGGAGTAGATCCAGTGCTCGCCCCGCGTCGACTGCACGGTGCGGGTCGGCGGCAGCGTGGCGCGGGCCCAGTCGACCGCGGCCGGGCTGTCGAGGTCGACGACCGTGACGCCGGCGCCGCCGGGGTGGTAGGCGACGGCCCCGGCTCGGCGCCACGCGGCCGCCCACGGGTGGGAGGAGAGCACGGCGGGGGCGAGGGTGGCGGCGGCCCAGCCGTGGCACGGACGCGGGCACACGCAGGGGCCGGGGGTCTTCATGTTCGGCCGCCCGCCGCACCGGTTGCCCGCGCAGTCGGAGCAGTTGCCGAACGGCCGCTTGTCCGCGCTCAGCGGCAGCACCGGCAGCCCGTCGGCCGCCAGCTGCAGTGCGAGGTCGAGCAGGGCGCCGGTCCGGGCATCTCGCCGGACCGAGGTGGCATGGGTCATGCTGGATGTCTCCAGTTCTCTGATCGGTGCTGGACGAGGGCGGCCCCGGACTTTGGCGAGACGGGGGCCGCCCTTGACGTTGCTAGAACGGGGGCTCGTCGCTGTAGCCGTTGCCCCACGGGTCGACGTGCGGCTGACGGCGGCGCGGGAGCCTGGGGAGCGGGAGCAGGACCCAGGACCGGTCCTCGTTCCAGCAGGGGCACGGGTCCCACTCGGTCCCGGCGTACTCACCGGTCTCGTAGTCGCCGTAGTCGTGCGCGGTCCCGCCGTCGCCGTCGCAGAGGCGGCAGTCGGGGCGGGGAGTGTCGGCCAGGACGAGCGCGGCGCGGGGCCAGGTGACGCGCCGGATGCGCAGTCGAGCCATGGTTGAACCTCCAAGAGCGATCACTGTGCGTGCAGGGAGGGAGGATGGGGGAGGGGGCGCAGCGCGTGATTTCGCGGGTTTCCCGAGGTGTTCGGCGAGTGCCTCCCCAGGCTCCCCAAACTCCCTAAGTGGGGTGTTGTCGCAGGTCAATGCTGGGGAGGTGGGTTGGGGAGGTGGTTGGGGAGAACTCCCCAAGATTTCCGTGCCTCCCCAACTACCTCCCCATCACTGTCCGTCGAACTCGGTGGTGTTCTCGGCCTCTTCGGCACGCCGCTCGATGGCCGCGAGCACCCGTGCACGGGAGATCGACGGGTTGCCGTTGTACTTGCGCGGCTCTGCCCCGACCGGCTTCAGGGCCTGCGTCAGAACCTCGAACGTCCACTCCCCGTACACGGCGCTGTTGAGGTTCTTCAGGCCGTGCAGCATGTCCGGGGACCTCAGCCGGTCCGCCTGGCCGAGCACGGTAAGCACGTCGGCGAGGTGGTCCACTTCCTGCGCCGCGTCCTTGTCCGCGCCCTGGGTCTTGAGGCCGGATCGCAGAGCCTTGGCCCGCTCGGCGATCTCTTTCGCGTCGTCCTCGTTGATGTAGTGCGTCCGAACCGTGATGGACGGCTGTCCCGGCGGCATGTCGATGCCTGCCCCTGCGACCACCAAGGTGCCCTTGTCCAGGCCCTGCCTGAGTTTGTGCGGGGCCGCGCCGGCGTCGACGGGGTTCTCGCCGAGCGCCATCTTGGCTTGCGATTCGGTGCCCAGCACCAGGGATGCCCGGATGTGGTTGCCCTCACGAGACCGCTTGGGCAAGTTGGCGTCCGTCGGATCTTGCGTGCCTTCCCAGGTGGTGACGTTCACCGCGCGGCCCTGGTCATGGATGGCCTTGATGGCCTGGAAGTACCGGGAGTCTTGTTTCGCGCCCCCGTAGGGCGCGCCCTTCCGGACGGCTCCGCTGTCCGTGGTGTAGGTCTCCACGGCGCCGGATCCATAGGCCACCTGCGCTTCATCGACGATCAGCACCAGCGGGTCGAAGCGGGGGTCGGCCAGGATCTTGTCCTGGCTCCAGCCTTTGGCGGAGAGCTGGAGCATGAGTTTCCCCCGGCGCTGCATCTCCGCGACGCCCTCCTCGACCATGTGCGTCGCCTCGATCACGTGCTCGTCGGTCGGGCCCTGGATGAGCACTTCGGCGATGCCTTCGAACATCTGCCAGTCGCCGACGCCCTTGAGGTCGGCAAGCCGGAACTTCACCCGTGGGTCAAGCGCGGTCCATAGGGCGAGTGCCCGCAGGCTTGCCGTCTTGCCCTGGTTGGACATGCCCGTGATGAGCAGATGCTTTTGATGCAGGTTGACCAACACCGCGTCCCCGCGCAGGTCCTGCCCCCACGGGGCCCGGCCGTGGTGCATCTGTGCGGTGGTGTCCGGGTCGATGACCAGCGGCGACGGGCCGATCGGCAGATCGAGCGCACCCGAGTCAGCGATCCACATACGCACGGTGCGGGGGGTTGGCGGGAGCGTCATGTGGAGCTCGTGCTCGTGACGGTTCATGTTCTCCGCCAGCTTCCGCCGCTTACCGAGGACCTCCTCCGTGGAGACGCCGGACGGCAAAGTGACGTCGACCTCGACACCGCACCCGGCCAAGGTGATCGGCCCGAGCATCCCCGCGGCACCATCCGCCATCTCCTTGATGCCCTTCTTCAACTGAGGGACACCCAGGTCGGACAGGGCTTTGACCACGATCGACGGGGTGATCGGCACATCGTCCACCGCGCCGGATGCGGGCCGGGCCCATCGAGGGGCCGTCTCGTGCTTCTGCCCGGCCCGCCACAGATGTGAGAGACCGGCCAGGGTCATCAGCGCCAGTGCCGGACCCCAAGCGACCCCCACGAACCAGCACAGCGCCCGTACCGCGTCGACGGCGGCCAGAGTCGGCGCCACCACGTCGTGCAGTTGATGGTCATGGATGGCCATGCAGGCGCCGAGCAGCAGTAACGCACCCTCGACACCGGCCGCGCCGATGGCGGCGGACTTCACCGCCTGCGGGGTGCGGGTGATCAGGTCCATCCGGCGCTGGTGACGCTCCCGGCGGAACGAGTCGGCCTTGGCCTGCCACTCCGCAGCCGCCATGTGGTCCCCGGCCGCCAGAGCCAGGGCCCGCATGCGGTGATGAACAGCAACGGTGCGGCCCTCCCAGGCCCGCTTCGTGACGACCCCGGCGCCTCCCCACACGTAGGCGGTGTGTCGGACCGCCGCACGAAGAGCCTTGCGGGTGCGGTCGTGCGTAGCGATCGTGCGCACCCGGCGAGCAGCGCGCCTCAACCGGCGGGCGCGGCCAGAGCCGTGGGCGGGCAGCGCGTCCTCAACGGCCGGCTGCTGCACCTGTTCCGGGATGGCGTCGGCGACCGGGGCCGCCTCGGGGACGGTCGCCTCTTTGACGAGACTGACGAGGGCGCGGCGGGCCCGGCGCTCGTCAAGGTCGACCACCTCACCCACGTCAGGTTCCCCCCTGATGCTCAGGTCGGACATGATGGTGCTCCCTCCTGTGCTGCTGGTTGGCGGTGCAGGGCCCCGGGGCGGCCCGATTCCTTGGCCGGGACGGCCGCCCCGGGGGCGCAGTCACTTGCTGTTCTTGGCTTCGCGCTCCTCGCGCTTGCGGGCGCCGTCGATGATCCGGTCGACCTTGCGCTCCAAGTCGGCCTGGAAGACGTTCTCGTCGCCGGCGATGCCGCGCTTGGCCATCCGGGCGACGTACCAGGCCACCCGCGCCTTCTCGCCGGCGGTCAGCTTCGGCTCGGGCTCGTGCTGGGCCATCGGGTTCCCCTTGTCTGGGGCCGGTCTGTCCGGCTCCCCTTCACCGCCCGGGGTGCAGGGTCGGGCGGGTCGGGCAGCCGTCAGGCCGTGACCGGGCGAGGGATGGCGCGGCAGCGCTCGGCGTGTTCCTGGGCCCACTCGGTGGCCCGGGTCAGGCTGAGGGTGACGATCCCGGTCGCGCCGGGCGGGCATCCGGTGCACTCGGTGACGTGGCGCTCGCCGGAGCCCGGCTCAGGCGTGAGCCGGACATCGGCCGTGGCGCCGGAGAGGTTGCGGTACCGGGCGATGACGCCCGCGGGCCAGTTGGTCTGGGCGGTCATGGAGTCGGCTTCCTTCCCTGGTGGTGGCCGGGCTGTCCGGCCACCGCACCCCACGCCCAAGGCGGCACGTGGAGCACGGCGGCCGGACGCTCAGCCACGCCGCCGGGCTTTGCCGACCGCCTTGGCCGCGGCCTGCCCGTCGGCACCGGCCACGGAGCGGACCACGCTGACGACGGCCGAGCAGACGAGGGCGACGACCAGGGCGGCGATGGCGAGGCTGATCGCGACCGAGGTGAGCGCGGCGACCAGCAGCGGGCCGAAGTACACGCCCGCGGCCACCGCACCGCCGCCGGCGCCAGCCCCGAGGGCGACGCGCTGGATGGTGCGGTCCGGCGGAGCCTGATGCACATGGATCACCTGGGGCACCGGCACCTGAGCGGGGAGGGCCGGGAGCTGATCGGTGTAGGCCCAGGTGCCGTCCGGGAGCTGGACGACCGCGGGCGGGGTGGGCCGCGGGGCCGGAAGGTTCGTCATAGAAGTCCCCCCTCCTTGGGCGGGGTCGAGATGGTCATGCGGCCACGCGCTTCCATGCGGCCCGGAGGCGGACTTCGGATGCGGAGTGGCCTGCCGCGCGGAACCGGGCGGACATCTCGCGGTAGGACAGGGCGGGCGTCTCGCTGTGCCGGATCTCGTCGACCAGCGCGTCAAGCGCTTCATCCGTGAGTGCGGGCCCTGTCTCCAGCGCGGGAACGGGCTCGGTGGGACCCCACACGGGGAGTTCCCACGAGGGTGTGACGCCAGGTGTGACGCGGGTCGTCACGCTGGTCAGGGCCCTGCCGGTCTCCTCGCCCCGCCGCGCCGTCTCCAGCGTCGACCATGCTTCGGCCAGGGTGTCAGCGGTCTTGGCCTGGACGCGTGCGACGCGGGCCCCGGCCTGCGTCACGGCCGTCAGCCGGGTCTCCTCGGTGGCAGCTTCCGCCCGCAGCCGGGCGCGGGCAACGGCCGCTTCGTCACGGGCCTCTTGCTGGATTCCCCGGATCGCACCGAGCGCGGCCGGGGTGAGGGCGGTGCGCTCCCACAGACTGTGGACCAGCCACATTGCCTTAGCCGCGAGGGGCAGCCAGGCCACGGCCAGCCACGCGCCCGGCGACTCTTCGGCGGTCAGCGCGTGGGCGATGAGGACGCCAGTGGCGACCAGGCCGAAGAACCAGCCGACGCCCGTCACGGTGCGGTTGTGGTCGCCCTGCGCGGCGAGTCGGCGTTCATAGGCGAGCGTGGCAAGCCATCCACCGTCGATGCCGAGACCGACGACCAGCGCGACCGGCCACGGCACCGCCGTGCCCAGCCACACCAGGACCACGGCCAGAGTGAGGACCATGGACACCGCCGTCATCGCCACGGCGGGAAGAACGGTCTTGGCGCTCACGCCGTACCTCCCTTGCGGCCGTTCTCCGCGCGGCTGCGCTGGCTCGGCTGAGTACGCGGGGCGCCCTCGTACCAGACGAACGGCGGGATGTCGTCCGCGGCGATGAAGACACGGATGGCGGCGCCCGCCGGGGCGTCGGGCAGGGCGTAGACGCTGCCACGCTCCAACGACGCCAGCAGCCGGGCCCCGTGGTGCTCGCAGCCGTCCGCCCCATCGTTGTAGGCGTCCAGCACGGTCACGACGGCCGGGCCGTCGCACGGGGTCGGGTCGTCGGGGTGAGCGGCTGGGCAACGGACGGTGCCGGCCACGCCACACTCCCCGACCACAGTCAGTTCGTCGACGAAGGGGCGGCTGCGCCGGTTGCAGCCCATGTCACCCTCGACTGCGTCCCACCCCACGCCGACGTACTCACGACCGTGATTCGGGTGGTCAGTGTTGGTGACGCGCCCGATGTCGACCCCGTTGACGGTCCCCATGCGCCCCTCGGCGCACATGACGCGGGTCCCCTTCGGGAGGTCGGCGGCGGTGCGGGGGGTGATCGACCCCATAGCCGTGCCCTGGCCCCGGACTTTCGCCAGCAGGGCAGAGCCCTTCTCCGTCAGCGTGCTCTCAACGGGGTGGATCAGACCCCGGGCGATCAGGGCGCGCTCCGTGCGGACACCGCACGCCACCACTTGGCCTTCCTCACCCGTGTAGAGGGCACGAAGCATGGGCGCGCTCAGCTTGTGAGCCCTGATGATCTCGGTATCGGGTGCGGCGCTCACGCGGCACCCCCGGGAACGCTCGCACCGGCCGTCTGGTTGATCACGGCGACGCGCGCGGCCAGCACCCGCCGCCGCGCCCGCCGCAGTCGCCGCTCGTCCAGCTCCGACAGCGGCCGGTCCAGCGTCATGATCTGCACGTCCAACAACTCGACCTCCGCCCGGATGACGGGCATCTCGCGGTCGATCGCGTCCAGCTCCGCGGCCGACGGCTCGCGGTCGAGATCAAGGGCGGTAACACCCGCCGGAACAGCAACGATGCACTTCATTGGGTCGTGCTCCCTTCGACAGGAACGGCCCGAACAGCGGCCCCGGTGGTAGGACACCGGGGCCGCGCTCTGTGTGGGTCGCCGGCCAGCGGCCGGAGTGCCCCGAGCGGGAGTCGATCCCGCACCATCACGGCCGTATCGGGGCCAGGCTTCACCGGCTCGCCGTTGTCACGGCGGGCCGGTTCCGAGCCTGAGATTCGGGCGCGTCATCATCACTGCTCTGACGCCAGCAGGGCGGCGCGCACCAGGTGGCACCCCGGGGTTGACCTTCAGCAATGAAGGGATGATCCCCAGCGGTGTTCTCCAGAGCTGGCACGCGGGCGGGACAGGTCCACCCGCCTCTAAGTGGCCGCCGACGACCATCACCCGGGCCGCCTCGGGAGCGGGGATTTCCACCCCGCCGTTCATGCGCTCTGTTGAGTTCTCAAGGTCCAATCGCTGCCTTCGGGCCTGTCGCCAGGTCCTCCGGGCGTGCTCGAAGAAGCCCTGAGAAGGCCCTTCGCGGTGCGCTGTCCTAGGACTGCGTTCCGTTGATGAAGAGAGTGGCCCACAGTCCTAGGACTGTCAACAGTCCTAGGACTGTGTTTCACTGGTCCATGCCGGAAGGAGGTTCTGCATGGCACCTAAGTGGCGAGAGCTGGCGGATCGGATCGCTGAGAAGATCCAGAGCGGTGAATATGCGCCGGGCGACCAGTTGCCGCAGATCAGGGACTGGGTGGACGCGGGTGAAGGCTCCAAATCCACGGTTCACGCGGCCTATAAGGCTCTGGAAGCCGAGGGGCTCGTGACCTCCTCGCGCGGCCACGGCACCGTCGTGCGCCAGCGAGCGCCGCTCAAGCGGCTCGGCATCGCCCGGTACGACAAGGCGAAGTGGCGCGACGGCGACGAGGTGGCGTTCATCGCCGACCGTGTCGCGTCCGGGCGTGCGTACCGCCGCGGTGAGCAGACCCAGACCGTCAGCCGAGTCGTAGCCCCTCCGGCCGTCGCTGCCGCTCACGGACTCCCGGCAGGCGCCGAGGTCTACGCACGTGCGCGGCTGGTGAAGGAAGGCGATCAGCCGACGCATACCTTGACCAGCTACTACCGGCCCGAGCATGTCGAAGGAACCCGCATCGTCGACCCGAAGCCCGGACCCGCCGGCCGAGGCGGTGGATTTCGGGTGCTGTACGACGCTGGGTACGAGATCGACCACATGAAGGAAGAGCTGCTCGCGCGCGTGCCCACAGCCGAGGAGGTGAAGCTCCTCCAGCTCCCCCCGGGCGAGCCTGTCGTTGAACTGCATCGGACCACGTACACGGCTGATGGCACTGTGGTGGAGTTCGCCATTGGTGTGCATGCCGCCACGCGCTTCGCGTGGGAGTACGACTTCAAGGTTCCCGACTCCGCCCGCGATCAGAAGTCCCAGGAAGGAGGCCCCCGTGCCGAGTGAAGGAAAGCCCCAGCCGATCGACACAGCGGTCATCACGGCACCCAGCGACGTCCCCACCGCCAACCTGTGGCTGCTCGCGGAGAGGCGAGAGCGTCACACCGCTCGTGTGGCAGGTCGGGGCACAGGTGATGTCGGCGTTGGCGACGCACTTGCCGCGCTCGCCCTCGGTGCCGTGATTCGCCTCGTCGTCGACGACGAGGAACAGCGCCTGGTCCGAGAGGGCTTGCGGCACGGAGCAACGTGGGAGCAGCTTGCGAAGGCGCTCGGTGTGGCCGACGTGGCGCAGGTCCGAGCTGTGTTCATGTCCTGGGCCCAGCAGCTCCCCGACGGCGAGGCGGCCGAAGCATTGCGGCTCGTGAGGGGAGAGGCGGGCAAGTGATCTCGGCGCAGGCGTGGGACGACGCCCGGGTCGTCTGGGACTACCACCAGATGCACCACTCCCCGAAGCCTTGTTCGGTTGCGATCGGCCTTGGCAGTCACGATCTGAGTGTCGCCACAGCCGCAGCCGAGGCGTATAAGGCGGGCATGGTCCCGGTGATCGTGTTCACCGGGGCTAACAGTCCGACGACTCGAAGTCGCTTTCCGGAGGGTGAGGCCATTGCCTACCGGAAGCACGCGGTCGGACTCGGGGTTCCGGCGGACGCGATCCTCGTCGACACGAACGCCACCAACACCGGTCAGAACATCACGTACTCGCGAGAGCTCTTGGAGGCTGCGGGCATCGACGTCTTGTCGGTCCTCCTTGTCTCCAAGCCGTACGAGCAACGCCGGGCGTACGCGACCGCTCGCAAGCTCTGGCCTCAGGTGGACATCGTTTGCGCTTCGGCGCCGATGGAGTTTCCCGAGTATGTCGACAGCATCGGCGACGGCCGTCTCGTGATCGACATGCTCGTGGGTGCGCTCCAGCGGCTCGTGATCTATCCCAAGCAGGGTTTCATGATCGAGCAGGACGTTCCGGGGGACGTCATGGCGGCGTACGAGCGACTCTGCCAGGGAGGCTTCACAAGTCGCCTCATGCCTTCGGTGTGACCTGTCGGCCGGGGCCATTCGAGGCGTAGCCCCGGTCGCTGTGGGCCATGTGTGGGCCAGCGGAGATGACCGAGGCGAGGTATCGGACGTTTCCGCAGGTCAACTAGGCAGGGACCCTAGGAACCGGAGCGCTCTTGAAAACCGTCGTGGCGGCGACGTCACCGTGGGTTCAAATCCCACACTCTCCGCCGAGGTCAGCGACGTAGCTGGTCAGAAGGGGTGCCCCAAGGAACGGGGCACCCCTTTGTGTTGGGCTCTGTCTCGCAGTCGAGAGGAGCATCTCACCCCGGCCTTCATCGGGCAGCAGCCGTGTGATGGGCGGAACCGGGACTCACTTCTGCTGGCAGACCTGTGATTCCCCTGACCGGTGATCAGCGCACTCGCTCAGTGCTCCAGTCGAAGGCCGACCGCCACCACGCGCGAGGCGGTCAGGTCGCCGAGCGTGGTGGGTGATGCGTATAAGTAGACGCAGTAACTCATTTTTGGTCCGCCGGTAAAGCGATTAAGGGAATCTCCTGAACTGAGATCATCGGCGTGACCTGGGGGTCGCAATTCGAGTTGTCGAAGAGGTGGTAGTCACCACTGCGAAATACTTCGAGGTGTGTATGGTGATTGACCCGGTTCCCCCCGTGGTTTTCCTGCTGGAAGAAAGTAGATACTGGACCAGTGGCAATCATTCTTTGCTGTATGTGCTGGTGGGGTCAGGGGTGTGGTGCCTGGGTAGTGCCACAGCGGCGGAGGTGAGGTGGCAGAGAGCCATTGGCGGCGAATGCTGGGTTCCATTCGTGTGGTGGCCGGTCCGTCCCGCGAGGATTGATACCGAAATCGGCATGGTGATCGACGTGGCTGAATGAGCCACTGATATCCTTGCCCGCATACGTCGCGGACGAGTGATCAGTAGGCCGCTGGGGGGATTCATGACCACGGATCCGAGCGCGCATCAGTTGCGCCTGCTCTTGGTGTTGGCAGAGGAACTTCATTTCGGACGTGCAGCCAGGCGGCTGTTCATCAGTCAGCCCACGCTCAGCCGCCAGATCCGCACCCTTGAGGAGCATCTGGGGGTGCCGCTCGTGGAGCGGTCCACGCGGCGGGTGGAGCTCACGCCGGCTGGGGAGGCACTGCTGCCGCGCGCGCGGGCGGTGGTGGACGCCGTTGACGCCCTTCGCGGTGCCGCAAAGGTGCAAGCGCGCCCGGCGGCACCGGACCGGGTGGTTCTCGGGGGCTACGTCTCCGGCCTACCCGCTCTGCGAATCCTCGTCGAGGACTTGCGTAAACGCCATGAGGTTCCCGACGTCGAGTGGCGTGCCGTGGACCCCGTCGAGCAGGCGCGCGTGGTGCTGGACGGGGAGGTGGACGGCGTGGCGTGCTACGGGCCCATGCCCGAGGGGATCCGGGCGCTTCAGTTGGCGACCGAACCTCGTTTCGCCTGCCTGGCCGACACTCATCCACTGGCGAACCGTGAAGCCCTGACCCTCGCGGACCTAGCCGACCAGCCGGTCATCGGCTTCCCGCCCGAGATGGACCGGGAGTGGCGCGACTTCTGGGCCGCCGACCCCCGCCCCGACGGGAGTCCGGTGCGGTACACCGACCAGACGGGCATCACGCTGGAGGCCTGCGTCTCCCTCGTCAGTCTGGGAAACGGCATCCGCTTCGTCTCCGAAAGCAGCCGGGGGCTCATGCCCTGGCCTGGCATCCGTTTCATCCCCGTCACCGACCTACCCCCGTGCACGGCGATGCTCGCCTGGTCGGCCTCCCGGCCCCCCTCCCACGCCTTCGGCATGCTCCTGCACGCCCTCAGCGCCTACATCCGCACCGCGGGCGCGGTGACCGTCGGCAGCATCAAGAGATAGTGGTTCCCCCCGTCCCCCGGCTCGCCGGTGCATGCCGGCGCGTGGCTGGGGGCGCGGGCTCAGGAGGTGAGGCCCAGGATCAGGGAGGCGGCCGCCGGGGCCATGTAGACGAGGGGGAAGGCGATGTGGCTGTACCAGCGGGCGCGGGCGACGGTGATGGCGGCGCCGGTGAAGTAGAGGATCAGGCCGATGGCGGCCAGCACGCCGATGAGCGGTATGGCCAGGCCCACGAGGAGGCCGATGGCGCCGGCGGCCTTGGCGATGCCCAGCCAGGTCCACCAACCGCGCGGGACCCTGTAGTCGATCATGGGCTGCACGACCCAGGGAGCGTTGAAGAAGATCGAGCCGGCGGAGAAGCCCGACATGACGGCGGCCAGAACGGTGATGACGACGTAGGTGGTGGACATCCGAAGGTGCTCCTCATCAGGCGGTGTGCCGGTGCGGGCCGCGCCGGCCGGGCGCGGTGAGCCCGTCACCTGATTGACACGGCGCGCCGCGCGCGT
The DNA here is from genome assembly GCF_029541745.1 of Streptomyces sp. LX-29. Classification (NCBI taxonomy): domain Bacteria; kingdom Bacillati; phylum Actinomycetota; class Actinomycetes; order Kitasatosporales; family Streptomycetaceae; genus Streptomyces; species Streptomyces sp. LX-29. The sequence continues at coordinate 3,694,269 of NZ_CP089746.1, read as the reverse complement.
GTGACAGGAGCGGTGAGGATTTTTTCCGGAGTGGGTGGGAGCCGGGTCGGTTGCCGTCTGACTGGTCGTGAAGCGCCTGGTCAGGTCGGGAGTTCGGCGCTGGCGGCGGCCTGGAGGAGGTGGCGGACCGGCGCGGGGGGAGGGCCCGGGAGCACGGCCAGGAAGGTGGTCAGGGTGAGCCCGGCCAGCGGGCGGAGGGCGACGCCGGGGAGCGGCGGCAGCCCGACCACGTCGTAGAAGACCGTCCAGGAGGGGGCGCCGGCGGCGATCGCGGTGAGCGTCTCCTGGAGGTGGGTGAAGGGAGGTCCCGGCACCGGGTCGGCGCCCGCCGTGCGGAGCGCCTCGGTGACCAGGTCGTGAAAGGGCGGGTTCTGCTCGCGCGGGGCCAGCCGCAGCGGCAGTTCCGCCAGGTGTTCCAGACGGGGGGACGGCTCGGCCGCCAGGGGGTGGTCCGCGGGGAGGGCCGCGTACAGCGGGTCGGTCCAGACGGGGAGGAGTTCCAACCCCGGCGCCGCGGGCAGGGCCCGGACCAGCGCGGCGTCCAACTCGCCGGTGCGCACGGCGGTGAGTCGGTCGGAGACGGGGAGACGCCGCAGCCGGACGCGCAGCCGGGGGGCCGTGGACGACAGCGCGGCGAGCAGCCGGTAGATCCGATCACCGGGCCCCTGGACGCCGCCCAGCCGCAGGACCCCCTCGTCGCCGGTCGTGATGTCGGCGGCCACCCGCCGGATCCGCTCGGCGGCGGCGAGGGCGGCACGGGCCTCCGGGAGCAGCCGTTCGCCGGCGCCGGAGAGGTGCACACGGCGCGTGGAGCGGTCGAAGAGGGTCACCCCGAGCTCGCGTTCCAGACGGCGGATCTGCTGGCTCACGGCCGACTGGACGATGCTGAGCCGTTCGGCGGCCCGGCCGAACCCGCCCTCCTCGGCCACGGCCACGAAGTACCGGAGCTGCCGCAGTTCCACCCGTCCCCCGATTCATCACGATCGATGATTTCTGCCGGTGGAAACCGCTTCTGGTACGGAGCTTCTTCCCGGGCTCGAATGGAGCCGTGGGAGTCGACGGAGTCGGCCACGGCGAACGGAGTCGGGCCTGGCGGAGACTCCGGAGAGGAACCGGGAACGATGACCCTGGAAACCCGTGACGCGCTCGTCATCCTGCCCGAGCAGGCCGAACACGTGCCGCTGCCGCACGGCGGAGGCTTCCGGCTGCTGGCCGACGGCGGTGAGACCGGCGGCGCGCTGGGCGCCAACCGCCTCACCCTCGGCGCGGGCGCGGACGGCGCCCGGACGCATCACCACGCGCTCTCCACGGAGCTCTTCTACGTGCTCGACGGCACGGTGGAGTTCTTCCTGGACGGCGAGCTGAAGCCGGTGGGCGCGGGCGGACTGGTCGTCGTCCCGCCGACGATGCCGCACGCCTTCGGAGCCGCCGCTGGCACCACCGCCGACCTGATCGCGGTGCTGACGCCGGGCGTCGACCGATTCGGGTACTTCCGGGCCCTGGGCCGCATCCAGCACGGACTGGAGCCCTTCGAGAGCCTCCTGCCCCAACAGGACCGCTACGACGTGCACTTCCACGACCCCGCGGCCTGGCAGGCGGCACGGGGCAGCGCGGACGCCGGGGGGCCGGCCGCTCACCCCTGACCGGCGCTTCGGAGCCCGTCCCGGCGCGCCGCCGAGGCGAGTGTGGCGGCGGCTTCGTGGGACGGGAGGCCGGTGCTGAGGGCCGCGTTCAGAAGGGCATGGGTGAGGGCCGGGTCGGCTCCCGCGTCGCAGGCGCGGCAAGCCGCCCAGTAGAGGCGGGAGTTGCGCTCCCCGGGGCGGGAGGCGCGGACGAACGCGACCAGGGCGGCGGCACGGTGGGGCGTGAGGGGGCGGGTCGGCCGCGGCCGGGAGACGGGACGGGGCGGGGCGAGCAGGCGCAGCAGCGCCTCCGGTGCGGGAGCCGGGGTCCAGAGGGGGGACCCGGGGGCCCGGCGGTAGTCGCCGCGCGAGCTGCGGGAGCCCGGCCCGACCAGATAGCCGCCCAGGCCACGGATGTCGACGCCGCGTGCCAGCCGACCCACGGAGTTGTGGACGGGAGCGTCCCCCGGGGCGGTGAGCCACAGATGGCGACCGCCGCTGGGGGTGAGGACGGTCACCGTGTGGGGGACGGCGAAGGCGTCCTCGCGCGCCAGCCGGGCGAAGGCCGCCAGGCCGTCGGTGGCCGTCGCGGGCTTGTGGTCCAGGTCCACCCCGACCAGGTGGTGCGGGGGGACTCCGCACGCGATGCCGTAGCCCGTGGCCCATGGGGCGGCGGCGAAGAGGGCGCGGATGGTGTCGGGGTCCGTCGAGGCGTCGTAGACGCCGTGACCGAGCCGTCCGCACTCACCGTGGCAGGGGGCCGCCCGCGCGGGGCGGGGCGTCGCCGGTCCGCACCCCCGGCCGGGCGTCGTCGGATCACCCCCCGGCCCACGGCCCGGCGCACCCCTCTGCCCATGGCCTGGGCTCGGGCCCGTGCGGGCGTCCGGGCTCGGGCCTGTGTGAGCGTCCGGCCTCGGGCCCGTACGGGCGTCCGGGCTCGGGTCGGTGTCGGCGTCCGGGCTCGGGTCGGTGTCGGCGTCCGGGCTCGGGTCGGTGCCCATGACCGACCACGGGTCCGTGCCCATGACCGACCACGGATCCGTGCCCATGACCGCTCTCCCGCCTGTGCCCGTGGTCGGGGACCGTCCCCGTTCCGGCCCCGGAGGCTCGGTGGAGTCCGGGTCGACCCCCGGTGGTGGCGCGCAGACCGGGTCGCGGTGGTGCGGGGAGCGCACGGCGGGAAGTTTCGCGCGGGTCAGCGGGATCACCGCGAAGCCGTGCGCCGCGGCGGCCAGGGCGTGGACCAGGGGGTTGTCCGCCATAGGGTCATTTTCGCGCAGATGTTCGATTCTGGGAAGGGTGAGGGAGGTCCGAAGCGGGGGATTCGGGGGCGTCGGGGGCCGTGCGTGGCCGAAGGCATGCGGGAACGGTTCTTCCCTTCTCCCTTACGGCCTGTGACCGCCTGGGGTGAGGGAGAGGGGTGCATTGGGGGCGCAAGCGGTGTTTAAGAAAGGTTCCTCATGCTTGCGAGGTAATTGGGACAACACGGATGGTTCGCCAGGGAGTTCATGGGCAACTCTGCTTCCGCGACGTCGTCACGCTTCAGTACGACCGTGGCGGAGCGACACCGAGGGGCGACCGGCCGACCGCCATCCCGGGCTCCCCACACCTCGACTCTCGATTTCCTGGAGGAATGGACATGGCGCGTATCCGTCCCGCCCGTACCCTGGCCGCCGTTGCCGCTCTCCCCCTCGCCGTCGCGCTCTTCGGGGGCGTCGCCCACGCGGACGGGGACGACGGCGCGGGTGACGGGCCGAACAAGTCCGTGGGGTCCATCGTCGGCAGCGGCGTCGGCGACGACAACAACGGCAACTCCACCACCACTCAGCAGATCGCCACCGGCACCGGTGCGTCGAACCAGAACAACACCGCCAGTGTCATCGGGGCCGAGGACGTCTACATCGACCAGCACAACGCCACTGTCGTCTTCGTTCCGTGGTGGTGATGCGGTGAACTGAAAGGGACTGGGTGAGGTCAGATGGTCGCGCGGCGGCACTTCGGTGCCGTCGCGCTTCCGTCTCCCCGGATTCCCCAGCCCCCGGCCCCCGGCCAACCCGGCCAGCCCGACCAAACCGGCCGTCCCGCCCCTCCGCGCCGCAATGTCTTGACGGAGTCGCATAGCTGACGGATAGTCAGAAAACCATGAGCGCCGACTCCCTCTACCAGCAGCTGAAGGCGTACGAGGGCCACGCCGCCGTCATCGGCGGGCGGGGCAAGGACCCCGTCAACGAGCCGATGATCCGGCACTGGTGCGAGGCCGTCGGCGACACCCACCCCGGTTACCCCGCCGTCGCCCCGCCCGCCATGCTCCAGGTGTGGACGATGCGCGGGCTCTCCGGCCGCGGTGCCGCCGGCGAGCGTTCGAGCGCCTACGACGAGCTGCTGTCCCGGCTGGACGGGGCCGGGTTCACCTCCGTCGTCGCCACCGACTGCGAGCAGGAGTACCCACGCCTGCTGCGTCCCGGCGACCGCGTCACCTTCGACGCCGTGATCGAGTCCGTCTCGCCGCTCAAGACCACCAGGCTGGGTCGCGGCCACTTCGTCACCACGCGCATGGACCTACGGGCCGACGGCGAGCTCGCCGGGACCCATCGCTTCCGCATCCTCAAGTACGCGCCGCCGCACGCCGGTTCGGAGCGGCCTGACCCGGTTCCGTGCCCCGACCCGGTTCCGTCCCCCGGTCCGGCTCCGTTCCCCGGCCCGGTTCCGTCCTCGGACCCGGCTCGATCGTGCGGAACGGCTCCGGCCCCCGGCTCCGCCCCCGCTCCCGGGCCCGTCCGCCCCGGTCAGCGGCCGGCGCGCCCGCAGCCCGTCGTGAACCGCGACAACGCCGGGTTCTGGGAGGGCGTCGCCGCCGGTCAGCTGCTGATCCAGCGCTGTGTCGACTGCCGCGCCCTGCGCTTCCCCTGGCTGCCGGGGTGCAACGGTTGCGGGGGGCAGGGCTGGGACACCGTGCGGGCTTCCGGCCGCGGCACCGTCTTCAGCCGCGTCGTGATGCACCACCCGCCGTTCCTCGCGTTCGACCCCCCGTATGTCGTCGGGCTCGTCGAGCTCGCCGAGGGTGTCCGGATGATCAGCAACATCGTCGGGGTGCCGCCGGAGGCGGTGCGTATCGGCATGGAGGTCGAGCTGGAGTTCCTCCATGACGCGGAGGGGGAGCTACTGCCCGTGTTCCGGGCCGCCCAGGCGCCGCCCCCGCTCCGCATCCCCGTCACCCGCACCCTCATCGTCGCCGGGGCCCTCGCCTCCCGCGACTTCCAGGACGTGCACCACGACCCGGAGGCGGCACGGGCGCGCGGGACGCCGGACATCTTCATGAACATCCTGACCACCAACGGCCTGGTCGGTCGCTACGTCACCGACTGGGCGGGCCCGGCCTCCGTGCTGCGTCGACTCGCCATCCGGCTCGGAGCGCCCAACTATCCGGGGGACGAGTTGACGTTGACAGGGACCGTCGCCGCCGTGGAGGGGAGCACGGCGCGGGTACGGATCGTCGGCCGCAACTCCCTGGGACGGCACGTCACCGGCGAGGCCACCGTCGAGCTGGGCTCTTCCGAGCGACCCCCACCACCTGGGCCCTCCGACCCGCCCGGGCCACCAGGGCTTTGCGACCCACCCCGGCCCTCCGGCCCACCCCGGCCCTCCGACCCGCCCCGGCCCGACCCGCGGCGCCGGAGGACGCCATGAGTCTGCACCGTGCCGACAGCCTCGGCGGTCGGGCCGCCATCGTGGGGATCGGCGCCACCGAGTTCTCCAAGGACTCCGGCCGCAGCGAGCTGCGGCTGGCCGTGGAGGCGGTGCGGGCGGCGCTCGACGACGCCGGGCTGACCCCCGCCGACGTGGACGGGCTGACCACGTTCACCATGGACACCAGCCCGGAGATCACCGTGGCGCAGGCGGCCGGCATCGGTGAGCTGTCCTTCTTCTCCCGGGTGCACTACGGCGGTGGCGCGGCCTGCGCCACCGTCCAACAGGCCGCGCTCGCCGTCGCCGCCGGGATCGCGGACGTCGTCGTCTGCTACCGCGCGTTCAACGAGCGCTCCGGCCGTCGCTTCGGCTCCGGCGTCACTCACCGCGAGCCCTCCGCCGAAGGCACGGCGCTCGGCTGGTCGCTGCCTTTCGGCCTGCTCACCCCGGCCTCCTGGGTCGCCATGGCCGCGCAGCGCTACCTGCACACGTACGGGCTGACCCCTGAGGCGTTCGGCCATGTCGCGGTCACCGACCGCCGGTACGCCGCGACCAATCCGGCGGCGTACTTCTACGGCCGTCCGATCACCCTCGCCGACCACGCCGCCTCGCGCTGGATCGCCGAGCCGCTGCGGCTGCTGGACTGCTGCCAGGAGACCGACGGGGGGCAGGCCCTGGTGGTCACCGGCGTGGAACGGGCCCGGACCCTCCGCCACCCGCCGGCCGTCATCCGCGCCGCCGCGCAGGGGGCGGGCCGCGCGCAGGAGCAGATGACCAGCTACTACCGCGACCGCGGCTACGACGGCGGGCTCACCGGGCTGCCGGAGATGAGTGTCGTCGCGCGGCAGCTGTGGCGCACCAGCCGGCTCACCCCCGAAGACATCGACGTGGGCATCCTGTACGACCACTTCACCCCCTTCGTGCTGATGCAGCTGGAGGAGTTCGGCTTCTGCGGGCGAGGCGAGGCGGCGGACTTCGTGGCGGCGGACGCGCTGCCGCTCAACACCCACGGCGGCCAGCTCGGCGAGGCGTATCTGCACGGGATGAACGGCATCGCCGAGGCGGTGCGGCAGCTCCGCGGCACCGCCGTCAACCAGCTGCCGGAGGTCCGCCATGTCCTGGTCACGGCGGGAACCGGTGTGCCCACCTCCGCCCTGATCCTCGGCATGGACGACGGGTCGGCCGGTCACCCGACCCGGACGTGACACCCTCGCGGCCTCGGAATCGGCGTAGGTGGTCGAATCGGCGCAGCCGGTCGAATCGGTGCAGGTGGTCGAATCGGTGCAGACGGCTGAATCGCGGCTCCCCGCGCGCGTGTCTACGGGACCGGCCCGGCGGTCGCCGCCTTGACTCGCCGTATGGACCGACTCAAGACGATCAGACGAAGAAAGATCACCGGATTTACGGTCGGCCTGCTCGCGGCGGTCGCCACGGGCGCCGGGCTGGCCGGGCAGACCGTGTTCGCCGGTGCCCCGCAACCCGGCTCCACCCACGCCGCCGCCACTCCGGCGGTCGCGGCTTCCTCCGCCGATCCGTCCACTGTCGCCCGGCTCGCCCTGACCAAGGCGGCCGCCGCCGCCAAGGCCGCCGAGTCCGTGGGCACGCAAGCGGCGACGGCGGCCCAAGCAGCGAAGGCCGCCAAGGTGGCCAAGGAAGCCAAGGCCGCCCGTGCGGCGAAGACGACGGCGGACGGCAAGAGCACGAAGGCCGAGGACGCGACGGACGCGACGGATGCGAAGGGCGCCGAGGACCCCAGAAACCCCAGGGACCCCAAGGACGCGAAGGGAAGGAGGGAAGCGGAGGAAACGGCGGGAACGAAGGGCGAGCGGGACGCCATGACCGGGCCCCGCGCCGTCGGCCCCGCCATTCCCGCCGCTCTCCCCGACCCCCGCGTCCACGGCGCCCGGATCTTCCGCGGCTGGGGCATCGACACCTGCCACGCCCCCTCCCTCGCCACCCTCCGCGCGTGGCGCTCCTCCCCGTACCGGGTGATCGGCGTCTACTTCGGCGGCCGCGGTCGCGCCTGCCCGAGCCAGCCCCGGCTCACCCGCTCCTGGGCGCTGGGCGCCGAGGATCTGGGCTGGCGGCTGCTGCCGGTGTACGTCGGCTCGCAGTCCCCGTGTGTGCGCAACTCGGCGAAGATGGGCGTCCGGATCGGTGCCCACCCCTGGGAGCAGGGCCGCAGCGAGGGCCGCGACGCGGTGCGGCGCGCGGAGGCGTTCGGCCTGCGGGAGCGCAGCGCCCTCTACCTCGACATGGAGGCGTACGACCACACCCGCCGCGCCTGCGCCCGCGCCACCCTCTCCTTCATCCGCGGCTGGAACCGCGAGGTGCGCGACTCCGGCTACTTCCCCGGCTTCTACAGCAGCGCCGAGTCCGGGGTGCTTCACCTGGAGCAGGCCCGTCGGGCCGGGGTGCGTGATCTGCCGTCGGCGATGTGGTTCGCGCGCTGGGGCGTGAAGGCCACGGTCTTCGGGGAGCCGGTGCTGCGGCCGAACGCGTGGCACCCCCACCGCCGCATCCACCAGTACGCGGGCAACGTGAGCGAGAAGCACGGCGGCAAGCGGTTGAGCATCGACCGCAACAGGGTCGACGCCCCGGTGGCGATCGTCCGCTGACCATGGAAAGTTGAGTGATGAATAAGCACGGATGGCCGCCGGCCCCCTGCCCCGCGGGTCGGCGATCATCGGGCTGACCACCGCTGATACCGGGTCCAGGGACCGCATCCCTGAGAGCCGACCCTGAAGGACCTCCTCCTCCCGTCCGCCCCCAGGAGGTGGTGCCAGCCCCACCCCTACAACCTGAGGGGGATCCGGCTTCGGCACCTGGGGCCGATCCCTGAGGCGCTACGCGCTCATAGCGTGGACGCCATGACCACGCCAGTGTGCCCCAGCGCATCGACCGTCGTGTTCCCGTCGTTCTCCTCGTACGTCCGGGCACGAGGGCCGGTTCTGCTGCGTACCGCCCGCGCCCTCACCGCCAACCCCTGCGACGCCGAGGACCTGCTGCAGACCGCGCTGACGAAGACCTACCTGGCGTGGGAGCGCATAGAGGACCACCACGCGCTGGACGGCTACGTCCGTCGCGCGCTGGTGAACACCCGCACCTCCCAGTGGCGCAAGCGCAAGGTCGAGGAGTTCGTCTGCGACGAGCTGCCGGAGCCCGATCCGATCCCGGCCCCCGACCCCGCCGAGCAGCAGGTGCTGCGCGACGCGATGTGGCGAGCGGTGCTGCGGCTGCCCGCCCGCCAGCGGGCCATGGTCGTCCTCAGGTACTACGAGGATCTGAGCGAGGCTCAGACGGCGGAGGTGCTCGGGGTGTCCGTCGGCACCGTCAAGAGCGCCGTCTCCCGCGCCCTCGGCAAGCTGCGCGAGGACCCCGAGCTTAACCCCGAACTGCAGCCCGGCCGCGGCGCCGAGCAGCTGCGCGCAGCCTGAGCCCCGCCCCTCCCACGGCGCCGACCGCCACCCATGGCGGCGGAGACACCGGCTCCGAGGTGCCGAACCGCCCCCGGTGGCGTCCGACGGCGCGCGACACGCCCGAGGGTGCCGACGGTGTGCGACACGCCCGACGGCGTCCGACGCGCCCGATGGCGCAGGTGGACGCTCACGGCGCCGGCCCGCATCGCGCTCCTCGCGACGCGCCGAGAGGGCTCGGTCACGCCGAAGTAGTGACATCCCGCCCGGTCGAATGCAGAATCGGCGGCACCTACTGGCGCGTAACCGGTCCTTCAGGAGGCCCCGGTGCTCAGCACGATGCAGGATGTCCCGCTGACCGTGAGCCGCATACTGCGGCATGGCGCGGTCGTGCACAGCGGCTCGTACGTCCTCACATGGACCGGGGATTCCACACCGACCAGGCGCACGTTCGGAGAGGTCGGCGCGCGCTGCGCGCAACTCGCCCACGCGCTGCGGGACGAACTGGGCGTCACCGGCGACCAGCGGGTCGCCACCCTGATGTGGAACAACGCGGAACACCTTGAGGCGTATCTGGCGGTCCCCTCCATGGGCGCCGTGCTGCACACCCTCAACCTGCGGCTGCCGGCCGAACAGCTCGCCTGGATCATCAATCACGCCGCCGACCGGGTCGTCGTCGTCAACGGCTCGCTGGTGCCCCTGCTCGCCCCGCTGCTGCCGAACCTGCCCTGCGTCGAGCACATCGTCGTCACCGGCCCCGGCGACCGCGGTCCGCTGGAGGGCGCGCGGGCCCGGGTCCACGAGTACGAGGAGCTCATCGCCGGCCGCCCGGTGGAGTTCGACTGGCCGGAGGTCGACGAGCGCGACGCCGCCGCGCTCTGCTACACCTCCGGGACCACCGGCGACCCCAAGGGCGTCGCCTACAGCCACCGCTCCATCTATCTGCACTCGTTGCAGCTCAACGCCGCGGAGTCGTTCGCCCTCGCCGCGCACGACGTGCTGCTGCCGGTCGTGCCGATGTTCCACGTCAACGCCTGGGGCACACCGCACGCCGCCTTCATGGCGGGCAGCTCCCTGCTGATGCCCGATCGTTTCCTCCAGCCCGCCCCGCTCGCCGAGATGATCGAGCGGGAGCGGCCCACGATCGCGGCCGCCGTCCCGACCATCTGGTCCGGGCTGCTGACCGAGCTGGACGCCAGGCCGCGGGACGTGAGCTTCCTGGGGCGCGTGATCATCGGCGGCGCGGCCTGCCCGCCCGCCCTCATGCGCGCCTTCCAGGAGCGGCACGGGCTGCGCTTGATCCACGCCTGGGGCATGACCGAGACCTCGCCGCTGGGCTCCGTCGCCCACCCCCCGGCCGGCCTGGCCGGGGAGGACGAGTGGCGCTACCGCGTCACCCAGGGCCGCTTCCCCGCCTCGGTCGAGGCCCGGCTGCGCGACGGCGAGGGGCGCTTCCTGCCCTGGGACGGCGCCTCGGCCGGCGAGCTGGAGGTGCGCGGCCCGTGGATCGCGGGCGCCTACTACGGGGGCGAGGGCGCCGCCCCGCTCCGCCCGGACGACAAGTTCAGCGAGGACGGCTGGCTGCGCACCGGCGACGTGGGCACCATCAGCCCCGACGGCTATCTGACGCTGACCGACCGGGCCAAGGACGTCATCAAGTCGGGCGGCGAGTGGATCTCCTCCGTCGAGCTGGAGAACCACCTCATGGCCCACCCGGCGGTCGCGGAGGCGGCGGTCGTCGCCGTCCCCGACGACAAGTGGGGCGAACGCCCGCTGGCCACGGTCGTGCTCCGGGACGGGAGCACCGTCGACTACCAGGAGCTGCGCGCCTTCCTGAGCGAGCGGATCGCCCGCTGGCAGCTCCCGGAGCGATGGGCGCTGGTCCCCGCCGTGCCCAAGACCAGCGTGGGCAAGTTCGACAAGAAGGTGATCCGGCGTCAGTACGCCGAGGGCGAGCTGGATGTGACGACACTGGACTGAGGCCGGTACGGCGGGAGAGCGGCGGCGCCGTCGGGCGCCGCCCCTCCCACTCCGCCCGTACGGCGCTCGTAACCGCGCCCGTGCGGCGCTGCTACGGCTTCCGCGCGGCGCGGGTGCGGCTTCCGTACGGCGTCCGCGCGGCGCTGGTACGGGGTCCGGACTCCGCCCGTACGGCGCTCGGCTCGGCCGTTCGGCGTGACCGCCCGCGGACACGGCCGTACAGCCACCGTCCTACGGAACCACCGAAACGCTCGTCGCGCGTCCGTGTCCGCGGCGTCCGTGTCCGCGTCCGTGTCCGTGTCCGCGTCCGCAGCGGCGTTCGCTGGACGCCGTCAGCCCGTCGACGGCCGGACGCCGTCAGTTGGTGCCGATCTTGGCCAGCAGGTCCACGATCCGCGTCTGCACCTCCGCGCTCGTCGAGCGCTCCGCGAGGAACAGCACGGTCTCGCCCGAACTCAGCCGGGACAGCTGGCCCGGGTCGATGTCCGCCGAGGTGTAGACGACCAGGGGGGTGCGGTTGAGCAGCCCGTTGCCGCGCAGCCAGTCCACGATCCCGGCCCGGCGACGCCGCACCTGCATCAGGTCCATGACCACCAGATTGGGCCGCATCTGCCCGGCCAGCGCCACCGCGTCCGCGTCCGTCACCGCCCGTGCGACCTGCATCCCGCGTCGCTCCAGCGTCGCCGTCAGCGCGCTGGCGATCGGCTCGTGCTCCTCGATCAGCAACACCCGCGGCGGGTGCTGCTCGCTGTCGCGCGGCGCGAGCGCCTTGAGCAGCACGGCCGGGTCGGCGCCGTACGCGGCCTCGCGCGTCGCCTGACCGAGCCCCGCCGTCACCAGCACCGGGACCTCGGCCGCGACGGCGGCCGTGCGCAGCGACTGCAGCGCGGTCCTGGTGATCGGCCCGGTCAGCGGGTCGACGAAGAGCGCGGCCGGATACGCCGCGATCTGAGCGTCCACCTCCTCCCGGGAGTTGACGATCACCGGGCGGTAGCCGCGGTCGCTCAGCGCCTGCTGGGTGGAGACGTCCGGCGCCGGCCAGACCAGCAGCCGGCGTGGGTTGTCCAGCGGCTCCGGCGGCAGTTCGTCGTCCGGCGGCGGCTGCGGGGTGCGGTCGTCGACGACCTCTATGGCGCCGTTCGGCCCGTCCAGCGGCTGCGGCCCCTCCTCGCCCTCGTCGGGCGCGCCGATCGCGAACGTCCGTCCGCGCCCGGTGGTGGCGTCCACGGGCGCCCCCGGCCGGTGCGGCTGCTGCGGCGTCCCGGCCAGCGCGGAACCCGCGGCGCCCTGCGGCTGCGCGCCCTGCTGCGGTCCGCCGGGCGACTGCGCACGCGGCTGGGAGTGCGGCTGAGGGTGCGGTGGGGTATGCGGCGGAGTGGCGCCCGGGCGCCCGGCGGGCATCGGCCCGACCTGCTCGTCGAGTTCCGGTCGCGAGGCCAGCTTGCGGCGCCGGCCGGAACCCGCGACGGGCACGCTGCCGGTCGGGGTCGGCCCCTGCCGCTGCGGGTCGGTGCCGGGCGGCGCGAACGGCACGCCCTGTCCCAGCGTGCGCACGCTGATCGGCCGCCCGTGGGAGGCGTCCTGACCCGGCTGCGCGGCCCCGCCGGAGCCGCCGGGCACGCCCTGGCCCAGACCGCCCGGCCCAGGTCCCATGGCCAGGCCCGTACCGGGTCCGGGCTCCGCCGACTGGCGGGGCTCCTCGGCCAGGGGGCGGCGGGCCCGCCGTCGGCCGGTCGGCTCCTGCCCCGGCGCCTGCGGCTGTCCGGGCGCGATGGGCCGCGCGGGGTCGTACGGTGCCCCGTCGCCCGCTTCGCGCGCGGCCGGCAACGCGGGCGCGGACCCGTCGGCGTCGAGACCCGCGTCGAGACCCGCGCCGGGGCCGCCCGCCGTCGTGTCGTCCGCCGGGTAACCGGCGCCCCGGCCGCCGTCCGGCCGTCGCGCGGCGGGCAGACCGGCCGCGCCGGGCCCGTGCGGCCCTTCGTCCGCCCTCGTCCGCCGGCCGGGGGCCGGGGCGTCACCGGCCCAGCCGCCCTGCGTCCCGGGGTCCTCGTCGACGGCCGGCGCGCCCACGCCGGGGCCGTACGGTCCCGCCGCCCGGCGGCCGTCGGCCCAGCCGTCCCGCGCCGCCGTGGCGCCCTCGCCGTACGGGGGTTGGGCGCCGCGTGCGCCGGGCACGGCGGGAGCGCCCGGGGCCTGCGGGCCGTCGGCCCAGCCGTCGTCCGGGGCCGCGTCGTCATCGGTGACGGGCATGCCGCCCGGACCGTACGGAGGTTGGGCCACGCGGGCGCGGCGCGCGCCGGGCACGGCGACTGCACGGGGGGCACCGTCCTGGCTGTCCTCGGGGGCGTACGGACCCTGCGGGTGGCCCGAACCCTCCGCCCAGTCGGCCGAGGCGTCGACGGCACCAGGAGCACCGGGAATGCCAGGAGCACGGGGAACGTCCGGGGCACCGGGAACACCCGGGCCACCCGGCAGCGCGGTCGCGGGGCCGCCGCGGTGGGCGCGTCGGCCCGCGGCGGGCGCACCCGCACCGGCGACGGTCTGCGGCGCACCGTGCTGGGCCGGGGCGAACGCGTCGCCCGGCGCGTGGCCCCACTCCTCCGTGCGCGGCGCGGCGCCGTGCGGGCCGGCGGACCAGCTGGCCTCGACCTCGGCCCCGGCATCGGCGTCGAGCTCGGGCTCGTGGCGGTCGTCGTCCCGCGCCGGCAGGGCGCCGCGCGCACCGGCCTGCGGTGGCACGGGCATGCCCGCGGCGTCGTCCGGGGCGGCGCCGCGCGCCGTGCCCACTCCAGGGCTGCGCGGATGGGGTGCGCCGCCCGGCGCCGTACCGTCGTCGAGCCGTCCGCGCGCGGCGGCGCCGGGCCCCGCCAGCGCCATGCCTCGGGCGGCGGCGAGGTCCTGTGAGCCGGGCAGGCCGTGCGGGACTCGCTGCGTGGCGGGCACGCCGTTCACCCCGTCGGCGTCGGACGGCCGACCGCCCACACCGCGGGCGCCGGGGACGGCCCGTGCGTCGGCGCCCGCCGGGGCACCGGGAACGGGCAGGGGGGCGCTGCCGCCCGGCAGACCGTGTCCGTCCGGGGCGTGCTGGGGGCCGGGCACAGCCGGCAGCCCGGCGGGGCCGTTCCCGCCCGGCGCGCCGGGCGCACCCTGGGCGGGCACCAGGCCCGCCGGACCCAGGTCGGCGGGAGTCAGGTCGGCCGGACCCGGGTCTGCCGGGCTCAGGTCACCCGGCGGCGGGGACGCGGGCGCGCGGTCGGCGGCGGCCGGGGGGAGGGCGAAGGGGGCGCGGGCGGCCGGCGGCGCGGCGCCGTCGGCCGGGGCGCCCTGGGGCTGCGGGCCGGTGGCCTCGGGAGCGTGGGGCGCGCCGGGTCCGGGCTGGTCCGCGCTCTCCGAGAGGGCGCGCCGGGCGCGGCGGCGACCGGTGCCCGGAGGCGCCTGCTGGGCCTCGCCGGGAACAGGCGCCGCGGACAGTGCGGGGACCGGGCCTTCGGCGCCCGCGGGCCCCTGGGGCGGGGTGGCGGCGTCGGCGGCGGCCGGGGGGAGCGCGAAGGCCGCACGGGCACCCGCCGGGGCCTCCGACTCCTGGGCGGGGGCGCCGCGTCGGGCTCGGCGGCCGGTCGGCGCGGGTGCGGAAGGGACGGCCTCGCCCGCCGGACCCTGGGCGGGCACCAGCCGTTGGCCGCCCGGTCCGACCCCCGCGGGGCCGACCGGGCTCAGCCCGGCGGGGCCGTCGAGGGCCGGGACTCCCTGCTCGGGAGTGTGGCCGTCGCCGGGCGCGCCGGAGAGCCCGGCGGGCGCGGCGGATCCGTCGGGAGTGGCGGCACCGGCCGCGAGGACGCCGGGAGCGTCGCCGCGCGCCTGACCCTGGGCCGTCGCGGGCAGGGGTTCGGCGGCGGGAGCCGGCTCCGGGGCGCGGCGCGCCCGGCGCCGCCCGGTCGGCCGGGGCAACTCCTCCGGCGCGACGGCAGTCGCGTCCGCGACCGCCACCAGGCCGTTCGGCGCGCCCGCGCCGGCCACCGGAGCCGCTGTCGGGAGCGCGCCGCCGGCCGTACCGCCGACCGCACGCCCGTCGGTCGCGTCGGCACCGTCGGTCGCGGGCGGGAGCTGGCCCTGGCCCTGGCTCTGGCCCTGGGCTCGGCCCGCGGTGGCGTCGCCGGGCGCGGCGCGGCGGGCGCGGCGACCCTTCGGGGCGCCGGCGGCCGCGGGATCCGCGCCGGCCTGCGGCTCGGCGTCCTGGTCCGGCTCGCCACCCTCGACCGGCACCGGGATCGAACCGGTGGCGGCGACGGCGCCGTCGGTGCGGCCGCTCCCGTCGGTGTGGCCCGCGCCGTCGGTCGCGTCCGCACGGCCCGTGACGTCCGCGCCATGCGTGGCGTCCGCGCCGTGCGTGCCATGTGTGGCGTCCGTGCCGGCGGTGCCGCCCGCGCCGTTCGTCTGTTCGCCGGATGCGGCGGTGGCTCCGGAGGGAGCGGCGGCTGCGGGGCCGGCGGCCGCCGCCGAGGCCGGTACGTCCAGGACGTACGCGCTGCCGCCGCCCATCCCGGGCACCTCGTGCGTCTGCAGCACCCCGCCGTGCAACCGCACGATGCCGCGGACGAGGGGACCGTGCACCGCGTCGCCGCCCGGGTAGGGCCCGCGGACCTCGATCCGCACGGCCTGACCGCGCTGGGCGGCCGCGACGACGATCGTGGAGTCTCCGGCGGGGATTCCGCCGCCGGCCGCGTTGCCGGTGGAGTCGACCCCGGCGACGTCCGCGATCAGGTGGGCGAGCGCCTGGGCCAGCCGCACCGGGTCCACCTCGGCCTCGATGGGCGGCGCGTGCACCGCGAACTGCGCCCGGCCGGGGCCGATCAGCTCGACCGCGCCCTCGACAGCCGCGGTCACCACGGCGTCCAGGGAGACGCGCCGCCGCTCCAGCCGCTCGACACCGGTGTCCAGGCGCTGGAAGCTGAGGACGTTGTCGACGAGGGTGGTCATCCGGGTGTAGCCGGCGGCCAGGTAGTGCAGGATCTGGTTGGCCTCGGGCCACAGCTGGCCGGCCGGGTCGGCGGCGAGCGTGCCCAGCTCGGCGCGGAGCTGCAGGAGCGGCCCGCGCAGCGACTCGTCCAGCACGGCGAGGAGTTGCGCGTGCCGGGCGGCCAGCGCGTCGTGGCGCTCGGTCTGCTCGGCGAGCATGGCGTCGTACGCCTCGGTCTTCTCCGCGAGCATGGCGTCGTAGGCGGCGGTCTTCTCGGTGACCATGGCGTCGTAGCGCTCGGTCTGCTCGGCCACCATCGCGTCATAGCGCTCGGTCTGCTCGGCGAGCATGGCGTCGTACGCCTCGGTCTTCTCCGCCAGCATGGCGTCGTAGGCCGTGGTCTTCTCGGCGACCATGGCGTCGTAGGCGGCGGTCTTCTCGGTGACCATGGCGTCGTAGCGCTCGGTCTGCTCGGCCACCATCGCGTCATAGCGCTCGGTGTGGCGGGCGACCATCGCCTCGTACTGCCGCCGGTCGGTGAAGGTCATCACCGCGCCGACCAGCTGGTCCCCGTCGCGCACCGGGGCGGTGGTCAGGTCGACGGGCACCTTGGTGCCGTCCTTCGCCCACAGCGTCTGGTTGCGCACCCGGTGCTTGCGCCCGGAGCGCAGCGTGTCGGCGAGCGGGGACTCCTCGTACGGCAGCGGGGAGCCGTCCGCGCGCGAGTGGTGCACCAGCGGGTGCAGCTCCTGGCCGCCCAGGTCGCTGGCGCGGAAGCCCAGGATCTGCGCGGCGGACGGGTTGACCAGGACGACCTTGCCGTCGGTGTCCACGCCGACCACGCCCTCGGCGGCGGCGCGCAGGATCATCTCGGTCTGCCGCTGCTGGCGCGCGAGTTCGGCCTCGGTGTCCACCGTGCCGGTCAGGTCGCGCACGACGAGCATGAGCAGCTCGTCGCCGGTGTAGCTGTGGTTGTCGGCGTACGGGGTGCGGCCGTCCTCCAGATTGGCGCTGGTCACCTCGACCGGGAACTGGAACCCGTCGGTGCGCCGCGCCATCATCCGGGTGGGTCGGGTGCGGCCGCCCTCGCGGTCGTCGATGGGGCGGCGCATCGATCCCGGGATGCGCTTGGAGTCGAAGTCCGGCAGCAGATCGAGGAGCCCACGGCCCACCAGCGCGGTGCCGGGCGTCTCGAAGCTCTCCAGTGCGATGTGGTTGGCGTTGACCACCGTGCCGTTGCAGTTGACCAGCAGCAGCGCGTCGGGGAGGGCGTCGAGTATGGCTGCGAGGCGAGCAGCGCCTCGGGATGGCCTGCTGCTCACGACGACGCTTCCTCCCTGGTTACCGCACCTTGCCGACACCCGCGGCCAGTCTGCCGCCCGGCCCTTGGAGTGTCACTAGAAGGGAGTCTAAGGGCAGGGGATGCGGGAGCGGCGGCGGATGAGAGGGAGGTTCTGCCACGCCTTTGTGCGACTCGCCGCACGCCGGACATGTGGCGTCCGTCACGAGCCGATCTTCGGCAACAGGGGCACGAACTTGTTCCAGCGGGCAATCTCGCAGCCGTCCTCGCGGTTGAAGTGCGCGTCTACGGGGCGGCCGGCCCAGACCCCGGTGACGTGTGCGGTGGCCGGCCCGCCGTACTGCAGGGTGCAGTTCGAGCCGGGCGAAACGGGGGCGAACAGGTCACGACCCCACCGGGTCTGCCCGTCCAGCGTCTCGCACGCCGCCTTCGCCTTGGGGTGGTCGCCGCCGGTGGGGTGGCAGGTCAAGTCGTACATCCCGTCCGTGCCGAGCCCCGCGCCGTGGACGGTGACGGTGAGGTGCTGCTCCGGGTCGCGCGGCTCCTCGGCGTCGCCGGTCCCCGCCCCGTCGCCCGGCCGGCCGGCGGGGTCGTGCACCGGCCCGCCCGTCACCGAGTCCTCGGGCACGGCGCGCTGCTCCCGCTCGGGGAGCGGCAGCGGCAGCGGTGCCGCGACGGCCGTCGCCGGGACGCTGGTCAGGGCGGCGGCGGCCGCTGCGGTGGCGACGGCGGCCCGGCGCAGCAGTAGCGGCAGCGGCGTGGACGTGCTCATGGTCGTACTCCTGGACTCGGCGGGCCGGGGGCACACACTGCCCCCTTTCCTCTAACGCGCACACGCCCCGCACGTTGCGGCCCCGGCGAGCGCTTTGCTCCGGTGCCGGGCGGCCTAGTACCGTAGAACGCGATTGGTGACCTGCCGCACGGCTGTGTCATCATCTGCACACGCCACCTCGCGCTTGCGCGGTGTGGAGTGGCAATGGAGGCGTCGCCTAGTCCGGTCTATGGCGCCGCACTGCTAATGCGGTTTGGGGCTTACCCCCCATCGAGGGTTCAAATCCCTCCGCCTCCGCTTACGAGAAGGGCCCCGGTCGCTACCGACCGGGGCCCTTCGCCGTTCCCGGCCGGAGTGCTCTTCGCTCTTCCGGCCGACGGACTCTTCCCGCTTCCGGCCGCGTGGAGCCCTTCCCCTCTTCCGGCCGACTCGCGCGGCCCTCTGGTGGTCTCCGGACACCTTCCGGCGCGCTCCCCGTCCACCCCTCGGACAACCTCGACCCGCCGTCCGCCCGTCGGCGCCCCCTGGAACACCCCTCGAAGGTCCCTCGAACGTCCCCACCGCGCCCCTCGGACATCCCGACGGCCCCCAGGGATGTGCAAGCGCTCACATTCGGCCCTCCGAAGCGGTCCGCGCTCCGCGTGGGCACTCGCCGGTCGATCTTGTGTAGTCGGCGTTTTCGCAGGTCAGAGGGGGTGTGGCAAACGGATTTCGCGTGACGGCGCAGGTCATGTAATGTTGTTCCCGCAACGCCGACCGGCAAGAAAAACCGCCGGGAAGCCAAGCGCTCGTAGCTTAACGGATAGAGCACTTGACTACGGATCAAGAGGTTGCAGGTTCGAATCCTGCCGAGCGCGCAGCAGGCCAGAGGCCCCTTCCGGGAACGGAAGGGGCCTCTGGTGTTTGCGATGACGGCAGTTTTGACGGCAACCGCTCCGCGGGGTGGATCAGACGGCGGCCGGGACACTGCCCGCGCCGGCATCGTCGTCTGGCTCGTTGCCGTCACGCAGGGCGTCGCCGACGCGGTCGAAGGCGGCGCGTTGCGAGTCCAGTCGGACGAAGGTGTAGATGTCCATCGTCACGCGTATGGAGCTGTGTCCGAGGACTTCCATGATCGTTCGTGCGTCGGCTCCGCGCTCGTGGAGGAGCGAGGCGCAGGTGTGGCGTAGGTCGTGGAAGCGGACGCGGCGCACCTTGGCCCGGTCGCAGAGCGCCGTGAAGGACCGGTTCAGGTTGCGCGGCTCGATGGGGGTGCCGTTCTTCGTCATGAAGACGAGGTCGCTGCCGTCCCCCTTCCACTTGTCGCCGGCCGCCCGCTTGTCCCCCTGCTGCTCCGCACGGCGGGCCCGGAGCGCCGCCACGCACTCGTCGGGCAGGGCCACCCGGCGTGCCGAACGCTGGGTCTTCGGGGCCGCGATGAGCAGTTCGCCGCCCACGCGCTGGATCGTCTGGCGGATGGTGACCACGCCTTCGTGCAGATCCACGTCACGCCAGCGCAGGCCGAGGACCTCCCCGCGGCGGAGGCCGATCCGTACGGCCAGCTCGTAGGCCGCCCACAGCCGGTTGCCCCGTGCCACCGCCAGGAGCTGACGCCCCTCCTTCGCGGTCAGTGGCTCGATCTCCCTCTTGGTGCCGGCGCTCAGCTCCACGTTCCGGGCCACGTTGCGAGGCAGCTCGTCCTCTCGGACGGCGTGCTGGAGCGCGGCCCGCAGGATCACCAGCAGGAACCTCACGGTGCGGTCTGACGGGAACTGCTCGCAGCACTGGCCGACCGCGCAGCAGCGGCGCTTCCTCTCAGGACGGGCCTTGTCCTTGCCCTGTGCGCAGCACTGGCACTTCCTGGCGGTCGAAACGAGGAAGGACCGTATGTCGCGAGCTGTGAGCCGGGTCAGCTTCTTCTTGCCCAACCCCGGCGTGATGTAGTTCCGCACCAGCGACTCGTACGCGGCGTACGTCGACAGCCGGACCTTGAGGCGCGCCACATTCGCCAACCAGTAGGTCATGTACTCGCCGAGATCCATCTTGGAGGTGGCGACAGGAATCCCGTTCTGAGAGTCGGCCTTGAGCCGGGTCACCTTGTCGTGCACCTCGTCTCGGGTCTTGCCGTAGACGCTGCGCCGCTTGTACGTCCCGTCTGTGCGGAGGGCGAACGCGATGCCCTCCCAACGGCCGTCCTTGCGCTGGTAGATGGACCCTTCGCCGTTGGCATTCCTCTTCGCCATCAGGCAGCCCTACCTTTCAACTCACGGGTGAACCGCAGCCATTCGTAAGGTTGTGGCACCCAGGGGAGCGGGGTGTGGCTCTCAGGCTGGCTGCCGTTGTTCGTGGCTCCGGAGGCTTGGCCGCCCTGCTCCCCACGACGACTCGGCCGCCGATTAGGAAGTGCGACAAGATCGCTGTGTAGGGCAATGCCGGCGAGGTCGTCCGTGGTAGGCAAGGCAGGAACGACTTCGGGAGCACGATGAGCCGGATATGGGCCGGGATCGACTGCGGCAAGACCCACCACCACTGCGTCGCCATGGACGTCGACGGCAAGACCCTGCTGTCGCGCCGGGTGGCCAACGACGAGCCCGAGCTCCTGAAGCTCATGGGCGACGTCCTCGACCTCGCCGACGGCCGCGAGCTGACCTGGGCGATGGACATGACCGGCGGCGAGCCGGGTCTGTTGATCGCTGTCCTGGTCAACCACCTGCAGGAGCTGCTCTACATCCCCGGCCGCATGGTCAACCGGGCCTCCGACGCCTACCGGGGAGAGGGCAAGACCGACGCCCGCGACGCCCGGATCATCGCCGACCAGGCACGCATGCGCCGCGACCTGCAGATCATCCGTCCCGACGACGAGACCACGATCGAGCTGCGGCTGCACACCAGCCACCGCATCGACCTGGTCGCCGACCGCACCCGCACCATCAACCGCCTGCGGGGCACCCTGCTGAGCATGTTCCCCGCGCTCGAACGCGCCCTGGAACTCACCAACGCAGGTCCCCTGGTCCTCCTCACCGGCTACCAGACCCCCGCCGCCCTGCGCCGCATCGGCGTCAGTCGGCTCACCACCTGGCTGCGCAACCGCAAGGTCCGCGGCGCCGAAAGCCTCGCCAAGGCCGCCGTCGAGGCCGCCGAGCGGCAGCACACCGCCGTGGCCGGCGAGAAGGCCATCGCGAAGATGGTGCACACCCTCGCCAGGGAGGTGATGGCCCTCAACGAGAAGATCGCCGAGATCGACAAACTCATCGAGGGCCGGTTTCGCGAGCACGAACTCGCCGAGGTGATCCTGAGCATGCCGGGCATGGGGCCCAAGCTCGGTGCCGAGTTCCTGGTCGCCGTCGGCGGCAGCCTGGCCGGCTTCCCCACCGCGGACCGCCTCGCGGCCTTCGGCGGCGTCGCTCCCGCCCCGCACGACTCCGGCAAGACCAGCGGAAACCTGCGGCGCCCGCAGCGCTACCACCGGCGCCTGCAACGCGTCTTCTACACCTCCGCGCTGGTCAGCTCCTGGAGCGATCCCAACTCCAAGCGGTTCTACGACCGCAAGAGAGCCGAGGGCAAGAGCCACGTCCAGGCCGTCCTCGCCCTCGCCCGCCGACGCGTCAACGTTCTGTGGGCCCTCATCCGTGACCGACGGTGCTACCAAGTCACACCGCCCGTCACGCTTGCCGCTTGACAACAGCATTAGGAAGCCTCCCGTTCGGTCTGTCGTGAGATGTAGTCGTGAAGTGCGGATTCGGTGATGCGGCGACAGCGGCCGACAGTGAGGGAGGCCAGCTCTCGCGAGCGGATGAGGTTGTAGACCGTCCAGCGGCTCACCTGGAGGTGAGCGGCGACCTGGTCCACGTTGAGCAGCCCAGGGGTCACAGCCAGGGGTCTCCTTCGGTCTTGCGTCGTTCGGCTTCGGCGCGGGTCTCGGCGATGTCGTGGCGGACCTGGGCGGCCAGGAGTTCTTCGCCGGGGCTGTAGCCGGAGGCCAGGTACCGCCAGTGGGAGAGGGCGAGGGTGGTCTCTCCGCCGGCTCCGGGTGCCTCGTGCTCGGAGTGGGTCTGGGCGGTGCGCCAGGCGCGGCGGATGTCGCGGAGGGCGCCGAGGGTGGTGGAGTAGGCGCGGGACTTGGTGGAGAAGTGACCGCGGAAGCCGAGCATGTGGGCCCACTTCCAGAGGTTGAGGTGGGCGAACTCGGGCAGGTGGCCGAGGGCCCAGGCGGTGCGGATCATCTGGCGTACGTGGCGCCGCACGGGGAGGTCGGCGATGGGTTCGGCCTGTCCGGTGCCGTCGCAGTCAGCGCACGCGTGGTGGAAGCCGTCGGGGCCGGTGATGTGGCCGCGTCCGGTGCAGCGGGGGCAGCGCAGGGTCCGGTCCACGGTGCCGGAGGTCTCGGCGCTCTTGGTGGCGTACTTGGCGACGTAGGCGGCGACTTTCTGGTCGGTGAGTTCACCGGCGGCCAGGTGCTCGATCTCTCGGATGTCGATCTGCCGGCCCCACCGCAGCTCGCGTTCGCCGGTGGCGTCGGAGTCGACAGTGAGCGTCGCGCGTTCGGCGGCTGCCGTGATGGCGTGGGTGAGGGCGTCGGTGGTGGCCCAGGCGGGTGGGGGTTCGCTGTGGCCGTCGGGGCCGTCGAGGCGGATCACGGCGTGGAAGTGGACCAGGCCGCGCTTTTGGTACTCGGCGACCTTCGCGAAGGAGACGCGCAGGGAGGCGTTGAGCTCCTTCTGAGTCATGTCCAGGTGTGCGGCGAGTTCGCGGCGGAGGTAGGTGGTGAAGCGGGCCCACAGGGCTCCGGCGTGGGCGTTCCAGAGCACGGCGCCGGCGTAGTCGTAGGTGGTCGGGTCGAGCGGGGTCCCCAGGGCGGGGTCGTCGGCCAGGTGGTGTCCGCCGCAGCGGCAGGGCCGGGTCTTCGCCGTGGCGGTGGTGGGGCGGTTGTGGACTGGGCCGAAGGAGGGGGCCGTGAGAGTGGCGAAGACGCGGGGGTGGGTGCGGACGGTGTCGGGGACGGTCTTGCCGCCGGAGAGGCCGGCTTTGATCAGGTGGTAGGTGTCGGCGGCGTAGAGCCGGGAGCAGGCCGGGCAGCGGGAGGCGCGGCGGTTGCCGCAGGCGGTGAGCAGGCGGCCAGTGGGCTCATCGGCGGTGGTGTAGGAGCGCAGGACCGCATTGGTCGCAGCGTCGCGGGTCTCGGTGGAGCCGACGAGGTTGACGGGACGGGTGCAGCCGCGGACTTGGCGGATCTGGTCCTGGACGCGGTCGAAGTCGGGCAGGTGGGCGAGCTCGACCAGGTCGCGGACGGCCAGGCTCGCCACGTGGCGCAGGTCCAGCGGGCGGTTCAAGGGAGAGGTCTCCTTTCGAGGGTGGGGCCCGAGCAGCCCGGGGCGGGGTGCGAGGCTGCTCGGGGCATGACGGACCGGGCCCTGTCGGGCGGGAGTGATGGGTGGGTCCCGGGGTGGCCACCGGGGTCAGCGGGTGAGCTGGGCGTGCGCGGCGGTGGCCAGGGGGAGGGCGACACCGAGGCGAGCGCGGAGCTGGGCGAGGGTGATGGGTTCGCCGTGTTCGGCCTGGTGGGTATTGGCGATGGCGCGGGCTGCCGCCATCAGCGGTTGGGGTACGACGACGGCCGGCAGGTCGGGGCTGGGCGCCGGTGCTGTCGTCGGTACCGGAGCGGGTGCCGCGGTGGGCTCCGGGGCCGCAGGAGTCGGGGGTGCCGTGGCCGGGGCGGGCGCGTCGGCCGGGCCCGGGGCCGGCTGCTCGGGCGCCGTCGCGGCGGCTTGGGCCACGGTGTGGAAGTGGCGCAGGAGTTGGGGGCCGACGGCTCCCCAGCCCAGGAGGAGGAGCGGGGCGACGGCGTCGACGGCGGCGCGGCCGTAGTGCTCGGTGGCCAGGGGTTCGGCGATGTTGAGTGCCAGGGTGAGCAGGCCGGACAGGTGCATGAGCCGGGTTGCGGACTTCATGTGCTGGGCGGGGACGCCGCGCAGGGACAGGTAGCGCAGGGCGACCAGGAGGCCGACCACGGAGAGGTCGACCATCGGCGCGATCAGCGGTGCGATGGGGCGAGGGATGCCGAGGCGGAGGGCGAGGGCCCAGACGTTGCCGAAGGAGAAGACGAAGGCCAGGGCGGCGATGACGGCCATGACCACGGTCACCGTGCGCTGAGTGATCCGATCTTCAGCCATGAGGGGGTTCACCTCCTTTCGGGTGTCGGTGGAGCCGGAGCGGGGCGGGGTCAGGCCGCCTTCACGAGTTGGGCGAGGAGTTCGGCGGGGTCGCGGGTCAGATGCGCGGTGGCGGCGGCGATGCGGTCGGCGTCTGTGTCGGCCACATACGGGGTGCGGACGCGGGTGAAGCCGGGCCGACCCTGGTGGGCCATGGACGCCACGCCGACGTAGACCGGGTCCTGGAGAGCGGTGGGGTTGGCGTCCGGCCAGTTCCGGATGTCCTCTCCCAGGGCGACCACGGCCGCCTCAGCAGTCTTCTGCGCGAAGGACAGGCCCACCGGACAGACATCGCGGATGAAGGTGGGGATAGCGTCGCCGGTCGCCTTCTGGGTCGCGATGATCACCAGCATGCCGACACTCCGCCCCTTCTTCACCAGGTCCTCCACCAGTCGGGCGTTCTCCGCGGCGAGCGCGGCGAGCTTCTTCGTCTGGGGGTCCGAGCCCTTGTGCTCGCGGAAGTAGGTGTGCGCTTCGTCGATGATCAGGACCGTCAGGGGCCAGGCGGCGGAGGGGCCGACGTGCCACATGTTCTTGACCCCGAGCACGGAGCGGATGGCCGCCGAACGGGCCCGCCGCAGCTCCACCAAGCGCGTGAACAGGGCGTTCGCCTCCCCGAGGTCATCCCCGACGAACGCGAAAGCACGCTGGGCCAGCTCCGCGTAGTCCCCCTCAGCAGACGAGGTGACCTTGCCGTCAGCAACCGCGTACTGGATCGCGTCCGAGGGCGCGGTGTCGCACAGGAACCGGTTCAGCAACGAGGTCTTGCCGAAGCCGGGCAGACCAGCCACGGTCACGCCAGGTACGTCGGCCAGGCTGACGCTCACCGGCTGGGCGTACTCGTCCAACCCCAGGTGCCACGTCGCGATCTCCTCCGGCGGGGCCCCGGTCGGGGTGTGGTCGGTGCGGACGATGAGCGGGTCCATGCGCACGCCGCGGATCAGGAGCCGGCCCGGCGTGTCGGGCAGGACCGATACGCGGGCGCACCGCCAGGCATCGGCCAGATACGGGGCCGCGCGCTGGAACTCGCCCAGGCTCACCTTGGGCAGGCACTCCGCCCGGACCAGGACCCCGTACCGGTCAGGGGCCACCTTGATCTTCGGGATGAGCACCCGAGGCTTGGGCACCTTGCCGTCCGGGGCGACCACCACGGTCGGCGGCGTCTTGTCCGTCACCGACAGCCCCGCCATCGGCGCCAGCCGCCGCCAGCCGAAGCGGACGCGGACCGCCTGACGGATGCTGGCCCGCGTCATCGTGTCCGCACGCACGTAGCGCACCAGCCACAGCACCGCCCATATGGAGGCCACGGCCAGGGCCGCCCCGGCCACAGCCGGGGCAGACCCAATGAACTCCCGCGCAGTCACGCGTTGCCCTTCGTCGTGTAGATGAATCGGTAAAGCGCCTGCATGAGTTCCACCAGGTCACGACCGGACCTGAGCGGCGGAAAGCCGTGGGCCTCCAGGACATCGGCCACGTCGAAGACCAGGCCGTTGTTGAACCGGGAGTCGTTGGCCCCACCCTCCGGCACGACCGGGTAGGCCGGGTTGATGTCGGCGGCCGTCACGCGGCCGACTCCGACACCTCGGGAGCCTGCGGCAGACCCGCCAGTTCCAGGCGCGAGACCCGGTAGGCGACGCCGTCGGACAGCTGACCGTTGAAGATGCGAGCCCACGGGAGGGCGAACAGCTCCATCAGCCGGACCGGAAGACCCTGCCTGAGGCCGTCCACGAGACCGGACTGCGGTACGGTGATCTTCATCTGCTCCGCCCGCCCCTCCTCCATGAGGAACACGGTCAGCGTGAACAGGGTCTCGCCGGTCTCCCGGTCGGTGGCCAGCTCGCCGGTCTCCGGGTCTTTCACCTTCGGCACCGGCAGCGTGCCCACGATGAACTGCGTGGACGGCAGCAGCCCGACACGGATGCGGGTCATAGCCATTGCTTGAACTTCCTTTCGTCACCGGCCGCTTGTGCGGCGGGACTCCACCTTCACCTAGCTAGGCTAGCTATGTCAAGCGATCTAGCTACCTTGGTTTGTTCGGTGGGTGTGATAGGTGGGCTAACGCGGGCTACCCTTGGGCCATGACGCCGCCGACGCACGATTCGCGCCCGCCCTACCAGCAGGCCGCCGACGCTCTCCGGGCGGAGATCAAGGCGGGCAAGATCAGGCCGGGCGAACAGCTCCCCTCGCACCGCGAGCTGCAAGAGCGGTTCGGCGTCGCCAACATGACCGCGCGCAGCGCCCTACGCGTACTCCGCGACGAGGGCTTGATCTACACCGTCCAGGGGCGGGGTAGCTATGTCGCGGACGTGATCGGGCCCAACGGCGAGAACTACGAGGCCAAGACCTACCGGCGACCGCAGCAGCCCACGCCTACCGAGGCCGGGGCGGAGCCGGACGATGCGCCGGCCGCGGGCTCTCTCACCGAGGTTCTCCAAGCCATCCGGGACCAGCTCCGCACGTTGAACGCGGACGTCCAGGCGCTCAAGCAGGAAGTCGCCGAGCTGAAGTCTCACCAGGGGCCGGGGGCCGCCGCTCATTGATCGCGGACACCTCGGCGCGCAGGCTCTCCACTTCCCGGCGCAGCCGTTCGACCATCTCCGCGATCTCTGCGAGCAGCGCGCGGTCTTCCGGACTCAAGGTGCTTCCTCCCCGTATTCGTACGTGCTGGAACTGCCGGGTCTTGCAGGGCATCAGGGCAGACCGCCCGGCCCGGCCAGCGGCTAGAGCTGTTCAGAGTTTCTTTACTGGATCAAGTGCCCGATTCCATACCGGTTTTGACGAGATTTTAANACCCCGATTTCGCCGAACGCCGCCTGTGTCTCAGCCATCCGTTCAAGTCCTCTCGCGCTCTGCTACGTACGGTCAGACCGAGGCGTCGAGCAGGACACGACGAGCACCCCGGTACCATCGGGCACCAGGGTCCTGAGAACGGACTCTCGACCGGACTCCCCCGGGCCTGCCAGGGTTTGAGGGGGAGTCTGGTCTTTGCATCTGGAGTTGTCGAAGGCGGTCCGGCCCCCCCCGGCGTGACAGGGAGGCGAGGAGCCGGACCGCGTGGCGGTGGAATGGACGACACCGCCACCACCTGACGTGACTTCCCCGGCCACCGGGCGATGTGGCCTCCACCTGGGAAGAGCACGTCAGGGATCAAGGGGGACCGAAGCTCGCTGGTCTACAGCGGCCCCGCCCAGCTCTATGGGGGACTGCTCCCGGGCGAACCGAGCTGCTCGCCGCCACCGGCCGTGGACCGATCAAGAGCGGGACCAGGACCGTCAGGGGCCAGAGGCCACGTTCGCGGGTCCAGCTCGCGAAGCCGGCGGGCTGACTCCTCCTGCAGAGCCGGCCCCTGGGACCGCACTGCCGCGGCTGCGTGATCCCGGCACTCGTCCAGACGTCGGTACAGCTCACGCTCACTCAGGTGCCGACCCCACCAGCAGCTCACCGCCTCGACGGCCCAGCCACACACCCGCTCTACAGCCCGAGCCCATCGGACCGCCCATCGCTGACCATCGGCCCCGTCGGTCGCGCGGACCTCGACCTGATCCCACGGCCGGGCAGGTGCCAGTCCAGCACCGAGTCCTTCAGGATCGCTCACCGCCCAGTGGCGCGTCACCGTCTCGGTGAAGCGGTCGTGCTCCGGGTTACTGGCCCGGTGCAGCCGCATCCACAGCTCAAACAGCGGTACCCCGCCCGTGGCCCACACCGAGCCGTCCCCGCACGCGTCGCAGGTCACCCGGACCCGCAGTACAGGCGCATCCGGAGCCACATCGAAACGCAGCCGGGAAACAAGATCGATCACGACTGCCGACCTCCCGCCGAGGGCACCCGCTCTTCGCCGCGCTCCACCAGGACGTGCGACAGCTCAGGCGGCCACCACGCCGACCCCGCGTCGAAGACCAGCACCGCGGCCGGCACACCCGTGGGGTACCGGCCCGAGCACACTTCCTTGACCGCGATCCAGCAGCCCGCCAGCCAGACCCGATCTCCGGGCAGCACCCCGACCGCAGCAACGGGCCGACCGGAAGGCAGCCGCCGATCGATCCGCTGCCTCGGCACGTTGAGGGCGACCGCCGCACGCAGCTTCCAACGCTTCATCCGGCATGCTCCCCGGAGGCATCCGCGTTGTTGAGTAGGAACTGGCAGGTCCGCCCCAGGTGGCGCACGTGGTCCGAGGCCGACCGCAAACCCGGGCCGAGCCCCTGGCCCACCAGGTGGGGAATGGTGTCGAGCTTGCTGCGCTTCTGGTACCACTCCACCGAGCCCCGCCACAGGTCACTGACCTGCTCCTCCGCCAGCGGCAACAGGGTCTCGATATGCGCCAGCAACTCAGCGTGCAGCTCTCGCAGTTCCTCGTACGGGGGCAGCGTTGACCGCTGCACCACGGCACGATTGATCGTCACTTCGATCGCGCGTACGTCCACCGTTGGCCATCCTCCCCAGGCTAAGGCGGCTTGAGTGGGGAGACGGTAGGCGCCGAAAGCGGTGTGGACCCGGAAGAAATTTCCGGGTCCACATGGCGGGGTCGGGGGCTGGACTTAGGTGAGTACCCCGAGGCCCAGGGCGAGTTCATGCGCATCGCGGCGCCGACTCCGCTCGTGCAGCCGGCGCCCGAGGTCACGGGCGAACTCGTGCGCCCGCATCTGCTCCGGCGCAGTCCTGAAGGCCCGCTTCAGGTGATCCACCGCATCGTCGGTCCGCCCAGCCTCCCCGTAGGCCCGAGCGACGTCAAGGCGTGCCCTGGCCCGCCGCTCCGGTGGGAGTCCAGCAGGCCGCACACCCGGTGCTATGTCCACGGCAACCTGCACGTCTTCAAACTCAAGCGCCAGCGCCAGACGGTGAATCTCCACGTTGCTCGGTCCGAAGGACGTCCACATCTCGTTGGCATCCCTGCCCAGGCGATCGGCTGCTGCCTGCGCCTTCGCGATCATGTCTTCGGCGAGAGCTCGATCACGCAGCCGCGCCGCGGCGACCGCCCCGTTCAGGAAGAGCGTTCCGTAGAGGGAAAGCGCCGCGGGGGAGCTCTCCCACCAACCGGGTGGGAGATCGTTGGCTGCGTCGAGGGTGACGCTTACCGCCTCCGCCGCGTGGTCGGCGCCGAGCTGGACATGTGCCACGCACCGGCGGAGCGCCAGCATGATGGCTGGATCACCTGACTCGGTCGCGGCTACGTCACCCTGGTCCGCAGCTATCCAGGCCAGATTCGTCTCGCCCAGCTTCCGGAGGAACGCCGCGGTCACGTGACAGGTCAGGGCGAACAGTCGAAGGGCCTCGGTTCTGTTCTGCCTCACGAGGTGCCCGTGGGTGGCCATTCGCACGTCGGCCAGCAGTCCTGGAAGCCGCGCTGCGAGCTTCGCGTAAGCAGACGACTGGTACAGCTCCCAGGCGTCGTTGACCTCCACCCTGAGCCGCTCCAAGCGCGGAGGCTCCCGGTTGTCGTACAGTGCGCCGGCCAAGCGCCGAGAGTGCATGAGTGCGGCTCGGATGGCGGGCACGCTGCCCTTGTGGTCGTCGTGATCACCGAGGAGTGTCGGCGCGCCTTGCAGGTCTTCCACGTGGACCCGCAGGGCGTCCGCCAGGTCCGCGAGCATCTTGACGTTGTTCACCGGGATGCGCCCGGCCTCAACCCGGTACACCCAGTCTTCGGAGCGGTTCACCAGCTCCCCGAGCTGCCACTGATAGAGGCCGCGTCGTTCCCGGTAGAACTGAACCCGCTCGCCGAAGGAGAGCTGAGTAGTCATGCCACGCATCGTCGGATCTCCTCACTCTGTGAGGCCGAGTGTCACACGGTGCGTCATGCGTTGGCAGCGGATTGGGGCGACCAGGGGCGAGGAGCACGGTCAGTAGGCTCGTGCCATGCCCGAGAACGAGCACGAGCAGCGGATGGCGCGACCCCGGATGGCGGCCGGCGCCTTGTTCTTCGACGCCCAAGGTCGCGTGCTGCTGGTGCAGCCTTCGTACAAGCCGATGTGGGAGATCCCCGGCGGATACATCGAGGAAGGCGAGTCGCCCCTGGCAGCGTGTCGACGCGAGGTTGAAGAGGAACTGGGCATCACGCCGGCCATCGGTTCTCTGCTGGTGATCGACTGGGCGCCAAACCCTGCTGAAGGTGACAAAGTCCTGTACGTCTTCGACGGCGGGGAGTTGACGCCGGACGCGGGGACGGCAATCAAGCTTGCCTCTGACGAGCTGCTGGCCGCGGAGTTCTTCTGGAGCGAGGAACTCGACCAGCTACTGATCCCAAGGCTTGCCCGCCGTGTGAAGGGCGCCATGGTGGCACGGGCCGAAGGGCGCACGACTTACCTGGAGCACGGGGAACCGGCACGCGCCATTCCTGGCGACAACGCTGAATAGACGTCTCATGCGGCTAGGCCTTCTGAGCTGGGCTCGCCCTCTCCCAAACCGTGCGGAAACTAGTCCGGCCTTTCAGTAGGCGGGTCCACCTGAATGGGTTAGTAACTCTGGCGCCCTACTGTCGAGGCGGCTAAGCCTGGAGTAGATGGGGAACGTGGGTTTTGTGGAAACGCCCTGTCTGGAGACCCCTTGAGGGAGGCCGCATGTTTTGGAAGGGTGAGGCGACGTCAGTAAAGAGTGGTGACGTCATGACAATAAGGGAGATGGGCGAAGGCGGCTGGACCGAAGTTGGTGTCATTTCCAATTCGCAAGAGCTCGGATTCCGAGGGGGCAGTGAGCAGCTCTTCTTTTCTTTCGGCCGCAAGAAGGTGATGGCGCTTGATGCTGTGCTTGATGAAACTTCAGACGACGTAGTAGTGGTAATTGCTCGCGCAGATCCTTCATCGAGGGATGGAATTCTATCGGTACTGCAAGAAATGCACGTCGATGTTGAGAGTGAGTGGGATCGGCTCGGGTCTGCGGTCCAAGAAAGCGCGTATGCCTTCCCTCTGGTATTCCGGCGGACGTGCCGGAACCATCCAAGGGAGCCACGGCCGTGCAGATACGGATTCTAGGTTCTCGCTTTTCGAAAATGATTCTAGAGAAGTCGGGAAGGTCGCAGGAAGTGCATACTCCCATATGGGATAGCCCTCGAGAACTGGGGAACCCTCTGGCTTCGGTGGGAAATACACCTGTCGCAGTCCTGGGTGGGTTTGCTCTCACAGCCATGGTGAATGCTGCTACGCGCAAAGGGAGCGCGTGGCGAGACGTCTCGCTGCTGCTTTTCGGGGTCGCGGTAGCATCCTTCATTGTCGCGCTGCTGCTGATGACAGTTGTGGCGCAGTATCAGGCGACTCCAGAGCAGCGTCTGGGTTGGAAGCCTGAAGCTAAGTACATCCCGTCGCTTCTGGAGGAGGAGCGAAGGCTCCAGAGGGAAGATGAGTGGATGGTTGACGTCTACTCCTGGAGAATTTCTCTTGCGACGGCAATCGGCATTTTCTCGACTCTTTCTG
This sequence comes from Streptomyces sp. LX-29, assembly GCF_029541745.1. Classification (NCBI taxonomy): domain Bacteria; kingdom Bacillati; phylum Actinomycetota; class Actinomycetes; order Kitasatosporales; family Streptomycetaceae; genus Streptomyces; species Streptomyces sp. LX-29. Next base: position 3,662,944 of record NZ_CP089746.1, on the reverse strand, counting down.
GAGGCGTCGCCTTCCTTCTGTTTACGCAGGTTACTTGGGGAGTTCTCGCTGCTGCCTGCGTCCTTCTTTTGGCAATCATTGTTGTAATCCTTCAGAATCTTGACGTTGCTCCGCATTGGCTTTTCCCTAAGGTGGCAAGGGCTAGGCCGGTCCAATTTGCCGAACTGACGAAGAAGCAGAAGGGAATGCTCAAATAATTCAAGTGCAGATCTGCCTGGAGTGATCCCCTTATAGGTCCAGCCTGCTCGTTAGATCTTGACGTCGCAGCGGCGTCGACTGAGGGCACACAGCCCTTGCCGGTGCGGCTCACGGATCATGAGGTGTCCGCGCTCCCGGGGCGGGCCCGGAACCAAGATCTGGCCCTCGGGCGGACCAGGCCGCCCACCGGCAAGTCGCTATAGCTGCTGTTCATGCAGGCCATCGCCTCGGCGGCAGCTTCCCCGCAACCCCCTTGAAAGCCGTTGTGGCGACGGATTTCGGCGGATGCCGGTGACGGCAACGCTGACGGCAACGACGGCAGCCAGTGCCCACCACTGGCGGACGCTGAGCCCCAACAGGGAAGGCCGGCGAGGCACCCACCAGGCCCCTGCCCGAACCTACGGATCAAGAGGTTGCAGGTTCGAATCCTGCCGAGCGCGCAGCAGGCCAGAGGCCCCTTCCGGGAACGGAAGGGGCCTCTGGCGTTTGCGGTGACGGCAACGGTGACAGCAACCGCCGAGCGAGTTGGGTCAGACTGTGGCCGGGACTCCGCTCGGGCCGTCGGCGTGGCAGCGGTCCGGCCCCCCGGCGTGACAGGGAGGCGAGGAGCCGGACCGCGTGGCGGTGGAATGGACGACACCGCCACCACCTGACGTGACTTCCCCGGCCACCGGGCGATGTGGCCTCCACCTGGGAAGAGCACGTCAGGGATCAAGGGGGACCGGAGCTCGCTGGTCGACAGCGGCCCGCCGCTCTACGGAGGACTGCTCCCGGGCGAACCGCCCGGTTCGCCGTCACCGGCCGAGACCCGATCAAGAGCAGGGCCAGGACCGTCAGGAGCCAACGGCCGCGTTCGCGGGGCCAGCTCGCGAAGCCTGCGTGCCGACTGCTGCTGAAGGGCCGGATCCTCGAACCGCACCGCCGCGGCCGCGTGTTCCCGGCACTCGTCCAGACGCCGGTACAGCTCACGCTCACTCAGGTGCCGACCCCACCAACAGCTCACCGCGTCGACGGCCCGGCCGCAAACCTGCTCCACGGCCCGAGCCCACCGGACCACCCATCGCTGACCATCAACCCGGTTGGTTGCGCGGACCACGGCCTGATCCCACGGCCGGGCAGGTGCCAGTCCAGCGCCGAGTCCTTCAGGGTCGGTCACCGCCCAGTGGCGCGTCACCGTCTCGGTGAAGCGGTCGTGCTCCGGGTTACTGGCCCGATGCAGCCGCATCCACAGCTCAAACAGAGGTACCCCGTCCGTGGCCCACACCGAGCCGTCCCCACACTCGTCGCAGGTCACCTGGACCCGCAGGACAGGCGCATCCGGAGCCACATCGAAACGCAGCCGGGAAACAAGGTTGATCACGACTGCCGACCTTCCCCCGAGCGCACTCGCTGTTCGCCGCGCTCCGCCAAGATGAGGGCGACCGCCGCTCGCAGCTTCCAACGCTTCATCCGGCCTCCTCCTCGGAGGCACCCGCGTTGTTGAGCAGAAACTGGCAGGTCCGCCCCAAGTGGCGCACGTGGTCCGAGGCCGACCGCAACCCCGGGCCGAGCCCCTGGCCCACCAGGTGGGGAATGGTGTCGAGCTTGCTCCGCTTCTGGTACCACTCCACCGAGCCCCGCCACAGCTCACCGACCTGCTTCTCCGCCAGCGGCAACAGAGCCTCGATGTGCCCCCGCAGCTCAGCGTGCAGCTCGCGCAGTTCCTCGTACGGGGGCAGCGCCGAGCGCTTCACCACGGCACGGGCGATCGTCGCCTTGATCGCGTCAACGTCAATGCCAGATCGAAGAGTTCTGTCGATGCCCATGAGACGGATCATCGGTCTGAGCACCAGGACGTGGGAACCACCGCCAAACCCCACTTCGGGACGTCCCGCATCGGGTAGAACGTCCCTGGTGCCGTCCCAGGATGCAGGGAGAGACTCAGATGTCGAACGAGAGGCTACGAGCCGCCATGGCGGCCGGAGGCTGGACGTACGCCACCCTCGCAGACAAGGTCGAGGTCGACCCCAAGTCCGTTGAGCGATGGGTCAATCTGGCACGCACGCCACGTCGCACTACGGCCTTGCGAGCCGCGGAAACTCTAGGAGAAGACGTGCACGCACTATGGCCGGCGCTGCGGCAGGCGCGAGCGGCCCGCGCGGTGAGTCCCGAGCTGGTGGCGCTCTACGAGCAACGTGCAGATATCCCGGTAAGTGCGTTCGTGGACATGTTGAAGCAGGCCAGTGAGCGGATCGACGTGCTGGTGTACGCCGCCGTGTTTTTGCACGAGGCGTACCCAAGACTCAACGACCTCCTGGCGGAGCGGGCCGCGAAAGGGTGCGCCGTTCGCATCGCCATCGGTGATGCGGGCAGCATCAATGTTCAGCAGCGTGGACAGGAGGAGAGGTTTGGGCACGGCATCGAGTCCCGTTGCCGGCTTGCCCTCATGCACTACCGCTCTTTGATTGGGACACCTGGCGTCGAGGTGCGAACCCACGGCACCACCCTCTACAACTCCATCTATCGCGCAGACGACCAGGCCCTGATCAACGCCCATGTCTGGGGTGTGAACGCGTTTGCAGCTCCGGTCTGGCATCTGCGCCGGAGCGGGGAAGGCGGCATGTTCGATACTTACGTTGCAAGCTTCGAAGCAGTGTGGGAGACGGCGACACCAGTACGAGGAGAGTGAGCATGGCGCGGACCGAGTACTACGACGATCCGGAGGCTCCCAAGCCGAACAGCCTGGTGGTTGCGGCGTCCGCAGTGGTCACCGATGACGAGGGACGCATCCTGCTCCAGCGCCGACGAGACAACGACCTGTGGGCGCTACCTGGCGGCGGAATGGAGATGACCGACTCACTGCCGGGCGCAGCCATCCGTGAGGTTAAAGAAGAGACCGGCCTGGATGTCGAGATCACGGGCCTCGTCGGGACGTATACCGATCCGCGGCATGTGATCGCCTACTCGGACGGTGAGGTGCGCCGACAGTTCAACGTCTGCTTCACCGCGCGTGTAGTCGGTGGACATCTTGAGATCTCCGACGAGTCAACAGAGCTCCAATTCGTTAAGCGTGAAGAGCTAGACGACCTACCTATGCATCACACGCAGCGTCTGCGTCTGCGTCACTATATGGAGCGCCGCGTAAGCCCTTACCTTGGATGACGAGACTTGCGCTAAGGAATTGAAAGGGCCTACACCTAGCGCAAGTTAACCGTTGCCATCCCAGCCTTGGAGGACGCTTTGGCCCGGTACGACGACACCCGGGCTCGGGACAAGGCGCTGTACCTGTCATGGCTGGCTGCGGCGTACCTGGACGCGGGGAGGTCGAGCACTCGAGCCCGTCTGATGGCCAAGCGGCTGGAGCCCCACCGGTCCCTCACCCCGGTCGGCGCACTACTGGAGCGTGCGAAGGCTAGCGGGTGGCCCGGGTGATCCAGTCCAGGTACTCCGCACGGCCGGCATCGATCGTGAACGCGATGACCTCCGGCGAGTCGTAGGGGTGGTTGTCCACCAGGTGCTTCTCCAGTGCCTCGCGCCGGTCACCGGTCGTACGGAACGTCACCTGATACTCGGTGCCCTCTGAAACTTCGCCGAGGTGGCGGTACGTCGTCTCGATGGGCCCGGTCACCTGCCCGGAAGCGGCTAGGCTCGCCTCCACCGCCGAGCGCGACAGCGTCCGCGCAGCGTCCTGATTGTCCACGGTCGTGATTACGATCAAGAAGTCAGCCATGGGGGCAACGTATCCGCCCCATGCATCGCGCCCATATGGCGCCGGCGGACCAGGTGTGGACCACCGGAGGCCCCGAGGGGCCCGAAGGGCTCTGGCGTTTGGGTGACATCCGAACTGACATCAACCGCCGGGCTACGTGTCAGGCGATGGCCGGGACTCCGCTCCGGCCGTAGTAGCCGGCCAGCGTGACGCGGATGGGGCTGTGCCCGAGGGCTTCCATGATTGTTCGTGCGTCGGCTCCACGCTCGGAATCGCGCCCTGGGGCGTCCGGATGACGCCGCCTCAACGCACAGGCAGCCGGTCATCCCGGGGATCGCACCCTCGATGAGACCGGTTGGAGTGATGATCAAATCCTGGGGTTGACTGTACGCATCCAAGTGAGGGCCCGATGGTGAGGGAGCTGGGCGTGTCCAAGTGGGTGCGGGGGGCCGTGGCGGGTGTGGCGCTGATGGCGGTGCTGACCGGTTGTGGGGACGAGGACAAGGGCGGCGGCAGCTCGGGACAGGGCGTCACCGGGGGAGCGTTCGGTGGCGGGAAGAAGTCGGCGTCCGGTATCAGCAGCACGCAGCAAGTGGGTGAGGCGCTGCCCAGCGAGCGCAGCCTCGGCGGTGGGTGGAAGCTGATGAACCAGCCCAGACTGCGCGACAGCGCGGAGACCGCCAGCGCATGCCAGCAGTACACCGGGACTGCCTGCACCGGGGTGTTGGCCGGAGGCGAGAGCAAGTTCATTTCGGACAGCCAGGACTCGACCACCATCTTCGCGGATTTCTCGATATACGCGGTCGACTCCCCGGAGAACGCGAAGGTGCTCTACCAGGCGATACAGACCTCGTCGAGGCAGAAGGCCTCCGAAGATTTCGAGGAGCTGTCGTTTGACCTGGGGGCCGACGAGTCCTACTCCTACTCCGACTTCGACGGACCTCACGCGATCGTGCGTGTCGGCGGCGTTCTTGCTCTCGTCGAGTTGCGGAGCGAGGACCTCGAGGAAGGCTCCAAGCTGGAAACGGCTGAGCACCTCGCCATAGAGGAGGTCGAACGGATCAGGAAGGTCGCGGCGGGCGAGAACCCCGACGCCTGACCCGCGTCGGTCGGGTCGCCCCCAGCCGGCCTTGGCCCCCGCGTCAGGCCGGCTTGCGGGCCTCGATCAGGAAGCGGGTGGTGTGCGCCAGGAACGGGCCCTCGGACCGGATCCGGTCGTGCAGCTCGCGCAGTCGGTCCCGGTACGCGTCGACCGTGAAGCCCGGCACCATCCAGATGACCTTCCGCAGGAAGTAGATCACCGCGCCGATGTCGTGGAACTCGGTGCGCAGCGACTCCGCGCGCAGATCGACGACTTCCAGCCCGGCCGCCTCGGCGGCCCGGCGGGCGTCGTCGGGGTGCCGGCGGCGGCGGACCTCCTCCGGCTGGGGGCCGAGGAAGTACTCGACCAGCTCGAAGACGCTGGCCGGGCCGACCTGCTGGGACAGGTACGTGCCTCCCGGGCGGAGGACGCGGGCGATCTCCTCCCACCACACGGTCACCGGGTGCCGGCTGACCACCAGGTCGAACGCCTCGTCGGCGAAGGGCAGCGGCGGCTCGTCCTCGTCGCTGACGACGACCGCCCCGAGCGGATGCAGCAGCCGCGTCGCCTTGGCGACGTTCGGGGGCCAGGACTCCGTGGCGACCGTCAGCGGCGGCAGCTTCGGCACGCCCGCCAGCACCTCTCCACCGCCGGTCTGGATGTCCAGCGCGGCCGAGGCCCGTGCCATCCGCTCGCCCATCAGGCGCTGGTAGCCCCATGACGGGCGCTCCTCGGTGGCCCGGCCGGCCAGCCAGGAGAAGTCCCAGCCCTCCACCGGGGCCGTCTCCGCCTCCGCCACCAGATCTTCAAACGTGCTGCCTGCCATAAACGCATCGTCGCAGCTCAGCCCCCGTATCCGCGAGCGGAATTCCCCCGGCGCCCGTCGGCGGACCGGCTCCGTACGCGGTCCGGCGCTTGACCTTGACACTGGCGGCAGGGTTTCAGGCTTGCGCACATGAACCACACGAGCGAGAGCGACAACACGCTGCGCGGCAAGGTCGCCGTCGTCACCGGGGCCGGTACCGGGATCGGCCGCGCCACGGCGCGGGACCTGGCGGCCGCGGGCGCGCGGGTGGTCGCGGTGGGGCGCCGGCCCGGGCCGCTGGCCGAGACCGCCGACGGCTTCCCCGGCATCCACCCGCTGGCCGCCGACATCACCGCCGACACCGCCCCGGACGACATCGTGCGGAGCGTGCTGGACACCCACGGCAGGCTCGACATCCTCGTCAACAACGCGGGGATCGTGCGGGGCGGCACCTTCGGCGGCGTCACCCGCGAGCTCTTCGAGACCCAGTTGGCGACCAACCTCATCGCCCCGGCCCTGCTGACCCAGGCCGCGCTGCCCGCGCTCGAGGCGGCCGGCGGAGTGGTCGTCAACGTCAGTACGGCGGTGGGGCAGCGCGGCTGGCCGGGCGGGTGGGTCTACGCCTCGACCAAGACGGCCCTCGAACTGCTCACCCGCAGCTGGGCGGTGGAGCTCGCCCCGCGCGGCGTACGGGTGGTGGCCGTCGCCCCCGGAGCCATCGAGACCCCGATCGCCGACCACTCCGGTTTCACTCCCGAGGAGCGCACGGCCACCCGCGCCTGGCAGATCGCCCACACCCCGCTGGGCCGCGTCGGCGGCGCCGAGGAGGTCTCCTGGGCCATCACCCAACTGGTTTCGCCAGGCGCGTCGTTCGTGACCGGCGTGGTCCTCCCGGTGGACGGCGGCGCCGTAGTCGGCTGATCGCCCCGATCGCCCCGATCGCTCCGGTAGCCCCGATCGCTCCGGTCACCCCGATCTCCCCGGTCGCGGAGGCCGTGGAGAGTCCGACCCCCCGGTCCCCGCGCCTGGTAGAAACGGGGCCCGGAGGTGGGACGGTTGCGGATCGGGGAACTCGCACGGGTGACGGGGGTGACCCCGCGTGCCCTGCGCCACTACGAGCAGGCCGGGCTGCTCAGCTCCGAGCGGGGGCACAACGGCTACCGGGACTACCCCGAGCGGGCCGTCCGGCGGGTGCGCAACATCCGCTACCTGCTGGATGCCGGGCTCACCCTGGAGGACGTGAGCTGCTTCCTCCCCTGCCTGGACGGCGACCTCGCCAAGGGGCCCGTCGGAGCCACGGGTCTGAACGTCGCGCGCAACCGGCTCGCCGTCCTGGACGCCCGCATCGCCGCCCAGACGCGGGTACGGGACCGGCTGGCGAGCGCCCTGCGCGCGGCGGACGCCGGCGAGCCGGACGCCGGCGAGCCGGACGCTTCCGTGCTGGACCCGTCGGACGCGTCGGACGACCCGTCGGGGCCGCCGGTCGGGTCACGGGCCTGATCTGACCCCGCCCACAGGGTGCACAGGGAGCCGGAGGGCCCGTCTCGCGTCGACGGGCCCTTTCGGCGTCAGGGCGCGCCACCGCGCCGCCATGACAGCGCGTCAGCGCGCCACCGCGTCAACGCCTCTTCGTGCCCTTCGACGTCTTCGAATTCTCGGTGCCGGCCCCACCCGTCGAGCCGGCCCCGCCGGTCGAGCCCGTCGTTCCGCCCGTGGTGCCCTTCTTGCTCTTGGAATCCTTCGCCTCCGTCACCTTCCAGAAGACGGGCTCGGTGTCGTAGTCGCCGCGGTAGAGGACGACGGACGGGGTCTCGCTCTGGGGGAGGAGGAAGACGGTGCAGAGGGTGGCGGTGGCGCCCGCGGTGAACTCGTCGGGGTCCTTGCCCGGGCAGGGGGTGACCTCGTTGCCGATGGTGACCGGGGACTTGGCGTCCTCGCCGCGGCTGTCGCGCAGGTCGACCGGGGAGGTCAGGAAGGGGTACGTGATGGTGTTCTTGCCGATGTTCTTGAAGTCGAGGGTGACGTAGTACGGCTGGAGCTTCCGCTCGGCGGCGTCCAGCTTCACCGCGCCCAGGTCGGCTTGCGACCCCTGCTTCACGCTCGTCGCCGCCACCTGGAGCGTGGCCTTCTTGTCCGAGCCCCGCTTGTACGTGAGCGGGGTGGCCTCGCCCAGCTCGAGGGTCTTGCCGGCGTCGCTGTCCACGGCCTTGCTGGGCGTGGGCTTGGGCTGCTGGCTGGGCGACTGGTCGGCGCCCTGACCGCCTTCGGCGAGGTTGTCGTTGCACGCGGTGCCGAGCAGGGCGAAGCTGGTCGCGCAGACGAGGGCGGCGGCGGAGCGGCGTATGTGCATGGAAGGGATCCCCGTGGTGATGTGTGCGTGAGCGGGCCGATGCGCGCAGGGCAGACGGTTCTGGTGGGGGCGTGCGCGATCTTGTGCGGTACATCTTGGCGGGCCGGATGGCATGGTCATGCATAAAGATCCGTCCGCAGCGAGGCTGGGACTGTGCCGTTGCAAAGTAACGTCGCCGGAAACCCGATTTCCCCTCACCGGCCCAGTGCCGTATGGTTGTGCCTACCGACGCGGGGTGGAGCAGCTCGGTAGCTCGCTGGGCTCATAACCCAGAGGTCGCAGGTTCAAATCCTGTCCCCGCTACTGAAGCGAAGGGCCCGGCACATGAGTGCCGGGCCCTTCGTCATGCCCGGTGTCTTCGGCCGTGCCGGGGTTTCTCGCCCGTGCCTCGTGCCCGCACCCCGTGTCTCCTGCCTCGTGCCCGCGCCCCGTGCGTGCCTGTGCTTCGTGACCCGTGTCACGCCTGGCGGTGCGCCGTCGTCTTCTCAGCCGATTCACAGGTGGGGGCAAGGAAGTTCTCACCCGGCCCGCACAGCCTGGGGGCATGAAGACGACCTCGCCCCAGGGGCGTTCCGAGCTGTCGCGGTCCGACGGAGGTCCCGTCCGGCTGCTGGTGGTGGACGACGGTTCGGCGCTCACCGACCTGCTCTCGACGGCCCTGCGTTACGAAGGCTGGGAGGTGCACACGGCCGACGACGCCGCCGAGGCGCTGCGCGCCGTACGGGAGCGGCGCCCGGACGCCGTCGTGCTCGATGTCACGAGCCCGGGCGCGGCCGCCGACCTGCCGACCCGGCTGCGGCACGCGCGGCCCGGGGTGCCGGTGCTCTATCTCGTGGCCAAGGACGCGGCCGCGGAGCGGTTCGCCGGGTTGACCGCCGGCGGCGACGACTGTCTCGCCAAGCCGTTCGCCCTGGAGGAGGTGGTGGCCCGGCTGCGGGCCCTGCTGCGCAGGTCCGGCGCGGCCGCCGCACGGAGCGCCGCTTCGCTGATCGTCGGCGACCTGGTGCTGGACGAGGACAGCCGCGAGGTGTCGCGGGGCGGCACGGAGATCCACCTCACCGCCACCGAGTTCGAGCTGCTGCGCTACCTCATGCGCAACCCGCGGCGGGTGCTCAGCAAGGCGCAGATCCTCGACCGGGTCTGGAGCTACGACTTCGACGGCCGGGCCAACGTCGTCGAGCTCTACATCTCATACCTGCGGCGCAAGGTCGACGCCGGGCGTAGCCCGATGATCCACACCCGGCGGGGGGCGGGATATCTGATCAAGCCGGCCGGTTAGGCCGGCCGACCGAGCCCCTGTACGGTGTATGGCGATCCACCTCGTACACCGTATAGGGAGCCCGCATGACGGCGGTGCCAGCAGAGACCACCACCGCCGCGCCGGATGCGGCACCCCCGGACGGGGGCCATCCGCAGCGCTGGCTGATCCTGGGCGTCATCTGCCTCGCCCAGCTCACCGTGCTGATCGACAACACCGTGCTGAACGTCGCCATCCCCTCCCTCACCGAGGAGATGGACGCGTCCACCGCGGACATCCAGTGGATGGTCAACGCCTACTCCCTGGTCCAGTCCGGTCTGCTGCTGACCGCCGGCAGCTCGGCCGACCGCTACGGCCGCAAGAAGATGCTCGCCATCGGGCTGGCGCTGTTCGGTCTCGGCTCGCTGGCGGCCGGACTCTCGCAGACGACGGAACAGCTGATAGCCGCCCGCGCCAGCATGGGCGTCGGCGGGGCGCTGCTGCTCACCACCACGCTCGCCGTCGCGATGCAGATCTTCTCCGCGGAGGAGCGGATCCGGGCGATCAGCGTCTGGGCCGCGGTCAACGCCCTGGGCTTCGCCACCGGGCCGCTGCTCGGCGGGGTGATGCTGGACCACTTCTGGTGGGGTGCGATCTTCCTGGTCAACCTGCCGGTGGTGGCGATCGGACTGGTCGCCGTCCTGGCGCTGGTGCCGGAGTCCAAGAACCGAGAGGGCGACCGGCCGGACCTGGTGGGCGCGGTGCTCTCCACCGTCGGCATGGTCGGGGTCGTCTACGCGATCATCTCCGGCCCGGAGCACGGCTGGACCGCCGCCCCGGTGGTCGCCGGCGGCACCCTGGGGCTGCTGGTCCTCGGCGGCTTCGTCCTGTGGGAGCGCCGGGTCCCGTACCCCATGCTGGATCTGCGCTTCTTCCGCGACCGTCGGTTCTCCGCGGCCGTGGTCGGCGCGGTCGTCATCACCTTCGGCATGGGTGGGGCGCTCTTCCTGCTGACCCAGCAGCTCCAGTTCGTCCGCGGCTACGGGCCGCTGGAGGCCGGGCTGCGGACGGCGCCGCTCGCGCTCACCATCGTGGCGCTCAACTTCACCGGGATCTCCGCGCGGGTCACCCGCCTGCTCGGCCTGCCGGGCGCGCTGTGCACCGGGATGACGCTGATCGCGGTGGGGCTCACCGACGTCGCCTTCCTCGGCGGAGCGGGCCATGGCTACGGCGGGCTGCTGCTCGGCCTGGTGCTCATCGGCGCGGGCTGTGCCTTCGCCAACCCCGCGATGGCGGAGGCGATCATGAGCGCCATCCCGCAGGAGAAGGCGGGCGTGGGCGCGGGTGTCGACGGCACGGTGGTGGAGTTCGGCAACGGACTCGGCGTCGCCGTCCTCGGCGCCGTCCTCAACGCCCGCTTCGTCGCGCTGCTGCCCGCCGTCGCCGCCGGTGCCGGCTCGCTGCCCGCCGCGCTCGAGTCGACGGATGCGGGGAGCGCGGACCGGGCGGCCGTCGTGGACGCCTTCGCCTCCGGGCTCCAGACCAGCCAGCTGGTCGGTGCGGCCGGGGTGCTGGTCGGCGGGGTGCTGTCGGCGCTGCTGTTGCGGCGCGCCCAGCGGCTCTCGGCCGCGACGCCCGCGGAATAGCATCGTTTACGTAGCGCGGGAACAGGACGAGCACGACCAGTACGACCAGTACGACGAGCACCACCAGCACGACGAGCACGACGCACCGCAGCGGCGTCGGAGAAGGGGAGCGCGCCTTGGCAACCGGCCGCCGCGTCAGCCGCCCGCGTATCAGTGTCTGGCTCGCGGAGCGCCCGGCCTCCCGGCGCAAGCCGCACCAGGCCCCGGCGCCGGAGCGGGGGGCGGTCCGCGCTCCGGACCAGGGTCCGGGCCGCGAGGCCGCGCAGGGCGCCACCGACCAGGGGGTCACCGACGGGACCGGCCAGGGTGGCGCCGAGCAGATGGGCACCGAGCAGGCGGCCGGGCTCGATCTCGACCGGATCGTCGGGGCCACGGTGCGGCTGCTCGACGCCGAGGGGCTGGCGAAGTTCTCCATGCGCCGCCTCGCGGCGGAGCTCGGCGTCACCGCGATGTCGGTTTACTGGTACGTCGACACCAAGGACGACCTGCTTGAACTCGCCCTGGACGCGGTCAACGGCGAGATGGCCCTCCCGGACCCGACGGACGAGTCGGCCGACTGGCGCGACCAGCTGCGCCAACTCGCCGTCGAATACCGTCGGCTGCTCCTGGCGCACCCCTGGGTGTCCCAGCTGACCGGCCAGTTCATCAACGTGGGCCCGCACTGGCTCGCCTTCTCGAACGCGACGCTGCGCGTGATGGGTCGCAGTGGACTGCCCATGGAGGGGCGCACCGGCGCGATCGCCGCCGTCTTCCAGTTCGTCTACGGCTTCGCCACCAACGAGGGCCTGTTCGACGCCCGCTGCAAGGAGGCGGGGATGGAGATGGACGACTACTTCAAGCACATCATGACCACCATCCGGGCCCGCCCGGAGTTCGCCGAGCCGCTGGCCGAGCCGGCGCGGGTGATGGAGGCACGCGGCGGCAGCACCCTCCAGGAGATGCGCGAGCGGGACTTCGCCTTCGCCCTCGACACGGTGATCGCCGGCATCGAGGCGATGCGGGACCGCGGCGGCCGCTGACCCGAAGCGGTCGGTGTGGGGCAACGTCCGTATGACGCCGCGCGTATGACGCCGTCGGTGTGACGCCGCGCGTGTGCGACGCCGTTCGTGTGAGGCCGTGCGTACGCCGCCGCCCGTGTGACGCCCGTCGTATGACGCCGCGGGTGTGCGACGCCGTCCCTATGACGCGGTGCGTACGACGCCGTCCGTACGATCCCGCTCGTATGACACCGCCCGTACGACGGCGGGGGGCATCGTACGGGCGGTGGCTCGGTGCGGCCACGATGCGGCGTGCGCGAGTCCGGGCGGCGGCGGGCAGGCCGTCCCCTGCCCGGCCCGCCACCGCCGGGACCCACACTCCGGAACCGTCCGTGGCCGAACCGGTCCCGGGCCGGATCCGGGGCGCGTCTCCGCTCATCGCGCGCTCCGGACCCGGGGTCTTGTCACTCTCTCCCCGAGGCTTTCCGGGCTCTCCTCAAGGCGTGTCGGTCTTCTCCGAGGCGTGTCGGCCTCTCCTCGCGGGTCAGTCCTCGGTGCGGGTGAGCGCGGGCCGCCGGCCCTGCCCGTCCGCGGTCGCAGTCTGAACCTCACCGGCGGAGTCCCGCTGGACCTCGGCGCCCTGCCGGGTCCCGGAGCCCGGCTGGATCCCCGGGCCGCCCTTGAGCGCGACCTCCTTGATGAACATCGAGACGATGAAGGCGATCAGCGCGGCCGGCGCGGCATACAGGAAGACGTCGCCGATGCCGTGCCCGTAGGCGCTCTCGAAGACCTCGCGCAGCGGTGCCGGGAGCTTGTCCAGGTCCGGGATGCCACTGCTGGAGCCGTGGCCCGCCGCTGCCGCGCCCGCCGGGCCGAGGGCGGTCAGGCCGTCCTTGACGTAGTCGGTGACGCGGTGGGCGAGCACGGCGCCGAGCGCCGAGACGCCGACCGCGCCGCCCAGCGAGCGGAAGAAGGTCACCACGGAGCTGGCGGCGCCGAGGTCCTCGGGGGCTACCTGGTTCTGCGTGGCGAGCACCAGGTTCTGCATCATCATGCCGATGCCGAGGCCCAGCAGCGCCATGTAGACCGCGGTCTGCCAGTACGGGGTGTCGTAGCGCAGGGTGCCCAGCAGCCCGAGGCCGGCGGTCACCAGCGCGCCGCCCGCGACCAGCCACGCCTTCCAGCGGCCGGTCTTGGTGATGGACCGGCCGGAGACGGTCGAGGAGACGAAGAGTCCACCGATCATCGGGATGGTCAGCACGCCGGACATGGTCGGCGACTCGCCGCGCGCCAGCTGGAAGTACTGGCTGAAGAAGACCGTGCCGGCGAACATCGCCACACCCACGAAGAGGGAGGCCAACGAGGCCAGGGCGATGGTCTTGTTGCGGAACAGGCGCAGCGGGATGATCGGCTCGCTGGCCCTGGACTCCACCAGGACGAAGATCGCACCGAGGGCGATCGCGCCGCCGACCATGGCGTAGGACTGCCAGGAGATCCAGTCGTAGTCGTCGCCGGCCAGCGTCACCCAGATCAGCAGCAGCGAGACGGCGGCGCTGATGAAGAAGGCGCCGGCCCAGTCGACCTTCACGTCCCGCTTCACGACGGGCAGCTTGAGGGTCTTCTGCAGCACGATCAGCGCGATGATCGCGAAGGGCACGCCGACGTAGAAGCACCAGCGCCAGCCGAGCCAGTCGGTGTCGGTGATCACGCCGCCCAGCAGCGGGCCGCCGACGGTCGCCACCGCGAAGGTGGCGCCGAGGTAGCCGCTGTATCGGCCGCGCTCGCGCGGGGAGATCATCGCGGCCATGACGATCTGGGCGAGCGCGGAGAGGCCGCCGACGCCGATGCCCTGGACCACGCGGCAGGCGATCAGCATGCCGGTGTTCTGCGACAGACCGGCCACCACCGAGCCCGCGACATAGATCACCAGGGCTATCTGGACCAGCAGCTTCTTGCTGAAGAGATCGGAGAGCTTGCCCCACAGCGGGGTGGCGGCGGTCATCGACAGCAGGGCGGCGGTGACCACCCAGGTGTAGGCGGACTGGCTGCCGTGCAGATCGGTGATGATCTCCGGCAGGGCGTTGGAGACGATCGTGGAGGACAGGATCGCCACGAACATGCCGAGCAGCAGCCCGGAGAGTGCCTCCATGATCTGCCGGTGGGTCATCGGGGCCTCGGGGTCGCCCTCGTGGCCTCCGGCGTGGGCGGGGCGCCCCGCGGGTCCCCGCACACCGCCGTCCGGTGTGGTCGTCGCCATGAACTTCCTTTGCGTGTGCGAGTGCTAGGTGTGTGCGGGTGTACGGGTCGCGGGTGTGGCCGGCCGCCGTGCGCCGGCCGTCGTGCCGGCGGGGCCGGTGGCCGTGCCGGCCGTCGTGCCGGCGGGGCCAGGCGCCGTGCCGGCCGCCGTGCCAACGGGGCCAGCCGACGTGACAGCGGGCCCGGGTGCGGCCCCGGCCGCGGGCTCCGTCGCCGCGCGGCCCGTCGTCGCCTCCGCGAAGCCGGCGCGCAGCCGGACCAGCAGTTCGTTGAGCCGGCCGACGTCGTCGTCCGACCAGTCGCCGAGGCGGTCGGCGAGCACGTCGACGTAGCGCGCGGTGACCTGGGCGAGCAGCGCCTCGCCGTCGGCGGTCGCGCGGAGCAGCCGGGACCGCCCGTCCTGGGGATCGGGGAGCCGCTCGATCCAGCCGCGCGCCTCGATATGCGCGACATGGCGGCTGGTGACGGAGATGTCGATGTCCAGCAGCTCGGCGAGTTTGCTCATGCGCATGTCGCCGTAGCGGTCGAGCAGCATGAGGGTCACCACCGATGCCGGCGGGCAGTCGGACGGCAGGAACCGACCGAGTCCGCGCTTGATGCTACCGATCGCGCTCAACTGTCGTGCGAGTTCCTCGTACTGGCCTCGTGCCGCCATGGTCGTCCACCTCCCGTCGAGGGCCGTCGTCGCGGCTAATAGGTTGCTTAGGGCAACCGTAGCCCTAGTTAGTTGCTACAGGCAAACGAAAAGTGGCTTTGCTGAGTAAATTGCGGACAAAGGCTGGGTCGGGGTGGGGTCAAGGCGGCGGGTGATCCGACCGCTGACCGGGCGGAAGCCCCGGGACTGGGCGATCTTGAGGGTCTTCGCTAGGGTCGGGCCCCATGGCGAACAACCCCCATGGCCCCGAGGGCAACTACGACCCGGCGGGCAGCACGCAGATGTTCCGCGCCTTCGTCGACGAGGGCGGCCAGCAGCAGCAGGGAGGCCAGCGTCGACAGGCGGCGGCGACCTCCGGCGGCCCGCGCCTCGGCGTGATCGTCGGCGTGGTCGCCGCGATCGCCGTGGTCGCGGCGGTGGCCTGGCTCGCGCTCAGCTGATTTCGCGAGCTGATTTCGACGCGAGCTGATTTCCGCGAGCTGTTTTCGCGAGTTGGTTCCGCGAGCGTCCGCGGCCGGCCGGCCGGCCGGTCAGCCGGCCGCGGCCACCTGCTCCACCAGCAGGAACGCGCCGATGGCCAGCATCATCACGCCGGCGGTGCGGGTGACCACGCGGGCCGCCGACGGCCGGGTCCGCAGCACGGTGCGGGACAGCATGCCGATCGAGAGATAGACGACGGCGCAGTTGGCGGTGTGCAGCGCCCCGAGCAGCCCGGTCTGGGCGGCGACCGGCCAGCCCGCGCCGGGGCTGATGAACTGCGGCAGCAGCGAGAAGTAGAGCAGCAGTCCCTTGGGGTTCAGCCCGCTGATTCCGGCGCCCTTCCACACGGCCTGCCAGGGCGTGGCCGCCAGCGCGACCACGCCGCCGGCCCCGCCCCCGGTCCCCACGGCGGCACCCGCCGACCCCGCGGCCCCCTCGCCCACGGGGTCGGCCGGCGGCGAGGACAGCACCTGCCACCCCAGCCAGCACAGATAGCCGGCCCCGACCACCGTCAGCACGGTGAGCAGGCTCGCCGACTGCGAAACGAGCAGGGCCAGCCCGCACAGCGCCAGTAGGGTGTGGGCGGCGTACCCGGCGACCAGCCCGGAGACCGCGGGCACCACCGAGCGGTCCCGCAGCCCCGCGGTGATCGTGTACGCCCAGTCCGCGCCCGGGGTGCAGACCAGCAGCAGATCCACCGCGAAGAAGGCCGCTACCGCGCCCACGTCCATGCCGTGCTCTTCCTCTCCGTACCGTTGCGTTCCGTAGCGTTGTGTCGCGTTCCGGACTTCTCCGGACCCTTGGGAACGGCTCCGGGCCGTCGTCGAAGGACGGCACCGAGGAAGATTAGGCTTATTTACGCCAAATATGTTTCCAACATCTACCCGCCACCGGGGGAACTGGGGAAGGATCTGCCCCATGGACGCCCTTGACCGCAAAATCCTTGCCGAGCTTCAGCAGGACGGCCGGCTGACGGTGACCGAGCTGGCCGCGCGAGTGCAGCTGAGCGTCTCGCCCTGTCACCGCCGCCTGCGCGACCTGGAGCGCACGGGAGCCATCCGCGGCTACCGGGCGGTCGTGGACCCGGTCGCCGTGGGCCTGACCTTCGAGGCGCTGGTCTTCGTGCTGCTGCGCCAGGTGGACCGGGCCGCCGTCGCCGAATTCGAGCAGGCCGTGGCCGAGGTCCCGCAGGTCGTACAGGCCCAGCGGCTGTTCGGCGACCCGGACTATCTGCTGCGCGTCGTCACCGCCGACCTCACGGCCTTCCAGCGCCTCTACGACGAGCAGTTGGCCGCCCTGCCCGGCGTGCACCGGATGAACTCCACCCTCGTGATGAAGCAGGTGGTCAGCGACCGTCCGCTGCCCGGGTGAGCCCCGGTGCCCCGCGGCGCGGGCGCTATTCGGGGTCGTGGATCTCGAAGCCCACCTTCTTCAGCAGCGGGTCGATGACGGTGCGCAGGGCCCTGAGCCGGGCGCCGCACTCGTCCTCCCGGTACCGCGACTGGTACCAGGTGTCCTCGGCGTTCATCTTCTCCTCGACCGTCCTGCGGTCGGCCTCCTCGAGCTCCCTGAAGTGCGCCGTCTTCAGGAAGACCACCATGCTGTCGTAGTAGTGCACATAGGCCCCGACGTCGTGGTGGGGGTCGTGGTCCTGGTCCTCGGTGGCCATGCGCGGTCCCTTCGTGTGGTGTGCCGCTTCTCGTGTGGTGTGCGGCGTCGCGTCCGCCCGCGACGGTGGCCAGTGAAACCGGTGCGCGTGCGACAGCTCACGATGACTCGCCGTCGAGTCCTCGCGCTGAGCCGTTCGTGGCCGCGAAAAGATGTGGACCATGACCTACGAGCTCCCCGCCGTGATCGCCGACATCGCCGACGCCGAGAAGCAGGCCACCCGCTCCGAACTGACCAGGTTGGACCTGGGCAAGGCCACCGGACCGACCCGCTACGAGATCGCCTTCACCTATGACCCGGAGGGCAAGGGCCTCGGGGTGATCGCCCGCTTCGGGGCCGACACCCCGGTGCCCATCCCGGCCGTGGGTCAGACGGTGCACGTGTACGGCCATGGTCCGCTCACCGTCCGCAAGGTCGACACCGACTACGAGGTCAACGAGGAGCACGGCGGGCTGTACGTGGCCGCGACCGTGGACGTGACCCTGCCGGACGAGGACTGACCGCCGCGGGGCGGGCGGCGCGGAATGTCTCTTCTACGCGACTATCGGCGCGACTATCGGACATGAGCGCTTCGCAGGGATCGCGCCGTCCCG
The DNA here is from genome assembly GCF_029541745.1 of Streptomyces sp. LX-29. Classification (NCBI taxonomy): domain Bacteria; kingdom Bacillati; phylum Actinomycetota; class Actinomycetes; order Kitasatosporales; family Streptomycetaceae; genus Streptomyces; species Streptomyces sp. LX-29. Next base: position 3,645,310 of record NZ_CP089746.1, on the reverse strand, counting down.
CCCCGTGCGTGGTGTGCTGCCCTGGCTTGAACCCAGTGCCCGGTATGCGCCCGCGCCAGGGGCGCCACCTTTGTATACGCGCCGCCGCCCGCGGCGTTGCGGTGAAATGCGGCCAACGACGGGCTGGCCGCTTTTGCGTACTTGCCCGGCCCGCGGTTTCTGCGGGAATGCGGATGCTTGAAAACTCCACTTTCATTTCGGTGCGCTGACCTGATCCGGCCCTACCTCCCCGGTGCGCCGGCCCCTAGGGTTTCCGGCGAGGCGAAAGCCTCGGAAATTCGCACTGCATTCCGCACCTCAAATTCCGCGTTGTGTGGGCCCCCGCGGTTCACACGAAAGGGAGGGAACGTGGCGAGAATCAGGAAGACCGCAGTCGCCGTGTCCGCCGCCGCCCTGCTCGGCGCCGGCATGCTGGCCGCCGGAACCCCCGCGTCGGCCGCCCCGACGGGTCAGACCGACGTCTGGTACACCTTCCAGAACGTCGCGAGCGACCTGAACCTCGACGCCTTCGGCAACGGCAACGTCCTGTCCTGGACCGCCGACAGCTCGGGCACGCAGGACTTCTACCTGCGCGACGGCAGCCTCCCCGGCTACCAGCTGGAGAGCAAGTACTACCCCGGTCGCTGTGCCACCGCCAAGGGCGCCGACAAGCAGATCACGCTGGAAATGTGTAACTCCAACGTTCAGGCGCAGTACTTCGACTACGACCTGAAGGACTCCGGCTCCACCTTCGCGAGCCGCAAGTTCCGCAACAACTGCATCACCGACGAGGGCGACCGTAATTCCGCCATCCTCCGGCACTGCACCTGGGCCGACAACCAGGTCTACCTGGCCCTGGCGTACTAACGCCACAGCGCGGCCATTCCGCGCCCCCGGACCGCTGATTCCGGGGCCGTGACACTTGGCTCCCCCGAGGCCCGCGCGAAGAAATTCGCCGGCCCCGGGGGAGTCCCACGTCCACCGCGCTACCCGATTCCGAACCGCCTCCGCGCGGCCCGCCGCCACTCCGCGGGCCCGTCGTCCTCCCCGCCGTCGTATACGGGGGTCGGCAGCCGGTCGCCACGACTCTCGGCGACCCGCAACGCGTTGCGCAGCGCCACGGTGAGGCAGTCGCCGAGGAAGTGCAGCGCGCGGGCGTCCGTCTTCGCGTCCCTGAGCATCTCGTCGGCGGTGCCCAGCAACTGCGCCCCCGCCGCCAGCTGGACCGTCTCCAGCTCGTCCGCGAGCCGCCACAGGTGCCCCGTCCCGTCCCCCACCAGATAGCAGGGCTTCCCGTCGGGCCCGTTCCAGGGCAGCAGCCGGGGTCGCTGGCTCATGTCGCCTGTCTCCTCTCACGTCGCCTCTTTGTGTGCCCGCCCGCCGGCGAGCGGTGTGCGGGCACGCATAGACCGTGGCGGGTGAGGCGGACGTTCGCCCATCCCAGGGCCCTATAGGCGCGCCCTATATTGGGCCCATGGAGGGTCACTCTGTGGATGTGTGGGATCACCCTCGGCTCGTCGTGGCGGTCGGCCGTGAGGACTGGGGTGCCGTCCTCCGGACGTACCGGGAGCTCATGAAAGTCAGTCAGACGAGGGTCGGCCAGCGGGTCGGGCTCGCGCAGCCGGAGGTGTCCGACATCGAGCGCGGTCGGCGACGGGTCACCTCCCTGGAGGTACGACAGCGGATCGTCGACGGGCTGGGGGTGCCCGGACGGTTGCTGGACGGCCGCGCCCCCGCGGCGGCGGGGCCGGTGGCGGGCATGCGTCTGGACGGAGCGGCGCCGGACACGGATCTGCTGGACCGCGTCGTCGGGGTGGTCGCCGGTGGTCGGCGCGTGGACGCCGCGACCCTGGACTGGCTCGACCGGCTCCTCGCGGAGCATCGCCGCGCGGAGGACGTCATCGGCTCGCGGCCGCTCGTCGACGTGATGCGGCAGCAGCTGCGCACCGTGGTGGAGCTGCACGCCGGGGCGCGCGGCGCGCTCGCGGACCGGGTGGTCCGGCTGGCGGCCGAGCACGCGCAGTTCCTCGCCTGGATGGCCCAGGACCAGGACGACGCGGCCACCGCCCTCGCCTGGTACGACCGCTCCCATGAATGGGCGCTGGAGGCGGGCGACGCCGACATGGCGGCCACGACGCTCAACATGAAGGCGCACATGGCCTGGTCCAAGGGGCGGGCCACCCGGTGTGTGCGGCTGGCGGAGGCGTCGCGCTGGTCCGCGCCCGGCACCTCACTCGGCGTGCAGGGCATGTCCGCCCAGATGGCGGCCCGCGGCCACGCCCTCGGCGGGTCCGCCGCCGACGCCGTGCGCCTGATGGACGAGGCGCAGGAGCTGATCACCCGCGCCGCGGAGCGACCCGGCGACGAGCCGCCGTGGCTGTACTTCTACGACGAGAACTGGTTCACCCTGCAACGCGGCATGGCCGACATCCACCTGCGCGCCTGGCAGTCGGCCATCACCCGGCTCGGCACCGGGCTCGACGCCCTGCCCGACGGCTATCGCCGGGACAAGACCTGGTACCGGTCCTGTCTGGCCCACGCGCTGGCCGCCGCGGGCGAAGGCCCCCAGGCACTGAAGGTCGCCCTCCACTGCCTCCCGGACGCGGCCGCCGTGGGCCGCCCCCACTCGTGGAACGAACTGCACACCACCGCGGCCGTACTGCTGCGCCGGGGCGCCCGGGAGGGACGGGAGCTGACCGCCGCCCTGGCGGAGCTGGACTGAGCCGACGGCCCGGTCCGCTCCCGTCACCGCCAGTCGGCGGTCACCTCGCGGGTCTCCACATGCATGCCGAGGGGCACCCGCCAGGCGTCGACGCACACCTCCCAGGTCGGTTCCTTGCGTTCGCCGGGGGCGATGGGGGTGGGGAGATCCGCCGTGGACTCGACCGTCGACCAGTCGGTGCCGAGCAGGTCGACGATGTGCGTCGCGAAGGTGAGGGTGCCGGAGCGGACGGGGGAGCCGCCGGTGTTGTGGAGGGCCAGGGTGACCTTCTCGCACCAGCGGTCGGCGGCGGGGGCGCGTTCGGGGTCGCCGAGGGAGAGGGCGGCGGGGCGCGGGCTCGGGGGTGGGGTCGAGGGACGCGGGTGCGGGCGCGGCGGGGTGGGGCTCGGGGCGGGGGACGAGGGCGACGAGGGCGAACGAGGGCGACGACGGCGGGGAGGGGGGCCCGGGCGGCCGAGGGGCGTCGGTGCGGGGCCGGCCGGGGGCGGACGGTCCGGGCCCACGGGACGCGGAGGTGGCCGGGGCCGGGGCGGCGGTGGCGTCGGCGCTCGGCTCGCCGCCCGACGCCGTGTCGCGGCCCGACGGGGGCGCGGCGGATCGGCGGGGGGAGTCGACACCGCGCGTCGAGGGGCCGACCGGCTCGGCGCTGCCGCGGGCCGGGGCGCCGTCGAGCGGGCTCAACTCCACCCGGCCGGTGGGTGGGACGCGACGGGCCGGGGCGGCGGCGTCCAGAGGGAGGCGACCGTCCCCCGCCCCACCGGCGCAGCCGCTCAGCAGGGTGGCGCCCACACACAGCGCGGCCGCCGAGGCGGTGATCGTCGATCCTCGGCGGCCTGGCGCGCGGCCTGTCCGGCATCGTCGCATGGCGGACAGTGTGTATGACGGAGTGTCAGATGTATAGAAGAAGAGAAGAGGTGGGGCTGGACCGAAGACTCAGTCGGAGATGAGGCCCTCGCGCAGCTGCGCCAGGGTCCGCGTCAGCAGCCGTGAGACATGCATCTGGGAGATCCCGACCTCTTCGCCGATTTGCGACTGCGTCATGTTGGCGAAGAAGCGCAGCATGATGATCTGGCGCTCGCGCGGCGGGAGTTTGGCCAGCAGCGGCTTGAGCGACTCGCGGTACTCCACCCCCTCCAGCGCGCTGTCCTCGTAGCCGAGTCGGTCGGCCAGCGAGCCCTCGCCGCCGTCGTCCTCAGGGGAGGGTGAGTCGAGCGACGACGCGGTGTACGCGTTGCCCACCGCGAGCCCGTCGACGACGTCCTCCTCCGACACCCCGAGCGCCGTGGCGAGTTCGGTGACGGTGGGGGAGCGGTCGAGTCGCTGGGAGAGCTCGTCGCTCGCCTTCGTCAGCGCCAGGCGCAGTTCCTGGAGCCGCCGGGGCACCCGCACCGACCAGCTCGTGTCGCGGAAGAAGCGCTTGATCTCGCCCACGACGGTCGGCATCGCGAAGGTCGGGAACTCCACGCCCCGCTCGCAGTCGAAGCGGTCGATCGCCTTGATCAGACCGATCGTGCCGACCTGGACGATGTCCTCCATCGGCTCGTTCCGGCTGCGGAAACGCGCCGCCGCGTACCGCACCAGAGGGAGGTTCAACTCGATGAGGGTGTCACGCACATAGGTGCGTTCCGCGCTGTCCCGGTCGAGGGCGGCGAGCCGCAGGAACAGTGAGCGGGAGAGGGTGCGGGTGTCGATGGCGTCGCAGTCGTCAAGCACGTGCGGTGCGTCGTTGGTGAGCACCTTCGAGCTGCCCAGTTCTGCGGACATGCCACCCCCTTGAGGTCGCGGACGGATCTCAGCAGCGCTCTGTGCGTCGAGCGCAGCCTCCCCCTGAATACCGGAGGTCGGGCCACGGCAAACGCGGTTCCAGCAGAATGTCACATGTCGGCAACACGCTGTAGCGCCATATCGACATTCCGTCCCGGAAACCGGGGGTCGTGGTCACCCGCAGCGGTTAGGACTCGATCCGATTTGCGGACCGAAGTCGGGCGAAGCTCCGCGACAGCAGCCGGGAGACGTGCATCTGAGAGACCCCCAGCTCCGCACTGATCTGCGACTGCGTCAGATTGCTGTAGTAACGGAGCAACAGGATGCGTTGCTCGCGCTCCGGCAGTTGCACGAGGAGGTGACGTACGAGGTCGCGGTGCTCGACCCCGGCCAGCTCCGGGTCCTCGTAGCCGAGCCGGTCCAGCAGCCCCGGCAGCCCGTCACCCTCCTGGGCCGCCTCCAGGGATGTCGCGTGGTACGAGCGGCCCGCCTCGATGCAGGCGAGGACGTCCTCCTCGCTCAGCCCGAGGCGCTCGGCGATCTCCGCGGTGGACGGGGAGCGGCCGTGTTGCACCGTCAGGTCCTCGGTGGCGCTGTTCACCTGGACCCACAGCTCGTGGAGTCGGCGGGGCACATGCACCGTCCGGACGTTGTCGCGGAAGTAGCGCTTGATCTCGCCGACGACGGTGGGCATGGCGAAGGTCGGGAACTGTACGCCCCGCTCCGGGTCGAACCGGTCGATCGCGTTGATCAGCCCGATGGTCCCGACCTGGACGACGTCCTCCATCGGCTCGTTGCGGCTGCGGAAGCGGGCGGCGGCGTATCGGACCAGCGGCAGGTTCGCCTCGATCAGCGCGTCCCGTACGCGATTGTGCTCGGGGGTGCCGGGTTCGAGGGTGGACAGTTCGGCGAAGAGCACCTGGGTGAGCGCTCGCGCGTCGGCGCCGCGGCTCTTGGGCGTGGTGGGGGGCGGGGTGTCGGCGGCCTCGCCGGGGGCGGCGCCGGCGCCGGGGCTGGGGGCGGGAGCGGGGGTGGGAGCGGGCGTGGGCCGCCCGGCGTCGGTGTGGCCGACGACGGCACCCGCGGCGGCGCGGTCCCGGACCTCGTGGTCCGGGGCGTCGTGGTCCGGGGTTTTGGAGTCCGGCGTCTCGTGGTCCGGGGTTTCGTGGTCCGCGGTTTCCGCGTCCTGGGTTTCGTGGTCCGCGGTTTCGGGGTCCGCGGTTTCGTGGTCCGCGGTTTCGGGGTCCGCGGTTTCGGGGTCCTGGGTCTCGCGGTTCCGGGCCTCGGGGTCCGGGGTCTCGCCGTCACGGGCACCGCGGCCGCGGTCGCCGGGCGGCTGGTCCGGAGTGTCGCTCGGGGGTGGCGTTCTGGGCGCAGTACGGGCCGACACGGTCACGCCACCCTTCACTGTCCTCCACTCACCCGTCAAAAGCGGTCATAGCATCACAAGACATGTGCACTGTGTGCAAGCACCGCATAACGCCGTGTTGGTGGTATGAAAGAACCCCTCGCCACGCGGCGAGGGGCCGATGCCCGATCGGGCGGCGGGGTGCGCTCGGGTCGCGGGGTCTCAGACCTCGTAGTCGGCGATCACCCAGGTGGCGAACTCGCGCCACTGCGCGGCGGCCGCCTGGTGCGCCGGGTGTTCGAGGTAGCGCTTGAGCGCGTCGCGGTCGGCCACGGCCGAGTTGATCGCGAAGTCGTAGGCGATCGGCCGGTCCGTGATGTTCCAGGCGCACTCCCAGAACTGCAGCTCGGGAACGGTCCCGTCGAGCGCACGGAACGCCTCGACGCCGGCGGCCACGCGCGGCTCGTCGCGCGCCACTCCGTCGTTGAGCTTGAACAGGACCAGATGGCGTATCACTGGCTGACCTCCGTGATGGAACGCGACCGGTCGCCGGTCAGCTGATCAGCGCGGTCATGAAATCGCCGATGCTCTTCGCGGCGTCGGATATGCCCTCGAACCCTACCTGGACCAGCTCGGCCGCCCGCTCAGGGGTTTTGATGATCGTGTAGAGCACGAAGACGACGAGCCCGTAGAGCACGATCTTCTTGGCCTGTGCCAACCCCATCCCGTGCCGCCTCCCCAGCGAGTCCCGTCGATCACGATCACGATCGCGTGAGTCTATCCACACGTATGGCCGATCCGGGGGAACGCTTGAGCGGCGCGGCCGCGTTGCTCCCAACCGCTGCGGGGCGCAGCCGCCTTGGCGGCGGAGGGCGCGGAGGGCGCGGGGGCACGGCGGCCGCGGAGGCGTCGAGCCCCGGCCGTGAGTTGCGGGCGTGGCGCGCGAAGGCCCGGCTCGCGTGAGCCGGGCCTTTCGCGTCGCGGCGTGTCGGCGGCGGGGGCGTCCCCCCGGTGCCGTCGGTGCCGTCAGCCCCAGACGGTGCCCGCGGGCTCCTTGATGGTGGCGTTGATGCGGTTGAACATGTTGGTCACGCCGATGAGCAGGATGAGCGCGGAGAGCTCCTGCTCGTCGAAGTGGTCGGCGACCTCGTCCCACAGCTCGTCGGAGACGGCTACGTCGGAGCGGTCGGCGATCCGGGTGACGGCCTCGGTCAGCTGGAGGGCGGCGCGCTCGGCGTCGGTGAAGAACGGGGCCTCGCGCCAGGCGGCGACGGCCGCGATCCGCTCCGAGCCGGCACCGGCCTTGGCCAGGTTCTGGGTGTGGGAGTGGACGCACGCGCTGCAGCCGTTGATCTGGCTGGCCCGCAGGCCGACGATCTCCTGCAGTTCGTGGGGGAGGCCGCCCTGGTTGATCGCCTTGAAGAGGCTGCCCACGCCCTTCATCGCGTCGGCCAGAACGAACGCCGGGTTCTTCATCCGTGCCTGCATGATGCGTCTCCTTCTTCGTCGGTGGTGGCGGTGGTTTCCGGCCGTTCTCGCCGGCGCCTACACATCACTGACGGAGCTCGGGGCGGGAGTGTGACGGCTGGCGGTGTGACGTGGGTCACTGTCGCTGTCAGGCGGTGAAGAGGGTGGCGAGGGCGACGGCGGAGGCGCCGAAGACCACCACGTGGCGGGCGTTCTGCAGGATCCACACCCAGGAGGGGAAGCCGGCCTCGGCCGCCTTGAGGAGGGCGGGCACGTCGATGCGCGCCAGCATCGGGTCGCCCTTACGGGCGAAGGCGGCCTGCACGGACCGGGTGGCGGTCAGGTTGCTGTAGAGGATGACGACGTTGATGGCCAGCACGATCGACTGGAAGACCCAGGTCAGCGGGTGGGACCAGGAGTGGTCGGCGAAGTTGAAGGCGGCCACGCCCGCCATCACCGCGGCGATCGAGACCGGAGCCCAGGTCTCGTGGCCGCCGGCGTCGAACCGCATGCCGTTCTCGGCCAGCACCGTGGGCCGCACGCCCTGGCGCCGCAGCTCCGCCTCGGCGCCCGCGGTCGCGACGGCCCCGTAGCGGGAGCGCACCAGCGGAATGCTCAGGAAGGCGGCGGCGACGAGCAGCTGCAGGACGGCGATGAGCGTGTTCATGGTCGGTCTCCCTCGTCGGGCGCCCTCCGGCGCCGCTCGGCTTGAACTAAGTACAAGACGAAGGTAGAGCATCACTTGAACTAAGTGCAAGGGATCTCCTGTACTTTGTACAAGTCGGGTTCGACTGGCCTATCGTGAGCGCATGCCGCGCGACACGCTGACCAAGGAACAGATCGTCCACACCGCCATCGAGCTGCTCGACGAAGAGGGCCTGGAAGGTCTGAACATGCGCAGCCTCGGCAAACGGCTGGGGAGCGCCGCCACCGCCGTCTACTGGCACGTCAAGAACAAGGACAACCTCATCCTGCTCGCCGGCGACCACGTGTGGGACGAGATCGAGCTGCCCGATCTCGCCGCGGTCGACTGGCGCACGGCCGCCACCCGGATGGCCACCAGCCTGCACGCGATGCTCGGCCGGCATCCCTGGCTGGTGCAGGCCATCGGGACCCATCTGCTGTACGGCCCGGGCAAGGCCCGGCACGACGACCACAGCCTCGCCATCTACGAGGCCGCCGGCTTCGCCGGCCCCGCCGCCGACCGCGCCGCCGCGACCGTCTTCACCTTCGTCCTCGGCAGCGTCCTCGGCACCTCCGCCAACGCCTCGCTCGCCAGAAAGCTGGGCCGCGACGGCGGCGACGCGGAGGAGGAGCTGCGGGAGACCATGGCCAAGGCCAGCGAGATCGCCATGCGCTTCCCCCGCCTGCGCGCCCGCCTCGAAACCCCCGCCGCCGACTACAACGCCTCGCCCGAGCAGACCTTCGAGTACGGCCTCCACGCCCTCCTCGACGGCCTCGAAGCCCAACTGGCCTCCCACGACCGGGTCTGACGGAGAAAGACGCGACGGCGGACGACGCGACGTACGGAAGACGCGACGAGGGAAGACGCGACGACGGACGACACGACGACGGAGGGCCCCACCCGTGCGGGTGGGGCCCTCCGTGTCTCCTCGCGTACGAACGGGGCGGCGTACGCCGACGGGGTGTCGGTGTGCGCCGCCCCCGGGTGGGACGAGTCGCGGGAGCCGGCCCGCGTGGTCATGGCGGTTATCTCGGGTCGTCGTTGAACCTCGCGGTCGACCAGCGGTAGCCGAGCACCGCGAGGCCCAGGCACCAGGCGACGGCGAGCCATCCGTTGTGGCCGATCTCGGTGCCGAGCAGCAGGCCGCGCAGGGTCTCGATGGCCGGGGTGAACGGCTGGTACTCGGCGATCGGCTGGAACCAGCCCGGCATCGCGTCGAGCGGGACGAAGGCGCTGGAGAGAAGCGGCAGCAGGATCAGCGGCATGGCGTTGTTGCTGGCGGCCTCGGCGTTCGGGCTGACCAGGCCCATGCCGACCGCGATCCAGGTGAGCGCCATGGCGAAGAGCACGAGCAGTCCGAACGCCGCGAGCCACTCCAGGGCGGTGGCGTCGGTGGAGCGGAAGCCGATGGCCACGGCGACGGCGCCGACGAGGACCACGCTGGCGATCGACTGCAGCACGCTGCCGATGACGTGCCCGATGATCACGGAGCCGCGGTGGATCGCCATCGCGCGGAAGCGGGAGATGATGCCCTCGGTCATGTCGTTGGAGACGGAGACCGCGGTGCCGACCACCGTGCTGCCGATGGTCATCAGCAGGAGGCCCGGGACGACATAGGCGATGTACTCGGCGCGGTCCGGGCCGCCGCCGTCGAGGCCCGCGCTCATGGTGTCGCCGAAGACGTAGACGAAGAGCAGCAGCAGCATGATCGGCGTGAGCAGCAGGTTCAGGGTGAGCGACGGGTAGCGCCGGGCGTGCAGGAGGTTGCGGCGCAGCATCGTGGAGCAGTCGCGTACGGCCAGGGAGATCCGGGTCGGGCGGGTGGGAGCCAGCGGGGCGCTCATCGGACCGTCTCCTTGGGCTGGTTGGGCACCTTGGTGCCGCTGGTCAGGGCGAAGAACACGTCGTCGAGGTCGGGGGTGTGGACGGTCAGCTCGTCCGCCTCGATGCCGGCCGAGTCCAGCCAGTCGAGGATGGAGCGCAGTTCGCGCTGGCTGCCGTCGCTGGGGAGTTGCAGTGCGAGGGCTTCGTCGTCCCGGGACGCCTCGCGCAGGGTGGCGGCGGCGGACTGGTACGCGGTCGGGTCGGCGAAGCGGAGGCGTACGTGCCCGCCGGGGACGAGTCGCTTCAGCTCCTCGGCGGTGCCCTCGGCGGCGATCCTGCCGTCGTTCAGCACCGCGATGCGGTCGGCGAGTTCGTCGGCCTCCTCCAGGTACTGGGTGGTGAGGAAGACGGTGACGCCGCCGGAGACGAGCTCACGGATGATCTGCCACATGTTGTGGCGGCTGCGCGGGTCGAGGCCGGTGGTCGGCTCGTCGAGGAAGATGATCCGCGGGTTGCCGACCAGCGTCATGGCGATGTCGAGACGGCGCTTCATGCCGCCGGAGTAGGTGGAGGCGGGCTTCGACGCGGCCTCGGTGAGGTCGAAGCGCTCCAGCAGCTCGGCGGCGACCCGCCGCCCCTCGCGCTTGCCGAGGTGGTGCAGGTCCGCCATGAGGAGCATGTTCTCCTCGCCGGTGATCAGGCCGTCGACGGCGGAGAACTGCCCGGTGACGCCGATCGCGGCCCGTACGGCCTGCGGGTCGGCGGCCAGGTCGTGGCCGCCGATGCGGATCCGACCGCTGGCGGGGTCCGGGGAGACAAGGGTGGAGAGGATCTTCACGACGGTGGTCTTGCCGGCGCCGTTCGGGCCGAGCAGGGAGAAGATCGTTCCTTCCGGGACGGCCAGGTCGACGCCGTCGAGGACGGTCTTGTCGCCGTAGGACTTGCGCAGTCCGTTCGCCGCGATGGCCAGGTCGGTCACGAGGGGTGCTCCTTCTTGCGGGCTGCGGGCGGTTTACAGGCTGCGGGCGGTGATGTCGCCGTATGAGGTGGTCGCGTGGACGCTCAGGCCGTGGACGCCGTCGGTGTTCTTGAGCGCGTTGTGGATCCGGCCGTAGCCGGTGCCCGCGTCCAGGGAGGCGGAGACTCCGCGGGCGGCGCCGACCGAGATGTCGCCCTGCTCGGTGCGCAGCGTCACCGTGCCGCGCACGGCCTCGGTGACCTGGATGTCGCCCCTCTGGGTGCTGATCTCCGCGGGGCCGCCCAGGCGGCCGACCGAGACGTCGCCGTCGAGGGCGATGAGGCGGGCGCTTGCGGCCTCGTCGAGCTTGACCGAGCGGTGGCCGCCCTCGAAGACGACGTCGCCGAGCCGTCCGACACCGCGGAACTCGGCGGCGGCCGCCTTCGCCTCGACGCGGGAGCCGGCGGGCAGCTGCACGGTCACCTCGACGGATCCGGAGCTGCCGAGGATCCGGCTCTTCGCCGGCGCGGCCTCGATCCGCAGGACGCCGTCGCCGTATGCGACCTGGATCTGCTCCGCCGCCTTCACGTCGCGGCTCTTCGAGGCGTCCGCGGGCAGGACCTCCACCGTGGTGTCGGCCCGGTCGGCGGCGATGAACCGGATGCGTCCCGCGGGGATGTCGAGGACGGTGGCGATCGGGGCGGTGGTGTCGAACTTCTGCATGATGTTCTCCTGCGACTCGTTGTTTCTGATGACGGAAACGCTACGTTGCCTTTCCGAATCTCACAACAAGCTTGTTGCGCAGGATCCGTATAACCGCAGGTGAGACCCGTAATATCGTTGCAATGGGCCAGAATTCAACGCAACGTCAGAGGCTCTGGTCGTTGCAATGATTTGAGAGTGAACGCTATACTGGAGGCATCCGAGAGGTGCGAAGGAGATCGCGATGCCGGGAGGCAGGCTCACCCAGCAGGAACGCCAGCAGATCGCGCTGGGGCTGGCCGACGGCCTCGCCTACGCGGAGATCGCCAGGCGCCTCGACCGTCCGACCTCGACGGTCACGCGTGAGGTGATGCGCAACGGCGGCCCCATCGGCTACCGCGCCGACCTCGCCCACCGCGCCACCGAACACCGCGCCCACCGGCGCAGGCAGGCCGCGCCCCGGGGGTCGGAGGCGCCCCCGCAGGCCCAGGGGCGCGACACCGAGGCGCTGCGCGCGTACGAGGAGACGCTCACCACCGTCTTCATGCAGTCGGGCATGCCCAAGATGACGTCTCGGGTGATGGTCTGCCTCACCCTCTCCGACAACGGCAGCCTCACCGCGTCCGAACTCGTCCAGCGCCTCCGGGTCAGCCCGGCGTCCGTCTCCAAGGCGATCGCGTTCCTGGAGAGCCAGGACCTCGTCCGCCGGGAACGCGACGAAGGCCGCCGCGAGCGCTACGTCGTCGACGACGACGTCTGGTACCAGTCGATGATCGCCAGCGCCCGCGCCATCGCCCAGATCGTCGAGATCACACGACAGGGCGTCGGCATCGTCGGGCCCGACACCCCGGCCGCCACCCGCCTGGAGAACATCGCCCGCTTCCTCGACTTCGTCTCCGAGAGCACCGCCCGCGCCGCGGAACAGGCCCGCGACATCCTCTACGTGAAGCCCGACACGACCTCGGAGTGAACGGGGGCCTGAGTCGGGCCTCCTGAGGCCAGGACTGAGACCAGAACTGAGACCACAACGACGGAGGGCCCCACCCGATCGGGTGGGGCCCTCCGTCTGAGAGCGGTAGCGGTGGGATTTGAACCCACGGAGGAGTTGCCCCCTCACACGCTTTCGAGGCGTGCTCCTTAGGCCGCTCGGACACGCTACCGAGAGAGAGCTTAGCGGACGGTGGGCCGTGCTCCGAAATCGGTTGTCGGAAGAGGGCGGGCTCAGGGCTGGGGGCGGTCGCGGAAGAAGCGGGTGAGGAGGGTGGCGCAGTCCTCGGCGAGGACGTCGTGGATGACCTCGGGGCGGTGGTTGAGCCGGCGGTCGCGCACGACGTCCCAGAGCGAGCCGACCGCGCCCGCCTTGGGGTCGACGGCGCCGTAGACGACCCGGTCGACGCGGGACAGCACGATGGCGCCCGCGCACATGGTGCACGGCTCCAGGGTCACCACCAGCGTGCAGCCGGTCAGCCGCCACTCGCCGATGCGTCGCGACGCCTCGCGCAGGGCGAGGACTTCGGCGTGGGCGGTGGGGTCGCCCGTCGCCTCGCGTTCGTTGTGGCCGCGGCCGAGCACCGCGCCGTCGGGGCCCAGCACGACGGCGCCGACCGGCACATCGCCCGTCTCCGGGGCTCGTACGGCCTCGTCGAGGGCGAGCCGCATGGCGGCGCGCCAGGGGTCGCGTACGGGGTCGGGAGCGACGGCGGGCGGGGGATCAGCGGTCATGGCACCAGTGTGGGTGACGGGCGGTGGCCGGCTACGCGGGCGGGTGGGGTCGGGCGGGGGGATCGGGGCTCAGCGCACCGCCTCCAGGACGTCGGTGCAGCCCAGTGCGTCCGCGAGGGTGCTGAGGGCGTCCCCGTCGAGCGAGAGCAGCTCTCTGTGCGTCACGCCGAGGTCGCTGAGGATGCCGGGGTCGCCGACCGGCCCGCGCGGGACCAGCGGCTCCGATCCGGGTGCCGCGTCCTCGTCCTCCGCGGGCTCGGGCTCGCCGTCCTCGGTGCCGTCGAGGTTCAGGCTGTCCAGGTCTTCGGCGTCGCTGTCGTCCCTCCCGATGAGCTCGTCGACGAGCATGGCGCCGTACGAGCTGCGGCCGGCCGCGACCCCGTCCGAGACGAAGACGCGCGGGTCGTCCTCGCCGTCCACGCGGACGACGCCGAACCACGCGTCTTCCTGCTCGATGAGGGCCAGCACCGTGTCGTCGTCGACCGCGGCCTCGCGGGCCAGGTCGGCCAGGTCGGCCAGGGTCTCCACATTGTCGAGCTCTGTGTCGCTCGCTTGCCACCCGTCTTCGGTGCGCGCGAGCAGTGCGGCGAAGTACACCGTGACTCTCCCACTGGTCATAGGCGTGCCGGAGCGGGCGGGGGACCACGCCCCGCCCATTCGGAATCGTGGCAGAAACAACGGCGTCGCGAGAGGTCTTCCGCGCTGCGTCGTGCCGCGGTCCTGGGAGATGTGGCTCACTACCACCGAAACGTCCGCATGCGCATGGCCTGCCGGGCCCGCGCGGCCCGGGCCCGGCGCGGCTGAACCCGGTCCCGCAGCTCTCTGGCCTCGTTCAAGTCGCGTAGGAACTGGGCGCGTCGTCGTCGCCGGTCCGCGTCGTTCTCCGCCGTCATGCCGCCGAAGTCGTCTCGATCAGCCATGGGCAACACCACCTCGGGCCGAGGTCTCCGCCCGGTGGGACAGTCCGGGCGTACGTGCCCACTTTCCCCCGAAGTGGTGGTTTGATGCCACCGCGCGGCAAAGTTTCGGCAGGTGCCGGGCGGACGCCGGTGCCCGAAAGCTCGGTTAATGTCGATGTCATGCGGATCCACGTCGTCGACCACCCGCTGGTGGCGCACAAACTCACCACGCTGCGCGACAAGCGCACCGACTCCCCCACCTTCCGGCGGCTCGCCGACGAGCTGGTCACCCTGCTCGCCTACGAGGCGACGCGGGATGTGCGCACCGAGCAGGTCGACATCGACACCCCGGTGACGGCGACCACCGGCGTCCGGCTGGCCCGGCCCCGTCCGCTGGTGGTGCCGATCCTGCGGGCCGGCCTCGGCATGCTCGACGGCATGGTCCGGCTGCTGCCCACCGCCGAGGTCGGCTTCCTCGGCATGATCCGCGACGAGGAGACGCTGCAGGCGTCCACCTACGCCACCCGGATGCCGGACGACCTCTCCGGTCGCCAGGTCTATGTGCTCGACCCGATGCTCGCCACCGGCGGCACCCTGGTCGCGGCCATCAACGAGCTGATCTCCCGGGGCGCCGACGACGTCACCGCCCTGTGCCTGCTGGCCGCCCCGGAGGGCGTCGAGATCATGGAGCGCGAGCTGGAGGGCGCCCCGGTCACCGTGGTGACCGCCGCCGTCGACGAGCGGCTCAACGAGAGCGGCTACATCGTTCCGGGCCTCGGCGACGCCGGCGACCGGATGTACGGCGCGGCCGGCTGACCTGCCGCCCCGGGCTCGGCCCGAGCCGCGGTCTTCGCCGAAACCGTCATATCGCCGCCGTGGTGGGTCCCCGCCGCGGCGGCGACGCCGTTCCCGGACGGATGCCGGGGCCGGCACGACGACCCTGACGGACGACGTCCGTACGGCGTACGACACCAGCCCGCCGGCGCGTGCCGGCGTCGTGCGGGCGTCGTACGACGCCTCGCCGGGCCCGTCGGTCCCCGGCCCGCGGCGGCACGCCGCGTAAGGCGTGGGGCGGGCGCGTGCGGCGTCGTTTCGGAGGCTCCCGGTCAGCCCCGGGCGGTGGGCTCGCACTTCGCGGCGGCGCCGTCCGCCGCGGACGGGGCGGGCTTGGTCAGCGCGGCCAGCGCCCGGTCCGCCTCCCGCTTCGCGGTGAGGTCGGTGAAGGCGTCCCCGATGATCAGGTCGACGTCCTTGCCGCCGCGGGCGTCGTTCTTGGTGCGGACGTCGCGCACCTGCGTGCCCAACACGTCGAAGGCGCCGTTGGTGGCCGCCGGGGCGCCCAGCAGCAGGCCGGGGGCCTTGATCTTCTTGTCGTACTCGGCCGTGGCGTTGCCCACCTCGCCGATCCTGAAGCCGCGCTTCTCGAGCGCCTCGGCGGTCTCCTTGGCGAGCCCGGTGCGCTCGGTCGCGTTGTAGACGTTGACCGTGATCTGGGACGGCTTGGGCACGGCCGTGGCGGACGGGTTCGGCCCCGTGGCGGGCTGGCTCCGCGTCTCGGTGTCCCGACCGCCGTCCGCGCAGTCTCCCCGCCCCTCGGTGCCGTGGGCGGCCGTGCGCGTGCCCTCGTCGTCACCCGAGAAGACGTCGATGAGCTGCACCGTTCCCCAGCCCAGGAGGCCGAGCGCCGCGGCCGAGCCGACGGCGGCGAGCACCAGCCGGCGCCGACCCGTGGGGCGGCGCATCCGCGGATAACGGTTGCCCGTGATCCGGTAGTTTCCGCCCATGCCGGGAGGGGTGAGCATGCTCATGGTCGCAGCGTAATGCGGCCCGCAGCTCATGCCTACTAGATGATCAATGGTTGCCGGCCCGCCCGGCGCAAAGCCAACCCAAAAGGGTCAATACCGGCCCGCGCGTGGAAGGGTGAGCGCGCATCAACCGCACGACGGCGTGCGGACGGCACACGGTGGCGCGGGGCGCGGCGCGCGCCCTGGAGCCGCCGGGGCGCAGAGGGGGAGAACGCCGGAGCGGTGCCCGCGCCATGGCGCGGGGCCAGTGGTGTCAGCCCAGTTCGAGCACGCGCGCGTGCAGCACCTGACGCTGCTGGAGCGCCGCGCGCACCGCACGGTGCAACCCGTCCTCCAGATAGAGGTCGCCCTGCCACTTCACGACGTGGGCGAACAGGTCGCCGTAGAACGTCGAGTCCTCCGCGAGCAGCGTCTCCAGGTCGAGCTGCTGCTTCGTGGTGACCAACTGGTCAAGGCGTACCGGGCGTGGGGCGACATCCGCCCACTGGCGGGTGCTTTCCCGGCCGTGGTCGGGGTACGGCCGCCCGTTTCCGATGCGCTTGAAGATCACACGGAAAGCCTACCGGTCAAGTGGGTTCCGGCGCAGCCAAGGCGGCGGAGTGCGAAGGTGACAAACAACCGCATATATGGAGCGAGCCATGAATGAGAGCCCTCCGTCCGCCACCGAGCGCTCCCCCCGAGCGCCATGGGAGGACGTCCCGAGGCGGATCGCCGAGGCGTATCTCTGCTCCGGGCCGGCGCTCGATCTCGGCGCGCTGCTGTGGGACGGCGGCTGCCGCGCCGACGCTCCGATCCGCGTCCCGCTGTCCGTCCTGAACCGCCACGGGCTGGTCGCCGGCGCCCCCGGAAGCGGCAGGACCACGACGCTCCAGCTGATCGCCGAGCAGCTCTCCGAGGCCGGGGTCCCGGTCTTCCTCTCCGACGTTGAGGGCGACGTCTCCGGGATCGCCGCCCCCGGCGCGGGCGGGGAGCGGGTCGCCCGGCGGGCCGCCGAGGTGGGGCAGGAGTGGTCGCCGGGCGGCTTCCCCGCGGTGTTCTACGCGCTGGGCGGCATCGGCCCCGGCGTTCCGCTGCGCGCCACCGTCACCGACTTCGGCCCGCTGTTGCTGGCGAGGGCGCTGGGCCTCGACCGCACCGAGGAGCGGTCGCTCGAGCTGATCTTCCACTACGCCGACGCCGAGGGCCTGGAGCTGATCGAGCTCAGGGATCTGCGGGCGGTGGTCGCCTTCCTCGTCTCCGACGAGGGCAAGACCGAGCTCAAGGCCGTCGGCGGGCTCTCGGCGGCGACCGCGGGGGTGGTCCTGCGGACGCTGACCGCGTTCGAGCGGGAGGGCGCCGGCGCGTTCTTCGGGGAGCCGGAGTTCGACACGGCGGAGCTGCTGTGCACCGCCCCGGACGGCCGTGGCGTCGTCTCCGTGCTGCGACCGCCCGCCGGCCAGGACCGGCCGCGGCTGTTCTCCACCTTTCTGATGTGGCTGCTGGCCGACCTCTTCCACGAGCTGCCGGAGGTCGGCGACGTGGACCGGCCCAAGCTGGTGTTCTTCTTCGCCGCGGCCCGTCCGCTCTTCGACGACGCCTCCGCCGGGTTCCTGGAGTCGATCACGCGGACGGTGCGGCTGCTCCGCTCCAGGGGTGTCGGGATCTACTTCGTGACCCGGGCGGCGGGCGACGTCCCGGCCGAGGTGCTCGGGCAGCTCGGCAACCGGGTGCAGCACGCGCTGAGCGCCCTCACGCCCGACGAGGCCACGGCGCTGAAGGCGACCGTGCGGACCTTTCCCGAGACCGCCTATGACCTGGAGGGGCTGCTCACCGGGCTGGGGACGGGCGAGGCGGTGGTCACCGTGGTGAGCGAGCGGGGCGCGCCGACGCCGGTCGCGGCGGTGCGGCTGCGGGCGCCCCGGTCCCGCATGGGGCCGATCGAGCCGGCGGAGCTGGAACGCGCGGTCACCGGCTCCGTGCTCTTCGAACGTTATGCACAGGCTGTGGATCGCGACGCCGCGTACGAGAAGCTGGCCGCGGTCGAGGCCGCGAAGGAGACGGGGGCGGCGGGAGCCGCGGCCGCTTCCGCGGGGCCCGGGACGGGCGCGGGCGGTGGGGAGCGGAGGGCCCGGCGGGACCGAGAGCCCCGGTTCGAGCCTGAGACCCTCGTCGACCAGGTCGTCGGCGGCGGGATCCGCACCACTCTCGCCCGTTCGGTCGCCACCCGGCGGGGTGGGGAGATCTCCCGTTCCCTCTGCGGCACGGCCCGCCGCCGCGGGCGCTGAGCGCTCGGCCCGGCGCCCGCGGCGGTGAGTGGTGGTGCGCGCTGTGCCGTCTGCGGTGCTACGCCGTCGTCACTCCGTCACCCGGTCGTGGTCGTCGTGCAGCCCGCCGCCGCTGCCCGCGTCACCCGTGGTGGGCACGGTGGTCACCGGCTCGGACAGCGAGCTCAGGTCGTGGGCGTAGGTGCCGACGGCGTTCGCGATCACGTCGACGTTGGTGTCCAGGGCGTCGAGGTCCAGGTTGTCGATGTCGTCGCACGCCGCGTGGTAGCAGGCGTCGTACGCCACGCCCGCCTCGCCGCCGTACTTCGCGGCCTGGCCGGCCGTCTTGACGCCCTCGGCGCCGGTGAAGGTGCCGCCGGAGGGGATGCCCACCTTGATGAACGGGCCGTAGTCGGAGCGGCCGGTGAAGTCGGTGCCCTCGTGCGGGAGGCCCCGGCGGTCCAGGAAGTCGTTGATCTGCTTCTCCAACTGGGCCGAGCCCGCGGGGCCGGCCGGGGCGCCGACGCCGTCGGAGTTGTCGCCGTCGTAGACGAACTGGGCGGCGTTCGGCGAGGCGATCATGTCGAAGTTGAGGTAGAGCGCGATCTGCTTGCGCTGCGCCTCGGTGAGCTTGGCGACGTATGCGTCGGAGCCGAGCAGCCCCAGCTCCTCCGCGGACCACCACGCGAAGCGGATCTTGTTGGTGGGCTTCTTGTGGGTCTCGGCGAGCTCCAGCGCCACCTCCAGCAGACCGGCCGAGCCGGAGCCGTTGTCGTTGATGCCGGGGCCGGCGGCGACGGAGTCCAGGTGCGAGCCGAGCATCACCGTCCGGTCGGGGTTGCCGCCGCGCGTCTCGGCGATCACGTTGTGGGTCCGGCGCTTCTCCTGGAGCTCGCGCACCTCGAGGGTGACGGTCACCTCGCCGCGCCCGGCCTCCGCGACCAGCGCCTCGCCGTCGGCCTGGGAGATGCCGCCGGTGGGTATCCGGGCGTCGGCCGGGTCGCCGATGGTGCCGTTCAGCGCGCCCGGCACGTGGTTGTAGACGATCGCCCCCACCGCGCCGGCCTCGGCCGCCGCCTTCTGCTTGTCCGCGAAGGCGCAGCCGCCGCGCTTGATCAGCGCGATCTTCCCGGTGAAGCCTCCCGAGGCGTAGTCCGCGGCCTCACAGCCGGGGGTGTCGTCGACCCGGGCCACGGCCACGGCGGCCGTGATCCCGCCGACCGGGGTGCTCTTGGTGTACGTCAGCTCCTTGATCGGCACGTCCCGCGGCGCGGGGGAGACCACCGAGAGCTTCTCGGCGAGGGCCTCGGTGTACGTGAACTCGAAGGGCTGGTACGAGACGCGGTAGCCGGCCTTCCGGAGCAGCTTGTAGACGTACGCGGCGGAGGCGTTGTGGCCGGGTGAGCCGGCGGCGCGATGGCCGTCCGACTCCTCGGCTATCTCCTGGAGTCTCTCCAGGTGGTCCAGGGCGCCCTCGGCGGAGGACGCCCGGACCAGCTGGCGCGCCAGCTTCCGGGCCTTCTTGGCGGGGTCCTCCCCGTGGCCGGCGCCCTGCGCCGGGGCGGCCGAGGCCGAGGAGATCAGCAGCGGTGTGGCCAGCGCGGCGGCGGCCAGCGCGGCGACCGCGCGGCGCGCGGATGACAGAGAACGGACGTCCATGGGAAGCGGTCCTTCCAGGCATACGAGGCCGTGCCGGGGACCCTGTGCGCCCCGGGGTCGCCTGAGCCTGCCCCGCGCGGAGCTCTCCGATACATGACGACACCGCGCCGATAGCCGAAGACATCCGCGGCCTCGACCGACGACACCCCGCGGCCGCGCGGCCGCGTGCGCCTCATGCCTGTTTCGCCTTCGCCGCCCGCTTCATCTCCTGCTTGTACGCCCGCACCTTGTCCAGGGAGGTGGGGCCGGTGATGTCGGCGACGGAGCGGTAGGAGCCCACGTCCCCGTAGGGCCCGGCGGCCTCGCGCCAGCCGCGGGGGCGCACGCCGAACTGCTTGCCCAGCAGGGCCACGAAGATCTGCGACTTCTGCTGGCCGTAGCCGGGGAGTCGGGTGAGGCGGGAGAGGAGTTCGGCGCCGCTGTTGACATCGCGCCAGACGGCGCCGGCATCGCCCGCGTAGTGCTCGACCAGGTACTGGCACAGCTGCTGCACCCGCTTGGCCATGGCGGCCGGGTAGCGGTGCACGGCGGGCTTCTCGGCCAGCAGTTCGGCGAACCGGTCGGGGTCGTAGACGGCGATCTCGTGGGCGTCCAGGTCGTCGCGCCCCATGCGCCGCGCGATGGTGTACGGGCCGGCGAACGCCCACTCCATGGGCACCTGCTGGTCGAGCAGCATGCCGGTCATGATCGCCAGCGGGCTGCGTCCCAGCAGGGCGTCGGCCTCGGGCTGCTGCGCGAGCCGCACGGTGGCGTCCATGGGCACCTCGGTCGTTGCCGTCCTCGCTGGTCGTCTTCGCCCATTGTCGGACGAGCGCACGGGCCTCGCCAGGCGGAGCGGCCGCCGTGCCGCCCATGCCCGCGAGGCGGTGTCAGCCGAGGCCGGGGATGGTCGAGACCAGCATGTCGATCAGCTTGATGCCGATGAACGGCAGGACGAGGCCGCCCAGTCCGTAGACCGCGAGGTTGCGGCGCAGCAGGTCGTGCGCGGAGGCGGGTGTGTAGCGCACGCCGCGCAGCGCGAGCGGGACCAGGGCGATGATGATCAGCGCGTTGAAGATGATCGCGGAGGCGATCGCCGAGGTCGGGCTGTGCAGCCCCATGATGTTGAGCGCCTCCAGCCCCGGATAGGCGGAGGCGAACATGGCCGGGGTGATCGCGAAGTACTTGGCGACGTCGTTGGTGATCGAGAAGGTGGTGAGCGCGCCACGGGTGATGAGCAGCTGCTTGCCGATCTCCACGATCTCGATGAGCTTGGTCGGGTCGGAGTCCAGGTCGACCATGTTCCCGGCCTCCTTGGCGGCGGAGGTGCCGCTGTTCATCGCCACGCCCACGTCGGCCTGGGCCAGCGCGGGCGCGTCGTTGGTGCCGTCGCCGGTCATCGCCACCAGCCTGCCGTCGGCCTGCTCCCGCTTGATGAGGGCGAGCTTGTCCTCGGGGGTGGCGCGGGCCAGACAGTCGTCCACGCCGGCCTCGGCGGCGATCGCCTTGGCGGTCAGCGGGTTGTCGCCGGTGACCATGACGGTACGGATGCCCATCCGGCGCAGCTCAGCGAAGCGCTCCCGGATGCCCTCCTTCACCACGTCCTTGAGGTGGACCAGGCCGAGCACCCGGGGTCCGTCCCCGTCGTGCGTCGCGACCAGCAGCGGGGTGCCGCCGGAGGCGGCGACCGTGTCGGCGTACATCCGCGCCTCGGGCGGCACCCGGCCGCCGTACATCTCCACCCAGCGGATCACCTCGGTCGCGGCGCCCTTGCGGATGTGCCACCGGGCACCGTCGTCCCAGCGCAGGTCGACGCCGCTCATCCGGGTCCTGGCGCTGAACTCCACGAAGCGCGCCCCGCTCAGCTCCTGCGGGGCCGGCTCGCGCAGCCCGTACCGCTCCCGGGCCAGGGCGACCACCGAGCGGCCCTCGGGCGTCTCGTCGGCGAGGGAGGCCAACTGCGCGGCGTCCGCCAGCCGTACCTCGTCCACGCCGGGCAGGGCGACGAAGGCGGCGGCCTGGCGGTTGCCGTGGGTGATGGTGCCGGTCTTGTCGAGCAGCAGGGTGTCCACGTCGCCCGCCGCCTCCACCGCGCGGCCGGACATGGCCATGACGTTGCGCTGGACCAGCCGGTCCATGCCGGCGATGCCGATGGCCGAGATCAGCGCGCCGATGGTGGTGGGGATGAGGGTGACCAGCAGGGCGACCAGGACGGTGGTGGACTGGGCGGCGTCCGCGTAGGAGGCCATCGACTGGAGGGAGACGACGACCAGCACGAAGACGATGGTGAGCGCGGAGAGCAGGATGTTCAGCGCGATCTCGTTGGGGGTCTTCTGCCGGGAGGTGCCCTCCACCAGGGCGATCATCCGGTCCAGGAAGCTGTGGCCGGGGCGGGAGGTGACTCGCATGACGATGGCGTCGGACAGCACGGTGGTGCCGCCGGTCACCCCCGAGCGGTCGCCGCCGGCCTCCCGGATGACCGGCGCCGACTCGCCGGTGACGGCGGACTCGTCCACCGCCGCCACGCCGGCCACCACCTCGCCGTCGGCCGGGATCGGCATCCCCGCCTCGACCAGCACGAAGTCGAACATCTGGAGCTCGCCGGCGGAGACCGTCACCACCTCGGCGCGGTCCGGCTCCACGCCCACCCGCCAGTGCCGCAGCCGCTGCGCCACCATGGTGGTGCGGGCCCGGCGCAGCGACTCGGCCTGCGCCTTGCCGCGGCCCTCGGCGACCGCCTCGGCGAGGTTGGCGAAGATCACCGTCAGCCAGAGCCAGCAGCCGATCACCCAGGTGAACACCGACGGGTGCACGACGGCGGAGACGGTGGTCAGCAGCGCGCCGGTCGCCACCACGAACAGCACCGGGTTGCGCGACAGCACCCGCGGGTGCAGCTTGCGCAACGCCTCGGGGAAGCCCCTGAGGAAGGAGACGGGGTCCAGCAGGCCGCCCGGTGCGCGGCGTCTCCGCCGCCGGGCACCCCGGTCACCGGGCCGGTGCACGGGCCGGTGCTCGATGTCACGCGGATCCGTCGGAGCCTGCTGCGAAGCGGCGGGAAGCATGGGGGTGACCTTCTCCGGGGCTTGGGGACAGCCTCGCAATCTAGGTGCGCGCACGGCCGCGGAACCGTGCCTACCAGGGAGAATTCACGCCTTCCTGACGCCCCGTCGGTGAACGCGTCAAGCGTCTGTCAAAAGGTCCGGAAAGGGTGTCAGGAGGTCGTCAAAGCCGGCCACCGGCGTCCGGACCCGCTCACGGCGCCGCGACGACGAGCAGGGCCCGGGGCGTGGGTGGGTATACCGCCGAATGCGCCGCACGCCGGGTATGCGAAGCATGCCCGGCTTACGCTCGCGCTGTGTTCAACCTGACGGGTCTGCTCAAGCGGCTGGTGATCGGCCGGGCGCGGCGCAGCGAGGAACTGCACGAGACGCTGCTGCCCAAGCGGCTCGCGCTGCCGATCTTCGCCTCCGACCCGCTGTCCTCGGTCGCGTACGCCACGCAGGAGATCCTGCTGGTGCTCACCCTGGGCGGGCTGGCGTATCTGCACTTCACCCCCTGGATCGCGCTGGCCGTGGTGTCTCTGATGACCGTGGTGGTGCTGTCGTACCGGCAGGTGGTGCACGCGTATCCGAGTGGCGGGGGCTCGTACGAGGTCGCCTCGACCAACCTCGGCGCCTCAGCCGGGCTGGTGGTCGCCTCGGCGCTGCTGGTCGACTATGTGATGACGGTGGCGGTCTCGGTCGCCTCCGGGGTGGACAACATCATCTCGGCGGTGCCGGGGCTGGCCGATCACCGGGTGCCGATGGCGCTGACCTTCGTGGCCCTGCTGACGGCGGTGAACCTGCGCGGGGTGCGCGAGGCGGGCTCGGCGTTCGCCGCCCCGACCTACCTCTTCATCACCGGCGTGCTGATCATGGTCGGCACGGGGCTCTTCCGCTATCTGATGGGCGACGCGCCGGTGGCGGAGAGCGCCCGGTACGGGATCGAGCCGGAGCCGGCCGACGCCGGTCTGACCGGGCTGGCGCTGCTGATGCTGGTGCTGCGCGCCTTCTCCAGCGGCTGTACGGCGCTGACCGGCGTGGAGGCGATCTCCAACGGGGTGCCGGCCTTCCGCAAGCCCAAGTCGAAGAACGCGGCGACGACGATGGCGGCGATGGGCCTGATCGCCATCACCATGTTCAGCGGCGTCACCACGCTGGCGGTGGTGGCCAAGGTGCACATGGTGGAGCACCCCTGCCACCTGATCGGGCTGCCCGACTGCGAGGACCACACCCAGCGCACCGTCATCGCCCAGCTGGCCGCAGCGGTCTTCGGCGGGCCGCAGTCCCTCGGCTTCTACTACATCCAGGCGGCCACCGCCCTGGTGCTGATCCTGGCGGCGAACACCGCCTACAACGGCTTCCCGCTGCTCGCCTCGATCCTCGCCCAGCACCGCTATCTGCCGCGGCAGCTGCACAACCGGGGCGACCGGCTGGCCTTCTCCAACGGCATCCTGGCGCTGGCGGTGGTCGCGGGGCTGCTGCTGTGGGCCTACCGGGCGGACGTCACCAGCCTGATCCACCTCTACATCCTGGGCGTCTTCACCTCCTTCACGCTCTCCCAGTCCGGCATGGTCCGGCACTGGAACCGCGAGCTGCGCACCGAGCCCGACCACGCCGTCCGACGCCGGTACCACCTGGCCCGCACCGTCAACGCCACCGGCGCCGTGGTCACCGGGCTGGTGCTGGTGATCGTGCTGGCCACCAAGTTCACCCAGGGCGCCTGGCTGGCGGTGCTGGCCGCCACCCTGCTGTGGCTCATGATGCGCGCCATCCGGCGCCACTACGACGCGGTCGCCGCGGAGCTGGCCGTCGCCGACCCGCGCAGCGAGCTGTCGCGGCCCTCGCGGGTGATCGCCATCGTGCTGGTCTCCACGCTCCACAAGCCGACCCTGCGGGCGCTGTCGTACGCCCGCGCCTTCAGGCCGGACCGGCTGGAGGCGCTGACGGTCGCGGTGGACCACGAGGAGGCGGCCGGGCTGCAACGGCAGTGGCAGCAGCTGGACATCGAGGTGCCGCTGAGGATCCTGGACTCGCCGTACCGGGAGATCACCCGTCCGGTGGTGGAGTATGTGCGCTCCATCCGCCGCACCAGCCCGCGGGACGTGGTCAGCGTCTTCATCCCGGAGTACGTGGTGGGCCGCTGGTGGGAGCACCTGCTGCACAACCAGTCGGCGCTGTGGCTCAAGAGCCGGCTGCTGTTCACCCCCGGGGTCATGGTCACCAGCGTGCCCTGGCAGCTGACCTCCTCCGTGCGGGCCGACCGGCCCGCCGCCCGCGCCCCCGGCTCGGTGCGGCGCGGCGAGCCGACCACCGAACGCCCGGCGCACCACCGGGCCAGGTCGTGACCCCGCCGCGCCGTTTGTATGACTGTTCTGGATTCCGGATAACCGGCGACGGGCCGGGGTAGTGCTGAGCGCGCCGTCCGGGCGGCGACGGAACGGCTCTCTCAGTAGACGGCTTTCAGTAAAGGTGGGCGCTCGTGGCACAGCCGTTTGAACTCCCGGACTTCTACATGCCGTATCCGGCGCGGCTGAACCCGCATCTGGAGGAGGTCAGGGCCCACTCCACGGCCTGGGCCCGGGAGATGGGGATGCTGGAGGGCTCCGGGGTCTGGGAGCAGAGCGATCTGGACGCCCACGACTACCCGCTGTTGTGCGCCTACACCCACCCCGACTGCTCCGGCCCGGACCTCGCGCTGGTCACCGACTGGTACGTGTGGGTCTTCTTCTTCGACGACCACTTCCTGGAGACCTTCAAGCGCACCCAGGACCGCGAGGCGGGCAAGGCGTATCTGGACCGGTTGCCCGCCTTCATGCCGATGGACCTGTCCGCCGGCATGCCGGAGCCGGTCAATCCGGTCGAGGCGGGGCTGGCCGACCTGTGGACCCGTACGGTTCCGGCCATGTCGCTGGAGTGGCGGGCCCGGTTCGCCGAGAGCACCGAGCACCTGCTCAACGAGTCGCTCTGGGAGCTGTCCAACATCAACGCCGGGCGGATCCCCAACCCCGTCGAGTACATCGAGATGCGGCGCAAGGTCGGCGGGGCGCCGTGGTCGGCCGGACTGGTGGAGTACGCGGCCCGTGCCGAGGTGCCCGCGCGGGTGGCCGACTCCCGGCCGCTGCGGGTGCTCCGGGACACCTTCTCCGACGGGGTCCACCTGCGCAACGACCTCTTCTCGTACCAGCGGGAGACCGAGGAGGAGGGCGAACTCGCCAACGGAGTGCTGGTGTTGGAGACCTTCCTCGGCTGCACCACCCAGCAGGCCGCGGACGCCGTCAACGACCTGCTGAGCTCGCGGCTGCGGCAGTTCGAGGACACCGCCCTCGGCGAACTCCCGCCGCTGTTCGCCCGGGAGGGCCTGGACCCGCGGTCCTGCGCGGACGTGCTGCGGTACGTCAAGGGGCTCCAGGACTGGCAGGCGGGCGGCCACGAGTGGCACCTGCGGTCCAGCCGCTATATGAACGAGAAGGCCGGGGCCGGGGCGCCCGGGGCCGCCTGGTCGCCCTTCCGGGTCGAGGGGCTGGGGACCTCGGCGCTGGACATCCGGGGGGCGATCGGGACGTCGCTCGCCGCCAGGGCGCGCAGCCACGGCCATGTGCCCTTCCAGAGGGTTGGGCCGTCCCGGCTGCCCGACTTCGAGATGCCGTTCCCGACCACCCTCAGCCCGCATCTGCCCACGGCCCGGCGGAACACCGTCGCCTGGGCCCGGGAGACCGGGATCCTGGGACCGCAGACCGGGCCCGGGACGCCCGGGGCCGCGGTCTGGGACGCGGAGAAGCTCGCGGACTACGACTTCCCGCTGTGCGCGGCCGGGCTGCACCCGGAGGCGACGCCCGAGGGGCTCGACCTGGAGTCGCAGTGGCTGACCTGGGGGACCTTCGGGGACGACTACTACCCCGCGGTCTTCGGCCGCGTCGGGGATCTGGCCGGTGCCGCGGCCTGCAACGAGCGGCTGCTGGCCCTGATGTCCGTGGAGTCCCCCGACGCGCCGCCGCTCGCGCCCGTCAACGGGATGGAGCGCTCCCTCGCCGACCTGTGGGCCCGTACCGCCACCCCGATGGGGGTCGAGCAGCGCCGGGAGTTCCGCGGCGCCGTCGAGCGGATGCTCGGCAGCTGGCTGTGGGAGCTCGACAACCAGGTGCGGCACCACGTCCCGGACCCGGTGGACTACATCGAGATGCGCCGCCTCACCTTCGGCTCCGACCTCACCATGGCCCTGGCCCGCTTCGCGCACGGCAGGCGGCTCCCGTCGGAGATCTACCGCAGCGGGCCGATGCGCTCCCTGGAGAACGCCGCGGCCGACTACGCCTGCATGATCAACGACGTCTTCTCGTACCAGAAGGAGATCGAGTACGAGGGCGAGGTGCACAACGTCGTCCTGGTGGTGCAGAACTTCTTCAGCTGCGACTACCCGACCGCGCTGGCCATCGTGGACGACCTGATGAAGTCGCGGATGCGCCAGTTCCAGCACGTCGCCGCGCGCGAACTGCCGGTCGTGTGCGACGACTTCGGTCTCGACCAGGCCGACCGTGAGCAACTGGCCGGGTATGTCCGGGAGCTGGAGAACTGGCTGTCCGGGATCCTCACCTGGCACCGGGGCTGCCGCCGCTACCGCGAGGAGGACCTGCGCCGCCACCACGCGAGGGCCCGGGCGGGGTCGCCGCCGGCCGGGCCCACCGGGCTCGGCACCTCGGCCGCCCGGCTGCTCGCCGGCCGGGGCGGCCGGGCGGCGGTGGGCGCGGGGTAGCGGCCCGGCGGGGCGGCCGCCGGAGGGGGAGGCGGCGGGGCGCGATCGGTCTGGCCCGTTGTGGTCTGTTCTCGCGGCCCGCCGGTTCCTACGGTTTCACTACTTCATTCACCGTTCCTGCGCATGGCCGGAGGGTGTCTCCGCTATTGGCATGAGCATGATCGGTATCCCCATGAAGTGAGCACCCGTCGCACCGTCCCCACGCACGTCCACCGACAATCGATCGGAGCACCCCATGGCAGCACGTGCCCTGTTCACGGGCGCCGCGACCGCGGCCTTGTGCGCGTCGATGCTCTCCGCCCAGCCGGCCTCGGCCGGCTCGTCCGGCCCGACCCTCCCGCCCGACAAGATCCAGATCGAGATCGCGACGGTCAACGGATCCGGCTGTCCCGCGGGCACCGCGGCGATCGCCGTCTCCCCGGACAACACCGCGTTCACCGTGACGTACAGCGCCTACACGGCCAAGGTGGGTGCCGGCGCCCAGCCCACCGACTTCCGCAAGAACTGCCAGCTCAACCTGATCGTGTACGTGCCGCACGGCTTCACCTACGCCATCGCCAGCGCCGACTACCGCGGCTTCGCCCACCTGGAGCGCGGCGCGTCCGCCGTCCAGAAGGCCTCGTACTACTTCCAGGGCTCCCAGCAGACGATGCCGATCAGCCACCCCTACGCCGGCCCGTACAGCGACAACTGGCAGGAGAGGGACGAGACCGAGGTCGGCCAGGTGGTCTGGGCCCCGTGCGGCGAGCGGCGGAACTTCAACATCAACACCGAACTGCGGGTGAACGCCGGCTCCTCGGACCCGCGGAAGACCAGCTTCATGGCCATGGACTCCGTGGACGGTGACATCAACACCGTCTACCGGCTGATCTGGAAGCAGTGCCCGCGGCGGTAACCGCTCCGCGGTAGGCGCTCCGCGCGAAGTGCCGTGACGGGCCGTCGATCGTCCGCGGGCCCGTCGTGGGGGGCGCGCCCACGCGGCGCCGGCTTCACCGGGGTCGCTCAGCGCCGCGCCGCCGGCTCAGGGCAGCCACGCCTCGTACGAGAGGACGTCGCCTGCCCTGAGCCGGAACTCCGGCTGGTCCCGGGCGGCGGTCAGCTCGACGCCCAGCACACGGCCGTCCTCCGGGCTGAGGACGACCATGTAGCGGGCCTCACCGGACCGGTGGGTGTACGCCTGCCCCCGCCGGCCGAGGCGGTCGGTGACCGCGCCGGCGGGGCGCAGGCCCTCGGTCCGGGAGAGCAGGGTGGCGATCGCGGCGTGCCCGCGCGGGCCGGGGGTCCACGTCCGCAGCAGTGCGGAGAGGTCGTCCAGCAGCTCCGTGGTGGTGCCGGTGGTGCCGGTGGGGCCGTGCAGCCGGGTGAGGTAGGTCCGCAGCGCCGCCGGCTCGTCGGGCGGCTCGTCCCCGGGCAGTCGGGTGCCGGCGGGGTACTCCGTGCGCTCGATCACCTTCCCGTCCGCCACCGGGCGGGCCCTGCCGCCGGAGTCGTCGATCACCGGTTCGCCGGGCCTGCGCGGATCGGTGGCCACGGTCAGGTCCGTGCCGCTGCCGTCGGCGCTCCAGCGGATGACGCGCTCCTGGGGCAGGGTGACGGGCGCGGCGGCGTCGGCACCCACCTCCAGGCTCACGTACCAGGCCTGGAAGTGGCTGCCCCGGCGTGGCGGGGCGGTGCTGCCATCCGCCGCGGCCCAGGCCCGTTGGGCGATCTCGGCGAGCGGCACCGGGCGGGAGCCGGCCCGCGGAACCAGCGCGGTGGGCGCGGCGGCCGCGGGAGCCGTGGTGGCCTCGGAGAAGACCACGGTGAGGGTGACCACCACGAGCACCGCCGCGGTGGCCGTCGCCGCGGCGCTCAGCATGAACCGCCGGGCGAGGCTCGGCCGGCGGCCGGGCCACCCGCCCGCCCGGGCCCGCTCCCGCGGGCGGTTTCCGGACAGCTCCGCGGTCCGCGGCTCGCCCCGCATGAGCAGGTTCAGCCGCCGCTCGGCGGCGTCGTCCAGCGGCCGGTCCCGCCAGGGCCCCTCGTCGGCGCGCACGGGGTTGGCCAGCCGCAGCCGCTCCAGTTCATCAGCCATTGCCCAGGCCCATCTGCGTCGTACGGGGGGTGGTTCGGGAAGCGCGGGGAGCGCGAGGGGTGCGCGGCGCCACGGCCGCCGGCTCCCTCGGCGGCGGCTCCGGGGCGGGGGGCGGGGCGGCGCTCCGCGCGCCCTCGGCCCGCATGGCGTCGATCTGGTCCCGCAGCCGGCGGCGGGCGCGGTGCAGCCGCATGGCCGCCGCGCTCTGGCCGCACTGGAGCGCCACCGCCAGCTCGGCGAGGCTCAGCTCCTCCCAGCTGGTCAGCCGCAGCACCTCCTGGTCGGCGGGGGAGAGCCGGGACAGCGCCTCGTGCACCCAGGCGGCCGGGTCGTCGCTGTCCGGGCTGCGCACGATGTGGGTGCCGTGCGCGGCCTGGTGGTGACCGATCCGGTTGAGCAGGCGGCGGTAGCGGCTCTGCCCCCGCACGGTGTTGGCCAGGCAGTTCCGCGCCACGCCGTACAGCCAGGGGAGTGTGGCCTCGGGGAGCTCGGCGCGGCGGCGCCAGGCGACGGAGAAGACCTCCGCCACCACCTCCTCGACCTCGTGCGCCTGCCCGTCCAGCCGCCGCGCGACATAGCGGCTGACCGCCCAGTAGTGCTCCCGATAGGCATCGGCGAACGCCTCGTCCGTGCTCATGTCCGCTTGGTGTCCGGCATGCCGCCGATCATCACACCCCGGGGCTGTGACTTTTCCCGGCGACCGGACCGGTGAGGGAGAGGGGGGTGTCCGGACACCTACGGGGCATGAGGCACACGCAGGACCGCCGGCCCGCGGCGGTGAAGTGGCTGACCACCACGGATCACAAGACCATCGGCACGCTCTACCTGGTCACCTCGTTCGCGTTCTTCTGCATCGGCGGCGTGATGGCGCTCTTCATGCGCGCCGAACTGGCCCGCCCGGGGCTGCAGATCATGTCGAACGAGCAGTTCAACCAGGCGTTCACCATGCATGGCACGATCATGCTGCTGATGTTCGCCACCCCGCTCTTCGCGGGCTTCGCGAACTGGATCATGCCGCTGCAGATCGGTGCGCCCGATGTGGCGTTCCCGCGGCTGAACATGTTCGCCTACTGGCTCTACCTGTTCGGCTCGCTGATCGCGGTCGGCGGCTTCCTCACCCCGCAGGGTGCGGCCGACTTCGGCTGGTTCGCCTACTCCCCGCTGTCGGACGCGGTCCGCTCGCCGGGCGTCGGCGCCGATATGTGGATCATGGGTCTGGCGCTCTCCGGCTTCGGCACCATCCTGGGCGCGGTCAACTTCATCACCACGATCATCTGCATGCGCGCCCCAGGCATGACGATGTTCCGCATGCCGATCTTCACCTGGAACGTGCTGCTCACCGGTGTGCTGGTGCTGCTGGCCTTCCCGGTGCTGGCCGCCGCGCTCTTCGCGCTGGAGGCGGACCGCAAGTTCGGCGCCCACATCTTCGACGCCGCCAACGGCGGGGCGCTGTTGTGGCAGCACCTGTTCTGGTTCTTCGGCCACCCCGAGGTGTACATCATCGCGCTGCCGTTCTTCGGCATCGTCTCCGAGGTCATTCCGGTGTTCTCGCGTAAGCCGATGTTCGGTTACATCAGCCTCATCGCGGCGACCATCTCGATCGCGGGTCTCTCGGTGACCGTGTGGGCGCACCACATGTATGTCACAGGCGGTGTGCTGCTGCCGTTCTTCTCCTTCATGACGTTCCTGATCGCGGTTCCGACCGGTATCAAGTTCTTCAACTGGATCGGCACGATGTGGAAGGGGAGTCTGAGTTTCGAGACGCCCATGCTGTGGGCGACCGGATTTCTCATCACCTTCGTGTTCGGTGGTCTGACCGGTGTCATCCTGGCCTCGCCGCCGATGGACTTTCATGTCTCCGAGTCGTACTTCGTGGTGGCGCACTTCCACTACGTGATCTTCGGAACGGTGGTCTTCGCGATGTTCGCCGGCTTCCATTTCTGGTGGCCGAAGTTCACCGGGAAGATGCTGGACGAGCGGCTGGGGAAGATCACGTTCTGGACGCTGTTCATCGGCTTCCACGGCACCTTCCTGGTGCAGCACTGGCTGGGCGCCCAGGGAATGCTGCGCCGCATTCCCGACTATCTGGTGGGTGACGGATTCACCACGCTCAACACCGTTTCCACGGTCTTCTCGTTCCTGCTCGGCATGTCGATCCTGCCGTTCCTCTACAACGTCTGGAAGACCGCCAGGTACGGCGAGAAGGTCGAGGTCGACGACCCCTGGGGGTGGGGCCGTTCGCTGGAGTGGGCCACCTCCTGCCCGCCGCCGCGACACAACTTCCACGCCCTGCCGCGGATCCGCTCCGAATCCCCGGCGTTCGACCTGCACCACCCCGAGATCGCGGCGGACGCGGACGGACCCGACCCGCTCGACGCGCCCGACGAGCAGCAGGAGGCCCTCGTATGACCACGGTGAACGGCAACGCGGTGAACGGCGGGGGGACGGCCGGAGCGGCGGACCCGGTCGGCGCGGCCCGGTCCGTGGACCCCGCCGAGGTGATCAACGCCATCGAGGGCTATCTGCTGTGGGAGGGGGAGAAGCACCAGGCCCAGGCGCGCGCCCGGGCGCTGTGCGGGCGGATGCCCTGGCTCACCGACTCCCAGCGGACCGAGGTCGAGCGGCTTTATGTCGAGGACCACCTGAACACCTCGACGGCGTATCTGAAGCGGGTGGCGCGGCGCAGCGCCGAGCTGCGCGCCGAGTACGAGGGCGTCTACCGGGTGCTGCGGCGCCGGCTCCTCGTCGCCTTCCTGTCGGGCGCGGCCGCGGTGGGGACGGTGGCGGCGGTGATCGCTCTTCGCTAGCCGCCGAAAAGACCACGCGGGCCCCGACCGGATCTCCTCCGGCCGGGGCCCGCGCGGGCTGTCCGCCGTTTCAGGGGGCTTGGCGGCGGTCTGAGCGGAGACGGCTCTAGCGGGCCGTTCCGAAGTTCTGCGTCCAGTAGTTGCCCGGCTGCGCGAGGCCGACGCCGATCTCCTTGAAGGAGCAGTTCAGGATGTTGCGCTTGTGGCCGGCGCTGGACATCCAGCCCTGCATGACCTTCTCGGGAGTGGAGTAGCCGTAGGCCACGTTCTCGCCGTAGGTGCTCCAGTTGTAGCCGGCGCGGGTGATCCGCTGGCCGGGGTTGGAGCCGTCGGAGCCGGTGTGCGACATGTTCTGGTGCGCGGCCATGTCCTTGCTGTGGGCCTGCGCGGCCTGGGTCAGCTTCGCGTTCACCGTCAGCGCGGAGCAGCCGGCCTTGGCGCGCTCGGCGTTGACCAGCTCCACGACGCGCTTCTGCGCGGTGGTCAGCGTGGTGGTGCCCGAGGTGGGGGTGCTCGGGGTGGCGCTCGGCGAGCCGGAGGCGCTCGGGGCGACAGGGTCGGCGGGCGCCTTCGCGCCACGTCCGTTCTGCGCGCGCCAGTCCTTCTGGGAGGCGTCGCGCCAGTCCTTCTGGGAGGCGCGATGTCCGGAGGAGTCGCCCTTGCCGCCCTGATCGTCCAGGCACGCCATGGCGACGGACGGGATGCCGACCGCGGCCACGGCCACGGCGGCGATGGTTATCTTCCGGTAGTGGGTGTTCCTGCGGTGCTTCGTCATATTGCGACCTCACCTCGTTTTCGTGGGGGGACCGTCATTCTGGAGACCGCCGAAGGGGCCCGGCAATGACCTGCGTTACTAAGCAGACTCGTAGGGCGGCAGGGTTCTTGCGATGCGTGAGTGGGCATGCTCTTCCCGCACGCGGGGATGCGCCACGAAATCTGGTGGACCGTCAAATCCCCTTATGCGCGGACCAGACGACGGAAATCGCTGAGTGGATCACAGCGCATTCCTCGCCCTGTGCGACAAATGTCCATTCCGGGCGGGACGCGTCTCAAATGTCGGCCGGTGCTTCTCTACTATCCGGCGGGGTGAGAAGCGGAATGCGCTGTGAGGGATGTCACGAATCGGTGACGGCCTTCGGGGGTCACCCCTTTGGTCCGGTTGTGCGCGCGTGACCGCGAGAGCCCACCCATGCTGGGGCATATGAGACTTGTGGTCGATCTCGTCCGCTGTCAGGGCTATGCGCAGTGCGCCTTCCTGGCGCCCGACGTCTTCACCATGCACGGCGAAGAGGCGCTGTTGTACAACCCGCACGCCGACGCGGTGCAGCGGGAGAACGTGCTGCGCGCGGCGACCGCGTGTCCGGTCCGGGCCATCACGGTCGAGGACACCGAGGCCCCGACCGGCACCGGCGGGCGCGTCGACTCCGCGGCCGCGGGGGTGGGCTCCGATGCCCGCTGACGGAACCCTCGAGCGGCTGCGGCGCGAGGGCCGGATCGTGATCGTGGGCGCCTCGCTGGCCGGACTGCGCGCGGCCGAGACCCTGCGCGTCGAAGGCTTCACCGGCTCGCTCACCCTGATCGGGGACGAGCCGGCCGAGCCGTACGACCGGCCGCCGCTCTCCAAACAGGTGCTGCTGGGCAAGGCCGCCGCCGACCGCACCACCCTCCCCCGGCGCCGGGAGATCGACGCGACCTGGCGGCTCGGCGTCGCCGCCACCGGGCTGGACATGGCCGCCCGCACGGTGCGGCTGGCCGACGGCGACGAGGTGGAGTACGACCGGCTGCTGATCACCACCGGGGTCCGGGCCCGTCCGTGGCCGCATGAGTTGGAGGCCGAACTGGACGGGGTGTTCGTGCTGCGGGACCGGGACGACGCGGCCCGGCTGTACGCCCGGCTGCGGGCCGGGCCGCGCCGGGTGGTGGTCATCGGCGCCGGATTCACTGGCTCGGAGATCGCCTCCGCCTGCCGTGAACGGGGGCTTCCGGTCACCGTCGTGGAGCGCGGCGCGGCCCCGCTGGTGGGCGCGCTCGGGGCCGTGGTCGGCGAGGTGGCCGCCGCCCTCCAGCGCGAGCACGGAGTGGACCTGCGCTGCGGGGCGATGGTGACCCGGCTGGAGGGGGACTCGGCCGGGCGGCTGTGCCGCGCCCATCTGGCCGACGGCGAGACCGTCGACACCGATGTGGCGGTGGTCGCGCTCGGCGCGACCCGCAACACCGAGTGGCTGGCCGGCTCCGGGCTCGGCGCCGGGCCCCGCGGCATCGCGTGTGACGCCGGCTGCCGCGCCTTCGACGCCAGCGGCATCGTCACCGACGACATCTTCGCGGCCGGGGACGTCGCCCGGTCCCCGCATCCGCTCTTCGGGTACCAGTTCCTCTCCCTGGAGCACTGGGGGAACGCCGTCGCCCAGGCCGAGATCGCGGCGCACAACATGATCCACGCCAGTGCCGACCGCCGTCCGCACCTCAACGTGCCGGCCTTCTGGTCCTCGCAGTTCGGGGTCAACATCAAGTCGGTCGGCGTCCCGCCCATGGGCGAGCAGCTGCTCATCGCCCAAGGCGCGCTCGCCGAGCGCCGTTTCACCGGCGTCTACGGCTACCAGGGCCGGGTCATCGCCGCCGTCACCTTCGACCAGACGAAGTGGCTGGACTTCTACCAGCGGCAGATCGAGTCGGCCGCGCCCTTCCCACCCGCCTTCACCACCGTGGATCGCCGGGCCGAGAACCTGCACCCGGTCCCGGCCGGCTTCCCCGACCCCTCGCAGCCCACCCATGGGCCGACCGTCACGGTCAGCGGCTACTCGCCGACCGACCGTCGGATCACCTTCACCCCGGCCCGGGTCTGAGCGAGGCGCCGCGGCGGCCCGCCCGTGCCCGCCCCGCCCCGCCCCCGCTCGCCTCGCCGGCCCCGGCCGTACGCCCGACGGACGCGCCGCGGCCCCGACCGTCCGGCCCCACGCCAGACCAGCCGTCCGCATCTCCCGTCGACCCGCCTGTATCGCCCGACGACCCCGCCCCGCACGTCCCGCGGCTCCGCCGCCTCCGCCCAAGGACTCCCCATGACGCACGGCACCCTCCTGCGGCAGATCACCGACTACGCCAACCGCGCCGACCCGTACCCCTTGTACGCCGAGCTGAGGAAGACGCCGGTGCTGCACGAGGAGGACGGCCCGTACGTGGTCAGCACCTACTGGGAGATCCGGGGCCTGCTGCACGATCCGCGGATCAGCTCCGACGCCCGCAATCTGTCCCCCGCGGCCGCGCGGCTCTCCCCCGAGGTCGCGGGGGCGACCGAGGAGGAGGAGGGCTCGGGGCTGCCGCCCAGCTTCCTGCGGCTCGACCCGCCCGAGCACGACCGGCTGCGCCGGATGGCGATGACCCCGTTCGGCCCCCCGCACACCCCTCGCCGGATCCACGAGATGCGCGGCGAACTCACCCGGATCGTCGCCGACCTGATCGACGGCTTCGGCGACCGGACCCGGATCGACCTGGTGGACTCCTTCTCCTATCCGTTCCCGGTGACCGTGATCTGCCGGCTGCTCGGTATCCCGCGCGAGGACGAGACGCGCTTCCACACCTGGGCCGACACCATCGCCGCCAGCCTGGACCCGGATCCGTCCGCGGACCCGGTCGAGCGACGGCGCGTCGCCCAGGGGGCCCGTACCGAGCTGGGGATGTACCTCTCCGGCCTGATCGAGGAGCGCCGCCGCACCCCCGGCGACGACCTGCTCTCCGCGCTGGCCGCCGGGCACGGCCCGGACGGGCAGATGAGCCATCTGGAAGTGCTCACCACCGCCGCGCTGCTGCTGATCGCCGGCCATGAGACCACGGTCAACCTCATCACCAACGGGATGCTCACCCTGCTGCGCAACCCGCCGGTGCTCCAGCGGCTGCGGGACGAACCCGGCCTGGCCGTCCCGCTGGTGGAGGAACTGCTGCGCTTCGAACCTCCGGTGCAACTGCTGCCCCAGCGCACCACCCTCGCCGACATCGAGATCGCCGGCACCACCGTCCCCAAGGGGGCCTCGCTCTGGCTGATCCTGGCCTCGGGCAACCGCGATCCGCGGCGCTTCGCCGACCCCGACCGCTTCGACCCCGACCGCCCGGACATCCAGCACCTGGGCTTCGGCAGCGGAATCCACAGCTGCTTCGGCGCCCCGCTGGCCCGGCTGGAGGCACAGATCGCCCTCGCCGAGCTGGCCCGCCGACTGGAGGGCCCGCACCTGGTCGAGGACCCGCCGCCCTACCGCCGGAACGCGGTGCTGCGCGGCCCACGGCATCTGAACATCGCCTTCGACCGCCTCGTGGGCTGAGCCCGGTCGGCGACGGTCCGCTTCAGGCCGGGGCCCCGGCCGGCTCCGCGACCTGGCGTGGGGCCGCGCCCCGGGCCGGCTCGGACTCGCCCCGGCCTGGCTCGGACGGCTCCTGGGCCGTCTTCAGCGCCGTCCGGGCGAAGGCCCGCACGGCGCCGGTGCTGTCGGCCGCCCGCCACACCAGTCCGTAGCCGACCGGGGCCACGTCGTCCAGCGGCAGGTAGGCGACCCCGGGACGGGGGTGGTAGGCGGCGGTGTGCGCGGTGGTGAGGAAGGCGCCCTTGCCCGCGGCGACCAGCATCAGCGCCTCCTGCAGGCTGGTGATGCCGGGGCCGCGCGGGATGGGCCGGCCGTTCGGGGTCCGCGCGGGGCCGTGGTGCTCCCGTCGGTACGCGGGGAGTTCGCCCTCGACGGTCAGCAGGGGCACCTCGGCCAGCTCCTCGAGCGAGACCCGCCGCCGGGCGGCGAGCGGATGCCCGGCCGCGACGGCCAACACCCGCTCCTCGGTGAGCAGCGCGGGTCCCTCGCCCAGGTCCGCCTCCCGCACGGGCAGCTCGATGAGCTGGATGTCGAAGTCGCCCTTGCGCAACGGCCCGTAGGGGTCCGCCAGCGGCACCTCGCAGATCTCGACGTCGAGCCCCGGGTGGCCGGCGCGCAGCGCCTCGGCCGTCTTCATCACGACCTCCCCGGCCAGCGGGCTGGAGAAGCCGACGTGCAGCACGCCGCTGACGCCGCGCGCGGTGGCGGCGGCCCTGGCGACGGCCGCGTCGATCGCGCGATGGTGCGGGGCGAGATCCTCGCGAAGCTGCCGCCCGAGGGCGGTGAGGGCGACCCGGCGGCTGGTGCGGGCGAACAGCGGGGCGCCGACGCGACGTTCGAGCCGCCGCACCAGCTGGCTCACCCGGGCCCGGGACAGCCGCATGCGGTCCGCGGTGCGCCCGAAGTGCAGCTCCTCGGCGAGGATCAGGAAGCACTCCAGTTCGTCGCGCTCCATGGCCGCCCCTTCGGTCCCGCGGATCGGTAAGCCTGACTGAACCAACATTGCGATCTTCGCCGTTGTTCCCCCTCCCCGGCCGATCGAGGGTGGTGGGGCGGAGAACTTCCCCCGCCGTCACCGTCTCGACCGACCAGAGGAATCACGGAAATGCAGATGAGCGCGAGAAATTGGGGCGTGCTGTTCGTCCTGTGCGGGGCGATCTTCCTGGAGGGCATCGACGTGGCCATGCTCAATGTGGCCCTGCCGTCGATCCGCGCCGAGCTCGGCATGTCCACCGGCGAGCTCCAGTGGGTGATGAGCGCCTACGTCCTCGGCTACGGCGGCTTCATGCTGCTGGGCGGGCGCGCGGCCGACCTCTTCGGGCGCCGCCGGATGTTCGTCCTCTGGCTGGCGGTCTTCCTGCTCTTCTCCGGCCTGGGCGGCTTCGCCACCGAAGGCTGGATGCTGATCACCGCGCGGTTCGTCACCGGGGTGGCGGCCGCCTTCATGACACCGGCCGGCCTGTCCATCATCACCACGAGCTTCGCGGAGGGGCCGCAGCGCAACAAGGCGTTGCTGATCTACTCCGGGACCGCGGCCGGCGGCTTCTCCGTCGGCCTGGTCGTCGGCGGGCTGCTCACCGCGGTCGACTGGCGCTGGGTGTTCTTCGCCCCCGTCGTCCTCTCCGCGGTCATCCTGGTCGGCGCGCTGACGCTGGTGCCCGCCTCGCCCCGCCCGGACCGGACCGGGCAGCGCGTCGATCTGGCGGGCGCGGTGAGCGTCACCGCGGCCATCGTGCTGCTGGTCCTGGGCGTCGAGCGGGCCGCCCACGCGAGCCTCGGCCAGACCATCGGCACCCTCGCCGCGGGGCTGGCCCTCTTCGCCGCCTTCGTCGCCGTCGAGCGCCGCGCCGCCGCCCCGCTGGTCCGCCTCGGCCTCCTCCGCGGCGGCCCGCTGGTCCGCGCCAACGTCGTGGGACTGCTCTTCGCCGCCGGCTTCTTCGGCTTCCAGTTCCTCGTGGTGCTCTACCTCCAGGAGCTGCGCGGCTGGTCCACGCTCCAGACGAGCCTCGCGATGGTCGTCATCGGCCTCGACTCGGTCCTGTCGCCCACCCTCACCCCCAAGCTGGTCGACCGGTTCGGCAACGCCCGGGTGATCTTCGGCGGGCTGCTGCTGGCGGCGCTCGCGTACGGGTTGTTCCTGCCGGTCGGCGCCGACTGGACGTATCCGATGATGCTGCCGAGCCTGGTCCTCCTCAGCCTCGGCTTCGCGCTGGCGTACGGCCCGCTGACCATCGTCGCCACGGAGGGCGTCCGGGAGGAGGAACAGGGCCTGGCCGGCGGTCTGCTCTACACCTCCTTCCAGTTCGGGGCCGCGCTCGGCCTCTCCGCCGTCACCGCGGTCAACGTCGCCGCCACCGACGGGAACAGCCCCGCGGCGCTGCTCGACGGCTACCACGCCGGCCTCGTCGTCCCGGTGGTCACCGCGCTGCTCGCCGCCGCCGTCGGCGCCTTCGGGCTGCGGTCCGGCCGCCGACCGGGCGTGGTCGCGGCAGCGGGGGACACGGGCGCCGCCGACCGCGCGCAGACCCCCGCCGCCCGCTGACCCGCCCCACCCCGGGGCCACGCCTGGGACCTGTACGTCGAGGGCGGCCCGCCCGGCGTCGGCTACGACCCGATCCGGTACTGGAGCGGCGGCCCCGACGACCCCGAGTACCACGTGATCCGCATCGACCCGCGCCGCGTCCGGCTGGTCCGCGGAACCGACCTGAGCGGCACGATCTGGCGGGGCGAGGGCCAGGGCCCCGGTGCGCCCCGTGGTTCAGTCCGCGCGGTGGCGGTGCCGGGCCCACAGCGGCAGCACGTACCAGCACAGCACGTACCAGAGGAAGACCAGGGCGACCATCCACGGCACGAAGGCGTTGTGGGTGGCCACCCGCAGCACCAGGAGCAGCGCCGAGACCATCGTGCCCAGCAGCAGCACCAGCCCGATGTTGGTCAGCCGGTGCGCCCACCGCACCGTCTCCGGCTTGATGCGGCGGCCGGAGACGAGGCGGTGGAAGGAGACGGGTCCGATCAGCGCCCCGGTCGTCGCCGCGCCCAGCACCACGGTGACGATGTAGATCGTCTGGTCGGCCTGGCCCAGCTCCTCGTAGCGCGGGGTGAAGACGACGGCCAGGAGGAAGGCGAACAGCACCTGGACGCCGGTCTGGGCCACCCGGACCTCCTGGAGGAGGTCGCCCCACATCCGGTCGGCGCGCTCCTCGTCCGTCTCGTCCCGCCCCCTGCGCTCGGTCATTCGCCGAGGGCCCGCTTGAGCTGTGCCTTGTTCATGTGCGAGCGGCCCTCGACGTTGCGCCGCTGGGCCTCGGCGTACAGCTGGTCGTACGTCGGACCCTGCGCGCCCTTGCCGGAACGCTGGCCGCCGCGCCGCCCGGAGGACATGTCCTCCAGGGAGCTGCGGCTGGCGGTTTCGGACTCGCCCGCCCGGGCCCGTTCCTTGTTCACCGTGCGGGCGGCGATCTCCTTGGCCCGCTTCTCACTCTCGCCCCGGTCCTTCGCGCTCTCCTTGATGTGCTCGTACTGGCGTTCGCGCTTGGGGCTGGAACCTCTGGGCATCACACTCACCTCGTTCGTCGTATCACCGGGTCGCCGCCGGTCATGCGTCACGGTGGCGTACGGCGCCCGGCGGGAACCCTCCCTCTCATTAAGATCCGGCCATGGCGAAGTCGCACGTGGTGGCGGTGCTGGCGTTCGACGGAATGGCGCCGTTCGAACTCGGTGTGGTGGTGGAGGTATTCGGGCTCGCCCGGCCCGAGCTCGGGGAACTGCCCTGGTACGAGCTGCGGGTCTGCGCCGAGGAGCCCGGCCGCGACCTGCGCGCGATCGGCGGGTTCTCGCTCCGCGCCGAGCACGGCCTGGACACGCTGGCGGCCGCCGACACGGTGATCGTGCCGGGCGTGCCCCGCGCGGGCGGGGCGGTCTCCCCGGCCCTGGTGGACGCGCTGCTGCGGGCGCACACCCGCGGAGCCCGGCTGGTTTCCATCTGCTCGGGCGCCTTCGCGCTCGCCGCGACCGGGCTGCTGGACGGTCGCCGGGCCACCACCCACTGGCGGTACGCCCGCACCCTCGCCGAGCGACATCCGGACGTCGAGGTCGACCCGGACGTGCTCTACGTCGACAACGGCGACGTGCTCACCAGCGCCGGCAGCGCCGCCGGCATCGACCTGTGCCTCTATCTGGTCCGCGCCGACCACGGCGCCGCCGTCGCCAACACCGTGGCCCGTCGCTTCGTGGTGCCGCCCCACCGCGAGGGCGGGCAGGCGCAGTTCATCGAGGCGGCGGTGCGCCCGATCGGCGAGGAGGACGACGGCGTGGCGCGAAGCATGGCCTGGGCGCTGCGCCGGCTGCACACCCCGCTCTCGGTGCCCGCCCTGGCCCGCGCCGCCCGCATGTCGGAGCGCTCCTACCTGCGGCACTTCGCCCGCCGGAACGGGGTCAGCCCGATGCGCTGGGTCGTCTCGCAGCGGGTGGCGGCGAGCCTGCCGCTGCTGGAGTCGGGCGAGGGGTCGATCGACGAGGTCGCCACCGCGGTCGGCTTCGACAGCACGGCCACGTACCGCCACCACTTCACCCGGCAGATGCGGACGACACCGACCGCCTACCGCAGGGCGTTCACCCGGGTGCCCGGCCCCGCGGGGCAGCCGCTCGGACCGGGGATCCGGCTGGCGGGATCTTGACGAAGGGCGGCGTTCACGCCACTCGTGGGGCGGGAGCGGGGCCCGGAGGATGGAGTCATCGCCGAGCGGGGGAGCCCCCGGCCGGCGCGGACCACCGCCGAGCGAGGGCCCCGGCTGGCGCGGACCACCGCCGAGCGGGGGAGCCCCCGGCCGGCGCGGACCACCACCATCGCCGCCGTCCCACCCCGCGCGCCACGCAAGGAGTACGCAGATGACCGTCGCCGCCCCGTCCCCCGAGGTCACCCCGTCCGTCGAGGCCGCGCGGTCCGCCGCAGCCGCCCCGTCCGTCGAGGCCGCGCGGTCCGCCGCAGCCGCCCCGTCCGTCGAGGCCGCGCGGTCCGCCGCAGCCGCCCCGTCCGTCGAGGCCGCGCGGTCCGCCGCAGCCGCCCCGTCCGCCGAGGCCGCCACCGGGATCGTCAGCGCCGTTCTGAACGTCCCCGCCGCCGCGCCCGCCGAGGCCGCCGCCCACTACGCCGCCCGGCTGGCCTTCGAGGCCGACGTCTCCGATGTGCGCGCCGACCTCCTCGCCGGCGCCGCCGGGGTGGTCGTGGTCGACTCCCGTGGCGACGCGGCCTGGGCGCAGGGACACATCTCCGGCGCCGTGCACCTCCCGACCGCGGAGATCGCCGAACGCGCCGCCGAGCTGATCGACCCGTCGGCGACCGTGGTGACCTACTGCTGGGGGCCCGGCTGCAACGGCGCCACCCGCGCCGCCCTCGCCTTCGCCCGGCTCGGCTACCGGGTCAAGGAGATGATCGGCGGCTTCGAGTACTGGGTGCGCGAGGGCTTCCCGTACGAGACGCCCCAGGGCACCGAGCAGCGGCCGGTCGACGACCTGACCGCCCCGCGCTCGGGCATCTCCTGCGCCTGCTGACCCATGCCCGCCCGCCGGGGCTCGGCACGGCTCAGCGCCGCTCGACCCGTTCGGTCCGGCGGGGCGCGCCGGTCGCGGCCGCGAGCAGGCCGACCCCCTCCACAGCGCCGTGGCGAACATCGTGTCTCCGGCGCGGTCCGGGGGGCTGCCCCGTTCGCTGCTCCGGCCGCACTCGGTCGACGTGCTGACCGCCGTGCCGGCGGTGTCCCGTGTGTCGTGCCTGGTCAGGCCTTTACCAGGCAGGACAAGTAGGCGATGCTGAGCCGGCGTCGGAGCCCTGGGGAACAGGGGCCCGAGGAGCTGGTGCGGCAATGGGGGACATGCGGTGAGACTGGTTCTGCTCGGTTCGGTTCAGGCGTACACCGATGACGCGTCGCCGATCGCGATCGGGGGCGCGCGGCTGCGCATGCTCCTGGCCAGGCTCGCCCTGGAGGCGGGACGCGTGGTGTCCGTCGACGGGCTGGTCGACGGAGTGTGGGGCGAGGACCCGCCGGCCGATGCCGCCAACGCGCTGCAGGCCCTGGTGTCCCGGCTGCGCAAGGCGCTGCGCGGGGTGGGCACGGTCGAATCCACGGCGGGGGGCTACCGCCTTTCGGTGCGGACCGAGGACGTCGACGCCCACCGCTTCGAGCAGCTGGCCGGGCAGGGCAGAAGGCACCTCGCGGCGGGCCGCTTCGACGAGGCGGCCGCGGCGCTCGGCACGGCTCTCGGGCTGTGGCAGGGCGCGGCGCTGGCGGATGTGCTGGAGGCCCCGTTCGCCGGGGCCGCCGCGGCGCGCCTTGAGGAGGTGCGAGCCGCGGCGGCCGAGGACCGCTTCGACGCGGAGCTGCGGCTCGGCCGGCACGCCGAGGTCATGGCCGACCTCGGTGCGGCAGGTGCCGCACACCCGCTCAGCGAGCGCCTCGCCGGGCTGCGGATGCGGGCGTTGTGGGCGGCGGGACGGCAGTCGGACGCGTTGGCGACGTACGAGGAGATACGCGACCGGCTGAGCGAAGAGCTCGGCGTCGACCCCTCCGCCGAACTTCAGGAGATCCACCTCACGCTGCTCCGCGGCGAACTGGAGCGGCCAGCGGGCCGGCCCGAGACCGCGGCGAGCCGGCTCCCGGCACAGCTGACCAGCTTCGTCGGCCGGGAGACCGAGCTGGCGCGGCTCGCCGGGCTGCTCACCACCTCCCGGCTCGTCACCATCGTCGGCCCCGGAGGCGCGGGCAAGACCAGGCTGTCCCTTGAGGCGCTCACCAGGGACCGGGCCTATGCGCGCGGCCGGGTGTGGTTCGTGCCGCTGGCCGCGGTGGCCGCGGCCGATCAGCTGGTCGACGCCGTCCTCGGCGCGATCGGCGCGACGGACGGCGGCCTGTATGACGCGGGGCAGACCCACAAGACCGCTCCGGTCGACCGGATGGCCGAGCTGCTCGACGTCGGCGACGCGGTACTCGTTCTCGACAACTGCGAGCACCTCGTCGAGGCGACCGCGGAACTCGCCGACCGACTCCTGGAGCGCCTCCCGCAGCTGAGGATCCTCGCCAGCAGCAGGGAACCCCTTGCCATCACCGGGGAGGCGCTGTGCCACCTCGGCCCGCTGGACGTGCCCACCGGCACACCCGAGCCCGCCGCGGCGGCGCGGGCGGAGGCGGTGCGGCTCTTCGTCGACCGGGCCGCCAGTGTCCGGCCCGGCTTCGCGGTCGACGAGACCACGGTGGACGCCGTGGTGGAGATCTGCTGGCGCCTCGACGGGATGCCGCTCGCCCTGGAGCTCGCCGCGGCCAAGCTGCGTTCGATGAGCGTGGACCAGCTCGCACGCCGTCTCGACGACCGCTTCCGGCTGCTCACCTCGGGCAGTCGGACGGCACTGCCCCGCCAGCGGACGCTGCTCGCGGTGGTCGAGTGGAGCTGGGACCTCCTCGACGAGGCCGAACGGGCCCTCGCCGGCAGGCTGTCGGCGTTCCCCGGCGGGGCGACCCTCGCCGCCCTGGAGGCGGTCTGTGCGGACCCCACGCTGCCGGTCGACGACGTGCTCTACGTCCTCGACTCGCTGATCGAGAAGTCTCTGGTGACCGCCTCCGAAGGGGATGAACCGCGGTACCGGATGCTGGAGACCGTACGCGCCTACGCGGCCAACCGGCTCGCTGAGTCCGGAGACGAC
This sequence comes from Streptomyces sp. LX-29, assembly GCF_029541745.1. NCBI lineage: Bacteria > Bacillati > Actinomycetota > Actinomycetes > Kitasatosporales > Streptomycetaceae > Streptomyces > Streptomyces sp. LX-29. The sequence continues at coordinate 3,600,843 of NZ_CP089746.1, read as the reverse complement.
ATCTCCGGTCCCTTCGCGGCGTACTTCCTCGCCCTGGCCGAGGAGAACGAACCCCGGCTGCGTACCAGGGAACAACTGGACGCGATCACGGTCTTCGACGCCGAGCACGCCAACCTGGTCTTCGCGCTGCGGTCGGCCGTGGACGCCGGCAACGGGGCCCTGGCCTCCCGGTTCGTCGACGCGATGTTCTGGTACTGGGGGGTTCGAGGGATGAACGCCCAGCTGGAGACGGCACTGGCGGAGGTGCGCAAGCTCGGCGACGCGCTGCCCCGGGCGCACTCGCTGGTCAGCTCGTCCGACTCGGCGGGGGCACGGGAGTTCCATCCCGCGGGCCTCCTCCTCCGGCTCTCCCAGCTCGCCTTCTCCGACGGGGAGTCGGAGTCCGCGGATACCGACAGCGGCCCGCGGCGGTCGTTGGACTCGCCGGACCCCTGGGTGCGGGCCAGTGCCCACCTGGCGTACGACTTCGTCCTCACCGAGCAAGGCGATCTGCGGACCGGAGCCCCGTCGCGCCTGGAGGCGCTGCACGGCTTCGAGACGGTGGGTGACCGCTGGGGCCTGGTGATGAGCCTGATCCCGGTCGGCCGGGACCATTCGCTGCGGGGCGAGCACGCGGCGGCCATCGCCGTCTTCGAGCGGGCCGTCGCGCTCAGCTCCGAGCTCGGCACCGAGGACTTCCTCCATCTCAGCAAGGCCAGACTGGCGCGGGAGCGCAGGCGCAGCGGCGATCTGGACGGCGCCCGACGCGACCTCGAGTCCGCGCTCCGCCGGGCCAAGGAGCGCGGCCACCGAAGGCTTGAGGCCAACATCCTGGTGGGCCTCGCGAACCTGCACCGCCGGACGGGCGACCTTGAGCAGGCCAACGGGGTCCTGGACCATCTGGAGGCCCTGGTGCGGCGGCGGGCCATCCCCGTCGAGGCCGCCGAGGACCTGATCGTGAGCACCAGGATGGAGAACCGGCTCGCGCAGGGGGCGGCGGCACAGGCTCGCGCGCTGCTGCCCACGGCTGCCGCCGCGCTGTTCGCCCAGGGCGCCGGGGCCGGTCTCGCCTGGGTTGCGGAGTTGCTCGGCGGGCTGCTCGACCTGGAGGGCGATCCCGTCGGCGCGGCCACCGCACTCGGCATGAGCCAGGTCATCCGCGGCGCCTTCGACGCGGGCGAGCCGGAGCTGCGCGAGCTGGTCGACCGGCTCGTCGGACGGCTCGGCGAGGAGGGCTACCGGGAGGCGTACCGCAAGGGCGCCGAACTGCCGAGACCGGACGCGCTGAACCGGCTGGCCGAGGAGGTCGGCCAGCCGGTCGCATCGTGAGCGAAGTGGATCGCCTCGCTTCCTGAGCGAGGTGGTTCAGCCCGCGTTCTTGCGGTAGGCGCGCATCGCCAGGGGGAAGAAGACCGCGACCACGCCGGCCATCCAGCCGAGGCTGCCGAGCAGCGGACCCGCGACCTCGCCACCGTTGAGCAGGCCGCGCATCGTGTCGGCCATCAGGCTGACCGGGTTGACGTCGGACCAGGTCTGCAGCCAGCCCGGCATGGTCTCCGACTCGACGAAGACGTTGCTGGCGAAGGTCAGCGGCAGGACCACGACGGTCATCAGGCCCTGCACCGAGCCGGGGGTCTTGGCCAGCATGCCGATGTAGACCGACAGCCAGGAGAAGCTGAGCCCGAAGCCGATCAGCAGCGCGATCGCGGCCAGGGTGGAGAGCGGGTCGGTGGTGATCCGGTAGCCCATCACCAGCGCGAGGACCAGCAGGGTGGCGAGGCAGACCACGTAGCGGACGACATCGGCCAGGACGGCGCCGATCAGCGGGCTGGAGCGGGCGATCGGCATGGAGCGGAACCGGTCGAACATTCCGGTGCTCGCGTCGGCGTTCAGCGAGGTGCCGATGCCGATGCTGGCCTGGAAGACGGTCATCACCATGATGCCCGGGGCGATCAGCTGCAGGTAGGCGTGGTCGTCGCCGCCGGAGATGGCGCCACCGAAGAGGTAGACGAACATCAGCAGGAACACGATCGGGGTGAGGACCACATCGGCCAGCTGGGCCGGCGACTTGGCGAACTTGGTGACGCCGCGCCCGGCGAGGGCGAGGCTGTGCCGGACGGTCCGGGCGAATCCGAGGCGGAGCGGGGGCGCGGCGACGTGCCGGGTGGCTGCGTGGGCGGGGGTGATGGTCTGGGCGCTCATGCCGCGGTCCTCTCGGGGTTGATCTCGTCGTCCTGCTTGTCGTTGGTGGCGGTGCGACCGGTGAGCGCGAGGAAGACCTCGTCCAGGCTGGGCAGCCGCAGGCCCATCTCGTCGGCGGAGATGCCGGCCGCGTCCAGCCGTCGGGCCAGGGCGGACACCAGCAGCGGGTCGTCGGCCGGGGCGGTGAGCAGACCGGTGTTGTGCTCCCGGGCGGGGACGGTGCCGGTGAGTTCGGTCAGGATCTGGGCCACCTGATCCACATCGGCGGCCAGCGTCGGGCGCACCTGCATGATCTGGCCGCCGACCTGCCGCTTCAGCTCCCCGGGGCGGCCCTCGGCGACCACCCGGCCGCGGTCGAACACCGTGATGGAATCGGCCAGTTGGTCGGCCTCCTCCAGATACTGTGTGGTGAGCAGCACGGTGGAGCCGTCGTTCACCAGCTGCCGGACCACGTCCCACACCTCGTTGCGGGCGTGCGGGTCGAGACCGGTGGTCGGCTCGTCCAGGTAGATCACCTGCGGTCGGCCGACCAGGCTCGCCGCCAGGTCGAGGCGGCGGCGCATACCGCCGGAGAAGGTGCTGATCGGCCGACTCGCGGCCTCGGTGAGCGAGAACTGCTCAAGCAGCTCCGCGGCCCGTGCCCTGGCGGCACGCTTCGACAGATCGAGCAGTCGGCCGATCAGCACCAGGTTCTCGATGCCGGACAGACTCTCGTCGACCGAGGCGTACTGCCCGGTGAGGCCGATGAGCTGGCGCACCCGCACCGGGTCCCGCACCACATCGTGGCCGCCGACGGTGGCGCGGCCGGCGTCGGGCCGGATCAGCGTGGACAGGATCCGCACGGTGGTGGTCTTCCCGGCTCCGTTCGGACCGAGCACCCCGATCACCTTGCCGGCCGGCACCTCCAGGTCGACGCCGTCCAGCGCGACGAAGTCCCCGTAGCGTTTGACCAGACCCTCGGCCCGGATGGCGTACGACATGTGCTTTCTCCTCTTCAGGCCCGCTCGCCGTTCTCGATGAGCAAGACGATGCCGGGACCTGCTGACAGGGGACGGCCAGGGCGCTGACAGGGCTTCCGGACGGCTGTCAGCACCTGACAGGGGACGTGCCGTGCGATCAGTGCCGGCGCGACGGCGGGGCACGGCGGTGCGTCCGCCGTGGCCGTGCGGGCGCGGAGCACCGAGCGGCCGCCGCGGCGAGGTCACCCACGCTGTCAGCGCGCCGCGAAAGCCCCGGCTGAAGGACGTGGACGCGCGGGACGGGCAGCCTGTGTGACGCATGTCGCACCGCCGGGCGGTCCTGCCGCTCTGGGGCCCCGATGTCGTGGACGCCATCACGGGAGAGGAGCCGGGCGGGTCCGCCCGTATGCGCGCTCGGTACATGCGATGTCACCGGGCCGCGGCTTGCGACTGTCGCCAGGAGGGTCGGAGGAGTCCTGTGGGGTGCCGGTGCCCGGTGCCGGTGTGGCCGGACGGGCCGGCCGGGCCACGACTGGGACGGAGACCGAGACGGAGAAACGCCAGAGGGCTGGACCGCCGGAGCGGTCCAGCCCTCTGAGCTGGCGGAGGATACGAGATTCGAACTCGTGAGGGGTTGCCCCCAACACGCTTTCCACATGTTCACACGGGTGTCCGGCGAGGGGTGTAGGTGTCCTGACCTGCGGCGGAGCGTTCGGGGTGGCCACGTCTGGACGGGGCCGGACGGGGGCGAATGAGACCAGAACCGAGACCAGAGCGCTGTGTCATATCGTCTTGACGACGATCGAGCGTGGAACCAGCCTCTCCAGGTCATCCGCGTCCGAGGTGAAGACGGTGACCTGTCCTTTCTGCTGTCGGGCGACGACCGCGAGCACGGCGTCGATCGCGTACTTGTGGCCGTGCAGCTTGGCGTCGGCCAGGAGTCGGCGGGCCTGGCGGGCCTCGTCCTTGCCGATGTCGGCGACCTTGAGTCGCGAGAGCACCCAGTCCCAGCGCTGCTCGGTGGTTCTGCCGTCGTACGCCTCGACCAGCGTCATCGGGGAAGTCACCACCTCGGCCTCACCTCGCGCCGCGAGGTCGAGCCAGGCGATCATCTTCCGGTCGCCGCGCACGGCCAGGGACAATGCCTCGCAGTCGAGTACGAAGACACGCAGTGGCCGCTGGCTGTGCTCACTGGCGCGCTTCTTCACGCGGCCTCTCCGGCGTTGTGTCCTCCGGTGGTGCGGCGGCGCTCGTGCTCGGCGTCGAGATCTTCCAGTTCCGCGAGTGCTGCCGCGCGCTCGTCCCCGGTGACCGGGCCGTGTTCCTCCTGCAGCCAGTCGACGAGCTCCAGCAGCCGGTCCCGGTCGCGCTTGAATCGCAGCGCTTCGGCTACATACGCCGAAAGTCCCCGCTCAGCCGCCTCGGCGCGGATCTCGTCCAGGAGATCCTCGGGGATCGTCACGGTCACTTTCTTGGTTGCCATACAAGAGACCATACTCTTGGTGCAAGGGCCCCTACCAAGGGGTTGCTGTGATCAGTCAGACCCGGGAGGCAGATGGTCAACCCGTGAGCATTTCCCGTACATGTTCGCGAGGTCGTGCCGTGTCACTCGGTCACCTCCGATGCGGAGCAGGAGGCAGTCGTGTCCGCGAAGCGGTGGGAAGCGCACGAAGTGCGCGGAGTGTCTCGGCGGTGTGCAAGTCGGCGAACGGACGCTTGGACGGCGCTCCCGCCGTCGCCGCCGGATGCGCTCCGCCGCGCGTGCGGAATGTCGTAGATGTCGGAGTTGAATGAGACTGTAACTGAGACCAGGGCATGCCAAGAACCCCGGCCGCTGAAGCGGTCCGGGGTCCTTGTTTCGCCTGTTCAGGCGGCTGCGGAGGATACGAGATTCGAACTCGTGAGGGGTTGCCCCCAACACGCTTTCCAACTGTCCGCATGGCTGTACGGGGGCGTCCGTGGGGGTTCGTGGGGCAGGTCAGACGGGGTGTGCGTACGGCGGTGAACGGTGGCGTCCGTTAGTGCACTGGACAAAGACCAGGACAACGCGAGGTCAGCACGAAGGCTCCAGCTCAGACGCGAGGGACGACGCCGACGAACTCTTCCCCCTTGTGGTTGCCCATGATGAAGGCGAAGCCGTGGCCAGCTGCGCAAGTGAGGTCTACCTGCAAGTACCCGCCTCGGGTGCCAAGAGGGCTGTCGTAGGCGTCCCTGTCGGGGTGCACGGTTACCGAGCCGTGGTCACCTCCGTCGGCCGCCCGTTCGACCTCGGTGATTCCGCAGGCCGGGCACATGAGCTTCCACTGAAGATTCCATGAGCCGGGGGCGCTCTCCGTAGGCACAAGGGTGCCGTTGTGGTCCATGGGCATTATGCCTCCTCGCACGTTAGTGTTACCTAGCAGAATTCCATCGCGCAGGTCAGGCCGAGAGCGCATCCGGCTCGCCTTGCTGCCCCCCGACGTGATCGGTCACTTGCCGCAAGAGCGTTTCACTTTGGGCCAGCAATTGGTCGTACGTCATCACGCTGATCCCGTGCATCCTGCTGTTGAGGCCATGGAGTGCTCGCAATTGCGTGTCTCCCCAGTCATGCGAACGACCGATCACGACCGCCGCACGGGGGTGGTATGCGGCGATGTCGGCACGGCCCTGGTAAAGGCCGCTCTGAGCCATCTGGTGCAGTGTGTCGAGATACCGATGGCACTGTCCAATTGCTTTGGTTGTAGCGGAGGACCAATACCAATTCCTGTGCGTTTCGTCGAACAGGATCACGTCCATGTCGGGACGCTTGAGTTCGAAAATGTCACGCAGTCCATTCGCAGTGGACTGCATCATCACGTCAACGTGGTCGCCGATTCCGATGACTCGTTGATTATCGCGAGCAACATATGCATTCCCGAACGCCCAAGAGTGGCGCTCGCACCAGTCTTGATAGATTGATTCTCTGGCCTTGCCCTCGTACAGGTTCTGTCTGAGTTCAGTTACCGCAGCCCGCAGCTCGCCTATCCGTACGCTCGCTGAAAATGCCTTGGCGAGTTTCATCGGATCGACGCTGCGGGCCACCATTCTTGCGAACTGGCGACTGTCGAGTGCGCCGCCCAAGGCGCGTGCTGCATCTTCGCTAACCTCCGGTTGGCTGCCCAGGTCATCGGTGCGTAAGACCAGGTATCGCCCGTCTTCGTCCTCTTCCGCAACCGACAAGCATTGCGCGATATGCCGCTTCAATATGCGAAGATCTTCTTCTTTCAGGGATATCTCGCAGATCTCCGCTGTCCTCTTGTCTTCGCGGATTAGTTTGATTGCGAGTTCGGACCGAGAAGAGTCGTGAGGTATGAAGTACGGTAGAGCCTTGATGCTCACTGATCGGTTATCTCGGATAGTGAGTGCGTCGCAGTACGAGACCCGCCCCGACGACGCGGGGCGGCGGTCAAAGTAGGCAGGCTCGTCCCAGTCCATGGCGACATTGTGACCAATCAACCCTTGGGGCGCATGGGGTTACGTAAAAGTGGAACGCTTGTGCGGGTAGCGAGACCCCGGGGTCGGGTTTGCGTACGGGGTGGCTGGCAGCTGGGCGTAGATGGAGAGATGGCCTCCGTGAGCCCGACATCGTGGTGCGGGGCGTGGCGGAGGCCATCGAGGCACTGCGGGCAGTGGCCGCTTAGCCGGGTTCACCGTCCGGGGCGTCGTGTAGGTGGTCAAGTGCTTGGGGGATGCCCGGAGACGAGTCCTTCAGGCTGTCCCACCGGCTCAGGACCGCGGCTGACGCATCGGCCAGCTCGGAGGGAAGCCCAGCTTCCCGGAGGGCGTATGCCAGCTCTCGCATCTCAGGGCCCCAGCGCCATGACCGGGCGGCGACTTTGGGGATGTAGGCAGTCTCAGCGAGGTAGCTGGTCGTGCGGCCCTGGGCGATGTCGAGCAGCTCGTCCTCCACGCCGTAGTCGCGGGCGAGGGCATACGAGACTGCCGCCAGTACACGGCTCGCCTTCTGGTAGCTGCTGTACGACAGCTTGAGTGCGGAGGCACGCCCGATGCCGCCGGGTAGGGGGTGAGCCTGTACGGCTGACCCCGTGAAGAGGGCGGCAACTGGTGTCAGTGCGTCCGTAGGGCCGGACAGGTAGAGGCGAGCCGACTTCGAAGCGGACGGGGGTGAACCGATGACGGAGCCGTCGACGACGGTTGCCCCGGTCCGGGCCACGAGGGCGTAGACGCGCGCCATGCTCGCCGGTGAGATCGCGTTCCCGTCCACGTAGATTCCCGTGAAGGGGTGAGCCGAGACTTCGACGGCGACGTCCTCCGCGTACGCGGGGGGACAAATGCTGAGGATGATGTCGGCTCGCTCGGTCAGCTCCGCGAGGCCATCCACCGCTGTCAGTCCGTACCGCTGAGCCCGTTCCCTGGTCGCGGAGCTACGGCCGCGGGGGCACCACAGAACGTCGGCTCCGTTGAGGCTGGCCTGCGCTGCTACGGCCGCGCCCATGCTGCCCGGGTGAAGGATTCCGACGACAGTCATCCGACCAGCCCGCGGATATCGCGCTCTTCGGAAGGCACGCCGGCCGAGCGAGCGCCGTCGATGACTTGGGCGGCCTGAGATGGACTCATCTGGTCGGTTCGGATCACGACCGACCAGGGCTCTGCCGCGTGGTCTTGCAGGTCCTGCCGGGTCTCGTGCCACACCTTGAGCCGGGCTTCCACGTCCTTGTCGCCGCGTCCTTGGCAGCGCTGCCGCGTGACTTCTTCGGCACACCACAACAGGACCCGCACCCAGTGAATGGGGAAGGTAGTGACGGCGTGCGCTCCGGCAACCTGACCCATGTGGAGGACAGGGAAGCGCCCAGCGTTCACGAGCGTGGAGACTTCGGCGCGATCGATGGCGTACTCGGCGTCGTACCGGCTGTTCCGGTACAGGATCTCTCCGACCTGAGCCATCTCCTCGATGCGCTGGGCCGTGGTGAGTCGGTATCCCGTGGTGCGCCCCGGACCTGCCTTGAGCCGCCGGAAGAGCACGTACTCCGGCCGTAGGCGCGATAGCTCGGCTGTGATCGTGTCCTTCCCGGCCCCCGGCGGGCCGTAGAGGATGACGCCGGAAGGGTTCACAGTCCGCCTCCACTCAGCACTTCGCGGGCTTCGTCGACCAGGGCCACAGCGGCGCCTAGCCGGTTGTCGACGATGAAGTGCGGCCCCCGCGGCCGCATCTTCAGGTCGAGGCCCGAGACGTACTCCTCCCATGCTTCCATCTTCCAAGCGTCCCGTGCCGCTCCACGAAAGTCGATGTACTCGCGCATCGACTCCGGGTCGCACTCAACCCATATCGTCGCGACGGAAACCCGCTTGGATCGGCAGCGGTTCTGGAATCGCTGCATCCATTCGGCCTGGGAGAATTCAGAGACGAATGGAGCGTCGAGGATAACGGAAATTCCGCAGTCCACATTGTCCCATGTCGCTTCCATGAGGCAGCGGTATTCGAGCGGTCGCACCTTTTCCCGGTAGAGCTCTGAACTTCGGTCGTGTGCCTGCCCGCCCATGGCGACCAATAGTTGGTCCACGAGTGGACGCGTCAAAGAGTCTTTGTCGAGGATGGGCCAGCCGGTGATACCTCCGAGGAACTTTGCGAACTCGGACTTCCCTGAGCCTGCGAATCCTCCGACCAGGATTACGGTAGGGCCGTCGATGCTCCCTCCTGTCGTATGGCGGCGCCATGCGTCAACCAAACGATTGTGCAGAGCCTCACTGTCCACGTCATCCGTGCCTTCGCGGATGCTGCTCAGCGCTCGGCGTACCACGTCTGGCTGATCGGGGAGCTTTCGCTCCATTGATATGGGCGCCGGTACGGATTCCACAGGGGCATCCTCTCCGGGCAGGGCGCGACGGAAGCCGAGTTGGGCCTCATTTCGGTGGTAGAGGCGGCAATAAGCCCGGCGGTAATGCGGGCCGGGATATACCGTTCCCTTCTCGTGGCCCCAGATCGTCTGGAAGTTCGCGGCAATATTGAAGCCGTGGCGCTCCGCGATTTCGCGGAGCTTCTCCCCCGTTTCTTCCAGAGTGAGCCCAATCCCCTCGCGATGCATTCGCAGAAGATCAGGCTTCCAATCCGGGTGCTTCCGAGCCATCTGCCCCTCCTAGATAGCTAGTCGAGCAGCCGCGAGTGTAGCGGCTCGACTAGGGCTATGGAAATTCGTGATAGCGCATGTGTAAGCGGATGTATAAAACCGCTGGAACTTTCTCAGGTAGCGGGACGTGATACCGGTTTTCGCGCCTTGGCGGTGAACTTGTGCCCATGCCGAACGAGGAGGTTCAGATGACTGCGACACGATCCCGCCCCGGCTTGCCCGAGGCTCAGTTGCCTTCCAGGGCGGCGACGCGTTGGCGCAGGTCTCCGACCTCGCTCCGCAGCTTCTCGACTTCCTCGCGCAGTTCGGTCACCGTCGCGGCAGGGTCGGCAAGCTGTGCGGCGCGGCCGGCGTTGGGCGTCAGGAAGGCCCCCTTGCCCTGGTGGCTTACCGCGAGGCCGTCTGCCTTCAGCTGGTTGATGGCGGCGCGGGCCACGGTCACCGTGACGTCGTACCCCTCCTGGAGCTGGGCAAGCGAGGGGAGTCGGCCGGTCTCGGCGAACTCGTCAGCCGCGATACGTCGCCGCAGGTCATCGGCCACCTGCTTGTAGGCAAACCTGCCCGTCCATTCGACCATCTGCACCCCAAGTCTCGTCACGGTCCCTGCCTCATAGTGCCCAAGTCGCAGAGCTAGAGCCAGCGCTTCACGCTGCTCGTTCCGCTCGAAGGGACTTGACGCACTCTGCCTCACAGTGCACTCTGAGGCATAGTTCGTGAGTGGCCGCCCCGGAAGGGGTAAGCGCTCGCGAGCGCTGCTTGACCTGCACAAATGGCGCCTGAAGGAAAGCCCGTGGGGTGAGTACGACGGAAGCGCGGGTTGATTGAGAACTCAACAGTGTGCTTTGAGGCTGACGGGGCTTGCCCCGTCCCCGCGACGGCCGGGTGATGACCGTCGACGACCGCTGCCGGTGTCCCGCTGAGGGCACGCCGGCTCATGGTCGTTCTGCTGGCGCCGAGCAGTGTGAATAGGGCGCCCCGACAGTTCGAGGGTCGGGACTGGGTGGCCGTGGCGACGGCACCCGGTGAAGTCCTCGAATCCACTCGACAGCCCCGGCGACCAGCCGCGAGGGCGCGGAATCAGATTCCGCCCGGGGCACCGGCCCGCCGCTTCCTGCGGCGCTGGCCCCTCGTATCCGGTGCGGCGGCACTCCCGGACAAGGACAACGCGCCGCTTCCGGTCTCCCTATCCCGACGCAGTCAGAGGAGAGATCCACCATGCGTATGCGCATGTTCGTCGCCGGCCAAGAGGCCGTGAGCGACGCGGAGTTCGCGGAACTGGCGCTCGGTCTCGACATCGAGCTGTTCCGCGGCCCGCTCGCGCCGGAGACGTCGGCGGAGCGCGCGGCCCGTGAGGACGCTGCACGTGACATCCTCGCCGACCTGGTCGCGATGGGCGAGGCCGGTGACGAGATCGCCGGTTGGGACGCCCTGTACGCCGACGCGCTGACCCACACGGTGCCTTTCCTGCGCGCCGTTCGCGACCTCCGTCCGGGGACGGGGGAAGCGGCATGAACGAGACCCGCAAGCCTCTGACCAGGGTTCAGATCGGCGTACTCACTGCGGCGTTCGTGCCCATGCTCGCCACGGGCGTTGTCGGCGGTATCGGCACCTACAGCAACATCGGTCACGCCTACGGCACCGGCACCGCGCTCGGTGCGCTCGGTGCCGGTGAAGGCGCCACGGCCGTGCTCGCCCTGGTCCTGCTGGGGCTGACCATGCTGGGTCAGTCCTCGCCGTGCATCGTGCGGGCGGGGCTGTGGGCCCTGCCGGCTGCCGCCGCCGTCATGGGCGCCATGGCCGCGCCGGACCCGGGCCGTACGGTCGTCTACGCGCTGACCCCGATGGGCATGTCCGTCTCGGCTGAGGGCATGGCGTTCCTCGCCCGCCGGATCGTCGTCCACACCGACGGCCGCGACGCGGAGAACGAGCAGCGCACGGCCGACATCGTGCAGGCCCTCGCCTACCACCGGGCGCGCGCCGCTCACCACCCGGTCGACAGGGTGCGGAAGCGGTCCGATCGGGCGTCGTGGCGTCTGGCCCGCAAGGTCGGGGTCGGGGACGCGGCGCTCGGATCGAGGCTGCTGGACGTACAGCGCGATCGGATCACTGACGGCGCGGACGCGGCCCTTGCCTCGATGTTTGGCACCGCCGCCCCGATCCCTGCCGCCGTCACGAATGCGGATGAATCGACCGGAAGTAGTCGAGAACGGTCTACCCCTGACCTGCGAGGATCGACCCCGGCCACGGTCGTGCTGACGCGGCTTGCGGTGCCCGACCCGGCGCCGGTGGACCTCGGAAAGTCGGGCGGCGGCATGAAGCCGATGCCCGCCGTCGTCCCGACGGTGAAGCCGGTGCCAATCGCGTCGGCGCCCGCCCGTTCGGTCCCGGCCGCGTCGGCCGCGCCGCGCCGGGCGACGGGCCGTGTCCCGGTCGCCGCGAAATCGACCCGCACCCGCCGCACCCCCGAACAGCTCATGGCGGAAGCACGGAAGGCGACGGCCGGGATGACGGACGCTGAGGTGACCGGCGAGGGCATTCGCCGGGCCTTGCGTACCTCGCCCGCCAACGCCCGCAAGCTGCGTGACGCCCTGCTCGCCGAACGCGCCACCGGGGCGGTGACGCCGTGAGCACCCTCGCTGCGCTCTTACCGGCAGTGCCGCCCGTCATCGGGTGGGCGGCACACGCCCGGTGGCTGCACGGACGGCTGACCACCGCCCGCCGTGACCCGCTCACCGGGCTGTGGACGCGGGACGCGTTCACCCGGCGGGCCCGCCGCCTGCTGCGCGACCCCCGCGCCGTGGTCGTGCTGGCGGACGTCGACCACTTCAAGCAGATCAACGACCGCTTCGGCCACGCGGCCGGTGACGTGCTGCTCGCCACGGTCGCCGCCCGACTCGCCCACGGCACCACCCCCGGCGGTGTGGTGGGGCGGCTCGGTGGGGACGAATTCGCCGCCGTCGTCGTCGACCGCGACGGCACGGCCGCCGACCGGTTGCACACCCTCGCCCGCGTCCTCGCCCGGCCGGTGGACACCGCCCCTGAGGTGCACACCACGGTGTCGCTGGGGTGGGTACGGGCCGTCGACCATCCGGGCGAGGAGCTGTCATCGCTGCTGCGCCGTGCTGATGAAGCCATGTACGCGGCCAAGCGGTCCGGCCGGTCCGGTCCTCGCCGGGCCCGCCTCGGGCGGCTGCTCGGGTCGGTGGCCGGCCGCCGTCCCGGACGGCGCGGTGCGGCATGAGCAGCACCCCGAACCCGGGCCCGGCCGCCCAACTTTCCACAGCGAGCCAGCCGGACCCGTCGACTCCCGAAGGAGTACGTACGTCGTGACCGAGACCACCACCTTCACGCCCTCCGGGGATCCGGAAGACACCGAACAGCCCACGGCCGCCATCGTGCCGTTCCCGCTCAAAAAGACGACCGACCCCGACCCGACCGCCCCGAGCGAGGGTGTGGTGAAGCCGGGCGAGTGGGAGGCCGAACTCCCCGACGACGCCGACAGCCCCGAGATCGAGGGGCTGACCGAGGGCGCCCCGGTCGACCCGCCGCGGGAGGTCTACCCGCCCTCGGTGGCCGAGTGGATGGAAGCCAGGGACAAGGCCCGGTTGCCGGTGCTGCCGGACTGGGTGAAGCTGCCGGACCAGCGAACGGCCGTGCGGAAGTGGGCCATCCGCCACTACTCCGCCGTGGTCGGCTACCACGCCCTACGCCTGCCGTGCATCTACACCCCGAAGATCCTGTTCTACTCGCCGCGCGGCGCGTGGCGGTGGTCGGCCGCGGTCGGCCGGTGGGTCTTCGACGCGGAAGGCAGGTCACTGCGTGTCGCCGCCGTGGCTGCGGGGGACGCGGGCGAATACATGATGCTGTCGCGGCAGCGCAACGACCGAGTCCGGCTGCGCGGGATCGTTGCCGTGATCGTCGGGTTGATCGGCCTGCCCGCCGCGCTGGTCTTGTACGTGATGGCGCCGTCGTGGGTGCTGCTGTTGGCTGTGGCCACGCTGACGACGACGCTCGGGGCGGCCGGTGCTCCGGTAGATCGGCCGCTGATCGACAGGGCCAAGGTGACGTTCCGCAAGCGGCGGCTGTCCTCGGACATCGTCATCCGTGCCCACGAAGCGTCCAAGCTGACCAACAAGGATCAGTCCATCGCCTTCCCCCGCCCGATCGGCCGGGACGGCGATGGGTGGCGTGTGGTCGTTGACCTGCCCTACGGCAAGACCTTCGAGGATGCCGTCAACGCACATGCCCGGCTCGCCTCCGGCATGGACATCGCCCCGACGCAGCTCTTCCTCGACAAGGACGAGACCAGCGGCCGGCGGGTCTCCTACTGGATCGCCGACCGTGACCCGCTCGCAGTCCCGTCCGGCAAGTCGCCCCTGCTCGGGGCGACGCGGGTGGACTTCTGGAAGCCCTTCCCCTGGGGTGTCGACGAGCGGGGCAACCCGGTGATGGCCACGATGCTGTGGCTGTCCCTCCTGGTCGGCGCCGTCCCGCGGCAGGGTAAGACGTTCTCCGCCCGGACCATCGCGCTCGCCGCGGCACTGGACCCGTACGTCAGGTTGTACGTGTTCGACGGGAAGGCATCGCCGGACTGGCGCAAGTTCACCAAGGTCGCCCACCGCATCGCCTTCGGCATCGTTCCGAAGAACGGGTTCGACCCGGTCGTCCACCTGCTGACCTCGCTGCGCGAGTTGAAGGCGGACGTTGAAGACCGCTATCACCGGCTCTCCGAACTCCCGCTCCACGTGTGCCCGGAGGGCAAGCTCACCCCGGAGATCAGCCGGGACAAGAAGTTGAACATGCCCCTCACGCTGTTCGTGGTGGATGAGGTGCAGGAGTACTTGCAGCACCCCGAGCACGGCAAGGAGATCCTGTCGCTCCTGGTCTACCTCGCCCGAGTCGCCCCGGCGGTCGGCGTGTCGGTGATGACCGCGACGCAGAAGCCGGACGACAAGGCGTGCCCCTCGGAGCTGCGCGACCAGCACCAGGCCCGGTTCGCCCTGCGGGTCGGCGCCTACCAGGTGTCGGACACCATCCTCGGCGCCGGCTCCTACAGCGAAGGGCTGGACGCGTCCAAGCTGCTGAAGTCGCACAAGGGCGTGGGCATCCTTAAGGGCATGTCGGACGATGCCGGCATCGTGCGCACCTACCTCGCCAACGGCCGCGACGCGGAGAGCATCCTGACCCGCGCGGCCGCGCTGCGCGAGGCCGAGGGCACGCTGTCCGGCGACGCGATCGGCGAGGCTGCGGCCCCGGAGGTATCGGCCACGATCCTGGACGACGTGGCGGCCGTGCTCGGCAAGGGCGAGGCCAAGGTGTGGTCCGAGACGATCGTTGACCGTCTCGCCGACCTGCGCCCCGCGATCTACGGCGCATGGGCCGAGCTGAAGCCCAAGCCCAAGGCCGAAGCGCTCACCGCGGCACTCAAGCCGTTCGGGGTGGCCACCGACCAGATCAGCCGCCGCATCGATGGACGGCAGGTCAACAAGCGCGGCATCAAGCGCGACGACATCGCCACCGCGATTACGGAGCGCAACAAGAAGCGGGACGCCGGATAGGTCTCAGGACTTGCTACCGGTAGCGGCCACCGCTGCTACCGGTAGCGACCTTGCTAGCAACCCAAACCGCCCCTGATCAGGCCGCTAGCACCTAGCGGCCCACCTGCGGAAACCCTCGAAACCGGCCCTGGAAGGGGAGGTGGCCCCCTCATGCCCCTCGCTAGTCTCATCCTCGCGGGCGTCACGTTCTGTTACATCCTCCTGTGTGTCGTTTCGCCGTTCGGCAACTGCCGCAAGTGCGACGGCTTCGGCGCGAAGGTCCGCATCAACCGCCGCGGCCGGGCCAAGGTCGGCCGCATCTGCCGCCGCTGCCACGGCGTGGGCAAGTCCCTGCGCATCGGCCGCCGCCTCCACAACCGTGCCCGCCGCCTCCGTCGCGACGGCACTCGCTGAACCCACCCACCACCCACTCGAAGGAGAACCCCTGCCATGCCGCTCCCCGAGCGCTCCTACACCGCCGCCGAACGCCTCAAGCGCCTGCGCCTGATCGCTAAGGGTTCCCGGCTGATCCTCGCCGACGAGCACGCCAACACCCACCGCATCGACAAGCAGATCGACGCCATCGAGGCCAGGGCCGAACAGCGCGCCCGCGATGAGGCCCGTGCCCGGCGTGAGGCCGAACTGGCCGCGGCGCGCGAGAAGGCCGCCAAGAAGCGCGGACGGCGGTGACTCGATGACCGTCACCGTCTCCCTGGTCCTTGTCCTGGGCGTCGCTCTGCTGGTCGCGCTGAAGATGCGCACCCTCGCCGCCGGTGGCGCGCTGCTCGCCGTGCTGTTCGGCTTCTACCTCGCCGACACCGGCGCCAGCGACAACGTCAACCAGCTGGTCACCGCCGTGACCGACGCCCTCGCCGGAATCGGCCGCTAGAAGGGAGCCAGGACGTGGACGAACCCACCCTGCCCTACAACCTCCACCGCCCGACCGGGTGCGAAAAGGCGGCCGTGGAAGTCCAACGCCCCGCCCCGATCACGCCCACGTACACCGGGCCTCTCGTGCCCATCCAGCCCGGCAACGTCCCCACGGTGGCCAGCGTCGTCCTGCCGGATGGCCGGGTCGTCACCGGATATGCCATCGAGCCTGTCAAGCCCGAACCGGTCGCGGCCAAGCCGGTCGTCTCCCGCGCGGCGGTGAACCTCGCCCTCGGGGGCGTTGGGTTCCTCGCCGTGTGCGGCGGGCTGTTCCTGCTGACCGCGTTCATCACCGCCCTGACAGTGCTCATCACCCAACTGATCGTTCTCGCCGCCGTCGTCTTCGGCGGATGGGTCGCCGCGCAGGTGTTCAGCGCCAGCGCCCACAGGGGCGGAATCACGGTCAACATCCGCAAGGCCGTCATCAAGCGGAACAAGTTCTACGGCTGACAGGAGACCGACACCCGTGATCCGACTGCGCATTCAGGTCGCCGACTGGCCTCGCCGGTCCGTGGTCCTGACCGGCACGCCCCTCTCCGACTGCTCCAACTGCGAGGGACTGGGCGGCATCGAACACGACTACGGCGACTACGAGACCGGCGAGTACGCCGGTACGGACTGGGAGCCCTGCCCCTGCTGGAACGAGTCCCGCCGCTGGACGCTGCTTCCCCTGCCGCGCCGTCCCCGATGGTTGCGCCGGCGCGACCACGGCCGCGACCCGTGGGGGCCCGGCGGGGACAGCGACGAACCCCCGTTCTGAACCGAACCCCGAGAGGAGAGACGTGTTCGAGATCCGCGTCATCTGCGACCCGGCCGACACTGACCGCGTCACCACCGCGCTCAACGGCGCGTTCGCCACCGGCACCGTCCGCACCTACTCCACCCGCGACGGCGCGCGCACCCGCTTGTACGTCACCGCCGCTCACCGCTCCGAACCGGGACGGTGGCCGACCCCGGAAGAGGCGTACGCGCTCGCCCCGAGCATCGTCCGCGAGATCGGATGGACCGCTCAGGCAGCCGCCGACAAGCCGTTCGGTGTCGACCTGGACCGGGAGTACTGGCTCCGCAAGGCCGCGCTTATGGACCGCATCGCGCTGGAAGAAGGGGACGAGACCCGCAGCGACGTGGCCACGGAAGCGGCCCGTCGGCTCATCGCCTACGACCGGGACGGGAAGGGTGACTACCACAGGGGCCCGTACTGGCCCGAGCACTCGGCCACCGAAACCGACCCACGAGGCTACGTCCGCCAGGAATACGCCCACTGGGCCAAGAACCACTAGCTACGCCCGAGGGCGGCGGCTCCCGGACAAGGACAACCCGCCGCCCTCGGTCTCCCTATCCCGACGTAGCAGAACAGGAGACCTACAGCATGACACCTGACGGCAAGACCCGGCTCCCCCTCGCCGGGAACCACCCGGACGGGAGTCACCTGCGCACCGCGCTGACCCTCGCCGCGGCCGGCGTCCCGGTGCTGCCCCTGCGCCGGGGCAAGGTGCCGTTCGGCAACTGCACGACGTGCGCGGACAACGCGTGCGGTGGACGGCCGAACATGAAGACCCCGGGCCCCTGCGACTGTCCCGGCGTCTGCCACGCGTGGGCCGCCGCCACCACCCAGCCGGCCGTCATCGTCTCGACCCCGTGGGCGGCGGCGTGGCGGCGCGCGGTGTGCGTCGGCTACCACCCCGGCGGCGCCGGACTGACCGTGGTCGACCTGGACGACGCGGACGCAATCGCATGGGCCCGCGAGACCCTGCCAGCCACACGGACCGTGCCGACGACGCGCGGTGAGCACTGGATCTACCGGGGGCCCATGACCTCCCGCAACAAGGTGCGTCCCGGTGTCGACGTCAAGTCGTCCATGTCCTACGCCCGCTACCTCGGGCCCGGCACCGGAGCTATGGCCGACCTGCCGGACACCGTGCGCGCCCTGGCCGCCAAGACGCGCTCCCCGGCCCGGCCGGTACCGCACGCCGGCGTGCCCGCCGGGTCCGGCGGGCAGTGCCCGCACCGCACGCCCGCCTTCCTGGAACGCGGCATCGCCATGGCCGAGCAGCGCATCACCGCCGCCCGCAGCGCGATCCACGCCACCGTCTACGGGACGTTCCTCGCGGTGCTGTCCAGGCACGGCCGGTGCGGCTGCCTCACCGATACCCACGTCGCCCGTCTGTTCACCGCCGCGCAGAGCATGGGCGAGACGGCCCGGCACTGCGCGGACGCGTGGACCAACGCCCGCTCCACGTTGGGACTGTGACCATGTCCGACGACGAGAAGAACCCGGCCCGCGAAGTCATCACCGACTACGCGCAAGCGCACTTCCGCTACTTCCGCACCGCCGACGGGACCGTGTACGCGCAGCGGAACGGCCACCCCGTGGCCCGCCCGATCCGCTCCCAGGGCACGACGGGAAGCCACCGGCAGGAACTCATGGTCGGACTGTTCAGGGACGGCATCGGCGTGTTCAACGGCACCGCCATGAAGGAGGCGCTCGACTTGATCGAGGCACTCGCACTGACCGAGGACGTACAGCCCGTGCACATCCGCGTCGCCCCCGGATTCGACGGGGCGACGTGGCTGGACCTCGGGCGCAGCGACGGGCAGTCCGTACGGATCCACCCCACCGGATGGGACATCGCCACCCCGGACCCGCGCGAGGTGTGCTGGCGACGTACCCAGCTCACCGGGGAACTGCCTCTGCCGGTCAAGGACACCGACGGCAAGGGCATCGATCTGCTGATGCGGCTGTGCAACTTCGCCACAGCGGAGACCGAGTGCCTGGCCATCGCCTGGCTCATCGGCTGTCTCGGGCCGACGGTGCCCGTCCCGGCCCCGTTCCTCACCGGGCCGCAGGGCGCGGGCAAGTCCACCGGCGGGCGCATGCTCGTGCGGATCATCGAGGGCATGACCGGGGACCTGCGCCGGGCACCGAAGGATGAGGAGAACCTGATCACGGCGGTGGCGGCCGGTTGGGTCACCGCCTTGGACAACCTCTCCCACATGACCCCGGAGCTGTCGGATGCGATGTGCTGCATCGTGACGGGCGCGGAGAACGTCAAGCGTGCCCTGTTCACCGACGGGGACGTCTTCCGCATCGGCTACCGCCGCCCCCTGCTCCTGACCGGCATCGACGTCGGCGTCATCCGGCCCGACCTCGCCGAACGACTCCTGCCGCTCCGCCTGGAACGCCCCCGCGTCCGGCGCACCGAGGCCGAACTGTGGTCGGATTTCGCAGAGGTGCTGCCCGTCATCCTCGGCTCTCTGCTCGACCTCACCGTGCAGGTGCGGGCGGCTGAGGGGGACATCCCGACCGACCTGCGCATGGCCGACTTCGCGCATCTGTGCGCGCAGCTTGACGCGGCCACCGGTCTTGGGGCGCTGGCCGCCTACCGGGCCAGCCTGGACGATCTCAACGACGACGTCATTGAGGGCGACCTGTTGGCACAGACCGTGCTCAAGCACGCCGCTGGCATCGACCCGGGCACCGAGCAGCGGATGACGTCTGCCGAGTGGCTGCACTGCCTCAGCGGCCTCTACGCGGGTGAGGACTTTCGTCCCCTGCCTAAAGGGTGGCCGACCACCGGCAAGGTGCTCTCAGACCGGCTCAAGCGGCTTCAGCCCACCCTCGCGGCCCGGGGCGTGCTCATCGACTGGGGACGTACCAACGCGTCCCGCTATATCGAGATCGCGCGGCCGTCCGCCGCGCCGCCCTCGCCGGAGCAGGAAGCGGCCTTCTGACCGCGCGGCACCACGACCGCCCGCAACAGCAAGAGGAGCACCCGCCCACGCGTGCTCCTCTTGCTGTTCGGCGGCGCCGCCGCCCTGCAATGGACGCGCCGCGAAGCGGCCCGTTCTTCACTCTCTGAGCCGCGCACCACAACAGACACCACCCCCTCTTTGTCCGAAGTAGAGAGACGCTGCGTCACCTGCGTCACCCATGCCCCGCAAACGGCCGGTGACCTGCCGAAACAGCGGTGACGCAGACGGCCGATTCCTGCGTCACCCCGCGTCACCTGCGTCACCCGATGACGCAGGTCCGTGTCACCGGTGACGCACCCCCACCGTGCTGCGTCACCGCAAAGTCGCAGGTCAGAGCGGTGAATGACGCAGATGACGCAGGTGACGCAGAAATCCGCACCTCGGACAGACACAGGCTCCGACCACACCCGGCCCGCCTCACCCCAGGGAGATCTCTGCATGAGCACCCCAACCGATCAGCGGCGCGCACCGAAGGACGAACTGCTGCACCTGAGCGATGCCCGGGACGAACACGGCACCCTCGCGACCGCCGCACACGACGACCCGACGCTGGTCCTCCTCACCGTGAAAGAGGCTGCGCGCCGCCTCAGCATCGGCCGGACCACGTGCTTCGCACTCATCCGGACCGGAGAGCTGGAGTCCATCGAGGTCGGCCGTCTCCGCCGCGTGCCCGCTGACGCACCCGCCGAATACGTCGCCCGCCGGCGTGCGGCCAAACGCGCCGCTTGACGACGCCCGGGGCGGCGGCTCCCGGACAAGGACAACCCGCCGCCCCGGTCCCCATCCCGACACCAAGAAACAGGAGCCTGCCTGTGGCAGAGAAGAAGAAGGGCACCCGCCGCGCCAACGGCGAATCCGCGATCTACTTCGGGGCGGATGGTCGTTGGCACGCGCGCGTCCCGATGGGCTACAAGGACAACGGGGAGCCCTACCGTCGACACCTCACGCGCAAGACACGCGATGACCTGGTTGACGAGGTCAAAAAGCTGGAGAAGCAGCGCGACGCGGGGTCGGCGCGGCAACCGGGCAAGCCGTGGACGGTTGAGAAGTGGCTTTGCCACTGGGTTGAGAACATAGCCAAGCCGACCGTCAGCGAGAACACGTACGACGGCTATGAGGTCGCTGTTCGCGTTCACCTCGTTCCTGGTGTCGGCAAGCACCGCCTTGACCGCTTGCAGCCCGAGCACCTGGAGAGTCTGTACCGCCGTATGCAGGCGAACGGGGCGCGCAAGGCGGGTACGGCTCACCAGGCCCACCGCACCGCCCGAACCGCGCTGGGGGAGGCGGTACGGCGCGGGTACGCGGCGAAGAACGCCGCCGCGCTGGCGAAGCCGCCACGGATGGAAGAGGCGGAAGACGAGGTTGAGCCCTACTCGCTGGAAGAGGTTCAGCGCCTGCTGATCGAGGTCAACAAACGCCGGAACAGTGCCCGCTGGATGCTGGCGCTGGCGCTCGGACTGCGGCAGGGCGAGACGCTCGGACTGCGCTGGTCTGACGTCGATCTGGACAACGAGTACCTGAAGCTGCGCAGGAACCGTCTGCGCCCGAAGTACGAGCACGGGTGCGGGGAAGCCTCGCCGTGCGGCCGGAAGGCGGGGTACTGCCCGAACCGTGTGCAGGTCCGACGTGAGACGAAGAACACAAAGTCCAGAGCGGGTCGACGCGCGGTACCGCTGCCGGGCCCGCTGGTCGCCATGCTCCGACAGCATGCCGAGGCGCAAGCGCGCGAGCGCAAGGCCGCCGGGAACCTGTGGGCCGAGTCGCAGTACGTGTTCACGAAGCCGCTCGGTGGCCCGCTGAGCCCGAACACGGACTATCACGACTGGAAGCGGCTGCTGGAGGACGCGCGAGTCCGGGATGGTCGGCTGCACGACGCCCGACACACGGCCGCCACCGTGCTCATGCTGCTCGGTGTCCCGGACCGCGTCATCGATCAGATCATGGGGTGGGAGCCGGGAACCTCCGCGCGCATGCGGGCGCGGTACCTCCACGTGCCGGACGCCATGCTCAAGGACGTGGCCCGGAAGCTCGCCGAAGCAATCTGGGGGCGCCCGGAGACACCCCCTGTGGACAAAAACCAGGACAACGACGGTCCGGCTGCATGACGAAGGGCCCCGCTGATGATCAGCGGGGCCCTTCGTTTGCCCAGGTGGGCGAGTGCGGAGGATACGAGATTCGAACTCGTGAGGGGTTGCCCCCAACACGCTTTCCAAGCGTGCGCCCTAGGCCTCTAGGCGAATCCTCCGCCGCAAACAATACAAGACCAGAAGCAGTGCTCGCGAACTCGTTCCTCACGGCTCCGATCCGCTAGGGTGGGGGGCAGCCCCTCACGTGGCGCTATCTCACTGAACTCCCCCAGGGCCGGAAGGCAGCAAGGGTAGGTGGGCTCTGGCGGGTGCGTGAGGGGCGCTTGCGTTGGGGGAGTGGCGGGGGAGCGGAGCCCGGCGGGGCCGGTTGCGGGCTGTGGCCGGTGGTGCGATTGTGACGAGCGCCACTCGGGCGGGAGCCACTTGTCGGTGGGCCCCGATATCGTCGTATGCGTGTCGTCCCTCGCGCTTTACCGCCGCTACCGCCCGGAGACCTTCGCCGAGGTCATCGGGCAGGAGCATGTCACCACCCCGCTGCAGCAGGCGCTGCGGAACAACCGGGTCAATCACGCGTACCTGTTCAGCGGGCCGCGCGGCTGTGGCAAGACGACCAGCGCCCGCATCCTGGCCCGCTGTCTCAACTGCGAGCAGGGGCCGACACCGACGCCGTGCGGGGAGTGCCAGTCCTGCCGTGACCTGGCGCGGAACGGGCCGGGCTCGATCGATGTGATCGAGATCGACGCGGCGTCCCACGGTGGCGTGGACGACGCCCGTGAGCTGCGCGAGAAGGCGTTCTTCGGGCCGGCCTCCAGTCGGTACAAGATCTACATCATCGACGAGGCGCACATGGTCACCTCGGCGGGCTTCAACGCCCTGCTGAAGGTGGTCGAGGAGCCGCCGGAGCACCTCAAGTTCATCTTCGCGACCACCGAGCCGGAGAAGGTCATCGGCACCATCCGGTCGCGCACGCACCACTACCCGTTCCGGCTGGTGCCGCCCGGCACGCTGCGCGAGTACCTCGGGGCGGTCTGCGATCAGGAGGCCATCCCGGTCGAGGACGGCGTGCTGCCCCTGGTCGTGCGGGCCGGGGCCGGCTCGGTGCGTGACTCCATGTCCGTGATGGACCAGCTGCTGGCCGGCGCCGCCGAGGACGGTGTGACGTACGCCATGGCGACGTCCCTGCTCGGCTACACGGACGGCTCGCTGCTCGACGCCGTCGTGGACGCCTTCGCGGCGGGCGACGGCGCGGCGGCGTTCGAGGTCGTGGACCGGGTGATCGAGGGCGGCAACGACCCCCGGCGCTTCGTCGCGGACCTACTGGAGCGGCTGCGCGACCTGGTGATCCTGGCCGCCGTCCCGGACGCCGCCGAGAAGGGGCTGATCGACGCCCCTGCCGACGTCGTCGAGCGGATGCAGGCCCAGGCGTCCGTCTTCGGCGGCTCGGAGCTCAGCCGCGCGGCCGACCTGGTCAACGAGGGCCTCACCGAGATGCGCGGCGCCACCTCGCCGCGACTCCAGCTGGAGCTGATCTGTGCCCGGGTGCTGCTGCCCGCGGCCTTCGACGACGAGCGGTCGGTGCAGGCCCGCCTGGAGCGGCTGGAGCGCGGCGCCGCCGTCGCCGGTCTGGGCGGCGGAGGCGCCGCCGCCGGCCCGCCCATGGGATACGTGCCGGGGCCGGACGCCCACGCGCCGCTCACCGGACCCTCCGGCCCCGCCGCCGCCCGCGCCGCCATGGCCGCCGGCTCCGGCGCCCCGGCGCCCGCCCCTGTGACGGCCCCCGCGGCGGCCTCTCCGGCCGCCGCGCTCCAGCCCGCCGCCCCCGAGGCCCCGCACGCGGCTCCGCAACCGCCCGCCGAGCAGCCCGCCACGCCCGCCCCGGCGCCCAGTGCTCCGGTCGCGTCCGCCCCGGCGCCCGGCGCTCCGGCCCCGTCCGCCCCGCCGGCCCAGCCTGCCGGGGCGCGCCCCGGCGCCTGGCCCACGGCCACCGCGCCCGGCCAGGGGGCCGGGTCGGCCGCCGCCGAGCCCCGGCGGCCGGGTGGCTGGCCCACGGCGGCCGCGCCGGGACAGCCGGCCCCCGCCGCGCCCGCCCCCCCGCCGCGCCCGCCCCCGGCCGCCGCGCCGCCACACCGCGATCGGCAGCCCAGGGCGCGGCCCCCTCGGCCGCGGCAGCCCAGGGCGCCATGCAGGTGCGGCAGATGTGGCCCGACATCCTGGAGGCGGTGAAGAACCGCCGCCGCTTCACCTGGATCCTGCTCAGCCAGAACGCGCACGTCTCCGGCTTCGACGGCACCACGCTCCAGGTCGGCTTCTCCAACTCCGGCGCCCGCGACAGCTTCGTCAACGGCGGCAGCGAGGACGTGCTGCGGCAGGTGCTCAGCGAGCAGTACGGCGTGCAGTGGCGGGTCGAGGCGATCGTCGACCTCTCGGGCGGCGCCGGCCAGCCGGCCGGTGGCTCCGGCGGCTTCGCCGGCCCCGGCGCGGCCCCCAGCGGCGGCTTCGGCGGCGCGGGCGGCGGCTTCGGTGCTCCGGCCGCGCCCCGGCCGCACGCCGCCCCTCCGGCGCCCGCCGCGGCTTCCCAGGCGCCGAGCGGCCCGTCCGTCCCCGCCGCCTCCGGACCCGCCCCCGGACGGCCCGCGTCGGCCGGTCCCGCCGGGTCCGGCGGTTCTGTCGGCCCCGCCGCCTCGCCGGCCTACCGCGAACCGGAGCCGCCGCCGGTCGCGCCCGAGGACGACATCCCGGAGGAGGACGACCCGGACCTCGACGAGTCCGCGCTGAGCGGCCACGACCTGATCGTCCGCGAGCTCGGCGCGACGGTGGTCGAGGAGATCGCCAACGAGTAGCCCGGCCGGGGCGGCCCGCCGGCGCGCGGCTCCGCCACGGGCGCCGCGTCGACGGCGTCCGCTCGGAGGTGCGGAGTCCGCTGGCGCGGAGCCGGGTGGTTGGAGCCGGCACGCCGTAGGACCGCGTCGGAGACGAGCCGGCGCCGGAGACAAGACCGCGCCGGAGACAAGACCGCGCCGGAGATGGGACCACCTCGGCGACGAGGGAGGAGGGCGACGAGGGAGGAGAAAGAGCGGAACTCCTCCTACCACCGGGGTAGCGCGCGGTGTCCCCTCAGCACGTAGGCTCGGGCTATCGGAATGAAGAACACAGACGGACGGCAGCAGAGCCTCCCTCGACAGCCAGGAGCGCACTCGTGATCCCCGGTGGCCAGCCCAACATGCAGCAGCTGCTTCAGCAGGCTCAGAAGATGCAGCAGGACCTCGCCGCCGCCCAGCAGGAGCTGGCGGAGACCCCGGTCGAGGGTTCGGCCGGCGGCGGCCTGGTGAAGGCGACCGTGACCGGCGCCGGTGAGCTCCGGGACCTGGTCATCGACCCGAAGGCCGTGGACCCGGAGGACACCGAGACCCTCGCGGATCTGATCGTCGCCGCCGTTCGGGACGCCAACCAGGCGGCCCACGAACTTCAGCAGCAGAAGCTCGGCCCGCTCGCCCAGGGCCTCGGCGGCATGCCCGGCCTGCCGTTCTGAGCCCCAGGGCAGCCGCGGCGGCCCGGGGGACGGCCGGGAGCCGGTCGTGAGCCGCGTACGGCAGCCGTGAGCAGGCCGTACGAGAGCCCGTAAGGCCGGCGTCCCCCGGACGTTCCGCGGGCTTCCCACGGGCGTCACCCCGGCGTCCGACAGTCGCCCAGACGTTCCACGAAGGAGAGCGATCCGTGTACGAAGGCGTGGTCCAGGACCTCATCGACGAGCTGGGCAGGCTGCCCGGCGTCGGTCCCAAGAGCGCGCAGCGGATCGCCTTCCACATCCTGCAGGCCGACCCCGCCGACGTCCGCCGGCTGGCGCACGCGCTGACCGAGGTGAAGGCGAAGGTCCGGTTCTGCGTCGTATGCGGCAACGTCGCCGAGGCCGAGCGGTGCCGGGTCTGTCTCGACCCGCGCCGCGACCCGGCCGTCATCTGTGTGGTGGAGGAGCCGAAGGACGTCGTCGCCATCGAGCGCACCCGGGAGTTCCGCGGCCGGTACCACGTGCTCGGCGGGGCGATCAGCCCCATCGAGGGCGTGGGCCCGGACGACCTGCGGATCAGGGAGCTGCTCGGCCGGCTGGCGGACGGCACCGTCACCGAGCTGATCCTGGCCACGGACCCCAATCTGGAGGGGGAGGCCACCGCCACGTACCTCGCGCGCATGATCAAGCCCATGGGCTTGAAGGTCACCCGCCTGGCCAGCGGCCTGCCGGTCGGCGGCGACCTGGAGTACGCGGACGAGGTGACCCTCGGTCGGGCCTTCGAAGGGAGAAGACTTCTCGATGTCTGACGCAACCCTGCACGACACTCACCAGAATCCCGACGACTTCGCGGTTCAGATCGCCGACCAGATCGAGAGCTTCATCGTCGCGGTCACCGAGGTCGCGAAGGGCGACGAGCCGGACAGCGCTGTTCCCTTCCTGCTGTTGGAGATCTCCCAACTGCTCCTGGCCGGCGGGCGGCTGGGCGCGCACGAGGACATCGTCCCCGACGAGCGGTACGAGCCCGACGTGGGCCCGGAGCCCGACGTCGACGAGCTGCGGGAGAACTTCGCCACCCTGCTCGACCCCGTCGACGTCTACTCCGAGGTCTTCGACCCCTACGTGCCGCGCAAGGCGCCCGTCGCCTGCCGCATCTCCGACGACCTGGCCGACATCATCACCGACCTGCGGCACGGCATGGCCCACTACCGCGGCGGCCGGGTCACCGAGGCGCTGTGGTGGTGGCAGTTCTCCTACCTGTCCAACTGGGGCCCCACCGCCTCGGCCGCGCTGCGCGCGCTCCAGTCCCTGGTCGCCCATGTGCGCCTGGACAGCCCGCTGGACGAGCTCGACGGCCTGGACACCGACAGCGAGCCGGACGGTGACGAGGCGCTGGAGGAGGAGGCCGGGCGGGTCATGGCCGCGGAGATCGCGGGGCCGCTGGGCATGCGGTCCGCGCGGGGCTGACACCGGTCGGGGCGCTCGCTCGCCGTCGCGGGGCGTGCGAGCGCCGATCGGCCGCCTTCGTGCACCAGGCCGCTGTGACCTGAATTACGTTTTCGTGTGCCAGGTCGAGCAGCGGGCAGGGTCGTTGCTGAGCGGGTGCGGGGCGTACCGGGTGCGCCCCGTCGATCATGTGGTGAGCAAGTCATCTCGCTATGTGATATCAGGAGGGCGGATCCTGGTCGCTCGTTAAACTGAGTCGACCGCTTTACTAACAGTTTGCGAGGAGCGCACGTGGGCCTTGTCGTGCAGAAGTACGGAGGCTCATCCGTTGCCGATGCCGAAGGCATCAAGCGCGTCGCCAAGCGAATCGTCGAAGCCAAGAAGAACGGCCACCAGGTGGTCGTCGTGGTTTCCGCGATGGGCGACACGACGGACGAGCTGATCGAACTCGCCGAGCAGGTATCTCCGATCCCTGCCGGACGTGAGTTCGACATGCTGCTGACCGCCGGAGAGCGAATCTCCATGGCTCTGCTGGCGATGGCGATCAAAAACCTCGGGCACGAGGCGCTGTCGTTCACCGGTAGCCAGGCCGGAGTCATCACGGACGCCGTTCACAACAAAGCGCGGATCATCGACGTCACGCCGGGCCGCATTCGGGACGCGCTCGAGCAGGGCGCGGTCGCGATCGTGGCCGGCTTCCAGGGCGTCTCGCAGGTCAGCAAGGACATCACCACGCTGGGCCGGGGCGGCTCGGACACCACGGCGGTGGCCCTGGCGGCCGCTCTCGACGCCGCGGTGTGCGAGATCTACACCGATGTGGACGGCGTGTTCACGGCCGATCCGCGCGTGGTGAAGAAGGCCCGCAAGATCGACGAGATCGCGTTCGAGGACATGCTCGAACTCGCCGCGAGCGGCTCGAAGGTGCTGCACCTGCGCTGCGTCGAGTACGCCCGTCGTTACAACATCCCGATCCACGTCCGGTCCTCATTCTCCGGTCACTGGGGGACGTGGGTGCGCAACAGGCCAGAGCCTGGAGAAGGAGCAGAGGGTATGGAGCAGGCGATCATCTCCGGGGTCGCGCACGACACCTCCGAGGCCAAGATCACGGTCGTCGGCGTGCCGGACAAGCCGGGCGAGGCCGCGGCGATCTTCCGGGCGATCTCCAACGCCGAGATCAACATCGACATGGTGGTGCAGAACGTCTCCGCCGCGTCGACCGGTCTCACCGACATCTCCTTCACCCTGCCGAAGACCGACGGTCACAAGGCGATGGAGGCCCTGACCCGGGCGCAGCCGGTCATCGGCTTCGACTCGCTCCGCTACGACGACCAGATCGCGAAGATCTCGCTGGTCGGCGCCGGCATGCGGACCAACCCCGGCGTCACCGCCACCTTCTTCGAGGCGCTCTCGAACGTCGGCGTGAACATCGAGCTGATCTCGACCTCCGAGATCCGCATCTCGGTCGTGACCCGGGCGGACGAGGTCAAGGAGGCGGTCCGCGCCGTGCACACCGCCTTCGGCCTGGACAGCGAGAACGACGAGGCGGTCGTCTACGGAGGGACCGGGCGATGACCACGGCCGCCGACCGCGCCGGTCGGCCGACCCTCGCGGTGGTCGGCGCGACGGGCGCGGTCGGCACCGTCATGCTCGGCCTGCTCTCCGAGCGGGCCGACGTCTGGGGCGAGATCCGGCTGATCGCCTCCCCGCGCTCGGCCGGCCGCAGGCTGACCGTGCGGGGCGAGGAGGTCGAGGTCCTCGCGCTGACCGAGGAGGCGTTCGACGGCGTCCACGTCGCGATGTTCGACGTGCCGGACGAGGTCTCGGCGCAGTGGGCGCCGATCGCGGCCAGCAAGGGCGCGGTCGTGGTCGACAACTCCGGGGCCTTCCGGATGGACCCGGACGTTCCGCTGGTGGTGCCGGAGGTCAACGCGCACGCGGCGCGGGTCCGGCCGCGCGGCATCATCGCCAACCCCAACTGCACCACGCTGTCGATGATCGTCGCGATCGGCGCGCTGCATGCCGAGTTCGGGCTGAGCGAGCTGATCGTCTCCTCGTACCAGGCCGTGTCCGGCGCCGGGAAGGCGGGCGTCGACACGCTGCGCGAGCAGCTGACGAAGGTCGCCGGCACGGAGCTGGGCACCCAGCCCGGAGACGTCCGACGGGCCATCGGCGACCTGGGCCCCTTCCCCGGCCCGATGGCGCTGAACGTGGTGCCGTTCGCGGGCTCGCTCAAGGAGGACGGCTGGTCCTCCGAGGAGCTCAAGGTGCGCAACGAGTCGCGGAAGATCCTGGGCCTGCCCCAGCTCCGGGTCAGCGCGACCTGTGTCCGGGTGCCCGTGATCACGACGCATTCGCTGGCGGTGCACGCGCGGTTCGAGAACGAGGTCACGGTCGCCGCCGCCCACGAGATCCTGGCCGGCGCGCCGGGCGTGGTGCTCTGCGACAACCCGGCCGAGGGCGAGTTCCCGACCCCGGCGGACGTCGTGGGCACCGACCCCACCTGGGTGGGGCGGGTGCGGCGCTCGCTGGACGACCCCTGTGCGTTGGAGCTCTTCGTGTGCGGCGACAATCTGCGCAAGGGTGCGGCGCTCAACACCGCGCAGATCGCGGAGGTCGTGGCGGCGGAACTCACCGTCTGACCCGCCGCGGTTCGGTGGTCGGCCCAGTCGAGGAATCGGAACCGGGGAACGGAACCGAGTAATCGAACCGAAGAGTCGAGTCGAGGAATCGGAGTCGAGGAATCGGAGTCCGAGGAACGCGGTCGCGTGACGACCGGGAGCCTGTGAAGATTCTGTGACCAATACAATGGCCTGGACCACTTGAACTGCGCAGACGATCTGTTTGACGATGCGCTCCCCGCCTCGCTGCAACCGGCAGCGGCGCGGGGAGCGTCTTTCTGGCCGCCCCGCTCGGGCGCGGTAAAAATTGGGGCATTTGGGGAAGAGATGGTGCGCGTGGGGGCATTTGATGCATCGTCAAACGCGGCTCCGTGCGCATACAACCCTGGCGGGGAGAAGCGTGTCCAACGTGCGTGGCAGAGGTACTCGGCATCGCAACGGCCCCGGGGCGCGGCTCGACGCTGCGTCCTTCGCGTCCCCGCACGCCAGGCGGTATGCCGGTGATCGCTCCATGGCCGACCGCCCGCCCTGCGCAGGCTCCGACGGGTCGCGGGGAGACTGACGGCGCGATGGCAGTGGGCACCACAGTCGACCACCTCACCGAGACCTACCGCGCCCACTACCGGTCGCTGCTCGGTCTCGCCGCGCTGCTCCTCGATGACACCGCCTCCTGCGAGGACGTCGTACAGGAGGCGTTCATCCGCGTGCACTCCGCGCGCAACCGGGTCCGTGACCCGGAGAAGACCCTTGCCTATCTGCGGCAGACGGTCGTCAATCTCTCCCGCTCCGCCCTGCGCCGGCGCATCCTCGGGCTCAAGCTGCTCAGCAAGCCGATGCCCGACATGGCCAGTGCCGAAGAAGGCGCGTACGAGCAGCTGGAGCGCGACCAACTGATCAAGGCGATGAGAGGACTGCAGCGCCGCCAGCGCGAGGTCCTGGTGCTGCGTTACTTCGCCGATATGACCGAGGCCCAGGTCGCCGAGACGCTCGGCATATCGCTCGGCTCGGTCAAGGCGTACGGCTCGCGCGGCATCGCGGCGCTCCGCGTCGCCATGGAGGCTCCAGCATGAACGACAGGACCAACCGGCCGGACGCGGGCGACCGCGACCGGCGACACCAGCACGACCCGGACCCGGAACAGGGCCTGGAACAGGGCCGAGACCGGGGCCGGGACCGAGGCGAGGGCACGGACCTGGACCAGGACCCGGGCCAGGGCGACGGCCGCGGCACGGACCTGGGCCGGTCTCTCGGGGCCGACGCGGCCGAGGAGCGGAGCTCCGAGCGCCCCGCCGCCGAGCCGACCACGAAGCCGGCCGAGCCGTTCGCGGGACCGGAGCGCGCCCCGGCGGGCGACGCCGACCGCGCCAATGACGCCGATCGCGGCAGTGACGCCGGCCTCGGCAGTGACGCCGAGCATGGCAGCGAAGCCGACCGCGCCAGCGAAGCCGACCGCGCCAGTGAGGCCGAACGTGGCAGTGAGGCCGAATGTGGCAGCGACGCCGGCCGCGACGGCGACGCCGACGGCGGTGGCTCCGCCGGCGGCCACCCGCCGTTGCTGGACGAGGGCGCGCTGAGGCGACTGCTGCACGGGGCCGTGGGCGACCTCGAACCCCGACCCGACGCCCTGGAACACCTGCATCGCGCCGTCCCCGCCCGCCGTACGCGCCGTCGACAGGCCCTGGTCGGAGCGGCGGCCGCGGTAGTGCTCGGCGGGGCCGCTATGCCCGCCGTGGTGCACGTGGCCGCCACCGTCACCACCTCTGACGACCGTTCCGCCAACACCGCCTCCAGCCACCGCACCCCCGGGGTGCAGGGCGGAGCGCACGGCGAGGGCAGCGACGGCGGAGAGACCGGCATGCCCGCCAGCCACCGTCCGGACAAGGACGAGAAGGAGAAGAAGAAGGACAAGGAGAAGCACGACCCGACGAAGAAGCCCGAGGACAAGGAGGAGTCCGGCGCCCCCGTGCCCATCCCGACGGGAACGCTGAACGCCACCTCGCCCACCTGTACCCGGGCCCAGCTCGGCAACGGCACCGCCTCTGCCGGCGCGGCCGACGCCGAGGGTCGCGTCTACGGCTCCTTCCGCGTCGTGAACATCTCCGCCGTCCCCTGTGCCGTCGACGCCGGCGGCACGGTCAGCGCCACCGCGCAGGGCGCGGCGGACGCCACCAGGATCGCGGTCCTGGACCACACCGCGGGCGACGCGGCGAGCCAGCTCCCCGACCCGTCCAGCGAGCCCGGCAAGCTGATCCTTCAGCCGGGCGCGGCCTACCAGGTCAAGTTCGCGTGGGTCCCGGCCGCCGGCGGCGGTACCTCCGGTTGCCAGACCACCGGCGCCTCGCCGACCCCCGAGCCCAGCGACTCCGCGACGGGCGCCGTCCCCGAGGAGCAGCCCACGCCGCAGGAGCCCACCGGTGGCGAGGAGACCGGCGGCGGCACCGACGGCGGCGGCGAGACGGGAGGGACCGGCGGCGAGCAGCCCGAGGCGAGCGTGCAGCTCAGCTACACCCCGGACGCGGGCGACCCGGCCGCCGCGAGCACCACGCTGACCAGCGCCTGCGCCGGCACCGTGTACCGCACCGGGATGCTGGAGGGCTAGCCGGCCGCGCCCGGCGCCCTTGCCTTCGGCGCCTTTGCCGCTCGACTCCCGCGCCCCCGGCGCAGGGAACCCCGCGCGGGGCCCGTACCGTGGTGGTGTGTATCGGTTTCTGCTGACGCCTCGGTGGTGGGCACTCAACATCTTCACCGTGCTGTCGATCGTGGTCTGCGTGGTGCTGGGCAGCTGGCAGCTGAGCCGCTTCGAGGCGCGCGTCGACTCCCACAAGAAGCAGCAGAACCGCGCGTCCGACGCCCAGGAGGCCGAGGCCGCACCGCTGCGGAAGCTGCTGCCGGTCACCAAGGAGACCTCCGGCCGGCTGGCGACCGTCACCGGGCGCTACGACGCCGAACACCAGTTGCTCGTCCCCGACCGCCGGCTCGACGACCGCACCGGCTTCTACGTGCTGACGCTGCTGCGCACGGACGCCGGCGGCGGCGCTGGCCAGGACGCCGCCAAGGGGGCAGGCCGGGAGAAGGCGCTCCCCGTCGTGCGCGGCTGGCTCCCCGGCGACGCCGACGACAGGGCGGCCACAGCCAAGGTGCCCGCGCCGCCCTCCGGCGAGGTGACGGTCACCGGTGCGCTCCAGGCCTCGGAGAACCGCGGCACCGACGGCGTACGCGCCGAAGGCGGACTGCCCGAAGGCCAGCTCGGCATGATCAGCGCGGCCTCGCTGATCAACGTGGTGCCGTATGACGTGTACGACGCATGGGTCACCTCCTCCAAGACCACCGGAGCCCTGCGCCCGGTGCCGCCGGCCGCGGCAGAAGGCACCGGCCTGGACCTCAAGGCGTTCCAGAACCTCGGCTACACCGGTGAGTGGTTCGTCTTCGTGGGCTTCGTGCTCTTCATGTGGTTCCGCCTCTTCCGCCGCGACGCCGAGGCCGCGCGCGACCTCGCCCTGGGCATCGTCCCCGCCGACGCCGGCACCCCCGCCCCGACCGCGGCGGGCTCATCCGACGACGAAGGCGCCGACGCCACCCCCGCCGCCCCAGGCCCCAGGAAGCCGGCCGACTCCGGCGCGGGATCGGTCTCTGGAGCGGACTCGGCCCCGAGCGAGGATCCCGCGGCCTCCGGAGCGGACTCGGCCTTGGAAGCGGACCCCGCGGCCCCCGGAGCGCAACCGGAACCGGCGGCGTCTGGGGCGGATACGGCGCCCTCCGGCGCGAAGCCGGAGCCGGCTGCCTCTGGAAAGGCGTCGGCGACCTCGGGCGCGGGCGCGACCACTTCCGAGTGACGCCGGCGCAGCCCGGTGGCGTCGACCCCGCGCAGCCCGGTGTCGATCCGGCGAAGCCCTGTGCCGATCCCGCGCAGCCCAGCGTCGACCTGGTGCAGCACGGTGTCGGACTGGCAGAGAGCGGGCGGCCTGGAGCCGGTGGAAGCCGGTGCCGGGCCTACGGAGCCGGTGTGGGGCCGGCGATAGCCCGGCGCGGAGGGTCGCACCACAGTGGGCCGTGTGACCGGGGGCCAGCAGCCCGGCTCGGGCGCCGAGGCCGTTTTCGCCTTCGCCTTCCCCTTCGCTGACGACGCCCCTCGCCCGGGGCCTACACCGCCTGCGCCCGGACAACGCGCCCCCGGGGCCGGGCGCCGCCGTCTCCAAGCCGACCCGTGCGTTTCGCTCCTGCGGCCGACGCCCGCGAGCCGCCCGACCGACTCCGAGCGGGGCCGCTCCCGATCCCGCGGGTCATGCCCGGCTGCCTCCGAGCCGCGTCCGCACGCCCGAGCCGCGTCCGCACGCCCGAGCTGCGTCCGCGCGAGCTGCGTCCGCGCGAGCTGCGTCCGCGCGAGCCGCGTCCGCGCGAGGCGGGGTGCCCCGCCGTCGGCGGTCGCCAAGGCGGCGGCCAGGCACCCGCTTCAGGGACTCAGCCCTGCCGCTCCACCGCCTACCTCCGCCTCCCTGCGCCGTGCCCCAGAAAGGCGCGGGCTGCGCTCTCTGGCCTCCCGGGAGCGGCCCCCGGTACCCAGGCGCGGCCCCGGTGTCCCGGGGCCCGCCTGACGGCTCGGAAGCGCCTTGCCGGCGCGGGAGGCGGCGTCCCGGGGGCGTGCGGGGCGAGCCCGCGCTCGTTCCCGGCGGCCGGGGGCGGGCGGCGCCGCCTCGCAATCGGGCTCGCCCGCCCCCAGCCGTCGGTCCGGACGGTGTCCGTCCGGCGGCCGTCAGCTCAGGCGGCTCAGGTGACGCTGGGCGAACTCGATCTCCAGCCGGAGCTGCTTGATCCGCTCCTCGACGACGAGCGAGCCGTGTCCGGCGTCGTAGCGGTACACCTCGTGCGGGGCGCCCCGCCGCTCCAGCCGGGTCACGTAGTTCTCGATCTGGCGTATCGGGCAGCGCGGGTCGTTGACGCCGGCCGAGATGTAGACGGGCGCCCGCACCTGGTCCACGTAGGTCAGCGGGGAGGACGCCTCGAACCGCTCCGGGACCTCCTCCGGCGTGCCGCCGAAGAGGGTGCGGTCCAGCGCCTTCAGGGCCTCCATCTCGTCGTGGTAGGCGGTGACGTAGTCGGCGACCGGAACCGCCGCCAGGCCCACCGCCCACGCCTCCGGCTGCGTACCGAGGCCCAGCAGCGTGAGGTAGCCGCCCCAGGAGCCGCCGGCCAGGACCAGCCGGCGGGGGTCGGCCAGCCCCGAGGCCACGGCCCACTCCCGGACCGCCGCGATGTCCTCCAGCTCTATGAGCCCGATGCGGTGCTTGAGAGCGTCCGTCCACTCCCGTCCGTACCCGGTGGAGCCGCGGTAGTTGACCCGCACCACCGCGAAGCCGTGGTCCACCCAGGCGGCCGGACCGGCGGCGAAGGCGTCACTGTCGTGCCACGTCGGCCCGCCGTGGATGTCGAAGACGGTCGGGAAGGGGCCCTCGCCCTCGGGCCGTTGCACCAGCGCGTGCACCCGGCCGCCGGGCCCCTCCACCCAGGCGTCCGTGACCGGCACCGATTCCGGGGCCCTGAGCCAGGAGGCGGCGTCCGCACGCCCTGCGCCGCTCTGGGCGACCACGGCGCCCGCGGCGCCCTCGGCGGGCGGCTCCAGCACGATTCGCCCGCTCGTGGAGCGCACCTGGGGCGGATGGGCGGCCGAGGACCACAGGTACTCGACCGTGCCGTCCGGCCGGGCCGTGGCGCCGGATATGGTCCCGGCCGGGGTCTCCACCGCGGTCAGTTCGCCGGAGCCCAGGTCGTACCGCCACAGCTCGCTGCGCGCCTGATAGCCGTGCTCCACCAGCAGCGCCGAACCGTCCGGGTACCAGTCGACGCCGACGTCACCCGGCAGCTCGATGGCGAGCGCGGTCTCCTCGCCCGTCAGCGGGTCCCAGATCACCGGCTCCCAGCGGCCGCGGCGCTGGTGCCCGACCAACA
Organism: Streptomyces sp. LX-29; assembly: GCF_029541745.1. Taxonomy (NCBI): domain Bacteria; kingdom Bacillati; phylum Actinomycetota; class Actinomycetes; order Kitasatosporales; family Streptomycetaceae; genus Streptomyces; species Streptomyces sp. LX-29. Next base: position 3,565,780 of record NZ_CP089746.1, on the reverse strand, counting down.
GCCGGGAGTCCCCGGCGACCGGCGCGAAGCCCATCACCGAGAGCCCGAGCTCCACCGCGCCGCCCTTGGTGTCGTCCAACTCGGCGACAGTGGTGCCGTCGCGCCGCACCACCCGGATCGCCGAGTGCATCGCGTCGCCGTGCTCGGTGTGCTCTATCGCGATCAGCGCGCCGTCGTAGGAGAGATCGCCGACCCCGGCCGACTCCCGGTGGCGGTAGATCTCCCGCGAGGCGCCGTCCGGCTCCACGACGTGGAGGGTGGAGCCGTCCTCGTCGGTGGAGCGGCCGACGATCGCCGTGCCGTCCCGGCCGAGCGCGAGCCCGGCCGGATACGACGGCGCCAACGGCGTCGCGGGCTCGTCCTCTTCACCCTCGGGACGCCGGGAGTCCCATCCGGAGAACGGCTGGCGCCGCCATATCCCGAACTCGTCGCCGTCGGTGTCGGAGAACCACCAGATCCACTCGCCGTCCGGCGACAGCACCCCGCCCGTCGTCCCGTTGGGCCGGTCCGTCGCCTGGCGTTGGACACCGGTGGTCCGATCCCAGGCGTACAGCTCGTACGTGCCCGTCGCGTTCGATACGAAAAGCGAGCGGTCGGGGGCGTCCTCCGCCCAGTCCGGCAGCCCTACTCGCGGCGCTCGGAAGCGCTTCTCCCAGTCCGGCATGGACTCCGGGATGGATCCTGTGCTCTCAGCCATGCCCCCCATTCTGCGCCGCCGCGCAGACAACTCGCTGGTGTCGCCGCGCGCCTGTGGATAACCTCCGGCACATGCACCGATCCATGCCGCGGGACGACACGGCGGGCGACTGGCGTGAGACCAACCGAGCCCTGTGGGACCAGCGCGTTCCCGAGCATCTGGTCAGCGACTTCTACGACCTCGCGGCCTTCCGAGGTGGCCGGGACTCGCTCCGCGACTTCGAGGTCGCCGAGGTGGGGGACGTGACCGGCCGCTCCCTGCTCCACCTTCAGTGCCACCTGGGCCTGGACACCCTCTCCTGGGTCCGGCGCGGCGCCGCCCGGGTCGTCGGCCTGGACTTCTCCGAGCCGGCTGTCGAGGCCGCCCGCGACCTCGCCGCCGAGCTCGACCTCGGCCCCGACCATGCCTCGTTCGTGACCGCCGACGTCTACGACGCGGTCGAGGCGGTGCCCGACTCCTCGTACGACATCGTCTACACCGGCGTGGGGGCGCTCTGCTGGCTGCCCGACATCGGCCGCTGGGCCGAGACCGCCGCCCGTCTCGTGGCCCCCGGCGGTTTCCTCTACCTCGCCGAGTTCCACCCGCTCACCGACGCGCTCGACGAGGAGACCGGATCGCGGGTGACATACGACTACTTCAGCCGTGAGCCGTGGATAGAGGAGAGCGCGACCGGCTACGTGGACTCCGCCGGCATGTCCGGTACCCACCGCAGTGTGGAGTGGCAGCACCCGCTGGGTGACGTCGTCTCCGCGCTCGCCGCGGCCGGTCTCCGCATCGACTTCCTGCACGAGCACGACATGACGCTCTTCGCTCGCTTCGACGCGCTTCGCCGCGACGCCGACGGCTATCACCGCCTGCCGGCGGACCGCCCTCGCATCCCCTTGATGTACTCGCTGAAGGCCAGCCGTGGGTGATGACGGGCACCGGTCCGGCCCGGGGCGTGGAGTCCTGCCCTGACCCGCACGGGCTCCGCCCGCTACCCGTGCAGCCGCAGCGGCAGCGCGTCCACGCCGTAGACGATCGAGAGCTTGCGGAACGACAGCTCCTCCGGCGCGACCGCCAGCCGCATGTCCGGGAAGCGTCGCACCAGTGCGGGGAGCGCGGCCCGCAGCTCCATCCGGGCCAGCTCGGCGCCGATGCAGCGGTGGATGCCGAATCCGAAGGCCAGGTGGGACGCGCCGGCCTCGCGGTGCGGGTCGAAGCGCTCCATGTCCTCGCCCAGGGCCGCGTCGCGGTTGGCTCCGCTCAGCGAGCACAGCATGAAGTCGCCGCGCGCGATCTTCGTGCCGGCGATCTCCATGTCCTCCTTGGCGAAGCGCGGGAAGGCCACCTGGACCACCGTCAGATAGCGCAGCAGCTCCTCGATGAACGGGTCGACCGCGTCGTCGCGGTCGCGCAGCGCCGCGAAGTGCTCCGGGTGCTGGAGCAGCACGAGGGTGCCCAGCGCCAGCATGCTCGCGGTCGTCTCCAGGCCGCCGGTCAGCACTCCGTCGGCGAGACCGGTGAGCTCCTCGTCCTCGATGTCGTCGCCGTGCTCGCGAACGATCATGCCCAGCAGTCCGTCGCCCGGGTTCTCGCGCTGCTTCTTCACGATGTCGCGCAGATACGACAAAGAGTCGGATATGACGCCGAATGGGGCATTTGCTCCGCCGAATAGGTCGAACCGCGCGGTGCTCAGCTTCTGGAACTCGTCACGGTCCTCGTACGGCACGCCCAGCAGCTCGCATATGACGAGCGAGGGGATCGGGAACGCGAACACCTCCACCAGGTCCACCGGCCCGTCGGCCGCGGCCATCTCGTCGAGTCGTTCCTCCACGAGGGAGTGAATGCGCGGCGTCAATCGGTTCAGTCGGCGCATCGTGAACTCCGGTGTCAGGAGACGCCGCAATCTTGTATGCGTCGGTGGATCACTGAAACCCAGCCCGCCGGGATTCTGCTGAGCGGAAATTCCGGCATTCCCCGCAATGTTGGTGAAATCGGTGCTGAAGGCGTTCGTCTTTCCGAGGACCGCCTTGCATTCGGCGTGACCCGTGACGAGCCAGCCATTCATCCCGAACGGCAGCGAAAGCTTGCTGATCGGCTCCTGGGCGCGCCGTGTGGCCAGCGCCGGCACCGGATCCACGCCGTCGCGCCGCAGCGGCATGAGCGTGGACTCCGACAGAAAAGACATCTTGGACAGGTCGAGGCCGTTCCTCTGCAATCTCGAAAAGTACTTGCGGCTGACCCAGGAGACGATGTTTGAGCGGAGAGTCGACATGCGCGCAATACTGCCTGCCGCCGCTCAGGGACCGGTAAGCGGCCCGAGAATCCGCCGGCGGCTGTAGGTGGCAGAAGTTGATTCCGGCAACGGCTTTATCGAATCGCCTTCCGGGCGTGACGGTGACGCGATCGCGGGCGCCGTCGAACGGGTGCCGAGACGATCCGAGCATGTTCCCCCGGAGGCAGGGCGGGGATGCCGGACATAAGCGAGAGGCCCGGTCCAATGGACCGGGCCTCTCGTGCCAGTCGGGGTGGCGGGATTTGAACCCACGACCTCTTCGTCCCGAACGAAGCGCGCTGCCAAGCTGCGCTACACCCCGAAGCAACGAGCTCTACTTTAGCCCACGTCGCGCCAGAGACGAAATCCGGTTTCGAGGCCGGGCCCGCGGGTCGCTTCCCCGCCGCTTCCGGGTCGCTTCCCCGCCGCTTCCGGGTCGCTCTCGGATCGCTTCCGAGGTCGGCGCAGGGGTCGGCACCGGCGCCGACCCCGAGCTCAGTCCCGGGGGGTCAGCGTGAGCAGGGTGGCCTCGGGCGGGCAGGCGAAGCGGACCGGGGTGTAGCGGTTGGTGCCGCAGCCGGCGGAGACGTGGAGGAAGGAGGTGTGGCCGCCCGCGGTGTGGGTGGACAGGCCCTTGACCCGGCCCGTGTCGATGTCGCAGTTGGTGACCAGCGCTCCGTAGAAGGGGATGCACACCTGCCCGCCGTGGGTGTGCCCGGCGAGGATCAGCGGGTAGCGGTCGGCGGTGAAGGCGTCCAGCACACGCAGGTACGGGGCGTGGACCACGGCCAGCGACAGGTCCGCGTCGGCCTCCGGGCCGCCCGCCACCGCGTTGTAGCGGTCTCGCTTGATGTGCGGGTCGTCCAGGCCGGTCAGAGCGATCTCCAGGCCGCCGTCCAGCTTCAGCCGGCCGCGGGTGTTGGTCAGGCCCACCCAGCCCGCGGCGTCGAAGGCGTCGCGCAGGTCCTCCCACGGGTTGTGGATGGCGCCGACCACCGGCGGGTTGCCGTTGAGCCCGTGCCGGCCGCTGGCCTTCTCCAGCAGATAGCGGGCGGGGTTGCGCAGCTTCGGGCCGTAGTAGTCGTTCGAGCCGAAGACGTACGCCCCGGGGAACTCCATCAGCGGGCCCAGGGCGTCCAGCGTCTCGGGGACACCCTCGGTGTCGGAGAGGTTGTCTCCGGTGTTGATGACGAAGTCGGGGCGGAGGCCGGCGAGCGACTGGAGCCAGCGCTGCTTCTTCCGCTGTCCGCTGACCATGTGGATGTCGGAGACCTGGAGGACGCGCAGCGGTCGCATCCCACGCGGCAGCACGGGCACGGACACCCGTCGGAGCCGGAAGGAGCGGACTTCGAAGCCGACGGCGTAGGCGAGGCCGGCCGCGCCGACTGCCGTGATTCCCAGGGGTACTCCGTAACGAGCGCGCATGGTCCCCATGGTCCCAGACCTGCGACGGCGACGAAATCTTCGGGTGATTCCCGACCGGTGCTGGCAGACTCAGTCCATGACCACCACGCTCAAGGACAGGCTGCAGGCCGACCTCACCGCGGCGATCAAGGCGCGCGACGAACTGCGCTCCTCCACGCTTCGGCTCACCATCACCGCGATCACCAAGGAGGAGGTGGCGGGCACGACCGCCCGCGAACTCTCCGACGCGGAGGTGGAGAAGATCGTCGCGCGGGAGGCCAAGAAGCGCCGCGAGGCCGCCGAGGCCTTCGAGCAGGGCGGCCGCGCGGAGCAGGCCGAGCGGGAGCGGGCCGAGGGCGAGGTGCTCGCGGAGTACCTGCCGAAGCCGCTGACCGACGAGGAGCTGGACGCGCTGGTCGCCGCCGCGGTCAAGGAGGCGGCCGAGGGCGGTGCCGAGGGCCCGCGCGCGATGGGCGCCGTGATGAAGATCGTGAACCCCAAGATCGCCGGCCGGGCCGAGGGCGGCCGGGTGGCGGCCGCGGTGAAGCGGCACCTCGCCGGCTGACCCTTTCGAACGTCGTCGTCCCACCCCTTTCGACCGCGTTCCGGCCGCGCGATCAGGCCCGCTTCGTCCGGGCCGGTCGACCGCTCGGTCCTTCGGCCGGTCGGCCGTTCCGGTCGCCCGCTCCGTCCTGGCCGGTCGGCCGTTCCGGTCGTCCGATCGTCCGTCCCGCGCTGGGCCGGCGCCATTAAGGCCGCACCGTGCCGCAAACCCGCCGGACGGGTGGTTCTCCCATCGATCGCCGGCCGCCGGCCGCCGGCCGCCGGCCGCCGGTCGACCGTCGCGGGGCGCCGGCGCTGGCGAGAGGGTGCCGGCGGAGGCAGGCCGTACGCAACGGGCGACGGGGCCCGGACATCCACTGTCCGGGCCCCGTCGCCCTCTTCTGTCGTCGTGCCGGCCCTGGTGATCGGCCGGCCGGTGGTCAGCGCCGGCCCCTGCCGACGCCCGGGTTCCAGCCGCCGTCCCAGCCCCCGATGTCACCGATACCCCCGATGTCACCGATGCCGCCGTCCTCGCCGCCGATCAGGTCCGGCGGAATGGTGATGTCCGGCCATGGCTTGTCGCCCCGGCCGCCGCTGCCCCCGCGGCCTGGCTTGTTGTCCTCGTCACCCCGGTCCGGCCGGTCCTTGTGCGGGTCGTCGACGGGCACGGTGACGAAACCCGGCGCGGGCTTGCCCGCCAGGGCGCCGGACATCGCCTCGCGCCAGATCGGCCCGGGCACCTGGCCGCCGAAGACCTTGCCCCAGGTGCGGCCGCCGATGGTGATGTTGACCATCTTCCGCTGGTGCTTGGGGTCGCCGACCCACACCGCGCCGGCCAGGTTCGGGGTGTAGCCCACGAACCAGGCGGCGTAGCGGAAGTCCGTGGTGCCGGTCTTGCCGGCGCTGGCGCGCCCGCTGAGCCCGGCCTCCTTGCCCGTGCCGTCCTCGACGACGCCCCGCAGCAGCGTGTTGACGGTGTCGGCGGTCTTCTCCGACATGGCCCGCTTGCAGGAGGTCTGCGGGACCTTGAACGACTTGCCGTCCGCGGTGGTGATCGACTCGATGGCCACCGGGGTGCAGTACACGCCCCGGTTGGCGAAGGTCGCGTAGGCGTTGGCCATGGTCAGCGGGGACATCTCCTGGGTGCCGAGCGTGATGGACGGCACCTGGTCCATCTTCTTGCCGTCGGCCCGCTCGACGCCCATCTTGTCGGCGAGGGTGGTCACCGGGCAGACGCCGATGTCGCTGATCAACTGGACGAAGTAGGTGTTGACCGACTTCGCGGTCGCCTCCCTCATCCCGTACGGGCCGACCTCCGAGGGGTTTTCGTTCTCGACGGAGGCGGTGTCGCTCCAGCTTCCGTCGCAGGTCTGCACCGGGCTCGGATACGGCATCTTGTACGGCGACGGGTAGGACTGGCTCGGCTTGGTGCCCCGCTCCAGCGCGGCCGCCGCCACGATGGGCTTGAACGTCGAGCCCGGCTGGTAGCCCGCGCCGCCGCCCATCCGCTGGTCGACCGAGAGGTTGATCTGCGTCTGGTGCTCGCCGAAGCCGTACGGCCGGGACTGGCCCATGCCCACGATCTTGCCGGTGCCGGGCTCCACCAGGGTGACGGCGGTGGCCACCTCGTCGCTCGCGTGGACGCCGTTCTTCACGGCCTTCTGCACCGACTTCTGGGCCTGCGGGTCGAGGGTGGTGCGGATCGTCAGACCGCCGCGGTGCCAGCGCTGGGCCCGCTCCTCCGGCGTCTTGCCGAAGGCCGGGTCGGTGAGGAAGACCTTGCGGACGTAGTCGCAGAAGAAGCCCGCGCCGTCGACGGCGGTGATGCAGCCGTTCTTGGGCCGGCTCACGTTGAGGCCGAGCGGCTTCTTCTTGGAGGCGTCCGCCTTCGCCTGGGTGATGTCCCTCACTTCGGCCATGCGCTGCAGCACGGTGTTGCGGCGGAGGGTGGCCTCGCGCGGGTCGTTCACCGGGTCGAAGCGGCTCGGCGACTGCACGAGCCCCGCCAGCAGCGCCGACTCCTCCAGGGTGAGGTCCTTGGCGTGCTTGCTGAAGTAGCGCTGCGAGGCGGCTTCGACGCCGTAGGCCTGCTGCCCGAAGAAGGTGATGTTCAGGTAGTTCTGGAGGATCCGCTTCTTGCCGAGCTCCTTCTCGACCTGGATGGCGTACTTCAGCTCCCTGATCTTGCGTCCGACCGTCTGCTGGGTGGCCTCCGCGACCTTCTCGGGGTCGTCGCCGGCCTCCTCCACGAAGACGTTCTTCACATACTGCTGGGTGAGGGTGGAGGCGCCCTCGGAGACGCCTCCGTCCTGGGCGTTCTTGTTGAGCGCGCGGAGCACGCCCTTGAGGTCGATCGCCCCGTGTTCGTAGAACCGGGCATCCTCGATCGCCACGATCGCCTTGCGCATGTAGGGGGAGATGTCCTTGAGCTCCACGACGGTGCGATCGCGGGAGTAGACCTTCGCGATCTCGCCGCCGTCGGCGTCGAGGATGGTGGTCCGCTGACTGAGCGGTGGTGTCTTGAGGTTGGCCGGAATCTCGTCGAACTCCTCGACCGTCCCCTTGGCGGCCAGTCCGAGCGCCCCGACCGCGGGCAGTGCGAGGCCGGCCATCACCGTGCCGGCGAGCATGCTGACCCCGAGGAACTTGGCCGCCTGCTGAGTGGTGGAGAGGCCCCCGCCCGAGCGCTTCTTACCCATGGGGGGCAGCCTACGTGGCGAATCGCCGGACAGGGGCCTACCGGTTCGCCTACGCTGTTTCACGCCAGCCACAGATGTGCGGTTCAGCGCTCTTCCATCAATCACTCGTGTGAGTGATGAGACATGCCCGAGTTGTCGAGGTGTGTCGCTCCCCGCGCCGTATGTCCTGGGTGATCTGCCCCGTTGTGCGGGATTGGTCTGTTATGTCGTCAGCTCACTCCGTTGGGTGATCTGCCGCGTACGCATAGTCCGTTCGGGCCATTCAAGATTGGGCCCGCAGGGGGTGTTGCACCCTGCTTGCCTTCCGTAACGTCCTCAACTGGCGACGGTGAATATGCCGTTTGTCGCCGTGGGGGAGCCTCGATTCGGGAGAGGACGGCGCCAGCATGGGCTGGGTAACCGACTGGAGTGCGCAGGCAGCCTGCCGCACTACCGATCCGGATGAACTATTCGTCCAGGGCGCGGCACAGAACAGGGCGAAGGCGGTCTGCACGGGATGCCCGGTGCGCACCGAGTGCCTGGCCGACGCCTTGGACAACCGCGTGGAGTTCGGCGTCTGGGGCGGGATGACCGAGCGCGAGCGGCGGGCGCTGCTGCGCCGCCGGCCGACCGTCACCTCGTGGCGGCGGCTCCTGGAGACCGCCCGCACGGAGTACGAGCGCGGAGCGGGCCTGCTGCCCGTCGGCGACGAAGAGGAGTACGGCAGCTACGCCGCGGCGGGATGAGCCGTCTGCTTGACTCCGCTCGGCGTGATGCACCTCGGTCTGATCCGCTGGGCCGGATTCGCCGCGGCGTGATCCGCCCTTGTTGAGACCGCTGTGGGCTGGTCGGCCTCGGAGGGGTCCCCGCGAGGCGATCGCTTGAGGCACGCCGTCTAGGGCCGTCGGGTCCTGGCGCGTGGACAGGTGGCACGGTGCGTGCGCCACGGCGCGACATGCGGCCGTGCGGGATGCGCGGCGACGCGCGGCGTGCGGTGGCGCGGGATGTACGTGGCCGTGACCGCCGCTTGTACGCGCGCCCCACCAGGTGGTTGCCGCGCTCAGCGGCGGCTGCGACGATCGGCGCGACGGACGCCCATGGTCGGAGCCGCCGGCCGCGTGCCCTAACCGGCGGCTCGGCTCTCTCCCGTCTGGACCGCCAGACGCTCGCCCACCGCACGCAGCCCCGCCAGGTCGTGCACATCGCCGGGGAGCGCGGCGACCTCGGCCACCGGGACCTCGGAGTGCAGCGCGGCGAAACGATCACGCGTGCGCTGCTCACGCGCGAGCACCTGCATGCGCTCCGCGTGCAGCCTCAGCAGCCCCGCGGCAAGCTGCTCCGCCGACGTGGGGGAGTGGTCGTCGGCGACGGCAGTGGCGACCGGGTCCGCGCTGGAGTCCGTATCCAGTGCGCTTCGCTCGTCAACCTTCCCGGAAGCGCGATCGACAATGCGGGCGTCGGCAAGATTTTCTACAGAATCATCACTGGCCGTCAGAACGTTGGCCAAGGATGTCCGGTCCGCCAGCATCTCGGCGGCGGCCAACGCGCGTTCGGCCGACAGCTCCGCTGCGCCGCTGCCGTGCACCCGGTTGAGCACCAGGCCCGCCAGTGGCATCCGGTCCGCCGCCAGTCGCTCGACGAAGTACGCGGCCTCGCGCAGCGCGTCCCGCTCCGGGGCGGCCACCACCAGAAACGCCGTGCCGGGTGCCTGGAGCAGCCGGTAGGTGGCGTCCGCGCGGGTGCGGAAGCCGCCGAACATGGTGTCCATGGCGGAGGCGAAGGTCTGCACGTCCTTGAGCAGTTGCCCGCCCAACAGCTTGCTCAGCGCCCCCGTCATCATCGACATGCCGACGTTGAGCACCTTCAGCCCGGCCCGGCCGCCCACCTTGGCCGGGGCCAGGAGCACCTTGATCAGCTTGCCGTCCAGGAACGAGCCGAGACGCTTCGGCGCGTCCAGGAAGTCCAGCGCCGAGCGGCTGGGCGGTGTGTCGACGATGATCAGGTCCCACTCGTCACGCGCCCGCAGCTGGCCCAGCTTCTCCATGGCCATGTACTCCTGCGTGCCCGCGAAGCCGGCCGACAGCGACTGGTAGAAGGGGTTCGCGAGGATCGCGGCGGCACGCTCGACGTCGGCGTGCGCCTCGACGAACTCGTCGAACGTCCGCTTCATGTCGAGCATCATCGCGTGCAGTTCGCCGCCGGCCGAGGTGTCGATGCCCTCCACCCGACGCGGGATGTTGTCGAGCGAGCCGATGCCCATCGACTGGGCCAGCCGGCGGGCCGGGTCGATGGTGAGGACGACCACCCTGCGGCCGCGCTCGGCGGCCCGTACGCCCAGTGCCGCCGCGGTCGTGGTCTTGCCGACGCCGCCCGAGCCGCAGCACACCACGATGCGGGTCCGCGGGTCGTCCAGCAGCGCGTCGGTGTCGAGCCGCGGTGCCGCGTCCATGGTCATGCCCACCTTCCCTCGCGCGGCCCGGTCCGGTGCCCGCCGCTCATGCCGTCCATTGCTTGCGGAGGTCCGCCGCCAGCCGGTAGAGCCCGGCCAGGTCGATCCCGTCGCTCAGCAGCTCCAACTCGTGCGTCGGCAGCCCCAGTCGGCCCAACTCGGCGCGTTGCGCGTGCTCCAGCGCCACCCGCTCCGCATGCTCGCGCGCCTGCTCCAGCAGCGGGTCGACCAGCCGCTCCGCCAGCCCGCCGCGGCGCGCGCCGCCCAACCCGGCCTCCGACAACGCCTTGGCCACGGCCGTGCGCTGGCCGTTGGCGGCGGCCTGCACGGCCGCCTGGTCCAGGATCGCCGGACGGACCATGTTGATGATGACCCCACCTGTCGGCAGGCCCTCCGCGCGGAGCTCGGCGACGCCGTCCGCGGTCTCCTGGACCGGCATCTCCTCCAGCAGCGTCACGAAGTGCACCGCGGTCTCGGGGGACTTGAGCACCCGCATGACCGCCTGCGCCTGGTTGTATATCGGGCCGGTGCGCGCCAGCCCCGCCATCTCGTCGTTGACGTTCAGGAAGCGCGTGATCCGGCCCGTCGGCGGCGCGTCCATGACGATGTGGTCGTAGACGAACCGGCCGTCCTTGCCCTTGCGGCGCACCGCCTCGCAGGCCTTGCCGGTCAGCAGCACATCGCGCAGCCCGGGCGCGACGGTCGTCGCGAAGTCGATGGCGCCGAGCTTCTTCAGCGCCCGCCCGGCGCTGCCGAGCTTGTAGAACATGTGGAGGTAGTCGAGCAGCGCGTACTCGGGGTCGATGGCCAGGGCGTGCACCTCGCCGCCGCCCTGCGCAACCGCGATCTTGCGCTCCTCATAAGGCAACGCCTCCGTCTCGAAGAGCTGCGCGATGCCCTGCCGGCCTTCTACCTCGACCAACAGTGTCCGCTTGCCCTCGGCCGCGAGGGCCAACGCGAGTGCGGCGGCGACCGTGGTCTTGCCGGTTCCGCCCTTGCCACTGACGACATGGAGCCTGCTCACATTCGGGAGCCTAACCAGTCGCCGTACGGAGTACGCACGAGCCCCCGCGAGAGAGGCATTACAGTCAGCACCATGACCAAGTGGGAATACGCGACCGTGCCGCTGCTCGTGCATGCGACCAAGCAGATTCTGGACACCTGGGGCGAGGACGGCTGGGAGCTCGTCCAGGTCGTGCCGGGCCCGAACAACCCCGAGCAGCTGGTGGCCTACCTGAAGCGGGAGAAGCAGGCGTGAGCGCGGTCGAGGAGAAGCTCGCGGAGCTCGGCCTGCGGCTGCCGGGGGTCGCGGCGCCCATCGCCTCGTACGTCCCGGCGGTCCGTACCGGCTCGTACGTCTACACCTCGGGCCAGCTCCCGATGGTCGAGGGCAAGCTGGGTGTGACCGGCAAGGTCGGCGCGGAGGTGACGCCGGAGGAGGCCAAGGACCTGGCGCGGATCTGCGCGCTGAACGCCCTGGCCGCCGTGAAGTCGGTGATCGGCGACCTGGACAAGATCGTCCGCGTGGTCAAGGTCGTGGGCTTCGTCGCCTCGGCTCCGGACTTCACCGGCCAGCCGGGCGTCATCAACGGCGCCAGCGAGCTGCTGGGCGAGGTCCTGGGCGCCAAGGGCGTGCACGCGCGCAGCGCCGTGGGCGCGACGGCGCTGCCGCTGGACGCGCCGGTCGAGGTCGAGATCCAGGTCGAGATCGCGGACTGAACGGCCTGAAAGGGCGAGCTGCCCGAACGGGCGAGCGATCCGAACGGGCGGGCTGTCTGGACGGGCGAGCCCTCTGAACGGGCCGGGCGGCCGGAAACGGTCGTAGGAGACGGGTGGACCGAGCCGACTGAAGGGCTCGGTCCGACCGCCCGGCGCGGGTTCACGGCGCGGGCAGCAGCCGCCGCGCGGGCCGGTTCTGGTCACCGCGGGCGAAACCGCGCACCGCGCGGGGCGCGTTCACCATGCGGACTGCGGACTGCGGACTGCGGACTGCGGACTGCGGACTGCGGACTGCGGACTGCGGACCGCGGACTGCGGACCGCGGACTGCGGTCCGCGCGTGTTCGCCGCGTAGGCCGTGAAGCTTGCCGCGCGGGGCGATGCGGGCCCTCGCCGTACGTGGCTCACCGCGCGAGGGCGCTCACCGTTTCGACCGTCAGAGTGAGGGTGCCGCCAGGAGTCGGCCCGGGGTTGGCCCCCGGGCGCTCTCCTGGCGGCACCCGCCCTTGTCCGGCCTGTTCGGGGCCAGCGACCGCGACGGCACGTACGCGGACACCCGGCGGGCCACAGGGGGAGAGGAACCGGCAGGTCAGGGCGGCGCCTCTCGAACATCCGCCCGCGAGCGCATACCATCCGGCCATGCCGTCCATGTCGCCTGGCCCGTCCGCGTCGTCGTCCGTGTCATCGGCGTCGCCCACGCCTCCCACGCCGCCCGCCGTCAACGGCCAGTGGTATCCGGCCGAGTGGCCGGATCGGATCCGGGCGCTCGCCGCCGGCGAACTGACCCCGGTCGCCCCGCGCCGTGCCGCCACCGTCCTGCTGCTGCGGGACGGTGCCGACGGCCCCGCCGTCCACATGCTGCGCAGACGCGCCTCCATGGCCTTCGCCGGAGGCGCGTACGCGTATCCGGGCGGCGCGGTGGACCCGCGCGACGACCGGCCGGTGGCCTGGGCCGGGCCCGGGCGCGACGCCTGGGCCGAGCGGTTGGGGCTGGCGGGAGACGAGGCGGCGGCGCAGGCGATCGTGTGCGCCGCGGTGCGGGAGACCTTCGAGGAGGCCGGCGTGCTGCTCGCCGGGCCCACGGCGGACACGGTCGTCGCGGACACCTCGGGGGACGACTGGGAGGCGGACCGCGCGGCGCTGGTCGACCGCGAGCTGTCCTTCACCGACTTCCTCAGCCGCCGCGGCCTGGTACTGCGTTCGGACCTGCTGCGCGGCTGGGCCCGATGGATCACCCCGGAGTTCGAGGCGCGCCGCTACGACACCTGGTTCTTCGTGGCGGTGCTGCCCGAGGGCCAGCGCACGCGCAACGCCTCGACCGAGGCGGACCGTACGGTCTGGATCCGCCCCCAGGACGCCGCCGACGGTTACGACAAGGGCGAGCTGCTGATGATGCCGCCCACCATCGCGACGCTGCGCCAGGTGGCGCCGTACGGCACGGCGGCCGAGGCGCTGGCGGCCGCCGATCGGATCGACCTGACACCGGTGCTCGCGCGGGCGAGCCTGGTCGGCGAGGAGATCGTGCTGAGCTGGCCGGGCCACGACGAGTTCACCAAGCACGTCCCCACGGGACCCACGGGCGGAGCCACCTCATGACCTACGCAGCCTCCCTGCCGGGACAGCCGCGCGGCGGCGCGATCAGCGGTCCGGCGACCGCCCGCGCGGTGTGCGTGTTGGCGCCCAACCCGTCCGCGATGACCCTGGACGGCACCAACACCTGGATCATCGCCGAGCCGGACTCCGACCTCGCCGTCGTCATCGACCCGGGACCGCTGGACGAGGGCCACCTCCAGGCGGTCGTCGACACCGCCGAGCGGGCCGGCAAGCGCGTCGGGCTCACCCTGCTCACCCATGGACACGCCGACCACGCGGAGGGCGCCGCGCGCTTCGCGGAGCTCACCGGGACCCGGGTGCGCGCCCTCGACCCCGCCCTGCGGCTCGGCGACGAGGGCCTCGCGGCGGGGGACGTCATCACCACCGGCGGCCTCGAACTGCGCGTGGTCCCCACCCCCGGCCACACCGCCGACTCGCTCTCCTTCCACCTCCCCGCCGACGCCGCCGTGCTGACCGGCGACACGGTCCTCGGCCGCGGCACCACCATGGTGGCGCACCCCGACGGCCGCCTCGGCGACTACCTCGACTCCCTGCGTCGCCTCCGCTCCCTGACCGTCGACGACGGTGTGAGCACGGTGCTCCCGGGCCACGGCCCCGTCCTCAACGACGCCAAGGGCGCGGTCGAGTACTACCTCGCCCACCGCGCCAACCGCCTCGCGCAGGTCGAGACGGCCGTCGAGGACGGCTACCGCACGTCGGAGGAGGTCGTCGCCCACGTCTACGCGGACGTGGACCGCTCCCTGTGGCCCGCGGCGGAGCTGTCGGTCCGGGCGCAGCTGGAGTATCTGCGGGACCACGGGCTGATCTGAGGCGTACGGCGCTCGGCCGCGGCCGGCCGGGCCGGAGCGCGCCGGTGGTCGCCGCCCGCGCTGGTCGCGCTCACCGGGTGCCCGGCGCACGCGGCGACGCGCTACGGGACCCTCCTGCCGTACGGCGGGTCGGTCCGCCAGGCCGCCGTACGGCGGGTCGGGCCGGGAGGCGACGGCAACGGCGAAGGGCCCCCGCCGGATATCCGGCGGGGGCCCTTCGTGCCTATGGGGTGCGGGTGCGGGAACGGCCCCGCACCGGTGCGCCCGTGGCGACCCGCGTCAGCGGGACCGCTTGGCCAGGCGCTCCACGTCCAGCAGGATCACGGCGCGCGCCTCCAGGCGCAGCCAGCCGCGGCCCGCGAAGTCGGCGAGGGCCTTGTTCACGGTCTCGCGCGAGGCGCCGACGAGCTGGGCGAGCTCTTCCTGGGTCAGGTCGTGGACGACGTGGATGCCCTCCTCGGACTGCACGCCGAAGCGGCGCGACAGGTCCAGGAGCGCCCGCGCGACACGGCCCGGGACGTCGGAGAAGACCAGGTCGGACATCTGGTCGTTGGTCTTGCGCAGGCGCCGGGCGACGGCGCGCAGCAGGGCGCTGGCCACCTCGGGGCGCGCGTTGAGCCACGGCTGGAGGTCGCCGTGGCCGAGGCCGAGGAGCTTCACCTCGGTGAGGGCGGTCGCGGTGGCGGTGCGCGGGCCGGGGTCGAAGAGCGACAGCTCGCCGATCAGCTCGCCGGGACCGAGCACGGCCAGCATGTTCTCGCGGCCGTCGGGAGAGGTGCGGTGGAGCTTCACCTTGCCCTCGGTGACCACATACAGGCGGTCGCCCGGGTCCCCTTCGTGGAAGAGTGCGTCGCCTCGGGCGAGGGTGACCTCTCCCATGGAGGCGCGCAGCTCAGCGGCCTGCTCGTCATCGAGCGCCGCGAAAAGCGGGGCGCGCCGCAGAACGTCGTCCACGAGATCTCTCCTTGTCGACACGCACAGGGGACCTTGGTCCCCATGATGCCGGACGGTAAAACAGTGCGATCAATCACAAGTTTGACGCACCGGTCCATGGGACCGTACGGCAGGGGTCCGATTGGGCGGCCGATTTCGTGCGACCGGGGCGGATGTCAGTGCCTGGGCTTAGGCTGGCCGGGTGTCCAATAGGCCGGTGAGAGCACAGGGCAAGGGGGCTGGACGGGTGAGCGCACCTCGAAATTCCGCTGTGGGCGAACACCCGCCCCGTGCCGCCTCGAAAGCCGTGAAGTCGAGCAAAAGGGCCAGTGCCGCCGCCTCGGGGGCCGCGCCGGCCGCCCAGGATGCCGCCCCGGCCGCCCAGGATGTCGCGCCGGCCGCCCAGGGCGTCGCGCCGGCCGGAGCGTCGAGGACCGCGAGGCCCGCGAAGGCCCGGGGGGCGGCGAAGAGCGCGAAGGTCCCCGCGGCCGCCAACGCCGCCACGGCCACCAAGGCCCCCGCGGCCGCCAAGTCCGCCACGGCCACGAAGCCCGCCAAGTCCGCCAAGGTCGCCAAGCCGGCCAAGGTCGAGTCTCGCGTCGCGCTCGTCCGTCGCGCCCGCCGGATCAACCGCGAGCTCGCCGAGCTGTATCCGTACGCCCACCCCGAGCTGGACTTCCAGAACCCCTTCCAGTTGCTGGTCGCCACCGTCCTCTCCGCCCAGACCACCGACCTGCGCGTCAACCAGACCACTCCGGCCCTCTTCGCCGCCTATCCCACCCCCGAGGAGATGGCGGCCGCGGACCCCGAGGCGCTGGAGCAGCTGATTCGGCCGACCGGGTTCTTCCGGGCCAAGGCGAGGTCGTTGCTGGGGCTCTCCGCCGCCCTCCGGGACCGGTTCGGCGGCGAGGTGCCGGGGCGACTGGAGGACCTCGTCACGCTGCCCGGCGTCGGACGCAAGACGGCCAATGTCGTGTTGGGCAACGCGTTCGGAGTGCCCGGCGTGACCGTTGATACCCATTTCGGGCGACTTGTCCGGCGCTGGAAGTGGACCACACAGGAGGACCCGGACAAGGTCGAGGCCGAGGTCTGCGCGCTCTTCCCCAAGAGCGAGTGGACGATGCTCTCGCACCGGATCATCTTTCACGGCCGGCGCGTCTGCCACTCCCGCAAGCCCGCCTGCGGCGCCTGCCCCATCGCCCCGCTGTGCCCGGCGTACGGAGAGGGCGAGACCGACCCCGAGAAGGCCAGGAAGCTGCTGAAGTACGAGCTGGGCGGCCAGCCCGGCCAGCGACTCAGTCCCCCGGCCAACTACCCCGGGAAGGCCGCCGCGCCGCTGGGAGCCGCCGGATGACGAGCACCTACGGCGGCGTCGCCGTCAGCACCCAGGGGTTGCCCGAGTGGCTGGAGCCCGTCGCGCGGGTCGCCGAGACGATCGAGCCGCTCCAGCTCAGCCGCTTCCTGCCGCCCGCCCAGGGCGGCGGCCGCCCGTCCGCGGTGCTCGTGCTCTTCGGCGAGGGACCGCGCGGGCCGGAGCTGTTGCTCATGGAGCGCGCGGGGTCGCTGCGCTCGCACCCGGGGCAGGCCTCGTTCCCCGGCGGCGCACTCGACCCGGAGGACGGAGACCCGGACGGGGTCGGCCCGCTGCGCGCGGCGCTGCGCGAGGCCGAGGAGGAGACCGGCCTCGACCCCACCGGCGTCCAGATCTTCGGAGTGCTGCCCCGGCTGTACATCCCGGTCAGCCGCTTCGTCGTGACCCCCGTGCTCGGCTGGTGGCGCGAGCCCAGCCCGGTCGCGCCGGTGGACCCGGCCGAGACGGCGCGGGTCTTCGCCGTGCCGGTGGCGGACCTCACCAATCCGGACAATCGGGCCATGGCGCTTCACCCCAGTGGGCACCAGGGCCCCGCCTTCACCTTGGGAGCGGGCTTGGTCTGGGGTTTCACCGCCGGGGTGATCGACCGCCTGCTGCACTACGCGGGCTGGGAGCTCCCCTGGGACCGGGACCGACAGGTCTCGCTCGACTGGCAGGCATGAGAGGTTTGTCCCCGTGCCGTCTTCTCCCGGGGACCCTGACATGAGCGGCCGCCACCGGCCCGGCGACCTCGTCGCCGACGCTCCGGGGCGCCGCGTGGGCCGGTGGGAGGGCCGCCCCGGAAGCCCCGGCCGGACCACGGTCCCGGCGACATCATTGCGAGGCAAATTTCGGTGAACGTGCTGGACATCCTGCTGCTGCTCGCCGCCGTGTGGTTCGCCATCGTCGGCTACCGCCAGGGCTTCGTCGTCGGTGTGCTGTCCGTCATCGGCTTCCTCGGCGGCGGCCTGATCGCCGTCTATCTGCTGCCGGTGATCTGGGACGCCGCCACCGACGAGGCGACGCCGGGCACCTTCGCCGCGGTCACCGCGGTGGTGCTGGTGATCGTCTGCGCCTCGGTCGGACAGGCCGCCACCACACACCTGGGCAACAAGCTGCGCCGGCACATCACCTGGTCACCGGCGCGCGCCCTGGACGCCACCGGCGGCGCGCTGGTCAACGTCGTCGCCATGCTGCTGGTCGCCTGGCTGATCGGCTCCGCGCTGGCCGGCACTTCGCTGCCGACACTCGGCAAGGAGGTGCGCAACTCGCGGGTGCTGCTCGGCGTCTCCCGGGTGATCCCGGAGGAGGCCAACACCTGGTTCGCCGACTTCTCCGCCACGCTCGCGCAGAACGGATTCCCCCAGGTCTTCTCCCCGTTCGCCAACGAGCCCATCACCTCCGTCCCGCCGCCCGACCCGGCGCTGGCCGAGAGCCCCGTCGCCACGGCCGCCAAGCAGAGCATCGTCAAGGTCGTCGGCTCCGCCCCGAGCTGCGGCAAGGTCCTCGAGGGCACCGGCTTCGTCTTCGCGCCGCACCGCGTGATGACCAACGCGCATGTCGTCGGCGGCGTCGACGAGCCGACCGTGCAGATCGGTGGCGAGGGCCGGACGTACGACGCCCGGGTGGTGCTCTACGACTGGGAGCGTGACATCGCCGTCCTCGACGTCCCCTCGCTGCGCGCTCCCGCGCTGAAGTTCACCGAGGGCGACGCGCGCAGCGGCAACGACGCCATCGTCGCCGGCTTCCCGGAGAACGGCTCCTTCGACGTCCGCGCCGCGCGCGTGCGCGGCCGTATGCAGCCCACCGGTCCGGACATCTACCACCGGGGCAGTGTCCGCCGCGATGTCTACTCGCTCTACGCCACGGTGCGGCAGGGGAACTCCGGCGGCCCGCTGCTGACCCCCGAGGGACGGGTGTACGGCGTCGTCTTCGCCAAGTCGCTCGACGACCCGGACACGGGGTACGCGCTGACCGCCGACGAGGTCCGGGAGGACGTCGAGCAGGGGCGCACCGCCACCGGTCAGGCCGACAGCCAGGGCTGCGCCCTGTAGCGGACGGGCGGACCCCGGCCCCGCGGCCCCCGAGAGCCTCCCGAGAGTCCTCCCTGATGGAGGGCTCCTCGCGGAGGCTCTCCACGGAGGTCTTTCGCGGGGCTCTTCGTGAAGGCGCCGGGCGGAGTCAGGCGGCGCCGGGCGCCTTCAACGGCCGCACGGAGGCTTCAGCGGTCGTGCGGAAGGTGTCAACGGCCGCGCGGAGGGTGTCAGCGGTCTCGCGGAGGGTGCCGGTGGCAGCGCGAGCGCTGTCAGCGGCTGCGCGGGTGGTGGCGCAGCCGCGCCGAGACCCAGCGGGCCCGGCGGCGGATGATCCGTGGGATGCCGATGCGAGAGGCATGGCCCCGCGGACCCGGGCCCTGCGGCGCCAGGGAGCCCTGCGGATGTCCGGGAGCGCGTCGCTCGGACACGCTCAGCGTCGTGTTGGCATTGGCGTCGGAGCCGCGCTCGCTCGGTGCGTCACGGTAGTCGTGCGTCCAGCCCATACCCGGGACTCTGCCCGTGCCCCAAGGTCCGTAATCGCCTGGGGAGGCGTCAATTGGCCTATGCGACGGGCAAGTGGCAGTTCGCCGTATGGGCGTTTCCCCCCGTGGTTGACGGGACGTCGCCTAACGGTCGGGTTCCGGGTCCCGCAACCAGTCGATCAGCTCGGTCGAGAACGCCACCGGATCCTCCTCATGGGGGAAGTGGCCGAGGCCGTCGAAGAGCCGCCAGCGGTAGGGCGCCTCCACATACTCCCCCGAACCAGCGGCGCTGCGGGTGCGCATCACCGGGTCGAGTGAACCGTGGAGATGCAGCGTCGGCACCCGCACCGGCCGCTTCATACGCCGGTTGAACTGGAAGCCGTCCGGGCGGGCCAGCGACCGCACCATCCAGCGGTACGGCTCGATCGAACAGTGCGCCGTCGAGGGGATGCTCATGGCGCGGCGGTAGACGTCCACCGTCTCGTCGTCGGGCAGCAGCGGCCCCGACCAGTCCCGGATCAGCCGCCCCACCAGGGCCGCGTCGTCGGCGACCATCTGACGCTCCGGGATCCAGGGCCGCTGGAACCCCCAGATGTGGCTGCTCGCCGCCGACTGCTTGACGTCCGCGACCATGGCCGAGCGCCAGCGCCGAGGGTGCGGCGAGGAGGCGACGACGAGCCGTCGCACCAGCTTGGGCCGCATCACCGCGGCCGTCCAGGCCAGATAGCCGCCCAGGTCGTGGCCGACGAGCGCGGCGTCGGGTTCGCCGAGCGAGCGGATGACGCCGGTGATGTCGAGGGCGAGGTTGGCCGGGTCGTAGCCGCGGGGCGTACGGTCGCTGCCGCCCACGCCGCGCAGGTCCATCGCCACCGCCCGGAAGCCGGCGTCGGCGAGGGCGGTCAGCTGGTGCCGCCAGGTCCACCAGAACTGGGGGAAACCGTGGAGCAGCAGTACCAGCGGACCGTCGCCCAGCTCGGCGATGTGGAAGCGCGCACCGTTGGCCGCGACGTCCCGGTGGGTCCAGGGGCCGTCCAACCGTACGAGCGCGGCAGCGGAATCGGGAGCCGTCATGCAGTCGAGCGTGTCACATCGACGTCCAGCCGGTGGCCATCGACGGCGGCACGCGGATGCGGCTTGACGTTCGAGAGCACCGCCGCGGTCTGCTTCGCGGAATCGATGGACTTCTGCGGCGGCTTGACCTTCTTGAACTTCGCCAGCGCCAGCAGCCCGAGCACCGCCGCCAGCAGCCAGTACAGGCCGCCGACGATGAGGAAGCACCAGACCAGACCGAGTCCGGTCCAGGCGCGGAAACCGTACGCCAGGGCGAAGCTGAGCACCGGCAGCGAGAAGAGCAGCAGGACACCCGCCGCGATGAAGGCGCCACTTCCGATCGCGCCCCGCTTGACGTCCTGTCGGATCTCGGCCTTGGCCAGTGCGATCTCGTCGTGGACCAGCGCGGACAGCTCGGTGGTCGCCGTGGCCACCAACTGGCCGAGGCTGCGGTTGCCGCTGTCGTCGGCTGCGCTCATCGCCATCTCCCTCTGCTCTTCTGCGGAGCTCTGCACCTGCGGAGCTACGGTCCTCAAGCCTCTCAGATCATGCCGGACCATCCTCGCCGGTGTCCTGGGCGGCGGCTACTTCGGCCAGCCGCCGGTGCTCGGCCGCCCTGGCCTCGTAGATGGCGGCCATCCGCAGGTGGTAGTCGGGCTTGTCCAACTCGTAGACGTCCGGGATGCCGTCCTGGTCCTCGTCCCGATCCTCCTCCTCGCACAGCCGCTTGTACCGGTTGTTGCGCAGCTTGAGCAGCACGCAGGCCAGGACCGCGGCCAGCAGCGAGCCGATCAGCACCGCGGCCTTCACCTCGTCGGCCAGCACCGGGTCCGCGGGGAAGGCCAGCTCGCCGATGAGGAGCGAGACGGTGAAGCCGATCCCGGCGAGCGAGGCCACGGCGAAGACGTCCGCCCAGGCCAGCTCCTCGTTCAGCTCCGCCTTGGTGAAGCGCGCGGCGAGCCAGGAGCCGCCGAAGACGCCGATGGTCTTGCCCACCACCAGCCCGAGGACGACGCCGAGCGTCTCCGGCCGGGTGAAGACGTCGGCGACCGCGCCGCCGGAGACCGAGACGCCGGCCGCGAAGAGCGCGAAGAGCGGTACGGCGAGCCCCGCGGAGAACGGGCGCACCTGATGCTCGACGTGCTCGGCGGGGGAGCGCTCCTCGCCGTCGCGCACGGTGCAGCGCAGCATCAGGCCCATGGCGACGCCGGCGACCGTGGCGTGGACGCCGCTGGCGTGCATCAGCGCCCAGATGACGACGGCGAGCGGGACGTAGACGTACCAGCCGCGCACGCCCTTGCGGTGTAGCAGCCAGAAGACGACGAGGCCGAGGACCGAGAGGCCCAGGGCGAGGAAGTCGATCTTCTGGGTGAAGAAGACCGCGATGATCAGGATCGCGAAGAGGTCGTCGACGACGGCGAGGGTGAGCAGGAAGGCGCGCAGCGCGGCGGGCAGCGCCGTGCCGATGACCGCGAGGACGGCGAGCGCGAAGGCGATGTCGGTGGCGGTGGGCACCGCCCAGCCCCGCAGGCTGCCGCCGCCGGCCGTGTTGACCACGGTGTAGACCAGGGCGGGCACGGCCATGCCGCAGATCGCGGCGACGACCGGCAGCGCCGCCGCCTTGGGGTCGCGCAGCTCGCCCGCGATCAGCTCGCGCTTGAGCTCGATGCCGGCGACGAAGAAGAAGACCGTCAGCAGGCCGTCCTGGGCCCAGGCCGCCACGGACAGGTGCAGATGGAGCGACTCCGGTCCGAAGGAGAAGTCCTTGACGTCGTGGTAGAAGCCGCTGAGCGGGGTGTTGGCGAGGAGCAGCGCCACGATGGCCGCGACCAGCAGCAGCACGCCGCCGAGCGTCTCGGTGCGCAGCGCGTCTGCGACGAACGTGCGCTCGGGCAGCGACTGGCGACCGAGGAACTTACGACGGATGGGGGCGGCCACGAGGGTGGACCTCCTGAAGTCGGACGGGCGGGTACACGTGTGCTGTGTGCCGACCAGACTTCCCGGCGCGCCTCTGATTCTTGTCGCGATCTTTACGCGTCAGGGTCCTACTTTAGCTTGAAAGGGTGAAGGGCGCCCCTGTGGCGTGGGGCGCCCTTCCTTGCTGCGTGGCCTTGACCTGCTGTTTTGTCGGCGCGGGCGCGGTCGGCGGACGGAGATCACCGTGACCGGAGACCGGCCCGAACGGAGATCGCCGTGGCCGGATCCCGGCGCGGGCGGGAGATCGCCGCGGCCGACACCGCACGGGCGGAGTCGCCGCGACCGGACACCGACGCGTACGGCGATTCCCGCGGCCGACACCGCACAGGCGGAGTCGCCGCGACCGGACACCGACGCGTACGGCGATCGCCGCGGCCGACACCGGCGCGTACGGACGTCGTACGGAGATCGCCGCAGCCGGCCGTTCCACGCTCGCCGGCTGCGGCGGTCGGCTCAGTCCTCGCTGGGCGCGGCGGGCAGCCGGCTCTGGATGAGCTGCATAACCGAGGCGTCGGTGAGCGTGGTGACGTCGCCCAGCGCGCGGTTCTCCGCGACGTCGCGCAGCAACCGGCGCATGATCTTGCCGGAGCGGGTCTTGGGCAGCTCGGCCACCGGCAGGATCCGCTTGGGCTTGGCGATCGGGCCGAGCTGCTTGGCGACGTGCGCGCGCAGCTCCTCCACCAGGTCCCCCTCGGCGTCGGCGGAAGCCGCCTCCGCCTTGGCCTCGGCCGCCGCGGCCTCCTGGCGCAGGATGACGAAGGCGCAGATGGCCTGCGTGGTCTGCGGGTCCGTCGCACCCACGACCGCGGCTTCGGCGACCTTCGGGTGCGAGACCAGGGCCGACTCGACCTCGGTGGTGGAGATGTTGTGGCCGGAGACCAGCATCACGTCGTCGACCCGGCCCAGCAGCCAGATGTCGCCGTCGTCGTCCTTCTTGGCGCCGTCGCCCGCGAAGTACCGGTTCTCGAAGCGGGACCAGTAGGTGTCCAGGTAGCGCTGGTCGTCGCCCCAGATCGTGCGGAGCATCGACGGCCACGGCTCGGTGAGCACGAGGTAGCCGCCGGCGCCGTTGGGCACCTCGTTCGCGTCGTCGTCGACGACGGTGGCGGCGATGCCGGGCAACGGGACCTGGGCCGAGCCGGGCTTGGTGTCGGTCACCCCCGGCAACGGGCTGATCATGATGGCGCCGGTCTCGGTCTGCCACCAGGTGTCGACGACGGGGGTGGTGTCCGCGCCGATGTGCTTGCGGTACCAGACCCACGCCTCGGGGTTGATCGGCTCGCCGACCGAGCCCAGCACGCGCAGGCTGCTCAGGTCGAACTTGGCGGGGATGTCGTCGCCCCACTTCATGCACGCGCGGATGGCGGTGGGCGCGGTGTAGAGGATCGTGACGCCGTACTTCTGGACGATCTCCCACCAGCGGCCCTGGTGCGGGGTGTCCGGGGTGCCCTCGTAGAGCACCTCGGTCGCGCCGTTGCTCAGCGGGCCGTAGACGATGTACGAGTGGCCGGTGACCCAGCCGACGTCGGCGGTGCACCAGTAGACGTCCGACTCGGGCTTGAGATCGAAGACGGCGTGGTGGGTGTACGACACCTGGGTCAGATAGCCGCCGGTGGTGTGCAGGATGCCCTTCGGCTTCCCCGTCGTCCCCGAGGTGTAGAGGATGAACAGCGGGTGCTCGGCGTCGAACGCCTGCGGGGTGTGCTGGTCCGACTGGCGCCGCACCAGGTCGTGCCACCACACGTCGCGGCCCTCGGTCCAGGCCGTCTCCTGACCGGTGCGGCGGACCACCAGCACGCTGCGGACGCTCTCGGTGCCGGGGCGGGTCAGCGCCTCGTCGACGGCGGGCTTGAGCGCGGAGGGCTTGCCGCGCCGGTAGCCGCCGTCGGCGGTGATGACGACGCGGGCGTCGGCGTCCTGGATGCGCGTGGCCAGGGCGTCGGCCGAGAAGCCGCCGAAGACCACGGAGTGCGGGGCGCCGATCCGGGCGCAGGCGAGCATGGCGACGACCGTCTCGGGGATCATCGGCATGTAGATGGCGACCCGGTCGCCGGCCTGGACGCCCAGCTCGGTCAGGGCGTTGGCGGCGCGGGAGACCTCGCCCAGCAGCTCGGCGTAGGTGATCGAGCGGGTGTCGCCGGGCTCGCCCTCGAAGTGGAGGGCCACGCGGTCGCCGAGGCCGTTCTCCACATGGCGGTCGACGCAGTTGTACGCCACGTTGAGCTTTCCGTCGGCGAACCACTTCGCGAACGGCGGGTTCGACCAGTCCAGCGTCTCGGTCGGCGCGGACGCCCAGCTCAGCCGTCGGGCCTGGGTGGCCCAGAAGCCCAGCCGGTCAGCCTTGGCCTGCTCGTACGCCTCCGCGGTGACGTTGGCCCGCGCGGCCAGCTCGGCCGGCGGCGCGAAGCGGCGCTCCTCCTTCAAGAGGTTGGCCAGGCTTTCGTTGCTCACGTCATCGTCCTTTCCCGGCGGTGCGCGTTGTCTCGAAGCCTTAGCTCACCAGGCCGGTGCACGCCCTGACAAGGGTTCCCGGCAATTATTGGTTTAGACCTGTACGCGATGGCCCGTTCGGCTCCGTAGATCGTCTGCTTTCGCGCCGCACCGGCCTCCGCGGGTGCCAGGCCGGCCTGCGCGGGGGCCCGGCTTCTTCGGGCGCCGGTCCGGCTGCCTCGCGCCTCGCTCAGGCGGCAGGCGTCGTGTAACGCTCTGCGGCCCTCCTGCCAAGTAGAGGTGAAGGCAGGCAGGCGAGAGGACGAAGCAGTGCACCCAGCGAGAGATCCGGTCGCGTTCGAGGAGTTCTACCGGCGCCATATCGACGGCGTCACCCGCTTCGTGGCGCGCCGGGTGGCCGATCCGTACACCGTCGCCGACCTC
Source organism: Streptomyces sp. LX-29 (assembly GCF_029541745.1). Lineage (NCBI taxonomy): Bacteria > Bacillati > Actinomycetota > Actinomycetes > Kitasatosporales > Streptomycetaceae > Streptomyces > Streptomyces sp. LX-29. Next base: position 3,540,908 of record NZ_CP089746.1, on the reverse strand, counting down.
ACCGCCGAGGTGTTCCTCGCGGTGATCGACTCCGGGCACACCTACCGACCGGGCCGGGGGAGCGAGACGGCCTGGCTGTACGGCATCGCCCGTAACGTCGTCTCGGCCGAACGGCGCCGCAGCGCACGGGAGTCCGCGCTGGGCGCGCGGATCGCCGGACACCGGCTGCTCGACTCCGACGACGTCGCGCGGCTGGAGGACAAGCTCGACGCGGAGAGCGTCGGGCGCCGCGCGCTGGCCGCGCTGGAGGGTCTCCCCGAAGGGGAGCGCGCGCTCCTGGAGCTGGTCGTCGTCGACCAGTTGACGGTTGCCGAGGCCGCCGCGGCGCTCGGCATACGGCAGGTCACCGCGCGGGTGCGGCTGCACCGGGCCCGCAAGGCGCTGCGCGCGGTGACCCAACGGCCCGCGGCGGCGCCGGAGTCCGGCGCCGCGCCCCACCCGACTCCGACCTCGACCCGCCCGGGCGGCGCCCGGCTTGCCCACTCCAGGGAATACGCAAGGGGAGAAGCATGAAGACGACCTTCGAGGACCGGCTGCTGGCTGAGCTCACAAGCGAGATGCGGCTGGACTCCGCGATCCGGACCGAGCCGGTGGCACGACGCCGTCTGGTCACCGTGCGCCGGGCCGCGCTGGGGCTGGCGGCCTGCGGCGCGGCGGCGGCCGGCGCCGTCGCCCTGCCGGGGCCCGCGACGACGTCCGCGTACGCGGTCGAGAAGCACTCCGACGGGACGGTCACCGTCAGCGTCGAGGACGCCTCGTTCAGCCCGGAGCAGCAGCGTGGACTGGCGCGAGAGCTGCGAAAGGCCGGCGTGAAGGCGGTGATCGACAACCCGCCCGCCGGCATGGGGTGTGCGCCCACCCGCGGCCGGCAGGAGGGCCGGATCGGCTTCACCGACGGCGCTCCGACCGACGAGGATCCGACGGAGGCGGCCGGGAAGACGCCGGCACCCGAACCCACCGCAGGCGACGCGGCACCCAACGAGGGCTGGGACCTCGGACACGAGCTGAAGCCCGGTGACACCCTCACCATCGAGAACCGGCGCCTCACGTGGTCCGCGGGGGACGACGACAGGCGGTCGGTGGTGCTCGGCGTCTACCGCGGCGAGGTCGGCCCGTGTGTACCGGAGCGGCTCGGCGACGAGCTCTCCGACTGACCCGCCGAGAAGGCCCGTCAGGTGAACACGACCGGCTCACGCGGCCGGTGACGCGACCCGGCACACGCGGCCGGTGACGCGACCGGACGGGCCTACCGGGGGAAGGCCGTCGCGGTGGTGTGCAGTCGGCGCCACGCCACCGCGACGGGCGAGCCGGGGGCGGCGGTGTGAGGAAGGCGGAGCTGCCCGGAGGACGGAGCCGTCGGGGAACGGACGCTTCGGGGGGACGGGGGATTCGGAGGGGACGGGGGACTCGGAGGGGACGGAGGCTTCGGGCGGATGGGGGCTTCGAAGGAACGGCCAGGGGTGGGCCTCGGGGCAACGGGTGCGGTCAGGGGCGGGTGGTGTCGGCGGCGGCTGTCTCGGGGCCGGTGGTGTCGGGACGGCCGCCTCTGAGGGACGGCCGTGTCGGGGGACGGCCGTCTCGGGGGACGGCCAGGTCAGGGGTGCACGACGTCCAGCACCTCCGGTCGCACCGCGCAGAACGTCGCCGTCCTGCGGTCCAGCACATACGCCTGCGCCTCGGCGACGTGGAAGTACATCCCGTGCAGCGCGAGCCGGCCCTCGGCCACGCTGCGGGCCACGCACGGGTGCGCCATCAGGTGCTCCAACTGCTGCACCACATTGACCAGGGCCAGCCGCTCCACGTCGTCGGCGACCGGCCGGTCGGCGAGGGCGACCTCGCCGCGCCCCAGCCGTCCGATGCGGCCCATCCGGGCCAGACTGGGGCGCCCGTGGCGCAGCCAACGGGCCAGCGGCGTCTGGGCGCCGGGCTCCTGGGAGGAGCCGAGCAGGGCCTGCATCGCGCCGCAGCCGGAGTGCCCGCACACCGTGATGCTGCTGACCTTCAGCACCTCCACCGCGTACTCGATCGCCGCGCCGACCGAGTCGCAGGCGACGGGGGCACCGGGGGGCGGGACCAGGTTCCCCACGTTGCGCACGGTGAACAGGTCACCCGGGCCACTGGAAGTGATCATGCTGGTCACCAGCCGGGAGTCGGCGCAGGTGAGGAAGAGCTGGGTCGGCCGCTGCCCCTCGCGCGCCAGTCGGGCCAGCTCCTCCCGGACCAGCGGCGCCGTGTTGCGCTGGAAGGCGCTCACCCCGCCCAGCAGCTGGCCTTCACCGGGCCCGCCGGGGCGGCTGGTCGGTGTGGGCCGGGTGCAGTGGTGGTTGCGCCAGGGTGTCCACGGGCGGCAGATGTGCGCGCTGGCGGGCTCGGCGATCGGCCGTCCGTGGCGACCGCTGAGCGCGACCCAACCCCCCTGCGCGCGATGCCCGTTCGACCAGGACTGCAGGGCGTCGTAGGCGGCGTGGTCCATGAACGAGCCGCCGAGCTCGATCACGGCGTTCGCCTCGGCGGGCACCTGGGAGAGTGCCCGGGAGAGCCGGGGCACCGCGAGGAAGGTCAGCTGGCCGTCGACGCGCACCCGGTGCCGGTCGGCCTCCTCGATGACGGTGATCCGCGTACGGGTGAGCCGGCGCAGCGAGGTGAAGACGGCGACCGTGATGCCGACGGCCACCCCCTGGAGCACGCCGAGGAGCACGACGCCGCCCAGCGTGGCCGCGTAGACGGGGAACTCGCGGTGCCGCTGCACATGCCTGATGTGGGCGAAGCTCACCATCTGCACGCCGACGACCATGACCAGCGCGGCCAGCGCGGCGAGGGGGATCAGCTCCAGGGCCCCGGCCAGCAGCCCCGCGCACAGCACCACCCAGAGGGCGTGCAGCCCGGCGGAGCGCCGGGAGACGGCGCCGGCCTTGACGTTGGCCGAGCCGCGGATCGCCCCGCCGGCGATCGCCATGCCGCCCAGCAGCCCCGAGACGACGTTGGCCGCGCCCTGGCCGGCCAGCTCGCGGTCCAGACGGGGTGCGGGGACCCTGCCCACGCCCGGCCGCTCGGCGTGCAGCCGCTCCACGGCGACGGCGGACAGCAGCGACTCCATGCTGGCCACGAGCGTGACCGTGAGCACCGCGGCGATCAGGCCGAGCGCCGGTCCGTCCGGCACTCCCGGGAGGGCGTGCAGCCGCCAGGACGGCAGATCGACCCGGGGCAGCGTGGTGGAGACGCTGGCCGCGGTGGCGATGGCCACGGCGGCCAGCGGCGCCGGGACCGTGCGCAGCGCCCGCCCCGCGGATCCGGGCAGCCGTGGCCACAGGACCAGCACGGCGACGGTGACCGCCCCGATCGCCAGGGCGGCCGGATGCGGGTGGCGGAGCTCGGCCGGCAGGGCGGCGAGGTTGCGGAGCGCCGACGCGTCGGGCCGCTCGCCCAGCAGCACATGGAGCTGACCGATCGCGATGACGACGCCGATGCCCGCCAGCATGCCGTGCACGATCGCCGGGCTGATGGCGAGCGCCGCGCGGGCCACCCGCAGGGCGCCCAGGGCGAGCTGCGCCAGGCCCGCGCACACGGTGATCGCGCAGGTCGTGCGCCATCCGTACCGCTGGACGAGGTCGGTGGTGACGACGACCAAGCCGGTCGCGGCGCCGCTGACCTGGAGCGGCGCGCCGCCGAGCAGGCCGGCGACCAGCCCGCCGACCGCGGCCGCCACGAGCCCGGCCTCCGGCGGCGCCCCGGTGGCCAGGGCGACGCCGAGAGAGAGCGGGATGGCGATCAGGAAGACCACGATCGAGGCGGAGACGTCGCGGCGCCAGCCGGTCCTGTCGATCCGGTTCAAGAGCTGCTGAGACATTGCCGTCTCCTCCCGGGGCTGCGCGGCCGTGAACGGAGTCCGCGGTCGTGGGTCACGGTGGGTGATGGTCTGATTACTCCCAAGCGCTAGTAAACGAATCGTAATGCCGAGTAAAGGTCCCGAGAAGTCTTTTTGATCAGAGTGGCGGCCAGGTTCCGCCGTTCGAGTGAATATTCGTTTCAAGTGGCTTGTCGCTATTTGTCCGCTTAATGCGCTATGCGAGGTTTGCCCGGCGTTCTGAGGGCGTGTGAGACGCACACGCACGGACCGGCATGCGGCCCCGGAGTGACGGCCGGAGCAGAGGAGAGGAGGTGGCTGATGGCGGCCGGGAGGAAGTTCACGGTGGTGCTCGCCACGACGGCCGTGCTGGCCGCTGCGGCGGCGGGCTGCTCGACGGGGCCGCGATCGGAGCGGGCCCCCGCGAACCAGGCGGCGGAAGGCGCGGCTCCGCACGGCGGCCAGGACGGCCGCAAGGGCCACCGGGTCCCCAGGGGAGGCAAGGGAGGCAAAGGACAGCAGGGGCACGCGGCGCCGAAGCCGGGCGCGCCGTCGGTCACGCTCATCGGTGACGGCTCGACCGCGTACACCGGGCCGCAGCCGCGGCAGCCCACCCCCCACCGCCTGAGACCGGGCGAGGCGCCGCCGCAGTTCGTGGTCTTCTCCTGGGACGGCGCGGGCGAGGACGGCCAGCGCCTCTTCTCCCGCTTCCGCAAGGTCGCCAAGCGCAGCGGCGCGACGATGACCTACTTCCTCAGCGGCGTCTATCTGCTGCCGGAGCACCGGCGCGACCTCTACGACCCGCCCCGGCACTCCCGTGGCGCCTCCGCCATCGGCTTCACCGACGTCCGGGGCGTCCGCAACACCGTGGAGCAGCTCCGTGGCGCCTGGCTGGAGGGCAACGAGATCGGCACCCACTTCAACGGGCACTTCTGCGGACCGGGCGACGGAGTCGGCACCTGGACGCCGCAGGAGTGGCGGAGCGAGATCCGCCAGGCCGAGTGGTTCGTGGCCCACTGGAAGACCACCTCCGGCATCAAGGACGCCAAGCCGCTGCCGTTCGACTACCGCAAGGAACTCGTCGGTGGCCGCGCGCCCTGTCTGGAAGGGCAGCGGAATCTGATTCCGGCCGCCCGGTCGCTGGGCTTCCGCTACGACGCCAGTTCCAGCGGAGGACACCAGGTGTGGCCGGGCAAGTTGGGCGGGCTCTGGGATTTCCCCCTGCAACAGATCCCGGTTCCGGGCCGCGCCTTCGAAACGCTGTCGATGGACTACAACTTCCTCGCCAACCAGTCGGGCACCGCCCGCGGAAACCCGGCGATGCACGCGGGCTGGGGCCGCCAGATGCGCGACGGCATGTTCGCCGCCTTCGACCGGGCCTACGACGGCAATCGCGCTCCGCTCTTCATCGGCAACCACTTCGAATCATGGAACGGCGGCACGTATATGCGCGCCGTCGAGGAGACCATCGAGACGCTCTGCCCGCGTGAAGGGGTGCGCTGCGTCTCCTTCAAGCAACTGGCCGACTGGATGGACGCGCAGGATCCCGAAGTCCTCGCCCGACTGCGCGCTCTGGCGGTCGGCGAGCGGCCGCCGGGCGGCTGGGCGTCCTATCTGGCCGCTCCCTTCGAAACGGACTCCAAGCCTCCCAAGAAGCATCACGGGCCGGCGTCCAAGGCGCACAAGAACGAGAGGGATAAGGCCAAGGGGCATAAGGGGAAGGGGCATAAGACCCACGGCCCTGAGAGCCAGGCGCGCAAGGGCGAGCAGGGTGGCGACGTCCACGGACGCACAGGGGGAGCGGTGAAGCGGGAGCGCCCGACGGCGGAGGCGCACAAGAACCCTTCACTCAAAGCCGACGGACACAAGGCATATGGGCAGCCTGACGGCCACAGGACTTATGGGCGCGACGCCCGCGGGTACCAGGCCCATGGCCGCGAGGCCCGCGGCTCTGAGGCGGGCGGGTCTGACGCGGGCGGGCACGCGGTGCACGCACGCCAGGGGCGGCCGCACAAGGCCGTGAAGGGGCACGCCGAGAGGCGGCCCGGCGGCAGGGAGCGGACGGAGAAGCGCGGCACGCAGCGGGACCGGAAGGCGGTCCAGCCGGGCCGGCGGCCAGAGGGCGGCAGGGACGACGGTCAGGGTTAGCCGGGGCGGAGGCCGAGAGCTGCCGGGGCGGCGGCCGGCCGGCGGCCAGGCCCTCGTCCCGAACAGCCAGACGGCCAGCCGGCCCCAGGGCTGAACGGGCAGCCGGTCAGACGGCCAGCCGGCCCCAGGGCTGAACGGCCAGCCGGTCAGACGGCGAGCCGGTCCGACGGCTGAACGGTCAGCCGGTCAGACGGGCTGAGGGCTCGCGGCCAGCCGCTCGTCGAGGACGAAGCCGGGGTCGACCTGGGTCGCCAGGTCGGCGCCCGTGCGCTCATTGCCCCAACTCGCCGCGTTCTTCAGATGGAAGTGCACCATCTGTCGGGTGTAGCGCCGCCAGTCCCGGCGCTCGTACGCGGCGTCCGCCGTCTCGTGCAGCGTGCGCAGGGCGCGTTGGTTGGCCTCCTCCAGCAGCTCGAAGCGACGCGGCCGACCCTTCTCCGTCGCCCGCACCCAGTCGGAGTGGCCGAAGGTCACCAGCAGGTCGTCGCCCACCTCGTCGTGGAGGAAGTCGACGTCCTCGGGGCCCTGCACCTTGTTGCCCACCACGCGCAGAGCGATGCCGAATTCGCGCGCGTAGTCCTTGTACTGGCGGTAGACGGCGACGCCCCGGCGGGTGGGCTCAGCCACCAGGAAGGTCATGTCGAAGCGGGTGAACAGGCCGGAGGCGAAGGAGTCGCTGCCCGCGGTCATGTCGACGACCATGAACTCCCCTCGGGTGTCGATGAGATGGTTCAGGCACAGCTCCACCGCGCCCACCTTGGAGTGGTAGCAGGCGACGCCGAGATCGGACTCGGTGAAGGCACCGGTGGCCAGCAGCCGTACCTGGCCGTCGTCGAGCGCGACGGTGCGCGCGCAGGCGTCGTAGACCGGGTTGTCCTCGTCGACGCGGAGCAGGCGCGACCCCTCGCCGGGCGGGGTTGTCTTGATCATGGCGTCGGCGGAGGCGATGCGGGGGTTCGTTCCGCGCAGATAGTCCTTGATCAGCGGCAGCTGGGCGCCCAGAGCGGGCAGCGTGGCGGCCTCCGCCTCGTCCAGACCCAGCGCGACGCCGAGGTGCTGGTTGATGTCGGCGTCCACAGCGATGACCGGCAGGCGGGCGGCTGCGAGGTGGCGGATGAACAGGGACGACAGCGTCGTCTTGCCACTGCCGCCCTTGCCGACGAAAGCGATCTTCATGTTCATCGACACTAGTGGGCGCCCTGTGTCGCATGGTGCGAATGCGTGAAGAAGACCACTCCAATGGGGGGTGTAGGCCGCGGTTGCGTAGTGTCGTACCCATGAGTAGTAGGACAGCTGATCCGCTCGCCGCCCTCGGCGCCCTGCCCGGCGTGGCCGACTCGGTGGAGGCCGTGCGCACGGCGGTGGACCGGGTCTACGGCCACCGCGTGATGCGCCGCCGCAGCAATGAGGTGACCTCCGAGGCGGCACTGCGCGCCGCGCGTGCCTCGGCGGCGCTGGCGGGCGCCGACTGGGCGCTCGAAGAGGTGCGTCGCCGCACCGACTTCGGCGCGGAGGGCGAGCCGCGCACCGTGGGCGCGGCGCTCCGGCTGACCGCGGAGGCGGGGCAGCTGCTCAGCGTCTGGCGCCAGTCCCCGCTGCGGGTGCTGGCCAGGCTGCACCTGGTGGCGGCCGGTGGGGCGAGCCCCGACGACACCGTGGGCCGGCCCCGACAGGCCGCCGAACCGGTGAACGAGCCGCTGGTGACGCTGGCGCTGCCGGACGCGCAGGAGATGGCGGGACGGCTCGACGGGCTGGCGCGGCTGCTGCTGGCGGGCAGCTCGGCGCCGGCGCTGGTCAAGGCCGCCGTGGTGCACGGCGAACTGCTCGCCCTGCGACCCTTCGCCTCGCACAACGGACTGGTCGCCCGGGCCGCCGAGCGCATCGTGCTGATCGACAGTGGGTTGGACCCCAAGTCGATCTGCCCGGCTGAGGTCGGCCACGCGGAGCTGGGGCGTGAGGCGTACGTCGCCGCGCTGGAGGGTTACGCGTCCGGCACTCCGGAGGGTATGGCGGCCTGGATCGCGCACTGTGGGCGCGCCGTTGAGCTGGGCGTGCGGGAGAGCACGGCGGTGTGCGAGGCCCTCCAGCGCGGAGCGGCCTGACCACGGCACGGGATCCTGCCGCCGCGATCCGGCGTTCACTTCCGACCATGGCGTGGCGGCGGCCCCTCCTCCGGGACCTGTCAGTTCGAAGGGGTGGGTCGCGGGTCGCGGGGCCGTCAGGCTCAGGGGCGGCGCGGGTTCGTGGCCCTGGCCGTGGTCGGCCGTCCTCGATGTGCCGTCGTCCGACGGGGTGTTGTCCGACGGGGTGTTGGGACCGGATGTCCGGGCGCGGCCGCGTCGCCCGAACCGGCGAGGCGGCGTCCGGCGGTTCGTCCCCGTCCGGGGACTTCCGGCCCGGGCCCACTCGCTCGCGCCGGGAACGGTCGCTCCGATTGCCGCTGATTCCGGGCGGCCTTTCGGTCTTCTGGGGCGAACCGCCCCCGGGTTGAGGTCGTACGCCTCGGAGGGAACCCTTCACCTCGGACGGAACCCGGACAGAAGTCGTACGTCTCGCACAAGGGCCATGCGTCTCGGGCAGGAGGGGTCATGCGTCCCGGACAGGGTTGCGGCGGTACCGAAACCACCGGTACCGCCGCTGGCACGTCCGCCGGGTTACCAAGCGTCCTCGATATATGCCCATCAGGCCGGGTGCTTTGCCCGTCACCTGGTGCGGCTGGCCCGTAATCGACGGGTCGACGTCGCGTGGGTGCCCAACGTTCATGCTCGGTCCGTGGGGCCTTGGTGCGTTCGGGGAGATCCTCCCGGATACCCCTGGGTCTCGCGGGCCGTCAAGTCCTTTCTACTCCTGCCCGGGGCGAAGCGGAACCCCTCGGCGCAGATCTTTGCTATTCCGGTCAAACACGTACATACGGTACGCGGCGCCGACTGGCGTACCAGACCAGGCCCGCGGTGGCCGCGGCCGCGCCCACGGCGGCGGCCACCAGGACCGGCCGCGGCGGCATCGACAACGAGGGGAGGCGCTGCTTGAGGCGGACCGGGCGGCTGAAGGAGAGAACCGGCCAGTCGCGGGCGATCGCCTCACGGCGCAGGGCCCGGTCCGGATTCACGGCGTGCGGGTGGCCGACGGATTCCAGCATCGGGATGTCGGTCACCGAGTCGCTGTAGGCGTAGCAGCGCGCCAGGTCGTACCCCTCGGTCTCGGCGAGCTCGGCGATGGCCTCCGCCTTGGTGGGGCCGTAGGCGTAGTACTCCACCTCGCCGGTGAAGACCCCGTCCTCGACGACCATGCGGGTGGCGATCACCCGGTCGGCGCCGAGCAGCTCGCCGATCGGCTCCACGACCTCGGCGCCGGAGGTGCTGACGATCACGACGTCGCGGCCGGCGGCATGGTGTTCCTCGATCAGCGAGGCGGCCTCGTCGTAGATGATCGGGTCGATCAGGTCGTGCAGAGTTTCCGCGACGAGCTCGCGCACCTGCTGCACGTTCCAGCCGCGGCAGAGCGCCGAGAGGTACTCGCGCAACCGCTCCATCTGCTCGTGGTCCGCACCTCCCGCAAGGAAGACGAACTGCGCGAACGCGGTCCGAAGTACGGCGCGGCGGTTGATCAGTCCGCCTTGGTAGAAGGACTTGCTGAACGTGAGAGTGCTCGACTTCGCAATGACCGTCTTGTCCAGGTCAAAGAAGGCGGCTGTGCGCGGCAAGGAGTGGTTTTCCACGAGCCAGAGCATAGGGGCCCTCCATTCGGCGTAAGCTGGGGCGCGTGGGTTTGCCTGAGAAGGCCTTCGGGTACACCATGGAAGTCACGGATCGTTCGCGACCGTGCTAACCCGGTCCGACTCCTCCCCCCCCGAGTCGGCCGTGGGGACGACCCCCGCTCTCCCCCCCGGCGGGGGTCGTCGCATGTCCGGGTGCGTTTTCACCATTCTCATCGGATCTTCCGCCTCCCATTCGGCCCCAAGTGGCGTACCGGCCCCTTGATCCTGCGCGGTAACTGTGGGTAATCGCTAGAGTGCTCTCCGGAAGTCACCGGTATAGGTGATTGAGATATTCACAACTGATGAGTTGTCCACAGATTTGGACCAAGATCCCCAAGATTTCCCGGATCGCCGCACCGTGATTCTCGTCGGCGTTCGCGCGTGCTGTTCGCGGACGTGAAAGCGCGTAACGAGATGGGGAGGGGACCGTGGCGGGATCCAACACGCCCGAACGGGTTGTGCCTACAGATGGGCGGCAGGCCAGACCGCTGATCGTCACGGAGGACGACGAGCTTCTCGACGACCTTTTGCGTTTGTGTGCGGCGGCCGGAGCCGGGCCCGAAGTGGCCCTCGGCTCATCCGCGCAACGCGGAAGTTGGGAAGGCGCGCCGCTGATTCTGGTCGGCGACGACTGTGCCGCCGGGCTCCGCGGGTTCCCGCGCCGGACCGGCCTGCTCCTCATCGGACGGGACCTCGACGACCAGGGCATCTGGCGGCGCGCGGTGGATCTCGGGGCCGACCATGTGCTGTTCCTGCCGGACGACGAGGCATGGCTGGTGGACCGGATCGCCGACGCCGCGGAGGGCACGGGTCTCCAGGCCCTCACCCTCGGCGTCATCGGGGGCCGTGGCGGTGCGGGGGCGAGCACCCTCGCCTGCGCTCTGGCCGTGACGGCCGCCCGCGCGGGGCGGCGCACCATGCTCATCGACGCCGACCCGCTCGGCGGGGGCCTGGACGTGCTGCTCGGCGGAGAGGGCGCGGAGGGGCTGCGGTGGCCGGCCTTCGCGGCGTCGCGCGGGCGTGTCGCCGGGAGCGCGCTGGAGGAGTCGCTGCCGGAGCTGCACGCCCTGCGGGTGCTCAGTTGGGACCGCGGCGACTCGGTGGCCATCCCACCCGCCGCCATGCGATCGGTGTTGGCCGCCGCCCGGCGGCGCGGTGGGGTCGTGGTGGTGGACCTGCCCCGGCGGATCGACGAGGCGGCCGCCGAGGCCCTCGCCCAACTGGATCTGGGACTGCTGGTGGTGCCCGCGGAGCTGCGCGCCATCGCGGCAGCCCACCGGGTGGCGGCGGCCCTGAGCCCGGGGCTGCGAGATCTGCGGGCCGTCGTCCGTGGGCCGTACGCATCGGGTCTGGACGACGAGGAGATCGCGCGGTTGCTCGGCCTGCCCCTGGCCGGTGAGGTGCCCCAGGAGCCCGGGCTGCCGGAGGCCCTGGACGGCGGGCAGCCGCCGGGCGCCGGCGCGCGCGGGCCGCTCGCCCGGTTCTGCGCGGAGTTCTGGGCCCGTGCGCTGCCCGGCGCGGGAGGGGGCGCGGTATGAGCGTCAGCACGCGACCGGGACCGGAGCGGATGGAGCTGTTGGACGCCGTGCGGCTGCGGCTGGCCGAGAGTGGGGCGGAGGCGACGCCCGCGCGGGTGGCCGCCGCCCTCCGCGAGGAGGGCCGGCTGCTCGGCGACACGGAGGTGCTCGGCGTCGTCGCCGCGCTGCGCTCCGAACTGGTCGGAGCCGGGCCGTTGGAGCCGCTTCTCGCCGCGCCCGATGTCACCGACGTCCTGGTCACCGCGCCCCGCGAGGTGTGGGTGGACCGCGGGACCGGGCTGGAGCGGACGGACGTCCGCTTCCCCGACGCGGCCGCGATCCGCCGGCTGGCCCAGCGGCTCGCCGCGGTGGCTGGACGGCGGCTGGACGACGCCCGGCCGTGGGTGGACGCCCGGCTTCCCGACGGCACCCGACTGCACGCCGTCCTGCCGCCGGTGGCCGTCGGCTCGACCTGCCTGTCGCTGCGGGTGGTGCGGCCGCGCGCCTTCTCACTCGCAGAGCTGGTGGCGGCGGGGACCGTGCCGCCGGAGGGCGAGCGTCTGCTCCGCGCGATGTTGGAGGCCCGGCTCTCCTACCTGATCAGCGGCGGCACCGGCTCCGGGAAGACCACGCTGCTGAGCACCCTGCTGGGCCTGGTCGGGCCGAGCGAGCGGATCGTCCTGGCGGAGGACTCGGCGGAGCTGCGGCCCGACCACCCCCACGTGGTGAGACTGGAGACGCGCCCGGCCAACCAGGAGGGCCGCGGCCAGGTGACGCTCCGGGACCTGGTGCGGCAGGCCCTCCGCATGCGGCCGGACCGGCTCGTGGTCGGTGAGGTGCGCGGTGCCGAGGTCCTGGAGCTGCTGGCGGCCCTGAACACCGGCCACGAAGGGGGCAGCGGGACCGTGCACGCCAACGCCGCGGCCGATGTCCCCGCCCGGCTGGAGGCGCTCGGCTCCACCGCCGGACTCGACCGCGCGGCGTTGCACAGCCAGCTCGCGGCGGCGCTGTCGGTCCTGGTCCACCTCGTGCGGGACCGGGGCGGCCGGCGACGGATCGCCGAGCTGCACGTGCTGAAGCGCGATCGGGCGGGGCTGGTGACGACGGTGCCGGCGGCCGTGTGGGGCCCGGACGGGCTGGAGCGGGCGCCCGGCTGGCAGCGCCTCCAGCGGCTGTGCGAGCGGGGCGGGAGCGCCGCATGACGGGCGTGGAGGCGATGGCGGACACGCTGCCGCTGTACACGGCGGTCCTCTGCGCGGGCGCCGCGGCCTGGCTCACGGGCGGGCGGGAGCACGAACTGCGCCGGGCCCGGCTGATGTTCACCGGAGGCGGTGCTGCGCCCGTGGAGGGCGCGCGGACCGACACCCGACAGCCCGCGGTCCGGCTGGCCGGCCTGACCGCCGCGGCACGCGAACGTTGGCGTGCCCGCTCCAGCGGGCGGCTGGGCCCCGAGGTGCTCTGTCTGCCGGCCGGCTGCCTGCTCGCCCTGTGGGGCGCCTCGCTGCTCCCGTTGCTCGGCGCCACCGCCGCCGTACCGGCCGTGGGGCGCTGGCGGCGGGCGCGGGAGCGGCGCCGAGAGCGCGAGCGCCGGGCCGCCGAGGTGATCGAGTTGTGCGGGGCGGTCACCGGGGAGCTGAGAGCCGGACGGCAGCCGGGGGAGGCGCTGCTGGCCGTGTCGGCGGACGGCCTCGGACGGCACTGGCCCCTGGTGCGGGCGGCCGCCCGCTTCGGTGGGGACGTGCCACGGGAGCTGCGCCGGGCCGCACGAGCGCCCGGCGCGGAGGGGCTCATCGGGATCGCGGCGTGCTGGCAGGTCGCGGTCGACGGCGGCGCGGGACTGGCGGCCGGACTGGACCGGGTGGGCGTGGCGCTGCGGGCCGAGCGGGACCGGCGCGAGCACCTGCGGGCGCAGTTGGCGTCGCAGCGCACGACGAGCGCCATCCTCGCCCTGCTCCCCGTGGTCGCGCTGCTGCTGGGCAGCGGGATGGGCGCCGACCCGCTGCGTGTGTTGCTGCACACCCCCGCCGGGCTGGCGTGTCTGCTGACGGGTGGACTCCTGGAGTGGGCGGGTGTCGCCCTCACCGCGCGGGTGTTGCGGGCCGCGGCCGTCCCGGAGACGACGGAGGCGAGCCGATGAGCGGCGAGTTTGTCCACAGGCTGGGGATGGCGGTGTCGGCCGCGGCTGCTCTGCTGTGCACGGCGATGGCCGTGGCGGAAGCCCGGCGGGAGCGCGCCGCGCGGCGGCGGGCGACCCGCGCCCTCGGCGCCGAAGCGGAACGTGGACGTCGGCGGGCCCGAGCGGCGCCCCGCGGCCGATGGCTCCACGGCGCCCGCGCGACCGCCCTCCGACGCTGGTTGCCGGCGGTGGCCATCGCCTTGAGCTGTGTCGCCCTCGTCGGCGGCATCTGGGGTGGCGCGCTGGGGCTGGCCGCGGCGTACGGCGTCACCCGGTGGCAGCGGCGCGACCGAGCGGTCCAGGACGGGCCCGCACGCCACGCGGGGCGCGTCGCGCCCCAGCTGCCCCTGGCCGCCGATCTGCTGGCCGCCTGCCTGGCCGCCGGCGCCGGCCCACGGGAGGCGGCGGAGGCCGTCGGCCGGTCGCTGCGCGGTCCGGTCGGCGAGCGGCTCGCGCAGGCCGCCGCCGAACTGCGGCTGGGGGGTGACCCGGCCCACGCCTGGGGGCGCCTGGCCGCGCTGCCCGGCGCCGGCCCGCTGGCCCGGTGCCTCGAGCGGGCCGGAGCCACCGGCTCCCCCGTAGTCGAGACGGTCTCCCGGCTGGCCGCCGACTGCCGGGCCGAACAGGGGAGGGAGGCGACAGAACGAGCCGGAAAGGCGCGGGCGCGGGCGGTGATCCCGCTGGGGCTGTGCTTCCTGCCCGCCTTTCTGCTGATCGCGGTCGTGCCGGTGGTGATCGGGCTGACCGACGGTCTGTCCCGAGGCATCTGAGACCGGTGGAGTGACACATGAGACGGCCGGTGGAGCGACACATGAGACGGCCGGCGATGGAGAACGTGCGAGATGGCGTGCGCGGGGCGGCGTTCGCGCGGCAGTGCCCGTGCCGACAGGGGTGAACAGCCGGCATACGTGAGACGGCGCGCGTGGGTCCACGCGCGATCCGACGAAAGCAACTGACGCGACATCAGAGTCGCGCATCGAAGGGGGATGTGATGGTCAATCGATGGTGCGTCCGGCGGTATGCGGAGATCGCGACCGGCCTGAGGGCGCGTGCGGACGCCGGGATGGCCACCTCGGAGTACGCGGTCGGCACGCTGGCGGCATGTGCCTTCGCCGCCGTGCTCTACCGCGTGGTGACCGGCGGGACGGTCAGTGGCGCGCTGCAATCTCTGATCGAAAGGGCGCTCGATGCCCCGTTCTGACGCCTCCGGCGCCTCCGGCCGCACCGACGCGCCACTCGGTGCGGCCGGCCCCGACCCGGAGAGTCCGACCTCCGACAGCGGGTTCATCACGGCGGAGGCGGCAGTCGCCACCCCGGTGCTGGTGCTCTTCGCGGTGGCCCTGATCTGGGGCCTGATGGCCGCCTCGGCGCAGATGCAGTGCGTGGACGCGGCACGTGCCGGGGCACGTGCCGCCGCGCGGTCCGAGCCGACGGCGGCCGCCGTGGCCGCCGCCCGTTCGGCCGCTCCGCGGGGCGCGCAGGTCGTGGTGCGTCGCGAGGGCGACCTGGTGCGGGTGCGGGTGGTGGCCCGCGCGGCCGGGCCGGGCCCGCTGGCGGTGCGGCTGCAGGGAGAGGCGGTGGCGCTGGCCGAGGACACGGTGGGGGAGGCGGGGGCATGAGCCGTACCGACGACCGCGGCTCGGCCACGGTCTGGGTCGCGGTGGCCGCCACGGCGCTGTGCGCCCTCTTCGCGGGGCTGATGATGTTCGGCCAGGTCCTGGTGGCTCGGCACCGCGCGGGCGGTGCGGCCGACCTGGCGGCCCTCGCGGCGGCCGACCACGCGCTGGAGGGCCCGCGCGCGGCGTGTGGCCTGGCCCGGCGGGTGGCCGCCGCGCAGGGGACGCGCGTGGTGCGGTGCGAGGTGCGTGGCGAGATCGCGGACCTCACGGTCGAGGCCCGCGCCGGGCCGTTCGCGCCACGGGTGCGCTCCCGGGCCGGTCCGCCGAGCGCGATCCCGCCCGAGCCCTGACCTCGCCCCGCTTCGGCGATCTCCTCCACGGCGGTGGCCGTCGGGGCTGGCCGCGGGCCGCGACGGTGCCGCCTCCCGCCTGGGGCGAGGCGATGCCCCAGCGGGAGGCTTCAGCCGGAGCCGGAGCCGGAGCCGGAGCCGAAGTCGGAACCGGAGCCGGAGTCGAAGTCGGAACCGGAGCCGGAGTCGAAGTCGGAATCGGGGTCGGACTCAGAGGCGGCGGTGGGAGCGCCGGCGAGGAGGGTGGTGAGCAGCCGAATGGCGGCCTTCTTGTCGAGCGGGTCGTTGCCGTTGCCGCATTTGGGGGACTGGATGCACGACGGGCAGCCGGAGTCGCACTCGCAGGAGGCGATGGCTTCGCGGGTCGCGGTGAGCCATCGGGCGGCGGTGTGGAAGGCGCGTTCGGCGAAGCCCGCACCGCCGGGGTGGCCGTCGTAGACGAAGACGGTCGGCAGCAGCGTGTCCGGGTGGAGCGGGATCGAGACGCCGCCGATGTCCCAGCGGTCGCAGGTGGCGAAGAGGGGCAGCATGCCGATGGAGGCGTGCTCGGCGGCGTGGAGCGCACCGCCGAGCGCCTCCGGTGGCACGAGCGCGTCGTCCAGCTGGCCCTCGGTGACCGTCCACCACACGGCGCGGGTGCGGAGCGTCCGGGGCGGCAGGTCCAGTTTGGACTCGCCGAGGACCTCACCGGTGATCAGCTTTCGACGCAGATAGGAGACGACCTGGTTGGTGACCTCGACCGAGCCGAAGCAGAGCCGTGCGTCGCCCCACGGCACTTCGGTGGTGGTCTCCAGGATGGAGACGGAGGTGGTGTCGCGGGCCGTCGTCGTGTACGGCGGGTCGGCCTCCTCGACCAGAGCGACGGCGTCGTCGAGGTCGAGCCGCCGGACCAGGTAGGAGCGGCCCTGGTGCAGGTGGACGGCGCCGTCGTGCACGGTGGTGTGGGCCGCCGCGGCGTCCACGGTGCCCAACAGCCGCCCGGTCTCGGCCTCCACGACCTGGATCGGCTTGCCGCCCGCGCCCCGGATATCGGTGAGGTCGGCGGCGCGCTCGCGGCGGGTCCAGTGCCAGGCGGTCGCCCGGCGTCGCAGGAGCCTGCGCTGCTCCAGTTGCGGCATCAGCTCGGCTGCCGCGGGACCGAAGAGCTCCAGGTCGGCCTCGGTGAGGGGCAGTTCGGCCGCGGCCGCGCACAGGTGGGGCGCGAGCACGTACGGGTTGTCCGGGTCGAGGACGGTGGACTCCACCGGCTGCCGGAACAGGGCGTCCGGGTGGTGGACGAGATAGGTGTCCAGCGGGTCGTCCCGGGCCACCAGGACCGCCAGCGCTCCCTGGCCGGTGCGCCCGGCCCGGCCGGCCTGCTGCCACAGGGACGCGCGGGTGCCCGGGTAGCCCGCGAGGACCACGGCGTCGAGACCGGCGATGTCCATGCCGAGTTCGAGCGCGGTGGTCGCGGCGAGCCCGAGCAGCCTGCCGGAGTGCAGGGCCCGCTCCAGGGCACGCCGCTCCTCGGGGAGGTAGCCGCCCCGGTAGGCGGCGACGCGGGAGGGGAGTGAGTGGTCGACGGCGGCGAGGCGCTCCTGGGCGATCAGCGCGATGAGCTCGGCGCCGCGTCGGGAGCGTACGAAGGTGACGGTCCGGACCCCCTGGACGGCGAGGTCGGTGAGCAGGTCGGCCGACTCGGCGGTGGCGGTGCGGCGCACCGGGGCGCCGCGCTCGCCGTGCAGCTCGGTGAGGGGCGGCTCCCACAGGGCGAAGACCAGCTCGCCGCGGGGCGAGGCGTCCTCGGTGATCTCCGCGACCGGCAGTCCGGTCAGCCGGGTCGCCGCGCGGGCCGGGTCGGCGGCGGTGGCGGAGGCGAGCAGGAAGACGGGGGAGGAGCCATAGCGGGCGCAGACGCGGCGCAGCCTGCGCAGCACCTGGGCGACGTGCGAGCCGAAGACGCCGCGGTAGGTGTGGCACTCGTCGATCACCACGTAGCGCAGCGTGCGCAGGAAGGAGGACCAGCGGGCGTGGCCGGGCAGGATCGCGCGGTGCAGCATGTCCGGGTTGGTGAGCACGTAGTTCGCGTGGTTCCGGACCCACTCGCGTTCCTCGACCGGGGTGTCGCCGTCGTAGACCGCGGGACGCACGGCATGGCCGAGCGGCGCGGCCAGTTCGCTCACGGCGCGCCGCTGGTCGGCGGCGAGGGCCTTGGTGGGCGACAGGTAGAGCGCGGTCGCCCCCCGCCGCCCCGGGGCCTCCGCGCCGTCCAGCAGGGCGCTGAGGACGGGGGCGAGGTAGGCGAGCGACTTCCCGGAGGCGGTGCCGGTGGCGACGACGACGGACTCGCCACGCAGCGCGTACTCGGCGGTACGCGCCTGGTGCACCCACGGGTGTTCGATTCCGCAGGCCCGGAAGGCGTCGACCACTTCCGGTCGGATCTCCTGAGGCCAGGGGGCATGGGTTCCGGATCGCGGGGGCAAGTGCTCCGTATGAGTGATGCGCGTAGCCCGATCGCTCCCGCCGGTCAGCTGCTCCAGGATGGACCGGGGGGAGGGGCGTATGCCCGCGTGCCGCGGGAGTTGGTTGTGCGCCATTGACACCGAGTGTGTCACCGGAGTGACGGACAATGGGCTCAAGGCGTCGTGCACGCCTGCCGTAAGTGATTGAATGCCATCGCGGCTGCCGATCCATGGGGGGCGACCGCTCGATGCAAGGTGCTGGAGGATCCGTGGACCTGTCCCTGTCGACCCGGACCGTTGGCGACCGCACGGTCGTCGAGGTCGGTGGCGAGATTGATGTATACACCGCGCCCAAGCTGCGCGAGCAGCTGGTCGAGCTTGTCAACGACGGCAACTACCACCTGGTCGTCGACATGGAGGGCGTCGACTTCCTCGACTCCACCGGGCTGGGCGTCCTCGTCGGCGGGCTCAAGCGAGTCCGGGCCCACGAGGGCTCTCTGCGCCTGGTCTGCAACCAGGAGCGCATTCTCAAGATCTTCCGCATCACCGGCCTGACCAAGGTGTTTCCGATCCACACCTCGGTCGATGACGCCGTTGCGGCCACTGACTGAGGCGTTTGACTAGATTAGTAAGTGCCTTTAGTCGGCAGCCGCGGGAAGACAACAGGGGGTACCGGGTGCAGTCGCCCGGCCCCCTGAGATGCACGCCCGTACGTCCGAGGGGGATGGCATGGCCACCGTCGAACTCCGCTTCAGCGCCCTGCCGGAGCATGTCAGGACCGCACGCCTCGTCGCGGCGGCGGTGGCGCGCAGGGCCGGGGTGGACGAGGCCGTGCTCGACGAGGTGCGGCTCGCCGTCGGTGAGGCGTGCAGCCGCGCCGTGGGGCTGCATCGCAGCAACCGGCTGTCCGCCCCGGTCCGGGTCGTGCTGATCGAGGACGAGAAGAGGTTCTCGATCGAGGTGGGCGACGAGGTGCCGCACGGCCCCGCCGCCGGGGCCGGTGCGCCTGGTGGCCAGGGCGGCCCGCCTACGGGGCCGGGCGAGGCCGCTGCCGAGACTGAGGATGAGATGGGCCTCGCAGTCATCAGCGGGCTCGTCGACGACGTCGAGGTCTCGGCCACCGAAGCCGGCGGCGTGATCCGGATGAGTTGGCCCACCACACCCGCGCCCGTGCTGCCGTAATCCGCCCACCGCGGCCGGCGGCGGTATCCCGCCCCCGCGGCCGTTGGTCGCCTAGTCCGCACCCACGCCCCACGCCGCCCGTAGTCGCGCGTTCTCGCGCTGTCACGCGCGGCGTCGCTGAACCGGTCCTGCGTTCGTTGACCCGGTTGGCTCACACGCCACACGCCACACGCCACACGCCACACGCCACCACACCCCCGCGCCCTGTAGGGCCGCTCACCGGCCTCCTCCGGCCCTGGGGTGCCACTCCGCCGCCGCCCCGCCTTCCGGGCCGGGCAATGCCGCCACAGCGGCCCCTCGTCGCCCCACGGGGCTCTGCGAGCCGTACCAGCACCCGCCGGGTGTCCCGAGGGCGGCGGACCGGTGGGGACGACCGCGTTCCCTCGCAACGATCGATCGACGGCACGACCCGTCCCATAGCGGTGCGGGCGGTCGCGGGTGGTCCGCAATGAGCCGTTACGCCACGTAGCCGATCCCCCTCGGCGACTGTAGTCGCGGCCTCACGTCGCATCCCGCGCACCTCCCGTCCCGGAGCGCGTCGACATCGCTTCGGTCCGCTCCGGCGATCCACTCCGACGGGTGGTTTTCGGGGCTTCCTGGCGTGTCGGAGCGGTGTTTCGCACCTGGTGATCATCGGGTGTTGAGATCATTAATTGATCATTTTAAGAGCCACCCGGGTTGATCGTCAGCGAATTGCGACGCTTCCTTCGTCCGGGCGAATTCCCGAAGCGCAAACCTATTGATCTTCGCTGGTGCAGGCGAATTCCCTTTGCGGCGCCCTGTTTTGATCTAGTGCGGCTCCCTACAATCCGTCCACATCTCGAGCTCAGGACGCCTGAGCGTGGCGGCTGTTCTGCGGTCGCGGAACTGCTGCGCGCCCATGTGCCAAACGTCAAGGAGGACGAATGGCGGGGCCTCTCACCCCTCATCAGCTGGACCTTCCCCCAACCCTGGCCGCCGCGGAGCTGACCGACGGCAATCGTGTGATCGTGCTGGTGATCGCCGCCGTCGCGGTGGCGGCGCTCGCGGTCGCGCTGGTGCTGGTTCGACAAGTGCTCGCGGCCGGCGAGGGCACGGACAACATGAAGAAGATCGCCGCAGCCGTGCAAGAAGGCGCCAATGCCTATCTGGCACGGCAGTTGCGGACCCTCGGCGGTTTCGCCGTCGTCGTGTTCTTCCTGCTCATGCTGCTGCCGGCGGACAACTGGTCGCAGCGCATCGGGCGTTCTGCGTTCTTTCTGATCGGCGCAGGATTCTCGGCGGCCACCGGCTATATCGGGATGTGGCTCGCGGTGCGCAGCAATGTGCGGGTGGCGGCCGCCGCCCGTGAGGCGACACCCGCGAAGGGCGAACCGGCCAAGGATCTGACGGACGTCTCGCACCGGGCTATGAAGATCGCATTCCGTACGGGCGGCGTGGTCGGCATGTTCACCGTGGGCCTCGGCCTGCTGGGCGCCTCGTCCGTGGTGCTGGTGTACGCGGCGGACGCGCCCAA
This sequence comes from Streptomyces sp. LX-29, assembly GCF_029541745.1. Taxonomy (NCBI): domain Bacteria; kingdom Bacillati; phylum Actinomycetota; class Actinomycetes; order Kitasatosporales; family Streptomycetaceae; genus Streptomyces; species Streptomyces sp. LX-29. Next base: position 3,520,379 of record NZ_CP089746.1, on the reverse strand, counting down.
GGTGCTGGAGGGCTTCGGTCTGGGCGCCGCGCTCATCGCGATGTTCATGAGGGTCGGCGGCGGCATCTTCACCAAGGCGGCCGATGTCGGCGCCGACCTGGTGGGCAAGGTGGAGAAGGGCATTCCGGAAGACGATCCGCGCAACGCCGCGACCATCGCGGACAACGTGGGCGACAACGTCGGTGACTGCGCGGGCATGGCGGCCGACCTCTTCGAGTCGTACGCCGTGACCCTGGTCGCCGCGCTGATCCTCGGCAAGGTCGCCTTCGGCGACTCCGGGCTCGCCTTCCCGCTGCTCGTTCCGGCGATCGGCGTGGTCACGGCCATGATCGGCATCTTCGCGGTGGCGCCCCGGCGGTCCGATCGCAGCGGTATGACCGCGATCAACCGTGGCTTCTTCATCTCCGCCGTGATCTCCCTGGTGTTGGTGGCGGGTGCCGTCTTCGCCTATCTGCCCTCCTCCTACGCCGACTTGGACGGGGTCACGGACGACGAGATCCTCACGCACTCCGGGGACCCGCGAGTCCTGGCGCTGGTCTCGGTCGGCATCGGCATCGTGCTGGCCGCGCTCATCCAGCAGCTGACCGGTTACTTCACCGAGACCAACCGGCGGCCGGTGCGCGACATCGGCAAGACCTCGCTGACCGGGCCGGCCACGGTGGTGCTCTCCGGCATCTCCATCGGTCTGGAGTCGGCGGTCTACTCGGCGGCGCTGATCGGACTCGGCGTCTACGGCGCGTTCCTGCTCGGCGGCTCCAGCATCATGCTGGCGCTGTTCGCGGTCGCGCTCGCCGGCACCGGCCTGTTGACCACGGTCGGCGTCATCGTCGCCATGGACACCTTCGGTCCGGTCTCCGACAACGCGCAGGGCATCGCCGAGATGTCCGGTGATGTGACGGGCTCCGGCGCACAGGTGCTCACCGACCTGGACGCCGTCGGCAACACCACCAAGGCCATCACCAAGGGCATCGCCATCGCCACCGCGGTGCTGGCAGCGGCCGCGCTCTTCGGCTCGTACCGCGACGCCATCGCCGAGGCGATCGACGAGGTGGGCGTGCAGGTGGCCGGAGAGATGAACCTGAGCCTGGACATCTCGCAGCCGAACAACCTGGTCGGTCTCGTGCTCGGCGCGGCCGTCGTCTTCCTCTTCTCCGGACTGGCGATCAACGCGGTGTCGCGGTCGGCCGGCGCGGTGGTCTTCGAGGTCCGGCGGCAGTTCCGGGAGAAGCCCGGGATCATGGACTACAGCGAGAAGCCCGAGTACGGGCGGGTGGTGGACATCTGCACCAAGGACGCGCTGCGCGAACTGGCCACCCCGGGCCTGCTGGCGGTCATGGCCCCCATCACCGTCGGCTTCGCGCTCGGCGTCGGCGCGCTCGGCTCGTTCCTGGCCGGCGCGATCGGCACCGGAACGCTGATGGCGGTCTTCCTGGCGAACTCCGGCGGCGCGTGGGACAACGCGAAGAAGCTGGTGGAGGACGGCCATCATGGCGGCAAGGGCAGCGAGGCGCATGCGGCCACGGTGATCGGCGACACCGTCGGCGACCCGTTCAAGGACACCGCGGGCCCCGCGATCAACCCGCTGCTGAAGGTGATGAACCTGGTGGCGCTGCTGATCGCGCCGGCGGTGGTGAAGTTCAGTTACGGCGATGACGCGAATCCGGGGCTGCGGGCGGGGATCGCCGTCCTGGCCATCGTGATCATCATCGGTGCGGTGTACGTCTCCAAGCGGCGTGGCATCGCGGTGGGTGACGAAGGCAACGCCGAGCGGGTGGCCCAGCAGGCCGACCCGGCGGTGGTGTCCTAGGTTCCAACCGGCGGGCGGGCAGTGCGCATTGGCGCGCTGCCCGCCCGTTTGTTTCCGCCCGTCCGTATGACGAGTTCCATCACACACCTGGCTTGGTGCAAATGGCTTCAAAAGTGGTCGTACCAGATGCCCGACTGACGGCCGCCGCGCTTCAGACGTGTATGTTCCGGGGCCGAGAGCCATGGAAGGGACCAATCCGGTGAACAAGAAGCTTGCGGCGGCACTGTCCGGCGGTGCGGCACTCGTACTGGCGCTGACCGGCTGCAACGACGAGAGTGAGAAGAGCGACAAGGTCAACGACTGGGCCAAGACGTTCTGCGACGCGGCGCAGCCGCACCTGAAGAGCATTCAGAGCGCCAACGCCGCCATTCAGGACGCCGAGGACGAGCCGGACGCCAAGAAGCTTCAGCAGACGGACTCGATGGCCTTCCAGAAGATCGCCGACGCCTACACCGCGCTCGGCAAGGCCGTGAACAAGGCCGGCGCCCCGCCGGTCGACGACGGCGAGAAGACCAAGGAGGCGGCCGTCAAGGAGCTCAACGAAACGGCCAAGGCCTACCAGAACCTCAAGACGACCGTCGACAAGCTGGACGCCGCGGACAAGGCGAAGTTCGCCGAGGGGCTCAACGGCATCGCCAAGGAGCTCAAGACGATCAGCCAGTCGGGTGACGAGGCGCTGCAGAAGCTGCAGGAGGGCGAGATCGGCCAGGCGATGACCAAGCAGACCGGCTGCCAGCGCAGCACGCCCACTCCGGCTCCCGCCGGCTCCTGACGCCGGGGTCGCGGCCCCGCGGGTTCCACAGCACCGCGGGCTCCGTGGCGCCACGGAGCCCGCGGCGCCGCGGTACCACGGCCGCGTGCACGCTGCCACGGCATGGCCGCACGCCGTCGCGGCCATGCCCTTGGTCATGCCGGCGGGCGTGGCGACCGGTGTGGCGGCGCCGCACACCGAGGGGTGCGGCGTATCCGCGTGGCGTGGCGCTCCCGCGCGGGCGTGGGCGTGGGGCGTACGTTCTCGCAGTACCGCTGTCGCATACCGCTCTCGTACCGCGCGGTGTCCCGCGTCCGGCATCGCGCCCCGCGCGGTATCGCGGTATGGCCCGGATGGCGCATCTGGACCGACGCCGTTCGGGTCGACGCCGTTCGGGGCGGCGTCTGGGGGTCTGGGGAGGCGCGTCGGGATCGGGGTCTGTGGACGGCGGCCTTGCGCGTCATCGCGTACGGTTCGGTGCTCCGGCCGACGGCCGACGGCCGCCATGGCGGCCACCGAGCGCCGCGCGCCGGTGCTTGCCTCCGCTTCGTCAGAGCGCCCGTGGTCGGCCGCGGTGCGCCTGTGGTCGCCGTTCGAGTTCAAAGGGGCTCGCCGCGTAAGCCCGTGCTCGCCCGTACTCGCCCGTGCCGACCGCGTCGTCGCTGTTTGTCGGCGGTTGCCCTGACAATGGGTCCGTGAGTACGCACCTCTCCAGCCGCCTGCCGACACCTGACCCCGCGCGCACCGCCCGTCTCCGGGACGCGCTGCTGGCGGCCGACTTCACCGCCGACGGCCTGCTCGACCTGTTGGGCGCGCCCGCCTACGCCGCCCTCGCGCGCGCCGAGACCGTTCCGGCCGAGCGCGCCACGCGTGGCGACGGCCCGTTGGAGACGCTGGTGCGGCTCTTCCTGCTCCAGGAGGCGGTTCCGCGGGAGCGCGCGGGCGCCGTGCTGCCCGTCGCGGACTGCCTCGCCGACGGTTGGCTGGCGCCCGCGCCGGTCCCGTCGGGGGAGGGCGTACGGGCGGTCGTCGACGTCCGTCCGTACGGAGGGCCGGAGGGCCAGGACTGGTGGATCGCCTCCGACCTGGGCTGCGCGGTCGGCGGCGCCGGGGGCATCGGCGGGCACCGCGCGGAGGTGGACCGCTCGCAGCTCGTCCTCGGCGTCGGCGGCGCCTCCACCACCCTCGCCGGCATCACCGTCCGCACCCCTGTGGCGAAGGCGCTCGATCTCGGCACCGGCTCCGGCATCCAGGCGCTGCACGCCGCCCAGCACGCCACGCGGGTCACCGCCACCGACCTCAACCCCCGCGCGCTGCACATCGCGCGGCTGACGCTGGCTCTGTCGGGCGCGCCCGAGGCCGACTTCCGGGAGGGCTCGCTCTTCGAGCCGGTCGGTGAGGAGACGTACGACCTCATCGTGTCCAACCCGCCCTTCGTCATCTCCCCCGGCGCCCGGCTCGTCTACCGGGACGGCGGGCTGGGTGGGGACGCGCTGTGCGAGTCGCTGGTGCGGCAGTCCGCCGCCCACCTCAACGACGGCGGCTGGTGCCAGTTGCTGGCCAACTGGCAGCACGTCGAAGGCGAGGACTGGCACGATCGACTGCGGTCCTGGGTGCCCAGCGGCTGCGACGCCTGGATCGTGCAGCGCGAGGTGCAGGACGTCACGCAGTACGCCGAGCTGTGGCTGCGCGACGCCGGCGACCACCTCGGCGACCCCGCGCGGTACGCGGCCCGCTACGACGCCTGGCTGGAGGAGTTCGAGGCCCGCAAGACCAAGGCGGTCGGATTTGGCTGGATCACGCTGCGCAAGTCGGGCGCGGAGCACCCCTCGGTGACGGTGGAGGAGTGGCCGCACCCCGTCGAGCAGCCGCTCGGCGGAGTTGTCGCCGCCCACTTCGACCGGCAGGACTTCCTGCGGACGCACGACGACGCGGCGCTGCTCGCCGCGCGCTTCCGGCTGGCCGACGAGGTCGTGCAGGAGCAGGTCGGGCTGCCCGGCGCGGAGGACCCGGAGCACGTGGTGCTGCGGCAGAACCGCGGCATGCGGCGGGCGACGAAGGTCGACACGGTGGGCGCGGGCTTCGCCGGGGTGTGCGACGGGACGCTGAGCGCGGGTCGCATTCTGGACGCCATCTCCCAGCTCATCGGCGAGGACGCGGTGATGCTGCGGGATCGCACGCCGGCGTCGATACGGCTCCTGGTCGAGCAGGGCTTCCTGGTCCCGGTGGACGCCGCCTAAGCCGCGCCCTTCACCGCCCTTCACCGCCCTTCGCCACCCTTCACCGCCCTTCGCCACCCTTCACCGCCCTTCACCGCCCGTCGTCATTCGGCGACACCGGGCCGGGCAGCGGCTGGCGCTCGAAGCGCGGACCCGGCACGCGACGGTGCGGAGCGCGGGGCGGCGCACAGGGCGCGCTCGGGCAGTCGTCGCCCGGCCTGCGGCCACGGGAGGCGCGGCCCCGGCGCCCGGCGCCCCGTGAGCCCGGCGCCCCGTGCGCCCCACGCCCGCAGGCCCCGGGAGCTCCACGCCCCCGGGGCCCGTGCGCCCGATGCCCCCGCCGGTGCGCCGTCCCCTGCCCGTGGCGTTCCGCCGCCTCCCCGGGGCGCGACGACGATCGGCACGTCGACGGCTCCTCAGACCGCTGCTTCTACGGCGTACGCGGTGCTCCCCCGTGTGCAGCCCAGCGCACACCGCGTACCGCCGGGTGCCCCCGTGCGCCCTCGCTGCCCGACCGAATCGGCCACGGAGGGTCACGCACAGGTGACCGAAATCGATTCGAGGCTTACGTCACCAGATAAAAATCCGAAGAAATCCTCATTGGTCACCAATGGCGCAGTCGCCGGGACGGGGCGGCCGAGGGAGGGCTCAGGCTTGGCCAAGATGTGACATGAGGTGACGCGCCGTTCACCCGCGGTTCGTGTCGCGGCCTTCTGTGAGTGGAACGCTTTCGGCCATGGAGAGTGGACCCGCGGTCTTCGCCGGGACGGCGTTCGTGCTGTTCGGCGCCGCGTTGCTGCTGTGGACGGGGGTGCGCGTGCACGGCCGGGTACCGGTCGCGGAGGGCGTGCGTCCCGTCACCGGAGCCATCGTCTCCCTTCTCGCCGGGGTCGCCGCGCTGGGCGGCGGAATCTGGTATCTCGGTTGCGCCTGACACCGGGCACCGCGGGGGCGGTGTGTCGGTCCGGGCGGCAGACAGGACGCTTGTCGGGTTACCGTTCGAGTGGCGTTGTGGGCTTTTTCCGTTTGACACGGGGGCGGGATGTACCGTCACACTCCGCAGCGTCACCGCAATGACACGGTGCCGTACTGGGCCCGTTCACCGAGCGTCGACCGGAGAGAAGAGCGAAGTTGTCCCCGACCAGCGAGACCGCACAGGGCGGCCGCCGACTCGTCATCGTCGAGTCGCCTGCCAAGGCGAAGACGATCAAGGGCTACCTCGGCCCTGGCTATGTCGTCGAGGCCAGCGTCGGGCACATCCGCGACCTGCCGAACGGTGCCGCCGAGGTGCCGGAGAAGTACACCGGTGAGGTGCGTCGGCTCGGCGTGGACGTCGAGCACGACTTCCAGCCGATCTACGTCGTCAACGCCGACAAGCGCAGCCAGGTCAAGAAGCTCAAGGAGCTGCTGGCCGACTCCGACGAGCTCTTCCTCGCCACCGATGAGGACCGCGAGGGCGAGGCCATCGCCTGGCACCTCCAGGAGGTGCTCAAGCCCAAGGTCCCGGTCCGCCGGATGGTCTTCCACGAGATCACCAAGGACGCGATCCGCGAGGCCGTCGCCAACCCGCGCGAGCTGAACCAGCGCCTGGTCGACGCCCAGGAGACCCGCCGGATCCTCGACCGCCTCTACGGCTACGAGGTCTCTCCGGTGCTGTGGAAGAAGGTCATGCCGCGGCTGTCGGCGGGCCGCGTCCAGTCGGTGGCGACCCGGCTCGTCGTCGAGCGGGAGCGCGAGCGCATCGCCTTCAGCTCCGCCGAGTACTGGGACCTGACCGGCACCTTCGCCACCGGCCGGGGCGGCGACCCCAGCGACCCGGGCACCCTCACCGCCCGCCTCGCGGCCGTCGACGGCCGCCGTGTCGCCCAGGGCCGCGACTTCGGTCCGAACGGCAAGCTCAAGACCGATGTCCTGCACCTGGACGAGGCCGGTGCCCGCGCGCTGGCCGCGGCGCTCGCCGAGAGCCCGTTCGCGGTGCGGTCGGTCGAGTCCAAGCCGTACCGCCGGTCGCCCTACGCCCCGTTCCGTACGACCACCCTCCAGCAGGAGGCGAGCCGCAAGCTCGGCTTCGGTGCGAAGGCCACCATGCAGGTGGCGCAGAAGCTGTACGAGAACGGCTTCATCACCTATATGCGTACCGACTCCACCACGCTCTCCGACACCGCGGTGGCGGCGGCGCGGGCGCAGGTCACGCAGCTCTACGGGGCGGACTACCTGCCGGAGAAGCCCCGCTCCTACGCGGGCAAGGTCAAGAACGCGCAGGAGGCGCACGAGGCGATCCGTCCCTCGGGCGACCGCTTCCGCACCCCGGCGGAGACCGGGCTCACCGGCGACCAGTTCCGCCTCTACGAGCTGATCTGGAAGCGGACCGTCGCCTCTCAGATGAAGGACGCGGTCGGCAACTCGGTCACCGTCAAGATCGCCGGCACGGCGTCCGACGGGCGGGACGCGGAGTTCTCCGCCTCCGGCAAGACGATCACCTTCCACGGGTTCATGAAGGCGTACGTCGAGGGCGCCGACGACCCGAACGCCGAGCTCGACGACCGCGAGCGGCGGCTGCCGCAGGTCGCCGAGGGCGCCGCGCTGTCCGCCGAGCGGATCACCGCCGACGGTCACGCCACCAAGCCGCCGGCCCGCTACACCGAGGCGTCGCTGGTCAAGGAGCTCGAAGAGCGCGAGATCGGCCGCCCGTCGACGTACGCGTCGATCATCGGCACCATCCTCGACCGCGGCTACGTCTTCAAGAAGGGCACCGCGCTCGTCCCGTCCTTCCTGAGCTTCGCCGTGGTCAACCTCCTGGAGAAGCACTTCGGGCGGCTCGTGGACTACGACTTCACCGCCAAGATGGAGGACGACCTCGACCGCATCGCGCGGGGCGAGGCCGAGGCCGTGCCGTGGCTGAAGCGTTTCTACTTCGGTGACAGCGCGCAGGGCGCCCAGGCCGCCGGCGGCGCCGCCGAGGCCGGGAACGGCGACGGCGACCACCTGGGCGGCCTCAAGGAGCTCGTCACCGACCTGGGCGCGATCGACGCCCGCGAGGTGTCCTCCTTCCCGGTCGGCGACGGCATCGTGCTGCGGGTCGGCCGCTACGGCCCGTACGTGGAGAAGCCGTCCGAGGTCGAGGGCGAGGCGGGCCAGCGCGCCGACGTGCCAGACGACCTGCCGCCGGACGAGCTGACCGTGGAGCTGGCCCACGAGCTGCTGGCCAAGCCCAGCGGCGAGCGGGTGCTGGGCACCGACCCCGAGGCGCCGCACCACCCGATCGTGGCGAAGGACGGCCGTTACGGGCCGTACGTCACCGAGGTGCTGCCCGAGGGCACGCCGAAGACGGGCAAGAACGCGGTCAAGCCGCGCACCGCCTCGCTCTTCAAGTCGATGTCCCTGGACACCGTCACCCTTGAGGACGCCCTGCGTCTGATGTCGCTTCCGCGCGTCGTCGGCCAGGACGCCGAGGGCGTCGAGATCACCGCGCAGAACGGCCGCTACGGCCCGTACCTGAAGAAGGGCACCGACTCGCGCTCCCTGGAGCGCGAGGAGCAGCTCTTCACGATCACGCTCGACGAGGCGCTGGCCATCTACGCCCAGCCCAAGCAGCGTGGGCGTGCCGCCGCCAAGCCGCCGCTGAAGGAGCTGGGCACCGACCCGGTCAGCGAGCGCCCGGTGGTGGTCAAGGACGGCCGCTTCGGCCCGTACGTCACGGACGGCGAGACCAACGCGACGCTGCGCCGCGACGACGACGTCGAGACGATCACGCCCGAGCGCGGTTATGAGCTCCTGGCGGAGAAGCGCGCCAAGGGCCCGGCCAAGAAGACGGCGAAGAAGGCGACCACCAAGAAGGCGGTCGCGAAGAAGGCCCCGGCGAAGAAGACGGCGGCCAAGAAGACCGCCGCGAAGAAGACCACCACGGCCAAGAAGACGGCGGCGAAGAAGACCACGACGGCGAAGAAGACCACGACGGCGAAGAAGGCCGCCGCGGCGAAGGCGTCCACCGCGAGCGACGCGGAGTAGGCGGTCAGCAGCTCAGGCGCTCACGTACTGAGGTAACCGAGGTACGCAGGAGCGCGGAGCAGGAGCAAGCACGGCAGGCGGGCCCGCGCGGTCGGCCGCCCGGGCCCGGTGGGGTTCGCGGCGGTCCCGCGCGGCCCGCCTGTCGCGTCCCCCGCGTCTCCCGCGTCTCCCGCGTCCCCGCGTCTTCCGCGTCCCCGCGTCTTCCGCGTCCCCGCGTCTTCCGCGTCCCCGCGCGTCTCCCGCTACGTCTTCCGTCACGCTCACGGAGGGATGGCGTGGCCGCGGGGGAGGCGGAGTGGGTCGGCGTGGGCACCTCCGTCGTGGTGTGCCACGCATCGGCTCGGGGGCGGCCGTCGGCATGGGGGCGCTCGTCCGGTCATCGCGTTCGCCGCTCGCGCGGCGAGTGTGGCGGAGATCGCGTCCGCGCGGAGCGCGGTTTCCCCCGTGCGCGCGGTCCGGTACCCGGCTCGGCGCGCTGCGGCTTCGGACCGCCGGCTCGGCGCGCTGCGGCTCCGATGGCCGGCCGTGCGGGCTCTCCAGGAGCCGGTGGCGGGCGCTCGCAAGGGGGTGCCCGGCCCTGTCGCGGCACCGCCGGGACGGGGGCTGAGCAGGGGCGAAGCAGCGGTGCCCGGAGGGCGGATGCCGGATCGGGCGTCTGTTCGGGTGGGCGGCGCGTGCGTTCACGCGATCCGGATAGGCTGGCGAGATGACACGAGCCGAGCAGCCAACGGACGTGACTCCCACCTCCGGCGCCCTAGCCGCGGACTCGCGCGAACGCGCGGTGCGTGCCCTGTTGCGCTACCCCCCGCTGCGGCGGTTGTGGAGCGCGCAGCTCGTCAGCGGTACCGCGGACGCGCTCGCGGTGCTCGTGCTCCTGTTGCTCTCGCTCCAGGCCGCGGTCGCCTCGGGTTCCTTCGGAGGCGGCTACCGGGGCGCGGCCTTCGCCGTCGCCGCGCTGCTGGCCGTACGGCTCTTCTCGACCGTGCTCTTCGGGGCGGTGCTGCTCGGCCCGCTCTCCTCGCTCATCGGTCCGTCCGGTCCGCTCGACCGCCGCTGGACCATGATCGGCGCGGACGGGCTGCGGCTGGTGCTGTTCGTCATCGCACCGCTGTGGATCGACTGGACCCCGGGCAACGCCCTGGTCTGGCTGCTGGTCACCGCGTTCGTCAGCGGAGCCGCCGAGCGCTGCTGGACGGTGGCCAAGGACGGCGCGGCGCCCGGGCTGCTGCCCGCGCCGCCCGCCGAGGGTGCGGCCGTGCGCCCGCTGCCGGACCACCTCGACGCGCTGCGCCGGCTCTGGCTCCGTACGACCTTCGTCTCGCTGCCGTTGGCGGCCATCGGCCTGATGGCCGCCACGCTCTTCGGGAACCTGCTGGGCTCCGGCATCGCGTGGTTCCACATCCACCAGGCGGCCATCGCCTCCTACGGGGCGGCCGGGCTGTTCGCGGCCGCGATCACGGCTGTCTGCTTCCTGGAGCTGCCCAGCGCCCAGACGCCCCGCCCGCGCTCCCCGCTGGAGGGGCTGCGTCGCCCACGGGCCGCCATGCCCGGTCCCGACGGCCGGCTCGGCCCGGAGAAGGGCCGCACGGGAGCCGTGCCGCACCTGGTGCTGGCCTGTGGCGCCATCGCCGGGGCGATCGCGGCGGCCGTGGGCGTCTCCGCGCTCCAGGCCGTCGACATCGGCGGCGGCCCCGTCGCCTTCTCGCTGCTGGTGCTCGCCCTCAGCGGCGGCCCGGTGGTCGGCATCCGCACGGCCCCCAAGGTGCTGCCCGGCCTGTCGCGGCGGCGGCTGCTCTCGCTGTCCCTCGCGCTGACCGGTCTGGCGCTGCTGGCGGCGGGCCTGGTGCACGACGGCGCGACCGTGCTGCTGATCACCGCGCTGGCCGGGCTGTCGGCCGGTGTCGCGGCGCAGATCGGCCACGCGCTGCTGGACCAGGAGGTCGAGGAGCCGCGCAGGGCCCGGATGACCGAGCACCTCCAGGCCGTCGTACGCGTCTTCGTGGGCCTCGGCGCGGTCGCCGCGCCGCTGCTCGCCGCCGCCATCAGCCCGCACCGGCTGGTCAACGGCGACTTCGTCTTCGCCCACGGCGGCGCCGCCTTCACCCTGATGCTGGTCGGCGCGCTGCTGCTGCCGGTCGCGGCCCTCGTGCTCGGCAAGACCGACGACCGGCAGGGCGTGCCGCTGCGGCGCGATCTGCGCGAGGCGCTCTTCGGCGGGGACCCGGCGGAGGGCCCTGCCTCGGGAGGCTTCTTCATCGCCCTGGAGGGCGGCGACGGAGCGGGCAAGTCCACGCAGGTGCGGGCACTGGCCGAGTGGATCAGGGCCAAGGGCCACGAGGTGGTGGTGACCCGCGAGCCGGGCGCCACGGCCATCGGCAAGCGGCTTCGCTCGATCCTGCTGGACGTGTCCAGCGCCGGAATCTCGCACCGCGCGGAGGCGCTGCTGTACGCGGCGGACCGTGCGGAGCACGTCGACAGCGTCATCCGTCCCGCCCTGGCGCGGGGTGCCGTCGTCATCTCCGACCGTTACATCGACTCCTCCGTCGCCTACCAGGGCGCTGGGCGCGACCTCGCCCCGACCGAGATCGCCCGCATCTCACGCTGGGCGACGAACGGCCTGATCCCGCACCTGACCGTGCTGCTGGACGTCTCCCCGGAGACCGCGCGCGAGCGCTTCACCGAGGCACCCGACCGGCTGGAGTCGGAACCGGCCGAGTTCCACCGGCGCGTACGGTCCGGGTTCCTCACCCTGGCCGCCGCCGACCCGGGCCGCTACCTCGTCGTCGACGCCGGTCAGCAGCCGGAAGCCGTCACCGCGGTGGTGCGCCACCGCCTCGACCGGATGCTGCCCCTCTCGGAAGCCGAGCTGAAGGCCCGTGACGAGGCCCGCAAGGCCGCTGAGGCGGAGGCGCGGCGCAAGGCCGAGGAGGAGGCCGCCCGCAGGGCGGAGGAGGAGCGGCTGGAGCGCGAGCGACAGGAGGCCGCCGCCAAGGCGCGCGCCGAGCAGGAGGAGCGCGAGCGCCGCGAGCTGGAGGAGGCACGGCAGCGCGAGGCCGAGCGGCAGGCGGAGGAGGCCCGGCAGCGGGCCGAGGACGCCCGTCAGAGGGCCGAGGCGGAGCGTCGGCGTATCGAGGCCGAGGACCGCGCCCGTGCCGCCGAGGAGGAGCGCCGCCGTCACGAGGCCGAGGAGCAGGCGCGGCTCCGCGCGGAGGCGGAAGCCCGCCGCTTGGAGCGGCAGCGGCAGGCCGAGGAGGCGCTGCTCCGCGCGGAGGACGCGCGCCGGCAGGCGGCTGACGCGGGCCCGGACGCCGGCGGCGCCGCGGCCGCCGGACCGGGCACGGGCACGCCGGGCGCGGGCACCTCGCCCGAGGCCGGCGTCACGCCGCAGGCCGGCTCCGCGCGGCGTGCGGGGGGCGACGCCCCCACGCTCCAGACCCCGCTGGCGGCCGGCTACCAGGACGCGTCGGCAGCTCGGGAGACCGCGCCCGCCGGACGGGACGCGACGCCGGCGGCGCAGGGCACCACGTCCCCCGGACAGGGCACCCAGCCCGCCGCACAGAACGCGACGCCCGCCCCGCAGGACGGGCGTGGCGCTCAGGAGCCGCCGAGGACGGTCGGCGAGGCGTCCACCGTCGAGACCCCGGTGGCCGGGGCCCCGACGGTGACCGACCACGGCGGGACGAGCGCCCCCGAGGCGGTCGCGTCGCGGCCCGCGAAGACCCGGCTCACCAAGAGCCCGTCCGCCGCCGCGCGGCCCGCCCCCGAACGCCGCGATCCGCGCCTCGGCCCCGAGATCACCCCCGCGGTCCAGGAACAGTCCGCGCCGGACGAGACGGCCGTGCTGCCGCCGGTGGAGCCCACGGGCTCCGAGGCGCAGGGGGCGCACGTCGAGGGCGCCCCTTCGGAGGCGGCCGAGACGGTGCGTACGCCGCGGGTGGACGCCCGCGCGGAGGCGGGTGCCGCGGATGAGACGGCCGTGCTGCCGCCCGTGCCCCCCATGCCGCCGATGCCTCCCGCGCGGCCCGAGGTGCCCGCAGACGCCGTCGAGACGCCATGTACGCCTCGGGCGGACGACGGCGGCACGACGGAGCGCGACGCGCGCGACGTGGACGAGACCGCCGTGCTGCCGTCCGTGGGTCCCACGGACGGCCCGGACGCCGAGAAGACGGCCGTGCTGCCGCAGTACCCGGCGCAGCCGGACGCGGGTGACGCGCACCCGGCGGAGCGGCCGGCCTCCGACCCGACCGCGGAGACCGCGGTGCTGCCGTCGGTCCACCCCGAGCGGCCTGAGGACCCCACCGACCGGGTGCCCCCGTGGCTGTTCCGCCCGGAGGAGAACGGGGCGCAGCCGCGGCAGGCGGCGGACGCGGGCCCCGCCGACGACCGCACTCGGGAGCTGCCCCAGGTCGACCCGGCACAGGACGAGGCCCCGGACGCCGGGCAGCGGCGCCGCCCGACCTGGGCGGAGGAGACGCCGCTGGACGACCTCCCGACGCTCGCCGACGAGCTGCTGGGCCCGTACGGGAACGAGGACGGCGCGGGCGAGGACGACGGGGGCGAGGCCGGCGGCGGCCGGAGCCGCGGCCGGAGCTGATCTCGCACGGCGCCCGTTGTCGGTGCCGTGCTCCACAATGGGGAGCCGCGGGACGACCGGAACGGGCCCCGCGGCAGGCGAAGCCGCAGGTGCTGGAGGCGACGATGGCGGTGTGGGACGACGTGGTCGGGCAGGACCGGGTGACGGTCCAGCTCACCGCTGCCGCGCGGGACGCGGACGCGTTGGTGACCGCCGGGGCGGCGGGCGCCGCGGCCGCGCCGAGGGCCGCCGTTCCGCAGTCCGGGACCGGTGGGCCGGACGAGGAGGGGCGCGCGCCGCTCTCGCTCGCCTCGTCCCGGATGACCCACGCCTGGCTGTTCACCGGTCCACCCGGCTCCGGCCGGGCCACCGCGGCCCGCGCGTTCGCCGCCGCGCTCCAGTGCGTCAGTCCGGACCGGGCCCTGGGCGGCGCGCCGGGCTGCGGGTTCTGCGACGGCTGCCACACCACTCTGATCGGCACGCACGCCGATGTGGAGATCGTCCGCACCGATCTGCTCACCATCGGTGTGAAGGAGACCCGCGAGCTGGTGCGCCGCGCCCAGCTTTCCCCTGCGGGCGGCCGCTGGCAGGTGATCGTCCTGGAGGACGCCGACCGGCTGACCGAGGGCGCGGCCAACGTCCTCCTCAAGGCCGTCGAGGAGCCCGCTCCGCGCACGGTGTGGCTGCTGTGCGCGCCCTCGCTGGAGGACGTGCTGCCGACGATCCGCTCCCGCTGCCGTCACCTGGTGCTGCGCACGCCGCCGGTCGACGCGGTGGCGGACGTCCTGGTGCGCCGCGACGGCATCGCCCCCGAGCTGGCCGCCTCCCTCGCCCGCGCCACCCAGGGCCACATCGGCCGGGCCCGGCGGCTGGCCACGGACGAGCGGGCGCGGACCCGCCGCGCGGCCGTCCTCAAGCTGCCGCTGCGCGTCGACGACGTGGGCGGCTGCCTGAAGGCCGCGCAGGAGCTGGTCGACGCGGCGAACGAGGACGCCAAGCAGCTCGCCGAGGAGGTCGACGCGAAGGAGACCGAGGAGCTGCGCGCCGCCCTGGGAGCCGCGTCCGGCACCGGCGGTCGCCTGCCGCGCGGTACGGCGGGCGCCATGAAGGAGCTCCAGGACCGCCAGAAGCGCCGCGCCACCCGGACCCAGCGCGACAGCCTCGACCTGGCCCTCACCGACCTGACCGGCTTCTACCGCGACGTGCTGGCGCTCCAGCTCGGTACGGAGACAGCCCTGGCCAACGTCGACGTACGGGATGCGCTGGAGCGGGTCGCCGCGAGCTCGAAGCCGGAGCGGACCCTGCGCCGGATCGACGCGGTGACGGCGTGCCGCCGGGCCCTGGACAGCAATGTGGCGCCGCTGCTGGCGGTCGAGGCGATGACCATGGCGCTGCGCGCGGGCTGAGCCGGGCAGGGCTCCCGGGCGGGGCAGCTCCCCCTCGGGAAGCTATCCGGTCTGGGGCGCGGGGCACGGGCACACGGGCACGGGCACCGAGCACCGGGGGACTCCGGCATCGGTTCACGCCGCCGGGGCAGCCCCCGCCGGCCGGCGGAGCCGTCATCTCGTGCCAGGTAAGCCGTCGGCATCTCGCCGCCGGCCGCGCCGAACGGGCCGCCAGGCTGCCAGCCTGCCCAGGCCGTCCGGCTCGACGCGCCACCCGCCCCGTCCTTCACCACCCCGGCCTTCCACGCACCCCCCTCACCCTTACGAGTTCGCTTCGCGCGCCTGCGCATGGACCGTAACGGTGTGGATACGCTCCGACAGACACGATGCCGCGAACTGCGCGATCTGAGGACGAAGGGCGCCAATCGATGGAGATCAGTCGCAAGCTCCGCAGTAACGGCACGGTGCTGGCGGCCGTGGCCCTGCTGACCACCGTGGTGGCGTCCGGCCTCACCGGCTGTTCGGGTGACGAGTCCGACTCCCGATCCGGTCGGCCGCCGTCGGCCGACAGCGGCCGACCGGCCGCGCTGAAGCGCTACTACGAGCAGAAGCTGAGCTGGCGCGAGTGCGGCGTGCCGGGCTTTCAGTGCGCCACGCTCCGGGCGCCGCTGGACTACGACCGCCCCGACCTCGCCGAGGACCTGCGGCTCGCGGTGGCCCGCAAGAAGGCCACCGGCCCGGGCGAGCGGATCGGCTCGCTCCTGGTCAACCCGGGCGGTCCGGGCGGCTCGGCCATCGGCTATCTGCAGGGGTACGCGGGCATCGGCTACCCGGCGCCGGTGCGCGCGCGGTACGACATGGTGGCGATGGACCCGCGCGGCGTGGCGCGCAGCGAACCCGTGCGGTGCCTGACCGACAAGGAGATGGACGCCTACACGCAGACCGACCAGACCCCGGACGACGCCTCCGAGGTCGCCGGACTGACGGCCGCGTACAAGAAGTTCGCCGCCGGCTGCGAGAAGCGCTCCGGCGAGGTCCTGGGCCATGTCTCGACGGTCGAGGCGGCGCGCGACATGGACCTGCTGCGCGCGGCGCTGGGCGACAAGCGGCTCACCTACGTGGGCGCCTCGTACGGCACCTTTCTCGGGGCCACCTACGCCGAGCTGTACCCCGACCGCGTCGGCCGGCTCGTCCTCGACGGCGCGATGGACCCGACGCTCTCCGCGGAGCGCACCAACCGCGACCAGACCGGCGGCTTCCAGACCGCCTTCACCGCCTTCGCCGAGGACTGCGTGGACCGCGACGACTGTCCGCTGGGCACCCGCAGCCCGGACGACGCCGGGAAGCGCCTCGGCGCCCTGTTCGCCCGGCTGGACCGTGACCCCGTCCCCACCGACGACGGCCGGCGCGAGCTCGGCGAGGCGCTCGCCACCACCGGGGTGATCGCGGCCATGTACGACGAGGGCTCCTGGCAGCAGCTGCGCGCGGCGCTGCGCTCCGCCACGGCGGGCGACGGTGGCCCACTGCTGCAACTGGCCGACCTCTACTATGAGCGTGAGGACGGAAAGTACGCCAACCTCATGTACGCCAACCCGGCCGTCAACTGCCTCGACCTGCCTCCGGCCTTCCGCACCCCCGAGGACGTCAAGGCGGCCCTGCCCGCCTTCCGGAAGACCTCCCCCGCCTTCGGTGAGGGCCTCGCCTGGGCCTCCCTGAACTGCGCCTACTGGCCGGTCCCCGCCACCGGAAAGCCCCACCGCATCGAGGCCCGCGGCGCCGCACCCATCCTCGTGGTCGGCACCACCCGCGACCCCGCCACGCCATACGTCTGGGCCCAGTCCCTCGCCACCCAGCTCTCCTCGGCGACCCTCCTCACCTACGACGGTGACGGCCACACCGCCTACGGCCGGGGCAGCGACTGCATCGACAACGCCATCAACGCCTACCTCCTCGACGGCACTCCGCCCGCCGACGCCAAACGCTGCACCTGACCAGCCCGAACACCCCCGGCCCGGCCCCGACCCCGACCGCCCGGCCCCCGTGCGGAGCACCCCTGGAAACTGTGTAGACTTAGCGACGCTGCTGATGCCACTCTGGCTCGGCAGCATGCCGCCTTAGCTCAGTCGGCCAGAGCGACGCACTCGTAATGCGTAGGTCAAGGGTTCGATTCCCTTAGGCGGCTCCGAAAAAGGCCAGGTCACATAGCCCGTGACCTGGCCTTTTGCTGTGCTCGGGGCATGGCGCGTCACACGGCCGGGGTGCCGTGGGATGGCTTGCGTGAGCGATGCGTGAGCGGAGCCGCGCAGGGGCCTACTTCTTGGGCTTCTTCTGCTCGTCCTTCTTCTTGCCCTTGGCCTGCGCTTTCGCGGCCTGCTTCGCCTTCTTGGCGGCCTTACGGGCCTTCTCCGCCTCGGCCTTGCGCTGGAGGGGGACCAGTTTGGCGGTGGCCTCGGCGGCGCTCTTCCCGACGTGGGGGAGGACGCTCTGGTAGATGTCCCGCGTGATCCGGGTGTCGCTGTGCCCGAGCGTGTCGGACACGACCTTCACGTCGACCCCCGCGGCGAGCATGAGCGTGGCCGCGCCGTGGCGCAGGTCGTGCAGCCGGATCGGTGGGAGGCCGGAGGTGGCGACGAGCCGTTCGAAGAAGTCGGTCACCTTGCCGGGGTGCAGCCAGGAGCCGTCCTCCTGAGTGAAGACCAAACCGGTCTCCACCCAAGCCGAAGCCCACTCCTCGCGGTCCGCGTCCTGGCGTTCGCGGTGCCGCTTCAACACCTCGACGGTGTAGTCATCGAGGGCGACCACACGGAAGCCGCTGTCCGTCTTCGGCTCGGACGCCTCGACCTCCCAGCCGTCCTGCACGAGTTGGGAGGAGACGGTGAGGGAGTGGGTGTCGAGGTTCGTCTCCGACCACGGCTGCCCGCACGCCTCGCCACGCCGCAGGCCGCGGAAGGCGATCAGGTGCCACATCGCGTACAGCCGGTCCTCGGCGGCGAAGTCGAGGAAGGCGCCGGTCTGCTCGGGCGTCCAGACCATCACGGGCGAAGGCTTCTCGCCGGTCTTCCGCCACTTGGCGACCCGCTCATCCGTCCACACCAGGGCCTTCGGCTTGCGCACCGGGTCGATCTCGACGTGGGCCGCCGGATTGAACGTGATGATCTGCTGCCCGATCGCGTCGTTCAACGCGGCCCGCAGCGTGGCCTTGACGTGCAGCCGGGTAGCCGGACCGGTCACACGCCGAAAGGGCGGCATCGCGTCGATCGCAGCCTTCATCGCCTTGCGGCGGGCGCGGTTCTCGGCCCCCTTCCACGGGACAGTTGCCAGCTCCTCGACTGCGGCCCGCCGCTGGGCGTTCTGCTCCAGGATCTCGGCGTTGGCGTCGGCGATGGCCGTGAACATCTCACTGAGGTGGCTCACGCGCAGCCGGTCGAGCCGCCGGTGCCCGATGCGCGGCTTGAGGTGCACGCGGATATCGGTCTCGTAGCGGTTCAGGCCGGACTTCCGGATCCGCTTGCCCGCCAGCCACCGGTCGAGCCACTCGCTCACGGTCAGGCTGCCGATGAGGTCCTGGCCAGCCTTGAGCCGCCGCCGAGTCTCCTCCACATCAGGCAGAGGCGTCTTCTCGCGGCTGACTTCCGCCAGCATCTCGCCTATCAGCTCTATGCCTTCGGGGTCATCGGCTTCGGCCAGCCCCAAGAGGGCGCGTACGTGGTCGAGGCCGGCCTGAGCCGCCTTGAGGCTGCCGTACCCGCCTCGCGCAAACGACCTTCGGCTGCCGTCCTCACGCGGCGGCAGCTCCTGGCGTATGGAGTAGGTGCAGTGGTTCCTGCTGTTGCGCTTGGGGCAGGACGTGCCGAGCTCCTTGCCGGTCTTGGGGTCGCGGCAGGAACAGCGGCGGTAGGTGGAGCCCTTCAAAGGTCGTTCTCCTCGGTGGGGTTGGTGTCGGTTTCGGACGGCTCGACTTCGGCGGCGACGTTGGGCCACAGGAAGGGAGGCGTGACGCCCCCCTCCCGAATGAAGGCGCGGACCCTGCGCAGACGGACTTTGGCCGCCTCGGCCTCCTGGGCGGCATGGGCCTGGGTGCGGAGGGCCTCGGCCTTCCGGTCGGCGTTCGGGGCGGTCTCGGCGTGGTAGCGCGCGTACTCCTCCTCTTGCCGTGCGGCCTTGAACGTCCTCTCGGCGGCGTGGTGGGCGCGGAAGTAGCGCAGCATGTCGTCCTCGGCGCCGAGCTCGGTCTCCTCGCCGGTGAACCAGTTCAGGGCGTTCAGGGTGGAGGTGGGGTGTTCGAGAGGGAGCTGCTGCACGTCTTCTACGTAGCCGACGGGATAGATGAGGCAGATGGGGGGCGTGTTCAGGGCCTTGGCCAGGACCATGACGTCGACCAGGGGGAGGCCGGCACGGCGGCCGGATTCCATATTGGCGATCACGTTGCGGGGGATCGGATAGCCGGTCTCGTCGCACTTGTCGGCCAAGTCCTGTGCGCTCCAACCCAGCTCCTTCCGCCGTCTGCGGACCTCGGCGGCCACGGTGGCCATGAGCTGGTCCGCCCACTCGGGCACGTTGTCCGGGTCAGTTCCATCATCGAAACGGTGTTGTGTCATGGGGACACAGTAGCTCGGTCATCCTGGATTTAGTGGCCTGGAGACGGGCGCGGTCGTCGCGTTCGCCGAGGGCTCAGTCATGGATGGAGCGCCGCATGCGCGAGAACGAGATCGCCGGTAAGTCGCACGGGATGACCCGGGAGGAGCTGCTGGCCCTGCCCGCTGCCATTGACCTGGACACCGGCAATCGGGCGCTGGGCCTGGGACGCAGCAAGGGCTATGCGCTGGCGAAGCAGGGCCAGTACCCGTGCAGGGTCCTGCGGCTGGGCAAGGCGTACCGGGTCGTGACGGCCGACCTGCTGAGCCTGCTCGGCCTGGCCGCATGACCGCGCGTGCGTGTAGCAGACGCTTCTGCGCTGAGCTGACACAGAAACGCTGGACTGTGGCGGGGCGTGGACGTACTGTCCGTGGTCCCTCGCCTCGGTCGAGTAGCCGCGAGACGTGGGTGAGCCTCCGGCGGGGCAACGCCGGAGGCCCGAGCAACACCCCTGCACGACTTCACATGAACCAACCCGGCGGCAAGGGCGGGCCCGTAACCGCCAGATGAGGAGCTGCCCTGTGCAACCTACGACACCCGATGCACATTCCGCACCCGCCAAGGCGATCTGGCCGGCCAGCGCGATTCCCGGTCAGCCTGGCGCTCACCTGCGCTCCCCGTCGGCCGAAGACGCCAACGGGGACGATGGCCACGATGCGGGTACCCATGGTCCCGAGCAAGCGGCTACGCCGAGCGGACCGGAGGAGATGCAGATACCCGACACCGAGCCGACCGAAGGCGCGGGTCTGCTGGGCGAACTGCGTGCGCAGCTCGCCCGGTTCGTGATCTTCCCGTCCGAGCAGGCGCTGGACGCGGTCACCGCGTGGGTGGTGGCGACGCATCTGCAGTCCGCCTGGCAGCATGCCCCGCGCCTGGCGGTGGTCGGGCCCGCGAAGCGGTGCGGCAAGTCGCGGCTGCTGGACGTGCTGGTCGAGACGGTGCACGAGCCGATGCTGACCATCAACACAACGCCTGCGGCGATCTTCCGCTCCATCACCGAGGAGAACCCGCCGACACTACTGGTGGACGAGGCGGACACGATCTTCGGCAGCCCGAAGGTGGCGGAGAAGAACGAGGAGATGCGCGGCCTGCTGAACGCCGGCCACCAGCGCAACCGGTATGTGACCCGGGTCGTCGGCAACGACCACACTCCGCACAAGTTCGCCACCTTCGCCATGGCGGCGATCGCGGGGATCGGCGATCTGCCCGACACGATCATGGACCGGGCGATCGTGATCCGCATGCGCCGCCGAGCTGAGGGCGAGAGCGTCAAGCCTTTCCGCTCCCGCCGGGACACCCCGGCCCTGCACGACCTGCGTGACCGGATCGCCGCGTGGGCCAGGCCGCTGATGGACAAGGCGGCGAACTTGGAGCCGGATATGCCGGTAGAGGACCGCGCTGCCGACACCTGGGAGCCCTTGGTGATCGTCGCCGACCTCGCCGGCGGCGCGTGGCCCCGTCTGGCGCGGGTCGCGTGCGCGCGGATGGTCGCCGCCGAAGCGGCGGCCGAGGAGGACCATCCCAGCGGGGCGCGCATCCTCGCCGACATCCGCCGGATCTTCGCGGGCCGGGGCGAGCCCGAGAGTCTCTCCACCGAGGAACTCCTTTACCTCCTGCGCCAGGACGTGGAGAGCCCGTGGGCGGAGTGGGGACGCAGCGGGCTGACCGCCCGTGATCTCGGCGCGATGCTGCGCGAGTACGGCATCAGGTCGGGCAACGTCCGTATGGCTGACGGAACGCAGCGCAAGGGGTACATGCGCAACAAGTTCCTCGACGCCTGGCGGCGCTACTGCCCCACCGTCCACTCAGTGGGCACCCAACCTGTTCCCTCAGGGAACACTCAACCTGCCAGCCTCGGCGAGGGCTGAGCCCCGCCACTCCCGGCTGCCGTCCTTGCCGTCCCTGCCGTGATCTCGCAGGTCAGGCGGGGTGCAGACAAGACCGGCAGTGTCGGCGACGCGTGAATCGTGACCCACATCCGACGGGTGAAAAGTGACCCCCCACTGCTCAGTTGATGTTGGTCATTCCCCGCTGTTGGCCGCGGGAACCCGTCCGAGGTCTCGGCCGCGCATGCGGTAGCTGTCGCCCTTCAGCGAGATCACTTCAGCGTGGTGGACGAGGCGGTCGATCATCGCGGCGGCGACGGTGTCGTCACCGAAGACCTCGCCCCAGCGTCCGAAGGGCTTGTTGCTGGTCACGATCACCGAGGCGCGTTCGTAGCGGCCCGAGATGAACTGGAAGAACAAGTTCGCTGCCTCGGGTTCGAAGGGGATGTAGCCCACTTCGTCGACCACGATCAGCGGGATCCGGCCCAGGCGGGTCAGCTCGTCGCTGAGCCGGCCTGCTTGGTGGGCTTCGGCGAGGCGGGTGACCCACTGGGCGGCGGTGGCGAAGGCGACCCGGTGGCCGGCCTGGCAGGCCCGGATGCCGAGGCCGGTGGCGAGGTGGGTCTTGCCGGTGCCAGGCGGCCCCAGGAAGATCACGTTCTCCTTCCCGACGACAAAGTCCAGCGTCCCCAGATGGGCGATGACCTCGCGTTTCACCGACCGCTGATGGTCGAAGTCGAAGTCCTCCAGCGACTTGCGAGAGGGGAAACGGGCCGCGCGGATGCGTCCCTCGGCGCCGTGGGAGTCGCGGGCGGCGACCTCCCGCTGCAGGCATGCGGCCAGATACTCCTCGTGGCTCCAGCTCTCGTCGCGGGCCCGTTCGGCGAGCCGTGCTGCCGCATCCCGCAGGGCCGGGGCTTTCAACGCCTTGGTCAGATAAATCAGTTCGGAGCCGACGTCGCGGCTGGTCCGGGCCTGGTTCGTGCCGTTCTTCGTGCTCATCACGCTGCCCCTTCGCCCGTGCTCAGCCCGCCGTCGATGACACCGAAGATCCGGTCGTAGGTCTCCAGCGACCGTTCCTCGACCTCCGTCACGTCCACTGGCGCCGCCTTCGTGCTGGCAGCCTTCTTCCGTGCGGCTGCGGCAGCGGCCGCGTGGTCCGGGTCGGTGATGGTCTGGTGGCGAGCCCAGCTGCGGGCATGCCGGGCGACCTCGACGCCGTCGCAGGTCACCAGGACCTGGTCCAGGTCCGCGGTGACTTCGATGCGGCGGCCGACGGCCAGTGGATGCACCGAGTAGTCGCAGGTGTCCAGGCGGACGTAGTGGTCCCGGGGCAGCCGCAGCGATGCCTTCCACCAGCCCGGCGGGGCGACCGGCGGCAGGGCCAGCATCCGGGAGCGGTCCGCTTCCAGCCGGTCCGCCGGACGAGCCTGCAGGCTGCGGTGAATGCGCCGGTTGGCCTTGGTCAGCCAGTCGGCGAGCTGAATGTTGAAATCGGCCGGCGAGGTGAACACCCGCCCGGGCAGGAACGACGTCTCCAGATAGCCGTTGGCCCGTTCGACCAGCCCCTTGGCCTCCGGATCCCGGGGCTTGCAGAGCAGGAACTTGATGCCCAGCAGCCCGGCGAACGCGGCAAACTCGTCGGTCAGTTGAGGTCCCCCGGACCGCCAGGAGCCCACAGCACCCTCGTTGTCCCAGACCAGCACCCGTGGGACGGCGCCCAGCTCGGTCAGCAGCCGCCAGTGCCCGGCGATCAAGTCGGCCGCCGACCTGGAGGGCAGCATCCGGGCGGTGATCCACCGCGAGTAGCCCGCGACCATGACCAGCACCGGCGGCCGCCCGACCTGCCCGAAGCCGAGCGGGATGTCGGCGGGCGGGAACCACAGGTCGCACTGGCCGATCTCGCCCGGCTCATAGACCGTCCGCGAGGCTGGATCCGCGGGCCGATAGGCCGGCCGCAGGTCTCGGACCCGGTCCTTGAGCACCGTCAGCCCGCGGTCCCAGCCGATCCGCTCGGCGATCACCGTCGCGGGCATCTCCGGCCACTGCTCGAGCAGTTCGCGGATCTGCGGCTCGACCGCGTCCACGATGGAGCCCTTCGGCGCCCGCTGGTACTTCGGCGGCGCGTCGTCCGCGATCGCCCTGCGGACGGTGTTCCTCGAGATCCCCAGCTTCCTTGCGATCGCCCGCACCGGCATCTGCTCGGCCCGGTGAAGCCGACGGATCTCCGCCCAGTCCTCCACGCTGATCACCACTCCTCCCGGCCTGGCTCAACGAGCCAGACCCCTGGAGGGGGTCAACTTTCAAGCGTCGCTACTGGTCCACTTTTCAGCCGTCGCCGACACGGCAGCCGGGGCCAAGACGGCAACACGATCATGAATCGCGCGCTGTCAGCTAAAACGCCGACCCGGATCCGTCTTGTGCCGTCCCTGACGTCCGTGCCGTATTCCTGCAGATCACGGCCTTGCCAGACGAGACGGAAGACGCAACCGCCACGTCCTGGCCCCGGCGGCCACTCAGTCACGAGAAGCGCTGCGAGCCGCCTCGTTGCAGGTACGAAGACGCCGGCGCCGCCCGCCAAGACGGAAGGCCACGGCCACTGCCGTACTCGCTCTGACCTGCGATTTCAACGGCTAAGACGGCCAAGACGCACCACACCGAGCCCTCAGGAGTATCCCGCTTGACCACCCAATCCACCCCCCATCCACCACACGGCCAGAAATCGGGCGGCAAGTCCGGCGAGGGTAAGCCTCTGATGCGCGAGCACGATGCCGAGTGGTGGGCGCTCCTCACTGCCGGGGCCGTCATCGTGGTCCTGACCGCGGGCGCGTTCTGGCTCTCCTACGCGCACCTGGCCGAGGTCGCAGGCCAGCATGGGCTGGGTAGTTCACCGATGCGCCGCTGGGCCTGGCCCGCCACCTTGGACGCGTTCATCGTCGCGGGCGAACTGTTGATGCTCCGCGCGGGCCTGCGCCAGGTCACCGACCGGTGGGCGATCGGACTGACCGCCGCCGGGTCGATCGGCTCCATCGTCCTCAACGTGGCCGGCGTCAACAGCACAGGCAACGCCAGCAGCGTGCCCTTCCTCGACTACGTGGTCGCCGCGGTTCCCCCGACCGCCGCGATGTTGGCCTTCGCTGTCCTGATGCGGCAGATCCATCAGCTCGTCGACCGCTCCACCAACCGGCCGGAACGCCTCACCGGCCAGCGGACGGAGGGTGCCGTTCAGAAACTGGACGTTCCCAGCCAGGAGCTGGAACGCGCAGCTACTTCCATCGGCCTGAGCGATCCACTGCCCGTCGCAATTGCCCAGCCGACGGAATCAACGGCCCAGGTTCCGCAGGCCAAGCCGCGCGGCGGTCGGCCGCCCAAAGCCACCATCGAGGAGCTTGCGGAGATCGGCCGGATCGCCGCCTTCGAGCACCGCAAGCTCACCCGGGATCTTCTGCGCGAGGCCGTGGAGGACAAGGGGCTGACGATCGGCAGCGAACGGTTGACGAAGGTGATGAAGATCCTGCGGCCGGAACTCGAAGCCGCTGGGATCGCCGTCTCCACCAGCGGCTGACCGCCCGCACCGGGTGACCGGAACCCCTTCCGGTCACCCGCCCGGCCACCACCCCGCTCGACACCCGCCTGTCCACACGTGTGGACAGAGCGATGCCCGCATCGCCCAGCCCACCGGCCCCGCCCACCCGTCTGCCCATCCAGCCTTCTCCGGAGCATCGCCCATGACGCACGACCCGCACCACCCTGAGGACTCCCCGGACGAGCCGTTGCCGCTGACGAAGTCCCCTACGCTGATGGGCCGTCTACGGCGCGCGTTCGGACGGGCTGCCCCTGGCGGAGCCAGTAGTACCCCGAGTCCGACTCAAGGCCGGGCTTCGGGGAACTCCGCCCCGGGGGTGGCGGAGACGGTGCAGCGCCAGGGGGCGCCGGGCGAAGAGGTCGTGGCCGAGGGTAGCCCCGACCGGGAAACCCTCCACGCCGCCCAGCGCGAGATCCTGCGCCCCGCCCGCGCCGCCGAGACTGCCGCCGGCGAGCCCACCGTGAAGAGTGCACAGCCCACGATCCGCCGCTTCACCGGTATCAAACGCACCGTCCGTGTCGGCCCCATGCTCTTCACCGATGACGAGGACACCCGCCTCCAAGAGACAGCCGTTGAGCACGGTTACAAGGGCAAGTCCGGCTTCGCCGCCGACGTCGTCCTGGCCTTCATCACCGGCCGGTTCACTGCCAACCTGCCTCTGTCCGAGGACCGCCGCCGCACGCACATGTTCCGTGCCCAGGTCCTGCGCGAGCTCAACCGCATCGGCGTCAACGTCAACCAGATCGCCCGCGCCCTCAACAGTGACCTCACCCCGCCGGAAGTCCGTCGCCATCTCGACGAACTCCACCGCCTGCTGGAGCTGATCGCCGAGGCCCTGCGTCAGCCCGCCAACCCGGAACAAGGGGTGTCCGCGTGATCGCCGCCATCAAACCGGCCGGGTCCAACACCCGCGGTCTGCTCGCCTACCTCTACGGACCTGGCCGCCACGACGAACACATCGACCCGCACATCGTCGCCGGCTTCGCGATGCTCGGCATGCCCGACCCCGGCCGCGACGAGAACGCGACCCTTACCGAACTCGGCCGCTACCTCGACGAGCCCGTACGGCTACGCAACAACGAGTTCGGCAAGAAGATCACTGACCACGTCTGGCACTGTCCCGTCCGGGCAGCCCCCGGGGACCGCTACCTCTCCGACACCGAATGGGCCGAGATCGCCCACCGCATCGTCGAAGCGGCCGGCATCGTCCCGGTCGGTGACGACCTGGCCTGCCGCTGGATCGCCGTACGCCACGCCGACGACCACATCCACATCCTCGCCACCACCGTTCGAGAAGACGGCCGCCGCCCCAAACTCCACGACAGCGGCATCCGCGTCGGCGACGCCTGCCGAGAGATCGAGAAGGACTACGGCCTGCGCCGACTGAAGAAAGGCGACCGCACCGCCACCCGCCGCCCCACCCAAGCCGAGATGCACAAGGCCGAACGCCTCGGCTGGGAGCAGACCAGCCAAGGGTGGCTCGAAGACCGCATCCGCGCCGCCATCCCCCACGCCGCCACTGCTGAGGAACTCCTCGCTTATCTCGAAGCCGACGGCATCGCCGTCAAGCCCCGGCGCGCTCCATCCGGCGATCTCCTCGGCTACGCCGTCGGCCGCCCCGGCGACGTTAACGAGAACGGCGAGCAGATCTTCCGCCCCGGCGGGGGGATCGCCCCCGACCTGAGCCTGCCCAAACTCAAGGCACGCCTGGAGACCGGTGCGCCCGAGGAGCATCCCACCGCTCGCCGCAACCGGCCTGCCAACCCTTGGGAGCAGGCCACCGGCGCCCTCGACGCACTCCACACCGAGATCACCGGCACAGGTAGTGAGGGCGGCGGTGACGCGCGGGCCCAGGCACACATCGCCGCCCTTGGCGAACTGATCGAAGCCACCTCCCAGAAGGCCCCAGCCCACCTGCATGCCGAACTACAGGCCGCCAGCAAGGCATTCGCACGCGCCCAGCGCTCACAGATCCAGTCAGAGGACCGGGCCGCCGACACCGTGCGCATCGCAGCGCGTGACATCGTGCATACCGCCACGGGACCGGACGGCAGCGTCCTCGCCGCTCTGGTCGCAGCCCTGGTCTGGGCAGCCATCGTCGCCCGGCGCTGGCACGAGGCGAAAGGCCATGCCCACCAGGCTGACGCCGCCCGCCAAGCCCTCCAGCGCCTCCAGGCAGCCGCCGACCACGCCCTCACACCCGTGCTCACCGAACTCGAACAGCGTCAGCCCAGGGAGACCACCCGCCTCACCCTCGCCAGCGATGTTCGTGCCGCCGTCCCCGATCACGCCGACCGGATCCTCGCCGATTCCGGCTGGCCCGCCCTCGCCACCGTCCTTGCCGACGCCGAAGCCCATGGCCACCAACCGCACCAGCTACTCAAGGAAGCCGCCGCCCAACGTGAACTGTCCACCGCGCGCCAACCCGCCCGCGTCCTGATCACCCGTATCCAGCACACCAGCCGCAACCCCGCACCCAACCGCCGCGCCGAAGCTGCCCGCCGACGCTCGACCATGACGGCATCGACCCCCACCCAGCGGGCCCGAAACCCACAGCCCGCAGCGGTAGTCACGACACCCGCTGAGCAACAGCACCGGCAGCGCCGATAGACCTGTGAGAACCCGCAGGGGCCGTCCATGTGCAATACGAACGGCCGGCCCGTGCGGGGAGCCGAGACCGTCGGCCACGTTCCCGGCACGGTCCTCCACCAAGTCATACGTCAACGCTCCGCGCCGGGCCGCGCAAGGTCGCCAACGTCGTCACCCTGCCCGCGCTTGAGTCCGCGGATATCGCCGTGACTCCGGCGGGCCTCGCCGTGGCAAAGGGCGCCGTGGGTTCGCCGCTCGGCCGCGCGGTACGGCGTCCTGGCTCCCGGCGCTGGAGCTCGCCGATCCTCGCATGCGCGCGAACCCGAGGCACGGATTTTACTCAGTCAGCCATGTCTTGGGCCTTGTACCCCAATAGGCCGATCTTGAATAGTGGAGGGAGCATCTTCTCAAGGTACCAAGGTAGATCGGTCAGCTCCTCTGCCGCGGAGTGGGACCGCCTATTAATTGAAGGAGAGAAGGAGATATCCGTCCTGCCGGAGAAGAAAAGGAGCAGTCCACCGGTCTTCGCCCCTGGATGGTAAATGGAGATGCCAATGGTTTGCCGATGGCGCTCGGGGGAGTCCAGAGTTGCGACGACGTGCGCGAACGCGTCGGGGGGTGTGCTGTACCAGTCCAGGTCGCCGTCTTCGTCAGGGACAGCGTAAGAGATCCCGCGGAGCTCTACTGGCGACCAGCCGGATTCGGACAAGACTTGGACTACGCGGGACACGGAAACCGGCGCCTGGAATGTAAAGTCAATGTCTGCTGTCCGGGACACTATCCCGCCCCCTTGGGGATCACTCGCCACGTGTAGTTCTTCTTGTCGAGCCACTTGACGATATTTTCGGGTATTGGCTTCTCTGAGATCAGGGAGAACTTCCTTCCGCCCTCCTCGGCTATTCGGCGCGCATCGCCGAGATTCGACTTGAACTTCTCCATGACCTTCGGGTTCTCGTTCGCCAGCTCCCAATACCTCCCGGACTTCGCCTCGTACCACACTTCGACACCATCATCGCCCGTGAAAGCTCCGTCGAACTCGCGTCCCCCGTCTCTGAACGACCCGCGGCCGCCCAGTGTCTCCTGCAGGTGGTCCTCGTACTCCTTACCCCGCTTCACCCGGTCCCTTCCGGATGATTGCGCTGGCGTTGTCTCGCCCTGAGACTCCGGACTGCCTTCGCCGCTACCGGACCCCGCGGTCATGAGGACGACGCCGAGGGTGCCGAGTGCGGCGGCGTGGATGGCCGCTTCGATGGTGATGGTGCCGGCTACGGCGCCGGTGCCTGCGAGGGCGAGTCCGCCGCCGGGTGGGAACAGCGCGAGCAAAGACAGCAGGATGAGCGCGAAGCCGAGGTAGGCGAGAAAGTTGTTGAGCGCCTCCAGCAGGTGGAACTTGCGGAGCAGTGCGTCGTCCGGCCCCAACCCCTTCTGCTGCATGCGCAGCAGGAGCACGGTGCCGGTGGTGAGGCCGCCGAGTGCGGTCCAGATTCGGAAGCGGACCATGGCCTGTGCTTCGGCGAGCGCGATCATGCTGGTCGCCTGCCAGGTGCGCAGCAGTTGGGTGAGCTGCCAGGTGATCCAGAGCAGTCCGGCGATGCCGAATCCCATGAGGATGTGTGGGCCGTTGCCGGTGCTGAGCTGGTCCTGGAGTTCGGCGGCGGCCGGGAGGGAGCCCGCGCCGAGGAGGACCAGAGCCGGGAGCATCAGGACCAGGGAGATCAGGATGCCCCAGATCCGGCGCCGGTCCCGTATGGCTCGGGCAGCTTGGCGCACCGTACGCAGCCCGATGCCGTGCCAGGCGTGTTGGTGGTTGGTGGCGTCGATCTGTCCGGCGGTCCAGGCGACGGTGCGATGCAGGGATTCGGAGCCGGGGTAGGGGGCGCGGCCGGCCGCGTAGAGGAGGGCGCGGCGCATGCGGGCGAAGCGCAGCGCGATCAGCGTCGACCAGGGCACCCGCCACAGCCCATACGCGACCAGCGCCTCCAGGCCCGTGCGGCCGGCCCGCTCCGCCTGGAGCAGCACCCCGGGGATCGTGCGCTTGGCTCGGCGTATCTGCCACATGTCGACGGACACCGCGATGGCCAGGCACGCCAGCGGAACGGCCCACAGGATGCCGTCGAGGTCGTCGACCAGCGATTTCGTGTCCCGGTCGGCGGGATGCTGGGCAGAGTAGTTGGCGAGGATGTGGTGGGCGCAGGCGGCCGCAACAGGGACCAGGCCCACGCCTCGTAGCCACCCGCGAGCACGTATGAGGACGCCGACTCCCAGAGCCGCCGCGGCGGTGTAGACCAGGTGGGGGCTGGTGTCGGCGGCCGGGTGCACCTCGCCCAGGTCCAGGGAGCTGGAAGGGGCGGGGAACCAGGACGAGAAGATCTGATCGGGGCCTGGGATGTAGGGCGGGAAAAGTCTGTCCGGGATGATCCAGCCACCGG
This sequence comes from Streptomyces sp. LX-29, assembly GCF_029541745.1. NCBI lineage: Bacteria > Bacillati > Actinomycetota > Actinomycetes > Kitasatosporales > Streptomycetaceae > Streptomyces > Streptomyces sp. LX-29. The sequence goes on along the minus strand of NZ_CP089746.1, from coordinate 3,490,571 downwards.
CCGGATGGTCAAGTGCCCGGTCCGCGTCCAGGCCGAAGCGGACCACCGCCTCCAGCAGGCCGAAACCGGCACCCAGCGCGGCACCGATCACCACGTAGTCGGTAAGGCCCCACTGGCGGCGGATCTTGACGTTCCATGCCGCCAGCAGCAGCGGTGTGACCTTGACCAGTTCCTCGATCACCGGGTCGACCGTGTAGCTGGCCGTATTCACGGCCTTGAGCAGCGCCCCACCCCTGGGCTGATCGGCGACCGCCCGCGTGTACGCGTACTCCAGCAGCGCGGTCGCGATTCCACAGCCGTAGACGCCCACTGCGATCGCCAGCAGCACGGTGCTGATCCGCACCGACCGTGTCGGCGAAGACAACACCAGCAACTGCGCCACGCCGTACACGGTCGCGGCCACCATGAATAACGCCATGAGCCCATCTCCCTACGGCCGCCGACTCAATGCGCTATGCCGCCGTGTCCCCATGGCCGGCCGATTCTGGCTCAGAAACCATTACGACCGAGCTTGAATCAGAGCGTGGGTCCCGCTGGTGCGCCATGCCTGACTGCTCTGATCAAGGCCGCTCAGCATCTGCTCGTCCAGCCCGACGATGACGTCGGACTTCAGGGTGCGGAGTGCCGCGACGGGTCCAGGGAAGTAGGCCGTGAGGTCCGTGAACGGCGTCGCCGCATCCCATAGCCGATCACCCACCAGACGGCGGTAGTTGAGGTCGCCCTTCAGGATCGTCAACGTGGCAGCCGCGAACTCCTTCCGTAGATCCTCGGGCATTGCCTCGTACGGCAGCGGCGCACAGAAGAACGGGTGGGTGCGCACCTCCAGTTGCCCGGTTGCCATTGCCTCCCAGAGGCGCTTGCCGATCTCGCCTGCCTGGCCGGGCCCCTGGACGAGCCGGCGGAGACAGTCGATGACGTCCGTGGACGTCGCGTCGGAGACGTAGTACGGGTAGGGCTTCACGTGGAGTACGACGCGGTTCGCACGGCCGCGTTCCAAGAGGTGGTCGATGAGGATCAGGTCGGGGATCAATTCCCTCCCTGCGTTGTCCGCCACCACTGCGACGGTGGTTGGCGCCCCCACGGGGAGCAGCGACCACAACGAGGTGCTGTCGTCGGCGACCAGACTCGCACCGGTATCGGCGTGCTCAGGATCCCCCGCCGTCACGCGGAAACCGAGATCGGCCCGATTGCCCCAGAGCGAAGCGTGCAGCAGGGCCGAAGCCCGTTCCTCCTCACGCAGGTCGACGAGTTCATCGAGGGCCTGGAACTCCTCGTCCACTGCCGAGCTGCGCAGCTCGGCTTGCTTGAAGGGCGCGAAGGGATCCACTCCTCGCCATGGCCCCTCGTCGAAGTAGCCGATGGCCGCGAGGAGCTTGCGGTAGAAGTAGCTCTCGGCCCAGAGGAATGGGGCGTCGAGCCACGATCGTCCGAAGTGTTCGCGCCCCCACGCCGCCCATACCTCGTGGCCCGGGGCCGTGGCGTCGAGTGGTTCGACGACCCCCTTGGTGACCTCGTCCAGCAGATCGTCGAGTGCCTGGTGCTGTTGCGGTCCGTACGGGAAGGCGTCGCGGACTTGCCGGATCAGAGCGGGATGGCGACGTTCCAGGACGTCCCGGGCGAAGGTGCCCGGCCCATTGCTCAGGATCACCGGGGCGCTGAGCTCGGGCAGCCGTCCGGTGCTTCGCCTCGCCCGGTCCCCTGACGTGCCGGAGGTCTTCGCTGTCATGGTGTCTGAGCCCTTCGCGTGTCGGTCATGTGTCCTTGATATCCAGCGCCACTACGCCTGCCGCGCTGCCGACCAGCACTGCACCGGTCCGGCTGTCGAAGGCTGCGCAGTGCAGCGAGGCGTCCACCCTGACCTCGGCGATCTGCCGCTGATCGTCGAGCGCCCACAGGCGTACGGTCCCGTCTGCCGCGGCAGAGATCAGACGGCTTTCATCGCTGGTGAAGCCGAGCATGAGGATGCGCCCCGTATGGCCGGAGAGGTGCGCGGTGAACCGGTCGGTACGGAGATCGCGTACGGAGATGTCGCCAGTGCCTGCCCCAACCGCGACCCGGTTGCCCAGTCCGTCCACGGTGACCGCACGAGCCCACCCGCTGGGACAGGTGAACCGGCCCCTGAATTCTCCCGTCGAGGCATGCCACACGCGTACGGAGCCGTCGCCACCGCAGGCCGCCAGAAGGTCTCCGCTGTCGTCGAACGCGATCGACCGCAGACGGCCGGCATGCACGTCCTGGCTCCACAGCAGTGATCCACTGGGGAGATCCCAGCAGCGGATGTGCCCGTCGCCGGTGCTCGCCGCGAGGCGGGGCACGGATCGGGCCATTGCTACAGCCCACGTCCGCGTGGCGTCCTGGTTCAGCGTGAGGTCCCACCCCGTGTCGACCAGTGACCAGACTCTGACCGTTCCATCGCCGCACGCCGCCGCCACGTGATGGGTACCGCCCGCCAGAGACCACACACGTCCGTGACCCGCGGGGAGCCTGCGGCGGAACGCCGAGGTCGAAGCGTCGAAGAGCCCTACGTTGCCCGCGCCATCACCGACAACGGCGATACGCCCATCGGCCGCGAACTGCGTGGACCACACCGTGTTCGACCCGCGGCCCAGCGTTTCGAGCTGACCCCTCCCTGCGTTCCAGACGCGGACACCGCCGTCCTCGCAGCCTGCGATCACCCTGCCATCGTCCGTACGGGCGACCGAGCGCACCCAGTCGACACCAGGTGGCAGTTGGGTCTCGCCGACTGGGCCCTCTGCCGAGAACGCCTGGATCCTCGGTTCTTCGGTGGCGGCGATGGCGACCTCGGCACGCGGGGACAGGGTGACGGAGCGCACACGAGCCTTCAGGTCGGCGATCCGGCGTATGGGCGCCAGTTGTCCGTCGGCCGTGTTCCATACGAGTACGGAGCGATCACCGGAGCCGGATGCCAGCAGAGAAGAGCCCGGGGCGAACGCCACGGTACGCACCCAGTCGCGGTGCGCCGCGCGTTCATCCAGGAGACGGCCGGTGGTGAGGTCGAAGAGGCGGACGAACTCGTCTTCGCCAACCGCGGCCACCGCCGAGTCGGACTCTCCGCCGATCGCCACGGACCACATCGGAGTCCCGGCCGTATGCATCTTGCGCATAAGTACGAGTCGGTCCGTGTCCCATGCGCATACGGCTCCGTCCTCAGCTCCCGAGACGAGGACGGAGCCAGAGGAGGAGAAGGCGAGGCCGCGGATGCGACGGGTGTGACCCGTCAGCACACCGAGAGGGTCACCGGTGTCGGTCCGCCAGAGCCGGATCACCGCATCGTCTCCTGCCGACGCGATGGTGAGACCGTCCGGGGACAGCGCGGTGGCGAATACCCAGCCGGTGTGGGCCTGATGAGCTCGTAGGAACCGACCGGTGTCGAGGTCCCACAGCCTGACCACTCCGTCTTCCCCGCCCGAGACCACGAGGTTGCGCACCACGGAGACGCTTACGACGGCGCCTACGTGCCCGGGGGCCACGGACTCCGGCGCGGCGTCTTCAGGCGGCAGCAGCCACTTCGCCTCAAGCACGGGCCCGGATCCGGTGACGTGATCAAGAGCCTGGGCCGAAGCAGGTAGCGGCGACCGGCGGAGCACGATGGAGAGCGTTGAAGCGAGGTCCGCTGGCTTCTCCAGACCGCTCAGGAGATACCCGGCGCCGGCCATCATGCGTGCCGTGTTCCAGACCTGGTGCTGTGGATGGGTGTCCTCATGCCTCCGGGGCAGGGCGTCCAGTACGGCCGCGTCCGCTGTCAGTGCTTGGTGACCGACTCGGCTGACCTTGCGCAAGACGTACGAGGGGGACGCCAGGAGACTGACCAGCTCAGCGTCGAGATCAGCTTCACGCAGGTGATAGGGGAGATGCCGCCACAGATAGGTGTGGGCGTCACCTAGCGTCTCCCACCCGCCGTCCGTGATCTGCCGGTACGCCTCGACCAAGGACCGGTGGAGCGCGGCCCAGTGGTCCCCGACCAGGTGGCGCAAGTAGGAGCGGAACACGTCGTGAAGCACGATGGCATCCCGATCAGCGAGATAGGCGCTGACGAGGGAGCGGTCCGACAGGACCCGACAGAACTGCCGTACGACGTGGGGAGACCAGCCGTGCGTGGTGTGCCACCAGTGGGCAAGTACCGACACAGGGATGGGCGCCGCTGGTGGAAAGATCGCCAGGGAGAGGTATCTGTCCCGTAGGCCCGAAATCCCGCCGATCGAGACGTTCTCGTCGAGGCTACGCAGGCTGGATGCGAGGGCCTGCCCGATCGCGTTCTTCCGCTGGTCCGAGTCCCATACATCGAAAGCCTGGGGACCGTACGTGCGGATCACCTCGCTGGCCTCCGTGGCTACGCGTGCAGCCGACGCGCCGGCGACCACATCCTGCGAGACATTCGCCCCCACGATCGCCGCCAACAGCGGCCAGCCGCCACAGACATCGGCGAGTCGAGCGGCTTCGGGATACTTCAGGGCTCCGACATTACGGGTGAGCAGTTCGCTGATCTCGCTCGACGTCATGGGGCCCAGCCGTACGACACGAGCAGCGGTGGGGCACACGCGGACGTTCCGCGTGGTGACGAGCCGCACGCAGTCTTCCCCGCCCAGCAGGAACGGCCCGAGATCGGCGGCGGACCAGACATTGTCGATCACCAGGAGGGCTTGGCGCCCTTGGAGCAGGCGTGCCAGGTGGAAGCCGGCCTGTTCCGGATCCGTCAGCGCTGGGCGACTGCCGTCCAGGTGGACACAGAGGTCGGAGATCAGCTCGACGACTCTGGCCGCCGTGCACCCTTCGCCGGTTTCCACCCACAAGATCTCGGAGAAGGATTCCCGAATCCGGGGATCGTGGCAGACCTGGGTCGCCAGCGTCGTCTTCCCGAAGCCTCCGGGGCCGCAGACTGCCACGGTGGCGATGCCGTCAGCCGCCGACGCCTCTCGCAGAACGGCGACGAGACCCTCGAAATCGTCTGACCTGTGCACCAAGCCGGGCTCCGGAACGGGTATCGGGAGGTGGTTGTCCGGTGCGGCCGCGGGAGCGGGTATCGGAGCACCAACGGATCCCCAGAAACGCTGCTGGACATCCGCGTCACTCCGCTCCAGGGCCGTGTCCAATAACGCCTGAGAGTCCGGTGCCAGAACGATCTCCTTGCCCCGGGCCTCCCAATTGGACACCGTCCGATCGCTGACGCCGAGGTAGGCGGCGAAGCGGCGCACGCTCTGACGCGTCGCCTGCCGTAGTGCTCGCGCCTCTTCGCCTGTCCAGCGCTGCACCGTGCCCACCGAAGCTCCTTCGACCGACCTCAACGACGGTAACAGCGTAGGACGCGCTGACCAGCGACGTACGGCCTTCCTGCGACGGGAGTTCAGCACCAGTTCGACAGTCCGGCCTCCAGACCGGCGTGAGCCGGCACAGGCGCGACCGTGTCCCCATGTCGGCGGTGGTTCTACATGGGTGCGGCGCTACGACAGCCCGCTGACCAGCGCGCCCCGGCAGTCTGCTGACCGCGGAGCACGAAGGCTCCGGAACCGACGGAGAGGTAGGACATGCCGACACCACGTCGCAGCAAGAATGATCACCTCATCTACGCGGATGTCGTGGACTCCAAGAGCAAGGCCGGCGTCTGGATGGGCGAGCGTGCCTCCTTCCAGGACCGGCAGCGCCAGATCATGGAGGCCGTGAAGGACGGACTGGACTGGGTTCCGGTCGAGGGAGCGATCATGGCGATCAGCACCGAGCCCGCGGGGATCGCCGTCATCGCCCCGAACCCGAGCCTGCCCGGCGTCATCGTTCTGGCGGACGGCGGCTCCCCTGCTGCCACAGCCGACCTGCAGGCCCGCTACGAGGAAGTCGTTCGCACGTCCATGGCGGACCTCGGTATCGCCGCAGAGGGAGCGGCCTGATCATCATGGCCGCCTCCCGCCTTCTGTGGGGGAAGTACGTTCAGTACGACCGGGAAGGGGAGTCCGTACTCCTCGACCCGGTCGAGCTGGACAGCGTGTACCTCAACCGCGGAGAGGTCGCCGACCTCTCCGCGGTTCCCCCGACCGCGACCCACGACGCTCTCTCCGAGCTTGGCTTCACGCCGGACGGCCCGATCGTTGACCGGCGTGAAGCACTCCGCCACCGACTCCGAGACCTCGACCTCGACCCGACACCGCGCCGGATCAGCGGCCTCCGTGTGGTGCTTACCGACCGGTGCAACATGGCCTGCTCGTACTGCTTCGTCGACACCAACACGGGCAAGCCGGACATGACGCAGGAGGAGCTCGCCGAGGGGCTGGCCTACCTCTTCGAGCAGAACGCCGGCCAGGAGGAAGTCTCCATCCAGTGGTTCGGCGGCGAGCCGACCATCCGCTTCGACCTCATGCGCTACGGCGACGAACTCGCCGACCACCTGGCCTCCCGGCACCGAGTGAAGCGCATCCGACGCACCGTCGTCACCAACGGCGCCCGTCTGACAGACGAGATGCTGGACCATTTCCTGCGCTATCAGTACGGGATCGGCATCTCCATCGACGGCCCTCCAGCGGTCAACTCCGCCAACCGCAAGCTCCTCGGCGGTCAGCCGGCCGACGACCGCATCCGGACCAATGTGCGCCGTCTGCTGGAGGCCGATGGCCTCTACGTCGGGTGCAACCTCACGCCTACCGCCGCCAACATCGGGCGTCTCGGCGAAACCGTGTCGTGGATCATCGACGAGCTGGGGCTCAAGTTCATCTACGCCAACACGCCCATCCCCTCGCGCGGACGCTGGCTGGTGAAGGGAAGGGACCTGGCCCGAGAGCTCTACGAAGCCCGGCTCGTCGCCCTGAGCAAGGGCGGCATGCTCTTCTCCGTACTCGACCGCGCCTTCCAGGCCCTGGACACGCGCCGCCCCATGCTCTTCGACCACATGCAGGGCGACCGCAGCCTCAACGCGGCCCTCCTGCCAGGTCATCGGGTCAGCCTTTGCGACATCAACTTCACCGAACCCAGCTTCATCCACACGCTCAACGAACTGCGCTACCACCCCGAACTGCTGAGCACGATTGCGAAGAAGGTCGCGCCGTACGCCGCATGTGCGGACTGCCCCGCGATCGCCATCTGCGGTGGCCCGTCCCGGAACGAGCAGGCCCTGGTCGGCGCGGAGGCACCCGATCCGGAGATGTGCGCCTTCTACACCAGCACAGTCGAGATTGCCGCTTGGGACAGCACGGGGGTGCAGTGAGTACTGAAACCGTGCCCGAGCGTGCTACACCGACGCACCCTCCCTTCCGCACGGCGCTTATCAGTACGGCCGGGCACTGCGCGGTCGCGTGCGGCTTCTGCTTTCGCACCGACCGCGCCCACGGGTTCCTCGACATCGCGACCTTTACTCGGGCACTCTCCCGGCTCAAGGAGATCGGCGTCGAGGGCGTATGCCTGACCGGCGGCGAGCCCACGCACCACCCCGAGCTGCGCCAGCTCGTCCGGCTCGCCCACCAGTTCGGCATGCCCGTGTCGGTGGTGACCTCGGCCCGCACCTCGGCCGAGGTCACCCGCCTGGCGGAGGTCTCGCACCTGCTGACAAACGTCACTGTCTCCGCAGACTCTGCTGGGGCGATGCGACTGGGGCGCACGACGCGGTCGGTGGCATCCGGGGTCTCGGTCCTGGCGGAGATCGAGACCCCGGTTAGGGTGCTTCACCTCACGTACTGGCAGGTCATGGCCGAAGAGTGCCGTGAGATCCACCAGCTGCTGAGCGATAAGGACATCAACATCCAGCTCAGCCCCGTGACCTTCGACGAGAAGGCCCGCACCCGCGAAGCACTGTCGCTCGACGCCTACGTCCGGCAGCACAGGGCCGATGCCGACCTCCTCGGCCGCTACATCCGGCTCAGCCCGCGGTTCCAAGAGCACCTCGTCGCTCTGCGTGCCATGCAGCTTTACCCGGAACGGCAGCACCCATGCCGCTCCGCCGCCCTCTACGTCTCATCCGGCGGCGAGCTACGACGGTGCCCGTACAGCCGGTCCGGAGTCCCCGTTCACGCACCCCGCTCCGACGTCGCCAGCTTCCTCGCCCGCGGCACGCAGGACTGGACCACGCCGGACTGCGCAGCCATCTGCCGTGCCGACACCTGACCTTCTGCGAGGCCCCGATGTCCACCGCCGTCAGCGTCACCACGCCCGCCGAATTCACTGAGAGATGGCGAACGCCGCCGAACTTCCGGCTCGCCAGCGACATCGCCCCGATCGGATTCGAGTTCCCCGAGGCCATCGACGTCCTCGACGCCATCCGGCAGGACGACGAAGTCCGATTCACGATCCTGGGGGACGACGACTGGGCCATCCGTATGGACCGCACGGCTGCCTTCCGCGACACCCCGGCCAGCGAGATCGCCAGATGGCCCTTCCGTCTCGTGCACTTCAACCTCAGCCGTTTCTACGACGGGCTGCTGCACGGCTTCCAGGAACAGGTCATGATCCCCTGGCGGACGTTCCTCTCGTCCCTGGGATTCACGTGGCACCGGTGCGCGCCCATCCTCTTCATCTCAACCGCCGGCCGCTCCTCCACGTACCACAACGACAACTCACACGGCCTGGTGTGGCAGGTGGAAGGCACCAAGACCTTCCACGGCTACCGGGACCCGGACCGCGTCCTGCCGGCCGAGGCGGCGGTCATCGGAGAGACGACCGCCGAGGAGCCGCCGCCACACGACCCCGCTGACCGCCTGTCCGTACGTATGGAACCGGGCGATCTGCTGTGGAGCCACGCCCTTACGCCGCACTGGGTCGCGGCCGAATCATCCCTGGCCATGAGCGTCACCATCTCCCACGGCGGCCTCTGCCACCAGGGCGGCTACGCGGAACGGGAGCTCGCCCTGCGCCGCTACTGGGACGACCACCCCGATGAGGCGTGGCTGCGGGACCTCCGCACCACTCGCTACTGATCCCGTCAGACCTGGGCTGTGCCAACGACGAACCCGTTGGCACAGCCCAGCACGTTGCCGCCCGCGCGGCCGGGCCCTACGGTGTGAGCCGGTTCGGGCCGCGGAACAGGAACGTGGCCTCACGGATCGACTCCAGGCCAAGCATCACCATCAGCACACGCCCGAGCCCCATGCCCAGCCCACCGTGCGGCGGACACCCGTAGCGGAACGCGTTCAGATAGTCCCGCATCGGCTCGGTACTCATGCCCTTCTCCGCGGCCTGCTTGAGCAGCACGTCGTACCGGTGCTCGCGCTGGGCGCCGGTAGTGATCTCCAGCCCCCGCCACAGCAGGTCGAAGCTGAGGGTCACGTCCGGCTGGTCCGCGGGCCGCATGTGGTAGAAGGGCCGAATGCTCGTCGGGTAGTGGGTCACGAACACGAACTCGTGCCCGGTCTGCTCCTTCATGTGCGCGGCGATGCCCCGCTCACCCTCCGGGTCGAGGTCCTCCTTGACACCTTCCGGGTCCCAGCCCTTGGCCCGCAGGACCTCCTGCGCCTCAGCCATGGTGACGCGCGGGAACGGCGTCCGCGGCACCACCACCTCCACCCCGAAGTGCTCCTGGATCGCCTTCCCGTGTGCCTCGGCGACCTTCGCGATGGCGTGCGTGAGCATCTGCTCCTCGAAGACCATTACGTCTTCGACGTCGGAGATCCATGCCAGCTCCACGTCGACACCGGTGAACTCGGTGGCGTGCCGCGAGGTAAACGAGGGTTCGGCACGAAAGACCGGCCCGATCTCGAAGACCCGGTCGATGCCGGCGGCGATCGCCATCTGCTTGTAGAACTGCGGCGACTGGGCCAGGTAGGCGGAGCGGTCGAAGTATCCGAGCTTGAAGACCTCGGCACCGGACTCCGAAGCAGTGCCCATGAGCTTCGGCGTGTGCATCTCGGTGCAGCCCTCGGCATACGCGTACTCGCGCATCCCCTGCTCCAGCGTGGTCTGCACCGCGAACAGCAGCTGGGCGGTGGGCCGCCTGCGCACATCCAGGAAGCGCCAGTCGAGGCGCTGCTCCAGCCCTGTCTGCTCGTCGATCGGCAGCGGGGTCTCGGCCCGGTTCAGGACCTCGACCGACTCCGGGACGATCTCCAGACCGCCGAGCTTGACCACCGGGTTGTCGACTACCCGGCCGACAATCCGTACGGCGGACTCGGCGGTGAGGTGCTCAAGCTGTTCCTCCAGCTCGCCGCCTTCTCCGCCGCGCTTGTGCGTCACCTGGGCCATGCCGGTGTGGTCCCGCACGAGGACGAACTGCATCTTGCGCTGCAGGCGGAGAGTGTTCACCCAGCCTGAGATCGAAACGGTCTGGCCGATATGTTCTCGCAGGTCAGCGACCAGTACGCGGGTAGTCGGGTGGATCATCGCAGCCCTCCAAGGGCGTCGTCATGATCCCTTGGGAGCGTGGGCGAGAAGGGTACTCGCGGTGCCACCACGCCTTTGCCGCCGCCGGTCAGGGGCGACCTCATTCAGGCCCGGTCACGGGGGCCAGCCGGCGGGGCATTGGGCTAAAGCCGTTCCTCCCCGCGCTCGGGAGGGTCTTCACCCAGGATGCGAGACTGCCTTCCCAGCTACCGGCAGCTCTCTTGGCTCGCGTGATCCTTCGGCTACTCGTCTCCGTCAACGCGTTGTCATGAGGATAGGGCGGCGCCTGTCGGCCCGGCAACGGAAAACGCGACCTCACTGCGACATGGTCTCTTGCCAGTTCTGCCCAACGCACTCCTCGCGAAGTGGCCAAGTCCGCTGGGCCGACCCTCCCCTCCCGCCTAGTACGTCCTTCTACACTGTGCGCCAGTACGACACAGCAGAGCAGCATCATGACCAGGCGCCACGAGGACGGAGTAGCCGGTGGGGGACATGGACGCGCGACTGCAGAAACTGGCGAAGTCGTCCCCGAACTTCGGCATCCTCTACCCGCTGAAGCCCCTGCTGTCGCTCTACGGTGCCCAGGCCGAGGCAACGGTCTTCACGAATCCGAACTCCTCGCTCGTCCAGGCGGGCCAGTTCGGTGAGGTCCTCGCAGAGGAGCTGATCACCCGGATCGGCATGCGGGTTGAGGGCAACCGACAGATCGACCGGCTGACCGCCCTGACTCGGGCCGGCGTCCTGGTCCCCGAGACGCGCCGGGATTTCGATCAGCTGCGGGTGGATCGCAACAAAGCCGCTCATGCTCATCTGTTCGACACGGCACGAGCGCTGGATGCCGTACGGGTCTGCTACAAGCTCGGCCTGTGGTTCCACGACGCGATCTCCGGGCGCCGCACGGTGGCGGAGTTCGTGCCACCGACGGACCCGCAAGCGATCGACCGCATCTCGGATCCGGGCGAGGTCGCGGAGCTGAACGAGGCCCTGGACGGCCACCGTCAGGCACTGACCGAGGCGCGCACGCGCCTCACCGAGTCCGCGAGCGAGCTGGAGGCCGAGCGGAAGGCACGGGCTGAGGCGGAACGCCTCATCGCCAGTGCCAGCGCGAACAACACGGAGCTCCTGGCCCAGATTGAGCAGTTGGCAGCGCAGGTCGCCGAGATGCGCGTTGCTCAGACGGCCGCATATGAAGAGGCCCGTCAGGCCCCGCGCAAGGTCGATCCGGCGGCCCGCGACGCGATCATCCATCGTGCACAGCGGCGGGCTCCGCTGAACGAGATCGAAGCCCGCAAGGAGATCGACAAGCTCCTGCGCGCCGCCGGCTGGGTGGTGCAGGACCGCAGCGAGGTCAATCCGATGGCCGGTCGTGGTGTGGCCGTGCGTGAGTTCACGCTCGCCACGGGACGGGCCGATTACGTCCTGTACGTGGACGGACAGATTGCCGGCGTTATCGAGGCCAAGCGTGAGGGCACGCATCTGGCCAGCGCGGTCGCGCAGAACGACCGCTACGCGGGCGGAGTGCTCAAGGAGCACCGGCCCGCCGTGTGGCGCGAGGACGAGCCGTTCGCCTTCCGATACGCGACCACGGGTACCGAGACGTACTTCATCAACCGCTTGGACCCCGAGGCGCGCTCCCGTGAGGTGTTCGCCTTCCACAAGCCGGAGACCATCGCCGACTGGATGCGGCGTGCCGAGGAGCACCCGGCGACGCCGACCTTCCGCGATGCCCTGCGCAGCATTCCGGAGCTGCACCGCAACGGCTTGCGTCCGGCACAGATCGAGGCGATCAAGGGCCTGGAGAGCTCGCTCGCCCTGGGCAAGCCACGTGCTCTGATTCAGATGGCGACCGGCGCGGGCAAGACCTACACCGCCGTTTCCCAGACGTACCGGCTGCTCAAGCACGCCCGAGCCCGTCGCGTGCTGTTTCTGGTGGACCGAAACAACCTCGGTAAGCAGGCGCTGGACGAGTTCCGGAAGTTCACGACCCCGGACGACGGCCGCAAGTTCTCCGACATCTACAACGTCGAGCGCCTGGGCGCCGCAGGACTGCAGGACAGCAGCTCGGTGGTGATCTGCACGATCCAGAAGATGTACCGCCTGCTGACTGGCGAGCAGCTCGTCGACGACGACCCGGTCGACGAGGCGAACGACGACACGGCGTACGAAGAGTCCTACGCCGCAGATAAGCCCATCGAGGTGGGCTACAACCCCGCCGTGCCGATCGAGTCCTTCGACCTGATCATCGTGGACGAGTGCCACCGCTCCATCTATGGCTTGTGGCGCGCGGTGCTGGAGTACTTCGACGCCCACCTCGTCGGGCTGACAGCCACTCCGACTCTGCAGACCCTCGGCTTCTTCGGCCGGAACCTGGTCTCCGAGTACACCTATCCCCAGGCTGTAGCCGATGGCGTCAACGTCGACTTCGACGTCATCCGCATCCACACAGATTTGCGGGAGAACGGCGGCGCGACCATAGAAGAGGGCACGACGGTCAAGATCCGTGACCGGAAGACCCGCTACCAGCGCTATGAGCAGCTCGCGGACGACTTCACCTACACCACCCGTCAGATCGGACGCTCGGTGGTGGCCGTCGACGAGATCCGAGCCGTTCTCACCGCCTATCGGGACAACTGGCAGCGGTGGTTCCCCGGCCGCAAGGAAGTCCCTAAGACGCTGATCTTCGCGGTTGGTGAGGACCACGCCGAGGACGTTCTTGCTCAGGCCAAGGAGGTCTTCGGGCGGGGGGACGAGTTCGCCAAAAAGATCACGTACAAGAGCCGCAAGGCCGGCGAGGACCCTGACGAGCTGATTCGTGCCCTGCGGACGTCCCCCCGCCTGCGGATTGCCGTGACCGTCGACATGATCGCGACTGGCACGGACGTCAAGGCGCTGGAGTGCGTGATCTTCCTGCGGGAAGTGCGCAGCGCGGTCCTCTTCGAGCAGATGAAGGGACGTGGCGCCCGCACCATCGACGCCACCGAGCTGCTTGAGGTGACTCCGGGCGGAGACGCGCGGGTGCGCAAGGAACGCTTCGTCCTCGTGGACGCAGTCGGCGTTACCGACTCCCCGCTTGTGGATGCACGACCGCTCGTTCCGGCCGGGGAGCGCCAGGTCTCCTTGGCCAAGCTCCTCGACAAGGCTGGCACCAAGTCGATCACCGCCGCGGAGGCGGAGATCCTTGCCGGGCGCCTCGCCCGCCTGAACCAGCAGCTCAACGATGGCGAGCGCGATCAGATCACCAAGGCGGCAGGTGGCCTCACCCTCTCGAATATCGCGAGCAAGATCGTCCAGGCCGCCGACCCCGACAGGCAGGACCGGGCCATGGCAGAGGGCGGCGAGAAGGCAGCTCACGCACTGATCGTTTCTGCCGTCGCCCCGCTCACCGCCAGCCCCGACCTGCGCCGGCTGATCATCGAGATCCGCCGGGATAAGGACTACGTGATGGATGAGACCACTGCGGTCGCCGTCACCAACGTTCACGCGATTCCCCGCGAGGAGCGGGCACGCGAGCAGGTCAACCGTTGGAGTCGCTTGCTCAAGGACGAACGCGACAAGATCGCCGCGATCTCCATTGCGCTCTCCAGCCCCCGCTCGGTCGCTCCGACAGAGGCGTATGCGGCGCTCAAGGAGCTGGCCGACAAGATCCGACGCCCTGATTTCGCCTGGACCCCGCAGGTCCTGTGGACGTACTACGAGGACCTGGGCCGCGCCAGCGAGCAGCCGGGTAAAGAGGCCGGCGTGCCCGACCTCATCTCGCTCATCCGGTACGAGCTCGGCGTAGATTCGGAGCTGAAGCCGTACCGTGAGACGGTAGAGGAGCGCTTCGAAGGCTGGCTGCTTCGGCAGCGGCAGGCCGGTGTGGAGTTCACGGAGGACCAGATGTGGTGGCTTGAAGCCATCCGCGACGTCGTCGCCAGCGACGTGGGCATCGCCCCGCCGGACTTCCGAGCCGAACCGTTCGTCAGCCGCGGCGGCGGCAGGGGTCTGGCGTTGGCCTTTCCGGGGCGCAACCCCCACGACTTCCTGAATGAGTTGAATCGAGAACTGGCTTGAGTAACGTGGAACTTCCATCGGGTTGGGTTTTGGCCCAGCTTGAGGAAGTCGCTGAAATTGCTGGCGGGATTCAGAAGCAGCAAAAGCGCCGCCCAGTGGATAACGTCTACCCATTCCTTCGTGTTGCCAACGTCGGGCGGGGCTGGCTTGACCTTGAAGACGTGCATCTGATCGAGCTTTTCGATGGCGAGATCGATCGATTCCGCCTCCAAGTTGGCGACTTGCTCGTGGTCGAAGGGAATGGCAGCCCTAGTCAGATCGGCAGGGCGGCTATGTGGCGTGGTGGAATCGATGATGCGGTTCACCAGAATCACTTGATTCGAGTGCGGCCGGGCCCTGCGGTTGATCCCAATTTTCTCGAACTTGCCTGGAACTCTCCGTTTGTCTCCAGCCAATTGCGAGAAGTCGCTCAAACCACTAGCGGGCTCTACACTCTCAGTACGGCCAAGGTTAAGCGCGTTCGAATTGCGCTCCCTTCGCTTCCTGAGCAGCACCGAATTGTTGAGGCTCTCGACGATCATCTTTCTCGCATCGACGCGGCCGTGAGAGAGCTAAAGGCTGCTCATCGAAAGGTCTCCGCGTTCCGCAGGGCCGTTCTCCTTTCCCTGGTGCCTGAGCGTAGTCCCAAGTCTTGGGAGGTTACGACGGTTGGCGAGGCCGGCTCCATCGACCTTGGCCGACAGCGACACCCGGATTGGCATCACGGTCCGGAGATGCACCCCTACCTGCGGGTCGCTAACGTCTTCGAAGATCGGATCGATACGACCGATGTTATGGAGATGGACTTTACTGGCGTGTTCGAGCGGTACAAACTCGAACCAGGGGACGTCTTGCTCAATGAAGGGCAGAGTCCGCATTTGGTCGGCCGCCCTGCGCTATATCGAGGTCAGCCAGCCAACGTGGCCTTTACGAATAGTTTGCTGCGTTTTCGGGCCCGTCCAGACGTGTTGCCGGAATGGGCGCTGATGGTCTTCCGGCGGCATCTGCACGCTCGTCGGTTTATGCGTGAGGTTCGAATCACAACGAACATCGCCCATCTTTCGTCTAAGCGCTTGAAGGCTGTCGAGTTCCCGATTCCGCCGCTGGAAGAGCAGAAGCGGCTTGTTCAACGCTGCGAAGAACTACTCACAGATGCAGACGCGTTGGAGCGGGGGTTGGAGCAGGGCCTCTGTCGCGCCCAGAGCCTTCGCAAGGCGCTACTCAGCCGCGCTTTCACCGGCGCTCTCGTGCCGCAGGATGCTACGGACGAACCCGCCAGCGCCCTTCTCGATCGGATTCGGGCTGAACGTGCCTCGTCGGGCAAGCCGACGAGGGCTATTCGCGCTCGTCGGCCGCGCAAGACGGCAGGCGCAGAGCTTAAACCAGCCCCGGCACCCTCGAATGTCTCTACCCTCCACACCGCGATTCAGCAGGAGTTCGAGCTCTGATGAGCATTACTGAGACCACCTCGACCGTCCCTGCCAAGGCTGTCGCACAAACGAACTCACTCGTCGCCAAGCTGTGGAATTACTGCAACGTCTTGCGCGACAACGGTCTGTCGACCATCGAGTACGTTGAGCAGCTCTCTTATCTCCTCTTTCTCAAGATGGCGGATGAGCTAGCTGCTGACCCGTTTGCTCAGGAGGCCACGGCTCCCGTCGTTCCGTCCGGACTGGACTGGCAGTCGCTTGTCTCGAAGCGTGGCGAGGAGCTGGAGGCGCACTATCGCCTGTTGCTCACCGAGCTCGGCAAGCATCCCGGCACCACTCTGGGAACGGTCTTCGCCAAAGCACAGAACCGGATCACCGAGCCCGCCCTGCTTGAGAAACTGGTTGTCGAGCTGATTGGCAAGACCGACTGGGTCTTGGAGGGTACCGACCTCAAGGGAGACGCCTACGAGGGACTGCTCGCCAAGGGGGCCGAGGACACGAAGACGGGTGCTGGCCAATACTTCACGCCGCGCCCCCTGATCGACGCCATGGTGCAGGTGATGCAGCCCGGCCCCAAGGACACCATCACCGACCCGGCCTGCGGGACCGCTGGCTTCCTGATCGCGGCGCACAGTTACATCCGCGAGCACCACCTCAAGGGGCTTTCCCGAGACCAGCGACTGGCGCTTGGGCAGGGGACGATTTGGGGCAATGAGCTCGTACCTGGCACGGCCCGTCTTGCCGCGATGAACATGCTGCTGCACGGCATCGGAGAGGCTGGCGGTGAGTCCCTCATTACCACGGGTGATGCGCTCGCCGACGCGCCCTCCCGGCGTGCTTCGCTTGTTCTCGCCAATCCGCCGTTCGGCAAGAAATCGGCGATCACCGTGGTCGGCACAGACGGCAAGACCGACCGAGAAGACATCACCTACGACCGGTCTGATTTTCGCGCGACGACCACCAACAAGCAGCTGAACTTCCTGCAGCACATCATGTCGCTGCTGGAGATGGACGGCCGCGCGGCGGTCGTCCTTCCCGACAACGTGCTGTTTGAAGGTGGGGCTGGCGAGAAGATCCGACGGCGGCTGCTCCAGGAGTTCAACCTCCACACGATCCTGCGCCTGCCCACGGGCATCTTCTACGCCGGCGGCGTCAAGGCGAACGTCCTGTTCTTCGAGAAGAAGGCCCCGCGGGCCGACGACGTACCCAACACGTCCGAGGTCTGGGTGTACGACTTCCGGACCGGGATGCACTTCACCCTCAAGAAGCGTCCCCTGCACCTCGCCGACCTGGCCGACTTTATTGAGGCGTACAAGGCGGACGACCGCTCGGCGCGTAAGGAGACCGAGGACGGCCGCTTCAAGCGGTTCACGTACGAGGAGCTCATTGCCCGCGACAAGGTCAACCTCGACATCACCTGGCTGAAGGACCCGGCGCTCGATGACGCTGACAGCCTGCTTCCTCCCGAGGTCATCGCCCAGGAGATCGTGGAGGACCTCCAGGCCGCCCTCGCCGAGTTTGAGGCTATCGCCGAGGCACTGGGCGGCGAGGTCAAGCCGGACGTCGCAGCCGAGGAAGTCATCGCGGAAGCGTAGGTCCGGGGATCTTTCGCCCGTGCCGGTCTAGCCCAAGGTGCGAGGCCAGCACTAGCTCGGTGTGGGAGCGCCTCGTGTGAAGTTCCCGTTTCTCCTCAGTGGGCTCCCCAGCCGCGGTGTGCTTCGGGGCCGTGTGGGCTCCAGCCGTTCAGGTAGGGCGCCAGCTCCTCGGGCTTCGGTTCGCGAGGGGTGGGCATGGCGGGTAGGCGGGTCAACGGGTCGAGGCTCTGAACGTATCGGCGTGCCCAGGCCAACCACCCGCGTGCCGAGGCCACCGCCGCCTCGTCTTCCCCGGCTGCCTCTTCCAGCCGACGCTCCAGGGCGTTGCAGTACGCGCTCAGGCTTGCCGCTTCCTGCCACTGGCCGGCCTGCGCACGGATCACCTCGGCATACTGTTCCTGCGCGGCCAGGTCCTTCGCCTTCTCCATGGCCGCCCGCCAGCGAACCTCGCGCTCGGCCTTCGCCCGCTCCTCGTCCGCCTTCCGCTGGGCGTCTTCTACCGCGCGGGTCTCGATCTCCCGGAGAACGGCTCCCAGGATGTCCTCCAGCACCCAGCGCTTGCGATCGGCCCAGCGCGACTGCCGGCTGGATCGGCTGTAGCCGAGTTCGATCACGAGGCTCTTCGAGCGTTCTGGGTCGGTGGACTGGGGAGACTCCTGCTGGATCGTGACGGTGTAGGTGAAGCCGTTCACGACCAGGTTCAGTTCGCCCTCACGGAGGGAGTAGCTGGAGGGGTAGTGCCGCCCGTTGTACGTGTAGGCACGGCTACGCCGGCGGGAGGGGACTTCATGCTCCTTTACCTTGTGCCCTCGATGTACTGCCTCGGCAGCGAGGCCCTGGAGCAGTAGCAACGATCGGCGGCGCAGCGGGGCGGGCATGACGAGTCGGCCCTCGTCGTCTCTCAGCGCGGTCACGACCGGATGCGGAGAGCGCAACTGAGTGGGTACGTGGACGGGCGGCGCCTCATCCGGCCTCTGACGCAGTGAGTTGGGGTGTGGCCCCTCGACCAGAGAGATCTGCAGGTCGCGATTCCACATGCGGAGACTTTCGATGCGTTTGCCCTCAGGGACGAGGCTGTGGCGCTTCGCGTAGTCGATCAGGCGTCGCCACTCCGTCACCGTGGCGTCGTCGGGCTCGGTGAAGGTGACCCGCCTGTCCGTAACGAGTCGCTCTATGAGTTCCTTCGCCTTGGTCCGACGGGCGAGTGCGACTGGCCTGTCGGCGTAGGACGCCGAGCGCGTGCTGCCTGCCTTCTTCCTCTCGGCGGTCTTCTTTCCTCCGGCGTGCGCGGGGTCGTCCGGGTGGTGGCCGTGCCGGATGTAGAAGGTGCCTGCCTCGGTGACCTGGGCATCCACCTCACCCCCGCTGCGCTTGATCGTCAGCAGCCCTCGATCGCGCAGCGCGTAGGCTGTGCGGAACTCACCAGGGTCCCATGGCTCCGGGGACTCCTTGCCGCTCGCGAGCCGGCCGAGCAGGGCGAGCTGTCGTTCGTTTAGGGGAGACCAGCGATGCATGGAAACAGCTCACCGTGGGGCCAAGCCAGGTGCAATGACTCGTACGGGTGGTCGCTCCTGGAAGCACCGGGAACCTGCGGGTTGGCGGCCAGCCGGGATGATCTTGTGGGGCCTCGGGGTGTGGCGTGGAGGTGGGATCACGCGAGGCTCGGCAGACGAGACTCTGGGCTCTATGACGCCTGCTGCTGCCGTGCTGGCCCCGGTTCGAGACCGGGGCCAGCGGCTGATCACCTCAGCGAGCGACCGTGATACGAGGCAGCGACTTGTTCCGCTCCGGGCCGGCGGCGATGCCGATGCGACCCTCGATCCGCCGGACGGCCCTGACGGGAGTGTCATCGTTGAGGGGAATGACGTACACGGACGTCCAGTCGAGCGTCCTGCTCACGTCCCTCAGGTGCCCAGAGAAGCGTCGGGGAACCCCGACTGTGGTGGAGCCGACGTAGAGTACCCGCCCCGACCAACCACACACGACATAGACCGCGTTGCGTGCGCGGACAGCGATATTGGTGCCAAACGGATGCGGACCAGACGGGCCATCGGGGTGGAGCCACTCGCCGGCGTAGGAGGCAAGGGAGGCTAGCCGCTGTGGGGTCACGGAGCGACCTCGACTTCTTCTGCGTCCTCGTCCTCCCACGCCTCGACAGCCCCATCGGGATCGTCGAGATACTCGGCAACCCAGCTATCGTCACGCCGTGTGGCGCTCAGGCCACCCTTGCGATTGCGGCGCTCCCAGATACGACCCCAGAAGTCAAGGTCGGAGGTCGCAGCGTCGAGGGAGCTCTTCCACTCGATGACGTGGTTGAAATCGATGCCAACAGACTCGACGTGATCCGTGCCGTCCGCCGCCTTGACGGCACGCAGGGCAGCCATGGCTTCTTCGAGCCGACGTACGGCGGCACCGAGGCCGGCGGCAGCGTCGCGCAGTGCGTCGTCGGGTGTGTCTGTGGAGGCGGGACGGGTCGGTGATCCTGCCTTGGGGAACGTCGAGCGCAGGTAGACGTCGCTGAGGGTCTGTTCCTGGGCGCGGTCCTCGGTGAGCCGGATGCTGCCGTCCTCGTTCACAGCCCGGAGGGCGGACCGGCCGTCGTTGTGGTCGACGATGGCTCGGTGGAGCTGATGGATGCCGAGGCGTGACGAGAGCATTGTGTCGATGACCTCGCCCGGGCGACGACGATCATCGGCATTCGGGTTGTTGTTGGTCCCGCGGTCGGCCCACAACGACAGCGTGGCGATGAGGGGGTAGGCAGCCCGGGCGGCCAGATCAAGGCGGGCGGTTCCGAGGGTGCCGACCGGATCGTCCTCGAACTCGTCGAGGGCGGCAGCCAGGACGGCGCCGGAATCGCGGTGGGTTGGAGTGAAGTGGTTGTCTCGCACCGAGACGAACCCGTGCTGCATGTAGCGGCGCACCCGGTCAGGGCTAGTTCCCTCGCCAGCCACGGACCTTACGATCAGGGCGACTGCGAGCTTTACCCGGAAGTTCTTCGTGATGCGCTTGCGGGTCGACTGGCGGGTCACGGCGTCGCGGATCGCGTCGCGCACGGCCTGGTCATCGCTGCTGAACAGCGCGATGATTTCGGCCGCTCGGATCGCCGGGTCCGTGGGTAGGTGGGCAATCTTTGCCTGGGCGCGGCTGATGGCACCAGCAAGCCACCTGCGACGCTGCCGTGTGAGAATGCGCCGGTCCTCCATCACGCTCAGTGCCTCGTCGGCCAGCGACTCAAGTTCTGGCCCCTCGCCCCACTCCTTCGGGGCATCGACGTGGCGGAGAGCGACGAGGGACTTGACCGCCGAAGAGAACCTGTCGGGCCCTCCAGGCAAAGGCTGGTACCCGACGAGGATGAGCGCCGGCATGGTTTCACAGCGCAGCGCTTCAGACTGCTTGACCGTGGGGCCCTGCTCAAGTGCCGTGTTCAGCTCCTTGATCCGGCCTCGCATGAACGTGTCGGTCTCAGCCTTCACAGCAATGTCGACGCTATTGCCATCCCCAAGGATGTCGTGAGCAGCTGTCGTACGCGACGAACCCTCGGCGGTGGTGACGGCCCACAAATCGGGGCTTCCATCGACGGTGTGTACGTAGCGGTTGGCGACCAGCCACACCTCGGTGAGCACACCCTGGTTGCGGATGGAGTACCGCCAGTCGTTCGCATCAAGCACCGCACGGGCAGCTAGGGCAGATGCCCATGTCATGTGCTCGACCGATTCAACCTGGACTTCGAGGTGGGGCGTGACGCCGGGGCTGGTCGGATCATCGACCGGTGCGAACCGAGACTCTTCATCCGTGCCGGGTTCGACCGCGACGGGGTGGCGGCGGGCATCGCCGATGCGGGGGTTACGGATATCGGGCAGGGTGCGGCGCGTCCACACCCGCGCACGCACGGCGAGGAGGATACCGCCGGTGATGGCGAGCTCGGTTGGGGTCTCGATCGAGCGGCGCAGCTCGGCCGGGTCGACGACCGCGTTGGCGATGCAGGCGGCTGCATCAGGGCTGAGGTTGAAGGCGTCGACCAGTTTGTCGGCCGCCTTACGACGAGCGGCGATCGGAGCAAGCTCAGGGAGCTTGCTGACGGGCCGCGGCGGCACGTGGTCGTGGATGGTCGTCGTCTCTTCAATGATTGCGGTCATGCTTCGCGGCCCTCCTGGGCGTAATCGGGCACACCAAGAGGACAAGGAACGATGAAAACCACGACCGCCCTGTTTGCTCCCGGAGTGCCACACGAATGTGGTCCGTGCCCGGGAGGTCGGACAGCCTCAGCCGTCAGGCGCATCCCCTCCGACTTGACGGAGCAAGCCCCGACGTGGTCTTCGGCGGCAACGCAGCGCTCGGCAGGGTCTGCGGCGTGAGGAAGCATGCCTCCACGTTGCCTACCTCGGGGTCAGCCCCCGAAGTGACCATGCTCCGCTCCACGCGTCGCAGGCAACCGAGACAGTAGCAGGTGCCGGTCAACACTCAGCGCAAATAGCTAAGTTCGGCGTGGCGACGACGCGTGGAAGCGTGCAATGTGCCATGTTGCTTGCACAACTGACGTTCGACCGCCCCGGTTTGAACCCGCGGCGGCTTGAGCGTCGTGCAGTCGGATATCTGCCAGCAGCGACCGGTTCCGGACCGACGTGGTCAGATTCGTACCTAAAACGTGCGCATCAGTCAGGCTGACAGCGCGCTGGAGCAGCATGACCGGGGACCTGTACGACGGAGTCGCTCATCTGGAGGGCGATCGTGGCCAAACTGACTGAGGAGCAGCGCCAGCAGCGCGCCGCTGCGCGGGCTCAGCGGGAAGCGCTCGCGGCTGAGGAGCGAGACCGACGGGATGCCGAGCGCCGAGAGATGTGGCGGTGCGAAGGGATGTATCTCAGCTGGGAGGAGTACCGCTCGGGGGAGCCGTGCCGAGGATGTGGGGAGCCCATGCAGGACGGGCTAGGTGACTGGCCGGGCCTGATGTATCTCTCCGAACAGGAGAAGCGGGAGTACGACGCGGCGGAGGAAGGATTCCGGGCGCGGCATGCGGACTGCAAGGGGGGCCGGTGGAGCATCAGCGGTTCTCGCGTGACGCATTGCTCCTTCTGCTGTCCACCTCCTCCGATGGGGCCCAATCAGATCAAGAAGCTCAGAGAACTCGTCGCGTCCTGGCCTTCAGCCGAGGAGCGGAAGAAGGATCTTGACGCCTGGAAGCTGACGCTCACGTGCCACCACGTCGTCGAACGCACCCAGCATCGTGAGCACAGCTACTTCGGGTCCTCCGTGGTTGACTGCCCCGAGTGCTCTGCCCGCCGTGGCGTTGTGCACAGCGAGCGCATCGGACCCGCGTACAGCGACGAGGCCATCCGGGTCGAGCGCGACGCGGCTGACCGAGACCGCCTCGCTGAGGAGCTCGCGGCGGCGAAGTCCAAGCTCCAGCGTCAGCGGAAGAACGCGGCCGCCACACAGCGCCGCGTCGAGGAGATCGAGAAGCAGCTGAAGCAGGGTGGCTGACGGCAGCGAGCAGACCGCTGTGTGCGTGAGCGATGCGTGAGCGGACGGGGCGGCACGGGTTGGATCCATCGTCACGTCCACGAGGCCCGCAAGGCTCTGACCAGGTAAAATAGGACTTGGTGTGATCGCCCAGCAGTACCCGTCACGATCTTGAGGGCCCTCGTAATGCGTAGGTCAAGGGTTCGATTCCCTTAGGCGGCTCTTTGTGAAAGTCCAGGTCACGCACTCCGTGACCTGGACTTTTTCATGGCCCAGGGCTGCCGGAGGGGATCGCCGAGGGTGCCGGGGGCTGCGGGGCGTCGGCCCGGGCCACGAGGGTGGGCACGCTTCCGTCATCGTCTGGCATTGAGGGCACCACCGCGCGGACACCGCGATGTTCGCCTCGCTGGTCATCCTCCGAAGACCGTGGCGTCCTCACGCCGACGGCGTCACGGCACCGCAGTGCTTGCCCGACGGCGAACAGGAATGCCCATGTTCTCGACGTCCACAGTTCCGGCAGTCTCCACCGATCCTCGTGCGGCCTCCGTGCCCGCCTCCCGCGCGGCGAACGCCACCGACTCCGCGCCGCGCGGCGGGAGTTCGTACGTCACGTCCATCGCCCACACCGACGCACAGATCCACGCCGCCCAGCGGCTGCGCTACCAGGTCTTCGGGCTGGAGAAGGGGGCGCGGCTGGAGCCGACCGCCGACGGGCGGGACGTGGACGCCTTCGACGCCGACATGGACCACCTCATCGTCACGGAGACGACGACCGGCGAGGTGGTCGGCACCTACCGGCTGCTGCCGCCGGGGCGCAGCGCGAGGCTTTACTCGGAGACGGAGTTCGACCTGCGCGGGCTCCCGACGGACGTCCGCTCGTCCATGGTCGAGGCGGGGCGCGCCTGTGTGCACCCCGACCACCGGTCGGGGGCCGTGATCAACCTGATGTGGGCCGGACTCGCCCGCTACGTCCTGCTCTCCGGCCACCGCTACCTGGCGGGCTGCGCCTCGGTGCCGCTGGCCGACGGCGGACAGGCCGCTGCCAACGCTTGGCTGCTCGGCACCACCAAGCACGCCGCCCCGCCCGAGCTGCGGGTGCAGCCGCTTGATCCCTGGATACCCGGGCGGCCGCTGGAGGCCGAGGCGGGCTACGGCACGCTGCCGCCGCTGCTGCGCGGCTACCTCCGGGTGGGCGCCTGGATGTGCGGACCGCCGCAGCACGAACGGGACTTCGGCGACGCCGACTTCTTCGTCATGCTGGACACCGAGCGGATGAACGACCGCTACCGGCGCTACTTCCTCGGCGACGGGAAGTGACCCGGACCGGCCCCTGGGCCCCGTGGTCTCCCTGCACCACGCGCTGCGTCGCGCACGCGGCCCCGCGCGTGCCCGCCCCGGTCGCCGCGGGGCGCGGTGTCGCCCTCGCCCGCGTGCTGGCCGGGGCGCTGCTGAGCGGCGAGCGGATCGCCGAGCCCGCCGTGCTGCGCTCCCGCGCCCGGGCCGTGCTGGACGCCCTGGGCGTACGGCTGGAGGTCCACGAGGACGACCGTGAAGGGGCCGAGGGGGCCGCGTACGGGGGCGTGGGGGGTGGGGTGCTCAGCGTGTCGGACCCCGGCGCCCCCGCGCCCGGCACGCTTGCGCCTGGCGCCCGGGTGCCAGGCGCCCGAATGCCTGGCGCGTTTGAGGCCGCCCACCTTGCGCCCGGCGTCCCCGCGCCTGGCGGCCCTGTGTCCGGCGGCCTTGGGCCTGGCGTCCCTGCGCCCCGCGTCCTCGCGCCCGGCACCCTTGTCGTCGCCAACCACATCTCCTGGCTCGACGTCCTCGCCCTGCTGGCCGTCGAGCCCGTGACGATGCTGGCCAAGCGGGAGGTCGCGGGGTGGCCCGTGGTGGGCGGGCTGGTGCGTCGCGCGGGGACGCTGTTCATCGACCGTGACAGCCTGCGCGGGCTGCCGGACGCCGTCGCCGGGCTGGCCGAGCGGCTGCGGTCAGGGCGCTCGGTGATGGTCTTCCCGCAGGGCGCCACCTGGTGCTCGGGGGCCGGTGGCCGGTTCCGTCGCGCGACCTTCCAGGCGGCGCTCGACGTGGGCGCGCCCATACGGCCCGTCACGCTCTCCTACGTCCAGCACGGGGCGCCCACGACCGTCGCCGCCTTCGTGGGCGAGGACGACTTCGCCTCCTCGCTGCGCCGGATCGCCGCCGGCGGCGGGCTCGCGGTGCGGGTGCGCGTCCACCGGCCGCTGCGGCCCGCGCGGGGCGTCGACGACCGCCGGGCGCTCGCCGCGCGGGCGCAGGCGGTGATCCGTGGGACGGTGCCGGAGGCCGGGTACGGCGGGGAGCCCGAGGGGCCGCGCGGGGCGGGGGCCGGCCGTGGGCGCCCGTACGGCGCGGAGGACTCCGCGTACGGTGGAGGGGAGACGCGCCACAGGACCGCCGCCCGGCCCCCTGGCCAAGAGCGCCTGGCTCCTAGAGCGACGTCCGATTTCCGCCAGCACGACCGCGCGCCGGACCGCAGACTCGTACCCGGAACGAGCGCAGAAAGGAACGCGCACCATGACGGTCTACGCGACGATGGACAGCCCGCTGGGTGAGTTGCTGCTGGTCGGCGAGGAGTCGGCGACCGCGCGGGGTGGCACCGCGCTGGACTCCCTGTCGCTGCCGGGCCAGCGGGGCGGCGCCACGGCCAAAGAGGACTGGCGGCACGACCCGGAGGCGTTCGTCGAGATCGTGCGGCAGCTCCGTGCGTACTTCGACGGCACGCTGACCCGCTTCGACGTGGCACACACCGCCCGCGGCACCGACTTCCAGCGCAAGGTCTGGGAGGGCCTGGAGACCATCCCGTACGGCGTCACCACCAGCTACGGGCGCCTGGCCGAGCAACTCGGCGTGCCCCGCGCGGCGGTGCGCGCCCTGGGCACCGCGATCGGCGCCAACCCGCTGCTCCTCATCCGCCCCTGCCACCGCGTGATCGGCGCGAACGGCTCGCTGACGGGCTACGCGGGTGGGCTGGAGGCCAAGCGGCGACTGCTGGACCTCGAGGGCGCCGGGGCGCCGACCGGGGGCGGACGGGGCCCGAGGTGAGCGACCCGGCCCTGTTCGGCGTGGTGGGCGGGGCGGGCCGGACGCCCAGCAGTCCGGCGCCCGGCGCCGTCCACCTGCCCGGCTGGCTCGACCTCGACCAGCAGCGACGCCTGGTCGTCGCCTGCCGCGACTGGGCCACCGGGCCCGTGCCGATCCGACACACCCGACTCCCGCGCGGGGGCGTGATGTCCGTGCGCACCGTGTGCGTCGGCTGGCACTGGCAGCCGTACCGCTACACGCGCACCGCCGACGACGTGAACGGCGCGCGGGTCGCGGACTTCCCCGAGTGGCTCGTCGAGTTGGGCCGCCGCGCGGTCGCGGACGCGTACGGGGACCCGGCGGTCGCGGCCGCCTACGCGCCCGACACCGCCCTGGTCAACTTCTACGACGGCCAGGCCAGGATGGGCATGCACCAGGACAAGGACGAGCGGTCCGGCGCCCCCGTGGTCTCGTTGAGCATCGGCGACAGCTGCGTCTTCCGCTTCGGCAACCCCGAGACCCGCGCCAGGCCGTACACCGACATCGCCCTGGCCTCCGGCGACCTCTTCGTCTTCGGCGGGCCCTCCCGCTTCGCCTACCACGGCGTACCCAAGGTCCACCCCGGCACCGGCGACCCCGCCACCGGCCTGACCGCCGGCCGTCTCAACATCACCTTGCGGGAAACCGGACTGTGACCGACGGTGCCCGGTCGAATGCTCTAAGCTGCGGCAGCCGTAGAGAGAGCGGATTCGGCGCCGACGGGGGTGCACGGGGGCATGGCGGAAGCGACCGGCCTGGCGGTGGTGTTGACGGCGCTGCCACTGGAACACCGCGCGGTGCGCGCACTGCTGACCGAGAGGTCGTTACGGACGCACCCGTCGGGCACCGTCTTCGAGCAGGGCACGCTGCCGGGCACCCCCTGGCAGGTCGCCGTCGCCTGCATCGACGCGGGGAACCTGGGCTCCGCCGTGATCGCCGAGCGGGCCCGCGCATGGCTGCGGCCCGAGGCGCTGTTCTTCGTCGGCGTCGCGGGCGGCCTCAAGGACGACATCCGGCTCGGTGACGTCGTCGTCGCCACCCGCGTCTACCACCTGCACGGCGGCAAGGAGACCTCCGCCGGCCACCGGCTCCGTCCCGTCCCCGGCGCCGTCTCGCACCGCCTCGGACAGGCCGCGTACGCCGCCCTGGTCGACGACCGTTGGCGGCTCCGCATCCCGCCCGCGCTGCGCACCTCCCTCGCGCCCGAGGTGCACCACAAGCCCGTCGCCGCCGGCGAGGTGGTCCTCAACTCCCGTACCACGCCGCTGTACACGCAGATCATCGCCGAGCACTACGAGGACGCGGCGGCCGTCGAGATGGAGAGCGCCGGGATCGCCAAGGCGGCCGGTCTCACCGACGGCCTGCACATCCTGACCGTCCGCGGCATCAGTGACCACGCCGACGGCGCCAAGGCTGCGGCGGACGCCACGGGTTCACAGCCGCGCGCCGCCGCCCATGCCGCCGCCGCGCTGGCCGAGATCCTGGCCGTCCTCGTCCCGACGGCCCGCCCTTCCGATCCCGCCGCGTACCCGCCCCCGGCGGCGGACGCCGCGCCTCCAGCCGGCGCGGCCGCTCCGCGTGAAGCCGCTGCCGCTCCCCGCATTCCCGCGCCTGCTCCGCGCGTTGACGGCTCTGCTCCGCGCGTTGGCGGCCCTGCTCCGCGCGTTGACGGGCCTGCTTCGCGCGTTGACGTGTCGGCTCCGCGCGTTGACGGGCCTGCTCTGCGCGATGCCGCGCCTGCTCCGCGCGTTCACGCGCCGGCTCCGCGTCGTGCCGCGCCTGCTCCGCACCCAGCCGCGGCCGGGCCACCCGCGGTCTCCGGCGCCCCGTCCGCGGCCGCCCAGGCCCCGTTCGCGGCCGCCGTCCCCGCGGCCGAGCCCGCTGCCGTGCCGCCCCCGCCTCCACCCGTCGTCCGCGTGCCCCAGGCAGGCCCGGCCGACGGCACCGCAGGCGAACTGGCCACGACCCTGGGCGCGTTCCCCGACATGGCGAGCCTGGAGTTCCGGCAGGGCATCCTCGCCGACATGGGGGAGATCCTGGGGCTGGGCCGGCCTTTCCTGGCCGCCGAGCGGGCCGTGGCCCACGACCACCAGCGGGAGATCGCCCGCCGCGTCCGCGCCTACCGCGACCCGGACGCGGCCCTCCAGGCGCTCTACGCGGCACTGGCCGACGCCCGCCCGGACGACGCGGCCCTGGACCGGCTCCGCCGCCTGCTGGGATGAGCGGCCGTGGCGGGCGAGGTGTTCACCCGGCGGGCCGAGCGCTGGTGCCGGGTACGGGAGGACTGTGACCCCGCCGAGGACCTGTTCCCGCTGGACGGCGACGGATTCCTCGGCAGCGACTGGCGCCGTCTGCGGTGGACCGAGCAGGACGACCGGGCCGGCGACGGCCCCGAGCTGACGCGCGGCGCCCTGATCGCCCCGAGGGTCGCCGCCGCGCGGGGCGCGATGGTGCTGCTGGGAGAGCCGGGCGCGGGGAAGACGACCGTCCTGCGCGGCCTGGTGGCGGGACTGCGCCCGGTGGAGGACGGCGAGGAGTTCGGGGCCGACGGCGAGTTCACCAGGGCGGTCCAGGCCGCCGGTGTGGGCCCGGAGGGCGGCGTGGGCATGGCGGCCGGGGTGGTCCAGGCCGCCGGTGTGGGCCCGGCGGCCGGGGCCGGGGCGTACGTCTGGGTCGACGGGCCCGAGCTCACCGAGGCGACGTACGAGGAACTCCTGGGCCGCCACCTCGCGGCGCGCCCCGCCGGGCTCACCGTGGTGATCGACCAGGCTGACGAGAGCGAGATGCTGCGGCTGCTGCCGGGGCGGCTGAAGCGCTCGCTCGGGCGCGGGGGCCCAGGTCGGCCGCGGCTGCTGCTGGCCTGTCGCACGGGCGACTACCCACAGGCGCTGACGGAGGTGCTCCGCGACCGCTTCGGGGGCGGGTGCGCACTGGTCGACCTGGCACCGCTCTCCCGCGCGGACGCCGTCGCGCTGGCGGAGAGCGCCGGCGTACCCGGCGAGGAGCTGATCGTCAAGGCGGTGGAGGTGCGGGCGGGGGCACTGGCGAGCGTGCCGCTCACCCTGGAACTCCTCGTCCGCAGCTACCGCGACAGCGGCGACCTGACGGGCGGCGCCGAGCGGCTCTTCGCGGACGGCATCCGGCTGTCGCTCAACGAGCACGACCCGAACCGCATGGACGTGACCGCGCGGGTCACCGGTTGGCAGCAGCGGCTGGTGGCGGCCGGGCGTATCGCCGCCCGTATGGTCCTCTCCGGCCGCCGCACCCTGTGGCGCGGCAATCACCGCACCGGCGCCCCGCACCGCTTCGACCTCGACACCGACGACGTGGTGGGCGGCGCGGAGGAGACCGTGCCCACGCAGTCCTTCGAGATCACCCCGCGGGTCGTCGACGAGGTGCTGGCCACCGCCGTCTTCACCGCCCACGACGGTGACCGGCTCTCCTTCCGCCACTCCTCCTTCGCGGCCTACCTCGCCGCCCGCCACCTCCTCCACCACCGCGTGGGCGCGGCGGCCCTCACCCGCCTCTTCCTCGTGCCCGCTCCCGACCGGGACACCGCCTCCATCCCCGCCCCGCTGCGCGAGACGGCGGCCTGGCTGGTCGCCCTCGACCCCGAGCACACCGACTGGCTGGCCGCCGCCGACCCCGAGAGCCTGATCGCGCACAGCGCCCTCGTCCGCTCCGACGCCATCAAAGAGCTGGTGGTGCGGAAGATGCTGGAGCGCGCGGCGGAGCTGGAGCTGAGCGACCGCCGCTTCTTCAGGACGCGCTGGGCGCTCGACCACCCGGGGCTGGCCCGGCAGGTGGCGGAGGCACTCCTCTCCGACCCGACGCTCCTGGCGGACGACTAGCCCGCGCGGGCGCGTGCCCGCCTGGCGCTGCGCCTGGCCCGGGACTTCCCCTCGGCGGAGCTCGCGGCGCCGGTGCTCGCGGTGGTGGCCGACGACCGCTGGCCCGCCGCGGAACGTCGTCTCGCCGTCCGCGCGGCCTTCGGCTGCGACCCGGGCGCCGCCGCCCCCGTGCTGCGCCGCATGCTGGACGGCCTCGCCGAACCGGCCGCCGCCGCGCGGCTCGACCCGGACGACGAACTGCGGGGCGTGGCCCTGAGCATGCTGTGGCCGCACCATCTCGACGTGGAGGCGATGCTGGGCGCGCTGCGGCCTTCCCCGGTCCAGATGCGGTTCGGTTGGTGCGAGCGGTTTCTGTCGACCATGGTGCGCGACTGCCCCGACGCGTGGCTCGGCCGGGTGCTGGAGTGGCTGCGCGCGGAGGCCGGGCGCTCGTTCACGACCGCGCAGCTCACATCCCTGGTCGACGCCGTTGTCGATCGGGCGCTGGACGGTCGGGACGCCGCCGCCCGTCTGCCGGCGCTCGCCGCCGTCGTGGTCGGTCGCTTCAGCGCGTACAAGAAGGTGCGGTTTCCCGCCGCGCTGGACCGGCTCGACCCGACGGGGAGGGAGCTGGAACGGTCCCGGACGCTGCGGCTCGCCTTCGCCGACGCGCTGGTGCGCGAGGCGGTCCGCGCCACGGCGGACTTCCGCTACCCGCTGATGATGTGCCTCCAGGGATGGCGGCGCGATCTGCCCGCGATGGCGGGGATGGCCGAGGACACCGACTCCCGCGCGGGCCGCTACAGCCTGCTGGACCACGCCGACCACGCCTGGGCCGAGGAGCGGGGTGAGCGGGCCGCGCGGGAGGGCGAGTCCGACGTCGCCGCCGCGTACGGGTGGCTCGCGGACGCCCTCTCCACCGACGACGCCGACGCGGGCCGGAGCGCGGGCGGGGACGGGTACGGGTACGGCCGGGGCGAGCCCCACGAGGCCGAGCGGGACGAGATGGAGCCGTGGGTCGAGGCGGAGGCGTTCGCGGCCGAGCAGCGGGACCGGCTGCGCCGAGCACGGGCGGGAAGCGCGGACGACTTCTGGCAGCTGGTCTGGTGGCTACAGGTGGACCCGACGACGGGAGAGGGGCTGTCGCGCTGCTCGGACGACATCGCCCGCTGGCCCGGTACGTCGGTGCTCGGCCCGGGCGCCGCCGCGGAGTTGGGCGCGGCCGCCCTCGCGTACGTCACCGGGCACCACGACCACCGTGAGGAGTGGCTGGGGAGGTCACTGGAGAACCGGCGCGCCCTGGCCGGTTATCTCGCGCTCGCCCTGCTGCACCGGCAAGGCCGGATCGAGGAGCTGCCCGCCGCAGTGTGGGCCGCGTGGGACGCGGCGATCCTGGAGGTGGGCGCCTCCTTCGAGGGCGGCCCGGGGAGCGGCGTGCGGTCGGCCCTGCTGGCGGCCGCCGCCCGGCGCGCGCCCGAGGATTTCGCCCGCACGGTGGACCGCATGGTGCGCGCGGACCTCGCCGCCGGGTCGTTCCCCTGGGGCCTGCGGCAGGTCGACGCGGGCTGGTCGGAGGCCCTCAGGGAGGCGTTGGAACGGCTGGCCCGCGGGCTGGCCATGGCACTCGCTCCCGCGGCCGACGAGCCTCCTGGGGCCGACGAGCTCCCCGAGGCCGGCGGGCCTGTTGAGGCTCGCGAGACCGCCGGGGCCGGCGAGACTGCAACGGCACGCGAGACGCGCGCAGCGCGCGCGACTGGCGGGGCTGGCGAGACTCATGGAGGTTGCGAGTCTGCCGGGGCCGGCGAGCCTCACGGAGGTTGCGAGTCTGCCGGGGCCGGGGAGACTCGTGGAGCTTGCGAGACTGCCGGGGCCGGGGAGACTCGTGGAGCTTGCGAGACTGCCGGCGTCCGCGGGACCGCCGAGCCCCGCGAGACCCCCGAGGCTGACGACGCCGTGGGGCTCTGCTGCGATCCGTTGGTGATCCCGGAGCCCGCCGCCGTCCCCGACGCGCGCCATGAGGCGCTCCGTCTCTGGGGCGAGCTCCTGACACGGCTGCTGGCGGCGGACAGCGAGGCGGCGCGGTCGCTGGCGTGGCGCAGGGTGGAGCGCCACGCGGCGTCCGCTGACCCGGAGGCGCGGGTGCTGGCCGTACGGGCGGCCGAGGCGCTGTTGGTGGCGGACGCGCCGACGGCCTGGGTGCGGCTGGCGCCGCTCGTCGCGCTCGCCCCGGCGTTCAGCCGCGAACTCGCCGAGTGGTGTGCCCGCGCCGAGGGCACCCGGTCGGGCATCGAGGGGCTCATGGACGAGGCGGGCCTCGTCCGGCTCTACCACTGGCTGAACGCCCTCCGGCCCGAGGACGACATCGTCCGCCCGATCGGCGCCCATGTCGTGGACCCCGCGAAGCGGGTGGGCGAGTGGCGCGAGTCCCTGCCCAGGGTGCTCGGCCAGCGCGGCACCCCCGAGGCGGTACGGCGCCTCAAGGAGCTCGTCGCCCGCCACCCGCGCCGGCTTCAGGTGCAGGCCGCGCTCGTCGCCGCCCGGGCGCAGTGCGCGGAGGCGACCTGGACGCCGGTCGAGCTTCCCGAGGTCGTCGCCCTGCTGGCCGGCGCCGAGGCGGGGGCGGACATCCCGCCGCTGCCGGGCATGCCCGCCACCGAGGTGCTCGCGGCGGCGCTGGAGGCGTTCCCCGACATGGCGCGGCTGGAGTTCCGGCAGGGCGTCCTCGCGGACCTGGGGCAGGCACTGGGTCTGGGGCCCGGGCGCTCGTATCCGGTGGGGGAGCGGGATGTCGCGGGTGACCATCTGAGGGAGGTCGCGCGACGGATCCACGCCGACCGCGACCCGGTCGCCGCCCTCCGCGCGCTCCACGCGGCGCTGGCCGACGCGCGCCCGGACGACGCCGCGCTGGCGGCCCTGCGCGAGCTCGTGCCGGACCGACCAGGAGGGTGAGCGTGCGGTGGGCGCGGCCCCGCGCGGGCGGGCGCCCGGGGCGGGCTTCGTCGGTTGTGGAGGGGGGCGCCGTGGGCGCGGCCCGGTGTGAGCGGGTGTCCGGGCCGGGCTCGCGGGTCAAGGGGTGCGCGTGTGGTGGGCGCGGCCCCGCGCGGGCGGGGTGCCCGAGTCGGGCTTCGTCGGTTGTGGAGGGGTGCGGCATGGGCCGGCCGCGCGCGGGCCGGTCCCGAGTCGGGCTTCGCCGGTTGGGGAGGGGTGCGGCATGGGCGCGGACCCGCGCGGGCCGTGCCTGAGCCGGACCACGCCGACCACGGCTCAGCACGTCGTGAGCACGGACCCGCGCGGCCGTGTCGTGCGCCGGCCACGCACGCCGTCAGAGGTCGTCAGAGGTCGAACTCCGCGGGGTCGATGCCGACGGCGAAGCACACCTCGCGGACAAGGGCCTGTTCGGTCTTGTCGAAGTCGCCGTCGGCACCGCCGATGACGATGCCGATCTGGATCACGGCCCGGGCCTCGGTGGGCTTCTTGTGCACCTTGCCGACCGTCTGCATGAGACTGACCTTGCCGAAGGAGAAATCGGTGGTCAGCTTCGACAGGTAGTCGTTGAAGCGCCGCTGGAGGTCATCGGAGTCGAAGTTCCGCAGCACGTCGTTGGTGGCGATCAGTGAGGCCACCCGCTGCCGCTCGGACGGGTCGACCTGGCCGTCGGCGGCCGCGACCAGGGCGCACATCGCCATGCTGGCGTCCCGGAAGGCACCGCTCTTCAGCTCGTTCTTCTTCGCCTGCAGCTGGGTCTGCATCGTCTGGGCCGAATCCCTCAGCCGGTCCCACAGCGCCATGTGCTGCCTCCTCTTGAGTCAGGGTGCACACAGACAACTGTTACCGCGGTGGGGGAAGTTCCCCAAGCGTCCGCTGGGATGCGCGGTGGAGCTTCGACGAGCGGTGGGTGAATACCGGTCAGGTGGCCAAAGGTCCCAGGTCGAACGGCTGCACGTTTCCGTCCAGCATCGCGCCCAAACCCATCACGGCACAGACGTCGGGCTGCTCGGCGACCTGCACCGGCATCCCCGTCGCTCGTCGCAGTATCGAGTCGAGCCCCGGCAGCAGGGCGCTGCCGCCCGCCAGCATGATGCCGCGGTCGGCGAGGTCGGCCACCAGGTCGGGCGGGCAGCGGCGCAGCACGGCTCCGATGGAGTCGGTGATCGCGGTCAGCGGGGTGTGCATGGCGGCGCGCACGCCGTCGGGGTTGACGCGCACCGAGCGGGCGAGGCCGGTGGCCACGTCCCGGCCGTGCACCTCGGGCGCTTCGACCGTCCCCGCGCCGCCGCTCATGACCAGGTGCAACGGGCGCACCGCCTGGCTGGCGAGCATCAGCTCGTGCTCGTTGCGCAGGTGCTGGACGACGGCGTGGTCGACGGTGTCGCCGCCCACCGGCACCTTCTCCGCGGCCACGATCGCGCCCAGCGACAACACCGCGACCTGGGTGGTGGTGGCCCCGCACACCATGATCATCGTCGCCTCGGGGCGCTCCACCGGCAGCCCGCAGCCGACCGCGGCGGCCACCAGCGTGTCCACCAGCTCCACCCGCTTGGCGCCCAGCCCGGTGAGTGTCTCGACGGCGGCGCGCTGGGCCAGCGGGTTGGCGTCGTGCGGGGTGCACACGGCCGCGCGGAGCAGCGGTTTGCGCCGCCAGGCCCGGCGTACCTTGTCGCCCACGAACTGCCGCAGCATCCGCTGCGCCATGGCGATGTCGACCACGGCGCCGCCGGAGACCGGTCGTACGACCATGATGTGGCCGGGCGTACGGCCGGTCATCCGCTCCGCGAACGAGCCGACCGCGATCAGCCCGCCGGTGCGGGTGTTCACGGCGGCGACCGTCGGTTCGTCGACGATGAGCCCCACGCGCTTGAGGTAGATGCGGGTGCGTGCCGCGCCGAGGTCCACGGCGACGGCGCATCGGCGTAGCTGCTCAAGGCTGAGGGTCATGGTCCGTGCTCCCCTTTGTCTCCTCCTGCGGTTCTTGCTCCCTAGTGGCCATCGTGCGGGCCCCGTCGGCCGGCGGCGCGTGCTGGTGCGCTGCCCGGGTGAGGGTTCGTCAGTCGATGCGCCATCAGAGGGGGAGGTGGGCGCGGTCCGGGCGCGGTCAGGGTGTCACGGACTCCCGGAGCTCCACGGTCGCGAACGCGCGGTCTCCGGAGAGCGACCACGCCTGCTCGATCCGGCCGTCGGAGAAGGCGAGGATGTCGATCCCGCTGACCGTCGTGGCGCCGGGACGCGTCGCGTACCAGCGGCAGGCGACCCGACCGGTGCCGCCGCTGTCCGTCCCGCCCGCCGGGCCCGCCTCCACGCCGCCGATCGGGTCCCCCTCCAGCACGTACCGGATGCCCGGGCGCGCCTCGCGGTGCGCGGCGACGAACCGGACGAACCCCGGGCCCCGGCAGGCGTCGGTGTCGGCGCCACCGAGGGTGTTGCCGAACCAGACGCGGAAGCCGGGGGCGAGGATGCGGTCGGCGAGGGACAGTTCGCCGTTCCACATCGCGGTCCAGTCCTCGAACAGCCGGTGTCCCACGTTCATGTACTCGTGCCTTTCTCGCTGGTGACGCGTGCGAGCGCCAGTGTTGTGGGCGTCGGCGACACCGTCCTGTCGGTGTTTCCTGTCGGTGTTCCCGGCGCGTACGCGGCGCGTCAGGGTCGGCCGGTGGGCTCCGCGCGGGTCACGGAGGCGGCAGCTCCCCCCGGGTGTCACGGAGGCGTCGGCCACGCGGAGGGCGGTGTGGGCGGCGGCCCGGCGCGGCGGTGGTCCTACGAGGCGGTGGGCGGCGCGGAGCGCGGTATTGGGCGGCGTGGTGGCGGCCCGGGGCGGCGGTGGGCGGCGCGGTAGGCGGCCGCGGTGGGCGGCGGCCCGGCGCGGCGGGGGGCCTACGAGGCGGTGGGCCCCACGGGGTGGGCCGAAGGCGTGAGCTCGGGCAGCCCGGTCAGCCGGTGACCCAGCGCGTCGATGCCGGCCAGATCGATCCCGCGCTCGGGCGCCACCTCGTCCACCGCCGTCACCTCGCGTATCCGGTCGAGCCGGAAGCCCCGCACCGCGCCGCGCAACCGGCACCAGGCGATCAGATACCAGTGCGCGGCCCGCCCCGGCTCCGCTTCGCGGCCGTCGGGAGCCCCGCGCAGATAGCCGAGCGGCTCCACGTCGCGGTCGGTGGGCCGGCCGTGCCGGTCGGCGTAGGTCAGGTGCAGCACCCGGCGGTGCGTCAGCGCCTCCTGGAGCAGCCGGGGTACGGCGACGGGGGCGAGCCCGGTCGCGGGCGCGACGAGCTGGACCCGGGCGGCGCAGGCGGCGACGGCCTCGCGCTCGCGGGCGGGCAGCACGGCCACCACCTTGCGCAGGGCCGTGCGCGCGGCCTCCGCGAAGGGCGTGCCCTCCAGCGCGTGGAGCCCCGCCGCCAGCGCGGTCGCCTCGACCGGGGTGATGGTGAGCGGGGGCAGGGTGTGCGTCCGGTCCAGGGCGTGGCCGCCGGTCCGGCCGGGCTCGGCGTACAGCGGCACTCCGGCCTGCCGCAGCGCGGCCAGATCCCGCTCGACGGTGCGGACGCTCACCTCGAAGCGGTCCGCGAGCCGGCGGGCGCTCAGCGGGCGGGGCGAGGCGGCGCGCAGCTCCTCGACGATCGCGTACAGCCGTTCCGTGCGGTTCACCGTGCTCTTCCGGCCCTCGCCTTCCCTGACCTCGCCTGACCTTGCCCCGCCGGACCTCGCCTGACCTTTGCCCCGCCGGGCCCCGCCCGACCTTGCCCCGCCGGGCCTCGCCTCGGCCGATCTCGTCCGCTCGACCTCCGTCTCGCCGGACCCCGCCTTACCCGATCTCGCCGTCAGCCCTTCGCGTCCGCGTAGCTCTCCACCGCCGCGATCGTGAACGGGAATCGCACCGGTGTCGCGCCGAAGGCGATGCTCCCCGCGCGGTCGCCGGCCGCCCGGATCGCCTCCTCGACCCGCGGTACCTCCTCCGCCGGGCAGTGCACGATCACCTCGTCGTGCTGGAAGAAGACGAGCTCCGCGCGGAGACCGGCGGCGGTGAGCGACTGGCGGAGGGCGGCCAGCATCAGCAGCGCCCAGTCCGCGGCGCTGCCCTGGACGACGAAGTTCCGGGTGAACCGTCCACGGGCCCGTGCCCCCGCGCCGCGGCGTGGCCAGCCGTACCCGCCGGAGCCCCCGTCCTCCGGCGACTCCGACGCGTCCTCGCTCGGCGGCAGCCCGGCCTCCTCGGGCGGGTCGTCGGAGGCCGCGGCGGCGGGCGGGCAGGTGCGGCCCAGCCAGGTGCGCACCAGCCGGCCCTCCTCGCCCGCCCGCGCCGCGTCGTCCACATAGGCGACCGCGGCCGGGAAGCGGCGCCGCAGCGCGGCCAGGTGCTTGAGCCCGTCGCCCGAGGTCTGCCCGTAGATGGCGCCCAGCAGCGCCAGCTTCGCCTGGTCGCGGTCGCCGGAGAAGGCGGACTCGGACAGCCGCGCGTACAGATCGCGCTCGCTGCCCGCGACGTTCATCAGGCCCGGGTCGCGCGAGATCGCGGCCAGCACCCGGGGCTCCAACTGGTCGGCGTCGGCGACCACCAGCCGCCAGCCGGGGTCCGCGACCACCGCCCGCCGCACCACCCGGGGGATCTGCAACGCCCCGCCGCCGTGGGTGGTCCAGCGGCCGGAGACGGTGCCGCCCGGCAGATAGGTGGGCCGGAAGCGGCCCTCGCGCACCCAGGACTGGAGCCAGGACCAGCCGTGCGCCGTGTGCAGCCGGTACAGCTTCTTGTACGCAAGGAGCGGCTCGACCGCCGGGTGGTCGATCTCCTGGAGCTCCCAGGCGCGGGTGGAGGACAGCGCGATGCCGTCCCGCGCGAACGCCCTGATCACCTCGGCCGGCAGATCGGGGCGGACCCGCACCCCGTCGCCGAAGGCGCGCGACACCTCCTCCGCCAGCTCGGCCAGCCGCTGCGGCTCCAGGCCACCCGGATAGCGCTCGCCGAGCAGCTCGTCCAGCAGCGCCCGGTGCACATCGGCCCGCCAGGGCACCCCCGCCCGGCCCAGCTCGGCCGCGATCAGAGTGCCGGCCGACTCGGCGGCGATCAGCAGCCGCATCCGCTCGGGGTGGGCCGCCGCCTCCGCGCGGGTCAGCTGGTCCGCGTACACCTCCAGCAGCGTCTCCAACGGGTCGGCGCCCGGCGGCAGCGGCGCCGGGCCCGGCTCGAAGAGCGAGGGCTGGGTGTCCGCCGCGCGCACCGGCGGGTCCTCGGGGACCGGCAGCCCGCGCAGCCGGGCCCAGGCGGCGGCCAGCGAGCGCGGGCGCCCCGACCGTCCCTCGTGGCCC
Source organism: Streptomyces sp. LX-29 (assembly GCF_029541745.1). Classification (NCBI taxonomy): domain Bacteria; kingdom Bacillati; phylum Actinomycetota; class Actinomycetes; order Kitasatosporales; family Streptomycetaceae; genus Streptomyces; species Streptomyces sp. LX-29. The sequence continues at coordinate 3,452,522 of NZ_CP089746.1, read as the reverse complement.
AGCAGCAAGGTTTCGGCCATCTCGACGTCGTAGCAGCGATCCACCCGGATCCCCGCGGCCAGCAGCCGGGGATACACGGCGGCCGTCGACCGCCACACCCACCGGTCGACCTCAGGCCGGGAGCGGACGGCCCGCACGATGCCGTCGGTCGTCGCGACCACCGGCCCCGCGGGCCGCCCGGCCCCGTCGAGCGGGCAGAGACGAACACCCCCGTCGTCCGTCTCCACCACCGCCCACCTCACGGATCACAGTCTGGCAGGGGGGTCTGACAACGGCTCACCAGCCGAGTAGAAATGGGAACCATTTTCATATAGCGTGCCACCCGTCCCCCAAGACACCTCGTCCTCACGGCGGCACGTCCCCCAGGACACCCGTCCTCCGGGACGACCCAGCGCCCGCCCCGACCGGAGAGGCCAGCCCATGGCAGTCCCCAAGCGCAAGATGTCGCGCAGCAACACCCGCCACCGCCGCGCCCAGTGGAAGGCCGCCCCGCCCGCCCTGGTGACCATCACCGTCGACGGCCGCGCGGTCCGGGTCCCGCAGCACCTGGTGCGCGCCTACGAGCGCGGCCTGCTCCGCCCCGAGGACTGACGCACCCCATGGACGAGCTCCTGGACCGGCACCCGGCGCAGCACCCGGACCAACTTCCGGGCCAGCCCCGTGACGGTGCCCCGCGCCGCCTCCCGGTCACCGTGCTCTCCGGGTTCCTCGGCGCCGGTAAGACCACGCTCCTCAACCACGTCCTCGGCAACCGCGAAGGACTGCGGGTGGCGGTGATCGTCAACGACATGAGCGAGGTCAACATCGACGCCGCGCTCGTCCGCGGCGGCTCCGCGGCCCTGTCCCGCACCGAGGAGCGGCTGGTGGAGCTGACCAACGGGTGCATCTGCTGCACCCTCCGCGACGACCTGCTGGAGGAGGTCGACCGGCTGGCCCGCGCGGGCCGCTTCGACTACCTCCTCATCGAGTCCAGCGGCATCTCCGAGCCGATGCCCGTCGCCGCGACCTTCGCCTTCCCGCGCGACGACGGAGCGACCCTGGGCGACGTGGCCCGGCTGGACACCATGGTCACCGTCGTGGACGCGGCCGGCTTCGGGCGCGAGCTGGCCGGTGGCGACGAGCTGGTCGAGCGCGGCCTGGACCAGTACGAGGACGACCAGCGCACCGTCAGCGACCTGCTCATGGACCAGGTCGAGTTCGCCGACGTCATCGTCCTCAACAAGCTCGACCTGGTCGACGCGGCCGAGGGCGAGCGACTCCAGGCCGTGCTGAGCCGGCTCAACCCGGCGGCCCGGATCGTGCCCGCGCGGCACGGCCGGATCGCCCCGTCCGACATCCTCGGCACCGGCCTGTTCGACCTGGAACGCGCCCAGGAGGCACCGGGCTGGGTGCGGGAGCTCAACGGCGACCATGTCCCGGAGACCGAGGAGTACGGAGTCTCCTCCACCGTCTACCGCGCGGAGCGCCCGTTCCACCCGGTACGCCTGTGGGACTTCGTCACCAACGGCCTGGACAGCGGCCGGTACGGCCGCGTCCTGCGCTCCAAGGGCTTCTTCTGGCTCGCCTCGCGCCCGCGCGTGACGGGCCTGTGGTCGCAGGCGGGGGCCGTCGCCCGCTTCGAGCCCTCCGGGGTCCGCGCCTCCGGGGACGCCCGTGGCCAGGAACTGGTCTTCATCGGCACCGACCTGCGCCCCGACGCCCTGCACGCGGCGCTCGACGCCTGCCTGCTGACCCATGGCGGCGACGCCCCGGGGCCCGACCCCTTCCCCGCCTGGGACACCTACGGGGTGGACGACGCCTGCGACCACGAGCACGGCCACGAACACGGCCGCGAGGGCGGCAACCAGCACGGCCATGAGGACGTGAACGTGATGCTCGGCGCGTGACGTGCCGCTCAGCGCGTCAGGAACTGCGAGCAGCGGTACGGCCCCGCCCGCCGGCCCGCGCCGTTGACCAGCGTGACCTGCACCCGGTCGGGCCGGCTGCCGTGCAGCGGCGACTGGGCGCGGGCCGGCGTGCAGACCAGCTGCCCGGTGGCCAGGTCGGGCTGGGGCACCACCTCTTCGGACAGCCGCATGGTCAGCCGGTTCCCGGCGTCGCCGGTCGCGTCGAACGTCCCCAGGGGCTCGACGAGCATGGTCAGCCCGGCGGCGCGCTCGTCCGCGGTGGGCCCGGCGGCCAGCAGCTTGAGCGCGCCGTTCAGCGAGTCGACGCGCCGCTCCGGGCGGGAGACGCTCCGCAGCCCGTCATCCGAGGCGAAGTACAGCCGCAGGCCCCGGCCGAGGCCGCCCGCCGGCTCACCGGCGTCCACCACGCCTGTCGGCTGGACCCCGCACCCGGCGAGGGCGCACCCGGTCAGCAACCACCCCGTCAGCCAGCACCCCGGCCCGCAGGCCCCGGCGGCGCCTCATGAGCCCTCCCCCACGCCCCGTACGCTCCCCGCGTCCCGTGCGCTCCCCGTGCCCGCACGCTCTCCGCGCCCCGTACGTCCTTCGGACTCCGTACGTCCGCCACGCCCCATGCGTCCTCCTCCGGGTCCCGTACGTCCGCCGAGCGCCGGCGCGGCAGCCGCAGCGTGAACAGCGCGCCGCCGCCCGGCCGGTCGGCGACCTCGATGGTGCCGCCCGGAGCCGGCCTCTACCCGGCGATCCGGGCCTTCCGGCTCCACCCGACGGCGGCCCTGACGGTGACGTGACGCGTCCGCGCGGGCGGGGGCGGCGCGTGACCGCCCCCGGGCCCGGTCCACACCGCGCGGTGTGAACCCCCGGGTCCACACCGCGCGGTGGAGCGCGGTGCGGTCGCCGCGCCCCGGCCTCGCCGCCGCGAGGCCGGGGCGCGGCGTCCGGCGTTCGGTACCGGCCCGCGCGGCTCACCCGGTCACCGGATCACCGCGCGCTCACCAGCTGGACTTGCGCACTCCCGGCAGGTACCCGGCATGCGCCTGTGCGCGGAGGTTGACACGGGAGAGGCCGAAGGCGCGGAGGTAGCCGCGCGGGCGGCCGTCGACGCTGTCGCGGTTGCGGACGCGGGTGGCGCTGGCGTCGCGCGGCTGGCGGCTCAACTCACGTCGCGCGGCGTCGCGTTCGGCGTCCGGGGTGCGCGGGTCGCGGATGACGACCTTGAGGGCCGCGCGGCGCGCGGCGTAGCGGGCGACGACGAGCCGCCGCTGCTCGTTCTTCGCGATCTTGCTCTTCTTCGCCATCAGACGCGCTCCCCACGGGCCCGGATCCGGGCCACGGCGGCCTCGATGCCGATGGTGTCGACGGTCTTGATGCCCTTGGCGCTGAGGGTGAGCCGCACATGTCGACCCTCGCTCGGCAGCCAGTAGCGCTTGCGCTGGATGTTGGGGTCGAAGCGGCGCGAGGTGCGCCGGTGGGAGTGCGAGATGGAGTTGCCGAAGCCGGGCTTGCGCCCGGTGAGCTGGCAGTGGGCGGACATGGGTCAGTGCCTCCCGGGGCTCGAGGGCTTAATGAAAATGGAAACCATTTCTGTATAGTAGCTCGTATGGCCCGCAACGAACTACGCCCCGTGATCAAGCTCCGATCCACCGCCGGCACCGGCTACACGTACGTCACCCGCAAGAACCGCCGGAACGACCCGGACCGGATGGAGCTGCGCAAGTACGACCCGGTGGCCGGCCGCCACGTGACCTTCCGAGAGGAGCGCTGAGCAGCCCGATGAAGCCCGGCATCCACCCCCCGTACGGGCCCGTCGTCTTCCGTGACCGGGCCGCCGACTTCGCCTTCCTCACCCGCTCGACCGCCACCAGCGACAAGACGATCGAGTGGGAGGACGGCAACACCTACCCGGTCATCGACGTCGAGATCTCCTCGGCGAGCCACCCCTTCTACACCGGCACCGCCCGGGTGCTGGACACCGCCGGCCGCGTCGAGCGGTTCGAGCGCCGGTACGGGAGCCGCGGGAGCCGCGGAGCCGCCCGATGAGCGGCCCGGGACGGCTGCCCGACGCCCTGCCCGTGGTGTTGGTGGCCGGACTGCACGCCGACGCGCGACAGGCGGTCGTCGACCGACTGCTGGGCGCCGTGCCCGGCGCCGTCGCGCTCCACCACGACCTGGCCTCGGCGGCGGACGGCACGGTGCGCCGGACCGTCCGGGACCGCCGGGGCACGCTGGACGAGGGCGAGGTCCCGCTGGTCAACGACTGCGCCTGCTGCGCGCTGCGCGAGGACCTGATGCCCGAGCTGGAGCGGCTCGCCGCGGGCGGGTCGAGCGGGCTGGCCGTGGTCGAGCTGTGGGACTCGGTGGAGCCGCAGGCGATGGCCGAGGTGGTGGCCGCCTGTGCCGGCGAGCGGCTGCGGCTGAGCGGCGTGCTCACCGCCGTGGACCCGGCGCTGCTGCTGCCGTTCCTCGGCTGCGGGGACGACCTGGCCGAGGTGGGGCTGGCGGCCGCGGCCACCGATCAGCGCACAGTCGCGGACACCTTCGCCCGCCAGTTGGAGTACCCGTCGGTGCTGGCCGTCGTCGACGGCGACGAGGCCGCGGACGCCGCGGACCGCGCGCTCCTCGCGCAGCTGCACCCCACGGCCCGTCAGGTGGCACCGGACTCCCCGGACCTGGCCCGGGAGGCGCTCGCCGGCTTCGACGTGGAGGCGGCCGCGGTCCGGCAGCACCCGGCCTGCGCGCTGCTGCCGCAGGCCGCCGACGCCGACGGGGTCACCACCTTCGTCTGGCATCGCGTCCGCCCCTTCCACCCCGGCCGGCTGTACGCGGCGCTGGAGGACCTCAGCTGCGCGGCGGCGCGCAGTCGGGGCCGCTTCTGGCTCGCCGACCGTCCGGACACGCTGCTCTCCTGGGACGCGGCGGGCGGCGCGCTGTGTGTGGAGAGCGTGGGGCCGTGGCTGGCCGCGCTGCCGGAGGCGGCGTGGGAGATGGTGCCGCCGACCCGTCGGGTGGCCGCCGCCCTGGACTGGGACGCCGAGCACGGCGATCGCGCCCAGCACCTCACCTTCACCTCCCCCGGCCTGGACGCCGAGGCGCTGGCGTCGCTGCTGGAGTCCTGTCTGCTGACGGACGAGGAGTACGCGACGGGCCCCGAGGCGTGGCGCGGCCTCTCCGCGGCCTTCGACCAGCTGCTCGACCCGGTCTCCTGAGTCGCTCTCCTGATTGCCCCAAGGGGCCGCGAATTCCCGGGCAGCCCCTTATGTCCCGTAAAAACTGAGAGAAAGGACTCGCACATGCCAAGAAATGGTGCGCAGCGCGGAGCGAATCGCAAAAATCTGAAGCCGCGGCCGAACCCGTTGGACGCCGCCGGCGTCACCTATATCGACTACAAGGACACGGATCTGCTGCGGAAGTTCATATCCGACCGGGGGAAGATCCGCAGTCGGCGGGTCACGCGGGTGACCGCGCAGCAGCAGCGGCAGATCGCCCGGGCCATCAAGAACGCCCGGGAGATGGCGCTGTTGCCCTACGGCCTGCGGTGATCACTCCGCCACTGCGCGTGCACGTGCATCCGCTCGCGCGTCGGCACGTGAACGAGGCTATGATCCGGGGCAGTTGGTAGCTGCACCGATACATCCGGAGAGCCCTGTGCGCGACGACCACCCCTTCAACGGCATGGCGGCGGCGGATCTCCATGGGGTCGTCTGGCAGAAGAGCCGGCACAGCAACTCCCAGGGTTCCTGCGTCGAATTCGCCAAACTCCCCGGTGGGGAGGTCGCCATGCGCAATTCCCGCTTCCCCGACGGCCCGGCCCTGATCTACACCCCGGCGGAGATCGAGGCGCTGCTGCTCGGCGCCAGGGACGGGGAGTTCGACCACCTGGTGGGGGACTGAGGGCGGACGGCGGTACGAGGCGTCGTACGGCGTCCCCCACGGTTGCCGTACGACGGCTCCCGTGACTGCTGTAGCGGTGTTCCCGCCGGGCCCGTACGCCGATGCGGCGGGGGCGGTGTGGATGAGGCGGTGGGTGACGCGGATACGGCGCGGTGGGTGACGCCGATGCGGTGGGGTCAGCCGCGTCCGGTCTGGCGCGGCAGCAGGAAGAGGGCCCACACGATCTTGCCGTGCAGAGAGCCCGCCAGCGGGTGCCAGCCCCAGCCGTCGCTGTAGGACTCCACGAGGTGGAGCCCCCGCCCGGACTCCTCACCGGAGCCCGCCTCCCCGGCGGTGGGGCTCTCCTCGCTGGGGTCCCGCACCGCGCACACCAGGCGGGAGGCCCAGCGCATCAGGTGGAGACGGACATGCGCCTCGTGGCTGTCGGCGGGGCCGAGGGGGCCGTCGCCGGCGGCGCGCTCGGGCCGGCCGACGGGGAGCGCATGGCGGAGGGCGTTGGTGACGAGCTCGGAGACCACCAGCGCCACGTCGTCGAAGAGCTCCGGCAACTCCCAGCGCTCCAGCGTCGCCCCGGCGAAGTGGCGGGCGCCTCTGACCGCTTCGAAGCGGGCGGGGAGCGCACAGGAGGCGGAGTCGGAGAGATCGGGGAGCGTCGTCGAGGGGTCGACGGGAGGAAGTCCTCGCCACAAGGGCTCCAGCGTGGCCGAGCCGTTGGTCCCCATGCGAGCACTCCTGCACCTTCGTGGCCGTGATGATCCTGGCTGGACCCCGTACGAGCTTGCATGTGCGCGATCCCCATCGTTCCGAATGCGTAAGGCAGATGCAAGGGCAGATGCACGTGCACGCGCGCGCTTTGGGGAAACCTGCGGGGGTTTGCTCGCGATTCTCCCTACGCTGTCCTGCGTACGTATCGCGGCTGAGTAACGACATGTGCACAGCGCGAAGCCCTAAAGTGGCAGACTTCGCCGCCGGGGGTTGCGGGGGCCGCCCCCGGAAGGGTGTGTTCCGTAGAGGGAGGGTCACGGGAATGACCGCAAGCGAGTCGAGTGGATCGGTGGTACGCCGCATTCTTCTGGGCTCCCAGCTCAGGCGGCTGCGCGAGGCACGCGGCATCACGCGTGAGGCGGCCGGCTATTCGATCCGTGCTTCCGAATCAAAGATCAGCCGCATGGAGTTGGGGCGGGTGAGCTTCAAGGCGCGGGACATCGAGGACCTGTTGACGCTCTACGGCGTCAGCGACGACGCGGAGCGGGCGGCGCTGCTGGGGCTGGCCCGCGAGGCCAATGTGGCGGGCTGGTGGCACAGTTACGGCGATGTGCTGCCGGGCTGGTTTCAGACATATGTGGGGCTGGAGGGAGCCGCCTCGCACATCGCCTGCTACGAGGTGCAGTTCGTGCACGGGCTGCTGCAGACCGAGAGCTACGCCCACGCGGTCGTCACCAGCGGTCAGCCCACGGCCTCCGAGTCGGAGGTGGAGCGCCGTGTGGCGCTGCGGCTGGAGCGCCAGAAGCTGCTGGTCGCCGAGCAGCCGCCGGAGTTCCACGTGGTGTTGGACGAGGCGGCGTTGCGCCGCCCCTACGGCGGCTCACGGGTGATGCGGGGGCAGCTGGAGCACCTCGTCGACGTCTCCAGGCAGCCGAACGTGACGCTCCAGGTGATGCCGTTCGCCTTCGGCGGGCACGCCGCGGAGAGCGGCGCGTTCACCCGATTGCGCTTCCCCGAATCGGACCTGCCGGATGTGGTCTATCTGGAGCAACTCACCAGCGCGCTCTATCTCGACAAACGCGAGGAAGTCGCCCATTACGAAAGGGTTCTGGGGCGTCTGGCCACCGACAGCCTGTCACCCGAGGGCAGCCGGGAATTGCTCGAACGGTTGCTTCAACTCGCTTAAGAGCTCTGTAGCATGACGTCCCATCAGGAGCCCCACAGACGCTTGGGTGTCAAGGGCACCCAGCCCTCCAGATAGGGACGGTCATGTCCTACTTCTCCGAGTTGGCGTACCAGTACATCGACGGCGAATGGCGACCCGGGAGCGGCTCCTGGGACATCGTCGACTTCAACCCGTACAACGGGGAGAAGCTCGCCTCGATCACCGTGGCCACGGTGGAGGAGGTGGACCTCGCCTATCGGGCAGCCGAGCGGGCACAGCGGGAGTGGGGGAGCACCAATCCCTACACCCGACGGCTGGTCTTCGAGCGGGCGCTGCGCATCGTCGAGGACCGCGAGAAGGAGCTGAGCGAGGCGATCATCGCCGAGGTCGGCGGCACGCACTTCAAGGCCGCCTTCGAGCTGGGCCTGGCGAGAGAGTTCCTGCGCGAGTGCGTCCAGCTGGCGCTGCGCCCCGAGGGGCGGATCATCCCGTCGCCGATCGACGGCAAGGAGAACCGGCTGTACCGGCTGCCGGTCGGCGTGGTCGGGGTGGTCAGCCCCTTCAACTTCCCGTTCCTGCTCTCGCTGAAGTCGGTCGGTCCCGCGTTGGCGCTCGGCAACGGCGTGGTGCTCAAGCCGCACCAGAACACCCCGATCTGCGGCGGCAGCCTGCTGGGGAAGGTCTTCGAGGAGGCCGGGCTGCCGCCCGGGCTGCTCAACGTCGTGATCACCGACATCGCGGAGATCGGTGACGCGCTGATCGAGCACCCGGTGCCCAAGGTGTTCTCCTTCACCGGCTCGGACAAGGTGGGCCGCCATGTGGCCACCGTCGCCGCCTCGCACTTCAAGCGCACGGTCCTGGAGCTCGGCGGCAACAGCGCGCTGATCGTGCTGGACGACGCCGACATCGACTACGCGGTGGACGCGGCGATCCTCAGCCGCTTCGCCCACCAGGGCCAGATCTGTATGGCGGCCAACCGGATCCTGGTGGACCGCGCGGTGGAGCGGGAGTTCACCGAGAAGTTCGTGGCGCGGGTGCGCGGCCTGAAGGTGGGCGACCCGAACGACCCCACCACGCAGATCGGCCCGCTCATCAACGAGACCCAGGCCGAGAACCTCACCTCGCTGGTCAGCCAGACCATCGCCGACGGTGCCACGGCCCTGGTGCGGGGAGAGACCAGCGGCACCCTGGTCGGCCCGACCGTGCTCACCGACGTCCCCGAGGGCTCGGCCGTGCTCCACCAGGAGATGTTCGGCCCGGTGGTCGTGCTCATCCCCTTCGACGGAGACGACGAGGCCGTCGAGATCGCCAACGCGACCGACTACGGCCTCAGCGGCGCGGTCCACACCGGCGACATCGAGCGCGGTGTCCGGCTCGCCCGACGGGTGGAGACGGGCATGATCCACATCAATGACAGCTCGGTGCACGACGAGCCGATCGTGCCGTTCGGCGGCGAGCGGCACTCGGGACTGGGACGGCTCAACGGCGACGCGTACATCGAGGCGTTCACCACGACCAAGTGGATCTCGATCCAGCACGGGCGCACCCACTTCCCCCTCTGACCCGCCTCTGCCGGCTGACCCGCGCTCTGCCGGCGCCCCGCGCGGACGCGCCGAAGGCGAGAACCGTGGGTGTGGTCGAGGAGCCGGACGCGGGAGCCGCGTGATTGAGGACAGAACCTGACCGCATGGGGTCCTACTGTCGTAGGCGTCGAGGACGAGCCGACGGAAGGCGGACCCCATGCCCACCCACGTGATCGAGACCAACCCGGCCGACGAGCGCGGCACCCTGCTGGCCTTCCTGGAGGCCCAGCGGGGCGGTGTGCGCCGCGCGCTGCTCGGACTCGGCGACGAGCAGGCGCGGCAGAAGCCGAGCGCCAGTCGGCTCTCCCTGGCCGGCCTGCTCAAGCACGTCGCCGAGACCGAGCTGGACTGGGTGGAGACGGCCCGGCGGGTGCCGCACTCCATCCGGCGCGACGAGACCACCTGGCACCTGGCCTTCCAACTGGAGGACGGCGAATCGGTCGCCTCCGTGCTGGCCTTCTGGGACGCGGTGGCTCGACAGACGGAGGAGTACGTCCGCTCGGTCCCCAGTCTCGAGGACACCTTCCCGCTCCCCGACGCGCCGTGGTTCCCCCAGGGCGACCGGGTCTCGGTCCGCTGGCTGCTCCTCCACCTGATCGAGGAGGTCGGTCGCCACGCGGGACACGCGGACATCATCCGCGAGTCCCTGGACGGCAGGACCGCCTTCGAGCTGGTCGACGAGGCGGCACGGGCGGGGGCGGGGGTGTAGGGACGGCGTCGCTCTCTCGGCCCCGGGCCGGGCCCTGAGCGTCGGCCGCACGGCCCCCGGCCGGGCCCGGGGCGTCGGTCGCTCGGCCCCCCGGGGCGGGCCCGGGGTGCCGGTCCCCCGGCCCTGGGCGTCGGCCGCGGTCCGAGGCCCGAACACCGCTCCTCAGCCGGGCGGTTCTAGTTCCACGGGTCGGTGAACGACCGGCCCGGGACCGGCTTGGCGATCAGGGCCAGCGGGACGAAGAAGCCGACCTGCCCGATCGCGATGGCCAGGGTGGCCAGCGCCTTGGGCTCGTAGTGCTCGGCAGCCTGGGCGTAGAGCTCGTCGGTGACCCGCTCGCCGTGCGGGGACGGCTGGAAGACCGCCTCCACCAGCGCCAGCGCGGCGCGCTCGGCGGGGGTGTAGTACGGCGCGTCCTGCCAGGAGGCCACCGCGGTGATCCGATCCTCGGACTCCCCGGCCTTGCGCAGGAATCCCGTGTGCAGGACGGTCAGGTAGGTGTTGCCCACGATCTGGCCGGCGCGCAGCTGGAGCAGGCTGATCGTGGTCCGCGGGACCGAGTGGTTGCCGGTGGCCTTCCACAGCGCCGCGGACACCTCCGCCAGTTCGGGGACGAGCTCCTGGGGGTCCTGGGACATCCGCGGCCCCATCGGCACCTCCGCGGTGATCGCACGCGTTTCCATCTCCGTCTCCTTTCGGGCTTTCACGTTGCTGTCACCCCACTGACGGATCGCCGCGCGGAAGTGTGACCGGCCCCGGCCCCGAGTTCCGGGCCGGGGCCGGGGAGGGAGGGGTCGGGCGCTCAGGAGGCCGGGTGCTCCCGTAGGTCGTCGGCCCGGCGCAGGATGTCCTGAAGGGCCACGCGCTGCTCGGGGGTGAGGGGGACGGCGGCGGCGCGCGCCAGGCAGTCGCGGGCGTGGTCCGCGTCGCCCAGTCGGGTGGCCATCTCGGCGCGCAGCACGAGCAGGGGCGCGAGTCGCGACGGAGGCGGCGCCCCCTCGGCGGAGAGCGCGCGGTCCAGGACGCGGGCGGCGGCCGCGGGGTCGCCCTTGGACTCGCCGAGCAGCGTGGCCTGGTGGAGGGCGCGGGCATAGCGCTCCGTCGGCGCCGGACGGTGCTCGAAGACGTCCGCGATGGGTTGGCCGACGCGGAGCGTGTTGCCGCCGGGGTCGGTCAGCAGGAACTGACGCATCCCGTACGTGGTGTCCTTCAGCGCTCCGAGGCGGGGGAGCCCCCGGGTCGGGATTCTGCCCAGGGACGCCTTCAGCCCCGACCGGAACGCCTCGTAGAGCGCGTCGACGTCGTCGGTCCGCACGTAGCAGGTGCTGTAGGAGGACGCCGGGTCGTACGACTTCATGCCGAAGAAGTGCAGTGCGATGTCGCCCCGCGCGAGTGCGACATAGGGGTTGGGGCTGCGCTGCTGGAAGGTCACTTCGAAGCCCAGGGCGGGGTAGAAGGCGGTGATGTCGTCGATGGACCGGCAGGGAAGCATCGGAATCACGGTCTCGGCCATGGAGCGAGCCTGGCATCGGATCTCCCGCTAGTCAAACTTGATTAGACGCCCCCACTAGTCTGGGAGCGGGGCAGGTCCGACGGAATGAGGAGACGATGTCGGCGATCCGGCTGCTGGTGCTGGGCGCGGTCCGCCAGCATGGGCGGGCGCACGGGTACCAGGTCCGCAACGACCTGGAGTTCTGGGGCGCGCACGAGTGGTCCAACGCCAAGCCCGGATCGATCTACCACGCGCTGAAACAGATGGCGAAACAGGGCCTGATGATCGCCCACGATGTGGCGCCGAGCACGGCGGGCGGCCCGCCCCGCACGGAGTACGAGCTCACCGCGGCGGGTCAGGTGGAGTACTTCAAGCTGCTGCGCGAGGCCCTGGTGCGACACGACCAGAAGATCGACGAGCTGACGGCCGGGGTCGGGTTCATCGTCGACCTCCCCCGGGCGGAGGCCATCGCGCTGCTCAAGGAGCGGGTGGCCGCCCTGGAGCAGTGGCGCGCCGAGGTGACCCGGCACTGGATGCCGCCGGACGGCGGTTCCGACGAGTGGGGCCACATCGGCGAGATCATGAAGCTCTGGGTGGACTCCTCCGACAGCGGAGCCGAGTGGACCCGTGGACTCATCAAGCGCCTCGAGGGCGGCGCCTATGTCATGGCGGGCGAGGGGCGGCGCTCCATGGACGTGCTGCCGGAGGGGGCGAAGAACCCGTACGCCGCCTCGGAGTGAGGTCGGGCTGCCGGGCTATGCGCGGGCCGCCGCGCGAAACCCGACGCCCCCACTGTCGCCGCGGGAAGCCGACCCGTCCACGGCCGCCGCGGGAAGTCGACGTCCCACGGCCGCGGCCGCCACGAGTCGGGCGCCAACCCCGGCCGGCGCCACGGCTTTCGAACCCGTGTGAAGCCGAACCACACGCCGGCGGCCGGTCCGTCACCCGCCCCGTGGGCCGCTTCCCGTACGCCGTGAGCCTGTTGCGGCGGGGCTCGCGGAGCGCGACCGCCGCGCCCGAGTGCGACGAGCCGACCGTATGACTGGTGCTCAGGCCACAGCGCCACGGCCCGGTACCGGCTACGGTGCTGCCATGGCGATCAACCGAGCGGGAACGGCAGGCGAGCCCGGCTACGCCCTGCTCATCGCCGCCGGCCCCCGTGGCAAGAACGGCCGGCAGCGCATCATGGACGCCGGGGCGGTCCTGCCCCAACTCGCCGCCGTGGCACCGGCCGTGTTGGCGGGCACCCCGGCCGGCGCCAGCGTCGTCCAGCTGGTGGACCCCGACGAACCGCAGACCGTGCTGACCCACCTGCGGACCGCGGCCGCCCACCCCGGCCCCGTGCTGGTCTATCTGGCCGGACAGCTCACCCTCGACGCCAAGCAGCGGCTCCCGCACCTGGCGCTCGCCCGCACCACCCCGAGGACCGCCCGCTACACCGCCCTGCCCTGGCACTGGTTGGCGGCGGAGCTGGCCAAGCGGCCGCCGGGCAGCGAGACCACCGTCGTCGCCGATCTGGTGGCGGACGGGACGGTCTGGCCCCAAGGGAGCGGGGACCGTGCGGACGGCAAGGGCGCCGGCGCGTCCCGCCTCGGGGTCGACCCACGACAACTCGCCGCCGGGCTCACCCTCTACGGGGCCCTCGCCCCCGCTCCGCCCAAGCGTGAGGTCTTCACACCGGTCTACAGCCGGGCCCTCGCCGCCGCGCTCCGCGGCGCCGCCGATCGCCCTCCCTTCGCACGCCTCCACGAACACGCCGCGGGCGAGGCCGGACTGTCCGGCGGCCCCGCCCTGCCGCTCCAGCCGGCGAACCACGGTGCTCCCTCGTACCGCGCGGAGGGGCTCGCGACTCCGGAGGCTGTGGCGACCCCGGTGGGGGCGGCCGCGACCTCGGCGGGGTCGGCGGCTCCGCAGGGCCGGCCGACTCTGGAGGGCCCGGTCGCGCCCCGCGTGGAGACCGGGCCCGCGGCAGACGTGAGCTCCGCCCCCTCCGGGGACGCCGCGTTCGCCCCGGGAGGGACTTTCGCCTCGGGAAGGACGTTCGCCCCGGAAGCCGGGGCCGCGCCGGGGTCCGGGCCCGCCCCAGAGGCCGGCTTCGGACCGGAGCCCGGCTCCGCGGCGGAGGCGATATCCGCGTCCCGCGCGGAGGTCGAGGCCCTGGGGGAGTCGACAGCCGGCCCCCGCGCGGAGGTCGCTGTCGCGGGTGACCCGGCCGCCGGCCCGCGCGGGGAGGCCGGTGCCACGGAGGAGCCGGCCGTGCCCCGCGCGGACGCCGGGTACGCGGGCGAGCCGGCCGCCGGTCTCCGCGCGGAGGCCGGTTTCGCGGAGGAGTCGGTCACCGGTCCCCGCGCGGACGGCGACGTCGGCTGGTCCGACTCCGAGTCCCTTCCGCCCCCCGTCGGCCCGCCCCTCCTGTTCGTGCCGCCGCCCGCGGTTCCCGTGCCGCCCCTGCCGGCCGCGTTCCCGGCCGCACCCCCGGCGCCCGCCGCTCCGCCCGTGCCCGTGGTGCCGCCGCGCGTGGCGAGGCGTTCCGAGCCACATCACTCCGACCCGCACGCGGCGATCCTGGAGGCGGCCCGCGCGGGGCGGCACAGCGAGGCGGCGTCCATGGCGGCCGCCTGGGAGCAGGAGGCCATGCGGGCCTCCGGGCCCAGCTCGCCGGAGGCGGTCCACTGGCTGGAGGTCCGGGCCGACCTGGCCCGGCTCGCCGACGACCCGGCCCGCGCCTGCGAGCTGTGGATATCCGCCGCCGGCCTGCGGCTGGCCAACGAGCAGCCGCCCGGCCACCCCGATGTCGAGGGCGCCGCCGACCGGGCGCACCACCAGTGGCAGCAGATCGAGGACGCGGCCCGGGCCGGGGCGCTGGCGCCCGCCCTCATCGAGCTCCGCGGCCGGGTGCCGGGGCGCCGGCCGGGCGCGCTGGAGGCGGTGCGCCGCCGGGCCACCCTCCTGGGTGCCGGCGGGCCGGGCTGACCCGCGGGTCCCGCGCTGCCGACGGGGCCGACGGGGCCGGCGCGACCGACGGGTCCGGCGCGGCCGACGGCCGGCGGGTCCGGTGGGGGCCCGGCGGGGCGGGGACGGCCTCGCGGCGGCTCAGTGGTGGAACGCGGTCACCGCGGTCCCGCGCTCCAGTGACGGCTTGGACTGGCGCCGCAGTTCGGGCAGCAGCATCCGCAGGTCGTCCAGGAGCAGGTCTGCCAGATCGGCGGTGAAGCCGTTGCGGCACACCATCCGCAGCACCGACAGGTCCTCGCGGTTCGGCGGGAAGCTGTACGCGGGCACCAGCCAACCCCGTTCCCGCATCCGCCGCGAGACGTCGAAGACGTCGTAGTTCTTCACGTCGTCCGCGAGGGTGAAGGCGAAGACCGGCAGCTCGTCGCCGCGGGTCAGCAACCTGAAGTCGCCCAGCTCCTCGATCCGGTCGGCGAGCCGGCAGGCCACGTCGCGGGAGTACCCCTGCACCGCGCGGAAGCCGTCGATCCCCAGCCGGAGGAAGGTGTAGTACTGCGCCACCACCTGGGCGCCCGGCCGGGAGAAGTTCAGCGCGAAGGTCGGCATGTCGCCGCCCAGGTAGTTGACGCGGAAGACCAGCTCCTCGGGGAGCGCCGCCGCGTCCCGCCACAGCGCCCACCCCACCCCCGGGTAGACCAGCCCGTACTTGTGCCCCGAGGTGTTGACCGAGGCGACGCGGGGGAGTCGGAAGTCCCACACCAGCTCGGGGTCGAGGAAGGGCGCGACCATCGCCCCGGAGGCGCCGTCCACATGGACCGGCACATCCAGCCCGGTGCGCTCCTGGAGCGCGTCGAGCGCCGCGCACACCTCGGCGACCGGCTCGTAGGACCCGTCGAAGGTGGAGCCGAGCACGGCGACGACCCCGATGGTGTTCTCGTCGCACAGCGCGGCCGCGGCCTCCGGGTCCAGGTGGAAGCGCTCGCCCTCCATCGGCACCTGGCGGGCCTCCACCTCCCAGAAGGTGCAGAACTTCTCCCAGCAGACCTGGACGTTGGCGCCCATCACCAGGTTGGGCCGGGCGGTGCTCGGGTAGCGGTCCGCGTTCCGCCGCGCCCAGCGCCGCTTGAGCGCCATCCCGGCGAGCATGCACGCCTCGCTGGACCCGGTCGTGGAGCAGCCCACCGTGGTCTCCGGATCCGGGGCGTGCCACAGGTGGGCGAGCATCGCCACGCACCGCCGCTCCAACTCGGCGGTGCGCGGGTACTCGTCCTTGTCGATCATGTTCTTGTCGCGGCACTCCGCCATCAGCCGGCCGGCCTCGGGCTCCATCCAGGTGGTGACGAAGGTGGCGAGGTTCAGCCGGGAGTTGCCGTCCAGCATCAGCTCGTCGTGGACCAGCTGGTACGCCGCCGAGGGCGTCATCGGGCTGTCGGGCAGCCGGTGCCGGGGCGGCTCCGACTCCAGGCCGCGCAGCGGGTCGGCCGCGAGGAAGAAGGGGTTGACGGAGAAGCCCCGCTCCTCGTCGCTGCCGCTGGTGCCCTGGTGGAGTGACATCGGATGCGCCCCTCAGCTCGGTCCGGCACGGACCGAGGGGCCGGCGCGGGTGCGGTCCGACCGGTCCGGGCCGTGGTGATCGCGACCTTACGGGCATGACTCCCGTAAGGGGCGTACCACCACGCCCCGCGGCACCTCCTTAGCCCGCGCTGCTCAGCGACAGCTTCGCCGCGAAGCCCAGGAACGCCGTGCCCGCGGCCGCGGACAGCCCGGCGGTCAGCCGCTTGCGACGGCGGAAGGTCGCGGCCAGGAACGAGCCGCTGAAGATCAGGATGGTCAGATAGGTGAAGCTGAACAGCTGCGCCCAGGCGCCCAGCGCCACGAACGAGAGCACCGGGTGGGCGTACTCGGGATCGACGAACTGCACGAAGAAGGAGATGAAGAACAGGATCGCCTTGGGGTTCAGCAGGCTGATCACCACAGCCCGGCGGAAGGGCCGCTCGACCGCCTCCCTCTCCTTCGCGGACGCGTCCGAAGGGCCCGCCACCGAAGCCGTCCCGGGAGCCCCGGGAGCCCCGGGAGCCCCGGAAGCCCCGATGGCCGCCCTGGCGTCGGCCCGCGCGCCCCGCTCCCGCCACAGCGTCCAGGCCCCGCGCAGCATCCCCACCGCGAGCCAGGACAGATAGCCGGCGCCCGCGAACTTCACCACCGCGAACAGCACCGGGCTCGCCTGGAGCAGCGAGGCCACCCCGCCGGCCGACAGCGCCATCAGCACGGTGTCGCCGACGAGCACCCCGCCCGCCGCCCGATAGCCCGTGCGAGGCCCGCGCCGGGCCGCCACGGAGACCACATAGAGGGAGTTCGGCCCCGGCAGCAGGATGATCAGGGCGAGCCCCGCCAGATACGTCGAAAGATCGGTTATCCCCAGCATGGACGGCAGGATCGCACCGGCCCGCACCCCCGCCTCGGGGATTTCCGCGATATGGACTTGCACCTCACGCGGCGTGAGGGCGGAACGTGGAGCGCGAACCGACCGAGGGAGCGGAAAGCGATGAGCTACTCCGTGGGACAGGTGGCGGGCTACGCCGGCGTCACGGTGCGCACCCTGCACCACTACGACGAGATCGGGCTGCTCAGGCCGAGCGGCCGCAGCCGCGCGGGGCACCGGCGTTACGACGACGCCGACCTCGACCGGCTGCAGCAGATCCTGTTCTACCGGGAGCTGGGCTTCCCGCTCGACGAGGTCGCGGCCCTCCTGGACGACCCGGGCGCGGACCCGCGGGAGCACCTGCGGCGCCAGCACGACCTGCTGACCGCCCGGATCGCCCGACTGCAGGAGATGGCCGCGGCCGTGGAGCACGCCATGGAGGCACGCGCGATGGGCATCAACCTCACGCCCGAGGAGAAGTTCGAGGTCTTCGGGGACCACGACCCGGACCGGTACGCCGAGGAGGTCGAGCAGCGCTGGGGCGACACCGACGCCTACCACGAGTCGCAGCGCCGGGCCGCCTCGTACACGAAGGAGGACTGGCTGCGGATCAAGCGGGAGGGGGAGGAGCTCGTCGAACGGCTGGCGGCCCTGATGGCCTCCGGCGCCGCGCCGGACTCGCCGGCCGCGAGGGACCTCGCCGAGGAGCACCGCTCCCAGATCACCCGCTACCACTACGCGTGCTCGTACGAGATGCACGGCTGCCTCGCCGAGATGTACGTCGCCGACGAGCGCTTCACCGCCTTCTACGACGCGACCGCGCCGGGGCTGGCCGCCTTCCTGCGGGAGGCGATCCTGGCCAACGCCCGCCACCGCGCGGAGGGCGCGTAGCGGCCACCGGCCCCGAGGTCAGGGGGCGTCCCCGCGCCGCCGCGCATGCGTCCGCGCGGGGGCGCCCGGCCAGGCGCCGCGGGGTGCGGCGCGTGCCGGGCGTGGCAGGTGTCCCCACTGGAACCGGGGGGCGGGCTCTGGCGTTGATATTTTGGGCGGCATCATCCATGCACCGCGTCCGCTGTCTGCCCCACTCACCTGCGGCCGGGCCTCGCACGAGCCTGCACCCCTCGACCCAGGAGCCTGTCACCCGTGACCACACTCGCGCTCGGACCCAGTTGGCTGGACGCAAACCATCTGATCGACACCTTCGGCCCGTGGGGTGTCATGGCGATCGTCTTCGCCGAGTCGGGCCTGCTCATCGGCTTCTTCCTGCCGGGTGACTCGCTGCTGTTCACCACCGGCCTGCTGATCACCACCGACCAGCTCTCCACGGAGCTGTGGCTGATGTGCCTGGGCATCGTGGCCGCCGCGATCCTCGGCGACCAGGTGGGCTACCTCTTCGGCAGGAAAGTCGGGCCCTCGCTGTTCCGACGCCCGGACTCCAAGTTCTTCAAGCAGGAGAACGTGGAGAAGGCCCACGAGTTCTTCGAGAAGCACGGCCCCAAGTCGCTGGTCCTGGCCCGCTTCGTGCCCGTCGTCCGCACCTTCACGCCGATCATCGCCGGCGTGAGCCGGATGAACTACCGGTCCTTCCTGATCTTCAACATCATCGGTGGCGTGCTGTGGGGCGCGGGCGTCACCGTGCTCGGCGCGCTGCTCGGCAAGACCGCGTTCGTACGCGACAACATCGAGGCGATGCTGGTCGGCATCGTGCTCATCTCGGTGATCCCGATCGTGATCGAGTACCTGAAGGCCCGCCGCCAGGGCAAGAAGGCGGCCGCCGCCGCTCCCCCCATGGGCGGCACCGGCCCGCAGGCCCCGCAGGCCCCGGTGCAGCGCGGGCGCCACGCCAAGCGCTGACCCCGTCGCACCGACCCGGCCGCCCGGACCGCCCGCGGGAGCCCCCGCGCCCGGCGGCCGTGGCCGGAGACCCCCCCAGCGGGCCCCTGGACACCTGTCCAGGGGCCCGCTGGCCGTGTGGGGTCCCGGGCCCCCGGCTACCCGGTTCGGTCGCCGTTGCGCTTCCAGACGCTTGTTCGGGGGCCCGCTGGGCATGCGCACCACCGATCGTGCATGGTTGCTGTGACAGCGGCCGGGAGGCGTATGAGGGCACAAGGAGCGAGCGGTGGCGGAACCAGACCACACCCCCGAGCGGGGGAGCGCACGGGAGTCGGGGGTGCCGGCGAGCCGCACGGCCCAGCCACCGGTGCCACCAGTGCCACCCGTGCCGCCGGGCCCGGAGGACCGCAAGCCCACCTCCGACGAGGCGCACAGCGCCTTCACCCCGCCGCTGGGCGTGCCGCTGCCGCCGCCGCCCGAGGACGAGCACCCCACCTCGGAGTTCGCCGTCCCCGAGGGGCTGACCACCGAGCCGCACGGTGAGCCGGAGGGCTCGGCCTTCACCCCGCCGCCCGGCGTGACCACCGGCTCCTCCACCACCGGCAACATCCCGGTGCTGACCCCGCCGCACGGTGTCCCGGTGATCCGGCTGACCAAGGACGCCCCCTGGCAGGACCGGATGCGCACCATGCTGCGCACCCCGATCGGGGAGCGCCCGACGCCCGAGCGGCCCGAGAAGCACGACGAGACCGGGCCCGCCGTGCCGCGCGTGCTCGACCTCACACTTCGCATCGGCGAACTGCTGCTGGCCGGCGGCGAGAACGCCGAGGACGTCGAGGCCGCGATGCTCGGCGTGGCGCACGCCTACGGGCTGGACCGCTGCGAACCCACCGTCACCTTCACCCTGCTCTCGGTCTCGTACCAGCCCTCGCTGGTCGACGACCCGGTGACCGCGAGCCGGACGGTGCGCCGCCGGGGCACCGACTACACCCGGCTGGCGGCCGTCTTCCGGCTCGTCCACGACATCACCGCCGAGGCGGTCACCCTGGAGGAGGCGTACCGTCGGCTCGCCGAGATCCGCCGCAACCGCCACCCCTACCCCGGCTGGGCGCTCACCCTGTCCAGCGGCGTGCTCGCCGGCGCGGGCAGCGTGCTGGTCGGCGGCGGCGCCGAGGTCTTCCTCGCCGCGGCGATCGGGGCGATGCTCGGAGACCGGCTGGCCTGGCTGGCCTCCGGGCGCGGGCTGCCGGAGTTCTACCAGTTCGTCGCGGCCGCCATGCCGCCCGCCGCGATGGGGGTCGCGCTGAGCCTGGCACACGCCGGGCTCCAGGCGTCCGCAGTGATCACCGGTGGGCTGTTCGCGCTGATCCCGGGGCGAGCGCTGGTCGCCGGCGTCCAGGACGGGCTGACCGGCTACTACATCACGGCCTCCGCCCGGCTGCTGGAGGTCGGCTACCTGATCGTCGGCATCGTCTGCGGCGTGCTGACCGTGCTCTACGGCGGCGTCCAACTGAACGCCAAGCTCAACCCCGAGGCGGCGCTCAAACACGTGGAGCGGCCGGTGACGCAGACGCTCGCCGCCATGCTGCTGGTGTTCGCCTTCTGCGTGCTGCTCCAGCAGGAGCGCCACACCCTGCTGTTCGCCACCCTCAACGGGGGCGTCGCCTGGGTGATCTACGCCGCGCTGCACGACACGGCCGGCGTCCCGGCCGTCGCCGCCACCACGGTCGCCGCCGGCCTGGTCGGCCTCTTCGGCCAGCTGCTGTCCCGCTACCGCTACGCCTCCGCGCTGCCGTACGTCACCGCGGCCATCGGCCCGCTGCTGCCCGGTAGCGCGACCTACTTCGGTCTGCTCTCGCTCGCCCAGGGCGAGCTGGACCCGGGCATCGCCCACCTCACCCGCGCCGCCGCGCTCGCGCTGGCCATCGCCATCGGAGTGAATCTCGGTAACGAGGTGGCGCGGCTGTTCATCCGTCCGCCGCGGCTGGAGCCGCACCGCGTGGAGGCCCGCCGGGCGGCCAAGCGAACCCGCGGCTTCTGACCCCCCTCCGCCCTCGCGGCGGGACGAACCGCCGCCCGCGACCCCTCGCGGCCGGGCTGGGGTGTCCGTCCGGGTTCGGGGAGACCGTCCCGCCGCGACCGGTCGCGTGTCCGCCGTGCGGCGACGGCGGAGACTTGGCGGGCGCCGCCGGCCGCCGTACGGATCGCCGCTGCGGTGGGGTGGGCGGCTCCTCGCGGCCGGGCTGGCCGTCCGGGTTCGGAGGGACCGTCCCGCCACGACGGCGCGCGATCTCGGTGGTGGAGACCGGCGGTGGCCGAACCGGCCGACGTCCCGCCGTGCGGGGACGGCTGAGGCCCTCGGCGGGCGTCGCCGGTCTCCGCCGTACGGGTCGCCGCTGCGGCGGGGTGGGCGGCCCGCTCACGGCCGGGCTGGTGGCTGGCCCGCTCGGTTTCGGGAAGGGTGGGTTCGGGGAGACTGTCCCGCCGCGATGGCGCGCAACCCCGGTGGTGGAGGCCGGCGGTGCCGAACCGGCCGACGTCCCGCCGTGCGGGGACGGCTGAGGCCCGGCGGGCGCCGCCGGCCGCCGTACGGGTGCCAGCCGCCCCTGGGGGCGGCCCCTCGGGGCCGGCAGACGCGTTCGGCCGGGGCGCCCGACTCGGCACACCCCGGGCCCAGGGCGGCGGCCCCGGGTACGAGAAGGGGCGGGCGGGGGGGATCAGATCCCCCGGCCCGCCCCTGAGCGCCGGTGCGCGCTATCGCGCGACAGCGCTATGGCTCAGTGCGCGCCGCCGGCGGCCTCAAGGCGCTTGACGGACGCCTCGACCTCGGCCTCGGCCTCGGCGCGGCCGACCCAGCTGGCGCCCTCGACGGACTTGCCCGGCTCCAGGTCCTTGTAGACCTCGAAGAAGTGCTGGATCTCCAGGCGGTCGAACTCCGAGACGTGGTGGATGTCCCGCAGGTGCTCGACACGCGGGTCGGACGCCGGCACGCACAGCAGCTTGTCGTCGCCGCCGGCCTCGTCGGTCATCCGGAACATGCCGATCGCGCGGCACTTGATGAGGCAACCCGGGAAGGTCGGCTCGTCCAGAATGACCAGGGCGTCCAGCGGGTCGCCGTCCTCGCCCAGGGTGCCCTCGACGAACCCGTAGTCAGCCGGGTAGCTGGTCGACGTGAAGAGTCGGCGGTCCAGGCGGATCCGACCGGTCTCGTGGTCCACCTCGTACTTGTTCCGCGAACCCTTCGGGATCTCGATGGTGACGTCGAACTCCACGGGTGGCTCCTCCATGATCAACACATACGTCTGGTGATTAAGTGTCCCCCACGCAGGTGTGTGGTGGCGAAAGGGGCTGGTCCGACGTGCCTGAGGCCAGATCGTGGCAGGTCAGATGTCTTGACGGGTGGCGGGGTGCCACCCGGGCGCAGCGTGAGACCTGGCGGCTGACCGCGCTGTCGGCCGTCGTCGGACTGGCGGTCGCCACCGGAACGGTGGTGGTGGCCGGGCCCTGGGACTCGGGCCAGCGTACGGCCGAGCGCGCCCGCGCCGCCGAAGACCGCCGTACGGGTGGCGAGCGTCACGTCCGCCCCGCCTCCCCGCCCGGTGCCGCGCCGGTGCTCGCCCCGCTGGGCGCGCTCACCGGCCCCCGCGACCGGGGCGGCGAGGCCGGCGGCCTGGACGCGCTGCCGCCGCCCACCTGGCCCGGGCTCGCCGACGCTCTGGAACCGCTGCTGAAGGACCCGGCGCTGGGACCGGTGCGCACCGCGTCCGTCCTCGACGCCGCCACCGGCCAGCAGGTCTACGGGGCCAAGGCGGACGCCGGCACCACCCCCGCCTCGGCCATCAAGGTGGCCACCGGCGCCGCCGCGCTCTCCGCGCTGGGCCCCGGGCACCGCCTCGCCACCCGGGTCGTGGCCGACCCCGGCCACCCGGACCGGGTGGTGCTCGTCGGCGGCGGCGACCCCATCCTGACCGCCCGCCGCGTCGACGGCCCCGACGCCCCCGCCAGCCTGCGCGAGCTGGCCGACGCCACCGCGCGGACGCTGAAGCGGCGCGGGGTCGACGGGATCCGGCTGGACTACGACACCTCGCTCTACTCCGGCCCCCTGCTGCACCCCATCGGCCCCAACGAGAACATCTCGCCCGTCACCCCCCTCATGGTCGACGAGGGCCGGCTCGACGACAGCGCCTACGGGCCGGCCCCACGCGCCGGGGACCCGGCGGCCGACGCGGCCGGGATCTTCGCCGAGATGCTCGCCGAGCGCGGCGTGGAGGTCCGCGAGGAACCGGCCCGCCGCACCGCGCCGAAGAACGCCGACGAGCTGGCCGCGGTGCGCTCGCAGCCGCTCTCGGCGCTCGTCGAGCGGATGCTCACCACCAGCGACAACGACATCGCCGAGGCGCTGGCCCGGCACACCGCCCGCGCCTCCGGCGAGCCCGCCAGCTTCGACGGCGCCTCCCGGGCCGTCACCGCCCGGCTCAAGCGGCTGGGAGTGCCGGTGGCGGGCGCCCGGTTCGCCGACGGCAGCGGCCTGGACCGGGCGGACCGGGTCTCCGCGCGGCTGCTCGCCCAGGTCCTGGTCCGGGCCGCCGGCCGGGAACACCCCGAGCTGCGCCCGGTCGTGACGGGGCTGCCGGTGGCGGGTTTCACCGGCACCCTCCGCGGCCGTTGGGCCGAGGACGCGGCCGGCCGGGGCGTGGTCCGCGCCAAGTCCGGCACCCTGACCGGCGTCAACACCCTCACCGGCACCGTCGTGGACGCCGACGGGCGGCTGCTGGTCTTCGCCTTCATGACCACCGGCACCACCGATCCCCAGGCCGCCCAGCGCGCCCTGGACCGTCTGGCCTCGGCGGTGGCCTCCTGCGGCTGCCGTTGACGACCACGGGTGTGAGCGCCGGCCGCCCCGTCGTGGTCGGGGCGAAGCCGGCGACTCCTCCCACACGCCCCGCGTCCCACGTACCGTGAAGCCATGACGAGCCTCGGTGATGCGGAGATGGTCGACTGGAACCTCGCGGTGGCGACCGCGACCCGGCTGGTGCGGCCGGGGCCCGAGGTGAGCCGGGACGAGGCGCGGGCCGTCGTCGCCGAGCTGCGCCGGCACGCCAAGGCGTCGGAGGAGCACGTACGCGCCTTCACACGGATGTTCCCCGACGGCGCGGGCGGTGGAGAACCGGGCGGCGGGCAGACCGGCGCCCGGAGCGCGACGGACACCCCCGTCCTCGTGGTCGACCGGGCGGGCTGGATCCGGGCCAACGTGGCCGGCTTCCGCGAGGTGCTGCGCCCGCTGCTGGGCAAGATGCAGGACCGCCGCAGCGGGGTGCCGGGCGGGGCCGTGCTCGGCACGGTGGGCGGCAAGGTGACCGGCGTGGAGCTGGGCATGCTGCTGTCGTTCCTCGCCTCCCGGGTGCTCGGCCAGTACGAGACCTTCGCGCCGCCCACCCGCGAGCTGCCCGCGGCCTCCCCCGCCGGCGGCCGGCTGCTGCTCGTCGCGCCCAACATCGTCCACGTGGAGCGCGAGCTCGACGTGGACCCGCACGACTTCCGGCTGTGGGTGTGCCTGCACGAGGAGACGCACCGCACCCAGTTCACCGCCGTGCCCTGGCTGCGCGACCACATCGAGTCCGAGATCCAGGCGTTCCTCGGCGAGACCGACGTGGACCCGGCGACCCTGCTGGAGCGGTTCCGGGAGGCCGTGCAGTCGCTCGGCGGGCAGGACGGCGACGGGCAGCGCGGCGGGCGGTCCATCGTGGAGCTGGTGCAGACCCCGGCGCAGCGGGAGATCCTGGCCCGGCTCACCGCCGTGATGTCGCTGCTGGAGGGCCACGCGGACTATGTGATGGACGGGGTCGGCCCGGGCGTCGTCCCGTCCGTGGCGGAGATCCGGGAGAAGTTCCAGAAGCGGCGGGCGTCGGGAGCCGGCCGGCTCGACCAGGCGCTGCGCAGACTGCTGGGACTCGACGCCAAGCTGCGGCAGTACCGTGACGGCGAGCGCTTCGTGCGGGCGGTGGTGGACCAGGTCGGTATGGACGGCTTCAACCGGGTCTGGACCTCGCCGAACACGCTCCCGACCAAGACGGAGATCAGCAAACCCGCCGACTGGGTCGCGCGGGTGCACCGTACGGGAGAGCCCTAGCTCCGGCACCCCCTACGGCAGGTGAACGCTCCCGCTATCACTCGTCCGAGGGACCGTGAGTCACGGGTAGGCGTGCGATGCTCGGGGAACAGCTCGCTTCTGTCACCATCAACGTACTCAGCGTGACGAAAGCCCCGAAGTGACCCGCCCCGAAGCCCGCGAACCCCCTGAAGGGCCCCGGCCGGCGGGCACCGCAGGGCCTGGTGTGCAACCGCGCTGACACCGGCTCGTGAAACAGCTCGTGACGAAAAAGCTCGTACGACCCCCGAGGCACCCCCTCGATTGACAGATGGGAAACGGACATGGGTCCCCATCCTGCGGTCGCCGCGATACGCCTGGCGGTCCGCCGCGTCCTGCATGACGTCCTGCTCGACTACCCCCCGCCGCCCCCGGCCACCCGCACGACGCACCCGGCGCATCCGGTCCCCCCCGCCGCGCGCCCCGCGACCCCCACCCCGCAGCGCGCCGCCCCCCGCCCCCACCAGGCCCCGCCGGCCGTACCGACCGCGCCCGCCGCTCGCTCCCCGCTGTCGGCCGCCGCCTCGGCGCCGCCCGCGGCCCGCGCCTCCGTCCCCGCCCCCGGCCGCCCGGACCCCGGACAGCGGCCGCTGGTGCTCGTCGCCTGCTCCGGCGGCGCGGACTCCATGGCGCTGGCCTCCGCGCTCGCCTTCGAGGCCCCCAAGCTCGGCGTCCGCGCCGGGGCCGTCACCGTCGACCACGGGCTGCAGCCCGGCTCCGAGCTGCGCGCCGCCGAGGTGGCCGAGCGGCTGCGGCTGCTGGGCCTGGACCCGGTCGAGTCCGTCGCGGTGACCGTCGGCCGGGACGGCGGCCCGGAGGCCGCCGCCCGCGACGCCCGCTACGCCGCCCTCGACTCCGCCGCCGAGCGCCACGGCGCCGCCGCCGTGCTGCTCGGCCACACCCGCGACGACCAGGCAGAGACGGTCCTGCTCGGTCTCGCCCGCGGGTCCGGCACCCGCTCGCTGTCCGGCATGGCCCAGGTCTCCGGCGTCGACGGCCGCTACCGTCGCCCCTTCCTCCAGCTCGACCGGCAGACCGCGCGCCGCGCCTGCCTGGCCCAGTCCCTGCCGGTCTGGGACGACCCGCACAACGTGGATCCGGCGTACACCCGCTCCCGGGTCCGTCACGAGGCGCTGCCGGTGCTGGAGAAGGCGCTCGGCAAGGGCGTGGTCGAGGCGCTGGCCCGCACCGCCCAGCTCTCCCGCGACGACGCGGACGCCCTGGACGACTGGGCCGCCCGCGCGGAGGCCGATGTCCGGGCCGTCGCCAGTGACGAGGGTGTGGAACTCGACACCGTCCGGCTGCACGCGCTGCCCCCGGCCGTGCGGCGCCGGGTGCTGCGACGCGCGGCCATCACCGCAGGTTCCCCGGCCGGTTCGCTCTTCGCCCGGCACATCGAGGAGGTCGACCGGCTGATCACCGGATGGCGCGGTCAGCGGGCCATCAACCTGCCCGGCCGGGTCGAGGTCCGCCGGCAGGGTGGCAGACTGGTCATCCGGCAGGGCTGAGCCGCCCGTGCCGCACGGAGTCCTGCAACGAACGAGAGTGGCACGGGTGGACGACAAGGACATGGGCACCGACCTCCAGGCTGTCCTGATCACCAAGGAAGAGATCGACGCGAAGCTCGCCGAGCTGGCCGCGAAGATCGACGCGGACTACGCGGGCAAGGACCTGCTCATCGTCGGCGTCCTCAAGGGCGCCGTGATGGTCATGGCGGACCTGGCGCGCGCGCTGGCCACCCCGGTCACCATGGACTGGATGGCCGTGTCGTCCTACGGCGCGGGCACCCAGTCCTCGGGCGTGGTCCGGATCCTCAAGGACCTCGACACCGACATCAAGGGCAAGCACGTCCTGATCGTCGAGGACATCATCGACTCCGGGCTGACGCTGTCCTGGCTGCTGTCGAACCTGGGGTCGCGCGAGCCCGCCTCGCTGAACGTCTGCACCCTGCTGCGCAAGCCGGAGGCGGCCAAGGTCGCCATCGACGTGAAGTGGGTCGGGTTCGACATCCCCAACGAGTTCGTGGTCGGCTACGGCCTGGACTACGCCGAGAAGTACCGGAACCTCCCGTTCGTGGGAACGCTGGCGCCGCACGTCTACGGCGGCTGAGGCACCCTGGAGACACGGCGGGAACCTGACAGGCGTTTCCGCCGTTGGAGCATGGGAGGACGGTTTTGTTAACCGTCCACAGCGGCGTCGGGTGACAATGCTGGGGTACCGTCCGAAGGTCAGTCTTTTTCAGGCCGAGTAAGACACCGCACGCACAGGCAGCCGTCGGACCGGATCAAAAAGTTCGCAGAGGCTGCCGTGCCTCACTGTGGCAGGAGGGACGGGGCGGCACCGCCCCGTATGGATGGACGTGAAGCGCTACTTCCGTGGGCCGGTCATGTGGATCGTGCTGGCCGTCCTCGCCGTGGTCGTGTTGATGCAGGTCGTCGGCTCGTCCGGCGGCTACAAGTCGGTGGACACCAGCCAGGTCGTCGAAGCGATCGACAAGAACCGGGTCAAGTCGGCCGAACTGACCACCGGCGATGACCACAAGATCAAGATCAAGCTGAAGGACAACGCCCCCAAGATCGAGGGGAGCGACAAGCTCCAGGCCACCTACATCGGCGACCAGGGGCTGGAGGTCGCCAAGACCCTCCAGGCCAACGCCGAGAAGGGCCAGATCGAGGACGGCTACAACGTCACGACGTCGAAGCAGAACCCGTTCGTCGGGATTCTGCTCTCGCTGCTGCCCTTCGTGCTCATCGTCGTCGTCTTCCTGTTCCTGATGAATCAGATGCAGGGCGGCGGCTCCCGGGTCATGAACTTCGGCAAGTCCAAGGCGAAGCTGATCACCAAGGACACCCCGAAGACGACCTTCGCCGACGTCGCGGGCGCCGACGAGGCCGTCGAGGAGCTCCAGGAGATCAAGGAGTTCCTCCAGGAGCCGGCGAAGTTCCAGGCCGTCGGCGCCAAGATCCCCAAGGGCGTGCTGCTGTACGGCCCGCCCGGCACCGGTAAGACGCTGCTGGCGCGCGCCGTGGCCGGCGAGGCCGGGGTGCCGTTCTACTCGATCTCCGGCTCCGACTTCGTCGAGATGTTCGTGGGTGTCGGCGCCTCCCGGGTCCGCGACCTGTTCGAGCAGGCCAAGGCGAACGCCCCGGCGATCGTCTTCGTCGACGAGATCGACGCCGTCGGTCGCCACCGCGGCGCCGGCATGGGCGGCGGTCACGACGAGCGCGAGCAGACCCTGAACCAGCTGCTCGTCGAGATGGACGGCTTCGACGTCAAGGGTGGCGTGATCCTGATCGCCGCCACCAACCGCCCGGACATCCTGGACCCGGCGCTGCTGCGCCCCGGCCGCTTCGACCGGCAGATCGCCGTCGACCGCCCGGACATGCAGGGCCGCCTGGAGATCCTCAAGGTGCACCAGAAGGGCAAGCCGGTCGCCCCGGACGTCGACCTGTCGGCCGTCGCGCGGCGCACCCCCGGCTTCACCGGTGCCGATCTCTCCAACGTGCTGAACGAGGCCGCTCTGCTGACGGCCCGCAGTGACAAGAAGCTGATCGACAACCACTTCCTGGACGAGGCGATCGACCGCGTCGTGGCCGGCCCGCAGAAGCGGACCCGGATCATGAGCGACAAGGAGAAGAAGATCACCGCGTACCACGAGGGCGGTCACGCCCTGGTCGCGGCGGCCTCTCCCAACAGCGATCCGGTGCACAAGGTCACGATCCTCTCCCGCGGCCGCGCCCTGGGTTACACCATGGTCCTGCCGGACGAGGACAAGTACTCGACCACCCGCAACGAGATGCTCGACCAGCTCGCCTACATGATGGGCGGCCGCGCGGCCGAGGAGCTCGTCTTCCACGACCCGACCACGGGTGCCTCCAACGACATCGAGAAGGCGACCGCGACCGCCCGCGCGATGGTCACGCAGTACGGCATGACCGAGCGGCTCGGCGCGATCAAGTTCGGCTCCGACCACTCCGAGCCCTTCCTGGGCCGTGAGATGGCGCACCAGCGCGACTACTCCGAAGAGGTCGCCGCGCTGGTCGACGAGGAGGTCAAGAAGCTCATCGAGACGGCGCACAACGAGGCCTGGGAGATCCTGGTCGAGAACCGCGACGTGCTCGACAACCTGGTGCTGGCGCTCCTGGAGAAGGAGACCCTGAACAAGGAGGAGATCGCCGAGATCTTCGCCCCGGTGGTCAAGCGTCCGGCCCGCCCGGCGTGGACCGGCTCTTCGCGGCGCACCCCGTCGACGCGGCCGCCGGTCTCCTCGCCGAAGGAGCTGGCGCTCACCAACGGCGTCCAGCCGGCCTCGGCGGCCCTGGCCAAGAGCACCGCGTCGGAAGAGGGCGTGGGTGCGGGTCCGGACCGTCCCGAGGAGCCGGGCACCGAGGTCTGATCGCCACGCGATCGGCAAGGCCCACGGGCCATGAACAGACCGGGACGGATGGGGTCTATAGGCCCCATCCGCCCCGGAATGAATGCCGTGTCACCCAGGTTCTAGCCTGGTGACGCGGCATTCCGCATGTGTGACGCACGAGGAACGAGGCACCCCCATGACCGACCCGGTGACGCTGGATGGCGCGGACCCCATCGGTGTGTTCGACGAGAAGCGCGCGGAGAACGCGATCCGCGAGCTGCTGATGGCGGTCGGGGAGGACCCGGACCGAGAGGGGCTGCGGGAGACCCCGGCCCGCGTGGCGCGCGCGTACAAGGAGATCTTCGCCGGTCTGTGGCAGGAGCCCGAGGACGTCCTCACCACCACCTTCGACCTGGGCCATGACGAGATGGTGCTGGTCAAGGACATCGAGGTGTACAGCACCTGCGAGCACCACCTGGTGCCGTTCCACGGCGTGGCGCACGTCGGCTACATCCCGTCCCACGACGGGAAGATCACCGGCCTGTCCAAGCTGGCCCGCCTGGTCGACGTCTACGCCCGCCGTCCCCAGGTCCAGGAGCGGCTCACCACCCAGATCGCCGAGTCGCTGGTGCGGATCCTGGAGCCGCGCGGCGTGATCGTCGTCGTGGAGTGCGAGCACATGTGCATGTCGATGCGCGGCATCCGCAAGCCCGGCGCCAAGACCATCACCTCGGCGGTCCGCGGCCAGCTGCGCGACCCCGCCTCCCGGTCCGAGGCGATGAGCCTGATCATAGGGCGCTGAGCGGGCGCCGGCGGTGCCCCGCCGGCGGCGGCCGTGAGCCGTGTGGGCCGTGTGCCGGGCTCCACGACCACGACCACGACCACGACATACGACATACGACAGGCGAGCGGGCGGACCGGAGAGATCTCCGGTCCGCCCGCTCGCCTGTCCGCTCAGGCGTCCCGCCCCGCGAGGAAACGTTTTACTTGGGTGCCTCGACCCGGCCGCCCAGCCACTCCAGGCAACCGGCGATCTCGCGGTTCCAGGTGTTGAAGTTGTGGCCTCCGCTGTCCAGGATCATCGAGGAGATACGGGTCGGCTCGCCCCGGGCGTTGAGCGCCTTGGCCTTCTTGATGAACTTCATCGTGGCCTTGTAGTTCTTCTCGCCCTTCTTGCTGCTGGTGACCAGCAGCGACACCGGCGGGGCGGGGCGGTGGTCCAGCCGCCAGTGCAGGTTGTTCTCCTTCTCCAGCCGCTCGTCGCCGCCGAAGAGGTCGCCGGTGGTCGCGTCGTTCGGAGCCTTGTAGTGGGGCGAGAGCCCGGCGGCCGCGGAGAAGGCGTCCGGGTGGCGCATGGCCATCTTCAGGGCGCAGTAGCCGCCGGAGGAGTTGCCGATGACACCCCAGTTACGGGCCTCGGTGCCCACCCGGTAGTAGCCGCTGATGGCGCTGGGCACGTCCTCGGTGAAGAAGGTCTCGGTCTGCGGGCCCTTGGGCACGTCCATGCACTCGGTGTCGCGCGGCGGGGCGACCGTCGGCCGCATCATCACCAGCACCATCGGCTGCATCTTGTCCTGCCTGGCCAGCTTGTGCGCGGTCTGCGGGTACTTCAGGCCGTTGATCAGCGCCTCGGTGGTGCCCGGGTAGCCGGTCAGTACCAGCGCGGCGGGGAAACGCTTCTTGGCGTACTCCGGCTGGAAGTACTCCGGCGGCAGGTAGACGTACCCCGGGCTGGCGATGTCGGCCTTGGGGCCCTGCAGGGTGATCTTGTCGATCCGGCCCGCGACCCGCGGGTTGTTGGCGTTGGCCACGCTGATCCGCTTGGTGCCCACCACCTGCACCCGCTTGCTGGCGGGGGAGTCGTGGTCCACCACCACACCCGGGGTGGTCTCGGTGCCGAAGAGGTCGGCCCAGGAGCCGTAGAAGCCGAAGGACTGGTTGGCGTAGAGTCCGATCGCCGCGAAGATCGACAGCTGGCATATCAGCAGGGTTCCTATGCGGCCCAGTACAGCGCGTATGCTGCCGCCCGCTAGTCGCGGCCAAAGCCACACGGTGGCGGCGAACAGCAGCACCGCCACGAGGACGGAAAGCATCACGACCTTGGTGGCGGTGAGACCCATCACAATCTTTCTGGTCGGGCGGCTCGGACGTCCCCTCTGCCGCGCGATGGAACCCTAGCTGCCCCGGCGCCGTCTTGCAGGGCGCACATTGCCTAGGTACCGCGCCAAGGGGCGCGGATCCTCTCGACGGAGGCGGCGGGAAAGTACATGTCTGAGAAGCAAGATGGCGATAAGTCCGATGTGGTTCCCGGGCGGGCGCGGCGCCTGCTACGTGGGCCACGTCCGGAGGCCATCCCCACGGTCGTCGGCACCGCGTGCACGCTCATCGGACTGCTGAACCTTGCCTCCGGCGTCTTTCCCGGCTTCCGGCACAGCCGGTTCCGCGCCCTGGCGGAGGTTCTGCCGGGGGCGGTCAACCCCCTGGCCGCCGCCGGGTCGATCGTTGTCGGACTGTTGCTGTTGATGCTGGCGCACGGCCTCAAGCGGCGGAAGCGGCGGGCCTGGGCGGCCGCGGTGGCACTGCTGCCGGTCGGCGTGGCCGGGCAGTTGCTGTATCGGCACTCGGTCTGTGGCGCGGTCCTCTCGCTGGCCCTGCTGGCGCTGATGGTCTGGCACCGCAAGGAGTTCGCCGCGCTGCCGGACCCGCGCAGCCGCTGGAGGGCGCTGGCCAACTTCGTGCTGCTCGGCGGGGTCGGCCTGGGGCTCGGCTTCCTGATCGTCGACGCCCACCCGAGCAAGATCGTCGGCAACCCTTCCTTCCGTGACCAGCTTGAGCACGTGCTGTGGGGCCTGTTCGGCTTCGAGGGCCCGATCCGCTACACCGACGGCGCCGACTACACCGTCGGCTACTCCCTCGGCGCGCTCGGCCTGCTGACCGTC
The DNA here is from genome assembly GCF_029541745.1 of Streptomyces sp. LX-29. Taxonomy (NCBI): domain Bacteria; kingdom Bacillati; phylum Actinomycetota; class Actinomycetes; order Kitasatosporales; family Streptomycetaceae; genus Streptomyces; species Streptomyces sp. LX-29. The sequence continues at coordinate 3,420,422 of NZ_CP089746.1, read as the reverse complement.
GCCACCACCGCGTACCTGGCCTTCCGGCCCGAGCACCCGGCCGCCCGGCTCACCCCGCAGGACGAGGAGCGGCTGCGCGCCCTGCTCGCCCAGCACGGCGGCCGCGACTCCCTCGGCTATTTCGCGCTCCGCCACGACAAGGGCGTGGTCTTCTCGCCCAGCGGCAAGGCCGCCGTCTGCTACCGCGTGGTCTCCGGCGTGATGCTCGCCAGCGGCGACCCGATCGGCGACGTGGAGGCGTGGCCCGGTGCCATCGAGCGCTTCATGGAGGAGGCTCGCGCCCACTCCTGGACCCCGGCCGTGGTCGGCTGCAGCGAGACCGGCGGCCATGTGTGGACCCGCGAGACCGGCCTGGACGCGCTGGAGCTGGGCGACGAGGCCATTGCCGACGTGCCGGCCTTCACCCTCTCCGGGCGCTCGATGCGCAACGTGCGGCAGATGGTCAAGCGCATCGAGCGCAACGGCTACGAGACCCGGGTGCGCCGGGTGCGCGACCTGGAGCCGGAGGAGCTGGAGCGCGTCCAGCGGGCCGCGAACGCCTGGCGCGACACCGAGACCGAGCGCGGCTTCTCCATGGCGCTGGGCCGGATCGACGCCGAGCGCGACGGCGACGCCGTCATCGCCACCGCGCACAAGGCGCCGGAGGAGGGCGAGGCGCCCACCCCGTACGGCGATCTGAAGGCCATGCAGCACTTCGTGCCCTGGGGCGAAGACGGCATCTCGCTGGAGCTGATGCGTCGCGACCGCTCCGCCGACCCGGGCATGAACGAGCTGCTCATCGTCGCCACCCTGCAAGCCGGCACCGGGCTCGGGATCAAGCAGGTCTCGCTCAACTTCGCGATGTTCCGCTCCGCCCTGGCGCGTGGCGAGAAGCTGGGCGCCGGCCCGGTGCTGCGCGGTTGGCGCGGTCTGCTGATCTTCCTCTCCCGCTGGTTCCAGATCGAGTCGCTGTACAAGTTCAACGCCAAGTTCCAGCCGCGCTGGGAGCCGCGCTTCGTGGTCTTCCGCAACAGCCGCGACCTGCCCCGCATCGGCTTCGCCATGATGCAGGCCGAGGGCTTCGTCTCGCTCGCCCTGCCCCGCCTGCTGCGCCGCGGCAAGGCCGCCGAGCCCAAGCCGTGCGCCCACCTCGACGCGGGGCCGGTGCGGCAGCACGAGGTGGAGCGCGTGGCCTGACCGCCTCCCGGCGAGGGGCCGTCGACTACGGGGGTGGCCCGCCCCGGGGTCTTGTACGGGGGTGGCCCACCCCGGGGGCCTGGCGGGGTCACCGATCCCACGGGTCTCCGCCGGTTCGGCACCGCCGGGCCGCGCGTTTCGGCTGTTCGCCGTGGCGGCGGGATGGGGATGGGGGTCGGGCTGATCGTGTCGCTGCCGGGGGTCTCGTGGGCTCGGAGGCGCCTCCGGCGCCGCTCTCCGCCCAGGGCCGCGACGCCGGGGTCACACGGGGTGGGCCACCCCGTCACGACGACCCCTCGCCGGGAGGCGCCTAGGCTGGGGGCATGAGTACGTTGCGTGGTCGGACCGGACCGGCGGGGCTGCCGCAGTGGGATCGGTGCGCGGTGATGGGCGTCGTCAATGTGACCCCCGATTCGTTCTCCGACGGCGGCCAGTGGTTCGACACCGAGCTCGCCGTCAAGCACGGCCTGGAGCTGATGCGGGCCGGGGCCGACCTGGTGGACGTGGGCGGTGAGTCGACCCGGCCGGGCGCCCCGCGCGTGGACGAGGTCGAGGAGCTGCGCCGCGTCATCCCCGTGGTGCGGGAGCTGGCGGCGGCCGGGGCCGTGGTCAGCGTCGACACCACGCGCGCCGCGGTCGCCGAGCGGGCCGTGGAGGCCGGCGCCGCGCTGGTCAACGACGTCAGCGGGGGCCGCGCCGACCCGGCGATGGTGCCGCTGGTGGCGGCCGCCCGGGTGCCGTTCGTGGTCATGCACTGGCGCGGCCAGTCCCTCGACATGAACAACCGTGCCGTCTACACGGACGTGGTCGCCGAGGTCCTCGCGGAGCTGCGCACCAGCCTGGACGCGGCGGTCGCCGGCGGTATCGAGCCGGACCGGATCATCGTCGACCCGGGCCTCGGCTTCGCCAAGAACGCCGAGCACGACCTGGCGCTGGTCGCGCACCTGGCCCGGCTGCGTGCTCTGGGGCACCCGCTGCTGGTCGCGGCCTCCCGCAAGCGGTTCCTGGGTCGGGTGCTGGCCGACGGCGAGAACGCCCTGCCGCCCGCGCGGGAGCGGGACGCGGCCACCGCCGCCGTCTCCGCCATCGCCGCTCGGGAGGGCGCCTGGGCGGTGCGGGTGCACGAGGTGCGGGCGAGTGCGGACGCGGTGCGGGTGGCTCGTGCCGTCGAGGGAGCGGTGTGACTTCCGTAACCGACAGCGAGCAGGTGGAGCAGGCGAACACCGCGCTCTACGAGGCGATGGAGCGCGGCGACCACGCCGCGATGGAGCGGCTCTGGCTGCACGGGGACGTCTCCTGTGTGCACCCGGGGTGGCCGGTGCTGCGCGGCCGTGGCGAAGTGCTCCGTTCCTACGCGCTGATCATGGCGAACACGGAGTACATCCAGTTCTTCCTCACCGACGTCGAGGTGTCGGTCTCCGCCGACACCGCCCTGGTGACCTGCACCGAGAACATCCTCAGCGGCGCCCCGGCGGAGGAGGAGGGCCAGCTGGGGCCGCTCATCGGCCAGCTGGTGGTGGCCACGAATGTGTTCCAACGCACACCGGAGGGGTGGAAGCTGTGGTCGCACCACGGCTCGCCGGTGCTGGCGGAGAACGAGGAGGAGTGAGCCGGGGCGGTGGCGAGGGACCGTCAGCGGGGTGACGACGTCCACTCGTTCGAGTCGGTTGGCACCGGGGTAGGGAGTGGTTCACAAGGGCGTGGGCAAGCGCGGCGAGGATGCTCCCACCCACCCGCGGTGGCGGCTCAGCGCGCCCCCGTGCGTGAGGGTTGTCGGCGCTCGCAGGTAGATTCGATTGGTGGGTGGTGCGTCGGCGCCGTTCGGTGCGCGCCCGCAACCGACGATCAGCAGGGACGACCGGCAGGAGTGATTCGGGTGGATCGTGTCGCGCTGCGCGGCCTCAGGGCCCGCGGTCACCACGGTGTCTTCGCGCAGGAGCGCGAGCAGGGCCAGACCTTCGTCGTGGACCTGGTGCTGGGCCTGGACACCCGCCCCGCCGCCGCCGGTGACGACCTCACCAAGACCGTGCACTACGGGATCGTCGCGGAGGAGGTCGTGGGCCTGGTGCGCGGGGAGCCGGTCGACCTCATCGAGACGCTCGCCGAGCGGATCGCCGCCCTGTGTCTCAAGTACGACGTGGTACGGGAAGTGGAGGTGACCGTGCACAAGCCGGACGCACCGATCACCGTGCCCTTCGACGACGTGTCCATCACCATCACCCGGAGCCGAGTATGAGCAGCAGCGACCCGACCGTGCAGCCCGTCCCCTCCTCCGTGGTGGAACAGGTGGACGCGGCGGATGTGACCCTGAGCAACCCCAAGCGAGCCGTGATCTCCATCGGCAGCAACCTCGGCAACCGGCTGGAGACCCTCCAGGGCGCCGTGGACGCGCTGGAGGACACCCCCGGCCTGCGGGTCAAAGCGGTCTCCCCGGTGTACGAGACGGAGCCGTGGGGCGTGGAGCCCGGTGCGCAGCCGTCGTACTTCAACGCCGTGGTCCTGATCAAGACCACGCTGCCGCCGTCCTCGCTGCTGGAGCGCGGCCACGCGATCGAAGAGGCGTTCGAGCGGGTGCGGGACGAGCGCTGGGGGCCGCGCACCCTGGACGTGGACATCGTCGCCTACCAGGACGTCGTCCTCGAGGACCCCGAGCTCACCCTGCCGCACCCGCGCGCCCACGAGCGCGCCTTCGTGCTGGTGCCGTGGCACGACGTCGACCCGGAGGCCGAGGTGCCGGGCCGCGGCGCGGTCACCGAGCTGCTGGCGGCCGTCGGCAGCGAGGGCGTGGTGGCACGGGCCGACCTGGAGCTGCGGCTGCCGGAGTAGGCGGTAGTTTCGGGGGCAGTGGCACGAAGGGGACGCCGCGCGCCTCGCGGCGGGCGGCGTCGGACGCCGTGCCGTGCACACGGGTGAGTACGCGCAGGCGTACGACGGGAATGTGAGGGGCGACTGCTCGGTGAGCCAACTTCGGATCAGGGTGCTGCTCGGGCTGTTCATCGTGGCCGGCGTCATCTCCTGGGCGGGCGCCCGGCTGTGGGACTCCGTCGGCACACTGCCCAGCGTGCCGGTGGCCGCGCCCATCGTGCTGGCGCTCATCGCCGTGGTCCTCTTCGCCACCGCCCTCTCCCTGCGCGCCCGGCTGAAGGCCCAGCGTGAGCGGCGCCCCGGCGCCAAGGGCGTCGACCCGCTGGTCGCCGCCCGGGCCGTGGTCTTCGGCCATGCGAGCGCCCTCGTCTCCGCCCTCGTCGCCGGGCTCTACGGCGGCATCGGCGTCTTCCTCCTCACCGACCAGCTCGACGTTCCGGCCCGCCGCGACCAGGCCATCTACGCCGGTGCCTCGGTCGTCGCTGCCGCCGCGGTGATCGCCGCGGCGTTCTTCCTGGAGCGGGTGTGCAAGCTTCCGGAGGACGAGGACAACGGCGGCCCCGGAGCGGCAGCCACCTCCCGGTGAGGGGCCGTCGATCAGGGGTGGCCCACCCCTGACCTCGGGCGAGGGTTGAGCCGGGTTCGGTATGGCCGCGCCGCGCCGTGGGGGCGCCGTCTCCCTGGCTACGAGGGTGGAGCTCCGGGTCCTTGCGGTGGGTCCGGCACCGCCGGTCCGCGCCGTCTGGGCTGCGGGCCGTTGCGGCGGGATGAGAACGCGAGGGTTGAGCCGGTTCGGTATCGTCGCGCCGCGCCGTGGGGGCGCCGTCTCCCTGGCTACGAGGGTGGAGATCCGGATCCTTGCGGTGGGTCCAGCACCGCCGTCCGCCCGTCTGGGCTGCGGGCCGTTGCGGCGGGATGAGAACGCGAGGGTTGAGCCGGTTCGGTATGGCCGCGCCGCGCCGTGGGGGCGCCGTCTCCCTGGCTACGAGGGTGGAGCTCCGGGTCCTTGCGGTGGGTCCGGCACCGCCGGTCCGCGCCGTCTGGGCTGCGCGCCGTCGCGGCGGGATGAGAACGCGAGGGTTGAGCCGGTTCGGTATGGCCGCGCCGCGCCGTGGGGGCGCCGTCTCCCTGGCTACGAGGGTGGAGCTCCGGATCCTTGCGGTGGGTCCGGCACCGCCGGTCCGCCCGTCTGGGCTGCGCGCCGTCGCGGCGGGATGAAAGCGGCGGAGTCCGGCGGTGCCGAACCGGCGCGGGCCCCTGGGGAGGGGCGCCGCCGGGGTGGGCCCTCAGATCCGGGAGACGGTCACCACGTCCACATCCCCGCGCGGGAGCGCGTTGGCGTCGGCGTCGATCGAGCGCCGCAGCGCCTCGTGCAGCCGGGCCGGGGTGAGGACGCCGAGGAAGCGGTCGCCGTCGGTGACGGCTATCCAGCCGGCGTCGTGCTGGAGCATGGTGCTGAACGCCTGCTTGAGCGAGGAGCCGACGGGCAGCCATGCCTCCATGCGGCGGGCGTGGTCCCGGACCGTCCCGGCGCCGCCCGAAGCGGCGGCCTCGGCGGAGATCCAGCCGTGCAGGCCGTCCGCGTCGTCCAGCACCACGGCCCAGCGGGCGGAGTCGTCGGCGAGCCGGGCGGCGGCCTTCGGGAGCGGGTCGTCGAGGTGGACGACCGGCGGCTGCTCCAGGTCGCCGGGTTCGATGGGGGTGACGGACAGCCGCTTGAGCCCGCGGTCCGCGCCGACGAAGTCGGCGACGTAGGGGGTGGCGGGGGCGCCCAGCACCGTCGCGGGCGGGTCGAACTGCTCGATCCGCCCCGCGCCGTAGACCGCGATCCGGTCGCCCAGCCGCACCGCCTCCTCGATGTCGTGCGTGACGAAGAGCACCGTCTTGCGGACCTGGGACTGGAGCCGCAGGAACTCGGTCTGCAGATGCTCGCGGACCACCGGGTCGACCGCGCCGAAGGGCTCGTCCATCAGCAGCACCGGCGGGTCGGCGGCCAGCGCGCGGGCCACCCCGACCCGCTGCCGCTGGCCGCCGGAGAGCTGGTCCGGGTAGCGGTCCCCGTAGACGGAGGGGTCCAGCCCCACCAGGTCCAGAAGCTCGGCGGCGCGCTCGCGGCCCTTGCGGCGCTGCCAGCCCAGCAGGTGCGGGACGGTCGCGGTGTTCTCCAACACCGTCTTGTGCGGGAAGAGGCCGACCTGCTGGATGACGTAGCCGATGCGGCGGCGCAGGGCGACCGGGTCGACCGTGGCGATGTCCTCGCCGTCCAGGAAGATCTGGCCGCTGGTCGGCTCGATCAGCCGGTTGACCATCTTCATGGTGGTGGTCTTGCCGCAGCCGGACGGTCCGACGAGCGTGACCAGCTCGCCCTCCGCGACCTCGAAGGACAGGTCGTCCACCGCGGTCGTTCCGTCGGCGTAGCGCTTGGTGACGTGCTCGAATCGGATCATGACTCCCCATTGTGGCCCCATGGGCGGCCGGAAATGTTGCCGTTGTGTGGCGGGCGACGGTCATTGTCGGCGCCCGGGGTTAGGGTCGATCGAATTGACGGGGAGGTGAGCCGGTGGCGGACCAGAACTGCCTGATCGCCAACGACTGGGTCTGTGGCGAGTATGTGCGTACGCGCAGCGAGGAGTTGACCGACGCGACGCTCCAACATGTGGGCATCACCCTCGCGTCGGTGTCGATCGGCCTGCTGGTCGCCTTTCCGCTGGCCCTGTTGGCCCGCCGCTGGCGGGTGGTGGCGGGCCCGCTGCTGAGTCTGACGACGATTCTCTATACGGTGCCGTCGCTGGCGATGTTCTCGCTGCTGCTGCCGGTCTTCGGGATTTCGGCGGCCGTCGTGGTGACCGGCCTGGTGCTGTATTCGCTCACCATCCTGGTGCGGAACATCCTGGCGGGCCTGGCGGCGGTGCCCGAAGAAGCGCGCGAGGCCGCGCGCGGTATGGGGTACGGGCCGCTGCGGCTGCTCTTCGGCGTGGAACTGCCGCTGGCCCTGCCCGCCCTGATGGCGGGTCTGCGGATCACCACCGTCTCCACCATCTCGCTCACCACGGTCGGCGCGATCGTCGGTTACGGCGGCCTCGGCAATCTCATTTACGAGGGTATGCGCAGCTTCTTCAAGGCGCAGGTGCTCACCGCCTCGGTGCTCTGCGTGGCGCTCGCCGTGGTGGCGGATCTGCTGCTGCTCGGCGCCCAGCGGCTGTTGACGCCCTGGACGCGCGGGAGCCGGCGGGCGGGGAAGCGTGGCGCGGCACGGGTGCGGGCGCGCGAAGCGGGGAAGGCGGCGGTCTGATGGGCGTCATCGGCGAGACATGGACATGGCTGACCACCGCGGCCCACTGGTCCGGTGGCGACGGTGTGTGGCATCGGCTCGGCCAGCACCTGTATCTGACGGTGGTCTCCCTGGCGATCTCCTGCGGCGTCGCGCTGCCCGTCGCGGTGCTGCTCGGCCACCTCGGCAAGGGCGGCACGGTCGCGATCAACATCTCCAACGCGGGCCGCGCGGTGCCCACCTTCGCCGTGCTGGTCCTGCTGCTGCTCAGCCCGCTGGGGCGACACGGGGACTGGCCGGTGATCCTGGCGCTGGTGCTGTTCGCCGTCCCGCCGCTGCTGACCAACGCGTACGTCGGCATGCGCGAGGTGGACCGCCAGGTCGTCGAGGCGGCGCGCGGCATGGGGATGACGGGAGCTCAGCTGGTCGGCCGGGTCGAGCTGCCGCTCGCCTTCCCGCTGATCATGACCGGGGTGCGCACGGCGGCGGTGCAGGTCGTGGCGACCGCGACGCTCGCCGCGCTGCCCGGCGGCGGCGGTCTCGGCCGCATCATCACCGCCGGCTTCCGGCTCACCGACACCCCGCAGGTGGTCGCCGGGGCGGTGCTGGTCGCCGCGCTCGCGCTGCTGGTCGAGGGCGCGCTGGTGCTCCTGGAGCGGGTGCTGGACCCCATGCGGCGGCGCGGTCGGCGGCAGGCCCGCGCGCTGCGCGCCCGACCGGGCGGCGGGGACGGACCCTCGCCCGCCGATGTCGTCAAGCCGGTGGGCGCGGGCGCCGGCTGAGCCCCGTACCCGCCCGTCGCGCCTCGCCGCCGCTCCCCATCCGCCCGTCGCCCCCGCCCCTCGCCGCCCGCCTGCCCGTCGCGCCCCGTCGCCGTGTCTCGTCGGCCGGGCGCAACACCCCACCGATGTGACCGATGTGATGGAGATGGAGACACATGACCACGACCCCGCGTAGAACGCGCATCCCTCGCACGGCCACTCGCACCGTGCTGGCCGCGGCCGGTGCCGCGGTGCTCGCCGTCGGGCTGACGGCGTGCGGTGGAGAGAGCCTGGAGGAGTCCGGCGGCGGCTCGGGCGGCTCCGGTGAGAAGGGCTCGCTGGTGGTGGGCTCCGCCTCCTTCACCGAGTCCAAGATCCTCGCCGAGATGTACGCGGCGGCTTTGGAGGACGCCGGGTACGAGGTCTCCATCAAGACCGTCGACGCCCGCGAGCTGTATGCGCCGGCCCTGGAGAAGGGGCAGATCGACGTCGTTCCGGAGTACGCGGCCACGCTCGCGGAATTCCTCAACCAGAAGGAGAACGGACCGGACGCCGAGCCCGTCGCCTCCTCCGATCCCGAGGCCACCGTGAAGGCGCTCAGGAAGCTCGCCGGGGAGCGTGGGCTCAAGGTCCTGGAGCCGGGCAAGGCGGTCGACCAGAACGCCTTCGCGGTGAGCGAGGACTTCGCCGCGGAGCACAACCTCAAAACCCTCTCCGACTTGGGGAAATCCAAGCAGAAGATCAGGCTCGCGGCGGGCGACGAATGCCCGAGGCGACCGTTCTGCCAGCCGGGCCTGGAGAAGACCTACGGCATCGACATCACCGGCATCGACCCGCTGGACGTCAACAGCACCCAGGCCAAGCAGGCGGTCAAGGACGGAAAGGACCAGATGCTGCTGACGATCACCACCGACGCCACGCTGGCCCAGTTCGGCCTCGTCGTACTTGAAGACGACAAACATCTGCAGAACGCGGACAACGTGCTGCCGGTGGTGAATGCGAAGTCCGCCGGGGCGAAGGACATCGAGGACGCACTGGACAAGGTCACGAGAACCCTGACCACCGCGGATCTCGCCGAACTCAACAAGAAGGTGGACTCCGAGCGGCTCAAGCCGGACGATGTCGCGGAGGAGTACCTCAAGGACAAGGGGCTGTTGCAGAACTAGCCACACGCTAATCGCCGAGAGAATCGCGAATTTCACCGAGGAGTTTGGCGGGGCGAGCCCCCAAGGCGACCCTACGCACGGTAAGTTTCAGGCCATGCCACGTGGACGCCACCGCCAAGCCCCACCCCTGCACAGGCTTCTTCCCCCGACGTCGGTCGCAGCCGCTTCCATAGCCTGCGCCGCCGGTGCCTGGCTGGCCGGTGAGGTGACGGTGGTACGTGGGCTCGCCGCGGCCGCGAGCGCGGCCGCGGTCGTCGGCGCGGTCCTGCTGCGCCGGTGGGACCGCGCCGCCGGTAAGCGGGTCGCCGAGCTGGCGAAGGCGCGGGCGCGTGAGGAGTGGCGGGCCGAAGAGCGCATGGCGGAGCTGGAGGCGGACGTCGAGGAGGCGCGCGAGGCGCGTGCCGCCCTCAACGGCAAGTTGCGCGCCAAACGGGCCGAGCTGGCCCGGCTGCGCAACGAGCACGCCGAGCTGCTGCGCCGCTATGCCACCGCGGAGACCGAGCGCGCCCGCGCGCTGGAGGGCCGTCGCCAGCTGGCCCTGGGCGTGACCGACGACGCCGACCCGGACGACCTCGACGGCAGCGTCGGCGTCGATGACATCGATGCTGCCGAGCGTGTCGCCGACCTCCTGTCGAGTGCTGTGCTGAGCGCGGAGCTCTATCGGCGCGCCGACGCGGCCCTGCGCCGGTTGGAGGAGCAGGAGTGGGTCGTCGAGCGGGCGGAGCAGCCTCTGCTGCCGGAGCCCGCGCGTCCGCTGGATTCGGCGGGTGCGCGGGAGCTGACCGACGCGGCGGCGTCGGCGCGGTCGGTCGACGCGGCGGAGCCGGCGGAGTCGGTCGAGCTCGTCGAGTCCGCGGAGCCCGTCGAGTCGGTCGAGCCCGTCGAGCTCATCAAGTCGGCGGAGCCCGTCGAGCCGGCGGAGCTTGTCGAGTCTGCCGAGCTCGTCGAGTCCGCCGAGCCCGTCGAGGCGGCGGAGCTCGTGGCGGAGGCCGGGACCGAGCCGTCGACGGCGGCCGTCGAGCCTGCGGCGGGCGTGGAGAGCGAGGACAGTGAGTCGGCGGCGGCGGAGCCGGCGTCCGCCGCGCGGCCGGCGCCCGAGCCCGACGACGAGGAGCGGCCGACGCGGGCGCACGCCCGTACGGTGGCCTCTGCGGTGGTGCCGTACGCCGCGGCCCGCCGGACGGCCTCTCGGGTCGAGGGCGGCTTCGACTTCTTCGGAAACCAGAAGCAGGGTCCGCAGGCCAAGGCGGCTGCCGAGTCCGTAGCGGCGGCCGAACCGGCCGGGGCGGCGGCCGAGGAGGACCTGGCCGATGTGGTCGGCGCGGAGGCGCTGGCGGTTGCCGAGGCCGAGGCCGCCGCGCAGGCCGAGGACCGTCGGGACGCGGACGAGATCATCGACCTGACCGCCCACGACGAGACCGAGCAGATCGACGTCGCGCAGCTGCGCAGCGCGATCTCGTAGCGCGCCCACGGCGGGCACGCCTTCGCGTCGGCGACGCCGACGACGGCATGGACTACTTGTCGATGTCGCCGACGACGAAGAACATCGAGCCGAGGATCGCCACCATGTCCGCGACCAGGGTGCCCGGCAGCATCTCGGTGAGCGCCTGGATGTTGTTGTACGACGCGGAGCGCAGCTTGAGCCGGTACGGGGTCTTCTCGCCCTTCGAGACGAGGTAGTACCCGTTGAGGCCGAGCGGGTTCTCCGTCCAGGCATAGGTGTGGCCCTCGGGCGCCTTGAGCACCTTCGGCAGCCGCTGGTTGATCGGCCCGGGCGGCAGCTCCGCGAGCCGGTCCAGGCAGGCGTTGGCCAGGTCGAGCGAGTTGTGGGTCTGCTCCAGCAGGCACTCGAAGCGGGCCAGGCAGTCGCCCTCCTCGCGCACCACCACCGTGAGGGCGTCCTGCAGCTCCCCGTACGCCAGGTACGGTTCGTCCCGCCGCAGATCGAAGTCGACCCCCGAGGCGCGGGCGATCGGCCCGCTCACCCCGTACGCGTGCACCGCCTCGCGGCTCAGGACGCCGACGCCGCGCGTACGGCCGCGGAAGATCTCGTTGCCGAGGACCAGCCGGTCGTACACGTCCATCCGCGACCGCACCTCGGCCACCGACTGCCGCGCCCGACCCAGCCAGCCCGCGGGCAGGTCCTCCTTGAGCCCGCCGACCCGGTTGAACATGTAGTGCATGCGGCCGCCGGAGATCTCCTCCATGACGTGCTGGAGGTGCTCCCGCTCGTGGAAGGCGTGGAAGATCGGCGTGATGCCGCCCAGCTCCAGCGGGTACGAGCCGAGGAACATCAGGTGGTTCAGCATCCGGTTCAGCTCGGCGAGCAGGGTGCGGGTCCACACCGCGCGCTCGGGCACCTCCATGCCCAGCATCCGCTCCACGGCCAGCACCACGCCCAGCTCGTTGGAGAAGGCCGACAGCCAGTCGTGGCGGTTGGCGAGCATGATGATCTGGCGGTAGTCGCGCGCCTCGAACAGCTTCTCGGCGCCGCGGTGCATATAGCCGATCACCGGCTCGGCGTGCTGGATGCGCTCCCCGTCCAGCACCAGGCGGAGGCGCAGCACACCGTGGGTGGACGGGTGCTGCGGCCCGATGTTCAGCACCATGTCGGTGCTCTCCGCGGCGCCGCCGATGCCGACTGTCGTCTCCGTCATGGACACAGTCTGTCAGCTTGCTCCGGAGGCCCTTCCTCCGCACGGGGGCCGCGGGGGCGGGGCCTACGGTCCGTGCCCGAGGGGGTGGGTTCCGTGGTCGGCCGGGCGCCGCTCAGCCGGGGTGCCCCTGCCGTCCCGGGGCCGCTCCCGCACCGCCGCCGTCCCCGATCCGGCCGTCGGGCGGCAGCACCCGCGCGCAGGCGCTCCCCACCGGCTGGAGCAGCCAGGTGAACGCGCCCAGACCCGACGGGTCGGTCAGCTCCGCGGCCTCACCGGTCGCGGACAGCGCCCGGAGGTAGGCCGCCGGGTCGCTCGACGCCAGGGTCAGCGGCGGTCGTCGGGCGCTGACGCCCAGCGCCCGCAGCGCGTCCCGCTGGCTCCACCATGCGGCCGGCCCGGCCCCCGCAGCCTCGGCCGCCGCCGCACAGGCGTCCAGCGCCACATGGGCGGTGAGGTCGCAGCCGCCGTCCGGCACGGGGTGGACCTCCCGGCCGTCGCGGAAGCCGGTGAGGGTGCCGAAGGGCGGTCGGGCCGCCAGCTCGTGCGCGTAGTCCACCGCGACGGCGAGGCCGGCGGTCAGGGCGCCCACGGCCCCGGCCCAGGCGGCGTCGCGCGGGTGGCCGATCTCGGCGCGCAGTCCGGGTTCGGCACGCGGTCCGGGTTCGGGGCGCGGTCCGGGTTCGGGGCGCAGTCCGGGTTCGGCGCCGGGCAGCGGCCACCAACGGGCCAGCCAGCGGGCGTCCGCGCCGGCGACCGGGGCGCCCAGCCGCTCGGTCCCGTCCGGGGCGACCAGCACCTGGCGGGGCACCCCGTGCGCATCGGTCTCCACGACGTCCACCGGGACGTTGTCCAGCCACTCGTTCGCGAACAGCAGGCCGCGCACGGCGGCCGGCGGCTCGCTCCGCCAGGCGATACGGGGGTCGAGCCCCGCCGGGCGGTCGGCCCGCTCCACCGCGCAGGCCCGCAGCCGCCCGGCCAGGTCCGCGCGCGCCGCACTCGGCTCCGCCGTCCCTTCCAGCGCCGCCAGGACCCCCGTCAGCAGCTCGCCGCGGCCCGCGCCCACGTCGACCAGGGCCAGCTCGTCCGGGTGGTCAAGCGCCGCGTCGACCCGGACCAGCAGCTCCGCGACCGCCCGTGCGAACAGGGGTGAGGCGTGCACGGAGGTGCGGAAGTGTCCCGCCGGGCCCTCGGGCCTTCGGAAGAACCCCGCGGGTCCGTACAGCGCCTCCTCCGTGGCCGCGCGCCAGCCGCGCCACGGACCGCCACGCCCGCCACCGTCGTCGCTGCCACCACTGTCTTCACGCCACTGACTCGCCACCCGTTCACGCTATGCGTTCCGGCGTCCACCTTGGGGAGTAGGCCCCGGTAGCAGGGATCGATCGTCCGGCTGACCCATGCACCTATCAGGCGTGCCTACGCTGGGTGACGTGCAGCGCCTCTATGACTTCCTCCGCAGGCACCCGACCAGGGTGGACAGCTTCTGGGCTCTCCTCCTGCTCGGGCTGGCCGCGCTGTGGGTGGCCCAAGCCGACATCAGCTCGTCGGCCCGGATCGCGGCCGTGCCGATCTCGATGGCGCTGTCCACCGCCATAGCCCTGCGCCGCCGAGCCCCCGAGAAGATGCTGGTGCTGGTCACCGCCTGCGGGCTGGCTCAGCTGGCGTGCGACGTGCCGAGCAACCCGGCCGACTTCGCCATGCTGGTGATCATCTACACCGTCGCGGCCGACGGCGCCCGCTGGGCCTCCCGCTTCGCCCTCGGCGCCGGACTGATCGCCCCCGCCATCTCGGGCCTGCGCTGGCCGGAGGAGAGGTACAGCGCCTGGCAGACGACCGTCGTCCTGGTCTTCATCACCATCCCCTTCGTGCTCGCCTGGGTGCTCGGCGACTCCATCCGCACCCGCCGCGCCTACTACGCCCAGCTGGAGGAGCGCGCCACCCGGCTGGAGAGGGAGCGCGAGGAGCGCTCGAAGATGGCCGTCCAGGCCGAGCGGGCCCGGATAGCCCGCGAGCTGCACGACGTGGTCGCGCACAACGTGTCGGTGATGGTGGTCCAGGCCGACGGCGCCGCCTATGTCCTCGACAACGCCCCCGACCAGGCCAAGCAGGCCCTGGAGACGATCTCCGGTACCGGCCGGCAGGCGCTCGCCGAGATGCGCCGGCTGCTGGGGGTGCTGCGCACCGGCGAGCCGGACGACAGCAACGACTACGTCCCGCAGCCCGATGTCCAGCAGATCGACGACCTCATCGAGCAGGTGCGCGGCGCCGGACTGCCGGTCGACTTCAAGGTCGAGGGCAGTCCGCGCCCGCTGCCCAGCGGCGTGGAGCTGACCGCCTACCGCATCGTGCAGGAGGCGCTCACCAACACCCGCAAGCACGGCGGCCCGGACGTCGGCGCCAGCGTCCGCATCACGTACTTCGACGACGGCCTGGGGCTGCTGGTCGAGGACGACGGCCGGGGCGCGCGGCGCGAGATGTACGAGGAGGGCGGCGCCGACGGCCAGGGGCACGGGCTGATCGGTATGCGGGAGCGGGTCGGCATGGTCGGCGGAACGCTGGACGCGGGGCCGCGCCCTGGTGGAGGCTTCCGCATCAGCGTGCTGCTGCCGCTCAAGCCGGCCCGCTGACGCTTCCCCGGCGGCGAGCCCGCGACGCAGACCCACCGACCCCACCGACCCGACCGACCCCGCAGACCCAGCGAACGCAGCAGACTTCCCGAAGTCCCTCAGCAGGCAACAGGCAACAGGCACAGGAAAGGGATCCGATGGCGATCCGTGTGATGCTCGTCGACGACCAGGTGCTTCTCCGTACCGGTTTCCGCATGGTGCTGGCCGCCCAGCCCGATATGGAGGTCGTCGCCGAGGCGGGGGACGGCGCGGAGGCCATCGAGGTGCTGCGCGGCTCCGCCGTCGACGTGATCCTCATGGACATCCGCATGCCGCGGCTGGACGGGGTGGAGGCCACCCGCCGCATCTGCGCGGCCGAGGGCGCGCCGAAGGTGCTGATCCTCACCACCTTCGACCTCGACGAGTACGCGTTCTCCGCGCTCAAGGCGGGGGCCAGCGGCTTCATGCTCAAGGACGTGCCGCCGGGCGAGCTGCTGGCCGCGATCCGCGCGGTGCACAGCGGCGACGCGGTCGTGGCGCCCAGCACCACCCGGCGGCTGCTGGACCGCTTCGCGCCGATGCTGCCCAGCACCGGCGGCTCCGCCGGCGTCGGCGGCGGGGGGAACGCGGGCGGGACGCAGCTGGAGCGGCTGACCGCGCGGGAGCGCGAGGTGATGCTGCTGGTCGCCCAGGGACTGTCGAACGGTGAGATCGCCACCCGGCTGGTGCTCTCCGAGGCCACCGTGAAGACCCATGTGGGCCGCATCCTCACCAAGCTGGAGCTGCGCGACCGGGTGCAGGTGGTGGTGCTCGCCTACGAGACCGGACTGGTCCGGGCCGGGGGCGGCGGCCTCCCCGGCTAGTCGCGACGTCACCGACCTGCCGTTTCCCCGACGTCGGCTGACGCCGACCGCCACCTGAAGGGCGTGCTCAGCGCAGCACGCTCTCCAGGAAGTCGCTGCCCAGCCGCGTCACCACCGACAGGTCCAGCTCGTGCAGCACATACCGGCCGCGCCGCCGGGCCCGCACCAGCCCCGCCTTCTTCAGCACCGCGACATGGCGCGACACCTCCGGCGCGCTGATCCCGTACGCCTCCGCGAGCTCGCCCGTGGTGTGCGCGCCGCGTGCCATCGAACGGCACAGCCGCATCCGCATCGGGTGCGCGAGCGCCTCCAGCCGCGCCTGCACCAGCCGTGCCGCGGCCGGCGCGGGCAGTTCCGGCGAGGCCACCGGGTACTGCACCACGGGGCGCCAGCCGGGGGCGTGCACCACCAGCAGATGGGGCCAGCCGAAGGCCGTCGGGATGAAGGTGATGCCCTCGCCGGAGGCCGTGGTGTGCCCCGCCGCGAGCTTGTCGACCAGGATGCGGCCGTTCTCCTCGTCCAGGCTCAGCGCCGCCGAGGTCGCGGCCAGTGCCCCCGCCAGCCCCTTGTGCCGCAACAGCTCCGCCTTGTGTCGGGCGTCGGCCGCCAGCTGTACCCGCACCCGCTGCCAGGTGTCCCCGAAGAACGCCTGCTCACAGTCCTCGAACAGGCGCCGCAGCCATACCCGCAGCCCCTCCGGGTCCTCCAGCATCCGGTCCACGAACGCCGCCTGCCGCGGCCCGCGCGCCGCGGCCTGCTCCCGGGTACGGGCCCGCTGTTCGGCGTCCACCAGCGGCGACGGCGTGCAGCGGGTGTACGACGCCGAACAGCTGATCTCGAACGCCGCGGCCACGAACGCCTCGTCCTCGATCCGGTCCAAAGCGTCCAGGTCCTCCGCGAGCGTGGCGCCCGGCGTCGCGGGCAGCAGCAGATCCGAACGCGTGGACCGCCACAGGAAGTCCGCCTCGTGCAGCCGGTCGGCCAGCTCCGGCTTCAGACACGCCGTCGTCGCCGTGACCCACGCGTGCAGCCCCGGATGGTGCCCCGGCTCCGCCAACGCATGCAGCGCTGCGCCCAGCTCGGCGAGCGGCGAGGGGCTGAACACGATCCGCTCCGGAGGCAGCCCGGCGATCTCTATGACGTTGGCCATGACCTCATCGTGCCTGCGTACGCCGGGTTTCGGTGATCATTTGACGGTCCTCGTCAACTGACGTGCCAGCCCCCGGCCGACGGCCGCACGGTGATCCACATGTCCATCACCCAGCAGCACATCCTCGACGCCTACCGCTCCACCCAGCGCGGCGAGCCCGCCCCGCCCGCCCCCGGTACCGCCGACCGACGCCCGGTGCGCCCCCGTTCCTCCCTCGCCCGAACCCTCACCGCCTGGCGCGCCGCCCTCACCCGCCGCCCCCGGACGCTCGCGGGCCGCGAGACCTGCTCCTGACGCCCCCTGACGACGGCCATCCGCGGCTGGTCGTGGGGCGGCATGGTGCTCGGTTGGCTGTCGGCTTTCGTCTCGCGCCTTCGGCGCACAGCGGCGGCAGCGGATAGGGGAGGGGCCGCCTGGGCGCCGTGGCCGTCTGTCGGTCGGTGGTCCATGCCCCGGTCTGTTGCCGGGTCCCGGCGCCGACGGTTATGCCTCGCAGACTCCCTTGACCTGGTACTTGCTCAGCATCAAGCAATTCTGTGAAGGCATTTCTGTCTCCCGGGAAAGACGTCCCGCAGTCCGCCGCCATGCGGAGTCTCACCGTTCCGACGCGGTCCCCACGCCCGCCCCCACTCGGCGGCAGCCGGCGATGGCGATCAGGCCGCCCCTCCCTCCCCGTTGCGGCATTCTCTGCGCCGAAGGCGCGAGACGAAGGCCGCACTCGGCAGAGCACCATGCCGCCCCGCGGCGCGTCGCCGCCCGCACCTGCCCGCCCGCACCTGCCCACCCACACATAGCCGCCCGCACATGGCCCCGTCCCCCCCCACCCGGCCGCCCGCCAGGGCAGAAGGGCATCGGGCGGCACTCGCGTAGCATGGCGAGGAATCGTCCGGTACCCGCCGCGGACTGGAACGGAAGGCCCCCGCCGCGTGAACGCACACCCCATGAACGAGCCGCAGGACCGCCCGGCACGGCTGACCGTCGGCGTGGTCGGCGCGGGCCGCGTCGGCCCGGCGTTGGCGGCCGCGCTGCGGATGGCCGGACACCGGCCGGTGGCGGCCTCGGGCGTCTCGGACGCCTCGGTCCGTAGGGCGGCCGCGTTGCTGCCCGAGGTGCCGCTGGTGGAGCCGGCAGAGGTGCTGGCGCGGGCGGAGCTGGTGCTCCTCACGGTCCCCGACGACGCGCTGCCGGGGCTGGTCTCGGGGCTCGCCGAGACCGGGGCGGTACGCCCGGGACAGCTGATCGTGCACGCCTCGGGCCGGTACGGCACGGCCGTGCTGGACCCCGCGCGGCGCGCGGGCGCCCTGCCGTTGGCGCTGCACCCCGCGATGACGTTCACCGGCTCCCCGGTGGACGTGCAGCGGCTGGCGGGCTGCCCCTTCGGGGTGACCGCGCCGGAGGAGCTGCGGCTCGCCGCGGAGGCGCTGGTCATCGAGATGGGTGGCGAGCCGGAGTGGATCGAGGAGGAGGCGCGCCCGCTCTACCACGCGGCGCTTACCATCGGCGCCAACCACCTGGTCACCCTGGTCGCCCAGTCGATGGAGCTGCTGCGTACCGCCGGAGTCGAGGCCCCCGGCCGCATGCTCGGCCCGCTGCTGGGCGCCGCTCTCGACAACGCGCTGCGCAGCGGCGACGCGGCGCTGACCGGACCGGTCGCCCGCGGTGACGCGGGCACGGTGGCCGCGCACGTCGCCGAGCTGCGCGCGCACGCGCCGCAGAGCGTGGCGGCGTACCTGGCGATGGCCCGGGCCACCGCGGACCGGGCGCTCGCCAATGGACTGCTGAAGCCGGAGTTGGCGGAGGACCTCCTGGGCGTCCTCTCGGACCCTGGAGTGGGAGGGGCGGTATGAGCCCGAAGCTGTGGAACAAGGCCCGACCGGGAGAGCCCGACGTGGAGCTGTTCACCGACCGTACGGACTTCGACGCGGCCCTCGCGCACTTCGCGATGCCGGGGCGCACCGCCGTCGTGATGACCATGGGCGCGCTGCACGAGGGACACGCCTCCCTGATCCGCGCCGCCCGTGCCCGCGTCGGCGCCAAGGGTCTGGTGACGGTCACCGTCTTCGTCAATCCGCTGCAGTTCGGGGCGGGCGAGGACCTCGACCGCTACCCGCGCACCCTCGACGCCGACCTCACCGTCGCCGCCGCGGCCGGCGCGGACATCGTCTTCGCGCCCTCGGTGGAGGAGGTCTACCCCGGCGGCGAACCGCACGTGCGGCTCACCGCCGGGCCGATGGGGGAGCGCTACGAGGGCGCCTCCCGTCCCGGTCACTTCGACGGGATGCTCACCGTCGTCGCCAAGCTGCTCCACCTCACCCGCCCCGACGTGGCCTTCTTCGGTGAGAAGGACGCCCAGCAGCTGGCCCTGATCCGCCGCATGGTCCGCGACCTCAACTTCCCCGTCGAGGTGGTCGGGGTGCCGACCGTGCGGGAGGGTGACGGGCTGGCGCTCTCCAGCCGCAACCGCTACCTGTCCGGGCCGGAGCGCGGCACCGCCCTGGCGCTGTCCCGAGCCCTGTTCGCCGCCCGCGACGCGGGACTGCTCGCCGCCAGGAACGCGTCCGGCGCCGCGGCCGGCGACGACCCCGACTTCACGGACTTCGCGGAAGGGAACACCGAGCCGGGCGCGGCCGCGCGGGTCGCGTCACCGCGGGCCGTACGGGACGCGGCGGCCGCCGTGCTCGCCGAGGCGGCGGCGGCCGAACCGCCGCTGACCCTGGACTACCTCGGGCTCATCGACCCGTCGGACTTCACCGAGGCACCCGACGACCACCGCGGTGAGGCCGTGCTCGCCGTCGCCGCCAAGGTGGGCACCACCCGCCTGATCGACAACATCCGACTGGACTTCGGACCCCGACCCGGCTCGGGCGCCGCGCCCGGAACGACCCTGTGAGGCGACGCCCGTGACCTCCCCCACCCCCGCGATACCGTCCCAGGACAGCCGCGTTCCGCACCACCGGGCCCCCTACGGACCGGCCCTGCACGCCCCCGCGCCCGGCTGGGCCGTCGACGCCGATGTGGTGGTCGTGGGCTCCGGCGTGGCCGGACTGACCGTGGCGCTGCGCTGCGCGGCCGCCGGACGGAAGGTCGCGGTCGTCACCAAGGCCCGCCTCGACGACGGCTCCACCCGCTGGGCGCAGGGCGGCATAGCGGCCGCGCTCGGCGACGGCGACACCCCCGAGCAACACCTCGACGACACGCTGGTGGCCGGCGCCGGGCTGTGCGACGAGGAGGCCGTGCGACTGCTGGTCACCGAGGGCCCCGACGCCGTACGCCGGCTGATCGCCACCGGCGCCCGGTTCGACACCGACGCGGAGAGCGGCGAGATCCTGCTGACCCGCGAGGGCGGCCACCACCGCAACCGCATCGCGCACGCGGGCGGCGACGCCACCGGCGCGGAGATCTCCCGCGCGCTGGTCGCGGCGGTCCGCGACGCCGGCATCGAAACGGTGGAGAACGCGCTCGTCCTGGACCTGATCAAGGACGCGGAGGGCCGGGCGGCGGGCGTCACCCTGCACGTCATGGGCGAGGGCCAGCGGGACGGCGTGGGCGCCGTACACGCCCCCGCGGTGGTGCTGGCCACCGGCGGCATGGGGCAGGTCTTCTCCGCCACCACCAACCCCGCCGTCTCCACCGGCGACGGGGTGGCGCTGGCGCTGCGCGCCGGGGCCGAGGTGAGCGACCTGGAGTTCGTCCAGTTCCACCCGACGGTGCTGTGGCTGGGCCCGGACGCCGAGGGGCAGCAGCCGCTGGTCTCCGAGGCGGTGCGCGGCGAGGGCGCCCACCTCGTGGACGCCGACGGCGTGCGCTTCATGCAGGGCCGGCACGAACTGGCCGAGCTGGCGCCGCGCGACATCGTGGCCAAGGGCATCATGCAGCGGATGCAGGAGCAGGGCGCCGAGCACATGTACCTGGACGCCCGGCACTTCGGCGCCGAGATGTGGGAGCACCGTTTCCCCACCATCCTCGCCGCCTGCCGCGCGCACGGCATCGACCCGGTCACCCAACCCATCCCCGTGGCGCCGGCCGCCCACTACGCCAGCGGCGGGGTCCGCACCGACCTGCGCGGCCGCACCACGGTCCGCGGCCTCTACGCCTGCGGCGAGGTCGCCTGCACCGGCGTCCACGGCGCCAACCGCCTGGCCTCCAACTCGCTGCTGGAGGGCCTGGTCTTCGCCGAGCGCATCGCCGCCGACATCACCACCGAGTCGGCCCCCTGGACGCCTCCCACCGACGGCTTCCCCGTCCCTGAAGAGGGCGCGGGGGCGGAGCACACCACCCCCACGGCGGGAGAGCCGACAACCCGCCCGGCAGGGGCACCGCACCCGGCAGGGGCATCGCACCCCGCGGGGGCCCCGCTCCTCGCCTCCGAGGCCCGCTACACCATCCAGCGCATCATGACGAGAGGCGCCGGAGTCCTCCGCTCCGCGGAGTCCCTCGCCCGTGCCGCGGAGCGGCTGAACGCCGTCCACCAGGAAGCCACGGCGCAGCTGTGGCGAGACGGCAAGACCGCCGAGCCCGGCGTGGAGACCTGGGAGGCCACCAACCTGCTGCTCGTCGCGCGGGTGCTGGTCGCCGCCGCCCGCCGCCGTGAGGAGACGCGCGGCTGCCACTGGCGGGAGGACCGTCCGGACCGCGACGACGTCGCGTGGCGCCGCCACCTGCTCGTGACCCTGCTCCCGGACGGCACGCTCGACGTCCGTACGACAGACTCTTCGGACTTCCCCCGAAGCACCGCCCCCCGAGCCGAGACGGAGCCGCAGCCGTGAGCAGTACCCCTGGCACCCCCCACCACGACGAGCCGGCAGAGCTGCCGCTGCTGTCCGACGGCGACACCGGCGGCGGCTGCGGTGACGCGTGCGCCTGCGGCGACGCCGACGGCGCGTACGGGCTGGACCCGATGGAGTGCGGCCTCGACCCCGACCTGGCGGCGCTGCTCGCCGACGCCGGGCTCGACCCGGTCCAGGTCGAGGACATCGCCCACATGGCGATCGAGGAGGACCTGGACCAGGGCGCGGACGTGACGACCGTCGCGACCGTGCCCGAGGACGCCTTCGCCACCGGTGACTTCACCGCGCGGGAGGCCGGTACGGTCGCCGGGCTGCGGATCGCCGAGGCGATCCTGTCCGTGGTGTGCACGGAGGAGTTCGAGGTCGAGCGGCACGTGGAGGACGGCGACCGGGTGGTACCGGGCCAGAAGCTGCTGTCCGTGCGCAGCCGCACCCGCGACCTGCTCACCGGCGAGCGCAGCGCGCTGAACCTGCTGTGCCGGCTGTCGGGCATCGCCACCGCGACCCGCGCGTGGGCCGACGAGCTGGCGGGCACCGCGGCGAGCGTCCGCGACACCCGTAAGACCACGCCGGGGCTGCGGGCGCTGGAGAAGTACGCGGTGCGCTGCGGCGGCGGCGTCAACCACCGGATGTCGCTGTCGGACGCGGCGCTGGTCAAGGACAACCACGTGGTCGCGGCGGGCGGCGTGGCGGAGGCGTTCACGGCGGTGCGCGAGCGCTTCCCCGAGCTGCCGATCGAGGTCGAGGTCGACACCCTCGACCAGATCCCGCCGGTGCTCGACGCGGGCGCCGACCTGATCCTGCTGGACAACTTCACCCCGGAGCAGACCCGGGAGGCGGTGGAGCTGGTGGCCGGGCGCGCCAAGCTGGAGTCCTCGGGCCGGCTCACCCTCGCCAACGCCCGTACGTACGCCGAGACCGGAGTCGACTACCTCGCCGTGGGCGCGCTCACCCACTCCTCGCCGATCCTCGACATCGGCCTGGACCTGCGCGACGACGCGACGCCCCGGCAGACCGCGGAGGAGCACGGCTGATGCTGCTCACCATCGACGTCGGCAACACCCACACCACCCTCGGGCTGTTCGACGGCGACGAGATCGTCGAGCACTGGCGGATCTCGACCGACGCCCGTCGCACCGCCGATGAACTCGCCGTGCTGCTCCACGGGCTGATGGGTACCCACCCGCTGCTCGGCGAGGAGCTGGGCGACGGTATCGAGGGCATCGCGATCTGCTCCACCGTCCCCTCCGTCCTGCACGAGCTGCGCGAGGTCACCCGCCGCTACTACGGCGACGTGCCCTCCGTCCTCGTGGAGCCGGGGGTGAAGACCGGGGTGCCGATCCTGATGGACAACCCCAAGGAGGTCGGCGCCGACCGGATCATCAACGCGCTGGCCGCGATAGAGCTCTACGACGGCCCCTGCGTGGTGGTCGACTTCGGCACGGCGACGACCTTCGACGCGGTGAGCGCGCGCGGCGAGTACGTGGGCGGCGTGATCGCGCCCGGCATCGAGATCTCCGTCGAGGCGCTGGGGGTGCGCGGGGCGCAGCTCCGCAAGATCGAGCTGGCCCGGCCGCGCGCGGTCATCGGCAAGAACACCGTCGAGGCCATGCAGTCCGGCATCCTCTACGGCTTCGCGGGCCAGGTCGACGGCGTCGTCCGGCGCATGGCGCGGGAGCTCGCCGACGACCCGGACGAGGTGACCGTGATCGCCACCGGCGGACTGGCGCCGATGGTGCTGGGCGAGGCGACGGTGATCGACGAGCACGAGCCGTGGCTGACGCTGATCGGGCTGCGCCTGGTCTACGAGCGCAACGTCTCGCGCTCCTGACCGACCTTCACCCCCCTTCCGGGCATGCGCCACCCCCTCCGGGGCGGGCGCTCCCTCCGGGCACCGCCCCCTCCGGGGCCAGGCACCGCCCCCTCCGGGGCCCCGCGGCCGACCACCCCTTCGGCCCTCCCCGGAGGGGCCACGCCGCGCCCGAAATTTCACGCTAAGCCGATTTTGTCCGCTTAGCACTTAAAGTCGGCCCATGCCCACGCCATACGGACCCCATGGCGGAATGGCGTTCAGCGCGGACGAGCTGCGTGTGCTCCGACGCGCCCTCGCCATCGCCCTCCAGCCCACCGCCGTCCCCGCCCGCCCAGGCCCGGAACGGGCCGCGGAGGTGCGGGACTGCCTCCGCCTCGCCCAAGCCGTGGACGAAGCGGTCCGCGAGGGCGGGCGGCTGCGCGCCTTCCTCCTCGACGAGCTGGCCCGCTACCGCGCCGCGCTCCCCGGCGCCGCCACCGGCTACCTGGACCAGCTCCAGGGCGCCCTGACGGCCGGGTACCGGCCGCGGCCGGAGGACCTGGCCGCCCTGCGCACACTCTGCGCCACGCTCTCCGGCCCCGCCGAGGGGCTGCGCCGGCGCAGGCTGCTGGGGCACTGTGAGCGGCTCGCCGAGCGCTTCGGCGCCGGCGGGGACGCGGAGCGCGGCGGACGGCCGCTGGTGCCCCGTTCCCGGCCCTCGGAGGCCGGCGGTGTGGAGGACGGCGGATGGGCCGAAGCGGCGGGACGGGCCGGAGGCGCCGACCCCGCCGAGAACCCGGAGAAGGCGAGGGCGGAGATGGCCGAGCGGTTCGAGAACGTGGAGAACGCCGTGCGTGCCGCGGATACGGAGAAGAGCGGTAAGCCCGCCAAGCCGGCGCAGGGGGACCCCAAGCCCGCGCCCCGAAAAAGGCCCGAGGAGCCCGCCGGGCCTTCCCGGGCCGAGCCGGGTCCGTCCGCGCCCAAACCGGGGCGCCCGGTCCCCACCCCGGCGGAGGTCTTCCCGCCCAAACGCCGCCAGGCCCCGCCGGCCGAGGGATTCCTCGCGGCCCGCCCGGCCTGAACGTCCCGAAGGTGCGGGACCCGCGCGTCGCCCTCTCAGGGACGCGATCCGGGGCTCTCGCTCTTCCGGGTCCGATAGTCGGTCGTTTCCGTCGGGCGGTCCGGAGAGGCATTTCTCGCCAGGCGCGGGCCCCGGCGTCCCGATTCCGTCGGACACCCTCCGGCACCGGCCCTTTCCGGTCGGTGCCGGGCCCATTGCGGCGGATGCCGGCGGATGGGGGCGCCCCGCGCGGTCGGGGGCGCCATTTCCGGAACGAGATCGGATCTGAACCGCTCCGATCTAAACCGCTCAGATTCCGCCGGGAGCGCGGCCCGAGGGCCCCTCCTCGGAGTGACGACGGTCCCATTGCCGAGGGTGGCCGCCGGGTTTCTCGCCGCTCACGTGGTCTGAACCTCTCGATTCCGCGGAGCCGTCCCCGACCGGTTCCCCGCCGGTTCCCGGACCCGGTTCCCTGTCCGCTTCCGCGACCGGTTCCCGGGCAGGGGCCATTCCGACCGGCACCGGCCCCTTTATCGCGGACGGCGACGGCGGACGGCAGAGCGCGCACCGCACGGTCGCCGGTTAGGGCTTCCCGTCCGCGGCCCGCCCCGCGCACTCCGATTCCACCGACCCACGCCGCGGCCCGGCTCTCCCCCCGGCCGGTTCTCGACCCTTTGTCCCGGGCTAGTCCCGGGTGGTTCCGGGGCTTGGTCGCAGGTGGTCGTCGTGAGGGCGGGCTTTCTCGCCACGGTGCGGATCCGCGCCCTCTCGAAGCGTGGGCGGACGGTCCGTGCGGGTTCTCCGCGGTCGCTTCCCGGCTCTTTGCGTCGGACGGTTCCGACGGCCGGTTCCCGGGACCCGTACGCGCCGTCCCGCCCGGAGAGCGATTTCCCGTGGCCGTCCGGCCCGACCCGGCTCCGCCACGCGGCCCCAGGGGCGGGGGACCCGTCGGCGCCCCGTACTCTGGAAGCCTCATGCACTAGGAGGCCGACGGATATGGATTACGTCTCCGCGCTGCTCCCGCCGATTGTGATGGCGGCGGCGTTCATCGCGCTGATCCGCACCATCGTGAAGACCCAGGGCGGCGCCAACAAGGCCAAGGAAGACGCGGCGGTCGACGCCGCGCTGGCCCGGACCGAGGGCGCCCAGCGCGCGGTGGCCGGCGACTCTTCCTGAGGCGGCCCTTCCTGGATCTTTACGGGCGTACGCCGCGTGATGCACCGCGCATCACGCCGCGTACGCCCTTTTTGTGCCTGAATTAACCGGGCATTTCCGGCATTCGGCACTATTATTCTGTTGTGCCTAGGCCATTGGGTGAACTCGAAGACGCGGTCATGACGCGGGTGTGGAACTGGAACCGTCCGGTCACGGTCCGAGAAGTGCTGGAAGACCTGCAGCAGGAACGCTCCATCGCCTACACCACGGTCATGACGGTAATGGACAACCTCCATCAGAAGGGCTGGCTGCGCAGGGAGGCGGAAGGCCGCGCCTATCGATATGAGGCGGTCTCCACGCGCGCCGCCTACTCGGCCGCACTGATGAACGAGGCGTGGTCCGCCAGTGACAACCCGGCCGCCGCGCTCGTCGCGTTCTTCGGGATGATGTCCGAGTCGCAGCGGGAAGCGCTCCGGGATGCGATGCGGGTGGTGCAACTCGACGAGCCCGGTGGACGCCCCGGTGAAGAGCGACGATGAGCCGGGGCGATAGCGTCCGGCTATGTCCGCTCAATCAAAAGTAGTCACCGTCCGCCGGGCCCGGACCGGCGATGTGCGCGCCGTGCGCCGCCTCCTGGACGCGTACGTGGGCGACGGGATCCTCCTCGACAAAGCCACCGTGACTCTTTACGAGGACATCCAGGAGTTCTGGGTCGCGGAGCGGGACACGGATGGCGAGGTCATTGGCTGTGGCGCGCTCCATGTGATGTGGGAAGACCTGGCCGAGGTTCGCACTCTCGCGGTCGATCCCGCCGCGAAGGGGAGCGGTGTAGGCCACGCCGTCCTCGACAAGCTGTTGCAGACGGCGCGCTGGCTCGGGGTGCGGCGCATTTTCTGCCTCACCTTCGAGGTCGACTTCTTCAGCAAGCACGGCTTCGTGGAGATCGGTGAGACGCCGGTCGACGGGGACGTCTACAGCGAGCTGCTCCGTTCCTATGACGAGGGCGTCGCGGAGTTCCTCGGACTCGAACGGGTGAAGCCGAACACCCTTGGCAACAGCCGGATGCTTCTGCAACTGTGATCGTGCCCCTATGTCCGAATCGCTCCCCTATCACGGGCTCCGGAACAGAGGCTTCCCACGCCAACGAGGGATCGAACCTTCCCAGGGGGTTTGTGTTTTTCCGAGAAAAGCGGTTTGCTAATGCCCCGTAGTGTATTTTCCGGGGGGTTCTCCAGGACCCCCAGGTATCCATGAAAGGAAACCGCCGTGGCACAGAAGGTTCAGGTCCTTCTTGTCGATGACCTCGACGGTGGCGAGGCCGACGAGACCGTGACGTTCGCTCTCGACGGCAAGACCTACGAGATCGACCTCAACGCCGACAACGCCGACAAGCTGCGTACGTCGCTGGAGGACTTCGTCAAGAACGGCCGTCGCACCGGTGGCCGCACCGCCGCCGCCCGTGGCCGCACCCGGACCGCCGCCACCGCCGGCGCCGGCCAGGACACCGCGAAGATCCGCGCCTGGGCGAAGGAGAACGGTTACGAGGTCAACGACCGTGGCCGTGTTCCCGCGACCGTTCGTGAGGCGTACGAGAAGGCGAACGGCTGACCGCTTCGAGCGTTCAGCAACCGGACGCGGTGGCACTCCGTCGCGGCCGCTCCGACCAGCCGTACGAGATCGGGGGCGCCCCCATCGCCCCCGAAGCCCGTCATCGGCAGCATCGGCTCCACCCCGCACCCCGGCTGGGGAGGTCGCAGCCAGACAGCGGCCTCCTGCGGCTCTCGCCCTCCGAGGGCGCCGGGAGCCCCGGGGTCCCCGAGCCCGGTAGGGACGCCGGCCGGCACCGGTGACGGTGCGGTGATCCGGCCGCCCTCCCCAAGCGCGGTCAGGTCCAGCCGGACCCCGCCCCACTCCAGCCAGTCGAGCAGCCCCGGCAGCTCCTCCGCGCCGCCCGCGGCCACCAGCAGCCACATCCTGGCACCCCGCGCCGCGACCGGACCGGTCCGCGCCACCCGGCGCAGCACCGCGCGGCCCGCCGCCAGCGGCAGCTCCAGGGCGTCGAAGCGGACCCCGGTGAGCAGCTCGACCGGATCGTCGCCGACCGACGGCCAACCCAGCTCGCGCTCGTACCACCGCCGCAGGACCTCGCCGCGGGGCGCCCTGGGGCGCGGAATGGCGGGCCGAGTGCAAGAGTGGAGATGAATGACGCGACGGTCGGGGATGTCCGGAGTCGGAGTCATGTCCGGATGAACTCCGGAAATCATCCCGAGGTTACGTTTGGTGCCCACTTGCGTGCGCCCGGTGTCCGTTCCGGGGGTGGCAGGGGGCAGTGAAGGGGCGCAAGGTTGTTCGCCCGTAGCTGAGGGAACCGGCCCACGCCGCATGGAGTGTCACTCCTTGCGGGTAAGACAGTGCTAGTGGGAGGGACGGCTCCGCGTGTCGGGCAGCGCGCGTTCGCCATCGGCGTAGTGATGGCGGGCCCAGATGCCTGGCCTGCGGGAACAACGTCTCGCACCATCGGGTTGGAGCAGTTGTCGGCTGTTCCGGGCAGGAGATTTCCTCGCGGAAGCGGGGGTGATCCGGACGGGTGTCGGCAGATGGAATGAGCTGTCCCCGTAGCGGGACTAGCATGCGGAAGGACAGGGAGGGGATCGTCCCCGATCTTTCTGACCGCTCTGAGGAGCGATTAACGATGTTCGAGAGGTTCACCGACCGCGCGCGGCGGGTTGTCGTCCTGGCTCAGGAAGAAGCCCGGATGCTCAACCACAACTACATCGGCACTGAGCACATCCTCCTGGGCCTGATCCACGAGGGTGAGGGTGTCGCCGCTAAGGCCCTGGAGAGCCTCGGGATTTCGCTCGAGGCGGTCCGCCAGCAGGTGGAGGAGATCATCGGCCAGGGGCAGCAGGCCCCGTCCGGTCACATCCCCTTCACTCCTCGTGCCAAGAAGGTCTTGGAGCTGTCGCTCCGCGAGGCCCTCCAGCTCGGCCACAACTACATCGGTACGGAGCACATCCTGCTCGGCCTGATCCGCGAGGGCGAGGGCGTCGCCGCCCAGGTCCTGGTGAAGCTGGGCGCCGATCTTAACCGGGTGCGGCAGCAGGTCATCCAGCTGCTCTCCGGCTACCAGGGCAAGGAGGCCGCCACCGCCGGCGGGCCGGCCGAGGGCACCCCTTCGACCTCCCTGGTCCTGGACCAGTTCGGCCGCAACCTCACCCAGGCCGCCCGCGAATCCAAGCTCGACCCGGTCATCGGGCGCGAGAAGGAGATCGAGCGGGTCATGCAGGTGCTGTCCCGCCGCACCAAGAACAACCCGGTCCTCATCGGCGAGCCCGGCGTCGGCAAGACGGCGGTCGTCGAGGGCCTGGCCCAGGCCATCGTCAAGGGCGAGGTGCCCGAGACCCTCAAGGACAAGCACCTCTACACCCTGGACCTGGGCGCCCTGGTCGCCGGCTCCCGCTACCGCGGTGACTTCGAGGAGCGCCTGAAGAAGGTGCTCAAGGAGATCCGCACCCGCGGCGACATCATCCTCTTCATCGACGAGCTGCACACCCTGGTCGGCGCGGGCGCCGCCGAGGGCGCCATCGACGCCGCCAGCATCCTCAAGCCGATGCTGGCCCGCGGCGAGCTGCAGACCATCGGTGCCACCACGCTCGACGAGTACCGCAAGCACCTGGAGAAGGACGCGGCCCTGGAGCGCCGCTTCCAGCCGATCCAGGTCGCCGAGCCCTCGCTGCCGCACACCATCGAGATCCTCAAGGGTCTGCGCGACCGCTACGAGGCGCACCACCGCGTCTCCATCACGGACGAGGCCCTGGTCCAGGCCGCCACCCTGGCCGACCGCTACATCTCCGACCGCTTCCTGCCGGACAAGGCGATCGACCTGATCGACGAGGCCGGCTCCCGGATGCGCATCCGTCGGATGACCGCGCCGCCGGACCTGCGCGAGTTCGACGAGAAGATCGCCGACGTGCGCCGGGAGAAGGAGTCCGCGATCGACTCGCAGGACTTCGAGATGGCCGCCGGCCTGCGGGACAAGGAGAAGCAGCTCCTGGCCGCCAAGGCCAAGCGGGAGAAGGAGTGGAAGGCCGGCGACATGGACGTCGTCGCCGAGGTCGACGGCGACCTGATCGCCGAGGTCCTGGCCACCGCCACCGGCATCCCGGTCTTCAAGCTCACCGAGGAGGAGTCCTCCCGGCTGCTGCGCATGGAGGACGAGCTCCACAAGCGCGTCATCGGTCAGAAGGACGCCATCAAGGCCCTGTCGCAGGCCATCCGCCGTACGCGGGCGGGCCTCAAGGACCCGAAGCGCCCCGGTGGCTCGTTCATCTTCGCCGGCCCGTCCGGTGTCGGTAAGACCGAGCTGAGCAAGACCCTCGCCGAGTTCCTCTTCGGCGACGAGGACGCGCTCATCTCGCTCGACATGTCGGAGTTCAGCGAGAAGCACACCGTCTCGCGGCTCTTCGGCTCCCCGCCCGGATACGTGGGTTACGAAGAGGGCGGTCAGCTCACCGAGAAGGTGCGCCGCAAGCCGTTCTCCGTGGTTCTCTTCGACGAGGTCGAGAAGGCCCACCCGGATATCTTCAACTCGCTGCTGCAGATCCTGGAGGACGGTCGCCTGACCGACTCCCAGGGCCGGGTCGTGGACTTCAAGAACACGGTCATCATCATGACGACCAACCTCGGCACCCGCGACATCTCCAAGGGCTTCAACCTGGGCTTCGCCGCCCAGGGCGATGTGAAGACCGGCTACGAGCGGATGAAGGCCAAGGTCAACGAGGAGCTCAAGCAGCACTTCCGGCCGGAGTTCCTGAACCGTGTGGACGACACCGTGGTGTTCCACCAGCTGTCGCAGGAAGACATCATCCAGATCGTCGACCTGATGATCGCCAAGGTGGACGAGCGGCTGAAGGACCGCGATATGGGCATCGAGCTCAGCGGCGAGGCCAAGAAGCTGCTCGCCAAGCGCGGCTATGACCCGGTGCTGGGCGCCCGCCCGCTGCGCCGGACCATTCAGCGCGAGATCGAGGACACGCTTTCCGAGAAGATTCTCTTCGGCGAGCTGCGTCCGGGCCACATCGTGGTCGTCGACACCGAGGGCGAAGGCGAATCCGCCAAGTTCACCTTCCGTGGCGAGGAGAAGTCGGCGCTGCCCGACACCCCGCCGATCGAGTCGGCCACCGGTGGTGCCGGCCCGAACCTGAGCAAGGACGCATAGCGGCTGCCCGCTAGCGGCTCATAGCGCACAGGGGTTGCCCCGGACTGTTTCGAACGGTCCGGGGCAACCCCCTTTTTTGTCCCGGACACGGGGCGGGCCGCCCCTGCGCCCACGGCGCCAGGGGGGGCGCCTGGCACGCCGCTGAGCGACACAGGGTGGCAGGCGGCAGGCGGCAGGCAGCGCGTCGTACGGCTCGTTCCGACCACCGCCGACAGGGGGTCCTTGGTCCCGAAACAGACATCCGAAAGTCCCGCCGAAATAGCCGTTGATCTTGCCATTCGGTGATGTGCGGCACAGGCTTTTCCGGGCTACTAGGAGCAATAGGAGGGGCATGATGTCCGGTAAAGGACCAAGGTCCCGGCCGCCTTGGGACTTTCGCTAGGGGGAGGGGCGGGACTTCCGGACGCCTCCAGATATGTGCAGGTCAGACGGGGTGTTATGGCCTGGTGAGGGTCTTCTCGGGGCCCGCGGGGCGGTTTTTCTCGGCTTCCTCCTACCACGGCAAGGGGCCTTATTTCCCTTGTATTGACTACGGCTCTGCCTAGTAATAGCGCCCCTTGGCCTGGCGGCGCGGGCGGGTTACCAATGAATAGCCGTTCCGGTGCGAGCCGGAACGCATTCATGACCGAGACACCCGAGAGGCAGTTCCGTATGCAGAAGCTCATCACGACCCGTTTCGCGAGCACGTCGATCCGCACCCGTGCCGCCGTCATGGCCGCGGGTCTGGGAGCGACGGCCGCGCTGGGGGCCGGGGTGGCGCTTGCCACGGACCACTCCCCGGAGCCGAAGTCGGAGGCGCGCAAGGTCGCCACGTCGGTCCAGGCCCAGGCCGACAACCAGCGCAAGGGCGCGGAGGCCGAGAAGAAGGCCGCCGCTGACCGCGCCAAGGGTGACGAGGCCGCCAAGAAGGCGTCGCGTAGCGAGGCCCGCACCGAGGTCAAGGCCGCCCCGGCGCCCGCCCCGGCCCCGGCCGCGCCCGCGCCGGCCCCGGCCCCCGCTCCGGACTGGGTCAAGCCGGTGGACAACTACGTCGTCGGCGCCACGTACGGCAAGGCCGGCAGCATGTGGACCAGCACCCACAGCGGCCAGGACCTGGTCGTGCCGACCGGTACCCCGGTCAAGGCCGTGCACAGCGGTACGGTCGTCAAGGCCGGCCCGAACGGCGGCGGCGACGGCCCCGCGTACGGCAACGCCGTCGTCATCCGGCACGACAACGGCACCTACACGCAGTACGCCCACAACTCCGTGCTGAAGGTCAGCGTCGGCCAGACCGTGGCGACCGGCCAGGTGATCGCCCTGTCCGGCTCCACCGGCAACTCCTCCGGTCCGCACCTGCACTTCGAGGTGCGCACCACCCCGAACTACGGCTCCTCCGTCGAGCCGCTGGGCTTCCTGCGGAGCCACGGCGTGGGCATCTGACCCTGCCGGAACCGCATGACGGCGTGGGGTCCTCCGTGACCCCCGACGCCTGATCCAGCAGATCGAAGGCGACCCCCAGGACGGCCCTGCGCTTGTCCTCGGGGTCGCCTTCGACGTTCCGTGTCGCCCGTGGGGGCGCCGCGCTCAGCGTGATCGGACCGGTCAGTCCGGTACGTCGATGACGGGGAAGCTGCCCGTGTTGGTCGGCGCGGACTCCGGCAGCCACAGCACGGCGACCGCACCCTCGCGACCCTCGGCCAGCGGCTCCGCGTTGCGGAAGGTGAGTCGCGCCCCGAGGACGCGGGCCTGACCGGCGGCGATGGTCAGGCCGAGGCCGTGACCCTTGCCCGCCCGGTCCTTGCTGCCGGTCCGGAAGCGGCTCGGGCCGTCCTTGAGCAGCGCCTCCGGGAAGCCCGGCCCGTGGTCGCGGATGCGCAGCACCCGGCCCTCGAC
Source organism: Streptomyces sp. LX-29 (assembly GCF_029541745.1). NCBI lineage: Bacteria > Bacillati > Actinomycetota > Actinomycetes > Kitasatosporales > Streptomycetaceae > Streptomyces > Streptomyces sp. LX-29. The sequence goes on along the minus strand of NZ_CP089746.1, from coordinate 3,388,026 downwards.
CGTGACCTCGAACGGCGGCTTGCCGTGTCGGGCGGCGTTGGCGAGCAGATTGCCGATGATGCGCTCCAGGCGGCGCGGATCGGTGCTGACGTGGGCGTCCCGGATCACCGCGATCTTCGCGTCCGGAGCCACCCCCCGCACCCGGCGGCTGACGAACTCGGCCAGGGCGATCTCCTGGAGCTCGGCCCGCTCGGCGAAGCCGTCCAGCCGGGCGACCTCCAGCACGTCCTCCACCAGCTGCCGCATCGCCTGGGCCCGGTCCCGCACCAGCTCGGTGGGGCGGCCCGGCGGCAGCAGCTCGGCGGCGGTGAGCAGGCCGGTCACCGGCGTACGCAGCTCGTGCGCGATATCGGCGGTCACCCGCCGCTCGGCCTCCAGCCGCTGCTGGAGCGCCTCGGCCATGCCGTCTATGGCGCGCGCCAGGTCATCGGTCTCGTCCCGGACCCGGCCGCCGATCGCCTCCCGGACCCGGACCTCCGAGTCGCCCTCGGCGAGCTTGCGGGCGGCCATCGCGGCCTTCCGTAGTCGCCGGGAGAGCTGGTCGCCGATGAGCACGCCCAGCGCGATGCCGCCGAGCACCACCGACACCGAGCCGATCACCAGCGCCCGGTCGAGGTCGCGCAGCACCTCGAAGCGATCCTTGAAGCGGCTGTGGATCGACAGCACCCTGCCGTCGTTGAGCGGCACCGAGGCCCACACCTCGGGCGCGCCGGAGCCGGAGTCCTGGAGGTAGCTGGCGCTCTCGCCGCGCGCGGCCACCTTCCGCAGGTCCTCGGGCAGCTCCGGGTCGTCCAGCTTGGCGCTGAACTGCAGGGTGCCGGTCTTCTCGTACCAGCGCTTGGCCGCCAGCACCCGGTCGTTCATCACATCGCGGCTGCTGTCGAGCATGGAGACACGGGCCGCGTTGTGGACGACCAGACTCAGTGCGATCGCCACCAGTGCGCCGACGGCGGCGATGGCGATGCTGACCTTCCAGCGCAGGCCGGAACGGAACGCGAGCTTCTTCATGGAGCCGGGCCTCGTCAGGGCCGGAGCTTGTAGCCGAAGCCACGGACCGTCTCGATGCGGTCCGTGCCGATCTTGCCGCGCAGCCGCTGCACATGGACGTCGACCACCCGGGTGTCGCCGCCCCAGCCGTAGTCCCACACCCGCTCCAGCAGCCGGTCGCGGGAGAGCACGGTGCCCGGCGCCGCCGAGAACTCCAGCAGCAGCCGCATCTCGGTGGGGGTCAGCGCCACCGGGTTGCCGGCCTTCCGCACCTCCATGCCCTCGGTGTCGACCTCCAGGTCGCCGAAGCGCAGCACCCCGCAGTCGGCGGGGTCGTTGGCCTGATCCGTCGGCGTGCCGCCGGGCCCGCTGGCGTGCCCGAAGCGGCGCAGCACCGCCCGGATCCGGGCGACCAGCACCGCGCCGTCGAACGGCTTGGTCACATAGTCGTCGGCCCCGGCCTCCAGGCCGAGGACCACGTCGATGGAGTCGGCCCGCGCCGACAACATGATCACCGGCACGGTGGACTCGTCGCGGATGCGGCGGCACAGGCTCACCCCGTCCAGCCCCGGCACCATCACGTCCAGCAGCGCGATGTCGGGCCGGTTGGCCCGGAACTGCTCCAAACCGGCCAGCCCGTCCGGAACGGCCGTCACCACGAAGCCGTCGCGCTCAAGGGCGAGCTGCGTCGCCTCGCGGATGACGTCGTCGTCCTCGACGAAGAGCACATGGGTCTCGGCCACCGCCGCTGTCAGCCTTCCGTTCCGTCGTCCGTCGCCGTCGGCGCGACCGCCTGCTTCTTCCGCTGCTCGTCGAGGGAGTCCTTCTCCTGCTCGTCGAGCTTCTCCTGCTCTTCCGCGCCGTTGCTGTAGTCCACCCGAGCACGGCGGTCGTAGACGAACGCCGTGCGCTTCCCGTCCCAGCGGTACCAGAGGTCGTCCTGGGCGGACGGGCAGCACACCGCGTCGGCCGACGCGTACACGTACTTGGTGACCTGCAACTCGTCCCCGTCGGCGGTCGCGAACAGCGGTGCCTTCTCGTCCACGAAGACGTTCCGGTACGACCCGGCGGACTTGCGGTAGACGTACGCGCCGATGCCGTAACCGTCGGCGCAGGTCAGCACGTTGACGACCATGTCGTCGGCGGCGGTGCCGGTGAGCGCCCCGAAGGAGACCTCGACAGGGTAGCCGTCATCGCCGCAGGGTCGCAGATTGGCCTTCAGTTCGCTGCTGACCTTGGGATCGCCCTTGATCAGCCGGACCGCGTCCGCCTTGAGCGTGGCCGGGGTGCCGGGGGACGGCGTGGGAGAGGCCGACCCGTTCGGGGGCAGGCTCTCGACCGCCTTGTCGTAGGCGGGGGCCGACTCCGCCCGGGCCACCGGGGCCCGGCCTTCGTTGCGCACGCCGTCGGCGCTCGTGCCGCAGCCGGCGAGCAGCAGCCCGCCGGCTGCCGCGAGCGCGACGACCGCACCGCCCGTCACCAGGGCGGTCTTGCTGGAGTTGAGAGAGGGCCTGGTCAGGCCGCGCACCGTTCCTGCCCCCGATCCTCGGACACCCGACGGCCCAGCGCGCGGGCGTCCAGGCCACGGCTTTCGAGCTCCTGCCGCAGCCGGGCGAGTGCCCGGTGCAGCGTGCTCTTCACCGTACCGGTGGACATTCCCAGCGCCTCCGCCGTCTCCTCCGTGCTCATCTGCTCCCAGTGTCGCAGCACCACGACGCTGCGCTGCTTCGGAGCCAGCACCTTCAGGATGTCCATCAGCAGCGCGCGGTCCGCGTGCTGCTCGGTGCTGTCCTCGACGCGGGCGTCCGGCAGCTGCTCGGTCGGCACCTCGTCCAGCTTCCGGGCGCGCCACCACTCGGTGCGCGTGTTGATCATGACACGGCGCAGGTACGCGTCGGCGAGCGACTTGTCGGCTATGCCGTCCCAGCGGCCGTAGGTGCGCACGAGGGCGGTCTGGAGGAGGTCCTGGGCCTCGATCGGGTCCGGAACCAGGCGGCGCGCGCTGCGCAGCAGGGCGTCCTGCCGGTTCCGCACGTACTCTTCGAAGTCAAGAACCTTGCCGCTGCTGGCCATCTTCCCAGCCCTCCGTTCCACTGCGTTCCCCACGTTGCGCGCCCCCGTCGAGCGACGCGAGAGAGAACCTACGGAGGGGCTGTTGCGGCTTTCCGTACGGAAGCACGTCGAGGGCCACACGGAAAGCCATAGGTTGTGTAACAACGGAGGGTGATGAGGCCGAGTGTCAGAGCTGGGTCCTCGGACTGTCACAGCCCTGTCACAAAGCCCGCGGGAGACGGTGCCGTGCGCAACGGCGCGCGGGGGCCGGGGAGTTGGCCGCGGCCGGTTCCGCCTCACGGGGGCGGGCGGCTGGTGTCGCCGGGTAACGGATCGGCGGGCCGCGCCGGGTAACGGGCCGCTGTGAAGGAGCTTTGTAACGGGCCGTCGTAACGCGCCGCCATAACGGACCGTCGCAACGGCCGCCGTAAGGAACCATGCGTAACGGACCGTTGTAACGGACCTCTGCAACGGACCGCTGTAACGGCTCGTCCTCATGGGCCGGTGCCCCGCCGGGGCGGGGCACCGGGGTCAGCTGAGGCGGAGCACCGGGGTCAGGTCAGCGGCAGCCGGTAGCGGCCGCCGGCGAGCGGCTCCACCAGGCCGTCGGCCACCAGTCCGTCCAGCGCGCGGGCGCGCTGCACCGGCTCGTCCCACACCCGGTCCAACACCGCCTGCGGCACCGGCTCGATCGCCTCCCGCAACACCGCCAGCAGCTTGCCCCGCACCTGACGGTCGGTGCCCGCGTAGGTCTGGCCGCGGCGCGGCGGCCCTTCGTGGGCAGGGGAGCCGGCCAGCAGCCAGGCGCAGCTCCGGGCGATGGGGCAGCGCCCACAGTCGGGGGTCCGGGCCGTGCAGACCAGCGCGCCCAGCTCCATGGTGGCGGCGGCCCAGCGGGCGGCCGTCGGCTCGTCCTCCGGCAGCAGTGCCCGGGCCAGGGTGCGCTCGGCGGCCGTGGTGGCGTTCGGCGGGTACTGCACCCCGGTCACCGCGCGCGCGAAGACCCGGCGGACGTTGGTGTCGAGCACCGCGTGCCGCTGCCCGTACGCGAACGAGGCGACGGCCGCCGCCGTGTACTCGCCGATCCCCGGCAGCGCCAGCAGCCGCGCGTGGTCGGTCGGCACCTCGCCGCGATGCCGCTCCTGTATGGCGCTGGCGGCGGCGTGCAGGCGCAGCGCGCGCCGCGGATAGCCGAGCCGGCCCCAGGCGCGGACCGCCTCGCCGGGCGGCTCGGCGGCCAGGTCGGCCGGGCGCGGCCAGCGGGCCAGCCACTGCTCGTAGACGGGCAGCACCCGGTTGACCGGCGTCTGCTGGAGCATGAACTCGCTGACCATCACCCCCCACGGCCCGGCCTCCGGGCGGCGCCACGGCAGATCGCGGGCGTGGGCCTGGAACCAGGTGATGACGGGGCCGTGCAGCTCGGCGGGCGCGGCGGCGCCGGCGGAGACGGTGGGTTCGGAGGTCGTCTTGGCGGCATCAGTCTTGGCAGTCATCGCGCCTCCGATCCTGGCACGAAAGCGGGCGTGGCCGCCGGACCCGGCCGGGCGCGGGGCGGGGCGGGTCCGGTGCGCCCGGTCCCGCCGGCCGACCCGGCGGGCCTGGCGGGCCGGGCGGGCGGTGGTTGTGCGGCCGTGTCGCGTGTCGCGCGACGCGCGGGTGGGTGGGCTGGTGGGCCCCGTTCCCACGCCCGGGTGGGCCTGTGGTGCCGCGACCGCGCGTTTCGGCTCCTCACGGCTTCGGGTCCGCGGGGGCTTGTGGCCGGCGGCGGTACGCGCCTGGGGCGCGTGGCCGCGTGGCCCGGGGTGCCGCCTGGCGGTACGGCTGTGAGGGCGGGGCGCCCGCGGCCGAGTGTCAGGTCTGGTGGGCCGGCTGGGCTGTTGCTGTGTGGCCCTGGCGTGTGTCGCGCGACGCGCGGTTTAGGTGGGCTGGTGGGCTCCGACCCCGCGCCTGGGGGCTCCGTTTTCGCGCCCGGGTGGGCCTGCGGGGCCGCGACCGTGGGCTTCGGGTCCGCGGGGGCTTGTGGCCGGCGGCGGTACGCGCCTGGGGCGCGTGGCCGCGTGGCCCGGGGTGCCGCCTGGCGGTACGGCTGTGAGGCCGGGGGCACCCGCGAGCGAGCGTCCCCGGCCCGGCGCACCCGCGGTCCCGTGCTCGTCCACCCTGACTTTCGACAGGGGCGCGGCGGCCGGCGGCTGGGTAACGTCGAGCGGATGAGGAGCCGACGTCACCGGGTCTTGGGTGGCCTGTCCCTGTGGGCGACGCTCGCCGTGCCCTCGCTGGTCGCCGACCGGCTGGGGCTGAACGAGCCCCTGCCCGGCTGGCAGACCGCCGCCGGGCTGATGGTGCTGGCGCTGGCCGTCGCTGTCGCGCGGGCCCGCCCGGCGGCGGCGCTGCTGCTGGCCGCGGCGGTCTCGCTGGCGGTCGCCACATCCCTCTTCACCCTCTCCTACGGACCCGCGCTGTCCGCGTTCGGCTATCTGCTGGGGCGCCGGGGGGAGCGCGCCCGGGGCGCGGCGACGGTCTTCGGCGCGATCGCCGCGGTGGGCACGGCCGTGGCCCTGGTCCGGGGCGACGACCCGGTGATCCAGTGGCTGGTGATGCTCGCGACGCTGCTCTTCGGTGTGGTCTTCCCGTGGCTGATCGGCCGTTACCGGCGACAGGACCGGGCGCTGGTCGCGGCGGGCTGGACCCGGGCCGAGCAGTTGGCGCGCGAGCAGCACATCGCAGCCGACCGCGCCCGGCTGCGCGAGCGGGCGCGGATCGCCCAGGACATGCACGACTCCCTCGGCCATGAGCTGAGCCTGATCGCCCTCCGCGCGGGCGCGCTCCAGGTCGCCCCCGACCTGGCCGAGCGGCACCGGGCGGCGGCGGGCGAGCTGCGTGCGGCGGCGGCCGAGGCGACGGAGCGGCTGCGCGAGATCATCGGCGTGCTCCGGGACGCGGAGGACCTGTCGGCCGCCGTCTCCGGCCCGCTCACCCCGGCGGGCGAGACCATCGACGCCCTGGTCGAGCGCGCCGCCGACTCCGGCCTTCCGGTGCGGTTGGTACGGACGACGCGGGCCGGTGAGGCGGCGCCGGTGTCCAGGGGTGGTGGGGAACGGCCGGGCGGCGGCCTCCCGCGGCCCGCCCCCGTGCTGCCGCTGATCGCCGAGCGCGCCGCGCACCGCGTGGTCCAGGAGTCGCTCACCAACGCCGCCAAGCACGCCCCGGGCGCGCCGGTGACGGTGACCGTCGCCGAGACGGCCACGGAGACGGCGGTGACGGTGTTCAGCGGTCCGGCGCCGGGCGGCGCGCTGGGCGGCGCGCCGGGCGCGACCGCCCCCGACACGGGGAGGCGCGGGGCGGACGACGGCGCGAGCAGCGCGAGGGATACGGAGCGGGGGGCCGGGACCGGGCTGCTGGCGCTGCGTGAGCGGGTCAGGCTGGCGGGCGGCGCGTTCACGGCGGGCCCGCGGGGTGACGGCTTCGCGGTGGTGGCGCGGCTTCCGCACACCACGTCCGCCGCGTCCGCCTCCGCGTCGGCGCCCGCCGCCTCCGCGTCCGCGTTTGCCTCCGCGCCCGGCGTCGCCGCCCACGGGGAGGTGCCGGCGGGTTCGTCGGCCGGTCGGTCGGCCGGTCGGTCGGCCGGTTGGTCGACGGGGTCGTACGACACCGAGCCCGCGGGCGAGTTCGCCCGCGCGCGGCGTGCCACCCGGCGCGGGCTGTTGCCGTTGGCCGCCCTGGTGGGCGGGACCGCGCTGGTCGTCCTGGCGGGCTCCTTCGGCTGGTACGCGTACGTCAGCACCCACACCGTCCTCACGCCCGCCGACTACGCGAGCCTGCGCGTCGGCCAGCGCGAGGAGGACGTCGAGCCGCTGCTGCCCGCGCGGGCGGTCGCCGACCCGCCCGTCGACCGGGCGTCCACGCCGCCGTGGGGTGCGCGCTGCCGCTACTACCGTGCCAGTGGGGAGCTGTTCGTGAGCGTGGACCACTTCCGGCTGTGCTTCCGTGACGGGCGGCTGGTGGCCAAGGAGCGGGTGCCGAAGGCGGGGACGGACCCGGGGACGGACCCGGGGACGGACCCAGGGGCGGAACCAGGGGCGAACCCGGGAACGGCACCCGGGACGGACCCGGGGACAGCGCCGGGGACGGCGTCGCGGGACGCCCGGCAGGGCCCCGTACGGTGACAGGAAGGGAAACAGGCGTCATGACGATCCGTCTGCTGCTGGCCGACGACGAGACGATGATCCGGGCCGGGGTCCGGGCCATCCTCGCCGCCGACCCCGGCATCGAGGTGGTCGCGGAGGCCGCCGACGGCCGGGCCGCGGTCGAGGCGGCGCGCGCCCACCGCCCCGACGTCGCCCTGCTCGACATCCGGATGCCCGGACTCGACGGGCTCGGCGCCTGCGAGCAGATCGCGCGGGTGGCGCCGGACACCGCCGTCGCCATGCTCACCACCTTCTCCGAGGACGCCTATATCGCCCGCGCCCTCAGCGGCGGCGCCACCGGCTTCCTGCTCAAGGCCGGGGATCCGTACGAACTCCTGGCGGGCGTACGGGCGGTGGCGGCCGGCGGCGCCTTCCTCTCGCCCCGCGTCGCCCGGCACGTCATCGCCGAGCTGGGCGGGGAGCGCCTGTCCCGGGCGGCGGCGGCCCGCGCCCGCACCGATGTGCTGACGCCCCGCGAACGCGACGTCCTCGCCCTCCTCGGCGCCGGTCTGTCCAACGCAGAGATCGCCCGCCGCCTCCACCTCGTCGAGGGCACCGTGAAGGGGCACGTCAGCGCGGTCCTCGACCGCCTCGGGGTCGGCAACCGCGTCCAGGCCGCCATCGTCGCCCACGAGGCCGGACTGGTCGCGGCGGAGGCCCCGACACCGCCCGCCCGGCGCGGCGGCGCGTAGCCGGCCCGGTCCGCGCGGGTCCGATTCGTGCGGGCGCGGTCTGGAGTGGGGCGCGGTTCCGGCGTGCCTGCGCGGCAGGGGCCCGGTCGGCGCCGGGAACGGGGCGGTCGGGCGGGGCGGGCAGGGCAGGCCGCTCAGCGTCGGTGGCGGGCCGGTGTCCCGGCCGGTTGGCCGCCCGGGAAGGCGGCGCGGGGTCCCGGGCCCGCGACCCAGCCGAGGGGGCCGCCGCGCCCGACCGCCCGTATCGCGGTGACCCGCGTGGCCACCGGACCGGTCAGCAGCCGGGCGCAGACCAGCGCGAAGACCGCGCCCAACGCGCAGCCGGCGGCCACGTCGTGCGGGTAGTGGACGCCGACGAAGACACGGGAGAAGGCGAGGAGCGCGGCGACCGGGAGCAGCACCACGGCCGCACGACGCCAGGCGATCACGGTCCCCACGGCGAGGGCCGCGGCGAGCGTGGCGTGGTTGCTGGGGAACGACCAGTCGCCGGTGGGCGGGCAGTCGGCGATCGAGGGGGCGGCGCCGGAGACCGCGCGGCAGGGTCGTTCCTCGTCGACGAGGGTCTTGGCGACCTCGCTGCACGCGTAGGCCACCACGGTCGCCACGGGGACGAGCAGGGCGAGGGCGAGCTGTCGTGCGGTGTCGTGGCGGGCCCGCCACCACACCAGCGCGGCGGCCGCGGCGAGCATCAGCAGCCCGCCGTCCGTGCCGATTTCGGCCAGGGTGTGGATCCAGCCAGGAGAGTCGTGAGCGAGGTCGGTGATGTCGCGGTAGAGGTCGGTACTCGTCATGGTCCGGGACGGTATGGACCGCTACGGGGTCGTCGCATCGAGCGATCGGCAGGACCCGTGTCTGACGAAAGTCAGGGGTTGCACCCCCCCGCTCCGGTCAGATGATGGGAAAAGTGGGGGCCTGGAGCGGCGGGTACGTGCGAGGCGCGGGACTGTTCTCTCGTAGAGTTTCCGCGTGGGATCTCTGCGCAATCCGATCGGGCCGCTTCCCTCCTCCATCTACTGGCGCCGGAGGGGAGTTGCGCTGCTCCTGTTCGTGCTCCTCCTCATCCTCGTCATCTGGGCCTTCAGCCTGGGTGGTTCGGGCGGCGGCGGCAAGGGCGACGACGCCAAGGGGCCCGGTGGCAAGGGGATCGAGAGCACCATCACCCCCGGCCCCTCCGCCACCTCCTCGGTCAACAGTCAACGACCGGGCGGCCGCGACGAGTCGGGCGAGGACGGCGGCTCGGGCGGCTCCGGCTCCGGCGGCGGCGATGCCACCGGTGGCGGCAGCGGCGGCAGTGGCGGAGGCGACTCCGGCACGGGGGGCGGCGGCGGTTCGGGCGGTGGCGGCGGTGGCGCCGACGCCCTCGGCGTGGGTAACGGCGTGGCGCTGTCGGACGATTCGAGCCTGCTCGACTGCTCACGGGACGACATCGAGTTGACGCTGCGCAGCGTCCTGGACTCCCGCGAGAAGAACACCTACGCGCCCGACGAGAAGCCCACCTTCGAGGTGGTCGTGAAGAACACCTCGGACAGCGCCTGCAAGGTCGACTTCGGACGGGCGTCGGCCTCGTTGACGATCACGGACAAGGAGAACGAGCACGTCTGGGCGTCCAACGACTGCTCGCGGGGCAGCGCCCTCGCGCTGATCGAGGTGCCCGCGGACGGCGAGACCACCCGGACCGTGCAGTGGGACCGCACGCTCAGCTCCGAGGAGTGCGCCACCCCGTCCGGCGGCGGCACCGCCGAGCCGGGCACCTATCTGGTCGAGGCGCGGGTGGACGGACTGGGCAGCGCCCAGGTGTCGTTCGTCCTGGAAGAGGACTGAGACCGCCGACCGCGCGCGGCGCACCCCGCGGGCGCACCTGACGCGACACGCCTCGCGTGGCGCACCTGGCGCCGGCGCGGCGCACCGCGCGTGGCGCGCTCCCGTGGCGCGCCTCCCGCGGTCCGACACGGACCGCGGACGGAACGAGGCCCCCGGGGGTGAAACCCGGACACCCGTCGAGACACGTCGAGTCCTCACACGTCGAGTCCTCACACGTCGAGCCCTCACACGTCGAGCCCTCACACGTCGAGCCCTCCGCGGCGACCGCGGGAGGGCTCGACGCACGTCTGCCGTACGGCCGTTACACGTACCGCTCCAGGATCGAGGACTCGGCCAGCCGGGAGAGGCCCTCGCGCACCGAACGGGCCCGCGCCTCGCCCACGCCGTCGACCGTCTGCAGGTCGTCCACGCTGGCGGCGAGCAGCTTCTGGAGCCCGCCGAAGTGCTCGACGAGCCGCTCGATGATGGCGCCGGGGAGCCGCGGCACCTTGGCCAGCAGGCGGTAACCACGCGGCGAGACCGCCCCGTCGAGCGTTTCGGGCGAGCCGCTGTAGCCCAGCGCCCGCGCCACGATGGGCATTTCGAGCAGCTCGGCGTGGCTGAGCCGGTCCAGCTCGGCGAGGGCCTCGGGCACCGTGCGGGTGCGCTTGGCGGTCGGCTCCGGAACGTAGTCGCGGACCACCAGCTCCCGCTCCGGCTCCACGCCCGCGATCAACTCGTCGAGCTGGAGGGAGAGCAGCCGGCCGTCGGTGCCCAGCTCCACCACGTACTCGGCGATCTCGGTGGCGATGCGGCGCACCATCTCCAGGCGCTGCGCGACCGCCGAGACGTCCCGGACGGTGACCAGGTCCTCGATCTCCAGGGCGGAGAGGGTGCCGGCGACCTCGTCCAGCCGGAGCTTGTAGCGCTCCAGGGTGGCCAGCGCCTGGTTGGCGCGGGAGAGGATCGCGGCCGACTCCTCCAGGACCCGCCGCTCCCCGTCCACGTAGAGCGCGATCAGCCGCATCGACTGGCTGACCGAGACCACCGGGAAGCCGCTCTGGATGGAGACGCGCTGCGCGGTGCGGTGCCGGGTGCCGGTCTCCTCGGTCGGAATCGACGCGTCCGGGACCAGCTGGACCCCCGCCCGCACGATCTTGGTGATGTCCTTGTCCAGGATCATCGCGCCGTCCAGCTTGCACAGCTCGCGCAGCCGCGTCGCGGAGAACTCGACGTCCAGCACGAAGCCGCCGCTACAGATGGACTCGACGGTCTTGTCCATGCCGAGCACGATGAGGCCGCCCGTGTTGCCCCGCAGGACGCGCTCCAGACCGTCGCGCAGCGCCGTGCCGGGCGCGACGGCGCTCAGCGAGGCGCGCATCAGACCATCGGCCCTGCCGGGAGATGCTGCCCGGTCGCCTGCTGCCACTGCACTCCTCCGTCGCAAGGTCTGTCGGTGCCGCGGGCGGCGCCGCCCCCGGCTGTCCGGGCCCGGTCCGGGCCGGTCCGGCCGGCGGGGGTGCCCGGCGCGGCCGAGGTGGCCGTCCCAGCCGTCCTGTCTGTCCTGCCGTCCTGTTTCCCACCGCCCACGGGCGCCGGTCGCACGCTCCTGGCGCACACCGTCCGCACGTACGGGCGAGACCAGGGCAAAGTCTACCGGCGCTCGGCGTCCTCCCGTGGGGGCTCCCGGCGCACGCGCCTGGGCAGAACCCGGAGCGCGTCCCCTATGTCCGCCACTTCCTGTACGCGCATGCCCGACGGGACCTTGCCCGGATCGGTGGGCACCAGCGCGTGGGTGAAGCCCAGCCGGGCCGCCTCGGCCAGCCGCCGCTGCACCCCGGTGACCCGCCTGACCTCGCCCGCCAGCCCGACCTCACCGATGGCGACCAGGTTCTTGGGGAGCGGGGTGTCGCTGGCGGCGCTGGCCAGCGCGAGCGCCACGGCCAGGTCGGCGGCGGGCTCGGAGAGCTTCACCCCGCCGACCGTGGCGCTGTAGATGTCCCGCTTGCCCAGCGCGCTGATCCGGCCGCGCTGCTCCAGCACCGCCAGCATCATCGAGACGCGGGAGGTCTCCAGGCCCGAGGTGGTGCGGCGGGGGGACGGGATCTGCGAGTCGACGGTGAGCGCCTGCACCTCGGCCACCAGCGGCCGCCGGCCCTCCAGCGTCACCGTCAGACAGGTGCCCGGCACCGGCTCGGTGCGCCGGGTGAGGAACAGCCCGGAGGGGTCGGCGAGGCCGGTGATGCCCTCGTCGTGCAGTTCGAAGCAGCCCACCTCGTCGGTCGCCCCGTAGCGGTTCTTCACCCCGCGCACCAGGCGCAGCCGCGCGTGCCGGTCGCCCTCGAAGTGCAGCACCACGTCGACCAGGTGCTCCAGCAGCCGGGGGCCGGCGATGGCGCCGTCCTTGGTGACGTGGCCGACCAGCAGCGTGGCCATGCCGCGCTCCTTGGAGGCGCGGATCAACGCCCCGGCCACCTCCCGCACCTGGGCCATGCCGCCGGGCGCGCCGTCGATCTCCGGGGAGGCGATGGTCTGCACCGAGTCGAGGATCAGCAGCGAGGGCTTGACCGAGTCCAGATGGCCGAGGACGGCGGACAGGTCGGTCTCGGCGGCGAGGTAGAGGTGGTCGTCGAGCGCGCCGATGCGGTCCGCGCGCAGCCGCACCTGACTCGCCGACTCCTCGCCCGTGACGTAGAGCGTGCGGTGCTCCGCGCTCGCCGCCTTCGCGGCCACGTCCAGCAGCAGGGTGGACTTGCCGACGCCGGGCTCGCCGGCCAGCAGCACCACCGCGCCGGGGATCAGCCCGCCGCCCAGCACCCGGTCGAGCTCGTCGACCCCGGTGGAGCGCGCCGTGGCCTGGCGGCCGTCGACCTGGCTGATGGGGAGCGCGGAGGTGGTGACGCGGCCGGGTGCGGTGGTGCGGACGGCGGGCGCGCCGAGCTCCTCGACGGTGCCCCAGGCGTGGCACTCGGGGCAGCGGCCGAGCCACTTGGCGGTGGTCCAGCCGCATTCGGTGCAGCGGTAGCCGGGGCGGTCTTTGCGGGCAGCCATGCCGCAACGCTAGCGGGCGCCACCGACAACGGAAGCCGCGGCGGCCGCGGGGGCGGGCGGCCGCCGTCGGCGACCGGCCCGCGCGGGGGTCTGATATGTCCGGCGCATTATCAGGTTGCGTATAGGACGATGAGACGCCTGTCCTCTTTTGAGGGAGATGATCACCCGTAAGGGTTAAAAGTGGCCTGGGTGGACGAAGACATCTGCATCATCCGCCTACCGTCACCAAGGTGAGCAGAACGCCCGAGCAATCGACGCAGGTCACCGGCGCACACCGGGCGCAGAACCGCCCCCCTCGCGCCGCCTCCGCGCGCCCTTCACACCCCCCGACGCGCTACGAGCCCTATCTGGACGGACTGTTCACGTACTGCCTGTCCGTGCTCTGCGACCACGACGCCGCCACCACCGCCCTCGGCGAGGCCCTCGCCGTCGCGGAGCGGCGGCGGGAGCGGGGCCGGCCGGGCCGGGGCCGATCGGCCGGCCGCGGGGCCCGAGCCGCTCGCGACGACCGCGCCGGGCCGGCTGTGCGGACCGACGCGCTCGCCGGCAGCGAGCTGCACCGGTCCTGGCTCTACGCCCTCGCCCGCTGGTCCTGTCTGCGCGTCCTCGCCGACCTGCGGGCCGCCCCGCCGTCCGCCGACGGCGCTCCGGGAGGTACGACGTCGGCCGCCTGGATCGGCTCATACGGGGCCTATGGGTCATACGGGGCGTTCGGCGCGTGCGCGTCCGACGCGGCCGCGCTCGGCGCCCGGCAGGGGCGCCGCCCGGCCGATGACGCGCCGGCCGGCCCCGGGGGCGTGCCGCGGGGCGTCGGCATGACGTCACGGCCCGCCGCGAGCGACGCCGTCGACTGCGCCCCCGATTCCATCACCTCCGACTCCGCCTCTGACTCCGTCACCGACTCGATCACCGAGCCGTTCGCGACCGGCCTCCACCCGCCTTTCGCCGGTGAGCGTGCGCGCGCTGGCGGCGCGGGCGCGACCGCGAGCGGGGCGCTTTGGACGCCGCGCGAGGCGGTTCCGATGCCGTGCGAGGCTGACCCGACGTCCTTGCGCGAGCCCGGCGCGAGCCCGCGCGAAACCGGCGTGCCTCCGCGCCACGACCTCGCCGAGCGGCGCGGGCGCGAGCTGGCCACGCTGGCCTGGCCGGAGGCCGCGGGCACCACGGCCGAGCAGCGCGAGGCCCTGGAGCTCGCGGTGCGCCATCAGCTCTCGCCGCAGGAGGTCGCGGCCGTCCTCGGCCGCGAGCCGGACGACACCCGGACACTGCTGTCCAGCGCGGCGTGCGAGGTGGAGCGCACCCGCGCGGCGCTCGCCGTGGTGGAGCTGGGGCAGTGCCCCGTCGTCGCCCGGCTCGCCGGCGACAGTCAGGTGCTGCTCTCCGCCGCGCTCCGCCGCGAGCTCGTACGCCACGTCGACGACTGCCGCACTTGTCGCCACCGGGCGGAGCGGGCCACCGCGCGGGGCCCCTGGCCCGGCACGGCGGCGGCGCCGGCCGCCCTGCCCGTGATGGAAGCGCCTCGGGCCGCCGTGCACGCGGCGATGCTGGGCGCCCAGCGCACGCGTCCGGCGCGCGCCGGAGCATGGCCGAGGTTCGACCGGCTCGGCTTCCCCCTCGACCCCAAGGACCGCGGCGCGCGGCGCAGCCGCCTGCGCAGCCGCGCGGTCACCACGACCATCGTCGCCACCGTCATCGCGGCCCCGGTGCTCGCCCTGTGGGCGGCCTATCGCGAGGCACCGATGACCGGCGCGGACCGCGACCCCGAGTCGATCTCCGCTCACGACGGGGACGCCTTCGCCGGGGAGGGCCTGGACGGCCCCTACGACCCGTACGAGAACGCGGGCAGCGCGCGCGACGGCGAGGGCCAGCGGCTCCGTGCCAGCCGGCGCGACTCGGACGTGTCGGTGGAGGTGATCAGCGTCAACGGTCGGCGGTACGCCTTCGACCAGGATGCGGAGGCGGGGCCCGACGGCGGCCCGGACCACGGCGACGGCTCCGAGCCGGGCGGCCGCACCCCCGCCCCGCCGCGCGCCCCCGGCTCCGAGGGCGTCCCCACCCCCGGCGGGCCGGACGGCGGGCCGGGCCCCTCCGAGCCCGACCGGCCGATCCCCGGCCCGGGGCGGCTGACGGTGGACGCCCAGCCCAGCGGCGACACCACCCTGATCACGCTGACCGCCTCCGGCGGCTCCGCCGTGCGCTGGTCGGCCTCCGCCAACGCCCCCTGGCTGCGGCTGAGCCAGAGCGCGGGGGAACTGCGGCCCGGCGAGTCCACGACGATCACCGTCTCGGTGGACCACGCCCACGAGCCGGTGGGCCCCTGGAGCGCCCGGATCTCGGTGGCGCCGGCCGGCGCGGTGGTCGTGATCGAGGGCCGTGGCACCGCCCCCGAACCGGAGCCCGAGCCCACTCCGGTGCCCGGCACCCCGGACCCCACGCCCACGCCCACCCCGGGCACCCCGTCCACGGGCGACCCGGGCGAGCCGGTGTCGGCGTCGGGATGAAGCCACCCCGCCCGCGGGGAGGCCGGGGCGACCCTGGCCGTCGCCGCTCTCCAGCTTCGATCGGCCGCTCCGGCGGCGGCGTACGGGCCCGCGATCGGCGAATCGGCTAGGAATTCCTCGCTCGTAACGGCCCGGAGTCGGCCGGGAACGCCCGGAAGGCCCCGGCCGTGGCGCCGGCGCCGCCCGGCCACGGCGCCCGCCGGCCACGGTCCTCGCCATGGCCACGGCGCCCGCCGACCACGGTCCTGACCCCGGCCACGGTCCTGGCCCAGATCACGGCGTGGCAAGGGGCGCCAGCCCGGTGGCAACGGGTTGGCGACCCCACACGGCCGGCGGCTGCCGGTTCAGCGCGCGGGGGCCGACCAGGCACACGCCGTCCGCCCGGGGCAGAGGCCCGGTCCGGCGCCGGACCGGCGCAGGCGACCGATGGCGATGAGGCGCCCGGCGTGTCCGGCAGAGGAAGACGCCCAGGCCAGGGCCGGGCTACAGACCGGTACCGGGGCAAAGGTAGCGACCAGGGTCAGGGGACCGGGGTCAGGCACCGGCGTCAGCCGCAGGGACTGGGCCAGATCCAGGACAGGGGTCAGCGACCGGGGGCCAGATGCGGGGGACCCGGGCCCGCGGCCGCGACCGGGCCCGCGACCGGGGCCAACGGCAAGCGACCCGGGCCAGGGGCAGGGACCGGGGTCAGGCGCCGGGGGGCAGCGGCAGACACCGGGGTCAGAGCCAGGACTGGGGGCAGCGACCGGGGCCAGATGCGGGGACCCGGGCCCGCAGCCGCGACCGGACCCGCGGCCGCGACCGGGCCCGCGACCGGGGCCAACGGCAAGCGACCCGGGCCAGGGGCAGGGACCGGGGTCAGGCACCCGGGGCAGCGGCAGGCACCGCGGTCAGCGGCAGACACCGGGGGTCAGGGGTCGGTGCCGGTGCCGGGCGGGGCAGTCGCAGGGCGGGTCAGTCGCGGGGCGGTCCGCCGGGTGCGGGGCGACCAGCGGCAGCTGAGAGGCCAGCTGGGCCTCGCACAGCTCGACCAGCGGCAGCTGAGAGGCCAGCTGGGCCTCGCACAGCTCGACCAGCGGCAGGCACCGGGGCAGGGCGGGTCAGTCGCGCGGCGGGTCCGCCGGATGCGGGGCGACCAGCGGCAGCTGAGAGGCCAGCTGGGCCTCGCACAGCTCGACCAGCGGCAGGCACCGGGGCAGGGCGGGTCAGTCGCGCGGCGGGTCGGCCGGGTGCGGGGCGACCAGCGGCAGCTGAGAGGCCAGCCGGGCCTCGCACAGCTCGACCAGCTTGGCGTAGCCCTCCTTGCCCATCAGCTCGGTCAGCTCCGGCCGGTACGAGACGTACACCGGTTCCCCGGCGCCGTGCGCCGAGGTCGCCGAGGTGCACCACCAGTGCAGATCGTGACCGCCCGGGCCCCAGCCCCGCCGGTCGTACTCGCCGATGGTGACCTGGAGGATCTGCGTGTCGTCGGGGCGGTCGATCCAGTCGTAGGTGCGCCGGATCGGCAGCTGCCAGCAGACGTCCGGCTTGGTCTCCAGCGGCTCGCGGCCCTCGCGCAGCGCCAGGATGTGCAGCGAGCAGCCGGCGCCGCCCTCGAAGCCGGGCCGGTTCTGGAAGATGCAGGAGCCCTCCCAGCGGCGGGTCTGGAGGTCGCCGTCCTCATCGGTCTGGGTCCAGCCCGAGGCGTGGCCGACATCGTGGAACTGCCAGATCTCCGGCGTCAGCCGCGCCACATGCGTGGCGACCCGCTGCTCGTCCTCGTCGTCGGAGAAGTGGGCGCCGAGCGTGCAGCAGCCGTCGCTGGCCCGGCCGGCCTGGATGCCCTGGCAGCCCTGCCCGAAGATGCAGGTCCAGCGGGACGTCAGCCAGGTCAGGTCGCAGCGGAAGACCTGCTCGTCGTCGGCCGGGTCGGGAAACTCGACCCAGGCACGGGTGAAGTCCAGCCCGACCTCGTCCGGCACCGCGCCGGCGGCCCCGGCCGCGCCTTTCGGCAGCTTCTTCACGGCCTTGGCGGCCTTCGAGCCCTTGGTCTCCTTGGCGTCCTCGCGGGCCTTGGAGCCCTTCACGGACGTCGACAGCTCCGAGCTCTTCGAGACTTTGTCCTGCTTGGCCTTTTTCGTCTTTGCCACCCCTCCAGCGTATGCGCGCCGGGGCGCGGGCATGACCGCGTGCGTGGCCGGGCCGCGGGGGCAGTAGCGTTCTGGGCATGAGACTCGGTGTCCTTGATGTGGGTTCGAACACGGTTCACTTCCTGGTGGTGGACGCGCACCCGGGCGCGCGCCCGCTGCCGGCCCACTCCCACAAGGTGCCGCTGCGGCTGGCGGAGCTGCTGGACGACGCCGGCGCCATCAGCCCGGACGGCGTCGAGCGGCTGATCTCCGCCGTGCGGGACGCGCTCCAGGCGGCCGAGGACAAGGGCGTCGAGGACCTGCTGCCGTTCGCGACCTCCGCCGTGCGCGAGGCCACCAACGCCGATGAGGTGCTCGCCCGGGTGACGGCGGAGACCGGCGTCGAGCTGACCGTGCTCTCCGGCGAGGAGGAGGCCCGGCTCACCTTCCTGGCCGCCCGCCGCTGGTTCGGCTGGTCGGCCGGGCGGCTGCTGGTCCTGGACATCGGCGGCGGCTCGCTGGAGATCGCCTACGGGCTGGACGAGGAGCCCGACGCGGCTGCCTCCCTGCCGCTGGGCGCGGGCCGGCTGACCGCCGGCTGGCTGCCCGCCGACCCGCCGGAGCCGACCGACGTGCGCGCCCTGCGGCGGCATGTCCGGGCGCAGATCGCCCGGATCGTCGGCGACTTCAACCGGCTCGGCACCCCGGACCACGTCGTCGCCACCTCCAAGACCTTCAAGCAGCTCGCCCGCATCGCGGGCGCCGCCCGCTCCACCGAGGGGCTGTACACGCCGCGCAGGCTGAGCCGCAAGGCGCTGGAGGAGTGGGTGCCCAAGCTGGCCGTCATGCCGACGATCCAGCGCGGCGAGCTGCCCGGGGTCTCCGAGGGCCGGGCGCACCAGTTGCTCGCCGGGGCGCTGGTGGCCGAGGGCGCGATGGACCTCTTCGGGGTCGAGGAGCTGGAGATCTGCCCCTGGGCGCTGCGCGAGGGCGTGATCCTGCGGCGCCTGGACCACCTGCCGACGGCGACGGAACCGGCGGCGTAAGCGGACTCCCCCCGCGGATCACGCGGGGACCGCGTGGAGCCCGTACAGACGCATGCAGAGCCGTACAGACGCATACAGAGCCGGACGGGCCCATACAGAGCCGTACAGACCCAGACACCCATAACAGAGCCGTACAGAGCCCATACGGAGTCCGTACGGGCGTCGTACGGAGCCAGGAGCCGGCGGAGCGACCGGAACCGAGGCGGCGTAGCGCACGGAACCGGCGCGGCGGCCGGAACCGAGGCGGCGTAGCGCACGGAACCGGCGCGGCGGCCGGCGTCGACACCCGACCGAAGCCGTCCGGGCACCCGGCGTTGCCGGCATCCGGCCGTCACCCGGTGGCGGTGGGCGTTGCCGAAAATCGACACCGGTGCCCTCTTGGGCCGCTGTGCCAAGCCGTACGCTGTCCCTCGTGACAGAGCCAGTGGTGCGCATCCCGGATGCGAAGGTCGCGCTGTCCACAGCCTCGGTCTACCCCGAGTCGACGGCGACGGCCTTCGAGATCGCCGCCCGCCTGGGCTACGACGGCGTCGAGGTGATGGTGTGGACCGACCCGGTCAGCCAGGACATCGAGTCGCTGCGCCGGCTCTCCGACTACCACGGGGTGCCGATTCTGGCCGTGCACGCCCCCTGCCTGCTGATCACCCAGCGGGTGTGGTCCACCGACCCGTGGGTGAAGCTCCAGCGGGCCCGCGCGGCCGCCGAGAAGCTGGGCGCGTCCACGGTCGTGGTGCACCCGCCGTTCCGTTGGCAGCGCTCGTACGCCCGGGACTTCGTGCGCGGCATCTGGCGGATGGGCGATGAGACCGATGTGCGCTTCGCGGTCGAGAACATGTACCCCTGGCGCTACCGCGACCGCGAGATGCTGGCGTACGCGCCCGACTGGGACGTCACCAAGGAGGACTACCGCCACTTCACGGTCGACCTCTCGCACACCGCGACCGCCCGCACCGACCCGCTGGCCATGGTCGACCGGATGGGCGACCGGCTCGCCCACATCCACCTCGCCGACGGCGCCGGCTCCAACAAGGACGAGCACCTGGTGCCCGGGCGCGGCATCATGCCCTGCGCGGAGTTGCTGGAGCGGCTGGCGGTCACCGGCTTCGACGGCCATGTGGTGATCGAGGTCAACACCCGGCGGGCGATGTCGAGCGCCGAGCGTGAGGCCGATCTGGCGGAGGCGTTGGCCTTCACCCGGCTGCACCTGGCCTCCCCGACGCGCGTATCGGGGGGATCATGAACGCCGCCGCCCCGTCCCGGCAGAAGGCCGGGGAGGAACCCGAGGCCGGGGGAGCGACCGAGGCCGAGGAAGCGCCCGAGACCCAGGGCGAACCCCGGACCAGGCGAGAGCCGCCCGCCGCTGGTGAGCCCCGGACCCGGGGCGAGTCCCGGACCGGCAAGGACCCGCAGGCCGGGGAAGGGCCCGCGCCCGCGCGGCGCCGTCGTGGCCGCCCGGCCCGCACGGAGTCGGCGGACGGGCCCGCCACCCGGGACCGGATCCTGGGAGCGGCCCGCGCGGAGTTCGCGGAGCGGGGCTACGACAAGACGTCGGTGCGGGGCATCGCGAAGGCGGCGGGGGTCGACCCGGCGCTGGTCCACCACTACTTCGGCACCAAGGAGCAGGTCTTCGGCGCGGCCGTCGAGCTGAGCCTCGCGGCGGCGCTGTCGATGCCGGACACGCTGGCGGACGGCGCCGAGGAGAGCATGGGCGAGCGGATGGCGCGCACCATGCTGGGGATCTGGGAGCGCCCGGACACCCGGGCCCCGATGCTGGCGGTGCTGCGCTCGGCGCTGACCAACGAGACGGCGGCCGCGGTGCTGCGCAGCCTGATCGAGCGGCGGCTGCTGGAGCGGATGGCCAGCGAGGTGCTCCATGTGGAGCGACCGAAGTTCCGGGCACAGCTGGCCGCCGCGCACTTGGTCGGGATCGCCCTGCTGCGGCACGTGATCGAGATGGATCCGATGGCGTCGGCGGAGGTCGACGAGATCGTGGCGATGGTCGGCCCGACGATCCAGCGGTATCTGACCGAGGACTGACGGCGGCCGGGGCCGTGGCCTGACGGCGGCCGGGGCCGTGGACTCCGACAGTGCTGGCCGCGGGGGCGGCCGGTGGCTGCCCGAAGGCTGATCCTTCGATCCCGCTATCCGGACAGCAAGTCCAGATCTTGGATTTAGGCGTAGGCTCGGAGGTTACAAGACCCTTGTCCTAGAGGTCTCAGAGGTCCCAGAGGGAGTGGACACCGTGCCCGAGCTGAGGTCCCGCACCGTCACCCATGGTCGCAACATGGCGGGAGCCCGAGCGCTCCTCCGTGCGGCCGGCGTAGAGCGCGAGGACTTCGGCAAGCCCATCATCGCGGTGGCGAACAGCTTCACGGAGTTCGTGCCGGGCCACACCCACCTCCAGCCGGTCGGCCGGATCGTCTCCGACGCGATCAAGGCGGCGGGGGGCATCCCGCGCGAGTTCAACACCATCGCGGTCGACGACGGCATCGCCATGGGCCACGGCGGCATGCTCTACTCGCTGCCCTCCCGCGACCTGATCGCCGACTCGGTCGAGTACATGGTCGAGGCGCACTGCGCGGACGCGCTGATCTGCATCTCCAACTGCGACAAGATCACCCCGGGGATGCTGATGGCCGCGATGCGGCTGAACATCCCGGCGGTCTTCGTCTCCGGCGGCCCGATGGAGGCCGGCCAGGCGACGCTGGTGGACGGCACCGTCCGCAAGCTGGACCTGATCAACGCGATCGTGGACGCGGTCAACGAGAACGTCTCGGACGAGGACGTGCTGCGCATCGAGGAGAACGCCTGTCCGACCTGCGGGTCGTGTTCCGGGATGTTCACCGCCAACTCGATGAACTGCCTCACCGAGGCGATCGGCCTGTCGCTGCCGGGGAACGGCTCGACGCTGGCGACGCACACGGCCCGCAGGGCGCTGTACGAGAACGCCGGCCGGACGGTCGTGGAGATCACCCAGCGGTACTACGAGCAGGGCGACGAGTCCGTGCTGCCGCGCAACATCGCCACCCGCGCGGCCTTCGACAACGCCATGGCGCTGGACATCGCCATGGGCGGCTCCACCAACACGATCCTGCACCTGCTCGCGGCGGCGCAGGAGGCCGAGCTGGACTACGACCTGAAGGACATCGACGCCGTCTCGCGCCGGGTCCCGTGCCTGGCGAAGGTGGCTCCGAACGTGGCGCCGGGCGGCACGTACTACATGGAGGACGTGCACCGCGCGGGCGGCATCCCGGCCATCCTCGGCGAGCTCTACCGGGGCGGGCTGCTTGACGAGGACGTGCACACGGTCCACTCCGCCTCGCTCGCCGAGTGGCTCAAGACCTGGGACGTCCGCGGCGGCTCCCCGTCCGCCGAGGCCGTGGAGCTGTGGCACGCCGCCCCCGGCTGCGTCCGCTCCGCCACCGCCTTCTCCCAGTCCGAGCGCTGGGAGTCGCTCGACGTCGACGCCGAGAACGGCTGCATCCGCTCCGTCGAGCACGCCTACTCCAAGGATGGCGGCCTCGCGGTCCTCAAGGGCAACATCGCCGTCGACGGCTGCGTGGTGAAGACGGCGGGCGTGGACGAGTCCATCTGGACCTTCGAGGGTCCGGCCGTGGTCTGCGAGTCGCAGGAGGAGGCCGTCGACAAGATCCTCTCGAAGGTGGTCAAGGAGGGCGACGTGGTCGTCATCCGCTACGAGGGCCCGCGCGGTGGCCCCGGCATGCAGGAGATGCTCTACCCGACCTCCTTCCTCAAGGGCCGTGGCCTGGGCAAGGCGTGCGCCCTCATCACCGACGGCCGCTTCTCCGGCGGCACCTCCGGCCTCTCCATCGGCCACGCCTCCCCCGAGGCTGCCTCCGGTGGTGCCATCGCCCTCGTCCAGGACGGCGACCGCATCCGCATCGACATCCCCAACCGCTCCATCGACCTCCTCGTCTCCGACGAGGAACTGGCCGCCCGCAGCGAGGCGCTGAACGGCGTCTACGCGCCGAAGGCGCGCGAGCGCAAGGTCTCGGCGGCCCTCCGCGCCTACGCGGCGATGGCGACAAGCGCCGACAAGGGCGCGGTGCGGGACGTTTCGAAGCTGGGCTGAGCTTCGTGACAACGTAGAGGGGGCCGGGCCACGGGGTGGCCCGGCCCCCTTCTGTACCCCGCGTTCACGGGGGCTCACTCTGGCCGCTGTTGTGGGCGCGCGCATGCGGTGCCCCCGTCATGGGGACGCCCCGGGACCACAGCTCCTCGCCGTGTTCGACAAAGCGGGAGAAGACACCGCCATCGCCGTGGCGTCGTAGGTGTATCAGGGGAGAGTCGTGTCCCGCGAGGCGTGCCAGGTGGGGGGTGACCAGGGCTTCGTCGTCGAAGCGGAAGACGGACAGCGAGACGTGGTTGATGGCGTCGGCGGGGGCGGAGAAGCGGGCCTCGACGCCGTCCACGTCCTCGATCCTGGCCAACTGTTCCAGCGTTGTCCTGATGCGTGTGGAGACCGCCAGGGCGACGTCCTCGATCTCTTCCCGTTGACGTGTCACCGCGCCGTCGGGATCGCCCAGTAGGAAGCGAATCCGGCAGCCGCTGTCCGCCTTGCGGCGCAGGGTTTCGGGAAGGGCCGGGACCTGGGTCCACAGGAAGTAGGACGTGTAGCCGCCGAAGTACAGCTCACGCGTTGCGTTGTCGATGAGGTCGGCCCAGGCGGTGGATGGGCATGCGGACCTGTACGGGTAACTGCGTAAAACCTCGTCGTCCCGGGACTTCGGTCGGTGCCTGACAGTCGGCCATGGCATCTCCCGCCACCTCCACCGCCTCGGAAGCGTCTACCGCTTCGCGACGAAGGAGCCCAAGCCGGGCTCCGTGTAGATCAGCCCCTCCGCCCGCAGCGCTCGGTGCACTTTCTGTCCGGTCGCTCCGGCGATGCCGAACTCGCTCTGCAACTGGATCACAGACGGGATCCGTGAGCCGGGCTGGTAGGTGCCGTCGGCGATGCGCTGTCGGAGCACGTCGGCTACCTGGCGCCATCGTGGCTGGTCGGGAGCGAATTCGAGCACATGACCACGCTAGGCAAGCCACCCCACATCAGGCGAGATATAGCATGCCTAGTACGCCGTAGCATGCATGGGCTAAGCTCAGGAGACGAAGGCGCCCCGGCGGACGCTCCACACGGCCCCGGGGCATGGTCAACCTGAAGAAGGCAGGTCGACGATGCATCAAGCTAGCGCCAAGCCTCAGCAGACGACGACGCATCAGGTGCACGCCGTCTCGTCCCTCCGGCTCCTCCCCTGGGCCGGGCCTCATGGGCAGCCCTGCTATCTCGACTCGGACAGGGCCGGGTTCCTCACCAAGGTCGCGGACGAGATGGAGGCCGCGCAGCTCTCCATGGGGTTCGGGCTGCTCGGTCACGCCCGTCTGCTGCTGGACGATCGCAAGGCTGACGCGGGGGAGCTGCGGTTCCTCGCGGCGCGGCTCATCGAGGCGTTGGAGATGGTCTTGCGCGTCGCGGAGAGTCGGGGCGGGCGGCTGGGGTCGCCCGAGTACGGGAGCGCCACGCCGGGTGGCGCTGAAGCCGGTGCCGGTGCCGGTGTCGATGCCGGTGCCGGTGCCGGTGCCGGGGGCCGGGGTGGGGCCCCGGTTACGGGGAAGGGCGGGACAGGGGAGTAGCGGGGCCCGGCCGAGGCGGGAGCTTCCGCACGCCCTCGGCGGGGGTGGTGGCGGCCGGCGCCTCCGGTCTCGGCGTCGGAGTCGGTGTCGGCTGGGCCACCGCGACCAGGAGCAGCGCCGCCACCGTGGTCAGCCGGGCCCGGCACGGGCGGTGCCGGCGGGTGCGGGGCGGGCCCGGTGGGCGGGGCGTCGCCCGCGCCACCCAGCCCGCCGGACGGGGCGCTGCCGCCCACGGCGACCCCTCCTCCTCGTCCGGCAGGGCGCGTAGCCGGGCCAGTAGTTCGGGCAGCGCGGGCCGTGAGGCCGGGCGTTTGGCCAGGCAGTCGGCGGCGATCCGGCGCAGCGGGCTCGCCAGCCCGCTCAGCTCGGGTGGGTCGCACATGACGTGGTAGGCCGTCATATACGGGGTGTCGGCGGTGAAGGGGCTGTGGCCGGTGGCCGCGTAGACCAGGACCGCCCCCAGCGCGAAGACGTCCGACTCGGGGCCGACCTCGCGCGGGGTGCGCAGTTGCTCGGGGGACATGAAGGGCGGGGTGCCCATGACCCGGCCGGTCATGGTGAGCGTCTGGTGGTCGGCGGCGCGCGAGATGCCGAAGTCGATGACCTTGGGCCCGTCCGCCGCGAGCAGCACATTGCCCGGTTTGAGGTCGCGGTGCACCACCCCCGCGCGGTGGATGTCGCGCAGCGCCTCCGCCAGCCCGATGGCCAGTCGTCGCAGCTCGGCGCCGCGCAGCGGGCCCTGGCGGCTGATGCGTTCGGCGAGGGTGGGGCCCGGCACGTACGAGGTCGCCATCCAGGGGCGGGCGGCGTCCGCGTCGGCGTCCACCACCGGGGCGGTGAACGCCCCGCTGACCCGGCGCGCCGCCGCGATCTCCTGCCGGAACCGGGTGCGGAACTCCTCGTCCTCCGCGAACTGCTGGTGCACGACCTTCACCGCCAGCCGGCGCCCGGAGTCCGACCGGGCCAGATACACCGTGCCCATGCCGCCGGAGCCGAGCCGGCGCTCCAGCGCGTAGCCGCCGATGGACTCTGGATCCCCTGCGCGCAGCACCATCCGGTCTTCCCCCGTACGACTCGTTACGACACGAGACGTGGCGTCACTTTAGGGGCGTTCTGCGGCGCTCTTGGAGGAATGCGGAATTGTCCACCCGGAATGGGGACTCGGCGAGGCCGCCGAGCGGCGCGTCCCGCGGCTACCACTGCGACGGCGCCCGCTCGTCGACGGCGAAGACCGTGCCGTCGGGCGCGGAGCCGAAGACCTTGCCGTCCGCGACCACCGGCGCGGGCAGCGTGTCGAGATAGCCGCTGTCGGCCTTGCCGGTGCGGGTCGGGGTCTCGCCCATCAGCTCGCCGCGGTCGGTGTCCACGGCCAGCAGTCGCCCGTCCGCGGCGGAGAAGTACAGCCGGTCGTCCCCGGCCGCGACCAGCGGGGACGCGTTGCCCACCGAGGTCTCCAGGCGCCACAGCTGCTTGCCCGAGCCGCCCGTGGCACCGGTGCCCAGGGCCACCAGGCCGCCGTCGGCGCCCAAAAGGAAGACCGTGTCGCCGCGGCTGGTGGCGCTGACCGTGGTCACCGGGGTCGGCAGCGGCACCCGACGGGCCTCGGTCGGCACGGGGTCGAAGCGGACCACGGCCGTGGTGCGTGTCTGGGCGTCGACCTCGGTGAACAGCACCACGCCCTCGGGGCCGGTGCCCACCGGGGTCAGATTGCCGGGCAGCCCGTGCTGCCAGTGGACGGTGCCGAGCACCGGATCCAGCGCGGTGACCAGGGTGCGCGAGCCGTCGGGGGTCGCGGTGACGGCGTACGCGACGCGGCCCCGGGCGTCGGAGAAGAAGACGGGCAGTGTGTGGCCGGCGATCCGGTGCCGCCAACGCCGGCTGTTGTCCGCCGCGTCGATCGCGGTGACCGTGCCGTCGGCGGAGACCAGCAGCGTGGTGTCGCCGGCGCGGTAGACACGGCCGGCGTACGCGGACACGTTCCGGCTCCAGCGGGAGCGTTGCGCCGCGCGGGCGTCGGGGTCGAACGCCTCCAGCCGGGTGCCGTCCGGAGACAGCACCTGGACCAGCCCGCCGGAGAACACCGGCGGTGTGGGCGCGCCGTCGTCCCGGTCGCGCCGGGCACCGGGCAGCGACCACACCTGGTCGCCGTCGGCCGGGTTCAGCCGCGCGGCCCGTACGCCGGGGCCCGCGCAGTACAGCGCGCCCCGCGCGTAGCCGCAGTAGGCGGCCCGCCCACTCGCCGCGGTGCCGGCCCCCCGCGGCGAGTGGCCGCCGGCCGCCGACTGACCGCCGCCTTCCCGGCCCGGCTGCGGGTCGGCGCCGAGGGTGGTCTCCCAGGGGTGCCACGCCTTGGCGGTCTTGGCGGGCGGCCGGTGCGGGTCGGAGCGCAGTTCGTCGAGCCGGTGGAGCGACCAGAGGGTGCCGGCGCCGAAGACGACGGTGACCGCGAGACCGGCCGCGATCCAGCCGCGCCGGCCCCGCAGGCGGGTCGGCAGCGAGCGCCGGCCGCCACCGGAGCCCTGCGAGCGCTCGGGGTCCTCAGGTCCCTGACCGCTGTCGCCGGAGTTCCGGCTGCCGGATCCGGGCCCGGCGGCCCGTATGTGGGTGTCGGCGGAGCCCGCGTCGCCGCCCGTCGGGCCCGTCCCGCAGGCGTCGCCGACGCCACCCGGGAACGGTTCGTCCGCCCCGGCCTCGCCGTCCCGCGCGGGGCCGCGTTGGGCCGGGACGCGGGGCGCCGGACCGCGCGGGGCGGGCGCGTACGGACCGCGGACCGCGCGCAGGGCCGCCATCAGGGCGTCGGGCGTGGGGCGTTCGTCGGGGTCTTTGGCCAGGCAGCGGCGGACCAGCGGCGTCAGCTCGGCCGGCACCCCGGCCAGGTCCGCCTCGTCGTGCACCACCTGGTAGGCCACGATGTACGGGCTTTCGGAGTCGAAGGGGCCGCTTCCGGTGGCCGCGTGCACCAGCACCGAGCCGAGTGCGAACACGTCCGCCGCCGGCCCCACCTGACGCGGCCGCTGGAACTGCTCGGGCGCCATGAAGGGGGGCGTGCCGATCAACTTGCCGGTCTCGGTCCGCAGATCGCTGTCGGCGGGGCGCGAGATGCCGAAGTCGATGACCTTGGGCCCGTCCGCGGCGAGCAACACGTTGCTGGGCTTCAGATCGCGGTGCACCACGCCGGCGCGATGAATGTCGCGCAGCGCCTCCGCGAGCCCGGCCGCCAACTGAAGCACCTCGTCCGTCTCCAGCGGACCGTTCCGCTTGACGTGCTCGGAGAGGGTCGGGCCGGGGATGTAGAGGGTGGCCATCCAGGGCCGCTCGCCGTCCGGGTCGGCGTCCACCACGGGTGCCGTGAAAGCGCCGCTGACCCGCCGCGCGGCCGCCACCTCCTGTCGGAAGCGCGCCCTGAACTCCGGGTCGGCGGCGTACTCCGCGTGCACCACCTTCACCGCGAGCCGCAGTCCGGAGGTCGAGCGGGCCAGGTGTACGACGCCCATGCCGCCCGAGCCCAGGCGCGCCTCCAGGCGGTATTGCCCGGCATACCCCGGGTCCTCCGCTTCCGGGCCCGTCCCGGCACTGCGCAGCGGCGGCATTCCCCCCACCCCCGTGAATTCGGCCGCAGTCGCGACGCTGGGAGCCTAGTCGATGACGCGTACGAGCCAGGGCAACCTTGCTAGCCTGCGCATGTTCCACACAACTGACGTTCCAACGGGGGAGGGGCCGACATGGCCATGGAAGAAGCCGTCGAGGAGTCCGTAGCGGCCGAGGCGGTGGGAGAGTCCGTCGAGACGATGGCCGCCGCCGAGTCCGTCACCTATCCGGTGGCGCCCGGCCACCGGGTCAACGTCCGCCGCGGGCCCAGCAGCACCAGCCCGCTGGTCAAGGTGCTGCCGTACGACGCGCGGGTGCCCATACGCTGCCAGCGCCGCGGCGAGCGGGTCAGCGGCCCGTACGGCACGACGGACGTCTGGGACAACATCGCGCCCGGGCAGTTCGTCTCGGACGCGTTCGTGAAGACCGGGAGCGACGGCTTCGTCGCCCCGCAGTGCGGCTGACGCCGCCTCACCACGCGGTCAAGGGCACGGACGTCGCCGGCGGTCGGAACGGGCTGCCGGCGGCGGGGCGGTCGCGGCCCCCTCTCTGCGGCTATCGCTTCGGCTTCGCGTTCGGGTTCTCCGGGTCGATGGAGAACACCGTCCCGTCCACCGCCGTTCCGACCAGCGCGCCGCCCAGCGGCAGCACCTGGGAGGTCGGTCCGAAGCCACTGGTGCTGCTGCGCGCCGCGGACTGCCACAGCGGTCGGCCGTCGGACATCCGGATCGCCTGGAACCGGCCGCTGGAGCTGCACAGGTAGATGGTGCGGCCGTCCTCGGACACCAGCGGCTTACCGAGTCGCTCCACCGGTGTCGCCCGCGACCACACCTCGGCCCCGGTGTCGGGGTCGACGAGGGTGACGCGCCCGCTCTCCTGCACGAAGAAGAGCCGGCCGTCGACGAGCGCCCCGGTGCCCGAGGCGCCCGCGGGCAGACTGAAGCTGCGCTCCTTCCCGGTCTTCTCATCGATCCGGATGAGCTTCTCGTACCTGGCGAACGTCGACGCGTCGGCCCGCAGGGCGAGGAGCGCCCCGTTCCGCCGCCCCACCGGTTCGTCGGTATCCCGGAGCCGGCCCAGCTGCTTCATGCTGCCGTCACGCGGGTCGAACCGCATCATGGTGGAGCGGTTCTCCGACAGCCAGCAGTAGGCGTACGGCGGCCCGCTCGTGGAGGGCATCGGGTTGCAGGAGGCCCCCTGCGGCAGCGGGGCCGTCCAGCGGGTCTGGCCGGTCACCGCGTGCCGGGCCACGATCGCGCTGTCGCCCGGGGTGTTGGACAGCAGCAGATCGCCCACCAGCTGGGTGTCGGCGGTGGAGCTCACCTGGTGTGACCACGCGGCTGTGCCGGTGTCGGTGCGCAGCGCCACCAGCCGGCTGGTGGTGTCGTTCACGGAGTCGTGGAGATAGACCAGGTCACCGTGCACGTTCAGGGGTGAGGTGTTGGTGCTGGTCGTGTCCACGTTGAGGACGAGGCCCTTGGCGCGCCACTCGACCTTGCCGTTGAGGCCGTTGATCCGGACCACCGGGGCGTCCATGCCGCCGCAGTAGAGGGTGGTGCCCTGGGCCACGCAGCCGGGGTCGGACTCGTCGCCCTGCACATGGTCGACGCCGGCCGCGACCGGCTGGCTCATCCGCCACGGCCGCCAGCCCGCGGGGAGCGGCACCGCCCGGGTGCTCGGGGTCGCGGTTTCGGACGGGCCCGGGTCGGAGCTGGTGCGTACCCCGCTGCCGCCCGAGGCGTACAGCGCCACTCCGCCGCCGCCGAGGCCGAGCGCCGCCACGGCGGCCACGATGGCCAGCACGGTGCGTCGGCGCCGCCGGCCGGGGCTGGTGGGGCCGTAGTCCCGAGGGGTCCGGTCCGGGCCGGAGTCCCGGTCGGGCGCCGTGCCGCCGCCCGTCTCCGGTCCCCGCGCCGGGGCGTCGCCGCCGGTCTCGCCGGCCTGGGCGAGCAGCGAACCGCGCGTCGGCAGGTCGCGCAGCCGCGGCATCAGCTCGGGCAGCGCGGGCCGCTCGGCGGGGTCCTTGGCGAGACAGTCGGCCACGATGTCGCGCAGCGGGCGAGCCAGCTCCTCCAGCGCGGGCGGCTCGTGCACCACCTGATAGGCCGTCATGTAGGGGCTGTCCGAGTCGAACGGACCGCGCCCGGTCACCGCGTACACCAGCAGCGCGCCCAGCGAGAAGATGTCCGAGGCCGCGGTCACCTCGCGCGGCCGGCTGAGCTGCTCGGGCGACATGAAGGGCGGGGTGCCCATCACCCGACCGGTGACCGTCAGCGTCTGGTTGTCCGCCGCCCGGGAGATCCCGAAGTCGATGACGCGCGGCCCGTCCTCCGACATCAGGACGTTGGCCGGCTTCAGGTCGCGGTGCACGACGCCGACCCGGTGGATGTCGCCCAGCGCCTCGGCCATCCCCAGCGCCAGCCGGCGCAGCTCCGCGGCGTCCAGCGGCCCGGTGTCGGCGAGTCGCTGGGCGAGCGTCTGCCCGGGGACGTACAGGGTGGCCATCCACGGCCGCTCGGCGTCCGGGTCGGCGTCCACGACCGGGGCGGTGTAGGCGCCGCTCACCCGCCGGGCCGCGGCCACCTCCTGGCGGAACCGGGTGCGGAACTCGTCGTCGAGCGCGAACTGCGCGTGCACGAGCTTGACGGCGACCTGCCGGCCGGAGGCCGAGCAGGCCCGGTACACCACCCCCATGCCGCCGGACCCGAGTCGTTCCAGCAGCTGGTAGTCGCCAATCGATTCCGGATCCCCGGCGCTCAGCGGCACCCTCGCCCCTCCCGTATCCCGGCACGCCCGAGGCTGCTCAGCCTAAACGGCGCGCCCGGAGACCGGCAGCCCGGTACACGCCCTCGCGTGGGCGGGCGTGGCGCGTCCGCGCGGCGGGCGGCCGGGGTGCACCCCGCGCGGGCGGCCGGGTGCGTCCCCGCGCGGGCGGCCGGTGGGGATCCCGGGCCGCCGATAGATAATCGATGGCATGAGCGAAGCGAAGCGGCCGGACGGCACGGAGGAGGACCAGGGCGGGCCCCGGCCCGAACCCCTGCGGTTCTTCGGGACGACCTGGGTGCGCCACGACGGCGGATACGCGGCGCGGCGCGCCGGTGTCGCCCTCGGCTCCCTGGCCGCCGCCGCGGCCGGCGCCTTCGTGTTGCGCTTCGCCTACCAGGGCGTGGCCCTCTCCGAGGCCGGCGGGCTGGTCAACGCGATGCTCATCGCGGCCTTCGCGATCTGCAGCGCCATCGGCTTCCGCCGCACCTGGGAGGGGTTCAGGCGGCGCCCCGAGACACCACGCGACGAGGCCGTCGAGCGCTCGATGCGCAGTATCAAGAGCATCGGCTTCGTCGGCGTCCTGCTCGCCTACTTCGTCCGCAGCCTCGCGGAGGCCCCCGGGGAGAAGCTGGTCCGCGCCGAGTACGAGGCCGACCGTGCCGCCTACGAGCGCCGCCGCACCTCCCGCACCGGCAACCCGGCCAAGGCCGGAAAGAAGCCCCGCAAGCGCCGCTGACGCCCTCGCCGCGGCGGCGCGGCCGCCGGTGTCGACGCCCCGGTGCCGACCCGCGCCCGTCCCCCGTGTCACACCTCGCCCCGCCCTGTCGTCTCCCTTCCGGTCCCTTCCGGTCCCTTCCGGGCCGACGGCGGGCGCCGCGCGGCGCCGGGATTCCGACGTCGATGGGCGGCGCGGGGCGCGAGAGGATGACGATCATGGCTGAGCTGACGGAGTTCGAGACGCACCGCCGACGGCTGTGGGCCGTCGCCTACCGCATCACGGGATCGGTCGCGGACGCCGACGACGCGGTGCAGGAGACCTGGCTGCGCTGGCAGGCGCTGCCGGAGGGAGAGGCGACCGACCCGCGCGCGTACCTCACCACCGTCGTCAGCCGGATCTGTTACGACCAGCTGGGCTCCGCCCGGTCCCGCCGTGAGACCTACGTCGGCCCCTGGCTGCCGGAGCCGGTCGTGGCGCAGAGCCCCGCCCCCGGCTCCCCGGAGGACCGGGTCACCCTGGACGAGTCGGTGGGCATGGCGATGCTCACCGTGCTGGAGCGGCTGACCCCGGCCGAGCGCACCGCCTTCATCCTGCACGACGTGTTCGCGGTGCCGTTCCCGGAGATCGCCGAGGTGGTGGGCCGCACCCCCGACTCCGTACGGCAGCTCGCCTCGCGCGCCCGCAGACGGGTGCGGGACCAGGCGCCGCGACGCTCGGTGGATCGGGGCGAGCACCGTCGCGCGGTGGACGCCTTCCTGGCCGCCGTCATGGGCGGGGACTTCGACGGGCTGCTGGAGATCCTCGACCCCCAGGTGGTCTACCGCGCGGACAGCGGCGGCAAGGTCAAGGGCGCGGCGCGGCTGCCGGTCATCGGCGGAGAGAAGGTGGCGCGCTTCGCGCTGCGCCTGATGCGCGGCTTCGACCGGCGGACCATGAGCATGACCGTACGGGACGTCAACGGCGCCCCCGGGCTCCTCTTCCGGGACCCCGCCGGCGGGCTGGCCGGCGTCTTCGCCTTCACCCTCGACGGGGACGACGGCCGGATCGTCGGCATCGACGTCGTCCTCAACCCCGACAAGCTCGGCCATCTGGACCTCGACACGGTGTGACGCGGCTCACCGTCACACCCGGGGTCGCTGTGTCGTCCCCTTGGCGAACAACCCGCCAAGGAGGCGACATGAACCGAGGCAACGCGCGCCACGGCGACGCGCAGCGACGGCAGATCGTGGTGCTGGGCGCCGGCTACGCCGGCCTGATGGCCGCGCTGCGGCTGGCCCCGCACGACGACGTCACCCTCGTCGACCCCAGCGACCGCTTCACCGAGCGGGTCCGTCTGCACGAGCTGGCCGCCGCCGGTACGGACGTCACCCGTCCGCTCTCCGGGTTCCTGGCCGGCACCTCCGTCACCCACATCGCCGCCCGCGCGGTCGGCATCGACACCGCCGCCCGCGCGGTGCGCACCGACGACGGCCGGACCCTGCCCTACGACCGGCTGGTGTACGCGCTCGGCAGCCGCACCGGCACCGAGGGCGGCGTCCTGGGCGCCGGGGACCGCGCGTACACGGTGGAGACCGGCGCCGAGCTGCGCAAGCGGCTGCTGGACGGCCCGGGCTCGGTGGCGGTGGTCGGCGGCGGTCTCACCGGCGTCGAGCTCGCCGGCGAGATCGCCGAGTCCGCGCCCGGCTGGCAGGTGCGGCTGCTGACCGCCGGCGAGGTCGGCACCGGGCTCTCCGAGAAGGGCCGGGCCCATGTCCGCGCCGCCCTCGGCGGGCTGGGGGTGCGCGTCGAGGAGGGCCTGCGGGTGGCCGGCGCCGACGACGTCGACGCGGACGTGGTGGTCTGGGCCGCCGCCATGACGGCCAACAGCGCGCTCGCGGCCTCCGCCGGCCTGGCCCTGGACCCGACGGGCCGGATCCGGGTCGATGACGCGCTGCGTTCGGTCTCGCACCCCGAGATCTCGGTGGCCGGCGACGCGGCCGCCGCCGGCTCGCCCCTGGCGGGCCCGCTGCGCATGGGCTGCGCCACCGCGCTGCCCACCGGTTCGCACGTCGCCTCCGTGCTGCTGGCCGAGGCGCGTGGCGAGGCCCCCAAACCCCTGGGGTTCCGCTACATCATCCAGTGCCTGAGCCTGGGCCGCCGCGACGGTCTGATCCAGTTCGTCCGCGCCGACGACTCGCCGCGCGAGCGGGCGCTGACCGGCCGCGCCGCCGCGTTCGCCAAGGAGCGCGTCGTACGCCAGACCGTCGCCAACCTCCGGCTGGCGGCCAACCGGCCCTCCCTGGTGCCGCTGCTCCCGGCCATGTCCTGAACGGGCCGGGCGCCGAGGCGGGGAGGGGGCGGCCCCGCCTCGGCGTTCGGTTCAGCTCACGGTCCGCTCGGCGCCGCCGCCGTGCGCACCGGGTCCACCACCGCGTTGTGCCGCTCGGCCCAGATCGCCAGGGCCATCGCACAGGCGTGGTCGACGTGGCGCAGCCCGCTCAGGTCCAGCTCCACCGACCGCTCGCGCGGCAGCGCCTCCAGCACGTCCAGCAGCTTCGGCAGCCGCAGGAAGGTCGCGTTGCCGAGCACGCGCACCCGGATCACGCCGTCCGCGCCGGTCCCCGTGCCGGGACCGGCGTCGTCGCCGGCGTCTCGGGCCAGGTCGCCGCGCCCCTGCTCCGCGGGGTCGTCCAGCCCGGTGACCTCGACATGCACATGCGAGGTCTCCCAGGCGGACTTGGCGACCGCCATCAGCAGGCCGATCAGCACGCCCTCGAACATGTTGGTCACCACGATGGCGCCGGCGGTGACGGCCAGCACCACGGCCTCGCCCCGGTGTTCCCGCCACAGCGGGGCCAGCTCCCTGACCGGCAGCAGCTTCCAGCCCGCGTGGATGAGCACGCCCGCGAGCGCCGACACCGGGATCACGCCCAGCGCCGAGGGGAAGAGCACCGCGAAGACCAGCAGCCAGGCGCCGTGCAGCACGCGTGACGTCTTGGTCCTGGCGCCGGCCTGGACGTTGGCGGCGCTGCGGACGATCACCGCCGTCATCGGCAGCGCGCCCAGCACACCGCACACCGCGTTGCCGGTGCCCTGGGCGATCAGCTCCTTGTCGTAGTCGGTCCGCGGGCCGTCGTGCAGCCGGTCCACGGCGGCCGCGCTGAACAGGCTCTCCGCCGAGGCGATCAGCGCGAAGGCCAGCACGGTCCCCAGCACGCCGAACTCCGCCAGCCGCGCCAGGTCCCCGCCGTTCGGCGGCCGCACGGCGTCCACCAGGCCCTGGACCTCCACCCGCGCCACCGGCAGGTCCAGCAGCGCGGTCGCGGCCGTGGCCAGCGCCACCGCCGCCAGCGGGGCCGGCAGCAGCCGTGCCCCGCGCCGCCACAGCGGCCACAGCACCAGCACCAGCACGGTGCCGGCGCCCACTCCGACGGCCTGCAGGGCGTCCGTGGAGCCGGCCACGTCGGTCACCAGACCGGGCAGCCGGCCGAGCTTGCCGAGCCCGCTGCCGGGCGCCGGCGCGTCGGCCAGCGCGTACAGCTGCCCGGCGATCAGCACCAGGCCGATGCCGGCGAGCATGCCCTGCACCACGGCCACGGAGATCGCGCGGAACCAGCGGCCGAGCCGCAGCAGGCCCATCGCCAGCTGCAGCGCGCCGGCGGCCAGCACCAGGACGCCCAGCGTCCCGAGGCCGTACTCGTCCACCGCCTCGTAGACCAGCACGGTCAGCCCGGCGGCGGGGCCGCTCACCTGGAGGCTGCTGCCCGGCAGCAGGCCGGTTATCAGGCCGCCCACGATGCCGGTTATCAGGCCGAGTTCGGCCGGTACGCCGGAGGCGACGGCGACGCCCACGCAGAGCGGGACGGCGACCAGGAAGACGACGAGGGAAGCGGTGAAGTCGGCGCGGAAGACGGTTCGGTCGGGGAGATGCTTCGTCATGGGCGTTCCTCCAACATGCCCCGCGCGCTCGGCGACGGGACATGACGCATCGCTGCGTGAACTTCGTCAACGGATGAACTGCGGGGCGGGCCGCTCATCGGGCGCCCGCGGGAGGGAGTTCGCGCCGCGCGGCTGGGCGGCGGCGGCCGTGACGGTCAGCAGCGGAATATCTGGAGGGCGACGGGAAGGTCGCTCGATCTCGACACCGGGACGGTGTGGTGTCCGGTGCGGCGGACCCCGTGCCCGGCGGGCGGCCGGGCCGGGTCGGCGTCGGCGTCGCCCACACAGAGGGGCGTGCCGCGGGGGACGGGGGCGGTGACCGGGGATCCGCCGGGGCGGCGGCCCTCGCAGTCCTCGGAGGCGGGGTGCGGCAGCCGGCGGGTGTCGGTGACGACGGTCCGCCGCTCGGAGAGTTGAACGGGCTCGGCCGCCGGCCCGGCGGCGGAACGGCCCGCGCCCGGGGCGGACCTCGTGGTGGGCGCGAAGCCGCAGTCGGTGACGATGAGCACGGCGAGCAGCAGTAACGACAGGGCGGCTATCAGCCCGCGACCGGCTCGCCCGATCGTCGTCATCCTCGCCCCCTCCGCCGCGCGTTTCCGTCGCGTCGACACTCAACTTCATTTTGTCTAAGGGGTGGTGGCGATGCGCGGTCCTTACGTAATCAACCTGTGAACACGGAGTCAGCAAAGCGGAGGAAGCGGCTCCAATGGTCTCGGCGCACGCCCGCGCGGCGCGCGGCGTCGCATACGCCGCGGCCGCGCCCCTGGCGCCGCCACCGCGCGAAGCGCACCTCCCGCCCCCGACACACGCCCCCGTACCGAGGGGTGGACGCCGCCTCGCGCCACCCGCCCGGGGTGCGAGGATGACGGCAGAGGGTGACGACGGGCGGGCCCGTGGCAGGAGCCGGCCCCCGCGCACCGGACCGTATGGACCGTATGGGGTGAACGACACCATGACGCAGAAGGTCGCCGTGCTCGGCACGGGAAAGATCGGCGAGGCACTGCTGAGCGGCATGATCCGCGGCGGCTGGGCCCCGTCCGACCTGCTGGTCACCGCGCGCCGCGCGGAGCGCGCCGAGGAGCTGCGCTCCCGCTACGGCGTGGAGGCCGTCTCCAACGCCGAGGCGGCCAAGACCGCCGACACCCTCATCCTCACCGTGAAGCCGCAGGACATGGCCGCGCTGCTGGACGAGCTGGCCCCGCACGTCCCGGCCGACCGGCTGGTCGTCAGCGGCGCGGCCGGCATCCCCACCGCCTTCCTCGAAGCGCGGCTCGCCGCGGGCACCCCGGTGGTCCGCGTCATGACCAACACCCCCGCCCTGGTGGACGAGGCCATGTCGGTCATCTCGCCGGGGAGCCACGCCACCGCGGAGCACCTCGCCCACGCCGAGGAGATCTTCGGCGGTGTCGGCAAGACGCTGCGGGTGCCGGAGTCCCAGCAGGACGCCGCCACCGCCCTCTCCGGCTCCGGCCCCGCCTACTTCTACTTCCTGGTCGAGGCGATGACCGACGCGGGCATCCTCCTCGGGCTGCCCCGCGACAAGGCCCACGATCTGATCGTGCAGGCCGCGATCGGCGCCGCCGTGATGCTCCGCGACAGCGGCGAGCACCCGGTCAAGCTCCGCGAGGCGGTCACCTCCCCGGCCGGCACCACCATCAGCGCCATCCGCGAACTGGAGCGCCACGGGGTGCGCGCCGCCCTGATCGCGGCCCTGGAGGCGGCCCGCGACCGCAGCCAGGAGCTGGCCACGGGCAACGGCTGAGCGGCCGCGGACCTAGCTGCTCGCCGCGGCGACGAGCTCCTTGGTCGTCACCACCTTCGCGAACCCGCCGCCGTGCAGCGAGACCGCGGTGGCCCGCGCCAGCTCCTGGGCCGTCAGCTTCCAGCCGTCGGGCCCCTCCAGGTCGAAGGTGTGGGTGGCGTCCAGCGCGAAGAACACCTCGTAGCCCAGGTTGCCGCCCATGCGGGCCGTCGTCTCGCAGCACATGTTGGTCTGGATGCCGGTCACCACGAGCTGCCGACCCTGTCCCTCGGCGGCTTCGCCGTGGGGCAGCGCGTCCAGCCATTCCCTCAGGTCCGGCGTGCCGTAGAAGGCCGAGTTCACGGTCTTGGTGATGAGGACCTCCGGCCCGCTCCCCTTCCCGCGCCGGGACGCCACGACGTCCTTGAAGTCGTTGCCCTCCTGGCCCGGCCGCAGCGGCGAGTTCGGCTTGGGCGAGTCGTGCCGGACGAAGACGACCGGGCGGCCGGTCGACTGCCAGGCGTCGATCAGGGCCGTGATGTTCTCCTCGGCGGCCGGGTTGTCCCGCGGGCCCCAGTGCACGGGGTCGTCGAAGCCCTTCTGTACGTCGATGACCACCAGCGCTGCGTTCTGTGCGATATCCATGCCCCTGAGCCTGCCGGGCCGTAGGCGCCCCGCACAGTGGCGGCAACGCCGAGCATCGATGGATTTCTGCCAGCCGTTCTGACAGCATGGCGGGCATGCAGCAGCCGGACCCCCGGCCGCGGACGCGACCGCAGCGCATCGCCCTGGTCGCCATCCCCGGCATCCGCGCCTTCGACGTCTCCGTCATCACCGAGGTCTGGGGCGTCGACCGTACCGACCGGGGCGTCCCGCCGTTCGAGCTGCGCCGGTGCGCCGTCGACCACACCCCCGTGGCCATCCCCGGCGGGCTCACCCTCACCCCCGACCGCACCCTCGACTGGATGCTCCGGGCGGACCTCGTCGTCGTCCCCGGCCTCGACGACCGCATCACCCCGGCACCGGCCCCCGTGCTGGAGGCCCTGCGCCGCGCCCATGCCGCCGGCATCCCGGTGGCCGCGCTCTGCGGCGGCGCCTTCACCCTCGCCCAGGCCGGGCTGCTCGACGGGCGCCGCGCGATCACCCACTGGCGCTTCACCGACCTGCTACGCGAGCGCTACCCCGAGGTCGCCGTCGAGCCCGACGCGCTGTTCATCGAGGATGACAACATCTGGACCTCGGCCGGCACGGCCGCCGGCATCGACCTCTGCCTGCACCTGGTCCGCACGGCCCACGGCGCGGAGGCCGCCGCCGCCATCGCCCGCTCGATGGTCACCGCGCCCTTCCGCGCCGGCGGCCAGGCACAGTTCATCGAGCGCCCCACGCCGGCCGTCGACCGGGACGACGACGCGCTGGCGTCCGTACGAGAGCGCGCCCTGCGACACCTCCACGAACCACTCACCGTGGCGGAGCTGGCCCGCTGGGCCGGGATGTCCGCGCGCTCCTTCGCCCGCCACTTCGCCGCCACCACCGGCACCACCCCACTGCGCTGGCTGCTGGAGCAGCGGCTGGCGGCGGCCCAGAAGCTGCTGGAACGCACCGACCTGCCCATCCCCGAGGTGGCCCGTCGCGCGGGCTTCGGCAGCGAGATCACCATGCGGCAGCACTTCGCCAGCCGCCTCGCCACCAGCCCGCGCGACTACCGCGCCGCCTTCTCCAGCAGCCGGCCGACCACCGGGGCCCACGGCCGCTCGGGCGGCGGGCGGACCGCGCCGCCCGAGCCCGGAGCGGGTCATCCGGGCGGCAGCAGCCCGACCGCCGCGTAGGCGGCGTCCACGCGCGGCCGCGCCAGCGCCCGGGCCCGCTCCGCCCCCTCCCGCAGCACCCCCTCCATATAGGAGGGCTCGGCGCACAGCTCCGCGTGCCGTCGCCGCAGCGGCCGCAGCAGCTCCACCACGGCCTCGGCGGTGTCCTTCTTCAGGGCGCCGTACGAGGTGTACTCCTCGGCCAGCTCCTGGGGCTTGCCCCCGGTGCACGCCGCCAGCACGTCCAGCAGGTTCGCCACCCCCGGCCGCTCCTGCGGGTCGTACTCCATCCCGCCCTCGGCCCCGCTGTCCGTGACCGCCCGCATCACCTTCCGGCGCACCGCGTCCGGCTCGTCCAGCAGATAGACGATCCCGCTCGTCTCGGCGTGTGACTTGCCCATCTTCACCGTGGGGTCCCGCAGATCCATGACGCGGGCGGCCACCTGCGGGTAGGAGGCCCGAGGCACCCGGAAGACCGGCCCGTACCGCTGGTTGAAGCGCAGCGCCAGATCACGGCAGAGCTCGACGTGCTGCGTCTGGTCGTCGCCCACAGGCACCTCGTCCGTCCCGTACGCCAGGATGTCCGCCGCCATCAACGCCGGATAGGTGAGCAGCGACAGCCGTACGCTGCGGCCCCGCGCGGCCTCCCGCGCGGCCTTCTCCTTGTACTGGATCATGCGCCGCATCTCGCCGTCGGCCGCGGTGCACTCCATCAGATAGGACAGCCGCGCGTGCTCGTCCACATGGCTCTGGACGAAGACGGTGCACAGCTCCGGGTCGA
Organism: Streptomyces sp. LX-29; assembly: GCF_029541745.1. Lineage (NCBI taxonomy): Bacteria > Bacillati > Actinomycetota > Actinomycetes > Kitasatosporales > Streptomycetaceae > Streptomyces > Streptomyces sp. LX-29. The sequence goes on along the minus strand of NZ_CP089746.1, from coordinate 3,348,639 downwards.
GCCCGGCCGCCAGCAGCAGCGTGGCGGTCTGCCGGCTGAGGCGCCGCACCCGCGCGGGGTCGTGCTCCACGGTGAGCGCGTGCAGGTCCACCACGCAGAACAGCGCGTCCGCGCGGTGCTGCTCCTCTTCCACCCAGTGGCGCATGGCCCCCAGATAGTTCCCCAGTGTCAGATGTCCACTGGGCTTGATCCCGCTGAAGGTGCGTCGCCCCGGCCGTCCTGCCAGCTCTGCCATCGCAGTGTTCCCTCATCCCCTGTATCGGGGCCGCCGCTCCGGATCGGCCGGTCCCGCAGGGCTGCGGAGATGCGAACGGCCGCCGAGGCGGCCGCCGTGTTCATGCATGCGCGTCTGCGGCCGCCGGTCAGGCGGCCCACCAAGGTCGGATCAGCGCACGCGTTCGCATGCGAGCGACCATACGCGCCCGACACTCCCTCGGCCACAGGTTTGAAGCCGCTCGGAGTGTCATGTAGTGTTCTCCGAGTTGTCACGGAGTCCCACGGGGACGACGGGGCAGCGCTTCGAGCCGCACCGGCGGCAAATCACCACTGCACGGCCCCTGATCGGGAACGACTTCGGCATGCCGAAATTCGAACCGAAAAGCTCGATTATGAGCTGCCAGGGAAATCCGCTAAAGTAGTGATCACGCCGGAAGGCGCGAAACAAACCCCCTCCAACGGGGACCGGAAACAAATTCGGACCGGGAACGGAACGAAAAAGAATCTGGTAAGGTTGGAAACACCGAAGGGAAGCGCCCGGAGGGCCCGGTGAAACGGGACCGAAGGAAGCGTCCGTTCCTTGAGAACTCAACAGCGTGCCAAAAGTCAACGCCAGATATGTTGATACCCCGTCGAAGGGCCATCACGGCCCGATGACGAGGTTCCTTTGAAGAAAAAACACAGCGAGGACGCTGTGAACGGGTGGGACCATTCCTCCTACCTGTTCCGCTCAACGCGAGTGTGCACCCGATTAACGGGAAAACATTCACGGAGAGTTTGATCCTGGCTCAGGACGAACGCTGGCGGCGTGCTTAACACATGCAAGTCGAACGATGAACCCGCTTCGGTGGGGGATTAGTGGCGAACGGGTGAGTAACACGTGGGCAATCTGCCCTGCACTCTGGGACAAGCCCTGGAAACGGGGTCTAATACCGGATACGACCACTGACCGCATGGTTGGTGGTGGAAAGCTCCGGCGGTGCAGGATGAGCCCGCGGCCTATCAGCTTGTTGGTGGGGTGATGGCCTACCAAGGCGACGACGGGTAGCCGGCCTGAGAGGGCGACCGGCCACACTGGGACTGAGACACGGCCCAGACTCCTACGGGAGGCAGCAGTGGGGAATATTGCACAATGGGCGAAAGCCTGATGCAGCGACGCCGCGTGAGGGATGACGGCCTTCGGGTTGTAAACCTCTTTCAGCAGGGAAGAAGCGAAAGTGACGGTACCTGCAGAAGAAGCGCCGGCTAACTACGTGCCAGCAGCCGCGGTAATACGTAGGGCGCGAGCGTTGTCCGGAATTATTGGGCGTAAAGAGCTCGTAGGCGGCTTGTCACGTCGGATGTGAAAGCCCGGGGCTTAACCCCGGGTCTGCATTCGATACGGGCAGGCTAGAGTTCGGTAGGGGAGATCGGAATTCCTGGTGTAGCGGTGAAATGCGCAGATATCAGGAGGAACACCGGTGGCGAAGGCGGATCTCTGGGCCGATACTGACGCTGAGGAGCGAAAGCGTGGGGAGCGAACAGGATTAGATACCCTGGTAGTCCACGCCGTAAACGTTGGGAACTAGGTGTGGGCGACATTCCACGTTGTCCGTGCCGCAGCTAACGCATTAAGTTCCCCGCCTGGGGAGTACGGCCGCAAGGCTAAAACTCAAAGGAATTGACGGGGGCCCGCACAAGCGGCGGAGCATGTGGCTTAATTCGACGCAACGCGAAGAACCTTACCAAGGCTTGACATACACCGGAAAGCTGCAGAGATGTAGCCCCCCTTGTGGTCGGTGTACAGGTGGTGCATGGCTGTCGTCAGCTCGTGTCGTGAGATGTTGGGTTAAGTCCCGCAACGAGCGCAACCCTTGTTCTGTGTTGCCAGCATGCCCTTCGGGGTGATGGGGACTCACAGGAGACTGCCGGGGTCAACTCGGAGGAAGGTGGGGACGACGTCAAGTCATCATGCCCCTTATGTCTTGGGCTGCACACGTGCTACAATGGCCGGTACAATGAGCTGCGATACCGCGAGGTGGAGCGAATCTCAAAAAGCCGGTCTCAGTTCGGATTGGGGTCTGCAACTCGACCCCATGAAGTCGGAGTCGCTAGTAATCGCAGATCAGCATTGCTGCGGTGAATACGTTCCCGGGCCTTGTACACACCGCCCGTCACGTCACGAAAGTCGGTAACACCCGAAGCCGGTGGCCCAACCCCTTGTGGGAGGGAATCGTCGAAGGTGGGACTGGCGATTGGGACGAAGTCGTAACAAGGTAGCCGTACCGGAAGGTGCGGCTGGATCACCTCCTTTCTAAGGAGCACATGGCCGACTGCGAGCGAATGTCTCGCACGGTTAGCTCATGGGTGGAACGTTGACTACTCGGCACACTTGGTCTGCTGTGACTGTTAGTACTGCTTCGGCGTGGAACACGGTGCATGGTGGCTGGGAGTGTCGGGCACGCTGTTGGGTGTCTGAGGGTGCGAGCGTAGAGCTTGTTCCTTCGGGTGCCGGCCCCGGTGAAGCATCATCTTTGAGTGGTGTGTGACGGGTGGCTGGTTGTTGCTTGAGAACTGCACAGTGGACGCGAGCATCTGTGGCCAAGTTTTTAAGGGCGCACGGTGGATGCCTTGGCACCAGGAACCGATGAAGGACGTGGGAGGCCACGATAGGCCCCGGGGAGCTGTCAACCGAGCTTTGATCCGGGGGTGTCCGAATGGGGAAACCCGGCAGTCGTCATGGGCTGTCACCCATACCTGAACACATAGGGTATGTGGAGGGAACGCGGGGAAGTGAAACATCTCAGTACCCGCAGGAAGAGAAAACAACCGTGATTCCGGGAGTAGTGGCGAGCGAAACCGGATGAGGCTAAACCGTATGTGTGTGATACCCGGCAGGGGTTGCGCATGCGGGGTTGTGGGAGTGAGCTTCAGCAGTCTGCCGGCTGTTGGGCGAGTCAGAAACCGCATGGATAGGCGAAGGGCATGCGAAAGGCCCGGCGTAGAGGGTAAGACCCCCGTAGCTGAAATCTTTGCGGCTTGCTTGCTCATTTCCCAAGTAGCACGGGGCCCGAGAAATCCCGTGTGAATCTGGCGGGACCACCCGCTAAGCCTAAATATTCCCTGGTGACCGATAGCGGATAGTACCGTGAGGGAATGGTGAAAAGTACCGCGGGAGCGGAGTGAAATAGTACCTGAAACCGTGTGCCTACAAGCCGTGGGAGCGTCGCCGTGTTCTTCGGAGCACGGTCGTGACTGCGTGCCTTTTGAAGAATGAGCCTGCGAGTTTGCGGTGTGTTGCGAGGTTAACCCGTGTGGGGAAGCCGTAGCGAAAGCGAGTCCGAATAGGGCGATTGAGTAGCGCGCCCAAGACCCGAAGCGGAGTGATCTAGCCATGGGCAGGTTGAAGCGGAGGTAAGACTTCGTGGAGGACCGAACCCACCAGGGTTGAAAACCTGGGGGATGACCTGTGGTTAGGGGTGAAAGGCCAATCAAACTCCGTGATAGCTGGTTCTCCCCGAAATGCATTTAGGTGCAGCGTCGTGTGTTTCTTGCCGGAGGTAGAGCACTGGATAGGCGATGGGCCCTACCGGGTTACTGACCTTAGCCAAACTCCGAATGCCGGTAAGTGAGAGCGCGGCAGTGAGACTGTGGGGGATAAGCTCCATGGTCGAGAGGGAAACAGCCCAGAACATCGACTAAGGCCCCTAAGCGTGCGCTAAGTGGGAAAGGATGTGGAGTCGCAGAGACAACCAGGAGGTTGGCTTAGAAGCAGCCACCCTTGAAAGAGTGCGTAATAGCTCACTGGTCAAGTGATTCCGCGCCGACAATGTAGCGGGGCTCAAGCGTACCGCCGAAGTCATGTCATTCCAGCGTGAGGACCAACGTCTGCTGGGATGGGTAGGGGAGCGTCGTGTGCCGGGTGAAGCAGCCGTGGAAACGAGTTGTGGACGGTTCACGAGTGAGAATGCAGGCATGAGTAGCGATTCACACGTGGGAAACGTGTGCGCCGATTGACTAAGGGTTCCTGGGTCAAGCTGATCTGCCCAGGGTAAGTCGGGACCTAAGGCGAGGCCGACAGGCGTAGTCGATGGACAACCGGTTGATATTCCGGTACCCGCTTTGAAGCGCCAAACATCGAATCAGGCGATGCTAAGTCCGTGAAGCCGTCCTGGATCCTTCGGGTGAAGGGGAGTGGTGGAGCCGACGAACCAGACTTGTAGTAGGTGAGTGATGGGGTGACGCAGGAAGGTAGTCCAGCCCGGGCGGTGGTTGTCCCGGGGTAAGGGTGTAGGCCGTGCGGTAGGTAAATCCGTCGCACATGTAAGGCTGAGACCTGATGCCGAGCCGATTGTGGTGAAGTGGATGATCCTATGCTGTCGAGAAAAGCCTCTAGCGAGTTTCATGGCGGCCCGTACCCTAAACCGACTCAGGTGGTCAGGTAGAGAATACCGAGGCGTTCGGGTGAACTATGGTTAAGGAACTCGGCAAAATGCCCCCGTAACTTCGGGAGAAGGGGGGCCATTGCTGGTGAGGGAACTTGCTTCCTGAGCTGGTGGTGGCCGCAGAGACCAGCGAGAAGCGACTGTTTACTAAAAACACAGGTCCGTGCGAAGCCGTAAGGCGATGTATACGGACTGACGCCTGCCCGGTGCTGGAACGTTAAGGGGACCGGTTAGCTCTGTTTCGACGGGGCGAAGCTGAGAACTTAAGCGCCAGTAAACGGCGGTGGTAACTATAACCATCCTAAGGTAGCGAAATTCCTTGTCGGGTAAGTTCCGACCTGCACGAATGGCGTAACGACTTCTCGACTGTCTCAACCATAGGCCCGGTGAAATTGCATTACGAGTAAAGATGCTCGTTTCGCGCAGCAGGACGGAAAGACCCCGGGACCTTTACTATAGCTTGATATTGGTGTTCGGTTCGGCTTGTGTAGGATAGGTGGGAGACTGTGAAGCGGGCACGCCAGTGTTCGTGGAGTCATCGTTGAAATACCACTCTGGTCGTGCTGGATGTCTAACCTCGGTCCGTGATCCGGATCAGGGACAGTGTCTGGTGGGTAGTTTAACTGGGGCGGTTGCCTCCTAAAGAGTAACGGAGGCGCCCAAAGGTTCCCTCAGCCTGGTTGGCAATCAGGTGTTGAGTGTAAGTGCACAAGGGAGCTTGACTGTGAGACCGACGGGTCGAGCAGGGACGAAAGTCGGGACTAGTGATCCGGCGGTGGCTTGTGGAAGCGCCGTCGCTCAACGGATAAAAGGTACCCCGGGGATAACAGGCTGATCTTCCCCAAGAGTCCATATCGACGGGATGGTTTGGCACCTCGATGTCGGCTCGTCGCATCCTGGGGCTGGAGTCGGTCCCAAGGGTTGGGCTGTTCGCCCATTAAAGCGGTACGCGAGCTGGGTTTAGAACGTCGTGAGACAGTTCGGTCCCTATCCGCTGTGCGCGTAGGAGTCTTGAGAAGGGCTGTCCCTAGTACGAGAGGACCGGGACGGACGAACCTCTGGTGTGCCAGTTGTTCTGCCAAGGGCATGGCTGGTTGGCTACGTTCGGGAGGGATAACCGCTGAAAGCATCTAAGCGGGAAGCCTGCTTCGAGATGAGGACTCCCACCCACTTGATGGGGTAAGGCTCCCAGTAGACGACTGGGTTGATAGGCCGGATATGGAAGCCAGGTAACTGGTGGAGTTGACCGGTACTAATAGGCCGAGGGCTTGTCCTCAGTTGCTCGCGTCCACTGTGTTGGTTCTGAAGCCACAACCAGGTATATCCGGTTGATGTGTTTCATAGTGTTTCGGTGGTTATAGCGTTAGGGAAACGCCCGGTTACATACCGAACCCGGAAGCTAAGCCTTTCAGCGCCGATGGTACTGCAGGGGGGACCCTGTGGGAGAGTAGGACGCCGCCGAACAATCATTGTAGAAAGCCCTGTTGGGAACCTCGGTTCCCGACAGGGCTTTCTTGCTTTTAGGGTGTGCGTTATGCGTTATGACCTGATCATCTTCGACAACGACGGCGTCCTCGTGGACAGCGAGCCGATCGCGAACCGCGTCCTCGCCGCGTACCTCACGGAGTTGGGGCACCCCACCACCTACGAGGAGTCGATCCGACAGTTCATGGGCTCGGCCATGCACCGCATTCACGACCTGGTGCTGGAGCGCACCGGGCAGCGGCTGCCGGCCGACTTCGACGCCACCTATCACCGGCGTGTCTTCGAGGGATTCCACCGTGAACTGAAGCCCGTGCCCGGTGTCGTCCCGATTCTGGAGAAGCTGCGAGCGGACGGCGTTCCGTACTGCCTCGCCTCCTCCGGCAGCCACGAGCGGATCCGCGTGGCGCTCCGCAAGACCGGGCTCGACGAACTCTTCGCCGAGAAGCACATCTTCAGCTCGCAGGACGTGGGCCGCGGCAAGCCGGCCCCCGATCTCTTTCTGCACGCTGCCGCCTCGATGGGCGTCGCCCCCGAGCGGTGCGCGGTCGTGGAGGACTCCCCGCTCGGTGTCGAGGCCGCCGTGGCCGCCGGCATGGACGTGTTCGGCTTCACCGCGATGACGCCCGCCGCCCGGCTCGCCGAGGCCACCGCACGCTTCACCACGATGGACGAACTGCCGCGGCTGTTCGGCTGACCGGGCCGCGGCTCCCCGGGCCCGGTCCGGGCTCCCGCGCGGCCTCGCAGTCCACGGTCTCCCACGCGGCTTCTCAGTGCGGCGAGCGGCGCCTACCCTCCCTCCCCATGACTGAGACGCGCCCGACGCGCCTGCGACACGCCCGGGCCGCACTGGCCGTCAGCTTCTTCGTCCAGGGCACGGTCTTCGCGCTCCTGGTCACCCGGATACCCGCACTGCAGGATCGTTACGGCGTCCCCGACGCCTGGCTGCCCGGCTTCCTCGCCGCGGTCCCCGTGCTCGCGGGCCTGGCCAGCCTGGGAACCGAGCGCCTCGTCCGGCGGGTCCGACCGTCCACCGTGCTGCGCTGGGCCCAGCTGTCCGTCTGCCTGGCGCTCGTCGCGGCGGGATCGGGGCGGGAGGTGTGGCAACTGGGCCTGGCCCTGGCCGCCTTCGGGCTCGCGGTCGGCGCCCTGGACGCCTCGATGAACATGGTCGGGGTGGGGCTGCAACGGGCGTACGGGCGCAGCATCATCATCGGCTTCCACGCCGCGTACAGCCTCGGCGGGATCGTCGGGGCCTCGCTGGCCTGGGCCGGTGCGCGCGGTGGACTGCCGCTCGGCGCGCTCTACGCGCCCGTCGTGGCGGTGTTGATCCCCGTCGCGCTGGCCGCCGGCCGCTGGTACGCGGCCGCGGCGGCCCCCGGCCCCCACCCAGCCCCGATCCCAGCACCGGCCCCAGACCCAGACCCAGCTCCGGGCCCGCGCGCCGCCGCCGGACCCAGCTCCGCCGGCCCCAGAGCCGGCCCCGGGCCCGGCTCGGAGGGTGAGGCGGCTGGGCCCGCCCCGTCCGCCTCGCCGAACATGCGTCCGCTGCTGCCGCTCTGTCTCGTCATGGCCTTCGCCTTCATCGGCGACGCCACCGTCTCCAACTGGAGCGCCACCTACCTCCAGGACGTGCTGCACAGCTCCGACGCCCTGGCGACCGTGCCGTACAACCTCTACATGGTCACCACCCTGCTCGGCCGGGCCGTCGGCGACCTGGCCGTGCGCCGCTTCGGCGCGGTCCGCGTGGTGCGGGCCGGCACGCTGCTCGCGGCCGGCGGCTTCGCGGTGGTCGCGGCGGCGCCCGGCGCCGCGGTGGGGCTGCTCGGCTTCACGCTGCTGGGGTTGGGGCTGTGCGCGATCGTGCCGCAGACCATCGCCGCCGCGGGCTGGCGCTACCCCGAGCCCCGGGCCGCGGAGGCCGCCGTCGCCCGGCTCAACGTCTTCAACTACGTGGGCTTCCTGGTCGGCTCGCCCCTGGTGGGCGCGCTCGGCGCGGTGTGGAGCCTCCGGGGCGCGATGCTGGTGCCGATGACGCTGGTGCTGGCTACTCTTGGGTACGCCCGACAGTTCGGCGATCAACGTGCCCGATACGGTGAGGCCCATGAGCGGCCGCGCGCAGTTGATGTGGGATGAGGCAGTCACGGGCTACGACTTCGGTCCCGGACACCCGATGGACCCGGTACGCCTGGCACTGACCATGCGGCTGGTCGAGGCGTTCGGGCTGGATCGCGCGGTCGAGGTGGTCGCCGCCAAGCCGGCCGGGGAGTCCACGCTGCGGCTGGTGCACCGCGAGGACTACATCGCGGCCGTCCGCCGGGCCTCCGCCGCCCCCGACACCGCCGCCGACCCCACGTACGGGCTCGGCACCGAGGACGATCCGGCCTTCTCGGGGATGCACGAGGCGTCCGCGCTGATCGCCGGTCAGTCGGTGGCGGCGGCCGAGGCGGTGTGGCGGGGCGACGTCGCGCACGCGGTGAACTTCGCGGGCGGGCTGCACCACGCGATGCCGGGCAGCGCCTCCGGGTTCTGCGTCTACAACGACGCCTCGCTTGCGGTGGCCCGGCTGCTGGAGCTGGGCGCGGAGCGGGTCGCGTACGTGGACGTGGACGTGCACCACGGGGACGGGGTGCAGGCGGCGTTCTGGGACGACCCACGGGTGCTCACCGTCTCGCTGCACGAGCACCCCCGCACCCTCTTCCCGCAGACCGGCTGGCCCGAGGAGAGCGGCGGCGCGGCGGCGCCCGGCGGCGCGGCCAATGTGGCGCTGCCGGCCGGCACCGGGGACGCCGGGTGGCTGCGCGCGTTCCACGCCGTCGTGCCGGAGCTGCTGGCGGCCTTCCGGCCGCAGGTGCTGGTGACCCAGCACGGCGCCGACACCCACTTCGAGGACCCGCTGGCGCACCTGGCGGTGAGCCTGGACGCGCAGCGCGCGGTGGCCGAGGCGTGCCACGAGCTCGCCCACGAGCTGGCCGACGGGCGGTGGGTGGCGCTGGGCGGGGGTGGCTACGCGGTGGTGGACGTGGTGCCGCGGAGCTGGACGCACCTGGTCGGCATCGCGGCCGGGCGGCCGCTGGCGCCGGAGGCCGAGGTGCCCGAGGAGTGGTCGCACGAGGTGTACCGGCGGACCCGCCAGCCCGGCCCGCGGCGGATGACCGACGGCCGGACCCCGCGCTGGCGGGACTTCGCCGACGGGGGGTACGACCCGGCGGACCGGCTGGACCAAGCCATCCTGGCCACGCGGCGCGCCGTCTTCCCGCACCACGGCCTCATCCCCTGACGCCTCCGCGACCGTCCCCGTCGGCGGTGGTCGGCGGGCGGTCGGCGGCCGCGGGAGGGGCCGAATCCCACGCGTCGTTAGGCCGACCGTGGGCACTCACGGGTGATCTGTGCCGGGTCCGCGCCGTGATCCGCCAGCATCGGTGCCGTGTTGAGTGGCAAGGTCACGACGGCCGCCCTGCGCGCGCACCTGCTGGCGGCGCGACTCGCCGGGCCGGTGGCGACGGAGCGGGAGCAGAGCCTGCGCCGATACCGGCTCTTCGCGGCGCGGGACCCGCGCACGCTGATCGGCATCGAGCCCGCGGCCGACTGGTCGCCGGGCGAGGTGCTGCGCCTGATGGGGGAGCGGTGCGGGGTCTCGGTCGACCCCACCCACACCTCGGGGCCCGAGGTGATCGACCCCGAACGTACGATCGAGGCGCTGTGCGCCTTCGCCGATCGGCTCCGGACGGTCGCCGCGAGCGGCGCCCCGGTGCTGCTCGGCACCGGCCATCCGCACCGACTCCTCGGCTTCTACGCCTCGTTGGCCGCCGCTCTCTCGGCGGCGGGCTGCCGAGTTCTCACCCCCGCGCAGGGGCGATGTATCGACATAACGACCCGGTTCGGCGTACGCACGCACCACCTCGCCTACGTACGGGGGGTGGCGCTGGTGCGGGAAAGCGGAGTCCCCGGAACGGGCCCGGGGCCTGGCGCGCACAGCCATTCGCCGCTGCCGGTTCGGGTCGCGCTCGGGGCCGCGGCGGAGGCCGGAGGCCCGCTGCCCGAGCTTGTCATCGGGGACCACGGATGGGTCTGCGGAGCAGGTCAGCTGGGCATTGAAAGCATGGGGCTGGCGGACGTCGACGACCCGGCGCCGTTCGTCGGAGAGGCCGAGGGGTGGGTGTCCGTGGTGGTTCCGCTTGATGACGCTGCGCGGTCCGATTACTACCGACCGCTTACTCGCTATGTACTCAATCGAGCGTGTCTGTCACAGTAGGCGTCCGATCGCTACTCCTCTTCCCCACTCGCATCACGCGCCCCTAACCTGGGGAGGAGCGCGCATGCGAGCAGGAGTCACCGGAGGGGAAGCCGGTGCCCGACATGTGCGGAAGGTTCAGGTGTGTCATGGCTGCTGGCGATAGGCAACCTCTGAATGAGGTTCAGTTCCTGACCGTGGCGGAAGTCGCCTCGGTGATGCGAGTGTCCAAGATGACCGTGTACCGCCTGGTACACAGTGGTCATCTGCCGGCGATTCGGGTGGGGAGGTCCTTCCGAGTCCCAGAGCAGGCGGTTCATGAATACCTCCGCGAGAGTTACGTGGGGGTCGAGTCCGCCTGACGGCCCCCCTCGGATTACGTCGATCGCCCGGTGCCGGGTAGGCTGGCCCGATGTAGGTCGTGTGGGCTCGGACGCCCCGCACCGAGTGAATTCGAAGTGAGCGAGGGTAGTCGTGGGCTCTGTTATCAAGAAGCGGCGTAAGCGGATGGCCAAGAAGAAGCACCGCAAGCTGCTCAAGCGCACCCGCGTCCAGCGTCGCAACAAGAAGTAAGCGGCACTGTGCACGTCTCGCAGCCCCTCACCGGCCGGTGGGGGGCTGCGGTGCGTCCTGCCCCGGTGGGGTGTCACCGGGGCCGCCCCGGCCCGCCCGGCCGTGCGGCCCCCTGACGACCCCACCACCCCGGCCGGCGGCTCCGCCGGCGCCTCCGGCTGAAAACACGGCGCTTCGCCTCGGGTGGTCATCACAGCGGAACATCGAGTCGATACCGTGAGCGACACAGCCCGGCTTGGGCGAGGGTGAGAAGAAAGGCGCTGGTCTTGGGGAAGATCGTGCTCGTCACCGGAGTCGCACGGCAGCTCGGCGGGCGTTTCGTGCGCCGCATCCAGCGTGAGCCCGACGTCGATCGGGTGATCGGTGTGGACGCCGTGGCCCCCGAGCACCATCTGGGCGGTGCCGATTTCGTACAGGCCGACATCCGCCAGCCCACCATCGGCAAGCTCCTCGCCGAGACCGGGGTCGACACGGTCGTCCATATGGACGTCAACGGCACCCCGCTCGGCCCGCGCGGCAGCCGGACGACGGTCAAGGAGACCAACGTCATCGGCACCATGCAGCTCCTCGGCGCCTGCCAGAAGGCGCCCTCGGTGCGGCGGCTGGTGGTCAAGTCCAGCACCAGCGTCTACGGTTCCGCCCCCCGCGACCCGGCCGTCTTCGGCGAGAGCACCCCGCCCAAGTCGCTGCCCAGCGGGGGCTTCGCCAAGGACACCGTCGAGGTCGAGGGCTATGTCCGCGGCTTCGCCCGGCGCCGTCCGGACGTCGCCGTCTGCGTGCTGCGCTTCGCCAACATCCTCGGCCCCTGCGCCGACTCCCCGCTCGCCGAGTACTTCGCGCTGCCGCTGCTGCCCACCGTCGTGGGCTACGACCCGCGGCTGCAGTTCGTGCACGAGGAGGACGCCATCGAGGTGCTGCGGATCGCCGCCTCCGAGCCCCGCCGCGCCACCCTCAACAGCGGCACGTTCAACATCGCCGGGGACGGCGTGCTGCTGCTCTCCCAGGCCGCCCGGCGGCTCGGCCGCCCCACGGTCCCGCTGCCGTTGCCCGCCCTCACCTGGGCCCGTACCGCGCTGCGCTTCGCCGGCATCACCGACTTCTCACCCGAGCAGGTCCGGCTGCTGACCCACGGCCGCGTGGTCGCCACGCAGCAGATGCGCGAGACGCTAGGGTTCGAGCCGAAGTACACGACCGCGGACGCCTTCGCGGACTATGTGCGCAGCCGCGGCCCCGGGCTGCTGCCACCCCAGTCCCTCGCCCGTACCGTCGACCGGCTCGCCGCGGTGCTGCCCGCGGCCCCCGGCCGCGGCCAGAACTGAGGAGCGCATCCAGCATGGCGGACGCCAAGGTCATTCCGTTCGGCGAGGAACCCCGCTCCCGGCGCAAGCACGGCTCCCCGTTCACCGGCTCCGGGTCCGGGGCCGGCTCCGGGTCCGGAGCGGGGCGCGACCGGTCGCAGAGCCCGCTCAAGCCCGTACCGCCGCAGCGCGAGGAGGACGAGCGGTTCAGCGCGCGGGAGGAGGCCGGGCGGTCGTCCGCCGGGACCTCGGACCCGACGGGCGCGGGCCGCTGGGAGCGCCGGGTCGCCCACGGGCTGCACTTCCTGCGCCGACGGCTCACCGGCGACTACGAGGTCGACGACTTCGGCTACGACCCCGAGCTGACCGAGCAGGTCCTGATGTCGCTGCTGCGCCCGGTGTACGAGAAGTACTTCCGGGTCGAGGTGAAGGGCATCGAGAACATCCCGAGCAGCGGTGGCGCCCTGGTGGTCGCCAACCACTCCGGGGTGCTGCCGCTGGACGGCCTGATGCTCCAGGTGGCGGTGCACGACCACCACCCGGCCGACCGGAACCTGCGGCTGCTCGCGGCCGACCTGGTCTTCATGCTGCCGGTCGTGAACGAGCTGGCCCGGAAGGCCGGACACACCCTGGCCTGCGCGGAGGACGCCCAGCTGCTGCTGGAGCGGGGCGAGGTGGTCGGGGTGATGCCGGAGGGCTTCAAGGGCCTGGGCAAGCCGTTCGGGGAGCGCTACAAGCTCCAGCGCTTCGGCCGTGGCGGCTTCGTGTCGACGGCGTTGCGGGCCGGCGTGCCGATCGTGCCGTGCTCGATCGTCGGCGCCGAGGAGATCTACCCGATGGTCGGCAACGCCCGCACCGTCGCCCGGCTGTTGGGCTTCCCGTACTTCCCGATCACCCCGACCTTCCCGCTCCTGGGCCCCCTGGGCGCGGTGCCGCTGCCGACCAAATGGACCATCCAGTTCGGCGAGCCCATTCCCACCGACGGCCATCCGCCGGAGGCAGCGGACGACCCGATGCTGATGTTCAACCTGACGGACCAGGTGCGCGAAACGATTCAGCACACCCTGTACAAGCTGCTGGTGCAGCGGCGGTCGGTGTTCTTCTGAGGCCGGCGGTCCGCTGAGAAGGCCCCCAACACGAAGACCCGAACACGAAGGCTCGAAGGGCTCGAACACGAAGAGCCGAACACGAAGGCCCCCGACGCGGGTGGGCGGTTTCTAGGGGTCGTTGCAACACGTGGTCGTGTTGATCAGGCCGCGAGCAGTTTATGCAGGCGCTCGGCTGGGGTTTCCCAGCCGAGCGTTTTGCGTGGGCGGCCGTTGAGTTCGGCGGCGACGGCGTCGAGGTGCTCGCGGCTGTGGGTGGACAGGTCGGTGCCCTTGGGGAAGTACTGCCGCAGCAGGCCGTTCGTGTTCTCGTTCGAGCCGCGCTGCCAGGGACTGGCCGGGTCGCAGAAGTAGACCGGGATGTCGGTGGCGAGGGTGAACGCGCCGTGGGCGGCCATCTCCGAGCCCTGGTCCCAGGTCAGCGAGCGCACCAGGTGTGCAGGGAGGGTCTTCACGGTTGTCACGAGGGCGTCGCGGACGAGTTCCGCGCTGCGGCCCTCGGGCAGGTGCAGGAGCATCACGTAGCGGGTCGCGCGTTCGACCAGGGTGCCGATCGCGGAGCCGTTGTCCTTGCCGATGATCAGGTCGCCCTCCCAGTGGCCGGGCACCGCCCGGTCCTCTGCCTCGGCCGGACGCTCGCTGATCATGACCATCGGGGTGGAGAAACGAGGCTGCCGCTGCTGGGCCTGGCGGCGTGGCATGCGCCGGGCGCGTCCCGAACGCAGGGCTCGGGCCAGCTCGCGGCGTAGTTCGCCGCGGCCCTGGACGTAGAGGGCCTGGTAGATCGTTTCGTGGACCACGTGCATCTCCGGCCGGTCAGGGAACGTCCGGCGCAGACTCTCGCAGATCTGCTCCGGACTCCACTTCAGGTCCAGAGCGTCCTGGATGAAGTCCCGCAGTGCGGTGTTCCGGCCGATCTTCCCCGGCTTGGGGCGGGGCCGGCGGGCATCGGCCCGGGCCTGGGCCGCGTGCGGCCGGTACTGGCCGCCCACCGGGTGCCGGTTGCGGCGGATCTCCCGGCTGACCGTGGACGGGCTGCGGCCCAGCTCGGCCGCGATCGTGCGGACGGTGGCCTTCTCCCGCAACCGGTCGGCGATGTGGATCCGGTCGGCCTCCGAGAGGTACCGGGATGGCGCGGAGGCCGCCCGCACCAGATGCGCGGGCGGCCTCGGCCGCTTCTTGCGGCCCTCGGGCCGACCGTTACGCCATTCACGGCCGGTCCGAGGGTTGACGCCGACGCGTCGGCTCGCTTCTACGTTGCCAAATCCCAGCTGCACGAGCCGGAAGTATTCCTCCCGTTCCCGGTGCAGCTTCCGGGGCCCCTGTTCCTTGCGGCTCTCACGGATCTTGAAGTCCATCGCATCCCCTGAGCTGGGGTGTTGCGACGACCACTAGAACCCAAGGTGACGCGTCGGGGGCCTTCGTGCATCCCCTAGCTCGGCGGATCCTCCGTGCTCAGACCCAGGTCCGGGAGCAGCTCGGGCAGGAGCGGCGGGAGGGTGATGTCCGGCTTGGGCGTGCCCTCGCCGGAGACGGCACCGTCACCGGCGCTGGGGGAGGGCAGCAGGCCGCCGCCGTCCTCGCGCGACGGGTCCAACAGGTCGTCCGCCCCGTCGAGCAGGCCGCCGCGTGGCTCCTCCTGCTCGCTGGCGGCCGGGCTGCTGGCCGGTGTGCGTCCGCTCTCACTGCCACCGCCGGCCCGCTGATCGTCCGAGGCGGCCGTGGACGGACGCGGGGGCTGGTGCGCGCGGCCGGAGGCGGGGGCGCTGTGCGGCGGGCCGGCACCCGGCTCGGCCTCGACGGCGGGCCTGTCCTCGTCCGGGCCGGGCGGGAGCAGCGAGCGCAGCGGACGGACCTGCTCGTCTATGGCGACCAGCACCGAGTTCACCTCTTCGCCGACGTCCCACAGCTGCACCGGCAGCTTCTCGCGCAACTGGCTCCAGCCCTCGCGGTGGGACTTGGTGAACGAGGAGAGCGCCCGGATCGGGCCCAGGTCGCCGTCGCGCTCGTAGACCTGGCGCAGCAGCCGGTGGCCTTCCGCGGCGTCGTGCCGCATGCCGGACAGCGCCCGGCGGATCTCGCCCAGCGACTCATGGTCGAGAGCGCCGGAGCGGCCGCGCTCCATGAGCCGGCGGGCCTCGCTCATCCGGGTGGAGGCGTGGTCCAGATAGATGCGGCCGCGGTCCTCGTCACCGTCGGCCATGTCCAGCTTGAAGTCCTCCATGCCCCGCTTGACCCCGTAGAGCGTGTCGCCGGGCAGGGCGTCGGAGCTGGCCGCGGCGACGCCGCCGAGCGCGCCCGCCGCCACCCCGACGGTGAGCCCGCCCGCCGCCAGCCCCTTGGTCCAGCGCGACCTGGGCCGGAGTCTGGTCAGCGGCTTCGCGCGATGGGCACCGCGGCCGGCCCGCTGCTCGGGCAGGCGTGAGCCGCCCTCCGCGAAGGCCGTTTCCATGGCCGCGATCAGCTGTGCCCGCTGCGTGGTCCTGACTTCGGGGTCCAACTCCGGTGCCGGCAGCCCGCCAAGCCCACTCGCCAGATCCAGCAGCCGGACACATTCGGCACTCTCCGCCGAAGTGCTGTCGGACCGCTCAGCCTGGGTGGCGCCCTGGAGATCCGCGTCGCGGTTCTCCAAGGCATCCAGGGCCTGGGCGAAGGCGTTCGCCCGCCGGTGGGCCGATACATTCGCGATCACAGGCGGCACCTCCTCTCGTCTCAAGACGTCGACTCCCCAGGACACCTGGAAGGTTGCACGCCTGGCCCGCGCCACTCAGTCGAACGAGTGGGGAACGGGCATATGGCGTGACCGCTGGGAGCCTGCATCCCGGACAACGAGCGGTGCGGGACTGGGGTTACGCGGTCCGGATGATCGGAACGCGCGGCCCGCTCGCTACCTCGCGTCCTCCGGGAGGAGCCGGGCCAGAGTACGGACGGCTCGGTACTGGAGGGTCTTGATCGCGCCTTCGTTCTTCCCCATCACCCGCGCGGTCTCGGCGACGGACAGGCCCTGGAGGAAGCGGAGGGTGACGCACTCCTGCTGTTGCGGGTTGAGCTTGCGGACGGCTTGCAACAGCGCGGCGTTGGAAAGGGATTCGAGGACGGAGTCCTCGGGGCTGCGCTCGACCTCGTTGGCGTCGAGCATCTCCCCGGTGGTGACCTCCAGCCGGAAGCGGGAGGACTTGAAGTGGTCGGCGACGAGGTTGCGCGCGATCGTCACCAGCCAGGCGCCGAAGTCGCGGCCCTGCCAGGTGAAGGTGCCGATGCGACGCAGGGCGCGCAGGAAGGTCTCGCTGGTGAGGTCCTCGGCGGTGGCCCGGCCTCCGACCCGGTAGTAGATGTAGCGGTAGACGGTGTCGGCGTACTGGTCGTACAGCCGCCCGAAGGCTTCGGCCTCACCGGCCTGGGCGCGTTCGACCAGGTCCATCATGCGGCGGCTGTCGCTGTCGGCGCTGGGACGGCGGGCGGTGGTGGTGGCGCTACGGGCCCGTCTGCCGACCGCAGCACCACCGTCGGCCAGGGCGTAACACGGGCTGGCGGAACCGGCGGGCGCGGGTGTGGCGAAGGCGGGGACGGCATACGCGGTGGGGACAAGTCCGCGCAGACAGTCGAGGACTGTCGCGCGAAGCGTAGCCAGGCCCGAGGCGTCAACCCCGACGTGTGGGTACACGGGACTCCCAGAGGCAGAGCTTCCATCACGTGCAGTGCGGGACCGTTCACCCGTCGTAGGGACGTGTGGGTACCGGTTTGCGTCTGAGGAGAATAACGCTTCGTACAGGCGACGCTACACCCAGTTGCTCAAATCATCGATTCCGTCTGCTCCGTTATGGATTTGCGTTCGATCAAGTACCGGATATCGACCGCGAATTGACCGGATCGGTTCGTGATCTGCCTGGTTGCATGGCGTGTTGTGGCAAACCGGCGATGGCGGGACTGAGGGGGGCCATGTGGGGTAGGAAGGAAAGATTGACGGATTCCGGACCGGCTGTGACCGAACGTGATCCGCCGGCGGCCGGTGACCGAAAGTGATCCGCAAGTTCAGTGGACCGGCGTAGTTGACGGTTCAGCCGGTGATCACATCGTCATACCGGTCGGCCGGGTTCGGCCGGGTTCGGCCGGTCAGCGGCGGCGTCGGTGGGCGGCCACCGCGGCGGCCGCGCCGCCCGCCAGCGCCCCGATCCCGGCCGCGGCCGGGATGCCCACCTTGGCCGCCTTCCGTCCGGTGCGGTAGTCGCGCAGCCGCCAGCCGTGGGCCCGCGCGTGCTTGCGCAGCCGGCTGTCGGGGTTGACGGCGTAGGGGTGTCCCACGATCGAGAGCATCGGGATGTCGTTGGCGGAGTCGCTGTAGGCCGCGCAGCGCGTCAGGTCCAGGCCCTCCGCCGCCGCCAGCGCGCGCACCGCCTCGGCCTTCGCGGGGCCGTGCAGCGGCTCGCCGACCAGCTTGCCGGTGTAGACGCCGCCGACCGACTCGGCGACGGTGCCCAGCGCGCCGGTGAGCCCCAGCCGCCGGGCGATGATCGTCGCGGTCTCCACCGGCGCGGCGGTCACCAGCCACACCTTCTGCCCGGCGTCCAGGTGGGCCTGGGCCAGGGCACGGGTGCCGGGCCAGATCCGCTCCGCCATGTACTCGTCGTAGATGTCCTCGCCGATCGTCATCAGTTCGGCGACGCGGTGACCCTTGACGATGGACAGGGCGCTGTTGCGCGCGTCCTCCATATGGGCCGGGTCCTCGACCCCGGCCACCCGGAACCAGGTCTGCTGCCAGGCGAAGCGGGCCAGCTCGCGCTTGCGGAAGAAATGGCGCTTGTACAGGCCGCGGCCCAGGTGGAAGATGGCGGCGCCCTGCATCACGGTGTTGTCGAGGTCGAAGAAGGCGGCCGCCCGCACGTCGCCGACGACGGGGAACTCCGGCTCCTTCACCGCTTCCCGAGGCGCGGCTTCCGCTTCCGCTTCGACTCTCGCGAGCTGCGCGTCCCGCTCCTGCGCGGTCTTCCGCGCGGCCTCGGCGGCGGCCTCGCCGGCCAGCACGCTGCGCGCGGTGGCAAAGCGATTACGGCGGGTCAACCATCCCAGTGCGGCCATGGCGCGAGCATAGCCAGTTTGTTCGGTGCATCCTTCAGGCGGCCGGGTTCAGCGGTGTGAACTTTGCGGGACCGCCTCCCGGCGAGGGGCCTGTGGCGGAGCGGCCCGTTCCGAGGCCCGAGGCGGGGTGCGGCCGCCGAACCGGCATCGGCCCCGCCGCTGGTGGGCCCGAGGCGACGGCCCCTTGCCAGGGGCGTTCGGGATCGGCCCGACCCGGGTCGACGGCCTCGCGACGGGAGGCGGTCAGCCGCCGAGCGCCTTGCGTAGCCGCTGGGGGTTGACCCGCCAGAAGTCGTGCTGCTCGCCGTCGATCAGGATCACCGGGATCTGCTCCCAGTACTTGCGGTACAGCTCCTCGTCCTGGGTGATGTCCTTCTTCTCCCAGGAGGCGCCCAGCTCGCCGCAGATCTCCTCGATCACCGCCTGTGCGTCGTCGCACAGATGGCATCCGGGCTTCCCGACCAGCGTGACGGTGCGCTCGGTGGGCTTCTTGCGGTCGGTGCGGCGCAGCAGCGGGCTCATGTACCTCATTGTCTCCCGCCGCACCCCTCGCCCCGCGCACGGTGCGAACCGCCCGCTATTCGAACCGACGAGTAGGGATCGCGCGTCTGGTCGATTACCATCATGGGCGATTTGTTGGTGTCCGGGGGTTAAGCGGTGAGGAGTGGGCGCGCATGCTGTCGTCGACTCCTTCGCGATACCGGAGTGTCGGACGTGAACGGTGGGACCTGGGATGTGGTTCCACGAACGGCCCGATGGGGCGCGTGACGCCGGTCACTTTGGTCGGACAAAGCGGACACCATCTTTGTGCACGCGTTCACAAAGACATAGCCTGCTGTCGACGGGGCGGTCACCGTGCATCCAGCCGCCCACAGCCCCGCTCTACCCGCAGGAGCACCGTGGCAACTGGCCGAACTCACCGACCGGCGACCCGAAGCCGAGGGATTCCCGAGGCCACGGTCGCCCGGCTACCGCTGTATCTGCGTGCGCTGACCGCGCTCTCCGAGCGTTCGGTCCCCACGGTCTCCTCCGAGGAACTCGCGGCCGCCGCCGGAGTCAACTCCGCGAAGCTGCGTAAGGACTTCTCGTACCTCGGTTCGTACGGCACCCGGGGCGTCGGCTACGACGTCGAGTACCTCGTCTACCAGATCTCGCGTGAGCTCGGCCTCACCCAGGACTGGCCGGTCGTGATCGTCGGCATCGGTAACCTCGGCGCGGCCCTCGCCAACTACGGCGGCTTCGCCTCCCGCGGCTTCCGCGTCGCCGCGCTGATCGACGCCGACCCGGCCATGGCGGGCAAGCCGGTCGCGGGCATCCCCGTGCAGCACACCGACGAGCTCGAAAAGATCATCACCGACAACGGGGTCTCCATCGGCGTCATCGCCACCCCGGCCGGCGCGGCCCAGCAGGTCTGCGACCGACTGGTGGCCGCCGGGGTGACCTCGATCCTGAACTTCGCGCCGACCGTGCTGACCGTTCCGGACGGCGTGGACGTGCGCAAGGTCGACCTCTCCATAGAGCTGCAGATCCTCGCCTTCCACGAGCAGCGCAAGGCGGGCGAGGAGCCGGGACACGAGGCGGAGTCGGCCGAGGAGGCCGCCGCCGCGACCGCTCCGGCCGTCCCGGCCACCGCCACCGCCACCGCCGCCGCTCCGGTGACCCGTGCGGGCGGCGGGGGCTCCGCCGAGGGCGGCCGACAGCAGGGGCCTGACGGGGACGTGCCCGCCGTGATGCCGGCATGAGTCTCCTCGTCGTCGGCCTGAGCCACCGCTCCGCCCCCGTGAGCGTGCTGGAGCGCGCCTCCCTCACCGCCGAGCAGCAGGCCAAGCTGCTCCACGACACCCTGGCCGCGGAGCCCGCGACCGAGGGTGCGGTGCTGGCCACCTGCAACCGCATCGAGCTCTACGCCGACGTGGACAAGTTCCACGCCGGTGTCGCCGAGCTGTCCACGCTGCTCGCCCAGCACACCGGCGTCGGCCTGGACGAGCTCACCCCTTATCTCTATGTGCACTACGAGGACCGGGCCGTCCACCACCTCTTCTCGGTGGCCTGCGGGCTGGACTCCATGGTCGTCGGCGAGGGCCAGATCCTCGGCCAGATCAAGGACGGCCTCGCCCTGGCCCAGGAGCTGCACACCGCCGGCCGGCTGCTGAACGACCTGTTCCAGCAGGCCCTGCGGGTCGGCAAGCGCGCCCACAGCGAGACCGGCATCGACAAGGCCGGCCAGTCCCTGGTCACCTTCGGCCTGGAGCAGCTCGCCGGCGCCACCCCGGTGCCCCGGTGGGCCGCCGGCAAGCGCGCCCTGGTCATCGGCGCCGGTTCCATGTCCTCCCTGGCCGCGACCACCCTGGCGCGCGCCGGTGTGGCAGAACTGGTGATCGCCAACAGGACGTTGGAGCGGGCCCAGCGGCTGGCGACGAGTCTGACCGAGGGTGGCGCGGACGCTACGCGCGGCGACCTCGCCGCGGCCGCCGCCGGCGCGACCTCCTGCACCGCGGATCCGTGCCCGGTCGGCGCCACGGGCGCGCCGGCTGCCGCGGACGCCGCGGACATCCCGTCCGAGGGCGTCCCCGCGGCGGCCGTCCACCTCCTGCCCGGCGCGCCGGCGGCGTCCCGCGCGGACGCGCTCACCGCCCGCGCGGTCCCCATGGCCGCGGTCGCCGACGAGCTTCCGCACGCGGACGTGGTCGTCTCCTGCACCGGCGCGGCCGGTCTGGTGCTGACCGCCGAGGCGCTGACCGACGCGCTCTCGCGGCGCGCCGGCGGGCCGGCGGTGGCGCTGCTGGACCTGGCGATGCCCCGCGACATCGACGCCGCCGCGCACGAGCTCGACGGGGTGCGCCTCGTCGACATCGAGACCCTCGCGGAGGCGTCCGCGGACGCCCCGATGGCCGCCGACGTCGACCAGGTGCGCTCCATCGTCTCCGCCGAGGTCGCGGCGTTCGGCGCCGCCCAGCGGGCGGCGCACATCACCCCGACCGTGGTCGCCCTGCGCACCATGGCCGCCGACGTCGTGGCCAGCGAGATCGCCCGACTGGACGGGCGGCTCCCCGATCTGGACGACAAGCAGCGCGCCGAAATCACCCAGACGGTGCGCCGGGTCGTCGACAAGCTCCTGCACGCGCCCACCGTGCGGGTCAAGCAGCTCGCGTCCACCCCCGGCGGTGCCGGGTACGCGGACGCGCTGCGGGAACTCTTCGACCTCGACCCGCAGGCGGTCGCCGCCATGAGCCGGGCCGATATGGCCGACCCGAACAATGCGAATCGAGGGCGGGCATGAACACCGCAGCCCCCAGCCCCGGCGCCACACTGCGCCTGGGTACCCGCCGCAGCACGCTCGCGATGGCCCAGTCCGGGCAGATCGCCGAGGCCGTGCGTGCGCTGACCGGCCGACCCGTCGAGCTGGTCGAGATCACCACATACGGCGACACCTCGCGTGAGCACCTGGCGCAGATCGGCGGCACCGGCGTGTTCGTCTCGGCGCTGCGCGACGCGCTGCTCGCCGGCGAGATCGACTTCGCCGTGCACTCGCTGAAGGACCTGCCGACCGCCGAGCCCGAGGGGCTCACGCTGGCCGCCATCCCGCGCCGCGAGGACCCGCGCGATGTGCTGGTCGCCCGCGACGGGCTCCGTTTCGAGCAGCTGCCCGACGGAGCGCGCGTCGGCACCGGGTCGCCGCGCCGCATGGCGCAGCTCAACGCCTGGGCCCGCGCGGTGGGCCGGGAGATCGAGACCGTGCCGATCCGCGGCAACATCGACACCCGGCTCGGCTATGTGCGCTCCGGCGAGCTCGACGCGGTGGTCCTGGCCGCCGCCGGGCTCACCCGCATCGGCCGGATCGCCGAGGCCACCGAGGTCCTGGACCCGGCCCATGTTCTGCCCGCCCCCGGCCAGGGGGCCCTGGCAGTCGAGTGTCGCGCTCCGCACGATGTGCGCAGCGCGGACCTCGCCGCCCGACTCGCCGAGCTCGACGACCCGTACACTCGGGTCGCCGTGACCGCCGAGCGTTCCCTGCTCGCCGCCCTGGAGGCCGGCTGCAGCGCACCCGTGGGGGCGCTGGCCGACCTGCTGGCCGACGGTCAGGTTGTCACCGAAATGCGCCTGCGGGGCGTCGTCGGCTCGACCGACGGCTCCACGCTGGTGCAGCTGTCCACCACCGGTCCCGTACCCGCGTCGCCCGCCGACGCCACGGCTCTCGGTCGCGAACTCGCGGCCGAGATGCTCGCGAAGGGTGCGGCCGGTCTGATGGGGGAGCGAGCACATTGAACCCCACCGCCCCGAACCACCCCGGCTGCGGGCACGTCACCTTCCTGGGTGCCGGCCCCGGAGACCCCGGACTGCTGACACTGCGCGCGGTGGAGGCACTCGCCGCCGCGGACGTGTTGATCGCGGATCCGCACGTGCTCGACGTGGTACGCACTCATGTGCGGCCGGCCGTCGCCGCGGATGCTCAGGGCGCGCCGCGGCAGGCGGACGCTGACGAGACGTCAAGCGCCGCCGCTGCCCCCGTGCTAGAGGACGTCGCCAATCTTGTCATGGCGGCCGCGCGCGCCGGCAAGCGGGTCGTCCGTGCGGTCGCGGGCGACCCCGGCCTGGACGGCGACGCCGCCGAGGAGATGCTCGCCTGCGCCACCGAGGGCATCGCCTTCGAAGTGGTGCCGGGCGTGGCGGCCGCGGTCGGCGTGCCCGCCTACGCCGGCGTGCCGCTGCGGGACAGCAGTGGCGCCGGGGTCCGTTTCGTGGACGCCCGTGCCGCCGACGAGCGCTGCTGGAGCGAGGCCGGCGGCTCGGACGCGACCACCGTCGTCTCCGCCACCCTGGAGACGATCGCGGCCGCGGCGGGCGAGCTGGTGGCGGCGGGGCGCAAGCCCGACACGCCGCTGACCGTGACCATCGCCGGCACCACCACCCGCCAGCGCACCTGGACCGCGACGCTGGGCAGCGTCGCCCAGGTGCTCAAGGCCGCGAAGGTGCTGCCCTCGCCGCAGGGCGCCCAGCCGGTCATAGCCGTGGTCGGCGAGCGCAGCGCGGCGGAGCAGCGGGACCAGCTGTCCTGGTTCGAGTCCAAGCCGCTGTTCGGCTGGAACGTCCTGGTGCCGCGCACCAAGGAGCAGGCCGCCTCGCTCTCCGACCAGTTGCGCTCCTACGGCGCGGTGCCCAAGGAGGTGCCGACCATCGCGGTCGAGCCGCCGCGCACCCCGCAGCAGATGGAGCGGGCGGTCAAGGGCCTGGTCACGGGCCGCTACGAGTGGATCGCCTTCACCTCGGTCAACGCCGTCAAGGCGGTCCGGGAGAAGTTCGAGGAGTACGGCCTGGACGCCCGCGCGTTCGCCGGCATCAAGGTCGCCGCGGTGGGCGAGCAGACCGCCAAGGCGCTGGTGGAGTTCGGCGTGAAGCCGGACCTGGTGCCCAGCGGGGAGC
Organism: Streptomyces sp. LX-29; assembly: GCF_029541745.1. NCBI lineage: Bacteria > Bacillati > Actinomycetota > Actinomycetes > Kitasatosporales > Streptomycetaceae > Streptomyces > Streptomyces sp. LX-29. The sequence continues at coordinate 3,324,809 of NZ_CP089746.1, read as the reverse complement.
AGTCGGCCGCCGGTCTGCTGGAGGACTGGCCCCCGTACGACCCGGTCTTCGACCCGATCGACCGCGTCTTCCTGCCGCGGGCCGATATCGCCACCGAGACGCTGGTGGCCGGGCTCATCGAGCTGGGCTGGGAGGTCGACGACGTCACGGCGTACCGCACCGTGCGCGCCTCGCCGCCCCCGGCCGAGACCCGCGAGGCCATCAAGGGCGGCGGCTTCGACGCGGTGCTGTTCACCTCGTCGTCGACCGTGCGGAACCTGGTCGGCATCGCGGGCAAGCCACACAATGTCACCGTCATCGCCTGTATCGGCCCGGCCACCGCGAAGACCGCGGAGGAGCACGGCCTGCGGGTGGATGTGCTGTCGCCCGAGCCCTCGGTGCACAAGCTGGCCGAGGCGCTCGCCGAGTTCGGCGCGGCGCGGCGCCAGGCCGCGATCGAGGCCGGGGATCCGGTCACCCGCCCGAGCGAGCGGCGGCCCGGATCGCGTAGGAGGGCACGTTCATGACCACGCACGACTCCCGCTACGGCGGCTTCCCCGGCGCCCGTCCGCGCCGGCTGCGGACCACCGCGGCCATGCGTCGGATGGTCGCCGAGACCCGGCTGCACCCGGCGGAGCTGATCCTGCCGGCGTTCGTACGGGAGGGCATCGCCGAGCCGGCGCCGCTGGCCTCGATGCCGGGAGTCGTCCAGCACACCCGTGACACGCTGCGGAAGGCTGCCGCCGAGGCGGTCGCCGCGGGCGTCGGCGGGATCATGCTGTTCGGGGTGCCGGAGGAGAGCAAGAAGGACGCGGTCGGCACCCCCGGCACCGATCCGGACGGCATCCTCCAGGTCGCCATCCGGGATGTGAAGGCCGAGGTCGGCGACGATCTGGTCATCATGTCCGACCTGTGTCTGGACGAGCACACCGACCACGGCCACTGCGGGGTGCTGGACTCCGCCGGCCGGGTGGACAACGACGCGACGCTGGAGCGGTACGCGGAGATGGCCCGGATGCAGGCCGACGCGGGCGTCCACGCGGTGGGCCCCAGCGGGATGATGGACGGCCAGGTGCGGGTGGTCCGCGAGGCCCTGGACGGCGCCGGCCACCAGGACGTCTCCATCCTCGCCTACACCGCGAAGTACGCCTCCGCCTTCTACGGCCCGTTCCGCGAGGCGGTCGGCTCCTCGCTCCAGGGCGACCGCAAGACGTACCAGCAGGACCCGGCCAACGCCCGCGAGTCGCTGCGCGAGCTGGCACTGGACCTGGCCGAGGGCGCCGACATGGTCATGGTGAAGCCCGCGCTGCCGTACCTGGACATCCTGAGCCGGATCGCCGACGCGGTGGACGTGCCGGTGGCCGCGTACCAGATCTCCGGCGAGTACGCGATGGTCGAGGCGGCCGCGGCGAACGGCTGGATCGACCGGGACCGGGCGATCATGGAGACGCTCACCTCGATCCGCCGGGCCGGCGCCGGGATGATCCTCACCTACTGGGCGACGGAGGTCGCGCAGCGGCTGCGGCGCGGCGAGTAGCCCCCGCGCACGACGAAGGCCGCCGGATCAGCGGGCGGCGGTCCAGGAGTGGGCGACGTCGACGATGACCTTGTCACCGGACTGCTGCACCCGGAACGGCAGCTTGGCGCGAGTGCCGATGGCGACCTGGGTCTGGCCCTCGAAGCTGGCGCCGAAGCGGGTGTCCTTGAAGGTCTTGAAGCCGGCGATGTTCACGCCGGGCAGCGTCTTGCCGGCCTTGCCCGGGTAGGTGGGCTTGCCGGTCTCCGGGTTGTAGCTCGGGGCGGAGACGTAGACCTGAAGGATGGCGCCGCCGTTGACCTGAATCTCGTCGCCGGAGCCGTCCTGGTAGAACTTGTCGACGTAGCCGACGTGGAAGCCGACCGGCTTGCCGGTCGAGCTGCCCGGGACGTTGAAGACCAGGCGGTCGTAGCACGCGTGCTTGCTGGCGGTGGTGCCGGTCAGCGGCTTGTAGGCCGAGGTCTTGCCGGACTTGTCGCCGCTGCCCCAGGTGACGGCGCAGTTCGCCGCCTTGGACGCCTTGGCGGTCTTGATCACAATCTTCGTCGGCGCGGCGTCGGCCGTCCCCGCCGTCGCCGCGAGCCCTGCGCCCGCCAGTGCGAGCGCCGTCACTGCGGTCCCCCACCGTCGCATGTTTCTACCCCCAAAGATCGAGTACGGGTCGTAGTGTGTGACGGCCCGTAGGGCTCAGGGGTTGCCCCGGTGCGACTTTCGGTCACTCGAATGATCAAGTTGTCGTGAAAGCACCGCAGTTGACGGGAGCGATCGGACGGCAGCCACCAAGTTCCCATGTATACAGTTTAGTTGGCGTTTTCGGTCGCGCCGACGGCGGTCGCCCAGGCCGACTCGGCGGCCTCCCGCGCGGCGTTCCCGTCGGCCGGCAGCCCGGCGCCGCGCAGCGCCCCGGCCAGGGCGTCCAGGCAGCGCAGCACCGTGTCGAGCGTGGCGTCCGGGCCGTAGTGGTTGACCCGGACCATCTCCTTGGCGAGTGCTCCACCGCCCGCCACCAGCGGCAGCGAACCGTCCGCGGCGGCAGCCACCAGCTCGCGGGCGTCCAGCGCCGCCGGGGCGCGCAGGGTGGTGGCCACCGGGGCCGCGTCGCGGGCCGCGGTGACGTACGGGCGCAGCCGGCGGTCCGCGGGCGCCTCCGGGCCGGACAGCACGAGCGCGCCGGCGCGCGTGGCGGCCGCCGCCGCGCGGTGCCGCGCGATGGCCGCGTCCAGACCGCCGGTCTCCTCGATGCGGTCGACGCACGCCTCCAGGGCGAGCATCTCCAACTGCGCCGGGGCGTGCGGAAGGACGGCGCGGCCGGTGTCGATCCAGCGCTCCTTCCAGTCCAGCAGCGACAGATACGAGCGGCGCGGCGCGAACGGGTTGTCCAGGATGCGCTCCCAGGCGCGGGCGCTGACCGACACCGCCGACACCCCGGCGGGCCCGCCCATCGCCTTCTGCGCGCCGATCACGCACAGGTCCACGCCCCACGCGTCGGTCAGCAGCGGCTCGGCCGCCACCGAGGCCACCGCGTCCAGCATCAGCAGCGCCCCGTGTTCCCGGACCACCGCGGCGATCTCCGCCACCGGGTTGGTGTTGCCGGTCGCCGCCTCCGCGTGCACCAGCGAGACCAGCTCCACCCCCGAGTGCTCCGCCAGCGCCGCCGCGACCAACTCGGCCGAGGCGGCGGTGTCATACGGGACCTCGATGTCCACCACCGTGGTGCCGCAGTCCCGCAGCCAGCCGCCGAAGGTCTGCCCGTACGGCCCCGTGACCACGTTCAGCGCGGTCGCCCCGGGCCGGGCCGCGCTCCGTATGCACCCCTCCAGCGGTAGCAGCGCCTCGCCCTGCGTCACGATCACATCGGCGGCGGTGCCCATCACCCGCGCCACCCGCCGCTCGATGGCGGCGAAACGCTCGGCGGTCAGCGGCGGCAGATCGAGAAGAGGGTGGGTCACGGCTGCTCACTTCGGACGAACGGGTGGTGGGCGGGGCGTATCGGAACGCCTGGGACGAGGGTACAGGGAGCCCCTGCCGGCCCGCCCGACCCCTGGGGTGGCGTCAACTCCACGGGTACCCAGGGGGGTTAGCCCCCATGAAGACGGGGGCTGCCCCCATGGGAACGGCGGCGCCGCCGGGCGAGGCTGGATCCATGCCGATCAACCGCAGAAGATCCACGCTCCTGGCCGCCCCCCTGGTCGCCGCCGCCGCGCTTGCCTCCACCCTCGTCGCGGCCCCGGGCGCGGGAGCCGCCGGGCCGGGTGCGGGAGCCGCGGCGCCCGGTGCGGGAACCGCCGCACCCGCCCCCGCCTCGTCCCTCGACTGGACGGCGTGCGCCCCGGACGTCACCAAGGACCCGCGACTGCGGTGCGCCGAGGTCGCCGTGCCGCTCGACTACGACCGGCCACGCGGCGAGCAGATCACGCTGACCATCTCCCGCCTGCGCAGCGAGCGGCCGGAGGCGCGGCGCGGGGTGCTGCTGATGATCCCGGGCGGGCCGGGTGGATCCAGCCTCGACGGGCCGGTGAAGCGGGGCGCCAAGCTGCCGCAGTCGGTGCGGGACGCCTATGACGTCGTCGGCTTCGCCCCGCGCGGCCTCACCCACTCCACGCCGGTCAGCTGCGAGCTGCCCACGGCGTCCCTCACCCCGGTCGCCCTGCGCCCCTGGCCCGCCGCCGACGGCTCCATCGAGCGGAACGTGGCCTTCGGCCGGAGCCTGGCCGACAGCTGCGCGCGCAACGGCGACACGGTGCTGCGCAGCATCAGCACCCGTACCGAGGCCCGCGACATCGACCGCATCCGGAAGGCGCTGGGCGAGCGCAAGCTGTCCGCGTGGGGCGTCTCGTACGGGACGTACGCGGGCGCGGTCTACGCCCAGCTCTTCCCGTACCGCACCGACCGCTGGGTCCTCGACAGCAGCGGCGACCCGGACCCCGAGCGGGTGGGACGCGGCTGGCTGGCCAACTACTCGCGCGGCGTGGAGGACGCCTTCCCCGACTTCGCCCACTGGGCGGCGCAGCCCGGCGAGTTCCGCCTCGCCGAGACCCCCGAAGAGGTCCGGCCGCTGTTCCTGAAGCTCGCCGCCCAGCTGGACCGCGAGCCGATCCCCTGGAAGAACGCCACCCCCGCCGAGCTCAACGGCGACGTGCTGCGCACCACGCTGCTCGACGGCCTCTACGCCAAGGACCGCTTCCCGCGAATAGCCCAGCTGATGCTGGCGGCGCAGGGCGAGGCCGAGCTGCCCGCGGCCGCGCCGCTGCCCGTGGACGCCCTGCAGAGCACCACCGCCGTCTCCGCCGCGACCCTCTGCAACGACGTGGCCTGGCCCCGCTCGCTCTCCCGCTACCAGCGGGACGTCGCCGCCGACCGCGAGCGGTACCCGCTCACCGCGGGCATGCCGGTCAACGTCATGACGTGCGCCTTCTGGGACGCGCCCCGGCAGCGGCCGGTGCGCGTCACCGACGAGGGGCCGTCCAACGTGCTCATGATCCAGAACCTCCGCGACCCCTCCACGCCCCACGCCGGCGGGCTCAGGATGCGGCGAGCCTTCGGCGACCGGGCGCGCCTGGTGACGGTGGACGCCGTCGGCCACGGCTCCTACGTGAACACCGGGAACGCCTGCGGGGACCGCATGGTCACCGACTACCTGGTCAACGGCGAGCGACCGGCCCACGACACCTTCTGCTGACGGCCCGGCCCGGACGCGCGGCGCGGAACGGCAGCGGCGCGCCCGAGGCCCGCGGCGCGCCCGAGGCCCGCGGCGCGCCCGAGGCCCGCGGAAAGCCCGGGGCCGCGGAAACACGAACGGCCGCGGGGACGGGAGTCGCTCCCGTCCCCGCGGCCGTACCGTCGTGCGATCAGAGCCGCTCGGGGGTGCGGATGCCCAGGAGCGCCATGCCCTGGTGGAGGGTGCGGGCGGTCAGGTCGCACAGGAACAGGCGGTTCTCGACCTGCTCCGGGGTCTCGGCCTTCAGCACCGGGCACTGGTCGTAGAAGGTCGTGTAGTGCGAGGCCAGCTGGTACAGGTAGGCGGCCAGCTTGTGCGGCTCGTAGGCGGCGGCGACCTCGGTCAGGGTCTCGCCGAACTGGTCCAGGTGCAGACCCAGTGCCCGCTCGGCCGGGGTCAGCGGAAGCTTCGGGTGGGCGGCGGGGCGGACCTCGCCGGCCTTGCGCAGGATGGACTGGATCCGGGCGTACGCGTACTGGAGGTAGACGGAGGTGTCGCCGTTGAGCGAGACCATCTGGTCCAGGTCGAACTTGTAGTCCCGGGAGGCGGAGGTGGACAGGTCCGCGTACTTCACCGCGCCGATGCCGACCTGGGCGCCGCGCTCCGCGATCTCCTCGTCGGTCAGGTCCTGGGCCTTCTCCCGCACCACCGCGGAGGCACGCTCGATCGCCTCGTCCAGCAGGTCCACCAGCCGCACCGTCTCGCCCTCACGGGTCTTGAACGGCTTGCCGTCCTTGCCGAGGACGGTCCCGAAGGCGAGCTGGACGGCGTGCGTCTCCTCGTTCAGCCAGCCGATCCGGCGGGCCGTCTCGAAGACCATCTTGAAGTGCAGCGACTGGCGGGCGTCCACCACGTACAGCAGGGTGTCGGCGCCCAGGTTCCGCACCCGGTCGCGGATGGCCGACAGGTCGGTGGCCGCGTAGCCGAAGCCGCCGTCGGACTTCTGCACGATCAGCGGCACCGGCTTGCCGTCCGGGCCCTTGACGTCGTCGAAGAACACACACAGCGCGCCCTCGGAGCGGACCGCGACGCCCGACTCCTCCAGCAGCCGGCAGGTCTCGACCAGCATGTCGTTGTAGCCCGACTCGCCGACCACGTCGGGGTCGCGGATCTCCATGTCGAGCTTGTCGAAGACCGAGTAGAAGTAGATCTTCGACTCGTCGACGAACCTCTGCCACAGGGCCAGGGTCTGCTCGTCGCCGGCCTGGAGGTCCACCACCCGGCGGCGGGCCCGGTCCTTGAACTCCGCGTCGGCGTCGAAGAGCGCCCGCGCCGCCTTGTAGAGCCGGTTGAGGTTGGACATGGCCTCCTCACCGGAGGACTCGTCCTTGTGGTCCAGCTCGTGCGGGTGCTCGATCAGGTACTGGATGAGCATGCCGAACTGGGTGCCCCAGTCGCCGATGTGGTGGCGGCGGACCACCTTCTCGCCCGCGAACTCCAGGATCCGGACCACCGAGTCGCCGATCACGGCGGACCGCAGATGGCCGACGTGCATCTCCTTGGCCACGTTCGGCTGCGCGTAGTCGATGACGGTGGTGCCGGGGTTCGCGGCGTGCGGAACGCCCAGCCGGTCGTCCTCGGCCCGCGCGGCGAGCGTCCGCACGATCGCCTCGTCGGTGATCGTGATGTTCAGGAAGCCGGGGCCGGAGACCTCGATCGAGGAGACCAGGTCGTCGGCGGGAAGCGCCTCGACGACCTTCGTGGCCAGCTCGCGCGGGTTCCCCTTCAGCTTCTTGGCGAGCCCCAGCACCCCGTTGGCCTGGAAGTCCGCCCGGTCGCTTCGTCGCAGCAGCGGGTCTGCGGAACCGGCCTCCGGCAGGGCAGCCGAGAGGGCGTCCGCGACGCGCTGGTGGACCGAAGCGGCAAGGGAAGGGACCGAGGCCATGGGATGGGTGCCGTTCCTCTAGGGGTGCGAAAGGTCGGTCAAGTATCCCACGGCGAACACCGCCCTCTCCCGGATAAAAAGGCATCCCCGACCGGGTGACGCGTCGGGACCCTGGCAACCCCGAGGGCGCCCGCTTCGTCTGGGAGAATGGTCGATGCCATGACCACAAGGAAGGAAGTGCCGAACGTGGCTCAGAGCACCGAGACCGACTGGGTCTCCCGTTTCGCGGACGAGGTCATTGCCGAGGCGGAGCGTCGCGCGCCGGGCAAACCGATCGTCTGCGCCTCGGGCCTCAGCCCGTCCGGCCCGATCCACCTCGGCAACCTCCGCGAGGTCATGACCCCGCACCTGGTCGCCGACGAGATCCGGCGCCGCGGGTACGAGTGCGTACACGTGTTGTCCTGGGACGACTACGACCGGTACCGCAAGGTCCCGGCCGGCGTCGACCCCTCCTGGTCCGAGCACATCGGCAAGCCGCTGACCTCGGTCCCGGCCCCGCCCGGCAGCCCGCACCCGAGCTGGGCCGAGCACTTCAAGGCGCCGATGATCGAGGCGCTGCGCGAGTTGGGCATCGAGTTCCACGGCATCAGCCAGACCGAGCAGTACACCTCCGGTGCCTACCGCGAGCAGATCCTGCACGCCATGCGGCACCGCGGCGAGATCGACGCCGTCCTCGACCGCTACCGCACCAAGGACAAGCCCAAGTCCGCGCCCAAGCAGCAGGCCAAGGGCAAGCTGGACGAGGCCGACGCGGCGGCCGCCGAGGCCGCGGCCGAGGGCTCCGGCGCGGCCACCGAGGACGACGGCAGCGCGGGCGGCGCCGGCTACTACCCGTACAAGCCGTACTGCACCGTCTGCGAGCGCGACCTGACCACGGTCACCGCCTACGACGACGAGACCACCGAGCTCTCCTACACCTGCGTCTGCGGGCACCAGGAGACCGTGGCGCTCAGCGAGTTCAACCGCGGCAAGCTGGTCTGGAAGGTCGACTGGCCGATGCGCTGGGCGTACGAGGGCGTCGTCTTCGAGCCCTCCGGCGTGGACCACTCCTCGCCCGGCTCCTCCTTCGTCGTCGGCGGGCAGATCGTCCGCGAGGTCTTCGGCGGTGAGCAGCCGATCGGCCCGATGTACGCCTTCGTCGGCATCAGCGGCATGGCCAAGATGTCCAGCTCCAAGGGCGGGGTGCCGACTCCGGCCGACGCGCTGGAGATCATGGAGGCCCCGCTGCTGCGCTGGCTCTACGCCCGCCGCAAGCCCAACCAGTCCTTCAAGATCGCCTTCGACCAGGAGATCCAGCGGCTCTACGACGAGTGGGACGCCCTGGAGCGCAAGGTCGCCGAGGGCACCGCCCAGCCGGCGGACGCCGCCGCGTACAGCCGCGCCACCCGCACCGCGGCCGGCGAGCTGCCGCGCACCGCGCACCCGCTGCCGTACCGCACCCTCGCCTCGGTCGTGGACATCACCACCGGCCACGACGAGCAGACGCTGCGCATCCTCAGCGAGCTGGACCCGGCCAACCCGGTGAAGTCCCTGGACGACGCCCGGCCCCGGCTGGACAGGGCCGAGCGCTGGATCAGCACCCAGGTCCCGGCGGACCAGCGCACCCGGGTCCGCGAGGAGCCGGACACCGAGCTGCTGGAGTCGCTGGACGAGCAGGGCCGCGAGTCGCTGCGGCTGCTGCTGGAGGGGCTGGACACGCACTGGTCGCTGGACGGGCTGACCACGCTCGTCTACGGCGTGCCCAAGGTGATGGCCGGCCTGGACCCCGAGGCCAAGCCGACCCCGGAGCTCAAGGTCGCCCAGCGCGCCTTCTTCGCCCTGCTCTACAAGCTGCTGGTCGGTCGCGACACCGGCCCGCGGCTGCCCACCCTGCTGCTGGCGGTGGGCGCGGACCGGGTGCGGCGGCTGCTCGGCGCGTGACCCGCGCGCGGACGCGGTGCGCGGATCCGGTGCCCGAGGCACCCCGCGCCCACGCCGCGAGGGGCGAGTCCGGGTGACCACACCCTTCGGCTGACGCGCGAATCGGCCCCGGGAACGAGGCTTCCCGGGGCCGTTCGCGTCAAGCTGGCCCTATGCGCGAACTCATGGGAATCGTCGGCATCGTCGTCGCCGTCCAGGGCATGCTCGGCTTCTGCGGCCTCACCTTCGACGACGAGGCGTGGGGTGTCCTGCACAACTGGTTCGACCTGCCCGCGGGGGCGTACGCCGGCATCGCGCTGGCGGGGCTGGTGCTCGCGGTGTGGGGCGAGGGGACACGCCGGGCCCGGAGGGCCTGAACCCGAGCGGGCCCTACGGGATGGTCTCGGGCTCCTGCTCGATGCGGTAGCGGCCCTTGAACTCCTCCACGTGCGCCTTCAACTCCTCGTTGTCCAGGCCGGTCAGCCCGTAGCCGTCCCGCAGCAACTGGCCGAACTGGAAGGCCGAGGGGAACTTGCCGTTCTGCCGGCAGTACTGACGGAAGGCGCCGTACAGCGCCTCGTCGCGCGGCATGTCCTCCGGTAGCCGGCCCCGGGCGGCGGCGCGGGGCGCGCCGGCCTCGGCGATGCCCTCGGCCTCCGGCTCGAACTCCGGCGCCTCGCTCTGTGCCTCCTCGACCCGCGGGAGGTCGGCGGCCCGCTCGACACCCGCCTGCGGGGCGTGCGGCCGCACGGCGTCGCCCTGCGCGAACTCGGCGCGCGGCTCCGGGTGCGGCTGCGCGACGGCGTACGCCTCGTCCGGGCCGGCCTGCTGGTACACCGGCAGCGGCACGGAGACCGGAAGGGACTTCGGCGCGGGTGCCGGCACCGGCGCCGGCGTGGGAGCCGCGCCGCCGACCTGCCCGACGACGGTCGGGAAACCGTTCACCGGGGTCTGCTCGGCACCGGCCGGGAAACCGTTCGGCCCGGCGGAGGGGCCGGCGGACCGGCCGGCGACGCCGGGGAAACCACCCGGCGCCGACACCTGTCCCGCGACGCCCGGGAAGCCGCCGGGAGCCACCTGGCCGGCGGTCGCCGGCGCTGCGGCGTGGAGGACCGCGCTGTCCGGCACGGTGGCGTACGCACCCGCCACGCCCTGCCCCAGGGTGGTCGCCCCCGCGGCGGCCGCGCCACCGGCATCGGACCCGCCGGGCCGCGCACCACCGGCTCCGGCACCGGCCGTCGTCCCGGCGCCGGCCGTGAGCGCCGGCCGGATCACCGCCGGCTCGATGCCCGCCGCCGCGAGGCCCGCCTCGGCGGTGTCGGCAAGCGGCACCCCGTACCGCGCCAGCCGCAGTGGCATCACCGACTCCACCGGCGCCTTGCGGCGCCAGGCGCGCCCGTAGCGGGCGCGCAGCCGGGCCCGGTAGACCAGCCGGTCCTGCTCGAACTTGATGACCTCGTCGTAGCTGCGCAGCTCCCACAGCTTCATCCGGCGCCACAGCCGGAAGGTGGGCACCGGGGCGAGCAGCCAGCGGGCGACGCGCACCGACTCCATGTGTCGGTCGGCGGTGATGTCGGCGATCCGGCCGACGGCGTGCCGCGCGGCCTCGACGGAGACCACGAACAGCACGGGGATGACGGCGTGCATACCGACGCCGAGCGGATCCGGCCAGGCGGCGGCGCCGTTGAAGGCGATGGTGGCCGCGGTGAGCAGCCAGGCGGTCTGGCGCAGCAGCGGGAAGGGGATGCGCATCCAGGTGAGCAGCAGGTCCAGAGCCAGCAACACACAGATGCCCGCGTCGATGCCGATCGGGAAGACGTTGGCGAAGTCGCCGAAGCCCTTCTTCTGGGCGAGGTCGCGGACGGCCGCGTAGGAGCCGGCGAAGCCGATCCCGGCGATCACCAGGGCGCCGGCGACGACCACGCCGATGAGTATTCGGTGCGTACGTGTCAGCTGCATCGCGGCCACCCGCGATCCCTCCCCGTTCCTCTGGATGCGCGCCTCAGCGTCGCATACACGTCAAGCGGCCGCGTGCGGTGGTGTGACCCACCGCCGCGGCCGCTCTCCGACGGCCCGGCGGGGCCGTCGGCCCCGCCGGGCCGGTATCGCCTCGGCTTCCGCTCGCCTGTCGGCGCCCTACTTGTTGGCCGTGGCGACCGACTCCACGGCCTCCTTGGCCGCGTCCTGGGCGTCCTTGAGGAGCTTGTCCGCGTTCGGGGTCTCCCCGTCCTCGAAGCCGGCACCGTCGTATTCGACGATCACGACGACGTTCCCGGTTCTGGCGACCACGGTCTGGTTTCGGAAGTCCTCCTTCTCCTGCTTGGTCTCGGACTTCACGGTGACCGTCTTGTCGCCGATGGCCGCGGTGCCGGTCTTGACGTTCTTGGCGTCCTTGACCTTGCCGGCCTGGTCGGCCTGGGCGGTGGCGTACTCCGCGGCGCGCTGGTCGCCGGAGCCGGAGGTCAGACCGGAGTCGAAGCGGCGGAAGGAGAGGGTGAGGGAGCGGTACTGGTAGTCGTCGAGGCCGCTCCACAGGCAGCTGTCCGACTCGCTGCTGTCCGCGGAGGCCAGGTGCTTGCCCTTCTTGCTCTCCGCCTTGGGCACCAGCTTCTCGACCGTCCTGCCGACCAGGGCGTCGCACGCCTTGGGAAGCTTCTTGAACTTCACCGGCGCGACCGTCGGCGTCGGCTTGGCGGTCGGCTTGGCCGAGGCGGTGGCGGAGGACTTGGCCGAGGACTTCGGGTCGGAGTCCGAGTCGGAGGAGCAGCCGGCTACGAGCAGCACCGGTACGGCGGCGCAGGCGAGGACACGGGCGAGTCGCGGGGCTGTTCGGTGCATGATCCTTAACTCATTTTCGGTCAATGGGCGGCTGGCCCGCCCGCGTGGCTACAGAGCACGGTACGCGGCCGCCGCGTTCACCTGTCCGGATCCCGGCGGATCCGCGCGCTGCCCGGGCGGTCACTCGTCGATGCGTCCGGTCAGCTCACGTGCCAGATCTTCGGCGTTCCGCTGGAGCTCTTCGCTGCGGGGAATGTGCGCCTTGTCACTCGACCACTGGTCGTAGGTGATGGTGACGATCACATTGGAGGAGCGGAAGACGACGGTGATGTCACGGTGGATCGCGGAGCCGGTGGTGCTGAGCCGGTCGTCCAGGAACCCCTCGTCGGCCAGGTCGTCCAACCGGCGCGGCGCCTCGGTCTCCGGCGTGTCGTCCCCGTCGGCCGACGGGGTGGCGCCGCCCTGGTCCGCGGCGGAGGGGGAGCCCTGGCCCGCGGCGGACGGGGAGCCCGGCGAGGCGGGGGAGGCCGTCGGGCTGGTGGGGGGTGTGGCCGAGGAGGGCCGGGAGGGCTTCGGGCCGGCCGGGGCGGTCGTCGGGGCCGTGGGGCTCGTCGGCACGGCGACGTCCGGAACCTGTGCGGCCGCCGCCTTCTTGGCGTACGTCAGCCGCGCCCGCTCCTCGTCGCTGACCGCGGAGTCGTAGGAGACCACCCGCTCCAGGTCCAGGGTCAGATGGCGGCTGCCCTCGGGGGTCTCCACCTTCCAACTGCAGCCGACGCTGCGGTCGGTGTCATAGGTGACGGCGGCCTGGCCCGCGTAGACGTCCTCGACCTCGTCGCCGTCGGCGTCCTCCGCCTCGGTGCCCTCGGCGAGGGGGAGCAGGATGCGGAGGGTCTTCAGGCTGACCGTGCCGCACGCCTCCGGGAGGGTGCGGTACCTCCCCGGCTCGGCGGTGACGCTGTGCGCGGCGCCGTCGGTCTTGCCGTTCTCCGAGCCGTGGGGCGTGGGGGAGTCGCTGGTGCAGCCGGTGATCCCGGTCAGCCCGGTGGCGAGCGCGGCCAGCACGGCGACGGCCGGCGCGCCCCCCGGCGCCCGCTTCCCACACGCCCTCGCCTTTCGCTGCCATGGGTGCACGGTCCGCGGCTCCCTTCGGGTCGACCTTCGAGCGAAAACTGCTTGCCGCCGCGCGGCGGGGGGTGGAGACAATGTCTATCGCACGCACTGCCGCGTCTGCCGGTCTGCTGTCGCCCTTGATGCGCGAAGCCCGGTTTTTGCTATTTATTCATTACGGGGGTATGGGTTAGTTATGTCGTACACCGAGGTTCCCGGTGCGCGGGTTCCGATCCGCATGTGGGCCGACCCGGCCACGGTCGAGGGTGTCGCGATGCAGCAGTTGCGCAATGTGGCCACCCTCCCATGGATCAAGGGTCTGGCCGTCATGCCGGACGTCCATTTCGGCAAGGGCGCGACGGTCGGCTCGGTGATCGCCATGCACGGCGCGGTCTGCCCGGCCGCGGTCGGCGTCGACATCGGCTGCGGGATGTCCGCGGTGCGGACCTCCCTCACCGCGAACGACCTCCCCGCCGACCTCTCCCGGCTGCGCTCCAAGATCGAGCAGGCGATCCCGGTGGGGCGGGGGATGCACGACGAGCCGGTGGATCCGGCGCGCGTGCACGGGCTGCCGACGGCCGGTTGGGACGGGTTCTGGGCGGGCTTCGACCGGCTGGCCCAGGCCGTGCACTTCCGTCATGAGCGGGCCACGAAGCAGATGGGAACGCTGGGCGGGGGCAACCACTTCTGGGAGTTCTGCCTGGACGAGTCCGATGCGGTGTGGATCATGCTCCACTCCGGCTCTCGCAACATCGGCAAGGAGCTGGCGGAGTACCACATCGGTCAGGCCCAGAAGCTGACGCACAACCAGAACCTGGTCGACCGCGACCTCGCCGTCTTCCTTGCCGACACCCCGCAGATGGCGGCGTACCGCCGGGATCTGTTCTGGGCGCAGGAGTACGCCAAGCGGAACCGCGCCATCATGATGGCGCTCTCCCAGGATGTGATCCGCCGGGAGTTCAGGAAGGCCAACGTGACCTTCGACGAGGTCATCTCCTGCCACCACAACTACGTCGCGGAAGAGCGCTACGAGGGCCTCGACCTGCTCGTGACCCGCAAGGGCGCGATCCGCGCGGGCGGCGGCGAGTACGGCATCATCCCGGGCTCCATGGGCACCGGCTCGTACATCGTGCGCGGCATGGGCAACGAGGCGTCCTTCAACTCCGCCTCGCACGGCGCCGGCCGGAAGATGAGCCGCAACCAGGCCAAGAAGCGGTTCTCCGTGCGGGACCTGGAGGAGCAGACGCGCGGCGTGGAGTGCCGCAAGGACGCGGGCGTGGTCGATGAGATCCCGGGCGCGTACAAGCCGATCGAGAAGGTCATGGAGCAGCAGCGGGACCTCGTCGAGATCGTCGCCAAGCTCAAGCAGATCGTCTGCGTGAAGGGCTGACGGGACGGCTGACGAGACGGCTGACGGACAAGGGGCGGCCCCTGGGGGCCGCCCCTTTCCGCGCCGTGCCGGTGCCGGCGCCCCGTTCGCGGTTCAGCCCTCGCGGTGCACCTTGTAGTTGGAGGCCTGGGCGCGGGGACGGATGACCATGAGGTCGACGTTGACGTGCGACGGGCGGGTGACGGCCCAGGTGACGGCGTCGGCGATGTCCTCGGCGACCAGGGGTTCGGCCACGCCCTGGTAGACGGCGGCGGCCCTGGACTCGTCACCGCGGAAGCGGACCTTGGCGAACTCCTCGGTCCTGACCATGCCGGGGGCGACCTCGATGACGCGGACGGGGGTGCCGCACAGCTCCAGGCGCAGGGTCTCGGCGATGACGTGGGCGCCGTGCTTGGCGGCGACGTACCCGCCGCCGCCCTCGTAGGTGGCCAGACCCGCGGTCGAGGAGAGGACCAGGACGGTGCCGTCGCCGGAGGCGGTGAGGGCGGGGAGCAGCGCCTGCGTCACGTTGAGCACGCCGACGACGTTCACCTCGTACATCGCGCGCCAGTCGGCCGGGTCGGCGGTGGCGACGGTCTCGGTGCCGAGGGCGCCGCCGGCGTTGTTGACCAGGACGTGGACCGGGCCGTGGCGGTCGAGGTCGGTCGCGAAGGCGTCGACGGCGGCGCGGTCGGTGACGTCCAGGGCGTACGCGACGGCCTCGTGTCCCGCCGCGTCCAGCTCCGCCGCCAGCGCCTCGACCCGGTCCTTGCGGCGGGCGGTGAGGACGACGCGGAACCCGGCCGCGGCGAGCCGGCGCGCGGTGGCTGCGCCGATGCCGCTGCTCGCGCCGGTGACGACTGCGGTACGGGTGGTCATGGACCCTCCTGCTGTTTCGACGGGCGGTGCCGCGGAGCGTGCCGCCGGCTGGTGGTGCCGGGTGGTGCCGGGTGGTGCCGCGGGGCGTGCCCCGACATGGCGCCGCGGGCTCGCGCGTGATCCACTGCGCAGCATATGCCGGTGCGGCCGGGGCGAGCCGCTCCTCCACCTCCCGGCCGGCACCGGGGCCCGGGGGCCGAGGCGGCGCCGTGGCGGGCCGACCAGCGGGTCCGCGCGCCCACGAGGAGCCGCGCGGGCTAGCCCCGGGGCGCGTACATGATCACGGCCATGCCGGCGAGGCACACGAGCGCCCCGATCACGTCGAAGCGGTCGGGCCGGTAGCCGTCGGCGACCATGCCCCAGGCGATCGAGCCGGCGACGAACACGCCGCCGTAGGCGGCCAGGACGCGGCCGAAGTGCGCGTCCGACTGGAGGGTGGCCACGAAGCCGTAGGCCCCCAGGGCGATCACCCCGGCGCCGATCCACAGCCAGCCGCGGTGCTCGCGGGCGCCCTGCCAGACCAGCCATGCGCCGCCGATCTCCAACAGCGCGGCGAGGGCGAACAGGGCGATGGAACGGGCGATGAGCATGGGCGGAAGGCTACGGGGGCCGCGGCCCGGCACGCCGCGCGGCCGTGGCGCCGTTGACCCGGCCCGGGGAAGCTGCCATGTTGAGGCTGGTCCCGGGCGGAGATCGCGGAGCGCGACGACGCCCGGGGAGACGAGGTCCTGTCGAGCGGAGGGACGGGCGTGCGCGGCGACATCGATCCCGAGGCGCTGGCCGCCCTCTTCCGGCTGGCGCCGCTGCCCCGCGAGGGCGGACGGTACCGGCGCACCTGGGCGGGGCCCGCGCGGCCGGACGGCCGGCCGGAGGGGTCGGCGATCGTGATGCTGCTGACCGCCGCGCCGGACGACTTCTCCGCCCTGCACCGGCTCCCCGTCGACGAGGTCTGGCACTTCTACCTCGGCGATCCGCTGACGCTGCTGCTGCTCGCCCCGGACGGCAGCTCCCGCACCGTCACCCTCGGCCAGGACGTCTTCGGTGGCGAGCGGGTGCAGTACACCGTGCCGGCCGGCACCTGGATGGGAGCGCGGGTGGCCGACGGCGGCGCCTGGTCGCTGTTCGGCTGCACCATGGCGCCCGGCTTCACCGAGGACGACTACGAGCACGGGGACGCGGCCGAGTTGACCGCGCGCTACCCCGGGGAGGCCCAGTGGATCGCGACCCTGGCCCGGCCGTGACCGGCCACGACGACGGCACGGCTCGTCCCCTCGCCGCCGGCCTGCCCGACCTCACCGGTCAGGTGGCGCTGGTCACCGGCGCCGGGGGCGGGGTCGGACGGGGCATCGCACTGCGGTTCGCCGCCGCCGGTGCGGCGGTGGCCGTTCACTACCGTACGAGCGAGGCCGCCGCGCGGGAGGTCGTGGACCGGATCGAGCGGGTCGGCGGCAGCGCGCTGGCGCTCCACGCCGACCTGGCCACCGAGGACGGCTGCCACCGGCTGGTGGAGCGGGCCGCGGCCTGGCGCGGCGGGCTGACCGCGCTGGTGAACAACGCGGGGGTGCAGCCGGTCCGGGGGCTGGCGGGCATGTCCACGGCCGAGTGGCGCACGGTCTCCGACCTGAACGTGCTGAGCGTCTTCGCCTGCACCCAGGCCGCCGCGGCCGTGATGCGCGCGAGCGGCGGCGGCTCGATCACGCACATCGCCTCGATCGAGGGCACCCGGCCCGCGCCGGGGCACGCCCACTACTGCGCCGCGAAGTCGGCGGTCATCATGCACGCCCGCTCGGCGGCGCTGGAGTACGGCGCCGACGGCATCCGGGTCAACACCGTCTCGCCGGGGCTGATGGCCCGCGACGGCATCGAGGAGGCGTGGCCCGAGGGGGTGGACCGCTGGCGCCGGGCCGCGCCGGCCGGGCGGCTGGGCCGGCCCGAGGACATCGGCGACGCATGCGTCTTCCTGGCCTCGGCGATGGCCTCCTGGGTCACCGGACACGACCTGGTCGTCGACGGCGGCGTCTCGGCCCGCCCCACCTGGTGACCTGCCCCCCCGGCTCCCGGCCCGCGCGCCGCGCGGGCCACGGGAGGGCCGGGGGCCGCCGGGGTCGGACCCCCGGCGCAGCTGCCGTGGCGCCGAGGCGGCCCCGGCCGGTCAGGGCTCCGGTGTCGCGATCCTCAGGCCCCGCCGGGGCGGTGGCCGCCCGGCGTCACGGCCACACCAGGCAGTACGCCTGGTGCCCCGCCTCGTGCAGCCGGTGGCTGAAGTCCTGCCACTCGTGGAGCAGTTGGTAGACCGTGAAGGCGTCGCGCGGGCCGCCACGGTCGGGGACCGTGGACCAGATGAAGGCCGCCGCGCCGACCGCCTCCTCGCCGACGCCGCGCAGCGGGTCGACGACCGTCATGGGCAGTTTGACGACCGCGTAGTCGGGGTGCAGGACGACGAGCTCCAGCGGGGGGACCTTGTGCAGGGGTATGCCCTCGATGCCGGTGAGCACCATGGCGGCCACGGTCTCCGGCTTGATCTTCGTGAACATGCCGCCCATGCCGAGCTCGTCGCCGCCGAGCTCCTCGGGGCGCATGGAGATGGGGACCCGGGCGGCGGTGGCGCCGTTGGGCGCACCGAAGTACTTGTAGGTCACCCCCATGCCGCGGCCCCTGCCTCCGCGCGACAGGCCGCTGCCGCCGGTCGCGTCGTGCGCGTCCCCCGGGGCGGACGTTCCGTTCGTGTCGTCGGTACTGCTGGTGGCCCCGGGCGCGGCCGCGTCCTCGCGTCGATGACGTCCATGGCGTCCGGTACGTCCGGCGCGGCCGGTGCGTTCAGGGCGGGCGCGGTCAGCGTGGGGGCGCTCGGGGCCCCGGTCATCGGTCCCCTCGCCCAGTTCGCCACCGCGATGCATATCCTCACCCGACTGCTTTCCAGGAGGCACCGCCCCCGCCGCGCAACCCGATCATCGTGTCAGAGACCTCCCCCGCGTGCGGGCGGTGAAACGCCCGGACGCACGTCCCCGTCAGCCTCTGACACCATGGCTGCGTGAGCAATCCCTATCCGTACGCAGCACCAGTTTCGCAGACGCTATTCGACCGTGCGGCCATCGTGACGCCTGGCGGCGTGAACTCTCCCGTGCGCGCGTTCCGCGCCGTGGGCGGTACGCCCCGTTTCATGGTGTCCGGTGATGGTCCGTACCTCACCGATGCCGACGGCAGGGAGTACGTCGACCTCGTGTGTTCCTGGGGGCCGATGATCCTCGGCCATGCCCACCCGGAGGTGATCGCGGCGGTGCAGGCCGCCGTCGCCCGTGGCACGTCCTTCGGTACGCCGGGGGAGGGCGAGGTCGCGCTCGCCGAGGAGATGGTCGCCCGGATCGAGCCGTTGGAGCAGGTGCGCCTGGTCTCCTCCGGCACCGAGGCGACGATGTCGGCGATCCGACTGGCCCGCGGCTTCACCGGCCGCACCAAGGTGATCAAGTTCGCCGGCTGCTACCACGGGCATGTGGACGCCCTGCTCGCCGCGGCGGGCTCCGGGGTGGCGACCTTCGGGCTGCCGGACACCCCGGGCGTGACCGGCGCGCAGGCCGGCGACACCATCGTGCTCCCCTACAACGACCTGGAGGCGGTGCAGGCCGCCTTCCACGCCCACCCGGGCGAGATCGCGTGTGTGATCACCGAGGCGTCGCCGGGCAACATGGGCGTGGTGCCGCCGCTGCCGGGCTTCAACGCGGGGCTCAAGGCCGCCTGTGAGAAGAACGGCGCGCTCTACGTCTCGGACGAGGTCATGACCGGCTTCCGGGTCTCGAAGGCCGGCTGGTACGGCGTCGACGGGGTGCGTCCGGACCTGATGACCTTCGGCAAGGTCATGGGCGGCGGCTTCCCGGCCGCGGCCTTCGGCGGCCGCGCCGACGTGATGGCGCACCTGGCCCCGGCCGGCCCGGTCTACCAGGCGGGCACGCTCTCCGGTAACCCGATCGCCACCGCCGCCGGCCTCGCCCAGCTGCGGTTGCTGGACGACGCGGCCTACGCGAAGGTCGACGCGGTGTCCGCCGAGATCCGGGGCCTGGTCACCCAGGCGCTGACCGAGGCGGGCGTGGCGCACCGGCTCCAGACGGCGGGCAACATGTTCTCCGTCTTCTTCACCGACCGCGAGGTGCGGGACTACGAGGACGCCAAGCGCCAGGAGAGCTTCCGGTTCACCGCGTTCTTCCATGCGATGCTCGCCGAGGGCGTGTACCTCCCGCCGTCCGCGTTCGAGTCGTGGTTCGTCTCCACGGCCCACGACGCGCGCGCGATCGAGCGTGTCGCCACCGCCCTGCCGAAGGCCGCACGGGCCGCCGCCCAGGCCACCGAAGCCGCCGAGTGATGGATGAGATGACCACCACCCCCAAGACCGACAGCGACGTCACCGTCGTCCACCTGATGCGCCACGGCGAGGTGGCGAACCCCGACGGCGTCCTCTACGGGAGGCTGCCCGGCTACCACCTCTCCGAGCTGGGCCGGCAGATGGCCGACCGGGTCGCCGAGCATCTGGCCGGCCGCGACATCACCCATGTCGTGGCCTCGCCGCTGGAGCGCGCCCAGGAGACCGCCACCCCGATCGCCAAGGCGCACGGCCTGGACATCGCCTCGGACGAGCGGCTGATCGAGGCGGACAACATCTTCCAGGGCAAGACCTTCGGCGTCGGCGACGGCGCGCTGAAGAAGCCGGAGAACTGGAAGTACCTCACCAACCCCTTCCGGCCCTCCTGGGGCGAGCCGTACATCGAGCTGGTCGTGCGGATGATGGAGGCGCTGGGCGCCGCGCGGGACGCCGCGCGCGGCCATGAGGCGGTCTGTGTCAGCCACCAGCTGCCGATCTGGGTGGTGCGGCAGTTCGCCGAGCGGCGGCGGCTGTGGCACGACCCGCGCAAGCGGCAGTGCACCCTGGCCAGCCTGACCAGCTTCACCTACCGCGGCGACAAGATCGTGTCCGTGGGCTACAGCGAGCCGGCCCTCGACCTGGTCCCCGCGCACCTGCGCGCGGGTGCCCAGCCTCGCTGGGGCAAGGGCGCCATCAAGGGCGCCTCCAAGGGCTTCGGCGCCTAAGCGTTTCACTGGATGTCCGGTGTGCCGGCTGCGGGTGCGTCGTGGCTGGTCGCGCCCGCGCGGCGGAGCCGCACAGGTAACCGCGCCCCGCGCCCCTTTGGGGCGCTACCGAACCGCACCGGACTTCGCCGAGCCCGCTCAGCGCCTCGCCTGCACACCGTGCGGCCGTCGGCCGCACGTACCCCTTCGACCGCCGCGGCGAGGCGTGCGTCTGAGTACCGGTACTCAGAGGGAATGAGCTCGCCGCGCGATGCCCTGGATCTTCGGCGCTGGTGGGATGGCGGACATGAGCCAGAGCACTGACGTTCGACCCGTGTCCTCCGCCGAGCGCCGGTGGTGGAAGACGCCCCTCGTGGCCACGCTCGTGGGTGGGCCGTGCCTTGCCGTGCAGTTCGGCGTTTACGGATTCGCGGGCGACAGCGGCGTCCTCAGCCCGGTGGTCGCCATGCTCCTGCTCGCGATCGCCTGGGTCCTGCCGTGCCGCGACAACCCCCTGCACCCCCTGCAGAGCGTGCGTGAGTGTGCCGCCGGCATCGGGCTCTTCCTCGCGGTGTACCCGGTGATCGGCATCGGGGTGTTCGCCGCGGCGATGAGCTGACGCCGAGCGCTCGCCGGGCCCGGTTCCGTCAGGGCGGGTGCGATGCGCCGCACCCCCGACCGGTTCGCCTCCCGTGTCCGCATCGCGTAACCGACCCGAAACGGTCAGTCGACAGCGGGACTTTTCGGCCGGCGGACGGAACCCCGCCCGCCATCCGCTCATCTCATTCGGTGTCCGTTTACGCGGGCTTGGGTGTGACGAGTACGGATGGTGACGGTATGCGCAATATCAGCCGACGGGGGCTGCTCGGACTCGGTGTGGGGGCCGCGACGGCGATGACCGTCGCCGGGTGCTCGAAGGACTCCTCCGGGTCGGGCACGGACAAGAAGCCACGGCAGACCCAGCAGGCCAAGCCGATCGGCGACGGCTCCACCGCCGAGTCCGGCGCCCAACCGAACCAGCCCGGCAAGCCCGAGCGGCTGGAGCCGGGGCAGAAGCCACCGCAGTTCGTGGTCTTCTCCTGGGACGGCGCCGGCGAGGTCGGCAACGGGCTCTTCCCGCGCTTCCGCAAGCTCGCCCGCGAGCACAACGCGTCGATGACCTTCTTCCTGTCCGGGATCTACTGCCTGCCGGAGTCGAAGAAGAACCTCTACCGGCCGCCGAACAACCCGGTCGGCGCCTCCGACATCGGCTACCTCACCGACGACCACGTCCGGGCGACGCTGGAGAACGTGCGCGAGGCGTGGCTGGAGGGCCACGAGATAGGCACCCACTTCAACGGCCACTTCTGCACCGGCGGCGGCTCGGTGAAGCACTGGACCCCGGCCCAGTGGGAGTCGGAGATCGAGCAGGCCGTGTCCTTCGTCACCAAGTGGCGCACCAACACCGGCTTCACCGACCTGAAGCCGCTGCCCTTCGACTACCGCAAGGAGCTCGTCGGCGGCCGCGCCCCCTGTCTGCTGGGGCAGGAGAACCTGCTGCCCACCGCCAAGAAGCTCGGCTGGCGCTACGACGCCAGCTCGCCCGGTGGCCTCCAGGTCTGGCCCACCAAGAAGCAGGGCATCTGGGACCTCCCGCTCCAGCAGATGCCCTTCCCCGGCCACTCCTTCGAGGTGCTCTCGATGGACTACAACATCCTGGCCAACCAGTCCCAGAACTCCACCAAGGCCCCGCCGGCCAACTACCCGCGCTGGCGCCAGCAGGCCGCCAACGCCTACATCGCCGGGTTCAAGCGCGCCTACACCACCAACCGCGCGCCCTTCTTCATCGGCAACCACTTCGAGCAGTGGAACGGCGGCATCTACATGGACGCCGTCGAGGAGGCGATCAAGCACATCACCGACGAGAAGCACAAGGACGTCCGGCTGGTGTCCTTCCGGCAGCTCTGCGACTGGCTGGACGCCCAGGACCCCGCGGTCCTCGCCGACCTGCGCCGGCTGGGCGTCGGCCAACCTTTCGCCGGGGCCCGCTGAGCCGCCCGGCGCCCGGCCCCCGTCCGCGCCCGTCGGTGCGGGCGCGCCCCCGGGCGCCCCGGCGCCCCCGCATCACCCGGTATCGCCCCGGCGCCGCGACGGCGCGCGGGGCGGTTCCGGTGTGAGGGCGAAACCGGTGGTGAGAGGGGGTGCGCGCGGGCCGGGTGGGGGGTGCGGAAGATCCCTAAACCGCCCATGCGAAACTTTTCACATGAGTGCCTGCCGCGCCCCCCGGCGTCTCGTGACCCGCCGTCGCGCAACCGTGCTGGCCGCCGGGGCCGCCGTTGCCGCGCTGACGCTTTCCGCCTGCGGTTCGGGCGGGGTGTCCGGCGGAGGATCCAACACCAACTACATCCAGGGCAAGAACGGGATCGACCGGGTCGCCAAGGGCGACCGCCAGGCGGCCCCCGACCTCAGCGGCGAGGACCTCCAGGGCGACGATCTCGACATCGCGGACTACAAGGGCAAGGTCGTCGTCCTGAACGTCTGGGGCTCGTGGTGCGCGCCGTGCCGGGCGGAGGCCCCCAACCTGGTCAAGGTCGCCAAGGAGACCGAGTCCAAGGGCGTGCAGTTCGTCGGGATCAACACCCGCGACCCCAACCGGGCGTCGGCGATCAAGTTCGAGAAGGAATTCGAGGTCGACTACCCGAGCCTCTACGACCCCGCGGGCAAGCTGCTGCTGCGCTTCCCCAAGGGCACGCTGCTCCCGCAGGGCATCCCGAGCACGGTCGTGATCGACCGGGACGGCAAGGTCGCGGCACGCACCATGCAGCCGCTCAGCGAGAAGCGCCTGCACGAGCTGATCGACCCGGTCATCGCGGAGAAGTGATCCCGTGATCTCTCTCGCCGCGGGCGTCGACGCCGAAGCGACCGTCAACTCGGGCGCGCTGCTGCTCGCCCTGCCGCTCGCCCTCTTCGCGGGTCTGGTCTCCTTCTTCTCTCCGTGTGTGCTGCCGCTGGTGCCCGGCTATATGTCGTACGTCACCGGCGTCACCGGCACCGACCTGGGCGAGGCCAGACGCGGTCGGATGCTCGCCGGCGCCTCCCTGTTCGTCCTCGGCTTCTCGGCCGTCTTCATCTCCCAGGGGGCGTTCTTCGGGAGCATCGGCCAGGACCTGATGGTGCACCGGGAGACCGTCAACAAGATCCTCGGGGTCCTGACGATCGTCATGGGCCTGGCCTTCATGGGGCTGTTCTCGCTCTTCGGACAGCGCGAGTTCCGCTTCCACATGAAGCCCACCATGGGTCTGACCGGCGCGCCGTTGCTCGGCGCGCTCTTCGGCGTCGGCTGGACGCCCTGCATGGGCCCCACCCTCGGTGCCGTCCAGACCCTGGCCATCAACCAGGCCAGCGCCGGCCGCGGCGCGCTGCTCACCTTCGCCTACTGCCTGGGCCTCGGCCTGCCGTTTATAGCGGTCGCCCTCGCCTACCGGCGCGCGCTCGGCGCGTTCAGCTGGGTCAAGCGCCACTACGTGTGGGTGATGCGGCTGGGAGGCGGCATGCTGGTGTTGCTCGGCGTGCTGCTGCTGACCGGTGCCTGGGACCGGATGATCGCCGACATGCAGTACTGGTCCAACAGCTTCAACGTGGGGATCTGATCCATGGCCACCACCGACACCGACTCCGCCGCCACCCCGGCGCCGGACGGTGACGCCACCGACGACGGCGCCGCGCGGGCCGCGGCCCCCGCCGAGGACAGCGACCTCGGCGCGGCCGGCTCCCAGCTGTCCACGGCCCCGGCGGAGGAGTCCGGCCAGGCCGTCCCCGGGTCGTTCGGCGGGGTGCGCCGCCCCGGCGCGCTGGGCGCGGCCCAGTGGTTCGGTCGGGAGGTCCTGGGCTGGTTCCGCTGGTTCTGGCGGCAGCTGACCTCGATGCGGGTCGCGCTGCTGCTGCTCCTGCTGCTCTCCCTCGGCGCCATCCCCGGCTCGCTGATCCCGCAGAACAGCGTGGACGAGTTCAAGGTCGCCGAGTTCAAGGCGAAGCACGAGACGCTCGCGCCGATCTACGAGCAGCTCGGCCTCTTCCAGGTCTACGGCTCGGTGTGGTTCTCGGCGATCTACATCCTGCTGTTCATCTCGCTGATCGGCTGCATCGTGCCGCGCAGCTGGCAGTTCGTCGGACAGCTCCGCGGCCGCCCGCCAGCCGCCCCGCGCCGGCTGACCCGGCTGCCCGCGTACACCACCTGGCGCACCGAGGCCACCCCCGACGAGGTGCTGGCCGCCGCCCAGAAGATCGTGAAGCGGCGCCGCTTCCGCGCCCACGTCACCGACGGCGCGGTCGCCGCCGAGAAGGGCTATCTGCGGGAGCTAGGCAACCTGGTCTTCCACATCGCACTGATCGTGATGCTGGTCGCCTTCGCGGTGGGACAGCTGTGGAAGTCCGAGGGCGGCAAGCTGATCGTCGCCGGTGAACCCGGCTTCGCCAACACCATCAGCCAGTACGACGACTTCAAGTCCGGCACCTTCTTCGACGTCGACGACCTCGACCCCTTCAGCTTCAGGCTGGACCGCTTCACCGCCAGCTACGAGAAGTCCGGCCCGCAGCGCGGCACCGCCCGCGAATACCAGGCTGACGTCACGTACGCGGTGGGCGCCGACGGCGAGGAGCGGAAGACCACCGTCGAGGTGAACGAGCCGCTGGACATCGCCGGCTCCAAGGTCTTCCTGCTGGGCAACGGTTACGCGCCGGTCGTCACCGTCAAGGACGGCCAGGGCGAGATCGCCTTCAAGGGCGCGGTGCCGTTCCTGCCGCAGGACTCCAACCTCACCTCCTCCGGTGTGATCAAGGTCCCCGACTACCGGGACAAGAACGGCAAGAAGGACCAGCTGGGCTTCCAGGGCTACTTCGTGCCGACCTTCGGCGGTGCCACCGAACGCGGCATGATCTCCCAGTTCCCGGCGCTCGACTACCCGGTGCTCTTCCTCACCGCGTACCACGGCAGCCTGGGCATCGACGGCGGCACCCCGCAGAACGTGTACCAGCTGGACAACAAGCGGATGAAGCAGTTCAAGGAGCCCGACGGCTCCCCGTTCAAGGCCCCGCTGCGGCCCGGCGAGACGATGAAGCTGCCGAACGGCGCCGGGACGCTCACCTTCGACGGCATCAAGCCCTGGGCGACCTTCCAGGTCTCCCACCAGCCGGGCAACTCCGGCGCCCTGGTCGGCGCGGTCGCCGCGCTGGTGGGCCTGGCCGCCTCGCTGTTCATCCAGCGTCGCCGGGTGTGGGTGCGCGCCACGGCGGGCGCCGACGGCGTGACCGTGGTGGAGATGGCCGGCCTGGGCCGCAGCGAGTCGCTGAAGCTCCCCGAGGAGCTCGCCGACCTCGCCGTGGCGCTCCAGGCGGACGCCCCGCCGGCCCCGGAACCGGACCCCGACCCCGACGGCTCCGCTCCGGACGCCGACGACCCCGCAGAACCCGCTGACGCTGCCGAAGGAGCGCGCGCGTGAACCTCGCTGCCGAAGTCAACGAGAACCTGGCCCAGTCCAGCAATGTGCTGATCTATTCGGCGATGGCGGTCTACACCCTCGCCTTCCTGGCCCACATCAGTGAGTGGGTGTTCGGCAGCCGCAGCGCCGTCGGCCGTACCGCCTCGGCGATCACCGCGAACGCCCCGGCCGCAGCCAAGGTCGCCGTCCAGGTCGGCGGCAAGGGCGGTGCCACCGCCGTGCTGGAGCGGCCGAAGGTCGTGACCCGCTCCGCCGTCGGTAGCCGGGACGTCCCGGACGGCCCGGGCGCCGCGGGCGGCAGCGAGAAGGGCGACCTGTACGGACGGATCGCGATCTCGCTGACCGTGCTGGGCTTCCTCATGCACGTCGGCGGGGTCGTGTCGCGCGCCCTGTCCGTGCAGCGCGCCCCCTGGGGCAACATGTACGAGTTCTCCACGACCTTCGCCATGGTCGCGGTCGGCACGTACCTGGCCCTGCTGGCGCTGAAGAAGAACGTCCGCTGGATCGGCCTGCCGCTGGTCACCACGGTCCTGCTCGACCTGGGCCTGGCGGTCTCTGTGCTCTACACCGAGAGCGACCAGCTGGTCCCGGCGCTGCACTCGTACTGGCTGTGGATCCACGTCAGCTGCGCCATCATCTCCGGTGCCGCCCTCTACCTGGGCGCGGTCTCCACGCTGCTCTACCTCTTCCGCGACCGGTACGAGGAGCGGCTGGAGAACCCGGACGGCAAGCAGTCCGGCGCGTTCGCCCGGTCCGTGTTGGAGCGGGTGCCCTCCGCCGCCTCGCTCGACAAGTTCGCGTACCGCATCAACGCCACGGTCTTCCCGCTGTGGACGTTCACGATCATCGCCGGCGCGATCTGGGCCGAGGCCGCCTGGGGCCGCTACTGGGGCTGGGACCCCAAGGAGGTCTGGTCCTTCATCACCTGGGTCGCCTACGCCGGCTACCTGCACGCCCGCGCCACCGCCGGCTGGAAGGGCCGCAAGGCCGCCTATCTGGCCCTGGCCGCCTTCGGCTGCTACCTCTTCAACTACTACGGGATCAACATCTTCGTCTCCGGCAAGCACTCCTACGCCGGGGTCTGACGGGCCGTATGCGACCCCGCGGCGGGGTCGCTCGGCCCCCGGGCCCACTCGTCCGCATCGCGGCCGGTTTTCGTGACATACGTCACGGTAGCCGGCCGCGGCCGTGGGGACGCTGAACGCCGGGGGGTTGTGGATAAGGCGGGCGACCACCCTTAGAGGCCGCTAGGCTCGAAGAGGACTGCCGGGGAGGTGCCGAGATGACCATGGTGATGGACTCTGCCCGCCTGGATGAGATGTTCGATCTCATCGAGGCGATGAATGTGCCTGCGGGCTACCGGGCGGAGGTCATCGAGGGGGAGATCGTCATGAATCCACAGCGTTTCGTCCACTCGACGATCATTCGCAGGATCAACCGGTCGTTGGAGGACGTGTGCGGACTCGATGCGAACATCTTGTGGGATGTGCGGATCGATTTCCCTGGTGCACTCAACGGCTACTGCCCCGATGTGGCGCTCCTCGCCGATGACGCGAAGGAGGACGAGAACGGCGGGTGGGACTACCGGGACGTCCGCCTGGTGGCGGAGGTCGTCTCCCGCGGCAGCCGCCGGGACGACTACGACGCCAAGCTGAAGGTCTACGCCGTGGCCGGCGTGCCGACGTACGTCATCGCCGACCCCAAGACCGGATACGTGCACGTCCACCACGCCCCGCAGAACGGCGAGTACACCGACGTGTCGACCTATGCCTTTGGGACGAAGTTCCCGCTCCCGTTCCCCGAGGCCACCATCGACACGACGAACTGGCCCCGCGACTGACCGTCGTACTCCACGCCCGCCGGTCGGCGCCGCCCATCGGGCGGGCCCCGGCGTCACTTCGCGGGCGGGGTGTCCTCCGGGCCGTCGCCCTTGTCGCCCTTGCGCCGCAGTTCGTCCTCGCGGCGGCGCAGGTCCGCCTCCCAGTCCTTCAGCAGCGCCTCGTCCCGCTCGGCCTGCTCGGTCCGGTCGCCCGACGAGGGCGTCTCGCCGTCGCGCCCGGAGGTGTCGCCGAGTGACTTGAGGAACTCGGGGTTGTCGTCCGGGGCGACCCAGCCGCCGCCGCGTCGGCCGCCGAAGCCGAAGCCGCCCGACCCGCCGGCGCCGACGGGCCCGCGCTGCTTGCCGGCGATCAGCCAGGAGATCGAGCCGACCACCGGGAAGAGCAGCACGAGGATCGCCCAGATGGGCTTGGGGATATAGCGGACGTCCTGCTCGTCGGTGGTGATGCAGTCGATGAAGGCGTAGATGCTGAGCGCCAGCGGCACCAGAATCAGCAGCACCCGGAGCATGAGGCCGTCCCCCTGCGTGTGCGGTGTCGGAGCCGGGAGCCCTAAGCGCGGCACCCAGTTACCGGTCCAGGGTAGTGCGTGCCGGATACTGGACCGCATGGCTTATGACGATCTTCGTTCGTTTCTGCGGGCGCTTGACCGCGAAGGCGACCTCAAGCGCATCAAGGTCGAAGTCGATCCGTATCTGGAGATCGGGGAGATCGTCGACCGGGTGAACAAGGCCGGTGGACCCGCCCTCCTCTTCGAGAACGTGAAGGGCTCCCCGATCCCGCTGGCGATGAACGTCTTCGGCACCGACCGTCGGCTGCTGAAGGCGCTCGGGCTGGGCTCGTACGAGGAGATCAGCGAGAAGATCGGCGGGCTGCTCAAGCCGGAGCTGCCGCACGGCGTCGGCGGGCTGCGGGAGGCCTTCGGGAAGCTCGGCAGCATGGCGCACGTGCCGCCGAAGAAGGTCAAGGACGCTCCGGTGCACGAGGTGGTGCTCACCGGCGACCAGGTCGACCTGGACGCGATCCCGGCGCTGTTCACCTGGCCCAAGGACGGCGGGTCCTTCTACAACCTGGGCCTGACCCACACCAAGGACCCGGAGACCGGGGTGCGCAACCTGGGTCTGTACCGGCTCCAGCGCCACGACCGGCGCACCATCGGCATGCACTGGCAGATCCACAAGGACAGCCACAACCACTACCAGGTGGCCGCGCGGCGCGGCGAGCGGCTGCCGGTGGCGATCGCCTTCGGCTGTCCGCCGGCCGTGACGTACGCCTCCACCGCCCCGCTCCCCGGCGACATCGACGAGTACCTCTTCGCCGGCTTCCTGCAGGGCCGGCGGGTGGAGATGGTCGACTGCAAGACGGTGCCGCTCCAGGTGCCGGCCAACGCCGAGGTGGTCCTGGAGGGCTGGCTGGAGCCGGGGAAGATGCTCCCGGAGGGCCCGTTCGGCGACCACACCGGCTTCTACACCCCGCAGGAGGACTTCCCGGCGCTGACCATCGACTGCGTCACGATGCGCCGCCGTCCGCTGCTCCAGTCCATCGTGGTGGGGCGGCCGCCGACCGAGGACGGCCCGCTGGGGCGGGCCACCGAGCGGTTCTTCCTTCCGCTGCTGAAGATCATCATTCCGGACATCGTGGACTACCACCTGCCGGAGTCCGGCGGCTTCCACAACTGCGCGATCGTCTCGATCGACAAGAAGTACCCCAAGCACGCGCAGAAGGTGATGCACGCCATCTGGGGCGCGCACATGATGTCGCTGACCAAGCTGATCATCGTGGTCGACGCCGACTGCGACGTGCACAACCTGCACGAGGTCTCCTGGCGGGCGCTGGGCAACACGGACTACGCCCGCGACCTGACCGTCGTCGAGGGTCCGGTGGACCACCTCGACCACTCCTCGTACCAGAAGTTCTGGGGCGGCAAGGCGGGCATCGACGCCACGGCGAAGTGGCCCGAGGAGGGCTACACGCGCGACGGCGGCTGGCCGGAGATGGTCGAGTCGGACCCGCGGATCGCCGACCGGGTGACCCGGCGGTGGAAGGAGTACGGGCTGTGAGGGGCCGGTCCATGACGGGCGTGGGCAGCGTGGCGGCCGGGTCCTCCCGCCGCCGGCGCGGGGCTGTTCCGGAGGACGGGCGGTGAGCGCCGCCGAGGGGGTCCTCGGGTCCGGCCGCCCCGCCGAGTCCAGCGGCCGGGTCAAGGCGTTCCTGCGGCTGGTGATGATCGAACACTCGGTCTTCGCGCTGCCCTTCGCGTACATCGCCGCGCTCACCGCGATGCTGCTGTGGGACGGGGACATCCACTGGCTGCGGCTGCTGCTGGTGACGGTGGCCATGGTGGGGCTGCGCACCTTCGCGATGGCCGCCAACCGGATCATCGACCGGGAGATCGACGCGCGGAACCCGCGCACCGCCTCCCGGGAGCTGGTCACCGGCGCGGTCTCGGTCCGCACCGCCTGGGTGGGCGCGCTGGTGGCGCTGGTGGTGTTCCTGGGCGCGGCGGCGCTGTTGGGTCCGCTCTGCCTGGCGCTGGCGCCGGTGGCGGTGGTCCCGATGGTGGTCTATCCGTACGGCAAGCGGTTCACGGACTTCCCGCACGCGATCCTCGGCCTCGCCCAGGCGATGGGTCCGGTCGGCGCGTGGATCGGGATCACCGGCGAGTGGTCCTGGGACGCGGTCGTGCTGGGCCTGGCGGTCGGGGTGTGGATCGGCGGCTTCGACCTGATCTACGCCTGCCAGGACGTCGAGTCCGACCTCGCGCACGGGGTGAGGTCGGTGCCGGCCCGCTTCGGGGTCCCCGGCGCGCTGTACGGGGCACGGGTCTGCCATGTCGTCACCACCCTGCTCCTCGGGTGGTACGGGGTGGCCACGGACGCGGGCGCCTTCTTCTGGGTGGGCCTGGCGATCGTCGCCTCGGCCTTCCTCTACGAGCACTCGATCGTGCGGCCGCACGACCTGTCCCGGCTGAACCGCAGCTTCTTCACGGTCAACGGCTTCATCGGCATCGCGCTGTTCCTCTGCGCGCTGCTGGACCTGCTGGTGCGCGGCCTGAGCGTGTGACCGCGCCGCCTCTCACGGGTGGGTGACGGCCCCTGAGGGTGACCGTCACCCGCGCGTGTGATGGCGCGTGAAGCGCTCCGGATAGTCTCGGTATGTGAATCCGTGCGAAGAGCTCAGTGAGGGGCAGCCGCCCGGAGCGGCCGCCGACCGGGAGACCCGCCGTCCCTGGGTCGTCGGGGTGTCCGGAGCGTCCGGGACGCCGTACGCCGCGGCGGTGCTGCGCGCGCTGGTGCAGGCCGGCGAGGCGGTCGACCTGGTGGTCAGCCGGGCCTCGCGGCTGACGCTGCTGGACGAGACCGGCATCGCGTTCCGGGACGCCCACTGGCGGGAGGACCTGCGGACGTGGCTGGCGCGCGGCGCCGACGGCACGCCGGACGCCTTCGACGTGGACGTCTCCGCGGTGCGTTACTGGTCGGCCGGCGACCTGGCGGCGGGGCCGTCCTCGGGGTCGTACCCGGCGAAGGGGATGCTGATCGTCCCGGCGAGCACGGCGTGCGTGGCCGGGGTGGCGCTGGGGCTGTCCAAGGACCTGCTGCAGCGGGTGGCGAGCGTGACGCTCAAGGAGCGCCGGCCGCTGGTGGTCACGGTGCGGGAGGCCCCGCTGAGCGGGCAGACGCTGAAGGCGCTGGTGACGCTGGACGAGGCGGGCGCCGTGGTGGTGCCCGCCTCGCCGGCGTTCTACGCGGGGGCGACGCACATCCAGCATCTGGTGGACTTCGTCGCCGGGCGGGTGCTGGACGCGGCGGGTGTGCCGCACAAGCTGTACCGCCGGTGGGAAGGAGAGCTCGGGGGCGGCTTCGCCGATGGCTCCGCCGGGCCGGCGGCGTCGGCCGCCGCGGTCGGTCCGGCCGGACCGACCGGCTCCATGGGCCCCCGGGGGGAGGATCAGCGCTGAGCGTTCAGCGCTTGGGTGTTCAGCGCTTGGCGGCGCGGGCGAAGCGGTCCTTGGCCGCCTTGGCCCGGCGGGTGCCGGTGGGCTGGTGAGCACGCGAGCGGTCGGCCAGCTCCTGCAGCTCACGCATGCGGGCATAGGCCATCTCGATCGTGTACACGGTGAGACTCATCTCCTGGGGATCGTCATTGATCGTTAGGCAAGTTAGACAAAGCGTGCACTGATTCGCAGGGCCTTCGGCCCTGATGCCTTAGATTCTACATGTAAACCAGCGGGATAGCAGAACAATGGAAGGCTCCAGGCATATGGACGCGGTGGATAGGCAGCTCATCCAGGCCCTGCGCGAGAACGGCAGGGCCTCATACGCGGAGCTCGGCCGGCTGGTCGGCCTCTCCGGCCCGAGCGTCACGGACCGGATCAACCGCCTGGAGGCGGCCGGTGTGATCACCGGCTATCGCGCGACCGTCGACGCGGCCTCGCTCGGCCTCGGTGTCACCGCGCTCATCGGCATCTCGCTCTCGGACGCCACCGACCACGAGGAGGTGGCCCAGCGGCTGCGCGAGCTCGCCGAGATCGAGGACTGCTGGTTCATCGCCGGCGACGACTCGTACATGCTCAAGGTGCGGGCCACCGACGTGGACGGGCTGGAGCGGACGATCCGTCGGCTGTCCGGCACCAAGGGCGTGTCCCGCACCCGGACCACCATCGTGCTCTCCACGAAGTGGGAGAACCGGGTCGGCGAACTGCCCGAGAACGCCTAGGCGTAGGCTCGTCAAGGCCCACATAAGCAGACGTATGGGAGGCGGCCGACTATGGACGCGGGGCTCAAGCGCGAGCTGGAGGAGAAGGTCCGGGCCGGGGAGCGGCTGACCCGCGAGGACGGTATCGCCCTCTACGAGTCGGACGACCTGGCCTGGCTCGGTGGCCTGGCCCACGAGGTGCGCGCGCGGAAGAACGGCGACGTGGTGCACTTCAACGTCAACCGTCATCTGAACATGACGAACGTGTGCACCGCGTCCTGCGCGTACTGCTCCTTCCAGCGCAAGCCGGGGGAGAAGGACGCGTACACGATGCGCATCGAGGAGGCCGTCCGCCTCGCCAAGGCGATGGAGAACGAGAACCTCACCGAGCTGCACATCGTCAACGGCCTCCACCCGACGCTGCCCTGGCGCTACTACCCGCGCTCGCTGCGGGCGTTGAAGGAGGCGCTGCCGGAGGTCTCGCTGAAGGCGTTCACCGCCACCGAGATCCACCACTTCGAGAAGATCTCCGGCCTCTCCGCGTCGGAGATCCTCGACGAGCTGATCGACGCCGGCCTGGAGTCGCTGACCGGCGGCGGCGCCGAGATCTTCGACTGGGAGGTGCGGCAGCACATCGTCGACCACGAGACCCACTGGGAGGACTGGTCGCGCATCCACCGGCTCGCGCACTCCAAGGGCCTCAAGACGCCCTGCACCATGCTCTACGGCCACATCGAGGAGCCGCGCCACCGGGTGGACCACGTGCTGCGGCTGCGCGAGCTCCAGGACGAGACCGGCGGCTTCCAGGTCTTCATCCCGCTGCGCTACCAGCACGACTTCGTGGACATGAAGGACGGCAAGATCCGCAACCGTCTGCAGGCGCGGACCACGATGGCGACCGGCGCCGAAGCGCTGAAGACCTTCGCGGTCTCCCGGCTGCTGTTCGACAACGTCCCGCATGTGAAGGTCTTCTGGGTGATGCACGGCGTGCAGACCGCCCAGCTGGCGCTGCAGCACGGCGCGGACGACATGGACGGCTCGGTCGTCGAGTACAAGATCACCCACGACGCCGACAACTACGGGACGCCGGACAAGCTGACCCGTGAGGACCTGCTCGACCTGATCCGGGACGCGGGCTTCAGGCCGGTGGAGCGCAACACGCGCTACGAGGTCATCCGGGACTACCCGGGCCCGGACCCCGAGCTCCGGGAGTCCCCGCAGCCGATGCGGGTCTGACGCGCACGTCGACGAGGTCGACGAAGGGGTGGCATCCGCCGAGGCGGGTGCCACCCCTTCGTCGTGCGGCGGTGTGGGTGGGGCGCGCGGTCGACTGTTGCCACCCGGGGGTGTAACGGATAACTTCGCCCCATGCCCCTTACTGATCTTGATTTCGTCCGGGACCCGGAGCTCACCCCCGCGCTGCGGGAGGAGGTCCTCCAGCTCTGGACGCGGGTGTCCCAGGCGGGCGGTGCCGTCGGCTTCGTCCCCCCGGTCACCGCCGAGGAGATACGCCCCACCGCCGACGCGCAGGCGGCGGCCGTCGCCTCCGGCGCCTTGCGGATGCTTGCGGCGTACGAGGAGGGCCGCCTGGTCGGGACCTCGTACCTCAAGCTCAACACCCACCCCCTGATGCGGCACTGGAGCACCGTGGTCACGGTGATGATCGACCCCGAGCGGCAGGGCGGCGGGCGTGGCAAGGCCCTGATGCGCGAGACCGTCGAGATGGCTCGGGACCTGGGGTTCAGCGCCCTGCGCCTGGGGGTGCGGGGCGGCATGGGGACGGAGGACTTCTACGCCACCGTCGGCTTCAAGGAGGTCGGCCGGGTGCCGGAGGGGATCGACGTCGGGGGCGGCGACCTCCGCGACGACATCCTGATGTGGCTGCCCCTGAAGTGATCGATTTGGGGGCGTGATTCACTGGATGTCTGGTAACGCAGGATCTCCCGGCAGAAAGAAGTCCAGCCGTGTCTCTCAAGACGAGCGCGACGTTCCGCTACTCCGTGATGCGTCTGGGCATCTTCGCCGGATGCTTCCTCGTCATGTGGGCGCTGGTCTCCTTCCGTGTGTTCCCGGCCGCAGCCAACGGCTCCAGCTTCATCTGGGTGCTGCTGCTCGCCCTCGTCGTCTCCGCCCCGCTCAGCCTGGTGCTGCTGCGCAAGCAGCGCGACGAGATGTCCGAGCAGATCGTGGTCAAGGTCGACCGGGCCAAGCAGAAGCTCGCGGCCAACCGCGGCCAGGAAGACGATCTGTAAGCCTCACCACATCGCGCCCGGGCGCGCACTCCCTCGTAGGGAAGCCCCGGCCGACGGCGTTCTCCGCCGTCGGCCGGGGCTTTCGGCGTCTGTACCGGGTCCGACCGCGCCGCCCCCGGAGCCGCTTCGGCCGTCTCCGGGATCCATGGGAGGGGTGCGCCCAAAGATTGCCTTTGGGTCACCCAAAGGGAGGGTGTTAGCGTGTTCGATATGAAGACAGCAGCTGCGCCCCGACCCCCCGCGAGGGTTCCGCTCGCGGTGCGCCTGCCCGCAGGTCTTTGCCGTTGTCGCTGCCGTCGCCGATGCCGCTCCGCGGCCTGTCGCCGCTGATCCGCCGAAACGCCCGCGCTCGCGCGCCCCGTCAGCACAGCGGCCGGAGATCCGCACGGACCTCCCGGCTTTTTTCATGCCCCCACCCACCCCCCATGGAACCCACCCACGGAGTGTGTCCGTTGTCGCCCGAAGCCAAGACGTCCTCGTCGTCGCTCCGCCTGCCCAAGGTCCCGTTCTGGGCCCAGATCCTGCTCGGCCTGGTGCTGGGCGTACTCCTCGGCTGGGCCGCCCGCAGCGGTGACGTCGCGTGGCTCGCCACCACCCTCGACAAGATCGGCTCGATCTTCGTCCAGCTGCTGAAGCTCGCGGTCGCCCCGCTCGTCTTCTTCGCCATCCTGGTCTCCATAACCAACCTGCGGCAGGTCAACAACGCCGCCCGGCTGGCCGCCCGCACGCTGCTGTGGTTCATGGTCACCTCGCTGATAGCCGTCGCCATCGGTCTGACCATCGGCCTGCTCACCAACCCCGGCTCCGGCACCGGCCTCACCCCCAAGGACGGCGGCAAGCCCGAGCACGCCGGCTCCTGGCTGGACTTCCTGACCGGCATCGTGCCGCAGGACGTGGTGACCCCCTTCACCCAGCTGAACGTCCTGCAGATCGTCTTCATGGCGGCGGTGGCGGGCATCGCCGCCCTCCAGCTCGGCGAGAAGGCCCAGCCGATCCTCACCCTCAGCCAGGCCGTCCTGGAGCTGCTCCAGAAGGCCCTGTGGTGGGTCATCCGGCTCGCCCCGCTCGGCACCCTCGGCCTCATCGGCTTCGCGATCACCAAGTACGGCTGGGGCCTGATCGGCAAGTACGCCACCTTCACCGCCGACATCTACATCGGCTGCGCCCTGGTCATGTTCGGCGTCTACCCGCTGCTGCTGGCCACCGTCGCCAAGGTCAACCCGCTCAACTTCTTCAAGGGCGCCTGGCCCGCCATCCAGCTGGCCTTCGTCTCCCGCTCCTCGGTCGGCACCATGCCGGTCACCCAGCGGGTCACCGAGCGCCTCGGCGTCCCGAAGGAGTACGCGAGCTTCGCGGTGCCCTTCGGCTCCACCACCAAGATGGACGGCTGCGCCTCCATCTACCCGGCCATCGCCGCGATCTTCATCGCCCAGATCTTCGACGTCGAACTGGGCATCGGCGACTACCTGCTGATCGCCTTCGTCTCCGTCATCGGCTCCGCCGCCACCGCCGGCCTCACCGGCGCAACGGTCATGCTCACCCTGACCCTCTCCACCCTCGGCCTCCCGCTGGAGGGCGTGGGCCTGCTGATGGCCATCGACCCGATCGTGGACATGATGCGGACGGCGACGAACGTCGCCGGGCAGGCGCTCATCCCCATCCTCGTCTCCGCCCGGGAGAACATCCTCGACCGCGAGGCGTACGACTCCGCGAGCGGCTCTCTCCTGGAGGGCCACGAGAGGGGCGACGCCGACCAGAAGGCGCCCCTTCCGGCGCCGGCGACCTAGCGCCGCGGGACGTCACGAGGCGGCGGCGCCCCCGGTCTCCCCGAGACCGGGGGCGCCGTGTCGTGTGGACGGCGGATCGTCGCGCCCGGTCTCGCGTCGTCCCGGGACGACGGAGCGGGGCGCACGGAACCGGTGACGCGAGAGCGTCGGAGCCTCGCGTCTAGGCTCGGATCATGGATATCCGCCGCATCGACCCCCGCGACACCGCCTGGGAAGCGGACCACGCCCGCTATCGCGTCTCGTTCTGGGACGTGCCCGCGGCCACGGCGCACGAGTACGAGGTGCTGGGCGAGGTCGACGTCGACGACGTCCTGGCCTGGGCCTCGCCGCACGCGGCCGAACGGGGGTGGACCTACACCGTCTACGCCTCGGTCGGTGCCGGCGACCGTGCCGGCGAGGGGCCGGGTCTCATCCGGCTCGCCGGAGTGCTGGGGGATCCGTTCGCCGACGCGTGACCGGTCATGGCACGGCCCTGCTCGACACCCGTGGACGCCGGCGGCCGGTCACACCTCCAGCCGCACCGCGTACCGCCGTAGCCAGGTGTTGAGCAGCAGGGCGCACTCCATGCCGAAGCGCGCCAGGTAGTCCTCCAGGGCGGTCGCGGGGGCGGTCCGGGTGGTCTCCGCCGCCCAGTCGGCGTCCAGCAGAGGGTGCACCGGCTGGCCGGGGTCGGCGACGAGGGCGGCGAACTGGGCGCGTACGGCCTCGGTGTAGGCGCGGTGCGGGGTGGCGGGGTAGGGGCTCTTGCGGCGGTCGGCGACGTGCGCCGGGAGCAGGTCGCGGGTGGCCGCGCGCAGCAGGCTCTTCTCGCGGCCGCCCCGGGCCCGCAGCGACCAGGGCGTGTTGTAGACGTAGCCCACCAGGCGGTGGTCGCAGAAGGGGACGCGAGCCTCCAGGCCGGCGGCCATGGACATGCGGTCCTTGCGGTCCAGCAGCCGCGGGACGAAGCGGGTGAGCGCCAGGTGGGTGACCTCGCGGAGGCGTCGTTCGACGGGGTCGGCCGAGCCGGGCGGGTGCTCCACCTCGGCGAGCGCCTCCCGGTGCCGGTCACGTCGGTAGGCGGCGAGCCCCAGCCGGGCGCGGAGGGCGGGGGCGAGCAGACGGTCCAGGGTGCCCGCGAAGCCCGTGCCGTCCTCCCCGATCCAGGGGAAGGTGCCGCTGGTGAGCGCCCCAGGGTCGTGGAACCACGCGTAGCCGCCGAAGAGTTCGTCCGCGGACTCGCCCGAGAGGGCGACCGTGGCATGGCCGCGGATGGCGGAGAAGAGCAGGTAGAGCGAGGTGTCGCGCTCGGCGCGACCGTCCGGCAGGTCGCGCGCCGTCAGCGTCGTGGTGCGGTGCAGCGGATCGGCCAGTTCGGCCGCGTCGAGGACGATGTCGGTGTGGTCCGTGCCGAGGTGCGCGGCGACCGCGTGGGCGTACGGGCGGTCGGGGCTGCCCTGGGGCGTCGGCGCGCCCGGCTCCGCGAAGTCGACGGCGAACGTGGCGAGCGGTCCCGCCCCGCGAGCCGCCAGGCGGCGGGCGGCCAGCGCGCTGACGGCGCTGGAGTCCAGGCCGCCGGAGAGCAGCGTGCAGCGCGGCACATCGGCGACGAGCTGCCCGGTCACGGCCTCGTCGAGGAGCTCCCGCACGGTGTCCACGGTCCGCGCCCAGCCGTCCGTGTGCTCGGTGGTGGGCAGCGTCCAGTACGGGCGCTGCCGCAGCCCCGCGCGGGTCAGCCGCACCACATGGCCGGGCTTGACCTCGTACATCCCCCGGTAGGCCGTCAGCCCCGGCGTCTTGGCCAGGGCGAACAGCTCTCGTAGCCCGTCGAGGTCGACGACCGCCTCGGCCTGCGGGTGGGCCAGGATCGCCTTGGGCTCGGAGCCGAAGAGCAGCCCGGCGGGGGTGGGGTAGTAGTAGAGCGGTTTGACGCCCATCCGGTCGCGCACGAGCAGCAGCCGCTCCGCCTTCTCGTCCCACAGCGCCAGCGCGAACATGCCCTCCAGCCTTTCGGCGAAGCCCTCGCCCCACGCGCGGTAGGCCGCCAGCACCACCTCGGTGTCGCTGTGCGTACGGAACCGATGGCCCCGCGCGGTCAGCTCGCTGCGCAGCGCGCGGTAGTTGTAGACCTCGCCGCTGTGGCTGACCACCGCCTCCGCGTGGGACATCGGCTGCCGGCCCGTCACCAGGTCGATGACGGCGAGCCGGCGGTGGCCCAGCAGCGCGCCGCGGCCGCTCCACAGCCCCTCGTCGTCCGGCCCCCGGCAGGCCAGGGTGGCCGTCATGCCCCGCACCACCGCGCGGTGCGCCGTCAGATCCCGCGCGAAGTCGACCCAGCCCGCCACGCCGCACACCCGTGCCCGCCTCCTCCGCCGAACAGGCTCACGGCCGCCGTCCGGCGGGTGGTCCCCGAGCGGACCGCGGCACCGAGGAATCTAGGGCACCCGTCCGGTCAGCGGCGGCATATCGCCGCCCGGAGGTCCGCGCGTCCGCGTCGCCCGCCGCCGGTCGCGGGTCCCGGCGCCGGGCGGGAACGGCTGTCGCGGTCGTGCCCCATTACGGCCTCCCCTCAACTCGCCCGTCGCCCCCGGCGGTTGAGAGCCGGGAGGCGGTGCTCAAGTCACAGTCGAGCGTAAATGCCGGCACTGACAGTACTCATGTCGACGCAGTGTGTAACCGCCGTCCCGGGGTGCTCATGCGGCCCGGCGGCCCGACCCGCACGGAAGGCCCCCCCATGCCGCACCCACCCGCGTCCCGTCGCCGCGCCGCCCGCCGTCGCGCCGCCCGTCGTCTCGCCTCCCCGCGAGCGGCCTCCCTGTGGTCCGCCGCGGCGAAGGCCCGCTGGACGCTCCGTACGGCCGCCGCCGCGGCGGCGCTGGCCATGCCGCTGGCGGGCCTGACGGCCACCCCGGCGCACGCCGCGACGTCCTGCGTGGTCAACGGCAGACACATGACCGGCCCGGCCATCGTCGGCACCCCCGGCGACGACGTGATCACCTGCTCCTCGGTGGACGCCGGCGACACCGTCGACGCCCTCGCCGGGGACGACGCCATCACCCTCACCGGCCCCGTGGCGGGCGGGGTGCGCGGCGGCGACGGCGAGGACGCCGTCACGCTCACGGCGACCGGTTCCGTGGGGCCCCGCGGCTCCCTGGACGGCCAGTCCCGCGGCGACCGGTTCGCCCTCGACGGCCCCGTCCTCGGTCGGGTGGCGGGCGGCCGGCACGACGACCGCATCGACCTCCTCGGCCACGCCTTCGTGGCCGAGGGGGCCGACATCCGAGGTGCCCGCGGCGCGGACGTCCTCGTCCTCGATCCGGCCGCCGGGGTGTTCGGGCGGGTGGAGGGCGGGGAGGCCGCCGACCGGATCGAGGTCGGCGGGCTTCTCCAGCCCTCCGGTCGGGTGCGCGGTGGCGACGGCGACGACGACCTGTTCGTCGGTATCAACCAGGGCGCCGTGGACGGCGGGCCCGGCGTCGACGCCTGCCGCGTCGTCATGGGCCTGCCGCGGATGCCGGGGACGTGCGAGCGGAAGTGAGGTGCGGGATCCCGCCCGCTGGCCGATGCCCGCCCTTCGTCGCTTCGCGTGCCCGTACGATTACCCGAGAGTGACGGAACCAGGCAATGGAACGGTCAACGGAACGGGTCAGGCGGGGGCTTGGGAGGGGCGTTTCGCGTGAATGCGGTGAAGAGTAAACGGGTGCCGCGGGCGGTTCGGGAGCAACAGATGCTGGACGCCGCCGTGCGGACCTTCGCTCGGCGCGGCTACCGGATCGCGTCGATGGACGAGATCGCCGAGTTGGCCGGGGTCTCGAAGCCACTGGTGTATCTGTACCTCAACTCCAAAGAGGAGCTGTTCGGTTCCTGCGTCCGACGCGAGGCGGCGGCGCTGGTCGCGGCCGTGCGGGACGCCGTGGAGCCGGGGGCCTCCGCCGACCGGCGGCTGTGGAGCGGGCTGCACGGCTTCTTCGCCCACACGGCCGCGCACCCGGACGGCTGGGCGCTGCTGCACCTTCAGGCGCGTACGCTCGGCGAACCCTTCGCGCGGGAGGTCGCGGCGCTGCGGGCGGAGATCGTCGCCCTGGTGGCGGGGTTGATATCGGCGGCCGCGCGGGAGGCCGGCTGCCCGGCGGAGCCCTCCGCTCCGGAGCTGTCCGGGCTGGCGCAGGCGCTGGTCGGCGCGGCCGAGTCGCTGGCCGACTGGGCGCGGGCCGACGATGCCGAGGCGGCCGGTCACGGCCCCTCGGTCGAGGACACGGCCGCCACGTTGATGAACTTCGCATGGGCCGGGTTGGGGAACCTGATGGCGGGACAGGGCTGGTCACCCGATCGGGAGCGGCTCCCGGAGCACCACCGGGACCGCGTCCCGGACGCCGACCGGGCGCGCGCCCGGGAGCACGGCCCGTGCCGTGCTCCCGAGCGCGACGAGCGCGACGGGCGAGGTCGCGCGCGGGACCACGAGGGGGGCTCGGGTCTGGAGTCCGGCGGGGAGCGCGGCCAGGAGGCCGGCCGGGAGCACCCGGAATCCCCGCATGTTTCAGCCGATTTCAGTTGATGCGGGCTTTGGTGTACCACGCCTGCGGGTCGGTGGCGCGGGACAGGTCAGACGGATAGGCGCCGTTCTGGTGCTCCGGGTGGCGAACCGCATCGGCCCACGCGGCCGGTGCGTCCGTCGCCGAACTGCCCTCGTCCGCCTGGACCGGCACCGGGGTGAAGTTGGACGGTGCCGTGTGCCAGCCGTCCGGGGCGATGCGGGTGGCGAGCACATAGGTGCGACCGACTTCCAGCTCGGGGGCGTGGCCGGCCGTGGTCTGCTGCGGGTGCCGCGGGTCCTGGCCCCCCTCCTGGGCGACCCGGACGCTCCCGCTGACCTTGCCCTTGAGGGTGCTGACGACCTCGACCTGGTACGTGGTCCACAGCAGCCGACCGCCGTTGGTGCGTCGGGTGCCCTCCTTGGCCACCACGGTGCCCACGAACACGTCGTCGGCCCAGCCGCAGGCGCGGGCCGGGGTGTCCAGCCGCACCGCGTAGGTGTGGTGCGGCGGGTCGCCGCCGGTCTCCGCGACGGCGCGCCGCGCGGGCTCGGGGGCGGCCTGGGAGGCGCCCCAGATGCTGCGGTAGTGGTCGATGTCGAGCTGCGACGGCCCGTAGGCGGTGCGCGCGTCGTTGCAGTACATGACCGCTTCCGGGCTGGCCCGGTGGCCCAGCTTGAGCGCGTGGCCGATCTCGTGGGCGACGACGCCGCGCTTCTCGTCCGCGGTGTAGTTGCGCAGGTAGTGGTCGTTGAAGGTGATGGCGTCGGCGCCGTTGCCGTTGTTCTGCCACAGTCCGGACCAGCCGACGTCGCTCCGGTCCACGTCGCCGACGTCGACGTCGGTGGTGGTCGCCGGATCGTCGGGCTTGATGTCGACCTTGCCGAGGGCGTTCCACTCGACGCGCGCCCGGTCCCACTCGGCCGTGTACTTGGTGGCGAGCTCGTACGCCAGGACCGAACCGTCCACCGAGCCGGAGGTGTTCGGCTCGTCGGCGCAGGCGTACGCCTGCGGGGCGGCGGCCGGGGGTGGGGCGGCGGCCGGCGGGGCGGCCGGGGCGGGGGTGGGCGGGGAGGCGTGGGCCGGGGTGGCGGCGCACAACGCGGCGGCGGCCAGCGAGGCGGCCGTCAGGCAGGCCCCCGCCAGGCGCGGTGCCGGCCGCCGCCGGCGGATGCCGAAGGGCGGCGGGCGCCGGGTGCGGCCGGCAGAGGTGCGGACCGGCGTGCCGGCGGGAGCGCCCGCGGGAGTGCCGGCATGTGCGCGGACGGGAGTGCCGGTGGGTGTGCGGACGGGAGTGCCGGCGGGTGTGCGGACGGGAGTGCCGGTGGGGGTGCCGGCGGGTGTGCCGTTGGGGGTGCTGCGCTCGCGAATCACGTGCGGACATCCCTTCTACGCCTGCGCGGAGGGCCGGCGGAGACCTGTCCGGGCCCGGCTACGGGCGGGCGGAGATCTACCGCAAGCCGTCGGTAACGTTCCTGGGCCGCGGGGCGTGAACACAGTGAGAGACAGAGTGCTGCCGGGGTCGGCAGCGTCACGGATCCGTGAGCCTCAAGTTACGGGCTGTGTCGATGGGGCGCATGTTCGGGGCCGGGGGAGCGGGGGAGAGGAAGGCATCGAGATGAGCACGAGGCGTATCGCGCGGAAGACCCTGCTGGCCGGGGGCGCGGCCGCCGCCCTGCTGTCGCTGACCGTCGCCGCCGTGCCGGCGCTGGCCTCCGGCGACGGACACCAGAGCACCGCCGGGTCGCGGGCGGTCGCGGTGAAGACGCAGCAGGCGTTCCCGGAGACGGTCTCCGGCAGCCCGTCCTCCCCGCTCACCCGAGTGAGTGACTTCTTCGGGGCGTACATCGACGCGCGCAACGACAAGGGCGGCGCCGCGCTGGCCTCCGCGCTGCGCACGCACTATCTGAGCGCCGGCCTCCAGAAGGAGCTCGCCGCCTGGGAGAAGAAGAACGGCGCGGACGGCGTGCTCCGCGCGCGGAACGTGCCGACCACGTGGTCCGTCACGGACAACGGGAACGGCAATAACTACTCGGCGCTGGTCAAGCTGGCCTGGGCCGATGGAAGCGTCACCGAGCTGGACATCCTCGCCGCGCACGACGCCACGAAGATCATCGCCATCGCGCCGATCAAGTAAGCCGGGCGCCGGTGGGGGCCGTGGACTCGGCCGATCGGGTGAGGCCGGTGGGGGCCGCCTCACCCGAACCCACCGGCTCCTCTCCACGCGTCGGCCCGTCGCCCCGCTGACGCGTCGGCCCGCCGCCCCGCTCCTCTGTCCGTCGACCCACCCCGCGACTCCACCCCCCGGCTCTCGCCGCAACTCCCCGTGTCACAAGGGTTCCCGCACCGCTCGGGCCAGCCCTACGTTTGCGTGAAGTTACTGACGGGTCAGGAGTTGCCATGCCACAGCAGTCAGCACCGACCGCACCAGTCCCCACCCCCACCCTCGTCCCACCACGGGTGCACATCGTCGCCGGGGTGGTCCAGCAGGCCGCCGTCCCCGCGCTCGCCCCCGCCGTGACGCACGGCAGCCTGGCGGAGATCCCCTTCGACAACGCCGCCGAGGCACCCGACGAGGCGGTCCTCAGCCGCAAGCAGCCGGACGGACGGTGGCGCGACGTCACCTCGGCGACCTTCGCCGCCGAGGTGCTCGCCACCGCCAAGGGGCTGATCGCGCACGGCCTGCGCCCCGGCGACCGGCTCGCCATCATGGCCCGCACCAGCTACGAATGGACCCTGCTGGACTTCGCCGCCTGGGCGGCGGGCCTGGTCACCGTCCCGGTGTACCCGACCTCGTCCGCGCTCCAGACGCGGTGGATCCTGCAGGACTCCGGCGCCGCCGCCTGTGCGGTGGAGGACGTCGAGCAGGCCCGGCTGGTCACCGCGGTGCGCGACGGCCTGCCGCGGCTGGCCCAACTGTGGCAGCTGGACACCGGGGCCATCGGCCAACTCGCGGCCGCGGGACGGGAGGTGCCCGACGAGGCCGTGACCCGGCGTCGGGCGGAGCGCGGCCCGCACGACATCGCCACGCTCATCTACACCTCCGGCACCACCGGCCGCCCCAAGGGCTGCGTGCTCACCCACGCCAACTTCTTCGCGGAGGTGGACAACTCCATCGAGCTGCTCCACCCGGTGTTCCGGTCGGACAGCAAGGAGCCGGCCGCCACCCTGCTGTTCCTGCCGTTGTCCCACGTCTTCGGGCGGATGGTCGCCGTCGGCTGTCTGCGGGCCAGGGTCCGGCTCGGCCACGCCCCGAGCATCCGCAGCGAGGACCTGCTGCCCGATCTGGCCGGCTTCCAGCCGACGTTCCTGCTCGCCATCCCCTACGTCCTGGAGAAGATCTACAACACCGGGCGCGCCACCGCGGAGCGGATGGGTCGCGCCGCCTCCTTCGACCGCGCCGCGCGCGTCGCCATGCGGTACGCGGAGGGCGCGGAGTCCGCGCGGGGTCCGGGGCTGGGCCTGCGCCTCGCCCGCGCGCTCTACGAACCGCTGGTCTACCGCCGGATCAGGGCCGCGCTGGGCGGGAGGGTGCGCCATGTCATCTGCGGCGGCTCCCCGCTCGGCCGGCGTCTCGCCGCCTTCTACGCGGGCGCGGGCATCCAGGTCTTCGAGGGGTACGGCCTGACGGAGACCACGGCGGCCGTGACGCTGATGCCGCCGCTCCGTCCCCGGCTGGGCACGGTGGGCTGGCCGCTGCCGGGGAGCGCGGTGCGGATCGCCGAGGACGGGGAGGTGCTGCTGCGCGGCGGCCAGGTCTTCACCGGCTACTGGGACGCGGGGCGCGGCGCGGTGCCCGGCGCCCCCGCCGAGCGTTGGTTCGCCTCCGGTGACATCGGCGCGCTGGACGAGGACGGCTATCTCACGATCACCGGCCGGAAGAAGGAGTTGATCGTCACGGCGACCGGTAAGAACGTGGCTCCGGCCCCGCTGGAGGACCGGCTGCGGGCGCACCCGCTGATCGGCCAGTGCATGGTTCTCGGCGACGATCGCCCGTATGTCGCGGCGCTGATCACGCTGGATCCGGACGGCCTCGCGCACTGGCGGCGGATGCAGGGGAAGGAGGGGCTGTCGCCGCGGCGGCTGGCCGCGGACGAGGAGCTGCTCGCCGAGGTGGGGCGCGCCGTCGAGGA
Source organism: Streptomyces sp. LX-29 (assembly GCF_029541745.1). NCBI lineage: Bacteria > Bacillati > Actinomycetota > Actinomycetes > Kitasatosporales > Streptomycetaceae > Streptomyces > Streptomyces sp. LX-29. Next base: position 3,279,907 of record NZ_CP089746.1, on the reverse strand, counting down.
GGCCAACACGACCGTCTCCCGCGCGGAGTCGATCCGCCGCTTCCGGGTGCTGCCGGGGGAGTGGACGGACCTGTCGGGGCATCTCACGCCCTCGCTGAAGCTGAAGCGCGCGGCCATCGCACGCGACTTCGCCGACGACATCGAACGGCTCTACGACGGAGAGCGATGAGGGAGGCGAGCGTATAGTCGATTACCGGGGCAAAAGGTGTCAGCTACCAGGAGTTATGACATGACGGCTGTGGCACACAAGGAGCACCCGGAGCACACGCATCAGCACGGGCCGGACTGCGGACATCCGCAGATCGCCCACGACGACCACCTCGACTACGCCCACGACGGCCATGTGCACCGGGCCCATGACGGCCACTGGGACGAGTGCGAGCGCACCGAGCACATCCAGCACGGCGCCCACGAGCACCAGCACGGGCCCACCTGTGGGCACCAGCAGATCCAGCACGGCGACCACGTCGACTACGTCCACAACGGGCACCGCCACGCCGCCCACGGCGGCCACTGGGACGACCACTGACGGTCCGGACCGCCTGACCCGACCCGGACCGGCCTGCCCCGTCCTGGCCCCTCCCGGCCGGCGGTGGCGGGCCGGGGCGGGCCCGGGCGAGGGCGGCGCTCCTGACCACCGCTCCCGGCCCGTTAGGAGACGGGGCTCTGGGGGACCGGGAGCGGTCCAAGGAGCGCGAGGCGCGAAGGGGGCGCGGCGCGCGGGAGCACGGCGCACGGGAGCACGGCGCGTGGGAGCGCGGCGGTCCGAGGGGGCGCCTGGTGCCGCCGAGGGTGTGCGGTGCCGCGGGGGCGCCGGGAGGGGGCGGGCGCCGCCCTGCCCGCGGCTCCCAGCGGGAGGAGGCCGACCTCGGTCATGTGCGCCGGCTGGAGCCCGCGTGGCGGGCGGCGGGCGTGAGCGGAAAGGGCAGGAGCCCCGCCCCTCCGCCGAAGCGGAAGGGCAGGGCTCCTTGGGTGCTGATCGGCGACCGTGCCGAAGCACGGCCGGACCCGCATACTCAGACCGCGGGGGTGACGTTCTCCGCCTGCGGGCCCTTCGGGCCCTGGGTGACGTCGAAGGTCACGGTCTGGTTCTCCTCAAGCGAGCGGAAACCAGACGCGTTGATCGCGGAGTAGTGGACGAAGACATCGGGGCCGCCGCCGTCCTGGGCGATGAAGCCGAAGCCCTTCTCGGCGTTGAACCACTTGACGGTTCCGGTAGCCATAAGCCCTCCTTGGGCCAAAGGGTTGCCCTGCTCCAGAACCTGCAAGTGCAAGAAGTCTGAAAACTACAAAAGCCTGCGGGTTACATGCTCCGCAGGCTCTGTACTGCAAGGGAAACCAAACTGCAACTTGGTGGCGAGCCTAGCACGTGCTGTTCTCGCGGGGAAAGAGCGAAAGGTCACGCGAAGGGTGAGTTTCCACTCCGTCGCTCTGGGGAATGTTCGCAGGTCGCGTGGCTGATGACGCGCCCGGAGCGCACCCTGCGCACGGTCGCCCGCAGGGCCGGGGCTAGCCTCCGCATGTGGACAATTCAGCCCCTGCCGCCGCCACCGCCAACGGCCACCGCCGGAGCCGGCCGCGGGTCGGCCACATCCAGTACCTGAACTGCCTGCCCCTCTACTGGGGACTCGCCCGCACCGGCACGCTGCTCGACCTGGAGCTCACCAAGGAGACCCCGGACGCGCTCAACGACCAGCTGTCCCGCGGCGACCTGGATATCGGCCCGATCAGCCTGGTGGAGTACCTGCGCCACGCCGACGACCTCGTCGTCCTCCCCGACATCGCCGTCGGCTGCGACGGGCCGGTGATGTCCTGCGTGATCGTGTCCCAGGTCCCGCTGGAGGAGCTGGACGGCGGCCGCGTCGCGCTCGGCTCGGCGTCCCGGACCTCGGTGCTGCTGGCGAAGCTGCTGCTCACCGAGCGGTACGGGGTGCGCCCCGACTACTACACCTGCCCCCCGGACCTCAGCCTGATGATGCAGGAGGCGGACGCCGCCGTGCTCATCGGCGACGCCGCGCTGCGCGCCAACCTGCACTACGCCCCCAAGCTGGGCCTCCAGGTCCATGATCTCGGCCACATGTGGAAGGAGTGGACCGGACTGCCGTTCGTCTTCGCGGTCTGGGCGGCCCGCCGCGAGTACCTGGAGCGCGAGCCGCGCATCGTCCGCAAGATCCACGAGGCGTTCCTGGCCTCTCGCGACCTCTCGCTGGAAGAGGTGACCAAGGTCGCCGAGCAGGCCGCCCGCTGGGAGGCCCTGGACGCGCCGGTCCTGGAGCGCTACTTCACCACCCTCGACTTCAGCCTCGGTGAGACCCAGCTCAAGGGGATCCGGGAGTTCGCCGCCCGCACCGGACCGTCGGCCGGCTACCCGGCCGACGTCCGCGTCGACCTGCTGCCGGCCCAGGCGTCCGGCTGAGCGGCGCGCCCCGACACCACCCCCGGCACCCCGACGCGCCCCAACCGCCCCCTGGGCGGCCGGCCCCGCCTAAGCTGGATCGGCGTACTCAGGGGGGAGGCCACGCGATGCATCCGCTGGGCGAGGAAGACCCGCAGGCCGTCGGGGCGTATCGGCTCCTGGGCCGGCTCGGCGCGGGCGGCATGGGCCGGGTCTATCTGGGGCGCAGCGCCGGCGGACGTACCGTCGCGGTGAAGATCGTGCACCCGCACTTCGCCCTGGACGAGGAGTTCCGGGCCCGGTTCCGTCGCGAGGTCGCCGCGGCCCGCCGGGTCGGCGGCGCCTGGACCGCACCGGTCCTGGACGCCGACCCGGAGGCCCGGGTGCCGTGGGTGGCCACCGGCTATGTCGCGGGGCCCACCCTCACCCAGGCCGTCGCCGACTCCGGGCCGCTGCCCGAGGCGTCCGTGCGGGCCCTGGCCGCCGGCCTCGCCGAGGCCCTGGCCGCGGTGCACGCCCTGGGCCTGGTGCACCGCGATGTGAAGCCCTCCAACGTGCTGCTCACCCTCGACGGCCCGCGCTTGATCGACTTCGGCATCGCCCGCGCCGTCGACGGCACGGTCTCCCTCACCTCCACCGGTGCCTCGATCGGCTCGCCCGGCTACATGGCGCCCGAACAGATCCTGGGCAAGGAGGTCGCGGGCGCGGCCGACGTCTTCTCGCTGGGCGCGGTGCTGGCGTACGCGGCGACCGGGGAGGGGCCCTTCCCCGGCGACAGCTCGGCCGCGCTGCTCTACAAGGTGGTGCACGAGGAGGCGGTCCTCGACCCGCGCCTCACCGGAGAGCTGCGGGACCTCGTCGCCGCCTGCCTCGCCAAGGCCCCGTCCGCCCGCCCCACCCCCGAGCGGATCCTCCACCGGCTGGCCCCGGACCGGGGCGCCGCCGGGCTGGTCGGGCCGGGCTGGCTGCCGGCCCCGCTGGTCGAGCGGGTCAGCAGGCAGGCCGTGGAACTCCTCAACCTGGAGGCGGCCGCGCCGGCCCCCGCCGCCACTCCCGGCCCCGGTCCCGCGCCGGCCCCCGCCACTCCCGGTCCCGGTCCCGCGCCCGTCCGGGACGCCGGGCCCGGGCCGGCCCTGGGCGCCTTCGGCCCGCCGGACCCCTCGTACGAGAAGGGTCCCGGGCACGGGAGGGCCCCCGACCCCGCGCACGGGAGGGGGCCCGGCGCCTCGTACGACGGCGTCCCCGCCCCGCCGGGGGCGCCGCCGCGACCGGGCGGACCGTCCGGACCGGCGGCCTCGGACCCGGACCCGGCGGGCGCCGCGTCCACTCCCGAGGGCGCCCCGGCGCCCGCCGGACGCCGGCTGTCCCTCACCGCCTCCGTCGGCGGCCGGCGCCGTCCGAAGGCGCTCAGCTGCACCCTGGTGCTCTCGGTCGCGGGCGCGCTGGCCGCCGCCGTCTTCGCGGTGAACGGACTGCCGGACGGCCCGGGCGGCGACAGGGACCACTCCGCGGACAAGGGGAGCGCCCGCCCGGCGTCGCCGGATTCCCGCCCCGGCGGCGGATCCGAGACCGGGGCGTCCCCGCGGCCCGAGCCGAGCGCGCAGCCGTCCGGCACCCCCTCGCCCGGCGGGCCCGGCGCGGTGCCCAAGGCGTTCCTGGGCACCTGGCGGGGGTCGCTGACCGCGGACTCCGGCCTGCCGGCCGGCGAGCTGACCATCACCATCCGGCAGGGCCGGACCGGGACCCAGGTCGCCAGCGGGCGGCAGGACGTCACCCTCTTCGTGTGCCACAGCAAGTGGAAGCTGGTGTCGGCGACGGCCAAGGAGTTGGTCCTGGACTCGCGGGTGAAACCGGAGGACCGGGAGGAGAACTGCAGCCTCGGCTCCGCCGAGGAGCGGTTCGCGCTCAGGAGCGACGGCTCGATCCGCTACACGGTCCAGGACGAGCAGGGAGGCAACCCGAGCGGCACGCTCCGCAGGCTGGACTGACGGCCCCGCGCGGGCTGCCCGCGGTGCTGGGCGTAGGCTGGATCAGTCCGTTTGCAAGCCCTGTAAACCCTCCGAAAGGGACACCACGGTGACCGAGAACGCCGACCTCCAGTCCGTGCTCGACCGCGCCGCCGCCGGTGGTCGGATCACCCCGCAGGAGGCGCTCGACCTGTACCGGTCCGCACCGCTGCACGCGCTGGGCGCGGCAGCCGACGCCGCCCGTCGCCGGCGGTACGCGGGCACCGAGCACATCGCGACGTACATCATCGAACGGAACATCAACTACACCAACGTCTGCGTGACGGCCTGCAAGTTCTGCGCGTTCTACGCGCCGCCGAAGGCCACCGACAAGGGTTGGACCCGCGACCTCGACGACATCCTGCGGCGCTGCGCGGAGACCGTGGAGCTCGGCGGCACGCAGATCATGTTCCAGGGCGGCCACCACCCGGACTTCGGCGTCGAGTACTACGAGAAGCACTTCTCGGCCATCAAGAAGGAGTTCCCGCAGCTGGTCATCCACTCGCTGGGGGCGTCCGAGGTCGAGCACATGGCCCGCATCTCCGGTGTGTCCGTCGAGGAGGCCGTCCAGCGCATCCACGCCGCCGGCCTGGACTCCTTCGCCGGCGCCGGCGCCGAACTGCTGCCGGAGCGGCCGCGCAAGGCGATCGCGCCGCTCAAGGAGTCCGGCGAGCGCTGGCTGGAGATCATGGAGACGGCGCACCGGCTGGGCGTGGAGTCCACCTCCACCATGCTGATGGGCACCGGCGAGACCAACGCGGAGCGGATCGAGCACATCCGGATGATCCGCGACGTGCAGGACCGCACCGGCGGCTTCCGCGCCTTCATCCCGTACACCTACCAGCCCGAGAACAACCACCTGAAGGGCCGGACGCAGGCCACGATCTTCGAGTACCTGCGGATGATCGCCATCGCGCGGCTCTTCCTCGACAACATCGCCCACATCCAGGGCTCCTGGCTGACCGTCGGCAAGGAGGCCGGTCAGCTCTCGCTGCACTACGGCGCGGACGACCTGGGCTCGGTGATGCTGGAGGAGAACGTGGTCTCCTCGGCGGGCGCCAAGCACCGCTCCAACCGGATGGAGCTCATCGACCTCATCCGCAAGGCCGGACGGGTCCCCGCGCAGCGCGCCACCACCTACGAGCACCTGGTGGTGCACGAGAACCCGGCCGACGACCCGGTCGACGACCGCGTGGTCTCGCACCTGTCCTCCACCGCGATCGAGGGCGGCACCGCCCACCCCGAGCTCAAGCTCGTCGGCACCAACTGAGACCGCCGCCGCCCGCGCCGCCGAGATGCTCACCCTCCACGCCGCCGACCTGCTGCTGCCCGGCGCCGGGGCCGACCCGGTGCCCGGCGGCGCGGTGGCGGTCGACGACGGTCGGATCGCCGACTTCGGCCCGTACGAGCGGGTCGCCGCCGCGTACCCCGGCGCCCGGGCGCGGCGCTGGCCTGGTCTGCTCACCCCCGGGCTGCGCCAGTGGCACGGCAAGTGGCTGCTGGAGCGGTGCTACTACCCGGACCCGCGCGAGTTCCACCTCCTGGGCGAGCGGCCGTTGACGGGGGCGGCCCTGAGCGATCTGGACATGGACGCGACGCGCTGGGCGGGGAGTGTGCGACGCGGGGTGCAGCAACTGCTCCGGCACGGCACCACGACGGTGGTCGGCAACTTCTCCGACCCGGTGGTGAACGTGGCGGTGGCCCGCTCGGGGCTGGTCGTCGTCCCGCCGCTCGGCGCCCCGGGCGACGCACCCGGCGAGCCGGACCTCGACCCCTTCCACGCCGGCCACGACCTGGCCGGCACGGCGGCCGGCCCGCTGATCACGGGCGGCCGCGCCGATCTCGCGGTCTTCGACGTGCCCGACGAACCCACCCTGGTCGAGCGGGGCGCGGCGACCTGCGTGGCCACCGTCCTCGCCGGGCGACTGGTGCACCGCCGCCGCTGAGGCGCACGGGTCGCGGCTCGCCGCGCCTGCCCCCGCCGCACGCCCGCCGTGGGCGAGGTGAACAATGGGTGGGTGACCCGAGCATCCTTGGACAAGCAGCCGCACGAAGTCGCCGCGATGTTCGATGACGTGGCGGCGAGATACGACCTCACCAACGATGTGCTGTCCCTGGGGCAGGCCCGGCTGTGGCGCAAGGCCGTCGCCCGTGCGCTCGACGCACGCGCCGGGGAGCGGGTCCTCGACCTGGCCGCCGGCACCGGCACCTCCTCGCTGCCCTTCATGGCCGACGGCGCCTACGTGGTCCCCTGCGACTTCTCGCTCGGGATGCTGCGGGAGGGCAAGCAGCGCCATCCCCAGCTGCCCCTGACGGCCGGCGACGCGACCCGGCTGCCCTTCGCCGACGACGTCTTCGACGCCGTGACGATCTCCTTCGGGCTGCGCAACGTCCAGGACACGGACGCCGCCCTGCGCGAGCTGCTGCGCGTGACCAAGCCGGGCGGCCGGGTGCTGATCTGCGAGTTCAGCTCCCCCACCTGGGCGCCGTTCCGCACGGTCTACACCGAGTACCTGATGCGTGCGCTGCCGCCGGTCGCCAGGGCGGTCAGCAGCAACCCCGACGCGTACGTCTACCTCGCCGACTCCATCCGCGCCTGGCCCGACCAGCCGGGACTGGCCCGGAAGCTCCAGAAGGCCGGCTGGTCGCGGGTGGCCTGGCGCAACCTCACCGGCGGCGTGGTGGCGCTGCACCGGGGCACCAAGGCGTAACCGACCGCACGGCGGCCGGGGGCGGCGGGCCGCGGGACGTGGCCGAGCGGCGGCCGGGCCGCGGGGGCACCAACCCCTGACCGAGCGACGGCGGCCCCAGGCCCGGCCACCGGGCCCGTCACCGGGGCCGGGCCGCCGTCACAGCTCCAGCCGGTGGCAGACGGCGGTCGCCCCGGACACCGGCGAGACGTACGTCTCCGCGCGCCGCATGCCCAGCCGCCGCGTGACCGCGAGGGACCGCTCGTTGCGGGCGTCGACCATGGCGACGACCCGGTCCACCCCGGCCGCCCGCACGCGTTCCAGGGTGGCCTCGGCGGCCAGCGTGGCGTACCCCAGGCCCCAGAAGGCACGGCCCAGCCGCCAGCCGATCTCGATCTCGCCGACCGGCCCCCAGGACTGGGGCCACGGCTGCGCGCCGGTGAACCCCAGGACCTGGTCGGTCTCGTCCAGCAGCGTGTAGAGACAGAAGCCGTGCTCGGCGGCCAGCTTGCGCTGGCGCTCGGTGAACTCCTCGTAATGGGCCAGGTCCTGCGCGGACCCGCCGTGGAACTCCATGACGTCGGGGTGGTCGAAGACCCGGTGCCAGGCCGTCGCGTCGTCGGGAAGGGGCACACGCAGCCGAATGGACGGCTGGGCTATGGGCACGGTCATGGGGGGTGGCCCTTCTGAGGTCTGGGAGTAGGCCCCCCATAGACTGCACGTGTCCTGTGCCTTGTTGCGACCGCCTTGGGCGACCGGCACCCAGCCATCGAGTCTTCGGGAGACCTCCGTGAGCGAGACCGCAAGCATCGAGAGCGCCTCCGCCGGGACCTTCGGCTCCGAGTACAGCGCCGAGGTGATCGTCGTCGGGGCCGGCCCGGCCGGCTCGACCACGGCCTACTACCTCGCCAAGGCGGGACTCGACGTCCTCCTGCTGGAGAAGACCGCGTTCCCGCGCGAGAAGGTGTGCGGCGACGGGCTGACCCCGCGGGCCACCAAGCAGCTGGTCGCGATGGGGATCGACGTCTCCGAGGAGGCGGGCTGGCTGCGCAACAAGGGGCTGCGCATCGTCGGCGGCGGCGTGCGGCTCCAGCTCGACTGGCCGGAGTTGGCCTCCTTCCCGGACTACGGCCTGGTCCGCAAGCGCGACGACTTCGACGAACAGCTGGTGCGGCAGGCCCAGAAGGCCGGCGCGCGGCTGTACGAGCGGTGCACCGTGGGCGCCCCGGTGATCGACGACCGGACGGGCCGGATCACGGGCGTGCGGGCCAAGCTGGGGGAGGAGAAGACCCCGGTCACCTTCCACGCCCCGGTGGTGGTCGCCGCGGACGGCAACTCCAGCCGGCTCTCGCTGGGCATGGGGCTGCACCGGCGCGAGGACCGGCCGATGGGCGTGGCGGTGCGGACGTACTTCAACTCGCCCCGGCACCAGGACGACTACCTGGAGTCCTGGCTGGAGCTGTGGGACCGGCGCGGCGCCCAGCCGCGACTGCTCCCCGGCTACGGCTGGGTGTTCGGCATGGGCGACGGCACCTCCAACGTCGGCCTCGGCGTGCTCAACACCTCCAGCTCCTTCAAGGAGCTGGACTGGCGCGAGGTGCTCAAGGCGTGGTGCGCCTCGATGCCGGAGGAGTGGGGCTACACCCCGGAGAACATGACGGGGCCGATCCGGGGCGCCGCCCTCCCCATGGCCTTCAACCGACAGCCGCACTACACGCGCGGGCTGCTGCTGGTCGGCGACGCGGGCGGGATGGTCAACCCCTTCAACGGCGAGGGCATCGCCTACGCGATGGAGTCCGGGCAGCTGGCGGCCGACGTGATCGTCCAGGCGCAGGCGCGTGCCACCGCCGCGCAGCGCGAGATCGCCCTCCAGCGCTATCCGAAGATCGTCAAGGAGACCTACGGCGGCTACTACTCGCTCGGCCGCGCCTTCGTGAAGCTGATCGGCAACCCGAAGGTGATGAAGCTGGCGACCCAGCGCGGCCTGTCCCACCCGCTGCTGATGCGCTTCACCCTGAAGCTGCTGGCGAACCTCACCGACCCGCAGGGTGGCGACGCGATGGACCGCGTGATCAACGGGCTGACCAAGGTGGCCCCGCGCGCCTGACCGGTCGTGCGCACGGTCCCGGCCGGGCGGCCGGGACCGTCCTGAGCGGCGGCGGCAGCGGCGGGAGCGCCGAAAGGTGCGAGGCCGGCGGGAAGAGCGAGTAAGCGGGCCACGGGGGCGCGGGCGGCCGGGGGCCTCAGCGGCCGCTGAGGCCGCCGTAGCCGCCGTGGCCGCGCCGTGGCGTGGGGCGGGGGCACCGAAGCGATCCCCCGGCCCCCCGGTGGCCCTGGAGCGCCTCCGCGGCCGCGTGGCGTCTGGTGGCGTCCGGGGCGCCGGCCGGGGTCCCCCGGCACCCCGGTGGTTCCGTGGCCCCCCCGGTCAGCGCGCTCCTACCATCGAAGAGAGACGACCGGGCGGGCCTACCGATCCCGGGGCGGTCGGTGGCGGCCCGAGGATGTCAGGAGGCCCCATGTCGCACTCTCACGCTGCCCCTCCCGCTCCCACCACCGAGCAGCTCGGCTATGACATCGGGCTGCTGTTGATGCGGGTGGTGGTCGGTCTCACCATGGCCGGCCACGGCACCCAGAAACTGTTCGGCTGGTTCAACGGACCCGGCCTCGACGCCACGGCCCAGGGCTTCGCCGCGTACGGCTACGAGCATGAGGAGCCCATGGCGCTGCTCGCCGCGCTCACCGAGACGGTCGGCGGCCTCGGCCTCGCCCTGGGCCTGCTCACCCCGCTCGCCGCGGCGGGGATCATCGGCGTCATGATCAACGCCATCGCCACCCGGTGGGCCGACGCCTTCTTCCTGCCGACCGGCATCGAGTTCGAGGTCGTGCTGCTCGCCGTCGCGGCGGGCCTGGCGCTGACCGGGCCGGGTCGCCTGGCCGTCGACCACCTCCTGCCGGTGGTGCGCTTCCACCGGCTGTCCTACGGCGTCGGCGCCGTGGTGCTCGGCGTCGTCACGGGCCTGGTCGTGGTGCTCGCCTTCCGCTGATCGCCTGAGCGACTGATCGCCCGACGGCCCCGGGGGTCTGACGACCCGATCGCCCGACGTCCGAACGTCTTTCTCACCTGACGTAGGGACGCCTGGCGGGCCGTCAAGGGACCTGCTGCCGCCGGTGCGTTCGTCGGCCGGGCGGTCCGCCGCTCGTCGGCCCACCGGCGCGGTGACGCCCGTCGCGGCGCGTCGCGACGGGCGTCGCTCGTCCCCGTACCGGGCTACGACGCCTCCGGGTAGTCGCTCTTGATGACGGCGAAGACCGCCCCGTGCGGTCCGCGAGCCTGGCCATCCGGCCGATCCCCTCCGCGGTCGCGGCGGGGAGCACCACCCGGCCGCCGAGCTCCTGGGCGCGGGCGACGATCGCGTCGGCGTCCGCCACCTCGAAGTACGGCAGCCAGCGCGGCTGCTCGTCCGGGCCCTCCGGCATGGAGCCGCCGAACGCGGCCTCGCGGCCGCCGCCCGCCGTCGACAGCACGGTGTAGGTGAACCCGTCCATCGGCATGTCCTCGGTGTCCCAGCCGAAGACCGAGCCGTAGAACGCGCGGGCGCCGGCGGGGTCGGGCGTGTGCAGCTCGCTCCAGCACAGCGTGCCGGGGTCGTTGACCACGTCCACGCCCCGGGTGTCGCCCGGCTGCCAGACGGCGAACTCCGCACCCGCCGGGTCGGTGTAGGCGGCCAGCCGGCCCTCGGTGAAGACGTCCATGGGCGCGACGCGCACGACGCCGCCCGCCTGCTCGACCGCCTTGGTGGTCGCGTCGGCGTCGGCGGTCTGGAAGTAGAGGGTCCAGGCGGAGCGGGCGTCCTCGTCCATGAGCGGGCCGAGGGCGCAGACCGTCTTGCCGCCCTGCTGGAAGAACCCGTACCCCATCGCCTCGGAGCCCAGGGAGTGGAATTCCCAGCCGAACAGCTCGCCGTAGAAGGCGGCGGCCGCGTCGGTGTCCGGGGCGCCCAGATCGAGCCAGCAGGGGGAGCCGGGCTGGAAGTCGGTGGTGAGCATGGCGAAAGCTCCTCCTCAGACGGGTGTCGCGGAGCACGCGGGGGCCCGCGCGTCGCGGAGGCCGCAGGTTCTCCCCGCGTTTCAGTCTGGCACCGGGCACCGACGGTCGCCGGTCGCGAGGGCCCGCGGGGCCGGTGATGATGGGTGGGGGGCGCCGCGCGCGCCAGCCGCGGCGACACCGGATCGGGCCCTTGGGGCGACACCCCGCCGGCGGGCCCGGGAGGAGGCAGACATGACCACCGCCGGAGACATCATGCACCGGGGTGCGCAGTGGATCCTCGCGACCGAGACGCTCAGCCGCGCGGCGCAGGTGATGGCGCAGCTGAACGTCGGGGCGCTGCCGATCGCCGACGCCAACGACCGGCTGTGCGGCATCCTCACCGACCGCGACATCGTGCTCGGCTGCATCGCGCACGGCCACGATCCGGCGAAGATGACGGCCGGGGACCTCGCGGAGGGCACCCCACGGTGGATCCGGTCCGATGCCGACGTCAGCGATGTGCTGAGGGAGATGGAGGACCACCGCATCCGGCGCCTGCCGGTGATCGAGAACAAGCGGCTGGTCGGCATGATCAGCGAGGCCGATCTGGCGCAGCACCTGTCCGACGCGCAGATCGCCGAGTTCGCGCACGCGATCTACGCCGGCAGTTGAGCGCCGGCGCACGACGGCCCGGCGGCGACCGGCCGGGCGGAAGCCCGGCGGCGCGGGCACCGGGTGGCGACGCGACCGAGGGCCGCCGATCCCCGCGGGGATCGGCGGCCCTCGGCCGTGCTCGTGGACCGCTCGTCGAGGCGGGTCCGCGGTGCCGTCGTCAGAGGACGCGCACGGCGCCGGTCGGCATGTCGTAGCTCAGGTCGCGCTCGACGATGCCGGTGCTCGGGTTCTGCGCGCCGATGAACTTGCCATCGCCGATGTAGACGGCGACGTGGTACGCGCTGCCCGCGCTGCCCCAGTAGAGGATGTCGCCGGGCTGCAGGGCGTCCAGCGAGACCTGCGTGCCCACGGTCGACTGGCTCTGCGACACGCGCGGCAGGCTGATGCCGATCTGGTTGAACGCGGCCTGGGTCAGGCCGGAGCAGTCGTACGCGGACGGGCCGGTGGCACCGAGCACATACGCCTTGCCCACCTGGGCCTTCAGGAAGCTGATGACCGTCGCGACGTTTCCGCCGGTCGGCGTGGACGACGACGGGGAGTCCGCCTCGGGGGTGGCCGGCGTGGCCTCCTCGGTGGACTTGGTGCTGAGCGAGGTGCGCTCGGCGGAGCGGGCCGCCCGCTCCTGCTCGGCCTTCTCCTGCGCGGCGCGGCGCTCCGCCGCCTTGCGCGCGGCCTCGGCGCGGGCCTGCTCGGCCTTGTGCTTGGCCTCGGCCTCCACCTTGGCCTTCTTCACGGCGGAGCGGGCCTCGTCGTCGGCCTCGTCCTGCTGGGCCTGGAGTTCGTAACCGAACGCTGCCTGCTCGGTGGAGTCGGCGGCCTGCGCGGCGGTGCTCGCGAGCGTGGCGCTGACGGTGGGCATCTCCAGCGTCGACTCCACCGGGGCCGGCTCCGCGGCGTTGGCGGTCATCGAGGAGGTGCCGGCGACGGCGAGAGTGAGGATGCCACCGGTCACCCCGGCGCGGAGGGCACGCGTGGAGGCGGCGGTGCGGGGCTTCCGGTGGCTGGGTATGTGTGCGTTCGGGGACATGGGTAAACGGCTATCAGGGGCCGCAGGTTGAGATCAACAAAAGTGGAGTGCGCCACATTTGACGTGTGCACGACTGAAAATCACTCCGCGTGGCCGTACCCGAGCCCCCGCGCGGAGTGTCCGAAATTCTCGATCATGTGCATACGCATGGCTTTTTGCGGCTCAGACGGGCCCCGGGGCCGCTTATCACCTTCTGCCGAGCCGGGCCAAGGTTTCCCGTCAAATCGAGATCTACAAGTAGCTGGGAAGTGGCATACGTCACTCACGCCGTCTCGTCTCGCGGTCACCGTCGGGGGCGGGTCGCGCTCGCGCGCCGCTTCACGAGCGGTGGATCAAGCCAAGTCCCTCGCGGGGATGGCGCCCCTATATCAGTTGACGGCCGGGCATACGAATTTGCTTGGACGTGCCATTCTTGATAAAGCAAGCACCGCTCTCACCTGCGTTGACGCCCCTGAATGTCACTACTGGTGATCAGTCGGACGCTTCGTGTGCGTAGATCACCGCTCATCCGACTTCATGATCCTTCGTCAGGTGGTGGAGATCACAAAGACGTTCACGTACCCCGTGTCGCAGATCACAGACCGGCGGGCATAGGATGCAGGCGAATCGGGCTTGTGAACTGCCTCACATGGACACGATCTCCGTGAGGTGGTGACCACGCTCTGTACGGTCCGCCAGCCAGTCATCGTCGACTGAAGGGAGCGAGGACGGTGAACGCATACGCGCCCATCCTCGTACTGGGAGCCCTCGGGGCAGGCTTCGCGATCGTCTCGGTCTTCCTCGCGTCGATCGTCGGCCCCAAGCGTTACAACCGGGCCAAGCTCGAAGCCTATGAATGCGGTGTCGAGCCGACCCCGCAGCCGGCCGGCGGGGGTCGCTTCCCGATCAAGTACTACCTGACGGCGATGCTCTTCATCGTCTTCGACATCGAGATCGTCTTCCTCTACCCCTGGGCCGTCACCTTCGACGCGCTGGGGCTCTTCGGGCTCGTGGAGATGCTCCTCTTCGTGCTCACCGTCTTCGTCGCCTACGCCTACGTCTGGCGTCGTGGCGGGCTGGAGTGGGATTAACCGGGATCAAGGGGACTATTCGCATGGGTATCGAAGAGAAGCTTCCGAGCGGGTTCCTGCTGACGACCGTGGAGAACGCCGCGGGCCTGGCCCGTAAGTCCTCCGTCTTCGGCGCCACCTTCGGGCTCGCCTGCTGTGCGATCGAGATGATGGCCACCGGCGCCGCGCGTTACGACCTCGCCCGCTGGGGCATGGAGGTCTTCCGCGGCTCGCCGCGCCAGGCCGACCTGATGATCGTGGCGGGGCGGGTCAGCCAGAAGATGGCCCCGGTGCTGCGCCAGGTCTACGACCAGATGCCGAATCCCAAGTGGGTCATCTCGATGGGCGTGTGCGCCTCCTCCGGCGGCATGTTCAACAACTACGCCATCGTGCAGGGCGTCGACCACATCGTGCCGGTCGACATCTACCTGCCCGGCTGTCCGCCGCGCCCCGAGATGCTGATCGACGCCATCCTCAAGCTGCACGAGAAGATCCGCCACGAGAAGCTCGGCGTCAACCGCGAGCAGGCGGCCCGCGAGGCGGAGGAAGCGGCGCTCAAGGCACTCCCGACGATCGAGATGAAGGGGCTGCTGCGGTGAGCGGCGACGTGACGGACGGGCGGAACGGACCCGGCAACGAGGTCCCGGCCCCCCGTGCCCGGACCGGCGAGGCGATCGGCGTGCGCCGTGGCATGTTCGGCGCCGACAGCGGCGCCGACACCTCCGGCTACGGCGGGCTGGTGCGCACCGTGCGGCTGCCGGGCCCCTCGACCCGCCCGTACGGCGGCTGGTTCGACGACGTCGCCGACGAGCTCGAAGGGGCCCTCGAAGAACAGGGTCTGGTGCCCGCCAACGCCATCGAGAAGACGGTCGTGGACCGCGGGGAGATCACCTTCCACATCGCCCGCGAGCACCTGCCCCGGGTCGCCCGGACGCTGCGGGACGATCCCGCGCTGCGCTTCGAGATCTGCACCGGGGTGAGCGGGGTGCACTTCCCCGGCGACAAGGGCCGCGAGCTGCACGCCGTCTACCACCTGCGCTCCCTCACCCACAACCGGCTGATCCGGCTGGAGGTGAGCGCCCCCGACGCCGATCCGCACATCCCGTCGATCGTCGACGTCTACCCGACCAACGACTGGCACGAGCGCGAGACCTACGACTTCTTCGGCCTGGTCTTCGACGGCCATCCCGCCCTCACCCGGATCATGATGCCCGACGACTGGCAGGGCCACCCGCAGCGTAAGGACTACCCCCTCGGCGGCATTCCCGTCGAGTACAAGGGCGCCGAGATCCCGGCTCCCGACCAGCGGAGGTCGTACAGCTGATGTCTGCAACCAACGCCCGCCCGTCGCCCGGCCACCACCCCTCCTCGGGGCCCTCCGGGCCGGAGTCGACTCCTTCGGCCAGCTCACGCGAGACCACCGAAGGAACCGTCTACACCGTCACCGGCGGCGACTGGGACGAGGTCGTGGCCGGCGCGGCCAAGGCCGACGACGAGCGGATCATCGTCAACATGGGCCCGCAGCACCCGTCCACGCACGGCGTGCTCCGGCTCATCCTGGAGATCGACGGCGAGACGGTCACCGAGGCCCGCTGCGGCATCGGCTACCTGCACACCGGCATCGAGAAGAACCTCGAGTACCGGAACTGGACGCAGGGCACCACGTTCGTGACGCGGATGGACTACCTGACGCCGCTCTTCAACGAGACGGCGTACTGCCTCGGCGTCGAGCGGCTGCTGGGCGTCGAGGACCAGATCCCCGAGCGCGCCAACATCATCCGCGTCATGCTCATGGAGCTCAACCGCATCTCCTCACACCTGGTCTACGCGGCCACCGGCGGTATGGAGATCGGCGCGATCACCATGATGTTCACCGGCTTCCGGGACCGCGAGCTGATCCTGGACCTCTTCGAGCTGATCACCGGCCTGCGGATGAACCACGCCTACATCCGCCCCGGCGGGCTCGCCCAGGACCTGCCGCCCGGCGCGGTCGACCAGGTGCGGGCCTTCGTGAAGAAGTTCCGTAAGAACCTCACCGAATACGACAAGCTCGCCACCGGGAACCCCGTCTTCAAGGGCCGCCTGCAGAACGTCGGCTACCTCGATCTCGCCGGCTGCATGGCGCTCGGCGTCACCGGGCCGGTGCTCCGCTCCACCGGCCTCCCGCACGACCTGCGCAAGGCGCAGCCGTACTGCGGCTACGAGACCTACGACTTCGACGTCCCCACCACCGACACCTGCGACTCCTACGGCCGCTTCCTGATCCGGCTGGAGGAGATGCACCAGTCGCTGCGCATCGTGGAGCAGTGCCTGGACCGGCTGCGTCCGGGACCGGTGATGGTCGCCGACAAGAAGATCGCCTGGCCCGCCCAACTGGCGCTGGGCCCGGACGGGCTCGGCAACTCCCTGGACCACATCAAGAAGATCATGGGCACCTCGATGGAGGCCCTGATCCACCACTTCAAGCTGGTGACCGAGGGCTTCCGGGTCCCGCCCGGGCAGGCGTACGCGGCGATCGAGTCCCCCAAGGGCGAACTGGGCGTGCACGTGGTCAGCGACGGCGGCACCCGCCCGTACCGCGTCCACTTCCGCGATCCGTCCTTCACCAACCTGCAGTCCATGGCGGCGATGTGCGAAGGCGGCCAGGTCGCCGACGTGATCGTCGCCGTGGCGTCCATCGACCCCGTGATGGGAGGCGTCGACCGGTGACAGACGTGACCTTGGGGATGCCACAGCTCCCCGCACCCGACTACCCGGCCGAGGTACGGGCCCGGCTGGAGGGCGACGCCCGGGAGGTGATCGCGCGCTACCCGGACAGCCGGTCCGCGCTGCTGCCGCTGCTGCACCTGGTGCAGGCCGAGGACGGCTACGTCACCCGCACCGGCATCAGGTTCTGCGCCGAGCAGTTGGAGTTGACCACCGCCGAGGTGACGGCCGTGGCCACCTTCTACACGATGTACCGGCGCAGGCCCTCCGGCGAGTACCAGGTGGGGGTCTGCACCAACACGCTGTGCGCGGTGATGGGCGGCGACGCCATCTTCGAGGCGCTCCGGGAGCACCTCCGGGTGGCCAACGGCGAGACCACCGAGGACGGCAAGGTCACCCTCGAACACATCGAGTGCAACGCCGCCTGCGACTTCGCGCCGGTGGTGATGGTGAACTGGGAGTTCTTCGACAACCAGACCGTGGAGTCGGCCAAGCGACTCGTCGACGACCTGCGCGCGGGCCGCACCGTCGAGCCGACCCGCGGCGCCCCCCTCTGCACCTACAAGGAGACCGCGCGGATCCTCGCCGGCTTCCCCGACACCCGGCCCGGCGCGGTCGAGGCCACCGGAGGGGCGGGCCCCGCCTCGCTGGTCGGGCTGCGGCTCGCCAAGGGCGAGGCCGCCCCCGGCCGGGTGGTCTCGCAGCGCGCCTCCGACTACCCGGCGGACGAGATCCCGCCCGGCCACCCCAGCTCGCACGACGCCCCGCAGCAGACCTCCGCCTCCGACCCCGACCACCCGTCCGGACCGGTCACCGAGGAGGGGAAGTGATGACCGTGGCAGCCGCGATCGACGAGACGAGCCCGGAGAAGCTGCTCGTCCCCGTCCTGTCCGCGTTCTGGGACCAGCCCCGCTCCTGGACCATGGAGACCTACCGCCGCCACGAGGGCTACGAGGGCCTGCGCAAGGCGCTGGCCATGGCTCCGGACGACGTCATCGCCCTGGTCAAGGACTCGGGGCTGCGCGGCCGCGGCGGCGCGGGCTTCCCCACCGGCATGAAGTGGCAGTTCATTCCGCAGGGCGACGGCAAGCCGCACTACCTCGTCGTCAACGCCGACGAGTCGGAGCCGGGCACCTGCAAGGACATCCCCCTCCTCTTCGCCAATCCGCACTCGCTGATCGAGGGCATGGCCATCGCCTGCCACGCCATCCGCTCCACGCACGCCTTCATCTACCTGCGCGGCGAGGTCGTGCCGGTGCTGCGCCGGCTGCACGAGGCGGTGCGCGAGGCGTACGAGGCGGGCTACCTCGGCGACGGCGCGCGGCGCAGCCGGCAGCTGGGCCTGGACAGCCTCCCCGACCTCACCGTCACCGTGCACGCGGGCGCCGGCGCCTACATCTGCGGCGAGGAGACGGCGCTGCTCGACTCGCTGGAGGGGCGTCGCGGCCAGCCCCGGCTCCGGCCGCCCTTCCCGGCCGTCGCGGGTCTGTACGCCTGCCCCACCGTGGTGAACAACGTCGAGTCCATCGCCTCCGTTCCCGCGATCCTCAACAAGGGCAAGGAATGGTTCCGTTCGATGGGCAGCGAGAAGTCCCCCGGCTTCACGCTCTACTCGCTCTCCGGACACGTCGCCAACCCCGGCCAGTACGAGGCCCCGCTCGGCATCACGCTCCGCCAACTGCTGGACATGAGCGGCGGCATGCGGTCCGGCCACCGGCTGAAGTTCTGGACGCCGGGCGGCTCCTCCACCCCGCTCCTCACCGACGAGCACCTCGACGTGCCGCTGGACTACGAGGCGGTGGGGGCCGCCGGCTCCATGCTCGGCACCAAGGCCCTGCAGTGCTTCGACGAGACGACCTGTGTGGTGCGGGCGGTGACCCGCTGGACCGAGTTCTACGCCCATGAGTCCTGCGGCAAGTGCACGCCCTGCCGCGAGGGCACCTACTGGCTCGTCCAACTGCTGCGCGACATCGAGGCCGGCAAGGGGCGGACGGAGGACCTCGACAAGCTGGGCGACATCGCCGACAACATCAACGGCAAGTCGTTCTGCGCCCTCGGCGACGGCGCCGCCTCCCCGATCTTCTCCTCGCTGAAGTACTTCCGCGACGAGTACGTCCAGCACATCACCGGCCGCGGCTGCCCCTTCGACCCGGCGAAGTCCACCGTCTGGGCCGACCAGGACCACCACCCACTGGAGGTGAACGCATGACCATCACCACGAATGCTCCCTCCGGAGGGGGAGAGGCGGCGGTGCCGCGCGAGGACCTGGTCACCGTCACCATCGACGGGATCGAGATCTCCGTGCCCAAGGGGACCCTCGTCATCCGCGCCGCCGAGCTGCTCGGCATCGAGATCCCGCGCTTCTGCGACCATCCGCTGCTCGACCCGGCCGGCGCCTGCCGCCAGTGCATCGTGGAGGTCGAGGGCCAGCGCAAGCCCATGGCCTCCTGCACCATCACCTGCACCGACGGCATGGTGGTCAGGACCCAGCTCACCTCCCCGGTCGCCGAGAAGGCACAGCGCGGGGTGATGGAGCTGCTGCTGATCAACCACCCGCTGGACTGCCCGGTGTGCGACAAGGGCGGCGAGTGCCCGCTGCAGAACCAGGCGATGTCCACCGGCGACCCCGAAAGCCGCTTCGAGGGCCGCAAACGCACCTTCGAGAAGCCGGTCCCAATCTCCGCGCAGGTGCTGCTGGACCGGGAGCGCTGCGTGCTGTGCGCCCGCTGCACCCGCTTCTCCCAACAGATCGCGGGCGACCCGATGATCGAGCTGCTGGAGCGGGGCGCGCTCCAGCAGGTCGGCACCGGCGAGGGCGACCCCTTCGAGTCGTACTTCTCCGGGAACACCATCCAGATCTGCCCGGTGGGGGCGCTCACCTCCAAGGCATATCGTTTCCGCTCCCGCCCCTTCGACCTGGTCTCCTCGCCCAGCGTCTGCGAGCACTGCGCCGGCGGCTGCGCCACCCGCACCGACCACCGACGGGGCAAGGTGCTGCGCCGGCTGGCGGCCAACGACCCCGAGGTCAACGAGGAGTGGATCTGCGACAAGGGCCGCTTCGCCTTCCGCTACGCCCAGCTGCCCGACCGGCTGACCGTGCCGCTGGTGCGGAACCGGGACTCCGGTGAGCTGGAGCCGACCGGCTGGCCGGAGGCGCTCGCCCGCGCGGCGGAGGGGCTGGCCGCCGCGCGGGGCCGTACCGGGGTGCTGACCGGCGGCCGGCTCACGGTCGAGGACGCCTACGCCTACGCCAAGTTCGCGAGGGTCGCGCTCGACACCAACGACATCGATTTCCGCGCCCGCACGCACAGTGCGGAGGAGGCCGACTTCCTCGCCGCGCGGGTCGCCGGCCGTGGCCGCGATCTCTCCGGCGACGGACCGACGTACACCACGCTGGAGCGGGCCCCGGCCGTACTGCTGGTCGGCTTCGAGGCCGAGGAGGAGTCGCCGGGCGTCTTCCTGCGGCTGCGCAAGGCGCACCGCGGACACGGCCAGCGCACCTTCGCCCTCGCCACGCACGCCACCCGTGGGCTGACCAAGGCGGGCGGCACGCTGCTGCCCGCCGCCCCCGGCACCGAGACCGAGTGGCTGGACGCGCTGGCCGCGGGCACCGGGCTCGACGGCGCCGGGCAGGCCGCGGCCGACGCGCTGCGGGCCGACGGCGCGGTGATCGTCGTCGGCGAGCGGCTGGCGGGCGTGCCCGGCGCGCTGACCGCGGCGGTGCGGCTGGCCGGAGCCACCGGTGCGCGGCTGGCGTGGATCCCGCGCCGCGCCGGGGAGCGCGGGGCGGTCGAGGCCGGGGCGCTGCCCGGGCTGCTGCCGGGCGGTCGCCCGGCCACCGATCCGCGGGCCCGGCAGCAGACGGCGACCGCCTGGGGCGTGGCCGGACTGCCCCACCAGTACGGCCGGGACACCGGCCAGATGATCGAGGCGGCGGCCAGTGGCGAGCTCGGGGCGCTGCTCGTCGCCGGCCTCGACGTCGCGGACCTGCCCGACCCCGCGCGGGCGATCGAGGCGCTGGACGAGATCGGGTTCCTGGTGAGCCTGGAGCAGCGGCCCTCGGAGGTCACCGCGCGGGCCGATGTGGTCTTCCCGGTGGCGGCGGTCGCCGAGAAGCCCGGCACCTTCCTCAACTGGGAGGGCCGGGCGCGGCCGTTCGAGGCGGCCGTCAAGCCCGCCCAGGCGACCCGGGCGCACATCCCGGCGGACGCCCGGGTGCTGCACATGCTCGGCGACGCGCTGGAGGTGCCGCTCGGTCTGCCCGATGTCGGCGCGGTGCGCCGGGAGCTGGACCGGCTCGGGCACTGGGACGGCCCGTACGCCCCCGATCCGCTGTCGACCGCGCGGCCGCTGCCCCGCCCCGAGCCCGGCCAGGCGGTCCTCGCCGGCCATCGGCTGCTGTTGGACGGCGGCCGGCTCCAGGAGGGCGAGGAGGCGCTGGCCGGGACCCGGCACGCCGCCGTCGCCCGACTGTCGGCGGCCACCGCGGCGGAGACCGGCGTTCGGGACGGCGATCCGCTCTACGTCACCGGCCCCTCGGGCACGGTCCGGCTGCCGCTGTGCGTCACGCCGATGCCGGACCGGGTGGTCTGGCTGCCGCTCCGGTCGGTGGGCGGCGGCGTGGCGCGGGAGACCGGCGCCCGCCCCGGTGAACTCGTCCGCATCGGCGCGGCCGCCCCCGAGGTCGGCGCCGAGGTATCGGAGGTGCGCTCGTGACCACACCGGCCACGGAGTTCCGGCCCGGCGTGCCGGCCTGGCAACTGGCCGCCGAGGACCTGTCCATGTTCGGACACGACCCCTGGTGGCTCATCCTCATCAAGGTCGTCTTCTGCTTCGCGCTGCTGATGGTGACCGTGCTCATCGCCATCGTCTTCGAGCGCAAGGTGCTGGGCTGGATGCAACTGCGCATCGGCCCCAACCGGCACGGCCCCTGGGGCATGCTGCAGTCCCTCGCGGACGGCGTGAAGCTGATGCTCAAGGAGGACGTGGTCGTCAAGCGCGCGGACAAGGTGGTCTACGTCCTCGCGCCGATCGTCGCCGCGATCCCGGCCTTCATGGCGGTCGCGGTGATCCCCTTCGGCCCGGCCGACAACGAGGTCTCGGTCTTCGGTCACCGCACCCCGATGCAGCTGACCGACCTGCCGATCGCGATCCTCTACATCCTCGCGGTCGCCTCGGTCGGCATCTACGGCATCGTGCTCGGCGGCTGGTCCTCCGGCTCCACCTACCCGCTCCTGGGCGGCCTGCGCTCCTGCGCGCAGATGATCAGCTACGAGATCGCGATGGGGCTGTCCTTCGCGGCGGTCTTCCTCTACTCCGGCTCCATGTCGACCTCGGCCATCGTCGAGGGCCAGCAACACCGCTGGTACGCGCTGCTGCTGCCGGTCTCGTTCATCATCTACATCGTCGCGATGATCGGTGAGACCAACCGCGCGCCGT
Source organism: Streptomyces sp. LX-29 (assembly GCF_029541745.1). Classification (NCBI taxonomy): domain Bacteria; kingdom Bacillati; phylum Actinomycetota; class Actinomycetes; order Kitasatosporales; family Streptomycetaceae; genus Streptomyces; species Streptomyces sp. LX-29. The sequence continues at coordinate 3,257,893 of NZ_CP089746.1, read as the reverse complement.
TCGACATGCCGGAGTCCGAGGGCGATCTGGTCGGCGGCTTCAACACCGAGTACTCCTCGATCAAGTTCGCGATGTTCATGCTCGCCGAGTACATCAACATGGTCACCGTCTCGATGGTCGCGGTCACCCTCTTCCTGGGCGGCTGGCGGGCGCCGTGGCCGCTGACCGCCTTCTGGGCGGACGCCGACCACGGCTGGTGGCCGCTGCTGTGGTTCCTGGTCAAGGTGAGCGCGCTGCTCTTCGTCTTCATCTGGATCCGCGCCTCGCTGCCGCGGGTGCGCTACGACCAGTTCATGCGGCTGGGCTGGAAGGTCCTGATCCCGGTCTCCATGGTCTGGCTGATGCTGGTCGCCACCGTCCGGGCGCTGCGGAACGAGGACTACGACTTCCAGCAGATCGTGCTGTACGTCGGCGGCGCGGTCCTCGCGCTGCTGCTCGTCTCCTTTGTCGTCGACGTCTTCCGCGACCGCGAGGAGAAGCGCGCGGAGGCCGAGGCGGCCCGGACCCCGGAGCCCCCCTTCGACCCGATGGCCGGCGGTCACCCGGTGCCGCCGCTGCCCGGACAGACCCTGCCCCCCGTGCCGCGCCGACGCCGGCGCCATGATCGCGAGCTGATTGTCAGTGGCGGCGCCAATACTGAGAGTGACGGAAAGGAGGTCGACGGTGTCTGACGCCATGTCTTCGGGGGCCGCGTCCGACGGCGGCACGCCGGTGGAGCCCCGGAACCCCCGGCAGAACCCCGTCGCCGGCTTCGGTGTGACCTTCCGGAACATCTTCAGGAAGCGCTTCACCGAGCAGTATCCGGAGGAGAAGAAGCCGACCGCCCCTCGCTTCCACGGCCGCCACCAGCTCAACCGACACCCGGACGGGCTGGAGAAGTGCATCGGCTGCGAGCTGTGCGCGTGGGCCTGTCCGGCCGACGCCATCTACGTGGAGGGCGCGGACAACACCGACGAGGAGCGCTACTCCCCGGGCGAGCGGTACGGCCGGGTGTACCAGATCAACTACCTGCGCTGCATCCTGTGCGGCCTGTGCGTCGAGGCGTGCCCGACCCGGGCGCTGACCATGACCAACGAGTACGAGCTCGCCGACCGGACCCGCGCCTCGCTCATCTACACCAAGGAAGAGCTGCTGGTGGGGCTGGACGAGGGCATGGTCGACACCCCGCACGCCATCTTCCCGGGCATGGACGAGCAGGACTACTACCGGGGCCTGGTCTCCGAGGCCGCCCCCGGCACCCGGCGCCAGGTCGCGGTCTCCAAGGGCGAGCAGCCCGAGGACCGGTCGGCGGAGCAGTCGGAGGAACAGGGGGCGGGAGCGTGAACCTCGCCGCGACCACGACCACCTCCACCGGCGAGGCCGTCCAGTTCTGGATCCTGGCGGTCGTCGCGGTGGCCGGCGCGTTGGGCACCGTGCTGATGAAGAAGGCCGTGCACAGCGCCCTGTCGCTGGCCGGGACGATGATCATCCTGGCGGTCTTCTACCTGGCCAACGGGGCGTACTTCCTCGGCGTCGTCCAGATCGTCGTCTACACCGGCGCGATCATGATGCTCTTCCTCTTCGTGGTGATGCTGGTCGGCGTCACGGCCGCGGACTCGCTGAAGGAGACGATCAAGGGGCAGCGATGGCTCGCCGCCACCTGTGGCCTCGGCTTCGGCATCCTGCTCTGCGCCGGCATCGGCAACGCCTCGCTGAACTCCTTCAACGGCCTCGGCCAGGCCAACTCCGGCGGCAACGTCGAGGGCCTGGCCGCACTCATCTTCACCAAGTACGTCTTCGCCTTCGAGATCACCGGCGCGCTGCTGATCACGGCGGCGGTCGGCGCGATGGTGCTGACCCACCGCGAGCGCACCGAGCGCGCCCGCACCCAGCGCGAGCTGTCCGAGCAGCGGGTGCGTCGCGGCACCCAGCTCCCGCCGTTGCCCGCGCCCGGCGTCTACGCCCGGCACAACGCGGTCGACATCCCCGGACTGCTCCCCGACGGCACCACCGCCGAGCTCTCGGTCAACCGCACGCTACGCGCCCGCGGCCAGATCCGGGACGTCTCCGCCGAGTCGCTGGCCGCGCTGGCGGCCCTGGAGCGGCGGGCCATCGACTGGCGGCAGCAGAAGGCCGAGGGCGGGGCCGCGCGGCCCGGCGGCGCGGAGCGTCCGCCCGGCCCGCGCGGCGACTCCGACGAGCCCGCGAACTCCGCCAATTCCAACTCCGGGGGTGCGGCCCAGTGAATCCGGTCAACTACCTCTACCTGGCCGCGCTGTTGTTCACCATCGGCGCCGCCGGGGTGCTGCTCCGGCGGAACGCGATCATCTTGTTCATGTGCGTGGAGCTGATGCTCAACGCCTGCAACCTCGCGTTCGTCACCTTCTCCCGGATGCACGGCAACCTCGACGGCCAGATCGTGGCCTTCTTCACGATGGTGGTCGCGGCGGCCGAGGTCGTGGTCGGCCTCGCCATCATCGTGACGGTCTTCCGCACCCGCCACTCGGCCTCGGTCGATGACGCCAGCCTGATGAAGCTCTAGAAGGGTCGCGTTCACGTGGAGAACCTCATCGGATTGCTCGTCGCGGCCCCGCTGCTCGGCGCGGCCGTGCTGCTGTGCGGCGGCCGGAGACTCGACCGCACGGGGCACTGGATCGGCTGCGCGTTCGCGGCCGTCTCCTTTGCGATCGGCGTGGTGCTCTTCGCCGACCTGCTCGGCCGCGACGAGCACGACCGGACCCTGCACACCACGGTGTACAGCTGGATCCCGGTCGACGGCTTCCAGGCGGACGTCGGCTTCCAACTCGACCAGCTGTCGATGACCTTCGTGCTGCTGATCACCGGTGTGGGGACGCTGATCCACATCTACTCGATCGGCTACATGGAGCACGACGAGCGCCGGCGCCGCTTCTTCGGCTACCTCAACCTCTTCCTCGCGGCGATGCTGCTGTTGGTCCTCGCCGACAACTACCTGCTGCTGTACGTGGGCTGGGAGGGCGTCGGCCTCGCCTCGTACCTGCTCATCGGGTTCTGGCAGCACAAGCCGTCGGCGGCCACCGCGGCCAAGAAGGCGTTCATCGTCAACCGGGTGGGTGACGTCGGTCTGTCCATCGCGATCATGCTGATGTTCACCACCTTCGGGACCTTCGCCTTCGCCCCGGTGCTCTCCTCGGCCGAGCAGGCCGGCGAGGGCAAGCTGACCGCGATCGGGCTGATGCTGCTGCTGGCGGCCTGCGGCAAGTCGGCGCAGGTGCCGCTGCAGTCCTGGCTCGGGGACGCGATGGAGGGCCCCACCCCGGTCTCGGCCCTCATCCACGCCGCGACCATGGTCACCGCCGGCGTCTACCTCATCACCCGCTCCGGCGCGATCTTCAACGCGGCGCCCGACGCACAGACCGCGGTGGTCACGGTGGGCGCGGTGACGCTGCTCTTCGGTGCGATCGTCGGTTGCGCCAAGGACGACATCAAGAAGGCGCTGGCCGGCTCGACCATGTCGCAGATCGGCTACATGATCCTGGCCGCCGGGCTCGGACCGATCGGCTACGCCTTCGCGATCATGCATCTGGTCACCCACGGCTTCTTCAAGGCCGGGCTGTTCCTCGGCGCCGGATCGGTGATGCACGGCATGAACGACGAGGTCGACATGCGGAAGTACGGCGGCCTGCGGACGTATCTGCCGATCACCTTCGTCACCTTCGGCCTCGGCTACCTCGCCATCATCGGCTTCCCGGGGCTGTCCGGCTTCTGGTCCAAGGACAAGATCATCGAGGCGGCCTTCGCCAAGGGCGGCACCGAGGGCTGGATCCTGGGCGCGGCGACACTGCTGGGCGCGGCCATCACCGCGTACTACATGACCCGCGTCATGCTGCTGACCTTCTTCGGCGAGCGGCGCTGGGACCCGGCGGAGTACCACCCGCACGAGGCCCCGAAGTCCATGACCATCCCGATGATCGTGCTGGCCGTCGGCTCCGTCTTCGCGGGTGGGCTGTTCAGCCTCAACGACGCGTTCGTGACATGGCTGGAGCCGGTCACCGGGTACAGCCACGGGGACTCCCCGCTCAGCGCCGCCACCGTCACCGGCGCCACCATGGTGGTGCTGGCGATCGGCGTGGCCTTCGCCTGGGCGCAGTACGGGCGGCGCCCGGTGCCGCGCACCGCGCCGCGCGGCAGCCTGCTCACCCGGGCGGCCCGGCGCGATCTGCTGCAGGACGACTTCAACCACGTCGTCCTGGTCAAGCCCGGCGAGTACCTCACCCGCGGTCTGGTCTATGTGGACCACACCCTGGTCGACGGCGTCGTCAACGGCACCGCGGCCGGCGTCGGCGGCCTCTCCGGGCGGCTGCGACGGCTCCAGAACGGCTACGCCCGCTCATACGCGGTCTCGATGTTCGGCGGTACGGCGGTGCTCATCGCCGCGACCCTGCTGATGAGGGCGGTCTGAGTTATGTCATTTCCCCTGCTGACGGCCATGGCCGCGGTGCCCGCGATCGGAGCGATCGTCACCGCCGCCGTGCCCGCCGCCAAGCGCTCCGCGGCCAAGTGGACCGCGCTGCTCTTCTCGCTGGCCACCCTGGCGTTGGCCGCGGTGGCGCTGGTCCGCTTCGAACCCGGCGGCGCGCAGTACCAGCTCACCGAGTCGCACGCCTGGATCGAGGACTTCGGCGTGCGGTACGAGCTGGGGGTGGACGGCATCGCGGTGGTGCTCGTGGCGCTGACCGCCGTGCTCATCCCCTTCGTCATCCTGGCCGGCTGGCACGACGCCGATCCGCTGGAGAGCGACGGCGGCTCCGGGACGGAGCGGCCGGACCGCCGCTGGCGCCCCACCCAGGGGTTCTTCGCGCTGATCCTGATGGTCGAGGCGATGGTGGTGATCTCCTTCGAGGCCACCGACGTCTTCCTCTTCTACATCTTCTTCGAAGCCATGCTCATCCCGATGTACTTCCTCATCGGCGGCTTCGGAGACCGGGCCGGCGGCCGGTCCGCGGAGGAGTCGGCCACCCAGCGCTCCTACGCCGCGGTGAAGTTCCTGCTCTACAACCTGGCCGGCGGTCTGATCATGCTGGCCGCCGTGGTGGGGCTGTACGCGGTGACCGCGGACGACCTCGGCACCGGCACGTTCTCGCTCCAGCAGATCGCCGAGGCGCGCGCCGACGGCCGGCTCGACTTCGCCACCAGCACCGAGCGGCTGCTCTTCCTCGGCTTCTTCTTCGCCTTCGCGGTCAAGGCGCCGCTGTGGCCGCTGCACACCTGGCTGCCCAACGCGATGGGCGAGTCGACCGCCCCCATCGCCGTCCTGATCACGGCGGTCGTCGACAAGGTCGGCACCTTCGCGATGCTCCGCTACTGCCTCCAGCTCTTCCCGGAGGCCAGCACCTGGGCCACACCGGTGGTCCTCGTACTGGCGGTGATCAGCATCATCTACGGCGCGCTGCTGGCCGTCGGGCAGCGCGACATCAAGCGTCTGATCGCCTACGCGTCGATCTCGCACTTCGGCTTCATCATCCTGGGCATCTTCGCGATGACCAGCCAGGGCCAGGGCGGCGCGACCCTCTACATGGTCAACCACGGTGTGTCGACGGCGGCGTTGATGCTCGTGGCCGGGTTCCTGATCACGCGGCGCGGCTCGCGTCTGATCGCGGACTACGGCGGGGTGCAGAAGGTGGCCCCGGTGCTCGCCGGCACCTTTCTGATCGGCGGTCTGGCCACCCTCTCGCTGCCCGGACTGGCCCCCTTCGTCAGTGAGTTCCTGGTGCTGGTGGGCACGTTCAGCCGCTATCCGGCGCTCGGTGTCATCGCCAGCGCGGGGATCATCCTCGCGGCGCTGTATGTGCTGGTGCTCTACCAGCGGACCATGACCGGCCCGGTCAAGGACGAGGTGCGCGGGATGCCCGACCTGCGGCCCCGTGAACTCGTGGTGGTGGCGCCGCTGATCGCGTTGCTGATCTTCCTCGGCGTCTATCCGAAGCCGGTGACCGACATCGTCGATCCGGCCGTGGACCACACGCTGTCGGTGGTGGACGAGAAGGACCCCGAACCGGATCACCCCGTCACGGTCGACGCGGGCTGGTTCGGCTATCGCCCCCAGGGTGACCACGCTTCCGGAGGTGCCAAGTGACCAGCGCTTCGCTTGTCCACAGCCTGTGGACGACGGCGGCGGAACCGCCGGACAAGATCCCGTCGCCGGACATCGAGTACGGCCAGCTGTCCCCGACGCTGATCGTCCTCGGTGCCGCGCTGGTCGGCGTCCTCATCGAGGCGCTGCTGCCGCGCCGGCACCGCTACGCCGCCCAGTTGTTCACCTCCGTGGTGGCGCTGGCCGCCGCCTTCGCGGCCGTCCTGGGCCTGGCGGTGGGTGACTACGGCACCACCAAGGCCGGGGTCACCGCGATGGGCGCCATCGCCGTCGACGGCCCCGCGCTCTTCCTCCAGGGGACCGTTCTGCTGGTCGCGCTGGTGGCGGTGTTCACCTTCGCCGAGCGGCGGTTGGACCCCGTGGAGCACGGCAACCGGGTCGACTCCTTCGCCGCGCAGGCGGCCGCGGTGCCGGGTGGCGAGGCCGAACAGGCCGCGGTCAAGGCGGGGTTCACCACCACCGAGGTCTTCCCGCTGCTGCTGTTCGCGGTGGGCGGGATGCTCATCTTCCCCGCGGCCAACGACCTGTTGACGCTCTTCGTGGCGCTGGAGGTCTTCTCCCTGCCGCTGTACATCCTGTGTGCGCTCGCCCGCCGGCACCGGATGCTCTCCCAGGAGGCCGCGGTCAAGTACTTCCTGCTGGGTGCCTTCTCCTCCGCCTTCCTGCTCTTCGGTATCGCACTGCTGTACGGCTACGCGGGCACCGTCGGCTACGCGGGCATCGCGGACGTCGTCGACGGCGAGGTGACCCGACTCGACCCGGCGCTGGCCCAGACCATGGGCAACGACGCGCTGCTGCTGATCGGCGGCGCCATGGTGCTGATGGGTCTGCTGTTCAAGATCGGCGCCGTGCCCTTCCACATGTGGACGCCCGACGTCTACCAGGGCGCCCCCACCCCCGTCACCGGCTTCATGGCGTCGGCCACCAAGGTCGCCGCCTTCGGCGCGCTGCTGCGGCTGCTGTACGTGGTGCTGCCGGGGCTGCGCTGGGACTGGCGGCCGGTCATGTGGGGGGTGGCCATCCTCACCATGCTGGGCGGTGCGATCGTCGCGGTCACCCAGACCGATGTGAAGCGGCTGCTGGCCTACTCCTCGATCGCCCACGCCGGCTTCATCCTGGCGGGCGTCATCGCCACCACCCCCGACGGCATCTCCTCGGCCCTCTTCTACCTCGCCGCCTACTCCTTCGTGACGCTCGGCGCGTTCGCCGTGGTCACCCTGGTGCGCGACGCGGGCGGCGAGGCCACGCACCTGTCGAAGTGGGCCGGGCTGGGTCGACGCTCCCCCCTGGTGGCAGCCGTGTTCGCGGTCTTCCTCCTGGCCTTCGCGGGCATCCCGCTCACCAGCGGCTTCGCCGGCAAGTTCGCGGTCTTCAAGGCGGCGGCGGAGGGCGGCGCGGGCGCCCTGGTGGTGGTCGGCGTCGTCTCCTCCGCCATCGCCGCCTTCTTCTACATCCGCGTGATCGTCCTGATGTTCTTCAGCGAGCCCCGGGCCGACGGTCCGTCGGTCGCCGTGCCCAGCGCGCTGACCTCGTCCGCGATCGCCGCGGGCGTCGTGGTGACCCTGGTTCTGGGCGTCGCCCCGCAGTACTTCCTGGACCTCGCGAGCAGCGCCGGGGTCTTCGTCCGCTGAGCTGTTGGAGTGCGAATGCTGCGCCAGCCGAGGGTATTAGTAGGCAGATAGTAAAGATGCTCGGCGTGCCCTTCCGATACATGCCTAGGAGCGCGTGTTAACGCCTCCCACGCTTCGGAACAGGCAAGGAGCATCGAATGAGATCCGAAGTTACGAGCATGGCCCTGCGCCGCGGCCGCCCGGCCGCCAGGCTGGCGGTCCCCCTGGCCGTGATAGCAGCAGGGGCGATGTTCCCTGCGGCCGCGTCGGCCGCTCCCGCGGTCGACGACGGTTATGGCCACCACCGCTGCCAAGCCGTCGACAGCACCAGCAGGGAGTGGGGTGAGTTCCTCGGCGTCATCGTGGACGACGACGTGTTCGTTGGAACTCGCCATGGTCATGAGGACCACGGTGACCACCACGGCAGTCGTGGCGACGACCATGGCGACGACCACGGCAGCCGTGGCGACGACCACGGTGACCACTATGGCGACGACCACGGCAGTCGTGGCGACGACCATGGCGACCACTATGGCGACGACCACGGCAGTCGCGGCGACGACCACGGTGACCACCACAGCGACGGTCGCGAGCACGATTACGGTGACAGCCACGGGGATGACCGCGGCGACAGCCACCGCGCCTACGCCCTTCTCCATGACCACGAGGAGGCGAACGGCCACGACCACGGTAAGAACGGCCATGACGGCAAGAGCGACGACCACGGACGCGACTGGGTGCGTTGGCACAAGCTCTGGGACAAGGGGATCAAGGGGACGCCCTGCGACATCGACCTCAGCCTGAAGTCGGATCACAAGCTGCGGGTCGCCGTGATCACGACGCATGAGAAGCTCTTTGAGACCCATTGCCGGATCGAGCACAAGCCCCTGCGCCTGAAGTGCCACGACGACTGGAAGCAGATCGAGGGCAAGACCTTCGAAGGCCCCAGGTGAGTGCGTGTCGTGGTGAGTGAGCGGTAGCGGTTCCGGCCGTACGCCGGGTGCGGGTGCGCCAGTGTCGGCGCACCCGCACCGAAGTGTCCGGGTCAGCCCAGGTCGAGCCCGGTCGGCACGTCCAGGTCCGTCGGCACATCCAGGTCCGTCGGGATGTCCAGGTCGGTCGGCAGGTCCGTCGGAAGCCCGGTGGGCATGCCGCTCGGGGTCACGGACTTGCTGAAGGTGCTCTTCTTGCCGGACGCCCAGGCGACGGTGAGCGTCTTGCCGTCGGCGCTCTCGACCGTCCCCTTGGTGTAGTCGCTGGCACCGTCCTTGCAGGTGAAGTTGAGCGTCACCGGCTTGGACTCGTCCGCGACCGTGCCGGTGCAGGAGGTCTTGCCGAAGAGCATCGCGGTCTTCTCCGCGACGGACAGGATCAGCAGACCGTCGTCGGCGTGGGTGGCGTCCGTGGTCCAGCCGCCCTTGAGGTCGGCGGCCGTGACGTCCGCACCGCCGCCTCCGCCGTTCTCACCCGTGGGCGCGCCGGACTGCTGCCCGCCGACGGGGTCCTTCTTCTTCTTGCCACCGTCGTCACTGCTGGAACAACCGGTCACCAGCACAGCGGCGATCAGTGCCGCCCCCGTGATCTGTGCTGCCTTGCGCACGTTCTCTTCTCCCTCGGTTCGTGAGCGGGAACACGTCAAGGTAGCAGCAGCGGTGGGATTCAGTCAGTCGCCGGAACGACCCGACCGAGCACCTCGCCGAGGCCCACTCGCACTCCGTCCGGCCCCGGCGCCCAGGCGGTCAGCCGCACCTCGTCGCCGTCCTCCAGGAAGGTCCGCTTCCCGTCGGGGAGTTCCAGCGGGTCACGGCCGGACCAGGTCAGCTCCAGCAGGCAGCCGCGCTGCTCGGGGAGCGGGCCGCTGACGGTGCCGGAGCCGTAGAGGTCGCCGGTGCGCAGCGAGGCGCCGTTGACCGTCATATGGGCCAGTTGCTGCGCGGCCGTCCAGTACATGGTGGAGAACGGCGGATGTGCCACCGGGTGGCCGTTGATGGCGATCTCGAGGTGGATGTCGAGCCCGCCCGGTTCGTCGGCGGAGTCGTCGAGGTAGGGCAGCACCGGCTCGTCCCGCTCCGGAGGGCTGGTGCGGGCGGCGTCGAAGGCGTCCAGCGGGGTGATCCAGGCCGACACGGAGGTGGCGAAGGACTTGCCGAGGAACGGACCGAGCGGGCGGTACTCCCAGCTCTGGACGTCCCGCGCGGACCAGTCGTTGAGCAGGCACACGCCGAAGACGTGCTCACGGAAGGCGGTCAGCGGCACCCGCTCGCCCATGGTGGTGGGCGTGCCGACCACGAAGCCGACCTCGGCCTCGATGTCCAGCCGCTGGGTGGGGCCGAACACCGGGGACGTCTCCGAGAAGGGCAGCCGCTGGCCGAGCGGGCGCACCACGGGGGTCCCGGAGACCACCACCGTCCCGGCCCGGCCGTGGTAACCGATGGGGAGGTGCTTCCAGTTGGGGGTCAGCGCCTCGCCGTCCGGGCGGAACATCCGGCCGACGTTGGTGGCGTGGTGTTCGCTGGCGTAGAAGTCGACGTAGTCGGCGACCTCGAAGGGCAGGTGGAGGGCGACCTCGTCCAGCGGGCGCAGCAGCGGCTCGGTGGTCGCGCGGTGCGCCGGGTCGGTGAGCCAGGCGCGCAGTTGGGCGCGCACCTCCCGCCAGACCGGGCGGCCGGCGGCGAGCAGCGGGTTGAGCAGGGGCCGGCTGAGCAGCTCGGCGTGGGGCGAGCCGTGGGCGGCGGCCGCGGCGCCGGCGTCCAGCACATGGTCGCCGTAGCGGACTCCGATCCGCCGCTCCGGGGAACCGTCGGTACTGAACACGCCGTACGGGAGGTTGTGCGGCCCGAAGGGGTGGTCCTGGGGCAGGTCGAGCGGGCTCTGTCGCGGCATGGGGCTGCCTCGCCTTCTCCTCGTGGCCGGGGTGGCCGTATGGCCGGGTGCCTATGGAAGTGACGTACCGGATGTGGGGGCCGGCCACAGACTACGACGCGGCGACGCCCGGGTGACCTGTGGCGACTGGAGGCTAAAGAGCTGGCAATGTCCCGATAGTCCTTGCTGGAATCTGACATTCCCAAGTAGCGTCCTTAGTCGGGTCACGCTCAGTGGGGGGGCCACTGCGCTGGAGTGACCGAGGGGGACTGGTGGCGAGCAGCCAGGTGCCGTTCACGGCGGACCGGACCGTGCCCAGCCTGATCGTGAAGATCGGTGACTACCCGTTGCACCACGGCGGGGTCGGGGCGATCCGCAGCCTCGGCCGGATCGGCATCCCGATGTACGCCATCACCGAGGACCGCTGGACCCCCGCCGCCGTCTCGCGCTATCTGGAGCGGGCCTTCGTCTGGCCGACCACCGGCACCGAACGGCCGGAGCTGCTGGTGGAGGGCCTGCTGCGGGTGGGCCGGCGCATCGGGCGGCCGGCGGTTCTCATCCCCACCGACGAGGAGGCGGCGGTCCTGATCGCGGAGCACTCCGCGGAGTTGGCCGACCACTTCCTCCTCCCCCGGGTCGATCCCGGGCTGCCGCGCCGGCTGGCCAGCAAGCAGGGGCTGTACGAGCTGTGCGTGGAGCACGGGGTGCCGTCCCCGGAGGCGGTCTTCCCCGGCTCGTACGCCGAGGTGGCGGAGTTCGCGGCCGAGGCCACCTTCCCGTTGGTGGCCAAGAACCGGGCGGCGTTCGAGCGCCGCCGGCAGCCGGCCGTCGGCGGCACCACCCGGATCGAGGGTCCGCGCGAGCTGCTGGCCCTGGCCCGCACCTGGGGACCTCGCCCCGGCGTCATCCTGCAGGAGTATCTGCCGCGCGAGCACGCCGAGGACTGGGTCGTGCACGCCTACTTCGACGCCGAGTCCACCCCGCTCGCCCTGTTCACCGGCGTGAAGGTGCGCTCCTGGCCGCCGCACGCGGGCATGACCGCGTGCGCGTACGTGGTGGACAACCCGGAACTGGCCGAGATGGCCGCCCAGTTCATCAAGCGGATCGGCTTCAGCGGGATCGTCGACCTCGACTGGCGCTTCGACCGCCGCGACGGCCGGTACAAGCTGCTCGACTTCAATCCCCGTATGGGCGCGCAGTTCCGGCTCTTCGAGAACGAGGCCGGCATCGACGTGGTGCGGGCCCAACACCTGGACCTGACCGGGCGCAAGGTTCCCGAGGCCGAACAGCGGGACGGCCATCGCTTCATGGTCGAGAACATCGACCTGCCGGCCATGCTGGCCTATCGGCGCAGCGGTTACACCACCCCGCACGCGCCGGCGCGCGCCACCGGCACGGAGTTGGCCTGGCTGGCGCGCGACGACCTCAAGCCGTTCTTCACCATGCTCGCGCGGTTTGTCCGGCCGGGAGCGAGGCATCTGTACGAAATGTGGCGCGCCAGGAGGCTGTGACCCCACGCTGGAGGGGCCCGCGGGCTTCGGGCGCGAGTCTGTGACGGAAACCGTCCTGGGGAGGGGACTCGTGAGCGATCCTGTAGCTGTCATCGGAGCCGGTCCATTCGGCCTGTCGACCGCCGCCCATCTGCGGGCGCGCGGCATTCCGGTCCGCGTCTTCGGCGCGCCGATGGTGAGCTGGCGCTCCCATATGCCGGCCGGGATGCTGCTGAAGTCGACGCCGGCCGCCTCCAGCATCGACGCGCCGCAGCCCGGGCACACGCTGCTCGACTACTGCCTGCAGACCGGAGGGGTGCGGTACGAGTCGGACTGGGACGTCATCCCGGTCGAGACCTTCGCGGCCTACGGACTGTGGTTCCAGGAGCGGCTGGTGCCGGAGCTGGAGCAGGTGCGGGTGGTCTCGGTGGACCGGCCCGGCGGGCGGGGCGGCCGCTTCGAGCTGAAGTTGGACTCGGGTGAGGAGTGCGCGGCGCGGGCCGTCGTGGTCGCCACCGGGCTGACCGGGCTCGCCCATCTGCCCCCCGAACTGGCCGCCGTGGCGCCGGACGGCCCCTCGCCCACGGGCCCCGTCTCGCACAGCTCGCAACACCGTGACCTGCGGCGCTTCGCCGGGCGCGAGGTCGTGGTGGTGGGCGCCGGGCAGTCGGCCCTGGAGAGCGCGGTGCTGCTGGCCGAGGCGGGGGCGACGGTGCGGGTGGTGGCGCGCCGGCGCGGCGCGGTCGCCTTCGGCGCGCCGCCGGACCGGCAGCCGCGGCTGCGGCCCGAGTCGCCGTTCGGCCGGGCCTGGTCGCTGTACGCGTTCTCGTACCACGCGGAGGCGTTCCGGCATCTGCCCGCGCCCGCCCGACAGTTCCTGGTGCGGCGGGTGCTGGGGCCGCTCGGCGCCTGGTGGCTGCGGGAGCGCTTCGCGGGCAAGGTGCGGGTCACCGCCGGCGTGAAGATCACGCGGGCCGCGGTCGAGGACGGTCGGCCGGTGTTGCGGCTCGGAGGCGGCGGCCGGGTCGGCGAGGTCTCCGGCGACCATGTGCTGGCCGCCACCGGATACCGGATGGATCTCTCCGCGCTCGGCTTCCTCGGCCCGGAACTGCGCACCCGGGTGGCGGTGAGCGCGGGCGGGCCGCGGCTGGACGCCGGGTACGGCTCGTCGGTGCCGGGGCTGTACTTCACCGGGCTGCCGGCCGCGGCGAGCTTCGGCCCGATCATGCGCTTCGTGTGCGGGACCGAGTACGCCTCGCCCCGACTGGCGAGGGCGGTGGCGGCCGCGCACGGCTGAGCGAGCGGCGATGCGCGGGTGATGTGGGCCACATCGGAAACCAGGGGTGGAAGCCCGTCTACGCGGTAGCGGAAGTGAGAGGGCGCACAAGCCGGGAAGGCGCCCACGATGATCGATCCTCGACCGGATACGCTGCCTTTTAGTGGAGACAGCGACACATCGACATTCCGCGTGATCGTAGGCAGACAGGAGTACCCCTCGTGACCGTCGTCGGGCCCTTCGGGCTGAGCGTGCGGGACCAGACTCTGGAAGCCGACATCCAGGCCGGACTGGCGGCCGTGGAAGAGGGCCTGCTGGAGGCCACCAAGAGCGACGTCCCGTTCATCACGGACGCCGCCCAGCACCTGGTTCGGGCGGGTGGCAAGCGGTTCCGGCCGCTGCTGGTGATGCTGGCGGCGCAGTTCGGCGACCCGCACGCCCCGGGGGTGGTCCCCTCGGCCGTGGTGGTGGAGCTCACGCACCTGGCGACGCTGTACCACGACGACGTGATGGACGAGGCGGAGGTGCGCCGCGGCGTGCCCAGCGCCAACGCCCGCTGGGGCAACTCGCTGGCGGTGCTGACGGGCGACTTCCTGTTCGCCCGCGCCTCGCACATCCTCGCCGACCTGGGTCCGGAGGCGGTCCGGATCCAGGCCGAGGCGTTCGAGCGGCTGGTCACCGGCCAGATCCTGGAGACGGCCGGGCCGAGCGACGGACGCGACCCGATCGACCACTATCTGGACGTGATCGCCGGCAAGACGGGCTCGCTGATCGCGGTCTCCGGGCGGTTCGGCGCCATGATGGCCGGCGCCGACGAGGCGATCGTCAACATCCTCACGCAGTACGGCGAGCGCCTGGGCACCGCCTTCCAGCTCGCCGACGACGTCCTCGACATCGCCAGCGACAGCCATGAGTCGGGCAAGACGCCCGGCACCGACCTGCGCGAGGGCATCCCCACGCTGCCGGTGCTGCGGCTGCGGGCCCAGGCCGAGGCGAGCGGCTCCGCCGAGGACCGCGAGCTGTGCCGGATGCTGGACGGCGACCTCACCGACGACGCCCTGCTCGCCGAGGTGCTGCGCCGGCTGCGCGTCCACCCGGCGCTGGAGCAGGCGCGGCGCGACACGGTGCGCTACGCGGCCGAGGCCCGCGCCATGCTGGCCCCGCTGCCCGCCGGTCCGGCCAAGGCCGCGCTGGAGGGCCTGTGCGACGCGGTGGTGCACCGCGCGGGCTGAGCCGCGACCCGGGGCACGGCCCCGACGGTGCCGACCGGCCCCGTCCACCCGCCGCCGCGCCGTTCCGGCCGGGGCGGCACCCGGCGTGCGACCGTCCGGGACACGCGTGTTGGGGCGCGCGCGACGGGGCTGAGCCTCCGCCGGATGCGTGTGCACGGCATCGGTCCGCTGTCCCCTAGGGGTTCCACCGCGTGGTGACCCGGCCTCATACCGCAGCAGTACACGAAGTTGATCCCGCGGTCTGACGCGTCGGGCGGCCCCGTTTGGTGGGATGAAAGCACCACCACACGGCGGATCGGGCGACAATGGCCCGAGAGGTGGACGAGTGCAGAGCTGACAACCGCCGCCGACCACGGAGGTAGAGCACCCATGGCACGGATCCGACCGGCACAGGCCCCCGACGACGACTTCTGGGACGACGAGCGTCCCGTCCGGCGTCACAAGGCCGTTCGGTACGCAGTCCCGGCCGCGATCGCCGGCGTGGCCGCGGCCACGATCGGGCTGGTCCCGGCGCTCGCCGACAGCGGGGACCCCGACCTGCCGAAGATTTCGGCCGAAGAGCTCATCGGCAAGATCGCCGCTTCGGACGCCCAGCGGCTGTCCGGTTCGGTGAAGATCACCACCGACCTCGGCCTCCCCTCGATTCCCGGGGGCATGAGCCTGGGCGGCGGGGCCTCGGACGGCGGGGCGTCGGCCAGCCCCGAGTCCAAGCTCCCCGAGCTGGCGTCCGGCTCGCACACGCTGCGGGTGGCCGTCGACGGGCCGGAGCGGCAGCGGGTGTCGATCCTCGAGGACGCCGCCGAGTACAGCCTGATCCACAACGCCGGCGAGGTGTGGGCGTACGACAGCGCCAGCAACACGGCCTACCACGCCAAGGCGCCCAAGGAGGCGGCCGACAAGGACGCCGAGGGCGAGCACAAGCTGCCCGAGGGCCTCCAGGACGTCACGCCCCAGGAGCTGGCCAAGCAGGCGCTGGCCGCCGTGGACGACACCACCGAGGTATCGGTGGACGGCACCGCCAGGGTCGCCGGTCGCGACGCCTACCAGCTGCTCATCGAGCCCAAGCAGGGTGGCTCCACGATCGGTTCGGTGCGCATAGCCGTCGACGCGGACAACGGCGTGCCGCTGAAGCTCACCCTGAACCCGAAGAGTGGCGGCAAGGCGGTCGTCGATGTCGGCTTCACCAAGGTCGACTTCGGGAAGCCGGCGGCGAGCAGCTTCGAGTTCACCCCGCCCAAGGGCGCCAAGGTCACCGAGCAGGACGAGCTGGAGCGCGAGGCCGGGGCACACGGGGCCGACGACGCCTGGAGCAAGGACGCCGCGGCCGACTTCTCCGGGCTGAACGTGATCGGCGAGGGCTGGGGCTCGATCGCCGAACTCAAGCTCCCCGGCGGCGCCCCGGCCCTGCCCGACGACGCCGAGCTCTCGGGCGACGAGGGCGCCGCGGCCGACCTCTTCAGCGGCCTGGGCAGCAAGGTCAAGGGGGACTTCGGCTCCGGCACGGTGTTCAGCACCCGCCTGGTCAACGCCCTGATGACCGACGACGGCAAGGTGTTCGTCGGAGCCGTCGACAAGGACGCCCTGGTCGACGCCGCGAACGCCGCCAAGTAACACCGACGAACCGCGTGCGGCGGGGCGCGGCCGGGCAGTCCCCGGCCGCGTCCCGCCGCGCCACGAACCGCACCACGACGAAGGAGAGCTCGTGGACCAGCCGTCCGTCGAGGACCCGCCCGTGGCGTCGACCGCCGCGGGCCGCGACGCCGCGGTCGAGACGCGCGGGCTCACCAAGCGATACCGCGGGGGACAGCTCGCGGTCGACGCGCTGGACCTGTCCGTGCCCCGCGGCAGCGTCTTCGGGTTCCTCGGGCCCAACGGGTCGGGGAAGACGACCACCATCCGCATGTTGATGGGGCTCATCGAACCCAGCTCCGGCCGGGCACGGCTGCTGGGCGAGCCGATGCCGCGCGCCGCGCGCAGCGTGCTGCCCCGAGTCGGCGCCCTGATCGAGGGCCCGGCCCTGTACCCCTTCCTGAACGGCCGGGACAATCTGCTCCGGTTCGACGCCGCCGATCCCACCGCCGACCCGAGCACTCGGGCCGCGCGGGTCGCCGCGGCGCTGGACCGGGTCGGACTGGCGGCCGCGGCCTGGAAGAAGGCGCGCGCCTATTCGCTGGGGATGAAGCAACGCCTGGGACTCGCCGCCGCTCTGCTGCAACCACGGGAACTCCTCATCCTGGACGAGCCGACCAACGGCCTGGACCCGCAGGGCATGCGGGAGATACGCACCCTGGTGCGGGAGCTGGCCGACGACGGGACCACGGTCTTCCTCTCCTCCCATCTGCTGGACGAGATCGAGCAGGTGTGCACGCATGCGGCGGTCATGGCCCAGGGTCGGCTCATCACCCAGGGCACGGTCGCCGAGCTCGTGGCCGCCAGCCGTGGACGGCTGGGGGTCACCACCCCGGACCCGGCCGACGCGATCCGCGTGCTCAAGGAGCACGGCGTGACGGACCTGGTGGTCGTGGACGACCGGGTCACCGGGGAGCTGCCCACGGCAGACCCGCCGGACCTGGCGGACGTCAACGCCGCCCTGGTGCGCGCCGGGGTACGGGTGCGGGAATTCGGCACCGAACGGGCCTCGCTGGAGGACGCGTTCGTGGCACTGACGGGGGAGGGCTTCGATGTCGCGGGCTGAGTCACGGGCTGAGTCACGAGTGGGGGCGGGAGCGGAGTCGCGGGCTCGGTCACGGGTTGGTGGGGACGGAGCGGCGGCCGGGGCGGTCCGCCCGCCGAGGACCGGCGGGGCTGTCGGCGGGGAGGCCGGCGGGCCCGCCGGTCGCGGCCCCTCGGGCCCCGCGCGGGTGCGGCCCAACCCCCTGTGGTCACTGGGGCTCTTCCGCAGCGAGTTGGGTGTGACCTTCCGACGCTGGCGGACCCTGGCGCTGCTGGGCGTGCTCGCCGCCGTTCCGATCCTGGTCGGCATCGCGGTGAAGATCGAGACCAGCGACGGCGGCACCATCGGCGGGGGCGGCGGGGGAGAGGGCGAGGGCCCGGCCTTCATCGCCCAGGTCACCAACAACGGTCTCTTCCTGGTCTTCGCCTCCCTGGCCGCGACGCTGCCGGTCTTCCTCCCGATGGCGATCGGTGTCATCGCGGGCGACTCCATCGCCGGTGAGGCCGGTGGTGGAACGCTGCGCTATCTGCTGGTGGCCCCCGCCGGCCGCACCCGGCTGCTGCTCGCCAAGTT
The DNA here is from genome assembly GCF_029541745.1 of Streptomyces sp. LX-29. NCBI lineage: Bacteria > Bacillati > Actinomycetota > Actinomycetes > Kitasatosporales > Streptomycetaceae > Streptomyces > Streptomyces sp. LX-29. Next base: position 3,240,064 of record NZ_CP089746.1, on the reverse strand, counting down.
CCTCTCCGTGCTGGTGTTCTGCCTGGCCGCCACCTTGGTGGTGGCGGTCACCGCGCTGGCGGTCGGTGCCGCGTTCTTCCCGCTGGGCGAGGTCACCCTGATCTCCGGCACCAGGGTCTCCTTCGCGGACGGACTGCTGCGGGCCTTGGGCGTCGCGGGCGTCGTCGCCGCCTCACTGGTGGGCATCGCGGCGCTCGGCCTGTTCATCTCGACGCTCACCACCAGCGGCATCGCCGCCATGGCGGCGACCGTGGGACTGCTGATCACGGTGCAGATCGTGGACACCATCCCGCAGCTGCACGTCGTCCACCCCTACCTCTTCCCGCACTACTGGCTCAGCTTCGCCGACCTGCTGCGCGACCCCGTCTACTGGGACGAGGTGGTCAAGAACCTCAGCCTCCAGGGGCTGTACGCGGCGGTGTTCGGCTCCGCGGCCTGGGCGCGGTTCACGGCGCGGGACGTCAACAGCTGACCGGCCCGTGCGCTACTGCACGCAGAACTCGTTGCCCTCGGGGTCGGTCAGCACGCTCCATTCGCCGCCCGGCTCCTTGACGTGCCGGACGAGCGTGGCGCCCAGCGCCTCCAGCCGTCTCACCTCGGCCTCCCGCTCGCCCGGTGCGCCGTGCAGGTCCAGGTGGAGTCGGTTCTTCACCGTCTTCGGCTCGGGCACCCGCTGGAAGAGGATGCGCCGCCCCAGACCGGTGCCGGTCTCCGCGTCGAACGGATCGTCCGGGTGCCGCACCGCCACCAGATCCCGCCAGGCGCGGCGCCCCTCGAACTCGGTGAGCAGGTCCTCACTGATCGCGCCGTACCCCAGCAGGCGCTCGATCAGCGCGCTGTTGTCCTCCACCACATAGCCGAGCGCTTCCGCCCAGAAGACGGCCTGTCGGTGCGGGTCCGCCGCGTCGATCACAAGCTTCCAGTGCAGTGCCATCGCTTCCCCCGTCGGTCGGAGTGTCCGGTGCACCCCCTGCCGGGGCGCGTAACCAGTTATAGTGGTTACATGGTCGAGCATGCAATGGGTCTGGTCCTTCACTCACCCGAAGGGGTGCCCTACCACTTCGACCCGGGCGCCCTGTGTCTGGAGCTGCTGGTCACCGGCGGCCCCGCCGCCTTCGCCCGGTACGAGTCGCTGCATGAGCCCGCGGACCTCGTGGACTGGGTGACGCGCAGCCGGCTGCGTCCGACGCCCGAGACGGTGGTGACCGCGGCCGACCTGACCGCCGCGCGCCGGCTGCGGGACGCGCTGTGGCGGCTGACCGCCGACCGGGCGCACGGGCGCGCCGTGAGCCCCGCCGACGTCGCGGTGGTCAACGAGGCCGCGGCGGCGCCGCCGCTGGCGCCCGTGCTGGAGGGCGATGCCGAGCGCGGCTGGGCGCGGCCCGCGACCGGTGCCCAGCTGCTGTCCACGGTGGCGCGCGACGCCGTCGAGCTGTTCTCCGGACCGCACGCCCACCGCATACGCGAGTGCGGGGCCGATGACTGCTATCTGCTCTTCGTCGACACCTCGCGCCCCGGCCAGCGGCGCTGGTGCTCGATGCGGCGCTGCGGGAACCGACACAAGGTGCGCGCCCTGCGCGCGCGCCACCACGACCCGGACGGCACGACCGAGGGAGGGTGACCGGGGGAGGGCGCCGAGGAGGCGTGGCCCGGGGAGGGTGACCTGGGGAGGGTGCCGAGGAGCGCGGCCCGGGGAGGGTGACGTAGGGAGCCGCGGCCGGGGGCCGAGGGAGGGCGGCCGGGCATGGAACGACGCACGCCCGCGGGCGACGTGATCACTCAGCCTGATCGGGCCGGTCGGTGCTCGACAGGGCTCAGAAGGTGAGCTTCCAGCTGTCGATGTAGCCGGTGTCCTGCGCGGCGATGTCCTGCACCCGCAGCTGCCAGGTGCCGTTGGCCGTCTCACTGGAGGCGTCGACGGTGAAGGTGGCGATCACGTTGTCCGCCGAGTCCGAGCCGCTGGAGTTCTTCAGCCGGTAGGCCGTGCCGTCCGGCGCCACCAGGTCGACGACGAGGTCGCCGCGCCAGGAGTGCTTGATGTCCACGCCGACCTGGAGGTTCGACGGGGCGTTCCCGGTCCGCCCGGTGACGGAGAGAGGCGAGGCCACCGCGGAGCCGTTGTCCGGGATGGCGACGTCGGCGGTGTTCTCGTAGACGTCACCGCCGGGCGGGGTGGTGCCGCCGTCCCCGGCGAGCGTCCACACGGCGTGCGCGATGGCGTCGCTGTTCCGGTCCAGCGCGGTGTCGCTGATGTTGCTGATGGTGTCGCAGGAGGAGTGGTAGCAGCGGTCGAACGCCTGGCCCGCCGTCCCGCCCCACTTCTGGGCCTGGGCGGCCGTCTTGGACCGGCTGGCGCCGGTGAACAGGCCGCCGACCCGGACCCCGACGTTCTTGAACGACGCGTGGTCGGAGCGCCCGTCGCCCTCGGTCTCGATCTCGGTCGGCACGCCCTTGGCGGCGAACCAGTCCTTGAACAGCGACTCCAGCTGCGTGTCGTCGTCGTAGACGAAGTAGCCGGGGTTGGGCGAGCCGATCATGTCGAAGTTCAGATACGCGGAGATCTTCGAACGCTCGGCGGTCGGCAGGTTGTTCACGTAGTAGCGGGAGCCGACCAGGCCGAGCTCCTCGGCGCCCCACCAGCCGAACCGCAGGTGCTTCTTGGGCTTCAGGCCCTCGCGGGCCACGGCCAGCGCGTTCTCCAACACGGCCGCCGAACCCGAGCCGTTGTCGTTGATGCCCGGGCCGCTGGTGACGGAGTCCAGGTGGGCGCCCGCGAACACCACCTGGTCGGGGTCGCCGCCGGGCCAGTCGGCGATGAGGTTGTAGCCGGTGGCGCCGCTGGAGGTGAACTGCTGCACCGTGGTGGTGAATCCGGCGGCGTCCAGCTTGCCCTTGATGTAGTCGATCGACGCCTTGTAACCGGCCCGGCCGTGGGCGCGGTTGCCGCCGTTGGCGGTGGCGATGGACTGCAACTGGTTCAGGTGTGCCTTGACGTTGGCGACCGGGATGTCCGGGGCGGCGGCGGGGGCGGCCTGGGCCGCGGGCGCCGAGGCGGCCGGGTTCGCGTTCGCGGGCACCGCGGCGGTGGCGACCAGGGCCGCGACCGCACCGGCGGCGACGGCCGCACCGGCGGCACGGCGTATCAGCGATCTTCGCGGGGTGGGCCGATGGGTGCGCAGGGGCGCGGAAGGTGTCATGGGGGGCTCCGAATTCCGAACGGTGGGAGGACGGAATGAACGTGACGAAAGGTGGTGCACGTGCCCGTGGGGAGGGTGGGTGGAGCGAGGAGCGGTCGATCGGCGAAGCTGCGGAGCTGAGTGATGTGAGCTGATGCTCCGTGTGTGGTTGTGTCCGCGTCAAGACGGGAATCGGACACGGCTTGCCGGATATCGATCCCTATGACGGGTGGGCTATCCGCTAGGGGGCGGTTCGCGACGCCGCGGGGTCGGCGGCGCCGGTGCCGGTCACGGCCGTGGCGGTGTCCATGGTGGCTGCGGCCGTGGCCGTGGCCGTAACCGCCGGCGCCACGGTCGCGTCGGCGGCGGCCTTGGTCTCCGCCTCCGCCCGGGCCCGTGCCCGCGCCAACCGCCCCTGCCGCGCGGTGCGCAGCGCGTCCCAGGTCAGCAGCGTCAGCGCCAGCCACACGAGGGCGAAGCCCGCCCACCGCTCCGGCGGCATCGACTCGTGGAAGACCAGCAGACCGAGGGCGAACTGGGAGGTCGGGGCGAGGTACTGCATGAGGCCGATCGTCGACAGCGGCAGCCGTACCGCCGACGCGCCGAAGCAGATCAGCGGGACCGCGGTCACCGCGCCCGTGGCCATCAGCAGCAAGGCGTGGCCGACGCCCTCGCCGGCGAAGGTCGTGTCGCCCTGGGCGCCCGTGAACAGCAGGAACGCCAGGGCGGGCAGGAACTGCATCGAGGTCTCGGCGGCGAAGGACTCCAGCCCGTCCAGCCCGACCCGCTTCTTGACCAGGCTGTACGTCCCGAAGCTGAAGGCGAGGATGAGCGCGATCCACGGCGGCCTGCCGTATCCCACGGCGAGGACCACCACGGCGACGAGGCCGATGCCCACGGCCGTCCACTGCGCCGGGCGCAGCCGTTCCCGCAGCAGCAGCACGCCGAAGCCGATGCTGACGAGCGGGTTGATGAAGTAGCCGAGGGACGTCTCGACGACGTAGCCGGAGTTGACGCCCCAGATGTAGGTGCCCCAGTTGAGGGAGATCACGCAGGACGCGAGGGCGATGGAGGCCAGGCGCTTGGGCTGCCGCAGCAGCTGGGGTATCCACGACCAGCGGCGCAGCGCCACGACGATGCCGACGGCCACGATCAGAGACCACGCCATGCGGTGGGCGAGGATCTCGGCGGCGCCGGCGGGTTCCAGAAGCGGCCAGTACAGCGGGAAGAGCCCCCACATGCCGTACGCGGCAAAGCCGTACGCGAGCCCGGCGCGCTGCTCGTTCTGCGGCTTCACATGTCCTCCCCTGAGCGTGGCAACTCGTCGAAGGTAGCGCCGTGGACGACTCATGTCATTTCCATATCGGCATACGGTCATGACACCTGTGTCGCGCGGCGCATCGCGCCCCGCCCGACGCGCCGCGTCAGGAGGACCGATCACTCCTCGTACGGGACCGGTTCACGCTCCTGCCCGTACCATCGGCACAACACCCGGGGAACGCAGGACCCGCTGTGGGGGTCTCGTGGAGTACGAGAGAACGGGCGGCTGGGCCAGGCGCGGTCGGCGCCCCACCACCGCCGACACCGTCCCCGCCCCGCGAGGGCGCCCGCGGAACGCGGCCTGCCCGGCCCCCGATCGAACGAGGCGCGCCGCCCCGGGGAACGGCGCCGCCCCACCGATCCGCCTCGCGGCCCGGAGCGCCCGGGAGGCCCGGTCGTGACCGAGCCGCTGCTTCCCTCCGACCCCACCTGGGTCGCCGGCCACCGTCTGCTGGGGCGGCTGGGCGCGGGGGGCATGGGCGTGGTCTACCTCGGCCGTACGCCGGCCGGCACGCTGGTGGCGATCAAGGTCATTCAGGCCGAGTACGCGGACGAGCCGGAGTTCCGGGCCCGCTTCCGCCGGGAGATCGCGGCCGCCTGTCGGGTGAGCAGCCCCTGGGCGGTGCCGGTCACCGCCGCCGACCCGGACGCGGCCGAGCCCTGGTTGGCCACGGTCTTCGTGCCGGGCCCCTCCCTGGCCGAGGCGGTCGCCGCACACGGGCCGCTGCCCGTACGCAGCGTGCGCGTGCTGGGCAAGCGGCTGGCCCGCGCGCTGGACGCGGTCCACGCGGCGGGACTGGTCCACCGCGATGTGAAGCCCTGCAACGTGCTGCTGGCCGTGGACGGCCCGCGGCTGATCGACTTCGGTATCGCGCGGGGTTGGGAGAACCCGCGGACCGAGTCCGCCGGCCCCGTCCTCGGCACGCCCCTGACCTCGATGACCTCCAGCGACGTCATCGTCGGCACTCCGGGCTTCCTGGCGCCGGAGCAGGCCGAGGCGCGCGCCACGGAGGTCGGGCCGGCCAGCGACGTCTTCGCGCTCGGCTGCCTGCTCGCCTACGCGGCCACCGGCCGCCCGCCGTTCGGTACCGGCGCGGTCGACGCGGTGCTGCACCGCACCGTGTACGGCGCGGCCGACCTCCAGGGCGTGGACGCCCTCGACGGACACCTCGCCGACCTGCTGCGCGACTGCCTGACGAAGGACCCGGCCCGGCGGCCGACCGCGCGCCGGCTCGACAAGGCGCTGCCCGAGGACGCGCCGCGGGGCGGTGCGAGCTGGCTGCCCGAGCCCCTGGCACGAATGATCGCTGAGCGGGCCGCCGAGACGGCGGTGTCGCGGGACGCCGACCCCGCCGTCCCCGAGGAGCCGCTTCGCCCGGGCCGACCGAGGCGGCACGGCGCCGGGCAGGTCGACCCGATCCGGTGAGCGTCCCGAGGGGCGGCGCGGTCGCCCCACGACCGGGACCCGGCGCGCGACCGAGCGACGAGGCGAGGGGGAGCGGCGGCGAGGGGGAGAGGGTGAGCCGGCGGGGGAGGCAGGCGGCGAGCGAAGGCGGTGCCACGGAAGGCGAGGCGTCTGGACGGCGGGCGTGGCGAAGGGGCGAGGCCGGCACGGTGAAGGGCGCGCCGAAAGGGCGAGGGGCGTCGGGTGTGGCCCGGCGCCCCTCGGCGTTCGGGCCCGCGCGAGGTGCGCGGGTCCGCTACGGGTTCGCCCACGGGATGTGCGCGGGCGTCGACGGGTGTCAGCCGACGACCGTCCAGGTGTCGTTGCCCGCGAGCAGAGCGGCCAGGTCCCCCTTGCCGTGCTGCTCGATGGCGGCGTCGAGCTGGTCGGCCATCTGGGTGTCGTACACCGGGCGGTCGACGCTGCGGAGCACACCGATCGGGGTGTGGTGCAGGGTGTCGGGGTCGGCCAGCCGGGACAGCGCGAAGGCGGTGGTCGGGGACGCGGCGTGGGCGTCGTGGACCAGGACGTCCGCCTCGTTCTCGGCGGTGACGGCGACGACCTTGAGGTCGCCGGTGGCCGGGTCGCGCACCACGCCCTTGCCGCCGTCGGCGCCGAAGCGGATGGGGCGACCGTGCTCCAGCCGGATGACGGCGTCCTGAGCCTGCTCCTTGTCCTTGAGGACCTCGAAGGCTCCGTCGTTGAAGATGTTGCAGTTCTGGTAGATCTCGACCAGCGCGGTGCCGGGGTGGGCGGCGGCCTGACGCAACACCTCGGTCAGGTGCTTGCGGTCGGAGTCGACCGTGCGGGCCACGAAGGACGCCTCGGCGCCGATGGCCAGCGAGACCGGGTTGAACGGGGCGTCCAGCGAGCCCATCGGCGTGGACTTGGTGATCTTTCCGACCTCGGAGGTCGGGCTGTACTGGCCCTTGGTCAGTCCGTAGATGCGGTTGTTGAAAAGAAGGATCTTGAGGTTCACATTGCGCCGGAGCGCGTGGATGAGGTGGTTGCCTCCGATGGAGAGGGCGTCCCCGTCACCGGTGACCACCCACACCGACAGATCCCGGCGCGAGCTGGCCAGCCCGGTGGCGATGGCCGGGGCGCGGCCGTGGATGGAGTGCATCCCGTAGGTGTTCATGTAGTACGGGAAGCGGGAGGAGCAGCCGATGCCCGAGACGAAGACGATGTTCTCCTTCGCCAGGCCGAGCTCGGGCATGAAGCCCTGGACGGCGGCGAGGATGGCGTAGTCACCGCAGCCAGGGCACCAGCGCACTTCCTGATCGGACTTGAAGTCCTTCATGGACTGCTTGGTGTCCGCCTTCGGCACCAGGGAAAGCGCCTCGAAGGCCGAGGTCCCTTCCATCGTCTCAGTCATTGATGGCCTCCTTGAGGCTGTGCTGAATAACCTCCGCGAGGTGGGTCGCGAGCTGCTCCGCCTTGAACGGCAGGCCCCGCACCTGGGTGAAGGACTCGGCGTCCACCAGGTACTTGGCGCGGATCATGGTGGCGAGTTGACCCAGGTTCATCTCCGGCACGATCACCTTGTCGTAACCGGCCAGCACCGTTCCCAGGTTGCCGGGGAACGGGTTCAGATGGCGCAGGTGCGCCTGCGCGATGACGCCCCCCGACGCCCGGATGCGCCGGACGGCCGCGGTGATCGGGCCGTAGGTGGAGCCCCAGCCGAGCACCAGGACCCGCGCCTCCCCGCTCGGGTCGTCGACCACCAGGTCGGACACGGCGATGCCGTCGACCTTGGCCTGACGGGTGCGCACCATGTGGTCGTGGTTGGCGGGGTCGTAGGAGATGTTCCCGCTGCCGTCCTGCTTCTCGATCCCGCCGATGCGGTGCTCGAGCCCCGGCGTGCCCGGCACCGCCCAGGGGCGGGCCAGCGTCTGCGGGTCGCGCTTGTAGGGCCAGAACACCTCGGTGCCGTCGTCGAGGGTGTGGTTGGGACCGGTGGCGAACTGCACGCGCAGGTCCGGCAGGTCCTCCACCTCGGGGATGCGCCAGGGCTCCGAGCCGTTGGCCAGGTAGCCGTCCGACAGCAGGAACACCGGGGTGCGGTAGGTCAGCGCGATCCGCGCGGCCTCCAGGGCGGCGTCGAAGCAGTCCGCGGGGGTGGCCGGGGCCACCACCGGCACCGGCGCCTCGCCGTTGCGCCCGTACATCGCCTGGAGCAGATCCGCCTGCTCGGTCTTGGTGGGCAGGCCGGTGGAGGGGCCGCCGCGCTGGATGTCCACGATCAGCAGCGGCAGTTCCAGGCTCACCGCGAGACCGATGGTCTCGCTCTTGAGCGCCACGCCCGGACCGGAGGTGGTGGTCACCGCCAGCGAGCCGCCGAACGCCGCCCCCAACGCCGCGCCGATACCGGCGATCTCATCCTCCGCCTGGAACGTCCGCACGCCGAAGTTCTTGTGCCTGGACAGCTCGTGGAGGATGTCGGAGGCCGGGGTGATCGGATACGACCCCAGGTAGAGCGGCAGATCCGCCTGGCGGGAGGCCGCGACCAGGCCGTACGACAGCGCCAGGTTCCCGGAGATGTTCCGGTAGGTGCCGGCGGGGAACGCCGAGGTGGCGGGGGCGACCTCGTAGGAGACGGCGAAGTCCTCCGTGGTCTCGCCGAAGTTCCAGCCGGCCTGGAAGGCGGCGACGTTCGCCTCCGCGATCGCGGGCTTCTTCGCGAACTTCTTGCGCAGGAACTCCTCGGTCCCGTGGGTGGGCCGGTGGTACATCCACGACAGCAGCCCGAGCGCGAACATGTTCTTACTGCGCTCGGCCTCCTTCCGGCTGAGCCCGAAGTCCTTCAGCGCCTCGATCGTCAGCGTGGTCAGCGGCACCGGATGGACCCGGTAGGCGTCCAGCGACCCGTCCTCCAGCGGACTGGTCTCGTACCCCACCTTGGCCATCGGCCGCTTGGTGAACTCGTCGGTGTTCACGATGATCTCCGCGCCGCGCGGCAGATCCCCGATGTTCGCCTTCAGCGCGGCCGGATTCATCGCGACCAGCACATTCGGCGCGTCACCAGGCGTGAGAATGTCGTGGTCCGCGAAATGCAACTGGAAACTCGACACGCCCGGCAGCGTCCCGGCGGGCGCCCGGATCTCGGCCGGGAAATTCGGCAGCGTGGACAAATCATTGCCGAACGACGCCGTCTCCGAGGTGAACCGGTCACCCGTGAGCTGCATTCCGTCACCCGAGTCACCGGCAAACCGGATGATCACCCGATCCAGACGGCGGACCTCTTTTGCGCCATCCGGTTGCCGCTGGCCCCCGACGAGCGTGTGCTCGCCCTCTTGCTCGGCTGGTTCGGCCTGCTCGGCCGGGCTACTGACCTGGCTGGTCACTGCTTCGGACCTCCCTAGAGGCGACGCTTTGTGGACAGTCGGTGCCGACCGGTTGTCCCATGGCCATCGTACGTCGGTAAGGGTGTCCATCCCTGAATAGATCACATGATGGACGCCCGTATCGGACACCTTTTTGTCACGCTTTGTTGCGCTCTGGTCGCCCCGTGGTCCCTTATCCAGCGGCTCTCCCCCATCGGTCTTTGGTTCTACGACTCGCGCTCTACCAGCAAGGATCTCTCCGCGGACCTGATGTGACGTCAGGTCCGGGCTTCCTAGGAATTGAGGTACGTCAGCACCGCGAGCACCCGGCGGTGATCGCCCTCACTCGGGGAGAGGCCGAGCTTGAGGAAGATGTTGCTGACGTGCTTTTCGACGGCTCCGTCGCTGACCACGAGCTGCTTGGCGATGGCGGAATTCGTCCGTCCTTCCGCCATCAGGCCCAGCACCTCGCGCTCGCGCGGGGTGAGCGCGGTCAGCACGTCCTGCTTACGGCTGCGGCCCAGCAGCTGGGCGACCACCTCGGGGTCCAGAGCGGTGCCGCCGCTGGCGACCCGCACCACCGCGTCCACGAACTCCCGGACCTCCGCCACCCGGTCCTTGAGCAGATAGCCGACGCCACGGCTGCTGCCGGCCAGCAGCTCCGTCGCGTACTGCTCCTCCACGTACTGCGACAGCACGAGCACGCCCAGCTCCGGGTGGTCGCGGCGCAGTCGCACCGCCGCCCGCACCCCCTCGTCCGTGTGCGTCGGAGGCATCCGAACGTCGGCCACCACCACGTCCGGCAGCTCCCCCTGGGCGGCCAGCTCCTTGATCGAGGCGAGCAGCGCCTCGGCGTCCCCCACGCCCGCGATCACCTCGTGCCCCCGGTCGGTCAGCAGCCGGGTCAGGCCCTCCCGAAGCAGCACCGAGTCCTCGGCGATGACCACCCGCACCTTGTCCTCCACGATCTTCTGACCCCCACGTCAACGGTTCGTGGGTCCAGCATTCCAGGATTCCCCCAGGGCCCGCGCACCCTGTGGACAGCCTGCGTGGCGCGACGGCCGGCTGTGGACAACCCCGTCACCCGCGCCGGGGAACGGGCGCGGGCGACGGGGGGCGAAGGTGGCCGACGGGGGGGAAGAGGGTGGGCGACGGGCGGGGCGGCGGGAGCGGCGGAGGTGGACGATGAGGGCGGGCGGTGAGGACGGGCGGCGAGAGCGGGCGGCGACTCAGCCGCGCCAGGGCAGCTCCGCGGTGATCGCGGTGGGGCCGCCCGGCGGCGAGTCGACGACGAGAATGCCGTCCACCGCGTCGAGCCGCTCGGCCAGCCCGGCCAGCCCCGCACCGCCCGCGAGGACGGCGCCGCCCACTCCGTCGTCCGTGACCTGGAGCATCAGCCGGCCCTCGGCCCGCCACACGTCGATGGTGGCCCGGTGCGCCCGGCTGTGCTTGCTGACGTTCTGGAGCAGCTCGGACACGGTGAAGTACGCGATGCCCTCGATCGCCGGGGCGGGTCGCTCCGGGAGGTCCGCCGTGACGTGCACCGGGACCGTGCAGCGCGCCGCCACGGCGGACAGCGCCGGGCCCAGTCCGCGGTCGGTGAGGATGGCGGGGTGGATGCCGCGGGCGAGGTCGCGGAGTTCTTGGAGGGCGAGTTTCACTTCGCCGTGGGCGTCGTCGACCATGCGGGCGGCGGCTTCGGGGTCTTCGAGGAGTTTCTCCTTGGCGAGGCCGAGGTCCATGGCGAGGGCGACGAGGCGGGCCTGGGCTCCGTCGTGGAGGTCGCGTTCGATGCGGCGCAGGTCGGCGGCGGCGGTGTCCACCACCGTCCCCCGATCCGACTCCAGCTCCCACACCCGCGTCGCCAGCCGGGACGGCCCCAGCAGCCCGGAGACCAGCAGCCGGTCCACCGCGGTCAGCCCGCGGAACAGCCAGGGCGAGGCGAGCACCAGCAGCGCGCCGCCAGCCGAGGTCAGGGCGGCCTCGAAGGGGGTTTCGAGGTAGATGTTCTCGGTGCCGTCCTCGTTGCCGTACAGCTGGATGCCGGGCTGGTTCCCGTACTCCGGGAGGGTCCACTTCCACAGCGGGTACGTGAGCATGGTCCAGCCGAGCGTCCACAGCGTCACCGAGACGACGAAGCCGAATATCGCCCAGGGGAAGTGAAGGATCGCGTAGAGCACATGGCGCCAGGAGGTGCCGCTCTTGAGCAGCGCGACCACCCAGCCGATGACCCCGCCCGAGCCCTTCTTCCGGCTCGCGACCCGCACCGGCTCCGGCTCGGCGACGTCCAGCCGGAGCAGCGCACGGGCCCGCACCCGCTCGAAGACCCCGAGACCGCGGCAGCCCGCCAGGGCGATGCCCAGCACCGGGATGCCGAGGAAGGTGATCAGCAGCCCGACGCCCAGGGAGAGCGTCGTGATCGCGTAGGTGAACGACACCAGGGCCATCGGGAGGCTCAGCAGCAGGTACAGGAACTCGCGCCAGGCACGGCCCTCGAACGGCGCGCGCAGCACCGCGTGCACCCCACTGCGGGACTCCACTCTGGTCTCCGGTCCGTATGCGCTGGCCATGTCCTGTCCGTCCTCCGCAACTGGTTCCTCGCTGGCATGATCTCCAGGCTGTGTCCAGCGTGGCGGAGCGCGACTCCTCGGACCATGGAGCCGGTAGGTCTCTTCATGGTGGGGTTAGCCCTACCTCGGGCGAAGGACGGTGCGGACAGCGCGGACCAGGCACGTCTCGCGGAGCCGGTCGCCGGAGCCGGGGTTGGGGCCGGGTCCCGGTCCGGCGCCGGGGCCGGCCCCGGCTCCGCCGTGGTCGGTGGTGATCCGGCCGAGCCACACCGGGAGCCGCTCGGTGGCCGGTCCGGGTACTGCTCCTGCGGGATCCGCTTGGTGGCCGGTCCGGGTACTCCTCGGGCGGGCACTGCCCGTCCGGGACCGCTATGCGGTCCGGGCGCCGCCGTTCGCGACCCGGTTCCGCCAGGGCAGCTCGGCGGTGACCGTCGTCGGGCCACCCACCGGGGAGTCGACGGCGAAGAGGCCGTCGACCGAGCGGAGCCGCTCGGCCAGGCCCGCCAGTCCGCTGCCGGCGTCGACGCTGGCGCCGCCCTGCCCGTCGTCCCGCACCTGGATCAGCAGCCGGTCGGCGGACCGCCACAGCTCGATCTCCGCGGTCCGCGCCCGGCTGTGCTTGCTGACGTTCTGGAGCAGCTCGGACACGGTGAAGTAGGCGATGCCCTCGATGGCGGGTGCCGGGCGGTCGGCCAGGTCGACGGAGACCTTCACGGGAACGGTGCACCGCGCGGCGACCGAGGACAGCGCCGCGTCCAGTCCGCGGTCGGTGAGGATGGCGGGGTGGATGCCGCGGGCGAGGTCGCGGAGTTCTTGGAGGGCGAGTTTCACTTCGCCGTGGGCGTCGTCGACCATGCGGGCGGCGGCTTCGGGGTCTTCGAGGAGTTTCTCCTTGGCGAGGCCGAGGTCCATGGCGAGGGCGACGAGGCGGGCCTGGGCTCCGTCGTGGAGGTCGCGTTCGATGCGGCGCAGGTCGGCGGCGGCGGTGTCCACCACCGTTCCCCGGTCCGACTCCAACTCGGCGATCCGCCGCTCCAGCTCGTCGGAGGGCGACAACAGCGCGCGCGCCATCATGCGGTCGACGTTGGCCAGGCCGCGCGCGATCCACGGCAGCACCGGCCAGGCGACGAACAGCGAGACGAGAACGACGGTGAAGGTGAGCACGCCCCAGGGCAGTCGGATGATCGAGTGGAGTGTGATCCGCCAGGCCACCGGGTCCTTCAGTGACTGCCACAGCCGGGAGAAGAAGTCGCCGCCCTTGCGACGCGGCAGCGGGCTGGGCTCGTCGATGCGCACGCCCAGCAGGGAGCGCGCCCGGCGCCGCTCGAACGAGCCGAGCAGCCGGCTGCCCGCCAGGCCGAGCGTCAGCAGCGGCAGGCCGACCACCGTGATCGAGAGCAGCACGCCCGCGTACAGCCACAGGGACACGAAGGTGAAGCCGACGATCGCCACCGGGAGATTGGCCAGGAGATAGGCGATCTCCTTCCAGGTGTGCGCGGGCATCGGGAGAGTGGGGGGCGGCAGCCGGTCGGCCTCGGCGGCCTCACCGGTGTCTGAGCGGGCGGTCATACGGCACAGACTGCCGCCCGCGCGGGCCCGCCGCCAAGGCGGGGCTCTACGAGAGGACCGCGCTGGTCGGCCGTACGGGAGCACCGCGCGAGCCGGCCCTATGGGAGTACCGCGCGGGGCCGGCCGTATGGGAGTAGCCAGCGAGCCCGGCCGTACGGGGACACCGCGCGGGTCGGCCGTACGGGAGCACCGCGCGGTCGTACGCGACACCGCGCGGCCGCATGGGGACACCGCGCGGCCGCGCCGGATCACCGCGCGCCCAGCGGCGTCAATGGTCACGACAGCGCAACGCGCCCCCGCGGCGGTCGCCACGGCACGAGGCGGCGCATGAGCGGGGGCGCACCACCACGTCTACGACAAAGCGTGCGCGCCGCGTGTGCGGGGTGTGCGTGGGCGGCTACCGAGTGGGCATAGAGGTGGAGGAGAGGCGGGGGACGCGCGTGGCCGCCGGCGGGGCGGTGCCGTCGCATGCCGGACGGCCGACCCACCCCGGCTCCCACAGGGCCTAGACTCCCGTCCGTACGGATCGTCGAATATCCCCAAGGTCGACGAGCAGCAGGCCAGCGCCAGCGGGCAGGACAGGGAGCGAGGGGCGGACACGTGCCGGAGGCGACGACCGTGCGCACCATGAGTGTCCAGCATGTCGAACTCGCGGCCGACTACTTCGACAGCTATTCAGTGGTCGGTCTCCTCGGCGTGATCGGCGTCCTCTTCGTCGCCGTGGCCTTCGGGGCCGGGCGACTGCTGCGGCCCGTGGTCCCGACGCCCGAGAAGCTGCTCACGTACGAGTGCGGAGTGGATCCGGTCGGCGAGGGCTGGGCCCACACCCAGATCCGCTATTACGTCTACGCTTTCTTGTATGTGATCTTCGCGGTGGACGCGATCTTCCTCTTCCCGTGGGCGACGGTGTTCGCCGCACCCGGCTTCGGCGCCACGACGCTGGTGGAGATGTTCATCTTCCTCGGCTTCCTCGCCGTGGGCCTCCTGTACGCATGGAAGAAGGGCGTCCTCGAATGGACGTGACCCCTGTGACTCCCGGGACTCCAGTGACCCCCGCGAACGCCTCGTCGGCCACCCCCGCTCCCACTGCCGCCACGCCCGCGGCCGCGTCCTCCGCGGCCCCCGAGCTCCTGCCGGAGCCGCGGCGGCTGGGCGTGCTGTCCCGACTCGCCCCCGAGCCCATGAAGGTGGTCCTGAACTGGGGCCGCCGCTACAGCCTGTGGGTCTTCAACTTCGGGCTGGCGTGTTGCGCGATCGAGTTCATCGCGGCGTCCATGTCCCGCCACGACTTCATCCGGCTCGGCGTGATCCCGTTCGCGCCCGGCCCCCGCCAGGCCGATCTCATGATCGTCTCTGGCACGGTCACCGACAAGATGGCGCCCGCGGTGAAGCGGCTGTACGAGCAGATGCCCGAGCCGAAGTACGTGATCTCCTTCGGCGCCTGCTCCAACTGCGGCGGTCCCTACTGGGACTCCTACTCGGTGACCAAGGGCGTGGACCAGATCATCCCCGTCGACGTCTACGTCCCCGGCTGCCCGCCCCGCCCCGAGGCCCTCCTCCAGGGCATCCTCAAGCTCCAGGAGAAGATCGCCAACGAGTCGCTCGGCGAGCGGTACGCCGCCCCCGGCGCGGGCACGGGGCGCCCCTCTTCGAGCGCCCTGCGCAGCGGGCTGATCACGCCTCCGCCGCCGCCCGCCGCCGCTCCGACAAGCGTCGCCGGCACTCCGGACGCCGGTACTCCGGACGCGGGCACTCCGGACACCGGCACTCCGGACGCCCCGCGTGGGGAGGGCGACCGATGACCGAACGCGACGAACGGCCCGCGGCCCCGCCCGCCGCCGAGAACACAGAGGCCACCGGGCCCGCCGGAGCCACCGAGGCCACCAGGTCTGCCGGGACTGCTGGGGCTGTCGGGGCTGCTGGCGCCGCCGATGCCCCGGTGACGAAGGAGACCGCTGAGGCCAGCGGGACCGTTGAGGCCAGCGGGACCAGTGACGCCGCCGCGACCGCCGGGACCGATGGGGCCACTGAGCCCGATGGGACCACAGAGCCGCAGCCCGCGGAGCCGCCGGTCGGCTGGCTGCCCGGCCCGGCCGACGAGATCTTCGGCGTGGGCGCCACGGCCGAGGAGAGCTACGACCTGCTCACGGTCGACGTCCCCGCCGCCGCGTGGCTGACCGCCCTGGAGGCCGCCCGCTCCACGCTGGGCTGCACCTACTTCGACTGGCTGAGCGCCGTCGACGAGCCGGGCACCGGCTTCCGCGTCGCCGCGCACGTCGTCGCGCTCCCCGGCGCCGGCCCCTCCGCCACGCCGGGCGAGGGCGGCGCCACGACCGTACGGCGCCTGCTCGTACGGACCACCGTGCCGCACGAGGCCCCGGCGCTGCCCACCGCCACCGGCGTGTTCGCGGGCGCGGCGTGGCACGAGCGCGAGACCCACGAGATGTTCGGCATCGGCTTCACCGGCCACCCGCACCTGGCGCCGCTGCTGCTCCCCGACAGCTTCGAGGGGCACCCGCTGCGCAAGGACTTCGTGCTGGCCGCGCGCGTGGCCAAGGCATGGCCGGGTGCCAAGGAGCCGGGGGAGTCCGACCACGGCGGCCCCAAGCGCCGCCAGATGCTTCCGCCCGGCGTTCCCGACCCCAACGAGTGGGGCCCGCTCAAGGGCCAGCTCCCCGCGGCCCCC
This sequence comes from Streptomyces sp. LX-29, assembly GCF_029541745.1. NCBI lineage: Bacteria > Bacillati > Actinomycetota > Actinomycetes > Kitasatosporales > Streptomycetaceae > Streptomyces > Streptomyces sp. LX-29. The sequence goes on along the minus strand of NZ_CP089746.1, from coordinate 3,223,976 downwards.
GCCCGCCCGGCCCGAGGCGCCCGCGCCGCGGGTGCGGCGGCGGGCGAGCGCCCGGCACGCCGTACCCGTACCGCCGCCGCGGGCTCCGCGAGCCAGTCCGCCGGCGCCGCCGCGACGAGCCCGGCGGCCGCGGAGGCGGCGCCGGCCGCCACTCCGCGCCGCGCGCGGAGCGCGAGCGCCGGCTCCGCGAGCCAGCGCGCCGCGGCCGAGCCCACGCCCGAGCAGGCATCCGAGCAGGCGTCTGGTCAGCCCGGAACCGCCGCACCAGCGCGCCGCGCGCGGAGTGCCGGTGACGGTTCGGTGAGCCAGGGCCAGGCGGCCGCCCCGGCGGCCTCCGACGCCCAGCAGCCCGACGCCCCGCAGCCCGACGCCGCGACCGCTCCGCCCCAGACCGCCGCGCCGGCCGGTCCGCGCCGCGCGCGCAGCGCCGGCGCCGGCTCGGCGAGCCAGCGGGCGGCAGCCGCGGCCTCGGCTGCGGCCGGGGAGTCGGCGAAGGCCGCCGATGCCTCAGTGACAGCCGCCGACGCCTCAGAGGCAACGGACGCCGCTGCGCGGCCGCGCGGGTCCGCGGCACCGGCCGACGGCACCGCGGCGCGCCCCGCTCCGCCGCGCACCCGCTCGGCCGACGCGCCCTGGCACCACGCCCGCCCGGCGTTCGACGAGCCCGACACGGCCGCCAAGGACGCCGCGAAGGAGTCCAAGCCCGCCAAGGACGCAGCAGAGGGGTCATCGCAGGACGACGCTCGGGACGCGGCCGCCGAGAACGCCTCCGGCGCGGCGCCCGAGTCGAGCGGCGACGCGGCCCCTGAGAAGAAGGTCCAAGACTCGACCCCCGAAGGCGCCCCCGACGCGGCCCCTGGGCCGAGCGGTGACACGGGCCCCCAGGGTGGCGAAGCCGTAGCGCCGTCTCAGGAGGCACCCGGCGCGAGCCCTGAGCCCAGCGGTGACACGGCCCGCAAGGGTGCCCTGGACGCGTCGTCCTCCCCGAGCGACCCCGGCGCGGCCCCCGCTTCGGGTGGCGCGGCCCCCGACAGCCCCGAGCCGGGCCCCGCTCCCACCCCGACCCCTGACCCCGACCCCGGACACGATGGAGGCGACAGGTGAACGACGTCCTCGACGTCGGGCTGCGACTGCTCGCCGTATTCCTCGCCTTCCTGGTGTTTCCCCTGGTCATCGGGCAGACCGAGCACAAGGTCATGGCCCATATGCAGGGGCGCCTCGGGCCGATGTACGCCGGTGGTTTCCACGGGTGGGCCCAGCTGGTCGCGGACGGGGTGAAGTTCGCGCAGAAGGAGGACGTGGTCCCGGCCGGGGCCGACCGGCGGATCTTCCAGCTCGCGCCGGCCGTCGCCCTGCTCCCGTACCTCCTGGTGCTCGTGGCGATCCCGATAGGCCCGGACAACGCCGTCGGCAGGTTCGTCGACGCCGGCATCTTCTTCGTGCTCGCCGTGATGGGCGTGGGCGTGCTCGGTTCGCTGATGGCGGGTTGGGCCTCGGCCAACAAGTTCTCGCTCCTCGGCGGCCTGCGCACGGCCGCGCAGCTCATGGCGTACGAACTGCCGATGCTGCTGGCCGCCGCGTCGGTGGCGATGGCCGCCGGCACCGTCTCGCTGCCGGGCATCCTCCACGAGTTCGAGTGGTGGTGGGTGCCCTGGCAGATCGTGGGCGGGCTGGTCTTCTTCACCGCCGGACTCGCCGAGCTCCAGCGCCCGCCGTTCGACGCGCCGGTCGCCGACTCGGAGATCATCTTCGGTGCGTACACCGAGTACACGGGCCTGCGCTTCGCCCTCTTCCTGCTCGCCGAGTACGCGGGCATCGTCGTCCTGTGCGCGCTGACCAGCGTGCTCTTCCTGGGCGGCTGGCACGGACCGTTCGCCGACGACCTCGGCTGGCTGTGGACGCTGCTGAAGACCGGCCTCCTCGCCTTCGTCGTGATCTGGCTCCGGGTGACCTATCCGCGGCTCCGCGAGGACCAGCTGCAGCGCTTCGCCTGGACCGTGCTCATCCCGTTCGCCCTCGCCCAGATCGCCCTCACCGGCGTCATCAAGGTGGTGATCTCCTGATGGGTATCCCCGGTTCCGGCCTGGCCAAGGGCCTGGCGGTCACGCTGCGGACGATGACCCGGAAGTCGCACACCGCGCAGTACCCGGAGGTGCAGCCCGAGCTGCCGCCGCGTACGCGCGGGGTCATCGGGCTGTTCGAGGAGAACTGCACGGTCTGCATGCTGTGCGCGCGCGAGTGCCCGGACTGGTGCATCTACATCGACTCCCACAAGGAGACGGTGCCGCCCGCCGCCCCCGGCGGGCGGGAGCGCAGCCGCAATGTGCTGGACCGCTTCGCCATCGACTTCTCGCTCTGCATGTACTGCGGCATCTGCATCGAGGTGTGCCCCTTCGACGCGCTGTTCTGGTCGCCGGAGTTCGAGTACGCGGAGACGGACATCCGCGACCTCACCCACGAGCGCGACAAGCTGCGCGAGTGGATGTGGACGGTGCCGGCGCCGCCGGCGCTGGACCCGGGGGCCGAGGAGCCCAAGGAGATCGCGGCCGCCCGCAAGACCGCCGACAAGCTCGCCTCCGAGCTGGAGAACCGCACCGGGCAGGAGGGCGACGCATGACGCTCGCGGCCGCCGGCCACGGCTTCCTGTCGCCCACGGGCGTCGAGATCGTCTTCCTTCTGGTCGGCCTCGCCACCCTGGGCGCCGCCGTGCTGACCGTCACCACCAGGCAGCTGGTCCACGCGGCCCTGTGGCTGGTGATGGCGCTCGGCGGGCTCGCCGTGGAGTACCTCCTGCTCACCGCCGAGTTCATCGCCTGGGTGCAGGTGCTGATCTACGTCGGCTCCGTGGTGGTACTGCTCCTCTTCGGACTGATGCTGACCAAGGCGCCCATCGGCCGCTCGCCCGACGCCGACTCGGGCAACCGCTGGGTCGCGCTCGCGGTGGCCGTGGCCTCCGCCGGAACGCTGGTCTGGGTGGTCGTGGACGCCTTCCGCTCCACCTGGATCGACCTCGACCAGGGCGTTCAGGGCTCCACCGCCGTCTCCGGCGAGAGCCTGTTCCGGCACTGGGTGCTGCCCTTCGAGGCGCTGTCCGTCCTCCTCCTCGCCGCGCTGATCGGCGCCATCGTCCTGTCCCGCAAGAACGGCGAGAACAGCGGCAACGGCGAGAACGGCGGCACGGGCGGCAACGCCGGGAACGCCAAGATCGGGGAGAGCCGCCGGGAGACTCAGCACGGTAAGGAGACGACGCGCTGATGCACCTCGCCTACCCCGCCGTCCTGGCGGTCCTGCTGTTCTGCACCGGGCTCTACGGCGTCCTGGCCCGGCGCAACGCCATCCTGGTGCTGATGTCGGTCGAGCTGATGCTCAACGCCGTCAACCTCAACCTCGTCGCCTTCGACGTCTGGCTCCGCGACACGCTGCACGCGGGCCAGGCGCTCACCCTCTTCACCATCGCCATCGCCGCCGCCGAGATCGGCATCGGACTGGCCATCGTGCTGCTGGTCTACCGCAACCGCGGCACGTCCGACGTCGACAGGCTCACCGACCTCGCGGAGCGACCCGGGACCGGGCTGCCCGAGGCGGGGGAGCCCGCGGAGAAGAAGGCAGAGGCCGCCGCGTGACGATCACGACCACCGCCGCCCTCGTCCCGCTGCTGCCCTTCCTCGGTGCCGTCGCGGGCCTGCTCCTGGGCCGGCGCGCCCCCGGCTTCGTCCGACCGCTCGCCGTGCTGCCGGCCCTCGCCGCGGCCGCGCTGGCGACCGTCGTCGCGGTCCGGCAGAACGGCGGGGACCCGGTCGGCGGCTCCGTCCGACTGGCCGACACCGGCTCGATCCCCATCGACCTGGCGTTCCACATCGACGGCTTCGCCGCGCTGGTGGCGGTCCTGGTCGGCGTGGTGGCCTCCTGCGTGCAGATCTTCTCCACCGGCTATCTGCGCGACGACCCGCGCTACCCCTCCTACGCCGCCCTGGTCTCCCTCTTCACGGCCGCGATGCTGCTGGTCGTGTACTCCGACGACCTGATCGTGCTGCTCGTCGGCTGGGAGATCATGGGCATCTGCTCGTACTTCCTGGTGGGCCACTACTGGGAGACCGCGGCCGCCCGCTCCGCCTCGCTGAAGGCGTTCCTGGTCACCAAGCTGGGCGACGTGCCCTTTCTGATCGGCATCTTCGCGCTCGCCGCGGACGCGGGCACGTTCCGCATCAGCACCATCTACGCCCGGCTCACCTCCTCCGTCTCCGACTTCCAGCTCGATCAGCCGACCCTCATCGCGCTGCTGCTGCTGGCCGGAGTCGCGGGCAAGTCCGCGCAGTTCCCGCTGCACAGCTGGCTCCCGGACGCGATGGCGGGCCCCACCCCGGTCTCCGCGCTGATCCACGCGGCCACCATGGTCGCCGCCGGCGTGTACTTCATCGCGCGCCTGCTGCCCGTCTTCACCTCCTCGGCGGCGGCGCTGGTCGTGATGGGGATCATGGCGGCGATCACCATGATCGGCTCGGCGCTGTGCGCCCTGGCCCAGGACGACATCAAACGGGTGCTGGCCTACTCCACCATCGGCCAGCTCGGCTACATGACCGGTGCGCTCGCCGTCGGCGACCGCGGCGCGGGCGTGTTCCACCTGATGACCCACGGCGCGTTCAAGGCGCTGCTGTTCCTGGCCGCGGGCGTGATCATCTATGTGGCGGGCACCAACTCGCTGACCGAGATGGCGCGGGCCGGCGGCGTCCGCCGGCTCGCCCCCGACGCCTACCGGACCCTGACCGTCGGCCTGATCGCCCTGGCCGCGCTGCCCCCGTTCAGCGGCTTCTTCTCCAAGGAGGCCGTGCTCAGCTCCGCCGAGCACACCGCGCTCGGCCACGCCCACGGCATCCCGGCCGCGGCCGGCTGGACGGTGCTGGTCGCCGGGCTGCTCACGGCGCTGCTCACCGCGGCCTACGCCACCCGGCTGTGGCTGCTGGCCGGCAACCCGGGCCGGGCGACGCGCGCCGCCAAGACCGTGGCGCCCGAGCCTCCGGCGCCCGCCGAGCCACCGGCCCGGCAGGTGCCGCTCGCCATGAACCTCGTCCTGTGGGTGCTCGCCGTCCCCGCGCTCACCTCCGGACTGCTCTTCAACCACCTCCCCGGCTGGTTCGACGACCGCTCCCTCGACCCGACGCTGACCACCTCCCTGGTGGGCACCGGGCTGGCCCTGGCCGGCGGGCTCATCACCTACGGGGCCTGGCGGCGCACCGCCGCGCTCGCGGCCCCCGCCCCGCTCGTGCCGACCGCCGGACCCGCCCCCGCGGCCGCCGGCGCCGAGCCCGCCCTGGTCGAGGCCGGGGCCATCGCCAGCCACGAGCAGCCGTACACCCACGAGGAGCCGTACCCGGCCGGCGCCGCGGCCCCCGACCATGTGGACCCCGGCCGGCTGCTGCTCGGCCCGCTCCACCCGCACGCGGCGGCCGGATTCCACCTCGACGCCGTCTACACCGCGCTGTTCGTCCGCCCCGTGCGGGCCGCCGCCACGCTCGTCCGCTTCCTCGACCGCGAGGTCGTCGACGCGTACGTGCGGGGCGCGGGCACCGCCCCCGGCCTGCTGGGCGCGGCCGTCCGGCGCGCCCAGACCGGCAATGTGCAGACCTATCTGAGCGCGCTGCTCGCGGGCTCGCTCGTGCTGGCCGTCGCCGCCGTCCTCGTCGCAGCCGGAGCCTGACCCGTGAATGACACCGCTATGCAGCTCCTCCTCGCGGCCGTAGTCGTCCTCCCCCTGATCGGCTCCGTCGCCGCCCTGCTCCCGGCCCCGCCCGGACTGAAGGGCCGCGACCCCGACCAGGCGGTGCTGCGGCACGGCGTCACCGTCACCGGCGCGGTCCTGGCCGCGGCCATCGCCCTGGCCGTCGGCTTCGACCACGACCAGCCGGCGCGGATGCAGGCCCAGACCGACATCAGCTGGATCCCGGCGCTGGACATCCGCATCCACCTCGGCGTGGACGGCATCTCGCTCCCCCTCCTCGTGCTGACGGCGCTGCTGACCTTCCTCTGCGCGGTCTACAGCTACGTGAACATGCCCGCGGGCCCGTCCCCGAAGGCGTTCGTCTCGCTGCTGCTCGTGCTGGAGTCCGGGACCCTCGCCTCGTTCGCGGTCCTGGACCTGATGCTGTTCTTCCTGGCGTTCGAGATGGTGCTCATCCCGATGTACTTCCTCATCAACCGGTGGGGCGGCGAGGGGCGCGAGGCCGCCGCCTGGAAGTTCATCCTCTACACGCTGCTCGGCTCGGTCGTGATGCTGCTGGGCCTCCTGCTCGTCGGGCTCAAGGGCGGCACCTTCGACATGGTGGCACTCGCCACCGACAACGGCGCCGGACTGAGCCACACCACGCAGCTCATCGCGGTCCTCGCCATCGGCGTCGGCCTGGCCGTGAAGTCGCCGATGTGGCCGCTGCACACCTGGCTGCCCGACGCCCACACCGCCGCCCCGACCGTCGGCTCCGTGCTGCTGGCGGGCGTGCTGCTGAAGATGGGCACCTACGGCTTCGTGCGGATCGTGCTGCCCATCGCCCCCGAGGGCGCGCACACCTTCGCCCCGTACCTCGCCGCCTTCGCGGTCGTCGGCATCATCTACGGGTCGCTCGCCTGCCTGGCGCTGGCCCGCGCGGGCGCCAAGGGCGACCTCAAGCGGCTGATCGCGTACTCCTCCGTCGGCCACATGGGCTTCGTGCTGCTCGGCATCGCCACCCTCACCCCCACCGGGGTGAACGGCGCGCTCTTCGCCAACGTCGCCCACGGCCTCATCACCGGCCTGCTGTTCTTCCTGGTCGGCGCAGTGAAGGACCGGTACGGCAGCACCGACCTCGACCACCTCGCCGGGCGTACCGGCGGGGCGCTCTACGGCCGGGCCCCGCGCCTGGGCGGGCTGCTCGCCTTCGGTGCCGTCGCCTCCCTCGGCCTGCCCGGACTGGCCGGCTTCTGGGGCGAGATGCTCGCCATGTTCGGCGCGTTCGAGCCCGCCGCGGGCCTCAGCCGCCCCGCGTACCTGACCTACCTCGCCTTCGCGGCCTTCGGCACCCTGCTCACCGCCGCCTATCTGCTGATCGTCGTGCGCCGGGTGTGCATGGGCGACCCGGCCGAGGAGGCCGGCACCGCGGCCCCGGCCGGCGGCGCCGGCGCCGCGGTCGACGTCCGCCCGTACGAGTTCGCGGCCTGGACCCCTCTCGTCGCCCTCACCGTCCTCGCCGGACTGTGGCCCGCGGTCCTCCTCGGCCTCACCGAACCGGCCGTGCAGAACCTCCTCGGAGGCGGTAGCTGATGACCCCGATGACCGTCCACGCCCCGACGACCGCCCTCGCGGCGGACGGGGCCGCGAGCGTCGTCCAGTCCGTCGACTGGCTCGCCATCGCCCCGCCCACCATCGCGGCCGTCGTCGCCCTGGCCGTCCTCGTGGCCGACCTGTTCCTGCCGGAGGCCAGGAAGCCGCTGCTGGGCTGGGTCTCCATCGGCGGCCTGGTGCTGGCCGGGCTCTCGCTGCTGCCGCTGCTCGACGGCGACCGCCGGACGTTCTGCCTCACCACCTCCGGCCAGACCGGGGTGTGCAGCTACGCGGCCGACCACTTCGCGCTCGCCATCCAGTTCCTGGTGATCGGCGGCGCCCTGCTGACCGCCCTGCTCTCCGTCAACGCGGTGGACGACCAGCGACTCCCCGCCGGCGAGTTCTGGTTCCTGCTGCTCTCCTCGGCCGCGGGCGCCGCCCTGCTGCCGGCCTCGCGCGACCTGGCGACCCTCGTCGTCGCCCTGGAGGTCGCCTCGCTGCCGGCGTTCGCGCTGGTCGGCATGCGCCGCGGGGACCGGCTCTCCTCCGAGGCCGCCCTGAAGTTCTTCCTCTCCTCGGTCACCGCGACCGCCGTCACGCTGCTGGGCGTCAGCTTCCTGTACGCCGCCACCGGCAGCCTCCACCTGTCCGAGATCGCCGAGGGGCTCACCCGCGTCGACCCGCGGCTGGAGACCCTCGCCCAGGCCGGCGTGGTGCTGACCCTGGTCGGCTTCGCCTTCAAGACCGCGGCCGTGCCCTTCCACTTCTGGGTGCCCGACACCTACGTAGGCGCGCCGCTGCCGGTCGCCGCCTACCTCTCGGTCGTCGGCAAGGCGGTCGGCTTCACCGGCGTCATCCTGGTCACCGTCCTCGCCTTCCCCTCCTACGACGAGGTGTGGGGGCCGGCGCTGGCCGTGCTCGCCGCGGCCACCATGACCGCCGGCAACGTCGCCGCGCTGCGTCAGCGCCCCGAGCGCGCGCACAGCGCGGTCCGCCTGCTGGCCTGGTCCTCCGTCGGCCAGGCGGGGTACCTGCTGGTGCCGATCGCCGCCGCCGGCTACGCCGACACCGCGCGGGACGCCCGGGAGGCCATCGGCTCCACCGTGGCGTACGCGCTCATGTACGCGGCCGTGAACCTCGGCGCCTTCGCGGTCGCCGCGCTGGTCGCCCGCAGCCACGCGGCCAACCGCGTCGCCGACTACCGCGGGCTGTACGCCTCCCGCCCGCTGGCCGCCCTCTCGCTCGGCTTCTTCCTGCTCTGCCTGGCCGGCCTGCCGCCGGGCGTCATCGGCCTCTTCGCCAAGGTCACCGTCTTCTCGACGGCGGTCGACGCGGGGCTGGGCTGGCTGGCGGTGGTCATGGCGATCAACGTCGTGATCGCGCTCTACTACTACCTCCAGTGGACGGCGATCCTCTTCCGGGCGCCGGAGGAGCGGGCCGAGGCCGCGCCCGGGGAGCCGGCGGAGGTCGGCGCCCCCGGCCCCGTGGTCCCCGTCCGCATCCCGGCCCCGCTCACCGCCGCCATCGGCCTGGCCGCGGTCCTGGGCGTCGTCCTGTCGGGCGCCCCGCAGCTCGTCCTGCGCTTCGCCTCCGGCACCCTGCTGTAGCCCCAGGGGGCGCCGCGCCGTAGGGCGCTCCCGCGCGGGGCGCCGTTCGGCGTGCCGGGCGAGGGCCGTGGTCGCGCGGCGACGCCCCGGACAGGGAGCGCCACCGGGCGCCTACCGGCCCGCGGATCACCCCGACGGCCCAGCCGCCGCCGCGCGTGCGCAAGGGAACCAGCCCTGCTCATCTGGCGTTGACCAGATCAGGAGGGTCCACTGGAAAGTGGATACACCAGGCAAAGGGTTCCCCTGCCGCACCACTTGGAGGGCGTACCGTGCACCGACGGCACAACGGGCTCAAGACGGCCGTACTCCTCGGGGGCCTGTCCGCGCTCATCATCGTGATCGGCAGTCTCTTCGGCCGTACGGGCCTGATCATCGCGGTCTTCGTGGCGCTGGCCACCAACGCGTACGCCTACTGGAACAGCGACAAGCTGGCGCTGCGGGCCATGCGCGCCCGACCGGTGAGCGAGTTCGAGGCCCCGCAGCTCTACCGGATGGTCCGCGAGCTGTCGACGGCCGCGCGGCAGCCCATGCCCCGGCTCTACATCTCCCCGACCGACGCGCCCAACGCCTTCGCGACCGGTCGCAACCCGCGCAACGCCGCCGTGTGCTGCACCGAGGGCATCCTGCGCATCCTGGACGAGCGCGAGCTGCGCGGGGTGATCGGACACGAGCTCAGCCATGTCTACAACCGCGACATCCTGATCTCGTCGGTCGCCGGAGCGCTCGCCTCCGTGGTGATGTTCCTGGTCAACTTCGCCTGGCTGATTCCCATCGGACGCTCCGACGACGACGAGGGCCCCGGTTTCCTCGGGATGCTGATGATCATGATCCTCGGTCCGATCGCCGCCGCGCTCATCCAACTGGCCGTCAGCCGCTCCCGGGAGTACGAGGCGGACACCTCCGGGGCCCAGCTCACCGGCGATCCGCTCGCCCTCGCCAGCGCCCTGCGCAAGCTCGACGCCGGCACCAAGGCGTTGCCGCTGCCGCCCGAGCCGCGGCTGGAGACGGCCAGCCACATGATGATCGCCAACCCGTTCCGGCCGGGTCCCGGCATGGCCAAGCTCTTCTCCACCCACCCGCCCATGGCGGAGCGCATCGCCCGCCTGGAACAGATGGCAGGTCACCGCTGATGAAGACGCTGCTCAACCTGGTCTGGCTGGTCCTCTGCGGCTTCTGGATGGCCATCGGCTACCTGGTCGCCGGACTGATCCCGTTCATCACGATCATCGGCATCCCCTTCGCGATCGCCTCCTGGCGCATCGCCGGCTTCGCCCTGTGGCCCTTCGGCCGCACCGCCGTCCTCCGCCGCGACGCGGGCGCCCCCTCCTGCGTGGGCAATGTGCTGTGGCTGGTGCTCGCCGGGTGGTGGCTGGCGCTCGGACACGTGGTCACCGGCGTGCTGCTCTGTCTGACGATCATCGGCATCCCGCTCGGCCTGGCCAACTTCAAGCTCATCCCGATCTCGCTCACCCCGCTGGGCCACGAGATCGTCCGCACCGACGAGCCGTTCGGCGCGCGACGCTGACGCCGCGGGGCGCGCCGCCGGCGGGCGGGGGCGTGTGCGCGGGGGCGTCCGGGCAGGTCCCGTAGCGAGCCAGGACCCCGCCGGCCGGGCCGACGGGGTCCTGGGACGCGGTGGAGACGCGGGGCGACGGCACCGGCCGCCGCCCCGCCGCCTCACCGGTAGTTGGTGAACTGCACCGCGAAGTCGAGGTCCTTGCCCTTGAGCAGCGCGATGACGGCCTGCAGGTCGTCCCGGCTCTTGGAGGACACCCGCAGCTCGTCGCCCTGCACCTGCGCCTTGACGCCCTTGGGGCCCTCGTCACGGATGATCTTGGCGACCTTCTTGGCGTTCTCCTGGGAGATACCCTCCTCGAGGGTGGCGAAGATCTTGTACTCCTTGCCGGAGGCCTGCGGCTCGCCCGCGTCCAGCGCCTTCAGCGAGATCCCGCGCTTGACCAGCTTGGACTGGAAGACGTCGAGGATCGCCTTGACCCGCTCCTCGGAGTTGGCACGCATCTCGATGCGCTCGCCCGACCACTCGATGGAGGCCCCGACGTTCTTGAAGTCGTAGCGCTGGGAGATCTCGCGGCTCGCCTGGTTGAGGGCGTTGTCGACCTCCTGCCGCTCGACCTTCGAGACGATGTCGAAACTGGAGTCGGCCATATTGAGTTGGCTCCTCGTACGTAGATCGGTCATGGGTGCGGCCCGCCCGGACCACACGGGTCAGCCTAGCCACCCAACCCATGATCGAGCGGGGATCAACCCAGTGGCGAAACACCCCCGGACATCGGGTATGGTTTACGTCGTTGCCAGGGAGTCCCGACGAAAGAAGGGGCGACCACGGCGATGCCCCAGGCGGTGTGCCCGAGTGGCCAATGGGAGCGGACTGTAAATCCGTCGGCTTAGCCTACCCAGGTTCGAATCCTGGCGCCGCCACACTGGGTGAGACCCCCGGCGAACTGCGATAAAGCAGTTCGCCGGGGGTCTTTTCGTGTGCCCTTTCCGCATTCCGCCTCGGTGCCTCGCGGCACTTTTCGGCGCCCCCGGACGGGTGGTCTTCGGGATTCCCGGACCAGTGAGCGACGACGGTGCGTGAGTGAGCGGTTACGTTTTGTCGGCCCAGGTGCTCCAGAGCTTCGTCGCGGAGGTGCTGATCGTGGAGGTTGCGGGCTGGCATGTGGAAATCGAGTTCGACGAAGACGAGACCCACACCAAGGCGGCGGCGCTGCTGCGGCTGCGGGACGGGGCGGAGCTCCGGGCGCACGGGAAGGCGACGCGGGACCGCAAGGACCCGGACGAACGCCGGATCGGTGAGGAGCTGGCGGGTGCCCGCGCGCTGACGGACCTCGCCGAGCAGCTGACGGCCAAGGCCCAGGGTGAGGTCAAGGAGCTGCGGCGGAAGTGACGTCGACGCCTTCGGCCGATGCGATGCCCTCGGCTGAGGCGAGTGAGGCGAGTGAGGCGGCTGAGCCGACGACCCCGGCCCGGGGCGGGCGACCCCTCGGCGGGAGGGGCGAGGTCGGCCGAGGCGATCGACCGGCGGGCCCCGCGCCCCGCGGGCTGAGGCGACCGGCTCTGGCCCGAGGCGACCGACCTCGACCGTGGAGACGACTGAGGCGACCGACCTCGACCGTGGAGACGACCGAGGCGAACGACCTCGGCTGAGGCGCGGCGGAGGCCGGTCCGGCCGCCCGCCGCGGCCCGGGGTCGAGGTCGCGCCATGCGGGCGAAGCGGGTGAAGCGGGTGTAGCGGTCGGAGGGCTGAACCGGGCGCCGGATGGGCAGAGCCCGGGGGAGCCGCGGCGCCCGATGCGCCGGGCCCTACGAAGGGACGCCCCCGTGCCGACGAAGAAGCCGCGCGCCCGCACCGCCGCCCTCGGGGCGGCGTTCATCCTCGCGGCCGCCACACCGGTCACCGCGTACGCCGCGCTGGACGACGACCGAGCCGCGCCCCCGGTCTCCGCCGCCGCCTCGCGCGGCAAGCCGTACGTGGAGACCCGCCTGTTCTTCGGGACCGAGCGCCCCGACGGCGGCGCGCCGGTCACCGACCGGCAGTTCATGGACTTCGTCGACCGCGAGGTCACGCCGAACTTCCCGGCCGGACTGACCATCCAGGACGGGCGCGGCCAGTGGCGCGACGAGAACGGCAGGATCGAGCGCGAGCGGTCGTACGTGCTGACCCTGCTGTACCCGGTCGCCGAGGCACGGATCAACGACCCGCGCATCGAGGGCATCCGCTCGGCGTACGAGAAGGAGTTCGGGCAGGAGTCGGTGGCCCGGGCCGACGAGGGCACCCGCGTGGGCTTCTGACCCGCCCGGCTCGGGCTACCCCTCCACCACCCGCCGCACCGCCTCCACCACCGGGTCCGAGCCGTTGATCAGCTCCAGGGTGCGGCGGGCGGTGCGGGGCTCGTCCAGGAGGGCCGCCAGCGCGGCGGCCACGTCATCGCGGGAGACGGCGGCGCGACCGGTGTGCTCGGCGAGGGTCACCAGCCCCGTGCCGGGGTCGTCCGTGAGCCGGCCCGGCCGCAGGATCGTCCAGTCGAGGCCGGAGCGGGCCGACACGTTCGCGTCCGCGGCGCCCTTCGCCCGCAGATAGACGGCGAAGACCGGGTCCATGCCCGCGGGGGGCTCGTCCGGGAGGGCGGGGTTCGCTCCCATCGAGGACACGACGACGTACCGCCGCACCCCGGCCGCCTCCGCGGCGTCCGCGAAGAGCACCGCGGCCGCGTGGTCCACCGTCTCCTTGCGCGCGGCGCCGCTGCCCGGGCCCGCGCCCGCCGCGAAGACCGCCGCGTCCGCGCCCTCCAGGTGCCGCGCGACGTCGGCCACCGTCGCCGTCTCCAGATCGCAGACGACGGGTTCGGCCCCGGCCGCCAACAGGTCGCCCGCCTGCTCGGGTCGGCGGATGACACCCGCGACCTCGTCACCGCGCCCGGCGAGCAGCCGCTCCAGCCGCAGCGCGATCTGACCATGTCCACCAGCGATGACTGTGCGCATGATCCCGACCGTACGCCGTGTGACCTTCCGGAGCTGTGCAACCCTCTGCGGGGCTCGTGAGTCTCAAGGAACGATTTCGCGTCAAACGAGGAGACCGTCATTTCCGCCTCCACCACCCTCCGCAGGTCCATAGCGGCCGCGGGCTGCGCCGCGGTCCTGGCCACCGGCGTCGCCGCCTGCGGCGCCGTCGAGAACATCTCCGCGGGGAAGAAGCTCTCGAACGCCGCAGACAAACTGGGCGAACGGTCGTCGGTGTCCATGTCGCTCGAACTCGACGTGAAGCCCGAGCAGCTCGTCGAGCTGTCCAAGAAGGACCCCGAGTCGGAGCCGCTGACGCTCAAGCAGGCGAAGCACCTGGCCGACCTCCGGTTCACCTTCTCCGCGACCGCGAAGAAGCCGCTGGCGGAGGCGGGCGAGAAGGACATGGTCGGCGCCGGCCTGTCCATCGGCATCGGTGACAGCGAACTGGCGGAGTACCGCGTCGTCGATGAAATGGCCTATTACCGCCTCGACGTGAAGAAGTTCGGCGAGCTCATCGGTTTCCCCACGCCGAGCGCCGAGGACATCGACGCGCTGGTGCCCGAAGACGAGTCCAAGGGCATCAAGGCGGTGCTCACCGGCGGATGGGTCAAGCTCGACACCAAGGAGCTGAAGGAGGCCGGGGAGGCCGGCGGCGCCGCGAAGGACGAGAAGAAGGCCGACAAGGCCGAGAAGAAGCTTCTGGACGGGCTCCGCAAGCTCTTCGACCGCGAGATCACGATCAAGGACAAGGGCAGCCGCGACGGCGCCCAGCACCTGGTCGCCACCGGTCCGGTGCGGACCCTGCTGACCGGCATGGTCGACAAGCTCCGGACCTACGCCAAGGACATGCCGGGCGGCTCCGACGGCCTGCCGACCGACGAGGACCTCAAGGGTCTCCCCAACAAGAAGATCTCCATCGACTTCGCGGTCAAGAACGGCGAGCTGGCGGGCGCCACCACGGACCTCGCCCCGCTCATCGACGACCTGAAGAAGGGCGAGAAGTTCGGCCTCTCGGTGACGTTCGGCGAGGGCAACAAGATCACCGCCCCGTCCGGCGCCACCCAGATCCACCTCGAAGACCTGGCGGCGGGCTTCGGCTTCGGCCCCTTCGGCCGCACGGGCGAGCCGGGCGACCCGGAGGACGTGGGCTACGACGAGTTCTCGGACGAGGACCTGGACTACGAGGAGTTCGCGGACGAGGACCTGGGCTACGACGACCTCTCGGACGAGGGCGTCTGACCCTCCGACGCGCCGGCGGACCCCGGGACCGGACGACGAGCCCGGGGTCCGCTGCCGCCGCAAGGACGCCTCGCCCGGATGCCTCGCAAGGACGCCTCGCCCGGACGCCCCGCGCGGCGCTCCCGGTTGCCGGTGCGTTCGTGTGTGGCGTCGCGGTCGCGAGCGGTCGTGCCACGGCCGCCCTGGGGTGAGCGTGGCCCGTGGTGGTGCCAGAGTGCGCTGTTCCGTGCCCGGACGTGGACGCGACGCGCCTGTCGGCGGGCCCTGCGCCCTCCCACCGGCCCCGCGCCCTCCCATTGGCCCCGGGCCGGGGCCGAGGTGGCGGGTGCTGTGCGTCCGTCCGGCTGATCGCGCTCACCCCCGTGGGCGGCTCTCTGAACGCTCCTGACCGAGCGCCGGCCGGCCGCCGTCGCACCGTGCCCTGACGCGGCCGTCCCGCCTGGTGGGCGCGGTGCCCTGGCCGGGCCGTGGTCGCACCCGGCGCCGTCGGCCGCCTCCTCGGTGGCGGCCGGCGTGCGCTCGCCCGGTCGCTCGGGCCCGGCGCTCCGCGGGCGTTTCCCCGGCCGCGCACCGGCCGGCGGCCGCCGTCGCGTCGGGTGGTGGTGACGCGATGACACCGGTCTGTCGCCACCGACGCCGCGGCAGGCTGTTCGGCGCTCCGCGCGGTGGCCTCGTTCGCCTACCCCGGCTGCTGTGGGCCGCCGGAGCCGGAGCCGCTGCTGCCGCCGTCGCGAGCCCGGGACTGGCGCGGCAGATCCAAGGCGACCGCGACGGCCGAGTCGCAGTACTCCCGGACCGCGCTGGTGCGCGCCACCACGCGCCCGCGGTGCACCACGATGCGGCTGTAGGCGAGCGACAGCACGGCCGCGACGCCCTCGCCCCGGACGGCCAGGAGCTCCGCGGGGAAGCCGGCCTCCACCCGTACCTCCGCCAGCCCCATGGCCGCCCGAGCGCTGCCGCAGACGGCGTCGTACGCCTCCTCGGGTCGCAGCTCTCCGCGCGAGGCGAGCAGATAGGCCGCTTCCAGCGGGTCCCCGCGGCCGACGGGGTTGGCCGCGTCCCGCAACGCGCCGCTGCCGGCGGCGACCCGTACGCCGGCCGCTCGAAGGAGCCGCGCGGGGGCGCAGTGGGCGGCGTGGGCGGCCCGCGCGGGGCCGCTCGGCGCGGCGCGCTCCTCCAGGCCGCCGCAGTCGCCCTGCGGCAGGCAGACGACCGTGACGCCGGCGGCCGCCAACTGGTCCGCCGCGCGGGCCGCCACCTCGCGCGGGAGCAGCCCCAGGCCCCCGCACGGACCGATGCTCACGCCCGGGCGCAGCCCGCCCGCCATGGCCGCCAGTCGGGACAGCCGCGCCGGATCCGTGCCGTCCGTGTGCAGGTCCACGGCGCAGCCGTGCTCGGCGGCCACGCTCAGGACCGCTTCGGCGTGGCCGGTCGGGTCGGGATCGAGGTCCGGGCAGCCCCCGATCACCGTCGCGCCCATCTTCACCGCGTCCCGCAACATCGCCAGCCCGTCCGCCCCGGCCGCCCCCGTCAGCACCCGGGGCACCGCGACGGCGGTGAGGTCCGCCAGGCCGCGCAGCGCCCGCCGCGCGGAGAGCACCGCCTCCAGCGAGCGCAGCCCGTGGACCCCGCCGATGCGAACGTGGGTGCGCAGCGCGGTCGCCCCGTGGCCGAGGTGGAGCAGCGCGGCCTCCGTGGTGCGGCGCTGGATGTCCTCGGGCGCGTACGACAGCGGGCCCTCGACGTCCGCCGTCAGGGCGGTGTCGCAGTGCGCGTGCGGCTCGGCGGGGGCCGGGAGCAGCAGGTAGCCGTTGAGGTCCACACGGGCGGCGGGGGCGGTCAGGCTGCCCGCCGTGCCGACCGCCTCGATCCGACCGCCGCTGAGCCGCACGTCCACCGTGCGGCCGTCGGCGAGCCGGGCGCCGCCGAGCACCAGCGTGGCGGCCTCCGGGGCCGCGCCTTCGCTGCGGGCGGGGTGGCGCGGCTGGTGCGGCTGAGGCTGCGGCTGGGGCTGACTGTCGGGCATCGCACTCCTGGAAGTGGCGAGTGGGTCGCGGGAGGGGCGTACGCGGGGCGCGGTCGAGGGCGCGGTGGCGCGCACGTGGCCAAGATCACTCAGCGTGGTCCGAGCCTAGGGCGCCGCGCGGGCGGCTTCGAGGAGGAGGCGAATAGTCGTACCGGTGTGGCCCCGGCTTGCCGCACCCACGGCTCCCCGGCGTGGCTCCGGTGTGCCGCACCCACGGCTCCCGGCGTGGCCCCGGCGCCGCCCGCATGCCGCCCGGACGCGTGCCCTCCCCGGACGGAGTGCCGGTGCGGTTCGGGCTGGAAGGGCGGCGCGATGCCGCGCCGAGCGGGGGCTCGGCGCTCTCGACTCATGGGCGCACGCGGCCACGCGTGACGACGGGCCGGGGCCGCGCGGGCGGCGCCACCGCCCGCGCGGCCCGCCGTTCCCCGCCCGTTGGACGCGAGCCGTGGCCGCCGCCCGGCGAGGCGCTCGAACGAGGCGCTGGAACGGGCCCTGGTGGCCTCCGAGCCCCGAGGCGCGCCGATGGCGCCGCTCGGGGCCGCTCGGGCTCCTCACGCGGCCTCTCACCGCGCGCCCATGCCGGATACCGCGTCACGCCGTGTCCGCTCGCCTCCGGGCCTCGCAGGGAGTCCAAGCCCGACCGGGCCCCTCGGGGCCGCGTTCGCCCGCCTCCGGCCTCCCGGGGCCGGCCCCGTCCGTCTCGGGCTTTCCCCCGGCCGCACCCGTCCGTCTCAGGCTTCCCCCGGCCGCACCCGCCCGCGTGGCGGGCTTTCCCGGCCGCGTCCATCCGTGTCGGACCTCCCCTGGGCGGCGGCGGCTTCTGTCCGCCTCCGGCCTCCCGGGCCGCGTGCGCCCGCCTCCGGCCTCCCGGGCCGCGTGCGCCCGTGTCCGGCCTCCCCGGCCGCGTCCGCCGGTCTCCAGGCCCCTACGGCTCGACGGTGTCGCGAACCCTCCGGGCCGCGCCCACGGCCCGATCGCCCTCAACGGGGCATGTGTTCAGCGTCACGCGCCCGACGCCCCGTCGACTGCCTGCCGCGGCACCGACCGCGCCTGGGGCTCCCGCGCCACGCCCGGCCACGGTCGGGTGCGGAACTCGTGGCCGGTTCCCGCCCGGCCCGCTGCCCGCTGACCGGCCGCCGGGGGCTGGAGGTCCGGCACCCGGCACGGTTCCGGGGCGTGACGGGCGCGCCGGCGCGGCCCGGCTCCAGGCGCGTCGCGCGGGGCAGCGGGGCCCTGGGAGGGCGTTGTGGCGACAGGCGGTTCGGCGGCCCCGATACGGATTTCACCTTCGGCGGCCAAGCGTGTAATGTCTTCATCGCTCGCCCCAATAGCTCAGTCGGCAGAGCGTCTCCATGGTAAGGAGAAGGTCTACGGTTCGATTCCGTATTGGGGCTCTGGTGTGTGAGGCTTCTCGCCCGGTTACGGCCGGGCGGGAGCCAATCGCATCTCAGCGGTGTAGCTCAGTCGGTAGAGCAAGCGGCTCATAATCGCTGTGTCACCGGTTCAAGTCCGGTCACCGCTACTGCTAGTAGCCGATTGCGGGGTCGGTCCTTCGATCGGCTACTCTTTCTGCGTTAATCCATCCGTTCGTCAAGGAGCACTCACGTGGCTGCCACCGACGTCCGCCCGAAGATCACGCTGGCCTGCGTGGAGTGCAAGGAGCGGAACTACATCACCAAGAAGAACCGGCGTAACGACCCGGATCGCCTTGAGATGAAGAAGCACTGCCCGCGTTGCAACGCGCACACCGCGCACCGCGAGACGCGATAACCCAGTCTCACCCACGAGGCCGCCCCCACAGCGGGGGCGGCCTCGTGCTGTTGTGGTTCCACCCTTCACGCCGCGACACGCCGCGACACGCGCAAGGAGGTGCCGAGCGATGGCACTCGACCCGTCCTTCATCGGGCGGACCTATCCGCCCACCCGGCCGTATGAGGTCGGTCGGGAGAAGATCCGTGAATTCGCCGAGGCCATCGGCGATCCGAATCCCGCCTATGTGGACCCCGAGGCGGCCAGGGCGCTGGGTTATCCGGACGTGATCGCACCGCCGACCTTCCCCTTCGCGATCACCACCAAGGTCGCGCAGCAGGCCGTCGAGGACCCGGAGCTCGGGCTGGACTACAGCCGGGTGGTGCACGGCGACCAGAAGTTCGCCTACAACCGGCCGATCCACGCGGGGGACCGCCTCACCGTCGTCTCCACCATCGAGGACATCAAGTCCCTGGCGGGCAACGACGTGCTGCTGGTCCGCAACGAGCTGCGTGACGAGAACGGCGAGCTCGTGGTGGTCTCGCACACGAAGCTGGTGGCGCGCGCCGCCGGGCAGGAGTGACGTAGATGACAGCGAAGGTTTCCTACGCCGATGTCGAGGTCGGCACCGAGCTGCCGCCGCAGACCTTCTCCGTGAACCGCGCCACACTCGTCGCGTATGCGGGCGCCTCGGGCGACTTCAACCCGATCCACTGGAACGAGAAGTTCGCCACCGAGGTCGGCCTGCCCGACGTCATCGCGCACGGCATGTTCACCATGGCGTCCGCGATCCGCGTGGTGACCGACTGGGCTGGCGACCCGGCGGCGGTGGTCGACTACGGGGTGCGCTTCACGAAGCCGGTCGTGGTCCCCAACGACGACAAGGGCAGCCTGATCGAGGTCAGCGCCAAGGTCGCCGTGAAGCTCGACGACGAGGCCCGCACGGTCCGCGTGGACCTGGTGGCCATGAACGAGGGGCGCAAGGTCCTCGGCATGTCCCGCGCGGTGGTCGCTCTCGCCTGACCGCGCCCGCATGGCGGCCGCGCTCGTCCGCCGGCGCCCGCGCGGGTGCGCGTTCACCTTCGCGCGGGTGTGCGCTCGCCCTGGCGCGCACCGCGCGGCGCACCGCAAGCGTCTCTGTCGCCCCCGGCCCGACGGACCGGGGGCGGCTTTCGCCCTTGACCTGTTAGTGATTGGCCACTAACTTCCTTTCCATGGTCAGAATGAGTGCGGAAGAGCGGCGCGAGAGCGTCATCCGGGCCGCGATCACCGAGTTCGCGCGCGGTGGCTACCGCGGCACGTCCACCGAGGCGATCGCGCGTCGGGTGGGGGTCTCGCAGCCGTACCTGTTCCGGCTCTTCCCGAACAAGCAGGCCATCTTCCTGGCGGCGGCCACCCGCTGCCTCCGGGAGACCCGGGAGGCGATGGCGGAGGCGGCGCGCGACGTGCCGCCCGAGGGCGCGCACATGGCGATGGCCGAGGCCTACAAGAAGCTCCTCGCCGACCCCGAGCGGCTGCTCATGCAGATGCAGGTCTACGTCGCCGTGGCCTCGGCCGAGGCGGCGGGAGACCGCGAGTTCGGCGAGGCGATCCGCGCCAGCTGGGCGGAGCTGTGGGACTCGTCCCACCTGGCCCTGGGGGCGGACGTCGGCGAGACGACCGAGTTCATGGCCTACGGAATGCTGATCAACGTCCTGGCCTCGCTGGGCTTCCCGCCGGATCACCGGGTCTGGTCGGACTTCTCCGAGATCCCGGTCGAGCGGGGGCGGTAGCGGACCGCGCGGGGCGGGGATCGGTCGACGGCGGACCGCCACGGGGGAGTGGCCCTCGTTCCTCCGCGCCCGCCCCGCGCATCGCCATGAGCACGAAAGTTAGTAAGCAATAACTAATCTTCAGGGGGATTCATGGAACAGCACCAGCCCGCCCGGCGCGGGGACGCCGTCTGGGCACTGGTCATCACCAGCGTCGCCGGCTTCATGGCGGCCCTGGACAACCTGGTGGTCACCACCGCGCTGCCGGCCATCCGCGAGGACCTCGGGGGCGGCCTCGCGGACCTCGAATGGACGGTGAACGCCTACACCCTCACCTTCGCGGTGCTGCTCATGACCGGCGCCGCCCTGGGCGACCGCTACGGACGCCGCCGGCTCTTCCTGGTCGGTCTCACGATCTTCACCGGGGCCTCGGCCGTCGCCGCCATGGCCTCCGGCCTCGACGGGCTGATCGCCGCCCGCGCGGTGCAGGGTGTCGGCGCCGCGATCATGATGCCGCTCACCCTCACCCTGCTCACCAGCGCGGTGCCGGCCGAGCGCCGGGGCATGGCGTACGGCATCTGGGGAGCCGTCAACGGCCTCGCCGTCGCCAGCGGCCCGCTCATCGGCGGCGGCCTCACCGAGCACGTCTCCTGGCAGTGGATCTTCTGGCTGAACGTGCCGCTCGGCATCGCCCTGCTGCCGCTCGCCCGACTGCGGCTGAGCGAGTCCCGCGCGCCCGGCGCCCGGCTCGACGTCCCCGGCACCGTCCTGGTCAGCCTCGGCCTCTTCGGGATCGTCTACGGGCTGGTCAGCGCCACCCCGCACGGCTGGACCAGCGGCCGGGTGCTCACCGGGCTGATCGTCGGCGCCGTGCTGCTCTTCGCCTTCGTCCGCCACGGCGTCCGCGGCCGCAACCCGATGCTGCCGATGCGGCTCTTCCGCGGACGCGCCTTCTCGGCGATCAACGCGGCCAGCCTGCTGATGTTCCTGGGGATGTTCGGCTCGATCTTCCTGCTCAGCCAGTTCCTCCAGCAGGTCTGCGGCTACTCGCCCACCGAGGCCGGGCTGCGGATGCTGCCCTGGACCGGCATGCCGATGATCGTCGCGCCCATCGCCGGATACCTCTCCGACCGCGTGGGCGGCCGTCCCGTCGTCGCCGTGGGGCTCGCCCTCCAGGCGGTCGGCCTGGCGCTCTTCGCGCTCGTCATGGACGCCGACGTCTCCTATGCCGCGCAGCTGCCCGCGCTGGTCATCAGCGGCATCGGCATGGCGCTCTACTTCGCCCCGGCGGCCAACCTGGTCATGTCCAGCGTCCGCCCGGCGGAGCAGGGCATCGCCTCCGGCGCCAACAACGCCCTCCGTGAGGTCGGCGGCACCCTCGGCGTCGCCGTCCTGGCCTCCGTCTTCTCGTCACGGGGCGGCTACGAGTCGCCCGCCGCCTTCGTCGACGGCATCGCGCCGGCGCTGTGGGTCGGCGCCGCCGCGGTGGCCCTGGCGGCGGTGGCCGCCCTGCTGCTGCCGTCCCGCGCGGTCGCCGGCTCCGAGGCCCCGGCACGTTCCGAGGCGCCGGAGGCATCCGAGGCGCCCGCCCGGGTCCCGTCGGCCGTGTAGGCGCCGCCGGCCGGCTCGGCCGCCCGGGGCGCGCACGGCGCCCCCCAGCCGATCCGGCGGATCCGGCCGACCCGGTCGCGCCGGAGGGCCCTACGGGGCCGGGGCGACGCCCCGGCCCGGCCGGCCGCCGGAAAGGCACCCCGTACCCTTGTGCGGGTGCAGGAACTCCATGACGCCCCGCTTGCCCCGTTGACCACCTTCCGGCTCGGCGGGCCGGCCACCCGGCTGATCACGGCCACCACGGACGACGACGTGATCGCGGTCGTGCGCGAGGCGGACGCCGCCGGCACCCCGCTGCTGATCATCGGGGGCGGCAGCAACCTGGTGATCTCGGACAAGGGCTTCGCCGGCACCGCGCTGCGCATCGCGACCACCGGCTTCACCCTTGACGGCACCCAGCTGGAACTGGCCGCCGGCGAGAACTGGCCCGAGGCCGTGGCGCGCACCGTCGAGGCGGGTCTGGCGGGGATCGAGTGCCTGGCCGGCATCCCGGGCTCGGCCGGTGCCACGCCGATCCAGAACGTCGGCGCGTACGGCCAGGAGGTCTCGGCCACGATCACCGAGGTCGTCGCCTACGACCGGCGTGCCGACGAGGTCGTGACCATCCCCAACGCCGACTGCGGCTTCGGCTACCGGCACAGCCGCTTCAAGGACGACCCCACCCGCTTCGTCGTGCTGCGGGTCCGCTTCGCCCTGGAGGACGCGGACGGACTCTCCGCGCCGATCAAGTACGGCGAGACCGCGCGGGTGCTCGGTGTCGAGGTGGGCGACCGGGTCCCCGCCGCCACCGCCCGCGAGACCGTGCTGAAGCTCCGCGCGGGCAAGGGCATGGTGCTGGACCCGGAAGACCACGACACCTGGTCGGCGGGGTCGTTCTTCACCAACCCGATCCTCAGCGAGGTCGAGCACGCCGCCTTCCTGGGCCGCGTGGCCGAGCGGCTCG
The DNA here is from genome assembly GCF_029541745.1 of Streptomyces sp. LX-29. NCBI lineage: Bacteria > Bacillati > Actinomycetota > Actinomycetes > Kitasatosporales > Streptomycetaceae > Streptomyces > Streptomyces sp. LX-29. The sequence continues at coordinate 3,201,238 of NZ_CP089746.1, read as the reverse complement.
GCCCGGACGTCGCCCCGCCCGCCTTCCCGGCGGGCGACGGCCACATCAAGACCTCCGCCGCCTGGCTGATCGACAAGGCCGGCTTCACCAAGGGCTACGGGGACGGCCCGGCCCGCATCTCCGGCAAGCACACGCTCGCGCTCACCAACCGCGGCCGGGCCACCACCGAGGACCTGCTGACGCTCGCCCGCGAGGTCCGCGACGGCGTCCACGCCGCCTTCGGGGTCACCCTGGTCAACGAGCCCGTGACGGTCGGCGTGAGCCTCTAGGGACGCGTCCACGCGCCAGGGGACGGGGACGGTCCGGCGCCGGGGCGAACTCACCGGGCCCCGCCGCCCACGGGCGCCGATCACGGCGCGTCACGGGGCGGCCAGGGGGCTGCCGGGCCCGGCGCCGTCGTCGAGGGCGCCACAGAGCTCCCCCGGGCGGCCCCGGGGTCGTACGGGGCGGTAGCGGCCCGCGCCCGCCCCAGGCGCCGCCTCAGCCCGCACCCGCCCCGGCGCCGTCTCAGCCCGCCAGCCAGTCGTCGATCCCCGCCAGCACCTGCTTCTGGACCTCCGCCGGCGCGGCCGAGCCGCGGATCGACTGGCGGGCCAGCTCGGCCAGCTCCGTGTCGGTGAAGCCGTGGTGCACGCGTGCCAGCTCGTACTGGGCGGCCAGTCGGGAACCGAAGAGCAACGGATCGTCGGCGCCCAGCGCTATCGGCACGCCCGCCTCGAAGAGGGTGCGCAGCGGCACGTCCCCCGGGCGCTCGTAGACCCCGAGGGCCACGTTGGACGACGGGCACACCTCGCAGGTCACGCCGCGCTGGGCGAGCTTGCGCAGCAGGCGCGGGTCCTCCGCGGCGCGCACGCCGTGCCCCACGCGGGCCGCGTGCAGATCGTCCAGGCAGTCCCGGACGCTGTGCGGGCCGGTCAGCTCGCCGCCGTGCGGCGCCGCCAGCAGCCCGCCCTCCCGCGCGATGGCGAAGGCGCGGTCGAAGTCCCGCGCGAGGCCGCGCCGCTCGTCGTTGGACAGGCCGAAGCCGACGACCCCGCGGTCGCGATAGCGCACCGCGAGTCGGGCCAGCGTGCGCGCGTCCAGAGGGTGCTTCATGCGGTTGGCCGCGACCAGCACCCGGATGCCCAGGCCGGTATCGCGCGCCGCGCGGTCCACCGCGTCCAGGATGATCTCCATGGCCGGGATCAGTCCGCCCAGCCGCGGGGCGTACGAGGTCGGATCGACCTGGATCTCCAGCCACTGCGAGCCGTCCCGAACGTCCTCCTCGGCCGCCTCGCGCACCAGCCGCTGGATGTCCTCCGGCTCTCGCAGGCAGGACCGGGCGATGTCGTAGAGCCGCTGGAAGCGGAACCAGCCGCGTTCGTCGGTGGCCCGTAGCCTCGGCGGTTCGCCGCCGCTGAGCGCCTCCGGCAGGTGGACGCCGTACTTGTCGGCCAGCTCCAGCAGGGTGCCGGGTCGCATCGAGCCGGTGAAGTGCAGATGCAGGTGCGCCTTGGGCAACAGGCGCAGCTCTCGCGTGCCGGGTGCCCCGTGGGGCGGGACTGCCCGGTCGTGCGGAGGGGGGTCTCCAGGGGACTGCAACATCCCAAGATCCTGCCGTATCGGACACCGGGACCGGAAGGGGGATTCCCCACAGGAGCACATCCCCGAATACGCGTGCGGGGCCCCGAAGGGCCCCGCAACCGGTCCCGGACCCGCCGGGGAGCGTCCGCCTAGGCGCGCGCCTCGCTCAGCAGCTTCTGCAGCCGCGAGACGCCCTCGACCAGGTCCTCGTCGCCGAGCGCGTACGACAGGCGCAGGTAACCCGGGGTGCCGAAGGCCTCACCCGGGACCACCGCGACCTCGGCCTCCTCGAGGATCAGCTCGGCCAGCTCGACGGAGGTCGCGGGCCGCTTGCCGCGGATCTCCTTGCCCAGCAGCCCCTTGACCGACGGGTAGGCGTAGAACGCACCCTCGGGCTCCGGGCAGAACACGCCCTCGATCTCGTTGAGCATCCGCACGATGGTGCGGCGCCGCCGGTCGAAGGCGACCTTCATCTCGTCGACCGCCTCCAGATCGCCGGAGACCGCCGCGAGGGCCGCGCGCTGGGCGACGTTGGAGACGTTGGAGGTGGCGTGCGACTGGAGGTTGGTCGCGGCCTTGATGACGTCCTTCGGGCCGATGACCCAGCCCACCCGCCAGCCGGTCATCGCGTAGGTCTTGGCGACGCCGTTGACCACGATGCACTTCTCGCGCAGCTCGGGCACGACCACCGGCAGCGAGGTGAACTCCGCGTCGCCGTAGACCAGGTGCTCGTAGATCTCGTCGGTCAGCACCCACAGCCCGTGCTCGGCCGCCCAGCGGCCGATCGCCTCCACCTCGGCGCGGCTGTAGACCGCGCCGGTCGGGTTGGACGGGGAGACGAAGAGCAGCACCTTGGTGCGCTCGGTGCGCGCCGCCTCCAGCTGCTCCACCGAGACCCGGTAGCCGGTGGTCTCGTCGGCGACGACATCGACCGGGACGCCGCCCGCCAGCCGGATGGACTCGGGGTAGGTGGTCCAGTACGGAGCCGGGACGATGACCTCGTCCTCCGGGTCCAGGATCGCGGCGAACGCCTCGTAGATCGCCTGCTTGCCACCGTTGGTGACGAGCACCTGCGCCGCCTCGACCTCGTAACCGGAGTCGCGCAGCGTCTTGGCGGCGATCGCGGCCTTCAGCTCGGGCAGGCCGCCGGCGGGGGTGTAGCGGTGGTTCTTGGGGTCACGGCAGGCCTCCACCGCGGCCTCGACGATGTAGTCGGGGGTGGGGAAGTCCGGCTCGCCCGCGCCGAAGCCGATCACCGGGCGGCCGGCGGCCTTGAGGGCCTTGGCCTTGGCGTCGACGGCGAGGGTGGCCGACTCGGAGATCGACCCGACGCGGGCCGAGACCCGGCGGTCGGTGGGTGCGGACGGGGCAGGAGTAGCAGCGCTCATGCATGCATCGTCGCATCCTCGCGACGGCCGGGACACACGGGTTTCGGGACGCGTCCCACGGCGTGTCCCACCGGGTTTTTCCGGGCCGGATCCCCGGCTGACCACGGGGTTTCCCCGGCCGGACCGGGGCCGCGAACCGGGCCGGAAACCGGGCCGAAAACGGGGGTCGCGGCGAGCTCGACGGATATCTCGTTCGACGCCCGGCCGCAGAACACGTACACTCATCCGTCGTTGGCCACACACGCCATCGTTTCCGTCCCGCACACTCCGTGCAGCCGGTCGGATGCGGTAGGTTGGTGAGCCGCGAAGGGTCGTAGCTCAATTGGTAGAGCACCGGTCTCCAAAACCGGCGGTTGGGGGTTCAAGTCCCTCCGGCCCTGCTACACGCATCTTCATGAGGATGCGCGTGTATCACATGCGTAATGCGGGAAGCACCGCTGTACGGCCGGGCCGGACGCGGCACGGCCACGATCCGGATTCAGGTGAGGACGAGTGACGGAAGCCCTTGGCTCCACCGCGACGCCTGAGAGCGGTCGTCCCGAGGACGAGGTGGCGGCCAAGAAGGGTCGCCGCGGTGGCAAGCGCGGGAAGAAGGGCCCTCTCGGTCGCCTCGCGCTGTTCTACCGCCAGGTCGTCGCCGAGCTCCGCAAGGTCGTCTGGCCGACGCGCGGCCAGCTGACGACGTACACCATGGTGGTGATCGTCTTCGTCGTCATCATGATCGGCCTCGTTACCGTGATTGACTTTGGGTTCAGCGAAGCCGTCAAGTACGTCTTCGGCTAGCTCATCCGTGAGGGCGGCCCCACCGGGCTGCCCCTTCACTCGTTCCACCCCTCTTGAAGCCAGGAAGAAGCAGCCACCGTGTCTGACCCGAACCTGAACGAGCCCGTCGAGTCCGTTGAGGACGAGCTCGACATCGTCGAGGCGGCCGACGACGACCAGGTCGAGGCTGTCGACGCCGAGGCGGGCCAGGCGGCCGAGGAGGCCGCGCTCCACGTCGAGGACGAGGAGTCCGTCGAAGACGAGGAGTCCGTCGAGGACGAGGCCGAGGAAGCCGAGGACGAGGAGACCGCCGAGGAGGAGGCCGAGGAGCCGGCCGCCGAGGCCGTCGACCCGGTCGCCGCCCTGCGCGAGGAGCTGCGCACCCTCCCCGGCGAGTGGTACGTCATCCACACCTACGCGGGCTACGAGAACCGCGTGAAGACCAACCTCGAGCAGCGCGCCGTCTCGCTCAACGTCGAGGACTACATCTTCCAGGCCGAGGTGCCGCAGGAGGAGGTCGTCCAGATCAAGAACGGCGACCGCCGCACCGTCCGCCAGAACAAGCTCCCCGGCTACGTGCTGGTGCGCATGGACCTGACGAACGAGTCCTGGGGCGTCGTGCGGAACACGCCGGGTGTCACCGGCTTCGTGGGCAACGCCTACGACCCGTACCCGCTGACCCTGGACGAGATCGTCAAGATGCTCGCCCCCGAGGCCGAGGCGAAGGCCGCCAAGGAGGCCGCCGAGGCCGAGGGCCGCCCGGCGCCCAGCCGCAAGGTCGAGGTCCAGGTGCTGGACTTCGAGGTCGGCGACTCGGTCACCGTCACCGACGGTCCGTTCGCCACCCTCCAGGCGACCATCAACGAGATCAACGCCGACTCGAAGAAGGTCAAGGGCCTCGTCGAGATCTTCGGCCGCGAGACCCCGGTCGAGCTGAGCTTCGACCAGATCCAGAAGAACTGATCGTCCTTCCGGATACCAGACGTCCGAACAGGTCAGGCGGGCCCCTCGGGGCGCCTCCCGGTGAGAGCCGGGGGACTGCCTGACCTGCTCGGTTTTTAGCCGCATGGCCTTACCCGTTATCGTTGTGCGGTATGCCTCCATCCGGATGATCCGGACCGGAGGCGGAAAACCTCTCACACGCCGAGTGAGCCGAAGGGCGCGCCGGTGTCGAAGGGGAGAGCGCGCGGAGGTCCGAGCGAGGGCCCGAGCACGATCGACCGTCGACACCGGGTCACAGCGTCCGGCGGCGAGCCCGGAATACAGGACCCGGAGAGAGCATGCCTCCCAAGAAGAAGAAGGTCACGGGGCTTATCAAGCTCCAGATCCAGGCCGGTGCCGCGAACCCGGCTCCGCCGGTCGGCCCCGCGCTGGGTCAGCACGGCGTCAACATCATGGAGTTCTGCAAGGCCTACAACGCCGCGACCGAGTCGCAGCGTGGCATGGTCGTGCCGGTGGAGATCACGGTCTACGAGGACCGTTCCTTCACCTTCGTGACCAAGACTCCGCCGGCCGCGAAGCTGATCCTCAAGGCCGCGGGCGTGGAGAAGGGCTCCGGCGAGCCGCACAAGACCAAGGTCGCCAAGATCACCCGCGACCAGGTCCGCGAGATCGCCACCACCAAGATGCCCGACCTGAACGCCAACGACCTGGACGCCGCCGAGAAGATCATCGCCGGCACCGCCCGCTCCATGGGCATCACGGTCGAAGGCTGAGTTCAGCCCCGTACGTCTTCAGTGGCAGGGCCAGGCGCTGGCCCGGACCACGACTCCATCCCTGAACCGCAGGAGCAGCAGTGAAGCGCAGCAAGACTCTTCGCAACGCGGACGCGAAGATCGACCGGGAGCGTCTGTACGCCCCCCTCGAGGCCGTCCGTCTCGCCAAGGAGACCTCCGCCACCAAGTTCGACGGCACCGTCGAGGTCGCCTTCCGTCTGGGCGTTGACCCGCGTAAGGCCGACCAGATGGTCCGTGGCACCGTGAACCTTCCGCACGGCACCGGTAAGACCGCCCGGGTCCTGGTCTTCGCGACCGGCGACCGTGCCGAGGCCGCGCGTGCCGCGGGCGCCGACATCGTCGGCTCCGACGAGCTCATCGACGAGGTCGCCAAGGGCCGCCTGGACTTCGACGCCGTCGTCGCCACCCCGGACCTCATGGGCAAGGTCGGCCGCCTCGGCCGCGTGCTCGGTCCGCGTGGTCTGATGCCGAACCCGAAGACCGGCACCGTCACCCCGGATGTCGCCAAGGCCGTCACCGAGATCAAGGGCGGCAAGATCGAGTTCCGCGTCGACAAGCACTCGAACCTCCACTTCATCATCGGCAAGGTGTCCTTCGACGACACCAAGCTCGTGGAGAACTACGGTGCGGCGCTGGAGGAGATCCTGCGTCTGAAGCCGTCCGCCGCCAAGGGCCGTTACATCAAGAAGGCCACCATCACCACCACGATGGGCCCCGGCATCCAGGTCGACTCGAACCGCACCCGCAACCTCCTCGTCGAGGACGAGACCGTCTGAGACTGACGGCGGTCGCGTAGCGGCGAAAGCGATGCGAGCCCGGCCCCCCCAACGGGGGGCCGGGCTCGCCGCGTTGCACCGTCCCCCATCTCCGCTAGGCTGCTCCCCGCCTGTTGACGGCAAGAAGCAAAACGAGGGGGACTTGTGCACACGACTCGTCTGAAGGGCCGCGTCGCGGCGGCCGCGAGCGTCGCCGTGCTGGCGATAGCCCTGACCGGCTGCGGCTCCGACTCGGACAAGGCCGGCGGCGGCAACAGCACCGGCGGCGACAAGGTGGGCCCGGCGGCCGGCAACGCGCTCACCGCCCTGCAGAACGTCTCGGAGCACACGCGGAAGCAGAACTCGGCCAAGGTCGAGGGCACGACCCAGATGGGCCCCGCGACCACCTCGATGAAGGGTCAGATGGACTGGTCGGACGGCATGCGCGCCACCATGACCATCACCCAGACCGGCGGCGCCGTCTCCGGCACCCCCATGGACAACAAGCCCATGGAGGCCCGCTACACCCCGGACGCCATGTTCGTGAACCTCGGTGACGCCCTGGCGGCCGACCCCAAGGCCGGCGGCAAGCACTGGATGAAGTACGACTACGCCACCCTCGCGAAGCAGGCGGGCGCGTCCGGCAAGTTCCTCCAGGACCAGATGCAGAACACCGACCCGGCCCGCGCGGTCCAACTGCTCGTCGCCACCGGCAAGGTCAAGAGCATGGGCGAGGAGAAGGTCCGAGGCATCGACACCACCCACTACACCGGCACGGTGAAGGTGGCGGACCTGGCCAAGATGCAGTCCAAGGACCTCACCGAGGAGGACCTGAAGAACCTCCAGGCGCAGCTGCAGCAGGCCGGCATGGAGACCGAGACCATCGACGTGTGGGTCGACGAGAACGACCTGCTGCTCAAGAAGCGCGAGCGGGCCGACAGCACCAGCGGCGCGTACGACTCCACCGTCTACTACACCGACTACGGCACGGACGTCTCGGTGGAGGAGCCGCCCACCGCGGACACGATGAACTTCGAGGACGCGCTCCCGCAGAGCTGATTTGCCTGCCGAAGCACCATTCGCGTACGCTTCCACGGAAGCCAAAGACCGCTGGTCGTTGCTGTGCCTCTCATGGGGTGCGGCGGCCGAAGGATCCGCTAGCTGCGGGCGACCTGCGCAGGTGACTGTGGAAGCTACTCCCAAGTGATTCCTTATGGATTCATTCGGTTGAGTCACGCCCCGCGCGCCTGCGCCGGGGCGTTTCGTTTTGCCCAGCCGCCTTCCCGACGCTACGCGGTCCGTTACCACCCGGAAGGAGGCCGAGGCTCATGGCGAGGCCCGACAAGGCCACAGCTGTCGAGGAGATCACGGACAAGTTCCGTAGCTCCAACGCCGCTGTTGTGACCTCGTACACCGGGCTCAGCGTTGCGCAGCTCAAGCAGCTGCGCCGTTCGCTCGGTGGCAACGCGCAGTACCGTGTGGTGAAGAACACGCTGACCAAGATCGCGGCCAATGAGGCCGGGATCACCCTGGACGAGCACCTCAAGGGCTCGACCGCCGTTGCCTTCGTGACCGGGGACCCGGTCGAGGCGGCGAAGGGTCTTCGTGACTTCGCCAAGGAGAACCCCGCTCTCGTCATCAAGGGCGGTGTCCTTGAAGGTAAGGCGCTGTCCGCCGACGAGATCAAGAAGCTTGCGGACCTCGAGTCCCGCGAGGTTCTGCTCAGCAAGCTGGCCGGTGCCATGAAGGGCAAGCAGTCCCAGGCTGCCTCTGTCTTCCAGGCGCTGCCGTCGAAGCTCGTCCGCACCGTGGACGCGCTGCGCGCCAAGCAGGCCGAGCAGGGCGGTGCCGAGTAACTCGGCTCGCACATTGACCGCCGCCTGAGCGGCGCGGTCACAGCGGGCCAGACGTCGACGCAGTAACGCCGTAAGGCGCACGCCCGCCTCACATGTACATCCGGCACCCGCCGACTTAGTGGAAGGACCGCCACCATGGCGAAGCTCACCCAGGACGAGCTGCTCGCGCAGTTCGAGGAGATGACCCTCATCGAGCTCTCCGAGTTCGTGAAGGCGTTCGAGGAGAAGTTCGACGTCACCGCCGCCGCTGCCGCGCCGGTCGTCGTCGCCGGTGGTGCCGCTGGTGGCGCTGCCGCCGAGGCCGTCGAGGAGAAGGACGAGTTCGACGTCATCCTCACCGGTGCCGGCGACAAGAAGATCCAGGTCATCAAGGTCGTGCGTGAGCTGACCTCCCTGGGTCTGAAGGAGGCCAAGGACCTCGTGGACGGCACCCCGAAGCCGGTCCTGGAGAAGGTCAACAAGGAGCAGGCCGAGAAGGCCGCCGAGTCCCTCAAGGGCGCCGGCGCCTCCGTCGAGGTCAAGTGACCCTCACGGCCTAGTGGGGCTCCGCGTCGCACGGCGCGGGCCCACTCGGTCGTACCGTAAGGGCGATCACCCGTCTGGGTGGTCGCCCTTCGGCGTTCCCGTGACGGCTGCGTTGCCTTCTCCGCCCCGACAGGTATGGTGATCTTCGTTGCCCGCCGCCACGTCCTGTGACGATCTCACCGGAGTGCGGGGCCTTGACGAACGGCACGCAGCGCGCAATTCTCAGGACGCGACGTCAGCACCGATCCAGGTTCGAGGCATGGATCGGTGCCGGAGTGGGCAGTATCGAAATGCGCCTTCAGCGCGTAGCTCGCGGTTGGCGTTGAGTGACAATGAGGGGCAACCCTCCCGGGTGGAGAGATTGCCTTCCGGAGGAAGAGTGGGAGCAGCGACGGTCTCCGAAACCCTGCTCTGGACATCAGTGTGCCGAGTGGCTACACTGACCCTTTGCGCTGCCTGTTAGCTGCTCCCTGCCCGTCACCAGGGGCATGCCCACCGTTGAACACAGCTGATTGAAGTGCCCTGACCTGGGATTTCGTCTCGATGTGTGCGGTGGGACCGGTACGCGCGTAGTGAGTCCGAGCCCTCGGAAGGACCCCCTCTTGGCCGCCTCGCGCAACGCCTCGACCGCCAATACGAACAACGGCGCCAGCACCGCCCCGCTGCGCATCTCCTTTGCGAAGATCAAGGAGCCTCTCGAGGTTCCGAACCTCCTCGCGCTGCAGACCGAGAGCTTCGATTGGCTGCTCGGCAATGCCGCCTGGAAGGCTCGCGTCGAGGCAGCGCTGGACAGCGGTCAGGACGTCCCCACCAAGTCCGGTCTGGAGGAGATCTTCGAGGAGATCTCCCCGATCGAGGACTTCTCCGGGTCGATGTCGCTGACCTTCCGCGACCACCGTTTCGAGCCTCCGAAGAACTCGATCGACGAGTGCAAGGAGCGCGACTTCACCTACGCCGCGCCGCTCTTCGTCACCGCCGAGTTCACCAACAACGAGACCGGCGAGATCAAGTCCCAGACGGTCTTCATGGGCGACTTCCCGCTCATGACCAACAAGGGCACCTTCGTCATCAACGGCACCGAGCGTGTCGTGGTGTCGCAGCTGGTGCGCTCGCCGGGTGTCTACTTCGACTCCTCCATCGACAAGACGTCCGACAAGGACATCTTCTCCGCCCGGATCATCCCCTCCCGGGGTGCCTGGCTGGAGATGGAGGTCGACAAGCGCGACATGGTCGGTGTCCGCATCGACCGCAAGCGCAAGCAGTCCGTGACCGTCCTGCTCAAGGCGCTCGGCTGGACCACCGAGCAGATCCTCGAGGAGTTCGGCGAGTACGAGTCCATGCGCGCCACCCTGGAGAAGGACCACACCCAGGGCCAGGACGACGCGCTGCTCGACATCTACCGCAAGCTGCGTCCGGGCGAGCCGCCGACGCGTGAGGCCGCGCAGACGCTGCTGGAGAACCTCTACTTCAACCCGAAGCGCTACGACCTGGCCAAGGTCGGCCGCTACAAGGTCAACAAGAAGCTGGCCGCGGACGCCCCGCTCGACGCCGGCGTGCTGACCGTCGACGACATCATCGCGACGATCAAGTACCTGGTGAAGCTGCACGCGGGCGAGGCCGAGACGGTCGGCGCCAACGGTCAGACGATCGTCGTCGAGACCGACGACATCGACCACTTCGGCAACCGTCGTCTGCGCAACGTCGGCGAGCTCATCCAGAACCAGGTCCGCACCGGTCTGGCTCGTATGGAGCGCGTCGTCCGTGAGCGGATGACCACCCAGGACGTCGAGGCGATCACGCCGCAGACCCTGATCAACATCCGGCCGGTCGTCGCCTCCATCAAGGAGTTCTTCGGCACCAGCCAGCTGTCCCAGTTCATGGACCAGACCAACCCGCTGTCGGGTCTGACCCACAAGCGTCGTCTGTCGGCGCTGGGCCCGGGTGGTCTCTCCCGTGAGCGGGCCGGCTTCGAGGTCCGTGACGTGCACCCGTCGCACTACGGCCGCATGTGCCCGATCGAGACCCCCGAAGGCCCGAACATCGGTCTGATCGGCTCGCTGGCCTCGTACGGCCGGGTCAACGCGTTCGGTTTCGTGGAGACCCCGTACCGCAAGGTCGACGAGAACGGTGTCGTCACCGAAGTGGTGCACTTCCTGACCGCTGACGAGGAAGACCGCTTCGTCATCGCGCAGGCCAACGCGCCGCTGACCGCCGACAACCGGTTCGAGGAGGCCCGCGTCCTGGTCCGCCGCCGTGGTGGCGAGATCGACTACGTGGCCCCGGCCGACGTGGACTACATGGACGTCTCGCCGCGCCAGATGGTGTCGGTCGCGACCGCCATGATCCCGTTCCTCGAGCACGACGACGCCAACCGCGCGCTCATGGGATCGAACATGATGCGCCAGGCCGTTCCGCTGATCAAGGCGGAGTCGCCGCTGGTCGGCACCGGCATGGAGTACCGCTGCGCGGTCGACGCCGGCGACGTCATCAAGGCCGAGAAGGACGGTGTCGTCCAGGAGGTCTCCGCCGACTACGTGACGGTGGCCAACGACGACGGCACGTACACCACCTACCGCGTGGCCAAGTTCTCCCGCTCCAACCAGGGCACCTCCTTCAACCAGAAGGTCGTCGTCGACGAGGGCGCCCGGGTGATCGAGGGCCAGGTGCTCGCCGACGGTCCGTCCACCCAGAACGGTGAGATGGCGCTCGGCAAGAACCTGCTGGTCGCGTTCATGCCGTGGGAGGGTCACAACTACGAGGACGCGATCATCCTGTCGCAGCGCCTCGTGCAGGACGACGTCCTCTCCTCGATCCACATCGAGGAGCACGAGGTCGACGCCCGTGACACCAAGCTCGGCCCCGAGGAGATCACCCGGGACATCCCGAACGTCTCCGAGGAGGTCCTGGCCGACCTCGACGAGCGCGGCATCATCCGCATCGGCGCCGAGGTCATCGCCGGCGACATCCTGGTCGGCAAGGTCACCCCGAAGGGTGAGACCGAGCTGACCCCGGAGGAGCGCCTGCTGCGCGCGATCTTCGGTGAGAAGGCCCGTGAGGTCCGTGACACCTCGCTGAAGGTGCCGCACGGCGAGACCGGCAAGGTCATCGGCGTCCGCGTCTTCGACCGCGAGGAGGGCGACGAGCTGCCGCCGGGCGTGAACCAGCTGGTCCGCGTCTACGTCGCGCAGAAGCGCAAGATCACCGACGGTGACAAGCTCGCCGGCCGCCACGGCAACAAGGGTGTCATCTCCAAGATCCTGCCGGTCGAGGACATGCCGTTCCTAGAGGACGGCACCCCGGTCGACATCATCCTCAACCCGCTGGGTGTCCCGTCCCGAATGAACCCGGGACAGGTCCTGGAGATCCACCTCGGCTGGCTGGCCTCCCGAGGCTGGAAGGTCGAGGGCAGCGAGGAGTGGATGCAGCGGCTCCAGGCGATCGGCGCCGACGAGGTCGCTCCCGGCACCAACGTCGCGACCCCGGTCTTCGACGGTGCCCGCGAGGACGAGCTGGCGGGTCTGTTCGAGCACACCGTGCCCAACCGTGACGGCGAGCGCCTGGTGCTCCCCTCCGGTAAGGCCCGGCTGTTCGACGGCCGCTCCGGCGAGCCGTTCCCGGACCCGATCTCGGTCGGCTACATGTACATCCTCAAGCTGCACCACCTGGTGGACGACAAGCTGCACGCCCGGTCCACCGGTCCGTACTCGATGATCACCCAGCAGCCGCTGGGTGGTAAGGCTCAGTTCGGTGGCCAGCGCTTCGGTGAGATGGAGGTGTGGGCGCTTGAGGCTTACGGCGCCGCGTACGCCCTCCAGGAGCTGCTGACCATCAAGTCCGACGACGTCACCGGCCGCGTGAAGGTCTACGAGGCCATCGTCAAGGGCGAGAACATCCCGGAGCCCGGCATCCCCGAGTCCTTCAAGGTGCTCATCAAGGAGATGCAGTCCCTGTGCCTCAACGTGGAGGTGTTGTCCAGCGACGGCATGTCCATCGAGATGCGTGACACCGATGAGGACGTCTTCCGCGCTGCGGAGGAGCTCGGTATCGACCTGTCCCGGCGCGAGCCGAGCAGCGTCGAAGAGGTCTGACGGGTCTGGCCGGGGCTTGAGAGCCCTCAAGCCCCGGCCGTCCCCGGACCCCCAAGTCAGACCACACTGCCCCGACAAGATTTCTCGCTAGCGCGAGGGGCACGACCCTGAAAGAGGGATTGACGACAAGTGCTCGACGTCAACTTCTTCGACGAGCTGCGGATCGGCCTGGCGACCGCGGACGACATCCGGCAGTGGTCTCACGGCGAGGTCAAGAAGCCGGAGACCATCAACTACCGCACCCTGAAGCCCGAAAAGGACGGACTCTTCTGCGAGAAGATCTTCGGTCCGACCCGGGACTGGGAGTGCTACTGCGGCAAGTACAAGCGTGTCCGCTTCAAGGGCATCATCTGTGAGCGCTGCGGCGTCGAGGTGACTCGCGCCAAGGTGCGTCGTGAGCGGATGGGCCACATCGAGCTGGCCGCTCCCGTCACCCACATCTGGTACTTCAAGGGCGTCCCGTCGCGGCTGGGCTACCTGCTCGACCTCGCCCCGAAGGACCTCGAGAAGGTCATCTACTTCGCCGCCTACATGATCACGTGGGTGGACGACGAGCGCCGCACGCGCGACCTGCCCTCGCTGGAGGCCCACGTCTCCGTCGAGCGCCAGCAGATCGAGCAGCGCCGCGACGCCGACCTGGAGGCCCGCGCCAAGAAGCTCGAGTCCGACCTGGCCGAGCTGGAGGCCGAGGGTGCCAAGGCCGACGTGCGCCGCAAGGTGCGCGAGGGCGCCGAGCGTGAGATGAAGCAGCTGCGCGACCGTGCGCAGCGCGAGATCGACCGCCTCGACGAGGTGTGGAACCGCTTCAAGAACCTCAAGGTCCAGGACCTCGAGGGCGACGAGCTGCTCTACCGCGAGCTGCGGGACCGCTTCGGCACCTACTTCATGGGCGGCATGGGCGCCGCGGCGCTGCAGAAGCGCCTGGAGTCCTTCGACCTGGATGAGGAGGCCGAGAGGCTTCGGGAGATCATCCGGACCGGCAAGGGCCAGAAGAAGACCCGTGCGCTCAAGCGCCTGAAGGTCGTCTCCGCCTTCCTGCAGACCCGCAACAGCCCCAACGGCATGGTTCTGGACTGCATCCCGGTCATCCCGCCGGACCTGCGTCCGATGGTGCAGCTGGACGGTGGCCGCTTCGCGACCTCCGACCTGAACGACCTGTACCGCCGTGTGATCAACCGCAACAACCGTCTCAAGCGTCTCCTTGACCTCGGTGCCCCCGAGATCATCGTGAACAACGAGAAGCGGATGCTGCAGGAGGCCGTCGACGCGCTGTTCGACAACGGCCGCCGCGGTCGCCCGGTGACCGGCCCCGGTAACCGTCCGCTGAAGTCCCTCAGCGACATGCTGAAGGGTAAGCAGGGTCGATTCCGTCAGAACCTGCTCGGTAAGCGTGTCGACTACTCGGCCCGTTCCGTCATCGTCGTCGGCCCGCAGCTCAAGCTGCACCAGTGTGGTCTGCCCAAGGCCATGGCGCTGGAGCTCTTCAAGCCGTTCGTGATGAAGCGCCTGGTGGACCTCAACCACGCGCAGAACATCAAGTCGGCGAAGCGCATGGTCGAGCGCGGCCGCACGGTCGTGTACGACGTGCTCGAAGAGGTCATCGCCGAGCACCCGGTGCTGCTGAACCGTGCGCCCACCCTGCACCGTCTGGGCATCCAGGCCTTCGAGCCGCAGCTGGTCGAGGGCAAGGCCATCCAGATCCACCCGCTCGTCTGCACCGCGTTCAACGCGGACTTCGACGGTGACCAGATGGCCGTCCACCTCCCGCTGTCCGCGGAGGCCCAGGCCGAGGCCCGCATCCTGATGCTGTCCTCGAACAACATCCTCAAGCCGGCCGACGGCCGTCCGGTGACCATGCCGACCCAGGACATGGTGCTGGGTCTGTTCTTCCTCACCACCGACGAGGAGGAGCGCGAGGTCGTGGGTGAGGGCCGGTCCTTCGGCTCCACCGCCGAGGCGATCATGGCCTTCGACGCCCGCGAGCTCTCGCTCCAGGCGAAGGTCGACATCCGCTTCCCGATCGGCACCGTCCCGCCGCGTGGCTGGACCCCGCCGGTCACGGAGGAGGGTGACGAGGGTGTCGAGGCCGCCGCGTGGCAGCCGGGTGACAGCTTCCGGCTGCGCACCACGCTGGGCCGCGCGCTCTTCAACGAGCTGCTGCCCGAGGACTACCCGTTCGTCGACTACTCGGTGGGCAAGAAGCAGCTCTCCGAGATCGTCAACGACCTCGCCGAGCGCTACCCGAAGGTCATCGTCGCGGCGACCCTGGACAACCTGAAGGCGGCCGGTTTCCACTGGGCCACCCGCTCCGGTGTCACCGTCGCGATCTCCGACGTCGTCGTCCCCGAGGCCAAGAAGGCCATCGTCGCGGGCTACGAGGCGCAGGACGAGAAGGTCCAGAAGCAGTACGAGCGCGGTCTGATCACCAAGGACGAGCGCACCCAGGAGCTCATCGCGATCTGGACCAAGGCGACCAACGAGGTCGCCGAGGCGATGAACTCGAACTTCCCCAAGACGAACCCCATCTTCATGATGGTTGACTCGGGTGCCCGAGGAAACATGATGCAGATGCGGCAGATCGCCGGTATGCGTGGTCTGGTGTCGAACGCGAAGAACGAGACCATCCCGCGGCCCATTAAGGCGTCGTTCCGTGAGGGTCTCTCCGTGCTGGAGTACTTCATCTCCACCCACGGTGCCCGTAAGGGTCTCGCGGACACCGCCCTCCGTACCGCCGACTCGGGTTACCTGACCCGTCGTCTGGTCGACGTCTCGCAGGACGTCATCATCCGCGAGGAGGACTGCGGCACCGAGCGCGGCCTCAAGCTGGCGATCGCGTCCCGCGGCGCGGACGGTGTGCTCCGCAAGACGGACGACGTGGAGACCAGCGTGTACGCGCGCTGCCTCGCCGAGGACATCGTCGTCGACGGCAAGGTGCTGGCCCCGGCCGGTACCGACCTGGGCGACGTGCTCATCCAGGAGCTCGTCAAGTACGGCGTCGAGCAGGTCAAGACCCGCTCGGTGCTCACCTGCGAGTCCGCCGTCGGCACCTGCGCCATGTGCTACGGCCGCTCGCTGGCCACCGGCAAGCTGGTCGACATCGGTGAGGCGGTCGGCATCATCGCCGCCCAGTCCATCGGTGAGCCCGGTACCCAGCTGACGATGCGTACCTTCCACACCGGTGGTGTGGCCGGTGACGACATCACCCAGGGTCTGCCGCGTGTCGTCGAGCTCTTCGAGGCCCGTACGCCCAAGGGTGTCGCCCCGATCTCGGAGGCGGCCGGCCGCGTCCGGATCGAGGAGACCGAGAAGACCAAGAAGATCATCGTCACCCCGGACGACGGCTCCGACGAGACCGCCTTCGGCATCTCCAAGCGTGCCCGTCTGCTGGTCTCCGAGGGCGAGCACGTCGAGGTCGGCCAGGCGCTGACCGTGGGTGCCACCAACCCGCACGACGTGCTGCGGATCCTCGGCCAGCGCGCCGTCCAGGTCCACCTGGTCGGCGAGGTCCAGAAGGTCTACAACTCGCAGGGTGTGTCGATCCACGACAAGCACATCGAGATCATCATCCGGCAGATGCTCCGCCGCGTGACGATCATCGAGTCCGGCGACGCGGAGCTGCTGCCGGGCGAGCTCGTCGAGCGCTCGAAGTTCGAGACCGAGAACCGTCGTGTGGTCCAGGAAGGCGGCCACCCGGCCTCCGGTCGTCCGCAGCTGATGGGTATCACCAAGGCCTCGCTGGCGACGGAGTCCTGGCTGTCGGCGGCGTCCTTCCAGGAGACGACCCGGGTGCTCACCGACGCGGCGATCAACGCCAAGTCGGACTCCCTGATCGGCCTCAAGGAGAACGTCATCATCGGTAAGCTCATCCCGGCCGGTACGGGCCTGTCCCGCTACCGCAACATCCGGGTCGAGCCGACCGAGGAGGCGAAGGCCGCGATGTACTCGGCCGTCGGTTACGACGACATCGACTACTCGCCCTTCGGCACCGGCACCGGCCAGGCGGTCCCGCTGGAGGACTACGACTACGGTCCGTACAACCAGTAAGACGCCACAGGCGACGCAGGGCGGCCACCCCCACGGGGGTGGCCGCCCTGCGGCTTTTCCGGGGTGTCCGCGCCCGGCCGGCGGCGCCCCGGATGAGCCCGGGGCCGTGGTGCGGCGGCTCGCGACGGACGGGTGTCCCGGACTCCTCCGGGCCGGCCGAGGGAGGCGGCAGGGTACGCGGCCCCTCGGCTGGGACAGGGCCGTGGTCGCGCCCCACCGGGCCTCTCCGGCCGTCGCGGGTCCCGGCGCGGCGTCGGTGCCGGGCGGTGGCCGCGGGGCGGGCGGGGCGGCCACCGTGGGCTCGTACGGGCTCCTCGGGACGGCCGCGTGGTGCGCGCGGGGTGGAGGCGGCGGCGAATCGGTGGAGGTCCGGCGTGTCCCGGCGGGGGGCATTTGTTTTGACCGAAGTGGATGAGGTAGGTACGCTCAGACCTTGTGCCTGGGGTGTGCCCGGGTCCTTGTGCGTGCACTCGTCCGCACGGGATGCCGAGGCCGAGACGCCGACCAAATACGCACCTTTCGCCTCGGCGGAAGCGTATGAGGTTCGCGACACACCCGACCGCGTGGGTCGGAGAAACCCCAGGTTAGCTTTACTGAGACTGGCACACAGAAACCGGAGAAACGGTGCCTACGATCCAGCAGCTGGTCCGCAAGGGCCGGCAGGACAAGGTCGAGAAGAACAAGACGCCCGCACTGGAGGGTTCGCCCCAGCGCCGCGGCGTCTGCACGCGTGTTTTCACGACCACCCCGAAGAAGCCGAACTCGGCCCTGCGTAAGGTCGCGCGTGTGCGTCTGACCAGCGGGATCGAGGTCACCGCTTACATTCCGGGTGAGGGCCACAACCTGCAGGAGCACTCGATCGTGCTCGTGCGTGGCGGTCGTGTGAAGGACCTTCCGGGTGTTCGCTACAAGATCATCCGTGGTTCGCTCGACACGCAGGGCGTCAAGAACCGCAAGCAGGCTCGCAGCCGCTACGGCGCCAAGAAGGAGAAGTAAGAATGCCTCGTAAGGGCCCCGCCCCGAAGCGCCCGGTCATCATCGACCCGGTCTACAACTCTCCTCTTGTCACCTCGCTGATCAACAAGATCCTGCTGAACGGCAAGCGTTCCACCGCCGAGCGCATCGTGTACGGCGCCATGGAGGGCCTGCGCGAGAAGACCGGTAACGACCCGGTCATCACGCTCAAGCGCGCTCTGGAGAACGTCAAGCCGGCTCTCGAGGTCAAGTCCCGCCGCGTCGGTGGCGCGACCTACCAGGTTCCGGTCGAGGTCAAGCCCGGCCGTGCCTCCACCCTCGCGCTGCGCTGGCTCGTGGGCTACTCCCGCGCCCGTCGCGAGAAGACCATGACCGAGCGCCTCATGAACGAGCTGCTGGACGCCAGCAACGGTCTGGGCGCCTCCGTCAAGCGTCGCGAGGACACCCACAAGATGGCCGAGTCCAACAAGGCCTTCGCGCACTACCGCTGGTAGTCGCTACCCCCATCGAGAACCGAGAGAAGACTGAGCCACATGGCCACCACTTCACTTGACCTGGCCAAGGTCCGCAACATCGGGATCATGGCCCACATCGACGCGGGCAAGACGACCACCACCGAGCGGATCCTGTTCTACACCGGCGTGTCCTACAAGATCGGCGAGGTGCACGACGGCGCCGCGACGATGGACTGGATGGAGCAGGAGCAGGAGCGCGGCATCACGATCACGTCCGCCGCGACCACCTGCCACTGGCCGCTGGAGGACGTCGACCACACCATCAACATCATCGACACCCCGGGCCACGTCGACTTCACGGTCGAGGTGGAGCGCTCGCTGCGCGTGCTCGACGGTGCCGTCACGGTGTTCGACGGTGTGGCGGGTGTCGAGCCCCAGTCCGAGACCGTGTGGCGTCAGGCCGACCGCTACGGCGTGCCGCGCATCTGCTTCGTCAACAAGCTGGACCGCACCGGCGCGGAGTTCCACCGCTGTGTCGACATGATCGTCGACCGGCTCGGTGCGACCCCGATCGTCATGCAGCTCCCGATCGGCGCCGAGGCCGACTTCAAGGGCGTCGTGGACCTGGTCCGCATGAAGGCCCTGGTCTGGTCCGCCGAGGCGACCAAGGGCGAGATGTACGACGTCGTCGACATCCCGGCCACCCACATCGAGGCTGCTGACGAGTGGCGCGGCAAGCTGCTCGAGGCCGTCGCCGAGAACGACGAAGAGATGATGGAGCTGTACCTGGAGGGCCAGGAGCCCACCGAGGAGCAGCTGTACGCGGCGATCCGCCGTATCACCATCAACTCCGGCAAGGGCGGCGGCACCACCGTCACCCCGGTGTTCTGTGGCACCGCGTTCAAGAACAAGGGCGTCCAGCCCCTGCTCGACGCGGTCGTGCGCTACCTGCCCTCCCCGATCGACATCGAGGCGATCGAGGGCCAGGCGGTCAGCAACCCGGACGAGGTCGTCAAGCGCAAGCCGTCCGACGAGGAGCCGCTGTCGGCGCTGGCGTTCAAGATCATGAGCGACCCGCACCTCGGCAAGCTCACCTTCGTCCGCGTGTACTCCGGCCGCCTGGAGTCTGGATCGCAGGTCCAGAACTCCGTCAAGGGCAAGAAGGAGCGCATCGGCAAGATCTACCGCATGCACGCCAACAAGCGTGAGGAGATCGAGTCGGTGGGCGCCGGTGACATCGTCGCCGTCATGGGCCTGAAGCAGACCACCACCGGTGAGACGCTGTGCGACCCGACCAACCCGGTGATCCTGGAGTCCATGGACTTCCCGGCCCCGGTGATCGAGGTCGCCATCGAGCCGAAGTCCAAGGGCGACCAGGAGAAGCTGGGTATCGCCATCCAGCGCCTGGCCGAGGAGGACCCGTCCTTCCGCGTCAAGACTGACGAGGAGACCGGCCAGACCATCATCTCCGGCATGGGCGAGCTGCACCTGGACGTGCTGGTCGACCGTATGCGTCGCGAGTTCAAGGTCGAGGCCAACGTCGGTAAGCCGCAGGTCGCGTACCGCGAGACCCTGCGCAAGGCCGTGGAGCGCCTCGACTACACGCACAAGAAGCAGACTGGTGGTTCCGGCCAGTTCGCGAAGGTGCAGATCGCGCTCGAGCCGCTCGAGGGCGACGGGTACGAGTTCGAGAACAAGGTCACCGGTGGTCGTGTCCCGCGGGAGTACATCCCGTCCGTGGACGCGGGTTGCCAGGAGGCCATGGAGTTCGGCGTGCTCGCGGGCTACCCGCTCACGGGTGTCAAGGTCACGCTGCTCGACGGCGCCTACCACGAGGTCGACTCCTCGGAGATGGCGTTCAAGATCGCCGGTTCGATGGCCTTCAAGGAGGCCGCCCGCAAGGCCAGCCCGGCCCTGCTCGAGCCGATGATGAAGGTCGAGGTCACCACGCCCGAGGACTACATGGGCGATGTGATCGGCGACATCAACTCCCGTCGCGGTCAGATCCAGTCCATGGAGGACCGTTCCGGCGCCAAGCTGGTCACCGGCCTGGTTCCGCTCTCGGAGATGTTCGGCTACGTCGGAGACCTGCGCAGCAAGACCTCCGGCCGTGCCAGCTACTCCATGCAGTTCGACTCCTACGCCGAGGTTCCCAAGAACGTCGCCGAGGAGATCATCGCGAAGGCCAAGGGCGAGTAACACCTCTCGTTACCCACCCCTTTAGGCTGGAGCTATCAGGCATCGGGGCATACCGCCGCAGACCGCCGCTCAGGTGGTCTGCGGCGGGCCCCGGGCGCCGGCCCACCATTCGAATACGGCGAAGGGCATCCCCCTCGGGGTCCTGGCCGGTTCGGTAAGAACACCTGAACCCATCCGCAAAGTGTGGATGCGTTACAGAACCACTCCACAGGAGGACCCCAGTGGCGAAGGCGAAGTTCGAGCGGACTAAGCCGCACGTCAACATCGGCACCATCGGTCACATCGACCACGGTAAGACGACGCTGACCGCGGCGATTACCAAGGTGCTGCACGACAAGTACCCGGACCTGAACGAGGCCTCGGCCTTCGACCAGATCGACAAGGCTCCTGAGGAGCGTCAGCGCGGTATCACCATCTCCATCGCGCACGTCGAGTACCAGACCGAGTCGCGTCACTACGCGCACGTCGACTGCCCGGGTCACGCGGACTACATCAAGAACATGATCACCGGTGCCGCGCAGATGGACGGCGCCATCCTCGTGGTCGCCGCCACCGACGGCCCGATGCCGCAGACCAAGGAGCACGTGCTCCTGGCCCGCCAGGTCGGCGTTCCGTACATCGTCGTCGCCCTGAACAAGGCCGACATGGTGGACGACGAGGAGATCCTGGAGCTCGTCGAGCTCGAGGTCCGTGAGCTCCTCTCCGAGTACGAGTTCCCGGGCGACGACGTTCCGGTCGTCCAGGTCTCGGCGCTGAAGGCGCTCGAGGGCGACGCCGAGTGGGGCGAGTCGGTCCTCAAGCTCATGAACGCCGTCGACGAGGCCATCCCGCAGCCGGAGCGCGACGTTGACAAGCCGTTCCTGATGCCGATCGAGGACGTCTTCACGATCACCGGTCGTGGCACCGTCGTCACCGGTCGTATCGAGCGTGGTGTCCTCAAGGTCAACGAGACCGTCGACATCATCGGCATCAAGACCGAGAAGACCACCACCACGGTCACCGGCATCGAGATGTTCCGCAAGCTGCTCGACGAGGGCCAGGCCGGTGAGAACGTCGGTCTGCTGCTCCGCGGCATCAAGCGCGAGGACGTCGAGCGCGGCCAGGTCATCATCAAGCCGGGCTCGGTCACGCCGCACACCTCGTTCGAGGCCCAGGCGTACATCCTGTCGAAGGACGAGGGTGGCCGCCACACCCCGTTCTTCAACAACTACCGCCCGCAGTTCTACTTCCGTACCACGGACGTGACCGGCGTCGTGACCCTCCCCGAGGGCACCGAGATGGTCATGCCGGGCGACAACACCGAGATGTCGGTCGAGCTGATCCAGCCGGTCGCCATGGAGGAGGGCCTGAAGTTCGCCATCCGTGAGGGTGGCCGGACCGTGGGCGCCGGCCAGGTCACCAAGATCAACAAGTGACCTGAGGCTGCCTGAAGGCAACCGCACCTGGGCCCCGCTCGCCGGAAACGGCGGGCGGGGCCCAGGTCTTTTCGTGTCCGGGGACGGTACGACGGGCCCGCAGCCGCCTCACCGGCGAGTGAGCCGAAGGGCGCGCGGCTGCCGAAAGGGAGAGCGCGCGGAGCCTGTGAGGAACGAGCAGGCGAGCACGGTCGACCGTCGGCAGTCGCTTAAGGCGCCCGGAGGCGAACCGAGCCCTGAAAAGGGGCGCGCAGGCGAGCACGGTCGACTGTCGGCAGTCGCTTAGGGCGCCCGGAGGCGAACCGAGCCCTGAAAAGAACGTGATCAGGCCCGGGAGGTCGCCTGCGGCCGCCAGATCCAGGGTGTGGCCGCCGGGGACATGCCGACCACGGCGACATGGGCCTCGTCGCCCGGGAGCAGTGTCGGGGCGCCGACCGGAACCAGATGGCCGGGGGAGCGCAGTGGGCGGGTGCCGGGCTTGGTGCCGTAGCGCAGCTGCACCTCGCCGTCCATGGCCCGGCTGAGGAGCAGCAGGGTGTCGCGGCCGGCCGCGCGGACGGTGTGCGCGGTGACCGGCCCGTAGCCCTCGAAGAAGCGCAGCGGGGTCTCGCCCGGGTGGTGCGCGGACAGCACCGTGTGCACGGCGGGCTGGGCGGTGGCGGGGGCGCGGTAGATCACGGCGACGGAGCCGTCGGGGGCCAGTGTCGCCCCGGGCTGGTTGCCGGGGCGCGGCAGCCCGGTCAGCGGTCGGGCGAAGACGGGACCGCCGGGGGCGTCCTGGGACCAGTGGTGGACGGTGTCCCGGCCGCCGCCGAAGACGTGGATGCGGCCCTCGCGGTCGACCAGCGCGCTCAGGCCGTCCTGTATCTCGCCGCCGCCCAGGTCCTGCCAGGGGCCCCAGCGGCCGTCGGCCTCCCGGACGCGGGTGGCGATGCCCTTGTCGGCGGTGCGGACGAACAGGTGCACCCGGCCGTCCGGGGTGGCGACGGCGGTGGGCGCGCCGACCCGCCGCCCGCGGGAGGGCAGGAGCTCGGGGGTGCCCAGCGCCCGCCAGGGGCGGAAGGAGCCGCCGGGGGCGCGCTGCTCCAGCACCACGATGTCCCGTCGGTTGGGACCGCCCTGGCCGGCCACGTCCGTGAAGCGCAGCCCGAAGAGCAGCTGTCGTCCCGCGGTGTCCCTGACCACGTGCAGCGCGGGCGCCAGCGGGCCGCCGCCGAGGTTCTCGGGGGCGCCGAAGCGCCCGGTGCCCTTGCCGGTCTCCCGCCAGCGCACGGCCTGGGTGCCCAGCACGCCGTAGGCGATCAGTCGCCCGTCGCGGTCGAGCTGCGGGGCGGGCAGCCCGCCGGGGTAGCGGTGGTGGGTGGAGCGCACCCAGCCCTTGCGGTTGACCAGCGCCCGGTTGCCGCCCTGGCTGTAGTCGCCGCAGCCCGCGGTGTTGCCGCACGGCCAGGTGGGGGAGCCACCGTAGGCGGAGACGATGTGGGCCTTGTTCCGCACGATCTCGATCGGCAGGTTGTGCGGCCAGCGCTGGTTGTAGTACCCGCGGAAGGCGGTGGTGACGAAGCGCGGGGCGCGGCCGTCCCGGCGGGAGGCGTCGGCCACCCACTGGGAGATCGCCTTCCAGGTGAACAGGGCCACCGGGGTGTGGTCGCGGTGGTCGGAGCACCCGGGCTGGTCGTTGTCCCGGGGGTGGGTGGCGTCGTGGATCTGGAAGTCGGGGTCCGGGTCCAGGGTGTGGATCACCGTCGGCCGGAACCGGTCCATCAGCCCGGCGAGCACGTCGACCAGCGCCTCGTGGTCGTAGGTGTCGGACTCCTGGAGCGGGGAGCCGGTGGCGACCAGGGTGTCGGCCTCGGTGCCCGGGACCTCCCACAGGTCGGGGATGCGGACGCCGTTGTCGGACAGCATGGCGATGTTGAGGAAGACCAGCTGGACCTTCTGTCGCCCGTTGGTCAGGACGTTGCTCTCCGCGCGGAGGCCGCCGGGGAGCGTCATCACCGTGCGCCGCCAGCGGGTGAACCGGTCCAGGCCCAGCATCTCGGCGTACGCCTGGCGCAGGCCCTGGTGCCGGGCGGAGGAGTAGCCGGGCTTGTCCGGCTTCGGGATGGGGCCGCCGTAGACCCGGTTGATGCCCTTGGCCTCGCCGGCGGTGACGTAGACGCTGACGAGGGGGGTGCCCGAGCGCAGGATGTGCTGCGCGTCGGGGTTCATGAAGTACAGATCGTCGTCCGGGTGGGCCAGCACCTGGAGCAGGAGGGTGTCGCCGTTGCCGCTGGCGGACCGGAAGGGCTCCGCCGAGTGGGGGTCCACGGACCGCACCGGGGCCGCGGTGGCGGCCTTGCGCCCCTCGGAGCTGCATCCGGCGACCGTGGCCGCGGTCACGGCGGCCAGCGCGCCCAGGGTGCGTCGGCGTGAGAGGGTGTGCCGCGGCGCGGCGTATCGCGGGGAGTCCTCCCCGGAAAGAGCAGCCATCTGGGTGACCCCGTCCCGTCGTGCAGCACTCAGTCCCCGGCTGCTTCAGCGTGATATAGGACGGTCCGGGATCTTCCCAGGTTGCTCTGTGGCGTGATATTGCCGGTCACGAAATGATCAAGCCCGTCATGCTGCGGCGAGTTTGACAACCGCCTTCGCGCGGGTACGGTCTTCGGCCACGATTGGCGCGCCTTCCTGCCCGTATGGCACACTGTCCAGGTTGCTCGGTTGAGTGCCGATGCTGCGCGCCTCCCGCCGGGAGGACTGGAAGCGAGTCCCGCAGTACTCGTCGCCTCTTATCAGGGGCGGAAGTACGGGAATCTTCCGGGAAGTGTCAGCGGGGCCCCAGCCAGGCGCCCGGTGGGTGTTCTTCCCCCACGCCCCCTTCGCAGGGAATCCCCCTTGGGAGATTTGCCGGAAGGGGCGCGACACGCCCGACCGCGTGGGTCGGAGAAGGACGCGAACGCATCGGGTCCCAGAGCGTTACGAGAGACAGGACTACGAAGTAGCCATGGCGGGACAGAAGATCCGCATCCGGCTCAAGGCCTACGACCACGAGGTCATCGACTCCTCGGCGAAGAAGATCGTCGAGACGGTGACCCGCACTGGTGCGTCGGTCGCGGGCCCGGTGCCGCTGCCCACTGAGAAGAACGTGTACTGCGTCATCAAGTCGCCGCACAAGTACAAGGACTCGCGCGAGCACTTCGAGATGCGCACGCACAAGCGCCTCATCGACATCCTCGACCCCACGCCGAAGACGGTTGACTCGCTGATGCGCCTCGACCTGCCGGCGGGCGTCGACATCGAGATCAAGCTCTGAGGTGACGCGCGAGATGGCTAAGCAGATCAAGGGCGTCCTGGGCGAGAAGCTCGGCATGACGCAGGTGTGGGACGAGAACAACCGTGTCGTCCCGGTCACCGTCGTCAAGGCCGGTCCCTGCGTCGTGACCCAGGTCCGCACCAACGACGTGGACGGCTACGACGCCGTCCAGATCGCCTTCGGCGAGATCGACCCGCGCAAGGTGAACAAGCCCCTCAAGGGTCACTTCGCCAAGGCGGACGTCACCCCGCGCCGCCACCTGGTGGAGCTGCGTACCGCTGACGCCAGCGAGTACACGCTCGGCCAGGAGGTCACCGCAGAGGTGTTCGAGTCCGGTGTCAAGGTCGACGTGACCGGCACCAGCAAGGGCAAGGGCACCGCCGGTGTCATGAAGCGCCACGGCTTCGCCGGCCTCGGCGCCGGCCACGGCACCCAGCGCAAGCACCGCTCGCCGGGCTCCATCGGTGGCTGCGCCACCCCGGGCCGCGTGTTCAAGGGCCTGCGCATGGCCGGCCGCATGGGCAATGAGCGGGTCACCACCCAGAACCTGACCGTCCACGCCGTTGACGCGGAGAAGGGCCTGCTGCTCATCAAGGGCGCGGTTCCTGGTCCGAACGGCGGCCTCGTCCTGGTCCGTACCGCGGCCAAGGGGGCCTGAGGTAACCGATGAGCACCATTGACATCCTTTCGCCGGCAGGCGACAAGGCCGGGACCGTCGAGCTCCCCGCTGAGCTCTTCGACGCGCAGGTCAGCGTTCCGCTGATCCACCAGGTCGTTGTCGCGCAGCTGGCCGCTGCCCGCCAGGGCACGCACAAGACCAAGACCCGCGGCGAGGTCCGTGGTGGCGGCAAGAAGCCTTACCGCCAGAAGGGCACCGGTCGCGCCCGTCAGGGTTCGACCCGCGCGCCGCAGTTCGCCGGTGGTGGCGTCGTGCACGGTCCCGTGCCGCGTGACTACTCGCAGCGCACCCCGAAGAAGATGAAGGCCGCCGCCCTCCGCGGTGCCCTCTCCGACCGGGCCCGCCACGACCGTATCCACGTCGTGACCGGCGTCGTTGACGGTTCGGTGTCCACCAAGGCCGCCAAGGCCCTGCTGGGCAAGATCAGCGAGCGCAAGAACGTGCTCCTGGTCGCCGAGCGCTCGGACGAGGTCGCGTGGCTGTCGGCCCGCAACCTGCCCCAGGTTCACATCCTGGAGCCGGGCCAGCTGAACACGTACGACGTGCTCGTCTCCGACGACGTGGTCTTCACCAAGGCCGCCTTCGACACCTTCGTCGCTGGCCCCAAGGCCGCTGTGACCGAAGGGAGCGAGGCCTGATGTCTGAGGCCACGATCACCAGCAAGACCTTCTCGGACCCGCGCGACATCCTGGTCAAGCCGGTCGTCTCCGAGAAGAGCTACGCGCTGCTGGACGAGAACAAGTACACGTTCATCGTCGACCCGCGTGCCAACAAGACCCAGATCAAGCAGGCCGTCGAGACGGTCTTCTCGGTCAAGGTCACCGGGGTGAACACGATCAACCGGCAGGGTAAGCGCAAGCGCACCAAGACCGGTTTCGGCAAGCGCAAGGACACCAAGCGCGCCATCGTGACCCTCGCCGAGGGCGACCGTATCGACATCTTCGGCGGCCCGGTCTCCTAACTAGGAGTCCGTGTCGTCCGGAATCGGACGAGGACTGAGAAATGGGTATCCGCAAGTACAAGCCGACGACTCCGGGCCGTCGTGGCGCCAGCGTCGCCGACTTCGTCGAGATCACGCGGTCCACGCCGGAGAAGTCGCTGGTCCGCCCGCTGCACAGCAAGGGCGGTCGTAACAACGCCGGTCGCGTCACTGTTCGCCACCAGGGTGGCGGTCACAAGCGCGCGTACCGCGTCATCGACTTCCGTCGTCACGACAAGGACGGCGTCCCGGCGAAGGTCGCTCACATCGAGTACGACCCGAACCGCACCGCGCGCATCGCGCTGCTGCACTACGCCGACGGTGAGAAGCGCTACATCATCGCGCCGGCCGGTCTGGTGCAGGGCGCTCGGATCGAGAACGGCCCCGGGGCCGACATCAAGCCGGGCAACAACCTGCCGCTGCGCAACATCCCGGTCGGTACGACCATCCACGCCATCGAGCTGCGTCCCGGCGGCGGTGCCAAGTTCGCCCGCTCCGCCGGTGCGTCCGTGCAGCTGCTGGCGAAGGAGGGCGCCTACGCCCACCTGCGTATGCCGTCCGGTGAGGTCCGCCTGGTCGACGTCCGCTGCCGCGCCACCGTTGGCGAGGTCGGCAACGCCGAGCAGTCGAACATCAACTGGGGCAAGGCCGGCCGTATGCGCTGGAAGGGCGTTCGCCCGACCGTCCGCGGTGTGGTCATGAACCCCGTCGACCACCCGCACGGTGGTGGTGAGGGTAAGACCTCCGGTGGTCGCCACCCGGTCTCGCCCTGGGGCAAGAAGGAAGGACGTACTCGCTCGCCGAAGAAGGCCAGCAACAAGTACATCGTCCGCCGCCGCAAGACGAACAAGAAGCGCTAGGAGCGGGTTTAGATGCCGCGCAGTCTCAAGAAGGGGCCCTTCGTCGACGACCACCTGAGCAAGAAGGTGGATGTCCAGAACGAAGCCGGCACCAAGAACGTCATCAAGACCTGGTCCCGCCGCTCGATGATCGTCCCGGCCATGCTCGGCCACACGATCGCGGTGCACGACGGCCGCAAGCACGTCCCGGTGTTCGTCACCGAGTCGATGGTCGGCCACAAGCTCGGCGAGTTCGCGCCGACCCGCACCTTCCGCGGCCATGAGAAGGACGACCGCAAGTCGCGTCGTCGCTGATCTGCGGAGAGCGAAGACCAATGACTGACACCGAAGGGACAACCATGGAAGCCAGGGCCCAGGCGCGGTACATCCGCGTCACGCCCATGAAGGCCCGCCGCGTGGTGGACCTCATCCGTGGCATGGATGCCACGGAGGCTCAGGCGGTCCTGCGTTTCGCCCCGCAGGCCGCGAGCGTGCCGGTAGGCAAGGTGCTGGACAGCGCCATTGCCAACGCCGCGCACAACTACGACCACACCGACGCCTCCACGCTGTTCATCAGCGAGGCGTACGTCGACGAGGGCCCGACCCTGAAGCGGTTCCGGCCGCGCGCCCAGGGCCGTGCCTACCGGATCCGCAAGCGGACCAGCCACATCACCGTGGTCGTCAGCAGCAAGGAAGGAACCCGGTAATGGGCCAGAAGGTTAACCCGCACGGGTTCCGGCTCGGCATCACCACGGACTTCAAGTCCCGGTGGTACGCCGACAAGCTGTACAAGGACTACGTCAAGGAAGACGTCGCCATCCGTCGGATGATGACGTCCGGCATGGAGCGCGCCGGCATCTCCAAGGTCGAGATCGAGCGCACCCGTGACCGCGTCCGCGTCGACATCCACACCGCCCGGCCGGGCATCGTCATCGGCCGTCGCGGCGCGGAGGCCGACCGTATCCGTGGCGACCTGGAGAAGCTCACCGGCAAGCAGGTCCAGCTGAACATCCTCGAGGTCAAGAACCCCGAGGTCGACGCTCAGCTGGTCGCGCAGGCCGTCGCCGAGCAGCTCTCCTCCCGCGTCTCCTTCCGCCGCGCCATGCGTAAGAGCATGCAGTCGGCCATGAAGGCGGGCGCCAAGGGCATCAAGATCCAGTGTGGTGGTCGTCTCGGCGGCGCCGAGATGTCCCGCTCGGAGTTCTACCGCGAGGGCCGTGTGCCGCTGCACACCCTCCGCGCGAACGTCGAGTACGGCTTCTTCGAGGCCAAGACCACCTTCGGCCGCATCGGCGTCAAGGTGTGGATCTACAAGGGCGACGTGAAGAACATCGCCGAGGTCCGCGCCGAGAACGCCGCCGCCCGCGCCGGCAACCGCCCGTCGCGTGGTGGCAGCGACCGCCCGCAGCGCCGTGGTGGCGAGCGCGGTGGCCGTGGCCGTAAGCCGCAGCAGCAGAACGCCGCCGCCGAGGCCCCCAAGGCCGACGCCGCGTCCGCTGCTCCGGCTGCTGAGAGCACCGGAACGGAGGCCTGACCCCCATGCTGATCCCCCGTAGGGTCAAGCACCGCAAGCAGCACCACCCGAAGCGGTCGGGTATGGCCAAGGGCGGCACGGAGCTGGCGTTCGGCGAGTACGGCATCCAGGCCGTCACCCCGGCGTACGTCACCAACCGGCAGATCGAGGCCGCTCGTATCGCCATGACCCGCCACATCAAGCGTGGCGGCAAGGTCTGGATCAACATCTACCCGGACCGGCCGCTCACGAAGAAGCCGGCCGAGACCCGCATGGGTTCCGGTAAGGGTTCCCCGGAGTGGTGGATCGCGAACGTCAAGCCCGGTCGGGTGATGTTCGAGCTGTCCTACCCGAACGAGAAGACTGCTCGCGAGGCGCTCACCCGCGCCGCGCACAAGCTTCCGATGAAGTGCCGGATCGTTCGGCGCGAGGCAGGTGAGTCGTGATGGCGGCCGGTACCAAGGCGTCCGAGCTGCGCGAGCTGAACAACGAGGACCTCGTTGCCAAGCTTCGTGAGGCCAAGGAGGAGCTGTTCAACCTCCGCTTCCAGGCGGCGACCGGACAGCTCGAGAACCACGGCCGGCTGAAGGCCGTCCGCAAGGACATCGCCCGGATCTACACCCTGATGCGGGAGCGCGAGCTCGGCATCGAGACGGTGGAGAGCGCCTGATGAGCGAGAAGAATGTGACTGAGAAGACCCAGCGCGGTTTCCGCAAGACCCGTGAGGGTCTGGTCGTCAGCGACAAGATGGACAAGACCGTCGTCGTCGCCGTCGAGGACCGCGTCAAGCACGCGCTGTACGGCAAGGTCATCCGCCGTACCAACAAGCTCAAGGCGCACGACGAGCAGAACGCCGCGGGTGTCGGCGACCGCGTCCTCCTCATGGAGACCCGGCCGCTGTCCGCGACGAAGCGCTGGCGCGTCGTCGAGATCCTCGAGAAGGCCAAGTAATTCCTGAAGGCATTCGCCTTCTGGACAGTTCCGCCAGGCTCGGCAGGGGCTTGACACACCAAGCCCCTGCCGGGAACCGGCAGACGATCAGGAGATAGACGTGATCCAGCAGGAGTCGCGACTGCGCGTCGCCGACAACACTGGTGCGAAGGAGATCCTTTGCATCCGTGTTCTCGGCGGTTCCGGTCGCCGCTACGCGGGCATCGGTGACGTCATCGTCGCCACCGTCAAGGACGCGATCCCCGGTGGCAACGTGAAGAAGGGCGACGTCGTCAAGGCCGTCGTCGTGCGCACCGTCAAGGAGCGCCGCCGCCCGGACGGCTCGTACATCCGCTTCGACGAGAACGCGGCCGTCATCCTCAAGAACGATGGCGACCCCCGCGGCACCCGTATCTTCGGCCCCGTGGGCCGTGAGCTGCGCGAGAAGAAGTTCATGAAGATCATCTCGCTCGCGCCGGAGGTGCTGTAACCGATGAAGATCAAGAAGGGCGACCTGGTCCAGGTCATCACCGGTAAGGACAAGGGCAAGCAGGGCAAGGTCATCGAGGCCTACCCCCGCGAGGACCGCGTCCTGGTCGAGGGTGTCAACCGGGTCAAGAAGCACACCAAGGCCGGTCAGACCGCCCGTGGTTCCAAGACCGGCGGCATCATCACGGTCGAGGCCCCGATCCACGTGAGCAATGTTCAGCTCGTGGTGGAGAAGGACGGCAACAAGGTCGTCACCCGCGTCGGGTACCGCTTCGACGAGGACGGCAACAAGATCCGCGTTGCCAAGCGGACCGGTGAGGACATCTGATGACTGCCACCACCAACGCGCCGCGTCTGAAGACGCGCTACCGCGAAGAGATCGCCGGCAAGCTGCGTGAGGAGTTCTCCTACGAGAACGTCATGCAGATCCCGGGCTTGACCAAGATCGTGGTCAACATGGGTGTGGGCGACGCCGCCCGCGACTCCAAGCTGATCGAGGGCGCCATCCGCGACCTCACCACGATCACCGGTCAGAAGCCGGCCGTCACCAAGGCCCGCAAGTCCATCGCGCAGTTCAAGCTGCGTGAGGGCCAGCCGATCGGTGCCCACGTCACCCTCCGCGGTGACCGCATGTGGGAGTTCCTGGACCGCCTGCTGTCGCTCGCGCTGCCGCGCATCCGCGACTTCCGTGGTCTGTCGCCGAAGCAGTTCGACGGCCGGGGCAACTACACCTTCGGTCTCACGGAGCAGGTCATGTTCCACGAGATCGACCAGGACAAGATCGACCGGGTCCGGGGTATGGACATCACCGTGGTGACCACGGCGACCAACGACGACGAGGGCCGGGCCCTGCTGCGTCACCTCGGCTTCCCGTTCAAGGAGAACTGACCGTGGCGAAGAAGGCTCTGATCGCTAAGGCCGCCCGCAAGCCGAAGTTCGGCGTGCGCGCGTACACCCGCTGCCAGCGCTGCGGCCGGCCGCACTCCGTCTACCGCAAGTTCGGCCTCTGCCGCGTGTGCCTTCGTGAGATGGCTCACCGTGGCGAGCTGCCGGGCGTGACCAAGAGCTCCTGGTAACCAGCCCTTTTGGGTTGGTACCGGGCTCTCGGTAAGCAAATGGATGGCGGGCGCTCGTCCTGTATGACCCTGACGCTCACGTAGAGTAGAAGGGTTGGGCGCCCGCCGCCCATGACCGTCTTACTACGCCGTAGGTCCCCGCGCCGCACCCGTCCCGACCGTTTACGTGATCGGGGAGAGGGATGGCGCAGATAGGAAACCCCGGCGAGAGAGGCCGAAGGCCATCATGACCATGACCGATCCGATCGCAGACATGCTCACGCGTCTGCGAAACGCTAACTCGGCGTACCACGACTCCGTCGTGATGCCGCACAGCAAGATCAAGTCGCACATCGCGGAGATCCTCCAGCAGGAGGGCTACATCACCGGCTGGAAGGTCGAGGACGCCGAGGTCGGCAAGAACCTCGTCCTCGAGCTGAAGTTCGGCCCGAACCGCGAGCGCTCGATCGCCGGCATCAAGCGGATCTCGAAGCCGGGCCTGCGGGTCTACGCAAAGTCCACCAACCTGCCGAAGGTCCTCGGCGGCCTGGGCGTGGCGATCATCTCCACGTCCCACGGTCTGCTGACCGACAAGCAGGCATCGAAGAAGGGCGTGGGTGGGGAAGTCCTCGCCTACGTCTGGTAACCCGGGAACGGAGGAATAGCCATGTCGCGTATTGGACGGCTGCCCATCCAGGTTCCCGCTGGTGTGGACGTCACCATCGATGGCCGTACGGTCGCAGTGAAGGGCCCCAAGGGCACCCTCTCGCACACCGTTGCCGCGCCCATCGAGATCGCCAAGGGCGAGGACAACACTCTCGTTGTCACCCGCCCGAACGATGAGCGTCAGAACAAGGCCCTGCACGGCCTGTCCCGCACGCTGGTGGCGAACATGATCACCGGCGTGACCCAGGGGTACAGCAAGGCGCTCGAAATCAGCGGTGTCGGTTACCGCGTCCAGGCGAAGGGCTCCAACCTGGAGTTCGCCCTGGGCTACAGCCACCCGATCGTGGTGGAGGCCCCCGAGGGCATCACCTTCAAGGTGGAGTCCCCGACCAAGCTGAGCGTCGAGGGCATCGACAAGCAGAAGGTCGGCGAGGTCGCCGCGAACATCCGCAAGCTGCGCAAGCCCGACCCGTACAAGGCCAAGGGCGTGAAGTACGCGGGCGAGGTCATCCGCCGCAAGGTCGGAAAGGCTGGTAAGTAAGCCATGGCATACGGTGTGAAGATCGCTAAGGGCGATGCTTACAAGCGTGCTGCCGCCAAGCGTCGCCACATCCGGATCCGCAAGCGGATCTCGGGTTCGGCCGAGCGTCCGCGCCTGGTCGTGACGCGCTCCAACCGGGGCATCACCGCCCAGGTCATCGACGACATCAAGGGCCACACCCTGGCGTCGGCGTCGCACCTGGACGCTTCGATCCGCGGTGGCGAGGGCGACAAGAGCGCCCAGGCCAAGCAGGTCGGTGCCCTGGTCGCCGAGCGTGCCAAGGCCGCCGGCGTCGAGGCCGTCGTGTTCGACCGTGGTGGCAACCAGTACGCCGGGCGCATCGCCGCCCTGGCGGACGCCGCCCGCGAGGCCGGGCTGAAGTTCTAAGCCCCGGTTCCGGAGCTAGCGGACAAACGAGAGAGGTAAATCCAATGGCTGGACCCCAGCGCCGCGGTGGCGGCGCCGGTGGCGGCGAGCGGCGGGACCGGAAGGACCGGCGGGACGGCGGCGCAGCTGCCGAGAAGACCGCTTACGTCGAGCGCGTTGTCGCGATCAACCGCGTCGCCAAGGTTGTGAAGGGTGGTCGTCGCTTCAGCTTCACCGCGCTGGTCGTGGTGGGCGACGGTGACGGCACCGTCGGTGTCGGTTACGGCAAGGCCAAGGAGGTGCCGGCCGCCATCGCCAAGGGTGTTGAGGAGGCCAAGAAGCACTTCTTCAAGGTCCCCCGTATCGGCGGCACCATCCCGCACCCGATCCAGGGCGAGAAGGCCGCGGGCGTCGTCCTGCTCAAGCCGGCTTCCCCCGGTACCGGTGTGATCGCCGGTGGCCCGGTGCGCGCCGTGCTGGAGTGCGCGGGCATCCACGACGTGCTGAGCAAGTCGCTCGGTTCGTCGAACCCGATCAACATCGTGCACGCCACGGTGACCGCGCTTCAGGGCCTTCAGCGCCCCGAGGAGATCGCGGCCCGTCGTGGCCTGCCGCTGGAGGACGTCGCCCCCGCAGCTCTGCTGCGGGCGCGTGCCGGGGTGGGTGCGTAATGGCTCGCCTCAAGGTCACGCAGACGAAGTCCTACATCGGCAGCAAGCAGAACCACCGCGACACCCTGCGTTCGCTCGGCCTGAAGCGGCTGGGCGACGTGGTTGTCAAGGAGGACCGCCCCGAGTTCCGCGGCATGGTGCACACCGTCCGCCACCTCGTGACGGTCGAGGAGGTCGACTGACATGGCGGAGAACAACCCGCTGAAGGTCCACAACCTCCGGCCCGCCCCGGGCGCCAAGACCGCCAAGACCCGTGTCGGTCGTGGTGAGGCGTCCAAGGGTAAGACCGCCGGTCGTGGCACCAAGGGCACCAAGGCCCGCTACCAGGTTCCGCAGCGCTTCGAGGGTGGGCAGATGCCCCTCCACATGCGTCTGCCGAAGCTCAAGGGCTTCAAGAACCCGTTCCGCACCGAGTACCAGGTCGTGAACCTGGACAAGCTGGCCGCGCTCTACCCGCAGGGTGGCGAGGTCACGGTGGCCGACCTGGTCGCCAAGGGTGCGGTTCGTAAGAACCAGCTCGTCAAGGTGCTCGGCACCGGCGAGATCTCCGTGGCGCTGCAGGTGACGGTTGACGCCGTCTCCGGCTCCGCCAAGGAGAAGATCGCCGCCGCCGGCGGCACCGTCACCGAGCTCGTCTGAGCCCGATGCACAATCGGCCGGGGATGCCC
This sequence comes from Streptomyces sp. LX-29, assembly GCF_029541745.1. Taxonomy (NCBI): domain Bacteria; kingdom Bacillati; phylum Actinomycetota; class Actinomycetes; order Kitasatosporales; family Streptomycetaceae; genus Streptomyces; species Streptomyces sp. LX-29. Next base: position 3,166,789 of record NZ_CP089746.1, on the reverse strand, counting down.
CTGAAATGGGGCATCCCCGGTTGGTCGTTCCAAGGGGGGCGCACTCGCCGGTAAGGTGGCGTGCGTTGTTACCTTCCGCGCGGCATGTCCGCGCGGCTGTTTCCGTATTCGTCGACCCTCAAGACCGTCACCTCTCGCGCTATGCACGCGGGGGGCGCAGGAGGCACCGTGCTCACCGCGTTCGCCCGGGCGTTCAAGACACCCGACCTGCGCAAGAAGCTGCTGTTCACGCTGGGCATCATTCTGTTGTACCGGCTCGGGACACACATCCCGGTCCCGGGTGTCGACTACCAGAGCGTTCAGACGTGCATGGACGAGGCCAAGGCCCAGCAGGGTCTGTTCGGCCTGGTGAACATGTTCAGCGGTGGCGCACTGCTGCAGATCACCGTATTCGCGCTCGGCATCATGCCGTACATCACCGCGAGCATCATCCTGCAGCTGCTGACGGTGGTGATCCCGCGCCTCGAAGCCCTCAAGAAGGAGGGCCAGGCCGGTCAGGCGAAGATCACGCAGTACACCCGCTATCTGACCGTGGCGCTCGCCATCCTGCAGGGCACCGGCCTGGTGGCCACCGCCCGCAGCGGCTCGCTCTTCCCGAACTGCAGCGCCCGTGGCGATATCGTCCCGGACCAGGCGATCTTCACCACCATCACGATGGTCATCTGCATGACCGCGGGCACCGCGGTCGTCATGTGGCTCGGTGAGCTGATCACCGACCGCGGCATCGGCAACGGCATGTCGATCCTGATGTTCGTCGCCATCGCCTCCGGCTTCCCGGCCTCCCTGTGGCAGATCAAGCAGTCCGGCAAGATCATGGACGGCTGGCTGGAGTTCGGCCTCGTCATCGCCTGCGGTCTGGCCATGGTCGGCCTGGTGGTCTTCGTCGAGCAGGCGCAGCGCCGCATTCCGGTGCAGTACGCGAAGCGCATGATCGGTCGCCGTTCCTACGGCGGCACCTCGACGTACATCCCGATGAAGGTGAACCAGGCGGGTGTGATTCCCGTCATCTTCGCCTCGTCGCTGCTCTACATTCCGGCGCTGATCGTCCAGTTCAGTAACTCGAACGCGGACTGGGCCGTCTGGATCCAGCGCAACTTCGTCAACGGTGACCACCCGATCTACATCGTCACCTACTTCCTGCTGATCGTCTTCTTCGCCTTCTTCTACGTCGCCATCTCCTTCAACCCCGAAGAAGTTGCTGACAACATGAAGAAGTATGGTGGGTTCATCCCGGGTGTCCGGGCTGGTCGCCCCACCGCGGAGTACCTGAGCTATGTGCTGAACCGCATTACGTGGCCCGGCTCGCTCTACCTGGGCTTGATCGCTCTGGTGCCCACCGTGGCGCTGGTGACGCTCAAAGCAAATCAGAACTTCCCGTTCGGTGGCACCAGCATCCTGATCATCGTGGGTGTGGGTCTCGAAACGGTGAAGCAGATCGAGAGCCAGCTTCAGCAGCGACACTACGAAGGGTTCCTCCGCTGATGCGAATCGTCCTCGTCGGGCCTCCTGGGGCTGGCAAGGGTACGCAGGCCGCGTACCTCGCCAAGAACCTGTCTATCCCGCACATCTCCACGGGCGACCTCTTCCGCGCGAACATCAGCCAGGGCACGCCGCTGGGCCAGAAGGCGCAGGAGTACATGCGTGCCGGCCAGCTGGTGCCGGACGAGGTCACCATCGGCATGGCCAAGGACCGCATGGACCAGTCGGACGCCGCGCACGGCTTCCTGCTGGACGGCTTCCCGCGCAACCTGGCCCAGGCCGAGGCGCTGGACCGGATCCTGGCCGAGAACGAGCAGAAGCTCGACGCCGTCCTGGACCTCGAGGTCCCCGAGGACGAGGTGGTCAAGCGGATCGCCGGTCGTCGGATCTGCCGCAACGACAGCAGCCACGTCTTCCACGTCAGCTACAGCCCGCCGGCCGCGGAGGGCGTCTGCGACGCCTGCGGCGGCGAGCTGTACCAGCGCGATGACGACAGCGAGGACACGGTCCGCAAGCGGCTGGAGGTCTACCACAGCGAGACCGAGCCGATCATCGACTTCTACAAGGCCCAGGGCCTGGTCGTGACCATCTCGGCGCTCGGCAAGGTGGCCGAGGTCACCCAGCGCGCGATGGACGCGCTGCCGGGTGGGGGCTCGAGCAAGGACGCGTAGCCGGCTCCCGTCACCGGGACCGGTCCCGCGATCGGCGTCAGACCTGTGCGTACGGCGGCCGAAGCCCTGAGGGGTTTCGGCCGCCGTATGGTGTGACGGGTCCGTCGTGGCCGTGGGCGGTCGGGTGGCGCAAGATGGATGCAGTCGTCGTACAGACACGTACAGGTAGAGGAAGGCGTCAGCGGTAATGGTCGAGATCAAGACCCCCGAGCAGATCGTGAAGATGCGCGAGGCGGGGCTGGTCGTCGCGGCCATCCACCGGGCCTGCGCGGAGGCGGCGGTGCCGGGCGCCACCACCAAGGACCTGGACGACGTGGCCCGCAAGGTCATCGCCGACCACGGTGCGAAGTCGAACTTCCTGGGGTACGGCGGCTTCCCCGCCACCATCTGCACCTCGGTGAACGAGGTCGTGGTGCACGGCATCCCGGACACCGAGACCGTCCTCAAGGACGGCGACATCATCTCCATCGACGCCGGGGCCATCGTGGACGGCTGGCACGGGGACGCGGCCTTCACCGCCTTCGTGGGCAGCGGTCACGCGCCGGAGCTGGTCGAGCTCAGCCGGGTGACCGAGGAGTCCATGTGGGCGGGCATCGCCGCGGTCCGCAAGGGCAACCGTCTGGTCGACATCTCCCGCGCCATCGAGGGGTACATCCGCCGCCAGCCGCGGCCGGCCGCCGGTGAGCACGGCTCCGGCAAGTTCGGGATCATCGAGGACTACGGCGGGCACGGCATCGGCAGCGAGATGCACATGGATCCGCACCTGCTGAACTACGTCGCCCGCAAGCGCGGCAAGGGCCCCAAGCTGGTGCCCGGCTTCTGCATCGCGATCGAGCCGATGGTCAGCCTCGGCACCGCGAAGACGCATGTGCTCGCCGACGACTGGACCGTCAAGACGGACGACGGCTCCTGGTCCTCGCACTGGGAGCACTCGGTCGCGCTGACCGAGGAGGGCCCGCTGGTGCTCACCGCCGTGGACGGCGGCAAGGCCAAGCTGGCCGAGTACGGCGTCGAGGCCGCGCCCGACCCGCTGGCGTAGCGGCCCGGGGGCGCCGGTCGTGGGGGCGCGCGGCGTCCGCGGCGCAACGATCTTTCACTCTCCGACGGCGTATCGATCATGTCCGCCGGGCAGGCTGCCCCGGATTCGTCTTTCTCTCCGGCCTGACGTAGACTGACACGTCGGCTCACGCATGTCTTTCGGCATGCCGAAAGTCGATCAAGGTAGCCGATCCCGAAAGCAGGACATGGCCAAGAAGCAAGGCGCCATCGAAATCGAGGGCACCGTGATCGAGTCTCTGCCTAACGCGATGTTCAAGGTGGAGCTCCAGAACGGTCACAAGGTCCTCGCGCACATCAGCGGCAAGATGCGCATGCACTACATCCGCATCCTGCCCGATGACCGGGTTGTCGTGGAGCTGTCTCCGTACGACCTCACCCGCGGACGGATCGTCTACCGCTACAAGTAGATCTCACGACCCGGAGAGCCTCAGTCCCATGAAGGTCAAGCCGAGCGTCAAGAAGATCTGCGACAAGTGCAAGGTGATCCGCCGTCACGGTCGGGTCATGGTCATCTGCGACAACCTGCGCCACAAGCAGCGCCAGGGCTGACGCACACCGACCTGCACCTCGCAGTTCATCGCGCGACGCATAGCAAACGTTCATACGCAGAGCCCGCCCGGTCACGCTCAGTGATTGGCGACACCTCCGGCGGGGGCCGGAGACCTGGACCGTACCTCGTACGGCGGCCAGGAGCGGTTCTGCGGAAGACCCCCGAGCACCAACAGGAGCCAGTCAATGGCACGCGTTTCCGGTGTTGACATCCCGCGCGACAAGCGCGTGGAGGTCGCACTCACCTACGTCTTCGGTATCGGCCGCACCCAGTCGCAGGCGACTCTCGCCGCCACTGGTGTGAACCCGAACACCCGCGTTCGTGACCTGTCCGAGGAGGACCTGGTCAAGATCCGCGAGTACGTGGACGCCAACCTCAAGACCGAGGGTGACCTCCGTCGCGAGATCCAGGCCGACATCCGCCGCAAGGTCGAGATCGGCTGCTACCAGGGCCTCCGCCACCGTCGCGGTCTGCCGGTCCACGGTCAGCGCACCAGCACGAACGCTCGTACCCGCAAGGGCCCGCGTCGCGCGATCGCCGGCAAGAAGAAGCCGGGCAAGAAGTAGTCCACAGCGGACGCTGATCAGCGGTCTTCGCTGTAGGACCGACCACCTCCCTCCTTCAGGAGTAAGACATGCCCCCCAAGGGTCGTCAGGGCGCTGCCAAGAAGGTGCGCCGCAAGGAAAAGAAGAACGTCGCTCACGGCCACGCGCACATCAAGAGCACGTTCAACAACACGATCGTGTCCATCACGGACCCGACCGGCAACGTGATCTCCTGGGCCTCCGCCGGCCACGTCGGCTTCAAGGGCTCGCGCAAGTCCACCCCGTTCGCCGCGCAGATGGCCGCCGAGTCGGCCGCTCGCCGCGCGCAGGAGCACGGCATGCGCAAGGTCGACGTCTTCGTCAAGGGTCCGGGCTCCGGCCGTGAGACCGCGATCCGCTCCCTCCAGGCCACCGGCCTCGAGGTGGGCTCGATCCAGGACGTCACCCCCACCCCGCACAACGGCTGCCGTCCGCCGAAGCGCCGCCGCGTCTGACGCGTCGCGCTCACCCGCGCAGTACGGATACGGGCGGTACGGCTCACCTTCGAGCCGTGCCGCCCGTACCCTCGTCAGTATCAGGGGCGTCAAATAGCGGGCGCCCACGACTGAAGGATCTGATCCACACATGCTGATCGCTCAGCGTCCCTCCCTGACCGAAGAGGTCGTCGACGAGTACCGCTCGCGGTTCGTGATCGAGCCGCTGGAGCCGGGCTTCGGCTACACCCTCGGCAACTCCCTGCGTCGTACGCTCCTCTCCTCGATCCCGGGTGCGGCGGTCACGTCCATCCGCATCGACGGTGTCCTGCACGAGTTCACCACCGTGCCGGGCGTCAAGGACGACGTCACCGACCTCATCCTCAACATCAAGCAGCTGGTCGTCTCCTCCGAGCACGACGAGCCGGTCGTGATGTACCTGCGCAAGCAGGGCCCCGGCCTGGTCACCGCCGCGGACATCGCTCCGCCGGCCGGTGTCGAGGTGCACAACCCGGACCTGGTCCTCGCCACCCTGAACGGCAAGGGCAAGCTGGAGATGGAGCTGACCGTCGAGCGCGGTCGCGGCTACGTCTCCGCCGTCCAGAACAAGCAGGTGGGCCAGGAGATCGGCCGCATCCCGGTCGACTCCATCTACTCGCCGGTGCTCAAGGTCACCTACAAGGTCGAGGCGACCCGTGTCGAGCAGCGCACCGACTTCGACAAGCTGATCGTCGACGTCGAGACCAAGCAGGCCATGCGCCCGCGCGACGCCATGGCGTCCGCCGGTAAGACCCTGGTCGAGCTGTTCGGTCTGGCCCGCGAGCTGAACGTCGACGCCGAGGGCATCGACATGGGTCCGTCCCCGACGGACGCCGCGCTCGCCGCCGACCTGGCGCTGCCGATCGAGGAGCTGGAGCTCACCGTCCGCTCCTACAACTGCCTCAAGCGCGAGGGCATCCACTCCGTGGGTGAGCTCGTGGCCCGCTCCGAGGCGGACCTGCTCGACATCCGCAACTTCGGTGCGAAGTCGATCGACGAGGTCAAGGCCAAGCTGGCCGGCATGGGCCTGGCCCTCAAGGACAGCCCGCCCGGGTTCGACCCGACCGCCGCCGCCGACGCCTTCGGCGCCGACGACGACGCGGACGCCGGTTTCGTCGAGACCGAGCAGTACTGAGCCATCCGGCTCACCTGACGTCCGGCGGGCATTCGCTCGTCGGTGACTGACACCGGTACCTGGTACGGCCGGTGCAGAGATAGAGGAGAAACACCATGCCGCGTCCCGCCAAGGGAGCCCGTCTGGGCGGCAGCGCCGCGCACGAGCGTCTGCTTCTCGCGAACCTCGCGAAGGCGCTGTTCGAGCACGGCCGCATCACCACGACCGAGGCCAAGGCCCGCCGCCTGCGTCCGGTCGCGGAGAAGCTGATCACCAAGGCGAAGAAGGGCGACATCCACAACCGTCGCCTGGTGCTGCAGACGATCACGGACAAGAGCATCGTGCACACGCTGTTCACCGAGATCGCGCCGCGCTTCGCGGAGCGTCCGGGTGGTTACACCCGTATCACCAAGATCGGCAACCGTCGTGGCGACAACGCCCCGATGGCCGTGATCGAGCTCGTCGAGGGCGAGATCGCCAAGAAGGCGACCGTTGCCGAGGCCGAGGCCGCGACCAAGCGCGCGGTCAAGGAGGCCGACGAGGCCGAGGCCAAGGCGGACCTGACCAAGGACGAGGCCGCCGAGGCCCCGGCCGAGGAGAACAAGGACGCCTGAGCCCCCTGAGGCCGGTGTGCGGGCCCGCCCCCATTTCTGGGGGCGGGCCCGTTCCGTTCAGCAGAGCGCTGTGAGAGGAAGAGTGACGTGAGCGACGAAGCGGCGCCCGGCTTCGTACGGGTCCGGCTGGACCTGAGTTACGACGGCAAGGAGTTCTCCGGCTGGGCCAAGCAGCGCGGGCAGGGCACCCGCACGGTCCAGGGCGAGCTGGAGGACGCGATCCGCACGGTGACGCGGTCCGCCGAGACGTACGAGCTGACCGTGGCCGGCCGCACCGACGCCGGGGTGCACGCCCGCGGTCAGGTGGCCCACGTCGATCTGCCCGTGGAGCTGTGGGCCGAGCACCGCGACAAGCTGCTGCGCCGACTGGCCGGCCGGCTCGCGCACGATGTGCGGGTGTGGCGGGTCGCCGAGGCGCCGCCCGGCTTCAACGCCCGCTTCTCCGCGATCTGGCGCCGCTACGCCTACCGGGTGGTGGACCACCCCGGTGGGGTGGACCCGCTGCTGCGCGGCCATGTGCTGTGGCACGACTGGCCGCTGGACGTGGACGCGATGAACGAGGCGGCGCGCGGGCTGCTGGGCGAGCACGACTTCGCCGCGTACTGCCGGCGGCGCGAGGGCGCGACGACCATCCGCACCCTCCAGGAGCTGAGCTGGGAGCGGGACGCGGACGGCGTCATCACCGCGACGGTTCGAGCCGACGCCTTCTGCCACAACATGGTCCGCTCCCTGGTGGGCGCCCTGCTCTTCGTGGGCGACGGCCACCGCCCGCCCCGCTGGCCGGCCACGGTGCTGGCCGCGCGGGTGCGCGACTCGGCGGTGCATGTCGTACGGCCGCACGGGCTGACCCTGGAGGAGGTCGGCTACCCGGCCGACGACCAGCTGGCGGAGCGTAACAAGGCGGCGCGGAACAAGCGGTCCCTGCCGGTCGTCGCCGGATCCGGCGCGGCGGGCTGCTGCTGACGCCGTATCACCGACCGACGGCACCCGCCCGGTGGCGGTGCGGGCGCCGTGCGCCGGCGGGCTACGCGCTCTGCTCCGGCACCGGTCCGGAGCTGACGGCCAGGTCGTTGGTGACGGTGAAGTACGGACGCACCCGGACCAGCCGCTGCTCCGCTGACGCCCCCTCCGCCGACGGCACGTCAGCGGACGGATAGACGTCGGTCTTGTTGCGCTCGACGATGTCGCCGGTGAGCCGGCCGACGCGGATCGGCTGGGTGCCCGGGGCCAGCCGCAGCGAGAGGTCCCAGACCGCGTTCTCCTCACGCACGGCGGCCAGCGTGCCGGTGTAGGGGAGGGTGAACCGGAAGGTGGTCTCGTCCACCACGGTGAGGTCGGTGTCGAAGGCGGGGTTCGCGGCCACCCGCGGCACGGCGGCGACGACCGGCAGATCGGCCTCGGTGAACCGGGCGCCGTGCAGGGTGCCCTCGACGGTGACGGAGCCGCCGTCGAGGCTGAGGCTCCGGGCCTCGGCGTGCGCGGGGCGCAGCCAGGTGCGGATCGACAGGCAGTTCTTGACGGTGGTGTAGGGGATCCACCAGGCGAACGGGGCGTCGGGCAGCGGTGCCAGCTCCACCAGGCCGCGCTGCTCCACCATCTCGGAGGCGACCCGACGGCGGGCGTTGTCGTCGCGCCGGACCACGTGGAAGTCCCAGCGCCCCTCGACCAGCCGGTGCTCGCGGCGGGATATTCGGGCGGTCCAGGGGCTCTTGTCGTTCTCCGGGTGCTGGATGGGGATGGCGATCTGCCGCGGGTCGTCGCCGCGCAGGGTGGCGGTGAGCAGCAGGTTCTCTCCGGACATGCCGGAGCGGTTGAGCAGCACCACGAGGTCGCCGGCGGCGTCCACCCGGCAGATCGCCTTGGGGCGCAGCGGCTTGGCCCGCAGCGGCCGGGCCACTGCGGCGAGCGCGGTGGCGGTGGCGGACGGCTGGGCCCCGTGCTTCTGGGGTGCCGGGGTGCCGTGCATCCGGCGGCGCAGCGGCCGCACGATCCGGCCGGCGGTGCGGCGCAGCCGGCGGGTGAGCGGGGTGCGGGGGGCGGCGGGCCGGACCCGCTGGACGGTGGGCGTGGCGGCGACCTCCTCCTCCCCGCGCAGCTCGGCGACCAACTGCTCGTAGAGCTTGGCGATGCTCTGGGGGGCGTACCGCTGCACGTTCACCTGGGCGGCGGCGCCCATGGCGTGGCGCAGCCGGTCGTCCGCGATGAGGGTCAGCAGCCCCTTGGCGATGGCGTCGACGTCGCCGACCGGGACCAGCAGGCCGTCCTTGCCGTGGTCGATGATCTCGCCGGGCCCGTGCGGGCAGTCGGTGGCGACCACCGGGGTGCCGCACTGCATGGACTCCACGATCGTCATGCCGAAGGACTCCTCGCGGGAGGTGACGGCGGCGATCGAGCCCTTGGCCCACTCGGCCTCGATGGGGGAGTAGGGGCCCATCAGGAAGACGTGGTCGCTGAGGCCGAGGCGGTCGATCTGGGCGCGCAGCTTGGCGCGCTCCGGTCCGCGTCCGTAGATCCGCAGCTTCCAGTCCGGCCGCTCGGCGACCACCTGGTGGAAGGCGTCCACCAGCAGGTCGTACCGCTTCACCGGGATCAGCCGGCCGGCGGCGACGACCAGCTTGGCGTTGCCGTCGGAGGGTTCGACAGGGGCGGCCGGGGAGGCGTTGGGGATGCACATGATGCGCGTCGTGGCGTGCGGGAACCGCTCCCGGTGGGTGACCGCGTCCGCCTCCGAGACGGTGGTGTGCGCGTCCAGCTTGGGGATGGCGGCGTCCTGCGCGGCCCGGATCCTCGGCTCGTGGGTGCCGTAGATGCGGTGCTCCTGACCGATCCGCAGATAGCGGCCGGGGATGCCGAACTCGGCCAGGTACATCACCAGTCCGGGCCGGGTGGCGACCACGACCTCCGCGTCGGTGGTCTTCAGATACCGGGCGACGCGCTCGTCGGTGAGCTGGTCGAAGCTGGCCCCGTTGGCCTCCACCGGCGGCACCAGGGAGGTCGGCTTGCCGATCAGCTCATGCCCGAAGTCACTGCCCGCGACCCCCTCGCGCTTGTCGATCAGAGGGGTCAGCCGGACCTTCCGGCTGAGCGGCAGCCGGGGTTCGTCCTGGGTTCGCCACACGGTCACGATCTCGACGTCATGACGGGCGGCGAGGGCGTTCGCCGCGTTGAAGGTCGCCCGGATGGTGCCGCCGATGCCGTAGGCGTTCTGCAGCAGAAACGCAATCCTCATGGTGGTGTGCGCGCGGCGCCCCCGCGGCCGCGACGCCCTCCCCTCCGCCGTACGCTCCGCGGATTCCCTCTGGTGATAGGAGCCGGCCCGCGGGGGCAGGATGCGGACCGGCTGGTGAATAAGAGCTGGTGAGCGGAGGAAAGGTTGCTTTTGGGGGAAGTGATGGGGGATGAGCCACATGGGCGGAAGGGAGGCAACCTTTGACGGAGTTCTGTCATCAGGCCCCGGTAGTCGGGATTCCGCGGAACTCCGTTGCGGCGGAGAAGAGTTGCCCCTAGTCCTCGGTTTCGTGGTCGCGGGCGCTGAGCGTGAGGTTGTTGCCGGCGTTGAAGTACGGCCGGAACCGGGTCGCCCCCCGCTCGGGGTGGTCCATGACGGTGGCCGGGTGGACGTCGGTCGACTTCCGGTCCGGCACGTCCCCGGCGATGCGGCCGATGGGGATCGGCCTGGCGTCGGGCGCGGTGAGCAGCCGCAGGTCCCACAGGTCCTGCTCGACGCTGCGTCGGGCGAGGGCGTTGGGGTAGGGCAGGGTGAACTCGAAGCGGGTGGCGTCCAGTGGACGGGCCGGCATGACGATGTCGTACGCGCGGTCCTGCCGGGAGCTGGCGACGACCACCGCCTCCGAGGTCAGCTCGGCCGCCGGCGCGGTGGTGGCGCGGTGCAGCGCCACGGTGGCGGTGAAGGCGCCCTGACCGACCACCACCTCCTCCACCTCGGCGTGGGCCGGCCGCAGCCAGGCCCGCAGGGCGAGGTAGCCGTCGCTGGTGGTGTAGGGGACGAGGGAGGAGACGCCGCGGGAGCCGATGGCCAGCGGCAGCGTCACCAGCCGCGCCTGCTCCACCAACTCGGCGGTGAGCCGGCGCCGCTTGTCGGTGCCGCGCGCCGCGACGTAGCAGTCCCAGCGCCCCTCGGGCAGCACGTGCTCGGCGCGCTGCAGCGTGACGGTGGTCCAGGCGCCCGTCTCGTCCGTCGTCAACAGCGGCAGCCGTATCTCGCGCTTCTCCGGGTCGCGGCGCAGCCGGGCGACGAAGTCCAGCGGTCCGTCGGGCAGTTCGGCGGTGCGCAGCCGCACGGTGACCCCGCCCTGGGCGGTGGCGCGGGCGTGCGCGCGGGTGACTGCGGGGGCGGCCGGGGCGGCCGGGGCGGCCTCCGGGGCCTCCTCGACCTGCGGGGCGGGGGTGGTGTCGGGCAGGGCCCGCCGCAGGCTGGACCGCATCCGGCGCAGCAACCCGGCCGGCCGCGGCTGCTCCTGGGCCTGCTGGCGGCCCGCGCGGAGTTCCTCGATGAGGCGCTCGTAGCGGCCGGCGATGACGGCGGGGTCGTAGGTCGCCGCCGTCGTGCGGGCCTTGGCCGCCATACGAAGGAGCGTGTCCCGGTCGTCGATCAGCCGGAGCAGCGCGGCGGCGTAGGCGTCGACGCCGCCGTCCAGGGGGACGAGCACGCCGTCCTCCCCGTTGGTGATGATCTCGCCCGGCCCGTACGGGCAGTCGGTGGCGACCACCGGCACCCCGCAGTGCATGGCCTCGACGATCGTCATGCCGAAGGACTCGGCGTCCGAGGAGACGGCGGCGATCGCGCCCTTGGCCCACTCGGTCTCGATGGGGGAGACGGCCCCCATCAGCCGCACCCGGTTGTACAGCCCCAGCCGGTCGATGCGCTTGCGCAGGGCGTTCTTCTGCTTGCCCCGCCCGTAGATCCGCAGGCTCCAGTCCGGGCGCTCCGCCGCCACCTTGGCGAAGGCGTCGATCAGCCGGTCGTACCGCTTGACCTCCACCAGCCGCCCGGCGGCCACGATCACCTTCGAGGCGTTGTCGGACGGCTCGACGGCGGGCGACGGCACGCCGTTGGGTATGCACAGGATCCGCGTCGACACCCGCGGCAGCGCGTTCCGGTAGATCCCGGCGTCCGCCTCCGACACGGTGACGAAGGCGTCGAGCTCGGCGAGCGCGGCGTTCTGGTCCTCGCGCATCCGCTCCACATGCGAGTTGAACGTCAGATGCTCCTGCCCGATCCGCACCACCCGCTCGTCGCCGTACCGGGCGAGGTAGCCGTTGAGGATGGGCCGCGTCGCGATGACCACGTCGGCGTCGGTGGACCGCAGATACGCCGCGACGCGCTCGTCGGTGAGCCGCGACGGCGGCATGGGACCGAAGGCGACCCCGGTGTCCTGCCACATCGCGCTCGGGTCCTTCGCGGCCGGGTCCTCCCCGTCGTAACCGGCCGACTCGGGCCGCCAGTCGATGAGCGGCACGAGCCGCACGCTCGCGGCGATGTCCAACTGGGGCGCGTCCGCGGGCTGGTACACGCTGGCGATCTCGACCGTGTGACGTTCGGACAGCGCGCGGGAGAGGTTGACGGTCGATCGGATCGTCCCGCCGATCCCATACGCGTTGTAAATCAGGAAGCTGATCTTCACTTGTCGTTTCCCCAGGTCACGGGGCCTGCGCGGGGTTTGCGCACGGCCGTGGTCGCCTAGGGGCGCCGCGATTATGGCGGAGTGCGCCCGTATGTGGGAGTCGTTGTGGGCGTGGGGTGGTTGCGTGGCGGTCGCGAAGTGTGATCACGGTCATAGGGGACGCATCCGACTCTGAGCCGCCGTGGCCCTCATGAGCGAAAACTGTCCGAATCGGTTTCCTTGGGCACTAAACAGCGACGTATGTCACATGAGAACTTGAGCGGGATAAAGGCTGATCTGTCCTTTATTTTTCGTTTACTGGCATAGACCAGAGCGTCACCACTGCTCTACGTTCTGTCCTCGACCTGGCCACTTGATCTTCACAATGTGGCCATATGGGCTTGGGGAGGGCCCGGGGGATGTTTCGTCATGCGCGCAGACGCGGCCGGCTTCGTATGGCCGTCGGTGGGCTGGGGGTGAGCCTGTCGTTGGGCTTGCTGCCCGGTGGGTTGAGTGAGGCCGCGGCGGAGACGGCGGTGAGGGCCGTGCCCTCGGCGGTGTCGGGGCCGGGGGTCGACGACACGGGGACGTCGGAGACGGCCCCGGAGGACGAGGCGCTGGCCCGGGCCAAGCGTTCCGGCAAGAAGATCGAGGTCGAGTCGCTGAGAGGCGAGGCCCGTGAGGTCTACGCCACCCCCGACGGCCGGTTAGAGGCGATCGAACACCTGCGACCGGTGCGGGCACGGGTCGGTGGCGAGTGGAAGCCGGTCGACACGGACCTGGCCAGGACCGCCGACGGCATGGTCACGCCGAAGGTCGCGACGGCGGATGTGGCGTTCTCCGCCGGGGGCGACGCCCCGATGGTGCGGATGAAGCGGGCGGGGCGCGAGTTGTCCCTGTCCTGGCCGAGCAAGTTGCCCACGCCGACGCTGGAGGGCGAGACCGCGACGTACGCGGAGGTGCTGCCGGGCGTGGATCTGCGGCTGTCCGCGGAGGTCGACGGCTTCTCGCAGCTCCTGGTGGTGAAGTCGGCCAAGGCGGCGGCCAACCCGGAGTTGGAGAGGCTGCGGCTGAAGCTGGGTGCCGGTGGGGTGCAGGTCCAGGAGACCGTGCAGGGTGGCCTCGAAGCCATCGACGAGGGCGCGAAGACGGCGGTGTTCGAGGCGTCGGCGCCGTTGATGTGGGACTCGAGTGCCGCGGCACCGAAGGCGGCGCTCGATGCCGCGGCGCTCAAGGCGTCGGGGCTCAAGGCGGTGGCGCTCAAGGTGGTGGCGCCCAAGGCTGAGACGCGGAAGGCCCGGGAGGCGGCCGAACCCGGAAACGCGACGCGGGAACCGGGTGCGGGGGAGTCGGGCAAGCTGGCGTCCATCGGCGTGGAGCTGCCCGCCGACGGCGAGGAGCTGGTGCTCACGCCCGACCGTGAGGTCCTCAAGGGGCGGGACACGGTCTACCCGGTCTACATCGACCCGCAGTGGCACACGGCGCGTTCCACCGCGTGGACGATGGTGTCGAAGTACTGGGCCAACTCGCCTCAGTGGAAGTTCAACGGCAAGTCCGACGAGGGCCTGGGTTTCTGCGAGTGGTCTTACTGCAACCCGTACGACACCAAGCGGCTCTTCTATCGCATCCCTACCTCGACCTATGTCGGCACGCGCATCGTCTCGGCCGAGTTCGTGGTGCGGAACACCTGGTCGGCGTCGTGTGCGGACCGCCAGGTGCAGCTATGGCGCACCAAGGACATCAGCGCGTCCACGACCTGGAACTCGCAGGATGACTCGGGATTCTGGCTCGACAAGCTCGCAACGCGGTCCTTCGCCTACGGCTTCGAGGGCTGCGCCGACGGCGACGCTGAGTTCGATGTGCGGGGCGCGGTGCAGGAGGCCGCGAACAAGAAGCAGCCGACCATGACCTTCGGGCTACGAGCGTCGAACGAGTCGGACCGCTATGCGTGGAAACGGTTCGCCGACAAGGCCCATCTGCGGGTCACGTACAACCGCCCGCCCGGCCAGATCAAGAAGAGTCAGCTCTTCATGGACTATGCGGGCGGATGCGCGAAGCCCGGCGACGCACCACGCGTCCGGACTCTCGACAAGATGCACGCGAACAACGTGACGGACCCGGATGGGGACAGGGTCGCGGTCCAGTTCGAGGCGGCATGGGACTCCGGAGACGGTCGGGGAACCATCGCTCGGTGGAAACCGGGGCGCACGTCGGCCAAGAAATCAGGCTCGGACTTCTCCATCTCGCTCCCCTCCACCATTCCTTCGGGCAAGACCATCTCCTGGTACGTCCGCTCCTGGGACGGCGAGAGCTACTCTCCCTGGTCCTCCGCCGGGTCGGCGACCAGCTGCTATTTCGTCTACGACAAGAACGTACCGAAGGCGCCGGGCCTGTCGTCCCGTGAGTACCCCGCTTCCGATCCGGAGGATCCGAACGATCCGTGGATCGACGGGATCGGCAAGTATGGCGAATTCACGATCGACTCTTCTTCCACGGACGTCGAACGCTACCGCTACGGCGTCAACGGAAGCCCCTCGGCGCAGAACGAGATCAAGACATCCGGCGGTGCCCCCAAGGTGGTGAAGGTACTGCCGTCGAAGCCCGGTCTGAACTACGTCACGGCCCAGGCATTCGACGATGCCGGGAACGCCTCCGAGATCCGGACTTACCAGTTCCGAGTCAAGAGCGGGCAGCCCGAGCGGGCGATGTGGCAGATGGACGAGGGCGCGGGCGCTGCCGAGGCCGTGGGTACGGCCCCGCCTCGCATCGCCGACCTGCAGGGTGGCGCAGTGCTGGGCGCCCCCGGCGTGATCAAGTCCGCTTTGAAGCTGGACGGCACCACGGGCTACGCCGGGACCGACCGGCCCGTCGTCGATACCGACCGCGGATTCACCGTCTCAGCGTGGGTGAAGCTGTCGGAGGTTCCGAACCACGCGATGTCCGTCGCCGCGCAGCTCGGTAACCACCGCCCCGGCTTCGAGCTCTACTACTCCTCGTCCTACAACCGCTGGGTCTTCGCCCAGGCGGCATCGGACAGCCCAGATGCCGGCACCGTGCGCGCGATGGCTGCTCAACCGGGCGGTGTGAAGGCGGGCCAGTGGACACACCTGGTGGGCTCGTACGACTCGGGGGCACAGCGGCTGAAGCTCTTCGTCGATGGCAAGCAGGTCGCCGACTCCCCCTGTCCCGACGCGTGGAACGCGCGTCGCGGACTGCAGATCGGCGCAGGCTCCGACAGCGGTAAGCCGGTCTCCTTCTTCCCCGGCACCATCGACGAGCTACAGATCTTCGACAAGCAGATGGCCTTGGAAGAGGTCGAGCGGCTGTATGCCAAGGAGCGCATCGGCGATCCAGGACGACCGGCCAAGGCCATCTTCGAGTTCGATGAGGACGAGAGCGAGAGGAAGACCAGCGGTTCCGCCGGAGTGCTCCCGGCGCGATTGCACGGTGGAGTGAAGACGGGAGAGCCGGGCGTGGTCGGCCAGGCCGTCTCGCTGGACGGTACCGACGACTACGCGCGCATCGGTGCGCCGCTCGTCAACTCGTCGCGCAGCTTCGCCGTGTCGCTGTGGGCGAGGCTTCCAGAGGAGAAGCCGGGACGTACCGCCGTTGCCATCAGTCAAAGCGGGAACGAGAAGGCGGGCTTTGAGCTGTACTACTCGTCGGCCTACGACCGATGGGTGCTCAACCAGCACACGTCGGATGCCGCCGACGCAGGGTCTGTCCGAGCCATGCAGCCCGAATGCGAAAAGGACTCCAAGGGGAATCCGATTCCCACTTCCGGGTGCACCGCGTACGCCGACACATGGACACACCTGGTCGGAGTGCATGACACGGTCGCTGACAGCCTGACCCTGTACGTCAACGGTAGGGCGGCCGGCTCGGCGAAACTCGCCGGTGCCTGGTACGCGACGGGGCCGATGTTCATCGGCGCCGGCTCTTACGGCCAGAAGCCCGGAAACTTCTTCCCCGGGCAGATCGATGACGTGCGGCTCTTCGACCGTCCTCTCTCGGGTGGAGAGGTCCAGCAGTTGTTCCGGCAGCGTCCGGTGGTCAAGGCGCGGTGGAACTTCGAGAGCTCGCATGGTGCTCCCGCGGCAACCTCGCCCAACTCCGTGCCCAAAGGCCACCCGGCGAAGCTGCACGAGGGCGCCAAGATCGGTGCCGGCAACTCTGGCGATCACGGCCTGGAACTGGACGGAGTCGATGACTACGCCGCCGTGGACAGCGTTCCGGTGGACACCGGCGGAAGCTTCACCATGACGGCATGGGTGCGGGCGGCAGCTACGCCGCAGCAGGACGCCGCGGTCATCAGTGCGCCGGCTTCCTATCTGAACAGCATCGTCTTGAGATATGTGCCCGATGGAAAGAAACCGGACGGTGCGGGCCGTTGGCGCGTCTCTCTGCAGGACAGGGATGAGTTCCCGATATCCGTGACGCATGTGGAGAATGACCAGTTCTTCGACGTGCGGGAATGGAATCATATCGCCCTTGCGTACGACGGCTTCGAAAAAGAGGCGCGCCTGTATGTGAACGGGGAGCTGCAGAAGATCGCCTGTTCCGACGTGGTCGGGGGCGACGGGTCAAGCGAGCCCGATTGCGCCGGGCAGAATTCATGGGCGGACGACGTGCTGACCGCGAAGTCCGGCAGGTCGTTGCAGATCGGCCGTGCGAGTGTCCTGCCGTGGTCTTCGAGCGAACACTGGCCCGGCGCCATCGATGACGTCTGGGCTTTTCAGGGCGCCCTGTCGGGCAGTCAGGTTCGCTATCTGAGTTCACACACGCTGGATCTCAAGACGCAGGTCCCGGATATCGAATAGCGCGATATCGCGTGCCAGGAGGACCTTCAGAGCACGCCGCCGTCACCGGCGGCGTGCTCATCCAAGACGTTCGTCGAGGGCTGAGACCCTCCGAACAGGCCGGTGCTTGCAGTGAGGATTGAACAGGGATGAAAGGCAGACCGAAAATCTGGGGCGTTGAAGCGGTGCGACCCCGCATCGCGGTGGCCGTCTCCACCGTGTTGATAGGCACCCTTCTCCAAGCGGTGACGGCTCCGCGGAGTTCGGCGGACGACGGCAAGGGACGCCCTGACATCCCGGTCGCCGAGCAGCCGATCCCTGGCGAGGTGGTCGGAAAAGGCAGGCCCCGGGCCGTGGAGAGGGGGCCGAGAGTTCCCCCACGAACCCCGAGGGCCGACTGGACGAAGGCCGGCTCAGCCACCGTCCAGGTGTCGGCGAAGGGCTCGACGAAGGGGGCGGACAAGCCGAACGGGGCAGCGGGTCTGCCGATTTCTCTGGCCCCGGCCCATGGGACCAAGAGGGGCACCGCGGGAAGTGCCTCCGGAGCCACCAGCGCGTCCCAGCGTGTCAAAGTACGCATGCTCGACCGCAAGGACACGGCACGAGCCGGTGTAGACGGTCTGCTGTTCACTCTCACTCCCCAGGCTCAGGACAAGGAGCGTCCGGCGGCTGGCGACCGGACCGCGGTGAGCGTCGACTACTCCGCCTTCGAGGAGGCGTTCGGTGGCGGCTACGCGTCCCGGCTGCGACTCATGGAGCTGCCCTCGTGCGCGTTGACCACACCTGACAAGGCGGAGTGCCGTAACGGGAAGCCGGTGCCGACCGTCAACGACCAGGAGAAGCGGACACTGACCGCCGCCGCCGTCCCGCTGCATACCAGCCGGGTCACGGTCCTGGCGGCGGCAGCAGGTGAGCAGAGTGAGAAGGGCGACTACAAGGCCACCTCACTCTCCCCCGCGGCCGCGTGGGAGACGGACCTCAACACGGGCGACTTCGGCTGGTCGTACGAGATGCCGGCGCCGGCGGTACCGGGCAGCCTGATACCGAAGGTCGGGCTGTCGTACTCGTCCGGCTCGATCGACGGCCGCACAGGTGGGACCAACAACCAGGCCTCGTGGGTCGGCGACGGATTCGACCTGGGTCAGGGCTTCATCGAGCGCCGCTACAAGCCCTGTGCCGATGACGGGGTGAAGAACGGCGACGGTACCAAGCCCGGGGACCTGTGCTGGGGCTATGAGAACGCCTACATGTCCTTCAACGGCAAGAGCGGCGAGCTCGTACCGGCGGGCAAGGACGAGTGGAAGCTGAAGCAGGACGACGGCACCAAGGTCAAGCGCCTCTCCGGCAGCGCTCGCGGTAACGGCGACAATGACAACGAGTACTGGCGGGTGACCGATCCCGACGGCACCAAGTACTACTTCGGCTACCACAAGCTGAACGGCTGGACCGCGGGCAAACCGGCGACGGACTCGGTCTGGACCGTGCCGGTGTACGGCGACGACTCCGGGGAGCCCTGCAATGCGGGGAGCTTCAGCGGCTCCTGGTGCCAACAGGCATGGCGCTGGAACCTCGACTACGTCGTGGACACCCATGGCAACGCCATGGCGTACTACTACGACAAGGAGGCCAACTCCTACGGTCGCAACCTCAAAAGCGAGGACGACACCCCCTACACGCGCGGCGGGCACCTCGACCGGATCGAGTACGGGCTGCAGTACACCGACCTGTACGCGAACAAGCCGTTGGCGAAGGTCACCTTCACCAACGCGGAACGATGCCTGCCGCAGTCAGGCGTGACCTGCGCCGCGGACACCATCGACGGCAAGGCTCAGTACTGGTACGACACACCGTGGGACCTGAACTGCAAGGCCGGGACAAAGTGCGACCGGGGACGTTTGTCGCCGACGTTCTGGACCCGGAAGCGGCTGACCGAGGTCACCACCCAGGTCCTCAAGGACGGCGCCTACGCCAAGGTCGACTCCTGGAAGCTGGGCCATCGCTGGGGCATGGCCGACGTCGACTACCAGCTGCTGCTCGATTCGATCCAGCACACCGGGCACACCGGCACCGCGCCCATCACGCTCCCGCCGACCACCTTCGCCTACACCTCGTTGACCAACCGGCTCGACAAGACCGGCGACGGCATGGCGCCATTCGTCAAGGCACGCGTCGCAACGGTCGCCGATGAGGCCGGCGGCCAGATCGACGTCGCCTACTCGGGAGCGGCCTGCTCCAGGGACGACCTGCCCACCCCGCAGTCGAACACCACCCGGTGTTTCCCGCAGTACATCGGCGGGGACGCGTCGGACGACCCGACCCGTCAGTGGTTCAACAAGTACGTCGTCGACTCGGTCACGACCACCGATCGGACGGGCGGTTCGCCCGACCAGGTGACCCGCTACTCGTACCTCGGTGGAGCGGCCTGGCACTTCGACGACGACGAGGGGCTGACCAAGGAGAAGCACAAGACCTGGTCGCAGTGGCGCGGCTACGGCCATGTACGGGTCCAGACCGGCGGTCAGGGCACCAACGCGATGAAGTCGCAGGAGGACACCTACTTCCTGCGCGGTATGCACGGCGACCGGAAGGGGACGTCGAAGGAGGACGGCACCAAGGAGGTGCAGGTCTCGCTCGGCGAGGGCGAGGGCGCACCGATCACCGATCACGAGTCGACGGCAGGCTTCGCCTACAAGACCGTGAGCTACTCGGCGCCGGGTGGAAAGGCGCTGGCCAAGGAGGTCAGCCGCCCGTGGCACCACGAGACCGCCAAACGGGAGCGGTCCTGGGGCACTCTCACCGCGAACCTGACCGGTGCATCCCACACCAGGACGTTCACGTCACTGGACGACGGTGCCGGGGACAAATGGCGCACCAACAGCACGGCCACGAGCCATGACACGGTGGCGGGACGGGTCACCCGGGTCGACGATCTCGGCGACGACTCCACCGCCAAGGACGACCGGTGCACCCGCACGACGTACGCGGACAACGCGGGCGCCAACCTCCTGACGCTGGTGTCCCAGGTGGAGACCGTCGCGGTCAGGTGCGAGCTGGATCCCGCCCGCAAGAACGAGGTCATCTCCGACGTCAGAACCGCCTATGACGGCGGCGGCTACGGGGACGCGCCGACGAAGGGTGACGTCACCGCGACGGCGACGCTCAAGGAGCACGACGGGACGAAGGCCACGTATCTGGAGTCCGGCACCACCTACGACTCCTACGGCCGCCAACTGACCGCTACGGACCTGACCACCACCGTCACGGTGGCGGGCGATGGCGCCCCGTCCCGTACCGCCCGGAACGACAGCCGTACGACCACGACCGTCTACACCCCCGCGACCGGCTTCCCGACCAGGAGCACGGTGACCACACCGCCGGCCAAGAGGGGTGACAAGTCCACCGAGCAGACGACCACCACGGAACTGGAGACACTGCGCGGGATGCCGACCGCGGAGGTGGATACCAACGGCAAGCGGACCGAGTTCGCCTACGACGCACTGGGCAGGTCCACCAAGGTCTGGCTCGCCGACCGGCGGTCCACCCAGCTTCCGAGCTACGAGTTCGGCTACACCGTCAAGGAAGGGCAGCCGGTCGCGGTCCGCACACTGACCCTGGACACCGGGGGTAGTGGACAGGTCGCCTCCTACACCCTCTACGACGGATTGCTGCGCCAGCGCCAGACGCAGACGCCCGGCCCCGGCGGCGGCCGGATTCTGACCGACACCTTCTATGACGAGCGCGGTCTGACCTCCCGGAGGTTCGCCGCGTACTACACCGCGGGAACCCCCGGTGAGCTCCTCTTCAAGCCGGAGGACGCGCTCAGTGTCGAGACCCAGAGCCGCCACACCTACGACGGCCTCGGACGTGAGACGGAAGCCAAGCAGATCTCCGGAAACGGCGACGGGGGTCAGGTCCTGGCGGTGACCCGCACGGTGTACGGCGGTGACCGGACCACGGTCATCCCGCCGAGGGGCGGTACGGTCACCACCACCCTCACCGACGGACGCGGTCGCACCACGGAGCTCCGGCAGTACCACGGCGACGACATCGGATCGGCCTACGACAAGACCTCCTACGACTACACGGCCGCCGGCCAGTTGGAGAAGGTCACCGACCCGGATGGCAACTTCTGGGCGTTCTCCTACGACCAGCTGGGTCGTCAGATCGAACAGCGCGACCCGGACAGGGGCACGACGAGCAGCACGTACAACGACCGGGGAGAGCTGACCCTCACCTCCGACGCGCGCGACTCCTCTGTCGCCTACGTCTACGACGACCTGGGTCGACGCACGGAAGCGCGTGACGGGGAGCCGAGCGGCAAGCCGCGCGCGAAGTGGGTCTACGACACCGTCAACGGGGCGAAGGGGCAACTGACGGAGGCCATCCGCTATGTGGACGGAGCCGCGTACAGCAGCCAGATCACGGAGTACGACCGGCTGTACCGTCCCACGAAGACGGCGATCGTCATCCCCGAGAAGGAAGGCGCGCTGGCGGGTACGTACAAGGCCGGAAGCGACTACTACGCCAACGGACTGGTGCGGGGCACCGAGTACTCCGCGGCGGGCTCCCTGGCCGGTGGCGGCCTCGGCTACGAGTACGAGGACAGGACCCAGCGCCCCATCAAGGTCACCGACGGTGACGGGATGACGGCCACCACCGCCTACAGCCTGACCGGCAAGCCGCTGCAGTACGAACTCGGCGGCACCAGCATGGGCGGCAGGAAGACCTGGGTGACCAACACCTACGAGTGGGGCACTCAGCGGCTGTCGACGAGTCGTGTGGACCGCCAGGACGTTCCGGGCGTCGACCAGTTCGCCACCTACGGCTACGACCAGATCGGCAACGTCACTTCGGTCTCCGACACCTCCCGCTCAGGCACCGACACCCAGTGTTTCGCCTACGACTATCTGCGGCGTCTCACGGAAGCCTGGACCCAGCCGACGAAGACCTGCTCCAGCGCACCTCCCGCCGACGGGATCGGCGGCCCCGCCCCGTACTGGCTCTCGTACACCTACGACAAGGTCGGCAACCGCCGCACCGAAACGCACCACGACCCTTCGGGCGACACCGCCAAGAACACGGTGCGGACGTACGACTACCCGCCAGCGGGTAAGCCGAAGCCGCACGCTCTGAGCTCGGTGACGACGCGGGGACCTGCTGGTGACGCCCTGGACAGGTACACCTACGACGAGGTCGGCAACACGAAGACCCGGACGATGGGTGGCGATCAGGAAGACCTCTCCTGGGACGTGGAGGGCCACCTGGCGAAGGTGACCAAGAAGGCGGGCGGCACCACCACGACGACGTCCTACCTCTACGACGCGGACGGCACCCGCCTCATCGGCCGGACCCCCACCGAGACCACTCTCTACCTCGGCCACACCGAGCTCACTCTCGCCAAGGGCGCCACCAAGCCGAAGGCAACGCGCTACGCCGATCTCGGCGGCGGCAACCAGGCCGTGCGCGGCGACGACGACAAGGTCTCGCTCACCCTCGCTGACCACCACGGCACCGCCCAGCTCGCCGTCGACGGTCCGTCGTTCGAGCTGTCCCAGCGACGAACCGCGCCGTTCGGCGCGACGCGGGGAGATCAACCGAAGACCTGGCCCGGCATGAAGGGATTCGTCGGGGGGACCATCGACACCACCACCGGTCTGACCCATCTCGGAGCCCGTGAGTACGACCCCGGGATCGGTCGATTCATCTCCGTCGATCCGGTTCTGGATGTCGCCGATCCGCAGCAGGTCAACGGTTATGCCTACAGCAACAACAATCCGCTCACTTTCTCGGATCCGACTGGATTGCTTTTCGGTGGCGGTCTAGGCGGCATATTCGATCGGGCCAAGGCTGGCTTCGAGAGGGCGACTCGCGCGGCTTCGAAGGTGGTGCGCTATGTCGCGTACCATCCGCAGACGTCCATATGGCTCAGTCAGCGGAGTATCTCGGCGAGTGTTCAGGGAAAGGCGAAGAAGCTCGCCCCCGATGCCGGGGAACTCGCCAGGATGGAATATCGGAGTGGCCTTAGAGGCGGCAAAATGTCGCTGGGCTACGGAGCCGATGTCGACGCGCTGGCCGAGGAGCGGACCCGGGAAAACGCCTACAAGGACGACCCCGCGTGGATGGCCGTCGCCAAGGCTACGTTCAAGGCGGCCATACCGCTCATGAGCATCGCCGACTGTTACAGCACCCGCAGCGGAGACGCTTGTGCTCAGGCCGGCGTCGACATGGTCGGGCTCAACAAGGCGAGACTCGCGGCCCGTGGCATCGGCGCCGCAGCCGACGCGGCCACCGGCCGGAGCAAGAAGAGAGGTTCGTGCGACAGCTTCCTACCCGGTGCCGATGTCCTTCTCGCTGGCGGCACCCGTAAGAACATCGAGGATGTCGAGGTAGGCGACAAGGTCACCGCCACCGATCCGGAAACCGGCGAGACCACAACTCGCGAAGTCGTGGCGACCATCGTCACCGAAGACGACAAAGACTTCACGGATCTCACGATCGCCACCGAATCCGGTGAAGCCTCCATCATCGCCACCGACCACCACCCCTTCTGGAGCCCGTCCGCGGGTGAGTGGGTGGACGCCGGCGACCTCGAGCCGGGCATGACGCTGCGGACCTCTGAGGGCGATACCGTCAGCGTCAAGGGGGCGCGCCACTTCGAGAAGCGGCAGCGTACGCACAATCTGACCGTCGATGACCTTCACACGTACTATGTGTTGGCTGGGGCTACGCCAGTACTGGTGCACAATGATGGCGGCGAGCCTGTCACCGATGACTTCAATCAGGCGCGGAATCAGGCTCTGGATTGGCTGATTTCTCGCGGATTCAAAGCTGAAAAGGTGACGCTGGGCAAGTTCGGGACGATCAGAGGTAAGCCCGTCGGCATGCAGACGGCTAACGGAAAGGCGGGATTCCGGATCGAATTCGACGATCGAAGTGGGGCTCACATCAATGTGTGGGCAGGCAAGGAGAAGGGTCCGCACTTCCAGTTCAATGCCACCGAGGCGACCGTGACGAAGCTTCAGGGTCTGCACGGATGCGGTTGATGGAGGAATGGTTTGTCTGGTGATTACTGGGAAGAGGAGGTATTTTCCGTGCCGCCTCTAGCTGGCCTGGGCAAAACAAGCGCGTCAGATGTATTCGATTGGCTGGAGCTCCATTTCCCTTTCGCGGGAGGGAAGATCGATTGGCGTCGCGCGAGTGGGATGCATAAGCATTGGAGAATCGATGATGAGCAGCTGCTCGCAGTGAGTGCATCCAGAGAAATCTGTGCACGAATCAGGCCAGGCTCTGCAGTCGAGCATGTGGGAGACGGGCTTTCGCCCTACGGTGTGCGTTTTACTGAGGGTGAGGCTGCTTCGGTTACGGCTGCACTTCTTGAGGTGCCGGAGCATCACTACTTCCTCGCAGAGGATCGGGCGTGGATTGTGGTGGTCTCCTTCGAGGGTGACTTGGATGTTTTGGATCGAGTCGGCACTTAGCTAAGCTCCGGGAGGGGTTATGGGTGAGGTGCTTCAAGTTCACGTGGGAACGCGACTTGGCCGATGATCCCGTGCTGCATCTCAGTGAGCTTGGCGGCGAAGGCTGCGAGACCCGGAAGATGTAGCTCTATCGGGATGGCCTGGTCCGAGTGGCCGATGAAAGTCACGAAACTGCGAACGTTGGACTCTCGGAGATTCCAGTTCGGTCACTCGAGGAATTTCCAGTCAGTAAGAATTCGGCGCTGAGCTGGTCGACTCAGAAGAATTTGAGCGCGCATGGATTAAGGCGCGGGGCAACTCTTGACGGGTCCGCGATTCGCCGCATGGGTTGCTTGGATTCGCAAAGTCTGCGGCTTTCATTCTGGGCCAAACGCCTCTGGGGCCCACCGCTTGCGGTGGGCCCCAGAGGCGTTTGATGGCAACGGTGACGGCAACGTCAGCGGACGGTCGCCGCGACGGGCGGGTCCTCGGGCCTGTTGCCGTTCGGGCCGAGAGCGTCGCCCAGGGCGTTGATGGCTTGACGCGGGAGGTGGAGCCGGACGTGGATGCACACGGTGGCGGTGACGCTGATATGGGGGTGGCCCAACAGCTCCTTGACCGCGACAAGGTCGAACGTCTTGTTCCAGGAGGAGGATGGCGGTCGAATGGCGGAGGTCGTGGAACCGGATGCGATCGCTCCCTGGCGGGTACCTGCCGGATAGCCACCGATTGATGCGCCCGTCCGGCGTACCGTGGCGCTGGAGGTGGTGAGCGGATGACTACGGAGCTGGCCGACAACGTCCGCAAGTACCGGCGTCGGGCCGGGCTGAGCCAGGAGGAACTGGCCCACGCCGCAGGCGTGTCACCGGGCACGGTGCGCAAGGTGGAGCAGGGCGGAACAGTCCGCATGGAGACGCTGCACACCCTCGCCCGTGCACTGGACGTGACCACGGCAACGCTGGTGGCGTCAGATGCCCCGGAGCCCATAGGGCGGAGCGAGGAGCCGAACCGGCGCAATCTGATCCAGCTTCGCGCCGTGCTCACCCCAGCCGTCGGGCTCGCGGACCAGGACGCCGAAGTCGCAGGCGATGAACCGAACCTACGTTCCTTCAGTCGAGCGGTACGAGACGTGCGGGAGCTGTACTTCTCCGACAGCTACAAGAGCGTTGCCGCCCAGCTTCCGGGCCTGCTGCGCGATGCCTCCCTGGCCGTGGCCTACTACGGCAGCGGAGACGAGCACCGACAAGCCCTGCTTGCCCGGGCCGAGGCGCTGCGTGCGGCTGGCACCTATCTCACGCAGGTGAGGCAGTACGACATCGCGTATGTGGCCCTGAGCGGTGCCATCGCGGATGCCAAGCAAGGCGGGGGCATGCTCGCGGCAGGCTCGGGCGTCGGCGGCATGTGCTTTCTGCTGCTGCGTCAGGGCCGGCTGGACGAGGCGGAACGGATCGCTGCCGAGAGCATGGACGCGATCGAGCCGGCGATCACTGGGGCCGAGCCGGACCACTACGCGGTGTGGGGCGGTCTGGCGATGGAGGCCGCAGCCGCAGCTGCCCGGAACAACCGCCCTGACGAAGCCAAGGAGTACCGCAAGGCGGCGCGGGTGGCGGCAACCGCCGTCGGCACCGCGCATTGCAACATCTCCCAGCACTGGTCCGTCTTCGGACCAGTCACCGCAGCCATGAAGGCACTCGAAGACTCCATGGTCATCGGGGACGCCCGCGCAGTACTACGCAAGGTAGACGAAGAAGAGGCTCTGTCGCCCAGGGCGTGGAAGCGCCTGGGCAGGCCCAGTACGAACGACGGGAACCGCTTCACTCTCGACGTCGCGCGGGCACACACCCGCACCGGGGACCTGTCAGCGGCGATGGACGAACTGACCCGCGTCCGAGCAGCCGCCCCTGAATGGCTCAGGCACCAGAACTCGGCTGCCGAGACCATGCAGGAGATCTTGAGCATGCGCAAGCGCACCCTGACGTCCGAGATGCGGGACATGGCCGCCTTCCTCGACGTCGTCGGATAGCCGCCACGCAGCGTGGTAGTTCGCAGGCCAAGCGTCGGGAACTGCCGTGTTCCTCACGTGGAGTGACGAACACCCAGACGGCTACGGTCACCGTGTCCTGTCAGCGACCCAGCCGGGGGTGCACGGTGACCAAGCCCAGGAGCGACGCGGACAGCATGCGACGCCGCGAACTGTACGACGCGGCGATGGGCTTGGCCGGCCCCCGCTTACTGCCGTGGACCACGCCGGACGGGCGCCCCTGCTACCTGAGCACCGACGGCAGGGGCTACCTGTCCACGCTCGCCGACAGCATCGAAGCCGTCCAACTCGGCATGGGCGAGGAACTCCTGGAACGCGCCCGCGAAGTCCTGGCCCCCGGCGCACGAGCACTGTCGGCCACCGAGTACCGCTGGCTGGCCTCCCGGCTGGCCGAGGCCCTCACTGACGCCCTCCAGGTGGCTGAGTCGCGCGGACAGCGCATCCCGGACCCACAGGAAGAGGCGGCCGAGCATGCCTGACGTCACCAGCACCAGTGCGCCGTCCCGGAGGCGCTACCGCTTTCGCGAGTACCACGTAACCGCCGTCGTGGACCCCATGACCCTGCCCACCTTCGAGGCCGTCTGCGTCACCGGCGAAGACCATGACTGCGGCGCCACCTCCGGCGAAGTGCACACCGAGGATGAACTGACACGCTGGATCGCCGAACACTGCGCCCAGACCGGCCACGACTTCTACCACCGCACCACCCGTGCCACCCTCCGCGCGGAAGCCGGCGCATGGCAGTAGCAGGCCTTCGCGCCGCTGGCCGCGTCTCCTGACGGCAGTAGCGACGGCAACAACCACGGATCAGCGCTGGGAGACTCTTCCATAGGCCTGGCCCCGCGTCCGCCCCCTACGCCCCCGCCGAAGCCGCCGCTCGGGCCTGGCTCTCTCCTCGGGCCAGGATGCGGCGGAAGGCGTAGTCGGACAGGTCGCGGCCCGCCTCCAGGGGGGCTGTGTCCTTGGTGGTGACGGCCTTGCCGTTGGTGTAGCCCGTGGTGGTGAAGTAGGCGTAGCGGCCGATGGCGTTGGCGCTGGAGCGGCAGGCCGGGCCGCGGCAGAAGTCGGGGACTCCCTCGCCGGGGAGGGAGATCACGCCCGGGGTCGCCTGGGACTTGGCCTTCTCGGCGGCGGCCGGGGTGTCGAAGACGGCGATGCCGACCGTCACCGCCACGCCGTCCTTCTCGTAGGTGGCGCGGAGAAGGTGGCGGCAGCCGTTGTTCGTCAGGGCGGGGCCCAGGCCGCCGCGGGCGGCCGAGGCGCAGTTCGTCGTGGCGGCCGTGGCGCCCCTGATGTAGGCGCGGCCGTTGGACGCGGCCTTCTTCTCGGGGAACAGGGACGCCGCGCGGAGCGGCGCCTTGTCGAGCTTCTTGTCGGAGATGATGTCGAGCGGCTCCAGCGGGGCCGGCGGGGCGACGTTGGAGAAGGTCGGCTCGGGGGTGGGGGATTCGGCGGGGAGCTCCTTGGCGGGTGCGGTCGGGCCCGCCGACGAGCCGGTCGTGTCCTTGTCGTCGCCGCTGGCCACGATCGCGGTGGCGACGATCGCCGCCACCGCGCCCGCCGCCAGCACGCCCCCGCCGACCGTCAGCCAGCGCCTGCGCCGGCCGCGGCGCTCGGTGTCGTCCGCGAGAGCGGCCCAGTCGGGTGTCCCCGACGGTGTCCCCGATGACGGTGACCCCGACGACGGCGTCCCCGGTGCCGGTGCGCCCGGTGACGGCGGCATCCCCGGCGGTTGCGAATGCGGCTGAGAACCTCCAGGCCCGTACGGCCCCCCATGCCCAAAGCTCATGGCGCGCATCTTAAAACCTGTTGGTGGGGACTACGGCGCACCATCACAATCCCGTTCTATGGGGCATGTGGAGGCGGGACACCTGGAGTACTACCTTCCGGACGGCCGGGTGCTGCTCGGCGACGTGTCGTTCCGGGTGGGCGAGGGCGCGGCGGTGGCGCTCGTCGGGGCGAACGGCGCCGGCAAGACCACCCTGTTGCGGCTCATCGCGGGGGAGCTCCAGCCGCACGGCGGCTCGGTCACGGTCAGCGGCGGGCTCGGGGTGATGCCGCAGTTCGTGGGGTCCGTACGGGACGAGCGGACCGTGCGCGACCTGCTCGTCTCCGTGGCCCAGCCGCGGATCCGGGCCGCCGCGGCCGCCGTCGACCGCGCCGAGCACGCGATCATGACGGTCGACGACGAGGCCGCCCAGCTCCAGTACGCGCAGGCGCTCGCCGACTGGGCCGAGGTCCGGGGGTACGAGGCCGAGACGACCTGGGACATGTGCACCATGGCCGCGCTCGGCGTCCCGTACGAGCGGGCCCAGTGGCGGCAGGTGCGCACGCTCTCCGGGGGCGAGCAGAAGCGGCTGGTCCTGGAGTCGCTGCTGCGCGGCACCGACCAGGTGCTGCTGCTGGACGAGCCGGACAACTATCTCGACGTCCCCGGCAAGCGGTGGCTGGAGGAGCGGCTCCGGGAGACCCGCAAGACCGTGCTCTTCGTCTCGCACGACCGCGAGCTGCTCGCCCGCTCCGCCGAGAAGATCATCAGCGTGGAGCCGAGCC
The DNA here is from genome assembly GCF_029541745.1 of Streptomyces sp. LX-29. NCBI lineage: Bacteria > Bacillati > Actinomycetota > Actinomycetes > Kitasatosporales > Streptomycetaceae > Streptomyces > Streptomyces sp. LX-29. Next base: position 3,137,771 of record NZ_CP089746.1, on the reverse strand, counting down.
CGGCCGGCAGCGACGTCTGGGTGCACGGCGGCGGCTTCGCCACCTACCACCAGGCCCGCAAGGAGCGCTTCGCCCGCTTCGAGGAGCTGCGGCGCCGCTGGGACGAGGAGCACGCGCGGCTGAAGAAGCTGGTGTTCACCCTGAAGCAGAAGGCCGCCTACAACGACGGCATGGCCTCCCGCTACCAGGCCGCCCAGACCCGGCTGCGGAAGTTCGAGGAGGCCGGGCCGCCGCAGGAGCCGCCGCGGGAGCAGGACATCCGGATGCGGCTGCGCGGCGGGCGCACCGGCGTGCGGGCGGTCACCTGCCGGGGCCTGGAGCTGACCGGGCTGATGCGCCCCTTCGACCTGGAGGTCTTCTACGGGGAGCGGGTCGCGGTCCTGGGCAGCAACGGCTCCGGCAAGTCCCACTTCCTCCGGTTGCTGGCCGGAGAGGACGTCGCCCACACCGGGGAGTGGAAGCTCGGCGCCCGCGTGGTGCCCGGTCACTTCGCGCAGACCCACGCCCACCCGGAGCTGCTCGGCCGCACCCTGGTGGACATCCTGTGGACCGAGCACGCCAAGGACCGGGGCGCCGCGATGAGCGCGCTGCGCCGGTACGAGCTGGAGCGCCAGGGCGACCAGCCCTTCGAGAAGCTCTCCGGCGGGCAGCAGGCCCGCTTCCAGATCCTGCTGCTGGAGCTGGCCGGCACCACCGCGCTGCTGCTCGACGAGCCGACCGACAACCTCGACCTGGAGAGCGCCGAGGCCCTCCAGGAGGGGCTGGAGCGCTACGAGGGCACGGTGCTCGCCGTCACCCACGACCGCTGGTTCGCCCGCTCCTTCGACCGCTGTCTCGTCTTCGGCGCGGACGGGCGGGTGCGGGAGGTGCCGGAGCCGGTGTGGGACGAGGGCCGGGTGGCACGGGCCCGCTGACCCCGGCAGGCCCCCTGGGGCCCGGGCGGTGGCGTCCGGTGAACGTGGCGTCGGGTGATCGGTGTCGCACCGGTCGTGACCACCGGCTTTCCCCGGTGCGAGGCCGTCCGGGGCGCGGGCCGGGGGCGCGGGGCGCCGGCGGGCTCGGTACGGTGGGAAGGGCCCTCAGTCGGCCGCGGCGGCGGCAGCCGTTTTGACCCGTCCCCGGCGGCCCGGTATTCTGCTGGTTCGTTATGCGTATTGGCTTGCTCGTTCTCACGTGAGAGGCCGTTACGCCGGTCCACCGGGCCGATGACCAGCGGCAAGCACACGGTTTGCGTCACCGATGTGTTGCCAGGGCTGTCGTGATCGTCTGGGTGGCCTTGTCAGTACCCATCTCACTGAAGAAGCGAAGGCTACGACCGTGCGTACGTACAGCCCCAAGCCCGGCGACGTTCAGCGCCAGTGGCACGTCATTGACGCGCAGGACGTTGTCCTGGGCCGTCTGGCCTCCACGGCCGCTTCCCTCCTGCGGGGCAAGCACAAGCCGGTGTACGCGCCTCACGTTGACACTGGTGACTTCGTCATCATCATCAACGCCGACAAGGTGCACCTGTCCGGCAACAAGCGGACCCAGAAGCTCGCCTACCGCCACTCCGGTTTCCCGGGCGGTCTGCGTTCTGTCCGCTACGACGAGCTGCTCGCCAAGAACCCGGAGAAGGCGGTCGAGAAGGCCGTCAAGGGCATGCTCCCGAAGAACACCCTGGGCCGTCAGATGCTCTCGAAGCTGAAGGTCTACGCGGGCGACCAGCACCCGCACGGCGCTCAGCAGCCGACCCCGTTCGAGATCACCCAGGTCGCGCAGTAGTTCCGGCCACCCCCTAAGACGAAAAGAATCTGAGGAGAATCGTGGCTGAGACCACCGCCGAGACGCCGATCGAGGAGACCGAGGTCTTCGAGGGCACCGCGACCTTCGAGTCCGAGGAGACCGAGTACACCAGCGAGTCGCTCGCGTCTCGCTTCGGCGACCCGCAGCCGGCCGCCGGCACCGGCCGCCGCAAGAACGCCGTGGCCCGCGTCCGCATCGTGCCGGGCAGCGGCCAGTGGAAGATCAACGGTCGCACCCTTGAGGACTACTTCCCCAACAAGGTGCACCAGCAGGAAGTCAACGAGCCGTTCAAGGTTCTGGAGCTGGACGACCGCTACGACGTCATCGCCCGCATCTCGGGTGGCGGCGTCTCCGGTCAGGCCGGTGCCCTGCGCCTGGGTGTCGCCCGTGCGCTGAACGAGGCGGACGTGGACAACAACCGCGGCCCGCTGAAGAAGGCCGGCTTCCTGACCCGTGACGACCGCGCCACCGAGCGTAAGAAGGCCGGTCTGAAGAAGGCCCGCAAGGCGCCGCAGTACAGCAAGCGCTAATCGCGCCCCGGCTGTATCGCCGCGCGCTCCACGCGCCACGCCGACGCCCCGGCGGCACTATCCGTGCTGCCGGGGCGTTCGGCTATCGGAGCCCGGGGTCGGACGTACACCCTGACGTCGGCGTCTGGACTCCGGCTCTCTACCTTTTCTTCAAACTGGACAGCTTTTTCCAGGACACCTTTCTCTTCCAGGGGGCGACGGAGCCGCGCCCCGGGCAATTCGGAGGACACCAGTGGGACGACTCTTCGGTACGGACGGTGTGCGCGGCGTCGCCAACGCGGACCTGACGGCGGAGCTGGCGCTCGGCCTGTCGGTCGCGGCGGCGCATGTGCTGGCCGAAGCGGGCACGTTCGAGGGCCATCGGCCGGTGGCGGTGGTCGGCCGTGATCCGCGCGCGTCCGGGGAGTTCCTGGAGGCCGCCGTGGTGGCGGGGCTCGCCAGCGCGGGCGTCGACGTGCTCCGGGTCGGCGTGCTGCCGACCCCGGCGGTGGCGTACCTGACCGGCGCGCTCGGCGCCGATCTGGGCGTGATGCTCAGCGCCAGCCACAACCCGATGCCGGACAACGGTGTCAAGTTCTTCGCCCGTGGCGGCCACAAGCTCGCCGACGAGCTGGAGGACCGCATCGAGGAGACCTACCGCGCGCACGCCTCCGGTGAGCCGTGGGACCGCCCGACCGGTGCCGGCGTCGGTCGGGTGCGCACCTACGACGAGGGCTTCGACAACTACGTCGCCCACCTCATCGGTGTGCTCCCGAACCGCCTGGACGGCGTCAAGGTCGTCATCGACGGCGCGCACGGCGCCGCCGCCCGGGTCTCCCCGGAGGCCTTCGCCCGCGCCGGCGCCGAGGTGATCACCATCGGCACCGACCCGGACGGGCTCAACATCAACGACGGTTACGGCTCCACCCACCTGGACCGGCTCAAGGCCGCCGTGGTCGAGCACGGCGCCGACCTGGGCGTCGCGCACGACGGTGACGCGGACCGCTGCCTGGCCGTGGACGCGGCCGGTCAGGAGGTCGACGGCGACCAGATCCTCGCCGTGCTGGCGCTCGCCCTGCGCGAGGCGGGCGGCCTGCGCAAGGACACCGTCGTCGGCACCGTCATGTCCAACCTCGGCTTCAAGCTGGCCATGGAGCGCGAGGGCGTCCAGCTGGTCCAGACCGCGGTCGGCGACCGCTACGTCCTGGAGGAGATGAAGGAGCACGGCTACGCCCTCGGCGGCGAGCAGTCCGGCCACGTCATCGTGCTGGACCACGCCACCACCGGCGACGGCACCCTCACCGGTCTGATGCTGGCCGCCCGCGTCGCCGCCACCGGGCGCACCCTCGCCGACCTGGCGAGCGTCATGGAGCGGCTGCCGCAGGTGCTGATCAACGTCCGGGACGTGGACAAGTCGCGGGTCGGCTCCAGCGCCGAGGTCTCCACCGCGGTCGCGGAGGCGGAGCGCGAGCTGGGCACCACCGGCCGGGTGCTGCTGCGCCCCTCCGGCACCGAGCCGCTGGTGCGGGTCATGGTCGAGGCCGCCGACATCGAGCAGGCCCGCTCGGTCGCCGGGCGGCTCGCGGACGCGGTGAAGTCCGCGCTGGGCTAGAGCCCGGCGAGAACGGCGAGGGCGTCCTCGGGGTCCGACCCCGAGGACGCCCGGCCTGTTCGGGGGCCCGTCCCGGCCCACCCGGGACGGGGCGCCGGCCTTTCGCGCGCCGGCGGCCGTCAGTACACCTTCACCCGCTGGTGGTGGCGCGCCCAGAACAGCTTCTGGACGAGCAGCGTGAGCGTGCCGGCCAGGACGATGCCACCCAGGTTGGCCAGCAGCTGGCCCGCCGAGCCCCAGGTCTGGCCGTAGTCGCCGTAGCTGAGGGCGACCGCGGCGTTGGCGGCCGCCGGCACGGTGGTGACCGAGATCGCCACGCCGATCAGCGCCCCGGACTTCGCCGAGGTCAGCGAGAGCGTTCCGGCGATGCCGGCGAGGAAGGCGACCACGAAGGACATCCAGTCCGGCTGCCAGATGAAGGCGGTGTTGGGGCGGGCCGCCTCGACCATCGAGCGTTCGAAGAGCCCGAAGACGTCCATCAGAGAGCCGAACCCGGCGGTGAGCAGCATCGCCGCGGCGAAGCCGACCAGCAGCGCGTTGAGCGACCGCCACACCAGGGTCGGGGCGCGCTGCACCAGCGCGGTGGAGATGCCCGCCAGCGGGCCGAACTCCGGCCCGACCGCCATCGCGCCCACGATCAGGATCGCGTTGTCCAGCATCACCCCGCAGGCCGCCAGCATGGTGGCGACGGCGAGGAAGGCCACATAGGTGACGCTGAGCGTGGACTCCTCGTGCGTCGACTCCGCCAGGTGCTCCCACAGCACGGCGTCGGCGCCCTCGCCGGGCGCCTCCTCCTCGGCCTTCTCGGCGCGCTTGGACAGCGACAGGTCGATGGTCTCCACGGAGATCGAGCCGGTCCTGTCGATGCCCGCCTCGCGCAGCCGCGCCAGCAGCCCGTCCGCCGCCTCGCGGGCCACGTCGCAGAGCACGATGTCGCCCCGAGGGTTGCGCGCGGCATCGGTGAGCACGGCGAGATGGGTCGCCCCGACCGTCCGCTCCACGATCCGTATGACGTCCTCGGTGCGGTCGGCCGGAGTGATCATTCTCAGGTGCAGCATGAGGGCAGACTAGCCGCGTCGTGGCGGGTCAGAGCTTGCGCAGGCTCAGTCGCTGCACCTTGTGGTCCGCGCCCTTGCGCAGCACCAGGGTGGCCCGGCCGCGGGTGGGGGCCACGTTCTGCTCCAGGTTGGGACGGTTGACGGTGCGCCAGATCATCCGGGCGTAGTCCAGCGCCTCCTCCTCCGAGACCTGGGTGTACCGGCGGAAGTACGAGAAGGGGTTCTGGAACGCGGTCTCGCGCAGCTTGCGGAAGCGGCCGAGGTACCAGCGCTCGATGTCCTCGCTGCGGGCGTCGACGTACACGCTGAAGTCGAAGAAGTCGGCGAGGCCGACGCGGGTGCGGCCGTCCTGCCCCGGGAGCGCCGGCTGGAGCACGTTGAGGCCCTCGACGATGAGGATGTCGGGGCGGTGCACGGTCAGCCGCTCGCCGGGCACGATGTCGTAGATCAGGTGGGAGTAGACCGGGGCCGAGACCTCCTCCTTGCCCGCCTTCACGTCCGCGACGAAGCGGGTCAGGGCCCGGCGGTCGTAGGACTCGGGGAAGCCCTTGCGGGACATCAGCCCGCGCCGGTGCAGCTCGGCGTTGGGGTAGAGGAAGCCGTCGGTGGTGACCAGCTCCACGCGCGGGTGCTCGGGCCAGCGGGCCAGCAGCGCCTGGAGGAGGCGGGCGGTGGTCGACTTGCCGACCGCGACGCTGCCCGCCACCCCGATGACGAAGGGGGTGCCGGGCTGGGCGCCGAAGCCGTTCTTGGTGTCGCCGAGGAAGGTGTTCAGGGCGCCGCGCAGACTGCCGGTCGCGGCCACGTAGAGGTTCAGCAGCCGAGACAGCGGCAGATAGACGTCCCGCACCTCGTCGAGGTCTATGACGTCGCCGAGTCCGCGCAGCCGCTCGACCTCCTCGGCGCTCAGCGGCAGCGGGGTCTTCTCGCGCAGGGCGCTCCATTCGGCGCGCGACAGGTCCACGTAGGGACTCGACTCGGTGCGCCGCTGATGCGGGGGGCGCGCTGGAGACGTGATCACAGGTTCATTGTCGGGGCTGTCCGGCCGTGCGGTGAGCGTGGGGTCGGTCACGCCCGGTGACCTGGGGTTTTGTCAAGGGAAGGCGATCTCGGCGGCCGGAGGGACAGCTTCCGCGATCAGCCGGGGAGGATTCCGGCGGCGACGTCGATCTTCTGCACGGAGCCGGCGGGTGGCACCGGAGCGGTGACCTTCCGCCCGAAATCGGACAGGTTCATGGTGATCTTCACGGCGTTTCCGCCCATGTCGCAGCTGATCCGGGCCCGCACCAGCCGGCCCTCGCCGTCCACCCAGGCGTCCGCGGTCACCGGCAGCTCGCCCAGCTTGGCGATGAGGGCGTCCATGTCGGTGCGGACGCGCTCCGCCAGCCGCAGCGAGAGGGTGTCGCGGTCGAGCGTGCCCGAGTAGTGGGTGGCGGGGCGGCCGTCGACGGTCTCCGTGCCGCGCTTCTTCGCCCCTCGCATGGTGGAGATCTGGAGCAGCAGGTGTTCCGGGTCGTTGACCGGGGCGCGCAGCAGGTGGTGCGCCTCGGCCTTCCGCCGGTCGACCTGGCCCCAGCGGCCCTTCTTCACGTTGCCGATGGGGGTCAGGTAGACCCGGTCGCCGTCGAAGACCTCCTCCATGTGCTTGATCTCGCCGCTGGGGAAGTCGACCGACAGCCGGCCCTTGTCCCCGCCCAGGTCGAACGAGCCGGTGATGGTGATCGGGTAGGTCTTGCCCCGGTCGGTGAGCTCGACCTTCTCCTCGATCCGGGCGCTGGTCTTCCCGATCTTCTCCACGGCCCTGCTCACCGGCGTCTTCGGCACCTCCAGCCAGCCGTCGTCCCCGGCGGACTTGCCCTTGCCGCCCTTGGAGTCGTCCGGGTCCGAGGAGCCGCAGGCGGTGGCGGAGGCCAGCAGGGCGGTGACGAGCAGGACGCCGGTGGTGGCGGTGCGGGCGGAGCGGCTGACGGCGGAGCGACGGACAGCGGAGCGGACGGTGGCGGCGCGGCCCGTGGCCGAGCGGCCGGTGGCGGCGCGGGCGTCGGCGGCGACGGCGGCGCGGGCGACGGCGGAGTGGCTGACGGTGGAGCGGCTGACGGTGGAGCGGCGCACGGATCCCCCCAGAAACGTCGGTCGGCTGCGGCCCCCGGCCGCTCCGGCGCATTATGCACCTCGTGCGCCCCGCGGAGCGCCCCCGGCGCGACCCGCTCGTGCGTCACACCCGCCCGGTGCGCCCCACGGATGGCACAGCGGCGGTGGTACGCCCGCGGCACACGGGTCGTACGCTGCGTCCATGTGCGGAATCGTTGGTTATGTGGGAGGGCAGTCCGCCCTCGACGTCGTCCTCGCCGGCCTCAAGCGGCTCGAGTACCGCGGCTATGACTCGGCCGGGGTCGCCGTGCTCGCCGACGGCGGGCTGGCCGCCGCCAAGAAGGCGGGCAAGCTCGCCAACCTGGACAAGGAACTGGCGGACCGTCCGCTGCCCACCGGCAGCACCGGCATCGGGCACACCCGCTGGGCCACCCACGGCGGGCCGACGGACGCCAACGCCCATCCCCACCTGGACAACTCGGGCCGGGTCGCGGTCGTCCACAACGGCATCATCGAGAACTTCGCCACGCTGCGCGCCGAGCTGACCGACCGTGGCCACGAACTGGCCTCGGAGACCGACACCGAGGTCGTGGCCCATCTGCTGGCCGAGTCCTTCTCCTCCTGCGGCGACCTGGCCGAGGCGATGCGGCAGGTGTGCCGTCTGCTGGAGGGCGCCTTCACCCTCGTCGCGGTGCACGCGGACGCGCCCGACGTGGTCGTCGGCGCGCGCCGCAACTCGCCGCTGGTGGTGGGCGTCGGCGAGGACGAGGCGTTCCTCGCCTCCGACGTGGCCGCCTTCATCGCGCACACCCGCGAGGCCATCGAGCTGGGCCAGGACCAGGTGGTGGAGCTGCGCCGGGACGGGGTGAGCGTCACCGACTTCGACGGCGCGCCGGCCGACGTGCGGACGTACCACGTCGACTGGGACGCCTCGGCCGCCGAGAAGGGCGGCTACGACTACTTCATGCTCAAGGAGATCGCCGAGCAGCCCAAGGCGGTCGCCGACACGCTGCTGGGTCGGATCGACGCCAGCGGGGTGCTGTCGCTGGACGAGGTGCGCATCCCCGCCTCGGTGCTGCGCGAGATCGACAAGGTCGTGATCGTGGCCTGCGGGACCGCCTTCCACGCCGGGATGATCGCCAAGTACGCGATCGAGCACTGGACCCGCATCCCCTGCGAGACCGAGCTGGCCTCGGAGTTCCGCTACCGGGACCCGATCCTGGACCCGCGCACCCTGGTCATCGCGATCTCCCAGTCCGGCGAGACCATGGACACCCTGATGGCGCTGCGGCACGCGCGCGAGCAGGGTGCGAAGGTGCTCGCGATCTGCAACACCAACGGCTCCACGATCCCGCGCGAGTCGGACGCGGTGCTCTACACGCACGCCGGTCCGGAGGTCGCCGTCGCCTCCACCAAGGCGTTTCTGACCCAGCTGGTCGCCTGCTACCTGGTGGCGCTGTACCTGGGGCAGGTGCGCGGCACCAAGTGGGGCGACGAGATCCACTCGGTGATCCGGGAGCTGTCCGCCATCGGCACCCAGGTGGAGCAGGTGCTGGAGACCATGGAGCCGGTACGGGAGCTGGCCCGCACCCTCGCGAACAAGAACACCGTGCTGTTCCTGGGCCGCCATGTGGGCTACCCGGTGGCCCTGGAGGGCGCGCTCAAGCTCAAGGAGCTGGCGTACATGCACGCCGAGGGCTTCGCGGCCGGCGAGCTCAAGCACGGGCCGATCGCGCTGATCGAGGACGATCTGCCGGTGGTGGTCGTGGTGCCGTCCCCGCGCGGTCGCTCGGTGCTGCACGACAAGATCGTCTCGAACATCCAGGAGATCCGGGCCCGCGGCGCCCGCACCATCGTCATCGCCGAGCGGGGCGACACCGCGGTGGCCCCGTACGCCGACCACCTCATCGAGATCCCGCCCACCCCGACCCTGCTCCAGCCGCTCGTCGCCACCGTCCCGCTCCAGGTCTTCGCCTGCGAACTGGCGACCGCGCGGGGCAACGAGGTGGACCAGCCGCGGAACCTGGCGAAGTCGGTGACCGTGGAATGAGCCGGTTCGTCGAGGACGGCCCGCGTCCGGCCGGCGTCGAGGTGAGCGCGTGATCATCGGGGTGGGGATCGACGTCGCCGAGATCAGCCGGTTCGCGGACGCCATGGAACGCACGCCGCACATGGCCGAGCGCCTCTTCGTGGAGCAGGAGCTCTACCTTCCCAGCGGCGAGCGGCGCGGCATCGCCTCGCTCGCCGCCCGCTTCGCCGCCAAGGAGGCCCTGGCCAAGGCGCTCGGCGCGCCGCCCGGTCTGCGCTGGACCGACGCCGAGGTGGTCACCGAGGACAGCGGCCAGCCACGCCTGACGGTCCGTGGCACGGTCGCCGCCAAGGCGGCGGAGCTGGGCGTACGCGGCTGGCACATCTCCCTCAGCCATGACGCGGGGGTCGCCTCCGCGGTGGTCATCGCGGAGGGGTAGCCCGGACCGGCCAGCGTGAGGGACCGTCGGGGTCTTGCTGACGGACCACCGCCGGCAGACCGTCCCGCCGGCTCGGTCCGGCCTCGGCGGGTCTGTCCCGGCCTCGGCGGGTTTGCGTGGTGGGGGCCGGCGCCCGGCTCTCGGCGGTCCCTCCGGAGGCGGAGGCCGGTCCCTCCGGAGGCAGGGGCGGAGGCGAGGCCGGGCGGCGGGCGGTCAGGCGGTGACGTCGGCCCAGGCGTCGGGGAGGGCGTTGGCGACCTCGTAGGAGGTGATGGGGGCGCCGGTGGGGCCGGTGGCCCGGCGGGCCGCCAGGCCGTGGAGGTAGGCGCCGGCGGAGGCGGCGTCGCGGGGGGAGAGGCCCGCGGCGAGCAGCGAGCCGGTCAGCCCGGAGAGCACGTCGCCGCTGCCGGCGGTGGCGAGCCAGGGGCTGCCGGTGGGGTTGGCCCGCACCGGGCCCGTGGCGTTCGCCACGAGGGTCGTGGAGCCCTTGAGGAGCACCGTGGCGCCGTAGCGCTCGGCCAAGGCGCGTGCGGACGCCATCCGCGCGCCCTCGACCTCCTCGCGGGACGTGCCGAGCAGGGCGGCCGCCTCGCCGGCGTGCGGGGTGAGCAGGGTGGGCGCCTCCCGGCGGGGTTCGCGGGGCATCAGCCGCAGCCCGTCGGCGTCCACCAGCACCGGGACGTCGGAGCCGAGGACCTCGTCCAGCGCCTGCCGGCCCTCCGCGCCGTCGCCGAGCCCGGGGCCGACCACCCACGCCTGCACCCGGCCCGCCCTGCCGGGCGGGCCGGCGTGCACCAGCGTCTCGGGGAAGCGGGCGATGACGGCGTCGGCGGCCGGACCCACATACCGCACGGCGCCCGCGCCGCCGCGCAGCGCGCCCGCCACGGCCAGCACCGCCGCGCCCGGGTAGCGGGCGGAGCCGGCGATCACGCCCACCACCCCGCGCCGGTACTTGTCGCTCTCCGCCGCCGGCCGCGGCAGCAGCGCCGCCACGTCCGCGTGCTGCAGCGCCTCGACGTCGGGCACGGGCGGCAGCCACGGCCCTAGCCCGATGTCGACCAGCCGCAGCGCGCCCGCGTGCTCCCGCGCGGGGTCGATGAACAGCCCCGGCTTGTACGTGCCGAAGGTGACGGTCGCGTCGGCGCGCACGGCCGCGCCGTGCACCTCCCCGGTGTCGGCGTCCACGCCGCTGGGCAGGTCGACGGCGACGACCGGCGCGCGGACCGCCTCGATCAGCCGCTCGGCCTCCGCGCGGAGCCCGCCCCGGCCCCCGATACCGGTGACGCCGTCCACGACGAGGTCCGCGCGGGCGAGCGCCGCCGTGCCCGCCATGCCCGGCTCCGCCGCCACCGCGCGGCCCCCGGCGGCCCGCAGCGCCGCCAGCCCGCCCGTGTGCGCCCGCTCGGGGGCGAGCAGTACGGCGGTGACCCCCGCGCCTCGGCGGGCCAGCCGGGCGCCCGCGTACAGCGCGTCCCCGCCGTTGTCCCCGCTGCCCACCAGCAGCGCGACCCGCGCCCCGTACACCTTCCCCAGCAGGTCCGAGCAGGCCGCGGCCAGTCCGGCGGCCGCCCGCTGCATCAACGCCCCCTCCGGCAACCGCGCCATCAACGCCTTCTCGGCGGCCCGTACGGTCTCCACGCTGTAGCCAGTCCTCATGGACCCAGTGTCCCCAACGCCCGTGCGCGGGGCGCATCGAGAGACGGAACGGGTGCGCGAATCGGCCGTCCACGGGCGACCGCGTGGGGCCGTCCGACGGCGGTGCGAGGCGCCGGCCGCGGGCGGTGCGCGGCGTGGCGACGGACGGTGCGCGGTGTGGCGACGGGGGGTGCGTGGCCCGGCCGTCCGACGGCGGTGCGAGGCGCTGGCCGCGGGCGGTGGGTGGGGCGGCCACGGGGTGCGCGGTGTGGCGATGGGCGGTGCGCGGTGTGGCGACGGGCGGTGCGTGGCCCGGCCGTCCACGGGCGACCGCGCGGGGCCGTCCCACGGCGGTGCGAGGCGCCGGCCGCGGGCGTCCGCGGGGCGGCAACGGGCGGTGCGTGGCCCGGCCGTCCGCGGGCGACCGCGCGGGGTCGCCCGACGGCGGTGCGAGGCGCTGGCCGCGGGCGGTGGGTGGGGCGGCAACGGGGTGCGCGGTGTGGCGATGGGTGGTCCGCGGTGTGGCGACGGGCGGTGCGCGGTGTGGCGACGGGCGGTGCGAGGCCCGGCCACGCGGGCGTTCATCGCCCGCCCCGCCTGCGTTTCGTGCACCGCCCTCCGCCGCCCGCTGACGTATCGTGCGCCGCTCGTTCGGCGCCCGTCCGCGGTGGCCCGCTGCCCGTCCGGCGCCCGGCCACGGATCGTTCGGGTGCTCGGGTGCCGGTCCGCAGGCCGGTCCACGGGGTCGTTCGTCTGCTCGGGCCATGGGCTGGTCCAGCGGGGCCGGCGGGTGGGTCGGTAGGGCCCGCCCGCGAGGGGGCCACGGGGCGCCGCCACGCTGGTTTACGGGTCATCCACCACTCCGGTCCACGGGCCGCCCACACACCGGTTCGCGAGGTCGTCCACGGGCCCTCCACAAGCTGGGCCCGCGGGCCGTCCACGAGCCGGTCCCCGGGCCGTCCGCAGGCCGTCCGTGGGCGCTCGCGGGGCCCCGGTCCGCTCCACGCTCCGCGTCGCGCCCCGGTGCCGGGAGCGGGGCGCTCAGGGGGCCCTGAGACACTGGCGGGGTGACTGAGAAATCCGGAGTGACAGCGTCCAGCCCCGCCGCGCGGCCCGTTCGCGCCCACGCCGTGATCGATCTGGCCGCGGTGCGCGCCAATGTGCGCGTGCTGCGGGAGCGTGCGCCCGGGGCCGAGCTGATGGTCGTGGTGAAGTCCGACGCGTACGGCCACGGCGCCGTACCGTGCGCCCGCGCGGCACGCGAGGCGGGGGCCGGCTGGCTGGGCACGGCCACGCCGCAGGAGGCGCTCGCGCTCCGCGCGGCCGGCGACCGGGGGCGGCTGATGTGCTGGCTGTGGACTCCGGGCGGGCCGTGGCGGGAGGCGGTCGAGGCCGACATCGACGTCTCGGTCAGCGGCATGTGGGCGCTGCACGAGGTCACCGACGCCGCACGCGCCTGCGGCCGCACCGCGCGGGTGCAGCTGAAGGCCGACACTGGTCTGGGCCGCAGCGGCTGTCAGCCCGCCGACTGGCCCGAGTTGGTCGCCGCCGCCCGCGCGGCCGAGGCGGAAGGCACCGTTCGGGTGACTGGCCTGTGGTCGCACTTCGCCTGTGCGGACGAGCCCGGCCACCCCTCCATCGAGGCCCAGCTGACGGCCTTCCGCGAGCTCGTGGCGTACGCCGAGGAGCAGGGCCTCACCCCCGAGGTGCGGCACATCGCCAACTCCGCGGCCGCCCTGACGCTCCCCGAGACCCACTTCGACCTGGTGCGCGCCGGCATCGCCGCCTACGGCATCTCGCCCAGCCCCGAGCTCGGCACCCCCGACGACTTCGGGCTGCGCCCCGTCATGACGCTCACCGCCTCGCTGGCCCTGGTCAAGCAGGTGCCGGGCGGCCACGGTGTCTCCTACGGCCACCACTACACGACCCCCGGCGAGACCACCCTCGCCCTGGTCCCCGTCGGCTACGCGGACGGCATCCCGCGGCACGCCTCCAACACCGGCCCGGTGCTGGTCGCCGGCAAGTGGCGCACCGTCGCCGGCCGGGTGGCCATGGACCAGTTCGTCGTCGACCTGGGCGGGGACCTCGCCGAGGCGGGCGACGAGGCGGTGCTGTTCGGGCCCGGCGACCGGGGCGAGCCGACCGCCGAGGACTGGGCGCAGGCCGTCGGTACGATCGCGTACGAGATCGTCACCCGGATCGGCGCGCGGGTTCCGCGCGTCTATCTCAACCAGCGCTGACAGCGCCTACGCGGACTGACGGGGAATCGGGCATGGGCGAGACGGGGGCCGGCGGCTGGCGCCGCGGGGCCGGGGTGGCCGGCGCCGCGATCGGCGTGGTCGCGGCGGGCGCGGCGGCCGGGGTCGCCATCGAGCGGCTGACGGTCGGCCGTGGTGTGCGTCGCAAGGCGCGGCTCGCCCTGGACGCCGAGGGCCCCTACGGCACCCTGCGCGGCACCCCGGGCCGCGCGGTCGCCGACGACGGTACGGAGCTCTACTACGAGGTCGAGGAGGCCGCGGCCCCGTCGCCCGACCCCGCCCCGGCCACGCTCGCCGCGCGGCTCTTCGGGCGGCGCTCGACGGCCCCGGCCGCCGCCCCGCCCGTCACCGTGGTCTTCAGCCACGGCTACTGCCTCGCCCAGGACTCCTGGCACTTCCAGCGCGCGGCGCTGCGCGGCGCCGTCCGCGCCGTCTACTGGGACCAGCGCAGCCACGGCCGCTCCGCGCGGGGCCACGCGCAGCTCGACGAGCGGGCCCCGGTCACCATCGACCAACTCGGCCGCGACCTGAAGGCGGTGCTCGACGCCGCCGCGCCCGAGGGGCCGCTGGTGCTGGTCGGGCACTCGATGGGCGGCATGACGGTGATGGCGTTGGCCGCGCGGTACCCGGAGCTGATCCGGGACCGGGTCGTCGGCACGGCACTCATAGCCACCTCCGCCGGGCGGCTCAACGAGGTCAGCTTCGGTCTCCCCGTGGCCGGGATGAAGGCCGTACGGCGCGTCCTGCCCGGGGTGCTGCGCGCCCTGGGCGCGCAGGCGGAGCTGGTGGAGCGCGGCCGGCGGGCGACCGCCGACCTCTTCGCCGGGCTCGTGAAGCGCTACTCCTTCGGCTCCCGGGACGTGGACCCGGGCGTCGCGCGGTTCGCGGAGCGGCTCATCGAGTCGACCCCCATCGACGTGGTCGCCGAGTTCTACCCGGCCTTCGTGGACCACGACGAGACGGACGCTCTGGCCGCCTTCCACGGGCTGCCGGTGCTGGTCCTGGCCGGGGACAAGGATCTGATCACCCCCGCCGAGCACAGCGAGGCCATCGCGGAGGCGCTCCCCGACGCGGAGTTGCTCATCGTGCCGGACGCCGGCCATCTGGTGCTGATGGAGCACCCGGACACCGTCAACGCCGCCCTGGCCGAGCTGCTGGCCCAGGCGGGGGTGGCCGACCCCGCGCTCCCGGCCGACCCCTCGCGCCCGGCGGCCTCGCCGATCCCGGCGGTCCCCCCGCGTACGGTCGTCCCGCCGCGGACGGGCGACGCCACCGATCCCGACGCCGCCCCCGGCAGCCGCTCCGCCCGCTGACCCGCCGCCCGTACCGGACGGGACGGCGGCAGGACGGCGGCGGCAGCGGCAGGACCGTGGCGGACGGGGGACGGCACCTGCGGGGGCGGGCACAGGCGGGGGCCGGCATCGACCTGGACGGCGGACGCGTGAACGCAAACGCCCCCTCGCACGAACGGGCGAAACCCTCCGCGCGGGCGGCGATCCCGCGGAATGGCCGTACCGGCCGCCCACGCGCGGAGGGCCGGAGCGGGCGGGCGGATACCGGTCCCCGCGCGGAGCGCGGCCGTGGATGGGCGGGCCCGCGCGAGGCGGCCTCGGGGCGGCCGGCCGCGTACCATCGGCCGGTATGAACGACCCGCGCGTGGGGCCCGGTGACACCGTGGCCAGGCTGACCGTCACGACCGCCGACGAGATGCGGGAGCTCGGGCGCAGACTCGCGAAGCTGCTGCGTCCCGGAGACCTGCTCCTGCTCAGCGGCGAGCTCGGCGCGGGCAAGACGACGCTGACCCGCGGCCTGGGCGAGGGCCTGGGCGTGCGCGGCGCGGTGACCTCGCCGACGTTCGTCATCGCCCGTGTCCACCCCTCCCTGGGCGACGGCCCGCCACTGGTCCACGTGGACGCCTACCGGCTGGGCGGCGGACTGGACGAGATGGAGGACCTGGACCTCGACGTGTCGCTGCCGGACTCCATCGTCGCGGTGGAGTGGGGCGACGGGAAGGTCGAGGACCTGTCGGACGACCGGCTGCACGTCGTCATCCACCGCGCGGTGGGCGCGGACGCGGCGCATGTGACCGACCCGAGCGCCGACGACGTGCGCGAGGTCGCGGTGACCGGGATCGGGCGGCGTTGGGCCCAGGCCGATCTTTCGGCGCTGGCCGGCTGACTCCTCGGCGGCCCCGCGACCCCGCGACCCCGCGACCCCCGGCTCCTGGATCCCATGGCGACTCCCTGCGGGCGGTGCGGGGCCCGTCGGTGCGCGGCCTATCGGTGCCGGCCCCTCGGCGCCCGGCCGCCCTCGCCGCCGTGTTCGGCCGTGTTCCGCTGTGTTCTGCTGTGGCCGTCGTGTTCCGCCGCTGTTCCGTCCTTCACCGTATTCCGACAAGGCGTCGGGAAGATGTTGCGCGCCTGGTGCCGGGCGTGGTCACATGGGGGGTAGAGCCTTGGTTAGGTGTGCCTAACCCAGCAGTCCGCCCCAGGACCCAGGAGGCGTCCATGCCGACACACGAGCCCCCTGCCGTGGCGACCAGGCGCGACAAGCGGCCGTCGATGAGTGATCTGCTGGCGTCCTGCGCGGCCGCGAGCGCGGTCTCCACCCCGCCCGAGCAGCCCACGGAGCTGGTGCGGCAGGCCGCGCCGGGAGCGTCGGCGCGGCGCCGTCCGGACGACGGCGAACGGAGCGAGGGGCGGGACGCGGCGTAGGTCAGCCGCCCCCCGACATCGGTCATCCAGGCGGGCGTACATGACCCGCGGGCCGTCGGCGCGTGGGAGCGTTTCCGGGAGTGCGAAGGCGCAAGCGGCTCAGGGGTGTGCGTCGAGTGCTCCGGCTGCGGCGAGATGCCGGAAGATGCCGCGAGCGCCGGCGCGTGCGAGGCGAACGCCCTGCGCCGAGGGCGCGTACGTGACCAGACGGTGATGTCGTGCGCCCCGCGCCGGAGCGCTACGCGACGCCGAAGCGTACGAGACGCCGGGGCGCCGCGCGGCCACGGGATCACGCAGGTCGCCGGAGCGCCCCAGGCCACGGGCCACAGGGCCGCGGGGCGCCGGAGTGCCACGCGTCGCCGGACTCCGGGACGCCACGCGCCGCCGGACTACGGGACGACGACCACCTTGGTCTCCGTCACCGCGAAGTCCCACAGCGCGGAGCCGTCCTCGCGCGCCGCCCGGATGCCGCCCGTCTTCTTGGGCGAGTCCGGGTTGGGCGTCGAGCCGTCCACCGCCGCGCTGAAGCCGAAGACCACGCCGTTCTCCTGATGGAAGACCACCACGTGCTCGATCTGCACCCCGTCCGAGCCGACGAGGCCCTGGGCGCGTGAGCTGACCGCGTAGGTGTCCGGATCCGGGTTCACGGAGCTGGGGGAGACCCGATAGGAGCGCATCACCCGCTCGTCGGCGCCGACCAGCCACACCCGCTTGGCGTCGAGGTCGTAGACGACGCGGCGGCCGTTGCCCGAGTCCGCGGGCAGCTTCTTCGCCGACGCCTTGTCCTTACGCTTGTCCTCGGCGTCGTCCTTGCCGCGGTCGCCGCTGCCGTCCGCGCGGGCGACGGTGGGGTGGTCGGGAGCGGTTGCGTCGGCCTGGTACGCGAGGAAGCCGACCCCGGCGAGCGCCGCGGCGGTGAGAGCCGCCACGGCCGTTCCGGTGCTACTGCGCGCCACGCTGCGTCACCTTTCGTACGACCGTACTTCCGGCCGATCTCTCCCGTCACGGGCGACCGTAGCACTCGGGAAGCTGACAGTGTGTTTGTACGGTCACCATGTCGTGACCGGCGCCTCCGCGCGGGTGGCGCCACCCCGCGCGGCGAACGCCTGACCGGCCGCGCGGCCCGACGGGCGGGCCGGGGGAGCCACGGCCGCGGCCGGGAGCCGTCGTCCGCGGCCGCCGGGGGACGGAGCCGGGTGCGGCGCGCCGTACGCTGTTCTTGTGCTGCTGCTCGCCCTTGATACCGCCACGCCCGCCGTCACCGTCGCCCTGCACGACGGCACGAGAGTGCTCGCCGAGTCGAACCAGGTCGACGCGCGGCGCCACGGCGAACTGCTGCTGCCCGCCGTCGATCGGGTGCTGACAGCGTCCGGTCACCGGCTCGACGCCGTCACCGGTCTCGTCGTCGGCGTGGGCCCCGGTCCGTACACCGGGCTGCGGGTCGGCCTGGTCACCGCGGCCACCTTCGGCGCGACGCTGGACATCCCGGTGTACGGGCTGTGCACGCTGGACGGACTCGCCTACGCCGCCGGGCAGGCGGGGCTGACCGGGCCCTTCGTCGTCGCCACGGACGCGCGGCGCAAGGAGGTCTACTGGGCGCGCTACGACGACGCCCGTAGCCGGGTCACCGAGGCCGCGGTGGACCGGCCCGCCGACATCGAGGAGCGGGTCGCCGGGCTGCCGGCCGTCGGCGCGGGCGCGCTGCTGTACCCCGACTCCTTCGGGGAGGTGCCGCCGGGCATGCCCGAGCACCAGTCGGCCGCCGCGCTGGCCTCGCTCGCCGCCGAGAAGCTCGCCGCCGGCGAGTCGGTGGAGACCGGGGGCTTCCTGCCGGACCGGCCGCTGTATCTGCGCCGCCCCGACGCGCAGGTGCCCAAGAACTACAAGGTGGTCACCCCGAAGTGAGCGCCGCCGTCGCCTTGCGCGAGATGCGCTGGTGGGACATCGAGCGGGTGCTGGAGCTCGAGCGTGAACTGTTCCCCGAGGACGCCTGGTCGCGCGGGATGTTCTGGTCGGAGCTCGCGCACGCGCGCGGCCCGCACGCCACCCGGCACTACGTGGTGGCCGAGGCGGACGGCCGGCTGGTCGGCTACGCCGGGCTCGCCGCGATCGACGGCACCGGCGACGTGCAGACCATCGCCGTCGTCCGCGACCAGTGGGGCACCGGGCTCGGCGCCCGGCTGCTGACCGACCTGCTCGCCGCCGCCACCGCCTTCGAGTGCCGGGAGGTGCTGCTGGAGGTGCGCGTCGACAACACCCGCGCGCAGCGCCTCTACGAGCGCTTCGGCTTCGAACCCATCGGCTTCCGCAGGGGCTACTACCAGCCCGGCAACGTCGACGCCCTCGTGATGAGACTGACCGACCCGTCCCTGACCGATCCGTCCAGCGTGCCGGGACAGGCACCGGGACCCGCACAAGGAACTGAGACCCATGGCTGACGAACCTCTCGTCCTCGGCATCGAGACCTCCTGCGACGAGACCGGCGTCGGCATCGTCCGCGGCCACACCCTGCTCGCCGACGCGGTCGCGTCCAGCGTCGACGAGCACGCGCGCTTCGGCGGCGTCGTTCCCGAGGTCGCCAGCCGCGCCCACCTGGAGGCGATGGTCCCCACCATCCAGCGCGCCCTGAAGGAGGCCGGCGTCACCGCCGGCGACCTGGACGGCATCGCGGTCACGGCCGGCCCCGGCCTCGCCGGAGCGCTGCTGGTCGGCGTCTCGGCGGCCAAGGCGTACGCCTACGCCCTGGGCAAGCCGCTGTACGGCGTCAACCACCTCGCCTCGCACATCTGCGTCGACCAGTTGGAGCACGGCGCGCTGCCCGAGCCGACGATGGCGCTGCTGGTCAGCGGCGGCCACTCGTCCCTGCTGCTGGCGCCGGACATCACCTCCGACGTCCGCCCGCTGGGCTCGACCATCGACGACGCGGCGGGTGAGGCGTTCGACAAGATCGCCCGCGTGCTCAACCTGGGCTTCCCCGGCGGTCCGGTCATCGACCGGATCGCGCGCGAGGGCGACCCCGCCGCGATCGCCTTCCCGCGCGGTCTGACCGGCCCGCGCGACGCCGCGTACGACTTCTCCTTCTCCGGCCTCAAGACCGCCGTGGCGCGCTGGATCGAGGCCAAGCGGGCGGCGGGCGAGGACGTCCCGGTCGCGGATGTCTCGGCCTCCTTCCAGGAGGCGGTCGTCGACGTGCTGACCCGCAAGGCGGTGCGCGCGTGCAAGGACCACGGCGTCGACCACCTGATGATCGGCGGCGGCGTGGCGGCCAACTCCCGGCTGCGCGCGCTGGCCGAGCGGCGGTGCGAGGACGCGGGCATCATCCTCCGCGTACCGCGGCCCAAGCTGTGCACGGACAACGGCGCCATGGTGGCGGCCCTGGGCGCCGAGATGGTGGCCCGGAACCGGCCCGCCTCCAGCTGGGACCTCTCGGCGGACTCCTCGCTGCCGGTGACGGACCCGCACGTGCCGGGCGAGCAGCGGGCCGAGGACGCCCACGGTCACGACCACGGTGATGATCACGGTCACGGCCATGCGCACGGGCAGGGGCACGGGCACAGCCACGACCACGACCACTTCCACGAGCTGAGCAAGGACAACCTGTACTCATGACCGTCGCGTTGATGTGGGAGGCGGCCGCCGCCGCGGGGCGGGGTGCCGAGCTGCTGGAGTGGGCGCGGCGGCAGGAGCTCGCGGCGCGGCCGCTGCGCCGCGAGACCTTCCGGGCACCGGGCGACCGCGTCCTGGTGATCACCTGGTGGGACGCCCCGGAAGACGCGGCGGAGCTGCCCGAACTCCCCGAACTCCCCGAACCGGCGGACGACCTGGTGCGCCGCGCGGTCCATCGCTGGCGCTTCACGTCCGAGTCGGTCGAGGAATGAGATGAGCCGGGAGTCAGGGCCCCACATATCCGAGCCCACCGAGGCCATACCCGAGCCCACCGAGGCGGCCGCCGACGGTGTGGCCGACTCCGCCTCGGGTGACGACGGCGTCGAGGGCATATCCGTCCCCACCGCCGCGGATGACGACGGCGTCGACGGCATATCCACCGCCCCTGCCGCCCCCACCGCCGGTGGTGCCCCCGCCACTCCTACCGTCGGTGACGCCCCCGCTGCCCCGACCGTCGGTGACGACCCCGCCCCCACCCTCGGTGACGACCGTACCGCCGCGCTCCGCGGCCTGGCCCGCCGCTATCTGGCGCTGCGACGGGTGCTGTGGCTGTGGCTGCTGACCGGACTGGTGCTGGTCGGCTGGACCCTGGCCATACCGGGCTTCCGCTTCGTGACGGCGGGAGAGCTCTTCGACCGCGTGGCCGGCGGCCTCTTCCTGGTCCTGGCCCTGCTCTTCGTCGTCCCCTCGGTCCTGGCCGTCGCCTTCGGCGTGCACCAGGACATCGAACTGCGCGAGGAGCTGCACGACCGGGCGGCCGTCGGACACGCCCCGCGGACCGTCCCGCTGTGGCACGCCCCCGGCCGCGCCCTGCTGTGGCTGCTGCCCTCGCTGGTACTCGGCTGCGCCGGCGTGGTGTTGGGCGGCTCCACCGCCCTCTCCGACGCCGACGGCCCGGGCCACCCCGCCGTCCTCGGCATGGCGGGCACCCTCGCCGCGGCGGGGGCGCTGGGCATGTTCAAGGCGGTCGACTACTACCGCCTGGTGCGACGGGAACTCGGCCCGTCGGATGGCGCGGATGAGGTGGAGGACGCGGGGAGGCTCTAGCGCCGCCCGTTCCGCGCCCGGTGATCGTCGGGACCGGCGTCGATAGGGTCAACGGATGAGGGAAGATCCCGTGACCGTCCTGGCAGAAGCCGAGCACCGACGCGTCTGGGACCGCTTCTCCGCGGGTTTCCGCTTCCGGCCGGGGATGAGCCCGTTCACCTGGCCGGCCATCAAGGAACCGGTCGCGTCGGCCACCTGGAGCCTTGCCGCGCTGGACGACGACCCGGAACACGCGCGTCTGGACCGCTTGGTCGAGGTGGTCCAGCAGGGGCTGACCTCCTGCGTCGGCCCGCGGGGCACGCTGTTCGCGCTCGACTGGCAACACACGTCGTACCGCTTCGCCCCGCACGAGGTCGGCGGTCCCGGGCAGCCGGCTTGGCCGCTGAGCCCCTGCCCCGACGGGGACTACTTCATCTTCCTGTCGGAGGACTTCCGCACGGGCAGCTTCGGCCACCCGTGGGAAGAGTCCATCTGCCTGTTCGGCGAGGACCTCCTGGCCGCCGTGGCAACCGAGGTCGAGGCGGTTCTCGGCCCGCCGATCCGCAGGTCCGGCACGGCGGTGGGCACCGCCTGAACCCCGAGGTCGAGGGTTTCGGTGACGTCGGGGCACGCGATGCGCACCTCGTCGAGCCGAGCCGAGCCGAGCCGGCCGCCTCCTCCGCGCCTTCCGCGCCTTCCGCGCCTTCCGCGCCTTCCGCGCCGGGACGGCGCGGTTCCACCACGGCGCGGCCAACCGGGGCTCGCTCGTACGGGTCACGCCGGGGGGCCGGTGGCGGGGGAACGTGATCGGCTGGGGTTCCGGTGCCGGCCCACCGACTTCTCTCGGGCGGACGGGGCCGCTGGCCGAAGCGTGCTCGCGGGGGTGCCCCGCGGGGCGCCTTCGTGTGGATGGGAGAGGAGTCCCCGATGTCCTTGATGTCCTGGCGGAGCCGCCGAAGGAGGGGCCAGGGGCCCGGTGGCCGGGGCCGGTCCGCGGGCCGGCTGTGCGCCGCGGCCGGGGTGACGGCGGTCGCCGCGATGATGTTTCCGGCCCCGCCGGCCCACCCCGCCGGCGTCGTGAACGTGCGGTGCTCGGTCCCCGACCTCGTCGCGGCGATCGACGCGGCCAACGGCTCCCCGGGCGCCGACACCCTCCGCCTCGCCCGCCGGTGCACGTACAAGCTGACGGTCCCGGACGTGGCGAATCCCGCCAACGGTCTGCCGGCCATCACCAGCGAGATCACCATCGAAGGCAACGGCGCGACGATCGCGCGCGCCCGCTCGGCCCCGGCCTTCCGCATCCTCCTCGTGGAGAGCGCAGGCAGCCTGACGCTCGAGAAGATCACGATCAAGGGCGGCCGGGCGACCGACTGTCCCGGTGCCCCCGCCCCTCCCTTCCCTCCGGGCATCGTCTGCGGCGGCGGCATCAACAACCAGGGCAGCCTGACGGTGAACCACAGCCGGGTGATCGACAACGTCGCCACCTCCACCGTCTACGCCGAAGGGGGCGGCATCGACACCGACGGCAGCGCGGCGACCGTGTACGACACCGAGGTCAGCGGCAACACCGCCGACTACACCGGCCTCGCCCCGAGCGCCGCCGCTGCCGGCGGGATCGCCAACGACGGCCCCCTGACGGTCAAGGACAGCCGTGTGCACGACAACGCCGTCCATGTCACCGCGGGCACCGACAGCGTCGCCTCCGGCGCCGGCATCACCAGCTTCGCCCAGGTGGAGATCGAGGGCACCAGCATCAGCCATAACCACACCAGCGCCCCGGGCGGCACGGTGCGCGGCGCCCTGACCAACTCCACGTCGCCACCGAACACGATGACCGTCAACGAGACCGTCATCCGCGCCAACGTCTCCAGCGCTTCGGACGGCACCGTCCTCGGCGGCGGAGTCGGGAACGGAGGCGTGCTGTCGATCACCCACAGTCGCGTCATCGACAACTACGCCATCTCCAGGAACGGCGTCGCCAGAGGCGGTGGCATCAGTCTCGGAGCCGTCGCGCAGCTCACCCTCGACAGCACGGACGTCCACGGCAACACCGCCAGTGCCCCGGACGGGGGCACCGCCCTGGGCGGCGGCCTCATCAACGGTCTCGGCGGGACCGTGACGGCCGATGACTCACACCTCCGCGACAACACGGTCCGCGCCTCCGGCGGCGGCACCGCCCTGGGCGGCGGCCTCTTCAACGCCGTCGGTCCCACCACCCTGAACAACGGCACCGTCACGGGCAACAGGGCCGGCGACGGAGGCGGCATCTACGAGGAGTCCGGCACGGTCACGCTGAACGACACCCTCGTCAAACGCAACAAGCCGAACAACTGCGCCCCACCGAGCAGCGTCCCCGGCTGCGTCGACTGACCAGCCCTACCGCCCGGGCCACCGAACCCCCTGGGAACGGTGGCCCGGCCACGTGGCGCTCAGGAGCCTTCCGGCCTGGTCCGACCCCGTCCTCGGCTTCGACACGGCGATCACCGTCACCGAACTCCACCACGCGACGCCGACCCCGCCCGGGGCGGGGGCCGTCCGCCGGGGACGCCCGGGTGTTGAGGGGAGCCCGGGAAGCTGACCACGTTGGGGCAGCTGGCCCGCAACCGGGGACGCTCTCCGTGTGATCGCCGGGCGCCTCCGGCGCGGGTCACAGGATGTGCCAGCGCAATTCGGCGTCTTCGCTCCGCAGGCCGGCGATGCGGCGCTCCACTTCGGCCAGCGTGCCAAGCGTGTGCGTCGCCTTCCGGGCGTTGGTGGTGATCATGCGTAGTTCACGGAGGTCGCGCAGGACCTGGTACCCGGACCACTGGGTGACGTCGAAGCCGTAGGCATCGGCGAACTGTTGGTAGTGCGCCCGGCCATGGCCGAAGCGTCGACAGTGGATCTCGACGGTCACCAGATCCCATTCGGGCTGCCCCTGGGCGGCGGTGTCCCAGTCGCACAACACGACGCGGTCGCCGTCGTGGAGCGCGTTGCGGTGCTGGGGGTCGCCCTGCACTACGGCGTGCGGCAGCTTGAAGCCGACCTTGCCGAGCTCGTCCACCAGCCTCTCGGCACGCTGGGTGAGGAACCTCAGGGTCTCCTTCGAGAGCGAGGTCGTGGCACCCAGCGAGGTGCGGATCGCCGCGCCGTTGTCCAGCGTCCTGAGCGGCACTGGCGGAAGGGGAAGGTGGTGCAAGGCATGTAGTGGAGCGGCGAGCTGAGCGGCGGAGACGGGGTGCTCGGGCTGGGGCAGATAGGTCCAGAAGGTCACGGGGTGACCGTCTACGACGATGGGCTGCTGCACCGAATGGAGTGAGACGGTGGGGAAGCCCCGCTCCATCAGCCACCGTACGAATGCGACGGTACGTCGAACGCCCTCTTGGGCCGCTCCTCGCCGGGCGATCTTCACTACCACCGGCGCGCTGGCCAGGCGTACTACGGCGTTGGTATGACCGCGTAGGAGCGTCGCCCCACCGCTGTCGAGGCCGGCCTGCGCGCAGGCTCGGTCCAGCACATGGTGCATCTCCGCCTCGTCGAATCCGCCATGGAGCTGTACCAAATCCGTCATGGACTAAGGCTGACCCACGCGAAGCGGTCTGTCACATGGTTCCCGGCGTCAGAGCCAAGAGATCATTGAGATTCCGGGCCGCGCGCCCGCTCCTCATCGCTGGTGGCAGTACGTCGATGACGTGCCGCGCCCGGGCTCCGAGGATCGGAGTCCGGTGAGGTTCGGGCACCTGGAGGTAAACGGCTTCGGCGAGTTGGCACGCTTCGCTGGGGCTCCGGTCCTGAGCGAGGCAGATGGCTTCTTCCAGCCGGAGGAGTGCGGGGTCGATACCCGTGCGACCAGGGTAGAGGCTCAGTGCCTGCTTCCGCGCTTCACGGGCCTTGCGGCTGCGACCGAGAGACGTGAAGGCACCACTGAGATACATCAACAGACGACGCTGGGGAAAGGCGAACGCGTCGTCATCCGGCCCATTGTCGGTCTTCTCGAAGACGGTGAGCGCGGCGCGGATGGCACTCTCGGCTCCCGCGGCGTCCCCGAGACGGGCGAGAGCTCGGGCCTCGGCGGCCGCGGCGAAGGCGCCGCTGGCACAAGGACGGTTGTGCAGTAGCAGGCGGGCCTCACGAGCCAGGGCGACCGCGGTCTCCAACGGCCCGTAGTAGTAAGGGAGCATGGCGGCCTGGGCGCGGACCCGTGCGCGCAGTTCCACGTTTCCGCTGTCGTCAGCAGCGAGGCGTGCGGTGGCGTACCACGCCCGTGCATGGCGAAGGGTGCCCAACTTCATCAGAGCGTCGGCCACGAGCGTGGCCAGCAGGGCTGTCATTTCTGACAGCCGAACCTGTGCTGCGGCCGGCTGCCGCTCGGCGGCCAGTTCCCGCACCTCCCTCAGATCGGTTAACAGCATCGTCAGCATCGGTCGTGGAGGTGTGTAGAAGTACTGCTGTCGCAGGCCCAGGATGCGCTCGTCGAGGAGATCGAGTTGGGCGGCGCTCACCGTGGCGGATGCCAAGGTACGGTCCACGGAGCGGCGGGCGGATTCCATCAGCTGGTCGAACGGGCTCTCGTCCTGGCGTGCGGGTACGGGGAGCTGATCGGGTGCTGGTGCGGCGTATGCCCACTCGGCGGCCGGGGCGAGGTGGCTGACCTGGGGGAGGTGGCTCTGGCGGTAGTCACCAGCCAGTCCCAGGCCCTGAGCGTCCGTTCGGTACAGGCGGCACAATAGATCGACCATGACCGCCTTGGGGCTGAGCGTTCCCACTTCACACTGGGCCAACTGGTCGAGGCTCAACTTGGGAGCTTTCGAGAGTTCTTGCGCGCACTCTGCGGCGTACTCAGCCACAGCTGTCGCCAGGGTCCACCCGCGCGCCAGGCGCTGAGCTCGGAGCTTGCTGACTCCGCAGCACGCGTGGATCTCCGCGACGGTCTGTTCGACCGGCCACTTGCCTGCGACCGCTCGCTCCCGCCAGTTCTTGGCGCAAGACGGACGATGCTGTGCTGGCATGGCCCTTACCTCCGCAAGTGCGCGTCCCGTGACGAGCGAGCGTAGTGACCATCCGGTCACTCTGCGGAGAGAACTCCGGACTTTCGCGGAAACCCACGGTCGTCGGGTGGGGGTTTCGGGTTGGAGCAGAACTCGTGACATCCCAGGATGGCCGACTTGCTGCGTCAGCCGTCACCTTGTTCCCTCCGTGACGAGCCATGGCGGGCCTTGTGTCTGTAGGGACACAGGTGTCCGACCGTTCACCACATGAGGAGCAGAGCCCATGGTGGAGATTCCTGCGATCGAAGGTCCCCATCCGCTCCGCCGCGGTGGAGCGAACCGCCCCATGAGCGCGCAGGGGCTTACGACAGCGCATCGTGTATGGCGGCCGCCCGCTGGATCGGACATCGAGGCGCAGCCCGCCGGC
Organism: Streptomyces sp. LX-29; assembly: GCF_029541745.1. NCBI lineage: Bacteria > Bacillati > Actinomycetota > Actinomycetes > Kitasatosporales > Streptomycetaceae > Streptomyces > Streptomyces sp. LX-29. The sequence continues at coordinate 3,111,558 of NZ_CP089746.1, read as the reverse complement.
CGCTGGTGGGACGCCGTGCGGGTGCCCACGCTCATCGGCGAACGTGCGCTGGTGCTGCTCGGCGGGGAGAGCGGGGCGGTCATCGAGGACACCTACGGCGCGGTCTGGTACTGGCTTGTCCCTCTCGGCGCGGCCGCGGACTGGACGCTCCAGCGGGTGCTGAGCGCGGGCGCGTACGTGGCTGTGCCGCCTCTGTCGCGGACGTACGGCCCCGGGCCGCACTGGCGCGTCCCGTGCACCCCCGATCGCCACGTCACCGACGCCGCACGGCTGCACACCGCGCTGCTGGCCGCTATGACGACCGTGAAGCATTGCCAGCGCTGTGAGCGGCTGACCGCCGACCCCGTTGCCGTTGCGGACGTGCACGGGGCCAGCGGGGCGGGCCGTACCTTCTACGCCTGCGCGGCGTGCGCCCCGTCCTTCCCCCGGCGGCGCGACCCGCTCGCTGAGCTCGCCGCCACTCGGCGGGCCTTGCGGGACGGGCGGGCCTGATGAGCACGGGGGACACGAAGGCTTCCGTGGCCGAGAGGACCTGGCGTGCGGTCCTCGATCACCTCGCAGAGTGCGCGGCCTGCCGCTCCGCCCCCGTGCCGTGCGAGGCCGGGCGACGGCTCGTGCAGGCGCACCGCCGGGCGACCAGGGTCAAGGCCCCGTGACCGGGCGTTGGGTCAGCCTCGGGTTACTCCTCGGCGGCCACTCCGCCGCCGTCCCCGCGTCGGAGGGCCTCCCACCCTGCGAGCGGCGGCCGCCCCGCTGGGACGTGGCAGCCGCCGCCGAGCGGGCCGAGTGGGAGATTCGTCAGGCCGGGTACGACCCATTGGAGCCGTACCCCGGCAGGGTGAACGCCCCCTGGCGGTGCTGTTGCGAGACCTGCGGCGCCGTACGGGCTCCGACGTTGACCCGCGTCCGCCGCTATGGCGGGTGCAGGCACAGACGACCGTCCACAGCGGCGGACCGTTGAGGGCGCAGGGCTCCCGAGGGCTACTTGCTCCAGTCGATGGTCACGGGGCCGTCAGCGAGGGTGGGGCCGTCGCATCCGTACCAGCCGTGGAGGTCGCGGGCGGCCTGTGCGACGAACTCGGCGAGATTCCGAAGTTGTTCATTCGATCCTTTGAGATCATCGCCATCCACTGTGCTAGCCGAGGCGGATATGACAACGCCCGATTTCAGTCTTTCTTCCACGGCTTGTGATTTGGTAGTGCACTGCAGGTATATGAAGACTTCCCCGGCTTCCGAAACGTACCCGTATTGATCTCCTAGGGTGGCCGGGCGGCCATGCTTTTGGATCCATTTGCGTGGTAAGTCGTTCGATGGCGCTTCGGTGTAGGTGATGGATGCGCTTTCTCCGCCGGCCTCCAGGAGGCAGTACCCGTGATCCTGGGGCTCATCGAACTTGAATGCGCTTTCCGAGAGCTTTTTCCCCTTTGTGGGGACGAGTGGGGTAAGGCTCTTCGCTGAGATTCGGCCGTTGCAGACTTTCTTGGGGAGCTCGACGGCTTCATCGTTCGATAGTTTCCGGTCCGCTGCCCACCAAGTCCCTGCGCCGAGGAGGAGTAAGGCGAGGCCGGTGCCCATGATTCTCCCGCGGGTCCACGAAAGCTTCATACTCGGCCCTTGCCGTTCGTGTAGCTGTCGACTGCTTCCTGGTATACGTCGGCGGCCGCGGTCTCCACAGCACGGCTCTCCAGGTCAAGACCTTCCCGTTCGGCCGCATTCAGGAAAGCCTGCTTCGTGGCCTGTGCAAGCTCCTCGCCCTGCCAGTTCACGAATTTGACTCGATCCCTCTCGATTTCCTTAGCTGCCTGCTCCTCATTCATGGAGTAATGTCCGACGACCGCATCCTTGACGGCGCCGATGGTCCACCCCATGGCCTCGCCGACGATCGGTGTTCGTTGAGCGATAGGCTCCGCCGCCCTCTCCAGGATGAACGCCGCCCATTCGCTTCCAGTCCCCAGCTTCTCGTTGTACTCCCTGATTTTCTCCACGCTGTTATCGGATGCCGCGATCGCGTCGGCGCGGCCGTCGGCGACGATTCCATAGAGTGTTGCGACCGGTTTTCCGGCCACCGGCGCAACGTCGTTGAGATCCACGTCCTCTCGGGTGACGATCGCCTTCTGCATGGCCTCGGTGGCCACAGCCTGCTGGGCGTGAGTGATGGACGAGTACGCGTTGGGATCCTGGGCGACCGCGTGCAGGAACTCATGAAGCTCGCCCCTTTTTCCACCGAGGTCGCTCAGATCGGCGATCGCCCCGTCATGCCAGAAGTAGTCATTGTCGTCCCCACCCGCAAACACTCGGTCGATATCCCGAACGTACTCCGCCGACATATTGCCCAGGCTGTCGGCGATCGGCGCCAGTTCGCCGTCCGGTTTGATGAGGTCGGAGTTGTCTCCCAGCCTCTCCACCACCGACCGGAACAGCTCCGCCTGCTCATCGGTGTGGTTCAGCAGGGGGCCGCCGCTGCCGTACGGGCGGCCGGAAACCGCGGATTCCAAGGCGTGCCCCAGCGCGTCCTTCGCGGGGACCTTGCTCTCCTCGTCCGGCTGTTGCAGGCCGTTGAACTTGTCCGAGATCCAGTCGCGCCCGCCCTCCCCGTCGGCGTCGCCCAGGAAGTAGTCGAGGTTGCTGATCTTTTCGAGGTCGCTGTCGCCTCCGCCGGTGGAGCCGTGGAAGAAGGCGGTCGACGCCTCGGGGCTGTGGCCGAGCGCTTCCAGGAGGCCGGTCATCGGGTCCCAGCCGGGGCCACCCTCCTTGTCGAGGTTGAGGTCGAAGCGGGTTCGGCCGCCGGAGTTGCTGTCGGGGACGGGCCATCGGCCGTCCTGTTCGCGTTCGAACGTGACCATGTCCCGGCCGAGGGGGACGAGGAATCGCTTGTCGTACTCGCCGTGCCGCAGCAGCGTCGCCAGGACCTGGTAGCCCGTGACCCTGGCCTGGCCGTGCCAGACGGCCGGGTTGAGTCGTTCGCGGCCGACGCGCTGGAGTTCGGTCAGCCAGGGCCTGCCGAGGTAGTCCTTGCTCTCGCGGAAGGACGTGCTCCTGTCCTCCGTGTGCGGTCGGGTGGCGGTCGCGAGGGTTTCGCCCATGCCGTCCTGGATGCTTCGCGCCAGCTTGAGCTGTGTCGCGTCGCCGTGGGCCGAGGCGTCGCTGGCGATCTGGGCTTCGAAGAGCAGGGCGTCCCTGGGGCCGAGGGTCTTGTAGAAGTCGACCGCGAACTCGGGGTCGTCGTGGTTGTGGGCGAGCAGGTCCCGGAGTCGGGTGAGCTCTTTCCGGGTGGGTTTCTCGCCGTTCTCGTATGCGGCGAGGCTCTTCCTGGCGAGGTGGATCGCCTGCTCCGCCTGGGCGTCGTCCAGGGAGTCGTACCTCGCGTGGCCGAAGTTGTGGTTGTCGCGGCCATGGCTCTTCCTGAGAGCCCGCACCACGGAGTCGTCGATCTCCTGGGCCTCGGCGATCAGGCGGTTGATGCGGCCTTCCCACTGCCCCAGCTTGTCGCGGTCCGCCGGGCTGGGGTCGTCGTTCTGCCCGGCCTCGCGCAGCAGGGCGCACGACACGGTGCCGTCGTCCCTGCCGATCACGCGGATGCCGGCCGTCTTCGCGTCCTCGTCGATGAGCTTCTTCAGCGTCTTCTGGAGTTCCGCGAGGTCGGCGTGCGCGTCCCTGAGGACGGCCCAGATGCTGGTCGCCTCGGTGTGGGCGTCGCGGAACTCCTTGGCCGTCTTGCGGATGAAGGGCCTGGTGACATCGGAGTTCACGCCCTCCCAGCGGGCGGCCTCCGCCTTTCGTGCCATCCCTTCGGAGGCGTCGGTCGCGAGGGTGTCGAGCTGCTTCATCATCGCCTGCCAGTCATGGACCGAGGAGGCGAGGCTGGATAAGGAGACGTGGTAGAGGCTGTCGAAGGTCAGTCCCGTCATGGCACGGTCCCTTATCGGAAGTGGGTGAGGATCTCGGAGACGGGCTCGGTGCTGCCGTCGCGGTAGCGAAGGGAGGCGGCGATCTTCGCGTCCTCCCGCGCCGTCGACTGCTTCGTGTAGTCCAGGTGGTTGGAGATGTGGGCGCACGCCTGAAGCAGGGTCTCGACCTGGCGCCGCCACACGAAGGCGGTGGTGGTCAGGGCGCCGCCCATCGCGAAGCCGTGCGAGGTCAGCGTCGCCGCCGCCTTCGCCGTCGAGCCGTCGCCCTCGGATCCCTGGGCGACGTCGCCGGCCTTCCTGAGCCGGGTGTGCAGCGTGTGGGCCTCGTGGCCGACCTGTCCCAGGTCGTCCTGGTACACCACCAACCCTTCCGAGCCGCCGCCCGCCGTCACCCCATCGGCGTGGTTGAGGCGCATACGAGGATCGGATTCGGTCCGACGGCCGGACCATCGCGCGTCCAACGACACGTTCACCCCATCCCGGGGCCTCAACTGCCCCATAGGAAAAGCTGGTTGGCTGGCTCTCGGTGGGGAGTGAAACTACTACGGGTGGCCTCTCGGTGCGGCCTTTCGCGCCGGTGTGTCGGCACCCGGTGCCAGAGCCTCTCCCGGTGCCAGAGCCTCTCCCTGTGCCAGAGCCTCTCCCGGTGCCAGAGCCTCTCCCTGCGCCCGAGCCCCTCCCTGTGCCAGCAGTCCCGCGATCACCGCCCGCAGCCCGCTCGCGACGTCGTAGGACGCGGCCAGCTCCTCCCAGCGGCCGCCGAGCGCGGCCATCCGTGGCATCTCGGCCGGGTCCACCCCCGCGAGCATGTCCAGGTAGGCGCGGTGCCGCTCGGGGTCCTCGGCGCGGCGGGCCACGGCGGCCTGGTAGATCAGGGTGCCGAGCACGTAGTGCCAGATGGTGCGGTAGGCGTGCAGCGCGTCGCGCTCGCTCAGCCCGCAGGCCATCGAGGTGTCGATGATCTCCTCCGTCATCCACAGCGCGCCCTTGTCGGTGAGGTCGCCGAGGCTGAGCACCTGCACCACCCACGGCTGCGCCTTGAGGAGGTCGTGCATGTGCAGGCAGACCGCGAGCAGTCGCTCGCGCGGGTCCCGGGGCAGTTCGGGCCGGGGGAGCGCGGCGGCCGTTCCGGACAGCACGCGGGCGAGCAGCTCGTCCTTGTCGCGGACGTGGCGGTAGAGCGCCATCGGCGTGGAGCCGACCTCCTTGGCCAGCCGCCGCATGCTCAGGGCCTCGACGCCCTCCGTCTCGAGGATGCGGCGCGCGGTGTCGACGATCGTCTCCAGCTCCAGGCGCGCCGGCCGCCCGCCCGGCGACCTGCCCGATCCCGCGGTCGCGCCCGCGCCACCCGTCCCGCTTCGCCCTCGCCGCCTGTCCGGCGCGCCCTCAGTCTTCGTCGTCACCGCCCCATTGTCGTTTGTGTACGCGTACACTTTCTTGGTGTACGCGTACACAAATGGCGGAGAGGGGATGCGAAACCCGTGAACGACCAGGTGAAACAGGCGCGTTGGCTGCTGGCGGTGGCGCTCACCGTGCAGTTCATGGTGGCGCTGGACATGTCGGTGGTGAACGTCGCGCTGCCCGACATCCGCGCGGACCTCGGCTTCAGCGAGGAGAGCCTGCTGTGGGTGGTCAACGCCTACGCGCTCGCCTTCGGCGGGCTGCTGATGCTCGGCGGGCGGCTGGCGGACATCATCGGCCGTCGCCGCACCCTGGTCGGCGGGCTGGTGATCTTCGGCGGAGCCAGCCTGGTCGGCGGACTGGTGGATGCGGCGAGCGGCCTGGTCGCCGCCCGGGCGCTGCAGGGGGTGGGCGCCGCCGCGCTCGCGCCCGTCGCCTTCGCGCTGATCACCGTCACCTTCCCGGCCGGGCCGGCCCGGTCCCGCGCGCTGGGTCTGTGGGGCATGGCCGGCGCCGCGGGCGGCGCGGTCGGGGTGCTGGTGGGCGGGGTGCTCACCGAGTGGACCGGCTGGCGCGCCGTGCTGCTGGTCAACGTGCCGATCGTGGCCTTCGCGCTCGTGGCCGCCGTCCGCTCGGTGGCGCGCGACCGGCGTGACGGGCCCGCGCCCCGACTCGACGTCGCCGGGGCGCTGCTGGTCACCACCGGCATGACGGCGCTGGTGCTGGGGCTGGTGCGGACCGAGACCGAGGGCTGGGCCTCGGCGTGGACCGTGGGCACCCTGGGGGCGGCGGCGGTGCTGCTGGCCGCGTTCGCCGTCGCCGAGCTGCGGGTGCGCCAGCCGCTGCTGCGGCTGGGCCTGCTGACGCTCCGCCCGGTGCTGGCCGCCAACCTCTTCACCCTGCTGCTCTTCTCCGGCCAGTTCGCCGCCTTCTACTTCACCTCGCTCTACATGCAGCGGATCCTGGGCTACGGCGAGATCGCCACCGGCGTCGCCTTCCTGCCCTTCAGCGCCGGCGTGGTGGTCGGCTCGCTGCTCGCCACCCGCGCGATGGCGCGGCTGGGCGCGGCGACACTGCTGCTGGCGGGTGGACTGCTGGGGGCGGCCGGCTTCGTCTGGTTCGGGCTCGCGGTCGGCGTCGACGGCGGCTTCGCCGACTCCGTCCTCGGCCCCTCGCTGGCGGCCAGCGTCGGGATCGGGCTGTGCGTGGTGCCGATGGGCACGGCCGCCACCGCGGGGGTCGCCGCGCCCGAGACCGGCATGGCCTCCGGTCTGATCAACAGCTCCCGGCAGATCGGCGGCTCGCTGGGGCTGGCCGTGCTCGCCACGGTCGCCTCCCACACCACCGGCGACGACGCCACCCCGCGCGGTCTCGTCGACGGCTACGCCACGGCCTACCTCTGGGCGGGCGCCCTCCTGGCGGTGGCGGCGCTGGTCGCCTGGCTCCTCCTCCGGGGCGACCGCGTGGAGCCCCGCCCGCAGGGCCGTCCGGGCGACCGGTCGGGCGACCGTCCGGGCGACCCTTCGGAGGGCCGTACGGGCGACCGGTCGGACGCCCGCGCGGGCGACCCTTCGGAGGCCCCCGGCGGCGCCGGCAAGGTGCCCGGCGCGGTGGCCTGAGGTGGTGGCCTGAAGGCGGCGGGTCAGGCCGGGTGCCCCAGCAGCATGCTCGGGTGCCCGGCGACCCGGGTCAGGAAGACCGTGCAGGACGTCGCCCCGCGCGACCCGTCGAGCTTGAGCTTCTTGCGCAGCTCCTCCGGCTCCACCGCAGACCCCCGCTTCTTGACCGTCACCACGCCCACCCCGCGCTCGCGCAGCAGCGCGCGCAGTCGCTTGACGTTGAACGGCAGCACATCGGTGATCTCGTAGGCGGTGGCGTACGCGGTGGGGCGCAGTTCGTCGGAGGTGACGTACGCGATCGTCTCGTCGATCAGGCCGCCGTCCACCTCTTCGGCCACCTCCGCCACCAGATGGGCGCGGATGACGGCGCCGTCCGGCTCGTAGAGGAAGCGGCCGACCGGGCGGACCGGGGGATCGGGCAGGCCCCGGCCGGTCAGCGACTCGCCGCGCGGCAGCAGGGTCGCGCGCCGAGCGCCCGGCGCGGTGCCGAACCACAGCACCGCCTCCTTCACCTCCCCGCCGTCCGAGATCCACTCCGCCTCGGCCTCGTCCGGGATCGCCTCGTGCGGCACCCCGGGTGCGATCTTGAGGGCGGCGTACCGCGCGGCGCGGGCCGTGGCGACGGCCCAGGACAGCGGCGGGGAGTACGCCTCGGGGTCGAAGATCCGGCCCCGGCCGCCGCGCCGCGCGGGGTCGACGAAGACCGCGTCGTACGGGGTCGTGTCGATCTCGGCGACATCGGCGCAGACCACCTCGATCAGCGACTCCAGCCCCAGCGCCGCGGCGTTGGCGCGGGTGGCCGCGCAGGTGGCCGGGTCGCGGTCGACGGCGAGGACCGCGATCCCCGCGCGGGCCAGCGCCACCGCGTCGCCGCCGATGCCGCAGCACAGGTCGGCCACGGAGGCGACGCCCAGGGCGGCGAGGCGCTCCGCGCGGTAGTTCGCCACCCGCGCCCGCGTCGACTGCTCCACACCGTGGGGGGTGAAGTACATCCGATAGGCGTCGGCGCCGAACTTCGGCTCCGCCCGCTGCCGCAGCCGCGCCTGCTCCAACGCCGCCGACACCAGCTCGGCCGGGTGGTCCCGGCGCAGCCGGGTGGCGATCGCGAGCTCCTGCCTCGGCTCGAAGTCGCGCAGCGCGGCCAGCAGCGCCTGCCCCTCATCCGAACGGGTCAGTCGGTCGAAGACGTCAACATCCACACGCTCATTCTCCCGGTCGGGAACCCGGGCCGCGTACACACGGTTCCCTCAGCGTGTGGGGGCGTCGGGGGTGGTGTGAAAGGGGTGGGCGCGCCCCCGCGATTGGCACTCTAGTTGACTGAGTGCTAACCGCGTCCTAGTCTCGGGGCTGGCACTCCACACAGGGGAGTGCCAACACAGCGACGGGCAGGTCCGGCACCCGCGACGACGGATCCACCTGGTCGCCACCTCAGACAGTTAACCCCGTGAGATCTCCGAAGGGGGAGGTCGGATCGTGACGACCGCCAGCTCCAAGGTTGCCATCAAGCCGCTTGAGGACCGCATCGTGGTCCAGCCGCTGGACGCCGAGCAGACCACGGCCTCTGGCCTGGTCATTCCGGACACCGCCAAGGAGAAGCCCCAGGAGGGCGTCGTCCTGGCCATCGGCCCGGGCCGCTTCGAGGACGGCAAGCGCGTCGAGCTCGACGTCAAGGTCGGCGACGTCGTGCTCTACAGCAAGTACGGCGGCACCGAGGTGAAGTACAACGGCGAGGAGTACCTCGTCCTCTCGGCTCGCGACGTGCTCGCGATCGTCGAGAAGTAATCACCGAGTTTTGCCTTCGAACTGCGCCCCTGGTTCCCGCGTCTGACACGGCCGGGGCGGGGGCGCAGTTCTTTTTTCACGCGATGGTGGCCGCTGGCGAAGCGGCCTGGGATCGCAACGAGAGGACTTGAGAGCTCCCATGGCGAAGATCCTGAAGTTCGACGAAGACGCCCGTCGCGCCCTTGAGCGTGGCGTCAACAAGCTTGCCGACACCGTGAAGGTGACGATCGGCCCCAAGGGCCGCAACGTCGTCATCGACAAGAAGTTCGGCGCCCCGACCATCACCAACGACGGCGTCACCATCGCCCGTGAGGTGGAGATCGAGGACCCGTACGAGAACCTGGGCGCCCAGCTCGTGAAGGAGGTGGCGACCAAGACCAACGACATCGCGGGTGACGGCACCACCACCGCCACCGTGCTGGCCCAGGCGCTGGTCCGCGAGGGTCTGCGCAACGTCGCCGCCGGCGCCTCCCCGGCCGCCCTGAAGAAGGGCATCGACGCCGCGGTGAAGGCCGTCTCCGACGACCTGCTGGCCACCGCCCGCCCGATCGACGAGAAGTCCGACATCGCCGCCGTCGCCGCGCTGTCCGCCCAGGACAAGCAGGTCGGCGACCTGATCGCCGAGGCGATCGACAAGGTCGGCAAGGACGGCGTCATCACGGTCGAGGAGTCCAACACCTTCGGCCTGGAGCTGGACTTCACCGAGGGCATGGCCTTCGACAAGGGCTACCTGTCGCCGTACTTCGTCACCGACCAGGAGCGCCTGGAGGCGGTCCTGGACGACCCGTACATCCTGATCCACCAGGGCAAGATCTCCGCCATCCAGGACCTGCTGCCGCTGCTGGAGAAGGTCATCCAGGCGGGTGGCTCCAAGCCGCTGCTGATCATCGCCGAGGACGTGGACGGCGAGGCGCTCTCCACCCTGGTCGTCAACAAGATCCGCGGCACCTTCAACGCGGTGGCCGTCAAGGCCCCGGGCTTCGGCGACCGCCGCAAGGCGATCCTGGGCGACATCGCCACCCTCACCGGCGGCACCGTCGTCGCCGAGGAGGTCGGCCTCAAGCTCGACCAGGTCGGCCTGGACGTGCTGGGCAGCGCCCGCCGCGTGACCGTCACCAAGGACGACACCACCGTCGTCGACGGTGCCGGCAACGCCGAGGACGTGGCCGGTCGCGTCGCGCAGATCAAGGCCGAGATCGAGGCCACGGACTCCGACTGGGACCGCGAGAAGCTCCAGGAGCGCCTGGCCAAGCTGGCCGGCGGCGTCTCCGTGATCCGCGTCGGTGCCGCCACCGAGGTGGAGCTCAAGGAGAAGAAGCACCGCCTGGAGGACGCGATCTCCGCGACCCGCGCCGCGATCGAGGAGGGCATCGTCTCCGGCGGTGGCTCCGCGCTCGTGCACGCCGTCAAGGTGCTGGAGGACAACCTCGGCCTGTCCGGCGACGAGGCCACCGGTGTGGCCGTGGTCCGCCGCGCCGCCGTCGAGCCGCTGCGCTGGATCGCCGAGAACGCCGGCCTCGAGGGCTACGTCATCACCTCCAAGGTGGCCGAGCTCGACAAGGGCGAGGGCTTCAACGCCGCCACCGGTGAGTACGGCGACCTGGTGAAGTCCGGCGTCATCGACCCGGTCAAGGTCACCCGCTCCGCCCTGGAGAACGCCGCCTCCATCGCCTCCCTCCTCCTCACCACCGAGACCCTCGTGGTCGAGAAGAAGGAAGAGGAAGAGGCCGACGGTGGCCACGGCCACGGTCACGGCCACGCGCACTGACCTCCCGGTCAGGGACCGTACGCAACGGGCTTGGCCCGGACCCCTCGCTGAGGGGTCCGGGCCAAGCCCGTTTTTCCGGCCGGTGGCCAGGGGTTCGTTCCGGCCGGTGGCCGGGGGGCGGTTCGGCCCCGCCGGACTGCGCCAATCGGGTTGCTCGCCGTCGCGGCGGGACGTGGTTCGCGTCCTGGGACGTGGCTTCCACCGGTGGGGGCCATCGTTCCGCCCCGACGGCGAGGCGTCCGACGGTGGTGTTCGGCGGGGCCGAACCGGGCGCAACCCTCCGGCATATGCAGGGCGCGTTCACTCACCCGGCGGCGCCGCCGGCACGGCTCACCTCTTGGGGCGCGCCGCGTTGTTGGAGATGCGGGACACCGCGGCGCGGGGCGTTATCTTCGCGATCCCCATGAGGGCCTTGTAGCGGGGGTCGGGGACGGAGAGGGACTTGCCGCGGGCGAAGTCCTTGAGGGCGGCGGCGACCACGCGGTCCGCGTCGAGCCACATCCAGCCGGGGACGTTGTCGGTGGGCACCCCCGCACGCTGGTGGAACTCGGTCCGCACGAAGCCGGGGCACAGGGCCATCAGCCGCACCCCCGAGACGGCCAGGTCCCGCGCCGCCCCCTGGGTGAACTGCACCACCCACGCCTTGCCGGCCCCGTACGTCCCGCGCGGGAAGAACGCCCCGACGGAGGCGACGTTGATGACGCCGCCGCGGCCACGCTCCCGCATCGCGTCGGTGGCCGCGGTGGTGAGCCGGAGCACCGCCTCGACATGCACCTTGATCATCCGTAGCTCGTCGGCGACCGGCACCTCCAGGAAGCGGCCGCGCAGCGCGAACCCCGCGTTGTTGATGAGCAGGTCGACGGGGCGCCTGCGGTCGGACAGTCGGGAGGCCACCGCCTCGATCCCCGCGTCCTCCGCCAGGTCGGCGCGCAGCACCTCCGCCTCGACCCCGTGCCGGTCGTGCAGTTCGGCGGCCTGCTCGCGCAGTCGCTTCTCGTCCCGCGCCACCAGCACCACGTCGTGCCCGTCGGCCGCGAGCCGGCGCGCGAAGGCCGCGCCGATCCCGGCCGTCGATCCCGTAATCAGTGCAGTCGTCATACCCGCACGCTATCGGCCTAGGGCGGCACCGGCGCGGGAAGCCCGGCGACGTGACGCGGGGTCAGGAGCCCTGCTTGGCCACGTAGGCCAGCGCCTTGCGGCGCGCCTCGGGGTGCAGCGCGTCGCCGGCCGCCAGCACGCGCGGCAGCAGCGTGCGCTCGGTGGTGGTGGCGCGGAAGAGGAAGGAGACCGTCACCTCGTGCTCCGGCCGGTGCACGATCTCGATCGGATCGCCGGCTCGGATCTCGCCCTGCTGGATCACCCGCAGGTAGGCGCCGGGTGCGGCGGCCTCGGTGAACCGCTTGATCCACCCCTGCTCGCCCAGCCAGCCGGCGAAGGTGCGGCACGGGACGCGCGCCGAGCTGACCTCCAGGACCAGCTCCCGGCCGACGCGCCACCGCTCGCCGATCCGCGCGCCGTTCACGTCCAGCCCGGCGGTGGTGAGGTTCTCCCCGAAGACGCCGCCCGGCAGCTCGCGCCCCAGCTCCCGCTCCCAGATGTCCAGGTCCTCGCGGGCGAAGGCGTAGACGGCCTGGTCGTCGCCGCCGTGGTGGCGCAGGTCGCCGATCTCGTCCCCCGCGAGCCCGCTGCCCGCGACCCCCTTGGGCCCCGGGGGCGAGACCGCCACCGGGCCGGACGCCGGACGCTTGTCGATGCCGGTGAAGGCGGCGTCGGTGTAGTCGGGGGAGCGGGGGTGGGCCAGGTTCACCGAAAGCAGCTGCATGCCCGCACGTTAGTCCGAACCGGGCCAAAGCGGCGAGCTGGATTTTCCGCTCCGCCCCAAGAGGTGCTTATGCTCGAAGCATGATCGAGGCACGTCATCTGCGGGTGTTGCGCTCCGTGGCCGTCACCGGTTCCTTCTCGGCCGCCGCGCGCGAGCTGGGCTGCACCCAGCCCGCCGTCAGCCAGCAGATGCGGGCGCTGGAGCAGTCCGCGGGCACTCCGCTGCTCATCCGGACCGGCCGTGAGATGCGGCTGACCGAGGCGGGCGAGGCGCTGGTGCGGCATGCGACCGGCATCCTCGCCGGGCTGACCGCCGCCGAGGAGGAGGTCGCGGCGATCGCGGGGCTGCGCGCCGGCCGGGTGCGGCTGGTCTCCTTCCCCAGCGGCAGCTCCACCCTGGTGCCCACCGCGCTGGCCGAGCTGCGCGCGGCCCACCCCGGCACCCGGGTCTCGTTGGTGGAGGCCGAGCCGCCGCGCTCGGTGGAGATGCTCCGCGCGGGCGACTGCGAGGTGGCGCTGGCCTTCCGCTACCCCACGCTGCCCGGCGCGGTCCCCGGAACCGAGGTGGCCGCGGAAGCCGAGTGGGACGACCTGGCGGTGCGCCCGCTGCTCGGCGACCGACTGGTCGGCGTCGTCCCGGAGGGCCACCGGCTGGCCGGGGCGGGCACCGTGGGCTTCGCCGAGCTGGAGAGCGAGCCGTGGATCGCGGGCTGCCCGCGCTGCCGGCGCCACCTGGTGAAGATCTGCGAGAGCGCGGGCTTCACCCCACGCATCGACTTCGCGACGGACGACGTGCCGGCGGTGGTCGGCCTGGTGGCGGCGGGGCTCGGGGTGGCGGTGCTGCCCGAGCTGGCGCTGGAGTCCGTACGGATGAAGGGGACCGTCACCGTCCAGGTGGAGCCCGTGGTGCGGCGCGAGGTGGTGGCGCTGACGCTGCCGGACCTGGCCCGGGTGCCGGCGGTCGTGGCGACCCTGGACCGACTGGAGCACGCGGCGCGCCGCTGACCCGGCGGGCGGAGCGCTCCCCGCGCGGTGCCGTGACGGCCGTCGACGGGCCGCGGGGCCTTTGCGACGGGTCGCGCCGGCGCGGCGGAGCAGGGCACAGCCGGCCGCGGGGCCTTGGTGACGGGGCGCGCCCGCGCGGGGAGCCGGACACACCCCACCGCTGAGCCGCGGCTGTACGGGTGCCCTGGCCGTCCCGGGCGGGGGCCGGGTCGACCGGCCGGCGCCCGGTGCCGGAGGTGCCGGAGGCGCGGCTGGCGGGTTGCTGGGGACGGGTCTGTCGGATACGGGGGCCGGGCACGGGTGGCCGCTGACGGGCGCGGATCGGGCGGCCGTGGGTGCGGGTGTGCGGGTACGGGCGGGGTCTCCGGGGCGGTAGCGGCGGGGTCGGTGGCGTCAGGGGCGTCAGGAGCGTCAGTGGTGCGCCGCGGTGCCCGAGGCCGCGATGGCGCGGTGGCGTGCGCGCCCCATCAGCTCTTCACGCTCGTCCTCGGTGAGTCCGCCCCATACGCCGTAGGGCTCCCGCACCGCCAGGGCGTGGGCCGCGCACTGCGCGCGCACCGGGCAGCGCATGCACACCTCCTTGGCCGACGCTTCGCGAGCGCTGCGGGCCGCGCCGCGCTCTCCTTCGGGATGGAAGAACAGCGAACTGTCGACCCCGCGGCAGGCGGCCAGGAGCTGCCAGTCCCACAGGTCTGCGTTGGGACCGGGAAGGCGGGAGAAATCGGCCATTGCTTCGTATCCCCTCGTTGCGATCTCGTGCGGACGCAGTGCTCATGACCGTACATCTGCTGTGTAAGCAGATGAAAATATGACTCATTGCGAATGTAGCCACACATCGCGTCAGATTGGAAGCAAAGTCGCCAAATGCCACCGAACAGGGCATGAAGGCCGAAGGGGACGGCCCGCGCGATGAAGCTGCTCCGTGACGGCGCCCTCACGTAGAGTGTCGAAGGTGGCCGCCGAACCCGTAACTCTTTCGGGTGACCGTCGTTGAGAGGGCGGAGGCGGTTGATGAATAAAGCTCTCGGACGGATGTCCGAGGCGGTCAATCGCTCAGGTGACGATACGTACCAGCCTGGAGGCTCAAGGTGACGCGCATCAGCTGCGGAGGACGGCCATGACATCCGTCCTCGTCTGCGACGACTCCCCGCTTGCCCGAGAGGCGCTGCGCCGCGCGGTCGCGACCGTGCCCGGCGTCGAGCGTGTGACGACGGCGGCCAACGGCGAGGAAGTCCTCCGCCGCTGGGGCGCCGACCGCTCGGACCTCATTCTGATGGACGTACGGATGCCCGGGCTCGGCGGCGTCGAGACCGTGCGCCGACTGCTGTCCGCCGACCCCGGCGCCCGGATCATCATGCTCACGGTCGCCGAGGACCTGGACGGGGTGGCGCTCGCCGTCGCCGCCGGCGCCCGTGGCTATCTGCACAAGGACGCGTCCCGGGCAGAGCTGCGCGCCACCGTGACCCAGGCGCTGGCCGACCCGACCTGGCGGCTGGCCCCGCGCCGGCTGCGCTCGGCGGAGATGGGCGCGGCGCCCACCCTCACCGCGCGCGAGATCCAGGTGCTGGAGGGGATGAGCCACGGCCGGTCGAACGCGGAGATCGGGCGCGAGCTCTTCCTCTCCGAGGACACCGTGAAAACGCACGCCAGGCGGCTGTTCAAGAAGCTCGGCGCCTCGGACCGGGCGCATGCGGTGGCGCTGGGCTTCCGCTGGGGTCTGGTGCGCTGATCGCGGTGCGGCGCCGGCACCGCGCCGGCGCCGGACGCCGAAACCTCACGGGATGCCGCATCCTTAGAGGTGTGACTCCTCCCCGGCTGAGACCGAGGCTCCTCGCTCGGTCAGATGAGACCTCACGACGGACAGGCCGTGTCCTCAGGTGCCCCAAGGCGCGGGCGCGAGCCATCGGTGCACCGGTCAGCGGTGTCGGTGCACCGGCCATCGGTGGAGTCGTGGGCGCGGGGTGGGAATACCCGAAAGGGGGAGGCACGGGACGTGAGTGCGAAAACACCGACGCGTAACGGTTCGGTGCACAACTACGAGGGCGGTGCCGTGGACCGGGTGGCGCCAAGGCACCATGGACCGATGCGCGACGAGGAGAACCAGGCCATCGGCGCCCTCGTACGACGCGCCGTCGAGGGCGACGAGCGTGCCATGCACGATCTGCTCGCCCACGTTCACCCGCTCGCCCAGCGTTACTGCCGCACCCGCTTGTCGCGGCTGCCGGGCGATGCCCGCCACTTCGTGGACGATCTCGCGCAGGAGGTCTGCCTGGCGGTGCTGTGCGCGCTGCCGCGCTACCGCGACACCGGCCGCCCCTTCGACGCCTTCGTCGTCGCCATCGCCGCGCACAAGGTCGCCGATCTGCAGCGGGCCGCCATGCGCCACCCCGGCTCCACCGCCGTGCCCTCGGACGAGATGCCGGAGCAGCCGGACGACTCGCTGGGCCCGGAGGAGCGCGCGCTGCTGAGCAGCGACGCCGAGTGGGCCCGGAAGCTGCTGGCGAACCTGCCGGAGAACCAGCGCGAGCTGGTGCTGCTGCGGGTCGCGGTCGGGCTGACGGCCGAGGAGACCGGGCAGATGCTGGGGATGTCCCCGGGCGCGGTGCGGGTGGCCCAGCACCGGGCGCTGAGCAGGCTCAGGGCGCTCGCGGAGCAGTAGTGAAGGCGGTGGAGTGCGGGTGTTCCGTACGAACCTCCAAGTGATGCGGCCCTCAGCGGTCGTGGAATGGGACACCACAGAAGCCCGTTAGCATGGGAGTCCTCGCTGGGGCAAGAGCATGGGAAGGGTGTCATGACTGACAACGTCGACGGAGTGCCTGAGAAGTTCGCGATGCTCGGGCTGACGTACGACGATGTGCTGCTGCTGCCGGGCGCCTCCGAGGTGCTGCCGAACGCGGTCGACACCTCGTCCAAGGTCACCCGCAACGTGCGGGTCAACATCCCGCTGCTGTCCGCCGCCATGGACAAGGTCACCGAGGCCCGGATGGCCATCGCCATGGCCCGGCAGGGCGGCGTGGGCGTGCTGCACCGCAACCTGTCCATCGAGGACCAGGCCAACCAGGTGGACCTGGTCAAGCGGTCCGAGTCCGGCATGGTCAGCGACCCGATCACGGTGCGCCCGGACGCCACGCTGCACGAGGCGGACGCGCTGTGCGCGAAGTTCCGCATCAGCGGCGTCCCGGTGACCGACGAGACCGGCAAGCTGCTGGGCATCGTCACCAACCGCGACATGGCCTTCGAGCTGGACCGGGGCCGCCAGGTCCGCGAGGTCATGACCCCGATGCCGCTGGTCACCGGCAAGGTCGGGATCTCCGGCGAGGAGGCGATGCAGCTGCTCCGTCGCCACAAGATCGAGAAGCTGCCGCTGGTCGACGACTCCGGCGTGCTCAAGGGCCTGATCACGGTCAAGGACTTCGTCAAGGCCGAGAAGTACCCGAACGCGGCGAAGGACGCCGGCGGCCGACTGATCGTGGGCGCCGCGGTGGGCGTCGGCGACGAGGCGTACGACCGCGCCCAGGCGCTGGTCGAGGCCGGGGCCGACTTCCTCGTCGTGGACAGCGCGCACGGCCACAGCCGGGGCATCCTCGACATGATCGCCAAGGTCAAGTCCAACATCAACGTCGATGTGGTCGGCGGCAACGTCGCCACCCGCGACGGCGCCCAGGCGCTGATCGACGCCGGCGTGGACGGTGTCAAGGTCGGCGTCGGCCCGGGCTCGATCTGCACTACCCGCGTGGTCGCCGGCATCGGCGTGCCGCAGGTGACGGCGATCTACGAGGCGGCGCAGGCGTGCTCCGCGGCCGGCGTGCCGCTGATCGGCGACGGCGGCCTCCAGTACTCCGGCGACATCGCCAAGGCGATCGCCGCCGGCGCCGACACGGTCATGCTGGGCAGCCTGCTCGCCGGCTGTGAGGAGACTCCGGGCGAGATGGTCTTCATCAACGGCAAGCAGTTCAAGTCCTACCGGGGCATGGGCTCGCTGGGCGCGATGCAGTCGCGCGGCCAGGCCCGCTCCTTCTCGAAGGACCGCTACTTCCAGGACAACGTCCTCTCCGAGGACAAGCTGGTGCCCGAGGGCATCGAGGGCCAGGTGCCCTACCGCGGCCCGCTGGGCTCCGTCGCCCACCAGCTCATCGGCGGCCTGCGCGCCTCCATGGGCTACGTCGGCTCGGCCACCGTCCCGGAGCTGAAGGAGAAGGGCCGCTTCGTGCGGATCACCGCGGCCGGGCTCAAGGAGAGCCACCCGCACGACATCCAGATGACGGTGGAGGCGCCGAACTACTCCCGCCGGTAGGAGTGCGCAAGGCGTTTGAGGGAGCCCGCGACCGCCAGGCCGCGGGCTCCGCCGTGTCGCGGACGCGTGTCGGGGATACTGGAACGGCATACGTAGAGGGAAAGGCCACAACGTGACTGAGATCGAGATCGGGCGCGGCAAGCGCGGCCGCAGGGCGTACGCGTTCGACGACATCGCCGTCGTGCCGAGTCGTCGTACCCGGGACCCGAAGGAGGTCTCGATCGCCTGGCAGATTGACGCCTACCGCTTCGAGCTGCCCTTCCTCGCCGCCCCCATGGACTCCGTCGTCTCGCCGCAGACCGCGATCCGCATCGGCGAGCTGGGCGGCCTCGGGGTGCTGAACCTCGAGGGCCTGTGGACCCGGTACGAGGACCCGGAGCCGCTGCTCGCGGAGATCGCCGAGCTGGACGAGCGCACCGCGACCCGCCGGATGCAGGAGCTCTACGCCGAGCCGATCAAGGAAGAGCTGATCGGGCAGCGGATCAAGGAGGTGCGCGACGCGGGCGTCGTCACCGCCGCCGCGCTCTCCCCGCAGCGCACCGCGCAGTTCTCCAAGGCCGTCGTCGACGCGGGCGTGGACATCTTCGTCATCCGCGGCACCACGGTCTCGGCCGAGCACGTCTCGGGCGCCGCCGAGCCGCTCAACCTGAAGCAGTTCATCTACGAGCTCGACGTCCCGGTGATCGTCGGCGGCTGCGCCACCTACACCGCGGCCCTGCACCTGATGCGCACCGGCGCGGCCGGCGTCCTGGTCGGCTTCGGCGGCGGCGCCGCGCACACCACCCGTAACGTCCTGGGCATCCAGGTCCCGATGGCGACGGCGGTGGCGGACGTCGCCGCGGCCCGTCGCGACTACCTGGACGAGTCCGGCGGCCGCTACGTCCACGTCATCGCCGACGGCGGCGTGGGCTGGTCCGGCGACCTGCCCAAGGCGATCGCCTGCGGTGCCGACGCGGTCATGATGGGCTCCCCGCTCGCCCGCGCCACCGACGCGCCGGGCCGCGGCCACCACTGGGGCATGGAGGCCGTCCACGAGGACGTGCCGCGCGGCAAGCGGATGAACCTGGGTGCGGTCGGCACGACGGAGGAGATCCTCCTCGGCCCCTCCCACACCCCGGACGGCTCCATGAACTTCTTCGGCGCCCTGCGCCGCGCCATGGCCACCACCGGCTACAGCGACCTGAAGGAGTTCCAGCGGGTCGAGGTGACGGTGGCGCCGTCGCAGCACGACCAGCGGTGACGTCCTGACGGACGGTTTTGTGTGAAGGGTCCCGACCAGTGGCTGGTCGGGACCCTTCGGCTGTTGTGGCCGGTTTTCGACGTGCGTACTGGTGTGCGGAGTGGGGTGTCTGTACGGTCTCGCGAGTTGATCTTGGAGGGTGCGGGGCTTGGTCCCGTGTGATGTACGGGGGTCCGTATGAAGAGGGTGCTCGCCGGGTTCGTGGGTACTGCTGCGCTGGTCGGAGGGATGCTGACGCTGGCTTCTCCGGCGCAGGCCAATACCAATGACTGTGAGGGGTTCCTGCGGAATCACGGTTACGTCGTGAAGTCCAAGGTGCGGTTGGCCTGTAAGAAGGGTGAGCCGGGCGGGGGTATACCGAAGATGCTGTGCCGGATCGACCTCAAGGACCTCGGCGTCAAGGAGCGTCACGCAGAGCTCGCTTGCGATCTGGCAAGCGCGTAATGCATGCACGAGGGCCTCGACCGCGCCGCGGTCGAGGCCCTCGTTGTGTGAGTCGCGCTATCAGCCCGCGAGCTTCTTGGCGGCGCCGAAGGAGGCCACCGGAGCCAGGGCCATGAAGATCCAGGTGATGGCGTCGGCGTCTTCCTTCCAGAGGTGGAAGAGGCCCTCGTCGCCCGGGCCGCCGAACACAGGCGAGTTGAAGTGCTCGAAGAAGATCTCGGTCGAGGAGGGCACTTCCTTGCCGGCGGCGCCAAGCTGTGTCTCGAAGTTGCCCAGGAAGTCGCTCAGGATCATCGCGTAGCCAAACAGCTCGCCGATGAAGACGCCGACGAAGGCCAGAACCGCGCCGACCACCCACAGGCCCGTGTTGCGGCCGCCGAACTTGCCGACTGCCGCGCCGACGAGGGCGCCGACCAGGACACCTGCGTAAGCGAACTGCGTGATCTCGGGCTCGGCCTTGCCGTCGGTGTCGGCGAAGGCGCTCAGCAGGAACGCGTACAGGAGCCCGCCCACCAGGGCGGCGACCACGGCGGCGCCGATGGCGAGGCCCGCGTTGCCCTGGCGGCCGGCCGGCGGCGGGGGCGGCGGGAAGCCGCCGCCGTACTGCGGCTGGGGAGCGCCGTACTGGGGCTGGGGAGCGGTGGGCTGCTGCGGGTAGCCGTAGCCGGGCTGGGGCTGCTGCGGCGGCTGCCCAGGCTGCTGCCAGTTCTGGCTCATGACGAAATCCCCCGGGGATGAAGGTGATGGAACCGCACTCCGGGGATGTGCATCTTCTTGGAGCGCGGCGGAAAACAGAGCCACAACGTAACAGGAGGCCATGACAACCAGACAAGTCGATTCGGCGTCCGTGACATGCCTGGGACCGGACGGATACACGTCCGGTGACTGACCGTCCGCAATATGCGGATTCGGGCGCTCTGTTCGGCTGTCCTATTCGGCGATCCGCTTGGCGGCGAGGAAACCCTCTGCCCCTGCAACGCCGTAGAAGGTGATGTCGTTCCGGGCCATTACCTCGTCTCGCCGAACGGGTCCGCCGGCAACGGGTCCTGATTGCCCGGCTTGCCGAGGGCGGCGCCGACCAACAGCCCGATGCACAGGGCCCAGTAGCCGAGCTCCGGTCCGCGGTCGCCGGCCTTACCCTGGAAGAAGCCGAACACCAGAGCGCCGAGGAGTGCGGCTGCCGCGCCTGCCGCGATTCCGCGGCGGGTCCGCGTCGCGGACATGATCATGAACGCACGCTAGCAGCGGTCGAATGGATCCGTGACCGAGGGCCACGGGTAGGCGATGGATAAGAATCGGGCATAAGAGATAATGTCAACTTATGGCGCAAAGTAAGTCGTTCACCGGACGAGACATGGGCATCGACCTCGGCACCGCGAACACGCTGGTGTATGTGCGAGGGAAGGGGGTGGTGCTCAACGAGCCGTCCGTCGTGGCGGTCGACGCGATTGACGGCAGTGTCCTGTCCGTCGGCTTCGACGCGAAGGAAACCATAGGCCGCACGCCGTCGAATATCGTGGCGGTCCGTCCGCTACGCGACGGCGTCATAGCGGACTTCGAAATCGCCGAGCGCATGTTGCGGCACTTCATCAAGAAGGTGACGGGGAATCGGCTGTTCGCGCGGCCCCGCGTCGTGGTCTGCGTACCCTCCGGCATCACCGGTGTCGAGCGCCGCGCGGTCATCGAGGCCGCCACCCAGGCCGGCGCCCGCCAGGTGCATCTCATCGAGGAGCCGATGGCCGCCGCCATCGGCGCCGGACTGCCCGTCAGCGAGCCCACCGGCTGCATGGTCGTGGACATCGGCGGCGGCACCACCGAAGTCGCCGTCATCTCGCTGGGCGGCATCGTCACCGCCCGCTCCGTGCGCACCGCCGGCGACGCCATGGACGCCGCCATCATGACGTACGTCAAGAAGCAGTACGCGATGGCCATCGGCGAACGCACCGCCGAGGAAATCAAGATGAACATCGGCTCGGCCGCGCCCACCGCCTCCTGGCTCGCCGCCGGGCTGGCGAGCAAGTCCGGGACCAAGCACATCGAGCTGCCCAAGGGCGACGGCGAAGGCGACTCGGAGCAGACGCAGGCGCTCAAGCCGCCGGAGCGGTGCACGGTGCGCGGCCGTGACCACGTCAGCGGGCTGCCCAAGCTGCTCGAACTCACCGCCGACGAGGTCCGGCACGCGCTGACCGAGCCGGTCGACGCCATCGTGGCGGCGGTGCGCGCCACCCTGGACGAGACCCCGCCGGAGCTCTCCGGCGACATCATGGACCGCGGCATCGTGCTGACCGGCGGCGGCGCCCTGCTCCGGGGCCTGGACTCGCGGCTCAGCCGCGAGCTGGACATCCCGGTGCTGATCGCCGACGACCCGCTCGACTGCGTGGCCGTCGGCACCGGCCGCTGTGTGGAGAACTTCGCCGCCCTGCGGACCGTCCTGGACGCGCACGCGCGGACGGCGGGGATCGCCTCCGTGCGGTGACGCCCGGCGGCTGAGCGCCCGGCGGGGAGTGTCGTGATGGGCCGTCGATCATCTGCGGCCCGTCGGGGCTGGTCGCGCCCACGCGGCGGCAGCCGCGTCGAACCGCGGCCCCGCGCCCCGTCCGGGCGCTGCCGAACCGCAGCTCCGCCGCGGCGGTTCTCGCCGTCGCGGCGGGAGGGGCCAGCGGGTTCGGGCGGGGGCGGGCGCTGTTCTCCGCTCGGAGGGGGCCGTGCCGTCGCCGCGCGAGACCTCGGGAGACCTTGAGAGATCACGCGCCTGGCGCCCGTACACGCCGCGTTTGACGTAGTCGGCGCGCGTCGCGCTCTCCGACTGGCCATGCTCGTTGCGTACGGAGCGAAAGGGCGCGCGGGCGGCGAGGTGGTGGCGGTGGGCCGGGGTGGCGCGGGGTACGCGCGGGTGGTGGTCTGCGCCGCGCTGCTCGGCCTCGCGTCGCTGCTGGTCGAGGCGGCGCACGCGCCGTGGGCCCCGCACCTGTCGGCGTCCGCGCGGGCGGACTATCCGGTGGCGCTCGGGCTCGACGCCGTCACCCCCGCCGTGCCGCGCGAGGGTGGGGAGCTCACCGTCGGCGGCACGCTCGCCAACTCCTCGGACCGGGACGTGACCGATGCGCACGTGGGGGTGCGCATCGGGACGGCGGGGGCGCTGGGCACCCGCGGCGACCTGGAAGCCGTGGCCGCCCGAGGTGAGCTGACGGAGGCCGACGGGGAGGAGGTCGCCGGGCACACCGCGCGGGTCCGCACCCTCCGGGACCGGGACGAGGCCCGGTTCCGGCTCACCCTGCCGGTGGACGAGCTGGGCTTGGAGACGCCCGGCGCATACGCCCTGACGGTGACGCTGACCGACGGCGAGGGGACCGTACGCGGCCTGGCCCGCACGTTTCTGCCCTGGTATCCGGGGGACGCGCCGGAGGCGCTGCCGCTGCGCACCACCGTGCTGTGGCCGCTCACCGACGTCCCGCACATGCAGGCCCTGGCGCTGGGCACCGGCGAGCGCGCCGAGCCGGTCTTCCGGGACGACGCGCTGGCCGCCTCGCTCGGGCCGGGCGGACGGCTGCGGAGGCTGGTGGAGACCGGCGCCGGCAAGCCCGTCACCTGGGTCGTCGACCCCGATCTGATCGCCCAGGCGCGCGCCATGGTCGACGGCTACCGGGTCGCCCGTACGCCGGACACCACCGACCCACGGGACAGCCGGGCCGGCGAGGGCGGCCAGGCGGCGGACGAGTGGCTGGTGGCGCTGCGGGAGGCGGTGCGCGGGCGGGAGGTGGTGGTGCTGCCCTACGCCGACCTGGACCTGGCCTCGCTCGCCCACAACGACGGCGCCCTGCCGGCGTCGTCCTGGCCGTCCGTGCGGCAGGGCGCGGCGCTGGTCGAGGGCGAGCTGGACGTCCGGGTGCGCGGCGGGCTGGGCTGGCCGGTGGCCGGCGCGCTGGACGACCGGATCACCGGGTTGGCCCGGCGGCTCGGTCTGCCCGCGGTGCTCGCCTCGGGGGAGGGGCTGGCCGGCGCGCCGACCAGCCCGTGGGGCGCCACCGACGACGCCCCGGTCGCGCTCGGCGGCTCGCTCACCGCGCTCACCTTCGACACCACCCTCCGGGGGCTGCTGGGCCGGCGCACCGCGCGGGTGCCCGCCCGGCAGCGGCTGATGGCCGAGACCCTGACGGCCGTGGAGGAGGCGCCCAACGCGCGGCGCGGACTGGTCGTCGTGCCCCCGCGCGAGCTCGCCGGCACCCCCGCGCGGGCGCTCGCCGAGGCGTTGACGGAGGGGGAGCGGGCCGGCTGGCTGGAGCCGACCCGGCTCGACGCGGCGCTCGCGGATCCGACCCCGGGCGGCGCCGTGGGCCCGATGGCGGACTATCCCCTCCCGCTGCGCGCCACCGAGCTGACGCCCCGCTATCTGCGGTCGGTCGCCCGGGACGAGCGGCGGCTGCACACGCTGGTCAAGGTGCTGTCCGAGGCCGAGGCCACCACCGAGGCGGTGCGGGCCGCGCTCGCCCGCGCGGTCTCCACCGGCTGGCGCGGCGACCGCGCGGGAGCCCGTGCGTACGAGGAGGGCCTGTCCGGCTTCCTGGTCGCCTCCACCGAGTCGGTGCGGCTGGTGCCCAAGTCCACCGTGACGGTGGCCGGCGACTCCGCCACCATCCCGGTCACCGTGGAGAACGGCCTCCAGCAGGCGATCGACGGGGTCGAGGTGCGGGTGACCTCCGGCCGGCCCGAGCGACTGAGCGTCGACAACGGCTCGGTGCCGGTACGGGTGCCACGGGCGGCCAGCCGCACCGTACGGGTGGAGGTCCGCGCCCATGCCAACGGCCCGGTGCGGATGACCGCCCGCCTCTACACCACCGTCGACGGCCGCCCCTGGGGCGATCCGATCGGCTTCACCGCCGACGTCCGCGAGGTGGACTCGGGCGCGGTGATCATCGTCCTGGGCGGACTGCTGCTGATCGTGCTGGCGGTGCTCTTCCAACTCGGCCGCAGACGGCGCAGGAGGGCCCGGGTCCAGGCCGAGAGGGCGGGTGGGACGGGGGACGGGCCTGGCTGACCCCCGCGCGGTGGGCGGGTGGCGAGCGGCGCCCGCCCACCGCGGACGTTCAGCGGCCCGGCCCGCCGCGGCCCGCCGCGGCCCGGCGCGGGGCAGCCGACGGCGTGAGAGCCGTACGGTCGGGGGGCCGGCCGGCGTGTGCGGGGCGCGGCGGTATCGGCGACCGCGCGGTTCACAGTCGGTGTGCCGCGCCCGCCGGGCTCGCGCCGCGCGTGTCCAGCAGCAGCTGTGCCTTGACCGCCAGCCCCTGGAGGTCGTAGGTGCGGTGGGGCTGGAGCAGCACCGTGAGGTCGGCGGCGGCCGCGGCCTCGTACAGCGAGTCGGCCCGCGGCACCGGCTGGCCGAGCACCCGCCACTGGGGGACGTGCGGGTCGTGGTAGCTCAGCTGGGCGCCCAGCTCCAGCAGCCGGGAGGCGATCTCGCGGGCCGGGGAGCCCTCCTGGTCGGCCACGTCCGCCTTGTAGCTGACGCCGAGCAGCAGCACCCGGGCGCCGCGCGCGGACTTCCCGTGCTCGTTGAGCAGGGTCGCGCAGCGCTGGGTGACGTACCGCGGCATGCGCCCGTTGACCTCCTGCGCCAGCTCGACCATGCGCAGCGGATAGCCCAGGCTGCGGCCCTGGTAGGCGAGGTAGTTCGGGTCGATCGGCACGCCGTGGCCACCCACTCCGGGGCCGGGGCGGAAGGCGTGGAAGCCGAAGGGCTTGGTCTCGGCGCAGCGGATCACGTCCCACAGGTCGATGCCCAGGTCGTGACAGAACACCGCCATCTCGTTCACCAGTGCGATGTTGACGTGCCGGTAGTTGGTCTCCAACACCTTCACCGTCTCGGCCTCGCGCGGGCCGCGGGCGCGCACCACCTTCTCCGCGAGGCGCCCGTAGAAGGCGGCCGCGGCCTCGGTGCAGGCGGGGGTGAGGCCGCCGATCACCTTGGGGGTGTTGGCGAGGGAGTACGTCCGGTTGCCGGGGTCCAGCCGGCCGGGGGCGTAGGCGAGGTGGAAGTCGCGCCCGGCGCGCAGCCCGGAGCCCTCCTCCAGCAGCGGCCGGAGGAATTCCTCGGTCGTTCCGGGGTAGACGGTGGACTCCAGGAGAACGGTGGTGTGCGGGCCGAGCCGGGTGGCCAGGGTGCGCGCCGCCTCGCCGACCGCCGTGAGGTCCAGTGCCCGGTCCTCGCCGAGCGGGGTCGGGGCGCAGATCGCCGCGGTGCGCACCCGGCCCAGCGCGGCGGGGTCGGTGGTGGCCAGGAAGTCCCGGGAGACCATCCGGCGCACCTCGGCGGCGGACAGCGAGCCCTCGACCGGGGGTCTGCCGGCGCGCAGCTCGGCCACGGCGTCCGGGTCGGGGTCGAAGCCGACGGTGCGCAGGCCGGCGGCGGTGGCGGCCTGGGCGAGCGGGAGGCCGAGGTGGCCGAGTCCGATGACGGCGAGATCTGCGGGCATGGCGTCGTGCGGTCCTTCCCGGGACGTTCCGGATGGCGCAATGACAGGGCTCAATTGCAGACTAAGCGGAAATATGACTCGTATTCAGTATTGCGTCGATGTCGGGCCGGGTGTCGGACCCGTGCGGCCCGCACAGGCTGGCTGTCCGCCCGGCCCGCGGTCAGAATCGACAAGACGGCAACAAGAGCAACAAGAGGACGGGACTCCGATCACCCACCGCCACCGCAACGGGAGGCAGCGATGAGGACACCGACTCTGGGGCCGGCCGAGCGTGCCGAGGCACTGGCCCAGCTGGCGGACCGGGAGCTGGACGTGCTGGTCGTGGGTGGCGGGGTGGTCGGCGCGGGCACCGCGCTGGACGCGGCCACCCGGGGGCTGTCCACCGGTCTGGTCGAGGCGCGGGACTGGGCCGCGGGCACCTCCAGCCGCTCCAGCAAGCTCATCCACGGCGGGCTGCGCTATCTGGAGATGCTGGACTTCGGGCTGGTGCGGGAGGCGCTCAAGGAGCGCGGGCTGCTGCTGGAGCGGCTCGCCCCGCACCTGGTGCGGCCCGTGCCGTTCCTCTACCCCCTCCAGCACCGCGGCTGGGAGCGGCTCTACGCGGGCTCCGGCGTGGCGCTCTACGACGTCATGTCGGTCTCCTCGGGCCACGGCCGCGGCCTGCCGGTCCACCGCCACCTCACCCGCGGGCACGCGCTGCGCGTCGCCCCGTGCCTGCGCAAGGACGCCCTGGTCGGCGCCCTGCAGTACTACGACGCCCAGATGGACGACGCGCGCTTCGTCACCACCCTGGTGCGCACCGCCGCCTCCTACGGCGCGCGGGTCGCCAACCGCACCCGCGCCGTCGGCTTTCTGCGCGAGGGCGAGCGGGTGGTCGGCGTGCGGGTGCGCGACCTGGAGGCGCCGGCGGCGGAGGAGGGCGCCGAGTTCGAGATCCGCGCCCGGCAGGTGGTCAACGCCACCGGGGTGTGGACGGACGACACCCAGGCGATGATCGGGGAACGCGGACAGTTCCACGTCCGCGCCTCCAAGGGCATCCACCTGGTGGTGCCCAAGGACCGCATCCACTCCACCACCGGGCTGATCCTGCGCACCGAGAAGAGCGTGCTGTTCGTGATCCCCTGGGGCCGGCACTGGATCGTCGGCACCACGGACACCCCCTGGGACCTGGACAAGGCGCACCCGGCCGCCTCCAGCGCCGACATCGACTACCTCCTGGACCACGTCAACTCCGTCCTGGCGGTGCCGCTGAGCCGCGAGGACGTCCAGGGCGTGTACGCCGGGCTGCGCCCGCTGCTGGCCGGGGAGTCGGACGCCACCAGCAAGCTCTCGCGCGAGCACACCGTGGCGCATCCGGCGCCGGGCCTGGTGGTGGTCGCGGGCGGCAAGTACACCACCTACCGGGTGATGGCCAAGGACGCCGTGGACGAGGCGGTGCACGGCCTCGACCGCCGGGTCGCCGAGTGCTGCACCGAGGACGTCCCACTGGCCGGCGCCGAGGGCTACGCGGCACTGTGGAACGCCCGCGCCCGCATCGCCCGGCGTTCCGGCCTGCACGTCGCCCGCGTGGAGCACCTGCTGCGGCGGTACGGCTCGCTGGCCGACGAGCTCCTGGAGCTCATCGCCGCCGACCCCGGCCTCGGCCGGCCGCTGGGCGGCGCCGAGGACTATCTCCGCGCGGAGGCCGTCCACGCCGCCTCGCACGAGGGCGCCCGACACCTGGACGACGTGCTGACCCGGCGCACCCGGATCTCCATCGAGACCTTCGACCGCGGCACCCGCAGTGCCCGGGAGGTCGCCGAGCTGATGGCGCCGGTGCTGGGCTGGGAGCGGGAACACGTCGACAAGGAGGTCGAGCACTACGAGAAGCGGGTGGAGGCGGAGCGCGAGTCGCAGCGGCAGCCGGACGACCAGACGGCGGACGCGGCGCGACTGGGGGCGCCGGACATCCAGCCGGTCTAGACACGGGGCGGCGGTCGGGGCCCGGTGTCCAGTCCAGCCGGTCCGGCAGTGCTCTGGCCGCGGGGCGGTGGCCGGTGCCCGGTGTCCCGTCGCTCTCCCGCGCGGGCGGCGGTCGGGGCCCGGTGTCCCGTCGGTCGGGGCGTGGCGCGGTCGTCGGAGGCCGACCGGCCGGCCGCCGTCGTGCGACGCCGCGGCTTGTGTGGCGTTATGCCCCGGGTGGGCAGAACTCGGCCCGCAGCAGTGCGCCTTCGCTCGTCCGCGCGGGACGCGCGTCGTCGTTCAGCCGGTAGGCCAGCACCCGTCGGCCGCCGGGCGCGCCGACGACCAGCGCGTACGAGCCGCTGATGACGCCGTTGTGCCCCCACACCGTCACCCCGCAGGGCAGCCGCACGGGATACAGCCCGAGCCCGTACCGACCGTCGGAGGCCGCCGTGTCGCGCATCGCCCGCAGTTGAGGGCCCGGCAGCAGTCGGCCGTCCAGCAGCGCGCCGAAGAAGCGGGCCAGGTCGTCGAGGGTGGAGACCAGCTCTCCCGCCGCCCCGGCCACGGACGGGTCGAGCTCCGTGACGTCGCGCGGGGCCCCTGAACCGGTGTCGGCCCCCGCGCGGGCCGAGTAGGCGCGGCCGTGCGGCGCGGGTAGCGCCGCGCGGGTGCCCGGGAGGCTGGTGCCGGTCAGCCCGAGCGGGAGGATGACGCGGCGCCGCACCTCGGCCGCGTACGGGTGCCCGGTCACCTGTTCCACGATCAGACCGAGGAGCAGGTAGTTGGTGTTGGAATAGCGCCAGCCGTCGCCCGGGGCGAAGGACGGCGGATGGGCCAGCGCGGTCCGTACCAAGGCGCGCGGCGCGTGGGTGTCGAGTCGGTGCCCCGCGGAGTCGGCCCCGAACGCGCGCCGCGCGAAGGCCGGGTCTCGGGTGTAGTCGTACAGCCCGCTGGTGTGGGACAGCAGCTGACGCACGGTGACCTTCCGGCCGTCGTTGCCCCGGCCGCGCACCAGGCCCGGCAGGTGCGCCTCCACCGTGTCCTCCAGCCCGAGCCGCCGTTCCGCCGCCAGTTGCAGCACCACGGTGGCGAGGAAGGTCTTGGTGAGGCTGCCGGCCCGGAACCGGTCCGTGCGGCCCACCGGCCGTCCGGTGCGCAGGTCCGCCGTCCCCGCGGCGGCGAAGCGGGCCCGGCCGCCGACCGCCGTCAGCACCGCGCCGCCGGGCGCCGGGCCCTCCGTCACCATCCGCCGCAGCGCGGCCGCGACGCGCCCCTCGCCCCGGTCGCCGTCCCGCCCGTCGCGCGGCTCCACGGCCGCCCCGCAACCGCTCGCCGTCGCCGCCAGGACGAGCGCGAGTACCGCGGCCGCCACGCGGAGCGCTCGGTTGCGGTTCTGCATCGCCGGCCCTTCGTCTCGTACGGAATTACCCGATCGTCCCAGGTCGTTCCCCCCTTGCCGGACCGCGGAGCGGACCCGGGACTTCCGCAGCTCTTCGGATGAGAGACAATGGTCGCTCTGCCAGGGTGGGTTGATTAGCAGAATTTCCAGAGGGGTCGCATGTCGGAGGCGGAGCAGACGCAGGACACGACCGGGCGCCTCCTCGCAGGGCGGTACCGGCTCGACGGGGTCCTCGGCCGAGGCGGCATGGGCACGGTCTGGCGGGCACGGGACGAGACGCTGGGGCGTGTCGTCGCGGTCAAGGAGCTGCGCTTCCCGTCCAGCGTCGACGAGGACGAGAAGCGACGGCTCATCACCCGCACGCTGCGCGAGGCGAAGGCGATCGCCCGCATCCGCAGCAGCGGCGCCGTCACCGTCTACGACGTGGTCGACGAGGACGACCGGCCGTGGATCGTCATGGAGCTCATCGAGGGCCGCTCACTGGCCGACGTGGTGCGGGACGACGGGCCGCTGGCCTCGCGCCGCGCCGCCGAGGTCGGTCTGGCCGTGCTCGACGTGCTGCGCGCCGCGCACCGCGAGGGCATCCTGCACCGTGACGTGAAGCCGTCCAACGTGCTGATCGCCGACGACGGCCGGGTCGTGCTCACCGACTTCGGCATCGCCCAGGTGGAGGGCGACCCGTCGGTCACCTCCACCGGCATGCTCGTCGGCGCGCCCTCGTACATCTCCCCGGAGCGGGCCCGCGGCCACAAGCCCGGCCCGCCGGCCGACCTCTGGTCGCTGGGCGGACTGCTCTACGCCGCGGTGGAGGGCGTCCCCCCGTACGACAAGAGCAGCGCGATCGCCACCCTCACCGCGGTGATGACCGAGCCGGTCGACCCGCCGAAGAACGCCGGTCCCGCCCTGGAAGAGGTCATCTACGGCCTGCTCGACAAGGACCCGCAGCGGCGGCTGGACGACGCGGGCGCGCGGGCGCTGCTGACCGAGGCGATGAACGCGCGGGAGGAGCCCCAGGGCGTGTCGGCGATCGCCGAACCGACCCGGACGATGGCGCTGCCCACGCCGCCGCCCCCGGCGCAGCCGCCCGCCGCTCCCCGCCGGCCCACCGCCGCGCCCCGCGCGGAGCGCGCCGACCGACCGGAGCGCACCGACCGCACGGCTGCCGACCGCCCGGACCGCACACGCGGCGGGTTGCGGTCGGGGCGCGGCGCGGCGTCCTCCGTCCGGCGCTCCGAGCCGTCGTCCGTCTCCCCGCCCGCGCCGCCGTCCCCGCCGCGTGCCTCGATCACCGATGTGGTGCCTCGCCGCACCCTGGTGATCATCGCCGTGGTGGTGGCGCTGGCCATCGTGGGCACCGTGCTCGCCATCGTCCTCAGCGGCGGCGATTCCGACAACAGCGGTGCGAAGAACACCTCCGCCTCGACCGGGGCCGGCGCGGGCGCCGACAAGGACCAGGGCGACGCCGGCGACAAGGGCGTGGAGAACAAGGACGGCTCGGGCTCGTCCGCCGACTCCCAGCAGGGGCAGGCCGGCGAGGAGCCGCAGAGCGACGCCGAGGAGGGCTCGGACGACGCCGAGTCCGACGACAAGAAGCCCGAGGACGACGCCGAGAAGGACGCCGACAAGGGCGACGCCGGCAAGGACGCGCTGCCGAGCGGCTACGAGCGACTCCAGGACGAGGCGTTCCACTTCGTCATGGGTCTGCCCAAGGGGTGGGACGGCCACCCCGTCCCGAACTACAGCGGCGGTCGCATATACCGCTCCTCGGACCAGTTCCCGCGGGTGCAGATCGACTTCAACCCCAACCCGAAGGACGACGCGGCGGCGGCCTGGCGGGCGGCCGAACCCGGCGCCCGGCAGACGATGAGCGGCTACCGCGGGCTGGGCATCAAGGAGGTCGACTGGCGCGGCTTCCCGACCGTCGCCGACTGGCAGTTCGAGCGCGACCAGGGCGGCACGCGGGTGCGGGTGCTCAACCGGGGCTTCAAGGTGGACGACTCGCACGGCTACGCCATCATGATCACCTGCGAGAAGGACAAGTGGGACGACGAGGAGTGCCAGGCGCTCCGCAAGACCGCGTTCGCGTCCTTCAAGTCCGTCGACTGATCCGGGGCGCTGCCGGCACACCGCGGACGGGTAACCGCGGATCGGGGAATCGCGGATCGGCAATCGTGGACGGGTAACCCCGGACCGGGAATCGCGGACGGGCTGAGCGGACCGGCCCCCGGCGTCCGCCCCGGGCACTATGGTGATAAGCGGTGGGCGGTATGACGCCGCAACAGGCGGGAAAACGACTGGGATTGCGCGTGGGGGCCGGGAAGCGCGCGCTGGGGGAGGCGTCGTGGACGACTACGCGGGACGTGTGCTCGCCGACCGCTACCGCCTTCCGTTGCCGCCCTCCGACGAGTACGAGCTCGTCGAGACCCGCGCGTTCGACACCTACAGCGGCCAGGAGGTCCAGCTCCGGCAGATCCCGCTGCCCGAGGTCGTCGACGCGGAGGTGCTGGGCGCCGGCGCGGACGGACGCTTCGGCGCCGGCCCCGGAGCCGGCGGGCTCGCCGGCGGCCCCCTCGGTCGGATGGGGCGGTCGGGCGCGCGGAGCGTCGACGACCCCCTGGTGCGGCGCGCCGTCGAGGCGGCCACGGCCGCCGCGGCACTGCCCGACCACCCGCGGCTCGACCAGGTCTTCCACGTCTTCGTGGAGGACGGCAGTCTGTGGATAGTGAGCGAGTTCGTCGCCGGCCGCCCGCTGGCCGCGCTGCTCGCGGAGCGCACCCTGGCGCCCCATCGCGCGGCCGAGATCGCCGCCGACGTCCTCACCGCCCTGCGCGCCCTGCACGCGCACGGCTGGGTCCACCGCAACATCACCGCCCGTACGGTCCTGGTCTGCGAGGACGGCCACGCCATGCTCACCGGCCTGGCGGCCGGCGCGGCGGAGGAGGCGCTGTGCGGCTACGACCCGGTGCCGGCGGTCGTGGTGGCCACCGGGCAGGGCTCCGGGGCCGAGTCCGCCACCGGCCCCGGCCCGGCGTCCGGGCACGGCCCGCTCGCCTTCGGAGCCGACCGCGACCCCGCTGCGGACCCGGCGGAGGGGCCCGAGGGGGACGGGGGCGAGGAGCCCGAGCGCGACTGGGAGTCCGCCGGCGACGCCGACCGCGAGCCGCTGAGCGCGCCCCGCGCGGGCAAGGTCGCGGCCTATCGCGCGGGCGCGCGGGGGACCGATCCCGACGACCCGTTCCCGGGAGAGGCGTCCGCCGCGCGGCCGTTCCCCGAGACGGGGTTCCCGGGAGCCGAGCCGACGGGCTCACCCGGCGCGGCCGCCGGAGCCGGCGCCGACGGGCACGGCCCCGCCGGCGCGCTCGCCGCGGAGCGGGCCCGCCAGGCACGCATCCTGGTGGTCGGGGCGGTCACCGAGCGGTGGGCGCCCGAGCAGGCGGGCCCGGTGCACGCCAACTGGCAGCTGGCGCCGCCGGTCGGCCCGGCCACCGACCTGTGGGCCGTCGGCGTGCTGCTCTTCCGCGCGGTCCAGGGCCACGCCCCGTACCCGGAGGAGAGCGCCGCCGAGCTGGTGCAGCTGGTGTGCGCCGAGGCACCCGCGTACGCCGAGGAGTGCGGTCCGCTGCGCCCCGTCGTCGAGTCGCTGATGCGCCAGGAGCCCTCCGAGCGGCCGGACGTCGAGGAGCTGCGCGGCTGGCTGCGCTCGTTGATCCGGTCGGCGCCGGAGCCGGACGTCGGCAGCCGTACGGTCGTCGTGCCCTCCACGGGCGCGGGCGGTCCTGCCGACCCCAAGCGGCTGCCCATCGTCCGGCGGCGCGGCTGGCTGGTGCGCAGGGGCCGCGGCCGGGGCGACGACGCCGGCGCGGGCGTGGCCTCACACGGGCGGCACAAGCGGGGGCGGGCGCAGACGCCCCGGGCGGGCCGGACGGGCGGTGATCCGCGCGAGCCGCGTACCGCGCGGCTGTCGGGCGGCCCGCGAGAGCCCCTCCGCAACCGCGAGTCGCTCCGCGGCCGTGAACCCCGGCGGGAGCGGGAGCCCAGGATCAGCCGTGAGCCCCGGCTCGGCAGCGGTCGCGGCGGGTCCCGCGGCCCGAGCGGCGCGCGCGGTCCACGCCATCTGGGCCGGATCCTGCTCACCGCCATACTGCTGCTGCTCGCGGCCGTGATGCTGTACGCGATGCTGTTCATGCCCGAGAAGGAGGGCGAGGGCGAGGACCGCACCGGCTCCACGGGCACCCGGACCTCCGCGGTGCCCAGCCGGACCACGGCCGGCGGCGAGGGCGAGACCGGCGCCGGATCGGCGGGCTCCAGCGCCCGGCAGCCGCAGTCCACGACGCCGGACGGGCTCGCCAAGGGCTTCGTGGTCCGCAAGGACCCCAAGGGCTTCCAGATCGCGGTGCACGAGGACTGGCAGCGCCGTGAGGAGAACGCGCGCGGCCAGATCCGCTACGTGGACCGGGGCGGCGACTTCGAGCTGGTGGTCGTCGCCGGGCGGGACAAGGCGTCGCGGTTCGGCGCCGACCCGATGGCGTACCAGCAGGACAGGGAGCCCGAGCTGGCCGCCTTCCGGGAGTCCGAGTGGTCCTCCTCGTCCCGGCTGCGCCGCACCGACGTCGGCCGTACGGCGATGGCGGAGGGCGCCTTCAGCTGGCGCGACAGCAGCGGCCGCCAGGTGTACGCGCGCAATCTCGCGATGCTGCTCGACGGCCGCTACCACCTCGTCCAGGTGATCGGCCCCGACAGCGAACGCCGCGCGGTGGCGCGCTTCTTCGAGCAGGCGATGGCGACCTACCGCACCCCGGGCGGCTGAGGCCCAGCCCGACGCCGGGGCGTCGCCCAGCGCCGGGCCTTGGCCCACCGCCTACCACTGGGGCGTCGGTCGCGGCTGGGGCGTCGCCACCGCTGGGGCACCGCCTACCGCGTCTTCGGCGGCTGAGCCGTGAACCGCTCGCGCAGCTTGTAGGCGAGGACCTTGTGGAGCGTGGGGTTGCGCGGCAGCGCGTCCACGACCTCCAGCCGCTCCGGCAGCTTGTGCGCGGCCAGCCCCGCGGCGCGCAGATGGGCGGTGACGTCGTCGAGGGTCAGCGGGCGAGCCCCCGACGGCTGTTCCACGACGGCGCACACCAGCTCGCCCCGCACCCCGTCCGGCGCCGGCAGCCCGATGACGGCGACGTCCCGGACGCCGGGGTGCGTGTACAGCAGGTGCTCGATCTCCTTGGCGGAGATGTTCTCGCCCTTGCGGATGATGACGTCCTTGGCGCGGCCGGTGAGCACCAGGTGGCCGTCGGCCGTGAGGTGGCCGAGGTCGCCGGTGCGCAGGAAGCCGTCCGCGTCGAAGGCGGCGGCGGTCTGCGCCGGATCGAGGTAGCCCGCGCACACGGCCTCGCCGCGCAGCCGTATCTCGCCGTCCACCCCCGCCGGCAGCGGTAGGCCGGCGGCGTCCACGACCCGGATCTCCATGTCCTCGGGCGGTCGGCCCTCGGTCGTGGCGAGGTGCTCCGCGGTGTCGTCCGGAGCGCCCATGGTGATCATCGGCGCCTCGGTCATGCCGTAGCCGTGGGTGAGCTGGCAGCCCAGCTCGCGGACGACGTCGTGGTAGAGCTCGGGCGGCTTGGGCGCGCCGCCGCCGGCCAGCAGCCGCAGGCTGGGCAGGAGTCGCCGCGCGGGGTCCTTGCGCTGCTCGGCCAGGAACATCGCGTAGAAGGCGGTGGAGCCGCCCGCGGTCGTCACCCGGTGGCGGCGATAGGCGTCGAGCGAGCCGGGCAACGCGAAGTGCTCCAGCAGTACGGCCGGGATGCCGGTCAGCAGGAGCAGCACGGTGTAGTCGGGCCCCGCGACGTGCGCGTACGGGAAGGCCATCGAGCCGACGTCGTCGGGGCGCAGCCGTAGCGCCCGGGCAAGGCAGCGGCCGGCGGCGATCAGGCCGCGGTCGGTGTGCAGCACGCCCTTGGGGTCGGAGGTGGTGCCGGAGGTCCAGTAGATCCAGCGGACCTCGGTCCCGTCGGCGGGCGGCGGGGGCAGCGCCACGGAGGCCGGATCGGCCTCGGGGAGGGTGTCGTAGGCGGGGAAGACCAGCGGGGGGTCGGGCAGCCGCAGGGCCAGTCGGTGCGCCATGGCCGTGTGGTCGAAACCGCGCCACCGCGCGGGGACGGCGAAGTACGCGGCCCGCGCGGCGCGCAGCGCGAAGCCGGCCTCGCGGTCGCGGTAGGCGGGGATCAGCGGGCTCTGGACCGCGCCGAGCCGGGCCAGGGCCATGGCCAGGACGACGGTCTCGATGCGGGTGGGCAGCTGCCAGGCCACTCGGGTACGGGGCCTGACACCCAACTCGTACAGTCCGGCGGCCACGCGCTCGGCGCGAGCGCGCAGCATGCCGAAGGTCATCCGCCGGTCGTGGCGGGCGGAGTCGGCGGCCTGGAGCAGCGCGGGGGCGTCGGGGGTGAGCTCCGCGCGGCGGTCGAGCAACTCCCACAGCGTGGCCGACGTGCCGAGTTCCGCCATGGTGTCGGGCATGGCCGCCTCCGTTGGCTGACGGTTAGTCAGATATGCGCGCTGCGGGGGAGGGTAGGGCGTCGCGCCTTGCTGGTCCAGGGGTGGCGCGGTTAGCGTATTTCTGACGGTGTATCAGATTCTCGGGTGGGTGCGGACCCGGTCGCCGGCATCCGAGCCCATCGGACGGAGGCGCCATGGAGCTGCCGCGCATCGTGAGCGTCGACGACCATGTCATCGAACCCGCGCACCTCTTCGAGACGTGGTTGCCGGCGAAGTACCGGGACCGTGGCCCCAGGCCGCTCACGGCCGGGATCGGGGAGCTGGCCTACGTCGGCGGGAAGTACCGGATCACCACCGACCCCGACGGTCCACCGACCGACTGGTGGGAGTACGAGGGGCAGCTGTTCCCGTACAAGCGGATCATCGCGGCCGTCGGCTTCTCGCGGGACGAGATGACGCTGGAGGGGATCACGCGCGAGGAGATGCGGCGCGGCTGCTGGGACCCGAAGGCACGGCTGGCCGACATGGATCTCAACCACGTCGAGGCGTCGCTCTGCTTCCCCACCTTCCCGCGGTTCTGCGGGCAGACCTTCGCCGAGGCGCACGACAAGGAGGTCGCCCTGGCCTGCGTGCGCGCCTACAACGACTGGATGGTCGAGGAGTGGTGCGGCGACAGCGCGGGGCGGCTGATCCCGCTCTGCCTCATCCCGCTGTGGGACGTGGAGCTGGCCGTCGCGGAGATCCGCCGGAACGCGGCGCGCGGGGTCCGCGCGGTGACCTTCAGCGAGATCCCCACCTACCTCGGGCTGCCCAGCATCCACTCGGGCTACTGGGACCCCTTCTTCGCCGCCTGCGAGGAGACGGGCACGGTCGTCAACATGCACATCGGCTCGTCCTCGCAGATGCCCGCCGCCTCCCCGGACGCCCCGCCCGCCGTGCAGGCTTCGCTGTCCTTCAACAACGCCATGGCGTCGATGGCCGACTTCCTCTTCAGCGGGGTGCTGGTCCGCTTCCCCCGGCTGAAGCTCGCCTACAGCGAGGGCCAGATGGGCTGGATCCCCTACGCCCTGGAGCGGATGGACGACGTCTGGGAGGAGCACCGCGCGTGGGGCGGCGTCCGCGACCTCATCCCCGAGCCGCCGTCCACGTACTACTACCGGCAGATCTTCTGCTGCTTCTTCCGCGACAAACACGGAGTCGCCTCACTCGATGTGGTGGGACGCGACAACGCCACCTTCGAGACCGACTATCCGCACGTGGACTCGACCTTCCCGCACACCAAGCAGGTCGCGTTGGAGCATGTGCGGGGGTTGGACCAGGAGACGATCCACAAGCTGATGCGGGGCAACGCGATCCGGATGCTCGACCTGGATCTGGACCGGGACGCGGGTCGGGACCTGGACCGGGACGTGGGTCGGGGGCTGGACGGGGTGGGGGACCCGCGCGTGGCGGGGGACCCGGACGTGGCTCGGGACCTGGACGGGTGAGGCGCGGGTGGAGCTGGCGTACACCGAGGAGGAACAGGACTTCCGGGCGCGGCTGCGCGCCTGGCTGGGCGAGGCGCTGCGCGAGCTGCCGCCCCGGCCCGACCCGACCGACTGGCCCGCTCGGCGGGCCTACGACTGCGGCTGGCAGCGGATGCTGTACGAGGCCGGGTACGCCGGGCTGCACTGGCCGGTCGAGGCGGGCGGCCGGGGGGCCACCCCGACCCAGCACCTGATCTTCCTGGAGGAGACGGAGCTGGCCGGGGCGCCCTATGTGGGCGCGAACTTCGTCGGCCTGCTGCACGCAGGGCCGACGATCGCCGCCGAGGGCACGGCCAAGCAGCGGGCGCGCTGGCTGCCGCCGATCCTGCGCGGCGACGAGGTCTGGTGCCAGGGCTTCTCCGAGCCGGAGGCCGGGTCCGACCTGGCCGCCCTGCGCACCCGCGCGGTGCGGGACGGCGACGCGTACACGGTCACCGGCTCCAAGATCTGGACCTCGCACGCGGAGGTCGCCGACTGGTGCGAACTGCTGGTGCGCACGGGCCCCGCGCCGGAGGCCGGCGGGAGCGCCGACGCGCGCGGGGGCGGACGTACGGGCGGGAGCGGTGGCGCGGGCGGGACCGGCGCTGCGGATGGGGACGGACGTACGGGCGCGGGCGGAGGCACGGGCGCGGGCGGGGGTGGGCCGAGGCACCGGGGCATCACCTGGTTGGCGATGCCGATGGACGCGCCGGGGGTGACGGTGCGGCCGCTGCGCACGCTCGCCGGCACGGCGGAGTTCGCCGAGGTCTTCCTGGACGAGGTGCGGGTGCCGGTCGGCCACCGGATCGGGGCGGAGAACGACGGCTGGCGGGTGAGCATGGTGACCCTGTCCTTCGAACGCGGCACCGCCTTCGTGGGGGAGGTCGTCGGCTGCCGGCGCGTACTGGGGGAGCTGGCCCGCGCCGCGCGGGCCAACGGCACCTGGGACGACCCCGTGCTGCGCCGCCGCCTGGGGCGGCTGCACGCCGACTTCACCGCGCTGTGGCGGCTCACCCAGTGGAACGTCGCCGCGGCCCAGCGCACGGGCGGTGTGCCGGGTGCCGGCGCCTCCGTCTTCAAGCTCCGTTACGCCGACGCCCGGCAGGAGCTGTTCGAAGCGGCGGCCGAGGTGCTGGGCGCGGACGCCCTCGACGCCGACGAGGAATGGGTCGCGGCCCGGCTCTCCGCGCTCGCGTACACCATCGCCGCCGGCACCTCCGAGATCCAGCGGACGATCGTCGCCGAGCGCGTCCTCGGCCTGCCGCGGGGACGGTGAACCGAAGCATGGACTTCCAGCTCACCGATGACCAACGGGCTCTGCGGGCCGGAGTGCGGGACATCCTGTCCCGTCATGCCGACCGCGCGGCGCTGCGCGCGTACGTGGACGGCCCGCCCAAGGAGGCGGCCGGGCGGCCCCCGGGAGCAGCGGGGCCGGAGGGACCAGAGGGGTTAGAGGGGCCAGCAGGGCCAGCAGGGCCGGTGGGTGCCGCCTCCGGGGCGGTCGGGCCGGTCTCCGGGGTGGCCGGCGAGACCTCCGGGGCGATCGGGGAGGCGTCCGGGGCGGTCGGTAGGTGGTGGCGCGAGCTGGGCGTGGCCGGCTTCTTCGGGTTACGGCTTCCCGAGGCCGACGGCGGGGTCGGCCTGGCGCTGCCGGAGGCGGTGCTGGCCTTCGAGGAGACCGGGCGCTTCCTGCTCCCCGGGCCGCTCGTCGCCACCCACCTGGCGGCGCCTCTGGTCCCGGGCGCGGCACGGGGCGACACGGTGGTCACGGCGTACGACCCGGGGTCCACCCGGGGACGGCTCGTCGAGCATCTGACCGCCTCCGACGCCGTGCTCGTGCTCGACGACGCCACGGTGCGCGTCCTGCCCGCCCAGGAGCTGGCGCGCTCCGCGCGGCCGCTGCGCTCGCTGGATCCGGCCACTCCGTTGCACCGGGTCGCCGCGCCGAGCGCGACCGGGCGGAGGACCGGGGCCGGGGCTGGGGGCGGGGTCGGGGCCGAGGCCGGTGCGGCCGACGGTGGCGAGGCGGCGGGTGGGTGTTCCGCGCCGACGGCGGCCGTGCTGCGCCGGGAGGCCGTTCTGCTCACCGCCGCCCAACAGCTGGGCAGCGCGGCCCGTACCGTCGAGACGGCCGTGGAGCACGCTCGCCGACGCCGCCAGTTCGGCCGGCCCATCGGGGCCTTCCAGGCCGTACAGCACCGCTGCGCACGGATGCTCGTCCGGGTGGAGCTGGCGCGTGCCGCCGTCTACGCCGCCGCCGTGACGGCAGATCCGACGGAGGTCGCGGCGGCCAAGCTGCTCGCGGACGAGGCGGCGGTGCGCAACGCCCGCGACTGCCTCCAGGTGCACGGAGGAATGGGCTTCACCTGGGAGTCCGACGTCCATCTCCACCTCAAGCGGGCGTGGCTGCGGGCGAGTCGGTGGACGACCGCCGCCGAGGCGGAGGAGGAGCTCGCGAGGGCGCTGCTGACGGACGGGTGAGATATAGCTTTTGGGTGGTTTTAGGGGGATTGGTGGCGCGAGAGGGATGGCGTTGTGTGCCTCCGGGCTTCTCGGTCCGGGCAGGTTACCGAGCGTTGATATCGGGTTGTGTCCTAGGTGTGACTCGTCACAAGGGGGAGTCGGCGTTCCGCTCGGGTACCCTCCGTGGGGTGCGAGTGGTTGCGAGGCGCAATGTTCCCGGAGTCGCCAGGAGGGCGGCGCCGGAGCATGCAATGCCCGCCGCTTGCGGGCAGCGGGGGCGCGTGGCGCGCCATTGTTCGACTCCCGGCGGTGTGCGTCGCACAGTATGCAGCACCCGTACTCCTTGGCGCTGGAATATGCCCGAAGCGCTTGTTGGCGTGACTGTACGTCAACCATGCTGTCTCGCAGGAGAGTCACAGTCCGTGACCCTTTCGAGGTGTGACGCCATGTGTCCGCCGGTTCGGATGGTGTGAACGGTGCAGGTGCTTCAGGTGCAGATGGAGGTCCGGCCTGACCCCGCAGAAGTGGGTCGGGCCCGGCGGTGGGCCCGTTCGCGGCTCGCCGGTTCGGGAATAGGCGTCGATGAGCCGCTGGCCGAGACCCTCATCCTCCTGATCTCCGAACTGGTCACCAACGCCGTCGTGCACACCGGCTGTTCCGCCGTGCTGGTGATCCACCTGCCCCGCCAGTCCCAGGGTGCGCCGTCGGTCGGCTCCTCCGCAGTGAGCACCGTGCGCGTCGAGGTCGCCGACACCAGCGCCCGCGCGCCCCGGCAGCGGCACGCCGACGAGGCGGCGACCAACGGGCGCGGGCTGGAGCTCGTCGACGGCCTCGCCGACCGCTGGGGCTGGCACCGCGAGGGCGCCGGCAAGCGCATCTGGTGCGAAGTGGACCGCTGCGAGCCGGTGCTGGCGGGGGCGTACGAGCCGTCGTGCGCCGTGCCGAACCGCGTGTAGCCAACAAAGTCCAGACCAGGTGTTGACGCGGCGTGCCGCCGTGATCACCCTGGATGCAGCGATTCGTCGTGAGGGGACGCCGAGGCCCCTGCGTCGGCAGGGTTGGTCCTCGGCGAGTGCGGGTCGCGTCCCGGCGCGACACCAGGGCGTTGGCGCCGGAGACGGGTGGCGGTGCGACGTGCCGTGCTCGGGGTGCGCATGGGCGCACCGCCGCCCGACCGATCCGCCCGTCCCCTCGTGACGAGGCCGGCGTGGCTAGAGCACGGCGACCGGGGCCACCGGCGCGCCCGTTCCGCCGGTGAACGGCTCGGGCGTCGCCGACAGCAGGAACGCGTACCGTCCCTCCTGCGCGCAGGCCGCCGCCAGCTCCTCCAGATTCCAGTTCTGCCCCTGTGGCATGCCCATCTCGACGAGGTCGAGCGCGTGCACCGGCAGCCAGAGGTCCTCGATCTCGGGCGGGACGATCTCGAAGGTCAGCGTGTCGTTCGCGACGGCGGCGACGTCCCGGGCGTGGAACCACTCCGGGGTGCGGATCGACAGACCGGGTGAGGGGAAGGCGTACCCCTGCCTGTCGCCCTCCAGATACCGCCGCATCTGCCCGGTCCGCACGAGCGCGACGTCCCCGGCCCGGACCCGGACCCCGCCCAACTCCTCCGCCGCCTCCAGGTCCTCCGGCGTGACGGCGTGGTCGCCGGGGAGCGCCGGCACGCCGTGGGCACGCGCCACATCGAGGAGCACACCGCGGGTGACGAGGTGCCGGACGGTGCCGATGCCGCCGAACGCCGCCCGCCCGTGGGGGCTGACGGAGTCGGCGGGGCGTCCGTTGTAGAGCACACCCGAGTGCGAGACATGGGCCAGGGCGTCCCAGTGGGTGCCGGCCTGGAGTCCCATCGTCACGACGTCGTCGCTGGTGGCGACCGTGCCGGCGCCGAACAGCTCGACATTGACGCCGATCATGGTGTGCAGCGGGTTGATCCGCCCGGGGATCAACCCGGTCTGTACGCCGTCGTGCTGGAGCGGCACGGCGAGCGGGATCCGGCGGCCGGTGGTCACGGTGGCGGCAGCCGACCGCACCACCGCGTCGGTGACCAGATTGAGCGTGCCGATCTCGTCCTCCGCTCCCCAGCGGCCCCAGTTGTTGACGCGCTTGGCGATCTCGTGGAACGCGGCCGGCATGGGCATGGGGGCCTCCTCGGGGCTTGCGCTCGACTGTCGTCTGCCCAAAAATCTAACGGGCCGTCAGAAACTCCGGGAGGGGAATCCCGGAGGGGACCGCGGCGGACACATCGCAGCGGACGCGCACCGCAACGGATGCACCGCGGCGGAGGGACCGCCCGGACGCATCGCAGAGGGCGCACCGCGGCGGACGCACCGCGGCGGGCGGACGGCAGCGGAGGGGCGGCATCGGACGGAAGGGGATGCGGCGTGGACGGCTTCCTGGCAGGGAAGGTGGTCGCCGTGACCGGCGCCGGTCGCGGCATCGGCCGGGCCGTGGCCCTGGCCTGTGCGGCCGAGGGCGCGAAGGTCGTCGTCAACGACTACGGCGTCTCGCTCGCCGGCGGCGAGCCCACCAGCGAGGTCGCCACCGCGGTGGTCAAGGAGATCGAGGCGGGCGGCGGCCGGGCGGCGGCCGTCACGGACGACGTGTCGACCATGGCGGGCGGCCAGCGCGTGGTGGACACCGCGCTGGAGCGCTTCGGCCGGCTCGACGGTGCCGTCTGCGTCGCCGGAATCCTGCGCGAACGCATGCTCTTCAACATGACCGAGGAGGAGTGGGACCCGGTCATCGCCACCCATCTGAAGGGCACCTTCACCGTCTTCCGTGCCGCGTCGGCCGTGATGCGCCGCCAGCGCTCCGGCACCCTGATCGGCTTCACCAGCGGCAACCACCAGGGCAGCGTCGCCCAGGCCAACTACGCCTCCGCCAAGGGCGGCATCATCTCCCTGGTCCGCAGCGCCGCCCTCGGGTTGCACAGGTACGGCGTCACGGCCAACTGCGTCGCCCCGGTGGCCCGCACCCGCATGTCCGCCCAGGTGCCGATGGCGCTGACCGAGATCGGCGAACCGGAGGACGTCGCCGCCCTGGTGGTCTACCTGCTCAGCGAGCCGGCGCGCCGGGAGGGCATCACCGGGCAGGTCTACACCGTCGCCGGGTCCAAGATCGCTGTCTGGGCGCAGCCCCGCGAGCTGCGCGCCGCGTACGTCGACGGCGGCTGGACCCCGGAGCGCATCGCCGAACTCCTCCCCGGCACCGTGGGCACCGACCCGATGCCCCTGCTGGCCCACCTGGAGGAGCTGGCCGCCGCCGCGGCCGCCGACCGCCGCCCCAACGCATGAGACCACCAGAGGGCGGGTGACGTCGTGGACTTCGCATTCGGACCGGAGGACGAGCGGTTCCGCGCCGAGGCGCGCGGCTGGCTCGCCGCACACCCCGCCGACGACACCCCGCGCGCCTGGGAGCGCCGGTTGGGGGAGGGCGGCTGGATCGGCCTCGGCTGGCACCGCGGCCACGGCGGCTTCGGCAACCGCGCCGCCACCGTGACCCAGCAGGTGGTGTGGGCGGAGGAGTACGCCCGCGCCGGCGCCCCCGCCCGCCTCGGGCACATCGGCGAGAACCTCCTCGCGCCCACGCTGCTGACCTTCGGCGACGAGCCGCAGCGCCACCGCTTCCTGCCGCCCATCGCGCGGGGCGAGGAGCTGTGGTGCCAGGGCTACTCGGAGCCCGGGGCGGGCTCCGACCTCGCCGGCCTGCGCACCGCAGCCGTCCGCGACGCGGCCGGCGGCTACCGCGTCACCGGACAGAAGGTCTGGACGTCGCTGGCCCAGGAGGCCGACTGGTGCTTCGTCCTGGCGCGCACCGAGCCCGGTTCACAACGCCACCATGGTCTCTCCTTTCTACTGGTTCCGATGGACCAGCCCGGTCGGGTCGAGGTCCGTCCCATCCGCCAGCTGACCGGGACGGCCGAGTTCAACGAGGTGTTCTTCGACGGCGCGCTGGCCCGCTCCGAACACCTCGTCGGTGGGCCGGGCAACGGCTGGCGGGTGGCCATGGGCCTGCTCGCCGTGGAGCGCGGGGTCTCCACCCTGGCCCAGCAGATCGGCTTCGCCCAGGAGCTGAGCCGGATCGTGCGGCTGGCCCTGGCCACCGGTGCAGCGCGCGACCCCGTGGTACGCGATCGGCTGGTGCGGCAGTGGGCCGAACTGCAGACCATGCGCTGGCACGCCCTGCGCACGCTCGGCGCCTCCGCGGATCCCGGCGCCCCCA
This sequence comes from Streptomyces sp. LX-29, assembly GCF_029541745.1. Lineage (NCBI taxonomy): Bacteria > Bacillati > Actinomycetota > Actinomycetes > Kitasatosporales > Streptomycetaceae > Streptomyces > Streptomyces sp. LX-29. Next base: position 3,067,788 of record NZ_CP089746.1, on the reverse strand, counting down.
GCGTCGCCAAGCTGCTGTGGGGCGGCTGGCACCAGCGGCTCGGCGAGCTGGCCGTGCAGGTGCGGGGCGCCACGGCGGCGCTCGGGCCGACGGACTGGGAGCCCGATCGTCCCTATGAACTCGACGCCCTGCAACGCCTCTTCCTCTTCTCGCGCGCGGACACGATCTACGGCGGCTCGGACGAGATCCAGCGCAACATCATCGCCGAGCGTGTGCTTCACCTCCCCAAGGAACGAGAACCCGGACCAGGCGGTGGACGGGGCGCCGCGGACGCCGACACCTAGGGCGTACGACGGGCTGCCCCCACCCGGGCGGAAGGACTCACGGGCATGACGAAGAGCTATGGGCAGTGGATCGGTGGCTCCTGGCGGGCGCCCGTCAGGGGCCACTACCCGATCATCAACCCGGCGACGGAGAAGCCCGTCGGGTACGCCTCCGACGGCGACCCCGTCGAGGTCGACGCGGCGGCGCGTGCCGCCCGCGCGGCGCTGGAGCGCTGGTCGCGCACCGCGCCGAGCGAGCGCGCCGCGATCCTCGACCGGATCGCCGATCTGCTCCTCGAGCGTGCCCATGAGCTGGTGCCGCTCCTCCAGGCGGAGACCGGCGCGACGATGCGCGTGGCCACCACCATGCAACTTCCTCCCGCCGTGGACCGGTTCCGCCGCTATGCGCGCGGTGCCGTGGAGTCCGACACCATCCCGCTCGCGCCGCGCCCCGTCAGGGCCACGCCGCTCGCCGTCGGTGGGCTGCTCGGCGCGGCCGCCGTCCGCCGCCCCGTGGGTGTCGTCGCGTGCATCACCTCCTACAACTTCCCTGTCGTCAATCTCGCGGGCAAGGTCGCTCCCGCCCTCGCCATGGGCAACACCGTCGTCGCCAAACCCGCCCCGCAAGATCCCCTGGCCTGCCTGGAACTGGGCCCGATATTCCAGGAGGCAGGGCTTCCTGACGGCGTCTTCAACGTCGTCACCGGCTCGGGTGCCGAGGTGGGCGCGGCCCTGGTCGCCCACCCGGACACGGACATGGTCAGCTTCACCGGATCCACCGCCGTGGGAAAGCGGATCGCCGAGTCCGCGGGAAGGACGATGACGCGCACCCTGATGGAGCTGGGCGGGAAGGGCGCCGCCGTCGTCCTCGAGGACGCCGACGAGAGCACGATCCTGTCGGCGGTGCGAGGGGTCGGCTCGACCTGGGCGTTCCACAGTGGGCAGATCTGCACGGCGCCGACGCGGGTACTCGTCCATCGATCGCTGTACGAGCCGTTCGTCGCCGCACTCACAGATTACGCCGCGTCGCTCACGGTCGGTGACCCTGTGGATAACTCCACGATCGTCGGCCCCCTGATCTCCGCCGCCCAGCGGGACCGGGTCGAGGCGTACGTCGCCGGAGCCCGAGAACAGGGCGCCCGGGTCATCCGCGGGGGCCGCACGATCGGCGGCGACGGCACGATCGGCGCCGATGGCACGAGCGGCGGTAATGGGACGAGCGGCGGCGACGGCCGGGGCGGCGGTGGCAGTGGTGTCCCCGAGTCCGGTCCCCGTGGCCCCGGTTTCTCCGTACCGCCGACCCTCATCACGGAGGCCACCCCCGACATGGCGGTGGCGCAGGAAGAGATCTTCGGCCCGGTCGTGGTCGCCCTCCCCTTCGATGACGAGGACGAGGCGGTCCGGATCGCCAACGGCACCCCCTACGGGCTTTACGACTACCTCTACAGCGCCGACGCCGGCCGGGCCTGGGAACTCGCCGCCCGGCTGCGCAGCGGCAACATCGGCATCAACACCGTCCAACGCCACCCCGAGACGCCGTTCGGGGGTTTCAAGGAGAGCGGCGTCGGCCGCGACGGCGGCTCGTTCGGTCTGCACGCGTACAGCGAACTCCAGTCCGTTGTCTGGCCGTCCTGACCATGACCTGGTCCGGATCGGGGGAGAGAGTCCGGGACGCCGCACGAGACACGGCGCGTCGCCGAGGGGACACGAGGGGAGCTCAGCAGCCATGAGGGGTGTCGTCTTCGACGGCCGCCGCGCCCGGGTGGCCGAGGACCTGGAGATACGGGGCACCGGCCCCGGCGAGGTGCGGGTGGCGCTCGTCGCCGCCGGGATCTGCCACAGCGACCTGTCGGTGATCGACGGCACCATCCCCTTCCCCGTACCGGTCGTACTCGGCCATGAGGGCGCGGGCGTGGTCGAGGCGGTCGGCTCCGACGTCACCCATGTGGCTCCCGGAGATCACGTCGCGCTGTCCACCGTCGCCAACTGCGGTAACTGCGCCGACTGTGCCCGTGGCCGCCCCACCATGTGCCGGGCGACGATCGGCCGACCGGGCCAGCCCTTCACCCGACCGTGCGGGGCCCCGCTCTACGCCTTCGCGGCCTGCTCCGCCTTCGCCGAGCACACCGTCGTCAAGGCCGTGCAGGCGGTGAAGATCCCCTCCGATATCCCCTTCACCTCGGCCGCGCTCATCGGCTGTGGCGTCCTGACCGGCGTCGGGGCGGTGTTGAACCGGGCGCGGGTCGACCCCGGCGAGACCGTGATCGTCATCGGTGTCGGCGGCATCGGGCTCAACGTGCTCCAGGCGGCCCGCCTCGCCGGCGCGTCGCTGATCGTCGCCATCGACACCAATCCGGACAAGGAGGAGCCGGCCCGACGCTTCGGCGCCACCCACTTCATCGATGCCACCGCCACCCCGGACTCCTCCGCCGAGGTCCGCCGGATCCTGCCGCACGGGGCTGACCACGCCTTCGAGTGCGTCGGCAGCGCACGCCTCGTCCGGCAGGCCGTCGACCTGCTCGGTCGGCACGGCCAGGCCGTGCTGTTGGGCGTACCGCCCGCCACCGCCGAAGCGTCCTTCCGCGTCTCCTCGATGTACCTCGACAAGTCGATCCTCGGCTGCCGCTACGGCTCGTCCCGCCCGCAGCGCGACATCGCCCTCTACGCGCGGCTCTACCGCGCCGGCCGGCTGATGCTGGACGAACTCGTCACCCGCACCTACCCCTTGGCCGACTTCGCGAAGGCGGTGGACGACACCCGCCGCGGCCGCGTGGCCCGCGCGGTGCTCACCTTCCCGACGTACGAGGGAGGACGCGCGCCGGTGCGTGGAGGTGGGCGCGCGGGGTCGGACGGGGAGGTCAGCGGTCCTCGGATCGGGGCATGAACCCCCCGTAGCCGCCCCGGTGGAAGAGCAGCGGGCCGGTGTGCGCCGCGGACTCGTCGGTGCCGAGCGCGGACACCCGACAGACGACGATGAGATGGTCGCCGCCGGTGTGCACGGCGTGCACCACGCAGTCGAGCCACGCCGGCACGCCGTCGAGGAGGGGGGAGCCGGTCGCGGGTGCCGGTCGGTACGCCACCCCCGCGAACTTGTCGGGTCGTCGCGCGGAGCTCACCGCGAACGTGCGGCACAACGCTTCCTGGCCCGCGCCCAGGATGTTCACGCAGCACGCCCCCGCGCGGGCGATGCGCGGCCAGGTGGTGGACGTACGCGCCACCATGAAGGCCACCAGTGGCGGATCGAGGGAGAGCGAGGCGAAGGACTGGCAGACGAAGCCCGTCGGCCCTGTCTCGTCTTCCGCGGCGATCACCGTGAGGCCGCTCGCGAAGTGGCCCAGCACACGGCGGAACTCCTTCTGATCCGGCGGTGGGTGTTCGTCGTCGCGCACGGCGCGCAGCTCGGGAGGCGGGAGCGGATCGACCGGCCGCCGGGACGTGATCGGCGCCCCGGCCGACCGCAGGTAGCGGACCGCGGTGACCGCCATCGCGGCGTGTCCCATCATGGCGCCAGTTAAACTGATGGACCGTCAGATGTGAAGGTGTGCGGCGCGCCGATGGTGTACCACTGCGGCCCGTTCGGGCCGGCCGGCGCCCGGTTCCCGGGCCGGTCCGTGCCCCGAGGTCGGGCCGGACGATGTCAGGGACCGGGCCATGAGGGTCCCGGGCCGGGCCAGGAGGGGCTGGGACGGAAGGGGCCGGTCCGGGCTGGGCGGGTGCGGGCCGGAAGGGCTCCCCGGCTGGTCGGTGTCGGACGGGTGTGGGTTGGGCCGGCGGGGCATCGCGGCCGCCGCACCCCCGGATGCCGCCCCTAGGGCGGAGAGGTTCCGGCTGGTCCGGGGCGGGGCCTAGCGGCCTCGGTACTCGGGGGTGCGGCGTTCGACGAAGGCCCGTACGCCCTCCTGTGCGTCCGCGGTCGTCATGTTGATCTCCTGCGCGGCCGCCTCGGCGGCGAAGGCTGCCGCACGGTCGGTCTCCAGCGAGGCGTTGACCAACTGCTTGGTCAGGGCCAGGGAGCGGGTCGGACCGTCGGCCAGGCGGAGCGCCCAGGCACGGACGGTGTCGGTCAGTTCGGCGTCCGGGACGACCCGGTTGACCAGCCCCAGACGCTCGGCCTCCGTGGCGGGCAGCGCATCGCCGAAGAACATCAGCTCCTTGGCGCGCTGCGGGCCGACGAGGCGGGGCAGCAGATACGCGCCGCCGGCGTCGGGCACCAGGCCGCGGCGCACGAAAACCTCGATGAACACCGCTGATTCGGCCGCCAGGACCAGGTCGCACGCGAACGCCAGATGCGCGCCGAGTCCGGCCGCCGTGCCGTTCACCGCGGCGACCACCGGCTTCTCGCAGTCGAGGACGGCGGCGATGAGGCGCTGCGCGCCACCGCGGATCGTCCGGGCCACGTCTCCCGCGACGCGCTCGGCCGTCGCGGACCGGCCGAGGTCCGCGCCCGCGCAGAAACCCCTGCCCGTGCCGGTGAGGACGACGGCCCGCACGGCGGGGTCGGCGGAGGCTTCGCCGAGCCGCTGGATCAGCAGTTCGCGCTGGTCAGGGGTGATGGCGTTGAGCACCGACGGGCGGTTGAGGGTGAGCCATGAGACGCCGTTGTCAGTGGCGTGCCGTACAACGGAGTCAGGCGGCGCTTCGGGGGAGGCGCCGACGGACACGGGGGAGTCGTGCATGGACATGGGGAGGTCCCCTTTCCAGCGTGCGGGGCCGGGCGTGGCCGGGTGCGTGAGGGCACGTGGACCGTCGGTACGGCGCGGGCTCCGGCGGGGCGGTGCCCGAGTGCGGCGCCTGTTGGAGTGGTGCGGATATCGGTGGCGCGGTTCACGGGCGTGGGCTCTGCCGGGGTGGCGCGCGGCCCGACGGGGTGGTCTACGGGTGCGTGGTCCGTCGGAATGGCGCGGTGTACGGGTGCGTGGTCAGTCGGGATGGCGCGGTGTACCGGTGCGTGGTCCGTCGGGACGGCATGGAGTCCGGTGGGGCGGTTCAGCGGCAGATCACCAGGGCGTCGAGAGCCACCGCGCCCTGCCCGCGCTCCAACACCATCAGCGGGTTGACGTCGAGTTCGGCCACGTCATCGCCGAGTTCCAAGGCCATCCGCTGGACGCGCAGGATGGTCTCCACGAGGGCGTCCACATCGGCCGGGGGCGCCCCCCGGACACCTTCCAGCAGTCGATGGCCGCGGAGTTCGCCGAGCATGGCGCGCGCCTGGTCCTCGCCGAAGGGCGGCACCCGCACCGCCGCGTCGTCCAGCACCTCGACCAGCACACCGCCGAGGCCGGTCGTCACGGTGGGCCCGAAGAGGTCGTCATGGGTGACGCCCAGCATCATCTCCACTCCCTGCCGCACCATCTGGCACACCAGTACGCCGTCGAGCTCGACCTCCTCGTATCGGGCGATGTCGAGGAGCTCGCGGTAGCCGTCGCGGACCTGGCTGGCGGAGGTCAGTCCGATCTTGACCAGGCCCAGCTCGGTCTTGTGGGCGAGGTGCGGGGCCGACGCCTTCAGGACCACCGGGTAGCCGACCAGCCCGGCGGCGCGCACCGCCGCCGCGGCGCTGGTGACCAACTGTTCGCGCGGCACGCGGATGCCATACGCGCGCAGCAGCTGCTTCGCGGCGTGCTCGCTGAGCTGCTGGCCCGGCCGGAGCAGCGCCCGCGCCTTGCGGGCGGAGGGAGACAGGGCGCGGGGCGCCTCCTCGAACGGGGAGCGATAGGCGGCGGTGAAGCGATGGTGGTCGAGATACGCGCGGACGGCGGTGAGGCAGTTGGATACCGTGCGGAAGGTGACCAGGCGGGACGAGCCGAGCAGGGTGGTGCGGTAGGCGTCCTCGGTGCCCACCGGAGACCCCCACACCACGCACACCAGCTTGTCGGTCTGCTCCGCCGCGTCCGCCAGGTCCTGCGCCAGCCTGTCGCTCATCGGGGGGAACGGTCCGGTGATGGGGCAGATCAGCACCCCCACCGCCGGGTCGGCCAGGATCGCGTCGATGATCTTCCGGCCACGCCAGTCGCCCACCGGGTGGCCGCCGTTGTCGACCGGATTGGCGACGCTCAGATACTCCGGTATCCACTGGTGGAGTTCGGCCTGCTTCGCGGCGGAAAGCAGGGGGAGGGGGAGCCCCGCTGTCGCGGCGAGGTCGGCGACATGGGCGCCGGTGCCGCCGGAGATCGCGTAGACGACGACGCCCTCGGCGTGCGGGGGACGGGCGCGGGCCAGCAGGGTGGCCGTGTCCTGGAGCTCGTCGAGGCCGTCCACGCGGACCACGCCGAACTGCCGCATGGCCGCGTCCACCACCGCGTCCGCGCCGGTCAGCTTTCCGGTGTGGGTGGCGGCCGTGCGGGCCCCGGCCTCGGTCCTGCCGACCTTCACCGCGACGACGGGCACCTTGGCGCGGGCGGCCTGGTCGGCGGCCAGCAGGAAGGAGCGGCCGTCCTTGAGCCCCTCCGCATACAGCGCGATCGCCCCCACCTCGGGCCGGGCGGCGAAGTAGGAGATGAAGTCGGCGCACTCCAGGTCGGCTTCGTTGCCGGTCGGGGCCCAGTGGCTGAGCCGGATGCCGAGCTCCTGGAGGGCGAAGACGGGGCGCCCCTGGTGGCCGGACTGGGTGATCAGGGCGATGGCCGGACCGTCGAGGTCGTCGCGGAAACGCTCGAAGGCGTTGAGGTTGGTGTTGGGACCCAGCAGCCGTAGCCCGGAGTGGTGCGCCGCGTCCGCCAGTCGCTCCTGCGCGGCGGCGCCCTCCGGACCGGTCTCGGCGAAGCCGGCGGCGAAGACGACGGCGAAGGCCGCCTTGGCCTCGCCGAGCTGCTCGATCACCGGAAGCGGGTCGGCGACGAGCAGCACGGCAAGGTCGACCGGTCCGGGCAGGTCGGCCACGGAGGCGGCACAGGGGAGGCCGAAGACGCTGGACCGGGTGGGGTGGACCGGGTGGATCCGGGCGCCTACCCGCTCGGCCCAGCCGATCAGCTGGCGCGTGATGCCGGTGTTGGGGCGCCCCTCGGCGTCGGACGCCCCGACCACCGCCACCGACTCGGGGCGGAAGAGACGGTCCAGGTCGGGGATGGTTCGGTGCAGCGGCCGGCCGCTGACGTCCGCGTCCCCGTCCTGAGCGGCCACGCCGTGCACGCGGACGGCGGGCCCGGGGTGTTCGCCACAGGCGACGACACGGGCGTGACGGGAGTTGGTGGTGAGGGTGCCGTGAGTCGATCCGAGCATCGTGATCTCGCCCCACTCCTGCTGGTTGGCCCAATAGGAAGAGCTGACGCAATGTCAGGTTACTGAACTGACGTAACGTCAGGAATGGGGGTGGTGTGAATATCACGTACGGTGACGATCGGCGTCCGGTTCGGACCCGCTTCGGGCTTGATTCGAACCCGGTTCGGACCCGGTTCGGACCCGGCTCGGGCCTGGTTGGGGTCTGGCGTCGGCGGCAGGGTCAGCTGTCGCCGTGGGCGATGGCCTTGGCGATCTTGCGGGCGTCGATGGCCAGCTCGCGGAGCATGCCGCTGATGGGGTTGGTGTACCCGGTGAAGTGCAGGCCGGGGGCGGCCGGGATGGTGCGGGGGCCGTGGGCGAGCGGGCGGCCGCGGGAGTCGAGCACGCCCAGGTGTCCGACGACGCGGTCCAGGCCGCGCTCGTAGCCGGTCGCCGCGATCACGACCTGTGGGTTGATCCGGCTGTCGTCGGCCAGGATGACCTTGTCCGTCTCGAACGAGTCGACGGCCGGGACGATCTCGATCCGGCCCGCGCGTACCGCGGCGACCAGTCCGATGTCCTGAACCGGGATCGCCCCCTGGAGGGCTCGGGAGTGCAGCCCGGTGGCCGGTCGTGGCAGCCCGCGGTCGGCCAGGTCCGGGATGCTCACCTTCGCCAGGGTGCGCGCCGCGCGGTCCACCACGCAGGGCGGCATGCGACGCATCATGATGCCCGACGCCTGGGCGGGCCAGCCGGCCGTGGAGCGGCGCAGGATGTGCGGGACGGTGCGCACGGCGAGCCGCACTCGCGCGGCGCCCCCGTTGACGAGGTCGACGGCGATCTCGGTGCCGGTGTTGCCGGCGCCGACGACGAGCACGTCCATGCCCGCGTAGGGGCGCGCGTTGCGGTACTCGCTGGCGTGCAGCAGTTGGCCGGTGAAGGCGGTGCGGCCCAGCCACTTGGGCATCCGGGGGGTGTGGTTGAAGCCGGTGGCGATCACCGCGGCGCGCGAGGTCAGCTCGCGTCCGCCGGTGGCGCGCAGCAGCCACCCCTTGCCGTCCGCCGTCCGGTCGATGCGGGACACGGCCACGCCGGTGACGATGTCCAGACGGTGGTGCTCCGCATACTGCTCCAGGTAGCGGACGATGTCGTCGCGCGACACCCAGCGCCCGTACGCGCGGGGGATCGGCAGGCCGGGGAGTGCCGACAGGCGACGCGTGGTGTGGAGTCGCAGCTCGTCGTAGTGGCCCCTCCAGGACGAGGCGACGGCGTTGGTCCGCTCTAGGACGATGGTGCGGACGCCCCGCCGTTGGAGGGCGGCCGCCGTGGCGAGCCCGCCGGGTCCGGCGCCGATCACATACACGGGTGTGGAGGGGGTGTGGGTGGTTGTGTCGGCCATGGGAGGTGAGCGTAGTCGGATAATTGACGAGTATCGGTCAAAGTGATTCCGAATCGGTTGCGGATGGGTCACAGGCCGCGCATGCGCCCTCTTGCGCCGGTGCGTGCATTCCGCTGAACTGACACAGTGTCAGGAGGAGGGGGTGCTGACATGGGCTCCGACTCGTCGGAGGGGGCGCCACCGCGCTCCACTGCGCCGATCGGTGACGGGCCGCGCTTCGACCTGCCCGACGTCGACACGTTCAGCCGCGTGTACTGGGACGCGGCCGCGCGGGGCCGGCTGCTGATACGTCGCTGCTCGACGTGCGCGCGGGCGCACCACTACCCGCGGGAGTTCTGTCCGCACTGCTGGAGCGAGGACGTCCGATGGGAGCGCGCCGACGGCGCGGCCACCCTCTACACCTGGTCGGTGGTGCACCGGAACGACCTGCCGCCGTTCGCCGCCCGCGTTCCGTACACCGCCGCCGTGGTCGACCTCGCCGAGGGGCCCCGGATGGCGACCGAGGTCGTCGACTGCGCGGCGGAGGACCTGCGCGTCGGCATGCCGCTCCGTGTCGCCTTCTGCCAGGTGGCCGCCGAAACCCCGTTGACGGTCCCCGTCTTCCGGCCGTGTTGAATGGCCGCGGGGGTGGCCACTGGGGTGGCCGGGGGTGGACTGCGGCGTGGGCCGCGGTCGGGTTGTCCCCGGGTGTGGCGGAACCGGGAGGAGAGGCGCGTGCTCAAGCCGGTCGCGTTGGAGATGTACGGGCTCCTGCTGCGTCCCTGGGAGAGACGGGACCTGGACGCCGTCAGGCGCGGACTGGCCGACCCGGACTTCCGGCGCTGGAACACCGTGGACTCGCCACCGCCCGACGAGGACGGCGCCCGTGAGTTCCTGGCGTCCCGCACCGCCAACTGGGAGCGCGGAGTCGGCGCCTCCTTCGCCGTCACCGACCCCACCGGCGACGTCGTGCTGGGCCACATCAACATCGGGATGATCGACTTCGACGCGCACCGCAGCGGGCGCGTCGGCTACTGGGTGCTGCCCGAGGCCCGAGGCCGCGGCATCGCCTCCCACGCCCTGGAGGCGATGACCCGCTGGGCCTTCGGCGACCTGCGGCTGCACCGGCTGGAGCTGGGGCACGCGGTGGGCAACGACGCCTCCTGTCGGGTGGCCGGGCGATGCGGCTACCGCTACGAGGGCGAGCTGCGCGGGGCGATGTTCGACACCGGGGGAGTGCCCCGCGACATCCACGTCCACGGCCGACTCGCCACCGACCCGTTCCCACGGCTCACCGGCATCGCCGTTCGCCCCACCTGACGTCGCCGAACCCGGTCGGCATCTTGGTCGCTCCCACGTGGTCCGGCATCGTCACCGCGCCGATCGTCACCGCGCCGATCGTCACCGCGCCGATCGTCACCGCGCCGATCGTCACCGCCGGCGCGAGCCCGCGCGCCGCGCCTCAGGGCCAGAGCAGTTCGCGACGCCATCCCGTGCCCGCGGCCCCCGCGCGGCGGTAGCGCAGCCGCACGTGCCGGCGCTGTCGATCGCCCTGGTAGAACTCCACCTCGTCGGGCACCAGCAGATACCGCGTCCAGGTCGGGGCCACCGCGTCGGGCTCCCGCGCCACGCGCGCCCGCGCGGTGTCGAAGGCGCGGATCAGCTCCTCGTACGAGTCGAGGACCTCGCTCTGCCGCCCGACCAGGGCGGCGACCAGCGCGTCGGGGGATCGGCGACGCAGATCCGCCGCGCTCTCCTCCGGTCCGGCGGTCGTGACCGGCCCGCTGACGCGCACCTGGCGGCCCACCGCGGCCCAGTAGAAGCCCAGCGCGGCATACGGGCGGTGTGCCAGTTCGCGCCCCTTACGACTCGTACGGTGGCTGCCGAAGTGCCAGCCCCGCTCGTCGGCGTCGTGCAGCATCACCGTGCGCAGGGAGGGCCGGCCGTCGGCGTCGGCAGTGGCGAGGGTCATGGTGTGCGGTTCGGGCGCGCCCGCCTCGGCGGCCTCGCGCAGCCAGCGACGGAAGAGCGGCAGCGGCTCCACGGGGGCCTCCTCCGGGACGAACCCGGGCAGTTCGCCGGCGCCGGCGCGGAGGCTGTGCAGCAGCTGCCGGAAGGCGCGCCCCTCCTCGTCCTCGTCTCCGCCCCTACGGCCGTCCTGTTCCGCGTCCATCGCCCGCCCTTCGCCTGTGCTCGCCGTCCGCCACTGCCACCCGCTCGCGCGGTAGCCCGCTCGCGCGGTAGCCCGCTCGCGCGGTAGCCCGCTCGCGCGGTAGCCACGTCGTGCGTCGTCCGCCGCGCGGGGGCCCGCTGCGCGCGCTCGCCGCGCGGGCGCCCGCGGCTCGCCGTCCGGCCCGCGCGGTAGCGCGTTTCCCGGTATGGGGGAGGTGACGGCGGTGATCGTGTCGTGGTCCCCGCCATAGTGCAGCACGGTGCCGCTGTGCCGCTGTGCCGCTGTGCCGCTGTGCCGCCGTGGCGCCGTTGCGGCGGTCGGGGCTGGCTGCGCGTGACCGGGCGACCGTACGGCACTCGCCGTGTGCCCGTGTGCCCGTGTGCCCGTGTGCCTGACCGCCTGTCTGCCTGTCCGCCGTGTGCCGGTCCGTCTGCCGCGCGCCCGTGCGCCGCCCGCGTCCCGTGCGCCGGTGCTGGGCGAGCGACCCTCTCCCCTTTGGGCGCCGTGCGGCGCTAGTCGCGCCCCAGGACGACCGTCCCGGCGGAACAGAACCAGCCGCCCGTTCCCGAGGCGACCGCCAGCCGTGGTGGTCCGCCGTCCGGACGGCGCACCTGCCGGGACCCGGCCTCCCCGCGGAGTTGTCGTACCGCCTCGACGAGGAGGAAGAGTCCGCGCATCCCCGGGTGGCAGGCGGAGAGGCCGCCTCCGTCGGTGTTGGTGGGCAGGGCCCCGCCGAGGGTCAGCCGGCCCTGGGCGACGAACGCCCCACCCTCGCCCTTGGCACAGAAGCCCAGGTCTTCAAGGGTCACCAGGGTCATGTAGGTGAAGGCGTCGTACACCTCGGCCACCTCGATGTCCTGGGGCCGTACGCCCGCCCGCGCGAAGGCGGCGCGTCCCGCGCGGGCCGCCGGGGAGACGGTGTAGTCCTCCCACTCCGACAGGGCGCCGTGCGAGACGCAGGTCCCCGAGCCCAGGACCCACACCGGTGGTGTCGCGGTGTCCGGTACGCACTCCTCCGCCGCGAGCAGGACCGCGCAGCCGCCGTCGGAGCGGACACAGCAGTGCAGCCTGGTGAAGGGGTCGGCGATCATCGGGCCGTCGAGCACCTCGTCCACGGTGATCGGCGTACGGAACAGCGCGTCCGGGTTGTGCGCGGCGTTGGCCCGCGTCTGGACGGCGATGTCGGCGAGCTGCTCCAGGGTGGTGCCGTACCGGTGCATGTGGCGGCGGGCCGCCATCGCGTACTTCGCGATCAGGGTGTGGCCGTAGGGGGCCTCGTACTGCAGCGGCCCGCGCGTCCCGAAGGAGAGGTTGGCGGTGCGACGGCCCGCGGCCAGGTCCGCGCGGGCGGTGGAACCGTAGACGAGGAGTACGGCGCGCGCCTGGCCGGCGGCGATGGCGTCGGCCGCGTGGGCGGCCATCACCTCCCAGGTGGCCCCGCCGACGGAGGTGGAGTCGACCCAGGTGGGCCGCAGCCCCAGGTAGCCGGCCAACTCCGCCGGGGCCAGGGTGCCGAGGCCGGCCGAGGCGAAGCCGTCGACCACGGAGCGGTCCAGGCCGCTGTCCGCGAGGGCGCGGCGGGCCGCTTGGGCGTGCAGCGCGTAGGGCGTGGTGTCCGCGACGCGTCCGCAGTCCGCGAGCGCGACCCCCACGACGGAGACGCGCCGCCCGCCCTTCCGTATCGCGCCGCCGAGGCGGCCGGTGCCACCCGCGTCGCTGCCGCTGCTGGAACCGCCGCTGCCGCCGCCGTGGGTGCCGCCCGTGCCGTCAGCCATGAATCTGACGGTACATCAGATAATCCGGACCCGCCCAGGGTGCGGCGATGGGGGCGCGGCGGGTGGCGTCAGGGCAGCGTCAGGGGGCCGTGATCACCGTGAAGGCGGCGCCCTGCGGGTCGCGGAGCGCGGCCGTGCGCCCGTACGGGGTGTCCCTCGGCGCACGGAGGACCGTGCCGCCGCGGCGCGTGACCTCGGCGGTCGTGGCGTCGGGGTCCGTCACCGCGAAGTAGGTCCTCCAGTGCGGGGGGATCCCGGGCGGATGCTTCTCCCCCATCGTCGTGATGCCGCCGACCTCGCGGTCGTCGACGCAGAAGGGCGTGTAGTCGTGGCTGCCGGCTACGGGTTCGCCCACCCGCACGCCGAAGACCGTCGAGTAGAACCGGCGCGCCCGTGGGGCGTCGCCCGTGACCAGCTCGTTCCACACCACCGTGCCCGGCTCGTTGACGAGTGCGGCGCCGATGTGGAGCCCCGCCTCCCAGACGCCGAAGACCGCCCCCGTGGGGTCCATGGCCACCAGCACCCGGCCCATCGGCCGGACGTCCATCAGCTCGGTGATCTGCTCGCCGCCGTCGGCGCGGATCGCGGACAGCGTCGTCTCGGCGTCGTCGCAGGCCAGGTAGGGGGTCCAGGCGACCGCCGGGGGCTCGCCGTTCTCCGCGGCCGAGCGCCGCACGATGCCCGCCACGGGCTTGCCGTCGCGCTGGGCCTGTGTGTAGTGGCCGAACTCGGCCGGGCCGACCTCGTACTCCCAGCCGAACAGTCCGCCGTAGAACTCCATCGCCGCCTCGCGGTCGGAGGCGTTCAGGTCCACCCAGCACGGTGTCCCCTGGGCGTACGAGCTGACCTCGCTCATCGTTCCTCGATCCTCGTCGCGTCCTCGGGCGGGCAAGCGCGCCGCGCGGGGCGCCGGCGCGTGTCGCGCGGGACGCTCGACGCTCCGTCGCGCGGGGCGCCGGCGCTTCAGGCGAGCCGTGGCGGCCGGCCTGCCGCCGCTCATGCTGGCAAACGGGCCCCGCCGCCCCGCGCGGGCGCGCGGTGCCTCCCACGCGGCTCACTCCGATGGGCGGAGGTCTGGGAAAGTGCGCGCGAGCTCCCTACTATGACGCTCCGTCAGAAACCGAGGGGGTGCGCCCATGGACGCCGCATTCACCCGGGAACAGGACGCGATGCGCCGTACTCTGCGCGCGCTGCTGTCCCGAAGCTGCACGCCCGATGACGTCAAGGCCGCGGTCCGCACCGGCCCGGGCTATGACGTCGAGCTGTGGCGGCAGCTCGCCGGACGCCTGGGGCTGGCCGGTCTGGCGGTACCGCGCGCGTACGGGGGCGTGGGCTGCGGCCCGCTGGAGCTGGCGCTGGCCTCCGAGGAGGCCGGCCGCGCCCTGCTGCCCTCGCCCCTGCTGGCCACCGCCGTCCTGGTCGTCCCGCTCATCGCCCGGCTCGGTACCCCCGCCCAGCGCGCCGCCCTGCTGCCACGCATCGCCGACGGCCGGCTGACGGCCGCCCTCGCGGTGCCCGGCGAGTGGCTCCCGACGGCGCTCGGCCTGGTCGGCACGGGCACACCCGGCGCCGGGGACTGGGCCGGCGGCGGCCGGGCCGGCGGGGTGCAGGCCCGCGAGACGGCGGCCGGATGGCGGCTGTACGGGCAGGTGGACCAGGTCCTCGACGGTCACCGCGCCGACCTGCTGCTGGTCGCAGCCCGCACCGGAGGCTATACGCGAGGTCGCACCCTGCTGTTCCTCGTCCACGCCGAGGACCGGCCCGGCCGGCACGCTCAATCGCGGCCCGCGCGGGACGCGGAATCGCCGCCCTGCCGGCACCCCGAATCGGCGGCCGCCCGGCACCCCGAATCGCCGCCCGCGCGGGCCGCCGGAGCGCCCCCACGGCACCCCGAGGCGCTCGCGCGGGACACCGGAGCGGGGTCCGGTCGCCACTCTGAAGCGGGCGCTGATGGTCGCCCCGGGGCGTGGTCCGGCGCGAGCCCCGAACGGCGTTCCGCGCGGGATGAGACCTCGCCCGGACCGACCCGCGCGGCGTCCGGTCTTGTGCGCACCCGCTGTACCGCGCTGGACGAGACCCGCGCCCAGGCCCGTATCCAACTGCGCGACACTCCGGCGGAGTTGCTGGGCCCCGGCGACTGGGCCGCGTGCGCCGCGGAGCTGGTGCGGCTGGGCGGGATCGCGGCGGCGGTGCTGGCGGCGGAGGCGGTGGGCGCCGCGGACCAGGTGCTGGAGCGGACGGTGCGCTACGCGCGGACGCGCGAGCAGTTCGGGCGACCCATCGGCTCCTTCCAGGCGGTCAAGCACCGTCTGGCCGACGTCCACGTCCGCGTGCAGGCGGCCCGCTCCGCGGCGTACTACGCGGCCTGGGCGGCGAGCGTGGCCGATGACGACACACAGGGCGCGGCCGAGGGGAGTCGGGCGGGCGCCGCCACGGGCGGCACCCGGGAGGACGCCTCCACCGACCGCCCCCGGGCCGGCATGGGCGACGGCGGTTGCCGGGCCCGAGCGGCCGCGGCCGGCGGCGCCCGGACCGCCGCGGGCGGCGGCGTCAGGACAGGCGCCAGCGCCAGAAAACCCGCCTACGGTGCCGCCGAAGCCGAAGCCGAAGCCGAAGCCGAACGCGAAGCCCAGGTCGAAGCCGAGGTCGAAGCCAAGGCCGGAGTCGGAGCCGGAGCCGCGGTGGCCGGCGGACTGGCCCTTGCTCAGGCGCTGGAGGCGCTGCGAATCGCGGCGGGGGAGGCCGTCCAACTGCACGGAGGTATCGGCTTCACCTGGGAGCACGAGGCGCATCTGTTCTTCAAGCGAGCGGCTTCCGACGAGCTCCTCTTCGGGCCCGTGCACCGGTTGCGTGCGGGCGCGGCGGAGCGGGCGGGGCTGTTCGCGCCGACGACGAGGGCCGGGGCCAGGGCCTCGGCTCGGGAGGCGGTGACGGTGTGACGACGCGTGCCGGACGCTGGGTGCAGAAGGTCTCGTCGAGCAGGGCGTTCGCCAGGTTCGCCCCGCGTGTCATCCCGGTCATGGACCGTGCGGTACACCGGGTGACCCGTGGCCGCGTGCTGCCGCTGACCTCCATGCTGCCGGGGGTGATCCTGACGACGACGGGCGCCAGGAGCGGCCTGCCCCGTCGTACGCCGCTGGCCTGTCTGCCGAAGGCCGACGGCTCGTGGATCGTCATCGGCAGCAACTTCGGACGCCCCGTCGAACCGGCCTGGACGGGGAACCTGCTCAGGCACCCGGATGCGGAGATCAGCTGGCGGGGGCGCGACATCCTGGTGCGGGCGCGGCTGCTGGAGGGCGCCGAGCGGGAGGCGGTGTGGCGGGAGGTGCTCGCCTTCTGGCCGCCGTACGCGACGTACCAGGCGCGCGCGGGCCGACGGATTCGGCTCTTCCGACTCACCGCCCGCGAGGGCGGGTGGAACCCCGAGGGCGGGCGGAGCGGCGCGGGCGGGGCGGGCCGCCGCCTGACGGGCGGCGCGGGGCAAGGCCCGGGAGGCGGTCCGGGACAAGGCCCGGGAGGAGGCCCAGGCGGACGTCCAGGCGGAGGCCCAGGCGGACGTCCGGGCGGGAGTCTGGGGCACGATCCAGGGCCGGCGCCGCGATGACAGGACACGGGGCGACGGGCCCGTCAGGGCCGTCCCACGTGGGCGGCGGGGCCGTGGAGGCGTGGGCGGGGGGTGCGGAGGTGGGGGGTGGCCGAACCCGTCCGCCGGGGGACTCGCTGGGAGACCCTCATCGGAATGTCCTATAAGTCGACGGCTTCGATCGCCATGCGATCGGCGCGCCTCATAGGGCCTCGGGTGCGCCTACTTGGTCGGCTTTCGGCCGGTCATACCGAGGTGCACGATCAGCGCGAGACTCGGCTTGAGCTCTGCCTGCTTGACGCCCCAGCTCTGGAAGCCCTTCTGGTGGCTGGCGACCGCGGCCAACATCGCGACCAGTGAGCCCGCGATGGCGGCGGGGTTGTAGTCCTTGTCGACCCTGCCCTTGGCCTGGAGGTCCTTCACCGCGTCCGTGAGGGAGTTGGTGACCGCGTTGAGCACCTTCATGCGGATCTTGTAGAACCGCTTGTCCCCCTCCGCGGCGCCGAGGTCGATCACGCGCAGGATCGCGTCGTTCCTGCGCCAGAAGGAGAGGAAGCCGTCCACCAGTTCCTCCGCCGCCTGCGAGCCTGCCTTGCCGGCCCACGAGCGCCCGGCGACCAGATCGGTCAGTGCCGCGCCCTCCTTCGCCATCTCCTCGGCGATCTCGAGGACGGCGCCCTCGACGTCGGGGAAGTACTGATAGAAGGTCGCGGGTGACGTACCGGCCTTGCGCGCGACATCGATGACCTTGACGTCTCGGTACGGGGAAGAGCTGAGCATTTCGCCGAGGCAGTCGAGCAGCTTCTGCCGCGTCGCCTGCCCGCGCCGTCCGGCCACTCGGCCGTCGACGGTTCGTACTTGTCCTGTCATGCCGTCAGCTTACCGAGGGGTGATCTGAGCGCGATTCGGCTGCGTGCAAATGGGGTTAGCCCCCGTGATTCCGCGGCTACCGCGCTGAGCAGGCGCTTTGTAGGGGCATACGCTACGTGTGGGGCAGACGTCAGGCAGTGGGCAAGCGCCTCCGCCATACGGGTGAATGTTGTTATCAACAGCCTGTGGACAACAATGGTGGACGAGCGCGCCACGCGCTCAGATGAGCCCTTTGGTGACGATCCCCCGTTAGCGTGTCGACGGGGATACTCCTCGCATTCATCACCATTCTCTGTAATCCCGTGTCATCCTCTGTGATCCTCAGTGATTTTCTGTAATCCCCTAGGTATCTCGCGAACCCTGCAAACCATGTAAACCATCCATTCGCCGCGAACCTGCGAACCCGCGCGCTCCCGCGAACCCGCAGTCGCCGTGAGCCCCGCACACGGGAGGGACCGGACCCATGGCCACATTCCAGGAAGGCGTGCCCTGCTGGGTGGACGCGCTGCTGCCGGACGTCGAGGCGGGCAAGCGCTTCTACGGCGAGCTGTTCGGCTGGACCTTCCAGGCGGGCGGCCAGCGGCACGGCTCGTACATCCAGGCGTTCCACCACGGTGAGAACGTCGCCGCGCTGACGCCCAAGCCGGACGGCCGGATGCCCACCGTATGGAACGTCTACTTCGCCACGCCTGACGCGAGCGGCGCCGCCGCACGGATCGCCGCGGCGGGCGGTCAGATCATCACGGCGCCGATGGCGGTGGGGGAGTTCGGGGTGCTGGCGACGGCGGCCGACCCCGGGGGCGCGGTCTTCGGTCTCTGGCAGGCGGGCACCCACGCCGGCTTCCAGGAGAGCGGCGAGCCCGGCACCTACGTCTGGACCGAGGTGTACATCCGCGATCGCGACAAAGAGGCCGTCGACGCCTTCTACTCCGCGGTGTTCGCCTACGAGGGCCTGGACGCGAGCGAGGAGGGCATCGACTTCGCGGTGTGGTCGCCGGCCGGCACGCGGCCGGGACCCGACGCCGCGGTCATGGGTCGCGCGGTCCTGCCCAAGGCCGTCCCCGTCGAGATGCCGGCCCATTTCCTCGTCTACTTCCGGGTCTCCGACTGTGACGGGGCGGTGGAGACGGCCGCCCGGCTCGGCGGCCGGACGATGGCCGCGCCGCAAGACACGCCGTACGGGAGATTCGCGATCGTCGCCGACAATCAGGGCGCGATGTTCGCCGTCATCGACACAGACCGGGTGACCAAGGGGGCGTAACAGCACGAAGTGGACCGCTTGGAGCGGTGTGTCGGGCTTCGTCGTATCCGTCGATGACACGACGAATCGGCCCCGGGTTCGCAACGGTCGCCTTCGCCAGGGACAATGCAGGATGCGTGCCGCCGGTTGGTTTGTCGGTGAGACGCTGCACGGGGCTGTTAGTTTCGAGCCCCTACGGGGAGGTGGCAGGCAAGTGGTGGAGCAGCTGACGCAGCACGACCCGAGACGGATCGGCCCGTTCGAGGTCCTGGGCCGGCTCGGTGCGGGCGGCATGGGGCTGGTCTATCTGGCCCGCTCGGCATCCGGCCGGCGGGTGGCGATCAAGACGGTGCGGACCGAGCTCGCCGAGGACCAACTGTTCCGGGTGCGCTTCACCCGCGAGGTGGAGGCCGCCCGCGCGGTCAGCGGTTTCTACACGGCCGCGGTCGTGGACGCCGATCCGCGCGCCGCCGTGCCCTGGCTGGCCACCGCGTACGTCCCGGCACCCTCCCTCGAGGAGATAGTGAACGAGGCGGGGCCGCTGCCGGCCCAGGCGGTGCGCTGGCTGGCGGCCGGCATCGCCGAGGCGCTCCAGTCCATCCACGGCGCGGGTCTGGTCCACCGTGACCTCAAGCCGTCCAACGTGCTGGTCGTCGAGGACGGCCCGCGCGTGATCGACTTCGGTATCGCCTCCGGCGTCTCCAACACCCGGCTGACGATGACCAACGTCGCCGTGGGCACGCCGGCGTACATGTCGCCCGAGCAGGCGCGCGACTCCCGCAGCGTGACGGGCGCCAGCGACATCTTCTCGCTCGGCTCGACCCTGACCTTCGCCGCCACCGGGCACGCCCCGTTCCACGGCGCCAACCCGGTCGAGACCGTCTTCATGCTGCTCCGGGAAGGCCCGGACCTGTCCGGGCTGCCGGAGGAGCTGCGGCCGCTGATCGAGTCCTGCATGCAGATGGAGGCCGACCGCCGCCCCAGCCCCGCCGACCTCCAGTCGCAGCTGGCGCCGCACCTGTTCGCCTCCGGCGGCGACGACAGCGGCACCGCCTCCGCCTGGCTGCCCGCCAGCGCGGTCGCGCTCATCGAGAGCCGGCGCGGCGGGCGGCCCAGCGGCGGAGCTGGCGGCTCGTCCGGGCCCGGCGCTGGAGCGGGCGCGCCGGCGGGACCCGGCGGCCGGTCGGCCGTGCCGCAGCGACCCGAGCGGCCGCCCGCATACGCCCCGCAGGGCGCCGGTGCGCCCGCCGGCGGCTCCGGCTGGGAGCCTTCGCCGGCGGGCGACCCACGTGGCGGGCTGCGCGCGCCCGAGGCCGCGAGCCCGGCCAGCCAGGTCAGCTCCGCGAGCCCGCCCGGGCGCCACGCGGCCCCGGCCGCCGCTGCGGCCGCCCACGCCCCCGCACACGCCGCCCATCAGGG
Organism: Streptomyces sp. LX-29; assembly: GCF_029541745.1. Lineage (NCBI taxonomy): Bacteria > Bacillati > Actinomycetota > Actinomycetes > Kitasatosporales > Streptomycetaceae > Streptomyces > Streptomyces sp. LX-29. The sequence continues at coordinate 3,047,890 of NZ_CP089746.1, read as the reverse complement.
CCCCGTCCCGCAGCAGGCCCCCGCGCGGGCGCCGCTGCATGGCGGCGAGCCCGCCGTCGGCTCGCCCGGGCCCGAGGGACAGGTGCGGCTGCCCGGCTCACAGGTGCCCATCGGCCCTGGGCCGCGGGTCTCCGACGCGCTCGACGCCCCGCCGCGGCAGGACGCCGGCCAGTCCACGCAGTGGGTGCGGCCGCCCGCCGGCGCGCCCTCGTCGAGCGGTGCCGGGCCCCGCGCGGGCGCCGACGGCGCACCGCTGGGGGCCGTGCCCCCGCCGCCGGCCGCTCCGCCGGGAGCGGACGAGGCCGGGCCCGCCGCGCCCCAGGAGCCGCCCGGCCCGCCGCGCTGGCGCCCGTGGCGGTTCCGGATGTCCAACGACGTCTGGGGCACGCCCACGGTCGCCGGCGGGCTGCTCTACGTCACCTCCTTCGAGGTGCACGCGCTGGACGTGGCCACCGGCCGCCGCCAGTTCAAGACCCGCGACGTGGCCTGGGCGATGGACGTGTCCGACGGCCGCATCCACGCCTCCGACGGCCCGACGCTGTACGCGCTGGACGCCACGGACGGCGCCGAGCGCTGGCGACTGTCCACGGACGGCTGGGTGTACTCCCTGAAGGTGGACCGCGGCACCGTGGTCACCGGCACGCGCGGTGGCGGAGTCCAGGCGTGGGAGGCCGCCAACGGCGAGCTGCTGTGGGAGATGCAGGGCGCCCAGACCGACTTCGAGACCCCGGAGTCGGGCCCGGTCGTCCATGACGGCACGGTGTACGTGTGGGCCGACGCGCGGCTGCGCGCGCTGGAGGCGCGCACCGGCGCCGAGCGCTGGTCCTACCCGGTGGGCGACGCCGCCTCCTGCGGAGGCGTCCCGATCCGGCTGCTGTCCGCCCCCGACGGCGTCGTGTACGTCGCCGCGGGCACGCGCGTACTGGCCATCGACGTCGCGCGGGGCGACGTGCGCTGGCGGTTCGAGGCCCCCGCGGTGTTCCTGAGCCCGCCCGCGTACGCGCCGGGCCCGGCGGTCACCGGCGGCGGTGTCTACATCGCCGACTACCTGGGCACGGTGTACGCCCTGGACGCGGCCAACGGCCGCGACCGGTGGCGCATCGCCACCGAGTCGCGTCAGTCGATCGCGCCGGTGCTCATCGCCGGCGGCTCCATCCACCTGGGCAGCGGCAGCGCGCTGTACACCCTGGACGCGGTCACCGGCACGCCCAAGTGGCGCTTCGCGGCGGGCGGCGAGGTCATCGGGGCGCCGGTCGTCGCCGACGGCCGGGTGCACTTCGGCTCCGCCGACCACTGCCTCTACACGGTGGACGCGGCCGGCGGCCAGCTGCGCTGGAAGCTGGCGACCGGTGGGGAGATCACCGGCTCGCCGGTGGCCGCCGGGGGCGTCGTGTACGCGTGCAGCAAGGACCGCTGCGTGTACGCCCTGGACGCGGTGAAGGGCACCGGCCAGTCCCGCTCGGCGCGCCAGTAGCGCGGCCGCGGGCCCGTAGCGCGGGCGCCCGCCGTGGTGTGACCGCAGGTCGGTAGCGCGGACGCCTGCCTTGGTGTGGCCGCAGGTCGGTAGCGGGGTGTACGCCGTGGCGTGGCCGTAGGCCGGTAGCGAGGACGTCCGTCTCCGCGCGGCGGCGCGCCGTAGCGCGGGCGTCCGCCGCCGGGCCGGGTACGGCCGCGGTCTGGCGCCGCGGGGCCCGGCGCTGTGGTGGGCCTGCTTCCGTCGTGAACCCGGTGTCGCCGTCGCCCGCGCGGGGTGCCGCCACGGCGTCCGCTGCCGCTGGTGGGCGTCGCACGGGGCGCTGTGGCGCCCTCACCGACCTCTGTCGTCAACCTCCTCTGCCGTCGCCCGGCTCACGACCGACTTGAGGCGGCTTCAGGCTCCTCGGGGAGAGGCGGCCCCGAGGGCGGCCCTTCGCGGCGGTCCGCTGGGGGCCGCGGCGGTCCGCTGAGGCCCGCGGAGGGCCGCCGAGTGCCTGGTGGGCGCCCCGTCGCGGCGGGCCGGCAGGCGGTGTTTCCCGTGGTTTCCCCGCCTGTCCACCCGCTGAGCAGGTGACTTGGGGGTAGCAAGGGCCGTTGGCTATGGTGGCGTGCACTTGTCAACCGCTCTCTGGTTGGCTGGATTCTGTCTGTACAACGGGGGTTTCACCGATGCAACGCCGTCATATACGCGTGGTCGCGGCTGTCGCGGTCGTCTTCGTGGCGCTGACCGGAGCTCGGCGCTCGGGTGGCGGCGGCTGCGACGACGACAACGACGGCGGCGGCAGCAGCTCCTCCGGCGGCTTCACCTCGGGCGGCGTCTCCTCCGGTGGCGGCGACAGCACGGGCGGCGACGCCTCGTCCTCCACCGGTCTCACCGGCGGGCCGTCCGACATTCCCAGCCTCGACCCGACGCCCTCCTATACCTACTCCGCGCCGCCCACGTACAACCCGGACGCGACCAGCGAGACCAGCGCCACCAACTGCGACTACAACCAGTCGTCGGGCAAGCTGGTCTACGACGTCAAGGTCACCAACACCGACCCGTCGCGGAGCTTCCGCTACTCGATCAGCGTCAAGTGGACCGACGACGCGACCAGCGGCCTCCTCGGCTACGACTCGCAGTCCGTCACGGTGCTGCCGAACAGCAACCAGTCGTTCACGGCGGAGTCTCCGTACACCTTCAGCAAGCAGACCAACTTCACCTGCCAGATCAGCCTGGCCATGAAGTCCCCGGTCAGCTGAGCCCGCGCGGGGGGAGTCCGGCCAAGGGAGTTCTCCCAGCGGGAGCTGACGGCCCACGGCTCAGCGCACCCTGACGTCCTTCGCGCGGTCGCGGCCCGCGAACAGCTCGGCCTGCCGCTCCGGCGGCAGGTTGCCGAGCGCGATCAGTTGCGGCGCGTGGGCCAGGGCCTGGGCCCGCGCGGCCTCTCCCGCGGCCCACACCGCCCGTACGGTCCCCTGCACCGCCTCCGTCGGATACGTCGCGATGACGGAGGCGGCACGCAGCGCCGCCGGCAACGCCTCACCGCGCGGGGTGACCTCGCTGACCAGCCCGATCTCATGGGCCCTGCGCGCCGAGATCCGCTCCGCCGTGCCCATCAGCGCCATCCGCGCCACCTCGCCGCGCGGCATGCGCTGCGCCATGAACACCGATTCGTAGGCGCTGACCATGCCGTAGGAGGTGTGCGGGTCGAAGAAGGTCGCGTCCGCGCCGGCCACGATGAACTCGGCCTCGCCCAACAGGTAGAAGGCCCCGCCGCAGGCCATGCCCTCGACCGCGGCGACCACCGGTTTCCACAGGTCGTTCGCCTTCGGGCCGATGTCCAGCAGCGGGTCGTCGAGCGCGTACGGCGACGAGGGCTGCGGAATCCGTACCGACCGGTCGACGCCGGTGCAGAAGGCCCGTCCGCCGGCGCCCGCGAGCACCACGGCCCGCACCGCGTCGTCCCCGCGGACCTCGCGCCACACCGCGCGGAGCCGCGCCGCCGTCTCCAGGTCGATGGCGTTGTGCCGCTCGGGCCGGTCCAGGGTCACGACGACGACGCCGCTCTCCAGACGCTCGCTGCGCACGCCCCGGCCGCCCGGAAGCCCCCGCCCCCGCGCCGTGCCCTCCGCGCGCACTCCGCCCTCCGTCGGCCCCGGCCCCGCGTTCACAGCCGCTCCAGCAGCCAGCGCGGCACGGTCACGCCGTCCGCCAACTCGTGGAAGACGACCTTGACCGGTGCGCCGATGCGCAGCCGCGCGGGGTCCAGGCCGCCCAGCGGGGCGTCGGCCGCGGGGACGAGGTTGCCCACGAGTCGGATGCGCGGAGCGTCCACGAGCTCCACCAGGACCACGTTGTACGGCGCTTGGGCGGCGTAGGCGGGGAGCAGCGGGGGATGGGGCAGCACATACGACCAGATTCGGCCACGGCCGCTCATCCGCTGCCAGGTGGCGGCGAAGGACTGGCAGTGCGGGCAGCAGGGCCGGGGTGGGAACCGCGGCTCGCCGCAGTCCGCGCACGCCGGTACGCGCAGCTCGCCGCGCGCGGCGTAGGCCCAGAACGGCGCTCCGTCGGCATCGGGGACCGGCAGCAGCAGACCGTTGTCAGTGGTCGCCCTCACACTGGGGTTCATGAGCGGTCAACTCCTCAGCAGCAGCGCGGAGGTGGGGACACCTTCGCCGGCCGTGACCAGGCAGGTGGCGGCGCCCGGCACCTGCGCGGTGCTGGTGCCGCGCAGCTGCTTGACGCCTTCGGTGATGAGGTTGAAGCCGTGGACGTACGCCTCGCTCAGCCCGCCGCCGCCGGTGTTGATCGGGAGTCGGCCGCCGATCTCCAGGGCTCCGCCCTCGGTGAAGGCGGCGCCCTCGCCGCGCCCGCAGAAGCCGTAGCCCTCCAGGGACAGCGGGATCAGCGGGGTGAACGCGTCGTAGATCTGCGCCACGTCGACGTCCTGGGGGCCCAGGTCGGCGGACTTCCACAGCTTGCGGGCGGCGGTCCACGCGGGGCCGGCGAGCGGGTCGTCGGTCCAGTAGTTGACCATGCCGTGGTGCTGCGCGGGCAGGCCCTGCGCGGTGGCGTGCACATACACCGGCCGGTGCCGGCAGTCGCGCGCCCGCCGTGCGGAGACGACGACGCAGGCCAGAGCGCCGTCCGTCTCCAGGCAGTTGTCGAAGAGGCACAGCGGCTCGCTGATCCAGCGCGCGTTCATGTACATCTCGCGGGTCAGCGGGCGCTCGAACATGATCGCGGCGGGGTTCTGGTTGGCCCGGTTGCGGCAGGCCAGCGCGACGTGGAAGAGGTGTTCCCGGGTGGCGCCGTACTCGTGCATATAGCGCCGGGCGAGCAGCGCGATCTCGTCGGCCGGGCGCAGCAGTCCATAGGGCCGGGTCCACTGCGCCGGCACCGGCAGCTGCGTGCGGGTGTCCGTCCAGGGGCGTGGCCCGCTGCCGCGCTTGCGTGAGCGCCAGGCCACGCCCACGTCCGCCTGTCCGGTGGCGATCGCGGCGGCGAGGTGGCCGACGGTGGCGCAGGAGCCCCCGCCGCCGTAGCCCACCTTGCTGAAGAAGGTCACATCGCCGGCCCCGATGGCCTTGGCCACCTCCACCTCGTCGGTCTCCTCCATCGTGTACGAGGCGAAGGCGTCCACCTCGGACGGGTGGATCCCGGCGTCGTCGAGGGCGGCCAGGACGGCGCGGCAGGCGAGGGTCTTCTCGGGCTCCGGAAGGTGCCGGGCGAAGGCGGTCTCGCCGATGCCGGCGATCGCCGTCGCGTCCTTGAGGGTTGCCGCCATCGTCCACCTCCGTGGCCGGCCGCGGCGCCCGGGCCGGCGGCCTCGGTCCTGACAGCGGTCAACGCTAGCGCTAATCTGACGGACAGTCAGCAACGGTGGGCGCGGCAATGTCCCGCGCGGTAACCGTGGTTCCGGCGACGGCGACGGCGGCGACGGCGGGAGCTGGGGCGGCGGGGACGTCGGTGGCGACGGCGACGACGATGGCGAGGGCTGTCGGCGCGGCCGCGGAACCCCCGACAGCCGGGCCACGAGGCACACGGGGAGGCGGAGCGATGCGCGCAGCGGCCGGCTCGGAGAAGGGGGCGGGCGCCGGGGGAAGCCCCGACACGATCCCCGCGCTGCTGCGGGCCGCCGCCCGGCGACACGGACCGGCGGACGCGGTGGTCGAGGGCCGCACCCGGATCTCCTACGCCGAGCTGGGGCGACGCGTCGAGCGGGCGGCCGCGGGCTGTCTGGCGGCGGGGGTGCGGCCGGGCGACCGGGTGGCGGTCTGGGCGCCCAACACCGCCGACTGGATCGTCTGCGCCCTGGGCGCGGTGACGGCCGGCGGCGTGCTGGTCCCCGTCAACACGCGTTTCAAGGGCGTCGAGGCGGCCTACGCGCTGCACCGCACCCGCGTCACGGTCCTCTTCGTCACCGGAAGCTTCCTCGGCACGTCCTATGTGGCCGCTCTGCGTCGCGCGGCGGCCAGCGGCCCGGGGCGCGGCGGCCCGCTGCCGGGCCTGCCGCATCTGCGCCACGCCGTCGTCCTGCCCGGATCGGGCGGCCCCGGTGCCGCCGCCACCTCCGACACCGGCGTCGACGCGGACGTCCCCCAGGGCTTCCGCGGCTGGCGGGAGTTCCTGGCGGCGGGGGAGTCGATCCCGTCGTCCGCCGTATGGGCCGGAGCGGAGGCGATACGCCCCCACGACCCCTCGGACATCACCTTCACCTCGGGTACCACCGGACATCCGAAGGGGGTCGTCGTCAGCCACGCACAGACCCTGCGGGTGTACGACACCTGGAGCGAGCTGGCGGGGCTGCGCACGGGCGACCGCTATCTGATCGTCAACCCGTTCTTCCACAGCTTCGGCTACAAGGCCGGTGTCATCGCCTGTCTGACGCGCGGGGCGGTGATGGTGCCCCAGTCGGTCTTCTCCGTGGACGCGGCGCTCGCCGCCATCGCGGCCGAGCGCATCAGCGTGCTGCCGGGGCCGCCGACCCTCCTCCAGTCGCTGCTCGACCACCCGGGCCGCGCCGCCCACGACCTGTCGACGCTGCGCCTGGTCGTCACCGGTGCCTCCGTCGTGCCGCTGGAGCTGGTCGAACGGCTCCGCACGGAGCTGCGCGTCCCCACGGTGCTGACCGCGTACGGCCTGACGGAGGCGTCCGGCACCGTCACCATGTGCCGCCGAGGCGACCCGGACCCCACCGTGGCCCGGACGTCCGGGCGGGCGATCCCCGGCACCGAGGTCATGGTGGTCTCCGCCGACGGAAACCCCCTGCCGCCGGGCGCGCCCGGCGAGGTCCTGGTCCGCGGTTACCACGTGATGTCCGGCTACTTCGAGGACGAGGCCGCCACCGCGCGGGCCGTCACTCCGGACGGCTGGCTGCGTACCGGCGACGTCGGCGTCCTCGACGAGGCGGGCAATCTGCGGATCACCGACCGGATCAAGGACATGTTCGTCGTCGGGGGCTTCAACGCCTATCCCGCGGAGATCGAGCGGCTCCTCGGCCGCCATCCGGACCTCATGGACGTGGCCGTCGTCGGTGTTCCCGACCCGCGTCTCGGCGAGGTCGGCAAGGCGTACGCGGTCCGCCGCCCCGGCTCGCGGCTGACCGCCGACGACCTGATCGCCTGGGCCCGCCGGGAGATGGCCAACTACAAGGTCCCCCGCCGGGTCTCGTTCGTGGCCGAGCTGCCGCGCAACGCGAACGGCAAGGTGCTCAAGGCCGAGCTGCGGGCGCGCGGCTGAGCGCGCGTTCCCCGCCCCCTCCCGGAGGTCGCCGTCGGCCCTGCTCTGGCCGTTTTCCTCACCCTGACATCCATGCGAGGGGCAAGGCTGCGAAGACTTAGCGAATATGTAAGGGGTCGAGTCCACGGGACTCGACCCCTTGAGGGGGGAGCGGTCTCCGCTCAGTCGGCGTGGTTGTCATGGGGACGATCGATGACGGGGCCGGACGCGTGGTTGTCCGGAGGCGTGAGCGCCCTGGTGGCAGGGGAGTTCGACGCGGTGGAACCCTGTGCCGGGGTGCGGGAGCCGGCTGTCGCCGAGACCACCGCGCCCACTGTTGCGGCTATGGCGATGGCAAGCACAACGGCGGCCTTCCTGGTGCGAGTCATTCCAACTCCTTTGCAAAAGCCACGATTTCGCCTTCCATCATGGGAGTCACGTGGCGCATGGGAATAAAGGTCTGGCCAAGCGGCGGAAACCGGCAGGTTTCTTGGCCTGATCGGAACGATCCCTCGTGACGGGGAGCGGTCCGTGCGGGGCCCCTAGAAGTGCAGGGATCGACGTCGATGGCTCCCCCCTCTTGCCATCGTCGTCGATCCCTGCGCACCCCCGATGGTTCCCCCGTATCCCCCGTTTTCCCCCGTCCCCCGTTGGTTCCCCCGTGTCCCCCGTTTTCCCCCGTCCCCCGTTGGTTCCCCCGTGTCCCCCGTGTTCCCCCGTATCCCCCGTGTTCCCCCGTGGCTCATGGGTGGACGGGCGGCGGCAGGGCTACGGCTTCTCCGAACCCGCGTGGTTGTCCTCCGGGCTGGCCTCACCGATGCCGACGCTGCCGGCGTGGTTGTCCTTGGTGCCGATCTTCTCCTTGTCGACGCCGGTGTCACCCGGCTGCCTCTCCTCCGGAGTGATCAGGTCGGCTCCCACGCTGCCGGCGTGGTTGTCCATGGGCAGGATCCCGCCGGCGGGTGAGCCGGCGTGGTTGTCCTTGCGCGCGGCGTCCCTCTGGAGTCCGCCGCCCCCCGCCTTGACCACCGGCGCCGTGATCAAGTCCGTACCGACGCTCCCCGCGTGGTTGTCCATGGGGCGGTACTCGTCGGTCTCGGGCTTCTTGGTGTCACTCATGTCCGTCAACTCCATGTCTAGCAGTGCAAGGGGGTCGGCGAGGCCCGCCCGGCAACTCCCCCGTGGGTCGCCGGACGGACGCTCAGGGCCGCTGCACCGGTCAGATGGATCCCCGAGCGGTGAGCCCTCACGTCGACCCATCTGCCCCCCGACGCGACGGATCGATAGCTAAAGAGTGGCGTGCGGCGATAAACGATCGATGAACGCGTGATAGGAGACGCCAATCGACCCGGCGCGGTTCTAGGCGACCGCTACGGGGGCCAGCAGCCTCCGCACTTCCTCACGCTCGGCGGGCGACCCCAGGCGCTCGTAGATGGCCAGCGCCTCGCTCCAGCAGGCTCGGGCGCGGTCGGTCTGCCCCATGGCGTCCAGCGCCCGTCCCAGGACGGTCAGGAACTGCCCCTGCCGCCACTCGCCGCCCAGCCCGCGCAGCACCAGGGCCTGCTCGGCGTGTTCGGCGGCTCGGGCCGGTCGGTCCGACGCCAGCTGCGCCTCGGCCAGCCGGTAGTGCGCCATGCCCTCCCAGAGCCGCTGGCGGTTCTCATGGAACATGGCCAGCGCCTCGGTGAGGTGCGCGAGGGCCTCGTCGAGCCGGCCCGCTCGGGTGAGGGCGAGCCCATAGGCGTACATCCCGTTGGCCAGCCGCAGCGAGACACCGAGCCCGCGATAGATGGACAGCGCCCGCTCGGCGAGCTCCACCCCGGTCGGTACCTGGCCCATGTCCAGGTACACACGGGCCAGATTGCTCAGGGCGCTCGCCTCACCCGGCTTGTTGTCGTCGGCTCGGAAGGCCGCCAGCGCCTGGGCGAGATACGCCTCGGCGTCCGCGAACCGGCCCTCGTAGAAGGCGACGATGCCGCGCTCGATCGGCGCGTTTCCCTGCGAGACCGGATCCTCGGCGACCACCGCGAGGAGCATGGCGTGCTGCGCCTCCACGTCCGCCTGGTCGAAGCGCCCGGTCACGCCGTGGACGTAGGCCAGGACCGTACGGGCGCGCGCCTCTGACAGCGCGTCGTGCACGTCTCCTGCGGCGTCCCGGATCGCCGTGGCCACATGCTCGTAGCGGCGCGCGCTGGCACCCCACTCGCCCAGGTCCCGGGCGGCCAGCAGCAGGTCCACCGCCCGCCGCAGCATGCCGTTCGCGGCGGACTGGTAGGCGCACGCCAAGAGGGTTTCGGCCTCGGCGAACAGCCAGTCCAGCGCGGCGTCCTTGTCGGGGAAGCCCAGGCCCGCGAGCTCGGTGGGCGCGAGGTGGTGGATGAGCCGGTCGCCCGGGCGCTCCACGGCGTAGACCTGGGCCGCGGTGGCGAGGTAGAAATCCAGCAGCCGGGACATGGCCGCGTCCCGCTCGGCGGGCGGCTGTTCGTCCCGCTCGGCACAGGCCCGCGCGAAGAGTCGCACCAGGTCGTGGAAGCGGTAGCGGCCGGGAGCCGCCGACTCCAGGAGGCTGGTGTCCACCAGGGACTCGATCAGGTCCTCCGCGTCGTGGATGTCCATGTCCAGCACGGCGGCGGCCGCGGCGAGGGAGATGTCCGGTCCGTCTGCGAGACCGAGCAGGCGGAAGGCGCGGGCCTGGCGCGGTTCCAGCTGGCCGTAGCCGAGCTCGAAGGTGGCCTTGACGGCCAGGTCCCCGGCGCGCAGCTCGTCCAGCCGACGGCGCTCGTCGGCGAGCTTGCGGGCGAGTACGGACACGGTCCAGGTGCGGCGGGCCGCCAGCCGGGAGGCGGCGATGCGGATCGCCAGCGGAAGGAACCCGCAGGCGGCCACGAGGTCCATGGCGGCCTGGCGCTCCGCGCGGACCCGCTCCTCGCCGACGATGCGGGTGAACAGGACGAGTGCCTCGTCGGGGCTCATCACGTCCAGGTCGATGAGGTGGGCGCCCTCCAGGTCGACCATCCGGCTCCTGCTGGTGATCAGGGCGGCGCAGCCCTCCGTGCCAGGCAGCAGCGGGCGGACCTGGGCGGCGTCGCGGGCGTTGTCGAGCAGTGCCAGCACCCGGCGACCGTCGAGCGTGGAGCGGTACAGCGCGGCCCGCTCCTCGACGCCGTTGGGGATGGCCACGTCCGGAGTGCCCAGAGCCCGCAGGAAGGCGCCGAGTACCGCTTCCGGCTCGGCGGGGGTCGGGCCCGCGCCCTGGAGGTCCACATACAGCTGGCCGTCGGGGAAGTGGGGGCGCGCGGCATGCGCGACATGGACGGCCAGCGTCGTCTTGCCGACACCGCCGATGCCCGCCAGCGCTGACACGGCCATGACACTGCCGTCGGCGGTGGCGAGCTCCTCGCTGAGCTCGGCGACGAAGGAGGTCCGTCCGGTGAAGTCGGCCACCGTGGCCGGAAGCTGCGCGGGCTTCACGAACACCGGGCCCAGGCTCTCGCCGGAGGCCAGGGCTGTCGTGGTGGGGGCGGCCAGATCGGCGTCGGCCTGCAGGATGCGCTGGTGCAGCTCCGAGAGCTCCGGGCAGGGGTCGACGCCCAGCTCGTCGGCGAGCAGCCGGCGGGTGTCGGCGTAGACGGCGAGCGCCTCGGCCTGTCGACCGCTGCGGTAGAGCGCCAGCATCAGCAGCTCGCGCAGCCGCTCCCGCAGCGGGTAGGCGGCGGTGAGCGCCGTCAGCTCGGAGACCGCCTCGGCGTGGTGGCCGACCTCCAGATCGAGGTCCAGGCGGGTCTCGATGAGGGAGCGGTGCCACTCCTCGAGCCGGGCGCGTTGGGTGTCCGCGTACGGTCCGGGGAGTCCGGCGAGCGGCTCGCCGTCCCAGAGCGCCAGCGCTTCGTTGATCAACTCGCGGGACCGCGCCCGGTCGCCGGAGTGCCGTGCCTTGTCGGCCTCGGCCGCCAACTGCTCGGCGATCTCGGTGTCGAGGGCGCTGGTGCCCGCACGGATCGCATAGCCGCCGGCCTCGCTCGTCAGCACCTCCGACTCCGGCCCGAACGCCTTCCGGAGCCGGGACGCGTAGGTGCGCAGCGCCGCGATGGCGGCCTGCGGGGGCTCCTCGCCCCACAGCGCGTCGACCAACTCCGGCGCGGTGGCGGTGCGTCCGCGGCGCAGCAGCAGGGCGGCGAGCAGGGCGCGCTGCTGCGGCGAGCCCAGGTTGAGGGCTTCGCCGTCCCGCCAGGCCCGGACCGGTCCGAGCACGGCGAAGCGGAACTGCTGCCCGTGCTCCCTGTCGCCGGTCATGGTCTCCCCCTGCCTGTGCCTGCTAGTCGCACCGGTCAGTTTGCCTTGTCGTCGCCCCGTGCGTCAGTAGGGGCTTGATGTCCGGGCCCGGCCCGGAAGAGTTGTCCGAAGTCACGTAGCTGGCGAGCCGTCAGATTTGGGCCTGGATATCAGGTCTGTTCCATTTATCAGGTTCAGGGAGGGCGAGGCGTGGCCGTCCTCGCCCTCGCTCGGCATGGCGCCGTGGCCGCCGCCGTGTGGCCCTCCGGACAGCAGCCCGCGCACCTCTTCTCGTTCGCTCGACCCCAGATTCTCGTAGATGGTCAACGCTTCGTACCAGCATGCGCGGGCTCGATCCGTTTGTCCCATCGCGTGCAGGGCCCGCCCGAGAAGCGTGAGGAAGGTCCCGCGTCGCCAGACGCCGCCGATTCCCTGGAGGGCCAGGGCCCGTTCGGCGTGCTCGGCGGACAGGGCCGGGCATTCCGCCGCCAGATGTGTTTCGGCCAACCGGAAGTGGGTCACGCCCTCCCAACGCTGCTGTCGGCTGTCGTGGAAGATCTGCAACGCATCGGTGAACTGCCGCACCGCCTCGTCGTATCGGCCCGCCTGAGTGAGCGCGATGCCGAGCGCGTACATCCCGTTGGCGAGCCGGAAGGAGACGCCGAGCCTGCGATAGATCGCCAGCGACTGCTCCGCCAGCTCCAGGCCGTCACAGGTATGGCCCAGGTTGAGCCGCACCCGAGCCAGGTTGGACAGGGCGCTGGCCTCGCCGGCCTCGTCGCCGATGGCGCGGAAGGAGTGCAGCGCCCGCTGGAACGACTCCTCCGCGTCATGCTGACGGTTCATGTTGAGCGCCGTGATGCCGAGTTGGTTGGCGGCCCGGCAGGCGACGGTCGGGTCGCCGACGCCGAGGCCGGCCTCCAGGGCACGCCGCAACTCCGCGTCGGCCTCCTCGAACCGCTCGACGAAGTGGTAGACGATTCCCCGTGTCAGCCGCGCGCGCCCCTCGGCCCACAGGTCGCCGTCGGCGCGCGCCGCCTCGCTGATCACCTCGGTCGCGCTCTCGTACGGCCGGAGCTTGGCCCCCGACTCGGCGAGGTTGAGGGCGATCAGCAACAGATCGGCGGCCCGGCGCAGCATGCCCTCGCCGAGGCTCTGCCGCGCGCACGCGATCAGGCCGTCGCCCTCGGCGAAGAGCCAGTCCACCGCCTCGGCCGGGGTGGCGAAGGTCAGCCCCGCCCGCGCGGTGGCCTGGAGGTGGTCGACGGTGCGGTCGCCGGGGCGCTCGATCGCGTACACCCGCGCGGTGGTGGCGAGGTAGAAGTCCAGCAGCCGGGAGAGCGCCGCGTCCCGCGCGGCCGGGGGCCGCTCGTCGCGCTCGGCGCAGGCGCGCGCGTACAGCCGCACCAGGTCGTGGAAGCGGTAGCGGCCGGGAACGGGCGACTCCAGCAGCGAGATGTCCACCAGGGACTCCAGCAGCGGCTCCGTCTCCTCGACGGGGAGGTCGAGCACGGCCGCCGCGGCGGCGAGCGAGATGTCGGGTCCGTCGGCGAGGCCGAGCAGGCGGAAGGCGCGGGCCTGGTGGGGTTCGAGCTGGCCGTAGCCGAGTTCGAAGCTGGCCTTGACCGCGAGGTCTCCGGCGCGCAGCTCGTCCAGGCGACGCCGCTCGTCGGCGAGCTTGCGGGCCAGCACGGAGACCGTCCAGGTGCGGCGGGTGGCCAGCCGGGAGGCGGCGATGCGGATCGCCAGCGGCAGGAACCCGCAGGCCGCCACCACCCGCGTGGAGTGTTCGTACTCGATGACCGCCCGCTCCTCGCCGACGATCTGGGTGAAGAGCGCGAACGCCTCGTCGGGGCACATCACGTCCAGGTCGACGAGGTGGGCGCCCTCCAGATCGGCCATCCGGGCCCGGCTGGTCACCAGCGCGGCGCAGCCCTTCGCGGCGGGCAGCAGCGGCCGTATCTGGGCGGCGTCCCGGGCGTTGTCGAGCAGCGCCAGCACCCGACGGCCGTCGAGCGTGGAGCGGTAGAGCGCGGCGCGCTCCTCGGGGCTGTCCGGGATGGCCGCGTCCGGGGTGCCCAGCGCGCGCAGGAAGCCGCCGAGGACCGCGTCGGTGTCGGCGGGGGAGCCGCCCGCGCCCCTGAGGTCGACGTAGAGCTGCCCGTCGGGGAAGTGGTGCCGCGCGGCGTGCGCGACGTGCACGGCCAGGGTGGTCTTGCCGATCCCGCCGGTGCCGGCGACGGCCACCACGGCCGTCGCGCGGTCCCGCGCCCCGGCGAGCTGCTCGCACAGCTCGTCCACGAACGCCTCCCGCCCGGTGAAGTCGACCACCGTGGCCGGCAGTTGCGCCGGAGTGACCGGCGCCGCCCCGGCCAGCCCCGGCGCCACCGCGGCACCGCGCACCGCCAGCCCCGCGTCCCCCTGGAGGATGCGCCGTTGGAGCTCGGTGAGCCGCGCGGAGGGTGTGACGCCGAGCTCCTCGGCCAGCAGCCGGCGGGTGTCGGCGTAGACGGCCAGCGCCTCGGCCTGCCGCCCACTGCGGTAGAGGGCCAGCATCAGCTGCTCGCGCAGCCCCTCCCGGAGCGGGTGTGCCGCGGTGAGCGCGGTCAGCTCCGAGACCGACTCCGTGTGGCGCCCGCGCTCCAGCGCCAGGCCAAGCCGCGTCTCGACGATGGCGAGGTGGTCCCGACCGTCCCAGGGTCCGACCTCACCCCGGAGCATCGCGTGCGCGCGATGCCCGTGCTCCTGACCGTCTCTGTGCCCCTCGTCCTGGGCCATGGTGTTACTCCCCCGCGCGTACGTGCCTCGCTGCACTCGTCAGTCTGCCGTGTTCCCGTCCCGGCGTCAGGGGGGTTGGCCGGCCCTGCTCCCGGGGTGACAACGACACCCCGGGACGGGCCATGGGTGCACCCCACGGCGCGGCGGGCCGCGCGGGCTCGCGAGCGGAGATCGGCGGGGGAGGCGGTCCGCGCCGGCGGCCGCCGCCGGGGCGCGCGACACCCGAACCGGGACGCGAACCCGCTCGCGCGACACGCGAAGTCGAGTGCGACCACCGAACCCTGTCCAGGTTCCTGACGTACCGTCAGATCGGCGCTACCGTGCCCCCATGGAGAGCTTCCCGAAGATCATTTCGGTGGACGACCACACGGTGGAGCCCCCGCACGTCTGGCGGGACCGGCTCCCCGCGAAGTACCGGGACGTCGCACCGCGCGTCGTGCGGGCGCCCCTGAAGGAACTCACCTTCGTCGGAGGGCGCTTCACCCCGCGGATGGGGGAGCCCGGCGACGACGGACCACCGGCGGACTGGTGGGTCTACGAGGACCTGCGGCGCCCGCTGACCCGGCTCGACACGGCGGTCGGATACGACCGGGACCAGGTCAGGCTGGAGGCGATCACCTACGAGCAGATGCGCCCCGGCTCGTACTCCGTCCCCGAGCGGCTGGCGGACATGGACCTCAACCACGTCCAGTCCGCGCTCTGCTTCCCGACCTTCCCCCGCTTCTGCGGCCAGACCTTCACCGAGGCCAAGGACCGCGAACTGGGGCTGCTGGCCCTGCGGGCCTACAACGACTGGATGGTCGAGGAGTGGTGCGGGCCGCGGGCGCGCGGGCGGCTGATCCCGCTCACCCTGATCCCGCTGTGGGACGCCGCGCTGGCCGCCGACGAGGTGCGCCGCAACGCCGCGCGGGGCGTGCGCGCCGTCTGCTTCTCGGAGATACCGCCCCACCTGGGACTGCCCTCGGTGCACACGGACGCCTGGGACCCGTTCTTCGCGGCCTGCGCCGAGACCGGGACGGTCATCGCCATGCACATCGGCTCCTCCTCCCGCATGCCCTCCACCTCCGCGGACGCGCCCCCGGCGGTCGGCTCCACGATCACCTTCGCCAACTGCTGCTTCTCCCTCGTCGACTGGCTGATGTCCGGGGCCTTCGATCGCTTCCCCAGCCTGCGGATCATGTACGCCGAGGGGCAGATCGGCTGGATCCCCTACATCCTGGAGCGCGCCGACGTGGTCTGGCGGGAGAACCGCGGCTGGGGCGGCGTCGCCGACAAGGTGCTCCGTCCGCCGTCCGAGCTCTTCGCCGAGCACGTCTACGGCTGCTTCTTCGACGACGCCTTCGGCCTGCGCAACCTGGACGCGATCGGCGTCGGCAACGTCCTCTACGAGACCGACTACCCGCACTCCGACTCCACCTGGCCGAGGTCCCGGGAGGTCGGCGAGGCCCAGATGGGCCACCTGGCGCCGGACGTCGTGGAACGGATCGTCCGGGGCAACGCCATCGAGCTGCTCGGCCTGACGGAGGACGGACTCTGGGCCGGAGCGGCCGGAGCCGGGGCGGCCGGGGCCTGAGCGGCCGGGGGCTGAGCCCCGGGTCCATCGGCGGGCGCGTGGTCGGACACCTCAGGCGAGGTACCGCGCGGTGAGCCGTTCGGTCAGTTCGGAAAGGCGCGCCCGCGCGGAGGCGTCATACGCCTGCTCGTCGGCGCGCCCCACGTCGAACCGGTCGAAGTAGCGGCCGGTGACGCCGGCCAGCTCCGGGTCGGCGACCAGCCGCAGCGTGGGCCCCACACCGTCCTCCAGGGTGGCCTCCGGCGGGTAGCCGATCTCCCGGACCATCCGCGTGTCCATGAGCGTCGCCGGGTGCAGCGCGTTGACCGTCACCCCCGTGTCCGCCAGCTCCGCCGCCAGCTCGAAGGTGTCCATGATCAGCGCCAGCTTGCTCTGGCAGTACGCCCGCATCCCCTCGTAGCCGCGCTCCAGCATGACGTCATGGAAGTCGATCGGCGCCTGCCCCAGGGAGGCCACGTTGACCACCCGCGCGGGCGCGGACACGGACAGCAGCGGCAGCAGTGCGCGGGTCAGCACGTGCGGCGCCAGATGGTTCACGGCGAACCGCAGCTCGTGCCCCTGCCGGCTCACCTCCCGCCGCGAGGTGTCGCTGCCGCCGCCCACGGCCGCGTTGTTGACCAGCACGTGCAGCCGCGGTTCCGCCGCCTGGACGAAGTCGGCCAGGCCCCGCACCTGCTCCAGGTCCGCCAGATCGGCCAGGTACGTCCGCACCGCGACCCCCGGATGGCGCTCCCGCAGCTCCTCGGCGACCTCCTCCATGCGGACGTGCCGCCGCCCGTGCAGCAGCAAGCTCGCCCCCGCCCCGGCCAGCGCCTGGGCCAGGGCCCTGCCCATGCCCTGGGTGGCCCCGGTGACGAGGACGGTCGTGCCGTGGAGGTCGGGCGGGGTGTAGCCGTCAACGTTCATGGTCTGGTTTATACCGTTTACGACCCCTCTGAGGGTGCGGCTCACTCCAGGAGCGAGCCCGTCAGGGCGAGTCGGGCGGCTATGACGGCCTGCTCGACGTTCACGGCGCCCGGCGCGATCAGGGGCGGTAACGCCCCACCCTCCGGGCCCGGGTCCGCCACCGGTTCGGGGCCGGCGCCTCCGGGAGCGGCTGCGGCCTCCGCCGGAAGGAGGCCGTGCAGAGCGGCGGCGGCGGCCGCCTGGGCGGTGAGTACGAGAAGCTGCCTACGTCGCACGGGGTCTCCTCCGGGGGTCGGGTGGGCGATGGCGCGGTACGTGGCTCGTCTATCGCCGAGGGCAGGCGATGTCGGGCCGCACCCGGTGCGGACTGCATGCGATCAGGCATACGGACAGGAACCTCTGCCCCGTGAGGTACCAGCCGCCCGCAACGTCCTCCCCGTTGCTCATCGCCTCCACGGCGCGGCTGATTCTCTCAGCGAGCCGGCTCTGGTCGCGGTGGTGTTCTGAGGCGAACGACGGCGCGTGCATACGCACACGCGCCGTGAACCATTCGGCCGCCTCCGTCGGTTCGGTCCATGTCCCTTGGATCAGGGTGGCGGGCTTGAGGAGCCAGTGGGCCAGCTCCAGTGGGACGATCTTGTTCGCGCTGAACTCGGGGTGAACGGGCCGCCGAGGGCCGTCCTTGAGCAGGTCGAGGCCCGACCCGAGCCAGGTGTAGCCGTGGTGGTGCATGTCCCGCCTTCGTCGATGCGGGGCAGCCCCGCCGCGGGGCGAGGCTGCCGGGCGCTGTCCTGTCTCTGCCGAGCGGGTCACTGACGGCCGCAG
This sequence comes from Streptomyces sp. LX-29, assembly GCF_029541745.1. Lineage (NCBI taxonomy): Bacteria > Bacillati > Actinomycetota > Actinomycetes > Kitasatosporales > Streptomycetaceae > Streptomyces > Streptomyces sp. LX-29. The sequence continues at coordinate 3,030,353 of NZ_CP089746.1, read as the reverse complement.
CCGTCGCCCTCGCCGCAGCCGCCTTGCTGGCCGCCCTCGGTGGGCCCGTCGTCCTCCGGGTCCTGCCGGAGGACGGCCGCGGTGTCCTCGGTGGTGAATCGCCGCATCGCCGCATCCCTTCTGCGCTGTCGCCACGGGGGAATTCCCCGCGTTGTGGTGCACAGAATGGCGATAACCGTCGCGGCATTCCCAGGGGCATTCCTCTTCTCGCCTAAAGATCAACGGCGGAATTCGGCGGCCCACTTGGTGAGGAGTTCCCTGGCCTCGTCTCCGAATAGGGCTTGGCGCTCGTAGGTGGCGAACTCTTCGAGGTAGGCAGAGACGTCCCGCGCGTCACGGAACACCAACGCACCGTTGGACGCCTCCACGGTCGCTATGCGGTCGTCGTAGACCGTGAAGGTGTTGAGGGGGCAGCCGGGCATGTAGCCCGCCAGGGGAAGTACGCCGAGTCTGACATTGAGTAGATGGGAGAGTGATGTCAGGCGATCGATCTGCACGGCCATGGCCGGTGCCGGAAGGACGGGCCACCGTGCCGCCTGCTCCGTCAGGAGAAAGGTGAAACTCTTCGTCTCGTCGTAGAGGACGGCTTGTCGGGCCATCTTCTTCGCAATCGCCTTGCTGTGATCCCCCGGGATGTGGTCCAGGCTGGCTTTCGCGTATTCGGGGGTGGAGAGCAATCCGGTAATCATGGAAAGCAGGAAGAAGCGGAACTCGGTGGACGTCCTTTCCAGGTCGGCCAGCTCCGCCTGCTTCTTCTCCAGCCCCTTACGCCGGAGCGCCCTGGCGTCTTGCCATGCGGTGTTGGCGATCCTGGCGAGCGCGGTCACCTCGGTGATGAGCTGAGGTGGAGCCTCGAGGGCCCGCAAGATCCGCTCGACGTCCACGAGGGTGGGAGTGGTCTTGCCGGTCTCAATCTTGGAGATCTTGGACTGGGACATGGCGCAACGCCGGGCGAGCCGGTCTCCGCTCAGACCGGCTCGCTTGCGAAGGTCCCGCAGTGTCTCGGCCAGGTCCGCCTTCGACTGGCCCAACCGCTCCGGTTCGAACGTCAACCCTTCACGTACTCCTCGAAGGGCACGGATTCGGTCAAGGCGATGCGCTGGTACTCGATGAACGGGCGCGGGTCGCCGTCATACAGCCGGCGGTTTCTCTGCGTGCCGTCCGAGTCGTAGTTCATAAGCACCACGGTCCGCCGGTCGAACATCCAGAAGTCCTGCACGTCGGCCAGCGGGTTGCCCCGGTCCGTGACATCGAGGATGCGGATGTCTTCCCCGACTCGAACCTGAGGCGCGTAGTAGCGCGCGAACTCGAAGCGCAGGTAATCGGACAGCGGGCGGCGGAGGACGTGCACGCGCCCTACAGTCCCGCCGTTCCGCCGGTGGCGCCGAACGAGTTTCGTCCAGTCATCGGATTCCGGCACCACCAGCGGCTCTCCGGCCAGGAAGCGCGCGAACTCATCTGCTTCCTGCGGCACCCGGTAGACCGGCAGCGTCTCCAGTCGCCACGCCTCGCTCCGGAAGTCCCGGAACATGGCCTGCCAGCGGTCACCAGCCAAGAGCACGGGCGGCCTCCCGAAGAACCCGCTCGGGAATCTTCACCAGAGCTTCTCCGGACGGCGGCGCGAAGCCGCGATAGGTCAGGCCCTGGACGACGAGCATGCCGTCCGCCTCGTCCCGGTAGATATTGGGGCAGTCGTTCTGCCCGCACTCGCCCGAACCACTACCTGTGAGGCGGGTGAGCTTTGCGTGACCGCTCATGGTGGCTCCTCCTGGCCGGGAGCCTCCCGGCCCTGCCGAGAACGGTAGGGAGCCGCGCGTCCGGGCGTCCACGTCGGCGCGTGAATATTCCCGTACTCGACTAATGATCACCGGGGCCGCTGGAGCCGAGACCGCCGGCGCGGAGGCCGTCGACGAAGGCCGCCCAGGCGGGAGTGGGGACGACGAGGATGGGGCCGGTCTTGTTTTTGGAGTCGCGGATAGCGATGTCGGTGGGGCGGGGGGATATCTCTACGCAGGTCCCCCCTTGTGGACCGCTGTAGGAGGACTTGAACCAGACGCCCTTGGGGGCCACGGTGATGGCCTTTGTTTGCCCATTCATGACTAGTCCAACTCTCGTGCTAGTTCCTTCAGGAAGCCAGTGGTCTCCGCAGGCGCCAGGGCTCCCTCTCGCAAAGCGTCGAAGCGGCGGTTGTACTGCCATACCTCGCGCTGTTTATCGGTGACGCTGATGGTGTTTGGGAGATCCATCTGGACAACGGACCCCAGGTGGCCGCCGAAGTCGAGGATGGTGAAGTTGCCTTCAGCCCTGTAGGTGACGAGGGATAATGGAAGAATCTGGACCGTGACGTGATCGAGTTGGTTCAGCTCGGCGATCGTCTCGTATTGCTCCCGCATCACGTCTGGCCCGCCGATGACTCGGCGAAGAACGGATTCGTCCAGGACGACCTTGAGTTCCACAGGGTCGTCGTCGCGTGTGATGAGCTGCTTGCGCTCCATGCGAATCTTCGTGTTGTACTCAACGAAGTCCGTGGTTCTCTCCTCCACGGGCTTTGCCGTCGTGAACATGGAGCGCGCGTAACGTTCAGTCTGAAGCAGTCCGATGACGTACTGGCAGTGCCATGCGCGCATCGCTCGGGCATCCATCTCCAAGCCGACCCACATGTGCATGCCTGAAGGCATGACTGCGCGATACGGAGTCCACCAATCACTGCTGAGTGACTCGCGGTGAAGGGTCAGGAGCGATTCCCGGTCGTCGATGTCGGTCACGCCGTACCGGTCGAGCAGATCCTCCATGTCTTTCACACGGGGGAGGGCGTTGTGGCCGGTCTCCACTCGACTCAGCTTGGTCTCTGAGAAGCCGAGCCCCTCAGCCGCCTCCTGGATGGTGAGACGGGACTTCTCTCGCAGGCGTCGCAGTTCCTTGCCCAGTTCTCGGCGTCGAAATGTTGCCCCTCGTCGTGCTGCCACCTGTCTGCCCTCCGCGATCCCCAGTCTGGCGTCGACGCGCTCCTGTGCCGAGTGAGGGTGACGTCTGATCCCCTTCGGCGATCCAGTGTTAGCCCCGTGGCACATGCCAATTCTAGAGGTTGCCGCAGATCGCTTGCACCTTAAGTCGACCTTGGGGAACGGTAGTTGGCGAGCTCATTTGCTCGTGTCGATGGTGCATTGATCTGCAGTTTTCTAAAATGAGGGGCAGTCAGATGAAGCGCAGCAGCGCCTCCGTCGCCGCCGATCCGAAAAACGTTCGAGAGCTACGCCGAACGGGTGTGGCCTGTCTGGAGCGTTGGGGTCTCCGGCGCCGCCTGGACCTCCATGGGGTGGAGCTGCTGATCAGCGAAATAGTGACCAGCACGCTGGACCACCCTCGCGGCGAGACGGTGACCCTCACGCTCACGTACGCGGAGAGCGACCGCGAGCTGCGGATCGAGGTCGGGGACCGTACGCCGGGGCAGGCGCGGGTCCGTGGGGTGTTCACCATGGCGGCCGTGGCGCGGGCGTGGGGTACCAGCCATGGCGGGGCGCGGACCTGGTGCACGGTGCCGGTGGTGCGGGACAGCTACGACTGGGCGCACATCGAGCGCGCGCTGCGCACGTACGACCGGGATCGCATCCTGGAGGCCATCGCGCACGCGGAAAGCGCGAAGAGCGCGGAGGGCGCGGAGGCGGACCCGCGCACCTGGCGCTCCGTGTTGCGCGTGCTGCGCGGGTCGACGCGGACGCTCCTTTCGTACGCCGAGGCGTACTACGCCGGGCTCGCGCCCGACGACCCCGGTCGGGAGACGCTGCGGTTGTTCCTCGACCGGGTGCGGAGTCTGCGCGACGCGCCGGAAGCCGACTGGCGGGAGTGCCTGGCCGTGCTTCCGACGCTGCTGCGGTACGCCGACTGCGTCTGCGTGAAGGTGGGCTGGTGAGCCTCCGGCTCAGGAGCCCCGGCGCGTCGAGAGGATCTCCCGGCCGCGCTCCTCGGTGATCATCGCGGCCAGGGCGGGGTGCGCCCGGAGCGCGACCGGCGCGACGTGGTCCTCGCTGATCGGGCGCCAGAGCGCGATGGCCGCCCGGAGCTCGGGCCACAGGGCGTCCAGGGTCTGTTCGTCGGACCCCTCGGGGCCGGCGTCCAGCCGGTCGAGGATGTCGTGCACCGCCGCGTCGAACTCCGGGTTGCCGTAGGTCAGGCGGTTCGGGTCGAACTCGTCGGGGTCGAAGGCGAGGGCTATCGCGCGTCCCTCCTCCAGGCCGCAGTTCTTGAGGAGGCTCAGGGTGGTGCTCCCCCACATCGGGGCCTGCCGCTCCTCCGCGTAGACCAGGGGGAGCAGCTCGCGGGTGAAGAGGGGCGCGTGCAGGAAGGCCGCCCGCTCCTCCTTGACGACGGCGACCCGGTCCAGGCGGACGGTGTCCGTGTCGCCGAGCATGGTGAGGATCTGGAAGCGCAGCAGGCGGGCCCGGTCGCTTCCGAACCGGGACGCCTCCTCCAGCACCGCCAGAGGCGCTTCCACCTCTCCGGCGAGCGCGGCGAGCCGGGCCCGCTCGACCTCCGCGTCCCAGTGGTCGCGGGTGGCGCCCGGCGGGCGGCGGAGGGCGTGGAAGGAGACGTACTGGTCGTGCATGAGGTCGTGGAAGGAGTCGAAGCGCTGGGGGCCGCTGCCCGACCACGAGGCGAGCCAGTAGGCGGCCCACTCGCCGCGCTCGTCGACGTCCTCGGGGTCGAGGAGCATGACGGCGGCGTCGCCTTCGAGGGACAGGCGCAGGGAGCGGGCCAGGATCGTGCCCTCCGGCTCCTCGTCCTCCTCCTCGTCATAGAACTCGGTGTCGCTGTACGCCTCGATCCAGCCGGAGTCCTCGTCGGCGTCGGCCAGCCAGGCGAGCTCGGCGGCGCCCGCGAGGCGGTAGATGAAGACCCCCGCGTCCCGCCACCCGTCGGTGGTCAGGAGGAACTCGCGGAACGAGGGCGGCAGCGCGCGGCCCAGGCGGGCCTCGGCGGCCGCGACCTTCTCGGCCGTCGCCGGGGCGAACCCGAGCCAGCGGTCCCGCGCGACCTCGGCCTCCAGCGGCTGGTCCTGCTCGGGATCGTGTGCGTCGACCCACTCCTCGCTCCAGCGCTTGAGAAACGGTCGCCACTGCTCGCGGTTCATGGGGTGCTCTGCCCTCTCCGTGTCGGTGTCAGTGGCGTCAAGGACAGCACGGTGGTCTGACATGGTTCCCCCCGGCAGGTCGTCTTCGACATCCCCTTGTCTGATGGGGAGTCAGGTATCACGATGGCGGTGGTCCGGCCGGGACGGCGCGGGGAGGCGGCATGCGGGTCCTTCCGAAGGGGCGACTGAGCTACGGCATGCAGCTGCCCGTCCAGTCGCAGAGCTCCCTGTACGCGGAGGGGTGGGAGGCCGCGGCGGGGCCGGCCGAGCTGGTGGCGGTGGCGCGGGCGGCGGACCGGCTGGGCTTCGCCTACATCGGCTGCTGCGACCACGTGGCCATCCCACGGCGGCTGGCGGCCGCGATGGGCACGGTCTGGTACGACCCGGTGGCCACCCTCGCGTATCTGGCGGCGGCCACCACCCGGGTGCGGCTGCTCAGCCATGTCGCCGTCGCGGCGCTGCGCCACCCGCTGCTGACCGCCAAGCAGTACGCGACGCTGGACCACCTCTCGGGTGGACGGCTGATCCTGGGGGTGGGCGCCGGGCACGTGGCGGAGGAGTTCGCGGCCCTCGGGGTGGACTTCCACGCCCGCGGCGCACTGCTGGACGAGACGATCGACGCGCTCAAGGCGGCGCTCGGACCGGGGGAGTTCCCGGAGTTCGCGGGGGAACGCTTCGCCTTCGACGGGCTGGGGCAGGCACCGCGGCCCGTACAGCGGCCCAGGCCGCCGGTGTGGGTCGGCGGGTCCTCCCCGGCCGCCGTGCGTCGGGCGGCCGCACGCGGCGACGGCTGGCTGCCGCAGGGTGACCCGCGCGACCTGCTGGCCGGGCGGATCGTGCGGCTGCGGGCGCTGCGCGAGCGGGCCGCCGAGCACGATCCGGACTGCGCCGAGCCCGCCGAGATCGGGGCCATCACCGAGCCCTGCTACATCGGCGAACCCACCTGGCGCGTCGGGCGACGGACGCTGTGCGGCGGCGGAGAGCGGATAGCCGACTCGCTGCGCGGGTACGCCGCGCTCGGCGTGGACCAGATCCAGGTGCGCTTCCGCAGTCGGAGCGTCCACGAACTGACCGACCAGATGGCCGCGTTCGCCGCGACGGTCGCACCACACCTCAACGACTAGCCGCCGCACTTCGCGGGCTAGCCGCACCTCGACGACGGGAGGCCGGTATGGGCAAGCTGGACGGGCGCGTGGTGATCGTCACCGGTGCGGCGCGCGGGCAGGGCGAGCAGGAGGCGCGGCTGTTCGTCGCCGAGGGCGCGCGGGTGGTGCTGGCGGACGTGCTGGACGGGCAGGGCGAGGCGCTCGCCAAGGAGCTGGGGGAGGAGTCCGCGCGCTACGTCCATCTGGACGTGGGGGAGGAGGGCGACTGGGAGGCGGCCGTGGCCTTCGCCAAGCACGCCTTCGGGAAGGTCGACGGGCTGGTCAACAACGCCGGGATCCTGCGCTTCAACGAGCTGGCCGAGACCCCGCTGGCCGAGTTCGAGGCGGTGGTGCGGGTCAACCAGACCGGCACCTTCCTGGGGATGCGGGCCGTCGTGCCCGAGCTCGCCGCGGCCGGCGGCGGAACGATCGTCAACACCGCCTCGTACGTCGCCCTCTCCGGCATGGCGCTGCTCACGGCGTACGCGGCGAGCAAGGGCGCCGTGGTGGCGATGACGCGGGTGGCCGCGATAGAGCTGGCGGGGCGGGGGATCCGGGTCAACGCGGTGTGCCCGGGGGCCGTCGACACGCCGATGACCAACCCCGCGCTGCTGGACCCGGACGCCGACCCGGCCGAGACGGCCCGCGCGGTGGACGAGCTCTACCGCAAGCTGGTGCCGCTCGCCCGGATCGGGCAGCCGAGCGAGATCGCCTCCCTCGCCCTCTTCCTCTCCTGCGCCGACTCCTCCTACATCACCGGACAGCCCTTCGTCGTCGACGGCGGCTGGCTGGCCGGGGCCTCGGTCGTCTAGGTCCTCCCGGTCCGGCGGCCGGGGTGGCGTTCAGCAGCGGCCACCCCGCCACCCGGCCACCCCGCCACCCGGTCGCCCGGTCGACCGGCCGGGGTCCGGTTCATCCACGGCCGCCCGGTCGACCGGACGGGTGGCGGACCCGGGTGACGCGCTCCAGCGGGAACCGGACGCGGACGCCCGTCGACGGCCCGTCGTCGACCCGTCGGGGTCGTCGGCGTGCGGACGCCGGATCAGCTCTACTGTCCGCTGATGTTGACCATCCACGTGATGCCGAATCTGTCCGTGCACATGCCGAACACATCGCCCCACATCTGCTTCTCCAGGGGGACGGACACGGTGCCGCCATCGGAGAGCTTGTCCCAGTAGCCGCGCAGTTCCGCCGCGTCGTCGCCGCTCAGGCTCACCGAGATGTTGTTCCCGGGGCGGTGCTCCATACCGGGCGGACTGTCGGCGCCCATCAGCGTGAAGCCGCTGGCGGTCTCCAACATGGCGTGCATGATCCTGTCGGCGTATCCGGGGGGTGCCTCCGCGCCGAAGGCGTCGTAGGTGTTGACGGCCAGGCCCCCGCCGAAGACCTCTTGGTAGAACTCCATGGCCTGCTTCGCGTCGCCGGAGAAACTGATGTACGGGTTGAGGCGAGAAGTCACGGATAACCCCAATCGTGACGAATGGTCGGTGCGGGCAGCCTACGTGCGTCAGCGGTGAAGTCGGATGACCGGAGCGTCGTGGTCACCCTCGTGTGGCCCGTGTGGCCCGTGGCGGCGGTTGTGGGTGCCGGGGGTGTAGCCGAACGCGCGGTGGAAGACGTCGATGAAGGCGCTGGCGGAGGACCAGCCGCAGCGGTGGGCGACGGTGGTCACCGGCACGTCGTCGGCGAGCAGACGCAGGGCGTGGTAGAGGCGCAGCTGGGTGCGCCACTGCGGGAACGTCATGCCCAGGTCGCGGCGGAAGAGACGACTGAGGGTCCGCTCTCCGGTGCCGGTGGCGGCGCCCAGCCCCGCCAGCGTGCGCGGATCGGCGGGGTCGCGGTGCAGCAGCTCGCAGACGGCCGCCAACCGGGGATCGGCGGGGGCGGGCAACTGGACGGGCTGCTGTGGTGAGGCGCGCAGTTGGTCGAGGAGGACCGCGCGCAGCCGCCGCCGCTCGGGAGTGTCGTCGTGGGGGTCGCGCGTGTAGGCGAGGATCAGCTCGCGCAGCAGCGGGCTGACGGTGAGGACGGTGGGGGCCTCCAGCCCGAGCGGGTTGGTGTCGGCGGGCAGGCCGAGCAGACGCAGGTCGAGGTGGCCGTAGGCGCGGTGGGCGTGGGCGCAGCCGGCGGGCACCCAGATGGCGCGGGTGCCGGGGGCGAACCAGGTGCCCGCGTCGGTGGTGACGGCCAGGACACCGGAGCCGGCGTAGATGATCTGGTGGTCGTCGTGGCGGTGCGCGTCGATGCTCTCGCCCGGGGCGAGCGTCTGGGTACGGGTGGGCGCCTCGGGGGTGTGGCGGATAACCGGCATACTTTGGCACTTTATCGAAAGCGCGCCAGGGTGCGGCGTGGCGACGATGGCCGGGTGTCGACGAATCAGACCTCCCGAGAGCCGATCCACGAGCCCCTCCACGCGTCCTGTCGTACATCCCGTCGTGCGTCCCGTCGTATGTCCCTTCGTACGTCCCTCCGTGCGCGCTCTGGTACGTCCTCCTGGTGGCTACGGCGGCGGAACGCCGACCGGGCCGCGCCACCGGAGGCGCGGCGGCGTCCGAGGCGGGGCGCTCGCACCTCCCCGCGCTTCGGGCCGATCGGGCTGCTGTCCCTGGGTCACGCCTGCGTGGACGTCTACCAGGGCGCGGTGGCCGCGCTGGTGCCCTACTTCGTCGCCGAGCGGGCCTACGGCTACGCCGCCGCGTCCGGGATCGTGCTGGCGGCCTCGCTGCTCTCCTCCGTGGTGCAGCCGCTGTTCGGGGTGCTCACCGATCGATGGCCCATGCCGTGGCTGCTGCCGGTCGCCGTCCTCGTCGGCGGCTCCGGCGTCGCGCTCGCCGGCGTCGGCGACTCCTACGCCCTCACCCTGCTGGCCGTGGCGGTGTCGGGGATCGGCGTCGCCGCCTACCACCCGGAGGCGGCCCGGGTGGCACGGGTGGCCGGCCGAGGCAGCCACACCGCGATGAGCTGGTTCTCGCTCGGTGGCAACCTCGGCTTCGCCGTCGCGCCGCTGCTGGTCTCCGCCGTCGTCGCCACCGGCGGCCTGCGCGCCTCCCCGCTGCTGTTCCTCCCCGCCCTCGCCGGCACGGCGCTGTGCGTGGTCGCGCTGCGCCGCATCGCCCCGACCGCCGTGGCGTCGCCGGCCGTCCGCGCGCCGGGCACGGAGGGTGCGGCCGGTCGGGACGACTGGGCCTCCTTCGCCCGGCTGTCCGGCGCTGTGGTGTGCCGCTCGATCGTCTTCGTCGGTCTGAGCGCGTTCGTGTCCCTGTACGTGCGGCAGCGCACCGGAGGCGGGGAGGTCTCCGGAACCGTCGCCCTCTTCGTCCTCTATCTCGGGGGCGCGGTCGGCACGGTGGCCGGCGGGCGGCTCGCCACCCGCTTCGGCCGCCTGCCCGTCGTGCGCTGGTCCTACGCCCTGACCGTCCTCGCCGTGGCCGGCGTCGTCTTCGTGCCCGGCCCGCCGCTCTATCTGTTCGTCGCCCTCACCTCCGCCGGGCTGTACGTGCCCTTCTCCCTCCATGTCACCCTGGGCCAGGACTATCTGCCCCGGCGGATGGGGACCGCCAGCGGCGTCACCCTCGGTCTGACCGTGAGCGTCGGCGGTCTCGCCAGCCCGCTCATCGGCGCCGCCGCCGACGCCGCCTCGCTCCAGGCCGCCCTCGCGCCGCTGATCGCGCTGCCCGCGCTCGGCTGGCTCCTGCTGCGGCCCCTGGAGGAGCCCGTGACGCCGGAGCGGCTGCCGGGGCCCGGGGTGGCCACGGACGCCGGGACGACCCCCGCGGCCTCCCCCTCCTCCCGTACGCCGTCTTGACCTCTGTCGGGGCCGGTGCCAGAGTCGGTCGACATCTGATATCTGACGCAGCGTCAGATCGGGCCTGCGTCAGACCGAGTGGTTCGGCGGACCGAGGCGGTGAACCTCCGTGGAGTTCGGGATCTTTGTCCAGGGGTACGTCCCCAGGAGCCGGCGCCGGGACGACCCCGAAGCCGAGCACCATGTGCTGCTGGAGGAGAGCGAGTACGTCATCCAGGCCGACCGGTCCGGCTTCAAGTACGCCTGGGCCAGCGAGCATCACTTCCTCGACGAGTACTCCCATCTGTCCGCCAATGACGTCTTCCTCGGCTACCTCGCCCACGCCACCGACCGCATCCACCTCGGCTCCGGGATCTTCAACCCGCTGCCGCAGGTCAACCACCCGGCCAAGGTCGCCGAGAAGGCCGCCATGCTGGACCACCTCTCCGGCGGGCGCTTCGAGTTCGGCACCGGGCGCGGCGCCGGCAGCCACGAGATCCTCGGCTTCCTGCCGGGCATCACCGACATGGACCGCACCAAGGAGATCTGGGAGGAGACCATCGCCGAGTTCCCCAGGATGTGGCTCCAGGAGGAGTACCAGGGGTTCTCGGGTCGGTACTGGTCGCTGCCGCCCCGCCGGGTGCTGCCCAAGCCGTACGGCCCGGCGCACCCGGCCATGTGGTACGCCGCCGGCTCCCCGTCCTCGTACGCCATGGCGGCCGGCAAGGGGCTCGGGGTGCTCGGCTTCAGCGTGCAGAAGGTCTCCGACATGGAGTGGGTCCTGGAGGCGTACAAGACCGCGATCGCCCGCGCCCGGCCGGTCGGCGGCTTCGTCAACGACAACATCATGGTGACCTCGACCGCCGTCTGCGCGGAGACCCACCAGGAGGCGGTGCGGGTGGCGGCCGCGGGCGGGCTGCACTACCTCCAGTCGCTGCTCTTCCGCTACCACGACACCTTCCCCCGGCCCGAGGGCATCCCCGAGTGGCCGCAGCTGCTCCCGGAGTACACCGAGGAGATCATCGAGCTGCTCATCGCCGAGGAGTTGATGATCTGCGGCGACCCCGACGAGGTCTTCCGGCAGTGCAAGCGGTGGGAGCAGGCCGGCGCCGACCAGCTCGCCTTCGGACTGCCGGTGGGCATTCCGTACCAGGACACCCTGAACACCATCCGCCTCATCGGCGAGCACGTCATCCCCAAGATCGACACCGATCCCGTGCACCGCACCACCCGCTTCCGCCGGGCCGCCGGCTGACGGACGCCCGACCGACCCGGCTGAGCCGACCGACGCCCGATCGACGCGGCTGAGCCGACCGACGCGGCTGAGCCGACCGACCCGGTTGAGCTGACCGAGCCGCTGAGCCGGCGGAGCCGGCCGGACCAGTCGAACCGGCTGAACCGGCTGAACCGGCGGAAGCAGTCGCCGCGGCTGAACCGGCCGAAACAGTCGCCCCCGCGGAACGGGCGTGCCCGCGGAACCGGTCGAGCCGCCGCCGCGGCGCGCCCCGCGATCCCGCCCGGCCGGGCGACCCGCGTCCGTCCGGCCCGCCGCCGCGGCGCGACCGCGAACCCAGCCGCGCCCCATCGCCGTGAAGGGAGCCGAACATGCTCGATCACCTCATCCGCGGAGCGACCCTCGTGGACGGCACCGGCGCGCCCGCGCGGGTGGCCGACGTCGGGCTGCGCGACGGGCGGGTCGCGGTCGTCACGGCGGCCGGGGAGGCGGACGAACCGGCGCGGAGCGTCGAGGACGTCACCGGGCTGGTGCTGACCCCCGGGTTCGTCGATCCGCACACGCACTACGACGCGCAGCTGTTCTGGGACCCGTACGCCACGCCGTCGATGGGGCACGGGGTGACCAGCGTCGTCGGCGGCAACTGCGGCTTCACGCTCGCCCCGCTCCACCCCGACCGGCCCGAGGACGCCGACTACACGCGGCGGATGATGAGCAAGGTCGAGGGGATGTCGCTGGTGGCCCTGGAACAGGGGGCGCCGTGGAGCTGGCACACCTTCGGGGAGTACCTGGACGCCCTGGACGGGCGGATCGCCGTCAACGCCGGCTTCATGGTGGGGCACTGCGCGCTGCGACGCCATGTGATGGGGGCCGACGCGGTGGGCGGGCAGCCCACCGAGGCGCAGCTGGAGCGGATGCTGCGGCTGCTGCACGAGGCCATGGACGCCGGGGCCTGGGGGCTGTCCACCACGCAGTCGGGCACCCACACCGACGGGGACGGGCGGCCGGTCGCCTCCCGGCACGCCCGGCCGGAGGAGCTCATCGCGCTCGCCCGGGCGGTGGGGGAGCACGAGGGGACCCAGATCGAGGCGATCGTGGCGGGCTGCCTGGACCGGTTCGCGGACCCGGAGATCGAGCTGCTGGTGGCGATGACCGCCGCCGCGGGCCGCCCACTGAACTGGAACGTGCTCACCATCGACGCGGCCGTGCCCGAGCGGGTCCCGCGGCAGCTGGAGCCCAGCGCGGCGGCCCGCCGCGCGGGCGGTCGGATCGTGGCGCTGACCATGCCGATCCTCACCCCGATGAACATGTCGCTGGGCAGCTTCTGCGCGCTCAACCTGATCCCGGGGTGGGGCGAGGTGCTCGCCCTGCCGGTGCCGCGGCGCGTCGAGCGGCTGCGGGACGCGCGGGTCCGCGCCGAGCTGCTGCGCCGCGCCGCGAGCCCGGAGGCGGGCGTCTTCCGACGGCTGGCCCACTTCGACCGGTACGTCGTCGGCGACACCTACGCGCCGGCCAACGCGGGCCTGACCGGGCGCGTGGTGGGCGAGATCGCGGCCGAGCGCGGGCAGGACCCCTTCCACTGCCTGGTGGAGATCTGCGCCGCGGACGGACTGCGCACCGTGCTGTGGCCGATGCCCGCCGACAACGACCCGGCCAGCTGGGAGCTGCGGCGGCGCACCTGGGAACACCCGGACGTGCTGCTGGGCGGCTCGGACGCCGGGGCGCACCTGGACCGGATGTGCGGCGCCCCGTACACCACCCGGTTCCTGGGGGACTGCCTGCGCGGCCGGCGGCTGGTGGGCCTGGAGCGGGCGGTGCGGATGCTGACCGACGACCCCGCGCGGCTCTTCGGGCTCCGCGAGCGCGGCCGGGTCGTCCCGGGCCACCACGCGGACCTGGTGCTCTTCGACCCGGAACGGATCGACGCGGGACCCGCGACGCTGGTGCGCGACCTGCCCGGGGACAGCCCCCGACTGGACTCGCGTCCCCGGGGCGTGGTGAGCGTGCGCGTGGGTGGGGTGGAGACCGTCCGAGACGAGGTGGTGACGGGTGCGGTGCCCGGGCGGGTGCTGCGCTCCGGGCGGGACACGCGGAGCGTCCATACCAAGGGGTGAGACGGCCGCGGGAAATTTTTCCAGGGGGTAAATCGGACACCGCTGCGGTTTTCGTATGACGGAAGCGCCGAGTGATCCCTTGCGAATGCCGATCGAGGGATGGATTTTCCTTTTCATTTCTTGATCGAAGTTCGTTTTGTGTCCCTTGATTAAAGGAACCCTTGGGGGAATCAAGTATTCCGGATGAGGAAACCGCAGCATTTAACGTCCTGTTCATGGTTCATGTGGAAGCGCGGCCTCAGGCCGGAGGCGCGGTACCCGGAGTCGGTCGGCGCGGTGCGGAGGCCGGGCGGGACGGGGCCGCCGGGGACGGCGCGGCCGCCCGCGTACCCGGTGCGGAGGGCGTGCGGGCCAAGGGGCTCAGCGGCAACTCCGTAGGGCTGCTGGGAAACGCCGTCATCGGCATCTCCACCGTCGCCCCCGTCTACTGCCTGACCTCGACGCTCGGCCCCACGGTCGGCGAGGTGGGCCTCCAGATGCCCGCCGTCTTCCTGGCCGGCTTTCTGCCGATGCTGCTGGTGGCCTTCGCCTACCGCGAGCTAAACAAGGCCGTCCCCGACTGCGGCACGTCCTTCACCTGGACGGTGAAGGCGTTCGGTCCCCGCATCGGCTGGATGTGCGGCTGGGGCCTGGTGATCGCCACCATCATCGTGCTCTCCAACCTCGCCGGCGTCGCCACCTCCTTCTTCTATCTGCTGCTCGGCGAGCTCACCGGCAGCGGTTCGATCGCCGCCCTGGACGACAGCAAGCCCGTCCACGTCCTCACCTGCCTCGCCTTCATCGCCGTCGCCACCGCGATCAGCTACCGCGGCATGACCGCCACCAAGGGCGTGCAGTACGCCCTGGTCGGCCTCCAACTCCTGGTGCTGGCCGTCTTCGTCGTGATGGCCATCGGCAAGGCCCGCTCGGGCGACCTCCCCGGGTCCATCGACTTCTCCTGGACCTGGGTGAACCCCTTCGCCGTCCAGTCCTTCGCCGCCTTCACCGCCGGCCTCTCCCTGTCGATCTTCATGTTCTGGGGCTGGGACGCCTGCCTGACGGTCAACGAGGAGACCGCCGGCAGCGAGAAGACCCCCGGTCGGGCCGCGCTGCTCGCCATGGTGGTGCTGGTCGGCTCCTACCTGCTGACCGCGGTCGCCGCCCAGATGTTCTCCGGCGTCGGTGAGAAGGGCCTGGGCCTCGGCAACCCCGACACCTCCGACAACGTCTTCGCCGCGCTGGCCGACCCGGTCATGGGCACCGCACTGGGCGTGCTGCTCTTCGTCGCCGTGCTGGCCTCGGCCGCCGCCAGCCTCCAGACCACCTTCATCCCGGTCGCCCGCACCGTGCTGGCCATGAGCAGCTACCAGGCGCTGCCGCCGGCCTTCGCCAAGGTCCACCCCCGCTTCAAGTCCCCCGGCCTTGCCACCATCGCCGCGGGCGTCGCCACCGGTGTCTTCTACGCCGTGATGACCTTCCTGAGCGAGAACGTGCTGATCGACACGATCTACGCACTGGGCCTCATGATCTGCTTCTACTACGCGATCACCGCCTTCGCCTGTGCCTGGTACTTCCGCCGCGAGCTGCGCTCCTCCGTCCGCGACGCGCTGTTCAAGGGCGTCTTCCCGGTCCTCGGCGGCCTGCTGCTGGCCGCCGTCTTCGGCAAGACGCTGTACGACATGTGGGACCCGGCCTACGGCACCGGCAGCTCCGTCTTCGGCGTCGGCAGCGTCTTCGTCATCGGCGTGGGGCTGCTGCTGGTCGGGGTCGCGATCATGATGGTGATGCAGCGCCGCAGCCCCGCCTTCTTCCGCGGTGAGGTGCTCACCCGCAGCACCCCGGCGCTGGTCGTCGCCGACTAGACCCGAGGGCCGGTGTCCCGGGAGGTCCCCGGGGCGCGGCCCTCGCCGGCTGAGTTCCTCCGGGAGGTCCCCGGGGGAGCTCAGTCCCCCCTCCGGGCCCCCGGGCCGGCTCGCGGTGGCCCAGCCCCCGAGCCGGCCGCGGCGGTCCAGCCCTCAGCCCCGCCGGCCGCGGCGGTCCAGCTCCGGCGCCCCGGCCGGGTGGCGGTAGCTCAGCCTCCGGCACCCCGGCCGGTCGGCGGGGACCCGACGCCCCGATCCCCGGCCGGGTGGCGGTAGCCAGTCCTCGGCTCAGTCCTCGCCGAGGAAGACCGGATTGGTCATGGCGACCATCGGCCCCGGCAGCCCGGACGCCCCGCCGTCCGCCGGGGCGCGGCGTATCTCGGCCCGGACGTACGCCGCGTACGAGGCCGTCGTCCGCCACTCCACCGTGCCCGACCCGGAAGCGGGCAGCGCCGTCGCGTACAGCGGGCCCTGATCGGTGATGAACCGCGCCGAACAGCCGGGGCCGACCCCGGAGACCTCCAGCCGCACCGTCACCGGATCCTCGCGGGAGACCCGCAGCCGGCCGCCGATGCCCGCGTGCCGGCCCCGGCCGCCCGCCGCCGAGAAACGCAGCTCGACCGCGGAGGACTCGGCCAGCCAACTGCGCCCCGCTCGAATGCCCTTCTGGATCGCGTCGCGCGAGAGCTCGTCGGCGAGCACCACGGTCTGCGGGGAGCCCACGGGCTGCGGCTCGCGGTGCGCGTCGCTGTTGCCCATCGCCGGGAGCCAGCGCCCGGCCCCCCGGACGGCCGCCACCAGGGTGTTGTCCCACTCCGCGATGCTCGCCTCGTCGTCCGGCCCGAACACGCCGTTCCAGACCTCCACCGCGTCCGCCTCGTTGAAGCCGAACTTCCAGTTGCAGCCGACGCAGGTGCCGTGCGGGTGCGCCGGGACGACCAGGCCGCCCGCCCGTCGGATCGCACGGGCGTAGCGCCCGAAGGCGTTGTCCCGGGCGCGGTAGCGCCAGTCGATGAAGGTGCCGGGGTCGAGGCCGAGGGCGAGCACGTGTCCGTTGCGCGTGGTGACCTCCTCCCCGGTGAGGATCAGCAGGTCGTCGCCCCACAGACCGTCCCAGGCGCGATGCCCCGCATGGGTGTTGTGCTCCGTGGTGGTGATGAAGTCCAGCCCGGCGGCGCGGGCGGCGGCCACCACCTCGGCGGGGGTGCGCCGCCCGTCGGAGTACACCGTGTGCAGATGGCAGTCGCCCCGGTACCAGGCCCGGCCGCGACCCCTGGCCCGCGGCGGGTATCCCGGCGCCGGGGTCTCGCCGGGCGGCCCGAACCGCAGCTCCACCGTCACCTCGTAGTCCAGGCCCTGCGGCGCCACCGTGTACGGACCCAGGACCACATGCCAGGTGCCCGGGCGCACCGGGCCGGGCAGATAGCCGGGGGTCGCCCGCTCCGCGCTGATGGCGAACTCCGAGCGCGCCCCGCCCGACCAGCCCCGGAAGCCGCGCCCGCCCAGCTCGACACCCCGCTCGTCGAAGATGCCGATATCGCACGCGTTCCCCTGGGTGCCCGGGGGGACGGACGGCTTGTCGTACGCGTACGACACGGCGATCTCGCGCACCCCGACAGGCACGTCGACCGGCAGATAGACGAAGTCGGGAGAACCGGTGGGCAGATGGCCCCGGACGGTGCGCTTCCGCTCCCGCCCGGACTCGCGGCCGCCGTCCCGCTCGGTGCCCGGCCCCTCGCCCGCGTCGCCGGGATCCCGCGCATGCGCGAACGTCACGGGGTCGAGCGTCAGCCCGCCCGTCGCGCCCGCAAGGGCCGAGAGTCTCAGTACGTCTCGCCTTCGCATCCGGTGCCCCCACAGATATCGGATCAGCCGAGAGTCGGAAGTGCCGCACGACACCGTTGTACGCCGGTGCGACGCGAAGCGAAACGCCTGTGGATAACTCGATGACGGTGCGGGAACATGCCCGCGACCAGAGCCACCGTCCCACCGCCGACGCGGGAGGTGCCACGCACCATGTCCACCTTGCGTATCGCCACCACCATCTTCCTCACGGACGAGACCATTCGGCCCGTCCGGCTCGCCCGAGAGCTGGAACAGCGCGGCTTCGCCGGCCTCTACCTCCCCGAGCACACGCACATCCCGGTCGCCCGGACCTCCCGCGCACCGGCCACCGGCGAGCCCGCGCCGAGCGAGTACGGCCGGATGCTCGACCCGTTCACCGCCCTCGCCCAGGCCGCCGCCGTCACCGAGCGGCTGGAGCTGGCCACCGGTGTCACCCTGGTCGCCCAGCACGACCCGATCGCCCTCGCCAAGCGGGTCGCCACCCTCGACCTCCTCAGCGACGGCCGTCTCACCCTCGGCGTCGGCTTCGGCTGGAACCGGGAGGAGGCGGCCGACCACGGTGTGGACTGGTCCGCCCGGCGCCGCCTGGTCGCCGACCGGATGGCGCTGATGCGGGCGCTGTGGTCGCCGGAGCCCACCGCGTACGAGGGCGAGTTCGGCTCGGTGCGGGCCAGCCACGCCCACCCCAAGCCCGGCCGCGACCGGCCCGCGGGAGACCCGCTGACCGGCCCGCGCACCCTCCTCGGCGGCGGCGCGGGCCCCACGCTCTTCGCCCACATCGCCCGCTACGCCGACGGCTGGCTGCCCACCGGCGGCCGCGGGCTGACCCAGAACCTCCCCGTGCTGCGCCGGGCGTGGGAGGAGGCGGGGCGCGACCCGGCGGCGCTGACCGTGGTCCCCTACGGCGTGCTGCCCTCGGCGGGAAAGCTCGCGCACTACCGCGATCTGGGGATCGCGGAGGTGGTCGTCCAGCTTCCGCCGGGCGAGGAGGGAGAGGTGCTGCGAACGCTGGACGCCTACGCGCAGTTCCTGTGAGGGGGCGCGCCGACGGTCCGGCGGCGATTCCGTCCGGGCGGACGGGCCACGCCGGACAGCAGGCGGCGGCGGGTTTCCCCCGGCCGGGTGAAACAGGCCGTGATCAGCCCCACACCATCTGCCGCACGGCGACCCGGGAGTTGTCACCGCTCGCTCGTATGCTCGGGGGATGACCACCAGCGCGCAGGGATCGCCGTCGCCCGCCCCCACCGCCAACGCCATGCGACGCGCGCTCAAGCGCGCCCGTGACGGGGTCGCGCTGGACGTCGCCGAGGCGGCGGTGCTGCTCCAGGCGCGCGGTGCGGACCTGGAGGACCTGTGCGCCTCCGCCGCGCGGGTGCGGGACGCGGGCCTGGAGGCCGCGGGCCGACCCGGCGTCATCACGTACTCCAAGAGCGTCTTCATTCCGCTCACCCGGCTGTGCCGCGACAAGTGCCACTACTGCACCTTCGCCACCGTGCCGGGAAAGCTGCGCCGCGCGGGGCACGGCATGTTCATGTCCCCCGACGAGGTGCTGGCCATCGCCCGCCGCGGGGCCGAACTGGGCTGCAAGGAAGCGCTCATCACCCTGGGCGACAAGCCGGAGGACCGCTGGCCCGAGGCGCGCGAATGGCTGGAGGCCGCGGGGTACGACGACACCATCGCCTACGTCCGCGCGATCTCCATCCGCATCCTGGAGGAGACCGGGCTGCTGCCGCACCTGAACCCCGGCGTGATGTCCTGGACCGACTTCCAGCGGCTCAAGCCGGTCGCCCCCTCGATGGGCATGATGCTGGAGACCACCGCGACACGGCTGTGGAGCGAGCCCGGCGGGCCGCACCACGGCTCCCCTGACAAGGAGCCGGCCGTTCGGCTGCGCGTCCTGGAGGACGCCGGCCGCAGCTCCGTCCCGTTCACCAGCGGGCTGCTGATCGGGATCGGGGAGACCTACGAGGAGCGGGCGGAGTCGCTGTTCGCGCTGCGTCGCGTCGCCCGCGCGTACCACGGCATCCAGGAGCTGATCCTGCAGAACTTCCGCGCCAAGCCGGACACGGCGATGCGCGGCATGCCCGACGCCGAGCTGGACGAACTGGTCGCCACCGTCGCCGTCGCCCGGCACATCATGGGCCCCTCCGGCTGCCTCCAGGCGCCGCCGAACCTGGTGGACGCCGAGTACGTCCGGCTCATCCGCGCCGGCATCGACGACTGGGGCGGCGTCTCCCCGCTCACTCCGGACCACGTCAACCCCGAGCGCCCCTGGCCGCAGATCGAGGAGCTCGCCGCGCGGTCGGCCGCCGCCGGCTTCGAGCTGCGCGAGCGTCTCTGTGTCTACCCGGAGTTCGTCCAGCGCGGCGAGCCCTGGCTGGACCCGCGGCTGCTGCCGCACGTCCGCGCGCTGGCCGACCCGGAGAGCGGGCTGGCCCGCGAGGACGCTCCGGTGGAGGGCCGACCCTGGCAGGAGCCCGAGGAGGTGTTCTCCGCCTCCGGCCGCACCGAGCTGCACCGCACCATCGACACCGAGGGTCGAACCTCCGACCGCCGGGACGACTTCGACGAGGTCTACGGCGACTGGGAGGCGCTGCGCGAGGCTGCGGCACCGGGCATGGTGCCGCAGCGCATCGAAGCGGACGTCCGCGCGGCGCTGTCGGTGGCCGCCGACGACCCCACGAAGCTCACCGACCCGGAGGCGCTGGCGCTGCTGCACGCGGACGGCCCGGCGCTGGACGCCCTGTGCCGGATCGCGGACGACCTGCGCCGGGCGGTCGTCGGCGACGAGGTGACGTACATCGTCACCCGCAACATCAACTTCACCAACGTCTGCTACACCGGCTGCCGGTTCTGCGCCTTCGCCCAGCGCCGGACCGACGCCGACGCCTACACCCTGTCGCTGTCCCAGGTCGCGGACCGCGCGGAGCAGGCGTGGGAGGTGGGCGCGGTGGAGGTCTGCATGCAGGGCGGCATCCACCCCGACCTGCCCGGGACCGCCTACTTCGACATCGCCCGCGCGGTCAAGGAGCGGGTGCCCGGCATGCATGTGCACGCCTTCTCGCCCATGGAGGTCGTCAACGGCGCCAGCCGCACCGGGCTGTCCATCCGGGAGTGGTTGACCGCGGCGAAGGAGGCGGGCCTGGACTCCATCCCCGGCACCGCCGCCGAGATCCTCGACGACGAGGTGCGCTGGATCCTCACCAAGGGCAAGCTGCCGACCGCCACCTGGGTGGAGGTCATCAAGACCGCCCACCGACTCGGCCTTCGCTCCTCCTCGACGATGATGTACGGCCATGTGGACCAGCCGCGCCACTGGCTGACACATCTGCGGCTGCTGGCGGAGATCCAGCAGGAGACGGGCGGCTTCACGGAGTTCGTGACGCTCCCGTTCATCCACACCAACGCCCCGGTCTACCTCGCCGGGATCGCCCGCCCCGGCCCCACCGTCCGCGACAACCGCGCGGTCACCGCCATGGCCCGGCTGCTGCTCCACCCGCACATCACCAACATCCAGACCAGCTGGGTGAAGTTGGGCACCGAGGGCGCCGCCGAGATGCTCCGGTCCGGCGCCAACGACCTGGGCGGCACCCTCATGGAGGAGACCATCTCCCGTATGGCGGGCTCCTCTTACGGCTCCTACCGCTCCATCCGCGACCTGGTCGCCATCGCCGACGCCGCCGGCCGTCCGGCCCGGCCCCGGACCACCACCTACGGCGAGGTCCCGGAGGAGCGGCAGCGGGCGGCGCTGGCCTCGGACGGACACCTGCCGGAGCTGCTCCCGGTGCTGGAGAACTGAGCCTGCGCCGATCACCGACCCGTGCCATGGTGGAGGTGCGGGAGGTGATCGGTATGGCGATCCCGCGAGCTCCGGGCGCGGACGCGCTGCGGGTGACCCCCCACTCCGTACGGCTGGCGGCCTTCGCCGCCGACGTGCTGTTCGTCCTCGTGGCGGTGCTGGTGCCGGGGGTGATCGCGGCCGGGGGGCTGGTGTGGGGCACGGGCTGGGGAACGCTCGGGTTCCTCGCGATCTTCCTGTTGATCTTCGCGCTGGCGTTCATCAGCCTTCTCGCGACCGAGGTGTGGCTGACCGGCCAGACCGTGGGGAAGGCCATGCGGGGCCTGACGGTGCGCCGCCTCGACGGGGCCGCTCCGGCGCGCACCCCGGCCGGGCTGGGCTGGGCGACCGCGCGGCAGTCGGTCGGCTATCTGGTGGTCGACGTGTTCGGGCTCGGGACACTCGTCTCGCTGGCCAACCGACGCCACCGGTGTCTGCACGACTACGCGTTCGGCAGCGAGGTGTTGGGCCGGTCCCAGGCCGATGATCCCTCCCTGCCGCGGACGACGACCGCCCGTCTGACGGACTTCAAAGAGCGCCTGGAGACGGCGTCCGAGGAGCTCAGGGAGAGGTACGGCTGGGCGTTCTCTCTCTGGCGGTGGCAGGCCAGGTTCGTCGCGGTGCTGATCACCCTGCTGCTGTTCGTCAAGGCCGCCGTCACCGCGTCCCCGGCCGAGGGCCGCGAAAGGCGCCGCGACGCCAGGGAGGAGGGGGCCCAGGGCGCCCCGGCGGGCTGGAGCGACGCTCGCCTGGCCGCCGCCCCTCGGGCCGCCGAGACGCCCCCGTCCGGCGGCCTGTCGACCGCCGCCACGGTAGGGCTGTTCATGGGGACGGCCGCCGTCACGGCGGCGGTGGCCGCCGGGGTCGCGCTGGGCGCCGGGGGCGGCGGTGACGGTCCGGAGGCCGACGGTGGCCAGGACACGCCGACCTCAGCCCCACCCCCGCCCACGACGTCCGGCCAGGAGCCCTCGCTCGCCGGCGACTACGAGGACGAGACGGGAGGCTTCCAGCTCTTCGTCACGCCGGCCGACGGCGGCGGCTACCACGTGACCTGGACGACGGCCGAGACCTTCGGCACCGACCCCTCGGGGTGCGAGCAGAATTTCGGCCCGGACACGGATCCGGCGGAGGCCGTCGTCACCGGCGAGGGGAGCCGGTACGAGGGGCGGGTCGTCTCGGTGTCCCTCTCCGGGGGCGGCGGAAGCTGCTTCTACCAGACGCACGATGTGACCATCGAGGTCGTGGACCAGGACACGCTCCGGATGTGCGGTGGTGAGTCGACCACCGGAGACTGCCCGACCTACCGGCGCATGGAGTAGTACGGCCGGTGCCGCCTCACGCACCCGGCTTGCGCCACATCGCGGCGACCACCGGGCCGCCCTTCGGGACGGTGATCTCCCGCACCACCGTGAAGCCGAAACGCTCGTAGTAGGGGACGTTGTCCAGGTTGGTCGACTCCAGGTAGGCGGGCTGGTCCGCGCGGTCGCACCGGTCGAGTCGAGAGCGCAGCAGCGCCGTGCCGCCGCCCGTGCCGCGGAACCGCGGGTCGGGGTCGGTACCGATGATGGACAGGTACCAGTGCGGCTCGGCGGGGTGCGCGGCCGCCATGGCGTTCACGACGGTGATGGCTCGCGGGGTGCCGGTCCGCGAGGCCCAGACGTAGGGCGGCAGCGCCAGCAGCTCCCGCCAGAAGGGCTGCTTCCACTGACCGGGCGGGTCCCACAGCGTGCCGCCGATGATCCGGTCACCGCCCTCGCTGGTGATGAATTCACTCGCTCCGTGACGCAGGTGCTGAAAGCGCAGCATCACGGAGAAGAGCCGGGGGAGGGCGCGACGCCGCCCGGCGGAATCCGGAAATATCCATGCCATGACCGGGTCTTCATGAAACGCCCTGGCCAAAACCGCCGACAGTTCTCGTACTCGGCCCCCGTCGGCCACCGCAATTTCGTGTGCCATGGGGGTCAGGCTACGTGGGGATTGCGGCGACTTCAGCGGAATGGGACGGTCCGTCACAGCCTGCCGTGATGACGTCTTTCACATTTCGAGCCAGACGGTAAGGGATCGTTCGCGGTCTATTACAGTGCAGAACGAGTTCGGGTCCGTACGTATGCCTACAGAAAGCCGAAGACACGCTACGGAAAGCTACGAAAGGGGCAGGGCCGTGAGCGCTTCCGTCGGCGCGGCCGCGGCCGCGTGGGGCCGGGCCGAACAGCAGGACTTCCGCAGCCGGGTGCGTGGCTGTCTGCTCGGCGGCGCGATCGGCGACGCGCTGGGCGCGGGCATCGAGTTCGACTCGCTCGCCGAGATCCGGCGCCGGCACGGCTCCTCGGGCGTCACCGACTTCGTCCCGGCGTACGGCAGGCGGGGCACCGTCACCGACGACACACAGATGTCCCTCTTCACCGTCGACGGTCTGATCCGCGCCCAGGTGCGGCGCGACACCGGCGCCTGGCACCCGCCCACCGACATCCACGCCGCCCACCGGCGCTGGTACGCCACCCAGCGCGACTGGGGCCCGGACGAGCGGAGGGACGACGACGGCTGGCTCGCCCGCGAGGAGTGGCTGTACGCGCAGCGCGCCCCCGGACGGGCCTGTCTGGCGGGGCTGGCCGACGAGACCATGGGCACCCTGGAGCGGCCCAAGAACCCTGACTCCAAGGGGTGTGGCGCGGTCATGCGCTCGGCGCCCTTCGGGCTGCTGGTGGGGTGGGAGCCGCAACTCGTCTTCCAACTCGCGATCGAGTGCGCGGCCCAGACCCACGGCCACCCCACCGGCTATCTGTCGGCCGGCGCCTTCGCCCTGATCGTGCACGGCCTGACGCGCGGCGAGACCCTCGACGGCTCCATCCAGCGCGCCCTGGCCCACCTGGCCACACGACCCGGCCACGAGGAGACCACGGACGCCCTCAAGCACGCGCTGGGTGCCGTGCGGCAGGGGCTGCCGACCGCCGAGCGGGTCGAGTCCCTCGGCGAGGGCTGGGTCGCGGAAGAAGCCCTGGCCATGGGGGTGTACTGCGCGCTGGTCGCGGAAGACGTGCGCCACGGGTTGCTGTTGGCCGTCAACCACGGCGGCGACAGCGACTCCACCGGCTCCCTCTGCGGCAACCTGCTGGGCGCGCTGCACGGCGACACGGCGCTGCCCCCGGCGTGGGTGGCGGAGGTGGAGGGGCGCGCCACGGTGCTGCAACTGGCGGACGACTTCGCCATGGAGATGACCCAGGGGCCGTCCCTGCACGGCCCGGGGTCCTCCGCGCCCGCCTGGCTGGCGCGCTACCCGCGGGCGTAGGACGGCCGCCGGCGCGACACGCCCTCCGCGCGGGCGCGCGGTCCGTGCGGCCCCTGCGGCGCGAGGCTCGCGGCCGGCGGGGTGCGCAGGGCCCGTACGGTCAGACAGCCGGCCACGGCGAGGAAGGCGACCCCGAGCAGGGGGTAGGCCGCGGTCAGCAGCATCTGGCCCGAGCCGAGACGCAGTTCGACGTGGCGGGGCACGACGTGCGGCGGGTACCAGATCGCGTACGAGCAGAAGAGCAGCCCGGTCAGCGCCGCCCCGCCGACCCACCGCGCGGTGCGTCGGCGGCGCGCCTCCGCGCACAGCAGCAGGGCCACGGGCACCGCCCACACCCAGTGGTGCGACCAGGAGACCGGGCTGACCAGCAGCGCGGTGATCGCGCACGCCAGCGCGGACCAGGCCCGGCCGTACGGCAACCGCTCGCCCGCGCGGTGGGCACCGACCGCGACGGCCATGCCCACGCAGCCGACGAGGGCGGCGGCGAGGAGCCACCACAGGCCCGGGTCGACGGTGTGCAGGGCGCGGGCCAGGACGCCGCGGAGGTTCTGGTTGCCGGCCTCCTCGACGTCGCCCGGCCGGTCCGCGGAGAGCACCACGTCGGTCCAGAAGCGTCGCGAGTCGCGCGGCAGCACCAGGCCCGCCAGCGCCACGGTGGCGGCGAAGGCGGCCGTCGCCACGCCCGCCCGCCGCAGTTCCTCCCGCCGTAGCCCCTCGCGTGGCCGTGGCGACCCCGAGGGCTGCGGCGACCCCGAGGGCCGCGGTTCCCGGTGCCGTCGGCCCCATGTCCGGCGCCCCCGCCGCGCCGCGAGCCCCGCCAGCGCCAGGAACACCACGAACAGCGCCGGGGTGAGCTTGATCCCGGTCGCGATCCCGATGCCCACGCCGGCCCAGCGATGGCCGGGGCGCCGGGTGAGGTCCCACAGCACCAGCACCGCGATCAGCAGATTGATCTGGCCGTACCGCAGGGTGGACCACACCGGCTCGCACCACACCGCGACGGCGGCCACCAGCAGCGCGGCCGCCGGCCGGGGCACCGGGAGGCGGTCGCCGACCAGCCGCAGCGACAGCTGGGTCAGGGCGGCCACCAGGGCGAGGTTGACCGCCGTCGCCAGCACCTTCACGACACCGACCGTCGGCAGGCTCAGCGGGGTGAACAGCAGGGCCGCGAAGGGCGGATAGGTGGTGGGCAGCTCATAGCGGGTGGCCCGCAGGTCGTACAGGTCCGTGCCGGTCCGCACCGCCCAGCCCTCCGCGCGGTAGACCATCAGGTCGACCATCGAGACCTGCGCGGCCCGTTGCGCCAGCCACAGGCCGGTGAAGGACAGCAGGCAGAAGACCGCCGCCCAGAGGGTGGGGCGGCGGCGCGGCAGGGCTTTCACGGGGGCTCCACCATCCAGGGGGCGACACGGGCGGTCCGCGCGGGCCGCCGACATCCCGTGACCCGCCGACAGGAGAGCCTTCGCCTCCCGGTTGCCGGGAGGGTTGCCGGGAGGCGAGGCGGTGGCGAGCGGCAGGATAACGCGGAATGATCCGTTTTGCCCTTGAGTGAGCCCCTTCGTGCCGCTCCCGGGGTGCCCCTCCGCCCCTCCCCGGGGCGCCCTGCGCCCCTCCCGGGGGTCGCCTTCGGGAGAGGCCACACCCCGATTCCGCGGCTCAGACGCGCAGCGCCGCCGTCAGGCGGGTCAGCCCCTCCGCGATCTCCTCCGGGGTGTGCGTGACGAACGACAGGCGCAGCGCCGCCGGGTCCGGCTCGGCGGGGAAGAACGGCGCGCCCGGGACGTAGGCGACGTCGTGCCGCACCGCCGCGCGCAGCAGCTCCGTGGCGTCGTTCCCGCGCGGCAGCGAGGCCCAGACGAACATGCCGCCCTCCGGCTCGTTCCACCGCGAGCCCTCCGGCAGGGCGTCGGGCAGCCCGGCGAGCAGCGCGTCCCGACGCTCGCGGTAGGCGCCGCGGACCCGCCCGAGGTGGGCGTCCAGATCGGCGACGGTCAGATAGCGCGCCGCGGCCCGTTGGTCCACCGTCGAGGTGTGCAGGTCCGCGGCCTGCTTGGCGACGACGCAGGCGCGGCGCAGGGTTTCGGGGGCACGCAGCCAGCCGAGCCGCAGCCCGGGAGCCATGATCTTGGAGTAGCTGCCGAGCAGCACCGCGCGGTCGGCGACCCGCGGGTCCGCGGCGATCCAGGGCACCGGTGCGCCGGCGAAGCGCAGTTCGCCGTACGGGTCGTCCTCGACCAGCCACAGCCCCTGTCGCAGGGCCACCTCGGCGACCGCGCGGCGCCGCTCGGCGGGGAGGGTGCGCCCGGTGGGGTTCTGGAACGTGGGGATGGTGTAGAGCAGCTTCGGCCGCTCCCGCGCGGTCAGCTCCTCCAACGCCCACGGGTCGAGCCCCTGCTCGTCACAGGGCACCGGGACGACGCGCGCGCCGGCGAGGCCGAAGCACTGGAGTGCGGCGAGGTAGGTCGGGCTCTCCACCAGCACGGTGTCGCCGGGCTCCAACAGGGCCGCCGCCAGCAGCGTCAGGGCCTGCTGCGAGCCGGTGGTGACAAGGAGGTCGTCCGCCCCGGTGGGCAGGCCGCGGGAGGTCAACCGGGCGGCGGTGACGGCCCGCAGGGCGGGGTCGCCCTCGGTCGTGGAGTACTGCAACGCCTCGCGCGGACCGGCCGCGAGGACATGGCGGAAGGCGTCGGCGATGCCGTCCGCGTCGAAGAGCTCCGGAGCCGGCAGCCCGCCGGCGAAGGAGATCACCTCGGGGCGTGCGGTGAGCGCGAGGATGTCGCGTACCGGGGAACCGGCGACCGAGGTGGCGCGGGCGGCGAGATCGGGAACGGCGGTGCGCATGGTGCTCCTTCGCGGCTCGGGTGACCGCAGCCTACGGCGAAGGATTCACCATGAAACGACATCGTCCGGGATGTGGGCGCCGGAGGTCGAGCGACGGAGCGGGGAGCGAAGGATCGAGGCGCGAGCGGCTGCCGATCCGAGGAAGGGAATTCCGGCCGGTGTGGGGTGGGAATGCGAAACTCGGCACCCACCCCACACCGGCGGGGCGGAAGAGCGCGGCAATGAGCCCCCTCGGCAGGGACGGCGGCCGGTCGAGAGGGCTCTGCGCGGTTGTCGCTTGGGAGACGACAGCGGCTATCAATCGATGTCGAAAGCCCCACCGCTGACGTCCGCCACGAATGCGGACCACGCCTCGGGGGCGAAGCCGAGCGCCGGCCCCTGCGGGTTCTTGGAGTCGCGCACGGCGATCTCAACCGCGGTGGGAGAGGCAACTTCCACGCAGGCGCCGGTGGTCGAGTAAGAGGACTTGGTCCACATGCTCTGCTTTCCAGGCTGAATAGACACGTCAACTCCGATGCGTTCGAGGTGTTTCGTCGATGGTGTTCCGCCTCGGTTAAGGAGGCGTGATCGACACTACTCGGCGGCCTCGGATGGAGAATGGGATCGTCACTCGACCGGATGGCATATTCCATCGGCCTCTTCCGTGTGGCAGGCGCGGAGGTGTACTCTCCGGCCTCCCTCGGCAGTTCGGCACGTTATGGATCGGTTTTACCGGGCTTCCAGGTGCTGGCGCGCCGCCTCCAGGACGAACCGACGGCTCTGCTCGACGTTCAACGCCTGGGCGCGCAGGTGCTCGTACATCATGCTGTAGCTCTGCACGTCGGTGAGCTTCTCCAGGTACAGGTCGCTGGTGACGCCTTCGAGGTAGACCACGCTGGTGTCGGACTCGTCGGAGAACTCCAGAATGGCGAACTGGCCGCTCATTCCCGGGTGCGCGCCCACGTCGTAGGGCAGCACCTGCACGGTCACATGCGGCTCGTGGCTCATCTGGACCAGGTGCTCCAGTTGTTCGGCCATGATGCGCGGGCTGCCGACCACGCGCCGCAGCGCCGCCTCGTCGACGACCGCCCACAGCCGCAGCGGATTGAGCGGGTCGCTGATCCGCTCCTGCCGCTTGAGTCGCACCTGCACGCGCTGGGAGATCTGTTCCTGAGCGGCTTCCGGAAGCACGCCGGTGACGGCCGCCTCCGCGTATCGCGGGGTCTGCAGCAGACCGGGCAATCCCTGCGGTTCATAGATCCGCAGCGATGCCGCGTCGTTCTCGAATCCGATGTAGACGCTGTACGGAACCTCGCCGAACGCATTCCACCAGCCTTGCTGGCGCGACTCCTTGGCCATTTGCATCAGGGAATCGACGAGGTGTTTGTCCTCGACCTTGTAGACCCGACACAGATCGCGCACATCGCGCTGACTGATACTGCGACGGCCGTTCTCCAGTCTGCTGATTTTGGATTGGGAGACCATCAGCTCCTCGGCGACCTCCTCCGCCGTCATGCCCTTCTCCTGGCGGAGCCTGCGCAGTTCTTGACCCAACCGGCGTCGCCTGACGGTGGGGCCGACATTGGACGTCACGGGACGTGCACCTCCGGCTTCGTACTGCTGCCTTCTGCTGGTCAGCAGACTGCCACCAACGGTCGTGAGCGCGCTGGGAAACGGCCCCACAGAGTGTTCGTCGGGTGCGTGGCCGACGGCCGTAAACGAAGCAGGACGTACGAAAGCGGGCGCCGTACGCACGCGTGCGCGCGGGGCGGTGGATCGGCCGTCGTCCGGGGCGGCCGGTCCACCACCCCGCGCGCTGACAGCGGCTCCCGTACCGGGTCAGTGGCGACTGTGTCGCGGTCGGGTCGCGGTGGAGCGGATTACTGCCGATTGCTTCGAACTGGTGGTACTGCCGTGCCGATGGCTGTGCCGACGGCCCGCGACGCCCTGGGGACGGCGTGCTAACGGGCCCCCACGCGGGCCATGCTCCCGCGGCGGGACGGCTGGGCCGGAACTCCGGCCGTGGCACGCACCGCCGGCTGTCGCGCCGTGGCCGGCGCGCGCCTCGGCTGAGCCGCGACACCGTTCTGCACGTCCATCACGGCGTGCGCCACGAGCCCGCCCATCGGGTCGTGCCGGATCAGGTCCCGGAGCCGGGAGCGCGAAGAACGCCCCTCGTTCCCGGGGTAGAGGTGCTTGCCGAGCCCGACCGCGTGGGCCAGGGCGGCGAGGGCCGCGGTCCGCGGGTCCGGCGGCACGCCGGTGCGGATCGCGCTGTCCAACCGGGTCCTGATCTCCCGGCTGATGGCCGTGTCGGTCGCCTGATAGCGAGTCGTCGGCAGAACTCCACACATCTGGCCCGCCACGGCATGCACCATGCCGCACCGCTCCAGATGTGTGAGGTAGGTCTGACGCAGCCCCAGTCGGGGCCCGCCGATCCAGTGGACCGCCCGCACCGGGCTGCCACGACGACGCAGCAACTCGAGCGCGGAGTCCAATGTCGGATCTCCAGTCGGCCGTGGCAGCACCACGGCGATACGATCCCCGTCAGGGGCTATCCGTCCTGCCAGAGCCAGCTCCACTAGCTGCGCCCCGGCAAGACCGAGGTCGAGCGACTGCGGCTGCGCCGTGGTGCCCGTGGCCGGGTCCAAGGCGAGCAGCAGAAGCTCCTCCGGAATTGTTCTGCGGCTCCTGCCCATCCATGCCTCCCCGCGTGGATGAATGACAGGGTGACCCCTCTCACATTGGTCTGTCGAGAGTGCGTGGGGGGTTCGGGTGGGAACCAGCAGGTATGTCGTTCTCGTCTAGCAGGGCGGCGGTGCCCCGGGTGTGCTGTGAATGCGCACCGGTTCGGTAACGACAGCCCCGCTGCGCTGACGCGTAGTGGGGACGCTGGACACTTGATAGAACGCTGCGTGAAATTGCCGTGCCATGAGGCGGCGGGAATCGCCGCGTGACGAGTTTCAAGGAGGTATCGGTGGCGGGCGAGTCCCCCGACACGTCGGAGCAGCAGAAGTCGTCGGGGGAGACGACTCAGGGCGAACGCGACCCGCGGCTCGCCGTCGCGCGTGAGCGCGGCGCGGCGAGCCGCGCCACCGGTGCCGCGGACGGTGCGGCCGGCACCGGCGCGGCAGACGCCGGTGACGACGCGACAGGCGCCGGTGATGGTGCGGCAGAGGCGGGTGAGCCCCCGGTCGACCGCGCGACCGCGGTGCTCAGGACCCTGCGTACGGACGAGGACGCGACCACGCGTGACCGTTCGCCGGCGGGCCACGGTTCGCCCGCGGGCGGCTCGGGCGGCGCGGCCGAAGCGAGCGGCAAGGCCGCCGCGGATGATGTTCGCGAGCGTGAAGCCGACGTGACCGAGCGCGCGGCGCAGTCGGACGGAAAGCCGGACGGCGCCGGCGACGACGTGGAGCCGCTGCCGATGCGCCCCGCGGGCCGGGGCGGCGACGCGGCCAAGGCCGCGCCCGAGGCCACGAGCCGGGACGCTTCCGCCTCCAGCGACCGCGCGGGCGTCTCCGCGACGGTCGAGGGCGGCGACGCACGCCTTCGGGCGGCCGTCGCGGCCTGGGTCTCCAGCGCCAACGAGCCCGCCGACGCCGACACCGCGGGCTCTGCTTCCGACGCTGATTCCGGCGCCGCCGCACGCGACGCCGACGCACCCGAGGGCAAGACGGCGGCCGGCCGCGCCGGCACCGCGGACCGCGCGGAGAACGCGAAGGACTCCGCCGCGCCCCGCGCGGGCGCGGGTTCCGCCGCGCCCGGCGACGCGGACGCGGCCGAGGGCACGGACCGGGGCGCCGACGAGGCCGACACAAAGGACGCCGAGAAGGCGTCGGCCCGGCGGGTCGACCAGCCGACGGCGTTCTTCGGCGCGCTCCGCCAGAAGTCGCCCGACAGCGCCGCCGACGCCACGGCCGACCGCGCGGGCGCGTCCGCCGGCGGCGGCGAGCAGGCCGCGACCTCCCGATCGGCCGCCGCTTCCGCTCCCGCCTCCTCCGGTTCTCCCGCCTCCTCCGGCGGCGTCGACCGTGCCACCGCCGTGTTCGGCACCCTGCGAGCCAGGGGCGCCGACGCGGACGCGGAGGCCGACGCGGTGAAGAGCGCGGATAAGAAGGAGAGCGTGAGCGCGGGGGGCGTCACCGACCGTAAGGGTGCCGGCACGGATGCCCCGGGGTCCGCCGGCGTGGGCGCCGGCACGGCGATCGGTCGGCCCGCCGACCAGCCGACCACCGCGTTCCGGGCGCCGCAGGCTCCCGCCGCCGGTGCGGGCAGGGGCGCCGAGGCCGGCAAGGCCGCGGAAGCCGGTCGGGCCGCCGGTGCGGCCGCGCCCGCCGGCGCCGGTACCGCCGCAGGGACCGGTGCGCCCGCCGCGCCGAGTGGCAAGCCCAGCACCTTCGTGCCGCTGAGGTCCGCCGACGACCCGGCGCCCGCGCGGCAGGCGCCCGCCAAGCCGGCGACCGCCCGCTCCGCCGAGGCCAAGCCGGACACGGCGGCCACGGCGGCCGCGCCCGCGAAGCCGACCGCACCGGCGAAGCCGGCCGCGCCCGCGAAGCCCGGGGCCGACAAGAACGCCCCGGCGCCGCTGCCCGACTTCGAGCGGACCAAGCAGCAGCCGCTGCCGCCCACGCCGGGGGCCGGCGCCCCGGCGCCGCTGGACCTGCTGGCGCAGCTCACGAACACCCCGCCGCCCCCGGAGACCCCGACCCGCACCATCGTGCGGCGGATCAAGATCTGGACCCCGCTGGTCATCCTGCTGGCGATCATCTTCGTCACCGTGCAGGCGATGCGCCCGCTGCCGACTCCGCAGCTCGAGATCGCCAAGGACTCGGCGGCGTTCACCTTCCAGGGCACGCCGTTCGCCATGCCCTGGCCCGAGGAGGGTCAGGCGGCCGCGGAGGTCCAGGGCGCGGGCATGGTGGGCACCTTCGGCGAGCAGAAGCCGGTGCCGATCGCCAGCGTCACCAAGGTGATGACGGCGTACGTCATCCTCCGGGACCACCCGCTCAAGGCGGACAAGCCCGGCCCGAAGATCAAGGTCGACGCGCAGGCGGGCGACGAGTCGGACGCCACGGACGAGTCCCGGGTCGCCGTCAGCGCGGGGCAGGAGTACACCCAGCGGCAGATGCTGGAGATGCTCATGATCCCGTCGGGGAACAACATCGCCCGGCTGCTGGCCCGGTGGGACGCCGGCTCCGAGGAGGCGTTCGTCAAGAAGATGAACGACACCGCCAAGAAGCTGGGCATGAAGAACACCGTCTACACCGACCCCAGCGGTCTGTCGGCCACCACCAAGAGCACCGCGGTGGACCAGCTCAAGCTGGCCAAGGAGGTCATGAAGGACCGGACCTTCCGGCAGGTCGTGCGCACGGAGAACATCCGGATCCCCGGTCTCAACGACCCGGTCACCAAGGACCGGATCTTCAACAACAACTCCCTGGTGACCACGGAGCCCGGCACCGCCGGCATCAAGACCGGTTCCAGCTCGGCCGCCGGCGGCGCGCTGATGTGGGCCGCCTACAAGACGGTCGGCGGCAAGGACCAGCTGATCCTCGGCGTCACCCTGGACCAGCGCAACCACAACAGCAAGGACCCCAACGCCCATCTGGCCGTGGCCCTGGCCAAGGTCCAGAAGCAGATCTCGGCGACGCGCGGCGCCCTCGTCGCGGACACCCTGGTCAAGAAGGGCCAGGTGGTGGGCTATGTCGAGGACGGCCTCGGCGGCCGTACCCCGGTGGTGGCCACCAAGGACCTCAAGGGCGTCGGCTGGGCCGGTCACAAGGTCAGGTTCTCCCTCGCCGCGGGCGGGCGGTCGCTGCCGCACACGGCCAAGGCGGGCACCGTCGTGGGCGACCTGACCGCGGGCGGCGGACCGGGCAGCGCGAGCGTGCCGGTGGCCCTCAAGAGTGATCTGTCCGAGCCGTCCTTCGGAACGAAGCTGACCAGGATCGGCTGAGCCGTGCCGGGGCCGTCCGTCCCGCGTTGAGCCCAGCGGTGTTCAGCCGCGCGGCGTTGAGCCGTACCACGGTGCGACTCAACGCCGCGCGGTCGTATGGCGTCCTTCCCTTCACACGAATCATGTGTCTTATGCCTCCCTCACTGCTTTCACCTCCGTCGCCACCCCGGTCGCGTTCTCCCGAGGGCGCGCCCGCGCGGCGCTGCGTGCTAGCGTCGCCAGCGCCTCCGCGCGTGCTCCGCCCCGCCGCGGCGGAACCGGAGCGAACCGGGACAACGTGGATGCGTGGGGGAGATCTCGGGGGTAGACGGGGAGTGCCGCAGTGACGACCGTGGATCCGACGCGGGCCCAGGAGAGCGATAGCGACAAGCGTGGCGCCGCCGCGCGAATACGGGTACCCGGGCCGCGCCGGCCGGAGGTCGACGACCCGACTCCCGCCGCCGCCGACGCCGGGGCCGCACCCCAGCGCGCCGGCCGTGCGGGGCTGCTCCGGCGCGTAGTCTTCCATCCCGTGCCCGCCGCATTGATCCTCGCAGCGCTGCTGCACCTGCTGTGGGTCGCGCTGCTCGCCAACAGCGGCGGTGACCTGGCGGCGCAGGACGCGTGGGCGGAGTTCGCGCTCCAGCACCCGGACTCGGCGTACAACCTCGCCTGGTACGGCGGCATGCACCCGGTCTCCTACAGCATCATCTCGCCGTATCTGATGGCCGTCCTCGGCGTTCGTACGACGATGATGATCGCGGGCACCATCTCGGCGGGTCTGCTGGCCCTGCTGATGGTGCGCAGCCGGGTGCGCCGGCCGATGTGGCCCACGCTCTACGGGACCTTCGCGCTGATCTGCAACGCGATCTCGGGCCGGGTGACCTTCGGGCTGGGCACGATGTTCGGCCTCGGGGCCATCGCCGTGATCTTCGCGTGGCCCACCAGGTGGCGCTCGCAGAAGTACACGCACAAGATACTTCGGGCTCTGCTGGCCGGCGTGCTGGCGGCGCTGTCGACCATGTCCAGCCCGGTGGCGGGCCTGTTCGTGGGCGTGGTGGCGGCGGCGCTGTGGCTGTCCAAGCGGCGCCCCGCCGGGTACGCGCTGGGCGTCACCCCGGCGCTGGTGGTCGGCCTGTCGTCCTGGCTGTTCCCGTTCTCGGGCACGCAGCCGATGGGCTTCGCGTCGACGATACTTCCGGTGCTCACCGGCGTCGCGGTATTCACGCTGGTGCCCAAGGAGTGGAAGACGGTCCGGGTCGGTGGCGCGCTCTACGTCGTGGGCACCCTCCTCACCTGGCTGATCCCCTCCCAGATCGGCACCAACATCACCCGGCTCGGGATGATCTTCGGTGGCGTGGTGCTGGTCGCCGCGCTCCCCTACTACCGCAGGCCCGCCCGCGCGGAGCTGCGCACGACGGTGAACGGCCGCAAGTGGCTCGCGCTGGTGCTGGCGGTGGTCGGCGTGACCACCTGGCAACTGGTGAAGACCATCGACGACATCATCCACACCACGCCCGCCGCGGCCTGGAACCGGGAGCTGGCGCCGTTGATCGACCAACTGGACCGGGTCGACGCCGACCGCGGCCGGGTCGAGGTGGTCCCGGTGCGCAGCCACCGCGAGTCCTCCGCGCTCGACGACTACGTGAACCTCGCGCGCGGCTGGAACCGCCAGGCCGACCTGAAGCGGAACCCGATCTTCTACGACGACGAGGACGCCCCGCTCACGGCCGCCAGCTACCGGGCCTGGCTGGACCGCATGGCGGTGCACTACGTCGTGCTGCCCGCGGACGAGCCGGACACGGCGGCCAGGAAGGAGACCGAGCTCATCGCGGGCGGGCTGCCGTACCTCCACGAGGTCTGGTCCGACGCCAACTGGAAGCTCTTCAAGGTCGCCAATCCGACACCGATCGCCGACCCGCCGGCGACGGTGCGGCGTGCCGGCGCGGAGGAACTGGTCATCTCGGTCGAGTCGCCGGGACCGGTGCTCATCCGCATGCAGTACTCGCCGTGGCTGGCCCTGGTCGACGAAGACGGCGACCGGATCAAGCCGCCCAGCAGCGAGGGCGACGCCCCGCTCGTCAACCGCGACGGCTGTCTGACCCGGCAGGTCCAGGAGGCCGAGGAGGGGCAGCCGGAGGACGAGTGGACCGTGCTGCACGCCCCGCGCCCCGGCCTCTACCGCATCGGCGCCCCCTACGAGCTGCCGCGCGGCACGCCCTGCCCGGACGGGCTGGTGGAGTAGCCGGCGCCTGGTGACATCCCGACCCGCGCGGTCGCGATCTCGGCCCCCCTTGGGCCGTCATCGCGGCCGCGCGGTCGCGTTGTGCGGGCGTGTCGCGGCGGCCGTGGCCGTGCCCGCGGCGCCCGACCGGCGTGGGGTCGGCGCTGTCGGCCACCCCGGGACGGGGTGAGGGGCCTTCGCGTGGACGGTGGCGCCCGGTGGGTGGCGGCGTCCCGCGCGGCGGCGCGTATCCGCGCGACGCGCGAGGACGCTCCCCGCGCGAGCGAGCGGAGGGGGGTCGTGGCTGCGGGCGTGGTCCGCCGCTACGGGACGGGACCGCGGCTCCGGGCGTGCTCGCGGCTATGGGGCGTGGCCGCGGCTACGGGGGCGGGGACGAGCGGGCCGGCGACCTGGGCGCGTGCGGGCGGGACGTCGCGCGGATGCCGTCGGGTGGGTGTCCATGCGGTGCCGACGTGCGCGGTCGCGAGTGGGCGCGTACGGCGGACCCGGCGGCCTACACCGCCGGACGGGGCAGGGAGGCCCTGCCCGTGGGCCGCCGCTAAGGGCGTACCTCCGTGGTCGCGGCCCGCGTGGACGCCGTCGGGGTGTCGGCGCCGGCGGCAGCGGCCTGCTTGGCCGCGTGCTTGCGAGCCTTGGTGCGGTTACCGCACACCCGCATGGAACACCAGCGGCGGCTGCGATTTTTGGACACGTCCCAGAACGCCCAGGCGCAGCTGTGCTCGGCGCAGCGCTTGAGGCGATGGGCCTCGCCGGTGGCGATCAGCTCGGCCCAGGCGATGGCGAGTCGGGCCAGGGCCTGTCGCGCCGGCGGCAGATGGGGGGCGGGCGCGGAGGCGCCGCCGCCCACCGTCACCAGGACGGGAAGCTCGCGCAGCGCGGCGTCGGCCGCCGCCAGGACGGCCGCGTCCGCGCCGTCCCCGACATGGGTGCCGAGCTCCTCGCGGATCCCGGCGCGCAGCCGCAGGCACAGCTCGTGGTCGTCGGCGCCGACCCGGCGGTGGCGATCGGTGAGCCCGCGCTCCCACAGCCAGTCGGCGAGCTGTGCGGGCGTGGAGAGGTCGTCGGTCCCCTCTTCCACATCGACCGTGTTGGCGAACGCCTCGACCAGCAGGGCCGAGGCCGGGGCCTCCAGCATGGCCACCTCCTCGGCCCCAGCCTAGCGCCTTCGCTAACCAGTCATTCGTTTTACCGGTAGCGCCGGCGTGGGGTGCCGTGTCAGACTCACCTCTGCGCGCTGTAACCGGCAAAAGTCGATAGACGGTTATCGACGGACGAGGGGAACCGACGCTCGATGAGTGACCACGCGCCGCGCCCGCCGCAGGCGTCCGCCCGCCGCAACGCCGCCGTACTGCTGCTCTTCACCGCGGTCACCAACCTCGCGGACGGCGTCACCAAGATCGCCCTGCCGCTGCTGGCCGCCCGTGCCTCCGGCTCGCCGGCCCAGGTGACGGCCGTCTCACTGGCGTTGACGCTGCCCTGGCTGCTGGTCGCGCTCCATGTCGGCGTGCTCGTCGACCGATTCGACCGGAGGCGGCTGCTGTGGCTGGCCGACGGCATGCGGCTGTCGGCGATCGGGGTGCTGCTCCATGCCGCGGCGACCGGGCGGCCGGGCATCTGGATGCTGTGCGGGGCGGCGGTCGTGCTCGGTGTCGCCGAGGTCGTCGCGCTCACCGCGGCCGCCGCGCTGGTCCCCGCCCTGGTGCCGGAGGACGGGCGGGAGCGGGCCAACGCATGGCTGGCGGGAGCCGAGACGGTCTGCAACGAGTTCTGCGGCCCGTTCGTCGGCGGACTCCTGCTGGCCGCGGGCGCGGGGGTCGCGCTCGGTGCGACCTGGGTGGCCTACCTCGCTGCCTCGCTCGTCCTGCTGCTGCTCACCGGCCGTTTCCGCGCGGCGCGCGGCGCGGTCGAGTCGGGGGCGGGGGCCGGCGGCGGAGCCGAGGTCATGACCGGGACCGTGACCGCGGCTGAGACCGCGGCTGGGACCGCGGCTGGGACCGCGGCTGGGACCGCGGCTGGGACCGCGGCTGGGACCGCGGCTGGGACCGCGGCTGGGACCGCGGCTGGGACCGTGGCTGCGACGGGGACCGCGACCGGGTCTGCGGCCGCGACGGGGACCGCGACCGGGAGTGTGGCAGCGACCGGGACTGTGGCCGGGTCTGTGGCCGTGACCGGGACCGCGACCGTGCATCGTCAGATCGTCGAGGGGCTGCGCTATCTGTGGCGGCAGCGGCTGCTGCGCACGATGTCGCTCATCCTCACCGCGCTGTGTGCCTGTTGGGGCGCCTGGCTGGCGCTGATGCCGCTCCACGCCACCGAGACCATGGCGCTGAGCTCGCACGAGTACGGCATGCTGCTCAGCGCGCTCGGGGTGGGTGGGCTGGTGGGGGCGGTCGCCGTCACTCACATCAACCGGTTCTTCGGTCGTCGTCGGGTGATGTTCGCCGACCTGGTGGGTACCTTCGCGATGATGGCCGTGCCCGCCGTGAGCACCGAACTGTGGGCCGTCGCGGCGGCGGCCTTCGCGGGCGGCCTGGGCGGCACCCTCTGGTCGGTCAACGCCCGGACGATCAGCCAGCGGATCGTCCCCGACGCCATGCTCGGCCGCTGCAACGCGGTGGGGCGCCTGTTCAGCTGGGGGGCCATGCCGGTGGGCGCGGGGGTGGTGGGGCTGCTGGCGCAGGGGCTCGGCGCGCGGGCGGCGTTCCTCGTCTTCGCCGCCCTGGTGGCCGTCTCCGTCGTGCCGTTCCTGCGGGTCATGACGCCGGCCGAGCTCGACGGTGGTCGAGCCCGGCCGGCGGGGGACGGGGTGCGGGGCGTGCCGAGCGCGGTCAGCGCACCGCCACGGTGAAGGCGGCGGAGTGGGTGGAGCCGCTCGCCATGCGCAGCTCGTTCTTGCCCTTGGCGCCGAGCTTGACGCGCAGGCTGTAGGCACCGCTCTTGTTGACCACGGTGCTCGCCGGCAGGGTGACCCACTTGCCGCGCTGCTTCTGCTGGAGGGAGACCTTGCTGCCCGCCTTGATGCCGGTGGTCTTGCCGGTCACCCGGAACTCCTGCCAGGCGCGCACGATGTCCACCGACGACTTGGCGGTGATCGTCGTCTTGGCCTGCGGCTTGGCCGGGGCGGTCTTGACCGGGGCCGGCTTGGCCGGGGCGGTGGCCGCCATCGCGGTGGCGGCACCACCGGTGAGGAGGGCGGCGGCGAGGGTGGCGGCGACGGCCAGACGGTGCGTGCGCTTCATGGTGGTTCCTCCCGTGTCAGCACGTTTAACCGAACTTCGCCCTGATAGATGGGGACACATGAGGATGGGTTGCCTGGTGTGGCACGGGTTTTTCGGGCGCCTCCGGTGCTTTGCCGGTGCTTTGCCTGTGGGCGCTCAGCCGAGGTCGAAGGCGTTCGGCAGCCCCAGGCGGAAGCGGGTCTCGTCATGCCGCTTGAGTCCGGCCAGCTCCGGGGGCTGGAACAGGGTCTGGAGGGTGCAGGGCGCGGCGCTGGACCCGTCGGTCTTCAGCAGCGCGTTGGCTGCCGCGCGGCCCGTCTGGTTGGCGCCCTCCATGGTGGCCAGGTCCATGTCGTTGACCACGTAGTCGCCGGCGAGGAAGAGGTTGGGGACGGCGGTGTGCGCGGTGGGGCGGTTGTGCAGGGTGCCCGCCGGGTGGACCAGCAACTGCTCGTCATTGGTCGGGCGCGGCCCACCGAGGCCCTCCACCGCCGGGTCCATGAACCACGAGTGGACCAGGTCGTCGCGCAGCACCGTGCGGCCGCTGTCGTTCAGCGCGGCCTTGATCTGCGCCCAGACCTCCTTGACGATCTCCTCCTTGGTGCACTGCTTGGCCGTCTTCCCGTACAGGATTCCGGGCTGGTCCCACTCCGAGACGATGGTCGAGAAGCAGTCGGCCGCCGTGCCGTCGCCGTAGTCGGCGGCGAAGTCGCGACCGGGCCACATCTGCGCCTGGCTGATGGAGGTGATCGCCCAGGGGGAGTCCAGGTAGTTGACGTGCCCGTGCACGATCGGGGTGCGCTCGCGCAGATAGAACTGGACGCCGGTCATCCAGTCCGTCTGCAGTGCGTCGCAGCGGCCCAACTGCGGGTCCGCGGCGCGTAGTCGCGGCCCCCAGGTCCCGCGGGCGTGCTCCACCGGCAGGGCGCTCACGTAGTAGTCGGCGGTGACCGCGCGGCGGGCGCCGGTCGCGGCGTCCTCGACGATCGCGCCGGTGATCTGCCCGCTCTCGTAGCGCAGTTCGCGCAGGGGCGAGCCGGTCTCGAAGCGCACGCCGTGCGCGCGCAGGTAGCGCAGCCAGGGGTCGATCCACGCCTCGTTGGTCGGTGCGTTGAGCACCCGGTCGGGCTCGCCGTCGTTGCCGCGGCCGAGGAAGGAGAAGAGGAACGCCTCGAGGACGTGCGCCACCGTGTGGGTGCTGGCCTCCTCCGCCTTGGTGGCCACGATGTTGCGGGTCAGCCCGATGGCCAGCAGTCGTTGGTAGTCCGCCGACATCCGCTCGGCCCTGATGTACTCCCACCAGCGGGTCCGCTCCCACTGCTCGACGCGACGCCGCTCACCGCTGGTCAGGTAGACGAGCAGCCGCTGGGCGAAGTAGACGACCTCGGAGGCGGGCAGCCGGAGCGCGGTGTCCAGCAGTCCGGTGAGCATCTGGAGCAGGGCGTCGGGGGTGAGCCGGGAGGGCGGAGCCTCCACGGAACGGAAGGAGAACCGCAGGTCCGGGCGGCCGCCCGAGCGCGCGAAGAGCTCCTCGGTCGCGTCGACGAGGTTGTCCTTGCAGCCGTCGCGGTTCCCGGGGAAGGGGATGCGGCTCAGCGTCTCGGGGAGGTTCAGGTAGAAGCCGGGGAAGAACCGGAAGCCGTGCTCGCCGGGGAGCGGGCGGCGCCCGCCGCGCCCGGTGCCGGGCACATCCATGCTGCGCGCCTTGCCGCCGAGAGCGTTCTTGCGCTCGTAGACGGTGACCCGGTAGCCGCGCTCGGCCAGTTCATGGGCCGCGGTCAGCCCGGCGGTGCCGGCCCCGAAGATTGCCACCGTACGCGGGGAGCGGCCCGCGCGGGGTGTGGCGGCCGTAGCCCGGGGCGCGGAGAGCGGGACCTGGGCGGCGGTCGCGACCACCCCTGCCGCTCCTGCCGTCGCGAGAAAGCTCCGCCGACTCCTGGAGTCGTCGCCCTCGGTCGATTCGTGATTGCTTACGGTGATGGCCATGAAGCCCCCTGATGCCCGATGGAACGGTCGCGATGGTCATGTCCATGAAGCGCGGCGAAGTGTAGGGCCGCCGCCGCCAAGGAGGAAGGAGTGAAGCCGAAGCCGTTACGGGGAAGGTCGGGACGGAAGTCGTCCGAGGGGTCGGGGCTCGGGGATCGGGCTCGTGGTGCGGAAGGAGCCCGAGGGTCGGCTCGGGGGCCGGGAGGCTGTCCGGGGATTGAGGTCGCGGAGCAGCCGACGGCCTAAGGGAGTCGGTGGGCTGGAAGAGCCGGTGGCCCACGTCGGCCGTCGAAAGGAGTCGGTGGCCCACGTCGGTGGCCGAACGGAGCCGGTGGCTTGGGGGACTCGGCGGTCCGGGGAGGCGGTCGGCCCGCCAGGGGAAGGCCGGCGGCCGAGGCGAGCCGCCGGCCGAGGGCCCCGGCGCGCCCGGGGTGGGCTAGCTGTTCTGTCCGGGGAGGTTGTGGACAGGTGACCCAGGTCTCGGCTGAGGGATCTTGAATGGGTGAGGGCCTTCCGGGTTCGGTGTGGATTGCGACGTCTACACCGACCGAAAGGCCCTCGTGCCCCACCGTAATGCACCCCTGACCGAGACCGGACGCCTGCGTCTTGCCCGCTGTGTGGTCGAGGACGGCTGGCCGCTTCGACGGGCCGCCGAGCGCTTCCAGGTCTCGCCGACCACAGCCCAGCGGTGGGCCGACCGCTACCGCCGACTGGGCGAAGCCGGCCTGGCGGACCGCTCCAGCCGGCCCCACCACAGCCCCCGCCGCACTCCCACCCGCACCGAGCGACGGATCATCAAGGTCCGTTTGCTGCGCCGGTGGGGAC
Organism: Streptomyces sp. LX-29; assembly: GCF_029541745.1. Taxonomy (NCBI): domain Bacteria; kingdom Bacillati; phylum Actinomycetota; class Actinomycetes; order Kitasatosporales; family Streptomycetaceae; genus Streptomyces; species Streptomyces sp. LX-29. The sequence continues at coordinate 2,989,106 of NZ_CP089746.1, read as the reverse complement.
CGGCCCGCATCGCGCACTTCCTGCACCTGGTGCCCTCCACCGTCCACCGCGTCCTCACCCGCTATCACCTGGCCCGCCTGGCCCACCTGGACCGGGCCACGGGCCGCGTGGTGCGGCGCTACGAGCGCGACCGGCCTGGAGAACTGGTCCACGTCGACATCAAGAAGCTGGGCAACATCCCCGACGGCGGCGGACACAAGGTCCACGGCAGAGCCCAGGGCGGTCGCAACAGCTCCGCACACCGCGACCCCGCACGGCCCCGCACCCGTCACGGCCGCCCCAACCTCGGCTACAGCTACCTGCACACAGCCGTCGACGACCACTCCCGCCTGGCCTACAGCGAGATCCACTCGGACGAGAAGAAAGAGACCGCCACCAGTTTCTGGCAGCGGGCCCACGCCTTCTTCGCCCAGGCCGGGATCACCGTCGAGCGGGTGCTGACCGACAACGGCTCCTGCTACCGCTCTCACCACTGGCGCGCTGCCCTGGCCACGGCTGGGATCGTCCACAAGCGCACCCGGCCCTACCGGCCGCAGACCAACGGCAAGGTCGAACGCTTCAACCGCACCCTGTTGGAGGAGTGGGCCTACGCCCGCACTTACCGCTCAGAGCGGGAACGACGCGCGGCCTTCGGCGAATGGCTACACACCTACAATCACCACCGCGGACACACCGCGCTGAAAGGCCAACCACCCGCCAGCCGCGTCCCCAACCTCACAGGGCAATACAGCTAGCCGAGCTCCCCCAGCAGGTCCAATATCGCCTGCCCGTACTTGGTCAGCTTGCTCTCGCCGACGCCGCTCACCGTGCCCAGTTCGGCCAGCGAGGAGGGCCCTGCGATGGCGATCTCGCGCAGCGTCGCGTCGTGGAAGATGACGTACGCGGGAACGCCCTGCTCCTTGGCCGTGGCCGCGCGCCACGCGCGCAGCTGCTCGAAGACCGGCAGCGCCTCCTCGGGCAGGTCCACGGGGGCGGCCTTGCGGCCCTTGGTCGCCTTGTCGGCCCGGTCGCGCCCCGCGCGGGCGGCCTTCTCCGGCTCGCGCCGCATCGGCACCTGGCGCCGGCCGCGCAGCACCTCGGCACTGGCGTCGGTGAGCACCAGCGTGCCGTAGTCACCCTCCACGGCGAGCAGGCCGGCCGCCAGCAGCTGGCGCACGACGCCGCGCCACTCGCCCTCGCGCAGCTCGGTGCCGATGCCGAACACGCTCAGCGCGTCATGGTCGAACTGGATGACCTTGGCGGTCTTCTTGCCGAGCAGGATGTCGATGATCTGGCCCGCGCCGAACTTCTGGTTCCGCTCCCGCTTGAGCCGGACCACGGTCGACAACAGCTTCTGCGCGGGGACCGTGCCGTCCCAGGACTCGGGCGGGGTGAGGCAGGTGTCGCAGTTGCCGCAGGCCTCGCTCTTCTCGCCGAAGTAGCCCAGCAGTTGGACGCGGCGACACTCCACCGTCTCGCACAGCGCGAGCATGGCGTCCAGGTGCGAGGCGAGACGGCGCCGGTGGGCCTCGTCCCCCTCGGAGGTGTCGATCATCTTGCGCTGCTGCACCACGTCCTGGAGCCCGTACGCCAGCCAGGCGGTGGACGGCAGTCCGTCGCGCCCCGCGCGGCCGGTCTCCTGGTAGTAGCCCTCCACCGACTTGGGGAGGTCGAGATGGGCGACGAAACGCACATCGGGCTTGTCGATGCCCATGCCGAAGGCGATCGTGGCGACCATCACCAGGCCGTCCTCGCGCAGGAAGCGGGCCTGGTGCTCGGCGCGCGTGGCCGCGTCCAGCCCGGCGTGGTACGGGAGCGCCTCCACGCCGTGCTCCACCAGCCAGGCGGCGGTCTTCTCCACCGACGCGCGGGAGAGGCAGTAGACGATCCCGGCGTCGCCGGGGTGCTCGGTGCGCAGCAGCTCCAGCAGCTGCCGCTTGGGCTCCTGCTTGGGCGTGATGCGGTACTGGATGTTCGGCCGGTCGAAGCTGGCCACGAAGTGGCGCGCGTCCTGAAGCTGGAGCCGGGAGGCGATCTCGGTGTGGGTGGCCTCGGTGGCGGTCGCGGTCAGCGCGATCCGGGGCACGGTCGGCCAGCGCTCGTGCAGCGCGGACAGCGCCAGGTAGTCCGGCCGGAAGTCGTGGCCCCACTGGGCCACGCAGTGCGCCTCGTCGATCGCGAACAGCGCGATGGTGCCCCGGTCCAGGAGCGCCAGGGTGGACTCGACGCGCAGCCGCTCCGGCGCCAGATAGAGCAGGTCCAGCTCGCCGGCGAGGAACTCGGCCTCGACCAGCCGTCGCTCGTCCAGGTCCTGGGTGGAGTTGAGGAAGCCCGCCCGCACGCCGAGCGCCCGCAGCGCGTCCACCTGGTCCTGCATGAGCGCGATGAGCGGGGAGATGACGACGCCGACGCCGCCGCGCACCAAGGCGGGGATCTGGTAGCAGAGCGACTTGCCGCCACCGGTCGGCATCAAGACCAGGGCGTCCCCGCCGGCTATCACCTGCTCGATGATCTCCTGCTGATCGCCTCGGAACGAGTCGTAGCCGAAGACGCGGCGCAGCACGCGCAGGGCGGCGTCGCTGGTCTCGGGAACGGCCTCGGAAACGGGGTCGAGATCGCGGGAAGTCACGCGGGCAATTCTATGAGGGGGGTACGACAGCGCGTCCGGCGTTCGCCCGAGGTGGCGGGGGCCGGACGGGGCGGGGTCGCCCCCGGGGCGCCGCGCGTCACCCACGGGCGCGGCCGGGGGCGTGGCGTGCGGGCTCCGTGGCCGGGTCGGACTCCGCCGGGCCGGGAGGCGCGGCCGGGCCGGGGCCCGGTCCGGCCATGCGGCGGATGACGCGGCGTAGCTGGTCGGCGTAGCGCTCCCGGAACTCCTGGGAGTCGGGGTCGAGGCCGTAGATGCGGCCCACCGCGTGCCGCATCGCGACGGGGGCCGCGACCAGGGCGTAGCACATCAGCATCACGGCCTCGGGCTCGAACTCCTCGGCGAGCTCGCCCGCCGCCTGCCGGCGCCGCAGGTCGGACAGGTCCTCGCGGTCCTCGGGGCCGTCGCTCCACGCCTCGTCGGTGAGCGCCCGCCAGATGAGGAGCCGGGTGCCGCGTGGATCGGCGAACGCTTCGTCGAGGTAGCGCACGACGAGGTCGTCCAGGGGGGCGGAGGACTCGTTGAAGGTCGCCTCGTGTGCCAGCCACTGGCGGCCCAGCTCGACGTAGAGCCCCTCCTTGCCGCCGAAGTAGTAGTTGATCAGCTGCTTGTTGAGGCCGGCCCGATCGGCGATGTCCTGCACCCGGGCGCCCGCGAACCCCTTCGAGGCGAACTCGTCCTTGGCGGCCTCCAGCAGCAGCCGCCGGGAGCGCTCGGCGTCGAGCTTCCGGGCGTCGGGGGCTGGGGCGCGGCGGGGGCGCTTGGGCGTCTCGGGCATCTCGCTCACGGGTTCAGACTAGCCCGGCGCCCACAGCTTTATCCATATGGCTGGTTGACAAGTTCAACCGGATGGTTGAACCTGGAGCTCGAGAGCGTGACAAGACGAAGCAGCGGCAAGACGAGGAGTGACGTCGTGATCGTGGTGACCGGGGCTACCGGAAACGTCGGCCGGTATGTGGTGGACGAGCTGGTCGAGGCGGGGGCGAAGGTCTGCGCGCTGACCCGCGATCCCGAGGCGGCGCGGATGCCCGCCGGGGTGCGGGTGGCGCGCCTCGGCGACCTGCCGCTCGACGGCGTCACGGCCGTCTTCCTCAACCCCGCTGTGCTGTGGGGGAGCGGCCCGGAGGAGTTCCTCCGTCAGGCCGCCTGGCACGGCGTGCGGCGCATCGTGACCCTCTCCTCCGCGGCGGTGGCCGAGGCGGGGTCGGGAAACCCGATCGGCGACCACCATCGCGCGCTGGAGGTCGCGATCGAGGCCACCGGCGTGGAGTGGACACATCTGCGACCCGGGGCCTTCGCCTCCAACGCCGGGCAGTGGGCGGGCCAGATCCGCGCCGGGGACGTGGTGCGCGGTCCGTACGCCGAGGCCCAGCTCGCCCCCATCCACGAGGCCGACATCGCGGCGGTCGCCGCCCGCGCCCTGCTCACCGACGACCTCGTCGGCCGAGCGCCGGTCCTCAGCGGGCCCCAGTCGATCACCCAGGCCGAGCAGGTCCGCATCATCGGCGAGGCCATCGGGCGTCCGCTGCGCTATGAGGAGCTCAGTCGGGAGGCCGCCCGCGAGGCGATGACCGGCGGGCATGTGTCGGCGGAGATCGCGGACTCGCTGCTCACCATGTTCGCCGCGTCCGTCGGCCGCCCGGCCGAGATCTCCCCGGAGACCGAGCGCATCACGGGCCGGCCGGGGCGCACCTTCGCTCAGTGGGCCGCCGACCATGCGGCTGACTTCTCCTGACCGGCCGTCCCCCGGGGGTGCGCGCGGGGGGCCGTCACCCGATTCGCCCGGGCGCGGTGGTCTAGGACGCCGCCTTCGGCTTGCGCCGAGCCGTGGTCTTCTTGGCGGCGGCCGTCTTCTTCGCGCCCCCCGTGGCCGTGCCACCCGAGGCCGCGCGCTTCTTCGCGGCGGAGCCGGCGGCGCGGCCGCCGGTGGCCTTCTTCGCCATGGACGCCGCCTTCTTGGTCGCGGCGGGCTTCTTCTCCGCGGCGGCCTCCTTGCGGCCGCGGCCGCGCAGCGGGGTGACCGTCGCCTCGGTCTCGCCCGCCGCCTCCACGCCCTCCTCGCCCCGGGCCTTCCGGGCCGAGCGGACGCTGTCCTGGAGGGCCGCCATGAGGTCGACCACCTTGCCGGTGGGGACCGGCGCCTCGCCGAGCTCGGCCGCCGGGGTTGCCCCCGCGACCTTCGCCGCGACGAGCTCCTCCAACGCCTCGTGGTACTGGTCGTGCAGCGAGTCCATGTCCACCTCGCCGAGGGTGTCCATCAGCGTGTCGGCGAGATCGAGCTCGGCGTCCTTCACCGTCACCTTCGCCTGCGGGGCCAGGCCGGTGGCGTCCCGGATCTCGTCCGGCCACAGCAGCCGGTGCATGGCGATGGTGTCGCCCACCACGCGCAGCATGCCCAGCCGCTCCCGCCCCCGGTGGACGTACTTGGTGATGGCGACCTTCTCGCTGCGCTTGAGCGCCTCGCGCAGCAGGACATAGGGCTTGGCCGACGTGGTCCCGTGTGCGCCGAGGTAGTAGGCGTCACCCATCTGGAGCGGGTCGATCTGGCTCGCCGGGACGAACGCCTCGATCTCCAGGGAATGGGTGGTGGGCAGCGGCAGTGCGGCGAGGTCGTCGTCGGTGATCGGGATCAGGCTGCCATCGGCGTCCTCATACGCCTTGCCGATCTCCGCCGAGTCGACGGTCTCGTCCTCCAGCTCGCACACCTTTCGGTAGCGGATTCGGCCGTTGTCGGTGGTGTGGATCTGCCGGAAGGAGACCGCGTGGTCCTCCGTGGCCGGGTACATCTTGATCGGGATGCTGACCAGGCCGAAGGAAATGGCCCCATTCCAGATGGATCGCATAGATGGTCCCTTCAGATCCTTCAGGTCCCTTTTATGAGATTCTCATCGTATGTCGCCGATCACAGAGGTGGAGGGGCGACGGGTCGTCCTGCGCAATCTCGACAAGGTCATCTATCCGGCCAGCGGCACCACCAAGGGCGAGCTGCTGCACTACATCGCGGCGACCGCCGAGGTGCTTCTCCCCCATGTGCACGGTCGCCCGGTGGCGTTCCTGCGCTACCCCGACGGGCCGGACGGCCAACTGTTCTTCACCAAGAACCCGCCCCCGGGCATCCCCGACTGGGTGCGCACCGCCGAGGTCCCCCGCTCCCAGGGCGAGACCGCGCGACAGGTGCTCATCCAGGACCTGCCCACCCTGATGTGGGCGGCCAACCTGGTGGTCGAGCTCCACGTCCCCATGTGGCGGATCGACGACGGACACGCCCTCGCGGACCGGCTCGTCTTCGATCTGGACCCCGGTCCGCCGGCGACCATCGTGGACTGCTGCGCCGTGGCCGTGTGGCTGCGCGAGCGGCTGGCCGCCGACGGTCTGGACGCCTGCGCCAAGACCAGCGGCTCCAAGGGGCTGCACCTGCTGGCGCCGCTGCGACCGACGCCGTCGCGGGAGGTCAGCGCCTATGCCAAACGGCTGGCGATCGAGGCGTCGCAGGCGCTGCCCGGCCTGGCCCTGTACCAGATGAAGCGCTCGCTGCGGCCGGGGAAGGTCTTCGTCGACTTCAGCCAGAACGCCGCGGCGAAGACCACCGCCGCCCCGTACACCGCGCGGGCCCGCGCGCGGCCCACCGTCTCCGCACCGGTCACCTGGGAGGAGGTGGCCGGCTGTCGGCGCCCGGAGCGGTTGGAGTTCACCATCGACGACATGGCCGGGCGCCTGGAGCTCCATGGGGACCTGCTGGACCCGCTGCTGGACGCCCGCCGCGCGGGCGCGGTGCCGGCCCCGTGATCGCCGCCCCGGCCGTGACCCCGCCGGTGCGGGTGGCGCTGGCGCGCCCCATCCAGACCTTCCCGGCGCCGGCAGCCGGCCGGCGGCTGGCCTACGAACCGAAGTTCGACGGCCACCGCGTGCTGATCTTCCGGACCGAGGAGGAGGTGCTGTTGCAGGCGCGGTCCGGGCGCATCATCACCCGCGCCTTCCCCGACCTCGTCACGGCGGCGCTTCGGCTCCCCGCCGGGGTGGTGCTCGACGGCGAGGTCGTCGTCTGGACCGAAGGCCGCACCGACTTCGCCGCCGTGCAGCAGCGCGCAGCCGCGCCGCCCGCCCGCGCCGCCCGGCTGGCCCGCCGCCGCCCCGCCTCCTATGCCGCGTTCGACCTGCTGGCGGCAGAGGGACGGGACCTGCGGCCGCGCCCGTACGACGAGCGGCGTGCCGCCCTGGTGGCGCTCCTGGAGCCACACGGCCCGCCGATCCAGCCCGTGCCGATGACCACCGACCGCGGGGAGGCCGCGGAGTGGTACGAGAGCCTCCGCGCGGTGGGCGTCGAGGGACTGGTCGTCAAGGGCCTGGCGCAGCCGTACCGCGCGGGTCGGTACTGGCTCAAGCTCCGCCACTCCGACACCCGGGACGCGGTGGTGGTCGGCGTGGTGGGGCCGCGTTACCGCCCCCGCGCGCTCGCGCTCGCCCTCCCCGGCGACGACACCCCGGTCGTCTCCACGCCGCTGGACGCGGCGCTGCGCGCCCGACTGGCCGAGCCGCTGCGCCGGTTGCAGCGGGACGCGCGGGACGGAGCGGCGGCCGAGGGAGCCGAGGCCGACAGGGACGCGGAGGCCGCGACCGACGGAGCCGCGGCGCCAGAGTTCGAGGCGCCCGAAGTGCCCGAGGCGATCGCGCACGACATGGTCGGCGCGGAGGTCGCCTACCGTCCCGTCCCGCCCGAGCTGACCGTGGAGGTCCGGGCCGACACCACCCCGCGGCACGCGGCGGTCACGGTCATCCGACTGCGCGCACCCGACTGACCCCGACTGATCCCGAGTGATCTCGATTCATCCCGGCCTACTCCCGGCCGGCGCCCGCGCCCATCCGATCGCCCGCTCTGTCCATGTGACCGCCGCTGAAGGGAGCGCCCGCTGAACGTGGCCGATCGCCCGGGGCTCGTGGCCGAGCGCTCGGAGGCCCGTTCGCCGAGGGGCGCTCGACCGCCGCGCGAGCCCTCGCCGTACCGCCGCGCGCCCCCTTCCTCCGCCGCCGCGCGACCTCTCCTCATGCCGTCGTCCGGCCGCCACGCGACCGATACCGGACCGAATTTCGACCGCGGCACATCTCCGCGGCGTAGATGTGGAACAGAGGGTGACCGGTCGCGAGTTGACATGAGGGGTGTGTGCAATCGCTGAAGGAGACACGATATGTGCGGAAGCTGCGGCTCGACGGATGGCCACCGACTCAACAACGGAAACTGGCAGTGCCACATATGCGGCTCGGTCACTGCCGGCTGAGCAGGACCGGATCGCCTGGGAGGCGATCGACGCGGAGACCCGGGACCGGCTTCCGTTCGTCTCACCGGAGGACTTCACCGTCACCGCGGGAGACGAGGCTGTGGCCACCAACTGGCAGCGCTTCCACACCACGTTGAGCCGGGCCGCGTCCTTCGAGGCACTCTAGGTCGGCGGCCGCGTGACCTGGGTGCGATGCGGCGGCGTGCGAGCGTCGCTCAAGCCGGGGACGCTCGGGGGGATCTCGGGGGGATCTCGGGGGGATCTTCGGGGGATCAATCCGAACGGCGGTCCGTGCGACTGCTGTTCCCCGGGCGATGGTTCCGGCGTCGTCTCCCGCCGCTGACGGTCGAAACCGCCGGGGATTTTAGAAGTAGCCCACCCCGCCCGCAAGTGGAAACGGAAGTCTTGTCACTCTCCCTCGCGTTGTGTGATGTGGCCGATACGCTTCGTGGATGGCGTCATTCCTACGTGCGGCGGCCGCTTCTGACGGGCGAGTTCCGAGGGCACTGGAGCGGGAGGCCGAGTGGGCCGCCGTCCGGGCCCGGCTGGATGACCTGGGCGGTTGGTCCCCCGCCGGTGTCCAGCGACCGAAGGCCGACCGCGGCGGACTACTGGTGTTCACCGGCCCGGCCGGGGTCGGCAAGACCACGGTTCTGGCCGAAGTGCGGCGGCTCGCCGCCGAGCGCGAGTGCGTCGGGCTGTTCGCCCGGGGCGGCGAACGGGAGCGCGCGGTCGCGTTCCACGTCGTGCGGCAGCTGCTGCAACCCCTGCTGGCCTCCTACCCCGAGGCCGAGCGCCGGGAGTTACTGGGAGCCTGGTACGACATCATCGGCCCCTGTGTGGGGCTGTGCCCCGTCGAGGACGGCGCGGCCCCGGACCCGCAGGGTGTGCGCGACGGCCTGGACTGGGTGCTGATCAATGTGGCGGTGCAGCGCGGCCCGTTGGTGCTGGTGCTGGACGACGCGCACTGGTCGGACCCGGAGTCGCTGGCCTGGCTCGGCGGCTTCACGTCCCGCCTGGATGAGCTGCCGGTGCTCATGGTGGTCGCCTACCGCACCGAGGACCACCCGGCAGCGGCCGCCGAGACCGCCGAGGTCACGGCGCTCGACGAGCTGGTCGCGGGCAGCGACACCCGCCCCTATCGACTGGCCCCGCTGAGCCCCGGCGCGGTGGCCGAGCTGGTCCGGGCCGAAATGGGCGCCGAGGCGGAGGAGGCGTTCTGCCAGGGGGTGTGGCAGGCCACCGAGGGCAACCCCTTCCGGACCCTGGAGCTGATCGCCAAGGTCAAGGGGCAGGAGCTGTCCCCGACCCGCGAGAACACCGGCCTGCTGCCGTCCATGGCCGCCGCCACCGACGAGAGCGTGGTGGCGCGGCTGGAGCGACTCGACTCCTCCGCCGTACGGCTGGCCCGGGCCGCCGCCGTGCTCGGTGCGGAGGCGTCGCCGAGCCTGGTGATGTCGATAGCCGGCATGGGCCCGGCGGAGGCCGCGGACGCCGCCGAACGGCTCTGCGCCGCCCGTCTGGTGAAGGACACCCCGAAGCTGGAGCTGGCCCATCCGTTGATCGCGACGGCGATCTATCGCTCGATCCCGGCGGCCACGCGCGTGGCGCTGCACGGCAAGGCGGCCTGGGACCTCATCGAGTCCGGGCAGGGCGCGGCCGCCGCCGCGCGGCATCTGATGGAGATCCATCCGGAGGACGACCCCTGGGTGGTCGGCCAGCTCCGCGAGGCCGCCATGGAGTATCTGCGCACCGGAGCGCCCGACGCCGCCCGCCGCTGTCTGGAGCGGGCGCTGCGCGAGCGGCCGGTCCCGGAGCTGCGGGCCACGCTCCTCTACGAACTCGGCTGTCCCGCGCTGTGGCACGACCCGGCGACCGCCGTGAACAACCTGCGGTCGGCGCTGGAGGAGGCCGGCCCGGACGGCGCGCTCCGTCAGGGCATCGTCATCCGGCTCGCGCGGGCGCTCGCCTACTGCGACCGGATGCCCGAGGCGGTGGGCCTGCTGGAGGAGGAGGCCCGGGCGACCACCGACGCCCCGACCCGACTCCGGCTGCACACCGAGCACTTCATGATGGCCGCGTTCAGCTCCCAGGACCATGACACCCCCACGCACTCGCGCCGGCTGGCCAAGCTCGCCGAGCGGCTGAGCGGGCACGACCAGACCGAGCGCTACGTCTTCGGGCTGCGCGCCTGGGACGCGATGCTGCGCGGCGAGCCGGCCGCCGTGGTGCTGGACTACGCCGAGCGAGCCCTGGCCGACGGCATGAACTGGACCGACGAGCAGTGGGGCTTCGAGGTGCCGGCGCTGGTCGGGCTGACCTTCCTCTACTGCGACCGGCCCGACCGCGCGGAGGAGCTCTTCACCATCGGCGTCGCGGAGTTCGAGCGACAGGGCCAGCGCGGCGTACCGCTGGCCTTCGGCTACTCCTTCCTGGGCTACATCCACTTCCGCGCCGGCCGGCTCACCGACGCGGAGGACTTCGCCCGGCTCGGGCTGCGGCTGGCCGGCCGCGCCGCGCCCGGCGCTCCCGTGCACTGGTACGCCGTCGGCAGCCTGATCGAGATCCTGCTCGCCCGGGGCAAGAGGGAGGCGGCCGAGGAGCTCGCCGCGCGGCACGACTTCGGCAGGCCCTTCCCCTCCGCCGTCACCATCCCGGACGCCCAGTCCGTCGGCGCCGAGCTGCTGCTCGCGTGGGGCCGGACCAAGGAGGCGGCGGAGGAGCTCACCGAGGTGGGCCGGCGGCTGGACGCCCGCGGGGTGCACAATCCGAGCTGGTGCCCCTGGATGCTCAAGCTGGCCCTCGCCGTGCACGCCGAGGACCCGGACCGGGCACGCGAGTTGGCGCGGGAGGCGGTGCGGCGGGCGGAGCGCTTCGGCACCGACTCCGCCGTCGGCTACACGCTGTGCGTGGCCGCCCGGGTGCAGGAGCCCCCGGAGGCCATCGCCCTGTTACGGCGCGCCGTCGATCACCTCGAGCGGTCGTCCGCGGCGCATCTGCTCGCGGTCGCGCAGGTGGAGCTCGGAGCCGCGCTGCGCCGTGACGGGCGGGCGGCACAGGCCGCCGCGCAGCTGTACCAGGGCGTGGAGGGTGCCGTGCGCTGCGGCGCCGAGGAGTTGGTGCGACGGGCCAGCGACGAGCTGGTGGCCGCCGGTCTGCCGCCGCGCCGCGCGGGGACGTGGGGCGCGTAGCGGTGCGGACGCCGCGGCGGTCGGGCGCCCGCCCGCCCGGGCCCTGACCCGTACGACCAGCGGAGCGCGGCCCGACCGTACGCCGCGCGGTGGCGCGTTCCCGCACCGCACGAGAGCGGTGCCCGGGCGCAGCCGGTTCGCGAGCGAGGGCGCGGGAGGGTAGCGCGCCCTCGCCCACGGGCAGCCTGCACGTGCGGCGTCACTTTTGTGCGGCGTCACTTTTGTGCGGCGTCACTTTTGTGCGGCGTCACTTTTGTGCGGCGTCACGTTTGTGCGGCGCCGCGTTCGTGCGGCGCCGCGGCCGCGCCGTCCTCGCGCCGTATGTCGTGGCCGTCCGTGCCGGGTCGCGGTGCCGGTCGTGCGGCACGTGCGCAGGCCAGGGGCGTGCGGCTCTCAAGGCGCGCCGCTCTTCGCCTCGCTTTGTGAGCCGTGAGGTAGAGGTCAAGGTCGGACGGGGTTTCCGGTCGTATCCGCGGGTGAAAGCTCCGTGAGGTCGGAGCACGCCACGCGCTTCGACACCTCTTCGTTCCTCTTCCCCCGCGGGAAACACCATGAGTACCGCAGCGTTACAGGCATCACTCGTCCATCAGCAGCCGCCCGCGTCGGCACTGGATCCGGCGCATCCGGTCCGGGTGAGGAGCTCATGACCGGCACCAGGCCCCCGGCGGTCGACGGCCGGCGACGCGCGGAGGGGCAGTTCTACCTCCCCGAGCTTCCACGGCTGCTGCCCTACGCGTACCACCCCAAGGCCGCGCAGATCGAGTTCCGGTCCAACGGATGGGTGCGCCGCTTCCTGGCGGACTGCTTCGCCGACGAGCAGGAGCTGCTGAAGTACCTGCGGCAGCGGAACGGACTCTACGGATCGCTCACCGTCCCGACCGCCGACGAGGCGCACGCGCTCAACGTCGTCGACTTCTACCAGTTCGTGACCGTCATCGACGACCTCGCCATGGACCCCACCGCGCTCGGCGCCAGCCAGCGCCGGCTCGGCGAGGAGTTCGCCCGCATCCTGGAGGACTTCACCGCCGGCGCGGAGCCGGACCCGGGCTTCCCGTACGGATGCGCCGCCTGCGATCTGTGGCGGCGCATCGGTCCGGGGCTCAGCCCACGTCAGGCCGATCGGTTCAGCGCCGCCCTGAGGACCTTCCTGGACGGCACGGCCAGCGAATTCCCCCTCCGCCGGGCGGGCGCGGTGCCCGACTACGCGAGCTATATGACCTGGCGACCGCACAGCTTCGGCTTCGACTTCATGACGCTGCTCACCGAGTACGCGATCGGTGTCGACATGTCGCCCTTCGTCGACGAGCCGTCGCTGAGGGAGCTGCACGCTCATGGCGTTCGGCAGTTGATCCTTGTCAACGATCTGCTCTCATGGCGCACGGAGCACAGCCGGCAGGACACCGTCAACGCCCTGCGGGTGCTGTGCCAGCACGAGGGGCTCACGCTCCAGCAGACCGTGAACCGGGTCTGCCGGCTGGTCGAGTACCACGAGAGGTCGTACCTCGCCGCCCGTGAGGCGGTGTGCCGCGGACCGCTGGGGACACGCGCCGACGTCCGCACCTACCTCGACGGACTGGACCGACTGATCGGCGGCAGCCAGGAGTTCGAGTACCTCACGCCGCGGTATTTCGGTGACGGATACGTCTGGGACGGGGCGACCTCCGGCTGGATCAGCCTGGCCGCGCCGGTCGCCAGGCTGAGCGAAGGGCGGCAGCGATGACGGGACCGACGGGGTGGGCGGGACGGACACGTCGGACGGGGTGGACGGGAGGGACGGGATGGACGCGGCGGGCGGAATGGACGGGGCGGGCGGAGCGACCTCGGGCGGGCACGGCGCCGGGGGCGCTTCCGCTGCTCGGCCACGCGATCCCGCTGGCCCGGGCACCGCTGGACTTCCTGACCTCGATGGCGCGCCACGGTGAGCTGGTGGAGATCCGCCTCGGCGCCCGCCCGGCCCATGTGGTCTGCGGGCACGGAGTGGCCCACGAGGTCTTCCGGGACGCCCGCACCTACGACAAGGGCGGCCCGCTCTTCGACAAGGTGCGGCCCATCATCGGGAACGGACTGGCGTCCTCCACCTGGGAGGACCACCAGCGGCAGCGTCGACTGCTCCAGCAGGCGTTCCAACCCGACCGGATGCCCGGCTACGCCGCCGTGATGGGCGAGGAGATCGACGCCGTGCTCCGCCACTGGCGGCCGGGACGGATCCTCGACGTCGGCGCCGCGCTGTACGAACTCACCACCAGGATCACGGTCCGCGCCATGTTCCGCGGCCGCATCGAGGACGACGCCGTCGCCGAGCTGCGTCGCTGTCTGCCCGTCATCACCCGCGGCATCTTCACCCGCACCATCCTGCCGGTCGACGCGCTGCACCGGCTGCCCACGCCCGCCAACCGCCGCTTCGACCGGGCGCTCGCCCGGCTGCGCCAGGTCATCGACCGGACGATCGCCGGCTACGGGACGACCGACGCGGGGGAGGGGAACGGCGAGGACCTGATGTCCCTGCTCATCGGCGCCGAGGACGAGGAGACCGGTGGGCGGATGTCCCGGCGGGAGGTCCACGACCAGGTGATGACCCTGCTGCTGGGCGGCGTGGAGACCACGGCCAACCTGGTGGCCTGGACGTTCCACGTCCTCGGCGCGGAGCCAGGGGCGGAGGCGCGGCTGCACGCGGAGGTGGACGAGGTGCTCTGCGGCCGCCCGCCGAACCTCGCCGACCTGCCCGAGCTGGAGTACGCCCGGCAGGTCCTGACCGAAGTGCTGCGGCAGTACCCGCCCTTCTGGCTGCTGAACCGGATCACGACACGCGAGGTCGAGCTGGCCGGCCGCCGGCTGCCGGCCGGGTCCACCCTCGTGATCAGCCCCTACGCCCTGGGCCGCGACCCGGTGGCCTTCCCCGACCCGGACCGCTTCGACCCGGACCGCTGGCTGCCCGCACGGGCGGCCTCGCTGCCGCGCGGCGCCGGCTTCCCGTTCGGCGGCGGCGCCCGCAGGTGCATCGGCGACCGCTTCGGCATGACGGAGGCCCTGCTCGTCCTGGCCACCGTCGCCGCCCGCTGGCGGCTGCGGCCGGCCGGCGGCTCCCGGGTCCGGCCCACCCCGATGATCACGCTGAGCCTCGGCCCGCTGCCCATGGTCCTGGAAGAACGACAGGCGCGGACCCCGAGAGCCTGATGAAGGCACGCGCCGCCCATGGATGCGACACCATGCCCCCATGAGACACATACGCCAGGCACTGGTGCCCCTTCTGCTGCTGCCCCTCGCCCTGACCGCCTGCGGGACGGAGTCGGGCGACGAGGGCGGCGCGGACCGGGCCGAACTCCAACGGCGGGCGAAGGCGTTGGAGATCCAGCTCGACATGGTCTACGTGACCGAGGTGAAGGGCTTCGACGTGGCCGAGCAGTCGGTGAACGTCTACGGGGACCACGGCTTCCAGAGCGCCTACGTCGCCGCGAAGGGCGGTGGGATGATCCAGCTGTCCGTCGACGAGAAGCGGACCGGGAGCGACGACTGCGCCATAGCGGGGTCCACGACCAACGGCGAGAAGGTCCGTTGCGAGCGGGACGGTCAGGGCGAGTACCGCGTCTCGGGGACCGCGCACGAGTACGTACGGAACGAGGAGAACCGCGCCATCCGGCTCCACGCCGACCGCGCCTCGGTCGACCGCGACACCCTCCGCGCCGCAGCCGAGGCCGCCCACCAGGCCGACGACGCCGAGATCGACTCCGTGCTCCCCCAGGAGCCCCGAGGTGCGGACGGAGACGGCGGGGCCGGCGGCGTCGAGCGCGGCGACCTGCCCACGACGGGCGACGGAGCTCCCAACAACGACGTGGGCGCTAGTGGTTGAGGCGCACCGGGACGTTGCCGGCCGGTCCGGAGAAAGGTGACAGGTCGTCACGATGCTCGCTCATGACGACCCCTACCGACCGCCCCCCGGGGGCATCGATCCGTCGAGCCCGGCCAATGCTCCGGATATGGGGGCGCGGGGGCGGTGCCAGCGTGACAATAGGGGCCGTGAGCGAGGAGAACCGACTGCGCGCCCTGCCGACCGAGTTCGTCGGAAAGCTGTCTTGCGATCACTGCCGCGCGAGGCCGATGAAACTGCCGGGTCTCACCGGCGGACTGTGCATCGCCTGCTACGCCGCGGAGCGGATGGCCCGACCGCGGCAGACGGGGCAGGGGCAGTCGGCGTGCTTCGTCTCCGACCCGTGCATGGGGTGCGGAAGCGAAGAGGTGGACGCCAACGGCTGGGAGTTCTGGTGCGACTGCTGCGGTATGCGGGTCGCCGTGGCCAACCCGCCCGGCCATGCGTCGCTGCGCCCCGTGTGACGCCGCGCCCGTGACCGGGCGCCCATCTGACCGCGCCCCCGTGTGACCGCATCCCGGCGACGTGGGCCGTGACGGGGCGCCGTGATGCGGTGCCGTGACGTGGCGCCGTGACGCGTATGGCGGTCGCCGATGTCGGTGATCGCGCCCCGTAGTCCATGGCCGCGCTGGGGCGCCGCAGCACGGCGCCCCGGTGTTTCATCACGGGGCGCCCTCGGCCGTGTCGACATGGCCTTCGTCAACGCCGGCGGCCAGCACGCCGGCGGCCGGCCGACCGCACCGACGGGCGCGGCGGGGACGTCCGAGCCCGGGGACACGTCGACGGCGGGGAGCACGCGGAGAGCGGCCGACGGCTCGCGGTGCCGACCATGGGCGCGTACGGCGCCGTGCGGGCGCTGCTCCCGCTGCTGGCGGACGACGGCTCGATCGTCATCACCACCCCGCCCACGCCGCACCCCCCCCCCCCCGCCGCACCCGCCCCCGCCCCCCGTCTCCGACCCCCGGCTGGGCGTCCACGCCATGACGACACCCCGACCCGCGTCGCCCCGGCCCCCGAGACGATCGGGCGCCGGGGCTTCGGCGTACCGACGCCGCGGTCGGTCTGCGCCGATGACGGCGCCGGAGAACCGAACGCGGGCCGGCCGGCGATAGAGGAGTCGTGAGACTGTTCCGCCCGCGAAGGGCTGACCGAGACGACGACGCCGCCCTGCTGCGGGCCGTCGCCGGAGGGGACGAGACGGCGTTGGCCACCTTCTACGACCGTCACGCCGGCTGGCTGTTCGCCCGGTTGTCGCGGCGCTGCGCGGACCCCGAGACCGTACGGGAGGTGCTCCAGGACACCTTCCTCACCGTCTGGCGATCCGCCGCCTCCTACCGCGGCACGGAGTGCGGCGGCTGGCTGTGGGTGATCGCCGCCCGGCGGCTGGTGGACGCGCAGCGGGTCCAGGCGCGCGCCGATCGGGTGGAGTACGCGCCGGCGCCGGTCGCGCCCTCCGCCGAGGACCGGGTGCTGGACGGTCTGGAGTACGGGGACGTGGGGGTCGCCCTGTACCGGATCTCGCCGGAGCTGCGGGAGGTGCTGAGGGCCACGGTCGTGGACGGGCTCACCACCCGGGAGGCCGCCCGGCTGCTCGGCATACCCGAGGGCACCGTCAAGACCCGGGCCATGCGGGCCCGCCGCGAACTGCGTGCCGCCCTGGCCGAGTTGTCCGAGGATCGCGCACCGCTGGGAGGTCTGACGTGACGAGTCGACACGAGACCCCGGAAGCCGCCGGGGGGCGGCCGACGGCCGGGACGTGGCACGTCGACGGGGCGATGAGCGCGCGCTACGCGGCGGGGACGCTCGACGAGGCGGCGGCGTGGTCGCTGGAGAAGCACGTGGAGGTCTGTGGCGGCTGCGCGGCCGCGGTGTCGGCCGCGGTGCGCTCGCGAGGGGACGCGGCGCGGGTGCTGGAGGACGTGCGGGGCGCGCTCCTTGGCGCGCTGCCGGCGCCGGCGG
Organism: Streptomyces sp. LX-29; assembly: GCF_029541745.1. Classification (NCBI taxonomy): domain Bacteria; kingdom Bacillati; phylum Actinomycetota; class Actinomycetes; order Kitasatosporales; family Streptomycetaceae; genus Streptomyces; species Streptomyces sp. LX-29. The sequence continues at coordinate 2,972,192 of NZ_CP089746.1, read as the reverse complement.
CCGCCCCGCGGCGGTCGTCCGGTGCCGCCGACCACTCAGGGCACGCCCGCGCCGGTGCCGCCGACCGCCCGGCGCGCTCCCGGCGGCTCGGCCGCCCTGGCCTGCCCGGTCTGCCCGGCCGCATGCGTCGGCTGGGCCGCGCCGGTCTGCCCGGCCGCACGGGTCGGCTCGGCCGCGTGCTCTGGGCCGCCGGTCCCGCGCTCCGCGGGGCCTGGGTGATCGCCGTGCTCCTGGTGTGCGCGGGCGCGGTGGGGCTGGCGTACGGGGCGGACGTCGACGGCGTCCGGCCGCTGCTGCTCGCCCTGGCACCGCTGCTGCCGCCGGCCGGAGTGGCGATGTCCTACGGGCCGTCCGCCGACCCAGCGCACGAGATCGCCCTCGCCTCCCCCTCCGGTGCCCTGCGGCTGCTGCTGACCCGGAGCGCGGCGGTGCTCGCGGTGAGCCTGCCGCTGCTGACGGCGGCGGGCGCCGTGGTGCCGGACGGGCCCGGGGTGCCGGGAGCCGCCGCCTGGCTGCTGCCGGGCTTGGCGCTGACGCTGGGCTGCCTCGCGCTCGGCTCGTACCTGGGCTGTACCGCGGCCGCCGGACTCCTCTCCGGCGCCTGGGCCATCACGGTCCTCGCGCCGGCGCTCCTCGCCTCCCGGCGGGGAGGCGGCGTGCCCTGGGAGATGGCGCTGACCGATCACCTGGCCCGGTGCCTGTCCGGCGCCGGAGCGCAGGCGGGCTGGGCCGCGGCGGCCGCCCTGTGCGCGGCGCTCGTCGCCCTCCGCCGCCACTCGTTCGACCTCGCGCCCGGCCCCGGCCGGCCCCGCGTATGAACCGTCTGGAGACTCTCGTGAGCGTACTGACCATCAGCGGACTGACCGTCCGGCACCGCAGAACCCTCGCCCTCGACTCCGTCGACCTGGACTTCGACCCCGGGGTGCACGGCCTGCTGGGCCCGAACGGGGCGGGCAAGACCTCCCTGATACGCGTGCTGGCCACGGTCGCCCGCCCCACCGCCGGCCGGGTCGAGCTCCTCGGCCGCGTGCTGTCCGGGCACCGGGAGCTGTCCGCCGCCCGCCGCCGGCTCGGCTATCTGCCGCAGGACTTCGGCTACTACCCGGGCTTCACCGTGCGGGACTTCGTCGCCTACGTCGCCTGGCTGAAGGAGGTGCCGGCGGCCGAGGCGGGGGCGGCGGTCGAGCGTGCCGTGGCCCGCGTCGGGCTGACGGACCGCCTCGACACCAGGATGAAGACCCTGTCGGGCGGCATGGTGCGGCGGGTCGGCATCGCCCAGGCCATCGTCAACGACCCGGCCCTGCTGCTGCTCGACGAGCCGACCGCGGGCCTCGACCCGGAACAGCGGGTCGAGTTCCGCGCACTGTTGCGGGAGCTGGGCCAGGAGGGCACCACCGTCCTCGTCTCCACCCACCTGGTGGAGGACGTGGCCGCGGCGTGCACCGAGGTGACCCTCATCGAGTCCGGGACGGTGGCCTACCGCGGCACGCCGGACTCCCTGGCCGCGCTCGGCGAGCGCTCGGACGACGGGGACTCCGCCGGGAGCCCCATCGAGCGCGGCTACACCGCCGCGCTGCGTCTGGCACGCTCCGGGGCGGCGGCCACCCGAGGGGTGGCCCGATGAGGCTCGATGAGCGCCCCTCCCTCGTCCGCCGCCAGGCGCCGCGCCCCGTGACGCCGCCGGCCCGCCGCCTCCGCCACCCGTTCTTCGCCGAGCTGCGCGGCGGCCTCGCCCTCTGGGTCGCCCTGGTGATGTGCGTGGCCGAGGCGCTGTACATGGCGAACGCGGCGGATTACTGGCAGGGAAGCTGGGCCGAGACCCGGCAATACCTGCACACTACCGCCGTCATGCTGTTCGGGCCGTTCGCGGCCGCCGCGGGGTGCTGGCAGGGCGCGCGGGAGCGCCGCAGCCGCATGGCGGAGCTGCGCGCCTCCGGGGCCAGAGGCGAGTTCGCACAGTTCCTGGTGGTGGCGGTGCCGGTGGCGCTCGCGGCCGTGGTGGGCCACGCCGTGGCGGTGACCGGGTCGCAGCTGGCCACCTGGCCGTATGTTCCCGGCGGCCGGCCGATCTTCGCGCCGGTCGCCGCGGACCTGGTGTTCCTCGCCGGCGTGGCGGTCATCGGCACCGTCGTCGGCCGGCTCGCGCCATGGCGGCTGGCGGCGCCGGCCCTCGCCGCCGTCACGTATCTGCTGCTCGCCTTCCTCGCCGACGTCGACTCCTCGGCCCGGTTCCTCAGCCCGGCCGCCGACGACGGCTTCCACGCGGAGCCGGTGTGGTGGCAGCCACCAGCGATGATGGCGTGGATCGGCGGCCTCGCCGTCGCCGCGGCCCTGGCCCACACCCTGCGCCCCCGATGGTCCTGGGTCGCCGTCGTCCCGCTCGCCGCCGCGGTCGCCGCGGCCGTCCCGATGGCGCGGACGGGCGAGGACATGTGGCAACTGCCCGACCACATGCGGAAGCAGGTCTGCGACGACTCGAGGCCGCGCGTGTGTGTCGAGGCGGAGAAGAAGGACCTGCTGCCGAAGGTGTCGGCCGCGCTGTCGGGCATCACCGGCCGGCTGGAGGGCGTGGACCACCTTCCCGACCGCTTCCAACTGCCGCAGCTCTACTACGGGCAGAGCGTCGTACGAGGCGGGCTGGCCGAACCCGAGCAGTTCGCCTGGGAGGCCGCCTCGATGCTCCTCCCCGACTGCGAGAACCGACCCGACGAGCACCTCCACAACGCCGTGCGGGACTGGTTGGTCTCCAACGACCTCAGCGACCGCAGGCGGAACGACTACGAGCAACGGGTGGACAAGGAGGGCGATCGGCAGTCCGTCGAGAACGCCCGCGCCCGGGCCCGAGCGCTGTCCCGTCTCACCTCCATGGACGAGGATCGCCGACGCGCCTGGCTCGGCCGCTACTTCGCGGCCACCCGCGCCTGCTCCGGAAAGGTGCCCGCCCTGTGAATCCCCACTCCGCCGCCCACGCTCCGGCCCACGGACTCGTCCTCTACGCCCGGTCGCGGGCCCTGCCCGGCACCGTGCTCGCCCTGCTCGCCGTCGCGGCCCTGACCGTCGTCGGTGCCCAGGTCCCGGAGGTCTACCTCGACCCGGCGCAGCGGATCCGCGCCGAGGCGCTCGCCCCCGTGTTCGCCGCCTGCGCCATCGGCATCAGCACGTACCAGCACTCCCCGGACCTGGACGCGACCGCCGTCCGCCCCTGGCCGGCCCGCCGGCTGGCCCATGTCTCGCTCCTGATCGTGATCGCCGGCCTCGCCCTGGCGCTCGCGGTCCCCTCCACCTCGGAGTTCATCGGCACCTGGGGGCTCCTCCGCAACCTCCTCGGCGGGGTGGGCGTCGCCCTGGCCGCCGCCACGGTCATCGGCGCCCGACTCAGCTGGGCGCCCACCCTCGTCTACCTCACGATGCTCTACCTCTCCCGCGGCGACGCCCTCGGCCGCGCCCACGCCCTGTGGGCCTGGGCCGCCCAACCGGGCGCCCAACCCTGGTCCTGGATCCCCGCCGTGACCGTGTTCCTCGTCGGCACCGCCCTCTTCGTGACGCGCGGGCCCCGGCCGGAGAACGGGAGGGACTGACGACTGACGCGTCATGCCTTCGGCGCGCGGCGCGTTCGTGGTCCTCGTGGCGGTGTAAGCGTCGTGGCGGTGCGAGGGGCGTCGTGGCGGTGCCGAGCGTCGCGGCGGTGCGAAGGGTGTCGTGGCGGTGCCAAGCGCGCAGCGGTGTGGCGGTGGCGGAGCGTCGCGGAACCAGATGCCGATCACCGTCGAGGTGGAGAAGATTTTGTCCACGATATGACCTGGTTCGTTCGACCCTGTCGCTTCCCCTCTGCCTCGGCTTGCAGACTGATCCTTCGCGGAGAACCAGGAATGGAACTCCCGGTCGACTGTCGATGGGGGATGCGATGACGCGACTGGACCCGACGAGGGCACCGCTCATAGACGCGGACGTCCTGGTGAAACAAGACCGATCCCGGTTGATCCACCCACACCTGCCCGGCGACGTCACCGATCGCATCATCATGGTGGAGGGCTCCGGCTGCCGGTTACGCGACGCGCACGGCCGCGAGTACCTGGACGCCACCGGCGGGCTCATGCTCGCGCATGTCGGCCACGGACGGCGCGAGTTGGTCGAGGCCGCGGCCGGGCAGATGTCGAAACTGGAGTACTTCAGCAGCTTCCACGAGTTCACCAACGAACCCTCGATCAGGCTGGCGAGCCGGCTCATCGACCTGGCGCCCTCCCCGATGGAGCGGGTGTACTTCACCAGCGGCGGCGCGGAAGCGGTCGACGCCGCGCTGCGCATGGCCCGGCTGTACCACCACCGACGTGGCGAGCCGGAGCGGACGTGGATCCTCGCCCGCAACTTCGGGTACCACGGCGTCACGTACGGCGGCGGCGCGGCGACCGGTATGCCCATGTTCCACCAGGGCTTCGGCCCGATGCTGCCCCACGTCCGGCACCTGACGCCGCCGATGCCCTTCCACCCGGAGATGTACGGCGGCGAGGACCCCACCGAGTTCTGCCTGCGGGAGCTGCGGGAGACGATCGAGGAGATCGGCGCGGACAAGATCGCGGTCATGATCGGCGAGCCGATCCTCGGCGTGGCCGGCGTGGTCGAACCGCCGAGCGACTACTGGCCGCGGGTGCGCGAACTGCTCGACGCCCACGGGATTCTGCTCATTCTCGACGAGGTCATCACGGGGTTCGGCAGGACCGGGCACTGGTTCGCCGCCGAGCGGATGGGTGTCACGCCCGACTTCATCGTCACCGCCAAGGGGCTGACCTCGGGCTACTTCCCCATGGGCGCCCTGCTGGTGGCCGACCGCGTGGTCGACGTCGTCACCCGCGACGAGGGGTTCATCGGCGGGTACACCTACAGCGGTCACGCGACCGGCTGCGCGGTGGCGCTGACCAACCTCGACATCCTGGAGCGGGAGAACCTGCTCGCGGCCGCCGTCGAGGTCGGCGACCACCTCGGCGCCCAGCTGCGCCGGCTGGAGGAGTTGCCCACCGTCGGCCAGGTGCGCCAGATCGGCCTCATGATCGGCATCGAACTGGCCCAGGACCCGGACACCGGGGAGCCGCTGTCGGCCGAGTGGGTGCCGCCACTGGTCCGGGAGCGCAGCGGGATCATCATCCGCAACAACCCGAACACCGTGCTGATGAGCCCGCCCCTGGTGATGAGCCACGAGGAGGCGGATCGGGTGGCGACGGCGGTGGCCGACGTGCTCACCGAGCACGCGACCAAGGCCAGGAGGAGGGCGGCCGCGCCGGCACGGCCCCTGCCGGTGCTCGACACCCCGTGGGAACGGCCGCCTTCGATGTCGGACCTGCTCGCCGCCGCCATGGAGTGGCACTTCGACCCGAAGACGGGATCCCGCTTCTGGCTGGAGCGGGCGAAGAGCCTGGACTTCGACCCGCGTAAGGACATCCGTACCGAAGCCGACCTGACGCTGTTCCCGAACATCGTCGACGAGCTGCGTGACGTCCGCGTGGAGGACCTCGTCCCCCGGGGATACGGGGACGCGCCGATCCCGCTGGACGTCTTCGAGAGCGGCGGGACGACCGGTGCGCCCAAGCGCGTCGCCTGGCTTCCCGACCTCCACGAGCAGCTGAACTCGTGGCACAGCGGGGTCCTGGACGCCCGTGGTGTTCCCCACGGGGTGAACTGGCTGACGATCGGCCCGAGCGGACCGCACATGTTCGCCCCCATGGGGCGGACGCTGGCGCACCGCCGGGGCGGCGTCCCGCTCACCGTGGACCTCGACCCGCGATGGGTCAAGAAGTGCGTCGGGGAGGGGCGCTCCGAGGACACGAGGAGGTACCTGGCACACGTCCTCGACCAGGTCGGGTGGATCCTGCGGAGTCAGGACGTCGGCGTCATCTTCACCACGCCGCCGCTGCTGGAGGCGTTGGCCGACGACGAGGAGCTGGCCGAGCTCATCAACCGCAAGGTGCGCACCCTCATCTGGGGCGGTGCCTCGATGAGCGTCGACACCCGCAGCCTGTTCCGCGACGAGGTGTTCCCCGAGGCGCAACTGCTCGGCTTCTACGGGAGCACCATGGTCGGCGCCGGTATGTACGAGCGAGCGGGGCTGGCCGCGGACGAGCCGTCCACCTTCGACCCGCCGTACCCGTTCGTCAGCATGAGGGTCGTCGACCCGGACACCGGCAGGACGGTGCCCTACGGCGAACGCGGCCAGGTGGTCATGAGCCACATCAGCCGCAGCATGCTGATCCCGAACAACCTCGAACGGGACACCGCGATCCGCCGTCCCGCCGCCGAGGGCCTCGGCGGCGACGCGGTCGCCGACATCAAGCCGGTCCCGACGTTCGACGGCACCACCGTCGTCGAGGGGGTGTACTGACGATGGCCGGTTCTCCGACACCGGTCCACCTCGACGCCCTCGGCCCCAAGGGCCCCTATCGGGCGCAGGCGAGAGAGGTCGTCCACGACGTCACCGGTCGGCCGGTCGCGGAGCTGAGCATGGTGCCGCGGCTGTACGCGCGGCGCGGCATGGCGGCGCTGCGGCGGGCGGAGACGGCGCCGTTGGACGAGCGGGTACGGGCACTGGCCGAGGCGGGCCGGCTGTTCGCCACCGCCACCGTCAACGGCATGTCCGTCGACGAGTACCAGCACGCCGTGGCCCGGGTGAGCGGCCTGCCGATCTCGATCGTGCGGGAGGCCACCCGGAACACCGCGACCGGTCTGGCCGGCGCGTACGGCTTCGCCGCCCAGGCCCGACCGCGCGGCAGCCGCGACGCGTCGAACGGCGCCGGCACCGCGGTGTGGATCCGGCGGGGCGACGTGTTCGCCGTGCTCACCGCCGGCAACCACCCGGGGGTCCACGTGCAGTGGGTGGAGGCGCTGGCACTCGGCTACCGCGTCGCGGTACGCCCCTCGCGACGCGAACCGCTGAGCGCGCACCGGCTGGTCACCGCCCTGCACGAGGCCGGCTTCGGCAGGGACCAGGTCATCCTCCTGCCCTCCGACCACGGCGTCGCCGACGACCTGGTCGAGGGCGCCGACCTGGCCATGGTCTACGGCGGCGACGCCGTGATGGACAAGTACCGGGCCAGCACCACCGTGCTGCCGCACGGACCGGGCCGGGCCAAGATCCTGATCACCGCGGACACCGACGTCATGCGGCATCTCGACACGATCGTCGACTCGATCAGCCAGGAGGCCGGCGCCGGCTGCGTCAACACCACGGCCGTCTTCGTCGAAGGCGACCCGGCCCCGGTGGCCAAGGCCGTCGCCGACCGCCTGGCCGACCTCCCCTCACTGCCACCGGAGGACGACCGGGCCGTGCTGCCGGTCAAGCGGTTGGACGCCGCCCTCGCCCTGGAGAAGCACCTCCACGCCGAGGCCGCCGGGGCCACGCCGTGGCTCGGCGGCGACACCATCGTCGCCGACCTCGGCGACGGCGCCGCGGCGCTGCGCCCCGCGGTGTTCCAGCTCGACCGCGCCGACGCCCCACAGGCACGCCTGGAGATGCCGTTCCCCTGCGTGTGGATCGCGCCGTGGAGCCGCGCCGACGGCCTGGCCCCGCTGCGCGACACGATCGTGCTCACCGCTCTCACGTCGGACCAGGCCCTGGTGCGGCGCCTCCTCGACGAACCGACCATCGGCAACCTCCACGTCGGCGACCACCCCACCCATGTACTGGTCCCCGGCCTGCCGCATGACGGATACCTCGGCGAGTTCCTCATGCGGAGCAAGACCTTCACGAACGCGGCGTGGGGGCTGTCCTAGCCCTCACCGCGGCCGGTGCGGCCGCTCACGTGAAAAGGCCCCGGACCATGACCGGTCCGGGGCCTTCACGTGGGGAGGTCGTGGCTGTTCTGGAGGACGAGCAGCCTGATGAACACGTTGGCGGGATGTCGGTCGTGGGCTCTGCTGCCGAGCCCACGACCTTGAAGTGAGCGCCCGAGCCGGTTCCGGCATTATCTCCCGCCCTGAGGTGGGGAGTTGCAAGGCCCGAGGGTCTTACGGCACTATCGCTGGCTGGGCCGGATAGGCGGCCTGTCCCGGCACCGCGCTGCCCCGTCTGCGGTGCCACCAGAGGGGCGAAGAAGCCAGCGCTGCACCTGTCGTAATCAGAATCTGTTCTTGCGCGCCCACGCTCGGGCGTACCGGTCAGTTTTCGAGTTCTCAGGGGCGGCAGCACTCGAGGACGGATCGAATCATGGCTGCTGGTGGTCGTCTCACCCGCCTTGCTCGCGCCCGAAGCTGCTACTCGGGGGAGCCGTTCCAATACGCCTCAGAGGCACTTCGGGCTCATCGGCAGGTTCCATTCCTCCCGAATGCGCTCGGCGAACAAGCACTCCTCGAAGCTCAGGTGATGAAGGAGCTCGGCCGCGGAGGGGAGTGGTGGGCACACCCGGTGGGAATCGCCGGCATGCGTCTAACGCCTGGGCAATCCGTCGTGGTTCTGGATAGTCACAGTGGGTCCCGTCCTGGCCGGAAGTTCCCGATGGCCGACTACGCGCTGGCGCATCTGCTTCCGTCTGCAGAACCCGGAGTCCAGGTCGGCGGTGTGATGCGGCTGCGTGTCGCCGGTGTCCGGAACGCGGATCTTCACCTCAAACTGGTCAACACCGACAGCCGATTGGTGCTGAGGGGAGCCCCGGGCACCCGTTGGCGCCCCTTGCTCGCACAACGAAGGCGTGACCTGGAAGAGGGCGGCTTCGTGCCCCTGTGGGATGAAGCCGAACCATCGCCCTACGAACTGGAGGACGAGCGTGAGCTCGCCTCACTCGTGCAAACGGATCGGGATCTGGCATGGCTCGGCTCAGGGCTCCTCCGCCGTATCGCGATCTTCCAGAACTTCAGCACTGCTTACTCAACTCGCTCCTGGATCACCGGGGATCAGTGGATCTTCGAGCTGGATACGCATCGCGACGTATCTCTCGCACACGACGCATTTCTCGACCGCCTCATGGACGATGTCTGGGGCTTGCCGCTGAGGATCATGCGCCGCCACTGCGACTGCAGCCTGCAGGGGACAGCACGGCGGGGCTATCAGTGCACCTTCTACCTGGAGCACCAGCATCCCGACGTGCCAGGGGTCATGCAGATCCGCTTCAGGTGGGGGGACCCTGTTTACGGCGACGACGCGCGACAGAGGCTGGAAGACCTCAACGCCGATCGAGACTGGCTCGACAGAGTGCTGCCAGGCCGAACCGGTCGGCCCAGTGGCCCGGCTGTGCGGGAGGGCGGATCCCGATGAGCTGGGACAGCCTCGCCCTGTTGATCCTGGCTCTGTCAGGTGCCCTGAGTCTGCTGCTGTCGCAGGCGCGCGATGTCATGACGAAGACGGCAGAGGTCATCCACGCGTGGCGTGAAATTCGACAGAGCCTGCGGGCAGAGGGAAGGAGCCAGAGCCAGCAGGACCCGCCACACGATTGAAGCCGCTGATCGCTGGCGAGCCGGGGTGGCGTGAGCAACGAGACCTTCGACGCGCTTCGTGATCACGGGTGCTGCTGTTCAATGTCGACTCTGAACTGAGAAGCGCCCTGGCATTCGAACGAACACCAGGGCGCTCTACCGTCCCGACCAGCGGCCTAGCTGGTGCCCCCGGCAGGATTCGAACCTGCGACACCCGCTTTAGGAGTTCGATTTCTGGTCGTCCCGGCCGCACCCTTGGGCAGCATCGGCTTCCATGTCCGGCCGCTCAGGGCCGCTGGCGTCCGGCGTCGTTGATGTCAGGTGTGGATGTCAGCCGCTGAACAACTCCGGGTGTGGGCACGGCTCCAAGTCGCCCTGCGGACGGTCGGCCCACTTCCGCCACGCATGACCGTCGAGGCAACGCCATAGTGTGCGGCAACCTCGTTTGCCGTCGTCCTTCCGGCCACAGAGCACGAAGCCGCCGGCCTCCAGCAACCTGCCGCACCGGGGACAGGCAGTCGAGGACTCAGACGTCATGCTGCGCACCCTATAGCTGAACTGCAACGGCTCCGGAGGCCCCTGCGCTGTCGAAGGTTTCGGCAGGCTGCGGGCGTATGCGCCCGTCTTGAGGCGACTGCTAGTCCACACACAGTCCACCGTCGGGACCGAGAGCGATGGTCGGCGCTGAAGACTTCGCTCTTAGAGTCTTAGCGCAGGGATGGTCGCGATGAAGCTACGTCCCGCCCGGCTGGGCGATGACGAAACCAGGCATCCCTGGAAGGAACGGGGGCGGGTACCCAGATTCCTTCGCGCATTTGCTGCAGCAGAACAAAGGAAGATCTTCCTCGTCTGCGTAGTCGAATACTGACTCGGGGGTACATTCGAGAAGTTTGCCTATCATGATTGTGGCCTGATCGGGTTCAGTGCCAAGGGACATTAGGCCCGCTACCAGCCACTGCCCGTTGCCTCGAAAGTGTAGAACCGTGTCGGTGGGGGAATTGCACCCTATGCAAGTCGGATTCATGGTTCCTGGCCGTTCTGGTTGATGCGTGGGGGGCTGTGTGAGTCGTCTCGCTGGACAACTCCGGGTGAGGGCTGAACCCGCTATATCTGCTGCGACTCCGGGCGTCTCACCCCGGATGTGGCGACGGCGATGGTCGCGATCAGTGCAGCTAGCGCGGCGGCGCAGGATGCACTCCCGGTGTTCGTAAAGTACTTCTTCTTGAGGGAGTCCATGTCTATGAGTTCATAGTCGGCATTGCGCAAGTTGCATTTTGCCAGCAATGCAATGGCGAAAGCTAGTTGGTCCCGATCGCCTGTGGACTCACATTCAAGGGAAAAGGTGTAAGTGCAGGCGTCTACCACCACGCCTGAGTGGCCCTGGTGATAAACGGCCCCAATTTCGGAAAGGGGTACTCTCGAGTGCGTGGCGCCCGGGATGATTAGTGTGCTATCTGTCAATGTAATTGTGTTCCCGACGCATTGGGCGATCTGTATCCCTGGAGGTGCGGATCGATAGGCGACGATTCGCTCCTGATAGCTCATGATGGTCCCACTTCGCAGCAGATGCTGTACCTAAAACAATTACAACTCCTCCTTGTTGAGGCCGCAATTCGATCCTCTGCTAGGGGGTGGTAAGGCTGCGCAGGTCGGTGGAGCGGCTTTGGCCGGTGGCCTGCCCGGTCTGGGGTCGGGCATGGTCAGGGGGCCGTACGCTGGCCAGGCAACTCGGGCAGGCTTGCCCCTGCCCGCAATGAGCACGAGTGGCCCCCTGGCCTTGCCCGACGCGGGACCCGGATCGGGGAGGTGGGTAAAGCCGTGGAGCCGACCCCCAGCCACGACGGCGCTCTTCTCCTCAGCCAAGGTGGCCGCTGCTGCCGCGCGGCCGGGCGGACCGGGCTGGAGCGGGGCGGAGACAGGAGCGGCGGCCCGGGGAGCCGGGCCGCGCGCGGCGAGCTTGCGAGCCGCCTTGAACCTGTAGAGAAGGTTGTAACTCAGCGGTTCTGGTGTGGACTTCAGGTCAGCTTGTACGGGGTGGGGCACTGGAACTGTTCCGCGCATGCCGGGAGCCGGGTGGCCGTGCGGTGGGCGAGGGGCAGGAAGATGACCGGTCGGGCGGTCCACCGCATCTCGCTGTCCTGGTGCCGGAGGGTGAAGGATGCCGGTTCGCCGTTGCTGAGGGCGTTCTCCATGTCCTTGTAGCCGCGGTCGACCCAGTCCCACGCCTCGGCGCCGGCATCCAGGTCGAGGGCGAACGAGATGGTGCGGATGGTGATGCGGATCCATCGGGTGGCCTGCTCGGGGCTGTGCTGCTCGATGGCGGCGACCTGGTCCGCGTGGGACTCGCCGGGGGAGTGGATGAGGCACTCGCACCAGTAGCCGTGGACAACGGGGAAGGTCAGCATGCTTCGGCTCCTGCCGTGGGTGCGTGGAGTTCGGCGGTGACGGTGCGGCCTCGTTCGTTGCCGGTGACGTCGAGGCGGTAGGCCAGGGTCATGACGATGCTGAGTCCGCGGCCGTGGGTTCCCTCCGGCTCGGACCTCGGGGCGTGCGGCTTGCCGGGCCGGCTGCCGGAGTCGCTGACCGAGACCACGACCAGGTGCTCGGAGCGGGACAGCGTGATGTGGAAGGTGCCCGTGTCGGCGCCGCTCACGGAGTGGATGAGGGCATTGGTGCCCAGCTCGCTCACGATCAGCTCGGCGTCGTCGACGCAGGGATGTCCGCTGAGGATGTCGCGGGTCCAGCGGCGGGCGCGGGCTACCTCTTCGTGGAGACCTGGACAGATCAGTCCCCAGACGCGCACTCTACTCGTATACTCGTCCATACAAGTTCCTCCGTGCTGGTGAGCGGCCATGGGCGGGGTGTCTGTGCTAGATGAGTCGCACGCCGTCGTGGGCGCGGACGGCAGGCGGGGACGCGTTGTCGAGCGCGTCGAGGACGCGGATCGCGTACGCCTCGTCGGCGAGCTCGGTGACCTCCTCGCGGGTGGCCCAGCGCAGGGCGCGGGTCTCCGCTCCGGTGGTCGGGGTGCCGTCCATGGCCTCGCAGCGGAAGACCATGGAGACGATCAGGGCGGACATGTTCTTGTAGACGCCGGTGAGGGTCGCGGGAAGCGCGATCTTGATGCCGGTCTCTTCGAGGACTTCGCGTTGCAGGGCGTCGGGGATGGTTTCTCCGCGTTCGAGCACGCCGCCCGGCGGTTCCCACTTACCGTTGTCCCGCCGCTTGATCAGCAGGGCGCGGCCCGCGTCGTCGACGATGACCCCGGCGACGCTCACGGAGTGCGGGCGGTCAGTGCTCACGTTCCTCGGCCCTCTCGGCTGACTAGGCTCTCCACCGTAGCAACACGGGTCAGCCGCTCGTCTAGATACCTAAAGGAGTTAGCCGCATGTCTCCCCTTGCCTCCGGCGTTCTGGGCGCGCTGGACCCGACCAGTGATCGCGCCGTGTTCCGGCAGATCGCCGACCAGCTGCGCGAAGCGATCGACAAGGGACGCTTCCGGGAGGGCGACAAGCTCCCCTCGGAGACGGAGCTGGTCGAACACTTCGGCGTCTCGCGCATGACCGTCCGCAACGCCCTCTCCCTCCTCCAACAGGAGGGGCTCGCCGTCTCCGAACACGGCAAGGGCGTCTTCGTCCGGCCGCGGCCGCCGGTCCGGCGCCTGGCCTCCGACCGCTTCGCCCGCCGCCATCGCGATCAGGGGAAGTCGGCGTTCACCGTGGAGGCGGAAGCCGCCGGGGGCCATCCCGAGGTGGACAGCCTGGAGGTGAAGGAGGAGCGGCCCTCCCAGGACATCGCCGCCCGCCTCGGCTCGCCGCGGAAGGTCCTCGCCCGGCGGCGCCGGTACCTGCTCGACGGCCGACCGGTGGAGTTCGCCACCTCGTACCTCCCGCTCGACCTGGCGCGGAACACCCCGATCGCCCAGCCCAACCCCGGCCCTGGCGGCATCTACGCCCGGCTGGAGGAGATGGGGCATCGCCTCGACCACTTCGACGAGGAGATCCGGGCCCGCATGCCCTCCCCGCAGGAGGTGCGCACCCTGCAACTCGCCTCCGGTGTGCCGGTCATCCACCTGATCCGCACGGCATTCGATGCCGAGGGGCGCGCGGTCGAGGTCTGCGACACCGTGATGGCGGCCGACGCGTACGTCCTCGCCTACCAGTTGCCCGCCACCTGACAGCACGTCGGATGGGGCGCTGTCCGGCGCACCTCCGCGACTCGTACACCTCAACACACATACTCGTATAGACGAGTTGGCAAGTTGTGTGGCACAGTGGACCGCGTTCCCGCTCGGTCGGGTTCGTTCGATGCAACTCATCTAGACAACTAGATGCCCTGTGTCATCTGTGCGAGAGCAAGGAGAAGTGCAGTGCGTTCCATTCGAGTTGAGACCTCCGGTGCCACCATCCTGCTGACCGAGGCGCCGGAGCCGAAGGTGAAGGACAGGAAGACCGGCGAGATAGCCAAGGACGCGCAAAGCGGTGAGGCGCTGATGCGGCTGGGCGTCGTCTACATCGAGGGAGGGGAGTCCTCCCTCGTGCAGGTCACCGTGCCGGAAAGCGGGGTGACGGACGGGCTGATCCTCGGTTCGCCGGTCACGCTCATCGGGCTCGTCGCCCGGCCCTGGGAAAGCGTCTTCAACGGGCAGCAGCGGCACGGCATCGCCTACCGGGCCGAGGCCATCGCCCCGGCCGCCCTGCCGGTTCACGGGTCGGCGGCCTGAGTCCGATGGTCGACGCCATGACGCTGATGGAGGTGGGCGGTCCCGTCGCTGCGACGGTGGGCGGAGCCGCCTACCTCCGGGCCAGCCACCCCGCGGCCTACTGGTCGACCATCGGGTTACCGGTCTCCACGGTGCGGCTCCTCGGCTCATACGGGTCTGTCATGGACTCCTGCGGGCTGACCGTCCCGCCGTCGCGGCTGCGCGTCTGGGCGACCCGGGCGCTTACGCACCGGGAGGTCCGGCCCGTTCCGCCGCGTCGGGGGATGATCCGCCCGACCTCGACCGGGCTCCGCCTTCGGCTGCGGCTGGCACCGGGGCAGGAACCCGCGGACGTCGCTGCCTCCGCCGAACGGCTACGGCACGCCTGGGGAGTTCACGCCGTCCACGTCTCGGTGGTCAAACCCGGCGTGGTCGAACTGCGGCTCGTCGGATATGACGTCCTGCGGAAGGTGCGGATGCCCCGCGGGGACGGGGGTGGATTCCTGAGGGTGCCGGTGGCGCTCCGGGAGGACGCGACGCCGTTCGTACGGGACTACCGCACCGTGCCACACCAGCTCACCCTGGGCGCCACGCTCTCGGGGAAGTCCATGTTCCTGCGGCACCTGATAGCCGGCCTCGCCCGGCAACCGGTCGCCCTGGTCGGCATCGACTGCAAGCGGGGCGTGGAACTGGCACCCTTCGCCCCACGCCTGTCGGCCCTGGCCACCGACCCCACGCAGGCCGCCGCACTGCTCCCCGCCCTCATCGGGCTCATGGAAGAGCGGTACGACCTGATCAAGGCCCGGCAAGGCATCGCCCTGGACACCCCCAACGAGGAGATCACCTCCGACATCTGGGGACTGCCGGACGATGAACGGCCCGTGCCGGTGGTGCTGTTCGTCGACGAGGTCGCAGAACTCTTCCTCGTCGCTACCCGCAAGGACGAGGAACGGCGGGACGAGATGGTCACCCAGCTCATCCGGCTCGCCCAGCTCGGCCGGGCAGCCGGCATCTACCTGGAGGTGTGCGGGCAGCGCTTCGGGGCCGAACTGGGCAAGGGCGCCACCATGCTCCGCGCCCAGCTCTCCGGCCGCGTCTGCCACCGGGTGAACGACGAAGCCTCGGCAAAGATGGCGCTCGGCGACATCGCCCCCGAAGCGGTCGGCGCGGCCTGCGCCATCGCCCCCGAACTGCCTGGCCTGGCGGTCGCTGGGGACACGTCCGGCGGCTGGTCCCGCATCCGTACGCCCTATCTGTCGCTGGGCGACGCGGCCGCGGTCTGCCGGGAGTACGTCCACCTCGTGCCGGACCTGCCCGCCCTTGACCCCTTCCGGCCCGCCATGCCCGCCCGGGCGGCGAGTGCTCCCGAGGCATCGCCGAAGTCGGTGCCGGTCCTCGACTGATCCCGCCACCCCACGGCCGGTGCGGCCGACTCCGCGCCACGTCCCTACCCCCGCCATGCCTGATACCGGAAGGAGGCTCGCCCATGCGTGCTCACCTGGCACGCGTCGACGCCGTACTCGTACAGGCGGTCATCGCCGCCGCCCTCTCCTTCGCCCACCTCCACGACCTTGCCTCGGCGGCCGGACAGGACGGCTGGAAAGCCTGGGCTTATCCCGTCTCCGTCGACCTGCTGCTTGTCGCGGCCTGGCGCCGGCTGCGGTCGGGCTCGTCCAAGGCGGCGGGTTGGTGCTGGTTCGTCATCGCGCTGGCCGCCTCCCTGGGTGCCAACGTCGCCACCGCGGGACTCCTCGATCTGACCGACGTACCGGCCTGGCTCCGGATCCTGGTCGCCGGATGGCCGGCCGTGGCTTTCCTTGGCGGGACCCTGCTCGCCCACACCACCGTGCCCTCCTCGGCCGGAAGCGGCGACCGGGACACCGGAGAGAAACGAGACCGGCGACCACCCACCGTAAGGCGGACCCACCGCACAGGGCGGCAGGCTGGCGTGGTCGCCGGTCCACTCGAAACCCGCCGATCAACGCAACCGGGCGCCCAGCCGCGTGATCAGAGGCAGGGCAAGCCTAGGCGGTTTCGTTTGGATCACCGAGCGGACCAGAGGAAGATGCCCGCGATGTGGAGTCCGGCCAGGTAGATGACCGCTGTCTTCTCGTAGCGGGTGGCGATCCCTCGCCACTGCTTCAGGCGGTTGATGCACCGCTCGACGGTATTGCGCTGCTTGTACGCGTCACGGTCGAAAGCGGGTGGCCTCCCACCGTGTCTGCCGCGACGCAGCCGGTGGCCGCGCTGATCCGCCCGGGTGGGGATCACTGCCCGGATGCCGCGCTGGCGTAGATGCTCGCGGATCGCACGTGAGGAGTACGCCTTGTCGGCCAGGACGACGTCCGGCCTGGTGCGAGGTCGTCCACGTCGGCGGGGAACGCGCAGACGGGCCATGACCTCGCCGAAGGCGGGTGCATCGCCGGCCTGGCCGGCCGTGAGGACGAAGGCCAGGGGCCGGCAGTCGCCGTCGGCCGCGAGGTGGATCTTCGTGGTCAGCCCGCCGCGGGACCGGCCGATGGCGTGGTCGGCCGGTTCTCCAGCCGGGGCCCCCTTTTGCGGGCCCCGGCAGCGTGCTGGTGTGCTCGCACGATCGTGGAGTCCACAGAGACGGCCCAGTTCAGGTCCTCGTCCGCGTCGGCCTGGGCTATGAGAGCGGTGAACACTCGCTCCCAGGTGCCGTCGACGGCCCACATACGCAGCCGGTTGTAGACGCCTCGCCAGTTGCCGTACTTCTCCGGAAGGTGCACCCACTGGGTTCCGGTCTGGAACTTGAAGGCGATCGCGTCGATCACCTCCCGATGGTCCCGCCACCGACCACCGCGCCTCGGCGTCCGGTCCGGGAGCAACGGCTCGATCCGCGCCCACTGCGCGTCAGTCAACGGCACACCCAGACCAACGACCGGCTGATCCAAACGAAACTGCCTAGCGGTAGTGCTCACGAGCCGCTCACGCGCTCCTCCGTAGAGCAACGACAGGTGCCGACCTCGGACTTGACGCCGTCAGACGTCGGTCCGCCCACGACGGTTCACGTCCCGCCCGCCCTGGTCAACCACGCCCGGAAGCTCGCCGACGAACACCACGCCCGCACCGGCGCCCCCATCGACACCGACACCCTCCGCGCCCGCCTCGGCGTCCCGGCGCCGCTCGCGGACGCCATCGCCGCCCAACTCGCCTGAAAGGAATCGATCTCCCATGGCTGGACGCCTGCCCACCCGATCCGAATACCTCGACGCCGCCCAGGAGATGGCAGCCACCGGTCACCCGACCCTCGCACGGCTCCTCGCCGAGGAGGCTGCCGACCGCACCGACGACCCCGCCGAGGCGGCCCGCATCCTGCGCGAGTTCTCCGGCCGCAGCCTCCGCCGGGAGGGCTGAGCATGCTCCGCCGCTTCCGCGACGTCGCCCGCATCGGCCCCGTACGCGTCGGCACCGCCCACGACCAGCGCGGCCGAGAGAAGCACACCGCCGCGTGCACGGCCCCGAACTGCGGCTTCTCCGCCGACTACGACAGCCGCGCCGCCGCCGAGTTGGCCGCGCGCACCCACCGCTGCCCCGTCCGCTGAAGGGACCTGCCCGTGACCGTCAGCCTGCCCCTGGTCTTTGTCCTCGGAATCGTCGTCTGGCTCGCGATCAAGTTCCTCGGTGTCCGCCTCTGGGTCGCCGCCGTGATCGCGCTGTTCGGCTTCTGGCTCTCCGAAACCGCCCTCGCCCCGCCGATCGAGTCCGGCACGCGCTCCGGCGTGGACGTCGTCAACGGCTCACATGACTAGACGAGTAGTCGAGAGGTGATCTCCGTGTTCCGACCGAAGTACCCGGAAGCCCCGGTCCTGCCGTCTTCCCACGTGATCGGTCCCGCCGTCCACGTGACCCGGCCCGGTCACGCCCCGGCGTGCTCCTGCCAGCACCTCGCCGCCCCCGCCCCGGCCCGCCGCATGGCGCCGTCGATCGGGGCCGGCGCCGGTGCGATCGCCGCCGTCGTCACGGTCGGCATCGTCCTGACGGCCCTGCTCGCCGCGGTCGCCGTCGCGGCCGTGTCCGTCGCCGTGGCCGCCGTCGTCCTGCGCTCTCTGCTCACCGGCCAGCGGGACCACCACCGCCGCTGACCCGCCCATGACCGCCGGGGCGGCCTCGATACCGCCAAGCATCCGCCGCCCCGGCGGCCCAGCCCCTCACGACCGACGCCGCAAGAGGAGTCACCATCATCACCCGCGCCACCCCGCCGCCGCTGCCCGAACTCGGCACCCTGGCGGCCCTCGGCACCCTGCCCGCCCTGCTCCGCCAGCTCTCCGGCCTCGGCGGCTGCACCCGTCCCATCCGCCTCGACGGCCACCGCACCGAGCACCACGTCGACCGACGAACCGGCGAGATCGGCCGCGTACTGCACCACCTGGACTCGGCCGACCTGCCCGCCGGCCACCTCCTCGTGCGCTGCAACAACCGCCGCGTCACCCGCTGCCCCGCCTGCGCCGAGACCTACCGCCGCGACACCTTCCACCTGATCACCGCCGGACTCCGCGGCGGCAAAGGCGTCCCCGAACGGGTCGCCACACACCCCCGCGTCTTCGCCACCTTCACCGCACCAGGCTTCGGCCCGGTCCACAACCGACCCAAAGGGCCCGGCGGCACGGTGCGGCCCTGCCGCTGCGGCGCCCGCCACGACCAGGACGACGCCCTCCTCGGCACCCCGCTCGACCCCGACCGCTACGACTACGAAGCCGCCGTCCTCTGGAACGCGCACGCCGGACCCCTGTGGCGACGCTTCTCCGTCTACCTCCGCCGGGAGATCGCCAAGCGGGCCGGCCTCACCCAACGAGCCCTTCGCCACCACGCCCGGCTGTCCTTCGCCAAGGTCGCCGAGTACCAGAAACGCGGCGCCGTCCACTTCCACGCCGTCATACGCCTCGACGGACCCGACGGCGGCGACACCCCGCCCCCGGCCTGGGCTACCGTCGCCCTCCTGGACGACGCCATCCGCGCCGCCGCCTCCAAGGCCAAGGTCGCCGGTCCCGTGATCGACGGCCGTGCCCGCACCTTCGCCTTCGGTGAGCAGCTCGACGTACGGCCGATCCGCGGGCCCGAACTCGACCACGGCACCGAGCTGACCGAACGCGCTGTCGCCGCCTACATCGCCAAGTACGCCACCAAGGGAGCCGAGACCGCGACGGGCGCCCTTGACCGGCCCCTCCGGTTCATCGCTGAACTCGCGCAGCTCGACATCACCGAGCACGCCTGCCGGCTGATCCGCACCGCCTGGTCCCTGGGCGCCCGCAAGGACCTGGAACACCTCCGGCTCCGCGCCTGGGCCCACATGCTCGGCTTCCGCGGCCACTTCTCCACCAAGTCCCGCCGCTACTCCACCACCCTCGGCGCACTCCGCGACACCCGCGCCGCCTGGCGCCGCGCCCAGGCCAACGCCTCCACCACCGGCCCCGACCAGGACGACGACACCACGCTCGTCCTCGCCCACTGGGCCTACGCCGGGGCCGGCCTCACCCCGGCTGAGGAATGGCTCGCCGCCACCATCACCCCCGCCTCCGGAACGGAAGGAGAACCCACCCATGGCTGACGAGCTGCTCACCGTGCCGGAGGTCATGGCCCGGCTCAAGCTCGGTCGCTCCACCGTCTACGACCTGATCCGCTCGCACCGCCTGGTCTCCATCACCATCGGCCGCGCCCGACGCATACCCGCCGCCGCACTCCGCGACTTCATCACCCACCAGATTGCCGAGGCCGCCTGATGCCACCGCAGCGCAAGCGCAACCCCAACGGCGCGGGCACCATCACCAAGCGCAAGGACGGCCGGTACCAGTGCGCCGTCTACGTCCTTCAGCCGGACGGCACCCGCGCCCGCAAGTTCGCCTACGGCAAGACCTGGACCGAGTGCGACACCAAGCGTCGCGATCTCCTGGCCAAGGTGGACTCCGGCATACCGGTGCCCACCAAGTCGGCCAAGCTCGCCGAGTGGCTGCCGTACTGGCTGGAGAACGTCGTCAAACCGCGCCGCAAGCTGAGCACGTACGACAAGTACGAGGCGCACGTGCGGCTGTACCTGGTGCCGTTGATCGGAGCCAAGCGACTGGAGTCTCTCGGCGTCACCGACGTACGCCGCTTTCTGGTCCAGTTGGAGCGGAAGACCACCGCGGCCACGGCGAAGGAATCGCACCGGGTGCTCCGCACCGCGCTCTCGGCCGCCTGCCGGGAAGAACTGATCACGCGCAACGTGGCGAGCCTCGTCGAGCCACCCCGTGCCAAGGCCCGTGAGCTGACCCCGTGGACCCTTGACGAGACCCTGGGCTTCCTCGCCGCTGCCCGCCGGGATCCGCTGTACGCGGCCTTCGTCCTCGCCATCACCATGGGGCTACGCCGGGGTGAGATCGTCGGCCTTCGCTGGGCTGACGTCGACCTGGAGAAGCGCGTTCTCTACGTCCGCCAGCAGACGCAGCGTCGGCGCGGAGTGCTCTACGACGACGACCCGAAGGGCCGGCGCCGTCGTGCGGTACCGCTGCCCGCGATGTGCATCGCACCGCTTCGGTGGCACCGGATGCGGCAGGTGGACATCCGGGAGCGCGCGGGGGAGAAGTGGAAGGGGGACGGCGGTCACGTCTTCACCACTCGGACCGGGCACCCCGTGGAGCCGCGCAACCTCTACCGCTCGTTCACGCGAGTGGCCGAGAAGGCCGGGCTTCGCGTCATTCGGCTCCACGATGCCCGCCACGGGTGTGCGACGCTTCTCACCGCCGCCGGCGTGGCTCCCCGCGTCGTGATGGAGATCCTCGGGCACAGTCAGATCAGCATCACCATGGACGTCTACACCCACGTCGTCCAGGACACCCAGCGCGAGGCCATCAGCCACATGGACCGGCTGCTCAAGCGGCGCCCTGGCCCGGGTACCGTCCCTGGCTGACCGCCGCGGTTGATGTCAGAAGTGGATGTCAAAGGCCCCGGACCATGATCGGTCCGGGGCCTTCGCGCTGGTGCCCCCGGCAGGATTCGAACCTGCGACACCCGCTTTAGGAGAGCGGTGCTCTATCCCCTGAGCTACGGAGGCGGGGGGATCACGCGGATCCGGCGACTAGCCTAGCGGATCCCGCCTCCGCGCTGGCAAGAATCTCCTTTCCGCAGGTCAGTGCGGGTGTGTGGGGGACGGGGAGGGGTGGAGGAGGGAGGGGAGGGTCAGCGGAGGCCGGTGTCGAGGGCGGTCATCAGGGTGCCGCTGTCGCCGGACATCTCCCAGACCATCCCGCCGAGGAGGCCCCTGCTCTTGATGTACGCGGTCTTCTTGCCGATGGACCAGGCGTCGTCGAAGGTCCACCACTGGCCGTTCGGGCCGGTGTAGCCGTAGGTGGCCACCGACTGCTCGTCGTGGTGCACGGTCAGGTTGGGGAGGGAGGCGATGAGGTTGTCGTAGCCGCGGGTGCCGGCCTCCTCGGGGAACTGGCCGGGGGCGGCGCCGCCCGCCTTCTGCCACTCGCCCTTCGCGCCGCCGTCCTCGACCTGCTGCCAGCCGCGGCCGTAGAAGGCCAGGCCGACGGTGAGCTTCCTGGCCGGGACGCCGGCGTCCAGGTAGACCTTCACCGTGTCGTCGACGTTGAACTTCGTGGTGTACGGGTCCTGGGCGTCCCGGTAGAGGTTGCCGGCGTGGCCGGTGCGGTCGGGTTCCCAGGAGTTGTCGTTGCCCGAGCCGTGGAAGTCGTAGCCCTGGACGTTGGCGAAGTCCATGTAGTCGAAGACGCTGGGCGTGCCGTCCCTGGTGGTGATGTCCCAGCCGGCCGCGATCTTGGCCGGGTCGGCCGGGGTGAAGGCGGTGAGCAGGTACTTCTTGCCCGTGGTCGTGGAGAGCGCGTCGAGTTGCCTGCGGAACTCGGCGAACAGCAGGGTGTTGTTCGCCTTGTCCTCGGGTGACCAGTGGTTGCCCGGGTGGCCCTCGGCGCCGGGCCACTCCCAGTCGAGGTCGATGCCGTCGAAGACGCCGGCGGCCACGCCGGTGCCGCCGCGGCCGTTGACCACCGGCAGGTTGCCCTTGATGTACATGTCGACGCAGGACTTGACGAACTTCTGGCGGGAGCCCTCGGTCTTGGCCGCGTCGGAGAAGTACTTGCTGTACGTCCAGCCGCCGAGGGAGATGGTCGTCTTCAGGTGCGGGTACTTGGCCTTGAGCTTCTTCAGTTGGTTGAAGTTGCCGGCCAGCGGCTGGTTCCAGGTGTCCCCGACGCCGTCCACGGACTCGCCGGCGGCGAAGCCCTTCTCGTAGTCGGCCCAGGAGTCCCCGGCCCCGTCACCCTGGTTGGGGTCCTGGGGGTTGGGGGTGGTGGCCTTGGTGACGCCGTTGAGGCAGGTCAGCTCGGTCGGGTGGAGGTTGGAGAAGGCGTAGTTGACGTGGGTGAGCCTGGCGGCGGCGCCGTTGGTGTCGAGCTTCCTGATCGGGAAGGCGCGGCCGTAGATGCCCCACTGGGTGAAGTAGCCCACCTTGACTCGTTCGGTGGGGTTGTCCCCGCCCTGGGTGCGCACCGTGGTGGGCGGGCTCGCCGGGCCCGTCTGGCCGGCGGTGTCGCGGGCCACGACGGTGTACGTGTAGTCGGTGCCCGGGGTCAGGCCGGTGTCGGTGTACGAGGTGGAGTCGGAGGTGCCGACGACCGTGCCGCCGCGCAGCACGTCGTAGTTCTTGATCCCCTTGTCGTCCGTGGCCGCGGTCCAGGTCAGTGCGAGGCCCGTCTGGGTGATCTCGCTCGCCTGAGGTGCGCCGGGGGCGCCCGGCGGCTCGTCGGTCCCGGAGCCCGAGGTCCGGAGGGTGGTGGGCGGGCTCGCCGGGCCCGTCTGGCCCGCCGAGTCCCGGGCCACCACCGTGTAGGTGTAGGCGGTGCCCGGGGTCAGGCCCGTGTCGGTGTACGAGGTCGCACCGGTGGTGCCGACGACCGACCCGTCGCGGAGCAGGTCGTAGTTCTTGACGCCCTTGTCGTCGGTGGCGGCCGGCCAGTTCAGCGAGATCGAGGTGGCCGTGACGCCGGTGGACGTGGGGGCTCCGGGGGCGCTCGGCGGGGTGTCGGTGGGTGGCGCGCCGTCGCAGGAGCCGCCGTCCAGCGTGCAGCTGGACGGCTCGCCGTCGCCGCCGGCGACGAAGCCGAAGCTGGCGCTGGCGCCGGGCGCGATGGTGCCGTTGTACTCGCGGTTGCGGGCCGTGTGGTGGCCGCCGGAGGTGGTGACCAGCGCGTCCCAGTACGCGCCGACGGAGGTTCCGGAGGGGAAGTCCCACTCCACGGTCCAGGAGTTGATCGTCGTGGTGCCGGTGTTCTTGATGGTGAACTGGCCCTGGAAGCCGCCGTCCCAGCTGGAGGTCTTGGCGAAGGTGGCGGTGGCCGCCGCGGCCGCCGTCGACTCCGTCGGGGCCGCCGAGGCGGCGGGGGTGGCGAGGCCGGCCAGTGCGGCGACGGGCAGCAGGAAGGCGGTCAGCGCCGCCGTCCCTAAGCGTGGTGAGCGTCGTACGCGTCTCAAGGGTGCTCCTCGCGTCGGGGGGGTGTGACGGCCCGCGCGTGCGCGCACGGGCCGGTGAGTGAGGAACCTGCACCGCCCGGGGAGGCGCGCCCCGGAGATCACGCCTCGGAGGTCGCCTCGGAGACCTGCTCCGAACCACCCCGAGCCCTCCGGAGATGGACTTGTCGCGCTCACCCCGCATGGGGACGGAGCGTAGAAAGGACTAGACCAAGCGCCAATAGGTCTAGACCGAAGAACGCATTCCGTCGTCCCCCTTCGCCCGATGGGGTGAGCCATGGCCATGGGATGCGGTCTGAGCCTCGGTGGTGCGGGACGATCCCGCGATGAGCCTCCGCCGCGCCGCGCCGCCGCCCAGCGGCTCCCAGCCCGCGCCGCCCTCCTGCGGGACGTGCCGCAACCCCATGTGGTGGGACACCACCTACCCCTATCCGCCCTGCTGGTACTGCTCGGTGTGCGCCTACCCCGAGAACCACGTCCGCGGGCCGGGCAAGCGCGAGAAGCGTGACCAGCGCGAGGAGGCGCGCTGAGGGCGCGCGGGAAAGACCGCCGGGCGGCTCCCCTCGTTCCCGCACGGCGGCATGACAGGCGGGAGCGAGTGGGAGCCGCCCGGCGGCGGCTGGGCGCGCGGCCTCGGGGTCAGGCCCCGGGGGCGAAACGCGCGATCGGGTTGCGCAGGGTGCCCACGAACTGCAGGGCGCCCGCCGGGTCGGCGAGGTCCACCATCTGCTTGTTGTTGCGCAGCTGGAGCCGGTTGAGGCAGGACAGCGTGAACTCCTCGGCGAACATGTCGTACTGCCGGAACTTGTCCGTCAGGTGCGGCGCCGACTCCTGGTAGGCGATGACGCACTCGGCGACCGCCCGCCAGAACGTCTCCTCGTCCACCACCCCGTCCTCGGCCAGCGTGGCGCCCAGGAAGCGGAAGAAGCAGTCGAAGACGTCCGTGAAGATCGACAGCAGCTTGACGTCCTCGGGGACCTCCGCGCGGATGCGCTGGACCGCCGGCGGCAGCGCCGCGTCCGGGTCCATCACCACGATCTCCTCGGCGATGTCCTTGAAGATCGCCCGCTGGACGACGCCGTCCTCCAGGACCAGGATGACGTTCTCGCCGTGCGGCATGTACGCCAGGTCGTAGGCGTAGAAGCTGTGCAGCAGAGGGGTGAAATAGGCGCGCAGGTAGCGGCGCAGCCACTCCTCCGGCGCCAGCCCCGAGCGCCGGATCAGGGCGGCCGCCAGGGACCGGCCCTCGGTGTCGGCGTGCAGCAGCGAGGCCATGGTGGCCACCTTCTGGCCCGGCTTCAGGCCGGACACCGGGCTCTCCCGCCACAGCGCGGCCAGCATCTTGCGGTACGGCGAGTAGCGGTCGGTCGCCGCCTCGTACGCCCGGTGGCGGTAGCCGATGGCGGCCCGCTCCCGGATGATCGTCAGGCCGGTGGCGCGCAGCACCACGTCGTTGGCGATCAGCTGGGCCAGCCAGTCGTTGATGGCCGGGGTCGCCTCCATGTAGGCGGCGGACAGGCCCCGCATGAAGCCCATGTTCAGCACCGACAGCGCCGTCTTCACATAGTGCTTCTCGGGGGCGCTGACGTTGAAGAAGGTCCGGATGGACTGCTGGGCCAGGTAGGCGTCGTCGCCCTCGCCCAGACAGACCAGGCGGCGCTGGGCGATCTCGGCGGCGAAGGTGACCGACATCTTGTTCCACCACTGCCAGGGGTGGACCGGGATCAGCTGGTAGTCGGCCAGGTCCAGGCCCAGCTCGCGCATGGTCTCCGCGAACCGCTCCAGGGTCGCCTCGCCCAGCTCCTCGCGCATCAGCGTGTCGTAGTCGATGTCCGCGCAGGAGGTGAACGTGGAGTGGTCGCGGTGCGCGGCGAGCCACACCAGGTGGATGGGGCTGGCCGCCTCCGGCGCGTACGCGTGGTACTCGTGCACGCCGAAGCCCAGCCGCCCGTTGTTGGCGACGAAGCAGGGGTGCCCCTCGGTCATCCCGGTCTCGATCGCCTGGAAGTCCGCCTCGGCCAGCTCGGCGGCGCTCAGCCGCGCCTCGCCCAGCTTGTAGGCGGTGCCGGAGAGGGTGGAGCTGATCTCCTCCAGATAGACCGGCAGGATCTCGTCGCTCAGGCCCAGCGTCTCCCGCAGCTCGATGAAGAAGTCGAGCGCGTCCAGCGGGAGCTCCACGCCGTCCCGATGGCGGGTGATGGAGTCGGCGTCGACCTGCCAGTGGTCCAGGGTCAGCACCGAGGCCGCGAAGCGGTACTCCACGCTCCGGTCGTCGCCGCGCACCGACCAGCCGCCGTCGGGGAGCCGCTCCGGCGTCAGCAGCCGCTCGTGCGCGAACTCGGCCAGCGCCTTGCGGATGAGCAGTCGGCCGGCCCGCTCCCAGCGCTCGGGGGTGAGGTGGGCGACGGCGCCGGTGAGGCTGGAGCCGCCGCGGTCCTGGCTGGCCAGGAACCGCTCGCGGGTGCAGACGCTCAGCAGCGCCTCCTTCTCCGGCTTCTGGATCGGTCCGACGACCTCGAAGCCGACGACCGCGTTGAGGGCATGGACGGCCTTGTTCCGGCTGTCCGGCTCCACGACCACGCGCCGGTTGCGCGGGTCGGAGAAGAGCAGCTCCATGACGGTGGTGATGACCGCGCGGGTGAAGCCGTGCAACGGGATGTCGGTGGGCGCGCACAGGAAGTGCATGCCGACGTCGCCCGGCCGCGCGTCGTACAGCCCGACCAGCTCCAGCCGCGACGGGTCGTACCGCTCGACGAGGAACGCCGGGCGGCCCTCGTACAGTCCGATGAAGGCGTCGTGGTGCGCGTGCTCGTGGATCTTGCGGTACTCGGCGCCGACCTCGGCCACCGACAGGTCCTGCATCATCCAGAACGCGGACTTGGGGTGGGTCACCCAGCTGTGCAGCAGCTCCGCGTCCGCGTCCGGGTCCAGGGGGCGGATGGCGAACTCGCCGAGCCGGTCGTCGTGCCGGCGGAAGAGGATCTCCGACATCAGAGGGACACCTCCGGGGCGCCGAACTCCTGGAAGGCGATGGCCTTCTCGATCGGGTAGACCTCGCGGCCCAGCAGCTCCCGCACGATCCAGGAGTTGCGGTAGGGGCCCATGCCCAGGTCGGGGGAGGTGACGCTGTGCGTGTGGGTGCCGGCGTTCTGCAGGAAGACGCCGTTCCCGGTGGTGTCGACGCTGTAGTTGCGGGCGACGTCGAAGCGGCCGTGGGCGTCCCAGCGCAGCCGGTCGTGGATCGGCTCCAGGAAGGCCGGCGGCTGGTAGCGGTAGCCGGTCGCCAGCACCAGACCCTCGGTGGTGAGGGTGAAGTCCCGTCCCTGCTCCTCATGGCGCAGGTCCAGGCGGTACGTCCCGCTCTCGGAGTCGTACGAGGCCGACTGGAGCGCGGAGTTGGTCAGCAGCCGGGTGGGGACCGGGCCGGTGAGGTTCTTCTGGTAGAGCAGATCGAAGATGGCGTTGATCAGCTCCGAGTCGATGCCCTTGAACAGGCCCTTCTGCTCGGTCTCCAGCCGGTAGCGGGTGTCCTCGGGCAGCGCGTGGAAGTAGTCGATGTACTCCGGGGAGGTCATCTCCAGGGTCAGCTTGGTGTACTCCAGCGGGAAGAACCGCGGGGAGCGGGTGACCCAGTTGAGCCGGTAGCCGTGGACGTCGATCTCCGACAGCAGGTCGTAGTAGATCTCCGCGGCGCTCTGCCCGCTGCCGACCAGGGTGATGGACTCCTTGGCCTGCAGCGCCGCCTTGTGCTCCATGTAGCGCGAGTTGTGCAGGAAGTCCCCGCCCAGGTCACGGCAGGACTCGGGGAGGTACGGCGGGGTGCCGGTGCCCAGCACCAGGCGGCGGCCGCGGAAGACGCCGTCGACGGTGCGCACGACGTACACCTCCTCGGCCTCGTCGTACTCGACGGTCTCCACCGTCTCGTTGAAGCGGACGCTGGTGAGCTTCGCCGCCGCCCAGCGGCAGTAGTCGTTGTACTCCGTCCGCAGCGGATAGAAGTTCTCGCGGATGTAGAAGGAGTACAGCCGGCCGGACTCCTTCAGGTAGTTCAGGAAGGAGTACGGGGAGGTCGGGTCGGCCAGCGTGACCAGGTCCGACATGAACGGGGTCTGGAGGTGGGCGCCGTCGAGGAACATCCCCGAGTGCCACTCGAAGTCCGGCTTGCTCTCCAGGAACACGCCGTTCAGCTCGTCGAGCGGCTCGGTGAGGCAGGCCAGACCCAGGTTGTACGGGCCGAGGCCGATGCCGACGAAGTCGTAGGTGGTGGACATGGGATCTTCCGTTCAGCTGGCGCGGCGGGCGGGGGCGGCGGCGTGTTCGTTCAGGTAGCGGCCGGCGTGCTCCGCCAGCAGGTCCAGGACGTGCGCGATGTCGTCGAGCGAGGTCTCCGGGTTGAGCAGGGTGAATTTCAGGTAGTGCGCCCCGTCGACCGTGGTGCCCGCCACGACGGCCTCGCCGGAGGCGGCCAGCGCGTCCCGCGCGTACAGGTTGGCCTCGTCGGTCAGCTCCCGCAGCGCCCCCTCCGGGGGCAGGTAGCGGAAGACCAGGGTGGAGAGCTGGGACTTGGTGACGACCTCGTAGCGGGGGTCCTCGTCCAGCAGCGTCCAGGCGTCGGCCGCGCGGTCGCAGACCTCGTCGAAGAGGGCGCCGAGGCCGTCCACGCCCATGATGCGCAGGGTCATCCACAGCTTCAGCGCGTCGAAGCGGCGGGTGGTCTGGATCGACTTGTCGACCTGGTTGGGGATGCGCTGCTCGACCATGCGCGCCGGGTTGAGGTAGTCGGCGTGGTAGGTGGCGTGGCGCAGCGTGGCCCGGTCGCGGACCAGCACCGCGCTGGAGCTGACCGGCTGGAAGAAGGACTTGTGGTAGTCCACGGTGACCGAGTCGGCGCGCTCGACGCCGTCGAGCAGGTGGCGTCGGGTGCGGGAGGTGAGTAGCCCGCAGCCGTAGGCGGCGTCCACGTGGAACCAGGTGCCGGCCCAGGCGGCCAGGTCGGCGATCTGCGGCAGGGGGTCGAGGGTGCCGAAGTCGGTGGTGCCCGCGGTGGCCACCACGGCCATCACGACCAGGCCCTCGCGGTGGCAGCGCTCCAGCTCGCGGGCGAGCGCGGCGGGCCGCATCCGGCGGTCGCGGTCGGTCTCCACGGAGATGACCGCGTCCTGGCCGAGCCCGAGCAGCTTCGCGGACTTCTTCACGCTGAAGTGGCTGACCTCGGAGGAGAGGATGCGCAGCCGGGGGAGGATGTCGTGCTGGGTCAGCGGCTCCGCGGCGTTCTTCAGGGCCTGGGTGACGGCCTCCTCGCGGGCGAGCAGCAGGGCCTGGAAGTTGGACTGGGTGCCGCCGCTGGTGAAGATGCCGTCGGCGTCCTGACCCAGGCCGAGGCGCTCGGTGGTCCAGTCGATCAGGCGGCGCTCGATCAGGGTGCCGCCGGCGCTCTGGTCCCAGGTGTCCAGCGAGGAGTTGATGGCGGACAGCACCGCCTCGCCGACCAGCGCCGGGATCACCACCGGGCAGTTGAGGTGGGCGAGGTAGCGGGGGTGGTGGAAGTAGATCGCGTCGCGGAGGTAGACCTCCTCCAGCTCCTCCAGCGCGGCGCCGGCGTCGCCGAGCGGCTGGTCCAGGTCGATCCCGGATATCCGCGGGGCCAGTTCGTCGGGGGTCACGCCGGAGAACGGGCGGTCGGTGCGGGTGACGGTGTCGGCCACCAGCGCGATGCCGTCGGCCACGGAGCGCCGGTAGCTGTCCGCCGTACGGTCATTGAACAGGTACGACCTGGCATCCGCCGCCCCGGCTACGGGTGCGGTGGCGGTTCCTGTCGACGGGTCCTCGGAGGTGCTCGCGAGGAGGCTCAACGGAATGTCCTTTCTGAAGCGGGCATGGGGGTGCCCTGGCCGGGGCCCCGTCCGGAGGGTGTCGAGGGTCGTGCGGACGGGCCGGCGACGCGGTGAGGGGTGTGAGAGGAGGCAGGAGGCAGGGCGGCGCGGTCGCTCCGTGCGGGGTGAGGAGGAGGCGTGCGCGGTGAGTTTCGAGGGGGGAGGCGTCAGGAGGGCGTAGGGAGGTCCTCGTACGGGCGGGGGCGTACGGGGGCGGCTTACGGGGAGGGGAGGCGTGCGGGGAGACGGAGGCTCCCGGTCGGCGGCCGACCGGAGCTCGAAGAAACGTTTAGTCCTCGCTGGGGGCCGGGTTGGTCACGGCTTCCTCGATGAGCTGTTCCTCGGTGGCGCCACGGCGCCAGTAGCCGGTGAACATGACGGCCTTGCGGTCGAAACCGCGCTCGCGGACCAGGTGGCGACGGAGCGTCCGCACGGTGCCGGCCTCGCCGGCGATCCAGGCGTACGCGGTGCCCTCGGGAAGGCTCGCGGCGCGCACCGCGTCCGGGATCAGGTCGGTCCGCGGGCGGCCGTCGCCGCCGTCCCGCACCAGCCAGATGATCTCGGCGTCCGCCTCGGTGTCGAGGCGCTGGATGTCCTCGGCGTGCGGCACCTCGATCCAGACCCGGGCCGGGGTGCCGGCGGGCAGCCAGCGGAGGATGCCCGAGACGGCGGGCAGCGCGGTCTCGTCGCCCGCGACCAGCACCCAGTCGGTGCCGGCCGGCGGGCGGAAGTCCACCCCGGCGTTGTCCGGGGCGATCGGGCCCAGGAGCACGGCCCGGTCGCCCGGTTCGGCGCGAGCGGCCCAGCGGGCGGCCGGGCCGCTCGCTGCGGCGGAGTCGGCGCCGTGCAGCGCGAAGTCCACGTCGAGCTCGACGGATCCGTCGTCGGCCCGGCGCTGGTCGCGCACGGTGTACGAGCGCATGACCCCACGCGTCTCCGGGTCCATGGCACGCCACACGGAGAACCACTCCACGCCCGCCTCGACCGGGACGACGGGGGCGTCCTGGCCGGGTTGCGGAAGGAAGAGCTTGAATCTCTGGTCGCGACCGCCCGTGGCGAACTCGGTGAGCTCCGGGCCGCCGAAGGTGATCCGGACCATGGAGGGGCCGAGGGATCGGGTTCCGGTGACGCGCGCGTCGAAGAAGCGGAACGGAACGGCGGTGGTGGTGGCTGCGGTGGTCATGTGAGAGGGGTGTTCCTTTCACGCGCCGTGAGTGCCGTGGGTGCCATGGGTGCCATGGGCCCGGGGTGTCCGGTGGTGGGTCGGGGTCGGCGTCAGCTGACCTTCTTGGCGTCCTGGATGGCCTTGGTGAGCGCCTCGATGAGCGGGGCGGCACCGGCGTAGGAGAAGCGCGGCTCGCTGCTCCAGCCGGTGATCTGGCCGGCCTTGACGGCGGGCAGCTTGGACCAGGTCGGCTTGGACTTCAGGTCCTTGGGCTGGAGGGTCGCGGTGCGGTCGTCGAGGAAGAGCAGGTCCGCGTCGTACTTGTCGGCGTTCTCCCAGCTCAGGCTCTCGAAGTAGCCGCCCTGGTCCAGCTTCTTCGGCTCGACGAACTCGACGCCCAGCTCGCTGAAGTAGATGAGGTCGGCGTTGACCTTCGGGTTGGAGACGTAGAACAGGTCGGCGCTGGCGGAGCAGGCCATGACCTTGATCTTGGAGCCCTTGGCGGTCTTGCGGAGGGTCTCGGCGGCCTTCTCGAAGCGGGCCTTCGCCTCGACGACCTTCTTGGCCTTCAGGTCGGCGCCCAGCGACTCGGCGAGCTCGGCGTAGCGCTTGATGGGGTCCAGCATGGACACCCGGCCGCTGGTGATGGCGACGCTGTCGGCCAGGCCGAGGATCTTGTCCTTGCTGTCGTCCGGGACGTAGAAGAGCGCGCCCGGGTCGTACATGTTGGTGATGAGCAGCTCGGGGCGGAGCGCCGCGTACTTCTCGACGTTGAACTGGCCCCACTCGTTGCCGAGCACGGTCACCTGGTCGACCGGGAGGTCGCCGGCCTGCTTGTCGGGCTCGCCGTTCTTGAGCGTGGTCGGGCCGAAGGTGCCGACGATCTGCTTGTCCACGCCGAAGTCGTAGAGCGCGGCGGCCGAGCCGATGTACGCGACGATGCGCTGCGGGGTGCTCTTCTTGGAGATCTTGGTCTTACGGTCGTCGGTGAAGGTCCACGGACCGCTCTTCTTCGCCGCACCACCCGACTTGTCGGATCCCTTGGAGTCCTTGCTCCCACAGGCGGTGACCAGGGCACCGAGGCCGACGGCGCCGCCCGCGGCGAGCAGTCCGCGGCGGGAGAGGGGGAGGGCTCTGGCGTTGGGCATGGGGAGGAGTCTTTCTCTGGGAGCGGACGGAGCGTGGCACGGGGACGGCCCGCCGGACCGAAGTCGAGGTTAGGTTAGCCTAACTTCAGTGGATGTCCAGCCTGGGGTTCCGTGCCACGCCTCGTTCCTGGCTCCGAATCAGCCTCCGAAGTGCCAGAACACCGCGTCGTTCACGGTCACGAGCACCGCCAGAACGACCAGGTCGGCGACGCCCAGGGTCAGCCCGAGCAGTGCCCGGCCGCGGCGCCCGGTGCCCCGGGCGAGCGCCAGGCCGGCCAGGACGATCGCGCATGGGCCGAAGACCAGATTGAACAACAGCAGCCCGATCAGGCCCAGGACGAACGAGGCCACCGCCATCCCGTCGGCGTCCGCGCGGGGGTCGGAACCGCGGGTCGGCGCCGAGCGGCTGGGCGCGGAGCCCGTCGGGTGCGGGGGGTGTGCCGTGTGCGAGGAAGGTGCCGTGTGCGAGGAACGTCCGGTGTGCGTGGTCAGCGTGGCGTGGTCCATCGGTCAGCGTCCCTTCTGTGCGTCGGGCGTGTGCTGGGCCGTCAGGCGTTCGCGCAGGAAGAAGGCCAGCAGCCAGGCGGCGATGGCGGCCGAGGCGGCCAGGAAGACCGGGAGCGGGGTGTGTGCCGCCGCGCCCAGCACGATGCCCATGAGGGCGAGCACTGCGACCAGGAAGAGCATGTGCGGCCTTTCTCGTAAGGATGGCCTGCGGTGTCGTGCGCGGCGGCTGCCGCGCACCGTCTGCTTCTGTGTGCTGTGTCTCCGGCGCGCCGCGTTCGGCACGCCGGGTGCGTGCGCGCCGCGTTCCGCGCCGTGTGTCGCGCGTGTTTCGGTTCAGTGAACAGTTGAGATGACAACTGTTCACTGACATCTCCATCCTACGCTGGCCAAAGTCGGCGAACGGCTGTTTACTGAATGACATGAGTCACACGCTCGGCATCCGGCAGGCCCAGAAACTGAAGACCCGACAGGCGCTGTTGGACGCCGCCCTGCGGCTGCTGGCCGACCAGAGCCTGAGCAGCCTGGGGCTGCGCGAGGTCACGCGCGTGGTGGGCATCGCCCCGGCCGCCTTCTACCGGCACTTCCGGGACATGGCGGACCTCGGCGTGGCCTTGGTGGAGGAGTCGCTGGGCAGCCTGCACGGCATGATCCGGGCGATCCTCGCCGAGCAGGACGGGGACGAGGAGCGGATCGAGGGCTCGGTGCGGGCCGTCGCCGAGCATGTCCGCCGCTACCCCGCCCATGTCCGCTTCATCGCCCGCGAACGCCACGGCGGGGTGCGGCCGGTGCGTGAGGCGATCGCCACCCAACTCGACCGGTTCGCGAAGGAGGTCGCGGAGGCGCTGGCTTCGCAGCTCGCCGCGGAGGGGTGGAGCGCGGAGGACGTGCGGATGCTCGCCGAGCTCTACGTCGACCACATGGTGATGACGGCGACGGCCTTCCTGGAGGCGCAGCCGGAGGGTGCGGACGAGGGTGCGGGTGAGGGTGCGGGTGAGGGTGTCGGGGAAGCGGGGTCGGAACCGCTGCCCGCGGTCGAGGGAGTGGCCGACGAGGCGACTGCGCCTATAGAGAAGAGGACAGCTGACGGAGCGTCTGTATCTATAGGAGAGAAGGCAACTGACGAGACGTCGGATTCCGGAGGGCGCCAGGCCGGGGCGGCGGGCGCGGCACCTTCGGCGGGTGCCGTGCCCGGCGCCGGGGCGGGCATGGAGTCCGAGGCCGTGCGACGCATCGCGCGTACCGCTCAGCGGCAGCTCCTCCTGATCAGCCTGGGCCGGCACCACTGGCCCACCGGGTGACCCCGGACGCCCCGGGAGCGCTGTCCGGGGTGCCGCGACGGTCGCCGGGCGGCGCCGGATCGCCGGACGACGCCGGCTGGCGCGGGACGGGGCTGGCGCGGGACGGAGCCGGCGCGGGACGGGTCGGCGCGTGGCGGGAGCCGGCGCATGAGCGTGACAGAGGCCGGCACATGAGCGTGGCGGAAGACCGGCACATGACCGTGGCGGGGGTCGGCACATGGGCGTGACGGGGCCGGCGCTTGACGGAGCCGGCGGGCGACGGGTCAGCGGTTGAGCGGGGGCCGGCGGGTGACCTCCACGCGGTAGGCGCCATGCCCGTCGCGCGTGGTGACGCCGATGCGTATGCCGTGCGCGGCGTCGCGCAGGCTCTCGCCGGGCGTGAACGTCGCGTCGCTCAGACCGGGGTGCACATTGGGTTCCCTGGTGCACCCGCGGCTCTTGGGGGAGGCGTCGATCACCGTGATCGGGCCGTCTCCGGAGCCCAAGCCGACGTCCACCCAGGAGACCAGGACGCCGGGCTTGCACACGCCGTCGTCGTTGCCCTCGTTGGTGCGGGCCTCGACGGTGTAGCCGCCCGAGGTCGAGACGGGCACGAAGAGCAGCTTGGCGCCACCGCCGCGGCGGCCGAGCGGGCTGAGGGTGTGCGTCGAGGTGCCGGCGCGCGCGGCGCAGACCACCTGGGCCGGGGTCAGCCAACCGAGCTTCCACTTGTGCCAGGCCATCAGGTCGTTGCCGACGCCCCAGTCCTCGGACATCACGTCCCAGTGTCCGACCCTGTCGCCGCCCCGGCCGGTGTAGAGGTCGGGCAGCCCGAAGCTGTGGCCGTTCTCGTGGGGCAGGACGCGGAATCCGGTCCTGGTCAGTGAGCCGCTGCCGTCGTCCTGGCGGCTGTAGACGAACGAGACGTTCGCCAGCGGAACGCCGTCCGCGCGGGGCGCGTCGGTGTTCCCGGAGAAGGTGACGGACAGCACGGTCCGCGCGGCGGGCGGCCCGGCGTTGGGGGTGAGCAGCACGTTGATCAGGTCGTACCGGCGGAAGTCGACCTTGTGGTCGGCGGCCGCGGCGATGTCGCGGACCAGGGCGCGATAGCCCGGCTCGAAGCCGGAGCCGCGCCGGAGGCCGTACGAGCGGAACGTCCGGGGCATCCGCAGCCAGTGATCCAGCGGGGCCGTCGCGCGGTAGTCGAGTCGCCCGTAGGAGCCGCGGGCGAACCACCGTGCGGTCTGCGGGAAGAACTCGGCGAAGCGCTCCCGCGCGCTGCCCTCGCCCGGCACGTCGGGAAAGTCGATCATGAGGGTGAGGGCCCGGACGGTGCCGGTGCTCCGGCTGTAGCCGGGGGCGGTGGGCATCCCCTCCGACATCGCCACGTCATGGGGGCGGGGTGGGGTGCAGGCCGCCCGGCCCGCCGCGGCGGAGCCGCGCAGTGCCGGGGCGTGGATCGGCCGCGGGGCGGCGGGGATGTGCGGGGCGGTCGCCGGCGCGGCGACGGCCAGCAGCAGGGCGGCGGCGGTCGCGAGCGCGCGGCCCCGGCGCGACGTACGGCCGCGGGGCGGCGTGTGGCCGAGGGGCGGCGCGCCGGCCTGGTGCGGCGTACGCGGGGCCCGGTGCGGGCGGTGGCGGCCAGTCGGGTGGTCGCCGCTCGCGCGTATGCGGGGACCCGCGCGTCTGCGCCGTATTCGGAAGCCCGGTGGTATCCGGGGGCGTTTGGGCGTCATCTCCCCACCACGCTGCGCCGCCGGGCGATCCCGCGCCCGCGCGGGGCCGCCGAACGGGTGGCGGTGGCGTGGCGGGTTGCGACGGTACGCGCGGTGTGGTGGGTCCGGGGCGCGGCCGGGCCGGTGGTCGCGCCGTGGAGGCGAGTCGGTGGCGGGGTCGGGGGCGACCCGGCGCCCGCCCTCGAGCGCGCCACCGACGGCGGCGAACAGGTGTGCCGCAGGTCACATCGTGTTCATGAAATATCCGGGGACCCACTCCCCGTTTAACCCACTGTCCGAGCGAAACGGGGACTCGCTCCCCGCTACGCCGGACCGGGGGTCCGGGAGAAAGACCGGAAGCACCGGAGCAACAGACCGAGCGACGGGGATCAGAAAAGGGGGGTGTCGCATGGCTGCCAAGACCGACAGGTGCGTCGCCGCTGCCGCCGTCGCCGCCGCCGCGGCGAAGCTGCCGCGCCCGCGACTGCGTGCCGACGCGCTGCGCAACCGGGAGCGGATCGTCGCGGCGGCCCGCGAAGTGCTGGTCGAGCACGGGGTGGAGGTCTCGCTCGATGAAATCGCTCGACGGGCGGGCGTCGGCAATGCCACGATCTATCGGCACTTCGCGGACCGTCGCGAGCTGATCCACCATGTGACCCTCTCGGTCATGGACCGCATAGCGGACCAGGCCGAGGCGGCCCGAACCGAGGAGCACGATGCCTTCCAGGCGCTGCGACGCTTTGTGCACGCGGCGGCGGACGAACGCATCGGCGCTCTCTGCTCGTTGCTCTCCGACGGGGTCGACAAGGACCACCCCGAGCAGACGGCTTCCCGCGATCGGCTTGAGGCCGGGGTCGAGGCGCTCATGGGCGCCGCCCGCGCCGCCGGCCAACTGCGCACCGACATCGGCGTCGGTGACCTGATGGTCGCGCTGACCCAGCTCACGCGCCCGCTGCCCGGCAGTGGCGACTGCGTGAACTTCGATCAATTCGTGCACCGGCATCTCCAGCTGTTCCTCGACGGCCTGATGTCGCCGGCGCGCTCCGAACTATCCGGTTCCGCCGCCACTTTGGAGGACCTGCGACGCAGGCAGTGACGCCCGCCCTTGTCAGACCCCCCTCGTAGCATCGAATACCTGACCGCACTTCACGTGGTGTGCCCCGCCGGCTTCTTGCGCCCACCGCGTGTCACATACGCCCCGTTTGTTAGCCCTCGCACCGCTAGGTAGGCCCACGCATGCCGTCCGTAGACGCGTCGCTCGCGACGCCCACCCCCGACCCCCGGCGCTGGAAGGCGCTCATATTCATCGCCCTGGCCCAGCTGATGGTCGTGCTCGACGCGACCATCGTGAACATCGCCCTGCCCTCGGCCCAGGAGGACCTCGGCATCTCCGAGGGCAACAAGCAGTGGGTCATCACCGCCTATGCCCTCGCCTTCGGCGGCCTGCTGCTGTTCGGCGGCCGGATCGCGGACCTGTGGGGCCGTAAGGCCACCTTCATCACCGGCCTCATCGGCTTCGCGGCCGCCTCCGCGCTCGGTGGCGCCGCGGTCAACACCGGGATGCTGCTCGGCGCCCGCGCGCTGCAGGGTGTGTTCGGCGCGCTGCTGGCCCCGGCCGCGCTCTCGCTGCTCGCCGTGATGTTCACCGAAGCCAAGGAGCGCGCCAAGGCGTTCGGCATCTTCGGTGCCATCGCCGGTGGTGGTGGCGCCGTCGGTCTGATCCTCGGCGGCGTGCTGACCGAGTACATGGACTGGCGCTGGACCTTCTTCGTCAACATCCCGTTCGCGGCGGTGGCCGCGGCCGGTGCGGTCGCCGTCATCCATGAGCCGGCCGAGGCCCGCAACTCCTCCAAGCTCGACATCCCCGGCGTCATCCTGGCCACCACCGGTCTGGTCACGCTGGTCTACGGCTTCACCCGCGCCGAGTCCGACGGCTGGAAGGCCGGCTGGACCATCGGTCTGTTCATCGCCGCCGCTGTGCTGCTGCTCGCCTTCGTGGTCGTGGAGAGCAAGGTGAAGGCGCCGCTGCTGCCGCTGCGCGTGGTCACCGAGCGCAACCGTGCGGGTGTCTACATCTCGCTGGGCCTCGCCATCATCGGCATGTTCGGCCTGTTCCTCTTCCTCACCTACTACCTGCAGATCGTCAAGGACTACAGCCCGGTCACCACCGGTCTGGCCTTCCTTCCGATGATCGCGGGCATGATCACCGGCTCGACGCAGATCGGCACCCGGCTGATGACCCGGGTCGCGCCGCGGCTGCTGATGGGCCCGGGCTTCCTGGTCGCCGCCATCGGCATGCTGATGCTGACTCAGATCGACCTGGACACCTCCTACCCGGCGCTGATCCTGCCCGCCTTCCTGCTGCTGGGTCTGGGCATGGGCACCGCCTTCATGCCGGCGATGAGCCTGTCCACGCACGGGGTCCAGCCGCAGGACGCGGGTGTCGCCTCCGCGATGGTCAACACCTCGCAGCAGGTCGGCGGCGCCATCGGCACCGCGCTGCTCAACACGATCGCCGCCAGCGCCACCACGGCCTACGTCGGCTCGCACAAGGCCACCGCCACGTCGCCGCAGCTGCTGGAGCTCAAGGCGATGGTGCACGGCTTCTCCGTGGCCATCTGGTGGGCCTTCGTCATCCTGCTGGTGGCCGCGGCGGTCGCGATCACCTTCATCAACGCCGGGCGGCCCACCATGGGCGGTCACGCGGGCGGCTCGGCGGACGGCGAGGGCGCCGTCGAGGACGTTCCGGTTCCGGTCATGGCCCACTGATCGGGTGGCACGGCCTACCGGGCGAGGCGTCATGACTCGCTGATCACAGCGCTTGAGTGTGGCTTCACGGCCCCGCTTCCGCAGTCCGCGGAGGCGGGGCCGTGGCGTTGCGGCGGGGACGTCGGGCGTGGGGCGGGTCGGGGCCCCGAGGTCGGCGTCACCGTCGCCAGGGCAGGTCCCCGCACTCGGGCTGGAGGCCCTCGGCGATGATCCCGCAGATCTCGCCGAGCTGCGCCACCTGCTCCGGGGTGAGCCGGTCGAACATCGCCGAGCGGACGGCGGCGACATGCCCGGGAGCCGACCGCCGCAGCACCTCGTACCCCTCCTCCGTCAGCACCGCGTTCTGACCGCGCTTGTCGGAGGGGCAGTCCTCGCGCCGCACCCAGCCGTGCTTCTCCAGCCGCGCGATGGCGTGGGAGAGCCGCGACCGGGTGATTTTCGATTGCTGGGCCAACACCGTCATCCGCAGCCGCCGCCGGGGGGCCTCCGAGAGCTGCACGAGCAGGCCGTAGTAGATGTGCGGCATGCTCGCGTCACGTTGCAGCTGACGGTCGAGGTGGTCTTCCAGAAGCGTGGTCGCGTGCAGGTACGCCTGCCAGGTGCGCTGCTCGTCGGCGCTGAGCCAGCGTGGCTCCGCTGCGGGTGGTTCGGTCGTCATGGCATCCACGATCTCATTCCGCATATCGTTCTTGAAATTTAAACAACTGGGGATTACGGTGGACCTTATAGCTTGAGAGTTCAAGTAAATGGAGGTGAAGCCATGTCGTCCGTCGCCGTGTCCGAGCCGACGGTGGAGCCGCCGACCGGCCGGATGCCCGCCCTCTACCTCAGCCACGGGGCGCCGCCACTCGCGGACGACCCCGTATGGCCCGGCGAACTCGCCGCCTGGGCCGCCGGACTGCCCCGCCCCACCGCGATCCTGATGATCTCCGCGCACTGGGAGGAGGCGCCGCTGGCGCTCGGCGCCACCACGACGGTGCCGCTCGTCTACGACTTCTGGGGCTTCCCCGAGCACTACTACCGGGTGCGCTATGCCGCGCCCGGCGCGCCGGGGCTCGCCGAGCGCGTGCGCAAGACGCTGCGCGCCGCCGGGGCCCCGGTGCAGGACATTCCCGACCGGGGCCTGGACCACGGCGCGTACGTGCCGCTGGTCGAGATGTTCCCGGCCGCGGACATTCCCGTGCTCCAGCTCTCCCTGCCCACCCTCGACCCCCAGCGGCTGCTGGCCATCGGCCGCAAGCTGGCCCCGCTCCGGGACGAGGGTGTGCTGATCGTCGGGAGCGGCTTCTTCACACACAACCTGGCCGCGCTGCGGCAGTCGGCCGGGGGAGCGGTGCCGGGCTGGTCGGCCGAGTTCGACGACTGGGGCCGCCGTGCCCTGGGCGAGCAGGACGTCGACGCCCTCCTCGACTTCGAACGCCGCGCTCCGGCGGGCCGGCTGGCGCACCCGCGGACCGAGCACTTCGCGCCGCTGTTCGTCGCCATGGGCGCCGCGGACGCGGCCGGCGACCTGTCCAGTCAGCGGTCGGTGATCGACGGCTTCTGGATGGGGCTGGCCAAACGGTCGGTCCAGTTCGGCTGAGCCGGGGCGGTCGGTCCACGAGGCGACGCCCGGTCGCCGGGTGACGGCGGCCGGGCACCGGTGACGGCGGCCGGGTCTCGCCGCCGTCGTATGGCCGTCAGGGGGCGGCTTGGCCGCGGCGGCGGAGGCCCTCACGCCCCGGTGTGGCGGCCGTGCTCGTGTGGCTCCGGGGTGTGGTCGGCGGTCGCGCCGCGGGCGTCAGCCGTGCCGGGGGGTGGCGCTCCGCGCCTGGCCGGGCAGGGGCGTGTCCCGTCGCGTGTGGAAGAGGTAGAAGGCGCTGATGCCCATGATCGCTCCGAGCCCGAGCCCCATCATCGTGGACTTGTAGACGGTGGCCCCGCTGATCGCGAACAGGTAGCCGACGGCGCAGCCGAGGACCGAGCCGTACCAGATGGCGGCCGTCTCGTCCTGGACCCCGCCCTGGTACCGGCCGATCGCGTAGCAGATGGCGCCCATCACGGCGGTGGCGATCAGGCCGTGGATCACGGGGGCGAGGATCGCGGTCCCGGGGCCGGTGGTGTTCGCTCCCTCGTGCTCCAGGTACCCCACCCACGCGCCGAAGAAGAGGGCGATCGTCAGGGGCGCCATCCAGGAGATCCTGGCCCGGACGTGGGGCATATGGGCGTGGGGACGGTGGTGCTGCGGTCGCGACGGGGTCGCGGTGGGTGCGGTCATGGCTGGCTCCTCGCTCTCCCGGCTCACCCGGGTTCTCCGGCTCCCCTCGCGGAATTCCCCTCCCAGACATCCAGGGCACACCCGGCACTCACCCGCGGCAAGTCGGCTGGGCGCGGCGGCGTCGCGCCGTGCGGCGCCGAGCAACCAGAAGCCGGTGCGCGCCGTCTTCACGGTCGGGAGAGCACGGTGGGGGCGGCGCGAAATCGATCTCCGGAAGGGGCCGCGGCGGCACCTTGACACCCGTCCTGACCTGCGCTTCCGCGTACCCCGCTGGCGCGCTGCCGCCCGGTGTGGCCGGACAGGGTACTGCATGATCGCAAAAACGTGGGCACCGAGGGGAATTCTGTCCGGATTCCACTCGTTGATTCCAGTGGACGGGGCACAGGAGGAGGTTCGTCAAGGGCCGCGAAGGTGCTTCGTCCAGTGTCCCGCGACCGACTCACCGCAAGGGAGCAACCCGCATGGCAACCCGTGCCGTCGCCCGTCGTCAGGCCACCAACAGCGGCGCTGACGGGGCGGCCAGCAGTGTTCGCGCCGCAGGCGGGGAGATCGCCGACCGCGACCTGGTCGGTATGTATCTCGATGAGATCGCCCGCACCCCGCTGCTCGACGCGGCGAAGGAGGTCGAGCTGTCCCAGACCATCGAGGCGGGTGTCTACGCCCAGCAGATCCTGGACGGCGAGATAACCGATGGCAACGCTGCCGGCGCGAGCCGCGAGGAGCTGGAGGCGATAGCCGCCGAAGGCGACCGCGCCAAGGACGTCTTCATCCGTTCCAACCTGCGACTGGTGGTGGCGGTCGCCCGCCGCTATCCGCGCAGCGGTCTCCCCCTGCTGGATCTGATCCAGGAGGGAAACGCCGGTCTGGTCCGCGCGGTTGAGAAGTTCGACTACGCGAAGGGCTTCAAGTTCTCGACGTACGCCACCTGGTGGATCCGTCAGGCGATCACCCGCTCCATCGCAGACCAGTCGCGCACCATCCGGCTCCCCGTCCACCTGGTCGAGGAGCTCGGCCGGATCCGCCGTGTGCAGCGGGAGTTCAACCGCGAGCACGGCCGTGAGCCGGAGCACGCGGAGATCGCCGCCGAGCTCGGCTCCAGCACCGAGCGGGTCTCGGACGTGCTCGACTGGGCCCGTGACCCGGTCAGTCTGAACATGTCGGTGGACGACGAGGGTGAGACGCAGTTCGGCGACCTGCTGGAGGACACCTCGGCGGTCTCGCCCGAGCAGTCGGTGATGACGCTGCTGCGCAGCGAGGAGTTGGAGGGCCTCATCGGCCGGCTCGACGACCGCACCGCCTCGATCATCAAGGCGCGGTACGGCATCAACGACGGCCGCGAGCGCACCCTCACCGAGGTCGGCAAGGAGCACGGCCTCACCCGGGAGCGGATCCGTCAGATCGAGAAGCACGCGCTGCTGGAGCTGAAGAAGATGGCCCACGCCACGGGGTTCGACGCGGCCGCCTGAGCCGCGGCCGCCCTGTGCCGCAGGTCCCGTCAGGCGCGCCGCCCGACCCGAACGCGCGGTCCGAGAGCGGCGTAACCGTAGTGATCCGGGTCGGTGCGGATCCGCGCGACCCACCCCCAGAGCGAGAGCCCCGGCGCAACTCCCCCCCCAGCGCCGGGGCTCTCTCGTCTTCTGTCCCGTCTCCCTCATCTTCCGATCTCGTCCTCGCTCTCCAGAGGATCTGGATATCTACTATCCAGATTCATTCTGGACGTCTAGTATCTAGATATCGACCGCGGCGGCACGTCGAGTGGGGCGGGCAGTCGCATGATCTGGAGGAGCAGAACGATGTCGCTCACCATCACCAACCCCGCCGACCTGCACGACCCGGTCGGCTTCGGCTACAGCCATG
This sequence comes from Streptomyces sp. LX-29, assembly GCF_029541745.1. Classification (NCBI taxonomy): domain Bacteria; kingdom Bacillati; phylum Actinomycetota; class Actinomycetes; order Kitasatosporales; family Streptomycetaceae; genus Streptomyces; species Streptomyces sp. LX-29. The sequence continues at coordinate 2,930,040 of NZ_CP089746.1, read as the reverse complement.
TGGTCGCCGCCCGCCCGAGCGAGATCGTGCACATCGCCGGCCAGTACGGCTCCGACGCGCAGGGCGGCGTCGTCGCCGAGGACTTCGCCACCCAGGTGGAGACCGCCTTCACACACCTGGGCACCGCGCTGGAGGCGGTCGGGCTGGACTTCAGTCATGTGGTGCGTCTTGGCACCTACATCGTCGACCACGACACCGACAAGCTCGAGGCCCTCGTGGGTCCCATCCGCAAGATCTGGGGCGACCGCCCGCCGGCGCAGACGCTGATCGGCGTCGCCTCGCTCGCCCTCCCCGGGATGCTCTTCGAGGTCGACGCGGTGGCCGTGCGTCCCTGACGGGCGGGCGCATGGGCGGGGGCCCTTGGGGTGAGCGGCGGGGTGGTCCGGGGCGGGAGGGGGCGTCTCAGGATCCGTGGAGCACCTTGACGGCCCGGGAGAGCTCCTCGAAGCCGACGCGGCCGTCGCCGTCGGTGTCCAGCGTCATGAACACCTTCTCCGCCTCCTGCTTCGGCAGGGCCATGAAGCAGGCCACCGTGGCGAACTCCGCCACGCTGAGCGCCCCATCGCCGTCGGCGTCGGCGATGTCGAACAGGGCGCGCAGGGTGGCGCCCTTGCCGGGGCGGTCGGCGGAGCGGAAACGGGGGTTGTTACGGGCCGCCACGTACTCGTCGAGGGAGATGGCGCCGTCCCCGTCCCGATCGGCCAGGCGCAGCAGCCGGTTCCACTGCTCTTCGATGGCGTCCAGCAGCGCCTCGCCCTTGAGGGAGTCGCCGCCGACGCCGGCGGCGTCCAGGACCTGCTGGGGCAGCCGCAGATAGTCGGCGTAACCGATCAACCCGTCGCGGTCGGCGTCCATGCGCCGGAACTGCTCGGCCAGCGTGGCATCCGCAGAGGTGCTGGGATCGGTCATGCCGGCATGGTCCCAGCGGCTCAGGGGGCGCGCCAGGAGGCGCACGAGCGGCCGAAGAAGCATGCGACGGGTGGCCGACCCCGGGTGCCGGCAACCGGGCGACGGCCGGCGCGCTCAGTGGGGCGGGCCGTAGAGATCGCGGTAGGCGGGGAAGACCCCGCCCGGACCGTCCACGCCCTCCGCGGCCAACAACGCCTTGACCACGGCCCGGGCCAGCACATCCGCCCCCGCCGCCAGCACCTCGTTCAGCGCCCCCGCCTCCCGGTGCACCGCGAACGCCGGGTCGCCCGCCTGCCCCGACGCCGGCAGCAGCGGCCGGCCCCCCGTCGCCAGCGCGAACACCGTGTCCCCGTCGGACAGCATGTGGACCGGCCGTACGGCGCGCGCCAGCCCGTCGTGGGCCGTGCCGGCCAGCTTGTGCGCCTGAGCGCGGGTCAGCTCGGCGTCGGTGGCGACCACGGCGAGCGTCGTGTTCAACGGCGGGTGCGCCGACGCGATGAAGCGCCGCAGCGACTCGGCCCGCGTCGCCGTCAGCCGCCGCGCCGCGTCGGCGTGCGCCTCGGGGGAGGGTACATACGACGAGTAGCCGTCCACCGCCGTGGCCCGCTCACCCCGCGCCGCGTCCGCCCGTGCGGCCACCACCTCCGGCACCAGGCCGTACAGCACCCCCGTCCGCGGGTCGAACACCGAGCCCACCGCGTTGACCACCGCCAGCGCGGCGACCGTCACCCCGGACGGCAGCACCACGCTGGCCGAGCCGGTGCCGCCCTTCAGGTCCCCGGCGACCGCGCCGGTGCCCGCCCCCGTGTTGCCCTGCGCCACCGGGGCGCCCGGCTCGGTGCGCGCCGCCGCCTCGGCCGCCGCGTGCCCGAGGGCCGCGTCCGGCCGGGCCCGCCAGTCGCCTCCCCGGCCCAGGTCGAACAGCGCCGCCGCGGGGACGACGGGCACCACCTGCGCCGGGTCCGGACCCACCCGGAAGCCGCGGCCCCGCTCCTCCAGCCACCGGGCGACACCCGAGGCGGCGTCGAGCCCGAAGGCGCTGCCGCCGGTCAGCACGACGGCGTCGATGTGCTGCACGAGGTTCCGTGGGTCCAGGGCGTCGGTCTCGCGGGTGCCCGGTCCGCCGCCGCGCACGTCCACCGCGGCCACCGCGCCGCCCTCGGGCGCGAGCACCACCGTGGTGCCGGTCAGCCAGCCGTCGCCGGTGCGCTGCGCGTGCCCCACGCGCAGACCGGCCACATCGGTCAGCGCGTCGACCGGTCCCGGGCGGGCGGAACCCGCGCTCTGGCCGGCGCTCTCAGCTTCAGCCATGTCAGCCATGACCCATCCGTACCCCGCGCCCCGCGCGCCATCCCCGGGCCCCGCACGCCATCCCCGCGCCCGCGCCATCCCTGGGACCCGCGCGCCATCCCGGGCCCGCCCGCAGGCCGCCCCCATGCTTCGAGGACCGCCCCGAGCCCCCGTGCGGGGCACTCCGTGCCTGGCGGGTCACTCCGTGGCTGGCTGGCACCCCGTGCCTTGCGGGTCAGCCCGTGGCTGGCTGGTCACCCGTGCCTGCCGCGGGCTGCCCCCGCGTCTCGCCATGGCCGGGGACCCCAAGGGGGGATCACCCCCCATGGCCAGCCCCCCCCCACGCTCGGCCTGCCCCTCACGGCCGGGGTCGCCCGCATGGCCGGGGCCGCCCGCACGGCCGGGGTCGCACCCGTGGCCGCTGCCCGTGTGTTGGGGGCCCAGCGATGGGGTCCCCCGGTGGATCGGTCAGTGCACGGGCTGCTGCCGGGCGGAGATGGTGACGCCGGCGGCCACACACGCCACGCAGACCAGCCCGGCCGTCAGCACGGCCAGCGTCCCCGCCCAGGTGCACGCGAGCACCAGCACCGCCGTGAGGGGCAGGATCGCCTGCCCGATGCCCCGTTTGTAGTGCCGGGAGTGCAGCAGCCAGACCGTCGTCAGATACAGGGCGGTGGGCACCGTGACGGCCGCGGAGGCGGCGAGCGTCGAGATGTGCGCCTTGTCGACGGCCTGCTCCACCGCCACCTCGATGCCCGCGCCGATGGCCGCCGCCGAGCCGAAGACCAGATAGTGGCCGTAACCCCACAGGAACGCCTCCCGGTTGGAGGCCAGATGCTCGTGGATGGGCACCGCGAAGTAGATCCACCAGGCGGAGAAGACGATCAGCAGCCCGCCCAGGGTGATCGGCCACAGCAGGCCCAGTTCGTCGGTCTCGTCCAGCGCCGACTGCACCGCGACGGTCGCAGCGAAGATGGTCTCGCCCAGCACGATGATGGTGAACAGGCCGTACCGCTCGGCGATGTGGTGCGGATGCCAGGTCGTCTGCCGCGCGCGCTCCGCGAACAGCGGCACGCTCAGCTCGACGAGCGCCATCGCGAGGAAGAGCCACTTCTTGGACGCGTCGGGCAGGAACAGCAGCCCCAGCCAGCCGACCTGGCACAGCGCCACCCCTCCCGCGTACCGCAGCGCCGTGGTCCGCTCGCCCCCCGTGGTCGACCGCGCCGCCCGCAGCCACTGCGAGACCATCGCCAGCCGCATCACCAGATAGCCGAACCAGACGACCGTGAAGTCGTTGTCGTTGAAGGCACGCGGCACCCCGGCGGAGAGGATGAGCACACCCGCGATCTGGATGAGTGTGACGACCCGGTACGGCACGTCGTCGATGTCGTACGCCGAGGCGAACCAGGTGAAGTTCATCCAGGCCCACCACACGGCGAAGAAGACCATCAGGTAGCCCTGGACGCCGGCGCTGACATGTCCCTCGGCCACCGCGTGCACCAGTTGGGCGCCCGCCTGCCCGACGCCCACCACGAAACACAGGTCGAAGAAGAGCTCCAGCGGAGTGGCCGCACGATGGCTCTCGTCTCGACGGCGCGCGGTCATCCGGCGCAACGGTGTGGCGGGGCCGCCGCGGCCGAACCCCTGCCGCTCCCCACCAGGGCCGGAGGCGCTGATCGGCGGTGGCTCACCCGCCGGGCCACCGGGCCCGGCGGGCTTGCTGCCGTTGTCGTCGTCGCTCATATCGGATGCCCCTGCCGACGTGCGGAGTGCGGTGATATGTCGTGTTACACGAAAGATGATCCAATACCTTGCGATCCGGCGCGACGTATATCGGACGTTGAGCAGACGTTGATCGTCGACCGGAAGGCTCTGCAGCATGCCGATAGCCCCCGCCCGAAGGAAGAACACCGTGTCCCGTTTCGCTCGGACGGAAGAGCAGCCGCCCCTGGCCGCCGCCGCCCGGCAGGCCGCCAGGGTCGCGCTCCGCTGGATCAGCGACCCGGGCGGGGCCGAGGAGCTGACGCACGCCGAGCTGTTGGACCAGGCGGCTCGGGCGGCGGCGGCCCTCGAACGGCTCGGGGTCCGGGCGGGGGACCGGGTGGCGGTGCACCTGCCCCTGGTCCCCGAGTCCGTGATCGTCACCCTTGCCTGTGGCCGGCTCGACGCCGTGCGCTCCAGCATCCCGGTTGGCGTCCCCGCCCATGAACTCCGCGAGCGCGTGCGCCAGTTGGGTGCCGCGGTGCTGATCACGGCCGACGCCGAGCAGCGCGGCGGCGAGGTGCAGCCGCTGAAGCCCGTCGTCGACCGCGCGCTGGCCGGCCGCGGTTGCCCCGATGTGCGCAACGTCCTGGTCGTCCACCGCGCCCCGCGCCCCGTGTCGTGGACACCGGGTCGCGACCTGTGGTGGCACGAGGCCTTGGGCTGACCGGAGGGCGGGCCGGCAGGCTGGCCGGTCGGTGGACCGGTGGGTGGGCCGGTGGGCGCGGGATCCGATGCGGGCGGGCCGGGCGGGCGGTCGTACTCTGGACGTATGAGTACCGCCCCCGCCCCTGGACCGCGCGATCCGGCCGCAGCGTTGATCTTCGACGATCCTCTCGCCCAGCAGTCCTCGGACGATACGGACCACGGGTGGGGTGAGCGGGCTCCGGGCGGCGCCGACAGCGCCGCCGATCTCGCGCGCTTCCTCGACGAGAAGCCGCCCCACCACCTGTAAGGCGCGGGCGCCCCTACCGGCGCTCCGACTCGGACACGCGCGGAGTCTCGCCGGCGCCGTTCCGCTTGGCCACCAGTTCGACCGCGTCGTTCCGCTGGGCCACCAGCGCGTCGCGGATCTCCCGCAGCAGCTCGATCTCGGTGGCCTCCACCTCCGCGTGCGCCTCCTCCTCCCGCCGCTCCTTGGCCGCCTTGTGCGCCAGATAGCGCGACATGGGCAGCACCATCAGGAAGTAGACGACCGCCGCGGTGATCAGGAACGTGAGCACCGCGCTCAGCACCGAACCCCACAGGATGGGGATGCCGCGGACCACGTCGCCCGCCGCGTTCGTCTCGCAGGGGCCCTTGAGGCACGAGCGGTACCTGTCCAGGTCCTTGGTGCCGAAGGCGCCGACGATCGGGTTGATCACACCCTTCACCAGGCTGTTGACGACCGCGGTGAACGCGGCGCCGATCACGACCGCCACGGCCAGGTCGATCACGTTCCCGCGCATCAGGAAGGCTTTGAAGCCTTCCAACACGCTCTTCTTCTCCTCGGGCACCCCGCCCCCTCGTTCTGTTCTCGCGCCGCCCCAGGTCCTTGCGAGGAAGTCTGGAACGGGACCTTCCGCACTGCACGGCAGCGTAGGACCTGGCGCCCCCCAGGCCCAACCCGCCCCGGAGAACAGCGAGCACCCGACGGAGAAGGGTCAGCACAGAGTCACCGCCAGCCGCGCGGTGACGGACGCGCCGGCCAGCGTCGCGGCGGTCGCCCGCGGCACCGCGAGCACCACCAGCGCACCCTCGCCGACGCCGCTCCCCACCTCACCCGCGAGATCGCCATCGGCGAGGCCGGCGGAGGCCGCCGCGTCGTCCGCCGTGCGATCCGCCGCGGCAGTGCGATCCGCCGCGTCGGCCCGCGCCCCGGGCACCTGGGCCACCCGCGCGCCACGCGCGACCACACGGGGTTCCGCCGAACCGGTCGCCGCCAGCACGTCCACCCGGTCGCCGGGGCGCAGCAGCCGCGCCGCCCCCGCGTCCGCGATCCGCACCGGCGCCGACACCAGATCGGCGCGGTGCCGAGCCGGTCCCTCTCCCGGCTGCCGTGCCGCGGCGGCGTGTGAAGTCGCACGGCGGTCCGCCGGGTCGCTTCGCGCCGCGCCGTGCGGGGCGGCGACCGCGAGTGCCGCGGCCGTCATCGCCAGCCCCACCGCCACCGGCCGCTGTCGTCGCCGCACGCCCCCACGCGTTCGGTGCCGGTGAGGTGCCCAGTCGCGGCGTCGGACGCGCACCGGGCCGAACTCCGGCACCTCGCGGACGGGCGGGGCGGAGCGGGGGAAGAGCGTCGAGGACGCCGAGGAGGCCGGGGACGCCGCGGACGCCGCGTACGCCGAGGACCTCAAAGACGTGAAGGGCGCTGAGACAGCGGAGGAGGCCGAGAGGGAGGAAGGGGAGGAGGGCCGGACGGACATGGCAGACACCGCCTGTCGCGAGGGAGTTCGGTCCCCTCACGATGCCCGTCCCCGACCGGTCCCGCTCCGGCCTGTGGACGACCGAGCGTCTGTGGACAACTCGGCCATCCGCACGGGTGACGCATCCCGCGTTCGGCTCGCTCGGCGAGACAGCGTGCTCCCTATGGGGCCGCTCGCCTCATGGCACCTTCCCCCATCCCCGTACCTCGCCCGTGCCTTCCCGCGCGCGGGCTACGGGATGTCGATCCCCAGGTCCCAGCCGTCATGCGCGTGGCTGCACAGGCAGTCCCGGCCTCGGGAGTCCGGGAGCTCGCGCACGGTGTCGAAGAGGACCTCGCGCAGCCGCGCCAGGTTCTGGGCGAAGACGTGCATCACCTCGCCGTGCGAGACGCCCTCGCCGGTCTCGGTGCCCGCGTCCAGGTCCGTGACCAGCGACAGCGAGGTGTAGCAGAGCTCGAGCTCACGGGCGAGCACCGCCTCGGGGTGCCCGGTCATCCCGACCACCGACCAGCCCTGTGCCGCGTGCCAGCGCGACTCCGCGCGGGTGGAGAAGCGCGGGCCCTCGACCACGACCATCGTGCCGCCGTCCACCGGCTCCCAGTCGCGCCCCCGCGCCGCCGCGAGCGCGGCCTTCCGCCCGGCCGGGCAGTACGGGTCGGCGAAGGTCACGTGCACCACGTTCGGGACCCGGCCGTCCGGCAGCGGCTCCCCGTCGAAGAAGCTCTGTGCGCGGCTCTTCGTGCGGTCCACCAGCTGATCCGGAACGAGCAGCGTGCCAGGCCCGTACTCGGGACGCAGGCCGCCGACGGCGCAGGGGCCGAGCACCTGCCGTACGCCGAGCGAGCGCAGCGCCCACAGGTTGGCGCGGTAGTTGATCCGGTGCGGCGGCAGGTGGTGCTTGCGCCCGTGGCGGGGGAGGAAGGCGACCCGCCGGCCCGCGATCTCGCCGAGGAACAGCGAATCGCTCGGCGGCCCGTACGGAGTGTCCACCGTGATCTCGGTCACGTCATCGAGGAAGGAGTAGAACCCCGACCCGCCGATGACCCCTATCTCAGCCCGCGCGTTGCTCGTCTCGACCATGGGCACACCCTAGCCGCGCGGGTGCGGACGCCGGTTCAGCCGAGGAACCGGGGGCTCGACGTGACGACCCCGCCGCGCGGGTGCGGTCGCCGGCGCCCGCGCGTAGGCACACGAACGCACGACGGCCCCCTCCGTCTCGCGGGGAGACGACGGGGGCCGACGGAAGGCCATGCGCCAGGCGTGGCCGGTGTGGCCACTCGGGCGGTGCCGGGCGGTGTCAGTCGCGTCAGGCGGCCGAGCCGCTGCCGGTCGACGTCGAGGCGGACGACGACCCGGTCGACGACGAAGACGAGGTCGACGAAGTCGACGAGGCAGACGACGCGCTGGAGCTGTCGCTCTTCGACGCGGGCGTGGACGACTTGGCGGGGGTGCTGCTCGACGAGGCACCACGGCTGTCGTTCCGGTAGAAGCCGGAGCCCTTGAAGACGATGCCGACCGCGGAGAACACCTTCTTCAGGCGTCCCTTGCAGTTCGGGCACTCGGTCAGCGCGTCGTCGGTGAACTTCTGCACCGCCTCAAGGCCCTCGCCACACTCGGTGCACTGGTACTGATAGGTCGGCACTTACTCCTCCTGGCACTCTCACTCAATGAGTGCTAACGACGTTCCATAGTGCAGTATTCCTGCGCCTCAGTCCACTGAGACGGTCACACGGTGACCGACCCCACCCTGCGCATCCCCGTCCGACTGCGCCTTCGCGGTGCCCGCGGCAGAGGAGCCGGCCACCCGGCCGGTCGACGCGGGGGTCAGCTGTCCGCGCAGCGACAGCAGGACGATCAGGGCCAGCCCGGTGCCGATCAGCGGGACGGTGAAGCCGGCGTGGGACCCGAAACCGTCCGCCAGCTGGCCGGCGGTCGTGGCGGCCGCCGCCTGGCCCAGCGCGACCGCGCCGGTCAGCCAGGTGAACGCCTCCGTGCGGGAGCTCGCCGGGACCAGCGACTCCACCAGCGTGTAGCCGGTGATCAGCGCCGGCGCGATGCACAGGCCGACCAGCAGGCCGAGGCCGCCCAGCAGCGGCACCGCGTGCGCCGCCCACAGGGGCGCGGTGGCGAGGGTGAGCAGCGGGTAGGCGATCAGCAGTCGCTGCTGCGGGCCGCGGCGCCAGTGAATCGCGCCACAGGCGATGCCGGCCATCATGTTTCCGGCCGCGAAGACGCCGTACAGGAGGCCGTTGATGCCCGGCTCGCCGATCTCCTGGGTGAAGGCCGTCATGGAGACCTGCATGCCGCCGAAGACCGCGCCGATGCCCAGGAAGACCGCCGCCAGCACCCGTACGCCCGGCACCGAAAGCGCGGAGCGACGCTCCTCGCCGTCGATGGCCGCGCCCGCCGCCGCGAGGCTCGGCTGCGGCTGGGTGGCGCGCTGCGCGGCGAACAGCAGGCCGCCGACCACCGTCAGGGAACCCTCGGCGATCAGACCGGCCGCCGGGTGCACACCGGCGCACAGCGCGGTCGCCAGCACCGGGCCGATCACAAAGGTGAACTCGTCCGTGACCGACTCGAAGGCGGCCGCGGTCGTCATCAGAGGCGAGCCGTCCAGCTTGGTCGCCCAGCGGGCGCGGACCATCGGACCGATCTGCGGCACCGAGGCACCGGCCGGCACGGCCGCCACGAAGAGCGCCCACAGCGGGGCGTGCATCAGCGCCAGAGTGATCAGCAGGCCGATCGCGGAGGCGTGCACCAGGATGCCGGGCAGCAGTACCGCGGCCTGACCGAACCGGTCCGCGAGCTTTCCGCTCTGCGGGGCGAAGAGGGCCATGGAGACACCGGCGGTCGCCGACACCGCGCCGGCCGTGCCGTAGGAGCCCGTGGTGTGCTCGACGAGCAGCACGATGCCGATCGTGAGCATCGCGAACGGCTGGCGGGCGAGGAAGCCGGGGAGCAGGAAGGTCCAGGCGCCCGGGGTGCGCAGCAGCTGCCCGTATCCGGGGCGCTTGCCTTCGGCTGCCGAAGGTTCGGGGGCGTCGGGACGCGACGACGCCTTACGAGGGGTGACCGTGGACGCCACGGCCGGCCTTTCTGCCGTCTGGTAGCACGCCCGACCGGATCTCCCAGGGAGCGCGCCGAGAGCTGTCCTCTCGCGCGGGACCGTGGTAGATACCGGACCAGTCACCCATCAGTCGGGGACGGTGGCCGCCGTGCGGTCGCGCCAGCTCTGCATCAGACAGAGTTGGTGTGATTAGTGCCCGAATATGCTAACCGGCGCCTCCGTTTTGGCAACCGTGCTTCCGCTTCGGCGAAGGACACCCGCCTGTGATGCGCGTCTCCGCGCCTTCCGCGCGACGACCTGCGCCTTCCGCGCGACGACCCGCGTCGTCCGCGCGCAGTCCTTTCCGCGCCCGCCGTCCGTCTCTGTTCCCAGCCCTGTCCGCGTCCGCGGTCCAGGTGGCGCTCGCAGTCCTATCCGCGGCCGTCGCCCCGGCCGCCCCGCTCCTGGCCCTCGCCCCGCCTCCGGCGCTCCGTCCGCTCCCCCGATACGGGGCGCTGGTCGCGCGCCTCCTGTCCGCCGGTGCCCAGCCAGCCGGCGAGCTTGCCGCCCGCGCCGACGGCCCGCAGGCGGGACTCGACCGCGTCCCGTACCGGGTCCGTGGCCACCACCAGTAGTTCGTCGCCGCGCCGCAGCACCGTGGACGGCGAGGGCACGAAGCTCGTCCCGTCCCGTACCACCAGGGTGACCGCGGCCCCGGTGGGCAGGCGCAGCTCGGAGACCTCCACGCCGTGCATCTTCGAGGACTCGGGGATGGCGACCGACAGCAGGTGCCCGCGCAGCCGCTCCAGGGGCGCGGACTCGATGCCGAGGTCGGATGTCGTGTCCTTCTCGCCCAGCCGCAGCCAGGTGGCCACCCAGGGCAGGGTCGGGCCCTGGACGAGGGTGTAGACGATCACCAGCACGAAGACCATGTTGAAGATCCGCTTGCTGTCGGCCACCTCGGCGACCATGGGGATGGTGGCGAGGATGATCGGCACCGCGCCGCGCAGTCCGGCCCAGGAGAGCAACGCCTGCTCCCGCCACGGGGTGCGGAAAGGGGCCAGGCTGACCAGAACCGACACCGGCCGGGCCACCACCGTCAGGGCCAGTCCGACGATCACCGCGGGCCAGACGTCGTCGCCCAGCTCGTGCGGCGTGACCAGCAGGCCCAGCAGCACGAACATGCCGATCTGGGCGATCCAGCCGAGTCCCTCGGCGAAGCCGCGCGTGGCCGGCCAGTGCGGCAGCTTGGCGTTGCCCAGGACGAGCGAGGCGAGATAGACGGCGAGGAAGCCGGAGCCGTGGGCGAGCGCACCGGCCGCGTAGGCGACGACCGCGATGGCCATCACCGCGATCGGGTACAGACCCGAGGCGGGCAGGGCGATGTGGCGCAGCCCGTACGCCCCCAACCAGCCGACCGCGAGGCCGAGGGCCGCGCCGATCGCCAGCTCCAGCGTGATCTCGCCGATCAGCTGGTACCAGTGGTCGACGGGGCCATGGGCGGAGAAGGCCACCACCAGGATGACGACCGGGGCGTCGTTGAACCCCGACTCGGCTTCCAGAACACCCGTCAGGCGGGTGGGCAGGGGCACCCTGCGCAGCACCGAGAAGACCGCCGCCGCGTCCGTGGATGAGACCACGGCGCCGATGATCAACGCCTGTTTCCAGTCGAGCCCCACGACATAGTGCGCCGCCGTCGCGGTGACTCCCACGCTCACCGCCACGCCGACCGTGGCCAGGGCAACCGCGGAGGGCAGGGCCGGTTTGATCTCCCGCCACTTGGTCCCGAGACCACCCTCGGCAAGGATGACGACCAGGGCGGCATAGCCGAGGACCTGGGTCAGCTGGGCGTCGTCGAAGGTGATGCCGATGCCGTCCTCGCCCACGACGACGCCGATGGCGAGGTAGATGAGCAGCGTGGGCAGCCCGCTGCGCGAGGAGACCCGGACCGCGATGACGGCGATGAGCAGGACGAGCGAGCAGAGCAGCAGGAGTTCGTTGAGGTGCTGGACAGTCAGGGGCCGATCCCTTCTGCGCATTTCGGCCGAAACGTTTCGCTGCGGCCACCGAAACTTCGTTTCCTTACCTAACATTTTACGGGTTCTTGACGCGAGTCTCCTCGTCGGTCCTCTCGTCGAGCCCCTCGTCGATCCCGCGCGGAGCCGCCTTCGGCGACCTCTGGCCAGATCCGCTGAAGGGCGGCGCGGTCGCTGCGCCTATGGTTGCTCCAGCACTCCAGGACCACCCTGCCCCTCGAAGGACAGCGATGCCCGCCAACGAAAACGGCCCCTCTCGAAAGAAGAAGGGCCGCCGTGTCCGCCTGCTCGTGATCGCAGTAGTGCTGCTTCTCGTGGCGGGTGTCGGCTACGGCACGTACTGGAGCGTCAGCACGGTACGCGCCTCTTTCCCGGAGACCACCGGAACCCTCCAGCTCAAGGGACTCTCCGGGAAGGTTCAGGTCAAGCGTGACGGCTATGGGATCCCGCAGATCTACGCCGACACCCCCGAGGACCTCTTCCGCGCCCAGGGCTACGTGCAGGCGCAGGACCGCTTCTGGGAGATGGACGTGCGCCGTCACATGACGGCCGGGCGACTCTCGGAGATGTTCGGCGAGGACCAGGTCGAGACCGACGCCTTCCTGCGCACCCTCGGCTGGCACCGGGTCGCACAGCAGGAGTACGACAAGAAGCTGTCGGCCTCCACGAAGAAGTACCTCCAGGCCTACTCCGACGGAGTCAACGCGTACCTCAAGGACCATCAGGGCAAGGAGCTCTCGGTCGAGTACGCGGCCCTGGACTTCGTGCACGAGGGCTACAAGCCGGAGAAGTGGACCCCGATCGACTCCGTCGCCTGGCTCAAGGCGATGGCCTGGGACCTGCGCGGCAACATGCAGGACGAGATCGACCGCGCGCTCGCCTCCAACCGCCTCAGCCGCAAGCAGATCGAGCAGCTGTACCCGTCCTACCCGGTCGGCCGCAACAAGCCGATCGTCGACGGCGGCTCGGTGGACACCATCACCGGGGAATTCGACCCGAAGGGGACCCCGCCGACCGGCGCCGCGGGCGACGCGCAGCGCACCCCGGGCACCGACGTCCCGGGCACCACCAACCCCGGCACGCCCGCCGGCACCCCGGGCACCGCCCAGGGGACCACGCGGGGCGGCACCCAGGGCACGAACACCCAGGGCGCCGACCAGGCCACCCAGACCGACCAGGCCACCCAGGGTGTCCAGACCCAGCTCTCGGGACTCTCCAAGAGCCTTGAGGAGGTCCCGGCGCTGCTCGGCCCCAACGGCAGCGGCATCGGCTCCAACTCCTGGGTCGTCTCCGGCGCGCACACCACCACCGGTAAGCCGCTGCTCGCCAACGACCCGCACCTGGCCCCGCAGCTGCCGTCCGTCTGGTACCAGATGGGCCTGCACTGCAACAAGGTGAGCCAGGCGTGCCCGTACGACGTCGCCGGCTTCACCTTCTCCGGGATGCCGGGCGTGGTCATCGGCCACAACAAGGACATCTCCTGGGGCATGACCAACCTCGGGGCCGACGTGACCGACCTCTACCTGGAGAAGGTCACCGCCAACACCTACCTGTTCGGCGACAAGCAGAAGCCGTTCAAGGTCCGCAAGGAGACGATCAAGGTCGCCGGCGGCAAGGACCGTACGATCACGGTCCGCTCCACCCGGAACGGTCCGCTGGTCTCCGACCGTGACGACGCGCTCGACCACGAGCTGGACAAGGTCGGCGAGAACGCCCCGGTCGGCAACGTCGCCCCGGACCGCGGCGACGGCTACGCGGTGGCGCTGCGCTGGACCGCGCTGGAGCCGTCCAAGACCATGGACGCGGTCTTCCAGCTCAACACCGCCAAGAACTTCTCCGACTTCCGCAAGGCGGCCCGCGACTTCGCCGTCCCCTCGCAGAACCTGATCTACGCCGACACCGAGGGCCACATCGGCTACCAGGCCCCGGGCCGGATCCCGATCCGCGGCAACGGCAAGGCCACCGGCCCCAAGCCCGACGGCCGCTACCCGGCGCCCGGCTGGGACCCCGACTACCAGTGGACCGGCTACGTGCCCCAGGACGCCATGCCCTGGGACTACGACCCCAAGCGCGGCTACATCGTCACCGCCAACCAGGCCGTGATCGACCAGGAGAAGTACCCCTACCTGCTCACCAACGACTGGGGCTACGGCGCGCGCAGCCAGCGCATCACCGACCTCATCAAGTCCAAGATCAAGGACAACGGCAAGATCTCCATGGGCGACATGCAGTCCATGCAGATGGACAGCAGCAGCGAGATCGCCGAGCTGCTGACGCCGCTCCTGCTGAAGATCGACATCAAGGACGACTACGTCCGCGAGGCCCAGCAGCTGCTGGAGGGCTGGGACTACACCCAGGACTCCGACTCGGCGGCCGCCGCCTACTTCAACGCCGTGTGGCGCAACACCCTGATGCTCGCCTTCGGGAACAAGCTGCCCAAGGAGATGCGCGTCGAGGGCCAGTGTCTGCGGGTCCGCCCGGCCGACGACTCCGGCCCGGCGGAGGACCTGGACGGCAACACCCGCACGGTGCGCGAGTGCGGCCAGCGCGACGCGGACTCGGCGCAGCCCGACGGCGGCGACCGCTGGTACGAGGTGGTCCGCTCGATCCTCGACGACGAGAAGAACGAGTGGTGGAAGACCTCCGGCACCAAGGCCGACCCCGGTGCCACCAACCGCGACGAGCTCCTGGCCAAGGCCATGAAGGACGCGCGCTACGAGCTCACCGCCAAGCTCGGCAAGGACATCGACGGCTGGAGCTGGGGCCGGCTGCACCGGCTCACCCTCAAGAACCAGACCATGGGCAAGGAGGGCCCCGGCGCGGTGCAGTGGCTGCTCAACCGCGGCCCCTGGAACCTCAGCGGCGGTGAGGCGGCGGTCAACGCGACCGGCTGGAACGCGGCGGGCGGCTACGAGGTCTCCTGGGTCCCGTCGATGCGGATGGTGGTCAACCTCCAGGAGATGGACAAGTCGCTCTGGATCAACCTGACCGGCGCCTCCGGCCACGCCTACCACGACCACTACACCGACCAGACGGACAAGTGGGCCAAGGGCGAGCTGCTGCCCTGGGCGTTCAGCAAGAAGGCGGTCGACGAGGGCACCGAGGACGAGCTGGAGCTGACGCCGTGAGCGCTCGGGCTCCTCTGGACGCGACCGCGATCCGGGCGTGACCGGGACGCCTGAGGTGACCGTCGCCAGCGTGAGCTGGACACTCAGCGTGACCAGGACGCCCGGCATGACCGGACACCCGGTGTGACCGGGACCCCGCGAGCGCGGTGGACGTGACCGTCTGACGCGCTCGGGAGCCGGCACCCGAACAGCCCCGCTGATCATCTTTACGAGATCGGCGGGGCTGTTTCCTTTCCGTCGTCGGGGTGAACCGGTAATTCCGGCGGCGGTGAAGGCGCCGCGGCGGCCGGATAGGCGCGGCACCCATTACCCGCGTTACCCGCGCCTATTTCAGCGCGGCGGCTCCGTAAACCTGTGGATCGCCGAGGGCGTCACCGCCGCCTGCACCGGTCGGTCGTGCGGGTCGCGAGGCACCGTCTCCAGCAGTTCGGTGTCGTAGAGCAGCACCACCAGGGCCGGGTCGGCGCCCGCCGCGGCGATCCTGGCCAGGACCCGGTCGTAGGAGCCGCCGCCGCGCCCCAGGCGGATCCCGCGCCGGTCGACGGCGAGTCCGGGCAGCAGCACCGCGTCGGCGTCGAGGACCGCGTCCGGCCCCAGTCGCCCCCCGTCCGGCTCCAGCAGCCCCCTGGAGGCGCGGCGCAGCCCCTCCGCGCCCCGGTAGACGCCCCAGTCGAGATCGTTGTCGGGCAGGAGCACGGGCAGCAGCACGCGCACGCCCCGCGCGAGCAGCGCGTCCAGCAGCGCCCGAGTGCCCGGCTCGCGTCCGACCGACACATACGCGGCGACCGTCCGCGCGTCGGCCAGCTCCGGCAGCTCCGCCGCGCGCCGCGCGAGGGCCGCCTCCGCCGCCTCGACGTCACCCGTTGGCAATCCGGACCTCACCGAAAGGAGGTGTCGCCGCAACTCCGCTTTATTACCGTCAGTCGTGATCACGTGAGTGCACAAATTCCTTGTCTCATGTCATATTCTCCGGACCGTCATCATCTGCCCAAAGGCACCGGATAGGGTTCGGGACATGACTCAATCGCGTACTCGGATCAGCAAGGCTGTCATCCCTGCCGCCGGTCTCGGAACCCGCTTTCTCCCGGCCACAAAGGCCACCCCCAAGGAGATGCTGCCGGTCGTCGACAAGCCGGCGATCCAGTACGTCGTGGAGGAGGCCGTCACCGCCGGCCTCTCCGACGTCCTCATGATCACCGGCCGTAACAAGCGTCCGCTCGAGGACCACTTCGACCGCAACTACGAGCTCGAAGAGGCGCTGACCCGCAAGGGCGACGAGACCCGGCTCGCCCGCGTCCGCGAGTCGAGCGAGCTGGCGACCATGCACTACGTGCGCCAGGGCGACCCGCGCGGGCTCGGCCACGCGGTGCTCTGTGCCGCCCCGCACGTCGGCGACCAGCCCTTCGCGGTCCTCCTCGGCGACGACCTGATCGACTCCCGCGACCCGCTGCTGTCCCGGATGGTGGACATCCAGGAGCAGCACGGCGGCAGTGTCATCGCCCTCATGGAGGTCGAACCGGCCCAGATCCACCTCTACGGCTGCGCCGCCGTGAAGCCGACCCTCGAGGAGGGCGTGGTCCAGGTCTCCGGGCTGGTCGAGAAGCCCACCGCCGCCGAGGCGCCCAGCAACTACGCCGTCATCGGCCGTTACGTCCTCGATCCCGCGGTCTTCGACGTGCTGCGCACCACCGAACCGGGCCGCGGCGGCGAGATCCAGCTCACCGACGCGCTCCAGGCGCTGGCCGCGGATCCGGGCCTCGGCGGCCCGGTGCACGGCGTCGTCTTCAAGGGGCGCCGTTACGACACCGGCGACCGTGGCGACTATCTGCGTGCCATTGTCAGACTTGCGTGCGAACGTGAAGACCTGGGACCGGAGTTCCGGGACTGGCTTCGCCGTTACGTCACCGAGGAGATGTAGCACTTTGAGCAGCACCGCAGCGCAGGCCGCCGAGCACGACCCCCGCCCCGACCCCGACGCCGGCTCCCCGGACACGGGGGCGCCGGGCGGGGCGGACGACCGGACCGGCGCCGCGGAGCGGGAGAGCGCGCCGCGGGACCGCGCCGAGGCCACGGCAACGGCCGAAGCCGGGGCCGAAGCGGAAGCCGAAGCCGGGGCCGAAGCCCGGGCCGACGCCTCCGCCGATGCGGAGGACGCGGACCGGGTGTGGTCGGTGGACGAGCATCTCGCCGACATCCTGGAGCGGGTGCGCCCGCTGGAGCCGATCGAGCTGAAGCTGCTCGACGCCCAGGGCTGCGTCCTGGTCGAGGACGTCACCGTGCCCGTCGCCCTGCCGCCCTTCGACAACAGCTCCATGGACGGTTACGCGGTCCGCGCGGCCGACGTCGCGGGCGCCTCCGAGGGGCACCCCGTGGTGCTCAAGGTCATCGGCGATGTCGCCGCCGGCAGCGGTCGGCTGCCCAAGGTGGGCCCCGGCCAGGCCGCGCGCATCATGACCGGCGCGCCGCTGCCGCCGGGCGCCGAGACGGTGATCCCGGTGGAGTGGACCGACGGCGGCAGCGGAGCGGGCCCGGCCACCGGCATGCGGGCGCACAGCGCGGCCCCCGAGGGCGCCGGCGGGCAGGTGCGCGTCCACCGCGGCGCCGAGGCGGGGCGGCATGTCCGCAGGCGCGGCAGCGACGTCGGCGCGGGCGAGCTGGCGCTCCCGGCCGGCACGGTCCTGGGCCCCACCCAGATCGGCCTGCTGGCCGCGATCGGCCGGGCCACGGTCACCGTCCGCCCCCGGCCGCGCGTCGTGGTGCTGTCCACCGGCAGCGAGCTGGTGCCGCCCGGTGAGGAGCTGACCCCCGGCCGGATCCATGACTCCAACAGCTTCCAGCTCACCGCCGCCGCGCGGGACGCGGGCGCGATCGCCTATCGGGTCGGCGCGGTCGCCGACGACGCGGACACGCTGCGGTCCACCATCGACGACCAGCTGGTCCGCGCGGACGCCATCGTCACCAGCGGCGGGGTGAGCGTCGGCGCGTACGACGTGGTCAAGGAGGCGATGGACGAGGTCGACTTCCGCAAGCTGGCCATGCAGCCCGGCAAGCCGCAGGGCTTCGGCAAGGTCGGCCCGGACGGGATCCCGCTGCTCGCCCTCCCCGGCAACC
Organism: Streptomyces sp. LX-29; assembly: GCF_029541745.1. NCBI lineage: Bacteria > Bacillati > Actinomycetota > Actinomycetes > Kitasatosporales > Streptomycetaceae > Streptomyces > Streptomyces sp. LX-29. Next base: position 2,912,354 of record NZ_CP089746.1, on the reverse strand, counting down.
CGGTCAGCGCCTATGTGTCCTTCGAGCTGTTCGTACGGCCCGTGATCCGCACCCTGCTGGGGCTGCCGTCGGTGCACCGCACCACGGTGCGGGCCGTGTGCACCGAGGGCATCGCCTCCTCCCCGGCCGGCCGCCGCCAGTTCCTGCGCGGCTGGTACGCGCCGGAGACGGGCGCCGAGGGCGGCCCCGCGCGGGGCACGGTCACCCCGGTGGGTGGGGCCGGCTCCCACCTGGTGAAGGCGCTGGCGCACGCCAACGCTCTGATCGTGATCGAGGAGGACGCGACCGAGGTCGCGCCCGGCACCGAACTCGACGTCGTCCTGCTCGGCTAGGCCCGCCTCGCTGCGGGTACGGTGTCCTCCCATGACAGCCGCACGGCCCCGCCGATGGCCCCCGCCACCCGGCCCGGCCGGCGGGCCCGGACCGGGAGAACGATGAGCAGCCCCCAGGACCATCTCACCCACCTCGACCAGGCCGGCGCGGCGCGCATGGTCGACGTCTCGGCCAAGGAGGTCACCGCGCGCACCGCCCGCGCCAGCGGTCGGGTCCTCGTCTCACCACGCGTCGTGGAGCTGCTGCGGGGCGAGGGCGTGCCCAAGGGCGACGCCCTCGCCACCGCCCGGATCGCGGGCATCATGGGAGCCAAGCGCACTCCCGAGCTGATCCCGCTGTGTCACCCGCTCGCGGTGTCCGGCGTGACGGTGGACCTGTCGGTGGCCGACGATGCCGTGGAGATCACCGCCACCGTGAAGACCACCGACCGCACGGGAGTCGAGATGGAGGCCCTGACCGCGGTCAGCACGGCGGCGCTCACCGTGGTCGACATGGTGAAGGCGGTCGACAAGGCCGCGGTGATCACGGACGTACGGGTCGAGGAGAAGACCGGCGGAAAGTCGGGAGATTGGCACCGCGCATGAAGCCACCGGGCACAGCGGCCACGGCCACGAAGGCCACGGAGACGGACGCCCCGCACACCCTGGACGCCGCGGACGTCGCCGCCGCCTCGTCCGGTTCGGCCGCCTCATCCGGTTCGGGCGGCTCGTCCGGTTCGGGCGGCTCGGGCGGGCCGGACGCGCCGGACGTACGGAGGCCGGTGGCGGAGCGTGTGGCGACGCCGCCGGAGTCGGGGCGGGTCCCGGCCCCCGGGGCGCCGGCGGCGGCCACGGACGTCCATGACGAGGCCGCGCGGGGCGGCACCGCCCCACAGGCCCGGCGGGCTCTGGTCGTCACCGCCTCCAACCGGGCGTCCGCGGGCGTCTACCCGGACAGGGGCGGCCCGCTGCTGGTGGCGGGCCTGACGGACCTGGGCTTCACGGTGGACGGCCCGCGGGTGGTGCCGGACGGCGACCCCGTGGAGCGGGCGCTGCGCGAGGCGGTGACGTTGGGGTACGCGGTGGTGGTCACCACCGGCGGCACCGGCATCTCGCCCACCGACCGCACTCCCGAGGCCACCCGCCGCGTCCTGGACTACGAGGTGCCCGGCATCGCGGAGGCGATCCGCGCCGAGGGCCTCGCGAAGGTCCCCACGGCCGCGCTCTCCCGGGGGCTGGCCGGAGTCGCGGGGAGCACGCTGATCGTGAACCTGCCGGGCTCCACGGGCGGGGTGCGGGACGGGCTCGCGGTGCTGGGCCGTCTGCTGACGCACGCCGTCGAGCAGCTGCACGGGGGCGACCACGCCAGCCCCGCCGCCGCCGTATCGCCGGGCGAACCCGCCGACGCCGGCTCACCGGGCGGATCAGCCGACGCCGGGCCGCACGGGTCCCGAGACGCCGGGCCGCACGGGTCCCGAGACGCCGGGCCGCCGGGCGCGTCCTCCGGCGCCGGCTCGTCGAGTGGACCCGCCGGGCCCGAAGGTTCGGGTGGCCTTCCAGGGAGCCCCAGCTGAACGCCCTCTGGCCGGTCGAACTGGCGGACGGCGACACCGTCCTCCGCCCCATAAGGCTGCGCGACCAGCGCGCCTGGCGTGAGGTCAATCAGCGCAACCGCGAGTGGCTGCGCCCCTGGGAGGCGACGATCCCGCCGCCTCCGCCTGGAGGCCCGGTCACCCAGCGCCCCACGTACCGGCAGATGGTCCGCCATCTGCGCGCCGAGGCGCACGCCGGACGGATGCTGCCGTTCGTCATCGAGTACCGGGGCCAGCTGGCCGGACAGCTGACCGTGGCGGGGATCACCTGGGGCTCGATGTGCTCCGGCCATGTCGGCTACTGGGTGGACGAGGCGGTCGCCGGCCGCGGGGTGATGCCGACGGCGGTGGCCCTCGCGGTGGACCACTGCTTCCGCACGGTCGGGCTGCACCGCATCGAGGTCTGCATCCGGCCGGAGAACGTGCCGAGCCGCCGGGTGGTGGAGAAACTCGGATTCCGCGAAGAGGGGCTGCGCCCGCGCTATCTGCACATCGACGGGGCCTGGCGCGACCACCTGGTGTTCGCGCTGACGGCGGAGGAGGTGCCGGAGGGGCTGCTGGCGCGCTGGCACCGGACCCGGCCTGGGGCTTCCGGCACGGCCTCGCAGAAATAAAAAATGTGTTCGAAATGAGTCATCAATTGAACACGATTCCTGTCTGCTCATCTCAACAATCACAAAAAATGTTCGAGATATCAGCCAGATCGTGCGACACACCGCGCCAATTGGCGGATGGGCTCGCGCGGACCCCTCTACCGTGTCACCGTGAGCAGCAGTGGCCTCATCTACGCCGTCATCGTCGGGGCCTGGGCCGCCTACCTGGTGCCCATGTGGCTCCGTAGGCAGGACGAGCTCAACGAAGCCCGTCCGACGGAACGCTTCAGCACCGCCATCCGGCTGTTGTCCGGCCGGGCGGGGATGGAGCGCCGTTACGCCAAGGACCTGGAGGCTCGCGCCGCCGAGGAAGCGGACCCCCCTCAGCCGGGGGCGGATCCCGTGGAACCCGAGCGGAGCGTGGCCGACCCGGACGCCGTGACCGACCTGGTCGACGTCCGGGCCTTCGTCTACCCCGCAACCGGTGCGGACCTCCGCCCTGGTGCGGACCTTCGCCCCGGCGCCGCGCCGCGGCCCGGGATCGAGCCCCGGCCGGGGGCCGAGCCCGCGACGGGTCCGGAGTCGGTGGCGCTCGAGGCCCGAGAGGCGAGAGCGGCCCGGCGGGGTGAGGCCTCGGGGGTCCAGCGCATGCGCCGCGCCAAGGTCCTGGCCCGGCGTCGACGGACGACGGTGATGCTCTTCCTCGCCTTCACCCTGGGCGCGGTGGTCGCCGCCGTCGGCGGCCTCGCCTTCCTGTGGGCCCCCGCGGCGCCGGCCGTGCTGCTCAGTGCCTACATCGCCCATCTGCGCGTCCAGGAGCGCCGCCGGTTCACCTTCACCATGGACCAGCGCCGCGCCGAGCTGGCCGCCCAGCGGCTGCGGGAGCGCCAGCTGCGCCCGCGCCCCGCGGCGGCCGACCCGACCGCCGTCACGCTTCCGGCGGCCCGCGCGGTCGGCGATGAGCAGCACCCGCCGCACGCCGCCCACCCCGCCCCGTCCCGCCCGGAGCACGAGCCGCTGGCCGCTCCGCCGGAGCCCTCCGCCGCGGCGCGCGCCCTGGTGGAGCAGACCGACCACGCGGAGTGGGTGGACCAGCAGCGGGAGCGCGAGCGCGGCCCGGCGGTGGGGGAGAGCTGGGAGCCGGTCCCGGTCCCGCTGCCCACGTACGTCACCGCGCCGGTCGCCCCGCGCGCCACCGGCAGCGTCGACCTGGACGCGCCCGACGCCTGGAGCTCGGCCCGCTCCAGCGCCGCCGAGCCCACCGCCGACCCGGACCCGGCACCCGCCCCCGCGCCCCGCGCGGGCACCGCCTCCGCCATGCCCCGCCGCTCCCGCGAGCGCGGCCGCACCCCGCTCTTCGACCAGTACGCCGACGAGGACCGCCCCCGCGCGGCGAACGAGTGACGGCCCCGCTCCACTGACCAGCGGGGAACGGATTTCCAAGCACCCGGATGGGGATGCTAGAGTTTCACTCGTTGCAAGGGCCTGTGGCGCAGACTGGTAGCGCACCTCGTTCGCATCGAGGGGGTCAGGGGTTCAAATCCCCTCAGGTCCACAACACGGTGAGATCCCGCCCGATCTGATAGATCGGGCGGGATCTTCGCTTTTCCGGCGGTCTCTTCCCGCCGCGTCCGATGCCTGCATGATGGCCGGATGAATGATCGTGAGGAATCGCGGGCCGCGCGGGTGCGCCGGGCGCTCCCGGCCGATCTGGCGCGGGTCGCCGAACTGGCCGCCGAGCACGCCGCGTACGAACGGGCGGCGCCGCCCGCGCCCGGACTCGCGGAGCGGCTCGCCGCGTTGCTCTTCGACACCCCCCAGCCGCGGCTGCGCTGCCTGGTCGCGGAGCTGTCCGACGGGGAGATCGTGGGCTACGCCACATGCGCGCCCGAACTCTCCACCTGGGAGGGGCGTGAGTACCTGCACATGGACTGCCTCTTCCTCCGCTCCGGCAACCGGGGCCTGGGCCTGGGCGCGCGGCTCGTGGAGGCGGTGGCGGCCGAGGCGCGTGAGCTGGGTCTCACCGAGGTCCAGTGGCAGACGCCCACCTGGAACAAGGGCGCGGTCCGCTTCTACGACCGGCTCGGCGCCCGGGCCAGGGAGAAGCTGCGGTACAGCCTGGTGGTGCCGGACTGAGCGGGTGCGGGCGGCGTCAGCTGCCGAACCGCGGCCAGGCGCGTGGCGCCGTGGGGACGGTCGCCCAGAAGTCGCAGTGGTGGGCCGGGGTGAAGTCGGGCCGCGGCGCGATGGCGTCCGGGGTCAGGGAGAGCGGGCGGTAGGCCCCGGGGGAGAGAGGGTGCCAGGGCGGGGTCTCGGGGGAGCCGGAGGGGGCGCCAGAGGCGTCAGAGGCGGCGCCAGAGGCGTCAGAGGCGGCGCTGGAGGCGGCGCTGGAGGGGGTGCCGGTGGTGGCGAAGCGGGCCCAGTAGGCGAGGACGGTGTCGGAGAGGCGGCGCTGGGCCGGGGTGTGCGGGGTGGGGGTGGTGCCGTCGGGGCGGGTGTAGTCGAAGAGGTAGGAGAGTTCGGCGCCGTGGTAGGCGCCGAGGGGGAAGTCGGGGGTGAGGGCGTAGAGGTTGGGCGAGGCGGGGTCGGCGAACTCGTAGGCGTGGGTGCGGGGCGCCGAGGCGGCGAACGACAGCGCCACCTTGCGGGTGGGGCAGGCGAAGAGGGCGTCGGTGAGGACCGCGCCGTAGGCAAGGCGGTGGTCGCCTCCGTAGGCCGAGGCCGGGTAGCGGCGGGCGATGCCCGGGGCGTGGGTGCCGAAGGCGGCGGCGAGCGCGAGGGGGTAGGTGAGGGCGTTCAGCCTGGTGCCGCCGGCCTCCAGGTTGGCCGCGTAGACGGTTCCCTCCTCGCGGGTGGATCCGGTGAGCACCGGCACCTTCGTGTAGCGGCCGGCGGCGATGGCCTGTGCGGGGTGCTCGGGGAGGACCGGGGTGCCGGCGACCGGGTTCCAGGGCGCGACCCCTGAGGGTGACCGGGTGGCCAGCAGCTTGGCGGCCGGGGTGGCGCGCAGGCACGCGACGGTGTCGGCCCCCCTCGCTCCGGTGGCCTTCCCGCCGACCGTCGTTCGCCGCGCGGACAACGGCTTCCTCTTCGCCGAGGCCGTTCCCATGCCGCCGCAGCCCGCGCGGGCGGCGAAGTCACGGCCCGCCGCCTCGGCGGCGGGGGCGTCACGGAAGGCGGGGGAGAGCGCGCAGGGGGCGCTGTGCAGGGCGGCGCGGTGGACGAGGTCGCGGGCGCCCGGCGAGACGAGCTGGGCGCAGACGCTCAGCCCGCCGGCGGACTGGCCCGCGAGGGTGACCCGCTCCGGCGACCCGCCGAAGGCCGTCGCGTTGTCCCGCACCCAGCGGAGCGCGGCCTGCTGGTCCAGCAGTCCGTAGTTGCCGGAGCCGGTGTCCGGCTCCTCGGCGGTCAGCTCGGGCAGGGCCAGCGAACCGAAGGGCCCCAGCCGGTAGTTCACCGTGACGACGACCAGGTCGCCGGCGCGGGCCAGCCGCGAGGCGTCGTACGGGGTGGCCGAGTGCGCGTCGAAGCCGCCGCCATGGAACCACACCAGGACCGGTCGGCCCGCCCCGCCGGCGGGTGGCGTGAACACGTTCAGGTACAGGCAGTCCTCATGGGTGGTGCCCGGTTCGCCGAGCGCCTCGTCGGCCCGCTGCGCGCAGGCGGACCCGTACCGCGTGGCCTCCCGCTCCCCGTCCCAGGACGGCACCGGCCGCGGTGGCCGCCAGCGCGCCGCCCCCACCGGCGGCGCCGCGTAGGGCACGCCCAGGAACCTCCGCCCGGACTCGGTGGCCGTGCCGCGCAGCACGCCGCTCCGGGTGGTCACGCGCGCCGGGTCCGCGGGCGCGTCGCCGGGGGCGGCGGACGCCGTGGCGGGCGCCACGGCGAGCGCCGACGCCACCAGGGACGCGAGGCCGAGCAGGACGGTGAGCGCGGTGGGGTGCGCGGGGGTGCGCGGCGCGCGGCGAAGGGCCATACCTCCCGTCATTGCCGCGGCGTCAGCCGTACATACCCGGAATCCCTCGAATGGGTGAGGTCAGGCGGGTTTGATGTTGTGGTTGAGCTGGAAGACGTTGTCCGGGTCGTACGTGGCCTTCACCGCGGCCAGCCGCCGGTAGTTCTCCGGGCCCAGCCCGGCCACCACGCGCTGCTCGCCCTCCCGGCCGATGAAGTTGAGATAGACGGCCCCGCTGGACCAGGGCTGGACGTCCGCCCGGGTCTGCCGGGCCCACTGCCTGCCGCGCTCGTCGTCGGCGGGGTCGGACCACAGCCCGAAGGGGTGCACCACCCAGGGTGCGGTACGCCAGGGGACGGGATAGTCGGCGGGGCCGCGGGCCACCGCGCCGCCCTGCGGGAACAGCACGTGCTGGGAGGGGGACGGGCAGATCATGTCGGCCGCGCGGGCGCAGAACGCCCCGGCGGCCTGGTCCGGGAGCGAGTCGAGGTGCTCCGCCGACCAGTAGTTGCGGTAGCCGGGCGGGTCGTCGAGCAGACACTGGAGGTCGGCGTACGGCAGCTCGGCGACCATCTCGGCCCGGTGGCCGAGGCCCAGCAGCGGCGCGGCCGCCTCGCGCGCCCGCGGTTCGTCGCCCGCGTACGTCACGAGGACGACGCAGACCAGGGTGTCGACCAGCTCCGGCGGGACGAACTCCTCGGGCGGGGCGGTGAGATAGATGAACCCGCCGCCGACCTCGTCGGGCGCGGACTCCAGGAAGTCGCGGTAGTCGCGCAGGACGTCCGGGCCGGCCTCGGGCGGCCACATCAACAGCATCACGGTGACCAGGGGCAGCGGGTGCAGTCGCAGCGTGAAGGAGGTGGCGACCCCGAAGTTGCCGCCGCCGCCGTGCAGCGCCCAGAACAGCTCCGGGCGCTCGTCCGCGCTCGCCCGGACCGTCTCGCCCTCCGCCGTCACCAGGTCGACGGCGAGCAGGTTGTCGCAGGCGAGGCCGAACATGCGGTCCGCCCAGCCGGTTCCGCCGCCCAACACGAAGCCGCCCACGCCGGTGGTGGAGACCCTGCCACCGGTCGTCGCCAGCCCGTACGGCTGCGTCGCGCGGTCCAAGTGGCTCATCGTGGCGCCGCCGCCGACCCGCGCGGTGCGTCGGTCAGGGTCGACCGTCACCGCGTGCATGCGGCGCAGATCGACCACGAGGCCGTCGTCGACGAGCGCCATCCCCGCCACGCTGTGTCCGCCGCCGCGGACCGCGATCGGCAGTCCGTGCTCACGTCCGCAACGGATCGCCGCGGCCACGTCCTCGGCCGTCTCACACTGGGCGATCGCCGTCGGATGTCGGTCGATCATGGCGTTGAAGACGGTACGGGCCTCGTCGTACGGGGCGCCGTCGTCCGGCACGAGCACCTCGCCGGTCATGCGGGTGCGCAGTGCCTCCAGGGCGGGGCCGGGAAGCCCTCCCGGTGTCATGGGGGTTCGCCCCCTCCCGCCCCCTTCCGGGGGCCTCTCGGGGCTGGTACGCGCCGCTCGCGTGGGCCGATTCGCCCTCATGAGGGCCTATTTCGATCGTAGTCTGGGGGCCGACCTCGGCAACTGGAGACCGGTATGGCCATCGACTACACCAAGCCGCCCCGGCGCCCGGCGACCATCGACTACACCAAGCGCCCGCGCCCCACCGCAGCCGGCTCCGCGACCGGCCTGAACGCGGCCGGCTCCGCGATCAGCCTGGAGAAGATACGGACGGCGGCGCCGGGCCTCGTCGACCTCTACGAGACGGCGCGGATCTCGCTGGAGAAGTCCGGGCTCGACGGGCAGCGCGCCGCCGTCTACCTCGTCCTCGACCGCTCCGGCAGCATGCGCCGCCACTACCGGCAGGGCGCGGTGCAGCACCTGGCCGAGCGGGTGCTCGGGCTCTCGGCGCACCTGGACGACGACGGGACGGTCCCCGTGGTCTTCTTCTCCACCGACGTGGACGGTGTCGCGGACATCGGCCTGGACGACTACGCGGGCCGGATCGACGCGCTGCACGCGGGCTACGGGCACATGGGCCGGACCAACTACCACCTGGCGATGCAGGCCGTCATCGACCACCACACCTCCCGCGGCGGGACCGCCCCCGCCCTGGTGATCTTCCAGACCGACGGCGGACCCACCTCGCGCGCGGCCGCCGAGCACGTGCTGTGCGTCGCCGCGCGGTTGCCGATCTTCTGGCAGTTCATCGGCTTCGGCGACCCGGACGGCAAGGAGTTCGCCTTTCTGCGCGCACTCGACGAGCTTCCCGTGCCCGCCCGCCGCCCCGTGGACAACGCGGGCTTCTTCCCCGCCGGGACCGACCCCCGCGCCCTGCCGGACACGGCCCTCTACGAGGCCCTGACGAGCGAGTTCCCCCACTGGCTGCGGGCCGCCCGCGCGGCGGGCGTGCTGCCGGCCGCCCCCGTGCGGGCTGCTGATCGCTGAGGGGGTAACCCCTGCCCGTCCCCGGTCCGGAGCTGATCCCCGCTACGGCGTGGTCACGCCTCAGACGCTCAGCAGGTGCCCGTGCTCGTCAAGCAGGCCGCGCACTTCGGGTACGTCCCTGAAGGTGCTCAGTCGGCGCAATACGACGCGGCAGCGCTCTGCGGCCCGTTCGCTGCTGACGTCGCCGGACAGGGAGATCACGCGCTGGGCCTCCGCCGCCGCCTGCTCGGGCTCGTTGGCGTCGGCGAGGGCGATGGCAAGCCACGAGCGATACAGGGCGATTTCGCGCGTGTGCGTGGCGTCGTACTGTGTGAGCACATCCTCCAACAGCGGTACGGCGCGCAGAGGGCGGCGCAGTTCGGTGTAGACCCGCGCATCCATCACCCGCAGTTCTGCGCGGCTCACCCAGTACGCCCACAGCGGTGCCGGTTCCTGGTCCTCGGACAGGGCTTCATGGGCTTCGTCCAGGGCGCGCATCGCCGATTGCGCGTCGCCCGCGCGAGTGTGCGCCCATGCGATCCGGTCCAGGAACAGGGCCCGTGCTTTCCCGGGGGCCTCCGGTCCCGCGTCCGCGAGGGCTGCGCGAGCCAGCTCGACACCCTCCCGCAGCCGGCCCGTGTTGCTGAACTGGTAGGCCAGACTTCCGGTGAGATGGCCGGTCAGCGGGCGATCGCCCGCCTGCCGCGCCGCCGCGATGCCGATGCGGTACGCGCGCTCGGCCTGCTCGTGTCGACCGGCGTCGCTCGCGATCCATCCGGTGATCTGGGCCAGTTCGCCGATCTGTGCGAGCAGTGCGCGCCCGACCCCCTCCGCGTACGTGCTCTCGCGGTAGAGCCGTACCGCAGCGCCCAGACGCCGGAAGGCCGGCGCGATCAGGTCGCCACCGGCGAGCACGTCATCGGCGAGCCGTAACGCATGCACCCGGTCCGCCAACTGGGCCACCGCCTCGTGGCCGAGTCGTTGCCCCGTCCGCGCTGTCAGGGGAGCCAAGGGGTCGCCCTGCGGCAGCAGGGCGGCCAGTGTGGTGTCCGGTCCTGGGGGAGCGGTATCCGTTTCGCCGCGCGCATAGGCGGCGGCTCGGGCCAGTTCGCTCGGCGAGGTGTCCAGCGCCTGTGCCAGGAAGGTCAGCCAGGCGTCGGGCACGCGCCCGCCGCGCTCCCAACGTGACACCTCGTTCCTCGTCACCGACTGCAGACCCGACAATGCGCACAACCGGTCCGCCAACTGACGTTGGCTTCTGCCCGTGGCTCGTCGGAGTCGCGTGAGGTAGGCGCCGAACTGCTGGCGTCGATCACCACTCATCCTGGCCCCCTCTCTCGCCTCAGCCTGGCCCCTCTCTGGCCTCCCAGATGGCCCCTCCCCGAGAACAACGGAGGTAATTCGATGAAGTCACCAGATGCGCGAGACATGGTCAACGCCACAAGGAGCGCCGATATGCCAGACCCTGCCGCCAAGGAACTCACGACACCCCTGCGCCTGTTGCCCTGGCCCGGTCCCAACGGCACACCCTGCTATCTCGACTCCGACGGCAGTGGTCTGCTCACCAAGGTGGCGGACGAGATGGAGGCGGCGCAGTTGCGGATGGCGGGCGAGCTGCTCGGGCACGCGCGCGTCATGCTGGACGACCGCAAGGTCGACGCCGGGGAGCTGCGCTTCCTCGCCCGTCGGCTGACCGAGGCCCTCACCGACGTCCTGCGGGTCGCCGAGAGCCGGGGCGGGCGGCTGCCCGCCCCGGCGGTGGGGGGAGCGCCCCACGTCAGTCCCTGATCGGAACGTTCCAGGCGACGTCCGCCGAGCGCGGCGCGAAACGTCCGCCGAAGTCCCCCTCGACCTCCGCCTTCTCCGCCGCGTTCGGATACGGGTTGGTGCAGGAGACCCCCGCCGTCGAGCCGGACATCAGGCTGGAGCAGGGGCCCGGCTTGCGGTCGGGGAGGCCGAGGATGTGGCCGAGCTCATGGGAGGAGATGCGGACGGTGTCGTACCCCTGGTCGACGGCCTGGCGGCCGATGTAGACGGTGCCCCGGCCGAGGCCGGCGGGAATGGCGCGGGGCCAGCCGTTGTCGGCGAGGACGCGGATGTCGGCGCGCTGGCCCGCCGCGGCCGGGCGCAGCTGGACGGCGGCGACGCTCTCGTTCCATATCGCCGCGCCCCGGTCCACCGCGGAGCGGAACTCGGCGGAGCCGCTGGCGTCGTACGTGGCGACCCGGACGCTCGGGGTCGGGGTCGGGGTCGGGGCCGCCGCGGCCGTGGTCTGGGCGGCGACCAGCGTGGCCGCGCTCAGCAGGGCGGCGGATAACGCGCGGAGGGTCTTGCCTGAGGACATGGGGGGGCCTCCTGAGTGGGGGGTGTGCGGGCGTGAGCATGACAAGCGCCCGCCCCTGCTCACTGCCCGGCTCGACCCCCGCTCAACCGCGCCTCAGCCGTCCTGTGGCAGCGGCTTGCCCATGCAGCGGCTGTCCTCGTACTCCCGGTAGAAGCCGAACTTCGGCACCGGCGCATAGCCGCTCGACGCGTACAGGGTGATCGCCTCCGGCTGCTTGATGCCGGTCTCCAGGACCATCCGGGCCCGCCCGGCCTCCCGGGCGTTCTCCTCCAGGGCGGCCAGGATGCGCCGCGCCAGCCCCTGTCCGCGGGCCTCGCGCACCACGAACATCCGCTTCAGCTCGGCGTCGCCGTCCGAGAACCCCTCGTCGTTCCGGTCCTGGGAGCGCCAGCCACCGGAGGCGACGGGGCGGTCCCGCTCGTCGTACGCGATCAGGAAGAGGCCCCGCGGCGGCGCGAAGTCCGCCGGGTCCAGCGCGGTCAGGTCGCCCTCGCCGTAGCGCTCGGCGTACTCCTGCTGCACCTGATCGCTCAGCTTGACGGCGTCGGGGTGGTCGAAGCGTATAGGCCGGATGTCCATTCCGCGGATCGTACGGCGGGGCCCGGTGCGAACGCGAGTACGTATCGGATGTCGGTATCGTGCCGGAATGCTCACCGTGACGTCCGTGAATGTGAATGGCCTGCGCGCCGCCGCCAAGAAGGGCTTCCTGCCGTGGCTGGCCGCGACCTCCGCCGATGTGGTCTGCCTCCAGGAGGTGCGGGCCGAGCCGGGCCAGCTGACGGACGAGGTGCGGCAGCCGGAGGGCTGGCACACCGTGCACGCGCCGGCCGCCGCCAAGGGGCGGGCCGGGGTCGCCGTCTACTCCCGGCGGGAGCCGGACGCCGTACGGGTCGGCTTCGGGTCCGCCGAGTTCGACGGCGGCGGGCGCTACGTCGAGGTCGACCTGCCCGGCGTGACCGTGGCCAGCCTCTATCTGCCCTCGGGCGAGGTGGGCACCCCGCGGCAGGACGAGAAGGAGCGGTTCATGGCCGAGTTCCTGCCCTACCTCAAGGGGCTGCGCGAGCGGGCCGCCGCCGGCGGTCGCGAGGTGCTGGTCTGCGGCGACTGGAACATCGCCCACCGCGAGGCCGACCTGAAGAACTGGCGGGCCAACCGGAAGAGCGCCGGCTTCCTGCCCGAGGAGCGGGAGTGGCTCGGCCGGGTCTTCGACGAGGCCGCCTACGTGGACGTGGTGCGCGCCCTGCACCCGGACACCGAGGGCCCGTACTCCTGGTGGTCCTACCGCGGCCGCGCCTTCGACAACGACACCGGCTGGCGCATCGACTACCACGTGGCGACCGAGGGGCTGGCCGGGCGCGCCCTGAAGGCCGTCGTGGAGCGCGCCGCCAGCCACGAGCTGCGCTGGTCGGACCACGCCCCGGTGACGGTCTCGTACGGCTCGGCGCGCTGAGCGCTTCGCCGGAAGTCCGGTATGCCGTCCGCGGGCGCGTCGTGGCCGGTCGCGCGGTTCCCCGCGCCCCTTCGGGCGCTGCCGTGGCCGGTCTCGCCCGCGCGGTGGAGCCGCTCACGGCACGCCGCGCCCACCCGGCGGAGCCGCACACGTCACGGCCTCGCGCCCCTTCAGTGCGCTGCCGACGCCTCGCCCGGTTCGCCCGGGTCGCCTGCCTCAGGTCGGTGCTCCGCGAGCCACGCGTCCAGCTCCGCTCGGATCCGGCGGTCCATGGCCATCGACATCTCGGCGTCGACCACGGCCTTGGCGGTGGGGCGCAGCCGCTCGACCGTCTCGGTGATCCGTGTCACCTCCGCGGCGGTGGGCGTGGCGCCGTCCGCGGTGTGGGCGATCACATCAGCCAGGACATGGGTGGTGATCAGACGGGTGAAGGTCTCGGCTATGGCGTCGACGTGGACGCGCAGCTCACGGCCGGCGGCCAGCACGGCGGCCAGCGGGATGCCGCTGCCGACCAGGGCGGTGGAGGCGTCCAGAAGCCGGCGGCTGACGTGGACGATCTCGTCGCCGTCCACCGCGAGATAGCCCACGTCCAGGGCGGCGGCCAGGTTCTCGGGGGTGACCTCGCCCGCGAAGCGGTCGGCGAGATCCTCGGGGGTCAGCCGGACGGCCTGCTCCTCGGACCACGGGACGGTGATGGCCGCGCCCGCCAGCCCCAGCAGCTCGGCGACGTCCCGGCCGCTCTCGAAGGCGGTCAGCAGCTCCGCGATGCCGCCCAGGGTGTGGCCGCGCTCCAGCAGCGCGCCGATGGTCCGCAGCCGGGCCAGATGGTGCTCGTTGTACCAGGCGATCCGACCCTCCCGGCGGGGCGGTGGGATCAGCTTGCGCTCCCGGTAGAAACGCAGCGTACGGACGGTGATGCCGGCCGCCTCGGCCAGCTCGTCCATCCGGTACTCACGCCCGCCCTCGCACTGGGGATCGCTGTTCGCCACGGCGCCAGCCTATGCAGCCGGAGGCCGCGGAGGGCGGTCAGGTGGCGTCGGGGCGGCCGAGACCGGCGGTAACTCGACCGGTCAAACCTCTACCGCTGAGTAGCTCACTGCCCTACGCTCCGATCGTGCCAGTGATTACTGGCGCGATTAGGGTTTCGCTCGAATGACTCGGGAGGAGCGGCGGCATGGGCGAGCTGACGCCGGCACACACGGACGAGCTGACGCCGGGACACGTACGGGTGGCGGTGATCGGGTCCGGCTTCGGCGGCCTGGGCGCGGCGGTGCGACTGCGCCGCGAGGGCATCACCGACTTCGTCGTGCTGGAGCGGGCCGGGTCGGTCGGCGGCACCTGGCGGGACAACACCTACCCGGGCTGCGCCTGTGACGTGCCCTCCCACCTGTACTCCTTCTCCTTCGCGCCGAACCCCGGCTGGCCGCGCAACTTCTCCGGCCAGCCGCACATCCGGGCCTATCTCGAGCGGGTCGCCGACACCTTCGGGCTGCGGCCGCACCTGCGCTTCCACACCGAGGTGCGCGCGCTGCGCTGGGACACCGAGGCGCTGCGCTGGGAGGTGGGGACCAGCCGCGGCACACTCACCGCCGACATGGTCGTCTCCGCCGCCGGGCCGCTCTCCGACCCCAGGATTCCGGACATCCCGGGCCTGGACACCTTCCCCGGCGCGGTCTTCCACTCCGCCCGCTGGGACCACGAGGTCGACCTGCGCGGCAAGCGGGTCGCGATGGTCGGCACCGGAGCCTCGGCCATCCAGATCGTGCCGGCCATCCAGCCGGAGGTGGCACGGCTGGAACTCTTCCAGCGCACCCCGGCCTGGGTGCTGCCGCGCGCCGACCGCCGCATCAGCGAGGTCGAGCAGTGGCTGCACGCCAAGGTGCCGGTCACCGGCACGCTCCGCCGCGGGCTGCTGTGGGGCGTGCGCGAGCTCCAGGTCAGCGCCTTCACCAAGCGGCCGCGCCAGCTGGGCTTCGTCGAGCGCCTCGCCCAGCGCAACATGGCCCGGTCCATCAAGGACCCCGCGCTGCGCGCCAAGCTCACCCCGTCCTACCGGATCGGCTGCAAGCGCATCCTGCTCTCCAACGACTACTACCCGGCGCTGGCCCGGCCCAATGTGCGGCTGATCGCCTCCGGCCTCGCCGAGGTGCGGGGCTCGACGCTGGTGGCCTCCGACGGCACCACCACCGAGGCCGACGCGCTCGTCTTCGGCACCGGATTCCGGATCACCGACATGCCGCTCGCCGAGCGCGTCACCGGCGCCCGCGGTACCACCCTGGCCGAGGAGTGGCGGGACACGGGCATGCGGGCGCTGCGCGGCGGCTCGATCGCCGGCTTCCCCAACTTCATGATGATCATCGGCCCCAACACCGGGCTCGGGAACAGCTCGATGATCCTCATGATCGAGGCGCAGCTGAACTACCTCGCCGACTACCTGCGGCAGTTGGACCGACTCGGCGGCCCGCGCGGCAGGGCGGCGCTGGACGCGCGCCAGTCGGCGGTGGACGCCTGGGCGGCCGGCCTCCAGCGGCGCATGGGCCGCACGGTGTGGAACACCGGCGGCTGCACCAGCTGGTACCTCGACGCCGAGGGCCGCAACACGACGGTCTGGCCCGGCACCACGGGCGAGTTCAAGAGGGTGACCCGACGGGTGGACCTGGCGGAGTACGAGGTGCTGCGCGGCCGGGAGGGGGTCCCGTCCCGTACGGAGACGGTCCCGGCCACCCGGCGCGCTGCCGCCGGGGGTGGGGGCGGGGGCGGGGACGAGGGCGGGGGCGGTACGGACGCCCGTCGTACGGAGGCGGATCGTGCCGTTGCCGGCCGCGCGGACGCGGGTCGTACGGACGCGGGTCGTACGGACGCGGGTCGTACGGACGCGGGTCGGGCTGGTGCCGGTGATGCCGATGCCGGCCGCGCGGATGCGGGTCGTGCGGATCCCGGTCGTGTGGGTGCCGGTCGTACGGACGCGGGTCGTGTCGATGCCGGCCGCGCGGACGCCGGTGATGCCGATGCCGATGCCGATGCCGGTGATGTCGGTGCCCATGCTGATGCCGGTGGTACGGACGCCGGTCGTGCCGGCGCCGCGGAGGTGGCCGCGTGAGCACCCTCCGTCCGCGCCGTACGCCGCATATGCGCTCCGGGCCGTTCGCACCCCCGGCCCCCGCCCACGAGCTCACCGTCACCTCGGCCGACGGCGCCCGGCTGCACGTCGAGGTGCACGGGCCCGACGGCGCCCCCGCGGTGGTGCTGGTCCACGGCTGGACCTGCTCGACCGCCTTCTGGGCGCGGGTCATCCGCGAGCTGGCCGCCGACCACCAGGTGATCACCTACGACCTGCGCGGGCACGGCGGCAGCCCCGTCGCCCGGCCCGGCGGCTGCTCCACCGACGCCCTCGCCGACGACCTGGAGGCGGTGCTGGAGGCCACCCTGGACTCCGCCGCCGGCCAACGCGCGGTGCTCGCCGGCCACTCCATGGGCGGCATGACCCTGATGGCCTCCTCCGCCCGTCCGCACTTCCGCGCGCACGCCGCGGCCGCGCTGCTGTGCAGCACCGGCAGCTCCCGGCTGCCCGCGCGGTCGCACGTGGTGCCGCTGCGGGCCGGCCGGCTCCGCACGGCGCTGCACCACGCGATCCTCACCTCCCGCGCCCCGGCCAGCCCGCTGGCGCCGCTGGGCCGCCGGGTGCTGCGCTACATCACCCTGGGGCCCGACGCCTCCGCGGAGATGGTGGAGGCGTGCGCCCGCATCGTGGCCGGCTGCCCGCGCGGGGTGCGCGCCGACTGGGGGCGGGTGCTGGCCGAGCTGGACCTGGACCGCGGGGTGACACGGGTGGCCGTGCCGACGGCGATCGTGCACGGCGCCGCCGACCGGCTCACCCCCGTGCGCCACGCGTACGCCCTGGCCGCGCTGCTCCCGCACTGCGTGGGCGTCACCGAACTGCCGGGGGTCGGCCACATGACGCCGGTGGAGGACGGGGCGACGGTCGCCGACCGGATTCGCGACCTCGTCCTGCACCACCTCACGCCCCGCGCCGGCGTCACGGCCGGCGGCGCGTCGGACGACCTCGGCCCCCATCGGCACGACGAGACGGACGAGACGGACGAGACGAAGGAGCCCACGGCATGAGCGGCGGCGGGAACGGACCCCTGGAGGGGCGGGTCGCGGTGGTGACCGGCGCGGCGCGCGGCGTCGGCGAGCTGCTGGCCCGCAAGCTGTCCGCGCGGGGCGCCACGGTGGCCCTCGTCGGCCTGGAGCCGGACGAGTTGGAGAAGGTGGCCGACCGGCTCCACACCACGTGCGGCCACTGGCACGCCGACGTCACCGACCACGAGGCGATGACCCGCGTGGCGGCCGAGGTGCGGGAGCGCTTCGGACGGGTGGACGTCGTCGTCGCCAACGCCGGAGTCGCCATCGGCGGACCCTTCCTGGGCTCCGACGAGGCCGCCTGGCGGCGGGTGGTCGAGGTCAACCTGCTGGGCAGCGCCACCACCGCGCGCGCCTTCCTGCCCGCGCTGCTGGAGAGCCGCGGCTACCTCCTTCAGATAGCCTCGCTGGCCGCGCTCGCGCCCACCCCGATGATGACGGCGTACTGCGCCTCCAAGGCGGGTGTCGAGGCGTTCGCGCACAGCCTGCGCGCGGAGGTCGGCCACCGTGGCGTACGGGTCGGCGTCGGCTATCTGAGCTGGACGGACACCGACATGGTGCGCGGCGCCGACCAGGACGCGGTGATGCGCGAGCTGCGCGCCCGGCTGCCGTGGCCGGCCAACCGCACCTACCCGCTGGGCCCGGCCGTCGACCGGCTCGTCGCCGGCATCGAGCGCCGGTCCGCGCAGGTGTACGCGCAGTGGTGGCTGCGCGGGATGCAGCCGCTGCGCGGCGCGCTGCCGACCCTGATCGGCCTCGGCGGGCAGCGCGAGATGCGCCGCTTCGGGCCGCGCGTGGGCGAGGCGCGCGGCGGGCTGGTGGGCGCGGGCGGCGCGGCGGACGAGCGGGCACGCCGGGAGCGGACGGCCGTCCCGCGCGCGGGACGGCCTCGCGACGAGACCGCGGCGGCGGAGCGTGACCGTGCGTGACTGATCGAAATGCGCCCTATGTTCTGGCATGTCAGGCTGATCGAGGCCCAACCCCCAGCCACTGAGGAGTGACTTCGATGGGCATGCAGGACGACATAAGCCGCAAGGCGCAGCAGGGCAAGGAAAAGCTGCAGCAGACCTCCCAGGAGGCGCAGCAGCGCGGCCAGGAGGCCGGCGACAAGCTGCGCGAGAAGGCACAGCAGGCCAAGCAGAAGGGCCAGCGCAAGGGCAAGGACATGTCCGAGGAGAAGGACATGCGCGGCCAGCAGCAGCGCGGCCAGCAGCAACAGCAGCAGAGCCTGGACGACCTGGACGAGCCGCTGTAACGGCGGCCTCTGAGGCGCACCCCCAGGTGCACCTACAACCTGTGCTGCTCAGGGGCGCATCCCGGTGACGGGGTGCGCCCCTGGTCGCTGCCCGCCGGCAGCCGGATTGGCGCCTTAGCATCTGCTATGCCCGCCGGCCGAGATGGTGCCCCGGACGGTGCCTCGGAGGGTGCTAGTCACCCGCCCGCGGCGGCAGTTTCGGGCGGCGCCGGTCCGGGACGTTCGAGTAGTCCGGGGGCTCGGCGGAGCCGTGGCGGTCCAGCAGGTCCAGGGCGACGCGGACGGCGTCGTCGAGTTGCTTGTGGCGGCCCTCGGCCCAGTCCAGCGGGGTGCGCTCCACCTCGATGTCGGGCTCCACGCCGTGGTTCTCCACACCCCAGCCGTAAGCCTCGAACCAGGCCGCGTTCATCGGCACGGTGATCGCCGTCCCGTCGATGAGTCGGTGGCGGCCGGTCATGCCGACGACGCCGCCCCAGGTGCGCAGGCCGACGACGGGGCCGATGCCGAGCAGCCGGAAGGCGGCGGTGATCATGTCGCCGTCGGACGAGGTCATCTCGTCGGCGACGGCGACGATCGGGCCGCGCGGGGCGTTGCTGGTGTACGAGACCGGCCGGGCGTCGCGGGTGAGGTCCCAGCCCATGATGGTGCGGGTGAGCTTCTCCACCACCAGCTCGCTGATGTTGCCGCCGGCGTTGCCGCGGACGTCCACGATCAGTGTGGGCAGCGACATCTCGCGGCGCAGATCGCGGTTGAACTGCGCCCAGCCGGAGCCGCCCATGTCGGGGATGTGGAGGTAGCCGCACTTGCCGCCGCTCAACTCCCGCACCACCGCGCGGCGCTTGGCGACCCAGTGCTGGTAGCGCAGCGGCCGGTCGTCGATCAGCGGCATGATGGCCACCCGGCGCGGCGGACCGGCGCCGTCGGGCGAGGCGAAGGTGAGCTCCACGGTGGTGCCGCCGGCGGCGGCCAGCAGCGGGGACGGGCCGGTGACCGGGTCCACCGGCCGCCCGTCGACATGGGTGAGCAGGGCCCCCTCGCGAATGCCGGAGCCGGCCAGCGGGGAGCGGGCGCGTGAGTCGGAGGACTCGCCGGGCAGGATCCGACCCAGCGTCCAGGCGCCCTCCTTGGTGCGGACGAAGTTGACGCCGAGCAGCCCGATGGGGCGCTGGTAGTGGCGTGGACCCTCGTTGCGCCGGGCCGGGACGACATAGGCGTGCGAGGTGCCCAGCTCGCCCAGGACCTCACGCAGCAGGTCGGCGAACTCGTCGGGGGAGGCGACCCGTTCGACCAGCGGGCGGTATTGCTCCAACACCCCGTCCCAGTCGACGCCGGACATCCCCGGGTCCCAGAAGTACGCGCGGACGATGCGGCCCGCCTCCGCATACGCCTGGCGCCACTCGGCCGCGGGGTCGACCTCGTGCTGGATGCGCCGCATGTCGATGTAGACGGTGGAGTCGCTGTCGCCGGACTCGGTGGCCGGCACCGCGCGGAGCTCGCCCTCGTCGTTGAGCACCATCCGGGAGCCGTCGCCGCTGACGACGAACCAGTCCAGGCTGCTGCTGAGTTCGGCGCGCTTGGCCTTGGCGAGGTCGAAGTGTTCCAGGGTGGGGCGGCCGGAGGTGTCGGTGGGGTTGGCGAAGGTCTCGCCGAGCGCGCCGGAGATCGGCCAGCGCAGCCAGACCAGCCCGCCGCCGGCCACCGGGCACAGCGCCGAGTACTTCGAGGCGGCCACCGGGAACACCGTCACCCGGCTCGCCAGCCCCTCCACCTCGACCATCACATGCCCGTCGCCCTCGGGCACGGCCTCGTCCGGGTCCAGTCCGCCGGCCGCCGGCCGACCCTCGGGGGAGAGCGCGAAGGGGGAGGGGGTAGCCGAGGACAGGGGCACCAGATAGGGGCGGCAGCCCAGCGGGAACGACAGGTCGCCGGTGTGCACGTCGTAGACGGGGTCGAAGCCGCGCCAGGACAGGAACGCCAGATAGCGGCCGTCGCGGGTGAACACCGGGTTCTCGTCCTCGAAGCGCCCGTCGGTGACGTCCACGACGGTGCGGTCCTGCAGCCTGGCGATCTTGATCTGACGCAGGGTGCGGCCGATGCCGGGGTGGGACCAGGCGAGCCAGTCGGAGTCGGGAGAGAAGGCCAGGTCCCGTACCGGGCCGTTGGGGGAGCGGATCAGCTCGCTGACCTCGTCCCCCGCTGTCGCCGCCGCTGTCGCCTCGGTCTCGCCTTCGGTGTCGCCTTCCGCGGCCACGCCCGCGGTCACGCCCTCGCCGCCGACCGCGTCGGCCAGGGTGATCAGCAGCAGCCGGCCGTCGTGCGCGGCCACCGCCAGCCGCCTGCCGTCCGGGGAGGCGACCAGCTCGTGCACCCGGCCAAGCCGCCCCACGGCCAGTCGGCGCGGTCGCCCCGGCCCGGCGGCGCGCGGCAGCTGGCCGATCTCGATGGCGTCCTCGCCCTCGGCGTCGGTGACGTAGGCGACCTCTCCGCTGGCCGCCAGCATCTCCGGCATCCGCACCCGCACCCCCGGGGTGTCCACCAGCGACCGCGCGGGCCCGTCCCGGTGGGTCAGCCAGTACAGGCTGCCGCGCACGCACACCGCGCTCGCCCGGCCGGTGGTGTCCACCGCCAGCGAGTCGACGTGCGCGGCGGCCGGCACCTGATAGCGCCGCCGCCCGGCGCGCGGCCCGCCCAGCCGCACCTCCAGCCGGCGCGGCCGGGCCCGCGGCGCCAGGTCCTCCACCAGCCACAGGTCGCCGGCGCACTGGTAGATCACCCGCGAGCCGTCGGTGGCGGCGTGCCGGGCGTAGAAGTCCTCGTGGTCGGTGTGGCGGCGCAGGTCGGTGCCGTCGGGAAGGCAGGAGTAGAGGTTGCCCACGCCCTCGTGGTCGGAGAGGAAGGCGATCCGGTCGCCGACGAACATCGGCGCGTCCAGGTGTCCGTACAGGTCCGGCAGGAGCCGGGCGCCGTGCAGCCACATGCGCCCCATCGCGCCGCCGCGGTAGCGCTTCCAGGAGGCCGGCTCGTGCGGCGGCTTGCCGGTGAGCAGCAGCGTCCGGTGCTCGCCCGCGACGTCCGCGACCGCGATGTCGGAGACCGGCCCCCAGGGCAGCCGGCCGCCGGGGCTGCCGTCGGTGGGCACCTTGTAGGCCCAGGAGAAGTACGGGAAGGGCTGGCCGTGCGAGCTGACGGCGAGGATGTGCGCGACCCCGTTCTCCGGCGGCGTCCACCCGCACACCCGCGTGTCGGCGCTGCCCCAGTACGAGAGTCGCCGCGCCGATCCGCCCTCCGTCGGGACCAGATGGATCTCCGGGTCGAGGCTGCGCCAGGTGGTGAAGGCGATCCGGCTCCCGTCCGGGGAGAAGCGGGGGTGGCCGACCCGGGTCCGGTCCACCGTCAGCCGCCAGGCCCGGCCGGCCGGCTCTCCGGGGCCCGCCAGCGGCGCCAGCCACAGGTCGTCCTCGGTCGCGAAGCACATGAGATCGCCGTGGAGGTGCGGATAGCGCAGATACGCCCCGCCGCTCGCGTCCGTCCCCCGGGCCCTCGGCGCGCCGCCACCCGGCCCACCGGGCACGGATGCGGACGGTGTCGCTTCGAGCGGGCCGGAGGCCCCGCGTGCGTCGCTCACACTCCCATGCTTTCGGGCTGTGGCAACGACGGCAACTCGGTTCTGTGACCGACGACACCGGCGTACGAGCACATAATCGCGCGCGGCGGTAGACGGTATGACGTACACTTTAAGCGTACGAAACCGTTTCGTTCGGATGTCTTGATCCGAGGCTGGAGCCAGGGGGTGCGCGCCATGCCGACCGTGCAGGGGGTCAAGCCCCGTACACGCCGCAGCCGGCTCACCCCTGAGCGGGAGAGCGAGCTGTACGAGGCGGTGGTCGAGCTCCTCCGGGAGGTCGGCTACGCCGCCTTGACGATGGATGCCATCGCCGCGCGTACGCGCTCCAGCAAGGCAACACTCTATCGACAGTGGGAAAGCAAGCCGCAGTTGGTGGCCACCGCACTGCGGCACACCAAGCCGGTTCCGCTGGAGAACATCGACACCGGGTCGCTCCGTGGCGACCTGCGTGAGGTGGTGATCTGTGGGAGTGACAGGACTGAGCAGGACGCGGCCCTCATGCGGGGTCTCGCCCATGCCACCCATGAGTATCCGGACCTGAGTCAGGCGCTGCGGGAGCTGTTGATCGCCCCCGAGGTCGCCGCCCTTGACGCGCTGTTGAAGCGCGCCGTCGACCGCGGCGAGATCGCCGCGGACGCGCCCGCCCTCGGTTATGTGCCGCACATGCTGTGCGGCGCATTCGTCGCACGTCCCTTGATCGACGACCGGACGGCGGACGCCGACTATCTGCTCACCTATATCGACGCCGTGATCCTCCCCGCTCTCGGCGCCTGAGCCTCTCCCCAGTGGCACACCGACAACCGCACACCGACAACCGCACACCCACGCCACCTGGCGCGCCGCTCTCGTCGCCGGGCTGGTTCTCCGCAGCCTGCTATTTGTCTATACGACGGGAGCGTCTCTCCTCGTGGCCACCTTCCTTTATAAACTCGGCCGTTTCGCATTCAGAAGGCGACGATTCGTCGCCTTGATCTGGGTGGCACTCCTGGTGGTCGCGGGAGTCGGCGCCGGTACCGCCACCCCGCCCGGCAACGACGACTTCTCCGTGCCCGGCACCGAAGCCCAGAAGGCCTTCGACCTCCTGGAAGAGCGCTTCCCCGACATCAGCGCCGAGGGCGCCACCGCGCGCGTGGTCTTCCGGGCGCCGGACGGTCAGAAGATGACCGACAAGGCCAACAAGGCCAAGGTCGACGAGGTCATCAAGGACCTGACCAAGGGCTCCGACGAGATCGCCTCGGTCGCCGACCCCTTCACGTCCAACGCCGTCAGCAAGGACGGCTCCACGGCGTACATCCTGACCACCTACAAGGTCAACGCCATGGAGATGGACAAGGACTCCAAGGAGGCGCTGAAGGACGCGGGCAAGAAGGCCCGCGACGGCGGCCTCCAGGTGGAGATCGGCGGTGACGCGCTGGAGGAGATGCCCGAGCAGGGCTCCACGGAGATCATCGGCATCGCCATCTCCGCGGTCGTGCTCGCCATCACCTTCGGCTCGCTGCTCGCGGCCGGTATGCCGCTGCTGACCGCCATCATGGGCGTCGGTATCGGCATCTCCTCGATCACCGCGCTGGCCTCGACGCTGGGGCTGTCCAGCACCACCTCGACGCTGGCGATGATGATCGGCCTCGCGGTCGGCATCGACTACGCCCTGTTCATCGTCTCCCGCTACCGCGCCGAGCTGGCCGAGGGTCGGGAAGGCGAGGAGGCGGCCGGCCGGGCCGTGGGCACCGCGGGCTCCGCGGTGGTCTTCGCCGGTCTGACCGTCGTCATCGCCCTGGCGGGCCTGGCCGTGGTCAACATCCCGGTGCTGTCCAAGATGGGCTTCGCCGCCGCGGGCACGGTCGCCATCGCGGTCCTGATCGCCATCAGCCTCATCCCCGCGCTGCTGGGCTTCGCCGGCAAGCGCATCTGGGGTCGCAAGGCCCGTCGGCGCAAGGAGGAGACGGGCTCCTACGCCAGCTCCGACAAGCCGAACGCGGGCACCCGCTGGGCGCGCCTCATCCTGCGTCGCCCGATCGCCATCCTGGCGCTGGGCGTCATCGGCCTCGGTGCCGCCGCCATCCCGGCGGGCAGCCTGGAGCTCGGCCTGCCGGACGACGGCTACCAGCCCACCAGCTCCACCAAGCGCAAGGCATACGACCTGGTCTCCGAGGGCTTCGGCCCCGGTCTCAACGGCCCGCTGATGGTCGCCATCGACGTCAAGGACGCCAAGGACCGCAAGGGGTCGGTCGAGAAGGCCGCCAAGGCCATCTCCGGCCTCAAGGGCGCGGCCATGGTCTCCCCGGTCACCCCGCAGTCGTACAACAAGGCCGGCGACGCGGCGATGCTCACGGTCATCTCCAAGTACAAGCCGAGCAGCCACGACACCGAGGAGCTCGTCGCGGACATCCGTGACGAGGCCGACAAGATCCAGGCCGACACCGGCGCCGAGGTCCTGGTCACCGGCACCACGGCGATGAACATCGACATCTCCAAGAAGCTGCAGGACGCGCTGCTGCCGTATCTGGCGCTCGTCGTCGGCCTGGCCTTCCTGCTGCTGATGGCGGTCTTCCGCTCGGTGCTGGTCCCGCTGAAGGCGGCCCTGGGCTTCCTGCTCTCGGTGGTCGCGGCGCTCGGCGCGGTGGTCGCGGTCTTCCAGTGGGGTTGGGGCGCGAGCCTCTTCGCCGTCGAGGAGACCGGCCCGATCATGAGCATGATGCCGATCTTCATGATCGGTGTGGTGTTCGGTCTGGCGATGGACTACGAGGTCTTCCTGGTCACCCGGATGCGCGAGGCGTTCGTCCACGGCGAGAGCCCGTCCGACGCGATCGTCACCGGCTTCCGGCACGGCGCCCGCGTGGTCGCCGCCGCCGCGGTCATCATGATCGCCGTCTTCGCCGGCTTCATCGGCTCCCCCGAGTCGATGGTCAAGATGATCGGCTTCGGCCTCGCCATCGCGGTCCTCTTCGACGCCTTCATCGTCCGTATGACCATCGTCCCGGCCGTCATGGCGCTGCTCGGCAAGTCCGCCTGGTGGCTGCCGAAGTGGCTGGACAAGGTCCTGCCCAACGTCGACGTCGAGGGTGAGCAGCTCCAGAAGCAGCTCTCCACCGAGTCCTCCGCCGCCGCTCAGCGGCAGGGTGACGCGGACGACGCGGAGCTGACCCGCGTCTGAACCCGTTCGGCCACCGGCCGACACGACAGATCGCCGCGGCGGTCCTCGCTCATCGAGCGGGGGCCGCCGCGGCCGTTTCGCGCGGGGTGCACGACGCTCCCGGGGAGCGTACGGACGGACCCGGGAACCGCACGCACGCCGAACCCGGGGCCGTACGGCGGCCGACGCGACCGAGGGCGGCCGGCGCGGTCGTCTCGCTCAGTCGCCGCCCGGCGCCCGCCGGGGGCGCGGACGGTGCCCGGCGCGATCAGGTCGCCCCGGACCCCGCGAACCGCGCGGGGTGGGCCACCGGGGCGCTCCCCAGCCGGCGGGCTGCCGGGGCGCGTCCCGCGCGGCCGGCGCCGGGCCGGGACGACAGCCCCGGCCGGCCGGGCGCTACGCGGTGACGACCGCGCGGACCGCCCGGACGAGGGCCTGGGCCCGGGGGTCGGCGGTGACACCGCGCCGCATGCCGTTGGTGACATAGCCGAAGCCGACCCCGGTGGCGGGGTCGGCGAAGGCGAGGGAGCCGCCGCGCCCGGGGTGGCCGAAGGAGCCGGGGCCCAGCAGCGGGGAGGCCGGGCCGTGCAGCATGTAGCCGAGGCCGAAGCGGGTGCCGACGACGAGGACCCGGTCGGGGCCGGTCGACTCCTCGGTGCGGGCCAGGGTGACGGTGGCGGGGGCGAAGAGCCGGCGACCGAAGGGGACCGGCCCGATCAGCGCCGCGTAGAAACGGGCCAGCGCGTCGGCGGTGGCCACGCCGCCGGAGGCGGCCAGCTCGGCCGCGCGGTAGGCGGCGTCGTTCTCGTCGGGGGCCGGGGCGATGGCGCCGAAGGCGCGCCGGGTCAGCGACTCCGGGTCCTGGTACGCCTCCGCGACCGACCGCTTGGGGCGCAGCCGCGGCGCACCGGCGGTGGCCGGGGCGGCCGGCGGCTCCACGCCGGCTATCCGGCCCACCCGCCCGCGCTCGGACTCCGGCAGCCCTATCCACAGCCCCAGGCCGAGCGGCCGGGCGATCTCCTCGGCCACCCAGCGGCCCAGGGTGCGCCCGGTGACCCGGCGCACCAGCTCGCCCAGCAGCCAGCTGTAGGTCTGGGCGTGGTAGCCGTGGTCGGTGCCCGGCTCCCAGGCGGGCGCCTGCGCGGCGACCGCGCGGGGCCCGGAGACGCCGTCGACGGCCTCGTCGGGGGTCAGCGGGGTGTCCAGGGCCGGCACCCCGGCCCGGTGCGAGAGCAGGTGCCGGACCAGCACCCGCTCCTTGCCGTTGGCCTTGAACTCGGGCCAGTACGAGCCGACGCGGGCGTCCAGGTCCAGCTGGCCGCGCTGGTGCAGCAGCAGCGGCACGGCGGCGGCCACGCCCTTGGTGACGGAACGGACCACCTGCGCGGTCTCCCGCGTCCACGGCGCGGGCTCCACGGCGTCCCCGGCCTCGCTGTCACCGCCGTCGGTGTCGACCCCGCCGTCCGGCTTCGGGGCCACGGAGTCCGCGTCCCTGACACCGCCCCACAGATCGACGACCTTGCGCCCCTCCACGTAGAGCGCGAAGGCCGCGCCCCGCTCACCTCGCCGCGCGAAGTTCTCGGCAAAGGCGTCCCGAACCGGTTCGAAGCCGTCCGCCACCGTGCCCTGGACGTCCACCACTGATGCGTACTCCTACCTGCTGTGCCTGACGTGTGTGCTGCCATGGTGCAACGCCCGCGCGGGAGTGCTTATGCCGGGGCGGGTACCGAGCGCGGATCGAAGCCGAACGGCAGCTCCAGCCGGTGCCGGCGCATCAGCTCCTCGTCGCAGAGCAGGTCGCGGGTGGCGCCGTCGGCCACGATGACCCCCTCGCTGAGCACCACCGAGCGGGGGCACAGCTCCAGCGCGTACGGCAGGTCGTGGGTGACCATCAGCACCGTGACCTCCAGCGAGCGCAGGATATCGGCGAGTTCGCGGCGTGAGGCCGGGTCGAGGTTGGAGGACGGCTCGTCCAGGACCAGGATCTCCGGCTCCATGGCCAGCACCGTGGCCACCGCCACCCGGCGCCGCTGGCCGAAGGAGAGGTGGTGCGGCGGTCGGTCGGCGAACTCCGACATGCCGACCCGCTCCAGCGCGCCGGTGACCCGATCCGCCAGCTCCGCGCCCCGGATCCCGGCCGCCGCCGGGCCGAAGGCGACGTCCTCGCGCACCGTGGGCATGAACAGCTGGTCGTCCGGGTCCTGGAAGACGATGCCGACCCGGCGCCGGATCTCCGCCAGATGCCGCTTGTCGACCGGGAGCCCGGCCACCGTCACGGTGCCCGTGCCGCCGCTCAGGATGCCGTTCAGATGCAGGACGAGGGTGGTCTTCCCGGCGCCGTTGGGGCCGAGCAGGGCGACGCGCTCTCCGCGCGCGAGGGTGAGGTCCACGCCGAACAGGGCCTGGTGGCCGTCGGGGTAGGCGTAGGCGAGGCCGGACACCTCGAGAGAGGCGAGGGAGGCGGGGGACGGGGCGGTCATCTACGGGTCCATCCGATCGGCGTGGGGCGCGGCGTCGGCCGCCGGGTCAGGGTCGGGGGCGCGGTGCTCGCCCATCGTCAGCCACCCCCTTCGAGCGCCCACGCGGGGACGCCCACGGCCAGCGCGGCCAGCGGGAGGGCGGCGGCGCACACCCACTGGGCGCGGGTCGCCGTCACCTCGTCGATCACCGGCATGGTGCCGGTGTAGCCCCGGCTGACCATCGCCAGATGGACCCGCTCCCCGCGCTCGTAGGAGCGGATGAACAGCGCGCCGGCGGACTTCGCGAGCACCCCCCAGTGGCGGACTCCGGATGCCTGGAAGCCACGCGACTCCCGCGCGATGCGCATCCGGCGCATCTCGTCGGTGACGACGTCCCCGTAGCGGATCATGAACGACGCGATCTGAACCAGCAGCGGGGGCATCCGCAGCCGCTGGAGGCCGAGCAGCAGCGCCCGCAGTTCGGTGGTGGCGGCGAGCAGCACGGAGGCTGCGACGCCCAGGGTGCCCTTGGCCAGGACGTTCCAGGCGCCCCACAGCCCCGACTCGCTGAGCGACAGCCCCAGCACCTCCACCCGGGGCCCCTCGGCGACGAACGGCAGGAGCACGGCGAACGCCACGAACGGCACCTCGATCAGCATCCGGCGCAGCACCAGCCCCGCCGGGACCCGGGCCAGGGCGGCGACGGCGGCCAGCGCGGCCGCGTACAGCGCGAACGCCCACAGCGCCGTGCGCGGGGTGGAGACCACGACGAGGACGAAGCAGAGGACCGCCGCGATCTTGCACTGCGGGGGCAGCGCGTGCACCGGCGAGTCACCCGCCCGGTACAGGCGGTGGGCATGGCCCGCACCCATGTCAGACCGCCTCGGTCTCGCGCTCGGGACGCGGGGCGGCGGCCTCGCCCTTGCGGCGGCGCACCACGATGAAGACCCCCGAGCCCACGGCGAGCGTCGTCCCCACGCCGATCACCCCGGCCAGACCGCCGGAGAGCCGGGCGTCGGAGACGTCCTCGACCCCGTAGTCGGCCAGCGGCGAGTCCTTCGCCGCGTGCTCCTCGGTCTTCGCGTCGATGCCGTGGTCCTGCGCCACCTTCTCCAGCCCGTCCGGGCTGCTGGACGCGTAGAAGCTGACCACGCCGGCGCAGAGGAGCGCCGCGGCCACGCCGGCCAGCCACACCCGCCGCGTCCCGCGCGGGGCGGGGGCGGCGCCGGTGGCAGGCGCCGCGGCTCGCGCGGGCGACGCCGCCGGATCCGTACGGGAGGCGTCCGCGGACCCGCTCGCGGCGGGCGCCGCGGCGGGGTGGGCGCCGTCCGAGGCGCCGTCCGGACGCCCGGCCTGGGCCGGGACGCCCTCCGCCGCGGCGGGGGCGCCCGCCTGGGCGGGGACACCCTCCGGGCGCGCGGTCGCGGTCGGGACGGTCGGCCCGGCGCTCCGCGCGGTCGGCTCCGCGCTCCGGGGCGTCGCCGGGGTCAGGGGCGAGACCCGCAGTTCGAGCCGCCGCTCCAGGCCGCGCGCGCCGTGGACGAGATCGGGGCGGACGGCGACGACGGCGCCCACCGTGAGGGCGGTGATGGCGGCCTCGCCGATGCCGATGAGCAGGTGGACGCCGACCATGGCGGTGAAGACCTTGCCGATGGCGACGTCGGTGGTGCCGCCGAGGGCGTACAGGCCGGTGAAGGCGATGGCGGCGGCCGGGACGGAGACCAGGGCGGCGACGAACGACGCGACGGTCACCCCGCGCCGGGTGCGCGGCAGGATCCGCAGCAGACCGTGGAAGAGCGCGAAGGCCACGAGGACGGTGACCACGCCCATGTCGGTGATGTTGACGCCCAGCGCCGTCAGGCCGCCGTCTGCGAACAGCACGCCCTGCATGAGCAGCACCATGGACAGGCACAGCACCCCTGTGTAGGGGCCGACGAGTATCGCGGCGAGGGCCCCGCCCAGCAGATGGCCGCTGGTGCCCGCGGCGACCGGGAAGTTCAGCATCTGCACGGCGAAGACGAAGGCGGCGACCAGTCCGGCCAGCGGGGCGGTGCGCTCGTCCAGCTCGCGGCGGGCGCCGCGCAGGCAGACCGCGACGGCCGCGGTGGCGACCGCGCCGGTCGCCACCGACACCGGGGCGCCGATGAATCCGTCGGGGACGTGCATGGGGGCTCCGCTCGGGGGTGGAGGGGGCGGTAAGCAGCCGGGCTGGCTGAATCCGTTCGATAATGGGCTCAGCTGCAAAGCGTTTGCAAGAGCGCCCACCTCGCGTAACGGTGCTCGGCGCACACCGGTGCGACCCCGACCTCGCCGCGCGCGGGTCCACAAGTGGCAGTGGGGGACATTTCGCCGAATGCTGAGGGGAGCAGTCCGCCTCGGGGGCGTCGGGAGGTGCGACGTTCCATGACCACGGCCACCGAGGAGCCCTCCGCCGCCCCGGCCCCGCCCGCCCTCGACCGCCGCCACACCAACCTGGTCTTCGTCACCGTCGTGCTCGGCATGCTGCTGGCCGCGCTCGACCAGACGATCGTCTCCACGGCGCTGCCGACGATCGTGGCGGACCTGGGCGGCGGCGGGCACATGGCCTGGGTGGTGACCGCCTATCTGCTCGCCGAGACCGTCTCCAGCGTGCTGGTGGGGAAGTTCGGCGACCTCTTCGGCCGCAAGGTCGTCTTCCAGATCAGCGCCGTCGTCTTCATCGCGGGCTCGATCCTGGCCGGCGCCGCCAACAGCATGCTGCTGCTGATCGTCGCCCGCGCCGTACAGGGCGCCGGCGGCGGCGGGCTGATGGTCACCGCCATGGCGCTGATCGCGGACGTGATCCCGCTGCGGCAGCGCGGCAAGTACCAGGGCGCGCTCGGCGCGGTCTTCGGCGTGACCACCGTCGTCGGCCCCACCCTGGGCGGCGTCTTCACCGACCACGCCTCCTGGCGGTGGTGCTTCTACGTCAACGTCCCGGTCGCCATCGTCATGATCGCCATGGCGGCACGGCAGATCCCCGTCGTCCGGGCCGCGGTCCGCCCGGTCATCGACTACCTGGGGATCGTGCTGGTGGCGCTGGGCTCGTCCGGGCTGGTGCTCGGGCTGGAATGGGGCGGCACCCGGTACCCCTGGGGCTCGGCGGAGGTCGTCGGTCTCTTCGCCGGCTCCGCGGTGCTGCTGACCGCCTTCGTCCTGGTCGAGCTGCGGGCGCGGGAGCCGATGCTGCCGATGCGCCTGTTCCGCAACCCCGTCTTCACGGTCTGCTCGCTGCTCAGCTTCATCGTCGGCTTCTCGTTGCTGGGCGCGCTCACCTACCTGCCGACGTACCTCCAGTTCGTCGACGGGGTCTCCGCCACCGAGTCGGGCGTCCGCACCCTGCCGCTGATCGTCGGCCTGCTGGGCACCTCCGTGCTCTCCGGCGTCGTCATCAGCCGCACCGGCCGCTACCGGCTGTTCCCGATCTCGGGCACCGCCGTGATGGCGCTGGGGCTGTACCTCATGGCGACCATGGGCCCGGACACCGGGGTCCGGCTGGAGTCGCTGTACATGTTCGTGCTGGGTGCCGGCATCGGGCTGGCCATGCAGGTGCTCACGATCGCGGTGCAGAACACCGTCCCGTACCACGAGCTGGGCACCGCCACCTCCGGCGTGACCTTCTTCCGCACCCTCGGCAGCTCCTTCGGCACCGCGGTCTTCGGCACCCTCTACAGCGGTCGGCTCGAACCCGAGCTCCGCGCGGCGCTCGCCGAGTCCCCCGACGTGCCGCCGGCCGCGGTCCGGGACCCGCAGGCGCTCACCGCCCTGCCGCCGGACCAGGGGCGACCCGTCGTGGAGGCGTACGCGGAAACCATCGGCTACGTCTTCCAGTGGGTGGTGCCCGTCGCGGCCGCCGGCTTCGTCATCGCCTGGTTCCTCAAGGAGGTCCCGCTGCGCGACAGCGCCCGCGCGGGCGCCGTCGACCTGGGCGAGGGCTTCTCCGCCCCGGACACATCCGACGCCGAACGGCAGCTGGAGCGCGCGGTGGCCAACGTGCTGCGCCACGCCGAGGAGCCCGTCAGCCGTCAGCTGCTGGCCCGCTCCGGCTCCCCGCTGGGCCCGGCCGAGGCATGGGCGTTGGGCCAGATCCACTGGCGGGAGCATCTGCGCGGGGAGGCCCGGCTCGGCGAGGTGGCCGCCGCGCACCGGATGCCGCCGGAGGTGCTGCGGCCCGCCTTCGACCGGCTCGTCGCCGGCCGCTACGCGCGGCTCTCCGGAGACGGCCGGCTCGCCCTCACCCTCGCCGGCCGTGCCGAGATCCGGCGGCTCAGCGCCTCCTGGCGCGGCTGGCTCGACGAGCACCTGGAGGACTGGGACGCCGGCGATCCCGCCGATCGTGTCCTCCTGGACCGCGCGCTGGACCACATCGCCGCCCGGCTGCTGGAGGAGAGCGAGTCCCGGCAGGAGCGGATGGCGGTCTGAGATCCGCGCCCGCCGCGCGCCCGCCCGGGGCGGCGCCCGCGGCCCGTGTCCCGCCCCGGCACGAGTCGCCGCCCGGGGCCGGCGGCGCGACCATGAAAGGAGGCGAGAGGAGGCGGACCATGATGGGCAAGAACTGGAATGTGCAGCTGAGCATCACCTCCATGGACCGTGTGACCATGTGCGAGGCTCGGCTGACCGGGAAGGAAGGCGCCGGGGCGCTGGTCGGCGAGGGACAGGCGCGCACCAACCCGGCCGACGAGAACGTGCCCGCGATCGGGGACGAGCTCGCGGCCGCGCGGGCGCTCTCGGACCTGTCGCACCAACTGCTCCACGCGGCGGTCAAGGACATCGAGGAGCACACGCACGAGCACGTGCAGCGGCTGAAGGTCTGAGCCGCCCGGGCTCCCCTGTCCACGCCACCTTCATCCCCCACCACCGCACGCCGGCCGACCCGCGTCAGCCGGCGTGCAGCATGAGGCCGATGCCGACCACCAGCAGGCCGGCGGCGACCATCCTCGGTCCGCCGAAGCGCTCCTTGAAGAGGACCGTGCCGATCGCCGCCCCCACGATGATCGAGGACTCGCGCAGCGCGGCGATCGGGGCGAGCGGGGCGCGCGTCTGAGCCCACAGCACCAGGGAGTACGCGAAGACCGAGAGCGCACCGCCCAGCAGCCCGCGCCGGGCGAACGGGCGCAGTTGGCGCGGCAGCGCCCCGCGCCGTACGGCCAGGGCGTAGGCGGGCACCGCGAGGCCCTCCAGGGCCATCAGCCAGGCGATGTAGCCGATCGAGCTGCCGGAGGCGCGGACGCCGAGCCCGTCGACGACGGTGTAGCCGGCGATCGACAGCCCCGTGGCGACGGCGGCGGTCAGCGCGGGCCAGTGCGGGCGCGCACCCGAGCCGCGGATGCCCCACAGGGCGACGCCCACCAGCCCCGCGGAGGCGACGGCGACCCCGGCCGTCTGCCAGCCGTCGGGCCGCTCGCCCGCGAAGACGGCGGCGAGGACGGTGACGACCAGCGGCGCGGTGCCGCGCGCGATCGGATACATCTGGCCGAAGTCGCCCAGTCGGAAGGAGCGCATCAACAGCACGTAGTAGACGACGTGCAGCACCGCGGAGGCGATCAGATACGGCCAGGCGCCGCCGTCCGGCACCGGCACGAAGGGGATCAGGGCCAGCCCGCACAGCGCACCGCCGCCGCTCACCAGGGTGAAGGCGAGCAACTGGTCCTTGATGCCGTGGGCGATGGCGTTCCACGAGGCGTGGGTGACGGCGGCGACCAGGACCACCGCCGCGACGAGCGGGGTCACCGCCGGGATATGCGACGGAGGGCGACCGGGACGAGCAGGCGGGGGGCGGTGTCGGGTGTGGGCATGGGGCGACGCTAGCGCCGGCCGGAGCCGCCCCGCGACGCGATCTTCGTCACGCCGACGGCGTGCGCCTGACGGCCGGTCAGCCGCTCGCGTCGCCACGGCGGTGGCGCGGGCCGCCCCGGAGCGGGGTCCCCGCTTCGCCTCCGGGCTGCCCGTCCGGCCCTCGGGGTGGGGACAACCCCACCTCGAAGGCACGGGCTCGCTCCATGGCCAACCCCCGGCCGCCCGACCAGGCTTGAGTAATGATCACAGGACTGACCGTCTCCGCCCTGCGCGGCCATCGACCGGCGCTGGCCGGGACCGCCGTCGCGGCGCTGTTCGCCGCGACCGTGGTGGGCGCCTCCACCACGGTGCTCACGGCGACGAGTGGGGACGGGCTGCCGGCCGGCGTCCGCGCGGAGGTGACGGAGAGCGGCGTGCGGGACATGGCGGCCGTCCTCCTGGTGGGTTCTGTCTATATGTCGATATTCGTGCTCGCGTCGACGATGGGCACGGCCGTGGCGCAGCAGCACCGGGAGTTCGCCCTCGTCCGCGCGATCGGCGCCCGCCCCCGGCAGATCCGCCGCGCGGTGGTGCTCCAGGCGCTCGCGGTCACGCTGCCGGCGGCGCTCGCGGGCTGTGGCCTCGGGGCGGTACTGGGGCGGCTCTGGTTCCAGGGGATGCGCGACCACGGCCTGATCCCGGCCGAGATGGCGTTCCGGTACCACTGGGCGGCCCTGCCGGTGTGCCTGGCCGTCGCCGTGGTCACCTCGACCCTCGCCGCCGCGCTCGGCTCCCTGCGCTTCTCCCTGCTCCGCCCGGCCAGGGCCGCGGCCGAGGCGGCGGCCGGACGCCCCGGGCTCGGCTGGTTCCGGTCCGCGCTGGGCCTGCTGACGGTCCTGGGCGGCGTGGCGGTCTCGGTGCTGCTGGCGCGCCAACCGGCGGACAAGGCGAGCCAGGGCGCGTTCCTGGTGCTGCTCCTGTTCTGCGCCGGGGTCGGGCTGCTGGGCCCGCGCCTGGTGGCGCCCGCGGCCCGGCTGGTCTCGGCTCCCGCCCGCCGGCTCGGCGGCAGCGCCCGTCTCGCGGCCCTCAACGTGCGCTCCCAGCCCCGCCGCTTCGCCGCCGCGCTCACCCCGCTCACCCTGGTCGTCGCCTTCGGCCTCACCAAGATCGCCATGCGGACCACGGCCGCCCACCACACCGGCTCCGCGGGCGCCCCCGGCGAGGTCTGGCTCGACTACGCGGGCACGGGGCTGTACGCGGGCTTCGCCGCCATCGCCGCCGCCAACACCCTGGCCATGATCTCCTTCGACCGCCGCCGCGAGATCGCCCTGCTGCGGGTGGTGGGCACCCTGCGCCGGCAGGCCCTGACGATGGCCGCCTGGGAGGCGTGCGTGGTCTCCCTCACGGCGCTCGTGCTCGGCGCCGCCGTCGCCCTGGCCACCCTGGCTCCCATGCTGCACACCGCCTTCGGCTCCCCCTGGCCGTATCTGCCGCTGCCGTTCACATCGGCCGTCGCCGGGGCGACCCTGCTGCTGACGCTGCTGGCGACGGGGCTGCCGGTGCGGACGGCGCTGCGCGGCCGGGCGATCACCGCCCTGAAGGCGGCGTGAGCGCCGCGGGAGAGCCATGCGGAGCCGGGCACGCGGACTCCGGCATGCGGACCCCGACACACGCCACGGGCCCCTGACGCGACGGTGCCCCGGGCGGGAGATCCCGCCCGGGGCACCGTCGCGTCACGCCTCGTCAGCCCGCCCGCAGCACCGCGGCCACGATCGGGCCGGCGGTGTCGCCGCCGTGGCCGCTGGCCGGGACGACGGCGGCCGCGGCGAGATCCCCGCGGTAGGCGGTGAACCAGCCGTTGGGCTTCTCCTGGCCGTCCACCTCGGCCGAGCCGGTCTTGGCGCCGGCGTCACCGCCGATGCCGGCCATCGCCTGCGCGGCGGTGCCGGAGGTGGCGGTGACCTTCATCAGGTCGCGCAGCTGCTTGGCGGTGGCCGGCTTCAGGGAGCGGGCGGCCTTGGCGATCGGGCGGCCGTCCAGCTTCGGGGAGACGAAGTACGGCTGCCGGAAGGTGCCGCTGCGCACGGTGGCGGCCACCGACGCCATGTTGAGCGGGTTCATCCGCACACCGCCCTGGCCGATCAGCGAGGCCGCCTTGGGAGCGTCCTTCTGGACCGGGACCGCGCCGTCGAAGGTGGCCACGCCGGTCTGCCAGTTGAGGCCGATGCCGAAGACGTCACGGGCCTCCTTCGTCAGGTCGTCGTCGGCGAGCTCGGCCGCCTGGCTGATGAAGGCCGTGTTGCAGGAGCGGGCGAAGGACTGCGTGAAGGTCCCGCCGCGGATCTCGAACTTCTTGTCGTTCTGGAACTTCCAGCCGCCGTACGAGGAGTACTTGGGGCACGGGTGGGCCTTGCCGTAGGAGGCCAGGCCCTTGTCGATGAGGAGCGCCGAGGAGATGACCTTCATCGTGGAACCCGGGGCCAGGGAGCCCTGGAGGGCCAGGTTGAAGCCCTCGGCGGGGGAGTTGGCGACCGCCAGGATCTCGCCGGTGCTGGGCTTGATCGCCACCACCGCGGCCTTGGACCGCCGGTTCACCGCCCGCTCGGCGGCCTTCTGGAGGCCGGCGTCGATGGTGGTCTTCAGGGTGCCGGGGGTGCCCTTGGAGAGGACCTTCAGCGTCTCGTCCGGCAGCGCCTTGCCGTTGGCGCCCTTGGCGCCCTTGCCGCGGGCGATCCAGGTCTCGATGCCCGCCGTGCCGCCCGCCTTCTTGCCGTACCGCTCGCGCAGCCCCGCCAGCACACCCTTGAGCGCCGGGTGTTCGGCGGCGCGCAGCTCCTTGCCGTCGCGGTCGACCGCCTTGATGGGCGGGGCGTCCGCCGGGCCCGTCCTCAGCCGGTCCCCGGCACCGAGCCTGGGGTGGAGCACCGAGGGCTTCCAGTCGACGACCGCCTCGCCGGTGGTCTTGTCCCGCACCACGGTGAGGGCGGACCGGTACGCCAGCGGGGCGCGCAGCTTCCCGTAGCCGATCTCCGCGGCCACGGAGAAGGGCACCGAGGCGCCGGAGCCGCCGCCCGGCACCGGCTTCAGCGCGACCTTCGCGATGTGGGCGTCCTTGCGGTACGCGGCCAGCGCCGCGGCCGCCGCCTTCTTGTCGTCCGTCAGCCCGGCGGCCTTGGCGGTGTCGCCCGCGGCCCAGGCGGCGAGGAAGTCACCGGAGGCGGTCCTCACCTCGTCCGCGCTGAGCGGACCGGTCTTCACCTGCTTGGCGGCGGGAGCCTCGTCCGCGCCGCCGTCCCGTGTGTTCCGCGCCCCGGACGTCGACGAGTCCTCGCCGCCTCCGCAGCCGGTGACCCCGACCAGCATGGCGCTGACTGCGCCCACGATGATCGCGGCTCTGGCACCACTCCGCATGCGAGAACCCCCACAGTCCTTCAAAAGCCCTTCATCACCTGATGAAGCGGCGCGGTGCGGGGCACCTTACCGAGAATCCCGGCAGGGGTCAGATCGCCCCTCCCGTCACACCCATGTGTCCAGCCACATCCGGGCCTGCCACTCGTCCATGGGGATCGCCTGGCCGGTGTAGATCGGGAAGAAGTAGACGAAGTTCCAGAAGATGAGCAGGACCAGGGAGCCCGCGCCGATCGCCCCCAGCACCCGCCGCGTCTCGGTCGCCCGGGGCGGCCCCAGCAGCGCGCCCACCATCATGGCCACCGCCAGGCACAGGAACGGCACGAACGCGACGGCGTAGAAGGAGAAGATGGTCCGGTCCTGGTACAGGAACCACGGCAGATAGCCGCCGACGATCCCGGCCAGGATCGCCCCCGCCCGCCAGTCGCGGCGCAGCGCCCAGCGGTAGAGCAGATACAGCACCGCGAAGCAGGCCGCCCACCACAGCAGCGGGGTGCCGAGCGCCAGCACCTCCCGCGCGCACTTGCCCTTCGCCCCGTCCGGGCAGCCGTCGACGCCGGCCGCCGGCGACTCGTAGAAGTAGGAGACCGGCCGGGACTGCACCAGCCAGCTCCACGGGTTGGACTCGTAGATGTGCGGGTCGTCCAGGCCGACGTGGAAGTCGTAGACCTCCCGCTCGTAGTGCCACAGGCTGCGCAGCGGATTGAGCAGCCAGGAGAAGGCGCCGTCGTCGCTGTAGCCACCCCCGCCGGGCTTCGGGGACTCCGCCCAGTGGCGGAAGTAGCCGCTGTGCTGCCAGCCCGTCTTCTCGCTGTACGTCCCGCTGTTGGCGAACCAGCCGGCCCAGGAGGCGACATAGGTGCCGATCGCCACCGGCACCAGGGACAGGAAGGCCCACGGCAGGTCGCGCCGTCCGGCGGCGAGGTAGCCGGACCGGGCGCCGGCGGTGCGCCGGGCGCCGACGTCCCACAACCACGTCATCAGGCCGAACACGGCCAGTACGTACAGCCCGCTCCACTTGGTGCCGCAGGCCAGGCCCAGGCACACCCCGGCCGCGATCCGCCACGGCCGCAGCCCCAGCTTCAACCGCGCGGCGATCTCCGCGTCCGGGCGCGCCACCCCGTCCGGGCCGACCGGCAGCGCGGCCGCCAGCCGGGCCCGCGCCGCGTCCCGGTCCACCAGCAGACAGCCGAAGGCCGCCAGGATGAAGAACATCAGCACCAGGTCGAGCAGGGCGGTGCGGCTCATCACGAAGTGCAGGCCGTCGACGGCGAGCAACGTGCCGGCCAGGCAACCGAGGAAGGTGGAGCGGAACAGCCGGCGGCCGATGCGACAGATCATCAGCACCGAGAGGGTGCCGAGCAGCGCGACCATGAACCGCCAGCCGAACGGGGTCAGGCCGAACAGCTGCTCGCCGACGGCGATGGCCCACTTGCCG
The DNA here is from genome assembly GCF_029541745.1 of Streptomyces sp. LX-29. Classification (NCBI taxonomy): domain Bacteria; kingdom Bacillati; phylum Actinomycetota; class Actinomycetes; order Kitasatosporales; family Streptomycetaceae; genus Streptomyces; species Streptomyces sp. LX-29. The sequence continues at coordinate 2,874,422 of NZ_CP089746.1, read as the reverse complement.
ACGGGCGGGTGGACCACGTATCCGGCGGCGTCGCTGAGCGGGATGCGCTGCGGGTCCGCCAGGATCTGCTCGTTGGCGCCCTTGGCCGGCCAGGTGCCCTCGTAACCCAGTTCAAGCAGCGACCAGGCGTCCTTGGCGTAGTACGTCTCGTCGAATATGACCTTGTTCGGGCTGCTCAGGTTCCAGAAGCGCAGCAGCCCGGCGAAGAGCGCCACCAGCAGCGGGCCGGCCCAGCCGGTCCACCGCGCCAGCCGGTCGGCGGCCGCCGGGCTCGCGCCCAGCGTCGCCCACAGCCGCGTGTCCGGCTCCGGGTACGGCGGCACCAGCCGGTCCCGGACGTCGGAGTGCGGCCGCCCGGCGTACCCGAAGCGGCGCAGCCGGCGCTGCCAGCTGGGCTGCGGAGCTGCGGCGCGGCCGCGTTGGGCCATGGTCGCGGTGTCACTCGTCACCGCGCCATCGTAGGGAACGGGCCTGTGCGGGGTCCGCTGTGTGCGGATTCCTCCCGCCGGTGTCCGCCTCTTCCCGCCCACCCGCCCCTGTCCCAGCCCCTGTCCCAGCCCCGTTCCGTGGCCGGAACCGCCGCCGTGGGGGAGGGCCGGAGGGCGTCGGTCCGGGTGGGCGGCCCGGCACCGCCGCCGCGAGAGACCCGTGGGGCCTGGGAGGATGGTGGCGTGACCGGAACACTCGTACTCGCAGGGACCCCCATCGGCGACACCGCGGACGCGCCGCCACGACTGGCGGCGGAGCTGGCGGCGGCGGATGTGATCGCGGCGGAGGACACCCGGCGACTGCGGCGGCTCACGCAGGCGTTGGAGGTGCAGCCGACCGGCCGGGTCGTGTCGTACTTCGAGGGGAACGAGGCGGCGCGCACCCCCGAGCTGGTGGAGGCGCTGACCGGGGGTGCCCGGGTGCTGCTGGTGACCGACGCGGGCATGCCGTCGGTGTCCGACCCGGGCTACCGGCTGGTGGCGGCGGCCGTGGAGCAGGGCGTCAAGGTCACGGCCGTCCCCGGGCCGTCCGCGGTGCTCACCGCGCTGGCCGTGTCCGGGCTGCCCGTGGACCGGTTCTGCTTCGAGGGCTTCCTGCCGCGCAAGCCGGGCGAGCGGCTGGGCCGGCTGCGCGAGGTCGCCGAGGAGCGGCGCACGCTCGTGTACTTCGAGGCGCCGCACCGGCTGGACGCGACCCTCGCCGCGATGGTCGAGGTCTTCGGCGCCGACCGGCGCGCGGCCGTCTGCCGGGAGCTGACCAAGACCTACGAGGAAGTCCGGCGCGGCCCGCTGGCGGAGCTGGCCACGTGGGCGGCCGAAGGGGTGCGCGGCGAGATCACCGTCGTGGTCGAGGGGGCCGCCGAGCGCGCGCCCCGAGAGCTGGACGCCGCCGAGCTGGCCCGGCTGGTCGCCGTGCGGGAGGAGGCCGGCGAGCGCCGCAAGGAGGCCATCGCGGCGGTCGCCGTCGAGGTCGGGGTGCCCAAGCGCGAGGTGTTCGACGCGGTGGTGGCCGCGAAGAAGAACGCGGGCGCCGGGGACGCGGGCGCCAAGCGCACGGGCGCCGGGGACGCGCGCGGCTGAGCGGCCCACGACGCTGGGCCATGGCCGAAAGGCCCGCTCGGGCGTGGCGGGAAGGACCGGGGCGCGGCTGGAATATCCCTGCCGTGCGGCCGAAAAGCCCACCATCAGGTAAAGGGCTATTGTGAAAGGCAAAGCCTGGACCGCACCCGCGGGGCGGAATGGCATCGCCCCGCCAAATCTGCCCCAAGAGGTGGAAGGGATGCTGCGGTCCGGCCTCGGAGGGCGTCCACTGGATACCGGGACCGGATGACCGATCCCGGAACGACTTGTCCAGCGGACAAGAGGAGCTGCCATGAGCGAGATCGCGGGCACTTCGAGTGGTGCGCACACCACGGCCCACGCCCCAGCCCACCCCACCGGCCCGGCGATGACCGGGGAGATCGCCCACGAGGCGTACGCCTTCGCCTGTATGAAGTGCGGCCACGGCTGGGAGCAGGCGTACGAGATAGAGCACCACATCGACGCCGAGGGACACCCCTTCGTCGTCTACAAGGCGGACGGTGAGCGCGTCCCCTCCCCGTTGACCCGTCCGACCTGCGCGAACTGTGGCGCCCACGTCGTCCGCATCATGCGCTCCGGTCAGGTCTCGTCCGTCGCCGCCAGCATCGAGGAGCTGCACCGCGCCCCCGAGCCGGTCCGGCACGAGCCGCCCGGTCCGGTGCACGTGGACGCGCCGGGCGAGGCGGCCGCGCGCGGCTGGCACCTGTCCGACCTGCTCCACCCCTTCCAGCACCACCGCGAGGGGAAGTAGCTCGGTCGAACGCCGGGGTGGAGGCGGCCGCTCCCCGAGCGTGGCCGCTCCCCGAGCGGGCCGCCCCGTAAGCCGTTGGTCCGGGCCCCGGCCGGCTTCGTAGGATCGCGGGCATGAGCCCCAGCACCAAGCAGGACCCCTCCGGCGCGGCCAAGGACGCCGCGCCGCCGCTCCCGGAGCCCCTCCGGGTGCCGGTCGCCGATTCGCACACCCATCTGGACATGCAGGACGGCACCGTCGAGGAGGCTTTGGCCAAGGCTGCCTCCGTAGGGGTGACGACCGTGGTCCAGGTGGGCTGCGACATCGCGGGGTCCCGCTGGGCGGCCGAGACGGCCGCCGCCCACCCCGGCGTCTGGGCGGCGGTCGCGCTGCACCCCAACGAGGCGCCCCGGATCGTGCACGGGGACCCGGACGGCTGGTCACGGCAGGGCGCGCGCCAGCCCGGCGGCGCAGCCGGGCTCGACGCCGCCCTCGCCGAGATCGACGCGCTGGCCGCGCTGGACCAGGTGCGGGCGGTCGGCGAGACCGGCCTGGACTACTTCCGCACCGGCCCGGAGGGCGTCGCCGCCCAGCAGCTGTCCTTCCGCCGCCACATCGACATCGCCAAGCGGCACGGCAAGGCCCTGGTCATCCACGACCGGGAGGCGCATGAGGACGTGCTGCGGGTCCTGGACGAGGAGGGCGCGCCCGACACCGTCGTCTTCCACTGCTACTCCGGAGACGCCGAGATGGCGAAGGTCTGCGCCGACAAGGGCTACTACCTGTCCTTCGCCGGCAACGTCACCTTCAAGAACGCCCAGCCGCTGCGCGACGCGCTCGCCGTCACCCCCGCCGAGCTGGTCCTGGTGGAGACCGACGCGCCGTTCCTGACCCCCGCCCCGTACCGCGGGCGGCCCAACGCGCCGTACCTCGTCCCCGTGACCCTGCGCGCCATGGCGGCGGTCAAGGGAATGCCCGAGGACGACCTGGCCGCGGCCGTCGGGGCCAATACGGCGCGCGCCTTCGGCTACCCGTTGGGGTGACGCGGCGGCGGCCACGCCGCGTAGTGGTGTCGCTTGGGACAGTCACGGTCGCTCCGCTAAGGTCCGGGACCCGCACCGGACCCGCCCGCCAGGAAACGTGGAGTGCCCGCAGTGAGCCATGCGCACCACAGCCACCGCGCCACCCGCCGCAGGCGCGCCGTCGACCGCCCCGCCCCCATGAGCCGGCTGCTGCCGCAGGCGCTGGTCGTCGCCGCGCTCGCCGGCGGCACCTCGGCCTTCGTCTCCGAGGACAAGGCCGTCCTGCTCAGCGTCGACGGCGCCCCGCGCAGCCTGCACACCTTCGCGGACGACGTCGGGGAGCTGCTGGCCGAAGAGGGGGTGGCGGTGGGCCGCCACGACCTGGTGGCGCCCGCCCCGAACCGGCCGCTCAGCACCGGCGACCAGGTCGCCGTCCGCTACGGCCGACCGGTCGCCCTCACCCTGGACGGCGAGCACCGCGAGGTGTGGACCACCGCCCGCACCGTCGACGGCGCGCTGCGCCAGCTCGGGGTGCGGGCCGAGGGGGCCTACCTGTCCGCCTCCCGGTCCGCCGCCATCTCGCGCCGCGGCCTCACCCTGGACGTGCGCACCGAACGCACCGTGACCTTCGTGGCCGACGGCCGCGAGCACACCGTCCGCACCAACGCCGCGACCGTCCGCGAGGCGGTGTGGGAGGCGGGCCTGGCGCTGCACGGCGAGGACACCACCTCCGTGCCGCTCGACGCCTTCCCCCGCGACGGCCAGACGATCTCGGTCATGCGGATCACCGCGGGGCAGGAGACCCGTGAGGTGACGATCCCCTTCCTGACCGTGCGACGGGAGGACCCGACGGTCTTCCGCGGCACCGAGATCGTGGAGCGGCTGGGGCGGCCGGGCGTGCGGCGGATCACCTACGCGGTGCGCACGGTCAACGGCGTGCCGCAGCGGCCGCGGCAGATGCGCGCCGAGACGGTGCGGGAGGCGGTGGCGCAGATCGTCCGGGTGGGCACCAAGCCGATCCCGGCCTCGGTCGGCGCCGCGGACGGGCTCAACTGGCGGGCGATGGCCGTCTGCGAGTCCGGCGGCCGGCCGAACGCGGTGGACGCCTCCGGGACCTACGGCGGGCTGTACCAGTTCGACGAGCCCACCTGGCGGTCGCTGGGCGGCCGCGGCCGCCCGCAGGACGCCCCGGCCGCCGAGCAGACCTACCGCGCCAAGCGGCTGTACGTGCAACGGGGCGCGAGTGCCTGGCCGCACTGCGGCCGTAGACTTCACCAGTGAGTTCCACCGATCCCGCCGATCCCGCCGGCCTCCCCGAGCCCGCCGACAGCACCGGTCCCAGCGCCGGCCACGCCCCCGCCGGGGTGCCCGACGCCGACGGCGCCGACGCCCTGCTCGGGCCCGCCGACATCCGGGAGCTGGCCGCCGTGCTGGGCGTGCGCCCGACCAAGCAGCGCGGCCAGAACTTCGTCATCGACGCCAACACCGTCCGTCGGATCGTCCGCACCGCCGACGTCCGCCCCGACGACGTGGTCGTGGAGGTCGGCCCCGGCCTCGGCTCGCTGACCCTGGCGCTGCTGGAGGTCGCGGACCGGGTGACGGCGGTGGAGATCGACGACGTGCTCGCCGCCGCGCTGCCGAGCACGGTCGCGGCCCGGCTGCCCGGCCGCGCCGACCGCTTCGCGCTGGTGCACTGCGACGCGATGCGGGTCACCGAGCTGCCCGGCCCGGCGCCGACGGCGCTCGTCGCCAACCTGCCGTACAACGTCGCGGTGCCGGTGCTGCTGCACATGCTGGCCACCTTCCCGACCATCGACCGCACCCTGGTCATGGTCCAGGCCGAGGTCGCCGACCGGCTCGCCGCCCGCCCCGGCTCCAAGGTCTACGGCGTCCCGTCGGTGAAGGCCAACTGGTACGCCGAGGTGAAGCGGGCCGGCGCCATCGGCCGCAACGTCTTCTGGCCCGCCCCCAACGTCGACTCCGGCCTGGTCTCGCTCGTCCGCCGCACCGCCCCGCTCGCCACCAGCGCCACCCGGGACGAGGTCTTCGCGGTCGTCGACGCCGCCTTCGCCCAGCGTCGCAAGACGCTGCGCGCCGCCCTCGCCGGCTGGGCGGGCTCCGCCGCCGCGGCCGAGGCGGCCCTGGTCGCCGCCGGCATCTCGCCCCAGGCGCGCGGCGAGTCCCTTACAGTCGAGGAGTTCGCGGCGATCGCCGAACAGAAGAACGCCGCGTCCTGAGCGCGGCGCCGGCGTTCGTCACAGATGCCCGCGCGTGAGCGCGGCGCAGAGGGAAGCCGCGCCCTGAGCGCGGCCCGGAACGCGGCCGTGCCCGAGCGCGGCGCAGAAGGGAGCCGCGCGGTGAGCGCGTCCGACTCCGTGACCGTACGGGTCCCGGCCAAGGTCAACGTGCAGCTGGCGGTCGGCGGCCCGCGCCCCGACGGCTTCCACGACCTGGCCAACGTCTTCCTCGCCGTGGGGCTCTACGACGAGGTCACCGTCACGCCCGCGGACGAGCTCCGGATCACCGTCTCCGGGCCCGACGCGCACCAGGTCCCGACCGACCGGACCAACCTGGCCGCGCGCGCCGCGCTCGCCCTCGCCGAGCGGCACGGGCGCGAGGCGCGCGTGCACCTGCACATCGCCAAGGACATCCCGGTGGCCGGCGGCATGGCCGGCGGCAGCGCCGACGGGGCGGCCGCCCTGGTCGGCTGCGACGCGCTGTGGGGCACCGGCGCCTCCCGCGAGGAACTCCTGGAGATCTGCGCCGAGTTGGGCAGCGACGTGCCGTTCAGCCTGATCGGCGGGGCGGCGCTGGGCCGCGGCCGGGGCGAGCTGCTCACCCCGCTGGAGGTCGGCGGCGCCTTCCACTGGGTCTTCGCCGTCGCCGACGGCGGCCTGTCCACGCCCGCGGTCTACCGCGAGTGCGACCGGCTGCGCGGCGACGCCCCCGTCCCCGACCCCGAGCCGTCCCCCGCCCTGCTGGAGGCGCTGCGCACCGGCGACGCGGCCGCGCTGGCCGCCGCCGTCGACAACGACCTCCAGGCCGCCGCCGTCTCGCTGCGCCCCTCCCTCGCCGAGACGCTCCGGGCGGGCACCGAGGCCGGCGCGCTGGCCTCCCTGGTCTCCGGCTCCGGCCCGACCTGCGCGTTCCTGGTGAAGGACGGCCAGGACGCCGAGGCCGTGGCCGCCGCCCTGCTCGCCTCCGGAAGCTGCCGTGCGGCCCGGGTGGCCACCGGCCCGGCCGAGGGGGCCCGGTTGGTCGCGGGCTGAGCCGGTCGCCGTCTCGCCGCGTCAGGACACGAACACCGGCTGCACCGCCCAGACGGCCGCCAGCGCGGCCATCGACAGCACCCAGCCGAGCGCGGCACGGGGGCGGCGGGAGCCGGCGCCCCAGGTGCCGACCAGGGCGGCGCCCACCGAGGTGTACACCGGGAGGTAGACAGCTGCCTGCCGGCCGACGGCCGTGCACACGAAGCGCGGGTCGCCGTCGTGGCAGCTGTCGCCGGACATCGCGATCCACGGCGTGAGGCAGAAGGTGAGCGCCGCGAAGGCCCACAGCAGGATCAGGCCGAGCAGGCGCGCCACCGTGACGAGGCGGTCCATGCCGCGACGCTAGGCGGGCCCGGCGACGGGCGGCATCCGTAGAGCTACTCAGACCCGTGGCCCGGAGAGCTACTCAGACCCGGCGCCGGGCCGGCTCCGCCGCCGTACTCGGCACACCGCGCGCGGCGACTACCCTGGGATGCCGGTCGGAAGCCCGATCGAACCGCACCAGCAGGAGTGAGATGGCCACCAACCTCGTCAATCTGGAAGCCGTCGGCAAGGTGTACGGCACCCGTGCGCTGCTCGACGGCGTCTCCCTCGGCGTCAACGAGGGCGACCGGATCGGCGTCGTCGGCCGCAACGGAGACGGCAAGACCACCCTGATCCGGATGCTGGCCCGGCTGGAGGAGGCCGACAGCGGCCGCGTCACCCACGCCGGCGGGCTGCGGCTGGCCGTGCTCACCCAGCACGACTCCCTCGACCCGGCGGCCACCATCCGGCACGAGGTGATCGGCGACCTGGCCGACCACGAGTGGGCCGGCAACGCCAAGATCCGTGACGTGCTCACCGGGCTGTTCGGCGGGCTCGACCTGCCCTCCTTCCCGCAGGGTCTGGACACGGTGATCGGCCCGCTCTCCGGCGGCGAGCGGCGCCGGATCGCGCTGGCCAAGCTGCTCATCGCCGAGCAGGACCTGATCGTGCTGGACGAGCCCACCAACCACCTGGACGTGGAGGGCATCTCCTGGCTCGCCCGGCACCTGAGCGCCCGCCGCTCGGCGCTGGTGTGCGTCACCCACGACCGGTGGTTCCTGGACCAGGTCTGCACCCGCATGTGGGATGTGCAGCGCGGCGTCGTCCACGAGTACGAGGGCGGCTACAGCGACTACGTCTTCGCCCGGGCCGAGCGGGAGCGCATCGCCGCCACCGAGGAGGCCAAGCGGCAGAACCTCATGCGCAAGGAGCTGGCCTGGCTGCGCCGCGGCGCCCCGGCCCGCACCAGCAAGCCGCGCTTCCGCATCGAGGCGGCCAACGAGCTGATCGCGGACGTGCCGCCGCCGCGCGACTCCTCCGAGCTGATGCGCTTCGCCGGCTCGCGCCTGGGCAAGACCGTCTTCGACCTGGAGGGCGTGACCGTCCAGGCCGGCCCGAAGGTCCTGCTGAAGCACCTGACCTGGCAGCTCGGCCCCGGCGACCGCATCGGTCTGGTCGGTGTCAACGGCGCCGGCAAGACCTCGCTGCTGCGGGCCCTGGCCGAGGCCGCCCGCACCGAGGGCGAGGAGCAGCCCGCGGCGGGCCGGATCGTGGTCGGCAAGACCGTGCGGCTCGCCTACCTCTCCCAGGACGTCGCCGAACTCGACCCGGACAAGCGGGTGCTGGAGGCCGTCCAGCAGGTGCGGGACCGCGTCGACCTGGGCAAGGGCCGGGAGATGACGGCGGGCCAGCTGTGCGAGAAGTTCGGCTTCACCAAGGAGAAGCAGTGGACGCCGGTGGGCGACCTCTCCGGTGGTGAGCGGCGCCGGCTGCAGATCCTGCGGCTGCTGATGGACGAGCCGAACGTGCTGTTCCTGGACGAGCCCACCAACGACCTCGACATCGAGACGCTCACCCAGCTGGAGGACCTGCTCGACGGCTGGCCCGGCTCGCTGGTGGTCATCAGCCACGACCGCTACTTCGTCGAGCGCACCACGGACCGGGTGCTGGCGCTGCTGGGCGACGCCACGCTGCGGATGCTGCCGCGCGGCATCGACGAGTACCTGGAGCGGCGCGAGGCGGCCGCCGCTGCCGCCAACGCGGCCGCGGTGCCCGGGGCCGGGGCCTCGGGCGGCGGCGCCGCGCCCGCCAAGCCCAAGGGCGGCGGCGACACCCGGGCCGCGAAGAAGGAACTCCAGCGCATCGAGCGCCGCCTGGACCGCATCAGCGAGCAGGAGACGAAGCTGCACGAGCAGATCGCCGAGCACGCCACGGACTTCGCGAAGGTCGCGGGCCTCGACGCCCAGCTGCGCGAGCTGGCGGGCGAGCGGGAGGAGCTCGAACTGCGCTGGCTGGAGCTGGCCGACGAGGTGTGAGGGGGGCGTGGAGGTGCGGTGCCGCACCTGCAACAACCTCATCACGGGCGGGTCTCGGCCGGCGGTCCCGGTGAGACCAGCCCGTGGGGCGCACGGGTCGGGTGATACAAAGAACTCCCGCTTGCCAGCCGTTGACTGGCGGGTTTCATGTCCGATTCGCTCCTTCCCGAGGGGTTTTGATCCTCTCCCAGCTGTCGCCGGGAGGTGCCCCTCGGGATCGCGGGGGAGACCGATCGGCCGCTGAGCCCGCGCGAGAAGGAAATACCCGATGTCACAGCCGCCCCAGCCGCCCAACCAGCCTCCCCCTGGCTCGCCCGGGGGCGGCTTCGGCGCACCGCAGACCCCTCCGCCCGGCCAGCCCCCGCAGAACGCGGGCGGCTACGGGTACCCGCCGCAGGCCCCCGGCCAGGCGCCGGGTCAGCCGCCGCAGACCCCGCCGCAGAACGCGGGCGGTTACGGCTATCCGCCGCAGGCCCCCGCTCAGGCGCCGGGTCAGCCGCCGCAGACGCCGCCGCAGAACGCGGGCGGCTACGGCTACCCGCTGGCTCCCCCGTCGGCGCCGCAGACCCCGCCGCCGGGCGGCTTCCCGGGGCAGCCGCCCCAGACGCCGCCGCAGAACGCCGGTGGTTACGGCTACCCGCAGGCGCCCGCGTCGGCGCCGCAGACGCCGCCGCCGGGCATCCCGGGCCAGCCGGTGCACGCACAGCCCACCCAGGTGGGCATGCCCTCCCCGTTCGCCACCGGTGGACAGCAGCAGTACGGCTATCCGCCGCAGGCCGCGCCCCCGGGCGCGTACCCCTCCGGCGGCTATCCCGCGGTGCCCGGCACCCCGGGCGGGAGCGGCAAGTCCAAGCAGCGGATGATGGTCATCGTCAGCGCGGTGGTCGCGGTCGCGCTCGCCGCCGGCGTCGGCATATTCTTCGCCACCAAGGACGACCCCGAGCCCAAGCCCAAGCCCGGCCCCACCGCGAGCGGCAGCGAGGGTGGGACCGAGGGCGGCGAGGGCGGCCAGAACGGCGGCAAGGACCCCTTCAAGGACGTCCCCGCCGGGGAGACGGTCGACGCCGAGCTGCTCGCCAAGGTGCCCATGCCCAAGGTCAAGGACCTGTTCAACGTCCCCGGCGTCTGGGCGACCGACAAGGTCTTCGCCAAGGCCGGCGTCAACGAGATCCTCGGCTTCTCGCCGGACGGCCGCAGCAGCAAGTGGAAGATCCCGCTGGACGGCGAGATCTGCTGGTCCTCGGCCCATGTCACCGAGGACGGCAAGACCGCCGTGCTCTTCGAGGACCACAAGCCCAAGAACAAGGACGACTACGCGAGCTGCTCCGAGGTCGGCCTCATCGACCTCGACGCCGGCAAGATGGTGTGGCAGAAGCACATCGCCGAGAGCGGTGACCGCGTCCGCTTCGACGAGGTGACCATCGGCGGCGGCACCGTCGCCGCGGGCGGATCCCGCGGTGGCGCCGCCTGGTCGCTGGCCGGCAAGGAGCTGTGGAAGCCCACGGAGGGCGACGACTGCGCCGACCAGGGCTACGCCGGCGGCAGTGACAAGCTGGTCGCGGTCCACCAGTGCGGCGAGTACAGCAACCCGCGCATCGAGGTGCAGACCGTCGACCCGACCTCCGGTTCGGTGAAGTCCTCCTACACGGTGCCGTCGGGCATCGAGTACGTCCACGTCGCCTCCACCGACCCGCTGATCATCGGCTTCGACGCCGGTGACTCCACGGGCGCGGCGGTCTCCGACTTCCTCGTCATCGACGACAGCGCGAAGGCCGGCAAGCTGCGCAGCAAGATCGCCACGCTGAACGGCCAGTACACCGCCCAGTGCGAGTCGGTCAACGTGGAGGGCTGCGGCCAGCTCGCCGTCAGCAAGGAGGCCGACGCGCTGTTCATGGCCACGGAGGAGCGCCCCAGCTCCAACTCCGGGGCGCAGAACGAGATCGTCGCCTTCAGCCTGAAGACGGGCAAGGCGGTCGGCAAGGCCGACGGCGTCGCGGAGGCCACCCTGGTGCCGCTGGGCCTGGACAAGGACGGCTACGTCATCGTCTACCAGGAGAGCAGCTACTCCAAGGGCGGCGGCGTCTGGCGGATCCACCCGACGAAGTACGAGAAGACGCAGCTGCTGCGCAACCCCGATGCCAGCGCCGAGCTGGAGGGTGACTTCGCCCCGAACCACGAATGGGTGGTCTACGGGAACGGTCGTCTGTATCTGGGGGCCGTCTACGCGGACAAGCCGTCCAGCAAGTACGACAAGGACGACCCGCTCGCCATGGTCTTCGGCGCCTCCAGCTGATCTCGCGCCGCCGGCCGTGATCGCCGTGGCCCCGCCCGCACTGCTGTGCCGGCGGGGCCGCTGCCGTATAAAGGGGTCGCTCGACGGTAGCGGAACGATCCCTTTCGGACGCTGACGTGATGTCAAGTAGGCGCCATTGGCCGGGATTTCGGCATTCCGGGGGGCTTCTTCCCGGTAAGGGGCGCGCGAGGTCGAACAACCGTGTAGCTTCCCGGAACAAAGGGCTCACGGGCTGTGACGATGCGGGGTCGTTATCGTTAGCGCGAACGGCAGAGCAAGGGGGCCACAAGGGCCCGGGGACTCGTCTCCCTGGGCGAATGGGGGGGAGCTCATGGGTGTGCGACTCATGGTGGTCGACGACCACCGGCTGCTCGCTGAGGCGCTCGCCTCGGCGCTGAAGCTGCGCGGGCACCGGGTGCTCGCGGCGGCGGCGCCGAGCGCCGGGGCCGCCGAACTGGTGGTCAGCCGGGCGCCGGAGGTGTGCCTGCTGGGCACGTCGACACCGGCCGAACCCGGTGCCTTCGAACCGGTGGTGCGGATCAAACGGGAGCGGCCGCAGGTCGCGGTGGTGGTGCTCGGGCCGGTCCCGAGCCCGCGCGGTATCGCCGCCGCCTTCGCCGCCGGCGCCTCCGGCTATGTGCGGCACGACGAGCGCATCGACGGCGTGGAGCGGGCCATGGTCAAGGCGAGGGCGGGCGAGGCGGCGGTGGCCCCGCAACTGCTCCAGGGCGCCTTCACGGAGCTGCTCAATCCGGCCGCGCAGCCGGACGACGAGGGCGCCCGGCTGCTCCAGATGCTCACGCCGCGCGAGGTCGAGGTGCTGGTGCGGGTCGCCGAGGGCGAGGACACCCGCCTCATCGCCGCCGGCATGGGCATCGCGCCCAGCACCGCCCGCACCCATGTCCAGCGCGTTCTGATGAAGCTCGGCGTCGGCTCCCGACTGGAGGCCGCCGCGCTGGCGGCCCGCACGGGACTCCTCGACCGGGCCGGAGGCGTGGGCGGCACCTCGGGTGCGGGGCGCGCGGTGCGGTAGGCGTTCCCCCTCCGGTCGGCCTCGGCCGCGGCGTGTGTTCCGGCGGTGGCGGTGGGTTCGGCGCCGCCGCGCCGGTCGTCGGGGGTCCGCGCCGTCGCGGCGGGAGAGGTGCCCCTGATCACTCCGCGGGGGTGTCCGGGGTCTCCTCCGGCTCCGGGAGGGGCGGGGCGTGGACGACCGGCCGGAGCCACGCCCAGACCAGGAAGAACGTGCCGAGGGCGAGCATGCCGATGCCCGTCCAGAGGTTGATGTTGATGTCCTGGGCCTTCTTCAGGTCCGCGTCGGAGGCGGTGAGGCCGGCGATGGTGACGATGATGCCGTAGACGACGAAGAGACCGCCGATGATGCGGCGGATGTCGAAGAGGCGGGCCGCGGTGGCCGACTTGCGCTCCAGTTCCTCGACGTCGTGCTGGTACTCGTACTCGCTCATGATGGGTACACCTCGGCGTCCGGGGGAGAAGCGTCAGATGGAGAACGGGATGTAGCAGGCGGCCGCCAGGACGATCGCGCCCCAGCCCAGCAGCGCCGGCTTGCGGTACCAGGCGTCGTCGCCGGCGGCCGGCGGCTCGGCCATGCCGGGGGAGCGGGTGCCGTAGACCAGGCCCGCCAGCTGCTCGATCGGCTTGGGTCGGGTGAACGCCGAGACCGCCACCATCACCACGCCGCCGACCACGAAGGCCACGATCGAGGAGACGAAGTTGGCGCCCTGGTCGCTGGGGATGTCCACGACGCCCTGCTTGTAGAACCAGAAGTAGTTGACCATCGCGGCGACCGTGCCGGACAGCAGCCCCCAGAAGCCGGCCGCGGCCGTCGACCGCTTCCAGAACATGCCGATGATGAAGACGCAGAACAGCGGCACGTTGAAGAACGAGAACAGCGTCTGCAGATAGTTCATGATGTTGCTGAAGGACGAGGCGATGAAGGCCGTGCCCATGCCCATCAGCACGCCGATCGCGGTCACCACCCGGCCGGTCGCCAGGTAGTAGCGGTCCTCCCGCCCCTTGACCACGTACGCGGCCCAGATGTCGTTGGTGAAGACGGTGTTGAAGGACGAGACGTTGGCCGCCATGCCGGCCATGAACGCGGCGAGCAGGCCGGTGACCGCGATGCCCAGGACGCCGTTGGGGAGCAGGTCGCGCATGAGCAGCGGAATGGCGTCGTTGTACTGGAGGTCGCTGCCCTCCTTGCCCAGCGTCGGCTCCATGGCCAGGGCGATCAGCCCGGGGACGACCACCACCATGGGGATGAGGATCTTGGGGTAGGCGGCGATCAGCGGGGTGCGCTGGGCGGCCGACAGGTTGCGCGCCGACAGGGCGCGCTGCACCTCGGCGAAGTTGGTGGTCCAGTAGCCGAAGCTCATCACGAAGCCGAGGCCGAGCACGATGGTCAGCCAGTTGGCGCCCAGCGGGTTGGGTTCGCCGATGCCGGTGCCGCCCCAGGCGGACAGGAAGTCGTCGCCGTGGCTGCCGGTGAGGGTGTCCGACAGTCCGTCCCAGCCGCCGACCCGCTTGAGACCGACGACGGTCAGCGGGATCAGCGCGGCGAGGATGACGAAGAACTGCAGTACCTCGTTGTAGATGGCGGAGGACAGGCCGCCGAGCGTGATGTAGGCGAGCACGAAGAAGCCGGCGACCACGATCGCGACCCACTGGGGCCAGCCGATCAGCGCCTCCAGCACGATCGCCATCGCGTAGAGGTTGACGCCGGCGATCAGCACCGAGGAGACGGCGAAGATCAGGGAGCTGAGCAGGTGCGAGGACGGCCCGAAGCGGTGCAGCAGGAACTCGGGGACGGACCTGACCTTGGAGCCGTAGTAGAAGGGCATCATCACCAGGCCCAGGAAGACCATGGCGGGGATGGCGCCGATCCAGTACCAGTGCACGGTGTAGGCGCCGTACTGCGCGCCGTTGGCGGCCATGCCGAGGATCTCGGTGGCGCCGAGATTGGCGGCGACGAAGGCCAGGCCGGTGACCCAGGCCGGCAGCGACCTCCCGGAGAGGAAGAAGTCCAGGCTGGTCTTGACGCTGCGCCGGGCGAAGTAGCCGATGCCCAGGACGACGACGAAGTAGATGCCCAGGATCGTGTAGTCGAGCCCGTTGGTGGGGAGTCGCAGCCCGTCAGCCAAGTACTGCATCGAATCACTCTTTTCGAGTCCGCTGCCAGCACGGGAACGCACAGGAACGTACGCTTCTCTGTTCAGTTTCTGAACAGTTATGTTGAGTCTCTTTGTTGGATCGTGATGAACGTAGCCGAATCATCTCGGTATGTCCGGGAATCGAGGGCGCATTGACGCCGCTGTTGAGTCGTGGTTCATTGTGTTTGTTTGTGTTGAGTAGTTGAGGGAGTGGCGAGGAGCCCCGGTGCAGAAGACGGCGGTCCGGCTGGCGGACGGGCGTGAGTTGATCTACTACGACTCACGCCGCGACGCGGTGCGCGACGCCGTCGACCGGCGGCCGCTCGAACCCACCGCGACCACCTCCGAGATCCGCCTCGACCCGCTGCTCGGCGACCGGGTGGCGATCGCCTCGCACCGCCAGGGCCGCACCTACCACCCGCCCGCCGACCAGTGCCCGCTGTGCCCGTCCCGCCCGGGCCGCCCCAGCGAGATCCCGGCCGCCGACTACGAGGTCGTCGTCTTCGAGAACCGCTTCCCGTCGCTGGTCGGCGACGGCGGGCGGTGCGAGGTGGTCTGCTTCACCGCCGAGCACGACGCCTCCTTCGCCGACCTCACCCCGCGCCAGGCCGCGCTGGTGCTCGCGGCCTGGACCGACCGCACCGCCGAACTGGCCCAACTCCCGGCGATCGAGCAGGTCTTCTGCTTCGAGAACCGGGGCGCGGAGATCGGCGTGACCCTCGGCCATCCGCACGGCCAGATCTACGGCTATCCCTTCGCCACCCCCCGCACCGAGGCGATGCTGCGCTCACTCGCCGCGCACCGCGAGCGCACCGGCGGGCGCAACCTCTTCGACGACGTGCTGGCCGACGAGCGGGCGGACGGCCGACGGATCGTCCTCGACGGCGAGCACTGGCTGGCCTTCGTGCCGTATGCCGCGCACTGGCCGTACGAGGTGCATCTCTACCCGAAGAGCCGGGTGCCGGACCTGCGGGCGCTGGACGAGGCGGCCCGCGCGGAGTTCCCGGCGGTGTACCTGGAACTCCTCAGGCGGTTCGACCGGATCTTCGGCGACGCCGAGCCCCCTACGCCGTACGTCGCCGGCTGGCACCAGGCGCCGTTCCGGGCGGCCGACCGCGACCGGTTCGCGCTCCACCTCGAGCTCTTCACCGTTCGCCGCACTGCCGGCAAGCTCAAGTTCCTCGCTGGTTCCGAATCCGGCATGAGTGTGTTCATCAACGACGTGCCGCCGGAGGCCGCGGCGCAGCGACTGCGAGAGGTAGCGAGCACATGACCAACAAGTACCTGGTGACGGGCGGCGCGGGCTATGTGGGCAGCGTCGTCGCCGCGCATCTGCTGGAGGCGGGCCACCAGGTCACCGTGGTCGACGACCTCTCCACCGGACACCGGGCCGGCGTGCCCGCGGGCGCCGAGTTCGTCGAGGGGCGCGTCCAGGACGTCGCCAAGTGGCTGGACCGCTCCTACGCCGCGGTGCTGCACTTCGCCGCCTTCTCCCAGGTCGGGGAGTCGGTCGTGGACCCCGAGAAGTACTGGCTCAACAACGTCGGCGGCACCGCCGCGCTGCTCGCCGCGATGCGTGACGCGGACGTGCGCACCCTGGTCTTCTCCTCCACGGCCGCGACCTACGGCGAGCCCGCCACCACCCCCATCACCGAGGACGCCGCGACCGCGCCGACCAACCCGTACGGCGCCACCAAGCTCGCCGTCGACCACATGATCAGCGGCGAGTGCGCGGCCCACGGCCTGGCCGCGGTGTCGCTGCGCTACTTCAACGTGGCCGGTGCCTACCGCGCGGCCGACGGCGTCGTCTACGGCGAGCGTCACGACCCGGAGTCGCACCTGATCCCGCTCGTCCTCCAGGTGGCCCAGGGCCGCCGGGAGGCGATCTCCGTCTTCGGCGACGACTACCCGACCCCCGACGGCACCTGCGTCCGCGACTACATCCACGTCGCCGACCTCGCCGACGCCCATCTGCTGGCGCTGGACGCGGCCCGCGAGGGCGCCGCGGACCGCCGGGTGAGCCCCGGCGAGCACCTGATCTGCAACCTCGGCAACGGCAACGGCTTCTCGGTGCGCGAGGTCGTCGAGACCGTGCGCCGGGTCACCGGCCACCCCGTCCCCGAGGTCGTCGCGCCCCGCCGCGGCGGCGACCCGGCCGTCCTGGTCGCCTCCGCCGAGCGCGCCCGGGACCGCCTCGGCTGGCGCCCGCGCCGCGCGGACCTCGCCGGCATCGTCGCGGACGCCTGGGAGTTCGCCCGGCGCGGTGAGAGCGCATGAGCGATCCGTACGGCGCCGGCCACGGTCCGGAGCGCACGGCCGCGGCCTTCGCGGCGGTCTACGGCGGCCCGCCGGCCGGGGTGTGGGCGGCGCCGGGCCGGGTCAACCTGATCGGCGAACACACCGACTACAACGACGGCTTCGTGATGCCGCTGGCGCTGCCGCACACCACGCTGGCCGCGGCCGCGCCGCGCGCCGACGGGCGCCTGCGGCTGCACTCCGGGGGCGTGCCCGAGGCCGGCGTGATCGAGCTGCGGATCGCGGAGCTGGCGCCGACCGCCGCGCCGCGCGGGGCGGCGGCCCGTTGGGCGACCTACCCGGCGGGGGTGGCCTGGGCGATGCGGGAGGCCGGCCTGGCCGTGGGCGGCGCGGACCTGCACCTCGACAGCACGGTGCCGACGGGGGCGGGGCTGTCCTCGTCGGCCGCGCTGGAGGTGGCGACCGCGGCCGCGCTCAACGACCTGTACGAGCTGGGGCTCGCGCCGCAGCGCCTGGCCCGGCTGTGCCAGCGGGCGGAGAACGCGTTCGTGGGCGTCCCCTGCGGGATCATGGACCAGACCGCGTCCGCCTGCTGCACCGAGGGGCACGCGCTCTTCCTGGACACCCGCTTGCTGACCCGGCGGCAAGTACCGTTCGATTTGGCGGCCCAGGGACTGCGTCTTCTGGTGGTCGACACCCGGGTCAGACACGAGCTGGCAGACGGCGCGTACGCGAATCGGCGCGCCTCCTGTGAGACGGCCGCGCGGGCGCTCGGGGTGCGTGCCCTGCGTGACATCCCCTACGTGCAACTGAAATCGGCCCTCGCGGACCTGGGCGAGGACGACAGACTGCGGCGCCGTGTCCGCCATGTGGTGACCGAGAACCGACGGGTGGAGGAGGCGGTCGCGCTGCTGGACGTTGGCGAGGTCCGCGCCGTCGGCCCGCTGCTGACCGCGGGCCACGCCTCCTGCCGCGACGACTTCGAGGTCTCCTGCCCGGAGCTGGACCTGGTGGTCGAGTCGGCCAACGCGGCGGGCGCGCTGGGCGCCCGGATGACCGGAGCCGGCTTCGGCGGTTCGGCGATCGTGCTGGTCACGGAGGCGGACGCGGAGCGGATCGGCCAGGTGGTGCGGGACGCCTTCGCCGCCGCCGGCTACCGGGCCCCGCGAGTCTTCCCGACGCTGCCCTCGCCGGGGGCGCGACGGTTGGCCTGAGCGAGACCGCCGCGGGGCGGGGTGATGATCTGCGATGCGCCTGCGGTGGCCGGCGGCGAGCTCGCATTGGGGCGATCATTTTTCGTCATTGGCGGTTGACTTCCGCCACTTTGCGGAACACTCACCCCATCGTGAACGGGGGCGCCAGGCAGTTTTGCGGTTTCGCCTCCGATGTCGGATCCCAGCCGTACGCTGAGCTAGGCGTCGGTGGGGGCCGACGCTCATCAGGGGGCGAGACAGGCAGGTACGACGCCCGGGGTGGGGTGGCGATCACCGCACGGCGGCGGCCGTGTGGTCGAGCGATCCGGCACCGGGCGCCGTACCCGCACTGGCTCATCGCATCCGGCGACATGGGGGGTGGGGCTGTGGCACGCATCCGGGTTCTCGTAGTGGACGATCACCGAATCTTCGCCGAGTCGCTGGCCGCTGCCCTGGCCGCGGAGCAGGACGTGGACGTGGCGGCGGCGGGCAGCGGGCCGGCGGCGCTGCGCTGCCTGGAGCGCGGGGCGACCGAGGGGCGCCGCTTCGACGTGATGCTGGTCGACTCCGACCTGGGCACCGCGACCGCCGACCTCGCGCAGCCCGCGTACGCGGCCGCGTCCATGGCGGGCGACGCCGGCCCGGCGGGGACCAACGGCCGGGCGGTCGGCGGCCGGCCGGGCGTGGACGGGATCTCCCTGGTCGGCGCCGTGCGCACCGCGCACCCCGCCGTCCGCACCGTGGTGCTCGCCGAGCGCGACGACCCGCGCCGCGCGGCCGCGGCGCTGCAGGCCGGGTCCTCCGGCTGGGTCGCCAAGGACTGCTCGCTGTCCCGGCTGCTCGCGGTCATCCGCGGAGTGCTGCGGGACGAGACGCATCTGCCGCCGGCGCTGCTCACCGGCGTGCTCCGGGAGCTGACCGCCGCCCGCAAACACCGCACCGAGAGCGAGCGGCTGGTGGAGTCGCTGACCCCGCGCGAGCGCGAGGTGCTGCGCTGCATGGTGGCGGGGCTGGGCCGCAAGGCGGTCGCCGAGCGGCTCTTCCTCTCCCCGCACACCGTCCGCACGCACATGCAGAACGTGCTGGGCAAGCTCGGGGTGCACTCCACCCTGGCGGCCGTCGCGCTGGCCCGCCGGGCGGGCGTGGGCCCCGTCGACCTAGCTGGGGATGTTGTCGAACGGGGCGGTCAGCTGGCGTAGCAGCCCGGCCAGTTCGCCCCGCTGCTGACGGGAGAGCTCGGCGAGGATCGCCCGCTCCTGGGCGAGCAGCCCGGCCAGGGCCTGGTCCGCCCGGTCCCGCCCCTCCCGGGTGAGCCGCACCAGCACCCCGCGACGATCGCTGGGGTCGGGCAGCCGCTCGACAAGGCCCTTCTTGGCCAATCTGTCGATGCGATTGGTCATGGTCCCCGAGGTCACCAGCGTCTGCGTGAGCAACTGCCCAGGTGAGAGCTGGTACGGGGCGCCCGCCCGGCGCAGCGAGGTCAGGACGTCGAACTCCCACGGCTCCAGCTGGTGCTCGGCGAAGGCCAGCCGGCGCGCCCGGTCGAGGTGGCGGGCCAGCCTGCTCACCCGGCTGAGCACCTCCAACGGTTCCACGTCGAGGTCAGGGCGCTCCCGGCGCCACGCCGCGACCAGCCGATCGACCTCGTCCTCCATGGCGATCAGTGTAGTTGGTCTGTCGACATGAAGTCTCTTGACGTCAAGAGATACTCTGCGGGGCGGCTGGGCATCGAATGGCGGGTAAGCGGACCGTTCCGCTTCAGCGTCATCCGTTCCTGCTAGGGGGCTCGAACATGCACGTCGCTCCAACCTGGGATCCGCGGCAGTACCTCCGGCACGCCAGCCTGAGGACGCGTCCCTTCCTCGACCTGCTCGCCCGCATCGCGGAGCCGCCGGCCGCCTCGGGGCGCCCCATCCGGATCGCCGACCTCGGGTGCGGCCCCGGAAACGTCACCGCGCTGCTCGCCGACCGCTGGCCGACCGCGCACATCACCGGCTACGACAACTCCGCCGAGATGCTCGCGGAGGCCCGGCGCCACGCCGGCGAGACCCCCGGCGGCGGCCACCTCGACTTCCGGTCCGCCGACGCCGCCGACTGGGAGCCCGGCGAGACCTACGACCTGATCGTCTCCAGCGCGGCACTCCAGTGGGTGCCCAACCACGCCCGCTCCTTCGAACGCTGGGTCGACTCCCTCGCCCCGGGCGGCACCCTCGCCTTCCAGGTGCCCGGCAACTTCACCTCGCCCAGCCACGCCCTGCTGGGCGAGCTCTGCGACGCCCCGCAGTGGCGAGAGCGCCTGGAGGGCTTCGGACGCCGCTTCATCCACATCCTGGACCCGGTCGACTACCTGGAGCGGCTCACCGGCCTCGGCTGCGCCGTGGACGCCTGGGAGACCGTCTACGTGCCGATGCTGGACGGCCCGGACCCGGTGCTCGAATGGGTCAAGGGCACGGCCCTGCGGCCCGTGCTGACCGAACTGCACGACGACCCGGAGGCATCCGAGGAGTTCCTCGCCCAGTACCGGGACCTGCTGCGCAAGGCCTATCCGCCCGGGCCCTACGGGACGCCGTTCCCCCACCGGCGGATCTTCGTCAACGCCCGCAGGCTGAGCGCGTACGACAGCCCCGCGGACGCGGGATGACCGGCATACGCGCTGGGGCCCGCCCCGCGCCCGGGGCGGGCCCCAGCCAGGCGGCTGCTTCCCGTCAGTTCTTGCGGTGACCTATCAGCCGCGGCTTCGGCTCCAGGCCGTCCAGCCCGTGCCAGGCCAGATTCACCAGATGCGCCGCCACCTCGGCCTTCTTGGGCTTGCGCACGTCCAGCCACCACTGACCGGTCAGCGCCACCATGCCCACCAGCGCCTGCGCGTACAGCGGGGCCAGCTTCGGGTCGAAGCCCCGGGCCTTGAACTCCAGGCCCAGGATGTCCTCCACCTGAGTGGCGATATCGCTGATCAGCGAGGCGAACGTGCCCGTGGACTGGGCCACCGGAGAGTCCCGCACCAGGATCCGGAAGCCGTCGGTGTACTGGTCGATGTAGTCCAGCAGCGCGAAGGCGGCCTGCTCCAGCAGCTCACGCGGATGGCCCGCGGTCAGCGCGCCCGTCACCATGTCCAGCAGCTGGCGCATCTCGCGGTCGACCACCACCGCGTACAGCCCCTCCTTACCGCCGAAGTGCTCGTACACCACCGGCTTGGAGACCCCGGCCTTGGCCGCGATCTCCTCCACCGAGGTGCCCTCGAAGCCGCGCTGCGCGAAGAGCGTGCGACCGATGTCCAGCAGCTGCTCCCGGCGCTCCTTGCCGGTCATCCGGACGCGGCGGGCGCGCCGGCCCGAGCCCGTGGGCCGGTTCTTGTTGTTGCTGGTGTTGCTGTCGATCGCCACGTCGTCAATCATGCCGCCTTCGCGGAGCCTTCCTTGCCTCGGGCACCTTCCGTGCGGCGGGCGTCGATCCGCGACTCGCTCGGCCAGCGCACGTCATACGCCCAGCCGGCCTTCTCGAACCAGCGGATGATCCGGGCGCTGGAGTCCAGCTGGCCCCGGAGCACCCCGTGCCGGGCGGAGGTCGGGTCGGCGTGGTGCAGGTTGTGCCAGGACTCGCCGCAGGACAGCACCGCCAGCCACCACACGTTGCCGGAGCGGTCCCGCGACTTGAACGGGCGCTTGCCGACCGCGTGGCAGATCGAGTTGATCGACCAGGTCACATGGTGCAGCAGCGCGACCCGGACGAGCGATCCCCAGAAGAACGCGGTCAGCGCGCCCTGCCAGGACCAGGTCACCAGGCCGCCGACCAGCGGCGGGATCAGCAGCGAGACCGTGGTCCACAGCACGAACTGGCGGGAGATCGTCCGGACGACGTCGTCCTTGACCAGATCCGGCGCGTACTTCTGCTGCGGAGTCTGCTCCTGGTCGAACATCCAGCCGATGTGCGCCCACCACAGGCCCTTCATCAGCGCCGGCACCGTCTCCCCGTACCGCCACGGGGAGTGCGGGTCCCCCTCGGCGTCGGAGAACTTGTGGTGCTTGCGATGGTCGGCGACCCACCGCACCAGCGGCCCCTCCACCGCCAGCGAACCGGCGATCGCCAACGCGATCCGCAACGGGCGCTTGGCCTTGAAGGAACCGTGCGTGAAGTAGCGGTGGAAGCCGATCGTGATGCCATGGCAGCCGATGTAGTACATCGCCACCATCAGACCGAGGTCGAGCCAGCTGACGCCCCAGCCCCAGGCCAGCGGGATCGCCGCGAGCAGGGCCACGAAGGGCACGGTGATGAAGAGCAGCAGGGTGATCTGCTCGATGGACCGCTTGCTGTCCCCGCCCAGGGTGGCGGAGGACAGCGGGGTTTCCTGGGCCTTCGGCGCGTCTTCGACCACGTCGGGGCTTGCAGTCATGGAGTTCCCTCGCGGGGGTTCGGGGGACGGGGGTTCTGCGGGCCGAGGCTACGGATCCGTAACCTACGGCTTCGTAAGTATGGCAGGGCGCGGAAGCGCGGCAACAGGGCTGGAGACCCAGCGCGCCGTCCGCCGCCTATCCTGGGTGGCGTCGGACAGCGCGGTCCGCACCCCGCCAGACGTGCTCATTCATCGCAAGGAGCCGACACCTGTGAGCAGTGCCGACCACACCAATGCCGCCCTGCGTGCCGACATCCGCCGTCTCGGAGACCTTCTCGGAGAGACGCTGGTCCGCCAGGAGGGCCCCGAACTCCTCGAACTGGTCGAGCGCGTCCGCGCGCTGACCCGCAGCGACGGCGAAGCCGCGGCCGAACTGCTGCGCTCCACCGACCTGCCCACCGCCGCCAAGCTGGTACGGGCCTTCTCCACCTACTTCCACCTGGCCAACGTCACCGAGCAGGTGCACCGCGGCCGCGAGCTGCGCGCCAAGCGGGACGCCGAGGGCTCGATCCTCGCCCGCACCGCCGACCAGCTCAAGGAAGCCGACCCCGAGCACCTGCGGCAGACCGTCGAGCGCCTCAACGTCCGCCCGGTCTTCACCGCCCACCCCACCGAGGCCGCCCGCCGCAGCGTGCTGAACAAGCTGCGCCGCGTCGCCGAGCTGCTCGACGCCCACGCCGGAAACGGCGACACCCGCCGCACCGCACTGCGCCTGGCCGAGAACATCGACCTGCTGTGGCAGACCGACGAGCTGCGGGTGGCCCGCCCCGAGCCCGCCGACGAGGCGCGCAACGCCATCTACTACCTGGACGAGCTGCACGCCGGCGCCGTCGGCGACGTCCTCGAAGACCTGATCGCCGAACTGGACCGGGTCGGCGCCCCGCTCCCCACCGGCACCCGCCCCCTCACCTTCGGCACCTGGATCGGCGGCGACCGCGACGGCAACCCCAACGTCACCCCCGAGGTGACCTGGGAGGTGCTGATCCTCCAGCACGAGCACGGCATCACCGACGCCCTCGACGCCGTCGACGACCTGCGCAAGGCGCTCTCCAACTCCATCCGCAACAGCGGCGCCACCGAGGAGCTCCTCGCCTCCCTCCAGCGCGACCTGGAACTGCTGCCCGAGATCAGCCCCCGCTACAAGCGCCTCAACGCCGAAGAGCCCTACCGCCTCAAGGCCACCTGCGTCCGGCAGAAGCTCCTCAACACCCGGGAGCGGCTCGCCGCCGGCACCCCCCACCAGGAGGGCCGCGACTACCTCGGCACCGCCGAGCTCGTCACCGACCTCCAGCTCATCCAGGAGTCGCTGCGCGCCCACCGCGGCCAGCTGATCGCCGACGGACAGCTGGAGCGCACCATCCGCACCCTGGGCACCTTCGGCCTCCAGCTCGCCACCATGGACGTGCGCGAGCACGCCGACGCCCACCACCACGCCCTCGGCCAGCTCTTCGACCGCCTCGGCGAGGAGTCCTGGCGGTACGCGGACATGCCCCGCGAGTACCGCGCCAAGCTGCTCGCCAAGGAACTGCGCTCCCGCCGGCCGCTGGCCCCCACCCCGGCCCCGCTGGACGCCGCCGGCGCCAAGACCCTCGGCGTGTTCCACACCATCCGCGAGGCGTTCGAACGCTTCGGCCCCGAGGTCATGGAGTCGTACATCATCTCCATGTGCCAGGGCTCGGACGACGTCTTCGCCGCCGCGGTGCTGGCCCGCGAGGCCGGGCTGATCGACCTGCACGCCGGCTGGGCGAAGATCGGCATCGTGCCGCTGCTGGAGACCACCGACGAGCTGCGGATCGCCGACCAGCTGCTCGACGAGATGCTCTCCGACCCCTCCTACCGCCGGCTGGTCGCCCTCCGCGGCGACGTCCAGGAGGTCATGCTCGGCTACTCCGACTCCTCCAAGTTCGGCGGCATCACCACCAGCCAGTGGGAGATCCACCGCGCCCAGCGGCTGCTGCGCGACGTCGCCCACCGGCACGGCGTGCGGCTGCGGCTCTTCCACGGCCGCGGCGGCACCGTCGGCCGCGGCGGCGGCCCCACCCACGACGCGATCCTCGCCCAGCCCTGGGGCACCCTGGAGGGCGAGATCAAGGTGACCGAGCAGGGTGAGGTCATCTCCGACAAGTACCTGGTGCCCTCGCTGGCCCGGGAGAACCTGGAGCTGACGGTCGCCGCCACCCTCCAGGCCTCGGCCCTGCACACCGCCCCGCGCCAGTCCGTGGAGGCCCTGGCCCGCTGGGACGCGGCCATGGACACCGTCTCGGACGCCGCCCACGCGGCGTACCGGCGACTGGTGGACGACCCCGACCTGCCGGCCTACTTCTTCGCCTCGACCCCGGTCGACCAGCTCGCCGACCTGCACCTGGGCTCCCGGCCCTCCCGCCGCCCGGACTCCGGCGCCGGGCTGGACGGGCTCCGCGCCATCCCCTGGGTCTTCGGCTGGACCCAGTCGCGGCAGATCGTGCCCGGCTGGTTCGGCGTCGGCTCCGGGCTCAAGGCGGCCCGCGAGGCCGGCCTGGACACCGTCCTGGACGAGATGCACCAGCACTGGCACTTCTTCCGCAACTTCCTGTCCAACGTCGAGATGACGCTCGCCAAGACGGACCTGCGGATCGCCCAGCACTACGTGGACACCCTGGTGCCGGACGAGCTGAAGCACGTCTTCGACACCATCCGGGCCGAGCACGAGCTCACCGTGCGCGAGGTGCTGCGGGTCACCGGCGAGGCCGAGCTGCTGGACGCCAGCCCGGTGCTCCAGCAGACCTTCCACGTCCGCGACGCCTACCTGGACCCCATCTCCTACCTCCAGGTCGCCCTGCTGCACCGCCAGCGCGTCGCCCGCGAGCGCGGCGAGGAGGCGGACCCGCTGCTGGGCCGGGCGCTGCTGCTCACCGTCAACGGTGTGGCGGCCGGGCTGCGCAACACCGGCTGACCCGCGGCCGGTGACGCACGACGTCCCCCGGCGGAGCCGCGCTCAGGGAGCGGCTCCGCCGGGGGACGGGTTTTTTCCGGCGACGCGGAGTGCCGTGGGGGAGCCGGTCTCAGCCGCGGGACATCCGACGGACGATGAGGATGCCGCCCACCAGGACGATGGCGGCGGCGACGGCGATGATGATCTGCATGGGATACCAGCTCCGGATTGACTCGTGGGGAAGTCGGGGGGTGGGCCAGCCCACTTTCCTGTGCCCCCGGCAGACCGTCAACGGTCTTTGCGCCCCATGTGCCCCAGAAAGGGAGACAGCGTCCCAATTACCGGCGGTAACGATCCGGTGAATGTGAGCTTCCCATGCTGGTGTTCTAGTTTTGCCGTCTGCTCGACGTCCGTCAGGAGTTGTACGTGCCCTGCGCCCGCTCCAGCCCCTCCAACACCAGCGCCTCCACCGCGTCCGCGGCCCGATCCACCAGGTAGTCCAACTCCTTCCGCTCCGCGGCGGAGAAGTCCTTCAACACGAACGCCGCCACATCCATCCGCCCCGGCGGACGCCCGATACCGAAGCGCACCCGGTAGTACTCCCGCCCCATCGACTTGGTGATCGACTTCAGACCGTTGTGACCGTTGTCGCCACCACCCAGCTTCAACCGCAACGCCCCGTAGTCGACATCCAACTCGTCATGGACCGCGACCACCCGCTCCACCGGCACCTTGTAGAAGTCGCGCAGCGCCGTGGTCGGCCCACCCGAGAGGTTCATGAAGGACATCGGCTTGGCGACCACCACCCGACAGCCCGCCGGACCCGGCGGACCCACCCGCCCCTCCACCACCTGCGCACGCGACTTGTGCGCCTTGAAGCGGCCGCCCATGCGCTCGGCGAGCAGATCGGCCACCATGAAGCCCACGTTGTGCCGGTTCCCGGCGTACTCGGGACCCGGGTTGCCGAGTCCCACGATGAGCCAGGGGCTCGCTGCGTCGTCCATCTCTTGCCTCTCGATGGGGGTTTTTACCAGGCATACACGACTGCCGCCCCACTCCAACGGAGCGGGGCGGCAGCCAGCGGTGTCACAAGGGGAGGGATCAGCCCTCGGCGCCCTCGGCCTCGGCGGCACCCTCAACCGGGGCCTCGGCCTGCGCGGCGACGACCTGCAGCACGACAGCGTCCTCCTCGATGGCCAGGACGGTGCCGTTCGGCAGCTCGACGTCCTTGGCGAGGATCGAGTGACCGGCGTCCAGACCCGCGATGGAGACGGTGACCGACTCCGGGATGTGGGTGGCCTCGGCCTCGACCGGCAGCGCGTTGAGGACGTGCTCCAGCAGGTTGCCGCCCGGGGCCAGCTCGCCCTCGGTCTGCACCGGAACCTCGACGGTGACCTTCTCGCCGCGCTTGACCAGCAGCAGGTCAACGTGCTCGATGAAGCCCTTCAGCGGGTCGCGCTGCACGGCCTTGGGGATGACGAGCTCGTTCTTGCCCTCGATGTCGAGGCCGATGAGAACGTTCGGGGTCTTCAGCGCCAGGAACAGCGCGTGGCCCGGCATCGTCACGTGGATCGGCTCGGAGCCGTGACCGTAGATGACACCCGGGATGTTGTTGGCGCGACGGATGCGGCGGGCAGCGCCCTTGCCGAACTCCTTGCGCAGCTCAGCGGAGATCTTGACCTCGGCCATGATGCACTCCTCGTAGTAGCTGGAACAGTGGCCGTCACCCGACCCCGACAGACCACTACCTCTACGAAGAGCGCGTCGATAACGGACCAGCCGAGCGGATCAACCGCCACGGCCTCCCTCGCCGAGCAACTCAGCGATTCTACCGTCCAACCGGAGAAGGACCAATTCGAGCCCCCGAAGGCCGCCCCTCCACCGAAAACGGCTGAGGCCACCCCGTGTCCGGGGTGGCCTCAGCGGGAGACGAGCGGCGATCCGTAAACCGGACACGCGGGCGACCTCAGTCGTCGAACAGGCTGGTGACCGAGCCGTCCTCGAAGACCTCGCGCACCGCGCGGGCGATGGTCGGCGCGATCGACAGCACGGTGATCTTGTCCAGCTCCAGCTCACCCGGCGTCGGCAGGGTGTTGGTGAACACGAACTCGCTCACCTTGGAGTTCTTCAGCCGGTCCGCGGCCGGCCCGGAGAGGATGCCGTGCGTGGCGGTCACGATCACATCCGCGGCACCGTTCTCGAACAGCGCCTCGGCGGCGGCGCAGATGGTGCCACCGGTGTCGATCATGTCGTCGACCAGGACGCAGACGCGGCCCTTCACGTCACCGACCACCTCGTGGACGGTCACCTGGTTGGCCACGTCCTTGTCGCGACGCTTGTGCACGATCGCCAGCGGAGCGTCCAGACGGTCGCACCAGCGGTCGGCGACCCGCACCCGGCCCGCGTCCGGAGACACCACGGTGAGCTTGGAGCGGTCGACCTTCGAACCCACGTAGTCGGCCAGCACCGGCAGCGCGAACAGGTGGTCCACCGGACCGTCGAAGAAGCCCTGGATCTGGTCGGTGTGCAGATCGACGGTGACGATCCGGTCCGCACCCGCGGTCTTCAGGAGATCGGCGATCAGACGCGCCGAGATCGGCTCACGGCCACGGTGCTTCTTGTCCTGACGGGCGTAGCCATAGGAGGGGATGACCACGGTGATGCTCCGGGCCGAGGCCCGCTTCA
Organism: Streptomyces sp. LX-29; assembly: GCF_029541745.1. NCBI lineage: Bacteria > Bacillati > Actinomycetota > Actinomycetes > Kitasatosporales > Streptomycetaceae > Streptomyces > Streptomyces sp. LX-29. The sequence continues at coordinate 2,846,599 of NZ_CP089746.1, read as the reverse complement.
GAGCATCGATCATGATCAGCTGCTCCATGATCCACTTGTTGATCGGAGTGGTGTGGCTCTGGATCAGGAAGCAGTCCGCGCCACGCGCCGACTCCTGGTAACGGACGTAGATCTCGCCGTTGGCGAAGTCGAACACCTTGGTCGGGACCAGGTGGACGCCCAACTCGTGCGCGACCTCCTCGGCCAGCTCGGGGTGGGCGCGGCCGGAGAAGAGCATCAGCTTCTTCTCGCCGGTCGTCTTGATCCCGGTCACAGCACAGTCTCCTTGGATTTCACTGCATGTGCTATCGATGCGTGCTTGACGCGCCTCTTAACGGTACGCCCCGCTCGGAGTGTCCGCGCACATGTCACTTGTCGCCTTCGTCCTCCTGAAGGGCGGCCTGAGCGGCCTCGGCGGCGGCGCTGCCGGGACGCTTGCGAGCCACCCAGCCCTCGATATTCCGCTGCTGGCCGCGGGCGACAGCGAGCGAACCCGGGGGCACGTCCTTGGTGATGACCGAGCCGGCGGCGGTGTAGGCGCCATCCCCGATCGTGACCGGAGCCACAAACATGTTGTCCGAGCCGGTACGGCAGTGACTGCCGATGGTGGTGTGGTGCTTGGCCACCCCGTCGTAGTTCACGAAGACGCTGGCGGCACCGATGTTGCTCTGCTCGCCGATGGTCGCGTCACCCACATACGACAGGTGCGGCACCTTGGAGCCGGCGCCGAGATCGGCCTTCTTCATCTCCACGAAGGTGCCGGCCTTGGACTTGCTGCCGAGCCTCGTCCCGGGCCGCAGATAGGCGTACGGACCGACACTCGCGCCCGGGCCCACCTCGGCCCCGTCGGTGACCGAGAAACCGACCGTGGCCCCCTCGCCGACCGTCGTGTCGGTCAGCCGGGAGTTCGGGCCCACCTCGGCACGAGCGGCGACATGGGTGGCCCCCAGCAGCTGGGTGCCCGGCTGGATCAGCGCGTCCGGCTCGAAGGTGACGGTGACATCCACCCAGGTGGTCGCCGGATCCACCACGGTCACGCCGTCGAGCATGGCCCGCCGCAGCAGCCGCTCGTTCAGCATCCGACGGGCCTCGGCCAGCTGCACCCGGTTGTTGATACCGGCGATCTCGCGGTGGTCCGCGGCGACCGAGGCACCCACCCGGTGCCCGGCCTCACGCAGGATGCCCAGCACATCGGTGAGGTACTCCTCACCCTGGCTGTTGTCGGTGCGCACCTTGCCGAGGGCGTCGACCAGCAGCTGGCCGTCGAAGGCGAAGACCCCGGAGTTGATCTCACGGATGGCGCGCTGCGCGTCGGTGGCGTCCTTGTGCTCCACGATCGCGGTGACCGCGCCGTCGGCGGCCCGGACGATGCGCCCGTAGCCGGTGGCGTCGGGGACCTCGGCGGTCAGCACGGTCACGGCGTTGCCGTCGGTGGCGTGCGTGGCGGCCAGGGCGGTGAGGGTCTCGCCGGTCAGCAGCGGGGTGTCGCCGCAGACGACGATCACGGTGCCGTCGAGGGCGACGCCGTCCCGACCCAGCTCCTCCAGGCCCATACGGACCGCGTGACCGGTGCCGTTCTGCTCGTGCTGGACGGCGGTGCGCACATCCGCCTCGGTCTCGGCGAGGTGGCCGGCGACCTGCTCGCGGGCGTGACCGACGACCACGACGAGGTGCTCGGGGTCGAGCGCCCGGGCGGCGGCGACCACATGACCGACGAGAGACCGGCCGCAGATGGCGTGCAGGACCTTGGGGGTCGACGACTTCATGCGGGTGCCCTCACCCGCTGCGAGGACGACGACGGCTGCCGGGCGGTTGGCGCTCACGGGTGTGCCCTTCGGCTTCGGGGGTGGACACCCGCAGGATACCGACAGGTATCGAAGAGGGAACGCGGGCGGGTCCTGACCTGGGTGGTCAGGACCCGTGCATTCGAACTTTGAGCTCCGCCGCCAGGACTCGAACCCGGACTGAGGACACCAAAAGACCCAGTGCTGCCTATTACACCACGGCGGATTGCAAAGTAGCCCAAACCGGACACCTGATCAGGTAGTCGACTGAGCTCCCACCACTATGCCGTACCACCAGCCTTCGATGCGACGGTACAGGTCCGCGCTGCCGAGAACCCGCACCACCAGACAGCCGTGGTAGCCCTCCCCGACGTTCTTCCGGACCGTTTTCGGGTTGTGCCTCTTGAGGGTCGTCTTGTCGAGGGCGGAGACCTTGATGCCGACCAGATCCGCCCAATAGCGCTCCGCGGCGGCGACATCGGCCGACTCGTGGATCATCACTCGGAAGCGCAGGCGTTCACATCCGACGTCGAGCAGTGCGAGCCAGGCCAGGTACACCTGGATCATGCTCGGATCGCTGTTGACGAAGGCGACGCATTCCGTCGTCCGGTACGGCTTGCTCTTCCCGCCCTCCGACCAGTAGAGCCCCACCCCGACCAGGAACAGCTCCCGGTCCGTCATCGCGCCGATCTCGTTCGCCGCCGACAGCTTCGTCCGGGCGCGCTTGATCGCCTGGGTTCGTCGGTGCGGTGCCCAGCGGGCCTCGCGCATGGTGTGCATCTGCTCCGCGGTCTTCTGCGGCTTCGGCAGGTCGCGCACCCACAGCGACACCGAGCTCTTCGCCACGCCCAGCTCCGCGACGATCTCGTCGTAGGTCCTGCCCGCCCGTCGCAGCTCCCGGGCGCGGGCGCGCATCTCTGTTTTGGCCTGAACCATGACGGCAGTCTGGTCGTCCGGGTGTGTGCCCCTCTCGAAAACCTGACCCATTCACCAGTTCGAGTGAAGGCTCGGGTTTCGCTCGCGTCGGCACCCGTCACACCCGGGCGCGCGCACCGGAAAACCGGTGGCGACCCCCCGTACGCTGGTGGCTATGAGCGCAACGGGGGAAACCGTCGAGTCGGACGCGCGGGGCGCGCCCGGGGGATTGTGGTGGTGGTCGCGGCGGCGGAGCGTGGTCCTCGATGTCGCGTTGGCCCTGATATCGGCGGTCGAGTGCGCCATCGAAGGCGCCTCCTTCGCGGACGAGGTCCGGCTGCCGGCCGCGCTGGGCGCCCTGCTCGGTCTGGTCATCGGCTCGACGTTGGTGCTGCGCCGGCGCTGGCCGATAGCGATCGTGCTGATCTCCATCGCCATCACCCCCGTGGAGATGGGCTTCGTCCTCGGGGTGGTGGGCCTGTACACGCTGGCCGCCTCGGAGGTGCCGCGCAAGATCACGGCGGTGCTGGCCGGTATGTCCGTGACGGGCACGCTGATCATCACGATGGTCGGCTTCCAGCGGGACATGGCGCGCGAGGACTACGCCCCGCCGATGTGGGTGCCCCCGCTGGTCTCCGTCCTCATGGCGGTGGGCCTGACCGCCCCACCGGTGCTGCTGGGCCTGTACGTGGGCGCCCGGCGCCGGCTGGTGGAGAGCCTGCGGGAGCGGGCCGACGGCCTGGAGCGCGAGCTGTCGCTGCTGGCGGACCGCGCGGCGGAGCGCGCGGAGTGGGCCCGCAAGGAGGAGCGCACCCGCATCGCGCGTGAGATGCACGACGTGGTGGCGCACCGGGTCAGCCTGATGGTGGTGCACGCCGCGGCCCTCCAGGCGGTGGCCCTCAAGGATCCCGAGAAGGCGTCGAGGAACGCCGCGCTCGTCGGCGACATGGGTCGGCAGGCCCTCACGGAGCTGCGCACGATGCTCGGGGTGCTGCGTGCCGACGAGGGGCCGGCCGAGTCCTCGGCCGCTCGCCGGGACGAGCCGGCCCCGCTGGCCTCGGTGGCGGCGGCCGCCTCGGCCGCCGCCGAGGAGGCTGCTGGCGGGCCCCGGTTGGACGGGGTGGAGGCGTTGGTCGGGCAGTCCCGGATGGCGGGGATGGTCGTCGAGCTGTCTCTGGAGGGCGATGAGCGGCAGTACGCGCCGCGGGTCGAGCAGACGGCCTACCGGGTGGTTCAGGAGGCGCTCACCAACGTGCACAAGCACGCTCCGGGCGCCGAGGCGCGGGTGCGGCTCGCCCGTCGGGTCTCGGAGGTCGCCGTCCTGGTCGAGAACGGTCCCTCGGACCGCGCGGCCGCCGACGCGGGTCTCCCCAGCGGCGGCAATGGGCTGGTCGGCATGAAGGAACGTGTCACCACGCTGGGTGGTGGCTTCGTCTCCGGCCCCACGGACGCCGGCGGCTTCCGGGTCTCGGCCGTGATTCCCGACCGTGCGGCCCGCGCGGAGCGTGCCCCGTCCGCGGAGCGGGTGGCGGAGCCGGACGAGGCGAGGTCGGTGTAGCGCGGGCACGGTGCGACGGCCGGGCTGTCGCCCGCGCCGTCGCGTCCTGGCGTCCTCGCCGGGTCGCGTCCTCGCCGGGTCGCGCCGTCGCCGGGTCGCGTCCTCGCCGTCTCCCCGCCGGGGCGCCGAACGGTGTGTCGACGGTGCGATTGGCCGCGCGTTCCCGCGTCGTCGCCGCGCTGGGCGGTGTGTCGGTGATGCGGCGGAGTCCGGTGCGGCGCGGTCGGTCGGCGCGGGGCCGTACCGCCGGCCGGCCTTTCCGGGCCGGCGGTCACCCTGGTGTGCCTGTGTCGGGGCGCGCGGTGTCGGGAGGGGCGCGGCCGGTCTCCGGTGGTGCGGGTGGGGTGCGGGGCCGGTGGTCGGGTGGGGGCGCCGGGGCGTGCCCGGTCCCGCGCGGGGGTTATCCGCGGGGCAGTCGGGGTGGCTGGACGCCGGTGATCAGGGTCGCCAGGGCGGTGTCGAGGTCCGGGCCCAGGAACCAGTCGCCGCTGTGGTCGAGGCTGTAGACGCGGCCTTCGGCGTCGATGGCGAGCAGGGCCTGTCCGTCCGCTTCCTCGCCCAGGGGGCACATCTCGGTGCCCAGGGCCCGCCCCAGGTCGCTGAGGGTGCGGGCGAGGTGCAGGCCGGTGAGGGGGTCGATCAGGAAGGGGGTGGGCGCGATCTGTCGGCCGCCGGTCGGTGGCTGGACGCGCAGGGCCCCGAACTCCGCCCAGGCCTCGACGGCCGCAGGGAAGACGGTGTGTCGGTGTCCGGCCGGTGAGGTGTGCGCGCGGAGTGCGTCGGCCCACACCTCGGCCTGTCGTATGTCCCAGCGTCCCGGTTGCCAGCCCGCCTCGCGCAGGGCGGCGTCGACGGGGGCGGGGAAGCGGGTGGCCGCCGTACGGTCGAACGCTCGCATGGATCAGCCCCTGTCCGTGCCGTTGCCGTCGCCGCTGCCGTGGTCGGACGCGGCGGCCGGACCGGCGATGACGCGGACACCGAAGTGGGCCAGCAGCGCCGTGCAGGAGCGGCAAGGGGGAGCGTAGCTGCCGTGCCTGGGGTCGCCGTCCTCGCGGATGTGGCGGGCGGTGATCTTCGCGTGTTTGAGCGAGCGGCGCGCCTCGTTGGGGGAGAGCGGTTTTCGGGAGGCGCGTTTACTGCGGGAGCCCTCGGCCGTCGTCAGGTGGCGGGAGAGCAGGATCGCCTCGGGGCAGCGTCCGGTGAAGCGCTCGCGCTGCCCGGTCGGCAGGGTGTCGAAGAAGTCCTGGACGAGCGGGTGCAGGGTGGGTGGCTGGTCGGACTTGCCGGCGGTGCAGGTGAGGGTCTCGCCGCGGACGGAGAGTGCGGCGCCGACGGCGGGCAGGATGCCGTCGCGGCGGTGCCGCAGGGGTGGGACTCCGGTGACGAGGTCGGTTCCGCCGCCCCAGGCGAGCCGGGGGTCGCCGGATCCGGGGGCGGGTGGCGCGGTGGCCGGTGGCGGTGCGGCGGGTGTGGGCGTGCGCCCCGGAGGGACGGGCCGTGCGGGTCCCGTGGTGGCGGTCCGTCTGACCGGGGTGCCGCCCCGGCCCGGCGCGGCCCCCGGGGCCGTCTCGACGGCCGCCGTGGGTACGGCCTCGGTGCCGCGACCCTCCGTGATGCCCATGCTGTTGTGTTCCCTCCCCGCGCGATCCACGCGATCCACGCGCAATCCCCCTGTTGAGGGGGTCAGACTGCCAAATGGGACGGGCGGTGTGGAAGTCGGGTGGGTCTCGTGCGCGTCTTCGCGCGGGGCGTGGTGAGGGTGGGTGCCCGGTGCTCAGCGGCGGTGTGCGGGCGGCGCGGGCCGGTGACCGGCCCGGGCTCCCCGTGGACGGCACCGCATAGTCTGTCCGTAGTAGCCAGCAGCAGCAGGGGGCAACCGCCATGACGACAGGTCGGCTCGGGCAGCATGCCGCGCCACCGAACACGGCCTACGCCGGGCAGGTCGTGCACTTCCCGGACCCGGTGCGGGCCGCCCGTCACCCCAGAGGGGTCCGGGTGGACGAAAACGGCTTTCCGGACTTCTCGCCCTATGCTCGGGCAGCGGCCGAAATCGCCGAACCGCCCGAGGGGTTCGGCGTCGACGAGTTGCGGCTGACCGACTTCGTCTCGGCCAACGCCGCGCTGCACGCCGCCGGCCACGAACTCTGGGACGGGCTGTCCTCCGTGGCCACCCCGCACGGCTGGACCTGGCACCACGTCGCCGGCACCCGCCGGCTGGAGCTGGTTCCGGTCGAGATCAAGGCGCTGCTGCGGCACCATGGCGGGCTCGCGACCGCCACCGTGGACCAGGACAAGCGGGGCACCCGCCCGCTCCAGGAGACCCGCCCGGTCCACTTCGGGCTGCCCAAGCGCGGGTTGTCGGTCACCGAGGAGCAGGTGCTGGGCGTCGAGGAGGACCTCGGCTACCGGCTGCCCGCGCCCTATCGCGCCTTCCTCAAGGCGGCCGGCGGCTGCGCGCCCGTCGGCGCCGCGCTCGACCCCGAGTTGGGGCTGCTGGTGGACCAGCCGTTCTTCACCGTCCGCGACGAGGCGGCCGTCAACGACCTGGTCTACGTCAACAAGTGTCTGCGCGACCACTTCACCAAGGACTTCCTGGGCGTCTGCTTCGTCCAGGGCGGGGTGATCGCGGTCAAGGTGAAGGGTGACGCGATCGGCTCGGTGTGGTTCTGCGCGTACGACGACGCGCGTGACCAGGACGGCTGGACGGTGCAGGACCGCGTGGAGCGGCTGCTGCTGCCCTGCGGGGACGACTTCGACGCCTTCCTGCTGCGGCTCGCCGGCAATCCGCCGGAGCTGGAGACCGTGGCGCATCTGATGGTGGACGGCGGCTTCGCGTACGCCGTTCCGGTGGAGGGGTGACCGCGATGGTGACGTTCGCGCAGGCGCAGGAGCGCGCCGAGCTGTGGATCAACGGCGAGGTGCCCGGTTACCAGCAACGTGAGGTGCGGGTCCGCGAGTTCGACCTGGGCTTCGTCGCCTGGGCCGAGGACCGTGAGGGCGGGCCGGTCTCCGACTCCGGTTCCGACGGCGTCCGGTTGGTCATCGCCCGCGACAGCGGTGAGACCACGCTGTGGCCGGCGCTGCCGGTGGGCGAGGTCATCCGGCGCTACGAGGAGGAGTACGGCACGGCGGACGAGGCCGAGCCGGCTCCCGCCGAGACCCCGCCGCAGCGCGTCGACCTCAACGCCACCTCCTTCCTGCTGACCCCGCCGCAGTGGCTCCAGGACGCGGCCGACGCGATGGGCATTCCGGACCGGCGGTCGGGGAGCACGTCGGGCGGGGCGAGCTCGGCCGCTCCGGCGGGCTCGGGGCCGGTGTCCGGTGCCGTGGCGGCGCCGGCGGACGCCGTCCCCGCCGACGCGGGTGCCGGCACCGGTCAGTCCGCGGGGGCCGACGTGTGGGCGGCGCCCGCGCAGGGCACCGACGGACGGTCCGGTCAGCCGGGCGTCGGCCCGGCCGGCCCGCCGTCCCCGAGCGCTCAGCCCGCCTCCGGTCAGCCCGCGGGTGGCCCCTGGGCCACGCCCGCGCCGGCTCCGTACGAGGCGCCGGGCGGGCCGTCCGCGCCGGGCGGCGCACCGGGGGCGGCCGCCGCGGCGCCGTCGTCCGGCGGGATGCCGTGGGCGCAGGCGAACTCGGTCGCGGACGACGTCGCGTTCTCGGTGGTGCCGCCGGCCACGGTCTTCGCGCCGCCGCTGGCGGGCTCCGACGACGAGGACACCCCGCCGCCGGGCGTCCGGCCCGAAGCCAAGACCGAGCTGATGTCCAGCGGCAGCGCGCTGCCGCCCACCACCGTCGCGCCCGCGCTCGACCTGTCGCTGCAGGGCGCCGGCGACCTCGCCGGCTCCGCGGCCGGTACGGCGCCCGTCGGGGGCGCGCCGACCCCGCCTCCGCTCCCGCCCCCGCCGCCGGGTGTGCCGGGGCCGTCGGCGGCGCCCGTGCCCCCGCCGTCGGGCCCGGGTGCGCCGGGTGCCCCCGGGGGCGGTTATGTGCCGACGCAGCTCGTCTCGGCGCTCGGCCCGGAGGGCGCCGGTGGTCCGGGCGCTCCCGGCGCCCCGGGCCAGCCCGGTGCGCCGGGCGCCCCGGGCGTGCCCGGTGCCGCCGGCCCCGGCGTCCCGCCGCCCGGTGTGCCCGGTCAGCCGGGGCCGCTGCCGCCCGGTCAGCCCGGTGCCCCCGGCGGTCCCGGTGTCCCCGCCGCCCCTGGCGTTCCCGCGCCGGCCGCTCCCGGCGCGCCGGGGGTCGTCCACGCGGCCGCCACCATGCTCGCGGGCCCGCCCGGCGTGCCGGCCGCCCCCGGCGCTCCGGGGGTGCCTGCCGCGCCCGGGGTCCCGGGCCAGCCTGGCGTGCCCGGTGCTCCCGGTGCCCCGGCCCCGTCCGGCCCGCTGCCGCCCGGCGTTCCCGGTGCCGCCGGCCCCGGTGTCCCCGGTGCCCCGGGCCCGACGGGTCCGCTGCCGCCCGGCGCGCCCGGCGCGCCCGGTGGCGTGCATGCCGCCGCGACGATGCTGGCGGGAGCCTCCGGGGTGCCCGGCGCGCCCGCCGCTCCCGGTGTTCCGGGTGCTCCCGGCGGGCCCGGTGGACCGGGCGTACCGGGCATGGCCCCGCCGGGTCCCGGCGCCACCCCGCCGCCCGGGGGCGGGGCGGGGCAGCCGCCGTACGGCCACCCGCAGGCGCCGACCGGTCTGCCGACCGTGGGGCCGGGCTACATGGCGGTGCTGCGCTACCGCGCGCAGGACGGCTCGGAGCAGCAGGTGATCCGTCGTTCGGCGCCCGGCACGCCGCACCCGGAGTGGCAGATCCTGCACGAGCTGCGCGCGATGAACGTCCCGCCGCAGCAGGTGCTGGAGCTGCACACGGAGTTGGAGTCGTGCGATCTGCCCGGCGGCTACTGCGCGCGCATGATCCGTGAGACCTGGCCGCAGGTGCGGATCAGCCACACCGCCGCGTACGGGCGCGACCACGCCACCCGGCAGCAGGGCGTGCGCCATCTCATCGAGCACCAGGGCGAGCTGCACCAGGTCGCGGACGGGCCGGCGCGGCCGGCGCCGAACCGGGTGCCGCTGCCGCACCCCAACCAGGTGCAGCGGGTGCCTCCCGCCCCGGCGGAGGCGTTGGCGCAGGAGCTGATGCAGGCGTTCGGTCCGCAGGGCGTGTTCCGCTTCGACCAGCGGGCGGTCTCCCGGATGGGGGTCCCGGACGTGGTCGCGCAGACGCTGGTGTGGGCGGGGCTCCCGCTGGACTTCGGCCCGTTCTTCTGGGCCCAGGCGCAGCCGGGCCGCCCGGTGCCCACGCTCGCGGAGTTGGCGGCGGAGCGGGGCGTGCAGCCCGCGGTCGACGCCGGTTCGTATCTGGTGATGGGGAGCGATTTCGGCCGTCAGCTGTGCGTGCAGTACGGCACGGCGCACATCGTGGCGGTGCCGCTGGAGGCGGGCCCGGGCGGTCAGCCCGTGCCGCCGCAGTTCGTGAACACCGGTCTGCCGGAGTTCGTGCGCTGCATGGGGCTGCTCGGACGGATGTGGCGGCTGCGGTACGGGTTGACGCCGGAGCAGGCGGGCCGTTGGACCGTCGACTTCCAGGCGCAGCTCGCCGCGCTCGACCCGGCGGCGCTGTCCGCGCCGGACAACTGGTGGTCGGTGCTGCTGGAGCAGATGTGGGACGGCCTGCTCTGACGCGGTGATGTGACGGATGTGAAGGGTGCGGGGCGCTCGGCCGATGGATTCGGCCGGGCGCCTCGCCGTTTCCGGCCTCCGTCGTCTCTCGTCGGTGGTCCGTGGTCGGTGATCGGTCGCCGGTCGCCGGTCGCTAGTGGTCGGTCGTCAGCCGTCGGTCGTCAGTTGTCGGTCGTCCGGATTCCGATTCCGACTTCTGACATCAAATGACGCATCCTTGACCGGAGGAGTGGAGGAGAGACACCGGAGAGATAAGCGGAGTGTCGCGTTATGAGCGGTTCGCTGTGATCTACCAAGATGTGCGCCGTACCTGCTGTACCTGTAGCTGCCGTACCGCCTATCGCCGTACCGCCTATCGCCGTGCCGGCCGTACCAAAGGGGTCGAAGGATGAGTCCGTCGGTGTCACCTCATGGGTTCTCTGCCGTCGGACGGGGCCGTGGCTACCGTCCCGAGCAGGTCGACCGCTATGTGACCGCAGTGTCGGAGGTGCGCGACGCGGCCTGGGAGCGCGCCGCGCGGCTGACCGTCCTGGTCAACGAGATGACCGCGGAGGCGGAGCGGCTGCGTGAGGTCGTCGCGCAGCTCGGCCCGCAGACGTACGAGACGTTGGGGGACCGGGCCCGGCTGATCCTGCTGACGGTCGAGCAGGAGACCGCCGACCTGCGGGGCCAGGCGCGGGCGGTGGCGGACCGCACGCGGGAGTCGGCCGAGGCGGCCGCCCGCGCCATCCGGGACGCCGCGCGGGAGGAGGCCGACCGGCTCCGGGCCGAGGCCCAGGAGTGGGAGCGGCAGGCCCTGGAGGCGGCGCAGGAGATCGTGCACCAGCTGCGGGTGGCCTCGCGTCAGGACGCCAAGGAGTGGCGTGGCGCGGCGCTGGCGGAGCTGCGGCAGGCGCGGGAGCGCTCCGCGGCGGTCCTCGCCGAGCAGGAGCGGGAGTTGAACGAGCGGTGGGAGGCGGTGAGCCGGGAGGTCGCCGGGCAGGAGGCGGCGATGGACGCCAGGATCGCGGAGCTGGAGGAGTACGCGCGGATGCGGCTGGCCGACGCGGAGCGGGCGCACGCGACGGCCGGGGACGCGGCGCGCTATCAGCAGGAGGAGGCCGAGGCGCGCGGGGCGGAGCTGATCGCCCAGGCGCGGATCCGTCAGGAGCGGGTGGAGCGCGACACGGAGCGGGCGCTGCGCGAGCACACCGCGCGTCGCGACGAGCTCAAGTCCCATCTGGATCACGTGCGCAACAGCCTGGCCTCCCTCACCGGGCGACCGCCCACCCCCGATCCCGAGCTCGCCGCCGTCCCCGACCCCGACAACGAGGAGACCGTCGTGGTCGAACGGCCCACCCCGCCTCCGACGGGCCGGGTCCCGGGCCCGGCCAAGCGCGGCCCGTCCGGCGAATAGGCCCGGGGGCCCGTCCGGCGAATAGGCCGGGCCGGCCCGAACGAACAGTCCCGGGGCCGGGCGGGCGAATAGGCCCGGGTCCGGCGCGGCGACTCAGCCCGGCCCGGTCGCTCAGGGGCGCCGGGCCGCCTCCCGGGACGAGCTCGGACGCCCGGTCGGTTGCGGATCGTGCACCTCCGCGGTCTCCTCGTCCGCGGTCATGTCGTACGCGTCGGCGTCGTGTTCGGCGTCGGGCTCGGCGCCGATGGTGCTGAGGTGGCGCGGGACGTCGCGGTCCGGGTGCGCCGGCCGCGGAGGTCGGGCGCGTCCGAGGCGGCCGGCTCCGGTCGGCTCCGGCCGGCTCCGGTCGGAGCCGTCGAGGCGGCGCACGACGTCGAGCACCCCTCCGCCGCTGTCGGCGGCCGGGCGGCCGGGCGGCCGGGCGGCCGGGCGGCCGGCGAGCGCGGCGACGCGCGCCGTGTGGGGTTACTCGGCCTCGCCGTCCCGCGCCCGTTCCGCTGTCCCGCCTTCTTCGTCGTCCTCCCGGATCGGGAAGACCCGTGGGGCCACGAAGAAGAGCACCAGCACCGCCGCCGCGGCGGCGGCCGCGGAGCCCACGTACACGTGGTCGACGGCGGTGTCCACCGCGCGCCGCAGATACTCCGCGGCCTGGTCGGTGAGCCCTTCCGGGTGCTCCAGGGCGTGGGACACGGAGTCCAGGTCGTCCGGGAGGCCGGGGCGGATCTCGGCGGGCGCGTCGGCGAGCCGGTCGGTGAGGGTGGCGTTGGCGATGGCGCCGAAGAGCGCCGCGCCGACGCTCTGCCCGACCTGGCGGCAGAAGAAGATGGAGGCGGTCGCCGTCCCGCGCTCCTCCCAGCCGACGGACGACTGCACGCCGACGATCAGCGGCAGTTGGAACAGGCCGAGCGCCGCGCCGAGCACCAGCATCAGCAGCGCGGGCTGCCAGGCGGCGCCGGGGTAGGGGAGGAACGGGAAGGCGAAGAGGGTCAGCGCCGCGCCCGAGATGCCGAGGATGGCGCAGCGTCGGAAGCCGATCCGGTTGTAGACGCGGTTGCTGAGCGCCGCGGAGATCGGCCAGCTCAGCGTCATGACGGAGAGCACCAGGCCGGCCGCGACGGGGCCGAGGCCGAGGACGGACTGGGCGTAGGTGGGCAGGAAGACGCTCGGTGCGATGATCACCAGTCCCAGCGCGCCGAGCGCGAGGTTGGCCGCCACGATCGTGCGGCGGCGCCAGACCCAGCCCGGGATGATCGGCTCGGCGGCGCGGCGTTCGATCAGCACGGTCGCCGCCGCGCACACCGCGGCGCCGCCGAGCATCGCCAGCGACGGGGCCGACAGCCAGTCCCAGGCGACCCCGCCCTGGACCAGCGCGGTCAGCAGCAGTCCGCCGGTGGCGAAGATGGCGAGGGCGCCGGCCCAGTCGACGCGGGGGCGCTCGCGCGTCGGCCGGGCGGGTTCGTGCAGATGACGCATGATCAGCCAGAGCGCGAGGGCGCCGACCGGGAGGTTGATCAGGAAGATCCAGCGCCAGCTGGTGTAGCCGGCCAGCGCGCCGCCGACGGCCGGGCCCGCCACCGAGGACACCGCCCACACGGTGGAGAGCCGGGCCTGGATCTTGGGGCGTCCTTTGAGGCCGTAGAGGTCGCCGGCGATGGTCTGCACGGTGCCCTGGATGGCGCCGCCGCCGAGCCCCTGGACGACGCGGAAGGCGATGAGGGAGGCCATGTCCCAGGCGCCGGCGCAGAGCAGCGAGCCGACGAGGAAGAGCGCGATGCCGAAGACGAGCACCGGCTTGCGGCCGAAGGTGTCGGAGAGCTTGCCGTACACCGGGAGTGTGACGGTCACGGCGAGCAGATAGCCGGAGAACAGCCAGGAGAAGACGGAGAAGCCGCCGAGGTCGCCGACGATCTGGGGGACCGCGGTCGAGATGATCGTGGCGTCGAGCGCGACGAGCGCCATCGCCAGCATGAGGGCCGCGACGACGGGGCGGCGGGGGTCGGAGGAGCGGGGTAAGGCGGTCGCCTCGGGTATCGGAGGTACCGGGTCCGCATCCGTCCGACGCCCTGCGATGCCACCCACCGAGCCTGCCCCCTTCACTGATTGATGTAGGGCTCACGATTCCATGCGGGGGTCCGTGGAGGGAAGCGCGTCCGCCGCGGCCGGCGCCGTGGAGCCGCGGTGACTTGCGCCTGACGTTACGGAAGGGTGCAGGGTCGACCCCGAGGCGGAGGTACGCCGTAAGTCGTAACCCCCTAGGGGATCCACCGGCTCAGCTCCTACCCGCGGTTCGTCCCGGCGGAGGACGATCAGGGGGGTTCCGGCTCCTTAGTGTGGTCCTGCGTCTTTACGGAGGGCTTACGGAAGACACGACCTGGGGGGTGGGGCTAGCCCCACCGTGAATACGGAGCCAAGCCCCATCGCGGCACCGACCCCCCGTACCGCACGCTGATGTAGGTGATCGTCACGGCAGGACGATCGCCACAGAACCTACTGAGGAGAAGGACCGTGACGACGGCTGTATCGATTCCCAAGACCGGGGGCAGCGGAGGACATACGGCTGTGGCCGCCCGGGCCCGCCAGGTGGTGAAGGCCTACGGCTCCGGGGAGACCCGGGTCGTCGCCCTCGACCACGTGGACGTGGACATAGCCCGCGGTCAGTTCACCGCCATCATGGGCCCCTCCGGCTCCGGCAAGTCCACGCTCATGCACTGCCTCGCCGGCCTGGACACCGTCACCTCGGGGCACATCTACATCGACGAGACCGAGATCACCGGGCTCAAGGACAAGAAGCTCACCCAACTGCGCCGGGACCGCATCGGCTTCATCTTCCAGGCGTTCAACCTGCTGCCCACGCTCAACGCCATCGAGAACATCACGCTGCCGATGGACATCGCCGGTCGCAAGCCGGACCGCGCCTGGCTGGACCGGGTGGTGGAGACCGTCGGCCTCGGCGGCCGGCTCAAGCACCGCCCCAACCAGCTCTCCGGCGGTCAGCAGCAGCGTGTCGCCGTGGCCCGTGCCCTGGCCGCCCGCCCCGAGATCATCTTCGGTGACGAGCCGACCGGAAACCTGGACTCGCGCGCCGGCGCCGAGGTCCTCGGCTTCCTGCGCCGCTCGGTCGACGAGCTCGGGCAGACCATCGTCATGGTGACCCACGACCCGGTCGCGGCCTCGTACGCCAACCGCGTGCTGTACCTGGCCGACGGGAAGATCGTCGACGAGATGCACCACCCGACCGCCGACCAGGTCCTGGACCGCATGAAGAGCTTCGACGCGCGCGGGCGGGTGTCGTGACCGTCCTCAAGACCTCGCTGCGCAACTTCCTCGCGCACAAGGGCCGCATGGCGCTCTCCGCCATCGCCGTCCTGCTGTCGGTGGCGTTCGTGTGCGGCACGCTCGTCTTCACCGACACCACCAACGCCACCTTCGACAAGCTGTTCGCGGCCACCTCGCCGGACGTCACCGTCTCCCCGAAGAACGCGCCGAGCGGGGACGAGGTCCAGCGGACCCGCGTCCCGGTGACCCTGCCCGCCGCCAAGGTGGCGGAGCTCCAGCGGGTCAAGGGCGTGAAGTCCGCCCACGGCGAGGCCACCAGCACCTCCGCCACCGTCGTCGACAAGAACGACGAGAAGATCGGCCCGAGCTCCGGCGCCCCCACCATCGTCGCCAACTGGGACGAGAAGGAGCAGCGGGCTGTCGAGCTGACCTCCGGTCACGCACCGCGCGGTCCGACCGAGGTGCTGCTGGACTCCGACACCGCCGACAAGAAGAAGCTGAAGATCGGCGACGAGCTGCGCATCATCGCCGTCCCGGGCGACTTCAAGGCCAAGATCGTCGGCATCGTCACCTTCACGGTGACCAACCCCGGCTCCACCCTGGTCCTCCTGGACGACAAGACCGCGCAGGAGCGCGTGCTCGGCGTCAAGGACGCCTACACCAGCATCTCCCTGACCGCCGCCCCCGGCGTCAGCAACGAGCAGCTGAAGAAGAACGTCGTCGCCGAGTTCGGCACCGGCCTCAAGGTGCAGACGAAGGCGGAGACGGCCGACGAGAACCGTGAGGACGTCGGCGAGTTCCTCGACATCATGAAGTACGCGATGCTCGGCTTCGCCGGGATCGCCGTCCTCGTCGGCATCTTCCTCATCGTCAACACCTTCTCCATGCTGGTCGCCCAGCGCACCCGGGAGATCGGGCTGATGCGCGCCATCGGCTCCAGCCGCAAGCAGATCAACCGCTCGGTGCTCGTCGAGGCGCTGCTGCTCGGCGTCGTCGGCTCCGTCCTGGGCGTCCTCGGCGGCGTCGGCCTGGCCGTCGGCCTGATGAAGCTCATGGCCGGCGCGGGTCTGGAGCTGGACACCGACGAGCTGACCGTGAAGGCCACCACCCCGATCGTCGGCCTGACCATCGGCATCGTCGTCACGGTGTTCGCCGCCTACATCCCCGCCCGCCGGGCCGGGAAGATCTCGCCGATGGCCGCGCTGCGTGAGGCGGGCATGCCCGTCGACGCCAAGGCCGGCCGCATCCGCGGCGCGATCGGTCTGCTGGTCACGGCCGCCGGCGCCGCCGCCCTGGCGATGGCCGCGGGCGCGGACAAGGCCGCCGACGGCTCGATGTTCCTGGGTCTGGGCATTCTGCTCACCCTCGTCGGCTTCATCGTCATCGGCCCGCTGCTGGCCGGGGTCGTGGTCCGCGCGGTCTCCGTGGTGGTGCTCCGCGCCTTCGGCCCGGTCGGCCGCATGGCCGAGCGCAACGCCCTGCGCAACCCTCGCCGCACCGGCGCCACCGGCTCCGCCCTGATGATCGGCCTGGCGCTGGTCGCGTGCCTGTCGGTGGTCGGCTCCTCGATGGTCGCCTCGGCCAGCGACGAGCTGGACAAGTCGGTGGGGGCGGACTTCATCATCCAGCACAGCGACTTCAATCAGCAGATCACGCCGGCGGTCGAGAAGGCGGTGCGCCAGGCTAAGGGTCTGAAAAGCGTCACCAACCTGAAGGAGATCGAGAAGGCCAAGATCACCACGCCGGACGGCAAGACCAGCACCAAGGACCTGGCCGCCGCCAACCCGTCGTTCGCCGAGGACCTGCGCACCCCCGTCGTCGAGGGCACGCTCTCCGACGCCTACGGCCCGAACGCCATGTCGGTCAACGAGGGCTTCGCCGAGGACCACAAGGTGAAGAAGGGCGACACCCTGACCGTCGCCTTCAAGGGCGGCAGGACGGCCAAGCTCAAGGTCACCGTCATCACCTCCGACGACACCTCGTTCAACAAGGGCGCGCTCTACACCAACATCACCACCGTCGAGCGCTACCTGCCGGCCGAGCTGGTCCCGACCAGCATCATGATGTTCGCCCAGGCCAAGGACGGCCAGGAGGAGGCGGCGTACGCCTCGCTCAAGAAGGCGCTCAAGACGAACCCGCAGATCGACGTCCGTGACCAGACCGACTACAAGAAGCTCATGGAGGACCAGATCGGGCAGATGCTCAACCTGGTCTACGGCCTGCTGGCCCTCGCGATCATCGTCGCCATCCTGGGTGTGGTGAACACCCTGGCCCTGTCGGTGGTCGAGCGGACCCGCGAGATCGGCCTGATGCGCGCCATCGGCCTCTCCCGCCGCCAGATGCGCCGCATGATCCGCCTGGAGTCGGTCGTCATCGCCCTCTTCGGTGCCCTGCTCGGCATCGGCCTGGGCATGGCCTGGGGCGCCACCGCCCAGAAGCTGCTGGCCCTGGAGGGTCTGAAGACCCTCGAGATCCCGTGGCCGACGATCATCACGGTCTTCCTCGGCTCCGCCGTGGTCGGCCTGGTCGCCGCCCTGGCCCCGGCCTTCCGGGCCGGCCGGATGAACATCCTGAAGGCCATCGCCACGGACTGATCCACCCACCACTGACCGACCGGCCGGAGAAACAGGCCCGGCCCGGTGCGCCCACGGGGGAGCGCACCGGGCCGGGTGCGTTGGCGTTGGTGGCAGGTATGAAGGTCGAGCCTGGCGCGCGGGGAAGGTGTCGGGCCCGATGCCATGATCCGGCAGTCGTGGACGCAGTACGTGCGGTGCCGTGCGACTCAGCCGGTGCGGCCGATGTGGATGATCACGATGGTGACGGAGGCGTTGGTGATCTCGTATAACACCCGGTATCGGCCGACGTGCATACGGCGCAGGTCGGCTGAGCCGTATTCGGCGGAGCCGGCGGGGCGTGGGTTGTCGGATAGGAGGTCGATGGCGGTGAAGAGCTGCTGCAGCCCGTCAGGGTCGTCCTTGAGGAAGCGAGTCGCGGCGTCGATCGCGTGCTCGTCCCAAACGATTTCGTAGCTCACCCACGCCCCAGGCCGAGGCGTGTGCGGACTTCTTCATGCGGGACCGCGACGGACGTCCCGCTGGACTGGCGCTCGCGGTAGCGGGCAAGCGCGAGCGCGTCCTCCAGTTCCGCCAGTTCCTGGGGATTTATGAGTACCGCGGCGGGCTGGCCGTGATCCGTGATGGTGATGCGCTCGCGCGCGTGCGCGGCCCGGCGGACCAGGGAGCCGAAGTGGGCACGGGCCTCGGTCATCGACAGCGTGTCACTCATGTACAGAAGTGTACACTTCTTCGCTGTTCTGTGGAGGGGCGATTGCGGCCGCGGGTATCGGTTCGGCGTCGTAGTCTGGGAGACCCCGGCCCGTGTGACGTGTCGGGTGATTCGCGTTGTCCACCCCGGGACGGAAACTGCCTCATGAGCCTGCACGGTCTGCTCGACGCCGTCATCAAGGATCCCGCGCTCGCCGAGGCGGTGCGGGCCGCCGGAGACGGCAATCGGACGCAGGTGGACCTGGTCGGCCCGCCGGCCGCGAGGCCCTTCGCGGTGGCCGCGCTCGCGCGGGAGGCCGGACGGCCGGTGCTGGCCGTGACGGCGACCGGGCGGGAGGCCGAGGACCTGGCGGCGGCGCTGCGCTCGCTGCTGCCGGCCGACGAGGTGGTGGAGTATCCGGCGTGGGAGACGCTGCCGCACGAGCGGCTCTCGCCGCGCTCGGACACTGTGGGCCGGCGGCTGGCCGTGCTGCGCCGGCTCGCCCACCCCAGCCCGGACGACCCCACGGCGGGGCCGGTCTCGGTGGTGGTCGCGCCCGTGCGCTCCGTGCTCCAGCCGCAGGTCAAGGGGTTGGGCGAGCTGGAGCCGGTGAGCCTGCGGACCGGGCAGACGGCCGACCTGGAAGAGGTCGTGGACGGGCTCGCGGCCGCCGCGTACGCGCGGGTGGAACTGGTCGAGAAGCGCGGCGAGTTCGCCGTCCGGGGCGGGATCCTCGACGTCTTCCCGCCCACCGAGGAGCACCCCCTCCGCGTCGAGTTCTGGGGCGACGACGTCGAGGAGATCCGCTACTTCAAGGTCGCCGACCAGCGCTCGCTGGAGGTGGCCGAGCACGGGCTGTGGGCGCCGCCCTGCCGTGAGCTGCTGCTGACCGAGGACGTGCGGGCGCGGGCGGCTGAGCTCGCCGAGGCGCACCCGGAGCTCGGCGAGCTGCTGGGGAAGATCGCCGAGGGCATCGCGGTGGAGGGTATGGAGTCCCTCGCCCCCGTCCTCGTCGACGACATGGAGCTGCTGCTGGACGTGCTCCCCAAGGGCGCGATGGCCGTCGTCTGCGACCCCGAGCGGGTCCGCACCCGCGCCGCCGACCTCGTCGCCACCTCGCAGGAGTTCCTCCAGGCGTCCTGGGCGGCCTCGGCCTCCGGCGGCGAGGCCCCGATCGACCTCGGCGCGGCCTCGCTGTGGGGCATCGCCGACGTCCGGGACCGGGCCCGCGAGCTGGACATGATGTGGTGGTCGATCTCGCCGTTCGCCGCCGACGCCGAGCTCACGCTCACGTCGGCCGCTGACGAGGCGGGGGACACCCTCACGCTCGGCATGCAGCCGACCACCACCTACCGCGGCGACACCGCCGCCGCCGTCGCCGACACCAAGGGCTGGCTCGCCGACGGCTGGCGGGTCATGTACGTCACCGAGGGCCACGGCCCCGCGGCCCGCACCGTCGAGGTGCTCGGCGGGGAGGGCGTCCCGGCCCGGCTGGACGTGGACGTCGCCCGGGCCGAGGACCTGACCGAGGCGGTCGTCCACGTCGCCTGCGGCTCGATCGACTACGGCTTCGTCGACCCCGCCCGCAAGATCGCCGTCCTCACCGAGACCGATCTGTCCGGGCAGAAGGCCGCCGGCAAGGACGCGGCGCGGATGCCGGCCCGGCGCCGCAAGACCATCGACCCGCTCACCCTCCAGGCGGGCGACTTCATCGTCCACGAGCAGCACGGCGTCGGCCGCTACCTGGAGATGGTGCAGCGCACCGTCCAGGGCGCCACCCGCGAGTATCTGCTGGTCGAGTACGCCCCGGCCAAGCGCGGCCAGCCCGGCGACCGGCTCTACATCCCCACCGACCAGCTGGAGCAGGTCACCAAGTACGTCGGTGGCGAGGCGCCCACCCTGCACCGGCTCGGCGGCGCCGACTGGACCAAGACCAAGGCGCGCGCCAAGAAGGCGGTCAAGGAGATCGCCGCCGACCTGATCAAGCTGTACTCCGCGCGGATGGCGGCCCCCGGCCACACCTTCGGCCCGGACACCCCCTGGCAGCGCGAGCTGGAGGACGCCTTCCCGTACGTGGAGACGCCCGACCAGCTCACCACCATCGCCGAGGTCAAGGAGGACATGGAGAAGTCGGTTCCGATGGACCGGCTGATCTGCGGCGACGTCGGCTACGGCAAGACCGAGATCGCCGTCCGCGCGGCCTTCAAGGCGGTGCAGGACGGCAAGCAGGTCGCCGTGCTGGTGCCGACGACCCTGCTGGTGCAGCAGCACTTCGGCACCTTCTCGGAGCGGTACTCCCAGTTCCCGGTCGTGGTGAAGGCGCTCTCCCGGTTCCAGACCGACACCGAGGCCAAGGCGGTGCTGGAGGGGCTGCACGAGGGCTCCGTCGACGTCGTCATCGGCACCCACCGGCTGTTCTCCTCCGAGACAAAATTCAAGGACCTGGGCCTGGTCATCGTCGACGAGGAGCAGCGCTTCGGCGTCGAGCACAAGGAGCAGCTGAAGAAGCTGCGCGCCAACGTCGACGTGCTGACCATGTCCGCCACGCCCATCCCGCGCACCCTGGAGATGGCGGTCACCGGCATCCGCGAGATGTCGACGATCACCACCCCGCCGGAGGAGCGCCACCCGGTGCTCACCTTCGTCGGCCCGTACGAGCAGAAGCAGATCGGCGCCGCCATCCGCCGCGAGCTGCTGCGCGAGGGCCAGGTCTTCTACATCCACAACCGCGTCGAGTCCATCGACCGGGCGGCCGCCCGGCTGCGCGAGGTGGTGCCCGAGGCGCGGATCGCCACCGCGCACGGCCAGATGTCGGAGACCGCCCTGGAGCAGGTCGTCGTCGACTTCTGGGAGAAGAAGTTCGACGTCCTGGTGTCGACGACCATCGTCGAGTCCGGCATCGACATCTCCAACGCCAACACCCTGATCGTCGAGCGCGGCGACAACTTCGGCCTCTCCCAGCTCCACCAGTTGCGCGGCCGGGTGGGCCGTGGCCGGGAGCGCGGCTACGCCTACTTCCTCTACCCGCCCGAGAAGCCGCTGACCGAGACCGCCCACGAGCGGCTGGCGACCATCGCCCAGCACACCGAGATGGGCGCGGGCATGTACGTGGCGATGAAGGACCTGGAGATCCGCGGCGCCGGCAACCTGCTCGGCGGCGAGCAGTCCGGTCATATCGCGGGCGTCGGTTTCGACCTGTACGTGCGGATGGTCGGCGAGGCCGTCGCCGACTACCGCGCCTCCCTGGAGGCCGGCGGCGAGCCCGAGGAGGCCCCGCTGGAGGTCAAGATCGAGCTTCCGGTCGACGCGCACGTCCCGCACGACTACGCGCCCGGCGAGCAGCTCCGCCTCCATGCCTACCGCGCCATCGCCTCGGCGACCAGTGAGGAGGACATCAAGGCGGTCCGCGAGGAGCTCACCGACCGCTACGGCAAGCTGCCCGAACCGGTGGAGAACCTGCTGCTGGTGGCGGGGCTGCGGATGCTGGCCCGCGCCTGCGGCGTCACCGACATCACCCTCCAGGGCTCCAACGTCCGCTTCGGCCCGGTGGAGTTGCGCGAGTCCCAGGAGCTGCGGCTGAAGCGGCTCCACCCGCGCTCGGTCCTCAAGCCCGCAACCCAGCAGGTCCTGGTGCCGCGCCCGACCACCGCCCGCGTGGGCGGCAAGCCGGTGGTGGGACGCGAACTGCTGGCGTGGACCGGTGAGTTCCTGACCACGATCGTGGGTTCGTAGCGGGAGCGGGGGCGCGGCCGCCGGTGGCCGCGGCCCGCCGCCCGCGGCCCGTCGTGCGGGCAGCGGGCGGGCGGGCCGGAAGGGAGAGCCGCCGCGCGATACCCCCGTGATCGCGCGGCCGTCCATGACCCACGGGCCGGGTGCGCTGGGCACCGGTGGTGGGGACAGAACGCCCGGCGGGCCGGCTGGTCGTGGCCGCGCGGAATGGGGGGCATCCAGCACGGCCCTCAAGGGAGGTTGCGAGGTCGACTCGGGCGGCGGCCCGCCGGGGCGTACCCAGGACGCTAGGCGGCCGGGCCCCGCACCGCGAGGAACACTGTGCACAGTGGTACCCGCCATCGGTTGTCATTCGAACGGTGATCGCCGGGACCGGTGTGGTACGCCGCCGTCACCGGACGTGGGAGCGGGTGCGGGGGCGTACGGGGCCGGGGCCGCCCCGTACCGAAGCGCCGGTGGCGGACCGCGGCGGCGTTCCGGTCGAGAGTCGTGGCGGCGTCCCGGCCGGGGCCGCGGCGGCGTATCGGCCGGGTCCCCGGCGGCATTCGGTCAGGAGGTGGCGGCGGGCGGCCGGCGGCGGGCTCAGACGCGCCGCAGCGCCCGCATCGCCAGCCAGAGCTCGTACTTGGCGCTCGGGGCGCGCAGCAGGGAGCGCCCCAGGGCCTCCTCCGCCCTGGTCAGCCTCTTGCGGGTGCCGGGCAGTGAGATGCCGAGGCTGGCAGCGGTGGCGGGGAGGCGGGCGTCGGCGCGCAGCCAGGCGCCCACCGTCTCGGGCCCGGCGGTGACCTTTGACTGCTCCAGTGGGAGTAGCTGGGCCTTGGCCCACAGGGCGGCGGCCGGGGTCGTCAGCACGGCGTCCAGCGTGCTCGGTCCGGGGCGGCCGGCGGGGAGGTGCCAGTGCGCGCCGGCGTGCAGCTGGAGCGCCAGCCAGGCGGCCGACTGGTCGGCGAGCCGCCGGCTGACGTCGCGGCCGAGCAACTCGTCGAGCTGGCGCACCCGGGCGGCGAGCGTATTGCGGTGGATCTTGAGGTGGCGGCTGGCCGCTCCGCCGAAGCTGAGCCAGGAGCCCAGGGTGCCCAGCAGCTCCTGGGGCCCGGGGTCGGCACGGCGCGGCGGCTCGTAGCGCAGACAGGGAGCCAGGAACTCAGCCGCCCACAGCCGCCCCTCGGGTGTGGACAGCGCGCTGACGTCGGTGTGCCGGCCGAAGCTCGCGCACCCCTCGGGTGCGCCGCGCGCCACCGCCAGGGCGTGGAACGCCTGCTCGTAGCCGACCGGTGTCTCCCGCAGCGCGACCGGTGCGCTGACCCCGACCCGGCAGCCGGGTATGTGCTGGATGATCAGCCGGTCGAGGGGCGCGTCCGGCGCGTCCGGCGCGCCCGACTCGGCGGCGCCGGCGGCGCCCGCTCCGTCGGTGCCCCGGCCGCCGGGGGCGCCCGTCGGCCGGGACGCGTCCGCCGGCTGGCTCGCGTCCGGCCAGCGGGTCGTCTCCGGCCGGCGGGTCGGTTCCGCGTCCGCCTCCGTGGAGACCAGCGCGATCAGATGGTTGGGGCGCACCGGACAGGGGACGATCCACGTCCGGCCGCGCGTGGCGCGGGTGATGCACCGGGCGATCTCCCGCCTGCGCGAGCCCGGGCACTCGATGACGTACACCCGGTTGAGCGGGGGCAGCTCGGAACCGAGCGCTCCGGCGATGCGCTGGGCGGCGGGCACACTGCCCACCATCAGGAGGTGCAGCACGGCCTCGCGGCTGTGCCCCTCGGCCAACTCGACCCGTCGGCGGTGGAGCTCGACCTGCTCCAGCCGCCAGCACAGCGCGAGCGTCCGGGCGGCGTCGGCGAGCACCACGCTGAGCTGCCGCGGCGTGCCGGTGGGACCCACGACGGCCAGATACGGAGCCTCGCCGGGCGTGCCCTCCAGGCCGAGGGCGACCAGGTGCAGCGGCCCGGCCGCGCCGGTCTCGCCGCCGGCCAACACGGCGGAGGGCGTGCCGCGCCGGTGCAGATCGACGACGGCGGTCGCGGCGGCGCCCAGCGCACGCTCGGTCGCCGCGCCGTCGCGGGCGGCGGGCCCGTGTCGGTGCCCGTGGTCGTCCCCATGCCCGTGGTCGTCCCCGTGCCCGGGGTCGGGCGGGGGGCCGTCCGGCGCCGTGGCCAGCACGGAGCCGTCGGTGCCGATCAGCGCGACGACGCCGCCCGTACGGCGCGTCAGCCAGCCGAGGATGGCGCGCACGGCCCGCGGTTTCGCGGCGAGCCGGGCCAGGGCGAGCACGTCATCGGCGCGGTCGGCGCGTGAGTCCGAAGGCGCTGATCCCATGCCAGGCAGACTAGGCAGTTTCGTTTGGATCAGCCGGTCGTTGGTCTGGGTGTGCCGTTGACTGACGCGCAGTGGGCGCGGATCGAGCCGTTGCTCCCGGACCGGACGCCGAGGCGCGGTGGTCGGTGGCGGGACCATCGGGAGGTGATCGACGCGATCGCCTTCAAGTTCCAGACCGGAACCCAGTGGGTGCACCTTCCGGAGAAGTACGGCAACTGGCGAGGCGTCTACAACCGGCTGCGTATGTGGGCCGTCGACGGCACCTGGGAGCGAGTGTTCACCGCTCTCATAGCCCAGGCCGACGCGGACGAGGACCTGAACTGGGCCGTCTCTGTGGACTCCACGATCGTGCGAGCACACCAGCACGCTGCCGGGGCCCGCAAAAGGGGGCCCCGGCTGGAGAACCGGCCGACCACGCCATCGGCCGGTCCCGCGGCGGGCTGACCACGAAGATCCACCTCGCGGCCGACGGCGACTGCCGGCCCCTGGCCTTCGTCCTCACGGCCGGCCAGGCCGGCGATGCACCCGCCTTCGGCGAGGTCATGGCCCGTCTGCGCGTTCCCCGCCGACGTGGACGACCTCGCACCAGGCCGGACGTCGTCCTGGCCGACAAGGCGTACTCCTCACGTGCGATCCGCGAGCATCTACGCCAGCGCGGCATCCGGGCAGTGATCCCCACCCGGGCGGATCAGCGCGGCCACCGGCTGCGTCGCGGCAGACACGGTGGGAGGCCACCCGCTTTCGACCGTGACGCGTACAAGCAGCGCAATACCGTCGAGCGGTGCATCAACCGCCTGAAGCAGTGGCGAGGGATCGCCACCCGCTACGAGAAGACAGCGGTCATCTACCTGGCCGGACTCCACATCGCGGGCATCTTCCTCTGGTCCGCTCGGTGATCCAAACGAAACCGCCTAGTGCAGCCCACCGACAACGCCGCTGGCGCGGACGGCCGTCCCACGCCGGGGAGTTCCGGGTGCCCGGGGAAGCCTCCCGCCCTCGGGCCGGAGCCCCCGCCCTTACGTCGGAGGTAATCGACCCCACCCGCTGCGCGCGGCAGGGTGGAGACACCAGCCGGGGCCACGGCCGGGGCCACCGCCCCGGCGGCGATCACTCGCCGAAGCCCGTCCGTCCCTCCGCCACCGCGCCCCAGGAGCAGCCATGACCGCCTACGCCCTCGCCCACTTCCGCGACAGCCGGCCGCACGTCGACCTCATCGCCTACGTGGAGAGGATCCAGGCCACCCTCGACCCGTACGCGGGGCGCTTCCTCGTCCACGGCGGCGCGCCCGACGTCGTCGAGGGGGAGTGGCGGGGAAGCGTGGTGATGATCGAGTTCCCGGGCCGCGCCGAGGCCGAGGCCTGGTACGCGTCCCCCGCCTACCAGGAGATCCTCCCGCTGCGCACCGACCATGTGGTCGGCGACATCGTCATCGTGGACGGCGTCGGGCCGAACTACGACCCGGCCCAGAAGGCCGCCGTGTTCCGCGAGGCCCTGGCCGCCGAGGCCGCCGCATAGCCGGGCGTCGTAGAGCCGGGCCTCGCATGGTCCCGGCGGCGTGGCCCGGCTAGGCCGGCACCTGGGCGTCACCGCGGAAGACCTGCTCGGTGTGCCAGGCGATGTGCGCGGCCGCGACCGGCTCGCTGCCGGGCCGCGGGCCGATGAGCTCACGCCCGCCGAGGTCCAGCACCTGGGTACGGCCGGTCTCGCTCCGGGCGACGAACCGCTGAGAGACCATGATCCGGTGGCCGCCGTCGAGCCCCAGCACGCCGGAGTCGAACAGCTTGTGGTGCAGCGAGCACAGGCACAGCCCGTTGGAGACCTCGTCCGGCCCGGCATACGCCCACCAGCGCACATGTGCCGCCTCCAGCCCGACCGGGGAGCGGCCGAGGGCCCCGTCGAAGCCGCAGAAGGCGCAGCGGTACGCGTAGGCGACCAGCACCCGCCGCCGCATCTCCGCGTCGCGCCGCCGCGCCTCGGCGGTCGGGGGCGCCGGCGCCCACGCGCTGTCGGCGGCGGCCAGGTCCAGGCCGACGGCGTCCACGATGTCGGCGCGCAGCGAGGACGGGAAGTGCCGTTCCAGCAGCAGGTGGGCCAGCCGGCCCAGCAGGGCGGGGTCCCGCGACAGCTCGGTGCGCAGGCCCGGCGCCAGCCGTCCCGCCGCGCCGCTGGACCGCAGCAGCCCGAGGGTGGTGCCGGGGCTGCCCGGGCCGGCGTGGGTTCGCACCTCCCAGACGCCGTCGCTCGTCAGATGATGGAAGGGATAGGCGGGCGAGGTGCGGTGGTTGGGGCCGAAGTCCTCCAACAGCCGCTGGAGGTCGGCCTCCACCTCGGTGAAGCGCAGGGCGGCGTCGGGGTCGCGCTGGAACCGCGCCAGCGCGTAGAGCATGAGCAGCGGCTTGTGCGGGGCGCGCCGTCCGTTCTGCGACCACTGCCGCAGGTTCCGTATGCGCTCCGCCCAGTCCATGGGGGGACTGTAGCCGCGGCGGTCGCCCCGTCGGTCGGCGGGCTCTCACACGGTCGCGTGCTCGGCGACCGTGAAGACCTCGCCTCCGCGCGGGACGCCGACTCCCCGCCAGGTGAAGGGGATTCCACGGGCCACGTCCAGGTCCGGGTGGTCCATCAGCTGGAAGTGCACATGCGGCTCACTGGAGTTGCCGGAGTTGCCGCAGCGGGCGAGTCGCTGACCCGCGCGGACGCGATCCCCCGCGCGGACGGTCAGCGAACCGCGCTGCAGGTGCGCGTACATGGCGTAGGTGCCGTCGCCCAGGTCGAGGACGAGGTGGTTGCCGGTGATCCGGCTCGGGCCGCCCATCTCGCGGAACATCCCCTCCACGAGCAGGTAGAGCAGGGCGGGGAACGAGTTGCGGCTGAGGTGGTCGCGCTGCCGGTCGGTGGCGCGGACGACGGTCGCGTCGGCCACGGCGAGCAGCGGGGCCCCGAAGGCCGGGAAGGCGCGGTTGTGGCGGACCAGGGGCCACCAGCCGAAGCCCGGACGGGCGCCGTCCGCCGGCTCGGCCACGATGTCGATCGCGTACGTCTGTCCGTAGGCGTGGGTGCCGTGGCTGGGCACCGAGTCGGCCGGGCTGTTCAGGGCCGACCAGCGGCCGCTGACGGGCGGGTCGACCTCGACCGGAGTCGGCTTCCCGGCGCGGACGGCGCCCTCCGTCCCGGGCGCCGGGTCCGTCCCCGTCGCGCGTGCCTCACCGGCAGCCGCGGACGCGGGCTTCGCGCCCTCGCCGGGGCGCCGGTTCATCACGGAGGCCAGGGTGAGCGCCAGCCCGAGCGGGAGCCAGCCCCAGAGGTACGGGAGGTCGTAGAAGAAGCCCGCCGCGCAGTAGCCGATGAAGACGATCCAGCTGCACCGGTACAGCACCATGCATGCCTTGCGCATGGAAGTTCCCCCAGAAGTCATGTGTGAAAGGGCGTCGTGGCGGTCGGGTGGTCGTCTCGACCGCTCAGGGAGCGTCGCGGGCGCCGGGCCCGCGACGCCGTCGAGGACGCGCCGTGGGCCGGTCCGTCGGAGCCCGCGTCAGGGGCGCGCCGCGGCCAGCGCCACCAGCAGCGGCACCACCCGCCCGGCGGGCACCTCGTACCGCCCGCGGCCCGTGGTGTGCAGCCAGCCGGCGGCGGTCAGTTGGCGCAGGTGGTGGTAGATCTGCCCGGTGGTCCCGAGCCCGTCGAGCTCGGCCAGCTCGGCCACGGTGCGGCGCCCGCCCAGGATCTCGCGCAACAGCCGCATCCGCACCGCGTGGCCCAGGGCCGCGAAGGACTCGGCCGCCGTCGACCAGTCCTCCTCCAGCAGCGCCTCGGTCGGCAGCCCGTACTGCCACTCGTATCGCTCGCCCGGCGGCAGCCGGACCGCGCCGGTGAACAGCACACCCCCGCTTCGCAGGCCCTCCCGCGCGAGCTGCGCCTTGAGGCCCTCCAGCGCCCAGAACTCGGCGTCCCCCGCCTCCTCCAGCGCCCGCCCGGCCCCGTCCTCGCCGGTGCCCCGGCCCGTAGCCTCCTCCAGCGCCGCGAGCCGGCGCTCCAGTGCGGCGACCCGCTCCTCCAGCTCCATGCTTTGAGATTACGTAATTACGTAATGTTTGGCAAAACAAGAGGGCGGCCGCGGGGTCGCGACCGCCCTCGATGCCTGGGGCGCGCGCTACGCGTCGCCCGCCCAGCGGATCACGCGTCGCCCGCGCGGGCCACGCCGACCGGGCAGGAGACGCCCGTGCCGCCGATGCCGCAGTAGCCCGCCGGGTTCTTGTCCAGGTACTGCTGGTGGTAGGGCTCGGCCGGGTAGAAGGGGCCGGCGGGGAGGATCTCGGTGGTGATGTCGCCGTAGCCGGACTGTCGGAGGACGGTCTGGTAGGCCGCGCGGGACGCCTCCGCCTCGCGCTGGTGATCGGGGCCGTGGGTGTAGACCGCGGAGCGGTACTGGGTGCCGACGTCGTTGCCCTGGCGGAAGCCCTGGGTGGGGTCGTGGGCCTCCCAGAAGACCTTCAGCAGGGCGCCGTAGGAGGTCACGGACGGGTCGAAGACCACGCGGACCGCCTCGGTGTGGCCGGTCAGGCCGCTGCAGACCTCTTCGTAGCTCGGGTTCGGGGTGTGCCCGCCCTGGTAGCCGACGAGGGTGGTCCACACCCCGGGGGCCTGCCAGAACTTCCGCTCGGCGCCCCAGAAGCAGCCCAGGCCGAAGTCGGCGACGGCCAGGCCCTCCGGGTGGGGACCGGCCAGCGGGTTGCCGAGGACCGTGTGGCGCTCGGGCAGCGCGAACTCCGGCTCCGCGCGACCGCGCAGGGCCTCCTCGGGGGAGGGCAGGTGGGACTTCTGGCGGTGGAACAGCATCTCGGCGCTCCCTCGGGGTCGCTGGGCGTAGCCACCCGTAGAACGCCCGGGGGCCGGCCCGCATTCCTCGGGCCGGCCTCGCGTCTGTTCCCGTGCGGGCATCGCGTCGGGCGGGCCATGACGGCGGACCGGACCTCGCGCTCGCGCGGCCGGGACGCCGGCCGTCAGCCCGGCAGCGTCGCCGGCGTGCCGCCCTGGGACTCCCAGCCCGACACCGCCACCGTGCGGTAGGCCACGTACGCCACCGCCGGGTCCTCGTTGAGGGACCACGGCAGCGCGCCCACGTGCCCGTCCACCCGCCGCAGCTGATCGATCGCCTCCCCGTAGCGCTCCGCCTGCACCAGGAACCAGGCCAGCAGGTGTCGCACATGGGGCAGCACCGGGTGGTCGGCGGGGGCGTGGTGCGCCGCGAACCGGGCGCCCTCGATGGCCTGCGAGACCACCGCGCTCTGATAGAGCCCGCGCACCAGGTTGACCTCCGGAAGGTGCTCGAAGACGGCGAACAGCGGCAGCGCCGGCAGCAGGCTGCGCTCCGGCGCCGAGCCGGCGGCCGCGCGGGCCCACCCCTCCGCCTGGTCCTGCGAGCCGTGCCAGGACGCGCTCCAGTAGGGGAGGGCCGCCAGGTGGGCGCCCATGTGGTGCGGCGCGAGCTTGGTGACCTTGGCCCACAGCTCCTCGAAGTCGGCCTGACGGTAGGCGAGTCCGCGTGCGACGGCCAGTTCGGTGATGTGCGGGACCGGGTCGCCGGGGGCCAGCAGCGCCGCCTCGGCGCAGACCGTACGGGCCTCCTCCATGATCATTCGGAAGTCGTCGGAGGACGGGTTCCGGAGTGCCTGCGCCACCAGGAACTGGGCGTGCACGGCCGCGCCGCCCGGGTCCTTCGGGGCCTCCACCCGCCAGGTCCGCAGCCACATGCCGCCCTCGCCCGGCGCCTGCGCCAGCTCGTGCGCCGCCGCCCCCGCCAGCGTCAGTACGCGCTGCCAGCGCAGCTCCGAGCCGGCCTCGGTGAGCGCGAGCAGCCGCGCCGCCGGCTGCCAGTCCCGGCCGCGGCGGATCTCCTCCAGGACGTCGGCGAGCTGCTGGTCGGGCCCGGGCAGCCGGACGTCGAGCCGCTCCGGGGGCAGAAAGCCGTACGCGTTCGGGTCGCCGGCGCGCGTCGCCGCCTGCAGGACCTCCTGATTCCCGCGCATCCGCCGCAGGGCGGGCACGACGATCACCCCGCCGATCATGACGATGCCGATCAGGATGAGGAGGTATTCCATGGCCTGTCCCGTGAGAGTCGGAAGTGTCGTGCGCCCGCGCGGAGCGCGGTGTGCGGACACGCCCTGCGGGTGCGTGCCGCGCGAGCCGCTCCTACAGCGTATGCATCCGCGCCGCGGACCGGGACGGGCGACGACCACGGGGCGGCGACTACGCTCGGATACATGACCGACTTCGACAGCTTCGAGACGCTCGCCATCCACGCGGGCCAGGAGGCGGACCCGCTCACCGGCGCCGTCGTCCCGCCGATCTACCAGGTGTCCACCTACAAGCAGGACGGCGTGGGCGGCCTGCGCGGCGGCTATGAGTACAGCCGCTCCGCCAACCCCACCCGTACCGCCCTGGAGGAGAACCTGGCGGCGTTGGAAGGCGGCCGCCGCGGCCTCGCCTTCGCGTCCGGGCTGGCGGCCGAGGACTGCCTGCTGCGCACCGTGCTGGTCCCCGGCGACCACGTCGTCATCCCGAACGACGCCTATGGCGGCACGTTCCGCCTCTTCGCCAAGGTCGTCGAGCGCTGGGGCGTGGAGTGGTCGGTCGCCGACACCTCCGACCCGGCCGCGGTGCGCGCCGCGATGCGTCCCCGCACCAAGGTGATCTGGGTGGAGACGCCCTCCAACCCGCTCCTGGGTATCAGCGACATCGCCGTCCTCGCCGAGATCGCGCACTCCGCCGGGGCCCGCCTCGTCGTGGACAACACCTTCGCCAGCCCCTACCTCCAGCAGCCGCTGGCGCTGGGCGCGGACGTCGTGGTGCACTCCACCACCAAGTACATGGGCGGCCACTCCGACGTCGTCGGCGGCGCCCTGGTGACGTCCGACGCCGCGCTCGGCGAGGAACTGGCCTACCACCAGAACGCGATGGGTGCCGTCGCCGGCCCGTTCGACTCCTGGCTGGTGCTGCGGGGCATCAAGACCCTCGCGGTCCGCATGGACCGGCACGGCGCCAACGCCGCCCGCGTCGCCGAGCTGCTCACCTCGCACCCCAAGGTGACGCAGGTCTACTACCCGGGGCTGCCCGAGCACGCGGGCCACGAGGTCGCCGCCAAGCAGATGCGCGGCTTCGGCGGGATGATCTCCTTCCGCGTCGCGGGCGGCGAGGAGGCGGCCGTCGAGGTCTGCAACCGCGCCAAGCTCTTCACCCTCGGCGAGTCCCTCGGCGGTGTCGAGTCGCTCATCGAGCACCCGGGCCGGATGACCCACGCCTCGACCGCGGGCTCCGCCCTGGAGGTCCCCGCCGACCTGGTCCGCCTCTCGGTGGGCATCGAGTCCGCGGACGACCTGATCGCGGACCTCACCCAGGCGCTGGGCTGACCCCCGCGCGGTGGGCGGGTGCGCAGCGGCGCCCGCCCACCGCGGACGCTCACCAGCCCTCCAGCGGAGGCGTCGTCTCCGCCGGAGCGATGTGCCACGGCTCGGTCAGCAACGCCCACACGGCGAAGGCGACGACGGCGAGCCACAGCAGCCACCAGCCCACGGCGCGCACCGCGCGGCGCCGCCGCAGGATCCGGTGGCCCCGCGCGGCCGCCACGGTGGCCAGCCAGGGCGGTGTGACGGGCTGCGGCGGCGCGTCCAGCAGCCGCCGCACCCGGTCCGTCTTGCGCTCGTGCGCGTTCACCGGGCCGCTCCCGCGCCGGTTGCCGATACTTCGGCCGCCCGCCCCGGGGCGTTCCCCGATCCGCCCTCCGGTCCGCCGTCGCGGCCACCGGGCCCACTCGGCGCCCGCGCCCCGCGCGGGGGCCGTGCGACCCCGCCGTGCACCGCGCTCACCGCGCGGGCGCAGACGACCCGGACCCGCTCGGGCGAGAGGCCCAGCACGGCGGCGACCTGTTCCTCCGCGACGCCCTCGTACAGGCGCAGCACCAGCACCAGGCGTTCCTGCGGGGTGAGGCGCCCCAGCACGCCACCGCGCGGGCGGCGGTACTGCCAGGCGGTGTGGGCGAAGCGGGCGGCGAGCTCCCGGCGGGCGCGGTCATAGGGATCCTCGCCGCGCGGCCGGTCCGCGACCCAGGAGGCGTACGTACGGGCCAGGGCGGCGGCCAGCAGCCGCTCGGCGGCCTCGCAGGAGCCGAAGGGCTCGCCCGTCAGCAGCGTGGCGGCGCGCAGCAGCCGCCCGCCGGCGCCCGCCACGAATGACTCGAACTCCCGGGCCCGACGGAGCTCGCGCACCGCCCGTCGCTCTCGCAACAGCGCCTCCCGTGTCCGCTCGGCGCGTCACCCGGGGCACGGGGTGCGGTTCGCGGCCGGAAGCGGCCGGCCCATGGGGAATGCGCCTCCTTATGAGCACACGCCAGGCCCGCCCGCGCGGTCAAGAGGCGGGAGCGGCCTGCGGCAGGGAGGTGTGGATGGCCGACAGCGCGGTGTTGAACCGGGTGAGCAACTCGCAGAAGGCGTCGCGCTCCTCCGCCGTCCACCCCTCGGTCACCACCGCCATCAGCTCGCGCCGGGAGGACCGCACCTCCTCCAGCCGCGCCTTGCCGCGCTGCGAGAGCTGGAGCACGACCGCGCGGCCGTCCTCCGGGTGCGAGGTGCGCTTCACCATGCCGGAGTCGACCAGCGGGGCGACCTGTCGGGTCACGGTCGAGGAGTCGATCCCCATGCCCGCGGCGAGCGCCTTGACCCCCATCGGGCCTTCCTGGTCAAGCCGGTTGAGCAGCAGATACGCGGCGCGGTCCATGGAGTTCCGCGCCTGGCCGAGGCCGCCGAGGCGGGTCTGCTCCGCGCGGCGCGCGAAGAGCGCGACCTGGTGCTGCAGGGTGTCGAGGACGTTCGCGGGGTTCGCGACCTCCGTGACGTTCGTATCGAGTTGAGTCGTCATGTCCGAAGAGGTGGGCATGGCCTGGAGCTCACTTCGTGCGGTGGTCTGTGGAATGGGGCACAGAGTACGCGGCCGCGGCGTTCCCCGTACCCGCGCTGCACAAACCTGTCGTCTCCGCCTGGCGGCCGTCACGCCGACGAGGCGAGCTGCGAGACTGGCCCCATGGCACGAGTTGCACCAGCGGTCACGCTCGATGACGTGCGTGAGGCCCAGAAGATCCTGTCGGGAGTGGCTCGGACGACGGCGCTGGAGGGCAGCCGTTATCTGACCGGACTGCTCGGCGCGCCGGTCCACTTCAAGTGCGAGAACCTCCAGCGCACCGGATCGTTCAAGGTCCGCGGCGCCTATGTGCGGATCGCGGGGCTGTCGCCGGAGGAGCGGGGGGCCGGTGTGGTGGCGGCCAGCGCCGGCAACCACGCGCAGGGCGTGGCGCTCGCCGCCTCCCTGCTCGGCGTGGCCTCCACGGTGTTCATGCCGAAGGGCGCGCCGCTGCCGAAGGTCGCCGCGACGCGTGACTACGGGGCGCGGGTGCGGCTGCACGGCCAGAGTTTCGACGAGACGCTGCACGCCGCTCAGGAGTACGCGCACAGCACCGGCGCGGTCTTCATCCACCCCTACGACCACCCCGATGTGATCGCCGGGCAGGGCACGGTCGGCCTGGAGATCCTGGAGCAGTGCCCGGAGGTGCGCACCGTCCTGGTGGGCGTCGGCGGCGGAGGGCTGGCGGCCGGGGTCGCGGTGGCCATCAAGGCGCTGCGGCCGGACGTGCGCGTGGTGGGCGTCCAAGCGGCCGGCTCCGCCTCGTACCCGCCCTCGCTGGCCGCCGGCCGTCCGGTCTCCATCGAGGCGCCCACGACGATGGCCGACGGCATCAAGGTGGGGCGGCCCGGCGACATACCGTTCGAAATCATCGGTGATCTCGTCGACGACATCCGTACCGTGTCCGAGGACGCACTCTCCAGCGCGCTGCTGCTGTGTCTGGAGCGGGCGAAGCTCGTGGTGGAGCCGGCCGGGGCCAGCCCGGTGGCGGCGCTGCTGTCGGACCCGAAGGAGTTCGAGGGGCCGGTGGTCGCGGTGCTGTCGGGCGGCAACGTGGACCCGCTGCTGCTCCAGCGGATCCTGCGCCACGGCATGGCCGCGGCGGGGCGCTACCTGTCGCTGCGGCTGCGGCTCACCGACCGCCCCGGAGCGCTGGCCACCCTGCTGGGGGTCCTCTCCGAGGCGAACGCCAACGTCCTCGACGTGAGTCACGTACGGACCGATCCGCGGCTCGGGCTCACGGAGGCCGAGGTGGAGTTGCACCTGGAGACGGAGGGGCCGGAGCACTGCGGGGCGGTCGCCAGAGCGCTGCGCCTGGCCGGCTACACCGTGATGCCCTGACAGGGGAGGTTTCCACGACCGGGCCGCACCACGCTGAAAGGATTCTCCAGGGCGTACGACATTCCGCCAACCGGCGGGATGAATCCGGCAAACGTACGATTCTTGTCTGAGTCACCCAAGAATCTGGGGGAGTACATGCCAGGCGCCATCTATGCCGAGGGTCTGGTGAAGACCTTCGGTGACGTCAAGGCTCTGGACGGTGTCGATCTCGACGTACCCGAAGGAACCGTGCTCGGACTGCTCGGCCCGAACGGGGCGGGCAAGACCACCGCGGTGCGCGTGCTGACCACGTTGCTACGGCCTGACAGCGGCACCGCGCGGGTCGCGGGGGTGGACGTGCTGAAGCACCCCAACGACGTGCGGCGCGCCATCGGCCTCTCCGGTCAGTTCGCCGCCGTCGACGAGTACCTGACCGGCCGCGAGAACCTGCGGATGGTCGGCCAGCTCTATCAGATGAGCGGACGCGACGCGAAGGCCCGCGCGGGGGAGCTGCTGGAGCGGTTCAACCTCGCGGACGCCGCGGACCGCCCGGCCAAGACCTACTCCGGCGGCATGCGCCGCAGACTCGACCTGGCGGCCGCCCTGGTCGTCAGCCCGCCGGTGATGTTCATGGACGAGCCGACCACCGGGCTCGACCCGCGCAATCGGCAGGCGCTGTGGGACGTCATCCAGGAGTTGGTGGCACAGGGCACCACGCTGTTGCTGACCACGCAGTACCTGGAGGAGGCGGACCACCTCGCCGACGACATCGCGGTGGTCGACCACGGGCGGGTGATCGCCCGCGGCACCTCCGACCAGCTCAAGGCCCAGACGGGCGGCGAGCGGGTGGAGGTGGTGGTGCACGACGGCGAGCACATCCCCACCGCCGTCGGGGTGCTGCGCACCCTCGGGAAGGGCGAGACGACCGTCCAGGGGCACACCCGGAAGGTCACCGTCCCGGTCAGCGGCGGTGCCAAGCTCCTCGCCGAGGTGATCCGCGAGCTGGACGCGCGGGGCGTGGAGATCGACGACATCGGGTTGCGCCGTCCGACCCTGGACGACGTCTTCCTCTCGCTGACCGGGCACACCGCCGAGACCGTCGCCTCCGAGGGCGAGCGGAACGGGGAGGTCGCGCCATGAGCGTGGTGCGGAAGACCGGTACGAGCGGTCGCGGCGGCTCCGGCGGGGTCGGCGGTTCGGGCCGGGTCGGAGGTTCGGGCGGCACCGCCCTCGTGGCCCCGCGCCCGCGCGGTGGGCCGGTTCAGGCGGTGCGCGACTCGCTCGTCATCGCCCAGCGGAACATCATCCGCATGGCTCGGATCCCCGAAGTCGTCATTTTCGGACTTATCCAGCCGATTATGTTTGTGGTGCTCTTCAGCTACGTATTCGGCGGTTCGATCGCCGTCGGCGGTTCCACCGACCCATCGGTCTACCGCGAATTCCTTATGGCGGGAATCTTCGCGCAAACCGTCACCTTCGCCACGGCGGGCGCCGGTGCCGGCATCGCCGAGGACATGCACAAGGGCCTCATCGACCGGTTCCGGTCACTGCCGATGGCCCGTGGCGCGGTGCTCACCGGCCGCACCCTCGCCGACCTGGTGCAGACGGCGCTCACGCTGGTGGTGCTGGCCGTCGTCGCGGTCATCGTGGGCTGGCGGGTGCACGAGGGGCTCCTCAAGGCGCTGGCGGGCTTCTGCCTGCTGCTCCTGCTGGGGCACGCGTTCTCGTGGATCGGGGCGCTGATCGGGCTGTCGGTGCGGACCCCGGAGGCGGCCACCTCCGGCGGCCTGATCTGGCTGTTCCCGCTGACGTTCGTCTCCAACGCCTTCGTGCCCGCCGACCGCATGCCCACCGTGCTGCGGCACATCGCCGAGTGGAACCCGTTCAGCGCCACCGTGCAGGCGTGCCGGGAGCTGTTCGGCAACCTCCCGCCCGGGTACCCGGTGCCGGACGCCTGGCCGATGCAGCACCCGATCCAGGCCTCACTGCTGTGGTCCCTGCTGATCATCGGCTGCTTCCGGACACTGGCGGTGCGCAAGTACCGCTCGGCCGCCGCGTAGCGCGCGGCGACGGCCGCACGGCGAGCGTCGGCGGCCGCACGGCGCGCGCGTCGGCGGGGTCCCGGGTGTCCGCGGGAGCCCGTGGACACCCGGCGACGCGCGGGGCCTCCTGACGGCCCCAGGGCGCGAGAAACCCCCCGGCGCAACGCGGCCGGGGGGTCACGCGAACCCGTGTCAGCCGTGGTACGGCTTGGCGTCCAGGATCCGCACGGTGGCGCTCTTCCCGTTCGGCAGCTCGTAGTCGGCGTCCTCGCCGACCTTCTTGCCGTTCACACCCGCGCCCAGCGGCGACTGCGGCGAGTAGGTCTCGATCTCCGTGCTCGCGTACTCGCGCGACGCCAGCAGGAAGGTGAGGCTGTCGTCCGGGTCGCCGTCGAAGGCGATGGTGACGACCATGCCGGGGGCCACCACACCGGTGTCCGCGGGGGCCTCGCCCACCTTCGCCTTCTCCAGGAGCTGCGTCAGCTGCCGCACGCGGAGTTCCTGCTTGCCCTGCTCTTCCTTGGCGGCGTGGTACCCGCCGTTCTCCCGCAGGTCACCTTCCTCGCGGGCAGCCTCGATCTTCTTCGCGATCTCGACACGTGCGGGACCCGACAGGTACTCCAGCTCGGCCTTGAGCTGGTCGTACGCCTCCTGGGTCAGCCAGGTGACGCTCTCGCTGGTCTGGGTCACAGGTGCTCCTCGTAGGTGCTGGGAATACAAATCAACGCCCTACTCAGAAGGGTGCGCCTTCAAAGCCGGGCGAAACCACGAGCCTAACAATTACGGCGCAAAAGGGGGAGGAGGGCAGCGGAATGAATGCGTATGAAACGCAACAGTCCTGGTCAGAGCGGCGGTGTCGAGAATCACTCGCCCTCGCTCGGAGGTCGACGGCGGACGGGAAGAGAAACCCGACTTCGGACGGGCTGTCGCCGGCGGGGTCGTGTCGACCGCCGCGCGGGCGACGCGGGCGACGCGGGGGCCGGGACCGGGGGAGCGTACGGGAAGGGAATCATTCGTTCCGCCGCTGGCCGCGCGGAGCCCCTGCCGCGGGTGCGCCGCCGCGCGGGCGGCGTGCGGCGGAAGGGCGGCGTACGGCGGGAGGGGTGCGGCGCGGGGCGGACCGGTGGCGCGGCGCGGATGGCCCGCCGGGGCGGGCCGCACGGGGCGGGGTCAGTCGTCGGAGGTGTTCTTGCAGCCGACCAGCTCGGCGTTGGTCCCGCGCTCGGTGGTGTGGATGGTGACGATCTCGTCCACCTGCTCCGTGCGCTGGTCGAAGGTGACGTCGCGGCGGCCCACCTCGGTGCCGTCCTCCGCGCGGGAGCGCAGGGTGCAGACGCCGGTGTCGTCCTTGCCCTTGCGGACCTCCAGGTGCACCTTGACGGCGTCGTCCGAGACCACCTGGAAACCGATCAGGCGGCCGCTGACGTCCTGGCCGGTGATGTAGGAGTAGCCCGACCAGACGACCACGCCGAGCAGCGCGGTGCCGAGCACCCCGCCGATGATCTTCAGCTTGCGGTCGGCGCGCTCGTCGGCGGACCGGCCGTAGCGGCCCTCCGGCTTGCCCGCTGGCACCGTCGCCATGATCGTTCCTCCTCATGGGGCCCGGAATTATTCGTCCCCGATTTGGGTCACTATAGAAGCCGCCTTCCGCGACGAATCAATGAGGATCGAGCCTTGACTGAGCAGCTGCGACTGATGGCCGTGCACGCCCATCCCGACGACGAGTCGAGCAAGGGCGCGGCCACCATGGCGAAGTACGTGTCCGAGGGGGTGGACGTGCTGGTCGCGACCTGCACGGGGGGCGAGCGCGGCTCCATCCTCAACCCCAAGCTCCAGGGCGACACGTACATCGAGGAGCACATCCACGAGGTGCGCAAGAAGGAGATGGACGAGGCGCGCGAGATCCTCGGCGTCAGGCAGGAGTGGCTGGGCTTCGTCGACTCCGGACTGCCCGAGGGCGACCCGCTGCCGCCGCTGCCCGACGGGTGCTTCGCGCTCCAGGACGTGGACGAGGCGGCGGGCGCGCTGGTGAAGCTCATCCGCGAGTTCCGGCCGCACGTGATCACCACGTACGACGAGAACGGCGGTTATCCGCACCCCGACCACATCATGACCCACAAGATCTCGATGGTCGCCTTCGACGCCGCCGGTGACCCGGAGAAGTATCCGGGCACCGGCGAGCCGTGGCAGCCGCTGAAGCTCTACTACAACCAGGGCTTCAACCGGCCGCGCACCGTCGCGCTGCACGAGGCGCTGCTGGAGCGCGGCCTGGAGTCGCCGTACGGGGAGTGGCTGGAGCGCTGGAAGTCCTTCCAGAAGCGGGAGCGCACCCTGACCACCTACGTCCCCTGCGCGGACTTCTTCGAGATCCGCGACAAGGCGCTGATCGCGCACCGCACCCAGATCGACCCCGACGGCGGCTGGTTCCGGGTCCCGATGGAGATCCAGAAGGAGGTCTGGCCGACGGAGGAGTACGAGCTGGCCAGGTCCCTGGTGGATACCTCCCTCCCCGAGGACGACCTCTTCGCGGGCATCCGCAACAATTGAGCCCATGATGAGCGCGACCAGCTCCCTGGCCATGACGCACGCGTCCACCGCGTTCCAGCTCGCCAAAGAACTGGACAAGAACAAGGTGACGCCGGGCGTTCTCGGCTTCATCGTGTTCGCGGTGATCGGCGTCGCCGTGTGGTTTCTGATGAAGTCCATGAACAAGCACATGGGGAAGGTGAACTTCGAGGAGCAGCCGGAGCCGGCCACGGCCGGTGCGGGCGCGGGCGCCGTGGCGGCGTCCACCGCGGCGGCGAAGCCCTCGAAGGCCACCCCGGAGAACGAGGGCGCCTAGCCGGCGCCGGTCGGCGAGAGCCGATCGCGGAACGGCGCGGTCGAACCGTCGGGCCCCGAGCCCCGACGGCCCGGCCGCGCTTCGGCGATGCCGCAGACCGGCGGCCGCGCCCGAAAACACGGCGGCCGTGCCCCGGGGCGGCGGCCGCGCCCGCGCGTGGGGGCGCGGCGGCCTGCCCGTGCCTGGGGCGCTGGTTTTGCCCGTGCGTGAGGGCGCGGCGGCCTGGCGTGCCTGGGGCGGCGGCCATGCCTGTGTCCTGGGGCGGCGGCCTTGCCCGGGGCGATGCGGCCGGTTGCCGAGTCCCGGCCGTCGCGCGCCTGGCCGCACCTACCCGCGCGCCTGGCGGCACCTCCCAGCCAAGCCCCGGCCGTAGTCCCGGGCGTCGGCCGCATGTCCGCGCGGCGAGGCGTTGAGCCGCCGTCGGGCCTTGGGCCTGCCGGCGTGCTGCGGCCGCGCCCGCGCGCTTCCGCGACGCCCAGGCATTTCAAGCCGCGCCCGCGCGGCGGGGCTGGCTCCGCACACTGTGCGGGAAGGGCTTCCGTGTCACCGGCCTCCCCGCAGCCGGGAGCCCCGGCACCGCCCCGGTCCGCTCCGCGCCCCCGTGGTCCACCACTGCGCCCACTCCCCTCAGCCCGCTCAGCCCGCGCCGAGGCGCCCCCACCCCCGTCGCGCGTAAGGAGCACCTCAGCGCGACGAGGCGGGCACCCGCGGCGACGGGCTTCTGGGGTGTCGACGCCGGCCGGATGAACCCCCACGACGCGGAGGTGGCGGGGCCACGGCGGCGACGGTGGTCGTGACCGTGACGGGGCGACGACGGCCTCTTCCCTCACCCCGCGCGTCACGAGGCCCTCGGCCGCCGGCGCGGGGCGCCTGCCGTGGACCCGCCATCGGTCCCCCTCGCGGTTCCCCGCCACCGCCGCCCCTCCCGCTGTCATACGCGATCAGCCCCTGACTTCTTGCGGACACTGACTGACCGCAACGGTTCCTAGCGTGATCCGCATGGACCACAGCACGGAACAGAACGCGGCGATCACGCCCTTCCGCATCGACATTCCGCAGGCCGATCTCGACGATCTGCGCGACCGGCTGGCACGGACCCGCTGGCCCGACGAACTGCCCGGGGCCGGCTGGGACTACGGCGTCGCCCTGCCGTATCTGAAGGAGCTCGTCGGCTACTGGGCCGACGGCTACGACTGGCGCGCGCACGAGGCCCGACTCAACGGCTTTCCGCAGTTCACCACCGTCATCGACGGCCAGCGGGTGCACTTCCTGCACGTCCGCTCCCCGGAGCCCGACGCCACCCCGCTGATCATCACCCATGGCTGGCCCAGCACCGTCAACGACTTCGTGGACATCATCGGCCCGCTCACGGACCCCCGGGCGCACGGCGGCGACCCTGCCGACGCCTTCCATGTCGTCGCGCCCTCCGTCCCCGGCTTCGCCTTCTCCGGACCCACCCGGGAGAAGGGCTGGAACACCGGGCGCATCGCCCGCGCCTGGGCCGAACTGATGCGCCGTCTCGGCTACGAGCGCTACGGCGCCCAGGGCGGCGACTTCGGCGCCATCGTCTCGCCCCAGCTCGGCCGTATCGCCCCCGACCAGGTGATCGGCGTGCACGTCAACGCCCTCGCCGACGCCGCGAACGCCACCGGCCCCGAGGAGCTGGAGCTGTTGACCGCCGCCGAACGGGAGCAGGCGCGGGCCAACGAAGCGTGGTGGTACGGCCACTCCGGTTACGCCACGCAGATGAGCACCCGCCCGCAGACCGTGGCCTACGCCCTCAACGACTCCCCGGCCGGGCAACTGGCGTGGAACCTGGAATGGTTCGTCGACCACGACCCCACCCGTACGGAGCAGACACCGGCCGACCGCGACGCCGTGCTGACCAACGTCAGCGCCCTCTGGCTGACCGGCACCGCCGGTTCCGCGGCCCGGCTCTACCGGGAGGCCGGGGCCGACGGCTGGGGCATGCGCCCGGAGCCCTCGGGGGTGCCCACCGGGGTGGCCAACTTCCTCGGCGACCAGGCCATCCGGGGCCTCGCCGCCCTCTCGCACCGCATCACCCACTGGTCCGACATCCCCGCCGGCGGCCACTTCGCCTCGCTCCAGGCCCCCGACCTCCTCGTCGACGACGTCCGAGGCTTCTTCCGCACGCTGCGCTGACGCCACCGCGACGCCGCTGACGGCCACCGTGACGCCGTTGACGGCCACCGCGACGCCGGCCGCTGACAGCCACCGTGACGCCGCCCACGGCCACCCGCGACGTCGTCGACGGTCGCTGTCCCGCCGTCGGGGGGAGGGAGCGGGGGAGGAGGAGCGACGCGCGCGTGGGGAAGTGCCGGCCGAAAGGAGCACGGGACACCGCCGCCGGGCCCGGGGCCCGGCGGCAGCCCGCTTAACCGACCCGCCCACCTCCACGCAACGCACCCCGTGGAGCTGTGGACAACGCGCGCACCACGCCTGTGGACAACGCGGGCGGGATCGAGTGGATGCGCGAAGATGGAGGCATGTCCAACCGCTTGGCGCACGAGACGTCCCCCTACCTCCTCCAGCACGCCGAGAACCCGGTCGACTGGCTGCCGTGGTCCGACGAGGCGTTCGCGGAGGCCCGCCGCCGTGCGGTGCCGGTGCTGCTGAGCGTGGGCTATTCGAGTTGCCACTGGTGTCATGTGATGGCGCACGAGAGCTTCGAAGACGAGGAGACGGCCGCCTATCTCAACGAGCACTTCGTGTCCGTGAAGGTCGACCGGGAGGAGCGGCCGGACGTCGACGCGGTCTACATGGAGGCGGTGCAGGCGGCCACGGGGCAGGGCGGCTGGCCCATGACGGTGTTCCTCACCCCCGAGGCCGAGCCCTTCTACTTCGGCACCTACTTCCCGCCCGAGCCCCGCCACGGCATGCCGTCCTTCCAGCAGGTCCTGGAGGGGGTGCGGACGGCATGGGCGGACCGCCGGGACGAGGTGGCCGAGGTCGCCGGGCGGATCGTGCGGGACCTGGCCGGGCGCACCCTGGCCTTCGACGCGCCGCACCCGCCGGGCCAGGACGAACTGCACGCCGCGCTGATGGGGCTGGCCAGAGAGTTCGACGCGGTGCGCGGCGGCTTCGGGGGAGCGCCGAAGTTCCCGCCCTCCATGGTGCTGGAATTCCTGCTGCGGTACCACGCGCGCACCGGTTCCGAGGGCGCGCTCCAGATGGTGCAGGCCACCTGCGAGGCGATGGCCCGCGGCGGCATCTACGACCAGCTCGGCGGCGGCTTCGCGCGCTACGCGGTGGATGCCGGCTGGACGGTGCCGCACTTCGAGAAGATGCTCTACGACAACGCGCTGCTGTGCCGGGTCTACGCCCATCTGTGGCGCGCCACCGGCTCCGACCTGGCGCGTCGTATCGCCCTGGAGACGGCGGACTTCATGGTCCGGGAGCTGCGCACCGCGCAGGGCGGCCTGGCCTCCGCGCTCGACGCCGACAGCGACGACGGCAGCGGCGCCCATGTGGAGGGCGCCTTCTACGTCTGGACGCCGGAGCAGCTG
Source organism: Streptomyces sp. LX-29 (assembly GCF_029541745.1). Taxonomy (NCBI): domain Bacteria; kingdom Bacillati; phylum Actinomycetota; class Actinomycetes; order Kitasatosporales; family Streptomycetaceae; genus Streptomyces; species Streptomyces sp. LX-29. The sequence continues at coordinate 2,804,045 of NZ_CP089746.1, read as the reverse complement.
CGCGAGGTCCTGGGGGAGGAGGACGGGCGGTTCGCCGAGGGGTACTTCGGGGTGACCGAGGACGGCACCTTCGAGCACGGCGCGTCGGTGCTGCAACTGCCGGACGGGGAGCCGCTGGTCGACGCCGCGCGGGTGGCCTCCGTGCGGCAGCGGCTGCTGGAGGCCCGGGAGCGGCGGCCGCGCCCCGGCCGGGACGACAAGATCGTGGCGGCGTGGAACGGGTTGGCCGTGGCCGCGCTCGCCGAGACGGGCGCGTACTTCGACCGCCCCGATCTGGTCGAGGCCGCCACCGAGACCGCCGACCTGCTGGTGCGCACCCACATGGACTACCACGGGCGGCTGACCCGCACCTCCCTGGACGGCCAGGCGGGCACCCACGCGGGCGTCCTGGAGGACTACGCCGATGTGGCCGAGGGCTTCCTGGCGCTCGCGGCCGTCAGCGGGGAGGCGGTCTGGGTCGAGTTCGCCGGGCTGCTCCTGGACACGGTGCTGCGACACTTCGCCGCCCCGGACGGCGCGGCCCTGTACGACACCGCCGACGACGCCGAGGCGCTGATCCGCCGCCCCCAGGACCCGACGGACAACGCGGCGCCCTCCGGCTGGACGGCCGCCGCCGGCGCCCTGCTCTCGTACGCGGCCCTGACGGGCTCCAGCCGGCACCGGGAGGCCGCCGAGAGAGCGCTGGGCGTGGTCACCGCGCTGGGGTCGCGCGCGCCCCGGTTCATCGGCTGGGGGCTGGCGGTGGCCGAGGCGGTGTTGGACGGGCCGCGTGAGATCGCCGTCGTCGGCTCGCTGGAGGACCCGGCCACCCGTGCCCTGCACCGGACCGCCCTGCTGGGCACCGCCCCCGGTGCGGTGGTCGCCGTCGGCCCGCCCGGCTCGGAGGAGCTGCCGCTGCTGGCGGACCGTCCGCTCTTCCAGCAGCGTCCCGCGGCCTATGTGTGCCGCAACTTCACGTGTGACGCGCCGACAGGAGACCCGAAGGTGCTGGCCTCACTGATCGTCGGGCGGTCCTGAGATCGGCCCACCCGCCCCGACCCGCCAGGGTGCCACCCGGCTGTCATGAGGCTCCGCCGGGTCCTGGCAGGTCCCCGGGCCCCCGCCCGGGTGTACACCCGGGCGGCCACTGGACGGCCCCCGCCCGGGTGTACGCCGGGCGGCCACCGGACGGCCCCCCCCGGCCCGACTGCTCCGGGAGGCCCGGCCGTGAAAAAACAGCGGCCCGGGCGGGGTGGGCCCGAAGGCTCACCTCCGCCCGGGCCGTGTCTCAGCTCAGGGGGTGACGGTGCGCCGGGCCTAGCCGTGCTGGTAGGCCACCAGCGACACCCCGACGTAGTGCACCACGAAGGCCGCGAGGGTGAAGGAGTGGAAGACCTCGTGGAAGCCGAACCAGCGCGGTGAGGGGTTCGGCCGCTTGGTCCCGTAGATCACCGCGCCGATGCTGTAGAGCACGCCGCCGACGATGATCAGGACCATGACGGCGATGCCGCCGGTGCGCATGAAGTCGGGGAGGAAGAAGACCGCCGCCCAGCCCAGCGCTATGTAGCAGGGGGTGTAGAGCCAGCGCGGGGCGCCGACCCAGAAGACCCGGAAGGCTATCCCGGCCAGCGCGCCGGCCCAGACCAGCCACAGCAGCAACTGCTGCTTGCCCTCCGGCAGAAGCAGCAGCGTGAAGGGCGTGTAGGTGCCCGCGATGATCAGGAAGATGTTCGCGTGGTCCAGCCGGCGCAGCACGGCCGAGGCCCGCGGGCCCCAGTCGCCCCGGTGGTAGAGCGCGCTCACCCCGAACAGCGCACAGGCGGTCAGGGTGAAGATCGCGCAGGCCAGGCGCCCGCGCGGGCTGTCGGCGAGGGCGGTCAGTATCACGCCCGAGATCAGGACGGCCGGAAACATCCCGGCATGCAGCCACCCTCGCAGTCTCGGCTTGAGCGGCATCGGTAGGGCCGTCTCCCCTAGGGGAGCGGCCAGTTCGGATCCTCCCGGGAGGGAGTCCACGGCGGCGTCGGGCGCGGTGGCAGTCATGGCGTAATGCTACCTACGCCACCGTAGGTTACGGCCCGGTATCGAGTGGTGATGGTCACGGAGGTGCCCTCTGGACAGATCGGCTGAGGGGTCGGATGATCAAATGAGCGCGGTCGGCACCGGATGAGCTGTGCATCCGGGTCGCAGCCCCCAAGGGGTAGCTGTCTCCATATCGGATATAGGTGCACATATCCGCCCAAACCCTCAAGACATCACGCCGGAACACCCATCCGGCGGAACGGAGCGATCGTGGCGCGCAGCAATGCGGCTCCCCTCACCCCCGGCACCCTCCCCACCCGCCACCAGGAGCTGATCGCCTGGGTCGAGGAGATCGCCGCCCTCACCCAGCCCGACGAGATCGTGTGGTGTGACGGCTCCGAGTCCGAGTACGAGCGCCTGTGCGAGGAGCTCGTCGCCAAGGGCACCTTCAAGCGGCTCGACCCGATCAAGCGCCCCAACTCGTACTACGCCGCGTCCGACCCCAGCGATGTGGCGCGCGTCGAGGACCGGACCTTCATCTGCTCCGAGAAGGAGGAGGACGCCGGTCCGACCAACCACTGGAAGAGCCCGGCCGAGATGCGCGAGGTCTTCGCCGGCGAGAAGGGCGTCTTCCGCGGTTCGATGCGCGGCCGCACGATGTACGTCGTGCCCTTCTGCATGGGGCCGCTGGGCTCGCCGCTGTCCGCCATCGGCGTCGAGATCACCGACTCCGCGTATGTCGCCGTCTCCATGCGCACCATGACCCGGATGGGCCAGCCGGTCCTCGACGAGCTCGGCGAGGACGGCTTCTTCGTCCGCGCGGTGCACACCCTCGGCGCCCCGCTGGAGCCCGGGCAGGCCGACGTCCCGTGGCCCTGCAACACCACCAAGTACATCTCGCACTTCCCCGAGAGCCGCGAGATCTGGTCCTACGGCTCCGGCTACGGCGGCAACGCGCTGCTGGGCAAGAAGTGCTACGCGCTGCGCATCGCCTCCGTCATGGCGCGGGACGAGGGCTGGCTCGCCGAGCACATGCTGATCCTCAAGCTGACCCCGCCGCAGGGTGAGGCCGCCAATCCGACGTACATCGCCGCCGCCTTCCCCTCCGCCTGCGGCAAGACCAACCTCGCCATGCTGGAGCCCACGATCCCCGGCTGGACCGTGGAGACCATCGGCGACGACATCGCCTGGATGCGCTTCGGCGAGGACGGCCGGCTGTACGCGATCAACCCCGAGGCGGGCTTCTTCGGCGTCGCGCCGGGCACCGGCGAGCACACCAACGCCAACGCCATGAAGACCCTGTGGGGCAACTCCGTCTTCACCAACGTCGCGCTCACCGACGACGGCGACGTGTGGTGGGAGGGCATGACCGAGGAGAAGCCCGCTCATCTGACGGACTGGAAGGGCAACGACTGGACCCCGGACAGCGAGACCCCGGCGGCCCACCCCAACGCCCGGTTCACCGTCCCGGCCGGGCAGTGCCCGATCATCGCGCCCGAGTGGGAGGACCCCAAGGGCGTGCCGATCTCGGCCATCCTCTTCGGTGGCCGGCGCGCCAGCGCCGTCCCGCTGGTCACCGAGTCCTTCGACTGGCAGCACGGCGTCTTCCTCGGCGCCAACGTCGCCAGCGAGAAGACCGCCGCCGCCGAGGGCAAGGTGGGCGAGCTGCGCCGGGACCCGTTCGCCATGCTGCCGTTCTGCGGCTACAACATGGGCGACTACATGGGCCACTGGGTCAAGGTCGGCAAGGATGCCGACGCGACCAAGCTGCCGAAGATCTACTACGTCAACTGGTTCCGCAAGGACGACGCAGGCCGCTTCGTCTGGCCCGGCTTCGGCGAGAACAGCCGGGTGCTGAAGTGGATCGTCGAGCGCCTGGACGGTAAGGCCGAGGGCGTCGAGACCCCGATCGGCATCCTGCCGACGCGGGACGCGCTGGACACCGAGGGCCTGGACCTGGCCGAGGCCGACCTGGACTTCCTGCTCACCGTGGACAAGGAAGTCTGGCGTGAGGAGGCGGCGCTGGTCCCCGAGCACCTCAACACCTTCGGCGACCACACCCCCAAGGAGCTGTGGGACGAGTACCGCGCGCTGGTCAAGCGTCTGGGCTAGTCGCCACACCGGGCCACCCGCCCGGACCGGGTCGGGCGGGCCGGGCGGGTGAGGACGAGGTCGGGGCGGGGTCCCGCGCAGCGCGCGGGACCCCGCCCCGAGCTGTCTCCCGGCGCCGTGGCCGCCGACTAGGCCGCCACGCCAACCGCCTCCGCATGCGCAGCCATGCGCTCCGCCGCCAGGGCCGCGCCCCGGTGGTCGGCGAGCGAGGTGGCGACGACCAGGGCCTGGCCGGCCAGGGTGTGGGCGCGCTGGTGGAGCGCGGCGAGGCGGGCCGGGTCGTGGGTCCCGGCGTCGGGCGTCGGCGCGGCCCGCAGCGGCGCCCGCCCGGCGCGCAGCCGGGCCACCTGCGCGGCGAGCCGCCGGGCGGCGTCGTCGAGGGCCGGGTCGGGCGCCAGGGCGCGCAGCTCGTCGGTCACGGTCAGCAGCGCCGTCAGATGCCCGGCGAGCCTGATCTCCAGCTCCTCCTCGCGGGAGCGGTGCGGAAAGTCGGGCACGGCGGCCATGGTGTGGACCGACTTGGTGCGGATCGGTTCGTACATGGATGGCCTCCAAGGTTCAGGAGACCATCCTAACTTAGACGCTGTCTAAAGTTGAGCCCGCTATAGGGATCCTTTCGGACGCGGAGCGTCACCGGGGCACGGCGAAGGCCCGGCCGGAAGGGCCGGGCCTCGATCGTCGCGAGCGTTCGCGGAACGCTACGGCTGGCCGTAGCCGTCAAGGAAGTTGCCGATCCGGGTCACGGCGTCCGCCAGGTCCTTGGTCGACGGGAGGGTGACGATGCGGAAGTGGTCCGGCTCGGGCCAGTTGAAGCCGGTGCCGTGCACGATCATGATCTTCTCGGCGCGCAGCAGGTCCAGCACCATCTGGCGGTCGTCCTTGATCTTGTAGACCGCCGGGTCGAGCCTGGGGAAGGCGTACAGCGCGCCCTTGGGCTTCACACAGCTGACCCCAGGGATCTGGGTGAGCAGCTCGTACGCCACGTCGCGCTGCTCCAGCAGCCGGCCGCCCGGCAGGGTGAGGTCGTGGATCGACTGCCGGCCGCCGAGGGCCGTGGCGATCCCGTGCTGCGCCGGCATGTTGGCGCACAGCCGCATGTTGGCCAGGATGGTCAGGCCCTCGATGTAGCTGGCGGCGTGTGCCTTGGGGCCGCAGACCGCCAGCCAGCCGCTGCGGTAACCGGCCACCCGGTACGCCTTCGACATGCCGTTGAAGGTCAGGGTCAGCAGGTCGGGGGCGATGGCGGAGGTGGGGGTGTGGGTGACGCCGTCGTAGAGGATCTTGTCGTAGATCTCGTCGGAGCAGACGATCAGGTTGTGCCGGCGGGCGATCTCGGTGATCCCGCGCAGCAGCTCGTCGTCGTAGACCGCGCCCGTGGGGTTGTTCGGGTTGATGACGACGATGGCCTTGGTGCGGTCGGTGACCTTGCGCTCGATGTCGGCCAGGTCCGGGTACCAGTCGGCCTGCTCGTCGCACCGGTAGTGCACCGCCGTGCCGCCGGCGAGCGAGACCGAGGCCGTCCACAGCGGATAGTCGGGGGCCGGGACGAGCACCTCGTCGCCGTCGTCGAGCAGCGCCTGCATCGACATCTGGATCAGTTCGGAGACGCCGTTGCCGAGGTAGACGTCCTCGACGTCCAGCTCGATCCCCCTGGTCTCGTAGTGCTGCACCACCGCGCGCCGGGCGGACAGCAGCCCCTTCGCGTCGCCGTAGCCGTGCGCGTCGCCGAGGTTGCGCAGCATGTCCTCGAGGATCTCCGGCGGGCAGTCGAAGCCGAAGGCCGCCGGGTTGCCGGTGTTGAGCTTGAGGATGCGGTGACCTGCCGCTTCCAGTCGCATCGCCTCCTCAAGCACCGGACCCCGGATCTCGTAGCAGACATTGGCGAGCTTCGTGGACTGGATCACCTGCATGTCGGCCACCTTACGGGGGCGCTCCGGGCCCCGCGCGGTGTTTCTCGCCACCCGGAGCCGCGGGCGGAACTCAGAATTCCGCCGGGCGCGCCGCCGCCCGCCCCCGCGCGGTCCGGCGCACCGTGCGCCCCGCGAGCACATCCGTGCGGCGTCCGCCTTCGATGACGAAGCGTCCCGCGATCAGGACATAAGGGATGCCGGTTGGAAGGGCCCGAGGAGCTTCGAAAGTGGCGCCGGCCGCGACCGTCTCAGGATCGAAGAGCACCAGGTCGGCGCGGTGGGTCCTCACGGATCAGGTCCCGATCCGGCAGCCGCAGTCGGGCCGCCGGGCGGGACGTGAGATGCGCCACGCACTCCTCCAGGGACGGCACCCCGGCTCCCGGACGCCTCCGCGGGAGCCGGGATGCCGTCGCGAGGGCCGGAGGCCGCCGGGGCGCCCCGGCGGCGGCCGGTGCGCCCCGGAGGGCACGGAGCGCGGCGGAAGAATCAGAAGAAGGTGCGGATGTAGTCCGTCACCGTGCCGTCCGCCTCCACCAGCGGGATCAGCGGCCACTTCTCGAAGGTCGTGCACGGGTGCGACAGGCCGAGGGCCACCCAGTCGCCGACCTCCAGCTCCGCCCCGGCCGCCTCCTCCGCGCCCTCCTCGATGCGCAGCCAGGCGTGCTGGTCCGAGAGGCCGCTGACGGTGATGCCGGTGGCCGGGCGCACCTCGCCGGTCCGCGCGGAGCGCACCAGCCGCGGCTCGGGCAGGTGCAGGTCGTACGCGACGTCCCGCTTGCCCGCATTGACGAACGCCTGCTCCGCGGTGGGCCGGGAGATCACCTGCGCCCACAGCCGGAAGGCCGGGTGCAGGGCGCCCTCCTCCGGGACCCGGTTGAAGGGCGTCTGCTCCTTGTAGTGGCCGTCGTCATGGGAGATGTACGCGCCGGACCGCAGCAGCTTGAAGACCGGGCGGGACAGGGCGGGGATCTCGGCGAAGACGTCCGCGACCGCGTCGAACCACTCGCTGCCGCCCGCGCTCACGACGATCTCGTCCCGCTCGTCCAGCTCCGCGAAGTGGCCCGCCTTGTCCAGGTCGGCGGCGAGCGCGACCAGCCGGCGCAGCCAGGCCCGCACCCGCTCGCCGTCGGCCTGCGGCACCTGGGCCTCGTACCCGGCGACGCCCACCAGCCGCAGCGTGGGCGCTGCCGCCACCGCGGCCGCGACCGCCGTGGCCTCCGCCTCGGTGCGCACGCCGGTGCGCGCGACCTCGCCCGCGCCCAGCTCGATGACCACCTCGACCGGGCGCCGGGCGGCGGCCTCGCGCAGCGCGGCGTCCATCAGCTCGACGCCGCGCACCGAGTCGACGTAGAGGATGCAGCGGAAGTCGGGGTCGGCGTCGAGCTCCGCCGCCAGCCAGCGCAGGGCCGCCGCGTCCACCACCTCGTTGGCGAGGAAGATCCGCCGCACCCCGAAGGCGCGGTAGACGCGCACCTGGTGCGGGACGGCGGCGGTGATGCCCCAGGCGCCCCGCTCCAGCTGACGCGCGAACAGCTCGGGCGCCATGGTGGTCTTGCCGTGCGGGGCGAAGGCGAGCTCGTGCCGCTCCGCGTAGGTCTCCATCAGCGCCAGGTTGTGCTCCAGCGCCTCGGCGGACAGGGCCAGCACGGGGGTGGTGAAGCCGCCGCTGAACAGCGAGCGACGCTCGGCGGCGAGCTCCCCGACGGTCAGCCCGTCGGCGTTCGGCGGGAGCCCCTTGAAGCGGTGGTCCACCCGGGTGTCGGCCAGGGCGCCGGCCAGCCGGGCGACGCGCTGCGCGTCGCCGTCGTCCGCGGGCTTCTCGGTGGAGTGCGCGGCGGAGTGCCCGGCGGAGTGCGCGGCGGCCAAGGGAGCCTCCCATAAGAGCTGAATTGCACCTTGTGCAACGGTCATTGCATGTGTCGCTTATGGCTGTCTAACATCCCGGCAAGTGCCAGGTCAACGGCGGTCCCGCCCGCGCGGGAGCGCGGTTCCGGCGGCCCCCGGGCGACACCGAGCGGCCCGGTGCGGGGCCGCCCGCCTTCGCCACGCGGCGAGACGGGCGGCCGGTAGCCGCTACGGCCAGCGGACGACGGTCCGCCCGTACGGCTGGCGGCAGGCGGGTGCGTCGTCGGGCGGCGGGTGCCCGGCCAGGGCGTGGCACAGCGCCGCGTGGAGCTGCTCCGCCTCGGCGGCCGTGAGCGTCAGCGGCGCCACGGCGACGGGCTTCCCCGCGTGGCTGATCGGGAACGACATCGTGACGTCGCCCTCTTCGGTGCGGCTCGGACGTCGTTCGGGCGCGGGCCCGATGCGCCAGCGCGACGACGGCAGGCTCACCGCCACACCCCCGGCTCGAACCGGTATGGACGCGTGATGATCTCCCGATAGGCGAGGTGTCCGGGGTGGGCCTTCAGGTGCGCCACGGCCCATTCCGTGCCGCCCTCACCACTGTCGTGCGGCGCGCTGTGGTCCCCGCAGTCCGCGCACTGCATGGTGAACGAGTGCGGTTCGGCCTCCGGCCGGCGGTCCAGGCCGATGGTGTGCTCCCGAAACCGATACGTGACGCGCCGCGCGCCGCTCTGGGGCCCCAGGTGGCGGCGGATCCGCTCGGCCAGATCGTCCCCGCGCCGACCGAGATCGGCGAGGCTGGGGTGGTCCTGCTCCTGGTCCCTGTCCTGTCGCTGCTCGCTCACCGGACCACCGCCGCTACCCGCATACGGCGCGGCATGGCATGCCGGGGTCCGCTGGCGCGGTGCCGGCCGGACGAGGGCAGAAGCAAGCCCAGCAGCGGTTCGAGGATCGTTCGGATATGGTCTCTCACGTCGTCAACTCCCTTGAAGTTGATGGCCACGCCCCGGGACCGGCTGCACGGTCGCCGGGGTCTTCTGCGTCCCGGCGCCCCATTGAGGCGGATGTGACTGTGTGTAGTGCAAGCGTTGCGCGCTGCGCGTACGCTCGCTAGAGGGAGAAGCTGGACTGGCTCAACCGTCCAAAGCGCAAGGGGAGTTCTGTTGAGCGTCGAGAGTGACTACGTAAACCCGAGTGACCCGACTTCCTCACCACTGGCGCACTTCGGTGCCGAGGTACGCCTGGAGCGCGAGCGGAACGGCTTGTCCCGGCAGGAGCTGGGCAAGGAAGCGCACTGCGGGTACTCGCTCGTCGCGAAGATCGAAGCGGGCCAGCGCGTGCCCACGCTGGACTTCGCCGAAGCCTGTGATCGGTTGTTCCCGCACTCGGGCGGCCGGTTCGCCAGGCTGGCACCTCTCGTGCTGCGCTACGCGTACCCGCCGTGGTTCCGCAAGTACGTCGAGCTGGAGGGCAATGCGTCGGCCATCCGCATGTTCCACTGCCAACTTGTCCCCGGGATCGCGCAGACGGAGGACTACGCCCGAGCCATCTTCAGTGCAGCCCGCGCGAGCAACGTCGAGGACCTTGTGACAGCGCGCATGGAGCGGCAGCGCATCCTCGCCCGCGAGGTCCCGCCAGCGCTCTGGATCATCCTTGATGAGGTGATCCTCAAGCGAACGATCGGCGATGCCCGCATCATGCGAGAGCAGCTCAAACGGCTTCGCGACCTGGCGGAAACCCCGCCTCACATGGTCCAGATCGTGCCGGAAGCGAAGAGTGCCTACTCCTGCTGGTGCGGCCCGTTCACAGTCCTGTCGTTCGATGAGGGCGCCGACGTCGTGCACGTGGATGCCGTCCCGAAGGGCTACCTGCTCGTCGAAAGGGAAGACGTCACCGAGGCGAACCGCGCCTACGATCTTCTCCAGGCATCGGCACTGCCGCCGCAAGAAACGGCCTCCTTGATCGACTCCATCTTGAAGGAAACGTACTGATGACCAGCCCAACCCGCATACCTGAATCCGCCTGGCGCAAGTCCAGCTACAGCTACGGCAACGGAGGCGAATGCGTAGAGGTAGCTGACGGCATCCCCGGCGTCGTCCCCGTCCGCGACAGCAAGCACCCCAAGGGGCCGGTTCTCGTCTTCGAGGCGCCCGCCTGGGCGTCCTTCGTCGGGGCGGTCGGGCGCGGCGAGACGCTGGCCCGCTGACCCACCCGGCAGCCACCAAGGGGAGGGCGGCCCCCGCGCCGGAGGCCGCCCGCCTCTGCCGCACGGCGGACGGCCGGTCGGGGGCTTGTGCACAGCCCCTCCTGCACGGCTACCGTGAAGCCGTAGCCGACCTGGGGAGGGCGGACGTGGATCGCCGCACGTTCCTTGCCGTAGCGCCGTTCGCCGCCGTCGCGGGCATCGGGCCGTCACGTGACTGGCTGCTGAGCACCCTCGATCAACAGCCCGTGCCCGGCGCCAGGGTTCGGCTCGAAGATGTGAGCGCCGTACGGAACATGTTCGGCGTCTTCCAGCGGATGGACATCTTCCAGGGCGGGGGGTCGGGTCGGCTGGCCCTGGCGGCCTACCTGAACGCCCACGTGTTCCCCTTGCTGCGCCGCACCCACACCGAACAGATCCGGCGCGCCCTGTGCGAAGCCGCAGCGGAACAGACCTACCTGCTGGGGTGGATGGCCTACGACAACGGCGAACACGGAACCGCGCAGCGGTACCTGATCCAGTCGCTGAGACTCGCCGAGGAGTCGCACAACCCATCGCTGGGCGCTCACATCCTTGCAGGAATGGCGGATCAGGCGACGTTGCTCGGGCAGCCTCAGGAAGGGCGCAGACTGGCTCAGGCAGGTCGGGCAGGGCTTGCGAAGTCCGCGTCTCCCGCGTGTCTGGCCGATCTGTGGGCTCTGGAAGCGCGTGCCTGGGCCAGGCTCGGGGACAGGCGCGCCGCCGCTTCCGCCGTGATCAGGTCGGAAACGGTGTACGAGAGCGTCCGCCTCGACGAAGAGCAGGACTGGGCGGCCTTCATCGACCCGGCCTACCTGCACGGCGAGCATGCGAACACCTTCGGCGATCTCGGACAGGCCGATGCATCCGAGGAGCACGCCCGGAGGTCCATCGACCACGCCCGGAAGCAGAAGCGCGCCCGGCGCGGCGCCATGTCACAGGCGGCACTCGCCGTGTCGCACCTCCAGAGGAACGACCTGGAGGCCGCGCACGCGGCAGGCGTCAGGACGCTGTCCCTGTCCCGGCAGGTCAAGTCCTCGCGAACGGTGGAGGCGGTGCACGACCTCCAGCGGCGGATGAAGCCGTTCGGCAAGCACCGCCTGGTGGCGGACTTCAGCGAACGCGTACGGCAGCTGACCGCCGCTTGACGCGCGGAACCGGAGGACGAACGACGCCTCGATCTTCTCCAGGCATCGGCACTGCCGCCGCACGAGACGGCCTCCCTGATCGACTCCATCTCGAAGGACGCGTACTGATGACCAGTCCAACCCGCATATCCGAATCGGCTTGGCGCAAGTCCAGTTACAGCGACAACACGGGGGACGAGTGCGTCGAGGTGGCCGACGGCATCCCCGGCGTCGTCCCCGTCCGCGACAGCAAGCACCCCAAGGGGCCGGTTCTCGTCTTCGAGGCGCCCGCCTGGGCGTCCTTCGTCGGGGCCGTCGGGCGCGGCGAGACGCTGGCTCGCTGACCCACCCGGCACCCGCCAAGGGGAGGGCGGCCCCCGCGTCGGGGGCCGCCCTCACGCATTCAGTTCGGCGCACGCGCGGCCTAACGACCCGCGCAGTACTGCTGCTCCTTGCCGATGGACCGGTACATGCAGTCCGCGTTCTCCAGCAGTTGGAGCACCGCGTCGCGGTTCCGGGCGGTCTCCCGCTCGATCACCTCGTCGGGCGGGTAGAAGCCGCCGCCCCCGCCGCGCGGGTACATCTCGAAGGTGTAGCCGAAGATCTTCTGGTTGCCCCACAGCCAGTCGTCGATCGTGCCGTCGGTGATGTAGAGGTCGCTGGACTGCTCGGGGGTGTAGCCGTTGCTGGCGGCCATCTTGCGGCCGACGGTGGCGAAGGCGTCGTGGTCGTCCTGGGTCAGGCCCGGGGCGGTGTCGTTGTACGTGTAGCCGAACGGCCAGAGCACCAGCTCGCTGTAGGTGTGGAAGTCGATCGCCGCCTTGATCTGCTGCTTCCCGCCGACGACCCGGGTGCGCACGAAGTCGGCGACGACCTTCACCTCGGGGGCGGACTCGGCGGCGGTGCCGCGGTAGGTCTCGGAGCCGGTGGAGCCGGAGGAGCCGCCGCAGCAGCCCCACTTGAAGTTCCAGTTGCGGTTCATGTCGGTGCCGACCGAGGAGGAGCCGGAGTTGGGCTGCCGGTTCTTGCGCCAGCTGCGGTAGGAGCCGGTGGCGATGTCGTACTCGCCGCCGTCCGGGTTGAGGTCCGGCACGATCCAGATCTCGCGGCCGTTGACGGCGCCGGTGATCCGGGAGTCCTTCCCGTAGCCCTGGGTGAACTCGCGGAGCAGGTACAGCGCCATCTCCACCGTGAGGTGCTCACGGGCGTGCTGGTGGTGGGTGAACAGCACCTCGGGCTCGGCCTCGTCGGTGCCCACGTTGTCGCTGATCTTGAGGGCGACGAGGTCGCGGCCCTGGTACGACTTGCCGATCACGCGCTTGCTCAGGATGTTCGGGTACTTCGCGACCGCGGCGTCGATCTCGGCGGTCATCTCCGCGTAGGTGTGGTACTTCGAGTCCGCGGGCGGGAAGTCGAAGGGGCGTACGGCCTTGCCGCCGGTACGGGCCGGGGGCCCGGGCAGCGCGGTCAACCGGTGGCCGAGCGCCCGTAACGCCCTGGCCTGGGCGGCGTCGGCGGTGATCACCAGGGAGCGGGCGTCCACCTCGTCGATGGAGGCGCCGGTGGAGGCGATGGCGGTGCGCTGGGCGGCGGTGGTCCGGCCCGCCACCTCGTACTGCCGCTGCGTCTCCTCGGCCCGGGTCGTGGGGGACGCCGGCGCAGGGTCGGAGTCGTCGGCCTGGGCGACGAGCGGCGCGCCGAGCGCGAGAGCGAGCACGGCCGCCAGCGCGGTGGCGCGTCTGCCGGCCCTTGCGCGTATGCGAAGTCGCATGAGGTCTCCTGAGGGGGGTGAAAGGTGCGACTGCGCTCAGTGTTCGGCCATGGGCATGACAGGGTCAAGAGTGGCGGGGTGCTCGGAATCCGCCAACTTCCGTCCGCCTTCCGTGCGTTGGATTGCCTCACGGCCCGCCGAGACCAACAATGCGCATGTCAAAACCGAAACCACTTCGGTGTGGAGAGGAACCCCCCATGCAGAGACCTCTCGTCGGTGCGCTCGCGACGCTGCTCCTCGCCGGCGCCTCACTCGTCGGCGCGGGCACCGCCCAGGCCGTCGCCCCGAGCCCCGCCCCCGACCGGGCCCCGGCCGCCCCGCTCGCGGAGGCCAAGGGCAAGGCCGTCGACTTCGCCGGCACGGTGGCGCTGAGCAACTGTTCCGGTTCGGTGGTGCGGCTGCCGAACTCCGTCGACACCGACCCGGCCCTCGTCCTGTCCAACGGTCACTGCCTGGAGGGCGGGATGCCCGCCGCGGGCCAGGTCATCGTCGACCGGGCCTCCAGTCGGTCCTTCACCCTGCTCAACTCCTCCGGAAGCGGCGTCGGAACGCTGCGCGCCACCAAGGTCGCGTACGCCACCATGACCGACACCGACATATCGCTGTACCAGCTGAGCTCCACCTACGCGCAGATCAAGCAGCGCTACAAGATCGACGCGCTGAGCCTCTCCGCCGACCACCCGGTGCCGGGCACCGCCATCAAGGTGGTGTCGGGATACTGGAAGCGGATCTACACCTGCGACATCGACGGCTTCGTGTACCGGATGCGTGAGGGCTCGTGGACCTGGAAGGACTCGGTCCGCTACACCCCCTCCTGCAACACCATCGGCGGCACCTCCGGCTCGCCCGTCGTCGACGCCGCCACCGGCAAGGTCGTCGCCGTGAACAACACGGGCAACGAGGACGGCGAGCGGTGCACGGTCAACAACCCGTGCGAGGTCGACGAGAGCGGCAACGTCACGGTGCACCAGGGCATCAACTACGCCCAGCAGACCTATCTCATCGCCGCCTGCGTCGGCACCGGGAACAAGATCGACCTCACCCGGCCGGGCTGCGTGCTGCCCCGGCCCTGACCCGTCGCGAGACGAAGGTGCCCGCCCCTCGGGGGGGGGGCGGGCACCGTGGCGCGTCGGGGCGGACCCTCCGCTACGGCAGGCTGTGGACGTGCGGGCCGACCGCGCCCGACCAGGTGTTGCCGGCGGTCGCGTCCCAGTTGGTGGACCAGGTCATGGCGCCGCGCAGCCCCGGATGGGTCTTCGCGGGCTTGAAGGAGCCGCAGCCGGTGCCCCGGGTGAGGCAGTCCAGCGCGTTGTTCACCACCGACGGGGCGACGTGGCCGCCGCCGGCCGCGCGGGTGGAGGCGGGGGTGCCGAGCCCGACCTGGGACGGGTCGAGGCCCCCTTCGAGCTGGATGCAGGCCAGGGCGGTGAGGAAGTCCACGGTGCCCTGGGAGTAGACCTTGCCGTCGCAGCCCAGCATGGAACCGCTGTTGTAGTACTGCATGTTGACGACGGTCAGGATGTCCTTGATGTTGAGCGCCGTCCGGAAGTACGCGTTGGACGTCGACTGCATGTCGATGGTCTGCGGGGCCATGGTGATGACCAGCTTCGGCCCGGCCTTCTGCGACAGCGAACGCAGCGCCTGGGTCATGTAGGTGGCGTTGAGTCCGTTCTCCAGGTCGATGTCGACCCCGTCGAAACCGTACTCCCGCATCAGCGCGTGGACGCTGTCGGCGAAGTTGGCGGCGGAGGCGGCGTCGTTGACGCCGACCGTGCCGCGCTCGCCGCCGACCGAGATGATCACGGACTTGCCCGCGGCCTGCTTGGCCTTGATGTCGGCCTTGAACTGGGCGACCGTGTAGCCGCCGAGCCCCGCCGAGTCGAGGTTGAAGGTGACCGCCCCGGGCCGGCTCGTGGCGTCGGCGAAGGCCACCGCGATGATGTCGTAGTTCGGCTGCACGTCGGCGAGCTTCTGCACGGCGGCGCCGTTGTCGAAGTTCTGCCAGTAGCCGGTCACCGCGTGCCGGGGCACGGTCGGCCCGCCGCCGCTGCCCTCCGTGGTCGTCGCCGTGACCGGGGCGGACTTCGACGACTCGCCGGCGGCGTTGGTCGCGGTCACCTCGAACCGGTACGAGGTCCTGGGGGTCAGTCCGGTCACCGTCGCCGAGGTGCCGCTGACCGCCTGCACCTTCGTCCCGTCGCGGTAGACGTGGTAGCCGGTGGCCCCGCCGACCGGGTTCCAGGACAGGTCGACCGAGGTGGCGGTGGCGGTGCCCACCGCCAGACCGGTGGGCGCGCCGGGTATCGGCTCGCCGGGGTCGCTCCCGCCGGGCCCGCTCAGGCTGATGTCGTCGGCGTGGTACGCCGGTTGCCCGTACCAGCCGTGGGTGTAGATGGTCACCGAGGTGGTGTTCGGGCCGGTGGTGAAGGACGTGGACAGCTGCTGCCAGCCGGGCGCGGAGGCGGTCCAGGTCGACACGTCGGTGGTCCCGGTGCCGCCGGCGCCCAGATAGACGTAGGAGCCCTGGACCCAGGCGCTGAGGGTGTACGAGGAGCCGGGCTTGACGCTCACCGTCTGGGAGCACCGGGCGTTGTCGGTGCCGGCCGGAGTCGCCTTCAGCGCGGCCGACCCGCCGTGCGTCGGGCTGCCGACCGTGGTGCCGCTGTCGCCCGAACAGGTCCAGGCGCTCAGGCCGTTCTCGAAGCCCGGGTTCCGGGCGAGGTTGGGGTCGGCCGCGGCGCGGGCCGGCCCGCCGAGCGCGACGAGGCCCGTGGCCGCCAGGGTGCCGGCGGCCCCGGCCGCCAGGGCCCGGGTCAGTCGTCGGCGGGCGGTGGCGGCTGCGGGGAGTCCGGCGCGTGGCGCACGGTCCATGACTGCCTCCGTGGGGGAGTGGTGATGCAGGGGGTGAGGGAGAGGAACTCGCTTACGGTGGCCACCGTTTGGCCGATAAAGTTGGTCCAGACCAATCGGGTTGTCAAGGCTTGTGGACGAGACCGTTGGCCTGTTCTCTCCCGCCGCATTCGTGGATAAAGTGCTGCTGCACCAGCACAGGGCAGTATCGACCTGCGGCCGCCGCTCGCCCCGGCGCCCGAAGTGAACGGGGTAGCCGACGTGCCCACCGCGATTGCCGTCACCAGCCGGGAGTTGGTGCTGCCACCGACCTTCGGTCACGCGCTGCCCGACGGTCAGACGCCGTCCGGCGTCGTCCTGCCGCACCCCGACGCCCAGTCCCTGGAGACCGCGCTCGCCGAGACCGCCGCCCTCCTCGACCAGCAGGGCTATCTGGTGGTGCTCTACCCCGCCGCGTCCCCCGCGCCCCTGGTGCGGCGGCTGCACACCGTGCGCTCCCTGCTGGAGAGCGACCGCATCGCGCTGCTAGCCCTGGACCTGCCGCCGCTCGCCGTCGGCGTGCTCGCCCGTCAACTGCGCCAGCTCTCCGTCGCCGACTTCAGCCCCGGCGTACTGGGCTGCGCGGCCCGGCTGTTGGCGCACTACATCCACGCGGGCGCCCAGCTCGGCTCGGTCGCCCGTCTCGACCGGGTGCCCGTCGGGCTGGGCTCACACGTCAGGTCCTGGGTGCCCGGCAGCCGGTTCGGGGTGATCGCCCACCCCACCCCGCGGCTGGTCACGGTGGGCGGCGGGGCCGACGAGCCGCCCGCCCCCGGCTACGCCACCCAGCTGACGCTCGCCCGCGGCCAGCACGGCGGCCACGGCGCCGACTGGATCACCGGCACGCTGGCCTCCGGCTGGCGGGTCACCGGTGTCCAGGAGGTGGAGCTGCCCGGCGAGTCGCCCCGCTGGTGGGGCACCGGCCGGCTGACCGAGTTCGCCGCCGCCATTCCCGACCTGTCCGTCCTCTACCAGCTGGTGGCCTCCGTACGGCGGGAGGAGTGCCACTGGTGCGGCCTCGAACTCATCGGGGACCGCTGCGCGTTCTGCTCCTGCCCGGTGCCACGCTCCGAGGCGGCGCCCGCCCTCGCCCCGGCCGCCCGACCCGCCCTGACCAGCCACTGACGTCCCGTTCCCGAACGAGGTTGCCCGTCCATGAATGCTCGCCAGCGCCGCGGAGTGATCCTGCTGCTCCTGTCGGTCCTGTGCGCCGTCGGCGCGTTCGCCGGAGTGCTGTCCGTGATCGACGACGTGGAGTCGAAGGTCGGCCCCGAGACCACCGCGTACAAGCTCAAGACGGACATCCCCGCCTACGAGACGCTGGACGCGGGCGAGTTCGAGGAGGTCTCCATGCCCGAGCGATGGCTGCCGGACACCGCCGTCACCGACCTCGCCGAGCTCCGCGGGAAGATCGCCGTCACCCCGCTGCGCAAGGGCTCGCTGCTCCAGGCCGACATGATCGTGGATCGCCCCGCGCTCCGAGCGGGCCAGCAGGAGATCGCCATCATGATCGACGCGGCGACCGGCGTCGCGGGCAAGATCAGGCCGGGGGACGAGGTCAACATCTACGCCACCTTCGAGGGCCGGAAGCAGGACGACAAGCCGGTCTCCAAACTCATCGTCTCGGCCGCCCGGGTCATCGACGTCGGCGAGCTCACCGCCCTGGAGCCGGACCGCGACGAACGCCGACGGCTGGACAAGGCGGTGCCCATCACCTTCGCCCTGGACACCCGGGACGCCCAGCGGGTCGCCTACGCCGAGTCCTTCGCCTCCCATGTCCGGCTGGCGCTCATCGCCCCCGGCGGCGCCCCCGACCCCGTCGACCCCGCCGACCGCACGTACACCCTCGACGCCGACAAGTAGCAGGAGGCGGCCACGGTGACCATCACAATCCTTCCGGCTGTCGGCGACCCGGACGCCGCCCGCGCGGTCGGTGGACTGCTCGGCCAGCTCCCCGACGTCGAGCCGCTGGCTCCGGTCGCCGACTCGACCCGGCTGCTGGACGCGCTCGCCACGCTGGCCGCCGCTTCGGTGGAGGAGCTGCCGCAGGTCGTCCTGGTGCACGAGCGGATCGGACCGGTGCCGGCGCTGGAGCTGATCCGCGAGGTCGCGCTGCGCTTCCCGGCCGTGGGCGTGGTGCTGATGACCGCGGACGCCGGCCCCGCGCTCTACTCCGCCGCCATGGACTCCGGCGCCCGCGGGCTGGCCGCGCTGCCCCTGACCTACGACGAGCTGGCCGCGCGCGTGCACGCCGCCGCCCAGTGGGCCCAGGGCGTCCGCCGCCATCTGGGAGGCGGCGGCGACCCGCTGGCCGTGGCCCGACCGGGCGGGCGGCTGGTCGCCGTCGTCGGCGCCAAGGGCGGCGTCGGCACCACCGTCACCGCCGTCCAACTGGCGCTGGCCGCCCAGTCCGCCGGGCGCAGCGTGGCGCTGGTCGACATGGACCTCCAGTCCGGGGACATCGCCTCCTACCTCGACGTGCAGTTCCGCCGCTCCATCGCCGACCTGGCGCAGATCGCGGACATCACCCCGCGCGTGCTCCAAGAAGCGGTCTTCACCCACCAGACCGGGCTCGGGCTGCTGCTGGCGCCCGGGGAGGGCGAGCGCGGCGAGGAGGTCGGCGAGACCGCGGCCCGACAGATCATCGGGGCGCTGCGCGCCCGCTTCGAGATCGTCGTCGTGGACTGCGGCACGCAGATCACCACGGCCGGCGCCGCCACCATCGAGATCGCGGACACCGCGCTGCTGGTCACCACCCCGGACGTGGTCGCGGTGCGCGCCACCAAGCGGATGGTCCGGCTCTGGGACCGGCTCCAGATCCGCAAGGCGGAGGAGACCCTCACCCTGGTCAACCGGCACACCCGCGGCGCCGAGATCCAACCCGCCCTGGTGGAGCGGGCCACCGGCACCCGGTGCGCCCGGACCTGCGTCCCCGCCGGCTACAAGGAGCTGCAACCGGCCGTCGACTCCGGCCGGATGCACGACCTCGACCCCAAGTCCGCGGTGCGACAGGCGCTGTGGGGGCTGGCCGGGGAGCTGGGCCTGGTCGACCCGGCCGCGGCCACCGGCGGCGGACGTGGCCACCGCGGCGGCCACGCCGGCGCCGCCGACCGCTCCCTTCCCGGGCTGCGCCGGCGCCGCGCCCTGGGCGCGGGCCCCGGAGCGGGCGGTGCACCGCCCCCTGACCCGCGCGCCGGCACCGGTCCCGAGGCCCTCACCCAGGTGCCCAGCAACGGCCGCTTCGGTCGCCGTCGGGGCGGCGACCGCGGACAGGTCACCGTCGAGTTCGTCGGCGTGCTGCCCGTGATCCTCGTCGTGCTCATCGCCATCTGGCAGTGCGTCCTGGTCGGCTACACCTACTCCCTGGCCGGCAACGCCGCCGACGCGGGCGCCCGCGCCGCCGCGGTGGGCGAGGACTGCGCGGCCGCCGCCACCGAGGACCTCCCCGACGCCTGGACCGCGGACGTCTCCTGCGGCGCCGCGGACGGCGACGTCCGAAAGGTCACCGTCGACCTGAAGGTCCCCTTCCTCTTCCCCGGCGCCGTCGACTTCCCCTGGCATGTCACGGGCTCCGCCGGCGCGGTCGAGGAGGCCGGGCGATGACGGCGCGACGACGGCCCTGGCGGGCGGTGGACCGGGGGGAGGCCCGCAGCCGGCGGCCGGGCGCGCGGCGGGGCGCGGGCGGTCCCCGCGCGGCGGCCTCCGCGCGGCGGTGGGACCGGGGCGCGCGGGACCAGGGCGCGGGGGACCGGGGCGCGCGGGACCGGGGCATGGCCTCCATCGAGCTGATCGGCTTCCTGCCGCTGCTGTTGGTGATCGCGCTCGCCGGGGTGCAGCTGGGCCTGGCCGCCTACGCCGCGCAGCAGGCGGGCACGGCGGCCCGGGCGGCCGCCCGCACCGCCTCCCTGGACGACCCGGTGAGCAGTCCGGGCGCGGCGGGCCGGGCGGCGGTCAGCGGCTGGCTGGCCGACGACACCAGCGTCGACTGGAGCTCCTGCGACGGGAGCGCGGAGGCGCACGCCACCGTCACGGTCCGGATCCCACGGCTGCTGCCCGGCATCGGGCTCGACGAGGCACGACGGGAGGCCACCATGCCCTGCCCGGCGGACGACGCACTGGCGGGCGGTGGACCGGCGGGCGGCGGATCGACTGACGGTGGATTGACGGGCGGGGGGTCGACGGGCGGGGGGTCGACGGCCGGCGGACCGGCGGACGGTGGACTGCCGGACGGAGGAGGGGACGCATGAGCCTGCGGTCGCGGATCGCGGCCCCCGAGGGCCCGGCCGAAGGGCGCCAGGACGGCCGGCTGGTCGCTGTCTACCGCACCAAGCTGCTGGAGGAGATCGACCTCGCGGAGATGTCCTCGCTGGCCGCCGCCGACCGGCGGTCCCGGCTGGAACGGGTGCTGGGGCACATCATCAGTCGCGAGGGCCCGGTGCTGTCCACCGCCGAACGCGCCCAGCTGATCCGCCGGGTGGTGGACGAGGCGCTGGGCCTCGGTGTGCTGGAGCCGCTGCTGGAGGACGCCTCCATCACCGAGATCATGGTCAACGGCCCGGATCAGATCTTCGTGGAGCGGGCGGGCCGCATGGAGCGGGTCCCGGTCCGCTTCGCCTCCCCCGAGCAGCTGATGCAGACCATCGAGCGGATCGTCTCCACCGTCAACCGGCGCGTCGACGAGTCCAACCCGATGGTGGACGCCCGACTGCCGTCCGGCGAACGGGTCAACGTCATCCTGCCGCCGCTTTCCCTGACCGGCGCCACCCTCACCATCCGGCGTTTCCCCCGCGTCTACACCCTGCGCGAACTGATCGGCATGGGCACCCTGGACGAGCAGATGCTGTTGCTGCTGGCGGCGCTGGTGCGGGCCCGTTTCAACATCGTCGTCTCCGGCCCCACGGGAGCGGGGAAGACGACCCTCCTCAACGCGCTCTCCGGGTTGATCCCCGAGGGCGAGCGGATCATCACCGTCGAGGACGCCGCCGAGCTCCAGCTCCAACAGCCGCACGTCATCCGGCTGGAGTCCCGCCCCCCGAACGTCGAGGGCAAGGGCCGGATCACCATCCGCGACCTGGTGCGCAACTCGCTGCGCATGCGCCCCGACCGGATCATCGTCGGCGAGGTGCGCGGCGGGGAGACGCTCGACATGCTCCAGGCCATGTCCACCGGCCACGACGGCTCGCTGGCGACGGTGCACGCCAACAGCGCCGAGGACGCGCTGATGCGGCTGCAGACGCTCGCCTCCATGTCGGACGTCGCCATCCCGTACGAGGCGCTGCGCGACCAGATCAACAGCGCCGTCGACTGCGTCGTCCAGCTGGCCCGACACGCCGACGGCACCCGCAAGGTGAGCGAGATCGCCCTGCTCGACTCGCACGGCCACGAGGAGTACCGCATCACCACCGTCGCCCGCTTCCACCCCGAGCCGATGGGCGCCGACCGCACCATCCGCGGCCGCTTCGACCACTTCCCGCTGCCCGAGCGCCTCGCCGACCGACTGCGGCTGGCCAACGAACCGGTGCCACCGGCCTTCGGGGTCGCCGCCTACCCGGCGGAGCTGACGACCCGCGCCGCGCCGGGCCGCGGGCCGTACGACGGGGCCGGCAGGAACGGCGGGACGGGGCCCTATGGCGGGACGGGGCCCTATGGCGGGACGGGGTCCCACGGCGGGACGGGGTCCTATGGCGGAACGGGGTCCTGCGGCGAGGCAGGGTCCTATGGCGGGCCGGGGCCCTATGGCGAGACGGGCGGGTCCGGCGCATACGACGGGGTCGGCACCGGGGCGGAGCCCGACGGGGTCGGGACCGGGGCGGAGCCCGGCGGCGGACCCTACGGCGGCCTTCCCGGCGCCTTCGGCGGTGCCGAGGCGGAGGGTGGTTTCGGCGGAGCGGGCGGGCCGGGGGGTCACCGTGGCTGACCCGGCCCTGCTGACGGTGGGCGGCACCCTGCTGAGCGGCGCGCTGGCCGTGGTGGGCGTTCAGACCTACGCCTCCGGACGGGCCCAGCGGCAGGCGCTGATCGAGCGGCTCTCGGACGCGGGGCCGGCGCCCCGCGCCGGACACCCGCGCCGCTTCGCCCGGCTGGACCGGAGGCTGCGCGCCACCGCCCTCGGCCGGCGGCTGGAGCGGCGGCTGGCGGCGACGGGCCTGACCACGACCCCCGCCGAGTTCGTCGTCTACACGGCGAGCGCGGCGGCCGGGCTGTGGCTGATCGCGGCCACCGCGCTCGCGGCCTTCTTCGGCCCGATCGCCGCACTGGTCGCCGTGTGGTCGGCGTTCGCCTTCCTCGCCTGGCAACGACAGAAGCGGATCGAACGGTTCATCAACCAACTGCCGGAGCTGGCGCGGATCCTGGCCAACGCCACACAGGCGGGCCTGGCGCTGCGCACGGCGCTGGGCATGGCGGCCGACGAGATGGACGCTCCGGCCGGGGAGGAACTGGGCAAGGTGGCCGCGAAGCTGGCCGTCGGGCACTCCGTCGACGAGGCGCTGGGCGAGCTGGCCGACCGGCTGCCCTCCCGGGAGCTGGTCGTGCTGGTCACGACCCTGGTGCTCTCCCACCGAGCGGGCGGCACGGTCGTCACCTCGCTGCGCAACCTCACCCAGACCCTGGAGGAGCGCAAGGAGACCCGTCGGGAGGTGCGCACCCAGCTCTCCCAGGTCACCGTCACCGCCTATGTGGTGCCGCTGATGGGCGTCGGCACGCTGCTGCTGATGGACAGGATCTCGGCCGGGTCGATCGAGCGGATGACCGACAGCTTCTGGGGCCAGGCGGCCGTGGTCGTCGCCTTCGGGCTGTACGGGACGGGGTTCTTCCTGATCCGCCGCCTGTCGAAGATCGATGTGTAGCGGGGGAGCGCGAAGACGATGGCACTGATCCTGGCCCTGGCGATGGCCCTGTCGGTGGCGGGCGTCGCGTACGGGATCGCGCTCTACCGCGGCGAGGCCAAGCTGCCGAGCGACCTGGCGGTGGCGCTGGAGGTCGGCTCCACGCGGACCACGGCGGTCGGCTCGGCGGTGGACCGGCTGGGCATGCGCTACGCCCCGCTGGTGCTGCGGCTGATGGGCGAGCGCCGGGTCGCCAAGGTCCGCCGTCGCATCGACCGGGCGGGCAACCCCGGCGGCCTGACGGTGGACCGCTACGCGGCCCGGAGGGCGGTCTACGGGGCGCTCGGCTTCGGCGGCGCCCTGGTGATGCTGGCCGAGGGACAGCTCCTGCTGGCGCTGCTGCTGTGCGCCTTCGGGCTGTTCTGGATCGAGGTGGGGATCTGGGCGGCGGTGCGGGAGCGGAAGGACGCGATCGAGCGAACCCTGCCGGACTTCCTCGACGTGCTGGCGGTGGTCGTCAGCGCGGGCCTGAGCTTCCGCCAGGCACTCGATCGGGTGGCGGAGCGGTACGAGGGGCCGTGGGCCGACGAGCTGCGGATCACCCTCCGTCAGATGGACATGGGCGTCAGTCGTCGCCAGGCATTCGAGGAACTACGCAAACGCAACGACTCCGAGCAGGTGGCCCAGTTTGTGACGGCGCTGCAGCAGGGCGAGGACCTCGGTGCGCCGATCGTCGACACGCTGATCGCCATCGCCAACGACATGCGCCGCACCGACGCACAGAACGCCCGCCGCCGCGCCGCGCGCGCGGTGCCCAAAGCCACTGTCATCATCACCACGTTCATGGTGCCGGGCACGGTGATCCTGCTGATCGCCGGCTTCTTCATCGGATCCGGCACCAACGTCGGCGACATCACGGGGGAATGACGCATGCACACCGCAGCGAGAGGAACACCCCATGATGCACCCCGTCGCACCGCAGGCCACGCCGCACATCTCCCAACACACCTCTCCCCACCACGATCAGCTGCGCTCCGCGGCGGCGGTCTCGAAAGCGTTTCCATCGAGACAAGAACCTTCGCGTATGCAACGGGATATGGCACAGTCGTCTACGGAACACCCGGAAGGGGGTGAGAGGGGTGGACCACACTGACCCGGCCCGCCGGGCACGGTTCGAACCTCCCTGGAGCGGAAAGCAATGCCCCCGCGTGCCCTGTTCCGCGGCCGGTGTTCGGGCGTACTTTGCTCGTGTCGCCAGCGGCACCACGGGGGGCGGAGCGCCGGCCCAGAGGGGGGCGGCCACGCGTGGAGGGGAATGCGATGGGAAAGCGTACGGTGCGGAACGACCGGTGGCGGGCCCAGCTGACGGGCCGCCTGGCGGACCGGGGGCAGACCTCGGTCGAGTACCTGGGCGTCATCGCCGTGGTGGTGGCCATCGCTCTCGTCCTGATGACGACGGACTTCGGCGGCATGATCGCGGGCGCCATCTCGGACGAGATCTCGAAGATCACCGGCGGCTGAGGCGGCTGACCGATGGGCTGGCCCGTCGCCTGCGCGGCGATGCGGGCCAGGCGTTCCCTCTCTATCTCACGGCGGTCGTGGGCCTGCTCTTCCTCGCCCTCGCCTTCTTCGCGGTGGGCCAGGCCGGAGCCACCAGGAACGGCGGCCAGACCGCGGCCGACGCCGCCGCGCTGGCGGCCGCGCAGAGCTACCGCGGCCAGCTGCGGGTGGCGCTCCTGGACGCGATCGCGCGTGACACGCCCTGGGACGACATCCTGGACGGCAGGTTCGGCGTTCCCGAGGACCCCTGCGCGGACGCCGAGTGGTTCGCGGGGAAGAACGACGCGCGGCTGCGCGCGTGCGACCCGGGCTATCTGCCGGTGTCCTTCGCCGTCACCGTGGAGACCCTGCACACCGTGGGGAAGTCGGTCATCCCCGGCACCGAGAACAAGCGGGCGACCGCTCGAGCCAAGGCGGTCGTGGAGCCGCGCTGCGTCCACGAGCCTCCCGAGACGCCTCCCGAGCCGGAGCCGAGTGGGGGCGAGGACGACCAGGACGAGGACAACCCCGAAGGCAAGGACAAGGACAAGGACAAGGGCGAGGACAGGCGCAAGGGCGAGGACGAGCCCGCGGAGGAGAAGCCCCCGATCCACCTGGTGTGCGACGGGGCCGAGGTGGACATCGACCCCGAGCGTCTCGACGACTTCCCCGAGGCGAAGGCCCTCTACGCCGTGAAGCTGGCCCCCTGACCGTATGACCCTCCGACCGTCGACCGACACGCGAAGGACTGCCCACTCATGAGCATGCGGCGTACGACGAGGCCCCACGGGGGCGTGTTCGCGGTGGGGGTCGTGGCCGCCCTCGCCCTGACGCTGGCCGGCTGTGGGGGCGACGGTGGAGGCGGGGGCGACGACGGCGGGAGCGGCGGAGACGGCAAGCGCGCCACGACCAGGAAGCCGTCCGACTCCGTGCAACGGGCCGGGGAGTCGGGGCGGGAGCCCACCGAGTCCATCGGAGAGCTGAAGGGGCCGGGCGGAGTGACCGTCACCCTGACCTCGGCCAAGCGGGACGGCGGGGGCTTCCTCACGGTCGAGGGGACGGTGACCAACCGTGGCACCAAGCCGTTCCACGCGTACGCGTGGCGCTCCAAGGAGATCGAGCTGAGGTCCCAGTCCTCGGTCTCGGGAGCCTCCCTCGTCGACCCGGCGGGAAAGAAGCGCTATCTGATCCTGCGGGACACGGACGGCGAATGCCTGTGCACCACGGGCCTGAGCAACATCCGGCCCGACGAGAGCCGGCCGTTCTACGCCCAGTTCCCCGCCCCGCCGGACGACGTGAGCACGGTCGACTTCCAGCTCCCCACCATGCCGTCCGTCAGCATCGAGATCTCCGGGTGAACCGCTGATGTCGAGGAACCGCATCCGCTCCCAGGCGGCCGTCGCCGCCCTCACCGCCACGCTCCTCCTC
This sequence comes from Streptomyces sp. LX-29, assembly GCF_029541745.1. Taxonomy (NCBI): domain Bacteria; kingdom Bacillati; phylum Actinomycetota; class Actinomycetes; order Kitasatosporales; family Streptomycetaceae; genus Streptomyces; species Streptomyces sp. LX-29. Next base: position 2,778,375 of record NZ_CP089746.1, on the reverse strand, counting down.
GCCGTCCCGTCGCCCGCCGCCCACGCCGACGGCGGCCCCGGCGCCCCCGCCGACACCACGCCCCCCGTGGAGATCGACGCCGACGACGCCGATCTGCGGCTGAAGGAGGGCGCCGAACTGGCCCCCGGCCGTGTCCTCGACATCAAGGTGGTCGTGGAGACCGCCACCGGCGACGAGCGGCGTGAGGACACCAACACCAGGGTGAAGTTCGCCCTCCAGGCCGAGGTCCTCTTCGACAAGAACAGCGCGAAGCTCTCGCGCGAGGCCAGCGCGCGCATCAAGGTGATCGCCGACGAAGTCGAGGAACAGGGCGCCACCACCGTCCGCGTCTTCGGTTTCACCGACAACCTGGGCTCCTCCGCCCACGGCGACGACCTCTCCAAGGAACGCGCCAACGCGGTCCAGCAGGAGCTGTCCAAGAGCCTCGACTCCACGGTCGACTACCAGATCCGCGGCTACGGCGAGCAGTACCCGATCGCGGACAACGCGACCGAGGAGGGGCGCAGGAAGAACCGGCGGGTGGAGGTCAGCTTCTCGCGAGACGGGTAGTCCGTCAGCCCCCCCTCGCGCGGAGGCTGGAGGAGGGTCGGCGCACGAGCCAGGGGCAGGGCGCTCGGGGGGTAATGGATCGGGTGGTCTAAAATGTGTTAGTCTGGACGCATGGCACGACCGAGGACGTTCGACGAGCAGCGCGCGGTCGACGCCGCGATGGGGGCGTTCTGGGCCGCCGGGTACGAGGCGACGTCGACTCAGGAACTGTGCGAGGCGACGGGGCTGGGGCGCAGCTCGATCTACAACACCTTCAAGAGCAAGCACGACCTCTTCCGCCGGGCCTTCGCCCGCTATGTCGAGCTGCGCGCCGAGCAGCAGGCCGAACTGCTGGGATCCGACCTGTCGGCGCGCGAGAAGATCCGCACGATGATGACCGACATCGTCGCCGAGGTGTACGGCGAGAGCGACGTCGACTGGCTGGCGGCGTCCACCGGGCGCGGCTGCTTCTTCATCAACACCGCGATCGAGCTGTCGGGCCGTGACCCGGAGATCGCCGAGCTGCTGAAGAGGGACTACCAGGCGCGCTTCGAGGCGTTTCGCGCCGTGATCGAGTCCGGGCAGCGCGCCGGCGACCTCGACCGGGGCGGCGACCCGGGCCGGCTGGCGCACTTTCTGATCGCCACCATCAGCGGGCTGCGGGTCTCCGCCCAGGCCGGCTGTGACCGGGCCGGGCTGGAGGGCACCGTGGAGACCGCCCTCGCGGCCCTGTGACCGGACCGGCCGTCAGCCCGGCTGGACCGTGATCCGTACGCCTCTCCGTACGCCCCACCCCGCCATCGCCCCCGCCTCCGCCTCCAGTACGTGGCGCGCCCGCGGTCGTGGCCGGCCGAGTCGGCCCGGGCGCATGGTCCGTACGGACAGCACGGTCAGCTCCCGGTCGAGATAGGCGACGTCGATGGGGAAGCGCATGCGGAAGGTGTGCACGCCGCCGGCCGGGGTCAGCAGCAGCGCGCCGTCCAGGCCGTCGCGACCCAGCAGGCCCCGGGTGCGGGCCCGGTAGGACGCGGCGATCTCCAGCGGTACGGCACCCCCCGGTGCGTGCAGCGTTCCGGTGCCGTCGTGCCACGCTCGCCCCATCTCCCGCCCCCTCGCGACTCGTTGGCACTGTTTCTACCAGCCGCCGCTTCCGTAGGCTCTGCGCCGTGTCCGCCCTGCTGATCGCCGCCGCCACCGCGTACGGAGCCGCCGCCGGGCTGCTCGTGCCCCGCCCGCTGCACCGGCTGGCCGTGCCGGCCGAGGAGCCGTGGCGGTCCGCGTGCCCGCGTGGGCACCCGATCACCGGGGTCGCCGGGGGCTGGCTCGGCCCCGCGCGGTGCGGCGCCTGCCGGCCCGGGGAGCGTGCGTACGGGATGAGCGCGCCGCTGGCCGCGCTCGGGACCGCGCTGGTCTGCGGAGCGCTGGCGGCGGCGGTCGGGGCGCGGCCGGAGCTCGCGGTCTGGCTGCTCCTGGCCCCACCGGGCGTGCTGCTGGCGGGGGTGGACCGGGCCGTCCACCGGCTGCCGGACGTGCTCACCCTGCCGATGGCCGCGGCCGCCGCCGCGCTGCTGGCCGTGGCGGAACTCCTGCCGCACGGGGCGGGCTCCTGGCCGAGGGCGCTGCTCGGCGGGGTCGTGCTCGGCGGCGGATACCTCCTCCTCTTCGTCATCAGCCCGAGCGGGATGGGCTTCGGTGACGTCAAGCTGGCGCTGACCGTGGGTATCGCCCTGGGGTGGTACGGCTGGCCCGTCCTCTTCCTCGGCGCCTTCGCGGGGCTGCTGCTGGGGTCCGGCTACGGCATGGCCCTGGTGCTGGCGCGACACGCCGGCCGGAAAACCGCCATACCCTTCGGACCCTTCATGATCATCGGGGCCGGTGCGGGGCTGCTCCTGGGCGGCCTCGGGGCGGCCTGAACCCCGCCTCCGCCCCCGTCCGGGACCGCCGGCCGTCAGCGCGCGACACCCGGTCACCCTCGTCGATGCATCGAGCACCCCTTACAAAGGGTTATGGTGGAAGCCCCCCCTCGGGCCGGTCCGTATCCCCCCCACGGACCGGCCCGTTTTTCGTGCCCCCGTGATCCGGTGCCGCCGCGCCCCCGCCGCCCCTCCCGCGTGCCCCGCGTTCACCGAAGCCCCGGGTCATGGCCGAAAACGTGCCCTAGACTCCCGCGCTGTTGAAATCAGCGCAGGTGAAGGGGAGGGGTCATGGCCACGGGGGGATGGGGTCCGCCGAACAATTCCGGACACAGGGGACGGCAGGCTCCGTATGGGCCTCCGCCGGTGCCCGATCCGTACGGTCCCCCGCCGGTGCCCGATCCGTACGGGCCGCCGCCCACGCCCTACCTCGGCCCGCCGCCGGGTCCCGCGCGGCGCCGGCGCCGTCTGTGGTGGCGGGTGCCCTTCGTCGGCTGGCTCATCCCGGTGCTCCGCTCGGCCAACCGGGCGGCCGAGAAGGTGTTCAAGCACCAGGGCGAAGGCCGCATCGTGGACCCCGTCGTGGACCGCGTACAGCTGACCCGATCGCTGCTCGGCCTGCTGGCCACCCTGGGGATCGCCTATGCCTACGGGCCCGAGGACGGCTGGAACGAGGCGGCCGAGAACAGCGTCGGCAATCTCCTCGTGACCCCGGTCCTGCTCATCGTCACCGGGCCGCTCGTCATGCTCGCCTTCATCTTCTACGCGCCGCCGCACCGGCGCCGGGTGCTGCGCTCCCGGCTGGGCGTCCCGCTGAAGACCATCGGCTGGTACCTGCTGACCGTGATCGCCCTCGGCGGGTCGATCTGGGCGGGGAGCCTCGCCGCCCAGTCGGGGGGGTACCAGGGCGCGGTCGACATCGCCATCGCCCTGGCCATGCTCGGGGTACTGCTCTGGGGGCTGCCGTTCCTCTTCTTCGCCTCGGCGCACGCCGCCCGCAGCGCCTTCAACACCGCCCATGTGCACGCCGCGCTGCCCGCGGTGCTCACCGGCGTGCTGGTCTGGGTGCTCGCCCTGTTCAACCTGTTCGACCAGGGCATGCCGAACGGGCCGGTCCAGGTCCAGCTGTGCTCGCTGCTGGGCGGTCCGCTCACCGTGACGGCCGTCTCGCTCTGGGAACTGCGGCGGATGCGGACCCGCCACGGGGTCACCATCCGCGGTTGATCCGCCACCGTGACCGCCGGCCCCCGGATCGCCGGATCGCCGCCGGACCGCCCGCGTCGCCGCGCCGGGCGCCCCGCCCGGCGCGGCGATCCGGGTAGCCGCGGCCGCCCGGCCGGTCCCGTTTCCGGCCCCGCGACCGCCGGGAGGCCCGCGACCGAAGCGATGCGATCCGGCCGCGCGGACACCCGCTACGGCGGCCCCGGCCTCAGCCTCGGCGCGCCCAGATGTTCACGCCCTCCGTGGTCCGCGCATAGGAGTCGATCTCGGTCAGCTCCTCGGCCGTGAGCTTCGGCGAGCCGAGCGCCGCCACGTTCGCCTCCAGCTGCGCCACGCTCGACGCCCCGATCAGCGCCGACGTCATCCGCTGGTCCCGCAGCACCCAGGCGAGCGCCAGCTGCGCCAGCGACTGGCCGCGCCGCGCGGCGATCTCGTTCAGCCCGCGCAGCCGCCGGACCATGTCCTCCGTCAGCAGCGCCGGGTCCAGCGACTTGCCCTGGGCGGCCCGCGAACCCGCCGGGACCCCGTCCAGGTACCTGTCGGTGAGCAGGCCCTGGGCCAGCGGGGCGAAGGCGATGCAGCCCATCCCCTGGGCCTCCAGGGTGTCCAGCAGCCCGTCGTCCTCGATCCAGCGGTTGATCATCGAGTACGAGGGCTGGTGGATCAGTGCCGGCACGCCCATCTCGCGCAGCAGCCGCGCCGCCTCGCGGGTCTGGCTCGCGCCGTACGAGGACACCCCGACGTACAGCGCCTTGCCCTGCTGGACGGCGGAGGCGAGGGCGCCCATCGTCTCCTCCAGCGGGGTGTCCGGATCGAAGCGGTGCGAGTAGAAGATGTCCACGTAGTCGAGGCCCATCCGGCGCAGCGAGGCGTCGAGCGAGGACATCAGGTACTTCCGCGATCCCCACTCGCCGTACGGGCCGGGGTGCATCTCGTATCCGGCCTTGGTAGAGATGATGAGTTCGTCACGGTACGGCCGGAAATCCTGGGCGAGCAGCTTGCCGAAGTTGAGCTCGGCGGAGCCGGGCGGCGGCCCGTAGTTGTTGGCCAGATCGAAGTGGGTGACGCCGAGGTCGAAGGCGCGACGCAGGATGGCACGCTGGGAGGTCAGCGTGCGGTCATCGCCGAAGTTGTGCCAGAGGCCGAGCGAGACGGCGGGCAGCTTCAGGCCGCTGCGCCCGCTGCGGCGGTACTCCATCGCGTCATAGCGGTCGGCGGCGGCCGCGTAGGGAGAGGTGGTGTCGCTCATGGATGATCCTGTTCGCGGGGTGTCACACGGACGCTACAGGCTCGCACCGCCCCAGGTTCGCCACCCGCGCCACCCCCGCAGTAGGGTGGCGCCCTCGGTGCGGACCGCCAGGGCCACGGCATGGCGGCAGGGCGAGCCGCGCGGCGCGACAGCACGAGACGCGGACCGCCGAAGCCGGCACGCCGCGAGGCCGCGGAGCGCGAGGCAAGGGCGTATGGCGCGAAGCACAGCAAGGCGCACAGCGCAGGTCATGGCATGGAGGGGCTGGAAGACGTGAAGTTGCGCGACCTGGTGTACGGGCTCTACGCACGCCGGGTGGAGGGCCGCCTCGACCATGCGCAGGTGCCCAAGCACATCGGCGTCATCCTCGACGGCAACCGCCGCTGGGCCCGGGCCTCCGGCGGCTCTCCCGAGCAGGGCCACAAGGCGGGGGCCAACAAGATCCAGGAACTGCTGGGCTGGTGCACCGAGACGGATGTCGAGGTGGTCACCCTGTGGATGCTCTCCACCGACAACCTCAACCGCCCGGAGAAGGAGCTTCTCCCGCTCCTGGCCATCATCGAGGACACCGTGCGCAACCTGGCGGCCGACGGCCGCTGGCGAGTGCACCACGTCGGCACCATGGACCTGCTGCCGGCGCACACCCAGACCGTGCTGAAGCAGGCCGAACAGGCCACCGACCACGTCGACGGGATACTGGTCAACGTCGCCATCGGCTACGGCGGCCGCCAGGAGATCGCCGACGCGGTGCGGTCCCTGCTGCTGGACCACGCCGACAAGGGCACCACCTTCGAGGAGCTCGCCGAGATCGTCGACACCGACATGATCTCCGAGCACCTCTACACGCGCGGCCAGCCCGACCCCGACCTGGTCATCCGCACCAGCGGCGAGCAGCGCCTCTCGGGCTTCATGCTCTGGCAGAGCGCGCACTCCGAGTACTACTTCTGCGAGGTCTTCTGGCCCGCCTTCCGCAAGGTGGACTTCCTGCGCGCGCTGCGGGACTACGCCGCGCGGCACCGGCGTTACGGGAACTGACCTCAGGGCTCGGTTCCCCGCCGGGCGCCCCCGCCCGATGAGGGCTCGGTTTCCCGCCGGGCGCCCCACGCCCTGAGGGCTCGGTTCGCCTCCGGGCGCCGCGCGCCCCTCGGCTCGGCCGCCGGTGCGCGCGGGGTCGGAGTGCGCGCGCTGCCGTGAGGGTGGCGGCGTGCGGGGGTTCGACTCAGTGGTCTCCCGGGACACGGTTGGCACGCGTGTCGCACAACGTTCACGTGGCTGCCGTCATATGCCGTTGCATGGGTTTGCACTATCGAGGGAATATCCCTGGCAGGTCGACGCCCTGCCCAACTGTCCATGGGGGCGTCGAACTGCCAGCGGGCGGCATGGGGCCGTCCGCCCGGGAGGCCCTTTGCTCACGGACGACTGTGCGGATCGTGCGTATGACGCGGAGGGCCGGTGCTCGGCCCCGCGTGGGGTCCTGCCCGGTCCATTCCCCCGCGACGCCGTCGCACCCCGACCTCTCCCGAGGGGGTTCGTCCACCCGTGGTGACCAGCAAGAAGCGCCGCGAGCAAGACCGGCGCACCTATGTTCTCGACACCAGCGTCCTGCTGGCCGATCCGAACGCCATGGCCCGCTTCGAGGAGCATGAGGTCGTGCTCCCGGTCGTCGTGGTCACGGAGTTGGAGGCCAAGCGGCACCACCCTGAGCTGGGCTACTTCGCCCGGCAGGCGCTCCGCCTGCTGGACGAGTACCGCATCCGGCACGGCCGCCTCGACGCCCCGATCCCCATCGGCGAGCTGGGCGGCACCCTGCGTGTCGAGCTCAACCACTCCGACCCGGGTGTCCTGCCCGCGGCCTTCCTCAACCATGGCGGACGGCCCGGGGACAACGACTCACGGATCCTCGCGGTGGCCAGGAACCTCCAGGCCGAGGGGTATGACGTCACGGTCGTCTCCAAGGACCTGCCGCTGCGCATCAAGGCGTCCTCGGTCGGCCTGCTCGCCGAGGAGTACCGCGCGGAGCTGGCCATCACCGACTCCGGCTGGACCGGGATGGCCGAACTGTCCGTCACCGCCGAGCAGGTGGACGAGCTCTACGCGGCCGAGTCCGCCGTCCGGGTGCCCGAGGCGGTGGGGCTGCCCGTGCACACCGGGCTGGTGCTCCAGTCCGAGCGGGGCAAGGCGCTGGGCCGGGTCACCGCGGACGGGACGGTGCGGCTGGTGCGCGGCGACCGGGAGGCGTTCGGCATCCGGGGCCGCAGCGCCGAGCAGCGCATCGCGCTGGACCTGTTGCTCGACCCGGACGTGGGCATCGTCTCCATGGGCGGCCGGGCCGGCACCGGCAAGTCCGCGCTGGCGCTGTGCGCCGGGCTGGAGGCGGTGCTGGAGCGGCGACAGCACCGGAAGGTGATGATCTTCCGGCCGCTGTACGCGGTGGGCGGTCAGGAGCTGGGCTATCTGCCGGGCACCGAGGCCGAGAAGATGAGCCCCTGGGCGCAGGCGGTCTTCGACACGCTCTCGGCGGTGACCACCGCGGACGTGATCGAGGAGGTGGTGGGGCGCGGCATGCTGGAGGTCCTGCCGCTCACTCACATCCGCGGCCGCTCGCTGCACGACGCCTTCGTCATCGTCGATGAGGCGCAGTCGCTGGAGCGAAACGTCCTGCTGACCGTTCTGTCCCGGATCGGCGCCAATTCACGGGTCGTGCTGACCCATGACGTGGCCCAGCGCGACAATCTGAGGGTGGGCCGGTACGACGGCGTGGTGGCGGTGGTCGAGAAGCTCAAGGGTCACCCGCTCTTCGCCCATGTCACTCTCAACCGCTCCGAGCGCTCCCCGATCGCCGCCCTGGTGACCGAAATGCTGGAAGATATCCATGTCTAGGGCGTAAAAGGGACGTTGCTGCCGTCGAGGCGCCGCGCGAGAAGCCAAGAAGCTTAGTCGCGCGGCGCCTTGGTGCGCGGGGGATTTCCTGAAACGGCTGGTGTAAACGGGGTGTGAGCTTTAACACGCAACAGAGAATTGCCTCCGGGTGTCGCCTTCCGGCAGGGTGTGGGTCCTGTCAGGCCCCGCATACGGCACATCAGCACCCCCAGCGGTGTGGAGCATCAGCAGTACCACAACTCAACACGCCGCCGTATGCCGCCCGAAGCACCACGGCCCTCCCAGCGGGGGACCACCGGGCCCGTGCCTCCCGTGACCAGTCGGTCCCCGTCACCAACCGGGGTCGGAACAAGGGGAGGCCAGCGCCAAGGGGCACGATTGCGCCCGCGAGGTCACCTAAGTGGGCGATGCTGGAAGGAAACCGTGTGAGCCGGATTTCGGTCCGGGGATTCGCAGTGGCGTCGGCCACCGCGGTCACCACTGTGGGCGCCGTCGTCGGCGTCGCCGCGGGCGGCGAGCAGAAGAGCTCCGCCGAGCCCGTCGAGGCGGCCGCCGCCGATGCGACGCTCCTCGCAGAGATACCCGCCGGCCAGCAGGCCCAGGTCCAGACCGCTTCGCTGACGGCGCAGGCGGACATCCAGTCCACTGCCGCCGACGCCGAGGCGAAGAAGGCTGCCGAGGAGGCCGCGCGCAAGCAGGCCGCGAAGGACGCCAAGGCGAAGAAGGCCGCCGCGGACAAGGCCGAGGCCGAGCGTAAGGCCAAGGAGAAGGCCGAGGCCGAGGCCGAGCGCGAAGCCAAGGAGCGCGAGGAGGAGGAGCAGGTCGCGAGCCGCTCCGCGCCGCGCCAGGAGTCCTTCCCGCAGCAGAGCTCGTACACGGTCGCCGAGGTGCAGGCGATCGCCCGGCAGATCGTCCCCGCCAACCAGTTCCAGTGCTTCAGCAACATCGTGAACCACGAGAGCACCTGGAACTACCAGGCCACCAACCCCTCCTCGGGTGCGTACGGCCTCGTTCAGGCGCTGCCCGGCTCCAAGATGTCCTCCGCGGGCGCCGACTGGCGGACCAACCCGGCCACCCAGATCAAGTGGGGCCTCAGCTACATGGACGAACGCTACGGCAGCCCCTGCGGCGCCTGGTCGTTCTGGCAGGCCAACCACTGGTACTAGGCAGTTTCGTTTGGATCAGCCGGTCGTTGGTCTGGGTGTGCCGTTGACTGACGCGCAGTGGGCGCGGATCGAGCCGTTGCTCCCGGACCGGACGCCGAGGCGCGGTGGTCGGTGGCGGGACCATCGGGAGGTGATCGACGCGATCGCCTTCAAGTTCCAGACCGGAACCCAGTGGGTGCACCTTCCGGAGAAGTACGGCAACTGGCGAGGCGTCTACAACCGGCTGCGTATGTGGGCCGTCGACGGCACCTGGGAGCGAGTGTTCACCGCTCTCATAGCCCAGGCCGACGCGGACGAGGACCTGAACTGGGCCGTCTCTGTGGACTCCACGATCGTGCGAGCACACCAGCACGCTGCCGGGGCCCGCAAAAGGGGGCCCCGGCTGGAGAACCGGCCGACCACGCCATCGGCCGGTCCCGCGGCGGGCTGACCACGAAGATCCACCTCGCGGCCGACGGCGACTGCCGGCCCCTGGCCTTCGTCCTCACGGCCGGCCAGGCCGGCGATGCACCCGCCTTCGGCGAGGTCATGGCCCGTCTGCGCGTTCCCCGCCGACGTGGACGACCTCGCACCAGGCCGGACGTCGTCCTGGCCGACAAGGCGTACTCCTCACGTGCGATCCGCGAGCATCTACGCCAGCGCGGCATCCGGGCAGTGATCCCCACCCGGGCGGATCAGCGCGGCCACCGGCTGCGTCGCGGCAGACACGGTGGGAGGCCACCCGCTTTCGACCGTGACGCGTACAAGCAGCGCAATACCGTCGAGCGGTGCATCAACCGCCTGAAGCAGTGGCGAGGGATCGCCACCCGCTACGAGAAGACAGCGGTCATCTACCTGGCCGGACTCCACATCGCGGGCATCTTCCTCTGGTCCGCTCGGTGATCCAAACGAAACCGCCTAGGCCCGTAGCCCCGGTAGGCCGTCGCACCCGGCGGCGCACCGGTACCAGACGTCACCGAGCCCCCGTTCGCAACCGAACGGGGGCTCGGCGCGTCCTCCGGTAACGTCATCCCGACGAACTGCGGGGAGCGGGGGTAGGGAAAGAACGATGTCCAGATTGCCGAAGTGGGTCGGCAGGCTGGGGGCCGGCCTGACGCGGCTCTCTGACCGGCTCGAAGCCAAGCGGGAAGAGCGGGAGCGCGAGGAACGCGACGCGCGGGAGCGCGAGCGGACCCCGCTGGAGCAGACGCCCGCCGGCGGTTCCTCGTCGAGCGGCCGCGGTGCCGCCTCCGACGACACCCCCGGCGCGCCCGGAGCCGACGACCACTCCACGCACGCGGACGGGCCCGGCACGCCCGCGGGCGTCGCCGCGCCCGGGCCCGAGCGGGCCCAGGCGCCGTCCGGTTACGCCCCGCTCGCGGCGCCCCGCCCGGATCCGGTGGCCGCCGTGCCCTACGGCGTGCGCGTGGCCGCCGAGGTCGGCTGGCGGCTGCTGGTCCTGGCCGGCACCGTCTGGGTGCTGATGCGGGTCATCAGCGCCGTCGAGCTGGTGGTGCTCTCCTTCACCGTCTCCCTGCTCATCACCGCGCTGCTGGAGCCGACCGTGGCCCGGCTGCGCCGCCGGGGGGTGCCGCGGGGCCTGGCCACCGCCATCGTCTTCGTCTCCGGCTTCGTCGTCATGGGGCTGGTCTGTTGGTTCGTGGTGTGGCAGGTCATGGAGAACCTGGACGACCTCTCCCAGCGGGTCCAGGACGGCATCGACGAGTTGCGGCGCTGGCTGCTGCACAGCCCGTTCCATGTGACCGAGGACCAGATCAACGACATCGCCAAGAACCTGCGCGAGTCGATCGGGGACAACACCGAGGAGATCACTACGGCCGGTCTGGAGGGCGTCACCGTCGTCGTGGAGGTGCTGACGGGCATTCTGCTGGCGATGTTCAGCACGCTCTTCCTGCTCTACGACGGCCCGAAGATCTGGAACTGGACGCTCAAGCTGGTCCCCGCCGCGGCGCGCGAGGGCGTCGCGGGGGCCGGGCCGCGCGCCTGGCGGACGCTGACGGCCTATGTGCGCGGGACGGTGATAGTGGCTCTGATCGACGCCATCTTCATCGGCGTCGGCATCTACTTCCTCGACGTCCCGATGGCCGTCCCGCTCGCGGTCTTCATCTTCCTCTTCGCCTTCATCCCGCTGGTCGGCGCCGTGATCTCCGGCGCGCTCGCGGTGGTGGTGGCGCTGGTGACCCAGGACGTCTTCACGGCGGCCATGGTGCTCGTGGTGGTGTTGGCCGTGCAGCAGATCGAGGGTCACATCCTGCAGCCCTTCATCCTCGGCCGCGCCGTCAGCGTCCACCCGCTCGCGGTGGTCCTCTCGGTGGCCGCCGGCTCCCTGATCGGCGGCATCGGCGGCGCGGTCGTCGCCGTTCCGCTGGTCGCGGTCGCCAACACGGTGGTCGGCTATCTGCGCGCGTACTCCAAGGAGGCCGCGAGGGTGGCGGGGACACCGGGGCCGCACGGGGCCTCGGCGCTGGCGATCGCCCCGGTGCCGCCGCCGATCGCGCGGCGCGAGCGGGACGAGCCGGGGGAGTAGTCGCTGCCCTTCCGCGTCCGCGGCCGTGCCCGGCGGGCCGGCCTCGGCACGCGGAAGGGCCGGACGGCAGAACGGATGGAACGCGGAAGGGGCGGTTCCCCCAGCGGGTGCTGGGGGAACCGCCCCTTCGTCGCTCCGGGCCGGCGGACAGGTCAGCCGGCGAGCACGCCCTCGGCTTCGAGGGTGGCGCCGACGGCCTGCAGGACCGCGGCGATCTTGAAGGCTTCCTGGATCGTCTCGCGCTCCACGCCCGCCTTGCGGAGGACCTGCTCGTGCGAGTCGAGGCACATGCCGCAGCCGTTGATGGCGGAGACGGCCAGCGACCAGAGCTCGAAGTCGACCTTCTCCACGCCCGGGTTGCCGATGACGTTCATCCGCAGGCCCGCACGCAGGTTGCCGTACTCCGGGTCCGACAGCAGGTGCCGGGTCCGGTAGTAGACGTTGTTCATCGCCATGATGGCGGCGGCCGACTTGGCGGCCGTGTACGCCTCCGGCGACAGGTTCGCCTTCGCCTCCGGCTCCAGCTCGCGCAGCACCTGGGCCGAGCGCGAGGCGATCGCGCAGGCCAGCACGGTGCCCCACAGCTGCTGCTGCGGAAGCGGGGAGTTGCCGATGACCGAGCCGAGGTTCAGCTTCAGGTCCTTGGCGTAGTCCGGTATGGCGGACTTCAGCTCATCGAGAGCCACGGTCACTCACCGGCCAGCAGCTTGACCGCGTCGAGGGTGTCCTCGCCCTTGCTCCAGTTGCAGGGGCACAGCTCGTCGGTCTGCAGGGCGTCGAGGACCCGCAGGACCTCCTTGGGGTTACGGCCCACGGAACCGGCGGTCACCATGGTGAACTGGATCTCGTTGTTCGGGTCGACGATGAACACGGCGCGCTGCGCGAAGCCGTCCTCGCCCTCCACGCCACAGCCCTGCATGAGCTCGTGCTTGGAGTCGGCCAGCATCGGGAAGGGCAGGTCACGCAGGTCGGCGTGGTCCTTGCGCCAGGCGTGGTGGACGAACTCGGAGTCGCCGGAGACACCCAGGATCTGCGCGTCGCGGTCCGCGAACTCCTCGTTCAGCTTGCCGAACGCGGCGATCTCGGTCGGGCAGACAAAGGTGAAGTCCTTCGGCCAGAAGAACACCACACGCCACTTGCCCTCGTAGGACTTGTGGTTGATCTGCTCGAACTCCTTGCCGCTCTCCAGCGAGACGCAAGCGGTCAGGTCGTACTCGGGGAACTTGTCACCGACAGTGAGCACGCGCTCTCCTTGTGCAGGTTGCAGCGAAGAAAGTCCCGGTTCGGACCTTCCTGGGGTTGGACGTGACAACCCTGCCATACGAGGCATTGATCAGTGAAATAGCTAGACTGGGTGCTGCTGATCGGAAGGAGTTATCAGTGAGCGTTTCTCTCGGCCCGGGCGGCGGTGCGGGCAAACCGCGTCAGCCCAGCCTCTCCCAGCTGCGTGCCTTCGTGGCCGTCGCCGAACATCTGCACTTCCGCGACGCCGCGGCCGCCATCGGCATGAGCCAGCCCGCCCTCTCGGGTGCGGTCTCCGCCCTGGAGGACGCCCTGGGGGTGCAGCTCCTGGAGCGTACGACCCGCAAGGTGCTGCTCAGCGCGGCGGGGGAGCGGTTGGCGGTGCGCGCGCGGGCGGTGCTGGACGCCGTCGGCGACTTCATCGAGGAGGCCGAGGCCGCCCGGGCGCCGTTCACCGGGGTGCTGCGGCTCGGCGTCATCCCCACCGTCGCCCCGTATCTGCTGCCCACCGTGCTGCGGCTGGTGCACGACCGCTACCCCGAGCTCGACCTCCAGGTGCACGAGGAGCAGACCGCCTCGCTACTGGACGGCCTCGGCCAGGGCCGGCTCGACCTGCTGCTGCTCGCCGTCCCGCTCGGCGCCGCCGGCGTCACCGAGCTGCCCCTGTTCGACGAGGACTTCGTCCTCGTCACCCCCAAGGACCACTGGCTCGGCGGCCGTGGCGACATCCCCCGCGAGGCGCTGAAGTCCCTGGACCTGCTGCTGCTCGACGAGGGGCACTGCCTACGCGACCAGGCCCTGGACATCTGCCGCGAGGTCGGTCGCCCGGAGGGCGCCCTCGGCACCACCAGCGCGGCCGGGCTCTCCACGCTGGTCCAACTCGTCGCCGGCGGCCTCGGGGTGACCCTGCTGCCCCGCACCGCCGTGCCCGTGGAGACCGGCCGCAGCGCCGAGCTCGCCACGGGCTACTTCAGCGACCCCGCCCCGTCCCGGCGGATCGGCCTCGCGATGCGCGCGGGCGCCGCGCGTGCGGAGGAGTTCGAGGCGTTCGCCGTCGCGCTACGGGGGGCGCTGAAGCCGCTGCCGGTCCGCTTCACGGCCTAGCCTCCCGGCTTGGGGCCGTCTTGTCGCCGGGTCGCGGGCGGTGGGGCACCGCCGGACCGCGCCGTGGGGGGTGCTCGCCGTCGCGGCGGGGTTCTCTGTGCTGCGTCGCGCGGATGCGCGGGTGGGGGCGGGAGGGTCGCCCCTCCCGCCCCCACCGTCGTGTGGTCGGCGCCGTTCGGCTACTCCGTGCGGAGACCGTCCGGGCGCATCATCCGCCACAGGGGCGGCAACGTGACCAGGGTGACCAGGGCGATCACGCCCGCGCCGATGCCGGTCATCATGAGGACGCCGGCCCAGTCCACGGATATCGGCCGCTCGACCATCTTCAGCAGGAAGGCGCCGAGGGCGAGTCCGCCGGTGATGGAGAGCGCGAGGCCGATGACGACCGGGACGGTGGTCTGCCACAGTACGGACCAGCTGAGAGTGGAGCGCCGGGTACCGAAGGCGACCAGGACCGACAGCAGTCGGCGGCGTTCGCGGAGTTGCTCCAGGGTGGAGACGATCATGCTGGCGCCGATCAGCAGCAGCGTGGCCGTGGCTCCGATGAACAGCCCGCGGCGGATGCTCGCGAACTCGCGCGACTCCTCGGTCGACATCATCGCCCACCCGCGCATCTGCGGGTTCAGTGCGGCGTCGGTGTTGCGGACGTGCTCGACGGCCTCCGCGTCGCCGTGGTCCAGCGTCAGCCAGGCGATGGCCTCCGGCTCGCTGAGCGTGCGGATGTCGAGGGCGCCCGGGGTGGCCAGGACGCCGATCGTCTCCCAGCCCATCGGGTCCGGCCGGGTCGGCACCTCGCGGGCCGAAGCAGGGATGGTCCACGGTCGGGCGGTGCGCTGCGGCTCCAGCTCGCCGTCCCAGGAGTAGCGCGGGGTCTCCAGGTTGAGCTGGGCGCCCGGCTTGATGAAGGCGGCGCTCGGGTCGTCCGGGTACAGGGTGTAGAAGACGTCGCCGTCCTTGCAGCCGTCGATCCGCGCGACCTCGCGCAGCGCGGCGCAGTCGCCGACGTACAGCCCCGTGGTGGCGGGGTCCTCCGCGGGCTTCTTCCCGGCGGGCAGCTCCGCGGCGCTGGCGGACACCAGGCCGCGCACCTCGCGCACCCCCGCGGTGGCGCCGAACTTCTTCAGCGCCGCCTGGGCGTCCGCGCCGTCGCGCACGGGGATCGCGGTGGAGAACTGGGCCCGACTGGTGTCCTGCCCGGTGTCCTGAGTGTGCTCGTCCTGCACGCTGACGAACAGCATCTGGATGGCGATGGCGCCGGCCACCGCGACCGTGATGCCGCTGACCGCGCGCGCCGCCGTGCCGCTGCTGAGCTGGAGCCGGCGGGTGGCCAGCTGCCAGGGCACCGGACCACCGCGGAAGCGCTCGACCGCGGCTTCGATCACCCAGGGCAGCAGCGCGGTGGTACCGATCAGCACCAGTACGGCGCCCGCGGCGACCTGGTAGGTCTCCCGGTTTCCGGCGAGGTCGTGCCCCACCAGAGGCACCAGCAGACCGAAGCCGAGGACCGGGAGCACCAGCCGCCACCACAGCCGGCGGCGCCGGGGCCGGGTGTTGCGGACGACGCCCAGCGGCTCGATGGCGATGCCGCGCAGCGCGAAGAGGGTGACCAGCACCGCCGCGGCCGGCACCGCCAGCGCGATCAGCGTGGCCAGCAGCACGGACGGCCGGACGTCGCGCGAGAAGAAGCTGACGCCCTGGATCTCCACGCCCTCGATGAGCTCGCGTGCCAGCAGGAACAGCACGGCGCCCACCGCGAGCCCGACGAGCGAGCCGAACACCGCCTCGCCCGCGGCGATCCGCCGCGTCATATGGCTGTCCGCGCCGACCAGGCGCAGCGCGGCCAGCCGCCGGTCCCGGCGCTCGCCGCCGAAGCGGACGGCGGTGGCGATGAAGATGGCCACCGGGAGCAGCAGCACCACACAGCCGATGATGATCAGCAGTACCAGCGGCGGCGGCAGCGGGCCGCTCTCGGTCGTGGTGCCCCAGTGGTCGATGCGGTGGAACCCTCCGTTGGAGGAGGTCGTCTCCGCGGCCTCGGCCCCGGCGTAGTAGTAGAGCTCTTGCGGGCCCAGCAGGCCCTCGTCGTCGATGGTGCCGACGATCCGCTCCGCGAAGCGCTTCTTCAGCAGCGGCTCGGAGTCCAGGAGCTCCTTCAGAGCGGGGGAGATCACCATCTCGCCGGGCTTGGGCATCCGGTCCACGCCCGGGGGGAGGGGGGCCTCGGCGCCGTCGGGGTGCATCCGTACGCCGGAGATGTCCCGGTCGTGGAACTGGGTGCCGGTGTTGCTCACCAACAGCGTGTCGGGACCCCGCGCGGGCTCCGGATCGTTCGACACCATGACCGAGCGGGCGTCGCCGCGGTGCTCCCGGGCCGGGATCAGGTTCGGCACCGAGGCGGCCATCAGCAGCAGGACGACGCCGAGGCCGACGCCGAGCGAGGTCAGGATGGTGCGGGTCCAGCCCTCGCGGCCGCCGGTCAGGGCGAACCGGGCGCCCATGGCGAGGTCGGCCGCCCAGCGGGCGACGCCGACGCGGCCGCCGGGGCCGGTCTGCCGGGTGTCGTGCTCGATGCTCATCCCACGCCCGCCATGTCACGCGCCTTGCCGTCGCGCACCACGACCTCGCGGTCGGAGTACGCGGCCACACGCGGCTCGTGGGTGACCAGGACGACGGCCGCCTGGGTGTCCCGGGCCGCCTCGGTGAGCAGTTGCATCACGCGCTCGCCGTTGAGCGAGTCGAGGGCGCCGGTGGGCTCGTCGGCGAAGACCACCCGCGGGCTGGTCACCAGCGAGCGGGCGACCGCCACCCGCTGGCCCTGGCCGCCGGATATCTCGCCGGGCCGCTTGCCCGCCACGTCGTCGACCTCCAGCCGCGCCAGCCAGTTCGCCGCCCGGCTCTCGGCCTCCCTGCGCTTGACCCCGTTGAGTCGCAGCGGCAGCGCCACGTTCTCCACGCAGGTCAGCTCGGGGACGAGCTGGCCGAACTGGAAGACGAAGCCGAACTCGCCGCGGCGTAGCGCGCTGCGCTCGGCGTCCGACATCGCGGACAGCTCGCGGCCGTTGTAGTGCACGGCGCCCGCGTCCGGGCGGACGATGCCGGCCAGACAGTGCAGCAGGGTGGACTTGCCGGAGCCGGAGGGGCCCATCACGGCGACGACCTCGCCGGCGTGGATGGAGAAGTTCGCGCCGTCGAGCGCGGGGGTGGGGCCGTACGCCTTGACCAGGCTGGTGGCGCCGAGCAGGGAGCCGTCGAGGTTCACGCGCGCACCGCCTTCGCGAGCTGGTCGAGTCGGGCCGCGGTCAGTTCCAGCCATCGCAGGTCGGCCTCCAGGTGGAACAGGGCGTGGTCGCAGATCAACTGGTCGGCGAGGTCGCCGCCGCGCTTGCGCTGGGTGAGGTCGCGCATCAGGCGCAGATGGGTGGCGCGCTGCACGTCCAGGATGTCGGCGGCGTCGCGGCCGGTCATCAGCGCCAGCACGACCTTGGTGTACAGCGTCGACTGGAGGTACGGCTCCGGCTTCTCCGGCTGCGCCAGCCACTGCTCGACGTCGGTGATCCCCGCGTCGGTGATGGCGTAGCGCTTCCGCTCGGGTCCGCCGCCGTGCTCTATCCCGTCGACCTCGACGAGGCCGTGCTTCAGCAGCCGCGACATGGTCGAGTAGACCTGCCCGTAGTGCAGCGGGCGGTCGTGTCCGAAACGCTCGTCGAAGGCCCGCTTCAGGTCGTAGCCATGGCGCGGACCGGACTCCAGGAGTCCGAGCAAGGTGTGGCCGATTGACATGCCGAGCACTCTACATCATGCGTATACCTGAAGTGTATAGACGGGGAGAGTAGCGGGTTTCCGCAGGTCAGAGCGGTTTCTCGGGAATCGGGTGGGGGTTGGGTGGGTCTCAGGAAACGGGCTGACGCCCGCCGTGTCGGCGGGCGTCAGTCCTTGGGGGGTCGGCCCCGCCGTGGCAGGGGGCCCGCCGTCTTCGGGAGGCGCCCCGCGTCGGCCAGCGCCTTGCGGAGGAGGTACTCGATCTGCGCGTTGGCGCTGCGGAACTCGTCGTTGGCCCAGCGGGCGAGGGCGTCGTGGATCGCGGGGTCGAGGCGCAGCAGCATCTGCTTGCGCTGGGGGGCGCGCCGCGCGGGGCGTGCCCCCGGCGTCCCCTCGGTGGAGGGCTCATCCGGTCCCGGTCCCGGCCCGTTCTCGGGGCCGGGATCCGTGGGACGTGCGTCATCCGTCACCGGCGTGCCGTCACTGGTAGAGGGAGCCCGTGTTGAGCACCGGCTGCGGGGCGCGGTCGCCACACAGCACCACCATCAGATTGCTGACCATGGCCGCCTTGCGCTCCTCGTCCAGCTCCACGATGTCCTGTTCCGCGATCCGCGCCAGGGCCTGCTCGACCATACCGACCGCGCCCTCCACGATCTGCTGGCGCGCCGCGACGACCGCGCCCGCCTGCTGCCGCTGGAGCATCGCCGAGGCGATCTCAGGAGCGTACGCGAGGTGGGTGAAGCGGGACTCGACGATCTGCACACCCGCCGCCTCGGCGCGGGCGTGCAGTTCGACGGCGAGCTTCTCGGTGATCTCGTCGGCGTTGGCCCGGAGCGACAGGTCGGCCTCGTCGTGCGCGTCGTACGGGTACTCCATGGCGATGTGCCGCACGGCGGCCTCGGTCTGCGTCGCCACGAACTCCTCGAAGTCGTCGACCTCGAACAGCGCCCGCGCGGTGTCCTCCACCTTCCAGACGACCACCGAGGCGACCTCGATGGGGTTGCCGTAGGCGTCGTTCACCTTGAGCACCGCGGTCTCGTGGTTGCGCACCCGAGTGGAGATCTTCTCCCGGCTGGTGAAGGGGTTGACCCAGCGCAGGCCGTCCTCGCGGATGGTGCCCCGGTAGCGGCCGAAGAGCTGGACGACGCGGGCCTCGCCCGGCGCCACCGTGTTCAGCCCGCACAGCGAGATGATCCCGGCCAGGGCCAGCGTGATCCCCGTGACGATGAGCCCGCCGCCCAGGCCGCCGCCCTTGCCGTCGGCGAGGAACGCCGCGCCCGCGTAGATGGCGCCCGAGCCGGCGAGCATCCCGGCCAGCCCGGCCAACAGGGCGAGACCGCCGTGGACGCTGCGCGCTGCGCGCTCCCGGATCGCCGGCGCCGGGGCGGAGAGGTCGGTCGCGGACATGAGAGTTCCCCCAAAGTGATCTGCCTGGTCTAGCAAAGTGCTATCACTTTAATGCCCTGCACAACCCTGGGTGCAACTCGGGCGTCAGTTCCCGTGGGACGGGTGCTGTTTGTCACGCCCGGAAAAGGTGTGATGGGCCCCCGTTTGATGACAGAAGCGGTGTTAGCTTCATGAGCTGGCTTGGGGGCAGAAGGAACGGACTGGAGCGGCGGGACACGATGGGCCGAGCGGACGAGCGACGGGCGCGGCAGAAGGGCGCCCGCGCGGCGCAGAGAGCCGCGAAGGGGAAGACCAAGAAGAAAGGCATACGCCGCTTCTTCACCTGGAAGTTGCTGCTGGTCTACTTCCTGACGGTGTGCGTCCTGGTCATCGGCGCCTTCATCACCCTGTACCTGATCATCAAGATCCCGCCGGCCAACGCGCTGGCCAAGGCCCAGGGCAACGTCTACACCTACCGCGACGGCACCCCGCTGGCCCGCACCGGTGACGTCAACCGCGAGCTGGTCTCCCTCTCCAAGGTGCCCGAGGAGGTGCAGCACACCTTCGTCGCCGCGGAGAACAAGGACTTCTACACGGACTCCGGCGTCTCCATCTCGGGCACCGCGCGCGGCATCATCAACACCATGCTCGGCAAGGGCAAGCAGGGTGGTTCGACCATCACCCAGCAGTACGTCAAGAACTACTACCTGAGCCAGGAGCAGACGGTCAGCCGCAAGGTCAAGGAGCTGATCATCTCCCTCAAGGTCGACAAGGAGAAGTCCAAGGACTACATCCTCGAGGGGTACATCAACACCAGCTACTACGGCCGCGGCGCCTACGGCATCCAGGCGGCCGCCCGGGCGTACTACAACAAGCCCGTCGAGAAGCTCACCGTCGAGCAGGGCGCCTACCTCGCCGCGGTGCTCCAGGCCCCCAGCCAGTACGACTGGCAGGCGGCCGGGCCCAACGGCAGGAAGCTGGTCAAGGAGCGCTGGCACTACGTCCTCGACAACATGGTCGAGAAGGAGTGGCTCGACGCCGGCCGGCGCAAGGGGATGGACTTCCCCATCCCCATCGAGCCGCGCCCGATATCCGGCCTCGAAGGCCGCAAGGGCTATCTGGTCAACGCCGCCAACCAGGAGTTGTACAAGGCCGGGGTGGACGAGAAGGAGCTCGCGGCCGGCGGCTACACGATCACTCTCAACATCGACAAGGACCAGCAGAAGCAGCTGGAGAGCGCGGTCGAGAAGCAGCTGACCGACAAGCTCGACCCCAAGAAGCGCCCGGTGGACGGGGTCGCGCAGACCGGCGCCGCCTCCGTCGACCCGAAGACCGGCGAGGTGCTCGCCCTCTACGGCGGCGCGGGGTACACCAAGCACTACGTCAACAACGCCACCCGCACCGACTACCAGGCGGCCTCCACCTTCAAGCCGCTGGTCTACGCCGCCGCGCTGGAGGACGGGTCCAAGACCCGCGACGGGGTCGCGATCCGGTCCAACACGATCTACGACGGCGACAGCCGGCGCCCGGTCGTCGGCGGCTCCGTCCCCTTCGCGCCGCCGAACGAGGACAACGTCGACTTCGGCCCGATCACGGTCCGGGAGGCGATGGCCCACTCGGTCAACTCCGTCTTCGCCCAGATGGGCGCCGACGTCGGCGTCGACCGGGTCAAGCAGACCGCGGTCAAGCTCGGCATGGACCCGAAGACGAGCGGATTCGTCGAGCGCCCCTCGATGGCGCTGGGCGTCATGGGCGCCAGCCCGCTGGAGATGGCCGGCGTCTACGCCAGCCTCGACAACCACGGGAAGCTGGTCACCCCCCGGGTGGTGAAGTCCGCCGTGAAGCGCGACGCCGAGGTCGACGGGCTGCCCGAGCCGGTCGGCGGCCAGGTGATCAGCCGGGACAGCGCCGACGCGGTCACCAAGCTGCTGACCGGCGTCGTCGACGACGGCACCGGCAAGGAGGTGCAGAGCCTGGGCCAGGAGGTCGCGGGCAAGACCGGCACCTCCGACGACAACAAGTCCGCCTGGTTCGTCGGCTACACCCCGAACCTGGTCACCGCGGTCGCCATGTTCGGCGAGCAGCCCGAGGACAAGGGTGAGGTCAAGCGGGGCGCCCAGGTCGCGATGTACGGCGTGGCCGGCAAGAAGCGGATCAACGGCGGCGGTTTCCCGGCCAAGATCTGGGCGGCCTATATGAACGCCGCGCTCAGCGGCAAGGAGGCCGCCACGTTCGACCTGGAATCCGACCTCGGCCCGGCCGCCTCCCCGGTGCGGACGCAGGCGCCGCAGACGCAGTCGCCGACCTCCAAGCCCACCACGGAGACTCCGACGCCGACGAAGACCAAGGAGACGGAGACCCCGACGCCGACGAAGACGAAGGAGACCCAGACTCCGACGACTCCGACGCCGACGAGGACCACGCAGACGCCGACGCCCACGAAGACCACGCAGACGCCGACGCAGGAACCGACGGACGAGCCGAGCACGGAGGACCCGGAGCCCGAACTCCGCCGTCAGGACTGACGGCCTCCCCCCGCGACACGACCCGGCCCCGCCCCGTACCCCCTCGGTACGCGGCGGGGCCGGGTCGTTGTCGGCCGCGGGTCGCTCGCCCGGCTCCCCGGGCCTCCCGGTCCTCGGGAAGCCCGGGGCCGTGGCGGCCGAGGTCCGAGCGGTCGCTCACCCCGTGGGCATCGCCAGCTCGAACCAGACCACCTTCCCCGTGCTCAGCCGGGTCGCGCCCCAGCGTCGGGCCAGCCGGTTGACCAGGTAGAGCCCACGCCCGCCCTCGTCGGAGGGGCGAGCCTGGCGCAGCCGGGGCAGCTGCGGCACGTCGTCGCCCACCTCGCAGCGCAGCACGTCGGTGCGCAACAGACGCAGCGTGATGGGCCGTTCCGCGTACCGCACGGCGTTGGTGACCACCTCGCTGACCAGCAGTTCGACCGAGTCGGAGAGCTCCTCCAGGCCCCAGCGGGCCAGCGCCCGGCGGGCCAGCCGCCGCGCCTGCCCGGCGGTCTGGGCCTTGGGGTCCAGGAACCAGTACGCGACGTCGCTGGGCGCGATCCCCTCGAACCGGGCGGCCAGGAGCGCCACATCGTCGTCCCGGTCCCCGGGGCCCAGCATGTCCAGGACCTCGTCGCACAGCGGCTCCAGCGGCGGCGGGTTGGAGCCGGTCAGCCGGGCGGTGGCGGTCAGCCGCTCCCGCAGCTGCTCGATCCCCGTCCACACGTCCCGCATCCGCGACTCGACCAGGCCGTCGGTGTACAGCAGCAGGGTCGCGCCGGCGGGCGCGTCCAGCTCCACCGCCTCGAAGTCCACCCCGCCGACCCCGATCGGCGCGCCCGGCGGCACCCGCAGCACCTCGGCCCGGCCGCCGCGATGCAGCAGAACCGGCGGCGGATGGCCCGCGTTGGCCACCACGATGCGGTGCGCCACCGGGTCGTAGACCGCGTACAGACAGGTCGCCATGCGGTCGGTGCCCAGCCGCTGCGCCTGCTCGTCGAGGTGGTGCAACACCTCCTGCGGCGGCAGATCCAGCCCGGCCAGGGTCTGCGCGGTGGTCCGCAGCTGGCCCATGATCGCGGCGGAGGTCATGGAGTGCCCCATGACGTCGCCCACCACCAGCGCCACCCGGTTGCCCGGCAGCGGGATCGCGTCGTACCAGTCGCCGCCGACCCGCGCCGTCTCCGCGGCGGGCAGATAGCGGCTGGCCAGCCGGACCCCGGTGGGCTGCGGCAGGGAGTCCGGCAGCATGGTGCGCTGCAACTCGTCCGCGATGTAGACCTCGCGGCCGTACAGCACCGCCTTGTCCACACCGAGCGCGGTGTGAGTGGCCAACTGAGCGGCGACGAGCAGGTCGTCGTTCTCGAACGGCGGCCGGTCGAGACGCCGTACGAAGACGGCGGCGCCGATCACCCGCCGGCGGCCGCGCAGCGGCGCCAGCACGGTGCGCTGGCCCCTCGCCACCGAACGCCCGTCCCCGAGCAGTTCGGGGAGCGCGGCGCGGGCGGCGGGCGAGTCGCCGAAGACCGGACGCACCCCGCGCAACACCTCGGCCAGCGGCCCGCCCGGCTCCACCTCGCACAGCTCGCTGGCCGGCCCGCCGGCCATGAAGGGCGACAGGTCCGGCTGGGCGGGCAGCAGCGGCATCCGCACCCCCTCGGTGTCCGGCTCCTCCGGGATCCGGTCGGTACGGCGCAGCCGCAGCACCACCGGGCCCACCGGCCGCTCGTCGCCGACCGGCAGCGGGTCGCGCAGATAGACCAGGATCGCGTCGGCGAAGGTCGGCACGGTGGCCCGGCACAGGCCCAGCACGATCTCGTCGAGGTCTATGCCGCGCGCGATGCGGCGGGTGGCCGCGCCGACGAACCGCAGCCGGTCGCCGCCCCGGTCCCGGGCCGCCGCCGACTCCGGTACGTCGCTGCCGCCCGGAGGCGGCACCGTCCGCGAGGAGTCGACCGGGGGTACCCGGGTGGCCTCGCCCAAAGCCGCCATCTGTCCCACCTGCCCGGCATCGCCTGTCATCTCGCCACGTCCTTGCCCCGCCGCCTGCGCCGCGGCCTCCCGGTCACGTCCGGCCCGACCGCCGCTCGCCCGCCGTCGCGCCCCGGGCACCGCGCCCGGTGCGGACGCGCCGCCGCCGGTGCCGCCCCCATCACGCGCCGGCCGCTTCCCGGCCGCGCCACGCTGGTCCGGGCGCCCGTGCGCCTCGGTCCCCCGGCCGACACCGGCCGACTGCTGCCCCTCACGTTCACCCTCCGAGCCCGTGGCACGACCCCGCGGCCGCCCCGAGCGGGGGCCGGCCGAACCGTCCGCCGTCCCGCCCGTACCGCCGTCCCGTCCTGTCCGCCCGCGCGCACGGCCCGCCCGCCGGTCCCCTTCGGGCTCCTCGGTGGCGTCGTGCGCGCGCTCCGCGGCCCGCCGGTCGCGGTCGAGCGGCGCGCCGCTCCGCCCGTGCGGGTGCGCGGCGTCGTCCGCGCCTCCGGCCGACGTCCCGCCGCCCGCCGTGCCGTGCTCGGCCCCGGACGCGGCGACGCCCTCCGGGGCGTCGCCGGTGCGTACGGTTCGCCCGCGCGGGCCCTTCGGGCCGTCGGCGCGGCTCTCGGTCCGCCGGTCCCGGGCTTGCTCCCGGTCACGGTGGGGCGCGTCGCCTTCGGCGGGTCCGTGCGGGCGGGCGGTGGTGTGCGGGTCCTCGGCCGCGGGTTCGCGGTCCGGGGCCCGCCGGGCACGGCCGGAGGCGCCGCCGCCGGAGGTGTCCGCCCGGTCGTGGCCATGGGGCGTGCGGGAGTCGTCGGTCCGGCGGCGGCCGGTGCCCCGGCCTCGGCGGCGGGCGCCGGGGACCGGAAGCGGCTCGGTCGGGGTGTCGGGCGACTCGTCCGGCCGCGCCTCGGCCCGCTGCGGGGAGCGGGACGGCCGTCGGCGGGAGGGCCGGCCCGGATCCGCCGGAGCCGGCTCGCCGGGCACCCCGGAGGAGCCCGGGGCGCGCCGCGCGGCGTCGTCGGGCCGGCCCGGGTGCTCCTCGGGCCGCTCGCCCCGCGTCTCCGGGGAGCCGGAGCCGGAGCCGGGCCCCGAGCCGGGAACGGGCCCGGACCCCGAACCGGGCCCGGCCCCGGCCGCGGAACCGAGGGCTTCGCGCGGGCCCGACTCGCGGCCGGTGTCCCACCCGTGCTCCGACCGGTGGTCGGAAGTCCCGCCCCCGGTCGCGTCCTGAAGAACCGTCACCTCTACGGCGCGGTCCCGCCGGCCGTCGCCCCCGGCGTCCGTGCCGGGACACGGGGGGACCTCGCCGGCCGCCCGGCCCGTGCCCGCGCGCGACACACCGCGGCCCGGCGCCGTCGTGGGGCGCTGGGCCGTGCGGGGGCCGGGCGCCTCGGCCTGCGGACGCTGCCGCCGCCGCTCCGCCGGGTTCGGGACGTCCGAAGCCGCGGCAGGTGGGGCGGCCTGCCGTTCGTCGGGGGAGATCGGGTGCTCCGTCACGCGTGGGTTTCCATCCGTCCGGGGCCGCGCGCCCTGCTCGCTCGGGCGCACCGTGTCAGGCACGGCGTCGGCAGTGCAGGAAGAGCTGGATCTCGGGCGGTACATCCGTACTGGCCGGGGCGTACGCGTGGGATTCCTCCCCGGTGACCTCGAACCCCGCATCGCGCACGACCTGCCGCAGTTCATCCCGCAGGTAACCCGATACCCGGATCGTGTGCCCCAGGAACGGTATCGAGAAGTCGTCCACGTCCGCCTCGACCATGGAAAGCCCCAGCAGGCCCCCGGGTCTCAGCAGGGCGTGCAGCGTCCGCAGCGCGTGCGGAATCTCCGCGCGTGGAAGCATCAGCAGCGAGAAGAAGGCCGTGATGCCGTCGAAGGTGCCCAGGTCACGCGAGCCGCGCGGGCCGAAGCGGCCGCCCGGCCGCAGATCCGCGAGGTCCACCAGATGGAAGGCGGCCGCAGGAACGTTCTCCCGGGCCAGCCTGAGCATGCCGGGGGAGAAGTCGACGCCGACCACCTCGTGCCCCGCGTCGACCAGCTGACGGGCCGTGGGCAGACCGGTGCCACAGCCGACGTCCAGCACCCGAGAGCCGGCGGGGAGGGACGAGGCGAGCCAGTGACCGGTGTGGAGCTGGCCCTCCTTGTGCGGGAACGCCACGTCATACCGGTCGCCGATGGCGTCGAACGCCTCCGCCTGGCCGGTACGGTCCAGCGCTAACCGGTCGAAGCCCGCGTAACCTTCCCCCACGCCGTCGTAGCCGCCGTCACCGCTCACGACTCCGCCCCTCCTGTGACCATGCGCCGAGTGCCGCCGATGTGGCGGTGCGTCAAATCTTCCGCGTCACCCGCCGTTCGCGCGGCTGCATCCGGAACATTCGATGCGTCAATTTCCGCTTTTCGCATTCTCTGTTTCCGCCGTCGCCGGCGCAGTCTTCCGGACGACGATCCTACGTTTGAAACACAGGGGTACAGCAAGCGGTTCGTGGCGCCTCATGACCCGAGCGGCGTCGGGGCGCGGTCCCAGTCGGCCGGGAGCGCCGGGACGGTCCAGGACGGGTCCGGCCGCCAGTCCTCCCAGCCCTCCCGGAACGGCGCGCCCCAGGACGAGATGCGTTCGACGGCGGCCCGGCCCGCGGCCCGTACCCGCGCCGCCTGCTCGGCGGCCATCAGCCCGGCCCGCTGCGCCTGCGCGAACTCGTCTTCGTCCTTCCATTCCCAGCTGCGGTCCGGGTAGACCGCGATGTCCAGGAAGTGGTCCTCGGAGTCCACGCCCCCGCTCCAGCGGTGGCGCGGCTCCTCCAGGTTCACGTACCAGTTCTTGAAGCGCCAGTCGTGGTCCCAGAACAGCCACACCGACCACGGCTCGTCGGGCCGGGCCAGCTTGAGCACCCCGGTGCCGAACCAGGTCGACCGCGCGGTGGTGCGCGGCTTGGTGTAGCGGGTGGGCAGCGGCTCGCGGTGCACCGAGGTGCCGTCCGCCAGCCGCGGCCGGACGCAGGCGGTGCCCGGCGCCAGCCAGACCGCCAGCAGCTCCGGGCTGTCCTGGACGACGGTGACGGGACGGCAGATGTGGATGCGGTCGGTGGCGTTCCCGCGGTAGCGCCACAGGATGTGATCCCCCGGTGCCCAAGGGGCGGTGCCGCCTGCCGTGCCCGTGGTCTCCACCGTGTCCGCTGTCATGCGCAGATCTTAGGGGGGTCGCGGTTTCGGTGCCGTGACGTAAGCCGCAGCGGTCGGTGAAGCCCGTCGGTACGGGCCGGCGGGGGCAGCGGCCAGGGACCCGGTCCCGGGGCGCGCGAACACCCCCGGGACCGGGTCCGACGTGGCCTACGGCCGGGTCATCCGCAGCACGTCCAGCGCCTCGTCGAGCTGCTCCAGCGTCAGTGCTCCGCGCTCGACATAGCCCGATTCGATGACCACCTCGCGGATGGTCTTGCGCTCCGCCAGCGACCTCTTGGCGACCTTGGCGGCCTCCTCGTAGCCGATGTAGCGGTTGAGCGGGGTGACCACGGAGGGCGAGGACTCCGCGTACTCCCGGGCGCGGTCGACGTTGGCGGTGATCCCGTCGACGGTGCGGTCGGCCAGCAGCCGGGCGGCGTTGGC
This sequence comes from Streptomyces sp. LX-29, assembly GCF_029541745.1. Taxonomy (NCBI): domain Bacteria; kingdom Bacillati; phylum Actinomycetota; class Actinomycetes; order Kitasatosporales; family Streptomycetaceae; genus Streptomyces; species Streptomyces sp. LX-29. The sequence goes on along the minus strand of NZ_CP089746.1, from coordinate 2,751,319 downwards.
CAGCAGCCGCACCGACTCCAGCAGGTTCTTGGCGATGACCGGCAGCATCACGTTCAGCTCGAAGTTGCCGGCGGCGCCGGCGGTGGCCACGGTGGCGTCGTTGCCGACGACCTGGGCGGCGACCATCAGGACCGCCTCCGGGATGACCGGGTTGACCTTCCCCGGCATGATCGAGGAGCCGGGCTGCAGATCGGGCAGGTTGATCTCGGCGAGTCCGGTGCGCGGACCCGAGGCCATCCAGCGCAGATCGTTGGAGATCTTGGTGAGGCCGACCGCGATGGTGCGCAGCTGGCCGGAGGTCTCCACCAGGCCGTCCCGCGCCCCCTGCGCCTCGAAGTGGTCGCGGGCCTCGGTCAGCGGCAGCCCGGTGGCGCGGGCCACCTCGGCGATGACCGCGGCCGAGAAGCCCGGCGGGGTGTTGATGCCGGTGCCGACGGCGGTGCCGCCCAGCGGCAGTTCGGCGAGCCGGGGCAGCGAGGCGCGCAGCCGCTCCACCCCGTACCGCACCTGCGCCGCGTAGCCGCCGAACTCCTGACCCAGGGTCACCGGGGTGGCGTCCATGAGATGGGTGCGCCCCGCCTTGACCACGTCCGTGAACTCCGCCGCCTTCCGCTCCAGCGCCGCGCCCAGGTGGTCCAGCGCCGGGATCAGATCGCCGATGACGGCGGCGGTGGCGGCGATGTGGATGGAAGACGGAAACACGTCATTGGACGACTGGCTCGCGTTCACATGGTCGTTGGGGTGGACCGACCGGCCCAGCCGCTCGCCGGCGAGGGTGGCGAGCACCTCGTTGGTGTTCATGTTCGAGGAGGTGCCGGAGCCGGTCTGGAAGACGTCCACCGGGAAGTGGTCGTCCCAGCGGCCCTCGGCCACCTCGACCGCCGCGTCGGCGATGGCCTCGGCGATGTCCTTGTCCAGCACGCCCAGTTCGGCGTTGACCCGCGCGGCGGCCCCCTTGATCCGGGCCAGCGCCGCGATGTGCGCCCGCTCCAGCCGCTCCCCGCTGACCGGGAAGTTCTCCACCGCACGCTGCGTCTGGGCACGCCACTTGGCGTGGGCGGGCACCCGCACCTCACCCATCGAGTCGCGCTCGACGCGGTGCGCCCCGCCCGAGCTGTCCCGCTCGCCGATCGTGCCGTTCTCGCCGCCCGCTGCGGTCATCGTCGACCCACCTCCTGTAGAGCACCTGTGAAGTCCAGCGTTTGTCCGGTTCCCGGTGTTCCCAAATTGCACTACTGGCTGGTTAATACCGCCACGACACCCACCCCACGGGAGGCGCAATGACGCGCACAGCCCATGCGAGCCATCCCATCCACCCGAGACGCCGCGCCCGGACCCGGCGCGGCCTGCTGGCGGCGCTCACCGCCCTCGCCGCCGCGCTCGGCGGGATGGCCGCCATCACCCCCGCCGGCGCCGCCACCCCCACCACGGTCCCCGCCGCGGGGCCCGCCCCCGCCGCGACCACCCCGCTCTCCCCGGAGCTGGAGAAGATCCGTGCCGCCGAGGCGGTCAGGCTCTACGGCGACCCCGCCGAGCGGCCGCTGAGCCAGCGCAAGTCGGCGCTGATCTCGCTGGGCGACAGCGAGATATCCGGCGAGGGCGTCGGCACCTACGAGCCGGGCACCAACGGCCCCGACAACTGGTGTCACCGCTCGCCCGACGCCGCCATCCACCGCACCGGCATCCCGGCCGACGTCACCTACAACGTGGCCTGCTCGGGCGCGTACACCGGCAACATCAGGATCGGCGGCAGCAAGCAGTACGCCGACGAACAGGTGCAGAGCGACAGCCTGGCGATCAAGGCCCGCAACACCCGGATCAAGATGGTGCTGCTGGTCGCCGGGGCCAACGACGACCTGCAGTTCGGACCGGTCATGACGGACTGTGTGGTGCGCTGGTTCACCCTCCAGGGCACCTGCGAGCCCAAGTACGACCCCGGCTGGCGGGCCCGCGTCGACGCCCTGGTGCCCAAGGTCGAGGCGACCGTGCGGGACCTGCGCACCGTGATGCGCGACGCCGGGTACGCCGACGGCGACTACCGCCTAGTGGTCATGGGCTATCCCAGCCCGGTGGGACCCGACGTCGAGGACAACCCGAACTACCCGGGCAAGCTGCCGGGCGGCTGCACCGGCTACACCTCGGACTCCGCCTGGGGCCGCAACACCGCGGTGCCGCTGTTCGAGCGCGGCATGCGTCAGGTCGCCCAGCGCACCGGCGCGGTCTACCTCGACAACTCGCGGCTCTTCCACGGCCATGAGGTGTGCATGGAGGAGACCTGGGCCCGCGGGCTGTACATCGACCTGACCAACCCCTTCCCGCCGGACTCCAACTCGGTCCGCCAGTCCTTCCACCCCAACTTCCGGGGCCACGGCGCCTTCGCGTCCTGCCTGACCCAGCTGTACGCGTCCGGGTGGCGCGAGGCGAGCTGCGCCGACGTGGCCTCCGGCAACAAGCCGGTGCTCTTCCAGGGCGCCTGGGACGACGTCTACCGCCCGCTGAAGAACGCCGCCACCGGCTCCTGCGTCGACGCCTCCGCGGCGAGCAGCGCCAACGGCGCCAAGGTCGTCGGCTGGGACTGCCACGGCGGCCGCAACCAGGAGTGGTGGCACGACGCCAAGCGCGGCTCGCTGCACAGCGCGCTCACCCAGGACCGCTGCGTGGACGTCCCGGACAGCAGGTACACGGCGGGCGCCGCGCTCGTCCTGTGGAACTGCCACGGCGGCGCCAACCAGACGTTCACCCGGACCGCCGGAACCCTCCGTCCGACGGCCGCGCCCGACCTGTGCCTGACCCTGGCCGGACCGAAGGATCCGGTACGGCTCCAGAATTGCGACGGCGGGGCGGCGCAGCGCTTCGCGTAGCCGCCGCTCGTACCGCCACGGCTGGTCCCGCCCCCGGCCGCCACGGTCGGGGGCGGAACCACGCTCGGCGCGGCCCCGCGGATCAGGCCGGGTTCCACCAGCGTCGGCCGGTGCGGCGGAGGGTGTCCTCGTCCGTCGTACGGGCGTGGGCGCGCAGCAGGGCCAGGATCGCGTCGAAGGCGGGGGAGACCGGCCGGGACGCCGGCCAGGCGAGCAGGGCCGCGCACGGGGACAGGTCGGTGACGGGAACGAAGCGGACCCCGGGCCTGGGCATGAGGGCGAGGCTGCTCTCGGTGATGAGGCGGGTGCCATGCCCGAGGCTGCAGAGCGAGACGCAGTCCTCCAGGGTGGTCGCCGTGTGGTCGGTGTACCGCACCGGGGTGCCGTCCGGGCGTGGATCGGCGGCCCAGAACGCGCGGTACTCCCGCGGCACCTGCGGGGAGAAGCCGATGACGGGCAGGTCGGCGAGGTCCGCGAGGGTCACCGACGCGCGCCCCGCCAGCGGATGGGCGTCGGGGAGGCAGGCGAACCGCGCGTCGCTGCCCAGCCGCAGCGTCTCGAACTCCGCGGGCATGGGGCCGTAGCAGATGACCGCGTCGACCTCTCCGTCCAGCGGCGCCCTCACCTGCTCGATGTTGTCGACGGCACGCCACTCGACCTCCGGGCCCGGGAGGTCTTTACGGAGCTCGTCGAGCAGGATGCGCAGGGCGGGCAGGGCCGATATGTAGGAGCCGATCACCACCCGGTCCGACGGCGGGCGCGCCAGCTCCTCCGCGGCGCGGCGCAGGTCCTCGACGGCGTCGACGGCGGCCCGCATGTGGGGCAGCAGCGCCTCCCCCGCCCGCGTCAACCGCACCTGCCGGGTGGACCGCTCCACGAGGGTCACTCCCAGGTGGCCCTCGAGGGCGCGGATCTGCCGGCTGAACGCGGGCTGACTGATGAACACCCGCTTGGCCGCCCGGCCGAAGTGCAACTCCTCCGCCAGCACCAGCAGCAGCCGTAACTGATGCGCGCTCGGTTCATTCGTCACGATTCCCCCCTGTCTGGACGGCCAGCCGTCCACCCCCATGCAGGGGAGGTTATCAATCGCGTCTCCGTTCACATCAATGAGCCCTTCCGAATGGGTTTCCGAATGGGCCAGGATGCGTGGTGGCGCTCCTGAATCGGGGCGCAGCACACACATTCTTTTATTTCCTGTCGAGGGGAAACCGTGTCTCAGGTGAAAAGAAATGTCGCCGCCGTGGGGATGACCGCGGCCCTGCTCTTCGGTGCCGGAATCGCGACGGCGGGCGCGGCGAGCGCCGCACCCGCCGCGCCGTCGGCGTCGACGATCGCCCTGAAGAGTTGGCACTACGCGGGCTACTACGCGTCCCAGTCGAAGTGCGTCGCGGACGGCCACACCGCCGGCGTGCCGTGGGACTGCAAGAAGAACAAGTACAGCGGTTACTCGCTTTATCTGTACTACTGAGCGTGCGTGAAAAGCAGGGGGAGAGATGGGCAACACACAAACGGGGGAAAGAACGGCCGTGAGGCGCCGCCACGTCCGCGACGCGGTCCGGCGCGCCGCGCTGGCGGCCGGTTCCTGCACCGTTCTCGTCATGGGGATGGTTCTGGGTGGAGCGGGTACCGCCGAGGCCGATTCCTGTGGCTGCGGTATGCCGAGCCGGTCGTTCACCGTCAAGACCGTCGGCGTCAACAGCTGGTGGACCGCGCAGTTCGACACCGCGCGTTCAAACTGGCACACCAGCGGCGCCGGCGCGAAGATACGACGCACCACCGACTCGCCCAACAAGTTCACGGCGGGCAGTTATGAGAACGAGGGCTGGCTCGCGCTGTACACGTCGAAAAACAGCGGGTCCCGGCGGCATTTCACGATCAAGGCCAACTCCTATCAGCTCGCCCGAAAGTCGGGCACGCATATGCGGGAGTGGAGTCGCAGCACCGCCACCCATGAGCTGGGGCACGCGCTGAATCTCAAGGACAACCCGCGTACGAGAAAAGCGTCCTTGATGAAGCACGGCCGTGACCGGGTGAGAATTCAGAAGCCGCAGCCTTACGACGTGGCCGAGGTGAAGAGGATGTACGGGTGAGCGCGCGGCGGAACGTCCTCGGCGGCGGAGCGGTGGCGCTGCTCCTGGCAGTCACCGCAGCCGTCTACTCGACATCGGGCGACGACGCGCCGAAGGCGACGGACACGGTGACCTACGAGGCCGACTACCCGGCCTACCGGTCGCTCGGCGAGGCCGTCGACGAGGCCGACGCGATCGTCACCGGGAAGGTCGTGCGCTCTCGGGTGGAGAAGTCGTGGCCGAAGGTCTCGACCTCGGGTGATCCGATGACCAACCCGCAGGCGGGACTGTCGGAGGAGGAGGCGCGCCAGGTGGAACCGGTGATCGTCACCGTCTCCACCGTCCGGGTCTCCAAGGTCGTCTCCGGGGACGTCAGGGTAGGGGACACCATCGAGGTCAGTCAGCTGGGAGGTGCGATCAAGGAGACCACCTACCGGGAGATCAACACCACCACCCTGGCGAAGGACGGTACCGAGTACGCGCTGCTGCTCTCCGCGCACCGCGACGCTCCATACGGCCTGATCAACCCGGAACAGGGGCTCTACACCGTCGAGTCCAAGGGGCGGATCCGCGCCGTCTCCAGCGAGGGGCTCACCGGCGTGGACACCGTCGACGACCTGAGGCGCGAGGTCGGAAAGCGGTAGCGGGGCCGTGGCGTCGGCTTCCCCCTGGACGGGCGGGTGGGCCCGTCCAGAGGGGGCCGGTGACCGGGGAGAGGCCCCGGTGCGGGGCGGTCAGCCGCCCGGGCGGACCGGGATGCTGGTCACCAACGGCTGGGCGGGGCCGGGGTCGGTGAAGAAGTCGTTGCCCTTGTCGTCGACGACGATGAAGGCGGGGAAGTCCTCGACCTCGATCTTCCAGACAGCCTCCATGCCCAGCTCGGCGTACTCCAGGACCTCCACCTTCTTGATGCAGTCCTGGGCCAGCCGGGCCGCCGGGCCGCCGATCGAGCCGAGGTAGAAGCCGCCGTGCGCGGCGCAGGCGTCGGTGACCTGCTTGCTGCGGTTGCCCTTGGCGAGCATGATCTTGGAGCCGCCGGCGGCCTGGAACTGCTCGACGTAGGAGTCCATCCGGCCGGCGGTGGTCGGGCCGAAGGAGCCGGAGGCGTACCCCTCGGGGGTCTTGGCCGGGCCGGCGTAGTAGACCGGGTGGTCGCGCAGGTACGTGGGCATCTCCTCGCCCGCGTCCAGTCGCTCCTTGATCTTCGCGTGCGCGATGTCCCGGGCCACGACCAGCGTGCCGGTCAGCGAGAGCCGGGTCTTGACCGGGTGCCTGGTCAGCTCGGAGAGGATCTCGTCCATCGGCTGGTTGAGGTCGATGGCGACCGCGTCCAGATCCGCGCCCGCGCCCTTCGTCAGCTCCTCGTCCGTGGTGTCCGGGAGGTACTTCGCCGGGTCGGTCTCCAGCTGCTCCAGGAAGACGCCCTCGGCGGTGATCTTCGCCACCGCCTGGCGGTCGGCCGAGCAGGAGACGGCGATCGCCACCGGGCAGGACGCGCCGTGCCGCGGCAGGCGCACCACGCGCACGTCGTGGCAGAAGTACTTGCCGCCGAACTGCGCGCCGATGCCGATCTTCTGGGTGAGCTCGAAGACCTTCTCCTCCAGCTCCTTGTCCCGGAAGCCGTTGCCCAGCGGCGAGCCCTCGGTGGGCAGCTCGTCGAGGTAGTGCGCGGAGGCGTACTTCGCGGTCTTCAGCGCGTACTCGGCGGAGGTGCCGCCGACGACGATCGCCAGGTGGTACGGCGGGCAGGCGGCGGTGCCCAGCGAGCGGATCTTCTGCTCCAGGAACTTCATCATGCTCGCCTCGTTGAGCACGGCCTTCGTCTCCTGGAAGAGGAAGGACTTGTTGGCGGAGCCACCGCCCTTGGCCATGAAGAGGAACTTGTAGGCGCCGCCGTCGGTGGCGTACAGCTCGATCTGCGCCGGCAGGTTGGAGCCGGTGTTCTTCTCCTCCCACATGGTCAGCGGGGCCATCTGGGAGTAGCGGAGGTTGAGCTTGGTGTACGCGTCGTAGACGCCGCGCGAGAGGGCTTCCTCGTCGCCACCCTCGGTGAGCACGTTCTGTCCGCGCTTGCCCATGACGATCGCGGTGCCGGTGTCCTGGCACATCGGCAGCACCCCGGCCGCCGCGATGTTCGCGTTCTTCAGCAGGTCCAGCGCCACGAACTTGTCGTTCGGGGAGGCCTCGGGGTCGTCCAGGATGCGGCGCAGCTGGGCGAGGTGGGCGGGGCGCAGATAGTGCGAGATGTCGTGCATGGCCTCGGCGGCCAGTCGGCGCAGCGCCTCCGGCTCGACCTTGAGGAAGGTGCGTCCGTCGGCCTCGAACGTGCGCACGCCCTCGGACGTCACCAGCCGGTAGGGCGTGGTGTCCTCGCCCAGGGGCAGCAGATCGGTATACGCGAACTCTGGCATCGCGGCCATTCCTCACTCGACAGACGGCTACGCGCTGGCACCTTCGACAACGCGTCCACCAGCGTAGAACGCGCGCCGGCGGTGGAGCTTGTGAGGTAAGGCTCAGTTGGTCCGGTCCCGCCGCCCCCGCGCAATGGGCTAACGCGATCTATCGCGTGTCGCTACGCTGGCCGCGTGGACGACAAGCAGCCGGTGCCCCTGACGAAGCCCGACGCCGCCGCGCCCCTCGCGGAGGCCGACCTCCGTGTCTCCGACGCCGACCGCGACCGCGTCGCCGACATCCTCCGCGAGGCGCTCGCCGAGGGCCGGCTGGACGCCGAGGAGCACGCCGAGCGGCTCGACGCCACCTACCGGGCCAAGACCCGGGGCGAGCTGGAACCGCTGGTCGGGGATCTCCCCCCGAGGGCGGGTACGGCCGTCCCGCGCGCCGCCCACGCCCCGCGGCCGCCCTCGCACTCCCCCACCGCCGCCGACAACCTGGTCGCCGTCTTCGGCGCCGCGGTGCGCAAGGGGCGGTGGCGGGTGAGGCGTCGCACCAACGCGTTCGCGTTGTTCGGCGGCGTGGAGATCGATCTGACCGAGGCGGTCTTCGAGCAGCAGGAGATCGTCATCAACGCGACCGCGGTCTTCGGTGGCGTGGAGATCAGGATCCCGGAGAACGTCTCCCTCCGTGGCACCGGAACCGGCGTCTTCGGCGGCTTCGACGTCCAGACCATCGAGTCCCCGGACCCCTCCGCGCCGGTCATCGTCGTCACCGGCTTCGCCCTCTTCGGCGGGGTCGAGACCCGCCCCGTCCCGGGCCGGCGGCTGAAGAACCTCCGCGCGTGACCGGGAGGGGTCCGCGCCGAGAGGCGAGAGGAAGCGGAGCCCGTTTGGCAACCCCGCCTCGGCGTAACACCTGACGCGCATGGGGTGTGAGGGGTGGCCGTGAACAGCTGCGGTCACATGAAAGACAACGGTGTGCATAAGCACGCGCACAGCGGGTAAGGCTTGGTGCGTCGTCTCTCGTACGGCTGATGGGGGTGCACAGGGGGCCGTACCTCGTGAGACGGGCAAGGGTGACCACCGGAGCCGTCGTCAGGAGTAGACCGTGCTGCAACCGCATCAGCCCCTGCAGGACGCCGCACTGCCCCCGCAGCGCATCCCCGCTCGGGACCAGGCCGGCCCCTGGCACTCAGAGGCGGTGTGCCGCCGGGACGAAGCCGGGCTCTTCTTCGCTCCCTCGAAGGAGCCAACCGCCGCCCGGCTGTCGCGGGAAGAAGCCGCGAAGCGCGTATGTGCCCGTTGCCCGGTCATGGTCGAGTGCCGGGAGCACGCACTGCTGCAGCCCGAGCCGTACGGGGTGTGGGGCGGGTTGACCGCGGCGGAGCGCCGCGTCGTCCTGGCCCGCCGCCGCCGGCGCGAGGCGGAGTTGCAGCGCGCGGTGCGGATCGCCGCCGCCGGGTGACCGAGCCGAAGAGGCATCGGGCCGGGTCCCGCCCCTGACCGCGGGACCCGGCCCGACGTGTTTTCGGCAACGCCCCGCGCTTATGGCACCCCGCCCCGCCGGCGGCGGGCCGCCACGCCTGTGATGCGCCGCGACCGGCGCGGGTCCGGGTCTGTCCCGCTCTATCCCGCCGCGAGGGCGAGCGCCGCGACGGCGAGCGCCCCGACGGCGGAGTCCGGCGGCGTCGAACGACCACAGGGGTTCGACGGCCGCCGGAGCGCCGCTCGTACGGCGCCGGGTCTCCCGTAGCGCCGTCGGCCGGCGCCCGCGGTCAGCGCGCGCGCTCGAAGTCGACCGACGAGTAGGCGCGCAGCTTGGACAGCCGGTGCGTGGAGTCGATCTGCCGGATGGTGCCGGACTTGGAGCGCATGACCAGCGACTGCGTGGTGGCGGTCTCCGAGCGGTAGCGCACCCCGCGCAGCAGCTCGCCGTCGGTGATGCCGGTGGCGACGAAGAAGACGTTGTCGCCGCGGACCAGGTCGTCGGTGGACAGCACCCGGTCCAGGTCGTGGCCCGCGTCCAGGGCGCGCTGCCGCTCGGCGTCGTCCTTGGGCCACAGCCGGCCCTGGATGGTGCCGCCCAGGCACTTGATCGCGCAGGCCGCGATGATGCCCTCGGGGGTGCCCCCGATGCCCATCAGCAGGTCCACGCCCGTGCCCTCGCGGGCCGCCATGATCGCGCCGGCCACGTCGCCGTCCGAGATGAACTTGATGCGGGCGCCGGTCTCCCGGATCTCCTTGACGATGCCCTCGTGGCGGGGGCGGTCCAGGATGACGACGGTGACGTCCTCGGGGCTGGAGTTCTTCGCCTTGGCGACGCGGCGGATGTTCACGTCCACCGGCGCGGTGATGTCGACGAACTCGGCGGCCTCGGGGCCGGTGACGAGCTTGTCCATGTAGAAGACCGCGGACGGGTCGAACATCGAGCCGCGCTCGGCGACGGCCATCACGGAGACGGCGTTGGCCATGCCCTTGGCGGTGAGGGTGGTGCCGTCGACCGGGTCCACGGCCACATCGCACTCGGGGCCGGTCCCGTCGCCCACGCGCTCGCCGTTGTAGAGCATGGGGGCGTTGTCCTTCTCGCCCTCGCCGATCACCACGACGCCGTTCATGGAGACGGTGTGGATCAGGGCGCGCATGGCCTTGACGGCGGCGCCGTCGGCGCCGTTCTTGTCGCCGCGCCCCACCCAGCGCCCGGAGGCCATGGCGCCGGCCTCGGTCACCCGCACCAGCTCGAGAGCGAGGTTGCGGTCGGGAGCCTCGGGGCTGACTTCGAGCTGGGACGGAAGATGGTGCTCGGACATCGGAGCGCACCTTTCTGTACGGCGACGGCCGGTGAGGGTGCTCATGACTTTATCCGTTGATTGCGAATGTGAGCAGAGCGCCCCACGCATGAGCAGTGTTAACGCTCCGGGAAGGCCGAGGTCAGAGCGGGGGCGGGGGGTGTCGTCCGGCTCCGACCCGGTATGGGGGACGATAGGCGGATGGCAGGTATGCGTGGCAAGCAGTCGGTGCGGAACATGGTGCTCTCGTTGTCGGTGAGCAGCCTGGCGGCGGCGGGCATCTACGTCTTCGGCGTCCCGCACGACGAGAACAACGACCCGATCAAGACGGTCGACTACGAGGTGGACCTGAAGACGGTCCGACGCGCGGCGTCCTACCCGGTGGCGGCCCCGAAGGACGGCGCCCTGCCCAAGGGCTGGCGGGCCACCTCGGTGCGCTACACCCCGCAGAGCGACGTCGGCGCCGTCTGGCACCTGGGCTTCCTCGACCCGGACCGCGAGTACGTCGCGATCGAGCAGAGCGACGGCCGCCCGGGGCCGTTCGTCGACGAGGTCACGCAGTCCGCCCGCAAGACCGAGAAGACCGAGAAGATCGCCGGGGAGACCTGGCAGCGCTACGAGGGGCCGAAGTACGACGCGCTGGTGCGCGAGGGCAAGGGCGTGACCACGGTGGTCACCGGCACGGCGTCGTTCGCCCAGCTCACGAAGATGGCCGCCGCGCTGGACGCCCGTAAGGGCTGAGCGCGGCGGCCGTCGGGCCCCACGGGGGGATGGGGGCCCGGGATGACCCCGCCGGGGGGAGCGGGGTCGCTCGGGGTGCTCAGACGGTGGTGACGACCTGGTCGTACGCCAGCCGCGGGGAGCGCGGGTGCCAGGCGTTCTCGCCCGGCTTGCCGATGTTGACGACCATCAGCGGGGTGTGGTCGTCGTCCAGGAACTCCTTCCGCACCCCCTCGGCGTCGAAGCCGGTCATCGGGCCGGCGGCGAGACCGGCCGCGCGGATGCCGAGGATGAAGTAGCCGGCCTGGAGCGAGGCGTTGAGCCCGGCGGCCCGCTCACGGGCGGCGCGCTCGGTGAAGAAGACGTCCTTGGCCTGCGGGAAGTGCGGGAAGAGCTCCGGGAGCTCGTGGTGGAACTCGTTGTCCGCGGCCAGGATGGCCACCAGCGGCGCGGTCCGGGTCTTGGCCTGGTTGCCCTCGGCCATGTGCCCGACGAGGCGCTCACGGGCCTCGGCGGAGCGGACCAGCACGATGCGCAGCGGCGTCTGGTTGAAGGCGGTGGGGCCGTACTTCACCAGGTCGTAGACCGCCTGCATCTGCTCCTCGGTCACCGGCTCGTCGGTGAACGTGTTGGCGGTGCGGGCCTCGCGGAAGAGCAGGTCCTGGGCGGCGGCGTCGAGGGTGAGGGACATGGGGCGCTCCCGGGGGTGTGGTTGAACGTAGAACCACTATGGCTCGCCATGTATTAACTTTCAACTAAATCGACGGCTGGGTGGGCAACCTCACAGCTCCTCGCCGTCTCGTCGGCCCTGCCTGGGCTGAGTGGTCGGGGGCTCACCCCTCGACTCGTACGCGGGCCCCGGCTTCTCGCCCCGCGCGACCGGGTTCGGGTCTACCGGGTTCCGTTCGGGCGCTCCGTACGGTGTGCGGTGGCTCCCGGCCCGCCCGGCGGCTACTCCTCGCAGCCCTCGCGGTCCACTTCGCCGTCCCCCTCGGCGGCGTGCTGTCCCGCCAGCGCCGCGTCCAGTCGCGCCCGAGCGCCGTCCAGCCAGCGCCGGCAGACGCGCGCCAGCTCCTCGCCGCGCTCCCACAGGGCGAGCGACTCCTCCAGCGTGGTCCCGCCCGCCTCCAGTCGGCGCACGACCTCGACCAGCTCGTCCCGTGCCTGCTCGTATCCGAGAGCGGACTCGCCCGCCATCTCGTCCGTTGTCGCCATGCGCCCCACCCTATGCGGGGTCGCGGTCCGCGACGCGGACCGTGAACTCACCCTCGGCGACGCGCGCGCGCAGCGCCTCCTCGGCGGTCACCTCGTCCGCCGCACGGACCACCGAACCGTCGGCGTGCTGGAGCACCGCGTAGCCGCGGCGCAGGGTGGCGGCGGGGGAGAGCGCCACCACGCGGGCGTGGGTGTGCGCCAGCTCCGAGTCGGCGCGGTCCAGGAGGTGGCCCAGGGTGCGGCGGCCGCGGTCGAGCAACGCCGCCACCTGCTCCGCGCGCTCGTCCACCATCCGGTGCGGGCGCTGTATCGACGGCCGGGCCAGCGCCGCCGACAGGCCCCGCTCCTCGCGGTCCAGGAAGCCGGTGACCGAGCGCAGCGCGCGCTCGCGAAGCTGCTGGATCCGGGACAGCTCCTCGCCCACGTCCGGCACGACCTTCTTCGCCGCGTCCGTCGGCGTGGACGCCCGCAGGTCCGCGACCAGGTCGAGCAGCGGCGAGTCCGGCTCATGCCCGATCGCGGACACCACCGGCGTACGGCAGGCGGCCACCGTCCGCACCAACTGCTCGTCGGAGAACGGCAGCAGGTCCTCCACGCTGCCGCCGCCCCGCGCCACGACGATCACGTCGACCTCCGGGTGGGCGTCCAGCTCGCGGACCGCCTCCACCACCCGGGGCACCGCGTGCACGCCCTGCACGGGGACGTTGCGCACCTCGAACCGCACGGCGGGCCAGCGCAGTCGGGCGTTCTCCAGCACGTCCCGCTCGGCGGCCGAGGCACGGCCGCAGACCAGCCCGACCAGCTGCGGCAGGAAGGGCAGCGGGCGCTTGCGCTCGGCGTCGAAGAGCCCCTCCGCCGCCAGCGACTTCTTCAGCTGCTCCAGCCGCGCCAGCAGCTCGCCCACCCCGACCGGCCGGATCTCCGCCGCCCGCAGCGACAGCTGCCCGCGCGGGGCGTACCACTCCGGCTTGGCGTGCACCACGACGCGGGCGCCCTCGGAGACCACGTCCGCGACCCGGTCGAAGACCGAGCGGAAACAGGTCACCGAGAGGGAGATGTCATAGCTGGGGTCGCGCAGCGTCAGGAACACCACCCCGGCGCCGGGACGCCGGGAAAGCTGCGTGATCTGCCCCTCGACCCACACCGCGCCGAGGCGGTCGATCCAGCCGCCGATCAGACGGGAGACCTCGCCTACGGGGATGGGGGTGTCGGAGGAGGTGTGCACGGCCATGCGGCTGAGCGTAGCCCGCGCGGCGGTGGACCCGGGCGGCTTCCCGGCTTCCTGCCGGTCGGGACCGCCGGGGCCGCCGGGGCTGCCGGGCCGTGGGTCCGGGCGGTGGTTCCCGGGCCACCGGGGCCATCAGGGCCGCCGTGGCCGCCAGACCGTCGGGTCAGGGCCGCCGGGGCCGCCGGGCGTGGGTCCCGGGCCGTGGGTCCCGGGCCGTGGGGGCCCGGGACGTCCGGACAGCCGTGGGCGCCAGGCAGGTGGGGCCCCAGGGTCACCGGGGGCCCAGGGTCGCCAGCCCGGTGGGGGCGGGGCCACCGTGGTCACCATGGCCGCCAGCGGGCCGGGACCGCCAGATCGTCGGGCCGTGGCCCAGACCGTCGGGCCGTGGCCCAGACCGTCGGGTCGGGGCCGCCAGACCGCCGGGCACATCGGGCCGTCGGGGCCGATGGCTCACCCCGTCGTGCCCCGCCGGAACTCCGCCAGGAGCACCACCAGGCCCACCGCCAGCCACACCGCGCCCACCGCCTGCGCCACCCCCGACGCCTCGACCATGACCGCCACGGTCACCCCCATGCCCAGCAGCGGCACCACCACATGGCGCACCACGTGCGGGTGGTCGGCGTGGCGGCGGACCCAGAACCAGCCGATCACGGAGGCGTGCAGCAGGGTGAAGGCGGACAGCGCGCCGATGGCGACGATGGACACCAGCCGTACCAGGCCCTCGTCGCTCCGGGCGGCCCAGACCGCCGCCACGAGCGTGACCAGCGCCGCCACCACCAGGGCCCGCGCCGGCACCCCGCTGCGCCCGCCGACCTCGGCCAGGACGGGCGGCAGCCGCCGGTCGCGGCCCATCGCGAACAGCAGCCGGCCGGCCGCCGCCTGCCCCGCCAGCGCGGCGAACGCGGCGCCCACCGCCTTGCTGAAGGCCACCAGGTCGTGCAGCCAGGACCCCACCGCGGCGTCGACCGTGTCGTAGAAGGCGGAGCCCTGCCGCGCCGGCTCCGCGGCCAGCTCGGCGGCGGACATCGGCGCGAGCAGGGCGGCCAGATAGGTCTGGACGACGAAGAGCAGGCCCGCCACCACCAGGCAGGTCAGCACGGCCCGCGCCACCCATGCGGTGCTGGTGGTCTCCTCCGCGAAGGAGGCGATCGCGTCGAAGCCGAGGTAGGAGAGGACCGCGACCGAGACCGCGGCGAGCACCGCGGAGGCGGAGAACGGGCCCTGGCCGGTGAAGGGGGACACCCAGTCGCGGCGCGCGCCGTGCGCGGCCAGCTGCACCACGGCGGCCGAGACGAAGACGATCAGCACCGCGATCTCCATGGCGAGCACCAGGAGGCCGGCGAGCGCGGCGGCCCGCACCCCCCACAGGTTCAGCCCGGTGGTGATCACCACGGCGATGGCGGTCCACACCCAGCGGTCCACCGCCGGCACCAGCGCCTCCATCGCGATCCCGGAGAAGAGATACGCGACGGCCGGGATCAGCAGGTAGTCCAGCAGCGCCATCCAGCCGGCGACGAAGCCCGCGCTCTCGCCGAGCCCGAGCCGGGCGTAGGTGAACACCGATCCGGCGACCGGCGCGACCCGCACCATCTGGGCGTACGAGTAGGCGGTGAAGGCCATCGCCACCGTCGCGACGACGTACACCAGCGCCACCGCGCCGTGCGACGTCGCGTCGAGCGTGCCGAACACGCCGACGGGGGCCATGGGGGCGATGAAGAGCAGGCCGTAGACGACCAGATCGCGGAAGCGGAGGACGCGCCGCAGGGTGCCGTCCGCCTCAGCCGCCATCCCGCCCGCCTCCCAGCGTCGTCGTGCGGCCTCAGTCTGGGCCACCGGCGTGCGCTTCGGAGGCTGCGCCACGGCCTTACGATGGAGCACATGACTGCAACGCCCTCCCGCCGGGTCCTGCTCGCCGCCCCCCGTGGCTACTGCGCGGGCGTGGACCGCGCCGTGATCGCCGTCGAGAAGGCCCTGGAGCAGTACGGCGCGCCGATCTATGTGCGCCACGAGATCGTCCACAACAAGTACGTGGTCAAGACCCTGGAGAAGAAGGGCGCCATCTTCGTCGACGAGACGGAGGAGGTGCCCCCGGGCAATATCGTGATCTTCTCGGCGCACGGTGTGGCGCCGGTCGTGCACGAGGAGGCCCAGCGCGGCAAGCTGGCGACGATCGACGCGACCTGCCCGCTGGTCACCAAGGTCCACAAGGAGGCCGTGCGCTTCGCGAACGATGACTTCGACATCCTCCTCATCGGTCACGAGGGCCACGAGGAGGTCATCGGCACCAGCGGCGAGGCGCCGGACCACATCCAGCTGGTCGACGGCCCCAAGGACGTGGCGAACGTCGAGGTCCGCGACGCCTCCCGGGTGGTGTGGCTCTCCCAGACCACGCTGTCCGTCGACGAGACGATGGAGACGGTCGACGCGCTCAAGGAGCGCTTCCCGCAGCTCGTCAGTCCGCCCAGCGACGACATCTGCTACGCCACGCAGAACCGCCAGACCGCGGTGAAGCAGATGGGCGCGGAGGCCGATCTGGTGATCGTCGTCGGCTCCAAGAACTCCTCCAACTCCGTCCGGCTGGTCGAGGTCGCCCTCGGCGCCGGCGCGCGCGACGCGCACCTGGTGGACTTCGCCGAGGAGATCGACGAGGCGTGGCTGGAGGGCGTGCGGACGGTCGGCGTCACCTCGGGCGCCTCCGTCCCGGAGATCCTGGTCGAGGGTGTCCTGGAGTGGCTGGCCCAGCGCGGCTACGACGACGTGGAGACGGTCACGGCGGCGAAGGAGTCGATCACCTTCTCGCTGCCGAAGGAGCTGCGGCGCGACCTGCGCGCGGAGGCGGCGGCAGCGGTCGAGGAGTGACGCCGGCGTTCGGGTGACGCCGCCGGTCGTCTTCGGACGACGACGCGTTCGGGTGACGCCGGCAGCCATGTGGGGCGCGCCGCGCACCCGCGCCCGGTGTCCCGCCATGCGCCCGCGCCGGGTGTCCCGCCAGGTGTCCCGATCCCACCGCCGAGGGGGTGAGCGGCCCCGAACGGCCCTAGCCTGAAGTTCATGAACGTATTCGGCGTGGACATCGGCGGTTCGGGCATCAAGGGCGCTCCGGTGGACCTGGCGCGCGGAGACCTCTCGGACGACCGGTTCAAGGTGCTCACCCCGCACCCGGCGACCCCGGAGTCGGTCGTGGAGTCGGTGCGCGAGGTGGCGGACCACTTCGGCTGGCGCGGCCGGCCGGTCGGGGTGACGTTCCCCGGCGTGGTGACCGACGGCACGACGCGTACGGCGGCCAACGTCGACAACGGCTGGATCGGTGTGGACGCGGCCGGGATGCTGAGCGAAGAGCTGAGGTCGCCGGTCACGGTGGTCAACGACGCGGACGCGGCCGGTATCGCGGAGATGACCTTCGGCGCGGGACGCGGCCGTCGGGGCACGGTCATCCTGCTGACCTTCGGCACCGGCATCGGCAGCGCGGTCTTCACGGACGGCCGGCTGGTGCCCAACACCGAACTGGGCCATCTGGAGCTGGACGGGATGGACGCCGAGAAGCGCGCCTCGACCAGGGCCAAGGAGGACCACGACCTCAGCTGGCACCACTGGGCGCGGCGGGTGGAGCGCTACCTCGCGCATGTGGAGATGCTCTTCTCGCCGGAGCTGTTCGTGATCGGCGGCGGGGTCAGCCGCAAGGCGGAGAAGTTCCTGCCGCTGATCGGACACGTCAGGGCCGAGATCGTCCCTGCCCAGCTGCAGAACAACGCGGGGATCGTCGGAGCCGCGATGGCCGCTGCGGGGAAGGCGGGATCGCCGGCCGCGGAGACGGGCGCCCGCCCGACCTCGTCCGCCGCCGCCTCCGACTGACCCGGGCCACCTGGCGTACGAGGACGATCAGCGCGGTGAGCAGGGTGCCCGCGTAGAGCCAGCCGGCGTGCAGCGACAGCGAGGTGAACACGCCCACCGCCTGGCCGCCGAGCCCGTCACCGCCGTCGTTGATCGGCACCAGGCCGGCGGCGAAGGCGATGGGCATCCCGACCGGCGCGGTGACCAGGTCCAGCGGGCGCACCCACAGCCCGCAGCCGACGCAGGTCAGGACGTAGGCGACCCCGTAGACGGCGGACGAGCCGGAGAACAGCAGCACGTCGAGACCGCCGATGGTGACCATGGTCAGCACGGCGAGCAGCCCGGCCCCGAACCCGGTGAGCCGCGGCCGGGGCAGCCGTCGGAGCCGGATCGCGAGGGCCGCGACGGGGGATGCCGCTGCGGCGGCGGGGCGGGACGGCGGGGGGCGCCGGCCGGCCGGGCGTCGAGGCGCGCCGGTCCCGGCGGCCGCCGTACGCCCCCGTGCTCCCGGCCCTGGCCCCGGTCCGGCGCCGGTCCTGGGCCGCCCGGGCCGGGGGATGGGCCGCTGCGGGCGCCTCCTGTAGTCCTCCACTCGACCAACGTAGGCGGGGGGACGGGCGGAATCTGTCCCCAGACACGCGGTTTGAGCCACCTTGGGCTCAGCGTTTGACGCCGGACGGGAGGGTCGGCTAGAGCGCGGCCGTGGTGAGCGCGCCGGTGCGGGGTGGGGCCGCGGGGCGGCCCCGTAGACTGGTGGACCGGCCTGCACGGGCCTTCATATCCGCTCTTATCCGCTACGGGAAGTCGCCACGTGTCGCTCACGATCGGAATCGTCGGTCTGCCGAATGTCGGCAAGTCGACCCTGTTCAACGCCCTGACCAAGAACGACGTGCTGGCGGCCAACTACCCGTTCGCCACCATCGAGCCCAACGTGGGCGTCGTCGGCGTCCCCGACACCCGCCTGGGCAAGCTGGCCGAGATCTTCAGCTCCCAGCGGGTGCTGCCGGCCACCGTCGACTTCGTCGACATCGCGGGTATCGTGCGCGGCGCCAGCGAGGGCGAGGGCCTGGGCAACAAGTTCCTGGCGAACATCCGCGAGTCCGACGCGATCTGCCAGGTCATCCGGGCCTTCAAGGACGAGAACGTCGTCCACGTCGACGGCAAGGTGTCGCCCAAGGACGACATCGAGACCATCAACACCGAGCTGATCCTCGCCGACCTCCAGACCATCGAGAAGGTGCTGCCGCGCCTGGTCAAGGAGTCCCGGATCAAGAAGGACGTCGCCCCGAAGGTCAAGGCCGTCGAGGAGGCGAAGGAGATCCTGGAGAAGGGCGAGACCCTCTTCGGGCACGGGATCGTCCAGGGCAGCGAGCGCGCGGAGCTCCTCCACGACCTGCACCTGCTCACCACCAAGCCGTTCCTCTACGTCTTCAACGTCGACGAGGACGAGCTGACCGACGACGCCTTCAAGGACGAGCAGCGCGCCCTGGTCGCCCCGGCCGAGGCCATCTTCCTCAACGCCAAGCTGGAGGCCGACCTCGCCGAGCTCGACGAGGAGGACGCCATGGAGCTCCTCCAGTCCGTCGGCGCCGAGGAACCGGGCCTGGCCACCCTCGCCCGCGTCGGCTTCGACACCCTGGGCCTCCAGACCTACCTGACCGCCGGCCCCAAGGAAGCCCGCGCCTGGACCATCAAGAAGGGCGCCACCGCCCCCGAGGCCGCCGGTGTCATCCACACCGACTTCCAGAAGGGCTTCATCAAGGCCGAGGTCATCTCCTTCGCCGACCTGGTCGACACCGGCTCCGTCGCCGACGCCCGCGCGGCGGGCAAGGCGCGCATGGAGGGCAAGGAGTACGTGATGCAGGACGGGGACGTGGTGGAGTTCCGCTTCAACGTGTGACGGGCGACATAGTACGACTTCGCTGATCTGGCAAACATGCAGGTCAGAGGGGGTCTGTTCCTTCGGGATCAGGCCCCCTTTTCGTTCCCGTGCTGACTTGGTGCTGACCTGGAAGCACCCCCTCATCACCCCTCGCAAGCCCCGCCGTGCTGACTTGGTGCTGACTTCGCAGGAAGCGGCCCGCTGCTGACTTCCCGAGACGGGTGTCGGGTGCGGCGCCGACTTCAGCGGGGCTTCCGATGCCGGCCTGTGCCCGGCGCCAGCGGCTGTCGCGCTGGGCCCAGTGCAGCCGAGGGCGGCTGTTGGGTGGGCTCGGGGTACAGGATGCGCCTCGCCTCGGCAAGGCTGGCCGCGAAGGCATACGGCTCCCAGGAGTAGCCGTTCCATCGCTCGATGGCGCGCGGTGCGTCTGGGTTCAGGTGTGAGCCCCTGGGGCCGTCACCGGTGACGATCGGCACAGCGCGAAGCCGGCCGATCTTCGCGTTGCGGCGCTCCGCCCATTCCTCCAGTGGCTCGTCGTCCATCCTGCCGTTCCTTACGTCGGTGGTGGCTCCCTCGGGAGGGTAGCGGCCTCAGCGACCCATGCGGGTCAGCTTTTTTCGGGGCCTCCCAACTGCCCACCGTCGGTGGCGATTTCCCCTAGACTCGGGTCCTCCACCGGAACTCCGAGAATGGGATGCTCTCCGCATGGCTCAGATTGCTCGGCAAAGCGGCATGACCCGGCCTATCAAGAACCCCACCGAGCCGAGACTGCCGCTTTCGCTGCGGTCGGCGGAGATGCCGAGAGACGCCCTCGAAGATGACGCGATCGTTCGAGGTGTCGTATATGACGCTGAGCACTTTGTGGGCATCTCGGCTGAGGCCGTTGAAGCCGAAGGATGTCGATTCGAGAATGCCCGTTTCACGGGAAGCCGACTGCTCCGCAGTCAATTCAGCGATTCCCAGTTCAGCACCTGTGACTTCGCCGAGCTGAGCGCCCAGGACGTGTCCCTGATTCGGTGCTCCGTCACGGGGAGCCGATTCACCGGCTCATCATGGAAGTCCGGCACCTTCCGGGACGTCCGCATCGAGAACTGCGTCATCGCCCCCGGCCTGTTTCGTCACATGAAGTTGTACGCCGTGGTGTTCAGCGACTGCAAGATGGCCGGGGCCGACTTCCAGAGTGCCGAGATGCACAACGTGAAGTTCGAGAACTGCGACCTGACCGGCGGCCAGTTCGCCAACGCCAAGAACCTGGGGGTCGTGCGGTTCGAAGGCTGCACGCTCTTGGATGTGTTCGGGACGGCAAGCCTGAAGGGCGCCGTCGTGCAAGGCCCGGGGTCGATGGAGCTGGCCCTGAGCCTTGCACGGGAAGCGGGGCTTGTGTTCGAACCCTAGACCCGTCAGGCGGCGACGGCCGGTCGATAGCCCGCGTACTCCGGGCTGGAGATCGCGCGGGCCACGTGGTCGAAGTCGAGGGTCTCGCCGAAGCCGCACAGCTCGTCGAGGAGCATCTGCCCGTACTCGGTGAAGTACGGGCGCTGCTTCTTCAGGTCCTCGCAGGCGTCCGCCAGCGACTTCGTGTAGAGGTCGACGAGCGTCGTCTTGCCCTGGTGGTCCTCCATGAACATCAGCGGAACCGTCACGATCGCGGCGTGGAACGCCTTGTCGAGCGGTCGCTTCTGGCCGATCTTCACGGCGGACAGCGCTCGACGGTCGTCGGCCTCCAGCTCGGTGGACGGGAGCGTGAAGGTGCCGTACACCTTGTCGGCCACGAAGAGGTTGAGGTGCATGCCCTCGTGGACGAGGCACATCGCGTAGTCGAGGGTCTGCCAGTTCTCCCCGGGGCTCATGACCACTACCCCGGGGATGTGGGACGCGGAGCCGCCGCCGTCCGCCCCGCTGTTGAGGATGACGAGGTCGGTGACCATGAGGTCCACCATGCGGCGCAGGTCCGGGCTGATGGACTCGATGAGGTCCAGGGCCTCGGCGACCTTGGTGTCCCACGCCTCGCGCGTGGGGCCGTCGGTCGGGCCAGCACCCTTGAAGATGTGCTCGAAGATGCCGTTGTCAGTGCAGAGCTTCGCCCAGGCGCCGTCCTCGTACGTGATGTCGATGCCCTGGCCCTTGACGGGCATGGGACGGAGCTGGGAGATGGCCGTACGGTAAGCCGCGTCCAGCCCTTCGGCGTCCGGGTACTCCCCGGTGACGGCGTGGACCAGCCGGGCTGTGCTCTCGTACGTGTGGCCGATGTTCATGAAGTGCATGTGGAACTCTCCTTCGTCGCGGCCTGAAGACGTATGCCCGGGGCGGAAGGGGACCGCCCCGGGCACACTGCTGGGTCAGCGCATCAGCGCTTCAGAGCGGTCGGTCAGGAGGTCCAGCCGCCCATCATGCAGTTGTTCGCGTCCTGCTGGGACCGGGCGACGGACTTCTTCACACCGGCGACCACGGCCGGCGAGTCGTCCTTGACGGCCGCCACGAGGTCGGTCAGGACGGTGCGGGGCATGGCCGCGGTCTCGGCCTCGTCGATCTGGGTCGGGTTCATTCCCGTACACCTTTCTCGAATCCCAGGAAGCCGGATGTCCCGCTTCGACCCTTGCCCGAAGTCGAGCTCTGGCCTTATCGGCGGAACGAACTTCCGGGAAAGAAG
Organism: Streptomyces sp. LX-29; assembly: GCF_029541745.1. Lineage (NCBI taxonomy): Bacteria > Bacillati > Actinomycetota > Actinomycetes > Kitasatosporales > Streptomycetaceae > Streptomyces > Streptomyces sp. LX-29. The sequence goes on along the minus strand of NZ_CP089746.1, from coordinate 2,729,684 downwards.
CTACAGTCGCAAACCCGGGTCGAAAAGAGGGAATTTCATGGTCATTCAAAATGGAATATGCCAAGATTTCCGGGTCGAAAAAGGGCGTGAGAATGACCCGGCCTGTTTTCGAGAAAAGTGAAAATGGGGCCGGGTATTTCAATCCGGCCGATACGGGGAGGCGTGGCCGGAATCCCTAAGAAAGAGCGCTAGTTGGGTGGTGGAGGATCGGTGGCGCCTCCCTTCTGCGCGGCGTGCTTGGCGGCTAGTTCATTCCTGATGCGCTCAAGGCTGCGTTCCGCATATTCGGGCGTGTCCCACTCCGGTGGGAGGTTGGCTCGAAAAGCGCGACCCGTGGCGTCGAGTCGACGGTAGAGCTCCCGATGAGTGACATGCCGGCACCACCACTCCTCGGCCGCCCAGAATCCGCCACGGATGCGACTCGGCCAGGTGCGGGTGGGCGGGTTAAGGATTCGCTGCACGTTGGGCTCGTAGTTCGAGAGAGGCTGCTTGCGCCGCCTCCAGCGCAATCGCGGCTGTCTCATGCCGTCGCCAGCGGTCGAAGCCGCGGGCGATACTGCATGATCAACTCACGTTCAACGACTGGGAGGTCGCTGTCCCAAGATGCGACATACGGAACCACGGTCGGGCGTGCAATCTGTCGTCTATGCACGGGCCGACTCCCTGGATTTCGCGCGCGCCGCCCACCAGCCCTCAATAGCTAGGAGGTGGAGCAGGTCGCGTGCCGTCCGCGCCACATGCCGAGCCGTCGCGCGGCTCGGAACGCCCTCCTCGTCCGCGACTCTCCTCGCGCGCCCGGTCATCTCACGAACGACAGCGCGCCCGGTGTCCAACAGCGACTCAGCCTCGTCCGCCAGGACGGTGAGGTAGCCCCGCAGCATGAGCACGATGGCGCCGAGGTCGGTGTCCTCGACTTCTTCGAGCTGGCCACTGAGTACGTAGTCCACCGTGTGCTGGACCATCTCTCGGGTGATGCGAACCGGCTCGTCGGTCTGCTCCGACATGAGCTGCCGCCTCATGGCCTCCAGGCAGCGCCGCAGGGTGTCGGTGTCCGTCCGCTCCAAGGCGTCCTGGACCAGGTAGCCCTGTTCTGGTAACTCGTGCCCCCAGGCTTCCCCGGGCTCCCGTCGGTCCTCCGAACTGCCGGACGAGATAGCACGGTGGACGAGCGTGAACCTCCGAGGCTTTGCGTGCCTACCCATCAGCTATTCACCTCGGTATCCAGCTCGACCCACACGACCTTGCCCCACCGGCGGTAGTCCACGTTCCAGCGGTTGGCGAGGGCTTCGACGATGAGCAGCCCGCGGCCGGTTTCCTCATCGTTGCCGGGCTGCCGCAGGTTCGGCCTGGAGCGGGACGTGTCGCTGACGACGAGGCGCACAAGGCCCTCTGTCGGCCGATTTACGCCGACGCGGAACACGTCACGCCCGCTGTGCTGCGTGGCGTTGGTGACGAGCTCGGAGATGATCAGCGTTCCGGAGTCGATGAGGTGGTCGAGCCCCCAGGTGTTCAGGGCGGCGCTGACCAGCCGACGGGCGCGGCCCACGGACTCGGCCTCGCAGGGAAGCGTCTCGCTGTAGCCGGGGGCGCCGATTGCATTGGGTCTGCTCTTGGTCGTGGTCAAGGGTTTCTTCCCTCCGAGGGTGGGACGCCCGCCCCTGACGGGGTCGCAGGGGCGGGCTCTCCTCCGTGCCGCCGAGGGAAGGGGCGACCCTTGGTCCGCTCGACGGCCCTATCGAGTCAACGACCAGCGGCCGCAGGGGAACAGGAAGAGGTCCGCTTCAATCGATGACATCGAACCGGAAGACTTTGCGATCCCGATATCTTCACCCTGGCTCGAACGGTGACGACGCGGCTACCGTCGGTGCCATGGGAGTGAATGCCATCCTCAAGCGCCGGATGGAAGAACTGGGCCTTAAACAGGATGAGTTGGCGCGCCAGATGAACGATGCCATCGCGGAGATCACCGGTAGACCAGGTGACGTGTCGTCGCGTACGGTCCGGAACCTGGTGAACGGCACGTCGCGTCGTCCTATCGGCCGCACCTGCGCCGCGCTGGAGCGGGTGTTCGGCTGTCCTGTCGAGGACTTAGGGTTCACCGCACCGCGCACCGCAGTACCGCAGGAGGACCCCGTGCGGCGTCGCACCTTCCTTACCACGGCCGGTGGCACGACCGCCGCCGTGGCTGTTCCCCTCTTGGCCCAGCGTCGCAGCGTGAGCATGTCGGACGTGGCCAGGGCGGCTGCTGGGATGAACGCTCTAGTGGAGGCTGATGACCGCATGGGCGGGCACTCCAAGCTGGAGAAGGACGCCATCGCCGGCCGGTCTCAAGTTCTCGAACTGCAAAAGAAGAACGCCAGCGAGCATGTACGGCGGGCGCTGTTCGCACTAGTGGCCGAGTACACCACCATGGCGGCCTGGTCTTGCATCGACGTGCGCAATCTCGATCAAGCCCAGCAGTACCTTCACGAATCCACGACCTACGCAGGTCTTTCGCAGGATGGCCCAACGGAAATGCGAGTCTGGGTCAACCTGTCGATGCTCGCCTACCAGCGTCGCAACTGGCCCGAGGCTCTTGCCGCGGCGAAGGCAGCGCAAGCGTCCCCGGCGGCGCGCAGAGATCCCTTCTTCTCCTCCTTGGGGCGGGTCCGAGTCGCGCTTTCGTACGCAGCCCTCGGTGACCACCGTGCCGCCCTGCGATCTCTCGGAGCAGCCCAAGACGCTTTCGTCAAGGCGACTGGGCGTGAGCGCCCCCGCTGGACAGCCTTCTACGGCCCCGCAGAGTTGGACCACCTTGCCGCAGTTGTCCACAGCCACGGCGGCCGGCCCGACCACGCCGAGGCGATGGCGCACAGTGCGCTGGCAAAGATTCCGGTCGCTTTTCGCAGAAACCGCGCCATGACAACTGCTCAACTTGCTCTCGCGCAGCTCCGCCAGGGCGACACCGAAGAGGCCACAGCGACGGCTACTGACATTTTCACGATCATGGATGGAGTGCCTCTCCCTGGCCGTATGAGGACGCTGATCGGGGACTTCCACCGAGATTTGATCGTGAGAGCCCCCTCTACCACCTATGCGCGAGAGTGGACTGACCGCATGCGAGCCGAATGGAGTCGAGCATGACCGACCTGCGTCACTTCCAGCACGGAGACCTACCCGAGGGCTTCCGGGATTTGCTCATCGGTGTGCATGCTGACGCGTACGCCGACGCCATGGATGCCCCCTTCAACCAGCGGTTCCCTTGGTTCGTGGACCACTGGACGGCCCGGGAAGGCTTCTCCTGCGTCGTTGCGTACGACGGCGATGAGCCGACCGGGTTCGCGTACGGGGCTCCGCTCGCACCAGGTCGGGAATGGTGGCGCTCCACCGACTACCAACCGAACAACGGCTACACGTCCACCTATGCAGTGTCCGAGGTCATGGTGCGCCCCCGGTGGAGGAAGCGGGGCATCTCCGTTCGCCTCCACGAGGCTCTGCTGAAGGAGCGCACCGAACACCTCGCAACCCTGCTGGTGGATGTAACACACCCGAAGGTGCAGGCCCTCTACGAGTCCTGGGGGTATGCCAAGGTCGGCGAACAGCGGCCGTTCGCCGACTCTCCGCTGTACGCAGTCATGCTCAAGAACCTTCGAGGGTGAGAAGCGACCCGCCCCCACGTCGAAGAGGGCGGGTCGTTACCTGGTGCTGGAAGACGGGGTGGCTCAGACCGCAGCGTCCGTGAGCGCGTCGTACCCGTCCACGTCGCGCCCTTTGAGGTGCGCCGCGATCTTCCCTACGCCTCGTTCGAGCCGGTAGCGGACAGCCCGGTCTGTCACCTCCTGGAGGGCGCCGGCCTCGGTGTCGGGGAGGTCGGCGCCGTATCGCAGGACGATGGCCTGGCACTCGCCGAGGGTGAGCGGTGCTGTGGCCCAGCCCCGCCGTATGTCGGCGGGTCGGCGGGTCGGCGGGGCGTGCCGGGTGGCCGTCGGCGGCGGGGTCGGTGTCGTTGCGGGCGGCGATGCCCATCACCACCGTGCCGACCTCGGTGGGGCCGAGCGCGCCGTGGAGCGGCGGGAAGCTGTACGGCTCGGGGGCGGAGACCGGCCAGAGGGCGAAACCGTCCAGGGGTAGACCTCTAGGACGGGCCGCAGGGTGATCATCCCGGAGTCTGCGGCACCTTCGCCGCGCGCGCACGCCGTTACGGAGGGTGGGGGCGGCGAGAGTCCACGACGGCAACCCGCCGCGCCGATCACCCCGCCGTGGCACATCCTGGTACGTAGGACGAGTATGCGTCCGTACCGGGAGGGCGCGAGATGGGTGTGGAAGGCCCGGGTGTCGGCGGCCGCGCGGAGGTGGGGGAGGTGCTGGCGGCCCATCTGGTGGACGCCGTGCGGGCGGCGGGCGGATACGGGGGCGGGGTCTATCTGCGCTCGGCGGACCGGCGGTCGCTGGTGCTCGCGGTGGTGGCGGGGGTGCCGCGGTCGTTGATGAAGGCGTGGTGGCGGGTGCCGGTGAGCGGGGCGCTGCCCATGTCGGCCGCCTACCGGACGGGGGAGCCGGTGCACCTGGCCGACGAGGGGGAGACCATGCGCCGGTTTCCGCAGATGTCGGTGGGGCTGCCCTACCCCTTCGCCTCCGAGTACCAGCCGGTACGGGCGAACGGCGAGGTCGTGGGCGTGTTCTTCGTGAAGTGGTCCACCGCGCGGGCGGCCCGCCTGCGGGCGGCGCCCGATGCCGACCGGATGCGGCTGGGGGCGGCCGCCGAGGCGGTGGGGGCCGCGCTCGGCGGGGTGCCCGCGGACCGGCCGCTGGAGTACGACGGCGATCCGGTGGGGGTGCGGCTGCCCGCCGAGGTGCTGGCCGTGGAGATGGGGATGGTCGACTGGGACCTGGACTCGGGGGCCTTCACCGCCGACGAGGACGGGTGGGCGGTCCTCGGCATCGACCCGGCCGACTTCGACGGCACGATCGACCGGCTCAAGGGCCGCGTCTGCTCCGACGACCTGCCCGAGCTCCGGGCCGCCGAGCGCGACGCCCGGGAGGGGCGGTGGATCAGGGGCCGCAGGTTTCGGGTGAGCGACGTGCGGGAGGGCGAGGGGCGGTACCGGCCCATCGAGCTGTGGGGGCGGGGCGTGCGGGGAGCGGACGAGGCCGGGCGGCCCAGCCACCGCGTCCTGGCCCTGGTCGTCGACGCCGTCTCCGGCCCCACCGCCGCGGAGGCCGCCGAGCGGCTGCCGGACGGGGTCTTCTCCCTCGATCAGGACGGCCGCACCGTCTACGCCAACCACCGCTGCGAACAGCTGCTGCGCTGCCCGCGCGAGGAGCTGCTCGGCCGGTACCCGTGGCGCGTGCTGACCTGGCTCTCCGACCCGGCCTACGAGGACCGCTACCGCGCCGCCATGCTCTCCCAGGAGCCCACCTCCTTCCTGGTCCGCCACCCCGCCGGCGAATGGCTCGGCTTCATCCTCTACCCCGACGTCCACGGCCTGACCGGCCGCGTCTTCCCCAGCGACCCCCCGCCCGCCCACGAGGGCCACACCCCCGCCACGGCCCACGAGCCGTCCTCCCCCGTCGACACCGCCACGGCCCAGCTCACCCCGACCCGCCCCGGCGCCCTGTACCACGTCGTGCAGATGGCCAGCGTGCTCACCGAGGCCGTCACCGTGCGGGAGGTCTGCCGGGCCGTCGCCGACCAGCTGTTGCCCGCGTTCGGTGGACAGGAGGTGGCGCTGTACCTGGTACGCGACCGGCGCATGCACCTGGCCTGGGAGTCCGGCTACCCGGAGGGCTTCCTCGACCCCTTCGAAGGCGTCTCCCTCGACGCCCACCTACCCGGCGTGGAGGCCCTCACCTCCGGCGCGCCGATCTTCTTCGAGTCGCGTCAGCGGCTCTCCGGCGCCTACCCCGGCATCGCCCTGGACCGGATGCACTCCTGGGCCTTCCTGCCGCTGATCGCCTCCGGTCACCCCGTCGGCTCCTGCATCCTCGGCTACGTCGCCCCGCACACCTTCACCCCCGACGAGCGCGCCGCCCTGACGGCGCTGGGCGGACTGGTCGCCCAGGCCCTGGAGCGGGCCCGGCTCTACGACGCGGAGTTCACCCTCGCCCGCGGTCTCCAGGACGCCCTGCTGCCGCACCGGCTGCCGCCGATCGCCGGACTGCGCACCGCCGGCCGCTACCTGCCGGGCACCCAGGGCATGGAGATCGGCGGCGACTGGTACGACGTGATCGAGACCGGTTCCGGTGTCGCGCTGGTCATCGGCGACGTCGAGGGCCACAGCGTCGCCGCCGCGGCCGTCATGGGCCAGCTCCGCAGCGCCGTCAACGCCCTGGCCACCAGCGCGATCGGCCCGCGGGAGGTGGTCGGTCGCACCAACCGACTGCTCGCCGACCTCGACGCCGGCGTCTGCGCCACCTGCTGCTACATCGAACTCGACCCGAGCACCGGCCACGGCCACGCGGTCCGCGCCGGCCACCCGCCACCCGTGCTGCGCCACCCCGACGGCCGCACCGACGTCCTCGACCTGCCCGGCGGCGTCATGCTCGGCGTCCACGCCGATGCCGGCTACCCCGTCACCCCGCTGGAACTGCCCCGCGGCGGGATCCTCGCCCTCTACACCGACGGCCTGGTCGAGCAGCCCGGCCAGGACATCGAAACCGGTATTCAGGCCCTGTCCGACGCCCTCGCCCGCGGCTCGCCCGACACCCTGGAGACCACGGCCGACACCGTCGTCCAGGAGGCCCGTCGTGCCGAGGACCGCCCCGACGACGTGGCGCTGCTGCTCACCGCGTACATCGGAGCCCACTCCTGACGGCGCCGCGACCCGACCGTCGACAGCGCCGCGACCCGGTCGTCGACGGCGCCGCGTCAGGCCGTGCCCACCGCCCTCACGGGCGGTCCGGCTTGCCCTTCCCGTACAGCCAGACGTCGAAGATCTCGCTCAGGTCCTTGCCCGACTCCTTCTCGCACAGGGCGATGAACGCCTTGGTGTCGGCGTTGCCGTGCCGATGCCGCTTCAGCCAGGTGCGCACGATGGAGAAGAAGGTGTCGTCGCCGACGGCCTCGCGGACCTTGTGCAGCGTCATCGCGCCGCGCCCGTAGACGGGGGAGTCCGAGACCACCTCGGCGCTGGGCGGACTGCCGGGCGGGAAGGCCCAGATGCCCTCGCTCTGGTCGTCGGTGCCGTCCCAGAAGTCCTGGAAGATCTCGTCGGCCGAGCGGCCGTCGTGGTCCGCCTCCCACAGCCACTCCGCGTAGGTGGCGAAGCCCTCGTTGAGCCACATGTCCTGCCAGGAGCGCGGGGTGACGGAGTTGCCGAACCACTGGTGGGCCAGCTCGTGGACCAGCAGCAGCTCGTCGGGGGCCGCGCCGAAGTACGGCTTGGTCTGGGTCTCCAGGGCGTAGCCCACGTCCGGGTTGCGGTCGACGATCGCGCCGGTGGAGGAGAACGGGTACGGGCCGAAGCGGCGGCTCTGCCAGTCGATGATCTCCGAGACCTGTTCGGAGACCTTCCGGCTGGCGTCGACCTCGTCGTAGTCGACGGCGTTGTACTGCGGAAGGCCGCCGTCGGTGACGGTGTCGGTGACCTCGAACTGGCCGACGGCGAGGGTGGCCAGATAGCTGGCCATGGGTTCGCCGGTGTGCCAGCGGTACGTGGTGCGCTCGCCGGTGACCTCCCGGCTCTCCAACTCGCCGTTGGAGACGGCGGTGTAGTCGATGGGCACGGTGACGTCGACGTCGTAGGCGGCCTTGTCGGACGGATGGTGGTTGCCCGGGAACCAGGCCATGGAGCCGGTCGGCTGGCCCAGCCCCACCGCGCCGTCGTCGGTCTCGATCCAGCCCTCGATCGAGCCGTCGGGGTCGTGGATGGTCTTCGGCGTGCCGTCGTAGCGGATGCTGGCCTTGAAGATCCGGCCCTTGGACAGCGGCGACTTGGGCGTGACCGTGAGTTCGGTGCCGCCGCGGGTGAAGGTCGCGGCCCTGCCGTCCACGGTGGCCTCGCGCACGGTCAGGCCGTCCAGGTCGAGATTGAAGGAGCTGAGCGGCTCGGTGGCGCGGGCGGTGATCTGGACGGTGCCCTTGAGGTGGTTGTCGTCCGGTGCGTAGTCCAGCGTCAGTCCGTAGTGCGTCACGTCGTAGCCGCCGTTCCCCAGCTTAGGGAAGAGCGGGTCGCCGGCCCCTGCGGCACCGGAGCGGGCGGGCGCGGCCCCCTCCTCGGAGTCGGCGTCGCCGCTGCACCCGGAGGCGGCGCAGGCGAGTACCAACAGCGCGCCGCACAGGGCCCGCAGGGGAGAACGACGGGGCACGTACGGACGCACGGACGGCGCTCCTCGGCTCGGAAGGTTCGGACGCGTGATCGCTTGACTGCAATTCAACTGGCGCGTCGCGACGTTGTCGAACTGCTTACCGCCGATTCATGTCACTCGTCGCCTAAACCTTCCTGAGCTGCGGTTCACCACATCTGGTGATGCTTTGGCCTCCAGTTGCGGCTCGCAACCCTGGGTTGCCAAGCTGTTGCCGACTGTCAAATCCCTGGGAGTGCCCGTGGCCTTCGGTGAGCAGCCCGCATACCTCCGAGTTGCCGACGACCTCCGGAAGAAAATCGTCGGGGGTGAGCTCCCGCCGCACGCCCGACTACCGTCCCAGGCCCGTATCCGGGAGGTGTACGGGGTCTCCGACACCGTCGCCCTGGAAGCCCGCAAGGTGCTGATGGCCGAGGGCCTGGTCGAGGGGCGTTCCGGCTCCGGCACCTATGTGCGCGAGCAGCCGGTGCAGCGCCGGCTCTCCCGTACGGGCTATCGCAGCCCGACCCGCTGCACCCCGTTCCGGCAGGAGCAGGCCGACGAGCAGAGCCGCGGGACGTGGGAGTCCAGCAGCGAGCGGGGGGCGGCGTCCACGGAGGTCGCCGTGCGGCTGCGCATCGAGCCGGGCGAGGAGGTCATGCGCACCCGCTATGTCTTCCGCTCGGCGGGGGAGCCCGCCATGCTCTCCACCTCCTGGGAGCCGCTCGCGGTGACCGGCCGCACGCCCGTGATGCTCCCCGAGGAGGGGCCGCTGGCCGGGCGGGGCGTGGTCGACCGGATGGCCGCCATCGGGCTGGTGGTGGACAACGTGGCCGAGGAGGTCAGCGCTCGCCCCGGCCTCGCCGAGGAGACCCTGGCCCTCGGCGGCGTCCCCGGCCACGCCGTCCTCGTCGTGTCCCGCACCTTCTTCGTGGGGCGACGGCCGGTCGAGACGGCGGACGTGGTGACGCTGGCGGAGCGGTATCGGATCGCCTATCACCTGCCGGTGAGATGACGGGTGATACGCCGGGGGGTGGCGCTTCGGCGCCCATACACCTTGTCGGTGGGCCGACTTGAGGCCGGGTGGGCGCCGCCGGGTCGGTCGGTTCGGAGTTCTCGCCCTCGGGGCGGGGCGGGGGTGCCGTCCCGCCCCTCCTCGGAGCCCGCCTCGTGACGCCCCGTGTGGTGTCCCCGTGCCGTGTTCCCACCTTGTCGTGATGGGCTCCTGATGGCTCCGTGTCATGGGCCCCGCGTCGTGTGGGTGCCGCGGTGTAGCCGGGAGTTAACGCCCTGCCCGGTGTCGTAACGGCGGCGCAACGGCGCACCCCGTCGATTGTCATGTCCGCCGCATAATCTGCCGAAGTGCGGCCGTCGTCGCGGCTCCGATGGGGGTTCGGCGGCCCCCTTCGGCGGCCCCCCGGGGCCCCTCTCGACCCCGTCCGGGTATCGGCGCCGGACGGGGTTGAGAAGTGTTGCAAACCTCACAGAACGCCAGGTCAGGGGCTTTTTGCGGAAGACGATCATCCCTTTCGCTCATAGGATGCTGCGGTTTGTGTCCGACTCGCAGGGGCGTCCGCGCCCCAACTCGCAGGGGCGAAGGGAGTGCCAGGAACGTTGAGCAGCACCGAACAGGGTTCCCACTCGAATTACCGACGGTCACTTGGCACAGTGGCCCTCACCGCGGTCGGCCTCGGGTCGATCATCGGCTCCGGCTGGCTCTTCGGCGCTGAGCGCGCCGCCGCGCTGGCGGGCCCCGCCGCGATCTTCTCCTGGGTGATCGGTGCCATCGTGGCGCTGACCATCGCTCTGACCTACACCGAGCTCGGCTCGATGTTCCCCAAGGCCGGTGGCATGGTCCGCTACGGCCAGTACTCCCACGGCTCGCTCGCCGGCTACCTCGCCGCCTGGGCCAACTGGATCGCGATCGTCTCCGTGATCCCGGGTGAGGCCACCGCCTCGATCCAGTACATGAGCTCCTGGGACTTCGGCTGGGCCAAGGAGCTGTACGACGGGAAGGAGTTGTCCGGCACCGGCCTCGCGCTGGCCTCCGTGCTGCTGCTCTTCTACTTCTTCCTGAACTGGTTCGCGATCACCCTGTTCGCCAAGACCAACACCGCGATCACCGTCTTCAAGGTGGTCGTCCCGGTTCTGACGGCGGGTGCCCTGATGTGGGCTCACTTCGACACCAGCAACGTCACCGACCACGGCGGGTTCACCCCGAACGGCTGGAGCTCGGTCTTCAGCGCCGTCGCGGTGGCGGGCATCGTCTGGGCCTTCAACGGCTTCCAGTCGCCGCTGAACATGGCCGCCGAGGCCCGTAACCCGGGCAAGTCGCTGCCCAAGGCCGTCATCGGCTCCATCCTGATCGCGCTGGTCATCTACATCGCCCTGCAGGTCGCCTTCCTGATGGCCGTTCCGGCCGACGCCCTCGCGGGCGGCGAGGGTTGGGGCGGACTGACCTTCAACTCCCCGCTCGCCGACCTGGCCACCGCCTGGTCGCTGAACTGGCTGGCGATCCTGCTCTACGCGGACGCCTTCGTGTCCCCGTCGGGCACCGGCATGATCTACGCGGCCACCACCTCGCGCATGATCCACGGCGTGCAGGAGAACGGCCACCTGCCGGGCGTCTTCGGCAAGGTCGACCCGAAGACCGGCGTGCCGCGCCCGGCGCTGCTGCTCAACCTGGCGGTCGCCTTCCTCTTCCTGGCGGTCTTCCGCGGCTGGGGCTCCATCGCCGAGATCGTCGGTGTGGCCACGGTCATCTCGTACATCACCGGCCCCGTCGCCGTGATGGCCATGCGCCGGCTGGCCCCGGGTCTGCCGCGTCCGGTGAAGCTGCGCGCCATGCCGGTGATCGCCCCGATCGCGATGATCTTCGGCTCGCTGGTCATGTACTGGGCCCGCTGGCCGCTCACCGGCAAGGTCATCTTCATCATGGCGATCGGCCTGCCGATCTGGGCCTGGTACGAGCTGCGCAAGCCGTGGGCCGAGCTGAAGCCGCACCTGGTCGCGGGCGCCTGGATGGTGCTCTACCTGCTGGTCATGGCGCTGGTCTCGTGGGCCGGCGGCACCGAGTTCGGCGGCAAGGGCTACCTCGCCCCCGGCTGGGACATCCTCGTCGTCTCGCTGATCGCGCTGGCCTTCTACTACTGGGGTGTCCAGAGCGCCTGGCGCAACCCCACCCTCGTGGCGGTCGAGCAGGAGATGCTGGCGTCGAAGCAGGAGGCCGCGGCGGGCGACGCCCCGGCCGAGGACGGTCAGGAGAAGGCGCCCGCCGGCGTCTGACCCAGGCCGAAGGCTTCCGGGCCCCGCGCCCCACCTCCGGGTGGAGCGCGGGGCCCGCGCGTTGTGCGGGGCGTCTGCGGCTGGCCGGATGCGTTCCTCTTTGTGAAATTCCGTATCCGTTGAGTAAAGGTTGGGCGTACGCTCAGGCATATGCGGATCGGGGTTTCCACCAGGCCCGAGGGGGCGTACGCCGGAGCCGTACCGAGCAGTACGAAGCGGAGGGACACTAGCGATGAGTGAGAGCGGCGCCGTCCTGCCATGGCTCGTCATCCGCCAGGACGACAGCGGCAACCGCTATCGCGTCGGCCGTTATGCCACGAAGAACGAGGCACAGCAGGTCGCCGACCGGCTGCAGGCCCGCGGGCACCAGCAGCTGTACGTCGTCGAGCGCACGGCGGCCTCCCGATAGGTGCCGTGATCGGTACGGCGGTCGCCGAGAGCGCGCTACCGCGCCTGCCGTATCGTGCCGCGCATGACGGTGCGTGTGGTGGTGGGCGGAGCGGTGTTCGACCGTGGGCGGCTGCTGGCCGCCCGGCGCAGCGCTCCGCCCGAGCTCGCCGGCCGCTGGGAGCTGCCGGGCGGTAAGGCCGAGCCCGGGGAGACGCCGGAGGAGACCCTCGTCCGCGAGCTGCGCGAGGAACTCGGCATCGAGGTCGAGCCGCTGGAGCGGCTGGCCGGGGAGTGGCCGCTGAAGCCCGGCTATGTGCTCCACGTCTGGACTGCCCGGCTGAGCGCGGGCGAGCCCCGGCCGCTCCAGGACCACGACGAGGTGCGCTGGCTGACCCCGGAGCGGATCCACGAGGTGGACTGGTTGGACCAGGACCGCCCGGCGGTCGCGGCCGCGCTCGCACGTTCGCCCTGGTAGCGCCCGCCCTTCCGGATTCCGCGCGCCCGCCGAGCGGTGGCCCGTCACACGCGTGCGGGCCGAAGCCGGCGCCGTGCTCCCGTTGCGGGCCGAAGCCGGCGCCGTGTCGCTCTCCCGCGTGGGTCCGGCGGCTGTCGTGCCGTTCTCCGGTATGCGCCGAGGCGCGGCCGCGCCACACCGGCCCCCCGGCCTCCGGGGCCCGTCCGCCCGCGGCCGCACCCTGCCGCAACCTGTCGCAGTCCCGTCCCGCTCGCCGTCGCGCCCCGCGTGCGGAGCCGCACGGCCCCACGCCGTGGAGGCGGGCCGCCACTCTCGGGCGGGGTGTCACGGCTCGCCCCCGGCCCGCGCACGCGGTGGGCCGTCGTGGCGTCAAGGGCGCGTAAGCGTCGCGTAGAACATGTGCCGAAAGTGTCACCGTGCGCCCGGCCAGACGATAGTTGCCCCGGATTATCGGGTATGTGCTGATTAACCGCCTCGAAGCTGGACAATCCGGTGGGTAATGCATGGGCGGTCGGGGATGTGATCGGCGTGAGCGAGAGCGCAGAGGCCGCAGAGGCCGTGGCATCCACGCCGGTCTTCGCCGAATGGAGCTTTCCCGCGGAAGCGGGGTCGGTACGCACGGCCCGCGCGTTGGTCCGCGAGGCGCTGTCGGACTGGGGGCTGCACACCGTCATCGATGTGACCGAACTGCTGGTCAGCGAGCTGGTCACCAACGCCATGCGGTACACCAGCGGCCCGATCAGCCTGCGCATGCGCAGCCGCGCCACCCCGGTCGAGGGCCGGGTGCTGGTGGTCGAGGTCTCCGACCCGGTGGAGGACCCGCCGCACGAGCGGATGGCGACCCCGGACGACGAGGGCGGGCGCGGGCTCCAACTGGTGGCCTGTGCGTCCGTCCGCTGGGGGACCCGGTGTGAGAAGACGGGGAAGACCGTGTGGTTCGAGCTCGCCCTGCCCGGTTAGGAGACAGGGGGAGCACTGATCGATCGATCGCGGACCCCGGCGACTCCACGGGTCCGCGGGGGAGGGCACATGTGGCCGTGGGAACCGAACCAGCCGATGAGACCGTGCTGTGATCGTGAAGGGCGTGCTCCGGATAGCCGGCGTACTGGATACTCAGCTATCTGAGGCCGGTCCGAGACCTGAGCCGGAGGGGACGGGCGCGTGAGCGAGAAGCCAGCGGGGGCGCAGATGCCCGAGGGTAAGGCTGTACCACCCATGTGGCAGAGCAGCCCGCCTGGATCGATCTACGACTACATCCGCGTGGCGTCCTTCTCGCTGGGGCCGGACGGCCGCATCGCCCACTGGAGCGAACGCGCCGCCGAACTGCTGGGACTGACGGCCCGGCAGGCGATCGGCAAGGACCCGGTGGAGGCGTTCGTCCCGCCCGAGCTGCGTGATCTCGGTCACCGCAAGGTCGCCGAGATCCTCGACGGGCGCGAGTGGGTGGGCCTGGTTCCCTACCGCAACCCCGACAGCCCACGCGGCTACGGTCTGGCGGAGATCTATGTGATGCCCGCCGCCGCGGAGCTCGGCCAACGCTCGGCGCTGTGCGTCGCCGTCGACGTCGGCGCGCTGCGCCGCCTGGAGACCGACCTCGCGGCGTCGCAGGCCGTTTTCGGTCAATCTCCCCTGGGTTTCTTCTTCTGCGGTACGGACCTGCGGATGCTGCGGGTCAACGAGCGCTTCGCGACGGTCTTCGGCCGCCCCGCCGACGCCTATCGGGGCATGCTCCCGGAGGACCTGTTGCCGCGCGGCGAGGCCGACCGGCTCAGCACCGCGATACGCCAAGTCCTGGAGACCGGGCAGACGGTGACGGACCTGTCGCTGGTCGGCACCGTCCCCACCGGCCCGGAGCGGCGCCGCTGGTCGATATCGCTCTACCGGCTGCACAGCGGCTCCGGCCGGCCGATCGGGGTGGCGGGTCTGGCCGCCGACGTCACCGGCCGCCGCCGCGCCGAGTTGGAGGCCGCCGGGGTCCGTCGCAACCTGGCCCTGCTGAACGAGGCCGGGGCCCGAATAGGCACCTCGCTCGACCTCGAGACCACCGCCCGCGAACTCCTCGACGTGGCCGTGCCGCAGTTCTGCGACCTGGCCTCGGTCGACCTCTACCAGGACCTGTTGACCGGCGACGAGCGGCCGCCCGGAGCCGCCGACGGCAGCGCGGAGCTGCGCCGGGTCGCCTTCTCCAGCGCCGTCTCCGACGGCCCGTTGGCACTCTTCGACCGCTGTCGGGTGGAGCGCCCGGAGGACGCGCTCAACGGCACCCGTAAGCCCATCCAGGTCGGTGAGGTGCACCGCTACCCGTTCAACTCGCCCTGCGCGCACGCCCTGCGCACCGCCCAGGCCCGGGTCGTCGCGGGCCGCGACGGGACCGAACCCGAACTGGGCGCGGCCGTACCGCAGTCCACGCTGGTGGTGCCGATGGTCGCCCGCGACGTGGTGGTCGGACTGGCGCAGTTCTCCCGTACGAAGGGGAGCGAGCCGTTCGGCGAGCGGGACACCGCGCTCGCGGTGGAGCTGGCCGCCCGCGCGGCCGTGTGCATCGACAACGCCCGGCTCTACCGCCGGGAGCACGAGCGTGCCCTGATCCTCCAGCGCAGCCTGCTGCCCCCCGGCGACCCGGAGGCGGCCGGCCTGGACATCGCCTGCCGCTATCTGCCCGGCAACACCGCGACCGAGGTGGGCGGCGACTGGTTCGACGTGATCGAGCTGCCCGGGCACCGCACCGCACTGGTCGTCGGCGACGTGATGGGCCGCGGGCTGCGCGCCGCCGTCGCCATGGGCGAACTGCGCACCGCCGTGCGGACCCTGGCGCTGCTCGACCTGGAGCCCGCCGAGGTGCTCTCCGCGCTGGACGAGATCGCCCGCGGCCTGGGCGCCCCCGGCGGCTCCCGCGCCGGAGCCCGGTCCGCGGCCCCCCGCGGCTCCCGCTCCCCGCACGGCGGTGGCACGCACTCCGACGGCCCCTCGGACCTGTCCGAGGTCTACCTCGCCACCTGCGTCTACGCCGTCTACGACCCGGTCACCCGGCGCTGCACCTTCGCCAACGCGGGCCATCTGCCGCCGGTGATGGTCGCCCCCGGGCGGCCCGCGGAGCTGGTGGAGGTGGCGCCCGGGATGCCGCTGGGCGTGGGCGGCGAACCGTTCGAGGAGACCGAGATCGAGCTGCCCGACGGCGCCCTGCTCGCGCTCTACACCGACGGCCTGGTGGAGTCCCGTGACCACGCGCTGGACGAGGGGCTGGCGGCGTTCCGCACGGCCCTGAGCGACCGCGCCGCGGCCGCCGCCGTCCTCGGCCGCCCCGAGGGCTCGCTGGAGGACGTCTGCGACCACGTGCTG
The DNA here is from genome assembly GCF_029541745.1 of Streptomyces sp. LX-29. Classification (NCBI taxonomy): domain Bacteria; kingdom Bacillati; phylum Actinomycetota; class Actinomycetes; order Kitasatosporales; family Streptomycetaceae; genus Streptomyces; species Streptomyces sp. LX-29. Next base: position 2,713,933 of record NZ_CP089746.1, on the reverse strand, counting down.
ACCCGCCTGAACACCCAGCACGGCGAGGATGACATCGCGCTGCTGATGGCCCGGGTGCAGGGCCTGCCGGCGGGCTCGGTCGGCGACTGGCGGCTGCCCAGCGAGCCGCGCTCGGTCGGCCGGGCCCGCGAGCTGGCCTGCGAGCAGCTGCGGACCTGGGGGCTGGAAGCGCTGGTGGACACCACCGAGCTGCTCGTCAGCGAGCTGGTCACCAACGCCCTGCGATACGGCGAGGGCGAGATCCGGCTGCGGCTGCTGTTGGACCGCACGCTGGTGTGCGAGGTGTGGGACGGCGGTCTGGTCCAGCCACGCCGCCGCCGCGCCCGTGACACCGACGAGGGCGGCCGCGGGCTCCAGCTGGTCGGCCTGCTCAGCGCCTCCTGGGGCAGCCGCCGCACCCCCCGCGGCAAGACCGTCTGGTTCGAGCTGGCCCTCCCCAGCGGGGAGGCCGCGGGCCCCGGCGAGGTGGAAGCCCTGCTCAGCCTGTTCTGACCCCGGCGGTGCCGAGCCGACGGCGGCTCGGTGGGCCCCTCCCGGAGCCCGCCCGCGGGGGCGGGCCGGACCGCGCCGTAGGGGTGGCTCGCCGTTACGGCGGGACGAGTTCCCTGACCGGGAACAGGGATCACTTACGTCGGCGGATCTTGTCGCCCAGCCACACCAGCGGGTCGTACTTGCGGTCGACGGCGCGCTCCTTGAGGGGGATGAGGGCGTTGTCGGTGATCTTGATGCCCTCGGGGCAGACCTCGGTGCAGCACTTGGTGATGTTGCAGTAGCCCAGGCCGTGCTCGTCCTGGGCGGTGCGCTTGCGGTCCAGGCCGCGCTCGGCGGCGGCGTCCAGCGGGTGCATGTCCAGCTCGGCGACGCGCATCAGGAACCGGGGCCCGGAGAAGGGGGCCTTGTTCTCCTCGAAGTCGCGCACCACATGGCAGGTGTCCTGGCACAGGAAGCACTCGATGCACTTGCGGAACTCCTGGGAGCGGCCCACGTCCTCCTGCCGCATGCGGTACTCGCCGGGCCCCAGCCCCTCCGGCGGCACGAAGGACGGCACCTCGCGGGCCTTCGTGTAGTTGAACGAGACGTCGGTGACCAGGTCCCGAACGACGGGGAAGGCCCGCAGCGGGGTGATGGTGATCGTCTCGGCGCGCTCGAACACCGACATCCGGGTCATGCACATCAGCCGCGGCCGGCCGTTGATCTCCGCGCTGCACGAGCCGCACTTGCCGGCCTTGCAGTTCCAGCGCACCGCCAGGTCGGGGGCCTGGGTGGCCTGGAGCCGGTGCACGATGTCCAGGACCACCTCGCCCTCGTGCACCTCGACCTGGAAGTCCGACAGCGCCCCGCCGTCGGCGTCGCCGCGCCACACCCTGAAGTGCGCCTGATAGCCGCTCACTGGGTCAGCTCCTCGTCCGTCAGGTACTTCACCAGCTCGTCCTTCTCGAACAGCTCCAGCAGGTCGGGCCTGATGGGCGGGGTCTCCCGGCGGGCCAGCCGGATCTGGCCGCGCTGCGGATCGGTGGCGGCGAGCCCGGCGGTGGGGTCGGAGAGCTGGCACTCCAGGTTGACCCGGCGCCACAGCCGGTCCATCTCCGGGCAGTCGTCGCGGGTGTGGCCGCCGCGACTCTCGGTGCGCTCCAGCGCGGCGCGCGCCACGCACTCGCTGACCAGCAGCATGTTGCGCAGGTCGATGGCCAGGTGCCAGCCGGGGTTGAACTGCCGGTGCCCCTCGACGCCGGCCCGCCGGGCGCGCACCCGCAGTCCGGCCAGCCGGTGCAGCGCCTCGGTCATCTCCTCGGCCCGCCGGATGATGCCCACCAGGTCGTTCATGGACTGCTGGAGCTCCTGGTGGAGGGTGTACGGGTTCTCGGCCGGGGCGGCGGGCCCGTCGCCCGACGGCTGGGCGGCGCCGCCCTCCGCGCTGAACGGGCGCAGCGCCTCGGCCGCCGCCATGTCCACCTGGGCCGGGTCCGGCACCGGCCGGTCCGCCGCGCGCAGCCCGGCCGCGTGTCGGGCCGCGTGCAGTCCCGCCCGGCGGCCGAAGACCAGCAGGTCGGAGAGCGAGTTGCCGCCGAGCCGGTTGGAGCCGTGCATGCCGCCGGCCACCTCACCGGCGGCGAAGAGCCCCGGAACCCCGGTGGCGGCCGCGGTGTCCGGGTCGACGGAGACCCCGCCCATCACGTAGTGGCAGGTGGGCCCGACCTCCATGGGCTCGGCGGTGATGTCGACGTCGGCCAGTTCCTTGAACTGGTGGTGCATGGAGGGCAGCCGGCGCTTGATCACCTCGGCCGGCATCCGGGTGGAGACGTCGAGGAAGACCCCGCCGTGCGGGGAGCCGCGGCCGGCCTTGACCTCGGCGTTGATGGCGCGCGCCACCTCGTCGCGGGGGAGCAGCTCGGGTGGGCGGCGGTTGCGGTCGGGGTCCTCGTACCAGCGGTCGGCCTCGTCCTCGGACTCCGCGTACTTCTCCTTGAAGACGTCCGGGATGTAGTCGAACATGAACCGCTTGCCGTCGCTGTCGCGCAGCACCCCGCCGTCGCCGCGCACGGACTCGGTGACCAGGATGCCCTTGACCGACGGCGGCCAGACCATGCCGGTGGGGTGGAACTGCACGAACTCCATGTTGATCAGCGGCGCCCCGGCCAGCAGCGCCAGCGCGTGCCCGTCGCCGGTGTACTCCCAGGAGTTGGAGGTCACCTTGAAGGACTTGCCGATGCCTCCGGTGGCCAGCACCACGGCGGGGGCCTCGATCACGAAGAAGCGGCCGGACTCCCGCTCGTAGCCGAAGACGCCGGCCACCCGGCCCGTGGCGGGGCCGCCGTCGGGCGCGGTGTCCTTGAGGACGCGGGTGACCGTGCACTCCTGGAAGACCTTCAGGCGCGCCTCGTAGTCGCCGTACTCCTCCTTGTCCTGCTGCTGGAGGGAGACGATCTTCTGCTGGAGGGTGCGGATCAGCTCCAGGCCGGTGCGGTCGCCGACGTGGGCCAGCCGCGGGTACTCATGGCCGCCGAAGTTGCGCTGGGAGATCCGGCCGTCGGGGGTCCGGTCGAAGAGCGCGCCCCAGGTCTCCAGCTCCCAGACCCGGTCCGGTGCCTCCTGGGCGTGCAGCTCGGCCATCCGCCAGTCGTTGAGGAACTTCCCGCCGCGCATGGTGTCGCGGAAGTGGACCTTCCAGTTGTCGTGCTCGTTGACGTTGCCCATGCTGGCCGCGATGCCGCCCTCGGCCATCACCGTATGGGCCTTGCCGAACAGGGACTTGCAGATCACGGCGGTGCGGCAGCCCTGCTCGCGCGCCTCGATGGCGGCGCGCAGCCCGGCGCCCCCCGCGCCGATCACCACCACGTCCCATGCCTGCCGGTCGACGTGCGTCATCAGTGGGACCTCTCCTAGAAGAACCGCGGATCGTCGAAGGCGCCGCTGGCCACGAGGTAGACGTAGAGGTCGGCGAGGGCGACGCTGACCAGGGACGCCCACGCCAACTGCGCGTGCCGCGCGTTGAGCCTGCTGACCCAGCCCCACATGCGGTAGCGCACCGGATGCCGGGAGAAGTGCTTCAGCCGTCCGCCGATGATGTGCCGGCAGGAGTGGCAGGAGAGGGTGTACGCCCAGATGAGCACGATGTTCACCAGGAACACCACGGTGCCCAGGCCCATGTGGCCCCAGTCGTAGTGCTCGTCACGGAAGGCCAGCACGGTGTCGTAGGTGAGGATGCCGGCGACCAGCACGGCGGCGTAGAAGAAGTACCGGTGGCTGTTCTGCAGGATGAGCGGGAAGCGGGTCTCGCCGGTGTAGCGGGAGCGCGGCTCGGGCACGGCGCAGGCCGGCGGCGAGGACCAGAAGCCGCGGTAGTACGCCTTGCGGTAGTAGTAACAGGTCAGCCGGAAGCCCAGCGGGAAGATCAGGATCAGCAGCGCGGGGGAGAGCCCCCACCAGCTGCCCACGATCTCCCAGTTGGGGCCGGCGCGCATCGGCTCGCAGTGCTCCGCCACACAGGGGGAGTAGAACGGCGAGACGTAGGGGGCGGCGTAGTAGTCGGCGTCGGCGAAGGCCCGCCAGGTCGAGTAGACGACGAAGGCGAGCAGCCCGGCGGCCGTGGCCGCCGGGGCCAGCCACCAGCGGTCGCCGCGCAGGTGGCGCTCGCGGATCGCGGCCCGCGACGGCTCGTGCACGCCGCGTGTTCGCGCATGGGCTTGGGGGTCCGTACCAGTGGCCAAGAGGGACTCCGCGGTCCGGTGGTGGGGGTTCGGGCGGCTGCGCTGAGCGTGCGCCTGCGTCCCTACGGCGCGTGGCGGTCGCGGTACCCGAGCCCCTCGTCGTCGGAGTCCCGCCACATCGCCGGGTCGTACGGGGTGTCCGGGACCTGCACCATGTCCGGGCCCTTCGCCGTCGACGGGGGCGCGGACCGTCCGGCCGCGCCCGGCGCGGAGCCGCTCGGCGTGCCGGCGCCGGGGGCGGCCGCGCGCAGCAGGTCGAGGTCCTCGCGCAGATGGTCGGTGTCGCTGCGGAGGCGCCGGATGTCCGTGGAGCCGCCGCCGACCTGCCGTTCCAGCCGGTCGACCGCGCGCCCCAGGTCATCGAGGCAGCGCTGAGCTGCTGTCAAGTCGTCGTTCAGGGACATGACTTGCCCTCACTTCCGCGGTTGCGGGCGACGCTCATGCGACAGCGAGTGTCGCGCGTCTCTGACGTGGTTGGGAAGACGCCGTTCGCGATTGCGGGGATCAACCGGCGTGAACGCGCCGTCGAGCGCCGATGCGCACGCCGGAGTCGTTGGTCCGGTCAGGTGGCCTTGACCCCGCCGTCGCCGTGTCGGCGTGCCGTCGTGTGAACCATCGATTTCAGTGTGTGAGCAGTATATGCGATGAGCGGCAAAACATGACAAAAGCCGACAAAGCGTGTCATTGGCCGGTCACATCCCGGAGGTTACGAGCCATGTCCATCGACAAGCGCCGCGGTGTCGCGCTGCTCGCCGCGGGGGTCCTGCTCCCGCTGCCCGTGCTGACCGGCTGCGGCTCGGACGGCGACTCCGGGGCGACCGCCGCTGTCCAGGACCTGGCCACCGCTCCCCGGGCCCAGGTGCGCCAGGGCGGCGCCCTGCGCTGGGCGCTGGACGCGCCGCCCAGCACCTTCAACGCCTTCCAGGCCGACGCCGACGCCGGAACCGAGCGGATCGCCGGCGCGGTGCTGCCCGCGCTCTTCACCCTGGACCCGCGGGGCCGGCCACGCCGCAACGCGGACTACCTCCGCTCGGCGGAGGTGGTGCGGCGGCAGCCCCGGCAGGTCGTCGTCTACGAGCTCGACCCAGACGCCGTCTGGAGCGACGGCCGCCCGATCGGCACGGCGGACTTCGCCGCCCAGTGGAAGGCGCTGCGCGGCACCGACAACGCCTACTGGACCGCCCGCAACGCCGGCTACGACCGTATCGCCAAGATCGAGCCGGAGGGAAAGCGCCAGGTCAAGGTCACTTTCGCCAAGCCCTACGCGGACTGGCGGGCGCTGTTCACGCCGCTGTACCCGCGGAGCGTCATGGGCGACCCCGACGCCTTCAACGACGCCGCCCGGGAGGGGCTGCCGGTCGGCGCCGGCCCGTTCGCCATGCGCCGGCCGCCCACAGGGGACCACCGGTCGGTCACCCTCGTCCGCAACCCCCGCTGGTGGGGTCGGCCCGCCCGGCTGGACCGGCTGGTCTTCCGCGCGGTCCCCCGCGACCAGCGAGCCGCCGCGCTGGCCGCCGGCGACCTGGACCTGGCCGGGGTCGACCCGGCCGCCGCGGGCGTCGTCCGCCGCGCCGGCCGGCCGCTCAGCGACGGCGAGCGCTCCGCGGCCGCGCTGCGCGCCTGGGTGGGGCGGTACGGGCCGCCCGCCGCGCGCGCCGATTACCAGCGGGAGCTGGCCGAGCGCGGCACCCTGCGCCGGCTGACCGTGCGCACCGCCCTGGAACCCGCGTACACCCAGCTCGCCCTCAACGGCGCCTCCGGCCCGCTGGCCGACGACCGGGTGCGCCGGGCGGTGGCCCGCGCCATCGACCGCGGGGCGCTGGCCGAGGCCGCCCTGGCGCCGCACGGCCTGCCGGCGCGACCCCTGGGCAGCCATCTGCTCATGACCGCCCAGCAGGGCTACCAGGACAACAGCGACGCGGTCGGCGTCCGGGACGCCCAGGCCGCCCAGGCGCTGCTCGCCGAGGCGGGCTGGCGGCCGGTCGGTCCCTCCGGGCATCGCAGGAACGGGACGCTCCAGGCCCACAGCGACGGCCGCGGCGGCGAGGCCGGCGCCCGCGGCGGCGCGAGCCCCACCCTGATGCGCAAGGGCAGGCCGCTGAGCCTGCGGTTCGTGCTGCCGTCCGGGCCGGGATCCGCGCAGCTGCGGGCCACGGGCGAGGGGATCGCCCGGATGCTGGACGGGATCGGGGTGCGCACCGAGATCACCACGGTCGCCGACGACAGCTACTTCCGCGACTACATCGCCTCCGGCGACTTCGACCTGGCCCTCTACTCCTGGCCCGCCACCGCCTTCCCGGCCACCGACGCCCGCCCCGTCTTCGCCAAACCGCAGGCAGCCGCCGACGGCTCCCTGGTGGTGGAGCAGAACTACAGCCGGGTCGGCACCGACCAGATCGACCAGCTCTTCGACCAGGCCGTCGCGGAGCTCGACGCCGACGCCGGCCGGACCCTGGTGACCCGAGCCGACGCCCGCATCTGGGCCGCCGCCGGGTCGATCCCGCTCTACCAGCGACCCGAGCTGGTCGCGGTCCGCAAGGACGTGGTCAACGCCGGCGCCTTCGGCTTCGCCACCCCCCGCTACCAGGACATCGGCTTCCGCACCCCGGGCACCCTCCGCCGCTGAACGCCGTAGGGCTCGCTCGCGGCGGTCGCGGCATCCCGTCCCGCCGCGACGGCGAGCGGCCACGACGTCGGAGTCCGGCGGTGCCGAACCGACCGTTCGTGCTCTGGGCCCCGTGGAAGGCGCCCCGCGCCGTAGGACTTGCTCGCGGCGGTCGCGGCATCCCGTCCCGCCGCGACGGCGAGCGGCCACGACGTCGGAGTCCGGCGGTGCCGAACCGACCGTTCGTATGCCGCGCCCGCCGGAGGCCCGGCGCTGTACGGGCGCTCGCGGCACCCCATCCCGCCGCGACGCGGAGCGGCCACGACGCCGCAGCCCGGCGGCGCCGAACCGACCGTTTCCTGTTCTGGGCCCCCGCCGGAGGTGCCCCGTGGTGCCGAACCGGCCGTTCGCGGTCTGGGCCCCCGCCGGAGGCGCTTGCGCGCCGGAGGCGGTCAAGCTCACAGTCGGCGGGCGCGCCGAGTGCCCGGCGGCCCCGTACGATGGGGTGAGGCCGTGGCGTGATCTGCCCGGCGGGCGCGCGTGCCGGACCGTACGCGTGGCCATCCACATACTCCGGGAGAAGCGCCGCTCGTATGCCCACGCGCCACGACATCCGTAACGTCGCCATCGTCGCCCACGTCGACCACGGCAAGACGACCATCGTCGACGCCATGCTCAAGCAGGCCGGTGCCTTCGCCGCGCACCAGCAGGTCGACGACCGAGTGATGGACTCGAACGACCTGGAGCGTGAGAAGGGCATCACGATCCTCGCCAAGAACACGGCGGTGAAGTACCACCCCAAGGACGGCGGGGCCCCGATCACGATCAACATCATCGACACCCCCGGCCACGCCGACTTCGGCGGCGAGGTCGAGCGCGGTCTGTCGATGGTGGACGCGGTCGTGCTGCTCGTCGACGCCTCCGAGGGCCCGCTGCCGCAGACCCGCTTCGTGCTCCGCAAGGCCCTCCAGCAGCGCCTGCCCGTCATCCTGTGCATCAACAAGACGGACCGCCCGGACTCCCGCATCGACGAGGTCGTCAACGAGACGTACGACCTCTTCCTGGACCTGGACGCGGACGAGGACCAGATCGAGTTCCCGATCGTCTACGCCTGCGGCCGTGACGGCATCGCCTCGCTGACCAAGCCCGAGGACGGCACGGTTCCGGCCGACTCCACCAACCTGGAGCCGTTCTTCTCCACGATCCTGGAGCACGTCCCGGCCCCGACGTACGACGAGACCGCGCCGCTCCAGGCCCACGTCACCAACCTCGACGCGGACAACTTCCTCGGCCGTATCGCGCTGCTCCGCGTCGAGCAGGGCGAGCTGGCCAAGGGCCAGACCGTCGCCTGGATCAAGCGTGACGGCTCCGTCGCGAACGTCCGCATCACCGAGCTGATGATGACCGAGGCGCTCACCCGCAAGCCCGCCGAGAAGGCGGGACCGGGCGACATCTGCGCGGTCGCGGGCATCCCCGACATCATGATCGGCGAGACCCTCGCCGACCCGGAGAACCCGATCGCGCTGCCGCTGATCAAGGTCGACGAGCCGGCGATCTCGATGACCATCGGCACGAACACCTCGCCGCTGGTCGGCCGCGGTGGCACCGGCAAGGGCGCGGACGCCAAGGCGGCCGTCAAGGACCGCAAGGTCACCGCCCGCCAGGTCAAGGACCGCCTGGAGCGCGAGCTGATCGGTAACGTCTCGCTGCGCGTCCTGGACACCGAGCGGCCGGACGCCTGGGAGGTGCAGGGCCGCGGTGAGCTGGCGCTGGCCATCCTCGTCGAGCAGATGCGCCGCGAGGGCTTCGAGATGACGATCGGCAAGCCGCAGGTCGTCACCAAGGAGATCGACGGCAAGACGTACGAGCCCGTCGAGCGCATGACCGTCGACGTGCCCGAGGAGCACATGGGCGCCGTCACGCAGCTCATGGGCGTCCGCAAGGGCCGTATGGACAACATGTCCAACCACGGCTCGGGCTGGGTCCGCATGGAGTTCGTCGTGCCGTCCCGCGGCCTCATCGGCTTCCGTACGGAGTTCCTGACGAACACCCGCGGCACCGGCATCGCCCACTCCATCCACGAGGGCCACGAGCCGTGGTTCGGCACCCTGACCACCCGTAACAACGGGTCTCTGGTCGCCGACCGCTCGGGCGCCGTCACCGCCTTCGCGATGACGAACCTTCAGGAGCGCGGCGTGCTCTTCACGGACCCCGGCACCGAGGTGTACGAGGGCATGATCGTCGGTGAGAACTCCCGCTCCGACGACATGGACGTGAACATCACCAAGGAGAAGAAGCTCACCAACATGCGCTCCTCCTCCGCCGACTCCTTCGAGGCGATCGTCCCGCCGCGCAAGCTCTCCCTGGAGCAGTCGCTGGAGTTCTGCCGCGACGACGAGTGCGTCGAGGTGACCCCGGAGGCGGTCCGTATCCGTAAGGTGGTCCTGGACCAGAAGGAGCGGGCCCGCACCGCCTCGCGCGCCAAGCACTCCTGACGCCCCGGCGCCCCCGTCGCGGGGGCGCCCGGTGCTCACTGTCGGCAACGGCCCGGCCCCTCTGAATCCGTTTCAGAGGGGCCGGGCTGCTGCTGTTTGAGGACCCGCTCGTCAACGGAATATCGCTACGTCCTGGTTCGGATATCGGAGCCGGGGGTCCGGATGATGCGTTAACAGTCCGTTTCGCGGGTGTCTGTCTGCGGTGCCTTTGTCCGGATTTCGAGGCTCCGCGCGTAGACGATGTGACCAAAGCGAGACCCTTTAAGTGTGGTTTACAAGGCGCGGGTGCTCAATCATGGGGTCCATCGAGCTCGGGTCAATGGGTCACGCGCTGTGGGGAGCGCTGGCCTACGAGCGCACTGGGGGGTTCCAGGTTCCGTCGCTGTCAGGGGTGTCAGCGTGCACCCGGTGCCCTCCCTCGTAGTGACAGTGGACTCCTGAGGAGGCATACCCATGCGCGGAGCCAAGAGCGCCAAGTGGGTCGCGATGGCGTCGATCGTGGCCATGGCCGCGACCGCCTGTGGCGGCGGCGGTGACAGCGACAGCGGGAAGGGAGAGGTCGACCCGAACGGTACGTACACGTACCAGAACGTCGAGCCTCAGAACCCGCTCATCCCGACCAACACGAACGAGGTCGGCGGCGGCTACATCGTCAAGAACCTCTTCCGTGGTCTGGTCGACTACGACATCGACGGCAAGCTGCAGAACCAGGCGGCCGAGAGCGTCGAGACCAAGGACAACAAGCTCTTCACGGTCAAGCTGAAGAAGGGCTGGACCTTCCACAACGGCGAGCCGATGACGGCCGCTTCCTTCGTGGACGCCTGGAACTGGGGTGCCAACGCCAAGAACGCGCAGCTGAACGCCTCTTGGTTCGCGCCGATCAAGGGCTACGACGAGGTCCACCCGGAGAAGGGCGACCCCAAGGCTGACAAGATGTCAGGCCTGAAGATCGTCAACGAGCACGAGTTCACGATCGAACTGGCGCAGCCCGTCGCGACGTTCAAGGACCGGCTGTTCTACGACGCGTTCTACCCGCTGCCCAAGGCGTTCTACAAGGACACCAAGGCCTTCGGTGAGCACCCGATCGGCAACGGTCCCTACGAGATGGACGGGGACTGGGAGCACAAGGTCCAGTTCAAGACCAAGCGCTTCAAGAACTACAAGGGCAGCGACAAGCCGAAGAACGGCGGCGTGATCTTCAAGTTCTACAACAAGGAAGACAGCGCCTACAACGACCTGGTGTCCGACAAGCTGGACATCATGTACCAGATCCCTCCGGGCAGCCTGGCGCAGTACAAGAACGACCTCGGCGACCGCGCCACGGACCAGATGTTCGGTGGCAACACCAACATCGCGTTCCCGCTGTACGACAAGGAGTGGGGCAAGCCGGAGAAGGCCAAGGTCCGCCAGGGCCTCTCCATGGCGATCGACCGCGAGACCATCGCCAAGACGGCCCTCAAGGGCTCGAAGGACCCGGCCGACGGCTGGACCCCGAAGGTCGTCGAGGGCTACCAGGCCAACTCCTGCGGTGAGTTCTGCACCTTCAACCCCGAGAAGGCCAAGAAGCTCATCAAGGAGGGCGGCGGCGTCCCGGGCGGCAAGATCACCCTTGCCTACAACGCCGACGGCTCCAACAAGGAGTGGGCCGAGGCGGTCTGCAACGACATCCGGCAGAACGCCGGTGTCGAGTGCGTCGCCGACCCCCGGTCGACCTTCCAGCAGCTGCGCACCGAGATCACCGACCGGAAGATGAACAGCGTGTTCCGGATGGCCTGGGTCCAGGACTTCCCGAACATCTCCAACTTCATCTCCGAGCAGTACCGCACCGGTGCCGGTGCGAACGACATGGAGTTCAGCGACAAGGAGCTGGACGAGCTGATGGACAAGGCCGACAAGGCCAAGACCATCGAGGAGTCGAACAAGCTCTACCACCAGGTGGAGAAGAAGCTCTCCGAGCAGATGCCCTCCATCCCGCTCTTCTTCGACCACACCAACGCCGGCCACTCCACGAAGGTGCAGAACGTCAAGTTCGACACCTTCCGCCAGGCGATCTGGACCGAGGTCGAGGTCAAGAAGTAACCGGGACACGCTTGCAGTGACGCAGGCTCAGCGGCCGCCTGCCCTCGGACATATGTCCCTGGGCCGGGCGGCCGCTGGCCCGTCGGCGACAGGAGGACAACATGGGGCGTTATGTCGCGAGGCGACTGCTCCAGATGATCCCGGTCTTCATCGGGACCACACTGCTCATTTTCCTGATGGTGTATTCGCTGCCCGGCGACCCCATCAAGGCCCTCTTCGGCTCCAAGGCAGCCGATCCGGCGACGGTCGAGAGACTGCGCCATGAGTACGGGCTGGACGACCCGCTGCTCACCCAGTACTGGAACTACCTCACCGGCCTCTTCCAGGGCGACTTCGGGCAGAGCTTCACCGGCCGGCCTGTCGCCGACCTGATGGCCGACGCCTTCCCGGTGACCATCCGGCTGGCGCTGCTCGCCTTCGCCATCGAGGTGGTCGCGGGTCTCGCCCTCGGTCTTCTGACGGGTCTCAAGCGCGGCAAGTTCCTCGACCAGTTCGTACTGGTGATCACGCTGGTCGTGATCTCCATTCCGGTCTTCGTGATCGGCTTCCTCGCCCAGTTCTTCCTGGGGATGAAGTGGGGGGTCATCACCCCGACGGTCCAGGACTCCATGAACCTGGGGCAGTTGTTCGTGCCGGCCCTGGTGCTCGGCGCGCTCTCCCTGGCGTACGTCACCCGGCTGACCCGGACCACCGTCGTGGAGAACCTGCGGGCCGACTACATGCGCACCGCCATGGCCAAGGGCCTGCCGCGACGCCGGATCCTGGGCGTGCACCTGATGCGCAACTCCCTCATCCCCGTCGTCACCTTCCTCGGCACCGACCTCGGCATGCTGATGGGCGGCGCGATCGTCACCGAGGGCATCTTCAACGTCCAGGGCGTGGGCAACACGCTCTTCCGGGCCATCCAGACCAGTGAAGGCCCCACCGTGGTCGGCATCGTGACGGTGCTCGTCCTCGTCTACCTCGTGAGCAGCCTGGTCGTCGACCTGCTGTACGCCGTCCTGGACCCGAGGATCCGCTATGCCTGAGTTCTACGATTCCCCGGCCCACACCCAGGCGGCGGTGGCGGCCGCCCAGCCCGCGCTGGACAACGAGAAGCAGGTGGACCGCAAGCACGTGGTGCCCGGTCCGGGCGACAAGGAGCGGCACGAGAAGGCCCGCAGCCTGGGGCAGGACGCCTGGCGCGAGCTGCGCCGCTCCCCGCTGTTCTGGATCTCCGCCGCGCTGCTGGTGCTGTTCATCCTCATGGCGGCCGTCCCCAGCCTGTTCACCGGCGCCGACCCCCGCCACGCCGATCTGCGCAACCACTACCTGGGCTCCCCGCAGTGGTCGCACTTCTTCCAGGACGACTGGTTCGGCTACAACGGCCAGGGTCAGAGCGTGTACGCCCGGACGATCCACGGCGCCCGCGCCTCGGTGATCGTCGGCACCTGTGTGACCCTCGCGGTGACGGTGTTCGGCGGCCTCTTCGGCATGTTCGCCGGCTACTTCGGCGGCTGGGTCGACGCCCTTCTGTCGCGCCTCACCGACGTCTTCTTCGGCATTCCGCTGCTGCTCGGCGGCATGGTCCTGCTGCAGGCGTTCACCCGCCGCACCGTGTGGACCGTGGTGTTGGCCCTCGCGGCCTTCGGCTGGATGCAGATCGCGCGCGTCATGCGCGGCGCGGTCATCACCCAGAAGCAGGCGGACTTCGTGACGGCGGCGCGCGCGCTCGGCGCCGGCACCGGCCGGATCCTCTTCCGGCACATCCTGCCGAACGCCATCGGCCCGGTGATCGTGGTGGCCACCATCGCGCTGGGCGGATACGTCTCCGCCGAGGCGACCCTGTCGTACCTGGGCATCGGCCTCCAGCCGCCGACCGTGTCCTGGGGTGTGGACATCTCCGACGCGCAGAACACCCTGCGCGACGCCCCGCATGTGCTGCTCGTCCCCGCCACCTTCCTGAGCCTGACCGTGCTGGCGTTCATCCTGCTCGGCGACGCGGTGCGCGACGCCCTCGACCCCAAGCTGCGCTGAGGGAGGCGTACGTGACCACGATCGAGAAGACCGACGCCGTGCCCGCCCCGCGCGGTGCGGACGACGACGCCACCCCGCTGCTCGAAGTCCGTGACCTGCATGTGGAGTTCCACACCCGTGACGGGGTCGCCAAGGCGGTCAACGGCGTCAACTACTCCGTCAACTCGGGCGAGACGCTCGCCGTGCTCGGCGAGTCCGGCTCCGGCAAGTCGGTGACGGCGCAGGCCATCATGGGCATCCTGGACATGCCGCCGGGGAAGATCCCGCAGGGCGAGATCCTCTTCCGCGGCCAGGACATGCTCAAGATGTCCGCCGAGGAGCGCCGCAAGCTGCGCGGCCAGAAGATCGCGATGATCTTCCAGGACGCGCTCTCCTCGCTCAACCCGGTGCTCTCCGTCGGCTACCAGCTCGGCGAGATGTTCCGGGTCCACCAGGGCCTCTCCAAGAAGGAGGCCAAGGCCAAGGCCATCGAGCTGATGGACCGGGTGCGCATCCCGGCCGCCAAGGAGCGGGTGGGGGACTACCCGCACCAGTTCTCCGGCGGTATGCGCCAGCGCATCATGATCGCGATGGCGCTGGCCCTGGAGCCGGACCTGATCATCGCGGACGAGCCGACCACCGCGCTGGACGTGACCGTCCAGGCCCAGGTGATGGACCTGCTCGCGGAGCTTCAGCGCGAGTACAACATGGGCCTGATCCTGATCACCCACGACCTGGGCGTGGTCGCGGACGTCGCCGACAAGATCGCGGTGATGTACGCCGGACGGATCGTGGAGACCGCCCCGGTGCACGAGCTCTACAAGCGCCCGGCGCACCCGTACACCAAGGGCCTGCTGGACTCCATCCCGCGCCTGGACCAGAAGGGCCAGGAGCTGTTCGCGATCAAGGGCCTGCCGCCCAACCTGCTGCGGATCCCGTCGGGCTGCGCCTTCAACCCGCGCTGCCCCCAGGCGCAGGACATCTGCCGGGAAGAGGTGCCGGTACTGCACCAGGTCACCGAGCGGGACGGCGCCGAGCTGCCGGGCCGCGGCAGCGGGTGCCACTTCTGGAAGGAGACGATCCATGGCTGAGCCGAAGAAGAACGACGAGGCCGTGGCCAAGGAGTCCGTCGAGGACGCCGTCTCCGAGGTGGAGGTGGCGCGGACCGAGACCGTCGACGAGGCGGTCGCGGCGATCGAGGCGCCGGTGGAGCGGGGGGAGCCGATCCTCCAGGTCCGCAACCTGGTCAAGCACTTCCCGCTGACCCAGGGCATCCTGTTCAAGAAGCAGGTCGGCGCGGTCAAGGCCGTCGACGGCGTCTCCTTCGACCTCTACCAGGGCGAGACGCTGGGCATCGTCGGCGAGTCCGGCTGTGGCAAGTCCACCGTCGCCAAGCTGCTGATGACGCTGGAGCGGGCCACCGCCGGCGAGGTCTTCTACAAGGGCCAGGACATCACCAAGCTGTCCGGCCGGGCCCTGAAGGCCGTGCGCCGCAACATCCAGATGGTCTTCCAGGACCCGTACACCTCGCTCAACCCGCGGATGACGGTCGGCGACATCATCGGCGAGCCCTTCGAGATCCACTCGGAGGTGGCTCCCAAGGGCGACCGGCGTCGCAAGGTCCAGGAGCTCCTGGAGGTCGTCGGCCTCAACCCGGAGTACATCAACCGCTATCCGCACCAGTTCTCCGGCGGTCAGCGCCAGCGCATCGGCATCGCCCGCGGCCTCGCGCTCAACCCGGAGATCATCATCTGCGACGAGCCGGTCTCGGCGCTGGACGTCTCGGTGCAGGCGCAGGTCATCAACCTGATGGAGAAGCTCCAGGACGAGTTCAACCTGTCCTACATCTTCATCGCGCACGACCTGTCCATCGTCCGGCACATCTCCGACCGGGTCGGCGTGATGTACCTGGGCAAGATGGCGGAGATCGGCACCGACGCCGAGATCTACGACCACCCGACGCACCCCTACACCCAGGCGCTGCTGTCGGCGGTCCCGGTCCCGGACCCCGGCTCCCGCGAGGGCCGCGAGCGGATCATCCTCACCGGCGACGTGCCCTCCCCGGCCAACCCGCCGTCGGGGTGCCGCTTCCGCACCCGCTGCTGGAAGGCCGAGGACAAGTGCGCCAAGGAGGTGCCGGTGCTGGCGATCCCCGAGCGCTTCAAGGGCGTCGACTCGCTGGCCGCCCACGCCTCGGCGTGCCACTTCGCAGAGGAGAAGGACGTCGTCCACGCCTGACCGCCCCCGCTGAGGGGCGGTGCGCCCGCTCAGGGGCCGCGCGCCGCGAGACGCCCGGGCCGATCGGTCACCGACCGATCGGCCCGGGCGTCCGTCGTACGCGTCGGCGTTCCGTGGCCGGTGGCGACGGCGGCCGGGGCGGTCGTACGGTGAAGAACGGGGGCCGGCGGTCCGACCAGAGGAGGCCCCGATGCCCGGTTCCACCACGCTCGGCCACACCCACGCGCTGGTCATGCTGAGCCACACGGACGCCGAGCGGCTGGCGACCGTGCTCCAGTCGATGGCGCGCATGCTGGACATGCCCGGCCCCAACCGGCTCAGCGACGCCCAGGTCGCCGTCCTGTGCGAGGGGCGGGTGGGCCACCGGGGCGAGCTCACCGCGTGGACCCGCGCCGTCGCGGAGCACCTGCGCGCACACCTCTGAGCCCCGCCCGGAGACCCCCGGAGCCCGCCCGCCCGGCGGGCTCGGATCACGCCGGTAGGGCGAACTCGTCCACCACATCGCTCAGCCGGCCCCGGCGGTGGAACGCCGCGCGCTGTCGCGTCGCGCCGTCGCCGGTGGCCCGCAGCCGGCCCCACACCTCGCGGACCAGCGCCAGGTCCCCGGCGGCCTCCAGACCGGGGGCGGCACGCTCGACCAGCGCGTCGACGAGCTCGACGGCGGGGCGCGGCCGGCCGCTGTGGAGGTCGACCCCGGCGCCGCCCAGACCGTCACGGGCCGCGCGCCAGTGCGCGGCGAGCAGCAGCGCGTCGGGGATGGCGGGGGCGGGCGTGCCATGCCGGACCTCGGCCAGCAGCACGGCCGCCAGCGCCCGGGCCAGGGCGGCCACCAGCAGCACCGTCTCCGGCGCGGCGCTCACGTCGGCGACCCGCAGCTCGACCGTGGGGAAGCGCTCGGAGGGACGGGCGTACCAGTAGACCATCGTGCGGTCCAGCAGCATCCCGGAGTCGACCAGGGAGTCGACCAGCGCGTCGTAGGCCGCGGCGTCCGGCAGATGCGGGGTCGGGCCGCTGCCGGGCCACTGCGCCCAGCGCATCGTCCGCCAGCTGGCGTACCCGGAGTCCTGGCCGGCGTAGAAGGGCGAGTTCCCGGCCAGCGACTGGAGGGTGGGCAGCCAGCCGCGCAGATGGTTGCCGAGCCGCACCGCGTGGTCCCGGTCGGCGACGCCGAGGTGGACGTGGCAGCCGCAGACGGCGAGCCCCTGGTCGCCGGTGGCGAGCGGGCCGTACTCGGCGACCATCCGCAGATAGCGGTCCTTGTCGGTGACCTCGGGGCGGCCCCTGGGCGGCACCACCGGGGTGCCGGAGGCCACCGCCCGGCAGCCGACCTCGGCGGCGGCCGCGGCCACGCCCGCGCGCAGCCGCAGCAGTTCCCGACGCAGGTCGCCCAGGGTGGCGACGGGTCGGGTGCGGGTCTCCAGCATGCTGGGCACGAACTCGTCGCCGACCTGGTCGCCGAGGCTCTCCCGAGCGCGCTTGATGACCACCGGGGCGCAGGGGACCGGCGCCCGTGTGGCGTGGTCCGTCAGGAGGAACTCCTCCTCGACCCCGATGGTGGGTAGGTCCTCGATCACCGCGGAGTATCCCCGTTCGCTCATGGTGAGGTGCGTCTGTGGGGTACTGCGTACTTCGGAGAACTATCTGCTCCATACCCGGCGCGGATGCCTTTCACCCGGTCGGTGGCGTGTCCTCGGGCCGGCCGGCCCGTAAGGTGCGTCACACGCCGTGTCGGAAGGGTCATGTGGGGTTAAGTCGGGAGGAATCCCGGCTTCGAGGAGGCACCCCATGCGCGGACCCGCCCGTGTCCCCCGGGCCGCCTGCGTCGCGCTGACCGTGCTGGCCGCGCCGGCCGCCGCGGGCTGCGGCGGCGGGGTCGAGGCCGACGGCATCGCCCCCGGCGTGGTGCGCTCCTCCTGGGGCGACCCGCCCAACCCGCTGGAGCCGGCCAACACCAACGAGGTCCAGGGCGGCAAGGTCCTCGACATGATCTTCCGCGGGCTCAAGAGCTACGACCCGAAGACCGGCGAGGCGCGGAACATGCTCGCCGAGCGGATCGACACCGACGACCAGCGGCACTACACCGTCACCCTCAAGCGGGGCTGGACCTTCAGCAACGGCGAGCCGGTCACCGCCCGCTCGTTCGTGGACGCCTGGAACTACGCCGCGCTGCTCGACAACAGGCAGCGCAACGCCTACTTCTTCGAGTACATCCAGGGCTACGAGAAGGTCCACCCGGACCACGGCGCCCCCACCGCCCGCACCCTGTCGGGGCTGTCGGTCGAGGACGACCGGACCTTCACCGTCACCCTGCGGCAGAGGTTCTCCACCTGGCCGGAGACGCTCGGCTACAACGCCTACGCGCCGCTGCCGCGCGCGTTCTTCGACGACCACCGGGCGTGGCTGGACAAGCCCATCGGCAACGGGCCCTACCAGGTGGCCTCGTACGACCGCGGCTGGGCGATGCGGCTGCGCACCTGGCGCGGTTACCCCGGCCCCGACA
The DNA here is from genome assembly GCF_029541745.1 of Streptomyces sp. LX-29. Classification (NCBI taxonomy): domain Bacteria; kingdom Bacillati; phylum Actinomycetota; class Actinomycetes; order Kitasatosporales; family Streptomycetaceae; genus Streptomyces; species Streptomyces sp. LX-29. The sequence goes on along the minus strand of NZ_CP089746.1, from coordinate 2,695,813 downwards.
AGGCCCGCAACAACGGCGTGGACCTGCGCGTCTACACCGACGGCAACACCGCCTACACCGACCTCCAGGCCGGCAACCTCGACCTGGTCGACGACGTCCCCGCCGCCCAGCTGAAGAACGTCAGAAGCGACCTGGACGGCCGGTACGTCAACCAGCCCGCCGGCATCCTGCAGACCCTCGCCTTCCCGTTCTACGACAAGGACTGGACCGGGCCGGGCGCGGTCAAGGTGCGCACCGGCATCTCGATGGCCATCGACCGCGAGCAGATCACCCGGCGGATCTTCGCCCGCACCCGCACCCCCGCCACCGACTGGACCTCCCCGGTCCTCGGCCCGGACGGCGGCTACCGGGCCGGGCTGTGCGGGCCCGCCTGCCGCTACGACCCCGCGCGGGCACGCCGGCTGATCGAGGAGGGCGGCGGGCTGCCCGGCGGGCGCATGACGATCACCTACAACGCGGACACCGGCTCGCACCGGGAGTGGGTGGACGCGGTCTGCCACAGCGTCAACAACGCGCTGCGCCGGGACCGGGCGTGCGTCGGCAACCCCGTCGGCACCTTCGCCGACTTCCGCAACCGCATGGCCGCCAAGGCGATGAAGGGCCCCTTCCGCGCGGGCTGGCAGATGGACTACCCCCTGATCCAGAACTTCCTCCAGCCGCTGTACTACACCGACGCCTCCTCCAACGACGGCCACTGGAGCGACCGGGAGTTCGACCGGCTGATCGACCGGGCCAACGCCGAGTCCGACCCCGTCCTCGCGGTGCGCGAATTCCAGCGGGCCGAGGAGGTGGTGCGGGACCAGATGGCGGCCATCCCGCTCTGGTACCAGAACGGCAGCGCCGGCTACTCCAGCCGACTGCGCGACGTCGCCCTGAACCAGTTCAGCGTCCCCGTCTACCACCAGATCAGGGTCGGCTGAGCGATGCGCCGCCATGTGCTCCGGCGACTGCTCCAGATGATTCCGGTGTTCCTCGGCAGCACCTTCCTCATCTTCTTCATGGTCTACGCGCTGGGCGACCCGGTCGCCGCCCTCTTCGGCGACCGGGCCCCCGACCCCGCCACCGCCGCCCGGATCCGCGCCGAACTCCACCTCGACGAGCCGCTGTGGAAGCAGTACCTGCTGTACATGGGGCAGATCTTCCGGGGCGACTTCGGCACCGCCTTCAACGGCGACGAGGTCACCGCGCTGATGGCCCTCTCCTTCCCCGTCACCCTGCGGCTCACGCTGGTCGCCGTCTTCATCGAACTGCTCGTCGGCATCAGCCTCGGCGTCCTCACCGGACTGCGCCGCGGACGCGCGCTGGACAGCTCGGTGCTGCTGCTGACGCTGGTCGTGGTCTCCGTGCCCACCTTCGTCAGCGGCTATGTGCTCCAGCTGCTGTTCGGCGTGGAGTGGGGCTGGGTGAGCCCCACGGTGCCGCCCGGAGCGCCGCTGGGCGAACTGCTGCTGCCCGGGCTGGTGCTGGCGCTGACCTCGCTGGCGTACACCACCCGGCTCACCCGCACCTCGATCGTCGAGAACGCCCGCGCCGACCATGTGCGCACCGCCGTGGCCAAGGGGCTGCCGCGGCGCCGGATCATCACCCGCCATCTGCTGCGGACCTCGCTGATCCCGGTGGTGACCTTCATCGGAGCCGACATCGGCGCGCTGATGGGCGGCGCCATCGTCACCGAGCGGATCTTCAACATCCACGGCGTGGGCTACCAGCTCTACCAGGGCATCCTGCGGCAGAACTCGCCCACCGTGGTCGGCTTCGTGACCATCCTGGTGCTGATCTTCCTGCTGGCGAACCTGCTCGTCGACCTCCTGTACGCCGTGCTCGACCCGAGGATCCGCTATGCCTGAGCAGCCCCCGTACGACGGTCGCGAGGCCATCGCACCCACCGGCGGCGGCGCGCTGGACCTGGCCACCGGCGAGGCCGAGACGCTGGAGCGCGGGCCCGGGAAGCGGCGGCGCGGCGACCCGTCGGAGCGGCCCCGGGGGCTGTGGTCGGACGCCTGGCACGACCTGATCCGCAACCCGGTCTTCGTAATCTCCGCCCTGCTGATCCTCTTCCTCCTGGTCATCGCCGTCTGGCCGCAGTCCGTCGCCACCGGCGATCCGCTCCACTGCGAGCTGGCCCGGGCCCAGGAGGGCGCCTCGCCCGGCCACCCCTTCGGCTTCGACGCGCAGGGCTGCGACGTCTACACCCGCACCGTGTACGGAGCGCGTGCCTCCATGACCGTCGGCGTCTGCGCCACCGCCGGCGTCCTGCTGCTGGGCGGCCTGCTCGGCGGGCTGGCCGGCTTCTACGGCGGCTGGGGGGACGCGCTGCTGTCCCGGGTGGCGGACGTCTTCTTCGGCATCCCGATCGTGCTGGGCGGGCTGGTGTTCCTCTCCGTGGTGACCGGGGGATCGATCTGGCCGGTGGTCGGCTTCATCGTGCTGCTGGGCTGGCCGCAGCTGGCCCGCATCGCGCGCGGCTCGGTGGTCACCGTCCGGGAGACGGACTATGTGCAGGCCGCGCGGGCGCTCGGGGCGGGCGACGGCCGGCTGCTGCTGCGCCACATCGCCCCCAACGCCGTCGCCCCGGTCATCGTGGTGGCGACCATCGCGCTGGGCACCTACATCGCGCTGGAGGCGACGCTGTCCTTCCTCGGCGTGGGGCTCAAGCCGCCCACCGTCTCCTGGGGCATCGACATCTCCGCCGCCTCCAGCCACATCCGCAACGCCCCGCACATGCTGCTCTGGCCGGCCGCCGCGCTGAGCCTGACGGTGCTGGCGTTCATCATGCTCGGCGACGCGGTGCGCGACGCCCTCGACCCCAAGCTGCGCTGAGGAGTTCGCGCGATGACCAGGCTGCTGGAGGTGCGGGACCTGCGGGTCGAGTTCCGCACGAGAGAGGGCGTGGTGCGGGCCGTCGACGGCGTCAGCTGCGCCGTCGACGCGGGGCGCACACTCGCCGTGCTCGGCGAGTCCGGATCCGGGAAGTCGGTGACCGCCCAGGCCGTGATGGGCATCCTCGACTCCCCACCGGCCCGGGTGACCGGCGGTCGGGTCCTCTTCCGGGGGCGCGACCTGCTCACCGCCGGCCGCGAGGAGCGGCGGAGGGTGCGCGGCGCCCAGATGGCGATGGTCTTCCAGGACGCGCTCTCCGCGCTCAACCCCGTGGTGCCGGTGGGCACCCAGCTCGGCGAGATGTACCGGGTGCACCGGGGCATGTCCCGCCGGGACGCCCGGGCCAGGGCGGTGGAGCTGATGGAACGGGTGGGCATCCCGGCGGCCCGGGACCGGGCGGGGGACTATCCGCACCAGTTCTCGGGTGGCATGCGGCAGCGCATCATGATCGCGATGGCGCTGGCGCTGGAGCCGGACCTGATCATCGCGGACGAGCCCACGACCGCGCTGGACGTCACCGTCCAGGCCCAGGTGATGGAGTTGCTCGCGGAGCTGCGCCGAGAACGCGCCATGGGGCTCATCCTGATCACCCACGACCTGGGGGTGGTGGCGGACGTCGCCGACACCATCGCGGTGATGTACGCGGGGCGGATCGTGGAGACCGCGCCCGTGGCCGAGCTCTACGCGGCACCCGCCCACCCGTACACCCGCGGCCTGCTGGACTCCGTCCCCCGCCTGGACCGCGGGGGCGGCGAGCTGTACGCCATCAAGGGCCTGCCGCCCGGCCCGGGGCGCCTCCCGTCGGGCTGCCCCTTCCACCCGCGCTGCCCCCGCGCGCGGGACGTCTGCCGCACCGACCCGCCGCCGCTCGCCGACGTCGCCCCCGGCCGGACCAGCGCCTGCCACTTCTGGAAGGAGACCCTCGGTGAGCGGCGATGACCCCATCCTCGTCGTGCGCGACCTGGTCAAGCACTACCCCCTCACCCGGGGCGTCGTGGTCAAGAAGCCGGTGGGCGCGGTCAGGGCCGTGGACGGCGTCTCCTTCGAGCTCCACCGCGGCGAGACGCTGGGCATCGTCGGCGAGTCCGGCTGCGGCAAGTCCACCGTCGCCAAGCTCTTGGTGTCGCTGGAACGACCCACCGCGGGCGAGGTCCTCTTCAAGGGCGAGGACATCACCAAGCTGTCAGGCCGGGCCCTCAAGGCGGTCCGCCGCAACATCCAGATGGTCTTCCAGGACCCGTACACCTCGCTCAACCCCCGGATGACGGTCGGCGACATCATCGGCGAGCCCTTCGAGATCCACCCGGAGGCGGCGCCCAAGGGGGACCGCCGCCGCCGTGTCCAGGAGCTGCTCGACGTGGTCGGCCTCAACCCCGAGTACGTCAACCGCTATCCCCACCAGTTCTCCGGCGGCCAGCGGCAGCGCGTCGGCATCGCCCGCGGGCTGGCGCTGCGCCCCGAGGTCATCGTGGCCGACGAGCCGGTCTCCGCCCTCGACGTCTCCGTACAGGCCCAGGTCGTCAACCTGATGGAGCGCCTCCAGGACGAGTTCGACCTCGCTTACGTCTTCATCGCCCACGACCTGTCGGTAGTGCGGCACATCTCCGACCGGGTCGCGGTGATGTACCTGGGCCGGTTCGCCGAGACCGGCACCGACACCGAGATCTACGAGCACCCCACCCATCCGTACACCCAGGCCCTGCTCTCCGCTGTCCCCGTCCCCGACCCGGACGCCCGCCACCGCCGCGAGCGCATCCTCCTCCACGGCGAAATCCCCTCCCCGGCCGCCCCACCCTCCGGCTGCCGCTTCCGCACCCGCTGCTGGAAGGCGCGACTGCGCTGCGAACTGGAGGTACCGCTGCTTGCGGTCCCCCCGGTCTTCCGCGGCCTGGACGTCCCCGCCGCACACCCGTCGGCGTGTCACTTCGCCGAGGAGACCCCGAAGACGGCGCCGCGGAGCCCCGGACCGGCGTAGTCACGAGGCGTCGAGCACGAATTGCCGATCTGAGTACCCGTACTCAGGTCCTTGATCGAGAACCGCCATATGCTCTGCGTCGTTGTGTCGTCACAGAACGCAGAAGGGCACGAGTGACATGGCGGGCGGGGTCCTTGCGAGCTTCGGGATGAACCTGGCGAGCGCGAAGGGGAAGACCGGTGGGGGCGGCTCGGACAGGCTCAAGACCAGCAAGACGGCCTGGACGACGGCCGCGAGCAGCGTCGGCAAGCTCGAACAGAACGTCAGCACCGCCAAGACGAAGCTGACGGAGGGGCAGAAGGGCGTAGGCGCGGGGGACACCAGTGGAGCCGGCGGGGTGAAGAGCGCGGTGGCTCAGCGGGACGTGTACGACTCGTGGAAGACGTACCTGACCAGCGTGGCCGGTAGGTGCACCGGGCTTCAGTCGCAACTCCAGTACGCGGCGAACAACTTCGCCGAGTACGAGACGGATGTTGCCACCGGGTTCAACATGCTCGTCACCAGCTACGCGGACACCCCGGCTCTGGGCGGCAAGGGCAAGGGGTGATCTGAAGTCATGGACTACACGACGCTGAAGCGGCTTAATCCGGCTGAGTTCGAGGGCGCGGCCGACGGTTACCAGTCGACGAGCAACATGGCGCAGCACGCCAAGGAGGCTCTGGAGCGGCAGATCACCGCCAAGATGCGGGAGGATCTCGACGGGCAGGCTCTGACGGCGGCTCTGGGACAGCTGTCCGAGCTCTCGAAGAACTTCCACTACGTCCAGGTCGAGTGCGGCCTGGTGAGCACGGGTCTCAACGCGCTGGCCGCGGAGCTGCGGGAGGCGAAGCGCAAGCTGGACAGGGCGGTCGGGGATGCGGAAGCCGAGAAGTTCACGGTCAACTCCGACGGCTCGGTGAGCTATCCGGCGGCAGGCGAGAAGGAGACGGACGGCAAGGTTCCGGCGGGTGGCAAGGTCGCCGGTATCGCGAAGCGGCCCAAGACGGGCTTGGCCGCGATCGACGAGTCACCCGACCCGGCGAAGTCGCTCCAGGACCAGGCGGCCAACTTCAACCCCAACCCGAACTACGCCAAGGCGGCAGAGATCGCCAACCGCATCGCCCAGGCCATCCAGGAGGCCACGGAGGCGGACGACCTGTGGGCGCCGAAGTTGCGGCAGCTGAGGGCGGATGACGATCTGACGGTGTCCGATGAGGACTGGATCGATGCGAAGGGGGACACGGAGGGGGTCCGCAAGGCAGCGAAGGACTACTTGGACGACATCAAGGACCTGCCCAAGAAAGGCAGTCCGGCAGATAACGCCAAGTGGTGGAAGGGCCTGTCCCCGGACCAGCAGGATGCCCTGATCACTCTGCAGCCCGACAGTATTGGTGGCCTCGACGGCCTTCCCGCAGAGGTCCGCAATGAGGCAAACCGCACCGTGCTGGCAGAGAAACGTGCCGAGATTGAAATAGCTCTGGCTCACCACAGCGCGAGCCAGCCGAAAGACGGTCGACCCAAGACCATTCAACATAAGGAGGCCGTGACCATCACGAGCCACGAGTGGGATGAATGGGACGCCAAGCGTAAGAAATTTGAGGAGCAGATCAAGGGCATGGATGACATCCAGAGCCGCTTCGATAGAACAGGAGGCAAGGACGGTCTGCCCGAGGCGTATCTGCTGGGTTTCAGTACGGAAGGCGGAGGGCGTGCCATCATCGCCAATGGAAATCCCGACACCGCCGACCATACCGCTGTATATGTCCCTGGCACCAAATCGGGGCTCGGTAATCTCGAGGGGGACATTAACCGCATGGTCGATATGCATGAGACGGTTGGTCAGGTAGCGAAGGGAAAGAGCGTCTCGACCGTCACCTGGGTCGGCTACGATGCGCCGCAGACTGTTCAATCGGATGCTCTCAGCTACAAATATGCAGACGACGGGGCGCCCGCATTCAACAAATTCATCGATGGTCTCAATGCGGCCAACACTTCAGGAGCGGATAGCCGTATCACCGCGATTGGGCACTCTTACGGGTGCACGCTCATCGGTTCCGCTGCTCGTCAGGGGCACCTGGGCGCGGACGACATAGTCTTCGCGGGGAGTCCGACCGTTGAGGTGCAGAAGGCTGAGAGGTTGGACGTGCCCAAGGGGCATGTGTGGAATGAGGATGCCGACGGTGATGCGGTACCGGAAGCGGGTCGTTGGTTCCAGGGATGGCTGGGCCCTTTCGGTAAGGCCATTCCGAGCGACGACAGCTTCGGCGCCAACCAGATGGCTACTGATACGGAGGGGCATAGCGGATACTGGAAGTATGACCGGGAGAAGGGTGAGCCGAGTCTCAGTATCCTGAATCAGGCAAGAGTCGTTGCGGGGCTCTATGATGAAGTGGAGCTTGTCGATGACTAGTGTTGCTCGGATTCGGAAAACGCGTCGGCGTGGCTTGGCTCTCGCCGCTACTGCAGTCCTCCTGAACATCGCGGGGTGTAGTTCTATGGGGCATTCTGGTGAGGCTTTGAAGGAAGTTCACCCTAAGGCGGCGGAAAAATTGGCCAGCCAGTTGTCCAGTGACCTACTCGATACCACCAGACTTCGTGGAGAAGTCTCGCCGGGTGGTCCTAGAGCGGTGACCTATGACCAGGAGGACGGGGAGTACAGTGTTCGGCACTCCTGGTCTGTCTCGGAGCTCTCCCCGGAAGAGTTGACTCGCGGGTTCGAGCGCTTGCGTGACGAGCTGCCGAAGAAGGGATGGCGACTTACGAAGTATGGTCACGCAAATTCCAAGGCGCGCCAGTTGCAGATCAAAGCCATCCATGAGAAGGATGATTTTTCAGTGCACGCCGAACTCTTGATCAGGAGCACCAAGCCCAAACAATCTCCGAATGCTTCCCAGGAAGACCTCATCTACTTCGCCGTTGTATCCCCGGGCTATCGCTCCCCTGAAGGTGTGAATCCGAACGACTACTGATTTGTCGTGGACAGACTGACAACAGCCTGCTCAGCCCGGCTTGCCATCCCTCGACTCGGTGGCCCGCAGCGCCGGATCCAGTACCACATCCTCGCCCCGCCCCGCGAGCGTAGGCGCCTCTGGAAAGTGGCAAGCCGTCAGGTGACCCTCCGCGCTTCCCTCCGCGCGGGCCAGCGGCGGTTCTTCCTGGGCGCACTTCTCCTGTGCCTTCCAGCAGCGTGTCCGGAAGCGGCAGCCCGACGGCGGGGTGACGGGGGAGGGGACGTCGCCCTGCAGGCGGATGCGGTCGCGGCGGGTGGGGGGTGAGGACGCCACCTCGCCGTCCTCGTCCGCGTCGATCAGGGCGTCCGCCTCCGGGACCGCCGACAGCAGGGCGTGCGTGTAGGGGTGCCTGGGCCGTCCGTAGATCGCGTCCCGGTCGCCGACCTCCACGATCTTGCCCAGGTACATCACCGCCACCCGCTGGGAGAAGTGTCGTACCACGGCCAGGTCGTGGGCGATGAAGAGGAAGGCGATGCCCAGCTCGCGCTGGAGCTGCTGGAGCAGGTTGACGACCTGGGCCTGGATGGAGACGTCCAGCGCCGAGACGGGTTCGTCCGCGACGATGAGCCTCGGTTCCAGGGCCAGGGCGCGCGCGATGCCGATGCGCTGGCGCTGGCCGCCGGAGAACTCGTGGGGGAAGCGGTTGTAGTGCTCCGGGCTGAGGCCGACCACCTCCAGCAGCTCGCGTACGCGTGCCTCGCGGCCGCCCGGTGGGCGGATGTCGTTGATCTCCATCGGGCCGGAGATGATCGCGCCCACCGTCTGCCGGGGGTTCAGCGAGGAGTACGGATCCTGGAAGATCATCTGGATCTGGGAGCGGACCGGGGCCAGGGCGCGGCGACGCGCATGGGTGATGTCCTCGCCTCGGTAGGCGATCCGGCCCGCCGTGGGTTCCAGCAGCCGGGTCAGCAGCCGCCCGGTGGTGGACTTGCCGCAGCCGGACTCGCCGACCAGCCCGAAGCTCTCGCCCGCCCGGACGGTCAGATCGATCCCGTCGACCGCCCGCACGGCGCCCACCCGGCGGCGGAACGGAAACCCGCCCAGTACCGGGAAGTGCTTGGTCAGCCGCTCCGCGACCAGCAGTTCCTCGCTCATCGTGGCGCCCCCCGCAGCCGCTCCCGCTGCCGTTCGGTCAGATGACAGGCGGCCCCCCGCCCCGGTGGCAGTGTGGGCCGCTCGGTCCGGCAGCGCTCCCCGTCCACCTCCCCGGTGAAGCCGCACCGCGGATGGAAGGGGCAGCCCGGCGGCGGGGCGAGCAGGCTGGGCGGGGCGCCGGGGATCGGAGTGAGCGGCGTGTCGACCGGCGAGTCCAGCCGGGGCATCGAGGCCAACAGCCCCCAGGTGTACGGGTGGCGCGGGTCGCGCAGCACCTCGCGCACCGCGCCCCGCTCCACCGCCCGCCCCGCGTACATCACCAGCAGTTCGTCGGCGGCGCCCGCGACCACTCCCAGGTCGTGGGTGATCAGGATGATCGCGGAGCCGGTCTCCTGCTGGAGGTCGCGCAGCAGGTCCAGGATCTGCGCCTGCACCGTCACGTCCAGCGCGGTGGTCGGCTCGTCCGCGATCAGCAGCTCGGGATCGCAGACCAGCGCCATCGCGATCATCGCGCGCTGGCGCATCCCGCCCGAGAACTGGTGCGGGTAGTCGTCCACCCGGAGCCGGGGGTTGGGGATGCCGACCTTGGCGAGCATCTCGACGGCGCGCGACCGGGCCTCGCGCCGGGAGGCTCCGGTGTGGCGCCGGTAGGGCTCGGCGATCTGTCGGCCCACCGTGTAGTAGGGGGAGAGCGCGGTGAGCGAGTCCTGGAAGATCATCGCCATGGTGTTGCCGCGCAGCCGCTCCAGGGTGCGCTCACCGGCGCCGGTGAGCTCCTGCCCGGCCAGCCGGATCCGGCCCGCGACGGTGGTGCGGCGCGGGTCGTGCAGCCCCAGCACGGCCAGGCTGGTGACGGACTTCCCGGAGCCGGACTCGCCGACGATGCCCAGGGTGCGGCCCCGTTCCAGGGAGAAGGAGAGGCCGTCGACCGCCTTGACGGTGCCGTCCTCGGTGGCGAAGCGGACCGAGAGCTCGGTCACGGAGAGGAACGGGGCGGCGTCGCCGCCGCGGCCCGGCCGCTCGGTCACGGTGCTGGTCACGTGGGTCGTCACTCCTAGGCCAGGCGCACACGCGGGTCGATGACGGCGTAGAGCGCGTCCACGATGATGTTGGCGATCACGATCGCGGTGCAGCTGAAGAGCATCACGCCCATCAGCATGGGGAGGTCCTTCTCCGTCACCGACTCCACCGCCAGCCGGCCCAGCCCGTGCAGGGTGAAGGTGAACTCGGTGACCATGGCGCCGCCGAAGAGCGAGCCCAGGTCGATGCCGACGAGCGTGACGATGGGGGCCATCGCGCCCCGCCAGGCGTAGCGGAAGAAGACCGTCCGCGCGGGCAGCCCCTTGGCCCGCGCGGTGCGCACATGGTCCTCGTCCAACTGCTCGATCATCTGCGAGCGGGTCATCCGGCTGTAGTTGGCGATGAAGATGATGGAGAGCACCAGCCAGGGCAGCAGCATCCCCCCGAACCAGCCCGCCGGATCCTCGGTGATCGGCACGTACGCCGGGCGGTCGATCAGGTCCCAGGAGTCCACCAGCAGCCACAGCGCGATGGTGCCGACGAAGTAGACCTGGAGCGAGTTGCCGATCAACGACAGGGAGCTGAGGAGCTTGTCGACGACGGTGCCGCGCCGGGCGGCGGCGAGCATGCCGATGGACACGCCGACGAGCAGGAAGACCACGGCGCCGCCGAAGGCCAGGGACAGCGTGGTGGGATAGCGGTCCAGGATGGTCTCCCACACCGGCTGGTTGTTGCGGAACGAGTAGCCCAGGCAGGGCGCGTCGCAGTGGCCGATGTCGAAGTCCCGCCCGGCGACGATGCCCACCAGGTAGTGCCAGTACTGCACCGGGACCGGCTCGTCGAGCCCCAGGTTCTCATCGATGATCGCCAGCGCCTCCGGCCCGCAGTTCTTGCCGCAGGCCAGCTGGGCCGGCTCGGTCGGCAGCGCGAAGAACAGGAAGAAGGTGATCGCGCTGATGGCCAGGACGATGACGAGCGCGCCGAGCGTCCGGCGCCACAGGAACCTCAGCATCGGCAGGGGTCACTTGACGTAGACGTCGGTGGGCGCGGCCGTGCCGTACACCGGGTGGTACTTCACCCCGCCGATCCCCGAACCCCAGATCGACCACTGGCGGTTGTAGAAGATCGGGACCGCCGGGACGTCCTCGGTGAGGATCTTCTCCGCCAGCTTCACCCACTCGTCGGCGGCCGCCTCGACATCGGTGATCTTGTTGATGCGGTCGATCTCGGCGTTCACCAGGCCGTTGCGCAGGTGCCAGTAGTTCTGCGAGCCGTCGACCACGCTACGGCCGTCGAACAGCGGCGGGACGACCGTGGAGCCCACCGGCCAGTCGGCCCCCCAGGAGGCGCGGTAGATGTCGAAGCCGTTGTCCACCTTGGAGATCTCGGTGGTGTAGTTGTTGGAGTCGATCTCCTTCTTCTCCACCTGGAATCCGGCCTTCTCCAGCGCCTGGGTGACCACCACGGAGATCTTCTGGTACTCGGTGGTGTTGGGGTAGGCGTAGACGATCTCCTGCCCCTCCTTGCCGGCCTCGCGCAGCAGCCTCTTGGCGGTGGCGGTGTCGCCGGCGGGGAACTTCTTCTTGCCGTAGGGGTCGATGTCCTTCCAGCCGGCCAGCGACGGGGAGAGCAGGTTGCCGGCGACCTGACCGGCCCGGGCGCCGCCGAGCTGGCCCAGGATCTGATGGTTGGGCAGCGCGTAGGCCAGCGCCTGACGGACCTTCCTGTCCTTGATCCGATCCATGTTGATCGCCATGTAGTCGACGTACGGCTGCACCTCGTTGAAGGTGCGGTCCTTGGTCGCGTCGTCCTTCAGCACCGAGGGGCCGGCCTCGATGGTGACCGCGTTGGTGAAGGACATCGCCTGCCGGTCGCCGCCGCGTTCGGCCAGCAGCCGGCGCGCCGAGTCCGGCTCCTGCACCCCGAAGCTGACCGCGAACCGCTCCGGGTACTGGTGGCGCACCGGGTCCGTCCTCGGGTCCCAGTGCTCGTTGCGCACCAGCGTCAGCGACTTGCCCGCCTTCAGCGTGCCGATCTTGTACGGGCCGGAGGCCACCGGGTGGGTGTCGTAGCGCTCCTTGGTGTCCTTGCCCGGCTCGGCGGGTACCGCGCCGATGTTGGGCATGGCCACGGCGTACGGGGTGTCCGCGTGCGGCTCGCGGAAGTGGAAGACGACCGTCTTGTCGTCCGGGGTGTCCAGCACGTCGTCGGGCAGGTGGTCGCCCTTGTACGGGCCGTCGGGCAGCGCCTTGCGGAAGGACTGGCCCTCCCCGGAGAGCCACTGCGGGATGTACTGCGGCCCGTCCGTCGCGAACTTCGCGTACAGCCGTTCCACGCTCTGCCGTACGTCCGCGGAGGTGATCGGCGAGCCGTCCTCGAACTTCAGGCCGTCCTTGAGGGTGTAGGTCCAGGTCCGGCCGCCGTCGGAGGAGGTGCCGGTGTCGGTGGCGAGGTCGCCGACGACCTTGACCCGACCGTTCGCGTCGATCTTGTACGTGGTCAGCGAGCGGTTGTAGAGCATCTGCACGCTGAGCTGGTCGGCGTAGTAGATCTGCGCCGGGTCCAGATGGGTGAAGGCGTCCCGCTGCAGGACGTTGACCGTGCCGCCCTCCTTGGCGCCGGGGACCGGCGCGGCGGGCCCGGTGGAGTCGGCCTTGGTGCCGAGCGAGTAGTTCTCGGCCCGGTTCTTGTCCGTCTTACGGCTCGGGTCGTCGTCGGGGTCGCCGCCTCCGCCGCCGCTGCTGCACGCGGAGAGCGTCAGGACCGCGGCGGCCAGGGCGGCGGCGGCCGGCCGCGCTCCGCGCCGCGCGCGCCGTGGGCCCCGGGGGGTCGAGGGATCTGAGGTCATGATCGTTCCACCTGCCCTGGCTGGTAGCGGGGCCCCTGGCCCGCTAGCGCTTCGTCTTCGGATCGAACGCGTCCCGTACCGAGTCCCCGAGCAGGTTGAAGGCGACCACGAAGATCACCATGGCGATGCCGGGGAAGAACATGTAGGTGATGTCGTTCTGGTAGTGGCGCGAGCCGGTGGCGAACATCCGGCCCCAGTCGGGGGTCGGCTCCACGATGCCCACCCCGAGGAAGGACAGCGCCGCCTCGACGGTCACGAAGTTCGGCAGCATCAGCGTGGACTGCACCAGGATCGGCGTCCACAGGTTGGGCAGCAGCTCCTTGCGGATGATCCGCCACGGAGAGGCCCCGGTGACCTTCGCCGCCTCGATGAACTCCCGCTCGCGCAGGCTCAGCACCTGGCCGCGCAGCAGCCGGGCCAGACCCATCCAGCCCAGCACCCACATCACCAGGACGAGTGTGATCACCCGCAGCGAGGTCGGGGTCTCCTTCTCCGGGCTCACGAACAGCGCGTACACCACCGGCGTGAAGGCCACGAAGGAGAGCTGCGCGGGGAAGGCCAGCAGCAGGTCGATGAAGCGCCCCAGCAGGTTGTCGACCCGGCCCCCGAGATAGCCCGCGGTCACCCCGATCACGATGCCGGTGACCACGCACAGCACCGTCACCACGGTCGCGATCAGCAGCGAGGTGCGGATGCCGTACAGCAGTTGGGTGAACACGTCGCGGCCGAGCTGCGGTTCGATCCCGAACCAGAACTCGCCGTCGATCCCGCCGTTCGGCTTGACCGGGTAGTAGAACTCGTTGAGCAGCCCGGGCCGGTCAAGACCGTAGGTGGTGTACGGATCCTTGCCGTACAGCCGGGCGATGAGCGGGGCCAGCAGCGCCGCGAGGAAGAAGAACAGCACGACGTAGGCGGAGACGACGCCGGTGCGGTCGCGGCGGAAGCGCCGCCACATCAACTGGCCGGGTGATCGACCCACCGGCCCCGCCGCGGTCCGCTCCGCCCCCGCCGCGGTCCCCTCCGCCCCGGCCGCGTGGGGATCCGACCCGGCCGCGCGCGGCGCCGGGACGGCCGCGGGCGGCGGCCCGTCGGCCGGCGGATCGGCCGTGGGTTGTGCTGGACCTGTCATCGCGCGCCCCCGTTGCTCGGTCTGCCCGCGTTGCGTACCCGGCCCCTCACTCCGGGTTGAGCGGACTGTCGCAACGGAGGTGAGGCACCGTCAAGGGGCGGGCGGCGGCGGATGTCGTCCGGGGGCGCGACTTCCCCGACGCGAAGGGGTGAAATCCCATCAAAAGTGTTAACCGGCAGGCAACTTGTCCGTCTCGATGTCGATATACGGACGCCTCACGCTGGAGGGCGTACGGCCGTGCGGGTGCCGTGTGCCGGCCGGGGCGAGCCATGTCGTCCCGGCCGGTCGAACGTGATTGGCACCCCGGACCGGCGGGGGATACCTACCGTCATGGGGCAGACACGCATACTCACGCGCGGCGCGCGCGTCTTCGGCGCGGTCGTCTGCGCCGTACTGGGGCTGGTATCGCTCGCCTGGATCATCAGGGACCTGGACGAGGTGGAGAAGTCCAGCCAGGTGTGGTGGACCTGGTCCGGGCTGGGCGGCCGGTTCGTCGGCTACGGCTACGGAGTGCTCGGCTCCTCGCTCGCCGACCTGGTGATCGTGGTCCTGTGCCTGGTCGTGGGCGCCACCGCGCTGCGTTCGTCCGCGGCCGCGGGCGCCCTCGGCACGCTCGCCGTCGTGGTCATCGCGCTGCGCCTCCCCAGCCTGTGGAACCTCAACGCCGACTGGATGGACGCCGCCCCCGAGGAGCTCGCGTCCCGGGCGCAGCTGACCGCCTGGGCGGGCGTGCTGCTCGGCGCCGCCCTGCTGCTCACCGTCGCCGCCGCACGCCGTCCGGCGGGTCCGGCGAGCGGACCGGGCGGCTACGGCGCGCCCTACGGCCCACCGGCCGACGCGACCTCCTACGGGGCCGCTCCCCACGGTCCCGGGTACGGCGGCGGCTACGGCCCGCCCGGCGCGGACCCGCGGGACGAGCCGCCGGCGCCGCCCACCACCGGAGGCGCGGTCACCGGCCTGATCTTCCTGGTGGGGGCCGGGGTGGTGCTGGGCGCCTGGCAGCTCTACTGGGCGCAGGAGCTGGAGTGGCACACCTACAAGCGACTGCTCAGCGGCGAGGCCCTGCTCCCCACGCTGCTCGCCCCACCCCTCGCCTGGTGGGAGTGGGTCCTCGTGGTGCTGGCGCTCTTCGCCGCGGTCGCCGCCGGCGCCCGCTCCGGGTACGCCCGACCGCTGGGGATGATCGCGGGTGCGCTGCTGCTCGCGGACGGCATCAGCGATGTCTCCGCCTTCACCAAGGCGGACTACCTGGAACACTTCGACGAGCTGGGCACCCGCGAGGTGCTCGCCGTGCTCACCTCCTTCTTCGAGCTGCTGGCCGGGCTGGTCGCGCTGGTCGCGCTGGCCCAGCGGGCGGCCCCGGGCGGGCCCTGGTCGAGCGGGTGGGCCCACGCCGCGCCCTCCGGGGGCGCCGCGCCCTACGGCGGCTACGACGGATACGGCCAGCCCGGCCCCGCGCCCGGCTACGGCTACCCCGGCTCCGCCCCGGGCCACGGGGAGGGCTACGGCGGCGGATACGCGGACAGCGGTGGGTACGCGGGCGGCGGCTACGGGGACGGGGGCGGGTACGCGGACGGCGGCGGCTACGGCCCGCCGCCCGCGGCCCCGCCGACCACCCCGCCTCCGCCCCCGCCGTCCCGACCGCCGGGCTGGTAGCGCACCGCCCCGATCGGCGGCCGCCGCGGGCACGGCGGCCACCGGTCGGGGACGGCCGTCAGACCATGCCCAGCGACCGCTTGAGGAAGTCCACCTGGAGCAGCAGCAGGTTCTCCGCGACCTGCTCCTGGGGGGTCATATGGGTGACGCCGGAGAGCGGGAGCACCTCGTGCGGGCGGCCCGCGGCGAGCAGCGCCGAGGACAGCCGCAGCGAGTGGGCGACCACCACGTTGTCGTCGGCCAGCCCGTGAATGATCATCATGGGTCGGGCCGGCTCCGCGGCGTCCGCCAACCCCTCGTCGGTGACCAGCGAGTTCGCGGCGTAGACCGCCGGCTGCCGCTCGGGATCGCCCAGATAGCGCTCGGTGTAGTGGGTGTCGTACAGCCGCCAGTCGGTGACCGGGGCGCCGACGACGGCGGCGTGGAAGACGTCCGGGCGGCGCAGCGCCGCGAGGGCCGCCAGGTAACCGCCGTACGACCAGCCGCGGATGGCGACCCGGTCCAGGTCCAGCGGATGGTCGGCGGCGAGCGCCCGCAACGCGTCGACCTGGTCCTCCAGGGTCACCCGCGCGAGGTCGTCGCGGATGGCCTTCTCCCAGGCGGGGGAGCGGCCGGGGGTGCCCCGGCCGTCGGCCACGATCACCGCGAAGCCGTGGTTGGCGAACCACTGCGAGGTCAGGTGCGCGTTGTGCGCGGCCAGGACGCGCTGGCCGTGCGGGCCCCCGTAAGGATCCATCAGCACCGGAAGCGGACCGTCCTCCTCGCGGTACCCCTCGGGGAGCAGCACCGCGCAGGGGATGCGACGCTCGCCGGCCGACAGCAGCCGGGGACGGGCGGTGATCACCGGACGCTCGGCGTATGAGGCGATCTCCGCCACCACGGACTCCCGCGGCCGCTTGGCGTCGTCGTACCCCGGGCGGATCAGTTCGACGGTGCCGCCCGGCCGATCGAGCGTGGCACGGGTCAGGGCGATCACCTCGCCGCCGCGCACCGCGGAGTGCACGGCCCGCGGCCGCTCGCCGACCGCCTCCCAGCCGCCCTGGTCTCCGCTGCCCCGGAACCAGGCCCGGTAGACGACCACCTCGCCCGGCCGCTCCGCCCGCTCGCCGGCCGCGCCGCCGCCCCGCGCGGCGGCCTCCTCGGTGTCCGGGGAGGCGGAGAAGAGCACGTCGTCCTCGCCGATGTCGAGGACCGCGCGCACGTGCAGGGCCCCGGAGGTCAGCCGCCGGTCGCCGACCATCAGCACCCGCGCGCCGCCCTCGTCCGCGATCCGCACCAGCCGCCCGTCCGGGGTCCATGCCGGCACCCCGGGGAACAGGTCCAGGAAGACCGGGTCCTCGTCGGCGTGCACGGTGCTGGTGCCGCCGGTCGCGGTGTCCACCGCCAGACAGCGCTGGCCGCGCTGGTCGCGGGACTGCACCAGGAGCAGCGGAGGCCCGGACGCGGACCAGTGGACCCGCGCCAGATAGGGGAAGCGCTCCCGGTCCCACTCCACCTCCGTGCGCGACCCGTCCAGGCCCGACAGGACCAGCGTCACCTGGGCGTTGGGGGTGCCGGCGGCCGGATAGGCGACCTCGACGGGCCGCTGCCCGGGGTGCGCCGGATCGGAGATCCAGGAACGCCGCACCGAGGCGTCGTCGACCCGCGCCACCAGCAGGGCGTCGCTCTCCGGCGACCACCAGAAGCCCCGGGCGCGATCCATCTCCTCGGCCGCGATGAACTCCGCCAGACCGTAGGAGACCGTGCCCTCGTCCGACTCCGGCGCCGCCAGGGCGCGGTCGCCGGAGCCGTCGGCCTCCACCACGTGCAGCGCACGCTGAGCGACGTACGCGATCCGGCGCCCGTCGGGGGACGGGCGCGGATCCACCACCGGGCCCGCGACGGGGAGTTCGCGCGTCTCACCGGCGCGCAGGTCGGTGGCGAACAACCGCCCCGACAGCGCGAAAGCCGCCAACTGCACCGACTGGTCCACCGCGTAGCCGACCACGCCGGCGGAGCCCTCACGGCTGCGCTCCCGGCGCGCCCGCTCCTCCGCCGACAACTCCTCGTCCACCCCGCCGAGGAGCGCCGCGGGGTCGGCGGCCGGGTACTCCCGGCCCGTTTCCAGGTCGTGCACCCACAGCAGGTTCGCTCGATCGGTGCCGGAACGGGAGCGTAGGAAGACGACACGCGAGTCGTCGGGGGCCACGGTGAGCGCGCGGGGTGCGCCGAGGGAGAAGCGCTGAGTGCGGGCGTACTGGCGCGGGAACGAGAGTTGTCCGGTCATGAACCGAGCCTACGGCGCCGCCAAGGGGCTGCCTTTGGTACCGCTCGAAGGCCCAACTGGCAAGTGCGAACAGGCATGCGCCCCTGTCATGCTCCCGTGCACCGAGTCATGCGCACGCACCCGAAGTTATGATCCTTTGCGCATAGTGGGTATGACTCACGTGGCATCGACATGTGGACCGTCCAACGCGCGTACCTGGAGGTGAGCCGCTGTGGCACTCTCGATTTCGGCGGTGGTGCTGCTGCTGATCATCGTCTACTTGCTGGTCAAGAAGTCAGGGCTGAAGGCGGGCCATGCGGTCGTCTGTGTGCTGCTGGGGTTCTACCTCGCCAGTTCGTCCGTGGCTCCGACCATTGACGACTTCACCACGAACGTCGCGGACATGATCGGCGACGTCAAGATCTGATCCCTCCGTCCGCCGCGCGCACGGACTCCGCCGATCGTCCCCGCGGTCAACCGCGACCCTCCGCGGTCCATCTGTCGTGCTGATCTTCACCTGTCGACCGAATCCGGCGCGCGGCTCGTAGGCTGTCTCCCATGACCGTCCTTCCCGCCCGTCGTCTGCTGCTGGTGCACGCGCACCCGGACGACGAGTCGATCAACAATGGCGTGACCATGGCCAGGTACGCGGCCGAGGGCGCCCATGTCACGCTGGTGACCTGCACCCTCGGTGAGCAGGGCGAGGTGATCCCGGCGGAGCTGGCCCATCTGGTGGCCGACCGGGAGGACGGCCTGGGCGCCCATCGCCTCGGCGAACTCGCGGCGGCGATGAAGGAGCTGGGCGTCGCCGACCATCGGATCCTGGGACGGCCGGGCCGGTTCCGCGACTCCGGGATGATGGGGCTGCCGGACAACGACCGCGCGGACTCCTTCTGGCGGGCGGACCTGGACGAGGCCGCGGCCGCGCTGGTCCCCGTCGTCCGCGAGGTGCGTCCGCAGGTGCTGGTGGCCTACGACGACCACGGCGGATACGGACACCCCGACCACATCAAGGCGCACCGGGTCGCCATGCGCGCCGCCGAACTCGCGGCGGACCCGGCATACCGCCCGGAGCTGGGCGAACCGCATGACATCGCCAAGACCTACTGGAACTGCGTGCCGCGCGGCGTCGCCGAAGACGGCTTCGCCCGGCTGCGCGCGCTCGGCGACCGGGGCCCCTTTCCCGGCGTCGGAGCGGTGGGCGACGTGCCCGGCGTGGTCGAGGACGAGGAGGTCACGGCGGTGATCGACGGAACCGCGTACGCCGGTCAGAAGGCGGCCGCGATGCGTGCGCACGCCACCCAGATCGAGGTCCACGAACCCTTCTTCGCGCTCTCCAACGGGCTGGGGCAGCCGCTGCTGACGACCGAGTACTACCGGTTGGTGCGGGGCATCGCCGCCGCCGACCGTGAGGACGACCTGTTCGCGGGGGTGGCCGAGTGACCGGCGAGCGCGCCGGGGGCGCGCTGCGCGTGTCGGCGTATCTGGGGCTGGCGGTGCTGGGGGCGCTGGTCGGGGTCGCCGGCGCCCTGGTGCAAGCCGCCTGGTTCCCCGGCGGGTTGCTGCTGGCGCTGCTGGGGATCGCGGCGCTGTGCTACGGCGGAGTGCAGCTCACCCGCACCCGGCTGGGCGGGGTCGCCCCGGCCGTGGCCTGGGTGATCGTGGTGCTGATGCTCACCGCCAGCCGTCCGGAGGGCGACTTCGTCTTCGGTGTGGGGATCGGCTCGTATGTCTTCCTGCTGGGCGGAATGCTCGCCGGTGTGATGTGCGCCACGATGCCGAAGGTGCCGCAACCGGGCAGCTCGGCAGTCCGACTTGGTAAGTGACGCGACCTTTTCGACGTAACGTCCCTGAGGGCTTGGGCGCCGTGTCGCGGTCACGCTGGTTTCGGCGATAAGACGGTCGCCACGTGCGCGTCCGCGGTGCCCAGTATGGTGGTGCGCGCCGCCGAGCTTTCCCCTGGCCTTCGGCAGGAGGAACCCCAACGAGGTCCTGACGGGCGGCGGAGTTAACTGGGAGAACCTGCATTGAGCCGTGAATCTGACAGTTCGTCTTCCGGGCCTCGGGGTCGCGGCGGCGCCGCCTACCCGTCGGGGACCCCGCCGTACGGATCCCGCCCGTACCCGTCGCAGGACGGCCCGCTCGGCGGTGCCGACGAGGAGGCGCGGGGCGCGGCCAGGCCCGAGGAACAGAAGACCGAGACGACCCTGACCACCCGCATCCGGATCAACATTCCGGGCTCCCGGCCCATTCCGCCGGTCGTCATGCGCAAGCCCGTCGGCGACGACGGCGCCACCGGAGGCGACGAGGGCGGCGAGCGGGGCGGCAACGAGCGGACCGGCGCCACGGCGCGCCCGGACGCCACCGTGGCGATGGCCGTCGTCGGCGGGGACCAGGTCTCCGCGGGCGTGCCGGCGCAGGAAGCGCCGAAGCCGAAGCCGGAGGCGAAGGAGAAGAAGGAAGCCGAGACCAGCGACTGGTTCGCGCCGCGCAAGTCGCGCGGCGGGTCCGGCTCCGCCGGGGCTTCCTCGGTCACCGGCAGCACCCCGCTGCCCCCGCAGCCCGCGCCGGCCGTCGATCCGGCGGGTCCGGAGACCACCCAGGCGTTCCCCGCGCCTCCGCAGCCGGGCGCCGGCCTGTCCGAGCCCCCGTACTTCGCGGACGGTTACGCGGACGGCCGGGCGGACGGCTTCTCCGGCGCTCCCCAGGACGGCTTCTCCGGCGCGCCTCAGGACGGCTTCCCCGGCGCTCCCCAGAACGGTTACGGCGGCGGAGGCCAGAACGGCTTCGCGGGCGGCTCCACCACCGACTTCCGCGGCACCGCGCAGGGCTTTCCCGGCAGCGGCCAGGAGTTCCCGGGTGGCGGCCAGGACTTCGCGGGCGCGCCCCAGGACTACGCCGGTGTGCCCCAGGACTTCCCGGGCGCCGGCCAGGACTACGCGGGCGGCCCTGCGGGCGGCTTCCCCGGAGGCCCGGCCGAGGGCTACCCGGCAGGCGGCGGCGACGGCTTCTCCGGCGGCTACCCCGGCGGCGGTTTCCCGGGTGACGGCTACGCGGGTGACGGCTACGCGGGCGCCGACCCGACGCAGGGCGCGCCGACCGCGATCACCCCGGAGCTGCGCATCGGCGGCCCGGCCGGGACCACCGGGCAGCACCCGCTGCCCCCCTTCCCGCCCGGTCCGGCCGGCCCGACCACCGGTCCGGCCGGCGGTCACATGCCGGTGCCGCCGGCGACCGGCCCCGGCATGGACGGGGGCTTCCCGGGACAGCCGCCCACCCCGCCGAGCGGGGCGCCGCTCTCCGGCGGCCTCGGGGCCACCACGGGTGCCGCGCCGTTCGCGGGGAACGACCTGTTCCGCGACCCCGACCCCACGCCCGGCGGGGGGGTGCCCGGTGGGCACGTCTCCGGCGAGACGCTGGTGAGCGGCATCCCCTCGGCACCGCCGGCGCAGAAGAAGAAGAAGGCGCCGGCCAAGCCCGCCCAGAGCGGGGCGGCGAAGCCCGGGGCCGGGTCGAAGCCGTCCGGCAAGTCGTCGTCGAAGTCCTCGTCGTCGGCGGTCCCGGACTTCTCCGGCGGAGGCCAGGCCGGGCCGCTGACCTTCGCGCCCAGCACGGCGTCGAGCGGCGGGGCCGCCGCTCCGGCGGCTGCCTCGGCGGCCCCGGCCCCGGCCCCCGCCCCGGCGGCCGCGCCGCCCGCGCCGCCCGCGGCGTCGGGCAAGAAGTCCACCAAGCCGGCGAAGAAGAAGGGCCGCTCCAAGCTGGTCATGGTCGGCGTCGGGCTGGTCGGCGTGGTCGGCGTCGCGTACGCCGCGGGCCTGGTGTTGAACCACGCGGACGTGCCCAACGGCACCACCGTGCTCGGCATCGACATCGGCGGCTCCTCGAAGGAGGACGCGGTCCAGAAGCTGGACGACGCCCTGGGCAAGCGGGCCTCGGCGCCGCTCAAGGTCACCGTCGACGGCGAGCAGCACCAGCTCAAGCCGTCCGTCGCGGGCCTGTCGCTGGACACCGAGGGCACCGTCCGGGACGTCTCCGGCCGCGACTACAACCCGGTCAACGTCATCGGCTCCCTCGTCGGCTCCACCCGCACCGCGGGCGACCCGGTCGTGGTCGACGAGGAGAAGCTGTCCGACGCCCTGGAGCGACTGGCGGGCGAGTCGGGCACCTCGAACGAGGGCACGATCGAGTTCGTCCCGGGCAAGGCCCAGGCGGTCTACGGCAAGCCGGGCAAGGGCCTGAACGTCGACGCGGCCGTCAAGGCGGTGTCCGACGCCTTCCGCCACCGCGCGGAGACCGGTGAGGACAAGTCGGTCGTGCTGCCGGTCGTCACCCGTGAGCCGAAGATCGCCAACTCCGAGATCGACGCGAAGATGAAGTCCTTCGCGGAGCCCGCGATGTCCGGAATCGTCACGGTCAAGGCCGGTACCGGATCCATCCAGTTCGGGCCGGAGCGCTCGCTGCCGAAGATCCTCTCCATGCGGGTGATCGACGGAAAGCTCCAGGAGCACTACGACCTGGAGGCGGTCAAGGCGCTGTACGGCAACGCCTTCGACGGCGTGCTCATCGAGCGTGGCACGGGCGGCAAGACCCCCGTCACGCCGGAGGACGTGGTCGGCGCGATGCGGCAGGCGCTGCTGGAGAAGGACCCGGCCAAGCGGGTCGCCGTCATTCCGCTCAGCCCCAACTAGGCGACACCCGCGGACCCCGCCGGGGTCCGCGCGCGGACACGACCGAGCCCCCGCACCGATCGCGGTGCGGGGGCTCGGCCGTACCGCGTCCCGGCCGGTCTCACACCTCACCGTCATGGCGTTGACCATGACATATGTCATCCCGGGCTCACGACAGCCGACACTGCCCCCGGCCGGCGCCGGCGGGGAGGCTGGAGGCATGACAGCAACCGCACCTCGCGCCGCCGACCGACCCCGGCGGTCACCTTCGAGCGGGTCCACCGCCATCCAGAAGACCGCCGCCCGCAACCGCGCGGAGGCGCTGCGCATCGCCCGGGACAAGGGCTGGCTCTGAGGCGGCGACCCGCACAGGGCCCCGAGGCGGCGGCTCTGGCGGAACCCCGAGGCGGAATCCCGAGGCGGAATCCCGAGGCGGAATCCCGAGGCGGCGGCTCGGGGCGAGAGACAGGGGGGAACGGCGGGCCCCGAGGCGGCGGCCCCGGCGGTGGCGACTCTCAGTTGAGCATCGCGCGGGCCGCGCGGGCCTGGCGGCGGAGGGACTCGGCGGTGTTGGGCTCCATGGGCGCCAGTACCTCCGCGTAGTCCTCCAGCTCCTGGGCGCCGTGGGTGAAGTCGCCGCGTTGGACCAGGAGCTGGGCGCGTTCGTAGCGCAGCCGGGCCGGATGGCTGGGCAGCAGCAGGGAGAGCTCCACGGCCCAGAGCTGGACGTCGGTGCGCTCGGGGCGGGCGGCCGCCCAGGCACGGATGTTGTTCAACACCCGCAGCACGATCTCCAGCGGGGTGGCCGGGGCCATCATCGAGGGGTCGAGCGGGGCGCCGGTGGCGCCGGCCACCAGGAAGGCGGCGTCCTCACCGCTCAGCGGGCGGCCGCCGTCGAAGGGGTCGGCCAGCACGTGCCGCCCGTAGGGATCGCCGAAGCCGACGACGAAGTGGCCGGGGAGCGCCACCCCGTACACCGGCGCGCCGGCCCGCCGGGCCACCTCCAGCCACACCACCGACAGCAGGATCGGCAGTCCGCGGCGGCGCCGCAGCACCTGGTGGAGCAGCGAGGACTCCAGCCGTCGGTAGTCCGCGGGCGCGCCCCGGAAGTCGCAGCGCTCGCCCAGCAGCCGCGCCACCGCCGTCGCCCACGCCTCCGGGTCGCCGGCGCCGTAGGGCAGCAGTCCGGCCAGCCGGTCCAGCTCGATCTGCGCCGCGTCGATGCCCGTCTCGTCCAGCTCCGGATCGGCCTCCGCGCCCACCAGGAGGCACAGCAGCGCCAGGTCGGGGCGCTCCTCGCGCGCTGCTTCGGCGAAGCGCCGCCGCCGGCCCGTGATCTCGTCCATGCCTGACATACGTGCCTCGTACCCGCTCAGCGGGGCCCCTCGTGGGGTGCGCGCCAGTGGTGGTAGGCGTGATGGGTGGTGAAGCCCATCCCGTCGTAGAGGGCGCGCGCACCGCCATTGTCCGTCTCCACCTGGAGGTACGCAGCCGAGGCGCCCTCGTCCAGGGCCTGCCTGGCGAGCGCCGCCATCACCAGCGAGGCGAGGCCCTGGCGGCGCCGCGCGGGGTCGGTCTCCACCGCCGCGAAGCCGGCCCAGCGGCCGTCGACCACGCACCGGCCGATGGCGGCCGGCACCTCCGCGCCCTCCGCCTCGCCCGGCGCGCCGACGTCGCCGGGTATGGCGGCGAACCAGACGGAGGGGCCGCCGAGCAGCACGCCGCGCACCGCGGGGGAGGGCTCGGTGAAGCGCTGGTAGCGCCGCAGCCAGGCGTCGTCGATCTCGCGGGAGACCGTCACCCGCGTGAGGTCGCCGGGCAGGTCGGCGAGGGGCGCCAGGGCCGCGATCCGGACCTCCGCCTGCACCTCACGGGTCCAGCCGCGTCGCGCCAACTCGGCGGCCAGCTGCTCCTGGGTCCCCTCGGCGCCCGTGCTGACCTGGAGATACGCCGGCAGGCCGCGCTGTGCGTACCAGTCGGTCACCCGGTCGAGGGCGGCGTCCAGGGGCAGACCGGGGTCGCCGACCGCCAGCACCGAGTTGGCGCGCCGGGTGAATCCGCCGGAGGCCCGCAGCTCCCACTCGCCCAGCGCCTCCCGCTCCAGCGGCGGCCAGCCGCGGGCGGCGATCCGGTCCAGCTCCCGCGCGGTGGCCGCGGGGCCCCGGCGCCGGGCCGGAGCGGCGGGCACGACCTTGCCCGCGACCAGCGAGGATTCCGCGATCCGGACGGTCTCTCCGGTTCTCCGTGTGATCTCCAGCACTCCGGCGGTCCACGATGTGAGCACACCGACCGTGTCGGTGAACGCCGGATGCCCTCCCCCGGTATCCGAGCGTCGTCGCACCGAAACGCGTTTCCCCACGTCAGCGGGGGTAATGCGGACCTCAAGCAGTCCGCCGGTGGTGAAATCCACAGCTTCCTCCGCCCCTCATGTTCGTCTGTTGCCCAAGAACGGAGATACTAGGTGCGGGCATCGACGACGCCGCGCTCCCGCGCGCCACAAGGCGGAGCCGCAAATCGGTCCGCCAGCCCTATCGAGGAGGAACGACAGCGTGACCTACGTCATCGCGCAGCCTTGTGTCGACGTCAAGGACAAGGCATGCATCGAGGAGTGCCCCGTCGACTGCATCTACGAGGGCAACCGGTCCTTGTACATCCACCCGGACGAATGTGTCGACTGCGGTGCCTGCGAGCCGGTCTGCCCCGTCGAGGCGATCTTCTACGAGGATGACACTCCCGAGGAGTGGAAGGACTACTACAAGGCGAACGTCGAGTTCTTCGACGAGCTCGGTTCGCCCGGCGGCGCCTCCAAGCTCGGCCTGATCGAACGGGATCACCCCTTCATCGCCGCGCTCCCGCCGCAGAACGGCTGACGCGCCCAGGACGGCAGTCAGGCTTACCCCAAGCGCCGCCCCGGTCCCGTATGGCCTCTCCGCCGTACGGGACCGAGGCGTTTGAAGAGAGAAGAGTGCACGTGCCCGCAGTCCCCGCCCGCGTCTCCGACCGCCTTCCGGTCTTCCCCTGGGACCGGCTCGAACCGTACAAGGCGACCGCCGCGGCGCACCCGGACGGCATCGTGGACCTGTCGGTCGGCACCCCGGTGGACCCGGTCCCGGCGCTGATCCGCGAGGCGCTGACGGGTGCCGCGGACTCCCCGGGCTATCCGACGGTGTGGGGCACCCCCGCGCTGCGCGACGCGCTCGCCGGCTGGGTGGAGCGGCGCCTCGGCGCCACGGCGGTGGCGCACGCCAACGTGCTGCCGGTGGTCGGCTCCAAGGAGCTGGTCGCCTCGCTCCCCACGCAGCTGGGCCTGGGCCCCGGCGACCGGGTCGCCTTCCCCCGGCTGGCCTACCCGACGTACGAGGTGGGCGCCCGACTCGCGGGCGCGGAGCCGGTGGTCTACGACGACCCCACCGAGCTGGATCCGACCGGGCTGCGGCTGCTGTGGCTGAACTCCCCCTCGAACCCCACCGGCCGGGTGCTGGGCAAGGACGAGCTGCGGGCGGCGGTCGGCTGGGCGCGTGAGCACGGCGTGCTGCTGGTCAGCGACGAGTGCTACCTGGAGCTGGGCTGGGAGGCCGAGCCGGTCTCCGTGCTGCACCCGGAGGTGTGCGACGGCGACTTCACGGGCCTGATCGCGGTCCACTCGCTGTCCAAGCGCTCCAACCTCGCCGGCTACCGCGCGGCCTTCCTCGCGGGCGACGCGGAGATCCTCGGCGAGCTGCTGCGGCTGCGCAAGCACGGCGGGCTGATGGTCCCCGCCCCGGTACAGGCCGCGACGGTGGCGGCGCTCGGCGACGACACCCACGTCGCCGAGCAGCGCGAGCGCTACGCCCGCCGCCGGTCGGCGCTGCGCGCGGCGCTGGAGGGGTACGGGTTCCGTATCGAGCACAGCGAGGCGTCGCTCTACCTGTGGGCGACCCGCGACGAGCCCTGCTGGGACACCGTGGGCGCCCTCGCCGAGCTGGGCATCCTGGTCGCCCCCGGCGACTTCTACGGCACGGCGGGTGCGCGGAACGTCCGGATCGCCTTCACGGCGACGGACGAGCGGGTCGAGGCCGCGGTGCGCCGACTGGCGGGCTGACGGCCGCGGCGGCGACCCGCGACGAGGGCGCCGTCCGCCCGACGGACGTGCGGAGACATCACGAAGGGGCCCGGGAAGCACACGCTTCCCGGGCCCCTTCGTGACGGGACGCCGCGTACGCGCCGCCGGGGCGGCGGTGTGTGCCGCGCGGTCAGCCGAGCGCGCGGGTCGCGGCGTCGAGCGGCACCGCGTCGGTGGAGATGCTGTCGGAGACGACCTTGCCGGCGGCCTTGCCCGCGGCGGGCAGCGTCTTGCCCAGCGCCTGGCCGCCGGCCGCGCCGGCCGCGGCGGCGCCCTTGGAGACATCGGTGGTGTCGGGGGCCTGCAGCGAGTTCAGCCCACCCAGCCCGGCCTGCGGCATCTCAGCGGCGTTCGCGGCGCCGGCGGCGCCCACGAGGGGGGCGGCACCCGCGGCGACCAGCAGCGCGGCTCGGGCGATCCGACGCGAGAGGGGGAGGGACATGATGCTCCTTTGACGGAGGGACGTTGGCATGTGCCGAGTCGGGCATCTGCCGTATCGGTCGGGCAATGTGCCCTGTCGGTCGGGCATGTGCCGTACCGGCGTGTTCGCTGTCCGGCGGTCGGACGCAGTGAATACCGCTCGACGGGCCCGAAAGTTGCGGTGAACAGCAGTAAAGAATTGGCAATGCATCGCATTATCCGCTTCGGGGCAAAACGGGCAATTCTCGGGTGTTGAATTGCCTTTGAGGAAACGTATTTTCGCCCTGCCTGCTGGGGAGTGCCATGATCGGTCGATATCGCCCTCGATCATCACCCCGCGTCAGCGAAGCGTTCCGCGTACACCTCTGACGGGTGATGCGCCGCACTATTGCGCGAGCGTGATCCGTACCTCGGAACCGGAATTCTCCCGGGACTCCCGCCAGCCCTTGTCGGATTTCGCGGCCGACCACACGAGGTCCCGGTACGCGACGCGTTCGATGCGCAACCCGGCCGAGTGGGCCACCGCCCAGTGCGCCAGCTCCCAGCCCCGGCGCCGCGGGTCGCCCCCGGCCTCGACCCGCACCGGCAGCACGATCTCCGCCTTCGACGAGCCCTCCGGCACCCCCTTGCCGGAGCCTCCGCCCGGCAACACGCCCGCGCCGAATTCCCGCTCCAGCTCGGCCCGCACCCGGACCGGATCGCCGGGCGTCCCGTCATCCGGCGGCCCCGGACAGGTGAACGCTCCCGGCGTCCGCCCGGTGAGCACATCGGTGAGGACCACCGCTTCCGTCTCGTGCTTCGCGTACGCCTGCGGAAAACCGCTGCGCTGTACGCGCTGCGCGGCGACGGTCAGCGGCAGCCGCGAATACCCGGGAACCTTGACCAACTGGTCGTAGAACGCGCCTGCGGAATACACGGGATCGAGAATCTGCTTTTCCGAGCCCCAGCCCTGAGAGGGGCGTTGCTGGAAGAGTCCCAGCGAATCCCGGTCGCCGCGCTGGATGTTGCGCAGCCCCGACTCCTGCAGCGCGGTGGCCAACGCGATGGTCACCGCCCGCTCCGGCAGCCCGCGCGCGGCGGCCACCGCCTCGATCGTCGCGGCGTTCACCGCCTGCTCGGGATCGATCGCGACGGTCTCGCCCTCGGTGCGCGCGACGCAGCGCGGCGGACCCGAGCCGCCCGACAGCAGGTGCGCCACCAGGTAGCCGGCCAGCGCCAGCAGCACGGCACAGGCCACCCCGGCGCGCAGCAGCCGGGCGCGGCTGGTGAGGATGGCAGGGGGCACGCGGCACACGTTACTGGAGTGGCGAGCGACCCCGACCGCCCAGGCACCGACGGGCTAGGGTCGCAGCCATGGAGCATCCCGAACGCGACGCCGCCGACCCCACCCCCGACGCCACCGCCGAGCCGGGCTCCGGGCCCACCGCCCACCCGCCGCTCGACCTCGGCGTGGACGCCGCCGAGCTGACCGCCCGGCTCGTCGACTTCCCCTCCGTCAGCGGACAGGAGGGCCCGCTGGCCGACGCCATCGAGCAGGCCCTGCGCGCCCTGCCGCACCTCACCGTCGACCGGCACGGGAACAACGTCGTCGCCCGCACCCGGCTGGGCCGCGCCGAGCGCGTCATCCTGGCCGGGCACATCGACACCGTGCCGATCGCCGACAACGTCCCCTCCCGGCTCGACGAGAACGGGGTGCTCTGGGGATGCGGCACCAGCGACATGAAGTCGGGCGTCGCCGTACAGCTGCGCATCGCCGCCACCGTGCCCGCGCCCAACCGCGACCTGACCTTCGTCTTCTATGACAACGAAGAGGTCGCCGCGCACCTCAACGGGCTGGGCCACGTGGCCGAGGCCCACCCCGACTGGCTGACCGGCGACTTCGCGGTGCTCCTGGAGCCCTCCGATGCCCAGGTCGAGGGCGGCTGTCAGGGCACCCTGCGGGTGCTGCTGCGCACGGCGGGCGAGCGGGCCCACTCCGCGCGCGGCTGGATGGGCTCCAACGCCATCCACTCCGCCGCCCCCATCCTGGCCCGACTCGCCTCCTACGAGCCGCGCCGGGTGCTCATCGACGGCCTGGAGTACCGCGAGGGGCTCAACGCCGTGCACATCGAGGGCGGGGTGGCCGGCAACGTCATCCCGGACGCCTGCACGGTGACGGTCAACTTCCGCTACGCCCCCGACCGGAGCGCGGAGGAGGCGATCGCCCATGTGCGCGAGGTCTTCGCGGACTGCCCGATCACCGAGTTCGTCGTGGACGACCACTCCGGCGCCGCCCTGCCGGGCCTCGGCCACCCGGCCGCGGTCGACTTCATGGCCGCGGTGGGCGGCACCGCGCGGCCCAAGTTCGGCTGGACCGACGTCTCCCGCTTCGGTGACCTCGGCGTGCCCGCGGTCAACTACGGCCCCGGCGACCCGCTCTACGCCCACAAGCGCGACGAGCACGTCGTGGCCGAGCGCATCCTCCACTGCGAAGAGCGGCTACGGGCCTGGCTGTCGGCGTAGCCGGCGCGGGCGACGCCCGCGCGCCCGGACCCGCCCCGGCCGCGATGTGAAGGGGCGTCGGCCGAAGGGTCTCGTAAGGAGGCGGCCCGGGAGAATTCCCTTGTCCTTCATCGACGGGGGCCTACGCTGAACCAAAGATCCTCCCCGTCCGCGGACGGGGAGGAGCGAGCGGAGGGAGCACCCCATGGGCAACGCCGAGGACGAGCGGACGCTGCACGAGCAGCGGCTGGGCCCGATCGTGCGCCGTCGGGACCAGGTGCAGCCGGGCACGACCGACCAGCATCTGCTGGACACCCAGCCGACCACCAACTGGGTGCACGAGGACCCGTTCCGGGTGCTGCGCATCCAGTCGGAGTTCGTGGAGGGCTTCGGGGCGCTCGCCGAACTGGGCCGCGCCATCAGCGTGTTCGGATCCGCCCGCACTCCCAGGGACGCGCCCGAGTACCAGGCCGGGGTGCGCATCGGGCGGGCGCTGGCCGAGGCCGGCTTCGCGGTGATCACCGGCGGCGGCCCCGGCGCCATGGAGGCTGCCAACAAGGGTGCCTGCGAGGCGGGCGGCGTCTCCGTCGGCCTCGGCATCGAGCTCCCCTTCGAGCAGGGCCTCAACCCGTACGTCGACATCGGCGTCAACTTCCGCTACTTCTTCGTCCGCAAGACGATGTTCGTGAAGTACGCCCAGGGCTTCGTCGTGCTCCCCGGCGGGCTGGGCACCCTCGACGAGCTCTTCGAGGCGCTCACCCTCGTGCAGACCAAGAAGGTCACCCGCTTCCCGATCGTCCTCTTCGGCAGCGACTACTGGCAGGGCCTGGTGGACTGGCTGCGGGGCACCCTGGTGGCCGAGGGCAAGGCGTCCACGGCGGACCTGGAGCTCTTCCACATCACCGACGACGTGGAGGAGGCGGTGGCGCTGATGACGAAGGAGATCGGCATCTGAGGCGTCGGACGGTGGGTGCCCGGGGCGACGTGCCCCGGACGCCGGCCGTCCGCTGTGGCGGCGCCCGTCACGCCAGCCCGCGGCGGGCGACCGCCGGCGGGCGGTGGCCCGCGATGGCGGAGACCATGTCCAGCACCTGCCGCGTCTCGGCCACCTCGTGCACGCGGTACACGCGGGCGCCCAACCAGGCCGACACCGCGGTCGTCGCCAGGGTACCCAGCAGCCGCTCCTTGACCGGCCGGT
The DNA here is from genome assembly GCF_029541745.1 of Streptomyces sp. LX-29. Classification (NCBI taxonomy): domain Bacteria; kingdom Bacillati; phylum Actinomycetota; class Actinomycetes; order Kitasatosporales; family Streptomycetaceae; genus Streptomyces; species Streptomyces sp. LX-29. Next base: position 2,665,107 of record NZ_CP089746.1, on the reverse strand, counting down.
CGAGGCTCTCGCCGACGAAGTCCTTGTTGGACAGCGACACCAGCACCGGCCAGCCGGTCGCCGCCATCTCGTCCAGCCGTCGGGTCGCCTCCAGGGAGTGGCGGGTGTTCTTCCCGAAGTCGTGGCCCGGGTCGATCAGGATCGCGTCCCGGCGGACCCCGAGCGCCGCGGCGCGCTCCGCCAGCCCGACCGTGACCTTCAGGATGTCCGCCATGACGTCGTCGTACGTGGTCCGGTGCGGCCGGGTGCGCGGCTCCACCCCGCCCGCGTGGGTGCACACCAGTCCGACGTCGTAGCGCGCCGCGACCTCCGCCAGCTTGGGGTCCACTCCGCCCCAGGCGTCGTTGAGCAGGTCCGCGCCCGCCTCGCAGACCGCCTCGCCGACCTCGTGCCGCCAGGTGTCGACGCTGATCACCACGTCCGGGTGGCGTCGGCGCACCTCGGCGACGAAGCCGACCGTCCGGCGCGCCTCCTCCGCGGCGCTCACCTCCTCGCCGGGGCCGGCCTTCACGCCTCCGATGTCGATGATCGCGGCTCCCTCCGCCACCGCCCGCTCGACCCGGGCGAGGGCCGGCTCGTCCTGGAAGGTGGCGCCCTGGTCGTAGAAGGAATCCGGCGTCCGGTTCACGATCGCCATGATCACCTGATCGTGCTCGCCGAACTCACGCCGTCCCAGCCGCAGCATCCGTCGTACTCCTCGTCCTCGATCCGCAAGCGACCTTAGCCGCCTTGGACCCGCCCGACGGCCGGGGCGCTCGGTGCCGTCGTCGGCACTGTCGGCGCGGCATGGCACGATCGGTGCAGACGTGAGGCGTCGGGTGATGTCGGGGAGTGGTGGTCGTGTTCTGGTTCTTGCTCATCGCGCTGGTCGCGGTGGTCGGCGCGGTCACGCTCGTCGTGGTCGGCGGGGGCGAGCGCGCGGCGCTGGCCGACGCCCCGCCGGACCGGCTCGACGTCCCGCTGCCCTACGACCGCCCGCTGGGCCGTGCCGACGTCGAGGCGCTGCGGCTGCCGATGACCGTGCGGGGCTACCGCATGGCCGACGTGGACGACGTCCTCGGCAGGCTGGGCGCGGAGCTCGCCGAGCGCGACGCCCGGATCGCCGAGCTGGAGATGGCGCTGGCGGGAGCGCGGGCGCTGCGCGAGTCCGGGGAGCCGACCGAGCCCCGCGACGCCGCCGAGGGAAGTGACCGGAGCGAGGGGGAGGACGCATGAGCGACGGCAAGGGCGTGGTCGCCGGACCGGACGGGCTGGCGCGCTGCCCGTGGGGCCTGGAGGGCGACTCCATGGCGGACTACCGCACGTACCACGACACCGAGTGGGGCCGGCCGGTCCACGGCGACGACGCCCTCTACGAGCGGATCTGCCTGGAGGCGTTCCAGTCCGGCCTGTCCTGGCTGACCATCCTGCGACGCCGCGAGGGCTTTCGCGCGGCCTTCGCGGGCTTCGAGATCGCCAAGGTCGCGGCCTTCGCGGACGAGGACGCGGAGCGGCTGCTCGCCGACCCGGGCATCATCCGCAACCGCGCCAAGATCGCGGCGGCGATAGCCAACGCCCGCGCGGCGGCCGAACTGGCGCCGGGTGAGCTGGACGCGTTGATCTGGTCCCACGCCCCGGAACCGGACGGCCGCCCCGTCCCACGCACCTCCGCGGACGTCCCGGCCATCACGCCGGAGTCCACCGCCCTGGCCCGCGCGCTCAAGGCCCACGGCTTCCGTTTCATCGGCCCCACCACCGCCTACGCCCTGATGCAGGCCTGCGGCCTGGTCAACGACCACCTGGCCGACTGCCACACCCGCGCGTAGCCGCGGCCGGCTCCCTCGTCCGGGGAGGGCCGCCGCACTACGGGACCTGCCGTACGGAGGGTGCGCGGGGGCGCACCCTCATCCCGCCTCCGGAGCGGGTCAGCGGCCGAGGAACCGCGGCGTCTCCTTCTTGACGAACGCCTCGACAGCGATCCGGTGGTCCTCCGATGCCCCCGCGCGGACCTGGAGTTCGTCCTCCTTGGCGAGGGAGTCGAGCAGCCCGTGGGCGGCCGAGTAGGCGAGGGACTCCTTGATGGCGGCGTAGGCGCCGGTGGGGCCCTCGGCCAGTCGGCGGGCGACGGCCTGGGCCTCCGCGGCCAGCTCGGCGGCGGGGACGACCCGGGCGGCGATGCCGAGGTCGAGGGCCTCCTGGGCGCTGATGCCGCGGGGGAAGAGCAGCAGATCGGCGGCGCGGGCGGGGCCGACCAGCCGTTGCAGGGTCCAGGACACCCCGGAGTCGGCGGTGAGCGCGACGCCCGCGAAGGAGGTGTTGAAGGAGGCGGTGTCGGCGACCAGGCGGTAGTCCGCGGCGAAGGCGAAGCCCGCCCCGGCGCCCGCCGCCACTCCGTTGACGGCCGCGACGACGGGCTTGGGCATGGTCGCGATCGCCGTGACGATCGGGTTGTAGTGCTCCCGTACGGTCCGCATGGTGCGGCCCTCGCCGCCGCGCTCGCGGTCCTCGGCCAGCAGCCCGATGTGCTCCTTGAGGTCCTGGCCGACGCAGAACGCACGGCCGGTGGCGGTGAGCAGCACCGCCCGCACCGCCGGGTCCTCGGCCGCCTGTCGCAGGGTGTCCCGCAGCGCCTCCTTCACCTCGGTGTTCAGCGCGTTCATGGCGTCGGGACGGTTCAGCGTGATCGTCGCGAGTCCGTCGGTCAGCTCGTAGAGCACGGTGTCGGCCATGGCGGGTCCCTCTCCGTCGGTGAGCACGGTGGCGCTGCGGGTCAGCGCTCAGCATGCCGGAGATCACTCACGGCTACAGGTGACCCGACATGTGACCTGCGTCAAAGAACCGACCCGTCGTTCGGGCCCGGCGAACTCGGATGATCACCCTCCGCTCCCCGAATTGGGTGGTTTTGCCAGAACGCGTCGTTCAGGGGTTGCCGCTCGATGTTGGTCATTGGGTCGCGCCATGCGGGATAATGACGGGGAGCAATGTGTTCGATGCCGGTGACACCTGGGTTGTCGGCTGCGATGAGCTGGTTTCAGGAAGGGGAACGAGCATGGCGGCCATGAAGCCGCGGACGGGCGATGGCCCGCTCGAGGTGACCAAGGAGGGGCGGGGCATCGTCATGCGCGTTCCGCTCGAAGGCGGCGGTCGACTCGTCGTCGAGCTGACACCGCAGGAAGCCGAAGAGCTCGGTGAGGCCCTGAAGAAGGTCGTCGGCTGACACAGCCTGGCCCGCCACCTCCACCGCGAGTTCTGCCCCGGCAGCCGGTCCGTACGCGACGTACGCGACGCCCCGGCCGCCGGGGCAGCGGTGTGTCGAGACCCGCCAGAGCGCGCCCACCCACGCGATCAACCACCGCCGACCCGGAGCCGCGCGACCGGCATGGCCGGCGTCCGGCACAGCGGTCGGAACGGCGCCCTTCAGGGGCGCGGGGAACCGCGCGACCAGCCACCGATGGCCTGCGGCCGGCAGCGCGCGGTCGGCGCGACCGGAATGGCCGGGGCCGGCACAGCGGTCGGAACGGCGCTCTTTAGGGGCGCGGGGAACCGCGCGACCAGCCACCGATGGCCTGCGGCCGGCAGCGCGCGGTCGGCGCGACCGGAATGGCCGGGGCCGGCACAGCGGTCGGAACGGCGCCCTTCAGGGGCGCGGGGAACTGCGCGACCAGCCACCGCCGACCCGCGGCCGGCATTGCGCTGGTCCGCGCGATCGGCATGGCCGGCGTCCGACATCGCAGCGGCGGGATGGCGCCCTTTAGGGGCGCGGGGAACTGCGCGACCAGCCACCGCCGACCCGCGGCCGGCAGTGCGCAGGTCCGCGCGATCGGTATGGCCGGCGTCCGACATCGCAGCGGCGGGATGGCGCCCTTTAGGGGCGCGGGGAACTGCGCGATCAACCACCGCTGACCCGCGGCCGGCAGTGCGCAGGTCCGCGGGACCGGTATGGCCGGCGCCGACATCGCAGCGGCGGGATGGCGCCCTTTAGGGGCGCGGGGAACTGCGCGACCAGCCACCGCTGACCCGCGGCCGGCAGTGCGCAGGTCCGCGGGACCGGTATGGCCGGCGCCGACATCGCAGCGGCGGGATGGCGCCCTTTAGGGGCGCGGGGAACCGCGCGATCAACCACCGCCGACCCGCAGCCGGCAGTGCGCGCCCGCCCAAACCGACACAGGCAGCCCACGCGCCCGCCCAACCGTCATAGGCAGCCCACGTCCCGGACAGGCCGGCGAAGCCGGCACCCGCTCAGCCGCGCTTGACCGCGCACAGCAGGCCGTCGCCCACCGGTAGCAGCGACGACTGGAGGACCGTGGACTCCCGTACGGTGCGTAGCAGCTCGCGTACCCGCAGCACCTCGGCCGGCTGCACCGCGGAGTCCACCGTGCGCCCGTCCGCGAAGACCCCCTCGAAGCAGACCAGTCCGCCCGGCCGCAGCAAGCGCAACGATTCGGCGAGATAGTCCAGGCTCTCCAGCGGGTCGCCATCGCAGAAGACCAGGTCGTAGCCACCGTCGGCGAGGCGCGGCAGCACCTCCAGGGCCCGGCCGGGGATGAAACGGGCGCGGTTGCCGGCGAAGCCGGCCGCGCGGAACGCCTGGCGGGCGAACTGCTGCCGCTCCGGCTCGCTGTCCACCGTCGTCAGCACGCCGTCCGGCCGCATCCCGTGCAGCAGGTGGATGCCGGAGACTCCGGTCCCGGTGCCGATTTCGGCGACGGCCTTGGCGTCGGCGGCCGCGGCGAGCAGCCGCAGCGCAGCGCCGGTGCCGGACGACACCGAGCGCAGCCCGGCCTCGCGGGCCCGGTCACGGGCCCAGCGCAGGGCTGCGTCCTCGGCGACGAACGCATCGGCGAACGCCCAGCTCGTCTGCCGGTTGCCGGTAATGGCCCTCTCCTGTCCCCGTAGTTGACGCACCCGTGACTGTATCCGCTGAACGCGGGAACCCGCAGATGGGACCGGGCGTTGTACCGGGGGTGGGAGCGGTGCCGAGAGGCGCCGTGCGGCGCGGCCGCGCGGCAGGCCGTTCCTGGCGAAGGCCAAGACCAAATGCAGGTCAAAAATGCTTATCCGGAGCTAACGGGCGAGGTGGATATGGTAGGGGCTCTACTGGACACCACCAGAGCCGACAGGGGAGGTGCGGCTGCGGCCGGTGACCGGAGAGTGCTGTGGCGCTTTCGCGGGTCGGCGGTCGAGCCGAAATCCGTGACCGACAACGCTGACCGTTCCCGTTCCGCCGACTCCGCCACCACCGCGACCTTCGCCAGCGATGCGGACGCCCCGGCGTGGACCCCTCCCACCTGGGAGGAGATCGTCAGCATGCACAGTGCACGGGTCTACCGCCTCGCCTACCGCCTGACCGGCAACCAGCACGACGCCGAGGACCTCACCCAGGAGGTCTTCGTCCGCGTCTTCCGCTCGCTGTCGACCTACACGCCCGGCACCTTCGAGGGCTGGCTGCACCGCATCACCACCAACCTCTTCCTGGACATGGTCCGTCGCCGTCAGCGCATCCGCTTCGACGCGCTCGGTGAGGACGCGGCCGAGCGGCTCCCCAGCCGCGAGCCCTCTCCCCAGCAGCACTTCAACGACACCCACTTCGACGCCGACATCCAGCAGGCGCTGGACACCCTGGCTCCGGAGTTCCGGGCGGCCGTCGTGCTGTGCGACATCGAAGGGCTGTCGTACGAGGAGATCGCCGCCACGCTCGGTGTGAAGCTCGGCACCGTGCGCAGCCGGATCCACCGCGGCCGCTCGCACCTGCGCAAGGCGCTGAAGCACCGCTCTCCCGTGGCCCGCGCCGAGCAGCGCGCGGCCGTGGCCGTCGCGCCCGGGGCCGGTGGCTTCGGGCTCAGCGGGGAGGTCGGAATCGCGTGACCCGATCAGGCGGTCAGTCCCCCGCCGAGCAGCATCTCGGCGACCGCCTCGCGGCTCTGGTCGACGGCGAGTTGGGGCATGATGCGCGCGAGCGGGTGCTCGCGCATCTTGCGACGTGTTACCGGTGCAAGGCGGAGGCCGACGCACAGCGGCAGTTGAAGAGCATCTTCGCGCGGTCGGCGCCACCGCCGCCCTCGGAAGGGCTGCTGGCCCGGCTGCAGGCGCTGCCTGCCGGTGGGCTCGCCGACGGCCGAGGGCCGGGCGAGGGCGGAGCGGACGGGCCGGGCGGGTCGGACGGCCCGTTCGGCGGTTCCGGGGGCTTCGGCGTGCGTGACGAGCCCTTCGCCTATCTGCCGGCCGCCGCGCCCACCGCGCGGCACGGTGGCTTCCGTATCCATGAGGTCGGGCGCTCGTCCGCGCGTGGCCGCCGCTTCGCCTTCGCGGCGGCGGGCGCGGTCTCGCTGGCCGCGTTCGCGCTGAGCAGCGCGCTGCCGGTGGACGCCCCGGCACCCTCCCGCGGCCGTGCGGGGGGCTCGGACCGCTCGGTGTCCCCGGCCGACGTGGCCGCGCCGGCCGCCGACGCCCGGCAGCGGGGCTCCCGCCCCGGGGTGTTCACCAGCACCGCCGGTGGGGTCGTCTCGCCCGCCCACCCGCCGTACAACGTCTCCCGGCTGCCGGCCAGCGGCGCCCTGCCGCCGGTGGTTCAGCCGGTGCTGTCGGCCAGCCAGCAGCTGCGTCCCGGCGGCAGTGCCGAGCCCGCCGCACCGCGCCAGCAGGCCGGCCCGTCCGCGGCCACCCCGCGGGCCTCGGAGGCCGTCGGGGCCACCGCGGGCTCCGAGTAGCGCTGGTCCCCGTCCGCCGGCGCGGTCGGGGACACTGCGCAAGCCCCGCGAGACCTGGTTGAATCGCTTCGGGGCAGCGCCATCGACCCGTAGCGGGCACGCAAGGCATGTCCCGAGCTGTGCAGTCCGCGCCGCGTCGCGGAAGACTCTGGGGAGATCATGGACGAGGGGAAGGCCCCCGGGCCCAAGCCGAAGTGGTGGAGCCGCCCGAGCGCCGGTCGGCCCGCCGCGCCGTCATCGGACCACGTGCCGCGTTCGGCCCCCGGAGGCCCGTCGCAGCCGCCTACCGCCCCCGAGGCCCAGGACGCCGGCGTACGGCCCGTGACCGGGGCCTTCGAGGGCACGCCGGCCGGCGACACGCTCCCGTCGACCGCCGCACCCGAGAGCGACGTCTCCGGGGCGCGCCCCGTCGAGCGGACGACGGACGCCGTGGAGGCCGCGGAGGCCGCACCGGAGGACGCCGTGCCGGACACCGCCGCGTCCGGGACGACCGTCTCCATGGACGCCGTGCCGACTGACTCCCTGCCGACCGAGTCCGTGCCGGCCGACTTCTCGGCGACCGACTCGGTGGCGACTGACTCCGTGGCGACCGCGCCTGCGTCGACCGAGCCCGTGCGGGCCGAGGCCGAGGCCGCCGCTCACGAGGCCCCGGCCGCCGACGCCGTCCCGTCCGCCCCGGCGGAGCCGCGGGCCCAGCGGCCCAAGCCGCTGCACGCCCCGGATCCCTACGGGACCCCGCCGTACGGGGACCCGGGGCCGTGGGCGCCCGCGCCGCCCGTGCAGCGGCCGAGTGTGACGCCGGCGCACGGCACCCAGCTCCCGCCGGGTGCGCACCAGGCGCCCGCGCCCGCCCCGCACCCGGGGATGACGCCGCCGCACGGCACGCAGCTGCCGCCGCCCGCCCCGGTGCTGCACCAGCCGCAGCCGGCGCCGCACGCGGGCATGACCCCGGCGCACGGCACCCAGCTCCCGCCGCCGGCCCCGGCCCCGGTCCCCGTTCCGGCTCCGCTTCCGGCTCCGGGGGTCGTCGACCCGGTGGCGCCGACGGCGGCGCAGTCGCGCTGGATGAGCTACGACCCGTGGAGCGCGCCGCGGATGGCGGCGCCCGCCGGACCGGCCGAGGGCGCCGGCCGGCCCCGCCGCCGTGGCCTGCTCGTCACCGGGGCGCTGCTGATCGCCCTGGTCGCGGGCGGCGTCGGCGGTGGCATCGGCGCCTACATGGAGCGCAACGGCGGCATCAGCGGCGACGGTGTGGAGCTGTCCCAGCCGCCGGCCGAGAAGGGCCCGCGCGACCCGGAGAGCGTGGCCGGGATCGCCGCCAGCGCGCTGCCGGGCGTGGTCACCATCCACGTGGGCGGCGGCTCCGAGGAGGCCACCGGCACCGGCTTCGTCCTCGACGCCAAGGGCCACATCCTCACCAACAACCACGTGGTGGAGGGGGCCCGCTCGAACGGCGACATATCGGTCACGTTCAACGGGGGCGAGGTCGCCCGCGCGAGCATCGTCGGCGGGGACGGCGGCTACGACCTGGCGGTGATCAAGGTCGACGGCGTCTCCGGGCTGCGGCCGCTGCCGCTGGGCAACTCGGACTCGGTGCGGGTCGGCGACCCGGTCGTCGCCATCGGCGCCCCGTACAACCTGGCGGGCACCGTCACCGCGGGCATCATCAGCGCGCGGGAGCGGCCGATCACCGCCGGCGGCGAGAAGGCGGACGGCAGCGACGTCAGCTACGTCGACGCGCTGCAGACCGACGCCCCGATCAACCCGGGCAACTCCGGCGGGCCGCTGATGGACTCCAAGGCGCGCGTGATCGGCATCAACAGCGCCATCCGCGCGGCCGACGACGGCGGCGGGCTGGGCGGCGGCCAGGGCGGCTCCATCGGACTGGGCTTCGCGATCCCCATCAACCAGGGCAAGCGGGTCGCGGAGGAGCTGATCAACACCGGCCGGGCCACCCATCCCGTGATCGGTGTCACGCTCGACACCGGCTATGCCGGCGACGGCGCACGGGTCGAGACCAAGACCGACGGCGGCGAGCCCGTGAAGCCGGGCGGACCCGCGGACCGGGCCGGGGTGCGACCGGGCGATGTGATCACCGAGGTGGACGGGGTGCGGGTGCACAGCGGGCGGGAGCTGATCGTCAAGATCCGCGGTCACCGGCCCGGTGACCGACTGGAGCTGACGCTGGAGCGGGACGGCCGGGAACGGACGGTCTCCCTCACCCTCGGCACGGCCGGCGGCTGAGTCGCCCGTCGCCCGCGCGGGCCCCGGCGGTCCGCGCGGGCCCCCGGCGGTCCGGACGGCTGCGGCCCGCAGGACCGGGCTCCGGACACCCGGTGTTGGCCCGGGCGTCTCCCGGGAGGCACACAGAGACAGGTACCGTGTTCATTGGCCTGGATCCGCGGCCACAGACGTATCAAGGAGCTGCAAGGTGTTCTTCGACATAGGACCCCTAGAGCTGATCGCGCTCATCATCCTTGCGGTGCTCGTCTTCGGCCCGGACAAGCTTCCGAAGGTGATCCAGGACGTCGCCGGGTTCATCCGCAAGGTGCGGGAGTTCTCCGACAACGCCAAGCAGGACATCCGCTCGGAGCTCGGACCCGAGTTCAAGGACTTCGAGTTCGAGGACCTGAACCCCAAGACGTTCGCGCGCAAGCACCTCCTCGACAAGGACGAGCTGGGCCTGAAGGAGATCCGCAACGGCTTCGACCTCCGCAAGGAGATGGCCGAGGTCGCCGACGCGGTGAACGGCCGGGAGGGCGACCGGGCGAGTGGCCCGGCCCTCCCCGCGCCCGCCTCGGGAACGAGCTCCTCCAACGGCTCCGACCTGCTGCGCAAGCGGGACTCCGGCGGCGCGGTCGAGCGGCCGCCGTTCGACTCAGACGCCACATGAGCCCCTGGCCTGCCGGGCGTGGTTGACCCGTATGGCTATCCTCCCTTTGTCCGGGGTGAGAGGTCGCCCGAGGGGGGCGGGCCGCCCACGAGACAGGGCAGCAAGGAGGCTCCGCGCAGATGGAGACGAGTCGGTCAGGGGTACAAGAGGCGGTGACCGGTGCACCGGGCGCGGCGGCCACGCAGGTCGCCCAGGCCACCCAGGGAATGCCCGCTGACGCTCGGCGCAAGATCGACGGCTACCTGATGGCCGCGTTCCCCTGGTACGGGCTCGACGAGGCGTTCACGGGGCCGCGCTGGCTGATGCAGGTCGGCGCCAGCGCCGACGGCACCGTGGAGCACGGCTCGACCGGCCATGGCGACGAGCCGTCGCTGCGGGCCGAGACGGACGCCGAGGCACGCGACCGACAGCGCTTCGCGGTGGTGGTGACCATCGCCAGCCGCCCGCTGCGGCGCAGCGCCGACGGCACCGGCGTGCTGGAGGCGACCTCGGTCTCCTCCGCGGCCTGGCTGGCGGGCTCGGGGCTGCTGTCGTGCACCTGGCCGTCGCGGATGGAGCGGGCGCTGCGCCAGGACTGGCTGGAGCAGCAGACCGCGATCGCCTGGGAGCTCGCCGACGACCTGGGCGGCGAGGGCTGGTCGCAGCTGTCGCTGCCGGTGGACGGCGAGCCGGCCACGTTCCACTACCGCGAGTCGGAGTACGGCTGGGTGCTGGCCGGCTCCGCGCGCGACGGCGTGCACCTGGGGGCGTACGGGCGTGGCATGAGCGCCTACGGTCTCGGCTTCTCGGTGGTCAAGGACATCGCCGGCTACAGCTGAACCGGCGCCGCGGACGGTGGCTCTCCGCGCGTGTAAGGGGCGGCCTCCCAGGGAGGCCGCCCCTTACACGTGGGCGGGGGTCGCGTGGCGCGGCGGGTGATCCGCCGCGCCACGGGACCGCGCGTCGATCAGAACTTGTTGCGCGGGGTGATGCCCAGCGACAGACCGGCCAGCCCGCGCTGGCGGCCGCCGAGCTTGCCCGCGATGGCGCGCAGCGCGCTACCGGCCGGGGAGTCCGGGTCGCTGAGGACGACGGGCTTGCCCTCGTCGCCGCCCTCGCGCAGCCGCACGTCGATCGGGATCGAGCCGAGCACCGGGACGTTGGTGCCGGTGGTCCGGGACAGCCCGTCGGCGACCACCTGACCGCCGCCGGTGCCGAACACGTCGACCATCTCGTCGCAGTGCGGGCACGGCAGCCCGGACATGTTCTCGACGACGCCGACGATCTTCTGGTGGGTCTGGACGGCGATGGAGCCCGCCCGCTCGGCGACCTCGGCGGCGGCCTGCTGCGGGGTCGTCACCACGAGGATCTCGGCGTTCGGCACCAACTGCGCCACCGAGATGGCGATGTCGCCGGTGCCCGGCGGCAGGTCCAGCAGCAGCACGTCCAGGTCGCCCCAGTAGACGTCCGCCAGGAACTGCTGCAGCGCGCGGTGCAGCATGGGGCCGCGCCACACCACCGGCGCGTTGCCCGGGGTGAACATGCCGATGGAGATGACCTTCACGCCGTTCGCCGACGGCGGCATGATCATGTTCTCGACCTGGGTCGGGCGGCCGTCCGCGCCCAGCATCCGGGGCACCGAGTGGCCGTAGATGTCGGCGTCCACGACGCCGACCTTCAGCCCGTCGGCGGCCATCGCGGCCGCCAGGTTGACCGTCACCGACGACTTGCCGACGCCGCCCTTGCCGGACGCCACCGCGTACACCCGGGTCAGCGAGCCGGGCTTGGCGAACGGCACCTCGCGCTCGGCCTGTCCGCCGCGCAGCGAGGACGCCAGCTCGCGTCGCTGCTCGTCGCTCATCACGTCGAGCTCGACGGTGACGCCGGTCACGCCGGCGACCCGGGACACCGCCTCCGTCACGTTCTTGGTGATCGTGTCCCGCAGCGGGCAGCCGGAGACGGTCAGATAGACGGCCACCGCGACCGTCCCATCAGCCGCGATCGCGATCGACTTGACCATGCCGAGATCGGTGATCGGCTTGTGGATCTCCGGGTCGTTGACCGTCGCGAGTGCGGCGCGCACCGCCTCTTCGGACGGAGCGGATGGGGGAGTGTCGGTAGCCATGCCGAAATGGTACGGCGCGGTAGCCGGCCTCGGGAAAGGTCGTCAGCGGTCGCGTTCCTCACTCCCGGACGGTTCCTCCACCGGGAATACGCGGCCGCCCGGCGGCGCGTCCCCCGGCGGCGCGCCCCGCTCCTCCACATCCCTCAGCTCTTTGATCAACTCTTGGAACTCGGAGCGGATCCAGTCCCGGGTAGCGACCTCGCCCAGACCCATCCGCAGCGCGGCGACCTCGCGGGTCAGATACTCCGTGTCCGCGATCGACCGCTCGTCCCGCGCCCGGTCCTGCTCGACCACCACCCGGTCGCGGTCCGCCTGCCGGTACTGGGCCAGCAGGATCAGCGGGGCCGCGTACGACGCCTGGAGCGACAGCATCAGCGTCAGGAAGATGAACGGGAACGGGTCGAAGCGCAGGTGGCCGGGCGCGGTGGTGTTCCACATCACCCAGACGATGACGAAGACCGTCATCCAGGCGATGAACCGCCCGGTACCCAGGAACCGCGCGATGTGCTCGGAGGCCTTGCCGAACGCCTCCGGATCCCACCGCGGAAGCCAGCCGCGTCGGCGGGCTCTGGGCTGGTCCAGACGGCTGCGCTCACCGCTCATCGGCGGCCTCCGCGGTCGCGCTCATCGACGCCCCCCGGCCGGGGTGCCGCCCGGGCCCTTCGAGACGGCGGCCCCCGGCACCTCCTCACCCGCCTGCAGCTCCCGCTCCCGCCAGTCCTCCGGCAGCAGATGGTCCAGCACGTCGTCGACGGTCACCGCGCCCAGCAGCGAGCCGCTCTCGTCCACCACGGGCGCGGCCACCATGTTGTACGTGGCCAGATAGCTGGTCACCGCGGGCAGCCCGGTGTCCGGCGGCAGCGGCCGCAGATCGGTGTCGACCAGCGCGCTGACCAGGGTGAACGGCGGGTCCCGCAACAGCCGCTGGAAGTGCACCGTCCCCAGGTACTTGCCGGTCGGCGTCTCGTCCGGCGCCCGGCACACGTACACCTGCGCGGCCAGCGCCGGGGACAGGTCCGGATTGCGCACCCGCGCGAGCGCGTCCGCCACGGTGGCGTCCGGGAGCAGCACGATCGGCTCGGTGGTCATCAGCCCGCCCGCGGTGCGCTCCTCGTACGCCATCAGCCGGCGCATGTCCGCCGCGTCCTGCGGCCGCATCAGCGCCAGCAGCCGCTCCTTGTCCTCCTCCGGCAGCTCGGACAGCAGATCGGCCGCGTCGTCCGGGTCCATCGCCTCCAGGACGTCGGCCGCGCGCTCCTCCTGGAGCTTGCCCAGGATCTCCACCTGGTCGTCGTCGGGCAGTTCCTCCAGCACGTCCGCCAGCCGGTCGTCGTCCAGCGCGGCCGCGACCTCCGCGCGGCGCTTGGCGGACAGGTGGTGCAGCACATGGGCGAGGTCGGCGGGGCGCAGCTGCTCGAACGTGGCCAGCAGGTTCTCCGCGCCCTGGCCGTGCTCCTCCAGCGAGAAGCCGCTGACCGCCGACCACTCCACCGTCAGGGTCTCGCCCCGGCGCCGCAGCGCCCCGCCCTTGCCGCGCCGGACGAAGACCTTGTCGACCTCCCAGTCGCGCCGGGCGGGCAGCTGCACCATCGCCACGTCCAGGACGGTGACCTGCTCACCGCTCTCCACCAGCCGCACCCGCCGGTCGAGCAGCTCGCCCAGGACCAGGGTCTCGGTGGGGCGCTGTTCGAAGCGCCGCATGTTGACCACGCCGGTGGTGATGACCTGGCCGTGCTCGACGCCGGTCACCCGGGTCATCGGCAGGAAGATCAGCCGCCGGCTCATCACCTCGACGACCATGCCCAGCACCCGTGGCGGGCGGCCGCGCAGCCGGAGCATCGCGACGAGGTCCCGGACCCGCCCCACCTGGTCGCCGTTGGGGTCGAAGACGGCGACGCCCGCCAGGTGCGAGACGAACACCCTGGACCCGCCTGGTCCCACGCCGCACCTCCCCGAGCACCTGAATACGCCGATATCCGCTCAAGTCGGATTCAGGCTAACGCGCCGGGCGGCACTCCGCCGCCGGTCGCACGGGATGCCCCCGGGCGGCCCCGCGGGAGGGAGCGGAGGGCCGTCGCCGGTGGTGCGGGGGCGGCGCCCCGGAGGCCGGGAGAGTGGGCGTAGACGGCACGGGTACGCTGCCCTACTGCACCGGCATCAGGAGGCAGAGCAGACGTGCGCATCCGGAACACGGCTGTCGTGGGGGCGATGTGCGCGGCGTTGACCGTGGCGCTCGCGGGATGCGGCGGCGACGGCGAAGGCAAGGACCCCGACGCGGGCACGAACGGCGTCGGCAAACTCCCCGCCACGAAGATCGAGAGCAAGGCCCGCAAGGCCGCGGGCGGCGCGGGCTCGGTGCACCTCTCCGGCACGCTGGTCAGCAAGGGCCGCACCTTCACGCTCGACATGCGGCTGAAGGGGAACGGCGGCACCGGCCAGGTCTCCAGCCAGGGCGGCACCTTCGAACTGCTGCGGGTCGGGCAGGACCTCTACCTCAAGGCCGACGCGGGCTTCTGGGCCCACCAGGAGGCGGGTAAGCCGTCCGAGGCGGACACGGCGGCCGCCCGGAAACTCGACGGCAAGTACGTCAAGGTGCCGGTCGGCGACCCCTCCTACGAGCAGCTCAGCGGCTTCACCGACAAGGGGCTGCTGCTCGACGGGCTGCTGGGGCTGCACGGGACGATCACCGTGGGGGACCGGGGCACGGTCGGCGGCGTCCGCACCATCCGCATCAGCGGCGGCGCGGGCTCCGGCGGCTCCCTCGACGTCTCCCTCGAGGGCGCCCCCTACCCGCTCCGACTGCGCCGCGCGGGAGACGCCGGCGTGATCACCCTCAACGACTGGAACAGGGACTTCACCCTGGCCGCCCCGGAGAAGACCCAGGTCGTCGACTACGGCCAGCAGATCCCGGCCAGTAAGTAGCGCCTCCGGCGGGGGCTGGGGCCGGAGGGGGGATCGGTCCCGGTCCGGGGCGCCTCCGGGGCGGCGTGATGTACGGGCGACGACTCCGAGCCGCCATGGCGCCCCTCTTTGCCCACACATCAGGCGTAAGTGCCCCGGAGGCACCCCTCCCCGTCCCCTCCCGCCGTCGCCCCGCGCGCCACCGCCCGACATAAGGTGAGCCCATGACGCAGACGCTGATGGACCGCGCCCTCATCGAGGAGGCCGCCAAGAAGTCCGGCCTGATCTGGGTGCGCGGCTCCGAGGGGCCCGAGCGGGCCCTGTGGCACGTCTGGCACGAGGGCGCCGCCTGCCTGGTCGGCGACGGCCCCGGCGAACAGCCGCTCCAGGGTCTCGGCCTGGTCGACGGCGGCACCGCGACCGTGACCGTGCGCAGCAAGGACAAAGGCGGCCGCCTGGTCGGCTGGACCGCCCGTGTCGTCGAGATGGCGCCCGGCTCCGAGGCGTGGACCGCCGCGGTAGACGAGCTCAAGGGCAAGCGACTGAACGCGCCCGACGCCGAGCGGATCACCGAGCGCTGGGCCCGCGAGTGCCGTGTGCTGCGCCTGGAGCCCACCGAGGGGCCCGTGGCCGACCAGCCCGACGGCTCCCTGGCCGCGCCCCCGCTGGCGACCTCGGCGATCACGCGTCGTCCCATCCCCGCCGCCCTGCCGAAGCTGCTGGCCCGGCGCCGCGGCAAGAAGCGACACGGCTGACCCTCGGTTCCCGCGCCGATGGCGGGCGGCCGGGTCCGCGCGACACGGGAGGGGGCGGGGAGGGGTGTCTCCGGGGTGCTCACGCGTGATGTGTGGGCAAAGAGGGGGCACCATCGCGGCTCGGAGTCGTCGCCCGTACATCATGCTGCCCCGGAGGCGCCCCGGACCGGGACCGACCCGACCCACCGGCCTCAGCCGCATCCCCCATTACCGGCCCCGGCCCGCCCCGTCCCGCGATGCGAAACGACAGTTTCGTAGCGCACTTATGCCCCTTACGCTGGGCGTGTGTATACCGCCCGTACCCGTGCCGCGTCAGCTCCCGCCACAGCCACCGCTCCCTCGGCTCCGTCCGCGGGGGCCGTGCGGCTGGACATCGCGCTGCTGGCCGTCGCGATCGCCGGAGTCTCGCTGTCGGCGCCGCTGATCGCGGGCACGGTGGCCCCGGCGCTGGCGGTGGCGTTCTGGCGGAACGCGATGGCGGTCGGGGCCTTGAGCCCGCTGGTGCTGTTGCGCCGCCGGCACCGGGTGGAGCTGCGGACGCTTGGGCGCCGGGCGCTGCTGCTGTCGGTCGCCTCCGGTGCGCTGCTGGCGCTGCACTTCGGGCTGTGGCTGCCGAGCCTGCGCATGACCTCGGTGGCCTCGTCCACCGCGCTGGCCACCACCACCCCGATCTGGACGGCCCTGATACTGCGGCTGCGCGGTCACCGCCCGTCCGCGCTGGCCTGGGCGGGCATGGTGCTGGCCTTCCTCGGCGTGGTCATCCTGACCGGAGTGGACCTGTCGCTGTCGCCCCGGGCGCTCGCCGGCGACGCGCTGGCGCTGGCGGGTGGCATGGCGGCTGCCGGCTATGTGCTGTTGGGCTCCGAGGTGCGGCGTACGGCGAGCACCACGGCTTACACGTACGTCTGTTACACCACGACCGCGGTCCTGCTGTTGGTCACCTGCCTGGTGACCGGCGCCTCGCTGGGCGGCTACAGCGGCGAGACCTGGCTGAAGTTGGCGCTGTTGACGCTCACCGCGCAGCTGCTCGGCCACACGTTGATCAATCGGGTGGTCAAGGGCCTGGGACCGTCGGTGACCTCGACCGCGATCCTCCTGGAGACCCCGGGCGCGGCCCTCATCGCGGCGGTGTGGCTGGGACAGACCCCGCCGGCGGCCGCCTACCCGGCGCTGGTGGTGATCCTGGCCGGACTGGCCCTGGTCATCGCGGCGGGCCGCAAGGAGAGCTCCTGAGCGGGGCGGGCCGGCCGGGCGGGGGCGCGCCCGCCCGGGTCTCCGCGCCGTGCTACAGCCAGCCGTTGCGCTTGAAACTGCGGTGCATGACACAGCAGATGGCGACGATGGCGGTCATCACCGTCGGATAGCCGTACCGCCAGTGGGTCTCCGGCATGTGGTCGAAGTTCATGCCGTAGACACCGCAGATCATGGTGGGGACGGCGATGATCGCCGCCCAGGCGGTGATCTTGCGCATGTCCTCGTTCTGGGCGACCGTCGCCTGGGCCAGGTTGGCCTGGAGGATGGAGTTGAGGAGGTCGTCGAAGGAGACGACCTGCTCGGTGACGCGCGCCAGGTGGTCGGCGACGTCGCGGAAGTACTTCTGGATGTCCGGGTCGATCAGCCGCATCGGGCGCTCGCTCAGCAGCTGCATCGGCCGCAGCAGCGGGGAGACGGCGCGCTTGAACTCCAGTACCTCCCGCTTGAGCTGGTAGATCCGGCCGGCGTCGCCGCCGCGTGCGGCACCGCCGCTGGGCCCGGAGCTGAAGACGTCGATCTCCACCTCGTCGATGTCGTCCTGCACCGCGTCCGCGACCGCGATGTAGCCGTCCACCACCTGGTCGGCGATGGCGTGCAGCACCGCCGAGGGGCCCTTGGCGAGCAGCTCCGGGTCGTCCTGGAGCCGGTGCCGCAGCGCGCGCAACGAGCCCTGGCCGCCGTGCCGGACGGTCACGATGAAGTCCCTGCCGGTGAAGCACATCACCTCGCCGGTCTCCACCACCTCGCTGGTGGCGGTGAGTTCGGCGTGCTCCACGTAGTGGATCGTCTTGAAGACGGTGAACAGGGTGTCGTCGTACCGCTCCAGCTTGGGGCGCTGGTGCGCGTGCACCGCGTCCTCCACGGCGAGCGGGTGCAGCCCGAACTCCGCGGCGATGCCGGCGAATTCATGCTCCGTCGGCTCGTGCATCCCGATCCACGCGAAGCCGCCGTCGGCGCGCACCCGCGCCATCGCCTCCGAGGGGGTGATGTGGTCGCTGACCCGCTTGCCCTCGCGGTAGACGGCGCAGTCGACGATCGCGCTCGATGCCGAGGGGTCACGGGTGGTGTCGTACCGGTCGTACTCGTGCGGGGTGTGGCCGCGCCGCAGGGCGGGGCGGACGGCTGCGCGCAGGTCGCGGATCATCGACATGGCGGGCTCCTTCACGGGCCGGCCGTCAGCATGCCTCGCGCGGGGCGCAGCGCGGCCCGGAAGGTGGACGTACGGGAAGGATCACGGCCGTACGCCCGCAAAGCGGGCGGCACTCCAGTGCGCGGTGACACTGACGGGACTTCGCAGAATTTCGCAGAAGAACGGGTAAAGCGGGGCGAGACGCTCAACCGTCGTCTACCGTCAAGTGCTGCGGGCGCCGGGCCACTTCCTGGGTTTCACCGCTGAGCGGTGGGGTACGGAAGGGCTGGGATCATCAAGGGCACCGGAGAACGCGACCAGGTGGGAGGACGGAAGAGCCGTCGGTACTGCACGGTCGACTAGGATCCACCGCAGCCCCACCTCCTCCGGCCGGTCCCCGCTGGGGGACGACGTACTCTCCTGGGCAGGCGTCAAGGCTACCAGCCGACAGAACGTTTACTCGCCGCTTTGCTTGTTCGATACGCGACCTATGCTCGATCCATGTCTGACGTTCTTCAGCTGGTCGAGGCCCGGTTGCTTTCCGCGCTGGGTGAACCGGACGCCCGCGCGGCGGTGACCTTCCTGGGCACGGACCGCATCGAGGTGCTCCGCTTCAGCGGTGGCTCGGGCGACGGGCCGGCGGATGTGACCGGTGGGGAGGACATCGTCCGCTACGCCACGCTCGGGATGTCGGACCGCCCGATGACCGACCCCACCGCCGTCGTCGCCGACCCGCTGCGCGGCCCGCGCGCGGAGCTGGTGCTGTCGGTGCGCGTCGGCCGGGTGCCCGGCGCGGACCTGGACAAGGTGCTCCGCCCGCTGGCCGTGTTCGCCGCCTCGCCCCAGGTCGAGGGCCTGGTCGTGGCCCCCGGCAACTCCCTGGACCTCGGCGAGCCGCTGTGGCCGGGAGCGCCCTTCAGCTCGGTGCTGGTCGCGGAACCCGGCGGTCTGGTACCCGACCTGGAGCTCGACGCGCCCCGCGAGCCCGTGCGCTTCCTCCCGCTGCTGCCCATGACGCCCAACGAGGCCGCCTGGAAGCGGGTGCACGGCGCCGCGGCCCTGCGGGAGCGCTGGCTGCGCCACGGCACCGATCTGCGGGACCCGCTGCGCGAGGGCGTGCGGCTGAGCGACTAGGGGCGCGGCGGCGGCGCGGCGACCGGAGCGGTGCGCGCGGGCCGTGCGGACCGTGCGCCGTTCGGGCGGGCGTCAGGCGTCCGCGTGCGGGCCGCATGGGCGGAGACTCCCTCCGGACGGGTGATCGTCCTTGACGTGACGGCGACCACGGAGGACCGTGGGGCCCTATGAGGGGCGAACCCAGTTGCCCGAAGTGCGGTGGCCGGGTGCGGGCGCCCGGTCTCTTTGCCGACTCCTGGCAGTGCGGCGTGCACGGCACCGTGCACCCTCTGCAGCCGGTGGTGCCGCCGAGCGTCGAAGCACTGGCGGTCGTGGTGAACCGAGCGCGGGTGCCGGTGTGGATGCCGTGGCCACTGCCGATCGGTTGGCTGTTCACCGGTGTGGCCGCCGCGGGTGACGACCGCAGCGGCGGCCGGGCCACCGCCGTGGCCTGCTCCGGCCCCGGCCCGCTGGGCGGTCCGGGGGAGTTGCTGCTGATCGCCGAGGAGCTCGGCGTGGGGCTCGGCGCGCGCTATGCGGGAATCGACGGCCCGGACCCTGGCCCGTCCATGTGTGTGAACCGGCCGCCGCACGTCAAGGTGCTCGCCGCCGGGCGGCCGACCCCGCTGTGGCATGTCGAGGGCACGCCGGACGACCGCGCGGTGTTCGCGGGCGAGGCGCGCGGACTGTGGTTGTGGGCGGTCGTGTGGCCCGAGCAGTCCGGGCTGATGCTCTATGACGAACTGGTCCTCACCGACCTGCGGGACGCCGGGGCGGAGACGGATCTGCTGCCGTGCGGGGCGCTGTCGCCCCGGATCATCGGCTAGGCACGCCGGGAGGCCGAGAGCGGGTCCCGGCGAGTTCGCCCGAGGACCGCGGTCCGATGCCGCCGCCGCGTCACCGCCGCGGATCTTCCGGGCGGATGACGCCGTTCCGGGGATGTGCCCAAGTCCCGGTAGAGTAGAGCGTCCCGTCCCCCCGTCTGCCACAGCTTGGAGTACGCGTCGTGCGCATCGATCTGCACACCCACTCCACGGCGTCGGACGGCACGGACACCCCCGCCGAACTGGTGCGCGCCGCCTCCGCGGCCGGGCTGGACGTCGTCGCCCTCACCGACCACGACACGGTCGCCGGCCACGACGAGGCCAAGGCCGCGCTGCCGCCCGGGCTGACCCTGGTCACCGGAGCCGAGCTGTCCTGCCGACTCGACGGCGTGAGCCTGCACATGCTGGCGTACCTCTTCGACCCGTACGAGCCCGAGCTGGCCCGCGAGCGCGAGCTGGTGCGCGACGACCGGGTGCCGCGCGCCCAGGGCATGGTCGCCAAGCTGCGGGAGCTGGGGGTGCCGATCACCTGGGAGCGGGTCGCCGAGATCGCCGGTATCCCGAGCGGGCGGAGCGGCGGCACATCGGACGGGGTGGCCGTCGGACGTCCGCACGTCGCCACCGCCATGGTGGAGCTGGGCGTGGTGGCGAGCGTCTCGGACGCCTTCACCAGCGACTGGCTCGCGGACGGCGGCCGGGCGTACGTGGAGAAGCACGAGCTCGACCCCTTCGACGCGATCCGGCTGATCAAGGGCGCGGGCGGGGTCGCCGTCTTCGCGCACCCGCTGGCCGTCAAGCGCGGGCAGTGCGTGCCCGAGAGCGCGATAGCCGAACTGGCCGCCGCGGGCCTCGACGGCATCGAGATCGATCACATGGAGCACGACGAGGCCACCCGCGCCCGGCTGCGCGGCCTGGCCGCCGACTTCAACCTGCTCGCCACGGGCTCCAGCGACTACCACGGCAGCCGCAAGACCTGTCGACTCGGGGAGTACACGACCGACCCCGAGATCTACGGCGAGATCACACGCCGGGCGACCGGGGCGTTCCCGGTCCCGGGCACGGGCGGCTGATCCGCCCCGGGCCTCCGCTGAGCGGAGCCGACGGGTCCGGCGAGGTCGTCACCACCGGCTGAGCCGTTCGAGCGACGCGTCCCGCGTGAAAGCGGCGCGCCCCCGCATCGGCGGCGTCCCCCGTGCTCGACCCCGTCCGCCTGTCTCCCCTCCCGACTTCGTAGTGCCGCCGGCGCGCCCCGCGCCCTCGCGCGGCCGCCACCGCCCCTGCTCGTACCACCTCGCAAGGCCATCATCGTGTTCGACACCGCCATTTTCGGATCCCTCTTTCTCACCCTTTTTGTCATCATGGACCCGCCCGGGATCACGCCGATCTTCCTGGCGTTGACCTCCGGGCGTCCGGTCAAGACGCAGCGCAAGATGGCCTGGCAGGCGGCCTCGGTCGCCTTCGGCGTCATCGCCGTCTTCGGCGTGGCGGGCCAGCAGATCCTCGACTACCTGCATGTCTCGGTCCCGGCGCTGATGATCGCGGGCGGACTGCTGCTCCTGCTCATCGCGCTCGACCTGCTCACCGGGAAGTCCGAGGAGCCGACGCAGACGAAGGACGTGAACGCCGCGCTGGTGCCGCTGGGCATGCCGCTGCTGGCCGGTCCCGGCGCCATCGTCTCGGTGATCCTCGCCGTCCAGAACGCGGACGGCGTCAGCGGTCAGATCTCCGTGTGGGCGGCGATCGTGGCGATGCACGTGGTGCTGTGGCTGACCATGCGCTACTCGCTGCTGATCATCCGGGTGATCAAGGACGGCGGCGTGGTGCTGGTCACCCGTCTGGCGGGCATGATGCTCTCGGCGCTGGCGGTGCAGCAGATCATCAACGGCGTCACCCAGGTGATCCAGTCGTCCTGACGTCGCCCGCTCGCCCCACCGTCTGACCTGCGCTGTTCAACGCGGCGACGAAGCGCCCCCGTGCACACAGGCACGGGGGCGCTTCGACGTTCGTGGGGTGCCGTGCCGGCCCGGCGGTTACCGGACGGCGGATTCGGCTGGGCGGATGTAGATGCGCTGGCCTATCGCTGCGGCCTGCTGCACGATCCGGTCGACGGAGGCGGCGTCCACGACGGTGCTGTCCACGGCGAGGCCGTCGGTGTCGTCGAGGCGCATGATCTCGAAGCGCATGGCTTCTCCCTTCGTCTGATCCTCCTGCGGAGAACTGATGGAATGGACGCGTACGGCTACCGTGCCGTGCGCTCCGTAGGTGTACAACGGGGTGCACCCTGCAAACATTCCCTACGCTAACGAAAATTTTCGCGAGACTAATTACTGATGCGTAAAGGATTCGTTGCGGGCGGCACGCCTTGTGCGGCCCGCGCAACCGCCAGGACAATGAGCCGCGTATGAATCACGTCACGCCTTCGGGCCAGCCGCAGCCCTCCGCGCAGCCGGACCTCAGCGGGATCGTCGCCGCGCTCGACCGCACCAACGAGCTGCTGCAACGGGTGCTCGCCGAGGTCGCGACCACGCCCTCCACCCATGCGATATTCGTCGACGCGGGGTATGTCTACGCGGCGACCGGTCGGCTGGTGGCGGGCACGGAGGACCGCAGAGCCTTCGAGCTGGACGCCGAGGGGCTGATCGAGGCGTTCATCGACAAGGCCCGCATGATCTTCCCGGACAGCAGACTGCTGCGGGTCTACTGGTACGACGGCGCCCGGCGGCGCATCCACACCGCCGAGCAGCAGGGCATCGCCGAGCTCCCCGACGTCAAGGTCAGGCTCGGCAACCTCAACGCCAACAACCAGCAGAAGGGCGTCGACTCCCTCATCCGCAACGACCTCGAATCGCTCGCCCGGCACCGCGCCATCGGCGACGCCGTGCTGATCGGCGGGGATGAGGACCTGGTCTCCGCCGTCGAGGCCGCGCAGGGCTACGGCGCGCGGGTGCACCTGTGGGGCATCGAGGCCGTCGAGGGGCGGAACCAGGCCGAGCCCCTGTTGTGGGAGGTCGACAGCCAGCGCATCTTCGACCTCGACTTCTGCAAGCCGTACCTCACCCGCCGCGCGGTGGGCTACGAGCCGCACGGCGAGCAACCCGGCGGCGGGGCGGTGCCGCCCCGAGACGAGGTGCGGTTCGTCGGCGCCCAGGTCGCGGCCCAGTGGCTCTCCTCGCGCGGTCGCGAGGCGCTCGCCGACCTGCTCCCGGGTCGGCCCTATCTGCCCGGCTCGGTCGACCAGGAGCTGCTCATCGAGGCCGAGCAGTTGCTGCGGCTCTCCCTGCGCGCCCACGCCGACCTGCGGCGCGCGCTGCGCGACGGCTTCTGGGAGCACCTCCAGGCGCAGTACTGAGCCGGACGACCACACACGAGGGCCGTCCCCGGCGGCGGGCCGGAGCGGGCCCCGGCCGTGCGACGTCGCGCACGCCGACGACCGCGGGGCGCCGCCGTCGACGGATCAGCCGTCCGCGCTGACACCCTGCCAGAAGCGGGACAGCGCCTGGGCCGTGTCGCGCGGCCGCTCCGCGTTGGGGGAGTGATCCGCACCCGCGATCACCGTGCGGTGCGCCGCCAGCCGCTCGGCCATCGCGTCCATCAGCGGTACCGGCCAGGCGTAGTCGGCCTCTCCGGAGAGCACGTGCTTGGGCAGTGGCGCCTCCGACAGCTCCGCCACCCGATCCGGCTCGGACAGCAACTGCCGCCCGGTGGCCATCAGTTGCTCGGGTACGGTGCCCAGCCAGCGGCGGTGCAGGAACTCCCGGATGTCCGCGGGCGTGCCCGACTCGGCGGCCTCCGGCGGGTCGAGTTCGCGCATCGCCTGCCAGACCGCCTCCATGTCGAGTACGGCGAGCGCGTCCAGCAGCAGCTTCGTCCGGGCCTGTTGGGGAGTGGAGATGGCGGCCGGCCCCGAGCTCATCAGGGTGACCGAGGCGAACGGGGCGGGGTCGCGCAGCACGGCGGCGCGCACGATCAGCCCGCCCAGCGAGTGCCCCAGCACATGCACCCGCCCGCCGCCGAGCGCGGCGGCCTGCGCCAGGACGTCCCGGGCCAGCTCGTCCTGTGCGTACGCGGCCTCGTCCCGGGGACCGCCGCTCTCGTGCTGGCCGCGCCCGTCGACCGCGACCGCGCGGAAGCCCGCGGCGGCCAGCGGCTCCAGGAGCGCGATGAAGTCTTCCTTGCTCCCGGTGAAGCCGGGCACCAGCAGCGCCGTGCCGCGCACCGGCCCGGCCCCCGGGACGGGGCGCGCGTCGTGCACGGCGAACGATCCGCGCGCCGTCTCCAGCCGGTAGGCGCCGGCGCACGGAGGGAGCGTGAGGGTGGGCGGTGTGCTCATGGCCCCGAGGGTAGGGCCTGTCCGGCGGGCGTGTCCCGAGGGCCGGAGGCGGCACGCGGAAGGGCCCGACCCGCGTCGCGGATCGGGCCCTTCCCCCGGGCGCTGTGCCGGCGTCAGCTCTCGGCGTTCGCCGTCGACTCGGCCGCGGCACGCGTCGTCCGTCGCCGGCGCACCGGCTTGGCCTCCTCGGACGCGACCTCCGCGGGGGCGGCCTCCGTGGCGGTGGCCTTGGCGCGGGTGGTGCGGCGGCGGGGCTTGGCCGGGGCTTCGGCGGCCTCGGCGGGCGCCTCCACCGTCTCCACCGCGGCCTCGGTGGCCTTGGCGCGGGTGGTGCGGCGGCGGGGCTTGGCCGGGGCCTCGGCGGCCTCGGTGGCGCCCTCGGCGCTCTCGACCGCGGCCTCGGCGGCCTCCGTGGCGGTGGCCTTGGCGCGGGTGCGGCGGCGCGGCTTGGCCGGGGCCTCGGCGGCCTCGGCGGGTGCCTCCACCGTCTCCACCGCGGCCTCGGCGGTCTCCGCCGTGGTCGCCGCGGCGGCGCGCGTACGGCGGCGGCGGGGCTTGGCGGGGGCGGCCTCGGCGGCCGTGCCGGCCTCCGCGATCACCTCGGCCGGGCCCTCCGCGGTGGCGACGACGGCCTCGGCGGCCGGCGCGGCGGCGGGAGCCTCGACGGCCACGGTCTCCGTGGTCGCCCTGCCCGCTCCGGCACGGGTGCGGCGCCGGCGGCGGGGCTGACGAGGCACGTCGACGGTGTCGGCGGCCGCCGTGGTCCCCTCGGCGGTGTCGACGGCGGTCTGCGCGGCCTCCGCGCCGGTCGCGGTCGCGTCGAGATCCACGCCGCCGCGGGTGCGACGCCGCTGGCGCGGGGCGCGGGTCCGCTTGGGCCGCTCCTCGCTGGTCGACGAGTCCGCACGGCCGCCACGGCCGCGGCCTCCGCGGCCGCCGGTCTCGCCGAGGTCCTCGATCTCCTCGGCGGCCAGCCCGGCGCGGGTGCGCTCGGCGCGCGGCAGGATGCCCTTGGTGCCCTGGGGGATGTTCAGCAGCTCGTACAGGTGCGGCGAGGTGGAGTAGGTCTCCTCCGGCTCGTGGAAGGAGAGCTCCAGCGCCTTGTTGATCAGCTGCCAGCGCGGGATGTCGTCCCAGTCGACCAGCGTGACGGCGGTACCCGACGCGCCCGCGCGGCCGGTGCGGCCGATGCGGTGCAGATAGGTCTTCTCTTCCTCGGGCGACTGGTAGTTGATGACGTGCGTCACACCCTCGACGTCGATGCCGCGCGCGGCGACGTCGGTGGCGACCAGCACGTCGACCTTGCCGTTACGGAAGGCGCGCAGCGCCTGCTCGCGGGCGCCCTGGCCGAGGTCGCCGTGGACCGCGCCGGCGGCGAAGCCGCGACGGCTCAGCTGGTCGGCGATGTCGGCGGCGGTGCGCTTGGTGCGACAGAAGATCATCGCCAGCCCGCGGCCCTCGGCCTGCAGGATGCGGGAGACCATCTCCGGCTTGTCGAGCGAGTGCGCCCGGAAGACATGCTGGGTGATGTTGGCCACGGTCGCGCCCTCGTCGTCCGGCGCGGTGGCGCGGATGTGGGTGGGCTGCGACATGTAGCGCCGCGCCAGCGAGATGACCTGGCCCGGCATGGTCGCCGAGAACAGCATGGTCTGCCGCTTGGCCGGCAGCAGCTGGATGATCTTCTCGACGTCGGGCAGGAAGCCCAGGTCGAGCATCTCGTCGGCCTCGTCGAGGACGAGGGCCTTGACGGAGGAGAGCGTCAGCTTCTTCTGCCCGGCGAGGTCGAGCAGCCGCCCGGGGGTGCCGACGACCACGTCGACGCCCTTCTTGAGGGCCTCGACCTGGGGCTCGTACGCGCGGCCGCCGTAGATCGAGAGGACCCGGACGTTACGCACCTTGCCGGCGGTGAGCAGGTCGTTGGTGACCTGCTGGCACAGCTCGCGGGTGGGGACGACCACGAGCGCCTGCGGGGTGTCGGTCAGCTGCTCGGGCTTGGCCCGGCCCGCCTCGACGTCCGCGGGGACGGTGACGCGCTCCAGCAGCGGGAGGCCGAAGCCCAGCGTCTTGCCGGTGCCGGTCTTGGCCTGGCCGATGACGTCGGTGCCGGAGAGGGCGACCGGAAGGGTCATCTCCTGAATGGGGAACGGGGACGTGATGCCGACGGCTTCCAGGGCCTCGGCGGTCTCGGGGAGAATCCCGAGGTCTCGGAAAGTAGTCAGGATGTTTGCCTCTTCTGTGAGACGCGGCGTGAGGCGGCGAAAGGGGTCGCACCGCGCCCTGGTGGGCCGGCCGCGCGAAGTGGCGGCCGATGTCGGCGCGGGACCACTGCCTTCGCTCCAGCACTCACGCCACGAGCGGGTCCTTCCTACGCGCATGCAGTCGATGCGCGCGCGGAAGGCGGTCGGTTTGGAGCCGATCGGGCCACCGACCGGGCATCCGCATTCGTGGAACGACCCGCCGATACTCGACGGGCTCTATATCACTGTACCCCGGAAACGCCCATGTGTGACCGGGCAGCCGAACGCGCGAGGAGGAGGGCGCTGGCTGACCAGGCCCTTCCCAGCGGCGACCAGCGGGCTATTGTGCGCCGTATGGAGACGCCTGACAAGCCAGAGAACACCATCGCCGACGCCGGGAAGTCCGCCGACGCCGGGCAGCCCACGGCCACCGGCATCGCCGCCCAGGACTGGGCGCAGGCTTCCGCCGACCCGCAGTACCGGGCCGCCGTGGTGGACCTGCTCGGTGCCCTGACCTACGGCGAGCTGGCCGCCTTCGAGCGGCTGGCGGAGGACGCCAAGCTGGCGCCGACGCTGGACGACAAGGCCGAGCTGGCGAAGATGGCCTCCGCCGAGTTCCACCACTTCGAGCAGCTGCGGGACCGGCTGGCCGCGATCGGCGAGGAGCCGACCGAGGCCATGCAGCCCTTCGCGGCGGCGCTGGACGAGTTCCACCGTCAGACCGCACCCTCCGACTGGCTGGAGGGCCTGGTCAAGGCGTACGTCGGCGACTCGATCGCCAGCGACTTCTACCGCGAGGTGGCGGTACGGCTGGACGCCGACACCCGCGCGCTGGTGCTGAGCGTGCTGGACGACACCGGCCACGCGAGCTTCGCCGTGGAGAAGGTGCGGGCAGCGATCGAGGCGGAGCCGCGGGTCGGCGGGCGGCTGGCGCTGTGGGCGCGGCGACTGATGGGGGAGGCCCTGTCGCAGGCCCAGCGGGTGGTCGCGGACCGCGACGCGCTGTCGACGATGCTCGTGGGCGGCGTGGCGGACGGGTTCGACCTCGCGGAGGTCGGCCGGATGTTCTCGCGGATCACCGAGGCCCACACCAAGCGGATGGCCGCGCTGGGCCTGGCGGCCTGAGACTCGCCGGCCGGACCGCCCGGCGCACCGCCCTCAGCTGACCCTCGGGCCGCACGGGCCCGAGGGGTCACGCCGTGGCTGATCGGCGAAGGCGCGGATCGGTGCGAACGAGCACGGAGAGCATGGCGGCGGTCATGCCGAAGGCCGCGATCAGCGTCGCCAGCGTGTGGCCGGGGCCGAGCACGGCGTGGGTGAGCAGCGCGCCGAGCAGGGCGGCCACGGGGCCGGTGGAGAGCACCAGGGATCGGGGAGGAAGCCGCCGGGGCAGCCAGCGCAGCGCCGCGTACGCCAGGGCGAGGCCGATGGCGACCGAGCCGAGCGCTTCCCAGACCAGGATCATGGCGCGTCCCTCCCGTGGACCGGAGCTGACCGGAGTGCCGCCGGGCGCCAGGAGCGCCCGGTCGTGGCAGGTCTTACCCGCGGTCCGCCACGGGCAACCCTGGGCGCACACACGATCTGCACAAACGGCGGCGGGGTCCGGTGTGCGTACACCGGACCCCGCCGCCGTTCTCGCCCGTGCGGGCTGTCGCTCAGAGCGCGCTGAAGCCGACCTTGCGGGTGGTCGGCTCGCCGATCTCGACATACGCGAGGCGGTCGGCCGGGACCAGGACCTTGCGGCCGTGGTCGTCCACCAGGCTCAGCAGCTGCGCCTTGCCGGAGAGCGCGTCGGACACCGCGCGCTCGACCTCCTCGGCAGACTGCGCGCTCTCCAGGGTGATCTCGCGGGGCGCGTGCTGCACGCCGATCTTGACCTCCACGGCTATGTCCCTCCGACGGTCAGTTGAGGTGCGCGGCCTACCGCGCCGTACGGAGCACACATTAGCCCGGCGTGGGGATCAGCCGAGCCGCTTGGGCGCACGCCCGCAGCGAACACGCGATCCGATGCGGGCCAGAGCGTCCCACGCGTCCGCCACCCGCGACGGCCGCCCCCGCCGTTCCCGGCGCGCGCGGTCTACAGGCGGGTGGCGTTCCGACGTCGCCGGTGGCGGGTCAGCGCTCCGCGACCTCGTTGCCGTGCAGCGGGAATCCGGCGATGCCCCGCCAGGCCAGCGAGGTGAGCAGCTGAACCGCCGTCTCGCGCGGCACCGTGCTCTCGCTGGAGAGCCAGTAGCGCGCCACGACCTGGGACACACCGCCCAGGCCGACGGCGAGGAGCATCGACTCGTCCTTGGAGAGTCCGGTGTCCTCGGCGATGACCTGGCTGATGGCCTCGGCGCACTCCAATGAGACGCGGTCCACGCGCTCGCGCACCGCCGGCTCGTTGGTCAGGTCGGACTCGAAGACCAGCCGGAAGGCGCCGCCCTCGTCCTCGACGTACGCGAAGTAGGCGTCCATCGTCGCGGCGACGCGCTGCTTGTTCTCCGAGGTGGACGCCAACGCCGTGCGCACCGCCTGGAGCAGCGCGTCGCAGTGCCGGTCCAGCAGGGCGAGGTAGAGGTCCAGCTTGCCGGGGAAGTGCTGGTAGAGCACGGGCTTGCTGACGCCCGCGCGCTCGGCGATGTCGTCCATCGCCGCCGCGTGGTAGCCCTGTGCCACGAAGACCTCCTGGGCCGCACCCAGGAGTTGATTGCGTCGGGCTCGGCGCGGAAGGCGCGTGCCTCGTGCGCGCACCTCGGTCTGCTCGATGGCTGTCACGCCGCCTCCCATGGATTGTTCATGCGCGGTGTGCACCGCGCACGCCATCGTACTTTTGGGTAACTGGGACGCGCGCGGTCCGTGCGGAGAATTTCACGGATCGGACTCTGTAGGAAGCCGACAAAAGGTGCAGGTCATCGGTACTCGTCCTCGTTGAGCTCGACGACGCGAGCCTGCTCGGCGCGGTCGGCGTCGTTCGCCGACGCCCGGTCGACGCCGATCAGTGGATCGTCGCGGTGCGGGGACAGGTCGGCCTGCTGCTCCGCGGCGTCGGCCTCGGGGGCCTCCACGTCGATCGGGGTGGCGTCCTCCTCATCCTCGAAGCTCTCGGGTTCGTTCGGGTCGACTGGCATGGGCACCGGCCTCTCGGCGGATTGCGGGTGCGGTCGCACTTATGTCTACGAGCCTAGGAGAGGTCGGTTCCAGACGCTATGCGGTCTGTGACGGCGAACACACAATCGCCTACGTGATCGTCTCGTAACATTGCCGCATGTCTTCGACAGAGTCGCCGGATGCCGGCACCGTAGTGCCCGTGGTGCCGCCTGTGCGGGGCGTGCGGGTCGGAGCGGGGGAGGCGCTGCGGACCGCGAGTCTGCCCGGGCTGACGCTCTCCGTGCGGTCCCGTCCGCCGTCCCGCGCGGGCCTCCCGCCGGCGCTGTACGTGCACGGCCTCGGCGGCTCCTCTCTCAACTGGTCCGCGCTGATGGAACTGCTCGCGGACCGCGTCGACGGCGAGGCTCTCGATCTGCCCGGCTTCGGCGACTCCCCGCCACCGGACGACGGCGACTACTCCCTCACCGGTCACGCCCGGGCCGTCATCCGCTACCTGGACGCGAGCCGGCGGGGCCCGGTGCACCTCTTCGGCAACTCCATGGGCGGCGCGATCGTCACCCGCGTCGCCGCGGTCCGGCCCGATCTGGTGAGCACCCTCACCCTCATCTCCCCGGCCCTGCCCGAGCTGCGCGCCCAGCGCGCCGCCTGGCCCACCGCCCTGCTGGCGGTCCCCGGTGTCGCGCGGCTCTTCGTTCGGGCGACGCAGGACTGGACCGTCGAGCGTCGCACCCGTGAGGTACTCGCGCTCTGTTACGGCGACCCCTCCCGAGTGACCCCGGAGGCGCTCGCCGCGGCCGTGGCCGAGCAGGAGCGCCGGGCCGGGCTCCCCTACTTCTGGGACGCGATGGCGCGCTCCGCGCGGGGCGTCGTGGACGCCTACACTCTGGGCGGCCAGCACTCCCTGTGGCGCCAGGCGGAGCGGGTGCTCGCGCCCACGCTGCTGGTCTATGGTCTGCGGGACCGGCTGGTCGGGCACCGTATGGCGCACCGCGCGAGCGCCACGTTCCGCGACTCCCGGCTGCTGACCCTGGTCGACGCGGGGCACGTCGCGATGATGGAGTACCCCGAAGAGGTGGCGCAGGCGTTCATCGGGCTGCTCGATGAGGCCGGCGGGGGCGGCGCCGGCACCGGCGCGGGAATGGACGACATGGCCGAGGAACGTGACGGGAGCGGTGCGGCACGTGGGTAAACACAGCGCACGTGGCAGCCGGGAGGGGCGCGACGGCCGCGAGGGGTCCGGCGATCCCGACGCGGGATCGCCCGCCGGATACGACACCGGGGGGTACGCCGCGGCGTACGGCATCCGGGAGTACGACACCGGCGAGTACGAGTCCGGTGGTTACCCCCTCGGGTACGAGGCGGGCCGGCAGCCAGCCGCCCACGGCTCCGGCGGATACGACGCCGTCGGCTACCCGGAGGGCTACGACACCGGCGGGTACGCGACGCTCCAGAACACCGGCGGGTACGCCACGACGAGTGACACCGGGGGGTATCCGACGGTCGAGGGCACCGGCGGATACGCCGCGGTCCAGGACGCCGGGGGTCACGGCCTGCCCGCGGACGCCTTCGCTCCTGGTGGGCCTCCTCCCGGCGGCGCCTCCATAGCCGCCGACGCGGCCCCGGGCGGCCCGGCGATCCCCGGCGCCTCCATATCCACCCCCGCCGCCACATCCCCCGAGGGCACCGCCTCCGGGGCCGAGTGGGGCACGCCGCCGCACGGGGCGGCGCGCCCGCCGCGAGGCGCGTCGGTGCGGGGTGGCCACCCCGAGCAGCGTGAGCCGGGCGGCGGCTGGGGCGCGCTGGGAGAGTCGCCGATCTCCACCGGCCCGCAGGGTGGGGCGCGGATTCCCGGGCCGCGCAGGGAGCACCTGGACGCGTTCGACGGCCCCGCCGCCCCGACCTGGGACACCCGGGGCCCCGCCGGGCACGGCGGGGGAGACGGCGGCGCCGGCCCCATATCCGGCATATCCGACGATGGGTCGCGGATCCCCGCGCCCGCCCGCGCGGGCGGCGGTTCCGGCACAGGCGTCTCGGCGCACGCCCGCGGGGGGACCCCCGCCGGCCGGGGCGGCAAGGCCCGGGCGATCACCGGGGTCGCCGCCGCGGCCGTGACCGCGGTGCTGGCGGTCGTGGTGGCGGGGCAGGTCGCCGACGGAAAGAAGGGCGCCGGCGACACCGACACCCGCCAGGACGTGGAGCGCGGGGTCGACGACACCGCCTCGCGCGGCCAGGGGCGGGCCACGCCGAACGGGGCCGCGCGCGCCGCCGCCCTGACGTACGACCAGAAGATGGCCAAGACGTATCCGCTCGACCCCAAGCTGCAGGGGTCCGGCTCCTTCACGACCGTCGCCGGGCACGACAAGCCCCCGCGCGCGATCAGCGGCGAGGTGAAGCGCTACCGCGTGGACGTCGAGAAGGGGCTGCCGCTGGACGGCGAGCTCTTCGCGGAAGCCGTGCACAAGACGCTGAACGACGACCGCAGTTGGAGCCGCGACGGCAGACGCGGCTTCGAGCGGGTCTCCTCCGGCCGCGCCGACTTCGTGATCACCCTGGCGAGCCCGGGGACCACCGCGAAGTGGTGCGCGAAGTCGGATCTGGACACCGCTCAGGAGAACGTCTCCTGCGACTCCGCGGCCACCGAGCGCGTCATGATCAACGCCTTCCGCTGGGCCCAGGGCGCGGAGACCTTCGGCGACCGCGCGATGCACGCGTACCGCCAGATGCTGATCAACCACGAGGTGGGGCACCGGCTCGGACACGGCCACGAGACCTGCGCCAAGGACGGCGCGCTGGCGCCGGTGATGATGCAGCAGACCAAGTTCCTGACCACGGACGGCGCCACCTGCCGACCCAATCCCTGGCCGTTCCCCAAGGGGGACGCGGACGAGGGCGGAACCGGCTCCGGCACCGGCTCCGGCTGATCGTCCCCGCCCGGTCGCGGGCTGGTTCCGGGGCGCTCGCCCCGCGGTCCACCCGGTGTCTCGCGTGACCGCCGGGCGTCCCGGACACGCCGCGGAGTCGTCCGTGGCGTGTCCACAGGCGCGGCCGTCGTGTCCACAGGCGTGCCCGTAGCCATGTCCATGGGCGTGTCCACGGCGGTGTCCACCCTCCGGGCGCCCGGGGTGAGGCCCCGTCGCGTCGAGGCCCCCCGAGGCCGCGGCGGGGCGGGCGACCCCCGGTGCGTACCGCATCGCGAGATGTGACGTCTCTGATGGCGAGACGGCTTTGCCTTGGGCCGAAAATTCGTTCAGTGTTCTGCGCATGCCGCACCGCCACGCCTCCGACACCGCCGCCTTTGAGCTGGCGCTGATCGGCGTGGCCGCGCACGCGGTCGCCGACATCGACTGTCGCTGAGACCCGCCCAACTCCCCGCGTTCTCCGCGCCGTCGTGCGCGTTCCCATCCTTCCGCCGGGGGCGGTCCTCTCGCGCTCGCTTTTCGTCCGCGCGCCCATCACACCGCCTTCCGCCGGCGTTTCCTGCTGCGAAAGGCCCCACCGCCATGTCTCGTCTGTCCGTCACCGCACGCCGTGTCGCCGCCACCGCCGTCAGCGTCGTCCTCGTCGGCGCTGCCGCCGCCTGCGGCCCCGAGGACAAGAACGGCGACAGCAAGAGCGGTGGCGGGGGGAGACCGGGGAAGGGCGGCACGCTCACCATCCTCAACTCCCAGCCGCAGGAGGACTTCGACCCGGCGCGGCTGTACACCTCCGGCGGCGGAAACGTTCCCTCGCTGGTCTTCCGCACCCTCACCACGCGCAACCGCGAGGGCGGCGAGGCGGGCGCCAAGGTCGTGCCCGACCTCGCCACGGACCTCGGCAAGCCCAGCAAGAACGCCACGGTGTGGACGTACACGCTGAAGGACGGGCTGAAGTACGAGGACGGGACGGAGATCACCAGCGCCGACATCAAGTACGGCATCGAGCGCTCCTTCGCCGCCGAGCTCTCCGGCGGCGCCCCCTACCTGCGCGACTGGCTGGTCGGCGGCGACTCCTACGAGGGCCCGTACAAGGAGAAGAAGGGCCTGGACTCGATCGAGACCCCCGACGAGAAGACCATCGTCTTCCATCTGCGCAAGCCCGAGGGCGAGTTCCCCTACCTGGCCACGCAGACGCAGTTCGCCCCGGTGCCCAAGGCCAAGGACACCGGCACCAAGTACGAGGAGCACCCGGTCTCGTCCGGCCCGTACAAGGTCGTCGAGAACACCGGAGACGGCGAGCGCCTGGTGCTGGAGCGCAACCCGCACTGGTCCGAGAAGACCGACGAGGAGCGGCACGCCTATCCGGACCGGATCCACGTGCAGTCCGGCTTGGACTCCGCCGTGATCAACCAGCGGCTCTCCACCGGCAGCGGCGCGGACGCCGCCGCCGTCACCACCGACACCAATCTGGGCCCGGCCGAGCTGGCCCAGATCGGCGGCGACAAGGAGCTGGCCGGCCGGGTCGGCACGGGGCACTTCGGCTACACCAACTACCTCGCCTTCAACCCGAAGGTGAAGCCCTTCGACGACCCGAAGGTGCGCCAGGCGATCTCCTACGCGATCAACCGCACCAGCGTCGTCAACGCGGCCGGCGGCTCCTCGCTGGCCGAGCCCGCCACCACCTTCCTGCCCGACCAGAAGTCCTTCGGTCACACCCCCTACGACCACTTCCCGGCGGGCAGGACCGGCGACCCGGAGAAGGCCGAGGAGCTGCTGAAGGAGGCCGGTTACGAGGACGGGCTGACCATCACCCTCACCCACTCCACCGACAAGGACTTCGAGACCAGCCCGGAGATCGCCACCGCCATCCAGGACGGGCTGAAGAAGGCCGGGATCACGGTCAAGCTCCAGGGGCTGGAGGACAACGAGTACGACCAGAAGGTGCACAGCGCCAAGGACGAGCCGGGTCTCTTCCTCGCTCACTGGGGTGCCGACTGGCCCTCCGGCGGCCCCTTCGTCGCGCCCATCTTCGACGGCCGGCAGATCGTCGAGGACGGCTCCAACTACAACCACGCGTTCCTGAACGACAAGGCCGTCAACAAGGAGATCGACGAGATCAACAAGCTG
Source organism: Streptomyces sp. LX-29 (assembly GCF_029541745.1). NCBI lineage: Bacteria > Bacillati > Actinomycetota > Actinomycetes > Kitasatosporales > Streptomycetaceae > Streptomyces > Streptomyces sp. LX-29. The sequence continues at coordinate 2,630,746 of NZ_CP089746.1, read as the reverse complement.
ACCGACCTGGACACGGCGGCCGAGCGGTGGGGCGCGCTGGACAAGAAGATCGGTGAGCAGGCGCTGACCGTGCCGCTGTTCCACCCCGTCTACAAGCGCCTCTACGGCAAGGACGTCAAGAACATCGTGATCAGCGACTGGACCGGTGTGCTCGACGTCTCGCAGGTCGCGGTCAAGTAATGACGGATCCGCTCACCACCCGCGAGGCGGGGGCCGCGACCGCCCCCGCCTCCGGCGCCCGACAGGTGTGGCGGCGGCTGCGCGCCCGGCCGTCCGCCGTGTCGGCCGCCGCCGTGCTGGCGCTCCTGATCCTGCTCGCCCTCGCCGCCCCGCTGCTGGCGGCCCTGGAGGGACAGGACCCGGACGCCTACCACGACGACCTGGTCGACTCCGCGCGCGGCGGGGTGCCGCTGGGCGCCTTCGGCGGCGTCAGCGCCGACCACTGGCTGGGCGTCGAGCCGGGCACCGGCCGCGATCTGTTCGTCCGACTGCTGTACGGCGCCCGGGTCTCGCTGGCCGTCGCCGTCGGCGCCACCGCGGTGCAGGTGCTGCTCGGGCTGCTGCTGGGGCTGGCCGCCGGGCTCGGCGGCCGGTGGGCGGACTCCCTGCTCACCCGCCTCGGCGACATCTTCGTCTCGCTGCCGATGCTGGTCATCGCCATCTCGCTGACCGCGATCGCCCCCGCCGACTTCCCCCGTCCGCTGTTGATCGCGATCGTCATCGGCCTGCTGGGCTGGGTGAACGTCGCACGCGTGGTGCGGGCGCAGACGCTGGCGCTGAAGAACCTCGACTTCGTGGCGGCCGCCCGGCTCGCCGGCTCGGGGCCCTGGCGGGTCGCCCGCCGCGAGCTGCTGCCCTCCCTCGCCGCGCCCGTGATCACCTACGCGGCGCTGCTGGTGCCGGTCAACATGACCGTCGAAGCCGCGATGTCGTTCCTGGGCGTCGGCGTCAAGCCGCCGACCCCGTCCTGGGGGCAGATGCTGTCGTCGGCGACCACCTGGTTCCGCGCGGACCCCGTGTACGTGCTGCTGCCGGCCTCGATGCTGTTCCTCACCGTGCTCGCCTTCACCGTGCTGGGCGACGGGCTGCGCGCGGCGCTCGACCCGCGCGCGGCCTCGCGGCTGCGGGTGGGCAGGGAGCGCGCGAAGCGGAAGGCGGACCGCGCGGGCGGCGCTTCGGCGTCCGTATCGGCCGTTTCCGTATCGGCCGCTTCCGTGTCCGCCACCTCCGCCGCTTCCGTAGCCACCGCCTCCGCGTCCGCCGCGGCGCCCGCCGGCGCGGCGACCGGATCCGCGGCCGGAGTCGGGAAGGAGCTGACGTGACCGGCTATGTGCTGCGACGGATCGGCGGGGCGCTGTTCGTGCTCCTCGCGCTGTCCGTCCTCGTCTACGCGTTCTTCTACCTCGCCCCCGGCGACCCGGCGAAGCTCGCCTGTGGCCCGCGCTGCGACCCGCGGCAGATCGCCCAGGTGCGCGAGCAGCTCGGCGTCGACGAGCCGGTGTACGTGCAGTACTGGCACTTCCTGCAGGGCCTGTTCGTCGGCCACGACTACTCCACCGGCACCGCGGTGCTGCACTGCGACGCGCCCTGCTTCGGCCTCTCGTACCAGAACGACCAGCAGGTCACCGAGCTGATCACGCAGCGACTGCCGGTCACCGCCTCGCTCGCCTTCGGAGCGATGGTGCTGTGGCTGCTGCTGGGCGTCGGCTCCGGGCTGATCTCGGCGCTGCGCCGGGGCGGGATCACCGACCGGGTGCTGACCTCGTTGACGCTGGCCGGGACCGCGACGCCGGTCTTCGTCATCGGGCTGCTGCTGCTCATGCTCTTCTGCGCCTATCTGCAGTGGCTGCCGTTCCCGTCCTATGTGCCGCTGACCGAGGACCCCGAGCAGTGGGCGTGGAACCTGCTGCTGCCGTGGACCGCGCTGGCGCTCATCGAGTCGGCCAAGTACGCCCGGCTGACCCGCAGCGCGGTGCTGGAGACGCTGGCCGAGGACCACATCCGCACGTTCCGCGCGTACGGGGTGCGTGAGCGCTCCCTGGTCGGCCGGCACGCGCTGCGCGGCGCGCTGCCCCCGGTCATCGCGCTCAGCGCGCTCGACCTGGGAACGATCTTCGGCAACGCGGTGCTGACGGAGACGCTGTTCGGCCTGCCGGGCCTGGGGCAGCTGCTGGTCCACTCGGTCCGGGTGATCGACCTACCGGTGATCGTCGGCGTGGTGCTGGTGACCGGAGCCGCCGTGGCGCTCGCCAACATCGTCGCGGACATCCTCTACGCCGTCACCGACCGAAGGGTGGCCCTGACATGACCGATCCGCTGGTGCAGGTGCGGGACCTCACGGTGGCCTTCCCGGTCGCCGAGGGCGCGGACGTACGGGCCGTGGACGGGCTCTCGTTCGAGCTGGGCGCCGGGCAGGCGCTGGGCATCGTCGGCGAGTCCGGCTCCGGCAAGAGCACGGTCGCCTACGCGCTGCTCGACCTGCACCGGGGGACCGGGGCGCGGGTCGGCGGCGCGGTGCGGGTGGCCGGGCACGACGTGCTCGCAGCCGACGACGCCGCGCTGCGCCGGGTGCGCGGCGGGGTGGGGGCCATGGTCTTCCAGGACCCGCTCTCCTCGCTCGACCCGTACCTGGCCATCGGCGACCAGATCGCCGAGGTCTACCGGGTGCACCACCGTGACGCCTCACGGCGCGCCGCGCGGGCGCGGGCGGTGGAGGTCCTGGACCGCGTCGGCATCCCGGACGCGGCGCGCCGCGCGCGGTCCCGCCCGCACGAGTTCAGCGGCGGCATGCGACAGCGCGCCCTGATCGCCATGGCGCTGGCGCTGCGGCCCCGGCTGCTGATCGCCGACGAGCCGACCACCGCGCTGGACGTCACCGTGCAGGCGCAGGTCCTCGACCTGCTGCGCGAGCTGCGGGCGGAGACCGGCATGGGGCTGATCCTGGTCACCCACGACCTGGCGGTCGCCTCCGGCAACGTCGACGAGCTGCTGGTCATGCGGGGCGGCCGGGCGGTCGAACACGGCCCGGTGGGTGCGGTGCTCGCCGAGCCCGCCGAGCCCTACACGCGCGCGCTGCTGAACGCGATCCCGCGCGTAGACGCCGCGCGGAAGGACGGTTCGGGTGTGGACGCCGCGCGGGAGCCCGGTTCGGGCGACGCCGCGCGGGCGGTCGGTTCAGGCGGGGACACCGCGCGGAAGGACGGTTCGGGTGTGGATGCCGCGCGGGCGGTCGATGGGCTGGGGGAGACCGCGCGGGCGACGGCCTCCAAGCCGACGGTCTCCACGCCGGCGGTGTCCACCGCGACGGCCGCCCCGGCGACGACCCGGCCGGCGGAGGGTGCCGCCGTCGCCGACGAGGACGTGCTGGTGGAGGCGGTCGACCTGCGACGCGTCTTCGGCAGGAGGAAGGCCGAGTTCGCCGCCGTGGACGGGGTCTCCCTGACGGTGCGGCGCGGCGAGACGCTCGGCATCGTCGGCGAGTCCGGCTCCGGCAAGACCACGCTGGGGCGGATGCTGGTACGGCTCCTGGAGCCCAGCGCCGGCACGCTGCGCTACCGGGGGAAGGACATCGGGACGCTGCCCGAGCGCGCGCTGCGCCCCTTCCGCGGCGAGCTCCAGATGGTCTTCCAGGACCCCGTCTCCTCGCTCAACCCGCGCCGCAGCATCGGCGAGTCCATCGCCGACCCGCTGCGCGCGGCCGGCGGGCTGGACGACGCCGCGGTGGTCGCACGCGTGCGGGAGCTGCTGGAGCGGGTCGGCCTCGACCCCGCCTGGTACCACCGCTATCCGCACGAGTTCAGCGGCGGGCAGCGGCAGCGGGTGGGCATCGCGCGGGCGCTGGCGCCCGAGCCGAGGCTCATCGTCTGCGACGAGCCGGTGTCCGCGCTGGACGTCACCACCCAGGCGCAGGTGGTCCGGCTCCTGGGCGAGCTCCAGCGTGACCTGGGCCTGTCCCTGGTGTTCATCGCGCACGACCTCGCCGTGGTCCGCCAGGTGAGTGACCGGGTGGCCGTGATGCGGTCCGGACGGATCGTCGAGGAGGGAACCGCCGACGCGGTCTACGACGATCCCCAACACCCGTACACCCAAGGGCTGCTGGCCGCTGTGCCGCTGCTCGAGCGGACCCCGGTGGCGGCGTAACGGAGGCACTGACTCCGGGGTCCTCCGGCGTATTGCGCAATAACGCGTGCGCAGGGTGAAGGTCACGGGCGTTCACCCCTTCCGGTGGTGCGACGGACAACCGTCCGTCGCACCACCGGCATGCGCGCATAACGTGCTCCCGCCGCCGCACGGCGGCTTCCCACAGGAACGGCCTGGGAGGATCGGGGGTGCGCTCGTGCGCGTGGCACTGCTCACGGAGGGCGGCTGTCCGTATGCGTCCGGCGAGGCCGGGCTGTGGTGGGACCGGCTCCTCCGGGGCCTTCACCAGCGCGGTTTCGAGGTTCGCGCGCCGAGGCGGAGCGCCCGTCGACACGCCGAGGGCGACGCGGGAGGGGCTGGCCTCCCCGGCCGTGCCCGCGTGGCGCCCGCGCCCCCGGGGGGCGAGCCGGCCCGGCCCACGGGCGGCGTGCGCCGGGTGCGGGGGGCGCATGGGGCGTGCGGGCGGCGCGAGAGACACCGGTTCGCCGAGTACGTCCGGGCGCCGGTGACCGCGGCGGGGGCGACGGCCGGGGCGGGCGTCGGAGAAACAGGCGGCGAGGGGGCGGGCTTCAAGGCCGGAGCCGCGCGGGGAGCCGGTGGCGAGCGAGCTCAGGCGGACCGTTTCGCCAGCGGTCTCCACGGCCTCGCCGCACTCGCCCGCGAGCGCGGCGGGCCGCCCGTCGCGCTCCGCTCCGAGCATGCGCCGCGCAAGTCGGAGGACACCTGCCGCACGCCCGGCGTGCCGGGCGGCGCCCGCCTCGCGCGGGCCGCGGACCCGCCGACCGCCGTCGCGCCGCGGGAGCGCGCGCCGCGCCCGTTCTCGCTGGACCGGTACGGCGACGCGGGGGCCGCGCGGGGCGGCGATGTCGGCCCGCCGGCGCCGGGCGCGGACGGTCACGGCGCCTCGCCCCCGGGCGCGGCGGGGCGCGGGCCGACAGAGGCGGCGGGGAGCGGGCCGGTGGGGTTGGACCTCAGCCATGCCGCCTCCGGCGGTCCGGCCACGCTCCCACGCCCACCGGCCACACGCTTCTTCGGGACCCCGCTGCTCTCCACGCCCCGCCACGCCGTCCCGGCGCCGACCGACCCACGACCCACGAGGAGAGCGACGAAGATGACCGTCCACCCCGCACCACGGCGGGAGCGTGACCGATGAGAGTCCTGCTGCTCGGCGCCAACGGCTACCTGGGCCGCTATGTCGCCGACCACCTGCTCGCCGACCCGTCCGTCCAGCTCACCGCGCTCGGCCGAGGCGACGACGCCGACGTCCGCTTCGACCTGTCCACCGGCAGCCCCGGGGCGCTGACCCGGTTCCTGGACGCCGTCCACCCCGGAGTCGTCATCAACTGCGCCGGGGCGACCCGCGGCGGCGCCCGCGAGCTGACCCGGCACAACACCGTGGCCGTGGCGACCGTCTGCGAGGCGCTGCGCCGCAGCGGCTGCGCCGCGCGGCTCGTCCAGATCGGCTGCGCCTCCGAGTACGGACCCTCACAGCCCGGCTCCTCGACGGCGGAGGACGCCGTGCCGCGCCCCGGGGGGCCGTACGGGGTGAGCAAGCTGGCGGGGACCGAGCTGGTGCTGGGCTCCGGCCTGGACGCCATCGTGCTGCGGGTCTTCTCACCGGTCGGGCCGGGCACCCCCGCCGGCTCGCCGCTGGGCCGGTTGGCGGAGGCGATGCGCCGGGCGATCCAGGGCGGAGACAGCGAGTTGAAGCTGAGCGGCCTCGGGGTGCAGCGGGACTTCGTGGACGTGCGGGACGTGGCCCGCGCGGTGCACGCCGCCTCGCTGTCGGCCGCCCAGGGCGTGGTCAACATCGGTACCGGGCGCGCGGTGCGGCTGCGCGAGGCGGCCGCCGTGCTCGCGCGGGTGGCCGGCTTCGGCGGCGCGCTGCACGAGGTCGACGCCCCGCCCCAGTCCCGGAACCCGCTGCACCAGCCGACCGCGCAGCAGCTCGCGGCCGCGGGCCACGGACCGGCCCACGGCCACCTCCATGGGCATGGCCACCCTCACGGCCACGGCCACGGCCACTCCCATGGACACGGCCCGGCCGCCGTCGGCCTCGGCGCGGCGGCCGAGGGGGGCTCCGCGACGCCTCCGTCCACGACGGCGTTCCCCTATCCGGACGGCTGCGGCGTCTGGCAGCAGGCGGATGTGCGCACCGCGCGGGACCGGCTCGGCTGGCGGCCGCGGATCAACCTGGAGGAGTCGCTCGCCGACATCTGGATGGAGGCGGCGTGTCGCATCTGACCTCCACCGGCCCGCGGCGCTCCCCGATGCCCGCCGCGGACCGCCTGCGATTCGGAGTGCCCGGCTGCGCCCACCCCCTCGTCGCCCCCGGCGAGTGGGCCGAACTCGCCCGCGCGGGCACCCCGCTGCACTGGGCCGTGCTCAACGTCGCGCGGGGGCCCGGGGCGCGCCGCGACCCGCACTGCCTCAGCGCCGCGAGCCGGCTGCGGGGCGCAGGCGTGCGTCTCCTCGGCCACCTGGACCTACGGTTCGGCGCCCGCCCGTTCGGCGAACTGGTCGCGGAGGCGCACCGCTTCCTCGACTGGTACCGGGTCGACGGCTTCTATCTGGACCGCAGTCCGGTGGAGCGCTCGGGCCTGTCCGGGGTGCGCCGGATGACGACGACGCTGCGTGCCCTGCGGTCCGGCGCCCACCTCGTGCTGGGCCACGGCGTGCATCCGCACCCCGGGTACGCGGACCTCGCCGAGCAGCTCGTGACCTTCCGCGGTCGCTGGGCCGAGTACCGCTGGTCCCAGGCCGCGGAGTGGACCGCGCGGCACGCTCCCGAGCGCTTCTGCCACCTGGTGCACGGCGTTCCGCGGGCGCACCTGGAGGAGGCGCTGCGCATCGCCCGCTGGCAGGGCGCCGGCACGATCTACTTCACGGATCACACCACCCGGCCGGGCGAGGACACCGGGGCCGCCGACCCCTGGGAGGCGCTGCCCGGCTACTGGGACGAGATCGTCTCGCGAGTCGGACCGGGTGTCTCGGAATGAGAGGGGGCGTGGCAGTGTTACGAGGAGAACAAACACGCTCCTACCTCTTACGGAGTCCCCGTGTCGCTGCCACCCCTGGTCGAGCCGGCTGCCGAGCTCACCGTCGACGAGGTCCGCAGGTACTCCCGCCACCTGATCATCCCCGATGTGGGGATGGACGGGCAGAAGCGGCTGAAGAACGCCAAGGTGCTGTGTGTGGGCGCGGGCGGCCTCGGCTCGCCCGCGCTGATGTACCTCGCCGCGGCTGGCGTGGGCACCCTGGGCATCGTGGAGTTCGACGAGGTCGACGAGTCGAACCTGCAGCGGCAGATCATCCACAGCCAGTCGGACATCGGCCGATCCAAGGCCGAGTCCGCGCGTGACTCGGTGCTGGGGATCAACCCGTATGTGAACGTCGTGCTGCACGAGCAGCGGCTCGAAGCCGACAACGTCATGGAGATCTTCTCCCAGTACGACCTGATCGTGGACGGCACGGACAACTTCGCCACCCGCTATCTGGTCAACGACGCCTGCGTGCTGCTGAACAAGCCGTACGTGTGGGGTTCGATCTACCGCTTCGACGGCCAGGCGTCGGTCTTCTGGAGCGAGCACGGCCCCTGCTACCGCTGCCTGTACCCGGAGCCCCCGCCGCCGGGCATGGTGCCCTCCTGCGCCGAGGGCGGCGTGCTGGGCGTGCTGTGCGCCTCCATCGGGTCGATCCAGGTCACCGAGGCCATCAAGGTGCTCACCGGCACCGGTGAGCCGCTGGTCGGCCGACTGATGATCTACGACGCCCTGGAGATGACCTACCGCCAGGTCAAGGTCCGCAAGGACCCGGAGTGCGCGGTCTGCGGTCCGAACCCCACCGTCACCGAGCTGATCGACTACGAGGCGTTCTGCGGTGTCGTCTCCGAGGAGGCCCAGGAGGCCGCCGTCGGCTCGACCATCACTCCCAAGCAGCTCAAGGAGTGGATCGACGACGGCGAGAACATCGACATCATCGATGTCCGCGAGCCGAACGAGTACGAGATCGTCTCGATTCCGGGCGCCCGGCTGATCCCGAAGAACGAGTTCCTGATGGGCACCGCCCTCCAGGACCTGCCGCAGGACAAGAAGATCGTTCTGCACTGCAAGACCGGCGTGCGCTCGGCCGAGGTGCTGGCCGTGCTGAAGTCCGCGGGCTTCGCGGACGCCGTCCACGTCGGCGGCGGCGTGATCGGCTGGGTCCACCAGATCGAGCCCGAGAAGCCGGTCTACTAGCACCGGGGCCCGCGGGACGCGTCGACGCGCCCGGGGCGACAGGACGAACGCCGAGGGCCGGCCCCCACACGGGGGGCCGGCCCTCGGTCGGTTCGTCGATCGGTCCGTCAGGAGCAGGTGGTGCCCTTCGCGGGCACCTTCCCGTCCAGCAGGTAGCCGTCGACGACCTTGGTCATGCACTCGTTGCCGCTGTTGTAGGCGCCGTGGCCCTCACCCTTGAAGGTGAGCTCGATGCCCACGCCGTCGCCCAGCTCCCGCGCCATCTTGCGCGCGCCCTCGTACGGGGTCGCCGGGTCGCCGGTGTTGCCGATGACCAGGATGGGCGCCGCGCCCTTGGCGGAGACCTCCGGGCCGTCCGTCGTGCCCTTCACCGGCCAGTCGGTGCAGCCCAGCATGCCCCAGGCGAGGAACTCGCCGAAGACCGGCGAGGCCTTGCGGAACTCCGGCAGCTTCGCCTTCACGTCCTCGACGGTGTAGCGCTGCTTGTCGTCCACGCAGTTGATGGCCGTGTTCGCGGCCTGGATGTTGCTGTACCGCCCGCTGGTGTGGCGGCCCGTCATCGAGTCGGACAGCAGCTGGAGCATGTCGCCCCGGTGCAGCTTCGACGCCTCGGTCAGGCCCATCGACAGGAACTCCCACGCCTCCTCGGAGTAGAGCGCGGCGGCGATCCCGTTCAGTGCCTGGTCGCCGGTGAGCTCACGGCCGCTCCGGGTGGGCAGCGGCTTGGCGTCGATCTCCTTGAGCAGCGAGGCGATCTTCGCGTTGCCCTCCGCGCCACCCTTGCCGGTCGGGCACATCTTGCCCTTCTTGGCGCAGTCCTTCATGTAGTTGTCCAGCGCCAGCTGGAAGCCCTCGACCTGGCCCAGGGCGCCCGACACCGGGTCCTCGGTCGGGTCGACGACCGCGTCCAGCACGGCGTGGCCCACGTTCTTCGGGAACAGGTGCGCGTAGACGCCGCCGAGTTCGGTGCCGTACGAGATGCCGAAGTAGTGCAGCTTCTTGTCGCCGAGCACCGCGCGCATCAGGTCCATGTCGCGGGCCGCGCTGACGGTGTCCACGTACGGCAGGACCGTGCCCGACTTCTCCTTGCAGCCGGCGACGTACTTGGCGCGCTCCGCCAGGGCCGTCCTGAGCTCGGCGTCGTCGTCGGGGGTGCCGTCGATCTGGAGGGAGGCGTCGAGCTCCTTGTCGCTCAGGCAGGTCACTCCGGCGCTCTCGCCCACACCGCGCGGGTCGAAGCTCACGAGGTCGTAGCGGGTGCGCAGGTTCTCGTAGTCCTGGGCGAAGCTGGGCAGCGAGGAGACGCCGGAGCCGCCGGGGCCGCCGAAGTTGAACACCAGCGAGCCGATGCGCTTCTTCGAGTCGGTGGCCTTGGCGCGGATCAACGCCAGGTCGATGGTCTCGCCGTCGGGCTTGGCGTAGTCCAGCGGGGCCTTGAGCGTGGCGCACTCCCAGTCGTCGCCCGGCGCCTCGCCGATGCCCTGCGCCGCGGTGGGCGCGGCGCACTTCTTCCAGGCCGGCTGCTGGCCGGTGAGCGAGGCCGGGAGACCCGAGGACGACGGGGTGTCGGAGCCCGAGCCCGCCCCCTTCTTGTCCTTGTCGCCGTCGTCGCCGTTGCAGCCGGTGAGCGCGGCGAGGGCGATCACGAGGCCCGCGGAGACCAGCGCCCTGGTCCGTATGGTGCGTGAGGAGCGTGACATATCGGGTGTTTCCTTACCAGGGCTGGTCGGATGGAAGACGGGGGGCGTAGGGGGTGGACGCACCAGCGGGCCGCTCGGTTGCGGCGACGGCGGCCCGCGCGGGCCGCTACAACGCTTCCTTGCGGGTGAGGTGGGTGAAGGACAGCCAGCCGGGCAGCACCGGCAGCCAGAAGGTCATCAGCCGGAACAGGAACACCGCCGGCGTCGCCGTCTCGTAGGGGAGCCCGGCGAAGGTCAGACCAGTGATCAGCGCGGCCTCGACCGCGCCGACGCCGCCGGGGGTGGGCGCCGCCGACCCCAGGGCGTTGCCCGCGAGGAAGACGACCGCGATGCTGGCGTAGCTCAGCTCGCCGCCGAACGCCCGGACCGAGGCGTCCAGGCACATCACGAACGCGGCTGTCAGCAGCAGCATCCCGCCGATGCCGGCGAACAGCTTCTGCGGGCGCTGGAGCACGTCCAGCATGCGCGGCACGACGCCGGCGAACAGCGACCGCACCCGGGTGGCGACGAACTTCCGCAGGGCCGGGATCGCGGTCACCACCAGCGCCAGCACCGCCGCCGTCAGCAGCCCGGCGATCACCGTGCGGGACGGGGAGAGCGCCGGGGTGCGCTCGGTGCCGGTGATGTAGCCGAAGGTCATCAGCAGGATGATGTGGCTGGCCAGACCGAACAGCTGCGAGGCGCCGACGCTGGCCACCGCCAGCCCCGGCCGCACCCCTGCCCGCTGGAGGAAGCGGGCGTTGAGCGCCACGCCGCCCACCGCGGCCGGCGCCACCAGCTTGGCGAACGAGGCGGCGACCTGCGCCTGCACGGTGCGCCAGAAGGGCACCTTCTCCGGGACGAAGCCGAGCAGGCTGATCGCGGCGGCCACATAGGTGAGCGCGGAGAAGAGCAGCGCGATCACCACCCAGATGTAGTTGGCGCCGCCGACCACGGTGCCCAGCTGGATGTGGGTGAACTGGGACAGCAGGAAGTACGCGGCGAAGGCGCCGGCCACGAAGCTGACCAGGGTGCGCGGCTTGATGCGCTCCAGCCGTACCGGCTCTATGGGCGCCTGCGGGCGGATCAGCAGCACCTGCTGCCGGATCTGGGAGAGCAGGTCCTCCTCGCGCGCCTCCTCCAGCGCCTCGTCTATGGCCCGCTTCTGGGCCTGCTGCTCGGCCTTCTCGGCCTGCCGCTCCGCCTTGAGCGCCTTGCGGTCCGCCTTCTCGGTCTTCTCCGTCCGCTCGGCTCGCCCGGCGCCCTCGGCCGCCTCGGGCCGTTCGGCGCGAGCCGCCTTCTCCGCGCGGTCGGCCTTCTCGGCCTCTCTGGCTTCCTTGGCCGCGCGGGAGGCATCCAGCACCGCCTCGCGCTCCCGCTCGGCGCGCTCCCGCGCGAGCTGCCGCAGCGTCGCGCGGGTGGAGCGGTTGAGCGCCAGCGGCTGGAGAAGGGGCAGGCTGTCGGCGACGGTGTCCGGGCCGAGCACGGCGACCGCGGCGGCCACCGAGCGCTCCGCGCCGACCCGCAGCCCGAGCGTGGTCAGCAGCTGCGCGATGTCCATGCGCAGCACCAGATCGCCCGCCGCGATCTCGCCGCCCCGCAGGTCGGTGAGCATCACCGTGCCGGAACGATCCACCATCAGGGCTTCCCCGTCGAGCCTGCGGTGCGCGATGCGCCGCGAGTGCAGCGCCCTGACCTGGTGCCAGGCGCCGGCCAGCAGCTCGTCGGTGACCGCCTCGTCGGGCAGCGAGTTCAGGGGGCGTCCGCCGGTGTGCTCGTACACCAGCATGACGGCGTCGGGGCCCAGCTCGGAGGTGGCGATCAGCTTGGGTGCGTTGGCCCCGGCGGCGATGGCCGCGTACGCCAGCAGCGCCTCCTGTTCGAGCGCTTCGCGCAGCGACTGGAGCCCGCGCGGCTGGGTGATGCTGCGCAGCGCCAGTCGCTGCCACACCCGCCAGAAGAAGCCCTTCGCCTGCTGTTCGCGGTCGACGACGGTGACGTCGAGCGGCGGGCCGTCCTCCAGGGTGACGAGGTAGCGGCGGCCGCGCTCGGGGGGTGGCACCTGGTTGGCTGCGGCCGGCTGACCGGTGCCCGCCCGTGCCCCGCCGGTCAGCTCGTCGGCCTGGCCGGCCGGGGGCTGGACGTCCTCCGCGCGGGCCGCGCTGACCGGGTTGAAGCCGACCCGCCGCAGCCCGGCCAGCAGGTGCTGGCCGGTGGGGCGCACATTGGGCGAGCCGACGGCGTAGAGCGTGCCGAAGGCCACCGTCCAGCCGATGAGGACGGTGATGATGATGGAGAACGGGGTGGTGTAGCCGCCGACCAGGACGGCGAACGCGTCCAGCAGCAGGACGCACCACATGGCGACGCGCCAGCGTGGCCTGCGGGCCATGCCGACCGCGGTCATATAGGCGATGACCGGCGCCAGATAGCCGTGCACGGGGTCGCTGAGGGTGCCGCCCGGCGACTGCTGGGTGAGCGCCTCACGGATCGACGGCGGGGCGCCCTCGGCCACCCACAGGTCGGTGGCGAGCGAGACGCCGTGCGCGAGCACGGCGGCCAGCACCCCGTCCGCGATGCGTAGCCCGTCCCGTTTGATCAGCCGCTCGATGGCGAAGGCCACCGGCAGGATGAGCACCGCCACGCTGGCCGAGAAGCCGGCGAAGTCGATCAGCAGCCGGGGCGCGTCGTCGGTGCTCTGGCCGATGTCCTGTTCCAGGCCCTGGGTGGTGCGGTGGGCGAACGCGGCGATGGCCAGGACGGCCGCGATGCCGAGGATACCGAGCAGCAGCCGCAGCAGGTCGGAGGGGCGGTGCACCCGCGCGGGCAGCAGCGGCTCGTCCCCGGAGACCCGGTCCACGCCGGGCGGCTCGGTTCCGTCGCCGCTCCTGCCCGCCCCGGACGCACGGTCCGCGCCGGGGGCGGGGTCCGCCTCGGGCGGGTCCGCCGCGGTGGTCGGGTGCTGCGCGGGCGACGAGGAGTCGGCACCCGCGGGGTGGTCGGCGCGGGACGACCGGTCGGGGTCGGAGGGTCGCTCGGGGCTGGACGGTCCGTCCGGGTGGGGCGGTCGATCCGGGTCGGGCGGTCGGTTGGCGGGGGACGACGGGCCGGCGCCGGTGGGGCGGTCGGCGCCCGCGTCGTGTGCGCCGTGCGAGCGGTCCGCGTCCCCGGTGGAGGGCCGGTGTTCGCCCGCGCCGGGGAGGCGTGGAGCCAGCGCCTCGGCCGGTCGCCGGGCGTCGGAGCGCGGCAGCGCGTCAGGGGCGCGGGCCTCCTCCGGAGGTTGCGCACCCTGCTGCTCGGCCGTCTCTTCTCGATCTCGTATCACCAGTCACCGCCCGGAAGATGGTGGCACGCCCGGGCTGCGGAGGTGGGCATCAGGGTGCATTTCGGGGGCGTGAAATTCGGATCGTACGCCCTGTAGTCGTCTGGTGCACGCACGGCGACGGGTTGTGGCCGGTGTCGCCTGTGGTGTCGGTGGGGTGCGGCAGGATGGTTCGGATGAGTCCGCAGAGCAACGACCGGAGTCCGAAGAGCAGGGGCCGGAGGGGTCCGCGGGACGAGACGCGGAGCCGGCCGCGGGACGGGGGGCGGGACCGGCCCGCCGGCGCCCGGCCCGTCCGCACCGACGGGCCGCCCGGCGCGGAGCTGCCCGAGTACGCGGAGCGGGTGCTGGAGGTCGTCGAGCTGATCCCGCGCGGGCGGGTGATGACCTACGGCGACATCGCCGAGTGGCTGGAGGAGGGCGGCCCGCGCCAGGTCGGCCGCGTGCTGGCGCTCTACGGGGGCGCCGTCCCCTGGTGGCGTGTGATCCGCGCGGACGGCACCCTGCTGCCCGGCCATGAGCTCCGCGCCCTCGCCCACTACCGCGAGGAGGGCACCCCGCTGCGCGGACCGGCCCGCTCCACCGAAGGCCACCTGCCGCGCGTGGACCTCGCCCGGGCGCGCTGGGACGGGGCGTCCGAGACGGACCGCCGGCACCAGGGGCGCGACGGGGTCGACGGGCACGACGGAGACATCGCTCACACCTGACACCTTCCGCGAGCGGGCCCGCCCATGCGTGCCGGGCGCGACCCGCGCGCCGAGGATCGGCGGCCGAGCGGACGCGACCGGGACGGGCTGGGGCTTCCGGACGCCGTCGGCGGAGGGGCCGCCGGCACCGACGAGCGGCTGGAGGCTCCCGTTCCCACCGCTTCGGACGCGCGAGACGCCTCCGCCGGGGCGCGGGAGGTCGCCGGCCGTACGTCGGGAGGCGTATGCGCGAGACGCCTCGCCTGGCGTAGCGTCGGGGGCGACCTCCGCCGCTCGCGGCGCGCCAGGCGCCCACGGCACACCGGCCCTCGTCACCGCCCGGCCACCTCCCGGCGCGCGGGTGCCGTGCGCCCCGTACGGCAGGCGGGTCCGCCCGACCACACCCAGCACACCCACCAGGACCGGCGATCCACGTGAGCTCCTCCTCCTCGTCCCTTGCGGGGCAACGACAACCGCGGCAGACACGGCAGCCGCGTCCGTCGTCCGCGCGATCGCGATCCATGGGGCAGCCGCGCGGGGGAGAGCCGTCCTCGGGACCGTACCGCTTGGTGCGCACCCCGCCGGAGCCGGCGACTCCTCCTGTCCTGGACGCTCGGCAGCGCGCCGTGGTTGAGCACACCCGAGGACCGCTGCTGGTGCTGGCGGGGCCGGGCACCGGCAAGACGACCACGCTGGTGGAGGCCGTGGCGGCGCGCGTCGGGCGGGGCGTGGACCCGGATCGGATCCTGGTGCTCACCTTCAGCCGGAAGGCGGCGGTGGAGCTGCGGGACCGGATGGCGGCGCGCCTGGGGGGCGCACACGCACCCCAGGCCACGACTTTTCACTCCTATTGCTATGCGCTGGTCCGCGCCCACCAGGACGCCGACCTCTTCGCCGATCCGCTGCGGCTGCTGTCCGGCCCGGAGCAGGACGTCGTCGTCCGCGAGCTGCTCGCCGGCCAGACCGAGCTGGAGCGCGAGGGGCGCGCCGCGGTCCGCTGGCCGGACGAGCTGCGCGCCTGCCTGACCACCCGCGGCTTCGCCGACGAGGTCCGCGCGGTGCTCGCGCGCAGCCGCGAACTGGGGCTCGGCCCCGACGCGCTGGACGCCTTCGCCGCCCGCACCGGACGGCCGGACTGGCGCGCCGCGGCGGCCTTCCTCGCCGAGTACCTCGACGTGCTGGACGCCCAGGGGGTGCTCGACTACGCCGAACTCGTGCACCGCGCGGTGCTGCTGGCCGAGCGCCCCGAGGTCGCCGGCCGGCTTGCCGGCCGCTACGACGCGGTCTTCGTGGACGAGTACCAGGACACGGACGCGGCCCAGACACGGCTGCTGCGGGCGCTGGCGGGCGGTGGCCGCACCCTCGTCGCCTTCGGCGACCCCGACCAGTCGATCTACGCCTTCCGCGGTGCCGACATGAACGGCATCCTCGACTTCCCGCACTCCTTCCGGCGCACCGACGGGGAGCCGGCCCCGGTCGAGGTGCTCGGCACCAGCCGCCGCTCCGGCGCGGCGCTCCTGGCCGCCACCCGGCTCATCGCCCGCCGGATGCCCCTCACCCGCCTCCCGGCGGACGCGGTGCGGGCCCACCGGGAGCTGACGGCCGAGCGCCCCGGGGGCCACGTCGAGGTGTACACCTACCCGACGGCCGGCGCCGAGCTCGACAACATCGCCGACGTGCTCCGCCGCGCCCACCTCGAAGACGGCCTGCCCTGGAGTGAGATGGCCGTCCTGGTCCGCGCGGGCGCCCGTTCCCTGCCCGCCCTCCGTCGCGCCCTCACCGCCGCCGGCGTCCCCGTCGACATCGA
The DNA here is from genome assembly GCF_029541745.1 of Streptomyces sp. LX-29. Classification (NCBI taxonomy): domain Bacteria; kingdom Bacillati; phylum Actinomycetota; class Actinomycetes; order Kitasatosporales; family Streptomycetaceae; genus Streptomyces; species Streptomyces sp. LX-29. The sequence goes on along the minus strand of NZ_CP089746.1, from coordinate 2,614,877 downwards.
CGGCGACGACATCCCGCTTCGCCACGAACCCGCCGTGGCCCCCCTGCTGACCGCCCTCCGCGCCGCCGCGACCGCCGCCCTGACCGACACCCCCACGGGCGCCCCCTCGCGCGAGGGGGCCGGGCCGGCGGGCGAGTCCCCCGCGCCGGAGGCGCGGACCCAGGACACCCACGACCCCGCGTCGGGAGAGGACACCCACGACCCCGCGTCGGGAGGCGACGACGCCCCGGAGGGGCGGGCCGCTTCCCCCGGCGACGAGCAGAGCGACGACTTCGCGCCGGGAGGTGCCCGGCTCGGCACCGAGACCGCCCTGACCCTCCTCGCCTCGCCCCTCGCCGGCATGGACGCCACCGACCTCCGCCGGTTGGGCCGGGCGCTGCGGGAGGAGGCGCGGGCCGCGGGACAGGCCGTGCCGCCGCCGTCGGACGAGCTGTTGGCGCAGGCGCTCGCGGAGCCGGAGCGGCTGGTCGCGCACGACTCCGCGTACGCGCGCGGCGCCCGGCAGCTGGGTGAGCTGCTGCGCACGGCGCGGCAGCTGCTGGCCGCCGGCGGGACCGCGGAAGAGGCCCTGTGGACGCTGTGGGACGGCACGTCCTGGCCGGGCCGGCTGGAGCGGGCCGCCCGCCGGGGCGGGGCCGCGGGGCGCAACGCCGACCGCGACCTCGACGCGGTGTGCGCGCTGTTCGAAACCGCCGCCCGCGCGGAGCAGCGCAGCGGCGGCCGGGGCGCGCTCAACTTCCTCGAAGAGCTCGACGCGCAGGACATCGCCGCCGACACGCTCACCCGTCGCGCGGTGCGCCCTGACGCCGTGCGGCTGATGACCGCGCACCGCTCCAAGGGCCTGGAGTGGCGGCTGGTGGTGGTCGCGGGCGTACAGGAGGGCCTGTGGCCGGATCTGCGGCGGCGCGGATCGCTGCTGGAGGCCGACCGGATCGGGCGGGACGGCCTGGCCGAACCGCTCTCCCAGGGCGCGCTGCTGGCCGAGGAGCGGCGGCTCTTCTACGTGGCGGCGACCCGCGCGAAGCAGCGCCTGGTGGTCACCGCCGTGAAGGCGGCCGCGGAGGACGGGGACCAGCCGTCCCGGTTCCTGGGCGAGTTGGGCGTGGAGGCGGTCGACGTCACCCACCGCCCGCGCCGCCCGCTGTCGGTGGCCGCGCTCGTCGCCGAACTGCGGGCGACCACCGTCGACCCCGAGGCGTCGGAGGCGCTGCGCGACGCCGCGGCGCTCCGGCTGGCCCGGCTGGCGGCGCTGCGCGACGACGAGGGGCAGCCGCTGGTGCCGGCGGCCCACCCGTACCGCTGGTGGGGCCTGGAGGAGCCGACGCGCAGCGCGGTGCCGCTGCGCGACCCCGAGCGGCCGGTGGCGCTGTCCGGCAGCGCCCTCGATCAGCTGGTGAACACCTGCTCCCTGCAGTGGTTCCTGGGCCGCGAGGTCAAGGCGGACGCGCCGGCCACCGCCGCCCAGGGCTTCGGCAACGTGGTGCACGTACTGGCCGACGAGGTGGCCTCCGGACAGACGCCGGCCGACCTTTCCGTGCTGATGGAGCGGCTGGACTCGGTGTGGGACGCGCTCGCCTTCGACGCGCCCTGGAAGTCGCGTCAGGAGAAGGAGAACGCGCGGGCCGCCCTGGAGCGCTTCCTGCACTGGCACGTGATGGAGCGCGGCGGCCGCACCCCCGTCGCCACCGAGCACGGATTCGACGTCACCCTGGATGCCGACGACTACAAGGTGCGCATCCGCGGCAGCATGGACCGCGTCGAGACCGACCGCGCGGGGCGCGCGTACGTCGTCGACTTCAAGACCGGCAAGCAGCCCGTCTCGCGCGACGCGGTCGCCCGCCACCCCCAGCTGGCCGTCTACCAGCTCGCCGTGCGGGAGGGCGCCGTCGACGGCCTCTTCCCGGTCGACACGGTCGACGGGGATCGCGCGGATGGAGCGGACGGAGCGGACGGCGGGGTCCACCCCGAGGGCACGGTCCCCGGGGACGCCGGGGACGGCGAGGTCCGCGCGGAGGGCACGGTCCGCGCGGAGGACACGGGAGTGACGAGGTTGGAGCCGGGCGGCGCCGAGCTCGTCCAGCTGCGCCAGGGGGCCGCCAAGAGGGACGGCGGAGAGGGCCTGCCCAAGGTGCAGGCCCAGGAGCCGCTGACCGGAGAGTGGGTCGGCGAGCTCCTCGCCACGGCCGCCGGCCGGGTGCTGGACGAGCGCTTCGCCCCCAGCACCGGCGACCACTGCGCCCGCTGCGCCTTCCGGGCCTCGTGCAGCGCCCAGCCGGAGGGCCGGCACATCGTGGAGTGACCCCGGGCCGCCGGACGAAGGTGGTCGGGGATGTCGGACCCACCCGTTAGCCTCGCAGGGTGTCCCCACATCTCAGCGACCCCGAGGAGCTCAAGGAGCTCCTCGGCATCCCGTTCACCCCGGAGCAGATGGCGTGTATCACCGCGCCGCCCGCTCCGCAGGTGATCGTGGCCGGCGCCGGGTCGGGGAAGACGACGGTGATGGCCGCCCGCGTGGTCTGGCTGGTGGGCACCGGGCAGGTCGCCCCGGAGCGGGTGCTGGGCCTCACCTTCACCAACAAGGCCGCCGGGGAGCTGGCGGAGCGGGTGCGGAAGGCCCTGGTCAAGGCGGGGGTGACGGACCCGGACCCGGTCGACCCCGACCAGCCGCCGGGGGAGCCGCGGATCTCCACGTACCACGCCTTCGCCGGGCAGCTCCTCAAGGACCACGGGCTCCGCGTCGGCCTCGAACCCTCCGCGCGGCTGCTCGCCGACGCCACCCGCTTCCAGCTCGCCGCGCGGGTGCTGCGCACCGCGCCCGGCCCCTACCCGGCACTCACCCGCCCGTTCGCGGACCTCGTCACCGACCTGCTCGCGCTCGACGCGGAGCTGGCCGAGCACCTGGTCCCCGCCGAGCGGCTGCGCGCGCACGACACCGAGCTGCTGCGCACCCTGGAGGGCACCAGGCTCAGCAACGCCGACCTGCGCAGGGTGCCCGAGGCCGCCCGCGCCCGGCTCGAGCTGCTCGGGCTGGTCGAGGCGTACCGCGACCACAAGCGCGCCCGCGACGTGCTGGACTTCGGCGACCAGATCGCGCTGTCGGCGACCCTGGCCCGCGGCCGCCCCGAGGTCGGCCGGATGCTGCGGGAGGAGTTCGCGGTCGTCCTGCTGGACGAGTACCAGGACACCTCCGTCGCCCAGCGGCTGCTGCTGTCCGGGCTGTTCGGCGGCGGCACGGGACACGCGGTCACCGCCGTCGGCGACCCGTGCCAGGCCATCTACGGCTGGCGCGGCGCCTCCGTCGCCAACCTGGACGACTTCCCCGAGCACTTCCGGCACGCCGACGGTCGGCCGGCCCGGCGCTTCGCGCTCAGCGAGAACCGGCGCAGCGGCGGCCGGCTGCTGTCCCTCGCCAACGGGCTGGCCGCGCCGCTGCGGGCCATGCACGAGGGGGTCGAGGCGCTGCGCCCGGCCCCGGGCGCCGAGCGGGACGGTGTGGTGCGCTGCGCCCTGCTGCCCACCCACGCCGAGGAGCTGGCCTGGCTCGCCGACTCGATCGCGCACCTGGTGCGCACCGGGACGGCCCCCGGCGAGATCGCCGTGCTGTGCCGCACGGCCACCGACTTCGCACAGATCCAGGGCGCCCTGGTGGAGCGGGATGTGCCGGTGGAGGTGGTCGGCCTCTCCGGCCTGCTGCACCTGCCGGAGGTCGCCGACCTCGTCGCCGTCTGCGAGGTGCTCCAGGACCCGTCGGCCAACGCCTCCCTGGTCCGGCTGCTCACCGGCCCGCGCTGGCGCATCGGCCCGCGCGACCTGGCGCTGCTCGGTCGGCGCGCCCGCGCGCTGGTGCGCGACGGCCGCGCCGGCGAGGAGCCGAGCGGGGACGCGGCGCGGGACGCCCAGCGGCGGCTCGCCGAGGCCGTCGAGGGGGTCGACCCCGCGGAGGTGGTCTCGCTCGCCGACGGGCTCGACACCTTCCTGGGCGACGGCGGCCACGAGGACGGGCTGCCCTTCTCGCCCGAGGCCCGGCTCCGCTTCGCGCGGCTCGCCGCCGAGCTGCGCGAGCTGCGCCGCTCGCTCGCCGACCCGCTGATGGACGTGGTGCACCGGGTGCTGGCCGTCACCGGCCTGGAGGTCGAGCTCTCCGCCTCGCCGCACGCCCTCGCCGCCCGCCGCCGCGAGACGCTCGGCAACTTCCTCGACGTCGCCGCGAACTTCGCCGCCCTGGACGGGGAGACCACCCTGCTGGCCTTCCTGGGCTTCCTGCGCACGGCAGCGCAGTACGAGAAGGGGCTCGACAACGCCCTGCCCGGCGGTGAGAACACCGTCAAGGTGCTCACCGCGCACAAGTCCAAGGGCCTGGAGTGGGACGTGGTGGCGGTGCCGGGCCTGGTCGCCAAGCAGTTCCCCAGCGAGCAGGGGCGCGAGTCCTGGACGGCGCACGCCAAGGTGCTGCCGCACGCCCTGCGCGGCGACGCCGCCACGCTTCCGGACGTCGACGCCTGGGACAGCAAGGGCATGGCGGCCTACAAGGAGGCGATGAAGGAGCACCAGCACACCGAGGAGCTGCGGCTGGGCTATGTGACGTTCACCCGCCCCCGCTCCCTGCTGCTGGGCTCCGGCCACTGGTGGGGTCCCAGCCAGAAGCGCCCGCGCGGGCCCTCCGCCTTCCTGGAGGCGCTGCGCGCGCACTGCGAGACGGACCCGGCCCACGGCGAGGTGGAGGCGTGGGCGGATCAGCCGGGGGACGAGGACGAGAACCCCGCGCTCCGCGCGGACACCGCCGACAGCGCCTGGCCGCTTCCGCTGGACCCGGACGCACTGGCCCGCCGCCGCCGCGCCCGCGACATCGTCCTGCGCCACCTGAGGCGGCTGGAGGCCGCGGCGCGCGCCGACCAGGAGAGCGGCGGGGGCGAGGACGACGCGTACGAGGCCGTCGCGGACAGCGCCGACGCGGATCAGGACGCCGCCGCCCCCGCGCGGATTCCGGTCGCCCATGACGTCGAGCACCCCGCGACCGTCCCGGACCCGGACTGGCCGCCGCCACCGGACGACGAGCCCGAGGACGAGCCCCACGGAGGGCCGTTCGGCGACGAGCCCTCCTCCGGCGCCCCCCGCGCGGCCGCGCCTCACGTGGACGCGTCCCACGGCGACCCGTACGGCTCGTATGGCGACGCGTACGACGACGCCCCCTATGGTGACGAGCCGCCCGAGGACGACCCGTACGCCGAGGGGGCGGAGGACCCCGCCGACTGGGACGCCTGGAGCACGGAGCGCCCCGTCCCCGCCGTGGACGTGCGCCTGCCGGCCCAGGCCGGCCCCGGTGCGCCGGCCGACGTCGCACGCCCCGACGACGTCGAGGCCCGCGCACACTTCGAGGCCACCGAGGCCACCGAGGCCACCGAGGCCACCGAGGCCACCGAGGCCACCGAGGACACCGGGAACACCGACGGCATCGACGACATCGAGGACGCCGGTTACGTCGAGGACGCCGGCGACGCCTACGGCATCGGGGACGCCGTGCCGCCGCCCGTGGCCGGCGGGGCTCCCGAGCCTTCGTCGCACCCCGACGACGACCCCGGTCCGAGCGGTGGCGACCGCGGCCGGCCGCGCGCGGTCATACCCCACGCGCGGCCCCGGCCCGCGGACGACGCCCCGCGCGGGACTGCCGCGCCCGGGGGTGGGCGGTGGCGCCGCGGCGAACGCCTGCTGCCCGAGGAGGCGCGGTTGGCCGCCTCCTGGGATCGCGACCTGGAGGCGCTCGCCGGCGAGCTGCGGCGCGCCCGCGCGGTGGTGCGGGACGTCCCCGTCCCGCCGGTGCTGAGCGCCTCGCAGCTGCTGCGGCTGGCCGCCGACCCCGACGGGTTCGCGCGGGAGCTGGCCCGGCCGATGCCGCGCCCGCCGCAGCCCGCCGCGCGGCGCGGCACCCGCTTCCACGCGTGGGTGGAGTCGCGCTTCGAGGAGCTGCCGCTGCCCATGCTCGGTCCCGACGAGCTGCCCGGCGGCGCCGACGACGGACTGGCCGGCGCGGAGATCGCCGACGAGCGGGAGCTGGCCGCGCTCAAGGAGGCGTTCGCCCGGACCCCGTACGCGCGACGCACCCCGTACCGCGTCGAGGCGCCGTTCCAGCTGGTGCTCGCCGGCCGTACGATCCGCGGCCGCATCGACGCGGTCTACCGGGAACGCGGCCCGCGCGGGGACAGCTACGAGATCGTCGACTGGAAGACCGGGCGGTTCCACGACGCCGACCCGCTCCAGCTGGCCGTCTACCGGGTCGCCTGGGCCGAGCAGCGCGGCGTGCCGCTGTCCGCGGTCACGGCGGCGTTCCTGTACGTGCGCGGCGGCGAGATCGTACGGCCGCGGTCGCTGCCCGACCGCGCGGAGCTGGAGCGCATCCTGACGGGCGAGCCCGCCGTGCCGGAGGGCACCCCGGAGGTCGGCGGGGCCGCGGGCGCGGAGCGGAGGGACCGGACCGGGGGAGTGGATCAGACCGGGGGCCCGGACGGGGCCGGCCCGGACGCGGCCGGGGGTGCGGACGAGGGTGGCGCCGGGTGACGAGCGCCTCAGAGCTCGCTGCCCGGCCCGCGGCGTGGGCCGGATAGGCTCGTCGGCATGAGCACCACCCCGGACGCCGCTGTCCGCGCCTACGTCGAAGGCCACCGTGCCGCCTTTCTCGACGACCTCGCCGAGTGGCTGCGCATTCCTTCCATATCGGCCGATCCCGGTCACGCCGACGACGTCCGGCGCAGCGCCGAGTGGCTTGCGGACCGGCTGACGGCGACGGGTTTCCCGACGGTGGAGATCTGGGAGACCGCGGGTGCTCCGGCGGTGTTCGCCGAGTGGCCCTCCGGCGATCCGCAGGCGCCCACGGTGCTGGTCTACGGCCACCACGACGTGCAGCCCGCCGCGCGGGAGGACGGCTGGCACACCGACCCCTTCGAACCGGTCGTCCGGGACGGCCGGATGTACGCGCGGGGCGCCGCCGACGACAAGGGCCAGGTGTTCTTCCACACCCTGGGGCTGCGGGCCCATCTGCACGCCACCGGGCGTACCGCCCCGGCCGTCAACCTCAAGCTGCTCGTCGAGGGCGAGGAGGAGTCCGGCTCTCCGCACTTCCCCGACCTGGTGCGCGCGCACGCCGCCCGGCTCGCCTGCGACGCGGTGGTCGTCTCCGACACCGGCATGTGGTCCGAGGACACCCCGACCGTGTGCACCGGTATGCGCGGCCTCACCGACTGCCAGATCGACCTGTACGGGCCCGATCAGGACATCCACTCCGGCTCCTTCGGCGGCGCCGTGCCCAACCCGGCCACCGAGGCCGCCCGGCTGGCCGCCGCGCTGCACGACTCCGAGCGCCGGGTGGCGGTCCCCGGCTTCTACGACGGAGTGGTGGAGCTCACCGACCGGGAGCGCGAACTCCTGGCCGAGCTGCCCTTCGACGAGGACGTCTGGCTGCGCACCGCCCACTCGCACGCCGCGTTGGGCGAGGCGGGCCACACCACCCTGGAGCGGATCTGGGCCCGCCCGACCGCCGAGGTCAACGGCATCGGCGGCGGCTACCAGGGGCCGGGCGGCAAGACCATCGTCCCGTCCACCGCCCAGCTGAAGCTGTCCTTCCGGCTGGTCGCGGGCCAGGACGCGGAGCGCGTCCAGGACGCCGTGCGCGCCTGGGTGGCCGAACGGCTGCCCGCCGGCATCCGGCACGAGATCACCTTCTGGGGCGCGACCCGACCCTGTCTCACCCCACTCGACCACCCGGCCCTCCAGTCCGTCGTGCGGGCGATGGGGCGGGCCTTCGGACAGCCGATCCGGTTCACCCGCGAGGGCGGCTCGGGACCGGCCGCCGACCTCCAGGACGTGCTCGGCGCGCCGGTGCTCTTCCTGGGGATCTCCGTGCCCTCGGACGGCTGGCACGCGCCGAACGAGAAGGTCGAACTGGAGTTGCTGATGAAGGGCGTCGAGACCACCGCGTACCTGTGGGGGGACCTCGCGGACACCTGGCGCCCCGCATCGGCCGGACGGCCCGCGCCGTGATGCGGGCGAGCAAGAGAACGAGCCGTCATAGGGGGAGTAGGAAACCGTCGTGACCATCTGGACCGAACGCACCGTCGACCATCCGATCGCGCTCACCAGCGCCAGCGGGATCGACCGCGCGGCACACCATCGCCTGGACGAGGCATGGCTGGCGGCGGCCTGGAGCCACCCCACGACCCGAGTGTTCGTGGTCTCCGGGGGCCAGGCGCTGGTCGACGACGGCCCGGACGGCCGCACCGAGCTGGTCATGACCCCGGCCTTCGAGGCCCCGCTCACCGAGACGCACCGCTACTTCCTCGGCACCGACGAGGACGGCGTGCGCTACTTCGCGCTGCAGAAGGACGCGCTGCCGGGACGGATGGACCAGTCCGCGCGGCCGGCCGGACTGCGGGAGGCGGGCGCGCTGCTCTCCGACCGCGACGCGGCGCTGCTCACCCATGCCGTGGCGCTGGAGAACTGGCAGCGGCTGCACCGCTTCTGCTCGCGCTGCGGCGAGCGCACGGTCATCGCGGCCGCGGGCCACGTCCGGCGCTGCCCGGCGTGCGGCGCCGAGCACTACCCGCGTACCGACCCCGCCGTGATCATGTTGGTGACCGACGATCACGACCGGGCGCTGCTGGGCCGCCAGATGCACTGGCCCGAGGGGCGCTTCTCCACGCTGGCCGGGTTCGTGGAGCCGGGGGAGTCGATCGAACAGGCCGTCGTCCGCGAGGTGGCCGAGGAGGCGGGCGTGACCGTCGGCGAGGTCGAGTACGTGGCCAGCCAGCCCTGGCCGTTCCCGTCCAGTCTGATGCTCGGCTTCATGGCGCGAGCCACGTCCGACCGGATCGACGTGGACGGGGAGGAGATCCACGAGGCGCGCTGGTTCTCCCGAGAGGAGCTGCGGGCCGCGTTCGAGGTCGGGGAGGTGCTCCCTCCGTCCGGCATCTCGATCGCGGCCCACCTGATCGAACGCTGGTACGGCGAGCCCCTGCCGTCGGGCGTCGGCCGCCAGGGCTGACGCCCGCGGGCCGCGGGGCGCGCCGCACCGACGGCCGGTCAGACGCTGATCTTCGCCTTCACCTGCGCGAGCGACGGGTTGGTCAGCGTCGAGCCGTCGGCGAACAGGACGGTCGGAACCGTCTGGTTGCCACCGTTGGCCTTCTCCACGAAGGCGGCCGACTCGGGGTCCTGCTCGATGTTGATCTCGTGGTAGGTGATGCCCTCGCGGTCCAGCTGGCTCTTCAGACGGCGGCAGTAGCCGCACCAGGTGGTGCTGTACATCGTCACAGTGCCCGACATCGGTCTCGGTGCTCCTTAAGGGTGTGAGGGGACGCTTGGCGCGGTTCCAGTGGTCCAACGTGCGGCCGGACCGCACCATTCCCGGGCCCGTCCCCTGGAACGCCGACCCGATGTGCGAAACGTCGCATTCCGCACCGGTCGCCGGTCGCCGGGCGCAGGGACCGCGGGCGAGGCGTGGGCGAGGCCCGGCCCCGCCGTGGCCCGCCGGCCGCAGGGGCCAACGGTAGACGCTGGATGGACATCCGATGGCGGGCGGGGGACCGGTATTCGTATGACCGCGACCACTCACCTGTGGACAACCGGCTCAGGTGTCCCGGCGGACCTGGCAGCATGGCGGGGTGACACCAGCAACGCCTTCCACCCTCTTCCCGCCGGCCTCCGCGCCGAGCGAGTACGCGGCGACGCCGCGTGACGCCGACGCGGTGCTGGAGGGCCTCGACCCGGAGCAGCGTGAGGTCGCCCTCGCGCTGCACGGTCCGGTGTGCGTGCTGGCCGGCGCGGGCACGGGCAAGACCCGCGCCATCACCCATCGGATCGCCTACGGGGTGCAGGCGGGAATCCTCCAGCCCGCCAGTGTGCTCGCCGTCACCTTCACCAACCGCGCGGCGGGCGAGATGCGGGGGCGGCTGCGTCAGCTCGGCGCGGCCGGCGTCCAGGCCCGCACCTTCCACTCCGCCGCGCTGCGCCAGCTCCAGTACTTCTGGCCGAAGGCGGTCGGTGGCGAGCTGCCCCGGCTGGTGGAGCGCAAGGCGCAGCTGGTCGCGGAGGCCGCCGCGCGCTGCCGGCTCCGGCTGGACCGCACCGAGCTGCGCGATGTGACCGGCGAGATCGAGTGGTGCAAGGTCACTCAGACCGTCCCCGAGGACTATCCGGCGGCCGCCGCCAGGGCGGGCCGCGAGGCCCCGCGCGACCCCGCCGAGATCGCCCGGGTGTACGCGGGTTACGAGGAGCTCAAGCGCGAGCGCGGCCAGATCGACTTCGAGGACGTGCTGCTGCTCACGGTGGCGGTGCTCCAGGACCGGCCCGACATCGCCGACCAGGTGCGCCGCCAGTACCAGCACTTCGTGGTGGACGAGTACCAGGACGTCAGCCCGCTCCAGCAGCGGCTGCTGGAGCTGTGGTTGGGCGACCGGGACAGCCTGTGCGTGGTCGGCGACGCCAGCCAGACGATCTACTCCTTCACCGGCGCCACCCCGGACCATCTGCTGGACTTCCGCCGGCGCCACCCCGGCGCCACGGTGGTCAAGCTGGTCCGCGACTATCGCTCCACCCCCGAGGTGGTGCACCTGGCCAACGGGGTGTTGGCCCAGGCGCGCGGCCGCGCCGCGGAGCACCGGCTGGAGCTGGTCTCGCAGCGCGAGCCGGGCCCCGCCCCCAACTACACGGAGTACGGGGACGAGCCCGCCGAGGCCGAGGGCGTCGCCCGGCGCATCCGGGCGCTGCTCGACTCCGGCGTCCGGGCCAGCGAGATCGCCGTGCTCTTCCGGGTCAACGCCCAGTCCGAGCTCTACGAGCAGGCCCTGGCGGACGCCGGGGTGCCCTACCAGCTGCGCGGCGCTGAGCGCTTCTTCGAGCGGCCCGAGGTGCGCGAGGCCGGGCTGCTGCTGCGCGGCGCGGCCCGCGCCGGAGCTGCGGACCCGACGCTGACGGATGTGGACGTCCCCTCGCAGGTGCGGGCGGTGCTGGGCACCCGCGGCTGGTCGGCCGAGCCGCCGGCGGGCTCCGGTGCGGCCCGGGACCGCTGGGAGTCGCTGGCGGCGCTGGTGCGGCTCGCCGAGGACTTCGTCCGGTCCCGGCCGCGGGCCACCCTCGCCGACCTGGTCGCCGAGCTGGACGAGCGGGCCGCGGCGCAACACGCCCCCACGGTGGAGGGTGTGACGCTCGCCTCACTGCACGCGGCCAAGGGCCTGGAGTGGGACGCGGTGTTCCTGGTCGGTCTCACCGAGGGCATGATGCCGATCACCTACGCCAGGACCGACGAGCAGATCGAGGAGGAGCGGCGGCTCCTCTATGTAGGGGTCACCCGGGCGCGCCGCCATCTCTCCCTGTCCTGGGCCCTGTCGCGGGCCCCGGGCAGCCGTGGCGGGCGTCGCCCCAGCCGCTTTCTGCACGGGCTACGGCCGGGCACCGTGCCGGCGGGCGGCCGTGCCGCCTCCGCGGGCGGCCGAGGGTCGGGCCTGGAGTCGGGGGCGCCGTCCTCGGCCCACGGCCCCGGGGAGCGGGGCGGCGGGCCGCGCCGGCGCCGGGCGCCGGTGCGCTGTCGGGTGTGCGGCAGGACGCTGACCGACGCCGGCGAGATCAAGCTCATGCGCTGCGAGGACTGCCCCTGCGAGCTGGACGAGGGGCTCTATGAGCGGCTGCACGAGTGGCGGTCCGCGCGCGCCCGCGAACTGGGCCAGCCGGCCTACTGCGTCTTCACCGACAAGACCCTGCTCGCGATCGCGGAGGCCGTTCCGGGAACCGAAATGGAGCTTTCCGCCATCTCTGGTGTGGGGAGGCGGAAGCTCGACGCGTTCGGTGCCGATGTCCTCGCGCTCTGTAGCGGCGAGATGCCCCGCGCAGACGAAAAGAACTCGCTGGAAAAATAGTTTGCGCACGCGGAGGCCGTACCCATAGCCTTCCGAGCAGGAGAGAACGAGCCTTTCGGGGCGCGTTCGAACCTGCTGCGCTGCTGTACTGAAAACCCCGTGGACTGGCTGCGGCCAGCCCCCCGAGACGCCGAGAGGAGGCGGAGACAATGACCAGCTTCATCAAGACGATCAAAATGACCGATCGCCCGGTCATCGCCGCCTGCCCGCTCGGCGCTTCGCGTCTCCGGGGCACCGGTCTGTCCTCCGTCCTGGAATCCGTCGTGAGTGAGCGACCGACCCAGGCACCTGCGGCAGTGACCGTGGCGACGGCTCCCACCTATGCCTTTGCCTTCGCGGTGGCGGCCAATGGTGCCGGATCCCTGACGACCGCTCAGCAGCAGCACCCGATGTGGGCCTTCCGTGGGCTCAAACCCTGGAGTTATCGCACCTGATCCAGGATCAGGTCGGCACCTTCCAGGGCCGCGGAACCCCTACCGGGATCCGCGGCCCTTTTGATTTGCCACCAGCCCGGCCACCAGCCGGAACGAAGAGACGAGGAACACACCGTGCAACTCAAGGCGCACACCCCGTCCGTATCGACCGACCTGATCCCCCCGCCTGACTCCTCGGAGGACCCCTTGACCTCGCTCACCGCCCTCACCGAGCTCGATGACGCCATCGAGAACCTCGGCGTAGCCGTCCCGTGCCGCTCCTACGACCCGGAGGTCTTCTTCGCCGAGTCCCCGGAGGACGTGGAGTACGCCAAGTCGCTCTGCCAGACCTGCCCGCTCCGTGAGGCCTGCCTCGCCGGCGCCAAGGACCGCCGCGAGCCGTGGGGCGTCTGGGGCGGCGAGCTGTTCGTCCAGGGGGTCGTCGTGGCCCGCAAGCGGCCGCGTGGCCGCCCGCGCAAGAACCCGGTCTCGGCATGATCTCCGCCGGCACCATCGACCGCCCAGCGGCGCACGACCCGAAGAAGCAGGAACTGATCATGACGCCGTCCACTGACGAGCGATCCCCAGAAACCACCGCACGCACCACCACCGGCGTGATCGAGTCGCGCCAGAACAGGACCCGCGCCATGCAACTCATCCCAGAAGCCCTGGCTCGCGCACACATGGAAGATCGCCTGCGCGAGGCCGACTCCCAACGCAGGGCGCTCCGGCTGGTGACCGCCCGTCGGATGCAGCGCCGAGCCGAGCGCGCCTCGCGCCGTGCCCGCCGCGCTCTGGCGATGGCGGTCATGCACTGACCACCGGGGCGCTGACCTCCGGGACACCGACGTCGAGTCCCGGTGGGCACACCACCACACCCCGCATACCCGAGGGCCGGTTCACGTGACCGGCCCTTCGGCCTCTCCTCCCCCCGAAGGGGGGTGATTGAGGGCGCGTTAGCACGGTCCCCACCACGGGCGGGGATATCGTCGCCAGGTGGACCAGAAGACGCATGACCCCGTGCCGTTGGAGTCCGAGAACCCGGTGTGCGCCCGCTGCGGCGCCGTCGCCGAGGGGACGCCGCTCACCTGGACCTGCTCCGTGGAGAACGGCACACGCCGCTACTTCTGCGACGACTGCGCCCGCGCCAACCTCCGGGCGATCGAGGGGCGTCTCGACTCCTCCTGGTGGTGACGCGCGCCCCCGGCCCTCTCGAGGCCGGAGGCGAGCCGCACCGCCGGTGCGTGAGCGGAGGCGCCAGGCCCGGCCGGCTTGGGCGGGGCCCTCAGGCGGAGGCCCCCTCGGCCCGCGCCGGCCCGCCGTCCGCCGTGGCCCCCCGCTCGGCGTCCTCCGCCGCGTCCTCCGGGCCCTCCCGGTCGGCTTCGCTGCCGTCCTCCCCGTCCTCCCCGATCTCCTCGGCGCCGTCCTCCGCCACGCCGTCGTCGCTGTCGTCCTCCGCCAGGAAGCCGGGTACCCAGTCCTCCAGCTCCCCTCGCATCCCCACCGTGGCGTCGAGTTGGCAGAGCACGCCGATGGTGCTGAGGCTGACCCGATGGATGAGCAGGTAGGACGGCGGCAGGTTGAGCTGGTTGCCCAGCTCGTACAGGGGGGACTTGCGGTCGGCCAGCCGCGCGGCCTGGCCGCGGATCCAGCCGCGGGTGAACGCGAACTCCTCCACCTGCGCGGGCTCGATGATGGGCAGCAGATACGCCAACAGCGCGTCGGGGTCGAGCTCGAACTTCTCCTTGACGAACCCCTCCTCCCGCATGAGCTGGTACACCGCGTCGGCCTCGCCGGCGAGCGCCAGCCGCAGGGCGATGCCGATGGTCGGGGGAAGCCCCTCGGAAAGCCGGTCCACCGTGCCGAAGTCCAGGACGCCCAGCCTCCACTTCTCGGCCGGACCGTCCGGGGCGTCGGAGGTCAGCAGCCGGAAGTTGCCCGGATGCGGGTCGGCGTGGAGCAGCCCGGTGCGGGACACCCCGGAGAAGAGAAAGCGGGTCAGCAGCTGTCCAGCCCGGTTCCGCTCCTCCGGCGTGCCCTCGGCTATCACCTGGGAGAGCGGCGTGCCCTCCATCCACTCGGTGATCAGCACCTGGTCGCCCTGGTGCACCACGTCCGGGACCAGGACGTCGGGGTCGTCGGCGAACTCCTCCGCGTAAGCCCGCTGGGCCTGCGCCTCCAGGCCGTAGTCGAGCTCCTCGGACACCCGGTCGCGGAGCTCGGCGATGAGCGGCTTGAGGTCCATGCCGGGCACCAGCGGCCCCAGCACCTTGGCGAAGCGGCTCAGTTGGTTCAGGTCCGACAGCAGCGCCTCGCCCGCTCCCGGGTACTGCACCTTGACGGCGACCTCGCGCCCGTCGTGCCACACCGCGCGATGCACCTGGCCGATCGAGGCCGCCGCGGCGGGCTTGTCGCTGAACTCCAGGAACAGCTCGCGCCAGTTCGGGCCAAGCCGCTCGGACAGGGCGGTGTGCACCGTGCGGGCCGGCATCGGCGGCGCCGCCTCCTGGAGCTTGGTCAGAGCGGCGCGGTAGGGCCTGGCGATCTCCTCGGGCAGCGCCGACTCGAAGACCGACATCGCCTGGCCCAGCTTCATCGCACCCCCCTTCAGCTCGCCGAGCACCTTGAACAGCTGCTCCGCCGTGCGCTGTTGCAGCTCCCGGGCGACGATCTCCGCCGACCGGCCGCCGATCCGCTTACCGAGACCCCAGGTGGCACGCCCGGCGAAGCCGAGTGGCAGCGAGGCCAACTTGGCGGTACGGGTGATCGCCTTGCGCGGAAGATCAGACATGCGCCCCTCCAACTACCTGCAACCGAGCCATCCCGGGGAACGGCACCCCCGGGTCCCGTCGCCCACCCAGCGGACGCCGGTCACCCGGCCATTGTTGCGTGCGGCGTCCGGGAGCCTGCGGGATATCCCCCATCCCCTGACATCGCCGCTCCGCAGACGCACTCCGGATGGGCCTCGAACGGGCGTGGATGCCAGGCGGCAGCGGGCATCGGCAGCTCCAACCGGGCACCGGCGCTGGCAGGAAGCTGACCGTCGAGAAAGCCCAAGGCGTGGACCGCGGCGAGCCCCGCGACCACCGTCGCCAGCGCCGTGTCACAGGCCGGAGCGGCGGGACGGCGGCCCGAACGCCACTGGGCGACCATCCGGGGCCAGTCCGGCTCCCGCTCCGCGGTCCTCGCGGCCAGACACCCGGCGCAGGGGGTGTGGCCCGGCAGCACCAGCGGCCCCACGACCCCGGTCGCCTCGATGACCCCCGCGTAGAGATGCGGGATTCCCGCAGCGATGAGCGGCTCGGCCTCGGCCGGGTCCGGCGCGTACGCCGCGAGCCCGTCGCGGGGCGCGATCACCACCAGCGTCAGGCCCGGTTCTCCGGCGGTGTCCCGGCGCCGAGCCGCGGGCACCGTCCGGCGCGCCCGGTCCTCGGGGGCGGCCCGACGCACCATCCGCCGCGCCGCCGCCTCCCGCCGCTCGCCGATGTCCTCGGCGGTCAGCCCGCCGGGCGCCACGTCCCAGGGTTCGACCCGGCCGCCGTCCATCACCTCGACCCGGCCCACACCGGAGGCGGAGAGCACCGCCGCGACCGCCGCGCCGACCCGGCCGGCGCCCTTGACCCGCACCCGCATCTCCCGCCGCGCGGCCAGCGCCCGCAGCGCCGCGCCCGGGACGGGGTGCAGCACCGACAGCGAGGCCAGGTCGGGGCGCAGCCGCTCCAGCACGCCCCGCCGCTCCCGCAGCGCCTGCGCCGCCGCCCCGCCGCCCGTCGGGTCGTCGAGCAGCCCGGCCGCGGCCAGCCGCTCCACCAGCGCGTCGGCCCGTCCCTCGGGCAGCCCCATCGCCCGTGCCTCCTCCCGCAGCAGCGGCAGCCCGCGGGTGCCGTCGAGCAGTTCGAGGAAACAGCCGGTGGCGGTGTCCAGCGGCCCCAGCACCACGGCGTGCGCCGGGGCCACCCCGAACCGCACCGTGTCCCGGCTTCGCCAGCCGCGCCGCAGCGCGGGCTTGAGCATCGGATGCATGACCGCGGTCCCCCGTCCCTCTCGGGCGGATCCGCCCGTGTCCCCCGCGGATCCGCGTCGCGCCACAGCGGCGCCACGCCCACAGCATGCGCGCCCCGCCGCCCACGGCGCCCGGAGTTATCCACAGCCTCGGGTATTAGTCGTACAAGCGGGGGCGGGTGGCGGTCCGCCCGGCCACGGCGTGCGGGGCGGGACTTCCGCCACCGTCAGCCGGTAACGTCGGGGCGTGCCCGCCGACCCTTCCCCTCGCCTCGCCGGCGAGACGCCCCCGGACCGTGCGGCGCCGCCACCGCCCGGCGCCCCGAGCCCGCAGGCCCGCGGCTCCCGCGCGAGCGCGGTCGAGGTCCGCAGAAGCTCCCGGCGCCGCCGGACGGTCTCGGCGTACCGCGAGGGCGACCGCACCGTGGTCCTCATCCCGGCCCGCATGTCGGAGGCGGAGGAGCGGCGCTGGGTGGGCGTGATGCTCGACAAGCTCGCCGCCCAGGAGAGCAAGCGGATGCTGGGCGACACGGATCTGGCCGACCGCGCCGAGCGGCTGTCGGACCAGTACCTCGGCGGGCGGGCCCGGCCCGCCACCGTCCGCTGGGTGACCAACCAGAACACCCGCTGGGGCTCGTGCACCCCGGCCGAGGGCAGCATCCGTCTCTCCCACCGGCTCCAGGGCATGCCGGAGTACGTCGTGGACTACGTGCTCCTCCACGAACTCGCGCATCTGCTGGTGCCCGGTCACGGTCCGGACTTCTGGCGGCTTCTGGAGCCCTATCCGCGGACCGAGCGGGCGCGCGGCTATCTGGAGGGCGTGGTGGCCGCGGGCAGGCTGCCGCACCTCCCCGCCGCGCGCCGCGAGTAGCGGCGGAGCCGCGACCCGCGCGGTCGAGACGTGTGTTCCGGGCGGACGCCCCGCCAAGGCCAACGGCCGGCGCCGGGGGCCGCCCCCTGGTAACGCCCGGGACCGGCGCCCCGGCTGACGCCTGGCCGGTCCGGGAGACGTCCGCGCGCCTCGCGCCCCGGGTGCCGCCGCCGGCGGGCCGAAGACGCCCGTGCCCGGCGCCCCGGCTGACGCAGGGGACCCGGAGATGCCCGCGCCTCGGTGCCCCGGGTGCCGCCCCCTGGTAACGCCCCGGACCGGCGCCCCGGCTGACGCCCGGACGGTCCCGGAGGTGTCCGCGCGCCTCGCGCCCCGGGTGCCGCCGCCAGCGCACCGAAGACGCCCGCGCCCAGCGGACCGAAGGCACTCGCCCCCAGCGGGCTGGAGACGCCCGCGCCCGGCGGGCTGAAGACCCCCGCGCCCGGCGCCCCCGCGGACGCCGCGGACCCCGAAGACGACCGCGCCCCGCCCATCACGGCTGACCCTGCCCGTCTCAGCCGCCGCACCGGTCCCGTCCCGGGCGCCGCTCCCGCCCCCTCAGCTGCCGCTTCCGGTCCCGCCCCGGCCACCGCTCCCGCCCCCTCGGCTGCCGCCTCCGGTCCTGCCCCGGACGGCGCTCGCGCCCCGTCAGTGGGGGCGCGTCATCCCAAGGAACGGCGTGCGCCGACCGTCTGAGCGGCGCTTACGGCGCGGGCGGACGGCGCGCACGGCTCGACGGGAAGGAACCGGGCCCCCTCGCCCCGGCGTCGCTCACAGTCGGCGGCAGCGGTTAGCCTGGCGCGCAATGCACTCACCGGTTCGGGATGGGGGACGGTCGTAACGTATGGCCAGGGAATTCCAGCGCGGCCACAAGGCCAAGATCAGTGACCTGACAGCCGGGAGGGACCTGTACATCGGTGTGCAGATCGCCGGGCCCGGGCTCACCTTCGACATCAGCTGCTTCGGTCTCGACGCCGACGAGCGGCTCTCCGACGACCGGTACTTCATCTTCTACAACCAGCCCAAGTCCCCCGAAGAGGCGATTCAGCAGCTCGGGCCGCAGGCGGGCGACGCCGAGTCGTTCCGGGTCACCCTCGACGGCATCCCGTCCCACATCCACAAGCTGTCCTTCACGGCGACGCTGGACGGCGAGGGCCAGATGTCGCAGATCGGCCCCGGCTACATCCGGGTCGTCGCGGGTGGCGAGGAGGTCGTGCGGTACTCCTTCACCGGAGCGGAGTTCAGCACCGAGCGGGCCGTGATGCTCGGCGACTTCTACCTCAAGGACGTTTGGCGCTTCGCCGCTGTGGGCCAGGGCTTCGACGGCGGCCTGGAGGCGCTGCTGCGGAACTTCGGCGGCGAGGTCGCCGAGGAGGAGCCCGCGCCGGCGCCCGAACCGGCCGGCGCCCCCGGCTTCGCCCCGCCGGGCCAGCCCACTCCCGCGCCGTCCTTCGCGCCGCCGGGTGCCGCCGCGCCCCCGCAGCCCGCCCCGCCGCCGCAGCCGGCCCCCGACTTCGGCCCGCCGCAGGGCGCGACCGCGCCGCAGCCGGCTCCGCCGGTGCCGCCGGCCCCGCAGCCGGCGGCCGCGCAGGGCTTCGCGCCGCCGCCCGGCAGCACCCCGCCGCCGGCCGCGCCGCCGCAGCAGGGCACCCCGCAGCAGGTGCACACGGCGCCGACCCTCGTCGGGCCGCTGACGCCGCCCGGCGGCACCGTTCCGCCGGCCGGCCAGCCCGGCCAGCCGCCGCAGTACGGTCACGGCGCGCCCGCCCAGCCGGCGTACGGGCAGCAGTCCGGCCAGTACCCGGCCCAGCCCGGCCCGTACGGCCAGCCTGGCCAGCCCGGCCAGTTCCCCGGCCAGCAGCCCGGCATGGCCCCGCCCGGGATGCCGCCGCAGGGCATGGCCCCGCCCGGCATGCCCCCGCAGGGCGCCGCCGCGCCCGGTGTGCAGGCCGCGCTCGCCAAGTACCGTGAGGCGCCCACCGGCCAGCGCTGGACCCCGCAGAACCCCAGGTTGGTCCGCGTCGACCTGAGCATCGGCGGCCAGCCCGTGCTCGCCCGGCAGGGCTCCATGGTGCTGTACCAGGGCAAGGTCGACTTCGGCTACAAGGGCGCGGGTTTCCGCGGCCGGATCGTGGGCAACGCCACCGGCCAGGAGATGCAGCTGATGCGCTGCTCCGGCTACGGTCAGGTCTTCCTCGCCGAGAACGCCGCGGAAGTCCACCCGATCGAGCTCCAGGGCGAGGCCATCTGCGTCTCCGCCGAGAGCGTGCTCGCCTTCGACGAGTCGCTCCAGTACGAGGTGCGCAGGATCGAGGGCCACGGCATCCCCGGTGGCGCGCTGTTCACCATGCAGTTCCAGGGCACCGGCACCCTCGTCGTCAAGACCCAGGGCACCCCGGTCGTGCTGCCGGTCACCCCGACCACCTTCGCGGACAGCAACGCCATCGTCGCCTGGTCCGCCGGCTCGCAGGTGATCATCTCCAGCCAGGTCAGGCTGCGCCGCACGTCCTACCCGGGCCACACCGGGGAGGCCGTGAACCTCCAGTTCCGGGGCGCGCCCGGAAACTTCATCGTCGTCCAGCCCTACGAGGTCTGAGGGAGCCCGTCATGGACCAGCAAATGATCGCGGGCTACGCCCCGACCCCGGTGGCCGCCCGAATGGAGAACCACGGCAGCAGCATGCTCAAGGTCGCCATGCAGAGCGGCCAGGACCTGTTCGCGCGGACCGGTTCGATGGTGGCGTACGAGGGCTTCGTCCAGTACGAGCCGAACCCGCCCGCCGTGCGCCAGATGGCCTCCCAGTGGCTCACCGGCGAGGGCGCCCCGCTCATGAAGTGCAGCGGTGACGGGCTGCTCTACCTCGCCGACTACGGCGCGGACGTCGTCTGCGTGAACCTCAACGGCGACTCGCTCTCCGTCAACGGCACCAATCTGCTCGCTTTCGACGCGCACCTCCAGTGGGGCGTCCAGCGGGTCAAGGGCATGGCCAAGTTCGCCGGACAGGGCCTGTTCAACGTGGCCGTCTCGGGCACCGGCTGGGTCGCGCTCACCTCGCGCGGCACGCCGATCGTCGTCGACTGCGGGCGCGGCGAGGACGAGACGTACGTGGACCCGGACGCGCTCGTCGCCTGGTCCACCAGCCTCAAGATGAAGGGCAAGCGCAGCTTCAAGGCCTCGTCGATGATCGGCCGGGGCAGCGGCGAGGCGTACCAGCTCGGCTTCTCCGGGCAGGGCTTCGTCGTCGTGCAGCCCAGCGAGGACAGTACCGACCGGCTCCGGGCCCGGGGCTGAGGGGGAGCGAACCACACCATGCAGAGCCCGCTTTTCGCCCACACCGAGAACCAGTCGCAGGACCGGTACGCGATCCAGAACCCGCAGCTGCTGCGGGTCACCCTCAGCGGCCATGAGGACGTCCTGGCCCGTAAGGGGTCCATGGTCGCCTACCAGGGGCTGATCGAGTTCGACGCCGAGTTCCAGACCCAGTCGCAGCGGCGCGCCCGCGCCAACACCGGCGAGGGCCTGGACCTGATGCGCTGCTCGGGCCAGGGGAGCATCTATTTCGCCAATCTCGCCCAGTACATCCACATCGTGGACGTCGACCGGGACGGGCTGACCGTCGACAGCGCCTACGTGCTGGCGCTGGACTCCACCCTGCACTGGGAAGTGATCGCGGTGGACAGCCAGTTCGGCATCTCCGGCTCCGGTAAGTACAACCTCAACATCTCCGGGCAGGGCAAGGTCGCCCTGATGACCTCCGGTCAGCCGCTGGTGCTCCAGGTCACGCCGGACAAGTACGTCAACGCCGACGCCGACGCGATCGTCGCCTGGTCCAGCTCGCTGCGGGTCCAGATGCAGGCCCAGACGCACTCCTCGGGCGTGTGGCGGCGACGGGGTAACACCGGCGAGGGCTGGGAGCTCAGCTTCCTGGGCCAGGGCTACGCGCTCGTCCAGCCCAGCGAGCAGCTCCCGCCGCAGAACGCGACGATCGGCCAGGGGGCGGCCGCTCAGTTCGGTATGGGCCAGCAGGGCGCCCGGGGCCAGAACCAGGGCAACGTCTGGAGCTGACCGCTCCACAGCGCCCGAGGCGTACGCGTAAGGGGCGGCCTCCCTAGGAGGCCGCCCCTTACGCATGCCCTGGGCGGGCGGTGTCCGGCGCCGCTACAGCGCCGCGCGCGCCGCCTCGGTCAGCAGCACGACCGATGTGTCGGCCACGCCCGCCACCTCGTCGTAGTCGAACCAGCGCAGGTCGAGGGACTCATCGCTGATCGCCTCGGCGGCGCCGGGCGGCGCCACCGCCGCGTACTGCACGTCCAGGTGCCAGTTGCAGGGCGCCGGGATGGGGTGGCGGTCCAGCCGCACCGGCCCGACGGGCAGCAGGGAGAGCCCCTGGATGCCCGACTCCTCGGTGGCCTCGCGCAGCGCCGCGTCCGCCAGGGTGGTGTCGCCGGGCTCGCAGTGCCCGCCCATCTGGAGCCACATGCGCAGCTTGCGGTGCAGGGTGAGGAGCACCCGCCCGCGCGAGGGGTCGATCACCAGCGCGCTGGCGGTGATGTGCCCCGCCTCACAGGCCTTCCACATCCCGTCCGCGTGGCCGGCCAGGTGGTCCAGGTAGAGCTCGCGCAGCTGCGGCTGGCCCGGGTACCCACGGAGCACGAGGGCGGCGTCTTCGTGCAGGCTCACCGGGCGTCGTCGCCCTTGTCGTCCCCGCCCTCGCCCTGGGCGCCACGGGTGTCCGAGTCGTCGGCGGCCGGCTTGGCCATGCCGCCGCTCTGGGCCGCCTCGCCGAGCATCTTGTCCAGCTCGGAGAAGTCCAGATGCTCGCGGTGGACGAAGCCGTCCGGGTCGTCGAGGTCCTGGGCGGTCGGCAGCATGTCCGGGTGCTCCCAGAGCCCGTCGCGCCCCTCCATGCCGCGGGCGTCGGTCAGCGAGGCCCACAGCCGGGAGGCGTCACGCAGCCGCCGCGGCCGCAGCTCCAGGCCGATCAGCGTGGCGAAGGTCTGCTCGGCGGGGCCACCGGTGGCCCGGCGACGGCGCAGCGTCTCGCGCAGCGCGTCGGCGGCGGGCAGGTGCGGGGCGGCGGCCGCGTGGACCACCGCGTCGACCCAGCCCTCCACCAGCGCCAGGGCGGTCTCCAGGCGCGCCAGGGCCGCCTTCTGCTCCGGGGTGTCCTCCGGCTGGAACATGCCCTGCTGCAGCGCCTCCTGGAGCTGCTCGGGGTGGGTCGGGTCGAGCTGGCCGACCGCGTCCTCCAGCTTGGCGGTGTCGACCTTGATCCCGCGCGCGTAGCCCTCGACGGCGCCGAACAGATGCGAGCGCAGCCACGGCACATGGGCGAAGAGCCGCTGGTGGGCGGCCTCGCGCAGCGCCAGATAGAGCCGCACCTGGTCCTCGGGGATGCCCAGGCCGGACCCGAAGGCGGCGATGTTCACCGGCAGCAGGGCCGCCTTGCCGGCCGGGCCCAGCGGCAGCCCGACGTCCGTGGAGCCGACCACCTCGCCGGCCAGCACGCCCAGCGCCTGCCCGATCTGGCTGCCGAACATCGCGCCGCCCATGGACCGCATCATGCCGAGCAGCGGGCCCGCCATGGCCTGCATCTCCTCGGGCAGCACATCGCCCATGGCCGAGCCGACCCGCTCCGCGACCGGGTCCACCAGGTCCTTCCAGACCGGCAGCGTCGCCTCGATCCACTCCGCGCGGCTCCAGGCCACCGCCGTGCCGGAGCCGGACGGCAGCGAGGTCACCCCGTCCAGCCACAGGTCGGCGAGGCGCACGGCCTCCTCGACCGCGGAGCGCTCGGCGGCGCCGACGCTGGCGTCCTTGGAGCCGTCGGCGGTGCCCTGGGCGACCGTCTGCCGTGCGATGTCCTTGGCCATGTCCCAGTTCACCGGGCCGCCCTCGTAGGAGAGCATCTGGCCCAGCTGCTGGAAGGCGGCGCCCAGGTCGCCGGGGTTCAGCGAGCCGAACATCGCGGCGAAGGGGTTGTCCGCGCCGCCGGCACCGCCGGCGCCGAACCCGAACGGATTCTGCGGGCTCGGGCCGCCGCTCTGGCCGTCCTTCTTCTTACCGTTGTCGCCGTCCTCCGGCTCCTCCGGCGGAAGGCCGAATCCGAATGGGGTGTCACTCACGGGGTTCCTCGGCTCGTAGGGCCGCCGGCTCCGGCCGGCGGCGAATGCCCGACATCACCACCCAGCGTAGACACCTCGCCGGTTTCCGGGCTCGGTGCTCCGCCGATCCATGGCCTGCGGCAGGATGGACGTCACCTCGTACGTACGCGTCATCGCGTGTGTACTGAAGACAACCGCTGGAGTCGCCCGGTGAGTTCCCCAGACCGAGAAGTTCGCGCAGCGCGAAACGATACGGCCCACGCCGCCCGCCGTCCCGTCGTGGCGGTGACCGGTGCCGCGTCCGGGGTCGGAGCGCTGCTGACGCAGCGGCTCGCCGAGTCCGCGGAGGTCAAGCAGGTCCTGGCCATCGACGAGCGGCGCGGTGAGGCGATCACCGCCCACTGGCACGTCCTGGACGTGCGCGACCCGGCCATCGCGGACAAGCTGCGCGGCGCCGACGTGGTGGTCCACCTCGCCGTCGACCTGGACCTGGGGACCGACGCGGCCGCGCGGACCGCGTACAACGTGCGCGGCACCCAGACGGTGCTGACGGCCGCCGCGGCCGCCGGGGTGCGCCGGGTGGTGCTGTGCACCTCGGCGATGGTCTACGGCGCGCTGGCCGACAACGATGTTCCGCTCGCCGAGGACGCCGAGCTGCGTGCCACCGCCGAGGCCACCGGCGTGGGGGATCTGCTGGAGATAGAACATCTGGGACGCCGCGCACCGCGTGCGCACCCAGGGTTGAACGTCACCATCCTCCGTCCGGCGATCCTCGTCGGCGGCACGGACACCGCGCTCACCCGCTACTTCGAGTCCCCGCGCCTGCTGGTCGTCGCCGGATCCCGTCCCACCTGGCAGTTCTGCCATGTGGAGGACCTGGTCAGCGCCCTGGAGTACGCGGCGCTGGAGAAGGTCGAGGGCGAGCTGGCGGTGGCCTGCGACGGCTGGCTGGAGCAGGAGGAGGTCGAGGAGCTCTCCGGCATCCGGCGCATGGAGCTGCCGTCGGCCGTCGCGCTGGGGGCCGCCTCCCGGCTGCACCGGCTCGGGCTGACCCCGTCCCCGGCCGGCGACCTCGCGTACACCATGCACCCCTGGGCGGTCAGCGGCAGCCGGCTGCACGCGGCGGGCTGGCGGCCCAAGTGGACGAACGAGGAGGTCCTCGCCGAGCTGCTGGAGGAGGTCTCCGGACGTCACACGGTCGCCGGTCGCCGGCTGGGTCGCAAGGACGCCACCGCCGCGGGGGCCGCCGGGGCGACCGTCGCGCTGCTGGGCACCGCGGCGCTGGTGCGCCGGGCCCGTAAGGCACGCCGCCGCATCTGATCCGCGGGCCCGCGTCTGGTCCACGAGCCCCTCTCCGCGTCGCGAGCCCGTCCCGGGGGCAAACGGTGGAAGTCGGTTTCCGCAATACGGTATTCCGATCGCGAGAGCGGGTGCGGCACGATGGACCCCATGGCACACACGTACGACCACCCCGGTGAGCGGGCGGCAGACGACCCGATACGGCTCCTCGCGATCCGTGACACCCCGCTGTCGGTGGACGAGGTCTTCGGGGCGGTCGGTGACGCCGCCGCGGGCGGTACCGCGCTCTTCGTCGGGACCGTGCGTGACCACGACGGCGGCGCCGGGGTCGCCGGGCTCGGCTACTCCGCCCATCCCACGGCCGAGGCCGAGCTGCGCCGCGTCGCCGAGAAGGTGGCGGCCGACTTCCCGGTGCGCGCGCTGGCCGCCGTCCACCGGGTCGGCGATCTCACCATCGGCGATCTGGCGGTCGTGGTGGCGGTCTCCTGCCCGCACCGCGCGGAGGCGTTCGCGGCCTGCCGCCGCCTGATCGACGACCTCAAGCGCGAGGTCCCGATCTGGAAGCACCAGCAGTTCTCGGACGGCACAGAGGAATGGGTGGGCGTCGACGCGTAGCGCCTCGTGAGGAGGGGTGCGGGTCGCGCGTAGCGCCTCGTTGTGGTAGTGCCTTCTTGAGGGGCGGTTCCGTGCCCCTGCGTGGGGCGTTTCCGAGGGGTGTCACCGGTGGGGGAGCGGGGGCGCGGCGTGCGGTTGCGTAACACGTACCCTGGCGTGAGCGTTGAGCTGGCGGAGGATTAATCTGCTCATCTGTCAGGAGCTCTTGGGTAAGGGGTCGGGAGGCCGCTGTGGCTGCGCTTCTCTGGTTGCTCATTCCGGTCGCGGCCGCGGGGATCGCCGTGGTGTACGCGAGCTGGGCCACGCGCAACCGGAAGACCGGGGACGGTGCCGAGCTGGCCGGCTATGAGCGGTTCCGCGAGGCGATGCAGCGGACGCACTCGGGTTCCGACGCCCTCTGAAGCGCCGTCTCAGCCGGCGGCTCCACGGGCCACGCCCCGCGCGGCCGGCACCCGCCGCCGCCCCTGCCCCGGGGGCCCCGGACGGACCGGCCCCGAAGGTGGACCGTCATGCCCGTCCCGTACTGTCGTTCCATGCCACGCCGCACCGCGACGATGCTCGCTTCCCTTCTGATGCTGATCGCGCTGCTCTGCGCGGGGCTGCTGATCCCCGTGCCGTACGCGGAGATGTCGCCCGGGCCCACGTACGACACCCTGGGTGAGCACGACGGCGAGCGGGTGCTCCAGATCAACGGGCGCAAGACGTACGAGTCGCGGGGCAACCTCAACATGACGACGGTCCGGGTGACCGGCGCCGACTACAAGATGAACCTCTTCGAGGCGCTCTACGGATGGACATCGGACGAGGACCTGGTGGTCCCGCGCGACACCATCTACCCGAAGAACAAGACCGCGGAGCAGGTGGACCAGGAGAACGCCGAGGAGTTCACCCAGTCCCAGGACAGCGCCAAGGTCGCGGCGCTGCGGCAGCTGAAGATCAAGGTCGCCGAGCACGTGGTGGTGCAGTCCGTGTTCAAGGGCACCCCCGCCGAGGGCAAGCTGCACGCCGGTGACCTGATCAAGGCGGTCGACGGGAAGCCGGTGCGGCAGCGCGACGAGGTCGCCAAGCTGATCGCGGAGCACAAGCCCGGCGAGAAGGTGGTCGTCTCCGTGATCCCGGCCAAGGCGGCCGCCGAGGCGCGGAAGAACGGCAAGGAGCCGAACGCCAAGGACGCGGTTTCGGTCACTCTCACCACCGCCAAGGACGACCGTGACGACCGCGCGATAGTCGGCATCGCCCCCGGGGTCGACTACACGCTGCCGTTCCGCATCGACATCAAGCTGGCGGACGTCGGCGGCCCCAGCGCCGGTCTGATGTTCGCGCTCGGCATCGTCGACAAGCTCACGCCGGAGGACCTGACCGGTGGCAAGTTCATCGCGGGCACCGGCACCATCGACCCGGACGGCAAGGTCGGCCCGATCGGCGGCGTCGAGATGAAGACCGTGGGCGCGCGGAGCAAGGGCGCCGAGTACTTCCTGACCCCCGAGGACAACTGCGCGGCGGCGGCCAGGGACACCCCCGACGGCCTCACCCTGGTGAAGGTGGACACCATCGACGACGCGGTGGAGGCCCTGCGGAACATCAGCGAGGGCGACACCGAGAAGCTCCCCAGCTGCACCACGGACTGAGCCCCTGAGCCCCCCGCGGCGGCCCGTGGGAGACAGCCCCACCGCGGCGGCCGGGGGAAACAGCCCCGCGGGCTGACGCGGCCGGCCGTCAACCCGCCGCGTCAGCCCGTCGCACGCCGGCCGGCTACTCCTCGAACGTCGCCGACAGCGCCTCGGCCAGCCCCGGCACCAGGTCCGGTCCGGTGAGCACCTCGGTCGGCGAGTCCTTCTCCCGCAGCCGCACGGCCGACTCGCGGGTCCCGTCGCGCAGCACCGCGACCGTCATGCGGACCTCCTTGCGCTCCGGGTGCTTGGCGACCCAGCGGGCCAGCTGCTTCTGGTTCAGGCCCTCGGGCATCGAGCCCTCGGCGGCCGGCGGCAGCATCAGCCGCTCCACGGTCAGGGCGCAGCCGACGACCGCGTCGGGCCAGGCGATGGTGGCGAGGAACTCGTCCAGCTGGGCGCCGGCGGGCAACTCGTCCTGTTCGATCGGGGTGAGCGAGCCGGCGGGGCTCTGGCCGGCCGCCTCCTCGTCCAGGCCGAGCTGGGCGGCGAGCGCGGGTTCCTGCGCGCGCAGCCGGGCGGTGTCGACGAGCGCGAAGAGCCGGGCGGGCTGGTCCCAGCCCAGGCCGGAGGCGTAGTCGTCGATCTCCAGCACGGCACGGGTCAGCGGGCTCGCGGCCATCGGCGTCGAGCCGGCGGCGGACTCGGGGGAGGCATCGGAGGATGCCGCGGGGTCGGGAAGGTTGGACATGCTCAATATCGTGCCTTGATCGGACCCGAAAACGGGAACTGGGTAAAGCCTGAGTAAGTTGCACCAGTGGGCCCTACTATCTCGGGTCTCGCTCGACTGAGCTCTATCGACATCGAATCTTCGAGGTGCGCACCTTGGCTTTCCAGATGCCGGACCGCGGCGGAGGCCCCACGGGGCCACGGATCAGAGTCGGCCGACCGTCCCGGCGCGTCCGGACCTTGCTCCTGACCCTGGGTGTGCTGGCCGTGCTGGCGATGCTCTTCGTCATGTTCGCCGGGTTCTGGACGGACTGGCTGTGGTATCGCTCGGTCCACTACTCGTCGGTCTTCACCACCACCCTGTGGACCAAGATCGGCTTGTTCGCGGTCTTCGGCCTGCTGATGGCGCTGGCCGTGGGCTTCAACATCTGGTTGGCCCACCGGCTGCGTCCGCCGCTGAGCGCGATGTCGCTGGAGCAGCAGAACCTGGACCGCTACCGCATGGGCATCGCGCCCTACAAGACCTGGGTGCTGGTGGCGGTCAGCGCGATCGTCGGCCTGATCGCCGGCGCGTCCGCGTCCGGTCAGTGGCGCACCTGGCTGCTGTACGCCAACGGCGTCAAGTTCGGCGAGAAGGACCCCCAGTTCCACAAGGACGTGTCCTTCTTCGCGTTCGACCTGCCCTGGTACCGCTTCCTGCTGAGCTTCGGCTTCGCCGCCGCGGTGCTGTCGCTGATCGCCGCCGCCCTGGTGCACTACCTCTACGGCGGGCTGCGCATCACCAGCCCCGGCTCCCGCGCGACGGGGGCCGCCACCGGCCACCTCTCGGTGCTGCTGGGCATCTTCGTCGCCCTCAAGGCCGTCGCGTACTGGCTCGACCGGTACGGCCTGGCGGTCAAGGAGAGCGACTTCAAGGCCACCGACAGCTGGACCGGGCTCCGCTATGTGGACGCCAACGCCTATCTGCCGGCCAAGACGATCCTGTTCTGCATCGCGGTGATCTGCGCGGGGCTGTTCTTCGCGACCCTGTGGCGGCGCACCTGGCAGCTGCCGGTGATCGGCTTCGGGCTGATGGTGCTCTCGGCGGTGCTGATCGGCGGGCTGTACCCGGCGATCGTGCAGAAGTTCCAGGTCCAGCCGAACGAGCAGGCCAAGGAAGCGCCGTACATCCAGAAGAACATCGAGGCCACCCGTAAGGCGTACGGCATCGACGACGCCGAGGTGAAGGACTACGCCGGCCAGGGCACGGGCGGCGACAAGACGAAGCTCCGCGCGGCCGCCGAGTCCGCGGCCAGCTACCGGCTGCTCGACCCGAACATCATCTCGCCGACGTTCCAGCAGTTGGAGCAGAAGCGGAAGTACTACCAGTTCCCGGCGACCCTGGACGTCGACCGCTACGACGGCCAGGACACGGTCGTCGGTCTGCGCGAGCTCAACATCAAGGGCATCCCGAAGCACAACTGGATCAACGACCACTTCACCTACACCCACGGCTATGGCGTGATCACGGCCAAGGGCACCTCCACGGACGCCAACGGCTCCCCGAACTTCACCGAGTCCGGGCTGCCGACCAGGGGTGACCAGAAGACGTACCAGCAGCGGATCTACTACGGCGAGAAGACCGAGCAGTACTCGATCGTCGGCGGTCCGCAGAAGGAGCTGGACTACGAGGCCAACGGCGAGAAGACCACCAGCTTCAAGGGCAAGGGCGGGGTCGACCTCTCCAACCCGGTCAACCGCGCGGCGTACGCGCTGACCTTCGGCGAGCCGCAGATCCTCTACTCGGGCGCCATCGGCAAGGGTTCGAAGATCCTCTACAACCGCACGCCCAAGGAGCGCGTCGAGGCGGTCGCCCCGTGGCTGACCATCGACGGCGACGCCTACCCGGCGGTGATCGACGGCCGGATCCAGTGGATCGTCGACGCCTACACCACCACCAACGGCTACCCGTACGCGTCCCGCACGACGCTGGGGGACACCACGGCCGACTCGCTGACCGACGGGCAGCGTGAGGTGGTCGCGCAGCAGAACAAGGTCAACTACATCCGCAACTCGGTGAAGGCGACCGTCGACGCCTACGACGGCACGGTCGACCTCTATGAGTGGGACACCGAGGACCCGGTCCTCAAGACCTGGAAGAAGGCGTTCCCGGGCACGGTCAAGTCCAAGGACGAGATCAGCGACAGCCTGATGGAGCACCTGCGCTACCCGCAGGACCTGTTCAAGGTCCAGCGTGAGCTGCTCACCCGCTACCACGTCACCAACCCGACGCAGTTCTACAGCGGCAGTGACGCCTGGCAGGTGCCGAACGACCCGACCACCACCCGTGGCGACAGCGCCGTCCCGCCGTACTACCTGAGCATGAAGATGCCCGGGCAGACCGAGCAGAAGTTCTCGCTGACGACGACCTTCACCCCCAGCGGGCGCCCCAACCTGGGGGCGTTCATGGCGGTCGACGCCGATGCCGCCAGCAAGGACTACGGCAAGATAAGGCTGTTGCGGGTGACCAAGGACGTGGACGGCCCGGAGCAGGTGCAGAACAAGCTCAACAGCCTGAACAAGGTGGCCACTTTCGTCCGCGACCTCAAGGGCGCCGACTCCAGCATCGCCTACGGCAACATGCTGACCGTGCCACTCGAAGGCGGGATGTTGTACATCGAGCCCGTCTACGCCCAAGGCCGCAACGCCTACCCGCTGTTGAAGCGGGTGGGTGTCTCGTACAACGGCAAGACGAAGTTCGAGAACACCCTGGGCGAAGCCCTGGACGCCGTCTTCGACCAGACCAAGGCACCCGACGCACCGAGTGAGGAGCCACCGGGCGGCGACAGCTCGCGGCCGGGCTCCACCAACCCGTCGGTGCAGCAGGCCCTGGACGACGCGCAGAAGGCGTACGAGGAGGGCCAGAAGGCGCTCCAGGCGGAGGGCGGCCCGGACTGGTCCGCGTACGAGCAGGCCCAGAAGGACCTGAAGGCGGCGCTGGACCGCGCCGACAAGGCCCAGAAGGCGGCGGACGCGCAGCAGGACCAGAAGCCGGAGGGCGGCTCGGACGGTCAACAGGACCAGAAGCCCGAGGAGAAGGGCAGGTCAGAGGAGAGCTGAAGGCCCCATCCCGCGCCGTGGTACGGTAAACACACAACGGCGCGGGGTGGAGCAGCTCGGTAGCTCGCTGGGCTCATAACCCAGAGGTCGCAGGTTCAAATCCTGTCCCCGCTACTAAAGGACGAGGCCCGGATCCTCAAAGGATCCGGGCCTTGTCGTGTGTCGTGCACCAGGTAACGGGGGTTCTCGCGTTTGACTTATCTCTCTGTGGGCATGTCGACAAAACGCTGAAGTGACCTCACTGGCTGCGGTATACCAGGTGTACGCGGGTTGCGGGTGGTGCGACGATGGAATTTATGGGGGACAGGGCAAGTCTGTTGGAGACAGGGCGGTATCTGCACGCGCGTGAGGACGCCGAAGACGAGACGCGGTACCGCACGGGAGCCGAGGCGGGTGACACCGCCTCCATGAGCGTGCTCGGCGCGCTGCTGCTGCGCCGGGGCGACCTGGACGGAGCCGAGCCGTTCCTGCGCGCCGCCACCACCGCGGGCGACCGCGCCGCCGCCAACAACCTCGGGGTCCTTCTGCACCAGCGCGGCTCCACCGAGGAAGCCGCCAACTGGTGGCGCATCGCCGCCGTCGCCGGTTCGGCCGCGGCCGCGCACGCGCTCGGACGCCACCACCGCGAGCAGGGCGACGAGCCCGCCGCCGAGTACTGGCTCCGCCAGTCCGCCGAGTCCGGCCACGCCCTGGGCGCGTACGCCCTCGCCGACCTGCTGGAGCACCGCAGCGACATCGGCGCGGAGCGCTGGTTCCGGGCCGCCGCGGAGCACGGCCACCGCGAGGCCGCGTACCGCCTCGCCCGCATCCTCGACCAGCGCGAGCCCGACCCCGAGCGCGGCCCGTCCAGCGCCCCGCACGACACGCTGGCCCGGGCCCGCGAGCCGGAGGCCGAGCAGTGGTACCGGCAGGCCGCCGCCCGCGGCCACCGGCGCGCCGCCCTGCACCTCGGCACGCTCCTGGAGGAGCGCGGCGACACCCGCGAGGCCGGCCGCTGGTATCTGATGTCCGCCAAGGACGGCGAGGCCCGCGCCGCCTGCGCGCTCGGCTTCCTGCTGCGGGACGCCGGTGACGCCGACAGCGCGGCCGTCTGGTGGCACCGCGCGGCCCAGGACGGCGACGGCAACGCGGCCAACGCGCTGGGTGCGCTGCACGCCGACCGTGGCGAGACCCAGACCGCCGAGCGCTGGTACCGCGCGGCGCTCGACGCCGGTGACACCAACGGCGCCTACAACCTCGGGCTGCTCTGCGCCGAGCAGGGCCGCGCCGCCCAGGCCGAGCAGTGGTACCGCCGTGCCGCCTACGCCGGGCACCGCGAGGCCGCCAACGCGCTGGCGGTGCTGCTCCTCCAGCGCGGTGACGCGGCCGGCGCCGAGCCGTGGTTCTCCAAGGCGGCCGAGGCGGGCAGCGTCGACGCCGCCTTCAACCTCGGCATCCTGCACGCCGGTCGCGGCGAGGACGCGCTGGCGCACCAGTGGTACGAGCGGGCCGCCACCGCCGGGCACACCGAGGCGGCCCTCCAGGTCGCCATCGCCCTCCTGAGGGACGGCGACGACGCCGCGGCCGAGCGGCACCTGCGCTGCGCGGCGGACGGCGGCAGCGCGGAGGCCGCCTTCCGACTGGGTGCGCTGCTGGACCGCGCGGCGGCCGACGAGGAGGCCCGGGAGAAGGCGGCCAGAGCCGCCGGCACGGCCAAGGGGACCGGGGGCGACCGTTCTGACAACGCTGCCAAGGCGGCTGGTCAGCCGGACGCGTCCGATGGGCCCACCGGTAGGGCGGGCCGGTCCGACCGGACGGACAAGGGCGACAAGGGCGACAAGGGCGACCGGACCGAGAAGGGCGGGAAGGGCGCCAAGGGGGCCAAGGCCGCCAAGGGGGCCAGGACCGGCGGCGACGCCGAGGACCCCCGCCCCGAGTACGAGGAGTGGTACGAGCGTGCCGCTCGCCAGGGCCACCGGCGCGCCCAGGTGCGCGTCGGCATGCTCGCCGCCGCGCGGGGCGAGGTCGTCGAGGCGGCCCGCTGGTACCGCACCGCGGCCGAGGCGGGCAGCAGCAACGGCGCCTTCAACCTCGGCCTGCTCCTCGCGCGGGAGGGCAGCGAGCCCGAGGCCGCCGTGTGGTGGGTGCGCGCCGCCGAGGCAGGCCACGGTCGGGCAGCCCTCCGTCTGGCCCTTCTCTCGGCCCGCCGCGGCCACCTCGTCGAGGGGCAGCAGTGGTGTGCCCGCGCCGTGGAGCTGGGCCCGGCGGAGGTCGCCGAGCGGGCCGCTCGCCTCCGGGACGCCCTCCAGCAGGAGCTCACGGCCTGACGGGCTGACGGGCTGACTGCCCGACGACCTGACAACCGATTTCCGCGTCCTCTCGCTGATCGCTGATCCCCACTCGCCGCCCGCCGTCCAGCGGTTGACGGCGGCTGTGGCGGTACTCCGCCCCGCGCGGCCGGGCGCGGCGGTGTCCGCCGTCCGCGCGGCGCCGATACGAGTCCGGGGCCGGAGGGGGCGGCCGCACCGCTGTCATGCGGGTACGGCCGCCTTGGCAGCGCCCCGTTCCGGCCCGCCCACTGAGGAACGCCTTCCGGCCGCGCGATGGCCATCACTGATGGCGTGCGTACCCGGCCCCCTGGGGCGCCGCGCGGCCACCCGCCGCCGCGCCGCACCGCGCTCACCCGGCGGTGCGGCGGCTGCCGGAGGGCGCCCGAGCCGACTGGTCCGTGCGCCCTCCGCGCCCCGAGCGCGGTGGCGCACGCCGGCGTCGGCCGCCCTATCCCCGGCGTTCCGATCCCCGTGCGCCCCATGGGGTGGTGGAAGCGATTTGCTCTGCTCTCGTGAAGCGGGTTAAGGTTGGTTCACCGACGCGGGGTGGAGCAGCTCGGTAGCTCGCTGGGCTCATAACCCAGAGGTCGCAGGTTCAAATCCTGTCCCCGCTACTGAAGGCGAAGGGCCCGGATCCTCAGGATCCGGGCCCTTCGCCGTTTCGCGCCCCGCGGAGACGCGTGTCGCTCGCGGAGGACACGTCCCGCCCGCGGAGACGCCTGCGCCCCGCGGAGAAGCGGTCGCGTTCCGTGGTGTCACCCCGCGCAGGGCGGACGGCCCCCGCGCGGGCCGTCGACCTCCGGCCGCGCGTGGCCGGAGGACGGGCTCAGGAGCAGTCGGGGCAGAGGCCGCGGTAGGTGACCTCGACCGCGGAGACCGCGAAGCCGAATCGTTCCTCCGTGGGCAGGTCGGCGAGTGGGTCGCCGGCCGGGTGGACGTCGCGGATCGTGCCGCAGCGCGAGCAGATCAGGTGCTGGTGGGCGTGGTGGGCGTTCGGGTCGTACCGCTTGGCGCGGCCGTCCGTGCTGACCTCGAGAACCTCGCCGAGCGACACCAGCTCGCCCAGCGTGTTGTAGACGGTCGCGCGCGAGATCTCGGGCAGCCGCTCGGCCGCGCGGGCGTGGACTTCGTCGGCGGTGTAGTGCACGTGGTCCCCGTCGAGGACCTCGGCGACGACCCGTCGCTGTGCGGTCAGCCTCCAGCCGCGTCCTCGGAGTCGTTCCAGCAGGTCACTCATGCCATTCACCCATCAGTCAGATAAGGCCAGGGTACCAGTGGCTCGTCCATGGCCGGATCCCGTATGACTTTCCAGATCTTCTTGACTTAGACAATGTCCAATGTAGGATCGACCTCGGCGCAGGCCAAGGGACAGGACGAGACGCAGGAGGCTCACGTGACCGCTCAGGGCGAGATCACCGGACCGCTCACCACGGAGGCCGGGGCTCCGGTCGCCGACAACCAGAACAGCGAGTCCGCGGGCGTCGGCGGCCCGGTGCTGCTCCAGGACCAGCACCTGCTGGAGAAGCTGGCGCACTTCAACCGCGAGCGCATCCCCGAGCGGGTCGTGCACGCGCGGGGCGCCGGCGCGTACGGCACCTTCACCGTGACCGCCGACGTGACGCGGTACACCCGCGCCGCGTTCCTGTCCGAGGTCGGCAAGCAGACCGAGACCTTCCTGCGCTTCTCGACGGTGGCGGGCAACCTCGGTTCGGCGGACGCGGTGCGCGACCCGCGCGGCTTCGCGCTGAAGTTCTACACCGAGGAGGGCAACTACGACCTCGTCGGCAACAACACCCCGGTGTTCTTCGTGAAGGACGCCATCAAGTTCCCCGACTTCATCCACACCCAGAAGCGCGACCCGTACACGGGCTCGCAGGAGGCGGACAACGTCTGGGACTTCTGGAGCCTGTCGCCCGAGTCGACCCACCAGGTGACCTGGCTCTTCGGCGACCGGGGCATCCCCGCCTCGTACCGCCACATGAACGGCTACAGCTCGCATACCTACCAGTGGAACAACGCCGACGGCGAGGTCTTCTGGGTCAAGTACCACTTCAAGACCGACCAGGGCATCAGGAACCTGACGGCTGAGGACGCGGCCGTGCTGGCGGGTCAGGACCCGGACAGTCACCAGCGCGACCTGCGCACGGCCATCGAGCGCGGCGAGTTCCCGACCTGGACCGTGCAGGTGCAGATCATGCCGGCGGACGAGGCGGCGACCTACCGCTTCAACCCGTTCGACCTCACCAAGGTGTGGCCGCACGAGGACTACCCGCCGATCGAGATCGGCAAGCTGGAGCTCAACCGCAACCCGCAGAACATCTTCGCCGAGGTCGAGCAGTCGATCTTCTCGCCGGCGCACTTCGTGCCGGGCATCGGCCCGTCCCCGGACAAGATGCTCCAGGGCCGTCTCTTCGCCTACGGCGACGCCCACCGCTACCGCGTCGGCATCAACGCCGACCACCTGCCGGTGAACCGCCCGCACGCCACGGAGGCGCGCACCCACAGCCGGGACGGCTTCCTGTACGACGGTCGGCACGGCGGCCGGAAGAACTACGAGCCGAACAGCTTCGGCGGCCCGACCCAGATCGACCGGCCGCTGTGGCAGCCGATCGCGGTGACCGGTCACACCGGGGACCACGTGGCCCCCTCGCACGCCGAGGACGACGACTTCGTCCAGGCGGGCAACCTCTACCGCCTGATGTCGGAAGACGAGAAGGAGCGCCTGATCGCCAACCTCGCCGGGTTCATTGCGCAGGTCTCGCGCGACGACATCGTCCAGCGGGCGATCGAGAACTTCCGCCAGGCGGACGCGGACTACGGTAAGCGGCTGGAGACCGCGGTCCAGGCCCTGCGCGGCTGACGGCGGCTTACCGTATGAGCCGGAGAGGCCGGACGCCTGTGGGCTCCGGCCTCTCCGGACGTGCTACGCCCGCCCCGCCAGCGCGGCGGCGGGCCCTCGGTCCGGGGTCCAGCAGTGGATGATGTCGCGGACCGAGACGACCCCGACCGGCTCGCGCTCGTCGAGCACGATCAGATGGCGGAAGCCGCCGTGGGTCATCGCGCCGGCCGCCTCGTCGAGGGTCCACTCGGGGGCGGCGAAGACGACGTCGGTCGTGGTGTGGGCGTGGGCGGTCTCCCGGTCGGGGTCCTGGCCGGCGCCCAGGGAGTTGAGTATGTCGCGCTCGGTGAGTATGCCGAGCCCGCTGGTGTCGGGATCGAGGACGACGGCCGCGCCGACCCGGCGCGCGGACATCAGCCGCGCGGCCTGGCGGAGTGTGTGGGCGGGGCCGATGGTGAGGACCACCGAGCTCATGGCGTCACGGACGAGCATGGGCATGGATGGAGCCACCTCCTTGGCGAACCCTTCGGCGCACACCCGGCAACAGGTTGCCCGTGAAGGGATTCACAAGTTCACAAGCGATGGAGTCTCATGTTCACATGGGCGGGTGGGCGCGACAAGGGGGCGTGCGGGGGCGCGCTTTCGGTGAACGGCGCCCGCGCGGTGCGTCTTTCGGGGCGCGGCCCCGGGCGTCAGCCGAGGTGGCTCAGCAGCTCCTCGTGCAGCAGTCCGTTGGAGGCCGCCGCGTCCCCGCCGTGTGGCCCCGGCACCCCGTCGAGTCCGGTGAAGCGGCCGCCGGCCTCCTCCACGACGATCACGTTGGCCGCCATGTCCCACAGCGACAGCTCCGGCTCGGCGCAGATGTCCACCGAGCCCTCGGCGACCATCATGTACGACCAGAAGTCGCCGTAGCCGCGCGTTCGCCAGCACGCCCGGGTCAGGTCCAGGAAGCCGTCGAGCTTCCCCCGCTCCTCCCAGCCGCTGAGTGAGGAGTAGGCGAACGAGGCGTCGGCCAGGGTGCCCACCTGGGACACCCGCAGCCGGGTCGCGGCGGACAGGCTGCGCCCGGTGTACGCGCCGAGCCCCTTCGCCGCCCACCAGCGGCGCCCCAGAGCCGGTGCCGACACCACGCCGACGACCGGCCGGTCGCCGTCCTCGCCGCGCTCCATCAGGGCGATCAGCGTGGCCCACACCGGGACGCCGCGCACGTAGTTCTTGGTGCCGTCGATCGGGTCGATCACCCACCGGCGCGGCCCGGACCCCTCGCTGCCGAACTCCTCGCCGAGCACCGCGTCGCGCGGCCGGGCCCGCTGCAGCTGGGTGCGGATCAGCTCCTCGGCCGCCCGATCGGCTTCACTCACAGGAGTCATATCCGGCTTGGTCTCTACCTTGAGGTCGAGCGCCTTGAACCGCTCCATGGTCACGGCGTCGGCGGAGTCGGCCAGCACATGCGCAAGGCGCAGGTCATCGTGGTAGTCGGGCATGGCCGAACAGTATCGACCGGGGCCCTCGGCGGCCACCTGGTCCCGCCCCGGTGCGATCGGCTCGTCGCGCGCGGGAGCTATTGACACCGTCTGGTGGTGCGTCAATTCTGTGCGCACGAACGCCGAAGGGGGCGGATGGCCTGGGAGGCGACGATGCCTACAGCGCGTGAATCCTTACTCGACGCGGCCTTCACCGCGCTCGCCGGACGCCCATGGGGGGTGGTGCGGATGGTCGATGTCGCCGCGGCCGCCGGGGTCTCCCGGCAGACCCTCTACAACGAGTTCGGCAGCAAGGAGGGGCTCGCCCGCGCCCTGGTGCGGCGCGAGGCCGACGCCTATCTGTCCGGCGTCGAGCGGGCGCTGTCCGGCGCCGGCGCGGGCGGTGCGGACCCGGGGGAGCGGTTGGCCGCGGCGGCCCTGTGGACGGTCCGCGCGGCCCACGAGAACCCGCTGGTGCGGGCCGCACTCACCGGCTGCTGGAGCGACCGGCTGCCGTCCCCGGCCCGGCCGGGCCCGCTTCCGGCGCAGCGCCACGGCATGGCCGAGGCGCTGCCGTCGCCGGTGGAGCTGCTCGGTCAGGTGCGCGACCGCGCGGTGACGCTGCTGGAGGGCGACTGGCCCGAGGAGAGCGCGGACGAGCTGGGGCGGGCCTGCGAGGCCGCCACCCGGCTGGCGCTGAGCTGCGTCGTCGCCCCCACCGGGGCGGAGACGGTGGCGGACCTGGTGCGCGGGGTGCTGCCGCCGGTCAGTGGGCCGAGCCCGCGAGCTGGAGCCCGATGACGCCGACGATCACCAGCGTGATCGAGACGATCTTGAGGGTGGAGACCAGGTCGCCGAGGAAGGCCATGCCGTAGATCGCGGTGCCGGCGGCGCCGATGCCCGTCCACACCGCGTACGCGGGGCCGACGTCGAGCTTCTTCAGGGCCAGCGTCAGCAGTCCGAAGCTGCCGAGCGCGAAGACGCAGAAGGCGACCGTCGGCCAGATTCGGGTGAAGCCGTGCGAGAGCTTGAGACAGACGGCGAAGCCCGTCTCCAGCAGACCGGCGACCACGACCAGCAACCACGCCATCGGTTCGCCTCCCGCGCCGCCTCGGTGAGGCGCCCTGATCTGCCCCGCCTGGTGCGCTTATGCATTTACCTCGGTGGGCCCCTCGCAAACGTGCCCGATCGGCCTCCCGCGCGGTCCGGCGTCGACCCCGTGGTCGAACGGCGCTCCGCGCGGGCGGCGGCTGATCAGTCGCCCTCGCGGCGCTCCCGGGTGGCGAGCAGCCGGCGCAGCGAGTAGAGCCGGGCCGGGTCGGCGTGCCCGTCGGTCACCCACTGGTCCAGCGCGCAGTCCTTCTCGTCGTGGCTGCAGGCGCGCGGGCAGTCCTCGGTGCCCGGCTCCAGGTCCGGGAAGGCGTGGATGACGCGGGACGGGTCGATGTGGTTCAGCCCGAAGGAGCGCACGCCCGGGGTGTCGATCACCCAGCCCGAGCCGCCGGGCAGCGGCAGCGCCAGCGCCGACGTGGTGGTGTGGCGGCCGCGACCGGTCACCGCGTTCACCCGCCCGGTGGCCCGCTTGCGCTCCGGCACCAACGCGTTGACCAGCGTCGTCTTCCCGACTCCGGAGTGGCCGACGAAGGCGGTGACCCGGCCCTTCAGCCGCTCCCGGACCCGCTCGGCGGCCTCTCCGTCGGCCAGCTCCTCGCGGCTGGTGACCACGTACGGCACGCCCAGCGGCTCGTAGGTCTCCAGCAGCGGCTCGGCCGACGCCAGGTCGGCCTTGGTGAGCACCAGCAGCGGTTCCAGACCCCCGTCGTAGGCGGCGACCAGACACCGGTCGATCAGCCGCGGCCGCGGCTCGGGGTCGGCCAGCGCGGTGACGATCGCCAGCTGGTCGGCGTTGGCGACCACCACCCGCTCGTACGGGTCGTCGTCGTCGGCCGTGCGGCGCAGCACGGAGCTGCGGTCCTGCACCCGCACGATCCGGGCGAGGGTGTCCTTGGCGCCGGAGAGGTCGCCGACGACCGAGACCTGGTCCCCGACCACCACCGCCTTGCGCCCCAGCTCACGGGCCTTCATGGCGGTGATCGTGCGGTCCTCGACGAGCACGGTGAGCCGGCCGCGGTCGATCGTCAGCACGAAGCCGTCGGCCGCGTCCTCGTGCTTGGGACGGATGTTCGTCCGGGGTCGGTTGCCCTTGCGGTTGGGGCGGACCCGGACGTCGTCCTCGTCGGTGTGCTTGCCGTACCGGCGCATCGGGCTGCCCTCAGGCTCTCGGGGCGGCCGCGGTGGCCCCGGGCTCGCCGGCGGCTCCCAGCATCCCGGTCCACAGCCCGGGGAAGTCCGGCAGCGTCTTGGCGGTGGTGGCGACGTCCTCGACCAGGACGCCGTCGACGGTCAGACCGATGACCGCGGCGGCGGTGGCCAGCCGGTGGTCCTCG
The DNA here is from genome assembly GCF_029541745.1 of Streptomyces sp. LX-29. Classification (NCBI taxonomy): domain Bacteria; kingdom Bacillati; phylum Actinomycetota; class Actinomycetes; order Kitasatosporales; family Streptomycetaceae; genus Streptomyces; species Streptomyces sp. LX-29. Next base: position 2,575,180 of record NZ_CP089746.1, on the reverse strand, counting down.
TAGGTGTGGAAGGTGCCGCCGTGCAGCGGGCGCGGGCGGATGTGCAGCCCGTCCTCCGTCTCGGTGACGTCGCCGCCCAGCTCGTTGATCTCCTTGGCCAGGGCCGCGAGCCGGTCGGTCTCGTGCAGCCGCAGATGAGCGATGCCGCGCAGCACGGACTCGGAGTCGGCCAACGCCGCGACCGCGGCGATCACCGGGGTCAGCTCGCCCACCTCGTGCAGATCGGCGTCGATGCCGGCGATCCGGCCGGTGCCGGTGAAGGTCAGCCCCGCCTCGGTCAGCTCACAGGAGCCGCCCATGTCGGTGAAGATCTGGCGCAGTGCGTCGCCCGGCTGGGTGGTGTGCTCCGGCCAGTCCGGGATGGTCACCCGGCCGCCGGTGACCAGCGCGGCGGCCAGGAACGGCGCGGCGTTGGACAGGTCGGGCTCCACGGTCAGGTCCCGGCCCAGCAGCGCGCTGGGCGCGACCCGCCAGACGTCGGGCTCGCCGCCCGACTCCGGGGTGTCCACGCGGGCGCCCGCCAGGCGCAGCATGTCCACGGTCATCCGGATGTGCGGCAGCGACGGGAGGGCCGCACCCACATGGCGGACCTCGACGCCCTGGTTGAAGCGGGGCGCCGACAGCAGCAGCGCGCTGACGAACTGGGACGAGGAGGAGGCGTCGATGCTGACCGGGCCGCCGTCCAGGGCGCCGGCGCCGTGCACGGTCATCGGCAGCGAGCCGCGCCCGTCGTCGTCGATCCGGGTGCCCAGGGCGCGCAGCGCGTCGATCACGCCGTGCAGCGGGCGCTCGTGGGAGCGCGGGTCGCCGTCGAAGTGGATCGGGCCGTCGGCCAGCGCGGCGACGGGCGGCAGGAAGCGCATCACGGTGCCGGCGTTGCCGACGTTGACGGTGGCCGGGCCGTGCAGCCCGGCGGGGATGACCCGCCACGCCTCGCCGGTGCCGTCGGGGCCCACGCCCTCCTCGATGCCGACGCCCATGGCGCGCAGCGCCTCGGCCATCAGCAGGGTGTCGCGGGAGCGGAGGGGGCGGCGCAGCCAGCCGGGCTCGGCGGCCAGCGCGGCCAACACCAGGGCGCGGTTGGTGACCGACTTGGAGCCGGGCACGGTCACGGTCGCGTCGACCGCTCCGTGTGCCAGCGGTGCGGGCCAGAGGGCGGGATGGACGCCCGGGGAAGTCTCAGTGCCGGTCATGGCCTTCACTTTAGTGGTTCGTCGCGGGTGGGAATCCTGATCAAAAGCGGCGAAACCCTGTCGAAACACAGCGCTGATAGGGGAGGTAGGGGGAGCGCTCGGCGGGATGGCGGGCCCCAGGCCCCTCTTCGGGCGCCCCGGTCACCGTCCCAGCAGCCAGCTGCCGCCGCCGATCAGCGAGCTGAGCGTGACGATGTGGAAGAACAGCAGCCACACGACGGCGGGCACGTGGGTCAACCGGGCCAGCTGGTCCGGATCGGAGTCCGCCGCCTCCCCGTACCGGCGCTTGCGCTGGAGCTCGAAGGGCGGGCGGACGCCGCCCAGCAGCAGGAACCACACCACGGCGTAGGCGAAGGCGGCCTGCACCTCGGGCCCGGTCAGCCAGGACACCAGGAAGAAGGCGGCCCCGGCCAGCACCACGGTCAGCATGCCGTAGGCGTTGCGGATCATCACCAGCATGGCGGCGAGCAGCGCCGTGGCGCCCCACAGCAGTGCGGTGATGTGGCCCGAGGCGAGCAGCCAGGCGCCGGCGAGGCCGAGCAGGGAGGGGGCGACATAGCCGGCCGCGGCCGTGAGGATCATGCCCAGTCCGGTCGGCTTCCCGCGCGACACGGTCAGCCCCGAGGTGTCCGAGTGCAGCCGTATGCCCTGGAGCGTGCGGCCGGTCAGCAGCGCCACCAACCCGTGGCCGCCCTCGTGCGCGATGGTCACGGCGTTACGGGCGATCAACCAGGTGGTGCGGAAGACGACGACGGCCAGGGCTATCGAGCCGGTGGCCAGGACCAGCAGCGTCGAGGGGGCGGGCTGGGTGCCGACGACGCGGTCCCACAGGTCGGCTGCGCTGGTGGTGGCCATCGGGGTCATGGGTCGGCGGCTCCTCGGGTGACGGGTTCGGTGCCACGCGGTGCGGGCGTCGTGGCAGTGTGGCACCTATGTGCGGTCGATACGCAGCGAGCCGGAGCCCGGAGGATCTCGTCGGGCTCTTCGGGGTGGAGAAGTGGGAGCCGACGGAGACGCTGGATCCGGACTGGAACGTCGCTCCGACGAAGAACGTGTACGCGGTGCTCGAACGCCCCCTTAAAGACGCCGAGGACCGGCGTCCGGTTCGCCAGCTGCGCTCGCTGACCTGGGGCCTCGTGCCCTCCTGGGCGAAGTCGCCGGACGTCGGCGTGAAGATGATCAACGCCAGGGCGGAGACGGTGCACGAGAAGGCGTCCTTCCGCCGTCCCTTTCTCTCCCGGCGCTGCCTGCTGCCCGCCGACGGCTACTACGAGTGGGTTACCGCGGCCGCCGAGCGGCAGCTGGAGGAGCAGGGCAGGCGCAAGCGCCCCCGCAAGCAGCCCTACTTCGTCACCCCCTCCGACGGCTCGGTGATGGCGCTGGCCGGGCTCTACGAGTTCTGGCGGGACCGCACGCTCCCCGACGACCACCCGCGCGCCTGGTGGGTGACGTGCACGGTGATAACCACCGAGGCGGACAAGGAGCCCTTCGCGGGCGCCGCCGACCGGCCGGAGTCCGAGCCGGGCCCGCGCTCGCTGGCCGAGATCCACCCGCGGATGCCGCTGATCCTTCCGTCGGACCGTTGGGGCGCCTGGCTCGACCCGACCCATACCGACCCCGACGGCCTCCGGGAGCTGCTGGTCGCGCCGCCGGCCGGGCTGCTGCGGGCCTATCCGGTCTCCACCGGCGTCAGCGATGTGCGCAACAACGGCCCGGAGCTGCTGAAGGAACTGGAGGCGCCGGAAGAGGGCACCCTCTTCTGAGGCCCAGGGCGGCGCACCCCGCGCCTCGGGAGGCGCGGCGGCCCCCGCGCCTCCCGTGCGGCGGGTCCGGCCTCCCGCGCGGTGCACCCCGCGCCTCCCGTGCGGCGGACCGACTCGTGCGGCGCACCGCGCGGCGGACCCCGACTCCCGCGGGCGGACGGCGCACCCCCGGGTGCCCGCCGCCGCCTGCTTCGGCTCCGGCCGGCCTCGCGGCAGGATGAGAGCGTGACCGCAGCGAAGACCAGCACCAGCACCAGCACCGTGGGGACCGTCACCGAGACCGTGCCGACGCCCGCCGGCGAGGCACGCGTCACCTGGCATCGCGCGCCACGGGCGCGCGCCGTGCTCGCCCTCGGCCACGGCGCCGGCGGGGGGATCGAGGCGCGCGACCTGCGCGCGCTGGCCGCCGCCCTGCCGGGCAGGGGCGTCACCGTCGCCCTGGTGGAGCAGCCGTGGCGGGTGGCCGGAAAGAAGGTCGCGCCGGCACCCAAGACGCTCGACGTGGCGTGGACCGCCCTCTGGCCGGCGCTGACCGCACCGGGGCTGCCGGTCGTCGCGGGCGGGCGCAGCGCGGGGGCCCGGGTTGCCTGTCGCACCGGGCGGGAGCTGGGGGCGGCCGCGGTGCTGGCGCTGGCCTTCCCGCTGCACCCGCCGGGCAAGCCGGAGCGGTCGCGGGTGGAGGAGCTGCTGGCGGCCGGGGTGCCGACGCTGGTGGTGCAGGGCTCGCGGGACCCGTTCGGTCGCCCGGAGGAGTTCCCGCCGTCCGGGGAGTCGGCGGACCCGCCGCTGCGCCTGGTGCCGGTGGACCACGGCGACCACGGCTTCGCGGTGCCGAAGACGGCCGGGATCTCCCAGGAGGAGGCGCTCGCGGTGATCACGGAGGCGGTCGCCGAGTGGCTCGAAGAGACCCTGGGGTGATGACAGGCCGGGGTCGGGAATGAGATGAGGGTGACGAGTGTTCTTCTCGACATCGGAACGTCGAGGAGAGGGAGTTCCCCGCATGGGTTCGCTTGCTTGCCCGGCCCGCCCGCAGGCCGCTGACCTCGACTGGTCGCAGCTGCAGGCGGTTCACGCCGCCAAGATTGAAGCGGCGAGCGGACCGGATCGTCGTCTATTCTCCGATTCAAGCGGGTCCACATCCGGCCCCGCCGGGGTGTTGGAGGAGGTGGGTCAGGTCACTGGGACCGACGCAGGGACCGACGGCACGGGCGCGGGGTTCGACGGTGCGCGCCCCGAGGGCACCGGGGCGTTCGGCGCCACCGGCGCCGAGACGGCCGCGGAGCGCAACGCGCGCTTCGAGCGGGACGCCCTCACGTTCCTCGACCAGATGTACTCCGCCGCGCTGCGCATGACGCGCAATCCGGCCGACGCCGAGGACCTCGTCCAGGAGACGTACGCCAAGGCGTACGCGTCCTTCCACCAGTTCCGTGACGGCACGAACCTCAAGGCGTGGCTGTACCGCATCCTGACCAACACCTTCATCAACTCGTACCGCAAGAAGCAGCGCGAGCCGCAGCGCAGCGCCGCCGAGGAGATCGAGGACTGGCAGCTTGCGCGCGCCGAGTCCCATATGTCCACCGGTCTGCGCTCGGCCGAGTCGCAGGCGCTGGACCACCTTCCCGACTCCGATGTGAAGGAAGCCCTGCAGGCGATCCCGGAGGAGTTCCGCATCGCGGTCTACCTCGCGGACGTGGAGGGGTTTGCGTACAAGGAGATCGCGGACATCATGGGTACACCCATCGGTACGGTGATGTCTCGTCTGCACCGTGGGCGCCGCCAACTGCGCGGTCTGCTGGAGGACTATGCCCGTGGGCGCGGGCTGGTTCCGGCGGGCGCCGGCGCCGCGGCTGACGACGCGCACAATCGGAAAGGCTCGGACTCATGAGCTGCGAAGAGCCGCACGAGATGGAGTGCTCCGAGGTTCTCGACCACCTCTACGAGTTCCTGGACCACGAGATGCCCGACGGCGACTGCGCCAAGTTCGAGGTGCATTTCCACGAGTGCTCGCCCTGCCTGGAGAAGTACGGCCTGGAGCAGGCCGTGAAGAAGCTGGTCAAGCGCTGCTGCGGGCAGGACGACGTCCCCACCGACCTGCGGTCGAAGGTCATGGGGCGCATCGAGCTGATCAGGTCCGGACAGTTGGCGCCCGAGATGGACATCTCGGGCGCGGTGCCGGACGTGGCGCCCGCCGAGGCGGAGCGCCCGACGGCGGCGCAGGACTGAGCCGTCGGGGCGACGCCCCCGGCGGCCGGAGCCGCCGATCCCGGCGCCGGGATGGACGATCCCGTGCCCGTCCGCGAGGAACGAGCCCGTCGGCGTATGCCGGATGATTCCCGCCCTACGGGACACTCCGGACGCCACCCGGACACTCCGGACGCCCCCCGATTTCACCCTCATGGGTGCATTAGCTCGGCGCGTGCGGCCTAATCCCCCGATGCTCCTGCCCTCCCCCTCGGAGCGCACATATTCTCCCGATCCTGAGCCGATGGGGAGGAGAGCGGCACCATGCGGACACTTCCGTTGGGGGCACGCGCGTACATCCTCGGTGCCGCACTCACCCTGGTGGGGTGCGCGGCCCTCGCCACCCGACCCGGTGCGGGCACCCCCTGGGTCACCCTCGTCCTGCTCGCCCTGCTCTACGCCGCGACCCGCGTCGGCCCGCAGGCGGAGTGGGGCGGCCCGGTGCTGCTCGCCGCGGCCATGCTGCTGCCGCCGCCGGCCGCCGCGCTGGTAGCCGTCGGAGGCGGGCTGCTGGGCCGGGTGGAGCGCCGGCCCGCGGCGGTGCGGCGGATCTGGCGCGCCGCCCATCTGGCCCTCGCCTCCGCCGCCGCCGCGTACGCCTTCGGGCTCACCGGAGGGCCGGCGGCCCTGGCCCGGACCGACCTCCCGTACGCGCTGGCGCCCGCCACCGCGGCCGCCGTGGTCTTCTGCCTGGTCCGTGTCGGCCTGGAGGGCGGGGTGCTGGTCGCCGCCGAGCGCCACGCGCCACGCGCGGCCTGGTGCGGCGCCCTGCCGCGCTCCCTGGGCCCGCACCTGGTCCACGGACTGGCCGGGCTGACCATGGCGGTGCTGTGGCGCAGCGCGTACGGGCCGGCCGCCGCGCTGCTGGTGCTGCTCCCGATGGGCGTCTCCGCCTCCGTCTTCGTGCTCTACCACCGCGAGCGCACCGCCCACCAGGCGACCATCAGGGCGCTCGTCCAGGCCGTCGACATCAAGGACGGCTACACGCGCGGGCACAGCGAACGCGTGGGCCGGGCGTCCGTGATGATCGCCCGCGAGCTCGGCATGACCGGCGACCGGCTGGAGGTGCTGCGGATCGCCGGCATCCTGCACGACGTCGGCAAGCTCGGCGTCCCCACCCGGCTGCTCCGGAAGGAGGGCCCGCTCACCCCCGACGAGCGCCGTGTCATCGAGCTGCACCCCGAGTACGGCCACGAGATGGTGCGCGGCATCGGCTTCCTGGAGGAGGCCCGCGCGGCCATCCTCCACCACCATGAGCGGCTGGACGGCAGCGGCTACCCCTACGGTCTCGCCGGGGGGGACATCCCCGAGTGCGCCCGGGTGGTGGCCGTCGCGGACGCCTTCGACGCGATGACCTCCAACCGCTCGTACAGCCGGGCCCGGCCCGTGTCGAAGGCCGTCGAGGAGCTCCACCGCTGCGCCGGCACCCAGTTCGACCCCCGGATGGTCCGCGCCCTGGCCAGGGCACTGGACCGGCACGGCTGGCACGTCGCCGTCACCGCCGACGCCCCTCGCGGGGGCGAGGCGCCGGCGTACGGCCCCGAGGCGCCGTCGTACGCCGGTGACCGCGGGCCCGAGCAACGGGCCGCGTGCGCGCCCGGGACGGCGCGTACCGCAGGGGGCTCCCCGCCCCGCGGAAACGTCCCGCCACATCGACCACCCCTCCCCGCGGACGTCCCCGACCGCCGGCTCGGCGCCCCGCCCTCGGGAGGCCGCGGATGAGCGAACCCCCCGAACCCACGCCCCCCGCCGGCCGCCCCCAGGGCCTTCCGACGCCGGCCGGCGGGACCACCGCCATGCCCGGACGCACCCCGCCGGCCTTCGGCTCGGTGTGCCGCCCCGCGCGGTGGGCGCTGAGGAAGGGCGCGTCCCGCGCGGACCGCGCCGCCGGCGCGGAGGACGCTCGCCGGGCGGAAGGCGCCGACGTCGGGGCCGGCACCGTCGACGCCGGAGGCGACGCCCGCCCGGACCGCGTCCCCCGGTGGGCCGCTCGGGCGCGGCGGGCCCCCGGCAGGCTGACGGTCGCCCTCGTCTACGGGGCCGCCGGGGTGCTCGCGGCGGCCGGCCTGGGCTGGGTGCGGTGGGAGGGCGTGGCCCAGCCGGGGATGGCGCTGGCCTTCGCGGCGATGATCGCGGCAGGGGAGGCGTTCCGGTGGGCTGACGCCGCCGGGAGCGGCGGGGGCGGGGGCCGGGGCCGGACCGGCGGAGAAACGATGCCGCGCGATCCGTGGACCGTCGTCCGCGAGCCCGCCCCCGTGGCGGCCGCCGCGGCGCTCGCCTACGCGCTGCTGAGCGCGCCCCTCGCGCCGCCGGTGCCGGATCGCCCGCCAGCCCCGCTGCCGCAGCCGCACGGAGTGCTCCAGGCGGTGGCCGTGGTGGTCGCGGCCGGGCTGGTGGCCCTCGTGCCGAGACTCGCCCGGGGCCACTCGGCGGGGCTGGACCACCTGGCCCGCCGGGTACTGACCGTCGCCTTCGCCGCCACCTGCTGCCAACCGCTCGACCTCGCCCTCCGATTGGCCGCCGGGCCGACCCCCCGGGGCGACTCCCCCCACCTCCCCCATCTCCCTCCGCTCCACCACCTGCTGCACCTCCTCTGCCTGCTCCTGCTGCTGGCGCTCGCCGCGCTGTGCGACGCGGTCCTGGCCGCCGCGCTGGCGCGCGCCCGCGCGGGCTGGCGGTACGGGCCGCTGCTCCGCGACGAGCTGCGAGCACTCCCCAGGGCGGGGTCGGCGATCTGCGCCACGGCGGTGGTGATGGTGCTGGCGGTGCGCGTGGCCGGGCTGTGGGCGCTGCCGGTCTTCTCCCTGCCGCTGCTGCTCACCCAGTACTCCTTCCGGCGCTACGCCGACGTGCGGGCCACCTACCGCCAGACCATCGCCTCCCTCGCCCGCGCCACCGAGATCGCCGGCTACACCCCCGCGGGCCACGCCCGCCGGGTGGCCGGGCTCAGCCGAGCCGTCGGCCGGGAGCTGGGCCTTCCGGGCGAGGAGCTGACGATGGTGGAGTACGCGGCCCTGATGCACGACATCGGACAGTTGTCGCTGGTGGACCCGGTGCCGGCCGGGGCCACCGAGCAGCTTCCCGCCGCCGAGCAGCAGCGCATCGCCCTGCTGGGCGGCGCCGTCGTACGACAGACGGGTGTGCCCGCGCAGGTGGCGATGATCGTCGAGCGACAGGCCGAGCCGTACCGCGAACAGCCGCTCACCGCCCGCATCGTTCGGGTGGCCAACGCCTATGCCGAGCTGACCTGTGACGCCGCGCCCGCCGGCCGCCCGGGCGGCGAGCCGGGGGCCGCGCTGCGCGCCCTGGAACGGCTTCGGCTGGGCACCGCGCGTGATTTCGACCCGGCGGTGGTGGCGGCTCTGGCCAGGGTTCTGGCGCGGGGCGGGCCGGGCAAGTGACTATGCGGGGGGAGCGGGAAGTTGCCCGGACGGGTGACCGCGCACGACCCGCGCGCCGAGTCGAACCCGTGGGTAATGAGCGGGTCCCCGAAAGGGCATGGTTGGATGCGAATGAGGGGTGTCGGCCGCTCACCTGCGGCAAGGAGGTAGGCGTGGTAGGGGCCGGGCCCCGACCACCGAATCTTAGGGGGCCGGGCTGAGATGTCCGCGAATGTGTGGCAGGTTGTCGTCAGGGGAGGGCGAAGCCGTCCGCTAAGGCATCTGATGCGGGACTACGGAGAAACCGGCAGGCGGGAATCGTGAAGATCTTCGGCAAGGTACGGCACCGGCCCTCCGCGTCGTGGCGCCAGGCCACGGACCGCGCGTTCACCCTCATCGGCGACGGCCGGTATGAGGACGCGGGTGCGTTGCTGACCCGCGCCGCCGACATGGAGCCGTGGCTGTCGGAGTCGTGGTTCAACCTCGCGCTGCTGCACAAGTTCCGGCACGACTGGGAGCAGGCCCGCGCCGCGGGGCTGCGCGCCGTCGCCCTGCTGGATCGCGCCACCGGCGCACCGGACTGGTGGAACGTGGGCATCGCCGCCACCGCGCTGCAGGACTGGCCGCTGGCCCGCCGCGCCTGGCAGGCGTACGGGCTGAAGGTGCCGGGTGAGGCCGCGGGCCTGGCGGCCGGCGAGCCGCTCGGCATGGAGTTGGGGAGCGCCGCGGTGCGGCTGTCGCCGGAGGGCGAGGCCGAGGTGGTCTGGGGCCGTCGGCTGGACCCGGCCCGGATCGAGGTGCTGTCCATCCCGCTGCCGTCCTCCGGGCGCCGCTGGGGCGAGGTGGTGCTGCACGACGGCGTGCCGCACGGCGAGCGCACCATCACCGGCGCCGACGGCTCCACCCGGGCCTATCCGGTCTTCGACGAGATCGAGCTGTGGGCGCCCTCGCCGGTGCCGACCTGGGTGGTGCTGCTGGAGGCGGCCACCGAGGCCGACCGGGACGCGCTGGAGCGGCTGGCCGCGGACGCCGGCTTCGCCGCCGAGGACTGGTCGTCCTCCGTCCGTCTGCTGTGTCGTTCCTGCTCCGAGAGCCGGATGCCCAGCGACGAGGGCGACGGCGAGCACCTGGACCCGCACGACCACAGCGAACCGGGCCACCCCGGGCCGCTGGGACACCGCACCGCCGGCTCGGGCTCGCTGTGGGCGCCGGAGCGGGAGTGCGGCATCGCCGCCCCCGCGGGGCTGGTGCGCGGTCTGCTGGACGGGTGGGTGGCGGACAGCCCCGACACGCGCGAATGGCGGGACCTGGAAGAGGTCTGCTGAGGCCAGCCCCCGCCGCGCTCCGCGACACGTACCCTGTATGGCGGACGTTTGACGGTTTCAGGAAGGCGCGCGGCGGACCATGGCACAGCAGGACACGGATCAGCAGGTCGGCGACGAGTTCATCGACGACACGGTGGACACGGAGGAGCGTGAGCGGGCGCACCGCGAGCGTGGCACCGCCCGCCCGATCACCGTCGTCGGCAACCCGGTGCTCCACCGGGAGTGCAAGGACGTCACCGAGTTCGACGACGCGCTCGCCGCGCTGGTCGACGACATGTTCGCCAGTCAGCGGGCCGCCGAGGGCGTGGGTCTGGCCGCCAACCAGATCGGTGTCGACCTGAAGGTGTTCGTCTACGACTGCATGGACGACGAGGGCGTCCGGCACGTCGGCGTGGTCTGCAACCCGGTGCTGGAGGAGGTGCCGGCAGAGCGCCGGCTGCTGGACGACTCCAACGAGGGCTGCCTCTCGGTGCCGACCGCCTACGCGCCGCTGGCCCGCCCCGACTACGCGGTCGTCCGCGGCCAGGACGCCCAGGGCAAGCCGATCGCGGTCCAGGGCACCGGCTACTTCGCGCGCTGCCTCCAGCACGAGACCGACCACCTCTACGGGCGGCTGTACATCGACCGGCTCTCCAAGCGCGACCGCAAGGACGTGCTGCGGCAGATGGCCGAGGGCACGCCGCGCTACGAGACCGTGCCCAACGACTGAGCGCGTCGACGACAGCAGGCATACGGAAGGGGGGCCGCCGGTGGGCGGCCCCCCTTCCGTCGTCTCGTGGAGGCGGGTTCCGGCGGGCGTCCCGCGTGGTGGACGCCCGCCGGGGACTTCCTAGAAGTCGTCGTCGAAGGAGACCGAGCCCTCGACCGCGACCTGGTACGCCGAGGCGCGCCGCTCGAAGAAGTTGGTCAGCTCCTGGACGTTCTGCAGCTCCATGAAGGCGAACGGGTTCTCCGAGCCGTAGCGCACCGGCAGTCCGAGGCGGGCCAGCCGCTGGTCGGCGACGCACTGGAGGTACTCGCGCATCGAGTCGGTGTTCATGCCCGGCAGGCCGTCGCCGCACAGGTCACGGGCGAACTGCAGCTCGGCCTCGACGGCCTCCTCCAGCATCGCGGTGACCTGCTTGCCCATGTCGTCGTCGAAGAGGTCCGGCTCCTCCTCGCGGACCGTGTCCACGACCTGGAAGGCGAAGTCCATGTGCATGGACTCGTCCCGGAACACCCAGTTGGTGCCGGTCGCCAGGCCGTGCAGCAGGCCGCGCGAGCGGAACCAGTAGACGTACGCGAAGGCGCCGTAGAAGAACAGGCCCTCGATGCACGCCGCGAAGCAGATCAGGTTGAGGAGGAACCGGCGCCGGTCCTCCTTGGTCTCCAGCCGGTCCAGCTTCTCGACCTCGTTGATCCACTTGAAGCAGAACTGCGCCTTCTCGCGGATCGAGGGGATGTTCTCGACCGCGGCGAACGCCGCCACGCGGTCGTCCGGGTCGGGCAGGTAGGTGTCCAGCAGCGTCAGATAGAACTGGACGTGCACGGCCTCCTCGAAGAGCTGCCGCGACAGGTACAGCCGGCCCTCGGGGGAGTTGATGTGCTTGTAGAGCGTCAGCACCAGGTTGTTGGCCACGATCGAGTCGCCGGTGGCGAAGAACGCCACCAGACGGCCGATCAGGTGCTGCTCACCCGGGGAGAGCTTGGCGAGGTCGGCCACGTCGGAGTGGAGGTCGACCTCCTCCACCGTCCAGGTGTTCTTGATCGCGTTGCGGTAGTGCTCGTAGAACGCCGGGTACCGCATCGGCCGCAGCGTCAGCTCGAACCCCGGGTCCAGCAGGTTCTTGGGACGGTCGTCGGACGGCTGGGCGTTCACTGGCAGGCCTCGCAGGACTCGGGGTTTTCCAGGGAGCAGGCGATCGCCTCGGCGTCGGGGGCCGCCTGCTGGACGGGGATGGGGGAGGACGCGCGCGCCGACTGGGCGATCCGGGTGGCCGGACGCGAGCGCAGGTAGTACGTGGTCTTGATGCCCTGCTTCCAGGCGTACGCGTACATCGAGCTGAGCTTGCCGATGGTGGGCGAGGCCATGAAGAGGTTGAGCGACTGGCTCTGGTCGAGGAACGGCGTGCGGGCCGCGGCCATGTCGATCAGCGCGCGCTGCGGGATCTCCCACGCGGTGCGGTACAGGTCCCGGATGTCCTGCGGCACCCAGTTGAAGTCCTGGACCGAGCCGTTGGACTCGCGCAGCGCCTCACGGGTCTGCGCGTCCCAGACGCCGAGCTTCTTCAGGTCGTCGATCAGGTAGGAGTTCACCTGGAGGAACTCGCCGCTGAGCGTCTCGCGCTTGAACAGGTTGGAGACCTGCGGCTCGATGCACTCGTACACGCCCGCGATGGAGGCGATGGTGGCGGTCGGGGCGATCGCCAGCAGCAGCGAGTTGCGCATACCGGTCTGTGCCATCCGGGTGCGCAGCGCCTCCCAGCGCTCCGGCCAGGTCCGCCGCGCGGCGGCGTAGTGGTCCGGGTGCAGCACGCCGCGGGCGGTGCGGGTCTCCTCCCAGGCCGGGTGCGGGCCGTGCCGCTCGGCGAGGTCGCAGGAGGCCTCGTAGGCGGCCAGCATGATGCGCTCGGAGATCCTGGTGGAGAGCTCCTTGGCCTCGGCCGAGTCGAACGGCAGCCGCAGCTTGAAGAACACGTCCTGAAGGCCCATCAGGCCCAGACCCACCGGCCGCCAGCGGCTGTTGGACGCCCCGGCCTGCTCGGTCGGGTAGAAGTTGATGTCCACGACGCGGTCGAGGAAGGTGACGGCGGTGCGGACGGTGGCGTCCAGTCGCTCCCAGTCCATCTGCCCGTCGGCGCCGAGGTGCGCGGAGAGGTTGACCGAGCCGAGGTTGCAGACGGCGGTCTCGCCGTCGTTGGTGACCTCCAGGATCTCCGTGCAGAGGTTGGAGGAGTGGATGACCTTGCCGGGCTCGGCGGTCTGGTTGGCGGTGCGGTTGGCGGCGTCCTTGAACGTCATCCAGCCGTTGCCGGTCTGCGCCAGGGTGCGCATCATCCGGGCGTACAGCACGCGCGCGGCGATGGTCTTGACGGCCTTGCCCTCGGCCTCGGCCTTGCGGTAGGCGGCGTCGAACTCCTCGCCCCACAGGTCCACCAGCTCCGGCACGTCGGCCGGGGAGAACAGCGACCACTCGGCGTCGGTCTCGACGCGGCGCATGAACTCGTCCGGGATCCAGTGCGCGATGTTGAGGTTGTGGGTGCGGCGGGCCTCCTCACCGGTGTTGTCCCGCAGCTCCAGGAACTCCTCGATGTCCGCGTGCCAGGACTCCAGGTAGACGCAGGCCGCGCCCTTGCGCCGGCCGCCCTGGTTGACGGCGGCGACGGAGGCGTCGAGGGTGCGCAGGAACGGCACGATGCCGTTGGAGTGGCCGTTGGTGCCGCGGATCAGCGAACCGCGGGCCCGGATCCGGGAGTAGGACAGGCCGATGCCGCCGGCGTGCTTCGACAGCCGCGCCACCTGGTGGTAGCGGTCGTAGATCGAGTCCAGCTCGTCCAGCGGGGAGTCCAGCAGATAGCAGGAGGACATCTGCGGGTGGCGGGTGCCGGAGTTGAAGAGCGTGGGGGAGCTGGGCAGGTAGGAGAGCGAGCTGGTGAGGCCGTACAGCTCGCAGACGTCCTCCAGCGCCCGCTCGGAGAGGTCCTCGGCCAGACCGCAGGCCACACGCAGCAGGAAGTGCTGCGGGGTCTCGACCACCTGACGGGTGATCGGGTGGCGCAAAAGGTAGCGGCTGTGCAGGGTGCGCAGGCCGAAGTAGCCGAAGCGGTCGTCGGCGCCGTCGGCGACGGTCTTCTCCACCAGCGCGTCCAGCCGCGCGGCGTGGGCGCGGACGAACGCGACGGTGGTGTCGGCGATCAGGCCCTCGCGGTGCCCGACCTCGACGGAGGCGGAGAAGGAGACCGCACCCTGCCCGGCCGCCTCCTCCGCGATGGCGATGGTCAGCAGGCGCGCGGCGAGCCTGGAGTACTCGGGCTCCTCGGCGATCAGGCCGGCGGCCGCCTCGATGGCGAGGGTGCGCAGCTCCGCTTCGTCGGAACCGGCGTGGCGGCCGCGCAGGGCGGCGGCCGCGACCTTGCCGGGGTCGGTGGCGGGCAGGTCCGCGGTGAGGTCCGTCAGAGTGCGCAGCAGGGCGGTGCCCGGTGCGTCGGCTACGGCCTTCGGGTCCGCTGCCTCTGAGACCGGATCGGCGGGCGCGATGGTCACGGGATGCTCTCCCTCGCTCGGCTGGGGGCCTGCGGAGGGGTGGTGCGCGATGGCCGCGTGCGGGCATGCCGAACCGAACGGAAGGCACACCGCGCAGCGTCCACCTGCCCAACCCACGAGGCCCGGACGTCTTCGAGGCTGTCGGCAGGTCGTCGGACTCACATGTACGCAAAAAGGCACACGTACACCGTTGCGGGACAGTTCCGGATTCGCACCGGATTCCCCTGCGACGACAGCGAGGATGAGCATACATCTTGTGTTGACCTTCGCATGCGCCCCCACATGTTGTGTCCCGTGGTTACGCGTTTCGCACTGTCGTGCTACTCCCGGTGGGTGTGGCAGCGCGCTGGCGTACGCGCCGGGGGCGGGTCCGGCGCGCGGCGCACAAGGCCCGGGGCGCGCTGTTCCGCCGGTGGCACGGGGCATCCGCGGGGTCGGCACACGGCATGCAGAGGGGGCGCGGCGAGCCTGCCGCGCCCCTGCCCCTCCACGCTACCGCGCCGCCGTGCCCTCATCCCTCCGGCGAGAGCTCCAGAGCGAAGGTGATCAGTGTGAGACCGGGCACTACGGACCAGTCCCGCTCGGGTGTGCGAACGAAGCCGAGTCGCTCGTAGAGCCGGTGGGCGGCCGTCATGTCGGTCTGACTGGACATCACGACACGCTCCCGCCGCAGCTCGCGGGCGCGCCGCAGACAGGCGCGCACCAGCGCCTCCGCGGCGCCCCGGCGGCGCGCGGCGGACCGCACGGCCAGCATGCGGAACTCCGCCTCGCCGGGGCGCGCCAGGTTCGCGTACGCCCCTCCCTCACCCACGAAGGCGACCGCGCCGAGGAGCGGGCCGCCGGCCGCGTCGGCGGCCACCAGCACGTCGCAGTGGCGGGCCCGGTGCCGGGCGTCGCGCAGCTCGGCCAGATAGGGGCTGTCGGCCCCGCGATGCAGCAGTCCGTCTCCGAGGTAGACCTCCACGGTGAGCTCCCCGACCTCGTCCAGCTCCTCGTCCCGCGCGTTCCTGACGATGATGTCCATAGACCGCAGTGTGGCGTGGTGGAGAGGGTGCGCGCCCCGGTGACCCCTGATGCGGCGGGCGTATGGAGTCGCCGGCCGGCGCCCCGGGCATCGATCGCGCCCCGGGACCGGGACCGGTTGTCGGGCCTCGGTGTGCTCGGTGTGCTCGGCCGCGGTGGCGAGGGGTCGGGGGCGGGGTGGCCGGTCGCGACCCTTCACGAGCTCGGGGGAATGATGCGCGGACGCGGACGGTTGGGCTTGACGGCGGGACGACGGCGACGGGGGTGATCATGGTGGCGGTGCCGACCGGGGGCGTCTTCGCCCGGCATCTGAGGCGACGACACGCGCGGGCGCCGCGACGCGGGTGCGGCTCGAGCGCGCCGCACCCGGTGGCGCCGTGTGGGCCGGGCCGACAACGGGGAGGGGTCGGCCCGGCCCACACGGACGGCGTGTGACGGGGTCAGTGCCCGCCGGGGGCGCCCGCCGTCGCCGGCGGCAGCTCGGCGGCGACGCCCGGGTCGCCCGCGTCCGCCGTGTAGTCCTCGGGCGAGGTCTCGTCCACGCCCTGGGGCGCCTTCAGCGCCCGCAGCACCAGGGTCAGGGCGACGGTGACGACGACGTTGAGGACGAAGGCGGTCAGACCGATGTAGCCGATCTCGCCGATGCCCGGAATCTCCTTCTGGCTGCCGCCGAAGTGCTTCTGGGTGGGGCTGGCCACGCCGTACGCCGCGACGGTGCCGTAGACCATGCCGACCGCCCAGCCGGCCAGCAGCGCCCAGCGGTGGAACCAGCGGGTGAACAGGCCGCCCACCAGCGCCGGGAAGGTCTGCAGGATCCAGATGCCGCCCAGCAGCTGGAAGTTGATCGCGACGGTCTTGTCCATGGTGAGGACGAAGGCCAGCGCGCCCACCTTCACCAGCAGCGACACCAGCTTGGAGACCTTGGTCTCCTGCGCGGGCGTGGCGTCCGGCCGCAGGAAGTCCTTGTAGATGTTGCGGGTGAAGAGGTTGGCCGCGGCGATCGACATGATCGCCGCCGGGACCAGCGCGCCGATGCCGATCGCGGCGAAGGCCACCCCCGCGAACCAGTCCGGGAACATGTCCTCGAACAGCTGCGGGATGGACAGCTGCGCGTTGTCCACCTTCACGCCCGCCGCGATCGCCATGAACCCGAGCAGCGCCAACAGCCCCAGCATCAGCGAGTACAGCGGCAGGATGGTGGTGTTCCGGCGGATCACCTCGCGGCTGCGGCTGGAGAGCGTCGCGGTGATCGAGTGCGGATACATGAACAGCGCCAGCGCCGAGCCGAGCGCCAGGGTGGCGTAGGCCCACTGCGAGGCCTCCCCTGGGGCCAGCGCGCCGCGTGGCTTCCCGGCGTCGTTGGTCTGGGAGAGGGCGTCACCGGCCTTGGCGAAGATGTCGTCGAAGCCACCGAGCTTGATCGGGATGTAGATGATCGCCACCGCGATGACGAGGTAGATCAGGGCGTCCTTGACGAAGGCGATGAGCGCGGGGGCGCGCAGCCCGGAGGAGTAGGTGTACGCGGCGAGCACGCCGAAGGCGATGAGCAGCGGCAGGTCCTTGATGAACCAGTTGGTGTTCTCCCCGCCGCCGACCCCCATCACGTCCAGCACCGCCTGGATGCCGACGAGCTGGAGCGCGATGTACGGCATGGTGGCCAGCAGGCCGGTGACCGCCACGGCCAGCGACAGCCCCTTGGAACCGTAGCGCCCGCGCACGAAGTCGGCGGTGGTGACGTACCCGTGCTTGTGCGACACCGACCACAGCCGGGGCAGGAAGGTGAAGATCAGCGGATAGACGAGGATGGTGTACGGCACGGCGAAGAAGCCGGCCGCGCCCGCCGTGTAGACCGCCGCCGGGACGGCCACGAAGGTGTAGGCGGTGTAGAGGTCGCCACCGAGCAGGAACCAGGTGATCCAGGTGCCGAAGCTGCGTCCGCCCAGGCCCCATTCGTCCAGGTTCTCGGAGTTCTCGGCGGCCCGCCAGCGCGCGGCCATGAAGCCCATGACGGTGACGCCGAGGAAGAAGAAGATGAAGACGGCGAGCGCGACGCCGTTGACGTCGTCGCTCATCGCTCCGCCCCCGCCTCACGCGCGGCCCGCGCCGCCCGCTGCTCCCGGCGGACCAGGACATAGGCGACGGTCGTGAGCACGGCCGATATCAGCACCCACAGCATCTGGTACCAGTAGAAGAACGGGATGCCGATGAAGGACGGGTCCGTCCTGGCGTACGAGTCGACCCACAGCATCGCGACGAACGGAACGAACAGACAGACGCCGGCCACCACGCGCGAGGGCGTGATGACCGGTCTTGTGTCCCGTGACCCGGATGGTCGGGTGGTGGCTGGCATGGCGGCGCTCCGTCCCGTCGACTGATCACCTGCTTAATGCGCAGGAAATCTAGGCCAGCCGTACCGTGGCCGTCACTACCTGTCCGCATATCGGTATGGCAAACAGTGCCGCCGACGGGGCGTCAACAGTGCTCGTACCAGGGGCGAATAGCGGCGGCTTGTCGCGGCTCGCGTCGGTGAGGGCGCGCCGGGGTCACTCGCCGGGGCGTTGCAGCCGGGCCACGAACTTGTAGCGGTCGCCCCGGTAGACCGAGCGCACCCACTCCACCGGTTGGCCGTTGGTGTCCAGCGAGTGGCGGGAGAGCATCAGCATGGGCAGCCCCACGTCGGTGCCCAGCAGCCCGGCCTCGCGGGGCGTGGCCAGCGAGGTCTCGATGGTCTCCTCCGCCTCCGCCAGGCGCACGTCGTACACCTCGGCGAGCGCCGTGTACAGGGAGGAGTACTTCACCAGGCTGCGCCGCAGCGCCGGGAAGCGCTTGGCGGACAGATGGGTGGTCTCGATCGCCATCGGCTCGCCGCTGGCCAGCCGCAGCCGCTCGATGCGCAGCACCCGGCCGCCCGGGGCGATGTCCAGCAGCCCGGCGAGCCGGTCGTTGGCGGTGACATAGCCGATGTCCAGCAGCTGCGAGGTGGGCTCCAGGCCCTGGGCCTTCATGTCCTCCGTGTAGGAGGTCAGCTGGAGCGCCTGGGAGACCTTTGGTTTGGCGACAAACGTCCCCTTGCCCTGGATGCGCTCCAGGCGCCCCTCCACCACCAGCTCCTGCAGGGCCTGGCGCACCGTGGTGCGGGAGGTGTCGAACTCGGCGGCCAGCGTGCGCTCGGGTGGGACCGGAGTGCCCGGCGGGAGCGTCTCCGTCATCTCCAGCAAGTGCCGCTTGAGGCGGTAGTACTTGGGCACGCGGGCGGTGCGCGCCGTCCCGTTGGCGCCCGCTCCGCCCTCGGTCGTGGGCTCTTCGGTGTCCATCGCGCGCCTTCCCGACTCCTGTCCTGCTGCCGTCACCGGCTCCTCCGTCCTCAGCGGCTCACATGGTGGCACGGTCCCGGGCCCAGGCGGCCTCTCAGCTCCGATGTCGTCAGATGTCGGTCCGGTAACGGAGCCGACAGCGACTCTTATACACCCTTGACACCCCTAAAGGTCTAGGCCAAGCTGCGGGCACTGGTCTAAACCATTAAAGACCACTTCCAGTCCTTTGAGGAGAGTGCTGTGAAGCGTGGGCTCATAGCGGCGACGGGTGTCGTGGCCATGCTGGTGAGCGTCGCGGCCTGTGGGTCCAGCGACGACAAGGACGAGAAGTCGGGGGCGGACGGCTTCAAGGGCGAGACGCTCACGCTCTGGGCCATGGACGGGTCCGCCCCCGAGGGCTGGACCAAGGCCGTGCAGGCCGAGTTCGAGAAGAAGACCGGCGCCAAGCTGAAGATCGAGATCCAGCAGTGGAACGGCATCCAGCAGAAGGTGACCACCGCGCTGTCGGAGTCGAGCCCGCCGGACGTCATCGAGATCGGCAACACCCACACCCCCGCCTACGCGCAGACCGGTGGCCTCGCCGAACTGGGCGACCTCAAGAAGACGATCGGGGCGGACTGGTCCGCGTCGCTCAACAAGTCCGCGGTCTACGACGGCAAGCAGTACGCCGCCCCGTGGTTCGCGGCCAGCCGGGTGGTCATCTACAACAAGAAGGTCTGGGCGGACGCCGGGATCAAGGAGACGCCCAGGACGCGCGCCGACTTCTTCAAGGCGCTGGAGGCGATCGAGAAGAAGACGGACGCCGAGCCGATCTACATGCCGGGCCAGAACTGGTACTTCTTCGACGGTCTCACCATCGGCGCCGGCGCCGAGCTGGTCAAGAAGGACGGCGACACCTGGGTCTCCAACCTCGCCGACCCCAAGGTCGGCAAGGCGATGGACATCTACAAGCAGTACCAGTCCTTCAGCAAGGCGCCCAAGGACAAGGACGAGGCCACCCCGCAGCAGGCCGAGATCTTCGCCAAGGGCAAGACCGGCGCCTTCATCGGCATGGGCTGGGAGGCGGCCACCGCCATCAAGGCCAACCCGGCCATCGAGAAGGAGATCGGCTACTTCACCATTCCGGGTGAGACCGCCGACAAGCCCGAGGGCGTCTTCCTCGGCGGCTCCAACCTCGCCGTCGCCGCCGGCAGCGAGAAGCAGGAGCTGGCCGAGGAGTTCCTGAAGATCGCGCTCTCCGACGCCTTCGAGGGCCAGCTGGCCAAGGAGGGCGGGGTGATTCCGAACAAGGAGTCGCTGCAGACCGTCCTCAAGGGCAACGCCCCGGCCGAGGCCGCCGCGCCGGCCGCCAAGAGCGGTGGCACCACCCCGCTGATCCCGGAGTGGGCCGCGGTGGAGAACCCGCCGAACCCGATCAAGACCTATATGACCGCGGTGCTGAACGGCAAGTCGCACGCGGAAGCCGCCGAGTCGGTCGAGGACGAGCTGAACAAGCGCCTCAGCCAGGAGCAGTAAAGCGATGACGAGCACGTCGGCGCAGACCGAACGGGTGGTCGCCGGTCCCCCCGCCGACGTCCGCGAGAGCGCGGGGCCGCGGCCCGGTCCCGCGCGCGGCGGACGGCGGCGACCGAGCGGCACCGCGCCCTATCTGCTGCTCCTCCCCGCCGTGGCCGCCACCGTGGTGCTGCTCGGCTGGCCGCTGGTGAAGAACGGCATGCTGTCGTTCCAGAACCTCAACATGCGGCAGCTGATCCAGCACCTCACCGAGTGGAACGGGGGCGACAACTACCGCGAGGCGCTCACCAGCGAGGACTTCTGGCGGGTGACGGGCCGCTCGGTCGTCTTCACCGCCGTGAACGTGGTCCTGATCATGGTGCTGGGCACCCTGATCGGGCTGCTGCTCGCCCGGCTGGGCACCCGGATGCGGCTGCTGCTGTCGGTCGGCCTCGTCCTGGCCTGGGCGATGCCGGTCGTCGCGGCGACCACGGTCTACCAGTGGCTCTTCGCCCAGCGGTTCGGCGTGGTCAACTGGGTGCTGGACAGGCTCGGCTGGCACGCGATGGCGGACTACAACTGGACCGGCAGTCAGTTCTCCACCTTCTTCGTGGTGACCCTGCTGATCGTGTGGCAGTCGATCCCCTTCGTGGCGATCAACCTCTACGCCGCGACCACCACGATCCCCAAGGAGCTCTACGAGGCCGCCGCGCTGGACGGCGCCGGCAGCTGGAAGAGCTTCACCTCGGTGACCTTCCCCTTCCTCAAGCCGTTCCTCTTCGCGACGACCTTCCTCGAGGTCATCTGGGTGTTCAAGTCCTTCGCCCAGGTCTTCGCGATCAACGAGGGCGGTCCGGACCGGCTCACCGAGACCCTCCCCGTCTACGCCTTCGTCGAGGGCGTCGGCAACCAGCACTACGGCATGGGCGCGGCGATCTCCGTGCTCACCATCCTGATCCTGCTGGTGCTGACCGCCTACTACCTGCGCATCGTGCTCAAGCAAGAGGAGGACGAGTCGTGAAGCGCTCCCTGCTCGGGCGGATCTGGCCCGGCGCGACGGCCGTCGTCCTCTTCGTCGTCTTCGCGTTCCCCGTCTACTGGATGTTCAACACGGCCCTCAAGCCGACGTCGGACATCGTCACCGAGGACCCGGTCTGGTTCCCGACCCACCCGACCCTCGAACACTTCAGGACGGCCGTGGACGCGCCGAACTTCTGGACCCTGGTCCAGAACTCCCTCGCCGTCACCCTCGCGGCCGTGCTGCTCTCGCTGGCCATCGCCCTGCTGGCGTCCTTCGCCATCGCCCGGATGCGCTTCAAGGGGCGCCGCGGCTTCATCCTCACCTTCATGATCGCGCAGATGGCCCCCTGGGAGGTCATGGTGATCGCGATCTACATGATCGTCCGGGATGGCGACATGCTGAACAGCCTGCTGCCGCTGACCCTCTTCTACATGGTCATGGTGCTGCCCTTCACGGTGCTGACGCTGCGCGCCTATGTCGCGGCGGTACCCAAGGAGCTGGAGGAGTCGGCGATGGTCGACGGCTGCACCCGCCCCCAGGCCTTCCTCAAGGTGATCTTCCCGCTGCTGGCCCCCGGGCTGATGGCGACCTCGCTCTTCGGCTTCATCACCGCCTGGAACGAGTTCCCCCTGGTCCTCATCCTCAACAAGCAGGCCGAGGCACAGACCCTTCCGCTGTGGCTGTCCAGGTTCCAGACCGCCTTCGGCGACGACTGGGGCGCCACCATGGCCGCGGCCTCGCTCTTCGCGATCCCGATCCTTCTCCTCTTCCTGTTCCTGCAACGCAAGGCGGTCGGCGGTCTCACCTCCGGCGCGGTGAAGGGATGACGCCACTCCATGACGACGCTCGCACACTCCACCGACACGCTCACCCGGGACGCGCTCGCCGTCCTGCAGCCCGGCTTCACCGGCACCACCGCCCCCGACTGGCTGCTACGCCGCCTCGGTGAGGGGCTGGTCTCGGTCGGGCTGTTCGGCCGCAACATCGACTCGCCCGAGCAACTGGCCGCGCTCACCGCCCGACTGCGCGTCGAACGCGACGAGCTGCTGGTCGCCATCGACGAGGAGGGCGGCGACGTCACCCGACTGGAGGTGCGCACCGGCTCCTCCTTCCCGGGCAACCTCGCCCTCGGCGCGGTCGACGACACCGAGCTGACCCGCGCCGTCGCCGCCGAGCTGGGACGACGGCTCGCCGCGTGCGGCGTCAACCTCAACTGGGCCCCCTCCGCGGACGTCAACTCCAACCCCGACAACCCGGTCATCGGGGTCCGCTCCTTCGGCGCCGACCCGCACCTGGTGGCCCGACACACCGCCGCCTATGTCGAGGGCCTCCAGGGCGCGGGCGTGGCCGCCTGCGCCAAGCACTTCCCCGGCCACGGCGACACCGCCGTCGACTCCCACCACTCCCTGCCGCGCATCGACGCGGATCTGGAGACCCTGGCCGAGCGCGAACTGGTGCCCTTCCGGGCCGCGGTGGCCGCCGGCACCAAGGCGGTGATGAGCGCGCACATCCTGCTGCCCGCGCTCGACCCCGAGCTGCCCGCCACCCTCAGCCCCGCCGCGCTGCACGGCCTGCTGCGCGGCCCCGTCGCCGAGGGCGGCCTCGGCTTCGACGGACTGATCGTCACCGACGGCATGGAGATGCGGGCCATCTCCGCCGTCTACGGCCTGGAGCGCGGCAGTGTGCTGGCCATCGCCGCCGGAGCCGACGCGATCTGCGTGGGCGGCGGGCTGGCCGACGAGGCCACCGTGCTCCGGCTGCGCGACGCGCTGGTGGCCGCGGTGCGCGCGGGCGAGCTCTCCGAGCAGCGGCTGGCCGAGGCCGCGGCCCGGGTGCGCGCCCTGGGCCGGTGGGCGCGGCAGGCCGGCGGCCCGGGCGCGGCGGAGGGGACCGCGCTCGCCGTCGCCGACCCCGAGGTGGGGCTCGCGGCCGCCCGCCGTGCGCTGCGGGTGACCTCGGGGGCCGCCCCGTACGAGCCGCTGACCGGCCCCGCTTATGTCGCCGCCTTCACCCCGGTGGCGAACATCGCGGTCGGCGACGAGACCCCCTGGGGGGTGGCCGCCGAGCTCACCCGGCTGCTGCCGGGCACCACCACCGCCACCTACGGAGAGCCCGGCGGGACGGCGGCGGAACCCGGGGGACCGTCCCCCGTGGTCGCACATGTGCTGGGCGCGGCGGCGGACCGTAGGATCGTCGCAGTGGTACGCGACGTCCACCGGCACCCCTGGATGGCGGACGCCCTGCACGGTCTGCTCGCCGCCCGGCCGGAGACGGTCGTGGTCGAGATGGGCGTGCCCCAGGCGCCGCCGGTCGGGGCCCTGCACCTCGCGACGCACGGCGCCGCCCGCGTCTGCGGGCGGGCAGCGGCGGAGGTCATCACCGGAGCCGGCGGTTGACCGGAACGCGGGACCCGGCACCTGCGCTCGGCCCGCCCAGCCACCTGGAGGCCACAGCATGTCCGCCATGACTCCGGACCAGCGCCGCGGCGAGCAGCCGGGCCGACACATGGCCGCCGAGATGGCCGAGCAGCCCGCCGTGCTCCAGCGCATCCTCGACGAGGGCGCGCCGAGGATCCGTGAGGTCGCCGAGCGGATCGCGGCCCGCGCCCCGCGGTTCGTGCTGCTCACCGCCCGCGGGACGTCCGACAACGCGGCGCTGTACGCGAAGTACCTGCTGGAGGTGCGGCTGGGCAAGCCGTGCGGCCTCACCTCCATGTCGACCACCACCGCCTACGAGGCCCGTCAGGACCTCACCGATGTGCTGGTGATCACGGTCAGCCAGTCCGGCGGCTCCCCGGACCTGGTGGCCTCCACCCGGGCCGCCCGGGAGGCCGGCGCGATCACCCTGGCGGTGACCAACAACGCCGACTCGCCGCTGGCTGCCGTCTCCGAGTTCCACATCGACGTCCTAGCCGGCCCGGAGAAGGCGCTGCCCGCGACCAAGACCTACACCGCC
Organism: Streptomyces sp. LX-29; assembly: GCF_029541745.1. Lineage (NCBI taxonomy): Bacteria > Bacillati > Actinomycetota > Actinomycetes > Kitasatosporales > Streptomycetaceae > Streptomyces > Streptomyces sp. LX-29. The sequence goes on along the minus strand of NZ_CP089746.1, from coordinate 2,551,229 downwards.
GAACTCCTGGCGCTGTACCTCTTCGTGGAGGGGCTGCGCGGTGGCGACGGCGCGGCCGCCCAGGGCCTGCCGGGCCTCGCCCGGCAGATCCTCGACCGCCAGGCCGAGGTCAGACAGCTCGCCGCCCGCTACCGCTTCGCCGAGCGCATGGTGCTGACCTCCCGTGGCTACGGCTACCCCAGCGCCAAGGAAGCCGCGCTGAAGCTGATGGAGACCAGCTACATCCCGGCGCTGTCCTACTCGGGGGCCGACCTGCTGCACGGCCCGCTGGCCATGGTCGACAACATCTCCCCGGTGATCGCGATCGTCACCGAGGGCAGGGGCGGCCAGGCCCTGCAGCCGGTGCTGGAGCGGCTGCGCGGCCGCGGTGCCGACCTGGTGGTGATCGGGACCCTGGCCGAGGTCGACAGGGCGTCGGCGGGCTTCGCCCTGCCCACCGCCGGCGTCGCCGAGGAGGTCCAGCCGATCCTGGAGATCCTGCCGCTCCAGATGCTGGCCTATGAGGTCACCATCGCGCGCGGCCAGGATCCCGACGCCCCCCGCGCCCTGGCGAAGGTCACCGAGACCCGCTGAGGGAGACCCGCCGAGGTCCGCCCCCGCGGCCCCCCGCACGCGGGGGCGGACCCGCGGCCGTGGTCACAGCAGCGCGCCACCGGTGGTGTCGATCCACTGGCCGGTGACCCAGCGGCTGTCCTCCGAGGCCAGGAAGGCCACCACATCGGCGATGTCACGGGGCTCGCCCACCCGGTTGAAGGGGGATATCGACGAGGCGGCCTGTCGCGACCCGGCGTTCTCCTCGCCGCGCAGCCAGCCCGCGTTCATGTCGGTGTCGACGACGCCGGGCGCCACCGCGTTGACCGTGATGCCGCGCTGGGCGACCTCCTTGGCGAGGTGCGCGGTGAAGACGTCGAGCGCGCCCTTGGTCATCGAGTACGAGATGAGCTCGGGCATCGCGGCGCCATGGGTCAGGCCGGTCGACACATTGACGATGCGCCCGCCGTCCCGCAGCCGGCCCAGCCCCTGCTGGGTCACGAAGAACGGCGACTTGGTGTTGACCGCGAAGACCCGGTCGAAGTCCGCCTCCGAGAGTCCGGTGATGGGCTCCCGCGCGCCGTCGATCCCGGCGTTGTTCACCAGGATGTCCAGCCCCTCGGCGTGGGCGTCGAACGCGGCCCACAGGGCCTCCGCGTCGCCCGGGACGCCCAGCTCCGCCTTGATCGCGAACGCCTCGCCGCCGGCCGCCTCGATGGCGGCGACGGTCTCCTTGGCCGACGCCTCATTCCGCCCGTAGTGCACCGCCACGCGTGCGCCGTCCCGGCCCAGGCGCTCGGCGATCGCCCGCCCGATGCCCCGGCTGCCGCCCGTGACCAGTGCCGTCTTTCCCGTGAGCGCACCCATGGTCGCCCGCCCTCCCTTTGTGTAGTGGTCGATACAGAAAGACCGTAGCACGTTTTCTAGCGACCGCTATAGAATTGCCCTCATGGATGCCACGAACGAGCGAACGGATGAGCGAACGGGTCGGCGGGGTCGCCCCCGCTCCTTCGACCGTGACGCCGCGCTCCGGGCCGCGACCATCGAGTTCTGGGAGCGTGGCTACGAGGCGGTGTCCATCGCGGACCTCACCCGCGTGATGCACATCAAGGCGCCCAGCCTCTACGCCGCGTTCGGCGACAAGAAGACCCTTTTCGAGGAGGCGGTGGAGTCGTACGTCCAGGAGTTCGGCGGCTACCTCGCTCCGGCCCTGACGGAGGAGCCGACCGCCCGCCGCGGTGTGGCCCGGCTGCTCCGCGAGGCGGCGACCTCGCACACCCTGCCCGGTCACCCCCGCGGCTGCATGATCATCACGGCCGCCACCAACTGCACGCCGCAGTCCGCCGAGGTCCTTCAGGGCTTGAAGGGGCGGCGGAACCACAGCATCGAGCTGATCGAGCGCCGGATCCGGGCCGACGTCGCGGTCGGCGAGCTGCCCGCCGACACGGACGCGCGTCTGCTCGCGGTCTACTGCGCGGCCGTGCTCCAGGGCATGTCCCAGCAGGCCCGGGACGGCGCGGACCGGGAGACGTTGGAGGCGGTGGCCGAGCTCTCGATGCGCGCCTGGCCGCACCCGCCCGCGGCGGACGGCGCGGACCACGCGGCGCGCGCGGAGCCCGCGGGTGCGGGCCGATCGAGCAGCGAACGCCGGTCGATCACCGCGCGCCGGTCGACGGTCGACCGGGGTTGAGCGGGGTCGACCAGGGCGTTGAGCGGGGCGTTGTCGACCGGGGCTGGCCGGGACCGATCGGGGACATCCGGGGGAGGCGGAGCGCAGGGGGAGAAGTCCGAAACGACCCGCGGGCCGCGGCGCCAGAACGGGACCCTCAACCCGCCCGGCACCGCAGCCCGGAGTTGCATCGGCCGGTCCAGTCGGCCGGCCGATCGGAGGCCCGCGGCGCCGTCAGGGCAGAGAGCGCCGGTGCCTCGATCCACCCTCCTGTGCGGGGAGGGCGGAAGTCCTGCGAAACTCAGCGTGCGCCGGGCGTCCCCACTCCTCGGTCGACCCCTCGGTCAACCCCTCGGATCCGGGGCCCGGTCTATTGCGCCGTTGAACATTCTGGACTAGACCACTCCGGTCTGTCCATGGGCTACCAACGATTGTCCATAGAAAGAGTAAACCCCCGCCGCCGGTAGGCTCGCGGTGTGCCCTCCATGAACGACCTCGTACGCCAGCACACCGCACTCGGCGACTCCGACCTCGAATGGCTGCACCTGCTGGTCTCGGAGTGGCAGCTGCTCTCCGACCTGTCCTTCGCCGACCTCGTGCTGTGGGTCCCCACCCGGGACGGGACCCGCTACGTCTCGGTCGCGCAGATGCGTCCCAACACCGGCCCCACCTCCTACCAGGACGACATGGTCGGCCACCTCGTCCCGCGCGGGCGCCGGCCGATGCTCGACGCCGCCCTCGACGAGGGCCGGATCGTCCGCGAGGGGGATCCGGAGTGGCGGGAGGAGGTCCCGGTCCGGGTCGAGTCCATCCCGGTCCGCCGCGAGGGCCGGGTGCTCGGAGTGATCGCACGGAACACCAATCTGCTGACCGTGCGCACCCCCAGCCGGCTGGAGCTGACCTATCTGCAGAGCGCCTCCGACCTCGCCCAGATGATCGCTGCCGGATCGTTTCCCTTCCCCGGCCAGCAGGTCGACATGGACGCCTCGCCGCGCGTCGGCGACGGACTGATCCGGCTCGACGCGGACGGGATCGTGCAGTACGCCAGCCCCAACGCCCTCTCCGCCTACCACCGGCTGGGCCTCGCCGCCGACCTGGTCGGCCACCACCTCGGCGAGACCACCGCCGAACTCGCCCCCGCCCGCGGCCCGGTGGACGAGGCGCTGGTCAAGCTCGCCAGCGGCTGGGCGCCGCGCGCCTTCGAGGTCGAGGCCAACGACGGGGTCATCCAACTCCGCGCCATCCCGCTCAAGCCGAAGGGCACCCACATCGGCTCCCTGGTCCTGCTGCGCGACGTCACCGAGTTGCGCCGCCGCGAGCGGGAGTTGATCACCAAGGACGCCACCATCCGGGAGATCCACCACCGGGTGAAGAACAACCTCCAGACGGTGGCCGCCCTGCTGCGGCTCCAGGCCCGCCGGATGGACTCCGAGCAGGGCCGCGAGGCGCTCAACGAGGCGGTGCGCAGGGTCGGCTCGATCGCCATCGTGCACGAGACCCTGTCCCAGAACCTGGATGAGCGGGTCGAGTTCGACGAGATCGCCGACCGGGTGTTGGCCATGGTGGCAGAGATCTCCCCCGGTCGGGTGGCGGGTCGCCGCAACGGGCGCTTCGGCATCCTCGACGCCGAGGTGGCCACCCCGCTGTCCATGGTCCTCACCGAGGTGCTGCAGAACGCCCTGGAGCACGGCTTCGGGCCGGGGGAGCAGGGCACCGTCGAGGTGTCGGCGGTGCGCGGCGGCACCCGCACCGACACCCGACTGCTGGTCACGGTCCAGGACGACGGCCGCGGTCTGCCCGAGGGGTTCGACCCGCGCCGCGCGGGCAACCTCGGGTTGCAGATCGTCCGGACGCTGGTGGAGGGCGAGCTCGGCGGGACCTTCGACATGCTCCCGGCCCCGGAGCGCGGCACCCGTGTGGTGCTCGACATTCCGGTACGGGTGCAGAAGCGCTGACCGCCGTACGCACGTACGAGTGCTGACGCGGGGGTCGTGTCCTTGACGCATCGACATGTCGACCCGTGGGCGCGCCTCTCCGGCGGGCGGAACGGGGCCTTCGCGGCGCCGGTCCGCCCAACCGGCGCGCCGGCCCGCCGTGTCGCGAAGGGCCGCCCCACCGGGCGGGGCATGCCGCCGGCCGTGTCGTCACCGGGCGGGGCGCACCGCCGGCCGTGTCGTCCGGGCCGCGCCCCGCGGCCCGAACGTCACCGAACCGCGTCCCGAACGTGATGTCGCCGCCCGGCGTCCGGGAGGCCGCCGCCCCGCGTCGGGAAAAGCGCTGAGCCCCGGTCCGTACGGTCTCCGTACGTCTCCGGGGCTCAAAGCTCAGAGTGTTCTGCGCATCGGGGTACTGCGCGCTGCGGCTCGGGGGCCGAGGGGCTGCGTCAGGCGCTGGCGTTACGCGCCCGGTTGCGGGCGGCGCGGCGCTTCATCGCACGGCGCTCGTCCTCGCTGAGGCCACCCCAGACACCGGAGTCCTGGCCGGACTCCAGCGCCCACTGCAGGCACTGCTCCATCACGGGGCAGCGGCGGCAGACGGCCTTGGCTTCCTCGATCTGCAGCAGCGCAGGACCGGTGTTGCCGATGGGGAAGAAGAGCTCGGGGTCTTCCTCGCGGCAAACGGCGTTGTGACGCCAGTCCATGGCTGCTCCATCTCCTCGTGTTGCATGAACGTTGCTTGTGAATGTGAACGCTTTCACGAATCCCTCCGCAAGGGAAGGGCCAACAACCAGTTTGGGGCTGGTGCGGTCCCGTGGGGTGAGGAGGGGGTTCGGGCTCTCAAGGGGGCTTCTTGCGGCCGTCCCGATCGCCATGAAGAGATTCGCAAACCTCGGCGGCGGATACAACCCCTTCCAGCAAGTTTTTTTTGATTCCTTGGTGTCGGTTGCATCACAGCCGTACTTCCAGGGGGTGGAGAGCAGGCTAAACGTTCGACTAAAAGGACTTTAGGGCTTACCACTCACACAATCACACGCAGTGCACGGCGTACGCCTGTGAACGTCACGCTCGTACGCAGCCCCAGGTGGTCACCGTCCATCTGGAAGGGCAGTGGAACCTGCGATTGCAAGGTGAAGTCCGTCAGATCGTGTCCCGAGACCACGTGCTTGCCGCGGGGGCCGCGCTCGGGGGTGGAGGTCACCAGCTGGGTGCCGTAGCGGGCCACCGCGGACGTCGACAGCTTGGTGAGTCCGAGCACGTCAAGGGCGGTGTCGAAGGACGCCTCCGGCGACGCGTACAGCGGGCGGTTGCCCAGGTAGGTGTACGGCGAGGTGTTACAGACTATGGACAGCACCAGGTCCTGGACCGGGTCCTGGCCCGGTCGGTTGAGCGTGATCACGCCATTTCGGCGGTGGGGCTCGCTGAGGTACTGCCGCACGACCTGTCTCACATACAGCGCGTGCGTCGACCGCTTGCCGCGCTCGCGGTGCTGTTCGACCCGGCCCACCACGCCCGCGTCGAACCCGAAACCGGCGCAGAAGGTGAACCAGCGGGCCGGCACCGCCTCGTCCCGGGTGCCCGGCGTGCCGCCGGCGAGGCCCAGGCCCACCGTGCGCTCGCTGCCGTCGCGCAGCGCGTCCAGCAGGGCGCCGGTCGCCTCGACGACGTCGTTGGGCAGCCCGAGGGCGCGCGCGAAGACGTTGGTGGAGCCGCCGGGGACCACGGCGAGGCGCGGCAGCGCGTCGGGGGCCGGGCCGTCATGCAGCAGGCCGTTGACCACCTCGTTGACCGTGCCGTCGCCGCCGAGGGCCACCACGAGCTCGTAGGTGCCGCTCTCGGCCGCCTGGCGGGCGAGGTCGCGGGCGTGGCCGCGGTACTCGGTGGTGGCGACGTCCAGCTTCAGATCGCTGGCGAGCGCGTGGATCAACACGTCGCGGGTGCGTGCACTGGTGGTGGTTGCTGCCGGATTGACCACGAGGAGTGCGCGCATGCGAAAAGCCTACCTACCTGCCGGTACCGGCAATCCCCCGGGGCGGGCCCCGTCCCCGGCGGTGCGGGCTACCCTGCTGAGGTGAGCAGGAAGAAGTCCGCCCCCGCGAAGTCCGCCCCCGGCAAGCCCGGCGCGGCGTCGTCCACCGCCACGAAGGCCCCCGCGAAGACCACCGCCGCGAAGGTCGCTGCCGGGGGGACCGCCTCCGGAGTTTCGGCGGCCGGCCGGGTTCCGCGGCAGGAAGCGGCCGGTGCGGCCGGCGCGGACGTCGCCTCCGTCCCCAGCGGCCCGCGGCCGCGGCGGGTGACCGCGGCCGCCGTGCTCACCGCGGTCGAGGGCGCGGTGCTCATCGGGTTCGGCGTCTATCTGCTGGTCATGGGGATCATCGGCGATCCGGAGAGTCCGCAGCAGGCGGAGATGCTCGCGCTGACCGTGCTCGCCCTCGCGCTGATCCCGCTGGCCGCCGCCCGCGGGCTGTGGCGGCGCCGCAGCTGGAGCCGCGGGCCCGCCATGATCACTCAGATCATGGCGCTCCCGGTGGCCTGGACGCTGGTCCAGAACGGCGGCCTGCTCTTCGCCATCGGCGTGGTGACCGCCGCGGTCGCCCTCGCCGTGCTGGCGCTGCTGATCAACCCGACGGCCACGGAGGCCCTGGGCATCGGCCCCCGGGGCTGAGGGGGCCGACCGCGGGCTGAGGGGCCCGGTCGCTCCACGCCCCGGGGCCGCACGGCCCGGGGCCCGTCACACCTCGTTCTCCTCGTCACTCCTCCACGAGGAGCTTCTCCCGCAGCTGGGCCAGGGTGCGGGCCAGCAGCCGGGAGACGTGCATCTGGGAGATGCCGACCTCCTGGGCGATCTGCGACTGGGTCATGTTCCCGAAGAAGCGCAGCAGCAGGATCTTCTTCTCGCGCGGTGGCAGGTCCTCCAGCAGCGGCTTGAGGGACTCCCGGTACTCGACGCCCTCCAGCGCCTCGTCCTCCGCGCCCAGGGTGTCCGCGACCGCCGGCGACTCGTCGTCGGTGTCCGGGACGTCCAGCGACAGCGTGCTGTACGCGTTGGCCGACTCCAGGCCCTCCAGCACCTCCTCCTCGGAGATGCTCAGGTGCTCGGCGAGCTCGTGCACGGTGGGAGCGCGGCCGTGCCGCTGGGACAGCTCGGCGGTGGCGGTGGTGAGCGACAGCCGCAGCTCCTGGAGCCGGCGCGGCACCCGCACGGCCCAGCCCTTGTCGCGGAAGTGGCGCTTGATCTCGCCGACCACGGTGGGGGTCGCGTATGTGGAGAACTCCACGCCGCGGTCCGGGTCGAACCGGTCCACCGACTTGATCAGACCGATCGTGGCGACCTGGGTGAGGTCGTCCAGCGGCTCCCCGCGGTTGCGGAAGCGGCGGGCCAGGTGCTCCACCAGCGGCAGGTGCATCCGCACCAGGTGGTTGCGCAGCTCGGCGCGCTCCGCGGAGCCCTCCGGGAGTTTGCGCAGCTCGACGAAGAGGGCCCGCGCGCCGCTACGGTCGTGCGGGTCCTGCTGCTGCCACGTCTCGTGCTGGTGCTGGTCCATGTGGTCCGCCCGCTCTGGTCGGTCGCCTGCGGCCTCCTCCTGGTCCGCGGGTTGCGGCCGGGCGGGCTGCTGCGGGATGGCCGGGGTACGCACTCCCCGCGATGATGCGGTGCTCACGGAGCCCCCCTTTCCGTCACGGCTGTCCGGGGCCGACGCCGCGCTCCTTGTACAGGCTGATGCTGACCGTGCGGTCCTCGGCGACGCTGGAGTCGACCTTGCCGGCCAGTGCGGAGAGCACCGTCCAGGCGAAGGTGTCGCGCTCGGGAGCGCGACCGTCCGTGGTCGGAGCCGAGACGGTCACCTGCAAGGCGTCGTCGATCAGGCGGAAGACGCAGCTCAGCACCGAGCCGGGCACGGCCTGCTGCAGCAGGATCGCGCAGGCCTCGTCGACGGCGATGCGCAGATCCTCGATCTCGTCGAGGGTGAAGTCCAAGCGGGCCGCGAGGCCGGCAGTCGCCGTCCGCAGCACCGACAGATAGGCACCCGCAGCGGGCAGCCGGACTTCCACGAAGTCCTGGGTCCCGGGCTCGCCTGCGATCTGGGACACCCTCACCTCCAAGGTGGCAAAGCTGGTTGAGCCGAGCTGACACGAGCGCCGACTGCGCCCCCATGGTCAAGGGATTAACGGTCGAGCGCGGCACATGGTTCGGCTGCGACGCTATCGCGATCTGCGGCCCGCTGTCGCCCGGACGGAGCAGGGCTCCCGCCACGAGCGAGGTCGGCCCGACAGCCCGCGATGTCACTCATGGTAAGACCCTGAGTACGGAACGTGGCTAGGGGTTGTGGGTCTCAATTCGAAAGCGATGTCGTTTCGTTGATCGTTTGTTCGTCGGCATCGGCATCGGCGTCGGCCGCGTCGCGGTTCCCGTCGTGGTCCCCGCCGCCTCCCCGCCGCCGGTCGCTCGCCGCGCACCTCCCCGCGCCGGACCGTCCGCCACGTCCCCTGATACCGAGCGGATCATGTAAGGAAGGCTACCGGGCGCCCCCCACCCCGCGGCAGGTGTCGGCGCGGCTCAGATCAGCCGCTGCTCCGAGTAGCACCAGCGCCAGCTCTCGCCCGGCTCGAAGCTGCGCATCACCGGGTGGCCGGTCTCCTTGAAGTGCCGGGTGGCGTGCCGGTACGGCGAGGAGTCGCAGCATCCGACGTGCCCGCAGGTCAGGCACAGCCGCAGCTGCACCGGGTGGCTGCCGACGGCCAGACACTCCGGGCAGCTCTCCGTCAGCGGCTCCGGTTCGGGGCGCGGCAGTTCGGCCATGTGCGGGCACTCGCTCATGATGGCCAGGTTAGACACCGGGACGCGGTGGACGACCGCGAAGACGATCAGGGGGACGGACCGAGCGATGGACGCCACTCCACTCCTCCTGCTGGTCGCGGGCAGCGCCGCCGTCGCGGGCGCGGCCCGCCGCACCCCCGTCTCCGCGCCGCTGCTGCTGGTCGCGGCCGGGCTGGCCGCCTCCTACCTGCCCGGCGTCCCGGAGTACACCCTGGACCCGCACGTCGTACTGCCGCTGGTGCTGCCACCCCTGCTGCACACCGCCGCGCTGGACAGCTCGTACCTCGCGCTGCGCGCCAACCTGCGGCCGGTCGCGCTGCTCTCGGTCGGCTACGTGCTCTTCGCCACGCTCGTCGTCGGCTGGATCGTCTATCTGGTGGTGCCGGGCCTGCCACTGACCGCCGCGCTGGTGCTGGGCGCGGTGATCGCCCCGCCGGACGCCGTCGCGGCCACCGCCATCGCCCGCCGCGCGGGGCTGCCGCACCGGATCACCACCATCCTCCAGGGCGAGTCCCTGGTGAACGACGCCACCGCGATCACCGCCTACAAGGTCGCCCTGGCGGCGGCGGTGGGGGAGGGGGCCACCTGGGCCGACGGGCTCCGGGAGTTCGCGCTGGCCGCGGTCGGCGGGGTCGGGGTCGGCCTGGTCCTGATGGTGCCGCTGCACGGGCTGCGCACCCGGCTGACCGATCCGCTGCTCCAGAACACCCTCTCCCTCCTCATCCCCTTCGTGGCCTACACGGTCGCCGAGGAGGTCGGGGCCTCCGGAGTGCTGGCGGTGGTGGTCGTCGCGCTCTATCTGGGCCACCGCGCCTGGCAGGTCGACTTCGCCACCCGTCTCCAGGAGGCGGCGGTGTGGCGGATGGTCGCCTTCCTGTTGGAGTCGGCGGTGTTCGCGCTCATCGGTCTCCAGCTGCCCGTGGTCCTCGGCGGCCTGGACGCCTACGGGACGGGGACGGCGGTCTGGTACGCGGTGGTCCTCTTCCTCGCCGTCGTCGTCGTGCGGTTCGTCTGGGTCTTCCCCGCGACCTTCGTCCCCCGCGCCCTCTCCGCCCGCATCCGCGAGCGCGAGCCCGGGGTGGACTGGACCGCCCCGGTGATCGTCGGCTGGGCCGGGATGCGCGGGGTGGTCTCGCTCGCCATCGCCTTCTCCATTCCGCGGGTGGTGCACGGCGGCGGGGAGTTCCCGGCCCGCAACCTCGTCCTGTTCCTGACCTTCACCACCGTGATCGGCACCCTGGTCGTCCAGGGGCTCACCCTGCCGCCGCTGATCCGCGTGCTGCCGCTGCCCGTCCGCGACAGCCGGGCCGAGACCCTCGCCGAGGCCCAGGCCCAGAGCGAGGCGTCACGCGCCGCCGAGCGACGCCTGAACGAGTTGCTCGCCGACGAGCGCAACGCTCTGCCGGCGCCGCTCGCCCAGCGGCTCCGCGCGGTGCTGGAGCGGCGCCGCAACTCGGTGTGGGAGCGGTTGGGCGCCGTCAACGAGAAGACCGGCGAGTCGGTGGACGCCACCTACCGGCGGCTCGCGCGGGAGGCGATCGAGGCGGAGCGTGAGGTCTTCGTGGAGTTGCGCAACGAACGGCGGATCGACGACGAGATGCTGCGGACCCTGCTGCGCCGGCTCGACCTGGAGGAGGCGGCGGCACACCGCGAGGAGGTGGCCGAGTAGTCGACCACCGGGTCGGTCGACATGTCGACCGACCCCGCCGGTCGGCATGGCGGCGGGGGCCGAGAGCCGTTCAGGGCCGGTGCGGGAGCACCCGGGTCCCGCCCGGGGCGGGACGGGGTGGCACCGGAGCCGCTCATGCCGGTGGTGACAGGGACGGGGACGGGGACGGTGCCGGCGCCGGTGCGGGGGTCAGGCGGGCGAGCCCGGCTCCGGGGTACCGGTGATCACCGCGGCGACGGTGGTGCCCGGCGCGAAGGCGCCCTCCTCGGCCAGCACTGTCAGCCCGTACAGCATCTTGGCCACGTAGACGCGCTCCGGGGAGAGCCCGTGCCGGGCGGCGAAGTCCGAGGCGAAGGCGTCGAGTTCGGGGGTCTGGCGGGCGTAGCCGCCCCCGTGGAAGCGGTCCTCCAGCCGCCAGTCGCCGGCGCGGGCGCCGAAGGCCGCGCGCTGGAGCCGCTCCGCCTCCGCGTCGAGGAAGCCGCCCCTGAGGACGGGGAAGCCGATCGCGCGCTGCCCCGGTGCCAGCCCGGCGGCGAGTCCGGCCAGCGTGCCGCCGGTGCCGCAGGCCACGCCCACCACCTCGGCCAGCCCGCGCAGCTCGCGCCCGAGCTCGGCGCAGCCGTGCACGGCCGCGGCGTTGCTGCCGCCCTCGGGGAGCGGGGCGAAGGCGCCGAAGCGCTCGCGCAGCGCGTCCAGCAGCAGCGGGTCCGTGCGCCGCCGGTACTCCGCGCGGCTGACGAAGTGCAGTCGCATGCCGTCGGCCGCGCAGCGGGCCAGGGAAGGGTTGAGTGGCCGGTCGGCCAGCTCCTCGCCGCGCACCACGCCGATCGTGGCGAAGCCGAGCAGCCGCCCGGCCGCGGCGGTGGCCCGCAGATGGTTGGAGTACGCGCCGCCGAAGGTGAGCAGCGTGGGGTGCCCGGCCGCCGCGGCGGCGCGCAGGTTGGGCACCAGCTTCCGCCACTTGTTACCGGGAATGTCCGGATGTATGAGGTCGTCGCGCTTGAGGAGCAGGCGGACGCCGCGGCGCGTGAAGCGCTCGTCCTCGATCTCCTGGAGCGGGGAGGGCAGCCGCGGCCGCAGCGCGTCGGGGTCGGCGAGGTCGCCGGGGTCGCCGGGGTCGATCGGTGCGGTGGGGCTGGTCACCCGCCCATTGTCACGCGGGCCCCGTGCCCCCCGCCCGCGGGAGCCGTACGACGTGCCGCACGACCGCGGCGGGAACATGTGGCCCCGCCCGCGGGCACGGGAGCCGTTCGGTCGACGCGGGCCGTGGTCGGGTCGTGCCCGCCCGTTCCGCCGGGGGGGGCGCCTCCCGGCGGTAGCCGGGGGAGGGGCGACCGCCCACGACCCGGTGTCGGTCAGTTCAGCCGCGCGCCGATGCGCTCGCGCATCCAGCCCATGGCGAAGCCGCGCGGGTCGGACTTCCCGGGCCGCCACTCCAGATGGCCGATGACGGAGCGCTCGGTCCAGCCGTGCGCCCGGCAGATCGCGGCCGAGGTCTTCTCGACGGCCGTCAGCTGGGCGTCGGGCCAGGGATCCACGCCGTCGCCGAGGTTCTCGCACTCGAAGCCGTAGAAGTGGCGGTTGCCGTCGGTGTTGCTCTCGTTGTCCGCCGGCAGCCGGTTCTCGGCGACGACGGCGCGCAGCACGTCGTCGTCGCCCGCTCCGGCGTGGTTGGCCCGGCCGTAGCCGACCAGGTGGACCCGGCCGTCCTTGGTGATCACACCGTGGCAGAGCGGGCCGGGCAGGTCCTCGTAGCCGTCGCGGCAGATCCGTACGGTCTTCTCCGCGCCGCTGGTGACGGTGTGATGGATCATCACGCCGTGCACCGGCCCCCAGGGGCCGATGTGGTTGCGGTTGTGGTGACGCCAGTCGCCGACCTCCACGACGTGCAGGCCCTCGTCGCGCAGGGCCTCGAGTAGACGACGCGCGGACATGGGTGGGGCCATGGCCGCCTCCGTTCCTGGTTGGTCGGCGACAGCCCGTCGCTGCCGCCGGTAGACCAGCTGTATCCCCGATGAGACGAAAGTGGTGAACTGTTCGGATTCCGCCCGGGTTGCGTTCGGATATCGTGCGAACTGATCCGGCCGACGACGTCCGGACGACGCACCGCCATGCCCAGGAGAAGCACCGCACGATGGACTACCAGGCAGTACTCGACGAGGTAGCCACGCGGGTGGCACCGGAGATCGGTCGGGGCCAGGTGGCCCGGTACATCCCGGCGCTGGCCTCGGTGGAGCTGGGCCGGTTCGGGATGGCGATCGCGGACGCCGACGGCAGCGTCTACGGCGTCGGCGACTGGGAGGTCCCCTTCTCCGTCCAGAGCATCTCCAAGGCGTTCAGCCTGGCCCTGGTGCTGGCGCAGGACGGCGAGACCCTGTGGCGGCGGGTCGGCCGGGAGCCGTCCGGCAACCCCTTCAACTCCCTGGTGCAGCTGGAGTACGAGAACGGCATTCCGCGCAATCCGTTCATCAACGCCGGCGCTCTCGTGGTCACCGACCGGCTGCAGAGCCTGACCGGGGACGCCAGCACCACCATGCTGGACTTCCTGCGGGCGGAGAGCGGCAACCCGGAGCTGGCCTTCGACGCGGCCGTCGCCGCCTCCGAGACCGAGCACGGCGACCGCAACGCGGCCCTGGCCCACTTCATGGCCAGCTACGGCAACCTGGACAACCCGGTGCCCACCCTGCTGGAGCACTACTTCTGGCAGTGCTCGATCGAGATGAGCTGCCGTGACCTGGCGCTGGCGGCCGGCTTCCTGGCCCGGCACGGGGTGAGCTCCGACGGTTCCCGGCTGCTGACCCGGAGCGAGGCGAAGCGGATCAACGCGGTGATGCTCACCTGCGGCACCTACGACGCCGCCGGCGACTTCGCCTACCGCGTGGGCCTGCCCGGCAAGAGCGGCGTCGGCGGCGGCATCGTCGCGGTGGTGCCGGGGCGCTGCGCGCTGTGCGTCTGGAGCCCCGGACTGGACGCGCGCGGCAACTCGGTGGCCGGCGTCTCGGCCCTGGACCACTTCACCACGCTGACCGGATGGTCGGTTTTCTGAGCCCCGACCTGTCCGGGCTCGCCCGGCTGAGGTGGCGAAACGGCCGGTCGCGGGCGCAATCTGGTGGTACAGGAGGTGTACCGCCATGGAGCACGAGATGCGCGCCGAGTACGAGGAGGGGAGCTCGGGTCGGGTGGCCGGCGCGCCGGTCAAGATCTGGCACATGGTGCGCGGTGTCGGCACCGCGGCGATGTGCGGCCGCGAGCTCGACGCCGACTCCGAGACACGGCCCGCGGACGACTGGGGAACGGTGGAGGTGCCCTTCTGCCACTCCTGCGGCGCGATGTACCTGCGCGAGGTTCCCTGAGTCGTGACATACCGGGAGCGGCCGGCCGTGCTGCCGGCCGGCGCGGTGCTGTGGACGCGCACGATCGCCGCCGATGACGCGTCCCGGCCGGTGCTGCCGGACGGCTGTACGGATCTGATCTGGAGCGACGGCGACCCCACGGCCCGGCTCTTCGTGGCGGGCCCGGACACCCGTGCCCACCTGCCCGCCGCCCCGCGCGGCAGCCGCTACACCGGCATCCGCTTCGCTCCCGGCACCGGCCCGGCCGTGCTCGGGGTGCCGGCCCATGAACTGCGCGACCTGAGGGTGCCCCTGGACGCCCTGTGGTCGGCCGCGGAGGTGCGGCGGCTGATGGAGCGGATGGCGCTGGCATACGAGGACGGGGGCGACGGGGGCGACGGCGGCCGGGGGAGCGACCTGGAGGGCCCCGGGGTGGGCCGGGTCCTGGAGGCGGTGGCGGCGGAGCGGCTGCGGGCGGCGGACCCGCCGGACCCGGTGCTGGCCGCCGTGGTGGCGGGGCTGCGCGGGGGCCGCGCGGTGGCCGTCGTCGCCGACGCCGTGGGGCTGAGCGCGCGCCAGCTGCACCGCCGCTCGCTCGTCGCCTTCGGGTACGGCCCGAAGACGCTGGCGCGCGTGCTGCGCCTGAACCGCGCGCTGGAGGCGGCCCGCGGCGGCACCCCGTACGCCGAGGTCGCGGCCGCCGTCGGCTACGCCGACCAGGCGCACCTGGCGCGCGAGGTGCGGGCCTTCACCGGGCTCCCGCTGGGACGGCTGATCGGCCGACCGCGGCCGCCCTCGGCCGCCGGTTAGCCCTCGGCCGCGGGGCGGCCGCGGGCGAGGGCCGGGCCGGGCGGGGCGAGGGCCGGGAGACGGCTGGGCGGAGCGAAGGCGGGGAGAGGGCTGGGCGGGGGCGAGGGGCCGTGCGGAGCGGGGCTCAGGCCAGCGGGGCGAACAGGTCGACGGTGTTGCCGTCCGGGTCGCGGAGCACCGCGTAGCGCTGGCCCCAGAAGGCGTCCCAGGGCTCCTTGTGCCCCTCGGCGCCCGCCCCCACCAGCTCGGCGTAGGCGGCGTCGACCGCGGCCGGCCCCTCGCAGGCGAAGGCCAGGCCGAGCCGTCCGGAGCCGGCGGGGCCCGGGTCCCGGTCCGGATCGAACGAGCGGACGGTCTCCTCGGTGTCCCACAGCAGGCGCAGCCCACCCGGCAGGACGGCCTCGACGTGCGGCTCGCCGTCGGCGTCCGCCGGGATGTCCAGGCCGAGCCGGCGGTAGAAGGCGAGGGACGCGGCCATGTCGGCCACGACCAGGGAGACGGCATTGATCTGCGGAGTCATACGGGCAGCGTAGGAAGCCGGCCGTGGCCCGGTCTTGAACGAATCGGACGCGCCGTACGGCGGCGCCCCCGCACGGCACGCCGGCACGGCCGGGCGGGGCGGGGTGGCGCGGGGAGGTGTTACGGGCAGCGGATGATCTGGCCCGCGTACGACAGGTTGCCGCCGAAGCCGAAGAGGAGCGTCGGGGCGCCGGACTCGACCTCGCCTCGCTCGACCAGCTTGGAGAGGGCGAGCGGAATGCTGGCGGCGGAGGTGTTGCCGGAGTCGGTGACATCGCGGGCGATGACCGCGTTCACCGCGCCCAGCTTGCGGGCGAAGGGCTCGACGATGCGCAGGTTGGCCTGGTGCAGCACGACCGCGCCGAGCTCCTCGGGGGTGATCCCGGCCCGCTCGCAGACCCGGCGGGCGATGGGCGGCAGCTGGGTGGTGGCCCAGCGGTAGACGGCCTGGCCCTCCTGGGCGAAGCGCGGCGGCGTGCCCTCGATGCGGACCGCGTTCCCCATCTCCGGGACCGAACCCCACACCACCGGGCCGATGCCCGGCCCGCGGCCGGCCAGTGAGGGGACCGTGTCGGTGGCCGCCACCACCGCGGCGCCGGCGCCGTCGCCGAGCAGCACGCAGGTGGAGCGGTCGGTCCAGTCGGCGGCCTGGGTGAACTTGTCCGCCCCGATGACGAGCGCGCGGGTGGCCGCCCCGGCTCGTATGGTGTGGTCGGCCGTGGCCAGGGCGTGGGTGAAGCCGGCGCAGACGACGTTGAGGTCGAGCACGGCGGGGGAGCCGAGGCCGAGTCGGGCCGCGACCCGGGCGGCCATGTTGGGGCTGCGGTCCAGGGCCGTGGAGGTGGCGACGAGCACCAGGTCGATGTCCTCGGGGGCGACGCCGCTGTTCGCGAGCGCCTTGGCGGCCGCGGCGGCGGCCATCTCGTCCACCGTCTCGTCGGGCCGGGCGATGTGCCGGGTACGGATGCCGACCCGGCTGCGGATCCACTCGTCGCTGGTGTCGACCATGGCCGCGAGGTCCTCGTTGGTGAGCACCTTCGCGGGCTGGTAGTGGCCGAGGGCCAGAACATGTGATCCGGTCATCGGGTGGGTCCCCCTCTGATGCGGGTGCCGGCGCACCCCGTCCTGCGGTGGGTCCAGTCTTGGGGGCGGACCGGAAGCCGGACGGGCGGATATCCGCCAATGTTCCGCCGGAAGATCTGGAGCTTTCGCCCTTTCGCGCAGGTCAGAAGAGGTGTGTACGGCCGGTGAGCGGGTCCGGCCGGCGCCCGGGAGCGAGCGGCCGGCCGGACGGTCGCCGGCGCGGGGTTACGACAGCTTGCCGCCGTAGTCGGGGAGCTTGTACGTCCGCTCGGCGTGCCCGCCCACCAGGTCGGAGGTGTTGTTGCCGATGTTGGCGATGATCGTGTAGCCCTTGGCCTCGATCTCCGCCCGCTTGGCGGTCTTGAACTCGCTCTTCTCGTCGAAGAGGTCGGGCAGGTGGCGCACGTACAGGCCCTGCACCGGGAAGCCGACCTTCTCCAGGTTGTACCGGGTGGGCAGGTCGAGGATGTCCGGCCGGGCCGTGACGAAGAAGATGGCCACGCCCCGCGCGTGCGCGTACTGGGCGAGCTGCAGCACCTGCCGCACGGCGGGCGTGGGGTACTTCAGGAAGAGGTGGAAGTCCGTCTCCAGCGACGTGTTGTCGATGTCGAGGACGATGGCCTGCTTCTGGCCCGCCGCGTTCTCGGTGCGCTGCTTGACGTAGGGGAAGGCGGGGTCGATGACGGCCTTCACATCGCGCTGCCAGGTGTCGTAGTCGACGCCGCTGGGGTTGATCGTGGGCAGCGCGGTGGCGGTGCCGGTGGAGCCGGTGACGGTCCGGGTGGCCGTCGGGGTGGCGGAGCCGGTGGCGGCGTGGGCGACGGGGGTGGTGGTCGCGGCCATGCCCAGCGTCGCGGCCACAGCGGCCGTGGTGACACCGAGACGGCGTCCCCAGCTGCGTGCGCTCATGTGGGGGATCTCCTTGGTCCGGCAACGGAACGGCGGTGGCCGGAGTGCCACCGCCCGCCTGGCATGTTCACGGCCGGGAGTGGACGCAAGGAGGCAATTGAATTACTGATGAGTAACGTTTCGGGTGGCCATCACACCCAAACCCCCATGTTTCAGGGGATGATGCCCCGAGCGGCCCACGGAGCGAACGCGCCGCGGGTCAGGTGTGGCGGTCACGTCCCCGGGCGGCGCGGCGGCGGGCGTGGAACCACTCCAGGAGCCGGTGGTGGTGGCGCTCGGGGCGGTACATGACGCTGTGGGACGGGCCGCCGGTGCCCGGCTGGGCGTGCCCGTAGCGGTCGTAGCGGAGGGCTGAGATCCGGTTGGAGTTCTGGGTGTTGGCCCGGTGGATCACCAGGGCGCCCAGGGCGATCACCGCGAGGATCACGATCACCGTGACGAGGTTCTCCATCGCTCTCACTCCCCTGTCCGCGGAGCCGTGCGCCTATGGGATCTCGTGCCGTGCCGCATCGCGCAGGGTCGGGCCGGCGGGTCGCTCTGGTCGGACGCCGAGGCCGGTGCGGGCAATGGCCGGAATTGTCCGTTCCAGCGTACCCCCTGTTCGGTGGGGTGGCCGGCGGCGGATCCGGGGCGCACGGGCGGGCGCAGGTTATGGGGCTGGGATTGAGTGCCGTGCCGTTAGATGGGTATGTCACCTATTGCAGGCACTGCCCCGAGAGGGGGGCTCGGCATGGTCGAGGAACGGCCCGACATCGGCGTCCGGGAGCAGGCGCTGGGCGGGGTCACGCTGGTGGAGATCTCGGGCGAGCTGGACATCCTCGCCGCGTCGGGCTTAGCGCCGCGCATGGACGCGCTGACCGGTGCCGAGCGCCTCGACCTGATCCTGGATCTGCGGCCGGTCACCTTCATGGACTGCGCCGGGGTGTCCGTGCTGTGTCGGGCTCGGAACCGGGTGTTGGCCCGTGGCGGCCGGCTGCGTCTGGTCATCGGCGACACCCGGGTGCGGGAGCTGCTCCGCGTCGTCCGGTTGGAGGGCGCGTTCGAGGTCCTGGACGATCTCGCCTCCGCCGCGTGAAGGTGAACAGCACCCCTGAGTGAGTGTCAATACCTGACTCTTCACATCACTCGACCGTGTGCTTTCGACCGCATGAAAATGGTTTCTGCACGGTGGTAACCGGGGGTCACACCCCTACGCTCGCGGCTACGTCACCACCGCGTGCCGCCGCCGGATGGTGAGGCCGCGACGCGGCGCGGCGGCGAGCCGATGCCGCCCGTCCGTCCCCGCGTGCGCGTCCGTGCCCGTCTGATCTCGGCTGTTTCCCTCTATGTCCCTCTGTTCCCCCAGGTAAGTGCCTATGTCCCCCTCGTATGCCCACACCTACCGCACCCGCACCTGCACGGTGGTCGAGTTCCACGGCGAGGTCGACCTCGACGGCATCGTGGAGATCGGCAGGCAACTGGACCTGGCCACCGCGCCGGCGGCACCGGCCGTCGTCATCGATCTGAGCCCCGCCACCTTCGTGGACTGCTCCGGGCTCTCCCTGCTGTGTCGCGCCCACCGTCGGGTGGGCGAGCGTGGCGGACGGCTGCGGCTGGTGTGCGCGGACCGGCGGGTGCTGCGTACGCTGCGGGCGAGCGGGCTCATCGACGCCTTCGCCCCGGTGCCCACCGTGGGCGAGGCGCTCGGCGGGCTCGGCCCGGAGAGCTGACCCCGGAGGGAGGCGGGCATGGCCGAACCCCGCCCGACGACTGAGCTGGACCCCCGCTACAGCGAGCCCGACGCGGTTCCCACCGACTGGTCGGAGGCTCGCGCGCTGCTGGCGGCCGCCGAGCTGTACTGGCTCTCCACGGTGCGCCCCGACGGCCGCCCGCACGTCACCCCGCTGCTGTGCGTCTGGCTGGACGGCGCCCTCTTCTTCTGCACCGGCCCCGAGGAGCGCAAGGCCGGGAACCTGGCAGCCAACCCCAACTGTGTGCTCACCACCGGCGCCAACGCGCTGCGCGAAGGGCTCGACCTGGTGGTCGAGGGCGCCGCGCTGCCGGTGACCGACGATTGTCGGCTGCGCCGGGTGGCGGCGGCGTACGAGGAGAAGTACGGAGGTGAGTGGCGCTTCGAGGTGCGCGACGGGGCCTTCCACCACGACGCGGGCACGGCGCTGGTCTTCGAGGTCGCTCCCAGCACCGCCTTCGGCTTCCGCAAGGGGGCCTACAGCCAGACCCGCTGGCGCTTCTGAGCCCGACGGCGCACACCCGGGTCGGCGCGCATACGCGAGGGCGCCCGGTCGGTGGCTCGACCGGACGCCCTCGTACGCTCCGCGCGCCGTGGCGCCGCGTCAGCGCCTCACGCCTTCTTGGTCTCCCAGAAGATCTCGTCGATCCGGGCGATGAGGTCCAGCGCCTTCTGGCCGGTGGCCGGGTCGTTCGACGCCTTGGCCGCGCTCAGGGCCTTGAGGGTGTCGTTGACCAGCTGGTGCAGCTCGGGGTACTTCTCGAAGTGCGGCGGCTTGAAGTAGTCGCTCCACAGCACCGAGACGTGGTGCTTGGCGAGCTCGGCGCGCTGCTCCTTGATGATGAGGGCGCGGGTACGGAAGTCCGGGTCCTCGTTGGCCTGGTACTTCTCCTGGACGGCCTTGACCGACTCGGCCTCGATGCGGGCCTGGGCCGGGTCGTAGACGCCGCAGGGAAGGTCGCAGTGGGCGCTGACCTTCACCTTGGGCGCGAACAGGCGGGAGAGCATAAAAGCTGTCCTTCCTCGTGATCGTCTTCTCAGGTGCGAGATTACTCCGTGAGGGAAGGCTTTTCTCGGGTGCCCCGGGGGGCTTAGGTCAAAAGTCCGGTGGGAGCCTGGGGCTGGTGAAGGATCGGACCGGAGGTGCCGGGATGCAGGAGCAGGCGCACGATCGCGGGCAGGAGCAGGACCGCGAGCGCCGCGGTCTGCTGCGGATCGGGCTCGCGGAGGTGCACAACCCGTCGATGGTGCCGACGCTCAGCCCGGGCGACCAGCTCGTCGTGCGGTACGGCGCGGTGGTGCGGGCGGGCGACGTGGTGGTGGTGCGCCACCCGTTCCGGCAGGACCTGCTGATCGTCAAGCGCGCGGTGGAGCGGCGCGAGGGCGGCTGGTGGGTGATGGGGGACAACCGGTACGTGGAGAACGACAGCCGCGAGTTCGGCATGGTGCCGGACGACCTGGTGGTGGCGCGGGTGTGGCTGCGGCTGCGGCCGCCGCCGTGGGCGCGCGGCGGTCAGCGCTCGGTGGTCGGGGCGCTGTCCTGGGTCCCCTCCGCGGTGCGGCTGGTCTCCGCCGGCCGCTGGTCGCGCGGGGCGGGTGGCGCGGCGGGGGCGGGCCGTTCGGCGTTCAGGCGCTTGCGGGCGCGGTAGGCGGCGACGTTCGCCCGGGTCGCGCAGCGGTCGGAGCAGTAGCGCCGTGAACGATTCGTCGATGTGTCGACATACACCTTGCGGCAGGGTGCCGCCTCGCAGATGCCGAGCCGGTCCACCCCCAGCTCGGTGAGCTGGAAGGCGAGCCCCATGGAGGCGGTCGCGGCATAGCCGGCGCCGGCGCTGGTCGCGTGGTCGGCGATGTGCATATGCCACTTGGGGCGGCCGTCCTCGTCCCGGAACTCGTGCCCGGAGATCTGCGGGCTGACCGGGAACTCCAACATCAGCGCGTTGAGCAGGTCCACGGCCCGTACCTCATCCCCCTCGGCCGCCGCCTCGAAGACGGCGCGCAGCCGGGCCCGGACGGCGCGCAGCCGGGTCACGTCCGCCTCGGTGGTGCGTCGCGCCAGGGCGGACTGGGTGTGTCCGACGAGGGTGCGCACGGCGTCGACCGTGGTCAGCGAGTCGGTGCCGCGCTGGGTCTCCTCGGTGTTGACCAGCCGCACGGCGAGATCGGAGTAATAAGCCAGTTCCACTTGAGGTCCTTACAAGGGCGGTCTATGGTCGGTAATAGATGCTGTGCTAACGAGGGTATTACGGAAGGGAGGCTTCATGGCTGACACCATGGCCGCCGCACCGGACTGGACGGCCTGGCAGAACAGCTGGGACCGGCAGCAGGAGTGGTATCTGCCCGATCGCGAGGAGCGGTTCCGGGTGATGCTGGACTCCGTCGAGGCGTTGGTCGGCCCCGAGCCCCGGGTGCTCGACCTGGCCTGCGGCACCGGCTCCATCTCCGCGCGACTGCTGCGCCGCTTCCCGGGCGCCACCAGCGTCGGCGTGGACCGGGACCCGGCGCTGCTGGCCATCGCGCGTGGCTCCTTCGCCGCGGAGCCGCGGGTCCGGTTCGTCACCGTCGACCTGCTGGATCCGCGGTGGACCGAGGCCCTGCCGCACTCCTCCTACGACGCCGTGCTCACCGCGACCGCCCTGCACTGGATGGACGGTGCGGCGCTCCGGGTGCTCTACGGACAGCTGGCCGGACTGCTGCCCGACGGCGGGGTGTTCCTCAACGCCGACCACATGCCGGACGAGTCCACCCCGCGGCTGAACGAGGCGGAGCGGAGCTACCGGCGTGCCGCGCGACAGCGGGCCAGGGACGAGGGCGCGCAGGACTGGGCCGACTGGTGGCGGGCGCTCGCGGCCGACCCGACGCTCGCCGAGGTGACCGCCGAGCGCTTCGCCCGCTACGGCGATCCGAGCGCGGGCGACGACCACGGCGACGACCCGATGTACCCGCCCGCCTGGCACGCGGCCGCGCTGCGCGAGGCCGGCTTCGACGAGGCGCGGCCCGTGTGGTGCTCGGTCACCGACGGGCTGGTGCTGGCGCTGAAGTAGCCGGCCCGCGGTGTCCCGGCCGCCGACGGAGGGGCGGCCTACGGAGGGACCGGCGCTGTTCCGGCGATGCCGCGAGGGCGGTGCGGACCGATGTCCGCACCGCCCCCGGCGTCTGCTTAAAGGACCTTCGACAGGAACGACTTCGTCCTCTCGTGCTGCGGGTTGGTCAGCACGTCACGCGGGTTGCCCGACTCGACCACCACGCCGTTGTCCATGAAGACGACGGAGTCGCCGACCTCGCGGGCGAAGCCCATCTCGTGCGTGACGACGACCATCGTCATGCCGTCCTCGGCCAGCCCGCGCATCACGTCGAGCACATCGCCGACCAGCTCCGGGTCGAGCGCGGAGGTGGGCTCGTCGAAGAGCATCAGCTTGGGCTCCATGGCCAGCGCCCGGGCGATCGCGACCCGCTGCTGCTGGCCGCCGGAGAGCTGCGAGGGGTAGTTGCCCCCCTTGGTGCCCAGCCCGACCCGGTCCAGCAGCTTCTGCGCGCGCTCCCGCGCCACCGCCTTGGACTCGCCCTTGACCTGTACGGGCGCCTCCATGACGTTCTCCAGCGCCGTCATGTGCGGGAAGAGGTTGAAGCGCTGGAAGACCATGCCGATGTCGCGGCGCTTGGCGGCGACCTCGCGGTCCTTGAGCTCGTAGAGCTTGTTGCCCTGCTGGCGGTAGCCCACCAGGTCGCCGTCGACGTACAGCCGCCCGGAGTTGATCTTCTCCAGGTGGTTGATGCAGCGCAGGAAGGTGGACTTCCCGGAGCCGGACGGGCCGATCAGGCAGAACACCTCACGCGGGGCGACCTCGAGGTCGATGCCCTTGAGGACCTGGACCGCGCCGTAGGACTTGTGGACGCCTTCGGCCTTCACCATGGCGGTCATGCGGCACCTCCAGAGGGGCGACGGGACGAGAACTGGCGACGGATGCGCTGCATCGGGGTGGGCGGCAGGTTCCTGGTGGCGCCCTTGGCGTAGTACCTCTCAAGGTAGTACTGGCCCACGCTGAGGACCGAGGTCAGGATCAGGTACCAGGCCGCGGCGAGGAAGAGCATCTCGCCCGGGGCACCGGTGATCTGGCCCAGGTTCTGGGCCGCCTGCAGCAGGTCCCAGTAGGTCACGGCGATCACCAGCGAGCTCGTCTTGAGCATGTTGATGAACTCGTTGCCGGTCGGCGGCACGATCACGCGCATCGCCTGCGGCAGCACCACGCGGCGCAGCGTCTTGGTGTGGCTCATGCCGAGCGCGTGCGCGGCCTCGGTCTGGCCCTCGTCGACCGCCTGCAGACCGGCGCGGCAGATCTCCGCCATGTACGCGGCCTCGTTCAGGCCGAGGCCGAGCAGCGCGGCCAGGAACGGGGTCATGAAGTCCGACCACTCGTCCTGGTAGATCGGGCCCAGGTTGATGTATTCGAAGATCAGGCCCAGGTTGAACCAGAGCAGCAGCTGCACATAGACCGGGGTGCCGCGGAAGAACCAGATGTAACCCCAGGCGATGGCCGAGGTCACCGGGTTCTTCGACAGCCGCATGACGGCGAGGATGACGCCCAGGACCACACCGAGCACCATCGAGGCGATGGTGATCCAGATGGTCTTCCCGACACCTTCGAGAACCTGGTCGTTGAAGAAGTTGTCGGGGATCGCGCCCCAGTTGACCTTGCCCTGGGAGAAGGCGTAAACCAGCGCCGCCAGCAGCCCGAGCACCACGAATGCGGAGACCCAACGGCCGTAATGACGGACCGGAATGGCCTTCATGTCCTCCGGGGCGGGCGGCGGAGCATCCTGCGGCTCCGACTTCTCGATGTCAACACTCACGGAAATTGCCTTTCAGCGGAAAGTGGGGAGCGGTCGGGATCACTTGCCGCTGTTGATGTTGGCCTCGGTGACCGCGCCGTCGGCGACGCCCCACTTGCTGAGGATCTTCTCGTATTCGCCGGTGCGGATGATCGCGTCGAGCGCGGCCTTGAGGGCGTCACGCAGCTGGGCGTCGTCCTTGCTCACCGCGATGCCGTACGGGGCCGCCTCGACCTGCTCGCCGACGATCTCGAAGTCGTCGCCGCCGCCGGAGGTCTTCACCGCGTAGGCGGCGACCGGGAAGTCGCTGGACCCGGCGTCCGCGCCGCCGCCGCGCAGCCGGGTCTGGGCCTCGGTGTCGTTGGCGAACGACTCGATCTTGATCTTCTTCTCGTCGTCGTCCTCGCACTTCTTCGACTGGCTCTTGGCCAGGTCGTGCGAGACGGTGCCGCGCTGGACCACGATGGTCTTGCCGCAGAGGTCCTCCCAGTCCTTGATGCCCTGGTCGTCGCCCTTGCGGGTGTAGATCGAGACGCCGGCGGTGATGTAGTCGACGAAGTCGACGCCCTCACCGACCTTCTTGCCGGTCTCCGGGTCCGTGCCCTCCTGGCGGCTCTTGTTGTCCGTCATCGCGGACATCGCGATGTCGTAGCGGCCGGCCTTCATGCCGGTGAGGAGGGTGTCGAAGGTGGCGTTGGAGAACTTCATCTCCACGCCGAGCTGCTTGCCCATCGCCTCGGCGAGGTCCGGGTCGATGCCCATGACTTTGCCGTCTTTGCGGAACTCGACCGGCGGGTAGTTGATGTCGGAACCGACCTCGATCGCGCCGGCGCTCTGGATGTCCTTGGGCAGCATGCCGAAGAGCGGGGCCTTGTTGGTGGAGTCCACCTGGCCCGGCTTGTCGCGCTGGTCGCCGCAACCGGTCAGCAGCAGGGCGCCGATGACCGCTGTCGCTCCGACCGAGGCAAGTCGCCTGTGAGCCCCGGATGAGCGGCGGGTGGTGCTTGCGGTCATGAGTGGATCCTCCTGCGAGTGAGGGAGAGCCGAAAGGCCTGACACACACCTTTGAGTGTCGCGGCCTCGTGCGTTTGCGGCATCTTGCCATCCGGACGGGCGCAATCGACCGGCTGACTATGTCAAAATCGGATAACGGGTGATCCCCGTGGCACACCAGGCCGGAACACCGGGCCGGACCGTGGTGAAAAAAGGCGGATCGAGAGTTTCATCACGCGCACTTCATCTCACGAGATGGACATTCAGCGCGTTTGGGCCCGACTGGTTGCGCTTGTGCTGCTTCCAGTGTGAATCGGCGTTAACGCGGCGTATCCCTACCGCGACCCCATCGCATCGGCGACCGGCCGGTGACGCAAGGCGACAGAACCCGCTCGTCCTCGGAAGTGTCCTTCCGGTAGAACAGGCGATCACACCCCTCACCCGGGGCTCAGGGCGCATGTGCGATGCGCCCGGCGTGCGACTCCGTGCGCGGTCAGCCGGCCGCGTCGGGAGGGCGAACGCGGTGCCCGCCCGTTCCGCACAGCAGGAGCGGACTACCCTCGACAGCAATACGACAAAGGGGTCACATACATGTCAGCGGAGATCGTTAATCCTCTCAGCGCCACTGACGGCGCCGCCGAGAGCACCGAGGCCGGTGGGTTGATCGACCCGGCCTTCGCGTTGCACCGGGGCGGCAAGATGGCGATCGAGGCCACCGTGCCGGTGCGCGACAAGGACGATCTGTCTCTCGCCTACACGCCTGGCGTGGCGAAGGTCTGCGAGGCGATCGCCGAGCAGCCCGACCTGGTCCACGACTACACCTGGAAGTCCCAGGTCGTCGCCGTGGTGACGGACGGCAGCGCGGTGCTCGGCCTGGGGGACATCGGCCCGGAGGCGTCGCTGCCGGTCATGGAGGGCAAGGCGATCCTCTTCAAGCAGTTCGGCGGCGTGGACGCGGTGCCCATCGCGCTCGACTGCCGTGAGGTCGACGAGATCGTGGAGACCGTCGCCCGGCTCGCGCCGTCCTTCGGCGGCGTCAACCTGGAGGACATCTCGGCGCCGCGGTGCTTCGAGATCGAGCGCAAGCTCCAGGAGCGCGTGGACATCCCGATCTTCCACGACGACCAGCACGGCACGGCCGTGGTCACCCTGGCGGCTCTGCGCAACGCCGCGCGGCTGACCGGCCGGGCCCTCGGTGAGCTGCGCGCGGTCATCTCCGGCGCCGGCGCGGCCGGTGTGGCGATCGCCAAGATCCTGGTGGAGGCCGGCCTCGGCGATGTCGCGGTCTGCGACCGCAAGGGCATCGTCTCCAGCGACCGCGAGGACCTCACCGACGTCAAGCGCGAGCTGGCCGGCTTCACCAACAAGGCGGGCCTCAGCGGCTCCCTGGAGACCGCGCTGAACGGCGCCGACGTCTTCATCGGCGTCAGCGGCGGCACGGTCCCGGAGTCCGCGGTCGCCACCATGGCCGAGGGCGCCTTCATCTTCGCGATGGCCAACCCCACGCCGGAGATCCACCCGGACGTCGCGCACAAGTACGCGGCCGTCGTCGCCACCGGGCGCAGCGACTTCCCGAACCAGATCAACAACGTCCTCGCCTTCCCCGGCATCTTCGCCGGCGCCCTCCAGGTCCGCGCCTCGCGGATCACCGAGGGCATGAAGCTCGCCGCGGCCGAGGCGCTCGCCGCCGTGGTCGCCGACGAGCTGAGCGCGGACAAGGTGATCCCCTCGCCGTTCGACGAGCGGGTCGCCCCGGCCGTCACCGCGGCCGTCGCGGCCGCCGCCCGCGCGGAGGGCGTCGCCCGCCGCTGACGGCGTTCTCGACAGCGCTGACGCGCTGACAAGGCGTGCCCGGGCCGGGGCCGCCCCTCGGGGAGGGGGCGGGCCCGGCCCTTCGCGTACCCCTTGACCTTGACGGGCGGACGACCGCCGTGCCGGTGCCGGTCGACGCGGCCCGGTATGCCCCCGGAAGGGCTTCTGCTACCGGCGAGGGACGCGGCGCGTGTCACATCCCCGCGAGGTTCCGCCGCGTCCCCGTCGCGGCCTATCGTCAAGGTCATGTTCGCTGCCTACGCCGCACGCATCGACCGCGATCAGCCGCTCAACGGACTGGAATTGGGGGAACGACCGGCTCCGGAGCGCCGCCCCGGATGGACCATCGTCAACGTCAAGGCCGCGTCCCTCAACCATCACGACCTGTGGTCGCTGCGGGGGGTCGGCCTCGGTGAGGAGTCGCTCCCGATGATCCTCGGCTGCGACGCGGCCGGGATCGACGAGAACGGCAACGAGGTCGTCCTGCACTCCGTCATCGGCCAGACCGGCCACGGGGTCGGCCCGCGCGAGCCGCGCTCCATCCTGACCGAGCGCTACCAGGGCACCTTCGCCGAGCAGGTCGCGGTGCCCAGCTGGAACCTGCTGCCCAAGCCCAAGGAACTCTCCTTCGAGGAGGCGGCCTGTCTGCCGACCGCCTGGCTGACGGCCTACCGGATGCTGTTCACCAACGCCGGGGTGCGCCCCGGTGACACCGTGCTGGTCCAGGGGGCCGGCGGTGGGGTGGCCACCGCCGCGATCGTGCTGGGCGCCGCCGCCGGGCTGCGGGTGCTGGCCACCAGCCGGGACGAGGCCAAGCGCAAGCGCGCGGTGGACCTGGGCGCCGAGGGCGCGTACGAGCCGGGGGAGCGGCTGCCGCGCCGGGTGGACGCCGTCATCGAGACGGTGGGCGCCGCCACCTGGTCGCACTCCGTCAAGTCCCTCAGGCCCGGCGGCACGCTGGTGATCTCGGGGGCCACCTCCGGTCCCGACCCCAAGTCCACCGAGCTGAACCGGATCTTCTTCCTGGAGCTGAAGGTCGTCGGCTCGACCATGGGCACCAAGGAGGAGCTGGAGGACCTGCTGAACTTCTGCGCGGCGCGCGGGGTACGGCCGGTCATCGACTCGGTGCTGCCGCTGGACCGCGCCCGCGAGGGGTTCGAGAAGATGGCGGGCGGCGACCAGTTCGGGAAGATCGTGCTGACGGTGTGATCCGTCGCCGCCGGCGGTCGACGGTGTGATCCGTCGCCGCCGGTGGCCCGCCGCCGTCGTGGCCTCGGGGCCCCGCCGCCGTCGTCGGCCGGTCCAGGTGGCGGCGGACGATCGACGGGCCGTCATGGCGCGTCCCGCGGCGCGCCTACGCGTAGGCGACCTGGATCCGGCCGATCCCCAGGGTGCCCTGGGTGGGCAGCATCCCCGCCTGGAAGACCGCGCCGACGAGCGGAAGGACCAGCTCCGCCAGCCGTTCGGAGCGGGCCGGGCCCAGCGCCCGCCACGGGGCGGTGGCCAGCGCGTCGGTATGGCGCTCGACGGCGTCCCGGCCCTCCCGGCCGCGCGCGGTGGCCTTGCCGGACGCGTCCAGCCAGCCGCGCTCGACGAGCCGGGCGCGGGCGGCCGACCACTCCACGGGACTCCACCCCCGGGAGGCGAAGTTGGCCTCGGGCGCGGCGTCGACGGCGGCGAAGGAGACCAGGGACTCGCAGGGGTCGAGGTCGGCGGCGAGCAGGGCGACGAGATGGCCGTCGCCACGGTGCTCGCGCAGCACCGTGGCGGCCTGCCAGAGGGCGAGGTGCGGCTCGTCGGGCCAGCCCAGGTCGCGGTTGGCGGCCGCCAGCGGGCGGGCGGCGGTGACGGCGTGCTCGGCGGCCTCCCGCGCGAGCTCCGCGGCCTCCGCCATCTCCGGGCTCGCTGTCCGCTCCGGGAACAGCGCCCGGAAGGTGCGGTCCACCGCGCGGAGCCGGGCGTCCAGCACGGCCTCGGGGGACGCGGTGCGCCAGACGGCGGGGACGTGCTCGGCGACCATCCGCGGCGCGAAGCCGAAGAACGTGGCGGTGACCAGCTCGGGTCCCGCCGCGCCGAGCGGGGCCGCGCGCCAGGCGAAGTAGCTCGGCCAGCGGGAGGAGAGGTCGTAGCCGAGCGCGGCGGCCTCCTCGTTCGCCTGCGGAGAGAAGTACAGACAGGCGTGCAAAGGCTCCAGCTGGTGCCACATCCTGCGGGCGAGGGCTGCTGTCATGACGGGCCTCCCGGGGTAACGACTCGTGATCACCGACGAGTTGACCCTAACCCGAACCCGTCAAGCCCGCCCCGCGCGGCGCAGCAGGGCGTTGATGCCCGTCGCCGTCTCGGCCAGCCACCGCCGGGCCTCGGCCACCGTGTCCTCGCTCACCGTGTGGTCGCGGGCCGTGTCGCGGATGTCGTCACGGAAGCGGTCCAGCAGCCGTTCCAGGTCGCGCGCCGGATCGCCGCTGGTACGGAACTCGCGCGACCACTCGGGCTCCGCCCCCCGCTCGGGGGCGGCCGCCCCCGCCGGCTCCGTCGCCCTCTTCGGATCTGCCGACCCCGCCGACCCCGCCGACCCCGAGGTCTCGGCCGTACGGTCCCGCTCCGCGGCGGCCTTCGGACCTCGGCCCGTCGTCCTCGACTCCCCGCCGTCGGGCCCGCGGTCGGCGGGGGCGGGGTCCGGCTCCTGGCGGGAGAGTCGGCCGAGGCCGCGCGAGACCTCGGCCAGGCCCTCGCGGACCGCACGCTGCCAGTCGCCCGAGCGGAGGTGTTCCTGGGTCTGCTCCTGGAGCCGCCGGGCGAACGCCTGGAGCTCCTCGCGGGCCTGCTCCTCGGCGGCCCTGGCCTGCCGACGGGCCCGCTGGGCGTCCTGTCGGGCGCGCCGTGACTCCTCCTTGGCGCGACGGGCCTGCTCTCGCCATTCGTCCTTGGCGTGCCGCATCTCCTCCTCGGCGGCCCGCCATGCCTCGTGCTCGGGGCCGCCCCGGTCCCACTCCCCGGTCGGGGCGTCGGCGGCGTCGGGGGCGGTGCGGGTCCGCCGGGCGGCCTCGCGCATCTCCCGACGCAGGTCGCTGGCGGAGTCGCGGACGTCCTCCCGGATCTCGGCGGCGAGTTCGGCGACGGACTCGCGGATCTCCACCTCCAGCTCGGCCAGTTCGCCGCTCCGGTCGGCGAGTTCGGCGCGGCCGGCGTCGGTGGTCGCGTAGACCTTGCGGCCGCCCTCGGTGGTGTGGCTGACCAGTCCCTCGGCCTCCAGCTTGGCCAGCCGGGGGTAGACGGTGCCGGCGGAGGGGGCGTACATCCCGTGGAAGCGCTCCTCCAGCAGACGGATGACCTCGTAGCCGTGGCGCGGCGCCTCGTCCAGCAGCTTGAGGAGGTACAGCCGCAGTCGGCCGTGGGCGAAGACGGGGGGCATCAGAGGGCCTTCCCTTCCGTGCTGGTCGGAGCGTCCGGGCCGGCCGGAGCCTCGGGGCCGGCCGGAGTCCCGGGACCGGCGGGGGTGTGCGGGCCGGCGGGCGCCGGCGAGCCGCTCGGGGCGTCCCCGGCGCCCGGACCGTCCGGACCGCCCGCCGCGTCTGCCGCCTCGGGCGTGTCCGGGCGGCGCAGCAGGGCGATCGCGCCGGAGACGGTGGTGGCCCGGAGACTGCCGCGGCCCGAACCCAGCGTGCCGGTGATGCGCTTGGCTCCCCACTGGCCGCTGACCCGCAGGTCCTCGAAGGCGCAGGAGACCGTGCCGCTGGTGGTGTCGGCGTCGACCCGGGCGTCGGCGGGCTGCGGCAGTCGGACCGCGATCTCACCGGAGACGGTGGTCAGCCGGAGGTCGGTGCCGCGGGCGGCCCGATGCGGGGCGAGGTCGAGCACCATGTTCCCGCTGACCGAGTCGGCGTGCACCGCAGCGCCCTCGACGACGGTGAGGTCGCCGGAGACGGAGTGGAAGCGCAGCTCTCCGGTGACGGCCTGGGCCTCGACCCGGCCCGAGACGGTGTGGGCGGAGACCTCGCCGACCAGCCCGACCAGGGTGAGGTCTCCGGAGACGCCGCGCAGCTCGGCGCGGCCGGACAGGCCGGAGAGCACCACGTCGGCGCCGACGACGCCGATCGAGACGGCGGTGCCGGTGGGCACGGCGAGGGTGAGGTGCGCGGTGCGGGTCCACTCCCTCCGGTCGAGCCACTTCAGCGGGCTCTTCCAGGGGAGGTCGTCATAGCCGACCGACAGCCTGCCGTCCTGGTGGGTGACGGCCAGCGGCGGCCCCTCGATCTCGGAGACCTCCAGCCGGGCCGGGCCGTCGTCGGTGCCGACGACGTTGACCGTGCCGCCGACGATCCACACCTGGAGGGCGGTGGCGGGCTCGTCGAAGGTGAGCCTGCGCGGCTCGTCGATCGACCACTCGGACCGGGCTGACATCCCTGACCTCCCCAGGTACGGCGCTCCGCCGCGCACGGGTGGGGCGCCACGCGTACGCAATATATCGCGTATCCCTGCCCTTACGATATATCGCGAATATCGGAAGTCAAGGCGGTCACCGCACGGAGGGTGAGGGCTTGATCACGACCAAGGGCCGACCAAGGAGCGGTCAAGCGGGCGTCAAGAGATGTCGGGGCGTAGAGCCGCGCTAGAGCGCCGCTAGAGGATCGTGGAGGGCATATGTTCGAACTGTTACCTTCGTGGCCAACCCAAGGGAGGGAAGGGGTCGGTGAGGCCGATGGGAACAGTATTCGCGGAATTCTCCGAGCGAGGAGAACCCGAAGAACGGGAAGGGCCCGGGGACGGGCGATCCGTGATTCAACTGCTCGTTCGGGCGGCGCGGGACCATCCGGCCGCCGGTCTCCGCTATATCTCCGCCGAGGCGGAGGGCGGGGCGATATCGCAGTCCTATCCGGAACTCCTCGCCGAGGCGCGGGAAATGCTCGGCGGACTGCGCGACCGGGGCTTGCGGCCGGGCGACAGGGTGGCCCTGCTCGTGCCCGACCAGCGGGAGTTCGTGACCGCCTTCTGGGCCTGTCTGCTGGGCGGGTTCGTCCCCTGTCCGCTGGTGCAGCCGCCCGGCACCGTCACCCGCTGGGCCGCCCAGCTCACCCACCTCGACCGGCTGTTGGACGGCCCGCTCCTGGTCACCACCGAGGCGCTGGCCGCCGGGCTGCCCGTGGTGCCGGGGCGCGGGACGGCCCTGCTGGAGGAGTTGCGCGGCGACCACGCGCCGGCCCCGGACCACCCGGCCGCGCCCGAGGACCTCGCGCTGCTGGTGCTGACCTCCGGCTCCACCGGCAATGCCAAGGCGGTCATGCTGACCCATGGAAATCTGCTCGCCTCCATGGCGGGGAAGGCGGAAACGCAGCGTCTCACCGCCGCGGACACCACCTTCAACTGGATTTCCTTCGACCATGTCGCCGCACTTCTCGAAGCGCACCTGCTGCCGCTCGCGGTGGGCGCCACGCAATGGCACGCGCCGGCGCGGACCGTTCTGGAAAACCCGCTGGAATTCCTGCGCATCGTCTCCCGGCACCGGGTCACGATGACGTTCACGCCGAATTTCCTCCTCGGCTCGCTCAACGAGGCGGAGCACACGCTGGCGGAAAGCGGCGAGCGCCTCGACCTCGGCGCGCTGCGCCACATCGTCAGCGGCGGTGAGGCCAACGTCGTCGCCACCGGTGAGGAGTTCCTCGCCGGCTACGCCGCGCACGGGCTGCGCGGCTCCGCGCTCTGGCCGGCCTTCGGCATGACCGAGACCTGCGCCGGCAGTGTCTACAACCGGGACTTCCCCGCGGCCGACGCGGGCGCCGCCTTCGCCAACCTCGGCCGGCCCATCCGGGGCCTGGAGATCCGGATCGCGGACGAGCACCACCGGCCGCTGCCCGAGGGCGAGATCGGCGAACTCCAACTGCGCGGCACGATGATCACCCGCGGCTACTACAACGACGCCGAGGCCACCGCGGCGGCCTTCACCCCCGACGGCTGGTTCCGCAGCGGCGACCTGGGCCGCATCGTCGACGGCCGGCTCAGCCTCGAGGGGCGCAGCAAGGACAGCATCATCGTGAACGGCGTCAACTACTTCAGCCAGGAGATCGAGACGGCGCTGGAGCAGCTCGACGGCATCACGCCCGGCCATGTCGCGGCCTTCCCCACCCGCGCGCCGGGCAGCGACACCGAGCAGTTGGTGATCGCCTTCCATGCCGAGGCCGCGGCCCTCCCGGCGCCGGACCGCCCCCAGACCGCCGCCGACGAGGCCGAGCTGCACCGGCTGCTCACCGCCGTGCGTGCCACCACCGTCATGCTCTGGGGCTTCCGGCCGTCCGTGATCCTGCCGCTGCCCAAGGACGCCTTCCCCAAGACCAGCCTCGGCAAGACGCTGCGCCGCCGGATGCGGCAGACGCTGGAGAGCGGCGGCTACGCCGAGGCCGCCGCCCATGTCGCGGAGCTGACCTGCCGCCGGCTCGGCGGCCACACCCCGCCCCGCCCCGGCACCGAGCAGGTCCTCGCCGAGATCTACGCCGAGATGTTCGGCACCACCCCGGACCGGATCAGCGCCACCGCCAGCTTCTTCGACCTCGGCGGCACCTCCCTGGACATCCTGCGGCTGCGCCGCCGCGTCGACCAGCGGCTGGGCGTGCCCGACCTGCCGGTGATCACCGTGCTGACCGCCCCCTCCGTACGGGCGCTGGCCGCCCGCGTCGACGCCGGGCCCGCGGCCGACGGCGGCCACCGGGTGGCCGAGTACGACCCGGTCGTGCCGCTGCAGACCGGTGGCGCGAAGACCCCGCTGTTCTGTGTCCACCCCGGCGTCGGCGAGGTGCTCGTCTTCGTCAACCTCGCCAAGTACTTCGCCGGCGACCGGCCGTTCTACGCGCTGCGCGCCCGCGGCTTCAACGAGGGCGAGAAGCCCTTCGAGAGCTTCGAGGAGATGGTCTCCACCTATGTGGCCGCCATCCGCGCCCGCCAGCCGCACGGCCCCTACGCCATCGCCGGCTACTCCTACGGCGGCGCGGTCGCCTTCGAGATCGCCAAGGCGCTGGAGGCGCGCGGCGAGCGGGTCGACTTCGTCGGCAGCTTCAACCTGCCCCCGCACATCAAGTACCGGATGAACGAGCTCGACTTCATCGAGACCGCCACCAACCTCGCCTTCTTCCTCGATCTGATCGGGAAGCAGCAGTCACTGGAGCTGCCCGCCGTGCTCCGACCGCTGCCCCGCGCCGAGCAGCTCGCCCACTTCATGGAGCTCGCGCCGCCCGGCCGACTGGCCGAGCTCGACCTGGACCAGGAGAAGTTCGCCGCCTGGGCCGAGCTGGCCGATGGACTGACCGACCTGGGGCGCACCTACACTCCATCCGGAAAGGTCCGTTCCATGACGGTCTTCTACGCCACCCCGCTGCGCGGCACCAAGGCGGACTGGCTGGAACAGGAGATCCGGCGCTGGGACGACCACACCACGGGGGCGAACCGGTACATCGACGTCCCCGGCGAGCACTACACCCTCATGGGACCGCGCCACGTCGCGACCTTCCAGGCCGTGTTGCGTCGGGAGCTGGACCGCGCCCTGGGCGATGCCGACCGGGACCACGTCGCCGGGTGGCGACAGCGGAACAGCTAAGGAGCGGGCAGCGGATGGAAGGCAAGAAGATCCTGATCACGGGCGGCACCGGGCAGGTCGCCCGGCCGGTCGCCGAGGCGCTCGCGCGCCGCAACGAGGTGTGGTGCGTGGGCCGCTTCGGCACCCCGGGCGTCGAGGACGCGCTGCGCGCCCAGGGCATCGTGACCCGCCGTTGGGACATGGACGACCTGGAGGGGGCGGACTACGCGGGACTGCCCACCGACTTCACTCATGTCCTGCACTCGGCCGTCCGCCGCGGCGAGGACGGTGACGTCAACGCCGCCATCGAGGTCAACTCGCTCGCCTGCGGGCGTCTGATGCACCACTGCCGTACCGCCGAGGCGTTCCTGTTCGTGTCCACCGGGGCCCTCTACAAGCGGCAGACCCTGGACCACGCCTACACCGAGGACGACCCGGTCGACGGGGTCGCGGACTGGCTGCCGGCCTACCCGGTGGGCAAGATCGCCGCGGAGGGGGCGGTGCGCGCCTTCGCCGCGGTGCTGGGCCTGCCGACCACCATCGCCCGGCTCAACATCGCCTACGGGCCGGGTGGCTACGGCGGGGTGCCGATGCTCTACTTCAAGCGGATGCTGGCGGGCGAGCCGATACCGGTGCCGCGCCAGGGGCAGAACTGGTGCTCTCCGCTCCACACCGACGACCTGGTGGACCAGGTCCCGGCCCTGTGGGCGGCCGCCGCCACGCCGGCGACCCTGGTCAACTGGGGCGGCGACGAGCCGATGGGCATGACCGACTGCGTGCGCCATCTGGAGGAGCTCACCGGGGTGCCGGCCCGTCTGGTCCCCAGCGAGGTCACCCGCGAGACCTACCGCTTCGACCCGACCCGCCGCCGGAAGCTGACCGGGCCCTGCCGGGTCTCGTGGCGGGAGGGCATCCGGCGCACACTGGAGGAGCTGCACCCCGATCATGTGAAGCCGCGTGCGACGCAGCACGTGACGCGGCGCGACGAAGCCTAAGGAGACCGGATCACCGTGGCGTCCCCGAACATCGAGGCCATCCAGAGGTCCTACGCCGGATTCCGGGCCGGCGACCCGGACGGCCTGCTGTCGGCCATGCACCCCGACGTGGAGTGGGTCCACCCCGACGGACTGGAGAAGTACGGGCTGGGCGGCACCAAGCTGGGCCATGACGGGGTGCGCGCCTTCCTCGCGCGGGTCCCCGCGGTGCTCGGCGGGATGCGGCTGGAGCCCCGGGAGTTCATCGAGCAGGGCGACCGGGTGGTGGTCTTCGGCACCCGCCAGGTCACCTCGCTCAGCGGCCGGACCGCCACCCTGGACTTCGTGCACTCCTGGACCATGCGGGACGGCAAGGCGACCCGCGTGGAGGACATCTTCGACACCGTCGTCTTCAACGAGCTGCTCGACAGCTGAGCCTCCCCGGGGGCCGCCGGGTCCTCCCCGGCGGCCCCACCGGCGTTTTCCAGCCGCTGCCCGGGCAGCGCGCCTCCGGGCCCCGCGCCGACCCCGTCCGCCCCGCGTCGACCCCGTCCCGCCCGCGCAGACCCCGTCGCCCCGTGCCGCCGCCCTGTCCCGACCCGTGTCGTCAGACGGTGCTGACGACCTCCTCGTAGGCCAGCCGCGGCAGCCGCCCCATCCAGGCGTCCGGCCCCGGCCGGCCGATGTTGACCACGCACAGCGCCCGGTGCCGGCCGTCGGGGAAGAACTCGGCGCTGACGGCGTCCGCGTCGAACCCGATCATCGGACCGGCGGCCAGCCCCGCGGCGCGCACCCCCACGATGAGGTAGCCGATCTGGATCGCGGTGTTGAACCGCGCCGACTCCTCCCGCGCGGCCGGGTCCGCGAACAGCGCCTCGGGGTTCTCCATGAAGGGCACCAGCCGCGGCAGCTCCTCGTGGAAGTCCAGGTCCGCCCCGACCACCGCCACCAGCGGCGCCTTGGCGGTCTTCTCCTGGTTGCGGCCCGTCATCAGGGGCACCAGCCGGTCCCGCGCCTCCCGCGACCGCACCAGGACCACCCGCAGCGGCTGCTGGTTCAGCGAGGTGGGACCGTACTTGATCAACTCGTAGACGGCCCGCACCTGTTCGTCGGTGACCGGCTCGTCGGTGAAGGTGTGGGCGGTGCGGGCCGTGCGGAACAGCTGGTCCTGCACCTCGGCCGGCAGCGTGATGAGTTCGCTCATGGACCTCTCCTCGGGGGCGGTAAGAGGGCGAGTCAACTGGACTGGACGGTCTGGTCCAGTCCAGATCTGGAAGGCTAGACTCGCAAGTCCACTGAGTGCAAGGGCAGACTGAGGGTCAGTCAGATAATCGGAGTGGCCGGGACGGCGAGAGGACGGCGGGCGATGCGCACGCACAGCGGGCCACGGACGCGGGAGACGTCGCCACGACGCGGCGCCCCCGGACGCCCGGCGGGCCCGCAGCCCGCCAAGCGGCAGGCCATCCTGGAGGCCGCCGTCGCGGTCTTCCTGCGCGAGGGGTACGCGCGGGCCAGCGTCGACGTCATCGCCGACGAGGCCCGGGTGTCCAAGCAGACGGTCTACAACCACTTCGGCGACAAGCAGAGCCTGTTCATCGCCGCGGTCGAGGGCGAGCGCCGACGGGTGGCGGAGGGCTTCGCGCCCGGCGCCGCCGCGGGCCCCGACGACGGCACGGAGCGGGACGCCCGCGCGGAGCTGACCGCCTTCGGCCACCGAGTGCTCCAGGTGCTGCTGGACGAGCGCGCCTCGGCGCTGCGCCGGCTGGTCATCGCCGAGGTCGCGCGCCATCCCTGGCTGCGCCCGGCCTGCGCCGAGGGGGAGCCCCGGCAACTGGTGTCCGCCCTTGCTGAAACGCTTCGCCACCGTGACGCGCGGGGTGAGCTGAGCGTCCCCGACCCGGAGACCGGAGCCCGTCAGTTCGTGGCGCTCCTGGTGCAACAGGGCCTGCACCAGTCCATGTACGGCACCCGCCCGCTGACCGGCGGCGAGGCCGCGGACATCTGCGAGCAGGCCGCCGAGCTGTTCGTCCGCGCGTACCGCAGGTGACGTGTGAGGAGGTGGCACCCATGTTCGTGAACGTTCTCGGACCGCTGACGCTGCACCATGGCACCAGGTCCGCGGTCCCGACCGCGATGAAACCGCGGAAGGTCCTGTCGCTGCTGCTGCTGAACGACGGCCGGGTGGTGCCGGTGTCGGCGCTCATGGCGGAGCTGTGGGGCGACGCCCCACCCCGCACCGCGCCGACCACGCTCCAGACCTACATCCTGCATCTGCGCAAGCTGCTCGCCGAGACGCTGTCCACCACGCCCGCGGCCGTCGCCCGCGACGTGCTGCAGACCCGGCCCGGCGGCTACGCCTTCCTGCTGCGCCCCGGCGAGCTGGATCTGCACGCCTACCACGACCTGGTGTCCGCCGGGGAGTGCGCGCTGGATGTCGGCGACGAGCGCACCGCGGAGTCCGCGTTCCGGCGCGCGCTGCGGCTCTGGCAGGGGCCGGCCCTGATGGACGTGGCGCACGGCCGACCGCTCCAGGCCGCGGTCGCCCGGCTGGAGCAGTCCCGGCTCACCGTCACCGAGCGGAGCATCGAGTGCCGGCTGCGACTGGGCGGCCACCAGGAGGCGCTGTGCGACCTGGCCGCGCTCATCGTCGAGCACCGCTTCCACGAGGGGATGCACGGCCAGTACATGCTCGCCCTGCACCGCTCCGGCCAGCGCACCCGGGCGCTCGCCGTCTACCAGCGGCTGCGGCTGGCGATGGCCGAGGAGCTCGGCCTGGAGCCGTCGCTGCGGTTGCAGCGGCTCCAGCAGGCCGTGCTGAGCTGCGACCCCCGGCTGGACCACGAGGCACCGGCGCCCGCCCCGGGCCGGGGACCGGCCGTGGCCTGACCGCGGGCGCCGCGGATCGCCGGCGTCGCGCGTGCCGCTACTCCGTGGCTGAGCGGCTCTGGTGAGGTCGGCCGCGGTTCGGCAGCGCCCTGAAGGGGCGCGGGGCCGGGTGGAGATGTGCGGCTGCCGCCGCGTGGGCGCGACCAGCACAACGGGCACGCAGACGAACGACAGCCACCGCGTCACCTCCCGCGGAGCTCAGTCCTCGTCGTCCTCGTCGTCGAGGCGGGCCAGCCAGGTGGCCAGCCGCTCCACCGGCACCTCGAAGTCAGGGTTCAGGTCGACGAAGGTGCGCAGCTGCTCGGCGAGCCACTCGAAGGTGACCTCCTCCTCGCCGCGCCGCTTCTCCAGCTCCTCGATGCCACGGTCGGTGAAGTACATGCGAACAGCCTAGTACGCCCGGTACGCCGGAAGGCCCGGTCCCGCGAACCGCGGGACCGGGCCTTCCGACGTACGACGCCTCGCCTCGGTCAGATGTCGAAGACCTCGCTGACCAGGGCCTGCTGCTCGGCCTGGTGGCGCTTGTTCGAACCGACCGCCGGGGACGAGGAGTGCGGACGGGAGACCCGCCGCAGCCGCTCGGCCGGCGGCAGGTCGGCACCCACCGCCAGGTCCAGGTGGTCGATCAGGTTGAGCGCGATGAACGGCCAGGCACCCTGGTTCGCCGGCTCCTCCTGGGCCCACACGAACTTCTCGGCACCCGCGTACTTGGAGATCTCCGCCTGGAGCTCCGCACCCGGCAGCGGGTACAGCCGCTCCAGCCGGATCAGCGCGGTGTCGGTGATGCCGCGCTTCTCCCGCTCCGCCACCAGGTCGTAGTAGACCTTGCCGGAGGTGAAGACGACCTTGCGCACCGCCGCCGGGTCCACCGAGTCATCGCCGATGACCGGGCGGAACCCGCCGCTGGTGAACTCCTCCGCCTTCGAGGAGGCCGCCTTGAGCCGGAGCATCGACTTCGGGGTGAAGACGACCAGCGGCTTGTGGTGCGGGTTGTGCACCTGCCAGCGCAGCAGGTGGAAGTAGTTCGACGGCAGCGTCGGCATGGCGACCGTCATGTTGTCCTGGGCGCACAGCTGGAGGAAGCGCTCGGGACGGGCCGAGGAGTGGTCCGGGCCCTGGCCCTCGTAGCCGTGCGGCAGCAGCAGGGTGACGCCGGAGGTCTGGCCCCACTTCTGCTCGGCGGAGGAGATGAACTCGTCCACGACGGTCTGCGCGCCGTTGACGAAGTCACCGAACTGCGCCTCCCACATCACCAGCGCGTCCGGGCGGGCCAGCGAGTAGCCGTACTCGAAGCCCATCGCCGCGTACTCGCTCAGCAGCGAGTCGTAGACGGTGAAGCGCGCCTGGTCGTCGGAGAGGTAGAGCAGCGG
This sequence comes from Streptomyces sp. LX-29, assembly GCF_029541745.1. NCBI lineage: Bacteria > Bacillati > Actinomycetota > Actinomycetes > Kitasatosporales > Streptomycetaceae > Streptomyces > Streptomyces sp. LX-29. The sequence goes on along the minus strand of NZ_CP089746.1, from coordinate 2,511,796 downwards.
GGTGTAGTCCTCGCCGGTCTCACGGTCGATGAGCACCGCGTGGCGCTGGCCGAAGGTGCCGCGGCGGGAGTCCTGGCCGGCGAGCCGGACCGGGGTGCCCTCCATCAGCAGCGAGCCGATCGCCAGGGTCTCGCCCATGCCCCAGTCGATGGTGCCGTCCTCGACCATGGCCGCGCGCCGCTGGAGCTGCGGGAGCAGTCGCGGGTGCACGGTGACGTGGTCGGGGATGTTCACCTGGGACTCGGCGATGCGCTTGACGACCTCCTGGGAGACGCCGGTGTGCACCGCCGCCGGGAACTCCGCCTGCGGCTCGGGGACCTCGGCCGGGGCCGGGGTCGCGGTGGCCTCGCGAACCTCGGTGAAGACCTTCTCCAGCTGGCCCTGGAAGTCCTGCAGCGCCTGCTCGGCCTCTTCCAGCGTGATGTCGCCGCGACCGATGAGGGACTCGGTGTAGAGCTTGCGCACCGAGCGCTTCTTGTCGATCAGGTCGTACATCAGCGGCTGGGTGAAGGCCGGGTTGTCCGACTCGTTGTGGCCGCGACGGCGGTAGCAGATCAGGTCGATGACGACGTCCTTGTTGAACGCCTGGCGGAACTCGAAGGCCAGCCGCGCGACGCGGACCACGGCCTCCGGGTCGTCACCGTTCACGTGGAAGATCGGCGCCTCGATCATGCGGGCCACGTCGGTGGCGTACATGGAGGAGCGCGAGGCCTCCGGCGCGGCGGTGAAGCCGACCTGGTTGTTGATGACGATGTGCACGGTGCCGCCGGTGCGGTAGCCGCGCAGCTGCGACATGTTCAGCGTCTCCGCGACGACGCCCTGGCCGGCGAAGGCCGCGTCGCCGTGCAGCGCCACCGGCAGCACGGTGAAGTCGGTGCCCGCCTTGCCGATGATGTCCTGCTTGGCGCGCGCGACGCCCTCGACGACCGGGTCCACCGCCTCCAGGTGGGAGGGGTTGGCGGTCAGCGAGACCTGGATCTGCTCGCCGTCCAGGCCGGTGAAGGTGCCCTCGGCGCCCAGGTGGTACTTCACGTCGCCGGAGCCGTGCATCGACTTCGGGTCGAGGTTGCCCTCGAACTCGCGGAAGATCTGCGCGTAGGACTTGCCCACGATGTTGGCGAGCACGTTGAGCCGGCCACGGTGGGCCATGCCGATGACGACCTCGTCCAGGCGCGACTCGGCGGCCGCGTCGATCACCGCGTCGAGCAGCGGGATCACGGACTCGCCGCCCTCCAGGGAGAACCGCTTCTGGCCGACGTACTTCGTCTGCAGGAAGGTCTCGAACGCCTCGGCCGAGTTCAGCCGGCGCAGGATGCGCAGCTGCTCCTCGCGCTCCGGCTTGGCGTGCGGCCGCTCCACGCGGTCCTGGATCCACTTGCGCTGCTTGGGGTCCTGGATGTGCATGAACTCGATGCCGGTGGTGCGGCAGTACGAGTCACGCAGCACGCCCAGGATGTCGCGCAGCTTCATCATCGACTTGCCGGCGAAGCCGCCGACGGCGAACTCGCGCTCCAGGTCCCACAGGGTGAGCCCGTGCTCGGTGATGTCCAGGTCCGGGTGCTTGCGCTGGCGGTACTCCAGCGGGTCGGTGTCGGCCATGACGTGGCCGCGCACCCGGTAGGAGTGGATCAGCTCGAAGACGCGCGCCGCCTTGGTGACGTCGTCGTCGTGCGAGGCGTCGATGTCCTTCAGCCAGCGGATCGGCTCGTACGGGATCCGCAGCGCCTCGAAGATGTCGTCGTAGAAGCCGTCCTCGCCGAGGAGCAGGTTCGAGACGATGCGCAGGAACTCGCCGGAGGCGGCGCCCTGGATGACGCGGTGGTCGTAGGTCGAGGTCAGCGTCATGACCTTGGAGATGCCCAGCTTGTTCAGGGTGTCCTGGGAGGTGCCCTGGAACTCGGCCGGGTACTCCATCGCGCCGACGCCCATGATCACGGCCTGGCCGGGCATCAGGCGGGGCACGGAGTGCACGGTGCCGATGCCGCCCGGGTTGGTCAGCGAGACGGTGACGCCGGTGAAGTCGTCCATCGTCAGCTTGTTCGCGCGGGCGCGGCGGACGATGTCCTCGTAGGCCTGCCAGAACTCGAAGAAGTTCAGCGTCTCGGCCTTCTTGATCGCCGCGACGACCAGCTGGCGGTCGCCGTTCGGCTTCACCAGGTCGATGGCGAGACCCAGGTTGACGTGCGGCGGCTTGACCAGCGTCGGCTTGCCGTCCTTCTCCGCGAAGGAGTAGTTCATCGACGGCATCGCCTTGATCGCACGCACCATCGCGTAGCCGATGAGGTGGGTGAAGGAGATCTTCCCGCCCCGGGCGCGCTTCAGGTGGTTGTTGATGACGATGCGGTTGTCGAAGAGCAGCTTGACCGGGACGGCCCGCACGCTGGTCGCGGTCGGGAGGTCGAGGCTCGCGCTCATGTTCTTGGCGACCGCGGCGGACGGGCCGCGCAGCGTCACGAACTCCGGACCGCCGGGCGCGGCGGCGGCCGGCTTGGCGGCGGCCGCGGGCTTGGCCGCGGCGGGCTTCGCCGGGGCGGCCGGTGCCTGCGCGGCGGGCTTCGCCGGTGCGGCCGGCCTGGCGGCGGCCGGGGCGGCACCCGCCGCCCCCGCGGCGGCGGTGCCGCTCGCGGCGGTCGGGGCCGGCGGCGTCGCCGGCGCGGCGGCGGTGGTGCCCGCCGCCCCCGAGGCGGCGGGGGCCGGCACGGCGGGGGTGGCACCCCCGCTCACGGCCTGCGATGGCGCGGCCACCGCAGAGCTCGTGTCCTTGCCAGGCTTGTAGTCGGCGAAGAAGTCCCACCAGGCTCGGTCGACCGAGTTCGGGTCCTGGAGGTACTGCTGGTAGATCTCGTCGACGAGCCACTCATTGGGACCGAAGGCGTCGGCAGGGGTCTTCCCCTGCCCGTCCTTGTCGGTCGAGACGCTCGAAGTGTTGGGGGACTGTGGCGACACGGCGGCAACCGCCCTCTTCCGCTTCCTAAGGTGGTGGACAGCGGGAATAAAGGCTACGCCTCTTGGCCCCTTACGTGCAGGTCGCACAGGTCATCGTCGCGCATGTCACATTGATCGACGGGTTTCGGGGCGCGGCACGGCGGGAAACACCCGTCATTTCGGCCCTGTCTGATCCGTACGGTCCGCACGCGGGTACGCAAAAAGCGCGCCTCACACCGCTCGAATGTGTGCTTCCGCTCTCGACCCTACGTCACGGCAGGTCAACCCTGGTCGCGATCGACACCCGGAAGGCTGACCTTGATCCGGCAGCCACGAGGGGATTCGGCCACCCCTATGCGGCCACCGTGCAGATCCACCGCCCAGCGGGCGATGGCCAGCCCCAGGCCGGTGCCCCCGTCGCCCCCCGAGCCCTGGCCGGCGGCCTTGGGGCCGCCCCGGTTGAAGCGTTCGAACACCCGATGGCGCTCCGCCTCGGGGATGCCCGGCCCCTCGTCGATGACCTCCAGCTCCAGGCTCTGGGCGCCGTCGCCGCGCCGGGCGCGCACCGTCACCCGGCCGTGGGCCGGGCTGTGCTTCACGGCGTTGTCGATCAGGTTGGCGACCACCTGGTGCAGCCGCTCGCCGTCCGCGTGCGCGGTGAGGTCCGGAGGGAAGACGTCCAGGTTGAGGTGGACGTCCTTGCGGGAGTGCGAACCGGCGCGTGGATCGGAGGCGGCGCTCTTGGCCATGCTCGCCTCCTTGAGGATGCCGGCCAGATACGGCCACACCTCGAAGCGTCGGGCGTGCAGCGGCACGACCCCGTTGTCCAACCGGGACAGGTCCAGCAGCTGCTCCACCAGCCGGCTCAGCCGCTCGGTCTGCCGCAGCGCGATCCGCATGGTCTCCGGATCCGCCTCGGAGACGCCGTCGACCACGTTCTCCAGCACGGCCCGCAAGGCGGCGATCGGGGTGCGCAGCTCATGCGAGACGTTGGCCACCAGCTCCTTGCGGTGGGTGTCCACCGCCTCCAGGTCGGCGGCCATCCGGTTGAAGGCGGTGGCCAGGTCGCCGAACTCGTCCCGGCGCTCGGCCGCCCGCACCCGCCGGGTGTAGTCCCCGTGCGCCATCGCCCGGGTGACCTCGGTCATCTCGTCCAGCGGGGCGGACAGCCCGTGCGCCACGAACTGCGTGATCAGCAGCGAGGCGATGATGGAGAAGATCGTGATGATGCGGAGCTCGGTGTCGGAGTGCGCGGCCACGAACACCAGCAGGGTGGTGATGATCACCGAGCCGATGACCAGCGCTCCGAGCGCCGCCTTCACCGACCGGTAGGGGTCGAAGGGCCGCAGCGCCTCCCACACCCGACTCCAGGCGGCCCGTCCGGGCGGCAGTCTCATGCCGCGGGGGTCTCCAGGGCGTACCCCACGCCGTGCACGGTGCGGATCCGCTCGGCGCCGATCTTCCGGCGCAGCGCCTTGACGTGGCTGTCCACGGTCCGGGTGCCGGAGGCGTCCGCCCAGTCCCACACCTCCGCCAGCAGCTGCTCCCGGGAGAGCACCGCGCGCGGCGTGTTGGCCAGGCACACCAGCAGGTCGAACTCGGTGGGGGTGAGGTGGACATCGTTGCCACGAACCCGCACCCGGCGCTGGGCGTGGTCGATCTCCAGCTCGCCCAGCCGCAGGATGCCGCTGCGCGGGGTGTGCGCGGCCAGCGCCGCCCGCTCCACCCGGCGCAGCAGGACGTGCACCCGCGCCGCCAGCTCCCGCATCGAGAAGGGCTTGGTCATGTAGTCGTCGGCGCCGACTCCCAGCCCCACCAGCATGTCCGTCTCGTCGTCGCGTGCCGTGAGCATCAGCACCGGCACCGGTCGCCGGGCCTGCACCCGACGGCACACCTCCAGGCCGTCGAAGCCCGGCAGCATCACATCGAGGACCAGCAGGTCCGGCTGCCAGGCCTCGGCCGTGTCCACGGCCGCCGGCCCGTCGCCGGCGGTCTGCACCTGAAACCCCTCGGCGCGCAGCCGGGCCGCGATGGCGTCCACGATCGTCGGATCGTCCTCGACGACCAGCACTCTGCGCTGCGCGCCCGGTGTGGTCGCGGCGGCGCCGTTGTGGGTCGTGTGTGTCTGCTCCATACGCCCGCCCCTGCGTCGTCCTTCGTACCCGCGTACCCGGACGGTCACCGCCCGTGCCGGTCGCGTTCGTAAGGCAAGAGCGTAAAGGCATCGCGACGGGCTCGGCTACGCGCCCCGAACCGCGAGGTGGACCACGTCGGGGACACCACGGGCAACGGCGATCTCTTCGGTTCGTACGCCTGTGAAACCGGCATTCCGCAAGGTCGTTTCGAAAACGGACGACGGTTGCGCGGACCAGACGGCGAGCACTCCGCCGGGTGCCAGGGCGGCACGGCAGGCGGCCAGCCCGGTCGGGGCGTACAGCCCGTCGTTGTCCTCGGTGACGGTCCAGTCCGGGCCGTTGTCGATGTCCAGACACAGGGCGTCGTAGGACGCGGGGGGCGCGGCGCGCACATGGGCCACCAGGTCGGTGTGGGCGATCTCGGTACGGGGGTCGGCCAGCGCCGCGGCGGAGATCTCCGCCAGCGGGCCCTCGCGATGCCAGTCGATCACCGCGGCCTCGCGCTCGACGACCGTGATCCGTCCCCAGCGCGGTTCGGCGGCCGCCTCGGCGAGTGAGAAGCCGACCCCGAGCCCGCCGATGAGCAGGTGCGGGGCCCGGTGGTCGGGCGGGGTGCGCAGCGCCGCCAGCGCGGCGTTCACCAGCAGCCGCTCGGAGCGCCCGTCGGAGGTGTCCATCAGGAAGACCCCGTTGGCGATGATCTCGTACGTGTCCTCCCGCCGCCGCAGCACCACCTCCCCGAACGGCCCAGTCCTGCGCTCCAGGGTCATCGGCCGCCGGTCGGCGGCGTGCTCGACGGGGTCGGCCTCGTAGGGCGGTGGCATGTGCGGGCCTCCAGGGTTCGAAGCGATGTGTTCGACACGGGTCAGGTTGCTCGCGAGCCGTGAAATGTGATGGCAATCACATCAGTGCTCGCCACCGTCGCACGGCTTCATGGTCAATTGTTGTCACCGAGTCGTGCGTGAGGGAGGAGTCGCGGCCAAGTGATCCGGGAGCGAGCGTTCGAGCCGTCGGCCCCAGAGACACGGCCGGCGGACCGGCACCCCGACCCACCCCGCGCCGTCGGCCTCCCCGGCCCTTCGAGGCCGCGTCGACCTCGCCGTCTCCGCGCCCCTCGCCGTCTCCGCCGTCCCGAGCGACCCGGTCGCCCTCGCCGGACGCGGGGGACGGGACCCGGCCGCATCCGGCGCCCGACCCGGCCTCCGGATCGGGGGCGCCGGCCGGGAGCCGTGAGGCCGCCGGCGCCCGGACCGCGGCCCCCGGTGCCACCGCGCCGCGGACGCCGGCCGGTGGCCGTGAGCGGGGGACGCGGGTCCGGAGCTCCGGTCGGAGCGGACCCGCCGCCTCCACCCCTTCCGCCGGCTCCCCGTCGCCGTCCGACGGTCCTGGCACGGCCGGGGCGACCGTCGCGTCCCCGTCCCTGGCGCCGTCGCCGTCGGCGCCGGGTGGGCGAGCCCGAGCCGGAGCGGGCGCCGACGCCCCCGGCCCGCGGAACGCCGCCCGCCGGGCCCCCGCGCCGCTCGGGCCGCGCCCGCCGCGCGGGCGCAAGCCCCGCCGGCCCGTCGCCCCCACCCCGCACGCGCGCCGCGACGGCCGGACGGCCCTACCGGGCACCGCGCCGGCCCCGCCGACCCGCGGTCGCCGGGGCGTGGCCCGCCCGGCCCGGGTCCGGAAGAGCACCGCCCCCGTCGCCGCTCCCGCCGTCAGCACCCCGCAGCTCGGCGCGCCCGCGCGGCCCCGCACGCCCGGCGCCGCGCGGTCGGCCCGCGCCGCGCGGGCGCTGGCGCGCCTGGTGCCCACGCCCACCAAGACCCCGTTCACCCTCGGCTACGGGCTGCTGTTGTTGGCGACCGGCGTCTTCGCGGACCTGGGCGACCCGGAGACGGTGCGGGCGCTGCTCGCCGGATCGAGCACGGACGTCTCCCACCTCGCCGAACGCCCGCTGCTGGTGCTGCTGGCGAGCGGCGCATGGGTGGCGGGCGGGCTGCTGTCGCCGTCCATCCTGCTGTTCCTGTTCGTCCTGGCCTCCCTGGAGCGTCGCGTCGGGGGGCCGCGCACCGCGGCGATCTTCCTGTCCGGGCATGTGGCGGCGACGGTGCTCACCGAGGTGCCGGTCGCGGTGTCGGTGGCCGTCGGGCATCTGCCGGAGAGCTCGCTGAACCGACTGGACTACGGGATCAGCTACGGGCTGATGGCCAGCGTCGGCGCGCTGGCCGGGCTGCTGCGCCCGCTGCCGCGCTGGTCGGTCCTGGCCGTCGTCGGCGGCATGCTGGCCACCGCGCTGCGGGACTCCGCCGACCCGCTCACCGACTGGGGCCACGCCATCGCCCTGCTGGTCGGACTGGCCTGCTGGCCGTACGTCCGCCAGATCCACCTGCGCCGCACCGCCACCCGCTGACCCGCCCCGGCGCGTGGCCGGCCCCGGCGCCGGCGCGGTTCCCCGCTGGGGCGGGGCCGCGGGGCGGCTCGGGCCCGGCCGCCGGTGGCGCCCGGCGGGATCAGCCCGACGGCCGCACGGCCCCCTGCCACTGCCACTCCGTACGTCGGGGCAGCCCGGGCAGCGTCGCCCGGCCGGTGCACCACAGCAGGGCCGCTCCCGGACCCTCCGGCGGAGCGGGGGCCTCCGGGAAGAGGCGGGCGAGTGCCGGGGCCGCCAGGGCGTCCGGCGGGCGCCAGTCCAGCCCGAGGGTGCGGGCGATGTCGTAGGTGTGGACGGTCAGCTCGACCACCGCCATCGCGGCGAACCCCGGCGCGTCGGAGCTGCCCCAGGGGTGCCAGGCCCGCGCCTCCGGGGCCGCGTCCCGGACGGTCGAGGCCAGCACCGTGGCCGCGATGCGGATCCCCTCAAGACAGCCGGGGATCGGCGCCTGCTCGTCGAGGGAGGCGAAGAGGGTGACGAAGCGGTCGGACGGTTGGGCGATGAGCAGGCCGGTGTAGGCGACGAGGCCCAGCGCGAGGTGGTCGAGCGTCGCGCGACAGCTCCACTCCAGGTCGCCGTCGCCGGCGGGACGGGACCAGTCCTGGGCGGCGCCTCGCGCCAGGACCCCGGTGCACTCGGTGGCGGCCGCGGACACCAGGGCGGGCCAGTCCGGGGCCGCCGGTGCCGCCCCCGCGGCCGCGGCCCGCACGAGGGGCGTGGTCTGCCCGGTCGCCGTGGTCCGCGCGGCGGTCGTCACGCGCCCTCCTCGGCGAGCCCCTTGACGACGGCCGCGTAGCTGTCGGCGCCGTGGCCGGCGTCGATGGCGCGCTGGATCTGGTCGCGCAGCAGCCGGGGCAGCGTGGTGTCCAGCCGCGCCGCCTCGTTGGCGTGCACCAGGTGCTCGATGGCGGCCCGGTGCACGTCCAGCGTGGCGTCGTCGCCGGGGTAGCGGCCGGCGTCGACCTGCGGCGCGTAGGTGGTGATGAACCCGGCGACGGCACCCAGCCAGCGCACCGCGACCGGGGTGAACGCCTCGGCCGTCACCCCGTCCCCGGCCAGCAGCGCCGCGCCCTGCGCCCAGCCCGCGAGCGCCGACCACATCACGCCCAGCAGGGCGGTGTCGTAGAGGGAGGACAGGCCGGGGTCGGTGCCGAGGTGCAGCGGGTCGCCCAGCGCCGAGAGCGTCGCGCGGTGCGCGTCGAAGGCGTCGCGCGCGCCGGAGTAGAAGAACATCGACTCGGGCTTGCCCACCCCCGGCGGGGTGTTCATGACCGCCGCGTCGAGGTAGGTCGCGCCGAGCCCGTCCGCCCAGCGCTCCGTCTCGCGGGCCAGCTCGGGCGAGCCGGAGGTGAGGTTCACCAGGACCTTGCCGGCGAGCCCGGCGCCCACCGGGTCGAGGATCTCGCGCACCGCCGTGTAGTCGAGGACGCAGATGATCACCAGCTCGCCGGCGGCGACGGCCTCCGCGGCGTCGGCGGCCGGCCGGGCGCCCTGGGCGACCAGCGCGTCGGCCCGGCCCACCGTGCGGTTCCACACGGTGACCCGGTGGCCGGCGCGCAGCATGGCCTCGGCCAGGGCCCGGCCCATCGAACCGAGGCCGAGAACGGAGACGGAGGCGGGGGAGGCGGGAGATGAGCTCATGGGTGTGTGCTCCTGGTTTCGCGAGGTGGAAGGGGGGGCGACGCGGAGGCGTCGACGAGGAGGTCGACGAAGGGGTCGACGGCGCTTGTCGATCAAGCACCCCTTCACGCTCGCACCGCGCTCCGGCCGCCGACAGTGGCGGGGATGACGGCTCTCGCAAAATTCCTGCCAGTCCGCGGCCGACCGACCTAACCTCGTGATCATGAACTCCGCGAGCGCCGTGCGCCCCGTCACCCCCAAGAGCGGCCCCGGTTCCGTGGCGGTCGCCGTCATCGAGGACGCCGACATCCCGCTCTGGGACCTGTACGAACTGAGCATCGCCTGTGCCGTCTTCGGCCGCCCGCAGCCGGAGCTGGCCGAGAGCTGGTACGAGCTGCGGCTGTGCGGGACGCGGCCGGGAGCCGCGCCCACCCGCGCGGGCTTCGGGGTCTTCACCCCGTACGGCCTGGACGAGCTGGCCCGCGCCGACACCGTGATCATCACCTCGGTCCCCGAGGCGAGCGTCACCGAGGGCGCCGAGCTGCCCGGGGAGCTGATCGAGGCGCTGCGCGCGGCGTCCGCCGCCGGGGCCCGGATGGTGTCGCTGTGCAACGGCGCCTTCGCGCTGGCCGCCGCCGGCATCCTGGACGGCCGCCGGGCCACCGCGCACTGGGCGCACACCGCCGACCTGGCCCGCCGCTACCCGAGGGTGCGCGTCGACGACTCGGTGCTCTACGTGGACGACGGCGACGTGCTCACCAGCGCCGGGATGTCGGCGGGCCTGGACCTGTGCCTGCACCTGGTGCGTCGTGACCTCGGGGCGCACGTCGCCAACCAGCTGGCGCGGTCGATGGTGGTGCCCGCGCACCGGCCGGGCGGCCAGGCGCAGTTCATCGACCGCTCGGTGCCCACCAGCGACGGCGACGGTCTCGCCCCGGTCATGCAGTGGGCCAGGGAGCACCTGGACGAGCCGCTGACCGTGGAGGACCTGGCCCGGCGCGCCGCGATGAGTCCGCGCACCCTCTTCCGCCGGCTCCAGGCCGCCACCGGCAGCACCCCGCTGCAGTGGCTGCTGCATCAGCGGCTGGCCCGGGCGCAGGTCCTGCTGGAGACGACCGACCTGCCGGTCGAGCGGATCGGCGAGCTCAGCGGGCTCGGCACGGCCGCCAATCTGCGCCGCCACTTCACGCAGCACGTGGGCGTCACCCCGACCGACTACCGGCGGGCCTTCCCGCGAACGCCCGCGGCCTGAGAGGTCGATCGCTCACAGCGAACACCGCTTCGGCCCGCCCCGGGAACATCGGCGGCAGCGCATGCATTGAGTCGACATAGCTCAACTTGCCTGCCGAAGGGGAGATCATGGCTTCGCTGTCCACACCGCTCACCCTGCCTGTGCTGCCGCTCGACGACGAGGTCGTGCTTCCCGGCATGGTGGTGCCCCTGGACCTGTCCGACAACGAGGTGCGCGCGGCCGTGGAGGCCGCCCAGGCCGCCGCCCGCTCCGAGGGCGGCAAGCCGCGCGTGCTGCTGGTGCCGCGGGTCGACGGCACCTACGCCGGGCTGGGCACGCTGGGCACGGTCGAGCAGGTGGGCCGACTCTCCGACGGCGACCCGGGCGCGCTCATCCGCGGCGTGCGCCGGGTGCGGATCGGCGCCGGCACCACCGGTCCCGGCGCCGCGCTGTGGGTGGAGGGCACCCCGGTCGAGGAGCTCGTCCCCGACCCGCTGCCCGGCTCGGTCACCGAGCTGATGAACCAGTACAAGGCCCTCGCCACCAGCTGGCTGCGCAAGCGCGGCGCCTGGCAGGTGGTGGACCGGGTGCAGCAGATCGACGACCTCGCCCAGCTCGCCGACAACTCCGGCTACTCGCCCTTCCTCACCCTCGCCCAGCGCGTCGAGCTGCTGGAGACCACCGACCCGGTGGCCCGGCTGAAGCTCGCCGTGGGCTGGCTCAGCGACCACCTCGCCGAGCAGGACGTCGCCGAGTCCATCGCCAAGGACGTCCAGGAGGGCGTCGACAGGCAGCAGCGCGAGTTCCTGCTGCGCCGTCAGCTGGAGGCGGTGCGCAAGGAGCTGGCCGAGCTCAACGGCGGAACCGGGGCCGAGGTCGACGAGGCCGCCGACTACCGGGCGCGGGTGGAGGCCGCCGACCTGCCCGAGAAGGTGCGGGAGGCCGCCCTCAAGGAGGTCGACAAGCTGGAGCGAGCCAGCGACCAGAGCCCCGAGGGCGGCTGGATCCGCACCTGGCTGGACACCGTGCTGGAGCTCCCCTGGACCGAGCGGACCGAGGACGCGTACGACATCCAGGGCGCCAAGGCCGTGCTCGACGCCGACCACGCGGGTCTGGAGGACGTCAAGGACCGCATCGTGGAGTATCTGGCGGTGCGCAAGCGCCGGGCCGACCGGGGCCTGGGCGTCGTCGGCGGCCGGCGTGGCGGCGCGGTGCTGGCGCTGGTCGGCCCGCCCGGCGTCGGCAAGACCTCGCTCGGCGAGTCCGTCGCCCGCGCGATGGGCCGGACGTTCGTCCGGGTGGCGCTCGGCGGCGTCCGCGACGAGGCGGAGATCCGCGGCCACCGGCGCACCTACGTCGGCGCGCTGCCCGGTCGGATCGTCCGGGCGATCAAGGAGGCCGGCTCGATGAACCCGGTCGTCCTCCTGGACGAGATCGACAAGGTCGGCTCGGACTTCCGCGGCGACCCCGCGGCCGCCCTGCTGGAGGTCCTGGACCCGGCGCAGAACCACACCTTCCGGGACCACTACCTGGAGGTCGAGCTCGACCTGTCCGACGTGGTCTTCCTGGCCACAGCCAACGTTCTGGAGGCCATCCCCGAGGCGCTGCTGGACCGCATGGAGCTGGTGCGCCTGGACGGCTACACCGAGGACGAGAAGGTCGTCATCGCCCGTGACCACCTGCTTCCGCGCCAGCTGGAGCGGGCCGGGCTGGAGCCGGGCGAGGTCGTGGTGGCGGACGAGGCGCTGCGCAGTCTGGCGGGGGAGTACACCCGCGAGGCGGGCGTGCGCACCCTGGAGCGCTCCATCGCCCGGCTGCTGCGCAAGGTGGCGGCCCAGCACGAGCTCGGTGAGCGGGAGCTGCCGGTCACCATCGACGTGGACGGACTGCGGCCGCTCATCGGCCGTCCGCACCACACCCCCGAGTCCGCCCAGGACCCCGCCGAGCGCCGCACCGCCGTGCCGGGCGTGGCCACCGGCCTGGCGGTCACCGGCGCCGGCGGCGACGTCCTCTTCGTCGAGGCGTCCCTGGCCGACCCGGAGACCGGTGGCGCCGGGCTGACCCTCACCGGCCAGCTGGGTGAGGTGATGAAGGAGTCGGCCCGGATCGCGCTCTCCTTCCTCCGCTCCCACGGGGCCGAGCTGGAGCTGCCGGTCGCCGATCTGAAGGAGCGCGGCATCCACCTCCATGTGCCCGCGGGCGCCGTTCCCAAGGACGGCCCCAGCGCCGGCATCACCATGACCACGGCGTTGGCCTCGCTGCTGTCGGGTCGTCAGGTCCGGCCCGACGTGGCGATGACCGGCGAGGTCTCCCTCACCGGTCGGGTGCTGCCCATCGGCGGCGTCAAGCAGAAGCTGCTGGCCGCCCACCGGGCGGGGGTCACCACCGTGATCATCCCCAAGCGGAACGAGCCCGACCTGGACGACGTCCCCGCCGAGGTCCTGGAGAAGCTGGAGGTCCACCCCGTCTCCGACGTGCGACAGGTGCTGGAGCTGGCCCTTGAGCCGGCCGTGACGGAGCTCCCGGTCGCGGTGTGACGGTCGCGGCCGGGCGGCGGCCCGGGGCCCCGCGCGAGCGGGGTCCCGGGTTACGCACGTAACCCGGTTGCCGTGCGTATCGTTGTACTGCGCGGCTGCCTGCCATTCGCGGCAGCGGGGAGGAGCGCACGGTGACCATCGAGCTGATTGACAGCAGGATCGAGGTCGAGATGGGCGACAGCGACCGGCAGTACTTGGACGAGATGTTCGAGTTTCTGTACGACGACATCCCCGAGGGTTTCAAGGCGGAGATCGTCGAGGGGGCTGTTGCCATGTCGCCGCAGAGGGACACGCACTCGGACATCATCAAGGATGTGCTGTTCCAACTGGGGGCTTGTTTCGGTCGGCGAAGCAAGCTGAAGATGGATGTCCGCCTCGACCTTCCGGGCTACCGCAACGGGTTCTGCCCCGACCTCTTCAAGCTCTCAGACGACGCCAAGCAGGATGAAGGGCGTCGCTGGCGCTATCAGGACGTCGAGTTCGTCCTGGAAGTGATCTCGCGCGAGACCGCCGGCAACGACTACGGCAAGAAGCTGGACGCCTACGCCGAAGGCGAGATCCCCGTCTACCTGATCGCGGACCCGTGCACCGGCAGGTGGCACCTTTTCCTGACCCCCAAGGACGGCGAGTACCGGACCAAGGTGACCCGTGACTTCGGGGACCCCGTCGACCTGACGGACACGGTCCTCGGGCTCACGCTGCAGACCGACGAGTTCCCCCGCGACTGAGCCATCGGGGGAACCCGCCGGACGCGGCGCCCGAGAACGTCACCCCTTCGCCAGCGCCTGGAGCCGTTCGTACGCGCCGTTGAAGCGGTTGTGGTCGCCCACGTAGGGGCCGGACGAGGTGTACTGCCAGATGGTGTGGAAGCCCCAGCCCGCCGGGAGCTCGCCGACCGAGGAGCCGTAGCGGGGGATCCACAGCGGATTGACCGAGCCGAACGAGGTGTTGTTGCCGGTGCACAGCTTCCACCAGCTGGTGGAGGTGTAGATGACCGGGTCGCGGCCGGTGCGGGCCCGGTAGGTGTTCACGAAGTCCTTGAGCCAGCTCACCATCGCGCTGTGGCTCTTGCCGTAGCAGTCGTCTCCGTACGGGTTGTACTCGATGTCCAGCGCCCCGGGCAGCGTCCTGCCGTCCTTGGACCAGCCGCCGCCGTCGCCGGCGAAGTAGGCCGCCTGGGTGGCGCCGCTGGACACGTTGGGCAGCGCGAAGTGGTAGGCGCCGCGGATCATGCCGACGCTGTAGGAGCCGTTGTACTGCTGGGCGAAGTAGGGGTTCTTGTACGTGGTGCCCTCGGTCGCCTTCACATAGGCGAAGCGGACACCGCTGTTCCAGAGCGCCGCCCAGTCGACGTTGCCCTGGTGGCTGCTGACGTCGACGCCCTCGATGCCGGCGAGCTCCCAGCCGGCGCCGTCCCCGTCGTCCGCCGGGGCGCGGCCTTCGTGCTTGATGATCTGCGACCCCGCCCAGTGGTCCTGGGCCTGCGGGGACGGGCGCCGATCGTCGGCCGTGGCCGTGCCGGGCAGGGCCGCGGTCAGGGCCAGCGCGGTGGCCAGGGCGGTCAGGACTCCGATGAGGGCGGTCGACGCGCGGCGACGCGGTCCCGGTCTGAGCACAGGCATGGCATGCCTCCGAAAGCCTCGGTGGGGGGAGGTGGGGGGAGAGGGAGAGTCGGAGTGAGCGGAGGGAGTGAACCGGAGGAGTGAACGGCGGTGGGGGAGTGCGGTCTCGCCCCGGCTCGTCACATTGGTGTGCCCATGTCATGCTCCGTGCTACGGGCGTAGAAACCCCTTGCGAAGCGGGCCTGGTTGCTGCCGTTGGTCTAATCCTGCGAAATACTGGCCGAGCTGGGGCGACGGCCACGGCTGAAGGAAACTTTCATCCAGCTGAAAATCCGGAGAGGTCGCTGACGTGCACAATACCGGGGCCGACACCGGGTCCACCCCCTCCAGGCGGGGCGTGTCACCGGCCGAGCAGGTACGAGGAGTGGACCAGGCGTTCCTGGCCCTCGAACGCGAACTGGCGGTCTTCCTTCGCCGCGCCCGCGCCTCCTCCGGGGAGATGGCCCGCGAGGTGCATCCGGATCTGGAGCCCGCCGCGTACGGGCTGCTGCTGCGGCTGGACGACGCCGGGCGGCAGCGGGCCACCGACCTGGCCGCCTACTTCGGCGTGGGCAAGGCGACCATGAGCCGCCAGCTGCGGGCCCTGGAGGAGCTCGGGCTGGTCGCCCGGGCCCCCGACCCCGCCGACGGACGGGCCTTCCTGGTGCAGATGACCGACGAGGGTCGGGAGCGCTTCCGCAGCGTGCGCAACGCCCGGCGCGCCAAGTACGCCCACCGCCTCGCGGCCTGGGAGCGGAACGAGGTCGCCGAGCTGGCCCGGCTGCTGCGGCGGCTCAACAGCGCGGCCCAGGCGGCGGGGGAGGATCCGGCCTAGGGGATCGGCGGTCCGGGTCCGGTCACAGCTCCGCCAGGATCACCGCCGCGTCGTCGTGCGCCTTTCCATGGGGGCCGCCCGCCGCCTCCGGGTTCGCGTCCTCCGCCGCGCGCACCCGGTCGATGAGCGCCTGGGGGCCCTCCTTGCGCAGCAGGGCCGTCAGCTGGGTCCAGTCGCCCTCGTCGAACACCTCCACCCAGCGGGTGGCCCCGTCGGTGAGCGCGGCGAGGGTGCGCACGGAGGCGCGCGGCAGCGATCCGGTCACCGCCCGAGCCGCGACGGCCGGGTCGGCGGCGGCGGTGAAGAAGCCGCCCTCGACGTTGCGCAGCGGGGCCAGTCGACGGCCGGCGGCCCGCAGGCGGTCGATGCGGTCGTCGAGGACGGGCGTCACGGCGCCGTCGGGCGCCTCGATCAGCAGGACCGAGTCCGACAGCACCAGGTACTCCACCCGCTCCGCGTCCCAGCGGGCGGCGACCACCGTGGCCTGGGGCGTGAGCGCGTGAGAAATTTCACAGGTTTGAGCGTGTGTGTCGGTGGTGCGTTCGATCGCGGCCGAAAGGCAGTCCGCCAGCGAGGTTTCCCGGCGTGAACCGGACAGTTCGAGGAGCGCCCCGCCCAGTCGGGCCGTGAACCAGGGGACGCCGTGGGTGCAGCCGTTGTCGCCGTCGGGCGGCGGAGTGACTCCGTCCAGCAGGACCAGCGCCCCGCCGTGCCCCGAGGCGGGCAGCGCTACTGACGCGTAGTCCTCGTTGGGGCGTTGAGGGTCTCCGGGTGCGGTCGCGAGTTCTATGCGCATGCGGCCAGTGTGCCGGGCGGGGAGGGCGGCTCCGTCGCGCGTGTCCGGCCCGCCCGGGAGGTGTCCGGGAGGTCTCGCGCGGGGGCCCGCTCGCGGGTTCGACGCCCGTCAGATGTCGGATTGGTGCGGGAATTCACACGTCCGGGAGGGCGCGGGGGCGAATCCTGCCAGGACCTGGGAGCGTTTTCCAACTGCCGAGCCGGTCCCGCGTGTGTAGTCCATAGTCGGAAGTTGATGGTCAACTTCGGCATGCGGTTCACTCGTTCAGGTGGCCGGGCATTTGATGCGCGCCCGCCTCACAGCGGTCCTGGAAGGGTCGGATTCCGTACCAGGGGCGGGGCCACGCAGTTGTTGAACCGTCGTCACCCCCTGGTTTCCCCAGCGGGTCGGGCGAGAAAAGATTGTGAGCACCGGTGCGGAAGAAGCGGCTTCGGGGCAGCAACGACGAGCACAGCACGCTGAACGGACAGGGCGGTCAGAACACGTCGGGTGGCCCGGCCGCAGGCGCTGACGCGCCGTCGCGCCGCCCCTCGGCGCGCGTGCGCAACCGTCTGGTCATCTCCGTCGCGGTGGTCGCCGTCGCCGTCGCCGCGGCCGGCGCCCCCGCCGTTCTCGCCGCCGTCGACGACACGCACGACTCCCAGCGGCTCGTCGAGCTCGCCGAGTCCAACCGCGCCGCCGTGGCCCTGGCCCACGCGCTCGCGGACGAGCGCGACGCCATGACCGAGTTCGTCGCCGCCGGCCGCTCCACCGCCTCCGGCGCCGGCGTCTCCGAGAGCCAGCGGGCCCGCGTCGACCGCCAGGTCGCCGAGGTCCGCCCGGACGCCCCCGCCGCGCTGCGCGGACTGCTGGACGACCTCCCCGAGACCCGACAGCAGGCGCTGACCGGGCGCGGCTCGGCGCTCCAGGTGTTCGAGGACTACACCGAGACCGTCCAGGCGCTGCACGCCCTCGCCGACAGTCTCGCCCGTCGGATGCCCGAGCGGGCCGACGACGGCGGAGCGCGGGCGCTGGCCGCGCTGGGGCGGGCCGACGAGGAGGCGTCCGCCACCCGGGGCCTGCTGCTGGCCGCGCTCACCGGCGACGGCGGTCAGCCCACGCTCACCGCCGCCGCGCAGCGCACCAACCTCCGCGAGCAGGCCGCGCTCGCCGACTTCAAGCAGCTCGCGCCGACCGCCGCGCGGGAGCGGTTCGACAGCGCCGTCAACGGCACCGAGGTCGCCAGCGCGGAGCGGCTGCTGGCCCGGCTGCTGGACCAGCCCCGGCTCTCCGGCACCGACCTGCTGCTGGGCGAGGACCGCGTCGAGTCGGCCCTGTCCGGCCGCATCGACCGGATGCGCGGCGTGGAGGCCGCGCTGGTCACCGCGGAGGTCGCCCGGCTCGAAGGGCTGCGGGACGACGATGTCACCGCCCTGGAGATCCGCGTCGGACTGGCCGGGCTGTCCCTGCTCCTCGCGCTCGGCGCCGGGATCTCCGGCGCCCGCTCGATGACCCGCCCGCTGGCCGCGCTGCGGCTGGGCGCCCGGCGGGTCGCGGCCGACCCCACGACCGAGGAGCCGATCGCCTTCAAGGGGCGCGACGACGAGTACGCGGACACCGTGCACAGCGTCAACGCGCTGCTGAAGGCCGTACGCGCCGAGCACGAGCGGGCCGCGACGCTGGAGGCCGACCGCACCCGACTGGTCGCCGAGCGACGGCGGCTCGCCGAGGAGCGCACCGAGCTGCGCCAGGAGCTGGACGAGGTCAGCGCGCGGCTGGAGGGCCTGCGGGCCCGGGTGCACGGCAGCTTCGTCAGCCTCGCGCTCCGCAACCTCGGCCTCATAGAGCGGCAGCTCGCGATCATCGAGGGGCTGGAGGAGAAGGAGCAGGACCCCGACCGGCTGGAGACCCTCTTCCAGCTCGACCACCTCGCCACCGGCATGCGCCGCTACAGCGAGAACCTCCTGGTCATCGCCGGCTCCGAGCACAAGGCCACGCACGCGGGTCCGGTCCCGCTGCTGGATGTGCTGCGCGCCTCCATCAGCGAGGTCGAGCGCTACGACCGGGTGCAGATCCAGTCCCTGCCGCCGCACTCCTACGTCGCCGGGTTCGCCGCCGACAGCGTCAGCCACCTGGTCGCCGAGCTGCTGGAGAACGCCACCGCGTTCTCGCCGCCGGACGCGCATGTGCAGGTCTCCGGCTGGCTGCTGGAGACCGGCGAGCTGATGCTCTCCGTCCAGGACGAGGGCATCGGCATGACGCCGGAGCGCTTCGACGAGCTCAACGCCCGGCTGGCCGAGCCCGTGCCGGACTACTGCCAGGGGCCCGACGCGGAGGATCCGCTGGGGCTCGGGCTGTACGTGGTGACCCGGCTGGCAGCCAAGCACGGGGTGCGGGTCCAGCTGCGCGAGCAGAAGCAGGGCGGCGTGGCGGCGGTGGTGGTGCTGCCGGTGAAGATCCTGGCGGCCCCGCCCGCCGGCGCCGTCCCCGCCGATCCGGCCGCCGCGCCGGCGGTCGCGGACCCGACGGACGGCCCCGGCTCCGGCCCGTCCTTCCCCGGCTCCGTCGCCGAGGCGAACTCCAACGAGCTGCCCGGTCGGCACCGCGCGGTCGACGGCGCCGGACTTCCGTACCGCGGGGAGCACCCCGCGGAGGAGCACCCGGAGTCGGCCGCCGCCGCGGCGGAGCCGGAGTTCATGCCGGACATCGCGGCGGAGCCGGAGTTCGTGCCGGACATCGAGGTGGATGTCGAGCCGGGCGCCGACCCGCTGGTGGTGGCCGCCGAGCGGACCATCCAGCTCGCCGCCGTCCGGGGCGACCTGGCGGCGCCCCGGCAGCCGGAGGAAAGCCCGTCCGGGCCGCCGGGCGCCGACCCGACCCCGGTCGCCGGCGTTCCGGCCGCGCCGGACGGCGCGGAGCACACCCCGGTCGCCGGCGTCCCGGCGCCCGGCGCCGAGCGCACGCCCAGCGGCGGGACCCCGGTCGCCGGGCAGCCGTGGGCCGCGGCGCCGTCGCCCGCCGAGGACGCCGCGGCGGCGCCGGCCGCCACCCCCGCCCTGGTGGCGCCCGACGAGCACGCCCGGCCCGCCGCGGAGGAGCGGACCGCCCCGGCACGGCCCGAGCCCGGGCGTGCGGAGTCGAGGGAGGCCGCGCCGGTTCGCGAGCGGCCGGTCACCGCCAAGGGGCTGCCCAAGCGCACGCCGAAGGCGGTGACCCGGCCGGCGCCCACCACCCGTGAGCGCGTCCGGAGCGGCGTGGACGCGGAGGAGCTCCGCCGCCGGCTCGGTGGATTCCAACGGGGCGCGCGCCAGGGACGGCGGGACGCGGAGGCCGAGATCGCGGAGCGGACCGACGACCCGGCCCGGCGCGATCTCTGACGGGACGGCTCGACAGCACGTTCAAGGAAGCGACTGCGGGGCAGGTACGGGGGCGCAGGAGAGAGTGGCACGGTTGAGGAGGCACAGAGTTGAACGCGCCCAGTGGGAGCAGCACGTACGGCCTGAGCAGCGAGGCTCGTAATCTGCACTGGCTGCTCGCCAATCTGGTCGAGGAGGTGCCGGGCGTACGCTCGGTCGCCGTCGTCTCGTCCGACGGCCTGCTACTGCTCTCGTCAGACCCCCAGTACCGGACGGTGACGACCGGCGATCCGGCGGCGCAGGACGGCCCCAAGGGCTCCACGGCCGACCTGGCCACCATCGTCTCCGGACTGGGCAGTCTCACCCTCGGCGCGGCCCGGTTGATGGACGGCGGCAACGTCAAGCAGACGATGGTGGCGATGGAGGACGGGATGCTCCTCGTCATGTCGATCAGCGACGGCTCGCTGCTCGGCGTGCACGCCGCCCCGGACTGCGACATGACCGTGGTCGCCTACCACATGGCCCTGTTCGTCGGCCGCGCCGGCCATGTGCTCACCCCCGAACTCCGCAGCGAGCTGCGGAAGTCGATGGAGACCGCGCAGTGACGGCGGCCGCTCCCGGCCTTCCCATACGCGGCGCGGGACGCCGCCCGAAGCGGGTGCGCCCGTACTCGCTGACCGGCGGTCGCACCCGCTTCGGCCATGTGCTGCTGGTGGAGACCTTCGTGGCCGCCCTGGAGGGGGTCGAGGAGCGCCGGGAGGCACCCCCGGGCGGACGCGGCCCGCGGCTGCTGCCCGAGGTCGGGGCGATCGTGGAGCTGTGCCGCAGGATGCGCTCGGTGGCGGAGATAGCGGCGCTGCTGAAGATCCCACTCGGGGTGGTCCGGGTGCTGCTGAGCGACCTGGCCGACCAGGGCCGGATCCGCGTCTACGGCACCGGGCGCGGCCCCGGGCAGCCCGACCGCGCGCTGCTGGAGAGGGTGCTCGGTGGACTGCGCAGGCTCTGAGGCGGGAGCCGCGGCCGGGGCGGTGACGCTCCCGCCCGCCGCGGAGGAGGGGCTGCGGAGCTGGCAGACGGACCACTCCCGGGCCCCGGTCGCCACCAAGATCGTGATCGCGGGAGGCTTCGGCGTCGGCAAGACGACCTTCGTGGGCTCGGTCTCGGAGATCACCCCGTTAGAGACCGAGGCGCTGATGACCCGGGCCGGCGAGGAGGTCGACGACACCGCCGCGACGCCGGGGAAGACCACGACCACCGTCGCCATGGACTTCGGCCGCCTCACCCTCGACACCGATCTGGTCCTCTACCTCTTCGGCACCCCCGGCCAGCGGCGCTTCTGGTTCATGTGGGACGACCTGGTGCGCGGCGCCATCGGCGCGGTGGTGATGGCGGACACCCGTCGGCTGGAGGACAGTTTCCCGGCGCTGGACTACTTCGAAGGCTGCGGGCTGCCGTACGCCGTCGCGGTCAACCACTTCGAGGGGACGCCGCGTCACGAGGCGGAGGACGTGCGGGAGGCGCTGTCGGTGCCCCCGGAGATACCCGTGGTGATCATGGACGCCCGCCAGCGGATCACCGTGATCGACGCGCTGCTGGCGCTGGTGGGCTTCGCCCTCGACCTGACCCCCGAATGAGTGCGGAAAGGCAGTCGTGATGCGCAGGATATTGATCGTCGGAGCCGGTCAGTCCGGTCTCCAGCTCGCCCTCGGCCTGCAGTCGCACGGCTACGAGGTCACCGTGATGTCCAACCGGACGGCGGACGAGGTCCGCTCCGGCCGGGTGATGTCCACCCAGTGCATGTTCCACACCGCCCTCCAGCACGAGCGGGACCTGGGACTGAACTTCTGGGAGAGCCGGGCGCCGCGCATCGAGGGCCTCGGGATCTCGGTGGCGGGCCCCGACGGCGGGCGCGCGATCGACTGGGTGGGGCGGCTCGACGGCCACGCCCAGTCCGTCGACCAGCGGCTGAAGATGGCCGGCTGGATGGACACCTTCGTCCAGCGGGGCGGCAAGCTGGTCATCCACGGGGCGACCGTCTCGGATCTGGACTTCCTCGTCCGCACCTACGACCTGACGCTGGTGGCGGCGGGCAAGGGGGAGCTGGTGGAGCTCTTCGACCGCGACCCGGCCCGCTCCCCGTACACCACCCCGCAGCGCGCGCTCGCCGTCGCCTATGTGCACGGTCTGGGGCCGCGCCCGGAGCACCCGGAGTTCGACGCGGTCCGCTGCAACCTGGTGCCCGGTGTCGGCGAGCTGTTCGTGATGCCCACCCTCACCCTCTCCGGACGCGCCGACATCCTGTTCTGGGAGGGCGTCCCCGGCGGCCCGCTGGACGTCTTCCCTTCCCTCCAGGACCCGGCCGAGCACCTGGCCATGACCCTGGAGCTGATGGAGACCTTCACACCCTGGGAGTACGCCCGGGCCACCGAGGTCGAGCTGACGGACGCCGGCGGCACGCTGGCCGGACGGTACGCCCCCACCGTGCGGAACCCCGTCGGCGAGCTGCCCGGCGGCGGGGTGGTGCTCGGTGTCGCCGATGTCGTCGTCGCCAACGACCCGATCACCGGCCAGGGCTCCAACACCGCGGCCAAGTGCGCGGCCGGCTACCTCGACAGCATCCTCGAACACGGGGACAAGCCGTTCGACGCCGACTGGATGCGTGCCGCCTTCGACCGCTTCTGGGCCACCGCGCGGCACGTCACCAAGTGGACCAACACGATGCTGGCCCCGCCGCCGGAGCACGTGGTGAACCTCCTCGGCGCCGGCACGGCCCACCAGGCCGTCGCCGACCGCTTCGCCAACGGCTTCGACGACCCGTCGGACTTCGAGCACTTCCTCTACGAGCCGGAGAAGACGGCGGCCTTCGTGGCGGCGGCGGCCGGCTGACGCCCTTCCCGGGGGCGGCGCGTCACGCGGGCCGCGGCGCGGGCTTGCGGGACGTCTTCCGGGGCGTGTGGTCGGGGCGCACCGCGCCGAGCAGCGGATTGCCGGCGATGGGGGAGAGGCGGACGTCGGTGCCGGGGCGCGGCGCCTGGACGACCATGCCGGCACCGGCGTAGAGGGCGACATGGGTGGCGCCGGGGAAGTACAGCACGAGGTCGCCGGGGCGCAGCTCGCGGAGCGGGACGCGGTGGAGCCGCCGCCACTGCTCCTGGCTGGTGCGCGGAATGGGGCGCCCGGCCTGCGCCCAGGCGCGTGAGGTCAGCCCGGAGCAGTCGAAGGAGGCCGGCCCCTCGGCGCCCCACACATACGGCTTGCCGAGCTGTCGGACCGCGTACCGCAGTGCCTGGCGCCCGTCCGCCGAGGGGGCGCGGGCCGGCCCCTTCACCGGGCCCAGCAGCCCGGACTCCAGCAGCTCGCGCTGGGCCTCGTCGGTCTCCCGCTCCTCCTCCCGCCGCAGCTCGGCCAGCTGCTCCTCGGTCAGCGAGCTCAGCGTCTCCTCGATCTCCCTGAGTCGACGGGTGACCTTGTCGCGCTGCTTCTTGCGCTTGGCGGCCAGCGCCTGCCGCTTCTCGAGGGCCGCGCGGGCCGTGTGCGCCAGCCGGTCCGCCCGCCGCTCGCCGCGGATCAGCCGCTCGACCACCGCCGCCTGCCGGGTGGAGGCGCGCCGCATCTCATGGCGCCGGTCGGTGACCCCCTTCGCGTCGCCGGCCAGCAGCGCCTGCACGGTGGGGCCGAGGCCGCCGCTGCCCCGGTACTGCTCCCGCGCCAGCCGCCCGGCCGCCTCACGGCTGGCGACCAGGGCGGTACGGGCGCCGGCGAGCCGCCTGGTCGCCGCCGAGGTCCGCTTCCGCTGGGCGGCCAGCTTCTCCTCGACCTCGTTGAACTTCTCGGTGGCCTCCTCGGCCTTCTGGTAGAGGCCCTGCAGCCGGGTGAGCAGATCGGCCACCGACGCCTCGGCCTCGGGCGGATCGGCGACCGCCACCGTCGGCGGGGGAAGGAGCGCGACGGTGGCGGCCAGGGAGACCGCACGGATCGTGCGGCGAAGGCGCCCTGACATCTCCTCACCTCCGGCATATCGCCTCAGGAGGAGATGGTGTCATGGCTGGTTGTATATCAGTACAAGTATGGTCGACTCAGGCCAATACGGCCACCCGTACGGCGTAAGCCGGGCGCTTCGGGGGTGCACCGCCATGCGCCGGCGCGCTCCGGGCGGGTCAGCGGGGGTCCGGCTTCGACCACGGCCACTTCGGCCCGCCGCGCGGCTTGCCCTCCGGCTCGTACTCGTACGCCCAGCCGCGCACCACCCCGAGCCGCTGGGAGACGGAGGCCGGTACCCGTCGGTAGACGTGGACGACCGCCGGCCGGTCGTCCTCGCCCGGCACCGGGATCTCGTACGTCTTCGGGGGCTGCCCGGTGGCGCCGACCATCACCGGCAGCACCCGCCCGTCCATCGGCCCGCCGATGAACCGCATGTCTTCGCTTTTCACGCCCCCAGTCTTACGCCGGGGCGTCGCCCTCGGCCAACAGGTGCACCGCGCCGCCCACCACCGGCAGCACCCGCCGGGCCAGCGAGCCGGCCGGACCGTCCGCCCGCTCCAGCTCCAGCGCCGCCCGCATGACGTCCGCCGCCTGCCGATCGCCGGCGGCGGTGGCCGTCAGCAGCGCCACGAAGTGATCGACCAGCCAGTCCCGCAGCTCCCGGACCGGCACCTGCTTCTGCTCGTCCAGCCAGATCAGCGAGGCCGCCTCGACCGCCGATATCCAGGTCCGCACCATCAGCCGCAGCCGCGGTCCCGGCGCGGCCACCCCCAGGTGCAGCAGGATCTGTTCGGCGGCCGCCCGCCGCACCTCGTCGACGATGGCGTTGGTGCGCGAGGTCTCGACCACACTGCCGCCCTGCAACAGCGCGCTGAACCCCGCCTCGTGCTCCTGCACGAAGGCCAGGTACCGGTCCAGCGCATGGCCCAGCCGCCGGGTGAGCGGCCCGCTCTGCGGCTCGGCGAAGCACAGCTCCAGCTCATCGGCCGCGCTGCGCAGCGCGGCCTCGTACAACTGCTGCTTGCCGCCGGGGAAGTAGCGGTAGACCAGCGGTCGCGAGGCGCCCGCCGCGGCCGCCACGTCGTCCAGCGAGACGTCCTCGGGGGTGCGCCGCGCGAACAGCCCGAGCGCGGCGCCGATCAGTTGGGCGCGCCGCTCCTCGACGCTGAGCCTGCGGTAGGCGCCGCGCCGCGCGGCGGCGGGGGCGCTGCCTGTCGTCATGACAGGCAGGGTAACCGCCCGTCCGGGCCTCGGACCCGGTGGCCTCGGGCCCGGTCCGGCGCGCTCCGGGGCGGCGCGTCGTGGTCGCGGGCGGTCAGGCGAGCAGCCCGGAGCTGCGCCACAGCCTGCGGCCGAATCCGCGCATCACACCGATGTCGTCCAGGAAGTCCGTCAGTCGCCTGGCGCCGGACCGCATGACCTCGCGCCGGTGCCCGCTGGCTCGGACCTGCGCCACCGCCTCGCGCCGGTCCAGCCCGACGTTCTCGTACACCTGCGGGTTGACGAAGGCCACCGCGAAGACCCGGGCCGCCTGTCCGGAGCTGAGCCGGGTCAACTCCGCCTCCCAGCGCGGGCAGGTCACCATCTGGCGGCGCAGCTCCTCGCGCGCGTACCGGACGTGGCGCGCCTCCTCCACCACGTGGATGCGGGTGATCCCGCGGACCAGCGGCTGCACCCGCTCGTCCGGGAAGGTCAGCCGCTGCATCCAGTCGAGGATCTCCTCGCCCAGCAGCGTGGCCGCGAACGAGCCGGGGGTGGTGGAGACCGTCTTCAGGATCCGGGCGAGGTTGTGGTGGAGCGGGGCGACCGGATACGTCGGCGAGCCGGACTTCTGGATCATCCGCGCGAACATCTTGGAGTGGCGGCACTCGTCGGCTATCTCGGTCAGCGCGTAGCGCACATGCGCGCTGGTCACCGGCTTGTCGTAGATGTGGCGCACCAGCAGCTGCATCAGGATGATCTCGAACCAGATGCCCAGCGAGGCCAGCGCCGCCGCCTCGTGCCGGGCCAACTCCATCCGCTGCTCCTCCGACATCCTGCGCCACAGCGGGGTGTCGTACAGCGACACCAGCTCCGGCGGCCAGAACCACTTCCCCTCCGCCAGCGGAGCGTCCCAGTCAAGCTCGGTGTCCGGGTCGAAGGAGTGCCGGGCGGACGACTCCAGGAGCCGCTCGGCCACCTGCTCGCGGTCCTTGAGCGGCCCGAGCGCGTCCCGCAGGGCGGGGGGTTCGATCGTGGACGTCATGGCTGAGAAGCACCTCACTCGTCGTTACCCGGGGTGAGCTTCTTATGAGACTGCCTGTCAGCAAGGCCGTCAATACCTCGCGACGCAGTTGTTGACCGTCCGACAACAAACGTGTGAGCCTGCGAAATGTCCATCCGTAACGGGGGAGCGAGGCGAAGGCGAAGGAGGCGTCGAGATGTCGACGCGGGAACTCTACGCACAGCAGCCCGGGGATCCGATCTGGCCGGTCCCGGCTACCAGCACCGCCCGCCTGAACTGGGAATACGACGACGGCCGCGAACGGCTGCTCGCCCTCTACCAGAAGGGCAAGGACAAGCAGTGGGACGCGGTCACCCGCATCGACTGGGATCTCGAGGTGGATCCGCACGACCCACTGGGCACCCCTGATGAGTCACTGATGCTGTATGGAACGCGCCACTGGTCGAAAATGACCGAAAAGGACAAGGGTGAGCTGCGGAAGCGTTTCGGCGCCTGGCAGTTCAGCCAGTTTCTGCACGGCGAGCAGGGCGCGATGGTCTGCGCCGCCCGCATCGTGGAGGCCGTCCCCGATCTGGACGCCAAGTTCTACTCCGCGACCCAGACCATGGACGAGGCCCGGCACGTCGAGATCTACTCCCGCTTTCTCCACGAGAAGTTGGGCCTGCTCTACCCCATCAACGACGAGCTGCAGTCGCTGCTCGACGACACCCTGCGCGACTCCCGCTGGGACATGCCCTACCTCGGCATGCAAGTGCTCATCGAGGGCCTCGCGCTCGCCGCCTTCGGCATGCTCCGCGACACCACCGACAAGCCGCTGCCCAAGCAGATCCTCACCTATGTGATGCAGGACGAGGCGCGCCATGTCGCGTTCGGCCGGATGGCCCTGCGCGACTACTACCGCCAGCTGTCCGACGCCGAACTCCGGGAGCGCGAGGAGTTCGTCATCGAGGGCTGCTATCTGATGCGGGATCGCATGCGCGGCGTCGAGGTCCTCCAGGACTTCGGCATCGCCCGTGCGGAGGCCATGGAGTACAGCGAGCAGAACCAGTTCACCCATCTCTTCCGCAAGCTGCTCTTCAGCCGCATCGTCCCCTGTGTCAAGGACATCGGGCTGTGGGGTGAGCGGCTGCAGCGCGCCTATGTCGACATGGGCGTCCTGGAGCTGGGCGACAGCAACCTCGACCTGCTGATGAACCAGGACGAGGAGCTCGCCGACAAGCTCGACGCCGAGCGGTTCGCGGCGGAGGAGGCGGAACGGGTGAAGGAGGTCTCCGAGGCGATCGCCCAGGGCGCCGCGGGGGACGGCTGACCGCCGTCGACGGGTGCGTGATCACGGTCGAGCGGCCGTGACCACGTCATGATCATTCGGTGACATTCGCTCACTAGTTTCGGTTTAGTCCGATCTGGTCGTGCTCACAACATCACCGATCCGGATCTTTCCGCGTCCGTTGGGGCGGACGCGGTAGGGGGCCCACCGCGGCGACGGTGGGCCCCCGACCTATGCCCGCCGCACGCCCGGCGCCCGCCTTTGCCGAGTCGTGACCTGGCGCACAGTCAGGCAATCGGTGTCCGGGACACGGAACCGGGCCCCGCCGCCGTCCGTCTACGAGGGCGATAAGAGGGGAAACGCGCGTTCAGTCCTGCCGCACTGGTGCGCACCGAACCAGGAGGGGGCACCGGCTCATGGAACGACTGGGACGAGTCGCAGACCGGCGGCGGCGCATCGCGATGGTGGCGGCGGCCGCACTGACGATGATCACCGCGACGGTGGGCACGATGGCGCTGACCGGCGGCGACACGGAGAAGAGCGGCCGGGG
Source organism: Streptomyces sp. LX-29 (assembly GCF_029541745.1). Taxonomy (NCBI): domain Bacteria; kingdom Bacillati; phylum Actinomycetota; class Actinomycetes; order Kitasatosporales; family Streptomycetaceae; genus Streptomyces; species Streptomyces sp. LX-29. The sequence continues at coordinate 2,484,340 of NZ_CP089746.1, read as the reverse complement.
CAACGTACGGGCCGCGGAGGAGCAGCGCAGCCGCCCCGGCGCCGGCGGGGGCGAGGAGAGCGTCGGGCCGGTCGACGAGAGCATCGAGCACGCGCCCGAGAGCGGCGGCAAGGCCGTGAACATCACGATCGACGACGGGCCCGACCCGGTGTGGACGCCCAAGGTCCTGCGCGTCCTGGAGACCAACGGGGTGAAGGCGACCTTCTGCATGGTCGGTCCGCAGGCCAAGGCCCACCCCGACCTGGTCAAGCAGGTCGTCGCGGCCGGGCACCGGCTGTGCAACCACTCGATGAGCCACGACACCGCGATGGACCAGAAGCCGGTCTCCTACCAGGAGAAGGAGATCCTGGAGGCGAAGAAGCTGATCGAGGACGCGGCGGGCGGCGCCAAGGTGCGCTACTACCGGGCGCCGGGCGGCGCCTTCACCCCGGAGAGCCGGCGCATCGCCGCCAAGCACGGCATGCGGCCGCTGGGCTGGAACGTCGACACCAAGGACTTCGAACTGCCGGGCACGGCCGCGATCGTGCAGACGGTGAAGACCGAGATCTCCAACGGTCCGACCATCCTCTTCCACGACGCCGGTGGCCCGCGCGAGCAGACCGTGGCCGCGCTGGAGCAGACGCTGCCCTGGCTCAAGGAACAGGGCTACGGTTTCAGCTTTCCCAAGATCTGACCCCTCCGGCCCGGGCCGGGGTGATCGTGGCGCATGATGGCGGGGTGCGCATTCGAACGAGCACTCTCGACGACATCCCGGTCCTCCAGGACATCGAGCGAGCGGCGGGGCGCTGCTTCCGGGACATCGGCATGGACGAGATCGCCGACGACGAGCCCCTCAGCGTCCCGGAGTTGGCCCGCTACCACCGGGAGGGGCGGGCCTGGGTGTCGGTGGACGAGCATGACCACCCCGTGGCGTATCTGATCACCGATCCGGTCGACGGCAATGTGCACGTCGAGCAGGTGTCGGTGCACCCGGACGCCGCGCGGCGGGGCGTGGGCCGGTCGCTGATCGAACACGTCGCCCGGGAGGCGGCCGCCGACGGCGTGGCCGCCCTCACCCTGACCACCTTCACCGAGGTGGCCTGGAACGCGCCGTACTACGCCGCGCGCTGCGGCTTCCGGGCGCTGCGGGAGGCGGAGCTGACCCCCGGCCTACGGGAGATCCGCCGGCTGGAGAACGCCCATGGGCTGGACCGTTGGCCCAGGATCTGCATGCGCCGGGAGCTGTGACGGCCTTTGGGATTCAGCGGCGCGCGCCGAGCGGGGGCGCGTCCCCCAACGCCGCCCGCAGCACCGCCCGGGCGACGGGGGCCGCCGCGCGCGCCCCGCTGATGTCGTCGCGGCGGGCGGCCGCGTCCTCGACGACCACGGCGGTGGCCACGGCGGGCTGCGGCGCGCCGTCGGCGCGGGCCCAGCCGATGAACCAGGCGTACGGCATGCCCGCGTTGCCCACGCCGTGCTGCGCGGTGCCGGTCTTGCCGCCGACGGTGGCGCCGGGCAGCGCGGCCGCCGCCCCGGTGCCGTCGGTGACGGCGCTGATCATCATCCGGCGCAGTTGGGCGGCGGTACGGGGGCTCATCGGCTGGCGCAGCAGCCGGGGGCGCGCGGTGGCGAGGGGGGTCCCGCCGGCGGTGGTGACCCGGTCCACCAGATAGGGCCGCATCAGATCGCCGCCGGCCGCGACGGCCGCCGCGACCATGGCCATCTGGAGCGGGGTGGCGCGGGTCTCGTACTGACCGATCGAGGAGAGCGCGAGCTGCGCGGTGTCCATCTCGGTGGCGAAGGTGCTCTTGGCGACCCGGGACGGGATGGTGAGCGAGGCGTCGTTGAAGCCGAAGTCCTCCGCCGTGGTGGCCATCGCGTCCAGCCCGGTGCGCGCCCCGACCCGGGCGAAGACGGTGTTGCAGGAGCGGGCGAAGGCCCGGCGCAGCGAGGCGTCCTCGCAGCCGCCGGTGTGGTTCCCCAGCCGGGTGAGGGTTCCGGGGAGCCGGTACGGGTCGGGACTGTCGGTCCGGGCGTCGATGTCGGTGACGGTCTCGTACTCCAGCGCCGCGGCCGCGGTGACCACCTTGAAGGCGGAGCCGGGCGGATAGGTCTGCCGGATGGCGCGGTTGAGCATGGGCCGGCCGGCGTCGGCGTTCAGCCGCGCCCAGTGCCGGAGGACGTCGGCGCCGGTGCCGGAGAGCGTGCCGGGGTCGTAGGAGGGAGTGGAGACGAGGGCGAGGATCCTCCCGGTGGCCGGCTCGATGGCGGCGATCGCGCCCTTCTTACGGCCCAGCGCGGCGAACGCGGCGCGCTGCACGGCCGGGTCGATGGTCGTCCGCACGTCGCCGCCGGGCGGCCGGGCCCGGGTGAGCCGGTTCCACAGCGGGAACGGGGCGAGGCGGGGATCGGCGCCGGAGAGCACGGCGTCGGCGGCCCGCTCGACCAGCGAGGTGCCGTAGATCTGCGAGGAGAAGCCGGTGACCGGCGCGTACAGCGGGCCGTCGGCATAGGTGCGTTCGTAGCGCAGCCGCTGGCCGGTGTCGCGCGAGCCGGTGATCGGCTGCCACTCGGTCCGGCGACCGGGCAGCCCGTCGGGCCTGCGGGCCGTGGTTCGGCCGATGAGGATGTCGCCGCGTGGATGGTCGTAACGGGCGATGGTGGGGCGGCGGTTGGCCGGGTTGTGGTCGTAACTCCGCGCCGTGAAAGCCTGGATGCGGCCCGCGTTGACCAGCAGCGCCAGCAGCAGAAGCAGGCAGAAGACCGAGGTGCGCCTGATGTAGCGGGTCAATCCGGGACCTCCTGTCCGCCCGTGTCGCCGCCCTGCGGGCCGCGGGCCCGGTCGCTGACCCGGATGAGCAGCGCGACGATGATCCAGTTGGTGACGACGGAGGAGCCGCCCTGGGCGAGGAAGGGCAGCGCCATGCCGGTGAGCGGGATCAGCCCGGTCACGCCGCCGGAGATGACGAAGACCTGGAGCGCCAGGATGGAGGCCAGCGCGACCGCGAGCAGCCGGCCGAAGGGGTCGCTGAGGCGGAGCCCGGCGCGGAAACCGCGGGCCACCAGCAGCGCGTAGAGCAGGAAGACCGCGCTGAGGCCGGCCAGGCCCAGCTCCTCGCCCACGGTGGCCAGGATGAAGTCGGACTTGAGCGCGAAGCCGATGAGGGCGGAGTGCCCCTCGCCCAGTCCGGTGCCGAGCACGCCGCCGGCGGCGAAGGCGAAGAGCGACTCGGCCAGCTGGTTGGCGCCGTCGCCCGCCTCGATGCTGGCGAAGGGGTGCAGCCAGTCGTGGACGCGGGCGCCGACGTGCGGCTCGAAGGAGGTGACCGCGGCGGCGCCGAAGGCGGCCAGCACTAGGCCGACCGCGATCCAGCCGGTGCGGCCGGTGGCCACGTAGAGCAGGATCACGAACAGGCCGAAGAAGAGGATCGACGTGCCCAGGTCGTGCTCCAGCACCAGCACCCCGACGCTGATCAGCCAGATCGCCACGATCGGGCCGAGGACCCGGCCGGTGGGGAGTTGGAGCCGCCAGACCCGGCGCCCGGTGTAGGCGAGGGCGTGGTGGTTGGCGGCGAGGTAGGCGGCGAAGAAGACGGCGAGGGCGACCTTGGCGAATTCACCGGGCTGGATCGAGAAGCCGGCGACCCGGACCCACAGGGTCGCGCCGTTGATGGGTGGAAAGAAGATCGGTGCGATGAGCAGGGCGAGCGCGGCGGCGACGAAGACGTAGGCGTAGCGCTGGAGCACCCGGTGGTCGCGCAGGAGCAGCACGACGGCGGTGAAGAGCGCCACGCCCAGGGCGGACCACACCAGCTGGGCGGGGGCGGCCCGGTCGCCGGGGGTGGCCAGGTCCAGCCGGTAGATCAGGACCAGCCCGAGGCCGTTGAGCAGCACGGCGATGGGGAGCAGCAGCGGGTCCGCGTACGGGGCACGGAGGCGGACCGCCAGGTGCGCGGCGAGCGCGAGTACCCCGAGTCCGGTGCCGTAGCGGCTGGCGTCGTGGGGGACGCCGCCCCGGACGGCGACGCCGACCACCACATAGCCGAAGACGCAGATCAGGGCGGCGACGAGGATGAGCGCGAGCTCCACGCCTCGGCGCTTGGCGGGCCGGACGGAGGGCGAGGACGGGGGCGGCGGCGGGGTGGGAGGCGCATCGGTGACGGTGGCGCTCATGGCGGGGAATGTAGCAAGCGGCGGGGTATATGTCCGTTAGATCCCGTTATCTGGGTGTCATTCGGGGCGGTCTCCCGTCCCCCGTCCCGGGTCCGCCGCCCCCGCGTCCCGCATCCTCCGTCCCGCGTCCCCGTCCCCGTTCCCGCGTCCCCCGTCCCGCGTCCTCCGTTTCGCGTCCCCCGGCCCCCGGCCCCCGGCCCCCGTCCCGCGGGCGACCGGGGGCCGATCGGTCGTCGTCCCGACCCGCCCGCCGGGCCGAACCGTCAGCCGGCGGCCGTCACGCGGTCCGCCAGGGCGCGGCTGAACGCGCGCACCCGCTCGGTCTCGTGGGTGCGGCGCCACACCAGCCCCAGGGCCGAGTCCGGCAGCCCCTCCACCGGCACGAAGGCCACATCGCCGCGCCCGTGCCGCCGGGCGGTGGGCGCGCAGAACAGCATCGCGCCCCGGCCGGCCGCCACCGAGGTCAATCCCTCCTGAAGCGTGCTCACCTCGGGGCCGCGCGGGACCGGTCGGCCGTCGGGAGTGGTGCTGGGGGCCATCGACTCGCGCCAGTAGCGCGGCGCCGGGCCGGCGACGCCGATGACGCGACAGTCGGCGAGCTCCTCGGCGCTCAGCGAGGCCCGCCCGGCGAAGGGGTGCCGGACCGAGACCGCCAGGGTCTGCGGCTGCCGGGAGAAGACCGGGCCCAGCGCCAGGTCGGGCTCGGCGACCGGCAGGCTGACGATGGCCGCGTCGACCGCCCCGTGCCGCACCGCGCCGAACGGGTCGCCGAGCGGGATCTCCACCGTCTCCACCTCGCAGCGCGGGTGCCGGTCGCGGAAGTCGGTGACCGCGCCCATCACCCCCTCGTCGGCGGTGCCGAGGAACCCCACGCGCAGCACCCCGTCCAGCCCGCGCGCCGCCGCGCGCGCCGACTCCACCGCCCCGTACAGCGAGGCGTACGCGGGAGTCAGCTCGGCCAGCAGGCGCTCGCCCAGCGGGGTCAGCCGCGCCCGGCGGCTGGTGCGCTCCAGCAGCCGGGCCCCGATCCGTCGCTCCAGCGAGCGCAGCAGCTGACTCACCCTGCCCTGCGACACGTACAGCCGCTCGGCGGTCCGCCCGAAGTGCAGCTCCTCGCTGAGCACGAGGAAGCACTCCAGCTCCCGTATGGCCAGACCGCCGCCGATGTCCACCCGCCACTCCCTCGGATCGATGAGCCTGACTCATAGAAGGGTGAGACCTTCGGCGTTGTTCCCGAAAGCGCACGGTTGTTCGCTGGATTCATGGTCGAGAGAACAGAACTCCCCACACCCGCGCCCGACTCGGGCCGGTCCGCACCGCCCATGTCTCCCCCCACCCCTTCCGAGCGCGCTTCGGGTCCGGCCCGGACCGCCGTCGATCGTCCCCGCTGGCCCGCCGTGCTGGCGGTGGCGGTGGGCACCTTCTCCGTCGTCACCACCGAGATGCTCCCGGTCGGTCTGCTCACCGCCATCGGCTCCACGCTCGACGTCTCCGCCGGCACGGTCGGCCTGACCATGACCGTGCCCGGGATCGTCGCGGCCGTCGCCGCCCCGCTGCTGACCGTCGGCGTCGGCCGGCTGGACCGGCGGATCGTGCTGTGCGCCCTGATGGCGCTGCTGGCCGTCGCCAATCTGCTCTCGGCGCTGGCGCCCGACTTCGGCGTGCTGCTGGTCGCCCGGGTGCTGGTGGGCGTGAGCATCGGCGGGGTCTGGTCGATGGCGGCGGGGATGGCGCCCCGGCTGGTGCCGGAGCGGTCCGTCGGCCACGCCACCTCACTGATCTTCAGCGGGATCGCGGTGGCGTCCGTGCTCGGGGTGCCCGCCGGCACCCTCGTCGGCGACCTCGCCGACTGGCGGGCGGCCTTCGCCGTCATGGCCGCCCTGGCACTGGTGGTGGCGGTGGCCATGGCGGTCCTGCTGCCGCCGCTGCCCGCCACCGACGAGCCGATCCGGCTCGGCCAGGTGCCCGGACTCTTCCGCGACGCCCGGCTGCGAGCGGGGCTGATCACCACGCTCCTGCTGGTGACCGGGCACTTCGGCGCCTACACCTATGTCCGGCCGGTGCTGGAGGACGTGGCCGGGGTCGGGGCCGGCCTGGTCAGCACCCTGCTGCTGACCTACGGGCTGGCCGGCATCGTGGGGAACTTCCTCGCCGGCGCCCGGGCGCATCGCGACCCCCGGCACACCTTCACGGTGATCATCGCCCTGCTCGCCGCCGCGGAGCTGCTGACCCCGCTCGCGGGCGGCACCACCGTGGGCGCCGCGGCGCTGCTGGTGCTGTGGGGGCTGGCCTACGGGGGCGTCTCGGTCACCGCGCAGACCTGGGTGCTGGCCGCGGCACCCCGCGCCCGCGAGGCGGCCTCCGCGCTCTTCGTCGGGGTGTTCAACGTGGCGATCTCGCTGGGCGCGCTGCTCGGCGGGCGGGCCGCCGACGGCTTCGGCGTCACCAGCGTGATGTGGTGCGGGGGCGCGCTGGCGGTGCTGGCCTGGCTCACCGCGATGATCGCCGGCCGGCGGGCGGGCGCCTAGGCACCCCCCGACCGGGACCGGCCAACGGGGGCGACACGCGGCGATCGGGTGCCAACGCGGGGTGGGGACGCCGTTCAGGTGGGATCCTGGGACCGGGGGAACTCTTCCGTCCGGTCCGGTCGCCCGGGGAGTGAGCCCGATGACAAGGAGCATGTACGTGGTCTGGAGCACGTCCGAGGCGGGGCGTGCCATCTACGAGACGCACTCGATCGAGGCCGTCGCCGACGACGAGGGCACCCACGCCGAGGTCACGAGCGAGACCCACGAGGTGCCGCTGCACAGCCGGGCGCAGGCGCAGGCCATCGCGGCGGCGGAGGGGTACGAACTGCACCCGGGCGGCGAGGCGTGGGACAGCCTCCCGGAGGAATGAGGGGAATCCGGGAGAGGACCGGAAATCCGGAACGGGACCGGGAATCCGGAACGGGACCGGGAATCCAGGAATAGGAGGCACCGGGCCGGCGTCTTACGAACGAGCCTCCGCAGTCGCGGGAGCCCGCAGGAGTCAGGGAGGGGAATTCCCGTGCCGTCCCACCACCACAGCACCACGCACCCCCGGACCACCCACCGCGTCGAGGTGGCGCCCGGCTCGCAGCACATACGGGTGGAGATCGACGGCCGCCTGGTCGCCGAGTCCCGGCGCCCGCTGCTGGTCCACGAGACGGGCCTGCCGGCCCGCTACTACCTCCCCCCGGACGACGTGGACCTGACGCTCCTGGAGCCGACCGACTCGCAGACCGTGTGCCCGTTCAAGGGCGTCGCCTCGTACTGGTCGTATGTCGGCGACGGCACGGACGCCGGGGCGGTCGTCCGCCGGGACGTGGTGTGGTCCTACCTCGAACCGATCGAGACGGTCGCCCCGATCAAGGGCTTTCTGTCGTTCTACGACACGGTGGCGACGGTCACCGTGGACGGCGAGCGGATCGGCGGCTAGGAGTCGGCCCCGCGCCGCGGTCGGGATCAGTCGGGATCAGGGGAGCAGCCGCTGCTCCTTGGCGACCGCGACCGCGCCCGCCCGCGTGTCGACGCCCAACTTGTCGTACACGCGCCCGAGGTGGGTCTTGACGGTGGCCTCGCTGATGAACAGCGCCCGGGCGATCTCGCGGTTGCTCAGCCCCCGCGCGAGCTGACCGAGGATGTCCAGCTCACGCCCGGTCAGCGCCGGGCGCGGCTGGCGCATGCGGGCCATCATCCGGCTGGCCACCGGAGGGGAGAGCGCGGTGCGCCCCTGCGCGGCGGACCGGATGGCCGCGAACAGCGCCTCGGGCCGCTCGGCCTTCAACAGATAGCCGGTGGCGCCGGCGTCGATGGCGCGGCTGATGTCGGCGTCGGTGTCATAGGTGGTGAGGACCAGGACATGGGGGCCGGAGCCGGGGACCGGCGCGTCGGCGGCCCGGTCCCGGGCCGGTTCCTCGCCTCCCGTCCGGGCCGCGACGATCCGGCGCGTCGCCTCGACGCCGTCGATGCCCGCGCCGAGCTGGAGATCCATCAGCACGACGTCCGGGCCGAGCCGCGCCGCCAGGGCGACGGCCGCCTCACCGCTGCCCGCCTCGCCGACGACCTCGATGTCCGGCTCGCTGCTCAGCAGCGCGAGCAGGCCGGCGCGCACCACCACATGGTCGTCGCAGAGCAGAATCCGGATCGTCCGGACCGCGCTCATGATGTCTCCTCCTGGGTACCGGGGCCGCCGCGGGGCGTGCGGGACGTGGGGGGCGGGGTCTGGCCCAGCGGGACGGCGGCCGAGACGACCGTGCCCTCGCCGGGGGCGGACTCCACGGTCAGGGTGCCGCCGACCTGGGCGGCCCGGGCGCGCATGGCGGGCAGCCCGTGCCCGCGCACGCTCCCCTCACCCGTCGCCCCGCCCGCCGCTGCCGCCGCACCGGGCTGGAAGCCACGCCCGTCGTCCGCCACGTCCAGCACGACCTGGTCGCCGAGGTAGCTGAGGGTCAGCACGGCGGCGCCGGCCTCGGCGTGCTCGCGGACGTTGGCCAGGGCTCCCTGGGCGATGCGGAGCAGGGCCGACTGGACGTGGTCGGGGAGGGGGAGCGGGGTGCCGTCGATGAGACAGCGCACATGGGGCCCGCCACGGCCGGACCCGTGCTGGGCGGACTCCCGCCGGGTCAGCGCGCGCAGCGCCTCCGGAAGCCCGCCGCCTTCGGCCAGGTCCGCCGGCCCCAGCCCCCGAACGAAGCGCCGGGCCTCGGCGAGGTCCCGCTCGGCGACGCCGGCGGCGGTGCGCACATGGGCGCGGGCCGCGTCCGGGTCGGTGTCCCAGACCCGCTCGGCGGCCTGGAGCAGCATCTGCTGGCTGGAAAGCCCCTGCGCGATGGTGTCGTGGATCTCCATGGACAGCCGCTGCCGCTCCGCGAGCGTGCCCTCGCGCCGCTCGGTGGCGGCCAGCCGCTCGGCCTGCCGATCCATGTGGACGAAGACGGCGGTGGCCACGGCGGCGACGGCGGGCGGGGCGAGCACCAGGTTCGGGTCGAAGCCCGAGGACAGCCGCAGCTGCGCCCCGACGACCAGAGCGGTGAGGACCGCGACCAGGGCGAGCGCCGCGCGCGGCGGCAGCGCGCGCAGCCCCGTATAGAAGAGGGGGACCGCGCACCAGGCGAAGCTGGGCGCCAGCAGCACCAGCACCACCCAGACGGCGACCACCGTGCCGAGCCAGGCCAGGCGCCGTGGGGTGGGCCGGAAGCCGAGGGCGGGCCCGAGCACGTACAGCAGTGCGAGCACGACGCTGAGCGCGATGATCCACGGCGTGCGGGCCTCGCCGGGGTGGCGCAGCAGGAAGCGGGTCAGCGAGGCGGCCAGCAACAGGAAGAACGCCGCGTGCATCACCGCGGCCAGCCAGCGCGCGTCGGGGTCCTGCTCGTGCCTCATCACCCCATCGTGACCTGCGCGGATCACCGGCGCATCAACCGATCGGCCGATGGCGGGGTCGGCGGGTACGGCGATGTGGCGGGGGAGTGCCCGGCCGGAGGATCGGGGCGAGTCCTCAGGCAGGCATGAACCGAAGGAGAGGCAGACTCATGGCGAAGAACACGCGGGTGCTGACGGTGGCGGTGGCGGCGGCGCTGCTGGGCGGCGGAACGCTGGGCGTGGTGTCGGCGAACGCGGCGGGCACGGAGGAGAGCCAGCCGGTGGCCCCGGCCGCCGCGCCGGCCGCCCCGGCTCCCAAGAAGGCGACCTACCAGTCCACCCACCTCACCGTGGACGCCGCGACCGAGGCCGCCCAGGCGGCGCTCGACGCGGCGGAGAAGGACGGCCAGCGGATCACCGTCTCGGTCGTCGACCGCAACGGCAACACGGTGGTGGTGCTCCGCGGCGACGGCGCGGGCCCGCAGTCGTACGAGTCGGCGCAGCGCAAGGCGTACACGGCCGTCTCCTGGAACGCCCCCACCTCCGAGCTGGTCAAGCGCCTCCAGCAGGCGCCGAACCTGAAGGACATCCCGGGCACGCTGTTCCTGGCGGGCGCGGTGCCGGTGCAGGCCCCGGCCAAGGGCGCGCCGATCGCGGGCATCGGCGTGGCCGGCGCGCCCAGCGGCGACCTGGACGAGAAGTACGCGAGCGCGGGCGCGGCGGCGCTCGCGGGCTGAGCCGCTAGGAGACGGCCGGGCGGGGGTCCGTAGGGGCCCCCGCCCGGCCGTTCGCGTGCGCGGCGGAGGGCCGCTGCGCCGGTGGGCGCGGGGCCGCGGGGCGCTGCCGCTCGGTCTGCCCCCGGCCCCGCCCCGTCAGGGAGCCGGCGACGGCGAGCGTGACGCCGGCGCCGGCCAGGAAGAGGGCGGAGTACCCCAGGCGCTGGGTCCGCAGCGCGGCGCACTCGTGGCCGTAGCGCGCCTCGCCGCCGCCCTGCCGTGCCACATGCGGGGACAGGACGGAGCCGCACTCCTGGGTGGCGCGGTCCTCGTGGAAGGCGACGGGCAGGAAGAGCGCGCTGACGGCGCAGGCGCAGAGCAGACAGGCCAGGACGGTCCAGGGAAGTCCCTCGCGCCGGGACCGCCGCGCGGGCCGGGCCGGTGGGGACCGCCGGGGCGCGGGTGACCGGGGAGCGGCCGCGGGCTCCCCGGGCCGGGCGGCCTCGTCCCGGTCGGGGACCGTACGGCCGTCCCGGGCCGGGGCGTCGCCGTGCGGGGGAACGGGAGCGGGCCGGGCACTCTCGAAGGACATGGCCGAGAGGCTACCGGCGCGGAAACGCCGAAGTGCCCGGTCCGCGTGGGGCGGACCGGGCACTTCGGGTGATGCTCAGACTCAGATGTTGACGCCGTGCGAGCGCAGGTAGGCGATCGGGTCGATGTCGGAGCCGTAGCCCGGAGCGGTGCGGACCTCGAAGTGCAGGTGCGGGCCGCTGCTGTTGCCGGTGGAGCCGGAGAGGCCGATCTGCTGGCCGCCGGTCACGGTCTGGCCGACCGAGACGGACAGCTGCGACAGGTGGGCGTACTGGCTGTACTTGCCGTCGGCGTGGCGGATGACGACCTCGTTGCCGTAGGCGCCGCCCCAGCCGGCGGAGACGACCTCGCCGTCACCGATGGCCTTGAGGGTGGTGCCGGTGGCGACGGGGAAGTCGACGCCGGTGTGGTAACCGCTGGACCAGGCGGAACCGGCCTGGTGGTACGGGGTGCCCTGGGGGGCGGCGACCGGCGCGGTCCAACCGGAGGCGACCGGGGCCTCGGCCGGGGCCGGGGCGGCCGGGGCCTCAGCCGGGGCGGCCGGGGCCGGAGCGGCCGGAGCCTCGGCGGGGGCGGCCTCGCCGGTGGCGGGCTTCGCGGCCTCGCCCTGGAGGGAGAGCTTCTGACCCGGGAAGATCAGGTTCGGGTTGGCACCCACGACCTCGCGGTTGGCCTTGTAGACGGCCTCCCAGCCACCCTCGACGTCGTGCGCCTGGGCGATCGAGAAGAGCGAGTCGCCGCCGACGACGGTGTACTCGGTGTTCTTCGCGGCCTCGGACGGGACGTCGTCCTTCGGGGCCGGGGCGGGCTTGGCGTCCTCGGCCGGGGCGGCCGGCGCCGGGGCGGCGGGGGCCGGGGTGGAGGTGGCCGTGTCACCGTCGGGCGAGATGGCCGGGGCCGGGCCGCCCTTGGTCAGGCCCGCCTTGACGGAGCACACGGGCCAGGCGCCGGGGCCCTGCACGGCCAGCACCTTCTCGGCGATGGCGATCTGCTGGTCCTTGGTGGCGAGGTCCGCACGCGAGGCGTACGCGGTGCCGCCGAACTCCTCCCACGTGGACTGCGTGAACTGCAGACCGCCGTAGAAGCCGTTGCCGGTGTTGATGCTCCAGTTGCCGGTGGACTCGCACATCGCGACCTTGTCCCAGGTCTCGACGGACGCGGCGCTGGCCGTGGTGGCACCCACGAGCGGCATCGCGATGCCGGCGCCGCCGGCGACGAGAGCGAGGGAAAGCTTGGCGATGCGACCAGGGGTGATACGACGGTGACGACCGACAGACATAGGGGTGTTCCTCTCCCACGCCTGCGAGGTGAGCTGTCGGGTTCGGGCTGGAGTTGCCCGGCCGTGCCCTGAGCGGCCTCATGGGCCGCGGCACGTCTTCACCCCAAGCCGTGTCGCGCTTCGTGGCGCGACCCGGCGACTTACCTGGGTCCCCCGCTCCTGCCGTCGTGTGTTCGTGGACACTCCTCGGCCGGCGGCAGGACTAGGCGTTCCGGCTTTGGGTTCCCCCGCAGTGATTGCGAAGGGAACGGCCGTAACCAAAACACATGGATTTCGCGGCCCACAAGCGTCGGGATTTCCGGAAAAGATCGACTCGGGACCTTTCCGGGGGTTTTTGTCACGCTGCGCTCTGGATCTCTTCCCGAGAGCGAAAGAAGATCTTGCGGAATGCCGTCCGGGTGCTGCACGGCGTGACAATGTGGACGGAAAGTGTGCTGAAGGCGGGCAGTGAGTGACATTCCCGCCAGCAAACCTGTGACCTCAGTCACCGGCGGTAACTATGTGCCCTAAGTCCTAAGAGTCCGATTCCATCTGTCCGGTTCCCTGGGACTTTCGGCAGATGTCCCGGGGGTCTCCCGACCCGTGCTCGCCGCGGTGGTGGGGGATCGCCCCCCGTGGGGCGCGTCAGCGGGCGTCTTCTCTATGCACTGGCAAAGCAGAAGGGGTGCTGATGCGAAGGGAGTGAGGGCTGGCAAACGGCTTGGATCGCCGCCTCGCGCGGAGGTGCGGCGTGATCAGCCGCATCGGGGGCGGGTGCGCCTTGTCCGTGGAGTGATCCGGTGTGCGGAGTGGTCCGTCGCGACCCGGGGTTATCGGCGGCGAATGCGGAATCTGACGACGCATCGCCGGAGGGATTCCCGGGGAAAGGCCCGGCGGTGGATATCCCGGGAACGGAAATCGGCGGACGGCTAGGAGGGGGCGCGGAGGCGGGCGCACCGGCGGCAGGTGCGGGCCGACGCCGCCACCACGGCGTGCGACGCCGCCGCGAGCAGACCGGCGGCCACGGCCAGCGGCCAGTTCGTGACCGCGACCGACAGGGTGACGAGCACCAGCGCCGTGACGGCCATGGCCACGCTCGCGGCCGTGCCGGTCCAGGCGACCGCCAGCGGCAGCCGGGGTGGGGTGGGCAGCCAGCGGGCGAGCGGGCCGGTGGCCGCCCAGGTCGCGCCGGCCAGCGCCGCCGCGGTGGCGGCGACGCCGACCAGATGCGCCGTCAGCAGCTGCGTGGCACGGCTCAGCTCCCACGCACGGTCGTCGCCGGCCGTCCGGATCACCAGCCAGCAGGCGATCGCGAAGGGCACCGCCAGCGCGGCGGCCCGTGCGGTGTGCCGGGCCTGGGCGATCGTCAGCTCCCGCTGACAGCTGGGCACCAGGTTGTCCGGCGAGCCGAACTCGGTGATGGCCGCGTGGGCGGCGTGCTCGTAGGGGACCCCCTCGCAGGTGTGCGCCGCCACGGCGTCGTCGAGGCCGTCGCGGATCTCCTCGACCAGCCGGGCCTTGTCGCGCGCCGGTCCCTGCAGCGCCGCCGACAGGGTCGCGACATACCGCTCGATGGGGTCGTCGGAGGGACCGTCGGTGCTCGGCGCCGCACTCATGTGGCGAGCCCGGGCGACGCGGGGGCGGGGTTCAGGACCGAGCCGATCGCCGTCGTGAACTCCCGCCAGGCGGTGCGCTCATGGTCCAGGGTCCGACGCCCCGCCTCGGTGAGTTCGTAGCAGCGTCGCCGACGCTCGCCCACCGAGTCCCAGCTGCTGCGCAGCAGTCCGAGCCGCTCCAACTGCTTCAGCGCCGGATAGATGGTGCCCGTGCGCAACTCGAGCGCCCCGCCGCTGCGCTTCTGTACGGCGGCGATGATCGCGTAACCGTGCAGGGGGCCCTCTTCGAGCGCGGCGAGCAGGAGTCCGTCGAGGTGACCTCGTACCGCGTCTGCCTTCATATCCGCGAAGCGTACTCAGCCAAGATGTAGGTGTGCTACCTATTGGCTGTCAACTTATTGAGTTCGCTTGGAGGCACGCACGTGACCAAGCTGCTTCTGTCCGTCCACGTCTTAGCCGCCATCGTCGCGGTGGGGTCGATCACCCTGGCCGCCTCGCTGTTCCCGCGCTACGCGAAGCAGTCGGTGATGGACGGTGAGGACCGGCGCGCCGCCGGTGTCGCGGCGTTCCTGCACCGGGTCTGCCGTGGCTACGCCGTCGCCGGGCTCGTCGTGCCGGTCTTCGGCATCGCCACCGGGGCGCAACTGGGCGTCCTCGGCGACGCCTGGCTGATCGTGTCGATGATCCTCACCGCGGTCGCCGCCGTGATGCTCGCCGTGGCCGTGATCCCTCATCAGCAGCGGCTGCTCGCGATGGCCGGGGCCGGAACCGGGTCCGAGGGTGAGGCCGTGGCCGGGAGCGAGTCCGGGACCGCCGGCGAGGCCGGGAGCGCGCCCGAGGGCGCGGCCGCCGGCGAGGGGCTCCGGACGGCCGCCGCTCGACTGGCGATGGTCACCGGGGTCTTCAACCTGCTGTGGGCGGTCGTGGTGGTCCTGATGATCGTTCGCCCCGGCTCCACGACGGGAGTGTGAGGAACATGCGTGCCCTGCGGATCGCGGCGGCGGTGGAGGCCGCCTCCATCCTGATCCTCTTCACCAACCTGTTCACCGCCCACGTCAAGGTGATCACCTCACTGGGCGGCCCGGTGCACGGCTCCGCCTATCTGGTGGTCATCGCGATGACCTTCGCGTCCACCGTCGCCGGCTCGACGGGCGTCCGCTGGCGCGCCTTCGTCCCCGGCATCGGCGGCATGCTCGTGCTGCACCAGCTGAACCGTCACCCCGAGACCCTCAAGGCCACCGCCGGGAGCGTCCCCCAGGGGTGAGGGGCCCGGTGGGCCGCGCGTGTTCGACCGATCGCATCCCCTGACCGCCCCTCCTGCCCCATCCTCGGATGACGGGAGTCGGGGCGGTGCCCCGGCCGTGGGCGTCGGGGCGGGGCGGCGGAGCACGACCCACCGGACGCGTGCCCAGGCGCTCCACGACAGACCCGGACGACTCGGGAGGGACCGGAAGATGAGCAGACGAGCCCCTTCGTCGGGCCCGGCGATCGAGGCCGTGGGCCTGGTCAAGAGCTTCGGCACCAACCGCGCCGTGGACGGGGTCGACCTGACCGTTCCCGCGGGCACGGTCTACGGCGTGCTCGGGCCGAACGGCGCCGGGAAGACCACCAGCGTGAAGATGCTGGCGACGCTGCTGCGCCCGGACGGCGGCGAAGCCCGGATCTTCGGCCATGACGTCGTACGGGAGGCGGACACCGTGCGCGGCCGGGTCAGCCTCACGGGCCAGTACGCCTCGCTCGACGAGGACCTCACCGGGACCGAGAACCTGATGCTGCTGGGCCGGCTGACAGGCCGCTCCCGGAAGGCGGCGCGGGAGCGGGCCGGGCAGCTGCTGGAGGTGTTCGGCCTGGTCGAGGCCGGGGACCGGCAGGTGAAGAACTACTCGGGAGGCATGCGGCGCCGGCTCGACATCGCCGCCTCCCTCCTCAACGCCCCCGACCTGCTCTTCCTGGACGAGCCCACCACGGGCCTGGATCCACGCAGCCGCAACCAGGTGTGGGAGATCGTCCGCGCGATCGTCGCGCACGGCACGACGGTGCTGTTGACCACGCAGTATCTGGACGAGGTCGACCAGCTGGCGTCCCGGATCGCCGTCATCGACCGGGGGCGGGTGATCGCCGAGGGCACCAAGGGCGAGCTGAAGGCGTCGGTCGGCGCGGGCTCGGTGCGGCTGCGGCTGCGCGACCCCGAGCAGTGGGCGCAGGCCGCGCGGATCCTGGAGCTGGCGCTCGGCGCCGAGGTGCAGCGCGAGCCCGACCCGCTGGCGCTGGCCGCCCGGGTCGGCGACGGCGATGACCGGGACGCCGCCGAGAGGGCCGCGCACGTCCTCGCCGAACTGGCCCGCCGCGGCATCCTCGTGGACACCTTCTCGCTGGGCCAGCCGAGCCTCGACGAGGTCTTCCTCGCGCTCACCGGCCGGCCGGACCGGGGGTCCGACGGCGTCGCGGGGGAGGCGGCATGAGCACCGTGACGACCGGCGGCCCCGCCGCCCACGGCGACGACCTCGCCCCGGTCTCCGCCCGGTCCCTGGCCGAACTGCTGGCCGCCGAGGGGAGACCGCCGCGGGTCGGCCCGGTGTCGGCCTCCCTGGCCTTCGGCTGGCGGGCCATGCTCAAGATCAAGCACATACCGGAGCAGTTGTTCGACGTCACCGCGCTCCCGGTGATGCTGGTGCTGATGTACACCTACCTCTTCGGGGGCGCGCTGGCCGGCTCCCCGCGGGAGTACGTCCAGTATCTGCTCCCGGGCATCCTGGTGATGTCCGTCATGATGACGACGATGTACACGGGCATGGCCATCAACACCGACATCGGCAAGGGCGTCTTCGACCGCTTCCGCACGCTGCCGATCTGGCGGCCCGCCACGGTGGTCGGCTATCTGCTCGGCGACGTCGTCCGCTACACGGTCGCCTCGACGGTGGTCCTCGCGGTCGGCCTCGTCATGGGCTTCCGCCCGGACGGCGGGGTGGTGGGCGTGGTCGCCGGCATCGTGCTGCTCATCCTGTTCGCGTTCGCGTTCTCCTGGCTCGGCACCATGTTCGGCATGCTGCTGCGCGAGGAGAAGTCGGTGATGGGCATGTCGATGGCATTGATCTTTCCGCTCACTTTCCTCAGCGATATCTTCGTCAAACCGGAAACCATGCCCGGGTGGTTGCGGGCATTCGTCGACAACAGCCCGATCACGCATGTCGCTTCGGCCGTGCGGGGATTGATGGACGGCGAGTGGCCGGGTGTCGACGTGGCCTGGACGCTGGGCTGGTCGGCCGCGTTCGTCGCGGTATTCGGATCGGTCACCGTGCGCCTGTACAACCGGAAGTGATCCGTTAAGGCGCGCTGAACGGGGTCGGTTCGCGCTGGCCGAGAACGCCCGGCTCGACGCCGGCCCCGTCGGTGGCTCCGCGCCACCCCTGACCACAACGTCCCCGGTGGAAACGGGTGTTCGTCATCTCGTCGGGCGCCCGGCGTGAGCGGTGTGCGCCGCTTCCGCCGAGTGCCTCCCTGGCCGATTTTACGCTGAGTAAGGTCATTGCCAAGGAATGGGGCGCTTGCTAACGTGCGACGCGTTGCCACATGGATCACACACGGGGGATGCGATGTGTAACGGTGGCGTGGATTCCATTCGAACGTTAATTCCCGAGGGGTCCGGTGCGCGGGAAGGCGAGCGCACATCCCTCGATCTGGCCACGGCGGCCTGCGCGGACGTGATGATCGATTCGCTGCTTCCCGCGGATTCTCCCCGGGCCACGGGCCTGGATCGTGAGTATGTGGAACTCCTCGGCACCCTCGGCGCCGAGTTGCCTCCCATTGTCGTGCACCGCGCCACCGGGCGGGTGATCGACGGAATGCACCGGGTGGCCGCGGCCCGGCTGCGCGGCGACGCGACGATCAGCGCGTACCTTCTGGACCTGCCGGAGGCGAGGGTGTTCGCCACCGCGGTCAGCCTCAACATCTCCCACGGCAAGCCGCTCACCTACCGGGACCGGGTCGCCGCCGCCAACCGGATCCTGAAGGAGAACCCGGCGCTCTCGGACCGGTACGTCGCCTCCGTCACCGCCCTCTCGGCCCGCACGGTGGCCCGCATCCGGTGTTCAACCGCCGACATTCCTCACGTGAACACCCGAGTCGGACGGGATGGGAAGCGCCACCGCGACGACGTGGCGCACGGCCGGCAGCGGGCCGGCGAGCTGCTGCGGGAGCGCCCCGACGCCACCCTGCGGGAGATCGCCCGGGCCGCCGGGATCTCGCTGGGCACCGCGCACGACGTCAAGCGGCGCATCCTCGTCGGGCGTGACCCGGTGCCCCGCGCCCGCAGCGCGCCGGCCCGGCCGCCGGAGCGTCGACTCGACCTCCCCGACGCGCAGCCGGCCGACTCCGGACAGCTGCTGGAGCGGCTGCGCAAGGACCCGGCGGTGCGCCTCTCCCAGTCCGGCCGCTTCCTGCTGCGCTGCCTGGCCGTTCACGACATCGAATCGTCGGTCTGGGCCAAGGTGGTCGCAGCCATCCCCCCGCACTGCGCCGACGGGGTGGTGAAGCTGGCGCGGGAGTGCGCCGACGTCTGGACCAGGTTCGCCGATCTGGTCGAGAGCGACTCCCGAGTGAGCCGACGCTCCACCCGCGCCTGAACCGGCCTGTCCGGGTGAGCGGGCGTGTCCGCTCACCCGGACACCGCGCGCTCGTCCGCCCGCCCGTTCGCCGTCATGGCCTCCCCGGCCGGGGCACACCCGAGCCGAACGCCGAGCGGCCCCCTTCCGCCTCGACGACGCGGAAGCAGCAGCTCCTTCCCCTTTCACTCTCCGCCCACCGTCGGCGGCCCGTTCGCCCACCCACTCCGAATTCCTCCCGAGGGCTGATCA
The DNA here is from genome assembly GCF_029541745.1 of Streptomyces sp. LX-29. Taxonomy (NCBI): domain Bacteria; kingdom Bacillati; phylum Actinomycetota; class Actinomycetes; order Kitasatosporales; family Streptomycetaceae; genus Streptomyces; species Streptomyces sp. LX-29. The sequence continues at coordinate 2,465,770 of NZ_CP089746.1, read as the reverse complement.
TTCGCCCTCGGAATTCGCGGACGAACACCGGGTCCGCGCACGGCCGTGTGGGAGGATTTCCGTACCGGAGGCCGGTCGCGGCGCGCGTCGACGCACCGCGGTCCAGGATCGATCAGTTCCGCCCGTGAGGGCATCGGAATTCTCTTCACCGTCGATCGTCATGATCCCTCGGAACTGAACGCCGGATTCCGTACACGTCGCCGTGGCTGACCGATCGTCGTGGATTTCCCGGCGCGCCGACATCCAAGCAGAAGGTGGCAACCATGACCGTCACGGAAACCGACAGGGCGCCGCGGTATCCCTTCGGACCCGTCGTCAAACTGGACCTGCATCCGCGCTATCTGGAGCTGTGCCGCACCGAACCGATATCCCGGGTGACGATGCCCTATGGCGGCGAGGCCTGGCTGATCACCGGATATCACGAGATCAAGCAGTTTCTCGCGGACCCGCGCTTCAGCTCCCATGCCGCCACCGCCCCGGACACCGCGCGGGTGACGCCCCTGCCGCTGCGGCCGGGCAATCTGCTGAGCATGGACCCGCCCGACCACGGACGGATCCGGAAGGTCGTCGCGCACGCCTTCCGCCCCCGGCTGGTCTCCCAACTCGCCGACCGCATGCGCGACCTGGTGACGGCGGAACTCGACGCCATGGAGGCCGCCGGTCCCCCCGGCGACCTCGTACGGAGCCTGGCCATTCCGCTTCCGGTGCGCATGATCGTGGAGCTCTTCGGCGTCCCCTACGAGGAGCGGGCGGAGTTCCGCCGCCACTCCGATGTGTTCGTCGCCACCTCCGCCCACACCAAGGAGGAGATCGACGAGGCCCGCGACGGGCTGGAGGCCTTCCTCCGCGCATTGATCGCCAAGCGCCGCGACGACCTCTCCGACGACCTGATCTCCGTGCTGATCCAGGCCCTGGACGCGGGGGAGCTCTCGGAGACGGAGGCGGTGCGGACCGGTATCGGCATCCTCATGGCCGGCCATGAGACCTCGCTCAGCATGATCTCCAACGTCTGCTTCCTGCTGTTGGCCCAACGCGAGCTCTATGTGCGGCTCCGCGCGGAGCCCCGACTGCTGGACGCGGCCATCGAGGAGATGCTGCGCATCATTCCGCTGCGCTCCGTGGGCAGCTTCCCGCGCCGGGCGTCCGAGGACGTCGAGATCGGCGGGGTGCTCATCCGCAAGGACGAGACGGTGATCTTCCAGCGGGCCGCGGGCGACCGTGACGAGCGGGTCTTCGAGAACCCCGAGACCATCCGCTTCGACCGGGAGAGCAACCCCCATCTCGGCTTCGGCCACGGACTGCACTTCTGCCTGGGGGCGAGCCTGGCCCGGGCCGAACTGCGCGTCGCCCTGGAGGGGGTCATGGCCCGCTTCCCCGAACTGCGCCTGGCCGGCCCGGTGGAGGAGGTCCCCTGGAAGCCCGGACTGATCGCGCGCGCTCCCGAGTCCCTCCTCGTCGAATGGTGAGCGGCGGGTGACGCGCCCCGTCGACCCGTCCGCCACCGAGTGAGGGAGACCATGGACGTACGCCACACCACGTGCGCGATCGCCGGCGCGGGCCCCGCCGGACTGATGCTCGGCATGCTGCTCGCCAGAGCCGGCGTGGACACGGTGGTCCTGGAGAAGCACGGGGACTTCCTCCGGGACTTCCGGGGGGACACCGTGCACGCCTCGACCCTGCGCCTCATGGGCGAGCTGGGCCTCCAGGAGAAGTTCTCCCAGCTCGCGCACCAGCGGATCCACTGCCTCCAGGTCGTCACCGACGACGGGCCGTACACCCTCGCCGACTTCCGCAGACTGCCGGGCGAGTTCCCGTACATCACCTTCCTGCCGCAGTGGGACTTCCTCACCTTCCTGCTCGACGAGGCGAGTCACTTCCCCCACTTCCAGCTGCTGCGCCACAGCGAGGTCACCGGGGTGACCACCGCCGAAGGACGGGTCGACGGCCTTCGCTACCGGGACACCGAGGGGCGGGAGCACGAGCTCCGGGCGGAGCTCACGGTGGCCGCCGACGGCCGGCGATCGGTCCTCCGCGAGAGCGCCGGCATGGAGCCCCGGGTCTTCGGCTCGGGCATCGACATCCTCTGGTTCAAGCTCCCCAAGGGGGACGGCGACCCGGGAGGCATGGTGGGCCGGCTGTCCAAGGGGCAGCTGTTCGTCCGCATCGAGCGGCAGACCCACTGGCAGGCCGCCATCGCGGTCCGCAAGGGCGGATACGACGAGATCCGGGCGCAGGGCCTGGACCGGTTCCGGGAGACCCTGGTCACCCTCACGCCCTTCCTGGCCGACCGCGTCCACGCGGTCGGGAGCTGGGACGACGTCAAGGTGCTCGACATCCAGATCGACCGGCTGCGCCGGTGGTGGCGCCCCGGGCTGCTGTGCATCGGGGACGCCGCCCACACCATGTCGCCGATCATGGGCGTCGGGATCAACCTCGCCATCCAGGACGCCGTCGCCGCCGCCAACGTCCTGGCCGAACCGCTGCGGTCCGGAAACCTGACCGAGGAGCACCTGGCGCGGGTGGAGCGCCGCCGTATGCGTCCGACCGCCCAGACCCAGCGGATCCAGCGGTTCCTCCAGACGCGCTTCCTCGAACCGTGGGTACGCGGCGAGGGCAGGTCCGCCACCCCGGTGGTGCTGCGCCTGCTCAAGCGCCTGCCCGTGCTCCAGGCCGGACCGGCGCGCGCCATGGCGATCGGACTCCGCCCGGAGTCTCCCGTCCCGTCCCTCCGCTGATCGTGTCCCTCGCTCCGCCGACCGTCCTTCCGCCCTCGGGGCTCCTGCCCTTCCGCCCTTCGGGCGCCGTCCTTCCGCCTTCGGGCGCCGTCCTCCCGTCCCCTTCCTGTCTCGAACGGAGATGTCCCAGCCGTGCGCTTTCTGATGACGATCACTCCGGGAACCGGACACACCTACCCCATGGTGCCGCTGGCCTGGGCACTGCAACTGGCCGGCCACGAGGTGCTGGTGGCCTCCAGCGGACCCGGACTGGCGCTGGGCGAGGCCGGCGCCCGCACCGTGGACGTCGCCCCGGGACTCTCGCTCGGCGCCATGCTGGGCAAGCTGGCGGCCACCCACCCGGAGGTCGCGGCGAAGCTGACCCAGGAGGCCGCCGGCGCCGGCTATCTGGAGACGGTGGGCGGGGCGGTCGCCATGGCGCTCCGGCTCCAGCCGGAGATGGTCGACGCCGTCATCCGCACGGCCGAGGAGTGGCAGCCCGACCTCGTGCTGCACTCGCCGCTGCTCACGCCCGGGCTGGTAGCGGCGGCCAAGCTCGGCGTGCCCGCGGTGCAGCACGGCTTCGGCTTCATCAACCCGCCCGCGGAGATGCTGCGGGACGTGCACGCCGACCTCTTCGAGCGACACGGCGTCGACCTGCCCGCCGTCCGCGCCACCCTCGACCTCACCCCGCCGAGCCTGGTCCCGACCGGTCCCGGCCTGTGGTCGATGGGGTTCGTCCCGTACAACGGCAGCGGGGCGCTGCCGAAGCCGATCTACGACCTGCTCAACAGCCGGCCCGAGGTCCCCCGTATCGCCGTCACCCTGGGCAGCGGCCCGGTGCCCGGCGAGGCCGCGATCATCATGGAGCGGATCCTGGCGACGGCACCGAAGATGGACGCCGAGTTCGTCGTGGTGCTGCCGACCGTGGACCTGGAGCGGTTCGGCCCGCTGCCGAGCAACGTCCACGCCTTCGACTGGGTCCCGTACGTCTCGCTGCTGGCCCGCTCCTCCGTGGTGATCCACCACGCCGGGCCGGGCACGGCCCTGGGGGCCATGGCGCTCGGCGTGCCGCAGGTGATGCCCGCCTTCAAGGGGCTGGGCCGCCCCGTCGTCGCGGAGGCGATCGCCCGGCGCGGCGTGGGCCGGATCGTCCAGCCGGAGGAGCTCGGCCCGGAGGTGCTGGAGGCCGTCCTCGCCGACCCCGCGATCCGGACGGCCGCCGCCGAGGTGCGCGACGAGATCAGGAACATGCCGTCCCCGCACTCGGTCGTCGACCGGCTGGTCGACCTCGCCGGCTCGGCGAAGGGCTGACGCCCCTTCCGCTCGGCCCCGCGACCGCTGTTGCCCAGTGACCCTGCAGTACCGGACTGGAGGGCGGCGAAAGGAAGCGAAGACATGTCCCAGGACCAGTGGCGGATCGAAGTGGACCGGCTCTCGTGTGCCGGTACGGGGATCTGTCTCGGCACGGCGAACGGCCGCATGCGGCTGGACGCCGGGCGGGCCCGCCCCGTCGACGAGCTGATCGGACCGGACGAGAGCATGCTGGACGCCGCGGAGACCTGCCCGATGGAGGCGATCACCGTGCGCGACGCGGTGACGGGCGAGGTACTCGCCCCGTCCCGCTGACCCCGTCGCGACCCGCCGGCCCCGCGCGGCCACCCGGCGCCGGGCGGCACGTTGGCGCCGCGCGGACCCGAAGCGCCCGGGCGGCCGCGCCCGCGGACCTGGAGCGCCCGGCCGCCGATCATGCGGACCTGTGGGGCCCGCCGCCCCTTGGGCCCGGCAACCGGCGGGCCGGGGGTCGGCCGGCGCGTGGGCCGGGCGGTCTGTGGGTCCGGCTGCCCGCGGGTCCGGCGATCCGGGGGCAGCAGTCCGCGAGCCGGCCAGCGTGTGAGCCCGCCACCTTTGGGCCGGGCAACCGGGGTGCGGCAGCCCGCCAGCGGGTCCGGCGATCCAGGTGTGGAGGCCCGCGAGCCGGCCAGCGTGAGCCCGTCACCCTTGGGCCAGGCGGCCCGCGGGTCCGCCAACCCTTGGGCCGAGCAATGCGCGGGGTGCCGCAGTCCGCGGCTCGGGGCAACCTGGGGGTCCGCCAACCCTTCGGGTGCGGCAGCCCGGGGGCCGGGCAGCTCGCGGGCCCGCTAACCCTTGGGCCCGGGCAACCTGTGAGCCGGGCAAACCTGTGAGCCTTGGTCCGGGCAGCTCGCGGGTCCGCCAACTCTTGGGCCGGGCAACCTGTGGGTCCGCCAATCCGTGGGTTAGGCAATCCGGGGGTCTGGCAGCCCTGGGTCGGGCGGTCGGTGGGCCGGGCAGCCCGAACGCCCCCAACTCGTCGGCCCGCCAACCCTTTGGGCGTGGCAGCCCGGGGGCCGGCAGCTCGCGGGCCCGCCGCCCTTGGGCCAGGCAATCCGGGGTGCGGCAGCCCGTGGGCCGGGCAATCCGGGGTCTGGCAGCCCTGGGTCGGGCGGTCGTGGGCCGGGTAGCCCGCAGGTCGCCAACTCGTCGGCCCGCCAACCCTTTGGGTGCGGCAGCCCGGGGGCCGGGCAGCTCGCGGGTCCGCTAACCCTTGGGCCGGGCAACCTGCGGGTCCGCCAATCCGTGGGCCAGGCAATCCGGGGGGCTGGCAGCTCGTGGGCCGGGCGGTCGGTGGGCCGGGCAGTCCGCACGCCCCCAACTCGTCGGCCCGCCAACCCTCCGGGCGCGGCAGCCCGGGCGCCGGGCAGCTCGTGGGTCCGGCGACTCACGGGTCCGGCGACTCACGGGTCCGGCGACCCGCGAGCCGGTCGGCCTGTGAGCCCGCCAAGCGGGCCCGCTCATCCCGTGGGTCGGGCGATCCACAGGCTCGCCAACCCGCGGGCTCGCCAACCCCTGCGGGGGAGCGCACGGCGTATGGCGGCGCTGCGGGCGGGGTGGCGGTGCGGCTTGGGGCGGCGCGCCGCGGTGGTGGCGAGGGGTGTGTCCCGGGTGTCGCGCCGTACGGCCGTGTCGCGGGCGCGGTGGGGTGGCTGTGTGCGCGCTCAGGTGGCGAGTCGCTTCGGGGTGGGGGCCGGCGGTCGTTCCACGGTGATGGGCGGGGACGTGGGCGGGAGCCCGAGCGGGCAGTCGTCCTCCGTGCGGGACGGGGCCGGCGGCCGCCGGGGCTGGTGAGCGGGGTCGGCGTCCGTCGGCTGGGGGACCGCGTCGCGAGCGCGCGCGGGGGCGGTGCCGGCCAGGGCACGCGCCAGCACCCCGCGCAGACGGGCCTGGCGGACGAGCCGGCGAGCCCGCCGCCGACGGCCGCCGGGGAGACGCCGGTCGGTGACAGAGGCCCAGGGCGCGGCGACGGGGGCCGGGGAGAGCACCCCGGGGCCGTCGGAGAGACGCCCCGGCGACCTCGGCGTCCCCCGTGTCCCCGGCGACCCTGGCGTCCCCCGCGTCCCCCATGTCCCCGGCGTCCCCGGCGACCTCGGTGCCCCCGGCAGCCCCGGCAGCCCCGGCAGCCCCGGCAGCCCCGGCAGCCCCGGCGACCCCGGTGGCCCCGGTGTCGCCGGGACCGTGCCGCCGCGGGGGCCGTCGTCGGCCGCACCGACGCCGGGTGGCCCACCGGGCAGCCCACGACCGCCCCCCGGGGGCGAGGGCCCGGCGACCTCGGCGTCGCGTCGGCGGGGGACCGGGCCGGGGCGTCCCGGCCGTACGGCGCGCCGCACGGGACCGGGCACCTCGGCCGGCGGTCCCGCGACCGCACCGGGCCGGGGCGTCCTCGCGGCGACGGCGGGCGGGCCGACGGCCGGTCCGGGCGGGCCCCCGCGACCGCCCCCGGCCCCTCCGCGACGGGTGGACGCCGACCCGCGGTCGTACGGCGGACCGGAGCGCCCACCGCGGCCGGCGCGTGCCGCGTCGGCGGCGGGCGGCACGGCGCCCGGCACCCGCCGGGGGCCGGCGTGGCCCCGGGGCCCCGGCCCACGCTGTGGGCCGGCAGGGCCCCAGGGCGCCGGCACTCGCCGTGGGCCGGCTCGGCTTCGGGGGGCCAGCGCGCGCGGCAGGGCGGCGGCGTCCTCGCGGTGGCGCCGCGTGGCCTGAGCGAGCAGCCCGAGCCGGGTGACGCAGATCGCCGAGCCCAGCCGGTCGCCGGCGCGTTCGGCGAGGGCCAGCGCCGCCCGCGCGGTCCGCACCCCCTCCGCGAGGTTCCCGGACTCCCCATAGGCGCCGGCCAGGTCCGCGAGGTCGGCCACCTCGCGCGCCGGGTCGCCCAGGCGCCGGGCGGCGGCCGCGGCCCGGCGGCGCAGGTCCGCTTCCTCTCCGGGACGGCCCAGGACCCGCAGGCAGCCGGCGACGGCCCGGGCCAGGCGTGCGGCGTGGTTGTCGAAACCGCCCTCCTCGGCCTGGTCCAGCGCGGCCAGCAGATTGGCCCGTTCCGTCGCCAACCAGGCGGGTGCGTCCGCCGCGCCCCGTGCGGGTGGCGGGCGGCGGGGCGTGGCCGGTGACGGCTCGCGACCGGGTCGCAGCGACGCGGCGGCCTCGTCGGCCGCCCTCCGGTAGTGGTCGAGCAGCCGGTGCGACGCCTGCCGGGCGGTCGCGGGCTCGGCGGCCGCCGTGGCCCGGGCCAGTGCGCGGACCAGGTCGTGGAAGGCGTACCGGCCGGGGGTGTGCTGGACGAGCAGCCGGGCGTCGAGTAGCTCCTCCAGCAGCGCCTCCACCGTCCCCGGGGGCAGCCCCGCCAGTACGGCGGCGGTGGGGCCGTCGAAGTCCCGTCCCGGGTAGGCGCCCAGACACCGGAAGAGCCCCTGGTGCCGGGCGGGCAGCGCGGCGTAGGAGAGGCCCAGGGAGGCCCGGACACCGCGTCCCTCCACGGTCAGCTCGTCGAGCCGGGTCCGCTCGTCGCGCAGCCGGTCGGCCAGGTGGCCGAGGGGCCACCGTGGGCGGTTGGCCAGCCGGGACGCGGCGACGCGCAGCGCGAGCGGGAGCCGGCCGCACAGCGCGACCAGCTCCGCCGCCGCCCGCTGTTCGGCCCGCACCCGCTCGGGGCCGAGCACCCGGCGCAGCAGCGCCAGCCCCTCGGAGGGCGTGAAGAGGGGCAGCGGCAGCGCGGTGGCGCCGTCCAGCCCGGCCAGTCGAGGACGGCTGGTGAGGAGCACCAGGCAGCCCGGGCCGCCCGGGATCAGCGGGCGCGCCTGCTCCGAGGCGCCGACGTCGTCCAGCAGCAGCAGGAACCGGCGGCCGACGGTCAACCCCCGCCACAGCGCCTCCCGGTCGGCAGTCTCCCCGGGGATCTGCTCGGCGGGCACACCGACCGCCCGCAGCAGCGTCCCCAGCGCGTCGCGTGGCGCGACCGGCTCGTGGTCGAGGCTGAAGCCGTGCAACGCGACGAAGAGTTGACCATCCGGGTAGCGGTCGGCGAGGCGGTGCCCGGCGCGTACCGCCAGGGTGCTCTTCCCGCTGCCCGCCATCCCGTCGATCGCGATGATCCGCACGGCCTCCCGGGCGTCGTCGGCGGCGTACGACAGCAGCCGGCTCAACTCGGCCTCGCGGCCGGTGAAGTCCGGCAGGTCGTGGGGGAGCGAGCGCGGCCTGGCCGGGCGCGGCCGGAGCGCGGCCCGCTCAAGCCGCGTCGACGACGGGCCGAGAGCGGCGTCGCCGCGCAGGATCTGCCGGTAGCGGTGGTTGACCTCGCTGCTCGGGTCGATGCCGAGCTGCTCGGCGAGGAGGTTGCGCAGCGTGTGGTAGACGCGCAGCGCGTCGGCCTGGCGACCCACCCGGTACAGGGCCACCATCAGCAGCGCGCTGAGCGACTCCCGCAGCGGATGCTCCGCCACCAGGGGGATGAGCTCCCCCGCCACGTCGTGGGCGCGCCCCTGGGCCAGCCGCAGTTCGAGCAGCCGTTCCCGCGCGGTGAGGTGGCGGTCCTCCAGTACGGCCGCCGCGGCCGCCAGCACCGCGCTGCGACAGTCCGGGAGCACCGGCCCCCGGTACAGGTCGAGGGCCGTCTCCAGGGCGTCCACCTCGGCCTCGACGGTGTCGCACCGCCGTGCCCGGTCCAGCGCCCGGTCGAATGCGATCACATCGAGCTGGTCTTCGGCGATCACCAGCCGATATCCCGGTCCGTCGGTCAGCAGCATCTGATGGCCGCCCGGAATTCGCGCCCGTAGATCGGCGACTATTTTGCGAATCTGATGTTCCGCCGTGGCCGGGGGGTCCTGTGCCCATACCGCCTCCACCAGATGCGATATCGGCACCAGTCGATCGGCCTCCAGTAGCAATGCGGCCAGGAGTGCGCGCGCCCGCGGCCCGCCCATGGACAGGTGGTGTCTTCCGACCCGCGCCGTCAACGTGCCGAGAATGCCGAACCGGACAGCGCTCCCCCGTGAGGCCATCATGGCAGCGAACTCTATGGGAGAAGCGCGGCGATTAGGGCCGATTATTCTGGCCAGTCGGCCGTTCAATTCTGGCTGGAACGGATTGATGCGCGGAATGAACAAATCCCGCTTGACGCACCGCCGTTGGCCAAGAATACTCACTCAGTGTTGGTGACGTGTGCTCCTTGAAGGAGCGCCGGAACCACCGCCGAGGACGTGCCACGGCCGCACGCGGCGCGACGGATATACGGGTCGCGGGCGTTTTCGACGAGCGGGCATCGGACAGCGTTCGGCATCGCGGCGGAGCGCTCCCCGCGTGATCCGCGCCGCGCGGCCCGGATTCACGGCTCAAACGTCACGGGCGTCGTCCCCCGCCCCAGGGGGCCGCGAAATCGCCACGCCACCGCGACCCCACCGCGCGTCCCGGTCGTTCGGGACCCGGCCGTTCCGGGGACACGGATTCGGGTGGCCGCCTCGGGGACACGGATCTCGTCGACCCGCCGTAAGGCCCACCTCAGGCTCCGTCGACCCGCCGCGAGACCCCGCACCCCGCACCCCGCACGCCGCCGGCCGTCGGCCGTCGTACGGACAGGGGGCGCCGGCGCGCCCACAGACCCCGCTGTGCCCGGCGTACCCGCGGACCCGGGTGCGTCCGGCACGCCCACGGATCCCGGCGTACCCGCGGACCCCGGTGCGCCGCCGCGCACGCCGACCGCCGCGCACGCCGACCGCCCGCACGCCGACCGTCCCCCCACCTCATCCGCACCTCTTCCGCCTGACCGCGCGTCCTCCGCCCGCTCTCGACCGCCCGCGCGTCCTCCCGCCTTGTCCCGCCCCGGCGGGGGCGGTCGCTCAAGGAAGGAAGCAGCACGCCATGACAGCTCCCGAACCCCTGCCCCTGCACGGGACCGAGTACAAGACCGACCCGTATCCGCTGTACCGGAGGCTTCGCGAAGAGGGCCCCGTGCACCGGGTCAACTTCCCCAGCGGGGTCAACGCCTGGCTGGTCACCGGCTACGAGGCGGCCCACCGGGCGCTCAACGACGACCGCCTGGGGAAGAACCACGACCTCGGCAACAGCGCCTGGCGCGAGCGTGCCGCGATCATGCCCGAGCCACAGCACTCGCAGCTCCAGGTCCATCTGCTGCACCAGGACCCGCCCAAGCACACCGTGATGCGGAGGATGGTCGCCGAGGCGTTCCTGCCCCGCCACGTCGAGCGGCTGCGCGGCCGGTTCGAGGAGATCGCCGCCGAACTCCTCGACGCCGCCGTCGGCTCCGCCGGGACCGCCGAGGCCGGTGACGATGACGTGACCGAGGCCGGTGACTCGACCGAGGCCGGTGACGTGACCGAGGTCGGCGACTCGACCGGGCTCGGCGACTCGACCGGGGTCGGCGATGCCGCCGCGGGGGTGATCGACGTGGTGGGGGCCTTCGCGGCTCACTTCCCCTTCCGCGTCCTGTCCGAGGTGATCGGACTGCCGCCCGAGTTGGCGGCGCGCTTCGACCGCGACTGGGGCAAGGTGGTGCAGCCCGTCGGGCCCACCGACCCACAGCGGCCCGTCTACGAGGGACGCCTGCGCGGGCTGCAGAACTACATCACGGAGGTCGTCGAGGACAAGCGCCGCAACCCCGGCGCCGACCTGCTCAGCAAGCTCGTGCGAGCCTGCGCGAACGGCGAGATCACCAAGGAGGAGCAGGACTCCATCGTGTTCCAGCTCCTGGTCGCCGGGCAGGAGCCGGTGACCAACCAGATCACCACCGCCGTCATCGCCCTGCTGCGCCACCCCGAGCAGCTCCGGCGGCTCCAGCGGGCCGTCGGCGGGGGCCCGGGCGCCGACCCGGACCTGCTGCCGCGCGCCGTGGAGGAACTGCTCCGCTACGACAGCGCCTTCGAGCTCACCACCTGGCGGTTCTTCGCCGAGGACGCCGATCTCCTCGGCACCCGCATCCCCGCCGGGGACTCGGTCATCGTCTCGCTGTGCGCCGCCAACCGGGACCCGGAGGGCTTCCCCGACGCGGACACGCTCGACCTGGACCGCAGCCCCAACCCGCACCTCGCCTTCGGCCACGGCGTCCACTTCTGCCCCGGTGCCGCCCTGGCCCGCATCGAGCTCCAGATCGCGCTGCGCGCGCTGCTCACCCGGCTGCCACGGGTGCGGCTGGCCGTCCCCGACGACCAACTCGTCTGGGTCGGCGCCGTCCTCGCGCGCGGCGTCAACCAGCTTCCCGTCGCCTACGGGCCGACGGGACCGGCCGCTCGCACCGGCTGCCCCGTACGGCACTGACCGGAGCGCAGCACCGACCGGAAACGCGCGCGCACCGGCGGCGGACCGAGCCGCCCGTGGGGAGTGCGCGGCCACCAGCAGGACGAATCACGAAAGCGAGCCGACACAGCCATGTCCCAGCCCACCCCAGCAGCCCTGTTACCCGAGGTCGAGCGCGTCAGCCACGCGATCCTGGCGCTGTTGCTCCCGCACCGGCGCACCGTCGAGACCGATACCCACCTGGACACCACCCACCACTTCCCGGAGCAGCTGCGGCAGATAGCCGCCTTCGTCCGGAACGGTCAGCCGGTGATCTTCAGCCTGCCCGGCTTCCCGTGCAAGTCGCCCAACACGGAGAAGGTCTTCAGCCATCTTCCGGACCACGGCGAGCGGCTCGCGCTGCGCTTTCTGCACTCCCTGTGCCTCCGGATCGGGGAGGTCTACGCCCCCGGCGCGAAGATCCTCGTCTGCTCGGACGGCCATATCTTCGGTGACGTCATCGGCGTGCCCGACGAGCACATCGACGCCTACGGCGACGAACTGCGCGAGATGATCCGCACCGAGGACCTCGGGGACCACCTGGACACCTTCGACCTGCGGGATGTCTACGGCCCCGACCTCTCCTACGACGAGAAGCGCAAGACCGCCGCCGAGAACCTCGGCCCCTCCCTGGAGGAGCTGCGGGCCGAGGTGCGCGTCAACGACTCCACCCTGCGCATGTACCGCGGCATCACCCGCTTCCTGGTGGAGGACACCGCGGACTGGGAGGGCACCCGCTCCGCGCTCCAGCGCGAGTGCCGGCGGCGCGCCTACGAGGTCATCCTGCGCAGCCGGGCCTGGGGCGAGCTGATCGCCGAGGCGTATCCGGGCAATGTGCGCCTCTCCATCCACCCGCAGAACCGCGGCGAGGTGAAGTTCGGCATCCGGCTGCTCGGCGCGGCCGACGCCTGGACCACACCGTGGCACTCGGTGCTGCTGCACCGCACCGACGGCGGCTGGGAGCTGATGCACCGCCGCGAGGCGGAGAAGCTCGGTCGGGTGGTGCACCAGGACGGTCGGCCCAGCCACTACGAGGCGGTCGGCGACGGCCGCGGCAGCGGCAGCGAGGAGGAGTCCGAGGCCGCCGCGGCGTAGGACGCCCGTCGCCGCGGGCCGCTCGGGCCCTCTCGGGCCGAACGCCGGCCGCCCGCCTCGGGACACCCGAGCGGGGAAGCGCACCCGCGCCCGGCCGCGCCCACGTCCGGGCGACGGTCGCCGCCGTCCGCGGACCGCGGTCCACGTGGGCGGTCCACGTGCGCGGTGCGCGGTCGCCACGGACCGCGCACGCCCCCCGTACGCCCCCGCGCGGCACGGAACGGCCCCCGGCAGGCCCGACCGGCCGCGCGCGGAACCCCAACCGGGAGGACCGGACGATGAAGGGAATCATCCTCGCCGGCGGCCATGGAACCCGGCTGCACCCCATCACCCTGGGCGTCTCCAAGCAGCTGCTGCCCGTCTACGACAAGCCCATGATCTACTACCCGCTGTCGGTGCTGATGCTCGCCGGAGTCACCGAGATCCAGATCATCTCGGCCCCGGGCGACGTCCCCGGATTCCAGCGGCTCCTCGGGGACGGCTCCATCCTCGGCCTCACCCTCAGCTACGCGGAGCAGGACAAGCCCCGGGGGCTGGCCGACGCCTTCATCCTCGGCGCCGAGCACATCGGAGACGACTCCGTGGCGCTGGTCCTCGGCGACAACCTCTTCCACGGGCCCGGCTTCGGCGAGATCCTGCGCACCAGCGCCCGCGACGTCGACGGCTGCGTCCTGTTCGGCTACCCGGTGCGCGACCCCGAGCGCTACGGCGTCGGCGAGATCGACGCCGAGGGTCGGCTGATCGGCCTGGTGGAGAAGCCCGCGGAGCCCCGCTCCAACCTGGCCATCACCGGCCTGTACTTCTACGACAACGACGTGGTCGACATCGCCCGCTCGCTGCGCCCCTCCGAGCGCGGCGAGCTGGAGATCACCGACGTCAACCGCACCTACCTGGAGCGCGGCAAGGTCGAGTTCGTCCAGCTGGGCCGCGGCTTCGTCTGGCTGGACACCGGCACCCACGAGGCGCTCGCCGACGCCAGCCAGTACGTGCACATCCTGGAGGACCGCCAGGGCGTGCGCATCGGCTGCATCGAGGAGATCGCCTGGCGCATGGGGTACATCGACCGCGACACCTGCTTCCGACTGGGCCTCGCCCTGTCCAAGTCGCCCTACGGGCGGTATCTGATGGAGATCACCGGCAACGCCCGGCGCGGGGAGGGCTCGTGAGGATCCTGGTGACCGGCGGGGCCGGCTTCATCGGCTCGACCTATGTGCGCGCCCTGCTGAGCCGGGCGTACGGGCCCGCCGCGCACACCGTGACCGTGCTCGACAAGCTCACCTACGCCGGCAATCGCGACAACCTGCCGACCGGCCATCGGCGCCTGACCTTCGTGCGCGGCGACATCTGCGACGCCCGGCTGCTGGCCGAGCTGCTGCCCGGCCATGAGGCGGCCGTGCACTTCGCCGCCGAGTCGCACGTCGACCGCTCCATCGACGGGGCGGCCGACTTCGTGCGCACCAACGTCCTGGGCACCCAGACCCTCCTGGAGGCGGCCGTCGACGCCCGCGTCCAGCGCGTGGTGCACGTCTCCACCGACGAGGTCTACGGCTCCATCACCACCGGCTCGTGGACCGAGGAGGCGCCGCTGCTGCCCAACTCCCCCTACGCCGCCTCCAAGGCCGGCTCCGACCTCATCGCGCGCGCCTACCGACGCACCCACGGCCTGGACGTGTCCCTCACCCGCTGCTCCAACAACTACGGCCCCCACCAGCACCCGGAGAAGGTGATCCCGCGGTTCGTCACCAACCTCCTGGAGGGGGAACCCGTGCCGGTCTACGGCGACGGCCGTCACCGACGGGAGTGGCTGCACGTCGAGGACCACTGCCGGGCCGTCCACCTCGTCCTGGAGCGGGGCCGGGCGGGGGAGGTCTACCACATCGGCGGCGGCGACGAGCTGTCCAACCTCGAACTCACCGAGCGCCTCCTGGACCTGTGCGGCGCCGACCCCTCCATGATCCGCCATGTGCCCGACCGGAAGGGGCACGACCTGCGGTACGCGCTCGACGACCGCAAGATCCGCGACGAGCTCGGCTACGCCCCCCGGCACACCCTGGCCGACGGCCTCGCCCGCACCGTCGCCTGGTACCGCGACAACCCCGAGTGGTGGAAGGCGGTCCGGCACCGGGCGCCGGCCACGGGCCGGTGAGCCCCGCACCACCCGCACGCGCCCCCATCCCGACCACCCCGACGACCCCGACCTCCGTCCGCCACCCCCGCCGGACCCGCCGCGCACCCGAGGAGAAGCATGGTCACCTATGTCTGGGACTACCTGCCCGAGTACGAGAGGGAGAGGGAGGACATCCTCGACGCCGTCGGGAAGGTCTTCGCCTCGGGCCGGCTCGTGCTCGGCGAGAGCGTCCGGGGCTTCGAGGAGGAGTTCGCCCGCTACCACGGCGGCGGGCTGTGCACCGGCGTCGACAACGGCACCAACGCCCTGAAGCTGGCGCTGGAGGCGCTCGGCGTCGGCCCCGGCGACGAGGTGATCACGGTCTCCAACACGGCGGCGCCCACCGTCGTCGCCATCGTCTCCACCGGCGCCACCCCGGTCTTCGTCGACGTCCGCGAAGAGGACTTCCTCATCGACACCGACCAGGCCGAGGCCGCCGTCACCGAGCGCACCAAGGTGCTGCTGCCGGTGCACCTGTACGGGCAGTGCGCCGACATGGAGCCGCTGCGGCGGATCGCCGAGCGGCACGGGCTGAGGATCCTGGAGGACTGCGCCCAGGCACACGGCGCCCGCCAGCACGACGCCCTCGCCGGCACCCTGGGCGACGCCGCCGCGTACTCCTTCTACCCGACCAAGGTGCTGGGCGCCTACGGCGACGGCGGTGCCGTGCTCACCCGCGACGAGGAGACCGACCGCGCCCTGCGCCAACTGCGCTACTACGGCATGGACAAGGTCTACTACGTCGTCCGCACCCCCGGACACAACGCCCGGCTGGACGAGGTGCAGGCCGAGATCCTGCGCCGCAAGCTCGGCCGGCTCGACGCGTACATCGCCGGCCGCAACGCCGTCGCCCGCCGCTACGAGGAGCAGCTCGCGGACCTCACCGGCCCCGGCGGGCTGCTGCTGCCCACCACCAACCCGGGCAACACCCACGTCCACTACGTGTACGTAGTCCGCCACCCCCGGCGCGAAGAGATCATCGAGGCCCTCACGGCGTACGACATCCACCTCAACATCAGCTATCCCTGGCCGGTGCACACCATGTCCGGCTTCGCGCACCTGGGATACCGCGAGGGCTCCCTGCCGGTCACCGAGAAGCTGGCCGGCGAGATCTTCTCGCTGCCGATGTACCCCTCGCTGCCCGAAGGGCTGCAGCACAAGGTCGTCGGCGCGCTGCGCGAGGTGCTCGCCGCGCTCTGACCCGCGCCCCGCCCGCAGACCCGTCAGCGCCATTGACCCACGACGCCCGGCGCGCGGCGTCGTGCCGTACGCGGAAGGAACCGCCACCATGCAGGTGCAGAAGCTGGGGATCGAGGGGGCCTACGCGTTCACGCCCCCCGTCCACAAGGACGACCGCGGACTGTTCACCTCCCCCTTCCAGGACGCGGCGTTCGCCGAGAGCCAGGGCCGGCCGCTCTTCCCGGTGAAGGACATCAGCCACAACCTGTCCGCCCGCGGGGTGCTCCGCGGCATCCACTACACCACCACCCCGCCGGGCCGGGCCAAGTACGTCTACTGCCCCTACGGGCGGGTCCAGGACTACCTGGTCGACCTGCGGCTCGGCTCGCCCACCTTCGGCCGGTGGGAGTCCACCGAACTCGGCGGCGAGGAGGCCCGAGCCCTGTACCTCCCGGTCGGCGTCGGGCACGCCTTCCTCTCCCTCCGGGACGACTCGATGGTCGTGTACGTGATGTCCGAGGGGTACGTCCCCGAGCACGAGCTCGCCGTCTCCCCGCTCGACCCGAAGCTCGGCCTGCCCGTCCCCCAGGGCTACGCGCTCGCACAGTCCCCGCGCGACACCGCCGCGCCCACCCTGGCCGAGGCCGAGCGGCGGGGGCTGCTCCCGGAGTACGACACCTGCCGGAGGGTGGAGGCCGCGCTGTGGCAGTGAACCCGCCGCTGATCACCCTGCTGGGTGCCACCGGCTTCGTCGGCTCGGCCCTGCTGCGCGAGCTCGCCGCCCGGCCGGTGCGGATCCGGGCCGTCTCCCGGCGCCCCGCCGCCGTCCCGGCCGACGCCCGCGCCGAGGTCGAGGTGCGCGCCGCCGACCTCACCGAACCCGGCGAGATGGCCGCCGCCGTGGCCGGCGCCCACCTCGTGGTGCACGCGACCCTGTACAGCGCGGCCACCGCCACCTGGCGCGTCGAGGACGGCGACCCGGCCGCCGAGCGCGTCAACGTGGGCCTGGTCCGGGACCTGGTCGCCGCCCTCGCCGACCGCGAGCCGGGACCGCCGCCCGGCGTGCTGTTCACCGGCGCCGCCTCCCAGGTCGGCCCCACCGACAAGCCGGTGCTCGACGGCAGCGAGGAGGACCGCCCGGCCGGCGCCTACGACCGGCAGAAGCTCGCCGCTGAGCGGCTGCTGCTCGACGCGAGCGCCCGCGGCGTGCTGCGCGGGACCTCCGTGCGGCTGCCCACCGTCTTCGGCTACGGGCCGCACTCCACCGCCCGGGACCGGGGCGTCGTCTCCGCCATGGCGCGCCGGGCCCTCGCCGGGGACGCGATCACCATGTGGCACGACGGCACCGTCCGGCGCGACCTGCTCTACATCGACGACCTGGCCCGCGCCCTGGCCGCCGGCGTCGACCACCTGGACGCGCTCGCCGGGCGGCACTGGCTGCTCGGCACCGGCGAGGCCCGGCCGCTGGGGCCGGTCTTCGAGGAGCTGGCCGCGCTGGTCGCGCGGCGCACCGGCAAGCCGCCCGTGCCCGTCGTGTCGGTGGAACCGCCCGCCCACTCCGAAGCCGGCGACTTCTCCGACGTCGTCATCGACCCGTCGGGCTTCCGCTCCGCCACCGGCTGGTCCCCCCACACCCCGTTCACCGAGGCGCTGCGCCGCACGGTGGACCACCTCGCGGACGAGGCGCTGCGGGAGAGCCCCGGCGCTGGACGCCCTGGACCGGGCCGCCCGGCAGGTGCGGAACGGGCCGCGGGGGGCCGGGGATGACCACGGCCGCGGCGCTGCGCCCGCGAACCGCGCCGGAGCTGCCCGCGCGGCTGGCCCGATCCGCGGCCGCGACGGGCCACGGTCACCAGCTGCGGACCGCGGACGTCGTCGGATGGCTGGCGGAACGGGCGCGCGCCCACCGCTTCGCCGTCCGCAGGGTGCCGCTGGACCGGCTCGACGGCTGGTCCTTCGCGCCCGACACCGGCAACCTCGTCCACCGCAGCGGTCGCTTCTTCTCCGTCGAAGGGCTCTCCGTCACGGTCGACGAGGGGCCGTTCCGCGGCTGGCGGCAGCCGATCATCCACCAACCCGAGGTGGGGATACTCGGCATTCTCGCCAAGGAGTTCGACGGGGTGCTGCACTTCCTCATGCAGGCGAAGATGGAGCCGGGCAACCCCAACCTGCTCCAACTGTCGCCGACCGTGCAGGCCACCCGCAGCAACTACCAGCGGGTGCACCGCGGGGCCCGGGTGAAGCACCTGGAGCACTTCACCGACCCCGCCCGCGGCCGGGTGCTGGCCGACTCGCTCCAGTCGGAGCACGGCGCCTGGTTCTATCGCAAGTCCAACCGGAACATGCTGGTCGAGACTGTCGACGAGGTCCCGCCCGACGAGGACTTCCGCTGGCTGACGCTCGGCCAACTCGGCGAGCTGCTACGGCTCGACCACGTGGTCAACATGGACGCGCGCACCGTCCTCTCCTGCTTCCCGATGGCGGTGGTCGAACCGGGGGCGCTGCACTCCGACACCGAGGTGTTGTCCTGGTTCACGGCCGAGCGGGCCCGGCACGATGTCACGGCCCGCCTGGTACCGCTGGCCGAGGTCACGGACTGGACGCGGGGCGCGAGCCGCCTGGAGCGCCCCGACGGCCGCTTCTTCCGGGTCGTCGGGGTGGCGGTCGAGGCGGGGAACCGCGAGGTCACCGGGTGGTCGCAGCCCCTGGTCGAACCCCGCGGCACCGGGGTGGCGGCCTTCCTGTTCCGCCGCGTCGGCGAGGTGCCGCACCTGCTGGCCCACGCCAAGGTCGAGGCCGGCTTCCTGGACACCGTCGAGCTGGCCCCGACCGTCCAGTGCACGCCGGAGAACTGGGATCCGCTGCCGCCCGAGGATCGGCCGCGCTTCCTCGGCCCGGTGCTGGCGGCGGTCGAGCGGGGGAGCGCGCACTACGCCGCCGTGCACTCGGAGGAGGGCGGACGGTTCCTCGACGCCGACATCCGCTATCTGTTCGTGGCGGCCGACGAGGACACGGCGCCGCTCGCCGAGCCGCCGGGCTACCACTGGCTGACCGTCGGACAGCTCAACTCGCTGACGGCGCACGGGCATTACGTCAATGTGCAGGCACGCACGCTGCTGAGCTGTCTCAACTCCGGTGCCGTACGCCTGTGATGCCTGATGCCTGATGCCTGCGCCTGTGTCTGATGTGATGCCTGATGCCGTACGTCTGTGATGCCGGCGGGGCGCGGGCGGGACGGAGGGCCGGTCGGGCCCGCCTCAGGGCGGGCCCGCCGGCTCCGGCGAGCGCGCACCCGTACCGCCCCTCGGGGCTTCGAAAGGCCCGGGGAGAGGACCGGAATCCGGCTGGCCGTACGGGGGTTGCGGCCGGTCGGGGTCCAGCAGGGGCGGTCGGGGCGCTCCAGGGCCGTTCAGGCACCCTCGCGAGGCGACCCGATGCCGTGCCCTGGCCGCCAGGCGCACACTCCGGCTCGGGGGGTGTCCGGAGATCGCGACTGACGGGTGGTCAGAACACGGGCCGGTGTCGCGGCGAAGGTGTGGTCTCCTTCGGTGGCCCTGGCGTCCATGCTGGCATGAATTCCCAGAGGTGCCAGTGGTGTTGGGGTGCATCACGACGTGAGCATTCTCCCGTCGCGGAGCGGGAACCCACACGCCCCGGCAGGCGACTTCCTGAGGTGGCCCACTGCGGAGCCACCCCACCGATCCGGACAGACGACTGTTTTCCGGCCGTTCGCACGGGGTGAGCCGCCCCGGCCGGGCCCGCGGGGAACTCCCCCCGGCCCGCCCGCGACTACCGCTCTGTAGCACCGGCCGCGAGCCTCCCGCACCGACCCCGGACGGGAGGGGAGGGAGGGGACTGAAGCGATGCCACAGCGCGAAACGGCTCCCGACCGGCCGGCCGAACTCCTCACCGGGGGCCGCGCCCCCTGGATCCTGGTCTCCCTCGCGGGCGCCTTGTCGTTCGTGGCGATGCTCGACATGACCATCGTCACCATCGCCCTGGCGGACATCGCCGCGGACCTCGACGTGTCCGCGTCCATGGCCCAGTGGGCGGTGCTCGGCTACCAACTCGCCGTGGTGGCCCTGCTCCTACCGGCGGGGCGGTGGCTGGACGGCGGCAAAGGCGGCAACGGTGGCAGGGGCGACAGCGGCGGCATCGGACCGCGCTCCGCCCTGCTGCTGGCGGTCTCCGGATTCGCCCTGTTCAGCCTGGTCTCCGCGGCCGCGCCCTGGATGGCCTGGCTGGCCGTCGCCCGCATCGCCCAGGGCTGCTTCGCGGCGCTGCTGTTCGTGCTCATGCCGGTCCTGGTGATGCGCGCGGTGCCGCCGGAGCGGCGCGCTCGGGCGATGAGCGTCCCGGCCACCCTCGGGCCGCTGGGCGCGGTCACCGGCCCCGCCCTCGGCGGTGTGCTCCTGGACGCCTTCGGCTGGCGCGCCGTCCTCCTGGTCAAGCTCCCCGTCTGCCTGTTCGCGCTCCTCGTGGCGGCCCGCGTGCTGCCCGGGCCGGGCCGGATCACCGCGCCCGGCCGGTGGCCCCTCACCGACGCCGCCCTCTTCGGCGGCGCCGTGGCCTCCCTCCTCCTCGCCCTCACCTTCGCCCCGACCGCCCCCGGTTGGCTGCTGCTGGCGCTCGCCACGGTGCCGCTCGCCCTGTGGTGGCAGCGCCGCCCCGGCGCGCGACCCGTGGTGGACGTGGCGCGGGCGTCCGGCGTCCTCGGCGGCTGCGCGGCGGTCTGCGCGCTCGCCGCCGGCTTCACCGCCATGCACTACGTCGTGGCCCTCAAGCTCCAGGAGGACAGCGGGCTCTCCGCGACCTCCACCGGCCTCACGGTGCTCGCCTTCCCGCTCGCCATGGCCCTCCTGGGTCCACTGGGTGGACGCCTCGCCGACCGCTACAGTCCCCGACCCGTCGCCGTCGTCGGCGCGATCGTCACCGCCTCCGGAGTCACCCTGCTCGCCCTGAGGAGCGGCGACGGCTGGACCCCGGGCGACATCGCCTGGCGGCTGGCCCTCGCCGGGGCCGGCATGGGCCTGTACGGGGGGCCGACACAGACGCTGGTGATGAGCGCGGCGCCGCCGGGGGCCATGGGCATCGCCGGCTCCCTGGTGCAGCTCTCCCGCAGCCTCGGCTTCGCCCTCGGCCCCGCACTGGCCTCGGCGACCTGGGGAATGGCGGACTCCCGCGACGGCGCGCGGTACGCGCTGGCGCTCGCCGCGGCCGCCGTCTGGAGCTGCGTGCTGCTGCTGAGCGTGCGGCGCAACCGCACCCTCCACCCTGCGGACACCCGCACCGCGACGGCGCCGGCCGGGTCAGCGGTGACGGCCGCCCCCGCCGCCGGCCGGCCCCCGCCCCCGCGGTCCGCTCCGCGGCGGGCGGGAGAGGGCGCCGACGGGGGCGACCAGGCCCAGGTCAGGCCGGGTCGGGCGGCTCGGTCGGGGCCATGGCGCCGATCGCGTGGAACCGGCCCGCCTACGCCCGACGCCACCGGCTCCACGCCCGGGCGGGGGTGAGCGAAGGCCCGCGGCGGACCCGCGTTCCCGCTCCCCGCGTCCGAGGGGGAACGAATGGGGATCGACCTGGTAGCGCGGCCCCTCAGGCTCGTTGGTGCCGATGCCGTACCGCTAGTCGAGGACGCCCTATGCCGCATGCGCATGCCCCTCTTCCCGCATCCCGCCCTTCCGTATCCCGCCCTTCCGCATCCAGCCCTGCCGTATCCAGCTCTTCCGTATCCAGCTTTTCCGCCTATGGCTCTGCCGCCTCCAGCCCGAGCGCGCAGGCGACCCGCCGCAGGATCGCCGCCAACCTGACCGCCCTCGGCGAACTGCACGACGAGCTGACCCACTCCCTCACCTCCTCCCGCCCCCGCGTGCTGGCGGAGAAGGTGCGCGAGCGGGGATCGCCGGGCATCCCGCTGAACACCGGTGCCCTGGAGGTCAGGAGCGACATCTGCGGGGTGCTGGCGAGCTGGGTGGCGGTCGTCAGTGAGGCGCGCCGGGTGCCGTCCCCGACGCGGAACACCCCGGCGCTCCTCGCCTTCCTCGCCGAGCACGCCGGCTGGCTGGCCGATCACGAGGCGGCGGGGGACCTCGTGGCGGAGACCGACGAGCTGGTGCGGGCCGCCTGGACCGTGCTGTCCGGCCGCACCGACCGGCACGTGCCGGTCGGCACCTGCGTACGGCCCGGCTGCGGGGGAACGCTGGTGGCCCACCTCGACGCCTCGGGGCCCGCCGGCCGGCCGTCCATCACCTGCTCCGCCGACCACGGCCACACCTGGTCGTCCGAGATGTGGCACACCCTGCACGAGGCGCCGCCGCGCCCCGGCCGCGCGGTCGGGCTGACCGCGCGGGACATCTCCACCGGCTGGCACATCGCCTCCGGCACCGTCTACTGGCTGGCCAACACCCACCGGTGGCGGCGCCGCAGGAACGGCCGCCAGGTGCTCTACGACCGCGACGACGTGCTGGCGACGATGCGGGCGCGCACCGCGGCCGCCCAGGGTGCCGAATGCGTCCCGGGGGCGTAGCCGCGGCGGGGCCGGCAGCGAGAGGGGGAGCCGCACGGCGGGACGGCGGAGACGGCTCGCGGAGGCCCGGAGGGGTCAGCCGGGCACTCGGGCGAGGCGGTTCGCGGGCACTCGGGCGAGGCGGTCCGCAAGCACTCGGAGGGGGTCAGCGGGCACTTGGGGGAGGGGCGGTCCTCGGGCACCCGAAGAGGCGGTCTGCCGCCTCATCCAGGCCCCGGCCGACGCTCCGCGGCCCCGGCTCCGGGCCCTCGCGGGCCCCGGATCGGCGGGGTCCTCCGGCGTCGCCGGCCGGGCCTCGGGCGTCAGTAGGAGCCGTCGACGTCCGCGCAGATCGCGTACGCGTCGTACGAGCCGAGGACGTCACCCTCGTTGAACACGAACACGATCCACGCCTCGAACTCGGCTCCCTGCGGGAAGGACCTGATCGTCTTCACCGCCTGCGAGTTCCCGAAGAATCCGCCGCCGAGCACCTTCTTGCCCTCGGAACACTCCACGATCGTCTGGGCGGCTTCACCGGGGTTGACGAGCTGATTGAACTGCCCGATCACCTCCCAGTCGGTGAAACCCTGGACCTTGCCCTTGGGGTCCTTCGGTCCGGTCTCCGGGTCGCAGGGCTCGTCGGCGAGCCCCAGCTTCTCGGTGACGAAGCAGGGCGGTTTGGACGGGGGGTCGTCGGCGGGCGCGGCGTAGGCGCCGGTGGCACCGGCGGTGCCGAGGAGAACGGCGACGGCGGTGGTCGCGACGGCGGCGGAGAAGCGGGTTATGTCCACCGGAATCCCTTCGTGTCGTCTGAGATGCCCGACGCAGCGCGCCGGGACCTCCAGGCAAGCACGGGCCGTAGGGGACGTCCTGCGCGGTTGAACCGAATGGCTGGCGCCGCGCCCCGCACCGGCCCGCGGCGCGAGGGGCGGGGCGGGCCACGGCGCGAGGGGCGGGGCGGGCCACGGTCCGACGGCGGGGGCGATGGCGGGGGCGACGGTGGGGGCGATGGCGCGTGCGGGCCGACGACGCGCACGGGCGCGGGCCCGCGGGGGGAGGCTGACCAGGCCGAATCCATCCCCCCACGCCCCGGGTTCGCGCTCGCCGATGGCCAACCGCCCACCCCTGTACGAGATTTCTCACGCCGAACGGCGAACGCGCATGGACGACGACCGTCGCGCCCCGTACGGTCGAGACGTCGCCTCCCGGGAGGGGGCGAGGAACGGGGGGTATCGCATCATGGCTCATGAGGACCTGACCCGGCATACCGGCCCCGGCGACGGCCCGCGCGAGGGCCGCCGTCGCCACCACGGCACCGCGCGCGGCTCCTCCGGCGCCCGGCGCGACACGTCAGGCGCCCGCACCCCGCGCACGCGGTAGGGCTCCGCACCGCTTCCCGCAGCCCCACGCTGCGTTTCACCCCCGCCCCGACGGGCCGGGAGGGCCCGTACCAGGGTGTCCCACCGCCGACGCCGAGCACTCACGGACGTCACCGGCACATAGACGTCACCGGCACCGAGCACCACCGGCACCGAGACGTCATCGGCACCAGCACCACCGGCACCGAGGCGCCACCGCACGCCTGATGCGCGCTCCCGGGACCGGCCCGACGGCGGGACGAGTTCGGTACGTCGGTTCGGCATGTCACCCTCCGGCGCGGCCACGTCCGGCGCCGCCTTCTCTCCCATCCCCCACACCTCGACGTACCCACCGGCACATCCACCCGACAGCGAACGAAAGGTCAGACACCGTGAGGGAGTACTACGACGTCGTGATCATGGGCGGCGGCCCGGCCGGCTCCACCCTCGGCGCCCTGCTCGCCCAGCGCACCGATCTCCGGGTCGCCATCTTCGACAAGGAGGTCTTCCCGCGCGAGCACATCGGCGAGTCCTTCGCCCACCCGGTCGTCCCGGCGCTCCAGGAGAGCGGGGCGCTGGCCAAGGTGCTCGCCAGCCCGTGCTGGGTGAAGAAGTTCGGCGGCATCTACGCCTGGGATCCGGAGCAGCCCAGCATCGCCATGTTCGACCGGGCCCCGTACGAGAAGGACGGCGTGTTCCGCTGGACGATGCACGTCAACCGGGCGGAGTTCGACCACATCCTGCTGGACCACGCGGCCGACGTCGGCGTGGACGTCTTCCAGGGCGTCGCCGTCACGGCGTACGAGCCCGACTCGCGTGGCGGCGTGGTCCGCCTCGGCGAGGGTGCCGAGGTGCGTGCCGGGTACTTCGTCGACGCCTCCGGTCGCCAGAGCAGTGTCTCCGCCGCCCGCAACAAGCGCGGCTGGCTCTCCCACTTCAAGAACATCGCCATCTGGCAGCACTTCACCCACTGCGGCCAGACCCAGAACCTCGAAGCCGACTGGAACATCTTCACCGCGGACAACCTCTCGCCCATCGGCTGCTTCGCCTTCCGCGACGGCTGGTGCTGGTACATCCCGGTGCCCAAGATCATCGACGGCAGGCGGGTCCTCACCCACTCCATCGGCATCGTCACCAACCCGGCCGTCCTCAAGGAGCCGGGCCGCGACTTCACCGACCAGAAGACGTTCCTGGAGACGGTGCGTCAGGTCCCGTACCTCAAGGAGCTGATAGCCGACGCCGTGCCGGTCGCGGACGACATGCTCACCGCGACCAACTACTCGCGCGTCGCCGAGGAGTTCGCGGACTACGACGAGCGGCACCTGCTCGTCGGCGACGCCGCGTTCTTCGTGGACCCGCTCTTCTCCTCCGGCGTCGCCGTCGCCCTCACCCAGGCCGCGGCGGCCGCCCTGCTGCTCCAGAAGACGGTCGACGGCAGCCTCGACGAGAGCGACCAGCGCCATCTGTGGCACGACTACAACGCCAAGTGGCACGGCACCGCCGAGACCTTCGCGCTGATGATCGACCAGTGGTACCACGCCATCGCCAAGAACAACCCGGGCAGCATCTACTGGAACACCCGCGGCACCGGCGCCGACCTCGGCATCCGCGAGCAGACCTTCGACGCCCTGCTCAACACGGCCTTCCAGCCCGCCCTGCTGGAGGTCCTGACCCACGGCAGCCGCAAGATGGAGGACCTCGACGCCACGGGCCCGTACCTGGCCGCCTCCGCCCTGGCCGAACCGGCCGACCTCACCGACGACGCCCTCATCGCCCTGGCCCCCACCACGGCCATCCGCGACAGCGTCACCCTGCTCGTACCGGGCTTCAAGGCCACCAACCCGCCCGCCAACATCCAGCTCCCGCCCCCGATCATGGCGGGCATGACGGACTACTGGCGCAACCCCGTCACCAACCACGCCTCGGCCCCGTCACCACTGCGCGACACCGTCCCCTGCAAGCGCATCTACTCCACCGAGGACCCGCACGGCACCACCATCGACGCCGACGTCCGCATGGACGGCGTGACCGAACTCTGGGAGCTCCTGACGCAGGGCCCCCGCACGTACGGCGAGATCTCCGGCCGGCTCACCCCGCCCCAGACCCGTCTCCTCAAGCGCATGTGCGTGGCGGGCTTCCTCCAGATCACCCCGGCGCCTGCCGCCACGCCGGAAGGGGCACCGGCAACGGCCTGACGCCGCCCGACGGAGGCCCGGACGACAACGGCCTCACGCCCTCCGGCACCGCCCCGGCACCCGGCCTTGGGTGCCGGGGCGTGCCGGTCGGGGGCTCAGTCTTTGACGACGGTGACGGGGGCCGGTCACAGCCTGAACACGACTCCGCGCCATGTCCATCCACTGCCGAGGACCGTGTCCCGCAGGGGGTCCTTCATCTCCGCGGTGTCGAAGCGGAACACCTCCGACATCCCCAGGCGGCCGTCGGCCCCCCGCTCGATCGTCCAGTCCCGGGAAACGGTGTTCACCTGCCCGCGGGAGTGCTCACGCGGCGGCGCCACCCTGGGCGTATCCCCGAACCACGTGACCTCCAACTGCTCGTCCATGGCACGGACCTCGTGGTCCGCCGGCACCAGACGCATACGGGTCTTGATGGTCCGGCTCAGCTGGGTCCTGGCGAAGAAGGTGTGCCAGGCAGGGTCCCGAATCCGCAACTCGGCCACCAGGTCGGCACCCTCACCAGGCGTGCCGTTGCGCACGACGTACGGCACGTCCGGCCCGTTGAGCCCGAGCAGCGCCACCCGGACTTCCTCGGCCGAAAGGGGTGCGACACCGTCGCCGGGACGCTTGGTACCGGTCAGTCTGTCGAAAAGGCCCATCGGGCCAATCTACGATCCGCGGCTCAAGCGGGATCAGTCGGCGGCGGTCGTACCGGTCAGATCAAGGCTGTCGAGGGGCACCAACGGCTGGAGACAGACGCTGGGGGTGCGGTACCTCGCTGCGGTACCGCAGACCCTTGAGGCTCGGACGATGCGCGTTCTGTGCGATTTGCCCGTTCTTCAGGCATGTGCGATACCAGGAGAAGGAACTTTTCTGTGATCGCTGCGGAACCCTGCTGGCCATCCTGGAAGAGGAAGCGCCATGACAGGAGCAGGCGAGGCCGCTGGGCGCGTGATCGCCGGGCGCTACCGGCTCTTGCGTCAGCTCGGGGCCGGAGGCATGGGGCGCGTGTGGCTCGCCCACGACCAGGAACTGGCGTGCGAGGTCGCCCTCAAAGGGATCAATCTACCGCCGGGCATCCCGGAGTCCGAGGTGAGCAGCCGGATCGCCCGGGCCCGCGGCGAGGCCCGCCACGCCGCACGACTGCGCGACCATCCCCACGTCGTCACCGTGCACGACATCGTGGAGGAGCGCGGCCTGCCGTGGATCGTCATGGCGTTCGTTCCCGGCGCGAGCGACCTGGAGGCGGTGGTGCGCGCCCACGGGCCGCTGCCGCCCCCCGAGGTCGCGCGGATCGGGCTGGCGGTCCTGGACGCCCTGCTGGAGGGCCACCGGCTCGGCGTCCTGCACCGGGACGTCAAACCGTCCAACATCCTCCTGACCCGCTCCAGCCCGCAGCCCGGGCATCGCCCTGAGTGCGGCCGGGTGTTGCTGACCGACTACGGCATCGCGCTGGAACTGAGCTCCGGTGAGCCGCGCCTGACCAGCACCGCGGGGATCGTCGGGACCCCGCCCTACATGGCGCCGGAACGAGCCCGCGGCGAGGAGCCCACCCCCGCCTCCGACCTGTTCGCGCTCGGCGCCACCCTGTACTTCGCGGTGGAGGGGACCGGCCCCTTCGACCGCGGCTCCGATTACGCCACGCTGACCGCCCTGCTCTTCGAAGACCCCACGCCGCCGCGCCGGGCGGCGGACCTGACCTCGGTACTCCTCGGGCTGCTGGCCAAGGACCCCGCCCGGCGGATGGACGGCGCCGAGGTCGCACGGCTGCTCACTCCCATCGCCGCCGAGCCCCACCCTCCCAGCGCACGGGACCAGACTCTCCCGGCACGGCCGCCACCCCCCACCCCGGAACCGACGCGCACCCACATCCCGACCCCATCACCCGAGCCACCACCCCGGACCCCGGAGCCGACAACCCCAATACCGACCCCACCGACGGAGCCGACCCCACCGGCCGAGCCGACCCCACTCACTGAGCCGGTGCCGCCGCCCAAACCGACCCCACCGACCGAGCTGACCCCGCTGACTGAGCCGGCGCTGCCGCCGGAGCCCGCGCGGCCGCCCGAGCCGGAGGAACCGGCTGGCCGGGCCCCGGAACTGCCGCGAGCGGGCGGCGCGAGCCGGCTGTCGCGAGGCCCGTCGAGGCTCTGGCGCCGGCGGGTCGGGCTCATTGCGGGGGCGGTACTCGCGCTGCTGGTCGTGGTGGGCGGCATCATCTACGCGACCCAGCCCGGCTCGCCGAGTCCCGAGCCCACTGGCACCGCACCCACCCCTACCACCGCACCCACCACCGGCTTGCCCACTGCACCGACATCCGTGTCCTCGATCCCGGTCGGCTCCGGCCCCGGTGGGGTGGCGGTCTCCCCGGACGGGCGCCGGGTCTACGTGGCCAACTACGGCTCGAGCTCGGTGTCGGTGATCGACACCGCCTCCGACCGCACCGTGGGCGACCCCATCCCCGTAGGCGAGTTGCCGATAGGTGTGGCGGTCTCCCCGGACGGGCGCCGAGCCTACGTGACCAACTACGGCCCGGACTCGGTGTCGGTGATCGACACCGCCACCGACCGCACCGTGGGTGCCCCCATCCCCGTCGGCACGGATCCGGCGGAGGTGGCGGTGTCCCCGGACGGGCGCCGGCTCTACGTGACCAACAGCATCTCTCGCTCGGTGTCGGTGATCGACACCGCCACCAACCGCACCGTGGGCGACCCCATCCCCCTCGGGGACAAGCCGGACGGGGTGGCGGTCTCCCCCGACGGGCGCCGGGCCTACGTGACCACCGGCTTCTCCGTGACGGTGATCGACACCGCCGCCAACCGCACCGTGGGCGACCCCATTCCCCTCGGCGAGGCGGCGAACGGGGTGGCGGTGTCCCCGGACGGGCGCCGGCTCTACGTGACCAACGACTACGCGAGCTCGGTCTCGGTGATCGACACCGCCACCAACCGCACCGTGGGCGACCTCATCCCCGTAGGCGCTCAGCCGGGAGGTGTGGCGGCCTCCCGGGATGGAAGCCGGGTCTACGTGGCCAACTCCACCTCGGACTCGGTGTCGGTGATCGACACCGCCACCGACACCACCGTGGGCGACCCCATTCCTGTCGGCGAGTTGGCGGACGGGGTGGCGGTGTCCCCGGACGGACGCCGGGTCTACGTGACCAACTTCAACTCGAACTCGGTGTCGGTGATCACGTTCTAGGGGTCCGAACAGCAGAAGCGACCCGCCCCCGAGCCACGCTGACCTGCGGTCACGCAGGGGCCTTCCGCTGGCCCGCGACGACGACAGGGCGCTCAAGAACCGAGCCGCCGAAGATACCCGTCCGGTCCCGCTGCCGCCCCAGCTCGTCGCGATCCGGGAACCGCTCGGGGGTTCAGCCGCCTCATGGGCCTGATCTGGGAAAACGGCTCACTCTCCACGCCACGAATACGCCACGACTGCCGACAGACAGCGGATCACGGCTGCACCCCGCTGCACATTGCACAAAGACCCCGCCTCAGCGTCTTGGCTGGTGGCGGGGTCTTTCGGCACTTCAGTGAAGTGCCCCCGGCAGGATTCGAACCTGCGCACACGGCTCCGGAGCCCATCGGAGATCGCCAGCGCAGGTAGCACCTGACCTGGAGGCGGCCAGACCGCGCCACTTCCCAACGCAAGATCATTACGTCGTGATTACGTGGGTCTCTGTCGGAGTGGCTTCGGCGAGCGATAGCGTCGACGCATGATCTCGGGTGATGGAGGGTCCCCGAACGGGGCGACGCAGTTCACAGAGAGTAGCGCGAGTGCCGTTCTCCAAGAGGCATGTCGAACGGCGGGCTTGGACCCCTCGGGCGCTGAGCTGCTCAGGCTCGGCTCCAATGCCGTCTACCGGCTCGCCTCCATCTCCGCGGTCGTCCGCATCGCCCGTGATCCCGGCAGCTTGGACGAGATGACCCGGGCCGTGCGGGTCGCTCGCTGGCTGGAGGCGGAGGACTTTCCCGCGACACGAGTGCTGCCGCGGGTGCGCCAGCCGCTGGAGGCCGGCGGCAGTGTTGTCACCTTCTGGGAGAGCGCTCAGGATGACGAGGAGTACGCGAGGCTGGATGAGCTCGCGGACCTGCTGCGGCGGCTGCACTGGCTGGAAGAGCCAGAGTCGCTGGGCCTGCCGTACTTCGATCCGTTCGCCCGGCTTGACGCCGGTCTGCGGGCGCTCGACGGGGTCGGCAAGGACGACCGGTCCTTCCTTGAGAAGCGGGCTGGTGAGCTCCACAAGGCGTACGACGGCCTGGACTTCGTGCTGCCCTTCGGCATGATCCATGGGGACGCGAACATAGGCAACGTGATCCGCCACCGCGCCGGTCAAGCGATCCTGATCGACCTGGACGGCTTCGCCCTGGCGCCGCGCGAGTGGGACCTCGTCCTCACCGCGATCTACTACGAGCGCTTCGGCTGGCACACGCGGGCCGAGTACGAGTCGTTCGTCTACCACTACGGGTTCGACCTGATGAACTGGCCGGGATACCCGGTCCTCGCCGACGTCCGCGAGCTCATGATGGTCGTGTGGCTCGGCCACCAGGTCACCACGAGTGCCGAGGCGGCCGAAGAGTTCACGCGGCGGGTGAACGCTCTCAGGACGGGCGCCAGCCGACGCGACTGGCGCCCCTTCTGACCTGGCCTCCTATGCAGTCTTGCCCGTGGCCAGCCACAGGCGGTGCTCGGCGGCCTGGTCGTAGAAGTCCTTCGTTGCGGGAGTGCCACCGACGGTCGCGAGATGCTGCCGGAACTCGGCAAGATAGCTGACACAGCGTGCCGACCTGAGCTGTTCGCCCAGGTCGAGCGCGTCCAGTGCCACGCGGCAAGCCTCCGCCGGTTCGCCGGCCCGAAGGTGCGCGTCGGCGAGCACCATCGTCGCGAAGAAGTCGCTTCGCACGTGGTGACCACTCATCGCGTTCTCGGCGTGCGCGACGGCACGGCGGGCGCTGTTTACATCGCGGAAGCAGTGCGCGGCCTCGGCGGCGAGCTCCGCCTCGTCGAAGTAGGTGATCCACTCGGGCTCGTCACCGCTGTTGCGGCTCTCCAGGGCCTTCGTCGCCTCGGCTAGGGCGAGCTCGCAGGCGCGAGTGTCGCCGGTACGGGCCAGCGCTCGGGCCTCCATGGCGTGGAACTGTGCCATGAGTGTCGGCGTCGCCACGCCGGCGATACCCATGCGCGCGGCCCGGGCAAGGGTCGCTGCCTCGGTGAAGTGGCCCAAGAACGTGGCCTGATGGCTCATCGCGGATAGGATGCTCCCGGCCAGCCGGCGGTCGTCGCCATCTTGGGCCAGCCGCAACGCATGGAGGAAGTAGCGCTGGGCCAGACCGTGTTGGCAGGCGTCGTACGACATCCAGCCTGCCAGCAGCGTGGACTCTGCCACCGTGGAGAACAGCGCGCGGCCCACGGCCTCCGTGTACTGCCCGGTAAGCAGGGGCGCGACATCGCGGCTGAGGTACTGCACAACTGAATGGCGGGCATGCTCGCCGCCGAAGCGGTCATCGAGCTGGGCGAACATGCCGCTGGTGGACTTGATCATTGCCACGTCGGCCAGACCCACGCGCACCCCACTCCGGCCGGGCGTCGCCGGGAAGGCGGGTTCGGGAGCAACGAGCCACCGGAGTGACGCCTCACTCCACGCCGTCAATGAGGGCTCCGACACCAGAAGGGGTTCGTAGCCGTGGAGGTCCGCACGCCACAGTTGATCAACGGTGCGGAACGCATCTTCCGGGCTCGGCGGGTAGCGGGTCTCCAGAAGTTGGGAGTCCTGGCCGGTGATGTGGTGCAGGCCCAACTCAGCGGCCGTCATCCCGAACACTTCGCAGATCAGCGGCCCGTAGAACTCGTCCGGCACACTGTGCCCGTTCTCCCCGCTCGCGATACGCCGCTTCACGCTGGCGTCGGTCGGCAGAGCCTTCCCCTGACGGGCTGCCGCGTCTCGAAGCTCCCTCACCAACCGCAGCTGACCCCAGCCGCGAGCCTTCCGCGCCTCGCGCAGAAGCGCGCCGAACGACTGCGTTGAGTCCGTGGTGCTCGCCTCCTTCATGAGGGGGGCGGTGCTTCAGATGTCCCCTGAATGTACGGAAACAAAGCCGTTGTTGTGGCCGGTACTTGGCGATTGCTGCCCACGATGGGGCGACGCCGGGTGACGCGCTGCTTCGGGGGTCGTCACCCCTCGTCACCTCTCGTCATCTGCCCAGCTCAGGGGCTTGAGGCGAAGGCTGGTCCCACCGGTGGACAACAGGTCGCCGCGAAGGCTAGCGAGGTGAGATCACGTGCAGACCGTGACGAAGCGGGGAATCCAGTGGCTTTCCGCCGTCGCAGAGAATCCGGAAGTGTGCCGTGCGACGTGGGCGGCGAACCCGCGTACCCCGTACTCGTTGCACACCGGCCGCCTCTTCGACGTGGTGGAGATGGACCAGCGAATCGGGTTGGAGACCTTCGATCAGCTCGATCGGTATGCGATGCCGATGGGCCCGGTCATCGTCGACTGGGCGGAGAAGAAGGCGGAGTTCTTCCTTCCGGCGAGGTCGCGGGAGCGCTTCGAGACGGCGATGAAGAACGAGACCGCGGAGCCGCCCGAGTACCGCTACCTCGATGAAGGCTCCGTCATCGTGGTGCCCGGCCCCATGCCGCTGAGCGGCGACCGCTACACCTGGCTGTGCACGCCGCGAGGGGTACCGGAGTACCGGCCGGCCCGCATCCACGCCCTGGTGGCCATGTTCGTCGCCGCGGCCGCGTTGGTGGCCCGGGCGGACCGGTACGGCGAGGAGCAGAAGCGTCTCGCCGAGACCACGCAGTCAGGGCGGCCGGAGCAGGATCCTCTCCGTGCTTGACGGCGACACGGGGCAGCACGACGCCGCCAGCTGGTCGCCGGTCGACAACGGCGAGTGGTACGCGGCCCGTGACGCGGTCGCGGCCCTGCGTGACGTGCTGATCGCGGCCGGGCTTGAGCGTGAATTCCCCTTTCTGCGGGCCGATTTGAACGCGTTCGGACAGGGGTTCATCGAGCTCGGCCGCATCTCGCCGGAGACCGCGCAACGACTCTCGGAGTTGCTACGGCGGGCTGTCACCTGCGCAGGTCCCGCCCCGGGGAGCGAGATTTCCTCTGGTGACATCGCGGACTGAATGCGGTCAAGGAGTGGAGTACATGACGGACCCGCGAGGCGTATGCCGGAGACGGGCGGAGAGCCTGGAACCGGGAGTGCCCTACGTGCGCGGTTGGTCGGCAGCGAACCGCGGTGCGGAGGCACTGGCGCAAAGGCTCCGCGCAGCCGGCTTGGAGTCGGGGTTCCCCGGGCTCAGGGCCGATGTGAACGTCGAGGGTGACGGGATGGTGTGCCTCGGTTCGGTGCACCCGGATGTGGTGTTGTCGCTGGCGAGGCTGCTGACCTCGGGCCTGGTTTCCGAGATGGAAGACGAGAGCGGGCGGAAGGGGGCAGCATGAGGACCAGAATGCTGAAGGTAATGGCGGTCAACGCCAGGACAATCCGCAGAGGCGACATCGTGAGAATCGACGGCGTTCATTCCAGGGTGGACAACTTGCTGACCCTGCACGGGGGGTCCAAGGGGCTGATCCTGGAAGACGGCAGAACCTTGGTTATTTCTCCGTTCGCGCAGCTGTTAGCTTCGCGCGTTTGTTCCGTGGAGATCACGCGCTGAGCTTGTAATATCCAGGGCGACCTAATCGGGTTAGGGTCGCGAACAGAGCAGCCCCGCGTGCCGTCGCTGTATGGCGGCTGGAACGCGGGGCGACGCACCTTTCCCTGTTGACACGCACTCTGTAAGCTCACTCGGTCACCCTCCGTAACGGCCGTGGAGCTCGCTCCTGAAGCCAGCGTGGCCAGCATGGGAGGCGGGTGTGCGCCGATACTGATGCCAGGGGTGGGTGTCAGGCTGCCCCACGACCAACACCGGTCGCAAGATCGTGGAGATCTGATATCTAATCAGTTGGGCGATCCGCGAGCGGCGACGTTGCTAGTTTCCCCAGTTGCTCTACTGTGCTACTGAGCAACGCAGGGTATTCAACTGCCTAGAGCGAGGTCCACTTCTGGCAATTAGTAGGCATGCCGCATGAGTTGATGTCCGCGTTGCATGCCTGGGTAGGCCCCTTCCGAGATGCCGCGGACAGGGGGCGGTGTTAGAAAGGAAGTGACGCTTACTTCCTTGGCTCGTCGCGGATTCCTGAGCGCTGAGCTGCAGTAACGCTACCACGGGGCCTCAAATGGCGCTTCAACGATCCATTAAAATCCCGTCGAACGATCCGGGATTGGTGCGTTATCGACTTGGGTCATCGAAGCTTTACCTGGATGATGTGCAGATAATCTACGAGGCCCTCAAGGAACTAGAGAGGAAAAGCGGCTGCGTCGAAGCGGTATCGCTTACGGCCGGGGACGCAATCGCAGATGAGCCGGATGACTTGCGAGATGCGACATCTGAGGAGCTCAAGAGCGTGCGTCTTGCCCTCAAGGATCCGCTGGTCTCAGTAGATCTATGGGACGAGCGCGCGGATGTTACCGCGTCCTCGAATACTGAAAGTCGTGCCGTAGCAGTTGCCATCCGCGACTTCGTGAAGGGTAAGCGGAATCTACGCGGAGGATACGCCCTACTCCAGGGTGCTTTTGATAAATGCGCGCTCTTGTCTGCTGTGATCATTGCCGGGGTTTTTCTTCTTATGGACATCGGTCTTTGGGTGTATGCTTTTCCGGTCCTGGTTGGAGGTGCCTGCGCGACCTTCGTCCCTAACGCAATAGGCGCTTACGTCACGGGGACGGTTCGCCTAATTCCTCAGAGGCGTCGAGAGGCTCGCGGATTGAGTATCGAAACGCGCAGGCAATTGATCATTGGGCTGAGCGGTGCGGTGATAGGCGCTGTCATCGCCGGAATCGCTGGCCTGTGGTCTGGAATGGGCGCCCGTTGAGCCAAGGTCTCCTCTGTGC
The DNA here is from genome assembly GCF_029541745.1 of Streptomyces sp. LX-29. NCBI lineage: Bacteria > Bacillati > Actinomycetota > Actinomycetes > Kitasatosporales > Streptomycetaceae > Streptomyces > Streptomyces sp. LX-29. Next base: position 2,430,999 of record NZ_CP089746.1, on the reverse strand, counting down.
TGGCGGCTCGCCCCTACGACCTTCGTCACGCGGGCGTCTCCCAGTGGCTCAACTCCGGCGTCCCTCCGGCGGAGGTCGCCGCGCGGGCCGGGCACTCGGTTGAGGTGCTGCTCAAGATCCACGCCAAGTGCGTCGATGGCCAGGAAGTCGAGATGAACGAACGGATCATGAAGAGTCTGGGAGAGGAAGAGGAGGACGGACCCGAAGAGTAGAGCTCCGCTAGACAAGTCGACGCGGGCCCCGAAGCGATCCGGGGCTTTCGTCGCGTCTGAGAGGCTGCCTTGAGAAGGGTGCGGAAGCGGCCGTTGACCTGCTGAAAGGCCCACCAAGATCATTACGTCGTCACTACGTGATCACTGTCATGGGGCTGCGCTCGACGGCACCCGGCTGCACATACACAAAGACCCCGCCTCAGCGTCTTGGCTGGTGGCGGGGTCTTTCGGCACCTCGTACAAGGTGCCCCCGGCAGGATTCGAACCTGCGCACACGGCTCCGGAGGCCGTTGCTCTATCCCCTGAGCTACGGGGGCTTCGTCGCTGCTGCTCGCGGCGACGGGTAGAACACTACCAGCTCCGAGAGGGTGATCAGGTACGAGTACCGGGACGGGCGGCGGGTGGGTGGCGAGGGGGCTGTAATCGGTGGGGGCTAGCGCATCGCGGGAGCCTGTCGCAGGTGGTCGGCGAAAGGTCCCCCGCACGTGGTGGAAGTGGGGAAAACCCGGACGCGGTCGCGGTGGCGCGCCTACTCTTCGAATGTGCCTGGCTTGACCGGCCGGGTCCTTGTTGTCGATGACAACAAGGTCATCCGGCAGCTGATCAGGGTCAATCTCGAGCTTGAGGGCTTCGAGGTCGTGACCGCGGTCGATGGTGCCGAGTGTCTGGAGATCGTGCACCAGGTGCGGCCCGATGTGATCACTCTCGATGTCGTGATGCCGCGGCTCGGGGGAGTGCGGACGGCGGCGCTGCTGCGCGCCGACGCGCGTACGTGCCATGTACCGGTGGCGCTCGTCAGCGCGTGTACGCAGCTGGAGGTCGAGGAGGGCCTCGCGGCCGGGGTGGACGCGTTTCTGGCGAAGCCGTTCGAGCCCTCGGAGCTGGTGCGGCTGGTTCGGCAGCTGTTGCGGAAGAGGGAAGGGGAGGGGGTGTCAGGGGCGGCGGCCCCTGGCGATGCGGAGCCCGTCGGGCCCAGTGCCGGGTGATCCAGCGCCGGGCGATCGAGCCCAGCCCCGGTGATCCGCTGCTGGTCCCCCTGTCTCTCGCCCCGCCCGCTCCCCTCACCACCACCGCGTCCCACCACGCGAAACCGGTTCGCGTCCCCACCCCCCTCCTCCCATACGCTTGTGCCGTGACCCCCGCCCAGCTCTCCCGCATCGTGTTGCGCACAGTGCGTCGCGCCGTCGAGGCCGACGAGCTGCGGGTGGCGGTGCCGGAGCGGGTCGTCGTGCAGAGCCCGCCGCGGCCCGGGTGTGGGGACTACGCGACGAACGTGGCCCTCCGGCTCGCCGGCGGCGCCCGGGGCGATGGGCTCGCCCCCCGCGCCGTGGCCGAGGTGCTGCGGCGGCGGCTCGTACGGGAACCCGGTATCCGCGGCGTCGACATCGCCGGGCCGGGCTTCCTCAACATCACCCTCTCCGGGGACTCTCACGCCCGCCTCGTCGAGCTGATCCGAGAGCAGGGCGCCGACTACGGGCGTAACCAGGGGCTCGACGGCCACCGGCTGAGGATCACGCACGACGGGCGAGCCCGGGCCACCGTCGTCGGTGAGGCCGTGTGCCGGCTCGCCCTCGCCTCCGGCGCGCGCGTCGATGACCCGGCCGAGGATGGCGGGGGCGACATCGTCATGTGCGACGCGGTCATGGGCGACGTGGGCGTCGACAGCAGCGCGGTTGGTGAAAGCGCCGCTGGCGCCTTCGCCATGAGCGGCTCCCCCGACGACCCTCACCCGCTCCGCGTCCACCGCGTCCACGTCCGTGACGTCGAGTCCCCCCTCCACCAGCTCCTCCCCCTCCTCGGCGAGGACGCGCTGCGCTGGGCCCTGCTGCGGCCCGCCCCGCACGACCTTCCCGATCTCGACCCCGCCCGCCTCCTCGCCCAGCGTGAGAGCAACCCGCTCTTCCGGGTCCGGTACGCCCACTCCCGTACCCGTGCCCTGCTCCGGAACGGGCGCGACCTGGGGGTCGAGCCCCTCGCGGGGGACTACGAGCACCCCGCCGAGACCGGTCTCGCGCAGGCGCTCGCGGACTTTCCCCGCATCGTCGAGGCCGCCGCCCGGGATCGGGAGCCCGATCGGGTCGCGCGGTACCTCGAAGCCGTGGCCGACGCCTGTTTCCGCTGTCACGACGCGTGTCCCGCGCTGCCGTGCGGCGAGCAGAAACCCTTGGCCGTGCACCGCTCCCGGCTGGCGCTCGCCGACGCGGCCGGGACGGTGCTCGCCAACGGCCTGCACCTGCTCGGCATCAGCGCACCCGCACATCTCTGAGGAGTCCAGAGACACCATGAGTCGTTCCGCTCACCCCGCAGGACCCCGCCACGCCGACGTGCTGCCCGAGGGCCACTACTTCGCACCGCCCGCCGATCTGAACGTCCTGGAACCCCGGGTCTGGTCCCGTACGGTCGACCGGAACGAGGACGGCGTCGCCACCGTCGCCGGGCTGGACGTGACCCGGCTCGCCGAGGAGTTCGGCACGCCGGCGTACATCCTGGACGAGGAGGACTTCCGGGCTCGGTGCCGCAGCTGGCGGGAGGCGTTCGGCGAGGCCGCCGACGTCTTCTACGCCGGCAAGGCGTTCCTCTCCCGCGCCATCGTGCGATGGCTGCACGAGGAGGGGCTCAACCTCGACGTCTGCTCGGCCGGCGAGCTCTCCACCGCGCTGGCGGCCGGGATGCCGGCCGAGCGGATCGCCCTGCACGGCAACAACAAGACCGAGGCCGAGATCCGGTACGCCGTCGAGGCCGGCGTCGGGCGCATCGTGCTCGACTCCTTCCAGGAGATCGTCCGGGTCGCCCACATCGCCGAGCGGCTCGGCAGGCGTCAGCGGGTCCAGATCCGCGTCACCGTCGGCGTCGAGGCGCACACCCACGAGTTCATCGCCACGGCCCACGAGGACCAGAAGTTCGGCATCGCGCTGGCCAACGGGCAGGCCGCCGAGGCCGTCCGGCGGGCGCTGAAGCTCGACGGGCTGGAGCTGGTGGGCATCCACTCGCACATCGGTTCGCAGATCTTCGACACCTCCGGTTTCGAGGTCGCCGCGCACCGCGTCGTCGGGCTGCTGAAGCAGGTGCGCGACGAGCACGGCGTCGAACTGCCCGAGATCGACCTGGGCGGCGGACTCGGCATCGCGTACACGCCGGACGACGACCCCAGCGAGCCGCACGAGATCGCCCGCGCGCTGCGCGAGATCGTGGAGCGCGAGTGCCGGACCGCCGGGCTGGCGGTGCCCCGGCTCTCCGTGGAACCGGGCCGAGCCATCGTCGGGCCGACCACGTTCACGCTGTACGAGGTGGGCACGGTCAAGGAGCTGCCGGGGCTGCGGACGTATGTGAGCGTGGACGGCGGGATGTCGGACAACATCCGCACCGCGCTCTACGACGCCGACTACTCGGTCGCGCTGGTCTCCCGCACCTCCACCGCCGAACCCCTGCTCGTCCGCGTCGTCGGCAAGCACTGCGAGTCCGGGGACATCGTGGTGCGCGACGCCTTCCTGCCCGCCGACATCGCGCCCGGCGACCTGATCGCCGTGCCCGCCACCGGCGCCTACTGCCGCTCCATGGCCAGCAACTACAACCACGCGCTGCGCCCGCCCGTCGTCGCGGTGCGGGACGGCGCGGCCCGGGTCATCGTCCGGCGGGAGACTGAGGAGGACCTGCTGCGCCTCGATGTGGGGTGAGCGGCTCCAGGCGGGGGACGGGCGGGGGCCGGGCGGACCGGTCCGGTCTCCCGTCCGCAACCGGTGCCCGGTGCCCCGGGCGCGCCGTTCGTCCGGTGCCGCCCGCCGCGTGAACGGCACGGTGTCGGTACCCGAGAAATGAATCTCGGATAATGGATCCACGGAGGCGAAACGCCCTCCGTGAGCAAGACTGGTGCGTCCTCTCGGACGCTCCCGGCGCGTCACAAGAAGAGACGCGTCGCAAGAATGAATGAGAAGTGAGGTCGGATGATGCGTACGCGTCCGCTGAAAGTGGCGCTGCTGGGCTGTGGAGTGGTCGGCTCAGAGGTGGCGCGCATCATGACGACGCACGCGGACGACCTCACGGCCCGCATCGGCGCGCCGGTCGAGCTCGCCGGAGTCGCCGTGCGCCGGCCCAACCGGGTCCGTGAGGGGATCCCGGCGGAGCTGATCACCACCGACGCCACCGCGCTGGTCAAACGCGGCGACCTCGACGTCGTCATCGAGGTGATCGGCGGCATCGAGCCCGCCCGATCGCTGATCACCACCGCCTTCGAGCACGGCGCCAGCGTCGTCTCGGCCAACAAGGCGCTGCTGGCCGAGGACGGCGCCGCGCTGCACGCGGCGGCCGTGGAGCACGGCCGGGACCTGTACTACGAGGCTGCCGTCGCCGGCGCCATCCCGCTGGTGCGGCCGCTGCGCGAGTCGCTCGCCGGCGACAAGGTCAACCGGGTGCTGGGCATCGTCAACGGCACCACCAACTTCATCCTCGACGCGATGGACACCACCGGCGCGGGCTACCAGGAGGCGCTCGACCAGGCCACCGCGCTGGGGTACGCCGAGGCCGACCCGACCGCCGACGTGGAGGGCTTCGACGCCGCCGCCAAGGCCGCCATCCTGGCCGGCATCGCCTTCCACACCCGGGTGCGCCTGGACGATGTGCACCGCGAGGGCATCTCCGAGGTGACCGCGGCCGACATCGCCTCCGCCAAGCGCATGGGCTGCACCGTCAAGCTGCTCGCCATCTGTGAGCGGGCCGGGGACGGCAAGTCCGTCACCGCCCGGGTGCACCCCGCCATGATCCCGCTGTCGCACCCGCTGGCCTCGGTCCGCGAGGCGTACAACGCCGTCTTCGTCGAGGCCGAGGCCGCCGGCCAGCTGATGTTCTACGGTCCGGGCGCGGGTGGCTCGCCGACCGCCTCGGCCGTCCTCGGCGACCTGGTCGCGGCCTGCCGCAACAAGCTGGCGGACACCACCGGGCCGGGCGAGTCCGCCTACACCCGGCTGCCGGTGAGCCCGATGGGCGACGTGGTCACGCGCTACCACATCAGCCTGGACGTGGCCGACAAGCCGGGTGTGCTGGCGCAGGTCGCCACCGTCTTCGCCGAGCACGGCGTGTCCATCGACACCGTCCGCCAGCAGGGCAAGGCCGGCGAGGCCTCGCTGGTCGTCGTCACCCACCGGGCCGCCGACGCCGCGCTCTCCGCGACCGTCGAGGCGCTGCGCGGTCTGGACACCGTCCGTGACGTCGCCAGCATGATGCGCGTCGAAGGCGAGCGTGGCGAATGACCGCCGGACCGGAGACTCAGGGGACCCGTCAGGGCAGCACGGGAGCCAGCGGAGCTAGGGGAGCCAAGGAAGACATGAACGCTATTGCAGATCACTCGCCGGTGAGCGGCGCCCGCTGGCAGGGCTGGCGGGGCATCATCGAGGAGTACCGCGACCGCCTCCCGGTCGACGAGAACACCCCGGTCGTCACGCTCCGCGAGGGTGGCACGCCGTTGGTGCCGGCCCAGGTGCTCTCCGAGCGCACCGGCTGTGAGGTCCATCTGAAGGTCGAGGGCGCCAACCCGACCGGTTCCTTCAAGGACCGCGGTATGACCATGGCCATCACCAAGGCCAAGGAGGCCGGCGCGCAGGCCGTCATCTGCGCCTCCACCGGCAACACCTCCGCCTCCGCGGCCGCCTACGCCGTACGGGCCGGCATGGTGTGCGCCGTCCTGGTCCCGCAGGGCAAGATCGCGCTCGGCAAGATGGGGCAGGCGCTGGTGCACGGCGCCCGCATCCTCCAGGTCGACGGCAACTTCGACGACTGCCTCACGCTCGCCCGCGGGCTGTCCGAGAACTACCCGGTGGCGCTGGTCAACTCCGTCAACCCGGCGCGCATCGAGGGGCAGAAGACCGCCTCCTTCGAGATCGTCGACATGCTGGGCGACGCGCCCGACATCCACGTGCTGCCGGTCGGCAACGCCGGCAACATCACGGCCTACTGGAAGGGCTACCAGGAGTACGCCGGGGACGGCATCGCCTCCCACACCCCCCGCATGTGGGGCTTCCAGGCGTCCGGCGCCGCGCCCCTGGTGCGCGGCCAGGCGGTCAAGGACCCGCACACCATCGCCACCGCGATCCGCATCGGCAACCCGGCCTCCTGGGCCCAGGCCGAGCGGGCCCGTGACGAGTCTGGTGGCTTCATCGACGAGGTGACCGACCGTCAAATCCTCGCCGCCTACCGGCTGCTCGCCGCCCAGGAGGGCGTCTTCGTCGAGCCCGCCTCCGCGGCGAGCGTGGCGGGGCTGCTGAAGGCGGCCGAGGAGGGCAAGGTCGACCCGGGGCAGCGCATCGTCTGCACCGTGACGGGGAATGGTCTCAAGGACCCGGACTGGGCGGTGGCGGGTGCTCCGCAGGCGGTTCCGGTGCCGGTGGACGCGGCCGCGGCCGCCGAGCGCCTCGGCCTCGCCTAGGCGACCTCGCCTGGGAGCGGGCCGGCCGTCGGCCGGCCCGTCCCTCGCCCCGTCCGGCGTCGACACGGCGCCGGTGCGCCGGCGAGTGCGGGTGCGGTGTCCGGCCGCACCCTTCGGGGGCCGGGGCCCGATGTCCGTACCGGTCCGTGCGGGGGCGTCGAACGCCCGACGTCCCCGCACGGCACCCGGCCACAGGCCGGGGGTGTGGAGGGCGTCCCCGGCGGCCGTGCGGGGCGTCTCGCGGACCGCTGCGGACCCGCGTCACCCCAGGTCACGGCGGTTGACACCGAGGAAGCACCGGGAGGCGGCAAGGCAACCGACCCCACCGCGCCAGGGCGAAGCACGGGGCGGCGTGCGACACGCATCGTGCGCCTCCTGTGCGCCCTATGTCGCCACAGAACCTTCCTTCGATAGGCTGTAATGAATCCGCCCCGACGCAGAGCTAGCAGAGCACCATCTGTTGTCTTTCTGCGCGGCGTTGCCGTACCTCCGTGTCACGGCCGTTGGCGGTGTTCCGTACCTCTTCGAATTCGAGAATTCGCAGTCACACAAGGAGAGTCATCGAGCGATGGCCGGTCCAGCGTTCCGCGCCGCCGCTGTCCGAGTGCGCGTCCCCGCCTCCAGCGCCAACCTCGGCCCCGGCTTCGACGCCCTCGGCCTGGCCCTGGGGCTCTACGACGACGTCGTCGTCCGGGTCGCCGACTCCGGGCTGCATATCGACATCGCCGGTGAGGGCGCGGACAGCCTGCCGCGCGACGAGGACCACCTGCTCGTACGGTCCCTGCGCACCGCCTTCGACCTGCTCGGCGGGCAGCCGCGAGGGCTGGAAGTGGTGTGCGCGAACCGCATTCCGCACGGCCGGGGGCTCGGCTCCTCCTCGGCCGCCATCTGCGCGGGGATCGTCGCGGCCCGCGCGGTGACGATAGGTGGCGCCGAGAAGCTGGACGACGCGGCGCTGCTGGAGCTGGCCACCGAGATCGAGGGCCACCCGGACAACGTCGCCGCCTGTCTGCTCGGCGGCTTCACCCTGGCCTGGACGGATGCCGGAGCCGCCCGGGCGATCCGGATGGATCCGGCGGATTCCATCGTTCCGGTGGTCTTCGTGCCCAGCAGGCCGGTGCTGACCGAGACCGCGCGCGGACTGCTGCCGCGCACGGTCCCGCATGTGGACGCGGCCGTCAACGCGGGCCGCTCCGCCCTGCTCGTGGAGGCCCTGACCAGGCGCCCCGAGCTGCTGCTGGCCGCCACCGAGGACCGGCTGCACCAGGAGTACCGTGCTCCCGCGATGCCGGAGAGCATGGCGCTGGTCAACCGGTTGCGCGCGGACGGCGTCGCGGCGGTGATCTCCGGCGCGGGGCCCACGGTCCTCGCGCTGGTCGAGGACGGTGCGGCCGACAAGGTCGCACGATTGGCGGGCGAGGGGTGGGCGGCCAACCGGCTGGCTCTCGACGCCCAGGGAGCGAGTGTCCTGCCGCTGACCTGACCCGCGGCGGTTCCGGGGTAGACCCGGGGCGGCGCGGAAACGCGATCGCCGGGACTTGTTTGAGAGGGGGAATGTTTGTTGGATCCGGTAGTGTTAATCTCAAGTCTGCACTGGATGCCTTCCGATACCGATGGTGCATGGCCTCGGAGGCGCAGTGCTCAGTGTCCCCATCAGGGACCACCCTTCTTCCGGGAGCTTCCCCGACTGCCTGAGCAGCCTGCCTGAGCAGTGACGAGCACGCTCCGGAACAGGCGTGACGGACTTCTACGAAAGCCTTGCCGTCGCGCCGGAACCATGAATTTGATCTTTCCGCCGTACGCGGCGGACCACCGCCCCGGCCCGGTCCGCACGAATGAGGACTACAGCCGGACAGCACAACCGGTCGCCGAGCCAGACAGGCCGACGCCCGCTCCAGGGAAGGACCCTTCGTGAGCGACACCACCGATCTGATGGGCGTGAACGCCGCCGGCACCTCCGACAGCTCTGTCGGCAATGCCGCCGCGCCCGCCACGGACGCTCCCGCCGCGCCTGCCACCGGTGCTGCCACTGGTAGTGCCCCGCGTCGGCGCCGCTCTGGCACCGGCCTCGACGCCATGGTCCTGGCCGAGCTCCAGCAGCTCGCCTCCAGCCTCGGCATCAGGGGTACCGCGCGGATGCGCAAGAGCCAGCTGATCGAGGTCATCAAGGACAAGCAGGCCCAGGGCGGGGCCGCCGAGGCCGCCCCCGCCGCCGAGCCGGCCGCCAAGCCCAAGCGCCGGGCCACCTCCAAGGCCCGCACCGGCGAGGAGGCCGAGGCCGCGCCCAAGGCCGCCAAGGCCGAGAAGGCCGCCAAGGCCGCCGACGCTGCCGAGGGGCAGCAGCAGATCGACATCCCCGGCCAGCCGGTGAGCGACGACCAGCCGGCCGGCGAGCGTCGCCGCCGTCGGGTCACCGCGCCCTCCGGCAGCCCCGACGCCGCCGAGGGCGCGACCGAGGCCAAGTCCGACGTCAAGGTCGAGGTCCGGGCGGGTGCCGCGGCCGAGGCCGCGGTGGACACCGCCGAGGGCAAGCCCGCCAAGGGCGGCGAGCGCGGCGAGCGCGGCCAGAAGGGCGAGCGCCGTGAGCGCGGCCAGCGCGACCGCGGTGAGCGGGGCGACCGCGACCGCGGCGAGCGGGGCGACCGTGACCGCGGTGAGCGGGGCGACCGCGACCGCGGTGAGCGCGGCGACCGTCGCGGCGGCAAGGGCGACGAGGCCGGCCAGCAGGGCGGCCGTCAGCAGCGCCAGGACCGCGCGCAGGGCGGCCAGCAGGACGACTTCGACGACGAGGCGGGCGGGCGCCGCGGGCGCCGCGGTCGCTACCGCGACCGGCGTGGCCGCCGCGGGCGCGAGGAGTTCGCCGGCGAGCCGCAGGTGGCCGAGGACGATGTGCTGATCCCGGTCGCGGGCATCCTCGACATCCTCGACAACTACGCCTTCATCCGCACCTCCGGCTACCTGCCGGGCCCCAACGACGTCTACGTCTCCCTGGCCCAGGTCCGTAAGAACGGGCTGCGCAAGGGCGACCACGTCACCGGTGCGGTCCGCCAGCCGCGCGAGGGCGAGCGGCGCGAGAAGTTCAACGCGCTGGTCCGCCTGGACTCGGTCAACGGCATGGCGCCCGAATCCGGCCGTGGCCGACCGGAGTTCGGCAAGCTGACGCCCCTTTACCCGCAGGAGCGGCTGCGCCTGGAGTCCGACCCGGGCGGCCTGACGACCCGGATCATCGACCTGGTCTCGCCGATCGGTAAGGGCCAGCGCGGTCTGATCGTGGCCCCGCCGAAGACCGGTAAGACCATGATCATGCAGGCGATCGCCAACGCGATCACCCGCAACAGCCCCGAGTGCCACCTGATGGTCGTCCTCGTCGACGAGCGTCCGGAAGAGGTCACCGACATGCAGCGGTCGGTCAAGGGCGAGGTCATCTCCTCGACCTTCGACCGCCCGGCCGAGGACCACACCACCGTCGCCGAGCTGGCCATCGAGCGCGCCAAGCGCCTGGTGGAGCTGGGCCACGACGTGGTCGTCCTGCTGGACTCGATCACCCGTCTGGGCCGTGCGTACAACCTCGCCGCGCCCGCCTCGGGTCGCATCCTGTCCGGTGGTGTCGACTCCACCGCCCTCTACCCGCCGAAGAAGTTCTTCGGTGCGGCGCGCAACATCGAGGACGGCGGCTCGCTGACCATCCTCGCCACCGCGCTGGTGGAGACCGGCTCGCGGATGGACGAGGTGATCTTCGAGGAGTTCAAGGGCACCGGCAACATGGAGCTGCGGCTGGACCGCAAGCTCTCGGACAAGCGCATCTTCCCGGCCGTGGACGTGGACGCCTCCAGCACCCGTAAGGAGGAGATCCTGCTGGCTCCGGAGGAGCTGAACATCGTCTGGAAGCTCCGCCGGGTGCTGCACGCGCTGGACTCGCAGCAGGCCATCGAGCTGCTGCTGGACAAGATGAAGCAGACCAAGTCCAACGCCGAGTTCCTGATGCAGATCGCCAAGACCACGCCCACCCCGGGCAACGGCAACGACTGATCGGCACCCCGCTCGACGGCCGAGGGCCCTCTACGTTCACCGACGTAGGGGGCCCTCGGCCGTTCGCATGCCGTCGCGGTCCCACCGCCGTCGGTGACATCGCTGAGATCTGTGACACAGCGTGCGGCCGTGGCCTTGGCGCCGGCCGGGACGCCGCTCCCGGCCGAAACCGCAGGTGACGCCGGTCGGGGCGGGCCGGCCCCGATCACGCCCGCCCGCGCGATCTAAGAAAGTCCTAAATCTGCCGTGTGCAACCCTTGCGCACGGCCCGTCGTCTGAACGGCAGGGGGCAACACGGGGCAAGCCGGAACAGGAACAGAGGAACCCATGGCCGAGGACAGCAACAGCACGGGGCAGGGGGCAGGCCGCCGTCGTGCCGGGGGCGCCACCGGCCGCCGCCGCAAGACCCGCAGCACCCGCCGCAAGGCCTTCATGATCACCGGTTGGTCGCTGGCCGGCGTGTTGGTGGTCGGCGGCGCCGGCGCCGGCTACGTCTACTACAAGCTCAACGGCAACCTCACCGGCGTCGACATCAACGCGCAGCTGGGCACCGACCGCCCCGCCGACATCGACGACGGCTCGATGGACATCCTCGTCCTGGGCTCCGACTCCCGCGCGGGCAAGAACGGCAAGTACGGGCAGGACGAGGGCTCCTCGCGCTCGGACACCGCGATGATGGTGCACGTCTACCAGGGCCACAAGACGGCCAGCGTCGTCTCGATCCCGCGCGACACCCTCATCGAGCGCCCCGCCTGCACCAAGGACGGGACCACCACCCCGGCCCAGCGGCGGGCCATGTTCAACACCGCGTACGAGGTCGGCGGCCCCGCCTGCGCGGTCAAGACCGTGGAGTCCATGACCGGCATCCGCATGGACCACTACCTCGAGGTCGACTTCTCCGGCTTCAAGGACCTCATAGACGAGCTCGGTGGCGTGGACATCACCACCACCGAGCCCATCCACGACAAGGACAGCCACCTCGACCTGGAGCCGGGCGAGCACACCCTCGACGGTGAGCAGGCGCTGGGTCTGGTGCGCACCCGCAAGGGCGTCGGCGACGGCAGCGACCTGGGCCGGATCCAGCTCCAGCAGGCGTTCATCAAGGCGCTGCTCGACCAGATCAAGGGCGTGGGGCTGTTCAGCAGCCCGAAGAAGCTCTACGACCTGGCCGACACCTCCACCAAGGCGCTCACCACCGACTCCGACCTCGCCTCCGTCGACAAGCTGCTCAGCTTCGCGGGCGGGCTGAAGGGCATCGGCTCGGAGGACCTCAAGATGGTGACGCTGCCGGTGATGTACGACCCGAACGACCCCAACCGGGTGCTGCCCATGGAGGCCAAGGCCCAGCAGGTCTGGAAGGCGCTGCGGGCCGACAAGCCGATCCCGAAGTCCGCCACCAAGGGCTCGGCCGGCGACGAGACCGACGCCGCCAAGGTCGTCAAGGACGCCTGACCCCGCCGTCGCCGCCCTGCGGCGGCGGTCGGGAATACCCGGCGCCCACCCCCGGTTTTGGGGGATACGGCCAGTACTGGCAGACTGGTACGTCGGCCCCGGTTCACGTACGGCAACCCGCCGCTGCGACCCGGTGCCCTCCCGAACCTAGGAGAAACCTTGAAGCGCGACATCCACCCGGAGTACGTCGAGACGCAGGTCAGCTGCACCTGTGGCGCCTCGTTCACCACCCGTAGCACCCTCGCCGAGGGCACCATCCGTGCCGAGGTCTGCTCCGAGTGCCACCCGTTCTACACGGGCAAGCAGAAGATCCTCGACACCGGTGGCCGCGTGGCGCGGTTCGAGGCCCGCTTCGGCAAGAACGCCGGGTCCGCCAAGAAGTAGCGACCCACATCGCGCCGGTCTTCGGTCGTCCAGGTGTGCCTGGGCGACCGGACCGGCGCTTTGTCGTCCGGCAGACCCGTCCCCGCTTGACCCTTCCACGCTGAGGAAACCCGATGTTCGAGGCAGTCGAAGAACTGATCGGCGAGCACGCCGACCTGGAGAAGCGGCTCGCCGACCCCGCCGTGCACGCGGACCAGGCGGCAGCCCGCAAGCTCAACAAGCGCTATGCAGAGCTGACCCCGATCGTCGGCACCTACCGCTCCTGGAAGCAGACCGGGGACGACATCGAGACCGCGCGCGAGCTCGCGGCCGACGACCCCGACTTCGCCGCCGAGGTGAAGGAGCTGGAGGCGCGGCGCGAGGAGCTCACCGACAAGCTGCGGCTGCTGCTGGTGCCGCGCGACCCCAGTGACGACAAGGACGTCATCCTGGAGGTCAAGGCGGGCGCCGGCGGCGACGAGTCGGCGCTGTTCGCCGGCGACCTGCTGCGGATGTACCTGCGGTACGCCGAGCGCGCCGGTTGGAAGACCGAGATCATCGACGCCACCGAGTCCGAGCTGGGCGGCTACAAGGACGTGCAGGTCGCGGTGAAGGTCAAGGGCAACCCGGAGCCCGGCCAGGGCGTGTGGGCCCGGCTGAAGTACGAGGGCGGGGTGCACCGCGTGCAGCGCGTGCCCGCCACCGAGTCCCAGGGCCGCATCCACACCTCCGCCGCCGGCGTGCTGGTCACCCCGGAGGCCGAGGAGGTCGACGTGGAGATCAACCCCAACGACCTGCGGATCGACGTCTACCGCTCGTCGGGCCCCGGCGGCCAGTCGGTCAACACCACCGACTCGGCGGTGCGTATCACGCACCTGCCCACCGGCGTCGTCGCCTCCTGCCAGAATGAGAAGAGCCAGCTCCAGAACAAGGAGCAGGCGCTGCGCATCCTGCGATCCCGGCTGCTGGCCGCCGCCCAGGAGGAGGCGGAGCGGGAGGCCGCGGACGCCCGCCGCAGCCAGGTCCGCACCGTTGACCGCTCCGAGAAGATCCGCACCTACAACTTCCCGGAAAACCGGATCTCGGACCACCGGGTCGGTTTCAAGGCGTACAACCTGGACCAGGTGCTCGACGGCGAGCTGGACGCCGTGATCCAGGCGTGCGTGGACGCCGACTCCGCCGCCAAGCTCGCCGCCGCGGGCGACGCGAGCTGAGGCATCACGCCGACAGGCGCAGACAGGCTCTGACAGGCTTGGCCTCGACGAAGCCGCCCGGACCGGGCGGCACCGGCGAGCTCGGCCGTGACGACGACGGGAGAGGACCAACGTGAATCTGCTGCTCGCAGAGGTGGCCCAGGCCACCCAGCGGCTGGCCGACGCCGGCGTGCCCTCCCCGCGCTTCGACGCGGAGGAGCTCGCCGCCTTCGTGCACGGCGTCAAGCGGGGTGAGCTGCACCTGGTCGCCGACGCCGACTTCGACGCCCGGTACTGGGAGGCCGTCGCCCGCCGCGAGGCCCGCGAACCGCTCCAGCACATCACCGGCCGCGCCTTCTTCCGCTACCTGGAGCTCCAGGTCGGACCCGGCGTCTTCGTGCCCCGACCGGAGACCGAGTCGGTGGTCGGCTGGGCCATAGACGCGGTGCGCGCGATGGACGTCGTGGAGCCGCTCATCGTGGACCTGTGCACCGGCTCCGGCGCGATCGCGCTGGCCCTGGCCCAGGAGGTGCCCCGGTCCCGGGTGCACGCCGTGGAGCTGGACGAGGGCGCCCTCCAGTGGGCCCGGAAGAACATCGAGGGCAGCCGGGTGCAGCTGCACCACGGCGACGCGCTCGGCGCGCTGCCCGAGCTGGACGGCCAGGTCGACCTGGTCATCAGCAACCCGCCGTACATCCCGCTGACCGAGTGGGAGTACGTCGCCCCCGAGGCCCGCGACCACGACCCGGAGCTGGCGCTGTTCTCGGGCGAGGACGGCCTCGACACCATCCGCGGCCTGGAGCGCACCGCCCACCGGCTGCTGCGCCCCGGCGGTGTGGTCGTCATCGAGCACGCCGACACCCAGGGCGGCCAGGTGCCCTGGATCTTCACCGAGGAGCGGGGCTGGGCCGACGCGGCCGACCACCCCGACCTCAACAACCGGCCCCGGTTCGCCACGGCGCGGAGGGCCATGCCGTGACGGAGACCCCAGCACCGCCGGCCGGGTCACGCCGCGCGGAGGAAACAATGGCCACGTACGAGGAGGACCGCTAAATGGCACGGCGTTACGACTGCAGCGACGCGACGGACCGGAAGACCGGTCTGCGCGAGGCCGCGTCCGCCGTCCGCCGGGGCGAGCTGGTCGTGCTGCCCACCGACACCGTCTACGGGGTCGGCGCGGACGCCTTCAACGCCGAAGCCGTCGGCGACCTGCTGGAGGCCAAGGGACGCGGCCGGGGCATGCCCTCGCCGGTCCTGGTCGGCTCCCCGAACACCCTGCACGGTCTGGTCACCGACTTCTCCGAGCAGGCGTGGGAGCTCGTGGACGCCTTCTGGCCCGGCGCGCTGACCCTGGTCGCCAAGCACCAGCCGTCGCTGACCTGGGACCTCGGTGAGACCCACGGCACGGTCGCGGTGCGGATGCCGCTGCACCCGGTCGCCATCGAGCTGCTGACCGAGTTCGGCCCGATGGCCGTCTCCAGCGCCAACCTCACCGGGCACCCGTCCCCGCAGGACTGCGACGCCGCCCAGGAGATGCTCGGCGACTCCGTCTCCGTCTACCTGGACGCCGGGCCGACGCCGGCCGCCGTGCCCTCCTCGATCGTCGACGTCACCGGCAAGGTGCCGGTCCTGCTGCGCGCCGGCGCGCTCACCGCGGAGCAGCTCCGCGAGGTCGTACCCGACCTCGAGGTGGCCAATTGACAGCCCCTGACGAGGGGCGTGGCATAGCGGGACCCCGCATCGACGACGCCTTCCGCATCCTCCACGTCAGCACCGGAAACGTGTGCCGCTCGCCCATCACCGAGCGGCTGACCCGGCATGCCCTCACCCACCGGCTCGGCGCCTCCGCCGCCGGCGGGCTGATCGTGGAGAGCGCCGGCACCTGGGGACACGAGGGCGCGCCCATGGAGGCCCACGCCGCGACCGTGCTCTCCGACTTCGGCGCCGACCCGGCCGGCTTCATCGGCCGCGAACTGCTGGACGAGCACGTCATCCGCGCCGACCTCGTGCTGACCGCCACCCGCGACCACCGCGCCCAGGTCATCTCGATGGGACACTCCGCGGGTCTGCGCACCTTCACGCTCAAGGAGTTCAACCGGCTGGTGCGGGCCATAGACCCCGCCACCCTCCCGGACCCGGAGGACAGCGGCGGTGTCGTGGCGCGCGCCCGCGCCCTGGTGCAGGCCGCCGCCGCGCTGCGCGGCTGGCTGCTCGCCCCGAGCGAGGAGGCGGACGAGGTCCACGACCCCTACGGCGCGCCGATCACGTACTTCCGGTCCATCGGTGACGAGATCAACCAGGCGCTGGACCCCGTGGTCACGGCCCTGACGGGGGTCCCGGCCGGCGCCTGAGCGCTCCGCGGGACGTGCCGTGACGGGCCGTCGCTCGTCTGCGGGCCGTCGTGGACGGTCGCGCCCGCGCGGCGGAGCCGCACACGTCACGGCCCCGCGCCCCTTCAGGGCGCCGCCGAACCGCGGCCGACGTCACGGGCCGCGCCGTCCGGGGCCGGAGGCCGGGGTCCGCGGCGTGGCGCGTCGAAGGCGCCTGAGCGGCCCTCTGCCGCGCCGTCGCGCCGCGACCGGCCTACATTGGGGGTGACGCCGTCCCCTTCCTCCCAGAGGCTGTGAGTACGTATGGCCGTCACCCCCGCGCCCGCGAGGGGAGGCACCGGCCGCCTCTCCTGGGTGCCCGATCTGGACGTGCTGCGCCGGGTGGACCCCGAGGTCGCGGACGTGCTCCTGGGCGAGGCGCAGCGACAGCGCAGCGGACTCCAGCTGATCGCGGCGGAGAACTTCACCTCACCCGCGGTGCTCACCGCGCTGGGCTCCCCGCTGGTCAACAAGTACGCGGAGGGGTACCCCGGCGCGCGGTACCACGGCGGGTGCGAGGTGGTGGACCTCGCGGAGCGGATCGCGGTGGAGCGCGCCCAGGGGCTGTTCGGCGCCCCGCACGCCAACGTCCAGCCGCACTCCGGCTCTTCGGCGGTGCTCGCCGCCTACGCGGCGCTGCTGCGGCCCGGGGACACGGTGCTGGCGATGGGACTGCCGCACGGCGGCCACCTCACCCACGGCTCGCCGGCCAACTTCTCCGGCCGCTGGTTCGACTTCGTCGGCTACGGCGTCGACCCGGTCACCGGCCTGATCGACTACGACCGGCTGCGCCGGCTGGCCCGCAAGCACCGCCCCAAGGCGATCGTCTGCGGCTCGATCTCCTACCCCCGCCACCCGGACTACGCCGCCTTCCGCGACATCGCCGACGAGGTGGGGGCCTATCTGATCGCCGACGCCGCGCACCCCATCGGCCTGGTGGCCGGCGGCGCGGCGCCCAACCCGGTGCCGTACGCGGACGTGGTGTGCGCCACCACCCACAAGGTGCTGCGCGGCCCGCGGGGCGGGTTCCTGCTCTGCGGCGCGGAGCTCGCCGACCGCATGGACCGCGCCGTCTTCCCCTTCACCCAGGGCGGGGCGCAGATGCACACCGTGGCGGCCAAGGCGGTCGCCTTCGGGGAGGCGGCGACCGCCGGTTACGCCGCGTACGTCCATCAGGTGGTGGCCAACGCCCGGGCGCTGGCCGAGGCGCTCGCCGACGAGGGGCTGGCGATCACCACCGGCGGCACCGACACCCATCTGATCACCGCGGACACCGCACCGCTGGGTGTGGACGGGCACGTGGCCCGCGGCCGCTGCGCCGCGGCCGGCATCGTGCTGGACCTCTGCGCGGTGCCGGGGCCCGAGGAGCCGGGAGGCTGTGCCATCGGCATCCGGTTGGGCACCGCCGCGGTGACCACCCAGGGGATGGGCGAGACCGAGATGGAGCGGATCGCCAAGCTCCTGGTGGCCGCCCTGCGCGAGGGGCGGGTGCGGGAGGAGGTGGCCGAGCTGACGTCCGGGTTCCCGCCGTACCCGGACGGTCCGACCGTCGCGGAGGCAACCGTTTGACCGGCAGGCGTGTCTCGATGAGTGCACGCTGACGACGTGCGCGCGAGGCCGCGGCCCGGGCGAGGATATGGTGTGGGGCTGTGATGGCCAGCGATACCTCTGGGGCAGCCTGTGCGTGAATACCTGCTGACTCTGTGCGTCACGGCCGCGGTCACCTACCTGCTGACCGGGCCGGTTCGGAAGTTCGCCATCGCCGCCGGCGCGATGCCGGAGATCCGCGCCCGTGACGTGCACCGCGAGCCGACGCCGCGGCTGGGCGGGATCGCCATGTTCGGCGGGTTGTGCGCGGGCCTGCTGGTCGCCGCGCATCTGACCAACCTCAACGAGGTCTTCGAGCTGTCCAACGAGCCGCGCGCGCTGCTCTCCGGCGCCGGGCTGATCTGGCTGCTGGGCGTGCTGGACGACAAGTGGGGCGTGGACGCGCTGATCAAGCTCGGCGGTCAGATGATCGCCGCGGGCGTGATGGTGCTCCAGGGTCTGACCATCCTCTGGCTTCCGGTGCCCGGCATCGGCACCGTCTCGCTCACCCCCATGCAGGGCACCCTGCTGACGGTGGCGCTGGTGGTCATCACCATCAACGCGGTCAACTTCGTGGACGGCCTGGACGGCTTGGCCTCCGGAATGGTGTGCATCGCCGCCGCCGCGTTCTTCATGTACGCCTACCGGATCTGGTTCGGCTACGGCCTGGAGTCGGCCGCCCCGGCGACGCTGTTCGCCGCCATCCTCATGGGCATGTGCCTGGGCTTCCTGCCGCACAACATGCACCCCGCGCGGATCTTCATGGGCGACTCCGGGTCGATGCTGATCGGCCTGGTGCTGGCCGCGGGCGCCATCTCCATCACCGGCCAGGTGGACCCGGACGCGATGAAGCTGTACTACGACGGCTCGGAGCGCGCCGCCGTGCACGCCACCGTCCCGGTCTACATCCCGCTGCTGCTGCCGCTCACCGTGATCGCGGTGCCGGTCGCCGACCTGATCCTGGCGATCGTGCGGCGCACCTGGCGCGGGCAGTCGCCGTTCGCGGCGGACCGCGGCCATCTGCACCACCGACTGCTGGAGATCGGCCACTCGCACAGCCGGGCCGTGCTGATCATGTACTTCTGGTCGGCGCTGATCGCCTTCGGCGCGGTGGCCTTCTCGGTGAACTCCACCAGCATGTGGATCGTGCTGACGATCGTGATGCTCAGCGCGGTGGGGCTGGTCCTGCTGCTGCTGCCGCGGTTCACCCCGCGGGCGCCACGCTGGGCCGAGCGGTTCGTGCCGCCGCGGTACCGCCGGTCCGCCCGGAGCGCGGCCGTCGAGGTCGAGTCGGCGCCCATCGTTACCGAACCGGAAGCGTCGTCCGAGGCGTCGGAGCGGACGCCGGTGCCGGCCGGCGCGCACGGGGCCACCGCCGTCGGGGACCGCTCGCGGTTCTCGCACGGGCCCAAGATCGGTGCCTGAGCGTCACCCGTAGGACACCCTTCGCCAGGCCGTTCGCCGGCCCCGAGCTCCTCCGCCGGGTTCGACTCGGCGCATAGCAGAGAACTCTTCGCACGTCAGAGTCCTGATCAGGCTTTAACTCTCCCGTGTGACTGGCAGCACACCAACTAGGTAAAGACCTCATCAAATAGTTTGTGATACCGTTCACTAAACCCGGTGCTAGAGCCGAAAGACCGTAGTGCGGCGGTCTTTCGCGGCGAGATCCCTCTCGATCCCGGGGATACGCTCGTCCACGACGATTCGTTGCATCCGACTCTCAGCCGGAGAACCCTTCATGCAGTCCAACGACGCCCGAACGCTCCTGAATTGCGCCGTGCCCACCGCCATCACCGGTGGTGTCGCCGTCGCTGTCAGCTCGGTGCTCGCCGGCGGCGAAGGGGCGGTGGGGGCCGCTTTCGGCACCGCCATCGCGGCCGCTTTCATGGCGATGGGCGTGGTGGTGCTGGAGCAGACCGCCAAGCGGTTTCCGCACCTGTTCCAGTCCATGGGGCTGGCCCTCTTCGTCGTGCAGTTCCTGCTGATGGCCGTCGTGCTGTCGGTGTTCCAGAACACCTCGCTGTTCAACACCCGCGCCTTCGCCTTCTCCCTGCTGGCCGCGACCCTGGTGTGGGTCGCCGCCCAGGCGCGTTCCCACATGAAGGCCAAGATCTTCTACGTGCAGCCGGAAGCCGAGGATGAACGGACCTCCGGCGGGGCGAAGAACGCCTCGCCCGCCGGGTCCCCGTCGTGATCAGTAGGGCCGGTATAAGGGCGTCCGCGCTCACCTGCTATCGTCCGGTGCCATCTGAGACACAGCGGGCGCAGGTAGCCGAACCCCCCAGTTTTCCGGGACGGAATCGGCGCCCATGCAGCTGATGTCCGACAAGCACCTCGGCCTCGTGCCGACCAGCCGCACCCCCACCCGTAAGACCAGTCCAGTGCCGTTCCGTGGCCGTCCGCCGCGCCGACACAACGAGGTTGCCGTACCCATGCGCCACGCTGAAGGAGCTCGCGGTGAGTTCTGACCAGACGCTCGCCTTCGAGACCGATTGCCACATCTTCGATGGGTGCGGCTTCCCGGCCCCAGGGCTTCACTCGTTCACGTTCGACCCGATCTTCACCGTCGGCGGCTTCGAGTTCAACAAGCCGATGCTGCTCGCGCTGCTGGGCACGATCGTCGTCGTCGGGTTCTTCTGGGCGGCCTTCGGCCGCGCCAAGGTGGTGCCGGGCAAGCTGCAGATGGTCGGTGAGGCGGGCTACGACTTCGTGCGCCGCGGCATCGTCTACGAGGCCCTGGGCAAGAAGGAGGGCGACAAGTACGTCCCCCTCATGGTCTCGCTGTTCTTCTTCGTATGGATCCTGAACCTCTGGTCCATCATCCCGGTCGCGCAGTTCCCGGTGTCCTCGATCATCGCCTACCCGGTGGCGCTCGCCGCGATCGTCTACATCCTGTGGATGAGCGTGACCTTCAAGCGCCACGGCTTCGTCGGCGGCCTGAAGAACATCACCGGGTACGACAAGTCGCTGGGCGGCGTGCTGCCGCTGGTCATGGCGCTCGAGTTCCTCTCCAACGTGTTCGTGCGGCCGTTCACCCACGCGGTCCGGCTCTTCGCCAACATGTTCGCAGGCCACGTCCTGCTGCTGATCTTCACCATCGCCAGCTGGTACCTGCTCAACGGGATCGGCATCGCGTACGCCGGCGTCTCGTTCGTCCTGGTGATCCTGCTGACCGCGCTGGAGCTGTTCATCCAGGCCCTGCAGGCGTACGTCTTCGTCCTCCTGGCCTGCAGCTACCTCCAGGGCGCGCTCGCCGAGCACCACTGAGCCCGAGCAGCCACCCCCAGACCCCACTAGCCGTCCGGTGGCCAACCCCCACCGGTCCGTGAAAGAGAAGGAAGAAACGGCATGTCCGCTCTCCAGACCCTCGCCGCAGTCAACATCCAGGGCAACCTCGGTGCCATCGGCTACGGCCTTGCGGCGATCGGCCCCGGCGTCGGCATCGGCATCATCTTCGGTAACGGCACCCAGGCCATGGCCCGCCAGCCCGAGGCCGCCGGTCTGATCCGCGCCAACCAGATCCTCGGCTTCGTCTTCTGTGAGGCGCTCGCCCTGATCGGTCTGGTCATGCCGTTCGTCTACCCGGTCGACTGACCTAGGCGTACGAACAGCCGATTCCGACGAAAGGCACTGATGTGAACGCCCTGGTACAGCTGGCGTCCGAGGGGGAGGCCGAGAACCCCCTCCTCCCGCCGATCCCAGAGCTTGTCATCGGCCTGATCGCCTTCGCTATCGTCCTCTTCTTCCTCGCCAAGAAGCTCCTCCCGAACATCAACAAGGTTCTGGACGAGCGCCGTGAGGCGATCGAGGGCGGCATGGAGAAGGCCGAGGCCGCCCAGGCCGAGGCGCAGCAGGTTCTCGAGGACTACCGGGCCCAGCTCGCCGACGCCCGTCACGAGGCCGCCCGGATGCGCCAGGAGGCGCAGGAGCAGGGCGCCGCGCTCATCGCCGAGATGCGCGCCGAGGGGCAGCGGCAGCGCGAGGAGATCGTCGCCGCCGGCCACGCCCAGATCGAGGCCGACCGCAAGCAGGCCGCCGCCACGCTCCGCCAGGACGTGGGCAAGCTCGCCACCGACCTGGCCGGCAAGCTCGTCGGCGAGGCGCTTGAGGACTCCGCCCGGCAGGGCCGGGTCATCGACCGATTCCTCGACGAGCTCGAGGCGAAGGCCGAGGAGAAGGTCGAGGCCGCCCGATGATGGGAGCCAGCCGCGAGGCACTGGCCGCCGCACGCGAGCGCTTCAACGCGCTGACGGACAACACCTCCGTCGACGCGGCGAAGCTCGCCGAGGAGCTGGCCTCCGTCACCGCGCTGCTCGACCGCGAGGTCTCGCTGCGCCGGGTCCTCACCGACCCGGCGCAGACCGGCGAGGCCAAGGCCGAGCTGGTCGCGCGGCTGCTGGGCACCCAGGTGGGCGGCGAGGCCGTCGATCTGGTCTCCGGCATGGTCCGGTCCCGCTGGTCGCAGTCGCGCGACCTGGTGGACGCGCTCGAGGAGCTGGCGGCCAGCGCCGACCTGGTGTCCGCGCAGCGCCGCGGCACCCTCGACGACGTCGAGGACGAGCTGTTCCGGTTCTCCCGGATCGTCGCCTCCTCGACCGAGCTGCGGGCCGCGCTGACCGATCGCGCGGTGAGCGGTGAGGCCAAGGCCGAGCTGCTGAGCAGGCTGCTGGGCGGCCGGGCCAACCCGGTGACCGAGCGGCTCGTGGTCCGCCTTGTGGCTCAGCCGCGTGGCCGTAGCCTGGAAGCGGGCCTCACCGCCCTCTCCAAGCTGGCCGCGGAGCGTCGCGACCGGGTGGTCGCCGTGGTCACCTCGGCGGTTCCGCTCAGCGACCGGCAGCGGGAGCGGCTGGGCGCGGCCCTGGCCAAGATCTACGGCCGTCAGGTGCACCTGAACCTGGACGTGGACCCCGAGGTCCACGGCGGAGTGCTGGTGCGCATCGGCGACGAGGTCATCAACGGCACCATCGCGGACCGTCTCGCAGAGGCGTCGCGGCGGATGGCCGGCTGACGCAGCCACCAACTCAACAAGCATGTAAGCGGCCCGAGTTGGGCCGACGCAGTCCTGGGGGCCCGCGGCGCATCGCCGCGGGGGCAGGCCCCAGACCCCCCAGAAACACTTCGGGCCCAACAAGGAGAGCAGGGAACCCAGATGGCGGAGCTCACGATCCGGCCGGAGGAGATCCGGGACGCGCTGGAGAACTTTGTCCAGGCGTACAAGCCGGACGCGGCCTCGCGCGAGGAGGTCGGTACGGTCAGCGTTGCCGGCGACGGCATCGCGAAGGTCGAGGGTCTGCCCTCGGCCATGGCGAACGAGCTGCTGAAGTTCGAAGACGGGACGCTCGGTCTCGCCCTCAACCTCGAGGAGCGCGAGATCGGTGCGATCATCCTCGGCGAGTTCAGCGGCATCGAGGAGGGTCAGCCGGTGCAGCGCACCGGTGAGGTCCTCTCCGTCGCCGTAGGCGAGGGCTACCTGGGTCGCGTCGTCGACCCGCTCGGCAACCCGATCGACGGCCTCGGCGAGATCGAGACCGAGGGCCGCCGTGCGCTGGAGCTCCAGGCTCCCGGCGTCATGGCCCGTAAGTCGGTCCACGAGCCGATGGAGACCGGCCTCAAGGCCGTCGACGCGATGACCCCGATCGGCCGCGGCCAGCGCCAGCTGATCATCGGTGACCGCCAGACCGGCAAGACCGCCCTGGCGATCGACACGATCATCAACCAGCGCGACAACTGGCGTTCCGGCGACCCGGACAAGCAGGTCCGCTGCATCTACGTCGCCGTCGGTCAGAAGGGCTCCACCATCGCGTCCGTGCGCGGCGCGCTGGAGGAGGCCGGCGCCCTGGAGTACACGACGATCGTCGCGGCTCCGGCGTCCGACCCGGCCGGCTTCAAGTACCTCGCCCCCTACACCGGCTCGGCCATCGGCCAGCACTGGATGTACCAGGGCAAGCACGTTCTGATCGTCTTCGACGACCTCTCGAAGCAGGCCGACGCCTACCGCGCCGTGTCCCTGCTGCTGCGCCGCCCGCCGGGCCGTGAGGCCTACCCGGGTGACGTCTTCTACCTGCACTCCCGGCTCCTGGAGCGCTGCGCCAAGCTCTCCGACGAGATGGGCAAGGGCTCGATGACCGGCCTGCCGATCGTCGAGACCAAGGCGAACGACGTCTCGGCGTTCATCCCGACCAACGTCATCTCCATCACCGACGGCCAGTGCTTCCTGGAGTCCGACCTGTTCAACGCGGGCCAGCGCCCGGCGCTGAACGTCGGTATCTCGGTCTCCCGTGTCGGTGGCTCCGCCCAGCACAAGGCCATGCGTCAGGTCTCCGGTCGCCTCCGTGTCGACCTGGCCCAGTACCGCGAGCTGGAGGCGTTCGCCGCCTTCGGTTCCGACCTGGACGCGGCCTCGAAGTCGGCGCTGGAGCGCGGTAAGCGCATGGTCGAGCTGCTGAAGCAGGGCCAGTACGCCCCGTACTCCACCGAGGACCAGGTCGTCTCCATCTGGGCCGGCACCACCGGCAAGATGGACGACGTTCCGGTCGAGGACATCCGCCGCTTCGAGCGCGAGCTGCTGGACTACCTGCACCGCGAGCACAAGGGCCTGATGACCTCCATCCGCGAGGGCGCCAAGATGTCGGACGACACCCTGCAGGCCGTCGCCGACGCCATCGCCTCCTTCAAGCGGCAGTTCGAGACCTCGGACGGCAAGCTGCTGGGTGAGGGCTGAGCATGGGCGCCCAGCTTCGGGTCTACAAGCGCCGCATCAAGACCATCACCGCCACCAAGAAGATCACCAAGGCGATGGAGATGATCGCCGCGTCGCGGATCGTCAAGGCGCAGCGCAAGGTCGCCGCCTCGACCCCGTACGCGACCGAGCTGACCCGCGCGGTGACCGCGGTGGCGACCGGTTCCACCACCAAGCACCCGCTGACCACTGAGGCGGAGGCCCCGACGCGGGCCGCGGTACTGCTCATCACGAGCGAC
This sequence comes from Streptomyces sp. LX-29, assembly GCF_029541745.1. Lineage (NCBI taxonomy): Bacteria > Bacillati > Actinomycetota > Actinomycetes > Kitasatosporales > Streptomycetaceae > Streptomyces > Streptomyces sp. LX-29. The sequence goes on along the minus strand of NZ_CP089746.1, from coordinate 2,406,401 downwards.
CGCGGTCTGGCCGGCGGCTACTCCTCCAACGCCATCAAGGCGGCCGAGCAGCTCACCGAGCGGCTCGTCGCCGAGGGCAAGGAGGTCGTCAACTACGTCGTCGGGCGCAAGGGTGTGGCGTACTTCAGCTTCCGTGGCCGTGCGATCACGGAGTCGTGGACCGGCTTCACCGACAACCCGTCGTACGCGGACGCCAAGGCGATCGGCGCCCCGCTCATCGAGGCCGTGACCAAGGAGACCGCCGAGGGCGGCGTCGACGAGCTGCACATCGTCTTCACCGAGTTCGTCTCGATGCTGACGCAGGCGCCGACCGACCGTCGGCTGCTGCCGCTCAGCCTCGACGAGTCCACGGCGGAGACGGAGAAGAAGGGCGAGCTGCTGCCGCTCTTCGACTTCGAGCCGTCGGCCGAGGATGTCCTCGACGCTCTGCTGCCCCGGTACGTCGAGAGCCGCATCTACAACGCCCTGCTGCAGTCGGCCGCCTCCGAGCACGCCGCCCGCCGCCGGGCGATGAAGTCGGCGACCGACAACGCCGAGGAGCTCATCAAGTCGCTCACGCGGCTTGCCAACGCGGCCCGCCAGGCCGACATCACCCAGGAAATCAGCGAGATCGTCGGTGGCGCCAGCGCCCTGGCCGACGCGACCGCGGGGAGTGACTGAGAGTTATGACCACCACTGTTGAGACGGCCGTCGCCACGGGCCGCGTCGCCCGGGTCATCGGCCCGGTCGTCGACGTGGAGTTCCCCGTCGACGCGATGCCGGAGATCTACAACGCCCTGACCGTCGAGGTCGCCGACCCGGCCGAGGAGGGCAAGAAGAAGACGCTGACCCTCGAGGTCGCGCAGCACCTCGGTGAGGGCGTCGTCCGCGCCATCTCCATGCAGCCCACCGACGGTCTGGTGCGCCAGGCCGTGGTGACCGACACCGGCGACGGCATCACCGTCCCGGTCGGCGACTTCACCAAGGGCAAGGTGTTCAACACCCTCGGTGAGGTGCTGAACGTCCCGGAGACGAACGGCCAGGAGTCCGAGCGCTGGGCGATCCACCGCAAGGCCCCGAAGTTCGAGGACCTCGAGTCCAAGACCGAGATGTTCGAGACCGGCCTGAAGGTCGTCGACCTTCTCACCCCGTACGTCAAGGGTGGAAAGATCGGTCTGTTCGGTGGCGCGGGTGTGGGCAAGACCGTCCTCATCCAGGAAATGATCATGCGTGTGGCCAAGCTGCACGAGGGTGTTTCCGTGTTCGCCGGTGTCGGTGAGCGCACCCGTGAGGGCAACGACCTCATCCAGGAGATGGAGGAGTCCGGCGTTCTCGACAAGACCGCGCTGGTCTTCGGCCAGATGGACGAGCCCCCGGGCACCCGTCTGCGCGTCGCCCTGGCCGGTCTGACCATGGCGGAGTACTTCCGCGATGTGCAGAAGCAGGACGTGCTGTTCTTCATCGACAACATCTTCCGCTTCACCCAGGCCGGTTCCGAGGTCTCCACCCTGCTCGGCCGCATGCCGTCCGCGGTGGGTTACCAGCCGAACCTGGCCGACGAGATGGGCCTCCTCCAGGAGCGCATCACCTCGACCCGTGGTCACTCGATCACCTCGATGCAGGCGATCTACGTCCCCGCGGACGACCTGACCGACCCGGCGCCGGCGACCACCTTCGCCCACCTGGACGCGACCACCGTTCTGTCGCGTCCGATCTCGGAGAAGGGCATCTACCCGGCGGTGGACCCGCTGGACTCCACCTCCCGGATCCTGGACCCGCGCTACATCTCGCAGGACCACTACGACGCGGCCTCCCGCGTCAAGGGCATCCTGCAGAAGTACAAGGACCTCCAGGACATCATCGCCATCCTCGGCATCGACGAGCTCGGCGAGGAGGACAAGCTGGTCGTCCACCGCGCCCGTCGTGTGGAGCGCTTCCTGTCGCAGAACACCCACGCGGCGAAGCAGTTCACCGGTGTCGACGGTTCGGACGTTCCGCTGGACGAGTCCATCGCGGCGTTCAACGCCATCTGCGACGGTGAGTTCGACCACTTCCCGGAGCAGGCCTTCTTCATGTGCGGTGGCCTTGAGGACCTCAAGAAGAACGCCAAGGAGCTGGGCGTCTCCTAAGGTCCGGTGCTCCTCGGCCCCGTGTTCGAGGAGCCCTGAGCCTGCGTGAGAGGGGCGGGCCGCGTCCCGCCCCTCTCCGTACGCCCGTTATTCTTTGACCCAACACCCGTCATGTCCGGCGGGTGGAGACCCGAGGAGCCACGTTGGCTGCTGAGCTGCACGTCGAGCTGGTCGCGGCGGACCGGAGTGTCTGGTCCGGCGAGGCCACCTTGGTCATCGCGCGCACCACATCGGGTGACATCGGCGTCATGCCCGGCCACCAGCCGCTGCTCGGTGTGCTGGAGTCCGGCCCGGTGACCATCCGTACCAGCGACGGCGGGACCGTCGTCGCCGCGGTGCACGGTGGCTTCATCTCGTTCGCGGACGACAAGCTCTCGCTGCTCGCGGAGATCGCGGAGCTGTCCGACGAGATCGATGTCGAGCGCGCGGAGCGGGCGCTGGAGCGAGCCAAGTCGGAGGCGGACGCCGCCGCCGAGCGGCGCGCCGAGGTTCGCCTGGTCGCCGCGACGGGCGAGCGCTGAGCCCGCCGCTGACAGTCCAGATCCTCAGCCGCGGATCGCGCTGGAATTCTCCAGGGCGGTCCGCGGCTGAGGCGATATACAGGTGCGGTTTTTCCGGATGACGCGAGGAGGTCGGTGAAGATGGTCCTCGCTCTGCTCGTGAGCGGCGTGGTCGTCGCGCTCGTACTGGTGGGACTCTTCGTCTTCGGCCTGCGGCGACGGCTGATCCAGCGGTCCGGCGGGACGTTCGACTGCAGTCTGCGCTGGAACGCCCCGGAGGTCGACTCCGACCCCAGCGGCAAGGGCTGGGTGTACGGGGTCGCGCGCTACAGCGGTGACCGGATCGAGTGGTTCCGCGTGTTCTCCTACGCTCCCCGGCCGCGCCGGGTGCTGGAGCGCTCGTCCATCGAGGTGCTGGAGCGCCGTACGCCCAAGGGCGAGGAAGAGCTCGCACTGCTGTCCGACGCCGTGGTGCTCGCCTGTATGCACAGCGGTACGCGGCTGGAGCTGGCGATGAGCGAGGACGCGCTGACCGGCTTCCTGGCCTGGCTGGAGGCGGCGCCTCCCGGGCAACGCGTCAATGTGGCTTAGGTGAGAAGCGCCCCTGGACGGAGTCCGGGGGCGTTCTTGTCGCGGTCAGGGGAGGCCGGGGAGGCGGGGGCGACACCGCCTCCCCGGCCGGTTTCATGGCCGGGCTTCCGGGTTACCGGAGGCCGTTGCTGACGGCGGTCGCCAACTCACCGCCCGCGGTGTCGCCGCTGAACTCCCAGTAGAAGGCGCCGCGCAGGCCCTGGGACTTCACATAGTTCATCTTTCCGGCGATGGTGGCCGGGGTGTCATAGCTCCACCACTCGCTGCCGCAGTGCGCGTAGGCGGTGCCGGCGACGGTGCCGCTCGGGGCGCAGCGGTCCTTGAGGTCCTTGTAGTCCTCGATGCCCGTCTCGTACCTGCCGGGCGCCGGTCCGGTGGCCGTGCCGCCGGGCTCCTTCTGGGTGACGCCGGTCCAGCCGCGGCCGTAGAAGCCGACCCCGAGGTTGAGCTTGCTGCCCGGGACGCCCTTGGCCTTCAGCTTCTGGATCGCCGCGTCGGAGTTGAAGCCCTGCTGCGGGATGCCGTTGTACGAGGTGAGCGGCGAGTGTGGGGCCGTGGGGCCCTTGGCCGCCCAGGCGCCGAAGAAGTCGTACGTCATGACGTTGTAGAAGTCGACGTACTGCGCGGCGCCGGCGTAGTCGGCCGCGTCGATCTTGCCGCCGGAGGAGGCGTCGGCGGTGATCGCGGCGGTGACCAGCTTGTTCCCGAACTTGGCGCGCATCGCCTGCGCCATGTTCCGGAACGCCGCCGGGCCGCTGGTGTCGCAGCTCAGACCGCAGGCGTTGGGGTACTCCCAGTCCAGGTCGATGCCGTCGAAGAGCCCGGCCCAGCGCGGGTCGTTGACCAGGTCGTAGCAGGACTGGGCGAACGCCGCCGGGTTCTGCGCGGCCTGGCCGAAGCCGCCGGACCAGGTCCAGCCGCCGAAGGACCACAGCACCTTGATGTGCGGGTACTTCGCCTTGAGCTTCTTCAGCTGGTTGAAGTTGCCGCGCAGCGGCTGGTCCCAGCTGTCGGCCTTGCCGTCCACGCTCTCCTCGGCCTTGTACGCCCGGTCGTACGCGGCGTAGCCGTCGCCGATGGTGCACCTGCCGCCCTGGACGTTGCCGAAGGCGTAGTTGATGTGCGTGATCTTCGACGCGGTGCCGCTGCTGACCAGGTTCTTCACGTGGTAGCCGCGGCCGTAGACGCCCCATTCGGTGAAGTAGCCGAGCTTCACCTTGTCACCGGGGCCGGGGCCGGGACCCGGGCCGGGGTCTCCGCCGGTGGTGCGGACGGCGGTGGCGCCGCTGGCGGGGCCGGTCTGGTCGGCGGTGTCGCGGGCCCGGACGGTGTAGCTGTAGTCGGTGCCGGCGGTCAGCCCGGTGTCCGTGTGCGAGGTGGTGGTGACCGTGGCGACCTTGGTGCCGTCGCGCAGCACGTCGTAGTTCTTGACGCCCTTGTCGTCGGTGGCGGCCGACCAGCTCAGCTTCACCGAGGTGTCGGCGACACTGCTGGCGGTGGGCGCTCCGGGGGCCGTCGGCGGCGCGTCGCCGGGTGGTGAGCCGCCGTCGCAGGAGCCGCCGTTGAGCGTGCAGCCGCTGGGGGAGCCGGATCCGGTGCCGTTGAAGCCGAAGGTGACGGAGGCGCCGGGGGCCAGGGTGCCGTTCCACCCCTTGTTCCTGGCGGTCCAGTGGCCGCTTCCGCCGGTCACGTCGGCGTCCCAGGAGGAGGTGACGGTGGTGCCGGCGGGGAAGTCCCACTCCACGGTCCAGCCGTTGAGGGTGGTGGTGCCGGTGTTCTTCACCGTCCAGCGCCCCTCGAAGCCGCCGCCCCAGTCGGCGGCCTTCGAGTAGGTGGCGGTGGCGGACTCCGCGGCGTGCGCGGGGGCTGCCGAGGCCAGGCCGACGAGGGTCGCCAGGGGGAGGAGAAACGCGGCGAGGGCCGCGGTCGCTCTGTGCCGTGGGGGTCGTGGGGGTGTGGTGCGTATGGAGGTTCCTGAACTCACGGGTGCTCCTCGTACGGGGGGGTCGGGTAGTACGGGGGAACCTGCGCCGCCCGGTGAGCGAGCGTGTCGTGGGGGTGCTCACCGCAGTGTTCAGGGAGCGTAGAAAGGTCTGGACCATCGGTCAAGAGGTCTGGACCAGAGAAACGGATGGGCCTGCCGGGGCGTCAGCCGCGGGGGATCACAGGCCCAACTCCTGTGCCAGCACCGCCGCCTGCACCCGACTGCGCAGCTCCAGCTTGCCCAGCAGTCGGCTGACATGGGTCTTGACGGTGGCCTCCGCCATCACCAACCGGCGCCCGATCTCGGCGTTGGACAGGCCCTGCCCCAGGCACACCAGCACCTCGCGCTCACGCCGGGTCAGCGCCTCCAACACGGCGGGGTCGGCCCCTCCCGCGGACCGCGCCGCCGGCTGCGGGCGGGCGAACTCGGCGATCAGACGGCGGGTCACGGCGGGGGAGATCAGGCCCTCGCCGCGCGCCACCGTGCGTACCGCCTGGACCAGGTCGGCCGCCTCGCTGTCCTTGAGCAGAAAGCCCGCCGCGCCGGCGCGCAACGCGCCGAAGACATACTCGTCCAGGTCGAAGGTGGTCAGCACCAGCACATCGGCGAGCCCCTCGGCGACCACCTGGCGGGTGGCCGAGACGCCGTCCAGCCGAGGCATCTGGATGTCCATCAGCACCACGTCCGGCCGCAGCTCGCGCGCCAGCCGCACCGCCTCCTCGCCGTCGGCGGCCTCGCCCACCACCTCGATGCCGGGGGAGGAGCGCAGGATGAGCACCAGCCCGGCGCGCACGGCGGACTGGTCCTCGGCGACCAGCACGCGCACCGGTCCGGCCGCGGGCTCAGTGAGCTCAGCGGGCTCCGTCATCATCATGGTGTCGTCTCCTCATCCACCGGCAGAACCGCCGTGACCTGCCAACTCCTGGTGTGCCCCGCAGCGGTGGCGACGGGCCCCGCGGTGAACTCGCCGCCCAGCAGCGCCACCCGCTCCTCCATGCCGAGCAGCCCGGAGCCCGAACCGGGAGCCGAGGGGCCGGGCCGGTCGCCGTAGGCGCTGGTGACCTGGACCCGCAGCCCTCCGTCCGCGTGGCCGAGGGTCACCAGCACCTCGCCCGGCCCCGCGTGCTTGACGGCGTTGGTCAACGACTCCTGCACGATGCGGTAGGCGGCCAGCTCCACCGGCGTCGGCAGCGGGGGCGCCGTGGGGGAGCGTTCGTCACACAGGGTGAACTCCAGCCCGCCCGCGGCCTCGCCCGCCCGCCGCGCACCGCCCGTCTCGCCCGAGGCGCTGCGTGCCGCCTCGGCGGTGGTCCGGGCCCGTTCCAGCAGCGCGTCCAGCCCCTCCAGCGTGGGCGCGGCGGCCGGCTCGGCCTCGGCGCCCGCGTCGCGCAGCAGCCCGATCAGCCGGCGCATCTCGGCCAGCCCCTGGACGCTGTTCTCCCGGATGACCCCGAGCGCCTCCCGGGTCGCCGTGGGCTCGTCGATGGAGAGCGCGGCGGTGGAGTGGATGGCGATCGCGGAGAGGTGGTTGGCCACCATGTCATGCAGCTCCCGCGCCATCCGGGCGCGTTCGGCCTGGACCGCCTGGGTGCGGTCCATCTCGGCCAGCAGCGCCGTCTGTTCGGCGCGCAGCTTGGCCGCCTCGGCCGCGTCCCGGTGGTTGCGGATGATCGCGCCGGTCCAGGCCGGGGCCACCGTGAGGACCCCGGTGCCGACGCCGAGGAGCAGCGCCTCGGGCTGGCGGAAGATCGCCAGGGGTACGACGGCCGCCAGCACGGTGAGCAGCTCGGAGGTGCGGGGGAGCCGCCGGGCCAGGGACGGGCTGCCGTACAGCACGGCCGCGTACATGAGGTCGGTGAACATCACCATGTTCGCGATCAGCCCGCGGGTACAGAGATCCAGGGCCAGCGCGAGCGTGCCGATGGTCAGCGCGGTGTGCGGGGCGGTGCGGCGCAGCAGTTCGGCGCCGCACATGGCGAGGAGCGCGATCAGGACGGTCCAGCCGGGCAGCTCCAGCAGCATCGGACCGTTGGTCAGCCCCAGCCCCAGCAGGATCAGCCCGCCGAGCAGCCCGGCTATGGCGATCAGCACGTCGTCGCGGTGGGGGCGGGCGGGGCGGCGCAGCTGCATGGGTCCATCTCAGCACGTCGGACGGGTGCGGACCTCCCCGCGCGGGTGGGCGTGGGGCGCGGGCGGTACATCGAAGGATGCAGTCCGGATTCCTCTACGGAGACGAGGCGGCGGGCCGGCGGGCGCGAGACGGTTGGGGGGTGCACGACGGACGAGAGAGTGGGAGGACGGCGTCGTGATCGTCACGCTGATCGTCATCTGCGAGGTCGGCTTCTGGGTGCTGCTGGCCGGTGGCCTGGCGTTGCGCTACCTGGCGAGGATGCCCCGGGCGAGCGTGGCGGTGCTGCTCTGCGAGCCGCTGCTGGAGCTGACGCTGCTGATGGTGACCGCCGTCGACCTGAAGAACGGCGCCGAGCCGGACTTCAAGCACGGACTCGCCGCGGTCTACATCGGCTTCACCGTCGCCATGGGCCATCGCGTGATCAAGTGGGCCGACGTCCGCTTCGCCCACCGCTTCGCCGGCGGCCCGCCGCCGGCCGCGAAGCCGAAGTACGGCCGGGAGCGGATGGCGTACGAGTGGCGGGAGGCCGGCCGCTGGATGCTCGCCTGCGCCATCGCCATCGCGCTGCTCCAGACCGCCGTCTGGTACGTCGGGGGGGACGGGGAGACCGGCTCGCTGCGCCAGTGGCAGATCCGGATGCTGTTCGTCATGGGCATCAACGCGGCGATCGCGCTGAGCTACACCCTGTGGCCCAAGTCCGCCCCGCCCTCCGCGACCACCGCGACCGGCTCCGAGGACCGGTCCCGGACGCTTCTCTGACGACGCGCCCCGGGGCGGGTGGGACGGCCGGACGGGGTCTCCCGGCCGTCCGGTGTCCGGCGGTGCGGGTCCGGCTCAGCGGTTCTCGCCGGGCACCCAGAGCACGTCCCCGACCTCCTTGTTCGCCGTCCGGGCCAGGATGAACAGCAGGTCGGAGAGGCGGTTGAGGTAGGTGGCGGTGAGCGGGTTCATGGAGTCCTCGTACCGCTCCAGCGCGGCCCAGGTGGAGCGCTCGGCCCGGCGGACCACCGTGCACGCCTGGTGGAGCAGGGCCGCGCCGGGGGTGCCGCCGGGGAGGATGAAGGAGCGCAGCTTCTCCAGGTCGGCCAGGAAGCGGTCGCAGTCCGCCTCCAGCTTGTCGATGTAGGACTGCTCGACCCGCAGCGGCGGGTACTCGGGGTTCTCGACGACCGGGGTGCACAGGTCCGCGCCGACGTCGAACAGGTCGTTCTGCACGCGGGTCAGGACCTCGGTGACCTCGGTGGGCAGCGCGCCCAGCGCGATGGCCACCCCGATCGCGGCGTTGGCCTCGTTCGCGTCGGCGTACGCGGAGATCCGCAGGTCGGTCTTGGCGGTGCGGCTCATGTCGCCGAGGGCCGTGGTGCCCTTGTCCCCGGTTCGCGTGTAGATGCGGGTGAGATTGACCATGCCCCGAGCGTACGCGCGAACTAGGCGCCCGTTCTGCGGAACACCCGTGTGCCGAGCGTCACGGAGGCCAGCGCGAGCGCCGCGGCCACCGACAGGCCGAGGGCGACCTTTCCGTCCCCGTACGCGCCGACGTAGGCGGCACGCACGCCCTCCACGAGATAGCGGAACGGCACGAAGTGCGAGACCACGTCGAGCCAGTGCGGGGCCAGCGACATCGGCAGCAGCAGCCCGGAGAGCAGCATCGCGGGCAGGTTGACGGCGTTGACGACGGGGGCGAACTCCTGGGGGCCGCCGACCCGCATGGCCAGCGCGTACGACAGGGCGGCGAGCGAGACGGTCAGCGCGCCGACGATCAGGAAGCCGATCAGCACGCCCGGCAGCGGGGCGCGCAGCCCCATCGCGACCGCGACCAGCACCAGCAGCACGGACTGCGCGAAGAGTTGGACGACGTCCTTGAGCACCCGGCCGAGCAGCAGCGCCAGCCGGCTGACCGGGGTGACCCGCATCCGCTCGATGATCCCGAGCTGCTTCTCGATGAGGATGCCGAAGCCGGCGAAGGCGGCGCTGAACAGCCCGAGCTGGACCAGCAGGCCGGGCACCAGGGTCTGCCAGGCGTCACCTCGGCCGCCGAGGTCGACCCGCTTGAGCAGCGGGCCGAACAGCACCAGGAAGAGCAGCGGTTGCAGCAGCCCGAAGACCAGGCCCAGCTTGGACCGTAGGGCCTGCCGCAGATAGCGGCCGAAGATCAGGCCGGTGTCGGAGACGACATGGGACATGGGTGGGTTCCTCCGTGGGGGCCGGGCCGGTCAGACCGCGACCGGGGCGGCCGGGGCGTCCGGCGTGGCGCCGCGTCCGGTGATGGCGATGAAGGTGTCCTGCAGGCTGGCGTCGGGCGAGCCGCCGTACGCCTCCTTGAGCGCGGTGGCGGTGCCCTCGGCGGCGATCCGGCCGCCGTCGACCACGACCAGCCGGTCGGCGAGGGCGTCCGCCTCGTCGAGGTAGTGGGTGGTCAGGAAGACGGTCATGCCCCGCTCAGCGCGGATACGGCGGACCAGGTCCCACAGGTCCGCCCGACTGCCGGGGTCCAGGCCGGTGGTGGGCTCGTCGAGGAAGAGCACCTCGGGGCGGTGGATGAGGGCCATGGCGATGTCCAGCCGGCGGCGCTGGCCGCCGGAGAGGGCGGAGCACCTCCGGTCCAGCAGCCCGGTCAGGTCCAGCTCGGCGGCGAGCTCCTCGGCGCGGGCGGCGGCCGTGGCCTTGGAGAGCCGGTACAGCCGCCCCTGGGTGGTGAGTTCCTCGCGCACCGACACGGCCGGGTCCACGCCCCCGGACTGGGCGACGTATCCGATCCTCCGGCGGACGCCGGCCGGATCGCGGGCCAGGTCGCAGCCGGCGACGGTGGCGCTGCCGCCGGTCGGCGGCAGCAGCGTGGTGAGCATCCGCAGGGTCGTGGTCTTGCCGGCCCCGTTGGGGCCGAGGAAGCCGAGGATCTCGCCGCGCTCGACGGTGAGATCGATGGAGCGCACGGCCTCGACGGGGCCGCGCCTGGTCTGGAAGGTCCGGGCGAGCCCGGTGGTGACGACGCTGGGTCGGTTCGGCATGGCGCCAGAAAAACATAGCCACTTAAAAATTGCAACGACTCCAAAAATTAAGCGGATCCATCGAAGCTAGGATGGGGGGCATGGACGGCAGGGCACACACGGCGGCACCGCGCACCGAGGGGCTGCGGGAGCGGAAGAAGCGACAGACCCGGCAGCACATCTCGGACGTGGCCACGGGGCTGTTCCTGGAGCGCGGCTTCGACGCGGTGACCATCGCCGAGATCGCCGACGTCGCCGACGTGTCCGTCAACACCGTCTACAACTACTTCCCGGCCAAGGAGGACCTCTTCTTCGACCGCCAGGACGAGCAGGTCAACCGGCTCTCGCGGGCCATCGAGGGGCGCGAGGTCGGCGAGTCCGCCGCCCACGCGGTGCTGCGGGCGCTGCGCACCAGCCTGGAGGAGGGCACCGCCGACGGCCTCGACCCGGGCTTCCGGCGCTTCATGGAGGTCATCAAGGAGTCCACCGCGCTGAGCGCCCGGATCCTGACGATGCAGGAGCTGATCTGCCAGGCCGTGGGGCGCACGCTGCGCGAGGAGACCGGCGCCGACGAGGACGACCCGCTGCCGATGCTCATCGCCAGTCAGCTGTCCTGGGTCTCCAGCGTCGTGGTCAACGGGGTGCTGCGGCTGGTGGCGGCCGGCGGGGAGCCCGAGGAGGTGGCGCGCACCGTCCTCGGCACGCTGGACACCGTCGAGTCGCTGCTGGGCGAGCGCACCCTCAACTATGCGGTGAAGAACACACCGTGACGCGCCTTACTTAGGGCTGCACGGGGCCCGGACGGGCACTAGGGTCCGGCACATACGTCGAGGAGAGGGTGTGTGTCGTGGCGAAGAAGCTCGCCGTCATCGGGGCCGGACTCATGGGGTCCGGTATCGCTCAGGTCTCGGCCCAGGCCGGGTACGAGGTCGTGCTGCGTGATGTCACGGACGAGGCCCTCGCGCGGGGGAAGAGCGGTATCGAGGCGTCGTACGAGAAGTTCGTCTCCAAGGGCAAGCTGACCGCCGAGGACGCCACCCAGGCCCTGGCCCGCATCACCACCACGACCGACTTCGACGCCGTCGCCGACGCGGACATCGTGGTCGAGGCCGTCTTCGAGAAGATCGAGATCAAGCGGGAGATCTTCCGCACCTTGGACGGGCTGGTCAAGGACGACACCGTACTGGCGTCCAACACCTCCGCGATCCCGATCACCAAGATCGCGGCCGCCACCAGCCGCCCGGAGCGGGTGGTAGGCACCCACTTCTTCTCGCCGGTGCCGATGATGCAGCTCTGCGAGCTGGTGCGCGGCTACAAGACCAGCGACGAGACGCTCGCCCGGGCCCGCGCCTTCGCCGAGGAGGTCGGCAAGACCTGCATCGTCGTCAACCGCGACGTGGCCGGCTTCGTGACCACCCGACTGATCATCGCCCTGGTCAACGAGGCGGCCAAGCTGTACGAGTCCGGGGTGGCCACCGCCGAGGACATCGACATCGCCTGCAAGCTGGGCTTCGGGCACGCCATGGGCCCGCTGGCCACCACCGACCTGACCGGCGTGGACATCCTGCTGCACGCCGCCGACAACATCTACGCCGAGTCCCAGGACGAGAAGTTCGCGGCACCGGAGATCATGCGCCGAATGGTCGATGCGGGTGATATCGGCCGCAAGAGCGGGCAGGGCTTCTACCAGCACTGACCGACCGACGGGCGCGGCCCGCGCGCGGCGGGGCGTCCGATGGGCGCCCGCCGTGCGCGGTGCGCGCCGTATCGGCCGACGCTGACACCGCATCAGGTCAGCGGCGCGTCCGAACTTCACCCTCGTGGGTGAATTCGGTATCGGTTCGCTTACAGGCGGCAACTTTGCCGTGTGAGAGGCAGTCAGTTCTATAGAACTTTTTGACAACACGCACCACATCAGGGGAGCGCATATGCATATCAGGGGCGACCACGCCGAGCTGGTCGTCGGGGGCCGCCTCGACGTCCGCAGCGCGGCGGACGCCCGTACGGTCCTGCACTCGGCCATCGACACCGGCCACGGCGACCTCGTGCTCGACCTCACCGAGCTGGACTCCTGGGACGCCACCGGCCTCGGCGTGATCATGGGTGCGCACCGCAGGGCCGGCCGGGCGGGCCGCAGGCTCGTGCTGCGCGGCGTGCCGCCCCAGATGCAGCGGCTGCTGGTGGCCACCCGGCTGCACCGCATCCTGGCCATCGAGGGCGGGCTGGAGGTCGAGTCCCTGCCGCGCGTCTGACCGCGGGCCGCCACGGCGCCCCGGCCGCCGGCCCGGGAGACCGCCGACGAGCGGGAGCACGGAGCCTCCCTCACCGGTGCCCCGACACCCGACGGGCCACGGCCTTCGGAGCCCAGGGCGCTCGGGCCGGCCGGGTGCGGAGCCCGGAGCGCTCGGGCCCGCCGTGTCCGGGCGGGGCCGTCCAGCGGGGTCCGCCGACCGGCGGTATGCGCGGTCTCACGCCGCGGACGGACCGACCGGGGTGCCACACGGCCCGTCGCGCTCGGTGGATACTGTGGGAAGTTCTGGGGTTCGGTTCTCCGCCGCACACCCACTGCCTTCGGCGGGCACCGGGAGTGAGTGCTGACCAGCCGGGGAGGAACACAGCACGCCACCACGCACCTGGGGGGCTTAGGCCATGGACCCGACGACGATGGGACCCGCGGGACCGGACGAGCACGGTCACGAGGACCCGGCGCCCCGCGCCGGCGACGGCGGCGCCGTACCGCCGCCGCGGGATCTGACCCCGCCGTCCGGACCCGCCCGCACCACCCAACTGGTCTCCGGCGATCTGCTGGTCACCGTCAACCCGGTCGACGGCAGCGAGATAGAGCCCTGCCCGCCCAGCCGCCGACCCGCGGGCGCGCGCCGACACACCGAGGAGGAGCGGACCGAGCTGCGCCGCGCCGCCGGCCCGCAGCCGCCCACCGGCCCTGGCCTGCCCGAGCTGCCGACGCTGGAGCGCGAGGAGGAGCGGGAGCGGCTGGTACGACTGCTCTCCCGCGGCCGCTCGGTGCGGCTGACCGGCCCCTCCGGTGCCGGCCGCACCGTGCTGTTGGACGCCGTCGCCGAGGACTGCGTGGAGCTGGCCCCGGACGGCGTGGTGCGACTGACCGGCTACCACCGCACCTCCGCCGACCTGCTGCACGAGCTGTACGCCGCCGTCTACGGCGCGGGCGGCTCCGTCCACCGCCCCGACCGCGAGGAGCTGCTGGCCGCGGTCGCCGACATCGGCGCGGTCGTCGTCCTGGACGACCTCGAGTTCGGCGGCGTGGCCCTGGACGAGTTCCTCGACGCCACGCCCGAGTGCGCCTTTCTGATCTCCGCCACCCCGGACGTCCCGGCACCCTCCTCCGGCTCGCACCTGGAGGAGATGTTCCTCAGCGGGCTGAGCCAGAACGGCTGCCTGGAACTGCTGGAGCAGGCCGCCCGACGCCCGCTCACCGAGGAGGAGGCCGACTGGGCCGCCGACCTGTGGTTCGAGTCCGAGGGCCTGCCGCTGCGCTTCGTCCAGGCCGGGGCGCTGCTGCGCCAACTGGACGAACTGCGGGCCGCGCCCGGCTCCTTCGACAGCTACGGCGACCTCACCAAGGCGCCCGTCCCCGCCCAGCCGGCGGAGACCGACGACGCGAACGGCGGCGAGACGGTACCGCTGCCCACCCTGGCCGAGGGCGTCGCCCCGGCCGCCCTGCTGGCCTCCCGGCTCAGCGAGGCCGCCCGCCACGCGCTGCGGTTCGCGGTCGCCCTCGGCGGCGAGCTGCCCCACCAGTCCCATCTGCCCGCCCTGACCGGGGACACCCACGCCGACGCCGCCATCGGGGAACTGCTGGGCTGCGGTCTGATCACCGCCACCGGGCCGCACTACCGGCTCGCCGGCGGCGTGGTCGCCCAGCTGACCGCCGCCGGGTACGCCGAGGAGGCGCCCGAGCACGCGCTCGGCGTCGCCCAGCACTACGCCTGGTGGGCCGGCCACCCCTCGGTCGCCGCCGAGCGCGTCGCCCTGGAGGCGGACGCCGTCCTCGCCACCCTGTCCGCCCTGATCGCCGCCCGTGTGGCCGCCCAGACCAGCGCCGCCGTGCTGCTGGCCCGCACCGCCGCGCCCGCCTTCGCCGGCGCGCTGGCCTGGGGCGCCTGGGAGCGCACCCTGCGGCACGGCCAGGAGGCCGCCCGACTGGCGGGGGAGGTCGCCGAGGAGGCGTACTTCCACCACGAGCTGGGCGTTCTCGCACTGTGCAGCGGCAACCTGGACCGGGCGCGGGCCGAGCTGGAGGCGTCCATCGGCCTCCGCGGCGTGCTCTCCGACCGCCGCGGCGCGGTGGCCGGGCGGCGCGCCCTGGCCCTGGTCGCCGACCGTTCCGGCGGCCCGACGCGACCGGCCCCGGCGGCGCCCGGAGGCACCGCGCCGGGCGAGGAGGTCCCGGACGCCCGCACCGAACAGTCGGCCTCTCCGCCGGGCGGCGTCCCGGCGCCGGTCCCCGGGGACAGCGCGACCACGGCGGTCACCTCCGCCGCCGCGGCGCCCAGCGCGGCCCCCACCGGCCTCCCGGGCGGCGCGAGCGGCACGGCCGGCGCGAGCGCCGTCGGCGGCGCGGGCGCTCCCGGAAGCGGCGGCAAGCCGCGGCGTACGCTGTCGTGGATGGCCCTGACCGGGGCCCGGCGCAACCTGGTCGCGGCGGGTGCCGGCGCCCTGCTGGTGGCGGTGCTCGGCACCGTCGTCACCCTGGGCGCCACCTCCGGGAACGAGGACGAGGGCAAGCCGGCGAACCCCGGCAAGCCGGGCCAGTCGGCGTCCCAGCAGGACGAGGACGACGGGCTCACCGCCGACGAGCCGGTGCCGGACGGCGGCGACCAGCAGCCGCGGCCCGGCGTCAGCGGTGCCGCCCCGATCCCGTCGGCCTCCGGCGGCTCGCCCTCCGGCAGCGCCGAACCCGGCGACCCCTCGACGAGCGGCGAACCCTCGCCGTCCGGCTCCGGCGAGCCCAGCGGATCGCCGAGCCCGACCGGCCGGCCGACCACGCCGACCGACCCGCCGACCACGAGCCCGACGCCGACCCGGACCACCGGACCCACCCCCACGACGACGCCGCCGACCACCCCGCCGACGACGCCGCCCACGACGCCGCCGACCACCCCGCCGACGACGCCGCCCACCAACCCGCCCAGCACCGCCACCAACACGGCCACCGGCCCCCTCCCCACCACCGCCACCGCCCCCGAGCCGGCCCCGGAAACCCCGACGGCCTGACCGGTCGCTGCGGACGAGGGCCTTCTTCATCCCGCCGCGACGGCGGGACGTGAGACGGCGGAGTTCGGCGGTGCCGATCAAGGCGCGGTGGTTGCTGCCGGCGGCGGGGCGAGGGACTGCCCCTCATCCCGTAGGCCCTTGGCGGGGGCCTTCCGCGTAGGCCAGGGCCTTCATTCCGCCGCGACGGCGGGACGCGTGACGGCGGTGTTCGGCGGTGCCGAAACAAGGCGCGGTGGGTTCGGGTCCGCCGGCTTCCCGCTGCTGGCGGTGGCCGGCGGCCGCCGGCCCGCGTCGTGGTGGTCGCTGCTGGCTGCCCCCCGTGCCGCGCCGACGCCGGCGCGCGACGGCGGGGCCAGGGGCCGCTGCCCTCATCCCGTACGCCCTTGGCGGGGGCCTTCCGCGTAGGCCGGGGCCTTGATTCCGCCGCGACGGCGGGACGCGTGACGGTGGAGTTCGGCGGTGCCGAAACAAGGCATGGAGGGGGCTCGGCCCCCATACGCGACTCGCGCCCCGCAGGGGAAAACGCGAAGCCCGGGGCCCGAAGAGGGGCCCCGGGCCGGGAAGCCGTGGGTCAGAACAGGCGCAGCTTGTCGTCGTCCACGCCGCGCAACGCGTCGTAGTCGAGGACGACGCACCCGATGCCCCGGTCCGTCGCGAGAACGCGGGCCTGGGGCTTGATCTCCTGGGCGGCGAAGACGCCCTTGACGGGGGCGAGGTGCGGGTCGCGGTTGAGGAGCTCGAGGTAGCGGGTGAGCTGCTCGACGCCGTCGATCTCTCCGCGGCGCTTGATCTCGATGGCGACGGTCGCCCCGTCGGCGTCCCGGCAGAGAATGTCCACGGGGCCAATGGCAGTGGGGTATTCACGCCGAATAAGCGTCCAGCCATCGCCAAGTGTCTCGATCCGATCGGCGAGCAGCTCCTGAAGGTGCGCTTCCACGCCGTCTTTGATCAGTCCGGGGTCCACCCCGAGCTCATGCGAGGAGTCGTGAAGGATCTCCTCCATGGTGATGATGAGCTTCTCGCCCGCCTTGTTCACCACCGTCCAGACACTGCCGTCCCCCTCCTTCAGGGTGCACGGCGGCGACATCCAGTTGAGGGGCTTGTAGGCCCGGTCATCCGCGTGAATGGACACACTGCCGTCGGCCTTGATCAGGATGAGGCGGGGTGCCGACGGAAGGTGGGCGGTGAGCCGGCCCGCGTAGTCCACGGAGCAACGGGCGATGACGAGACGCATGGTGGGCAACGCTACTCGACGGCGGGGGGTCGACGCGATTCGTCCAGCGATCGACCTGTTCGGCCCTGGCTGGTTGTGTGTGCATTCTCCTGGTGCCGGTGCGGTGGCCGAATTAGGGTTGAAGCGGATGGTCGTCGGGTGTGCACACAGCGTCGCGGCCGTCCGCCCGTCCCTGAGACCCTGTGCTCTGGGGTCGCGAGAGGAGAAACCCCATGTCGCTGGACGTCTCACCGGCCCTCCTCGAACAGGCCGAGCGAGGCGAGGTCGACGAAGCCGCCTTCGTCGACTGCGTCCGGACCTCCCTGCCGTACGCGTGGGAGATGATCAGCTCTTTGGTGGCCCAGCTCAAGGTCGACGGCGGTGACTTCGCCGACAACCAGACGCCGCCGCCGGACGAGCAGGCGCGTGGTCAGCTGCTGCGGGCCTTGGCGAGTGATGCGATCCGGGGCGCGCTGCAGCGTCATTTCGGGGTACGCCTGGCCTTCCAGAACTGCCATCGGGTGGCGGTCTTCCCCCTGGACGCGTCCGCGGACGAGAGACTCAGCCGCTTCACGTCCATCAGAGGTCAGCTGCTCAATCAGTCCCCCGAACTGCGCGACTGCTGACAGCCGTTGGCTGCCGCTCCGCGAGCGGGGAGGTGCTTGAGGTCAGGAGCGGCAGCACGCGCCGAGACCCACCGGGCGGGTCCCAGCGGTGCGGGGCCCGGCATGACGCGCCGTGGCGCGCGCGGTCAGCCGAGGAGCGGCAGCACCTCGTGGCCCAGCCGTCGTACGTTCTCCTCCGTGGTCGCCAGATCCCCCGAACCCTCCACCAACAGCGCGAAGCGCCGGATTCCGGTGCGCTCCGCGGTCGCCGCGAGCCGGTCGGCGCACAGCCGGGGCGGGCCCACCGGATGCAGCCGGCAGAGCAGTTCGGCGTATCCATGTGGATCCCGCATCCGCCGCTGCCGGCCGTCGACCGTGCGGTGCGCGGCCAGCCCCTGGCGTAACCAGCCGGGCATCGCCTTGAGGAGCACCTCCGCCGCCTCCGGGCGGCCGTCCGCGATCTGGGCCACCCCGGCCGAGATGTGCTCCGTCGCCCCGACCGACTCCGGAGGGTGACCGGCGGCCAGCGCGCACTCCCGCCACAGCGCCACCATCTCGGCCTTCTCCTCGTCCCCGCTGTGCATGCCCAGCAGCATCGGCAGCCCGCGCTCGGCGGCGAGCCGCACACTGCCGGGCGAGGTGCAGGCCACCACGACGCCGGGGCCCGTGGAGCCGGTCCCGTCCAGCCCCTCGCGGGGGCGTGGCACCACCGGCACCTCGCGGAAGCGGAACCGCTCGCCGTCCGCCCCGACGCACGGCTCGCGCAGCCAGCGCAGCAGCAGGTCGAGCGACTCGGGGAAGTCCTTCTCATACGCGGCGAGTCCGGCGCCGAAGACCTCCAGGTCCACCCACGGGCCGCCGCGGCCGACACCGAGGGTGAAACGGCCGCCGGACAACAGGTGGAGCAGCGCGGCCTGTTCGCCCAGGGCGACGGGGTGCGCGGTGGGCAGCACGCTGATCGCGGTGCCCACGGATATCCGCCGGGTGCGGCCGAGGAGCAGCGCCGCCAGCGTGACGGCGGACGGGCAGACGCCGTAGGGAACGAAGTGGTGTTCGGCGAGCCAGACGGCGTCCAGGCCGGACGCCTCGGCGGTCTCGGCGGACCGCACCGCACGGTGCAGCGCCTCGCCCTGTCCCTGGCCGGGGAATTGGGCGGCCAGAATGAAAGCCCCCACGCGCATTGCTCTCCGCCTCTCTCGCGGTTCTCGGCTTGGCCCCGGATGCTCGACCCCTCACCGGCAATAACGCCTGACACGTGCCAAAGGCACGGCCTGGCAAGAATTTTTGGATGATGATCGGAGAGTGGCTGTGGATAACGCGTACCCCGCAGCGTGACGGTGACGCGTAACCTGGTGACAGTCCGTAGCTCCACCGTCCGACGACGCCCGAGGTATCCCATGTCCCCACGTCGAAATCGCCCGCACGGCGGTGGTCTGCCCGCCGCCCGCGCCGCCGAGTCGTCCGAGCCGACGGAGCGCTACGGGCTGGAGCGGACCGAGACCTGGCAGGGCGAGGAGTGGATGGTCCGGCAGGTCGGCGGCTTCGCCGCGGCCAAGTACTACCGCTGCCCCGGCTGCGACCAGGAGATCCCGCCGGGGGTGCCGCATGTGGTGGCCTGGCGTGGCGACGGCGGCGCCGACGACCGCCGGCACTGGCACAAGGCGTGCTGGAACGCGCGAGACCGCCGGAGCGCGCGGCTCCAGCGGTCTCGAAGTGCCCCGAGGTACTGAGTTCCCGGGGCGGCGGCCGATGGTGCCGGGCCGCGTCGGCGGGGATCAGACGTCGCGCTTGTTCAACAGCGCGTAGGCGCAGGCCATGACGGCCGCGGTCACCCCGGTGATGATCCACAGCGGATCCCAGCCGGAGGGGCCGGTGTCGGAGACGGTGTTGGCGTACATCACGCCCAACTGGTTGGGGATCGAGTACTCCAGCATGGCGTCCCGCAGGTCCGTGAGCCCCTCGCCCTGCATGAAGATCGCGAGCACCAGCGGCAGCAGCACCACGCCGATCATGATGGTGATCGCGCCGGCGGAGTGCCGGATCAGCGCGCCCACGGCGAGCGCCAGCAGGCCCAGCATGGCCACGTAGAGCCCGATGCCGACCGTCGCCTTGAACCAGTCCTCACCGGTCGACTCGCCCGCGCCCTCCATGCTGCCGAGCATGGAGTCGTTGATCAGTGCGGCCAGGAAGGCCGTGGCGGTGGTGATCGAGAAGGCGACCAGGAAGAAGACGATCGCCTTGGCGGTCAGCACCCGGGACCGGCTGGGGCAGGCGGTGAGCGTGGTGCGGATCATCCCGGTGCCGTACTCCGAGGCGATCACCAGCACCCCGAGCGTGATCACGCAGAGCAGGCCGAGCAGCACCCCGACGAAGCCGATGCCCAGCGGGGACTCTCCCTCCAGATTGGCCTCACTGTCGGCGACGACCGCCGCGGTGGCGAAGTCGACGCCGACCACCAGCAGGATCATCACGCCCAGCGTCCACATGGTCGAGCGAACCGACTTGATCTTGGTCCACTCGGAGGCGAGGGCGTCGCCGAGGTGGGCACGGCGGATCGGGATCGCCGAGACGTAGCCACCCATCGGCGCCGCGCCCTGCCCCATGGCCTGCGGCCCACCCTGCGGCATGCCCTGTCCCATGGGCTGCGGCGCGCCCTGCGGCATGCCCTGCGCCATGGCGTGCGGCGCACCGTGCGGCATGCCCTGCGGTGCGCCCTGCGGCGGCATGGCCTGCATGCCCTGCTGCGGCGGCATGCCCTGCGGCGGGGTGCCGTGCGGGGGCACCGGCGCCGCTCCGGGCGGTGCCGGCACCGGAGCCTGGCCCGGCTGCTGCTGGTACGGGGTCGTCATCGGGCGTCCTCGTTGTCGCGCTTGTTCAGATCGGCGGGGGCTGCGGGGGCGGCGGGCGCGGCCTGGGCGGGCGCCGGCGGCGCGGCGGGGACCTGGGCCGGCGCCGGGGGAGCGGCGGGCGCCCCGGCCGGGGCCTGGGCCGGAGCGGGCTGCGCGTACGGGCTCGGCGCCTGGCCCCGCGCGGCCGCGTACGGGTTCGGCGCCTGCCCGCCCGGCGCCGGCGGGTAGCCGCCCTGCCCCGGCGGGGGCGGCGGGGTGAACGCGGGCAGCACCTGCGGCGGCACCGGACCGGGCTGCTGGACCGGGGCGTAGGGATCCGGCTGCGGCTGGAGCCCGGCCCGCTGGTCGACGGTGGAGCGGTAGTCGACGGCGCCCTGCGTCATCCGCATGTACGCCTCCTCCAGCGAGGCCTGGTGCGGCGAGAGCTCCCACAGCCGCACATCCGCCTGGTGGGCCAGGTCGCTGATGCGCGGCAGCGGCAGCCCGGTGACGCGCAGCGCGCCGTCCTGCTCCGGAAGCACCTGGCCGCCCGCCTCGCTCAGCGCCGCGGTCAGCTTCTCGCGCTGCTCCGGCTGCTGGTCGGGCACCCGCACCCGGGCGAAGTCCGCCGAGTTGTGGGAGATGAAGTCCTTGACGCTCATGTCGGCGAGCAGCTGCCCGCGGCCGATCACGATCAGGTGGTCGGCGGTGAGCGCCATCTCGCTCATCAGGTGGCTGGAGACGAAGACGGTGCGCCCCTCGGCCGCCAGCTGCCGCATCAGGTTGCGGACCCACAGGATGCCCTCGGGGTCCAGGCCGTTGACCGGCTCGTCGAACAGCAGCACCTGCGGGTCGCCCAGCAGCGCCGCGGCGATGCCCAGCCGCTGTCCCATGCCCAGCGAGAAACCCTTGGAGCGCTTGCGGGCCACGTTCTGCAGACCGACGACGCCCAGCACCTCGTCCACCCGGCGGGCCGGGATGCCGGCCAGCTGCGCCAGGCTCAGCAGGTGCTGGCGCGCGCTGCGGCCGCCGTGCACCGCCTTGGCGTCGAGGAGCGCGCCGACCTGGCGCGGGGCGTTCGGCAGCCGACGGAACGGATAGCCACCCACGGTGACCTGACCGGAGGTCGGCTCGTCCAGGCCCAGGATCATGCGCATCGTGGTCGACTTGCCGGAGCCGTTCGGCCCCAGGAAGCCGGTGACGGCCCCGGGCCGCACCTGGAACGACAGGTTGTACACGGCCGTCTTGGCGCCGTAGCGCTTCGTCAGGCCGACTGCCTCGATCATTCTCCGCCCTTCGCGAATGGCTCAGGGCAGACGCCCCGGTGAGGGTTAGGAGGATAGCCGCGTGTCGACGGTTCCCGTCATGGCCCTGTCGTGAGCAGATCGTAACGACGAGGCCAGAGCTCACCTCTGGTGTCGGCGTAGTCGTCCAGGGTCGGCTGGGGCAGCAGCCAGCCCTCCTCGCGAAGGATCCGGGTCCCCGCGGCCCGCACCGCCGCGTCCCCACGCGCCCGCGCCACCCAGCGCTCCGGGTCAGGGCCGAGCAACTCCCGAAGTCGCGCGGAGTCGGCCAGCAGCGTGGTCAGCAGGGCGTGCTGTTCGCCGCCGCCGTGCCGCGGCGTTCCGTCGGGCCCCGCGAGCACTCCGCGCACGCTGGCGTAGAGATACGCCCCGCCGAGCCGCTCGCCGCCGGGCAGCGCCATGGGGAAGTCAGAGCCCGGCAGCAGCAGCCGTCGGTAGTTGGCGGCGCTCTCGCTGGCGTCCACGGCCCGGAGCTGCGCGGTGTCGGGCCAGCACAGCACGAGGTCGCTCACCATCCGCGGATCCGCGTACGGCGCGGCCGCCACATACCCCGAGACGCTGATGTGCCCGGTCACCCCGACGCCGATGCCGCGCACCCGGGCCCGCAGCATGGGCAGCGCGGTGGCCCCGCCGAGCCGGGCGAACTTGGCGCGCAGCTGCGCGGGGGAGCCGTTGGAGCCGACGGTCAGCAGCGGATGACGGGCGCCGGCGGGCGGCTGGCCGAGCCGGGTCAGCACGGCGTCCAGCGGCTCCTCCACCCCGTCTGAAGCCCCGTCCGAAGCCCCGCCCGGTGCCTCGCCCGGTGGGGCTTCCGGCGCACCCGCGGGGCACAGCACCCGCCAGCTCCCCAGCCGGCCCGGGGTCGGCCGCAGCGGCCACAGCTCGTCCCCGTACAGCAGCACGGGGTCCACGATGGTGCGGCCGGGGTAGGTCAGCGGCCGCTCGTACGGCAGCTCGGCGAAGCCGAGCGCCTCCAGGGTGCGGTCGGT
Source organism: Streptomyces sp. LX-29 (assembly GCF_029541745.1). Classification (NCBI taxonomy): domain Bacteria; kingdom Bacillati; phylum Actinomycetota; class Actinomycetes; order Kitasatosporales; family Streptomycetaceae; genus Streptomyces; species Streptomyces sp. LX-29. The sequence continues at coordinate 2,383,905 of NZ_CP089746.1, read as the reverse complement.
CACGACATACGACCCTAGCGCCGCTAGGCGTCCCGCTTCCGCAGCAGCGCGTATCCGGCCGCGAGCGCCGCCACCACCCACAGCGCCATGATCGCGAACCCGCCCCACGGCCCGTACGGCGCGTCGTCCTCGACCGTGACCACCTGCATGATCTTCTGGCCCGCCTGGTCCGGGAGGTAGGCGCCGACCTCCTTGGTCGCCGAGACGTTGCCGAGGATGTTGGAGACCAGGAAGAAGAAGGGCATCAGCACGCCGAGGGAGAGCATCGGACTGCGCAGCATGGTGGCCACGCCCATCGAGAAGACCGTGATCAGCGTCATGTACAGGCCGCCGCCGACGACCGCGCGCAGCACCCCGGGGTCGCGCGGCTGCGCCGCGTACGGGCCCAACATCGCCTGACCGACGAAGAAGGTGATGAAGCTGGTCACCATGGACACGGCCAACGCCAGCAGTCCGGCGACCGTCACCTTGGAGAACAGGAAGGTGCCGCGCTGCGGCACGGCGGCCAGCGAGGTGCGGATCATGCCGGTGCTGTACTCGTTGGAGACCACCAGCACCCCGAAGACGATCATCGCCAGCTGGCCGAGCCCCATCCCGGCGAAGCTGACGTAGGTGGGGTCGAAGACGAGCCGGTCGCGCGCGGGCATGGTGGCGTAGTCGTTCCTGACCAGCCCGCTGATCAGCGCGCCGAGCGCGATGGTGACCACCGCCGCCACACCCAGCGTCCACACCGTGGAGCGCACCGATCTGATCTTGGTCCACTCCGACCGCAGCACCTGTCCCACGACCCCGGCCATCGCCTCACCGCTCCCGCCTCGGGGCGGACCGCGGCGGCCAGTCGCCGCCCCAGCCGCGCGCCGGACCCTCGCCCGCGGCGTGCGCGTGGTACTCCACCGACTCGGCGGTCAGCCGCATGAACGCCTCCTCCAGGGACGCGCGCTGCGGGCTCAGCTCGTGCAGCGTGATCCCCTGCGCGGCGGCCAGCTCCCCCAGCCGGGCCGCCTCGTCGCCCGCCACCTCCAGGCTGCCGTCCGCCACCGTCACCGCGGCGTACCCGGCCGAGGCCAGCGCCTCGTGCAGCCGCTCCGGCTCCGGCGACCGGATCCGCACATACGCCCGCGCGTTGCGCGCGATGAAGTCGGCCATGGAGGTGTCCGCGAGCAGCCGCCCCTGGCCGATGACCACCAGGTGTTCGGCGGTGAGGGCCATCTCGCTCATCAGATGGCTGGAGACGAAGACGGTACGCCCCTCGGCCGCCAGCTGCTTCATCAGATTGCGGATCCAGTGGATGCCCTCGGGGTCGAGGCCGTTGACCGGCTCGTCGAAGAGGAGCACCTGCGGATCGCCCAGCAGCGCGGCGGCGATCCCCAGTCGTTGGCCCATGCCCAGCGAGAACCCCTTGGTGCGCTTCTCGGCGACCGGGGTGAGGCCCACGACGTCCAGCACCTCGGAGACGCGGGCGCGGGGGATGCCGTTGCTCTGCGCCAGGCAGAGCAGATGGTTGTAGGCGCTGCGGCCGCCGTGCATCGCCTTGGCGTCCAGCAGCGCGCCGATCGACCGCAGCGGGTCGGAGAGCTGCCGGTAGTGCTTGCCGTCGATGCGGACCGTGCCGGCCGAGGGATTGTCGAGGTCGAGCATCATCCGCATCGTCGTCGACTTCCCGGCCCCGTTCGGACCCAGAAAACCCGTCACGATGCCCGGTCGGACGGTGACCGTGAGGTGGTCCACGGCGAGCCTCTCGCCGTAGTGCTTGGTCAGCCCGTCGAGCTCGATCACGCGTCCACGCTATGCGTGGGATGTGCGGGATCGCACCCGGTGTCACGCGGACGGGGTACCGGGGGTCCGCGAGGCGCCGTCATGGCCGGCCGTAGCGGCTGAGGCGGCGCTGCGCGCCGGGGCGCCCACGGCGACGAGGGGCCCGCGCCACCGTCGGTGATGGCGCGGGCCCCTCGGCCAGACAGGTGTACGGCGCGTCAGCGACCCTGCTGGGCCGGGACCCCGCGGGTGGTCTCGTCGTCGCTGGGGGAGCCGGCGGCGGCGACGGCGGCACCGGTGAGGGTGGCCAGCATCTCGCGGACGTTGGTCAGCTGGGCGTTGATGCTGTCGCGGCGGTTGGTGAGCGCCGCCAGCTCGCGCTCGGACTCGCTGCGCACCCGGTCCGCCTTGGCGTTGGCGTCGGCGACGATGTCCTCGGCCTGGCGCTGCGCGGTCTCCACGGTCTGCCGGGCCCGGCGCTCGGCGTCGGTGCGGAGCTTCTCGGCCTCCAGACGCAGCTGCTCCGCGCGGTGCTCGATCTCGGCGAGCCGCTTCTCGGCCTTGGCCTGACGCGAGGCCAGGTCGCGCTCGGACTGCTCGCGCCGCTTGGCGAGGTTGGTCTCGAAGTCCGCGGCGGCCTGGGCGGCCTTGGCGCGGGTCTCCTCGAAGAGGGAGTCCGCCTCCTCACGCTTGGACTGCGCGTCCTTCTGCGCCTCCGCGCGCAGCGTGGCCGCGTCCGCCTTCGCCTTCTCGACGATGCGGGCACCCTCGTCCTCGGCCTTCGCCTTGCGCTCGGCGGCGAACGACTCCGCGTCGTTGCGCACCTGCTGGGCCGCCGACTCGGCGAGCTCGCGGTGCTGCTCGGCGGCGCGGCGGGCCTCCTCGCGCAGGTCCTTGGCCTCCTCCTCGGCAAGCCGAAGGATCTTCTCGACGCGCGCTCCGAGGCCGGCGTAGGACGGCTCGGCGTCGGCGACCTGGGCCTGCGCGTTCTGCGTTTCGAGGTGCAGCTCCTCGATGCGCTTTTCGAGCGCGGTGATACGGGCCAGTGCGCTGTCTCGGTCGGCGACGAGCTTCGTAATGCGGTCGTCCACCTGACCGCGGTCGTATCCACGCCGCACGAGCTCGAAGCCGAAGGGGGAGGAAGTGTCGCTCATGGGGTTCCTGTCGAAAGAGACCGGTGAGGTGATAGAAGGAATCCTAGGGGTCCAAGCGGCGTGTCATCGAGTCAATGCCGGTTTGATATGGAGAATGTCCAGCCTTTTGAGTGGCGGCTTTACGCGCGAGTTGTCACCCTCCGGGATGACGGGGACGATACGCGCCCGGCGCGGCCCGGGGACGGCCTTCGCTGCGCCGCCGGGCCGTATTCCGCATGCCGGCTTGCGGGTTCATGTATGAGGAGATGAACGACCGCGTCCGCCCGAGTGACGAATTCTCGCCATGCGGGTGACCTGTTGCGTCCGTCCGGGCGACATTTTCCCATCGGATACGCGGGGAAATCCCGGCCGGGAACGGGCATACCGCCCCACGCGGCCCGGGCTCGCGCCACCCGAACGGCCGGTCAGCCGCCTCCCTAGCAGAGGAGGGCCGCCCGCGTTGTCGACGGTCGGTGCACGCGCGGGTGACGCCGCCGGAGCGGTGGACGGCGAGACCGCCCCGTGAGTGGCGAAATATCGCCGTCGGGCAACCCCCATGCGGGGTGGTTCGTTCGGTGCTGGTGTGTGGCTACGGGACCGGTGGTGCGGTGCTCCGGCGCCGTGTGGTCGCCGGTCGCGGTGATCCGGCGCGCGTGTGGCCGCCGGTCGTGGTGATCCAGCCCGTCCGGCGCGCGTGTGGTGGGGGCCGTGGGTGATCCGGCGCGCGTGTGGTCGGGGGCCGTGGTGGCTCGGCCGTCCGGGCGGTGGTCCGGGCGCTGCGCGTCCCGGTGCGGTCGGGACCGTGGTGGTTGGGCCCGTCCGGGCGGTCGTCCGGCTTTCCGGTGTGGTGGGGCGCCGGTCACCCCCGGTGGGGCGGGGTGGGGCGTTCGGCGGTGGTGCGGGGCCCCGGGACCGTCGGTCCCGGGGCCACCGGTCAGGAGCCTGACGACTTGCCGCCCGAGCGGCCGGAGCCCGCGCCCGCGCCCGCCTTCACATTGCCGTTGTCCTTGCCGCCCTTGCCCCCGCCGGAGGGGGCCTCGAAGGACTCCAGGGCCTCCAGCACGTCCTGGACGCGGGAGATCTCGGCGTTGATGTCCTCGCGGCGGCGCACCAGCTGTTCCAGCTCGCGCTTGCCCTCCTCGACGATGCGCCGGGCTTCGTCGCGCGCCTCGGCGCGCATCCGCTCGGCGTCGCGCGTGGCGTCGGCCTTCTTCTGCTCGGCCTCCTTGAGCAGCGACTCCGCCTTCTTGACGGCGGCGATGCGGACCTTGTTGGCCTCGCTGCCGGCGTCCGAGACGATCTGCTTCGCCTTCTCCTCGGCCTCCACCAGCTGGGCCGTCGCCATCGCGGCCAGCTTGTCGACGCGCTCGCCGGTGGCCTTCATCTGCTCGGCCGACTCGCGGCGTGCCCGCTCGTGCAGCTCCTCCACCTCGGACTCCACGCGAGCGCGCAGCTCGTCGGCGCGCTCCCTTATCGCGGTGGCGTCCCCGCGGGCCTCGGCCAGCATGGTGTCGGCGTCCGCGCGGGCCTTCTCCACGATGCCGGTGCCCTGGCCGGTCGCCTCGGTGACGATGCGCTCGGCCTCCTTGCGGGCGGCGCCGACCATCGTGTCCGCCTGCTCCTCGGCGGCGGTGGCGGTGCGCAGCGCCGCCTCCTGGGCCTCCTTGGCGAGCCGCTCGGCCTCACTGCTGGCCTCGCTGACCAGCCGGTCGGCCTGCTTGGCGGCCTCCGCGCGGCGCTTGTTGGCGTCCTCGCGGGCGGCGTCGCCGGTGCGCTCCGCCTCCGCGCGCGCCTCGCCGACCAGTCGCTCGGCCTCCTTGGCCGCCGCGGTGGCGGCCTTCTCGGTCTCCGCGCGGGTGCGCGTGGCGTGCTGCTGGGCGGAGTTGACCGCCTCGGCGGCCTCGCTGCGCAGCCGTTCGGCCTCGTCCGTCGCCTCGGCGATGAGCCGGTCGGCCTGCTCGGCGGCCTCCGCGCGGCGCTTGTTCCCGTCCTCGCGCGCCTCGGAGGTGAGCTTGTCCGCCTCGTTGATGGCCTCCGTGATCAGCCGGTCGGCCTGCTGCGCCGCCTCCGAACGGATGTTGTTGGCGTCGCTGCGCGCGTCCGCGCGGGTGCGCGCGGCGTCCTGCTCGGCGGTGGCGCGCGCGTCGGTGGCCTCGGTGCGCAGCTGCTGCGCCCGTGCGTTGGCGTCGGAGACCACCCGCTCGGCCTCGGCGCGCATCCGCTTGGCGTCGCTCGTGGCCTCGGAGGTGAGCTTCTCCGCCTCCTTGGCGGCCTCCGCGATGAGCCGGTCGGCCTGCTCCGCGGCCTCGCTGCGGCGCTTGTTGGCGGCCTCGCGCGCCTCGGTGTCCATCCGCTCGGCCTCGGCCCGCACCCGCTCGGCCTCGCCGGTGGCCTCGGAGACCAGCCGCTCCGCCTCCGCCGTGGCCGCGGTGACCAGCCGCTCGCCCTCGTTCGTGGCCTCGGCGATGAGCCGGTCCGCCTGCTCCGCGGCGTCGGTGCGCCGCTTGTTGGCCGCCTCCCGCGCCTCGGTCGTGAGCCGCTCGGCCTCGGCGCGCAGCCGCTCCGCCTCCGCGGTGGCGTCGGCGAGCAGCCGCTCGGCCTCGTTGGTGGCCTCGGTGACCAGCAGGTCCGCCTGCTCGGCGGCGTCGGTGCGCCGCTTGTTGGCCTCCTCGCGGGACTCGGTGCGCAGCCGGTCCGCCTCGGTGATGGCCTCCGTGACCGTACGCTCCGCCAGCGACTCGGCGGCCTCGAGCTCCTGCTGGGCCTCGGCGCGCAGCCGGACGGCGTCCTCGGCGGCCCGCTCCCGCTCCGCGTGCGCGTCGGCGCGGACCCGGTCCGCCTCCTCCTGCGCCTCGGTGCGGGTGCGCTGCGCCGCGTGCTCGGCCGCCGAGCGCAGCCCGGCGATCTCCTCCTCGGCCTGCTCGTGCAGCCCGGTGACGGAGTCCCGCACCTGCTGGGCGGTCTGCTCGGCCGCGGCGACCAGCTCGGTGGCGCGCTCCTCGGCCTCGTCGACCAGCCGCTGCGCCTCCTCCTGTGCCTCGGCGACCCGCTTGCGGGCGGTCGCCAGCAGCTCCTCGCTCTGCTCGCGGGCCCGCTCACGCTCCTGCTGGGCCTCGTCGCGCGCGTCGCCCAGCAGCTTCTCGGCCTCGCGGCGGCGCCGGGCGGCCTCCTCCTGGGCGGCGCCCAGCGCCTCGGCGGCCTCGGCGCCCAGCCGCTCGGCGGCGGCCTTGGCCTCCGCGCGGACCCGGTCGGCGCTCTCCTGCGCCTCGGTGCGCAGCCGCTCGGCCTCCGCGGCCGCCTCGGTGCGCAGCCGGCCCGCGGCCGCCTCGCCCTCGGCGCGGGCGGTGGAGGCGTCCTCGGTGGCCTCGGCGCGCAGCCGGTCGGCCTCCGCCTCGGCCTGCTCCTGAAGGGCGCGCATGCGCTCCGCGGCCTCGCCGCGCAGCCGCTCGGTCTCCTCGCCGGCCTCCCGGCGCAGCCGCTCCGCCTCGGTCCGCGCCTCGCGCAGCGCCTCCTCGGCGGCGGCGACCCGCGCCTCCGCCTCCTGGTGCCGCCGGGACAGCTCGGCCTCGGCCTCGGTGCGCCGCGCGGTCAGCGCCGCCTCGGTCTCCTCGCGCAGCCGCGCCGCGGCGTCCGCCGCCTCCGACCGCACCCGGCCGGCCTGCTCCTCGGCCGTGGAGACCAGCTCCTCGGCCTCCTCACGGGCCCGCTCCAGGGTCTCCTCGGCCTGCTTGCGCAGCCCCGAGGCGCGCTCGGCGGCCTCGGACCGCACCCGCTCGCTCTCGGCGGTGGCGCCGGTGCGGGTCTCCTCCGCGTCCGCCTTGGCCTTGGTCAGCAGCTCCTCAGCGGTGCCGGCGGCCTCCTCGATCTGCTGGACGGCCTCGCGGCGCGCCTCGGCGCGGATCCGCTCGCCCTCCTCGGCCGCCTCCGCGCGCAGCGCCTCGGCCTCGCCGCGCAGCCGTCGGGCCTCCTCCTGGAGCTCGACGGTCTTGGCGCGGTACTCCTTGGTGTCGTCCTGAGCGGTGCCCTTGAGCTGCTCGGCGGTGTCGTGCGCCTCGGCACGCAGCCGGTCCGCCTCCGCCTCGGCCTCCCGCCGCAGCCGCTCGGCCTCCTCGGCGGCCGCCCTGGTGGTGGCGCGGGCGTCCTCGGACGCCTTGGTCAGCACCTCCTCGGCGGTACGGGCGGCCTTGGCCAGCTGCGCCGCCGAGTCCTCGGCGGCCTTCGCGCGGGCGGCCTCCTGCGCCTCGGCGAGCACCCGCTCCGCCTCCGCGCGGGCGTCGTCGCGCACCTGCTCGGCCTCGGCCTTGAGCGCCTCGGCGCTCTTGGTGGCCTCGCCCACCAGCCGGGCGATCTCCACCTTGGCGGTGCGGCTGCGCTGCTCGTTGTCGGTCTCGGCGGCCGAAAGCCGCTGGGTCGCCGCGTCCTTGGCCTCGGCGAGCAGCTTCTCGGCCTCCGCCCGCGCCCGGCGCAGCGCCTCGTCGGCCTCCTGCATCCGGGCCTCGGCGGTCCGGGTCAGCTCGGCCGCCTGCTGCCGTGCCTGGTCGGACTCGGCGGTGGTGGCGGAACGCAGCTGCTCGGCGTGGTCGGTGGCCTCCTGGGCCTGCGCCCCGGCCGCGTTGAGCATGCGCTCGGCGTCGCTGCGGGCGCGGCGCAGGATCGCCTCCGCCTCGGCGCGCGCGGCCTCCGCCTCGGAGCCCATCCGCTGCCGGGTCTGCTCCGCCAGCCGCTGCGCCTCCGCGCGGGCGGTCGCCAGCGCGTGCTCGGCCTCGGCCCGCGACTCGTCCATCAGTCGGCGGGCCTGCGCCTCGGTGCGGGCCCGCAACTGCTCGGCCCAGGCCACGTTCTCGTTGACGTGCGACTCGACGGTGGAGCGCCGCTCGGCGAGCTCCTCGTCCAGCCGCTGCCGCCGGGCCACCGCCTCGGCGTGCAGCTCGGACTCCAGCCGCGCCTGTCGCTCGGCGTGCTCCTGGAGCAGCCGCTGCGTCTGGGCGCGGGCGTCCCGCACCTCACGCTCGGCGTCCGCGCGGATCTGGTCGGCCTGCGCCTGGGCGTTACGCAGCAGCTGCTCGGCCTGGTAGCCGAGATCGGCGCTGTCGTAGGCGGGACGGGTCATCAGGGTGCGGCGCGCCTCATGCAGCTTGGCGCGCAACACCTCGACCTGGTAGCCGAGGTCGTCGGCGTGCTGGACGGCCTTCTCCCGCTCCGTCTTCAGCCGCTCCATCTCGGCCTCGAACTTCGCGAGGTGGTCGTCAGGCTCGTAGCGGTCGTAGCCCCGCACAGCGCGGTCCCATCCGTCCCCTGGTCGCGTTGGCAGCCGGCTCCGTTCCTGCGTACTTCTCGTACGTGAGGTCGTAACGGAGCTGGCCCTTCCGAAGAAATGGTGTCAGATCATCGGCAAAGCTTGGGCCGGGCCCCGTAGCTGATCCCGTCTCCCGTTCCCGCACCCCGGCCGAGCCTGCACTCTACCGGCAGGGGAAGGGGTAGGTCAGTGCTCCGCCCCGGTGGGTGGCGCGGCCGTCACCAGTTCCGTCAGCACGCCATGGCAGTCCTTGGGGTGGAGGAAGGTGATGCGGGAGTCCATGGAGCCGCGCCGCGGCTGGTCGTAGAGGACCCGGATGCCCTTCTCGCGGATGGCCTCCGAGTCCCCGTCGACGTCCGCGGTGCCGAAGGCGATGTGGTGCACGCCCTCGCCGTTCTTGGCCAGCCACTTGCCGACCGCGGAGTCCTCGCGGGTCGGTTCGAGCAGCTGCAGGTAGGAGGCGCCGCCGTCGGAGGTCTCGTTGATCTTCAGCATGGCCTCGCGCACGCCCTGCTCCTCGTTGACCTCGCTGTGGAACACCTCGAAGCCGTACGTGGCACGGTAGAACTCGACGGTCTTGTCGAGGTCGAAGCAGGCGATCCCGATGTGGTCGATTCGCGTCAGCATGGTCCCAGTCCACCGCTCGCGGCTCCGATTACGCAACGTGCGCGCGATCACACCTACGGCCCGGTGACCCGACGGGTACCGCTCAGTACATTGACGGTAACCCTCGTTAACTTCCTTCTTCTCGTGGAAGGGGCAGCACCATGACCTCTGGTTCTGGTTCCCATGGTTCTACCTCCGTGATCGTCGCGGGCGCCCGGACGCCCATGGGCCGCCTGCTCGGCAGCCTGCGCTCCTTCTCCGGGACGGACCTCGGCTCCATCGCCATCAAGGCGGCCCTCGACCGGGCCGGCATCGGCGGCGACCAGGTGCAGTATGTGATCATGGGGCAGGTGCTGCAGGCCGGCGCCGGCCAGATCCCGGCCCGGCAGGCGGCGGTCAAGGCGGGCATCCCGATGAACGTGCCCGCGCTGACCATCAACAAGGTCTGCCTCTCCGGCCTGGACGCCATCGCGCTGGCCGACCAGCTCATCCGCGCCGGCGAGTTCGACGTGATCGTGGCCGGCGGCCAGGAGTCGATGACCAACGCGCCGCACCTGCTGCCCAAGTCGCGTGAGGGCTACAAGTACGGCGCGATCGAGATGCTCGACGCCATGGCGTACGACGGGCTCACCGACCCCTTCGACGGCATCGCGATGGGCGCGTCCACCGAGCGCCACAACAGCCGGCTGGGCATCAAGCGGGAGGAGCAGGACGAGGTCTCCGCGCTCTCCCAGCAGCGGGCCGCCGCGGCGCAGAAGAACGGGATCTTCGAGGCCGAGATCACCCCGGTGGAGATCCCGCAGCGCAAGGGCGAACCGGTGATCTTCTCGAAGGACGAGGGCATCCGCGGCGACACCACCGTCGAGAGCCTGGCCAAGCTGCGCCCCGCCTTCGACAAGAACGGGACGATCACCGCCGGCTCCTCCTCGCAGATCTCCGACGGCGCCGCCGCGGTCGTGGTCATGAGCAAGGCCAAGGCCGAGGAGCTGGGCCTGGACTGGATCGCCGAGATCGGCGCCCACGGCAACGTGGCCGGCCCGGACAACTCGCTCCAGTCGCAGCCGTCCAACGCGATCCTGCACGCGCTCGGCAAGGAGGGCCTGTCCGTCGAGGACCTCGACCTCATCGAGATCAACGAGGCGTTCGGGGCGGTCACCGTCCAGTCAATGAAGGACCTCGGAGTCTCCTCCGAAAAGGTGAACGTCAACGGCGGTGCGATCGCCCTGGGTCACCCGATCGGCATGTCCGGCGCCCGGCTCGTGCTCCACCTGGCGCTGGAGCTGAAGCGGCGCGGCGGCGGGGTCGGCGCGGCCGGGCTCTGCGGCGGCGGCGGTCAGGGCGACGCGCTGATCATCCGAGTGCCGCAGAAGTGACAGGGGCGCTCGGCGCCGTGCCGGGTAACGCGGCGCGGCGCCGAGTGGTTCGGCGTGGCGCCGAGCGGCCTCCGGTGGCGCGGCGCGGCGAGCGCTGACGGAGCAGAGCGGACCGGAAGTGGCACGGATGTAGCCAGAAGCGGCACTGACGTAGCAGGGTCGGTCCTGAAACGGTCGTAGTCAGTCGTACGAGTGTGTGGAACGGAGCGCTGATGGTTGACGTCCCCGAGCTGGTGGAGCAGGCACGCCAGGGTCGGCCGCGAGCCGTGGCCCGGCTGATCTCCCTGGTGGAGGGGGCGTCTCCGCAGCTGCGCGAGGTCATGGCCGCGTTGGCGCCGCTCACCGGCGGCGCCTACGTGGTCGGGCTGACCGGCTCGCCCGGCGTCGGCAAGTCCACCACCACGTCCGCCCTGGTCACCGCCTATCGGCGGGCCGGCAAGCGGGTCGGGGTGCTGGCCGTCGACCCCTCCTCGCCGTTCTCCGGCGGGGCGCTGCTCGGCGACCGGGTGCGGATGAGCGATCACGCCTCCGACCCCGGCGTCTACATCCGGTCCATGGCCACCCGCGGCCACCTCGGCGGCCTCGCCTGGGCCGCCCCCCAGGCCATCCGGGTGCTGGACGCGGCCGGCTGCGACGTGGTGCTGGTGGAGACCGTGGGCGTCGGCCAGTCCGAGGTGGAGATCGCCGCCCAGGCCGACACCAGCGTGGTGCTGTTGGCCCCCGGCATGGGGGACGGGATCCAGGCCGCCAAGGCCGGCATCCTGGAGATCGGCGATCTCTACGTGGTCAACAAGGCCGACCGGGACGGCGCCGACGCGACCGCGCGGGAACTCAACCACATGCTCGGCCTCGGCGAGTCCCGCGGCCCCGGCGACTGGCGGCCGCCGATCGTCAAGACCGTCGCCGCGCGCGCCGAGGGGATCGACGAGGTCGTCGAGGCCCTGGAGAAGCACCGCGCCTGGATGGAGGAGCGCGGTGTGCTCGCCGAGCGGCGGCTGCGGCGCGCCTCCGGCGAGGTCGAGACCATCGCCGTGACGGCCCTGCGTCAGCGCATCGGCGACCTGCACGGCGACCGGCGGCTGGACGCGCTGGCGGAGCGGATCGTCGGCGGCGAGCTGGATCCGTACGCGGCGGCGGACGAGCTGGTGGACGGGCTCACGCAGGGCTGATCCGGCCCGGTGGAGCCGGTCACCCCGGGCCCGCGGGGCCCGGGGGCGCCCTCTTCCGCCGCCGAGGGGGGTGTACCGGCGGTGGCGTCGGACGGGTCAGTCGTCCGAGTCGTCGCCCCGCTCGGCGTCCGTGATCTGGGTGACCTTGCCCGTCTTCAGGTCCACGCGCAGCTCGTGCTCCTTGCGGTCCTTGCCCTGGACCTCGACCTCCCAGGCGTGCCGCGCGCCCTCGTCGTCGAGGTCGACCGAGGTGACCGTGCCGTAGGAGGCGGCGGCGCGGGCGGCCTCGGCAGCGTCGATCCGCGCGCCCTTGAGGGCGGCGAGCTCGGCGCTGGCCTCCGCGCGGTCCTCGGCGGACTCCGCGCGGTCCTCCCGCTGGTCGTCGCGGTCCTCCCGCCGGTCGTCGTCGCGGTCGTCGTGCCGGTCGTCGTCGCGGTCGGCGGTGACGGACGGCGCGGAGACGTGCGGGTCGTCCCCCGCGACGGCGAAGGCCGTGGCCGTGCCGCCGCCGACGAGGACGGCCACGACGATGCCGGCGATGACGATGTTGCGCTTCATGGTTGCTCCTCCCGAGCCGTTCGAACCCCGGTGGTCCGAACGAGGTGTCACCACCGTGCCGGGCGGATGCTGAAGCCAGGCTGAAGGAGCCTGAAGGGCTCTTCAGGTCGGGTTTGGCATCGTGGGCGCATGCGTTTGCTGATCGTGGAGGATGAGAAGCGGCTCGCGTTGTCCCTGGCCAGGGGGCTGACGGCCGAGGGCTTCGCCGTGGACGTGGTGCACGACGGGCTGGAAGGGCTGCACCGCGCGGGCACGGGAACGTACGACCTGGTCGTCCTCGACATCATGCTGCCCGGCATGAACGGCTACCGGGTCTGCTCGGCGCTGCGCGCCGCCGGCCACGAGGTGCCGATCCTGATGCTGACCGCCAAGGACGGGGAGTACGACGAGGCCGAGGGGCTGGACACCGGAGCCGACGACTATCTCACCAAGCCGTTCTCGTACGTCGTGCTGCTGGCCCGGGTGCGCGCGCTGCTGCGCCGCCGCGGGCCCGGCGCCTCGCCCGTGCTGCGGCTGGGGCGGCTGGCGGTCGACCGCGGCGCCCGGCGGGTGGAGCGGGACGGGACGGCCGTGCAGTTGACCGCCAAGGAGTTCGCGGTCCTGGAGCAGCTGGCGGTGCGCCCCGGAGAGGTCGTCTCCAAGGCCGAGATCCTGGAGCACGTCTGGGACTTCGCCTACGAGGGGGATCCCAACATCGTCGAGGTCTACATCAGCGCCCTGCGCCGGAAGCTGGGGCCCGGGCTGATCGAGACCGTGCGCGGCGCCGGCTATCGGCTGGTGAGCGGTGGCTAGGTGGTTCGGCTCCGTCCGGGCGCGGGCCGCGCTCGGGGCCACGCTGGTGGTCGCCGTCGCCCTGGTCGCCGCCGGCCTGGCGGTGCTCGGGGTGCTCCGGGCCAACCTGCGCGACCAGACGCAGCTTCAGGCTCACGTCGACGCGCGTCAGGTCGCCGCGCGGATCGCCACCGGCACCGCCTTCGACCGACTCTCGCTGGACGAGGAGCCGCCGGTGCAGGTGGTGGACGAGGCGGGGCGGGTACGGGCGGTCAGCGATGACCTGGAGGCGATCGACGGGACCGGCAGCGCCTCCGTACGGCCCACGAGCGCCCCGCCGGCGCCGGCCGACGAAAGCTCCGGCCGCGATGACCGCGATGACGACGGGGCCGAAAACGATGCCGACGATACCGACGACGAGGCGCCCGCCGGCCCGGGGGAGATCTCCAAGGACGTGCGCTTCACCACCGGCTCCGCCGCCGTGGACGGCGAGTCGGGTGACTACCGCTTCGCCGCGGTGCGCGCGGCCACGCCGGACGGGGTGGCGGTCACCGTCTACGCCGGGGCGCCGCTGGCCACCGAGCGGAACGCGGTCGGCTCGGTGCGCGACGCGATGCTCATCGGGCTGCCGCTGCTGCTGGCGGTGGTGGCGGCCGTGACCTGGCTGGTGACGCGGCGGGCGCTGCGGCCGGTCGAGGGGATCCGGCGCGAGATGGCCGCGATCACGGCGAGCACGGACCTGACGCGTCGGGTTCCGGAGCCGGAGGCGCGGGACGAGGTCGCGGCGCTGGCGCGCACCACCAACGAGACGCTGGCCGCGCTGGAGACGGCCGTGGAGCGGCAGCGGCGGTTCGTCGCCGACGCCTCCCACGAGCTGCGCTCGCCCATCGCCAGCCTGCGCACCCAGCTGGAGGTGGGGGCCGCGCACCCCGAGCTGCTGGACGTGGACGGGGCCGTGGAGGACGTGGTGCGGCTCCAGCGGCTGGCGGCCGACCTGCTGTTGCTGGCCCGGCTGGACGCCGGCGAGCGCCCGCCGCCGGCCGCCCGGGTGGCACTGGCCCAGCTGGTGCGCGAGGAGCTCGCCCAGCGCGTCGGCGACCGCGTTCCGGTACGCACCGGCGAGCTGCCCGGGGTGGAGGTCGCCGGCTCGCACAGCCAGCTCGCGCGCGTGCTGGGCAACCTTCTGGACAACGCCCAGCGGCATGCGCGGGGCGAGGTGCGGGTGGAGCTGCGGCGGGTGGCCGGCGAGCGGCCCGCGGTGGTGCTGTCGGTCGCCGACGACGGCGACGGCGTGCCGCCCGGCGACCGCGAGCGCGTCTTCGAGCGTTTCGTCCGGCTGGACGACGCCCGCGCCCGCGACGACGGCGGCGCCGGCCTCGGCCTGGCCATCGCCCGCGACGTCGCCCGCCGCCACGGCGGAGACCTCACGCTGCGCGAGTCCCCCACCGGTGGGGCCCTGTTCGAACTCCGCCTCCCCGAGGAGCGCTCCTGACCCGCCCCGGTCACCCCCGGGGAGGGTGCACGGCGACGGCGGAGCCGGGCGGCGGGAGCCGAGGGTGTCCCCATGCCGCGTGCCAGCGCGGCGCAGGCCGGCGTGGTGGGTACCCCCCCGCATCCCGCCGCAACGGCGACCGGCCACGACGGTGGAGCCCGGCGGTGCCGAACCCACCGTCGTAGCGACGACGAGCCCGAGGGGCGACCCCTCGCCCGGGAGCGCGAGGGGCACCCCTCACCGGTCGTGGCCGCCCACGGGGCGAGGCGGCTACCGCTGGTTGCGCAGGTGGTCCGCCACCGGCGTCAGCGACGCCCGCAGGGCCTGGAGGTCGGCGGGGTCCAGCAGGTCGATGAAGTGCCTGCGTACGGAGGCGACATGGTGCGGCGCGACGGTGCGCATGGTCTCCCAGCCGTGGTCGGTCAGCACGGCGTAGAGTCCCCGCCGGTCGGACTCGCAGTTCTCGCGGCGCACCAGACCGGCGTTCTCCATGCGGGTGATCTGGTGGGAGAGCCGGCTCTTGGACTGGAGCGTGGCCGCGGCGAGGTCGCTCATCCGCATCCGGTGGTCCTCGGACTCGGAGAGGTTGACCAGGATCTCGTAGTCGTTGTTGGTCAGACCGAATGGCTGGAGGTCACGTTCGAGCTGGTGCATCAACAGCCTGCTGACGTCCAGATGGGCACGCCAGGCGCGCTGTTCGTCGTCGCTGAGCCAGCGTGTGCCGTTCTCGGTCTCCATAGGATGTATTCTACCTAGAGAAGTTGAATTTCGAACCAATGGATGTGTCGGACTAGAGGTCACTCGTTCGACGTTACACTCCGCACGCTGTCGCTTACGAACCGGTACCCCCGCTCGCTCCCGTCGGCTGCTCCGGCATCACCGTTTCGCTGGACTGGAGCAGCACCGTACCCGCGCCGGTGAACTCGAACTGGTGCTCCTCGCCCGAGGCTCCACCCCACCCGGTGTGCGCGCGGATGCCGCCGAGGAAGCCCCGCAGGTACTGGTGGTCGTAGTGGTGGCAGGGGGAGGGGCAGTCCGCCCAGCCGACCAGCGCCTGGGGATCCACCCGGATCGGCGGCTCGACGAAGACCACCGGGCCGTTGGAGGCCGCCACGAAGGTGCCGGTGCCGATGAGCGTGAGAAAGCCCGGCACGATGGACTGCTTGAGCGCCAGCGAGGTCTGGAAGGCCAGCAGATTGCCGGAGCGGATGGTCAGGTTGCCGTCGTCCAGGTCGTAGGAGTTGACGTCGAACGCCCGGTCCGCGAGCACCATCTTGCCCCGTCCCTCGGCCACCACCCAGTCCGCGGCGTGCAGCGGTGAGTGGAAGCTGCCGGCGATCAGCCGGTCCAGCCGGCCGAGCCCCACGCCGTGGAAGTCGATCTGCCCGTAGTAGGCGATCATCTTCCCCTTCTGGAGGAACCACTGGCCGTCCAGCGCCACGCTGAAGGCGTACGGGTTGACGTTGTCGTTGGTCGGGAGCGAGTGCGCGTCGTGGATGACGGGACCGCTGACGGCCGGACCGCTCACAGCTTCTCCTCCGATGCCTGGACGTACACCGTGCCGGTGCCGGACAGCTCCAGCTGGAAGCCCTCGCCCGAGCCGCGGCCCACCATCTCCCGCCAGCCGATCGCGGTCGAGAGCCGGTTGCGCACCTCGCCGCGGTGCGCGACGTACGCCTGCGGGTCGACGTGGACCGGGCGGCCCGGGGTGATCCCGAGCTCGATCACCCCGCCGTGCGCCATGACCGCCACCGAACCGTTGCCCTCCAGGGTGGTGGTGAACAGGCCCTGGCCGGTGACCTGACCGCGCACCATGCCCATCACCCCACCCTGCGCGCCCAGGAACATCGTGCCCTGGCGCAGCGTGCCGTCGAAGGCCAGCAGTCGGTCGGCTTCCACGTGGAGGGTCTCGCCCCACAGGTCGACGACGTGCACGTGGTGGCCGCCGTGGCCGAACATCACCGTGCCGCTGCCCTCGACGACCATCAGCGGGGTCGCCTCGCCGGCGACCCGCCGCCCGATCATGCCCAGCACCCCGCCCTGGCCGCCGGTGACGCTGGGGGTGAACCGCACGTCCCCCTGGTAGGCCAGCATCGCGCCGCGCTGGCTGAACAGCTTCTGCCCCGGCGCCAGCTGCGCCTGGACCATCCGCGAGTTGAGCGCCGTGAAGGCCATCAGGTCTCGCCCCCGATCGTGTTCCGCTCGCTCGGCTGCACGTAGACCAGGCCGTCCCCCTCGAAGCGGATCTGGAACGACTCGCCGGAGCCCTCGCCGATGACGGTGCGGAAGGTGACCCCGGACTGGAAGTGCTGCTTGAGGTTCCCGGTGTGCGCGATGTACGCGCCCGGGTCGACCTGGAGCGGGGTCTGCGGGGTCACCCGCAGCACCACCGCCGTGCCGTCGGAGATGATCGCCGCCTGGCCCGTCCCCTCGACGGTGGTGGTGAACAGGCCGTTGCCCTGGGAGGAGCCGCGCAGCCCGGTGAAGGTGGTGCCGCTGCGCAGCGCCGCGTCCGCGCACAGCAGGTTGCTCGCCTCCACATGGAGCTTCTCCCCGTGCAGCGTCACCAGGTTGATCTCGCTCGCGCGGTCAGCGAAGTAGCAGGTGCCATGCCCTCTCACCTCCATGACGTCCATCTGCTCGCCGGTGAGCCGCCGCGTCACCATGCCGCGCAGCCCCTCACCCCCGCCGGTCTTCTTCTTGAAGGTCATCTCGCCCTCGTACGCGACCATGGATCCGTTCTTCGCCCGCACGGAGTCCCCGGTCATGTCGACGGCGAGCACCTTGCTCCCCTGGAGCCGAAACTGAGCCACGGATCCGACGGTAGACCCCCGGGCGGTGATCGTCGGGGTGGCTGCGACAATGGATCGAGCTTGTGAACCCAAGCACAAGCTGCTGTCCCATCGCCCCCCGCCACCGAAGGTGCCCGCTCCATGGACTTCAAGACCGCCACCGCGCTGCGTCGGCTCCGACTGGTCTCCGCGCCCGAGGCCGTGTCCTTCCTGCTGCTGCTCGTCTGCTCGGTACTCAAGCGCACCACCGAGTTCAACGCGGTGAAGCCGATGGGCTGGGTGCACGCCGTGCTGTTCATCCTCTATGTGCTCTTCTGGCTGGACGCCTGGAACCGCACCAAGTGGTCGCTGAAGACCGCCGCGATCTACTTCGCGCTCGCCGTCCTGCCCGCCGGTGGCTTCTTCGCCGAGCGCATGCTGAAGCGCGAGGCCGAGGCCAGCGTGATCGCCGCCCGGGCCCGCAAGGAAGGCATCGTCAACGCATGATCGTCGCGTTCTCGGTCACCCCGCTGGGCGTCGGCGAGGACGTGGGGGAGTACGTCGCCGACGCCGTGCGCGTCGTCCGCGAGTCCGGGCTCCCGAACCGCACCGATGCGATGTTCACCTCCATCGAGGGCGAGTGGGACGAGGTCATGGACGTCGTCAAGCGCGCCGTCGCCGCCGTGGAGGCCCGCGCCCCGCGCGTCTCGGTCGTCCTGAAGGCCGACATCCGCCCGGGCGTCACCGACGGTCTGACCTCCAAGGTCGAAACGGTCGAACGGCACCTGTCCGCGTAGCCGACGGACGCGCGGCGCGTCCAACCATCCTCACTCGAACGGGTGGTCGCCTCTGGGCGACCACCCGTTCGGTGCTTTTCCGGTCCTACGGTCGTTTCATGGTCACTTCACACCATGAAGCGGCACACCCCGGCGGGAGACACCTGGAGGAAGCTGATGCCGCGTACGTACTTCCCCGGCAGGGGCACACTCATCGAGCAGACCTTCCTGGAGGGCAAGGCCGAGGGATGGGCCAAGGGGCGGAAGGAGGAGCGCGCGCAGGCGATCCAGCGGGTGCTGGACCATCGGGGGATCCTCACCACTCCCGAACAGCGCAGGACCATCGCCGACTGCCCCGACCTGGAGCGTCTGGGGCGCTGGCTGGACCGCGCGCTCACCGTCTCCACGGTTGAGGATCTCTTCCGCGACGGGGACTGAGGCCACCGCCCGCGCGGGAGGGGCGGCATCTCGCCACGGTCCTTCCCGCGCGGGCCGATCCCCGCCCGTCCATTTAGCGAGACTCAGCCGCCCGGCATATGACCGGCCGGTAGGGTCGTATCCGTGGCCAAACCGCTGAGTCTGCCCTTCGATCCCATCGCCCGCGCCGACGAGCTCTGGAAGCAGCGCTGGGGAGCCGTGCCGTCCATGGCCGCCATCACCTCGATCATGCGGGCGCAGCAGATCCTGCTGGCGCAGGTGGACGCGGTGGTCAAGCCGTACGGCCTGACCTTCCCCCGGTATGAGGCGCTGGTGCTGCTCACCTTCTCCAAGGCCGGGGAGCTCCCCATGTCCAAGATCGGCGAGCGGTTGATGGTGCACCCGACCTCGGTCACCAACACCGTCGACCGGCTGGTGAAGTCGGGTCTGGTGGACAAGCGGCCCAACCCCAACGACGGCCGCGGCACGCTCGCCTCGATCACCGAGAAGGGGCGTGAGGTCGTCGAGGCGGCCACCCGCGACCTGATGGAGATGGACTTCGGGCTCGGGGCGTACTCCGACGAGGAGTGCGTGGAGATCTTCTCGATGCTGCGGCCGCTGCGGATCGCGGCCGAGGACTTCACCCAGCGGTGAGCGGGGGGCGACCCGCTCGAAGATCGCGCAATTCGGGTCGTTACGCTCATCGGCATGAAGCAGAATGTGCTGACTCGCTACCGCGTGATGGCGTACGTCACCGCCGTGTGGCTGCTGGTTTTCACCGGCGCGATCATCTTGAAGTACGGCTTCGAGACCGGCGACACCATGGTGATCTCGCAGATCCACGGCGTGCTCTTCATCATCTACGTGATCTTCGCCTTCGATCTGGGCTCCAAGGCGAAGTGGCCGATGGGCAAGCTGCTCTGGGTGCTGCTCGTCGGCTGTATCCCGGTCGCCGCCTTCTTCGTCGAGCCGCGGGTGACCCGCGAGGTCAAGCCGCTGATCGAGACCGATTCCCCCGCGGTCGCCCAGGTCTGACCGCGGCACGCGCCACACCGCCGTACACACGTACGGCGGTCAGCCATCGACATTTACTAGGACGTCCTAGTAAATTCGAAGGCATGGACGCTCACGCGATCGAAGAGGGCCGCCGGCGCTGGCAGGCTCGGTATGACTCCGCGCGCAAGCGCGACGCCGACTTCACCACGCTCTCCGGAGATCCCGTCGAGCCCGTCTACGGCCCCGCCCCGGGTGACTCCGTCGAGGGCTTCGAGCGGATCGGCTGGCCCGGTGAGTTCCCGTACACCCGTGGCCTGTATCCGACCGGCTACCGGGGCCGGACCTGGACCATCCGCCAGTTCGCCGGCTTCGGCAACGCCGAGCAGACCAACGAGCGCTACAAGATGATCCTGGCCGCGGGCGGCGGCGGCCTCTCGGTGGCCTTCGACATGCCCACCCTCATGGGCCGGGACTCCGACGACCCCCGCTCGCTGGGCGAGGTCGGCCACTGCGGCGTCGCCATCGACTCGGCCGCCGACATGGAGGTCCTGTTCAAGGACATCCCGCTGGGCGACGTCACCACCTCGATGACGATCTCCGGGCCGGCGGTGCCGGTGTTCTGCATGTACCTGGTCGCCGCCGAGCGGCAGGGTGTGGACACCTCCGTACTCAACGGCACCCTCCAGACCGACATCTTCAAGGAGTACATCGCGCAGAAGGAGTGGCTCTTCCCGCCCGAGCCGCACCTGCGCCTGATCGGCGACCTGATGGAGCACTGCGCCGCGGGCATCCCGGCGTACAAGCCGCTCTCGGTCTCCGGCTACCACATCCGCGAGGCGGGCGCCACGGCCGCGCAGGAGCTGGCCTACACCCTCGCCGACGGCTTCGGCTATGTGGAGCTGGGCCTCTCCCGCGGCCTGGACGTGGACGTCTTCGCCCCCGGCCTGTCCTTCTTCTTCGACGCGCACCTCGACTTCTTCGAGGAGATCGCCAAGTTCCGCGCGGCCCGTCGGATCTGGGCCCGCTGGATGCGGGACGTGTACGGCGCGAAGAGCGAGAAGGCGCAGTGGCTGCGCTTCCACACCCAGACGGCCGGCGTGTCGCTCACCGCGCAGCAGCCGTACAACAACGTGGTCCGCACCGCCGTCGAGGCGCTGGCCGCCGTCCTGGGCGGCACCAACTCGCTGCACACCAACGCCCTGGACGAGACCCTCGCCCTCCCCAGCGAGCAGGCCGCCGAGATCGCGCTGCGCACCCAGCAGGTGCTGATGGAGGAGACCGGCGTCATCAACGTCGCCGACCCGCTGGGCGGCTCCTGGTACGTGGAGGCGCTGACCGACCGGATCGAGGCCGACGCCGAGAAGATCTTCGACCAGATCAAGGAGCGCGGCCGGCGCGCGGTGCCGGACGGCCGGCACCCCATCGGGCCGATGACCTCCGGCATCCTCCAGGGCATCGAGGACGGCTGGTTCACCGGCGAGATCGCCGAGTCCGCCTTCCGCTACCAGCAGGCGTTGGAGAAGGGCGAGAAGAAGGTCGTCGGCGTCAACTGCCACCACGGCTCGGTCACCGGCGACCTGGAGATCCTCCGGGTCAGCCACGAGGTCGAGCGGGAGCAGGTGCGGGAGCTGGCGGCCCGCAAGTCGGCCCGCGACGACGCCCGGGTGGAGGCCGCGCTGAAGGACATGGTGGCCGCGGCCCGGGACGGCTCCAACATGATCGCGCCGATGATGGACGCGGTCCGCGCCGAGGCCACGCTCGGCGAGATCTGCGGCGCCCTGCGCGAGGAGTGGGGCGGTTACACGGAGCCGGCCGGCTTCTGAGGCTCAGCCCGCCGCGGGGTCGTCGCCCCCGCGCTCCGCGGCGGGGTCGTTCGCCGTCGTGGCGGGGATGGCCCCCGCCGCGGCGGCGAGTCCGTGGATGAGGAGGGTGGCGAAGGCCCGCACCCACTCCTCGTCCACCCGCTCCGCGCTGACCATCGCGCGGTGCACCACGGCCCCCGCGATCACGTCGAAGATGAGGTCGACGGTGCGGGCGGAGACCTCGGGGGACTCCTCGCGCGGCAGTTCGCCGCGCGCCTGGGCGCGCTCCCGACCGAGCAGAACCAGACACTTCTGACGCTCGACCAGGGCGGTGCGGATCCGCTGCCGCAGGTCCTCGTCCCGGGTGGCCTCGGCCACCACCGCCATCAGCGCCATGCCGGTCTCCGGGCGCTCCAGCAGCGCGGCGAACTGCAGCACCACGGCCTCGATGTCGGCCTGCAGGCTGCCGAGGTCGGGCAGGTCCAGGTTCTCCTCGAAGACCGCGGCGACCGCGTCCACCACCAGCTCGTGCTTGCTCGCCCAGCGGCGGTACAGCGTGGTCTTGGCGACCCCGGCGCGCGCCGCGACATCGCCCATGGTCAACTTGGACCAGCCGAGCTCCACCAGCGCGGCGCGAGTCGCCTCCAGGATGGCCCGGTCGGCCTCGGCGCTGCGAGGGCGGCCGGGGCGTGCGGCGCCGGTGCGCGGGGTGGACGGGGTCATGGCCGTGACGATACCCGTCAGTAGCTCAGCTGCCGCCGGCCGGAATCCGTGAGGCAGATCACCGAGGCGGGGGCGCGCGCGGGGCCGCGTTGCAGTTACGCTACGGCTCGTAGCGTAAGAGCGACAGCCACTGGCGCCAGGTGGGGACCCGGCGCAGCAACTTCGTCTTGCCCGGATAGCGACCTCGCACGCCCGCGTGGGGACCTATCGCGTGTACCGACGTATCGACCGCGCTTTTGCCGTACTTTTCCGAAGACCGCGCGGAAGGGGGAGGATGTACTCATGCAGCCACGGAACATGTCCATGAGTGGAGTGGTCGACCTCGCCGCGGTGAAGGCGGCCGGGGAAGCGAAGCAGAAGGCGGAGCAGGCACGCGCCGCCGCCGCGCGCAACGGCGTCTCCGCCGCCCCCTCCCGTCTGGTCGTCGACGTCGACGAGGCGAGCTTTCAGCAGGAGGTCCTGCAGCGCTCCACCGAGGTCCCGGTCGTCATCGACTTCTGGGCGGAGTGGTGCGAGCCGTGCAAGCAGCTCGGTCCGGTGCTGGAGCGGCTCGCCCAGGAGTACGCCGGGCGGTTCGTGCTCACCAAGATCGACGTCGACGCCAACCAGATGCTCTTCCAGCAGTTCGGCGTGCAGGGCATCCCCGCGGTCTTCGCGGTGGTGGCCGGCCAGCCGCTGCCCCTCTTCCAGGGCGCCGCGCCCGAGGGGCAGATCCGCCAGGTGCTGGACCAGCTGATCGCCGCCGCCGAGCAGCAGTTCGGCATCGTCGGCGCGCCGGTCGACCCGGACGCGCAGGGCGAGGAGCCGACCGCCCCGGCGCGGCCGGCCGGCCCGCACGACGGCGCGCTCTCCGCCGCGCACGACGCGCTGGATGCCGGTGATCTGAGCGGCGCCGTCCGGGCGTACCAGAACGTGCTCGTCGACGACCCCGGCAACGCCGAGGCCGCGTTGGGCCTGGCCCAGGCCCAACTGCTGGAGCGGGTGCAGGGGATGGACGCGCAGGCGGTCCGCACCGCGGCCGCCGACCGTCCGACCGACACGGCGGCGCAGCTCGCCGCCGCCGACCTCGACCTGGTGGGCGGCCATGTGGAGGACGCCTTCGGGCGGTTGGTCGACACCGTGCGGCGCACCGTGGGTGAGGACCGCGAGCGGGCGCGGGTGCATCTGCTGGAGCTGTTCGAGGTGATCGGAGCGGACGACCCGCGCGTGGTCACCGCCCGTAGCGCGCTGGCCCGCGTCCTGTTCTGACCGCAGCTTCTCCACACCGTACGGCGGCCGCGCTTTACCAAAACTTGGTAATCGCGGCCGCTGTTACTGGCAGTAAATAACTGCCTCCTCTTTATGGGTTCTTGAGGTATATCTCCCCATCTTTCCCGCGTTGCTCCGGCGACCGTGTGTGTCCACTCTCCATGGCGTCGCAGGAGTCCGGTTATCCGTTCGTTACTCGCTAGTAATGAACCCCTTGTGCCTCAGCCGGGAATGGACCACGATCGGCCAAGCTCGGTCCATCCCCGACGCCCGGCAGCCGGTCGGCGCGGCGGTGCGGTGGGTCCCCACCGGGCGAGGCCGGCGGCAGTGGCGCCGGCCTTGGACAGGGGGGTCTCTGCCAGGACGGCAGGGCCTGTCCAGCAGGTTGCGCGAGAGCGTGGCCAGTGGTTGTCGCTCGGGGGTGATCGCCGGCGATGTCGGGTGCGTTCGGGCATCCGGGGTCCGGGCGCTCTCCTTCCCGAGGACGTAGCACTTCTCCCATCCCAGCCGGCGGCCATGGCGTCCCCGGCCGGAGATGTACGTCCGAGAAGGAGGACAGTTATGCAGTCCGTGGCTCGTGGCGGGACCAGATGGAAGCGGTTCGCCGTCGTCATGGTTCCGAGCGTTGCGGCTACGGCCGCGATCGGTGTCGCCGTTGCCCAGGGCGCGCTCGCGGCGTCGTTCAGCGTGTCCGGCCAGAACTTCAAGGTCTCCGCCGGCCAGTTGGAAGGCCGGGGCTTCGTCCAGTACGGAGCGCTGGAGACGCAGCACGGCGGCAAGAAGATCCCGGTCGCGGTCTCCGCGTTCAAGAGCGCTGAGATCAGGGACCTCTGCCAGTCGGTGGTCATCCCGGTTCCGCTCTTCGGCGATGTGTCGCTGAAGCTGTCGGCCGGCACCAACGGCAAGAAGGTCGAGGCGAAGAACCTCTACATCGACCTCGACCAGCTCGACGCGGACGCCACGTTCCGGAACATCAACATCGGTGTGGCGGCTGCCGACTCCAGCAAGGGTCCCGGCATCAACAAGGGTGACGCCGCCCTTCCCAACGGATTCGCTCAGGAAGCCGACGAGGTCTCGCTGAGCGACGTCAAGCAGACCGCCTGGGCGACCAGCGCGGGCACCTTCAAGCTCTCCGGCCTCTCGCTGAAGGTCAGCAAGGGCAAGCACGAGTGCTTCTGATGCGCTGAGCGCGGGTGGGGGGTCGTCTTCACCGCCCCTCACCCTGCCCCGCTCGCGCCATCGTCCGTCACGAACATCTTCCGACCGTCCAGATCGCCAGCCCCAGGGAGCTGTTTTCGATGAGTGCCGAGTCGCCGGGGGCGCGTAACCACTCGATCCAGTGGCGTCAGTCGTTCCGGGAGTGGCGCTGGCAGCGCCCGTTCTGGGCAGGGGTGCTGACCGTCCTGGGCGGGCTGCCGATCGCGTACCTCCCGTATCACAACCTCACCTTCGGGCAGTTGCAGTTCCGGATCGGCACCACGACCGGATCCGCGTCACTGATCATCGGTGTGCTGCTGGTGGTGCTGGGCCTCAGCATGTGGTTCCAGCCCGCCGTACGGGTCTTCGCCGGGGTCGCCTCGATCCTGCTCGGCCTGGTCTCGTTGGTCGTCTCCAACTTCGGCGGGCTCGTCGTGGGCTTCCTCTTCGCCCTGTTCGGGGGCGGTATGAGCGTGGCCTGGGAGCCGGGCGAGGTGCCCGGTGGGCAGCCGGCCAAGGGCCGGCGGCGTGCGCCGAAGGGGACCGCGGACGGCGTGGGCGACGCGAACGACGCGAAGGACGCTGACGGCGTGGCGAGATCCGAGGGCCCGAACGGCACCGACGGCGTGGACGACAGGGGCGCCGAGGACGGTGAGAACACGCCGGAACCGGCCGGGGCCGGGACCGCGCCGGAGCAGGAGACCATGAATGGGAGGCACCGTGCGGGGTGATGAGGAGCGGGAGGCCGACGCCGGCAAACCGCGCCGCACGAGAACAGGACCGCGCCACGCGGCTCCGAGGAAGTCGGTCCTCACCCGGCTGCAGATGCCCGCGGGCAAGGCGATCGCCCTGGCGGCGATGCCGACGGCCGTGCTCATGGGCATGGGGCTGACCCCGCAGCTCGCCAGCGCCGACCCCCGGGCGCAGGACTTCAAGCCGGGTCCGTGCGTGACCCAGCCGGACGAGGCGGGGGACGAGCAGGACAAGGACAAGAACCAGGACAAGGACCAGGACCAGGACAAGAGCCAGGACCGGGACCGGGACCGGGGCAAGGACACCGAGGACCCCAAGGGCGAGGAGCCCGGGACCCCGGAGAGCCCCGACGGCGAGAAGCCCCGGGACCCCGCCGGCGGCGACCGGGACGACCAGGGTCGGGACGGCACCGGCCAGGACGAGGAGAACCCGGGCGACGAGGACACCGGCGACCCGGGCCAGGACGGCACCACGCCCGCGCCCGGACCGACCGGCGACGGCACCACGCCGAAGCCGGCCCCGACCGGATCGACCGACCCCGCGGACGGGGCGACGGAGTCTCCCGACCCCGTCGAGACCGACCCCGAGAGCCCGTTGGACCCGCTCGATCCGCTCGACCCGCTGGGCATCGGCGACCCGCTGGAGGACGTCCTCAACGGCGAGGACGACGACCACGCGGGACAGCCGGGGGAGGACGGCGCCGAGCCGGGCTCGGACGCCACCGAACCCACCTCGGACCCGACCCACAAGGCCGGGGACCCGGCCGCGGACACCGCCGACGAGGCGAAGGACGAGGCCGAGGACAAGGCGGCCGACAAGGCGGCGGACCGGGCCGGGAAGGACGAGGACCCGGGCGACGAACCGACCGACGGGACCTCGCCCGCTCCGTCCCCGACCACCACCCCGAGCCCGGACTCCACCCCGACCCCCGACCCGTCCCCGAAGCCGGGCGACGGTGCCGAGGGCGACGGCGAGGGCTACCCCTGTCCGACCTACGACGCCGAGGCGTACGAGAACGCGCCCACGGAGCCGACCGCCAGCCTGCTGCCGGACGAGCCGTGGACGCTCAAGACGACCAGGCTCGGCCTGCACGGGCTCGCCTACGACGGCATCGTCGAGGTGAAGACGTACAGCGGGAAGGTCAAGAAGGTCCTGAAGTTCACCGCCAAGGGCGTCGACATCAAGGACCTGCACCAGCTGGTGAAGGGCCCGGGCGGGACCACCACGCATGTGGCGGGCCGCGAGGGCAGCACCTCCACCATCCGCAACGGCACGGTGACGATGTACACCGAGGAGCTGAGCGGCAAGCTGCTGGGGATCATCCCGGTCACCTTCTCGCCCAAGGCCCCGCCGCCGCTGACCCTCCCCGAGCTGTTCTTCACCGAGGCGACGGTGGTGCAGGCGGGACAGTTCGGCGGGGACCTGACCATTCCGGGGATGCGCCTCTACCAGACCGAGGGGTGAGCCACCGCTCGTCCCCGCGGGAGCCGCACGGAAAGGCGTCGGGCCCGTCCCCCGTGAGGGGGGACGGGCCCGACGCCGTGGCGTGCCGCGGCGGTTACTGGGCGCCGCCCAGGTGGTGCACCCGGACCATGTTGGTGGTGCCGGGGATGCCGGGGGGCGAGCCGGCGGTGATGATCATGGTGTCGCCCGCGGCGTAGCGGTTGAGCTTGAGCAGCTCGGCGTCGACCAGGTCGACCATGCCGTCGGTGTTCTCCACATACGGAACCACGAAGGACTCCACGCCCCAGCTGAGCGTCAGCTGGTTGCGGGTGGACTCGTCGGTGGTGAACGCCAGGATCGGCTGCTGGGCGCGGTAGCGGGACAGTCGGCGGGCGGTGTCACCGGACTTGGTGAACGCCACGAGCGACGTGGCGCCCAGGAAGTCGGCGATCTCGCAGGCCGCGCGGGCCACCGAACCGCCCTGGGTGCGCGGCTTCTTGCCCGGGACCAGCGGCTGGAGGCCCTTGGAGAGCAGCTCCTCCTCGGCCGCCTGGACGATCTTCGACATGGTCTTGACCGTCTCGATCGGGTACTGGCCGACCGAGGACTCGGCGGACAGCATCACCGCGTCCGCGCCGTCCAGGATGGCGTTGGCCACGTCGGACGCCTCGGCGCGGGTCGGCCGGGAGTTGGTGATCATCGACTCCATCATCTGGGTCGCCACGATCACCGGCTTGGCGTTGCGGCGGCACAGCTCGATGAGCCGCTTCTGCACCATCGGGACCTTCTCCAGCGGGTACTCCACCGCCAGGTCGCCGCGGGCCACCATCACACCGTCGAAGGCCATGACGACCTCCTCCATGTTGGCGACCGCCTGCGGCTTCTCGACCTTGGCGATCACCGGCACCCGGCGGCCCACCTGGTCCATGACCCGGTGCACGTCGCGCACGTCGGCGGCGTCCCGCACGAAGGAGAGCGCGACCATGTCGCAGCCCATCCGCAGGGCGAAGGTCAGGTCATCGACGTCCTTCTCGGACAGCGCCGGGACGTTCACCGCCGCGCCGGGCAGGTTGATGCCCTTGTGGTCGGAGATCACCCCGCCCTCGATGACGATCGTCCGCACCTGCGGGCCCTCGACCGCGGTGACCCGCAGCTCGACGTTGCCGTCGTTGATCAGGATCTGGTCGCCCTTGGCGACGTCGCCCGGCAGGCCCTTGTAGGTGGTGCCGCAGATCGTCTTGTCACCCGGGACGTCCTCGGTGGTGATGGTGAACTCGTCACCGCGCACCAGCTCGACCGGGCCCTCGGCGAAGGTCTCCAGCCGGATCTTCGGGCCCTGGAGGTCGGCGAGCACGCCGACCGCGTGACCGGTCTCCGCGGACGCCTTACGGAGCCGGTGGTAGCGCTCCTCGTGCTCCGAGTGGGTCCCGTGGCTCATGTTGAAGCGGGCCACGTTCATGCCGGCCTCGATCAGCGTCTTCAGCTGCTCGAAGGAGTCGACGGCGGGGCCCAGGGTGCAGACGATTTTGGAACGGCGCATGAGGCGGATCCTATCGGGTTTGTTTCGGGGCGGAATATTCGAGCTGTAGGAAAACCCAATGATCAGGCGCTGGCCTCGGTGACCAGCTGGAACGTCTGAGTGGCGATCTCCAGCTCCTCGTCGGTGGGCACCACCGCGACCGCCACCCGGCTCTCCTCGGCGGAGATCAGGCGCGCCGAGGAGCCCCGGATGGCGTTGCGCACCGGGTCCACCTCGATGCCGAAGGCGTCCAGGCCGCGCAGCGCCGCCTCCCGGACGGCCGCCGAGTTCTCGCCGACGCCCGCGGTGAAGGCGACGGCGTCCACCCGACCCAGCACCGCCGCGTACGCGCCGACGTACTTGCGCAGCCGGTGGATGTAGATGTCGAAGGCCAGCTGGGCGGCGGCGTCGCCCTCGCCGATGCGGCGGCCGATCTCCCGCATGTCGTTGTCGCCGCACAGGCCGAGCAGCCCGCTGCGCTTGTTCAGCAGGGCGTCGATCTCGTCGGTGGACAGCCCGCCGACCCGCGCCAGATGGAAGATGGCGGCCGGGTCCAGGTCACCCGAGCGGGTGCCCATGACCAGGCCCTCCAGCGGGGTCAGACCCATGGAGGTGTCCACGCACTCCCCGCCGCGCACCGCGGAGGCGCTGGCGCCGTTGCCCAGGTGCAGCACGATCGTGTTGACCTCGGACGGGTCCTTGTCCAGCAGTCGGGCGGTGGCCCGCGAGACATACGCGTGCGAGGTGCCGTGGAAGCCGTAGCGCCGCACCCCGTACCGGTCGGCGGTCTCGGTGTCGATCGCGTACCGCGCGGCCGACTCCGGCATGGTCGAGTGGAAGGCGGTGTCGAAGACCGCGACCTGCGGCAGGTCGGGGCGGAGCCCACGGGCCACCGTGATCCCGGAGATGTTGGCCGGGTTGTGCAGCGGGGCCAGCGGCACCAGCTTCTCGATCTCCTCGACCACCTCGTCGGTGATCAGCGTCGGCTCGGTGAACCGGGTGCCGCCGTGCACCACCCGGTGGCCGACCGCGGCCAGCGCCGGCGAGTCCAGGCCGAGGCCCTGGCCCGCGAGCTCCGTGGCGACCTGCTTGAGGGCGGCCTCGTGGTCGGCGACCGGTCCCTCACCGATGCGCTCGACGAGCCCCGACGCCAGCCGGGAGCCGTCGGCCATGTCCAGGAGCTGGTACTTCAGCGAGGAGGAGCCGGAGTTGAGGACGAGGACTCGGGAGCCGTTCACGCGGTCTGCGCCTTCTGTGCGGGGTCCGCCGGGGCGGCGGGGGACGTCGGGGTCTGGGCCTGGATGGCGGTGATCGCCACGGTGTTGACGATGTCCTGGACGAGGGCGCCGCGGGACAGGTCGTTGACCGGCTTGCGCAGGCCCTGGAGGACCGGGCCGACCGCGACCGCGCCCGCCGAGCGCTGCACGGCCTTGTAGGTGTTGTTGCCGGTGTTGAGGTCCGGGAAGATCAGGACCGTGGCCTTGCCGGCGACCTCGGAGTCGGGCAGCTTGGTCGCCGCGACCGCCGCGTCCACCGCCGCGTCGTACTGGATCGGGCCCTCGACCAGCAGGTCCGGGCGGCGCTGCCGCACCAGCTCGGTGGCGGCGCGCACCTTGTCCACGTCCGCGCCGGAGCCGGAGGTGCCGGTGGAGTACGACAGCATCGCGATCCGCGGCTCGACGCCGAACTGGGCCGCGGTGGTCGCCGACTGGATGGCGATGTCGGCGAGCTGCTCGGCGTTCGGGTCCGGGTTGACCGCGCAGTCGCCGTAGACCAGCACCCGGTCGGCCAGGCACATGAAGAAGACCGAGGAGACGATCTGCGCGCCCGGCGCCGTCTTGATGATCTCGAAGGCGGGCCGGATGGTGGCGGCGGTGGAGTGCACCGCGCCGGAGACCATGCCGTCGGCCAGCCCCTCCTGCACCATCAGGGTGCCGAAGTAGGAGACGTCGGCGACGATGTCGTACGCCAGCTCGTAGGAGACGCCCTTGTGGGCGCGCAGCTTGGCGTAGAGCTCGGCGAACCGCTCGCGCAGCGGGGAGGTCTGCGGGTCGATGATCTGCGCCTCGGCCAGCTCGATGCCCAGTTCGCCGGCGCGCTTGCGGATCGCGTCCTGGTCGCCCAGCAGCGTCAGCTCGCACACGTCGCGGCGCAGCAGCACATCGGCGGCGCGCAGCACCCGCTCCTCGGAGCCCTCGGGCAGCACCACCCGGCGCCGGCCGGAGCGGGAGCGCTCGATCAGCTCGTGTTCGAACATCATCGGCGTGACCCGGCTGGACCGGGCCACGGAGATGCGGTTGGTCAGCTCGGCGGTGTCCACGTGCCGCTCGAACAGACCCAAGGCGGTCTCCGCCTTGCGCGGCGTACCGGCGTGCAGCTTGCCCTCCAGGGCGAACAGCTGCTCGGCGGTGGGGAAGCTCTTCCCGGGCACCGACACCACCGGGGTGCCGGGGGCGAGCCGCGAGGCGAGCGCCAGGATGTCGGCGCCCGGCCGCTCGTCCAGGGTCAGCAGCACGCCGGCGATCGGCGGGGCGCCGGCACTGTGCGCGGCGAGCGCGCCGACGATCAGGTCCGCGCGGTCGCCGGGGGTCACCACCAGGCAGCCGTCGGTCAGCGCGGGCAGGAAGGTGGGCAGCATGGCGCCGCCGAAGACGAAGTCGCGCACGTCGCGGGAGAGCCCGGAGTCGTCGCCCAGCAGCACCTCGGCGCCGAGGGTGCGCACCACCTGGGAGACGGTGGGCGCGGAGAGCGAGGCGTCCTCGGGGAGCACGTAGCAGGGGACGGGCAGTCGCGCGGCCAGCCGCTCGGTGATGGCGGTGCGGTCGGCGGGGGCGACCCGGTTGACCACCAGCGCCACCACGTCGCAGCCCTGCGCCTCGTAGGCGCGGTAGGCGTTGCGCGCCTCGGCCCGCACCGACTCCGCGCTCTGGTCCTGGCCGCCGACGACGGCGATCACCGAGGCGCCGAACTCGTTGGCCAGTCGGGCGTTGAGGCCCAGCTCGTCGGGGAGGCTGGTGGCGGCGTAGTCGCTGCCCAGCACCAGCACGTACTCGTAGTCGCGGGCCACCTCGTGGAAGCGGCCGACGAGCTGGGCGACCAGCTCGTCGGTGCCGCGCTCGGCCTGGAGCGCGGCGGCCTCCTCGTAGCTCATGCCGTACGCGCTCCCCGGGGCCTGGCTCAGCCGGTAGCGCGCCCGCAGCAGGTCGAACAGGCGGTCGGGGTTGTCGTGGACCAGGGGGCGGAAGACACCGACCCTGTCCACATGGCGGGTGAGGAGCTCCATGATTCCCAGCTCCACGACCTGGCGCCCGTCGCCACGGTCGATCCCGGTCACGTACACGCTGCGCGTCACGCGTGCTCTCCGATCCGTCTGTCTGCTTCCACTGCGGGCAGGTGCGGGTGGCGCGGCCACGGTGGTGGCCGCAACTCAGGAAAATGCCTGAAAAAACCACGATGGATGGGCCCTGCCCTCTTGACAATACCTGCGCCCGTAGATAGGGCGCTCGCCAGGTCAGGGGGACGCGGCACGGCCCGGCCCGTGAAACAATCGGACTGGTTCAGTCCGTACCAGTCGGCAGCAGGAGACAGAGCACGATGCGCATCGGAGTCCTCACCGCAGGCGGCGACTGCCCTGGCCTCAACGCTGTGATCCGGTCGGTCGTACACCGCGCGGTGGCCGGTCACGGGGACGAGGTCATCGGCTTCGAGGACGGCTTCAAGGGGCTCCTGGAGGGGCGGCACCGCAAGCTCGACCTCGACGCGGTCAGCGGCATCCTGGCCCGCGGCGGCACCATCCTCGGCTCCTCCCGCCTGGAGCGCGCCCGGCTGCGCGAGGCGTGCGAGACCTCCAAGGAGCTCGCCCGCGACTACGGCATCGACGTGCTCATCCCCATCGGCGGCGAGGGCACGCTGACCGCCGCCAGCATGCTCGCGGCCTCCGGCCTGCCGATCGTCGGCGTGCCGAAGACCATCGACAACGACATCTCGGCCACCGACCGCACCTTCGGCTTCGACACCGCGGTCGGCGTGGCCACCGACGCCATCGACCGGCTCAAGACCACCGCCGAGTCGCACCAGCGGGTCATGGTCGTCGAGGTCATGGGCCGGCACGCGGGGTGGATCGCCCTGGAGTCCGGCATGGCCGCCGGCGCGCACGCGATCTGCCTGCCGGAGCGCCCGTTCGACCCGGCCGACCTGTGCAAGATGGTCGAGGAGCGGTTCGCCCGCGGCAAGAAGTTCGCCGTCATCTGCGTCGCCGAGGGCGCGCACCCCGCCGAGGGGACGATGGACTACCAGAAGGGCGAGATCGACCAGTACGGCCACGAGCGCTTCGCCGGCATCGGCAACCGGCTCGCGGTCGAGCTGGAGCGGCGCCTGGGCAAGGAGGCCCGCCCGGTCATCCTCGGCCACGTCCAGCGCGGCGGCACCCCGACCGCGTACGACCGGGTGCTCGCGACCCGCTTCGGCTGGCACGCGGTGGAGGCCGCGCACCGCGGCGAGTTCGGCATGATGACGGCGCTGCGCGGCACGGACATCGTGATGGTGCCGATCGGGGACGCGGTGACCGAGCTCAAGCGGGTGCCGGCGGACCGCATGCACGAGGCGGAGTCTGTCTTCTAGGGGCTTCGTAGGAACGTACGTCACCGGGCCCACGGATCGGATTCCGCACCGTCAGACGGCGGCGTCGATCCGGTCCCAGAAGTGTTCCACGATGTGGTCGAGGAAGGCCCTCGCGTCGGCGGCGGCGTTGTCGGCGGTGGCGCCGCGCACCAGGGTGGCCGCCATCCGGGCCTGGTAGTCGCCGTGCAGGGACTTCAGGGCCTGCTCGATGCGTGGTTTGGGCAGTGGTACCAACTTGGCGACCTTGCGCACATAGGCCTGCCAGCGGGTGTCCACCGCCGAGCGGAGCAGTCCGGCGAGCGCCTCGTCGCGCCCGGTGACCTGGAAGAAGGCGCGCAGCGGAAGCTTGAGCACCTCGGCGAGGTTGGCGGCCTGGCCGTCGTTCCCGGTCCAGACCCCGGAGCTCTCCATCCGCTCGTACTCATACGGGTCCATGCCGATGCGCATGGCCAGGTCGGCCGGCGCGATGCCCTGGGCCACCCGGTGCTCGCGCAACGTGCCGGGTGCTCCCAGGAGGTCTCCGGGCGCGCACCACAGCGCCCCCGCCAGCGCCATCAGCTCGTTCTCGTCGGGGAACGCCTCCCCCAACTCCCAGGCGGCGACGGTCGCCGGTGACACCCGGAGCCCGTAGGCGGCCTGGATGCCGTACGAGACGTGCGCGTGCGTCATCCCCAACGCCTCGCGCAGCCGACGGGCGGCTGTTGGATCAAACGACGTACTTCTGGGCTCTTCCGGTATGGACGGATGCACAAGCGCACCGTAGCGGCAGAGGGTTACACATGCATGACAAATGACTGAGTTGGTATCCAGTCGTTTCGGCGACTGACCGAAGTCGACCGCGACGGAGGGGGTCTGGGTTCAGCCCTTGACGGCGCCCCCGAGCGCGAAACCGCTGCCCAGTCGCCGGGAGATCAGCACGTACAGCAGCACCACCGGCGTGGAGTAGAGGAGCGAGAAGGCGGCGAGCTGGCCGTAGGCGACCGAGCCGTGGTTGCCGAAGAAGGTGAAGACGCTGACCGAGGCCGGAAGTTGATCCGGCGTCAGGAGCAGCATGAACGGCACGAAGAAGTTGCCCCACATCATGATGAAGCTGTAGATCGTCACCACCGCGACCCCGGGCCCCATCAGCGGCAGGATCACCCGCGCCAGCGCCTGCGCCCAGGACGCCCCGTCCGTCCACGCCGCCTCCTCCAGCGCGACCGGCACCCCGTCCATGAAGTTCTTCATCAGCCAGATCGCGAAGGGCAGTTGGGTCGCGGCCAGGAACAGCGCCGTTCCGTGCAACGTGTCGATCAGGTCCGTCTGGACGAACAGCCCATAGACCGGAACCATGATCGCCGTGATCGGCAGACAGGTGCTGAACACGATCGTCAGCAGATACGGCCGCACCAGGCGCGAGCGGAACCGCGACAGCGGGTAGGCGGCCAGCGCCGCGCAGCCGACGGTCACCACCGCGGCGCCCCCGCACAGCAGCAGGCTGTTGACCATCGGCGTGAACGTGATCTCGTCGGTCCACACCGCCGAGAAGTTGTCGAGCGTGGGCGACCCGGGCGCGGCCACCCGCAGCGTCGCCTCCGCGTCCACGGACGCCAACAGCAGCCAGGCCAGCGGGAGCGCGAACGCGGCGGCGGTCACCAGCAGCGCGACATCGGCGGCCAGGCGGCGGCGGGCGCGGCGGCTGAGGGCGAGTCTCGAGCGCATGACACCTCCGGACGGAG
Source organism: Streptomyces sp. LX-29 (assembly GCF_029541745.1). Taxonomy (NCBI): domain Bacteria; kingdom Bacillati; phylum Actinomycetota; class Actinomycetes; order Kitasatosporales; family Streptomycetaceae; genus Streptomyces; species Streptomyces sp. LX-29. The sequence goes on along the minus strand of NZ_CP089746.1, from coordinate 2,349,769 downwards.
TGAGGCCGGAAGACCATGAAACCGCCGGACGGCACGGGCGAGAAGCCCGGCGGCACCGGGCGACGAGATCGGCGAGTCCGCGTTTCGGGACCGTGGTGGCGAGGACCCGCCAACTTTCGACCCTCCGGGCCGGAATCGCTTGCGCGGCGCCGGTTCCCATACACATAGTGACGGGGTGACCACAGCCGTACCCTTACGCCCCACCGACACCATGCCCGCGCGCTCTTCGACGGACCTCCGATGAGCCTCGACGAGACGGCCGCCCAGGATGCCGAGCAGGTGGTGATCCACCCGGCCGGGGCCGACAACGAGCTGCGCAAGGCCCTGCAGGATCTGCTGGCCGGGCGGTGGATGGCGATGCGGAACCTGCTGGTGGACGAGGGCGGTTGGGGACGGTGGACCTACCGGACGCAGGTGCTGGGAGCGGCGGCCGCCGGCTCGGACGTGGTGGACGCCTGGCTGGCGGAGGATCCGGAGAGCGGCGCGGGTCGGGTGATGCGGGCGCGGGTGGCCGTCGAGCGGGCGATGCGGGCGCGGCGGATCCGGCACGCGGAGACGACGAGGCTGTGGCGCGAGGCGGAGGAGGCGTGCGCGGCCGCCGCGCGGGCGCGGCCGCGGGACCCGGTGCCCTGGGTGTGCCGGCTGGCGCTGGCCCCGCTGGACGAGTGGCACCAGGTCGCGGAGTACCGGCAGGCGCCCCCCGATCCGATGCTGTGCCCCGGCCCCTGGGGCCTGTTGGCGGAGGCGGACCGGCGCGACCCGGGCAACCGGGAGGCGTACCACCGGGCCATGCAGTTCCTCGGCGGCCTGGGCGGACACGCGCAGATGGCGCTCTTCGCGCGCTGGGCCGCCGACCACGCGCCGCCGGGCTCGCCGCTGCTGGTGCTGCCGCTGTACGTGCACGCCGAGCGCTGGCGTGAGTCGCACCCCGAGGGCGGCGACCACGCGCTGGATCTGCACTGGGTGCAGGACGGCGCGATCCGGGACGCGGAGCGCGGCGTACGGCGGTGGTTCGACCTCTCGGACCCCGCCGAGCGGTCGCTGATGGACGCCAACTACCTCGCCCACGCCCTCTGGGCCGCCCACCGGTTCGACGACGCCGCCCGTGTCTTCCACTGGATGGGCCGGTACGCCACCGCCCGGCCCTGGCAGTACCGGATCGCCGACCCCGGCCGAACCGACCTCGTCGCCGCCGAGTTCGCCCGCATCCGGCGGCACTGTCTCGGCGTCGCCCAGGGCGACGCAGGGCGGCGGCTGCATCGGCCCTCGTTCTGAGCCGCGCCGCCGAGAGCGCGTCACCCCCCCCACGCTCCACCCCGACGCACCCCCAACCCCGAGGAAACAGGGAGACTTCGTGTCGCACGCCGCCAAGAGGCTGAGGACCGGACGCGACCGGCGGGACGAGGAGCACTTACGCGACCTCGGCTACCAGCCCGTCCTCGCCCGCCGCATGGGCGGCTTCGGTAGCTTCGCGATCAGTTTCAGCATCATCTCGGTGCTCTCCGGCTGCATGACCCTGTACGGATTCGGGCTGGTCACCGGCGGCCCCGCGGTGATGCTGTGGGGCTGGGCCGGTGTCGGGCTGATGGTGCTGTTCATCGGGATGGCCCTGGCCGAGGTGACCAGCGCCTACCCCACCTCCGGCGCCATGTTCTACATGGCCCACCAGCTCGGCGGCCCCCGCTGGGGCTACTACACCGGGTGGATCAATCTGCTCGGACTGCTCGGCGGCATCGCCGGCAGCGGCTACGGCGCGGCGCTGTTCATCGGCGCCCTGCTCGACCTCCAGTTCGACATCGCGCCGACGCCCGAGTCCACCATGGTCGTCTTCACCGCCATCCTGCTGCTGTTCGCCGGCTTCAACCTGGCCGGCGTCCGCATGGTCAACCTGCTGAACTCCATCAGCGTCTGGTGGCATCTGCTCGGAGTGGCCGTCATCGTCGCCGTCCTGGCGATCGCCCCCGACAGCCACCAGTCGCCGTCCTTCGTCTTCGGGGAGTTCGTCAACGACACCGGCTGGTCCAACCCGCTCTACGTCACCGCCGTCGGGCTGCTGCTGACGCAGTACACCTTCACCGGGTACGACGCCTCCGCGCACCTGTCGGAGGAGACCACCAACGCCTCGGTCTCCGCCGCCCGCGGCATCGTGCGCTCCATCTGGGTCTCGTGGATCGCCGGTTTCGTGCTGCTGGCCGGGCTCACCTTCGCCATCCAGGACTACGCCGCCACCCAGGGCGCCGACGTCCCGCCCGCGCAGATCTTCATCGATGTGCTGGGCACCGACGGCGCCACCGCGCTGCTGCTCATCGTCATCGTGGCGCAGCTGTTCTGCGCCAACGCCGGGATCGCCGCCGCCAGCCGCATGGCCTTCGCCTTCAGCCGGGACGGGGCGCTGCCCGGGTCGGCGCTGTGGCAGCGGGTGAGCGCCCGCACCCAGACCCCGTACGCGGCGGTGTGGCTGGCCGTCGCCGGCCCCTTCGTGCTGGCGCTACCGTCGCTGTACTCCGAGACCGCCTACACCGCCGTCACCGCGATCAACGTCATCGGCATCACTCCCTCCTACGTCATCCCGGTCTATCTGCGGCTGCGCCATCCGCACCGCTTCGCCCCGGGGCCGTGGACGCTGGGCCGGTGGAGCCGCGTGGTGGGCTGGATCGCGGTCTGCTGGGTGGGCTTCGCGACGGTGCTGTTCTGCCTGCCCCAGGTCAGCCCGGTCACCGCCGCCTCCATGAACTACGCCTCGGTCGCGCTGGCGGTGGCGTTGCTGCTGGCCACCGTCTGGTGGCCGTTCGCCCGCCGCTCGCTCACCACACCCACGTACGACACCTCCGGCAAGAACGCCGAGCTGCTCCAGGAGGTGATCTGAATGGCTCCGCTGAGCCTCGACGAGCTCCGCGCCGACATCGACCGGGGGACGGTCGACACCGTGCTGCTCGCCCTCGTCGACATGCCCGGCCGCCTGAAGGGCAAGCGCTTCGACGCCCGGCACTTCATCGACCGCGTCGTGCCCGAGGGCGCCGGGATGTGCGCGTACGTGCTGGCCACCGACGTCGACATGCGGCCGGTGGACGGGTTCTCGCTCGCCTCCTGGGACACCGGCTACGGCGACATGCGGCTGACCCCGGACCCGCGGGCGGTCCACCGGCTGCCGTGGTGGCCCGGGACCGCGCTGGTGCACGCCGACGCGGACCTGGACGGGCGCCCGGTGCCGGTCTCGCCCCGGCAACTGCTGCGCGAGCGGCTCGCCCGGCTCGCCGAGCGCGGCCTGACCGCCGGGGTCGGCCTGGAGACCGAGTTCGTGCTGTACCGGGGGCGCTACGCCGACGTCGCCGACGGCCGGCTGCCGGAGCCGGTCGCCCCCCAGAACCGGGACTGCGCCCTGGACCACGACCCGCTCACCGACCGCTTCCTGCGCGCGCTGCACCGCGGGCTGCGTGAGGCGGGGCTGCCGCTGGAGGCCGCCAAGACCGAGGGGGCGGCCGGCCAGATCGAGATCACCTTCCCGTACGGGGAAGCCCTGGCGGCCTGCGACGGCCACACGGTCTTCAAACACGGCGCGCGGGTGCTGGGCGAACGGCTGGGCACCGTGCCCAGCTTCATGGCCGCCCCCGCCACCGGCGTGGCCAGCGGGCTCCATCTGCACCTGTCGCTATGGCGGGAGGGGCGGCCGGTGCTCGCCGACGCCGACGGCTCCCCGACGGCGCTGGCCGAACACGCCGTCGCCGGGCTGCTGACGGCACTGCCGGAGCTGGCCCCGCTCTACGCCCCGACCGTCAACTCGTACAAGCGGTACGTGGAGCGCAGCTTCGCGCCGACCCGGTTCAGCTGGGGCGTCGACAACCGCACCTGTGCCGTGCGGATCGCCGGCCGCGGCCCCGGCCGCCATCTGGAGATCCGGCTGCCCGGTGCCGACGCCAACCCCTATCTGGCGCTGACCGCCGCCCTCGCCGCCATCGAGCACGGGATCGACCACCGGCTCAAGCCCCCGCCGCCCTGCGTCGGCGACGGCTACCGGGAGGAGGCGGGGCCGCCGGTGCCCCGCACCCTCGCCGCGGCCGCGGAGGCGCTGGGCACCGGCCCGCTCGCCCGGGAGCTGCTGGGCCCCGCCGTGGCCGGACACTACGCGCACGCGGCGCGCGTCGAGGCGGACGCGCTGGCCGGGTCGGCGGGGTCGGGGGTGGAGGTGAGCGACGCCGAGCGGGAGCGGTGGTTCGGCCGGGCCTGACGCCGCCGGCCGTCACACCTCCTCGCGCAGCAGCCGCAGATAGACCGTGGAGAAGACGGCGCCCACCAGCAGCAACAGCAGGGCCACCGCCGTGCCGTAGCCGATCAGGCTCTTCAGGAACGCCTGGTCGTACATGAACACCGGGAGGGTCTGGCTGCGGTTGCCGGGCCCACCGCGGGTCATCGCCCAGATGAGGCCGAAGACCGACAGGGTCTGGAGGGTGTTGAGCATGAGGTTGGTGCCGATGGAGCGGCGGATCATCGGCAGCGTGACGTACCAGAGCCGGCGCGGACCGCGCGCGCCGTCGACCTCGGCCGCCTCGGTGATCTCGTCGGGGATGTCGGCCAGCGCCGCGGAGTAGACCAGCATCGAGAAGGCCGTGCCCCGCCAGACGTTGGCGAAGGAGACGGCGAGGATGGGGAGGGTGAACAGCCAGTTCTGGCCGGGCAGATGGAGCTGGTCGAGGAGGGCGTTGAGGGTGCCCTCGCGGCGGAAGAAGGCGTACAGCAGAAAGCCGGCGACGATCTCCGGCACCACCCAGGCGGCGATGACGATCGCTCCGGTGAGCGTGCGCACCGGGCGGGAGGCGCGGCGCATCAGCAGGGCCAGCGCCAGGCCCAGGGTGTTCTGGCCGAGCAGGGAGGAGACCACGGTGAAGACGAGGGTGAGGACGACGGCGTTGCGGAAGTCCGGGTCCCCGAAGGCCCGCCGGAAGTTGTCGAGGCCGACGAAGTCGGTGGTGGACGAGCCGGTCAACTGCGCGTCGGTGAAGGCGATGTACGCGCAGTAGCAGATCGGCCCGCCGAGGAAGAGCAGCAGGAGAACGGTGGCCGGGGCGAGCGGCAGCCAGCGCAGCGGCCGGCGGCGGGGCGCACGGCCGGCGGTCCGCTCGGCGGCCGCGTCCGGTCGGGTGGCGGTGGCCGTCATCGGTCCCGCCGCACCACGGCGTCGGTGAGGGACGCGAGCTCCTCGTCGTACGCCCTCGCGGCCTCCCGGGGGGAGGCGTCGCCCGTCGTCACCGCCTCCATCGCCTCCCCGATCGCCGCGGAGACCTGCGGATAGACCGGGAGCGCGGGGCGGTAGCGGGTGACGTCGACCAGGTCGGTGAAGAAGTCGACGCCGGGCATGGAGCGCAGGTACCCCGGGTCCTCCGCCACGTCCCGGCGGACCGCGATCTGCGCGTCGGTCACATTCCACTCGGCGGCGTTCTCCCTGGTCTGGAGCGTCTCGATGAACTTCCAGGCCAGCGCGGGCTTGGTGGACTCGGCGGGGATCGCCCAGGTCCAGCCGCCGGACATGCTGACCCTTCCCGGGGCCTGCCCGGCCTGGGTGGGCATCGGCGCCTGGCCGAGGACGCGCGACCACCGCGGCCAGGGCCTGCCGCCGGTCCTGATCCAGTTCTGGCCCAGCCAGGAGCCGTCCAGGGCGATGGCGAGCTCGCCGTCCGGCAGCCAGTCGCCGAAGACGCTGGTGTTCACGTTCGGGTCGAGGGCGTCGGAGACGTCGGGGCCCAGCTTCTCCGCGTAGACGGTCCGCACGAAGCCGAGGGCGTCGCGGAAACCGCGGCTGCCGGTGATCCACTTCTTCGCCTCGCGGTCGTACAGCGGGTCCTCGCCCCGGCCGTCGACCGTGCCGTACAGCAGCATCTCGAAGCCCTGCATCACGGCCGCCTCGCCCGGTCCCTTGCCGGTGTAGACGTTGAGCGGGATGACCCCGGGGACCCGGCGCTTCACGGTGCGGGCCGCGTCCAGCACCTCGGCCCAGTCCCGGGGCCGCCAGTCGGCGGGCAGGCCGGCCCTGGCGAAGATCTCCTTGTTGAACCACAGCCCGCGGGTGTCGGTGCCGACGGGCACCCCGTACGTCTTCCCGTCCTCCCCGCGCGCCGCCTCTCGCGCGGCGGGGGCGTACCGGTCCCAGTCCCGCCAGGTCGTCAGGTACTCGTCCAGCGGGCGCAGATAGCCCGCCTCGATGTCGGAGCCGATCCGGAAGCCGTCCTCGTAGATCACGTCGGGGGCCGTCTTCGAGGACCGCATCATCTGCTGCATCTTGGCGGCGTAGTCGTTGTCCGGCGCCTGGATCGGGATCAGCTTGACCTTCTTGCCGGGGTGGGCCTTCTCGAACTCCTCCTTGACCGCGGCGAGATAGCGGTCCTTGTGGCGCACCGCGTTGTCGGTCGAGCGGTTGTAGGCGACCTTGACGGTGTTCGGGTCGCCGCCCGCGCCGTCGCCGCAGGCGGTGAGCCCGGCGGCGGCGAGGAGGGCGGCGAGGACGACCGCGGCGGTTCGGGCGGGGGTGGCGGTGGGGCGCACGGGCACGACCTCCTGGCTGCTCGCCTCGGTGGCTGCTGCTCGGTGACCGTACGGTTACCTTCCGTGGAGGTCAATGGGCCGGGCGTGGCGGCCGGGGCGGCCAGGGCGGCCGTGCGGCCGGGTGGTCAACGCCCCGGGGGCGAGCCCTTGCTGAGCCAGCGGTAGACCAGCTCGGGGCGGCCGACCTGGCCGTACTGCGGGGCGCGCTCGGCGCGCAGGGTGTCGACCAGGTGTTCCAGATAGCGGCGGGCGGTGATCCGGGAGATGCCGACCGCCTCCGCCGTGGCCGTCGCCGAGATGCCGTTCTCGGCGGCCCGCAGCGCCTCGGTCACCGCCCGCAGGGTGGCCGGGGTCAGCCCCTTGGGCAGCTCGGCGGGTTGCGGCGCGCGCAGCGCCGCCAGGGCGCGGTCCACCTCGTCCTGGCCGCTGGCCTCGCCCGCGGTGGCGCGGAACGCGGCGTAGCGCAGCAGCCGGTCCCGGAGCGTGGCGAAGGTGAAGGGCTTCAGGACGTACTGCACCACCCCGAGCGAGACGCCCTCCCGCACCATGGCCAGGTCCCGCGCCGAGGTCACCGCGATCACGTCGGCGGTGTGGCCCGCGGCGCGCAACGAGCGGATCAGCTGGAGGCCGTGGGCGTCGGGGAGGTACAGGTCGAGCAGGAGCAGGTCGACCGGGTGCCGCTCCAGATGGCGGCGCGCCCCGCTCCCGGAGTGCACGGTGCCGGCGACGGTGAACCCGGGCACGCGGGAGACGTACAGCGCGTGCGCGTCCGCGGCGACCGGGTCGTCCTCGACGACGAGCACGCGAATGGCGTACGGCGCGCTCATGGTGTGATCCTTTCTCCCCGGCTCCCGCCGAGAGGTGCCCCCTGGAGGCGCCCCACGGCGCGGCGCGGCCGAGAATACGCCAGCGACGCGCCGGGGCCTACCGGCGACCGCGCACGTCCCCCGACCGCGGGCCCGACGCGGGGCACGCGCGGGCGGCCGGCGACGGGGCCCCGGACCCACGGCACCCGCGGGCGGCCGGCGACGGCGGTCCGCCGCGCGGCGGGCGCGGGAGACGCTCGTCGCGGCCGTCGAGGCGGAGGACCCGCTGCTGGGGCTCGGCGACCGCGGCTCGCCCGCCCGCCGGAGCCGGCGGCCCGGGTCAGACCAGCGGCAGCCGGACCGCGAAGGTCGCCCCGCAGGGGGCGCCGTCGGCGGGGCCGGCGGGGGTGACCTCCACCGTGCCGCCGTTGCGGCGGGCCGCCTGGCGGACGAGGGCGAGGCCGAGCCCGCGGCCGGGGGCGGCGGGGCCGGCGGAGGGCGGGGCCTTGGTGCTCCAGCCGCGTTCGAAGATCTCCTCGGCGTCGGCGGGGGCGACCCCGGCGCCGGTGTCGCTGACCGCCAGGAGCAGCTCGCCGTCGGCCGCGCGGGCGGTGACCGTGACCCGGGCCCGGTGCCCCGCACCCGCGTTAGCGTCGGCGTCCGCGGGAGCGCACGCGTTCGCCTGGGCGCTCGGGTCCGCGGCCGCGCCCTCGCGGCCGGCCGGCCGGTGGGCCTGGTCCGCCGCGGTGTCCATCGCCGCGTCCATGGCGTTGTCGATGAGGTTGCCGAGGATGGTCACCAGGTCCCGGGCCGGCAGGCCGGCCGGCAGGACGCCGTCGTCGATGCGGCTGTCCGGGGCCAGCACCAGCTCCACGCCGTGCTCGTTGGCCTGCGCGGCCTTGCCCAGCAGCAGCGCGGCCAGCACCGGTTCGGCGACGGCCGCCACCACCTGGTCGGTGAGCGCCTGGGCCAGCTCCAGCTCGGCCGTGGCGAAGTCCACCGCCTCGGCCGCCCGGCCCAGCTCGATCAGCGAGACCACGGTGTGCAGCCGGTTGGCGGCCTCGTGGGCCTGGGAGCGCAGCGCCTCGGCGAAGCCGCGCACCGAGTCCAGCTCGCCGGAGAGCGCCTGGAGCTCGGTGTGGTCGCGCAGGGTCACCACGGTGCCGCGCCGCTCACCGCCGCTGACGGGGGAGGTGTTGACCACCAGCACCCGCTCCGCGGTGAGGTGCAGCTCGTCGACGCGCGGTTCGGCGGCCAGCAGGGCGCCGGTGAGCCGCGCCGGCAGACCCAGCTCGCTGACGTACCGGCCGACCGCGTCCGGCGGCAGCCCCAGCAGCTCCTGCGCCCCGTCGTTGACCAGGGCGATCCGCCGCTGCCCGTCGAGCATCAGCAGCCCCTCGCGCACGGCGTGCAGCGCGGCCTCGTGGTAGTCGTGCAACCGGCTGAGCTCGGTGGCGTTCATGCCGTGGGTGTGGCGGCGCAGCCGGGCGTTGACGACGTAGGTGCCCAGGCCGCCGAGGGCCAGCGCGGCGAGCGCGACGGCCAGCAGGGCGAGCAGCTGGCCGCGCGCCTGGTGGCTGATCTCCTCGACCGTTATGCCCGCGCTGACCAGGGCGACGATCCGCCCGTGGTCGCGGACCGGGGTGACCACCCGCACCGAGGGACCCAGGGTGCCGGTGTACGTCTCGGAGAAGGTGCGGCCGCGCAGCGCGGGCCCGATGTGGCCGAGGAAGTTCTCGCCGATACGGGCCGGGTCGGGGTGGGTCCAGCGGACGCCCCGGGTGTTCATGATCGTGACGAAGGTGACGTCGGTGTTCCGGCGCACCCGCTCCGCGTACGGCTGGAGCGTGGCGGTCGGGTAGGCCGACTGCACGGCGGCGACGACCGCGGGGGAGGCGGCCACGGCGGTCGCCGCGGCCGTGGCCTGGCGGCGCGCGGCGGCCTCGGCCTGGTTCCGGTCGGTGAGGTACGCGAAGACCGCGCAGCCGGCGACCACGACCGCGACCAGCACCACCTGCATGGCGAAGAGCTGGCCGGCCAGGCTCCGGGGACGGGGGACGCGCATAGCGCTCAGTGTGCCCGCGCCGCCCGGCGTGAACGAAATGTACGGAAGGGTGACCGCCGTCACAGCCTGGTGCATAGTCACCGGGACCGTCCAGGACGTGAGCCGCACGTGACCCCACCCGGACGACCACGTACACCGCCAGGACGAGCCAGTACAGAAGGAGGCAGCCGTGGCCGCGCAGACCTCGACCCGGGACGCCGGACAGGAACCGGGAGCAAGACAGCCGGAGGCCGCCCGCCGGGACCGCACCCACTACCTCTACCTCGCCGTCATCGGCGCGGTGGTCGCCGGCATCGCGGTGGGCTTCGCCGCGCCCGGCGTGGCCGCGGAGCTCAAGCCGATCGGCGCCGGCTTCGTCAATCTGATCAAGATGATGATCTCGCCGATCATCTTCTGCACGATCGTGCTCGGCGTGGGGTCGGTCCGCAAGGCCGCGAAGGTGGGCGCCGTCGGCGGCCTGGCGCTCGGCTACTTCCTGCTGATGTCCACCGTCGCCCTGGCGATCGGTCTGCTCGTCGGCAACATCCTGGAGCCGGGCAGCGGGCTGCACCTCACCAAGGAGGCGGCCAAGGCCGGCGAGGCCCAGGCGAGCGGCGCCCACGAGTCCACCGCCGACTTCCTGCTCGGCATCATCCCCAAGACGCTGGTCTCCGCCTTCACCGAGGGCGAGGTGCTCCAGACGCTGCTGGTCGCGCTGCTCGTCGGCTTCGCGCTGCAGGCGATGGGCCGTACCGGGGAGCCGGTGCTGCGCGGCATCGGCCACATCCAGCGGCTGGTCTTCCGGGTGCTCGGCATGGTCATGTGGGCGGCCCCGGTGGGCGCCTTCGGCGCGATCGCCGCGGTGGTCGGCGAGACGGGCGTGGACGCGCTGAAGTCCCTGGCCGTCATCATGGTCGGCTTCTACATCACCTGTCTGCTCTTCGTGGTGGTCGTCCTCGGCACGATCCTGCGCCTGGTCGCCGGGGTGAACCTGTTCCTGCTGCTGAAGTACCTGGCGCGGGAGTTCCTGCTGATCCTGTCCACCTCCTCGTCCGAGTCGGCGCTGCCGCGCCTGATCGCGAAGATGGAGCACGCCGGCGTCAGCAAGCCGGTCGTCGGCATCACGGTGCCCACCGGCTACTCCTTCAACCTCGACGGCACCGCGATCTACCTGACGATGGCCTCGCTCTTCGTCGCCGAGGCGATGGGCGACCCGCTCTCCGTCGGCCAGCAGATCTCGCTGCTGCTCTTCATGATCATCGCGTCCAAGGGCGCGGCCGGCGTCACCGGCGCGGGCCTGGCCACGCTGGCCGGCGGCCTCCAGTCGCACCGCCCCGAGCTGGTCGACGGCGTGGGACTGATCGTCGGTATCGACCGCTTCATGAGCGAGGCGCGCGCCCTCACCAACTTCGCCGGGAACGCCGTGGCGACCGTCCTCGTCGGCACCTGGACCAAGGAGATCGACAAGGAGCGGATGGCCGAGGTGCTGGCCGGCCGACTGCCGTTCGACGAGAAGACGCTGGTGGACGACGGCCACGGCGTCCCGGCCGACCCCGAGTCGGCACGGGACGCGGCCGACACGGACGCCGCCGGGACCGAGGGCCCCAACGGCGCGGCGGCCAAGGAACCGGCGACCGTCTGACGCTCCCGCGGCGACAGCCGCGACTCGACTCCGGTCCCCCCAGACGCCCCGGGTTGCCTCCTCAGACGCCCCTCCCCCCGGGGCAACGCGGCGGCCCTGCCTCATATCGGCGAGGCAGGGCCGCCGTGCGTCTCTTCCCGCGCGGGCACCGCAGACGACTCACCTCCGGACGCTGCGCACGCGGATCTTGGACTGCTTGTGGGGCATCCGCTCCCAGTCCTCCATGACACGGGCCCAGAGGCCGTGGGAGGCGGCGAGTTCGGTCAGCGTGTCGGCCCGGTAGTAGAAGTCCTCCCGCAACACGTGGTGGTGCTCGCCCTCGGTGCGGTTGAAGGTGAAGTCGAAGAAGGCGCGCGGGGCCATGACCCGCGCGATGTTGCGCAGGCACTCGTCGACGACCTCGATCGGGGAGTGTGAGAACACGCTGTGCGCGTGCACCACGGTGAAGTACCCGGCGGGCAGGGCGGAGAGCCGCAGATCGCGGACGAGGGTGAGGTGGGGGACCTTGGACTGGAGGCCGCGTTCGGCGAGGGTGTCGGCCGCCGCGAAGAGGATCTCGGGGGATATGTCGATGCCGTGGTAGTGCCCGGGGCGCAGATAGTCGATGAACCGCCAGCCCGCGCGCAGGTTGCCGCAGCCGATCTCCAGCATCCGGTCCTTCGGACTGAGCCCGTGCCGCAGCAGATAGTCGAACTGCAGCTCGCCGAGCGCGAGCCACCGCTCCTCGGTCGCGCTGCCGACCGCGGCGGAAGGGCTTCTGGCGGTGTCCGCCTTCATCACCGCACGGTAGTAGGCCACATGGTCACGGGTGGTGAGCCGCAGCCTCCAGTCACGGCCGAGCCTGCGCAGATACGGCACGACACGGTCGGGGTGCCGGGAGGCGTGGCGGATCCTGTGGCCGAGGCGGGCGCGGTCGGCGGCGCGGGTCGTGGTCATCGTGAGGTCCTTGGTCGTGTGGCGGTCCTCGGTCTCAGGGCCGGTCCGGGGCCGAGCGGGGCGTACAGCCATCCACTCTGCGCCGCTCCCGTGGACCGGGCCACCCAGGCGGTGCCATCCAGGTCACCGGCGTCCGGGACCTCCCAGGGCGCCGGCCGCAGGGCCGCGCGTGCGCCCCGGCCCGTCCGACCGCGCGCGCTCGGGCACGGGCGTGGTCAGACCGGCTTCAGCCACACCGTGGCCAGCGGCGGCAGCACCGGCAGGATGCTGCTGTGGCAGCCGTGCCAGGGGGTGGGGTCCGTCTTCAGGGGGTCGGGGTTGCCGACGCCGCTGCCGCCGAAGCGGGGGCTGTCGGTGTTGAGGACCTCCCGCCAGAGCGGGAACCCGTCGGGGACGCCGATGCGATACTCGTGGCGCACCACGGGGGAGAAGTTGCTGACGGCGATCAGCGGGGAGCCGTCGGCGGCGAAGCGGACGAACGCGAAGACGTTGTCGTCGGCGGCGTCGCCGTCGATCCAGCGGAAGCCCTCGGGGACGATGTCCCGCTGCCAGAGCGCGGGTTCGCCCAGGTAGTGGTGGTTGAGCTCGCGGACCAGGTCGCGCACGCCCCGGTGGTCCGGCTCCGCGGAGTACGAGGGGTCCAGCAGCCACCAGTCGGGGCCGTGGCTCTCGGACCACTCGGCGCCCTGCGCGAACTCCTGCCCCATGAAGAGCAGTTGCTTGCCCGGGTGGGCCCACATGAAGCCCAGGTAGGCGCGGTGGTTCGCGCGCCGCTGCCACCAGTCCCCGGGCATCTTGGAGACCAGCGCCCGCTTGCCGTGCACCACCTCGTCGTGCGAGATCGGCAGCACGTAGTTCTCGCTGTACGCGTAGACCATCGAGAAGGTCATCTCGTGGTGGTGGTACTTGCGGTGCACCGGCTCGTGGGTCATGTAGTCGAGCGAGTCGTGCATCCAGCCCATGTTCCACTTCAGCCCGAAGCCGAGGCCGCCGAAGCCGCTGGCGCCGACGTGGTGGGTGGCCCGGGTCACCCCGTCCCAGGCCGTGGACTCCTCGGCGATGGTCACCACGCCCGGGCAGCGCCGGTAGACCGTGGCGTTCATCTCCTGGAGGAAGGAGACGGCGTCCAGGTCCTCGCGGCCACCGTGCTCGTTCGGCGTCCACTCGCCCGCCTCGCGCGAGTAGTCCAGATAGAGCATCGAGGCGACCGCGTCCACCCGCAGCCCGTCGATGTGGAACTCCTCGCACCAGTAGACCGCGTTGGCGACCAGGAAGTTCCGCACCTCGGTGCGGCCGTAGTCGAAGACCAGGGTCCCCCAGTCGGGGTGCGCGGCGCGCCGTGGGTCGGCGTGCTCGTACAGCGGTGTGCCGTCGAACGCGGCCAGCGCCCAGTCGTCCCGGGGGAAGTGCGCGGGCACCCAGTCGATCAGCACCCCGATGTCCGCCCGGTGCAGCGCGTCCACGAGGTACTTGAAGTCGTCGGGAGTGCCCAGCCGGGCGGTCGGCGCGTAGAAGCCCGTGACCTGGTAGCCCCAGGAGCCGCCGAACGGGTGCTCGGCCACCGGCAGGAACTCCACATGGGTGAAGCCGAGGTCCTTCACATAGCCGGGCAGCTGCTCGGCCAGCTGGCGGTAGGTCAGCCCCGGCCGCCAGGAGGGCAGGTGCACCTCGTAGACCGAGAAGGGCGACTCGTGCGGGCGGAACCCGGCCCGGCGCGCCATCCACTCCTCGTCGCGCCAGCGGTGGTACGAGGTGTGCACCACCGAGGCGGTCGCCGGCGGGCACTCGGTGCGCCGCGCCATCGGGTCGGCGCGCAGCGTGCGGCTGCCGTCGGGGCCGACGATCTCGAACTTGTACAGCGCCCCCTCGGCCACCCCCGGGAGGAAGAGCTCCCACACCCCGCAGCGCCCCAGCGACCGCATCGGGAACGCGGTGCCGTTCCAGTAGCTGAAGTCGCCCACCACCCGCACGCCACGCGCGTTCGGTGCCCAGACGGTGAAGCGCACCCCGGTGACCTGCTGGTGCGTCATGGGGTGCGCCCCCAGCGCCTGCCACAGCCGCTCGTGCCGGCCCTCGCCGATCAGATGCAGGTCCACCTCGCCCAGGGCGGGCAGGAAGCGGTACGGGTCCTGGAGCTCCAGTTCGTCGCCGTCGTACGCCACCAGCAGCCGGTAGTCGGGGATCTCGCGCAGCGGCAGCACCCCGGAGAACAGCCCGTCGCCCTCCGAGCGCAGCCGCGCCCGCAGCCCCTTGGCGCTGATCACGACCGACCGGGCGAACGGGCGCAGCACCCGGAAGCAGACCCCGCCGCCCACCAGGTGCGCGCCCAGCACGGCGTGCGGGTCGTGGTGCGCGCCGGCCAGCAGCCGCTCCCGCTCCCCGGCGTCCAGCGGTGGCGCCGGCCGCACCCCCTGGCTGCCGTCGGTGGGCGCCGGTTCGGCCACGGCCTCGCCGGGCCGCGGCGGCCGCCCGGTCACCGCCCGGCGCACGTCGGTCGCCGCCGCGTCCTCCCGCCGCGCCCCGGGCTCCGCGGCCCGCTGCGCGCGGGGGGTCGGCGGGGCGTCGTACGAGGACCGCCCGCGACCCGCCCCGCTCGGCCCGGACGCCTCCGGGCGGTCGGGGAGGAACGTCGCCGGGACGCCGGCGGGGGACGCGGGCCGCCCGGACGGCCCCGCCAGCGGGGGCAGCACCGGGGGCGGGGGCGGGACCTGGTCGGACGGGTCGCTGGGGGACGGCGGTCGAGCGGTCACGGAAGGTCCTCCTTGGGCGGCGAGCGGCGGCACCGCCAGCCGGGTGACGAGGTGGGTGCGGGGTGGTCAGGTGCCGCGCGCGGTCCGGGGGACGCCGGCCAGGCGGCGGATGGCGGACATCGGGACGGAGAGCCAGTCGGGGCGGTGCCGGGCCTCGTAGAGCACCTCGTAGATCGCCTTGTCGGTCTCGTACGCGCGCAGCAGCTCGGGCGCGTCGCGCGGGTCGGCGCCGGACGCCTGGGCGTAGCCCGCGCAGAACGCCGCGCGGGTGCGCAGCGCCCACTCCGCGGCCGGCGCGTCGCCGCGTCCGCCCGGCTCCCCGGTCCCGCCGCCGCCCGTCCGCGACCCGGTCCGCGGGGCGGTGGCCGCACCCCCGCCCTGCTCGGCCGCGCGGGTCCGGCTGGCGACCGCGGCGGCGTAGTCGAAGGACCGCAGCATGCCGGCGACGTCCCGCACCGCGGGCTGCGGGCGGCGGCGTTCGGCGAGCGGGCGGCTGGGCTCGCCCTCGAAGTCGATCAGCGACCACGGCCCGTCGTCCGCCGCCCGCAGCACCTGGCCCAGGTGCAGGTCCCCGTGGATGCGCTGGGCCGCCCAGCAGTGCCCCGCGCGGCCCAGGCCCGCCAGGTCGTCGAACGCGGCGCGCAGCGCGGCACGGTAGGGGTGCAGGGCGGGCACGGCGGACGCGGCCGCGTTGAGCCGCTCGGTCATGGCGGCCACCAGCGTGTCGATCTGCGGGCGGCGCAGTATGACCGTGGGCAGCGCCTGCGCCATCGCCAGGTGCACCTCGGCGGTGGCCCGGCCCAGCGCGTGCGCCGCGGGCGCGAAGTCGGCGTGCCGGGCCAGCGCGCGCAGCGCCAGCTGCCAGCCGTCGGTGGAGCCGGCGAGGTACGGCTGGAGGACCCCGAGGGTGAAGGGCGCGCTGTCGGCGCCGGCCGGGACGGTCTCGAACCAGGCGGTGGGCGAGGGCACGCGGGCACAGCCGGTGCGGGCCAGGGCCAGCGGCAGCTCCAGGTCCGGGTTGACCCCCGGGCTCACCCGGCGAAAGATCTTGAGGATGTACGCCTCCCCGTAGACCACCGAGGAGTTGGACTGCTCGGCTGTGATCAGCCGCGGGGTGAGCACCGAGGGCATGCTGGTGGCCGGCTCGCGGGCGAAGCGGAGCGGGCCGAGCCGGCCCGGCACCCGCAGCCGCTCCAGCAGCAGGGTGGCGAGCCGCGGGTCGTACAGCGCCTCGTAGACCGTCTGCCCGTCCAGCGGCCCGCCGGTCGGCCGCCCCACCAGCGCGGGCGCGAGCAGCGGCGGGAGGGTGGAGCGCACGCCCAGCAGGATCTGGTAGCAGTCGGCGCCCGGGCCGCCCGCCGGGGTGCCGGGCTGCTCGGCCCGGACCAGGAGGTGCAGCAGGCCGGGGGTGGCCCCGCCGGCCGCGCACGGCAGCAGCTCGGCCGCCGAGACGAGTGCGAAGCCGGTGATCGGGCGCCCCTTTCCGGCGAACCACCGCTGCCGGGGCAGCCACCGCGCCAGCAGCGGCGCGAGCGAGGGGAGCAGCCCAGCCGGGGCGCGGGCGCCCGGCGCACCGGCGGCGTGCGGCACACCCGCCGATGCGTGCGGTGTCCTCCGGGCGAAGGGGGCTTCCGGCATGGCGTCGCGTCCTTTCCCCGGGCACACGACAGATAGGGCAAAGTGTCCCGGATTGCGGCAATGGCTGTGCGACGTGCGGGACGTGTCGGGCGAGGATCGTCCGTACGGCGACGCGTGCCGAGTGCTCGGCGCCGCGCGCGACGTAGGGAGGCTGCCCCGTGCGGCGCCGCCCTAACGTCCCGGCCCACGCCGGGGTCTGTGTGTCCGCCATGAGGGTGAAGGCGGACGAGGAGCCGGGTGGGGCGCTCACCGACGCGCCGTAGCCGCGGTGCCGGACCGGCCTGGGGGTGGTGGTGGTTCCGCCGGTCCCGCCGTGGTGTGGCGCGCCGTCTCCCATGGGTGAGGGACCTGTTTCCGCCGCGACGGTGGGTCGTTTGACGGCGGTGTTCGGCGGTGCCGGACCGGCCTGGGGTGGGGGTGTCCCGCTGGGGTGGTGGTGCTTCCGCCGGACCCGCCCGGTGGGGGTGGCGCGCCGTTCCCGCGCGGGCGGGGGTCTCCCGACGGCGTGCGCCCCGCAGGGGACCCGCAGGGGAGGGGGCGGCGGAACGGGGGCGCCGTAGTGCGAAAGCGTGCCGCGCTAGCGGCGAAGGCGGAACCAGTAGAAGCCGTGACCGCCGAGGGTCAGCAGGTACGGGAGTTCACCGATGGCCGGGAAACGGACGCCGCCGATCAGCTCGACCGGGTTGCGGCCGCCGAAGGCGCGCAGGTCCAGCTCGGTGGGCTGGGCGAAGCGCGAGAAGTTGTTCACGCACAGCACCAGGTCGTCCTTGTACTCGCGCAAGAACGCGAGGACGGCCGGGTTGCTGGACGGCAGCTCGGTGAAGGATCCCAGACCGAAGGCCGGGTTCTGCTTACGGATCTCGATCATCCGCCGGGTCCAGTGGAGCAGCGAGGACGGGCTGCTCATGGCCGCCTCGACATTGGTGACCTGGTAGCCGTAGACCGGGTCCATGATGGTCGGCAGGTACAGCCGCCCCGGGTCGCAGGAGGAGAAGCCCGCGTTGCGGTCAGGTGTCCACTGCATGGGGGTGCGGACCGCGTCCCGGTCGCCCAGCCAGATGTTGTCGCCCATGCCGATCTCGTCGCCGTAGTAGAGGATCGGCGAGCCGGGCAGGGAGAGCAGCAGCGCGGTGAACAGTTCGATCTGGTTGCGGTCGTTGTCCAGCAGCGGGGCCAGTCGGCGGCGGATACCGATGTTGGCGCGCATCCGCGGATCCTTCGCGTACTCCGCGTACATGTAGTCGCGCTCTTCGTCGGTGACCATCTCCAGCGTCAGCTCGTCGTGGTTGCGCAGGAAGATGCCCCACTGGCAGCCGGCGGGGATGGCCGGGGTCTTGGCGAGGATCTCCGAGACCGGGTAGCGGGATTCCCGCCGGACCGCCATGAAGATGCGCGGCATGACCGGGAAGTGGAAGGCCATGTGGCACTCGTCGCCGCCCTTGGTGTAGTCGCCGAAGTAGTCGACGACGTCCTCGGGCCACTGGTTGGCCTCGGCCAGCAGCACGGTGTCCGGGTAGTGGGCGTCGATCTCCGCGCGGACCCGCTTCAGCAGCTCGTGCGTCCGCGGCAGGTTCTCGCAGTTGGTGCCCTCCTGCGCGTACAGATACGGGACGGCGTCCAGCCGGAAGCCGTCGATCCCGAGGTCCAGCCAGAAGCGCAGGGCGGCCATCACCTCCTCCTGGACGGCCGGGTTCTCGAAGTTGAGGTCCGGCTGGTGCGAGAAGAAGCGGTGCCAGTAGTACTGCTTGCGTACCGGGTCGAAGGTCCAGTTGGACTGCTCGGTGTCGACGAAGATGATCCGAGCGTCCTGGTACTGCTTGTCGTCGTCGGCCCAGACGTAGTAGTCGCCGTACGGCCCCTCGGGGTCGGAGCGGGACTCCTGGAACCACGGGTGCTGGTCGCTGGTGTGGTTCATGACGAAGTCGATGATGACGCGCATGCCGCGGTGGTGTGCGGCGTCGACGAACTCCACGAAGTCGGCTAGGTCACCGAACTCCGGCAGCACGGCGGTGTAGTCGGACACGTCGTAGCCGCCGTCGCGCAGCGGGGAGGCGAAGAACGGGGGCAGCCACAGGCAGTCGACGCCCAGCCATTGCAGGTAGTCGAGCTTGGCCGTCAGACCTTTGAGGTCGCCGATGCCGTCGCCGTTGCTGTCCTGGAACGAACGCACCAGCACCTCGTAGAAGACGGCGCGTTTGAACCATTCGGGATCCCGGTCCTTGGCGGGAGTGTCCTCGAAGGTGTCCGGGACGGGCTCATTGACGATCATGGTGTGGGTGACCCTCCGATCGGTGAGGACGGTCGCAGGGACAGCACATGCGCGGGCGCCATCGATCGGCCCGGCTCAAGGCGCACATAGTTGTCCCTGCCCCAGTGGTAGGTCTCGCCGGTGAGCTCGTCGCGCACCGGGACGGACTCATGCCAGTCGAGGCCGAGTTCCGCCATGTCCAACGAGACCGTGGCTTCCTGGGTGTGGTGGGGGTCGAGGTTGACCACGGTCAGCACGCAGTCCTCGCGGGGCGCCGGGGTGCGCTTGGAGTAGACGAGGACGGCGTCGTTGTCCGCCTGGTGGAAGCGCAGATTACGTAGCTGACGCAGCGCGGGGTGGCGACGCCGCAGTCGGTTGAGCGCCGTGATCAGCGGCGCGATCGTTCGCCCCGCGCGCTCGGCCGCGGCCCAGTCGCGCGGTCGCAGCTGGTACTTCTCCGAGTCCAGATACTCCTCGCTGCCGTGTCGCACCGGGGTGTTCTCGCACAGCTCGTACCCCGAGTAGACGCCCCAGGTGGGGGAGAGGGTGGCGGCCAGCACCGCGCGCACCTCGAAGGCCGGGCGGCCGCCGTGCTGGAGGTAGGCGTGCAGGATGTCGGGGGTGTTCACGAAGAGGTTGGGCCGCATGGAGGCGGCTGCGTCCCCGGTCAGCTCCGTCAGGTACTCGGTCAGCTCCCGCTTCTCGTTGCGCCAGGTGAAGTACGTGTACGACTGCTGGAAGCCGATCGCGCCCAGGGTGTGCATCATCGCGGGCCGGGTGAACGCCTCCGCGAGGAAGATCACGTCGGGGTCGGTCCGGTTGATGTCCGCGATCACCTTCTCCCAGAAGGCGACGGGCTTGGTGTGCGGGTTGTCGACCCGGAAGATGCGCACCCCGTGGTCCATCCAGTGCCGTAGCACCCGCTCCGTCTCCTGCACGATGCCGCGGAAGTCCTCGTCGAAGGCGATCGGATAGATGTCCTGGTACTTCTTCGGCGGGTTCTCCGCGTAGGCGATGCTGCCGTCGGCCCGGTGGTGGAACCACTCCGGATGCTTGCCGACCCACGGATGGTCGGGCGAACACTGCAGGGCGAAGTCCAGCGCCACCTCCATGCGCAGCTCCCGCGCCCGCGCCACGAAGTGGTCGAAGTCCTCCAGGGTGCCCAGGTCCGGATGGATCGCGTCGTGCCCGCCGTCGGCGGAGCCGATGGCCCAGGGCGAACCGACGTCGTAAGGCCCCGCGGACAGCGTGTTGTTGGGGCCCTTGCGGTAGGCGGTGCCGATGGGGTGGATGGGCGGGAGGTAGACCACGTCGAAGCCCATCGCGGCGATCGCCGGCAGCCGCTCGGCGGCGGTCCGCAGCGTGCCGCTGACCAGGTGCGGCCGCCCGTCGCCGACGGCCCGGGGCACCCCGTGGTTTGGTGCGCCGTCCGGCCCCACGGCGTACGGGACCTCGGCATCCGCCCCGACCGCCGCGCCCACCGGCGCTCTCGACTCCCCGCCACCGGCGGACGCGCCCGCTCCGACCGCGTCCCCGGAGACGAGGCGCGCCCCCTCCGAGCGCGGGAAGAACTCGTACCACGCCCCGTACAGTGCGCGCTCCCGCTCGACCCGCAGCGGGAGCGCGCGTGAGGCGGTGACCAGCTCGCGCAGCGGATGCAGCTCCAGGGCGCCGACCACCTCGGGAGCGAGGGCGGCCGCCAGCCGGTCGGCCACCGGCCGGTGCGTGTCGCGCAGCCCGTCGACGGCGCGCAGCACCGCCTCCCGCCCCTCGCTCTTGGGCACTCCGGCGGCGGCGCGCTCGTGCAACCGGGCGCCGTCCGCGAGCACCAGATCGGTGTCCAGCCCAGCCGGGATCTTGATGCCCGCCTGGTGCCGCCAGGTGGCGATCGGATGGCTCCACGCCTCGACGGTGTAGGTCCAGTGGCCCTCGACGTCCGGGGTGACGTCGGCTCCCCAGCGGTCGCTGCCCGGGGCCAGTTCGCGCATCGGGGTCCAGGGACCGGACCGCCCGGCCGGGTCGCGAAGCACCACGTTGGCGCCCACCGCGTCATGCCCCTCCCGGAAGACCGTGGCGCTGACCTGGAAGGTCTCGTCGACCACCGCCTTGGCGGGGCGTCGGCCGCAGTCGACGAGCGGGCGGATGTCCAGTACGGGGATGCGTCCGATCATAGGATCACCTGGCGCGGTCGCGGGCTGGTGGGCGGTGGAGGCGTCCGTCCTTTGTAACTGCTCCACTGTCGGGCGACGTGCTGCGGGCATGATTGCTCCTGTCCGCGTTCACTCTGGTGGGCGGATGGCGTGGGGCCATGGGGGGTGTTGGGGAAGCCTTCCACGAGGCGCGGGGGGACAATCCGGGGCGCGTACGTCTTTTGCCGTCCCTTTCTGAGCCCCGGTCCACTTCCGGCCGCTGTGAGCGCCCTTCGCTGGAGTGCGCACGCGTCCGTGAGGAGGAGCTCCGTGGCAGGCGCAGGGGGCCTACGGCGGGAGGGGGTGGGCAGGGGGTCTTCGGGGCGCTTACGCGTGATCTGCGGGCGAAGAGGGGGCTTCTCGGCGGCACGGGTAAGGCCCGTAAATCATGCTGCCCCGAAGGTCCCCCGGACCGCCCCCGCCCCACCCACCGCACCGCCCGCCCTACCCACGGCCCGCACCGACCCACCCACCCCCCCGGCACTCATCACTCCGCCCCAGCGCAGGCCGCAGGGCCCCACACGACCCGAGCCCAAAAAGAGGGGGTCGGGACGGGCGAAACACCTCAATCGGTATGTGGTGCACCGCTACCGTCGAAGCGTGAAGGCCATTCGTCGATTCAGCGTGCGTCCCGTCCTTCCGGAACCCCTACGACCGCTCAGCGACCTCGCGCGCAACCTGCGCTGGTCCTGGCACCCCGAGACCCGTGAGCTGTTCGAGGCCGTCGACCCCGAGGGCTGGCAGGCCACCGGCGGTGACCCGGTGCGACTGCTGGGCACGGTGTCCGTCCCGCGGCTGGCCGCCCTCGCCGGCGACCGCCGCTTCCTCCGCAGACTCACCGCCGCCGCCGACGATCTGCACGACTACCTCACCGGACCCCGCTGGTACCAGAGCCGGGCGTGCGGCGCGGCCCCGGCCCGTGAACTGCCCAGCGCCATCGCCTACTTCTCGCCCGAGTTCGGCATCACCGCCGCGCTGCCGCAGTACTCCGGCGGCCTGGGCATCCTGGCCGGCGACCACCTCAAGGCCGCCAGCGACCTGGGCGTCCCGCTCATCGGCGTCGGACTGCTCTACCGTCACGGCTACTTCCGGCAGTCCCTGGACCGCGAGGGCTGGCAGCAGGAGCACTACCCGGTGCTGGACCCGCACGAGCTGCCGCTGTCGCCGCTGCGCGAGCCCGACGGGCGCCCGGCCGAGGTGCGGCTGGCGCTGCCCGGTGGCCGACTGCTGCGGGCGCACATCTGGCAGGCCCAGGTCGGCCGGGTGCCGCTGCTGCTGTTGGACTCCGACGTGGAGGAGAACGAGCCCGCCGAGCGCGGTGTCACCGACCGGCTCTACGGGGGCGGCAGCGAGCACCGGCTCCAGCAGGAGATGCTGCTGGGCATCGGCGGGGTGCGCGCGGTGCGCGCGTACTGCCGGTTGACCGGCCACGCCGCGCCCGAGGCGTTCCACACCAACGAGGGCCACGCCGGCTTCCTCGGCCTGGAGCGCATCCGCGAACTGATCACCGACGGAGCCCACTTCGACGCCGCCCTGGCGGCGGTGCGCGCCGGGACCGTCTTCACCACCCACACCCCCGTCCCCGCCGGCATCGACCGCTTCGACCGGGAACTGGTCGCCCGGCACTTCGGCGACGACGGCGAGCTGCCCGGCATCGAGGTCGAGCGGGTGCTGGCGCTGGGCATGGAGACCTACCCGGGGGGTGAGCCCAACCTCTTCAACATGGCCGTGATGGGGCTGCGGCTGGCCCAGCGCGCCAACGGGGTCTCCACCCTGCACGGCCGGGTCAGCCGGGAGATGTTCGCCGGGCTCTGGCCGGGCTTCGACCCCGAGGAGGTGCCGATCACCTCGGTCACCAACGGGGTGCACGCGCCCAGCTGGGTGGCGCCGGAGGTGCTGCGGCTGGGCGCCCGGCAGGTCGGGGCGGCCCGCACCGAGGACGCGCTGGCCGTGGGCGACCCGGCGGCCGGCGACCGGGACCGCTGGGACTCGGTCGCCGGCATCCCGGACGCCGAGATCTGGGAGCTGCGCCGCTCGCTCCGGGAGCAGCTGGTGGTGGAGGTGCGCCGGCGGCTGTACGCGTCCTGGCGGCAGCGCGGCGCCGGCACCGCCGAACTCGGCTGGGTCGACCAGGTGCTGGATCCGGACGTGCTCACCATCGGCTTCGCCCGCCGGGTCCCCTCGTACAAGCGGCTCACCCTCATCCTGCGGGACCGGGACCGGCTGCTGGAGCTGCTGCTGCACCCGGAGCGCCCGGTGCAGCTGGTCGTGGCGGGGAAGGCGCACCCGGCCGACGACGGC
This sequence comes from Streptomyces sp. LX-29, assembly GCF_029541745.1. NCBI lineage: Bacteria > Bacillati > Actinomycetota > Actinomycetes > Kitasatosporales > Streptomycetaceae > Streptomyces > Streptomyces sp. LX-29. The sequence goes on along the minus strand of NZ_CP089746.1, from coordinate 2,326,681 downwards.
GGAAAGCGGCTCATCCAGGAGCTGGTGCGGTTCGCCGACGACCCGCGGGTGCGGCACCGGATCGTCTTCCTTCCGGACTACGGCATGGGGCTGGCCCAGAAGCTCTACCCCGGCTGCGACGTGTGGCTGAACAACCCGCTGCGGCCGCTGGAGGCGTGCGGCACCTCCGGCATGAAGGCCGCGCTCAACGGCTGTCTGAACCTGTCGGTGCTGGACGGCTGGTGGGACGAGTGGTACGAACCCGACTTCGGCTGGGCCATCCCCACCGCCGACGGTCGCGGCACCGACGAGCACCGTCGCGACGACCTGGAGGCGGCGGCGCTGTACGAGCTGCTGGCCGAGCGGGTGGCGCCGCGCTTCTACGACCGCGGCGCCCACGGCCTGCCGGAGCGCTGGATCGACATGGTGCGCCGCACCCTCGCCACCCTCGGCCCCAAGGTGCTGGCCGGCCGCATGGTGCGGGAGTACGTGGAGCGGCTCTACACCCCGGCGGCCCACGCCCACCGGGCGCTGGACCCGTCCGCGGCGCGGGCGTTCGCGGCCTGGAAGGCGCGGGTGCGCGAGGCGTGGCCGCGGGTGGCGGTGGACCATGTGGAGGCCGGCTGGTCCGCGGCGGTCAGCGCGGACCCGGCCGCCGAGGGCGCGGCGGAGCTGGGTGCCACGCTCCCGTTGCGGGTCCGGGTCGGCCTCGGCGGGCTGGACCCGGGCGATGTGGAGGTGCAGGTGGTCGCCGGGCGGGTGGGCGACGACGACCGGATCAGCGACGCCCAGCGGGTGCCGCTGAAGCCGACCGCCGGCCCCGACACGGACGGCCGCTGGCTGTACGAGGGTCCGCTGGCCCTGGACCGCACCGGGCCCTTCGGCTACACGGTGCGGGTGCTGCCGGCGCACCGGCTGCTGGCCGAACCGGCGGAGCTGGGCCTGGTCGCCGAGCCCTTCGCGGACAGCGGCGAGGCGGCCGGGATGCTGATGCGTTGAGCCGGCGGCCGGCCGCGGGGCCGCGCGGCCGGGGATACGAAACGGGGCTCCTGGCGGATGCCAGGAGCCCCGGTCGTTGGGTGGGCGGTGCCGGGGGCGGCTGGGCAGCCCCGGGCACCACCCGGTCATGGGGGACCGCTCGCGCGGAGGGGGCTACTCAGCCCTGGTGCTTGACGTTGACACCGGCCCACGCGGCGTTGACGCCCTTGTACTCCGTGCTGTTGTGGCCGTACAGCGCACGCGCGGCCTTCAGCGTGGCGTCACGCGCCTGCTTGTAGTTGGTGGTGGAGGTCATGTACGAGGTCAGCGCCTTGTACCAGATCTTCTCCGCCTTGGCCCGGCCGATGCCGGTGACCTTCTTGCCATCCTTCGTCGGGCTGTTGTACTCGACGCCGTTGATGACCTTCTTCCCGCTGCCCTCGGAGAGCAGGTAGAAGAAGTGGTTGGCCGGACCCGAGGTGAAGTGCGGGTCGTCCTGGCCGATGTTGCGGTTCCAGTAGTCGTAGGAGTAGCCGTCCTTGGAGGGCTTGTCCATGTGCCGCAGCGGGGCGCCGTTGCCGAAGATGTCGATCTTCTCGCCGATGAGGTAGTCGCCCTTGTCCTTGCCGTTCTTGGCGTACCACTCGACGGCCGTGCCGAAGATGTCCGAGGTGGCCTCGTTCAGACCGCCGGCCTCGCCCCAGTAGTTGAGGTTGGCGGTGGCGGAGGTGAGACCGTGGCTCATCTCGTGACCGGCGACGTCCAGCTGGGTCAGCGGCTTCTTGTTGCCCTCGCCGTCGCCGTAGGTCATGCAGAAGCAGCTGTCGTCCCAGAACGCGTTGACGTAGTTCTGGCCGAAGTGGACCCGGCTGTAGGCGGCCTTGCCGTTGTTGCGGATGCCCTTACGGCCCAGGACGTTCTTGTAGTAGTCCCAGGTCACGCCGGCACCGTAGGCGGCGTCGACGGCGGCGGTCTGGGCGTTGGACGGCTTGCCGTTGCCCCACTTGTCGTCGGCGTCGTAGTAACGCCACTTCGGCGGGTTCGGGTTCTCCTCGCTGCCGCCGTTCTTCAGGTTGTACGTGACGTGACCGCCACGGGCCTTGTCGGTCAGCGTGTAACGGCTGCCGCTCTTGGAGGTGCCGAGCTTGACGTCGCCGCTGTACTGGCTGTGACCGGAACCGGTCTTGATGTCCTGGTACTCGGCCAGCTTCGCGCCGGTGTCGGCGTTGGTGAAGACGTGCAGCCGGGAGGGCGTGCCGTCCTCCTGGAAGCCGCCGATCACGGTCTCGTACGCCAGGACCGGCTTGCCGGTGGCGGCGAAGACCACCTTGCGCGGGGCGTTGTCGGTCTCGGCCTTGGTGCCGCCCGCGGCCTTGGCGATGCCCAGGGCCTTCTTCTCGGCGCCGGCCGGGGCGATGGACGCCTTGGTGTCGGCGACCTTGATGTCGGCCTCGGTGGCCTTGACGACGTCCTTGGTGTCGCCCGCCGGCGACTCCTCGATGACGAGGTCGCCGCCGATGACCGGCAGACCCTCGTAGGTGCGCTCGTAACGGGTGTGCGTGGTGCCGTCGGCGTCCTGGACGACGTCGCGGACGACCAGCTGCTCCTTGCCGCTCAGGCCGATCGTCTTGGCGGTGGCGGCCTTGGTGGCGTTGGCGTCGCGCAGCAGCTCGGCGCGGACGGAGGGGGAGAGCTTGACGGACTGGGCGCCCGCCTCAGCGGTCTTGGGAGTGGCCGCGCCCGCGGACCCGGTGGTCATGCCCGCGGCCAGCAGGGCCGCGGTCACGGTTGCCGCGCCGGCGACGACGGCGGTGCGGCGGTTTCTGCGGGATATGGAGGAACGTGAAGGCACGCGTGTCTCCCGTTAGCTGTGGGGGATGGGCAGGCGTCGGCGCCCCCCAACCGAACAAAGACGCGGCGAGCGCCGCATGAATGGAGAGATTGCCATCAATCGCGCGTTCATGTCACGGGCGAAATAGGCGATTGGCAGGAAGATGTCCGGTAAAGAGGATCTCAAATCCATATAACAATACGACCGGTGCCCGGAGTGTTACATTCCGGGCACCGGTCGGTTTCTCACGGCTGGTCAGAAATGCTGCGTCCGCCGGGGAATCAGCGGACGTTCACTCCCGCCCAGGCGCTGTCCACACCCTTGTACTCGGCGCTGTCGGCGCCGTACAGGTCGCTCGCGGCCTTCAGCGTCGCCTCGCGGGCGGCGTGATAGTCCGTGGTCGAGGTCATATAGGTGGTCAGCGCCTTGTACCAGATCTTTTCCGCCTTGTCGCGGCCGATGCCGCTTACTGCCTTGCCATCGGCGGTCGGCGAGTCGTAACTCACCCCGTTGATCTCCTTCTTGCCGCTGCCTTCTGACAGCAGATAGAAGAAGTGGTTGGCCACGCCCGAGGAGTAGTGCACGTCCTCGTTGCCGACGCCGTCGTACCAGTCGTCCTTGGACTTGCCGTCCTTGGAGGGCTTGTCCATGTGGCGCAGCGGGCTCCCGTCGCCGCGGATGTCGACCTTCTCGCCGACCAGGTAGTCGCCCGCGTCCTCGGAGTTGCCGGCCCCGAACTCCACGGCGGCGGCGAAGATGTCGGAGGTGGCCTCGTTCAGGCCGCCGGACTCGCCGCTGTACTCCAGGCCGGCGGTGGCCGAGGTGACGCCGTGCGTCATCTCGTGCGCCGCGACGTCGATCGAGGTGAGCGGCTTCTTGTCGCCCTCGCCGTCGCCGTAGGTCATGCAGAAACAGCCGTCGTCCCAGAAGGCGTTGACGTATCCGCTGCCGTAGTGGACCCGCGACGAGGCGCCCTTGCCGTCTCCCTTGATGCCGGAGCGGCCGTGCACGCTCTTGTAGTAGTCCCAGGTCAGTTGGGCGCCGTAGGCGGCGTCGACGGCGGCCGTCTGCGGGTCGTCTGGCTTGCCGTTGCCCCAGGTGTCGTCCGAGTCGCTGAGCGGCTTGCCCTCACCGCTCTGTCCGTGGTCGAGGTCGAAGGTCTGGTGGCCGCCGCGCTCGCCGTCCTTGAGCGTGAAGCCCTCGCCCTCCTTGCTGCTGCCGACCTCGACCTTGCCGCTGTACTGGCTGGTGCCGCTGCCGGTCTCGATGGCCTGGTACGAGAAGAGCTTCTTGCCGCTTCTGGCGTCGGTGATCAGGTGCAGCTCGCTGGGCGTGCCGTCCTTCTGCACGCCTCGCTTGACGGTCTCGTAGGCCAGCACCGGGCTGCCGCCGCCCGCCCAGACCACCTTGCGGGCGTCCTTGGCCGGGGCGGCGAGCGCGGCCTTGGTGGAGGCGAGCTTGATGGTGGCGCGGGCGGCCTTGGTGACGCCGGTGACCTTGCCGCTCTTCGCCTCGTGGACGACCAGGTCGCCGCCGAGCACCGGCAGGCCCTCGTAGGTGCGGTTGTAGCGGGTGTGCAGGGTGCCGTCGGCGTCCTTGACGACGTCCTTGACGACCAGTCGCTCCTTGGCGCCGAGCCCCAGCGTCCGGGCGGTGGCGGCCTTGGTGGCGTCGGCGTCCCGCAGCAGCTCCGCGCGGAGCGAAGCGGTGAGCTTGAGGGGCTGGGCGCCGGTGGCCTTCGGCGGCGCCGCGACGTCGGTGGGGGTGGCCTGGGCGGCGCCGGAGGTCATCCCGGTGGCGACCAGGGCCGCCGTGGCGATCGCGGCGCCGGCGGCGGCCGCCACCCGGCGCTTGGTGTGACGTGATATGTGCGTGTTGGACTTCTTGCTCACACGAACTCCTCGTTGCTGTGGGGGGGTGGGCCGGGCGACGGGGAAGTGCCGTCCGGTCCGGAAACAAGAGGTGCGGCTGTGAAGCGCGTGGGCAGACTGTCACAAGCGATGCGTACATGTCACGGGTGTGGCGTCAGGTCGGCTGGAATCCGTCCGTTGGATGACATCCAACCTCCGCATTACGGACGGGTCGTGGGCGGGCCGTGGCACGAACGCAGGCGCCGCCCAAGGGAGTCGGGATCACCTTGGGCGGCGCCTGGTTCAGGGAGTCGGGGTGAGAGCTCGGCGAGCTCGGCCCGGTCGGTCTAGAAGGTCAGCCTCCAGCTGTTGATGTAGCCGGTGTCCAGGGAGTAGACGTCCTGGACCTTCAACAGCCAGGTGCCGCTGGCGGTCTCGGAGGAGGCGTCGACCGTGTAGGTGGCCTTGACGTTGTCCGCCGAGTCGGATCCGCTGGAACCCTTCAGTCGGTAGGAGGTGCCGTCCGGCGCCACCAGGTCGATGACCAGGTCACCGCGGTAGGTGTGGACGATGTCCACGTCCACCTTGAGGGTGGAGGGGGCGTTGCCGGTCCGACTGACGTTGATCGGCGAGGTCACGGCCGAGCCGGCGTCCGGGATCGCCACGTCGGCGGTGTTCTCGAAGACGCTGCCGCCGCCGTCGGTGTTGACGGTCCACTTGAAGGAGACGGTGGCCGACTTGTTGGCCGAGTCGGTCACGGTGACCGACACGGTGCTGGTCCCGGTGGTGGTCGGGGTGCCGGAGATCAGACCGGTCGAGGCGTTGATCGACAGGCCCGCGGGCAGCCCGGTGGCGGCGTAGCGCAGCGCGCCCGGGTTGGTGCTGGTGGCCCGGATCTGCAGGTTCGCCGCGGTGTTGACGATGGTGGTCTGGTCGCCGGGCGGGGTGATGGACACCGCGTCCGCGACCCGCTGGCCGACGTTGACCGCCGCCCAGGCGTTGGCCACGTTGTTGTACGTCGAGCTGCCGACGCCGAACAGCTCGCCGGCCGCCCACAGCGTCGCGTCGCGCGCGCCGGCGTAGTTGGTGTTGGAGGTCATGCGCTGGCTCAGCGCCTTGAACCAGATCTTCTCGGCGTTGACCCGGCCGATCGCGGTGACCGGGAGGTTGTCGTAGGTGGGGCTGTCGTAGCTGACGCCGTTGATCACCTTCTGGCCGCTGCCCTCGGAGGCCAGGTAGAACCAGTGGTTGGCGACACCGGAGGAGTAGTGCACGTCGATGGAGCCGATGCCCGAGTACCAACTGTCCTTGGACCGGCTGTCCTTGGAGGGCTTGTCCATGTAACGGAGCGGCGTGCCGTTGCCGTTGATGTCGATCTTCTCGCCGACCAGGTAGTCGCCGACGTCCTGGGCGTTGTTGCCGTAGAACTCCACGGCGGCGGCGAAGATGTCGGACGTGGCCTCGTTCAGACCGCCGGACTCGCCGCTGTAGGTGAGGTTGGCGGTGGCCGCCGTGACCCCGTGGGACATCTCGTGCGCGGCCACGTCGATGGAGGTCAGCGGCTTGGCGTTGCCGGACCCGTCGCCATAGGTCATGCAGAAGCAGCTGTCCTGCCAGAACGCGTTGACGTAGTTGTTGCCGTAGTGGACCCGGGAGGAGGCCCCGACGCCGTCACCCCGGATGCCCGAGCGGCCGTGCACGCTCTTGTAGTAGTCCCAGGTCAGCGCGGCGCCGTAGTGCGCGTCGGCGCCCGCGGTCTCCGTGTCGGAGGGCTGGCCGTTGCCCCAGATGTCATCGGGACCGGAGAAGAGGGTGCCGCCCGAGGTGCCGCGGTTCAGGTTGTACGTCTTGTGGTTGCCGCGGGCGGTGTCGGTCAGCGTGTACGTGGAGCCGGACTGCTGCGTGCCCAGCGTCACCTGCCCGCTGTACTGGGTGTTTCCGGTGCCCTCCTTGACGCCCTGGAACTCGAACAGCTTCTTGCCGGTCTTGGCGTCGGTGATGACGTGCAGCTCGTTGGGCGTGCCGTCGTGCTGGAGGCCGCCGACGACGGTCTCCCAGGCCAGCACCGGCTTGCCGGAGGCGGCCCAGATCACCTTGCGCGGCGCCCGCTCGGCGGCGGACGCCTTCGACCCCTGCGCCCTGGCGGACTTCACCGCGGCCTGCGAGGCGGCGGCCGGCTTGACGGTCGGGGTGAGCGACGCGACCTGCACCCGCGCCTTGGTCGCCTTGGCGACCGACTCGACCTTGCCGCTCCTGGTCTCGTCGACGACCAGGTCGCCGCCGAGCACCGGCAGTCCCGCGTAGGTGCGCTCGTAGCGGGTGTGCGTGGAGCCGTCCACGTCCTGGGAGACGTCGCGGACGACCAGCCGCTCCTTGGCGCCCAGGCCGAGCTCCTTGGCCGTCGTGGCCTTGGTGGCGTTGGCCTCCCGTATCAGCTCCGCACGCTGGGAGGGGGACAACTTCACCGGCAGCGCGCCGGGGTCGGGTTTGGTCGCCGCGATGCCGGCGACCGGGTTCGCGTCGTCCGGGCGCGCGGTGGCGGAGGTGGACTGGAGGCCGACTGCGAGCATCGCCGTCACGGCGACGAGAGCGCCGGTCGCGGCGGCGCGCCGATGGGGGGTGGGTCTCACGCTGACTCCTTCTGCGGTGGCCGCGGTGGGACGCGGTCCGGATCAACCGGTCGGCTGGGACGCCAACCGGGGAGAGCGAGGAAGAACGTGGTGCGCGTGGGGGGAGACCTGGCCGACGGGGCGCAGCGGGTGGAGCGAGGGGGAAACGGCTGCGGGGTCGGCAGAGGGAAGAGTCCCACCGTGGACATGCATATGTCAGGAGCGCGACAAAAAGTTGGCCGGAAACTGTCCGTTGACGAAAGAATGGTGTCCGTATAACGGATGGATGGAGCGATGGGGAGCGCTCCCCGCGATGCGGGCCATGACGATTTCGGCCACCGCCCACTCGACCGAGCGCCGGCGCTCCCTCGACGACGCGCGCGAACTGCCCGACGCCTGCCTCGACTCCTGCCGGTCCGCCGTGCCGCGGAAGCCGGACGGGCTGTCGGGGCGCGCGCCGCGGACCTCGCGACTCCCTTCGGGCGGGCACCGCTGGCGCCGCTCAAGCATCTGACCTGGGTCGAACGTCGTTGTTTTCCAGCGGAGTTCACGGCCGAGCCGTTCGGTGACACGCGGGGCGAGCGCGGCCCCGACGGCCGCCGGCACACCCCCGGGCCATGGGTCGGCGAAGGGGCGTGCACGCCGTCTTCGCGCCCGGCGCGCCCCCTCCCGGGAGCTGGTCGCCGGCGCGCCGACCGCGCAACGCGCCGGTAGGGGTGGCTGGTTCGCGACCGCGCGTCCTCCGTGCGCCGCCGACGGTCGACGGGCGGACAGGCCGACGGGCCCCCGGCTCCGGCCGTGCGCCGGAGTCGGGGGCCCGTCGGGCATGGAGGGTGGTGACGCCCTCGCGGGACGGCTACGCGTCGCCGGCCGGGGGCGTGGCCCACTCGACGAGCTCGACCGGGACGCCGTTGGGGTCGGCGACCATGAACAGGCGCTCGCCCCAGGGCTCTTCGCGCAGCGGCAGGGTGATCGGGACCCCGGCGGCGCGCAGCCGGTCCTGGTGGGCCTCGAGGCCGGTCACGGTGAAGGCGACGATGATCCCCCGGCTGGTCTGCTCACGCAGGTCGTCGGGGAGGACGGGGAGGCCGCGCCGGTGGATGGCGAGGCTGACGCCGCCGTCCGGGTGGGTGAGCGAGACGAATCCGTCCGCCGCCATGGCCTCGGCGTAGCCGAAGTGCGTGATGAAGAAGTCGCGCGAGGCGGCCACGTCGTCGACGGTCAGGCAGACGGTGGAGGTGGTGATGTTGATGGCTGGCTCCTCGATGCGGTGCGGTGCGGTGCGTGCGGTGCGGGCGGTGCTCGTGCGGGGCTTGCTCGGGTGGCGCGGTCCGCCGTGACGGGTGACGGGCGCGGCGACCGTCGTCAGGGCGTCCGGCGGGGGAGGTGGGTGGTCCGCGGCGCCGCGTTCCTCATGCGGGTCGGCTGCGTGAACTCCCGGCGGCGACGGGGTGCGGGCCGGAGCGGGCCCGTTCCGCCGTCCTGACCGGCGAGGAACGCCGTGACGGTGGCGGAGAGGTCGCTGCTGGAGTGCTGCATACGGTGGTTCCCTTCGTTAAAACTTGCGACGGACGTAAAGTTAGCCCGGACATACCCAGTGCGTCAAGCGAAAAGTTACGTCGGGTATAAAGTTTTTTCATGGCCACCGAACACATGGGACTGCGCGAGTCCAAGAAGCAGGAGACCAGGCAGCTGATCTCCGACCACGCCACCCGACTCTTCCTCGCCCAGGGCTTCGAGGACACGACCATCGCCGAGATCGCCACCGCGGCCCGCGTCGCCAAGAAGACCGTCACCAACTACTTCCCGCGCAAGGAAGACCTCGCCCTGGACCACCACGAGGAGTTCACCGCCGGCCTGGCGCGCACCGTCGCCGGACGCGAGGCGGGCGAGTCCGCCCTGACCGCCCTGCGTCGGGCCTTCCTCGAGGCCGTGGAGCGGCAGGATCCCGTCGCCGGCTTCGCCGGCCCGGCGTTCTCCCGCATGATCGCGGACAGCCCCACCCTCACCGCCCGCCTCCGCGACCTGCACGACCAGCGGGAAGAGGCCCTCGCCCGGGAGCTCGCCGAGACCACCGGCGCGGGCCCCGACGACATCGCCCCACGGGCGGCGGCGGCCCAGCTCGGCGCCGCGCATCGGCTGCTGTTCACCCGCATCCAGGAGCTGACCCTCGCGGGGCAGGGCGACGCGCGGATCGCGGACACCGTCGCTGCCGAGGCCGCCCACGTCTTCGGCCTGCTCGAACCGACCCTCGGCCGGTACGCCACCGGCTGAGGCGACGGGACACGGAAAAGGCGGTGTCCGGCGTCTACTGAGGTGTGAGTTCCGGCCATAACCTCCGCTGGCATGACCATCTCACGCAGATCGTTGATGACAGGATTCACCGCCGGGCCGCTGGCCGCCGCCGTGGCGGGCGTCTCGCTGCCCGGCACCGCGATGGCCGCCCCTGGTGGCGACTACCGCATCGCCGGACGCGTCCGGCCCCGTGAGCGGCGCCTGGGCCGGACGTCCTACCGGGCGTCGATCGCGGGCCTGGCCGGCATCCTGGCCAAGGTCTCCCAGGATCAGGTGCTCGCGAACGCCAACCGCACCGGCGGGTTGGTGGAGACCGCCGAGGGTCGCGCCAACATCGCCGAGGAGTACGCCTACGGCTTCCACTGGGACGTGGCTCATGACCAGCAGAGAGCTGAGTGGCGTCCGCAGGGGGTCACCACGTCGTACGACGACTTCGGCGGGGGCTCCACGCTCTACGTCTCCTGGTACGCCCGCGGCGCCGTGAAGGAGCACGGGGCGCGGATCAGCATCGTCGGCTGGCGCGCCGGGGCGCCGCTCAGGTACCGGCACGTCCTGCTGGTGGAGCCGTACCGGGACTCCGCGGGCCGGTACACGTACGCTCCCGTCGACACCCACGCCGGCGGCATCGCCGCGTACGGCGGCTACCTGTACGTCGCCGACACGTACAAGGGCTTACGCGTCTTCGACCTCAGCACCATCCTCGTGGCCAGGGACGACCGCGCGGAGTGGATCGGACTGCACGGTAACGGAGACGCCGGCGACTACTACTCCTACGGCTACAAGTACCTCCTGCCCCAGGTCGGCGCCTACGACAACGCCGGCCGCCGGCTGCGCTTCTCGGCCGTGTCCGTCGACCGGACGACCTCGCCGCACTCGCTGCTGGTCAGTGAGTACGACGAGGACGGCAGGCCCAGGCCGAACGCCGTCCGCTGGCCGCTGGCGCCGGGCTGGAACGACCAGACCGGACGCCTGGCTGCCACCGAGGTCCACGCGATCGGCCAACGGCAGGTGCAGGGCGCGGCGAGCGTCGACGGCACCTACTACCTCTCCGTCAGCGCCGGCCAGAGCCGGCGCGGACGGCTGATGGCATGGCGGCCGGAAAGCGGCGCGCCCCAAACCCGCAGCCGCCTGTCCGCCGGCCCCGAGGACCTGAGCTACGACGGCCGCGACCGGGTGGTGTGGACCGTCGGCGAGTACGACCACTTCCGCTACGCCTACGCGGTCGACCCCACCGCCTGACCGCTCCTCGGCCGTACCCCGGCCCTACACCAGGCTGTCCCGCCACGCCCGGTGGAGCTCCGCGAAGCGGCCCCGTCCTGCGATGAGCTCCTCCGGGGTGCCGTCCTCCACGACGCGGCCGCCCTCCATCACCAGCACCCGGTCGGCGATCTCCACCGTGGAGAGCCGGTGCGCGATGACCACGGCGGTGCGGCCGCGCAGGACGGTGTGCATGGCCTGCTGCACCGCCCGCTCGCCGGGGATGTCGAGCGAGGAGGTGGCCTCGTCGAGGATGAGGACGGCGGGGTCGGCCAGCAGCGCCCGGGCGAAGGCGACCAGCTGCCGCTGGCCCGCCGAGATGCGGCCGCCCCGCTTGCGCACATCGGTGTCGTAGCCGTCCGGCAGCGCGGTGATGAAGTCGTGCGCGCCGATCGCCTTCGCCGCCCGCTCGAGCTCCGCACGGGTGGCGTCGGGGCGGCCGATGGAGATGTTGTCGGCGACGCTGCCGGAGAACAGGAACGCCTCCTGGGTCACCATCACCACCCCGCGCCGCAGCTCGGGCGTGGCGAGCTCGCGGAGGTCGACGCCGTCCAGCAGCACCCGGCCCTCGGTGGGGTCGTAGAACCGGGCCAGCAGCTTGGCCAGGGTGGACTTGCCGGCGCCGGTCGAGCCGACGACCGCCACCGTCTGCCCCGCGGGAAGGGTCAGCGCGAAGCGCGGCAACACCTCGCCGCCCGTGCGGTAGGCGAACCGCACGTCCTCGAAGACGACCTGGCGGCCCGGGTGGCCGGCCGGCCGCTCGGGCAGCTCCCGGGGGGTCGCCGGCTCGGGCACCGAAGGACGCTGCGCCAGCAGGCCGGCGATCTTCTCCAGCGAGGCGGCGGCCGACTGGTAGGAGTTGAGGAACATCCCCAGCCGGTCGATCGGGTCGTACAGCCGCCGCAGATACATCGCCGCCGCGGCCAGCACGCCCAGCGCCAGCTCCCCGTCGGCCACCCGGTAGGCGCCCCAGAGCACGATCGCCGCCAGCGCGGCGTTCGCGACCAGGCGCGAGGTCACCACATAGCGGGCCATCTCCAGGATCGAGTCCCCGTTGATCCGCTCGTGCCGCTGGTTCAGCTCCCGGAACTCCGCGTCGTTCGACCGCTCGCGGCGGAACGCCTGCACCGGTCGGATCCCGTTCATCGTCTCGGTGAACTTCACGATCACCGCCGCGATGGCCGTGGACCGCTTCTCGTAGACCCGCTTCGAACGCCGCTGGAAGGACCGTACGAGCAGATACAGCGGCCAGAACGACAGCACGGCGGCGGCGCCCAGACCCCAGTCCAGGTAGATCAGGGTGAGGCTGATGTAGACCACCGAGAGCGCGACGCCCAGCAGCTCCTCGAGCCCCTCGCTCAGCAGCTCGCGCAGCGACTCCACATCGGTCGTGGCCCGCGAGATCAGCCGCCCCGAGGTGTACCGCTCGTGGAAGTCCACGCTCAGCGCCTGCGAGTGACGGAAGATCCGACCCCGCAGGTCCAGCAGCACGTCCTGGCTGACCCGCGCGGCGACCCGGATGAAGAGGTACTGGAGACCGCCCGAGGCCGCGGCGCACCCCAGGTACGCCGCGGTCACCGCGATCAGCGGGCCGTTGGCGTCATGGCGCAGGGCCGGCACCGCGCGGTCGATCGCGTACGCCACCAGCAACGGCCCCGCCTGCATGGCGGCCTGCTGGAGCAGCAACAACAGCGCCGCCACCCACACCCGCCGGCGGTGCGGCGCCAGCAGCGATGTCAGCAGCGCGCGCGAGGCGCCCTCGGGTGTGGGGAGGGCGTCGTGGTCGAACGGGTCGGTGGGCGCGTCGGCGCCCTCGGCGTCCCGGCCGTCCCGGGCGGGGGCCGAGGTGTCGGCGGAGGTCGTGGTCATCGGTCGGTGTCCCCCTTCTGACCGGGGGTGCCGGACATCAGCGAGCGGTACTCCGCGCAGTCGCGCAGGAGTTCGTGGTGCGTTCCCACGGCGGCGACGCGGCCTTCGGACAGCAGCGCCACCCGGTCGGCGAGCAGGACGGTGGAGGGGCGGTGGGCGACGATGAGCGCCGTGGTGGTGGCGAGCACCTCGCGCAGCGCGGCCTCGACCAGGGCCTCCGTGTGCACGTCCAGCGCCGAGAGCGGGTCGTCGAGCACCAGGAAGCGCGGGCGCCCGACCACCGCGCGGGCCAGCGCCAGCCGCTGCCGCTGGCCGCCGGAGAGGCTCAGACCCTGCTCGCCGACCTGGGTCTCGGTGCCCTGCGGCAGGGCGTGGACGAAGTCCGCCTGGGCGATCCGCAGGGCCCGCGTGAGGTCCTCCGGGCCGGCGTCCTCCGCGCCCATCGCCACGTTCTCGCCCGCCGTGGCGGAGAACAGCGTCGGCTCCTCGAAGGCGACCGCGACCAGGCCGCGCAGCTCGTGGCGGCTGAGCGCGGTGATGTCCACCCCGTCCACGGTGATCCGGCCACTCGTCGGCTCGTGCAGCCGCGGCACGAGGGCGGTGAGCGTCGTCTTCCCGGACCCGGTCGCCCCCACCAGCGCCATCGTCTCCCCGGGCCGCACCCGGAGATCGACCCCCCGCAACACCGGCGGCTCCCCCCGCGGGGCGTCCGGGTAGCGGAAGCCGACCCCCTCGAAGCGCAGCCCGAGCGCCGTCTCGACGGCCGTCTCGCCGCTGGAACGCGCCGCACCGCTGGAAGGCGCCTTGTCACCGGAGCGCGTCCCGTCATCGGAGCGTGTCCCGCCGCCGTGGCTCGTATCGTCCCGTCGCGCGGCCGCCGCGTCGGCGGACGACGGCTCGGCCTCCGCCTCGTCCATCACCTCGAAGAAGCGGTCGGTCGCCGTGGCCGTGTCCTGGCTCATCGCCAGCAGGAAGCCGAGCGACTCCACCGGCCAGCGCAGCGCCAGCGCGATGGAGAGGAAGGCGACGAGGGAGCCGGCCGAGAGGTCGCCGTCGGCGACCCGCACGGTGCCCAGCAGCAGGGTGGCGCCGATGGCCAGCTCGGGCAGGGTCATGATGAGCGCCCAGATCGTGGCGAGCAGATGTCCCTTGCGCAGCTCGGTGGCGCGCAGCCGCTCGGCGAGGGAGCGGAAGGCCCGGGCCTGGCTGCGGTGCCTGCCGAAGCCCTTGGTGATGCGGATGCCGAGCACGCCCTCCTCGACCACCGTGGTCAGATCACCCACCTGGTCCTGGGCGGCGCGGGCGACCGCGGAGTACCGGGCCTCGAAGTAGGAGCAGACCACGATCAGCGGGACCACCGGAGAGAGCAGCACCACCCCGAGCGTCCACTCCTGCGCGAGCAGGATCGCGAAACCGGCCAGGACGGTCACGCCGTTGACGACCAGGAAGGTCAGCGGAAAGGCGAGGAAGAGCCGCACCAGCATCAGGTCGGTGGTCCCGCGCGACAGCAACTGCCCGGACGGCCAGCGGTCGTGGAAGGAGACCGGCAGCCGTTGCAGATGGCGGTAGAGGTCGGCCCGCATCGCCGCCTCGACCCCGGCCAGCGGGCGCGCCACCAGCCAGCGGCGCAGCCCGAACAGCCCCGCCTCGGCCAGCCCCAGCACCAGCAGCAGCGCCCCGCCCAGCCACACCCCGCCCGGATCCCCTTCCGCCACCGGGCCGTCCACCAGCCACTTCAGCACCAGCGGCATGACCAGGCTCAGACAGGAGGCGACGATCGCCACCCCCGCCGCCGTGAACAACCGCGCGCGCACGGGGCGTACGTACGGCCACAGCCGTAGCAGCGAGCGCACCACCGACCGTTGTCGGGGTGGTGCGGGCCGGTGGGCGGGGTCTGTCGCGGTCTCGGGTGAGTCACTCGTCGCAGCCATCAGCAGTGAGCGTACGGTTTGAGCCTGACACCGCTCACTCGGTTTTCCCGCCCGGGGCCGTGCCCGATTCGGCGCTCGGGGCCGTATCCGATTCCGCGCTCGGTGCCGCGTCCGGTGCCGAGTCCGGTGCCGCGTCCGAGTCCGGGCCGGGGACCGTCCCCGGCACCGGGGCGGCGGGCCGCTCCTCGGTCGGCAGCGCCCGAAACAGCAGGGCGGTGCGCCCCGGCAGCGTGAGGGGCCGCCCCGCGGGGTGCCGGGTGCCCGGCGCGGCCTCCTGCTCCTCCCGCCCGGTGTCGACGAGGAGTTCGTACTCCGCCGCCCACGGCGGGCCCGGAAGGGTGAAGCGGACCGGGGACGGGCCGGAGTGCAGCAGCACCAGGAAGCTGTCGTCGGTGACCGGGCCGCCGCGGGCGTCCCGCTGCGGGATGTCCCGCCCCGACAGGTACATCCCGAAGGCGGCGGGCGGCCCGTACCAGTCCCGCTCGGTCATCTCGGCACCGTGCGCGGTGAACCACGCCAGGTCGCGCAGCCCGTCCGGGGCCTGCGGCCGACCCGAGAAGAACGCCCGCCGGCGCAGCACCGGATGGGCCCGGCGCAGCGCGACCAGCCGCGCGGCGAGGTCGGTCAGCGCCCGCCAACCGGGGTCCTCCAGCAGCGTCCAGTCCACCCAGCCGACCTCGTTGTCCTGGCAGTAGGCGTTGTTGTTGCCGCCCTGGGTGCGCCCCATCTCGTCGCCCGCCACCAGCATCGGCACCCCGGTGGACAGCAGCAGCGTGGTGAGCAGGTTGCGCAACTGGCGGCGGCGCAGCGCCCGCACCCCCGGGTCGTCCGTCTCGCCCTCGGCCCCGCAGTTCCACGCGCGGTTGTCGTGGGTGCCGTCGCGGTTGCCCTCCCCGTTGGCCTCGTTGTGCTTGCGCTCGTAGGAGACCAGGTCGCGCAGGGTGAAGCCGTCGTGCGCGGTGACGAAGTTGACCGAGGCGTACGGCCGGCGGCCGCCCCAGGCGTACAGGTCGCTGGAGCCCGACAGCCGGTATCCCAGGTCCCGCACGTCCGGCAGGGCGCCGCGCCAGAAGTCCCGCACCGCGTCCCGGTAGCGGTCGTTCCACTCGGTCCACAGCGGGGGGAAGGCGCCCACCTGGTAGCCGCCGGAGCCCACGTCCCAGGGCTCGGCGATCAGCTTCACCCGGCGCAGCACCGGGTCCTGGGCGATGACGGCCAGGAAGGGGGAGAGCATGTCGACGTCGTGCATGGAGCGGGCCAGCGCCGCGGCCAGGTCGAAGCGGAAGCCGTCCACGCCCATCTCCGTGACCCAGTACCGCAGCGAGTCGGTGATGAGGCGCAGCACCTGCGGCTGCACCACGTGGAGGGTGTTGCCGCAGCCGGTGTAGTCGGCGTAGCGGCGCGGGTCGTGCTGGAGCCGGTAGTAGCCGCGGTTGTCGATGCCGCGCAGCGAGAACGTCGGGCCCAGCTCGCCCGCCTCGGCGGTGTGGTTGTAGACCACGTCGAGGATCACCTCGATGCCGACCGCGTGCAGCGCCCGCACCATCCGCCGGAACTCCCCGACCTGCTGCCCGCGGGTGCCGGAGGCGGCGTACCCGGCGTGCGGGGCGAAGTAGGCGATCGAGTTGTAGCCCCAGTAGTTGCGCAGGCCGCGGCGGAGCAGATGGTCCTCGTGGGCGAACTGGTGCACCGGCAGCAGCTCCACGGCGGTCACCCCGAGCCGGGTGAGGTGCTCCAGCGCGGCCGGATGCGCGAGCCCCGCGTAGCTGCCGCGCAGCTCCGGCGGGATGTCGGGGTGGCGCCGGGTGAAGCCGCGCACATGCAGCTCGTAGATGACGGAGTCGGCCCACGGCGTCTTCGGCCGCCGGTCGTCCATCCACTCGTCCGGACCGTCGGACGGGTCGTCGTGCACCACCACGCCTTTGGGGACGTACGGGGCCGAGTCCCGCTCGTCCCGGACGGTGTCGGCGACGTGCTGCTGCGGCCAGTCGCGCACATGGGCGTAGACCTCCGGGGGCAGCGGGCCGCCCCCGCTGCCGAACTCGCCGTCCACGGCGCGGGCGTACGGGTCGAGCAGCAGCTTCGCCGGGTTCCAGCGGGCCCCGGTCCACGGGTCCCAGCGGCCCCGCACCCGGTAGCCGTACCGCTGACCGGGCAGTACCCCGGGCACGAAGCCGTGCCAGATCTCATGGGTCAGCTCGGTGAGTGGGCGGCGCGTCTCGCGGCCGTCGTCGTCGAACAGGCACAGCTCCACCCCTTCGGCGCCGCCGGCCCACAGCGCGAAGTTCGTCCCCAGCGCCCCGTCGGGCCCCCTCCGCACCCGAGCCCCCAGCGGCTGCGGGCTGCCCGGCCAGACGGTCGGCCGCCGCGCGACGGCGTCGGGCCCCTCGGCGCCGCGCGGCGCGGGCACGGCCGGGACCACCGGTCGGGGCCGCCCGTTGGCCGCGACCGTCGCCGGGGCGGGTCCGGTCCGCGACGGCTCCGCCGCCACGACGCCCCGACCGGCCGTGCCACCCCCGGAGCCCTCCCCGGCCGGGCCCGCGAGCGACCTGTCCGCGCCGACTCCGGTCGCACCGGCTCCGTCCAGGGCGGCCCGGTCCGCGACGACCCCGCCCGCGCCGGCTGGGCGGGCACCGGGTGCTTCGGCGGCTCCGTCCACGGTGCTCTCGCCCGCGCGGGCTCCCCTCGCGTCCGCCCCGACCGTCCCGGCGCCCGCCGGCGGCGTCCCGTCGGTACGGGGGTCGTGGCCGTGCGGTGCGTCCGCGCGACCCGCGCCGTCCGCGGGCGGCACACCCCGCGCTGTCGTCCCGTGCTCGGCTGCGCTCGTCACCTGGTCGCCTCCGGCGGCTCGCGGCTCGGCTCCGCGGCCCGTCGTCGCCAGGCCGGGGAGGGCGGGGCGGACACCGCCGAGAGCCCCATCGCCGTCACGCCGCCGGGCGCGGCCCGCCTGGCGTCCCGTGCCGGCGGGTCCGTTCCCGTCCTCATCCACTGTTCTGCCCACAACGGCCAGGGCTTCACCCCGGGTCGGCGGCTGGTGGAGTGGTGGCTCGTTGCCCGCGGTGGGGGGTGGTCGTTGGGTGGGGCGTGTGGAGTCGAGTGGGTGAAGGGGCGTGGGGGCGGGGGCGGGTGACGGGCCTGCGGCGGCGCGCGGGCTGGATCGCGGGAGCGCTGCTGGCGCTCGCCGGGTGCGGGTTGGCGCACTTCGGCGGGGGCGCGGTGGTTCCGCCCGAGGAGGCGATCCGGATCACGCCGGGGGACGGGGCCCGTGCGGTGCGGGCCGCGGCCCGGCTGGCGGTGACGGTGCCGGACGGACGACTGGAGCGGGTGCGGGTCACGCGCACCGAGGACGGCGGCGAGGCGGTGCCGGTGGCCGGGCGGCTGACGGCGCACGGCCGGGACTGGCGCCCGCGGGAGCCGCGGCTCATGCTCGGTGCGAGATACGCGGTGGAAGCGGTCGCCGTCGACGGGCGCGGCCGGCGCGTCGCGCGGCACACCACCTTCACCACCGTGGTCCCCCGGCACCGGTTCATCGGCTACTTCACCCCGGAGCACCGCTCCACCGTCGGCACCGGGATGATCGTCTCCTTCTCCTTCACCCGGCCGATCACGGATCGCGCCGCCGTCGAACGCGCCATCAGGGTGACGGCCCGTCCGCACACGGAGATCGCCGCCCACTGGTTCGGCGCCGACCGGCTCGACTTCCGACCGCGGCGCTACTGGCGCCCGGGCACCGAGGTCACCGTCGACCTGCGGCTGCGGGATGTGCGGGGCGCTGCCGACGCGTACGGCATCCAGCGCAAAAAGGTGCGTTTCTCCATCGGTCGTTCGCAGGTGAGCACCGTGGACGCGGTCGACCACACCCTGACCGTGCGGCGGGAGGGCCGGCCCCCGGCCGTGCTGCCGGTCTCGACGGGGGCGGCGGGCCACGAGACCTACAACGGGCGGATGGTGGTGATGGAGCGACTGGAGATGACCCGGATGAACGGCTCAACGGTCGGATTCGGTGGCGAGTACGACATCTCGGACGTTCCGCACGCGCTCCGGCTGACCTCCTCCGGAACGTTCCTGCACGGCAACTACTGGGCCACTCCCGGCACCTTCGGGGCGTTCAATACCAGCCACGGCTGTATCGGGCTGCGCGATGTGCGCGGCGGGGGCGAGCGGACCGCGGCGGGCTGGTTCTACGGGCAGTCACTGGTCGGGGACGTGGTCGAGGTGGTCAACTCCCGGGGCCACCGGGTGGCTCCGGACAACGGACTGGGTGGCTGGAACCTGTCCTGGCCGGAGTGGCTGAAAGGCTCCGCCCTGAGTTGACCGGCGCAGCGCCGGCGGCCTTGATCTTCGCGCTGCTCACTTGGGACTGAACGGTGACATCGGGGGACGGTTCACCATCCCGCCCGTGTGGTTATCTATCGCCAGGCGCGGCCTGACCGCGTTGTCATCGGGTTGCCGCGGGGGGCGCGGGGCCATGGAGGGGAGAAGGCCGTAGTGAAGGTGCGACGAATACCGGCCACGCGGGGCCGCAGAGGACTGTCCGCGTTGGCACTGGGGACGTTGCTGGCGCTGACGACCGCGTGCGGCGGGGACGGCGGCTCCGACGACGACAAGAAGGGCGGCGGCTCGGGCGGCGACAAGAACGCCCCCTCCCAGGCGGTGCTGACCCTGGCTCCCAAGGACGGCGCGGCCGACGTCGCCACCCGCGGGGCGCTCAAGGTGGCCGTCGCCAAGGGCACGCTGACCTCGGTGAAGGTCGCCGACTCCAAGGGGCGGAAGGTCGCGGGCAAGATCTCCACGGACGGTCGCAGCTGGACGCCCTCGACCCATCTGGGCACCGCCACCGAGTACACCGTGGACGCGGTCGCCAAGGACGCGGACGGACGCCAGGCGGCCAGGCACGCCACCTTCACCACGCTGTCCCCCGAGAACACCTTCACCGGCTTCTTCACCCCGGAGGACGGCTCCACGGTCGGCGTCGGGATGCCGGTCTCGCTGCGGTTCAGCCGCGGCATCACCGACCCGGCGGCGGTCGAGAAGGCCGTCTCGGTCACCGCCGAGCCGGCGGTGCCGCTGGAGGGGCACTGGTTCGGCAACGACCGCCTGGACATCCGGCCCGAGAAGTACTGGGCGCCGGGCACCAAGGTGACCGTGAAGATGGCGCTCGACGGAGTCGAGGGGAGGCCGGGCGTCTACGGCACCCAGCGCAAGACCGTGCGCTTCACCATCGGCCGCGGTCAGGTCAGCGTCGTGGACGCCGAGGCCAAGACGATGACCGTCAAGCGGAACGGCAAGGTCGTCAAGACCATCCCGATCACCTCCGGGGCGCCGGGCACCGAGACCTACAACGGACAGATGGTCATCAGTGAGAAGCACGAGGTGACCCGGATGAACGGCGCGACCGTCGGCTTCGGCGGCGAGTACGACATCAAGGACGTGCCGCACGCCATGCGGCTCTCCACCTCGGGCACCTTCATCCACGGCAACTACTGGGCGGGCGCGTCGACCTTCGGGTCGGTCAACGCCAGCCACGGCTGCGTCGGTCTGCAGGACGCCCGCGGCGGCGGCGACAACGGCTCCCCCGGAGCCTGGTTCTTCAAGAACTCCATCCTCGGCGACGTGGTGGTGGTCAAGAACTCCAACGACAGCACCATCCAGCCGGAGAACGGCCTCAACGGCTGGAACATGTCCTGGCAGGAGTGGAAGGCCGGCTGACGGACGACCTCGGGGCGACGGCCCCGCGACGACGGGCCCGGTGCGTGTGACCAATCGCACCGGGCCCGCTGTCGTACCGACCGGAACCACGGCAGGTGAACGCGCGCTAACCTGCGCCCATGACTGTGAAGCTTGAGGTCGCCGAGGGCGTAGGAACCATCCGACTGGACCGTCCGCCGATGAACGCGCTGGACATCGCCACCCAGGACCGACTGCGCGAGCTCGCCGAGGAGGCCGGCCGCCGCGACGATGTGCGCGCGGTGGTCGTCTGGGGCGGCGAGAAGGTCTTCGCGGCCGGCGCGGACATCAAGGAGATGCAGCGCATGGACCACGCCGCGATGGTGGCCCGGTCCCGCGGTCTGCAGGACTCGTTCACCGCCGTCGCCCGCATCCCCAAGCCCGTCGTCGCCGCCATCACCGGCTACGCGCTCGGCGGCGGCTGCGAACTGGCGCTGTGCGCCGACTACCGGATCGCCGCCGACAACGCCAAGCTGGGGCAGCCGGAGATCCTGCTCGGTCTGATCCCGGGCGCCGGCGGCACCCAGCGGCTGGCCCGGCTGGTCGGCCCCTCCAAGGCGAAGGACCTCATCTTCACCGGCCGTCAGGTGAAGGCGGACGAGGCGCTCACGCTGGGCCTGGTGGACCGGGTGGTGCCGGCCGCCGAGGTCTACGAGGCGGCTCACGCCTGGGCCGCCAAGCTGGCCCAGGGGCCGTCGATCGCGCTGCGCGCGGCGAAGGAGTCCGTGGACGCCGGGCTGGAGACCGACATCGAGACCGGCCTCGCCATCGAACGGAACTGGTTCGCCGGGCTGTTCGCGAGCGAGGACAAGGAGATCGGCATGCGCAGCTTCGTCGAGGAGGGGCCGGGCAAGGCCAAGTTCCGCTGACGGACGGCGCGTTGCGCCGCTGACGCGGCGTGGTGACGAGGCGGCGAGCGACCCTGGGCGGGCCGCTCGCCGCCTCGTGTGCCCCGTGCGAGGGAATTATTTCGCCGCCCGGGCAACGGCCCGCGGCCGCCGCTCCGCACGCTGGGCGATCTTCTGTAAGCGGGGCGTCATCGCAGGTCAGGCGAGGTATCTCGGCTAGATGGCTGCCCCTGGCATATGTTGCAACCGCTGCGTGGGGGTTGCGGCAGGGCTGTTCGGAATCGCACGGATCCGCCCCCAAGCGGCCTCCGGGGCGGCCATGATGGGGGCATGGCGGGCTTGGAGGGAATGGAGCAGCCGCAGCGGCGCATGGGCACGGCCGCGGCGCGCGGGGTGTCGGCCGCTCCGGACGAGTTGGCGCTGCGGGCGCTGGACGTGTTCGGGAATCCGATGGTCGACGAGGTGCGGCTGCCCTCCCGACCCGAGTCCGCGTCCACCGCGCGCCGGCTGACCGAGATGGTGGTGGCCCGTCACTGGGGGCTCTCCGGCGAGGTCGCCGAGCATGCCGTGCTGCTCGTCTCGGAGCTGGTCGGCAACGCCGTGCGGCACACCGGGGCCCGCGCCTTCGGCCTGCGGCTGCTGCGCCGTCGGGGCTGGCTGCGGATAGAGGTCCGCGACCCCTCGCGCGGGCTGCCCTGCCTGATGCCGGTGGCGCCGCTGGACATCAGCGGGCGCGGGCTGTTCCTGGTGGACGAGCTCTCCGAGCGCTGGGGTGTGGATCTCTTACCCCGCGGCAAGACCACCTGGTTCGAGATGCGGGTCGCGGCGGAGCGCTGAGCGAGCGGCGTGCCCGAGGGGACGCCTCAGGGGGTTGCGCCGGGGGCGCCTTCGGGAAAGCGGAGAAAGCGAAGAGGCCCCTGCGCCGGAGTGCTTGGGTTCTAGTGGTCGTCGCAACACCCCAGCTCAGGGGATGCGATGGACTTCAAGATCCGTGAGAGCCGCAAGGAACAGGGGCCCCGGAAGCTGCACCGGGAACGGGAGGAATACTTCCGGCTCGTGCAGCTGGGATTTGGCAACGTAGAAGCGAGCCGACGCGTCGGCGTCAACCCTCGGACCGGCCGTGAATGGCGTAACGGTCGGCCCGAGGGCCGCAAGAAGCGGCCGAGGCCGCCCGCGCATCTGGTGCGGGCGGCCTCCGCGCCATCCCGGTACCTCTCGGAGGCCGACCGGATCCACATCGCCGACCGGTTGCGGGAGAAGGCCACCGTCCGCACGATCGCGGCCGAGCTGGGCCGCAGCCCGTCCACGGTCAGCCGGGAGATCCGCCGCAACCGGCACCCGGTGGGCGGCCAGTACCGGCCGCACGCGGCCCAGGCCCGGGCCGATGCCCGCCGGCCCCGCCCCAAGCCGGGGAAGATCGGCCGGAACACCGCACTGCGGGACTTCATCCAGGACGCTCTGGACCTGAAGTGGAGTCCGGAGCAGATCTGCGAGAGTCTGCGCCGGACGTTCCCTGACCGGCCGGAGATGCACGTGGTCCACGAAACGATCTACCAGGCCCTCTACGTCCAGGGCCGCGGCGAACTACGCCGCGAGCTGGCCCGAGCCCTGCGTTCGGGACGCGCCCGGCGCATGCCACGCCGCCAGGCCCAGCAGCGGCAGCCTCGTTTCTCCACCCCGATGGTCATGATCAGCGAGCGTCCGGCCGAGGCAGAGGACCGGGCGGTGCCCGGCCACTGGGAGGGCGACCTGATCATCGGCAAGGACAACGGCTCCGCGATCGGCACCCTGGTCGAACGCGCGACCCGCTACGTGATGCTCCTGCACCTGCCCGAGGGCCGCAGCGCGGAACTCGTCCGCGACGCCCTCGTGACAACCGTGAAGACCCTCCCTGCACACCTGGTGCGCTCGCTGACCTGGGACCAGGGCTCGGAGATGGCCGCCCACGGCGCGTTCACCCTCGCCACCGACATCCCGGTCTACTTCTGCGACCCGGCCAGTCCCTGGCAGCGCGGCTCGAACGAGAACACGAACGGCCTGCTGCGGCAGTACTTCCCCAAGGGCACCGACCTGTCCACCCACAGCCGCGAGCACCTCGACGCCGTCGCCGCCGAACTCAACGGCCGCCCACGCAAAACGCTCGGCTGGGAAACCCCAGCCGAGCGCCTGCATAAACTGCTCGCGGCCTGATCAACACGACCACGTGTTGCAACGACCCCTAGAAACCGCCGTGCGGCGGTCGGGGCCTCTGCGTGCGCGCCGCGGATCGTTAGGGGTGTGATCCGCGGCGGCGAAAGCGACCGAGCCCGGGTCAATGGGGGTCGCTGGTTCCGACTATTGCAGACGCACTGCGCCATTTCAAAAGGGCATCTGCGTCCGTTCTCGAATAGATCGGACATTCCGCTGAGCAATCCAAGGTGAGGTGAGCCACGCGCCTTATTAATGGCAGGTAGCTACGCGGTGTATCGCGCGATTCGCTAATGAAGCTTGATTGTTTCTCATGTTGATCCGCGAATGGTCTAGACCTGAAGAGGGGTATTTCCCTCACTCTTGTGTCGCAGCAATCCTTGGCATGCCCCCGTCGAATGCTCACGATGAGAGGCATCGGCAACGCATCGGGAGCCCCCCATGGACATGCGTCACACAGACATGCCTCAACCCCATCCCTCACGCCGCCGGCTGCTGCGCTCGGGCGCGGGCCTCGGCGCCGCCGCGCTCGGCCTCGGCGCGGCCACCGCGAACGCGGCGAGCGCCGCGCGGGCGGACGGTTCCACCCCCGGCGACCCCGGCCCGGGCGGGAACGCGGGCTATCCCCCCACCCACTGGATCCCGGCCAGCACCGCCAACTACACGGTGTCCAGCCGCCCCACGGCCTATCCGATCGACCGCATCGTCGTCCACGTCACCCAGGAGACCTTCCAGAACGCCCGGCGGATCTTCCAGAACCCGGCGAAGAAGGTGTCCGCGCATTACATGCTGGCCTCGGCGGACGGTTACATCGGCCAGTTCGTCCGCGAGAAGGACATCGCCTGGCACGCGGGGAACTGGGGGTACAACACGCGCAGCATCGGCATCGAGCACGAGGGCTGGATCGACAAGCCCGAGTACTTCACCGACGTGATGTACCGACAGTCCGCCGCGCTCACCGCCGCCATCTGCGCCCGCTACTCGATCCCCGCCACCCGCTCCCGCATCATCGGCCACAACGAGGTCCCCGGGACCACCCACACCGATCCCGGCCCCTACTGGGACTGGGATCGCTACCTGGATCTGGTCAACGGCTAACCTGTGCGAGTTCAGACAACGCACAACGAAGGGGCGGAACAGTGGCGGACATCGAAGAGGCGCGCCGGGCGTTCGACAGGTTCGACGTCAACGGGGACGGGCTGATCACCGCGGTGGAGTACAAGAGCGTCATGGCGCAGCTGGGTGACCCGTACGTCACGGAGACCGTCGCTCAGGCCGTCATCAACTCCCACGACTCCAACGGCGACGGCCTGCTGTCCTTCGAGGAGTTCTGGGCGGCCCAGAGCAAGGGCTGACGCCATACGGAGGCACGGCCGCGACGCGTCGCGCGACGGCGCGAGCACCATCGTCGTGCCGCCGACCTCCGGCCCCACGGCGGCGCGGCGGCGCCTCAGCGCCAGCCGCGCCGCTGGGCGCTGGCCCGTCTGCGCCGGTCGTTGCAGAGCAGACAGCGCCCGTAGCCCGGCGGCAGCGGGTCCTCCTTGTCCCCGTACAACGGGTCGACGGCCCCGCGCGGGTGCTCCGCACAGCCCGTGGCGCCGTGCCCGGCGCCCAGCGCCCCGGCGGCCGCCAGGGCGCGCCGCAGCGCCTCGGCCAGTTGCTCCGCCTCATGGGGGCTCGGGGCGGCCTCCAGAGAGAAGGCGATGTCCGATGCCGTGTTCAGCGCGCTCTGGAGTTCGCGCAGGTCTGCGTAACCCATACGACGAGCCTAGGGCCACCCACTGACAACGCCCCTTCCTCGGGGTGGCGCCCGGCCCGCCCCGGGAGCGCCGGCGCGCTAGCCCGCCGCCCAGGCCCGCATCCGCTCCCGGTCGGGGAAGTCCGCGACGTCCTTGTCCAGCGGCACGTCGGTGTACTGGTGGATCAGCCAGTCGGCCTCGATCCGCGGCCGGCCCGCCGTGACGTAGTCGGCGATCCACAGGCCGTCCCCGGCGTACGAGGTGGCGTCGTACTGGAGCCAGAAGTGGCGGTTGCAGTAGAGCAGCACCCGGTGGTCCGGCCGGAGCTTCTTCACCTCCCGGATGAAGCGGTCCTTCTCGGCGTTGCCGGCGCGGGTGCCGGCGCCGGTGGTCTCCCAGTCCACGGCCAGGAGGTCGCCGGGGCGGGCCGGGGACTCGCGGGTGAAGTGGCGCGCCTGCTCGACGATGTGGCCGGGCCACAGGAAGTGGTAGAAGCCCACCACGCAACCGGCCTTCCGCGCCCGACGCGCCTGCGCGGCCTGCCGCGGATTGACATACGTGCGGCCCTCGGTGGCCTTGATGATCACGAAATCCACCCCGTCCGTGTCGAACGAGGACTGATGCGAACTGACGTCGATGCCATGCAGCATGGGGCTGCCTCCCGTGGGGGGATATGGGGGTAGGGCGATATGCCGGACCTCCCCGGGGCGGGGAAGAGCGCAGGGGGTACCGGTGGGGGTGGGGGTGGGTGGGGAGGGCAGGGCTTCTTCCGGTTGTGCCCGGTGAGGGGCGGTGTGCAACGCCACCACCGAAGCCCGTGAGGGGCGTTCCGGGCACGCCTTGCGCGGGTTCCGTCAACATTCGACGCCGCTGAGGCCGCGGGTGGTAAGCAGCCGCGCGCGACCCGGGCGGGCGAACGCCCTCGGGTGGGGGCGCTGTCGGCGGGAGCCCGCGAAGATCCGTTACTGTCTGACCGGGACCCGTCAGGCCGGCGGGCGCGGAATGGCGTGACGTGAGCGGGGGCCGGGGAAGTCATGGGGGCGGGCTGCGGGGGTTTTCTGGCGTTGCCGTTCGTCCTCGCGCTGACGATCTTCGCGCCGAGCCGGGTGGACCGGACCGACGATCCGCTGATCACCCGGGCGCATGTCGCCCGTACCGCCGTCGGCGTCGCCGCCACCCTGTGGATGGTCTACGTCTATCCGATGCGGCAGTCCGCGACGGACTTCGCCAAGGACAGGTTCACCGAGGTCTTCCTCAGCGCCGGCGTGCTGGTCGTCGCCGGTCCGATCGCCCTGATCGCCTTCCTCGTCGCCGCCCGCCCCCCGCTGCGCTCCCTCTATCTGAACCGCGTGGGCCGGCCGCTGCTGGCCGTCGCGGCGTTCTGCGCCTGGCCGGTGGTGCTGTGGTGGCTGATCGCCGAGGGCGGCCTGGAGTTCGCGAAGGGCTTCGGCATCCTGCTCTTCGTCGTCTACCCGCTCACCCTCGTCGCCGCGCTGTTCGTGCTGCTCTTCGGCCTGGGCGCGATCGTCTTCTCGGTGCACTTCACCTTCCGCGCCGCCGATGTGCACGAGATCCTGCCGCCGCTGCTGGCACCCGTCCTGGTGTGGACCATGTTCGGCTTCCAGCTCCTCGACGACTCGCCGGTCGCCGCCCCGCCCGCCGTCCAGCTGCTCTTCCTGATCGCCCCGCCGGTCTCCGTCACCGCGCTCTCGGTCTGGGAGGTCCGCCGGCTGCGCACCCACCACGGCATCACCCTGCGCCGCGCCCTGCACCGGGACCGGCCGCGTACGGCATGACCTGACAACGGCGACGGCCGCGCCCGGCATCGCGAGGACGCCGGGCGCGGCCGTGGAAACCGCGGTGGAGGGGCTGAGCGGGCTCAGCACTCGATGACGTTCACCGCCAGACCGCCGCGCGCCGTCTCCTTGTACTTGACCTTCATGTCGGCGCCGGTCTCCTTCATGGTCTTGATGACCTTGTCGAGGGAGACATGGTGCCGGCCGTCGCCGCGCAGGGCCATGCGGGCGGCGGTGACGGCCTTGGCGGCGGCCATGCCGTTGCGCTCGATGCAGGGGATCTGGACCAGGCCGCCGACCGGGTCGCAGGTCAGACCGAGGTTGTGCTCCATGCCGATCTCGGCGGCGTTCTCCACCTGCTCGGGGGAGCCGCCGAGGACCTCGGCGAGGCCGCCGGAGGCCATGGAGCAGGCGGAGCCGACCTCGCCCTGGCAGCCGACCTCGGCGCCGGAGATCGAGGCGTTCTCCTTGAAGAGCATGCCGATGGCGCCCGCGGCGAGCAGGAAGCGGACGATGCCGTCCTCGTCCGCGCCGGGCACGAAGTTCATGTAGTAGTGCAGCACGGCCGGGATGATGCCGGCGGCGCCGTTGGTCGGGGCGGTGACGACCCGGCCGCCGGCCGCGTTCTCCTCGTTCACGGCCATGGCGTAGACCGTGATCCACTCCATGTTGCGGGCCTGCGGGTC
The DNA here is from genome assembly GCF_029541745.1 of Streptomyces sp. LX-29. Lineage (NCBI taxonomy): Bacteria > Bacillati > Actinomycetota > Actinomycetes > Kitasatosporales > Streptomycetaceae > Streptomyces > Streptomyces sp. LX-29. Next base: position 2,299,099 of record NZ_CP089746.1, on the reverse strand, counting down.
ACCCTCGGCGCGCAGTTGGCGGGCGGTGCTGGCGGCGCGGCGGCGGACCTTGAGGCCGCCGGGGAGGATGCCCTCGCGGGACATGCCGCGGGAGACGCAGCCCTGCATGACGCGCCAGATCTCCAGGAGGCCCTCGCGGATCTCCTCCTCGGTGCGCCAGGCCTTCTCGTTCTCCATCATCAGCGCGGAGATCGACAGTCCGGTGTCGCGGGAGAGGCGCAGCAGCTCGTCGCCGGTGCGGAAGGGGTACTTCAGGACGGTGTCGTCGAGGACGATCCGGTCCGCGCCGACGGCGTCCTCGTCGACCACGAAGCCGCCGCCGACCGAGTAGTAGGTCTTCTCCAGCAGCGGGGCGCCGGCCTCGTCGTAGGCGAAGAGGGTCATGCCGTTGGCGTGGTACGGCAGCGAACGGCGGCGGTGCAGGATCAGCTGGGTCGACTCGTCGAAGTCGATCTCGTGGTCGGTGCCGATCTCGGCGCCGAGCAGTCGCAGCCGCTTGCTGGTGCGGATGCGCTCGACCTCGTCGTCGGCGATCTCGACGTCGACGGTGCGGGGGGAGTGGCCCTCCAGGCCGAGCAGGACGGCCTTGGGGGTGCCGTGCCCGTGGCCGGTGGCGCCGAGGGAGCCGAAGAGCTCCGCTCGGACCGCGGCCGTCTGGGCGAGCAGGCCGTCCTTCTTCAGCCGGCCCACGAACATGCGGGCGGCCCGCATCGGGCCCACCGTGTGGGAGCTGGACGGGCCTATGCCGATCGAGAAGAGATCGAAGACGGAGATGGCCACGGTGGCGGACTCCCTTGTCTGCTAGTGGGTGGTGCTGGTGGTGCGGAGGGTGCCGGTGTTGCGGCAGTGTGGGGGGATACGGGGCACCCTGCACACTCCAGTGTGCGGGGTGCCCCGTGGTGCTTGTTACCCCGGGTCGGTTACAGACCGGGGTACAGCGGGTGCTTCTCGGCCAGCGCCGCGACCCGGGCCTTGAGCGGCTCGGTGTCGTGGGTGGGCTTCAGGGCCTCGGCGATGATGTCGGCGACCTCGCGGAAGTCGTCGGCGGTGAAGCCCCGGGTGGCCAGCGCCGGGGTGCCGATCCGCAGGCCGGAGGTGACCATCGGCGGGCGCGGGTCGTTCGGGATGGCGTTCCGGTTGACCGTGATGCCGATCTCGTGCAGCCGGTCCTCGGCCTGCTGGCCGTCCAGCTCGCTGTTGCGCAGGTCGACCAGGACCAGGTGCACATCGGTGCCGCCGGAGAGGACCGAGACGCCGTGCTCCTTGACGTCGTCCTGGACCAGACGCTCGGCGAGGATCCGCGCGCCCTCCAGGGTGCGCAGCTGGCGCTCCTTGAACTCCTCGGACGCCGCGACCTTGAAGGAGACCGCCTTCGCCGCGATCACGTGCTCCAGCGGGCCGCCCTGCTGACCCGGGAAGACCGCCGAGTTGATCTTCTTGGCGAGCTCCTGGGTGGACAGGATCACACCGCCGCGCGGGCCGCCCAGCGTCTTGTGGGTGGTGGTGGTCACGACGTGGGCGTGCGGCACCGGGTTCGGGTGCAGCCCGGCCGCGACCAGACCGGCGAAGTGCGCCATGTCGACCATCAGGTACGCGCCGACCTCGTCCGCGATCCGGCGGAAGGCGGCGAAGTCCAGCTGGCGCGGGTAGGCGGACCAGCCGGCCACGATCAGCTTCGGCTTGGACTCCTTGGCCAGCCGCTCGACCTCGTCCATGTCGACCCGGCCGGTCTCGTCCACGTGGTAGGCCACCACGTTGTAGAGCTTGCCGGAGAAGTTGATCTTCATGCCGTGGGTCAGGTGGCCGCCGTGGGCCAGGTCCAGACCCAGGATGGTGTCGCCCGGCTTGAGCAGCGCGAACATCGCCGCCGCGTTGGCCTGGGCGCCCGAGTGCGGCTGCACGTTGGCGGCCTCGGCGCCGAAGAGCGTCTTGATCCGGTCGATGGCGATGCGCTCGACGACGTCGACGTGCTCGCAGCCGCCGTAGTAGCGGCGGCCCGGGTAGCCCTCGGCGTACTTGTTGGTGAGAACCGAGCCCTGGGCCTCCATGACGGCGACCGGAGCGAAGTTCTCCGAGGCGATCATCTCCAGGGTGGACTGCTGACGGTGGAGCTCGGCGTCGACGGCGGCGGCGACGTCCGGATCGAGCTCGTGCAGGGAGCTGTTGAGAAGCGACATCAGGTTCCCGATCTGGTCAGATGAGGGTGCGTACGGTCAGCTGCCGGAGAACTCGGCGTACTCGTCGGCGGAGAGCAGGTCGGCCGGGGCCTCCTCCGTCAGCTTCACCTTGAACAGCCAGCCGCCCTCGAAGGGGGCGGAGTTCACCAGCGAGGGGTCGTTGACGACGTCCTCGTTGACCTCGGTGACCTCGCCGGTCACCGGGGAGTACAGATCGCTCACCGACTTGGTGGACTCGAGCTCGCCGCAGGTCTCACCGGCGGTCACCGTGGCGCCGACCTCGGGGAGCTGGACGTAGACCACGTCACCGAGCGCGTTGGCCGCGTGCTCCGTGATGCCGACCGTCGAGACGCCGTCCTCGGCGGCCGACAGCCACTCGTGCTCCTTGCTGTAGCGAAGCTGCTGGGGGTTGCTCATGACCTGATTCTCCTGGATAGGGCGGGGTGGTCGTGCCACGTCTTGACAGGTGGGACAGAGGGGTGCGAGCGCAGACCGGTGCAAAGGCTGCGAACGTCACAGAAGCGAACGTACGGAAGCGTCAGCGCTGGCGCTTGTAGAACGGCAGCGCCACGACCTCGTACGGCTCATGGGCGCCGCGGATGTCCACGCCGACACCCTCCGTACCCGGGGCGGCGTGCGCGGCGTCGACGTACGCGATCGCGATCGGCTTGCCGAGGGTCGGGGACGGGGCACCGGAGGTGACCTCGCCGACCACCTCGCCGCCGACCACCACCGGGTAGCCGGCGCGCGGCACCCGGCGGCCCGCGGCGATCAGCCCGACGAGCTTGCGCGGCGGGTTGGCCGCGGCCCGCTCGGCCGCCGACTCCAGGGCCGCGCGGCCCACGAAGTCGCCCTCCTTGTCGAACTTGACCACGCGGCCCAGCCCGGCGTCGAAGGGGGTCGTGGCGGTGGTGAGCTCGTGCCCGTACAGCGGCATGCCCGCCTCCAGGCGCAGCGTGTCCCGGCAGGACAGCCCGCAGGGCACCAGGCCGGCGTCCGCGCCCGCCTCGGTCAGCGCCTGCCACAGCCGCTCCGCGTCGGCCGGCGCCACGAACAGCTCGAAGCCGTCCTCGCCGGTGTAGCCGGTCCGCGCGATCAGCACGGAGACGCCGGCGACGGTGCCCGGCAGGCCCGCGTAGTACTTCAGTCCGTCCAGGTCGGCGTCGGTCAGCTGCTTCAGGATGCCGGGGGACTCCGGACCCTGCACCGCGATCAGCGCGTAGGCGTCCCGGTCGTCCCGCACCACGGTGTCGAAGCCGGCCGCCCGCTCGGTCAGCGCGTCCAGCACCACCTGGGCGTTGGAGGCGTTGGCGACGACCATGTACTCCTCGTCGCCGAGGCGGTAGACGATCAGGTCGTCGAGGATGCCGCCCTCGGCGTCGCAGATCATGGTGTAGCGGGCGCGGCCGACGGCCAGCGCCGACAGGTGGCCCACCAGGGCGTAGTCCAGCGCCTGCCCGGCCTGCGGGCCGGTGAGGGTGATCTCGCCCATGTGCGAGAGGTCGAAGAGCCCCGCGTGGGTGCGCACCGCGTTGTGCTCGTCACGCTCGCTGCCGTAGCGCAGCGGCATGTCCCAGCCGGCGAAGTCGGTCATGGTCGCGCCGAGCGCGCGGTGCAGTGCGTCGAGTGCGGTGAGACGTGGGGCGTCGGTCATGGTTCGTTGCTCCCAGGCGAGGAGTGGCGTCGGTGACTTCTCCCCATCTGTCATCGGAACCTGAGAGCTTCACCGTGACCCGGTCGAACGCGAAGCGACGCGTACGGAGGGGTCCGGCTTGCACCTTCGGCGGAGCCACGGCGGCGGCTCGCTTTTCAGATCTGCCTCGCCCACGCGGTATCGGTGCCTGAGAGATTCAAGGGAGGCTTGCTCCTTCGGCGCCCCGGTGCGCGGCACGGACGGCCGGGCCGGGGACTCTCCCGCGCGGATTCATGCGGCCGGTATGGAGTTGCGGTTGAGCTGCGCGCACATCATCGCACGTATGAGCGTGAAGGGAACCCCCCACCCGGGTGCGATCTGCCACGGTCCCCGGAGACCGCCTTGTCCGTCATTACCTTTGCTTGACACTCTTCGGGTAGGCGGACGTGAACGGACCTTGGAGGTCGATCACCGTGCAGGGGCACCGTTCGGACCAGACCACGACCGCGGACACCCCTCTGTCCCCGGGCCGAACACCCGCGCGCCACGGGGGGCGCACCGTCAGACCGGGCCGGGGAGCGGCCGTCCACGACCTGCGCGCCGGGCACCCCGCCCGGGAGCTGCGCTACCCGGCCGGTGACCTCGTCGTCGCCTCCGGGCTGCCGGGCAGCGGCAAGAGCACCCTGATGAAGCGGACCGTGGCCGGCCTGGACCTGCGCGGCGAGGCCGTCTGCCGGGTGGACTCGCAGGACACCCGCGAACGCTGGCAGCGCCGGCTGCCCGACTGGCTGCCGTACGTGGTCTACCGCCCCCTGGTGCGCTGCGCGCACTACGCCCGGCTGCGCCGCGCGGTGCGCTCCGGCGCCAGCGTGGTGGTGCACGACTGCGGCCAGCTGGTGTGGGTGCGCCGCTGGCTGGCCCGGCGCGCGCGGCGGCAGGGCCGCCGGCTGCACGCGGTGCTGCTGGACGTGTCACCCGCGGTGGCGTTGGCCGGGCAGAGCGCGCGCGGCCGCGCGGTCTCCGGTTACGCCTTCGGGCGGCACCGGCGCGCGATGGCACGGCTGCTCGAAGCGGCGGAGGTCGGCCGGCCCCCGCACGGCTGCTCCTCCGCGGTGCTGCTGGACCGCGCGGCCGTGGACGCGCTGGAGACCATCGGCTTCGACTGAGCGCGGACCTCGACCGGGCGCGCCCCGGGGCGGGTGCCGGTCTCGGCGCCGGACGGCCCGACGCACGAGCCGCGGCCATGGCCGGTGGCCGGACGGCGAGGCGCGTCCGGAGAGGGCGGCGGGGTGCCGCTCCCTCCGGACGCGCTGGGGCGCCGGTCCGGCGCGGTGGTGTGCACCGCTCAGGACATCTTCGGCTTCTCCGGCAGCGTCGGCCTCTCCGGAAGTTGAGGCTGCTGCTGCCCCGGCTGGCCGGGCGTCTGCGGCTGGCCGGGCATCTGCGGCTGACCGGGCGTCTGCGGTCGTTCGGGTCTGATGACCGCGTCCTCCTCCGCCTGGTCCTCCGCGTCCTCCACGGAGTGGTCCGGGCTGTCCTCCGCCCCGGTGTCCGAATCGTCCTCCAGCGGCAGGGGCAGCGGGAGGGGGAACGGAGGAAGCGGTGGCACCGGGACCGGCAGCGCGGTCAGCATCTTCGGCACCGCCACCACCAGCTCGGCCAGGTCGTCCAGGATCGCCGTGACCGCCGTGGTGAGACCGGCCAGGTCCAGGTTGGTCAGCGCGGTGATCGCCTGGGTGACGTGGTCGGTCAGTTGGGCCAGCAGGTCCTTGACGTCCTGGATGGGGTCGGCCGCGGTGGTCGTCGCCTTGGAACCCGCGGTCTGCTTGATCGCCGCGAGCATCTCGTCCGCGGTGGTCTTCATGCGCGCCTGGAGCTGCTTGAGCTCGGCCATGTTCGGGTTCTTGGCCCGGGCCTTGGTGGTGATCTCGACGCCCAGCATCCGCAGCTCGGCCAGCTTCTGCATCGTCATGCGCGCCGAGTCCTGTGGGTCGGGCGCCGGCGCGACCGCGGAGACCCGTTCCGCGGCGTGCGTGGCGGCGACGGCCGGGCCGATGCTGACCATGGCGAGCGATCCGCAGACGGCGGCCGCTATGGCGATGGAGGTCACCTTGTTGACGTGCATGAGGGCAGATCCCTTCGCTGTGTCGATCGGGCGTCTCCACGCTGGGCCCGCCACTCACCGTCCGCAACTCGACGGCTACCCCGGGTATTGCCTCACCTTGCCGCGGTGCGCCCCGCGACCTGCGGTTTCGCCGAGAAAACGGGTGGTCGCCGGCCGCCGCCGAGCGCGCAGCCGTTAGGGTGCCTCTGCAGGTTGGACGAGACGGCGGTTGGACGACATGAGCATCCCGGAGCACTACGGGCAGCACGCGCCCGCATCGCTGGACGGCGCCTTCCCCGGCAATGAGCTCGAAGAGGTGCTCGCCGCCTCGCTCGGCGTGCCCGACGCGGGCGCCCGCATCCTCGAGGTCCTGAGCCGCAGTCATCTGTGGGTCCCGCTGCCGAACGGCGGCGGCCCCGCCAGCGCCGACCTCGACCTGCCCACCGTGGATCTGGAAGGCCAGGTCTACGTCCCGGTGTTCACCTCCGAACAGGAGTTCCTGCGCGTCGCCGGCACCCATCTGTCGTTCGCCGTGGCCCCGGCCGTGGAGTTCGCGCGCGGCCTGCCGCCGCAGGTCGGCATCGCGCTCAACCCGGGCGGCGCGGTCGGCGCGCCGCTGCCGCCGCCCGCCGTGGCCGAACTGTGCCGCGCGGGCCGCGGCGAGCTGGACGGCCCGGCCACCGGCGGCCGGGTGCGGCTCTTCGAGCCCGACTGGCAGGACGAGCCGGTGGACTTCCTGGCCGCCGCCGGGCTGGAGTTCGCCGCGCTGGGCGGGGTCCGCACCGCGCGCCGCGCACTGGCCAGCGTGGAGGGTCAGGACCCCGCGCTCTTCGTCGGCGTCGAGGTGGACCAGCCCTCCCCGGAGGTCCAGGCGCAGGTGGTGGACGCGCTCGGCCGCGCGCTCGGCGCCATCGCCGTCCCCTGGCCGGTCCAGCTGGTGCTGCTGGACGTCACGCGGGATCCGGTCGGCGACTGGATCCGCGAGCGGGTGCGGCCGTTCTACGACCGTGACCTGTAGACCGCGCCGCGCGCGGTCGGTACGTACTCGTAAGCTGGTTGGATGACCTGAGGGGACGCATGGGCGCGCCCCGGTGCGGTGCGGTGCGGGCCGCGAGAACCGAGAGAAGGGGCGGACGCAGGTGAGCGCGGGCGCAGATTGGGGGGCGGAGCGCGGCGACTCGTACCACGGCGGAGGAGGGCGACGGGAGGACGGCGCGACGACCGCCGGTCAGGTCGAGCAGATGCTGCCGCAGGTCGCTCCCGGCCGGTACGACGCCTACGAGGCGCTGTTGCAGGCCCTCGCCGACGGGGCGGTCTGGATGCTTCTGTGGCACGGACGCCCCGGCTCGCCCGACGCCCAGTACGGCAACATGGACGTCGACGGCCTCGGCTACGCGCCGTGTGTCACCTCCGCCCAGGAGCTCGCCGCCAGCGGTTGGAACCGCGCCCACGAGGTGATCGGCGGCCGCCAGGTCGCCGCCGCGCTCTTCCGCGACCGCTGGGGCCTGTGGCTGAACCCGCACGCCCCCGGCGGTGGCGTCGGCATCCCCTGGCTCGACCTGCGGCGCATCGCCGGCGGCCTGGAGCGGCTGCCCGCGGGGCCGCTGCGGATCAGCGAGCCGGCCATCCAGATCCCCCAGTTCTACGCGCTGTTGGGGCAGAACGCGCACCGCACCCCGGTGGTGCGGGCGCTGCGCCGTGCCTGGGTGCAGCCGGCGCTCGGCGCCCCGTACCTGGCCATCGGGCTGGACCTGTACGACACCAGCCAGCCCTCGGTGGAGGCGGTGCGGCTGATGATGCAGCAGTCCATCGGGGCGGTGCCGGACGGGCTGCCGGTCTCCACGGTGGCGATGGCCGACGAGTACGACCCGGTGGCCATGTGGATGCGGGCCAACGCCCGCCCGTTCTTCGACCGCGACGCCTACGGCGGCGCCCCGGCGCCGTCGTACGGCTACGGCTACCCGCCCCCGCACCAGGGCTTCTGACCCGGCCGGCCCCGGAGGGGGCCGGGCCGGCGCGCTCATCACCCCGCTGACGGGGCACCACTGTCCGTATAACGGAACCCCCCTTCCCAGATCACGGTTGCGCATCCTTTGCCGAGCAGGGCTGGCGGGTGATCACAAACGCGTTGAAGACTCCCGCTCCAAGGGTCGGCGTTCCCGCCTACGACCCCCTTCTCGCGAGCTCTCGCACTACCGGCACCACCGGCACCACTCGCAACGCAACGCGCAGTCCGCAGCACGACTTTTGGCATTTCTCGCACCAAGCGCACCAGTCGATGCACCAGTTGACGCACCTGTTGACGCACCAGTGATGTGAACCAGGCCGCCGTGGCGGCGGGTCGTGGGCCGGACACTCGCCGGCCGAGAGGGGTCCCCACAGCGATGACGGCACCACTGCATGACACGGGCGCGGCGGAGACCGCAGCCGTCGACGTTGCCGCCGGCGTGCCCACCAAGGAGATCCAGGGTCGGTCCCCGGGCCGTATCGCCTGGATGCGGCTCAAGCGCGACAAGGTCGCCCTGGCCGGTGGCATCATCGTACTCTTCCTGATCTTGGTGGCCGTCTTCGCCCCCCTCATCGTGAGCTGGTTCGGCCATCCGCCGAACGACTGGCACGTGGACGAGCTGGAAGCCGAAACGGGCCTGCCCAGGGGCGACTTCGGCGGGATGAGCTCCGACTACCTCTTCGGTCTGGAGCCGGTCAACGGCCGCGACGTCTTCAGCCGGGTGGTCTACGGGGCCCGGGTCTCGCTGCTGGTGGCCTTCCTCGCCACCCTGGTCTCGGTCGTCCTCGGCACCGTCTTCGGCGTCCTGGCCGGCTACTTCGGCGGCTGGGTGGACGCGGCGATCAGCCGGGTCATGGACCTGCTGCTCTCCTTCCCGCAGCTGCTGTTCATCATCGCGCTGGTCTCGGTCATCCCCGGTGATCTGTGGGGCTTCTCCGGCTCCGGCGTCAGACTCGGGGTGCTGGTCCTGGTGATCGGCTTCTTCGGGTGGAGCTACGTCGGCCGCATCGTGCGCGGACAGACGCTCAGCCTGCGGGAGCGCGAGTACGTGGAGGCCGCGCGGGGCATGGGCGCCGGGCGCGCCTACATCCTCGTCAAGGAGCTGCTGCCCAATCTGGTGGCGCCGATCCTGGTCTACACGACCATGATGATCCCGACCAACATCCTCAACGAGGCGGCGCTCAGTTTCCTCGGTGCGGGCGTCAAGTCGCCCACCGCGTCCTGGGGTCAGATGCTCTCGGCCGCCGTGCCGATCTTCGAGGCCGACCCCACTTTCATGATCATTCCCGGTCTGGCCATCTTCATCACCGTTCTCGCCTTCAACCTCTTCGGCGACGGTGTGCGCGATGCGCTCGACCCCAAGGGTTCCCGCTGACCGGGCAGTTCCGCACTCACGGAGGAAGCGACACAGTGACGATCCCCAGCAGCAGAGCAACCCGTCGGCTGGCGGCCGGCATCGCCGTGGCGGCGCTCCTCGCCGGCGCGGCGGCGTGCAGCGGCGACAACGGCCGCAACAAGAACGGCGACGGCTCCGGCGGAGGTGGAGGCGGGGGCAAGGACGGCGGCTTCAACGCCGCCAACAGCAAGATCCTCAACCCGTCCACCGAGGCGGGCGGCACGCTGAAGTTCATCAGCACCCAGGACGCCGACTTCTGGGACCCGCAGCGCGGCTACTACGGCTTCATGTGGGACTTCTCCCGCTTCTACACGCGTCAGCTGGTGACCTACGCGCCCAAGCCGGGCAAGGGGGGCCAGGACATCGTTCCCGACCTGGCCACCGAACGCGCCAAGGTCACCAACGACGGTAAGACGTACACCTACACCCTGCGCGACGACCTCTTCTACGAGGACGGCTCGAAGATCACCTCGCAGGACATCAAGTACGGCATCGAGCGCATCTTCGCCACCGACGTGATCAACGGCGGCCCGCCCTACCTGATGCAGATCCTCGACAACGGGCAGAAGTACAAGGGTCCGTACAAGGACAAGGCCAAGGACAAGCTGGGGCTGAAGTCCATCCAGACCCCGGACGAGAAGACGATCATCTTCAACCTGCCCGAGCCCAACTCCGACTTCGAGGGCATCCTCGCGCTGCCCACCTCCACCCCGGTGCCGCCCAAGCAGGACAAGGGCGCGAAGTACACCCTGCGGCCGTTCTCCTCCGGACCGTACAAGTTCAAGACGTACGACCCGGGTAAGAAGCTGGTGCTGGAGCGCAACACCGCGTGGAAGAAGTCCTCCGACCCGGTCCGCGCGGCGCTGCCGGACGAGGTCACCGTCGACTTCACCACCAACGCCGACGACGCGGACGCCAAGCTGCTCGACGGGACCTACCACCTGAACCTGACCCAGCGCGGCGTCCAGCAGGCCGCCCGGGTCAAGATCCTGCGGGACGCGGACCTCAAGGCCAACACCGACGACCCGCTGACCGGCTTCATCCGCTACGTGGCGATGCCGCAGTCGGTCGAGCCGTTCAACAACGTGCACTGCCGGCGTGCGGTCATCTACGCCTCCGACAAGACCACGCTGCTGGCCTCGCGCGGCGGCAAGTACGGCGGCGAGATCGGCATCAACATGCTGCCGCCGACCATCTCCGGCCACGACGCCTCCTCCGACCCGTACGGGATGCGGGCGGGCGGCGGCAAGCCGCAGCAGGACAAGGCCCGGGACGAGCTGAAGCAGTGCGGCAAGCCGGGCGGCTTCAAGACCAAGGTGGCGGTGCGCCAGAACGAGCCCGCCGAGGTCGCCTCCGCCGAGGCGCTCCAGGACGCGCTGGGCAAGGTCGGCATCACCGTCGACATCGACAAGTTCGACGGCGCCCAGGGCAACGCGGTGATCGGCTCCCCGAACAACGTGCAGAAGCAGGGCTACGGCCTGATCATCTACGGCTGGGGTGCCGACTTCAACTCCGGTGCCGGCTTCCTGCAGCCGCTGGTGGACAGCCGCTTCCTGCTCGACAGCGGCAACAACAACTACACCGAGGTCAAGGACAAGAAGATCGACGCCCTGTTCGACAAGGCGATCGCCGAGTCCGACCCGGCCAAGGCCGCCGAGACGTACAAGGAGCTCAACCAGCGGGTGAGCGACCTGGCCCTCTACGTGCCGTTCGTCTACGACAAGACGCTGAACTACCGCAGCCCGGAGCTGACCAACGTGTACACGTCGGAAGGCTTCAACGGAAAGGTCGACTTCGTCTCGCTCGGCGTCAAGGGCGGCGACAAGTAATCCGGTCCCGGTACCCGACCGGTAGTCCGTCCCGATAGAGCGAAGGGCAGGTGAGGGCCTGCCGGGCGGCCGCCCTCGGGAGCGCCTCCCAGACCCGGTCTGGGGGAGCTTCCCGCGGCGGCCGCCCGAAGGCCGACCACAGTGCTTGTGTACATCGTCCGGCGGCTGGTCACGGTCGTCGTCATGCTGCTCGTGGTCACCCTGGCCACATTCGCGGTCTTCTTCATGGTGCCCAAGCTCACCGGCACCGACCCGGCGCTCATGTACGCCGGACGCAACACCGACCCGGCGTCGATCGAGGGCATCCGGGAGAAGCTCGGCCTGGACGAGCCCGTCCTGGTGCAGTACGGGGAGTTCGTCAAGGGCATCGTCGCCGGGCGGGACTACGACGACGGCGTCGAGGTCACCCACTGCCCCGCCCCCTGCTTCGGCTACTCGTTCCGCACCGAGCAGGAGGTCTGGCCGGTGCTCCAGGACCGGCTGCCCGTCACCGCCTCCCTGGCCGGCGGAGCCGCCGTGCTCTGGCTGCTCGGCGGGGTGGCCGTCGGCATCGTCTCCGCCCTGCGCAAGGGCACGGTCCTGGACCGGGCGGCGATGATCGGGGCGCTGGCCGGGGTCTCGCTGCCGATCTACTTCACCGGCATGCTGGGTCTCGCCGTCTTCTCCTACCAACTCGGCTGGACCTCCGCGCAGTACGTCCCCTTCATGGACGACCCCGGCGGATGGTTCACCAATCTGATGCTGCCCTGGATCACCCTCGCCTTCCTCTACGCGGCCATGTACGCCCGGCTCACCCGGGCGACGATGCTGGAGGTGATGAGCGAGGACTACATCCGCACCGCCCGCGCCAAGGGGCTGAAGGAGCGGACGGTGGTCGGCAAGCACGCGCTGCGCTCGACCATGACCCCCATCCTCACCATCTTCGGCCTGGACCTCGGCGCGCTGGTCGGCGGCGCGGTGCTCACCGAGTCCACCTACAGCCTGCACGGCCTCGGCGACCTGGCGGTCACCGCGATCCGCGGCAAGGACCTGCCGATGATCCTCGGGGTGACCATGGTCGCCGCCTTCTTCGTGGTCCTCGCCAACCTCATCGTGGACCTGCTCTACGCCGTGATCGATCCCCGAGTGAGGCTCTCGTGACCACTGTGCCCGCCCCGGGGGAGACCCCCGGACCCTCGCTGACGAAGACCGGCGCGGTCGGCGAGCCGGTGCCCGCCGACTCCCCGCCCCCCACGTCCTTCCTGGAGGTGCGCGACCTGAAGGTGCACTTCCCCACCGACGACGGCCTGGTCAAGTCCGTCGACGGGGTCTCCTTCTCCCTGGAGAAGGGGAAGACGCTGGGCATCGTGGGCGAGTCCGGCTCCGGCAAGTCGGTGACCTCGCTGGGCATCATGGGGCTGCACCGGGCCGGCCAGCACGGCCGACAGCGCCGGGCCCACATCTCCGGCGAGATCTGGCTGGACGGCCAGGAGCTGCTGAGCGCCTCCCCGGACGAGGTGCGTCGGCTGCGCGGCCGCGAACTCGCCATGATCTTCCAGGACCCGCTCTCCGCCATGCACCCCTACTTCACGGTCGGCGCCCAGATCAGCGAGGCCTACCGGGTCCACCACCAGACCGACAAGAAGACCGCCCGGAAGCGTGCGGTGGAGATGCTGGACCGGGTCGGGATCCCCCAGCCGGACAAGCGGGTGGACAACTACCCGCACGAGTTCTCCGGCGGTATGCGCCAGCGCGCGATGATCGCGATGGCACTGGTCAACAACCCCGAGCTGCTCATCGCCGACGAGCCGACCACCGCCCTGGACGTCACCGTCCAGGCGCAGATCCTCGACCTCATCCGGGACCTGCAGAAGGAGTTCGGCTCCGCGGTCATCGTCATCACCCACGACCTGGGCGTGGTCGCCGAGCTCGCCGACGACATCCTGGTGATGTACGCCGGCCGCTGCGTCGAGCGCGGTACCGCAGAGCAGGTCTTCTACACCCCCCAGCACCCCTACACCTGGGGGCTGCTCGGCTCCATGCCGCGCATCGACCGGGAGCACACCGAGCGGTTGATCCCGGTCAAGGGCTCCCCGCCCAGCCTGATCAACCTGCCCTCCGGCTGCGCCTTCCACCCGCGCTGCCCCTACGCCGACGTCCCCAAGGACGGCGTCACCCGCCGGGAGCGGCCCGAGCTGCGCGCGGTCCCCGCGCCGGCCCCGGACGGGCAGCGGGGCGGCGGCCACTTCTCCGCGTGCCATATGACGACGGAGGAACGCGCCCGGATCTGGACCGAAGAGATTGCGCCGAAGCTGTGAAAGGCCAGGAGATGACGATCCCGTCGCAGACCCCGGCGGCCGAGCCGGAGCCCCTGCTGAAGGTCACCGGCCTGGTCAAGCACTTCCCCATCAAGAAGGGGCTGCTCCAGCGGCAGGTCGGAGCGGTCCAGGCGGTCGACGGCCTCGACTTCGACGTGCGGCCGGGGGAGACGCTGGGCGTGGTCGGCGAGTCGGGGTGCGGCAAGTCCACCATGGGCCGGCTGATCACCCGGCTGCTGGAACCCAGCCGCGGCACGGTGGAGTTCCAGGGCAGGGACATCACCCATCTGGACACCGCCGGGATGCGGCCGCTGCGCCGCGACATCCAGATGATCTTCCAGGACCCGTACTCCTCGCTGAACCCGCGCCACTCGGTCGGGGCCATCGTCGGCGCCCCCTTCCGACTCCAGAAGGTCACCCCGGAGGGCGGCGTCAAGGCCGAGGTGCAGCGGCTGCTGTCGCTGGTGGGGCTCAACCCCGAGCACTACAACCGCTATCCGCACGAGTTCTCCGGCGGCCAGCGGCAGCGCATCGGCATCGCCCGAGCGCTGGCCCTCAAGCCCAAACTGGTCGTCGCCGACGAGCCGGTCTCGGCGCTGGACGTCTCCATCCAGGCCCAGGTGGTCAACCTGCTGGCCGACCTCCAGGGCGAGCTGGGGCTGACCTACGTGATCATCGCGCACGACCTGTCGGTCATCCGACACGTCTCGAACCGGATCGCGGTCATGTACCTGGGCAAGATCGTCGAGCTGGCGGACCGCACCTCGCTCTACGAGAAGCCCATGCACCCCTACACCAAGGCGCTGCTGTCCGCGGTGCCGGTGCCCGACCCCAGGCGGCGGCCCAAGCAGGACGGGACGAGCGGCGACCGGGGGAGGATCCTGCTCAAGGGCGACGTGCCCTCGCCGATCGCGCCGCCGCCCGGCTGCCGGTTCCACACCCGGTGCTGGAAGGCGACCGACCTCTGCAAGACCCAGGAGCCGCCCCTGGCGGCGCTGGTCGCCGGCCACCGGGTCGCCTGCCACCACCCGGAGAACGCGCCCGAGGGCGCGCCGGAACAACCGGGCGGCAAGGGGACCGGAGGCGCCTCGTAGGAACGCCAGAGCGGGGACCGGCAGAATTGCCGGGTGCTCAACGATGTGTTCACCCCCTCCGTCCAGCACGGACTCGACCTCGCCGGGATCTTCGTCTTCGCGATCTCCGGTGCGCTGCTCGCCGTACGCAAGAACTTCGACGTGTTCGGCATGGCGGTGCTCGCCGAGGCCACCGCGCTGGGCGGCGGGCTCCTTCGTGACCTGGTCATCGGCGCCGTGCCCCCGGCGGCCTTCACCGACCTGGGTTACTTCCTGATGCCCCTGGTGGCCACCGTGCTCGTCTTCTTCCTCCACCCGCAGGTGGAGCGGATCAACGGCGCGGTGCTGGTCTTCGACGCCGCCGGGCTCGGCCTGTTCTGCGTGGCCGGCACCACCAAGGCGTACGAATACGGACTCAGCCTCACCTTCTCCGCCGTCCTCGGCCTGGTCACCGCGGCCGGCGGCGGTGTGCTGAGGGACGTGCTCGCCAACGAGGTGCCCTCGCTGCTGCGCTGGGACCGCGATCTGTACGCCGTGCCCGCCATCGTCGGCTCCGCCATGGCCGCGCTGCTGATCCACTTCGAGCAGCTGAACGCGGTCAACAGCAGCATCGCCGCCGCCACCGCCTTCGTGCTGCGGCTGCTCGCCATGCGCTTCGGCTGGCGCGCCCCGCGCGCCTGGCACCGCCGCTCGGCCACGCCCGAGGAGCTCTGAACCCCGGCCCGCCGGCCCACCCCGGGCGCGCCCGCTGACGGGGCTTCGGCCTCGCCCCGGCCCGGCCGGGGCGGGGCCGAGTGGGCCGACCGGGCTCTCACGCGACCCCGCCCCGGCTCGTAGAATCGTCACACCATGGCATACCTCGACCACGCCGCCACCACCCCGATGCTTCCGGAGGCGGTGCAGGCGATGACCGCCCAGCTCGCCGTCGTCGGCAACGCCTCCTCGCTGCACGCCGCGGGGCGGCGGGCCCGTCGCACCGTCGAGGAGTCCCGCGAGTCGCTCGCCGCGGCCCTCGGGGCGCGCCCCAGCGAGGTCGTGTTCACCGCGGGGGGCACCGAGGCGGACAACCTCGCGGTCAAGGGGCTGTACTGGTCCCGCCGGGCCGCCGACCCGGCCCGCACCCGGGTGCTGGCCAGCCCCGTCGAGCACCACGCCGTGCTGGACGCCGTGCACTGGCTCGCCGACCACGAGGGTGCCGCCGTGGAGTGGCTCCCGGTGGACGGGTACGGGCGGGTGCACCCCGACGCGCTGCGCGAGGCCATCGCCCGCGACCCCGCCGGCGTCGCCCTGGCCACGGTGATGTGGGCCAACAACGAGATCGGCACCGTGCAGCCGGTGGCCGAACTGGCCGCCGTCGCCGCGGAGTACGACGTGCCGCTGCACGCCGACGCGGTCCAGGCGTTCGGCCAGCTCAAGGTGGACTTCGCCGCCTCCGGGCTGGCCGCGATGACCGTCAGCGGCCACAAGATCGGCGGCCCGTACGGCATCGGGGCGCTGCTGCTGGGCCGGGAGCACGCCCCCGTACCGCTGCTGCACGGCGGCGGCCAGGAGCGGCAGGTGCGCTCCGGCACCCTGGACGTGCCGGCGGTGGCCGCCTTCGCGGTCGCCGGTGAGCTGGCTGCCGCGCGCCACGAGGAGTTCGCCCGCGAGGTCGGCGCGCTGCGGGACGAGCTGATCGCCACGGTCCGCGCGGCCGTGCCCGACGCGGTGCTGGGCGGGGACCCGGACCCGGCCGGCCGGCTGCCGGCCAACGCGCACTTCTCCTTCCCCGGCTGCGAGGGCGACTCGCTGCTGCTGCTCCTGGACGCCCAGGGCATCGAGTGCTCCACCGGCTCGGCCTGCACCGCCGGCATCGCCCAGCCCAGCCATGTGGTGCTGGCCACCGGCACCGACCCCGACCTGGCCCGCGGCACCCTGCGCTTCTCCCTCGGCCACACCTCCACCAAGGCCGACGTCGACGCGGTGGCGGAGGCGATCGGCCCGGCCGTGGCGCGGGCCCGCAGCGCGGGGCTGAGCTGAGCGGGGTCGACCTGATGCCGGCCTGAGCCGGCCTGAGCCGGTCTGGGTGGGCCGGACGGCGTGCGTCGGACCGGCTGAGGTGGTGGCCGGCGCCGTGGTGAGGCGCTAGTCGGTGTCGGCGCGCGCCGCGCGGACCAGCCGCAGATAGCGGTCCCAGTCCCAGTGGCGCCCCGGGTCGGTGTGGTCGGTGCCGGGCACCTCCACATGGCCGATCAGATGCTCGCGGTCCACGGGGATGTCGTAGCGCGCGCAGATTCCGGCGGTCAGCCGGGCCGAGGCCCGGTACATCGGCTCCGTGAAGTCGCGCGGCCGGTCGACGAAGCCGGCGTGCTCGATGCCCACGCTGCGCTCGTTGTAGTCGCGGTTGCCGGCGTGGAAGGCCACGTCCAGCTCCCGCACCGTCTGCGCGATCCGTCCGTCCTGACGCACCACGTAGTGCGTGGCGGCGCCGTGCTCGGGGTCCCGGAAGACCTTCAGCGCGTCGGCGTAGCCGCCCTGGACGACATGGATCACCACCCGGTCGATGGCGTAGTCGTAGGGCCGGTCGGCCCGGCGCCAGTTCGCGGCGGAGGCCGCCACCCACTCCGCGTCCCGGTGGTCGACCTCGCCCGGTCGGCGCGGCCGGTCGTTCCCGGGCATACGCCACCACAGCCGCTCCAGCTGGTCCCGGGCCGCGTACCCGGCCAGGCCGACCCCGGCGACGGCGGCCCCGCCGAGCAGCAGACGGCGCCGGCTGACCGTAGTGTCCGTATCGCTCACGCGTCGCCTAACGATGGAGGGGAGGAGGGAGTGCCCATGACCCGAAGCCGGCCTCCGGCGCGGCTGGTGGCGGGCGCGGCGCTGATCGCCGGATGCTGGCCCGCCTACTGGCTGGTGCGCGGCGGCCTCTCGCAGGAGCTGTTCTTCCCGCTCTGGCTGGGCTACATCCTCACCGTGGACGGACTGGTCGAGGTGCGCACCGGAAGCTCGCCGCTCACCCGCGACCGGCGTGCCTTCCTGACCCTCTTCCTGCTCTCCGCGCCCTTCTGGTGGATCTACGAGGGGATCAACCAGTGGGTGCGCAACTGGGAGTACGTCACCTACGGCGGCGGGGAGCGGCACGGGCCGGTGCTGTGGCACCTGGTCGCCACGCTCTCCTTCTCCACCGTGCTGCCCGCGCTGTGCGTCACCGCCGAGCTGCTGCGCTCGCTGCCCGCGCTGGGGCGGCCGAGGCGCGGCGCGCGACTGCCGCTCTCGGCGGCCGCCCCGGTCGTCCTGATGCTGGTCGGCGCCGCCTCACTGGCGGCCCTCGCGCTCTGGCCGCGCGTGACCTACCCGCTGGTGTGGCCCGCCCTCTTCCTGATCCTGGACTCCGGGAACCGGCTCGCCGGCCGGCCCAGCCTGCTGTCCGAGGCCCACCGCGGCCGCTGGGACACCCTCCTGGTGCTGGCCCTGACCGGGCTGGGGTGCGGGCTGGTGTGGGAGCTGTGGAACGCCCGTGCCGGCACCGGCTGGGTCTACGACGTGCCCGGTCTGAACGACGCCGCGCACCTCTTCGCCATGCCGCTGCCGGGCTATCTGGGCTATGTGCCGTTCGCCTGGTCCGCCTACGCCTACTACCAGGCGGCCCGCGCGCTGCTCGCGGCGGCGGGGCGGCTGCCGGGGCGGCTCGCCGGGGCCGCGCGGGAGCCGTCCGCGGGCCCGTGACCGTGGGGGGCGCGGGCCGCGCGCACCGC
Source organism: Streptomyces sp. LX-29 (assembly GCF_029541745.1). Lineage (NCBI taxonomy): Bacteria > Bacillati > Actinomycetota > Actinomycetes > Kitasatosporales > Streptomycetaceae > Streptomyces > Streptomyces sp. LX-29. The sequence continues at coordinate 2,280,848 of NZ_CP089746.1, read as the reverse complement.
GGCGGGTTCGTGATCAGCGGCCGTGGGCCCCGGCCGCGGGCTGCTTCTCCACGGGCGGCGTGCCGTGGTCCCGGCGGCGGCCGGCGCGTTTCGGCCGCGGGGCCCGGAGCGGGGCGGGGTGCTCCGGACCCGGCGGGGCCCGGCGCGTCCCAGCCGGGTGGGCCGGCGTCGCGCCCCGGCGAAGGATCCGGCCACGTGGCCCGGCGGCGGATCCGGCCTCGCGGCCCGGCGGTGGACCCGACCTCGTGGCCCGGCGGCGGATCCGGCCTCGCGGCCCGGCCGGAGAATCTCGGGCGCGTCGACCTCATCCGGCCCCGTACCCTGGAGAGGCTATGACTGACTTCCCGGGCGCCCCCGATCCGAACGCTCCCCGCGACGGCCGTCGCCTCCGTGTGCTCGCCGCGATGTCCGGCGGCGTCGACTCGGCCGTGGCCGCCGCCCGCGCCGCCGAGGCGGGCCACGAGGTGACCGGAGTCCACCTGGCGCTCTCCGCCAACCCGCAGTCCTTCCGCACCGGCGCGCGCGGTTGCTGCACCATCGAGGACTCCCGGGACGCGCGCCGGGCCGCCGACGTGATCGGCATCCCCTTCTACGTGTGGGACCTGGCCGAGCGGTTCCGCGAGGACGTCGTCGAGGACTTCATCGCCGAGTACCAGGCGGGGCGCACCCCCAATCCCTGCCTGCGCTGCAACGAGAAGATCAAGTTTGCCGCGCTGCTGGACAAGGCGCTGGCGCTGGGCTTCGACGCGGTGTGCACCGGGCACTACGCCACGATCGTCACCCGCGAGGACGGCGGCCGTGAGCTGCACCGCGCCTCCGACGAGGCCAAGGACCAGTCGTACGTCCTGGGCGTGCTGGACGAGCGGCAGCTCGCGCACGCCATGTTCCCGCTCGGCGACACGCTCACCACCAAGGACGAGATCCGCGCCGAGGCCGAGCGGCGGGGGCTGGCGGTGGCGAAGAAGCCGGACAGCCACGACATCTGCTTTATCGCCGACGGCGACACCCAGGGCTTCCTCGCCGCGCGGCTGGGCCGGGCCGAGGGCGACATCGTGGACGAGGCGGGCAACAGGCTCGGCACCCACGAGGGCGCCTTCGGCTACACCATCGGACAGCGCAAGGGCCTGCGGCTGGGCGTCCCGGCCGCCGACGGCAAGCCGCGCTACGTGCTGGACATCTCCCCGGTGAACAACACCGTCACCGTCGGCCCCGCGGCCGCCCTGGACGTGCTGGGGCTCACCGCCATCAAGCCCCGCTGGTGCGGCGCGCCGCCGGCCGGCCCCGGCCGCTACACCGCCCAGCTGCGCGCCCACGGCGGCGAGACCGAGGTGACGGCGGAGCTGATCGACGGCACCGAGCTGCGGGTCTCCTTCGCCGAGCCGGTGCGGGGCGTGGCCCCGGGCCAGGCGATCGTGCTCTACGACGGCACCCGTGTGGTCGGCTCGGCCACCATCGCCACCACCCGGCGGGCGACGGCGGAAGCCGCGGTCTGAGCCCCTCTTCTCCGTACGTATCGCACATGACCTAAACGGCTGGCAAAACCCGCTCTAGTGGTTTTGTCAGAGGTGGACCCTGTACTCCTCGCGATCGGGGGAGTGCAATATGCATTCGCGTCATGTTCGAAATGTTCTGAGGCGGCGGATATCCGCCGTGGTGGGTGTGGTGCTGGGCCTCGCGCTCCTGGCCACCGGGTGCGGCCCCCAGGCGAGGGGGGCGTTGGTCGCCGCGGAGGCCGTCGGGATCGTCGCGGAGTTGCCCTTCTTCTCCCTGGGCGGCGGTGACCGGGACGGCGTCCGCCCCGGCAACCACGGAGGCGAGCAGCGGGGCACCAAGCGCGGGCTCTTCGGCGGCAGCCTCAGCGACAAGGCATGCAAGATCGCCGAGCTGGTGGGCTTTCTGCTGGACCCGGACAACCGACGGAAGGCCGCGGCGTGGGCGGACGCGCTGGGCATCGACGTCGACGAGATCGAGGACTATGTCGACAAGTTGACGCCCGTGCTGCTCGGCAACGACACGCTGGTGCGCAACCACCGCTTCAAGAACGGCAAGGCCGATCCGTACGACGCCCTCCTCCAGGCCGGCATCGCGGTCCTCATCGACCGCCGCGGCGTCCCGGTGGTCAAGTGCAACTGCGGCAACCCGCTGGGAGAGCCCGAGCACGACCTCGACGAGATCGAGGTCGAGATCCCCGACCGCGGGCGCTGGAAGCACGACAAGGACAAGGACGTCGTCGTCCGCCCCGGCGACCGGCCGGTCAAGCGCTTCGCCCTCCGCGACGTCGAGCGGCCGGACCGGGTCATCGAACGCCCCGTCGGCGGCGGCCGCGACACCACGACCACCTCGCCGCCCCCGCCCACCACCAGCCCGCCTCCCACCGCGGGCGTCGTCCCGTCGGTCGTCGGGCAGTCCCAGGAGGAGGCCACCCAGGCGCTGGCGGACGCCGGCCTGACCGTCGAGGTGATCGAGCAGACCTCCTCCACCGACACCCCCGGCACCGTCCTCTCCCAGACCCCGGATGCCGGCACTCCCCTCGAGCCGGGCGCCGACACCACGGTCACGCTGGTCGTCGCCGCCCCGGAGGGCACCCCCGAATCGACCGCCCCGACCACCGACGGGCCGTCACCGACGGACTCGCCCACCGACACCGGCGGTCCGACCGAGGTCACCGATCCGCCGGCGACGACGGGGCCGGTGTCCACGGAGGGGGCGACGCCGGAGAGCAGCCCCTGAACCCCAGTGCCTGCTCGCTAGTACGTGTAGAGCGCCGACGTGTCGAGCGTGGTGTCGATCGGCTCACCGATCGGCACCGGCTTGCCGAAGTCGGTCTCCAGCGTCGCGCGGTAGCCCTCTCCCTCCGGGAGGGAGTACAGCAGGCAGGTGCCGGTGATGGGGTTGACGATCAGGTAGTAAGGAATGCCGGCCTGGGCGTACTTCCTGACCTTCTTCTCGGTGTCGTTCTCGGGGTTGGACTCCGAGACGACCTCGATCGCGAGGAGGATCTCCTCGGCAGGGAACTGCTTGAGTCGGGTGCCGCGGAACGAGGGGTCCGCTACGGAGATGTCGGGGCGGAGGAAGGTCTCCCCGTGCCATCCCTCGTAGACGGTGTCGACCTCGGTCATGACGAACCACTTGGACAAGAGCTGGGCGGCAATGGTGAGAACCATATTGCCGTGAGCGCTGGTAACCACGGTGCTGATGTAGATCTCTCCGTCGATCATTTCGGCCCTGAGGTCCGGGAACGCGGCGTCGATCTCTTCGAAGTGCCGCATCGCCTCGGTCATCACAGGGACCTCCATCTGCGCCGTCATGGTGTGCCCCTCCCCTCGCATTCAGCCTCTGCCTGGGCACGGCCTGCACGCGTGTGAGCAAGCGTAGCCATCTACGAGAACGCTCGCGGGGAGGGAAGGTCACGTTTATCGGACCTGCGTATGGTCGCCGCTGGTGGGGGAGTGGTGCGGCAAGCTGGGGGCATGAGAACGCATCTGATCACTGGGGCCGGGTCGGGCATCGGCGCGGCCGTGGCCGAGCGGCTGGCGGCGCGGGGCGACCAGCTGTGGCTGTTCGCGCGGAACGCCGGACGGGCCAAGGAGCTGGCCGCGCGGTTCCCCGGCGCCCGCACCCTCGTCGGCGACCTGGCCGAGCCGGAGCGGCTCTCCTGGGCGCTGAGCCACCAGGAGCTGCCGGACTGGCTGGACTCGTTGCTGCATGTCGCCGGCGTCTTCGAGTTGGGGAACGTCGGCGACCTCACCCCGAAGATCTGGAACCAGCAGCTCGCCGTCAACCTGGTCGCCCCGGCCGAACTGACCCGGCTGCTGCTGCCGCAGCTGCGGCTCGCCCAGGGGCAGGTCGTCTTCGTCAACTCCGGCGCCGGTCTGCGCACCAGCCCCCAGTGGAGCGCGTACGCCGCCAGCAAGCACGGGCTCAAGGCGCTGGCCGACGCGCTGCGCGGGGAGGAGAGCGGCAACGGGGTGCGGGTGACCACCGTCTACCCGGGCCGCACCGCGACGCCGATGCAGCGGAAGGTGCACCAGCAGGAGGGCAGGGAGTACGACCCGGAGCGCTGGATGAACGCCGAGTCGGTCGCCACCACCGTGGTGACCGCCCTGGATCTGCCGCGTGACGCGGAGATCACCGACCTGTCGGTACGGCCGCGCGGCTGAGCCCGTCGCCGACCGGCCGACGTACGCTGGCTGGATGAGCAGCGAAGCGAAGGCCACCGCGGCGCGGATGGGGTGCGGGGTCAGAGAGATCCGAGGGCTGGTCACCGAGTTGTCCCGGCGCATGGACGCGCACCAGCGCAGCCGCATCGCGGAGCTGGACCTCACCCCCACCCAGGCGAAGGCCCTGGAGGAGCTGGGGGAGCCGCGGACGGCGCGGGAACTGGCCGCGGTGATGTGCTGCGAGCCGCCCAACGTCACCTACGTGATCGACAAGATGGAGAAGCAGGGGCTGGTGGTGCGTCGACCGCACCCCACGGACCGGCGGGCCAAGCAACTCGTCCTCACCGAGGCGGGGCGCGAGCTCCGGCTGGACCTGCTGCGCCGGATAGGGAAGGACTCCCCGCTCGACCACCTCCCCGCGGAGGGGCGGGAGCAACTGCGGGAGCAGTTGCTGCGGGCGCTGGGGCGCGCCTAGCGAAGAGGCTCCGGGTCTCCCGGCCGATCGATTGGCCGGGAGGCCCTTTCTTCTACGCTCGGTAAAGTTATAGCTGTAATCATTGCGGCTGTAATCGATACAGCTATAACTTCATCGTCATGATCGCTCGCATGGACGCACCCCCGGCCGACCCGGCCGCCCCCGCCGAGGGAGCCCCCGCCCGCCAGGGCCCGCAACTGCTCGCGCTCGCCCTCGGCTTCGTGATGGCGACCCTGGACGTCACGATCATGAACGTCGCCGGGGCCGAGCTGCGGGACGGGCTGGGGCTGAGCCTGTCCGGGCTCACCTGGGTCGTCGACGGCTACGTCCTGGCCTTCGCCTCGCTGCTGCTGCTCGCCGGATCGCTCGCCGCGCGCTTGGGCGCCCGCCGTGTCTACCTCGTCGGCCTCGGGCTCTTCACCGCCGCCTCGCTGCTGTGCGCGGCCGCCCCGGGGGCCTGGGCGCTGGTGGTGGGGCGGCTGCTCCAGGGAGCGGGGGCCGCGCTCTTCATGCCCAGCTCGCTCACCCTGCTGCTCGCCTCCTTCCCCGACGAGCGGCGACGGACCCGCGTTCTCGGGCTGTGGTCGGCGATCGTCTCCACCGCCGCCGGGCTCGGCCCGGCCCTCGGTGGACTGCTGGTCGGCGGCCTCGGCTGGCGCTCCATCTTCCTGATCAACATCCCGGTCGGCGTCGTCGGACTGCTCCTCGCCCGGCGGGTGATCGCCCCGGTCGCCGGGCGCCCCGGCCCCCTCGGCGCGGCCGGGCACGCCCTGGGACTGCTGGCCCTCGGCGCGCTCAGCTACGGGCTGATCGAGGGCCCCGAGAAGGGCTGGGAGGCCGTCGAGGTGCTCACCGCCTTCGCCGTCGCGCTGGCGGCCGGCGCCGCCTTCGTGCTGCGGGAGCGCACGGCCGCGGTCCGGGTGCTGCCCGGCGCGCTCTTCGCCGACCCCCGCTTCTCCGCCGCCAACGCCATCGGCTTCCTCTTCAACCTGGGCGCCTACGGCGGGATGTTCATGCTGGGGCTGTTCCTCCAGAACGCGCGCGGCGCCGATCCGATCGAGGCGGGCCTCCAACTGCTCCCCACCCAACTGGTCTTCCTGGTCGGCAACATCCTCTACGCCCGGTGGGGCCATCGGGTGTCGCACCGCGCCGCCCTCGTCGGCTCCCTCCTCTACGCCGCCGTCGGCCCGCTCGCCCTCGCCCTGACCGTCTCCCCCGAGACGCCGTACTGGGTCCTCGCCGTTCTGCTGTCGCTGTTCAACACCGGCCTCGGCATCGCCTCCCCGGCGATGACCGGCGCCCTGATGACCGCCGCCGGCCGCGCCCACGCCGACATCGCGAGCGCGACCCTCAACGCCAACCGCCAGGTCGGCTCCCTGGTCGGCATCGCCGTCATGGGCGCCGTGATCGCCGGCGCGGGCGGCTGGTACGCCGGCGCCACCGCCTCCTTCGCGCTCACCGCCACGGCCTACCTGGCGGCGGCGCTGCTGGCCTGGTGGGGCCTGCGCGCCCGTACGACGGGCTCCGGGGCGGAGGGGGCGCGGCCCGTCGCGGACGCGGGATAGGTTCCGCGCGGGCACGAGTTCCCCGCATCGGCTCCCGGGCTCGTAGGCTTCCGGGGTGAGCGAGAAGAGCACCAACACGCAGATCTGGGGCGCCGGCGCCGCGAGCGGCGTCGGATCGATGCCCGGCGGCGACGCGCGGGAGGCGGTCAAGACCGTCACCGGGTCGCTGGAGTCCCTGCCGTACCTGCCGGAGCTGCCCGCGCGGGGCCCCGGCGCGGACATGATCGGGCGCACCGCCGGGCTGCTGGTCGATGTGTACGCGCATGTGGAGCCCAGCGGCTGGCGGGTCGGCGACCGGCCGGGCCGGGACACCCGCCGGGCCCGGTCCTGGATGGTCGAGGACCTCGACGCGCTGGAGGAGTTCACCCAGGGGTACACCGGCGCGCTCAAGGTGTCCGCCGTGGGCCCCTGGACCCTGGCCACCGCCCTGGAACTGCGCAACGGCGAGGCCGCGCTGAGCGACCCGGGCGCCTGCCGGGACCTGGCCGGCTCGCTCGCCGAGGGGCTGCGCAACCACCTGGCCGACGTCCGCCGCCGGGTGCCCGGCGCCCGACTGGCGCTCCAACTGGACGAGCCCTCGCTGACCGCCGTCCTGAGCGGCCAGGTGCGCACCGCCAGCGGCTACCGCACCCACCGGGCCGTGGACCGGGGCGTGGTGGAGGGAGCGCTGCGCGATCTGATCGCGGTCGGCACGGCGGCCGAGGCGCCCGTGGTGGTGCACTCCTGCGCCCCTCGGGTGCCCTTCGCGCTGTTGCGCCGGGCCGGGGCCGCCGCCGTCTCCTTCGACTTCTCGCTCCTCACCGAGCGTGAGGAGGAAGTCATCGGGGAGGCCGTGGAAGGCGGCACCACCCTCTTCGTCGGCGCGGTGCCCGGCACGGACGCCGCATTGTCAGACCCTGCCGGTAGCGTCATGGGTGTCAGGACGCTGTGGCGCAGGTTGGGGCTGTCGCCGGAGACCCTCGCGGACTCCGTGGTGATCACTCCCGCGTGCGGGCTGGCGGGCGCTTCGCCCGCCTACGCGCGCACCGTGCTCGCCCACTGCGCCCGGGCCGCGAGATCGCTCGCTGACAACCCAGAGTAACGGGAGGACGACAACGGTGGCTGGCGGACAGCAGATGACGGGGGTGCCCGCCGAGGCGCGGGAGAAGCACGCCCAGCTCGCTGAGCAGGTCGAGGAGCACCGCTTCCGGTACTACGTCAAGGACGCCCCGGTCATCAGCGACGCGGAGTTCGACACCCTGCTGCGCTCACTCGAGGCTCTGGAGGAGGAGTATCCGGAGCTGCGTACGCCCGACTCGCCGACCCAGAAGGTCGCGGGCTCCTACGAGACGGAGTTCACCGAGGTCGCGCACCGTGAGCGGATGCTCAGCCTGGACAACGCCTTCGAGGACGAGGAGCTGGCCGGCTGGGCGGACCGCATCGCCAGGGAGCTCGGCGCCGCCTCGTACCACTTCCTGTGCGAGCTGAAGGTGGACGGCCTCGCGGTCAACCTCACCTATGAGCGCGGCCGGCTGGTCCGGGCCGCCACCCGTGGCGACGGCCGCACCGGCGAGGACATCACGCCCAACGTCCGCACCATCGCCGAGATCCCCGACCGACTCGAGGGCGACCGGATCCCGGAGCTGGTGGAGATCCGCGGCGAGGTGTACTTCCCGCGCGAGCGCTTCGACGAGCTCAACGCGCGCCTGGTGGAGGCCGGAAAGCCGCCGTTCGCCAACCCGCGGAACGCGGCCGCCGGCTCGCTGCGCCAGAAGGACCCCAAGGTCACCGCCAGCCGCCCGCTGCACATGGTGGTCCACGGCATCGGCGCCCGCGACGGCTTCGACATCGACTGCCTGTCGCACGCCTATGAGCTGCTGCGCGAGTGGGGCCTGCCGACCTCCACGCACCACGAGGTCGTGGACTCGCTGGACGGCGTGCGGGCCTTCATCGCGCGCTACGGCGACAGCGAGGGACGCCACTCGGTGGAGCACGAGATCGACGGCGCCGTGATCAAGCTGGACGAGATCCCGCTCCAGGGCCGGCTCGGCTCCACTTCGCGGGCCCCGCGCTGGGCCATCGCCTGGAAGTTCCCGCCGGAAGAGGTCAACACCACGTTGGTCGACATCCGGGTCGGCGTCGGCCGCACCGGCCGGGTGACGCCGTACGCGGTGGTGGAGCCGATCACCGTGGCCGGCTCCGAGGTCGAGTTCGCCACCCTGCACAACCAGGACGTGGTCAAGGCCAAGGGCGTGCTGATCGGCGACACGGTGGTGCTGCGCAAGGCGGGCGACGTGATCCCCGAGATCCTCGGCCCGGTGGTGGAACTGCGGGACGGCACCGAGCAGGAGTTCGTGATGCCGGCCGAGTGCCCGGAGTGCGGCAGTGGGCTGCAGCCCATGAAGGAAGGCGACATCGACCTGCGCTGCCCCAACGCCCGCTCCTGCCCCGCCCAGTTGCGGGAGCGGCTGTTCTACCTGGCCGGCCGCAAGTGCCTGGACATCGAGAACCTCGGCTATGTGGCCGCCGCCGCGCTCACCCAGCCGCTGGAGCCGGCCACCCCGCCGCTGCGCGACGAGGGCGATCTGTTCAGCCTCACCGTCGAGCAGCTGCTGCCGATCCGGTCCTATGTCCTGGACCCGGACAGCGGTCTGCCCAAGCGCGACCCGAAGACCGGCGACGAGAAGATCGTCACCTTCTTCGCCACCCAGAAGGGCGAGCCGAAGAAGAACACCCTGGCCATGCTCGCCAACATCGAGGCGGCCAAGCAGCGTCCGCTCGCCCGGATCATCACCGGTCTGTCCATCCGGCACGTCGGGCCCGTGGCGGCGGTGGCGCTGGCCCGGGAGTTCCGCTCCATCGACCGGATCGCGGAGGCCGACGAGGCGGAGTTGGCGGCCGTCGAGGGCGTCGGCCCCACCATCGCCGCCTCGCTGAAGCAGTGGTTCGCCGAGGACTGGCACCGCGAGATCATCGAGAAGTGGCGGGCCGCCGGGGTCCGGATGGAGGAGGAGGGCGGCGAGGACGAGGGCCCCCGCCCGCTGGAGGGCGTCACCGTCGTCGTCACCGGCACCCTGCAGTCGTATACGCGCGACGGAGCGAAGGAGGAGCTCCAGCGGCGTGGCGCGAAAGTGACCGGATCCGTATCGAAGAAGACGGACTTCGTGGTGGTTGGCGACAATCCGGGCTCCAAGTACGACAAGGCCATGCAGCTGAAGGTGCCGGTCCTCGACGAGGAGGGCTTCGGCGTGCTGCTGTCCGACGGCCCGGACGCCGCCCGCGAGGCCCGGGTGCCGGTCCCGGGCGACGAAGAGGGGCACTAGGCAGGCCCGGGCCCTCGGGGCTGGGCCCGCCGACTGCGGACGCACGTCGGCCCCGTGCGGTCCGGCGAGTGAGCCGAAGGGCGCGCGGTGGCCGTGTGGCGCGAGCGGTCGAGCGCGCCGGCCCCTGCCGCACTGCCGCGGACGCACTTGGGCCCCGTGTGGGCCGGCGAGTGAGTCGATCGGCGCGCGGGGGCCGCGTGGAACGAGCGGTCGAGTGCGACGACCCCCGCCTCACGGCTGCGGACGCACGTCGGCCCCGTGCGGTCCGGCGAGTGAGCCGAAGGGCGCGCGGGGGCCGCGTGGAACGAGCGGTCGAGCGCGACGACCCCCGCCTCACGGCTGCGGACGCACGTCGGCCCCGTGCGGTCCGGCGAGTGAGCCGAAGGGCGCGCGGCTGCCGAAAGGGAGAGCGCGCGGAGCCTGTGAGGAACGAGCAGGCGAGCACGGTCGACCGTCGGCAGTCGCTTAAGGCGCCCGGAGGCGAACCGAGCCTCAAAAAGAGGGGGGCGCACGGTCGACCGTCGGCAGTCGCTTAAGGCGCCCTGAGGTGAACCGAGCCCTCAAAAAGGAGTCTGGCGTCAGCCATTAGGAGTAGGGCGGGGCGGTAGGCCGAGCAGTAGCGGCCCTACGGCTCTGAGGCCATTTACGGCACCGAAGGGGGGCCCGTCGGTGGACCGAGTAGTTCCGGCCACGACCGGCGGGCATCACCCTGACAGCTCATACCAGATGGTTATGGAAGGCCGGGTGGCATTCGGGCAACCGCAGCCGATCGCCGCCCGCCGTAGCCTTCTGCGGCCTACTGTTGAGGTGTGCGCCTGCCGTGGCGCGGGCACCGCCGGCTGTGAGAGGGACGGGTATGAAACCGACCGACAGCGCCGCCCCGGCGTCGCGGCTGCGCCGTCTTGCGCCACCCACCGAGCTGACCTTGTCGTCCGTGCTGCCTCCGGCGGCGGTGGTGGCGGCCACGCTCGCGTTCGGGACCGGGATCTTCCGGGTGTTGGAATCGGGGAACGCCCTGTTCCCCGATGGGACCGTCGGCTGGTCCCTGGCCGTCCTCACCGGCATCATCGTCGGTCATCTGGTGGCGCTCGGCCGTGACCGCTGGTGGGGTGGCACCGGCTCGGGGGCCGCGTTAACCCTGGCCGCCCTGTTGTTGTACGGCTGGCTGCCCGCCGCCCTGATCAGCCTGGCGGTCGTGGTGCTGGTCGGCGCGGCGCGCCGGCACCGCTGGCGGCAGGCGCTGTTGCACGGGGCGGTCGACATCCTCGGCATCGGGGCGGCCGCGGTGGCCTTGGCGGTCTTCGGCACCGTCCCTTCGGTGGAGAACCCCTGGCATCCGGACGACTGGCGACTGTACGCGGCCCCCCAGATAGCCCTGGCCGCCTTCGGCTATCTGCTCGTGACCCGCGCCCTGCTGTGGTACGCGATGGCACCGCCGGGTGCGGGGCTGCGCAGCGTGGCCCGCGCGGCGCTGGCCCGGCAGGCCCTGGTGGGTGTCGCGTTACTGGGCATCGCGCCGCTGATCGTGGTGGTGGCGGTGCACCGGCCGCTGATGCTGCCGCTGTTCGCGGTGCCTTTAATCGCTCTGGACTCCACGCTGTGGATCGCCCGGGTCCGGGCCGAGGAGCAGCTGCGTGATCCGCTGACCGGGCTGCCGAACCGTCAGTGGTTGCTGGATCGCACCTGGACCGCGCTGGACGAGGCCGAACAGAACGAGGCCCGCACCGCACTGGTGCTGATCGACCTCGACCGGTTTCGATCCGTCAATGACACACTCGGTCACCTCGCCGGGGACCGGCTGCTGTTGCAGATAGCCGAGCGGCTGCGGCTGGCGCTGCCGCGCGGTGCCGAGGCGGCGCGGCTGGGCGGGGACGAGTTCGCCGTGTTGCTGCCCGTCGCGGACTCGCTCACCAGCGCCCAGCGGGTGGCCCGCCAGCTCATCTCCGCGCTCAGCTCGCCGCTGGACCTGGACGGACTGACCCTGGTCCTGGAGGCCAGCGCCGGTGTCGCCGTCTACCCCGACCACGCGCTGGACGCGGAGGGGCTGCTGCGCCGCGCGGATGTGGCGATGTACCAGGCCAAGCGGGACCGTAGTGGCGCCGAGGTGTACGAGGCGCGGCGCGACGGGAACACCCCGGACCGGCTCGGCCTGCTGGGCGATCTGCGGCGGGCGCTGGACGCCGGCGACGTCGAACTGCACTACCAGCCCAAGGTGGGCTTCGACGGCCATGTGGCGGGGCTGGAGGCGCTGGTGCGCTGGGTCCACCCGGACCGGGGCCGGGTGCCCCCGGACGAGTTCATCGCGATAGCCGAGAGCTCGGGGCTGATGCCCCGGCTCACCGAGTACGTGCTGGAGACCGCCCTCGGCCAGGTCGCCCGCTGGCGGGCCGACGGCCTGGAGGTGCCGGTCGCGGTCAACGTCTCGCCCCGCGACGTCCACACCCCCGGCTTCGCCGGCGCCGTCGCCGGCCGACTGGCCCGGCACGGGGTCCCTCCGGGGGCGCTGCAGCTGGAGATAACCGAGCATGTGCTGCTGGAGGACCCACAGCGCGCGGCCGACACGCTCGCCGGCCTCACCGGGCACGGGGTGAAGATGTCCCTCGACGACTTCGGGACCGGCTACTCCTCCCTGGTCCATCTGCGCCGGCTGCCGGTCAGCGAGCTCAAGATCGACCGCTCCTTCGTGGCCCGGCTCGCCGTCGACACCGAGGACGCCGAGATCGTGCGCTGTACGGTCGACCTCGCGCACTCCCTCGGCCTGCTCGTGGTCGCCGAGGGGGTCGAGGACGACGAGACCTGGGAGCGGCTGCGGGACCTCGGCTGCGACGCGGTCCAGGGGTGGCTGGTCGCGGCCGCGATGCCGCCGGAGGAGACCACGGCTTGGTTGCGGGCCCGGGGTGAGGGGGCACATGTGGTCGCCCCTACGGAGGACGCCGATCAGCCGGTGACGTGACCGGTGACCTGACCGGTGACGTAAGAGTGCGCGGGCCCTCGTCATGTCGGCGGGGTGGTGCACAGCCCGGTACGAGAGCAGTCGGCCCCCGGGGCGTGGCCCCCACGGAACGGGGAAAACGGCCCCCAGCGCAACCCCCGGCGACGGGGAAACGACCCGGGCACAGCCCCCGGACACGAGCGGAAACGGGTCACGGGCGGAGCCCAGGGGCGAGCGGAAAGGGGTCACGGGCGGGGCCCGGGTGGGGTGGTTCGACGGGCAAGCCACGGCGGCAGCCGAAAGCGTTTCGCCCGGATCGGGCCCCGAGCCATAGGATTGGCCGCGAAAACACTCCACACTCACCCTGAGGATCGCTGCATGCCTGGCATCACGCGCGAGGAGGTCGCCCACCTCGCCCGGCTGGCGCGTCTGGAGCTGAAGGGCGAAGAGCTCGATCACTTCGCCGGTCAGCTGGACGACATCATCGGCGCGGTCGCCCGCGTCTCCGATGTCGCCGACCAAGACGTTCCGCCGACCTCCCACCCGCTGCCGCTGACCAATGTCATGCGCCCGGACGAGATCCGTCCGTCGCTGACCCCGCAGGAGGCGCTCTCCGGCGCCCCCGCCCAGGAGCAGCAGCGTTTCAAGGTGCCGCAGATCCTGGGGGAGGAGTGATCATGGCAGATCTGACCAAGCTCACCGCGGCGGAGACCGCCGCGAAGATCGCCTCCGGCGAGGTCACCGCGGTCGAGGTCACCGAGGCCCACCTGGCCCGCATCGAGGCCGTGGACGAGAAGGTGCACGCCTTCCTCCACGTGGACCGCGAGGGCGCCCTGGCCCAGGCGCGGGCGGTGGACGAGAAGCGCGCCCGGGGCGAGAAGCTCGGCCCGCTGGCCGGCGTCCCGCTCGCGCTGAAGGACATCTTCACCACCAAGGGCGTGCCGACCACCGTCGGTTCCAAGATCCTCGAGGGCTGGATCCCGCCGTACGACGCGACCCTGACGCGCAAGCTCAAGGAAGCCGACGTCGTCATCCTCGGCAAGACCAACATGGACGAGTTCGCCATGGGGTCGTCCACCGAGAACAGTGCCTACGGCCCGACCGGCAACCCGTGGGACCTCACCCGGATCCCCGGCGGCTCCGGCGGCGGCTCCTCCGCGGCGCTCGCCTCGTACCAGGCGCCGCTGGCCATCGGCACCGACACCGGCGGCTCGATCCGTCAGCCGGCCGCCGTCACCGGCACGGTCGGCGTCAAGCCGACCTACGGCGGGGTGTCCCGCTACGGCATGGTCGCCTTCTCCTCCTCCCTCGACCAGGGCGGCCCGTGCGCCCGTACGGTCCTGGACGCGGCGCTGCTGCACGAGGTGATCGCCGGCCACGACCCGCTCGACTCGACCTCCATCGACGCCCCGGTGCCGCCGGTGGTCGAGGCGGCCCGGAACGGCAGCGTCGAGGGCATGCGCGTCGGCGTCGTCAAGCAGTTCCGCGGCGAGGGCTACCAGGCCGGCGTGATGCAGCGGTTCGAGGAGTCGGTGGAGCTGCTCAAGGAGCTCGGTGCCGAGATCGTCGAGCTGGACTGCCCCTCCTTCGACCTGGCGCTGGCCGCGTACTACCTGATCGCGCCGTCCGAGTGCTCCTCCAACCTGGCCCGCTTCGACGCCATGCGCTACGGCCTGCGGGTCGGCGACGACGGCACCAAGTCGGCCGAGGAGGTCACCTCCCTCACCCGTGAGGAGGGCTTCGGCGCCGAGGTCAAGCGCCGGATCATGCTGGGCACCTACGCCCTCTCCTCCGGTTACTACGACGCCTACTACGGCTCCGCGCAGAAGGTGCGCACGCTCATCTCGAAGGACTTCGAGAAGTCCTTCGAGCAGGTCGATGTGATCGTCTCGCCGACCACCCCGACCACCGCCTTCCCGATCGGCGAGCGCGCCGACGACCCGATGGCGATGTACCTCGCGGACCTGTGCACCATCCCGACCAACCTGGCGGGCAACGCGGCCATGTCGCTGCCCTGCGGCCTGGCGCCCGAGGACGGGCTCCCGGTCGGCCTGCAGATCATCGCCCCCGCCATGGCCGACGACCGGCTGTACAAGGTCGGTGCCGCGGTCGAGGCCGCGTTCGTCGCCACGTGGGGCCACCCACTGCTTGAGGAGGCACCTTCCCTGTGAGCGACGCACGCGCGGCCGCCCGGCCGCAGACGACGTGGACACCCGCGCCCCTGCGCCGCGCGGGCGGAGAAGCGAACGGAGAGATGCTGTGAGCGCCATGAAGAAGGCCAAGGGCTTCAAGAAGTCCAAGCCCGGCACCTACCTGTCCATCGGCACCACCGCCTTCGGCGCGATCAGCGTCGTCAAGCAGGCGAAGAAGGCCCGCGCCGAGCAGGACAAGCTGCAGCTGGTGGACGCCGTGGTCTCGGCCGCCGCCATCATCACCGGCATCGCGCTCCTCGTCCGCGAGCTCAAGCGCCTGGGCGACGACGACGTCCTCGCGGGCTGAGCGCACTGAAAGGTTAGTTTTCCGTGACCGTCACTGAACTGGTGTCGTACGAGGACGCACTGGCCACCTACGAGCCCGTCATGGGCCTCGAGGTGCATGTCGAACTCGGCACCAAGACCAAGATGTTCTGCGGCTGCTCGACGACGCTCGGCGCCGAGCCCAACGCGCAGACCTGCCCCACCTGCCTCGGCCTGCCCGGCTCGCTCCCGGTCGTCAACGCGACCGGAGTGGAGTCCGCCATCAAGATCGGCCTCGCGCTGAACTGCGAGATCGCCGAGTGGTGCCGCTTCGCCCGGAAGAACTACTTCTATCCGGACATGCCGAAGAACTTCCAGACCTCCCAGTACGACGAGCCGATCGCCTTCAACGGCTACCTGGACGTCCAGCTGGAGGACGGCGAGGTCTTCCGCGTCGAGATCGAGCGCGCCCACATGGAGGAGGACACCGGCAAGTCGACCCACGTCGGCGGTGCCACCGGCCGTATCCACGGCGCGGTCCACTCCCTGCTGGACTACAACCGCGCCGGCATCCCGCTGATCGAGATCGTCACCAAGCCGATCGTCGGCGCGGGCGAGCGTGCGCCCGAGGTCGCCAAGGCGTACGTCGCCGAGCTGCGCGAGCTCATCAAGGCGCTCGGCGTGTCCGAGGCCCGGATGGAGATGGGCCAGATGCGCTGCGACGTCAACCTGTCGCTGCGGCCGCACGGCGCCGAGAAGTTCGGCACCCGCTCCGAGACCAAGAACGTCAACTCGCTGCGCTCGGTGGAGCGCGCGGTGCGCTTCGAGATCCAGCGGCACGCCGCGGTGCTCGGCGACGGCGGCACGATCATCCAGGAGACCCGCCACTTCCACGAGGAGGACGGCTCCACCACCTCCGGCCGGGTCAAGGAGGAGGCGGAGGACTACCGCTACTTCCCGGAGCCGGACCTGGTGCCGGTGGCCCCCTCCCGGGAGTGGGTCGAGGAGCTGCGGGCGGGCCTGCCGGAGCTGCCGCGGGTGCGCCGCAACCGACTCCGCGAGGAGTGGGGCATCTCCCAGCACGAGATGCAGTCCGTCCTCAACGCGGGCGCCATCGAGCTGATCACCGCCACCATCGACGCGGGCGCGGACGCCGCCGCCGCGCGGAAGTGGTGGATGGGCGAGCTGGCCCGCCGCGCCAACGAGGCCGGTGCGGAGCTGTCCTCGCTGGCCATCACCCCGGCCCAGGTGGCCCGGGTGTGCGCGCTGGTCGCCGACGGCTCACTCAACGACAAGCTGGCCCGTCAGGTCATCGAGGGCGTCCTCGCCGGCGAGGGCGAGCCGGACGCCGTCGTCGAGGGCCGCGGTCTGAAGGTCGTCTCCGACGACAGCGCCCTGGGCACGGCCGTGGACGAGGCCATCGCCGCCAACGCCGCCATCGCCGACAAGATCCGCGGTGGCAAGGTGGCCGCCGCCGGCGCCCTGGTCGGCGCCGTCATGAAGGCCACCCGCGGCCAGGCCGACGCGGCCCGGGTGCGCGAGCTCATCCTGGAGAAGCTGGGCGTCGAGGGCTGACCCCGACACCCCGCCGACCGCCGCGACGGCCGTCCCCCTCAGCGGGGGCGGCCGTCGCGGCGTAGTGGGTCCTCGCGCCGGAGCAGCGCCGGGGTCGGCTCCGGGTCCTCGAACCCCGCGTCGTCGAAGGGGTACAGCGGCCGGACGACACGGTGGTGGCCCAGCCGCGGCAGGTCCTGGTCCACCCCGCCCGGGGTGAGGGCGAGCAGCCAGTCGGCCGCCATCGCGTACAGCTCCGGCTCCAGATAGCCGATCTTGACCACGACCAGGTCGTAGCCGCGGGGGTCGAGCTCCCCGAAGTCGGCCAGGGTGTGGAACGGCTTGCGGCGGCTGGTGAGCACCACGGTGACCCCGCCCGCGCGGAGCGCCGCGAGGTCGCCGCCGACCTCGTCCCCGGGGCGCAGCGACACCACCTCGCCGGTCACCTCGAGCGGTTCGGCGTGCGGTCCGGTGCCGGCGCTGAACGAGCCGCCCACCCGCACCGTCACCGTCGCCCCGCGCCCCGCCGTGAAGCAGCGCGCCACCGCCGCCGGGTCGGTCAGGCCGGGGTGCAGGGCGGTGACCTCGCCCGCGGCCAGCGCCGGGTGGGCGAGCAGCCGGCCGAGCAGGTAGGGGAGGTCGCCGGCGCCGCCCGCGGTGGGGTTGTCACCGGAGTCGCTGATGAGGAAGGGCCGGGCGGAGGACTCCACCGCGCGGGCCACACACGCGTCGGCGGTGCCGGTGGGGCCGACGAAGACGAAGTCGCGGCGGGCCCGCCAGTAGTCCCGGGCCAGGGCGCCGGCCTGGGCCAGCGCCAGGTCGGGGTCGTCGGAGGTGACGACCACCGCGGCCCGACAGCGTGGCTCGTCCGCCCAGGCGTAGCCGACCCACAGGGCCGCGTCGACCACGCCGTCCAGCGCCTCCACGGCGGCCAGCCGCCCGAACAGCGACTTCGCCGGCTCCAGCCGGGTGCTGGTCTTCTCGCCGGGCAGCAGTACGGGGATCTGGGCCCAGGCCAGATGGGGGCGGCCACGCCCGCTCCGCAGCCGCGCCACCAGGGTGCGCGCGGCGCGTTCCCGGGTCTCCCAGGCGTCCTCGTGCGGGGCCAGCCGGTGCGCGGTGATCAGGTCGAGCTGTTCGGCGAAGCGCCGGGAGACGTTGCCGTGAAGGTCCATGGCGGCGGAGATCAGGGCCCGCGCGCCGATGGCCTCCCGGACCGCCTCGGTGAGGTCGGCCTCGGCGTCCTCCCGGCCGACGACGCTCATCGCGCCGTGGATGTCGTAGACCAGGCCGTCCAGCGGGCCCGCCGCGCGGAGGCGGTGGACCAGTTCGGCCTTGACGCGCTCGTAGGTGGCCGCCTCCACCGGGCCGCCGGGCAGGGCCACCGCGTGCACCAGCGGGACCCACTCCACGGCGTCGGCGAGCTCGTGGCCCGGTCGGGTCCAGGCGTAGCGGGCCAGCAGCTCGGCGCCGCGGGTGACGCGGAAGTCCGGATAACGGGTGCGGTGCGGGCAGAAGGTGCTGGACTCGATGGCCATGCCGCCGATGGCGACGCGCGGGCGGCGGCCGGTGGGGGAGGACACGGAGGCTCACCTTCCTGGAGGGGCGGGGGCGGCGCGGGCGGCGGGTTCGGCCCCGGACGGCGAGGCCCCGTTCCCGGAGAGCGGGAGACGGCGGGCTCGGTCGTCCGGGGCTCAGCCGCCGGGCGGCGGCGCCAGGTCGGGGGCCGGACGGCCCAGCGGGGCGAGGGCGAGCTCGCGCAGGGCGAGCCGGCCGGCGCCGAGCAGTCCGGCGTCGGCGCCGCCGCGGGCGGCCGTGATGGACAGTTCGCGGGTGGCCATCGGCAGACAGCGTTCATAGAGCGCGCCACGGACGGCGGCGACCAGCGGCTCGGCTCCGGCCAGCGCGCCACCGAGGATCACCGCCTCGGGGTTGAAGAAGTTGACGACGACGGAGAGCACGGCGCCGATGTCCCGCCCCGCCCGGCGGACCAGGGTGGTGGCGTTCGGCTCGCCGTCGGCGACCAGCCGCAGCACATCGGCCGAGCCGTCGGCCTCGATGCCCAGCCCGCGCAGCGCGGTCGCGATGGCGGCGCCGCTGGCGACCGTCTCCAGGCAGCCGATGTTCCCGCAGGAGCAGGGGCGTTCTGCGGCGGCGTCCACCCGCACATGGCTGATGTCGCCGGCGGAGCCCCCGGCGCCGCGGTACAGCCGGCCGTCGCAGACGACCCCGGAGCCGATGCCGCGGCCGGCCTTGACGACGACGAGGTGACGCGGGCCGGAGCGGGCCGCGTGGTGTTCGCCGACGGCCATCATGTTGGCGTCGTTGTCGACCAGCACGGGCAGTCCCAGCCGCTCCGCCAACCGGTCGCGCAGCGGGTACAGATGCCAGCCGGGCATCCGGGAGGGGGCGATGATCCGGCCGCCGTCGGTGTCGACGGGCCCGGGGAAGCCCACGCCCACCGCGCGCACCGCCCGGCCGGCGGCCCGCTGCCGGTCCGCCAGCACGGCGAGCCGGTCGGCCAGCGGTTCCAGGGTCCGGTCCGGCCCCTGGGTCAGGTCGAGGACGTCCTCGGTCACCTCCCGGGCGGTGCCGTCCAGGCCGACCGCGCCGAGCCGCGCATGGTGGCTGCCCAGGTCGGCGGCGAGGGCGACGGCTCCGCCGTCGGGGAGGCGCAGCAGCCGGGGGCGGCGGCCGCCGCGCGAGGCGCCCGCGCCGGACTCGCTGAGCAGCCCGGCGTCGACCAGTTCCTGGACGCGCGCGGAGACGGTGGACGCGGCCAGCCCCAACTCCCGTACCAGGTCGGCGCGGGAGCTGGCGGCCCCGCCGGCGACCAGGTCGAGGATGTGCGCGGCGGAGCCGGGCTGCTCCTCGGCGGCGGTCATGCGTGCCCCCTCCGGACCGTTCTTTCTTCGTCGAGCGAAGCAAGAAAGGGGTCAAGTCCCGTCCAGTACACCGCAGTTACCCAGGAGGGCGCCAGACTCTTGACTTCCTTTCTCTGGCGTCCGTACGTTGCTCGCTGACTTCGGCCTGCCCGCTGCCTCCTGGAGACGAGCGTGGGACTGATCGGCGTACGAAGCACACGTGTCCGCGCCCCGCTGGCGGCGGCGGTGGTCTGTCTGCTGGCGCTGGTCTCGGGCTGCGGCCCGCGGCCCGAGAGGGTCACCGACCTCGGCCCCACCGGGGGGACCCGGGTCGAGGGCGGCACCGTCACCATGGCGCTGCCGCCCGCCGCCACCCCCAACTGGATCTTCCCGATCGGCGCCCCCGGCTATCTGGCCGGCTACAACAGCGCCCTGCAGAACCTGCTCTACCCGCCGCTGTACACGCCCGAGGAGAAGGGCGGGGAGCTCACCATGGACAGCCCCCGCAACCTCGCCCTGCCGCCCCGCTACAGCGACCGCGGCACCACCGTCACCCTCACCCTCAAGCGGGGCTACACCTGGTCCGACGGGCGGCCGGTCACCGCCGGCGACGTGGCCTTCTGGTTCGAACTGATCAAGGCCAACAAGGAGGAGTGGGGCGGTTACGCGCGCGGGCTGCTGCCCGACAACGTCCGGCGCTTCGAGACGCTCGACGACCGCACCGTCCGGCTGCGGCTCGACCGCGCGTACAACCCGGTCTGGTTCACCGCCAACCAGCTGCAGAGCATCACCCCGCTGCCCCGGCACGCCTGGAACCCGGACGGCGAGGACCCCAGGACCGCCTTCGCCCGGCTGCTCCGGCACGCCAAGCAGCTCTCCCGCTTCGCCACCGACCCGCTGTGGCGGACCGTGGACGGCCCCTGGCGGATCGAGCGCTGGAGCACCTCCGGGCGGGTCTCCCTGGTGCCCAACCCGCGGTACACCGGGCCGGACAAGCCCCACCTGGACCGGGTGGTCTTCCGTCCCTTCACCACCGCCGACTCCGAGTTCAACGTGCTGCGGTCCGGCGACATCGACTACGGCTACATCCCGCCCGCCGTGATGGCGGCCTCCAAGACCTTCACCGAGCTGGGCTACCGCATCGACCCCTGGGAGGGCTGGGCGATCACCTACATCGTCCTCAACTTCCACCACCCCACGGCCGGGCCGCTGCTGCGCCAGACCTATCTGCGCCAAGCCCTCCAGCACCTGATCGACCAGCGGGCCATCGCCGAGGTCGTCTGGCACGGCACCGCCGCCCCCACCCGCGGCCCGGTGCCCGGCTCGCTCCTGGACCGCCCCCCGTACCCGTACGACCCGGGCCGGGCGAAGCGGCTGCTGGCCGCGCACGGCTGGCGGGCGGGGGACGGCGGCACGCTGCGCTGCGCGCGGCCGGGCGGCGGTCCCGGCCGGTGCGGCGCGGGCGTCGAGGAGGGGCGGGAGCTGCGGCTGGAGCTGCTGTCCCAGTCCGGCTCGACGGAGACCTCCAACACCATGCAGGAGATCAAGTCCTCCTTCGACCGGGCCGGCGTCCGGCTGGACATCCGGCAGCAGCCGCTCAACACCGTGCTGGGCACCACCGTGCCCTGCCGCCCGGCCGAGCCGGCGTGCCGGGCCTGGCAGCTCGGCTTCTTCGGCACCGCGGGGAGCTGGTACTTCCCGCCCGACCCCAGCGGCGAGCAGCTCTTCGCCACCGGCGCCCCCTCCAACATGGGCAACTGGTCCGAGCCGCGGACCGACGAGCTGATCCGGGCCACCGCGTACTCCACCGACCCGGCCGCGATGCGTGCCTACGCCCGGCACGTCGCCGATCGGCTGCCCGTGCTGTGGACCCCCAACCCCGCCTACCAGGTCTCGGTGATCCGCAACGACCTGCGCGGCGTCGAGCAGAACCCGACCCTGAGCCTCGCCCCGCAGGACTGGTACTACGTCACGAAGGGCGGTGGCGCGTGATCCGCTTCCTGGCCCGGCGCGGCGCCCAGGCCGCCGTCGTGCTGCTGCTGGTCTCCGTGATCGTCTTCCTGCTGCTGCACCAGCTCCCCGGCGGCCCGGCGCGCGCCATCCTCGGCCCCCGGGCCACCCCCGAGGCGGTGGCCCACTTCGACCACCGGCAGGGCTTCGACCGACCGCTGCCGGTCCAGTACGGGATGTATCTGCGACGGCTGCTCACCGGCGACCTCGGCGAGTCGTACAAGCTCAACCAGACGGTGATCGCGCTCCTCGGTGAGCGGCTGCCCAGGACCGCACTGCTGGCCGGCGCGGCCCTGGCGCTGGCCGTGCTGTGCGCGATCCCGTTGGGCGTGCTCCAGGCGGTGCGGCGCGGCACCGCGGCCGACCACCTCCTCACCGGCGCGGCCTTCCTTGCCTACGCCACCCCGGTCTTCTTCCTCGGACTGGTGCTGATCTGGGTCTTCAGCCAGCGGCTGCGCCTCTTCCCGGCGGAGGCGCCGCAGGCGGACACCGTCGCCGGCGTGCTGGCCGAGCCGGCCGGGCTGGTGCTGCCGGTGGTGACCCTGGCGCTCGGCGTCGTCGCCGCGTTCAGCCGCTACACACGCTCGGCGGTGCTGGACCACCTGGGCGAGGAGTACGTGCGCGCGGCGCGCGCCAAGGGGCTGCGCGGGCGCCGGGTGCTCGCCCGGCATGTGCTGCGGAACGCGCTGATCCCGGTGGCCACCCTGGTCGGGCTCTACCTGCCCACCCTCTTCAGCGGCACCCTGGTGGTGGAGTCGATGTTCAACTATCCCGGCATGGGGCTGCTGTTCTGGAACGCCGCGCAGGGCTCCGACTTCCCGGTGCTGCTGGGCGTGACGCTGGTCGTCGGGGTCGCCACCGTCCTCGGCTCGCTGCTCACCGACATCGCGTACGCCGTCCTCGACCCACGGATCAGGAGCGTCTCGTGACCGCGCCCGCGGTGCCGGAGCCGGCCGCCCCGGACCCCGACCGCGCCCCGTCGGGTCCCGACCGCGGCCCGTCGCGCGTCGACCCTCGCCCCGTGGGCGCCCGCCGCCTCCCCGCGGCCGGGTCGCGCGACGCCGCGGGCCTGGTGCGCCGGGCGCTCGCCGCCCTGCTGCGCGACCGGAGCGCGCTGGTCGGCGCCGTGCTGCTGGTCGCGGTGGCCGCCTTCTGCTACCTCGGTCCGCTCGTCCACGACACCGACCAGGTGCACACCGACCTGAGTCGGGCCGGCCTGCCGCCCGGCGACGACGGGCACCCGCTGGGCACCACCGACCTGGGGTACGACATGCTCGGTCGGCTGATGGCCGGCGGCCGCACCTCGCTGGAGGTCGGGCTGGCCGCCGGGCTGCTGGCCACCTGCTTCGGCGCGGTCTACGGCGCGGTCGCGGGCTATGCGGGCGGCTGGCTGGACGCGGTGATGATGCGGATCACCGACGCCGCGCTGGCCATCCCCGCGCTGTTCCTGCTGGTGGTCGTCGCCGCGATCGTCACCCCCGGCAAGGGGGTGCTGATCCTGGTCATCGCCTCGGTCGCCTGGCTCTCCCCGGCCCGGCTGATCCGCGGCGAGGCGCTCGCGCTGCGTGAGCGCGACTATGTGCACGCCATGCGGATGATGGGTGGCGGCGGGCGCCGGGCGGTCTTCCGGCACATCCTGCCCAACGCGATCGGCACCGTCGTCGTCAACGCCACCTTCCAGATCGCCGACGCCATCCTCTACGTCGCGTACCTGGCCTTCCTGGGTCTGTCGGTGCCGCCGCCGGCCGCCGACTGGGGCTCGATGCTCAGCGCCGGCATCACCTACACCCAGATCGGCCACTGGTGGCTGATCTTCCCGCCGGGCATCGCGATCATGCTGGTGGTGGCCGCCCTGAACCTGCTCGGGGACGGGCTGCGGGACGCCTTCGACGTGCGCGGCGCGGGGCTGCGCGCCGGCTGAGGCGGGGCGGCCGGGCGGCCTGCGCTGCGGCTGCGGGGGAGGCGCCGGTCCGGCCCGTGCGACCGCCGTGAGCGGGGTGCCCGGGGGTCGGAAGCGGGCCGTCCGGGGGCCTCCGCACTCTTGTGGTAAAACCCACAAAAGGGACAAATGATCTTCTCCGGCTGTCACAGTGCTGAGGACAGGGCGGGCTCCGCGCCCACCCCGCACGAACGTCCCCTCCTGAAAGCAGTCCATGACCGCTCTCGCCCGGTGGTGCATCACGCACCGCATCGCCGTCATCGTGCTGTGGCTCGTCGCCTTCGTGGGCGCCGCCGCCGCTGTCGCCGTCACCGGCACCGCGTACTCCAACGACTACGACGTGCCCGGCACGGAGTCCTCGAAGGCCGCCGCGCTGCTGAACGAGATCCACCCCGGCGAGGCGGGGGACAGCGACTCGATCGTCTGGCACACCGAGCACGGCACCGTCCGCGCGGCCTCGGTCGAGGAGCGGATGGCCGCGACCCTGGACGAGGTCGGGGAGCTGCCCGGCGTCGCCTCGGTGACCAGCCCGTACGGCGCCGAGGGGGCCGGCCGGATCAGCCCCGACGGGAAGACCGCCTACGCCACCGTCGCCTTCGACGCGCCCACCCAGGACCTGGACAAGGGCGAGGTCGAGCAGGTCGTGAAGACCGCGCGGGCGGCCGCGGACGAGGACGCGGGCCTGTCGGTCGCGCTGGGCGGCGCGGGCGTCGCGCTGACCGAGGCGCCCGAAGCCGGCCACCTCAGCGAGATCATCGGCATCGCCGCCGCCGCCGTGGTGCTCTTCCTGGCCTTCGGCTCGCTGGCCGCCACCTTCCTGCCCATCGCCACCGCCGTCGTCGGCGTCGGCACCGCCTACGCGGGCATCGGGCTGCTGGGCCACGCCATGACCGTCGCCGACTTCGCGCCCATGCTGGGCCTGCTGATCGGTCTCGGCGTCGGCATCGACTACGCGCTGTTCATCGTCACCCGGCACCGGCGCGGGCTGCGCCAGGGCCTGCCGGTCGCCGAGGCCGCGCAGCGCGCCGTGGCCACCTCCGGGCGCGCGGTGGTCTTCGCGGGCGTCACCGTCTGCATCGCGCTGCTGGGCATGCTCGTCCTGCGCCTGGACTTCCTCAACGGCGTCGCCTACGCCGCCTCGCTCACCGTGGTGCTCACCGTCGCCTCCTCGGTGACCCTGCTGCCCGCGCTGCTCGGCGTGATCGGCATGAAGGCGCTGAACCGCCGCGAGCGCCGCGAGCTGACCGAGAACGGTCCCGCCCCGAAGCCGGCGACCGGCTTCGCGGCCCGCTGGTCGGCCTTCGTCGAGCGCCACCCCAAGCTGCTGGGCGCCGTCGCCGCCGTGCTGATGCTGGTGCTGGCGCTGCCCACCCTCTCGCTCCACCTGGGCACCTCCGACCAGGGCAACAACCCCACCACCGCCACCACGCGGCAGGCCTACGACATGCTCGCGGACGGCTTCGGCCCCGGCGTCAACGGCCCGCTGACCCTCGCCAGCCACGTCGACAGCGCCGCCGACAAGCTGGCCTTCACCCAGCTCGCCGACACGCTGCGCGGCACCGAGGGCGTCGCCGCGGTCGGCGGCCCGGAGCTCAGCGGCTCCCACCCGGGCGGCGTGCTGACCGTCATCCCCGAGAGCTCCCCGCAGTCCCAGGCCACCTCCGACCTGGTCGACCGCCTGCGCACGGAGGTGCTGCCGGCCGCCGAGCGGGGCACCTCGCTGGACGTCCAGGTCGGCGGGCTCACCGCCAGCTACGACGACTTCGCGTCCGTGATCATCGGCAAGCTGCCGCTGTTCGTCGGCGTGGTGGTGGCGCTCGGCTGCCTGCTGCTGCTGCTCGCCTTCCGCTCCATCGGCATCCCGCTCAAGGCCGCGGCGATGAACATCTTCGCCGTCGCCTCGTCCTTCGGCGTGGTCGTCGCGATCTTCCAGTGGGGCTGGGGCAGCGGACTGCTGGGCCTGGGCGCCGCGGGCCCCATCGAGCCCTTCCTGCCGGTGATCATGGTGTCGGTGCTCTTCGGCCTCTCCATGGACTACCAGGTCTTCCTGGTCAGCCGGATGTACGAGGAGTGGCTCCAGACCCGCGACAACCGGGTCGCCGTCCGGGTGGGCCTGGCCGAGACCAGCCGGGTCATCAACTCCGCGGCCGTCATCATGATCGCGGTCTTCTCCGCCTTCGTGCTCAGCGGCGACCGGATCATCGCGATGTTCGGCATCGGCCTGGCCGCGGCCGTCGCCCTGGACGCGTTCGTCCTCCGTACGCTCCTGGTCCCGGCCCTGATGCACATGCTCGGCGCCGCCAACTGGTGGCTGCCCCGCTGGCTGGACCGCTGCCTGCCGCGCATCAGCATCGAGCCGCCGGAGGAGGCGGTGCGGCAGCCGGAGCCGCTGACCGTGCCCGCGCCCCGCGCGGAGCTGTCGGACACGGCGGGCGCCCGCAGCTCCTGAGGCCCGCCCCCGGGCTCCTGAGCAGCCCCTAAGCACGCCCCCGAGGGTCCTAAGGACCCTCGGGGGCGTGCGTCTCGGCGTCTAAGGCCCCCGGAGGGGACGAGATCGGGCAGTCTCCCCATGTGGACGACCCCCCTTGGAGACGAAGGTAGAGGCAACGAAAAGCCTTCGTCTTCCAGGAGAGAACGATGCTGCACTACGAACTGCACCAGGCCCGCCAGACCGAGCTGCTCCGCGAGGCCGCCCGGCAGCGGCTCGTCCGCGAGGCCGCCCGCGGCCGCCGCGGTGCCCGCCGGGATCCCGAGGGCCGGGTGAGCCGACAGCGGGACCGCGCCGCCGCGCACGCCTACGACACCGCCGCCTGAGCGGGCGCGGGCCCTCCCGTGACGCTCCGTCGATCATGCTCTCCGAGAAACCACCTGCCGGGATGTCGGACGCCTGTGCGATCCTCGACGGCGTGCAGAACGTCACCGTCAGCCCGGTGTTCGTCGGCCGCGGCGACGAACTGACCGCGCTCAACGCCGCCCTGGCCCGCGCCGCAGCGGGGGAGACCCAGGCCCTGCTCGTCGGGGGCGAGGCCGGGGTGGGCAAGTCCCGGCTGACCGAGGAGTTCCTGGCCCACGCGGCCGCCGCCGGCGCGGTCACCGCGGTGGGCGGCTGCGTCGAGATCGGCGCCGACGGGCTGCCGTTCGCCCCCTTCGCCGCCGTGCTGCGCGCGCTCCGGCGGCAGCTGGGCGACGAGCTGGCGCGGGCCGTCGCCGGCCAGGAGGGCGAACTGGCCCGACTCCTCCCCGAGCTGGGCGAGACCACCCGCGAGTCCCCCGACGAGCGGGGCCGGGCCCGGCTGTTCGAGCTCACCACCCGGCTGCTGGAGCGGCTCGCCGCCGACCGCACCCTGGTCGTCGTCATCGAGGACCTGCACTGGGCCGACCGCTCCACCCGTGAACTGCTCGGCTACCTGGTCCGCGCGCTGCCCGCCGCCCGGCTGCTGGTCGTCGCCACCTTCCGCTCCGACGACCTCCACCGCCGCCACCCGCTGCGCCCCTTCCTCGCCGAGCTCGACCGGACCCGCACGGTGCGCCGGCTCGACCTGCCCCGTTTCACCCGCGGCGAGGTGCGCGCCCAGATCGCCGGGATCACCGGCGCCGAGCCGGAACAGACCTTGGTGGACAAGGTCTTCCAACGCAGCGAGGGCAACGCCTTCTTCGTCGAGGAGCTCACCTGCCTCGGCGAGTCGTGCGGAAGCGGCATCAGCGACTCCCTGCGCGACCTGCTGCTGGTGCGGGTGGAGGCGCTCGCCGAGGAGACCCAGCGGGTGGTGCGGATCCTCGCCAAGGGCGGCTCCGCCGTCGAGCACGAGCTGCTCGCGGCCGTCGCCGGACTCGGCGAGGACGAGCTCATCGAGGCCCTGCGCACCGCCGTCGGCGCCAGCATCCTGCGCCCCACGGCCGAGGACAACCGCTACCGCTTCCGGCACGCGCTGGTCCGCGAGGCCGTCCTGGACGACATGCTCCCCGGCGAGATGATCCGCCTCGCCCGGCGCTACGCGGAGGCGGTGGAGGCCGACCCCTCGCTGGTGCGGGCCGAGGAGCGCGCCGCCCGGCTCGCCGGCTACTGGTACCACGCCCACGACGCCGCGAAGGCCCTGCCCGCGGTGCTCAACGCCGCCGTCGAGGCGCGGCGGCGGTACGCCCACGCCGAACAGCTGCGGCTGCTGGAGCGGGCCCTGGAGCTGTGGGAGGACGCGCCCAAGGAGGTGCGGGAGGTCCAGCGCCCCTTCGACCGGGCCGGCGTGTACCCGGCCTGCGGCTGCGACGACGAGGCGCTGCGCCACCTCGACCTGCTCGCCGAGGTGGTCGCGGCCGCGTACCTGTCCGGCCGGCGGGAGCGGGCGCTCGCCGTCAGCAAGCAGGCGCTGAAGATGCTGGACCACGGCGAGGACCCGCTGCGCGCCGCCTGGTTCTGGACCCAGCGCTCCAAGCTGGCGGAGGGGCTGGCGCGCGGCGACGGCTGGGCGGAGCTGAGCCGCGCCCAGGAGCTGGTGCGCGGACTGCCGCCGTCCGCCGTGCACGCCGACGTCCTCTGCTACGCGGCGATCTGGGGCGCCATCCACCGGCCGGGGGCCGACGGCACGGCCGCCGCCGAGCGGGCGGTCGAGCTCGCCCGCCTCGTGGGCGCCGAGACCATCGAGCTGAACGCCCGGCTGACGCTGGGCTGGCTGAGGATCGACGCGGACGTGGAGGGCGGGCTCGCCGACCTGAGGGAGGTGTGCCGGCGCGCCGTGGAGCTGGGCGACATCACCCTGCTGGGGCGCTGCTTCACCAACCTCACCTCCGTGCTGGAGGCGGTCGGCCGGTCCGCCGAGTCCGTCGAGGCGGCCGAGGAGGGGGCCGCCATCCTCCGCCGCTGCGGCCTGACGGAGGCCAAGGCGTGGGTGCGCGGCAACCAGTCCGAGTCGCTGCTGCACCTGGGCCGCTGGACCGCGGCGGAGGAGACCGCCGTCAAGACCCGGCGGCTCGCGGGCAGCACCAAGACCCGGGGCACCGCCGCCACCCGGCTGGCCGACCTCGCGCTGGCCCGCGGCGCCTGGGAGACCGCCGAGCGCGAACTGGCCGCCGCCCACGAGCACTACGGCACCCACGACCCCCAGCCGCAGTTCGTCATCCCCCTGCACCGCCTGGCGCTCGGCCTCGCCGCCGCCCGCGGCCGCCTCCTCGACGCCCGCGCCGTCCTCGACACCGCGCTCGCCGAGGGATTTCCTCCCGGCACCCAGCGCTACGCCTGGCCGCTGCTGCTCGCCGCCGCCACCGCCGAGGCCGACGCCCGGGGGCTGCCGGCCGCCGAGGAGGGCCGGGCCGAGGTGCTGCGCCGGATACGGGCGGCCGCGCGGGACCTGCCGCGGGCGGTGCCCGTGTGGGAGGCGTACGCCCTGCTGCTGGAGGCCGAACTGCTGCGCGCCGAGGGCCGCGACGAGGCCGCGGCCTGGGAGCGGGCGGCGGCGGCCTTCCACCCGCTGGACCGCCCGTACCAGCTCGCCCAGGCTCGGCACCGCTGGGCCGAGGCGCTGCTGGCCGAGGCCGGCGCGGCGCCCGGCGAGGTACGGGACCGGGCCGCCGGGCTGCTCGCCCGGGCTCGGGAGACCGCCGAGCGGCTGGGCGCCCGCCCGCTGCGCGAGGAGACCGAGCTGCTCGCCCGCCGCGCCCGGCTCTCCCTCGACGCCCCGTGCCCCGCCCCCGCGCCGGGCCGCCCCGCCGAGGCCCCGGCCGCCGACCCCGCCGAGGCGCTCGGGCTGACCCCGCGCGAGCGGGACGTGCTGCGCCTGGTGGCGGTGGGCCGTACCAACCGGCAGATCGCCGAGGAGCTGTTCATCTCGCCGAAGACCGCGAGCGTGCATGTCTCCAACATCCTGGCCAAGTTGGAGGTCTCCGGCCGTGGTGAGGCGGGGGCGCTGGCCCACCGGCTGCGCCTGGTCGACGGCCTGGCCGCGGGCTGAGCCGAAGCGTTCAGTCGGCCGCCCGGCGGGGGCGGATCACCACGTGCCCGGAGTCCAGGTCGACGGGGCCCCGGCCGGGGTCGGCGGAGCCGGTCTCGTCCAGGGTGATCTCGTTGCGTCTGCGCTCTTCCTCGGTGTGCCGGCGTCCGGGTGAGAACAGCTGCTCGATGAGGTTGAACATGTGGCCCCCCGTCTCCGCGTGCGCCTGCCCGCCAGTGTAGGCAGACGCGCGACGGGGCGGTCGGTCCGCGCGGGTCAGCCGACCTTCACCCGCAGGATCCGGTCATCCTGCCCACCCGGGTCGCCCCGTCCGTCGGTGTTGCTGGTCACCAGCCACAGCCCGCCGTCGTCGGTGGCGACCACCGTACGCAGCCGGCCGTAGGTCCCCTCGAAGAACGCCTGCGGTTTCGTCACCGGCTCGGCGCCGCGCAGGGGGATCCGCCACAGCCGCTCGCCGCGCAGCCCGGCCATCCAGAGGGAGCCCTCGGCGAAGGCGAGGCCGCTGGGGGAGGCGTCCGCGACCCGCCACTGCTCCACCGGGTTCACCAGCCCCTGCGCGGCGGCGTCGGGCACCGTGCCCTCGGCGCGCGGCCAGCCGTAGTTCCTGCCCGGCTCGATCAGGTTCAGTTCGTCCCAGGTCTGCTGCCCGAACTCGCTGGCCCACAGCCGCTTGTCCGCGTCCCAGGCCAGGCCCTGCACGTTGCGGTGGCCGTACGAGTACACCACCGAGTCGCCGTCCGGGTTGCCGTGCACCGGCTGGCCGTCCGGCGTCATCCGCAGGATCTTGCCGCCCAGCGACTCCTTGTCCTGCGCCAGACTGCGGTCGCCGCCCTCGCCCGTGCCCGCGTAGAGCATCTTGTCCGGACCGAAGGCGATCCGGCCGCCGTTGTGGATCGCCCCCTTGGGAATGCCCTTGAAGACCGTGTCGGGGGCGCCCAACTGGTCGCCCTCGGGGCGCTGTGGGTCGTAGAGCAGCCGGGCGATGCGGTTGTCGGAGGCGGTGGTGAAGTAGGCGTAGATCAGATGGTCGGCGCCGAAGTCGGGGGAGAGCGCCAGCCCCAGCAGCCCGCCCTCGCCCCCGGGTGCGACCCCGCGCACCGTGCCCAGCTCGGTCTTCTTCCCGTCCTCGCGGCCGATCCGGTAGATCTTCCCGGTGTCGCGGGAGGAGACCAGCAGGTCGCCGTCGGGCAGCGGCGCCAGCCCCCAGGGGCTCTCGACGCCGGTGGCGACCGTCTCCACCACCTTCGCCGAGCCCCGCGCGGGCGCGCCCGCGGGAGTGGGCGAGGCCCCGCCGGGCGAGGGCGACCCGCTCGCGGAGGCCGTGGGCCCCGACGTACGCGCGCTCGGCCGCCCGGGCCCCCCGCCCTCATCGTCGGAGGAGCACCCCACCGCCAGCACCAACGCACCAGCGGCGAGCACTGCGGTCACACCAGCACGTCGCACCTTCGGCTTCCTCTCCGCGATCGACTCCGGCCAGACTAGCCGCGATGGCGGCCTCAGGCGGCGGACCCCGGCAGACAGGACGAGCCGCGCGCTCCCCGGGGCGTGCCGTGATGCGCCGTCGATCGTCCGCGGGTCCGTCGCGGTCGGGCGCGCGGTTCCCCGCGCCCCGTCAAGAGGCCGAAGAGCGGCCGACGTCGAGAGCGCCGCTCAGTCCCAGGACCCCAGCGCCGCGGGAAGTCCCGCTATCTCGGCCAAGTCATCCTCAGTCAAACGGAGTTCGGCGGCACCGGAGTTCTCCACCACCCACGCGGCCCGCTTCGCCCCCGGCACCGGGATCACATGCGGGCTCTGCGCCAGCAGCCACGCCAGAGCGACCTGAGCCGCCGTCACCTCGGGGCCGTGGCGGCGAGCCACCCGCCGCAGCCCGGCGACGATGGGCTGGTTGGCGGCCATCATCTCGGCGGTGAAGCGCGGATGACGGGCGCGCACGTCGTCGGGTTCGAAGCCCTGGCCGGGGGTGAGGGTGCCGCTGAGGAAGCCGTTGCCCAGCGGCATGGCGGCCAGCACGCCGACCCCGCGCGCCGCGCACCAGGGGACCAGGGAGTCCAACGCCTCGGGGGACCAGACCGACAACTCGGCCTGGACACAGCTGACCGGGAAGACCTGCTGCACCCGGTCCAGTTGACGGATCGTGGTGTCGTGCATCCCGGCGCCCGGCCGCCGCTGCGCCGCGCGGGCGCCGACCGCGCACAGCCCCAGCGCCCGGACCTTCCCGGCGGCGACCAACTCGGCCATGGCGCCCCAGGTCTCCTCTATCGGCACCTCGGGGTCGGGGCGGTGCAGTTGGTAGAGGTCGATGACGTCGGTCTGCAACCGCCGCAGCGAGGCGTCGCAGGCCCGCTTGACGTAGCCGGGGCGGCCGTTGGCGACGACATGGCTGTCACCGACCAACAGGCCGACCTTGGTGGACACGAAGGCGCCGGCCCGCCGTTGCCGCAGCACCCGGCCGACCAGCAGCTCATTGGTGAACGGCCCGTACATGTCCGCGGTGTCGAGCAGGCTGACCCCGCTGTCCAGCGCGGCGTGCAGGGCCCGCAGCGACTCCTCGCCGCTGCGCCGCGAGGCGGTGTAGGCCCAGCTCATGGGCATACAGCCGAGGCCGATCGCACCCACTCGCAGCGTCGCCGCACCGATAGTCCTGCGCTCCACCTGGCCGCACCCTCCCCGTATGCTCCTGTCCCGCGCACCCAAACTAACGTCTGTGTCTCGCACGGCTTCGCATAGCCTCCTGGCATGAGTGCAGAACACAGCGATACCGCCCCGTCCCAGCGGCCCCTGGTGTGGCTGCCGATCCCGCCCGAGGAGATCGACGGGCTGCCGTCGGAGCTGGAGTACGCGCACTGGGACGGTGGGCCCGACTACCCCACCGACCCGGCCCGCTGCGCGTTCTACTGCGTGCCGTACATGAAGTCCGACGAGGTCTACGTCCGTCCGCTGCGCGCCATGACCGGGCTGCGCGTGATCCAGACGCTCACCGCCGGCACGGACCACGTGGAGCACGCGCTGAGCTGGCTGCCGCCGGGCGTGGTGCTGTGCAACGCGCGCGGGGTGCACGACGCGAGCACCGCCGAGCTCGCCCTGACCCTGATCCTGGCGGCGCTGCGCGACATCCCCGGCTTCACCCGGGCCCAGGACGCGGGGGAGTGGCGCCCCGGCTTCCGTCCGGCGCTCGCCGACAAGACGGTGCTGATCGTGGGCTACGGCGCGATCGGCGCCGCCATCGAGGACCGGCTCGCGCCCTTCGAGTGCGAGCGGGTGGTGCGCGTCGCGCGCACCGCGCGTGCCTCCGAACGCGGCCCGGTGCACCCGATCGACGACCTGCCGCGGCTACTGCCGGACGCCGACGTCGTGGTGCTGGCCACGCCGCTGACGGAGGCCACCCGCGGGCTGGCGGGCGCCGCGTTCCTGGGTCGGATGAAGGACGGGGCGCTGCTGGTCAACATCGCGCGCGGCCCCGTGGTGGACACCAAGGCGCTGCTGGCCGAGCTGGAGTCGGGGCGGCTGCGCGCCGCGCTGGACGTGACCGACCCGGAGCCGCTGCCGACCGGGCACCCGCTGTGGCAGGCTCCGGGTGTCCTGATCACCCCGCACGTGGGCGGCCCCTCCTCGGCCTTCCGGCCGCGCGCCGAGCGGCTGTTGCGTGATCAGCTGCGGCGGTTCGCGGCCGGCGAGCCCCTGCGCCATGTGGTGGCGTCAACCGGCTGATCTCGGCCGTCACCGTCCCCATCACGGCCAAAACCCCGGTTGACATGCCGCTGGCACCACGCAGAGGCACCGTCTATGTGCGGTGCGTATCCAATCCGCCCTAGTCCATTACGCTGGGTAGATGGCCTATGTCCCTGAGTGACCGATCTGGTGTATCGTCCCGAGCGGGGGTCGCGCCAGGGATCGAGCGGCGCGGCGAAGGACCAGAACGATGGGTGGTCCCCGCGCGGCGGGGGTGATCCCGTAAGGGGGGCGACGGGTGATGTTCGGCCATGGGATCAACGACCCGACGCGACTGGGGCGTCGGTTGCGGGCAGCCCGCAACCTCGCCCGACCGCCGCTGCGCCGGCCTTCGGCGCCGCTGGTGATCCACTTGTGCGACACGGGGCCCGCGGGGCGTTGGGCGGGCGTCCAATGAGCGCCACCGGGGCGGTGATCGGCCGCCCGCAGGCCCCGTCCGGCGGTGCGGGGACGGTGCAGCAGCTGCTCCTCGCCGCCGTCTGCGGGGGTTACGCCACGGGCGCCATGCTCGGCTGGGGATCCCCCGAAGTCGCCCTGATCATGGGCGACTTCGGGCTCAGCGTGGCCGCCTTCGTGGCCGCGGCGTCCTGCTTCTGGTACGGCTGGACCTGCTCCGGCCGGATCCGGCCGGCCTGGTTCCTGTTCGCCGTCTCCTCGGCCATGGCCGGCGTCGGCAACGCCGTCTGGGGCTGGTACGAGGTGGTGCTGGGGCGCACCGTGCCCGGCCTGTCCCTCGCCGACTTCTGCTTCCTGCTCTTCGCGCCGCCCGCCATCGTCGGGCTGCTGGTGCTCGCCAAACGTCCGGTCACCCGCGCCGGCTGGGTCTGCCTGGGACTGGACGCCTGGCTGATCGCCGGCTCGCTGCTGACCCTCTCCTGGAGCCTGGCGCTGGCGCACACCGCGCAGTTCCGGGGCGCCGGGGAGAGCGTGGCGCGCACCGCGCTGTCGCTGGCCTATCCGCTGCTGGACATCGTGCTCGTCTCCATGGTGCTGGCGCTGCACTTCAAGCGCTCGGCCGCCAACCGGTCCGCGGTCAACACGGCCATCGGGGCGTTCGCCCTGACCGTGCTGTGCGACGCGCTGTTCACCCTGCCCGGGCTGCGTGAGCACTACCGCTCCGGGCAGTTCCTGGACGCCGGCTGGTTCGCCGGCTCGGTGCTGCTGGCGTACGCGCCCTGGGCCGCCCGCTCCGCCGGGCTCGCCGCGGCCGCCGGCGCCGCCGAGCGCCCGCCCGCGCCGCCGCGCCGCGCCGCCCAGCCCAGCCGGCCGCTCGGCGGCTCGCTCGCCGCCCTGGCCCCGTACCTGGCCGCCGCCGTGTGCACCCTGGGCGTGCTCTACAACGTCATGCACGGCCGCGAGATCGACCGGGTGGTGCTCTTCACCGCCTGCGCGGTGGTGCTGGCGCTGGTGGTGCGGCAGGCCATCATGCTGCTGGACAACCTCAGCCTCACCCAGGAGCTGGCGCAGAAGGAGAACCACTTCCGGTCCCTGGTGCAGAGCTCCAGCGACGTCATCATGATCGCCGCGCCGACCGGCATCCTGCGCTACGTCAGCCCCGCGGCCTCCGGGGTCTACGGGCGGGACGCGGACGAGCTCGTCGGCTCCGAGCTGGCCTCGCTCATCCACCCCGAGGACCTCGGCGCGGTGGTGCACGAGGTCCGTCGGTTCCTGGCCGCGCCGTCCGCCGACGAGCCCACCACCCGGATCGAGTGCCGCTTCCGCTCCGGCGGCGGCGACTGGCTCAACGTGGAGTCGACCGTCAACCGGCACCACGGCGGACTGATCTTCAACAGCCGGGACGTCACCGAGCGGGTCCGGCTCCAGGCCCAGCTCCAGCACAACGCCGAGCACGACCCGCTCACCGACCTGCCCAACCGGGCGCTGTTCACCAAGCGGGTGCGGCAGGCGCTGGCCGGCCGCCGGCGCACCGACGCCGGCACCGCCGTGCTCTTCATCGACCTCGACGGCTTCAAGGCGGTCAACGACACGGTCGGCCACCAGGCCGGCGACGAGCTGCTGGTGCAGGCCGCCCGGCGGCTCCAGGAGTCGGTGCGCTCCGGCTCCGGGGACTGCGCCGCCCGGCTGGGCGGGGACGAGTTCGCCGCCCTGATCGTGGGCGACGGCGGGCCCGACCACGCCGCCCGCGAGTGCCATGTGCTGGAGATCGCCGACCGGCTCCGGGTCGCGCTCTCCCAGCCCTACCGGGTGGAGGGCGGCACCGAGGTCCGGGTCGCCGCCAGCATCGGCGTGGCCTTCGCCGAGCCCGGCATCAGCCCCGGCGCCCTGATGCGCAACGCCGACCTGGCCATGTACCGCGCCAAGTCCGCGGGCAAGAACCGGGTCGAGCTGTACGCCCCGCAGATGCAGGCCGAGGTGGTGCGGCGGGCCGAGGTCGCCTCCCGGCTGCGCGCCGCGCTGCACGAGGGCGAGTTCGTGCTGCTGCACCAGCCGGTGGTCGAGCTGGCCACCGGGCGGATCAGCGCGGTCGCCGCCCAGGCCCGCTGGCGCTCCGCGCAGGGCATCCTCTTCACCCCGGCCGAGTTCCTGCGGGTGGCCGACAACGGCCGCGGCGGCAGTGGCGAGGAGGCGGCCCGGCTGGCCGAGCTGAGCCGCTGGATGCTGGAGGAGGCCGTCGAGCAGGCCGCCCGGCGCCGGCAGGCCGGACACCTCGCGCCCGTCGCGGTGCGACTGCCGGCCACCCGGCTGGTCGACAAGGCGATGCCGCCCAAGAGCGTGGAGGCCCTGCTGACGCGGCACGGGCTGCCCTCCGGCGCGCTCGTCCTGGAGCTGACCGACAGCGATCCCCGGGTGCCGCTGGACGAGCTGGAGCTGCGGCTGGGCGCGCTGCGCCGGCTGGGCGTGCGGATCGCGCTGGACGGCTTCGGCAGCGGCTATGCCGCGATCAGGTCGCTGCGCCGACTGCCCATCGACATCCTCAAGCTGGACCGGGGTCTGGTCGAGGGCGTCGTGGAGTCCTCCCGGCTACACAAGATCACCTCGGGGCTGTTGCAGATCTCGGGGGATCTCGGGATGCAGTCGGTGGCGGAGGGCGTCGACCTGCCGGAACAGATCGTGGCGCTGCGGGCCATGGGCTGTACGCACGCCCAGGGCATGGCGTTCTCCGGGCCGCTGGACGAGCACCGGCTGCGCCGCGCCCTGACCCGCGGCACCTACCCGGTGCCGCGCGCGGACCACGCCCCGGTGCTGGTCGGCGGGGCGCTCCCGATGCGCCACGGGGTGGGGCACGGTGGCGCGCACGCGGGGGCGCACGCCGGTGCGCACGCGGCCGTGGCACACGGCGGTGGTGCGGTGCACGGCGGGGCGCCGCATGGAAGCCGCAGGCCAGAGCCGCATCCCCATCCGCCATTGCGCTCAAATAATGAGACGCCCGTCCCACCCACTTGACACCCCGTGGGTGTCGGGGAGAGGGTCGGAGCCATGCGCACCCGAATTCTCGTACTTGGACAGCGCGTCGGCTGAGCAGGGCGGCCCTCCGGGCCTCCACACCCTGCGGACCTCACCGGCGCGCTCCCCTCGCTTGCCTTACGGCACGAGGGGTTTTTTGTTGCATCAGACTCGTAGTAGAAACCAGCAAAACACCACAAACGCACCCAGCGGGGCGACCCCGAGCCCCGTACACCCTCATCTTCGAGAAGAGAAGACCGATGACCGAGCAGGCTTCCGGGTCCCACCATCCGCAGCCGCGGGCCCGTAGCGGCGGGCAGCAGCAGCCCGCCACCGTCGAGCACGTCACGGGAGCGCAGTCCCTCATCCGCTCGCTGGAGGAAGTCGGCGCCGACACCGTGTTCGGCATTCCCGGCGGTGCGATCCTCCCCGCGTACGACCCGATGATGGACTCCTCGAAGGTCCGGCACGTACTGGTCCGCCACGAGCAGGGGGCGGGGCACGCCGCCACCGGCTACGCCCAGGCCACCGGCAAGGTCGGCGTCTGCATGGCCACCTCCGGCCCCGGTGCCACCAACCTGGTCACCCCGATCGCCGACGCGCACATGGACTCGGTGCCGCTGGTCGCCATCACCGGTCAGGTGCCCTCCACCTCCATCGGCACGGACGCCTTCCAGGAGGCGGACATCTGCGGCATCACCATGCCGATCACCAAGCACAACTTCCTGGTCACCAAGGCCGAGGACATCCCGCGGACCATCGCGGAGGCGTTCCACATCGCCGCCACCGGCCGCCCGGGGCCGGTCCTGGTCGACATCTCCAAGGACGCGCTCCAGGCCAGGACCACCTTCTCCTGGCCGCCGCAGACCGATCTGCCCGGCTACCGGCCGGTCACCAAGCCGCACGCCAAGCAGATCCGTGAGGCCGCGCGGCTGATCACGCAGGCCCGCCGCCCGGTGCTGTACGTCGGCGGCGGCGTGCTCAAGGCGGGCGCCACCGGCGAGCTCAAGGTGCTGGCCGAGCTGACCGGGGCCCCCGTCACCACCACCCTGATGGCGCTCGGCTCCTTCCCCGACACCCATCCGCAGCACCTGGGCATGCCCGGTATGCACGGCACCGTCGCCGCCGTCACCGCGCTGCAGAAGGCCGACCTGATCGTGGCTCTGGGCGCCCGGTTCGACGACCGGGTCACCGGCCGGCTGGACTCCTTCGCCCCGTACGCCAAGATCGTCCACGCCGACATCGACCCGGCCGAGATCGGCAAGAACCGGGCCGCGGACGTGCCGATCGTCGGCGACGCCCGCGAGGTCATCGCCGACCTGATCGTCGCCGTCCAGGCCGAGCTGGACTCCGAGCACGCCGGCGACTGGGCCCGGGCCCGCTACGCGGACTGGTGGGAGGACCTGAACCGCTGGCGCGACACCTACCCGCTCGGGTACGACCTGCCGGACGACGGCAGCCTCTCCCCGCAGCAGGTCATCCAGCGGATCGGCCAGCTGGCCCCGGAGGGCACCGTCTTCGCCGCCGGCGTCGGGCAGCACCAGATGTGGGCCGCCCACTTCATCGACTACGAGACGCCCGCGACCTGGCTGAACTCCGGCGGCGCCGGGACCATGGGGTACGCGGTCCCGGCCGCGATGGGCGCCAAGGCCGGTCGGCCGGACCGCACGGTGTGGGCGGTCGACGGCGACGGCTGCTTCCAGATGACCAATCAG
The DNA here is from genome assembly GCF_029541745.1 of Streptomyces sp. LX-29. NCBI lineage: Bacteria > Bacillati > Actinomycetota > Actinomycetes > Kitasatosporales > Streptomycetaceae > Streptomyces > Streptomyces sp. LX-29. The sequence goes on along the minus strand of NZ_CP089746.1, from coordinate 2,242,800 downwards.
GAGCTGGTCACCTGCGCGCTGAACGACATCCCGATCAAGGTCGCGATCATCAACAACGGTGCGCTCGGCATGGTCCGCCAGTGGCAGACCCTGTTCTACAACCAGCGCTACTCCAACACCGTCCTGCACTCCGGCCCCACGGGCAACGGCGGCTCGGCGGCGGGCGACGGCAGGCAGAGCGCCGGCACCCGCGTCCCCGACTTCGTGAAGCTGGCCGAGGCCATGGGCTGCGTCGCGATGCGCTGCGAGGACCCGGCGGAGCTGGACAAGGTCATCGCCGAGGCGAACGCCATCAACGACCGCCCGGTGGTCGTCGACTTCATCGTCCACGAGGACGCCATGGTGTGGCCGATGGTCGCCGCCGGCACCTCCAACGACGAGATCCAGGCGGCCCGCGGGGTGCGCCCGGACTTCGGCGACAGCGAAGAAGACTGAGCCCCCCGGACGAGAGATAGGAAGAGACGCAACCTCATGTCCAAGCACACGCTCTCCGTCCTGGTGGAGAACACCCCCGGCATCCTGGCCCGGATCGCCGCCCTGTTCTCCCGCCGCGGCTTCAACATCGACTCGCTCGCGGTCGGGGTCACCGAGCACCCCGACATCTCCCGCATCACCATCGTGGTGAACGTCGAGGAGCTGCCGCTGGAGCAGGTCACCAAGCAGCTCAACAAGCTCGTCAACGTGCTGAAGATCGTCGAGCTGGAGGACAGCTCCGCGATCCAGCGTGAACTCGTCCTGGTGAAGGTCCGTGCGGACAACGAGACCCGCTCCCAGGTCGTGGAGATCGTCCAGTTGTTCCGCGCCAAGACCGTGGACGTCTCGCCGGAGGCCGTGACCATCGAGGCCACCGGCAGCAGTGACAAACTGGAAGCCATGCTCCGGATGCTGGAACCGTACGGCATCAAGGAGTTGGTGCAGTCCGGCACCATCGCCATAGGGCGCGGCGCCCGCTCCATCACCGACCGGAGCCTGCGCGCGCTCGACCGCTCGGCGTAACCGCGTCATCCGCGCCACTCACCCACGCCAACCATCACCCGTCCACCCGTCATACGGTGGGACGGACAACCCCGATACCTAGGAGAGACCACCAGTGGCCGAGCTGTTCTACGACGACGACGCCGACCTGTCCATCATCCAGGGCCGCAAGGTCGCGGTCCTCGGCTACGGCAGCCAGGGCCACGCCCACGCGCTGTCGCTGCGCGACTCGGGGGTCGACGTCCGGGTCGGCCTGCACGAGGGCTCCAAGTCCAAGGCGAAGGCCGAGGAGCAGGGCCTGCGCGTGGTCACCCCGGCCGAGGCCGCGGCCGAGGCCGACGTCATCATGATCCTGGTCCCGGACCCGATCCAGGCGCAGGTCTACGAGGAGTCCGTCAAGGACAACCTCAAGGACGGCGACGCGCTGTTCTTCGGCCACGGCCTGAACGTCCGCTTCGGCTTCATCAAGCCGCCGGCCGGCGTCGACGTCTGCATGGTCGCCCCCAAGGGCCCGGGTCACCTGGTCCGCCGCCAGTACGAGGAGGGCCGCGGCGTGCCGTGCATCGCGGCCGTCGAGCAGGACGCCACCGGCGACGCCTTCCCGCTGACGCTGTCGTACGCCAAGGCCATCGGCGGCACCCGCGCCGGCGTCATCAAGACCACCTTCACCGAGGAGACCGAGACCGACCTCTTCGGTGAGCAGGCGGTGCTCTGCGGTGGCACCGCGGCGCTGGTCAAGGCGGGCTTCGAGACCCTGGTCGAGGCCGGCTACCAGCCGGAGATCGCGTACTTCGAGTGCCTCCACGAGCTGAAGCTGATCGTGGACCTGATGTACGAGGGCGGCCTGGAGAAGATGCGCTGGTCGGTCTCGGAGACCGCCGAGTGGGGCGACTACGTCACCGGGCCGCGCATCATCACCGACGCCACCAAGGCCGAGATGAAGAAGGTCCTCGCCGAGATCCAGGACGGCACCTTCGCCAAGAACTGGATGGACGAGTACCACGGCGGTCTGAAGAAGTACAACGAGTACAAGACCCAGGACAGCGAGCACCTGCTGGAGACGACCGGCAAGGAGCTGCGCAAGCTGATGAGCTGGGTCGACGAGGAGGCGTGACCCCCTCCGGGCGGGGGATCGTGGGACGGGGTGACCCGGTCCCGCGGCCCTGCCGCCCGTGGCGGGCGTCGTGACGCGGCGCCCGCCACCCGTGGTGCCCCCGGCGCCTCGCGCCGGATTCCCCCGCCCACCCGCCCCCTTCCGGGGGTGGGTGGGCGGGGATCGTGGGGCAGACTGGGCGAAACGCGTTACCCGGGGTAGGCGCACCTCGACGGCCTGACCAGGCGCGTCGGGGTGACAGTGCCGGATAGGCACAAGACGCGGGGCCTTTCGCCACTACACTGCCTTTCTAACAAGCGCGTCAGGCTCACAGCGTCGTGCGTCTTCCACGCGGCTGCCCCCTTCACCGCCTTCGGCCGTCGGGACGGCCGTCCGCGAAGGACAAGTGAGGACTGAGACTCCGTGAGCACTGCTTCGAACGGCACACCGGCCGGCAAGCCCGTCGTTCTCATCGCTGAAGAGCTGTCGCCCGCCACCGTCGACGCCCTGGGGCCGGACTTCGAGATCCGGACCTGCAACGGCGCCGACCGCGCCGAGCTGCTCCCCGCCATCGCCGACGTCGACGCGATCCTCGTGCGCAGCGCGACCAAGGTGGACGCCGAGGCGATCGCCGCGGGCCGGAAACTGAGGGTCGTCGCCCGAGCCGGCGTCGGTCTGGACAACGTGGACGTCGCGGCCGCCACCAAGGCCGGCGTCATGGTCGTCAACGCGCCGACCTCCAACATCGTCACCGCCGCCGAGCTGGCCTGCGGTCTGCTGCTGGCCACCGCGCGCAACATCCCGCAGGCGAACTCCGCGCTGAAGCGGGGCGAGTGGCAGCGCAGCAAGTACACCGGCGTCGAGCTGAGCGAGAAGACGCTGGGCGTGGTCGGCCTCGGCCGCATCGGGGTGCTGGTGGCCCAGCGGATGTCGGCCTTCGGGATGAAGATCGTCGCGTACGACCCGTATGTGCAGCCCGCGCGGGCCGCGCAGATGGGCGTCAAGCTGCTCTCGCTGGACGAGCTGCTGGAGGTCTCGGACTTCATCACCGTCCACCTCCCCAAGACGCCGGAGACCATCGGTCTGATCGGTGACGAGGCGCTGCACAAGGTCAAGCCGGAGGTGCGGATCGTCAACGCCGCGCGGGGCGGGATCGTGGACGAGGCGGCGCTGGCCTCCGCGCTCAAGGAGGGCCGGGTCGCCGCCGCGGGCCTGGACGTCTTCGCCAAGGAGCCGTGCACCGACTCTCCGCTCTTCGAGTTCGACAACGTGGTGGCCACCCCGCACCTGGGCGCCTCCACCGGTGAGGCGCAGGAGAAGGCGGGCATCGCGGTGGCCCGCTCGGTGCGCCTGGCGCTCGCCGGCGAGCTGGTGCCGGACGCGGTCAACGTGCAGGGCGGGGTCATCGCCCAGGACGTCAAGCCGGGTCTGCCGCTGGCCGAGAAGCTGGGCCGGATCTTCACGGCCCTGGCGGGCGAGGTCGCGGTCCGGCTCGACGTCGAGGTGTACGGCGAGATCACCCAGCACGACGTCAAGGTGCTGGAACTCTCCGCGCTCAAGGGCGTGTTCGAGGACGTCGTCGACGAGACGGTCTCCTATGTGAACGCCCCGCTGTTCGCGCAGGAGCGCGGTGTCGAGGTGCGGCTGACCACCAGCTCGGAGTCGACCGAGCACCGCAATGTGGTGACCGTGCGCGGCACCCTCTCCGACGGCTCGGAGGTCTCGATCTCCGGCACGCTGGCCGGCCCCAAGCACCTGCAGAAGATCGTCGCGGTCGGCGAGTACGACGTGGACCTGGCGCTCGCCGACCACATGGCCTTCTTCCGCTACACCGACCGGCCGGGTGTGGTCGGCACGCTGGGCCGGATCCTCGGCGAGGCGCGCATCAACATCGCCGGCATGCAGGTCTCGCGGGCGACGGTGGGCGGTGAGGCGGTGGTCGCGCTCACCGTCGACGACACCATCCCCGCCGGGGTGCTCGCCGAGATCGCCGACGAGATCGGCGCCACCTCCGCGCGGTCGGTGAACCTGGTCGACTGACCGTCGGTGCCCCTTTCTCCGGGCCCGGTCCCCGCTTCGGCGGGGGCCGGGCCCGTGGCGTTGTGCGGGCGGTCGGCGGTCGGCGGTCGGCCGTGGGCGGTGGACGGTGTGCGGTGGGGCGGGGGTGCGCCGGGCGGCGGGCAGGCCGCCGCGCCGAGTTTTTCATCATGTGTTGAATTAATATCGGCGTCTCGCTACGCTGGGCATCGGCACTAAGTGGAGAAAATTCATCCATCTAGGCCCGCTCACTCACCCCCTGCTCCAGTGATTCGAAAGGTGTGCCATGCGCGCCGACGCCCAGCGCAACCGCGAGCAGATCCTTCGCGCGGCCCGCGAGATCTTCGTCGACCAGGGGCCCGACGCCCCGCTGGACGAGATAGCCCGGCGGGCGGGGGTGGGGATCGCCACCCTCTACCGGCGCTTCCCCGAGCGCGACGACCTGATCCAGGCGGTGGCGCTCGACGTGTTCACCGCCCTCATCGCGGCCGCCCGCGGCGCGCTCGCCGAGGAACCCGACCCGGCCGTGGGGCTGCGACGGTTCATGCACGCCGCCCTCGACCTGAAGGTCGGCTCGGTGATGCCCTCGCTGATGGGCCGGGTCGACGTCGACTCCATGGTCGACGCTGCCCGCGGCGACGCCGTCGAGCCGGTCCAGGAGATGTTGACCCGCGCCCAGCGGGACGGACTGATCCGCGAGGACGTCGTCTTCGGCGACATCGCCCTGGTGCTGACCCGGCTCAGCCGGCCGCTGCCGGGCGCTCGGATCCCGTTCGACGGCGACCTCGCCCATCGTCATCTGGACGTCTACATCGACGGCCTGCGCGCGCCGGGTGCCGAGTGGTCGAGGGACCCGTTGCCCGGGCCCGCCGTCACCGACGAGGAGTTCAAGCGGCTGCGGGAGCGCCTCGCCAAGGGCCCCGGGCCCGCCGCCGACCCCGATCCCGACCCCACCGCCGGACCGGCGGCCGGCCCCACCCACGCGTAAGCCCCCTTCCCTGTGTGAAAGGCACGGCTATGACCATGGAATCGCCCCATGTGACCAACCCCCGCCGTTGGCTGGCGCTGGCCTTCATCGGCCTGGCGCAGCTGATGATCGTCCTCGACATCACCATCGTGAACATCGCGTTGCCCTCGGCCCAGGCGGACCTCGGCATCTCCGACGGCGACCGGCAGTGGGTCATCACCGCCTACACCCTGGCCTTCGGCAGCCTGCTGCTGCTCGGCGGGCGCATCGCCGACTACACCGGACGCCGGCGGACCTTCGTCATCGGGCTGCTCGGCTTCGCCGGCGCCTCCGCGCTCGGCGGCGCCGCCTCCGGCTTCGGCATGCTGCTCGCCGCCCGTGCCCTCCAGGGCGCCTTCGCCGCGCTGCTCGCACCCACGGCCCTCTCGCTGCTCGCGGTGAGCTTCACCGAGCCGCGCGAGCGCGCCAAGGCGTTCGGCGTCTTCGGCGCCATCGCCGGCGGCGGCGGCGCGCTCGGCCTGGTGCTGGGCGGGGCGTTGACCGAGTACCTGGACTGGCGCTGGTGCCTGTATGTGAACGTGCCGATCGCCGTCGTCGCCGTCTTCGGCTGGTACGTCCTGCCGGCCGACGCCCGCGCCCCCGGCGCCGCCGCCCGCTTCGACATCCCCGGGGTGCTGCTCGCCGTCTCCGGCCTGGTGGCCGTCGTCTACGGGTGCAGCGAGGCGGAGTCCGAGGGCTGGGGCTCGCTCGGAGCCAGCGGACTGCTCACCCTCGGCGCCGTGCTGCTGTTCGCGTTCGTCCTGGTCGAGCGGCGGGTGGCGCAGCCGCTGCTGCCGCTGCGGGTGGTCGCGGACCGCACCCGCGGCAGCGCGTACCTGGCCGTCGCGATGTCGGTGGTCGGCATGTTCGCGCTCTTCCTCTTCCTCACCTACTACATGCAGGTCGTCAAGGGCTACTCGGCGCTGGTCACCGGGGTGGCCTTCCTGCCGATGTCGTTCGCCGTGGTGGTGGGCGCGGCCGGCGTGGCCACCCGGCTGATCCCGAAAGTGCCGCCGCGTGCCCTGATGGTGCCCGGACTGCTCATCACCGCCCTCGGCGTCGGTCTGCTGATCCCGCTCGACGCCGGCAGCTCCTACGCGGGCGGCCTGCTGCCCTCGGAGATCCTCGTCGGCTTCGGCATGGGCCTGGTGATGGCCCCGGCGATGAACTACGCCACCCACGGCGTCCGCGCCGAGGAGGCCGGCGTCGCCTCGGCCACCGTCAACACCGCGCAGCAGATCGGCGGCTCGATCGGCACCGCGCTGCTCAACACCATCGCCACCAGCGCCACCACCGACTACGTGAGCTCGCGGATCGGGGAGCGGCGCGGGCCGGTGCCGAAGGAGACCATCAAGGCCGCGCTGGTCGAGGGCTACACGGAGGCGTTCGTCTGGGCCACGGTGATCCTGGTGGCCGCGGCCGCGGTGGTGGCGGTCCTGATGAACACCCCGCGTCCGCCCCGTGAGCAGGGCGTCGAAGACGCGTCACAGGCCGCCGCGGCGCATTCTCTCTAAAGGCTCGGTTCGCCTCCGGGCGCTGTGAGCGACTGCCGACAGTCGACCGTGCTCGCCTGCGCGCCCCTTTTCAGGGCTCGGTTCGCCTCCGGGCGCTGTGAGCGACTGCCGACAGTCGACCGTGCTCGCCTGCTCGTTCCTCACAGGCTCCGCGCGCTCTCCCTTTCGGCAGCCGCGCGCCCTTCGGCTCACTCGCCGGTGCGTGCGGGGGCGGCTACGGCGCCGTGGCGGCGTGGGCGATGCGCCGGGTCATCTCCTGGAGGCTCGCGTCCCGGCGCACCGGGGTGAAGGAGTACACCAGCTGCCGCGCCTGATCCACGGTGGAGAACAGACCGGAGGCGTAGCCGTACATCTCTCCGGTCTTTCCCCACAGGGTGACGCCGTTCACCGTGGCCGTCTGCAGGCCCACGCTGTAGCGGGCGGGGGCGGAGGGATCACCCCACATCCGCACCTCCTCGGGCGGCAGGGTGAACAGCTCCCGCTGGAGCCGCGGCGGCAGCAGCGCGCCGGAGAACAGCACTCGACCGAAGCGGTCCAGGTCGGCGGTGGTGGAGACCATCTCGCCCTCGCCCCAGGCGTCCGAGGGGTCGACGACGGCCATGTCGCGGAGGCTGCCGTCGGTCATCCGGAGGTAGCCGTGCACATGCGGGCCGCGCACACGGCGCTCATGGCCGGGGACCGAGGTGCCGCGCAGACCCAGCGGGCGCAGCAGCCGGGCGGAGATCTCCGCCCCGTACGGCCGGCCGGTCAGCTCCTCGACCATCAGGGCGGCCAGCACGTAGTTGACGCCGCGGTACTCCTGGGCCGTGCCGGGGGTGAACTTCAGATCCGGCGCCCCGTGGGTCACCGTGGCCACGAGCCGCCGCGGGGTCCAGCGGTCGAAGCGGTGGTCGTGGACCCGCTCCGGGGTGCTGAGGTCCGGCAGGTCCGGGCCGTGCTCGGCGGGCAGCCCGCTGGTGTGGTTCAGCAGCTGACGCAGGGTGATACCGGGCCAGCGGGAGGGGAGCAGGCCGGGCAGGACCCGCTGGACGGTGGTGTCGAGGGTGAGTCGGCGCTCGGCGACGAGTTGGAGCGCGACGGTGGCCACGAACACCTTGGTGACGCTGCCGATCCGCACCTTGTCACCCGTGCGGACGGGGCGCCCGCCGGGCAGCTCGATGGCTCCGGAGGAGCCGTACCAGGACCCGGCCGAGCCGCCGATCCGCAGCTGGGCGGCGGTCACCACCGGGTGCTCCAGGTCGTCGATGGCGGACTGGAGGGCACCGGGCTTCAACGGGGGGACGGGGGCCGGTTCCCGGGGCGGGGCCCCCGCGGTGGCCGCGGTCGCGCGGCCGGCGGGCAGCCCCACGGCGGCCACCACGGTTCCGGCGGCGGTGGCGAGCAGGGAGCGGCGGGACAGGCGTGTCGTCGTCATGACCTCCACCCTCACAGCGCGGCGCCCCAGGGCCATCCGGGGAGATCCCCGGACCGTCCCTGAGGCGTGCCGTAGGGGAGGGCGCTCCGATCACCGAGTGAGCGTCAGGGACGCCTCCCGCTCGGGGAGTACGGCTCCGGCGGCCTCGGTGGGGCTGGTCTCCGGCCGCTCGGGGTCGGCGGACGCGGCGTCCGTCGGCCGGTCGTCGACGTTCCGCAGGGTGACCGTCGCCAGGACGGCCGCCGCGAGCAGTACCAGGGCGCCGGTCGCGGTGGCGAGCTGCATCCCGTGGGTGAACGCCTCGCGCGCGGTGGTCAGGAGTGCCTCGCCCGCGCGGCCCGGCAGTCCGCCGGCCAGCACCGAGGCGTTGCCGAGGGTCTCGCGCACGGCGTCCAGGGTGTCGGCGGGAAGGCCCGCGGGGGCGGCCTCGGTGACGTCGTGCCGGTAGACCGCGTTGCCGACGCTGCCGAGGGCGGCCATGCCGAGCGCGCCGCCGAACTCCTGGCCGGTCTCCAGCAGGGAGGCCGCCGACCCCGCCGTCCGCGGCGGGGTGATGCCCAGCGCCAGGTCGGTGACGGTCGACATCACGGTGACGATGCCGGTGGCGCTGACGCCGCAGCCGAGCAGCACGGTCCACAGCGAGTCCGTGTCGGCCAGGGCCAGCACCCCGAGGCCGGCGGCCGCCAGCACGAAGCCTCCGGCGACGACGTGGGCGCGCCGCACACCGCGCTGGACGAGCAGGGTGGCCACCGGCGCGGCGCAGCCGATGAGGAGGGAGGGGGCCAGGCTCCACAGCGCAGCCTCCAGCGGGCTCTGGCCGAGCACCGACTGCAGGTACTGCGTGGTGAAGTAGGTGGAGCCCATCATGGCGAACATCGCGACGGCGTTGAGGGCGGCCGCGGAGCCGAAGCCGCGGTTGCGGAAGAGGGCGGGGTTGATCATCGGGTCGCGCCGGGTGAGCTGGCGGCGGACGAAGAGCAGTCCGAGGACGAGTCCGGCGGCGATGGCGACGGCGGGGGCGGTCGCGAAGCCGTCGGCCGCGATCTTCTTCAGGCCGTAGATCACGGGGAGCACGGCGCCCATCGAGAGGGGCACGCTGGGCAGGTCGAAGCGTCCGGGCGCCGGGTCCTTGAACTCGGGGACCAGGATCGGCGCCAGCACCAGCAGCAGCACCATCGCCGGGACGTTGATCAGGAAGATCGAGCCCCACCAGAAGTGGCTGAGCATGACGCCGCTCAGCACCGAGCCGAGCGCGACGCCCGCCGTCATGACGCCCGACCAGATGCCGACGGCGGTGGCCCGCTGACCGGGATCCTGGAAGAGGTTGCGCACCAGCGCCATCGTCGAGGGCATCAGAGTGGCTCCGCCGATGCCCAGCAGCGCGCGGGCGGCGATGAGCATCTCCGCGCTCTGCGCGTAGGCCGCGGCGACCGACGCGGCGCCGAAGGCGGCGGCACCGATCAGCAGCAGCTTGCGGCGGCCGATCCGGTCGCCGAGCGAGCCCATGGTGATCAGCAGGCCGGCCAGCGCGAAGGCGTAGATGTCGAAGATCCACAGCTGTTGGGTGCCGCTGAGGTCCAGCTCGCGGCTGATCGCCGGGATGGCGAAGTACAGGACCGACACGTCCATGGAGACCAGCAGCAGCGGAAGCATCAGGACCACGAAGGCGGTCCACTCCCGGCGGCCGGCGCGCCGCGGGGAGTCGAGGGAGGGCGTCGTCATGCCGAGGACTATACGGCTGTTTTAAACAGCTGTCTAGAACGCATGTATAAGACGGCTGTATGGCCCCGGGGTAGGGTGGGGCCATGGGACATCGCGAGGATCTGTTGCAGGGCGCGAAGCGCTGCCTGCTGGAGAAGGGGTGGTCGCGCACGACCGCGCGCGACATCGTGGCCGCCTCGGGCGCCAACCTGGCCTCCATCGGTTACCACTACGGCTCCAAGGACGCGCTGATGCGGGAGGCGCTCTTCTCCGCCATGGGCGACTGGGGTGACGAGCTGGCCGCGATGTTGAAGGACGAAGTCCCCGGGGACGCGACGTCGTTGGAGCGCTTCGCGTCGAGCTGGACGCGGGTGCGCGCGCTCTTCGACCGGCATCGGGGGCTGTGGATGGCCCAGTTGGAGGCCATCCTCCAGGCGGAACGGGACCCGGAGCTGCGGGCGGCGTTCGGCCGCGCCCAACCGGAGGGGCGCGAGGGGCTGGTGGCGCTGTTCCACGGCATCGACGACAGCGAGGTCGACTCGGACTCCGCGAAGATCCTCGGCTCGTTCTATATGACGCTGGTGAGCGGGATGGTCGTGCAGATGGCGTTGGACGACGAGCTCACGCCCGGCGGGGAGCAGTTGGCCGAGGCGATGCGCCGCCTGGTGACGGGGGAGTGACCCCGCGACGGGACGGGGGCCGGCCGTCGACAGCACGCGTGCCGCCGGAGCGGCCGGCACCGCGACGGGCGCCGCAGGCTCGGGTGTGCCGGGGGTTTGACCCTGCCCCGGGGGCAACCCCCATCGTGCGGTGCACCGGGCGAGGTGCCCGGGACGGAGGAGAGCTACCCGTGGAGTATCTGAGCATCGGCGCGTTCGCGCGCGAGTCACGGCTTTCACCGAAGGCGCTGCGCCTGTACGACCGGCTGGGCCTGCTGGTGCCCGACCACGTCGACGCGGCCACCGGCTACCGCTGGTACCGCGCCGAACAGGTCGGTCGGGCCCGGCTGGTGGCGCTGCTGCGCCGGCTGGACATGCCGCTCGCGCGGATCGCGACCGTGCTGGAGCTCCCCGGGCCGCGGGCCGCGGACGAGGTGGCGGCCTTCTGGGCCGAGATCGAGGAGCACATGGTCGGCCGGCGCGCCCTGGCGGCGCACCTCCGTGCACGCCTGTCAGGTAGGAGGCCAGACATGTACGACGTCACCACCCGCGAGGTCCCGGAGCAGACCGTCCTCGCACTGCGCAAGCACCTGCTGAGCGACGATCTGCCGGCCTGGATCGGCTCCTCGCTCGACCTGCTGGAGAAGGCCGCCGTGGAGGAGTGCGGCGGCGTCGCCGGGCACCCGTTCGTCGTGTACCACGCGGACGTCAGCGACGAGAGCGACGGCCCGGCGGAGGCGTGTGTCCCGGTGGCCGACCCGGAGGCGGCCCGCGCCTACGCCGCCGCGCACCGCACCGTCGAGGTGCGCACCGAGCCGGGCCACCGCGTGGCGTACACCCGGCTGACCAAGGGCCAGGTCGTCTATCCGCAGATCCTCTCCGCCTACGAGGCGGTCGAGGGCTGGATCGCCGACCAGGGGTTGAGCGAAGGCGGCCCCTGCCGCGAGGTCTACTTCGCGGACTGGCCCTCGGCGGGACCCTCCGACGAGGTGTGCGACATCGCCTACCCGATCGGCTGAGGCCGGCGGTCGCGCCACCGGCTCACCGGCGCGGCTCGTACGGGCTGTGCATGGTGAGCCAGCGGATCTCCAGGTCGCGCTCCAGGTACTCCATCCGGCGCTGCCAGAAGTCCTGGAGGTGCGGGAGGGCCAGGTGCGCGTCGAGGTCCTCCTTGGAGCGCCACGCCTCGTAGAACACGAACACGCCGGGCTCGTCCCGGTCCTCGTGGAAGTGGTACTCCAGACAGCCCTCCTCCGCCCGGGTCGGCTCCACGAACGACAGGAGCAGTTCCCTGAGTTCGGCCGCGCGCTCCGGCTTGGGGCGGGCGATGCCGACGAGGGTGTACGGGGTGGTGGGGGACATGGGGGCTCCCGGAGATAGGTACGAATGATCTCGTACCTAGGACCGTAGTGGCGGCGGTAGGTACGGCGCAAGTCGTACCTACCGCCGTCGGGCGCCGCACGGCCGGTCGCCCCCCGCGCGCGCGGCGTGGCCGACCGCGCCCCGGCCCTCTGGCGCGGATCGAGGAGATCCCTACCCTTGGTCGAGCGCCACCGAAGATCGTGAGTTCCTCCACCGCGAGTACGTCCCGTACCAGGAGTACGTCGAGTACGAGGGAGAGAGCATGACGCGCACGTCGCTCCGCCTGCTGACCACCGTCGCCCTGGCGGCGCTGGCCGTGGGCACCGTGCCTCCGGCCGGCGCGGCCGAGTCGCCCGAAGCCCCGCTGAGCTGGGTCGCGTTGGGAGACTCGTACACCGCGGGCGTGATCCCGCCCACCGGCGCGGAGCTCGACCCGGAGGGCGCGCACACCGGATGCGCCCGCACCGAGGGCTCCTACCCCCGACTCGTCGCCGAGGCGTTGGGCGGGCGGGTCCGGCTGACCGACGTGGCCTGCAACAACGCCATGCTGGCGGAGATCGCCCACCAGGGCCAGGTGCCGCTCGGCTCGCCGCGGGACTATCTGGAGGGCAGGACCTTCAAGGCCGTCGCCCCGCAACTGGCGGCCGTCGACGAGGACACCGACCTGGTGACCGTCGGCATGGGCGGCAAGGACTCCGGCTTCGGCGAGGTCGTCTACGCCTGTGCGATGCAGGAGCCGCCGCGCGCGGCCGACGGTTCACCGGTCCCCTGCGAGGAGCGCACGCGGGAGCTGGTCGAGGCCCGACTGGCCTCGGCGGTCCGGGAGTACGACGACATGCTGCGCCGGATCCACCGCAAGGCGCCGCACGCGAAGATCCTCACCGTCGGCTACCCCTCGATCGTCCCGGAGGACGTCTCCCGCTGCACGGTCGGCGACCAGACGCAGTTCGGCCACATGAGCCGCGCGGACCTGGAGTGGATGCGGGACGGGGTGCTCGATCCGATCAACCGCGTCATCGAGCGGCAGACCGCCCGGCACCACCGGTACGCCGCCTATGTGGACACCCACCGCTCCAGCCGGGGCGCGGACGTGTGCGCCGGCCGGTGGCGCTGGGTGGAGGGGCTCACCGCGCCCGGCTACCCCTACCCGGACAACGTCGCCCATGTGCTGCCCAACGCCTTCGGGCAGGCGAACACCGCCCGCGCCGTGCTGCGGGCGATGCACCGGGAGCTCTGAGCCGCGGCCCGGAGAACGACACAGGCCCGCCCCGGCGTTCGAACGCGCCAGGGCGGGCCTTCCTCGTCCACGGCCCGGTGGGGGCCGTCGGCCGTCCGCGGGGCCTCGGGCGTCACTCGCCCAGACGGTGCATCCAGCCGTGGGTGTCCTCGACGGCGCCGGTCTGGATGTCCAGCAGCGCCTTGCGCAGCCGCATGGTGACCTCACCCGGCCGGCCGTCGCCCACCGTCCAGCTCGCGCTGGTGGACTTGACCGAGCCGACCGGGGTGATGACCGCGGCGGTGCCGCAGGCGAACACCTCGGTGAGCGAGCCGTCCTCGGTGCCGCGCTTCCAGTCCTCCACCGAGAGGCGCCCCTCGGAGACCTCGTAGCCGAGGTCGGCGGCGATCTCCAGCAGCGAGGCGCGGGTGATGCCGGGCAGCAGCGAGCCGGTCAGCTCGGGCGTCACGATGCGGTTCCCGTACACGAAGTACAGGTTCATGCCGCCCATCTCCTCGATCCAGCGGCGCTCGATCGCGTCCAGCCAGACCACCTGGTCGCAGCCGTGGTCAGCGGCCTGGGCCTGGGCCACCAGGGAGGCGGCGTAGTTGCCGCCCGCCTTCGCCGCGCCGGTGCCGCCGGGGCAGGCGCGCACGTACTCCTCGGAGAGCCAGACCGAGACCGGCTTCACGCCGCCGGGGAAGTAGGCGCCGGCCGGGGAGGCGATCACCACGAACAGGTACTCGTTCGAGGGACGCACGCCCAGCCCCACCTCGGTCGCGAACATGAACGGGCGCAGGTAGAGGGACTGCTCACCGTTGCCGGGGACCCATGCCTTGTCCTGGTTGACGAGCGCGTCACAGGCCGCGATGAAGGTCTCCACCGGCAGCTCGGGCATCGCGAGCCGGCGCGCGGAGTCCTGGAAGCGACGGGCGTTGGCGTCCGGGCGGAAGGTGGCCACCCCGCCGTCCGGCTGACGGTACGCCTTGAGCCCCTCGAAGATGGTCTGGGCGTAGTGCAGCGTCATGTTGGCGGGGTCGAGCGGCAGCGGGGCGTACGGCACGAGCTGGGCGTCGTGCCACCCCAGCCCGTCCGTCCACTTGATCGTCACCATGTGGTCGGTGAAGTGGCGGCCGAAGCCGGGGTTGGCCAGGATCTGCTCCCGCTCCGCGTCGGAGAGCGGCTGTGGGGAGGGCTTGAGCGCGATCGAGGTCGTCGTCATGGGTTCCGTGTCCTTCACCTTAGTCGTGGCGGACCGCACCCGGCACCGGCGGCATCACCGGTGCTAGGACGTCCGAGCATCCCCTCGGCGAAGCGGCCCCACTTTCGATTATCACTCCCGTGGGGCTCTTGGGATCCCCCCGGGATCAGCCGGATACCCGGGCCGCCAGCGCGTCACCGATCTGGTCGGTGGTCCGCGGGGCGGCCGCGTCCCGCTCCGCGAGGTCGGCCGCCACGGCCTCCTCGATGCGGGCGGCCTCGGCGGTGTAACCGAGGTGCTGGAGGAGCAGGGCGACGGAGAGCACGGTCGCGGTCGGGTCGGCCTTGCCGGTGCCCGCGATGTCCGGGGCGGAGCCGTGCACCGGCTCGAACATCGACGGGAAGGCGCCGGTCGGGTTGATGTTGCCGGAGGCGGCGAGCCCGATGCCACCGGTCACGGCCGCGGCCAGGTCGGTGAGGATGTCGCCGAAGAGGTTGTCGGTGACGATCACGTCGAACCGCTCCGGCTGGGTCACGAAGAAGATCGTCGCGGCGTCGACGTGCAGATAGTCGGTGGTGACGTCCGGGTACTCCCGCCCCACCGCGTCGAAGATCCGCTTCCACAGATGGCCGGCGTGCACCAGCACGTTGTTCTTGTGGACCAGGGTGAGCTTCTTACGCGGCCGGGCGTTCGCCCGCTCGTAGGCGTCGCGGACCACCCGCTCCACCCCGTAGGCGGTGTTCAGGCTGGTCTCGGTGGCCACCTCGGCGGGGGTGCCGGTGCGCAGCGAGCCGCCGTTGCCGACGTACGGGCCCTCGGTGCCCTCGCGGACCACGACGAAGTCGATGTCGGGGCGGCCGGCGAGCGGGGTGGCGGTGTTGGGGAAGAGCTTGGACGGCCGCAGGTTGACGTAGTGGTCGAAGGCGAAGCGCAGCTTCAGCAGCAGCCCGCGCTCCAGCACCCCCGAGGGCACCGACGGGTCGCCGATGGCGCCCAGCAGGATGGCGTCGTGCTGCTTGAGGGAGTCCAGTTCGGCGTCCGGCAGGGTCTCTCCGGTGGCGTGCCAGCGCCGGGCCCCGAGGTCGTACTCCCGGGTCTCCAGCTTCACGTCCTGGGGGAGCACGGCGGTGAGGACCTTGAGGCCCTGGGCCACCACTTCCTGGCCGATACCGTCACCGGGGATCACTGCGAGGCGAATGCTGCGAGACATACCGGGACCCTACTCCGCGTCCCAATGATTGACACGCATCGTCCGCCATTCGGACAGTCGGTCGAGGCGTGGAAGGCCGATGCCGGCCCGTACGAGCTCCGTTCACCCGCCGTACGGCTGGAGGTCGGCGGCCCCTGGGACCTTTCGACGCATGGACACACCACGCACCGGCATCCCCCGGCAGCTCGCGGACCGTATGTCGATGGCCGAGCAGCACGCCTACCTGCGCGCCAGGTTCTCCCGGCGGCGGGTGCTGCGCACCGGTGCGGCCGGAGCGGGGGCCATGGCCGGCGCGGTGGCGCTGGGCGGGGCCGCGTGCGGCGCGGAGCGGCCGGCCCCCGCGCCGACACGGGTCCGCTCCGTCGCGGTGGGCGGGGTCGACGGCTCGCTGGTGGCCCCGTTCGGGCGCCACCTGGCGTTCGGCGCCGATCCCCGCACCCAGATGCGGATCTCCTGGCAGGTGCCCCTGGCGGTGCGGAAGCCGTACGTCCGCGTCGGTCTCAAGCCCTGGGAGCTGAGTCGCAGGATCGAGGCGGAGGTACGGCGGCTGCACACCCCGCCGCTCAGCGACCGGCTCCCGGCGGTGGAGCAGTACTACCTGCACGCCGCGCTGGACGGGCTGCGCCCGGGTGTCACCTACTACTACGGCGTCGGCCACGACGGCTCCGACCCGGCCGACCCGCGCCGCTTCTCCTCCCTCGGTACCTTCCGCACCGCCCCCGCCCAGGCCGAGAGGTTCGTTTTCACCGCCTTCGGCGACCAGGGCATCAGCTATGACGCGCTCGCCAACGACCAGCTGATCCTGGGTCAGAACCCGTCCTTCCATCTGCACGCCGGCGACATCTGCTACGCGGACTCCTCCGGGCAGGGCGGGACCGACGACACCTATGACGCGCGGCTCTGGGACCAGTTCCTGGCACAGACCGAGTCGGTGGCCGCACGGGTCCCGTGGATGGTCACGACCGGCAACCACGACATGGAGGCGTGGTACTCCCCGGACGGCTACGGCGGTCAGCTGGCCCGCTGGTCACTGCCCGAGAACGGCCCCGACCCGCGCACGGCGCCCGGCGTCTACTCCTTCGTCTACGGGAACGTGGCCGTGGTGGCGCTGGACGCCAACGACGTCTCGCACGAGATCCCCGCCAACCGGGGGTACACCGAGGGGAGGCAGACCCGCTGGCTGGACCGCCGGCTGGGGGAGCTGCGGAAGACCCCCGGCGTCGACTTCATCGTGGTCTTCTTCCACCACTGCGCGTACTCCACCACCAGCGCGCACGCCTCGGACGGCGGCGTCCGCGACGCCTGGGTGCCGCTCTTCGAGAAGCACGGGGTGGACCTGGTGGTCAACGGACACAACCACGTCTACGAGCGGACCGACGCCATTCGGCGTGGCGGGGAGTCCCGTCCGGTGCCGATCGGTGGGGAGACCGACCCCACGCGCGACGGGATCGTCTACGCCACCGCGGGCGGCGCCGGCGCCCGGCTGTACTCCTTCCCGGTCCCCGACAGCTACGAGGGACACGAGAAGGACCTGGACCACGTGGACACCTACCACTGGACCAGGGGTCGGCAGAAGAGCCCGGAACAGGTGGAGTGGTCGCGGGTCCGCTACACCGGCTTCTCGTTCCTCGCGGTGGAGGTCGATCCGGGCGGGCGCGCCCCGCGGATGAGGGTCACCACGCTCGCGGAGTCGGGCGAGCGGGTCGACCACTTCACGATCACCCGCCCGCGCCGCGTCCGACCTCAGTGACCGGTGGCGCCGCCGTTGTCGCGGCGGTCGAGCGCCCGCTGCAGCGCGGCGGCGGCGTTCTTCCGGTCGGCGTCGAGGTGGTCGGTCTTGCGGCGGACGGTGTGGCGGGCGCGGCGGACGGCGGTCTCGGCCATGGTCACGTCTCCTCTTGCTGTTGAGAGCCCCGAGAAGGTGGATATGAAGCCGTGAGGGGCGGGGGCCGGGTGCGGCAGGGGTCACCTGCGCCAGCACCGGGCCGCATCCGCCGTCGCTGGATGGAGCGACATGTTCGGCTGACACCAACGTAAGCCAGCGGAGCCGGGCTGTCTGCACAATTAGTCGGACGTCCTACTATCTGAGACGTGGAGTTCCGCCGGGGGCGGGGCCGGATGCGGTGCCCCGGTCGGGCGGCGACCCACCGGGGCGGGTGCGCCCAGGGGCCTGATCTCTGTCGGACGGCTCGACTGTCCGGGTGGCCCGCCTGTCCGGGTGGCCCGCCTGTCCGGGTGGCACCGCGGCCGGGTGGCCGGGGCGCCGGGCGGCCGGACGGCTCGAAGCGTGTCGTTGCCGTGGGTTCCGCGCGCCTCCGCGTCGGGGCGCGGCGCGCGGAGTCGTCGCCCATGCCCGACCGGCGGGTTCCACCGGGCGGCCCCGCGGTGCGCCACGCAGCCGGCTGCCGCCGGGCGCCCCCTGTCGAGCGCCCCCGACGAGCGCCCGAGGACGCGTCGGAGCGCCGCCGCGATGGCCACCGCCTCGGTGCTGGCGGGCCCCTTTCATCCCCGGCGCGAGCGTGCCGGGCGTCGCGGCTGACGCCCCGCCAACCGCCATCTCGGCTTGACCGATGACGACCCGTTGTGCGCCGGGCCCGGTTCCCAGGTCACGGGCGGGTTACGGGCGGTCCGTCGACGCCCGCTCAGTCACCGTAAAAATCCCCCTACTTCCGTCATGACGGGCGTGGCGCGCCCGGCGTGCTAAGCCGTGAATAAGTTCACAAGTGATCGTTTCAGCTCGGTATTCCGGCCGTTCATGACGCAGTATCCATAACCGTTGTTCAGTCCCCGTCATCCCGACGGGGCGATCCGGGCGGACGCCGAGTCCTGCCACCGCTCGGATCCACGCTCGGAACCACGAGTTCGGCAGGAGCGGGAGACCCAAGCACGACGGGCCACGAAACCGGTGGCCCTTGGGGTGAAGCCACGCATGTGGCCGGGCAACTTTGTCAGCCCGAACCCGACAGGTCATCTTTCGTAGGCGGATGACGAAGGGCTTTTGCATGTCCACGCGTTCTCCGCGTACTCGCATACCCGCGCTCATCTCCAAGGCCGGGGCGACCTGTGCCCTCACCACCGCGGCTGTCGCCGCGACCGCCCTCGTGCCCGTCATGTCGGCCGAGGCCCAGGCGGCCACCCAGGCCAAGCCGGCACCGGCCAAGACGGCGTTGAAGGTCGCCGCCTCGAAGAAGGGGGCTCCCTACCGCTGGGGCGCCACGGGGCCGAACGCCTTCGACTGCTCGGGGCTCACCCAGTACTCGTACAAGAAGGCCGGCAAGAAGCTGCCGCGCACGGCGGCCTCGCAGTACAACAAGACCCGGCACATCTCCAGGGGCTCCCGCAAGGCGGGTGACCTGGTGTTCTTCCACTCCGGCTCGAACGTCTACCACGTGGGCATCTACGCCGGTAAGGGCAAGATCTGGCACTCTCCGAAGCCCGGCAAGTCGGTGCGGCTGGAGAAGATCTGGACCAGCCAGGTCTGGTACGGCCGGGTCAGGTAGACCAAGGAGGTCAGGCCAGACGCACATCTCCCTTGCGGTGCGGCGGCGCCGCAATGGAAACCGCCCCCCTGCCGGCGTGAGGACCGGCAGGGGGGCGGTGTCTTGGGACGGACGTGCCGTCAGCCGTCAAGGGCTCAGCCCATGTGCGGGTAGCGGTAGTCCGTCGGCGGGACCAGCGTCTCCTTGATGGCGCGGGTCAGGGTCCAGCGCATCAGGTTCTGCGGGGCGCCCGCCTTGTCGTTGGTGCCGGAGGCACGGCCGCCGCCGAAGGGCTGCTGGCCGACGACGGCGCCGGTCGACTTGTCGTTGATGTAGAAGTTGCCCGCGGCGAAGCGGAGCTTCTCCATCGTGTACGCGGCGGCGGCGCGGTCGTTGGCGATGACCGCGCCGGTCAGGGCGTAGTCCGAGACCGACTCCATCTGGGTCAGCATCTCGTCGTACTTCTCGTCCGAGCTGTCGTCGTACACGTACACCGCGAGGATCGGGCCGAAGTACTCCGCCTTGAAGACCTCGTTCTCCGGGTCCGTGCACTCGATGACGGTCGGGCGCACGAAGTAGCCCACCGAGTCGTCGTAGCTGCCGCCGGCGATGATCGTGCAGCTCGGGTCGGCGGCGGCGCGGTCGATCGCGGCCTTGTTCTTGGCGAAGGCGCGGTCGTCGATGACGGCACCGATGAAGTGCGACAGTTCGGTGACGTCACCCATGGTGATGCCGTCGACCTCGGCCGCGAACTCCTCCTTGAAGCCGTCGTTCCAGATGGAGGCCGGGATGTACGCGCGCGAGGACGCGGAGCACTTCTGGCCCTGGAACTCGAAGGAGCCGCGGGTCAGCGCGGTCTTCAGCGCGGCGCGGTCGGCGCTCGGGTGCGCCACCACGAAGTCCTTGCCGCCCGTCTCGCCGACGATGCGCGGGTAGGAGCGGTACTTCTCGATGTTGTTGCCGACCGTCTTCCACAGGTGCTGGAAGGTCTTGGTCGAGCCGGTGAAGTGGATGCCCGCCAGGTCGCGGTGGTTCAGGGCCACCTCGGAGACGGCCAGGCCGTCGCCCGTCACCAGGTTGATGACGCCCTTCGGCAGGCCGGCCTCCTCCAGGAGCTGCATGAGCAGCACGGCGGAGTGCGTCTGCGTCGGGGACGGCTTCCACACGACCACGTTGCCCATCAGGGCCGGGGCGGTCGGCAGGTTGCCCGCGATCGCGGTGAAGTTGAAGGGGGTGATCGCGTAGACGAAGCCCTCCAGCGGGCGGTGGTCCATGCGGTTCCACACGCCCGGCGCGTTGGCCGGGGGCTGCTCGGCCAGGATCTGGCGGGCGTACGCGACGTTGAAGCGCCAGAAGTCGACGAGCTCGCAGGGGGTGTCGATCTCGGCCTGCTGGGCGGTCTTGGACTGGCCCAGCATGGTCGAGGCGGCCATCGTCTCGCGCCAGGGGCCGGCCAGCAGCTCGGCGGCGCGCAGGATGATCGCCGCGCGGTCGTCGAAGGAGGTCGCGCGCCAGGCCGGGGCGGCGGCCAGGGCGGCGTCGACGGCGTCCCGGGCGTCGGCCTCGGTGGCGTTGGCGTAGGTGCCGAGCACCGCGGAGTGGTTGTGCGGCTGCACCACGTCGAAGCGCTCACCGCCGCCCATCCGCTTCACGCCGCCGATGGTCATCGGCAGCTCGATCGGGTTCTGGCTCAGCTCCTTGAGCTTGGTTTCCAGACGGGCGCGCTCCGGGGTACCGGGGGCGTAGGTGTGCACCGGCTCGTTGACCGGCACGGGGACCTGGGTCACAGCGTCCATGGTGGCCGTTGTCTCCTTCGATCGAGGGGTGTGCGAGGGGGCGGGTCGTCGGCGGCTGGCGAGTGAGGGCGGTCAGCCGCGGCTGACCGGCGAGCGCGGGAAGGCTGCTGTTCCCGGGGGACGACCCCCGGACCCCCAGCCGGCCTGCCCGCTGCTCACGGTCGTCGTCGGCGGCTGACCAGCGAGCGCGGGAAGGCTGCTGTTCCCGGGGGACGACCCCCGGACCCCCAGCCGGCCTGCCCGCTGCTCACCGTCGTCAGCCGCGGCTGATCAGCGAGCGCAGGAAGAACACGAGGTTCGCGGGGCGCTCCGCGAGACGGCGCATGAAGTATCCATACCAGTCTGTGCCATACGGGATGTAAATCCGCATACGGTGACCTTCCGCTACGAGCCGCTGCTGCTCGGCCTCGCGGATGCCGTACAGCATCTGGAACTCGTACTCGTCGAGCTTGCGCCCGTACTGGCTGCCGAGCTCCTGCGCGATGGCGACCATGCGCGGGTCGTGCGAGCCGATCATGGGGTAGCCGTCGCCGGCCATCAGGATCTTCAGGCAGCGGACGTACGCCTTGTCGACCTCGTGCTTGTCCTGGAAGGCGACGCTCGCGGGCTCCTTGTACGCGCCCTTGACCAGGCGCACGCGGGAGCCTTCCCCGGCGAGCGCGTGGCAGTCCTCCTCGGTGCGGAACAGGTAGGACTGCACGACGGCGCCGGTCTGCGGGAAGCGCTTCCGCAGCTCGGCCAGGATGGCCAGGGTGGAGTCGACCGTGGTGTGGTCCTCCATGTCCAGGGTGACCGTGGTGCCGATCTCGGCGGCGGCCTCGACGACCGGCGTCACGTTCTTCAGGGCCAGCTCGTGGCCGCCCGGCAGCGCCTGGCCGAAGGCGGAGAGCTTGACGGACATCTCGGCCTTGGCGCCCAGCTCCAGCGGGGCGAGGGCCTCGGTGAGCGCGAGGTAGGCGTCGCGGTTGCGCAGCGCCTCGGCGGGGTCGGTGATGTCCTCGCCCAGATGGTCGAGGGTGACCTCCATGCCGCGGTCGGCCAGCGACCGCACGGCGTTCATGGACTCGTCCAGCCGCTCACCGGCGACGAAGCGGTCCACCACGGGGCGGGTGACCGGCGTGGCCGAGACGATGCGGCGGATGGCGTCGCTGCGCGAGGCGGCGAGCAACACGGGACCCAGCACGGGGCACCTCCATGGACGGTTCTTCGGGGGGTTGCCGCGGCCACGGCATACACGTGGGTCGCGGCGGCAAGGTGAGCCACCGTGAAACATAAGGATCTCGCCAGACGACGACCATCGACAGCTGTCGGGCATTCGTGGCCGAGATCTCAGACAGATGTATGACAATGGTGACCGGGCGCTTCACTCGGGTGCGTCCCCCGCCGGGCGGCGCCGTCGGGGCGCGGAGCGCCGGAGGAGAGCCCGGAGGAGAGCGAAGGGAGCGGCACGGCCTATGCGCGGCGACTACCAGCAGCTCGTGGACGAGATCTCGGCCGTGCTCGGCGCGCCCGCCACCCTGGAGGACCGCGACTTCGCCCTGATCGCCTTCGGGGCGCACGACAGCGGCGACATCGGGGAGCTGGCGCTGGACCCGGTGCGCACCCGCTCGATCCTCCAGCGGCGCTCCACGGCGGCGGTGCGGACCTGGTTCGAGGGGTTCGGCATCGCCCGGGCCCAGGCGCCGCTGCGGATCCCGCCGGACCCGGCGGCCGGGGTCTTCATGGGCCGCATCTGCCTCCCCGCCCGCCACCAGGGCGTGGTGCGCGGCTATGTCTGGCTGCTGGACGACGGCCATCTGGCCGATCTGGAGCTGGGCGGCCGCGGCACCCCGCCGGACCCGCGGCTGGCCCAGGCCATGGAGACCGCCGCGCGCATCGGGGCGCTGCTGGCCGCCGAGGCGCGGGCCGGCGCGGAGCTCGGCGAGCTGCTCCGGGAGCTGCTGACCGGTCCGCCCAGCGGCCGGGACATGGCGCGGGCGGGGCTGCGCGGCGCGCTGCGCGCCACGGCGGACGGCCCGCTGGCCGTGGTCGCGGTGCTGCCCTGGGCCACCGGCGAGGACGGCGACGCCTCCCCGCCCCCGAACATCCCCGGCGTCGCCGCCGTGGCCCCCGTTCCCCCGTCCGGCGTGGCGAGCCCCTCCGGCGCCGGGGGCCCGTCGGGCGGCGACGGCTGCCTGGCCGCGCTGGTCCGGCTGCGCACCGGAACCGCCGTGGACCCCGCCCGCACCGCGGCCGAGCGGCTGCTGAGCTCTCCCCGCGCGGACGGGGCCGCGGGCGGCGGCCCGGCCCCCGACCCCCGGGTCCCGGGCGCCCCCGCCCCCGGCACCCCGAGCCCCGGAGCCCCGGCCTCGGGGTCCCCGGCCCCTGCCGACGGCCGCGGGCGCGGCTTCTCGGGGAACGCCGGCTCCGTCGCGGCGGTCCGCGGCCGAACCGCCCCCGGTGGCGACGCGGCGGCGACCGGCCGCGGCACCGGGGCGGGCGGCGCCAAGGTCACCGCGGCGGGCGGCGCCAAGGTCACCGCGGCGGAGGGGCGGGCCGTGGCCGGGGTGAGCGAT
Organism: Streptomyces sp. LX-29; assembly: GCF_029541745.1. Lineage (NCBI taxonomy): Bacteria > Bacillati > Actinomycetota > Actinomycetes > Kitasatosporales > Streptomycetaceae > Streptomyces > Streptomyces sp. LX-29. The sequence goes on along the minus strand of NZ_CP089746.1, from coordinate 2,219,582 downwards.
CCGCGCCGCGGGCTGGACGAGCTCCCCGCCGCCTGGCGGGAGGCGCTGGCCGCCGCGCACGCCGCGCGGGCCGAACCACGGCTGGGCCCGGTGGCCTCATGGGCGGACGTCGGCCCGTACCGGCTGCTGTCCCACCTGCCCGCGACCGCCCCGGACCCCGCCGTACGCCCGCTCTTGGAGCGCGCCCACGCCGAACTGGCCCGCACCGCCGAGGCGTTCCTGGACTGCGCCGGTCAGGCCGGCCGTACCGCCCAGGCCCTTGGCATCCACCGGCAGACCCTCTACTACCGGCTCTCCCGCGTCGAGCAGCTCACCGGCCTGGACCTGGACGACGGAGAGGACCGGTTGCTGCTCCACATGGCCCTCAAGGCGGCGCGGCTGCGCTGAGGGCCTCACGCCGAGGACGCCCACGGCAGGCACGTGCGGACCAACGATCACCCGGTCGAGTTGTACGCATAAGGGCGGATTGACCCGGGGGTGGGGGTGCGCTTGGGTAGCCGCTCAGACCCTCGGCGCGGGGTCGGGGGGATCGACATGTTCCGGGGGGAGACATGGCTGTCGCCGCACGGGTGGTGTCGGGTGCGGGACCGGTGCGCGCGCTCACGACCACGGTGCTCACGCCCGCGACGGCGGCGGAGCACCGCCCCGGACCCGCCGGCGTCGAGCGGCTCGGCGTCGCGGCGGACGACACGACGCCGCGCGGGACGATCAGCGCGAACGGGCGCTCCGCCCTCTTCACCGGCTCCGCGCGCGGCCTGGTCCCCGGTGACGAGGACCCGCGGGCCGAGACGTTCCCGCACGACCGCGGGACCGGGCGCACCGTCAGGTCGGCGTCGCCGACGACGGCACCCCCGGCGACGAGCAGGAGCAGCAGGTGGCGATCGGCGCCGACGGCCGCCTGGTCGCCTTCGAGTCGGGTGCCGCGCATCCGGTGCCGGACGACACCGACGGACGGCTCGACGTGTTCGTCCGCGACCCGCGGGCCGGACGGACCCGGCGGGTCGGCGTCGCGGACGACGGGGCGCGGGCGGAGGGCCGGGCCACCGGACCGGCGCTCGACGCCCGCGGACGCACCGCGCTGTTCAGCTCCGAAGCGCCGGGGCTCGTGCCCCGCGATACCCACGGCGCGTACGACGCCTTCGTGCGCCGCGTGCGTCGAGCCGGGCGCGGGTCCCCGACCCGGACCCGCGCCTGAATGAGGTCCGGCCCCGCTCACCGGGGCCGGCCGTTCACCAAGGGGGAGACGAACCATGTCCATCGTCCAGCGCGCCCTCCGCGGCGCGGTGTCGGCGGCCGCGGTGACCGCGACGGCCCTGCTGCCCGCGGCCACGGCGGCGGCCGGGCCCGCGGCGTCCCGGCCGTCGGCACCATCCAAGCCATCGACATCGTCGACGTCCTCGACGTCCTCGACGTCCTCGACGTCCTCGACGTCCTCGACCCGACCGGTCCCGCAGGCCGCGACGGCCCGGAGCCTGGAGCGGGTGAGCGTCGCCGCCGACGGCGCCGAGGCGAACGGCCCGTCCCACGACGCCTCGGTCAGCCGCGACGGCCGCCACGCCGTCTTCAGCTCTGAGGCGTCCAACCTCGTCGCCGGCGACACCAACGGCGCGTCCGACATCTTCGTCAAGGACCTGCGCGGCGGCGGGGTGCGGCGGATCGCCGTCTCCGGAGGCGCCGCCGACAGCCCGGCGCTCAGCGCCGACGGCCGGTACGTGGCGTTCGGCGCCACCGTCTCCGGCCGCCGCCAGATCCACCTGCACGACCTGCGCACCGGCCGCACCCAGCGCGTCACCACCCCCGACCTGCCGTACGAGGTCGCCGGGCACTCCCCGGCGATCAGCGCCGACGGTCGGTACGTCGGCTTCCTCGGCGAGCGCCCGCCGGGCGACGAGGACGGCGCCTGGATCTACGTACGGGACCGCACCCGCGGCCGGACGACGGCCCTGGAGCACACCCAGCCGGACTGGCAGCCGCGCCGGATCGACGAGCTCACCATGAGCGACGACGGGAAACGGCTGGCGTACCGGTACACCTTCACCACCGGGCCGCGGGCCGACTGCTGCGACGTCTATCTGCGCGAGGTGTCCGCGAGCCGCCCGGCGCAGATGGACCGGAGGTACGACGGCACCCCCGCCGACCGCGAGTCGACGGCGCCCTCGATCAGCGCCGACGGCCGGTACGTCGCGTTCGAGTCCGCCGACACCAAGATGGTGCCGGGCGACGACGACAGGGCCTGGAACGTGTTCGTCCGCGAGGTGCGGACCGGAGCGGTGCGGCGGGTCACGGGCCGGCACGGCGGCGAGGTCGGGGCCTTCACCCGCGATCCGGTGCTCAGCGCCGACGGCAGTCGCCTGCTGTACGCGGGCTACGGCGCCGAACTGCCCCGCTTCCTGGTCGACCTGACCTCCGCCGCCCCCGCCGAGCCGGTGACCCCGGTGGGCCGGGACGTCTTCACCGAGGCGCGCCCGGGGGCGGTGTCCGACCGCGGAACGACGGTGGTGTTCACCTCGCCGACGGCGATCGCGGACGACGACACCAACGACACCTGGGACGTCTACGTCAGCCGCTGACGGCGCCCGGAGGCGAACCGGGCCCGAACGACGCGCGCGCCCAGAATCTGAGACGGCGTGCGGCACGGGGGTGGTGCTGTGCCAGACTGCCCCCGTGCTCTCGTTCGCCATGATTATTGGCAGCAGGCGCGCCGGTCCGCAGTGACCGCCCCGTACCACCACCTTCCGGTACGGCGCGGCCATCGTGCCCCCAGACCCGCGCGCAGACCTCTCGCACCCGCGAGGGGTTTTTTCGTTTCCCGGCCGAACCCCGTCGGGGACGCGGAGCGCGAGGGATCATAGGAGGGCGCGGAGCCGGTTATTCCGGTAGACCGAGACCTCAGGAGTCCAGACAGCATGAGCGACGCAGCGAATACCCCGTGGGGCGACGACAGCTTCCACGTCTTCGACACCACCCTGCGCGACGGCGCGCAGCGCGAGGGCATCAACCTCACCGTCGCGGACAAGCTGACCATCGCCCGGCACCTGGACGACTTCGGCGTCGGCTTCATCGAGGGCGGCTGGCCGGGCGCCAACCCTCGCGACACCGAGTTCTTCGCCCGGGCGCGCCAGGAGATCGACTTCAGGCACGCGCGGCTGGTCGCGTTCGGTGCCACCCGCCGGGCCGGGGTGCGGGCGGCGGACGATCCACAGGTGGCGGCGCTGCTGGAGTCCGGCGCCCCGGTGATCACGCTGGTGGCCAAGTCGCACGACCGCCATGTGGAGCTGGCGCTGCGCACCACGCTGGAGGAGAACCTGGCGATGGTGGCGGACACCGTGGCCTACCTGCGGGAGCAGGGCCGCCGTGTCTTCGTCGACTGCGAGCACTTCTTCGACGGCTACCGCGCCAACCCGGACTACGCGAAGCGGGTCGTCACCACCGCCCACCAGGCCGGCGCCGACGTGGTGGTGCTCTGCGACACCAACGGCGGGATGCTGCCGGCCCAGGTGCAGGCGGTCGTGGCCACCGTGCTCGCCGACACCGGGGCCCGGCTGGGCATCCACGCCCAGGACGACACCGGCTGCGCGGTCGCCAACACCCTCGCCGCCGTGGACGCGGGCGCCACCCATGTGCAGTGCACCGCCAACGGCTACGGCGAGCGGGTCGGCAACGCCAACCTCTTCCCCGTCGTCGCGGCCCTGGAGCTGAAGTACGGCCGCAGGGTGCTGCCCGAGGGCTCGTTGGCCGAGATGACCCGGATCTCGCACGCCATCGCCGAGGTCGTCAACCTCACCCCCGCCACCCACCAGCCCTACGTCGGCCTCTCCGCCTTCGCCCACAAGGCCGGGCTGCACGCCTCGGCGATCAAGGTCGACCCCGACCTGTACCAGCACATCGACCCGGAGCGGGTCGGCAACACCATGCGGATGCTGGTCTCCGACATGGCCGGACGCGCCTCGGTGGAGCTCAAGGGCAAGGAGCTCGGCATCGACCTGGGCGGCGACCGCGAGCTGCTGGGCCGGGTGGTGGAGCGGGTCAAGGAGCGTGAGCTGGCGGGCTACACCTACGAGGCCGCCGACGCCTCCTTCGAACTGCTGCTGCGCGCCGAGGTGGAGGGGCGGGCCCGCCGCTACTACCGGTGCGAGTCCTGGCGGGCGATCGTCGAGGACCGCCCGGACGGCAGCCACGCCAACGAGGCCACGGTGAAGGTGTGGGCCAAGGGCGAGCGGATCGTCGCGACCGCCGAGGGGAACGGTCCGGTCCACGCCCTGGACCGCGCGCTGCGCGTCGGGCTGGAGCGCATCTACCCGCAGCTGGCCAAGCTGGAGCTGGTGGACTACAAGGTCCGCATCCTGGAGGGCAAGCACGGCACCCAGTCCACGACCCGGGTGCTCATCTCGACCACCGACGGGCGTGGCGAGTGGTCCACGGTCGGCGTCGCGGAGAACGTGATCGCCGCGTCCTGGCAGGCGCTGGACGACGCCTACGCCTACGGGCTGCGCCGCCTCGGCGTCGAGCCGCAGGAGTGAGGCGCGCGGCCGTCTGACCGGCCGCGGACACGGCGCGGGCCCCGTCCTCGGACGGGGCCCTTGTCGCGTGGGTGGGTGATGGCGGGGCCGTGATCGTCGGCCCTGGGGGGCGGCGGCGCGGTTCCGCCGGGCGGCCGGTCAGCCCTGCGGAGCGGCCTTGACGGCGGAGATGTCGAAGACCAGCTTGACCTTGTCGCTGACCATCACGCCGCCGGCCTCCAGCGCCGCGTTCCAGGTCAGGCCCCACTCCGAGCGCAGGATCTCGGCGCCGCCCTCGAAGCCGACGCGCTCGTTGCCGTAGACGTCGGTGGCCGAGCCGTTGAACTCCAGGTCGAGGGAGAGCGGACGGGTCACGTCCTTGATCGTCAGATCGCCGGTGACGCGGTAGGTGTCGCCGCCGACCGGCCGGATCCCGGTGGAGCGGAAGCGCATCAGCGGGAAGCGCTCGGCGTCGAAGAAGTCGTCGCCGCGCAGGTGGTTGTCGCGGTCGGCGATGCCGGTGTCCACGCTGGCGATCCTGACGTCGATGGCGGCGGTGGAGCGCGAGGGGTCGGCGCCGTCCAGCCGCAGGGTGCCCTCGTGGTCGGAGAAGGCGCCGCGGACGTTGGTGACCATCGCGTGCCGCACCGTGAAGCCGATGCTGCTGTGGCCGGGGTCGATGGTGTAGTCGCCGGTCAGCGCGGCGAGCGCGGGGTCGACGTCGAGAACGGCGGTGGCGGTGCCGGTGGGCGCGAGGGCGGCGGTGGCGGTGGGCGCGGGGGTGGCGGTGGGGCGCTTGCGACCGAAGAGGGCCATGACTGCTCCTGGGGTGTTGTTGAAGATTCAACGGTTCCGACGAGGGACACCGTAGCCCCATCCAGTTCAACTTTCAACCATCTAGTTCAAGATTCAATGAAATGGCTCCCGGGCCACCGGGAACCGTCCCTCCAGCGGTCTGGCGAGGTGCCGGGCGGTCCGGCATGCTCGGGCCGGCGCCACCCGCGGCTCAACCGACGCGTCCGCAGCACGGTCCACGAGCAGGAGGCCCCCGCATGGGACGGGATGTCAGACGACGCACCCTCATGGCCGGCACCGGAGCGCTCGGCCTCGGCGCGGCCCTCGCGGGCCCGACCCGGGCCGCCGACGCCGCACCGGGGGAGGGCCCCGCCCCCGGCGCCCGGAGGGCCGACGACGACTTCGACACGCTGCGCCGCCGCTGGCTGGAGCTGGCCCTGGGCACCGGCTTCGACCCCACGGCCGAGCCCTACGCCTCCCGGCTGCGCCGCACCGGCGAACGGGCCGCCGCGTACCGCGCGAGCATGGCGCCCACCGCCGCCTCGCTCTGGCCGGACGCGCCCTACGACCCGCCCGCCGGGATCACCCTCGGCTACGCCCGGCTGCACACCATGGCGCAGGCGTACGCGCAGCCCGGCACCGGCCTCACCGGCGACCCCGGGCTCGCCGCCGACCTGGTACGCGGCCTGGACCACCTCGACCGAACGGTCTACTCCCCGGCGACCACCCGCTACGGCAACTGGTGGGAGTGGCAGATCGGCAGCCCGCGGCTGCTGCTCGACACCCTCGCCATGGCCCACGACCGGGTCGACGAGGCGCTGCGCGGCCGCGCCCTGGCCGCCGTCGACCACTTCGTGCCGGACGGCATGCTCGGCGACTACACCGGCACCAGCACCGGGGCCAACCGGGTCGACCTGTGCCGGGTGGTCGCGCTGCGCGGCGTGCTGGGGCGGACCGCCGGGAAACTGGAGCTCGCCCGCGACGCGCTCTCCCCGGTCTTCCCCCATGTCACCCGGGGCGACGGCCTCTACGCCGACGGCTCCTTCATCCAGCACACCTGGGTCGCCTACTCCGGCACCTACGGCTGTGTGCTCCTCGACGGCCTCGGCCGGCTCTTCGCGCTGCTGGCCGGCTCCCCCTGGGAGGTCGTCGACCCCGGGCTGCGGATCATCCACGACAGCGTGACGCGCGCCTGGGCGCCGCTGATCCACGACGGGCTGGTGATGGACAGCGTCTCCGGACGGGCCGTCAGCCGGGGCCTGACCCGGGGCGACAGCCGCCAGGTCGTGCAGAGCGACCACCAGCGCGGCCACCAACTGATCGCCGCCGTCGCGCTGCTCGGCGACGGTGCCCCGGAGGCCGAGCGGGCGGAGTGGCACGCCATGATCCGGGGCTGGATCGCGCGGGACACGGCCAGCCCGGTCCTCACCGACCCGCAGTTCGGCGTGGCCGAACTGGCGCGGCTGCGCGCCATCGCGGACCGGCCGGGGCCGGTGGCCGCCGCGCCGGTGGAGCACCGGCTGTTCGCCGCCATGGACCGGGCGGTGCACCGGCGCCCCGGCTGGACCGCCAACCTGGCCATGGCCTCGGACCGGATCTCCTACTACGAGAACGGCAACGGCGAGCACCCGCGCGGCTGGCACACCGGAGCCGGGATGCTCAGCTGGTGGGCGGGGGAGGGCACGCTCGCCCAGTACACGGACGCCTTCTGGCCGACCGCCGACCCCTACCGGCTGCCCGGCACCACCGTCTCCACCAAGCGGTTGGCCGACAACGAGGGCGGCGGCTGGGGCCAGCCCAAGCCGGCCGCGCGCTGGGTGGGCGGGGTCACCGACGGCGAGTTCGCCGCGATCGGCCAGGATCTGCGCGGGCTCTCCAGCACGCTGCGCGCCAAGAAGTCCTGGTTCTTCGTCGCCGACGCCGTGATCTGTCTGGGCGCCGGCGTCACCGCCGCCGACGGCACCCCGGTGGAGACGATCGTGGACCACCGCAACCTCGGCGCCGACGGCACCCACACCCTCACCGTGGACGGGGTGGAGCAGCCCGCGGAGCTCGGCTGGAGCGCGACCTTCCGGCGCGCCCGCTGGGCGCACCTGCACGGCCACGGCGGCTATGTGTTCCCCGGCGGCGCCCGGCTGAACGCGCTGCGCGAGGCCCGGACGGGAGCGTGGCGGGACATCAACGCGGGCGGCGCGCCCGACCCGTTCACCCGGCGCTATCTGACGCTCTGGCACGACCACGGCACCGACCCGGTGGACGCCTCCTACGCCTACCTGCTGCTGCCCGGGGCCGATCGGCGCACCCTCGCCGCCCGCGCCGCCGACTCCGGATGGCTGAGCCTCCTCGCCAACAGTGAGCGGCAGCAGGGGGTCGCCGTCGCCTCGTGGGGGCTGACCGCCGTCAACTTCTGGCGGGCGGGGACGGTCGGAGAGCTGACCGCCGACGGCCCGGCGAGCGTGCTGGTGCGGTGTCGCGGGGGGCGCGCGACGCTGTGGATCGCCGACCCCGCGCGGTCGGGCGCGCCGGTGGAGCTCGACTGGGCCCGGCCGGTGCGCCGGGTGCTCGCCCAGGACCCGTCCGTTCGGGTCCTGTCCGCGGGCGCCACACTGCGGCTGCGGGTGAGCGCCGGCGCCGCGGGCGCCGGGCACCGCTGCGAGGTGCTGCTGGACGGCCGGGAGGGTCAGGGGTGGGGGCGGCGCGCGGGGAGGGGGGTCGAGTGGGGTCGAAAGGGGTAGGGAGCGCGGTCCGGCGCGGCTAGGCTGCTGCCGTCCCACCCGGTGTCCGGATACCCCGCGCGGCCGTACCGCGCCAGCCGACCGGGTGACCGTTCGGCGTGGTCAGACCGCCGCAGCTACCGCATACCCCGGGTTCCCTTTGTGGAGTGCCAACAGTGGCCGTTGTCCTTAGGTACAGCCGTTGACGCCCAAACTCACTGTGCAGTTCTGTTCTGCCTGCCCACGAAAACGGGTGCGACGTTGTAGGAAAACGACATCGGTCTCCCGGCCCCCTGGCACGTACCGTTCAATGCATGACCAATCTCGAAGGTGCGCCCGAAGTGGCGAGTGACGTCCGCGGGCGCGTCGCCGAGCTGCACGCCATCCGCGAGCAGGTTCGGCGGGGTCCGAGCGAGCGGGCGACCGAGGCTCAGAAGGCCAAGGGGAAGCTGACGGCTCGGGAGCGGATCGATCTGCTGCTGGACGAGGGTTCCTTCAACGAGGTGGAGCCGCTGCGCCGGCACCGGGCCAGCGGTTTCGGCCTGGAGGCCAAGCGGCCGTACACCGATGGTGTGATCACGGGGTGGGGAACCGTTCACGGACGCACGGTGTTCGTGTACGCACACGACTTCCGGATCTTCGGTGGCGCGCTGGGCGAGGCCCACGCCACGAAGATCCACAAGATCATGGACATGGCGATCGCGGCCGGGGCGCCGCTGGTCTCCCTGAACGACGGCGCCGGCGCCCGCATTCAGGAGGGCGTCTCCGCCCTCGCCGGCTACGGCGGCATCTTCCAGCGCAACACCAAGGCGTCCGGCGTCATCCCGCAGATCAGCGTGATGCTCGGCCCGTGCGCCGGTGGCGCGGCCTACTCCCCGGCGCTCACGGACTTCGTGTTCATGGTGCGGGAGACCTCGCAGATGTTCATCACCGGCCCGGACGTGGTCCAGGCGGTGACGGGCGAGAAGGTGACCCAGAACGGCCTCGGCGGTGCGGACGTTCACGCCGAGACCTCCGGCGTCTGCCACTTCGCCTACGACGACGAGGAGTCGTGCCTGGAGGAGGTGCGCTACCTGCTGTCGATGCTCCCGCAGAACAACCGGGAGAACCCGCCCGTCGTGGAGTCCGAGGACCCCGTGGACCGGCGCGGCGACATACTGCTGGACCTCGTCCCGGCCGACGGCAACCGCCCGTACGACATGCGCAAGGTGATCGAGGAGATCGTCGACGACGGCGAGTTCCTGGAGGTCCACGAGCGCTGGGCCACCAACATCATCTGCGCCCTGACCCGGCTCGACGGTCAGGTCGTCGGCGTGATCGCCAACCAGCCGCAGTCGCTGGCCGGCGTGCTGGACATCGAGGCGTCGGAGAAGTCCGCGCGCTTCATCCAGATGTGCGACGCGTTCAACATCCCGCTGATCACCCTGCTGGACGTGCCCGGCTTCCTGCCCGGCGTCGACCAGGAGCACGGCGGCATCATCCGGCACGGCGCCAAGATGCTCTACGCGTACTGCAACGCCACCGTGCCGCGGATCTCGGTGATCCTGCGCAAGGCGTACGGCGGCGCGTACATCGTGATGGACTCCCAGTCCATCGGCGCCGACCTCACCTACGCCTGGCCGACCAACGAGATCGCGGTGATGGGCGCCGAGGGCGCCGCCAACGTCATCTTCCGGCGCCAGATCGCGGAGGCGGACGACCCCGAGGCGATGCGCTCCCGCATGGTCAAGGAGTACAAGTCCGAGCTCATGCACCCGTACTACGCGGCCGAGCGCGGACTCGTCGACGACGTCATCGACCCGGCCGACACCCGCGCCATCCTCATCCGTTCCCTGGCGATGCTGCGCACCAAGCACGCCGACCTGCCCTCTCGTAAGCACGGCAACCCGCCGCAGTGACGCGGCTGATGGAGACGAAGTCCACCGTGAGTACTCCCAGCGATACCGCCATGTCCGCCACCGCCGGCACGCTCGTCCGGGTCGAGAAGGGGCACGCCGACGCGGAGGAGCTGGCCGCCGTCACCGCGGTCCTGCTCGCCCGCGCGGGTGCGGTGCACCGCACCCGCGGCGCCGCCTCGACCCGGCCGCGCCGGGACACCGCCCGCTGGCGTCGCCTTGAGCGCCAGTCGGGTTTCCGCGCCCCGCACAGCTGGCAGGGCTGACCTCTTCGCACCGAACGCCGGGCGGGCTGGATCTCCAGCCCGCCCGGCGTTTCGTCTGCCGCGACCGGGCGGTCCAGCGGCACACCCGGAGCACATGGCAGGACCCACGACACCGGCCCACCACCCCGGCCCACGACACGGTCATCACAGGGCGCACGAGAAAGGTCCCCGCCCCCCTTCCGGGGGTGCGGGGACCTTTCTGCACGGCCGACGGCGCCGGTGACTACCGGAGCCGGGCCATGAGGGCGTGTTCGACGAGGGTGATGAGCGTGCTCTTCGCCTCGCTGCGGGTTCGCGCGTCGGTGGTGATGATCGGGGCGTCGGGGCCGATCTGGAGTGCCTCGCGGACCTCTTCGGGGCCGTACGGCTGGTGGCCGTCGAAGCCGTTGAGGGCGATCACGAAGGGCAGGCCGCTGTTCTCGAAGTAGTCGACCGCGGGGAAGCAGTCGGCGAGACGGCGGGTGTCGACCAGCACGACGGCGCCGATGGCGCCGCGGACCAGGTCGTCCCACATGAACCAGAAGCGGTCCTGACCCGGCGTACCGAACAGGTACAGGATCAGGTCCTGGTCCAGCGTGATACGGCCGAAGTCCATGGCCACAGTGGTCGTGGTCTTGTCCGGCGCGTGCGTGAGGTCGTCGATCCCCGCCGAGGCCGAGGTCATCACGGCTTCGGTGCGCAGCGGGTTGATCTCCGAGACCGCGCCGACGAACGTGGTCTTGCCCACGCCGAAGCCGCCCGCCACCACGATCTTCGCGGAGGTGGTGGAGCGGGCTGCACCGCTAGAGCTTGCGAAGTCCACTGAGCACCCTTTCGAGCAGTGTCACGTCAGGCTGGCCGCCGGCGGTCTCGTCGCCGCCCGGCTGATGGATGGCGACGAGTCCGGCCTCGGCCAGATCGGCGACGAGGATTCGGGCGACGCCGAGGGGGATGGTGAGGAGCGCGGAGATCTCTGCGACCGACTTGATCTCCCGGCACAACTGGCAGATCCGCTGGTGTTCGGGCAACTGGCCCTGCAACCGGGAGGGATCGGCCGTGGTGTGCACCAGCGCCTCGATGGCGAGCTGGTAGCGAGGCCGGGTTCGGCCTCCGGTCATGGCGTACGGACGCACCAGGGGGTTGTGCGCGCCGCCCACGGGCGGCTCCGGCGCGGTGCGTCGCCGCTGCGACTGGGCCGGCTGGTTGCGCGGCGGGCGCTGCGGTTCGTACGACGGGTAGCCAGACGGGGGCCCTTGTTGCTGCTGCGGCTGGGGTTGCTGCTGCTGCTGCGGGTAGCCCTGTGGCTGGCGGTAGTGGCTGGGAGTGGAGGGGAAGTTGAAGCGCTGCAGCGGGCCATCCTGCTGCGGTTCGGGCTGCTGCCCGAACCCGTACGGGTATCCGCTAGGGGGCGTTTCCACGGCTCCTCCTCCAACTCGCGTGTTTGCCGGTCGCGCCACCGCACCCTATGGGGCGGTGGCGCGAAGCGCACTGTCTCTTTGCTAGTTGAGAAGGCTTCCTTGCAGTTCTGCCCGCAGGTCGGGGGTGAGCACCCCACCCGCGCGGTCGACGAGCAGGGCCATCTCGTAGCCGACGAGGCCGATGTCGCACTCGGGGTGGGCGAGGACGGCCAGCGAGGATCCGTCCGAGATGGACATGATGAAGAGGAAGCCGCGCTCCATCTCGACGACGGTCTGGTTGACCGCACCGCCTTCGAAGATGCGGGAGGCTCCGGCGGTCAGCGAGGTCAGACCGGAGGCGACCGCCGCCAGCTGGTCCGCGCGGTCGCGGGGGAACCCTTCGGACATCGCGAGGAGGAGTCCGTCGGCGGAGACCACGACCGTGTGCGACACCCCGGGGGTGTTGTCCACAAAGTTCGTGATCAACCAGTTCAGGTTCTGCGCCGCCTGGCTCATCGGGCTCACACTAACGCTCCTGATCGTAGGTGCTGCCGGGGCCGAAGCCCTGTTGGTCATGCTGGTCTTGCTCGGTGCTGCTCTCGGAACCCGCGTTGCGGGCCTGCTGGACGCCCCGGCGCAGGTTGCTCAACCTGCCCCGAACGGCTTCCGGAGCCCGGGAGACCTGGGGGCCGCCCTGCGGGGACTGCGCCGCCGCGCCGTCGACGAGGTTGGCCTTGGGCACCCGTCGCGGAAGCCCGGAGGAGGTGACCCCGCCGGCCTTGGGCTCTCGGATCCGACCGGCCCGCTGCCAGAGCTCGTCATTGGCCGAGCGCCAGCCGTCGCCGCCGTTACCGGAGCCTTCGCCGGAGGCGTTCTCGGACCGGCCCGGCTGGGACAGTCCGGCCCCCGGGGTGCGCCGCGGAAGCGACTGCTCCGAGGACTGCTCCGGGGCGGCGTCCGCCATACCCGCGGTGCTGCCGTCGGGCTGCTGCCATCCCCTGTTCCGCCGCGGCAGACCCGCGTCGGTCAGGGAGTGGCCGTCGCCCGCCGAAGGCGCCGAGGAGTCCGAATGGTTGAACTCTACGCGTTCACGGGAAGCTTCGGGAACGCTGGGTGTGGATTCCGCTTGCGTTCCGTGCTCCGGCGCGTACCCGGCATCGTACGAGCCCTGTGCGGCCCACCCGCCCTGGTCGACAGGGGAGTTGTAGTCCGCGTACGGCTGCTGCTGGGGCTCCGTCTGGTGCCCGTAGCCCGCTTCCGCATAGCCGGCCTCCCGGCCCGCCTCCGGATAGCCGGCCGGCGGCTGCTGGAATCCGGCCGCCGGGTCGGCGTAGCCCGCCTCGGCCGCCGGGTAGCCGGTCGCCGGATCGGTGGGCTGCTGCCGGTGGGCATGGGCCCCCATCGCCGCGCGCCGCTCGCCACGCTGCAGCGAGCGCTCGATCGGGTTGAAGCCGCCCTCCCCCGCCGCGGGACGCTGGGCCTGCCGCTCGCCGTAGTGCGAGTCGTCGAAGCCCAGCTCGGCCGCGGAGCGCAGGATCGGGGTCTCCTGGGTGGCGTGCGGCTGCTCGGGAACGATCCGGGAGACCGTGAAGTCGTCCGGCAGCTCCTCGCCGCCACCACCGTGCGTGATCGCGTCCGGGAGCATGACCAGCGAGGTGGTGCCGGCCTGCTCTCCGGAGGGGCGCAGCTGCACCCGGATGTCGTGCCGGTCCGCCAGTCGGCCGACCACGAACAGCCCCATGCGCTGGGAGATCGCGGCGTCCACCGTCGGCGGGTTGGCAAGCTTGTGGTTGATGTCCGCGAAGTCCTCGGCGGTCAGACCGATGCCCTTGTCATGAATCTCGATCATGACGCGGCCGTCCGGCAGCCTGGTCGCGGTGACCCGGACCTTGGTGTGCGGGGAGGAGAACGTGGTGGCGTTCTCCAGCAGCTCGGAGAGCAGGTGCACGAGGTCGGTCACGGCCTGGCCGTGGATCTCGCTCTCCGGGACGCCGTCGATCTCGATGCGCTCGTAGCTCTCCACCTCGGAGGCGGAGGCGCGCAACACGTCGACCAGCGGAACCGGCTGGTTCCAGCGGCGGCCCGGCTCCTCGCCGGCGAGAATCAGCAGGTTCTCGCCGTTGCGGCGCATGCGGGTGGCCAGGTGGTCCAGCTTGAAGAGGTTCTCCAGCTGGTCCGGGTCGGCCTCGTTGTTCTCCAGGCTGGTGATCAGGGTGAGCTGGCGCTCGATCAGGCCCTGGTTACGGCTGGAGAGGTTGGTGAAGATCGCGTTGACGTTGCCCCGCAGCAGGGCCTGCTCGGCGGCGAGCCGGATGGCCTCGCGGTGGACCTGGTCGAAGGCGCGGGCGACCTCGCCGATCTCGTCCTTGGTGTTGATCTTGATCGGCTCCACCCGGGTGTCGACGCGGCCCGGGTCGGTGCGCGAGAGCTGGTCGACGAGCGCCGGCAGACGCTGCTCGGCCACCTCGAAGGCGGCGGCGCGCAGCCGGCGCATGGAGCGGCTCATGGAGCGGGCCATCATGCCGGCCACGATGAACGCGGCGAGCAGCGCGACCAGCACGATCGCGGAGTTGACGATCGCGTCGGTCTTGGCGTCGGAGGAGATCTGCGCGGCCTCCTCCACGGCCTTGTCCGCCAGCTGCGACTCGACGTTGCGGTAGGCGTCGAACTTGTGCGTGGTGGCCTCGAACCAGCTGTCCGGCGTGATCCCCAGCGACTGGAGCTTGGCCCTCGTGGCGGTCGGCGAGGCGATCTCCGCGAGCATCCGCTCCGTGGCCGGCGGCGCGGTGAAGTCCTCGCCGACGCCCTCGGCCTCCTGCTTGTCCTGCGCGATCTCTTCCTCGTGGGCGCTGGCCGCCTTGGCCAGCTCGTCGTCCATGAGGGTGACGTCCTCCGGGAGACCACCCGACTTGAACTCGTCGAGGGCGATCTTCTCCAGGTAGACGTACGAGGCCAGCGAGGTCAGCATCAGCCTGCGCTGGTCGCTGGAGCCCGGCTTGACCAGCAGATGGGTGCCCAGCGAGCGCTGAATCGACGCGGATGCCTTGGCCAGCGACACCGCGTAGACGGTGCGGCCGTAGGAGGTGATGTTGCCGGTGCCCAGACCGAGCTCGTTGGCGAACTCCATCAGCGGGTGCTGGACCGCGACGTAGCCCTCCTCGGTCTTCGCACCGGGGAGCTCGGAGGTGTAGGCGTTCCGGCGCAGCGTCTCCAGCTGCGGCTCGACCGCCTCGAACGCCTTGAGGCGGCGCTTGAGGCTGGCCGAATCCGGCATGTCCTTGACCCGCTTGGCGAACTCGTCCGCCGCCGTGTCGGTCGCCGCCCGCGCCTGCTGGACCACATCCGTGTCGGACTTGGTCAGCAGCGGCTTGACGGTGACGTCGCGCTCGTTGACCAGCGCCTGGCCGTACGCGGCCGCGGCTCGCACCACACGGGCGGTCCGCTCGGCGTCCTGCGCCTCGCTCCAGGTCGCCAGCGAGGACTCCACGCGGAACCCGCCGAAGACCAGCGCGACGAGCACGGGGATGAGCAGGATGGCGTTCAGTCGGGTGGGTACGCGCCAGTTGCCCGGCGACAGCCGTCCACCCCCCTTGCCGGCCGGCGGTGCGGAAGTCTCGGGCGCGTCCTCGCTCGCCGCCGCCGCACGCTGCGGCGGGGTGAAGTTCCCGCGCGCCTGCGTTTGCGCGGAGTTCGGTTTGCTTCGCCTCACTCGACCAACAACCTCTCGGCCCCGGCACCTGATTCCGTGCCGTTCTCGGCTGAGCCCTTACTGCCCAGTTCAAGGAATTCCAGCACGTCACGCGGGCCGGTTCCAAACAGTGGGCAAAGCATCAGGACGCACCCCCGGCACATAGATAAAACGGGCATAAAGCGTCAGGCGGGGCAGAAGGCGAGGCGGTTGTGTGCGGAGGGGTACACCACGTACGCGTTGCGTATGCACACGTGAGTAATTCTCTGTCGAAACGTTATGAAGCCCCGGGCGGGTCGTGTCGTATGACACAACCCGCCGCGGGGCATAACTTCCGGCATTATCGGCCGAATTGATCATTCTTGCGTGATCGTCTTGCGCGGGTTACCGCAATGCCGTCCGATCCACGCGGATCGTTACTTCAGCCGGGCCATGAGCGCGTGCTCGACGAGGGTGATGAGCGTGCTCTTCGTCTCGTTCCGGTGCCGCGCGTCGGTGGTGATGATGGGGGCGTCGGGGCCGATCTGGAGCGCCTCGCGGACCTCTTCGGGGCCGTACGGCTGGTGGCCGTCGAAGCCGTTGAGGGCGACGACGAAGGGCAGGCCGCTGTTCTCGAAGTAGTCGACCGCGGGGAAGCAGTCGGCGAGACGGCGGGTGTCGACCAGCACCACGGCGCCGATGGCGCCGCGGACCAGGTCGTCCCACATGAACCAGAAGCGGTCCTGGCCCGGCGTACCGAACAGGTACAGGATCAGATCGTCGTCCAGCGTGATACGGCCGAAGTCCATCGCCACCGTGGTGGTGGTCTTGTCCTGAACGTGGCTCAGATCGTCGATCCCCGCCGAGGCCGAGGTCATCACGGCTTCGGTGCGCAGCGGGTTGATCTCCGAGACCGCGCCGACGAACGTGGTCTTGCCCACGCCGAATCCGCCCGCCACCACGATCTTCGCGGAGGTGGTGGAGCGGGTCGACACGCCGCCGCTAGAGCTTCCGAAGTCCACTGAGCACCCTTTCCAGCAGTGTCACATCCGGCGTGCCGCCGGCTTCCGAGCTGCCGCCCGGCTGGTGAATGGTGACCATCCCCGCCTCGGCGAGGTCGGCCACGAGGATCCGGGCCACGCCGAGCGGGATGCTCAGCAGCGCCGAGACCTCGGCGACCGACTTGACCTCGCGGCACAGGTGGCAGATGCGCTGGTGCTCGGGGAGCAGACCCTGCAGCGCGGCCGGGTCGGCCGTGGTGCTGACCAGCGCCTCGATGGCGAGCTGGTAGCGCGGCCGGGTCCGGCCTCCGGTCATGGCGTACGGACGCACCAGCGGCTGGTCGTCGCCTCCGTACGACTGATGATGGCCGCCGTACGGCGAGGCAGGGGGCGGGGTCATGAATCCTCCGGTCGGGACAGCGAGGTGACGGTCGTGCCGGCGGCGGGTGCCGGTGGGCGGTCGGTCAATTCAGCAGGCTGCCCTGGAGCTCGGCGCGCAGGTCGGGAGTGAGCACCCCACCCGCGCGGTCGACGAGCAGGGCCATCTCGTAGCCGACGAGGCCGATGTCGCACTCGGGGTGGGCGAGGACGGCCAGCGAGGATCCGTCCGAGATGGACATGATGAAGAGGAAGCCGCGCTCCATCTCGACGACGGTCTGGTTGACCGCACCGCCTTCGAAGATGCGGGAGGCTCCGGCGGTCAGCGAGGTCAGACCGGAGGCGACCGCCGCCAGCTGGTCCGCGCGGTCGCGGGGGAACCCTTCGGACATCGCGAGGAGGAGTCCGTCGGCGGAGACCACGACCGTGTGCGACACCCCGGGGGTGTTGTCCACAAAGTTCGTGATCAGCCAATTCAGGTTCTGCGCCGCCTGGCTCATCGGGCTCAACTAACGCTCCTGCTGGTAAGTCGGGCCAACGCCGCGATCGTGATTGCTACCGGGTGCGGTTCCAGACCCCTGACCGGGGCCGGTGCCGGCCTGACGGCCCTGCTGGATGCCCCGACGGAGGTTGGTCAGTCGCCCGCGCACGTCGTCGGGCGCGCGGGAGACCTGCGGACCGGTCTGGTGGGTCTGCTGCTGCGCGGTGCCCTCCACGAGGTTGGCGCGCGGCACACGGCGCGGCAGCCCGGAGGAGGTGATGCCGCCCGAGGCGGGCTCGCGCACCTGCTCGGCGCGCCGCCAGTGCTCGTCGTTGGACGAGTTCCAGCCGCCGGACGCACCCGTGTCGGCGGCACGGGCCGGCTGCCGCTGCTCGCCGCCCTGGTCCTGCGCCGGCTGCCCCTCGCGGGACGGCTGTGCCGGCGCGGCCTGGCGGTCCTGCTCGGCGGCTCCGGGGACGCCCCGGAACCAGTTCGACTCGATGGTGTCGAAGATCGGCGTACGGAAGTCACCGGACGCGGCCGGTGCCACCGGTGCCGGGTCGTCCAGCGGGGAGCTGTGGGCCACCCCGTTGGCGGAACCGTGCGCGTCGGCCTGCGGCCGCGGGTACTCGCCGGTGTCGCCACCGAGCCCGACGCCGGGCCCGCCCTGCGGGAGGTACCCGCCGGAGGCCGCACCCGGGCGCGGGAACTGTCCGGTGTCGCCGGGGCCCTGGCCGAGGTCGGGGCGGGCGTACTGGCCGGTGTCGCCCGGGCCCTGGCCGAGGTCCGGCTGCGGGAACTGGCCCGTGTCGCCGGGGCCCTGGCCGAGGTCGGGGCGCGCGTACTGGCCGGTGGTGCCGTGTCCCTGACCGAGGTCCGGCTGCGGGAACTGGCCGGTGTCGCCCGGGCCCTGACCGAGGTCGGGGCGGGCGTACTGGCCGGTGGTGCCGTGTCCCTGACCGAGGTCCGGCTGCGGGAACTGGCCGGTGTCGCCCGGGCCCTGACCGAGGTCGGGGCGGGCGAACTGCGAGGTCTGGGAGCCGGTGTCGACGTCGTCGTGCCCGCGCGGAGCGTCGAGCGGGTCACGCCCGCCGCGGCCCTCCGACGAGGGCGGGCCCGACGGCCAGTCGTCGTCCCCACCCTGGGCCGCGCGACGCGCGCCCCAGCTGGTGCCGGGGGCCTGGGAGGAGGGCAGCTCGGGCGCCGCTTCGCGGGCCGGGAGCTGCGGCCGTGCGCCGGACTCGGCCGGGCGGGCGGGGCGGCCGGGGCCCTCCCCGCGGCTCGGGGCGCCGGTCGGCGGGGCCACCGCGGGGTTGTCGCCGCGCACCGGCAGACCGCCGCGGCCGCCGGGGAGGCCGGGAGGCGTGCCGGGAAGGCCGGGAGGCGTGCCGGGGGAGCGTCGGGGCTCGGCGCCGGGCGGCCGGCCCGCGTCGAACAGGCTGCCGCCCGTCGGGGCGGGGCCGCCGCTGGAGGCGCCCGCCTTGCGGGTGGGCAGGCCGGCCAGGCCGCTGCCGGGCAGCGCGGGGCGCGAGCCGGACTGCGGGACCTGACGGCGCGAGGGCGCGGAGCCGATGAGGCCGGCACCGCCGCCGGAGCCGCCACCCTGCGGGGCGCCGGGCGCACCGGGCTTGCCCGTGGGCGCGCCCGGCTTCTTGCCGCCCTGGGCGACGTCGACCGGCAGCATGACCAGGGCGGTGGTGCCGCCCGAGTCGGAGGGACGCAGCTGGATGCGGATGCCGTGTCGCAGGGACAGGCGGCCGACCACGAACAGGCCCATGCGGCGGGAGACCGACACGTCCACGGTGGGCGGGCTGGCCAGTCGCTCGTTGATCGCGGCCAGGTCCTCCGGGGAGAGGCCGATGCCGGTGTCGTGGATCTCGACCAGCACCCGGCCGTCCGGCAGCGCGTGACCGGTGACCTTGACCTTGGTCTGCGGCGAGGAGAACGAGGTGGCGTTCTCCAGCAGCTCGGCGAGGAGGTGCACGAGGTCGTTGACGACGCGGCCGGCGACCTCGGTGCCGGGAACGGCGCTCAGTTCGATGCGCTCGTACTGCTCCACCTCGGAGGCGGCGGCACGGAGCACGTCGACCAGCGGCACCGGGCGGGTCCACCGGCGACCCGGCTCCTCACCCGCGAGAACGAGGAGGTTCTCACCGTTACGGCGCATACGGGTGGCGAGGTGGTCGAGCTTGAACAGCGAGGACAGCTGGTCCGGGTCGGCCTCGCGGCTCTCCAGCTCGGAGATGAGCGAGAGCTGGCGCTGGATAAGACCCTGGCTACGACGCGAGAGGTTGGTGAACATCGCGTTGACGTTGCCTCGCAGCAGCGCCTGCTCGGCGGCGAGTCGCACCGCCTCGCGGTGCACGTCGTCGAAGGCCGCGGCCACCTTTCCGATCTCGTCCCGGCTGTGCACACCGACGGACTCGACGGAGGTGTCCACGTCCTGCGGGTCGGCCTCGGAGAGCTGCTTGACCAGCTCGGGAAGGCGCTTCTGGGCGACTTCCTGGGCGGTCTCCTGGAGCCGGCGCAGCGAGCGCACCATGGAGCGGGCCACGACGAACGCGCCGACCAGCGAGATGCCGAGGACCAGCAGGATCAGCACACCGTTGAGGTAGGCGTCGCGCTCGGCGTCCGAACGCAGCTCGCGGGCCTTGGCCTCCATCTCGCTGAGCAGCGTCTGCTCGATCTTCGACATCTCGTCGAGCTTGATGGTGTCCTGGTCGTACCAGTCCGGGTAGGTCCGCTTCTCGGAGCTGAGGCCGTTGGCGTCGCGCAGCACGCGCTGGGCGTACTTGTCGGCCGCGGTGATGTCGGGGCGGCCGCCGTTGAGCGGCTCCAGCAGGTCCTCGGAGCTGTCCCGGCGGATCTGCACGAAGCGCCGCAGCGCCTCGGTCTCCTTGTCGAGGGCCGACTTGCCGTACCGGCGGTCGTTGGCGGAGAGGGCGGCGCCCTTGGGGTTGGCCAGGGCGGCGCTGATGACCGCGCGCTGGATGGACGCGTACTCCTTGGCGGCGGAGAAGGTGGCCAGCGCGCGAGTGCTGTTGATCATCTCGCTGTTGCTGGTCGCCTGCGCCATGTCCTGGGAGAGCGAGAGCAGCGAGGTGATGAGTTCGTTGTAGCTCTCGACGGTCTGCGCGATGTACGTCTTGTCGTCGTACGCCGTGTCGCGGATGGACCGGATCTTGCCGAGCTGCTTGCTGATGTCGACCAGGGTCGACTGCACGCCGATCATGGTCGGGTCGTTGGGGTCGACGTCCGCGGTGGCCTCCTGGAAGGCCGTGATCGCGCGGCTGGTCTTCTCCCGGGTGGCGACGACGCGGTCGTCCTTCTGGCTGCCCTCGCCGGCCAGCGGACCCGCGGACTTGTCGCGCTCCTCCTGGAGGGCGTCGGCCAGCTGGGTCGCCTGCTGCGTCATCTCGGTGAGCAGCTTCATGTGGTCCAGCTGCTGGATGTTCTCCAGCGAGGTCTCGATACGCAGGGCTCCCAGGGTGGTCGCGGCGACCACGGGGAGCGCGAGCAGGGAGACGAGTCGGGTGGAGATGCGCCAGTTGCGCAGGGCTATTCGGGCGCCGGGCCCGGTGGGTCCCTTCGCCTTCGGCTGGGCCTTGTCGGCAGCCTCGCCACCGCCGCCACCGCCACCGCCGGCCGGGGCGCCCGGCAGCGCGCCGGAACCGGATCCGGCGTCGGAGCCGTGGTCGCCCGGCGTCAATCCGGTGGACTGGGCGCGCTGGGGCGAGGAGCCGCGGTCGGACCCACCGCGCGGCTCCGGATCCGCCGAAGCGCTGCCTTCCCTCTTGAAACGTCCCTGCACTAGCGTCGCAACCTCTGGACCAGGCGCTTCACCGGAGACCGGCGAAACGGTGTCGAGTCGATGGGGACCGCAGCCCCCCGTAGCGGTCGTGAGTGACCGGCGCGCTCACCTTTCGTTCGAGAGGAGGAGCCACCGCCGCTCGGCGCCATTCTCGTGCGCCCCCTGCGCGCCGGCTGAATCTTGCGGCGGTGCTGGGAATTCCAGCACAGGGCCGGATGCATCAACAAGGGCGAGTGGTGCGGACATGACGGGCGTGACGCTCAGTATGGGAGTCATTACCGGACGTAGAAAGTCATGTCTCCGATAACGGACTTTTGCCCGCGAGTTGCTCGTCATGGCCTGGTGTCCCGGTAGTCATGATCAAGAGCGGAACGTCAGGTTCAGGCGTGCAATGTCCCGTTTCATGCAGCTGGATTGACCGCCGTTTATGTCGCATTTGCCCGTGACGTCGTGAGGAAACTCACACGTTCCACATGAGTTCTTCTTTGTATGCGTGGGCATGGGCGCGTCTAGCCTGGCGCTTTACACAACCCGTGTAAACGACAAAGAGGCAATGGGGGGAGAACCCGAATGAAGACGACGATGATGATCCGCAACATAGCCAATCCCCGCCGCACCACGCTGGCACACCTCGCGGACGCCGAGGAGCTCCTGGTCGCCCCCGCCGACCGTCCGGAGCACCCGGTCGAGCTGCCGACGCAGACCGCGAACCCCAGGCGCACCGTGCTGATGGAGGCCCCCACCGGCTGACGGGCCGCCTCGTCGACCGGGCGGCCGTGCGCCCCCGCGAGATAGCCTGAAGCGTCAGTCTCCGTCAGCTATCTCGAAGGGCGCCAGCTTCCCGTGCGCATCGCCAGATTCTCCATCGATGGCAACGTCGCCTACGGTGTGGTCGAGGGCGAGACCCTCGACATCATCAAGGGCATCCCCTACGGCGACTTCGAACGCTCGGGCACCAAGATCCCGCTGGACAAGGTCCGCCTGCTGTCGCCGGTCCTGCCCAACAAGATCGTCGCGATCGGCCGCAACTACGCCGAGCACGCCGCCGAGCTGGGCAACGAGGTCCCCGAGGTCCCGGTCGCCTTCTTCAAGCCGTCGACCGCCGTGGTCGGCCCCGGCGACCCCATCGTCTACCCCTCCTTCTCCTCCGAGGTGCACCACGAGGCCGAGCTGGCCGTGGTCATCGGACGGATGTGCCGCGAGGTCCCTCGCGAGCGGGTGAAGGACGTCATCCTCGGCTACACCTGCGCCAACGACGTCACCGCGCGCGACGTGCAGCGCCGGGAGGCGCAGTGGGCCCGCGCCAAGGGCTTCGACACCTCCTGCCCGCTGGGCCCCTGGGTGGAGACCGACCTCGACCCGCGCGACCTTGCCGTCATGTGCACCGTCAACGGTGAGCAGCGCCAGCTCGGCCGCACGGGCGAGATGGTGCGCACGGTCGAGGACCTGATCGTGCACATCACCGAGGCGATGACGCTGCTCCCGGGCGACGTCATCCTCACCGGCACCCCGGCGGGCGTCGGACCCCTCAGCGTCGGCGACGAGGTCGCCGTCACCATCGAAGGCATCGGCACTCTCACCAACAAGGTGATCAAGCGTGGCTAGCGCATCAGCTCCCGTCTCTCCCGTACGGGTCCGTTTCTGTCCCTCGCCGACCGGCAACCCCCATGTGGGTCTGGTCCGCACCGCCCTCTTCAACTGGGCCTTCGCCCGCCACCACGGCGGCACCCTGGTCTTCCGCATCGAGGACACCGACACCGCCCGTGACTCCGAGGAGTCCTACGAGCAGCTGTTGGACGCGATGCGCTGGCTGGGCTTGGACTGGGACGAGGGCCCGGCTGCGTTCGACAGCGCCTCCGGCGCGGGCGGCGGCCCGCACGCGCCGTACCGCCAGTCGCAGCGCATGGACATCTACGCCGACGTGGCAGCCAAGCTGCTGGCCGGCGGGTACGCCTACCGCTGCTACTGCACCGCCGAGGAGCTGGAGGAGCGCCGCGAGGCCGCCCGCGCGGCCGGCCGGGCCTCCGGCTACGACGGGCAGTGCCGCACCGTGGGCCCGGAGCGGGCCGCCGCCTACGAGGCCGAGGGTCGCCCCTCCATCGTGCGGTTCCGGATGCCGGACGAGCCGATCACCTTCACCGACCTGGTCCGCGGCGAGCTGACCTTCACCCCGGAGAACGTGCCGGACTTCGGCATCGTCCGGGCCAACGGCGCCCCGCTCTACACGCTCGTCAACCCCGTCGACGACGCGCTGATGGAGATCACCCACGTGCTGCGCGGCGAGGACCTGCTCTCCTCCACTCCGCGGCAGATCGCGCTCTACCAGGCGCTGACGGAGCTGGGCGTCGCCAAGGGCGTCCCCGCCTTCGGTCACCTGCCGTACGTCATGGGTGAGGGCAACAAGAAGCTCTCCAAGCGCGACCCGCAGTCCTCGCTGAACCTCTACCGCGAGCGCGGCTTCCTCCCCGAGGGGCTGCTCAACTACCTGTCCCTGCTGGGCTGGTCGCTCGCGGCCGACCGCGACGTCTTCTCCATGGACGAGATGGTCGCGGCCTTCGATGTGACGGCCGTCAACGCCAACCCGGCCCGCTTCGACCTGAAGAAGGCCGAGTCGATCAACGCCGACCACATTCGGCGGCTCGACCCGGCGGCCTTCGTCGAGGCGTGTGCCCCCTGGCTCCAGGCCCCGCACGCCAACTGGGCGCCGGAGTCCTTCGACCGGGCCGCCTGGGAGGCGATCGCGCCGCACGCCCAGACCCGGCTGACGGTCCTCTCCGACATCACCGCCAACGTGGACTTCCTCTTCCTCGACGAGCCGGTCGAGGACGAGGCGTCCTGGCAGAAGGCGATGAAGGAGGGCTCCGAGGCGCTGCTGCGCACCGCCCGCGCCAAGCTCGCCGACGCCGAGTGGACCGCCGACGCCCTCAAGGAGGCCGTCGTCGCCGCCGGCGAGGAGCACGGCCTGAAGCTCGGCAAGGCCCAGGCGCCGGTCCGTGTCGCCGTCACCGGCCGCACCGTGGGCCTGCCGCTGTTCGAGTCCCTGGAGGTGCTCGGCAGGGACCGCACGCTGGCCCGCGTCGACGCTGCGCTGGCCAAGCTGAGCGCGGTCTGAAGTACTCGTTTTGGTGGCCCGTCCACCATCGGGTAATGTTCTTCCTGCGCCGGACGGAACGGGCCGAGAGGCCGGGCCGGAAAGCGCAGCCAAACAAAACCCCCTCGGGGGTGGCGTTTTGGTGGGGTATGGTGTAATTGGCAGCACGAGTGATTCTGGTTCACTTAGTCTAGGTTCGAGTCCTGGTACCCCAGCAAGAGATCCTCATTGGATCTCTTGTCCTCAGCAGGACCAAGCCCCCGTTGTGTAGCGGCCTAGCACGCTGCCCTCTCAAGGCAGTAGCGCCGGTTCGAATCCGGTCGGGGGTACTGATCTCGAAGACCTTCGGGTCGATGGGATCGCTAGGGCCCCCGTTGTGTAGCGGCCTAGCACGCCGCCCTCTCAAGGCGGTAGCGCCGGTTCGAATCCGGTCGGGGGTACTGGTTTTACCATGGGCTATGGTGTAATTGGCAGCACGAGTGATTCTGGTTCATTTAGTCTAGGTTCGAGTCCTGGTAGCCCAGCGCAGTACCGAAGGTACTCAGGCCCCCGTTGTGTAGCGGCCTAGCACGCCGCCCTCTCAAGGCGGTAGCGCCGGTTCGAATCCGGTCGGGGGTACAGAAGGAAAAGAGCTCCTCCATTTCGATGGAGGGGCTCTTTTTCGTTTCAGTCCCCGTCGTAGCGGCGGTGGGTCTCCTCGGTCTGCGCCAGCCGTCGCAGGCACTGGAGCACCGGCTCGTAGAGCACGGTCAGCGCCACGGCGGCCTCGATCCGGTTCTCGGGCGGATAGGTCTCCACCAGGTCCAGGTCGGCGACGGCCAGCTCGTCCGCGGCCCGCGCCTGGAGCAGCAGATGCTCCGTCTCGTGGGGGTAGCCCAGTCGGGCGAGCGTGGCGATGGCCGCCACCAGGGCCCGATAGGCGGGGGAGGCGTTCCCGTACGCGCGGCAGTGCTCCCAGCCCATCCGCTCCAGCAGGGCGTCCACCTGCTCGCTCGCCGCGGTCGTCGCCGGGGCCTCCGGGTCGGGCTCAGGACCGTGCGGCAGCGCCCAGACCGCGGCGCCCAGCCGCCTGCTGATGTCCAGCGCCTCGTCCTCGGTGGCGGCGAGCACCTCGCGCGCGGTGGCCACGGGCATCCGGCCCACCTGGATCAGCGCCCGCACCAGCCGCAGTCGGCGCAGGTGCTCCTCGCCGTACTCCGCCTGGGTGGCGGTGATCCGCTCGCCCGGAGGCAGCAGCCCCTCTCGTAGGTAGTACTTGATCGTCGCGGTGGGCACTCCGCTCCGCGTACTCAACTCCGCCAGTCGCATGTCCTCTTGCGCCTCCCATTGGACAGTGGCACTATCTAAACATGGATAGCGGCGCTATCTAACCCGGCGACCGGAGTCGTCGGAGTACTGCGTGAGGAGAGCGATCATGAGCAGCAAGCCGATCCCCGGCCGGTACACCGCCGACGTCCAGGGCGACGTCACCGTCTTCCACATCGGGATGCGGTTCAACAACTTCCGCGCTGTGCGCAGTTGGTGGCCGGTGTTCACCGCGATGCCGCGCATGCTCAAGGAGCTGTCGCAGGACAAGGAGAGCGGGATGCTCGGCTATCAGCTGCTGCTGGGCTGGCCCCGACTGCTGTACGTCGTCCAGTACTGGGAGTCTCCGGAGAAGCTGCTGGCCTACGCCGCCGACCAGGGCAAGGAGCACCGTCCCGCCTGGGCCGCCTTCAACCGCCGGCTCCGCGAGGGCAGGGGCAAGGTCGGCTTCTGGCACGAGACGTTCATCTCTCGCCCCGGCTCGTACGAGAACGTCTACATCAACATGCCCCCCTTCGGCCTCGCCGCCGCCACCGGCGGCCCGGTCCCCGTCGCCCGCCGCGGCGAGCGCGCCGCCGACCGCCTCAAGGCCGCCTGACGCCCCTGCCGGGGCGGCGCACCGGGCGCCCGCGCGCACGCACCGTGGGACGGCATTCGGCTCGGCCGGCTGCGGCTTTCGTCTCGCGCCTTCGGCGCACGGCAGCGGCTGCGGGGAGGAAGCGGTCGGGCCCTTCGCCGTCGCCGTCTTGCGGTCGTTGGCTGGCGTGGAGGGTGCGGCTCTCGGGCTGCGGGTGTGGCCGCCGGTGCCGGCCGTTTCTCGTGGTCGATGGCGGAACGGGTTCGGTCGTGGCGCGGGTTCTCGCCGTGGGGCGGCATTCGGCTCGGCCGGCTGCGGCTTTCGTCTCGCGCCTTCGGCGCACAGCGGGCGGCTACGGGGAGGAAGGGGCCGGGCCTGCCGCCGTCGCCGTCTACCGGCCGGTGGGCCGGAGCCGATGAACGAGGAGCGCGTATCGCGGGGAATCCAGAGACCCTTCGCAGAGTCGTTTGATCTGGTGCTTGATACGCATCAAGCGATTCTGCGAGGGCATACCGGCTCTCGTCGGGGACCGATCATGTCCATCGCCCGCCGAGCGTCAGACGGCGACGGCGACAAACCCCGACTTTCCCTTCCCGTAGCTGCTTTCTTTGCGCCGGAGGCGCGAGACGAGAGGCGCGGTCGGCCGGGCGCAATGCCGCCCCACGGCGCGATGTCGGCCGTGCAGATCGCCCGCCGAGCGTCAGACGGCGACGGCGACAAACCCCGACTTTCCCTTCCCGTAGCTGCTTTCTTTGCGCCGGAGGCGCGAGACGAGAGGCGCGGTCGGCCGGGCGCAACGCCGCCCCGCGGTGAGACGTCGCTCACATCACCCCTCACATCGCCACTCACCTTCGGCTTCCGGGCGTCTCGGGGCGCGACAGGGCCCCTGTGCCGGCCCGTGCGTGGCGGGCGGGCGCAGGGGCCCTGTGTGGTTTCCGGCGGGCGGAAGCCCGGGGAGGGGTGGGTGAGGGCGGAAGCCCGAAGAGGGCTGACGCGGGCGTGGGGTCAGCCCGCGCGGCGGAGGGAGTCGCTCAGGCGGGCGGCGGCGTCGATGACGGCCTGGGCGTGCATCCGGCCCGGGTGACGGGTGAGTCGCTCGATGGGGCCCGAGACGGACACGGCGGCGACGACGCGGTTGGAGGGTCCGCGGACGGGCGCGGAGACCGAGGCCACCCCGGGCTCCCGCTCGCCGATGGACTGGGCCCAGCCCCGGCGCCGCACGCCCGACAGGGCCGTGGCGGTGTAGCGGGCGCCCTGGAGCCCGCGGTGCAGCCGCTCCGGCTCCTCCCAGGCCAGCAGCACCTGGGCGGCGGAGCCGGCCTTCATCGGCAGCGTGGAGCCCACCGGCACGGTGTCCCGCAGTCCGGACAGCCGCTCGGCCGCGGCCACGCAGATCCGCATGTCGCCCTGGCGGCGATAGAGCTGAGCGCTCTCGCCGGTCACGTCCCGTAGGTGGGTGAGCACCGGACCGGCCGTGGCCAGCAGCCGGTCCTCGCCCGCCGCCGCGGCCAGCTCGGCCAGCCGCGGGCCCAGGATGAACCGGCCCTGCATGTCACGCGCCACCATCCGGTGGTGTTCCAGCGCCACCGCGAGCCGATGCGCCGTGGGGCGCGCCAGCCCGGTGGCGCCGACCAGCCCGGCGAGGGTGGCCGGACCGGACTCCAGTGCGCTCAGAACCAGAGCCGCCTTGTCGAGAACGCCGACGCCGCTAGAGTTGTCCATGCAACGATACTTGCGTCTCACACTGTGAAACGCAAGTTCAATTTCCCAGCAGACCCGTCACTCTGTAATTGCGGCCCGGGGACCAGGGCACGCAGGCTTCGAGATGGGCCGGCAAAGCCGCCGGCCGGAGGGAACGCAATGGGACGGACACTGGCGGAGAAGGTCTGGGACGACCATGTCGTCCGGCGCGCCGAGGGCGAGCCCGACCTGCTTTTCATCGATCTGCACCTGCTGCACGAGGTGACCAGCCCGCAGGCGTTCGACGGTCTCCGCAAGGCGGGTCGCGCGGTGCGCCGTACCGACCTCACCATCGCGACCGAGGACCACAACACCCCCACCCTCGACATCGACAAGCCGATCGCCGACCCCGTCTCCCGCGCCCAGTTGGAGACCCTGCGGAAGAACTGCGCGGAGTTCGGCGTACGGCTGCACCCGCTGGGCGACGTCGAGCAGGGCGTCGTCCACGTGGTGGGACCGCAGCTGGGTCTGACCCAGCCGGGCACCACCGTGGTCTGCGGCGACAGCCACACCTCCACCCACGGCGCCTTCGGCGCGCTGGCGTTCGGCATCGGCACCAGCCAGGTCGAGCACGTGCTGGCCACCCAGACGCTGCCGATGGCCCCCTTCAAGACCATGGCCATCACGGTCGAGGGCGAGCTGCCCGACGGCGTCACCGCCAAGGACCTGATCCTGGCGATCATCGCCCGGATCGGCACCGGTGGCGGCCAGGGCTACGTCATCGAATACCGCGGCTCCGCCATCGAGAAGCTGTCGATGGAGGCCCGGATGACTGTGTGCAACATGTCCATCGAGGCGGGCGCGCGAGCCGGGATGATCGCCCCCGACGAGACCACCTTCGACTACCTCAAGGACCGTCCGCACGCCCCGCGCGGAGCCGACTGGGACGCCGCCGTCGAGTACTGGCGCACGCTGCGCACCGACGACGACGCGGTCTTCGACCACGAGGTCGTCATCGACGCCGCCGAGCTGTCCCCCTTCGTCACCTGGGGCACCAACCCGGGCCAGGGCGCGCCGCTGTCGGCGAACGTTCCGGACCCCGCCTCGTACGCCGACCCCAGTGAGCGGCTGGCGGCCGAGAAGGCCCTGGAGTACATGGGTCTGACGGCTGGTCAGGCGCTGCGGGACATCTCCGTCGACACCGTCTTCGTGGGCTCCTGCACCAACGGCCGGATCGAGGACCTGCGCTCGGCCGCGGCCGTGCTGGAGGGTCGTTCGGTCGCCGAGGGGGTGCGGATGCTGGTGGTGCCGGGCTCGGTGCGGGTGGCGCTGCAGGCCGTCGAGGAGGGCCTGGACAAGGTGTTCACCGCGGCCGGCGCCGAATGGCGGCACGCGGGCTGTTCGATGTGTCTGGGCATGAACCCCGACCAGCTGGCCCCGGGCGAGCGTTCGGCGTCCACCTCCAACCGCAACTTCGAGGGCAGGCAGGGCAAGGGCGGCCGTACCCACCTGGTCTCCCCGCAGGTCGCCGCCGCCACCGCGGTCCTCGGCCACCTGGCCTCGCCCGCCGACCTGCACGACACGTCCGCCGCCCGCACGCCCGCCGGAGTCTGAGAACCATGGAAGCTTTCACCACCCACACCGGCCGGGCCGTCCCGCTGCGCCGCAGCAACGTCGACACCGACCAGATCATTCCCGCCCACTGGCTGAAGAAGGTCACCCGCGACGGCTTCGAGGACGGGCTGTTCGAGGCGTGGCGCAAGGACCCGGACTTCGTGCTGAACCGCCCCGAGCGCCAGGGCGCCACGGTGCTGGTCGCCGGCCCCGACTTCGGCACCGGCTCCTCGCGCGAGCACGCCGTATGGGCGCTGCAGAACTACGGCTTCAAGGCCGTGATCTCCGCGCGGTTCGCCGACATCTTCCGTGGCAACTCCCTCAAGAACGGTCTGCTGACCGTGGTGCTGCCGCAGGAGACCGTGGACCGGCTGTGGGAGCTGACCGAGGCCGACCCCGCCGCCGAGGTCACCGTCGACCTGGTCGACCGACAGGTTCGAGCCGAGGGCATCACGGCTGAATTTGAGCTTGACGAGAACGCCCGCTGGAGGCTGCTGGAGGGGTTGGACGACATCAGCCTGACCCTCCGGGAGGAGGCCGACATCGCCGCCTACGAGGCCCGGCGACCCTCCTTCAAGCCCAGCACGGTTGAGCTCTGAGCCACCCCGGTTCTCCCTGCGCAGAGCGCGTTTGACACGATGCGTCGCCGGTCCACCGACCGGCGGCGCATCGGCATGTTGAGGCCCCATGAGGCGACAACTCGCCGCAGATGGCACAATCAGCGCATGGAACGCGACACCCAACTCGAGCTCTACCGGGTTGTCGCCGACCGACTCAAGCGAGCGCACTCCATGGTGCGCGCACTGCAAGTCCCGGAGGGCGTACGGATGGCGCTGACCCGGAAGCTGCTGGTCATCACGGCCGCGGCGAAACACGATCTGGCAGACGCGGCGCGGCGTCTGGACCGGTTGATGGACGACCTCGACAAGGGTCGTTTTCCCCAAGACCCCAACGACGACCGAACTCCGTGACGGTCCAGATCGTTGCGGCACAAGGGTGATTAGCCCGTTTCGTGTTTGATTTGCGGTATATATCTGCCTAACGTGCGAAAAAGCTTGAACACATTGGTTTCAGCAATGTCTCCGAAGGGGAAGACGTGAACAAGGCGCAGCTAGTAGAGGCGATTCAGGACAAGCTCGGCGGGCGTCAGAACGCCGCCGACGCTGTCGACGCGGTCCTGGACGCAATCGTCCGCGCGGTCGTCGGCGGGGATCGGGTTTCGGTCACCGGTTTCGGCTCGTTCGAGAAGGTGGAGCGTCCGGCTCGCTACGCCCGTAACCCGCAGACCGGCGAGCGGGTCCGGGTCAAGAAGACCTCGGTCCCCCGTTTCCGCGCCGGTCAGGGCTTCAAGGACCTGGTGAGCGGCTCCAAGAAGCTGCCCAAGGGCGGTGAGGTCTCCGTCAAGAAGGCGCCGAAGGGCAGCCTCCAGGTCGGTGCCGCCGCGAAGAAGGCCGCCGCCAAGAAGGCGACCGCGAAGAAGGCCGCCGCCAAGAAGACCACGGCTGTCGCCAAGAAGGCGGCCCCGGCGAAGAAGGCCACGACCACCGCCGCCGCGAAGAAGGTCACCGCCAAGAAGGCGCCGGCGAAGAAGACCACCACGGCCGCCGCCAAGAAGACCACGACGGCGGCGAAGAAGACCACCACGGCCGCCGCCAAGAAGACCGCTCCGGCGAAGAAGGCCGTCGCCAAGAAGGCCCCGGCGAAGAAGACCACCGCCCGGAAGACCACGGCGAAGAAGACCACCGCCCGGAAGAAGTAACCGCGGCCGTCGGCAGCGTCACGCGCCGGGCCGGGCTCCTGTGGGGAGCCCGGCCCGCGGTGTGCCCGGCGTCGGCCGGTCCGGGCGAGTCCGGGCTCGGGGGAGCCCGGTTTCGGGGGAAGCCGGAGGTGGGGACGGCCGACGGGCAGGGGGTGAGCCCGTCGGAGTTACGCTCTGGGCATGCAGGCAACCGCGTTCACCTACGATTCCGACACCCGGGCCGGCAGTGTGCTGCTCGACGACGGCACTCCGCTGCCGTTCGACGCCGCGGCCTTCGACGCCGGCGGCCTGCGGCTGCTGCGCCCCGGTCAGCGGGTGCGCATCGAGGTCGAGGGGGAGGGCGAGGCGCGGCGCGTCACCTTTGTGACATTGCAGACCTTGTGACCCCTCCCGTGGGGGGCTTTTCACCGCAGCGGTTCCGCCGCCGGCAGCCCCTCCGTCTCCGATGACCCCTCGGCGAGCAGGGACGCCGTCCGGGGGCCCACGCCCAGCCGTAGCGCCGACCGCAGGTCCTCCGCCGTGTCCACGTCCTGGCGGACGCTGTCGACACCGGTCAGCGCGAGCTCCCAGGCACCGGACGCCCGGTGTCGGGCGCGGGACGGGCCGCCGTACGCCGGGGCCAGCTCCACTCCGCCGACCGCGCTGAGCAGCGTGGTGCCGACGCCCGCGGCGTCGGCCAGGAAGGCGCGTGCGTGGCCGGCGGCGGTCTCGAGCACCTGAGCGAGCTCGATGGGGCGCAGCGCCGGGAGGTCGGCGTTGAGGGCCGCCACGGGGGCGTGCGGACGGCGCGCGCGAACGGCCCGCGCTCCCTGGGCGAGTGCGGCGTTCAGGCCGGGCGCGGGTCGCCCCGGCGCATCGGGCACCACATGCGCGCCGAGGGCCGACAGTTCGCGCGCCGCGCGCGGGTCGTCGGTGACGACCACCACATCTCGTACCGCCTCACAGGCCAGTGCCGCGGCGACAGTGTCCTGCGCGAAGGCCAGCGCCAGCCGCGGCCGGCGGTCTCGCGGAACCGCGTCGGCGAGCCTGCTCTTGGCCCGGGACAAGGGCTTGAGCGGGACCACCAGGGTCCATGTCGTACCCGCCGCCGGGGCCGCTCCCATTCCTCGCACGAGTGCCATTCTCGCCTGCTGCCGCGACCCGCCGGGACCAGGCGGGGTTACGGTGTTCTCGACAGACCGGGTACCTGGGGCGACACTTGTGCGGCTGCCCGGACGGCAGCAAGCCAGCAGGTCAGCAGGGTCCAAGAGAGGTGTTCCGAGTGTCCGGCCGCAGAATCGGCTTCTGGTACCGCGCAGCAGCGGTCTTGGTAAAACCGCCGCTAGTGGTTCTGTTCAAGCGGGA
Source organism: Streptomyces sp. LX-29 (assembly GCF_029541745.1). NCBI lineage: Bacteria > Bacillati > Actinomycetota > Actinomycetes > Kitasatosporales > Streptomycetaceae > Streptomyces > Streptomyces sp. LX-29. The sequence goes on along the minus strand of NZ_CP089746.1, from coordinate 2,187,329 downwards.
CTGGCGAGGAATGGAGCACATTCCTGCTGAGGGTGGATTTATCACCGCGATCAATCACAACTCGTATCTCGACCCGCTCTCCTACGCGCACTTTCAGTACAACACCGGACGTGTGCCGCGGTTCCTCGCCAAGGCGGGGCTCTTCAAGGGCAGCTTTGTCGGAACCTTCCTGCGCGGCACCGGCCAGATCCCCGTCTACCGGGAGTCCACCGACGCCGCGAACGCCTTCCGGGCCGCCGTGGACGCCATCAACAAGGGCGAGTGTGTGGCCTTCTACCCGGAGGGCACCCTCACCCGCGACCCCGACCAGTGGCCGATGCGCGGCAAGACGGGCGCCGCCCGGGTGGCGCTGCTGACCAAGGCCCCGGTCATCCCCGTCGCACAGTGGGGCGCCAACGAGGCGATGCCCCCGTACGCGAAGGAGAAGCGGCTGCGGCTCTTCCCCCGCAAGACGCTGCGGGTGCAGGCCGGCCCGCCGGTGGACCTGAGCGCGTTCTACGGCCAGGAGCCGACCGTCGAGGTGCTGCGCGGCGCCACCGACGCCATCATGGCCGCCATCACCGAACTCCTCGCCGAGGTGCGCGGGGAGCCCGTTCCCGACCGGCCCCCCGTGCAGCGCAAGGCCCGCGCGGCGGAGCGGAGCGTCCCGGCGGAGCGGACCGGCGAGACGGAGAGCGACTCGGGGGCCGCGCGGACCCCCGGGACGGACAAGGCCCCCGAGGCCCGGCAGGCCCGCGAGGCCGAGGAGGAACGCAAGTGACGCGCTGCGCGGTCTACGGCACCGGCTCCTGGGGCACCGCCTTCGCGATGGTGCTCGCCGACGCCGGCTGCGAGGTGACCCTGTGGGGGCGCCGGGCGGGCCTGGTCGAGGCCATCAACACCGGGCGCACCAACCCCGACTACCTGCCGGGCGTCGAGCTCCCGCGGACGGTACGGGCCACCACCGACCCCGCCGAGGCGGCACGGGACGCGCGGTTCGCGGTGCTCGCCGTGCCCTCCCAGACGCTGCGCGGCAACCTCGCCGCGTGGGCGCCGCTGCTGCCCTCCGACACCGTGCTGGTCTCCCTGATGAAGGGCGTCGAACTCGGCACCGCCAAGCGCATGAGCGAGGTCATCGAGGAGGTCGCCAAGGCCCCGGCGGAGCGGGTCGCGGTGCTCACCGGCCCCAACCTGGCCCGGGAGATCGCCGCCCGGCAGCCCGCCGCCGCCGTGGTGGCCTGCCGCGACGAGGACGTGGCCCGGCGCCTCCAGGCCGCCTGCCACACCCCGTACTTCCGCCCGTACACCAACACCGACGTGGTCGGCTGCGAGCTCGGCGGCGCGGTGAAGAACGTCATCGCGCTCGCCGTCGGCATCGCCGACGGCATGGGGCTCGGCGACAACGCCAAGGCGTCCCTGATCACCCGGGGCCTGGCCGAGACCACCCGGCTGGGCCTGGCCATGGGGGCCGACGCGCACACCTTCGCGGGCCTGGCGGGCATGGGCGACCTGGTCGCCACCTGCTCCTCGCCGCTCTCCCGCAACCACACCTTCGGCACCAACCTGGGCCGCGGCATGACGCTGGAGCAGACCATCGCGGTCACCAAGCAGACCGCCGAGGGAGTCAAGTCGTGCGAGTCGGTGCTGGATCTGGCCCGCCGGCACGACGTCGACATGCCGATCACCGAGACCGTGGTGGGGATCGTGCACGAGGGCAAGCCACCGCTGGTGGCACTGAAGGAGCTGATGTCGCGGAGCGCCAAGCCGGAGCGGCACTGACGTGGACGCGACCGCAAGGTAACCTCATCGCGATATGAGCAGCGAGACCTCCACCCCCAGCCCTGCAGGCGGCCGTAAGCCGCGCGTCGCCGTCGTCTTCGGCGGCCGCAGCTCCGAGCACGCCATCTCCGTGGTCACCGCCGGCGCCGTGCTGAGCGCCATCGACCGGACCAAGTACGACGTGCTGCCGATCGGCATCACCGCGGACGGCCGTTGGGCGCTGACCGCCGACGACCCCGAACGGATGGCCATCGCCGAGCGGCGGCTGCCGAGCGTCGACGACCTGGCGGAGTCGGCGGACGGCGGGGTGCTGCTGCCCGTCGACCCGACCAGCCGCGAGGTGGTCTACACCGAGCCGGGCGCGGTGCCCAAGGCGCTGGGCGACGTGGACGTCGTCTTCCCCATGCTGCACGGCCCCTACGGCGAGGACGGCACCCTGCAGGGTCTGCTGGAGCTCTCCGGTGTGCCCTATGTGGGTTCCGGCGTGCTCGCCTCCGCGGTCGGCATGGACAAGGAGTACATGAAGCGGGTCTTCACCTCCTTCGGGCTGCCGGTCGGCCCGTACGAGGTGATCCGCCCCCGCGAGTGGGAGAACGACCCGGCCGCGGCCCGCAAGAAGGTCGTGGAGTTCGCCGCCGAGCACGGCTGGCCGCTGTTCGTGAAGCCCGCGCGGGCCGGCTCCTCCTTCGGCATCAGCAAGGTCGACGACCCCGCGGGGCTGGACGAGGCGATCGAGGAGGCCCGGCGCCACGACCCGAAGATCATCGTGGAGGCGCTGCTGCGCGGCCGCGAGATCGAGTGCGGCGTGCTGGAGTTCGAGGACGGGCCGCGGGCCAGCGTGCCGGCCGAGATCCCGCCGGTCACCGCCCACGACTTCTACGACTTCGAGGCGAAGTACATCGACTCCGCCTCCGGCATCGTGCCCGCCCCGCTGACCGAGGAGCAGACCGCGCGGGTGCGGGAGCTCGCCGTGCGCGCCTTCGACGCGGCGTCCTGCGAGGGCCTGGTGCGGGCGGACTTCTTCCTGCTGGACAGCGGAGAGTTCGTGATCAACGAGATCAACACGATGCCCGGCTTCACCCCGATCTCCATGTACCCGCGGATGTGGCAGGAGTCCGGCGTGAGCTACCCGGAGCTGGTGGACCGCCTGATCCAGGCCGCGCTGCGCCGCTCCACCGGACTGCGCTAGCCGCCGACGTGCGTGCCGCCGGGGCGGGGTCTCCCTCCGCCCCGGTGCCGTGCGCGCCCTCGCCCCGAAGCCCGTCCCTCGAAGGCCGTACCTCGAAGCCGGTGTCGCGAAGCTCGTGTCGCGAAGCCGCCCGAGCTCGTTGTCGTGAAGGCGTATCCGAAGGTTCAGATGCCGAACGGGATGGTCTTCCGCACCGGCTTCGCGAGGTCGGTGAGCACGTTGACCTCGGGGGCGTGCGCCGCGGGGACCCAGACCTCGACAAAGGTCTTCCGCAGCACGGTGGTGAAGCGATAGCCCTCGTCCGACTCCTCCAGCAGCCACTCCACACCGTTGATCTCCACGGCGGGGTGCTTCGGGTTGTAGTGTTCCGTCCCGGGCGTGAGCACGTCAGGCTTGGGTACGCCGCAGCGCAGCTCCACGGCCGGAACGCCCCAGGCTGCGGTGAGATCCGACGCCGGTGCGGTGTCCCGTCGCGCCAACCCGTCCACCCGCTCGGGCAGCGCCCGGTGCAGGGCACGGCAGAGCGCCGCCTCCCTCGCGGGCGGGGTGGGAACCGCGGGCGAGGGGGCGGCGTCGGAGTCGTCAGCGAAGGAACAACCGGTCGCCGCGAACAGGGCCGCCATCGTGACGAGGGCGGAGCGCCGGGGCGACCGGGGACGTGCTGGAGTCACCGGCCGAGCATACGGGGGCCGCAGGCGACCGTCCGTACGGGGGCGGCCGGGGACGGGGGACTAGAGATGGACGACCGGGCAGGTCAGAGTGCGGGTGATGCCGTCCACCTGTTGCACCCTGGCCACCACCATCCGTCCGAGCTCGTCCACCGTCTCGGCCTCGGCGCGCACAATCACGTCGTAGGGACCGGTGACATCCTCGGCCTGGATGACACCGGGAATCTTGCTGATCACATTGGCCACGGTCGACGCTTTGCCGACCTCGGTCTGGATCAGGATGTACGCCTGTACCACGGAACCTCCAGGGCGGCTTCGAGGATCATGTGGGGAGAAGGGACGCCACGGTACCGCGTCGCCGAGTGGCGAGGGGAGACCCGCGCGGCGTCCCCGGCGTGGCGAGGCCGTGGACGCCCGTGGACACCAACACCGTGACACCGTGAGGAGAAGCGCAGTGAAAGGCACCGTGGGGGAGCTGGGTGAGTTCGGGCTCATCAGAGAGCTCACCGCCCGGCTCACCACCACATCGGCGGTACGGCTGGGCCCCGGGGACGACGCGGCGGTGGTCGCGGCCCCCGACCGTCGGGTGGTGGCGAGCACGGACGTGCTGCTCGAAGGGCGGCACTTCCGCCGGGACTGGTCCACCGCCTACGACGTGGGCCGCAAGGCGGCCGCGCAGAACCTCGCCGACATCGCGGCGATGGGCGCGGTGCCCACGGCGCTGCTGCTCGGCCTGGTCGTCCCCGCCGAACTCCCGACCACCTGGGCGACCGAGCTGATGGACGGGCTGCGCGACGAGTGCCAGGTCGCCGGTGCCGCCGTGGTCGGCGGCGACGTGGTGCGCGGTGACACGATCACCGTCGCCATCACCGCGCTGGGGGACCTCCGTAACCATGACCCGGTCACTCGATCCGGTGCTCAACCGGGCGACGTGGTCGCGGTCACCGGCTGGTTGGGATGGTCGGCCGCGGGGCACGCGGTGCTCTCCCGCGGCTTCCGCTCCCCGCGCGCCTTCGTCGAGGCGCACCGCCGGCCGGAGCCGCCGTACCACGCCGGCCCCGCGGCCGCCGGGCTCGGCGCCACCGCGATGACGGACGTCAGCGACGGGCTGGTGGCCGACCTGGGGCACATCGCCGAAGCCAGCAAGGTGCGCATCGATCTGCGCTCCGGCGACATCGACGTTCCCTCGCAGATGTCCGACATCGCCCAGGCGGTCGGCGTGGACCCGCTCCAGTGGGTCCTCAACGGGGGAGAGGACCACGCGATCGTGGCCACCTTCCCGCCGGACGCCAAGCTGCCGGCCCGCTGGAAGGTCATCGGCGAGGTGCTCAACCCCTCGGCGCTGCCGCAGGTGACGGTCGACGGCGCGCCCTGGCCGCACGGCGGCTGGGACCACTTCGGCGACGAGCCGGAGGCCGAGTAGATTCTGCGGCATGCCGCAGACACCCGCCCCGATACCGCCCCGTGTCCTCACCGTCGCCGGCTCCGACTCCGGCGGCGGTGCGGGCGTCCAGGCCGACCTGAAGACGATGCTGGCGCTGGGCGTGCACGGCATGAGCGTGCTCACGGCGGTGACGGCCCAGAACTCGGTGGGCGTGCAGGGCGCCTGGGAGCTGCCGGCGGCCGCCGTACGGGCGCAGTTCCGCAGCGTCGTCGACGACATCGGCGTCCAGGCGGTCAAGACCGGGATGCTCGCCTCCGCCGAACTGGTGGAGACCGTGGCCGAACTGCTCACGGACGTCGGGGCGCCGGTGGTGGTGGATCCGGTCGGAGTCTCCAAGCACGGCGACGCGCTGCTGGCCACCAGCGCCCTCGGGGCGATGCGGACCAGGCTGCTGCCGACCGCCACCGTGGCCACCCCCAACCTCGACGAGGTGGCCCAGCTGACCGGCGTGCGGGTCGCGGACGAGTCCGACATGCGGCGAGCGGCCGACGCGGTGCTGGAGTTCGGGCCCCGCTGGGCGCTGATCAAGGGCGGACACCTCGACGGCGGCACTGCGGACGCCGTCGACCTGCTGACGGACGGCACCGAGGAGCACTGGCTGCGCGCTCCCCGCCACGACAACCGGCACACCCACGGCACCGGCTGCACCCTCGCCAGCGCGATCGCGGCGGGGCTCGGCCGGGGGCTCCCGGTGCCGGCGGCCGTCGCCGCCGCCAAGGACTACGTCACCGGCGCCATCGCGGCCGGCTTCGCCCTGGGCGCCGGCATCGGCCCGGTCGACCACGGCTGGCGCTGGCGGACGGGCTGACCGGAGGGCGCCGGTCGGGGAGGCTCCGAGGGAAGCCCCATGGGGTTTCCGGGCATGCGAAAAGCCGGCCCACCCGCAGGGTGGACCGGCTTGACAGTTCAGCGTTAGCGCGAGACCTTGCCGGCCTTGATGCAAGAGGTGCAGACGTTGAGCTTCTTCGGCGTCCGACCGATCACAGCGCGCACCGTCTGGATGTTGGGGTTCCAACGACGAGGGGTGCGGCGGTGCGAGTGCGAGATGTTGTTGCCGAAGCCCGGCCCCTTGCCGCAGACGTCGCAGTTGGCAGCCACGGGTTACTCCAAAGACGGGTCAGCCCCGCATTCGCGAGGAGACAGACACTTACGGTAGGTGCCCCGGCGGGAAGAGCCAGGGGAAAAAAGGCCCGATTCGCATCAGGCAACCGGAGCAGCATACAACGACCGCTCCCGTACAACGAAACTACCATGACCTGCGCGACCCGGGCCGCGCGGGCCCTGGCACCAGGACTACGCTGCGAAGCCGATCCGCCAGCCAGTCTCCCCCGAGAGTCTCCCCCGAGGAGGACGTCCGTGCCGCACACGCTCGACGCCGAGGCGGTACGCGAATGGTGCGGGCTGGCGCTGGAGGCGCTGGGACGAGCCCGTGCGGACATCGACGCGATCAACGTCTACCCGGTCGCCGACGGGGACACCGGCACCAACCTCTATCTGACCGCCGAGTCGGCCGCCCAGGCCGTCGAGGCGGCCTTCGACGGCCACGCCGCCGCCACCGGCGCGCCCTCCCACCCCACCCTGGCGGACGCCGTACGGGCCATGGCCCACGGCGCGCTCATCGGCGCCCGCGGCAACTCGGGCACCATCCTGGCGCAGCTGCTGCGCGGCATGGCCGACGTGCTGGCGGCCGCCGGTGCTCCCCGCACGGCGGACCCCGGGGCGCTCAAGCGCGCGCTGCGGCACGCCGCGGAGTCGGCCTACGCGGCCGTCGCACACCCCGTGGAGGGCACCGTGCTCACCGTGGCGGCGGCCGCCGCCGACGCGGCCGAGCGGGCCGAGGGGGACACCGCCGCCGTGGCCCGCGCGGCCCACGAGGGCGCGCGTGGAGCGCTGGACGCCACCCCCGACCAGCTGGAGGTGCTCGCCCGCGCGGGCGTCGTCGACGCCGGTGGCTCCGGCCTGGTGGCGGTCCTCGGCGCGCTGGCCCAGGCCCTTACGGGCGCGACCGCGGCGCCGCCGCGCACCGCCGCACCGGGATCGCGGGCCGACGCCGGACGCGAGGCCGGCGGCGGGCCGGGGAAGGCCCCGGGATCGGGAAGGAGCCCGGAAGCGGGGCCCGTGACGAGCTGCGTGGTCGACGCGGCGGCCGCGGCCGCCGCACACGCCGGTGGCCCCGCCTTCGAGGTGATCTATCTGCTGGAGGCCGAGGAGGCCACGGTCGACCGACTGCGGGCCCGGCTGGACGCGCTGGGCGACTGCCTGGTCGTCGTCGGCGGCGACGGGCTGTGGAACGTCCATGTGCACGTGGACGACGCGGGCGCCGCCGTCGAGGCCGGCGTCCAGGCGGGCCGCCCGTACCGCATCCGCATCACCCACTTCGGCGCCGCGGCCGCCGCCGGACGGGGCCACGGCGCCCCGGGCGCGGCGACCGCCGAGGACGCCCCGCGCGGCGAGGGTCCGCGCCCGCGCCGCGAACGCGCCCCCCGCGCGGTCGTCGCGGTGGTGCCGGGCGCCGGACTGGCCGCGCTCCACCGGGAGGCGGGCGCCGTCGTCGTCGCCACCCGGCCCGGGGAGCCGCCGGTCAGCGGGGAGCTGGTGGAGGCCATCCGACGCGCCCACGCCCACGAGGTGGTGGTGCTGCCCAACGACGCGACGCTCCAGCACACCGCCGCGGCCGCCGCCGAACAGGCCCGCACCGAAGGGGTGCGCGTCGCCCTCATCCCCACCCGTTCCGCCGTCCAGGGCATCGCCGCGCTCGCCGTCCACGAACCCGGCCGCCGCTTCGACGAGGACGTCGTCGCCATGACCGCCGCCGCCGGGGCCACCCGCCACGCCGAGCTGGTGGTGGCCGAGCACCAGTCCTGGACCATGGCCGGGGTGTGCCAGGCCGGAGACGTGCTCGGGCTGATCGACGGCGATGTCGCGGTCATCGGCCGCGACCTGGTCGCCACCGCCCGCACGGTGCTGGACCGGATGCTGGCCGCCGGCGGCGAACTGGTCACCCTGGTCCTGGGCGAGGGCGTCCCCGACACCGTCTCCGAGCTCCTGACGGGGCACGTACGCGAGGGGCACCTGGCCGTCGACACGGTCGCGTACCGAGGCGAGCAGCAGGCCGTGCCGTTGATCATCGGCATCGAATAGGCGCCGCCTTTTTTGAGGGCTCGGTTCGCCTCCGGGCGCTTCAAGCGACTGCCGACGGTCGACCGTGCGCCCCCCTTTTTTTGAGGCTCGGTTCGCCTCCGGGCGCTGTAAGCGACTGCCGACGGTCGACCGTGCTCGCCTGCTCGTTCCTCACAGGCTCCGCGCGCTCTCCCTTTCGGCAGCCGCGCGCCCTTCGGCTCACTCGCCGGTGCGTGCGGGGCGGGAGTGCGTTCGTGGCCGTGAGGTGGCGGCGCTCTCCGTTTCGGCGGTCGCGCGCCCTTCGGTTCACTCGCCCCCGTGCGGGGCGGGAGCGTAGGCAATCGGCACCGCACGGCTGGCGCGGGGCGGGCCGGTTGTCAGCGGCGCGGTGCGCGGTTCGGCCCCCGTTGTCACCGGTGTGGTGTGCAATGGATGACGTGCCCGCGCTGCAAGAACCCCTGAAGAAGATCCTCGGCGGCACCACCGCGAAGGTGCTGGCCGACCACCTCGACCTGCGCACGGTCGGCGACCTGCTGCACCACTACCCGCGGCGGTACGCCGAGCGCGGCGAGCTGACGCGCCTCGCCGACCTGCCGTTGGACGAGCACGTCACCGTCGTCGCGCAGGTCGCCGACGCCCGCGTGCTGACCTTCAACCGGGGCCGGGGGCAGCGGCTGGAGGTCACCCTGACCGACGGCAGCGGCCGGCTCCAGCTGGTCTTCTTCGGCAAGGGCATCCACAAGCCGCACAAGGAGCTGCTGCCCGGTCGCCGCGCGATGTTCGCCGGCAAGGTCTCCGTCTTCAACCGCAAACTCCAGCTGGCCCACCCGGAGTACCAGCTGCTGGACAAGGACAGCGGCGAGGACGCGGTCGACGCCTTCGCCAACCAGCTGATCCCGATCTACCCGGCCTGCCAGCAGATGGCCTCCTGGAAGCTGGCCAAGGCCGTCGACGCGGTGCTCCCGAGCGCGGGGGACGCCGTCGACCCGCTGCCGCCCGCGCTACGCGAGGGCCGCGGCCTGGTTCCGCTCCCCGAGGCCCTGCTCAAGGTCCACCGGCCGCGCACCAAGGCCGATATCCACGACGCCCGCGAGCGGCTCAAGTGGGACGAGGCGTTCGTGCTCCAGGTCGCCCTCGCCCGGCGCCGGTACGCCGACACGCAGGCGCCCGCGGTCGCCCGCAAACCCTCCTCCGGCGGCCTCCTGGACGCCTTCGACGCCCGGTTGCCCTTCGAGCTCACCGAGGGCCAGCGCCGGGTCAGCGCCGAGATCTTCACCGACCTCGCGGCCGAACATCCCATGCACCGGCTGCTCCAGGGCGAGGTCGGATCCGGAAAGACCATGGTCGCGCTGCGCGCCATGCTCGGCGTGGTCGACGCCGGCGGCCAGGCCGCCATGCTCGCCCCCACCGAGGTGCTCGCCCAGCAGCACCACCGCTCCATCACGGAGATGATGGGCGACCTGGCCGAGCGGTGGGGGCTGTGGCGCGAAGCGCCATCCGCTGAGGGCGGTGGTGGGCGACGGGAGGGCGGGACGCTCGGCGGCGCCGAGCAGGGCACCAAGGTGGTGCTGCTCACCGGCTCCATGGGCGCCGCCGCCCGCCGCCAGGCGCTGTTGGACCTGGTCACCGGCGAGGCCGGGATCGTGGTCGGCACCCACGCGCTGATCGAGGACAAGGTGAAGTTCCACGACCTGGGCCTGGTCGTGGTCGACGAGCAGCACCGGTTCGGCGTCGAGCAGCGCGACGCGCTGCGGGCCAAGGGAGACTCCCAGGGCGAGCGGCGAACGCCTCACCTGCTGGTCATGACGGCGACCCCCATCCCACGCACGGTCGCCATGACCGTCTTCGGCGACCTGGAGACCTCCGTCCTGGACCAGCTCCCGGCCGGCCGCTCCCCGATCGCCTCCCATGTGGTGCCCGCGCAGGACAAGCCGCACTTCCTGACCCGCGCCTGGGAGCGGGTCCGCGAGGAGGTCGAGGGCGGCCACCAGGCGTACGTGGTGTGTCCGCGCATCGGCGACGACGTCGACGAGGCGGCCGAGCTGAAGAAGGGCAAGGCCGGCAGGGCCGACGAGGGCGAGGACCAGTCGCCGGAGGACGAGGCGGAGAAGCGCCCGCCGCTGGCCGTGTTGGACATCGCCGAGCAGCTCGGCGCCGGCCCGCTGCGTGGGCTGCGGGTGGAGGTGCTGCACGGCCGGATGCAGCCGGAGGCCAAAGACGACGTGATGCGCCGGTTCTCCGCCGGCGAGGTGGACGTGCTGGTGGCCACCACCGTCATCGAGGTCGGTGTGAACGTCCCCAACGCCACCGTCATGGTGATCATGGACGCGGACCGTTTCGGCGTCTCCCAGCTGCACCAGCTGCGTGGCCGGGTGGGCCGCGGCTCGGCCCCCGGGCTGTGTCTGCTGGTCACCGAGATGCCCGAGGCCAGCCAGGCGCGCACCCGGCTGAACGCGGTCGCCGCCACCCTGGACGGCTTCGAACTGTCCCGCATCGACCTGGAGCAGCGCCGCGAGGGCGATGTGCTGGGCCAGGCCCAGTCGGGCGCCCGCTCCTCGCTGCGGATGCTCACCGTCATCGACGACGAGGAGGTCATCGCCGCGGCCCGCGAGGAGGCCCAGGCGCTGGTGGCGGCCGATCCCGAGCTGGCCGGCCAGCCCGAGCTGCGCACCGTCCTGGACGCCCTGCTGTCCGCGGAGCGGGAAGAGTACCTGGACAAGGGCTGAGCCCGGGTCCGGACCGGTCGGGAATGCGCCAATAATGGATGCGCAGCGAGCGCATACCGAAACCGCGGACCGACACTCCGACCGAAGCCGCGGACCGAAGCCGCGGCCCGAGCCGCGGACCGAACCGAAGGGCGGCCCACCTACATGACCCGCGTGATCGCCGGTGCGGCAGGGGGGCGCCGCCTCGCGGTGCCGCCAGGCAACGGCACCCGACCCACCTCGGACCGGGCGCGCGAGGGCCTCTTCTCCACCTGGGAGTCCCTGCTCGGCTCGTTGCACGGGACCCGCGTGCTCGACCTGTACGGCGGCTCCGGCGCGGTCGGCCTGGAGGCCCTGTCGCGCGGCGCCGAGCACGTGCTGCTGGTGGAGGCGGACACCCGAGCCGCCCGCACCATCCGCGAGAACGTGCGCGCGATCGGGCTGCCCGGCGCCGAGGTGCGCACCGCGAAGGCGGAGCAGATCACCGCCGCCCCCGCCCCGGACCGCCCGTACGACGTGGTCTTCCTGGACCCGCCCTACGCCGTGAGCGACGACGATCTCCGGGAGATCCTGCTCACACTCCTCCGTAACGGGTGGCTGACGGAGGATGCGCTGGCCACCGTGGAGCGCAGCACCAGAGGCGGGGAGTTCCGGTGGCCCGCCGGTTTCGACGGGCTGCGGGCCCGTCGCTACGGCGAGGGCACGCTTTGGTACGGTCGCGCCGCCTCTACGTGCGACAACGCGTCATGACCGGCCTGGAGAGCGAGGAACCACTGTTGCGCCGCGCAGTCTGTCCGGGGTCCTTCGACCCCGTCACCAACGGACACCTGGACATCATCGCCCGAGCGTCGAAGCTGTACGACGTCGTGCACGTCGCGGTGATGATCAACAAGTCCAAGAAGGGCCTGTTCACCGTCGAGGAGCGCATAGCGCTGCTGCGTGAGGTGACGGCCGAGTTCGGCAACGTGGAGGTCGAGGCCTTCCACGGGCTGCTGGTCGACTTCTGCAAGGAGCGCGACATCCCCGCCATCGTCAAGGGGCTGCGGGCGGTCAGCGACTTCGACTACGAGCTCCAGATGGCCCAGATGAACAACGGCCTGTCCGGCGTGGAGACGCTGTTCGTGCCGACCAACCCCACCTACAGCTTCCTCTCCTCCAGCCTGGTCAAGGAGGTCGCCGCCTGGGGCGGCGACGTCTCCCACCTGGTGCCTCCGACGGTGCTCCGGGCACTCACCGAGCGGCTCGGCGAGCGCTGACCCGGTGACGGCCCGTCAGTAGGTGTCGGGCGGGGTGCACTGGCCGTACAGTCGTCGGCGTCTGTTCGTGTTCCCTCCCATCCGTCAGAGAGAGTGGCGAGCCCCAGGTGGACGTATCGAAGAAGCTCGACGAGATCGTCGACGCCGTCGCCGGCGCCCGGTCCATGCCCATGTCGGCCTCGTGCGTGGTCAACCGCGCCGAGCTGCTCGCCATGCTCGAAGAGGTGCGCGCCGCCCTGCCCGGCTCCCTCGCCCAGGCGCAGGAGGTGCTCGGCGGCCGCGCGCAGATGGTCGAGCAGGCCCGCCAGGAGGCCGACCGGATCATCGAGTCCGCGCACGCCCAGCGCGGTTCGCTGATCTCCGACACCGAGGTCGCGCGGCAGTCCCGGGAGGAGGCCGACCGCATCCTGACCGAGGCCCGCCGGGAGGCGGAGGAGATCCGCACCGAGGCCGACGACTACGTCGACAGCAAGCTCGCCAACTTCGAGGTCGTGCTCACCAAGACCATCGGCGCCGTCGACCGCGGCCGCGAGAAGCTGCTGGGCCGGGTCCCGGGGGGCGACGGGATGACCCCCGACGGCCGGCCGGACGACGCCCCCGAGCGCAGCGCCGACCCGGAGACCCTGCGGCGCCGCGCCGACGAGTACGTGGACGCCAAGCTGGGCGCCGTGTCCGCCGTACTGGCCAAGACCCTGGAGGCCGCCGGCCGCGGTCGACAGAAGCTGTTGGGCGCGCGCCCCATCGACGAACTGGGCGCCCACATGGCCGCGCAGGACGCCGCCCAGGACCCCGCCGCGCTGCACCACACCAGCGACGCCGACTTCCTGGCCGGCCTCGCGGGCCACGCCGCCCCCCAGGCCCCCGCGGTGCCCCAGCCGCCGACCCACGACCCGGTTCCCCCGGTCCCCTCGGCACAGCCGGACATCCCGGCCGCCCCCACCATGCCCCCGCGGATCCCCGCCCCGGCGGCCCAGCAGGACTACTACGCGGCGACCGCGGACTACCAGCAGCAGGGCGGCTACGGCTATCCGGAGTCGTACGCCCAGGGCCACGACCCGTACGCCGCGCAGCCCGCGACCGCCGGCTACCCGCAGCAGGACCCGTACGGCTGGCAGCAGCCCCAGGCGTCCGGCTACGAGGGCTACGACGGTTACGCGACGGGCGGTGGCTACGGCGGGCACGGGCACCCGGCGCAGCCGGCGCAGCACGGGACGCAGGGCGCGGCGCTCGACGAGACCAGCCTCTTCGACACCAGCATGATCAACCTCGATCAGCTGCGGCAGTACGAGCAAGGTCGCTGAGCCCGCAGGACGGGCCGGCGGGGGTGCGCCGGGTGGCCGCCGCACCCCTGCCGGGCGGCGCCGAAACCGACGCCGGGCGGTCGCCGGGGGCCGTGGATTGGGACGAGAGCGGCCCGTCCAGTATCCTGGCTCTTCGGTCGCGCCTACGTCCGCGATCTAGGCTGCCCGCTTCGCGTCGACACGCCGTGGCAGGGTGAGCCGTTCCGCAGCGTAAAGCGTCGAACACGTAGAAAGCAGGAAGCCCTGAACGCCCGCCTCGACCACCGTGCCCCGCTCGTGTTCGACACACGCGAGCTCGGGCGGCGTCCTGGTGCGCTCAAGCGGCTCTCCCGCTCCGTGCCCGCCCCCAAGGACCTCGGTATCGAGGTCATCGGGGTGCGGGAGGGCGCGACGGTGGAGCTGGACCTCCGCCTGGAGTCGGTCATGGAAGGGGTGCTTGTCACAGGCACCGCCCGTGCACCGCTCACAGGGGAGTGCGTAAGGTGTCTGGAGCCGCTGGAGCGTGAGCTCGAAGCGGACTTCCAGGAGATGTACTCCTACCCCGACGCCGACGCCTGGGGCCGCGATGCGGACTCGGACGACGACGCCGAGGAGGAGGACAGGCTCTTCCTCGAGGACGACTTGCTCGACCTCGAACCCGTGCTGCGGGACGCGGTGGTGCTGTCACTGCCGCTGCAGCCGGTGTGCCGGGAGGACTGCCTCGGCCTGTGTCCCGACTGCGGGATGCGGCTGACGGACGACCCGGACCACCACCACGACGCCGTCGACATCCGTTGGGCGGCACTGCAGGGACTCGCCGACACCATCAAGGACGGCGAGAAGGACAACATGGGCGGCGCCGAAGCGGGCGTCGACGAGAAGCAGGAGAAGTAGCCGTGGCTGTTCCGAAGCGGAAGATGTCGCGCAGCAACACGCGCCACCGCCGGTCGCAGTGGAAGGCTGCGGTCCCCACCCTGGTGGCGTGCGAGCGCTGCCACGAGCCGAAGCAGCAGCACATCGCGTGCCCGAGCTGCGGCACCTACAACAAGCGTCAGGTCCTCGCGGTCTGATCGGCTGGGGGATACGGCTCCATGTCAGACGCCCATACGTCTCCCCGCAAGCGCGGGGGTGAATCGACGCCGGCGGACACAGCCTCGTCCCACACGATTCTGGAAGGGCGGCTCGGCTATCAGGTTGAGTCCGCCCTTCTGGTGCGTGCGCTGACCCATCGCTCCTACGCGTACGAGAACGGCGGGCTGCCCACCAACGAGCGGCTGGAGTTCCTCGGGGACTCCGTGCTCGGCCTGGTGGTCACCGACACGCTGTACCGCGTCCACCCGGACCTGCCCGAGGGTCAGCTCGCCAAGCTGCGGGCCGCGGTGGTCAACTCGCGCGCGTTGGCGGAGGTGGGCCGCGGCCTCGACCTCGGCGCCTTCATCCGGCTCGGCCGGGGCGAAGAGGGCACCGGAGGCCGGGACAAGGCGTCCATCCTCGCCGACACCCTGGAAGCGGTGATCGGCGCGGTCTATCTGGACCAGGGGCTGGACGCCGCTGGCGAGCTGGTGCACCGGCTCTTCGACCCGCTCATCGAGAAGTCTTCGAATCTCGGTGCCGGCCTGGACTGGAAGACCAGCCTCCAGGAGCTCACCGCGACGGAGGGACTCGGCGTGCCCGAGTACCTGGTCACGGAGGAGGGCCCCGACCACGAGAAGACCTTCACGGCTGCTGCCCGCGTCGGTGGTGTCGCGTACGGCACCGGCACCGGCCGCAGCAAGAAGGAAGCAGAGCAGCAGGCCGCCGAGGCCGCCTGGCGCGCGATCCGCGCGGCGGCGGACGAGGCGAAGGCCGCCCCCGCGGCCGCCGGCGACACCCTCTGACCGTCTGCTGAATCGACACCCCGCGCGCCGGTGGTGGAGAGGCACCCGCCTCACCGCCACCGGCGCGCGGCGTTTCCGCACCCCTTGCGAAGGGCGCACACCCGCCCCGCCCACACGGCGAGCGATGCACGCCCGTACGGCCGCACCGGCGATCCCATGGCGAAGGGCGCACACCCCTCCCGCCGCAACGGCGAGCGATCACAACGTCCCGGGTCCGGCGGAATGACCGACGGTCTCGGCCCACGCCCCAAGGGCCCACGCCTGAAGGGCCCACGCCTGAAGGGGCGGACGCCCCTTCCTCGGGTGCGACCCTGGAGAGGCAGGGGGCGAGGCGCCCGGCCCGTAGGGGGCCAGGCATACTGCGGGGTGCCCGCACCAACGACGAGCCACGACGAGCCACCCCCTCGGGAGGAGAACCCGTGCCCGAGCTGCCCGAGGTCGAGGTCGTACGCCGTGGACTGGCCCGCTGGGTGAGCGGCCGCACGGTGGCGTCGGTCGAGGTGCTGCACCCCCGGGCCATCCGGCGGCACGCCGCGGGACCGGCGGACTTCGCCGCGCGGCTCACCGGGCGGCGCATCGGGGAGGCGCACCGCCGCGGGAAGTACCTGTGGCTGCCGGTCGACGGCGCTCAGAGCTCGGTCCTGGCCCACCTGGGCATGAGCGGCCAGCTGCTGGTCCAGCCGCACGACGCCGACGACGAGAGGCACCTGCGCATCCGCGTCCGCTTCGACGACTCCGAGGGCACCGAGCTGCGCTTCGTCGACCAGCGGACCTTCGGCGGGCTCTCGCTGCACGAGACCACCCCCGACGGCCTCCCGGACGTCATCGCGCACATCGCCCGCGACCCGCTCGACCCGGCCTTCGACGAGGCGGCCTTCCACGCGGCGCTGCGCCGCCGCCGCACCACCCTCAAGCGGGCCCTGTTGGACCAGTCGCTGATCAGCGGGGTCGGCAACATCTACGCCGACGAGGCGCTGTGGCGCGCCCGACTGCACTACGAGCGGCCGACGGCGACCCTCGCCCGCCCGCGCAGCACCGAACTGCTCGGGCACGTGCGGGATGTGATGAACGACGCGCTGGCGGTGGGCGGCACCAGCTTCGACAGCCTCTACGTCAACGTGAACGGCGAGTCGGGCTACTTCTCGCGCTCCCTGGACGCCTACGGCCGTGAGGACGAGCCGTGCAACCGCTGCGGGACGCCCATGCGTCGCCGGCCGTGGATGAACCGCTCCAGCTACTTCTGCCCGCGCTGTCAGCGGGCCCCGCGCCCCGCCGCCCGCTAGGCCCCGCCCCGCCGCGCTCAAGCCCCGCCCTGCCGCGCTCAGCCCCGTTCCGTGTCGTAGCGCTCCTGGGCCGTCAGTACCTCCGCCATCCGGTCCTCGAGGAGGTGGATGAGCGACAGCAGCCGGTCGGCGACCTCTCGGCCGAGCGGGGTGAGCTCGTAGTCCACCCGCGGCGGGTTGGTCGGCTGGGCCTCGCGACGGACCAGCCCGTCGCGTTCGAGCGCGTGCAGGGTCTGGGACAGCATCTTCTCGCTGACGCCGTCCACCCGCCGCCGCAGCTCGTTGAAGCGGAACGTGCCCTCGCGGAGGGCGGTCAGCGTGAGGGCGCCCCAGCGGCCGGTGACGTGCTCCAGCGTGGCCCGGGAGGGACAGGACTTGGCGAAGACGTCGAACGGCAGGTTCTCGTCCGTCTCGCCCGCCTCCGCCACCGCCGCTCCCGCGGGCGCCGTGCTGCTCTGAGTCTCCATAGAGCCACCCTACTCGCGCACAGCGCTAACTTGCGGGTTGCGCTTTCTAAAAGTTAGTGCTTCTCTGATGGGGCGCCGCCACCGAGCGCCCCGCCGTCCAAGGAGTCCCGCCGTGACCACCCCTGTCGTCTCCATCGCCTACCACTCCGGCTTCGGCCACACCGCCGTCCTCGCCGAGGCCGTTCGCGACGGCGCGGTCGCCGCCGGGGCCACCGTGCACCTGGTCAAGGTCGACGAGATCACCGAGGCCGAGTGGGAGCTCCTCGACGCCTCCGACGCGATCGTCTTCGGCTCGCCGACGTACATGGGCACCGCCTCCGGCGCCTTCCACGTCTTCGCCGAGGCCAGCAGCAAGCGCTGGTTCACCCGGGCCTGGCAGGACAAGATCGCCGCCGGCTTCACCAACTCCGCCTCCAAGAGTGGCGACAAGCTGCACACCCTGCAGTTCTTCACCGTGCTCGCCGCCCAGCACGGCATGCACTGGGTCAGCCTCAACCTGCTCCCGGGCTGGAACGCCTCCACCGGCTCCGAGAACGACATCAACCGCCTCGGCTTCTTCCTGGGCGCCGCCGCGCAGAGCAACAACGACCAGGGCCCGGAGGGCGTCCACAAGGCCGACGTCGCCACCGCCGAACACCTGGGCCGCCGGGTCGCCGAGCAGGCCCGGGTGCAGATCGCCGGACGCGCCGCGGTCGCCGCCGTCTGACGACCCCTCCGTGCGCCCCGCGGCCTCGGCCGCGCCGTGCGCCCGAAGCCTCCTACAGGCTGGTACGCCGCCGAACGCGCCGATGCCCGCCTCTCGTCGGGACGAGAGGCGGGCATCGCCGCATGTCGAGGCTTCCTCAGAAACCGAACTCCTGGGTCCACCACGGACCGCCCTCGGCGAAGTGCGCGCCGACGCCCAGGGTCTTGTACTCGCAGTTGAGTATGTTGGCACGGTGCCCGGTGCTGCCCATCCAGGTGTCCATCACCGCCGGCGCGTCCTCCTGGCCGCGTGCGATGTTCTCCCCGCCCAGATCGTCGATACCCCGCTTCTTGGCCCGGTCCCAGGGCGTGGCGCCGTCCGGGTCCGTGTGGTCGAAGAAGTCCCTCTGGTCCATGTCCCGACTGAAGTCGCCGGCCAGGTCCGCCAGTTCCGGGTCCGCGGTCACCGGGGAGCAGCCCGCCTCGACCCGCTCCTGGTTGACCAGGGCGAGCACCTCGCGCTCGACTGCGGAGTGGCGGCCGTGCGACGGGGAGTCCGGCGCGCCGGTCGGCTGCGGCGCCTTCGGCTTGTGCGGCGCGGGCGCGCCGCGGGAGGGCCGCGGGCCCTTGTCGTCGGCGCGGTCCGACTCCCGCTCCGCCGGGGCCGAGGACGGGGGCGAGGACGACGGCGCGGGGCGGGGGGAGCGGGGCGAGGTCGAGGCGGAGGGCGAGGCCGTGGGGGTCGCCGACGGGCTGGCGGAGCGGTCCGCGTCACGGCTGGCGGCCGGCTCCTCGCGGTCCTCCGTGGCGCCGGACGGGGCGCCCGCGCTCACCGGGACACCCGCCGGCGGCTGGTGGGCGCGGACCGTGCCGTGGTCGTCGGTCCCCCCGGCGAGGGTGTGGTCACCGCCCGGCAGCACTCCGGAGGCCATCGCCACCGCGCCCAGCGCGACGGCGGCGGACACGCCCAGCAGGCCGGTGCGCACCGGGTCGAGGCGACCGCGGCGGCCGCTCCGATGCCGTCCGGCGGCCGGGTCCGAGGGGGTCACGGGGGTGGGGGCGGGGGCAGCGGGCGTGGTGACCCGCGTCGGGGTGGTGACCCGCTCGGGCGCTGCCTCGGTTTCGGGGGCAGATCGTCGATGGCGACCCATCTGCTGTCTCCCGCCTTCCTTGCGTGCTCGGCGTCAACGTCTATCACTCATATGGGTGAGTACTTGTGTGCCGGGACTGTACGCCATGGGACTTGGAGTCGAGGTGCTCCATAGGCAATTGGCCGGTTAGCGTGCAGGCATGAATGACGATGTCCGCCTGACGGCCTGGGTGCGCGGCAGGGTGCAAGGAGTCGGTTTCCGCTGGTTCACGCGGGCCAACGCGCTGGCCATCGGCGGCCTGGTGGGCTTCGCCTCGAACCTCGCCGACGGGCGGGTGCAGGTGGTCGCGGAGGGGCCGCGGACCGAATGCGAACAGTTGCTCGACTGGCTGCGCGCGGGCGACACGCCCGGGCGCGTCGACGGGGTGACCGAGATCTGGGGCACACCGCGCGGCGGCTACGAGACCTTCGAGATCCGCTGAGCCCGGCGCCCCGGCCGGTCTCGCCGCCGCATCCCCTTACCCGTCTCATGGTGTTACGGCGGGCCGCGCGGGGCAGAAACCGGCAGGTGGTTGCCAAGCGGGCCGCTCCATGGAAGGCTGCGGGCTAAGGATGATCTCCACACCCCTGCGGGGTCTTTGGAGAGGCGAAGCCGCCGGATCGGGCGGCCGTACGCCCCCGGCCCGGTGGTCGTTGCGGTGTGTGATCGTGTTGACCGTCAAACCATTTGGTGAGACGCTGGAAGCCCCGCGCACCTTAGCTGTTTGGCATTGAGCACGGTAGTGATGACAGACACCGCGGGTGCGAATCCCTCACGACCCACACCGCTTCGGTCGGTCACTCAGTGTGGAGGACCATCCATCATGGCAAAGGCGCTTCTCGGTTACGTCGGCGGCTCCGACCCCCGAGTCCTCGCCGAGATGCGACGGCTTCAGCAGCGCGTCCAGGACCTCGAATCCGAGCTCATCCGGATCCAGGCCGAGAACGACGCGCTGTCTGCTGCCGCCGCGCACCAGAGCGACTCGCTGCTCGACAGCATCGACGTACCCAAGGCGGAGCCTGCGCTCGCCTGACCCAAGCCCCCGGGCCGGTCGGGCTGAATCGTCAGCCGCTTGGAGATTTTGCAAGGGACGCCTCGGCGTCCCTTCGTCGTATCCGTCTCGCCTCCGCCGCGTCCACGCGTCGTGCCCGTGCCCGTGTCGTCAGTCCGTCGTCCCCGCGTCGTGTCGCGTCCCGTCGCGTCCTGTCGTGCGGCCGTACCCCCTAGCGCCGCGGATCGTCGTCGTCCGCCGTGCACCGCGTGTGCGCCGTCCGCGCGAAGTCCCTGCCGTGACCTCGCGGCACCCCCGAAGCCGTGCTGACGAGAGTCTCTCTTCACCGCGATGTCGCCACCGCGATTCCTTTACCGTCTGATGTGCCCTGCACGTTCACCGGTGAAACCGAACACGAACGGTAGAGTCCAACGGCGTGCACCTCAAGAGCCTGACCCTCAGAGGCTTCAAATCCTTCGCCTCCGCGACGACGCTCCGGTTCGAGCCCGGCATCACCTGTGTCGTCGGCCCCAACGGTTCGGGCAAGTCCAATGTGGTGGACGCGCTTTCCTGGGTCATGGGGGAGCAGGGTGCCAAGTCGCTGCGCGGCGGAAAGATGGAGGACGTCATCTTCGCCGGGACCACCGGCCGGCCCCCGCTGGGCCGCGCCGAGGTCTCCCTCACCATCGACAACTCCGATGGCGCGCTGCCCATCGACTACTCGGAAGTCACCATCACGCGGATCATGTTCCGCAACGGCGGCAGCGAATACCAGATCAACGGCGACACCTGCCGGCTCCTCGACATCCAGGAACTGCTCTCCGACTCCGGCATCGGCCGGGAGATGCACGTCATCGTCGGCCAGGGCCAGCTCGACTCCGTGCTGCACGCCGACCCGGCCGGCCGCCGCGCGTTCATCGAGGAGGCCGCCGGCGTCCTCAAACACCGTAAGCGCAAGGAGAAGGCGCTGCGGAAGCTGGACGCCATGCAGGCCAACCTGGCCCGCGTCCAGGACCTCACCGACGAGCTGCGCCGCCAGCTCAAGCCGCTCGGCCGGCAGGCCGCGGTGGCCCGGCGCGCCGCCGTCATCCAGGCCGATCTGCGCGACGCCCGGCTGCGGCTGCTCGCGGACGACCTGGTGACCCTGCGCTCGGCCCTGCGCGCCGAGATCGCCGATGAGGCCGCCCTCAAGGAGCGCAAGGAGGCGGCGGAGGAGCAGCTGCGCGGCGCGCTCCAGCGTGAGGCCGCGCTGGAGGAGCAGGTGCGTCGGCTCGCCCCCCGGCTCCAGCGCGCCCAGCAGACCTGGTACGAGCTCTCGCAGCTGGCGGAGCGGGTCCGGGGCACCGTCAGCCTGGCCGACGCCCGCGTCACCAGTGCCACCTCCGCGCCGGTGGAGGAGCGGCGGGGCCGCGATCCGGAGGACATGGAGCGCGAGGCCGCCCGCATCCGTGAGCAGGAGGCGGAGCTGGAGGCCGCGCTGGAGGCGGCGAGCCGGGCGCTGGAGGACACCGTCGCGCACCGCGCCGAGCTGGAGCGGCGGTTGGCCGAGGAGGAGCGCCGGCTCCGGGACGCCGCGCGTGCCGTCGCCGACCGCCGCGAGGGGCTGGCCCGGCTGCACGGCCAGGTGAACGCCGCCCGGGGCCGGGCCGGTTCCGCCCGGGCCGAGATCGACCGGCTGGCCGCCGCACGGGACGAGGCGCGCCAGCGGGCGGTCACCGCGCAGGAGGAGTACCAGCAGCTCCAGACGGAGGTGGACGGACTCGACGCCGGCGACGCCGAGTTGACCGAGCGGCACGAGGCCTCCAAGCGCGAGCTGGCCGACGCCGACACCGCGCTCGCCGCCGCCCGCGAGGCCCTGACCACGGCCGAGCGCCAGCGCGCCGCGACCTCCGCCCGACATGACGCGCTCGCCCTCGGGCTGCGCCGCAAGGACGGCACCGGCGCCCTGCTGGCCGCCACCGACCGGCTCACCGGGTTGCTCGGCCCCGCCGCCGAACTGCTCACCGTCGCCCCCGGCTACGAGATCCCCGTCGCCGCCGCCCTCGGCGCGGCCGCCGACGCGCTGGCCGTCGCCGACCCCGCCACCGCGGCCGACGCGCTGCGTCTCCTGCGCAAGCACGACGCCGGCCGGGCGGCCCTGCTGCTGGCCGTTCCCGACGATCCCGGCCCACCGCCGTCGGCCGCGGCGTACGGCGACGACTCGGCGCCGGCCCCGGGCGCGGCGGCCGGAGAGGCGGGTGCCGGCGCTGCCGCCTACGGCGCCGGCCCGGCGGCGGCCGCACCCCTCGCCGCGGCCGTGCGGCCGGGTCAGGTGCCCGGGGCCCGCGCGGCCGAGCCGGCCGCGCCGGCGGCGGCCCCCGCCGGGTGGGCCGCCGTCGCGGACCTGGTGAGCGGCCCCGCCGGGCTGCTGCCCGCGGTGCGGCGGCTGCTGGACGGCGTCGTGGTGGTCGACACCCTGGAGGACGCCGAAGAGCTGGTCGGGACCGATCCGCGGTGGACGGCCGTGACCGCCGAGGGCGATCTGCTGGGCGCGCACTTCGCCCAGGGCGGGTCCGCCGGGGCGCCGAGCCTGCTGGAGGTGCAGGCGTCGGTCGACGAGGCGGCCGCGGAGCTGACCGAGCTGGGCACGCGCTGCGAGGAGCTGGCCGAGGAGCAGCGGCGGGCGGCCGAGCGGCGTAGGGCCGGCGCCGCGCTGGTGGACGAGCTCGCCACCCGGCGCAGCGCCGCCGACCGGGAGAAGTCGCAGGTCGCGCAGGCGCTGGGGCGACTGGCCGGACAGGCGCGGGCGGCCGCGGGGGAGGCCGAGCGGATGACGGCCGCCGCCGCCAGGGCAGAGGAGGCGCTGGCGCGGGCCGAGGAGGAGGCCGAGGAGCTGGCCGCGCGGCTGGCGGTGGCCGAGGAGGAGCCCGGACAGGAGGAGCCGGACACCTCCGTACGGGACCGGCTGGCGGCGGACGGGGCCAACGCCCGGCAGACCGAGATGGAGGCGCGGCTCCAGGTGCGCACCCATGAGGAGCGGGTCAAGGGGCTGGCGGGGCGGGCGGACGCCCTGGACAGGGGGGCGCGCGCCGAGCGGGAGGCGCGGGCGCGGGCCGAGCAGCGGCGGGACCGGCTGCGGCACGAGGCGCGGGTGGCGGGTGCCGTCGCGGCCGGCGCCCGGCAGCTGTTGGCGCACGTGGAGGTGTCGCTGGTACGGGCCGAGGCGGAGCGGGACACCGCCGAGCGGGCCAAGGTCGAGCGCGAGCAGGAGCTGATCGCCGAGCGCAACCGGGGGCGCGAGCTCAAGGGCGAGCTGGACAAGTTGACCGATTCGGTGCACCGGGGCGAGGTGCTGGGCGCGGAGAAGCGGCTGCGCATCGAGCAGCTGGAGGCCAAGGCGCTGGAGGAGCTCGGTGTCGAGCCGGCCGGGCTGATCGCCGAGTACGGCCCCGACCAGCCGGTTCCGCCCTCCCCACCGGCCGAGGGCGAGGTGCTTCCGGAGGATCCGGAGCATCCCCGGAACCAGCCCGTGGCCTTCCACCGCGGCCGGCAGGAGAAGCGGCTCAAGGCAGCCGAGCGCGCGTACCAGCAGCTGGGCAAGGTGAACCCGCTGGCGCTGGAGGAGTTCGCGGCGCTGGAGGAGCGGCACAAGTTCCTCAGCGAGCAGCTGGAGGACCTGAAGAAGACCCGCGCCGACCTCCTCCAGGTGGTGAAGGAGGTCGACGAGCGGGTCGAGCAGGTCTTCACCGAGGCATACCGCGATACGGCGCGCGAGTTCGAGGGCGTCTTCTCCCGGCTGTTCCCCGGTGGCGAGGGGCGGCTGGTGCTCACCGACCCCGAGGACATGCTGGCCACCGGGGTGGATGTGGAGGCCCGGCCGCCGGGGAAGAAGGTCAAGCGGCTGTCCCTGCTGTCCGGCGGCGAGCGCTCGCTGACCGCCGTGGCGCTGCTGGTTTCGATCTTCAAGGCGCGTCCCAGCCCGTTCTATGTGATGGACGAGGTCGAGGCGGCTCTGGACGACACCAACCTCCAGCGGCTGATCCGGATCATGGTGGAGCTCCAGGAGAGCTCGCAGCTGATCGTGATCACCCACCAGAAGCGGACCATGGAGGTCGCCGACGCGCTGTACGGCGTGTCGATGCAGGGTGACGGGGTCTCCAAGGTCGTCAGTCAGCGGCTGCGCTGAAGATCATCTTCCAAAGCTCTTCAATTCTTGAAGTCAAGCCGGGGAGCGCTGCGGCATAACTTCTTAGCCACGCGCTATTGACTTCGAAACTTGAAGGCATAGTCTCTGCAACGTTGTTTTTACCTTCAAGGTTCGGCAGCGCAGCCGGGCCAGAGGAGTGAGCGTTGACCAGCACCGCGACGGCGCAGGCGTCCGAGGGCCGCAAGGCCCAACCGGACCACCTCGGCCATGTCATCTTCATCACCGCCGCCGCCGCGATGGGTGGCTTCCTCTTCGGCTACGACAGTGCCGTGATCAACGGTGCGGTCGAGGCGATCCGTGACCGCTACGAGATCGGCTCCGCCGCGCTCGCCCAGGTCATCGCCGTCGCCCTGATCGGCTGCGCGGTCGGTGCCGCCACCGCCGGCCGGATGGCCGACCGGATTGGCCGGATCCGCGTCATGCAGATCGCGGCGGCGCTGTTCACCGTCAGCGCGGTCGGCTCCGCGCTGCCGTTCTCGCTGTGGGACCTGGCCATGTGGCGGGTGCTCGGGGGCATCGGCATCGGCATGGCCTCCGTCATCGGCCCGGCCTACATCGCCGAGGTGGCCCCGCCCGCGTACCGTGGCCGGCTGGCCTCCTTCCAGCAGGCGGCGATCGTCATCGGCATCGCCATCTCCCAGCTCGTCAACTGGGGCATCCTCAACCTCGCCGACGGCGACCAGCGCGGTGAGATCGCCGGTATCGAGGCCTGGCAGTGGATGCTCGGCGTGATGGTCGTCCCGGCCGCGCTCTACGGCCTGCTGTCCTTCGCCATCCCGGAGTCGCCCCGCTTCCTGATCTCGGTCGGCAAGACCGAGCGCGCCAAGGAGGTGCTCGCCGAGGTCGAGGGCGCCGGCACCGACCTCGACGCCCGTGTCGCCGAGATCGAGCAGGCGATGGACAGCGAGCAGAAGTCGACCTTCAAGGACCTGATGGGCGGCCGCGCCGGACTGCTTCCGGTGGTCTGGATCGGCATCGGCCTCTCCGTCTTCCAGCAGCTCGTCGGCATCAACGTCGCCTTCTACTACTCCTCCACGCTGTGGCAGTCGGTCGGCGTCGACCCGAGCAGCTCGTTCTTCTACTCGTTCACCACGTCGATCATCAACATCCTCGGCACCGTGATCGCGATGATCTTCGTCGACCGCATCGGCCGGAAGCCGCTGGCGCTGATCGGCTCGGTCGGCATGGCGGTCTCGCTCGCGCTGGTCGCCTGGGCCTTCTCGGCCAAGACCGGCGCCGGCGCCGACGTGGTGCTGCCGGACACCGAGGGCACCGTCGCGCTGGTCGCCGCGCACGCCTTCGTGCTCTTCTTCGCCCTCTCCTGGGGTGTGGTGGTCTGGGTGCTGCTCGGTGAGATGTTCCCGAACAAGATCCGCGCCGCCGCGCTGGGCGTCGCCGCCTCCGCCCAGTGGGTCGCCAACTGGGCCATCACCGCCAGCTTCCCGAGCCTGTCGGAGTGGAACCTCTCGGGCACGTACGTGATGTACACGGTCTTCGCCGCGCTCTCCGTCCCGTTCATCCTCAAGTGGGTGCCGGAGACCAAGGGCAAGGCGTTGGAGGAGATGGGCTAACCCCCCCGCCAGCCTCATCTCCACAAGCGACTGCCCCGGCTCACACCGTGAGCCGGGGCAGTCGCTTGTTCCGCTTTCTCGTCCCCGCGGGTCGGACCGGCCCGCGGCAGACGGGATCAGCCCGCGGACACCGTCTCGCGCTCGGCCTCGGCCCGCTCCGGGGCGTCCACGCCCTCCCGGGCGGCCGGCAGCACCGCGTAGAGCGCCGCGGAGACCAGGATCGTCACGGCCCAGCCCAGACCGTTGCGGCCGATCCAGGTGGTGGCCAGCGGCCCGGTGAACCAGTCGACCTTGGTGAAGCAGAGGCCGAAGCCCAGGGCCAGCCCCCAGGCGGTCATCGCCTGCCAGCAGAAGCCGCCCGCGTACCAGTAGCGGCTGCCGCGCCCGGTGTCCATCAGACCCTCCGGGTCGTACTTCACCGCGCGGTCGCGGCGCCGCAGCATGTCGACGCCGAAGACGCCGATCCAGGCGGAGAAGGAGACCGCGAGCAGGGTCAGGAAGGCGATGAAGGAGGAGAGGAAGCTCTTGGCGACCAGCATCAGGATCAGACCGCCGACCAGGCTGATGACGGCGTTGACGCTGACGGCCAGGGCGCGCGGGAGCTTCACGCCCATCGTCTGGGCGGTGAACCCGGCGGAGTACATCGACAGGCTGTTGATCAGCAGCATGCCGACCAGCGCGGTGATCAGGTACGGCACGGCCAGCCAGGTCGGCAGCACGTCACCCAGGAAGGAGACCGGGTCCGGCGCCGAGGCCAGGTCCGGCTGGGCGGCGGCCATGACCGCGCCCATCAGCACCATCGGGACGACCACGATGGCCGCGCCCGACACCGTGGTGCCGACGATCGCCCGGCTGGAGGTGCGGCCGGGCAGGTAGCGGGTGAAGTCGGGACCCGAGGGCACCCAGCTGATGCCGCCGGCCGCGATGGTGCCGATGCCCGCGATCAGCATGGCGGTGGAGCCGGCCGGACGGGAGAAGATCTGGTCCCAGTCGATCTTCCAGACCAGATAGCCGAGGACCAGCACGCTGAACGCGCCGAAGAGATAGGTCGACCAGGTGTTACACACTGCCAGCACCTTGCGGCCCATGCCGCTCACCAGGAAGGTGCAGGCGACGAAGGCGAAGAGGGTGACGACGATCAGCGGGGTGCTGGACTCGATGCCGAACAGCAGCCGCAGGACGGTCAGCAGGGCGTACGCGCCGGTGACGGCGTTGATCGTCTCCCAGCCGAAGCGGGCTATCCAGAGGATCATGCCGGGGAAGTAGTTGCCCCGGACGCCGAAGGTGGCGCGCGACAGTAGCAGCCCGGGGGCGCCGCCCCACTTGCCGGCGATCGACACCAGACCGACCATGCCGTACGAGACGGCGGAGGCGCAGGCGCCGACGATCAGCACCTGCCAGATGTTCAGACCGTTGAAGACCACCAGACCGGCGCCCATGGTGAGCAGCAGCACGCTGATGTTGGCCGCGACCCAGGTCGGGAAGAGCTCCCGCGCCCGGCCTTGTCGCTCGCTCTCCGGCACCGGTTCGATGCCTCTGGTCTCGACGGCGCCCGCCTCCGCGGTGGCGGAGGACGCGGTGACGTCGTTGTCCAGGCTGTCCGTATGAGCCATGTTTTCCATGGGGTTGGAGCGCTCCGTACGAGATGGTCGTGGGGCGGGAAGCCGAGATGGATGGGGGACGCAAGGGACTCTACGCGCGTCGCGTCCCGCGTCGCCATCGTAGTTTGCTCCGACTTCGCCTGATTAGAGCCTTTGGTCCTCGATCCCGACGGCAGGGGCTGTTCCGCGGGAGGCGTGGTTGATACTGGGTGCGTTATGGAATTCGTCATCCTTGCCGTAGTCATCGCTGTGGTCGCGCTCGCCGCGATCAGCGGGCTCGTCGTCAGCGGCCGCAAGAAGCGGCAGCTGCCCCCGGCCCCGCCGAGCAGCCCGTCCGTCACCGCGCCGCCCGCCGAGCCGCACGTCGGCGAGGAGGCCGAAACCCCACGCGCCGAACCGCGCCGCACCATCGAGGAGGTCGACCTCCCGGTCGCCGAGCCCGAGGCTCCGGCGCCGACCGAGGTCGCACCGGAGGAGGCCCTGCCGGCCGCCCCCGCCATCGAGGTCCCCGAGCCCACCGCCGGTCGCCTGGTGCGGCTGCGCGCCCGGCTGTCCCGCTCCCAGAACTCCCTGGGCAAGGGTCTGCTGACGCTGCTGTCCCGTGAGCACCTCGACGAGGACACCTGGGAGGAGATCGAGGACACGCTGCTGACCGCCGACGTCGGCGTGAAGCCCACTCAGGAGCTCGTCGACCGGCTGCGCGAGCGGGTCAAGGTGCTCGGCACCCGCACCCCCGAGGAGCTGCGCGGCCTGCTGCGCGAGGAGCTGCTGCTGCTCATCGGCACCGAAGCCGATCGCTCCGTGCACACCGAGAGCGGCATGACCGAGGACGGCCGGGAGAAGCCGGGCGTCGTCCTGGTCGTCGGCGTCAACGGCACCGGCAAGACCACCACCACCGGCAAGCTGGCCCGGGTGCTGGTCGCCGACGGCAAGTCCGTCGTCCTCGGCGCCGCCGACACCTTCCGCGCCGCCGCCGCCGACCAGCTGCAGACCTGGGGCGAGCGGGTCGGTGCCCGCACCGTCCGCGGCCCCGAGGGCGGCGACCCCGCGTCCATCGCCTTCGACGCGGTCAAGGAGGGCATCGCCGAGGGCGCGGACGTCGTCCTCGTCGACACCGCCGGCCGACTGCACACCAAGACCGGGCTCATGGACGAGCTGGGCAAGGTCAAGCGGGTCGTGGAGAAGCACGGCGAGGTGGACGAGGTGCTGCTCGTCCTCGACGCCACCACGGGTCAGAACGGCCTGGTGCAGGCGCGGGTCTTCGCCGAGGTCGTGGACATCACCGGCATCGTCCTCACCAAGCTGGACGGCACCGCCAAGGGCGGCATCGTGATCGCCGTCCAGCGTGAGCTGAGCGTCCCGGTCAAGCTGGTCGGCCTGGGCGAGGGCGCGGACGACCTGGCCCCCTTCGAGCCGGAGGCGTTCGTCGACGCCCTGATCGGCAACGGGGACTGATCCGACCGAGCGACGCCGCGGCGCCCGCGCCACGGTCCGCACCACGGGCCCGCCGACTCCAGCGAGTCGGCGGGCCCGTCCGTTTCTCCCGGCGTCGTCTCTCAGGGTGTGGCCTTGTTCCCCGGGCCCCGGACGTGTGGCCTGCCACGATCCCCTGGGCGTGTTGCTGCCCTTCCCCCGAGCCTTCCGGGCGTGTGGCCCTTCCCCAGCCTCCGGCGTGTGGCCTTACCCGGTCCCGTGGGCGAGCGAGTCCCCAGGGCTTCTGGGCGCGCGCGTCTTCCCCTGGGTCCTGGGTGTGTGCCGACCCGGGCGTGCGGCGTCTGCCCAGGAGGTCCGGGCGGGTGGTTCCCCCGGGGGCGGCTCGGCCGCGGCCGGTCGCTCAGCCGCAGAAGGGGGCGCGGTTGCAGGCGTACGCCAGCGTCCCCAGCAGCAGCCGGGCCTCCGGCGGCCGGCCGGCCGTCTCCAGCGTCGGCGGGCGCAGCCAGCGGACCGGGCCGAGCCCGCCGAGGTCGGAGGGCGGGGCGGTGACGTGGTCGCCGGGGCCCAGGCAGCGCAGATCGAGGTCCGCGTCGTCCCAACCCATCCGGTAGAGCAGCCGCGGCAACTCGGCGGCGGCACCCGGGGCGACGAAGAACTGCGCCCGCCCGTGCGGGGTGGCGGCCACCGGGCCCAGTGGCAGGCCCATCCGCTCGAGTCGTACCAGGGCGTGCTGGCCGGCCTGCTCGGCGACGTCCAGGACGTCGAAGGCGCCGCCCACCGGGAGCAGCACGGCGGCTCCGGGCACCTCGCCCCATGCCGCCGCGGCGTCGTCGAGGGTGGCCCCGGCGGGCACCGTCGGGGCGAAGGAGAGCGGGTGTGCGCCCGGTGCCGGGCATCCGGCCGCGCCGCAGGAGCACTCCGCCCTGCCGCCCGAGCCGCGGACGGCCGCGCGGGCTCCGGGCACCACGTCCCAGCCCCACAGCCCGGTGTACTCCGCCACCGTGGTGCACTCGGGCGTGCGGCCGCGGCGCCGTGGGCCGGCCCCCTTGTTCCGGTGGTCCCGGATGCCGCCGATCGTGAAGCCCATGCCCCCTCCAACGGGTCGCGCTCATCGATGGTTACGACCCGGAGTCTCGCGCTCACATGGTGTCGCCGTCGGGCGTGGCGGCAGCGCACGGAGGCGAGGCGCGGTGGCGTGCAGCGCCGCTTGCGCCCCTGTGTGCGCCGTCGCACCCACTGCCTGATCGTCCTGAGTCAAGTGAATCGCGCGAAGCCGCGCAGCAGTTCAGTCGAAGGGGTGGCGAATGGTGGCGTTTAAGTAAACGGCCTCGCCAGGAGCGTGATCGTAGGATTACTTTCGGTGCATGAGCCCTGGGTGTCTTCGCCCGCCGCGGGGTATGCCGATGACACGGCGGCCCGTCCGGAGTGGCTCGTTCGGCGCGTTACGGTCCTCCTCCAAGAGGCCGACTGGGCTCCGACGACGGCATTCTGATGGCGGTTCGAAAGGTTTCGTGGGATGGGGGCCTTCCTGTGAGCGGCACCGGCGGAAGCGCTGACAAGCGCCCCAACGAGCAGCTGGGATCGTGGTTCGTGCGCAGCGGCTGGTCCAAGGGCGAGCTGGCGCGCCAGGTGAACCGCAGGGCGCGGCAGATCGGCGCGCACCACATCAGCACCGACACCTCCCGGGTGCGGCGCTGGCTGGACGGCGAGCAGCCGCGCGAGCCGATCCCGCGGATCCTCTCCGAGCTCTTCTCGGAGCGCTTCGGATGCGTGGTGGGCGTCGAGGACCTGGGACTGCGCCCGGTGCACCAGTCGCCCTCGGTCTCCGGCGTCGACCTGCCCTGGGCCGGCCCGCAGACGGTCTCGCTGCTCAGCGAGTTCTCGCGCAGCGATCTGATGCTCGCCCGTCGGGGCTTCCTCGGCACCTCGCTGGCGCTGGCCGCCGGCCCCGCCCTGATCGAGCCGATGCAGCGGTGGCTCACCCCGCTGCCGGCCGGCGGGCAGCCGCCGCAGTCCGACGGCGACCGCTCGCGCCGGCCGTCCCGGCTCTCCAGGCCGGAGCTCGAGCTGTTGGAGGCCACCGCGGTCATGTTCCGCAAGTGGGACGCCCAGTGCGGCGGCGGGCTGCGCCGCAAGGCCGTCGTCGGCCAGCTGCACGAGGTCACCGACCTGCTCCAGGAGAACCACTC
The DNA here is from genome assembly GCF_029541745.1 of Streptomyces sp. LX-29. Lineage (NCBI taxonomy): Bacteria > Bacillati > Actinomycetota > Actinomycetes > Kitasatosporales > Streptomycetaceae > Streptomyces > Streptomyces sp. LX-29. The sequence continues at coordinate 2,156,496 of NZ_CP089746.1, read as the reverse complement.
GGAGGCCAGCGGGAAGCGGCTGTTCACCGTCGCCGCCGAGCTCGCCGAGCTGGCCGGGTGGATGAGCTACGACATCGGGATGCACCCCACCGCCCAGAAGTACTTCGTGCTCGCGCTGCACGCCGCCAAGGAGGCCGGTGATCGGCCCCTGGGGTCGTACATCCTCTCCAGCATGAGCCGACAGATGATCCACCTGGGGCGCCCGGACGACGCCCTGGAGCTGATCCACCTGGCGCAGTACGGCAGCCAGCAGAGCGCCACCCCGCGCACCCAGGCCATGCTGTATGCGATGGAGGCGCGGGCCTACGCCAATATGGGCCAGCCCAACAAGTGCCACCGCGCGGTGCGGCTGGCCGAGGACGCCTTCAGCGACTGCGCCCGGGGCGACGGCGACCCGGACTGGATCCGGTTCTTCTCCGAGGCCGAGCTCAACGCGGAGAACGCCCACTCCTACCGCGACCTGGCCTATGTGGCCGGGCGAAGCCCCACCTACGCCGAGCGCGCCACCCCGTACATGCGCAGGGCCGTGGAGCTGTTCGCCAAGGAGGCCGAGCAGGAGGACGGGCACACCCGGTCGTACGCCCTCAATCTGATCGGCATGGCCACCGTCCATCTGCTCCAGCGCGAGCCGGAGCAGTCCGCGCAGCTCGCCGAGAAGGCGCTGCCCTTCGCCAAGCGGGTGCGCTCGGAGCGGGTGAACAACCGGCTCCGCAAGACGGTGGACACCGCCGTGCGGGACTTCGGCGACGTGCCCGCGGTGGCGCAGCTGCACGAGCAGCTCATGGTCCAGCTGCCCGACTCCGGCGAGGGCGCGGCCCGCGCGGTCTGACCGACCGCTTTCAGCCACCGGGCGAGCCCGCCCGCCATACGGCGGGTTCACGCGGGCGTAACACGCCGTGCGCCTTCGTCACTGCCGCGAAACACCGTCGGGCATCGACTGAAACCGCCCTGCGCCAACCTCATGGCGAAAACCGGCCCATCCCTTTCTCCACATCCCGCACGGGCCGCCGCTTCGAGGGAGACGTCGACATTGAATGGTGCAGATACGGCATTCGTCTTGATCAGTGCCGCGCTCGTGATGCTGATGACGCCCGGCCTGGCTTTCTTCTACGGCGGCATGGTGCGGGTGAAAAGCGCCCTCAACATGCTGATGATGTCCTTCATCTCGCTCGGCATCGTCAGCGTGCTGTGGGTGCTGTACGGGTACTCGCTCACCTTCGGTGACGACATCGGGGGCGGGCTGCTGGGCGACTTCAGCCACATCGGCCTCAAGGGCATCGACCCGGAGACGCTGACCGGTGGCAAGGAGGGCATCCCGGTCCTCGCCTTCGCGCTCTTCCAGCTGATGTTCGCGATCATCACGCCCGCCCTGATGAGCGGCGCGCTCGCGGACCGGGTGAAGTTCAGCGCCTGGGCGCTGTTCATCACGCTGTGGGTGAGCGTCGTCTACTTCCCGGTCGCGCACTGGGTCTGGCAGGCCGACGGCTGGCTGTTCCAGCTCAAGGTGATCGACTTCGCGGGCGGTACGGCGGTGCACATCAACGCCGGCGTCGGCGCGCTCGCCGCGGTGCTGGTGGTCGGCAAGCGGATCGGTTTCAAGAAGGACCCGATGCGACCGCACAGCCTGCCCCTGGTGATGCTCGGCGCCGCGCTGCTGTGGTTCGGCTGGTTCGGCTTCAACGCCGGCTCCGCGCTGGCCGCCAACGGCACCGCCGCTACCATGGCGTTCAACACCCAGGTCGCCACCGGCGCCGCGATGCTCGGCTGGCTGGCCTACGAGCGCATCCGGCACGGCGCGTTCACCACCCTGGGCGCGGCCTCCGGCGCGGTCGCCGGCCTGGTCGCCATCACCCCCTCCGGCGCCGCGGTCAACGCCTTCGGCGCGATCCTCATCGGCCTGGTCGCCGGCGTCGCCTGCTCCTGGGCGGTCAGCTGGAAGTTCAAGCTGGGCTTCGACGACTCGCTGGACGTCGTCGGCGTCCACCTGGTCGGCGGTGTGATCGGTACGCTGCTGGTCGGCGTGCTCGCCATCGACGGTGTCGGCGGCCTGGAGCAGCTGGGCAGGCAGGCGGTCGGTGCCTTCTCGGTGATGGCGTTCTCCTTCGTCGTCTCCTACCTCCTGGCCAAGCTCGTCGACTCCACCATCGGCTTCCGAGCCAGCGAGGACGACGAGGTCGGCGGCGTCGACCAGGCGTTCCACGCCGAGACGGCGTACGACTTCAGCGCGGTGGGCGGCGCGCCGACCGGCCGCACCGCGGCACCCCGACCGGCCGAGGCCGTCGCCGCCCCGATCAGCAAGAAGGTGGACGCATGAAGCTCATCACCGCGGTTGTGAAGCCGTTCAAGTCCGACGAGATCAAGGAGGCCCTCCAGGCGTTCGGGGTCAAGGGCCTGACCATCAGTGAGGCCAGCGGCTACGGACGGCAGCGCGGCCACACCGAGGTCTACCGAGGCGCCGAGTACAAGATCGACCTGGTGCCGAAGGTGCGCATAGAGGTACTCGTCGAGGACGACGACGCCGACGACGTCATCGACGTCCTGGTCCGGGCCGCCCACACCGGCAAGATCGGCGACGGGAAGGTGTGGAGCATCCCCGTGGACACGGTGGTCCGCGTCCGCACCGGCGAGCGCGGCCCCGAGGCCCTGTAGCCGCCCCACGTGAGCGGGCCCGACCGGGCCGACCGGGCCCGGTCCGGCCGCCCGTGAGTTCCGGAGGGCCGGTGGCTCGGTGGCAGGGGCTCCGGCGGGCCGGGGGTCCGTGGTGGATGTCTGGCGGGGCGTGCCGCCCTCTGGTCGGCGGCCTCCCGGTCGGGGTCCCGCGGGGCCGGTGCGCGGCGCCTACCGTGATCGGTCTGGCGGGGCGTGCGGCCTTCCGGTCGGCGGCCTCCCGGTCGGGGTCCCGCGGGGCCGGTGCGTGGGCCTACCGTGACCGGCCCTCTCAGACGGCCGAGTGGCCCCGGTCCACGGGGCCTGTACCTCGGCCCGTCGGATCGCCCGTCGGGGTCGGGCGACCCGGGGCCGGACGGCCGGCGGCTCGTGGGAGGTCCCGGCAGGGGGGGGCGGGACCACCGGTCGCCGGCGCCGGCCGCCGCGTGGGTCCGGCCATCGGGCGGGCCGCGCGGCGGCCGACAGGGCGAGCCGAGGCCGGGGGCGAATGGCCGGCGACAGCTTCCCGCCGGGAGCCGTCACGCCGGGGATGGGGGGCTTTTGGACACGGTCTCTCGGGCCTGGCCTCGCGGGGGAGCGGCGGCCCCGTCGGGGAACCAGCGTGGGCCCGCCATCGGTGCGCACCGCCGGCAGGCGTCGCGGGCCTCGGCCAACCGGGACCGCGGGACACCGCGGGACACCGCGTGTGGCGCGGGGCGGTGCCTCGCCGTCGGCCGGCCGTCGGCGAACGCGTCGACACCGGACGGCGCCCACACCGCCCAGGTGCCTTGGCTCGCCGGGCATCCGGGAGAGGAGGGGGAGCCCGGAGGGGCCGGATGCCACCGACAGCGCGCCGCGGTCCTCCGGGGCTACCCCGGGGAAGGCGGGCGACCGTGCGGACCGACGGAGCCGGGCCCGCAGGGTCGGGGTCGGCGCCCTCCGGCGCCTTTCGGGGCGGTCCGGTGGACCCGGACGTTCCGACCCGTTCGGCTCGGTGTCTGGCGAAGGCGGTCCGGTTCGAGGGAGCCGGGTCGGTTGAGTGGTTCGGCTTGGCGGGATCCGGGGGGGGCCGGTCGTTCCGAGCTCCCCGAGGCGGTGGGGCGGGCGCTCCTCGGGGCGTGGTGGGGCGGTGGTTCGGGGCCCGGGTGTCCCGGGCTGCCGGCTCAGGAGGGGGACGTCCAGCGGACGGTCCGACGGACCCGGACCCGCCGGGCCGGGGGCGGCGCCCTCCGCGCCGTCCGGTGGTCTCCGGCGCCCTCCGGGGCGGTCCGGTGGACCCGGACGTTCCGACCCGTTCGGCTCGGTGTCTGGCGAAGGCGGTCCGGTTCGAGGGAGCCGGGTCGGTTGAGTGGTTCGGCTTGGCGGGATCCGGGGGCCGGTCGTTCCGAGCTCCCCGAGGCGGTGGGGCGGGCGCTCCTCGGGGCGTGGTGGGGCGGTGGTTCGGGGCCCGGGTGTCCCGGGCTGCCGGCTCAGGAGGGGGACGTCCGGTGGACGGTCCGGCGGACCCGGGCCCGCCGGGCCGGGGCGGCGCCCTCCGGCGCCCTCCGGCGCCCTCCGGCGCCCTCCGGCGCCCTCCGGCGCCCTCCGGCGCCCTCCGGCGCCCTCCGGCGCCCTCCGGCGCCCTCCGGCGCCCTCCGGCGCCCTCCGGCGCCGTCCGGTGGTCTCCGGCGCCCCCGGCACCTTCCGGGGGCCGGTGGCCCCGGAGGGTCCGAGCCGTTCGGCTCGGCGCTCGCCGAAGGGCGGTGCGAAAGCCGGTGGGCCCGACCCGCCGGCGTACAGCTGACGTCACGAAGGAGCCCGAGTTGACGGAAAGGGTCACCATGACCGACACCAGCGGCCCGGTGCCCGGCGGCTACGCGGGGGCCCGGCTGCGGCTCCTCCAGGAGGATCCGCGCACGGGCGCCCCGCGCCGTGCGGCGCTGGCCCGGCTGACCGACGCCTGGCTGGCCACGCTGCTGGGGGACGCGCCCGGCGTGGCGCTGGTCGCCGTGGGCGGCTACGGACGCGGGGAGCTGTCCCCGCGCAGCGACCTCGATGTGCTGCTGCTGCACGAGGACAGGGCGGACCCGGCCGCCGTCGCGGCGCTCGCCGACCGCGTCTGGTACCCGGTGTGGGACATGGGCCTGGACCTCGACCACTCGGTGCGCACCCCGGCCCAGGCCCGCAGAACCGCGGCCGAGGACCTCAAGGCCCACCTGGGGCTGCTGGACGCCCGGCACATCGCGGGCGACCCCGCACTCACCGCCGCGCTGCGCACGACCCTGCTCGCCGACTGGCGTGCCCGGGCCCCCAAGCGGCTGCCCGAGCTGCGGGAGATGTGCCAGGAGCGCGCCCGCCGCCACGGTGAGCTCCCCTTCCTGCTCGAACCCGATCTCAAGGAGGCGCGCGGCGGGCTGCGCGACGCCACCGCCCTGCGCGCCATCGCCGCCTCCTGGCTCGCCGACGCCCCGCGCGAGGGGCTGGAGGAGGCGCGCGGGCGGCTCCTGGACACCCGCGACGCGCTGCATCTGGCCACCGGGCGGGCCACCGACCGGCTCGCGCTTCAGGAGCAGGCCCAGGTGGCCGCCGGTCTGGGGCTGGCGGACGCCGACGCGCTGCTGCGGCAGGTCTACGCGGCGGCGCGTACGGTCGCCTACGCCGCCGACGTCACCTGGCGCGAGGTCGGTCGGGTGCTGCGCGCGCGGTCGGCCCGGCCGCGGCTGCGCGGACTGCTGGCCGGGCGCGGCGGGCGGGTGCCGGGCGGTGACGCGGCCGTCGGCCGCCGCCCGCTGGCCGAGGGCGTCGTCGAGCAGGACGGCGAGGTGGTGCTGGCCCGCAGCGCGCGCCCCGAGCGGGACCCGGTGCTCCCGCTGCGCGCCGCCGCGGCCGCGGCCCAGGCCGGGCTGCCGCTGTCGCCGCACGCGGTCCGTCGGTTGGCCGCGGTCGCCGCCGAGCACCCGCTGCCGGTGCCGTGGCCCGCCGAGGCCCGCGACCAGCTGGTGACCCTGCTGGGGGCGGGCGACTCGACGGTGCCGGTGTGGGAGGCGTTGGAGGCCGAGGGCCTGATCACCGCGCTGCTGCCGCAGTGGGAACGGGTCCGCTTCCGGCCGCAGCGCAACCCCGTGCACCGCTGGACCGTGGACCGGCACCTGGTCGAGACGGCGGTGCGGGCCACCGCGTTCACCCGCCGGGTGGACCGCCCGGACCTGCTGCTGGTCGGGGCGCTGCTGCACGACATCGGCAAGGGCTGGCCGGGCGACCACTCGGAGGCCGGCGCGGCCGTCGTCCGCGAGATCGCCGCCCGGGTCGGCTTCGACGCCGCCGACACGGCCGTCCTGGCCGCTCTCGCCCGCCACCACCTGCTTCTGGTCGAGACCGCCACCCGGCGCGACCTGGACGACCCGGCGACCGTACGGACGGTCGCCGAGGCCGTCGGCAGCCGTTCCACGCTGGAGCTGCTGCACGCGCTGACCGAGGCCGACGCGCTCGCCACCGGCCCCGCCGCCTGGAGCGCCTGGCGTGCCTCCCTCGTCGCCGACCTGGTCGGCCGCGTCTCCGCGCGGCTCGACGGCGAGCCGCAGCCGGCCCGTGCGCCCGCGCCGCGGACCACCGCCCAGCAGGAACGGCTCGCCGTCGAGGCATGGCGCACCGGCGGCCCGGTGCTGGCCCTGCACGCCTGCCCGGAGGGGGCTACGGCGTCCGCGGGCTCCGCGGAGCCGCCGCACCACCCGCCCACGGACGTCGGGCCGACCGGAACCGAGCCGACCGGAACCGGGCCGACCGGGACCGAGCCGATCGGGGTGGAGCTCCTCATCGCCGTGCCGGACCAGCCCGGGGTGCTCCCGGCGGCCGCCGGGGTGCTGGCCCTGCATCGGCTGACGGTTCGCGCGGCGGATCTGCGCTCCGTGGAGCTGCCGGCCGAGCTGACGGCTCCGGACGCGGCGTCCGCGGAGGCCGCGCCCGGCTGCGCGCTGGTGCTGAGCTGGCGGGTCGCCGCCGAGTACGGCTCGCTGCCGCAGCCCGTACGGCTGCGCAAGGACCTGCTGCGGGCGCTCGACGGCTCGCTCGACATCGCCGCCCGGCTCGCCGAGCGGGAGGCCGCGTACGCGCGATACCCGCGCCGCCGCGGGCCGCAGGCCCCGCCGCCGCGGGTCACCGTCGCCCCCGGCGGCTCCCAGCACGCCACGGTGATCGAGGTGCGCGCCCAGGACGCCCCCGGTCTGCTGCACCGCATCGGCCGGGCCCTGGAGGGCGCCGGGGCGCGGGTGCGCAGCGCGCACGTGAGCACGCTGGGATCCAACGCGGTGGACGCGTTCTACGTGACGGGGCCGGCCGGGGCGCCGCTGCCGGACGCGGAGGCCGCGGAGCTGGCCCGGAGGATCGAGCGGGCCCTCGCCGACTAGCGCACCCCCGCCGACCAGGGACGCTGGGTGCCGGTCCCGGTTCGCGGGCACCGGCGGAGCGGGGGCGGAGCCGCCGCACGCGCCCCGGCCGCGGATTCCGCCGTCGCTGCCGGCGGCACGGGGGCAGACCGTTCCCGCAGCGTGCGGATACCCTTGGAGGCCGACCACCGACCCGACATCCGACCAGAAGGATTCGCGACCACCGTGTTCGATACCCTTTCCGACCGCCTCGCAGCTACGTTCAAGAACCTCCGGGGCAAGGGCCGCCTCTCCGAGGCGGACATCGACGCCACGGCGCGTGAGATCCGCATCGCCCTGCTGGAAGCGGATGTCGCGCTCCCCGTCGTCCGGGCCTTCATCAAGCAGGTCAAGGAGCGCGCCCTCGGCGTCGAGGTCTCCCAGGCGCTGAACCCGGCGCAGCAGGTCATCAAGATCGTCAACGACGAGCTGATCAAGATCCTGGGCGGCGAGACCCGGCGCCTCCGCTTCGCCAAGCAGTCGCCGACCGTCATCATGCTCGCCGGTCTGCAGGGTGCCGGTAAGACCACCCTCGCCGGAAAGCTGGCCTCGTGGCTCAAGGGGCAGGGGCACAGCCCGCTGCTGGTCGCCTGTGACCTCCAGCGGCCGAACGCCGTCAACCAGCTGAGCGTCGTCGCCGAGCGCGCCGGCGTCGCGGTGTACGCGCCGGAGCCGGGCAACGGCGTGGGCGACCCGGTCCAGGTCGCCAAGGACTCGATCGGCCACGCGAAGTCCAAGGTCCACGACATCGTCATCGTCGACACCGCCGGCCGCCTCGGCATCGACGCCGAGATGATGCAGCAGGCCGCGGACATCCGCGACGCGGTCCAGCCCGACGAGGTCCTCTTCGTCGTCGACGCCATGATCGGTCAGGACGCGGTCAACACCGCCGAGGCGTTCCGCGACGGCGTCGGCTTCGACGGCGTGGTGCTCTCCAAGCTCGACGGCGACGCCCGCGGTGGTGCCGCGCTCTCCATCGCGCACATCACCGGCAAGCAGATCATGTTCGCCTCCAACGGCGAGAAGCTGGACGACTTCGACGCGTTCCACCCGGACCGCATGGCGTCCCGCATCCTCGGCATGGGCGACATGCTCTCGCTCATCGAGAAGGCCGAGCAGACCTTCAGCCAGCAAGAGGCCGAGAAGATGGCGGCCAAGCTGGCGAAGGGCCCCAAGGAGTTCACGCTCGACGACTTCCTGGCCCAGATGGAGCAGGTCCGGAAGATGGGCTCCATCTCCAAGCTGCTCGGCATGCTGCCCGGCATGGGGCAGATCAAGGAGCAGATCAACAACCTCGACGAGCGGGACGTGGACCGCACCGCCGCGATCATCAAGTCGATGACGCCGGGCGAGCGCCACGACCCGACCATCATCAACGGCTCCCGTCGCGCCCGTATCGCCCGCGGTTCCGGCGTCGACGTGAGCGCGGTGAAGAACCTCGTCGAGCGCTTCTTCGAGGCGCGCAAGATGATGTCGCGGATGGCCCAGGGCGGCGGCATGCCGGGGCTGCCGGGCGTGCCGGGCATGGGCGGCGGCCCGGGCCGGCAGAAGAAGAAGCAGAAGCAGGCCAAGGGGAAGCAGCGCAGCGGCAACCCGATGAAGCGGAAGGCCGAGGAGGCCGCCGCCGCGCAGCGCAGGGCGGAGGGCGAGGACGGCGGCGCGTTCGGGCTGCCGGGCGCCGGCCAGAGCGCGGCGGACTTCGAACTGCCGGCAGAGTTCAAGAACATGCTGGGCGGCAAGTAACGGGCCTCGGGGCGGGCGCACGAAACGCACCGCCCCGTGAACCGCGCGGATGCGGGGAGCACCGTTTCAGCGGGCTCCCGCTCCGCTGATAGCCCGGGCCGACTCCGCGAGGGCGGAGAGCTCGAGACGACCGGGCGCCGCAAGGGACGACGCATGCGCGATCGACGCGCTACGGCGTCGCGCGTATCTCTTCAGACCCGCGCGATGAGGTAGCGGAAGACGTTGGGCATCCACACCGTGCCGTCCTGGCGCTGGTGTGGATGCACCGCCTCCGCGATCTCCTTGGCCACCTGGGTGAGGTCGGTCGCCCGCTCCGCCGCGTCGAAGAGCCCGGTGGACAGCAGGCCGCGGACCGCGCTGTCCGGGTCGGCGTAGCCGAAGGGGCAGGCCACCCGGCCGGAGCCGTCCGGGCGCAGGCCCGCGCGGTCGGCGATGCGCTCCAGATCGTCGCGGCCGCAGGGGCGCCACCGCGCGGCGGCGCACATCGGATCCGCCAGCCGCGCGGCCACCCGCAGCACCGCGGAGGTCGCGCACCGCTCGGGCGGTCCCCAGCCGGCCAGGACGACGGCGCCGCCGTGCTCGGTGCGGGCGGCGGCCGACCGCACCTCCTCGACCAGCGCCCCGGTCGCGTCGCCGCCCAAGGGCGGAGGCACCTCGAAGGCGGTCACCACCGAGAAGCGCGGGCCGTCCGGCTCCGGGGCGGGCAGGGCGCGGGCCGTCCGCGGGGTGCGCCCGCCGTGCTCCGTTGCGCCACCGGGCTCTCGTGCCCCCGGTTCCCGCATCTCGCCGGTGCGCCGCGCCAGCCGCTCCCCGGCCAGCGCCCGCCGCTCCGGGTCGGCCTCGACCCCGTACACCGCGGCACCTCGGGCGGCGGCCATCAGCAGGGACAGGCCGGCGCCGCAGCGCAGGGCCAGCAGATGCGTTTCGGCACCCACCGAGAGCCGGTCGTAGACCGCCTCGTAGAGCGGGGCCAGCATCCTCTCCTGGATCTCGGCCCAGTCGACGGCGCGGCCGCGGGCGTCCGCGGCGGGCCGCAGGGTGCCCGAGCCGGTGCCGGTGGGGCGGCCGACGAGGGAGCCGGCGTCGGCCGGGCGGCCCGCCGGGCCCGTCCCGCCGGTCGCCTCGGCCGGGCCGACCGCGGTCGCGTCGGTGGAGTCGTACGGGTGCGGGTTCCGGTGGTGCGGCTGTGCGAGCGTCGGTGTCCTCGGTGTCATCGAAAGCGCCTCAATCCGCCGTGAGCGTGCCGTGTCGAGGTCCGCCCCCCAGGTACGTGCCCGTGAAGTGTGCGCGTGGTGCTGCCCGTGATGTGTGGCCCCCCGGCCGTGCCGGAACCGCCGCCCGGTTCAGCTCGCGGCGGCCCCTCATGCCAGCCAACAGCGCTTCCGCGCGCGCGTCCAGAGTTGCGACGGCCGTGCTTGCATGCCCCCTACGTGCGCCTCGGTACGCCCCGATGCGCCCCCGTGTGCGCGTCGCGCCGCCACGCCCCGCGCGAAGGTCGCGCGGCCGTCGCGGTCGCGGCCCGATTCACGATTCCGCGCGCCAGCGCCGTACGATCTGCGGCATGGCAAAGGCTCCCGTACTCACCCCCCAGGCGGAAGATTTCCCGCGCTGGTACCAGGATCTGATCAACAAGGCCGAGCTGGCCGACAACGGCCCCGTGCGCGGCACCATGGTCATCCGACCGTACGGGTACGGGCTCTGGGAGCGGATGCAGCAGGAGATGGACGCCCGCATCAAGGCCGTGGGCGCCTCCAACGCGTACTTCCCCCTGTTCATCCCGCAGTCGTACCTGACGAGGGAAGCCGAGCACGTCGAGGGCTTCGCCCCCGAGCTGGCGGTCGTCACGCACGGCGGCGGCAAGGAGCTGGAAGAGCCGGTCGTGGTCCGGCCCACCTCCGAGACGATCATCAACGAGTACTTCTCGAAGTGGGTGCAGAGCTACCGCGACCTGCCCCTGCTGATCAACCAGTGGGCGAACGTGGTCCGCTGGGAGATGCGCCCCCGCGTCTTCCTGCGCACCAGCGAGTTCCTCTGGCAGGAGGGTCACACCGCGCACGCCTCGTACGAGGACGCCCGCGACTACGCCGCCCGCATCCACCGGGACGTCTACTACGACTTCATGGTCAACGTGCTGGGCATCGACGTGGTGCTGGGCCGCAAGACCCCCAAGGAGCGCTTCGCCGGCGCGATCAACACCCTCACCCTCGAGGGCATGATGGGCGACGGCAAGGCGCTGCAGATGGGCACCAGCCACGAGCTCGGCCAGAACTTCGCCAAGGCGTTCAACACCTCCTACCTGTCCAAGGACGGCAAGCAGGAGCTGGTCTGGCAGACCTCCTGGGGCGTGTCGACCCGTATGGTCGGCGGTCTGATCATGTCGCACGGCGACGACAACGGGCTGCGTGTGCCGCCGCGCCTGGCGCCGGTGCAGGCCGTCGTGCTGGCGATCAAGGGCGATGACGCGGTGATCGCCAAGGTCCGCGAGCTGGGCGACCGGCTGCGCGCGGCGGGCGTGCGGGTGCAGGTCGACGACCGCACCGACACCCCGTTCGGCCGGCGCGCCGTCGACTGGGAGCTCAAGGGCGTCCCGGTCCGCATCGAGGTCGGCCCCCGCGACCTGGAGAACGGCACCGCGATGGTCGCCCGCCGGATCCCGGGCGGCAAGGAGCCGGTGCAGATCGAGGCGCTGACCGACCTGCTGCCGAAGATCCTGGAGGAGGACCAGGCGACGCTGCTGCGCCAGTCGCGCGAGCGCCGCGAGGCCCGCACCAAGGACGTGCGCACCGTGGCGGAGGCCGCCGAGGTGGCGGCCGCCGGCGGCTGGGCCCGCATCCCGTGGGTCGACCTGGGCCCGGAGGGCGAGGCGGTGCTGGCCGGCGAGGCGGTGTCGGTGCGCTGCCTGGTGGCCGAGGACGGGTCGGTGCCGGACGCCGATGACGCACCCGGTAACGTCGCCATCGTCGCGCGCGCTTACTGATCGGGGTCGCTCGGTCACGGACAAGTGGTCCGACGACGTGGTGTTGTCCCGGCGCGTGGGCATTGCCTACGCGCCGGGGCGTACGCGCGGGTACGTACCGCCTTGGTGGGAGCTGCGCGGGCTCGTCCACACATTGGCGCACCCGCCCTCGTCGGGTCGCATCAGCGTGAACTGACTGGTACGTGCAAATTATTTGGGATGGCCCGGAATCGGAACACCAGGCGGTCCCGACTCGTTGTCACGACGTGAGCACGACACCACCTGTTCTCGCCGCGGAGCTGGCGCAGGCGTGGGCCGACATTCAACGGCACCACCCCGAGCTGCCGGATCTCGCCGCGCCCGAATCGTTGATCGGAGAGTCGTCGTCCGCCTGCGGAGCCGAGCTCTCCTTCGAGAGGCTGCTGCACGAGGCAGTCCACGGCATCGCCGCCGCCCGCGGCATCCGGGACACCTCCCGCGCCGGCCGCTATCACAATCGCCGGTTCCTGGCGATCGCCGAGGAGTTGGGGCTTGAGCACGGTGAGGAGCCACACCCCAGTAGCGGCTTCTCCCTGGTCAGCCTCAGCCCCGAGGCGAGAAAGCGGTATCGGCCGACGATCGACCGGTTGCAGCGCGCACTCAAGGCGCACACCGTCGCCACCGCCGCCGACACCACCCGGACGTTCCGGGGTCCGGCCGCGCGGCACGGCTCCTCCGGCGGAGGGGTCCGGGTGAAGGCAGTCTGCGACTGCGGGCGCAACGTCAGGGTCGTCCCCTCGGTCCTGGCGCAGGCGCCGATCATGTGCGGAGGGTGTGGCCAGCCGTTCCGGATCCCCGAGGCCGCCGCCGCCTGAGCGGCCGGACTCCGTGTCCGGCCATGAGGCCACGGCGGTCATCGGGGCGGGGGTCCGGGCGACCGCGGCGGCGCGACCAGCGTGCGGTGTCGCCGCCGCGGTGTGGCACAATGGTCAGCTGTACTCGACAGTCGCATAGGACCCCTCTCTCCTCCGGCTGACGCGTCCATCGGGCATCTCGGGTACCGCAACCCCACGTGGCATCTCGTTGTGCCCCACCACGTCAAGACCAGGAGACACCACTCCCGTGGCAGTCAAGATCAAGCTGAAGCGTCTGGGCAAGATCCGTTCGCCTCACTACCGCATCGTCGTCGCCGACTCCCGCACCCGCCGTGACGGCCGGGCCATCGAGGAGATCGGTCTGTACCACCCGACGTACAACCCGTCGCGCATCGAGGTGAACTCGGAGCGTGCCCAGTACTGGCTGTCCGTCGGCGCCCAGCCGACCGAGCCGGTTCTGGCCATCCTGAAGCTCACCGGCGACTGGCAGAAGCACAAGGGCCTGCCGGCCCCGGAGAAGCCGCTGCTGGCCCCGGCGACCAAGGAAGACAAGCGCGCCTCCTTCGACGCCTTCGCCAAGGCGCTCGAGGGCGACGAGGCCAAGGGTGAGGCCATCACCCCGAAGGCCAAGAAGGCTGACAAGAAGGCGGACGAGGCTGCCGAGGCCGAGTCCACCGAGTCGACCGAAGCCTGAGCAGCATGCTTGAGGAAGCCCTTGAGCATCTGGTGAAGGGCATTGTCGACAACCCCGACGACGTGCAGGTCGCCTCGCGCAACCTGCGCCGTGGGCGCGTGCTGGAGGTCCGGGTGCACCCCGACGACCTCGGCAAGGTGATCGGCCGTAACGGCCGCACCGCGCGCGCCCTGCGGACCGTCGTGGGCGCGATCGGCGGCCGGGGTATCCGTGTCGACCTCGTCGACGTGGACCAGGTCCGCTGAGCAGCGGCAAGGAGTACCGGCACGGGCCGGGGGCGGCAGTTGCCGTTCCCGGCCCGTGTGCGTGATACGGGCGGCAGGCCCGGGTCCGCGCCGACGGTGCGGTGACAGGCCCGTTCGGGGGGCGCGGCGCGGGCGACAGACCCGGCTGGCGCGAGACGGCGCGGGCGAAGGGACGTGAGCTGAGTGCAGAAGGACTTGAGCTAAGTGCAGTTGGTAGTCGCGCGGATCGGCCGCGCCCACGGCATCAAGGGCGAGGTCACGGTGGAGGTGCGGACGGACGAGCCGGAGCAGCGGCTCGGGCCGGGCGCCCGGCTGGCCACCGAGCCCGCCTCGGTGGGCCCGCTGACCATCGAGACCGGCCGGGTGCACAGCGGACGGCTGCTGCTGCGCTTCGCCGGGGTCGCGGACCGTACGGCCGCGGAGGCGCTGCGGAACGTGCTGCTGATCGCGGACGTCGACCCCGAGGAGACCCCGGAGGACCCCGAGGAGTTCTACGACCACCAGCTGATCGACCTGGACGTGGTCACCGTGGACGGCACCGAGGTCGGCCGGATCTCCGAGATCTCGCATCTGCCGTACCAGGACCTGCTGGTCGTGGAGCGCCCCGACGGCAGCGAGGTCATGGTGCCCTTCGTCTCCGAGATCGTGCCGGAGATCGACCTGGAGGAGCAGCGGGCGGTCATCGACCCGCCGCCGGGACTGCTGGACGAGGCCCAGGCCGAGATCGCCTCCAACCGGGACGAGTCCTGATGCGGCTCGACGTCGTCACGATCTTCCCCGAGTACCTGGAGCCGCTGAACGTCTCGCTGGTCGGCAAGGCGCGCGCCCGCGGCCAGCTCGACGTGCGCGTGCACGACCTGCGCGCCTGGACCCACGACCGGCACCACACGGTCGACGACACGCCGTACGGCGGTGGCCCCGGCATGGTGATGAAGCCCGAGCCGTGGGGCGAGGCGCTGGACGAGATCATCGCGTCGGGCGCGGACGCGGGTTCCGTCGGCGAGGAGCGGGAGGACTCCGCCGGGGGTGGCGCGGCGGCCGGGAAGCCGGTGCTGGTCGTACCCACGCCCAGCGGCGTCCCGTTCACCCAGACGCTGGCCGTCGAGCTCTCCGAGCGCCCGTGGCTGATCTTCGCACCCGCCCGTTACGAGGGCATCGACCGACGCGTCATCGAGGCGTACGGCGAGAGCCTCGATGTCTACGAGGTCTCCATCGGCGACTACGTCCTGGCCGGCGGCGAGGCGGCGGTCCTGGTGATCACCGAGGCGGTGGCGCGGCTGCTGCCCGGTGTGCTGGGCAACGCCGAGTCCCACCGCGACGACTCCTTCGCGCCCGGTGCCATGGCGGACCTGCTGGAGGGCCCCGTCTACACCAAGCCGCCCGAGTGGCGCGGCCGCGGCATCCCCGAGGTGCTGGTGAGCGGGCACCACGGGAAGATCGCCCGCTGGCGGCGGGACGAGGCGTTCCGCCGCACCAGCCGCAACCGGCCCGATCTGATCGAGCGGTGCGACCCGGCGGCGCTGGACAAGCACGACCGCAGGCTGCTGGCCGAGCTGGGCTGGGAGCAGCTTCCGGACGGTCGATTTGGGCGCCCGGGCGAGTCCGTGGAACAATAGGCAGCTGCTGTGCGTCCGGCGCGCGCCCCTGCCACAGGGGGACACGACGCCGCCGGGCACAGAGCCGCGAACGGCCCTTCGGCCCGGGGCGCGGCAACTGACAACTCCCAACGTACCGCTGATGACCTGTGGCATCAGCGAGGAAAGCAGACGATCATGTCTCACGTGCTCGACACCGTCGACTCCGCGTCGCTGCGCAGCGACATCCCGGGCTTCCGCCCCGGTGACACGGTCAACGTCCACGTCCGCGTCATCGAGGGCAACCGCTCCCGTGTGCAGCAGTTCAAGGGCGTCGTGATCCGCCGCCAGGGCTCGGGCGTCCGCGAGACCTTCACCGTCCGCAAGGTCAGCTTCAGCGTCGGCGTCGAGCGCACCTTCCCGGTGCACACCCCGATCGTCGAGAAGATCGAGGTCGTGACCCGCGGTGACGTGCGTCGCGCCAAGCTGTACTACCTGCGTGAGCTGCGCGGCAAGGCCGCGAAGATCAAGGAGAAGCGCGAGAACTGAGCAGGCGCCGGGGGTCCGGCGGGCCCGGCCGGATAGGCTCTGGGCCCGATGGACACCGAGACCGGCACCGAGGCACAGCTCGCGAAGCGCTCAGAGCGCGACCGCTCTTCCGCACCCGATGAGGGGATGGAGGAGGGGTCGCGCTCTTCGCGTTCGCGGGCCCTCTCGGACAAGCGGGAGGTCTCGGAGAGAGCGACTGACTCCGGCTCGGGGGACGGCCGTGACGCGGGGACCGACTCGGGTTCGGGGGATGGTCGTGACGCGGCGACTGACTCGGGCTCGGGAGACGGTCGTGAGGCTGTGACCGCAGCCGAGTCGCGGGGTGACCGTGAGGCTGTGACCGCGGCCGAGTCGCGGGGTGGCCGTGAGGCTGTGACCGCGGCCGAGTCGCCAGACGGCGGTCGCCATGGGGGCGACGTCTCAGAGTCGGGGGACGCCTTCGAACCGGGGGACGCCCTCGACTCGGCGGATGCCTCCGCCCCGGGCGACCCGTCCCAGGGCGGCTCCCGGTGGCGGAGCTGGCGGACGTACGTCCTGATCACGGCGGTCTGCTGCACCGTGGTGCTGCTGCTGAGCAGCTTTGTCGTGCAGCCCTTCCTGATCCCCAGCGGCTCGATGGAGAACACCTTCCGGCCCGGAGACCGTGTAATGGTCAACAAGCTGGCGTACCGTTTCGGGGATGAGCCGCGTCGCGGCGATGTGGTGGTCTTCGACGGCGCGGGCTCCTTCGCGCCGGAGGGGCCCGAGGAGAATCCGGTGACCGGGCTCCTGCGCAAGGTCGGGGCGGCCGTCGGACTGGCCGAGCCGGCCGAGACCGACTACATCAAGCGCGTGATCGGCGTCGGCGGTGACCGCGTCACCTGCTGCGACAGACGGGGGAGAATCAGCGTGAACGGGGAATCCGTGGACGAGGAGGGCTACCTGTATCCGGGGGACGCCCCCTCTCAGGTGCGTTTCGACATCGTGGTGCCGCGCGGGCGGCTGTGGGTCATGGGCGACCACCGCTCGGACTCCCGCGACTCCCGCGACCGCCTCGGTGCGCCGGGCGGCGGCGGCGTCCCGCTCGACAAGGTGATCGGCAGGGTCGACTGGATCGGCTGGCCGATCGGCCGCTGGACGTCGGTGGACCGGCCCCGGGCGTTCGATCGGGTGCCGGAGCCGATTGGGGCGCATGGGGGCACCCATGGCGGTGCGAGCGGTGGTGACGCGCCGAGCGAGCGGGCGGGCGCCGGAGCGACCGGAGGCGCGCATGGGTAGCCGTGGGCGCCCCCGCTACGGCAGCCGCCGGGCATCGGGCCCCGCGCGGGGCGCGGTTCCGGGCACGGATACGGGCACGGGCGCGGATGCAGGCACGGATACGGGCGCGGGCGAGGAGGCGCGCCCGCCGGGGCGCGCGCCGAGGCGTGCGCCGGTCGGGCGCGCGGAGCGGCGGAAGACTCTGCGCCGTATCAAGCGTCGGCGGCGCCGCTCGGCCGTCAAGGAGATACCGATCCTGGTCGGCGTGGCGCTGCTGATCGCGCTGGTGCTCAAAACCTTCCTGGTGCAGGCGTTCGTGATCCCGTCCGGCTCGATGGAGCAGACGATCCGGATCGGCGACCGGGTGCTGGTGGACAAGCTGACCCCGTGGTTCGGCGCCAAGCCGGAGCGCGGGGACGTGGTGGTCTTCAAGGATCCGGGCGACTGGCTGAAAGACGAGCGCAAGCCCCCCAAGGAGGATCCGGTCGTCATCAAGCAGGGCAAGCAGTTCCTGACCTTCATCGGGCTGCTGCCCTCCGACGACGAGCAGGACCTCATCAAGCGTGTCATCGGCGTCGGTGGCGACACGGTGGAGTGCTGCGACAAGGACGGTCGGGTCACCGTCAACGGAACCCCCCTGAACGAGTCCTATCTGCATCCGGGCAACCGGCCCTCGGAGGTCAAGTTCAAGGTCACCGTGCCCAAGGGGCGGCTCTTCGTGATGGGTGACCACCGCGAGGACTCCGCGGACTCGCGCTACCACCTCGACGAGGAGGGGCAGGGCACGATCTCCGAGGACCTGGTGGTCGGCCGGGCCATGGTCATCGCGTGGCCGTTCGGACACTGGCGGCGACTGGAGGAGCCCGAAACATACGCCTCCGTGCGGGACGCGCCGACGGCCACGACACGGGCGGAGGGCGGCTCGGAGCATAGGCTTGCCCCCATGGACCAGCACGGAATGGTCCAGCTCCCGACCCCTGCGGAACTCCCGCTCGTTATGGGAGTGGTGGGCCTGCGCCGTTCGTGGCTCAGGCGGCAGTGCGGCAAGAGGAGTGGATGTGGGGGATTTGGCGGTCGGCGCGCGATCCGGTCACGAGGAGCCCGAGCGGCAGCCCGGGCCGCCGGAGGGCGCGTCCGTCGAGGAGACGGCTGAACGGGCCGGGGTACCGGGGGCCGTCCCTCCGGGCGCCGCGGCTCCGGCAGGCGGCGCTCCGGGGACCGTGCCACCCTCATCCGAACGTTCCCCGCGGCACGAGAACGACGCGCGGGCCGAGCGCGGTGCGCTTGCGGGAGGCGGCGCGACGGCCGGCATCGAAGCGACGCCCGCGGGCATGCAGCCCACGGGTAAGGGAGCGCAGGCCGGGGTGGCGGCCCGGGAGGACGCCGAGGGCGTGGGCGGTCCCACGGCCGGGCGAGGCGAGGGTGACGACCGCGGCGGTGACGCCCGCGCGGGCTCTGCCGACTCCGCCGGTTCATCCGGATCCTCCGCCGACTCTGCCGGTACTGCTGACTCCGCCGGTACCGCTGACTCCTCCGACTCTGCCGGCTCCGATGGTGACGGCGAGGACCGGAGCGGCACGGCCCCCGGGGGCGACGGCGCCGACGACAGGAAGCCGAAGCCGAAGCAGCGCTCCTTCTGGAAGGAGCTGCCGCTGCTGATCGGTATCGCGCTGCTGCTGGCGCTCCTGATCAAGACCTTCCTCCTGCAGGCGTTCTCGATCCCGTCCGACTCGATGCAGAACACCCTCCAGCGCGGCGACCGGGTGCTGGTGGACAAGCTCACCCCGTGGTTCGGGGCCGAGCCGGAGCGCGGCGAGGTCGTGGTCTTCCACGATCCGGGCGGCTGGCTCGGGGAGACCGAGCCGCAGGACTCGGGCCCGATCGTGGAGGGCGTCCAGAAGGTGCTCAGCTTCATCGGGCTGATGCCTTCGGCTGAGGAGAAGGACCTGATCAAGCGGGTTATCGCGGTCGGCGGCGACACGGTGGAGTGCAAGAAGGGCGGCCCGGTCAAGGTCAACGGCAAGGCCCTCGACGAGCCGTACATCTTCCCCGGCGACACCGCCTGCGACGACAAGCCGTTCGGGCCGGTGAAGGTCCCGGAGGGTCGGCTGTGGGTGATGGGCGACCACCGCCAGGACTCGCTCGACTCGCGCTACCACCAGGATCTGGACAAGGGCACGATCTCGGTGGACGGGGTCGTGGGCCGCGCGATCGTCGTCGCCTGGCCGATCAACCGCTGGTCCACGCTGCCGGTGCCGGACACCTTCGACCAGCCGGCGCTGAGCACCGCGATGGCGGCGGCCCCCTCCGCCCTCGGTTTGGCGGGCGCGCTGCCGATCGTGCTGTGGCGCCGCCGCCGGCTCCTGGCCAAGGACGGCGGAGGGAACGGCGACGGGCACGGGCGCGAGGGCTGACGCGCGGGGCGCCGGCCGACGCGCGGACGAGGTCGGTCGGCACCTGAGAAGCGTTGGGGGGCGCGCGGGAGCGCGGGCCGGCGTGCGGGCGGCGTCGGCCGGCACCCGCGCGCGGCACGATGGCCGAAGCCGGGGCGTGACGGCCGGTGCGTCCAGGTACGACGGCTGACGGCCGTCGATACTGCCGGGTAGGGTGCGATTCCATGCCGAAGGGCATACGGAACCGGATGTTCTACGCGGAACGTGGCATCGCCTCCGCGGGGTGGGAGTGGGCATGAGCGGGGCCAGAAGCACGGATGGCGGCGGGCGCACCCGGGGCAGCGTGCTCTCCGGTGTGGCCGTGGCCCTCGGCTGCGTGCTGTTCCTCGGCGGATTCGCCTGGGGAGCGTTGCTCTACAAGCCGTACACCGTCCCGACCAACTCGATGGCGCCGTCGATCAAGCAGGGCGCGCGGGTGCTGGCCGAGCGAATAGACGGCGACGAGGTGCGCCGCGGCGACGTCGTCGTCTTCCAGGACAAGGTGTGGGGCAACACGCCGATGGTGAAGCGGGTCGTCGGCGTCGACGGCGACAAGGTCGAGTGCTGCGACCGGCGAGGCCGGCTGATGGTCAACGGCAAGCCGATCGAGGAACCGTATCTGCCCGACACCAAGGCCACGAGCACGAGCAGCTTCTTCTCCGCCACCGTGCCGAAGGACGAGCTGTTCCTGCTCGGCGACCACCGGGTCGACTCCGTGGACTCGCCCGAGCACCTGGCCGACGGCGCCCACGGCACGGTGCCCCGGGACACGGTGCAGGCCCGCGTCGACGCCGTCGTCTGGCCGCAGGACGCCATGGGGATGCTGGAGCGGCCGACCGGTTTCGCCGCCCTCCCCGGCGGGATCTCCGAGCCGGGCCCGGTCACGCCGCTCACCTACGCCGTCACCATCGGCGCCGTGCTCATCCTGGGAGGTGCGGCGTACGGCCCGATCGCCAAGATCGTGGCGCGGCGTCGGGAGAAGGGCGAACGAAAGGCGGCGACGGTCGGTGGCTGAGACGATGCCGGACGCGGACGCGGACACGAGCACGGACGCGAACGCGGACACGGACACGGACACGGGGACCCCGGCGATGGCCGGGGGCGGGCAGGAGTTGCGCAGGGTCGCTCGGGTCGTGCTGTTGGACCGGCAGGACCGGATCCTGCTGCTGCACGGCTTCGAGCCGGACGACCCCTCGTCGACCT
This sequence comes from Streptomyces sp. LX-29, assembly GCF_029541745.1. NCBI lineage: Bacteria > Bacillati > Actinomycetota > Actinomycetes > Kitasatosporales > Streptomycetaceae > Streptomyces > Streptomyces sp. LX-29. Next base: position 2,135,964 of record NZ_CP089746.1, on the reverse strand, counting down.
GGTGGTTCACGCCGGGTGGCGGGCTGGAGGGCGACGAGAGCCGGGAGCAGGCGGCGCGCCGGGAGCTGGCCGAGGAGACGGGCATCACGGACGTGGAGCTGGGGCCCGTGCTCTGGCGGCGGGTGTGCTCCTTCCCCTTCGACGGCCGGCGCTGGGATCAGGACGAGTGGTACTACCTGGGGCGCACCGAGCGGACCGCCACCGAGATGGGCGGCCATACGGACCTGGAGCGGCGTAGCGTCACCGGGCTGCGATGGTGGACGTACGAGGAACTGGCCGCCACCCATGAGACCGTGTACCCGACCAGGCTCGCCGGACTCCTGCGTACGCTGCTGGACGAGGGACCCCCGGCCTCACCGGTGATCCTGGAGACTGAGCGTGTCTGACGCACAATGGGGGGACGCACGGCTGAAGGGGAACATGCCATGAGCGCCGAGGACCTCGAAAAGTACGAGACCGAGATGGAGCTGAAGCTCTACCGGGAGTACCGCGACGTCGTCGGACTGTTCAAATACGTGATCGAGACCGAGCGGCGGTTCTACCTCACCAACGACTACGAGATGCAGGTGCACTCGGTCCAGGGAGAGGTGTTCTTCGAGGTGTCGATGGCCGATGCCTGGGTCTGGGACATGTACCGGCCGGCCCGCTTCGTCAAGCAGGTGCGGGTGCTCACCTTCAAGGACGTGAACATCGAGGAGCTGAACAAGAGCGACCTCGACCTTCCGGGCGGCTGATCCCGCGGTCCGGGGGCGCACGGTCAAGCCCCGCGCCCGGGCCCCGCCGCCGAGTATGACCACCCGTTCGAGTGACCGGGTTTTCCACATCCGCCCGGTTGTCCACCAAGATCCAACAAGGTGGGGCGGGGGCGTCACAGTCGGTGCCGGAGGTGGTGCCGATGTCGCGAACGCGGCGGTGCGCGGGAGCGGAGACGACCCCGGGCCCAAGGAGGACGACTCAGGGCTCGGGGGCGGTGGTGGGCCCGGGGAGGACGACTCAGGGCTCGGGTACGACGGTGGGCCCGGGGGAGACGCGGGGCCCGGGGACGGTGGGGTCGACAGGCTCGGCGAGGCCGCCCGCGCCCGGCCGGGACGCGGCCCGTCGAGCGCTCGGGCGGTACGGGGAGGACCTGGCCGCCCGACGGCTGACCGAGGCCGGGATGACGGTGCTGGCGCGCAACTGGCGGTGCCGGGAGGGCGAGCTGGACATCGTCGCCCGCGAGGGCGACACCCTCGTCGTCTGTGAGGTCAAGACCCGCAGGTCACACGGGTACGAGCACCCGATGGAGGCCCTCACCCACGGCAAGAGGGAGCGGCTGCGACGACTGGCCGAGTGCTGGCTGCAGCGTCGTGGCGGCGCGCCGCCGGACGGCGTGCGGATCGACTTGGTGGGCGTGGTGCTGCCGGACCGGGGCGCGCCCGTCGTCGAGCACGTCAGGGGGGCTTCCTAATGCTGTTGTCAAGCGGCAAGCGTGACGGGCGGTGTGACTTGGTAGCACCGTCGGTCACGGATGAGGGCCCACAGAACGTTGACGCGTCGGCGGGCGAGGGCGAGGACGGCCTGGACGTGGCTCTTGCCCTCGGCTCTCTTGCGGTCGTAGAACCGCTTGGAGTTGGGATCGCTCCAGGAGCTGACCAGCGCGGAGGTGTAGAAGACGCGTTGCAGGCGCCGGTGGTAGCGCTGCGGGCGCCGCAGGTTTCCGCTGGTCTTGCCGGAGTCGTGCGGGGCGGGAGCGACGCCGCCGAAGGCCGCGAGGCGGTCCGCGGTGGGGAAGCCGGCCAGGCTGCCGCCGACGGCGACCAGGAACTCGGCACCGAGCTTGGGCCCCATGCCCGGCATGCTCAGGATCACCTCGGCGAGTTCGTGCTCGCGAAACCGGCCCTCGATGAGTTTGTCGATCTCGGCGATCTTCTCGTTGAGGGCCATCACCTCCCTGGCGAGGGTGTGCACCATCTTCGCGATGGCCTTCTCGCCGGCCACGGCGGTGTGCTGCCGCTCGGCGGCCTCGACGGCGGCCTTGGCGAGGCTTTCGGCGCCGCGGACCTTGCGGTTGCGCAGCCAGGTGGTGAGCCGACTGACGCCGATGCGGCGCAGGGCGGCGGGGGTCTGGTAGCCGGTGAGGAGGACCAGGGGACCTGCGTTGGTGAGTTCCAGGGCGCGTTCGAGCGCGGGGAACATGCTCAGCAGGGTGCCCCGCAGGCGGTTGATGGTGCGGGTGCGGTCGGCGACCAGGTCGATGCGGTGGCTGGTGTGCAGCCGCAGCTCGATCGTGGTCTCGTCGTCGGGACGGATGATCTGCAGGTCGCGGCGCATGCGTGCCTGGTCGGCGATGATCCGGGCGTCGCGGGCGTCGGTCTTGCCCTCTCCCCGGTAGGCGTCGGAGGCCCGGTTGACCATGCGGCCGGGGATGTAGAGCAGCTCCTGCAGGTGGTTGACCAGGACAGCGATCAACAGACCCGGCTCGCCGCCGGTCATGTCCATCGCCCAGGTCAGCTCGCGGCCGTCGGCGAGGTCGAGGACGTCGCCCATGAGCTTCAGGAGCTCGGGCTCGTCGTTGGCCACCCGGCGCGACAGCAGGGTCTTGCCGTCGACGTCCATGGCGACGCAGTGGTGGTGGGTCTTGCCGCAGTCGATCCCGGCCCATATCCGGCTCATCGTGCTCCCGAAGTCGTTCCTGCCTTGCCTACCACGGACGACCTCGCCGGCATTGCCCTACACAGCGATCTTGTCGCACTTCCTAATCGGCGGCCGAGTCGTCGTGGGGAGCAGGGCGGCCAAGCCTCCGGAGCCACGAACAACGGCAGCCAGCCTGAGAGCCACACCCCGCTCCCCTGGGTGCCACAACCTTACGAATGGCTGCGGTTCACCCGTGAGTTGAAAGGTAGGGCCGCCTGATGGGGTTCGCGCGCACCTGCTCGGTGGCGCTGGTGGGCGTCGAGGGCGTGGTGGTGGAGGTCCAGGCGGACCTGGAGCCGGGGGTGGCCGCCTTCACCCTGGTCGGGCTGCCGGACAAGAGCCTGTTCGAGAGCCGCGACCGGGTGCGCGCCGCCGTGGTCAACTCCGGCGCCGAGTGGCCGCAGAAGAAGCTCACCGTGGGGCTCAGCCCGGCCTCCGTGCCCAAGGCCGGCAGCGGCTTCGACCTGGCGGTGGCCTGCGCGGTGCTGGGCGCGGCGGAGCGTATCGACCCGCGTGAGATCGCCGATCTGGTGCTCATCGGCGAGCTGGGCCTCGACGGCAGGGTGCGGCCGGTGCGCGGGGTGCTGCCCGCGGTGCTGGCGGCGGCCGACTCGGGGTATCGCCAGGTCGTCGTCCCCGAGCAGACGGCCGCCGAGGCAGCCCTGGTCCCCGGCGTCTCGGTGCTGGGCGTACGGAGCCTGCGGCAGCTCATCGCGGTGCTGACCGACGAGCCGGTGCCGGAGGAACCGGAGCCGGCCGACAGCGGACGGCCGGACGCGATGCTGGCCGGGCTCACCGTTGCCGGGGCCGGCACCGGCACCGGCGTGCTGACCCGGGTCGCCGGCGACCCCCGCCAGCCGGACCTGGCCGATGTGGCCGGGCAGCACGCGGCCCGCAGGGCCCTGGAGGTCGCCGCCGCCGGGGCGCACCACCTGTACTTCCTGGGCCCGCCCGGTGCCGGGAAGACCATGCTCGCCGAGCGGCTCCCCGGACTGCTGCCTCCGCTCGCCGCGCAGGACGCCTTGGAGGTCACCGCCGTGCACTCGGTGGCCGGGGTGCTACCGCCCGGCAAGCCCCTGGTCGACACCCCGCCGTACTGCGCCCCGCATCACTCGGCCACCATGGCCGCCCTCGTCGGCGGCGGGAACGGGATGCCGCGGCCGGGCGCGGTCTCCCTGGCCCACCGGGGAGTGCTGTTCCTGGACGAGGCGCCCGAGTTCAGCGGCCGGGCGCTGGACGCGCTGCGGCAACCGCTGGAGTCCGGGCATGTGGTGATCGCCCGGTCGGCGGGCATGATGCGGATGCCCGCCCGGTTCCTGCTGCTGCTCGCCGCGAACCCCTGCCCCTGCGGGCGCTACTCACTGGTCGGCGACGGCTGCGACTGCACACCCATGGCCATCCGCCGCTACCAGGGCCGGCTCTCCGGCCCGCTGCTGGACCGGATCGACCTGCGGGTCCCTGTGGCGCCGGTGAGCCGCGCCGAGCTGGCCGGCCCACCTGGCGACAGCGAGCCGACCGCCCGGGTGGCCGCCCGGGTGCGCGAGGCCCGGGAGCGTTCCCTCGCCCGCTACGCCGCCACCCCCTGGAGCACCAACAGCGAGGTCCCGGGACATGAGCTGCGGACGCGCTGGCCGGTCGCGCCGGACGCCCTGCGGGAGGCCGAGGTCGATCTGGAGCGCGGGTTGCTCACCGCCCGCGGCCTGGACCGGGTGCTCCGCGTCGCCTGGACGATCGCCGACCTCGCCGGCCACGACCGCCCCACTCACGACGACGTGGTCCGGGCTCTGGAGCTGCGCACCGGCGTCACCCGCGGCATGCCGGTCGGGGCGGACTGGTGACCCGGCACGCGCGGGAGAACCGCCGGACCCGGCCGGGCCCGCCGCGCGCGGCGCCCACCGGAGCCGATGTCCGAGGTGTCCGAGGTGTCTGAGGAGGTGGAGGTGTCTGAGGAGGTGGAGGTGCTGGAGGAGGCCGGGGTGCTGGAAGAGGTCGGGGTGCCCGAGGTCGCCGATCAGGAGCGGATGGCGCGGGCGGCGCTCACCCGCCTGGTCGAGCCCGGGGACGCCACGGTGGGGCGGTGGCTGCGAGAGCTCGGGCCCGTGGAGCTGTGGCGCGCGCTCACCGGGGAGGCGGCGCCCCCGGTCGGGGCGGGCCCGCGGCGACTGGCCGGCTGCGCGCTCCGCGCCGCGGACCTCGACCCGGCGGCCGACCTCGCCGCCATCGCCCGGCTGGGCGGCGCCTTCGTCTGCCCCGGCGACCTGGAGTGGCCCCGACAACTGGACGACCTCGGGGACGCCCGACCGGTCGGCCTGTGGGTCCGCGGCAGGGCGTCGCTGCGGCTGTGGGCGCTGCGGTCGGTCGCCGTGGTCGGCGCCCGGGCCTGCACCGACTACGGCGCGCGGGTCGCGACCACCCTCGGCGCGGGGCTCGCCGAGCGCGGCTTCGTGGTCACCTCCGGTGCGGCGCACGGCGTGGACGGGGCGGCGCATCGGGGGGCGCTGGCCGCCGGCGGGACGACCGTCGCCGTGCTCGCCTCCGGGGTGGACGTGCCCTACCCGCGCGGCCACGCCGAGTTGATCGCCCGCATCGCGGAACAGGGTCTGATCCTCGCCGAGTTGCCGCCGGGTGCCCACCCCACCCGCGGCCGGTTCGTGCTCCGCAACCGGGTCATCGCGGCCCTCACCCGTGGCACGGTCGTGGTCGAGGCCTGCTACCGCAGCGGGTCCCTGGTGACCGCGCGCCGCGCCCGGGACCTGGGCCGCGTCGTCATGGGGGTGCCGGGCCCGGTCACCAGCGCTCTCTCCGCGGGGGTGCACGAACTCCTGCGCGGAGAAGCCGTTCTGGTGACCGACGCTGCGGACGTGACCGAGCTGGTCGGGCGGGTGGGGGAGGAGCCGCCCCCCGAGCGGCGCGGACCCGTGGTGGCACGCGACGCGCTCGATCCCGTGACGGCGCGCGTCCTGGAAGCGTTGTCGGCACGGGGCGGCAACGAGGTGGACGAGGTGGCCCGGGGTTCCGGGACCGGTCGCGACGAGGCGCTCCGCCGGCTCCAGGAGCTGCTCGCGCTGGGATTCGTCAACCGACAGGGCGACCGATGGGAGTTGAACCACGCCGGCGGTCAGCGGGGCGGCCCACGGCGAGGCGGTCCCTGAATTTGGGGCAATCGGGTGAAAGGGTTGGGGCGATGACCGTATCCCCACACCACGCAATCGCGTCTCATCGCTTAACGCGACGCCTCCGTCACGCTACGCTCACAAGGCTTCTGGCGGGAACGCAGCACTCCAACCCCCACACCTTCATCTCCGCAGAACGGCACAAGGCGACGAATGCCCCAGCACATCTCCGGGTCTGACCGCACGGCAGCGCCGTCCGCTGCCCGCGGTGTCGTGCGCCCCGCCGCGCCCTCATCGCTGGACGAGCTGTGGCGGACGTACAAGGCCACCGGTGACGAGCGACTGCGGGAACAGCTGATCCTGCACTACTCGCCGCTGGTGAAGTACGTGGCGGGTCGGGTCAGCGTGGGGCTGCCGTCCAATGTCGAGCAGGCGGACTTCGTCTCCTCGGGCGTGTTCGGACTCATCGACGCCATCGAGAAGTTCGACCCCGGACGGGCCATCAAGTTCGAGACCTACGCCATCACCCGGATCCGCGGCGCCATGATCGACGAACTGCGCGCCCTGGACTGGATCCCGCGCTCGGTCCGCCAGAAGGCGCGCGAGGTCGAGCGCGCCTACGCCACGCTCGAGGCGGCGCTGCGCCGCACCCCCACCGAAGCCGAGGTCGCCGCCGAGATGCAGATCTCGCTGGACGAACTGCACGGACTCTTCAGCCAGTTGTCGCTCGCCAACGTGGTGGCGCTGGAGGAGATGCTGCACGTCGGCGGCGAAGGCGGCGACGGACTGAGCCTCATGGACACCCTGGAGGACACCGCCGCCGACAACCCGGTCGAGGTGGCCGAGGACCGCGAGCTGCGCCGGCTGCTGGCCCGCGCCATCAACACGCTCCCGGAGCGGGAGAAGACGGTGGTCACCCTGTACTACTACGAGGGGCTCACGCTGGCCGAGATCGGGCAGGTCCTGGGCGTGACCGAGAGCCGGGTCAGCCAGATCCACACCAAGTCCGTGCTGCAGTTGCGAGCCAAACTGCAGGACCTCGGACGCTGAATCGTCCCTCCAACATCGCCCCTCGGCCGGGTGCTCCGTAAAGTGGTCATGTGCCAAGGATTCGAGCGGCCTCAGTGGCTGAGCACCGGACGATGCAGCGCGGCGCCCTGCTGGACGCCGCCCGCTCCCTGCTGTCCGAGGGTGGAACGGAGGCGTTGACCTTCCCCGCTCTCGCCGAGCGCACGGGCCTCGCGCGGTCCTCGGTCTACGAGTACTTCCGCTCCCGAGCTGCCGTCGTCGAAGAGCTGTGTGCCGTCGACTTCCCCGTCTGGGCTGCCGAGGTCGAAGCCGCCATGGAGCGCGCCGACACGCCCGAGGACAAGATCGAGGCGTATGTGCGCCAGCAGCTGACCCTCGTCGGCGACCGGCGTCACCGGGCCGTGGTCGCGATCTCCGCGCTGGAACTGGACGCCGGCGCCCGGGAGAAGATCCGCGCGGCCCACGGCGGGCTCGTCGCCATGGTCGTGGAGGCCCTCGGCACCCTTGGCCACGAGCAGCCACGGCTGGCCGCGATGCTGCTCCAGGGCGTGGTCGACGCCGCCGTCCGCCGTATCGAGCTCGGCGCCGCCGAAGACCCGGCCACCATCACCGAGGCCGCCGTCGCCATGGCCCTCCGCGGCGTGGGGGGCTGACCCGGCTCTATCCGCCGGGGGCACCTCCAGCGGGCACCCCACAGGCCCATCGCCAGGGTCCCGCTTTGCCAGGATCCCGCTTTCGAGGGACCGGCCGAGCCCCATCGCCCAAGGCCTCGGCCCTGTCGGGGCCCGCGGTGCTGGAGTGGCCGTTGGTCGTTGCGGTCTTGTCACTGCGCTCGCACCTGGCGGTGGCCCTCCGCGACGTGGGGGCTGACCCGGCTCTGTCCGCCGGGGGCCGCCTTCAGCCGGCGTCTCACAGGCCCATCGTCAGGGTCCCGCTTTCGAGGGGACCGGCCTAGCCCCCTCGCCTGGGGCCTCGGCCCTGTGAGGGCCCGCGGTGTCGGAGTGGCCGCCGTGTGGGGGCCTGGTCGCTTCGTCTGGCGGGCGGTGCCCATTGCCCTGGTGGCGGGTGTCAGCGGTCTTCGAGCGGGCGTTGCCCGTTCCGGTCTGCCGTCGTGCCTGCCTCTGGCGGGTGTCTGTGTCGTGCGCCCCTGGCCCCGCCGCTTGTCTTGCGGCCGCGCTCATCGCCCTGCGTCGGCGGTCTGGCTTGCCGTCGCGCTCTTACGCCCGGCGGGCCCGGCCGCTTCCGGGTGTGGCTGACCCGGGCGGCGGCGGCCCCGCCGGCTCGGTGGCCGGACGCCCCCTGGTCGGCCGGCGGCCCGGTGGTCGGGCGGCGTGACGCCGTGCGGTCGCACACCGGCAACGGGTGTACGGGGCGATGTGGGCCGCGGCGCCGGTGGCCGCCGCGTTCACCGCCGACGGCCCGCGCGACGCCGTGGAAGCGCCGCCCGGCCGGCGGCTCGGTGGTCGGGTGTCGCCGCTGGTCGGCTGGATGCTCGGGGTGACGCTCACGCCGGTCGCGTATCCGTCTCGGACCTGTACCTGCTTGACCCGCGGGTATCCCCGACGGTGGTCGGAGGCGGGCTCGGCCGGGCGCCCGTCGCGGCTTCCGGGCGTTCCGGCGCGTCGGTGGGCGGTGCAGGCGGCGTCGGGCCCAGGCCGCGGCGCCGGCCAGCATCGCCGGCGGGGCCAGGTCCGCGCAGCCTGTCGGCTGGGCGCCCGCGGCGGTCCGGGTCCGGGGCATAAAGGCGCCTCCGGGGTGATCCGGGTCGAACGTCGTGGCGCCGGCCCACACCGCTCCTGCCGCCGAGCCCCCGCTCGGCACCAGCGGCGCGCCCTGCGGCACGTCGAAGATCGGCAACAGCCGGGAGGGGCCGCGCCGGAGAAGCCACGGGGGCAGCAGGGAGAGCGGGTCGAGATAGCGATCGGCGCGGCGCAGACCCCAGTGCAGACAGCCGACCGCGCAGTGGAACGGGCCGGGCTCCAGCACCCCCACCACCTGCCCCGCCTCCACCGCCTCGCCCTCCCGCACCCTCGCTCGCACGGGCTCGTAGGTGGTCCGCAGCGGTGGGGCGCCGGTGCCGTCGAGTTCGATGGAGACCACTCCGCGACCCGCCACCCGGCCGGCGAAGGACACCCGACCGGGGGCGGCCGCCAGCACCGGCTCACCCGGAGAGGCCGCCAGGTCCACGCCACGGTGCCCCGGGCCGTAGGGCGAGTCGGGCGGCTCCCAGCCCCGCAGGACCGGCGGACGGCCGCCGACCGGCCAGGAACGGCCCCCCTCGGCCCCGTCGCCGGCGGTCTCGGCAGCCTCGCCGGCCGCGGCGGCCTCGACACCCGCCGCGGCCCCGGCGGGTGTCGCGTACGCCGCGGACCGGGGCGCCAGCGCGAGCGGCACCACCAGCACCATGAGCACGCTCAGGCCCATCAGTGCCGCCCCGACGGCGCGCGCCGCCCTGTGCGCGAGCACCGGCATCGCGCGGCGCGTGTCGACCCCCGCCGCCCCCGCCGTCCCCCGCGCGGCGCGCCGCGCGGGCCACGGTGCGCCGGCCCGCGCCGGCCCGGCCCCAGACACTGCCGTCGCTACGGGCGCGCCGCCCCGCGCCGCCCCCACCCCGCGGAGAGCCGTCGGGCGCGGGGTCGGCAGAGCGTCACCCCGCGCCGGCCGGCGCGCCACGACGCCCGTCGGACCCCGCCCGCCCGGGCGCCGGACGCCTGGGCTCCGGCCACCGACCGGCTGCCCGCCCGCTAGCTGACCGCCCACCGGCTTACCGCCCACGCTCCGGCCACCCGCCGGCTGACCACCCACCGGCTGACCACCCACGGTCCGCCCGCCCACCGGCTGACCGCCCCCGCTCCGACGGCCCGGTCTCCGACCGCTCGGGGTACGACCGCTCGGGGTACGACCGACTGGGGCGAGACTGTCCGGGGCGCGACCGCCTCGGCCCCGACCGTCCGGGGCGCAATCACACGGAGCGCAATCGCCCGGGGCGCGACCGCCCCGCCCCCGACCGTCCGGAGCGCAATCGCACGGGGCGCGACCGCCCCCGCCCCGACCGCCCCCGCCCCGACCGCCCGGGGCGCGGCCGCGCGGGGCGTGGCCTCGGTGACCGTGGTCGGTGCGGAGCGCGTCGCTCACGCGGGTTCGCCGTGGTGTCCGTGCGCGCGGGGTATGGGTCATGTCCGCAGGGTGACCCAGTGGGGGCGGGGTGTGGGGAGGTCGGGTGAGATCTGGGGACTACTCGCTGGTTGTGGACATCGCCGTCACCCAGCACAGCGACGGTCCCGTACACTTCTTATGGCGATCCGGGTCACCGGGTCGACTTCGCACGCCCCGCTACCGGCGCAGAACCGGTGGTCGCGTTCCTCGGTCCTCGGCAGGCTCCGCTCGGAGCTCCGCGGCATGGCGCGTCGGGGCGTCAGGCGTGACGGCCGCCCGGCCGTCGCGGAACCGAGTACCTCAAAGGAGTACGGCCATGGCCGTCGTCACGATGCGGGAGCTGCTGGAGAGCGGCGTCCACTTCGGGCACCAGACCCGCCGTTGGAACCCGAAGATGAAGCGCTTCATCTTCACCGAGCGCAACGGCATCTACATCATCGACCTGCTCCAGTCGCTGTCGTACATCGACCGCGCCTACGAGTTCGTCAAGGAGACCGTCGCGCACGGCGGCTCCATCATGTTCGTCGGCACCAAGAAGCAGGCGCAGGAGGCCATCGCCGAGCAGGCGACCCGCGTCGGCATGCCGTACGTCAACCAGCGCTGGCTGGGCGGCATGCTCACCAACTTCTCGACCGTCTACAAGCGTCTGCAGCGCCTCAAGGAGCTTGAGCAGATCGACTTCGAGGACGTGGCCGCTTCCGGCCTCACCAAGAAGGAGCTGCTGGTTCTCTCCCGCGAGAAGGCCAAGCTGGAGAAGACCCTCGGTGGTATCCGCGAGATGCAGAAGGTGCCGAGCGCCGTCTGGATCGTGGACACCAAGAAGGAGCACATCGCCGTCGGTGAGGCGCGCAAGCTGCGCATCCCGGTCGTCGCGATCCTGGACACCAACTGCGACCCGGACGAGGTCGACTACAAGATCCCGGGCAACGACGACGCGATCCGCTCCGTCACCCTGCTCACCCGCGTCATCGCCGACGCCGTCGCCGAGGGCCTGATGGCCCGCTCCGGTGTCGCCGAGGGCGGCAAGGGCGACAAGGCCGCGGGCGAGCCGCTGGCCGAGTGGGAGCGCGAGCTGCTCGAGGGCGACAAGAAGGCCGACGAGCCGGCTGCCGCCGAGGCCGAGAAGGCCGCCGAGGCCGAGAAGCCCGCTGAGGCCGAGAAGGCCGCCGAGGCCCCGGCCGCCGACGCCGAGCAGGCCTGAACCTCAATACCTCGCGGTTGCTGACGGCGGGGGCGACACGCCCCCGCCGTCCACCCGTAGAGCATTGACCTCTCAGACTTTCGAGACTTTCGAGAAGAGATTCACAGACCATGGCGAACTTCACCGCCGCTGACGTCAAGAAGCTCCGCGAGCTCACCGGCGCCGGCATGATGGACTGCAAGAAGGCGCTGGACGAGGCCGAGGGCAACGTCGAGAAGGCCGTCGAGATCCTGCGCGTCAAGGGCCAGAAGGGCGTGGCCAAGCGTGAGGGCCGCAGCGCCGAGAACGGTGCCGTCGTCTCCCTCATCGCCGACGACCACACCTCCGGTGTGCTGCTCGAGCTGAAGTGCGAGACCGACTTCGTCGCCAAGGGCGAGAAGTTCGTGGCCGTCGCCGACGCGCTCGCCGCCCACGTCGCCAAGGGCTCCCCGGCCGACCTGGAGGCCCTGCTCTCCTCCGAGATCGAGGCCGGCAAGACCGTCCAGGCGTTCGTGGACGAGGCCAACGCCACCCTCGGCGAGAAGATCGTCCTGGACCGCTTCGCGCAGTACGCGGACGGCTTCGTCTACGCCTACATGCACCGCACCAGCCCGGACCTGCCGCCGCAGGTCGGTGTCCTGGTCGAGCTGGACAAGGCCGACGCCGACACCGCCAAGGACGTCGCGCAGCACATCGCCGCCTTCGCGCCGAAGTTCCTCACCAAGGACGAGATCCCGGCCGAGACGGTCGAGAACGAGCGTCGCGTCGCCGAGGCCACCGCGCGTGAGGAGGGCAAGCCTGAGGCCGCCCTGCCGAAGATCGTCGAGGGTCGCGTCAACGGCTTCTTCAAGGAGAGCGTGCTGCTGAGCCAGCCGTTCGCCAAGGACAACAAGAAGTCCGTCGAGAAGGTGCTGGCCGAGGCCGGCGTTTCGCTGAAGCGCTTCGCGCGCATCCGCGTCGGCGCCTGAGCCCACCAGGGCAGCGACGCCTGAGCCCACGCGGGCAGCGATCGGTGTGCGGCCCCTATAGGGTCGTACGCAGCCGGCCGTCTTCCGGCCGGCCGCAGATGTGACGAGGAGGCCATTGCCGCAGAGGTCGAACAAAGACCCATCCGGCAATGGCCTTCTTGGTATGTGCACGAGGAGATCTCCAATGAATCAGGGTGCGGACGCCACACTGGCCGCCGACGACAAGCGCACCGACGGTCGGACCAAGCGCCGCCGGTTCCTGCTGAAACTGTCCGGAGAAGCGTTCTCCGGCGGCGGCGGGCTCGGCGTCGACCCCGACGTCGTGCACGCCATCGCCCGTGAGGTGGGCGCCGTGGTGCGGGATGGCGCCGAGATCGCCATCGTCATCGGTGGCGGCAACTTCTTCCGCGGCGCCGAGCTGCAGCAGCGCGGCATGGACCGGGCCCGCTCGGACTACATGGGCATGCTCGGCACGGTCATGAACTGCCTGGCGCTCCAGGACTTCCTGGAGAAGGAGGGCATCGACTCCCGCGTCCAGACCGCTATCACCATGGGGCAGGTCGCGGAGCCGTACATCCCGCTGCGTGCCGTGCGCCACCTGGAGAAGGGACGCGTCGTGATCTTCGGCGCGGGCATGGGCATGCCGTACTTCTCCACGGACACCACCGCCGCCCAGCGCGCCCTGGAGATCGACGCCGAGGCGCTGCTCATGGGCAAGAACGGCGTGGACGGGGTCTACGACTCCGACCCGAAGGCCAACCCGGACGCGGTGAAGTTCGACGCGCTGGAGTACGGCGAGGTGATCGCGCGGGACCTCAAGGTCGCCGACGCCACCGCCATCACCCTGTGCCGGGACAACAACCTGCCGATCCTGGTCTTCGAGCTGCTGGCCGAGGGCAATATCGCCCGCGCGGTCAAGGGTGAGAAGATCGGCACGCTCGTGAGCGACCAGGGCACTCGGTCCTAGTCGGGCCGACACCGCTCGTACACAGCCCGTTACGGGGATGGACAACGGCCTGCCGGTCGGACACCGTGCAGGAGAAGACGCACGCAGGGGCGAGGCTCTGCTTACCCATAACACCAGGAGCAAGTGGTGATCGAAGAGATCCTCCTCGAGGCCGAGGAGAAGATGGAGAAGGCCGTTGTGGTCGCCAAGGAGGACTTCGCCGCGATCCGCACCGGGCGTGCGCACCCGGCGATGTTCAACAAGATCGTGGCGGACTACTACGGTGCGATGACGCCGATCAACCAGCTGGCGTCCTTCTCGGTGCCGGAGCCGCGGATGGCCGTGGTGACCCCGTTCGACAAGAGCGCGCTGCGCAACATCGAGCAGGCGATCCGTGACTCGGACCTGGGCGTCAACCCGAGCAACGACGGCAGCATCATCCGAGTGGTGTTCCCGGAGCTCACCGAGCAGCGGCGCAAGGAGTTCATCAAGGTCGCCAAGGGCAAGGGCGAGGACGCGAAGATCTCGATCCGCAGCGTCCGACGCAAGGCCAAGGAGTCCATCGACAAGCTCGTCAAGGACGGCGAGGTCGGCGAGGACGACGGCCGCCGCGCCGAGAAGGAGCTCGACGACACCACCGCGAAGTACGTCGCACAGGTGGACGAGCTGCTGAAGCACAAGGAAGCCGAGCTTCTCGAAGTCTGATGAGTGACTCTTCCTGGGGAGCCCCGCCGCGCGCCGGATACTGGGGCCCGACCGACCAGGGTCCCGCCGTCTCGGCGGGTCCCGCGCATCAGGTGGGCGAGGCGGCGCAGACTCGGCCCATGCCCACCGTGCCCCACGCAGGCGGAAACCAGGACGACCGTGACCTGGGGGCCGCTCGGCTGAGCGGCCCCCTGTTCCGTGAGGAGCCGGACTCGGCGAACCGGTCGCACCAGTCGCCGCAGCCGCCCGGCTCGCCCGGATCCCCCTCGGATCCGGCCGCGCGGCCGTCGGAGCCCGCACCGCAGCCCGCGCCCGCGAAGAAGAGCGCGGGCCGCGACCTGCGGGCGGCGATAGGGGTCGGCGTCGGGCTGGGCGCGGTCATCGTCGCCTCGCTCTTCGTCTACAAGCCCGCGTTCATCGGCGTGATAGCGCTCGCCGTGGTCGTCGGGCTCTGGGAGCTCACCTCCCGGCTGTCCGAGCGCAAGGAGATCCGGGCCCCGCTGATCCCGCTCGCCGTCGGCGGCGTCGCCATGGTCGTCGCCGGCTATGTGCGCGGAGCCGAGGGGGCGTGGGTGGCGGTCGCGCTCACCGCGCTCGCGGTGCTCGTGTGGCGGATGACCGAGCCTCCTGAGAACTACCTCCGGGACGTCACCGCCGGCGTGTTCGCGGCCTTCTACGTGCCCTTCCTGGCCACGTTCGTGGCGCTGATGCTGGCGGCCGACGACGGTCCGCAGCGGGTGCTGACCTTCCTGCTGCTCACCGTGGTCAGCGACACCGGCGCGTACGCCGTGGGCTGGCGCTTCGGCAAGCGCAGGCTCGCGCCCCGGATCAGCCCCGGCAAGTCCTGGGAGGGGCTGCTGGGCGCGGTGGCGTTCGCGATGGTGGCCGGCGCGCTGTGCATGCAGTACGTGGTCGAGGACGGCGTCTGGTGGCAGGGCCTGCTGCTGGGGCTGTCGGTGGCGGTCAGCGCCACCCTCGGCGACCTGGGCGAGTCCATGATCAAGCGGGACCTCGGCATCAAGGACATGGGCAACCTGCTGCCCGGCCACGGCGGCATCATGGACCGGCTGGACTCGCTGCTGCCGACGGCGCCGGTGGTGTGGCTGCTGCTGGTGATCTTCGTCGGGGCGGGCTGAACCGCGCCCGGTACCCTGGAAGGGCCCGTCGCTTCTGCGGCGGGCCCTTTTCCGGCCCCGCGGCCACGGGAACGCCCCCGTGAGATCGCCGGGCGTCGGCGTCATCCAGCCGCCTGCCCCGCGACAGCGGGGATCGCCCGGCCAGTCGTACTGAGGAGTTTCCGCCCATGGCACCGCCCGCACCCGGTGAGCTCACCTTCGTCGCCCCGCGCGGAGCCAAGAAGCCCCCGCGGCACCTCGCCGACCTCTCGCCCGCCGAGCGCCGTGAGGCCGTCGCCGCCATCGGCGAGAAGCCGTTCCGCGCGAAGCAGCTCTCGCAGCACTACTTCGCGCGGTACGCCCACGACCCGGCGGAGTGGACCGACATCCCGGCCGCCTCGCGCGAGAAGCTCGCCGGCGAGCTGCTGCCCGACCTGATGAGCGTGGTCCGCCACATCTCCTGCGACAACGACACCACCCGCAAGACGCTCTGGCGGCTCTTCGACGGCACCCTGGTGGAGTCCGTCCTGATGCGCTACCCGGACCGGGTCACCATGTGCATCAGCTCGCAGGCGGGCTGCGGCATGAACTGCCCGTTCTGCGCCACCGGCCAGGCCGGCCTGGACCGCAACCTGTCCACCGCCGAGATCGTGCACCAGATCGTCGACGGCATGCGGGCGCTGCGGGACGGCGAGATCCCCGGCGGCCCCGCGCGGCTCAGCAACATCGTCTTCATGGGCATGGGCGAGCCGCTGGCCAACTACAACCGGGTCGTGGGGGCCATCCGCCGGCTCACCGACCCCGAGCCGGACGGCCTGGGCCTGTCCCAGCGCGGCATCACGGTCTCCACCGTGGGCCTGGTCCCGGCGATGCTGCGGTTCGCCGACGAGGGCTTCAAGTGCCGGCTCGCGGTCTCGCTGCACGCCCCCGACGACGAGCTGCGCGACACCCTGGTGCCGGTGAACACCCGCTGGAAGGTCCGCGAGGTGCTCGACGCGGCCTGGGAGTACGCCGAGAAGTCCGGCCGTCGGGTCTCCATCGAGTACGCCCTGATCCGCGACATCAACGACCAGGCGTGGCGGGGTGACCTGCTGGGCCGGCTGCTCAAGGGCAAGCGGGTGCACGTCAACCTGATCCCGCTCAACCCGACCCCCGGCTCCCAGTGGACCGCCTCCCGGCCCGAGGACGAGCGCGCGTTCGTGGCGGCGCTGGAGTCCCACGGCGTGCCGGTGACCGTGCGCGACACCCGTGGCCAGGAGATCGACGGCGCCTGCGGGCAGCTGGCGGCCTCCGAGCGCTGACCCGCGCGGGCAGGGGGCGCCGGGCCCGCCCGCGGCCGAGGACGCCCCGGGGGGGCAGGCCGTCGCCGGGCCCGTCGCCGCGCGCGAGCCGCAGGGGCGGCCCGGTGCCGGGCCCGCCCGTACGGCCGCCTACGGGGCGGGCTTCACCGCCGGCCGTTCCCGCCCGCACCGGCTGATACGGTGCATTCGCACAAATGAACATTCCGACAGGGGAGCGCACACAGCGCTGAGAGTGCGGCACGGCCGCAGACCCTCGGACCTGATCCGGGTCATACCGGCGTAGGGAGTCAGCTCGACCATGAACACCATCCTTCGGCGTGCCATCGGCACCGCCCTTCTCGGCGCGCTCGGCGCCACCGCCCTGACCGGCTGCGGCTCGGACGACGACTCCGACGCGAAGGGTGGCGCCGGCTCCAAGACCGTCGTCCTGGTGAGCCACGAGTCCTTCCAGATCTCCCCCGAGGCGCAGAAGCGTTTCGAGGAGGAGAGCGGCTACCGGCTCAAGGTGCTCAAGAGCGGGGACGCGGGCGTCGCCGTCAACCAGGCGGTGCTCTCCAAGGGCAAGCCGCAGGGCGACGTCTTCTTCGGCGTCGACAACACGCTGCTGTCCCGCGCGCTCGACAACGACCTGTTCGCCCCGTACGAGGCCAAGGGCCTGGACCGGATCCCCGACGCCGTGCAGCTGGACAAGGGCGAGCACCGGGTCACCCCGATCGACACCGGCGACGTCTGCGTCAACTACGACAAGAAGTACTTCGCCGACAAGAAGCTCACCCCGCCGAAGTCCTTCGACGACCTGGTCAAGCCGGAGTACAAGGACCTCCTGGTGGTGGAGAACCCCGCCACCTCCTCGCCCGGCCTCGCCTTCCTGCTCGGCACCGCCGCCCGCTACGGCGACGACGGCTGGGAGGACTACTGGAAGAAGCTGAGCGACAACGGCGTCGAGGTGACCGACGGCTGGCAGCAGGCGTACAACGCGCGCTTCTCCGGCTCCTCGGGCGGCAAGAAGGCCGGCGGCGACCGGCCACTGGTGGTCTCCTACGCCTCCAGCCCGCCGGCCGAGGTGTACTTCGCCAAGCCGCAGCCCACGAAGGCGCCGACCGGCGTCGCCACCGGCACCTGCTTCCGCCAGACCGAGTTCGCCGGCCTGCTCGCCGGCGCGAAGAACGAGGCGGGCGGCAAGGCGCTGCTGGACTTCATGGTCGGCAAGCGGTTCCAGGAGGACATGCCGCTGACCATGTTCGTGGACCCGGTCGTCGAGGGCGCCAAGCTCCCGAAGATCTACTCCGACTTCGGAGTCACGGTCGACAAGCCGCAGACCATGGAACCCGGCAAGATCGCCGAGAACCGTGAGCGGTGGATCAAGTCATGGTCTTCCCTCGTTCTGTAGGGAACGACCCCGCCAAGGCCGCTCCGGTCCGGCCCGGCACGCCCGCCGGGCCGGAACGGCCCGACGGGACTGCGGCCGGCCGTGAGGCCGGCACACGGCTGCGCGCGCCCCGAACCGCCGCCCCGCGCGAGCGCGATCCGCGCGGCGCGGCGGTGCGCTGCGGCCTGATGGCCGTGCCGATCGCCTTCCTCGCGGTCTTCTTCGGCTATCCGGTCTCCGCCATCGTCGCCCGCGGCCTGAAGGAGGACGGCCGGTGGCGGCTGGGCAGGGTCGGCGAGGCGCTCGCCGACCCGCACATCCTCGACGTGCTGTGGTTCACCGCCTGGCAGGCGGCCGCCTCCACCGGGCTCACCCTCCTCATCGCGCTGCCCGGCGCCTACGTCTTCGCCCGGCTGGACTTCCCCGGCAAGCAACTGCTGCGCGCCGTCGTCACCGTGCCCTTCGTGCTGCCCACCGTCGTCGTCGGCAGCGCCTTCCTGGCCCTGCTGGGCCACGGCGGGCTGCTCGACGAGATGTGGGGCGTACGGCTCGACACCACCGTGTGGGCGATCCTGCTCGCGCACGTCTTCTTCAACTACGCCGTCGTCGTACGGACCGTCGGCGGACTGTGGGCCCAGCTCGACCCGCGCCAGGAGGAGGCCGCGCGGGTGCTCGGCGCGAGCCGGCTCGGGGCGTGGCGGCGGGTGACCCTGCCGGCGCTCGGCCCCGCGGTGGCCGCCGCCGCCCTCATGGTCTTCCTCTTCACCTTCACCTCCTTCGGCGTCATCCAGATCCTCGGCGGACCGCACTACGCCACCCTGGAGGTGGAGATCTACCGGCAGACCGCGCATCTGCTCGACCTGCCGGCCGCCGCCGTGCTCACCCTGGTGCAGTTCGCGGCCGTCGCCGCGCTGCTGGGAGTGCACGCCTGGACCGTGCGCCGCCGAGAGAGCGCCCTCAGGCTCGTCGACCCGGCGCTGACCGCCCGCCGCCCGCGCGGGGCGGGCCAGTGGGCGCTGCTGGGCGGCGTGCTGCTCACGGTCGTGCTCCTGGTGCTGCTGCCGCTCGGGGTGCTGGTCGAGCGCTCCCTCGACACCCCCGACGGCTACGGCTTCGGCTACTACCGCGCCCTGGGCTCCGCCGCCGACAGTGGCGGGATGTTCCTGGAGCCCCCGGTGGAGGCCATCGGCACCTCCCTCACGTACGCGGCCGTCGCCACCCTCATCGCGCTGCTGGTCGGCGGGCTCGCGGCCGCCGCCCTCACCCGCCGCGCGGGACGGCTGGTGCGCGGCTTCGACGCCCTGCTGATGCTCCCGCTGGGCACCTCCGCGGTCACCGTCGGCTTCGGCTTCCTCATCGCGCTGGACGAGCCGCCGCTGGACCTGCGCGCCTCCTGGATCCTGGTGCCGCTGGCCCAGGCCCTCGTCGGCGTGCCCTTCGTCGTACGGACCATGCTGCCGGTGCTCCGCGCGGTCGACGCACGGCTCCGCGAGGCCGCCGCCGTGCTCGGCGCCTCCCCGCTGCGCGCCTGGCGCGAAGTGGACCTGCCGCTGGTCGGCCGGGCGCTGGGCATCGCGGCGGGCTTCGCCTTCGCCGTCTCGCTCGGCGAGTTCGGGGCCACGGTGTTCATCGCCCGCGCCGACAACCCGACGCTGCCGGTGGCCGTCGCCCGCTTCCTGGGCCGGCCCGGCGAGCTCAACTACGGGCAGGCGATGGCGCTGAGCACCCTGCTGATGCTGGTGTGCGCGGTGGCGCTGCTGGCACTGGAACGCATCCGCACCGACCGTTCGGGAGAGTTCTGATGGCCTCGCTGCGACTTGACGGGGTGACGGTGCGCTTCGGCGACCGCGCGGTGCTGGACGCGGTGGACCTGGAGGTCGCCGAACAGGAGACCGTGTGCGTGCTGGGCCCCAGCGGCAGCGGCAAGTCCACCCTGCTGCGCGTGGTGGCCGGCTTGCAGCGCGCCGACGCCGGTCGGGTCTGGCTCGCCGGGCGGGACCAGAGCGGCGTGGCCACCCACCGGCGCGGGGTGGGCCTGATGTTCCAGGACCATCAGCTCTTCCCGCAGCGCGACGTGGGCGGCAACGTCGCCTTCGGGCTGCGCATGCGGCGTGTCGCGCGCGCCGAGCGGGAACGCACGGTCGCCGAACTGCTGGACCTGGTCGGCCTGCCGGGCGCCCAACGGCGGGCCGTGGCCGCGCTCTCCGGCGGCGAACAACAGCGGGTGGCGCTCGCGCGGGCGCTGGCCCCGCGGCCGCGGCTGCTCATGCTGGACGAGCCGCTCGGCCAACTCGACCGCTCCCTGCGCGAGCGGCTCGTCGTCGAACTCCGCCAGCTCTTCGACCGGCTCGGCACCACGGTGCTGGCGGTCACCCACGACCAGGGCGAGGCGTTCGCGCTCGCCGACCGGGTGGTGGTGATGGAGAGCGGTCGGATCGCCCAGACCGGCACCCCGCTGGAGGTGTGGCAGCGGCCCGCCTCCGAGTTCGTCGCGCGCTTCCTCGGCTTCGACAACGTGGTCGAGGCCACCGTCCGCGAGGCCGTCGCCGACACCCCCTGGGGGCCGATCCCCGTGCCCGCCGGGTCGCCGGCCGGCCCGTGCCGGCTCCTGGTGCGCCCCGCCGGGGTACGGCTGACCGCCGCCGACGACGGGCTGCCGTGCGCGGTGGCGGGCCGCACCTTCCGGGGCGACCACGTCGCCCTGCTGCTGGAACCCGAGGCCGGGCCCCGG
Source organism: Streptomyces sp. LX-29 (assembly GCF_029541745.1). Classification (NCBI taxonomy): domain Bacteria; kingdom Bacillati; phylum Actinomycetota; class Actinomycetes; order Kitasatosporales; family Streptomycetaceae; genus Streptomyces; species Streptomyces sp. LX-29. The sequence continues at coordinate 2,115,678 of NZ_CP089746.1, read as the reverse complement.
CTGGAGGCGTCCTGTGCGCTGCGGGACGCCCCGGAGGCCGGCGCGCGGGTGCGGGTCGCCTTCGAGGCGGAGGACGTCGTGGTGTTGAGGTAGCCGGGCGGCTTTTCGTTCAGCGGGTGAGCGGCAGGGTCATGAGCTCGGCGATCCCCCAGGTCAAGGCCGCCAGGAGGGTGAGGAGCGCGGCGCCGCGGAGGGTCGCGGCGGTGCGCAGGACGCGGCGGGAGGTGCCCAGCTGCCGGAGCGCCGCGGTGGTGGGTTCGCGTACGGCCTTCACGTGGAGCGTCGCGGTGAGCGCGGCGGCGGTGGTGCACATCATGACGAGGGCCGCGCCCAGGCCGGTGAGCGGGCCTGCGGAGCGCAGGGCCGGGCCGTAGAGCTCGACCACGGTGTAGGCACCGGCGGCGACGGCGCACAGCACGCCCAGCGGGCGGCCGATGAGCCCGGCCTCCTCCTGGAGGGCGCGGCCGGCGAGCAGCCGCAGGGCGCCGGGCCGGCAGACGGCCAGCAGGCGGCCGCAGGCGATGGTCAGACCCGGGCCGGCCAGGATCAGCCCCAGCACGGTCAGCGCCCAGCCGCCGACGATGCCCGGCGGGCTCCCGGCGACCGGGCCCGGGAAGGGCAGCAGGTCGCTGGTGGCGTCGGGGCTCTCGTGCGCCGTGTACGCCTCAAGCGCCAGGCCCGCCGCGATCAGCGTGGTGCCCCAGGGCAGTCCGGCCAGCGTGGCCGCGGACGGCGGCTCGGGGGCCGGCGGCAGCAGGGCGGCGAGGTCGAGCGGCGCCGGGGCCGGCCGGGGTGCCTCGGGCGCCGCCCCGTCCCGCGGCGCGCCCTGCCGCGACGTCCCCTCGTGCGGCTCGTCGTGCGCGGCCGCCTCCCGACCCGTCGCGTCGCCCGGGGGCGGAGCGGCCGCCGTCGCCCGCGGCCCGCCGACTGCCTCGCTCAGCGGCTGGGGCTCCGTCACCTCCCCTCCCGTCAGGGCGGGCTGGGGGAGCGGAGCCGGCCGGCCGGCCGACAGGACCCGCGCGAACGCCGCTTCGCGGCGTCGGCCGACGGGGCCGCGCGGGGACTTCGACGTCGGGGGCCGCAGGCACACCGCCGTCGCCCCGGCCGCCGTCAACGGGGCCACGGCCACCATGATGAGCACCGCGCCCAACGGGAGCGGGCCGCCGTCGCCGAACTCCGCGACCAGCCGGGCCGACGGCCGCCAGCCGCCGAAGTGCCCCCGCACGGCCAGGAACGCCAGCAGCGCCAGCGCGCTGCCCAGGGCGCAGAAGAGCGCGGTGGAGGCCGCCGCGAGCAGCGTGTGGCGGGCCGGTCCGAAACCGGCGGCGGTCAGCCCTCGGTGCGTGCGGGCGCCGAAGGCGGTGCGCGCCACGGCGACGGCCAGCTGCACCGTCGCGGACAGGGGGATGAGACACCACAGCAGCCGCAGCAGCGCGTGGCCGGCCTCCGCGGGGTGCGCGGCCGCGTACGCCAGCGTGCACAGCAGCAGGAAGCCCGTGCCCGCCGATGCGGCGGTGACCAGCAGCCGGCGGAGCAGGACGAGCGGGTGGGTGCCGCGGGCTAGGCGGAGACTGAGCACGCGCCTCGGCCCTCCGCGTCGGGGGCCGGGATCGCCCCGACCCGGCGGCCGTCCACCAGGGTGACCGCGCTGTCGGCGAACTCGGCGGCCTCCTCGTCGTGGGTCGCGAGCAGCACGGTGATGCCGTGCGAGCGGGCCGCGGCGGTGAGCGTCCGCAGCACCTGTCCCCGGTCCGCGCGGTGCAGCGGGGCGGTGGGCTCGTCGGCGAACAGCACCGCGGGGGCACCGGCCAGCGCGCGGGCGATGGCGACACGCTGCCGCTGCGACTGGAGCAGCGCGGCCGGCCGGGCGCGCCACAGGTCGCCGATGTCGAGCCGGTCCAGCCACTCCCGCGCGGTGTGCTTCGCGACGCGGCGGCCCGCGCGGCGCAGCATCAGCGGCAGCGCGACGTTCTCCCAGACCGTCAGTTCGGGCACCAGGGCCGGCTCGCTGCCGATCCAGGCGAAGCGCTCGCGCCGCAGCCGCTCCCGGCGCGCCGTGGAGAGGGTGTGCACGGGGCGGCTGTTGAACCACACCTCGCCGTGGTCGGGGGCGAGCTGGCCGGACAGGCACTTGAGGAGGGTGGTCTTCCCGGCTCCGCGCGGGCCGTGCACCGTGAGGATCTCGCCCTCGCGCGCGCCGAGGGAGACACCGACGAGGGCGGGTGAGCCGCGGTACGCGTACGTGAGGGTGCGTGCCCAGAGCACGTCGTTGTCCGGCGGGGCCACCATGCAGAGCACCTCGGTTCGACTGATGTGTGTCCGTTCCCCCGGTTGGGGGAACGACGACAAGGGCCGATGAGTCACTGGCACGGTAAGGAATCCGACCCCGTGCCGGCGCCCAGGCTCGGCGCGTGCGGCCCCGGGGTTCCTCCGATCAGCCGTCGGCGGGCCCCGCCCGGGCCCGACGGCGGACGCGCGGTTAGGGGGCGAGCACCATGGGTGCTCGCCCCCTACCGCGCTCCCCGTACCTCACCGCGGTGCCCGGTGCCGTGTCCGTGGGACCGGCACCGCGGCGCGTCGACGGGACCGTCCGTCAGAGCTTCGTCCACGCCTCCGTCAGCACGCTGCGCAGCACCTGCTCGATCTCGTCGAACTGCTGCTGGTCGGCGATCAGCGGCGGGGCGAGCTGGACCACCGGGTCGCCGCGGTCGTCGGCGCGGCAGTACAGGCCGTTCTCGAAGAGGGCCTTGGAGAGGAAGCCGTACAGGACGCGCTCGGTCTCCTCCGCGTCGAAGGACTCCTTGGTGGCCTTGTCCTTCACCAGCTCGATGCCGTAGAAGTAGCCGTTTCCGCGGACGTCGCCGACGATCGGCAGGTCGTGGAGGCGCTGGAGGGTGGAGAGGAAGGCGCTCTCGTTGTCCAGCACGTGCTGGTTGAGACCCTCGCGCTCGAAGATGTCGAGGTTGGCCAGGCCCACCGCGGCGGAGACCGGGTGGCCGCCGAAGGTGTAGCCGTGCAGGAAGGTGTTGTCGCCGGCGTAGAACGGCTCCGCGATCCGGTCGGAGACGATGCAGGCGCCGATGGGGGAGTAGCCCGAGGTCATGCCCTTGGCGCAGGTGATCATGTCCGGGACGTAGTCGAACTTGTCACAGGCGAAGATCGTGCCCAGCCGGCCGAAGGCGCAGATGACCTCGTCGGAGACGAGCAGCACGTCGTACTTGTCGCAGATCTCGCGGACCCGCTGGAAGTAGCCGGGCGGCGGCGGGAAGCAGCCGCCGGCGTTCTGCACCGGCTCCAGGAAGACGGCCGCGACGGTGTCCGGACCCTCGAAGAGGATCTGCTGCTCGATCTGGTCGGCGGCCCAGCGGCCGAAGGCCTCGGGGTCGTCTCCGAAGATCGGCGCGCGGTAGATGTTGGTGTTGGGGACCTTGTGCGCGCCGGGGACCAGCGGCTCGAAGGGGGCCTTCAGCCCGGGCAGGCCGGTGATGGAGAGCGCGCCCTGGGGCGTGCCGTGGTAGGCGACCGCGCGGGAGATGACCTTGTACTTGGTCGGCTTGCCGACCAGCTTGAAGTACTGCTTGGCCAGCTTCCAGGCGGTCTCCACGGCCTCGCCGCCGCCGGTGGTGAAGAAGACCTTGTTGAGGTCGCCGGGGGCGTGGCCGGCCAGCCGCTCGGCGAGCTCCACCGCCTTGGGGTGGGCATAGCTCCACACCGGGAAGAAGGCGAGGTCCTGGGCCTGCTTGTAGGCGGTCTCGGCGAGCTCGACCCGCCCGTGACCGGCGTTGACCACGAACAGCCCGGCGAGGCCGTCGATGTACCGCTTGCCCTTGTCGTCGTAGATGTAGCAGCCCTCGCCGCGCACGATGGTGGGCACGGGGGCGTTCTCGTACGACGACATGCGGGTGAAGTGCATCCACAGGTGGTCGTAGGCCGTCTTGGACAGGTCGGCGCTCATGGCTATCGCGTTCCCCAGGTGTAGGTCTGCTTCCGGAGCTTGAGGTAGACGAAGCTCTCGGTGGAGCGCACGCCGGGCAGCGTGCGGATCCGCTTGTTGATGGTCGCGAGGAGGTGGTCGTCGTCCTCGCAGACGATCTCGATGAGGAGATCGAAGGAGCCCGCAGTCACCACCACGTACTCGACCTCCTCCATGGCGGTCAGCGCGTCCGCCACCGGATCGAGGTCGCCCTCGACGTTGATGCCGACCATCGCCTGCCGCCGGAACCCCACGGTGAGCGGGTCGGTGACCGCGACGATCTGCATCGCGCCCTGGTCGAGCAGCTTCTGCACGCGCTGCCGTACAGCCGCCTCGGACAGGCCCACGGCCTTGCCGATGGCGGCGTAGGACCGTCGGCCGTCCTCCTGGAGCTGCTCGATGATCGCCAGGGAGACGGAGTCGATCGACGGCGTGCCGTTCTTGTCAGGTGTGGCCACGTCCTCACTGTGCACGAGAAGTCAGCAGTCTCGCAACCCCTGGACCTATGAAATTCGTTGTCTTGTGGACCAGATTTCACGGATTCCGTAGTTGTGGCCTGGCGGGTATGTTGAATGCGTCGCCTGGCCGACTAGTGTGGGTGTCTCACCCATCGGACATCTGACTTGGAGGGGTGGCAGTGACCACCGAGCTGCGTCGTCTGCGCAACTACATCGACGGAGAATTCCGGGACGCCGCGGACGGGCGGACCACGGAGGTGGTCAACCCGGCCACGGGCGAGGCGTACGCCACCGCACCGCTGTCCGGCGCGGCCGACGTCAACGCCGCCATGGCCGCCGCCGCGGCCGCCTTCCCCGCCTGGCGCGACCTGGTTCCGGGCGAGCGCCAGAAGGTGCTGCTCAAGATCGCCGACGCCTTCGAGGCGCGCGCCGAGGAGCTCATCGCGGCCGAGTCCGAGAACACCGGCAAGCCGTTGGGCCTCACGCGGAGCGAGGAGCTCCCGCCCATGGTCGACCAGATCCGGTTCTTCGCGGGCGCGGCCCGGATGCTGGAGGGCCGCTCGGCCGGCGAGTACATGAACGGGATGACCTCCATCATCCGTCGTGAGCCGGTCGGCGTCTGTGCGCAGGTCGCCCCCTGGAACTACCCGATGATGATGGCCGTGTGGAAGTTCGCCCCGGCGCTCGCCGCGGGCAACACCGTCGTCATCAAGCCGTCCGACACCACCCCGGCCTCCACCGTGCTGATCGCCGAGATCATCGGCGGGGTGCTCGCGGACCTCGGCCACCCGCAGGGCGTCTTCAACGTCATCTGCGGCGACCGCGAGACCGGCCGGCTCATGGTCGAGCACTCGGTGCCCGCCATGGCCTCCATCACCGGTTCGGTGCGGGCCGGCATGCAGGTCGCCGAGAGCGCGGCCAAGGACGTCAAGCGGGTCCACCTCGAGCTCGGCGGCAAGGCCCCGGTCGTGGTCTTCGAGGACGCCGACATCGCCAAGGCGGTCGAGGACATCTCCGTGGCCGGCTTCTTCAACGCCGGCCAGGACTGCACGGCGGCCACCCGCGTGCTGGTCCACGAGTCCATCCACGACGAGTTCGTGGCGGCGCTGGGCAAGGCCGCGGCCGAGACCAGGACCGGCGCGCCGGACGACGAGGACGTGCTCTACGGCCCGCTGAACAACGCCAACCAGCTGGCCCAGGTCAGCGGCTTCATCGACCGGCTGCCGGCGCACGCCAAGGTCGAGGCGGGCGGCCACCGCGTCGGCGACAAGGGCTACTTCTACGCCCCCACCGTCGTCTCGGGCCTCAAGCAGGACGACGAGATCATCCAGCAGGAGGTCTTCGGCCCGGTCATCACCGTCCAGTCCTTCAGCGACGAGGACCAGGCCGTCTCCTACGCCAACGGCGTCGAGTTCGCGCTGGCCTCCTCGGTGTGGACCAAGGACCACGCCCGCGCGATGCGCATGTCCAAGGCGCTCGACTTCGGCTGCGTGTGGATCAACACCCACATCCCGCTGGTCGCCGAGATGCCGCACGGCGGCTTCAAGAAGTCCGGCTACGGCAAGGACCTGTCGGCGTACGGCTTCGAGGACTACACGCGCATCAAGCACGTGATGACCTCGCTCGACGGCTGACGAGACGACACGCCGACCGACGGCCGGTCCCGACCGGCCGTCGCCTGACGGTGTGTAGCGGGCGGAGGGGGCCGGGCCGACGATCCGTCGGTTGCCTCCTCCGCCCCTCGCGTATCAAGGTGTTCCGCATGCCAGCGCTTACCCGCCCCACGCCCTCCCGCCGTGGGCTCTTCGGCCGTGGGGCCCCCGACCTCGCGGCCCTGGGCCTCCAGGCCCCCGGCCGTGGGCTCTCCCGCCGCGGGTTCCTCCGCTCCTCCGGCGCGGCGGGGCTCACCGCCGCCCTCGCCGCCGCGACCGCCGGGTGCGGGGTGCCCGCCGCCTACGTGGAGCCGGGCGACCGCGCCGCCCGCGACCGGTCCGCCCAGGAGAAGCGGCTGACCTTCGCCAACTGGCCCCTCTACATCGACGTCGACGACGCCGACGAGCGCAAGCGGCCCACGCTGGACGCCTTCGAGGAGCGCACCGGGATATCCGTCGACTACGTCGAGGAGATCAACGACAACGACGAGTTCTTCGGGAAGATCAGCCCGGCGCTGATGAACCACCAGGACACCGGCCGGGACATCGTCGTCATCAGCGACTGGATGTGCGCCCGGTACGTCCGCCTCGGCTGGGTCCAGGAGATGGACCGGCCCCATCAGCCCCACGTCGAGAAGTACCTGGACCCGCTGCTGCGCAAGCCGGCCTTCGACCCCGGCCGCCGGCAGAGCGCGCCCTGGCAGTCCGGGATCACCGGCATCGCCTACGACCGCAAGCGGCTCGGGCGGGAGATCCGGAGCACCGCCGACCTGTGGCACTCCGACCTCCGTGGCCGGGTCACCCTGCTGTCCGGCCTCGATGAGGCGTTCACCCTGCTCATGCAGGGCAACGGGGTGGACGTCACGCGCTGGACGGCCGACGACTTCCACCGGATGACCGACCAGCTGCGCCGCCTGGTGGACCGAGGCCACATCCGCCGGTTCACCGGCAACGACTATCTGAAGGACCTGTCCAGCGGCGACGTGCTCGCCTGCCAGGCGTACTCCGGCGACATCATCCAGCTCCAGGCCGACAACCCGAACATCGAGTTCGTGGTGCCCGAGGAGGGCGCCGAACTGTGGGCGGAGAGCATGATGATCCCCAACCGGGCGCGCCACAAGCGCAACGCCGAGCGGCTCATCGACTACTACTACGAACCGGAGGTCGCCGCCGAGCTCGCCGCCTGGGTCAACTACGTCTGCCCGGTGCCGGCCGCGCGCGACATCCTGGCCTCCGCCAAGGACGCGGAGACCGCCGAGCTCGCCGAGAACCCGCTGATCTTCCCCGACGACGCGATGCGCGGGCGGCTGGCGGTGGCCCGCGACATCACGTCGGCGGAGCGCAGGGACTTCGCGCGGGAGTGGAACTCGATCGTGGGGCTGTAGCCCTACGCGGCGGCCACACGGCCGAGGTCCCGGACCCCTGCCCCGCTGCCCCGTGCCCGCTGCCGTCGCCTCTACTTCACGTTGACGGCGGCCCAGGCGGCCGCGACGCCGCCGTACGGGGCGCTGCCCTGACCGTAGAGGTCGGCCGCGGCGCGCAGGGTCGCTGCGCGGGCGGCCCGGTAGTCGGTGGTGGAGGTCATGTAGACGGTCAGCGCCCGGTACCAGATCTTCTCGGCGGCGGCCCGGCCGATGCCGGTCACCGGCACGCCGTCGAAGGTCGGGCTGTCGTACGCGACCCCGTTGATCACCTTCCGTCCGCTGCCCTCGGAGAGCAGATAGAAGAAGTGGTCGGCGACGCCCGACGAGTGATGGACGTCGATGGAGCCGATGCCGGGGTACCAGTAGTCCTTGGACCGCCCGTCCCGGGAGGGCCGGTCCATGGACCGCAGCGGAGTCCCGTCGGTGCTGAGCTTCTCGCCGATGAGGTAGTCGCCCGGGTCGTAGGGGTTGTCCGCGTGGAACTCCACGGAGGCGGCGAAGATGTCGCTCGTGCCCTCGTTCAGCCCGCCGGCCTCCGCGCTGAACAGCAGGTTCGCGGTGGCCGAGGTGACACCGTGGGACATCTCGTGCGCGGCCACGTCGATGCTGGTCGGCGGGCGGGAGCCGCCGCCGTCGCCGTAGGTCATGCAGAAGCAGCTGTCCTGCCAGAACGCGTTGACGTAGCCGTTGCCGTAGTTGACCCGGCTGGTGCCGGCCCGGCCGTCGTTCCTGATGCCGTTCCGGCCGTGCACGTACAAGAAGTAGTCCCAGGTGACCGCGTGCCCGTAGTGGGCGTCCACGCCCGTGCGCTGGCCGACGTGGTCCCAGACGTCGTCGAGGTCGGACATCGGGACGCAGGCGCCCGAGGTCTGCCGGCGCAGATCGCAAGTGCGGTGGTTGCCGCGCTTGGGGTCGATCAACTCATAGCGGCGGGTCGTGCCGTTGTACGTGGTGTCCAGGCCGACAGGACCGCTGTAGGTGCTGATCCCGGTGCCGTTGCGCACCGCCTGGTAGCGGAACAGCTCCTTCCCGGTGGTCGCGTCGCCGATCACATGCAGCTCGCTGGGCGAGCCGTCGGGCCGCCGCCCGGTGGCCACCGACTCCCAGGCCAGGGCGGGCCGGCCGGCGGCGGCCCAGACCACCAACCGTGGCGCGCGGTCCGCGTGGGCCCCCGAATCGCCCTCCGCCACGGCGGCGCCGAGCGCGGCCCGCCGCGCGGTGGCGGGGGTGCGGACGGGAGTGGTGGTGGGAACCGCGATGGCGGCGGCGGTGGCGCGGGTGACCGTGGTGCGCCCGCCGGCCGCGCGGTGCTCGACCAGATCCCCGCCGAGGACCGGGAGGCCGGCGAAGGTGCGCTGGTAGCGGGTGTGCCGCGCGCCGTCGGCGTCCTCGACCACGTCGACGGCGATCAGCTTCTCGCGCGGACCCAGGCCGAGCCGGTCGGCCGTGGCCGCGCCGGCGGCCTGGGCGTCCGCGATCAGGGCGGTCCGCTGCGCGGGGGTGAGCGGGACGGCCTCGGCGCCGACGGGTGTCGCGCGCCGCGCGCCGGCGGCGTCCGCCGCGCCGCCCTGCGCTCCGGTGACGATCAGCGCGCTCGCGGCGGCGAGCGCGAAGGCCACGGTTCTTCCCCGCCGCGCCGCGCCCCGCCGTGGACGCGGTAACCGGGGGCGGGTGGTGGGGGGTGTGGGTGATGACATCGACGACAGACTCCCTCTGTGGCGGCCACGCCGAAGAGCTGCTGGACGTCAGCGAGCATGGCACCGTTCCGCGCTACATGGCAGGGGCACGACAGCTTCCGCTCAACGACTCCCGCGCGCCGCGCGGAGGCTGTTGGGCGGCGGGCGAGGGCCGGCGCGGGCCCCGGCCGTCCGGAGGGCCGGTGTCCCGGCTGCGGATCGGCCCCGGCCGCCGCGTCGGTGGCGGTGCGCGGAGGCTGTTGGCCGGCGCGGGCGGCGGGGCGGGGCCGGCGCGGGTACGGCCGTGGGGAGGGCCGGCGCTGGTGCGGGACGTGGGAGGGCGGCGCGGCGCGGCGCGGGCGCGGGCTCTGCGGAGAGCACGGCGTGGCGCCGGGTGGTGGTGCGGCGGTACGAGGGCGGGCTCCGTGGGTGTACGGGGCGCGGGCGCCGGGGGCGTCGGCCCGCGGCGGCGTCGTGGGCCGCTCGCTCAGCGGCGCGTGGCCAGCAGCGCGCACAGCGCGCCGACCCGGTTGGTGGTGATCGCGTCGACGCCGACGGTCAGCAGCCGGGACATCGACCAGCGGGTGTCCGCGGTCCACGCGGAGACCAGCAGCCCGTCCGCGTGGTTGCGGTCCACCAGCGCGCGGGAGAGCAGCCCGAAGCGGTAGTTGATCCAGCGCGGGCGCAACTCGGCGAGCAGGGTGGGGCGCGGCGGGGCCAGCGTGGTCCAGGTCAGGGCCAGCTCGGCGGCCGGGTCGGCGCGACGTACGGCGCGCATCGCGGCCACCGAGCCGCAGTAGTAGACCCGGTCGGCCGCCCCGCTCTCCCGCGCCGCGGCCACGGCGGCGGACGCCGCCGTCGCGTCGGGCAGGTCGACGAGGGTGCGCACCGACTCCGTGTGGGCCAGCGCCTCGTGCAGCGTGGGCACCCCGCCGCCGGTCAGGCCGCGCACCTCGGCGGCGGAGAGTCCGGCCAGCGGGCGGTCCTGGCGCCACAGCCGCTCCAGCGTGGCGTCGTGCAGCAGCACCGGCACCCCGTCGCGGGTCAGCCGCACGTCGATCTCCACCGCCTGGGCGCCCGCGCGCACCGCCGAGCGGATCGAGGGCAGCGTGTTCTCCCGCTGGACGTACGGATCGCCGCGGTGTCCGACGGCGTGGCAGCCGGCCGTGGCCGTCACCCCGCCGCGCTCGCGGTGTAGGCGTCGATCTCCGCCGTCAGCCGCGCCTTGGCCGGCTCGTCCAGGAAGGACGCCGTCACGGCGTTCTTGGCCAGCGCCGCCACGCCCGCCGCGTCCAGGTCCAACAGCCGGGCGGCGACCGCGTACTCGGTGTTGAGGTCGGTGCCGAACATCGGCGGGTCGTCGCTGTTGACGGTGACCAGGACGCCCGCCTCGACCATCTCCCTGATCGGGTGTTCGTCGAGCGTGGCCACCGCGCGGGTGGCGATGTTCGAGGTCGGGCAGACCTCCAGCGGGATGCGGTGCTCGGCCAGGTGCGCCAGCAGCCGGGGGTCCCGCACGGCGCTGGTGCCGTGGCCGATGCGCTCCGCGCGGAGCTCGGTGAGCGCGTCCCAGATGGTCTGCGGGCCGGTCGTCTCGCCGGCGTGCGGCACGCTGTGCAGGCCGGCCGCGATGGCGCGGTCGAAGTACGGCTTGAACTGGGGGCGCGGCACGCCGATCTCCGGACCGCCGAGACCGAAGCTCACCAGCCCCTCGGGGCGGAGCTCGGTGGCGATCCGCGCCGTCTCCTCGGCTGACTCCAGGCCCGCCTCGCCGGGGATGTCGAAGCACCAGCGCAGCACCACGCCCAGCTCGGACTCGGCCGACTTGCGGGCGTCCTCGATCGCCTCGACGAAGGCGGCGTCCGGGATGCCCCGCCGGGTCGAGCTGTACGGGGTGACGGTCAGCTCGGCGTACCGGATGTTCTGCCGCGCCATGTCGCGAGCGACCTCGTACGTCAGCAGCCGCACGTCCTCGGCGTCGCGGATCAGGTCCACCACCGACAGGTAGACCTCGACGAAGTGCGCGAAGTCCTTGAAGACGAAGTAGTCCGCCAGCGCCTCGGGGTCGGTGGGCACCCGGGAGTCGGGGTGCCGCGCGGCCAACTCGGAGACGATGCGGGGGGAGGCGGATCCGACGTGATGGACGTGCAGCTCGGCCTTCGGCATGCCGGCGATGAAGGCGTTGAGGTCGGTCATCGGATTCCTCCTGAAGACGGGCCGCCGCGTGCGGCGGGCTCCGAACATCGTAGATGGGCGGCGGCGCCCGGTGAGAGGGAGGCCGTAGCATGGCCGGCACCGCATCGCGTGGGGGAGAACCATGGCCGAGCAGCCCGAGCAGCAACCGTCACAGCAGCCGCAGCGGTCGACTCCGGGGGCGGATACCACCGTGCCGGCCGAGCCTTCGCCGGGCTTCCCGCCGGAGACGGCGCAACCCTCCGACGCGACCGGCTCGCGACCCTCGCCCGACGCGCCCACGCCGTCGACCGATGTCGACGCCGGGGCGCCGGCCTCGGCGGCCGCGCAGCCAGAGGGCTCGCCGTCGTCCGCCGCCATGTCGGCGGACTCCGCCGACATGGGACCCGCTGTCGCGGCGTCCGCCGAGGGGGACTCGGCGGCGGGGGCCTCGCCGGAGCCGGAGCCGTCCGGGGGCCCGGCGCCCGCGGCGTCGGCACCGGCGACGACGGCCGACGCCGTCGGCGGTCCGGCTCGCTCGGTGCCCTCTCCCGCACCGGCGCCCGAGGCGACCCCCACGGCGGCGAAGGCCGAGGAGACGTCGTACGCGGGCTCCTCGGAGAGCCGCGTGTCCCCCGCCGCTCCTTCCTCCCCCTCCGGGGCGGGGCGCGAGCGGGACCCGTGGGCGGAGCCGGAACGGCCGGTGGCGCTGAGCAAGTCCGAGGCGCCGGGGAGGCCGGAGCGGGCGACGGCCCCGACCGCGGCGGGGATCGCCCCGACCGCGGCAGTGGGGGTCGCCCCGCCCGCCGCCCCGCCCGCCATGCCCCCGGCGCCGCCGGCGGCCGCGCCTGCCCCGCCTCTCGTGCCGCCCGCCCGTAGCGGTGCCCCCGGGGTCGCCGCGCGGCCGGGAGCGGCTGGTGTGCCTCCCGTGCCGCCGCCGGGGGGTGCCCCCGTGGCCGGGCCGCCGCCGGGCACGATCGGCATGCCGACCGTGCCGGGTGCGCCACCGACCGGGGGCACTCCCGTCCCGCCACCCCCGCAGGCGCCGACCGGGCCCGGCACCCCCAGCGCCTACCCGACGGGGCTCGGCGCCCCCAACACGTACCCGACCGGGCCGTACGGATACCCCGGCCTCGGCCCCGGCCCTGGACCGGCTGGATACCTCCCGCAGCAGGGGTACGGACACGGCGGTTACGGGCACCACCCGGCCTATCCGGCCGCGCCGGCGCCCTACGGCTACCCCGGCTCTCCGTACGGTCCGGGCTGGGGCACCGGCCCGTACCCGCCGGACAACGGGCACGGAACGGCGGCCCTGGTGCTGGGCATCGTGGGTGCCGTGCTGTTCGTGAGCGTGGTCTTCGGCGCGATCCTCGGCATCCTGGCGATCGTCTTCGGCACGCTCGGCCGGGCCAAGGCGGCGCGGGGCCAGGCGACCAACGGCAGCCAGGCGCTGGCCGGGATCATCCTCGGCGCGTGCGCCGTGATCGCCAGCCTGATCATGCTGTTCGTCTACATCGAGGCCGAGGACGACGAGGACGACGACCCCTACGCACGCACCACCGTGGTGCGGGTGGAGTCTCTCGACGCTTCGGACGCGTCCGAGCGCGGCTCGGAGAGGTCGGCGGGCGGCTCGGTAGCGTGGGCTGACCGTCCGTACTAGCTCGCCGACGGCACCGACGGCACCGACGGCCCGCGCCGAACGCGCAGACCGGGGCCGGCCCCGGTCAGGACCCCGGGCGTCACCCGGTGCTCCGCCGTGGCATACCGCACCCCGTCGACGGTCAACGGGGAAGACCACCACTGGCTGCGTCCCCGCTTCCCCCGCATCTCATCCCGGGCCTGTTCTGGCATCCGGAACCGAGAGTGCCGTCGAGCTGACTGAAGGTGACTTCACCCCATAGCATTGCGCGACGCAAACATGGAGGGGAAACCACGCATGTCCAGCAACACTCCCAGCCAGCCCGGCTATGACCCGAACGCCTTAGGCGGCCACCCCCAGACCCCGTACGCCGCCGCCCCGCAGCAGCCGCCGGCCCCGCCCCAGGGGTACCCCGGCGCCCCTGGCCACGGATACCCCGTCGCCCCGCCCGCCGGGCCCTACCCCGGATACCCGGGATACCCCGGTGGCGCCGTGATGCCGATGCAGCAGAGCAACGGCATGGGCACGGCCGCGCTGGTGTGCGGCATCATCGGCCTGGTCTGCGGCATCACCTACTTCTTGTGGGTCTTCGCCGTCATCCTCGGCATCCTGGCGATCATCTTCGGTGCCGTCGGCAAGGGCAAGGCCAAGCGCGGTGAGGCCGGCAACGCCGGCTCGGCGACCGCCGGTCTGGTCTGCGGGATCGTCGGCATGGTCATCCCGTTCATCTACCTCGCCGCGCTGGGCGCGGCCATCGACTCGGTCTTCTGACAGACCTTCTGACGCCTGTCCGGCAGACCTGCTGACAGACGCCGTCGATCTCTTGGGCCCCGACCAGGCCCCGGGCCCGTACTCTTCCCGAGCTCCTAGGCCGCCGGGCCCGACTCCGCCGCGAGCCGGCGGCGGGCCTCCATCAGGGCGAAGCCGAGCAGGTTGAGCCCGCGCCAGTGCTCGGGGGAGTGCGCGCGCTCGTCGTCGGCGGCCAGCCCGATGCCCCAGATCCGGTCCATCGGGCTGGCCTCGACCAGGACGCGGTCGCCGGTGGAGAGCAGGAAGGCGCGCAGCTCGGGGTCGTGCCGGAACTTGTGCACGCTGCCCTCGACCACGATGTCGTAGCGCTCGCGCCGCCACACCGCCTCGTCGAAGCCGCGCACCAGTCGCCCCGCCTTCTTCGCCAGGGCCGGGTTGGCGGCGTCGAGGGCGTGCCGCTCGGCCTCGGAGTCCCCGAAGAGCCGCGCCTTGGCGGCCATCATCCAGTGCTCCGCCGTCGCGTAGGAGACGCCGTCGACGGTGAACGGGGACGGCCACCACTGGCTGAGGCAGCTCGCACCCACGCGGCCGTCGCGGCGCGGGGTGTGGCCCCAGAAGTGCAGGTACTTCACGGGCTCGCCCGAGAGCACCCGCTCCAGCAGGGCGTCCGTGGAGTCGATGATCGTCATACAGGTGAGTCTGGCATCCGCCACTGACACTCCGTAACGGGTTTTCCCTCGCGACCCGGCACAGTGGCGGACGCGATCATCGGCCCCTCGATAGATTTCGTCGCGTAACCAAAAGGCAACAACGGAATCACTTGTTGAAGGGGATTCCCTCTGTCAGGATCGGCACTCAATTCGAGCTGGAGCTACGCCGGCACCTCAGGGACGGGGCGCGGCGGAGGAGAGCGTGATGGGCGACCAGGACAACCGCTTCCAGGCACAGAACGACGTACAGGACCGCTTCGCCGCCGGCGCGCAGTACATCGGCGGGGCCCTGCGGGCCGGAACCTCCGGCCGCCGGCACGCGGTCGTCGATCCGGCGAGCGGCGAGGAGGTGTACGGCTACGAGCTGGCGGGCCCCGCCGACGTGGACGCGGCGGTCGCCGCCGCGCGGGAGGCGTTCCCCGACTGGGCGGGCGCCACCCCGGGTGAGCGGTCCGACGCGCTGCACCGCTTCGCCGCCGTCCTGGCCGACCAGGCCGGGGAGCTGGCCCGAGCCGAGTCCTTGCAGTGCGGCAAGCCGATCAAGCTCTCCACCGAGTTCGACGTCCCCGGCACCGTCGACAACACCGCCTTCTTCGCGGGGGCCGCGCGTCACCTCGAGGGCAGGTCAGCGGGCGAGTACAGCGGCGACCACACCTCCTACGTACGCCGCGAGCCCATCGGCGTGGTCGGCTCCATCGCCCCCTGGAACTACCCGCTGCAGATGGCGGCCTGGAAGATCCTCCCGGCCGTCGCCGCGGGCAACACCGTGGTCCTCAAGCCCGCCGAGCTGACCCCGCTCACCTCGCTGATGTTCGCCCAGGCGGCGACCGAGGCGGGCATTCCGGACGGCGTCGTCAACATCGTCACCGGCGCGGGCCGGGAGGCCGGTGAGCACCTCGTCGGCCACCCGGACGTCGCCATGACCTCCTTCACCGGGTCCACCGCGGTCGGCAAGCGGGTCGCGGAGCTCGCCACCGCCACCGTCAAGCGGCTCCATCTGGAGCTCGGCGGCAAGGCCCCCTTCGTGGTCTTCGACGACGCCGACCTGGAGGCCGCCGCGCACGGCGCGGTCGCCGGAGCCCTCATCAACACCGGCCAGGACTGCACCGCTGCCACCCGCGCCTACGTCCAGCGGCCGCTGTACGACGCCTTCGTCGCCGCCGTCGCCGATCTGATGGCGACCGTGCGCCTGGGCGACCCGTTCGACCCGCACACCGACCTCGGCCCGTTGATCTCGCACGCCCAGCGCGACCGCGTCGCCGGCTTCGTGGACCGGGCCCGGGGGTACGCCACCGTGGTCACCGGCGGCGAGGCCCCGCAGGGCGAGCTCGCCAAGGGCGCGTACTACCGGCCGACCCTGATCACCGGGGCCCCGCAGGACAGCGAGGTGGTGCGGTCCGAGATCTTCGGGCCGGTGCTGGTGGTGCTGCCCTTCGACGGCGACGACGAGGGGCTGGCGCTCGCCAACGACACCCCGTACGGCCTCGCCGCCTCCGCCTGGAGCCGCGACGTCTACCGCGCCGGACGCGCCACCCGGGAGATCAAGGCCGGCTGCGTCTGGGTCAACGACCACATCCCGATCATCAGCGAGATGCCGCACGGCGGCTACCGCGCCTCCGGCTTCGGCAAGGACATGTCGGCGTACTCCTTCGAGGAGTACACGCAGGTCAAGCACGTCATGTACGACAACACGGCGATCGCCAGGAAGGACTGGCACCGCACCATCTTCGGGGACCGCTGAGGAGTTCGGTGACGTCGGCCGCGGTTCGGCGGGGCCCGAAGGGGCGCGGGGCCGGGTGGGACACGCGGCTCCCGCCGCGTGGGCACGGCCCGCCCCAACGGGCCCCGAGACGACCGACGGCCCATCACCGAACCTCCCGCGGAGCGCTCAGGCACCACACCACCCCACCGGCTGACCACCGGCCCGACCCCAGAGAGGGCACAGCATGGAGCAGGATCAGCACGGGCCGGAGAGCCTGTCCCCGCCCCAGATCGCCGCCATGCGGCGCAGCCTCACCCGCGGCCGCATGGCGATGACCCGGCGCTCGCTGATGCGTGCCGGTGGCGCCGGGCTCCTCGCCGTCGGCGGGCTCGGCACCCTGAGCGGCTGCGGCATCCCGGCCGCCACCCGCACCGGGGCCGACCCCTCCGACGACCACTCCGACCGGGAGAAGCGGCTTTCCTTCTCCAACTGGACGCAGTACATCGACGTCAGCGACGACAACAAGCACTATCCGACCCTGGAGGAGTTCGAGCGCCGCACCGGCATCGCGGTCAAGTACACCGAGGACATCAACGACAACGTCGAGTTCTTCGGGAAGATCAAGCCGCAGCTCGCGGCGGGGCAGGACATCGGCCGTGACCTGATCTGCGTCACCGACTGGATGGCCGGCCGGATGATCCGGCTGGGCTGGATGCAGCAACTGGACCCGGCCAACCTGCCGCACGCCTACGCCAACCTCTCGCCTCAGTTCCGCAGCCCCGACTGGGACCCCGGCCGGGCCCACTCCTACACGTGGACGGGCATCCCCGCCGTCATCGCGTACAACGAGAAGGCCACCGGCGGGAAGAAGGTCGACTCGATCTCCCAGCTCCTGGAGGACCCCGAGCTCAAGGGCCGGGTCGCGATGCTCACCGAGATGCGCGACACCATGGGGCTGACCCTGCTCGACATGGGCAGGAAACCCGAGAGCTGCACGGCCGACGACTTCGACGCCGCCATCGCCCGCGTCCAGAAGGCCGTCGACCGGGGCCAGATCCGCCGCTTCACCGGCAACGACTACACCAACGACCTGGACAAGGGCGACATCGCTGCCTGTGTCGCCTGGGCCGGCGACCTCATCCAGCTGCAGGCGGACAACCCCGCCATCAAGTTCGCCATCCCGGACAGCGGCTACATGATCTCCACCGACAACCTGCTGGTGCCGAGCGGGGCCCGGCACAAGAAGAACGCCGAGCGGCTCATCGACTACTTCTACGAGCCCAAGGTCGCCGCCCGGCTCGCCGCCTGGATCAACTATGTCTGTCCGGTGGACGGGGTCCGCGACGAGCTTGCGAAAATCGACCCGGACCTGGCCGAGAACCCGCTGATCCTTCCCACCGGGGAGATGGCCGCCACGTCGCACGCCTTCCGCTCGCTCAGCAGCAAGGAAGAGACGGCGTTCGAGGACAAGTTCGCGAAGCTCATCGGCGCCTGACAACGCCAGACAACGGAGAGATGCCACTCATGACACCACCGGCCCCCTCCGGCGGCGATGTCCGCCTCACCGGGATCAGCAAGACCTACGGCTCCTTCACCGCCGTGCACCCGCTCGACCTGACCATCCCCGCCGGCTCCTTCTTCGCGCTGCTGGGCGCGTCCGGCTGCGGCAAGACCACCACGCTGCGCATGATCGCCGGCCTGGAGGACCCCAGCACCGGAACGGTCGAGCTCGCGGGCGAGGACGTCACCGCCCTGCCGCCGTACAAGCGCCCGGTCAACACCGTCTTCCAGAGCTACGCGCTCTTCCCGCACCTGGACATCTACGAGAACGTCGCCTTCGGGCTGCGCCGCCGCGGCATCAAGTCGGTGAAGAAGCAGGTCCAGGAGATGCTGGAGCTGGTCCAGCTCGGCGACTTCGCGCGCCGCAAGCCGCACCAGCTCTCCGGCGGCCAGCAGCAGCGCGTCGCCGTCGCCCGGGCGCTGATCAACCACCCGCGGGTGCTGCTGCTGGACGAGCCGCTGGGGGCCCTGGACCTGAAGCTGCGCCGCCAGATGCAGCTGGAGCTCAAGCGCATCCAGACCGAGGTGGGCATCACCTTCGTCCACGTCACCCACGACCAGGAAGAGGCCATGACCATGGCCGACACCGTCGCAGTGATGAACGGCGGCCGGGTCGAGCAGCTGGGCGCCCCCGCCGAGCTCTACGAGAACCCGCGCACCACCTTCGTCGCCAACTTCCTGGGCACCTCCAACCTGATCGCCGCGTCCGTGACCGACAAGTCCGGCGGCGACCTGGTGGTACGGGCCGCCGACGCCACCCTCCGACTGCCGGCGGAGCGCTGCACCACCACCGCCCGCACCGGCGACAAGGTGCTTGTCGGCGTACGCCCGGAGAAGATCTCGCTGACCCACGCGGACGCCGCCGACACCATCGCCGAAGGGCGCAACCAGGTCCGCGGCACGATCAGCGACTCCAGCTTCATCGGCGTCTCCACCCAGTACGTCATCGACAGCCCGGCCTGCCCCGCGCTCTCGGTCTACGAGCAGAACATCGAGCGGGACCCGCGGCTCGTACCCGGCGCCGAGGTCGTCCTGCACTGGAACCCGCAGCACACCTTCGGCCTCGACGCCGACCAGGACATCGAGGCCGGCACGGACGTGGACGAGGAGGTCTCGTGAGCGTGACCACCGACGCGCCGCCACCGCTCGACACGCCGCCCCTCACGGTGCGCAAGCCCGCCACCCGCAAGCGCCTGGTGCCCTACTGGCTGCTGCTGCCGGGCATCCTGTGGCTGCTGGTCTTCTTCGCCGCCCCGCTCGTCTACCAGGCGTCGACCTCGCTCCAGACCGGCTCGCTGGAGGAGGGCTTCAAGGTCACCTGGCACGTCCAGACCTACTGGGACGCGCTGACCGAGTACTACCCGCAGTTCCTCCGCTCGGTGCTCTACGCGGCCTCCGCCACCCTCGGCTGTCTGCTGCTCGGCTACCCGCTGGCGTATGTGATCGCCTTCAAGGCGGGCCGCTGGCGAAACGTTCTGATGATCCTGGTGATCGCCCCGTTCTTCACCAGCTTCCTCATCCGCACCCTGGCCTGGAAGACGATCCTCTCCGACAGCGGCACCGTCGTCTCCGTGCTCAACTCGCTGCACGTGCTCGACGTGACCAGCTGGCTCGGGCTCACCGAGGGGGAGCGGGTGCTGGCCACGCCGCTGGCGGTGGTCTGCGGACTGACGTACAACTTCCTGCCCTTCATGATCCTGCCGCTCTACACCTCGCTGGAGCGCATCGACGGCCGGCTGCACGAGGCCGCCGGGGACCTGTACGCCCGGCCCTTCACCACCTTCCGCAAGGTGACCTTCCCGCTGTCGATGCCCGGCGTGGTGGCCGGCACCCTGCTCACCTTCATCCCGGCCGCCGGCGACTACATCAACGCCGAGCTGCTGGGCTCGGCCGACCAGAAGATGGTCGGCAACGTCATCCAGTCGCAGTTCCTGCGGGTGCTGGACTACCCGACGGCGGCCGCGCTGTCCTTCATCCTCATGGCGGCGATCCTCGCGATGGTCACCGTCTACATCCGCAAGTCCGGGACGGAGGACCTGGTCTGATGAGCTCGACGACTCCCACGGCGAGCAGGGGACCGCTGACCGCCCTCAGCAGCTGGCTGCGCCGCAACCTCGTGGTGCTGGCGGGCCTGGCCACCCTCGCCTACCTGCTCCTCCCCAACCTCGTCGTCCTGGTCTTCTCCTTCAACAAGCCCAACGGCCGGTTCAACTACGCCTGGCAGCGGTTCTCCACCGACGCCTGGACCGACCCGTGCGGGGTCGCCGGCCTCTGCGGCTCGCTCACGCTCAGCCTGAAGATCGCCATATGGGCGACCATCGGCGCCACCGTCCTCGGCACGATGATCGCCTTCGCGCTGGCCCGCTACCGCTTCCGGGCCCGCTCCGCCGTCAGCAGCCTGATCTTCCTGCCGATGGCGATGCCCGAGGTGGTGATGGCCGCCTCGCTGGCCACCCTCTTCCTCAACATGGGCGTCGACTTCGGCTTCTGGACCATCCTCATCGCGCACATCATGTTCTGCCTCAGCTTCGTGGTGACCGCCGTCAAGGCGCGCGTGATGAGCATGGACCCGCGGCTGGAGCAGGCCGCCCAGGACCTCTACGCCAGCCCGGTGCAGACCTTCCTGCGGGTCACCCTGCCCATCGCCGCCCCCGGCATCGCCGCCGGCGCGCTGCTGTCCTTCGCGCTCTCCTTCGACGACTTCATCATCACGAACTTCAACGCCGGATCCACCGTGACCTTCCCCATGTTCGTGTGGGGATCGGCACAGCGCGGCACCCCGGTCCAGATCAACGTGATCGGGACCGCGATGTTCGCGATCGCCGTGCTGTGCGTACTCGTCGGCCAGCTGGCCGGCTCTCGCCGCAAAAGGAGCTGAGAATCATGGCCTCAGCAGCCATGAACTTTGTCCGAAGCCTTTCCGACGCTGAACCCAGGCCCTACTGGCTCGACGACCCCGGCCGGCCCAAGGCCCAGCCCGCCCTCGTCGGCGACGAGCAGTGTGACCTGCTCGTCGTCGGCGGCGGCTACAGCGGTCTGTGGACCGCCCTGCTCGCCAAGGAGCGCGACCCCGACCGGGACGTCGTCCTGGTCGAGGGCGAGGAGGTCGGCTGGGCCGCCTCCGGTCGCAACGGCGGCTTCTGCGCGGCCTCCCTCACCCACGGCCTGGGCAACGGCCTGTCCCGCTGGCCCGGCGAGCTCAAGGAGCTGGAGCGGCTCGGCCACGCCAACCTCGACGAGATCCAGGACACCCTCACCCGCTACGCCGTCGACTGCGACTTCGAGCGCACCGGCGAGATCGACATCGCCACCGAGCCGCACCAGGTCGAGGAGCTCCGCGAGGCCGCCGCCGACATCGAGCGGCTGGGCCTGGGCGGACACGAGTTCCTGGACCGCGACGCGCTGCGCGCGGAGGTCGACTCGCCGACCTTCCTCGCCGGGCTCTGGAACCGCGACGGCGTGGCCATGCTGCACCCCGCCAAGCTCGCCTGGGGCCTGAAGCGGGCCTGCCTGGACCTGGGGGTGCGGATCTACGAGCACACCCGCGCCGGACGCCCCGTCACCTCCGGCGCCGGAGCGACCGTCAGGACCCCCTACGGACGCATCCGAGCCCGCCGCGTCGCGCTGGGCACCAACGCCTTCCCCTCCCCGGTGCGGCGCGTCCGCCCGTACGTCGTGCCCGTCTACGACCACGCGCTGATGACCGAGCCGCTGACCGAGGAGCAGCTCGCGGCCATCGGCTGGAAGCGCCGCCAGGGGCTCAGCGACTACGCCAACCACTTCCACTACTTCCGGATCACCGCCGACCGCCGCATCCTGTGGGGCGGCTACGACATCGTCTACCGCTTCGGCGGCGGCGTCCGCGCCGAGTACGACTACCACCCGGACACCTACCGGACCCTGGCCGAACACTTCTTCCGCTGCTTCCCGCAGCTGGAAGGGGTGCGCTTCAGCCACGCCTGGGGCGGCGCGATCGACACCTGCTCCCGCTTCTCGGCCTTCTTCGGAACGGCCCACAGCGGGCGCGTGGCCTACGCCCTCGGCTACACCGGCCTCGGCGTGGGCGCCACCCGCTTCGGCGCCAACGTGATGCTCGACCTGCTGGACGGCCGGCAGACCGAGCGCACCCGGCTGGAGAT
Source organism: Streptomyces sp. LX-29 (assembly GCF_029541745.1). Lineage (NCBI taxonomy): Bacteria > Bacillati > Actinomycetota > Actinomycetes > Kitasatosporales > Streptomycetaceae > Streptomyces > Streptomyces sp. LX-29. The sequence goes on along the minus strand of NZ_CP089746.1, from coordinate 2,093,823 downwards.
GGTCCGCACGAAGCCGCTGCCGTTCCCGCCGGAGCCGCTGCGCTGGGCGGGCATCGGCATCACCCAGTGGTCGATGACCCGCGCCGACCAGCGGGGCGGGCGGCGGAACCTGTGGCTGAAGGCGATGGACAAGGCGGGACTCGGCTTCGACAGCTGAGCCGACGGACGGCCCCTTCGGCCGGCTCCCGACACCCGTCGGTCGGCGCCCGCGCGGGCGCGGCGGCCGGGACGTGGCGGCTGGTACAGGGCGGCCGGACGGCGACGCGCGCCGCTCGCCGACGCGGTCGTCATCGCGCGCCTGGGACCGGGGCCGTCGACGTACGCCCGCGGGCTGCCGGCCGGCTCCGGACGTGTGCGCCACGTCACTACCAACGGGTAGCCGTAACGCCGTAAGGATCCGCGTCGCCCCTCTTCTCCTCCCGTGAACACGCCATGCGCGCCACGGCGCGCCGACGGACGGAGAGGAACCGACGTGAGCGACGAAGCGGCCAGCGGGGGCACGGGTGGCGGCGTGGGGCGGATGAACGCCCTGGAGTGGCTGGCCTCCGCCGCCCCCGACCCCGGAGCCTGCCGATGGGAGTGGGAGCGCCACCCGCTGGGGGTGGCGTTACTCCCCGCCGGCAGGCTCTGGGACGTCCTGATCCTGCCGGGCCGGCTGGGCACGGCGGCGCTGGACGTGCTCCAGCGCCGCCCCGACCGACCCGGCCCGGTGATCGGCGCCTACCACGACGCACGGGTGGGCTTCCTCGTCCCGGTGGGCACCACCGACCACTGGGTGGGCACCGGCGTGCGCGGAGCCGGCGCCGGCAGCTGGGTGGTGGTCCCGCATCCGGGGCGGCCCTGCGGCGGGGTGCGCTGGCTGGTGCCGCCGGACGGCTCCGGCCGACTCACCGACCCCGGCACCCTCGAACTGGCCATGCATGAGGCGGCCCTACGCCTCACCCGGCGGTGAGAACGGCTGCCCCGCGCCGCGCCCGGTCAGCGGTCCGGCCGCTCCTCCCGCCGGCGGCGCGGCGAGCGGGTCGTCACCGTGAGGACGGCCGAGAGCAGCACGCCGGACAGGCACCAGCCGCCGACCACGTCCAGCGGCCAGTGATAACCGCGCAGCACCAGGCCGAGGCCCACGCCGACGTTGACCACCGCCACCACGACGGCCGTGGCCACGGCCCCGGGCAGGGGCCGGCGGCGGCGTGGGGCGGGGGAGCGTTCGGAGCACCCGAGCAGGAGCAGCGCGGCCGCCCCGTAGGCGAGCGCGGCGGTGGCGGCATGGCCGGAGGGGTAGAAGCCGTCCGTGCCGGCGAGCGGCCCCGGCGGTGCCGGCCGGGCAAGCAGCGTCTTCACCGGTACGACGAGGGCCGGCACCAAGGCCATGGCCAGAGCCGCCGCGAGAGGCGGCTGCCACCAGGGGCGTCGTCGTACGGCGTCTGTCCCCCGTATGGCGGGCGTCGCGCGTAGCGAGGATCCGTCCCCTCCGCCGGACGCGTCTCCTCCGGCGGGCGCCCCTGGTACGGCGGCCGACGCCGGCGCGTCGGGCGCCTGGCGTAGGGATGGTGCGTCCACCGGGGGCGGGGCCGCGGAGGTCGTCTCCACAGGAGGTGCGTCCGGGGAGGGCGTGCCCCGTACCGTCCCCGGGCTCCGTCCGGCGCGGCGACGGCCCCGCCAGGCCGCGTAGGCGATCGCCACCGCGAGTACGGGAAGGGCGACGGTGGTGTTGCCGAGGTCGGCGAGGAACTCCGCGAGGGGAGCGGGTAGCAGCCGGCCGCGCGCGCCGGATCCGATGCGCTCGTCGAGCTCCCGCAGGGGCCCGTGGGTGGCCACCTGCCAGGTGACGATCACGAAGAGAAGCACACAGAGCGTGAGCAGAACAGCCGGCGACCCCGGAACAGGGGGGGTAGTTCCGGGGCCGCCGATGCGACCGGTGTGCCGCGCGCCCCGGGGGGTTTGGGGCGGGCGGCCGTCCGATCGGTGAGGAGATCCAGAGCCGAGGGCTCCAGTGGTGTGCGCGAGGGCACGGCCGGGTCGGAGCTGGGGAAGCACCGGCTCGGCGTCGCTCGCAGTCCCCTGCGAGCGGGGTGTTTCTCTCATCTGCAGAAACCGTACGGCAGCGAGCGCGGGGCCGACAGTCGGATCACCTGTCCGACATGGGCCCCGCACATCTTCTTCACGCCGCCCCCGCCGTCCACCCCGCCGAAGGTGACGCAGGGTCACCAGAGGCGGGGCGGACGGCCGGTGGAGCATCGACGGCGTCCGGACTCGGGCGGGGCCGTCGTGCCCCGCGGCCGTTTCAGATCCGGGTGAAGGCGCCTCAGATCCGGGCGAAGGAGCCTCAGATGCGGGCGAAGGCGCCCTCGATGATGTCCAGACCCTCGTTCAGCAGGTCCTCGCCGATCACCAGCGGCGGCAGGAAGCGCAGCACGTTGCCGTAGGTGCCGCAGGTCAGGACGAGCAGGCCCTCGGCGTGGCACGCCTTGGCGAGGGCGCCCGCCGCCTCCGGGTGGGGCTCCTTGGTGCCGGGCTTGACCAGCTCGACCGCGATCATCGCGCCACGGCCGCGGATGTCACCGATGATGTCGCCGTTCGCGGCGTTCTTCTGGATCTCGGCGAGGCGGTCCTTCATGACCTCCTCGATGCGCTTGGCCTTGGCGTTCAGGTCCAGCTCACGCATGGTCTCGATGGCGCCGAGGGCGGCGGCGCAGGCCACCGGGTTGCCACCGTAGGTGCCGCCGAGGCCGCCCGCGTGCGCGGCGTCCATGATCTCGGCGCGGCCGGTGACGGCGGCCAGCGGCATGCCGCCGGCGATGCCCTTGGCGGTGGTGATCAGGTCCGGGACGATGTCCTCGTCCTCACAGGCGAACCACTGGCCGGTGCGGCAGAAGCCGGACTGGATCTCGTCCGCGACGAAGACGATCCCGTTGTCCTTCGCGAACTGCGCGATGGCCGGCAGGAAGCCCTTGGCCGGCTCGATGAAGCCGCCCTCGCCGAGCACCGGCTCGATGATGATCGCGGCGACGTTCTCCGCGCCCACCTGCTTGCTGATCATGTCGATGGCCGCGGCGGCGGCCTCCGGGCCGCAGTTCTCCGGGCCGGTCGGCCAGCGGTAGCCGTACGCCAGCGGGGCCCGGTAGACCTCAGGGGCGAACGGGCCGAAGCCGTGCTTGTACGGCATGTTCTTGGCGGTCAGCGCCATGGTGAGGTTGGTGCGACCGTGGTAGCCGTGGTCGAAGACGACGACCGCCTGGCGCTTGGTGTAGGCGCGGGCGATCTTCACCGCGTTCTCGACGGCCTCGGCGCCGGAGTTGAACAGCGCCGACTTCTTGGCGTGGTCGCCCGGCGTGAGCTTGGCGAGCTCCTCACAGACCTCCACATAGCCCTCGTACGGCGTCACCATGAAACAGGTGTGCGTGAAGTCGGCGAGCTGCGCCGAAGCGCGGCGCACCACGGCCTCGGCGCTGGAGCCGACCGAGGTCACCGCGATGCCGGAGCCGAAGTCGATGAGGGAGTTGCCGTCCACGTCCTCGATCACGCCGCCGCCGGCGCGCACCGTGAAGACCGGCAGCACCGAGCCCACACCGCCGGCCACGGCCGCCAGCCGGCGGGCCTGCAGCTCCTGGGACTTCGGGCCGGGGATCGCGGTGACGACGCGGCGCTCCTGGGGGAGGGACGGGCCTCCGGTCAGTTCGGTCATGAGGTGCTCCAGGGGAAAGAACAGAGGTTTTAGACGCAGGCTAGGGGCGGTGGCGCCGATGAGGCATGTTCCGATCGGGAGCAGTGGACGTGTTGCGTTGTCCGCGACGGACATAGCGGGGGCGTGGGGCGAGGGACGGAGTCGGGCGCCTGGTGAGGGATGGGCCTGCTCTCGGGGCGGGCGGAGTCGGGCGCTTGGTGAGGGGGTGGGCTTGCTCTGGGGGGGGCGGCGGAGTCGGGCGCCTGGTGAGGGGATGGGCCTGCTCTGGGGGGCGGGCTGGCGGTGGGGGAGCCAGGAGCAGCGGTGGAGGGGGCGGTGGCCCGGCCGGCGGGTAATCGTGTGCTCCGGCTGGGCGCGGCATCCGGATGTGTCACCGAACCACCCGGCCGGGCCCACTAGATTGAGCCCCTGAAGGTCGGCGTACACGGATGGGGCGCGCACGCGTGTGCGTACTACAGATGGCTTGGCTGGTCAGGGGGTAAGGGGCGGCACATGGACACCGAGGGCACGTACGACTCACGTGGGACCCGGCGGGACGCGGTGCCCCGCCCTGCCACCCCACCCCTCCCGGCAGTCCCCCCGGGCCCGCCCCACCCCCCGGTCCACCCCGCCCCCCCGGCCTCACTGCCGAGCACGGCCCCTGCCGACTCCGTGCCGCTGCCTGTTCCACCCGCCCCGCCGGTACCCCCGCCTCCCGGGGCAGCGCCCGGCGCGACGCTCTCCACCGGGCCGGCGTCCCCCGCGGCCCAGTCGCCCTTCCTGACCTGGCTGCGGACGCCGCGGACGGCGGGCGGGCCGGGGGTGTGGATGTTCGGGCACAAGCCCAAGCCTGTTGAAGATCCGGAGCGCGTCCCTACCCGGAGGCTCGTCAGCGGGGCTCTGATCGCATTCCTGTGCGCTTGGTTGCTCTGGGCCCTGCTCTCCAACAACTACCTCGGTAGTTGGTGGCGCCTACCCCTGATTCTGTTCTTCCCAGATTCATGGCGAGGCACCGAAGGCGGCGCGTTGGTGGCGGACGGCTATGTGTGGCTGGTGAAGGGGCTGATCGCTTTCGGTTTTGGACGGGTCGGGCATTGGCCGGAGCTCGCTCGTCGGCTGGCAGAGCCGCTGCTTCGACACTTCCGTCAAAGGCGCGAGACAACGCAATGCACCCAACCAGAGACCGACCCCGCCCAATGGCCCCACCTGCGGGCCGCCGGGGCGCATGGGGTGGCGGACCGGTTGGCGGCGGAGGCGCGGGCCGGGGTGATGAACGACGTGGACCACGCCCGGCTCGAGCGGGCGTGGGAGTCGGTGCGGGCGCAGCCCGGGCGGCTGGCGGCGTTCACGGACACGGTGCTGAGGGAGGGCGCGGCGGCCTGTGGGCATCCGTCGGGGGTGCGCGACCTGCCGGTGCGCACGGCGCGGCACGACCTCGTCGCGTGCCAGGTGCGCCTGGGCAGGGCCACGGACGACCTGCGCAATCCGTATGAGTTCCGCGACGTGAGCATGGCGTTGGACCCGGCGGTGCTGGGCACCTCTCTCCTGGCGGTGGGGCCGCCGGGGGCGGGGAAGACCGGGCGGCTGGTACGGCCGGTGGTCGAGTCGCTGTGCCTCCAGGCGTTGGCCGGGCGGGTCGCGGTGGTGGCCGTCGGGCCCGCGGGCGCCGGGATCGGGCCGGATGACGCCTTCGACGTCGTGGTGAAGATCGGCCGTCCGGAGTCGGCCTACGACCTGGACCTGTACGGCGGCACCACCGACCCCGACGAGGCGGCGGGCGTGTTGGCGGAGGCGCTGGTCGGCGACATGGCGCAGGGCCTGCCCGGCGGGGACAGCCGGCGGGCCGCGACCGCGCTGGCGCAGCTGCTCGGCCCCTATCGCGCCGCCCACGGCCGCTTCCCCTCCGTGCCCGAGCTGCGCGAGCTGCTCGACGGCTCGCAGACGGCCCTGGACGCCCTCCGCGCGGCGCTCGACGAGGCCGGGCAGCAGGCGCAGGCCCGGGAGCTCGACGCGCGGGTGCGCCAGTCCGCCGCCGCAGGTGACGTGGGAGCGCTGCTCGCGGACCGGATCGCGCTGCTGGACCGGCCGGCCTTCGCGGACTTCTTCGACACGCGCGGCGGCCGGCGTCCCTTCTCGCTGCGGGCGCTGGAACACCCGCTCAGGGTCCGCATCGACCTCCCCGAGCGCGGGCACGCCGAGGCGTCGCGGATGCTCGCCCGACTGGTGCTGGCGCAGTTCACCGAGTGCGCGGTGGGACGGGCCGACCGTTCGCTCTTCGCCTGTCTGGTCCTCGACGACGCCTCGCACACCGTCACCCCGGAGGCGCTGCGCGGCATCCAGCGCCTCCGCTCGGCCAACGCGGGCGCGGTCCTGACGCTGCGCACGCTGGACGACGTCCCCGAAGCGCTGCGCAGCGCGCTGCTGGGCGCGGTCGGCTGCCGGATGGCGTACGCGGGAGTGACCACCTGGGACGGCGCGCGCTTCGCCGAGGTCTGGGGAACGGCATGGGTGGAGACGCGGGACGTCACCGACCGGCAGATCATCTCCGACGAGCCGATGACCAAGGTGCTGCACTTCATCCGCAGGGTGGTGACCGGCAAGGCCGCCACGGTGCAGTCCGTGACCGTCCGCAAGGTGGAGCGCGAGCGTTGGTCGGCGTCGGAGCTGGCGCACTCCGTACCACCCGGGCACGCGGTGCTGTCCGTGACCTCGGTGCGGGGCGAGAGCGCGCCCCCGGTGCTGGTGGACCTGCGGGGATGAGACCGGGCCGGACCGCCGGCCGGACCGGTCGCAACCGGGAGCGGGGCCCGGCCGCCCTTGAGGCCGTGGACGGGGACCGGCCCGTGCGATGAGGGCCCGACGGCTCCACTGAGGCAGAATTGATGGCGGTGGTTCGTACAGGGCGTAGTGGTCGGGCGCCGTCCGGGCCGGAGACCTGCCGGATGCGGTGCGCCGTTCCGCGGCCCGTCCCCTCAGCCCGGCACGAGCCGCCGCTCACCCCGCCCCGCCGAGCCGCCTGCCCGACCACACGCACCACAGCCGTATCGAAGGTGTCATGCCACCCACCCTCGCCTCACTCGTCCACCACTCCGCGCTCAAGCTGACCGTGCTCGCGGGTGGGGAACGGCTGGAGACCCCCGTGCGCTGGGCGCACGTCAGCGAGCTGGCCGACCCGACGCCCTACCTGGACGGCGGCGAGCTGCTGCTGATCACCGCGATGAAGCTGGACGCCGAGGACCCGGAAGCGATGCGTCGCTACGTGGTACGGCTCGCCGGCGCGGGGGTCGTGGGCCTCGGCTTCGCCGTCGGCGTCAACTACGACACGGTCCCGGAGGCGCTGGTCGCCGCGGCCCGCGACGAGGGCTTCCCGCTGCTCGAGGTGCCCCGCCGCACCCCCTTCATAGCCATCAGCAAGGCCGTCTCGGCGGCGATAGCGGCGGACCAGTACCGGGCGGTGACCGCCGGCTTCGAGGCGCAGCGCGAGCTGACCCGCGCCGCCATGGGCATGGAGGGGCCGGCCGCGCTGCTGGCCCGGCTCGCCGCACACCTCGACGGGTGGGCCGCCCTGTACGACGCCTCCGGCGCCGTGGTCGCCGCCGCCCCCGACTGGGCAGCCCGCCGAGCTGCCCGGCTCTCCGCCGACGTGGAGCGACTGCGGGCCCGCCCCGCCCCCGCCAGCGCCGTCGTGGGCGGCACCGGCGGCGAGGAGGCCGAGGACGCCGCCGACCGGGTCGAGCTGCAGTCCCTCGGCACCGGCCGCCGGGCACGCGGCGTGCTCGCGGTGGGGACCGGCGCTCCCCTCGGCACCGCCGAGCGCTATGCCGTGCACTCCGCCGTGGCCCTGCTGACCCTGACCACGGAACGCTCCCGCTCCCTCCAGGAGGCGGAGGGCCGCCTGGGCGCGGCGGTGCTGCGGATGCTGCTCGCGGGCGAGCCCGACCACGCCCACGCCGTGGCCGGGCGGCTGTACGGCGGGCTCCTCGACGCGCCGTTCCGGATGCTGGTCGCGGAGGCCGCGCCGAGCGTCGCCGGGACACAGCCCGGCGCATACGCGGCTGAGGACCTCCCGATCGAGGGCATCGGTGGCACCGCGAAGCCGGTGAAAGCGGCGAAACCCGGGAACGCGGTGAAAGTGGGGAAAGCGGCGCTGGCGGCCGCCCCGGCCGCCAGCGGGGCGGCGACGCCGGCCGCCGCGGCGGCGAACGGCCCGGGTGCGCCGAGCGGCGAGCTCGCCCCGGACCCGCTGGGCGCGCTCGCCGACACGGTGGAGACCGCGGCGGCCCGCACCGGCGAGGCGGTCCTGGTGGTCCCGGACGGCGAACGGCTCATCGTCCTCGCCTCCGACGGCGGCGCGGCCGTCGCCGCCTGCGCGGAACACGCCGCCGCGGTAGAGGAGCGCCGCGGCTCCGCCACCCGCCCGCGCGACCGTGCGGCCGCGCCCCCGGCGCCGGACGACGACCTGGTGATCGGCCTCTCGGCGCCCGCCGGCCCGATCGCCGCTGTCGGTGCCTACCGCCAGGCCGAGCAGGCGCTGTCCGTGGCCCGCCGGCGCGGCCGGGTGCTCGTGGAACACGAGGAGGTCGCCGCCGGTTCCGTGCTGCCCCTGCTCGCCGACGACGCGGTGCGCGCCTTCGCCGACGGCATGCTCCGCGCCCTGCGCGACCATGACGCCACCGGTCGCGGCGACCTCGTCGCCTCGCTGCGCGCCTGGCTGTCCCGGCACGGCCAGTGGGACGCGGCCGCGGCCGACCTCGGCGTGCACCGGCACACGCTCCGCTACCGCATGCGCCGCGTCGAGGAGATCCTCGGCCGCTCGCTCGACGACCCCGACGTCCGTATGGAACTCTGGCTCGCCCTCAAGGCGACCGCACCGTCTTCTCAGACCTGACCGGCCCAGAGGCCCGGACCTGATCGGGGCTGGAGGCGGATTTGCTCGTGCCCGGAGCCCGGACGTGGTCGGCTCCGGAGGCCGGACCTGGCCGGGCCCGAGGCTTCGCCCGTGAGCGTGCCGGGGCCCTTGGACGTGACCGGTCCTCCCGGGCCAGACCTCACCCCTCACGCCGCGCTGCGTCCGGGCCCCGCCCCACCCACACCGCCGCCCCCACCCCGCACCGTCGCCCCCATCCCGCGCCGCACCCCGCCCCCGTCCCCCACGGCGGCCACCAACCCCCGTCCCTCGCGGCGTCCCGCGCCGCGTCGCGTGGCGGGCGCACGCCATAGCGGTGTGCCGGCGCGGTCGACTGCTCCTTGCCGGACAAACGCCGTTCGGGCGCGGCGCCCCTACGGTGGAGGGTGAGAGCCAACCGCACCAACCCACCACTTCGGAAGGGCCGGGATCCGCTGTGACTACCACCCACGCGTTCTGGCTCGCCGGCCGTAAGGCGACCGGCGAGGACACCTTCGACGTCACGTCCCCCTGGGACGGTCGTCTCGTCGGCGCGGTGAGCGTCCCCACGGAGGCCCAGGTCGAGGAGGCCGTGGCCGCGGCCTTCGCCGCGCGGGACGAGTTCGCCGCGACGCCCGCGCACGTACGGGCGGCCGCGCTCGACCACGTGTCCAAGCGACTGGCCGAGCGCACCGAGGAGATCGCGCTGCTGATCTCCGCCGAGAACGGCAAGCCCATGAAGTGGGCGCGCGGCGAGGTCGGCCGTGCCGTCTCCGTGTTCCGCTTCGCGGCCGAGGAGGCCCGCCGCTACAACGGCGGCGAGGCGCAGCGCCTGGACACCGACGCGGGCGGCGTCGGCCGGCTCGCGCTGACCCGCCGCTTCCCGCGCGGCGTCGTGCTGGGCATCGCGCCGTTCAACTTCCCGCTGAACCTGTGCGCCCACAAGGTCGCCCCGGCGATCGCCGTCGGCGCCCCGATCATCCTCAAGCCGGCGCCGGCCACCCCGCTGTCCGCGCTGATCCTCGGCGAGCTGCTGGCCGAGACCGAGCTGCCGGCCGGCTCCTGGTCCGTGCTGCCGGTGCCGAACGACCGGATGCCGGCGCTGGTGCAGGACGAGCGGCTGCCGGTGATCTCCTTCACTGGTTCCGACACCGTCGGCTACGCGATCATGAACTCGGTGCCGCGCAAGCACTGCACCCTGGAGCTGGGCGGCAACGGCGCCGCCGTCGTGCTGCCCGACTTCTCCTCCGAGGCGGACCTCGACTGGGCGGCCGGCCGCATCGCCACCTTCTCCAACTACCAGGGCGGCCAGTCCTGCATCTCGGTGCAGCGGGTCATCGCCGACGCCTCGGTCTACGACCGGCTCGTCCCGAAGATCGTCGCGGCCGTCGAGGCGCAGGTGACCGGCGACCCGTCGGACGACACCACCGATGTCGGCCCGCTGGTCAGCGAGGACGCCGCCAAGCGCGTCGAGTCCTGGGTCGACGAGGCCGTGGACGCGGGCGCCAAGGTGCTCACCGGCGGCAAGCGGGACGGCGCCGCCTACGCGCCGACCGTGCTGGCCGAGGTGCCGGGCGAGGTGACCATCGCCCGCGAGGAGGTCTTCGGCCCGGTGCTGACCGTTACCAAGGTGGACGGGGAGGCCGCGGCCTTCGACGCCGTCAACGACTCCAAGTACGGCCTCCAGGCCGGCGTCTTCACCCGTGACCTGCAGACCGCCTTCCGCGCCCACCGCGCGCTGGAGGTCGGCGGCGTGATCATCGGTGATGTCCCGTCCTACCGCGCCGACCAGATGCCGTACGGCGGCGCCAAGCAGTCCGGTGTGGGCCGCGAGGGCGTGCGCTACGCCATGGACGACTACACCTACGAGCGGGTCATGGTCGTCACCGGCATCGAGCTGTAGTCCGACCCCCGGGTCCGACCCCCGAGTCCGACCCCCAGGTCCGATTTCAGGACCGAACCCCGGTCGTACGGCGCCGCTTCGGCGTCGTACGGCCGGGGTTCGCTCGTCCGTCGTCCGTCAGGCGCCCACGTGGATGTGCGCCGCCCATCGCGTGGGCGCCGTCGGATGGGCCTCACGCGCGCCCCGCACCGCCCGGTGCAGGGCGCGCGCCGCGTTCTGCGCCGACGCCGGTTCGCCGAGCGCCGCGTAGAAGTCGTCGGCCAGGCCCGCGGCGACCGCGTCGTCCGCCACCCACAGGGTGCCGACCACGTGCGCGTATCCGGCCAGCCGCAACGCCCCGGTCAGATGCAGCGGCTCCGCGCCCGGTGCCTCGCCCGTCCGCGCGGTCTCGCAGGCCGACACGAAGGCCAGCTCCGCCTCGTCGCCCAGCCGCAGCCGGGCGATGTCGGCGACGGCCAGCGGCCGCGGGTGGTGGCCACCGCTCGCCTCCTCTCCGTAGAGCAGCACCCGGCCGGCCGACGGATCGTCCGGATCGCTGACCGCGCGGCAGGCGAAGTGCACCCAGCGGTGCCGGTACAGGGTCTCCAGGACGACCTCGCGCCGCGCTCGCTCGCCGGTCAGCACCCGGGTGCCGGGGAGTCGCCCGGTGAGCGCGGCGGCCTCCCGCCGCACCCGGGGGAGGCCCGGCCGGCGCGAGGGGTCCGACATCGTGCCCCCGGTCACCCCCGAGACGCTCGGCACCCCGGCCACACCCGTGCCGCCGGAGACGGCCGACCGTACCGAGCCAGCCGACCTCTCCGGCGCGGTCATCCCGTACGCCTCGCCCATCCGGCCGACTTCGCCTCTTCCGCTCGTCCCGCCCGGCACGGCGATGACCAGCGGCTCCACCTCGCCACCGCCGGAAGCCGGTCGCGGCGCCGCGGCGGGGGTGTGGGCGAGGGCGCCCAGCGTGGGCGCGTACGAGGAGACCGCGCGGTCCAGCACACCGTCGGCGCGGACGCCGGGGGCGGCGCGACGCCCGGCCGCGTGCAGCGGCAGCGCGGTCAGCGGGCCGGTCGGGATCCACCACAGCCGCGGCAGGGGACGCTCCACGCCCCGCTCCCGGCGCGACGGCCTGCGCTGCTGTCGACCGGTGAGCCCGAGGGCGGTCAGCACCGGCTCGGCCACCGCCTCCCACAGCCACTCCAGAACCCCGAAGACCTCCTCCTCGGCCTCGGCGCGCACGGCGGCCGCGAAGTCCGCGGACCGATCGAGCAGTTCGGACAGGAGCAGCCCGGGCAGCGGCACGATCCGCGGTTCGCCGCCGTCCAGCAGCAGGGCGTCGCAGCGCGTCTCGCTGACGTTCACGATCACCGCCGGGCCGCCCAGGCGCTCCGCCGTCGCCCGCAACTCGACTATATCGGGCGGGCGTTGGAATCCCGCGAAGCCCGGTGTCCGACGGATGCGGTCCGTCAGCCGCGCCCACTCCTCGACCAGCGCGTGTCGATCCTCCAGTCGCGCCGCCGCCCCCGGGCCACCGTTCTCCAGCCCCCCGGCACAGCCCGCGAGGCCAGGGCCGTCCGGCTCCGCCGGCCGGTCCAACGCCTCCCGTAGCCGCAGCAGTCGATGGGCGAGCCCGGGGTGGCTCTCCCACAGGTCGGCGAGTGGGGTGGGCGCGTCCAGCGCGTGGGCCAGCGTCACCCCGCGGCCCAGCTCCAGCAGTTGTACGGCGCGCCACGGGTCGCCCAGCTCGATGGCGCAGGCGGCGGCCCGCGAGGCGAGCCCGGCCGGGCCCGCCCGGTTCGTCGGGGCCACTCGCTTCATCGGGTCCGCCCGGTTCATCGGCTCCGCCGGGCGCGCCGGGTTCGGCCGGTCTACCCGGGGCGACGGCCTCGCCAAGGCACGCTCCGGCTCCGCGCGGCGCGCGGCCATGCGCGGCAGCAACTCCACGGCCAGTTCGTACGCGCGCATCGCGCGCTCCGCGCCCCCGACGGCGTACGCGCACTCGGCCCAGCTCCGCGCGGCCGCCACCCGTTCGCCGATCGCGGCCAGGGCGTCCTCGGCGACCTCCCGGTAGCCGGACTCCGCGCCGAGGGTCGCGTCCAGGTCGTGCTCGACGGCGCCCTTGACCGCCAGCGCGTCGGCGTACGCGCACACCGCCGCGGCGCGCAGCGCATGCCCGACGGGCACCGTGCGCGCGGCCTCCTCGGCCACCCGCAGCAGCGCCCCGAGCGCCTGGCCGTCCCGCCGCGCCTCGTACACCAGCCGCAGGACCCCGATGAACGCGGTGAGCCGCTCCGGCCGGTGCGGGTGACCCGGCGCCGTGGCCTCCACCGCGCGCCGCGCGGCCGCGGCCGCCTCCGCCAGGTCGTACGGGTCACCGCCGGCGCGGTACCGCTGCGACAGGCTGCGGCTCAGGCCGGCCTCCAGATACGGGTACACCGTCTGGTCCGGCGGCGTCAGCGCCAGCGCGGCTCGGCCCAGGTCCACCGCCTCCGCCAGCGCGGCCGCGACCCGCGATCCGCCCCCGGCCGTGTCGTCCGACCCGCCCCCGGCCGCCTCGTCTGATCCGGCCGGCCCGGCCGGGTGGTCCGGTCCGCGCCCGGAGGGGTGGTCCGATCCGTCCCCGGCCGGGTGCTCCGGCCAGCCCCCGCCCGAGCCGGCCGGTCGCCACCCGGCCGCGCCCTGCGGTCCTCCTCCGGTCGGGCGTCGTCCGCCCCAGGCTGGGGCGGACGCCCCCGGCGGGCCGGTTCCGGGGACCCCGGTCGGCCCGCGGTCGCCCGTCGGGCGCGCCCCACCGCCCCCGACGCCGCTCCCGCCCCGGACGCCACCGACACTCCCCGTGCCGCCCGGCCAGTCCGCGGCGGGGGCTCCACCGTGGGGCGTCGCGGCGTGGGGGCCGTGCTCGTGGCCGTGCCGGCCGGGGACCGCCGCCGTCCGCGCCCACAGCCGGAGCGCCTCGGCCAGTTCGGCGCGGGAGCGGGCCCGGGCGTCGCCGTCGTCCGGGGCCGCGGCGACGGCCTGGCGGAGGGTGCGCACGGCGTCGACGAGCGCGGCCGGGTCGCCGAAGTGCTGGTGGACGGCGCGCAGGCCGGTGCCGAGGCACAGCAGCCGGCCGGAGCGGCGCGGATCGTCCACCGCGGTGCCGAGGAGCACGGCGCGGGCGAGGCCCACGGAGCCGGTGAGGTCCTCGCCGTCGCGGGTGCGCAGCCAGCGGACCCAGAGTGCCCCGGACAGGTTCGCGTTCGCGCCGTGCGCCTCCGCGGTCTCCGGCGGCAGCATCGCCAGCGCCTCCCGGAACAGGGCGATCGCCTGATCCAGATCGCGTTGGTCGCCGCCTCGGGTGTACCGCGACCAGAGGGCCGTACCCAGGCCGTCGGCCGCCGCCCCGCGGATCGGGCTCTCCGCGGGGGAGCGCAGCACGGACTCGAACCCGCCGATGGCCCGTTCCAGGTCGGGCAGGCTCCGGGACCGCTCGTACGCCGCCAGGTGCGACGCGGCCCGCGCCAGTTCGCCGGCCCACGCCACCGCCGGCCCGGGCCGCGGGGCACCCGGCGCGCCAGCCCCCGGAGGCACCGCGCGGCCTCGCCCTGCCTCGATCGCTTGGCGCACCCGCGCGCACCGACCCAGCTCCGCCCGGATCCGCTCGCCCGCCGGATGGCCGGCCGGCAGCGCGGCCAGCGCCCGCTGGTGGACCGCGACGGCCTCCTCGAGCGCGGCACGGTGCGAGGTCGCCGTGGCGTACCGCAGCAGCGCCGAGCCCAGGTCGGCCAGGCGCAGCGGGTGCTGCGGCCGCCCGGCCGGCGTGCCGCGCACGGCCGAACGACACAACAGCACCGCCTCGTCCAGCAGCGTCGGGTCCGGCTCCCGGCGGGTCCGGCGCAGCAGCGCGCGGGCCAGCTCGGACTGCAGTCGGGCGTAGCCCGGCGTCCTGGACGGGCACACCGCCAGGCAGCGTCGGTACAGCGCGATGGCCTCGTCCACCGCCGCCATGTCGCCGGTGCGCTCGAACACCTCCTGGAGGGAGTCCGCCAGGCCGCCCAGATGCCGGCTGTAGCCGGTGTCCTCCGGGGTGGTCGCGGCGACCGCCGCCCGCCCGGCGTCCACCGCCTCCGCGAGCGTCTCCGGGGCCCCGTCGCCCCGATAGCTCAACCGCAGCAGCGTCCCCAACAGGGTCAGACTCAGGACGCGCAAGGGATGGTCCGCCATCGCGCTCTCGCCCTCGCGACGGTGCAAAGGCCATGGCGCCGTGTTCTGCGCCCGCTGTCCGTACAGCCCCACCGCCAGCCGCCCCATACGGACCGCCAGAGACAGCAACCGCGGATCCCCGGACCGCGCGTACGCCGCCCGCAGCCGATCGGCCGAGCCCAGCGGATCGGCGGGATCGACCCCACCGACGGCCAGGGCCGGATCGATCGCCGCCACGACGGCCGACCCTGACTCCGAGCCCGACACCGACGCCGACTCGGACACCGATCCGGAACCGGGCCCGGCCCGGGACCCGACCCCATCGCTCACGGTGACGAACTCCGCCCCGCCGCCCGCCACAGCCTGGGCGAGCTGGACGCCGGCCGGTACCGGTTCCGCCCCCGCGCCGCGCGGCGGCCTGGCGACGCTCCGCTCGGCGACGCCCTCCCCGGACTGTTCCCGCCCGCCGGAGGGGCCGTACCCGCCGTCCCCGCGAGGCTCGGTCCACACGAACGGCTCAGCGGGCCCGCCCGAGTGGGCCACGGGCTCGGTGACGGGGGGCGGGGCAGGGGGCTGAAGCGGGTACCCGGGCTCGACGTGAGGGGCCGCTCGCTCGAACGGCCCAGCCGGGGAGACCCGCTCGAACGGCCCAGTCGGGGAATCCCGCTCGAACGGCCCAGCCGCGGAGAAAAGGCACGCGGGACCCTGCTCCGCGCCCCCGAGACCCCCGGCGCCCAGCGTGTCGCACCCCGCATCCGAGCCCGCGTCGCACCCCGTGCCCAGCGCTGACGGGCTCGCTGACCAGCCCGCCCCGGCGCCCGTCGCCCCGCCCTCACCACCGCCGTCGCCCAGCGGCGCGAACGGTTCCGGTCCCCGGGCGCCCGGGTCCCCGCGGCCGGGTGGCTCGGAGTGCCGTACGGCGGCATCCAGCCGTCCGCGCTCCGCCTTCCGTCGGCGTCCGTGGCGACCGGACGCCTTGAAACCAGGCCAGTGTCTCGCCATGCGCAGCACCCCCCTGCACGGCACGGAGTGTCGTCCCCGGGCGAGTGTGGCAGCAGTCGGCCGCCTGGGTGGGCGAATCGGACTTCTGGTCGAAACGGCCGTAGCGTTCCGGACAACCGAGGGGCCCGAGAGCCCCCGGTGAGTGTCCGAGGGCGGCCCCGTCCCGCAGCGCGGCGCCGCGAGGGCTGGTACACAATTCCCGTATCGGGTACATACGCAGCAGTAGCACCGGTCGGTAGATGACCGGCCCAACTACCCCGACTCCGCGGCGAGGTGAGCCTCATGACCGCTCGTACGATCCCCGAAGACACCCCCGTACCTCCCGTACGCAGCGTCTCCGAGCGTGAGGCGCGCCAGGTCGCCGAGGCCGCCCGGGAGCAGGCGTGGCGGAAGCCGAGCTTCGCCAAGGAGCTGTTCCTCGGCCGCTTCCGGCTCGACCTGATCCACCCGCACCCGAGCCCCGCCCCCGACGACGTCCGGCGCGGCGAGGAGTTCCTCGCCAAGCTGCGGGACTTCTGCGAGACCCGGATCGACCCGGTGCGGATCGAGCACGAGGCGCGGATCCCGGACGAGACCATCGAGGGGCTCAAGGAGCTCGGCGCCCTCGGGATGAAGATCGACACCAAGTACGGTGGCCTGGGGCTCACCCAGGTGTACTACAACAAGGCGCTCGCCCTGGTCGGCTCCGTCAGCCCCGCCATCGGCGCGCTGCTCTCCGCGCACCAGTCGATCGGCGTACCGCAGCCGCTCAAGCAGTTCGGCACACAGGAGCAGAAGGAGACCTACCTCCCGCGCTGCGCTCGCACCGACATCTCGGCCTTCCTGCTGACCGAGCCGGACGTCGGCTCGGACCCGGCCCGGCTGGCCACGGTGGCCGTCCCCGACGGCGACGACGGCTACGTCCTGGACGGCGTGAAGCTGTGGACGACCAACGGCGTGGTCGCCGACCTGCTGGTGGTCATGGCGCGGGTGCCCAGCTCCGAGGGCCACCGGGGCGGCATCACCGCCTTCGTCGTCGAGGCGGACTCCGAAGGCGTCACGGTGGAGAACCGCAACGCCTTCATGGGGCTGCGCGGCCTCGAGAACGGCGTCACCCGGTTCCACCGGGTCAAGGTCCCCGCGGCCAACCGCATCGGGCCCGAGGGCGCCGGCCTGAAGATCGCGCTGACCACCCTCAACACCGGCCGGCTCTCCCTGCCCGCCATGTGCGCGGGCGCCGGCAAGTGGTGCCTGAAGATCGCCCGCGAGTGGTCGGCCGCCCGTGAGCAGTGGGGCAAGCCGATCGCCCGACACGAGGCCGTCGGCGCCAAGATCTCCTTCATCGCGGCGACCACCTTCGCGCTGGAGGCCGTCCTCGACCTCGCCTCCCAGATGGCCGACGAGGACCGCAACGACATCCGCATCGAGGCCGCGCTGGCCAAGCTGTACGGCAGCGAGCAGGCCTGGCGGATGGCGGACGAGCTGGTGCAGATCCGCGGTGGGCGCGGCTTCGAGACCGCCGCCTCGCTGGCCGCCCGAGGCGAGCGAGCCGTCCCGGCCGAGCAGATGCTGCGCGACATGCGCATCAACCGGATCTTCGAGGGTTCCACCGAGATCATGCACCTGCTGATCGCCCGGGAGGCCGTCGACGCCCATCTGTCCGTCGCCGGCGATCTGATCGACCCCGACAAGTCGTTCGCGGAGAAGCGCCGAGCGGCCGCCAAGGCCGGCGGCTTCTACGCACGCTGGCTGCCGGGCCTGGTCACCGGCCCCGGCCAGCTGCCCCGCGCGTACGCCGAGTTCAACCCGGCCGGCCACCGCGACCTCTCCGGCCATCTGCGCTACGTCGAGCGCTCCGCCCGCAAGCTCGCCCGCTCCACCTTCTACGCCATGTCGCGCTGGCAGGGCCGGATGGAGACCAAACAGGGCTTCCTCGGCCGCATCGTGGACATCGGCGCCGAACTGTTCGCGATGAGCGCCGCCTGCGTACGGGCCGAGAAGCTGCGCGGCGAGGGCGACCACGGCACGGAGGCGTACCAGCTCGCGGACGTCTTCTGCCGACAGGCCCGGATCCGCGCGGACGAGCTGTTCGCGCGACTGTGGACCAACACCGACGACCTCGATCGCTCGATCGTCGCCGGTGTGATGTCCGGCTCCTACGGGTGGCTGGAGGAGGGCGTCCTCGATCCCAGCGACGACGGCCCCTGGATCGCCGACGCCACCCCCGGCCCGTCCCGAAAGGACAACGTGCACCGCCCGTTCCGCTGAGCGCCCTTTTTTCTGAGGGCTCGGTTCGCCTCCGGGCGCTCTCAGCGGCTGCCGACGTCGACCGTGCGCCCCCCTTTCTGGGGGCTCGGTTCGCCTCCGGGCGCCTTAAGCGACTGCCGACAGTCGACCGTGCGCCCCCTTTTCTGGGGGCTCGGTTCGCCTCCGGGCGCCTTAAGCGACTGCCGACAGTCGACCGTGCTCGCCTGCTCGTTCCTCACAGGCTCCGCGCGCTCTCCCTTTCGGCAGCCGCGCGCCCTTCGGCTCACTCGCCGGTGCGTGCGGGGCCGGAGTACGCGCGGGGCCGTGAGGTGGCGGGGCTCTCCGTTTCGGCGGTCGCGCGCCCTTCGGCTCACTCGCCGGTGCGTGCGGGGTGGGAGTGCGTTCGCAGCCGTGAGGTGGCGGTGCTCGTGAGGCGGGCCGCGCGGGGGCGGATCGCGTACGTGGTCTCAGGGTCTCGGCTCACTCGTCGGTGTGTGGGGCCGGTCGCCGGACTCCCGGCGGCCGGCCCGACAACGCGGACCCCGGGGGTGCCCTTGCTCGAGCCACCAGCGCGACCGGACACAATGGGGGGATGACGGACTCCCTGGCTGACCCGCACCTCCGCTTCCCGGCGGCCACCGCCGCCGACGGAGCCCCCCGCGACATCGTGATCCTGGGCTCCACCGGATCGATCGGCACCCAGGCCATCGACGTGGTGCTGCGCAACCCCGACCGCTTCCGCGTGACCGCACTCTCCGCCGCCGGCGGCCGGGTCGAGCTGCTCGCGGAGCAGGCCCGCAAGCTTCGGGTGGGCACCGTCGCGGTCTCCCAGGCGGACAAGGTGCCCGCACTGCGGGAGGCACTGGCCGCCGCGTACGGGACCGGCGAGCCGCTGCCCGAGATCCTGGCCGGGCCCGACGCCGCCACCGAGCTGGCCGCCTCCCCGTGCCACTCCGTGCTCAACGGCATCACCGGCTCCATCGGCCTCGCCCCCACTCTGGCCGCCCTGGAGGCGGGCCGGGTGTTGGTGCTGGCCAACAAGGAGTCGCTGATCGTCGGTGGGCCGCTGGTCAAGGCGGTCGCCAAGCCCGGCCAGATCGTGCCGGTCGACTCCGAGCACTCCGCGCTCTTCCAGGCGCTGCTGGGCGGCACCCGCCGGGAGGTCCGCAAGCTGGTGGTCACCGCCTCCGGCGGCCCGTTCAGAGGCCGGTCGAAGCACGAGCTGACCCAGGTCACCCCCGAGCAGGCGCTGGCGCACCCCACCTGGGCCATGGGCCCGGTCGTCACGATCAACTCCGCGACGCTGGTCAACAAGGGCCTGGAGGTGATCGAGGCGCACCTGCTCTTCGACATCCCCTTCGACCGCATCGAGGTCGTCGTCCACCCGCAGTCCTACATCCACTCGATGGTCGAGTTCACCGACGGCTCCACGCTCGCCCAGGTGAGCCCGCCCGACATGCGGATGCCGATCGCCCTGGGTCTCGGCTGGCCGGAGCGGGTCGCGGACGCGGCCCCCGGCTGCGACTGGACCAAGGCCGCGAGCTGGGAGTTCTTCCCGCTCGACGACGAGGCGTTCCCCTCGGTCGGCCTGGCCCGGCACGTGGGGACCCTGGGCGGGACCGCGCCTGCCGTCTTCAACGCCGCGAACGAGGAGTGTGTCGACGCGTTCCTGGCGCGCAAGCTGCCCTTCAATGGCATTGTCGATACGGTCGCGGAAGTGGTGGCCGAGGGTCTGGCATCCGGAGTCGTGAACATGAGCCAAGGCGGAGCGCAGCAGAGCGGGACACCCGCCACGGGAACCCGGCTGACCGTCGCGGACGTCCTGGAAGCGGAGACGTGGGCCCGCGCCCGCGCCCGTGAACTGGCCGCTCGTGCGGCGAAGGCCACGTCGACCCCGGAGGCTCGCGTATGACGGCACTGATGACCGTCCTCGGCATAGTCGTATTCGTCCTCGGACTTCTGTTCTCCATCGCCTGGCACGAGCTCGGCCACCTCTCCACGGCCAAGCTCTTCGGCATCCGGGTGCCGCAGTACATGGTCGGCTTCGGGCCGACGATCTTCTCCCGGCGGAAGGGCGAGACGGAGTACGGGATCAAGGCCATCCCGCTCGGCGGCTACATCCGGATGATCGGGATGTTCCCGCCCGGCGACGACGGCAAGATCGTCGCGCGCTCCACCTCGCCGTGGCGCGGCATGATCGAGGACGCCAGGTCAGCCGCCTACGAAGAGCTCAAGCCCGGCGACGAGACCCGGCTGTTCTACACGCGCAAGCCGTGGAAGCGCGTCATCGTGATGTTCGCCGGCCCGTTCATGAACCTGGTGCTGGCCGTCGTGATCTTCCTCGGCGTGATGACGACCTTCGGGATCAACACGCAGACGACAACGGTCGGCTCGGTCAACAAGTGCGTGGTCGCGGCCTCCGCCAAGGACACCGACAAGTGCCCCGCGGGTGCCAAGGACTCCCCGGCCAAGGCAGCCGGGCTGCGCGCCGGCGACAAGATCGTCGCCTTCAACGGGCACCCGACCCCCGACTGGTCCACCCTCCAGCAGAACATCCGCAAGACCATCGGCCCGGCCACGATCACCGTCGAGCGCGACGGCGAGCGCAAGGAGCTGCACGCCAACCTCATCCAGAACGAGGTGGCCAAGACCGACGGCAGGGGCGGCTACGTCGAGGGCAGCTACATCAAGGCGGGCTTCCTCGGCTTCGCCCCGGCCAACGGCGTCGTCAAGCAGTCCTTCGGCGAGTCCGTCGACCGCATGGGCACCATGGTCGAGGACGGCGTCGACTCGCTGATCTCTCTCCCCTCCAAGGTCCCCGACCTGTGGGACGCGGCCTTCGGCGGCGGGGAGCGCAAGGCGGACTCCCCGATGGGCGTCGTCGGCGCGGCACGGGTCGGCGGCGAGATCCCGCAGCTGGACATCCCGGCCTCCCAGCAGGTCGCGATGATGCTCTTCCTGCTGGCGGGCTTCAACCTCTCCCTCTTCCTGTTCAACATGCTGCCGCTGCTGCCGCTGGACGGCGGGCACATCGCGGGCGCGGTGTGGGAGTCGATCCGCCGGCATGTGGCACGGCTGGTGCGGCGGCCCGACCCCGGACCCTTCGACGTGGCCAAGCTCATGCCGGTCGCCTATGTCGTCGCCGGGATCTTCATCTGCTTCACCCTCCTGGTGCTGATAGCGGATGTGGTGAATCCGGTACGGATCAGCTGACGCACACGCCCTTCACCGGAAGGACATACGGCGGCCGGGTGGCATGCACGCCCGGCCGCCGACGTGTGTTCGGGGGCGGGGGCGCGATGTGCTCGGCGGTCTGGCGGTGCCGTAACCTCGAACCCTGGAGCCCGCCGATCTCGGGACCTTGATCCATACCTTGGGGTTGCCGCAACATGACCGCGATTTCGCTCGGAATGCCTTCCGTACCGACCAAGCTCGCCGACCGCCGTGTGAGCCGCAAGATCCAGGTCGGGTCGGTGGCGGTGGGTGGGGACGCGCCGGTGTCGGTGCAGTCCATGACGACGACGGTGACGGCGGACATCGGTGCGACGTTGCAGCAGATCGCGGAGTTGACGGCCTCGGGTTGTCAGATCGTGCGGGTGGCGTGTCCGTCGCAGGATGACGCGGAGGCGTTGTCGGTGATCGCGAGGAAGTCGCAGATCCCGGTGATCGCGGATATCCACTTCCAGCCGAAGTACGTGTTCGCGGCGATCGACGCCGGTTGTGCGGCGGTGCGGGTCAATCCGGGCAATATCCGGCAGTTCGACGACAAGGTGAAGGAGATCGCGAAGGCGGCGTCCGACGCCGGTGTCCCGATCCGTATCGGTGTCAACGCCGGCTCTCTCGACAAGCGGCTGCTGGCCAAGTACGGCAAGGCCACCCCGGAGGCGCTGGTGGAGTCGGCGCTGTGGGAGTGCTCGCTGTTCGAGGAGCACGGCTTCAGGGACATCAAGATCTCCGTCAAGCACAACGACCCGGTGGTCATGGTCAACGCCTACCGGCAGCTCGCCGCCCAGTGCGACTACCCGCTCCACCTGGGCGTCACCGAGGCGGGCCCCGCCTTCCAGGGCACCATCAAGTCCGCGGTGGCCTTCGGTGCCCTGCTCTCGGAGGGCATCGGCGACACCATCCGCGTCTCCCTCTCCGCCCCGCCGGCGGAGGAGGTCAAGGTCGGCATCCAGATCCTGGAGTCGCTCAACCTGCGCCAGCGCCGTCTGGAGATCGTCTCCTGCCCGTCCTGTGGCCGGGCCCAGGTGGATGTCTACAAGCTGGCCGATCAGGTGACGGCGGGTCTGGAGGGCATGGAGGTGCCGCTGCGGGTCGCGGTGATGGGCTGTGTGGTGAACGGTCCCGGCGAGGCTCGGGAGGCCGACCTCGGGGTGGCCTCGGGCAACGGTAAGGGGCAGATCTTCGTGAAGGGCGAGGTGATCAAGACGGTGCCCGAGTCGAAGATCGTCGAGACCCTCATCGAAGAGGCCATGAAGCTCGCCGAGCAGATGGAGCAGGACGGCATCCCCTCGGGCGAGCCTCAGGTCTCCGTAGCCGGCTGAACGCCAGAGCCACCCACCCGACAGGGGCCCGGCCGCCAGACGACGGAAGTCAGCGGGACCAGGGCAGGCACCAAGAGCCGCCAGGCGACGGACGGCAGCGGGCGAGACCGCCAGACGACGGAACTCGGCAGGAACCAGGGCGGCCTCCCCCCGTCCTCGGCCAGCCGGGAGACGGCGGGAGGGGGCGGGGCCGCAGGGGCAGGGAGGTCCGGGACGCTTCCGTATATTTGTGGGCAAAGAGCGAGAGCGCCGCGTGTTGGGTTACTTGCCCGTAAATATACGGTCCCGGACCCCTGACCCGGAGGCCCCGTCCCCGGCCCCCCACGCACAGCCCCGGCCCCGCACACACGGCTCCGCGAACGTCCCATACGCGCCGGGCACCCGCGCAAACGCCCGAGGTACAGTTCGTGAGATCGAGTCCCCCGGCCCCCGTGGCCCCGCAACGGTGAGGCAGACCGACACGTGCTGACGACCACCACCAGGGTGCTGGAGCCCGGCGAGCTCGACGCCGCGCTCGCGGTCCTCGACCGCGACCCGGTCTCCAACGCCTTCGTGACCGCCCGCGTCCAGGCGGCCGGACTCGACCCGTGGCGGCTCGGCGGCGAGATGTGGGGCTGGTACAGCGGCGGCCGACTGGAATCACTCTGCTACGCCGGCGCCAACCTCGTCCCCATCTGCGCCACCTCCGAGGCCGTGCACGCCTTCGCGGAGCGCGCCCGCCGCTCCGGCCGGCGCTGCTCCTCCATCGTCGGCCCCGCCGAGGCCACCGCCGAGCTGTGGTCGCTGCTCGAACCGAGCTGGGGCCCCGCCCGCGAGGTCCGCTCGCACCAGCCGCTGATGGTCACCACCTCGATGCCCGCCGATGTCGCCCCCGACCCCCTGGTGCGCCGCATCCGCAAGGACGAGATGGACCTGATCATGCCGGCGTGCGTGGCCATGTTCACCGAGGAGGTCGGGGTCTCCCCGCTCGCCGGTGACGGCGGGCTGCTCTACCAGGCGCGGGTCGCCGAGCTGGTCGGCGCCGGCCGCTCCTTCGCCCGGGTCGAGAACGGCCAGGTCGTCTTCAAGGCCGAGATCGGCGCCGCCACCCCTCAGGCGTGCCAGATCCAGGGCGTGTGGGTGGCTCCCGAGTACCGCGGCCGCGGGCTGTCGGAGATCGGCATGGCGGCGGTCCTCGGCTACGCGCTGCGCGAGGTCGCCCCGGTCGCCAGCCTGTACGTCAACGACTTCAACACCGCCGCCCGCGCCGCCTACCGCCGCGTCGGCTTCGCGGAGGTCGGGGCGTTCATGAGCGTGCTCTTCTGAGCCGCCCGCGCCTCCTCACCCCGCCCTCATTCCCGTCCTGCCCCCCGTCCTCCCCCGGCGCGCTGTTCCGATCCACGGCCGGTCGCGGCCCAGTAGGGTGCCGCCATGGATGACGTCGTCGTCGGGCCACTCGATCTCGCCGCACGGGTGGACGACGCCCTCGCCGTGCAGGCGCTCGCCTTCGGCCTCACGGAGGAGGAGGTCGGCGTACGACGCCACATCGTGCTGCGCCATCTCACCAGCCCCGGGGCGCGCGCACTGGGCGCCACCACCGACACCGGCCGCCTCGTCGGCTTCGTGTACGGCATGCCCAACGATCGCACGCACTGGTGGTCCACGGTCGTCGAACCGTATCTGCGCGCCACCGGATTCGAGGACTGGCTGAGCGACTCGTTCGTGATCACGGAGCTGCATGTGCACCCGGCGTACCAGAACCGGGGGATCGGCCGATCCCTCATCACGACGATCACCGACGGCGCCAGCGAGCCGCGCTCCATCCTCTCGGCGATCGACACGGAGTCCCCGGCGCGCGCCCTGTACCGAAGCCTCGGCTACCGGGACCTCGCTCGCGCGGTGGTCTTCCCCAGCGCGCCCAGCCCCTACGCGGTGATGGGAGCCTGGCTGCCGCTGCACCGCCACCTCTAGGGCACCACCGACCCGAGGCCGTTCAGCAGGCAGGAATGCATGCACGACCCGTTCGGCGGGGCACAACTCATTTCCCCGATGCCGACCGCCGGAGCTAACCTCTCGCACGTCCCCGTCGCACGAGCGCACAGCGCCACCAGCCACGCCGCAGGAGAAGATCATGGTCCACGTCCAGCGCATGTCCAGGATGATGCTGAAGACGCTGCGGGACGACCCGGCCGACGCCGAGACCGCCAGCCACAAGCTGCTGGTGCGCGCCGGCTATGTGCGTCGCTCCTCCGCGGGCGTGTGGACCTGGCTGCCGCTCGGCAAGAAGGTGCTGGAGAACGTCTCCCGTGTGGTGCGCGAGGAGATGGACGCGATCGGCGCCCAGGAGGTGCTGCTGCCGGCGCTGCTGCCGCGTGAGGCGTACGAGGCGAGCGGCCGCTGGGACGAGTACGGCGACCTGCTCTTCCGGCTCAAGGACCGCAAGGGCGCCGACTACCTGCTCGGACCCACCCACGAGGAGATCTTCACCCAGACGGTCAAGGACCAGTGCACGTCCTACAAGGACCTGCCGGTGATCCTCTACCAGATCCAGACGAAGTACCGGGACGAGGCGCGGCCGCGCTCCGGCGTGCTGCGGGGACGCGAGTTCCAGATGAAGGACTCGTACTCCTTCGACACCGACGACGCGGGGCTGGCCGAGTCCTACCGGCTGCACCGCGAGGCGTACCAGCGGATCTTCGCCCGGCTGGGCCTCGACTACCGCGTCGTCTCGGCGGTCTCGGGCGCGATGGGCGGCTCGGCGTCGGAGGAGTTCCTGGCCCCGGCCGCGGCCGGCGAGGACACCTTCGTCGACTGCCCGAACTGCGACTACGCCGCCAACACGGAGGCCGTGACGGTCACCGTGCCGCCGGTCGAGGGCGTGGAGCACGGCCCGGTCGAGGAACTGGACACCCCGGACACCCCGACCATCGAGACCCTCGCCGAGCACCTGGGCGTCCCCGCCTCCGCCACCCTCAAGAACCTCCTGGTCAAGGTCGACGGCGAGATCACCGCGATCGGCGTGCCCGGGGACCGCGAGGTCGACCTCGGCAAGCTGGCCGAGCATCTGGCGCCCGCGGTGGTGGAACTGGTCACCGCCGAGGACTTCACCGACCGGCCCGATCTCGTCCGGGGCTACGTCGGTCCGCAGGGCATGGCCGGCACCGCCTTCCGCTACCTCGCCGATCCGCGCGTCGCCCCCGGCACCGCCTGGGTGACCGGCGCCAACAAGCCCGACACGCACGCCAGGAACGTCGTCTGCGGCCGGGACTTCCAGGTCGACCGGTACCTGGACGTCGTCGTGGTCGAGCCCGGCGACCCCTGCCCGAACTGCGGCGCCGGCATCGCGCTCGACCGGGCGATCGAGATCGGCCACATCTTCCAGCTCGGCCGCAAGTACACCGACACCTTCCAGCTCGACGTCCTGGGCCAGGAGGGCAAGCCGGTCCGCGTCACCATGGGCTCCTACGGCATCGGCGTCTCCCGCGCGGTGGCCGCCCTGGCCGAGCAGACCCACGACGAGGCCGGTCTGTGCTGGCCGCGCGAGGTCGCACCCGCCGACGTGCACATCGTCGCGGCGGGCAAGGCACTGCAGACCGAACTCGCCCTGGACATCGCCGAGAGGCTCGGCGCGGCCGGAGTGCGGGTCATGGTCGACGACCGCGCGGGCGTCTCTCCCGGGGTCAAGTTCACCGACGCGGAGCTCATCGGCGTGCCCACCATCCTCATCGTGGGCCGGGGGGCCAAGGACGGCCTCGTCGAGCTCAAGGACCGCCGCACCGGCGAGCGTCAGGACCTCCCGGTCGAGGAGGCCGTCGGCCGACTCACGGCCTGACGCCCGACCCGCCGGCCATCCGCGTCGGCAGGCACCCGGCCGGGCGGGCCGTTCGGAACCCGGCGAGCCGCCCGATCCTGCGAGCCGCCCGACTCGGCGGGCCCGCCGGGACCGTGCGGCGCGCCGGGACCTGGGGGCTCGCCGGACGCACCCGGATATCCGAGCACCGCGCGGGGCCGCGTCCGAGGACACGCCCGCGCGGTGTGCGCCCGTACGCGGGGGTCCACCGCACCCGGCACCCCCGCAGATCCTGCCGCGCGGGCCGGCGCTTCCGCGGTGCCCCGCGCGGCGGGCGGCTACAGCCAGCCCGCGAACTCCAGGAGCAGCTCGCCGCGCCGACGCTCGCCGGCGGCCATCGCGCGGAGCCCTTCTTCGACCGCGCGGTAGAGGGCCCAGCCGCGGAGGCGGTCGCGGTCGACGTCCAGGGAGTCGGCGAGCCGGGTGACGCGGCGTCGGGTGGCGGCCGCGGGGCCGGAGCCCGCGGCCAGGTCCTCGTAGCGGTCGAGTACCAGCCGCGCGAGGTCGTAGGCGTGCTCGCCGACCACCGGCTTCGGCCCGACCGCGAGCCAGGGCGCCCGCTCGCCGGCGAGCACCTTGCCCTGCCGGAAGTCGCCGTGCAGCAGCACCTGTTCGGGCGTGGACGCGGCCAACTCGGCGCGCAGGGTCAGGGCCTCCTCCAGAAGCGGCCCGGCGTCGGCGGCCGAACCCCGCGCCTCCAGGGCGCGCAGCGCGTCCGCGTCCGCCTCCGTCCGCTCGACGAGCGTGGAGAACGGATGGTCGTCGGCCGGCGGCACCCACAGCCGCCGCACCGTGCCGGCCGCCTCCAGCATCGCCTTCGCCTCCGCCAGCGAACGCAGCGTCACGGAGGCGCGCAGCCGCTCCAGCAGCAGCGCGCCCGACTCGGCGTCGGCGCGCAGCAGTCGCACCGCGCCCCAGCCGTCCCAGTGCTCCAGGGCCGCCGCCTCGTACCGCGCGGCGGGCCCCGGCACCGGGAACTTCAGTGCCGCGGGGGTCCCGTCGGCCTGCCGCACGAGCGCGACCAGGCTGCCCAGGCCGCCGGGGACCTGGACCCGCTCCAGCGTCAGCTCCCAGTCCGCCAACTGTCGTTCGACGGTGGCGGGCAGCGCGTCCAGCCAGGCCCGCACCGGGCCCTCGGAGATGTCGCTCAGCGCATTCAGCAGCCGCTGCGGCGGTGTGATGGGGGCCGTGTCCCGGCCGCCGGGCTGCGGTGCTGCTGCCATTCCTGAGCAGTCCCCTTCATCGTCTTCATCGTCGTCGTCGGTCATTCAGCTGTCGGTCGTCGGCTACCCGGTGCCTGACGGGCGACCGGCGGGGCCGGGGTGTCCCGGCGTGCGCCACGGTCGTTCAGCGGGCGTCGGCCTTGCTGCGCGCCGGAGTGGCCGGGCCCTTCGACGCGGTGCGCTCGGCCAGCCCAGGGAAGGCTACGCCGCCGCCGCGCCAGCGAACCGAGCGGACCGCCGCTTCGCGCAGCGCGCCCGCCGCCTCGCGTCGCAGCGCGCCGTCCGCGGCCCGCACGAGGTCCGCGTACGCGCCCGACACCCGCTGCTCCAGCTCCGCCGCGAACCGCACCGCCGCCGCCGCGTCCGGCACCGGGAAGGGCAGCGCGTACGCGGCCGCGGCGCTGACCGGGGTGGCGCCCAGCTTCCGTACGGTGCGCTCCAGCGCGTCCCGCCGCGCCCGATGGGCCGCGTACCCCTCGCGCGCCTCGTCGAGCCGGTCGTCGCCGATCCGGCCGCCCACGACGCCGTAGCCGTAGACCGCCGCGTGCTCGGCCGCCAGCGCGGCCTGTACGGCCTTCAACGCGGCCGCGCGCGCCGCGCGCCCAGCCCTCGCCGGGACCCCTCCGATGGTCATCTCAGCGTCCCCTCTCCGACGGTCCGGCCCACGGCCGACTGCTCTACGACGCCCCGGCACCCCGGGCCGCCCTTCACGCCCCGGACCGCTCGCCGGCCCGCGCGGCAGCCGGCCGTCCGGTCGACGGCCGTCCGGCTGACGGCTGTTCGGTCGACCGCGACCGGGCGTGCGGTGGTCCGGGCCGCGGCAGCGGGGTCCGTGGCCGGCCCGCGGTCGACGGTTCGGGCCCGGAGGGCCCGGCGGGTGGCCCGAGCAGGCGCGAAGGGCGGGTCTGCGAGGAGCCCGACCGTGGCGGCATCGGTGCCGCCGCCCGCCCGACAACCGCCAACCGTCCGGCAACCGTCAACCGTCCGACAACCGCCAGCCGTCCGACAACCGCCAGCCGCCCGACAACCGCCAACCGTCCGGCAACCGCCGGCCGCACGGCCCGCGGCGATGGCCTGGGCGGTGGCCCGGCCCGCGACGGCGACCGGGCCGGTCGCCCTGGGCGTGGGCCCGCCCCGCGGCGACCCGCCCGGCGGTGCCGGCCGTGTCTCGTACGTCGGCCGCCGCATCAGTCGTCCTTCGAGAGGAGGAAGGCGTGGGCGGCGCCGCAGGCGGCCACGGAGGCCAGCAGACGGGCGAGTTCGCCGGGGGCGTCGACGAGGGCGCGGGTGCGCTCGTCCGCGGTGAGCCGCTCGGCGCGCGCCAGCTCGGTCAGGGCGGCGCGGCCGTCCTTCGGCACCTCCGGGGCGGCGGCCGGCTTCCTCCCGGCGCCCGCCCGCGCGGAGGGAGAGCCGGGTGCGGGGGAGGCGGTATCCGGCCGCGCGGCGAAGGCCGCCACATGGCGTGCGGTCTCCTCGCGCAGCGGGCGCAGCCGCTCCGCGAGGGCCGGGTGCGCCTTGGCGGTCGCGTCATAGCGGGCGAGCAGCGTGGCCGAGTCGCGGTGGGCGCGCTCGCGCAGCCGGATGGCGGCCGGGCTCTCGGCGGGCGCGTCGTCGGACCGGGCCGGCGTCTCGGAGCAGCCCGCCAGCAGTGCGGCGGCGCCGGCCGCGCCGCCGACCAGCAGCAGGTGTCGTCTGCGCGGGCCCACAGGGTCCCGCTGATGCGTCGTGAGCCCCACGTTCCTCATTCCCGGCGTTCCCAGTGTCTTCGTTTCTCGGCGTCATCGGCGTACTTGGCGTACTCGGTGCGATCTCGGCGTTCTCGGCGTTTCCCGGCTTCCCGGTGTGTTTCCGGCGGTTCTCAGCGTCTTCCCAGCGTCCGGCGGTGTGCCGGTTTCTCGGTGACTCCGGTACCGGGCACGGCCCTTCCCGGCTCGCCCCGGTCTCGCCCGCTCCTCCCGGATCGCCTCGGGCCTCCGCCGGTCCCTCCCACGCGGGTCGGCCGCCCGGGGTGTCTCCGGCGCGGAACCGGGCGCTCCAGTGCGATGATCACCGCAGGTGAGCGTACCCAGCACCGAAGCGCCCGCTGTGGCGCCCCCGCCGCAACCGTCCGCGACCCGCCGCGAGCAGCCGAATCGCGCCGCCCGGTGACCGGATCGCGCGGTCAACCGTCGGCCGTGCCGACGGCCTGACGGGCCGCCGGGGCCACCCGTACGCAGCCGAATCGTCAGTCCGGCGCCGGAGCGGATAGGCTTTGACCCGACACGCGACCTTCCCACAACAGCACACGCGGCCGAGGAGTCACCCGGATGAGCACCACCCAGAGCGAGAGGCTGCGCGGACTGCTGGAACCGCTGGTCGCCGCGCGAGACCTGGATCTGGAAGAGGTCGAGGTGACCCCGGCGGGCAAGCGGCGGGTGCTGCGGATCGTGGTGGATTCGGACGCCGGTGTGCAGCTGGACGAGTGTGCCGAGCTGAGCCGTGAGGTCTCCCAGGCTCTCGACGAGAGCGACGCCATGGGCGGCGCCCCGTACACCCTTGAGGTCACCTCTCCCGGTGCCGACCGCCCGCTGACCGAGCGGCGGCACTACCGCCGCGCCACCGGTCGGCTGATCAAGGCGCAGCTGGTGGAGGGCGGCGAGCTGGTCGCGCGTGTCATCTCCGTGGACGACGAGGGCGTGGACCTCGAAGTGCCCGGCGTGAAGGGGCGCAAGCCCACCGCCCGCAGGCTGGCCTTCGCCGAGATCGCCAAGGCCCGGGTGGAGATCGAATTCAACCGCAAGCCGGCCGCCGCCTCCGCGAGCGCGCCCGTGGACGCGGACGCCGACGAGGACCTGGACGACGACGCGGACCAGGCTGCCGCCGGCGAGAACGACGAGAGCAAGGAGGAGGCGTAGCCGTGGACATCGATATGAGTGCCCTGCGGGGTCTGGTACGGGAGAAGGAGATCTCGTTCGACCTGCTGGTCGAGGCGATCGAGTCGGCCCTCCTCATCGCCTACCACCGCACCGAGGGAAGCCGTCGGCGGGCCCGCGTGGTGCTGGACCGCGAAACCGGCCACGTCACGGTGTGGGCGAAGGAGAACCCGGAGGACCTCGAGGACCTGCCGGAGGGCGAGGAGCCGCGCGAGTTCGACGACACCCCGTCGGGGTTCGGCCGGATCGCCGCGACGACCGCGAAGCAGGTCATCCTGCAGCGGCTGCGGGACGCCGAGGAGGAGATCACCTTCGGTGAGTACGCGGGCCGTGAGGGCGACGTCGTCTCCGGCATCGTGCAGCAGGGCAAGGACCCGAAGAACGTCCTGGTCGACATCGGCAGGCTGGAGGCCATCCTGCCGGTGCAGGAGCAGGTCCCCGGCGAGGACTACGCCCACGGCACGCGGCTGCGGACGTACGTCGTTCGGGTGGTCAAGGGCGTGCGCGGTCCGTCGGTGACCCTGTCGCGCACCCACCCCAACCTGGTGAAGAAGCTCTTCGCCCTGGAGGTGCCGGAGATCGCGGACGGCTCGGTGGAGATCTCCGCCATCGCCCGCGAGGCCGGCCACCGGACCAAGATCGCGGTGCGTTCCACCCGCTCCGGCCTGAACGCCAAGGGCGCCTGCATCGGCCCCATGGGCGGCCGGGTGCGCAACGTCATGGCCGAGCTGCACGGCGAGAAGATCGACATCGTCGACTGGTCGGACGACCCGGCCGAGCTGGTGGCCAACGCGCTGTCTCCGGCCCGAGTGAGTAAGGTCGAGGTCGTGGACCTGGCCGCGCGCTCCGCGCGGGTGACCGTCCCCGACTACCAGCTGTCGCTGGCCATCGGCAAGGAGGGGCAGAACGCCCGACTCGCCGCGCGACTGACCGGCTGGCGGATCGACATCCGCCCGGACACCGAGCAGCAGCCGGCCGGGCAGGGCTGACACGCCGGACGGGCCGGTGTCGGAACGTTGGGTCGCGAGGCCGCCGTCCCGGCACCGGCCCGGTTCCGTTCCGCTCGCCGAGCGGGGACGGGATCGGTTCGCGGGCCGGGGGCCGGCTCGCGCGGCGCACGGGAGCCGGTTCCGCGCGTTGCACCGTCGACGGCGTCCGCGCTACCCGTTTGGGTGAAGACCACACGGGGCAACAGCCGGGCACCGGACCGCACGGCCCCGCCCGGACGAGTGGCCGGTTTCCATCGCCGCCCCCGCCGAGGGGGTGGCCGGATCCCCACCGTCGCGCGCGATGGCCGGTTTCCGGCCGTGGCGCCGGAAAACCACTCGACAATCAGTTGAGAACGAGTAACCGTTCGATCGCTGCCCCGAAGGGGTGAGGTCGGCGCGGGGAGGTAGACTTAAACAGTGTCTGGCCGGACGCGCATCCGCGCATGCCCTGAGCGAACCTGTGTGGGATGCCGGGAGCGAGCGGCTAAGGGCGATCTGCTGCGGACCGTGGTGATCGAGGACGCCTGCGTCCCCGACCGGCGCGGTACGCTGCCCGGCCGGGGTGCCTATGTGCATCCCGCACTGGTCTGCCTCGATCTGGCGGTCCGCCGCCGGGCACTGCCTCGGGCCTTCAGGGGGCCGGGGCCGCTCGACACCACGGCCTTGCGCCGGTACGTCGAGCAGTCTGCTCGGGCAGAGCAGGCAACACCGTAAGAAGCAGGAAGAAGAACGGCACGGCACACCGTGCGGTCAGGTACCTCGCGAGTCGGAAGTAGGTCGAGATTGCGATGAGCACTCGATGAGTACGCGATGAGTACGCCCATGAAGTAGCGACGGTCCGGCGGACGACCACCCCGGACCTAGAAGGAGCGAAGTGGCTAAGGTCCGGGTATACGAACTCGCCAAGGAGTTCGGAGTTGAGAGCAAGGTCGTCATGGCCAAGCTCCAAGAACTTGGCGAATTCGTCCGTTCGGCGTCTTCGACGATCGAAGCGCCGGTTGTTCGCAAGTTGACTGACGCTTTCCAGGGCGGCTCCGGCCGATCCGCTGGTAAGCCCTCGGCGCCGCGTAAGGCAGCGCCGGCCAAGCCCACCCCCTCGCCTTCGGCGGCCGCCCCGGCCCCGACGGCCCGTCCGGCTGCCCCCAAGCCCCCGACGCCCGGCCCGCGGCCGGTCACGCCCGAGGCTCCGGCGGCCCCCAAGATCGCCCAGGCGCCCACCCCGGGCCCGCGTCCGACGCCCGGCCCCAAGGCTCCGGTGCCCGGTCCCAAGCCCGGCCCGGCCGCGCCCGCGGCTCCGGCCCCGGCGCAGCCCGAGTTCACCGCGCCCCCGGCGCCCGCGGCCCCCAAGCCGACCGGCGCCAAGCCCGGTGGTCCCGGCAAGCCCGGTGCCGCTCCCGGCCCGCGCCCCGGCGCCCGTCCGGGTGGCCCCGGCCAGGGCCGTGACCAGGGCCCCGGCGGCCGTTCCGGCGCGCCGCGCCCCGGCGCTCGTCCGGCCGGCCCGCGTCCGGGCAACAACCCCTTCACCTCCGGTGGCTCCACCGGCATGGCGCGCCCGCAGGCGCCCCGGCCGGGCGGTGCTCCGCGTCCGGGTGCCCCCGGCGCGCCCGGCGGCCCGCGCCCGCAGGGTGCCGGCCAGGCCGGACACCCCGGTGCCGGACGTCCGTCCGGTCCTGGTGGTCCCCGTCCCACCCCGGGCGCCATGCCGCGTCCGCAGGGTGCCCAGGGCGGCGGCCCGCGTCCCGGCGGCGGTCCCGGCGGCCCGCGCCCGAACCCGGGCATGATGCCGCAGCGTCCGGCTGCCGGCCCGCGTCCCGGCCCCGGTGCCGGCGGTCGCGGTCCCGGCGGTGCCGGTCGTCCCGGCGGCGGCGGGGGCGGTCGTCCCGGCTTCGCCGGTCGTCCCGGCGGTGGCGGCGCTGGCCGTCCCGGTGGTGGCGGCGGCTTCGCCGGTCGTCCCGGCGGCGGTGCCGGCGGTGGCGGCGGCTTCGGTGGCGGCGGTGGCCGTCCCGGCGGCTTCGCCGGTCGTCCCGGCGGCCCGGGTGCCCGTGGTGGCACGCAGGGCGCCTTCGGTCGCCCCGGCGGTCCGGCGCGTCGTGGCCGCAAGTCGAAGCGTCAGCGGCGCCAGGAGTACGAGGCCATGCAGGCCCCGTCCATCGGCGGCGTGATGCTGCCGCGCGGCAACGGCCAGACGGTCCGGCTGTCGCGGGGTGCCTCGCTCACCGACTTCGCGGAGAAGATCAACGCCAACCCGGCGTCGCTCGTCCAGGTCATGTTCAACCTGGGTGAGATGGTCACCGCGACCCAGTCGGTCTCCGACGAGACGCTGCAGCTGCTCGCCGACGAGATGAACTACAACATCGAGATCGTCAGCCCGGAGGAGGAGGACCGCGAGCTGCTCGAGTCCTTCGACATCGAGTTCGGCGAGAACGAGGGCGGCGACGAGGAGCTCATGCCGCGGCCGCCGGTGGTCACCGTCATGGGCCACGTCGACCACGGTAAGACCCGCCTGCTCGACGCCATCCGCAAGACCAACGTGGTGGCGGGCGAGGCCGGCGGCATCACCCAGCACATCGGCGCCTACCAGGTCTCCACCGGCGTCAACGGTGAAGAGCGCAAGATCACCTTCATCGACACCCCGGGTCACGAGGCGTTCACCGCCATGCGTGCCCGCGGTGCCAAGTCGACCGACATCGCGATCCTCGTGGTGGCGGCCAACGACGGTGTCATGCCGCAGACGGTCGAGGCCCTGAACCACGCCAAGGCGGCCGACGTGCCGATCGTGGTCGCGGTCAACAAGATCGACGTCGAGGGCGCGGACCCGACCAAGGTGCGCGGCCAGCTGACCGAGTACGGCCTGGTGGCCGAGGAGTACGGCGGCGACACCATGTTCGTCGACATCTCCGCCAAGCAGGGTCTGAACATCGACAACCTGCTGGAGGCCGTGGTCCTCACCGCGGACGCCGCGCTCGACCTGCGCGCCAACCCGGAGCAGGACGCCCAGGGCATCGCGATCGAGGCCCACCTGGACCGCGGCCGCGGCGCCGTGGCCACCGTGCTGGTCCAGCGCGGCACCCTGCGGGTCGGCGACACCATGGTCGTCGGCGACGCGTACGGCCGTGTCCGCGCGATGCACGACGACACCGGCAACACCATCGAGGAAGCCGGTCCGTCCACCCCGGTCCTGGTGCTCGGTCTGACCAACGTGCCGGGCGCGGGCGACAACTTCCTCGTCGTCGACGAGGACCGCACCGCCCGCCAGATCGCCGAGAAGCGCGCGGCGCGCGAGCGCAACGCGGCCTTCGCCAAGCGGACCCGCCGGGTCTCCCTGGAGGACCTGGACAAGGTGCTCAAGGCCGGCGAGGTGCAGCAGCTCAACCTCATCATCAAGGGCGACGCGTCCGGTTCGGTCGAGGCCCTGGAGTCCTCGCTGCTCCAGCTCGACGTCGGCGACGAGGTCGACCTGCGCGTCCTGCACCGCGGTGTGGGTGCGGTCACCGAGACCGACATCGACCTGGCGACGGGCTCCGACGCCATCGTCATCGGCTTCAACGTGCGCGCCGAGGGGCGTGCCACGCAGATGGCCGAGCGCGAGGGTGTGGATGTGCGCTACTACTCGGTCATCTACCAGGTGATCGAGGAGATCGAGGCGGCCCTGAAGGGCATGCTGAAGCCGGAGTACGAAGAGGTCGAGCTGGGCACGGCGGAGATCCGCGAGGTCTTCCGCTCGTCCAAGCTGGGCAACATCGCGGGTGTGCTCATCCGCTCCGGCGAGGTCAAGCGCAACACCAAGGCGCGCCTCATCCGCGACGGCAAGGTGGTCGCGGAGAACCTCAACATCGAGGGTCTGCGTCGCTTCAAGGACGATGTCACCGAGATCCGCGAGGGCTTCGAGGGCGGTATCAACCTCGGAAACTTCAACGACATCAAGGTCGACGACATCATCGCCACCTACGAGATGCGGGAGAAGCCGCGCGGCTGATCGCCTCATCGCGTAGCTGACACGCGGTAGACGGCCCGGGGCCGGTCGGCGGATTATTTCCGTCGATCGGCCCCGGCCGTTGCGTGTACGGTTCTGGTGTTCCCGTCGCCCGATGGCGGCGGAGTACGCAGGGCATACACACGAGGCCCCACGGGTGGCTTGACCCGTCTCATATGTACGTAGGGACGTTGTCCTTCGACATCCTCCTTGGCGACGTACGGTCGCTGAAGGAGAAGCGCTCCGTCGTCCGTCCGATCGTCGCCGAGCTCCAGCGCAAGTACGCGGTGAGTGCGGCGGAGGTCGGGGACCAGGACCTCTATCGCAGGGTCAGAATCGGCCTGGCGGTGGTCTCCGGGGACACGGGGCACCTCACGGACGTACTGGACCGCTGCGAGCGCTTCGTCGCCGCACGGCCGGAAGTGGAGCTGCTGTCCGTTCGGCGGCGGCTCCACGGCGACCATGACGACTGAGTGCGTCGGGGTCGCCGACTGTGCTGACCTGGAGGCTGTGACATCAGCGGCGCCGCCGCGGGCCCCCAGGCCCCAGCCGAGTAAAGATTGTGGAAGACAAGAAGGAGACGGACCAGTGGCCGACAACGCGCGGGCGAAGAAGCTGGCGGACCTCATCCGGGAGGTGGTCGCCCAGAAGCTGCAGCGTGGCATCAAGGACCCGCGCCTCGGCTCGCACGTGACCATCACGGACACCCGGGTCACCGGCGACCTGCGGGAGGCGACCGTCTTCTACACGGTCTACGGCGACGACGAGGAGCGGGCCAGCGCGGCCGCCGGCCTGGAGAGCGCCAAGGGCATCCTGCGCTCCGAGGTCGGACGGGCGGCCGGGGTGAAGTTCACCCCGACGCTGACGTTCGTGGCCGACGCGCTGCCGGACACCGCCCGCACCATCGACGACCTGCTCGCCAAGGCGAAGCAGTCGGACGCGAGGGTGCGCGAGGCGTCCTCGGGCGCCCGGTACGCCGGCGAGGCCGACCCGTACCGCAAGCCGGGCACCGACGACGAGGACGGCGCCGCCGCGGAATGAAGCGTGTCGACAAGCCCCACACGCCGGACGGCCTTGTCGTGGTCGACAAGCCGTCCGGCTTCACGTCGCATGACGTCGTCGCCAAGATGCGCGGCATCGCCCGCACCCGTCGGGTCGGCCACGCGGGCACGCTGGACCCGATGGCCACCGGCGTGCTCGTCATCGGCGTGGAGAAGGCCACCCGGCTGCTGGGCCACCTGGCGCTGACCGAGAAGGAGTACCGGGCCACCATCCGGCTCGGCCAGACCACCCTCACCGACGACGCGGAGGGCGAGATCACCGCGTCGACCGGGGCCACCGGGGTGGAGCTGCCCGCCGTCGAGCAGGGCATCGCCGCGCTGACCGGCGACATCCAGCAGGTGCCGTCCAAGGTGAGCGCCATCAAGATCGACGGCAAGCGGTCGTACGCGCGGGTGCGCGAGGGCGAGGACTTCGAGCTCCCGGCCCGCCCGGTGACCGTCTCCTCCTTCGTCCTGCACGCGGACCGCCCGGCCACCGCCGAGGACGGCACCGACGTGCTGGATCTGGACGTCACCGTGGTCTGCTCCTCCGGCACCTACATCCGGGCGCTCGCCCGCGACCTGGGCGCGGCCCTCGGCGTCGGCGGTCACCTGACGGCGCTGCGCAGGACCCGCGTCGGCCCGTACGGCCTGGACAGCGGCCGCACGCTGGAGCAGCACCAGGAGTCCCTGGAGATCATGCCGATCGCCGAGGCGGCGGCCGCGGCCTTCCCCCGCTGGGACGTGGACGCCGAACAGGCCCGCCTGCTCGGCAACGGCGTGCGGATCGCCACCGCCGGCCTCTCGCCGGCCGCCGCGGCCACCGACGGCCCCATCGCCGTCTTCGCCCCGGACGGCCGCTTCCTGGCCCTCATCGAGAACCGCGGCGGCAAGGCGAAGAGCCTGGCCGTCTTCGCCTGAACCAGACCTTCGGGCTCCGGCCCCAAGGTCATCCCACCGGCCGGGCTGCCACCAGCCCGGCCGGCGCTTTCTCCAGCCCGCCCCGGGAGGTGACCCGCCGGGTCAGGCGCGCGATCCCGCCACGACGGCCTCAGGTCTCCGCGGGGCCAGGCGCGCGATCCCGTCACGACGGCCACTTCTCCGCGGGGCCGGCGCGCGGTCCCGCCGTGACGGCGAGAGATCCATCGAACGGTTCCGGCGGATCAGCCCCCACATCCCGCCGCGACGGCGAGAGGCCCTTCGAACGGTTCCGGCGGTGCCGAACCCACCGCACCCGCCGGGTCACCGCGCACCGGTGCCCCGCCGACCGGACCAGCCACCTTCAGTCATCACGCGCCGCACCGCGTAAGCGCGCCGCACGGCGTAAGCGCGCCGCACGGCGTAAGCGCGCCGCACGGCGTAAGCGCGCCGCGCGAGCGGCCCCGTGGGGCGGGCGGCGGCGCAGCCCCGTGCGCGCGCCGCCCGCCCCACGTCTCCTCACCCCCCACCCCCTCTTGCCTATCCATTCGGAGGGCATGATTCACCCCTTCGGGCAGGCGCTCGGAGTGAATCACGGGGGTGGAAGGGGGCGCGTTCCAGCCACGCACTGTCCCGCTGATCATCCGCTCCCTACCGTCGGAGGACGCCGGGGGAGGAGGGCGCCCAGGAACGTCCAGGGACCTCCGGAGACGTCTACGGACGGCTTGGTAAGGGGCGGCACGCGGTGCCGGGGGCGGGTGCCCGGGGCGGCGCCAGGGGGAGGTACGGCGGATGGTGGCGCGGCGGGCCGGGGCGGACCAGGCGTTGGTGCGCATCCGCGACCTGGCCGGGCGCCCGCGCGGCACCGGATTCCTCGCCGACGCCCACGGCACCTTGGTGACCAGCCACGAGACCGTGGACGGGCTGGCCCGGCTGGTGCTGTACGCGCCGGGGGACCGCACGTTCCTGGTGGACGCGGAGGCGGTCACCGCCCTTCCGGAGGCCGATCTGGCGCTGGTGCGGACCGAGGGGCTCGGGGTGCCGCCGCTGCCGGTGGCGGCGGCCGGCACGATCGAGCCGGACGCGGCGGTGCGGCTGCGGGTGCGTGACTGGCTCACCGCGCGGGTGGTCGGTTCCGCCACGGTGACGTACACCGCGACTGACCGATTCCACCTCCTCGGCACGGCGCTGGAGCTGACCCTGGAGACCGGTGCCGCGCGGAGGCGGGGGCGCGTCCCGAGTGTCGACATGGAGCTGGGCGGGGAGGCGGCCGGCGGCCCGGTGCTCGACGCGCGCACCGGGGCCGTGGTCGCCGTGGTGGGCACCGCCCTGCACGCGGGGCACCGCGCGGGCGGCTTCGCCGTTCCGCTGCGCGCCGCCGCCGCGGCGGACCCGGGCGGGCCGCTCGCCGCCCTGCTCGACCGGAACGCCGCGACCGTGCCCGCCTACGGTCGGGACCTCAACCTGGCGGGGGCGCTCCAGCTCACCGCCACCTCCGCCGGCTCGGCCGGCGGCCCGCGCGCCTGGCGGGCGCCGGGCGCCGCGGAGAGCCCGGTGGAGCGGCCCCGGACCCGCAGGGAGTTCGAGCGCTTCGCCCAGGGCGAAGCGCTCGTCCTGGGGCTGGTCGGAGACGCGGGGACGGGCCGTACGACGGAGCTGGCGGCCCTGGCCGCCCGCCGCGCCCGGGGCCCCGAGCCGGCGCCCACGGTGTGGCTGCGCGGGGCGGACCTGAGCGCGGGGGACGGGAGCGTACGGGAGGCGGTGGCCCGCGCGCTCCGCGCGGCTGGCCGCGTCGTCACCGCCTCGGCGGGCCCGGCGGGCACCGTCGGCGACGCCTCGGCCGTCACCCCCGAGGACGTCGCCGGCCTCGCGCGCGCCGCCGGCCGACCGCTGTTCGTCCTGCTCGACGGCCCGGAGGAGATGCCGCCCCGGCTCGCCCACCGGCTCGCCGAGTGGACCGCGGCCACGGCCCGCTGGCTGCGCGAGGCCGACGCCCGGCTGGTGGTGGCCTGCCGCCCCGAACACTGGGAGCGGGCCGGGGCGCTCTTCCCCGACCACGCCCTCCACCGCCCGCGCCGCGCGGTGTCCGTCCCGCCCGGCGCCCCCGCGCGGACGCTGCCCGACTGCGTACGACTGGGCGAGCTCTCGCCCCGCCAGGCGGAGCACCTCCGTGAGCGCTACGGTCTGCCGGCGGGCTCACTCGCCGAGCGCGACGCCCGGCACCCTCTCGCCCTCCGCCTGCTCGCGGAGGTCCGCGCGGCGCTCCCGGGGGCGCCTGGGGCGGTCGGCGACGGGAGCGGCGGGGGTGACGGTGGAGCGGGGGAGGGGGCGGCGGCCGGCGCAGGCTACCGCGGTGACGGTGGAGCGGGGGACGGGGCGGCGGCCGGCGCAGGCCACAGCGGCGACGGCGGAGCGGGGGACGGGGAAGCGGCCGGCGCAGACCGCCGCGCCGACGGCCGTACGGGGCGCGCCCCCGAACCGGAGGAGCCGCCCCCCGACCGCTGCGAGATCTTCGCCGCCTATCTCGACCTCGTCTGTCTGCGGGTCGCCGTCCGGCTCGCCGCCGCCGAGCGGCCGCCCCGACGCGGCACGGCCGTACGGCGGCTCGCCGCGCGCGTCGCCGGGCAGGTCCATGAGGCCGCCCGCCGCTGCCTGGGCCCCGGCCAGGGCGAGCTGGACCGCGACTCCTTCGAGGAGATCTTCCCCTGGCGCACCGGGTGGGCCTCGGCCGTGCTGTCCGAGGGGCTGCTCGTTCCGGCCGGCGGAGGCTACCGCTTCGCCCACGAGGAGTTCGCGGACTGGTTGGAGGGCCTCCATCTCGACCTCGACGCCGCCCTCTACGCGCTGGTCCACCGCTGGTACGACCCGGAGGTCATCGCCGCGCCGAGCCCCCGGAACGGCTTCCGGCCCCAGCCCGAGGCGACGCCGCCGGCCGGAGCCGGGACGGATGCCGCCCCGGCGGGCGGGGGCGCGGGCGGCGGGCCAGGGGGTGGATCGGACGGGGGGCCCGGTGCCCGGTCGGGCGAGGGAGCGCGGGGCCCGGTCGGCCCGGGGCGGTTGCCGTCCCGGCCGCCCTCGGCGCCGGTGAACGCGGAACACGTGCCGCCCCCGCCCGGTTCCGCCGCCGCGTCCGTGTGGGAGGAGGCGGTGGCGGGGGAGCCGGACGGAGCGGGGGGCGGGGGCGGCCGGGCGGGGCGCGTCGGCGGCTCCGGGCGCATCCCCGTGCCCCGGCATCGCATCGGCCCCGTCGTCCAGGCCCTGCTGCTGCTCAGCCGCCGCGCGGGCCCCGGGGCCCTGGTCCGCCGGCTGCGGGACCTGATCGACGCCCTGGACCATCTGGCGGCGTGCGTCCCGTCCCCGCCGGCGGACGCCTCGTGGTGGGCCGCCCACCTGTTGGGGGAGGTCCTGCTGCGGGTGCCGGACGCGGGCGCGTACCGGGAGGTCCTGGAGCCGCTGGCGGACCGCATCACCCAGCGCTCCATCGAGCAGGGCGGCTTCACCAGCGGTGCCCGTCCGCCCACGCCGCCCTCACCGCCCTCACCGCCCCCGCCGGGAACGGCGTCCGAAACGCCGCGCGGGGCGCCGTCCGGATACCCGCTCGACACGCCGGGATGGATCGGCCCCACCACCTGCCCCGGGGCCGTCGGCCGGCCGCTGGGCCCCGCCGCTGTCCGCCCGCCGGGCGGATACCGCGCCCCCGGCGGCCGGGGCGGCCCCCGCCCCCCGCACCCGCTCGGCGCGCTGGCCGAGTTCGGCCCGTGGTTCTGGCTGCGGCTGCCGCTGACCACCGCCGACCGCGTCGATCTGCTGCGCCGTCTGATCCCCGCGGACGCGCCGCCCGCGCCCTCGGGGAACGGCACCGCGCGGCGCGCCGCGGACCGCTTCCTGGGGGCCGTGGCGGGGCTGCTGCGGGCCGATCCGTGTGGGGTGCAGCCGCTGCTGTGCCGGTGGTTCACGGACGAGCGCCCGCTGGCGGTCTCGGCGCCGCCGGACGAGCTCGACCTCCGGCCCACCGTGGCGGCCGCGGCGCAGGCCCTGCTGCACACCCATCGCCTGCGGGCCGTCGACGACCTGGTGGAGGCGCTGGTCGAGTCGGCGCACCCGCGCGCCGACGAGCTGCTGACCGCACTCGCCGAGGACGAGCCGTCGGCGGTCTGCCGGGCCGTGGACCGATGGGCGCACGACGAGCGCACGGAGCGGCACGTGGCGGCCGCGGCCTACGGACTGCAGGCGGTGCGCTGGGTGGGCACCGAGGTCGACCGCGAGCTGTTGCGCTACTCGGCGCTGACCCTGCTCGACCGCCCCGCCGACTGCACGCTGCACGGGGCCGCGCTCGCGCTCCTCGTCCGCGACCCGGCGACCCGGGCCCGGCATCTGCCGCAGGCGCTGGCGCGCTTCGCGGCCGGCGATCCGCACCTGCCGCCGATCACGCTCGTACCCGCCCTGGAGACCCACCCCGAGCCGGTGCTCACCGTCTTACAGGCGCGGCTGTACGAGCCGGGGGAGGGAGTGGGAGAGGTGCTCCGCGCGCTGGCCGAGATCGGCGCCCCCGCCCTCGCGCGGCGCGCCGCCGCCCTCGTCCGCGAGCTGGTGGAGCGCCGCCCCTCCGCCGCCCGCTACGCCGCGGAGTTCGTCGACCGCCGGCTGGAGCAGGGCCCGTCCGCGCGGGCGGTGCTCTTTCCGCTCGTCGTCGGCCTGCTGCGGCGCCAGCCCGCGCAGGTGCGGCACGCCCTGGCGCCGGTGCTGGCGGCGCCGGGCACGGCGGTCTCACGTCCGCTGCGGCAGGAGCTCCTGGACGTCCTGCTGGAGCGCGAGCGGTATGGCGGCGACGATCCGTACAGCGGCGACGATCCGTACGGCGGCTACGAGCCGGGCGGCGCGGGCTGTGGGAACGCGGCCGTACTGGACGCGTTGCTGCGGGCGGCCGCCGAGGGCGCGGCGGACCGCGGCGAGGCCCGTTCCCGCGACCTGGTGCACCGCATCGGCGCCCTGATGGTCCGCACCCCCGAGGGCGCGGCCTGCTTCGACCGGCGGCTGGTGCAGCTGGCCCGTGAGGTGCCGGGGTTCGCACGGCTGGTGCGCGGCTGGTTGGAGGACGCGCCGACGGAGTGGGCGGCGGTGGTGGGGCCGGGCGCGCGCCGAGAGTGCGAGGTGCTGGCCGGGAACTCGTTGCTGTGGCCGCGCGAGCCGCCCGAGGCGGTGACGGTCCCGGTGCGGCGGCGCCTTCGGCAACATCCGCGCGGCCGGACTGCCGGCCGCGCGGACGAGCGCCCAGGGGAGTGGCCGGACGAGCGACCCGGGGAGTGGCCCGGCGGGCCGCAGGGAGGGCGCGTCGGCCGGCGGACCGAGTGGGCGGAGGGGCGGCCCGTCGAGTGGCCGGGAGGGCGGGCCGGGGAGTGGACGGCCGACCAGAGGGGCAGGTGACGGCCGTGCCGGGCGGCCGATGCGAGCGGTGTCGCACCGGCATGGCAGTCTTAGACCTGCGAAATCATGACAGGCAGACAAAGGTTCGGGCGAGGAGCGGGCACAGTGCAGCGCTGGCGTGGCTTGGAGGACATCCCCGAGGACTGGGGACGCAGCGTCGTCACCATCGGCTCCTACGACGGCGTGCACCGCGGTCATCAGCTGATCATCGGGCGTGCGGTGGCGCGCGCCCGTGAGCTGGGGCTGCCCACGGTCGTGGTCACCTTCGACCCGCACCCGAGCGAGGTCGTGCGGCCGGGCAGCCACCCGCCGCTGCTCGCGCCGCACCACCGCCGCGCGGAGCTGATGGCCGAGCTGGGCGTGGACGCCGTCCTGGTGCTCCCCTTCACGGCGGAGTTCTCCCAACTCACGCCGGCCGACTTCGTGGTGAAGGTGCTGGTCGACAAGCTCCACGCGCGCGTCGTCGTGGAGGGTCCGAACTTCCGCTTCGGCCACCGCGCGGCCGGGACCGTGGAGTTCCTGAAGGAGCTCGGCACCACCTACGACTACGACGTGGAGGTCATCGACCTCCACGAGCGCGGGGAGGCGGGCGGCGGTGAGCCGTTCTCCTCCACGCTCGCCCGCCGGCTGGTCGCCGCCGGCGACGTCGAGGGCGCCATGGAGGTCCTCGGCCGTCCGCACCGCGTCGAGGGCGTCGTGGTGCGCGGCGCGCAGCGCGGCCGCGAGCTGGGCTACCCCACGGCGAACGTGGAGACCCTGCCGCACACCGCGATCCCGGCCGACGGCGTCTACGCCGGCTGGCTGACGGCTGCCGGCGAGATGATGCCCGCGGCGATCTCGGTCGGCACCAACCCGCAGTTCGACGGGGTGGACCGGACGGTCGAGGCGTACGCCATCGATCGCGTCGGGCTGGATCTGTACGGGCTCCACGTGGCGGTGGACTTCCTCGCCTACCTGCGCGGCCAGGAGAAGTTCGAGTCGATCGAGGCGCTGCTGGAGCGGATGGCGATCGATGTGAAGCGGGCTCGCGAGCTGGTCGAGGAGCACGCGGCGGCGCGCCGGAGCTGACACCGCCGGGCCCGTCCACCGCGTCCGACCGGCCGGCCGGGGTCCCTCAACCCCCGCATTCGTGATCATGTATGAGGTAAGGCCCCGGGCGACGTGCCCGGGGCCTTACCTCGTTATACGGATCGTGATGCCGACGTGAGGGACGCGCGATGGGTGACCGCCGGCTGACCCGGCCCGGTCGGCTGGTCCGACCGGGCCGGGGCGCCCGGCTACTGCTGCGGGCCGGCGGGCTGCTGCGGGTACGGCTGGCCGTACGGCCCCGGCTGTGCGCCCTGTGCGCCCTCGGGCGCCGGGCCGGGCTGGCCCGGCTGGGCCCCGGGCTGTGGCACCTGCTGGCCCGGCTGGGCCTGCTGCCCCTGCCCGTAGGCCTGCGGCGGCCAGGGCTGGCCCGGCTGTTGGGCGTACGGCTGGCCGGGCACCGGGTGCTGCGCCCCGGGCGCGCCGGGCTGCGGCTGGTGCTGCCAGCCGGCCTGCGGGCCACCCGGCTGCGGCGCCTGCGGGTAGCCCGGCTGCTGCTGGCCGGGCTGGGCCTGGTGGGGCGGGTACGGGGCGGGGGCGCCGGGCTGCTGCTGGCCGGGCATCGGCGGGGCCAGATGCGGCGGCAGCTGGGAGTCGCCGTCCGCCATCCACAGGCCCTGGGCCTGCTGCGCCCGGGTGAAGTCCTCGGCGACCATGGTGGAGAGGTTGAAGTACGCCTCACGGGTCTTCGGCCGCATCATGTCCAGGTCGACCTCGGCGCCCGCCGCCAGGTGCTCGTCGAAGGGCACGACGATCACGCCGCGGCATCGCGTCTCGAAGTGCGACACGATGTCCTCGACCTTGATCATCTTGCCGGTCTCGCGGACCCCGGAGATGACCGTGATGCTGCGCGAGACGAGGTCCGCGTAGCCGTGCGCGGAGAGCCAGTCCAGCGTGGTGCTCGCGCTGCTCGCGCCGTCCACGGAGGGCGTCGAGATGATGATCAGCTGGTCGGCTAGGTCGAGCACCCCGCGCATCGCGCTGTACAGCAGGCCGGTGCCCGAGTCGGTGAGGATGATCGGGTACTGCTTGCCGAGCACGTCGATGACGCGGCGGTAGTCCTCGTCGTTGAAGGTCGTGGA
Source organism: Streptomyces sp. LX-29 (assembly GCF_029541745.1). NCBI lineage: Bacteria > Bacillati > Actinomycetota > Actinomycetes > Kitasatosporales > Streptomycetaceae > Streptomyces > Streptomyces sp. LX-29. Next base: position 2,048,953 of record NZ_CP089746.1, on the reverse strand, counting down.
GACCGCCGGGTCCACGTCGTTGGCGAGGATCTCCAGGCCGGACGGGGCCTGCGAGGTGAACCGACGGATGTCCATGTAGCTGTTGAGGTACGGGATCGCGGTCACCAGGTCGCGGATGGTCGCCCCGGTCTCGCGGCGCACCCGGCGGCCCAGGGTGCCCGCGTCCGGGTTGGCGTCGATGGCGATCACCTTGTCCTGGCGCTCGCTCGCCAGCGTCGCGCCGAGGGCGGTGGTGGTCGTCGTCTTGCCGACGCCGCCCTTGAGGCTGATCACCGCGATCCGGTAGCAGGACAGCACCGGCGTACGGATCAGCTCCAGCTTCCGCTGCCGCTCGGCCTCCTCCTTCTTGCCACCGATCTTGAACCGCGAACCGCCCGGATTGCCCTGCTTCTTGGGCTTCGGCTTCGAGCGCAGCAGCCGGTCGGACGAGAGCTCCACGGCCGCCGTGTAGCCCAGCGGCGCACCTGCCCCGTGCCCGCGCTGGCGCTGCTCGGGCGAGATGGTGGGCCAGCCGCCGGTCCGCGGGTCCACGGGGCCAGCGTCGGCACCGGGCAGCGGCGCGCCGCCCTGCCGCGGGTCGGGCTGCGGCTGGGCTGGCTGCGGCTGGGCGGGTCGGGCGTCCTGCTGCACGGCGAAGGGCTGCTGCCCCGCGGCCGGCTGCTGCTGCCCGGTCGGCAGGCCCGGCGCGGGCTGCCGCGCGGCGACGTCGACCGGCGGCTGGGCCTGGACCGGCGGCTGGGCATGGGCGAAGCCGGCCGGCGCCGGCTGACCCGGCTGTCCGGCTTGTCCGGGGACCGGAGCGGCCGTGCCCGGCTGCGGATAGCCGTAACCGGCCGGATGGGCGGCGGGCTGCTGAGCCGCCGGCTGGCCCGGCACCGCGCCGGCACCCGGCTGCGGGAAGCCGTAGCCGCCCTGCGGGGAGGGGGTGTCGGGGGTGGGGGCCGAAGGCCGGCCCGGACCCTCGCCCTGGCCCGGCGCGGCCGCGACGCCGGGACCGGGATGCGGGAATCCGTAGCCGCTCTGCGGGGTCGAGGTGTGGGGAGCGGCCTGGCCGAGGCCCGGCGCCACGGGCTGCCCGGCGGCCGCGCCGGGCTGCGGGTGGCCGTAGCCGGGCTGTGCTGCCGGCCCCCCGTCAGGCGCCGTCGGGCCGGGCGCGCCGGGGACGTTCGCCGCCGGATACGGCTGCGGGGACGCCTGACCGGCGGGGCCGCCCGACGGGTCGGGGGCGGTCGACGGGACGCCCGGGCCGGACGTGCCGGCGGCGCCGGGCAGAGCGGAACCCGGAACGGCGGCGCCGGGCAGAGCGGAACCCGGAACGGCGGCGCCGGGCGCGGGCTGGGGGAAGCCGTAGCCCCCCTGCGGCGCGGGCGCGGCGGGGGCCGGGGCGCCCTGGCCCTGTGGCGCCGCGGCGTCGGCGGTCGCCGGCCGCGCGAGCTCGTGACTGCCGGGGGCACCGGACGCCTGCGCCCCGGCGGGCTGCTGACCGGGCGTCGGGACGGCGCCCGCCCCGGGAGCCGGCACCGGGCCGGGGGCCGGAACGGGGCCGGGCTGCATCTGCGTGCCGGGCACCGGCGGGGGCCAGGCAGCGGCTTGCTGCTGGAAGGAGTCGGCGGCCGCGGGGTCCGTACCCTGTGGCGGCACCGGCGCGTCGGCGCCCCGCGGCGGCCACGGGGAGTCCGGCGCGCCCGCCGGGGCCGGGGCCGGGGCGCCGGCCTGCGGTGCGGCGGGCTGGAAGTCCGGCGGCAGCGGCGGCAGTCCGCCGCCCTGGGCCGGCGGCGGGGTCCAGCCGGCGGCGGGAGCGTCGGCGGCCGCGGCGTGCGGTGGTGGGGTGTCCCGCGGCTCGACGGGGGCGGCCGTGGCCGCGGCGTCGACCGGGGCCACGGCGGGGGCAGCCGACGGGGCGGGCCAGTCGTCGACGCCCTCCGCCGCCGCCCGGCGGCGCAGCGCGGCACCGGAGAACTGCATCGTGCCCTCGGGGCGTGCCGGAGCGTCGGCGAGCGCGGCGCCCGCGTCCTCCGCCGCACGGGCCTCGGCGGCCCTGCGCGCCGCGGCGGGGCCGGGGAAGCGCATCGTGGCGTTGCTGACCAGGTCGCCGCGGTCCGCGCCGTCGTCGGCGGGAGTCTCCGCCGCCGCGACGGACGAGGCGTCGTCCCGGCCGGGGGCGTCGTCCCGGGCGGGGGCGTCGGCGGCGGGCGACGACGCGTCCTGCGCCGCGCGGACGTCGTGGGACGGGCCGTCAGACACCGCGCCGGCAGCGCCGACCGCCCCGGCAGCGCCGACCGCCCCGGCGCCTACCGCCGCGGAGCCGAGCGCGTCGCCGCTGGCACCCTCGGCGGTGTCCTCGGCGCCGGCCAGCGCCGACACCGGCTCAGACGTCGACGTGGACGTCGGCTCAGACGCAGGCTCAGACGCCGACGCAGGCAGCGGCCCAGCCGCCGACTCGGGTTCCGGATCGGCGGTCCGCTCCTCGGCCTCGGGCGCCGGCACCGGCTCGATCCGCGCCTCCGACTCCGGCGCGGGCTCCATGGCGGGCGTCACGTCGGCGACCGCGTCCTGCGACGCGACCTCGGAGGAGGACACGGGCGCGGAGTCGTCGGCGGCCGCCGTGTCCGAGGCGGCCTCAGAAGCCGGCGGGAAGGCGGGTACCGACGGCGGCGGCGGAAAGTCCTCGCCGGGCGCCGGCAGTCCGGGGATCACCAACGGTTCGCCGGTCGGCGGCGGGAGCGTCGGCGACTCGGCGTCGCCGGCGCCCGGGATGGCGCCGGCCGCCGCGTCCTCGCCGCCCCTCACCGGAGTACCCGAGCCCGGCAGGTCCGAGCCCGGCAGGTCCGAGCCCGGCAGGTCCGAACCCGCGGCGTCGGGACCCGGCGCGGGGACCGGGGCGGGCGCGGGCGGGGTTGGCGTCGCCGCCGCGTCCTGCGTGTACCAGGACGGCGTGCTGTAGTCGATGGTGAACTCGCCGGTGTGCTCGTAATCCGCGTCGGATCGATCATCGCCGGGTGTGGTTCCGCCCGCGCGGATCTCGTCCCGATCGCTGCTCACAATGCCTCCTGGTGTGGTCGAGCACCTTGGATGTCCCTGGCGAGGCCGACCGTTGCCGTCGTGCGCTCGGCTATCCCCTTGTGTGACGCGAGGGGCCTGTGATCAGGTTCTCCGCCCGCGTATGACAAGACTAATCACCCTGCGCACCAGGCGGCAGGCCCGTCTCGCCCTGGAGGGCGTCCGTCACCTCGTGCACACCTCGCACACGCCTCGAGCACGTCTCACCGCGTCTCTTCACCTGTCGTCATGCGCGCGGCGGACGCCGGGGAAGTGCCCCGCGTTCGGCTCAGTCCACCCGGCGCGGGGAGCCCAGCAGGCCCGTCTCGGCCTCGGTCGGCTGCGTCATGACGTAGCGCCGGGAGGTCCGGTTGCACCAGAGCGTGACGCCGTCCCCCAGCGTTGACAGGGCGGTCACGTCCGCTTCCGGCAGCCCCATGATCCGGCCGACCTGCTTCGCCTCCTCGGGGGAGACGCGCTGCACGCCCACCAGGTCCGCGTTCTCCAGGAGTCGCGGCGCGACCGGGCTCAGATACGGCAACAGGGTCAGCACCGCCTGCCACGGCAGCGCGGACACCCGCCCCCGCGGAGGGCGCACGCCGCAGTCCCGCACCACCAGCACCGGGCTGCCCACCGACGGCCCCTGCGGCGGCACGCGGCCGACGTCGAAGACCGTCATGCACTGCTGTCCGCCCCCGGCGGCCTGGACCAGGTTGGCCCACATGTGGGGGCGTCCGGTCTCGATGGCGATCCGGGCGCCGGTGCCCGCGGTGCGCAGAGCCAGTGCCTGAGCGGTCCACAACCCGCCGATGAGCACCGCGTCGAACGGCTCCGGCCGGCTGAAGCCGAGCACGGCGGGCACGCCCTGGGCGTCGACCCCGATGGTCACCCCGTCGTCGCCGACCGGAAGCGCCATCGCCGCCAACTGCTCCGCCGACAGCGCATGCCGCTCGCGGCGCGGACCGATGAGACCGAAGCCGGCGCGTGCCCGGCGCGGTGCCGCGGCGCAGGCCGCCTGGGGCGCTCCCGCGGCCCCCGACGCTCCGGCGGAACCGGGCCTCCCCGCGGCACCGGCGCGACCCGCGGAGCTGGGCATGCCGGTGACGCCGGGCATCCCCGGAGTACCGGACGTACCCGTGGTGCCGGCCGCCCCGGCGGCGGTCGGAGAAGTCGTGGCGGACATCAGCGAGTGCCTCCCAGCGGCAGAGTGGCGAGCATGCCCGGCAGCTGCTCTCGGTCCAGGCGTACCAGTCCGACCTTGACGCCCCGTGCGACCCGCTCCAAGGTCTTGCGGGCGTCGACGAGTTCGCTGTCGCTGCGCCCGGTGATCCGCACGTGCCCGCTCACCCGCGGCTCGCCGCCCCAGCCGCGCCCGCCGCCGTGCGCCAGCGTCAGGCTGAAGGTGCTGGCGAGGGCCGGCACGGAGGTGAGCTGCGCGACCACCTGCGGCAGCGGCACGCTGCCCGCGCCCAGCTGCGGCCAGCGGCCGACCCAGTAGGTGGTGTGCCAGCGGTCGTCACAGCGCCAGGCGCGCGATGTCTCCACCGTGCGACGGTTGGGCGTGCTCGCCCGCGCGGCCTGGGCGGTGGCGGCAGGGTTGGCGCAGGCGGAGGTGGCGACGGCGGCCGCCAGCTCGCCCTCCTCCAACGCCTTGGCGGCGAAGCCCGCCCCGGCGAGCCGGCTCGCCAACTGGTCGACCGCGCGGACCAGACAGCGCTGCGCGCCCTCCAGACCGCCGCCGCGCGCCGCGACGGCCTCGGCGCACAGCTCCGGGTGCAGCTTGAGCGCCACCCAGGTCAACCGGACGGCGGGGGCGCCGCTCTGCTCCTGAAGCGGGCCGTAGCTGCGGGCCGCCACCGACTGCTCCGGAAGGTGGGGGGCGGGCGCCGGCTGGGTGTGCTGGACGACCTGCACCGACTCCAGCCGGACGTCGTCCACCCGCAGCGCGTCCCGCAACAGCCCCAACGGCAGCGGACGATCCGCCGCCCCCGGCCGCAGCGGGTCGTCGGAGCCCTGCACCTGGAGCACGGCGGTCAGGAAGGTGCCGTCGCCCACCATGCCCATCTCGCGGCGGTCGCGCGCGGTGTACGCGTACGAACGCAGCGCCGGATCGCACTCGACGGCGGGCGCCAGCGACGGGTCCGTGCCGGCCGGAACCGGCTCCTTGGCGCGCTTCTGACGACGGCGCAGCGCCACCGCGGTGGCCAGCCAGTCCGGCACCGGCTGCTGCCGACGGCGCAACACGGCCACCACGAGCAGCAGAACGGCGACGGCCGCGGCCGGACCGACCAGCAGCGGGGAGGGGGAGATGGCCCAGGCGACCAGCACCAGGGCGGCCGCGACCTCGAACAGCACCAGCTGCCGCAGTCGCGGGGCCCCGAAGCTCGTGGTGCGTGAGGGCTGCCGCGGTACGGCACGCTCGGGAGTGCGCGCGCGTGGGGCAGAGCTCATCAGGGAGACCACCTTGTCCTTTTCATCCGGAACAACCCGTCGCGGCGGGTCGGCTGATCGCGCTGTCACGGTATCGGAAACACATCACGGCGCCGCCGGCGCCCGAACCCTGCCCGAAACCCTCCCGGAACGCGGCGTATCGGCCCCGCCCCTCGACACCCCCATCACACCCGCCCCTCGGGTACCGGCATAGTAGAGAGCCGGTCCGGGACGGTGCGCACGGCGGACGTCCGCGGACCGAGGCCGACAACTGGGGCCGACAACCGGGGAGAAGCGGCTACACATGGCATCGCGGCGGGACGAGCTCAACGCCTACACCTTTGCGCGGAAGCGGACCATCTCCGCCTTCCTGCAGCCTGCGCTCAGCGTCACCGAGGAAGGCGCGCCGCGCCCGCTGCGCGCGGTGCTGCCGGGTCTGATCATCGGGGCGCTGATCCTCGCGGGCTTCGGCGCCTGGGGCATGTTCAAGCCGCCGGCCCCCAAGGGCTGGGACGATCCCGAGGCCCATGTCATCGTCGGCAGCTCCTCCACCACCCGTTACGTGGTGCTGAAGACCGACGGCAAGAAGCAGCTCCACCCGGTGCTCAACCTCGCCTCGGCCAAGCTCCTGCTCAGCCCGGGCAAGTCCAGCATCATCAAGGTGAAGGAGTCGGTGCTGGACAGCGGGGACATCCCGCGCGGCCCGACGCTCGGCATCCCGTTCGCCCCCGACCGCATGCCCTCCGCCGACGACGCGCGCAAGCAGAAGCACTGGGCGGTCTGCGAACAGCCCGGCGGCAACAACACCAGCACCCAGAAGGCGGTCTTCCTCTTCGCCGACCGCGAGGCGGACAAGGTCGAGGGCTCCGAACGGCTGCGCGGCGCCGAGGTGCTCTACGTCCAGGGCAGGTCCGGCGCCCGCTACCTGGTGGACCCGCGCGGGGTGAAGTACCTGATCGGCAACGCGAAGAACCGTCAGGAGGCCACCGGCCCCGAGTACAACCTGCTGCTGCGCACCCTCTTCTCGGACGGCGCGATCCCGCAGCAGGTGACCGACGACTGGCTCGGCACCCTCAAGGACGGCCAGCCCATCGTCTTCCCCACGGTCCCCGGCGAGGTCGGCACCGACGCCGGCGTGGCCACCCTGGGGCAGCGCGCCAACCGGGTCGGCATGGTGCTCACCGCCTCCACCGGCACCGGCCCGCAGCACTACGTCGTGCTCAAGGGCAAGGTCGCCCGCGTCTCCGACTTCGTCGCCAACCTGCTGCTCAGCAGCGGCCAACTGGCCGACCTGGAGCAGAACGGCAAGGCCGAGCAGGTCAGCGCGGCCGACTTCACCTCGGACGCGGAGGAGTTCTCCGGCGACCGCAACTGGCCCGTCGAGCGCCCGCGCCAGGTCAACTCCGTGGACCCGAACGAGGGCGGCGCGGCCCACGACACCGTGTGCAGCATCCTCGACGGGGTCGGCTCCGACGCCACCCCGCGGTTGGGCACCTGGGCCGGCAAGAACTACCCGGCGACCATCATGGACGGCGCCACCAGCGCCTATGTCACCCCGGGCACCGGCCTCCTCTACCGGCAGATCCAGGGCAAGTCCACCAAGACCGGACAGGTCTTCCTGGTCACCGACACCGGGCTGCGCTATCAGGTGCAGGCCAACAGCGACAGCAGCACCGACAAGTCCAAGATCGGTGACGTGGGCGCGGAGCAGAAGGGCACCGAGGGCGAGGGCCCGACGGACGAGGAGCCGCCGGCGCCGGCCGCACAGCCGCAGACCGAGGCCAACGAGGCGCAGACCCGGCTCGGTTACGAAGGCGTGGACCCGCTGCCGGTGCCCGCCAACTGGTCGCAGTTCCTGCCGATCGGGCCGCGCCTGGACACCAACAGCGCTCGACAGCCGCAGGGCCTGTAGTGGCCGTAGGGCCGGTAGTGGCCGTAGAGCCGGCAGGGACGGCACCGGCGGCACCGGGGTCGGGAGGCACCGGCGCCGGGGCCGGGAACACGGGGGAAGCGAGGGAACGACGAGTGACACGGATGGACGGGGACGGGGCGCCGCGCAGGAGCCGGGCCGCGGGACTGGCGGCCACGGCCGCCCTCATCGGGCTCACCGGTTCGCTGGGGATGGCCGAGCCGGCCGCCGCGGCCGGTCGGGGCCCGGGCCCGGCATCGGCCTCGACGACCCTGGACGGGAACGGCGAGTGCACCTTCCCGATGAAGAAGCAGATCAAGGGCACTCCCTGGCCGTTGCAGCGGATCGTCCTGGACCAGCTGTGGAAGGACACCAAGGGGCGCGACCCCGACGGCAGACCGGTGCGGGTGGCCGTCATCGACACCGGCGTGGACAACGAGAACCCGCAGCTGAAGACGGCGGTCGACGCGAGCAGCGGCGCGAACTACCTGCCGCGGAAGGAGACCGAGCGCCCGCCGCAGCCCGAGCCCGAGCCGGAGCCGAAGGACGACGCCAAGGACCCCAAGGACGGGAAGAAGGACGAATCCAAGCCCAAGCCGAAGCCCAAGCCGCCGCCACCGCCCCCGCCCAAGCCGCGTGACGGCACGGACGACGAGGTCGGCCACGGCACCAAGGCCGCCGGCATCATCGCCGCGCGCCCGCGGCCGGGCACCGGCTTCGTCGGGCTCGCCCCCGAGGCCACGATCATCCCGCTGCAGCAGAACGACGCCCGCGGCACCGGCACCCCGCGCACCATGGCGCTGGCCATCGAGAAGGCCATCGCCGAGGGCGCGCAGATCATCAACATCTCCCAGGACACGGCGGGCCGCCGCCCCTCGCCCGAGCTGGAACTGGCGATCGCCAAGGCCATCGGCGAGGACATCGTGGTCGTCGCCTCCGCCGGCAACGACGGCGCGGACGGCAAGTCGCACCGGACCTACCCGGCGTCCTACCCGGGCGTCCTCGCGGTGGCCGCCTCCGACCGCAACAACGAGCGCGCCGTCTTCTCGCAGAGCGGCGACTTCATCGGGGTGGCCGCGCCCGGCGTCGAGATCGTCTCCACCGTCCCCAAGGGCGGCCAGTGCGTCGACAACGGCACCAGCTTCTCCGCCCCGTACGTGGCCGGGGTCGCCGCCCTGATCCGGGCCAAGCACCCGGACTGGAAGAACCACCAGGTCGTGGCGCAGATCGAGCAGACCGCGGAGCGCGGCGTCAACGGCCGCGACCGCTACATCGGCTGGGGCGTCGTCGACCCCGTTCGGGCCCTCAACGACGACGAGCGCCCGATCGACAAGCCCACCGCCGAGAAGCCCCACGCCGCTGACGTGAAGCCGCCGCAGGTGACCCCGCTCCCCGAGGGAGAGACCCCGCAGGAGCGCCGCGAACGCCTGGCCACCTACGCGCTCGGGACGGCCGGCGTGCTCGTGGCGGTCACCACCGGCGGGGCCGTCGTGCTGCGCGACTGGCGCCGCCGACGCGGCCCGGGAAACCCGGTGACGTCGTGAAGCGACGCCGTCCGGGGGAACCCGGCGGTGTCGTGAAAGGAGCAGGTCGACGGGGTGTCAGGAAGCTGACGGTACGGCAGACCGAAGTTGACCTTGGCTGTAACAGCGCTGTCACAGCCCCCGTTACCCGGTAGTTCGGCGTTTCGAGGGTGGCTAGAGTGGGAGTTGACAACTTCGGTCTGATGGTTATCGGGCGCCGCGACGGCGGCCGCCCCGAGAACATCCAAATCATGGGGGATGGTTCAGCGTGGCAGGTACGTTCGGTGCTAAGTCCGATGAACTCACGGAGCTGATCAAGGACCTCGGGGTGATGCACGACAGCATCGAGGGCAAGATCCGCACCCTCAACGGTGTGATCGACGCGATCGAGGGCCACTGGAAGGGCGTCGCGGCCGGTGAGTACAACGCGCTTCAGGAGCGGGTGAACCGCGACGTCGCGCGCATCAAGGAGATGCTCGCCTTCACCAAGGAGGCCATGTCGGCGAGCCGGGACGGCTTCGACGAGCACGAGATCGAGCGGCTGAACGCCTGGAAGGGCGTCGACGCGAGCGTGCCCGGCGGCCTGGGCAGCAACGGTGTTCTCGACCGTTTCCAGGCTTCCTAACCCGTCCACCAGCTCGATTCACGTCCAGGAGACTCAAAGCTCATGAAGATTACGTACGAGGTCGTGACCAAGGCCGCCGGCGACGTCCAGAAGACCGCCGACGACCTCCAGCGGGAGCTCGACTCGCTCAAGAGGCGGGTCGAGGCTCAGGTCGCCCACTGGGAGGGTCAGACCAAGGAGGCGTTCCACGACCGCCAGCGCGACTGGGACACGCGGGTCACGAACATGCACGACACCCTCGGCACGATCGCGACCAAGCTCAACCAGGCCGTCACGGGCTACCAGGACACCGACGACGCCCAGCGCCGCCGCTTCACCTCGCTCTGAGGTCGGCTGACCTCCACGGAACATCAAGACCGCCGATGAGTGTGGGATGTGCGCTGACGCACATCCCACACTCACGGCTGTTAGGCATCAGGCACTAGGGGAGGTGCTTCATGGGAGAATCGGCCCCAAAGGGCAAGGTGGACGCTCCCAGCGACTCACTGCAGGAGTTCAAGAAGAAGGTCGACAAGCTCCTGCTCGAACTGGGCGAGTCCGACGCCAACCACACGCGTATCGGCGAGCAGAAGGTCGCCGCCACGGCATACGGCTCACTCCCGCAGTCGCCCACGCTGGCGACCGCCTACAGCACCATGCACCTGAAGCTCCAACAGCTCTCGAAGATGCTGGGCGAGCAGCTGGAGGCGATGGGCATCGCGGTCGGCCTGGCCGACGGCGACTACCAGGCGACCGACCAGAAACACGCCCAGCGGCTGCAGCAGATCCAGGCGAGCAGCAAGGCCTATTACGAGGCCTGGGAGAAGCAGAACGGTAAGAAGGACGCGCCGGAATCCGGCAAGGGCAAGGCCGGTGGCGATGAAGACCTTGGCAAAAAGGGCGCCTGAGGCGAACGGGGGATAGTGACGTGGGCGACAAGAAGCTGCCGCCGCTGGACGCTTGCTACTACGTACAGGGTTTTGAGAACACTTCCTTCGAGAGCATGGTCGGCATGGTCATGAGTGCCGATTCCGGTGAGATCATCCGGAAGGGTGAGGCCCTCACCAAGGCCAAGGGGGAGTTCGAGAAGATCGGCAACCTGCTCAAGCAACGGGCGGGCAACGTCACGTGGGAGGGCGAGGGCGGAAACGCCTTCCGCGAGTGGGGCGACGACTTCGCCAAGCAGGTGCTGAAGATGGCGGAGATGGTCGGCAACGTCGGCTCCGCCATGGAGACCGCGGGCGGGGCGCTCGGCAACGCCAAGACCCAGCTGACCTCGATGTCCAGTGGTCTGCTGACGTGCTATGGGGATGCGGACAAGGAAAAGGCTCGCCTCGAGAAGGTCGACAAGGCACGGGATGAAGCCCTTCCCGTGATGTACAAGCTGGCCTCCTACTACCTGATGTCTGAGAACGACATCACCGCGCAGGCGTCGAACGAGCCGGTGTTCAAGCCGTTGCCGGATTCGACGGTGGCGGACACGCGAAACGCAGGCTGGCAGGAGAGCTACGGCTCCCCCCGTGGATCGGCTGGGGGTGTCTCTGGCGGAGCGGGCGGGGGGTCGACTGGTAACTACCACGTCAACTCCGTCCCTGCGAACCCCGGATCTCCGGGACCCGGCGGAGAAGTACCCCCTCTCGGGGACGTTCGAGATCTCCCCAAGCCGGGCCGCGACGTGCCCCTTCCGGGTGTCGAATTGCCCTCTCCGGGTAACGACTTGCCCTCTCCGGAAAACCCCGGGGACGTGCCCAAGCCTGACCCCGGTCCTGGTCGGGTCCCGGAGATCCCGAGCATTCCGGAAGGCAACACGGATCTCGACAGCGTGCACGTTCCCGAGACGCCCACGGTTCCGACTACGCCCACACCGCCGAGTCCTTCACTTCCCCAGCCCGGTCCTGGGACCCCTCCCAGCATTCCTGGTGGGCCCCCGCAGTTGCCAACCATCCCGGGCCTTCCGATGCCGGGTGGTCGCCGTACCGTGCCCACCCTTCCCGGGCCGGGACCATCGCGGGTTCCTTCCATTCCAGGCCCGCTGGGTAAGGCACCTCTCCCGCCGGTCACCCCGTTTACGCCGCAAACCTCTCCGGTTGGCAAGCCCATCGTGGGCATGCCGAGCCCGCAGGGGCCGACGGGGTCGGTGCGAGGCGTTCCCGGTGGAGGTGCCATCGGAGTTCCTCCGCAGACCATGGGTCGTGGTGCCCCTGTGATGGGCGGCGGATCGGGGATTGTCGGCGGCCGCTCTGGAGCAGTCGGCGCCACTGGACGCACCGTCGGCTCTGGGGGCACGGCGCTCGGGCGTGGCGTGATCGGCGCGAACGGCCTCGCGGGGGCGCCTCTTGGCGGCTCTGCCGGGCAGCGTCGCTCGAACCGAGATGATCAGGCTACGCGCCAGCGTCAGCTCGAGGACGAGGAGACGTGGATCACCGGAAGGGATGACATCGTCCCTCCCGTCATCGAGTAGGGCGAGACCAGCAGTTAGTGTCCGCTGACGGTGAGCAGAGAACGCGAGTAGGTGGGATGAAGGCAACGTACAGGCGTTCGCTTCGACGAGCGCGAATGACAATTCCCTTGCTCGCCTCCTTGCTCACCGTCGGTGGCGCATTTGCGCCCTCCGCTTCGGCGGAGACCATGCGTGAGCGGCAGTGGTACCTGGACAAGATGCAGGCCGAGAGAATGTGGAAGGTCAGCACAGGTAAGGGCATCACGGTAGCTGTGATTGATAGCGGTGTGAACGCTTCCGAACCGGAGCTTCAAGGTAAAGTCCTTAAGGGGATGAATGTCTTCAACCCTCAGAGGGATGCTCACCATGACGCCGCCGGCCACGGGACCGCAATGTCCATGCTTATCGCGGGTAATGGCCGCAATGGTCAGGGCATCAAGGGCCTTGCTCCTGGTGCGAAGATTCTGCCAATCACAGTCTTCCGATCGGAGGATGAGTCAGGAACCAACAGTGTTCCCGTGCTTGTAAAGGCGATTCGGTATGCTGCTGACAGTGATGCCCAGATCATTAATATCTCCCTTGGGCATCCTATACTCGAAGAGAGGAATCGCACCAGAATTCAGCAGGCAGTTGATTATGCCGTCAAACGGGGCAAGCTGATTTTTGCGGCGATGGGGAACAGTGGAGATAGTGGAAACTATGTCGAGTACCCGGCGGCTGCCAACGGTGTAGCCGCCATTGGCGCCTATGATCCACAATTCAAGTGGGCCAAACTCTCAAGCTACGGTCCGCACATCGGCCTCTCCGCTCCAGGCGACGATATTCCCGTCCGCTGCATGGACAACAAGCCCGGCTACTGCCGCAGCGGCGGCACCAGCCAAGCGACCGCCCTCGCCTCCGCCTCCGCCGCGCTGATCTGGGCCAAACACCCCGACTGGACCGGGAACCAGGTCCTTCGGGTCATGATCGAGACCGCGGGGAAGCCGGATCCGCCCCTTCCCAGCCGCTATCTCGGCTACGGTTCCGTCCGGCCTCGGCTGAACGTGCTGGAGAACAAGGGCAACCCGGGCCCCGCCGACGTCAATCCGCTCGTGGAGCTCAACGAGAAGCGCTCGTCGGACGGCAAGTCGCCTTCGCCGTCCGCCTCCAAGAAGCCGGCTCCGGCGTCGCCGGGCGAGAAGGGTGAGAAGAGCGAGACGGTCGACTCCTCCGCCAGCGGCTCCGGTAGCGATCCGGCTGAGAGCACCGGCAGGGTCGTCGGCGCGGTCGGCGTCTGCGTAGCAGCGTTCTTCGGAGTGCGGGCGGTGGTTCGGCGCCGTAAGGCCGCCCGTGCGCAGAGCGCACCCCCCGCCGCCGGCGCGCCGCCGTACCCGTACCCGTACCCGCCGGGTGCGCAGCACGCGCCGTACGCACCCCCGGCGCCCCACGTTCCGCAGCACCCGCAGGGGCCACCGCCGCCGTATGGGCAGCAGTTCCCCCATCCGCCGCAGCCGCCGACGGCGCCTCCGCGGCAGGACCAATAGCAGATATCGCCCCGTTTCCTTGGCCCTCATCGTCTCTCACGAGGCGGTGGGGGCCGAGCCGGTTGAAGGGAAATAGAACTGATGGCTGACGCGCAGGAGAAGGCCGAGCTGTACGCCCTCGACATTTCCGATGTCGAGTGGGTGGGCGCGCCGGGGACCGCCGAGTCGGAGGAGCGAGTGGAGATTGCGTATCTGCCGGGCGGGGCGGTGGCGATGAGGTCGTCGGCCGACCCGGGTACCGTGCTGCGCTACACCGAGCGGGAATGGACGGCCTTCGTGCTCGGTGCTCGGGACGGGGAGTTCGACGTCGAGTGAGATGAAGCGGGCTTGAGGTGTGTGGCCGGCGACGCGATGTCAACCCTTTTCTGTCACAGGAATGATGCAAAGGTCATGACCCTGTGGTGATGGGAACAAGGGTTCCCCTGTGGCGTTAAGAACGTGCTAACGTGTGCAAAATCGAAGGTCAACAAGCGGTGCTTCTTGGTCGCTGGACACAAGGGCACAAAAGACCTTGTGACCGGCCAGACAGGGGGAAGTATGGCTGACGACATCTTTCGCGAGTTGCAGAAATTCCAGGATTACATGCGGAATCTGCAGCAATTCATGTCGGACATCAACAGCCTGACGCCGGAGCGCGCGGAAGGCATGGACGCGCAGGGCGCCGTCCGTGTCCGACTCGGCACCAAGGGGCTGCCGGAGTCGATCGATGTGGCCTCCGACTGGCAGCGTCGACAGGATCCCGAGAGCATCGGACAGGCCGTCGTCGAGGCGTACGGGTCCGCGATGAGCGACTGGATGGAGCGTTGGTCCCGGTCGCTCACCGACATGGGCTGGGAGCGCCGGGCGGAGCGGGTCGGCGATCTCCGCGGTGCGCTCGGCTCCGCGCCCGCCGCCAGTACGTACTCGGGTTCGGGAGCGGCGTTCGGTCTCCCGCCCGCCGGCATGCCCGAGCGGGATCTGCGGCATGTCGTTCCGCGGCCCCTGGACCAGGTGATGGAGGACGTGCTGACCGGCTTCGACATGCTTGAGGGCGCGAGCGAGGACTCGTTCGCGCCACCCGAGGTCAAGGGGGAGTCCGCGGGCCGCCGGGTCAGCATCACCCTGTCCCAGCACGGCCTCGTCTCCTGTGAGGTGGACCCGCAGTGGGCCGCCCAGCAGACGGCTGTCCGGCTCGGCAAGGCGCTCGACGAGGCGCTGGCCCAGGCCCTTACCAAGGCCGAACAGTCCGAGAGCGCCGGCGCGGCGGGACTCGCGAACCTCCACTTGAGCGGCGTGATGGACGAGGCGCTGGCGATCCTCAACAACCCGCAACGCTTCCTCAACTGACCTCCGGAAGGATGAAGAGCCTTGAGTGACGGCCTCAAAGTCATCACCGACGCGATACGCACCGACGCGGGCATGTGGGACAAGCAGTCCACGGCGATCGGTGAGGTCGGGACGAAGATCAAGGGCATGACGCCGACCCGGCTCGAATGGGGCGTGTTCCAGATGATCCACGGCCCGTACACGGATGCCATCGACCATCTGTCGGCCCGCTGCGGCGAAGGCAAGAGCCGGATGTCGGAGATCGCGGACGCACTGGTCAAGAACGCGAAGGCATACGACGACCAAGAGACCGAGACGACGAAGTCCGTGAAGGACGCGTACTAGGCGAGCCGGGAGAACGGGGAGATCTCATGGGATTCAACCAGGCGCAGTTCCAGGCCATCATCGACAAGATGAACGGTGGCCTCACCACGATGCAGACGACGACGACCAAGCTCGGCCCGAAGGTGGAGCACACGGCCAACCAGTGGTACGTGCCCAACCCGGTCGCCCAAATGCTGATCAGCGTCTGCAACAAGGTCATCGAGGGCATCAACTGGATCGTCGAAAAGATCCTCGACTTCCTCAAGGGCGTGGCCGCCCCGGTCATCATGTTCATGGACGCCGTCACCTGGGAGGGGGAGGAGATCCGGGGGAAGGCGACCAGCGTCGCTGCCAGTACGCAGAAGTTCAACCTCAAGGCCCCCAAGGAGTGGAAGGGCGAGGGTGCCAGCGCCTACACCGACGCCGTCTACACCCAGTCCGGTGCCGCCGGGCAGATCGGCACCAGCGCGGACAAGATCGCGGGCTCGCTGAAGCTCTGCGCGGCGGCGGGGGTCACCTTCTACGCGGCGATCGGCACCTTCCTCGTCCAGCTGATCCCGGCGCTGATGGCCGCGTCGGCGGCGGCCGCCTCCGTGGTCGGCTTCGCTCCCGCCGGGCTGCTCGTCGCCGGAGAGGTGGCGGTCGGAGGGGTCGTCTTCTGGGGGGCGGTGGCCGCCCTCGGTGCCGTGATCACCGCCCAGTGGTCGGACAGGGCCACGCTCACCGGCGAGGCCAGCGACAACACCAACTTCCCCGACGGCAAGTGGCCGGTGGGCACGGCCTGATCCACCGAAGCGACGCGTGCCGGGGATGTCCTGAGCCGTCATCACCGTGAAGGCGGGGAGTGAAGCCGTGTACGGACCACGAGTGGCCCTCTGGGGGGCCGGACTGAGCTCGCTCGGCTGGTTGTGGCTGCCCGTGCTCACCGACGACGCCGTCCAGCTGCCTCCGCCGCTGGTGATCGTCGTCCTCTGCCTGGTCGCGATCTTCTGCCCGGGATGGGCCGAGGTGTACGCGCGGCGCAGAAAGCAGCGTGACTGGTACGCCGGACGGTTCGCCTCGTTCGATGAGCTGCGGGCCTCGGTGGACACCGCGGCGCTCCGCCGGACGCGGGACGAACGGGGAGAGGCGAGCGCCGTACGCCAGGTCAGGCTGCAGTACTTCTGGCTCCCGCCGGACGTGGCCCGCAAGCTCATCAGGGAGCTGTGAACTCCACGCGCCACAGGGGCGGTCCATCACCTCAGGGTGACGGGCCGCCCCACCTGCGTAATTCATGATCAACAGGGAACTGTCGCCCCGGAGAGCGACGTCCTTCACTCCGTACATGGCTGTATCAGCAAGGTATGGGGGTACGGGGGATGGGAGTCGTCCTACCGGACGAGTTGGCGATGGTCCTCGATCTGATCGGCGTCACCTGGCCGAACGTCGACGAGGACGACTACCGCGAGACGGCCAAGTCGCTGCAAAGCTTCGCAGAGGCCGTCGACACGGGTCGGGGTGACACCAACACCGCGCTGAACCGGCTGATCTCCACCAACAAGGGTGAGATGGCCACCGCCATCAACGCCCATGTGAACAAGCTCAACGGCAAGCACCTGCACAACCTCGCCGAGGCGAGTCGGCTGCTGGCCGGGGCGCTGGAGGGGGCGGCCTACGTCGTCGAAGGCGCCAAACTGGCGGCGATCGTGCAGTTGGGCATCCTCGCCGCCGAGGTCACCGCGGCACAGATCGCGGCGCCGTTCACCCTGGGCCTGTCCGAGCTCGGGGCGCTGGCCGGCGTGGCGCTCACCCGTACCGTCGTCAAACGGCTGCTGAAGGAGGCGGGCGAGGTCGCCGCCGAGCAGGTGCTCGCGGTCGTCACCGGCCCGGTCTTCGCCGCGCTGGAGAACATGGCGACGGACCTCGTGGTCCAAGTCGCCGCCGACGCCGCGGGGATCCAGGACGGCGTCGACCTGAACCAGACCGCCAAGGCGGGCAAGGAAGGCATGCAACTCGCCAGCGCGGACGGCGGCGGGGGTCTGGTGCTGGCCAGCGCCGGCGCTCCGGGTGGTCTGGCCGACCTGGAGTTCGACGACTACGAGCACGGCCGCTTCGCCTCGCGCGTGCACAGCCACTCGTTCCATCTGGACGAGAAGGGCAGCGGTCACCTCCGGCTCGGGCGCGGCCACTTCAACCGTACGAAGGGGCGCGGCGACCTGGCGCAGGTCGTCGAGAACGCCTTCGAGAAGGCGATCAAGACGATCGGCGACTCCCACGGTCAGCTGAAGAAGCACCTGGGCGACGTCGGAACCGCCCTCGACAAGGCGGGCGGGGCGCAGAAGGACCAGAACAAGAAGGCCCGCGACAGCTTCGCCGGGGTCCGCAAGCCGGACGTGGGCAAGGACTCCGACGGCTCCGGAGGCGGCGGTGGCGGCAAGGGCCCCGGCGGCGGTGGCGGCGGCAAGGGCCCGGGCGGCGGTGGCAACGGCTCGAACGGCGACGACCCGCCGAACTGGCACGGCCGCACCGCCCGGGAGACCCGCCACCACCGGCTGGACTCGGTGAACGTGAACGGTCTGTCCCAGAAGGAGCAGGAGGACAAGCTCCGGGAGCGGACGGACAAGCTCATCGAGGACTCCCGCCGGGAGATTCCGCCGGAGGCCAAGGGGGTGACGGACGTCGGCAAGAGCCGGCGCACCGACGGCTGCGCCGGAAGCTTTCTGCACCAGGGCGAGATCACCTCGCACACCAGCTTCCAGAAGAAGAAGATCTCCAAGCAGTTGGAGGGCGACGCGCGGGAGGAGGCGATTCGGAAGCAGACCCCGGACGTCCACCCGGCGCTCAACCGGCTCTACCAGGACATCAAGGACTCGGGAGTCGAGACCGGGAAGGGGCATGGGCAGTGCGCCGAGATCGCGCTGCTCTCGGACCGGCTGCACAAGCTCGACCCCACCGGGCAGATCACCGACCCCAAGGAGGCGAGAAAGCTGTTGGAGGGGGGCGTGATGGACACGCGCACCATCGATGATGTGATTGATCGCGAGACGGGGAACAAGGTTCTCTCGAGGGGCGATCACCTTCCGGCGTGCAATTCCTGTAAACATGCCTTGCCGGCCCTGGGCATCAGGGTCGTCAAGTAGGGCCGCGGCACCGTCCGCATGACATCCAGCCCACATCGGAACAAGGACGAGAAAGCAGTGTCTCCCCAGCTCACCCACGAAGAGATCGAGACGCGCCTGCGCGCGGCCGGCTGGCAGCCGGGACGGGACGCCGGCGCCGAGGCGGCGGAGCTCATGCGGGCCACCACCGCCGGGCTCGCGGCCCGCGGCTGCTCGGCCACCCCCTCCCCGGCCGCCGTCACCTTCCTCCGCGAGTTCGCGCTCCTCGACCTGGAGCGCCCCTTCGGCGAGCGGACCGAACACTGCGTCTTCGCCGCCCGGTTCTTCAGCGAGGGCGACGCGGAGGCGATCAAGGAGCTCTCCGACGACCTGCGGCAGCCGCTCTTCCCCGTGGCCTTCGAGCGGATCGAGAACGGCGTCGTCCTCATCGACCCGCTCAACCGTTTCTTCTACACCCACTGGTCCGGTCCGTACTATCTGGGGCACGGGAAGTACGAGGTCCTGAGCAGCCTGCTGACCGGTGCCCACGAGGACGCGGAGGAGTTCTTTGTCTGACACCGCCTTCGGGGTCGCCGCCAGCCTGTTGGTCCAGGGCACCATCCACAGCCAGACCAACCTGGTCGGCGAGGGCACGCCCGATCTACACCCCGCCGTACGGGAGTTCTTCGACGCCCTCCCCGTGGCCCTCCGCGAGCCCTTCCTCGGCTACTGCGCCGAGTCCGCGCTCGTCTCCGACCAGCTGTGGGGTCTGGACGAGGCACGCGCCGACGGCGGCCACACCACGCTCGCCGAGGCGGTGCCGCACTTCGTCGGGGCGGTGAGCATCTCCAAGCTGATCCGCGAGGACGGCGACCCGGACCACGGCCGCACCACTCTGCCCTGCCGGTCCTGCTCCGCGCTGCTGGAGCGGCTCGGAGTGAAGATCCTGGAGTCATGAGCGTCATACAGCACCAGGCCCTGACGGCCTCCGGCTGGCATCCCGGCCGGGACGCCGGGGAGCGCGCCCTGCTGGACCTGCTGCCGACGGCGAGCGCCCTGGCGCGCTACGGGGACCCCGGTTGGCAGCCGTTCCCCGCCGCCGTCCGCGCCGTACGCGAGTTCCACGGGCTCACCATCGCCCCGGCCGGTCCCGGCGTCGACGTCGCCCCCACCGGGTGCGTCATCGATCCGGCGCTCGCCCACCACGCCCTGGACACCCTCGCGGTGTTCGGCGCGGAGCTCGGCCGGCGCCTCTTCCCGTTCGGCCGGACGGACGCCGACGCGCTGCTGGCGGTCGACGAGGAGGGGCGGCTGTTCGCCCGCGACCTCAGCGGCTGGTGGCTGCTGGGCGACGACGTGGCCGCCGGGCTCACCGCTCTGGCCGAGGGGCACGCCCCGCGCCGGGCCGCGCCCGGGCACCGGCGGTGGTCGGCGGCGCGCGCCCCGGGCGAGGACCTCGTCCCCGACCTGGTGAAGACCGCCCTGGTGCTGGCGTACGTGCTGCATCGGCACGGGGTGCTGACGACACAGGCGCTGCACGCGCGGGCCGTCGGTTTCCGAGGCTTCGGCCAGCTCCACCTCGACCAGGAGTTCCGGCTGCGGCCGGGGGCGCTGGAGGCCAACGCCGAGCCCTTGGCGGAGGACATCCGGCAACAGGCCCAAGGCGCGCCGCTGGGCAGCGCGATGATCTCCCTGGAGCTGCTCCCGGAGGCCGGGGCACGGGGTGGTGTGAGCTGTTCCGTGGCCACGGGCGGCCCCGGTGACGAGGGGCTCACCGTGCGGATGACCACCCCCACCCGGCTCGCCCTGGACGCCGCCGCGCGGCCCGCCCTGGCCGCCGCCGCGGACGAGATCGAGCGGTACGCGGCCGGCCGCGCCTCCTGAGGCCCCTCCCTCCTCCGGGCGCGGCCCGGCGCGTGCCCCGACGTCCCCGACGCTTCCCGCCCGCGTCCCGACGCCCCCGAGTCCCGACGGCCCGCCCGAGTTCCGACGCCCCCGACGTCCCGGACGTCCCCGACGCCCCCCGCCCGAGTCCCGGGCCCCGACGAACAGCCCGGCACGGCCTGGCGCTCCCGAGCTCGCCCCCACTGCCACTCCGTACGCGGCAAACGCCTCGCGGCCCACCACAGCGCATGCGCTGCGATGGGCCGCGAGGCGTTTCCGTATCCCGGGCGGCCCCGGCCGCCGGCGCTCAGTCCTGCGGCGGCAGCCAGCCCGTCTGGATCAGCGATGCCCCGCCCCGGCGCGGGACGAAGAGCGCGCGGCCCGGCGGCAGCGGTCGCGCTTTGACGGGGCCGATCAGCTCGCCCTCGCTGGGGGAGCCGGACAGCAGGACGCCCTGGGCACCCAACTCCTTGAAGCGCTGGATGAACTGCTCGTACGAGGAGCGGCCGGCGCCCGCGGTGTTGCGGGCGATGATGATGTTGACGCCCGCGTCCCGCGCGTACGGCAGGTTGTCCACCAGCTGCGCCATCGGGTTGCCGGAGCTGGTGCCGACCAGGTCGTAGTCGTCGACCACGATGAACGCGCGCGGGCCCTTCCACCAGCTGCGGTTGCGGAGCTGCTGCGGGGTGACGTCGGTGCCCGGGATGCGGCTGGCGATGAGCGCGTTCATGTCGGCGATGTACTTCTCGAACGCGTTCTGCGTGGTGGCGTAGCCGACCAGGTGCGGCTCGGGCACGCACTCCAGCAGGCTGCGCCGGTAGTCGCCGACGATGAACAGCGCCTCCTCCGGGGTGTACCGCTCGGTGAGCTGCTTGATGAGCAGCCGCAGCAGCGCGGTCTTGCCGGACTCGGTCTCGCCGTAGATCGCGAGGAACGGGTCGGCGTCGAAGTCGAAGAACACCGGCTTGAGGTGCATCTCGTCGATGCCGACGGCGACGCCGCGCCCCGGCTCCTCGGCTCCGCCCGGCAGCTCCTGCGCCGGCAGCATCCGCGGCAGCATCCGGACACGCGGGGCGTGCGGCCCCGGCCAGTTCTCGACCGAAGCCGTGACGAACGCGGCGGTGCCCTCCGCCAGGCCGTCGGCGCCGTCCGAGGAGGCGTCGATGCGCGGCAGACCGGCCAGGAAGTGCAGCTTCTGCTGGTTCATACCGCGGCCCGGCGCGCCGACCGGCACGTTCGCCGCGACCTTGCGGTCGAACTCGGAGTCCAACGGGTCGCCGAGGCGGAACTCCAGCCGGCCCAGCAGCTGGTCCTTCAGCCCGGCCCGCATCTCCATGTAGCGGGTGACGGTGGCGATCAGGTGCACGCCGAGGCCCAGACCGCGGGTGGCGAGGTCGGAGACGACCGGCTCCAGGATGTCGTAGTCGGTCTTGAACGACTGCCAGCCGTCGATGACCAGGAAGACGTCGCCCCATGCCTCGCCCGGCAGCCGACCGGCGGCGCGCAGCTGCCGGTAGGTGCTGATCGAGTCGATGCTGTTGTCCCGGAAGAACTCCTCGCGCTGGTTGAGGATGCCGGTGACCTCGGCGATCGTCCGGCGGATCTTCTCCGGGTCGAGACGGGACGCCACCCCGCCGACGTGCGGCAGCCCCTCGACGGCCATCATGCCGCCGCCACCGAAGTCGAGGCCGTAGAACTGCACCTCGGCCGGGGTGTGGGTGAGCGCGAAGGAGCCGATCAGGGTGCGCAGCAGGGTGGACTTGCCGGAGCGCGGACCACCGACGATCAGCATGTGACCGGCCGCGCCGGAGAAGTCGTGGTACAGGATGTCGCGACGCTGTTCGAAGGGCTTGTCCACGATGCCCAGCGGCACCGTGAGACCACCGCTGCGCGCATAGCCCGAGACGTGCAGTCCGCGCTCCGGCGTGACGGCCAGCGGGGAGAGGATCTGGTCCAGCGACGGCGCGTCGTCCAGCGGCGGCAGCCACACCTGGTGCGCCGCCGGGCCCTGCCCTTCCAGGCAGCGCACGATGACGTCGAGGACGGTGTCGGCGAGCGCGTCGTCCGTGGTGTCCGGGGTGTACGAGAAGTCCGGGTCGGGTTCGACGTAGCGCATCGGCACCGGGGCCGCGGTGAACAGCACCGGACGGCGGTCGGTGGGCAGCGCGCCGCCGGAGATGACCGCGGTGGTGGAGGCCCGGTAGGTGCCCGAGACGTAGGCGGCCTTGAAGCGGACCATCTCGTCGGTGCCGAACTTCAGATAGCCGGAGCCCGGGATCGACGGCAGGTGGTAGGCGTCGGGTACGCCGATCGCGGTGCGGGACTCGGCGGCGGAGAAGGTGCGCAGACCGATCCGGTAGGACAGATAGGTGTCCAGGCCGCGCAGCCGCCCCTCCTCCAGCCGCTGGGAGGCGAGCAGCAGGTGCACACCCAGCGAACGGCCGATCCGACCGATCTGGATGAACATGTCGATGAAGTCGGGCTTGGCGGTGAGCAGCTCGCTGAACTCGTCGATGACCAGCACGAGGGAGGCCAGCGGCTCCAGCGGGGCGCCGGCGGCGCGCGCCTTCTCGTAGTCGTTCAGGTTGGCGTAGTTGCCGGCGGAGCGCAGCAGCTCCTGGCGGCGCTGGAGTTCACCGGTGATGGAGTCGCGCATGCGGTCCACCAGCGTCAGGTCGTCGGCGAGGTTGGTGATGACCGCGGCGACGTGCGGCAGGTGGGCCATGCCGGCGAAGGTCGCGCCGCCCTTGAAGTCGGCGAGCACGAAGTTGAGGGTCTCGGAGGAGTGGGTGACCGTGAGGCCCAGCACCAGGGTGCGCAGCAGCTCGGACTTTCCGGAGCCGGTCGCGCCCACGCACAGGCCGTGCGGGCCCATGCCCTCCTGCGCGGCCTCCTTCAGGTCCAGCATCACCGGCGAGCCGTCCTCGCCGACGCCGATGGGCACCCGCAGCCGCTCCGCGGTGGAGCGCGGCCGCCAGGCGGTGTCCGGGTTGACCGCGGCGGCGTCGCCCAGCCCCAGCAGGTCGGTGAACTCGAGGTTGGCCAGCAGCGGCTCGTCGTCCTCGCCGCCGGCGCTCATCCGCAGCGGGGCGAGCTGCCGCCCCAGCGCCTCGGCCGCCTCCAGCGTCAGCTCGTCCGGGGTGCCGCGGTAGACCGCGCCGCCCGACTCGACCCGCAGCTGACCGGGGCGGACGATCAGGTTCAGCCCGCCGCGGGGCTCGTCCGGCAGCCCCGGCGCCAGCTCCACCAGGGTCACGCCCTGGAGCCCCTCCTGGGCCGCCAGCAGCGAGTCCGGCGGCACCAGCCCGCCGTCCAGGACCACCACCACGTGCGGCTGGTCCAACAGCGTCTGCCCGTCGGGGTTGAACCGCGGCCGCCCCTCCAGCCGGCTCTTCAGCAGCTCCTCCACCTCGGGCAGGTTGTCGCTGAACAGCCGCTTGCTGCCGGCGCCGTCGACGGTCCCGGGGACCTGGGTGTGCGGCAGCCACTTCACCCAGTCCCAGCGCTCCGCGGCGCTGTTCGCCGCCACCACCGCGATCATCAGGTCGTCGGGGGAGTGCAGCGCGGCCAGGCTCGCCACCAACGACCGCGTGGAGGAGGCCGCCGGCTCCGGATCCCCGGAGACGGTGAGGCGGTAGAAGGCGCGCAGCGAGACCGCCATCGGCAGCCCGTCGAGCGAGTTGTGGGTGGCCACGAACTGCTGCAAGGCACCCGCGGACAGCGGCTCCAGCTCGTCCAGCGGCGCGGTCTCCGGCGCCACCAGCGGCGTCCACAGTTCCTGCGGCCCCAGCCCGATGCGGACCTGCGCGAAGTCGTTGTCGCCGATGCGGCGTTCCCACAGCCGGCTGCCCTCGGCCACCAGCGCCCACAGCTGCTCCGGGCTGGGGTGCAGGAAGAACTGGGCGTCCCGCTGCGCCCGCGCGGTGCGCTGCACCTTGCGTCGGGTCTTGGCGAGGTACTTCAGGTAGTCGCGGCGGCCCTCCACCGTCTCGCCCTGCGAACCCTTGCGGTAGCGGACCACCTGCGCGATGACCATGGCCAGTGTCGACACCAGCATCATCGCGCCCATGATGCGCATGAAGGGGTGGGTGTTCGGCATGAAGAAGAACACCACGGAGGAGCCCATGCCGAGCATCGGCAGGAGCTGCATGGCCATGCCCTCCTGTTGCCCGCGCGGGAGCTCGGGAGGGGCTTCGAGCCGCAGTTCATCCGCGGGCATCTCGGGTGGCGTGACCCGAGGCGGTCGCTTCACGATGATCTGACTCACCGGCGTTATCAATCCCTCGGCGTGGGCTGGACGGTTGGACCGGCGCCCCCGTGGCGGCGCTCGCGCTCGACGTCTGGTGATCCTACGTGGACACCATCCGAAGGCCGCCCGGTAGGGTGACCTCCCGCACCATGCGCGACAGCGAATGAGGGAGCCCAGCAGGTGAGTTCGACCACAACGACCGGTTTCTGCCGAGTGACGGTCGTCGCACCGGACAGCCGGATCGATGTCGCCCTGCCGGACGACATCGCCCTGGCGGACCTGTATCCGGAGATCCTGCGTCTGACCGGTCAGACGCAGTCCGAGGCGGCTCCGGTCGGCTATCACCTGGTGCGCCGGGACGGCAGCGTCCTGGACGGCCACCGGTCGCTCGCCGCCCAGCGCGTCCTCGACGGCGACCTGCTCTCGCTGCGCCCCTTCGCGCAGTCCCTCCCGCCCGCCGTCCATGACGACGTGTCGGATGCGATAGCCGCCGCGGTCGCCCGCGACCGCACCCTGTGGAACGAGCGCTTCCTGCGCAACTCGGCCCTGGCCGGCAGCTCGCTGCTGCTGGTCCTGATGGGCTTCGTGCTCTGGTACGCCGACCCGGTGCGACACGACATGCACAGCCCGCCCGGTGTCATCGCCGCCGTCTTCGGCCTGCTGCTCGCGGTCTTCGCCGGCGTGCGGGCCCGGGTGTACGGGGACCGGGGCTCCGCCGTCGCGCTCGGGCTGGCCGCGCTCCCCCATGTGATGATCGCCGGATCCGGCATCCTCGAACTCGACGAGGGGGAGGGGGTCGGCCGGCTCCAGTTCCTGCTGGGCTGCGCCTGCGTCCTGGTGGTGTCCGTGGCGCTGGTCGCCGCCACACCGGTCGGTGACGCCCCGTTCGTCGCCGCGGTGCTGCTCTCCGCGTTCGGCACCCTCGCCTCGTTCCTGCAGATCCTCACCGAGGCCAGCGCCACCAACACGGCGGCGGTCAGCACCGCCGTCGCGATCGGCGCCATCGCCTTCCTGCCCGGCCTCTCGGCCCGCGTCGCCCGGCTGCCCATCGGCTATGTGGCACCGCGCGGCGCGGTCGGCCGCGTCGAGCTGGACACCGACCAGGACGGGCCGCTGTCGGCCGAGCCCGTCGACGCCGAGCGCATCGCGCTCCAGGCGCGCCGCGGCCATGAGCTGCTGCTGGGCCTGCTCGGCGGCTGCTCCGCGGTGGTCGTGGTCTCGGCCGCGGTCCTCGGCTTCTCCGGGTCGATGTGGGGCCAGTTGCTCGCCCTCGCCGGCGGCCTGGCGATGCTGCTGCGCGCCCGGCTGTTCCGCTACACCTCCCAGGTCTCCACCGTCCTGGGCGCCGGGATCTCCGCCCTCGCGCTGCTGATCCTCGGACTCTCGCTCAACCCCCCGCTCGCCAAGGTCCACGAGCTGCTGCTGGGCAACGGCGCCGAGATGCACATCAGGACCGTCTGGCTGGCCGCGGGCGTCGCCGTCGGCGCCGCCCTGATCACCGCCATCGGGCTGATCGTCCCCAAGAAGGGCCTCACCCCGTTCTGGGGCCGGGTCTCCGACCTGACCGAGGGGGCGCTGTTGCTCTCGCTGGTGCCGCTGTGCCTGGCGGTGCTGGACGTCTACAGCAGGGCGCGCGAGATGACCGCTTAGGCCCTGCGGCGTGCCGTGTGCGGGGCGGGGCGCCCACCCCGTACGGCGGCGCGCCCACCCCGTACGGCGGCGCGCCGGAGCCCGGCCCCGGCCCCAGCGAGAAAGGTGACCGCGATGCCCCCGCCGCCCCACCGGCCCGGTGACGAGAGTCCTCCGCCCGGCTTCGGCGCCCCGCGGTGGCCCGCGGCGCCGGCGGACGACAGCGCGCCGCAGAAGTGGCAGACGGGGGTGAACACCTGGGGCACGGGGCTCACCCCGACCGTCGGCCCCACCGCCGACCCCGCGTCGGCGCCGCCGGCTCCGGCCGTCGGAACCGGACCGACCGCCGCGCCCCCGTCGGATCCGGCCGTACCGCCGGCCCCTGGCGGCCCGCCCCCGTCGGCGCCGCCCCTACCGCCCCCGGGCTTCGGCCCGCCGCCGGCACCCGGACCGCCCGCACCCTCCCCGTACGGACCGCCGTCGGTCCCGCACACCGGCGTGCCGCACACCGGCGCCGGCAGACCGCGGCGCGGCCCGGGCCGGAGGCGTACGGCGCTGGTCGTCTGCGGGGCCCTGGCCTTAGCGCTGGCCGCGTGCGGCGGCGTGTGGGCGGTGCTCGGCGGGGGAGGCGACGCCCCCGGGCGACCCCTCGCCCGTCCCGACACCGCACCGGCCACCCGGCACGACGACCGGCCGACGACGGAACCCACCCCGAGCGGGGCCGGCCGGACCCCGACGCGGGACCCCAACGCCGTCCGCCGCCCCGGCGAGGCCAGGGTGCTCTTCCAGACGCCCGCCCCCGACGTCCCCCGCAGCGGCGTCGCCCTCCCCGGCTTCTGGGTGCGCGACGACCACGTGGTCAAGACCGAGCAGAACCGGCTCGTCGGCCGCGCCGACGACGGCGCCGAGCGCTGGGCCATCGCCTTCCCGAAGCGCATCTGCGCGACGCCCGCCCTGCGGACCGCCGGCAAGGTCGTGATCGCCTACGAAGGCCCCGGGAAGAACGCGTGCAGCCGGCTGGCCCTCGTCGACCTGGACAAGGGCGCCAAACTCTGGGACCGGCCCGCCCCCAAGGGCCCCGTCTGGGCCAGCGGCCACACCGACCTGTCGATCGCCCAGAGCGGCGACCTCGTCGGGCTGACCTGGACCGGCGGCTCGGCCCTCGTCAGGGCGAGCGACGGGGAGGAGGTCGGCCTCGACCCCCTCAGCCCCGCCTGCTCGGTGGGCGGCTACGCGGGCGGAGAGGTCCTGCTGCGCGCCTACTCCTGCCGTGACAACACCGCGAAGCTCCAGAAGATCACTCCTTCGGGGAGAATCGCCTGGACCTACCGCCTGCCCAAGGGCCACGAGGTCGCCCGGGTCCTGTCCACCTCCCCCGTGGTCGTCAGCACCGCCCGGAGGGGAGACGCGGAGTCGGTCCGCTTCCGCTCCCTCACCGAGGGCGGCACCGAGCGCGCCGTCCTGGACACCCGGGCCCCGGACTACGAACTCCACTGCGACCAGAACGACACCTTCACCAGCGTCCTCGACGGCTGCCAGGGCGCCGTCGCCACCGCCGACACGCTCTACCTGAGCACCGAGATCCACGACAGCGGCGAGACCCGCACCAACGACATCGAGGCGTACGACCTCGGGACCGGCCGACGGAAGTGGCACACCGGCGGTCAGGCCATGCGCCCGCTGCGCACCGAGGGAGACGACCTCGTCGCCTATCGGTTCCCCGCGGCCGGGACGGCGGGCGGAGTCGTCGGCATCGGCCCGGACGGCGGGAGACCCAGGACCCTGCTGCGCCACCCCGCGGCCACGGCGGAGGCGGAGAGCGGCTTCGAGGACGCGATGTACGCCTATGAGCACGGTCGCCTCTACATCGCCGCGGACCATGTGCGCGACACGTCGGGCACCGGCGAACCAGGCAATCTGATCATGGCCTTCGGGCCGTGACGGCCCGCCGCGCGCCGATTCTCCGGGGCGCACCGTCCCGGAGACTGGTACGCTGTGTGACGGCCGTTTGTGTACGCGCCCCCGGAGCCTTCCCCGAAGGCTCTGGAGACAGCGCCCAGCGGACCCCGCCTCCCGAGTAACGGAAGCTCTCCTGAGACGCAGACCAGGGGCACTCGGTGGCCAGACGAAGAACCCCAGAGGAGTACGCGTGTCGCTCGACGCCGCTACGAAGAAGCAGATCATGGCCGAGTTCGGGACCAAGGAGGGCGACACCGGCTCCCCCGAGGTCCAGGTCGCGCTGCTCTCCCGCCGTATCTCGGACCTGACCGAGCACCTCAAGACCCACAAGCACGACCACCACTCCCGCCGTGGTCTGCTGCTGCTGGTCGGCCAGCGCCGCCGCCTGCTGCAGTACCTGGCGAAGAAGGACATCACGCGTTTCCGTACGCTGGTCGACCGCCTGGGCATCCGCCGCGGTGCGGCGGGCGCCAAGTAACACGCTGTGAAGGGAGCGGTTCCCGCGCCAGGGGGCCGCTCCCTTTGCCGTACGTGTGGCCGGGCGGGCCGCGTGACGCGGCGGAAAAGAGACGCCTGCGCGCCCCCGCACAACGCCGCACACTGCGGGTACCGGACGCTTCAGCCGTCGTGAGGATGGCCGAAGCTTTGTAGTCTGGTCCCAACAACGCCATAACGAACGAGGAGGAGCGCCTCACTCCAGCGCCTGTCGGGCGCCGCAGGCGCCGGTCCTCGGTAGTGGCTCCCGGAACTGGCAATTCCGGTGGCTTCGATCGAAGACCGGCCCGGCCGCCGGACAACGGCCAGGGGCGCTGCTCCACCACCGTCCCCCCATCACACGGACGAGGGGACGCAGACGAGGAGATTTTCCTGGTGGAGAACGAGACCCACTACGCCGAGGCCGTCATCGACAACGGCGCCTTCGGCACCCGTACCATCCGCTTCGAGACGGGCCGGCTGGCCCGTCAGGCCGCCGGCTCCGCCGTGGCCTACCTGGACGACGACACCATGGTGCTGTCGGCCACCTCTGCTTCCAAGAACCCCAAGGACCAGCTCGACTTCTTCCCGCTGACGGTGGACGTCGAGGAGCGGATGTACGCGGCCGGGCGGATCCCCGGCTCGTTCTTCCGCCGTGAGGGCCGCCCCTCCGAGGACGCGGTCCTCACCTGCCGGCTGATCGACCGCCCGCTGCGCCCGTCCTTCAAGAAGGGCCTGCGCAACGAGATCCAGGTCGTCGCCACGATCATGGCGCTCAACCCCGACCACCTCTACGACGTGGTCGCGATCAACGCCGCCTCCGCCTCCACCCAGCTGGCGGGCCTGCCCTTCTCCGGCCCGATCGGCGGCGTCCGCGTCGCGCTGATCAAGGGCCAGTGGGTGGCCTTCCCGACCCACACCGAGCTCGAGGACGCCGTCTTCGACATGGTCGTCGCGGGTCGTGTCCTGGAGGACGGCGACGTCGCGATCATGATGGTCGAGGCCGAGGCCACCGACAAGACCATCACCCTGGTCAAGGACGGCGCCGAGGCCCCGACCGAGGAGGTCGTCGCCGCCGGTCTGGAGGCGTCCAAGCCCTTCATCAAGGTCCTCTGCAAGGCGCAGGCCGATCTGGCCTCGAAGGCCGCCAAGCCGGTCGCCGAGTTCCCGATCTTCCTCGACTACCAGGACGACGTCCTGGAGGCGCTCACCGACGCCGTCCGCGAGGAGCTGGCCCAGGCGCTGACCATCGCGGGCAAGCAGGAGCGCGAGACCGAGCTGGACCGGATCAAGGGCGTCGCCGCCGACAAGCTGCTGCCGCAGTTCGAGGGCCGCGAGAAGGAGATCTCCGCCGCGTACCGCTCGCTCACCAAGAGCCTGGTCCGCGAGCGCGTGATCAAGGAGCGCAAGCGCATCGACGGCCGTGGCGTCACGGACATCCGTACGCTGGCCGCCGAGGTCGAGGCGATCCCGCGGGTCCACGGTTCGGCCCTGTTCGAGCGCGGCGAGACCCAGATCCTGGGCGTCACCACCCTCAACATGCTCCGCATGGAGCAGCAGCTGGACACGCTGGCGCCCGAGACGCGCAAGCGCTACATGCACAACTACAACTTCCCGCCGTACTCCGTCGGTGAGACCGGCCGCGTGGGCTCGCCCAAGCGCCGGGAGATCGGCCACGGTGCGCTCGCCGAGCGCGCCATCCTGCCGGTCCTGCCGACCCGCGAGGAGTTCCCGTACGCCATCCGTCAGGTCTCCGAGGCGCTCGGCTCCAACGGCTCCACCTCGATGGGCTCGGTCTGCGCGTCGACCATGTCGCTGCTGAACGCCGGTGTGCCGCTGAAGGCCCCGGTCGCCGGTATCGCCATGGGTCTGATCTCCCAGGAGATCGACGGTGAGACGCACTACGTGGCGCTGACCGACATCCTCGGCGCCGAGGACGCCTTCGGCGACATGGACTTCAAGGTCGCCGGCACCAAGCAGTTCGTCACCGCGCTGCAGCTGGACACCAAGCTCGACGGCATCCCGGCCTCGGTGCTGGCCGCGGCCCTCAAGCAGGCCCGCGACGCCCGCCTGCACATCCTCGACGTGATGATGGAGGCCATCGACACGCCGGACGAGATGTCCCCGCACGCCCCGCGGATCATCACCGTCAAGATCCCGGTGGACAAGATCGGTGAGGTCATCGGCCCCAAGGGCAAGATGATCAACCAGATCCAGGAGGACACCGGCGCCGAGATCACCATCGAGGACGACGGCACCATCTACATCGGTGCCGCCGACGGCCCGTCCGCCGAGGCCGCCCGCGCCACCATCAACGGCATCGCCAATCCGACGATGCCCGAGGTCGGCGAGCGCTACCTGGGCACGGTCGTGAAGACCACCACCTTCGGTGCCTTCGTCTCCCTGCTCCCGGGCAAGGACGGCCTGCTGCACATCTCGCAGATCCGCAAGCTGGCCGGCGGCAAGCGCGTGGAGAACGTCGACGACGTGCTCGCGGTCGGCGCCAAGGTCCAGGTCGAGATCGCCGAGATCGACCAGCGCGGCAAGCTCTCCCTGATCCCCGTCCTGGAGGGCGAGGACGCCGCCGAGGGCGAGAAGGACGAAGCTGCCAAGTGACGTCGCGTACGCACCGGACGACGGCCCGCACCTCCTCGGAGGGGCGGGCCGTCGCCCGTACCCAAACGCTTCTCAAGGGCGAGAACGGCATCGGCACCGTCCGCAAGACCACCCTCCCCGGGGGGCTGCGCGTGGTCACCGAGACCCTGCCGTCGGTCCGCTCCGCCACCTTCGGCATCTGGGCCCACGTCGGCTCCCGTGACGAGACCCCGTCGCTGAACGGGGCCACCCACTACCTGGAGCACCTGCTCTTCAAGGGCACCCGGCGCCGCTCCGCGCTGGACATCTCCGCCGCCATCGACGCGGTCGGCGGCGAGATGAACGCCTTCACGGCCAAGGAGTACACCTGCTACTACGCGCGGGTGCTCGACACGGACCTGCCGCTGGCCATCGACGTCGTCTGCGACATGCTCACCGGCTCGGTCATCGAGGCGTCGGACGTCGACGCCGAGCGCGGAGTGATCCTCGAAGAGATCGCGATGACCGAGGACGACCCGGGCGACTGCGTGCACGACCTGTTCGCGCACACCATGCTCGGCGACACCCCCCTCGGCCGTCCGGTGCTGGGCACTGTCGACACCATCAACGCCCTCACCCGCGACCGCATCGCCCGCTTCTACAAGAAGCACTACGACCCCACCCACCTGGTCGTCGCCGCCGCCGGCAACGTCGACCACGCCAAGGTGGTGCGCCTGGTGCGCCGGGCCTTCGAGCGGGCCGGCGCGCTGGACCGCGTCGACGCGGTCCCGATGGCCCCCCGCGACGGCGCCCGGACGATCCGCACCGCGGGCCGGGTGGAGCTGCTGGGTCGCAAGACCGAGCAGGCGCACGTCGTCCTCGGCATGCCGGGCATCGCCCGCACCGACGACCGGCGCTGGGCGCTGGGCGTGCTGAACGCCGCGCTCGGCGGCGGCATGAGCTCCCGGCTCTTCCAGGAGGTCCGGGAGAAGCGGGGCCTGGCCTACAGCGTCTACTCGTACACCTCCTCGTTCGCCGACTGCGGCCTGTTCGGCGTCTACGCCGGCTGCCGACCCAGCCAGGTGCACGACGTGCTCAAGATCTGCCGCGACGAGCTCGACGAGGTGGCGCGCAACGGCATCACCGACGAGGAGCTGCGGCGCGCCGTCGGCCAGCTGTGCGGCTCCACCGTGCTCGGCCTGGAGGACACCGGCGCGCTGATGAACCGCATCGGCAAGAGCGAGCTGTGCTGGGGCGAGCAGATGTCGGTCGACGACATGCTGGCGCGGATGCAGGCCGTCACCCCGGACGAGGTTCGCGAGGTGGCCCGCGATGTACTGGGACAGCGTCCCTCGCTGTCCGTCATCGGCCCGCTGAAGGACAGGCAGGCGGCCCGGCTGGACGAAGCGGTGTCGTAGCGCGTGTGGTTTCTCCAGGGGCTCCGCCCCCTGGACCCCTAGAGAAGGAATCGAGTAATGAGCAGCAAGCTGCGGGTGGCGGTCATCGGGGCCAAGGGCCGCATCGGCTCCGAGGCCGTACGGGCCGTGGAGGCCGCCGAGGACATGGAACTCGTCGCCGCCCTGGGCCGCGGCGACCGGCTGGAGACCCTGGTCGAGGCGGGTGCGCAGGTCGCGGTCGAGCTCACCAACCCGGGCTCCGTCATGGGCAACCTCGACTTCTGTGTGCGCCACGGCATCCACGGCGTCGTCGGCACCACCGGCTGGACCGACGAGCGCCTCTCGCAGCTGCGCGGCTGGCTGGCCGCGGCCCCGGAGGTCGGCGTGCTGATCGCGCCGAACTTCTCCATCGGCGCGGTGCTGACCATGCGCTTCGCCCAGCAGGCGGCCCGCTACTTCGAGTCCGTCGAGGTCATCGAGCTGCACCACCCGAACAAGGCGGACGCCCCCTCCGGCACCGCCACCCGTACCGCCCAGCTGATCGCCGCGGCCCGCGCGGAGGCCGGCTGCGCCCCGCAGCCGGACGCCACGGTCACCGCGCTGGACGGCGCGCGCGGCGCCGACGTGGACGGCGTCCCGGTGCACTCGGTGCGGCTCCGCGGCCTCCTCGCCCACCAGGAGGTGCTGCTCGGCGACACCGGCGAGACCCTCACCATCCGGCACGACTCCACGCACCACAGCAGCTTCATGCCGGGCATCCTGCTCGGTGCCCGCCGCGTGCCGACCAACCCCGGGCTGACCTTCGGCCTGGAGCACTTCCTGGACCTGGACTGAGACCCCGAGCCGTGCGCGCAAAGATCACGTACTTCGCCCTCGCCGCCGTCCTGGTCGTCTACTTCGTCCTGGTCGGCAGCCGCGGTGTCCTGCTCATCCGGCAGGGCACTCCGGTGACGGTCGCCTTCGGCGCGGCCGTGCTGGTGCTGCCGTTCATCGGCTGCTGGTTCCTGTGGCAGACCACGGTCTTCGCCCGCGACGCCAACCGGTTGGCCCGCGAGCTGGAGGCCGAGGGCGGGCTGCCGGTCGACGAGCTGGCCCGCACCCCGAGCGGTCGCATCGACCGCGACTCGGCCGACGCGGTCTTCACCCGGCGCCGCGCCGAGACCCAGGAGGCCCCGGACGACTGGCGCGCCTGGTTCCGCCTGGCCATCGCCTACCACGACGCCCGGGACACCCCGCGCGCCCGCAAGGCCATGCAGCGCGCCATCGCCCTGCACGACGGAAAGCCGGTCCGCGCCTAGCCGTGGTGGCCAGGCCCGGACCGGCTCGGTCGCGGCGCTCTTGTCGGTCGCGGTGGTAGCGGCGGTCGCGTCAGGACCGTGCGCCGTACTCCGCGACCCAGTCCTCGACGGCGTCGGCCGCCATGTCGAAGGCCTCGCGGCGGCCCAGGAAGTCCGCGTTGTAGTCGGTGACCAGCGGCTTCAGCGGCTCGTCGGTGGTCAGGGCAAGCGAAAGGGCCTGCCCCTGCACGGTGCGGGGCAGGCCCAACCACTTCACGGGCTGCTGGACGGTGCGGATCGAGGCGACGCTGCTCCACTCGACCGTGGTCGTCCTCCACAGCCCCACCCGGCGCACGCCGTACGCGCTCACCCAGATTCCCGCCCGGACCAGCCGCACCGCGCCGATGATGACGACGGTGGCCCCGCCGATGCAGATGCCGGCACCGGGCAGCGCGCCCGCGAGGGCGATGATCAGGGCGGAGAAGAGGATGTACGAGGCTAGGAGCAGCAGCAGCGCCGCGCCGCCCACCCGCCAG
The DNA here is from genome assembly GCF_029541745.1 of Streptomyces sp. LX-29. Lineage (NCBI taxonomy): Bacteria > Bacillati > Actinomycetota > Actinomycetes > Kitasatosporales > Streptomycetaceae > Streptomyces > Streptomyces sp. LX-29. The sequence goes on along the minus strand of NZ_CP089746.1, from coordinate 2,014,800 downwards.
GGGCCGGGGCGGTACGGTCGCCGCCAACGGTCCCGATCCTCGTAGGGCAGGGGCTCGGCGCCCGCCGCGGACTCCTCGGAGTCGGGTTCGGCGGTCAGGAACGGCAGGGGCACGAATGGTCCTCACTCACACGCACGGCGCGATCTGGCTGTGGTGGGGTGAGGCTATCCCAGCGCCCTCCCGGTCGCTCTCAGCGGCCGTTCGACGCCTCGGAATGCTGGACCTGTCGGGTGTTCTGCGGGCCGGACTCCAGCGCGGGCGTACCGAACAGCAGCCCGGCGGCGAAACCGGCGACCACGGTCAGCCCGATGAGGGTGCGGCCGGCCACCTGGCTCACGCTCGCGCGCCGCCGGGGCGGGGGGGTGATATTGCTGCGGAAGCGATCGGCCTCGGCCACGAAGGCGAATGGCACGGGCTCTCGCCGGCGAAACATGGGCGTCCTCCTGGGACCTCGATGGGGGATCTCTAGCAGTTAGACGCGAAAACGGCTCGGAAGGTGCCCCTTCTCACACTTCTTTTCCGGTCTTTTTCGCCGGCCCCTCTTGCGCCGCAGGTCCGTGGTTTCCCTTGCGCCACCGAGGCGGACGGCGCGGTCGGCGCGGCCGGACGGTGGCCCCGACAGCCGCCCGGGGGAAACGACGGGAGGGGAGTGTCGGTGGTGGCCCGTAAGCTGGGCGGCGCCCGTGCGATGCAGATGGAAGGACCCCGCCGGTGACCGAGACCCTTGCCGAGAACGCCGAGAGCGAGCGGGAGGCCAGCTTCCGCAGCGACGTGACCGTCGAGCTGGTCAAGCACTCCGCGGCCGACTCCGACGTGCTGTGGGCCGCTCGCGTGTCCACCGCCGGCGAGCAGTCCCTGGATGAGCTCCAGAAGGACCCGGAGCGCTCCAAGGGGCTGATCAACTACCTGATGCGGGACCGCCACGGCAGCCCGTTCGAGCACAACTCGATGACCTTCTTCATCAGCGCTCCGATCTTCGTCTTCCGCGAGTTCATGCGCCACCGCGTGGGCTGGTCCTACAACGAGGAGTCCGGTCGCTACCGCGAGCTGGAGCCCGTCTTCTATGTGCCGGGGGAGGCCCGCAAGCTGGTCCAGCAGGGCCGTCCGGGCAAGTACCGGTTCGTCGAGGGCACCCAGGCGCAGCACGAGCTGACCGGCCGGGTGATGGAGGACGCCTACCGCCACGCGTACGAGGCGTACCAGGAGATGCTGGCCGCCGGGGTGGCCCGCGAGGTGGCCCGCTCGGTGCTGCCGGTCGGCCTCTTCTCCTCGATGTACGCGACCTGCAACGCGCGCTCGCTGATGCACTTCCTGGGGCTGCGCACCCAGCACGAGCAGGCCACGGTGCCGTCCTTCCCGCAGCGCGAGATCGAGATGGTGGGCGAGCTGATGGAGGCGGAGTGGGCCAAGCTCATGCCGCTGACGTATGCGGCGTTCAACAACAACGGCCGGGTCGCGCCGTAGGACGTCCCGGCGGTCGTCGTACGGACCAGTAGCAAGAAGTGTCCGTATTGCGGCATTTCGTGAAGTTCATCTAGGCTGAACATACGGACCCGGCACTGCTTGAACCCCCGAGCAGGCAGTGCCGGGCTCCATGTCGCCGCCCCGAAGGAGCGCACCGGGGCACGCTACGAGTAGCGTTGGTCCCATGGCTCCGACATCCACATCGCAGACCCCCTTCGGGCGTGTGCTGACCGCCATGGTCACGCCATTCACCCCGGACGGCGCGCTCGACCTCGACGGCGCGCAGCGGCTCGCCGCCCACCTGGTGGACGCCGGCAACGACGGCCTGATCGTCAACGGCACCACCGGCGAGTCACCCACCACCAGCGATGTGGAGAAATCCCAGCTCGTACGGGCCGTGGTCGACGCGGTCGGCCACCGCGCCCACATCGTGGCCGGAGCCGGCACCAACGACACCCGACACAGCATCGAGCTCGCCCGCGCCGCCGAGCAGGCCGGCGCGCACGGCCTGCTGGCCGTCACCCCGTACTACAGCAAGCCCCCGCAGGAGGGGCTGCAGCGCCACTTCACGGCCATCGCCGACGCCACCGGCCTCCCGGTGATGCTCTACGACATCCCCGGCCGTAGCGGCGTCCCGATCAGCACCGAGACCATGGTCCGGCTCGCCGAGCACCCGCGCATCGTCGCCAACAAGGACGCCAAGGGCGACCTGGGCCGCGCCAGCTGGGCCATCGCCCGCTCGGGCCTCGCCTGGTACTCCGGCGACGACATGCTGAACCTTCCGCTGCTGTCCGTGGGCGCCGTCGGCTTCGTCTCCGTGGTCGGCCACCTCGTCGCCCCCGAGCTGCGCGCCATGCTCGACGCCCACCTCGCCGGCGACGTCACCAAGGCCACCGAGATCCACCAGAAGCTGCTCCCGGTCTTCACGGGGATGTTCCGCACCCAGGGCGTGATCACCACCAAGGCCGCCCTCGCCCTCCAGGGCCTGCCCGCCGGCCCGCTGCGGTTGCCCCTGGTCGAGCTCTCTCCGGAGGAAACCGAACAGCTGAAGCGCGATCTGGCCGCCGGCGGGGTACAGCTGTAACCACAGACTTCACAACTGCATACAGACACATCAGCAAGTGCACGAAGGTCACGCGCGCCATGTGCCCCCACGGGGGCATGTGGCGTGTGTGGTGAGGAGAGTCTTTTGAGTCATCCGCATCCCGAGCTCGGCCCGCCGCCGAAGCTCCCCGAGGGCGGCCTGCGCGTCACCCCGCTCGGCGGCCTGGGCGAGATCGGCCGCAACATGACCGTCTTCGAGTACGGCGGCCGGTTGCTGATCGTCGACTGCGGAGTGCTCTTCCCCGAGGAGGAGCAGCCCGGAGTCGACCTGATCCTGCCGGACTTCACGTCCATCCGGGACCGCCTCGACGACATCGACGGCATCGTGCTGACGCACGGCCACGAGGACCACATCGGCGGTGTCCCCTACCTGCTGCGGGAGAAGGCCGACATCCCGCTGATCGGCTCCAAGCTGACGCTCGCCCTCATCGAGGCCAAGCTCCAGGAGCACCGCATCCGCCCGTACACGCTGGAGGTGGAGGAGGGCCACCGCGAGCGGATCGGCCCCTTCGACTGCGAGTTCGTGGCGGTCAACCACTCCATTCCGGACGCCCTGGCGGTCGCCATCCGCACCCCCGCGGGCATGGCCGTGCACACCGGCGACTTCAAGATGGACCAGCTTCCGCTGGACGGCCGGCTCACCGACCTGCCCGCCTTCGCCAAGCTCGGCGAGGAGGGCATCGACCTGCTGCTGGTGGACTCCACCAACGCCGAGGTCCCCGGCTTCGTGCCGCCCGAGCGCGACATCTCCAATGTGCTGCGCCAGGTCTTCGCCGGCGCCCAGAAGCGCATCATCGTGGCGAGCTTCGCCAGCCACGTCCACCGTATCCAGCAGATCCTGGACGCCGCCCACGAGTACGGACGCCGGGTGGCGTTCGTCGGCCGCTCCATGGTCCGCAACATGGGGATCGCGCGCGACCTGGGTTATCTGCGGGTCCCGGCCGGGCTCGTGGTGGATGTGAAGACCCTCGACGATCTGCCGGACGACGAGATCGTGCTGGTGTGCACCGGCTCCCAGGGCGAGCCGATGGCCGCCCTCTCCCGGATGGCCAACCGCGACCACCAGATCCGCATCGTCCAGGGCGACACCGTCATCCTGGCCTCGTCCCTCATCCCGGGCAACGAGACCGCGGTCTACCGGGTGATCAACGGTCTGACCCGGTGGGGCGCCAACGTGGTCCACAAGGGCAACGCGCGGGTGCACGTCTCCGGGCACGCCTCCGCGGGCGAGCTGCTGTACTTCTACAACATCTGCAAGCCCCGCAACCTGATGCCCGTCCACGGCGAGTGGCGCCACCTGCGCGCCAACGCGGAGCTCGGTGCCCTCACCGGCGTGCCGAAGAACCGATGCGTCATCGCTGAGGACGGCGTGGTGGTGGACCTGGTCGACGGCGTCGCGAAGATCGTCGGCAAGGTGCAGGCCGGCTATGTGTACGTCGACGGCCTCTCGGTCGGCGATGTCACCGAGGCCTCGCTCAAGGACCGCCGCATCCTCGGGGAGGAGGGCATCATCTCCGTCTTCCTCGCGGTGGACAGCACCACGGGCAAGATCGTGGGGGGCCCGCACATCCAGGCGCGCGGCTCCGGCATCGAGGACGCCGCGTTCGCCGGGGTGACCCCGAAGATCGAGGAAGCCCTCGCCAAGTGCGCCGCCGACGGCATCGCCGACCCCCACCAACTGCAGCAGTTGGTGCGGCGCACCATCGGCAAGTGGGTCTCCGACACCTACCGCAGGCGGCCGATGATCCTGCCTGTCGTGGTCGAGGTCTGACGATGACTCAGGGAGCGGGGCGCTCGATTTGCATCGCGCGCCCCGCTCCAGTACGTTTACGGCTCCACCTCACGGGGAACGCGAAGCGCTCAGGCGCATCGGGTCAGCCCCGAGGGGCGGGAATCCGGCTCAGAGAATTCTGATAAAGTCGGATCAGCCGAAAGGCAAAGGCCACTCCAACGGCCACCGGAAACAAATTCGGACCGACTGCGACTTTCGAGAAGCAGGGGGAACGAAAAAGAATCTGGTAAGGTTGGAAACACCGAAGGGAAGCGCCCGGAGGGCCCGGTGAGACGGGACCGAAGGAAGCGTCCGTTCCTTGAGAACTCAACAGCGTGCCAAAAGTCAACGCCAGATATGTTGATACCCCGTCGAAGGGCCATCACGGCCCGATGACGAGGTTCCTTTGAAGAAAAAACACAGCGAGGACGCTGTGAACGGGTGGGACTATTCCTCCTACCTGTTCCGCTCAACGCGAGTGTGCATCCCACGGTGCTTGATTAAAAGCGCCGGGAAAACATTCACGGAGAGTTTGATCCTGGCTCAGGACGAACGCTGGCGGCGTGCTTAACACATGCAAGTCGAACGATGAACCCGCTTCGGTGGGGGATTAGTGGCGAACGGGTGAGTAACACGTGGGCAATCTGCCCTGCACTCTGGGACAAGCCCTGGAAACGGGGTCTAATACCGGATACGACCACTGACCGCATGGTTGGTGGTGGAAAGCTCCGGCGGTGCAGGATGAGCCCGCGGCCTATCAGCTTGTTGGTGGGGTGATGGCCTACCAAGGCGACGACGGGTAGCCGGCCTGAGAGGGCGACCGGCCACACTGGGACTGAGACACGGCCCAGACTCCTACGGGAGGCAGCAGTGGGGAATATTGCACAATGGGCGAAAGCCTGATGCAGCGACGCCGCGTGAGGGATGACGGCCTTCGGGTTGTAAACCTCTTTCAGCAGGGAAGAAGCGAAAGTGACGGTACCTGCAGAAGAAGCGCCGGCTAACTACGTGCCAGCAGCCGCGGTAATACGTAGGGCGCGAGCGTTGTCCGGAATTATTGGGCGTAAAGAGCTCGTAGGCGGCTTGTCACGTCGGATGTGAAAGCCCGGGGCTTAACCCCGGGTCTGCATTCGATACGGGCAGGCTAGAGTTCGGTAGGGGAGATCGGAATTCCTGGTGTAGCGGTGAAATGCGCAGATATCAGGAGGAACACCGGTGGCGAAGGCGGATCTCTGGGCCGATACTGACGCTGAGGAGCGAAAGCGTGGGGAGCGAACAGGATTAGATACCCTGGTAGTCCACGCCGTAAACGTTGGGAACTAGGTGTGGGCGACATTCCACGTTGTCCGTGCCGCAGCTAACGCATTAAGTTCCCCGCCTGGGGAGTACGGCCGCAAGGCTAAAACTCAAAGGAATTGACGGGGGCCCGCACAAGCGGCGGAGCATGTGGCTTAATTCGACGCAACGCGAAGAACCTTACCAAGGCTTGACATACACCGGAAAGCTGCAGAGATGTAGCCCCCCTTGTGGTCGGTGTACAGGTGGTGCATGGCTGTCGTCAGCTCGTGTCGTGAGATGTTGGGTTAAGTCCCGCAACGAGCGCAACCCTTGTTCTGTGTTGCCAGCATGCCCTTCGGGGTGATGGGGACTCACAGGAGACTGCCGGGGTCAACTCGGAGGAAGGTGGGGACGACGTCAAGTCATCATGCCCCTTATGTCTTGGGCTGCACACGTGCTACAATGGCCGGTACAATGAGCTGCGATACCGCGAGGTGGAGCGAATCTCAAAAAGCCGGTCTCAGTTCGGATTGGGGTCTGCAACTCGACCCCATGAAGTCGGAGTCGCTAGTAATCGCAGATCAGCATTGCTGCGGTGAATACGTTCCCGGGCCTTGTACACACCGCCCGTCACGTCACGAAAGTCGGTAACACCCGAAGCCGGTGGCCCAACCCCTTGTGGGAGGGAATCGTCGAAGGTGGGACTGGCGATTGGGACGAAGTCGTAACAAGGTAGCCGTACCGGAAGGTGCGGCTGGATCACCTCCTTTCTAAGGAGCACATGGCCGACTGCGAGCGAATGTCTCGCACGGTTAGCTCATGGGTGGAACGTTGACTACTCGGCACACTTGGTCTGCTGTGACTGTTAGTACTGCTTCGGCGTGGAACACGGTGCATGGTGGCTGGGAGTGTCGGGCACGCTGTTGGGTGTCTGAGGGTGCGAGCGTAGAGCTTGTTCCTTCGGGTGCCGGCCCCGGTGAAGCATCATCTTTGAGTGGTGTGTGACGGGTGGCTGGTTGTTGCTTGAGAACTGCACAGTGGACGCGAGCATCTGTGGCCAAGTTTTTAAGGGCGCACGGTGGATGCCTTGGCACCAGGAACCGATGAAGGACGTGGGAGGCCACGATAGGCCCCGGGGAGCTGTCAACCGAGCTTTGATCCGGGGGTGTCCGAATGGGGAAACCCGGCAGTCGTCATGGGCTGTCACCCATACCTGAACACATAGGGTATGTGGAGGGAACGCGGGGAAGTGAAACATCTCAGTACCCGCAGGAAGAGAAAACAACCGTGATTCCGGGAGTAGTGGCGAGCGAAACCGGATGAGGCTAAACCGTATGTGTGTGATACCCGGCAGGGGTTGCGCATGCGGGGTTGTGGGAGTGAGCTTCAGCAGTCTGCCGGCTGTTGGGCGAGTCAGAAACCGCATGGATAGGCGAAGGGCATGCGAAAGGCCCGGCGTAGAGGGTAAGACCCCCGTAGCTGAAATCTTTGCGGCTTGCTTGCTCATTTCCCAAGTAGCACGGGGCCCGAGAAATCCCGTGTGAATCTGGCGGGACCACCCGCTAAGCCTAAATATTCCCTGGTGACCGATAGCGGATAGTACCGTGAGGGAATGGTGAAAAGTACCGCGGGAGCGGAGTGAAATAGTACCTGAAACCGTGTGCCTACAAGCCGTGGGAGCGTCGCCGTGTTCTTCGGAGCACGGTCGTGACTGCGTGCCTTTTGAAGAATGAGCCTGCGAGTTTGCGGTGTGTTGCGAGGTTAACCCGTGTGGGGAAGCCGTAGCGAAAGCGAGTCCGAATAGGGCGATTGAGTAGCGCGCCCAAGACCCGAAGCGGAGTGATCTAGCCATGGGCAGGTTGAAGCGGAGGTAAGACTTCGTGGAGGACCGAACCCACCAGGGTTGAAAACCTGGGGGATGACCTGTGGTTAGGGGTGAAAGGCCAATCAAACTCCGTGATAGCTGGTTCTCCCCGAAATGCATTTAGGTGCAGCGTCGTGTGTTTCTTGCCGGAGGTAGAGCACTGGATAGGCGATGGGCCCTACCGGGTTACTGACCTTAGCCAAACTCCGAATGCCGGTAAGTGAGAGCGCGGCAGTGAGACTGTGGGGGATAAGCTCCATGGTCGAGAGGGAAACAGCCCAGAACATCGACTAAGGCCCCTAAGCGTGCGCTAAGTGGGAAAGGATGTGGAGTCGCAGAGACAACCAGGAGGTTGGCTTAGAAGCAGCCACCCTTGAAAGAGTGCGTAATAGCTCACTGGTCAAGTGATTCCGCGCCGACAATGTAGCGGGGCTCAAGCGTACCGCCGAAGTCATGTCATTCCAGCGTGAGGACCAACGTCTGCTGGGATGGGTAGGGGAGCGTCGTGTGCCGGGTGAAGCAGCCGTGGAAACGAGTTGTGGACGGTTCACGAGTGAGAATGCAGGCATGAGTAGCGATTCACACGTGGGAAACGTGTGCGCCGATTGACTAAGGGTTCCTGGGTCAAGCTGATCTGCCCAGGGTAAGTCGGGACCTAAGGCGAGGCCGACAGGCGTAGTCGATGGACAACCGGTTGATATTCCGGTACCCGCTTTGAAGCGCCAAACATCGAATCAGGCGATGCTAAGTCCGTGAAGCCGTCCTGGATCCTTCGGGTGAAGGGGAGTGGTGGAGCCGACGAACCAGACTTGTAGTAGGTGAGTGATGGGGTGACGCAGGAAGGTAGTCCAGCCCGGGCGGTGGTTGTCCCGGGGTAAGGGTGTAGGCCGTGCGGTAGGTAAATCCGTCGCACATGTAAGGCTGAGACCTGATGCCGAGCCGATTGTGGTGAAGTGGATGATCCTATGCTGTCGAGAAAAGCCTCTAGCGAGTTTCATGGCGGCCCGTACCCTAAACCGACTCAGGTGGTCAGGTAGAGAATACCGAGGCGTTCGGGTGAACTATGGTTAAGGAACTCGGCAAAATGCCCCCGTAACTTCGGGAGAAGGGGGGCCATTGCTGGTGAGGGAACTTGCTTCCTGAGCTGGTGGTGGCCGCAGAGACCAGCGAGAAGCGACTGTTTACTAAAAACACAGGTCCGTGCGAAGCCGTAAGGCGATGTATACGGACTGACGCCTGCCCGGTGCTGGAACGTTAAGGGGACCGGTTAGCTCTGTTTCGACGGGGCGAAGCTGAGAACTTAAGCGCCAGTAAACGGCGGTGGTAACTATAACCATCCTAAGGTAGCGAAATTCCTTGTCGGGTAAGTTCCGACCTGCACGAATGGCGTAACGACTTCTCGACTGTCTCAACCATAGGCCCGGTGAAATTGCATTACGAGTAAAGATGCTCGTTTCGCGCAGCAGGACGGAAAGACCCCGGGACCTTTACTATAGCTTGATATTGGTGTTCGGTTCGGCTTGTGTAGGATAGGTGGGAGACTGTGAAGCGGGCACGCCAGTGTTCGTGGAGTCATCGTTGAAATACCACTCTGGTCGTGCTGGATGTCTAACCTCGGTCCGTGATCCGGATCAGGGACAGTGTCTGGTGGGTAGTTTAACTGGGGCGGTTGCCTCCTAAAGAGTAACGGAGGCGCCCAAAGGTTCCCTCAGCCTGGTTGGCAATCAGGTGTTGAGTGTAAGTGCACAAGGGAGCTTGACTGTGAGACCGACGGGTCGAGCAGGGACGAAAGTCGGGACTAGTGATCCGGCGGTGGCTTGTGGAAGCGCCGTCGCTCAACGGATAAAAGGTACCCCGGGGATAACAGGCTGATCTTCCCCAAGAGTCCATATCGACGGGATGGTTTGGCACCTCGATGTCGGCTCGTCGCATCCTGGGGCTGGAGTCGGTCCCAAGGGTTGGGCTGTTCGCCCATTAAAGCGGTACGCGAGCTGGGTTTAGAACGTCGTGAGACAGTTCGGTCCCTATCCGCTGTGCGCGTAGGAGTCTTGAGAAGGGCTGTCCCTAGTACGAGAGGACCGGGACGGACGAACCTCTGGTGTGCCAGTTGTTCTGCCAAGGGCATGGCTGGTTGGCTACGTTCGGGAGGGATAACCGCTGAAAGCATCTAAGCGGGAAGCCTGCTTCGAGATGAGGACTCCCACCCACTTGATGGGGTAAGGCTCCCAGTAGACGACTGGGTTGATAGGCCGGATATGGAAGCCAGGTAACTGGTGGAGTTGACCGGTACTAATAGGCCGAGGGCTTGTCCTCAGTTGCTCGCGTCCACTGTGTTGGTTCTGAAGCCACAACCAGGTGTATCCGGTTGATGTGTTTCATAGTGTTTCGGTGGTTATAGCGTTAGGGAAACGCCCGGTTACATACCGAACCCGGAAGCTAAGCCTTTCAGCGCCGATGGTACTGCAGGGGGGACCCTGTGGGAGAGTAGGACGCCGCCGAACAATCATTGCAGAAAGCCCTGTTGGGAACTTCGGTTCCCGACAGGGCTTTCTTGCGTTGTGTTGCGGGTCACCCCGTGTTCACGTTCCCTGGGCAGCATTCGAGCCATGGGCACTCCTGCGGATGAGCTGCGACGCGAGTTGGCGGAGTCGGGCGTTCGCCCCGGCGACGAGGTGATCGTGCCGTCGTACGGCACGTCTGAGGCGGCCGAGGCGGTGCTCCTGGTGGGCGCCCGGCCGGTCTTCGTGGACATAGCCGCCGACACGCTGTGCGTGGACCCGGCCGCTGTGGCGGCCGCGGTGACCCCCCGAACGGTGGCCGTCATACCGGTGCACACCTTCGGCCATCCGGCCGACATGGCCGGCATCAACCGGATAGGCGCCCGACACGACTTGCGGGTCATCGGATACGGCCCCGAGGACGAGTCGGCCGCCGATGTGCGGCGCCGCCAGGCTCACGCCGCCTACCTGGACGAACGGCTCCGCGGAGTGATCACCCAGCCCGTCGCGCACCAGGTGTGCCACACCTACCAGCAGTACGTGGTGCGGGTGCCGGGCAACGGCCGGCCGGACCGGGACGCCTTCGCGCGGGCGCTGCGGTCCCGGGGCGTCGGCTGCCACGTCCCCGTACAGACCCCCGTGCACCGCACCTCGCGCTTCCGGCGGGAGATGTGGCTGGCGGAGACCGAGCGGGCCGCTGACGAGTGCCTGGCGCTGCCGGTGGACGCGCAGATGACGCGACGCGAACTTCAGCGTGTGGTGTCGGCCTGTAACGCGCTGGGCGGGTTGCTCCAGGTCGCGGCCTGATCCGGCTCGGTCGGTGGTCCGGAGCGGCCGAAACTTCGGGTATGATTTACCTCGTTGGCCCGCCCCAATAGCTCAGTCGGCAGAGCGTCTCCATGGTAAGGAGAAGGTCTACGGTTCGATTCCGTATTGGGGCTCTGAGGAAAACGGAGAAGGCCCCCGCCAGTTGGCGGGGGCCTTCTCCGTTTCTCATAGAAGAAAGGCTTCGGGCGCCCGGCGATTCACCACCGGGCGCCCGGAAGGCCGACGTAAGTCCGGTACGGGTCAGGGCTCCTGGGGCGCGGAGAGCTCGGCCGGCTCGGTGAGCTCGGGGACGCGCATCGCCAGGATCGCCATGTCGTCGGAGGGCGGATCGGGGGCGAACCGCTCCACGGCGCGCAGCACGCGCGCGGCCACCGCGCCCGCCGTCAGCCCCGTACAGGTCGTCAACACATCGGTGAGACCGTCGTCGCCGAGCATCCGGGAGCCCTCACGCCGCTCCGTGACCCCGTCCGTGACGCACAGCAGGACGTCGCCCGGCTCCAGGGTGACGGTCTGTTCGTACAGCTCCAGGTCCTCCATGACGCCCAGCAGGGCCTGGGGCTCGGCGGCCGGCTCGACGCCGCCGTCCGGGCGGAGTCGCAGCGGCAGCGGATGCCCGGCGCAGACGACCTTCAGGATGGCGCTGCCGTCCCGCTGCGGCCACAACTCCCCGTAGAGCAGGGTGAGGAAGCGGCTTCGGGCGCCCTCGTCGAGGATCGCGGCGTTGAGCCGCTCCAGCACCGCGGGGCCGCCGAAGCCCTCGCGGGCGAGCAGCCGCAGGGCGTGCCGGGCCAGTCCGGTGACCGCCGCGGCCTCCGGCCCGGTGCCGCAGACGTCGCCGATGGCGAAGCCGTACGCGCCGTCGCGGATGGGGAAGAGGTCGTAGAAGTCGCCGCCGACCTCGTTGCCCTCGCCGGCCGCGCGGTAGATGACCTCGACCTCCACGCCGGGCACCGTGGGCAGCTCCGGCGGCAGTAGGCTGCGCTGGAGGGACTGGCTGATGGCGGTGCGCTCCGAGTACAGCCGGGCGTTGTCGAGCGCCAGGGCGGCCCGTCGGGAGAGGTCCTCCGCGAGCTCCAGGATCTCCTGTCGGAAGTGCTCGTCGGTCGGCTTGCCGAGGGTCAGCATGCCGATGACGCGGTTGCGGGCCACCAGTGGCAGGACGACCGTCTCCCCACCGACCGCGGAGGCGGTGGCCAGCGAGGCGCCGGGCCCCGAGGAGGGGCGGGCGGACTCGGCCAGGTTGAGGCTGCGCAGCGAGGTGCGCAGCGCCGCCGCGTTCGCGGCCTCGGCGGGCGCCGTCCACACGCGGGCCCCGGTGCGCACCGGCTCCGGCGGATCCACCTTGGAGAGCAGCGCCTTGAGCCCGTCGATGCGGTCCTCGTCCTCGTGCAGGACGTAGCTCAGCTCGGGCTCCGAGGTCTGGTCGGCGATGGTGTAGACGGCGCACCAGGTGGCCAGCGTGGGCACGGTCATCTGGGCCATCAGAGCCAGCGTCTGATCGCGGTCGAGCGTGCCGGCGAGCAGGTCGGACGCCTCGACCAGGAAGGACAGTGAGCCGCGGCGCAGCCGCTCCAACTCGGTGAGCCGGGCGGACTCCACGGCCAGCGCGATCCGGTCGGCGGCGAACTGGAGTCGCAGCGCCTCCTCGTTGCTGTACCGCCCGGGGGCCTCGGCGGCGACGCCGAGCGAGCCGGTGAGCCGGCCCTCCACCTTCAGGGGGACGGTGACCACCGAGCGCATCCCGGTGTTGGCCAGCAGCGGCACGGCGCCGGGGACGACGCTGAGGTCCTCGTGGACGGCGGGCATCCGGGCCGAGCCGTAGCGACCGGTGCCGGCCTCGACCGGGACCCGGGCGAAGCGCTGGCGGGCCGAGGGCAGGCCGGTGGAGGCGCGCACCTCCAGCTCCGTCTCGTCGTCGGTGGCCAGCAGCAGATAGGCGGAGTCGCCGTCCAGCATGTCGCGGGCGCGCTCCACGGTGCGCTGGAGCAGTCCGTCGAGGTCGTCGGGGGCGGGGGAGCCGATGAAGACCTCGAAGGCGTCGGTGGGGGTTCCGCGCTCCGGGGCGCTGACGGCGTCGGGCGCCGCCCCGCGCGTCGGGCTCTGCAGCACCGCCCGCTCGTGTTCGCGGACCAGCAGACAGACGGTGGAGGGTTCGCCGTCGGCGTCGCGGACCCGGAGGTGGGAGGCGTAGACGGGGATGACGCGGCCGTCCGCGCCGCGGACCCCGTAGGAGCCCTCCCAGCGGGACAGCCGCAGCGCCTCGGCGACGCCGGTGCTGGTCCCCGGGGTGTGTGGCCAGGCGGCGAAGTCGGTCAGCGGCTTGCCGACGACCTGCTCCGCGGCGTAGCCGAACAACTCCCGGGCGTCGTCGTTCCAGGCGCTGAGCGCCCCGGCGCGGTCGATCTGGAGGACGGCGACGCGCACCCGGGCGTCGGCGACCGGCAGCGCGTGCGCGGGCAGGGCGGGGCCGGCGGAGCGGGTGCCGGCCGGCCGGTCGGGGAGGTCGAGCTGGAACCAGACCCGCTTGCGGGCGGCGGTGTACTCCACGCCCCAGCGGGAGGCGAGCGCCGCGCACAGCAGCAGGCCGCGGCCGCCTTCGCGGTCGGGGTTGGCGTACTGCCGGCCGTTGCCCTCCAGCGGCAGCTCGCGCTCGGGGTAGCGGTCGCCGACCTCGACCCGCACACCGTCCTCGGCGCGTACGCACACCACCTCGGCGGCGGTGCCGGCGTGCACCACGGCGTTGGTGACCAACTCGCTGGTGAGGACCACGGCGTCGTCGACGACGTCGGTGAGCCCCCAGCCCTGGAGGGTGTCGCGCACGAAGGTGCGGGCGGAGGCGACCGAGCGTCCCACCGGTTCGAAGCTGGCGGCTGCCCGCGCGGTGATCACAGCTCTTCCCATGCGTGTCTCGGCGATCTGCTCACCCATGCCGCAGTGCCCCTCCGATGCCTGGCCGACTGCCAGGTTACTGACCTCCACGGCCCGTGCGAATGCCGGTATGGAGTCATTCCACCGTGAGAGTGCCCGGTCCGGCATGCGAACCCGCCGAACTGTTATGGCCTGGTTGGGCTGGGGTGAAACACTGGGAAAGCTCGGAGAGAGTCGGAAGTGCGAACCCGGCGAAGACGGTCAACCCTGCGGGAGGGACACGGTGGAGTCTGGCGCGGCGGCGCGGGGCACAGGCACGCGCGCGAAGGGCGGACAGTCCCGTAGCAGACAGCGCAGTGGGACGACGGAGGTCGAGACGGCGGCCCTGAACCGGCTGCTGTCGGCGATGACCGCGATGCGGGACGGGAACTTCCGCCGGAGGCTGGCGGTCTCCGGGGACGGGGTGCTGGCCGAGATCGCCGAGGTGTACAACGACCTCGCGGAGCGTAACCTCCAGCTCACCGGGGAGCTCTCGCGGGTGCGGCGGGCCGTGGGCCGGGAGGGCAAGCTCACCGAGCGTCTGGAGACGGGGTTCCGCGAGGGCGCCTGGGCGACGGCGGTCGACGCGGCCAACGCGCTGGTGGACGATCTCGTACGACCGGTCTCCGAGGTGGGACGGGTGCTCTCGGCGGTCTCCGAGGGCAACCTGGAACAGCGGATGGACCTGCGTTCGATGGACGCGGACGGCACGGCCCACCCGCTGCGCGGTGAGTTCCTGAAGGTGGGCCGCACCGTCAACGGGCTGGTGGACCAGCTGTCGGTGTTCACCGAGGAGCTGACCCGGGTGGCCCGCGAGGTCGGCACCGAGGGCCGGCTGGGCGGTCAGGCCCGGGTGCGCGGCATGTCGGGCTCCTGGCGGGACCTCACCGACTCGGTCAACACCATGGCCTCGCGGCTGACCGCTCAGGTCCGCGACATCGCGCTGGTCACCACGGCGGTGGCCAAGGGCGATCTGTCGCGGAAGGTCACGGTGCACGTGTCCGGCGAGATGCTGGAGCTCAAGGACACCGTGAACACCATGGTGGACCAGCTCTCCTCCTTCGCCTCCGAGGTGACACGGGTGGCGCGTGAGGTGGGCACCGAGGGCCAGCTCGGCGGCCAGGCGCAGGTCCCCGGGGTGGCCGGCGTATGGAAGGACCTGACGGACTCGGTCAACACGATGGCCGGCAACCTCACCATGCAGGTGCGCGGGATCGCGCAGGTCACCACGGCGGTGGCCAACGGTGATCTGTCGCAGAAGGTCACGGTGAGCGCCCGCGGCGAGATCGCGCGGCTGGCGGACACGATCAACACCATGACCGAGACGCTGCGCACCTTCGCCGACGAGGTGACGCGGGTGGCCAGCGAGGTGGCGGCGGAGGGGCTGCTGGGCGGCAAGGCGCACGTGCCGGGGGCGGCGGGCACCTGGAAGGACCTGACCGACTCCGTCAACACGGCGTTCCGCAACGTCACCACTCAGGTGCGGGACATCGCGAAGGTGACCACGGCGGTGGCCAACGGCGATCTGTCGCAGAAGGTCACCGTGGACGTCGTCGGGGAGATGCTGGAGCTGAAGAACACCGTCAACACGATGGTGGACCAGCTGCAGTCCTTCGGCGCCGAGGTGACGCGCGTGGCCCGGGAGATCGGCGTCGAGGGCGAGCTGGGCGGCCAGGCCCAGGTGCCGGGGGCGGCGGGCACCTGGAAGGACCTGACGGACTCCGTCAACACGGCGTTCCGCAACCTGACCGGTCAGGTGCGCAACATCTCCCAGGTGACCACGGCGGTGGCCAACGGCGATCTGTCGCAGAAGGTCACCGTCGACGTCTCCGGCGAGATGCTCCAGCTGAAGAACACCGTGAACACCATGGTCGACCAGCTGTCCTCCTTCGCCGACCAGGTCACGCGGATGGCCCGGGACGTGGGCACGGAGGGCAGGCTGGGCGGTCAGGCCCGGGTGGACGGGGTCTCCGGCACCTGGAAGGACCTGACGGACTCCGTCAACTTCATGGCCGGCAACCTGACCTCCCAGGTGCGCCAGATCGCCCAGGTGACCACCGCGGTGGCGCGCGGCGATCTGTCGCAGAAGATCGAGGTCGACGCGCGGGGCGAGATCCTGGAGCTGAAGAACACCATCAACACGATGGTCGACCAGCTCTCCGACTTCGCCCAGCAGGTGACCCGGGTGGCCCGCGAGGTGGGCACCGACGGCCGGCTGGGCGGTCAGGCGCAGGTGCCGGGGGTGGCCGGCGTGTGGCGCGACCTGACGGACTCGGTCAACGGCATGGCGGGCAATCTGACCACCCAGGTCCGCAACATCGCGCAGGTCGCGACGGCGGTGGCGCGCGGCGATCTGTCGCAGAAGATCGACGTGGACGCGCGGGGCGAGATCCTGGAGCTGAAGAACACCATCAACACGATGGTCGACCAGCTGTCCTCCTTCGCGGAGGAGGTGACCCGGGTGGCCCGCGAGGTGGGCACCGACGGCCGGCTGGGCGGTCAGGCGGAGGTGCAGGGCGTCTCCGGCACCTGGAAGGACCTCACGCAGTCCGTCAACTTCATGGCGGAGAACCTCACCATCCAGGTCCGCAACATCGCCGAGGTGACCACGGCGGTCGCGATGGGCGACCTGTCGAAGAAGATCACCGTCGACGCCAAGGGGGAGATCCTCGAACTGGTCACCACCGTCAACACGATGGTCGACCAGCTGTCGGACTTCGCCGAGCAGGTCACCCGGGTGGCGCGCGAGGTGGGCACCGAGGGCCAGCTCGGCGGCCAGGCGCGGGTGCAGGGCGTCACCGGCATCTGGAAGGACCTCAGCGACAACGTCAACCTGATGGCGAACAACCTCACCATCCAGGTGCGCAACATCTCCCAGGTCGCGGGCGCGGTCGCCAACGGCGACCTGACGAAGAAGGTCACGGTCGAGGCGCGCGGCGAGGTCGCGCAACTCGCCGACACCGTCAACACGATGGTGACCACGCTGTCGTCGTTCGCCGACGAGGTCACCCGCGTCGCCCGCGAGGTGGGTACGGAGGGCATCCTCGGCGGCCAGGCGCGGGTGCCGGGCGTGTCGGGGACCTGGAAGGACCTCACCGAGTCCGTGAACTCGATGGCGAACAACCTGACCGGTCAGGTCCGCAACATCGCGATGGTCACCACCGCGATCGCCAACGGCGACCTCACCAAGAAGATCGACATCGATGCGCGGGGCGAGATCCTGGAGCTCAAGACCACCATCAACACCATGGTCGACCAGCTCTCCTCGTTCGCCGAGGAGGTCACCCGGGTGGCCCGCGAAGTGGGCACCGAGGGGCAGCTGGGCGGCCAGGCGCGGGTCCGTGACGTGGCCGGCACCTGGCAGGACCTGACCGAGTCGGTGAACGAGATGGCCGGGAACCTCACCCGACAGGTACGCGCCATCGCCGAGGTCGCCACCGCGGTCACCCGCGGCGACCTCAACCTGAAGATCGAGGCGGACGCGTCCGGCGAGATCCTCAAGCTGCAGGACAACATCAACATGATGATCGCCAACCTGCGCGAGACCACGCTGGCCAACAAGGAGCAGGACTGGCTGAAGGGCAACCTCGCCCGCATCTCCGGTCTGATGCAGGGCCTGCGCGAGCTGGAGAACGTGGCCGGGCTGATCATGAGCGAGCTGACCCCGGTGGTCTCCGCCCAGCACGGCGCCTTCTTCCTGGCCGAGCCGGAGGACGACAGCAGCGAGGCGGGCGTCCAGGACGACGGTTACGTCCTGCGGCTGATCGGCTCGTACGGCTACTCGCAGGGCAACATGCCCACCACCTTCAAGCCCCGCGAGGCGCTGATCGGCACCGCGGCGGCGGAGAAGCGCACCATCCTGGTGGAGAACGTGCCGCCCGGCTATCTCAAGATCGCCTCGGGGCTCGGCGAGGCGGCACCGGCCCATGTGATCGTGCTGCCGGTGCTCTTCGAGGGCAAGGTCCTCGGCGTCATCGAGCTGGCCTCCTTCCAGCCCTTCGCCCAGATCCAGAAGGACTTCCTCGCCCAGCTCGCCGAGATGATCGGCACCAGCGTCAACACGATCAGCGTCAACACCCGCACCGAGGTGCTGCTGAAGCAGTCGCAGGAGCTCACCGAGCAACTGCGGGAGCGGTCGGCGGAGTTGGAGAACCGGCAGGCGGCGCTGCAGGCGTCCAACGCGGAACTGGAGGAGAAGTCCGATCGGTTGGCGCGCCAGAACCGCGACATCGAGGTGAAGAACACCGAGATCGAGGAGGCGCGGCAGGTCCTGGAGGAGCGCGCCGAGCAGCTCGCGGTCTCGATGCGCTACAAGTCCGAGTTCCTGGCCAACATGTCGCACGAGCTGCGCACCCCGCTCAACTCGCTGCTCATCCTGGCCAAGCTGCTCGCCGACAACGCCGACGGCAACCTCTCCCCGAAGCAGGTGGAGTTCGCCGAGACGATCCACGGCGCCGGCGCCGACCTGCTCCAGCTGATCAACGACATCCTGGACCTGTCGAAGGTCGAGGCGGGCAAGATGGACGTCAGCCCGACCCGGATCGCGCTGGTCCAGCTGGTCGACTATGTGGAGGCCA
Source organism: Streptomyces sp. LX-29 (assembly GCF_029541745.1). NCBI lineage: Bacteria > Bacillati > Actinomycetota > Actinomycetes > Kitasatosporales > Streptomycetaceae > Streptomyces > Streptomyces sp. LX-29. Next base: position 1,996,509 of record NZ_CP089746.1, on the reverse strand, counting down.
CCTTCCGGCCGCTGACCGCGGAGAAGGGGCTCGACTTCTCCGTGCGCGTCTCCCCGGAGCTGCCGGCGACGCTGCACACCGACGAGCAGCGGCTGCTCCAGGTGCTGCGCAACCTGCTGTCCAACGCGGTGAAGTTCACCGACACCGGCGCGGTGGAGCTGGTGATCCGGCCGGCCGGCGCGGATGTGCCGGACGCCATCCGCGAGCAGCTGCTGGAGCACGGCGCGCTGCGCGACCCCGACGCCGAGATGATCGCCTTCTCGGTCACCGACACCGGCATCGGCATCGCGGCGAGCAAGATGCGCGTCATCTTCGAGGCGTTCAAGCAGGCTGACGGCACCACCAGCCGCAAGTACGGCGGCACCGGGCTGGGCCTGTCGATCAGCCGGGAGATCGCCCGGCTGCTCGGCGGCGAGATCCACGCCGCCAGCGAGCCGGGCCGCGGCTCCACCTTCACCCTCTATCTGCCGCTGCACCCCAGCGGGCTGCCGCCGCAGGGCTATCCGCAGCTCGGCCCCGGCGCCGACCACGCCGGCCCGTCGGCGTTGGAGCAGGGCCTCGAGGGTGAGTCGCCGCTGGACGTCCCCGCGGCCGACGGCTCCGGCTTCGGACTGCACGCCCTGCCGCCGTTCCACGAGTCGTCGTCGGTGGCCCCGCACCGGGCCCGTGGCGGCGCCGGTCTCTTCCGACGCCGCCAGCGGGCGGCCCAGGAGGCCGAGCGTGGGGCCGCCCAGAACGGCAGTGCCGGCGGCCGCGCCCAGGCCGAGCCCTGGCTGCTGGGCGGGCAGGACCTGGTCGTACCGGAGGCGGCCGGAGGCTTCCACGGCGAGAAGGTGCTGATCGTCGACGACGACATCCGCAACGTCTTCGCCCTCACCAGCGTGCTGGAGCAGCACGGACTCCAGGTGCTCTACGCCGAGAACGGCCGCGAGGGCATCGAGGTCCTGGAGCAGCACGACGACGTGGTGCTGGTGCTGATGGACATCATGATGCCGGAGATGGACGGGTACGCGACGACGGCGGCCATCCGCCGTATGCCGCAGTTCGCCGGGCTGCCGATCATCGCGCTCACCGCGAAGGCGATGAAGGGGGACCGGGAGAAGAGCATCGAGGCGGGCGCCTCGGACTACGTGACCAAGCCCGTCGACACCGATCACCTCCTCACGGTGATGGAGCAGTGGATGCGCAGGGAGTGAGGCGGGGGCCGGCCGGCGCCCGCGGGTGTTGACGGACTGTGGCCGAACACGTGTGGGGACGCGGTATTCGGGGAACCTTCTGGTCCCCCACCGCGTTTCTGCTACGTGCACAGTGACATCGCGGTGACAGGGTGTGGCGACGAGCGGGGTGCGGCTACCATGACCGGCACAAGGACGGGCGGCGCAAGGGAGTCGTCCCCTGGGGCGGCACCCGGTGTCTCCCCTAGCTCGCTGAGCAGGGGAGGTCCCACGCCGGGGCGAGGAGGACGGGCCATGGTGCAGAAGGCCAAGATCCTCCTGGTCGATGACCGGCCGGAGAATCTGCTGGCGCTGGAGGCCATTCTCTCCGCGCTCGATCAGACCCTGGTCCGGGCATCGTCAGGGGAGGAAGCGCTCAAAGCGCTGCTGACGGATGACTTCGCGGTGATTCTGCTGGACGTCCAGATGCCGGGCATGGACGGATTCGAGACGGCCGCGCACATCAAGCGTCGGGAGCGGACCCGCGACATCCCGATCATCTTCCTCACCGCGATCAACCACGGCCCGCACCACACCTTCCGCGGCTATGCCGCGGGCGCGGTGGACTACATCTCCAAACCCTTCGACCCCTGGGTGCTCCGCGCGAAGGTCTCGGTCTTCGTCGAGCTGTATATGAAGAACTGCCAGCTGCGTGAGCAGGCGGCGCTGTTGCGGCTCCAGCTGGAGAGCGGCCAGCCGGTCACGGGCGAGGCCGCGGAGCCGGCCGGGCTGCTGGCCGAGCTGTCCGCGCGGCTCGCCGCGGTGGAGGAGCAGGCCGAGGCGCTCTCCAAGCAGCTGAACGAGTCCGCGGACGCGGCCGCCGTGGCCACCGCCGCGCATCTGGAGCGCAAGCTCACCGGGCTGCGCCGCGCGCTGGACGCCCTGGAGCCGGGCGCCGGCAGCGGGGCCGCCAGCCAGGTGCCCTCGCAGAACTGACGCACCCTCGCTCACCCCATTCTCCAGGCCCTTTCCGGGGCCTTCAGCCGTGTGGGGCGACGGGTGCGGCCCGCCGCGTGGCACGCCCGTCGTGATGCGACGTCACGAGGCCGGCGCCGCCGCACCCGTGGCAGCCGTCCCGCCTGAAACGGCAGGCATGCGTGCCCCGTACGGCGGACGCGGGTAACCTCGCCCCCATGGCCTCACGTACGTCCGGCAAGGGTTCCCAGAGCACGGCGGGCACCTCGAAGCAGCGCGCCGGACAATCCGGAGGCGCCGCCAAGAAGGCACCCGCGAAGAAGGCGGCGGCCAAGAAGCCGCCCGCCAAGAAGGCCGCGCCCGCGAAGCGGCCCCCGACCAAGAAGGCGGCGGCCAAGAAGGCCCCCGCCAAGAAGCCGGCCCCCAAGCCAGCACCCTCACCCACCGGCGGCGTCTACCGCGCCGCGCGCGCCGTCTGGATGGGTCTCGCGCGCTCCGTGGCCGCCGTCTTCCGCGGCATAGGACGCGGGGCGAAGGGCCTCGACCCCGCGCACCGCAAGGACGGCGTGGCGCTGCTCCTGCTGGCGCTCGCCCTGATCGTCGCGGCCGGCACCTGGTCCAACCTGAAGGGCCCGGTCGGCGATCTGGTCGAGATGCTGGTGACCGGCGCCTTCGGCCGGCTGGACCTGCTGGTGCCGATACTGCTCGGCGTGATCGCCGGCCGGCTGATCCTGCACCCCGAGCGCCCGGAGGCCAACGGACGGATCGTCATCGGGCTCTCCGCGCTGGTCCTCGGGGTGCTCGGCCAGGTGCACCTGGCCTGCGGCGCCCCCGAGCGCGACCAGACGGAGGCCGTCCGGGACGCCGGGGGCCTGATCGGCTGGGCCATCGCCACCCCGCTGGACTTCGCGCTCGGCGCGGTGCTCGCCGTGCCGCTGCTGATCCTGCTCACCCTCTTCGGACTGCTGGTCGTCACCGCCACCCCCGTCGCCGCCATCCCGCAGCGCTTGCGGCTGCTGGGCACCAGGCTGGGGCTGCTGCGGGGCGAAGAGTACGAAGAGGGCCACGCGTACGAGGAGTACGACGACGGCGGTGCCGCCGACGGCCACACGGAGTACGCCGAGGACTGGCGCGAGCCGGCCCCCGCGCGCCGGCGCGGCCCCCGGCGCGCGCCGGCGGTGGACGGCCGGGAGCGGGCCGAGGAGGAGGCGTTGCGCAAGCGGCGCGGGGCGCCCCGACCCGGGCCCGTGGAGCCGCCTTCGGACCGCCCCAAGGACGCCGTCGACGTGGCCGCCGCGGCCGCGGCGGCCCTCGACGGGGCCGTGCTGCACGGGGTGCAGCCGTCGCCGCTGGTGGCCGGCCTCAGCAACAGCGTCGGTGGCGACCGGGACGGCGCGGAGGCCACCGGTTCCGTGCCCGGCGCCCGGGAGGCCGCCCGCGGCGGCGTCGAGCGGGCCGAGCCGACCGTGGTCGTGCCCGACCTGACCCGCCCCGCGCCCGAGCCCGGCGAGGCGCTGCCGCCGCGCGCCGAGCAGCTCCAGCTCTCCGGCGACATCAGCTACGCGCGGCCCTCGCTGGACCTGCTGGCCCGGGGCGGCCCCGGCAAGGCCCGCAGCGCCGCCAACGACGCCGTCGTCGCCTCGTTGTCCACCGTCTTCACCGAGTTCAAGGTGGACGCCCGGGTCACCGGCTTCACCCGCGGTCCGACGGTCACCCGCTACGAGGTGGAGTTGGGCCCGGCCGTGAAGGTCGAGCGGATCACCGCGCTGACCAAGAACATCGCGTACGCGGTGGCCAGCCCGGACGTGCGGATCATCAGCCCGATCCCGGGCAAGTCCGCGGTCGGCATCGAAATCCCCAACAGTGACCGCGAGATGGTCAACCTGGGGGACGTGTTGCGCTCGGCGGACTCGGTCGGCGACGAGCATCCGATGCTGGTCGCGCTCGGCAAGGACGTCGAGGGCGGCTATGTCACCGCCAACCTCGCCAAGATGCCGCATGTGCTGGTGGCCGGCGCCACCGGCTCCGGAAAGTCCTCCTGCATCAACTGCCTGATCACCTCGGTCATGATGCGCGCCACCCCGGACGAGGTGCGGATGGTGCTGGTCGACCCCAAGCGGGTGGAGCTGACCGCCTACGAGGGCATCCCGCACCTGATCACGCCGATCATCACCAACCCCAAGCGGGCCGCCGAGGCGCTGCAGTGGGTGGTGCGGGAGATGGACCTGCGCTACGACGACCTGGCGGCCTTCGGCTACCGGCACATCGACGACTTCAACGCCGCGGTCCGGTCGGGGAAGGTCTCGCTCCCCGAGGGCAGCGAGCGCGAGCTGCGCCCGTACCCGTATCTGCTGGTCATCGTGGACGAGCTGGCGGACCTGATGATGGTGGCGCCGCGCGACGTGGAGGACTCGATCGTCCGCATCACCCAGCTGGCGCGGGCCGCCGGCATCCATCTGGTGCTGGCCACCCAGCGCCCCTCGGTGGACGTGGTGACCGGTCTGATCAAGGCGAACGTGCCGTCCCGGCTCGCCTTCGCCACCTCCTCGCTCGCCGACAGCCGGGTCATCCTGGACCAGCCGGGCGCCGAGAAGCTGATCGGCAAGGGCGACAGCCTGTTCCTGCCGATGGGGGCGAACAAGCCGGTCCGTATGCAGGGCGCCTTCATCACCGAGGAGGAGGTCGCCGCGGTCGTCGCGCACTGCAAGGGGCAGATGACGCCGGTCTTCCGCGACGACGTCACGGTGGGGTCGGCGCAGAAGAAGGAGATCGACGAGGACATCGGCGACGACCTCGACCTGCTCTGCCAGGCCGCCGAACTGGTGGTCTCCACGCAGTTCGGCTCCACGTCGATGCTTCAGCGCAAGCTACGGGTGGGCTTCGCGAAGGCGGGGCGGCTGATGGACCTGATGGAGTCGCGCGGGATCGTCGGACCGAGCGAGGGTTCGAAGGCTCGGGATGTTCTGGTCAAAGCGGATGAACTGGATGGAGTGCTCGCCGTGATCCGGGGGGAGGCTCACCCGTAAGGGGATGGCGGGCAACCGTTTCCCCTGCTGATACGTCAAGTTGAGGGAAGTGGTGGGGCGGATGCGGCATCGTCGGCCCGTGCGGTCGTATGTCCATTCTGTTGGCGTACAAAGTCCCCCCTCCCGCTTGCCCGACCCTTTCGCACCCCCCCTAGACTGAACCTCCAGCAGGTGGCTACACGCTCGAAAGGCGCCCCCCGTGTCCATCGGCAACTCTCCTGGCAACTCCCTCGAAGACGACCGTCCTTCGGTCGGTCGCGCCCTCCAGCAGGCCCGCATCGACGCGGGGCTGACCGTCGACGAGGTCAGTTCGGCCACCCGGGTGCGCGTCCCGATCGTGCACGGGATCGAGCAGGACGACTTCTCGCGCTGCGGCGGCGACGTCTACGCCCGCGGGCATATCAGGGCGCTCGCCCGCGCGGTCCACCTCGATCCCGCCGCGTTGATCGCGCAGTACGACGCCGAGCACGGCGGGCGCCCCGCGCCCACTCCGGCGGCGCCCCTCTTCGAGGCCGAGCGGATCCGGCCCGAGCCGCGCCGGCCGAACTGGACCGCCGCCATGGTCGCGGCGATCGTCGCGGTGGTCGGCTTCGTCGGCTTCACCCTCTTCAGCGGGGGCGGGGCCCAGGACCAGACCGTCGCCGAGGAGTCCGCCGAGGCCAAGCCGACCAAGGCCGAGCCCAAGCCCAGCCGCCCCGCCGACCCCAAGCCGGAGCCGTCCGACAGTGACAGCGCCATCGCGGCCGCCCCTGCGGACAAGGTCACGGTGCGGCTCACCGCCGCCGGCGGGCAGAGCTGGATCTCCGCCCAGGATCACAACGGGCGGCTGATCCACGAGGGAGTGCTGCGGCAGGGCGACTCCGAGACGTTCACCGACAGCGAGCGGATCGACCTCGTCCTGGGCAACGCGGGGGTCGTGCAGCTGTTCGTGAACGGCAAGGAGGTCACGGAGGTGGGAGAAGAAGGCCAGGTCCAGCGGCTGAGCTACACCCGAGGAGACCCCGAGGTCGGCTGAGCCACGGGGGTGGAGCGACGGGGGGACGAAGCCCGGGCGACCGGGAGAACGTGCGAGCGGTAGCCCTGGCAGCGGGAGGCGCGGCCGGGACAAAGTAGGCTGAGCCTATGCCCGAACGCCGTACCGTCGCTCTTGTCACGCTTGGATGCGCCCGTAACGAGGTGGACTCGGAGGAGCTCGCAGGCCGCTTGGCAGCGGACGGCTGGGAGCTCGTCGAGGATGCCTCCGACGCGGACGTCGCCGTCGTCAACACCTGTGGATTCGTCGAGGCCGCCAAGAAGGACTCGGTCGACGCCCTACTGGAGGCCAACGACCTCAAGGATCATGGCAGGACCCAGGCCGTGGTGGCCGTGGGCTGCATGGCCGAGCGGTACGGCAAGGACCTCGCCGAAGCCCTGCCGGAGGCCGACGGCGTCCTCGGCTTCGACGACTACGCCGACATCTCCGACCGGCTGCAGACCATCCTCTCCGGCGGCATCCACGCCTCGCACGCCCCGCGCGACCGGCGCAAGCTGCTGCCGATCAGCCCGGCCGAGCGGCAGGCCGCGGCCGAGGTGGCGCTGCCCGGCCACGCCCAGGCCACCGCGAGCGCGCCCGAAGACCTGCCGGAGGGCCTCGCCCCGGCCTCCGGGCCGCGCGCCCCGCTCCGCCGCCGGCTGGACACCAGCCCCGTCGCCTCGGTCAAGCTGGCCTCCGGCTGCGACCGGCGCTGCACCTTCTGCGCCATCCCGTCCTTCCGCGGCTCCTTCATCTCCCGGCGCCCCTCCGACGTGCTGGGGGAGACCCGCTGGCTCGCCGAGCAGGGCGTCAAGGAGATCATGCTGGTCTCCGAGAACAACACCTCCTACGGCAAGGACCTCGGTGACATCCGGCTGCTGGAGACGCTGCTGCCGGAGCTGGCGGCGGTGGACGGCCTGGAGCGGATCCGGGTCAGCTACCTCCAGCCCGCCGAGATGCGGCCGGGGCTGATCGACGTGCTGACCTCCACCGAGAAGGTCGCCCCCTACTTCGACCTGTCCTTCCAGCACTCCGCCCCGGGCGTGCTGCGCGCGATGCGCCGTTTCGGCGACACCGACCGCTTCCTGGAGCTGCTGGACCAGATCCGCGGCAAGGCCCCGCAGGCCGGCGCCCGGTCCAACTTCATCGTCGGCTTCCCCGGGGAGACCGAGGAGGACCTGGCCGAGCTGGAGCGCTTCATCAGCGAGGCCCGGCTCGACGCCATCGGCGTCTTCGGCTACTCGGACGAGGAGGGCACCGAGGCCGCCTCGTACGAGAACAAGCTCGACCCCGAGGTGGTGGCCGAGCGCCTGGAGCACATCTCGCGCCTGGCCGAGGAGCTCACCGCGCAGCGCGCCGAGGAGAGGCTGGGCGAGACGGTGGAGGTGCTCATCGACCGGGTGGACGAGGAGGACGGCCCGGTCGGCCGCGGCGCGCACCAGGCGCCGGAGACCGACGGCCAGACGATCCTGACCGGACTGGACGGCCTGGGCATCGGCACCGACGGCGCGGAGCTGGCCCCCGGCCGCATGATCCTGGCGAAGGTGGTGGCGACGGAGGGCGTGGACCTCGTCGCGGAACCGCTGCCGGCCTCGCTGTCCCTCGGTGATGCCGGCAGCTGTGGCGAGGAGGCGGCCAGATGACCCACCTGCCGGCCTCCGCCGCGGGCGGTGCCCGTCCGGCGGCCCGGTCCGTGGCGCCGGCCCGCCTGTGGAACATCGCCAACATCCTCACCATGGTGCGGCTGCTCCTTGTGCCCGGCTTCGTCCTGTTGATGCTGCACAACGGCGGCTACGACCCGGCCTGGCGCTCGTTCGCCTGGGCGGCGTTCGCCATCGCCATGATCACCGATCTCTTCGACGGTCATCTGGCACGCCGCTACAACCTGGTCACCGACTTCGGCAAGATCGCGGATCCGATCGCCGACAAGGCGATCATGGGAGCGGCGCTGATCTGTCTGTCGGCCCTCTCGGACCTGCCGTGGTGGGTCACCGGCGTGATCCTCTTCCGGGAGATCGGCATCACCCTGATGCGCTTCTGGGTGATCAAACACGGGGTGATCCCGGCCAGCCGGGGCGGCAAGATGAAGACGCTCGCCCAGGGCACCGCGGTCGGCATGTACATCCTCGCGCTCACCGGACCGCTGGCCACGATGCGGGCCTGGGTGATGGCCGTCGCCGTCGGGCTCACCGTGCTGACCGGCCTGGACTACGTGCGGCAGGCGATCGTGCTGCGCCGCGCCGGGCTGGCCGCCGAGCGCGAACGGGCGGCCCGGGAGTCCGTACGGTGACGGCCGCCGCCGGCAGCGGCACGGGGTCGGACGTCCCGGCCGGCGGCGCGGACGTCGCACCGGACGGCTCCCCGGCCGGTGCCCGGGACGGTTCCCCGGACGCGGGGACGGCGGCCCGGGCGTTGAAGCTGTTGGCGGGGCGCGGCCAGACGTTGGCCGTCGCCGAGTCGCTCACCGGTGGACTGGTGGCCGCCGCGCTGACCGCCGTGCCCGGAGCGTCCCGCTCCTTCCGCGGCTCGGTGACCGCGTACGCCACCGAGCTCAAGCGGTCGATGCTGGGCGTGGACGGGGAACTGCTCGCCGAGCGGGGGGCGGTCGACGCGGACGTCGCACGGCAGATGGCGGGGGGCGTACGGCGGGTACTGGGTGCCGACTGGGGGGTGGCGACCACCGGCGTCGCCGGACCGACCCCGCAGGACGGGCGGTCGGTCGGCACGGTCTTCGTGGCGGTCGAGGGGCCGGGCGGAGCCGCAGCCGTGGTCGCGTTGCATCTGGACGGCGACCGGGCAGACATTCGACAGCAGAGCGTACGAGCAGCTCTAGAGCTGTTGTTCAACGAACTGATCGAAAATGCAAGGGCACAGGATACGGAACAACACGGGGGGATTTGATGTTTGCAGCCCTGAGTGAACACGACATCGCTCCCCGCACGGGCGGAGCCGGAGGCGGTACGGTGGGGCGTGAAGGATCCGGATCCGAGGTCCGAGGAGGGAGCCAGCGATGATTCTGCTCCGTCGCCTGCTGGGTGACGTGCTGCGCCGGCAGCGCCAGCGCCAGGGCCGTACTCTGCGCGAGGTCTCCTCCTCCGCCCGGGTGTCCCTCGGCTACCTGTCCGAGGTCGAGCGCGGCCAGAAGGAAGCTTCATCCGAACTGCTCTCCGCGATCTGTGACGCCCTGGATGTGCGGATGTCCCAGGTCATGCGGGAAGTGAGCGACGAGCTGTCGCTTGCGGAGCTGGCGGAGTCGGCCACCGCGACCGAGCCCGTGCCAACGCCGGTCAGGCCGCTCAACTCGGTGTCCGTCACCTCGGTGACGGGTGTTCCGGAGGAGCGCGTGACCATCAAGGCGCCGGCGGAAGCGGTGGACGTCGTCGCGGCCTGACGGCCCGAATCCTCGGTAATCCCGTCGCGTGTCGCGACGACTCGAGACGACGAGCGTCGAGACGACGAGCGTCGAGATGACGGATGTCGAACGACGAGTGTTCGAACGGAGTCCTGGCGGGTGCGGATGCGCACCGGCCAGGGCTCCTTCGCGTTCGGCGGCGGCGACACCGCTGTGACGCCGCCGCCGTCCCCGGCCTGACCACCGAAGAGCGTGGTGCCGCCCCCTTTTGTGGGAGCTGTCCGCAGGCCCGTCGCGGCGCGGAACGCGCACGGCTGGTCGCCGCGGTCTGTGCGATGGTGGGAAGGGAGCCAACTGCTCGAAATGCCGTCGAACGATCGCTGTCGACGGCGAACAGTCGAACAGGAGGAAACGGATGTCCGTGCTCAAGAGCCCCCTCCCGGAGGAGAGCCGCAAGGCCGTCGGTGACGCCCTACAGGGCGCGCTCGTCGACCTGGTCGACCTCTCCCTGGTGGCCAAGCAGGTCCACTGGACGGTGGTCGGACCACGCTTCCGCTCCGTGCATCTGCAACTCGACGAGGTCGTGGCCACGGCCCGGCAGCATGCCGACATCGTGGCCGAGCGCGCCTCGGCGATCGGTGTCGCCCCGGACGGCCGCGCCGAGACCGTCGCCAAGACCAGCGGCATCGACACCGTCAAGGACGGCTGGAGCAAGGACACCGACGCCGTACGAACCCTGGTCGCCGCCCTCCACGCGGTCATCGGGCGGATGCGGCAGCGCATCGACGCCACCACCGAGCCCGATCCCGTGACTCAGGACATCCTCATCGGGCTGACACGGGATCTGGAGAAGCACCACTGGATGTTCAACGCGGAGAACGTCTGAGCGTGGTGAAGGGCTGATGTTCCGGCGAACGGCCGGGACGTCAGCCTGATGGGGTGTCAGGGGCGGCGAGGGGCGTCGGCGCCGCGGTGCCGGCGGGTGCCAGGGGGCGGCCGGGGGTGTCAGAGGCGGTCGTCCGTCCCAGTCTGGACGCGGGCGGGCCGACATGCGGGGTGGGCCGACGCTGGGCAGACTGTGGAGAGCGCGGAGGTCCGACGCGCCCCGGTAATCGCCGCCCCGCCGCGCCCCTTGTGCGCTCTCCCGGCCCGAGCGAACCGGCGTCTAGCGTCTGCCCGAGTCCGCGTCGGCCGAAGGAGGCAGCCATGGCACCCATCGGAACGGCCGGCCGCCGCTTCCGCCGGGCGGCCCGGTGGGCCTGCGCGAGCCTTCTCGTGGGGATCTGGTGCCTGTGGTGCTGGGCGGCGCTCCGGCTGGCCCTCCAGCCCGGCCGCGCCGGTCCGGTGGAGGGCGCCGTGGTGGCCGGCGGCTGGGGCTTGAGCCTGCTGCCTGTCCACTGCGTCCCGGGATCCGCCGCCGGAGCCCGGGCCGTCCGCCGCCACCGGCTCTGGGGCTGGCTGCTGCGCCGCCTGGGCCTCCCGGGCGCGGACGAGTGGCGCTGCGACGGGACGGCGGAGGGGTGTGGTGCGAGTAGTGGTCCGTGCGGGGCGCATGGAGCGCACGGGGCGCGCGGAGGCGGCGGCCAGGCGGCCCGGTGCGGCTGTGCCGTCGGGGCGGGCGCGTGCGGCCGCGCACGGAGGTGCGGCTGCGGCGGGTGCCCGGGGCCGTGCGGCTGCGCCGGCTGCGCGGGGGAGTGCGGCTGTGCCCAGGGAACCCGAGGAGGCACCGGCCGCCGCCGCGGCATGGGGTTCCGCCGCTTGGGCACGGGCTCGCGTGGTGGTGCGAAGGGGTGCGGTTGCGCGAAGGAGTGCGGCCACGGAAGGGAGTGCGGGCGGGGGAAGGATTGCGGGCGCGGGAAGGGGACCGGATCTCTGGGTGGTCGGGGGCGCTGACGTACGAGGCCGGACCACTGAGCGATCGGGGGCGCTGACGTACGGGACCGGACCGAGCGACCGGGGGGCGCTACCCCGGCAGGGGTCACGCCTGGGTGGGGGCGGGTCCCGGCTGACAGCGCGGGCACCAGTAGGTGACGCGTGCGCTGTCACGACCGGCGCCGACCCTGCTCTGGCCGTCGTCGCCGCTGCCGGGGGCGCCGGCGACGTCGGCACCGCGCACGGGGGTGCCGCAGCGCACGCAGGGACGGCCCACTCGGCCGTAGACCCAAAGCCGGTGGTCGGGGCGCGGATCGGCCGTGGTGACGCGGGCGGGGCGGTCCTTGTTGGCCTCCAGCAGCCGTTTGGCGAGCGCCACCATCCGCTCGAGCCGAGGCACGTCGGCGACCGGGGTCCAGGGGGAGACGCCCGCCATGAAACACAGCTCGGACTTGTAGACGTTGCCGATCCCGGCGAGATTGCGCTGGTCGAGCAGGGCTTCGCCGACCGGCCTGCCCGGCTCGGCGAGTAGCCGCCGCAACGCCTCCTCCGGGGACCAGCCGGGGCCGAGGAGGTCGGGCCCGAGATGGCCGACGGCCTGGTCCTCGTCCGCGGTGCGGAGCAGTTCGAGCACAGGCAGCCGATAGCCGACGGCAGTGCCGCCCGCGGTGCCGAGGATCGCCCGGATCTGATGCCCCGGCCCGCCGGTCCAACGCTCGCCGGGGGCGTAGACCCGCCAGGCGCCGTCCATCCGCAGATGGGAGTGGAGCGTCAGCCCGCCCTCGACCCGGGTCAGCAGATGCTTGCCCCGTGACACCGCCTCGATCACTTCGCGACCCGTGAGGTCCACCGTCGCCAACCGCGGTACCCGCAGATCGCACCGCACCAGCCGCTGCCCGGCCAGCCCCTCATGCAGCCGCCGCGCCGTCCACCAGACGGTGTCTCCCTCAGGCATACCGCCATGATGCAGCCGCCCACCCGCTCCGGGCCCCCGACCGACTCGGGCCTCGGCCCCTCCGGGCCTGTGCGGTCGTGGGGGCTGGGCGCACCCGGTGGGGGCGGCGCGGGGCGCGCCCGTCGCACGGGGCGCACGGGAGTCGGCGGGCGGGGCGCGGTGGTGTCCCAGGAGTGCCGTCCGCCGGGGGAGTGCGGCCGCGTCCGCGTCCGCGCACCGCCCAGGGGCTGCCGGGCGTGCGCCCCCTGCGACCCCTGCGCGGATCCGGACACGCGGATGCGCCACGTGCTCGGGTCGCACATGTCGCATGCGGGCGACGGCCGATGGTGGGCGGTGGGCGGCCGGGGCGGGGACGGCCGGCTACCCCTCGCGTATGCGCAGGCCGCGTGGCGTGGCGTGGAAGCCGGCGGATTCCAGGATCGGGCCGAACGGGGAGGAGAGCGCCGGGGTGCCGTTGATGCGTTCGACGGTGACCGTGCCGAGGGCGCCCGCGCGGGCGGCGTGGGCCAGGGCGTCGATCGCGGCATGGAGCCGGCCGTCGTCGAAGGGGGAGGCCGCCTCCGCCGGGCCGAGGGGCCAGGCGAGCAGCGTCTTGCCGCCGCGCTCCACATACAGGGTGAGCTCGCCGTCGACCAGCACGACCAGCGATCCGGCCTTGCGGCCCGGCTTGTGCCCGGCGTCGGAGGGCGGCTCCGGCCAGGGCAGGGCGGCACCGTAGGCGTTGGCCGGATCGGCCGCGGCGAGCACCACCGTGCGGCCGCCGGCCGCCGGGCTCGCCGGGGCGCCGTTTCGCCCGGCCTTCGACGGGGCCGGCCCGCCGAAGGCGTCGACGGGGGCCGATCCGCCGAAGCCGGGGGTGCCGTCACCGTCGAGCGCCTGACCTGGGACGTCGTAGCCGATGGCCGGGACGGAGCCCATGACGTCGTAGCCGCCGGGGGTGGCGCTCGGGGCGCTCGCGCGCTCGCGGGCGACACTCACCGCGCGCAGCCGGTCCACCGCGCCGTCCATCGCGAACTGGGCCGCCCCCAACCCTTCGACCACATAGCCGCGCCGCGCCTGTCCGCTCTCCTCGAAGGCGGCCAGCACCCGGTAGGCGGCGGCGAAGCCGCCCTCGACGCCCTCGGCCGCGACCGCGCCGCGGGTCACCACGCCGTGCCGGTCCAGCAGCGCGCGGGCCAGGGCGTGGGCGCGGTGGGTGGTCTCCGGCTCCCGCGTGGGCAGCAGGGACCAGCGGCCCGCCACCGTCGGCGGCCCGCCGCGGGACGCGGTGGGGCGACCGGTACGACCGGTGAGCCCGCCGTAGCGACCGCGCGGGACGGCGCGCTTGGCGCGATGGGCGGTGGCCCCGGCGGTGCGGCCGGAACCCAGCAGGGCGCGCAGCGGGGCGAGGGTGTCGTTGGTGAGCCGCCCGGACCAGGCCAGCTCCCACACCACCTCGGCGAGCTGCGGATCGCCGCAGTCCGGGTGGGCGGCGCGGACCTGGTCGGCGATCTGGCGGAAGAACAGGCCGTAGCCCCCGGAGAGGGCGTCGAGCACGGCTTGGTGCAGCGGGCCGATCTCCAGCGGGTGTGGGGCGTGCAGCAGCAGCGGCGCCGCCTCGGCGAGGTGGAGGCAGACCCAGCCGTCCTTGCCGGGCAGCGCTCCGGACCCGGCCCAGAGGACCTCTCCGGTGGCGGTGAGCTCGTCGAGCATCGTGGGGGAGTAGTCGACGACGCGGGACGGCAGGACGAGCTTCTCCAGGGCGGAGGCGGGGACCGGCGCGCCCTGCAACTGCTCGATGGCGCGCACGAGGCCGTCGATGCCGCGCAGGCTGTGGCTTCCGCCGCGCTGTCGTCCGGCCGGCAGCGAACCGACGTGCTGCCACTGGGGGAGGAAGGCGGCCAGTGCCGCGGGCGGCACCGGCTCCAGCTCCTCGCGGAGCGCGGCCAGCGAGCGGCGGCGCAGCCTGCGCAGCACGGCGGCGTCGCACCATTCCTGGTCCATCCCGGCGGGATGGAACTCGCCTTGGACGACGCGGCCGGCGGCGGCGAGCCGGTGCAGCGCGCCCTCGGTCACGGCCGTGCCCAGGCCGAAGCGGGCGGCGGCCGCGGCGGAGGTGAAGGGGCCGTGGGTGCGGGCGTAGCGGGCCAGCAGATCGCCGAGCGGGTCCTTCACCGGCTCGGTGAACGCCTCGGGGACGCCCACCGGCAGCGCGGTGCCCAGGGCGTCCCGGAGCCGGCCGGCGTCCTCGACCGCCGCCCAGTGGTCCGCCCCGGCGACGCGCACCCGGATCGCGCGCCGGGCGGCCGCCAGCTCCCGCACCCACTCCGGCTCGGCGCCGCGCTCGGCCAGCTCCGCGTCGGTCAGCGGCCCCAGCAGCCGCAGCAGGTCGGCGACGGTCTCGGGGTCCTTGGCGCGCCGGTCCTCCGTCAGCCACTGCAGCTCGCGCTCCAGCTCGGTCAGCACCTCGGCGTCCAGCAGCTCGCGCAGCTCGGCCTGGCCCAGCAGCTCGGCGAGGAGCCGGGAGTCCAGGGAGAGGGCCGCGGCGCGCCGCTCGGCCAGCGGGGAGTCGCCCTCGTAGAGGAACTGGGCCACGTAGCCGAAGAGCAGAGACCGCGCGAAGGGCGAGGGCTCGGGGGTGGTCACCTCGACCAGCCGGACCCGGCGGGACTCGATGTCGCCCATCAGCTCGGTGAGGCCGGGCACGTCGAAGACGTCCTGGAGGCACTCGCGGACGGCCTCCAGGACGATGGGGAAGGAGCCGAACTCGCTGGCCACCTGGAGCAACTGCGCGGAGCGCTGCCGCTGCTGCCACAGCGGGGTGCGCCGGGCCGGGTTGCGGCGCGGCAGCAGCAGCGCGCGGGCGGCGCACTCGCGGAAGCGGGCCGCGAACAGCGCCGAGCCGCCGACCTGGTCGGTCACGATCTGGTCGACCTCGCCGCGGTCGAAGACGACGTCGGCGGCGCCCACCGGGGACTGCTCGCTGTCGTACTCCACGCCCCGCGCGGCGGGGTCGGCGTCGAGCAGGTCCAGCCCCATCAGATCGGCGTCGGGCAGCCGCAGCACGATCCCGTCGTCGGCGTGCATGACCTGGGCGTCCATCCCGTACCGCTCGGCCAGGCGGGCGCCCAGCGCCAGCGCCCAGGGGGCGTGCACCTGGGCGCCGAAGGGGGAGTGGACGACGACCCGCCAGTCGCCCAGCTCGTCCCGGAACCGCTCCACCACGATCGTGCGGTCGTCCGGGACGTGGCCGCAGGCGCGGCGCTGCTCGTCCAGGTAGGCCGTGACGTTGTCGGCGGCCCAGGCGTCGAGCCCGGCGGCCAGCAGCCGCTCGCGCGCGGCCTCGGGCGACAGGCCGCCGACCTCGCGCAGGAACGCGCCCAGCGCGCGCCCCAGCTCCAGCGGCCGGCCCAGCTGGTCGCCCTTCCAGAACGGCAGCCGGCCCGGGACGCCGGGGGCGGGGGAGACCAGCACCCTGTCGCGGGTGATGTCCTCGATCCGCCAGGAGGTGGTGCCGAGGGTGAACACATCGCCCACCCGCGACTCGTAGACCATCTCCTCGTCCAGCTCGCCGACGCGGCCGCCGCCCTTCTTGGGGTCGGCGCCCGCCAGGAAGACGCCGAACAGCCCGCGGTCCGGGATGGTGCCGCCCGAGGTGACCGCCAGCCGCTGGACGCCGGGCCGCCCGGTGACCGTGTTGGCGACGCGGTCCCAGACCAGGCGCGGCCGGAGCTCCGCGAAGGCGTCGGAGGGGTAGCGGCCGGCGAGCATGTCGAGCACGGCCGTGAAGGCGGACTCGGGCAGGGAGGCGAACGGCGCCGCGCGGCGCACCACGGCCAGCAGCTCGTCCACATCCCAGCTGTCCAGCGCGGTCATGGCCACCAGCTGCTGGGCCAGCACGTCCAACGGGTTGGCGGGCACCCGCAGCGACTCGATGGCCCCCTGGCGCATCCGCTCGGTGACGACCGCGGCCTGCACCAGGTCGCCGCGGTACTTGGGGAAGACGACGCCGGTCGAGACCGCGCCGACCTGGTGTCCCGCGCGGCCCACCCGCTGGAGGCCGGAGGCGACCGACGGCGGCGACTCGACCTGCACCACCAGGTCCACCGCGCCCATGTCGATGCCCAGCTCCAGACTGGAGGTCGCCACGACCGCCGGCAGCCGGCCCGCCTTCAGGTCCTCCTCCACCTGGGCGCGCTGCTCCTTGGAGACCGAGCCGTGGTGCGCGCGGGCCAGGAGCGCGGGGGCGCCCTTGGCCGCCCCGGCCTGGGCCATGATCTCCGCGGGCGCGTGGTGCTCGGCGGCGGCCTCGCCCGTGGCGCGCTCGTACGCGATCTCGTTCAGCCGGTTGCAGAGCCGCTCGGCGAGGCGGCGGGAGTTGGCGAAGACGATCGTCGACCGGTGGGCCTGGACCAGGTCGGCGATGCGCTCCTCCACATGCGGCCAGATCGACGGCTTCTCACCGGTGTCTCCCTCCCGGACCGGGGAGCCGCCCAGCTCGCCGAGGTCCTCCACGGGCACCACCACGGACAGGTCGAACTCCTTGCCGGACGGCGGCTGCACGACCTCCACCCGGCGCCGGGGGGACAGAAAGCGCGCCACCTCGTCCACCGGCCGGACGGTGGCCGAGAGCCCGATCCGGCGGGCCGGGCGCTCCAACAGCTCGTCGAGCCGCTCCAGGGAGAGCGCCAGATGCGCGCCGCGCTTGGTCCCCGCGACCGCGTGCACCTCGTCCAGGATCACCGTCTCCACCCCGCTCAGCGCGTCCCGCGCGGCCGAGGTGAGCATCAGGAACAGCGACTCGGGGGTGGTGATCAGGATGTCCGGCGGCCGGCTGGCCATCGCCCGCCGCTCGGCGGGCGGCGTGTCGCCCGAGCGGATGCCGACCCGCACCTCCGGCTCCGGCAGCCCGAGCCGCACGGACTCCTGCCGGATGCCGGTGAGCGGGGAGCGCAGATTGCGCTCGACGTCGACGGCGAGCGCCTTCAGCGGCGACACGTACAGCACCCGACAGCGGCGCTTGGCCTCGGCGGGCGGCGGGGTGCTGGTCAGCTGGTCCAGCGCGGCCAGGAACGCCGCGAGGGTCTTGCCGGAGCCGGTCGGGGCGACCACCAGCACGTCCGAGCCGGCCCCGATCGCCCGCCATGCCCCCTCCTGCGCGGCGGTGGGCGCCCTGAACGCTCCCGTGAACCACCCGCGGGTGGCAGGGGAGAAGCCGTCGAGCGCTGTCGTCGCCATGCCCACCATCGTGCACCGCGCCACTGACAATCGGTCGTCCCCGCTGGTCGGAGGCGGTGCGGGCGGCGCCGCGGCGCCCGGCACGGTCCGGTGGTGACCGGTGTCGTCGTTCCTCGGCCCCGGCCCGACGGCCGCCGGGGACGGCCGTCGGGCCGGGCCATGGCGGGGCGGGGGCGGCCCGCGCCGGGCGGGCCGCTCGGAGGGGACGGGCGGCCCACCCGGCGGCCACGGATCGTGCGGCCGCTAGAACGACCGGCCGTGGGCGCGCAGCGTCAGCAGGGCGTCGATGGTCACGATCGGCCGCCACTCCAGCTCGGTACCCGGCGCCCAGCGGCGCCAGCGGATCGGCCAGCCGCCGTCGTCCCGCTGGGCGGCGGCGAGGTGATCCAGCGACCGCTCCAGCTCCCCCCTGGAGAACCAGCGGTGCGCGAGCGAACCCGGGGTGCGGGCGAAGTCATGGGGGAAGTGGCGCTCGCCGGGCGCGTACCCCTCGGGGAGCGGGTACTCCTCGGCGCGGTCCGGGTCGAGCACCGCCAGCCGCTGCTCGCGCACGCTGCGGCCGAGCCGCTCGGCCGTGATCTCCGCGCGGGGTCGGTCCGGCGCCCCGTCGAGGAAGGCGACGGCCGCCTGGACCTCGTACGGATGCGTCCTCGCCCCGTCCGCCAGGCGGGTCACCGCCGACCAGCAGAAGTCGGTGGCCCGGAAGAGCCAGGCGTGCCACACGTCGTTACGGTGCAGCAGCCCCACCACCGGTCCGGTGGCGAGCAGATCGCTGGGCGGATGGTCCACCACCGGGATCCAGGGCGCCGCCGGGTAGCCGCGCAGTGACGGGTGGAGCGCGGGCAGCGCGCCGTCCGGGGTGGAGATCTCCGTCAGGTAGCGGCAGATGCGCTCGGCCCGCCGCCCTCCACAGCGGCCGATCGTGTCGAGCACTCGCAGCGCGTGTGCCACGTGCAGCGGCTGGCTCACCGGGCCGCGCAGATCGGGCTCCAGGGCGTGTCCGAAGCCGCCGTCGTCCCGCGCGTAGGCGGTCAGCGCCGCCTCGACCGGGTCGGCCGCGGCGCCGAGGAAGTGGTACGCGAACCGGTGCTGCTCCAGGACGCGGGCGGTCAGCCACACGAAGTGCTCGGCACGGGCGAGCGGGGACAGGGACGACAAGGGCGCGGGGGGCGCTGTGTCGGATCGGGCCATGAACCAGACCGTAGGGCGGAAAGCGCTCCGCGGCAGCGGCTCGCGCACGGCAGCACTCCTAGGGGCGGGATACTGGGCGCATGCGGTTGACGGACTTCTGGCAGCGGATGGCGGATCACTTCGGAGAGGGGTACGCCGACACGTTCGCGCGCGACCACGTGATGTCCGAGCTGGGAGGCCGGACCGTACGGCAGGCGCTGGCCGCGGGCTGGGAGACCAAGGACGTCTGGCGCGGGGTGTGCAGCGCCATGGAGATCCCCTTCGAGCGCCGCTGAGGCACCTTCGGGGCGCCTCCGACACGCGGATCGCTGGGATCGCCCGCATCCTCGGGGCACACCGGGACGCTCTGGATCCGGAACACACCGGGACGGTCCGGATCAGGGGCACGCCGGGACGGTCCGGACCGCCCTGAGGCTTCCGATGCACGGCTGCCCGGCTGCACGGCGCCTGGGCGCCTCACAGGACGCCGCTCGTCGCCGCGCGGCGTTGCCCGCGCGGGCCGTGCCGCGTCCGGTCCCCGGCCCGTGCCGCGTCGGGTCCTGGCCGGCTGAGCCATCCGGTCCGGATGCACGCCGCGTCGGTCCTGGCCCGCCGCCGGGTCGTCCGGTCCGGGATTCACACCGTGTCGGTCCTGGACCGCCGTCGGTCCTCCGGTCCTGGCCCGCCGGTCGTTCGGCGGTGGCCGCGGCGGGTCCTGGCCCGGCGCCCCGTCTGGTCCGGACTCATGCCGCGCCCGGTCCCGGCACGGGCCGCGGACGTGACGCATCTGTTCCGGCGCCTGTCTGTCGCCCGCGCGGGGTGGCCGGAAAGATGTGCGGTCGGTACGCCACACTGTGCGGGTGGCCACGACAGAAGAGACGACCATCCCCGACGACGATCGCACCGCCCCCGTGCCGAGCACCGGGAACGCCGTGCACCCGTCCGCGCGGATGCCGCGCTGGCTGCCCCGCGCGATGGTGCTCGCGCTCGCGCTCGTGGCCTGTTTCCGCCTGGCGACCTGGGCCTTCGACCGGCTGACCGGGCTGCTGCTGAACATCCTGATCGCGTTCTTCTTGGCGCTGGCCATCGAGCCGGCGGTGGACCGGATGGCCGCGCGAGGCGTCCGCAGGGGAGTCGCGACCGCCCTGGTCTTCCTCGGCATCGTCGTCTCCGTGGCCGGCTTCTTCACGCTGCTCGGCTCGATGCTGGCCGGACAGATCGCCACCATGGTCGAGGACTTCCCGAAGTACCTGGACAAGGTGATCAGCTGGATCAACACCACCTTCCACACCGATCTGTCCCGGGTGGAGATACAGGACAGCCTGCTGCACTCCGACTGGCTGCAGACGTACGTCGAGGACAGCGCCGACAACGTGCTCGACGTGTCCGCGGCGGTGCTCGGCGGCCTCTTCCAGGTGCTGACGGTGACGCTCTTCGCCTTCTACTTCGCCGCCGACGGCCCCCGGCTGCGCCGCGGGCTGTGCTCCGTGCTGCCGCCGCACCGGCAGGCCGAGGTCCTGCGGGCCTGGGAGATCGCGGTCGCCAAGACCGGCGGCTACCTCTACTCGCGCGGTCTGATGGCGCTGATCTCCGGCCTCGCGCACTACATCCTGCTGGAGTGCCTGGGGGTGCCCTACGCCCCGGCGCTGGGCATCTGGGTCGGGATCATCTCGCAGTTCATCCCCACCATCGGCACCTATCTGGCGGGCGCCCTGCCGATGCTGATCGCGTTCACCGTGGAGCCCTGGTACGCGCTGTGGGTGTTCGGCTTCGTGGTGATCTACCAGCAGTTCGAGAACTACCTGCTGCAGCCGCGCATCACCGCCAGGACCGTGGACATCCACCCGGCCGTCGCCTTCGGCTCCGTGATCGCGGGTACGGCGCTGCTCGGCGCGGTGGGCGCCCTGATCGCGATCCCGGCCACCGCGACGCTCCAGGCGTTCCTCAGCACATACGTCAAGCGGTACGAGGTGACCGACGACCCCCGGGTCCAGGGGCGGCGGCGGACGTCGCGACGCGAGCGGCGGGCGGAACGGAGGGCGGCGGCGCAAGGGGAGAGCGACGCCCCGGGAGAGCCCGGACAGCGGGGCGCCTCGACGCTGGCACGGGTCCGCGACACGCTCGTGCGGCGCGGTTGACACGTAATTCGAACATCCATTCTCATGGGTCTTCCGGCCCTGGGTTTTCCACAGGCCGGCCGCAGTCCGGGCGCGTTGTCAGTGGCAGGCGTTAGCGTCATGGACGTGAAGCGATCGACTCAAGCACCCCGGGTGGAACCCATGGCAGGCACCGACCGCGAGAAGGCGCTGGACGCCGCGCTCGCACAGATTGAACGGCAATTCGGCAAGGGCGCCGTGATGCGCATGGGCGAGCGGCCGAACGAGCCCATTGAGGTCATCCCCACCGGGTCGACCGCTCTCGACGTCGCGCTCGGCGTCGGCGGCCTGCCGCGCGGCCGAGTGGTGGAGGTCTACGGACCGGAGTCCTCCGGTAAGACCACGCTGACCCTGCACGCGGTGGCCAACGCCCAGCGCGCCGGCGGCACGGTGGCCTTCGTGGACGCCGAGCACGCCCTGGACCCCGACTACGCCCAGAAGCTCGGCGTGGACACCGACTCCCTGATCCTGTCCCAGCCGGACAACGGTGAGCAGGCGCTGGAGATCACGGACATGCTGATCCGCTCCGGCGCGCTCGACCTCATCGTCATCGACTCCGTGGCGGCCCTGGTGCCCCGCGCGGAGATCGAGGGTGAGATGGGCGACTCCCACGTCGGCCTCCAGGCCCGACTGATGAGCCAGGCGCTGCGTAAGATCACTGGCGCGCTGAACCAGTCCAAGACCACCGCGATCTTCATCAACCAGCTGCGCGAGAAGGTCGGCGTCATGTTCGGCTCCCCGGAGACCACCACCGGTGGCCGGGCGCTGAAGTTCTACGCCTCGGTGCGCCTGGACATCCGTCGCATCGAGACCCTCAAGGACGGCACCGAGGCGGTCGGCAACCGCACCCGCGTCAAGGTCGTCAAGAACAAGGTCGCGCCGCCCTTCAAGCAGGCCGAGTTCGACATCCTCTACGGCCAGGGCATCAGCCGCGAGGGTGGCCTGATCGACATGGGCGTCGAGCACGGCTTCATCCGCAAGTCCGGCGCCTGGTACACGTACGAGGGCGACCAGCTCGGTCAGGGCAAGGAGAACGCCCGCAACTTCCTGAAGGACAACCCCGATCTCGCCAACGAGATCGAGAAGAAGATCAAGGAGAAGCTGGGCATCGGTGTGAAGGCCGACCCGGCCGCCGTGACCGAGCCCGGCGCGGACGCCGCGGGCGCCACGGGTGGCGCGGCCGCCGCCCCGGCGAAGGCCACGACCGCCACGGCGGCGAAGGCCGGTGCCAAGGCGACCAAGGCCGCCGCGGCCAAGAGCTGATCCGTGACGCGGCGAACCGACTGGCCCGACCCGCCGGAGTGGCCGCCGGCCGGGCAGGGCCGGCGCGCCCGACGCCGACCGGCGGACCCGCCGTACGAGGACGGTCCGTCGTATGGGGACGCGCGGCCGTACGGGGAAGGGCCGCCGTACGGGGAAGGGCCGGGGCGCGGGGACGCCGGCTGGGACGGCGGTGCTCCCTACCCGGACGAGCCTCCGTACCTGGACGAGCCTCCGTACCCGGACGACCTGTACCAGGGCGACCCGTATCAGGACGGTGATCCGTTCGACGGTGACGCCCGGGCGCACGGCGGCGGATCGCAGAGCGGCGCGGGTACGGGCCGCGCCGACCGTGAGCCGGGTGGTGCCTCCTCCTCGTCGAGGGCCGAGCGGGAGGCGTCGCCTGACCCGGAGGAGCAGGCGCGGGCGATCTGCCTGCGCCTGCTCACCGGGACCCCGCGCACCCGCCGGCAGCTCGCCGACGCGCTGCGCAAGCGGGGCATCCCCGACGAGGTGGCCGACGGGGTGCTGTCGCGGTTCGAGGAAGTCGGACTGATCGACGACGCGGCCTTCGCCGGTGCCTGGGTGGAGTCCCGGCACCACAGCCGGGGCCTCGCCCGCCGCGCGCTCGCCCGCGAGCTGCGGACCAAGGGCGTGGACTCCGCGCTGATCGAGGAGGCCGTCGGTCGGCTCGACGCCGACCAGGAGGAGCGCGCCGCCCGCGAGCTGGTCGAACGCAAGCTGCGCGCCACCCGCGGGCTCGACCGCGAGAAGCGGCTGCGCCGCCTCGCCGGCATGCTCGCCCGCAAGGGGTATCCGGAGGGCCTGGCCCTGCGCGTGGTCCGGCGCGCGCTGGAGGAGGAAGGCGAGGACACGGAGCACCTGGACGAACACCTCGCCGGGCCCTGACCCCGAGCGGGTCCCGATCTCCGAGCCGGCGCTCGACCCTGGTCACACGGCCATCTCGATGCCGCCACGGTAGCCACCGATGCGGACGCCGTCGGCGTTCCCTTCGGCGTCGCCGATCCGGCGCCGATCCGGCGGTCGGCCGCTGTCCACGACCAGCTCACCCGCGGGCGCGGGCGCCAGGGAGGGACGCGGTAGCCCCACCCCGAACGCCGTCGGCCCGCCGACACGGTGGAGCCGGTCGCCTCGCCCACTCATCGACCCCACAGGCGGTCTCGTAAGCGACCCCATGACGTGGCCGTTCGCCGGGCCCGTCGACCGTGTCGGCCCCCTCGGTGCCGGCGCCCGCCCCCGCCCGGCGCCGCCAGTCCGTCTTCGCCCGCAACCGGCACGGCGACCGGCCGGCCCACGGCGCCCACGCGGGACCGCGCCGTGGATGACGACCACGTCTCCCCTCCCGCCCTGCCGCGTGGCCCGCCTCGGCGGGACGGCTGATGCTCGGACCGGGAGAGGGGAACCCGGTGGGTGGCCGTGGCCGCGTGCGTCCCCCGGGGCGCCTGGTCCGAACCTCGGCCGGGACCGTGCATCAGCGCCGCACCGGCAGGCCCGCCGCGCGCCACGCCTGGAAGCCGCCGATGAGGTCGGTGGCCCGGGTCAGCCCGAGTTGGCGCAGGGAGACCGCCGCCAGGCTGGAGGCGTAGCCCTCATTGCAGATCACCACGACGGGCAGATCATGGGCGGTGGCCTCCGGGAGGCGGTGGTCGCAGAGCGGGTCCAGCCGCCACTCCAGCTCGTTGCGCTCGACGATCAGGGCGCCGGGTATCGTGCCGTCGCGCTCCCGGAGTGCGGCGTAGCGGATGTCGACCAGCAGCCCGCCCGCGGCCTTCAGCTCCGCGGCCCGTGCCGGGCTCACCCGGTTCAGGCCGCTGCGCGCCTCGTCCAGGAGCTCCTCCACACGGCGCCTCATGTCCATTCCTCCGGCAGCTCGACCTGCTCGAGACGCAGCACCTGCCCGGTGCGGCTGTAGCGACGCATCAGGGGCAGCGGCGGGTGGTACGCGTGGACCGACACCGCGTGCCGGTCCTGGGACTCGTTGAAGACCTGGTGCACATGGTGCGGGCCGAAGGCCCGGCCGTGCCCGCCGGAGAGCCGGCGCTCACGGTCCACCCCGTCGGCCAGCTCAAGGGTCTTCCAGCCCTCGGTCGGCAGTTGGGCGGCGAGCGACTGCTCGGTCAGTTCACCCGCGGCCGTGGCGAAGGCGCCGTGCGAGCCGCCGTGGTCGTGCCAGCCGGTGCCGCTGCCCGGTGGCCAGGCGATCAGCCACGCCTCACTGCCGCCCGGCCCGTTCAGTCGCATCCAGGTGCGACCCTGCGGGTCGAGCGGGAGCGAGGCCACAAGCGCGGCGTCGGCTGCGGTTCGGTTGACGAAGTCGAGCAGTCGGGCGGCGCTGGGCGCGGAGGCGCGGGCGGAAGGCGAGGCCAGCGGGGAGGACAGGGCGGAGCGGGACCTACGGGAGGTGGAGGGCGTTACGGACACGGGTGCGTCGGACACGAGGGCCGTCCTGAGTGATCGCGAAGGGCGCGGCGAAGCCGCGTGGCAGGGGAACGCGTCAGAACGACGGGCGACACATGCAGCTCGCATAGCGGAGCAGGTCCACATGGACCCTCCGCCAGAAGTGCGGCTGCCGGGTGTCGATCACGCTCCGCAGTGAACCACGTGCCGGAAGGGGGGTCAACCGGTGTTCGCCCAGTGGTCGGTGCCCCGGCGGAGCGCACCGGGTACCGAACCGCGCACCGGGCCGCGCACCCTCGGCGGCCGTGCGCTCACGCGTCGACGGCGTACGCCGATGTGCCGACCGTGTGCGCCCGTTGAGCCGCTCGCGTGACGCGCGCCGCGCGTGAGACGTGTCTTCCCGCGCTGCTGAGAACGCGCACTACGCGAAGGACGCCGAGCAGGCGGAGCAGGCGGAGTGCGCGAGGACACGGGGTCGCGGACGGCACCGCCCCGGGGCGGTGCCGTCCGCGCCGTCACCGCGAGCCGACGCGACGTGGAGTCGACGCGACGTGAGGTGACGCCCCCTCAGCGACGTCCCGCCGTCGCCTCCGTTTCGGCGGCAGGGGTCTCGGCGGCCGCCTCGCCGTCGTCGGCCGTGGCGTCGTCCCGCGCGGGCGCGCCGCCGCGGGTCGCGTCGGCGCAGGCGTACAGCTCACCCGGGCGCACCCCGGACAGGGCGGCGACCAGGTGGCCGTCGGGGCGGATGAGCAGGACGGTGTGCGCGGCGGCGCCCGGGTAGGACTCGGCGACCAGCAGTTCGGCCCGAACGGGCAGCGCGGCGACCGCGGCCGCCAGCCGTGGCATCAGCCCCGCGCGCAGCCAGTGCCGACGCTCCCACACCGCGGTGCCGGGCGCGACCAGCACCACCAGCAGGTCCCGACCGAGCCGTTCACGCAGTCGGGCCGCCGATCCGTCCGGCGCCGTCACCGGGACATCGGTGACCAGCGCTCCGATCGGGGTGTCCACGGTGACGGAGCCGGCCGGGGCGACCGGGGGAGCGAGCGGCGAACGGGCGTGCACGGGCGGTCCACCGAGCGGACCCCGGCCCATGTGACTGTCGGTCAGCAGCGTGTCATGGCCGCGCACGGTGCCCGGCACCACGGTGCGCCGCACCGCGTGCCAGCCGTCCGTCGAGCGCACGAGCGGGAGCGCCTGGTCGGCGCCGCGCAGCCGGGCGCCGACCGCGGCCCGGCGCTCGGCCTGGTAGCTGTCGAGCAGCCGCTGGGCCTCGCCTCGGCCGTGGTGCCAGGCCAGGCCCAGCTTCCAGGAGAGGTTGCCGACGTCCCGCAGCCCCTCGTCCAGCCCCTGGGTGCCGAGCGCGCCGATCAGATGGGCGGCGTCTCCGGCGAGGAAGGCCCGGCCGACCCGCCAGCGCCGGGCGAGTCGGTGGTGGACCGTGTGCACCCCGGTGTCGAGGAGTTCGTAGGGGGGCGGTGCCCCGTCGCACCAGCCGCGCAGGGTCTCGCGCACCCGGGTGAGCAGCGCGTCCGGGGTGACGAGCTCACGGCCGGGCGGCAGCAGCCAGTCGAGCCGCCACACCCCGCCGGGCAGGGGACGGGCGACGATCTCGCCGTCGGCGCCGCGCCATGGCGGCGAGCGGTGCAGCAAGCCCTCGCCGGGCCAGGGCAACTCGGCGCGCAGCGCCGCCACCGCGTGGCGTTCCACCGCGGTCCGCCCCGGGAAGCGCACCTGGAGCAGCTTGCGGACGGTGGAACGGGGGCCGTCGCAGCCGACCAGGTAGCTGCCGCGCCACCAGGTGCCGTGCCGGGTGTGCGCGGTGATCCCCGTGGCGTCCTGCTCCAGGGTGTCGAGGCGGCTGCCGGTGGCGAGGGTGACGAGACCCGGGCTGGCCTCGGCGAGCGCCCGCAGCGCCGCGCGCAACGCGCGGGTCAGCTCGTGCTGCGGCAGATGCACCGGCGCGACGACCTCCGCCGCCGGCCCGGGCTCGCGTGACTCCTCCGTCGCGTGCTCCCGCGCGGGAGGCGAGGCGTCCTGCCCGGCGCCCGAGCCGTCGGGGGGCGCCGCGAAGGACACCGTCCGCACCACCTGCCTGCGCCGCACCGTACGCCATGCGGTCCAGCGCTCCTTGGCCACCAGCTCCGCGCAGCCCAGCCGCGCCACCAGCGCCGCGGTGTCCGGGCGCAGCACCGCCGTACGGGCCAGCCGGTGCTCCTCGGCGCCCGCGCCCTCGTCCAGCAGGACGACCGGGACCTCGAGTCGGGCGAGCGCCAGCGCCAGGGTGAGCCCGACCGGGCCCGCCCCGACGACGATCACCGGGTCCACGGCGCGGCTCCTCGGGCCCGAGAGGAGGTGCGGCGGACGGTGACGAAGCAGGCGCAGGTCGTACGAGAGCTGGCGAAGGGAGCCCGGAGCGTGATCACACAGCGTATGCAACCCACTGCGGCCGCCCGCGTCAAGCGGGGGCCGGGGAGGTGTGGCGGAGAAGCGTAGGCCAAGGGGAGGAGACGGCGGAGGCGGTGGCGCGTGCGCCACCGCCTCCGTGCGCCGATCCCGGCGTACCACCGGCCCGTTGGCGGGCCGGCCGGTCACCCGGCGGTCGGCGGGGCCGGTCGACCGGCCCCGCGGCGATCCGCTCCGGGCACCGCCGGATCCGGTCCGGGCGGCGTCACGCCGCCCGGCTGACCGCTGGCGCCTCACGCCTCCCGGTCACGGTCCGTGGGCCGCTCGGTCATCACGACCGACTCGGTGCCCAGCGTCTCCAGCTGGTCCGTGGCGTCCGCCGCCAGCACCGCGCCGGTGCTCTTCTTGGCGCGCCGCAGTCGACGCTCCAGCCAGCCCGCGAAGCTGGTGAGCAGGTAGTTCAACCCGATGTAGATCAGGGCGACCACGGTGATGGCGGCGATGTTGTTCGCGCCGTAGTTCGCGGTGATCTCCTGGACCTGGCTGAACAGATCGGGGAAGCCGAGCAGCGCACCACCGAGGGCGGTGTCCTTCACGATCACGACCAGCTGGCTGACGAGGGCCGGCAGCATCGCGGTGACCGCCTGCGGCAGCAGCACCACGGTCATGATCTGACCCTTGCGCATGCCGATCGCCTTGGCCGCGTCCGTCTGGCCGTGCGGCAGCGCCAGGATGCCGGCCCGGACGATCTCAGCGATGACCGAGGAGTTGTAGAGCACCAGACCGGTGACGACCGCGTACAGCGGGCGGATGTCGAAGGCGAGGTTGCCGAACTCGGCGTACGCCTGGTTCGCGAACAGCATCAGCATCAGCACCGGGATGGCGCGGAAGAACTCCACCACGACACCGGCGGGCACCCGGACCCACCGGTGGTCGGAGAGCCGGCCGATGCCCAGGGCCGCGCCGAGCGGCAGGGCGATGAGGATGGCCAACACCGCGGCCTTGAGCGTCTCCGCCAGACCGGGCAGCAGGTACGTGGTCCATACCCGGCTGTCTTCGACGAACGGGCTCCACTTGTCCGCGTCCAGCTGGTGCTTGCTGGCCATGACGTCCAGCACCCACCACATGAGGGCGGCGAAGGCGACCAGGAAGAGGACGGTGTAGAGGTGGTTCCGACGCCGGGCGCGCGGCCCGGGGGTGTCGTAGAGAACGGACAGGTTGCTCATCGCTTCACCGCCACTCGCTTGGCCACCCAGCCGAGCAGCAGGCCCATCGGGAGGGTCAGTACGACGAATCCGAACGCGAAGACAGAGAACACGAGGAAGATCGCGTCACTCTCGACCTCGATCATTTCCTTCATCAGCAGGGCCGCCTCGGCGACGCCGATGGTGGCGGCGACCGTGGTGTTCTTCGTCAGCGCGATCAGCACGTTGGTCAGCGGGGCGACCACCGCGCGGAACGCCTGCGGCAGCACCACCAGGGCGAGCACCTGCGGGAAGCTCAGCCCCAGTGCGCGGGCGGCCTCGGCCTGTCCCATCGGGACGGTGTTGATGCCGGCGCGCAACGACTCGCACACGAAGGTGGCGGTGTAGGCGATCAAGCCGAGGACCGCGAGCCGGAACAGGACGCTGTCCTGATCACCACCGGCCAGGGTGACGCCCAGTGTCTGGTTCAGCCCCAGGGAGGTGAAGAGGATGACGATGGTCAGCGGGGTGTTCCGCATGAGGTTGACGTACACGGCCGCGAAGCCGCGCATCACCGGAACGGGGCTGACCCGCATAGCGGCGAGCAGGGTTCCCCACACGAGGGAGCCGATCGCCGAGTAGACGGTGAGCTGCACCGTCACCCAGAAGGCTCCGAGGAGGTCGTACCCTTCAAGAAAATCGAACACGTTCTACCGCGCTCTCCCCTGGTCGGATGGGAGGGGGCGCGCCGCGCGAGCGGCGCGCCACCGTGTCCTCAGCTGTTCTCGGTGATCTTCGGAGCGGGCTCGTACTTGTAGTCGGCGGGGCCGAAGTTGTCCTTGACCGCCTTCTCCCAGGCGCCGTCCTTGACCATCTTCTCCAGGGCCTTGTTGATGTCGGCCTGGAGCTTCTTGTCGCCCTTCTTGATGCCGATGCCGTAGTTCTCGTTGCTCAGGTTGAGCCCGGCGAGCTTGAACTTGCCCTGGTGGTCCTTCTGCGCCGCGTAGCCGGCCAGGATGGAGTCGTCGGTGGTCAGGGCGTCCACGGCCTCGTTCTCCAGGCCGGTGAGGCACTGCGAGTAGCCCGGGTACTGCTGCAGGTCGGCCTTGGGCGCGAACTTCTTCTGGACGTTCTGCGCGGAGGTCGAACCGGTGACGGAGCACAGCTTCTTGTCGTTCAGGACCTTGACGTCCTTGAACGAGTTGTCGTCCTTGCGGACCAGAAGGTCCTGGTGGGCGAGGAAGTACGGGCCCGCGAAGCTGACCTTCTCCTTGCGCTCCGGGGTGATCGAGTAGCTGGCGGCGATGAACTTCACGTCACCGCGCGAGAGCATGTTCTCCCGCTCCGGAGTGGGCGCCTTCACCCACTCGATGTCGCTCTCCTTGTAGCCCAGCTCCTTGGCGACGTACGTGGCGACGTCGACGTCGAAGCCCTTGAACTCGCCGTCCGGGGTCTTCAGGCCGAGGCCCGGCTGGTCGTACTTGATGCCGATCTTGATCTTGCCGTCATCGTCTCCGCTGCCACAGGCGGTCGCGGTCAGCGAGAGGGTGAGCACGGTGGCGGCCAGAGCGGCCGACTTGCGGAACTTCATGGTGAACATCCCTTGGGGTCGTCGAGCGGGGGCGATCGAAGCGTCGAGGCGTTCGAGGCGTGCGGGGACAGGACCGGTCCGGGGCCGCTCTGGCCGTGTCGGTGGTCCGGGGCGGTACGGACCCGCCGGGGTGCGGGCCGTACGCGTCGTTCCGTGGCCGTACCGGGTACGTACGGGCCGATCAGGGGTCGTACGGGGGGTACGAGCCGATCAGTGATGCAGGATCTTCGACAGGAAGTCCTTGGCGCGGTCGCTGCGCGGATTGCTGAAGAACTGCTCCGGCTCGGCCTCTTCCACGATCCGGCCGTCGGCCATGAAGACCACCCGGTTCGCCGCCGACCGCGCGAAGCCCATCTCGTGGGTGACCACGACCATGGTCATCCCGTCCCGGGCGAGCTGCTGCATGACCTCCAGCACCTCGTTGATCATCTCCGGGTCGAGCGCGGAGGTCGGCTCGTCGAAGAGCATCACCTTGGGACCCATGGCCAGGGCCCGGGCGATCGCCACCCGCTGCTGCTGACCACCGGAGAGCTGTGCGGGGTACTTGTCGGCCTGGGTGCCCACGCCGACCCGGTCCAGCAGCGCCCGTGCCTTCTCCTCGGCCACCTTCTTGTCCGTCTTGCGGACCTTGATCTGCCCCAGCATGACGTTCTCCAGCACCGTCTTGTGGGCGAAGAGGTTGAACGACTGGAAGACCATGCCGACGTCCGCACGCAGCCGGGCGAGCTCGCGCCCCTCTTCCGGCAGCGGCTTGCCGTCGATGGTGATGGTCCCGGAGTCGATCGTCTCCAGGCGGTTGATCGTCCGGCACAGGGTCGACTTCCCGGAACCCGACGGTCCGATGACGACGACCACCTCACCCCGGGCGATCGACAGGTCGATATCCTGGAGTACGTGCAGTGCGCCGAAGTGCTTGTTGACTCCGGTCAGCGCGACCAGTTCGCCCGCCGGCACGGCGTCGTCCTTGGTCACCGATACTTCGCTCATCGGCGTCTCGCTCCATCCTCCTCGGTTGGGCAGGACCTTATGAGCCGTCGCGACCAGCGTCATCACATCTGAGCTGAAATTGAGCATAACGATCCGGCCGCAACGGAACACGTTGCGTGATCACCTCCTTGGGGCGCGTACCGGCTGGGTAACGGAAACGCCCGGTTACCGGAAACCGTCTTGACGGGTGCGCCCCACATCGGGGTGGATGCCCTCTGGCCGTGTCATACGGCCCGCGCTTGGGGGTACGCACGGAGATGCGCGTGTACGGGACGTGTACCCCGGAAAAGATCGGTTAACGGATCGCACCAGGGTCGACTGAGGGAGGTGCCGGTGAGACTGCTGCTCGTCGAGGACGACAACCACGTCGCCGCCGCGCTGTCCGCGGTCCTCGCGCGGCACGGCTTCGACGTCACCCACGCCCGCAGCGGCGAGGAGGCGCTCAAGGCGCTACTCCCCGACACCCGCGCCCCGTTCGGCGTCGTGCTGCTGGACCTCGGGCTGCCGGACCAGGACGGCTTCGAGGTCTGCGGCCGCATCCGCAAGCGCACCAGCACCCCCGTGATCATGGTTACCGCGCGGGCCGACGTCCGCTCCCGCGTCCACGGACTCAACCTCGGCGCCGACGACTACGTGGTCAAGCCGTACGACACCATGGAGCTGCTGGCCCGCATCCACGCCGTCAGCCGCCGCACCGTCCCCGCCGAGGCCCCCTCGGCGGCCGACGAACCGGCCGAGGGCACCCAGCCGGCGCTCCGGCTGGGGCCGCTCAGCCTGGAGGTGCCCACCCGCACCGTCGTCGTCAACGGCACCACCGTCCCGCTCACCCGCAAGGAGTTCGACCTGCTGGCGCTGCTCGCCCAGCGCCCCGGAGTGGTCTTCCGCCGCGAGCAGATCATCAGTGAGGTCTGGCGCACCAGCTGGGAGGGGACCGGGCGCACGCTGGAGGTGCACATCGCCTCACTCCGCTCCAAGCTGCGCATGCCCGCCCTGATAGAGACGGTCCGCGGGGTCGGCTACCGTCTCGTCCCCCCGGCGGCGTAGGCGGCCGGCACGGGCATGCGTTCACGGCTCCTTCCGCTCCTCATCGTCCTCATGGCGGGCGTCCTGCTGGCCCTCGGCTTCCCGCTGGCCGGCAGCCTGGCCGCCGCCGAGCAGCAGGGGGTGGTGGTGGACCGCATCGACGACACCGCCCGCTTCGCCTCGCTGGCCCAGTACGTCACGGCCAGCCCGGAGCGGGCGGCCACCGCCGAACCCCCCACCGAGGAGGACGAGCGGCTCGCCACCCTCCAGTCCGAACTGGACCGCTACTACGACCTGTACGGCATCCGCGCGGGCGTCTTCGAGCGCAACGGCGAGAGCGTGGCCAAGGCCCCCGGAGACTGGCGGATGGCGGCCAAGGGGGAGGCGCGGCGCGCCTTCGACGAGGCGCTCGCCGGGCGCCGCAGCCACGACCCCGAGCAGGTCTGGCCCTGGCAGCGGCACCGGCTCACCGTCGCCTCACCGGTGGTGCGCGAC
This sequence comes from Streptomyces sp. LX-29, assembly GCF_029541745.1. Classification (NCBI taxonomy): domain Bacteria; kingdom Bacillati; phylum Actinomycetota; class Actinomycetes; order Kitasatosporales; family Streptomycetaceae; genus Streptomyces; species Streptomyces sp. LX-29. The sequence goes on along the minus strand of NZ_CP089746.1, from coordinate 1,964,259 downwards.
GGCGACGTGGTCTACGTCGTCGTCACCGACTCACCCACCGGAGAGATGCGCTCCCGGATCCTGCACGGCTGGCTGGTGATCGCCGCGGGGGAGGCCGCCGCGATGCTGCTGGCGGTCGCCGCCGCCATCCGGCTCACCCGCTGGGTGCTGCGGCCCGTCCGCATCCTGGACTCGGCCACCCACGACATCGCCACCGGCCGGATGAACTCACGCGTCGCCGCCGCCTCCGGCCCCCCCGAGCTGCGCCGGCTGGCCCGCTCCTTCAACGAGATGGCCGACAACGTCGAGGAGGTCCTGGAACAGCAGCGCGCCTTCGTCGCCGACGCCTCCCACCAGCTGCGCAACCCGCTGGCCGCGCTGCTGCTGCGCATCGAGCTGCTCGCCCTGGAGCTCCCCGAGGGCCACGCGGAGATCGCCTCGGTGCGCGGCGAGGGCAAGCGGCTGGCCCGGGTCCTGGACGACCTGCTCAACCTCGCCCTCGCCGAGCGCTCCACCGCCGAGCTCACCCTCACCGACATCGCGGCGGTCGCCGCCGACCGCGTCGACGCCTGGCTGCCGCTCGCCGAGAGCGAGTCCATCGCCCTGACCTACGCCGGCCCCCATACCGCCATCGGCTGGGCCGACCCGGTGGCGCTGTCCAGCGCCCTGGACGCCGTCGTCGACAACGCCCTGAAGTTCACGCCGGCCGGCGCCTCGGTGAGCGTGAAGGTCGCCGTCCCGCCGGACGCCGGACCTGCCACGGTGACCGTCGTCGACGGCGGCCCCGGGCTCACCGAGGACGAACTGGCCCGCGTCGGTGACCGCTTCTGGCGCAGCAACCGGCACCAGAACGTCTCCGGCTCCGGACTGGGCCTGTCCATCTCCCGGACCCTGCTGGCGGCGGGCGGCGCCACGATCGCCTACGCGCCCAACGAGCCCACCGGGCTGCGGGTGACCATCTCGGTGCCCCGCACCCCGCCGAAGGACCGACCGGTGGCGGCGTTCAAGGTCTGACCAGGGGAGCTTCCCGGGCTGGCCATGGAGCGGGCAGCGGTGCCGTGGCGGCCCCCGGGGAGACACGGGGACCCCGGACGGGCAGGGGCGTCAAGGCGCGACCGAGCGGCAGTCGGGCCCGGGGAGCGACCGGAAGCGGTCAAGGAGCGGAGGACGGCCTCACGGCTTGACCGAGCGGTAGTAGCGCGCCGCTCCCTCGTGCAACTCCAGCGGATCCGTGAAGACCGCGGTCCGCAGGTCGACCTTCTGGGCGGCGTGCACCACCTCGCCGATGTGGTCCCGGCTCTTGATGACGGTGCGGGTGACGGACTCCGTGAGACGGGCATCCATACGGTCGGTCGTCACCAGCAGGTTCGCCACCGCGATGGTCTTGACCGGCCGGCCCGGGCGCACCTTCGGATAGGCGTCGGCCGGCATCACCGCGGCCCGGTAGTAGCGCGTCCGATCGCCCTGGTCGTGCAGCGCGTCGGCCAGGTCGCCGAGCTGGACCAGCCGGACGGGAAAGACGTCGGCCAGGTCCTGGACGGCGTTGGTCGGCAGCCCGCCCGACCAGAAGAACGCGTCCAGCTCGCCCCTGCGCAACATCCCGGTCATCTTGTCGATGCCGACCCGCGCGGCCTTGATGTCCGTCGCGAAGTCCAGGTCCGCCGCCGCCAGCAGCCGTCGCGTGATCAGCTGTACCCCGGAGCGATCCTCGCCGACCCCGACCCGCAGCCCCTCCAGATCCCGCGCGGAGCGCACCTTCGAGCCCCGGGGCACCACCAGCTGCATGTAGTCGTCGTACAGCCGGGCGCACGCCCGCAGCCGCTCGGCGCCCGGCCGCCCCTCGCCCGTGTAGGCGGCCACGGCGTCCGCGGTGGCGATCGCGAAGGACGCCCTGCCGTCCGCCAGCCGCTGGAGGTTGTCGACCGAGCCCTGGCTGGGCAGCAGCCGCACCCGCACCTCAGGGAGGTCGCGCCGCAGGTCGTCGCGGAGCATCGACCCGTACTTCGCGTACACGCCGGTGGGGACGCCCGTGGACAGCACCACCCGGCCCGAGGGCGCGGCACCGCCGCCGAGGGGCAGCAGCCAGCACAGCAGCAGCGCGAGGGCCGCGGCCGCCGCGGCCAGCTGCGCCAGCCGCCGCCCGCGCGGGCGGGTGAGTCTGTCGAGCATGGCCAGGATCCTGCCAGCCGGGCACGGATTAGGGGAGGGGCGTCCGCTGTGACATGTACGGCGACAGGTCTCCCCCGAGGGGCGACCGGAGGCGGCGCGATCGTCGCGCTCACCGACGAAAGGGCCGGTGAGCGGCGTGGCCGGGGGAGCGGCCGGTCGAGAGGGCCGACGGGGGCCCGGGGCCCGGCGGATCAGCTCGCGACAAACGGAGGGGCGGGGTCGGGACGCGAGCACGTACCCTGGTGGACTGAGATGAGTGCGAAGACTTACGAGGTGCGCACCTACGGGTGCCAGATGAACGTCCACGACTCCGAGCGGCTGTCCGGCCTGCTGGAGGAAGCCGGCTACGTCCGGGCCCCGGAGGGCACCGCCGAGGGGGACGCCGACGTCGTCGTCTTCAACACCTGCGCGGTGCGGGAGAACGCCGACAACCGGCTCTACGGCAACCTCGGCCGGCTCGCGCCGGCCAAGGCCAAGCGCCCCGGCATGCAGATCGCGGTCGGCGGCTGTCTGGCCCAGAAGGACCGCGACACCATCGTGAAGAAGGCGCCCTGGGTGGACGTCGTCTTCGGCACGCACAACATCGGCAGCCTGCCGGTGCTGCTGGAGCGCGCCCGCGTCCAGGAGGAGGCGCAGGTCGAGATCGCCGAGTCCCTCGAGGCGTTCCCGTCCACGCTGCCGACCCGCCGTGAGTCGGCGTACGCCGCGTGGGTCTCCATTTCCGTCGGATGCAACAACACCTGCACGTTCTGCATCGTCCCCGCGCTGCGCGGGAAGGAGAAGGACCGCCGCCCCGGCGACATCCTGGCCGAGGTGGAGGCGCTGGTCGCCGAGGGCGTCGTCGAGATCACCCTGCTCGGCCAGAACGTCAACGCGTACGGCTCGGACATCGGCGACCGCGAGGCGTTCAGCAAGCTGCTGCGCGCCTGCGGGAAGATCGAGGGGCTGGAGCGGGTCCGCTTCACCTCCCCGCACCCGCGCGACTTCACCGACGACGTCATCGCCGCCATGGCCGAGACGCCGAACGTGATGCCGCAGCTGCACATGCCGCTGCAGTCCGGCTCGGACACCGTGCTGAAGGCGATGCGCCGCTCCTACCGGCAGGAGCGCTTCCTGGGGATCATCGAGAAGGTGCGCGCGGCCATGCCCGACGCCGCCATCTCCACCGACATCATCGTGGGCTTCCCCGGCGAGACCGACGAGGACTTCGAGCAGACGCTGCACGTGGTGCGCGAGGCGCGCTTCGCGCAGGCGTTCACCTTCCAGTACTCCAAGCGGCCGGGCACCCCCGCCGCCGAGATGGACGGGCAGATCCCCAAGGCCGTCGTCCAGGAGCGCTACGAGCGGCTGGTCGCCCTCCAGGAGGAGATCTCCTGGGAGGAGAACAAGAAGCAGGTCGGCCGCACCCTGGAGGTGCTGGTCGCCGAGGGCGAGGGCCGCAAGGACGACGCCACCCGGCGGCTCTCCGGCCGTGCCGCCGACAACCGGCTGGTGCACTTCACACGGCCCGAGGAGCCGGTGCGGCCCGGTGACGTCGTCACTGTCGACATCACCTACGCGGCCCCGCACCACCTCCTCGCCGAGGGGCCGGCGCTCGGCGTCCGCCGCACCCCGGCGGGCGACGCCTGGGAGCGCCGTAACGCGGCCGCGCAGGCCAAGCCCGCGGGCGTGATGCTGGGCCTGCCGACCATCGGCGCCCCGGCCCCCGCCCCCGCTCCGGCGGCGGGCTGCGGCTGCGACTGACGCCGCCCTCCCGCCGGCACCGCATCCCCGCGGCCGGGCGCCCCTGAGGGGTGCGCCCGGCCGCGGGCTGTTTACGCGGGTTGTTTGCACGGTTGCTTGCCTGGGTTGCTTGCGCGGGCGCGGGCTGTCCGAGCGGGCTCTCTGCGCGGGCGTCTCTGGCGTCTACGGCCCCGGCGGCGGCCACGCCCCGCACCGGCACCCTGCGGGCGGCGGGAGAACCCCGCGCGGCAGCGGCGGCCCGGGACACCATCGCCGCGCGAGGGCCCGGCCCCGCGAACGACGACCCACGCCCGTACGGCGGGCGCCGGCGGAGAGACGAGGCCACCAGGTGATCGACCCGACCAGCCTGTCTTCTTCGGGCCGTCTCCTCCGTGGCCGGGCAGACGCGGGCAGACGCGGGCCGACGACACACGCGCCCGGCGGACGTGAGCCGTGGCGGGCCGCGCGGCGCCCGTTCCCGCCGGCGCAGGTTGCCGCCGGGGCCGGTCTCGCCGCGGCAGGTTCCCGCCCGATGGGGACGCTTCGCCTTGCTAGGGTGCCGATCATGCTCGTAGCCGCCGCCGTCTGCCCCTGTCCGCCCCTTTTGGTACCGGAGGTCGCCGCCGGGGCCGCAGCCGAGCTGGACGCGCTCCGCGCGGCCTGCAAGGACGCCGTGGGCGTGCTCGCCGCCTCCCGGCCGGACCGGCTGGTGGTGATCGGCCCCGCGGGCGAGAGCGTTCGCGGACCGTACCCGCAGGGGGCACCCGGCTCCTTCCACGGCTACGGAGTCGAGATGACCGTTCGGCTGGGCGCGGGTGAGCCGGCGGCCGCGCCCGAGCTGCCTCCGTCGCTGGCGGTCGCCGCGTGGCTGCTGGAGCGCACGGAGTGGGCCGCGGCCCCGCTGGAGGGCCTCGGCGTCGCCGAGTCCCTGGACGCCGAGCGGTGCGCCCGGACCGGGCGCGAGCTGGCCGCGGCCGGCGACCGGGTCGCCATGCTGGTCATGGGTGATGGAAGCGCCTGCCGCACCCTCAAGGCGCCGGGCTATCTGGATGAACGCGCGGCCGGCTTCGACGCCGAGGCCGCGCGGGCGCTCGGCGCGGCCGACACCACCGCCCTCGCCGCGCTCGACTCGGCACTGGCGGCCGAGCTGCAGGCCGCGGGCCGGGCCCCCTGGCAGGTGCTCGCCGGCGCGGCCGAAGACGCCGGCCTCGACGGCCGACTCCTGTACGACGACGCGCCCTACGGCGTGGGGTACTTCGTCGCCGCCTGGTCCTGACGCCCCCACACCGCCCCTGGCGCGCGGGCCGCGCTCGCACGTTTCCTGCGCCGCAGCGCCCTGGCCGTCGCTGAGACGAGCCGTACGGACCGCACCTAGCGCGGGCGAGGACGTCCCGCGCGGGCGCGTGCGATCTGGTGCGGGCCGCAGCCTGGGCCGGAGGGGTCGGCGTACGCGCCGCTGGTCGTTCACGAGGCGCGCGGCGGGGGAGCGTGCCTCTGGGCCGTGCCGGCGGTGGCGCCGCGTGGCCCGCCATGGGGCGAGGCCGCCGGGCGAAGAGGCGCGGGGGCGCGCCGTGCGTGCGCGCTGCGGGGCCGGCGTGAGGAGGCTGTGCCGTCGCCGGGAGGGGACGGCCGGAGTGGCGCGGGGCGGGGTACGGAGCCGCGCCGTGTGGCGCGTTGGGGCGTGCGGCGGCGTACCGGCGTATCCGTCAAGGACGTCAACCGACGCGTACCGAAGCGCAAGGACGTCAACCGACCCGGGCAGGGGGACGGCCGCGGGGCGGGACCCGCGGCCGTCCGCCGGCGGGGGTCAGGTGCCGCTGGTGGGGGCGCCGGTGCCGGGACCGGCACCCGCGTCCTCACCCGTGCCCGTGTCCTTGTGGGAGAGGCGGCCAAGGGCTCCCTTGGCCTTGTCCGTGCCGGTCTCGATCTTGCCGCTGTACTTGCCCTTGGTCTTGGAGTCGACCGCCTTCGCGGCCTTGTCCAGACCGCGCTCGATCTGGGGCTCGTGCTGCTGCATGAAATCCCCGGCCTTGCCCTTCATGACACCGGCCTTGGCCTTGAGTGTGTTCAGCAGGCCCATGAGCCACCTTCCCTCGTCACAGAACTACTTCCGGGCGCCTTCGCCGGCCTCGCTGTCGGCCGCCTCCTCAGCGGACTGCTGCTTCGGAATCTCCACGCCGTCGGAGCCCGCCGCCTCAGCCTTCCGCTCGTCCTTCCGCTCGGCCTCGGACTCCTCGGCGGGCGCCTCCGGCTCCTTCGACTCCTGGGCCGACGGTGCCTCCTCGGTCTCCTTGGCGTCCTGGGCGGCCTCCGGGGTGCCCTCGTCAGCACCCTTGGTCGTCGGTTCCTCCGTCAGGGCGGCCGGGGTGGCCTCCTCACTTGACGCCTTGGACTTACGACCGCGAAGCCTTGCAAAAACGCCCATATCTACTCCATACCTTACTCGTGTGGGCGAAATTCCGTGCCGCCCGGAGCGTCCCATTGCGCCGCTCGCGGACCCGGTCCGTGAACCGGCCCTCGGAACCTCGCATCGGGCAACGACGCCGGTGGCGTCCCGTCACGTCGCCCGTTCGAGTCCACGCCCGGAGGTTTGCGAGACTGGTGCCCGTGAACAGCGCAGTTCCTCCTCCGCGAGTCATCGCCGTCGTCGGACCCACCGCGGCCGGCAAGTCCGACCTGGGCGTCGCCTTGGCCCATCACCTGGGTGGCGAGGTCATCAACGCCGACTCCATGCAGCTCTATCGCGGCATGGACATCGGCACCGCCAAGCTGACGGCGGAGGAGCAGCAGGGTGTGCCGCACCGGCTGCTCGACATCTGGGACGTCACCGTGACGGCGAGCGTCGCGGAGTACCAACGCCTGGCGCGCGCGGAGATCGACCGGCTGCTCGCCGAGGGCCGCACCCCGATCCTGGTCGGCGGCTCCGGCCTGTACGTGCGCGGCGCCATCGACGCCCTGGAGTTCCCCGGCACGGACCCCGCCGTGCGGGCGAGGCTGGAGGCGGAGCTGGAGGAGCACGGCCCCGGCGTGCTGCACGCCCGGCTGGCCGCGGCCGACCCGGAGGCGGGCCGCGCCATCCTGCCCAGCAACGGCCGTCGCGTGGTGCGCGCCCTGGAGGTCATCGAGATCACCGGTCGCCCCTTCACGGCCAATCTGCCGGGCCATGAGTCGGTCTACGAGACGGTCCAGATCGGCGTCGACGTCGAGCGGCCCGAGCTCGACGAGCGGATCGCGCGGCGCGTGGACCGCATGTGGGAGGCCGGCCTCGTGGACGAGGTGCGGCGACTGGAGGAGGCCGGGCTGCGCTCCGGCCGCACCGCCTCCCGCGCGCTGGGTTACCAACAGGTGCTCGCCGCGCTGGCCGGGGAGTGCACCGAGGACGAGGCGCGGGCCGAGACCGTGCGCGCCACCAAGCGCTTCGCGCGGCGCCAGGACTCCTGGTTCCGCCGCGACCCGCGGGTGCACTGGCTCAGCGGCGCGGCGGACCGCAGGGGGGAACTGACGGCGCACGCGCTGGCGTTGGTCGAACGGGCGGTCACAGCCTGATCACGTGATGGCATCGGGACGCCCCGTGTGTCAATACCGCCCCCGTGCCCGTGCCATCATCGAGCTTCGATCGTGCCGTGGTATCTGGAGTTTGGAGGGCGTGTGGCGATGGAGGCCGGCCCTCGGGACACCTCGCAGCAGCCGCCGCAGGGAGAATCGGAGCTGCTGACTCCGATGCCCGCGGCGCCCCCCGACGCTCATGGTGACGGCATCGGTGCCGAGCCGGGTCAGGTGGGGGCGGACCCCGACGGCCTCGGCATCGTGGATGTCCTGGCCGACGTGGACCCGCTCGCCGGCCCGGACGCGCCGGCCGACTCGGAGGCGTTGGCCGACTCGGAGACCCTGGCCGACGCCGTCGATCTGGACGTCCCGGAGGCGGAGGCCCTGGTGGTCTCCGAGTCCGTGGAGGCGGCGGACGGCCCGCCCGGCCCTGGCGAGTCCTTCCGGGACCTGCGTCCACCGCGCCGGTTCCGCATCTGGCAGATCGCGCCCATCGTCGGCCTGGCCATCCTCGGTTCGCTGATGTTCGCCTTCCCGCTGGCCTTCGAGGTCGGCGACGGCGGGGCCGTGGTGGCCATGCTCGGGCTGCTCCTCAGCTGCTGCGCGGCCGGCTGGGGGCTGACGGCCGCCCGGCGCGTCGGCTACACCTGGCCGGGACTGCCGCCGCGCGGCTCCGGGCGCCGCCCCGACTGGCGCTTCGTACTGCTGTACATGGCGATCGTCGCCCTGATGGCCGCGCTGGCTATCTGGCGCGTCGCCCGCCTGCGCTGAACGACGCTCTTCCCGCGCGTAGCGCCTGCCTGTATCGCCTGCGCTGAATGACGCTCTTCCCGCGCGTAGCCCTTGCCTATATCGCCTGCGCTGAACGACGCTCCTCCTCGCGCGTAGCCCCTGCCTGCATCGCCTGCGCCGGCCACTTGCCGGCCCGCGCGGTGCCGCCCGTCCCGCACCGGCCACGGCCGGCCCGCGCGGACCGCGCCTGAAGGCGCGCCCCCGCGGTGCGCGTTTCCGCCGCGGTGCGGTGCCTGGCCCACCGATGCGAAGGGTCTCCGGCGGTGCGCGCCCTCTGCGACGGTACGGATCGTCTCGGGCGCGCCCCGTGCGAGGAGCAGTGGCCGCCCCGCGCGAGGAGCGGCGGCCGCCTCGCGCGACAGTCGGTGCCCCGCGGGATGGGCGGCGCCCCGCGCGGTGCGCGGTTTCCGGCGCGGCCGGTCCCTGACGACCTGGGGCCGTCTCCCGCGGGGCGGGGCCTCGGCGCAGTGCCAGGATTCCGCGTAGGGCATGGAGAGGGCGTGGAGAGCGCGTGGCGTTCCCTCGCGGTCCCCGCCCCTCACACGCTGGAGTGGGTCCTGCACGGCGCCGCGCGCGGCTCCCGCCGGTCGCGCACCCGCCCAGCTCACGGCACCCGCCCAGCTCACGGCACTCGCCCGCCGCGCCCGAGCCCACCGCACGGTGCCCGTCCGCGCGCGGCGCCGGCGCCCGCTCCCGCCCTTCGGGTCCACGCCGGGCGCCCCGTAAGATTCGAAGGGTGAACACACGAACCCTCTCCTTCCTCAAGGGTCACGGCACCGAGAACGACTTCGTGATCGTGCCCGACGCGGACGGTGCGCTGGAGCTGTCCGCGGCCGAGGTCGCACGGCTGTGTGACCGCCGCGCGGGCATCGGCGGCGACGGCCTGCTGCGGGTCGTGCGCTCCGCCGCGCACCCCGAGGCGCGGGCGATGGCGGACGAGGCCGAGTGGTTCATGGACTACCGCAACGCCGACGGCTCCGTCGTCGAGATGTGCGGCAACGGCGTCCGGGTGTTCGCCCGCTATCTGCACCACGCGGGACTCGTGCCGCTGGGCGACGTCCCGATCGCCACCCGCTCGGGTGTGAAGCGGGCGCACATCGCCAAGGACGGCGACATCACCGTCTCCATGGGGCGCGCCCAACTGCCGGCGGAGCAGGCCACGGTGACGATCGGTGAGCGCGACTGGCCCGCCCGCAACGTGAACATGGGCAACCCGCACGCCGTCGCGTTCGTCGAGGACCTCGACCACGCGGGCGACCTGAAGTCGGCGCCCTCGTACGCGCCCGCCTCCGTCTACCCGGACGGCGTGAACATCGAGTTCGCCGTGGACCGGGGCCCCGGCCACCTCGCCATGCGCGTCCACGAGCGCGGCGCGGGCGAGACCCGTTCCTGCGGCACCGGTGCCTGCGCCGTGGCCGTCGCGGCCGCGCGTCGCGACGGCGTGGACCCGGCGGTCACCGGCGCCCCCGCCACGTACACCGTGGACGTCCTGGGCGGCAGGCTGGTGATCAGCGAGCTGCCGGACGGCACCGTGGAGATGACGGGGCCCGCGGTGATCGTGGCCGAGGGCACGATCGACTCCTCCTGGTGGGACACGGCCGTCGCCTGACACTTCGCTCGAATGGGTGATCCGTTTCACTCTCGGCGAGAGCCGGTCGGCCGTGCGTGGTGGGCTCGATAGCATCAAGCACCGGCCCCGGGGGTGAGCCCACGCCGGTCGACCCGCCGGAGGTGCCCATGAGCGCAGAGGCCACGGACCAGGCCGCCCTCGGCCGGAGGCGCGGCCTCCCCCGCCTCGACCTGCGGAATCTGCGCAGATTCGGCAGGAGCGCGCTGCTCGGCCCCGCCTCCCTGCTGAGCCCGGCCGGCCGGGACCGGCTGCCCGACGCGATCGAGCACATCGCCAAGGTGCATCGGGCCCATCACCCCGGCGCCGACCTCGACGTACTGCGCCAGGCGTATGTGCTGGCCGAGTCCTCGCACCGCGGTCAGATGCGCAAGAGCGGCGAGCCGTACATCACCCATCCGCTCGCCGTCACGCTGATCCTGGCCGAACTGGGCGCCGAGACGACGACGTTGACCGCGTCGCTGTTGCACGACACCGTCGAGGACACGGATGTGACGCTCGATCAGGTGGGACGGCAGTTCGGCGAGGAGGTGCGCTATCTCGTCGACGGCGTGACCAAGTTGGAGAAGGTCGACTACGGGGCGGCGGCCGAGCCCGAGACCTTCCGCAAGATGCTCGTCGCCACCGGCAACGACGTCCGCGTGATGTCGATCAAGCTCGCCGACCGGCTGCACAACATGCGCACCCTGGGCGTGATGCGGCCCGAGAAGCAGGTGCGCATCGCCAAGGTCACGCGCGACGTGCTCATCCCGCTCGCCGAGCGGCTCGGCGTGCAGGCGCTCAAGACCGAGCTCGAGGACCTGGTCTTCGCCATCCTGCACCCCGAGGAGTACGAGCGGACCCGCGATCTGCTGCTGGAGCACGCCGGTCGTCCCGACCCGCTCGCCCATGTCGCCGAGGGCGTGCGGACCGTGCTGCACGATGCGGGCATCGCCGCCGAAGTCCTGGTGCGGCCACGGCACTTCGTCTCGGTGCACCGGGTGCGGTGTAAACGGGGTGAGCTGACCGGTTTCGACCTCGCGCGGCTGCTGGTCCTGGTCGCGGAGGACGCGGACTGCTATGCCGTCCTGGGCGAGCTGCACACCTGCTTCACGCCCGTCATCTCGGAGTTCAAGGACTTCATCGCCGTTCCGAAGTTCAACCTCTACCAGTCGCTGCACACCGCCGTGGCCGACGGTGAAGGTCGGGTGGCCGAAGTGCTCATCCGCACCCACCAGATGCACCGGGTCGCCGAGGCCGGGGTGGTCGCCCTCGGCAATCCGTACGCCCCGTCAGAGCCCGCCCCGTCCGAGACCACCCCCGAGGCCGCCGGAGACGTCGCGGCGGCCGGAAGGCCCGGAGACGCCGGGGACTCCGGGGTCCTCGACAGCTCGGTCGCCCCCGAGGGGGAACGTGCCGACCCCACCCGCCCCGGCTGGCTCTCGCGACTGCTGGAGTGGCAGCGCGCCACCCCCGACCCGGACACCTTCTGGAGCTCGCTCCGCGACGACCTGGCCCAGGACCGGGAGATCACCGTCTTCCGCGCGGACGGCGGCACGCTGGGGCTGCCCGCCGGGGCGAGCTGCGTGGACGCCGCCTACGCGCGGCACGGCGAAGCCGCCCACGGCTGCATCGGTGCACGCGTCAACGGGCGGCTGGTCGGCCTGGGCACCGTGCTGCGCGACGGCGACACGCTCCAGCTCCTGATGGCCCCCGGCGCGGCGGCGCAGAGCCCGGTGGCGGAGGTTCCGGCGCCGGAGGACGGCCCGACGCCCGACGGCCCCCCGCCGGAGTGGCTGGACCACGCCCGGACCCCGGCCGCCCGCATCGCCATCACCCGCTGGCTGGCGGCCCATCCGCCGCGCCCGGAGGGGCCCGCGGCCGCCGCCCCGACCCAGGGCCGCCCGGCCGCCCCCTGGCGCCCCGGAGAGGGCCGCAGGGGCGTGGGCGTCGTCACCGACCCGCCCGGGGCCGCCGTGCGGCTGGCGGGCTGTTGCACGCCCGTGCCGCCGGACGCGGTCACCGGGTTTCCGGTGCGCGGCGGGGTGGTCACCGTGCACCGCCAGGAGTGTCCGGCGGTGGCCCGGATGGTGGCGAGCGGCCGCGCCCCGGTCGGGGTGCGCTGGCAGGACGACGGCGCACCGGGCGGAGCGGTCGCCGACTACCGGGTCACCCTGTACGCGGAGGCGTTCAGCCGGCCGCATCTGTTGGCGGACCTCACCGAGGCCATCGCCGCCGAAGGCGTGGCCGTCGTCTCCGCCGCCGTCGAGCCCCCGCGCGAGCAGCGGGTGCGGCACACCTACACCCTTCAGCTGTCCGACGCGGGGCGGCTGCCGGTGCTGATGCGCGCGATGCGGCGGGTGCCGGGCGTGTACGACGTCACCCGCACGGGCCGCGAGACGACGGCGGCCACCGGCGCCTGACCGCCCTCGTCTGCTGCCCCCGAACGGGTGCACTCCCCCCGCGTTTCCGCATGGCGCTCCGCCCGCCCTGGTAGCCGTAGCGCATGCCGCACACTTCCGCCCGCTCTGTACCGGGTACCCGTACCGCCCGTTCCGCCCGCCGGAGGGCCACCCGGCGCAGGGCCACGCTGGTGGCCGCCGCGCTGGCCGCACTCGCCGCGGCCGTGCCCTCGGTCGCCGCGGGCTCGCCCGTCGGCCCGCTGGACGGCCCCGGAGACGGCCCTTCGGCCCCCGTCGCCCCGATGGGCATCGGGGACCGGCTCTTCCCGCACCTCGGGAACCCCGGCTACGACGTCACCTCGTACGACGTGACCTTCGAGTACCACGGCAACGACAAGCCGCTGGACGCCGTGACCACCATCTCCGCCTACGCGACCGACACCCTGGAGAGCTTCAACCTCGACTTCACCAACGGCACCGTACGGTCCGTCGAGGTGAACGGTCGCGCCGCGCGGTTCGCCACCGCCGAAGAGGACCTGGTGATCGCGCCGCAGATCATGGTCCCCGAGCGCGGCTACTTCCAGGTGACCGTCCACCACACCAGCGACCCGCGCGGGCAGGGCAAGGGCGGCTGGATCAAGACCAGCGACGGGTTGGTCATGGCCAACCAGGCCAACGCCGCCCACCGCGTCTTCCCCTGCAACGACCATCCCTCGGACAAGGCCCGCTTCACCTTCCGGGTCACCGCGCCCAAGGACCTCACGGTGGTGGCCAACGGCCTCCCGCGCGGGCACACCCACGACGGGCCCGAGACGACCTGGGAGTACCGCAGCCGGCACCCGATGGCCACCGAGCTCGCGCAGGTCGCCATCGGCCGCTCCACCATCGTGCGCCGGCGCGGCCCCGGAGGGCTGCCGGTGCGGGACGTGGTGCCCACGGGGGAGCGCCAGCGGCTGGCGAAGTGGCTCGCCAAGACGCCGGGACAGCTGGAGTGGATGGAGGAGCGGGTCGGCCGGTACCCGTTCGAGACGTACGGCGTGCTGATCGCCGACGCGACGACCGGCTTCGAGCTGGAGACGCAGACGCTCTCCCTGTTCGAACAGGATCTGTTCCTCGGCAGCCGGCTCCCCGCCTGGTACGTGGAGTCGATCATGGTGCACGAGCTGGCGCACCAGTGGTTCGGCAACAGCGTCAGCCCGCGCGCCTGGTCCGACCTGTGGCTCAACGAGGGGCACGCCACCTGGTACGAGGCGCTCTACGGCGACCAGCACGGAGAGATGCCCCTGGACAAGCGGATGAAGTGGGCGTACGGGATGTCCGACGCCTGGCGCGCCCAGGGCGGGCCGCCGGCGGACCCCGAGCCCTCCAAGCCGGGCCAGCCCATCGGCATCTTCCGGCCCGCTGTCTACGACGGCAGCGCGCTGATCCTCTACGCGCTTCGCCAGGAGATGGGCAAGGAGCCCTTCGAGCGGCTCGAGCGGGAGTGGGTGAGCCGTAACCGGGACGGCGTGGCCTCCACCGAGGACTTCGTCGGCCTCGCCTCGGACATCGCCGGCCGCGATCTCACGGCGTTCCTGCACTCCTGGCTGTACGACAAGAAGACGCCGCCGATGCCCGGCCACGCGGACTGGAAGGCGACGGCCACGACCGCCGCCAAGCAGCCGCCGACCAAGCAGTCCCCGGCCCAGGCCGCGCACGCCGCGCATCCCCCGCACTCCGCCCAGCAGACCGCCAAGGCGCCGGGGAAGCAGGCGCGGCCCGCCGGGTGAGTCGCCGGGAGGGACCGGGACGGCGGGAGGAAGCCGGTGCCGGGGGCGAGACTCGGAGGAAAACCCGAGTGACCCACCGTGGCGGTCGTGCGACCATCAAGGGGTCGACGACGCGGCCGACGCCGGGGAATGCTCTGGCCGTGCCGATCGTTGTGGACAGTGACATCGACCAACGACGTAAGGATCGCATTGACCTTCTCTTCCCTTCCGCAGGACCGGCAGCGCCTCCGCCTCGCCGAGAGCCTTCGGGCCGACGCCCTGATGGAAGAGGACGTCGCCTGGAGTCATGAGCTCGACGGGGAGCGCGACGGCGATCAGCACGACCGCTCCGACCGTGCGGCGCTGCGGCGCGTCGCGGGTCTTTCCACCGAGCTCGAGGACATCACCGAGGTCGAGTACCGGCAGCTGCGCCTGGAGCGCGTGGTGCTGGTCGGCGTCTGGACCTCGGGCACCGTCCAGGACGCGGAGAACTCGCTGGCCGAGCTGGCCGCGCTCGCGGAGACCGCGGGCGCCCTCGTGCTCGACGGCGTCACCCAGCGTCGCGACAAGCCGGACCCGGCCACCTACATCGGCTCCGGCAAGGCCCAGGAGCTGCGGGACATCGTGCTGGAGTCCGGGGCCGACACCGTGGTCTGCGACGGTGAGCTCAGCCCCGGCCAGCTGATCCACCTCGAGGACGTCGTCAAGGTGAAGGTGGTCGACCGGACCGCCCTGATCCTCGACATCTTCGCCCAGCACGCCAAGTCCCGAGAGGGTAAGGCCCAGGTCTCGCTCGCGCAGATGCAGTACATGCTGCCGCGGCTGCGCGGTTGGGGTCAGTCCCTGTCCCGACAGATGGGTGGCGGTGGCTCCGGCTCCTCGGGCGGCGGCATGGCCACCCGTGGTCCCGGTGAGACCAAGATCGAGACCGACCGTCGGCGCATCCGCGAGAAGATGGCGAAGATGCGCCGGGAGATCGCGGATATGAAGACCGGCCGCGACATCAAGCGGCAGGAGCGCAAGCGCAACAAGGTGCCCTCGGTCGCCATCGCCGGCTACACCAACGCGGGCAAGTCCTCGCTGCTCAACCGGCTGACCGGCGCGGGCGTCCTGGTGGAGAACGCGCTGTTCGCCACCCTCGACCCGACCGTGCGCCGGGCCGAGACCCCCAGCGGGCGGCTGTACACGCTGGCGGACACCGTCGGATTCGTGCGCCATCTGCCGCACCACCTCGTCGAGGCGTTCCGCTCCACCATGGAGGAGGTCGGCGACGCCGATCTGATCCTCCATGTGGTGGACGGCTCGCACCCGACGCCGGAGGAGCAGCTGGCCGCCGTGCGCGAGGTGATCCGCGACGTGGGCGCCGTCGAGGTGCCCGAGATCGTGGTGATCAACAAGGCGGACGCGGCCGATCCGCTGGTGCTGCAGCGCCTCATGCGGGTCGAGAAGCGCTCCATCGCGGTCTCCGCCCGTACCGGCCAGGGCATCGAGGAGCTGCTCGCACTCCTCGACGCGGAGCTGCCGCGGCCCGAGGTCGCCATCGAGGCGCTGGTTCCGTACACGCACGGGGCCCTGATCTCGCGCGCCCACGCCGAGGGTGAGGTCCTCTCCGAGGAGCACACCTCCGAGGGCACGCTGCTCAAGGCACGGGTGCACGAGGAGCTGGCGGCCGAGCTCCAGCCGTACGTCCCGGCGTCCGCGTCGTCCGCATAGCCGGCGCGCGTCCGCGCGCCTCGCGTGCCCGGCGGCACGCGGTCATACGACGAGGGCCCGCCCCCGCGAACGGGGGCGGGCCCTCGCCCGTGTGGGCGGCGCGCTCGGCGCCGCCCACACCCGGCGGACCTACTGGCCCGCGAACTTCTTGCTCACCGCGTTGTAGACGCCCTTGGCCTCCGGACCCAGGTGCGGACCGGCCAGCCAGGTGGCGTTGGACGGGCCGATGGAGGTGTTGGAGACCAGCGCGGGCTTGCCGTCGGAGCCGGTGGCGACCCAGCCGCCGCCGGAGGAACCCGCGGTCATGGTGCAGCCGATGCGGTACATCGTCGGCTGCGCGGCCTGCAGCGAGAGGCGACCCGGCTTGTCCGCGCACTGGAACATCTTCTGGCCGTCGAACGGCGGCGCGGCCGGGTAGCCGGTGCCCGTGATGCTGTCGATCGACTTGACCGCCGGGGCGTTGAACTCGACGGGCAGCGCTCCGCCGACCGTCTCCTCCAGCGACTTGCCGCCCGCGCCCGCCTCCGGCTTCACGTGCAGCACCGCGAAGTCGTAGGGCGCGCCCTTGCCGCCGACCTGCGCGCCGCTGTCGATCCACTGCGAGGAGGTCTGGGCCCAGTCGGCCCACCAGACGCCCTTGGGCGCGAGCTCCTCGCGGGTCGCGTTCTCCAGCTGGGCCGCCGACTTGCCGGCGTCGTTGTACGAGGGGACGAAGGCGAGGTTCTTGTACCAGCCGCCGCCCTGACCCGCGTGGACACAGTGGCCGGCGGTCCACACCAGGTTGGACTTGCCGGGGTGCGCCGGGTCCTTCACCACGGTCGCCGAGCAGACCATGGAGCCCTCGGGGCCGTCGAAGAAGACCTTGCCCGCCTCCGGCACCTTGGTGCTGAACGGCGCGGACACCTGCTTGGCGGTCACCGGAGTCGGCTCCGGGTCGGTGACGCCCTGGTCGCCGTCGATGTCCTCCTCGTCGACCGGCTTGTCGGGCTGCTGAGCCTCCTTCATCCGGTCCGGCTTCCAGAGGTCTTCGATGATGGGGTTGATGAACTCCCCGGCCTCACGCAGCCAGTCGTCCTTGTCCCACTTGTTCCAGGCGCCGTTCTTCCACTCGTCGAGATCGATGCCCAGGTCCTTCAGCTTGTCCCCGATGTTGAGGTCATCGGGCAGGGCGATGTCCTGCGACCCCTGGCTGGGAGCGCTGGACTGACCGGCGTCCCCGCCGTCGTCCGGGCCGCACGCGGTGGCGGTCAGCGCCAGTGCGGCGGCCATGGCGGCCGCAGCCAGCGCGGAACGGCGTATGGATGGCATGGGTGGAACTCCCCCTGAGATGTTCTGAGACGTCCTGGGCTCGGAGTGCTTCGATCCGGAAGAACGATCCGGATCCCCTCGGGTGGGGCCGCGTCAGCTGTGGACCGGGCCCACACCAGGTCTGCACTCGATCTGAATTTGTCATGTCTCCGACTCGGCGGGGACGGCAGCCCCCACTATGCCGGTGCCGCCTACGACGGCGGTACCCGGGTCCCCGGTTCCCACGGAGAAGGATCTTCCTTTTGCCCGTGATCTGCCGCTGTGCGCGTCGTTGGTACGTACGGGGGACCGTCGACCGGCGTGCGCTCGCACGCAGTCCGCAGCAGGAGGGCCGACTCCCATGGCCGTGACCGAGCTCCCGCCGACGGCGCAGTGCGCGGCGGACGAACGCATCCAGAGCATTCTGCGACGCCAGTCGCTGCGCGAGTCGGCGGCCCGCACCTACGCCCGCTCGCTGCCCATCGTCCCGGTGCGGGCCCGGGGACTGACGATCGAGGGTGCCGACGGCCGTCGCTATCTGGACTGTCTCTCCGGCGCCGGCACGTTGGCCCTCGGCCACAACCACCCGGTGGTGCTGGAGGCCATCCGCTCCGTGCTCGACTCCGGTGCTCCCCTGCACGTCCTGGACCTCGCCACGCCGGTCAAGGACGCCTTCCTGGACGAGCTGTTCGCCACTCTCCCGCCCCAACTCGCCGAGCGGGGACGGGTGCAGTTCTGCGGCCCGGCCGGCACCGACGCCGTCGAGGCGGCGCTCACCCTGGTGCGGACCGCCACCGGGCGCGACGGGTTGCTGGCCTTCACCGGGGCCTACCACGGCATGACGACCGGAGCGCTGGCCGCGTCCGGCGGCGCCCGCGCGGTGAGCGTGACCCGACTGCCCTTCCCGTACGACTACCGCTGCCCGTTCGGGGTCGGCGGGGATCGCGGCGCGGAGCTCGCGGCCCGGTGGACCGAGAGCGTGCTCGACGACGACAAGGGCGGCGTGCCCGCCCCGGCCGGCATGATCCTCGAACCGGTGCAGGGCGAGGGCGGTGTCATCCCGGCCCCGGACGGCTGGCTGCGCCGGATGCGGGAGATCACCACGGCGCGCGGGATCCCCCTCATCGCCGACGAGGTGCAGACCGGCGTCGGCCGCACCGGCGCCTTCTGGGCCGTGGAACACAGCGGCGTCGTCCCCGATGTGATGGTGCTCTCCAAAGCCATCGGCGGCAGCCTTCCGCTGGCCGTCGTCGTCTACCGCGACGACCTCGACGTCTGGTCGCCGGGCGCCCACGCGGGCACCTTCCGCGGCAACCAGCTCGCCATGGCCGCCGGCGCCGCCACCCTCGCCTTCGTCCGCGAGAACGCGCTGGCCGAGCGGGCCGCCACGCTCGGCGCCCGCATCCTGGCCCGGCTGCGCGAACTGGCCCGCCGACACCCCTGCGTCGGCGACGTCCGCGGTCGGGGCCTCATGCTCGGCCTGGAGCTCGTCGACCCCGAGGGCGCCGCCGCACCGATCGAGCCCGCCCTCGCCCCCGGCTCCGCCGCCCCGGCCCACGCCCCCGGTCCCACCTCCGCGATCACGCCGACCTCCGCCCTCGCTCCCGCGCCCTCGCTCGCGGCCGCGGTCCGACAGGAGTGCCTGGGCCGGGGCCTCATCGTCGAGCTGGGCGGCCGGCACTCCAGCGTGGTCCGGCTGCTGCCGCCGCTGACCCTCACCGACGAGCAGGCCGAAGCGGTCCTCGACCGGCTGGCCGACGCCCTCGAGGCGGTCGAACGGTCCTACGCCGCCCGCGCCCACGCCCCGCTCGCCCCGCCGCTTCCGGGCCCCGCCCGGTGACCCCACCGACGGCCCCTCGCGGCCGCACGCCCAACGCCCTCCGCCGGATCCGTCAGGCGGCCGGGGCCTTGGCGGTGCCGGCCGGGTCCCTGGCGGTGCGTCGCCGCGTCCCCGGGTGCGGCCTGGCCCGTGGGATGCCCCCGCGCCCGTGCTCGGCCGTCGTGGCCCTGCGCGGGTGGGCGACCCGTGCCGTCTCTGGCCGCCGCCTCGCCGCACGCCCGGCTGCCGTCCGGCCCGCGCGTGTGGTCGCGCCCGCGGCCGGCGCGATGGGGCCGGCCGCCGGGGGACCGCGGCGGGCCGCCCCGGCTCCGCCGGGCCTCGTGCGTCGGCCCGCGGCCGGGTGCCCGACCGCCGCGGGGTGCCCGACCGCCGCCGGGGGCCCGCTCACCGTCGTACGGGCGCGCGCCGTCGTACGGCCGCCCGTTCACCCCCACACCGTGGAAGGAGGGAGGCGCCCGGTTCACGGCGTGAGTGTCGCGAGGTGTGCGCCACAGACGACATGCTGCACACCCCCGAGGCCGACTGCCCAGCCCCGACCCCGCCCGTTCCAGAGGTCTCGGAGCCCGTGGTGATTCCCCACGCCGCCCGGCCCGCTCCGACGGACGCGCATCGGGGTGCCGCGGAGCCCGCCGTTCCGGAGGCCCTGGGGCCCGTGGTGATTCCCCGCACCACGCGCCCTGCCCCGTCGACCGCGTGGCGGGCCGCGGCGGAACCCGAGACTCGGCCCGCCGCGGCGCCCCCGACCGGAGAGCCCAACACCCCCTTCCCGCCCGGCGCCTCCCACGCGCCGGGCCTCTCCGGTCCGTACGTCCCGGGCCCGGCCACACCGCCGGGGGCGGCGCCTGGGGCGACCTCGTCCAGGGAGGCCACGCCGACGGTGCCGCGGCAGAACCGCCGCGCGCTCGACGATCACCAGGCCGGCGGTGGCGCCCAGACCCCGAAGGGCGGCGTGCCCGGCCGCCACCCGGAGCCGCTCGGGCACCCCGATCCACGGGTCGCGGCGGACGCGGCCGCGGTGGAGAACCTCCTTCGCTGCTGGGTGCGCGAGACGGGGCTCGCCCGACCGGAGACGGACGTCCTGCGGATCCCCCTCGCCGCCGGCGGCGGTGCGGTGCGGGTTCTGGTGCGCTACTGGTCGCCGACCGGCGCGCACCTCTTCGGCCGGGCCGCTCTGGAGCACGCCCCCGAGAACGCCCCGCCCGTCGACGCCATCACCCTCGCCGCCCTGCTCGGCCGAGAGGCCGCGTACACCGCCGGGGTCGGCGCGGCCGGTGGGGACGACCTCGCCGCCGGGGCCGGCGCGGCCGGTGGGGGCAGCGGAGTCGCCGAGTCCGCCCCTCCGCCCCTCGGGGCGGGCGCGCCGTCGCCCGATGCGGCCGGACCGTCCGCTGAGCCGCTCGTACCGTCGACGCGCGCCGCGGCAGCGCCCACCGTGCCCGTCGAGGCGCCCCCTGGAGCCGAGCGGCACCCCGAAGCCGCGAAGTGTCACGACGTCGCGGGGGAGCCCGAAGCCGCGAAGTGCCGCGACGCCAGGGGGAACACCGAAGGCGCGATGAGCCGCGAGGTCACGGGAAACACCGAAGCCGCGAAGTGCCGCGAAGCCACGGGGAACACCGAAGGCGCGATGAGCCGCGAGGTCACGGGAGAGCGCGAAGCCGCGGGGGACCGTGGTGCCGTCGGGGCCGCCCCCGAGCACCCCGAGCCCCACGGCGGTCCCGCACCTGTTGGAGAGGCCGCTGAACTCGTCGGCAGGGTCGCGGACTCGATCCAGCGGACCGCCCTGTTTCTGAAGGAACGGCGGGCCGCGCCGGCCGACCCGCCCGAACTCGGCTCCTTCCTCAACTCCGAACAGGCGCTGATCCTGGGCCACCCGCTGCACCCCACCCCCAAGAGCCGGGAAGGGCTCTCCGAAGCGGAGGCGCGGCACTACTCACCCGAGCTGCGCGGCAGCTTCCCGCTGCACTGGATCGCCGTCGATCGCTCCCTGCTCGCCGCCGACTCGGCATGGACCCAGCGCGGGCGCACCGTACCGGCGGAGCGGCTCGCCGCCCGGCTGGCGGGTGCGATCCTCTCCGAAGGGCTGCCGAGCGGTGCGGTGCCGCTACCCCTGCATCCCTGGCAGGCGCGGGAGATCCGGCACCGCCCCGCGATCGCCGCGCTGTTCGCTGACGGACTGCTGCGTGACATCGGTCAGGGCGGCCCGTTCTGGCACCCCACCTCCTCGGTTCGTACCGTGTACCGGCCGGACGCCCCGGCCATGTTGAAGCTGTCACTGGGCGTGCGCATCACCAACTCCCGTCGTGAGAACCTCCGTAAGGAACTACGCCGGGGCGTCGAGGTCCACCGACTGCTGCGCAGCGGCGTCGCCGAGCAGTGGCGGGCGGCCTGCCCGGGACCGACCGGTGGTCCGGGGTCGTCCGGCGTGTCCGGCCCCTCCGGCTTCGACATCGTGCGCGACCCGGCCTGGCTCGGCGCCGACGGGGCGGACGGCGCCCCGCTCACCGGCCTCGACGTCGTCATCCGGCACAACCCGTTCGGACCCACCGACGACGCGGTGTGCGTCGCCGGGCTGACCGCGCCGCGGCCGTGGCCGGGCCAGCCGGCGCCGTACTCCCGGCTCGCCTCGATCGTCGCCCGGCTCGCCGCCCGCACCGGTCGACCCCTCGGCGCGGTCTCCGCGGAGTGGTTCCTGCGCTACCTCCACGCCGTCGTACGGCCCGTGCTGTGGCTGGACGGCGAGGCCGGGGTCGCCCTCGAAGCCCACCAGCAGAACACGCTGGTGTTGCTGGACCCCGAGGGGTGGCCGGCGGGCGGCCGCTACCGCGACAACCAGGGTTACTACTTCCGCGAGTCACACCGTGCCGAACTCGACCGGAGGCTCCCCGGCATCGGCCGGGACAGCGACACCTTCGTGTCCGACGAGGTCGCCGACGAGCGGTTCACCTACTACCTGGGGGTGAACAACGTGCTCGGCCTGGTGGGTGCGTTCGGCTCCCAGCGGCTGGCGGACGAACGCGTCCTGCTCGCCGCCTTCCGCCGCTTCCTCGGCGAGGCCGCCACCGGACCCGCCGCGCTCCGCTCCACGCTCCCGGCCCGCCTTCTGGAGACCCCCGTCCTGCGCTGCAAGGCGAACATGTTGACCAGACTGCGCGGCCTCGACGAGCTCGTCGGCCCCGTCGACACCCAGTCCGTCTACGTCACCATCGCCAACCCCCTTGTCAGCGGCACGGCATGACGTCCGCGCCGCGCATCGAACCGGTTCCCTCCGTACTCCCAGCCCCCGACAACCGCCCGGACCCTCGCGCCCGCGCGAACCCACGAGAGGAGACCGTCGCCGTGCAGCCGGCCGACTCCACCGCCCGTACGACCTCCAGCACCGACGACACCCTCGACCTGAGGTTGGCCGACGACCGGGCCGACCGGCTCGGCGAGGAGCGGCTCGCCGTACGGCCCGTCGACGACGCCCGGCCGGACCTCCTCGACCACCTCGCGGGGTGGGGGCCCACCGACACTCCGGTGGGCGCCTTCCAACTGGTGCCGGTCAAGGTCTCCCGCGACCTGCCGCTCATCGCCCGCTGGATGAACGATCCGGCCGTCGCCGCCTTCTGGGACCTCGCCGGGCCGGAGGAGACCACCGAGAAGCACCTGCGCGGCCAACTCGACGGCGATGGCCGCAGCGTGCCCTGCCTGGGTGTCCTGAAGGGCGTGCCGATGAGCTATTGGGAGGTCTACCGCGCCGACCTCGACCCGTTGGCGCGGCACTATCCGGCCCGGCCGCACGACACCGGGCTCCATCTCCTCATCGGCAGTGTGTCCGACCGCGGTCACGGCCTCGGCAGGACGCTGCTGCGCGCTGCGGCCGATCTCGCGCTCGACCACCGACCCGCGTGTGCGCGCGTCATCGCAGAACCCGACCTACGCAACACCCCCTCCATCGTCGCCTTTCTCAGCGCCGGCTTCCGTTTCTCGGCCGAGCTCGACCTCCCGGACAAGCGTGCGGCGCTGATGCTGCGCGACCGAGCCCTCCGGCATCTGATGTGAGGGCCGCTGTCATGATCCGCTCCGCGCTCGGTCCCGCGTCCCTCACTCTCTACACGCCTGACCCGCCGTGCTCGTTACACCCGCGCCCGCCGTTTCCGATACCGCACAGGGAGTCCTGTCCGTGCCGAAGCCGCCCGTCACCGATGCCAGCGACGACTCCGAGGGCATCGCCGACTTCGCCGAAGCCGAGCCCCTGCGACTCCCCTCGGAGCTGAACCGCGCCACCTGGCAGCGAGTCGCCCGACGGCTGCTCGCCAAGATGATCGCCGAGTTCGCCTACGAGGAGATCGTCCAGCCCGTTCCCCGCTCCGCGGCCGGCCCCGGCGCCGTGCCGGCCGCCGCCCCCGGCGCTTCCGCACGCCTGTCCGGCGCCGCGGCGTCCGGTGTCCAGGCGCCCGCTCCCACCCCCTCAGCCCCCGCCCTCGGCCCTTCCTCCGCCCCCGTCCTCGGCGGCTCCGCGGCCACCCTCGGCTCCTCCGCCCCCGTGCCCTCCGCCCCGGTCCCGTCCGCCCCGCCCTCGGTCCCCGCGCCCGCCCCGGCGGTCGGGCACTCCGCCGGCCACACCGCGGCGGTCCCCTACGTCCTCCGGCTCGACGACGCCGACCCGGCCGGGGGAGGAGCGGACGGAGGGGCCGAATCCGGGGGAGGGACGTTGTCCTTCCTGGCCCGGCGCGGCGCGTACGGCAGCTGGTGGGTCGACGAGGCGAGCGTGGCGTGGGACGTCCCGCCGGGCCCGAAGCCGACGGCCGACTCCGTCAACCCGATGGAGTTCCTGATCCGGGCCCGCGGTCTGCTCGGCCTCGACGGCGCCACCCTGGGGCACCTCGTCCGCGAGCTGGGCACCACGCTCAACGCCGACGCCCGCCTCGACCACACCGCGCTCGCCGCCTCCGAGCTCGCCGACCTCGACTACGCCGAGCTGGAAGGCCACCAGACCGGCCACCCCTGGATCGTCTTCAACAAGGGGCGGATGGGGTTCTCGGCCAGCGACACCCGGCACTGGGCCCCCGAGGCCCGATGCCCGCGTCCCCTGCCGTGGATCGCGGTCCGCCGCGGCCTCGCCACCTATCGCGGCGTCCCCGAGCTCGGCGACCCGAACCGGCTGTACGCACACGAGCTCGACCACGATGTCCGCGAGGCGTTCGCCGCCGCGCTGGACGCCCGTGGCCTGTGTCCGGTGGACTACCTCTACCTGCCGGTCCATCCGTGGCAGTGGGACGAGATCGTCGTGCCGCTCTTCGCGGCCGGCATCGCCGCCCAGGACATCGTTCCACTGCCGCCCGCCGACCGCGATCTGCGGCTGCCCCAGCAGTCCATCCGCACCTTCCTCAACGTGAGCCGGCCCGAGCGGCACAGTGTGAAGCTCCCGCTCTCCATCCTCAACACGCTCGTGTGGCGGGGGCTGCCGACCCGGCTGACCAAGGCGGCGCCCGCGGTCACGGGCTGGGTGCGCGGACTGTGCGAGAGCGACGCGTTCCTGCGCGACGACTGTCGGGTGATCCTGCTGGGCGAGGTCGCCTCCGTCGCGGTCGGTCACGAGGTCTACGACCGGCTGCCGGAGGCGCCGTACCAGTACAAGGAGCTCCTGGGGGCGATCTGGCGGGAGCCGGTGGCCCGGTATCTGGACCCGGGCGAGCGTGCCCGCACCCTGGCGGCGCTGCTACACACCGACTCCCGAGGGCGCGCCTTCGTGGCCGAGCTGGTCGAGCGCTCCGGGATGCCGCCCCGGGACTGGCTGCGGCTGCTCTTCAAGGCCCTGCTGCCACCGCTGCTGCACTTCCTCTACCGCTACGGCACCGTGTTCTCCCCGCACGGCGAGAACACCATCATCGTCTTCGACGGGAACGACGTCCCCGCGCGGATGGCCGTGAAGGACTTCGTCGACGACATCAACGTGAGCGCCGTCCCGGTCCCGGAGCACGACACCATGCCGGAGGAGGTACGGGACGTGCTGCTCACCGAGCCGCCCGGCTTCCTCACCCAGTTCATCCACTCCGGGCTCTTCGTCGGCGTCTTCCGCTACCTCGCCCCCCTCTGTGAGGGACAACTGGGCATCCCCGAAGCGGACTTCTGGGCCATGGTGCGGGACGAGATCACCCGCCACCACGAGCGGTTCCCCGAGCTCAAGGAGCGCTTCGAGACCTTCGACCTGCTCACCGAGCGCATCGAGCGGCTGTGTCTGAACCGCAACCGACTGCACCTGGACGGCTACCGAGACCGCCCGACCCGCCCGCACGCCGCGGTGCACGGCACCGTGCCCAACCCGCTCCACCAGGGCTGATCGCGGTTGTCAGTGGTGGGCCGTAGGGTGGACGCGCTATGACGAAGCCCTCCCTCCCCGAGCTCCTGCACGCCGCCGTCTCCGCCGTGGGCGGCTCGGAGCGCCCCGGTCAGGTCACCATGGCCGAAGCCGTCGCCGAGGCCGTCGACGACAACGCCCATCTGCTCGTCCAGGCCGGCACCGGCACCGGAAAGTCGCTCGGCTATCTGGTGCCCGCCCTGGCCCACGGAGAGCGGGTCGTGGTGGCCACCGCCACCCTCGCGCTCCAGCGGCAGCTCGTCGAGCGCGACCTGCCCCGGACGGTCGACGCGCTGCACCCGCTGCTGCGCCGCCGGCCGGACTTCGCCATGCTCAAGGGCCGCTCGAACTACCTGTGTCTGCACCGACTGCACGAGGGCGTGCCCCAGGACGACGAAGAGGGTCTCTTCGACCCGTTCGAGGCCGCTGCGCCCACCAGCAAGCTGGGCCAGGATCTGCTGCGGATGCGGGACTGGGCCGACGAGACGGAGACCGGCGACCGGGACGACCTGACCCCCGGCGTCTCCGACCGGGCCTGGTCGCAGGTGTCGGTCACCTCGCGCGAGTGCCTCGGCGCCTCCAAGTGCGCCTACGGGGCCGAGTGCTTCGCCGAGGCCGCGCGGGAGCGCGCCAAGCTCGCCGACGTCGTGGTCACCAACCACGCCCTGCTCGCCATCGACGCCATCGAGGGCGCCCCCGTGCTGCCCAGCCACGAGGTGCTGATCGTCGACGAGGCCCATGAGCTGGTCTCCCGGGTGACCGGGGTGGCCACCGGGGAGCTCACGCCGGGCCAGGTCAACCGTGCCGTGCGGCGCTCCGCCAAGCTCGTCAACGAGAAGGAGGCAGACGCCCTGCAGACGGCGGCTGAGACCTTCGAGCGGCTGATGGAGCTGGCCCTCCCGGGCCGCCTCGAGGAGATCCCGGAGGACCTCGCGTACGCCCTGATGTCGCTGCGGGACGCCGCCCGGAACGTGATCTCGGCGCTGGGCGCCACCCGCGACAAGTCGGTCCAGGACGAGGACGCGGTGCGTAAGCAGGCCCTCGCCTCGGTGGAGAACATCCAGGCGGTGGCCGAGCGCATCGTGCAGGGCTCCGAGTACGACGTGGTCTGGTACGAGCGCCACGACCGCTTCGGCGCCTCGCTGCGCGTCGCCCCGCTGTCGGTCTCCGGTCTGCTGCGCGAGAAGCTGTTCGAGGACCGCTCGGTGGTGCTCACCTCGGCCACCCTCAAGCTCGGCGGGGACTTCAACGGCGTCGCGGCCTCGCTCGGCCTGGGCCCCGAGGGCGCCGCGAGCACCAAGGGCGGGTCCGGCGGCGAGGGCTCCGACACCGAGAGTCCCGTGTGGAAGGGCCTCGACGTCGGCTCCCCCTTCGACTATCGCAAGCAGGGGATCCTCTACGTCGCCAAGCACCTGGCCCAGCCCGGCCGGGAGGGCAGCCGCGGGGACATGATCGATGAGCTGGCCGAGCTGATGGAGGCCGCGGGCGGCCGCACGCTGGGGCTCTTCTCCTCGATGCGCGCCGCCCAGGCGGCCGCGGAGGAACTGCGCGGGCGGCTGGACGTGCCGATCCTGCTCCAGGGCGAGGAGACCCTCGGCGAGCTCATCCGGGGCTTCGCGGCGGACGCGCGCACATGTCTCTTCGGCACCCTGTCGCTGTGGCAGGGCGTGGATGTGCCGGGCCCGAGCTGCCAGCTCGTGGTGATGGACCGGATCCCGTTCCCGCGCCCGGACGACCCGCTGATGAGCGCCCGGCAGAAGTCGGTCGAGGAGGGCGGGGGCAACGGCTTCATGGCCGTGGCTGCGACGCACGCCGCGCTGTTGATGGCCCAGGGAGCCGGGCGCCTGGTGCGGGCGACGGGAGATCGCGGCGTGGTGGCGGTGCTCGACCCCCGGCTGGAGCGCGCCCGCTACGGCGGCTTTCTGCGGTCTTCGATGCCCGACTTCTGGCACACGACGGACCGCAACCAGGTGCGCCGCTCCCTGGCCGCCATCGACGCCGCCGCCCGCGCGGAGGGCATGTAGACCGGACGGGCGTACGCGCCGGAGGAGACGGGGCGTACGAGCCGGAGGAGTGCGCTGAGCTGAGGGGCGGGAGGGTGACAGCCCACCCCGGGCCCCGGGGAGCGTCGGCTGGGCTCCTGGGAGCGCCGGCTGTCGGCGCGCAGGCCGCTGGTCCGTGGCGCGGTGGGTGCTTGTCCGTGGTGCGGTGGCGGCTTGCCTCGCGCGGTGGCCGCTCGTCTGTGGTGCGGTGGCGCTGGCGCGCCGGGCGAGCCGGCGGCGGGCCCCGCGCACCCCAGACGACAGGGAAAGAGAGCTGGGCCCCGGAACCGGCGCAGTGGTCCCGGGGCCCGGTCGTGAGGCGTGTCCTCAGACCCGCCGGAGCACCGCGACCACCTTGCCGAGGATGGTCGCCTCATCGCCGGGGATGGGCTGGTAGGCGGCATTGTGCGGGAGCAGCCACACATGCCCGTCTTCCCGCTTGAAGCGCTTCACCGTGGCCTCGCCGTCGAGCATCGCGGCGACGATGTCACCGTTCTCGGCGACGGGCTGACGACGGACGGTCACCCAGTCCCCGTCGCAGATCGCGGCTTCGATCATGGAATCGCCGACGACCTTGAGGACGAACAGCTCGCCGTCGCCGACCAGTTGCCGCGGGAGCGGGAAGACGTCCTCGACCGACTCCTCGGCCAGGATCGGGCCACCGGCGGCGATCCGGCCGACCAGCGGCACATAGGAGGCGGCCGGCTTGCCGGTGGTGTCCGCCGGCTGCGCGGTGGGCTGGTCCGAGCCACGCACCTCGTAGGCGCGGGGGCGGTGCGGGTCCCGACGGAGGAAGCCCTTGCGCTCCAGGGCCATCAGCTGGTGCGCCACCGACGAGGTGCTGGACAGCCCCACGGCCTGGCCGATCTCCCGCATGGACGGTGGGTAGCCACGGCGCTGCACGGAGTCGCGGATCACTTCGATGACCCGCCGCTGTCGATCGGTCAACCCGGAACTGTCGGCCCGGATCCCTGGGGGGCGGCCGGGAAGCGAGCGTGTGGGCTTCGCGCCCTCGGGGTTCGTGGCTTCACTCGTCATCGTGTGCGCGTGTTCGAGTCGACTCTGGGAGCGGTCCTGGGCGGTGATGGTGGCACTGTCTGTGGTGGTGGTCACGTCGTCGGCCCCTCTCGAAATGTTCTCCCTGGTTGGTCAACGGTAGTTGCTTTCGAAAGGTTGCGCCAAACACACGTTCGAGTGAAATCTCGCGGATCGGCTGACGCGATCAAGGGATCGGGTGTATGGGCGGACCGTGGATCCGGGTTCGGAGTGGCAACCAGTGTGGCACTTCTCGGTCACGATTCCCGCTTTGAGGGCCCGCCTCTGCCGCGTTTCGTCGCCTCGCGCCCGCCGTCGGGAGTGCTCCGTCGGGGTGCTTCCCGGTGGCTCTCCGGCCACCGCTCCACCGTCCGCGCGGCGGCAGCCCGTCCGGGGGAGGGGCGCGGCGCGACACCGCCATGCGGCGGACGCCCGATCGCCCCTGCGGCTGACCTCCCCATCTGCCCCGAAGGCAGCCGTCCGGGTGGCTTCGCGTAGTCTCGTCCCCAACGTTCCCCCGCGCGTCCGCGCGGCCGGAGACTCCTCGGCACGTCAGCGCCATGATCGGCGCGGAGAGTGCACCAGGCACCACATCTAGTGGTGTGATTGGGGTCCGCCACCACAGGTTGTGTCCCTGGTACGGAACCCCCTCGGTGGTCGCCTATGCTGGTGGCTACTTCGAGAGGCCCTCACGACGGGCCGGTCGAGGCCGTCAGTCGTACCTGGTCGTACGCCGTTTCCGAGGGTGGAAGAAGGGTGGGGAAACCATGCACTGCCCCTTCTGCAGGCACCCCGACAGCCGAGTCGTCGACAGTCGCACCACCGACGACGGCTGCTCCATTCGCCGGCGTCGCCAGTGCCCGGACTGCTCCCGGCGGTTCACCACCGTGGAGACCGCGTCTCTGATGGTGATCAAGCGGAGCGGGGTCACCGAGCCCTTCAGTCGCACCAAGGTCATCTCCGGGGTGCGCAAGGCGTGCCAGGGGCGCCCCGTCACCGAGGACGCGCTCGCCCTGCTGGGCCAGCGGGTCGAGGAGGCGGTGCGCGCGACCGGTAGCGCCGAGCTGTCCACCCACGACGTGGGGCTCGCGATACTCGGCCCGCTCAAGGAGCTCGACCTCGTCGCGTACCTCCGGTTCGCCTCCGTCTACCAGGCGTTCGACTCGCTGGAGGACTTCGAGGCGGCCGTCGCCGAGCTGCGCCAACAGCAGCCGCTCCGCGCGCCCGCCGAGGGCGGGCCGGACGCCGCCACCGGGCGTGGCGGAGCCGTGCAGGCCTCCGCGCCTGCCGTCGTCGCCGACTGAGCGACGACCACGAACCTGCCCGGGCGCCGCCGTGCGCGTGGGCGACAGAACAGAACACCGTGCCAAGGAAGAATTTGGCACATCAGGGCGTTTTGCCCGTATCAGGGAGGCGGAATGACAGAGACGGCGAGCGGCCCGGCGCGAGGTTCCCGTTCCAAGGGAAGCAAGGCTGCCAAGGGTCTGCGTATCGAGCGCATCCACACCACCCCCGGCGTGCACCCGTACGACGAGGTGGCGTGGGAGTGCCGTGACGTCGTCATGACCAACTGGCGCGACGGCTCGGTCAACTTCGAGCAGCGTGGCGTCGAGTTCCCCGACTTCTGGTCGGTGAACGCGGTCAACATCGTCACGAGCAAGTACTTCCGCGGCGCGGTCGGCACCCCCCAGCGGGAGACCGGCCTCAAGCAGCTCATCGACCGCATCGTGAAGACCTACCGGAAGGCCGGCGAGGACTACAGGTACTTCGCCTCCCCGGCCGACGCGGAGATCTTCGAGCACGAGCTCGCCTACGCCCTCCTGCACCAGATCTTCAGCTTCAACTCGCCGGTGTGGTTCAACGTCGGCACCCCGCAGCCGCAGCAGGTCAGCGCCTGCTTCATCCTCTCCGTCGACGACTCCATGGAGTCGATCCTCGACTGGTACAAGGAAGAGGGGATGATCTTCAAGGGCGGCTCCGGCGCCGGCCTGAACCTCTCCCGCATCCGCTCCTCCAAGGAGCTGCTCTCCTCCGGCGGCAACGCCTCCGGCCCGGTCTCCTTCATGCGTGGCGCCGACGCCTCCGCCGGAACGATCAAGTCCGGCGGAGCCACCCGCCGGGCGGCCAAGATGGTCGTTCTCGACGTCGACCACCCCGACATCGAGGACTTCATCGAGACCAAGGTCAAGGAGGAGGAGAAGATCCGCGCGCTGCGCGACGCGGGCTTCGACATGGACCTGGGCGGCGACGACATCACGTCCGTCCAGTACCAGAACGCCAACAACTCGGTGCGCGTGAACGACGAGTTCATGAAGGCCGTGGAGAACGGCGGCACCTTCGGTCTGCGCGCCCGACTCACCGGCGAGGTCATCGAGGAGGTCGACGCCAAGTCGCTCTTCCGCAAGATGGCCGAGGCCGCCTGGGCCTGCGCCGACCCCGGCATCCAGTACGACGACACCATCAACCGGTGGCACACCTGCCCGGAGTCCGGCCGGATCACCGCGTCGAACCCGTGCAGCGAGTACATGCACCTGGACAACACCTCGTGCAACCTCGCCTCGCTGAACCTGATGAAGTTCCTCAAGGACGACGGCGAGGGCAACCAGTCGTTCGACTCCGAGCGCTTCGCCAAGGTCGTCGAGCTGGTCATCACCGCGATGGACATCTCCATCTGCTTCGCCGACTTCCCCACCCAGAAGATCGGTGAGAACACGCGCGCCTTCCGCCAGCTGGGCATCGGCTACGCCAACCTCGGCGCGCTGCTGATGGCCACCGGCCACGCGTACGACAGCGAGGGCGGCCGCGCCCTGGCCGGCGCCATCACCTCGCTGATGACCGCCACCTCGTACCGGCGCTCCGCCGAGCTGGCCGCCGTCGTCGGCCCGTACGACGGCTACGAGCGGAACGCCGAGCCGCACCAGCGCGTCATGAAGCAGCACGCGGACGCCAACACCACCGCCCAGCGGATGGACGACCTGGACACCGCGATCTGGGCCGCGGCCACCGAGGCCTGGCAGGACGTGCTCCGCCTCGGCGAGAAGAACGGCTTCCGCAACTCCCAGGCGTCCGTGATCGCCCCGACCGGCACCATCGGCCTGGCGATGTCCTGCGACACCACCGGCCTGGAGCCCGACCTCGCCCTGGTCAAGTTCAAGAAGCTGGTCGGCGGCGGCTCGATGCAGATCGTCAACGGCACGGTCCCGCAGGCGCTGCGCCGCCTCGGCTACCAGCCGGAGCAGATCGAGGCGATCGTCGCCCACATCGCCGAGCACGGCAACGTGATCGACGCCCCGGGTCTCAAGGCCGAGCACTACGAGGTCTTCGACTGCGCCATGGGCGAGCGCTCCATCTCCCCGATGGGCCACGTCCGCATGATGGCCGCGATCCAGCCGTGGATCTCCGGCGCGCTCTCCAAGACCGTGAACATGCCGGAGTCCGCCACCGTCGAAGAGGTCGAGGAGATCTACTTCGAGGCGTGGAAGATGGGCGTCAAGGCGCTCGCGATCTACCGCGACAACTGCAAGGTCGGCCAGCCGCTCTCCGCCAAGAAGAAGGACGAGGCGAAGAAGGACGAGAAGGCCGAGCTCGCGGAGAAGACCGAGGAGACGATCCGCGCGGCCGTCGAGAAGGTCGTCGAGTACCGCCCGGTCCGCAAGCGCCTCCCGAAGGGTCGTCCCGGCATCACCACCTCCTTCACGGTCGGCGGCGCCGAGGGCTACATGACGGCCAACTCCTACCCGGACGACGGCCTCGGCGAGGTCTTCCTGAAGATGTCCAAGCAGGGTTCGACCCTCGCGGGCATGATGGACGCCTTCTCGATCGCCGTCTCGGTCGGCCTCCAGTACGGCGTGCCGCTGGAGACCTACGTCTCGAAGTTCACCAACATGCGCTTCGAGCCGGCCGGCATGACCGACGACCCGGACGTGCGGATGGCGCAGTCGATCGTCGACTACATCTTCCGCCGCCTGGCGCTGGACTTCCTGCCCTTCGAGACCCGCTCGGCGCTGGGCATCCACTCCGCGGAGGAGCGCCAGCGCCACCTGGAGACCGGTTCCTACGAGCCGATCGACGAGGACATGGACGTCGAGGGCCTGGCCCAGTCCGCCCCGCGCCAGACGGAGGCGCCGAAGCCCGTCGTCGTCGCCGCCCCGCCGGTCCCCGTCGTCGAGGCCCCGAAGCAGGCGCACACCTCGGCCGAGCTCGTTGAGATGCAGCTGGGCATCAGCGCGGACGCGCCGCTGTGCTTCTCCTGCGGCACCAAGATGCAGCGGGCCGGCAGCTGTTACATCTGCGAGGGCTGCGGCTCGACCAGCGGCTGCAGCTGATGCCGGGCCCGTCCCGCGGGTGACATGACCGTTCAGGGCGGTGGTGCCGTTTCAGGCGCCACCGCCCTTGGCGTTCACGGTCTGGTTGTCGCGCCCGAGGCGACACGGTGAGACGACGCGGTCTGCCGTCCGACGGTGAGCGAGAGGCCCGGGAGCGCGCCGCACTTCACCCCGGGGCGGGGAGTCGAGGGCATCGGCTCCCCGCCCCGGGGTCGTCGCGTGTACGGCTCGGGGCGATCGTGCCAGCCCGCGCCGTAGCGCGCCGGCGCGCGGGCGGTTCTCGTCCCTGGCACGTGATGCACGCCACCTTCGGAGTCGTACGATATTGCGGTGCTGGTCAAGTGGATTCGCTGCACCGTGGTGGACCGTCGAGGGTTCGAGCGCGGGCAGCGGAAGTGGGCGGGGCTGCTCGGCGAACCGGGGTTCCGGGGTCAGGGCGGTGGTTGGAGCTTCCGGCGCCCGGACGTGGCGCACATATTCGGCTTCTGGGAGAGCCGCGCGTTCTACGACTCCTTCATGGCGCGATCACATGATCGTCTGGCTGCGGGCCAGGCGGGGACGTTCAAGAACGCCCAGGTCAGACTGTTCGAGCGCAGGTTTGATGTGAAGGTGGGCTTCCAGCCGCGGTTCAGTGACGCGGATGTGGCCCGGGTCGCCCACTGTCGGGTGCACGAGGACCGGGTGGAGCACTTCACCCATGTGCAGGAGAAGGTGTGGAACCCGGCCATGGCGGGCTCGCCTGGGATGCTGCGCGGGATCTTCGGCGAGGCGCCGGGGAGCGAGTTCCTGGTGTTGTCCATGTGGGACTCGGCCGCCGAGCACGGGAAGTACCGCACGGAGCGGGTCGAGCGGCTCGCGCTGCGCGCGCAGACCGAGACCGATGTGGCGGCGATCGCCGGAGATGTCGTGGCGCTGGAGTCCACCTGGGCGGTCTGACCGCGCGGGACGTACGCCGGCCGACCGACGGCCCGCTCGTGCCCCGGGCGCAGCCCGGCCGGTACCCGGTCGGTACGCGGCCGACTGGGCCGGGCTGAGCGGGGCGCGCGTGGGGCTCGCTCTGCGGCCGGGGCGCGCCGCGCGCCGCTTGCGCGCGCCGGGCGGCGTCCCGGTCATCCCGTCGCACCGCCCGTGGTGCCGCTCGCCGTGTAGGCCCCGGCGCGCACGGCCGCGTGGACGGCCGCCGCGGTCTGGTCGCCGAGGGCCTCGTCGAGCGGTTCGCGGGTGATCAGCGCCCGGAAGAACAGCGGTGCGGAGACGGCCCGGACGACCGCGCCCGCGTCGGTGCCCGCCGGCGCCTCGCCGCGCTCCACCGCGCGCCGGACGACGTCGGCGCAGCGCGCGAAGCGCTCGGCGTAGAAGCCGCGCAGCGCGTCCGCGGCGCGCTCGGACTGGAACGCCGCGGCGATGAACGCGCTGGGAGCGGCGGCGGTCGCGGGGTCGGAGAAGGTGTCGTACACCTCCCGGGCCAGGGCGCGGAGATCGCCTTCGAGGGACCCCGTGTCGGGCGGGATCCAGCTGTCCTCGCCCGCCAGGTCGAGGGCGTCGGCGACCAGCCCCTCCACGCCGCCCCAGCGACGGTAGAGCGTGGTCTTGTGGACGCCGGAGTGCTCGGCGACGTACTCGACGGTCAGGCCGGGATAGCCGTTTTCCGCGAGCCCGGTGAGGACGGCGTCACGGACGGCGGCGCGGGTCCGGGCCGTGCGCCCGCCCGGGCGGACGGTGCCGGGCGGCTGAGGCGCGTTCGGGGCGGGGGTGTCGGTGGGCGCGGGGGCGCTGCCGGGTGTGGCGGCGCCCTGCCGGCGTCCGGCCCGAGAACCGGGGGTGGGGGATTCCGTATTCAAGTGCAACTCCAGTTGCGTTAGCAGGAGAGGTGTGTCACCATCATCGTAACGCCACTCTGGTTGCGTTAGATGGCTGATCGGCCGTCGCCGTCCTGTTTCCGAGCCTCCCGGAGGTCGCCCTTGACTGCTCAGATGTCTACTCAGCTCTCCTTGCGTGGCGTCACCGTGTCCCGCGGCGACCGGCTCCTCCTGGAGGGCGTGTCGTTCTCGGTGCGGCCCGGCGAGCGGATCGGGATCGTGGGTGAGAACGGCGCGGGGAAGTCCACCCTGCTGCGGCTGCTGGCCGGGCTGGAGCGGCCGGACGAGGGGGTGGCGGTGACGGCGGCCGACGGCGGCGTGGGGCATCTCGGCCAGACCCTGGAGCTGTCCCCGGACCACACCGTCGGCGACGCCGTCGACGCGGCCCTCGCCGAGTTGCGGACCATGGAGCGCGGGCTGCGTGAGCTGGAGGAGCGTCTCGACGGCGACGACGCGGCTGTCGCGCTGGCCGAATACGGCGAACTGCTCACCGCGTTCGAGGCGCGCGGCGGCTACGAGGCCGACGCGCGGGTCGACAAGGCCCTGCACGGGCTGGGCCTGGCGCACATCGGTCGCCATCGGCCGCTGGGCGGCCTCTCCGGCGGCGAGCGGGCCCGACTGGGCCTGGCCTGTCTGATCGCCGCGGCGCCGGAGGTCATGCTGCTGGACGAGCCCACCAACCATCTCGACGGCGCTGCGCTGACCTGGTTGGAAGACGCCCTGCGGTCTCACCGGGGCACGGTCCTCGCCGTCTCCCACGATCGTGTCTTCCTGGAGCGGGTCGCCACCGCGATCGTCGAGGTGGACGCCGACCGCCGCACCCTGGTCCGGTACGGCGGGGGGTACGCGGGCTTCGTCGCGGAGAAGGCCGCCGCGCGGCGCCGCTGGGAGCAGGAGTACGACCAGTGGTGCGCCGAGGTCGCCGCCCTGACCGAGAGCGCCGCCACCGCCGCCCAGCGGGTGGCGCCCGGCCGGGCCCGCAAGGACGGCAACAAGATGGCGTACGACCGGGACAAGGGGCGGGTGCAGTCCTCGGTCTCCAGCAGGGTGCGCAACGCCCAGGAGCGGCTGCGCCGACTGAAGGAGGAGCCGGTGCCCCGCCCGCCGGAGCCGTTGCGGTTCGCGGCCCGGCCGGTCGTGGGCACGGCGGGCGGGGTGCTCGTCGGCCTCCACGGGGTGCGGGTGGGCGACCGGCTGACGGTCGACTCCCTGACCGTCGCCGCCGGGGAGCGGCTGCTGGTGCACGGCGCCAACGGCGCGGGGAAGTCCACCCTCCTGCGGCTCATGGCCGGGGTGGTGGCGCCCGACGCGGGCACCGTGGTGCGCCGCGGCCGGATCGGGTACCTGGCTCAGGAGATCCCCGTCACCAGCCCCCGTGAGCGGTTGCTGGCCGCCTTCGGCCGCGGCCTCCCGGGAGCCCCCGAGGAGCAGGCCGAACTCCTGCTGTCCTACGGCCTGTTCCGCCCGCGGGACCTCCATGTGCCGGTGGGTGCGCTGTCCGTGGGCCAGCGCCGCCGGCTGGCGCTGGCCCGGCTGCTGGCCCGCCCGGCGGACCTGCTGCTGCTGGACGAGCCGACGAACCACCTGGCGCTCGACCTGGTGGAGGCCCTGGAGCGGGCCCTGGAAGGGTGGACCGGCGCCCTGGTCGTGGTCTCGCACGACCGCCTGCTGCGCGATCGCTTCACCGGCGGGGTGTGCGAGATACGCGGCGGGAGGCCGGTCACCGGCGCCCGGGATGAGGCGCTGGCCGCAGCCGCGATCTAGGGTGGCTGCATGGCGCGACCCCACCGCATCGTCCTGGTACGGCACGGAGAATCGGAGGGAAATGTCGATGACACGGTGTACGAACGAGTGCCCGACCACGCGCTACGGCTGACGGAGCGGGGCCGGAGGCAGGCACGAGAGGCAGGCGTGCGGCTGCGCGAGCTGTTCGAGGACGAGCCGGTCTCCGCCTATGTGTCGCCGTACCGCCGCACCCACCAGACCTTCCAGTTGCTGCGCCTCGACCCCTCCCGTACCCGGGTGCGAGAGGAGCCCAGACTGCGCGAGCAGGACTGGGGGAACTGGCAGGACCGGGAGGACGTGCAACGGCAGAAGGCGTACCGGGACGCCTACGGCCACTTCTTCTACCGCTTCGCCCAGGGGGAGTCGGGTGCCGACGTCTACGACCGGGTGGGTGCCTTCCTGGAGAGCCTGTGGCGGAGTTTCGAGGACCCGGGACACCCGCCGAACGTCCTGCTGGTCACCCACGGTCTCACCATGCGGCTGTTCTGCATGCGATGGCTGCACTGGACCGTCGCGGAGTTCGAGTGCCTCTCCAACCCGGGAAACGGCGAGATGCGCATGCTGCAGCTCGGTGCCGACGGGCGGTACCGGCTGGACCGTCCCTTCGAGCGCTGGTGCACGCCCGAGCCATATGACCTCACCGGTTAGGGCTTCACCGGGTTAGAGTTCGCAGCGATGAGCGCTGACCGTTTCACCCGCGCCCTCGCCAGTCTGCGGGGGCTCGCCGTGGGGGATGCCCTCGGCTCCCAGTTCTTCGTGCCCGCCAACTACCCGAAACTGTCGCGCCGTGAGCTGCCGCCCACGCCATGGCGTTGGACGGACGATACCGAGATGGCGTGCTCGGTGCTGGCCGTCCTCGCGGCCCACGGTCGGATCGACCAGGACGCACTGGCCCGCTCCTTCGCCGAGCACCACGACTTCGACCGCGGCTACGGCCCGGCGGTGAACCGGATGCTCCGGCTGATCAGGGAGGGCGACGACTGGCGGGAGCTGGCCGCCGGACTCTTCAAGGGGCAGGGCTCGTGGGGCAACGGCGCCGCGATGCGCATCGCGCCCCTCGGCGCCTGGTACGCGGGCGACGCGGAGCAGGCCACACACCAGGCGGAGATCTCCGCCTACACCACCCATCAGCACCGGGAGGCGGTGGCCGGGGCGATGGCGGTCGCGGCCGCCGCGGCGCTGACCGCGGCTCCGGAGGGCGTCGCCGGCCCGGAGGCGCTGTTGGACGAGGTGATCGCCCTGGTGCCGCGCAGCGCCGTGCAGGCCGGGCTGCGTCGCGCCCGGGACATGCTCGACTACGGGGACACGGGCACGGTCGCCGCGGTCCTGGGCTGCGGCCGGCGCACCAGCGCCCATGACACCGTGCCCTTCGCCCTGTGGGCGGCCGCCCGCCACCTCGGCTCGTTCGAGGACGCGTTCTGGACCACCGCCCAGGCGGGCGGCGACGTGGACACCACGTGCGCGATCGTCGGCGGTGTGGTCGCGGCCGGCGAGGCGGGCGCCCCGCCGCTCGCCTGGTGGGAGAGCGTCGAGTCGCTTCCGGACTGGCTCCCGTCGGCGGGGTGATCGGCCGACCGGCGACGGCGACCGGTCACCCGTGACCCGACCCGTGGGGCGCTTCGCCCGCGGCCGGCCTTCCGTGGCGTCAGGGCGGTGATCGTCGGACGGGCCGGAGCGGCCACGCCCCGGCGTCCTCCGCGCGTCGGGGTGGTGATCTCCGTTCTCGGCGTTCGGAGTTCGCCGGAGTCGGTCGTCGGCGAGGCGCGGTCCACCCGGGCGCGTTCCGGCCGCGACGGGGGTGCCCCGCCGTTCCGAAGGACGGCGGCGGCGCGGTGGGCGGCCCCTGCGCCGAGGGCGTCATCACGGCGGCGTAGTGTGGTTCACGTCATGGCCTACGAACCGCCCACTCACACCGTCGAGCGCTCCCTGCGCGCCACCACCGGAGCCCGGATCGTCGTCGGCATCGACGAGGTCGGGCGAGGGGCGTGGGCAGGCCCGGTCACCGTCTGCGCGGCCGTCACCGGCCTGCGTCGGCCGCCCGCCGGGCTCACGGACTCCAAGCTGCTCACACCCAAGCGGCGCACGGAACTCGCCCGCGAACTGGAGAGCTGGGTGACCGCGCACGCGCTCGGGCACGCCTCGCCCCAGGAGATCGACGAGCTGGGCATGACGGCCGCGCTGCGGCTCGCCGCGACGCGCGCCCTCGGCGGGCTGCCGGTGCGCCCCGACGCGGTGATCCTCGACGGCAAGCACGACTACCTCGGGGCGCCCTGGCGGGTGCGCACCGTCATCAAGGGCGACCGCAGCTGTGTCGTGGTGGCCGCGGCCTCGGTGATCGCCAAGGTCTACCGAGACGCGATGATGGTCGAACTCGGAGTCGAGCATTCCGACTTCTGCTTCGCTGACAACGCCGGTTACCCTTCGCCGGTACACCGCGCAGCCTTGGAGGAGCTCGGGCCCACTCCGCATCACCGCCTGTCCTGGGCCTACCTGGACGCCCTGCCGCGTTGGCGGCACCTCAAGCGGGGCCGCAGCGCCCCTGAAACCGCTGCGATGGAAGCCGTTGGCCAATTGGGTTTCGACTTCTGAGCGGAGAATTCCGCCACCCGCCGATGCGACTCGCACCGGCGTTTGATAAATATCAGATCATGCCTCTCTTCCCCGAGGAGCCTCAGATTCACGAGAGTGTCCCGGGTCCCCGCGCGACGCCGGCCGCTGGCCGCACCGTGCCGACCCCCCGTCCCGTCCCCGGTCCCGGACCCCGGCCCGTTCCGCGGCGCCCCGGCACCCCGGGCCCGAACCGCGGTCCGGCCGCGCCCCCGTCGCAGCGCGCCGCGGGCGACGCCGCGAAGCCCGCACCGCCCGCCAAGGCCCCGTCCACTCCGCAGATCCAGCTGATCCCCGCCTCGGTGCAGGGCGCGCTGGACGCCGCGGACGAGGCCGTCGACCTGTTGCTGGACTCCGGCCGCGCACCGAGCGACATCCTGGTGCTCACCACCGGTGACCAGCACCCCTGGGCCGCGCACGAGCTGTCGTTCGGCGAGGACTCGTACTGGGCGCAGCACGACGCCGGTGACGACGTCTTCTACGCCGACATCGAGGCCTCGCGCGCCCAGTCCCGCCCGGTGGTGGTCGTCGCCGTCAACGGTGGTGCCGACGCCTCCGTCGCCCGCGCCCTGCCCGGGGCGATGGCCCGTGCCAAGGTGCTGCTGATCGTCTGCGGGGACCCGCAGCGGATCAACAGCCTCATGACCGCGGGCGTCTGACCCCGGCGGCAGGGTCTCACCACCCGTGTGACGGTCCGGGTCCGGACCGCGCCCCCGGTAGCCGGCGCGCCCGGTGTCCGGCGGCCCCTGCCGACGGGGCCGCTCGTCACCGGGCGGCTGTGTGCCGGTGTGCCTCCGGCGCGCCGCCGCCGGACCGGGTCAGCCCGGCCGTCGCGACGCTGCCCGTGTCCAGGGGGCCCTTCGCCATCCTCTCGGGGCGGCCCTGGCGCGGAATGACGGCGGAGGAGGCCGGGGCGTCCGCGTCCACGGTCCACTCCGGAGTGGAGGCGGCGTGCGGCCGCCTGCCGCCGCGCGCCTCGCCCAGCACCTGCCAGCCGCCGGGGGTGAGCGTGATGTACGCCCCGCAGCGCAGCCCGTGCAGGGTGCAGGCGTCTCGCAGGCCCCACATCCAGGCTCCGTCCTCCTCTGTCCAGCGGCCTTCGCCGTCACGGCAGTAGAGGAGCACCGCGGTGCGGACGGGTCTAC
Source organism: Streptomyces sp. LX-29 (assembly GCF_029541745.1). NCBI lineage: Bacteria > Bacillati > Actinomycetota > Actinomycetes > Kitasatosporales > Streptomycetaceae > Streptomyces > Streptomyces sp. LX-29. The sequence continues at coordinate 1,924,317 of NZ_CP089746.1, read as the reverse complement.
GCCGGCGCAGGTCGTGGGGGATCACGCTGCGCAGCCGGTCCAGCAGCGCGTTGCGGAACTCCCAGCCGTCGGCCGCGGTGTTCCCGCGGCTGAAGGACGCGCTTGCCACCAGGCGTTCCTCGGGATCGAGGACCGCGACGACCGCCGTCGAGGGGGTCGGCAGGTGGCGCGCGTGCAGGCCGGTGATCACGGCGCGTGGGTCGCGCAGCAAGGGGATGCTCGCGGCGGCCCACTCGGCTGGTTCGAGCAGCCGGCCCAGCGGTGTGGCGCGATCGGCGGATGGCGGCGGAGCGAAGCTGAGGGCCACGGTCCTCCCTTCGTCTGCGCGCACGGTCGGTCGCGGGGCGTACGAGGACAGCACGCCACGACACCCAGCGGACCGCGGGCGAATGGGGATGGGAAGCTGACTCCATTCTTTCGGTCGCACAGGCATGCGGCAACGCGCCTGTGGCCGCTGATGGCCGTTATGTGGTGGTGTGGCGGCTATATTCCTGCGCGCTCCCGTCGATGGGGCCGTCGGCTCACCCCTGCACCGCCAGGACCAGCGGAAACACCCCTCCCGCCCCCGCCTGCCGCAACAGGCGAGCGGCCACCGCCATGGTCCAGCCGGTGTCCGTCAGATCGTCTACGAGCAGCACCGGTCCGCCCGCCTGGGCGAGCGCGGCCGCCAGGCCCGGATCGACGGTGAGCGCCCCGTGCAACGCCCGCAGCCGCTGGGCGCTGTTGCTGCGTGGAATACGCGTGTCCGCCCCGGCGTCCGCGTACCCGACGGTTCCGAGCAGGGGCATCCGGCCCACCGAGGCGATCCGCTCGCCGAGGGACTGGATCAGCCGCGGGCGGGTGCGTGAGGCGATGGTGACGACGCCGACCGGACGCGCGGGGGCGTCAGGGGCTCCCGAGGCCCAGCCGCCGGGCCCCCTGGCCCAGTCCGCGAGCACCGTGACCACCGCGTCCGCGACATCGTCGGGCACGGGGCCGTCCGGGGTCTGCGGGGAGAGCAGCGGGCGCAGCCGGTTGCCCCAGCCGATGTCGGAGAGCCGGCCCAGCGCCCGGCCGGTGGCGGCCTGTTCGCCCGCCGGGATGCGGCCCTTGAGGTCGACCCCGACGGCGGGCAGCCCCGTCGGCCACATCCGACGCGGCTCCACCTCGACCCCCGGCCGGCCGAGCTCACCGCGCGCCGCGTCGAGCGCCGAAGCGGACACCTCGGCGGTGAACCGAGCCCCCGCGCAGTTGTCACAGCGCCCGCACGGTGCGGCCGTCTCATCGTCCAACTGCCGCCGCAGGAACTCCATCCGGCAGCCGCCCGTCGTCGCGTACTCCCGCATGGCCTGCTGCTCGGCCTCGCGCTGCCGGGCCACCCACGCATAGCGCTCGGCGTCGTACGTCCAGGGGCGTCCGGTCGCCGTCCAGCCGCCGCGCACCCGACGCACCGCGCCGTCCACGTCGAGCACCTTGAGCATGATCTCCAGCCGCGAGCGGCGCAGGTCGACCTGCGGTTCCAGGGCCGGCAAGGACACCGGGCGGTCCGCCGCGGCCAGCACGTCGAGGGTGCGGCGCACCTGCTCCTCGGCGGGGAAGGCGAGGGAGGCGAAGTACCGCCAGATCGCCTCGTCCTCGCGCCCGGGAAGCAGCAGCACCTCGGCGTGCTCCACCCCGCGGCCGGCCCGGCCGACCTGCTGGTAGTAGGCGATGGGGGAGGAGGGCGAGCCCAGGTGGACCACGAAGCCGAGGTCGGGCTTGTCGAAGCCCATGCCCAGGGCCGAGGTGGCGATCAACGCCTTGACGCGGTTTCCGAGCAGATCCTCCTCGGCCTGCTGCCGGTCGGCGTTCTCCGTCTTGCCGGTGTAGGAGGAGACGGTGTGGCCGCGCTGCCGCAGGAACGCCGTGACCTCCTCGGCGGCCGCGACCGTGAGGGTGTAGACGATCCCCGAGCCCGGCAGGTCCGAGAGGTGGTCGGCCAGCCAGGCCAGCCGGTGCGCGGCGTCCGGCAGGGAGACCACGGACAGGCTCAGGCTCTCGCGCTCCAGGGGCCCCCGCAGCACCAGGGCCCGCGAGGACTCCGGTCCGGCCCCCGGCTGGTGTCCGCCGGTGCCCAGCTGATCGGCGACATCGGCGGTGACCCGGGCGTTGGCGGTCGCGGTGGTCGCCAGCACCGGGACGCCGGGCGACAGCTCCGCGAGCATGGTGCGCAGCCTGCGATAGTCGGGGCGGAAGTCGTGCCCCCAGTCGGAGATGCAGTGCGCCTCGTCGACGACCAGCAGACCGGTGGCGGCGGCGAGCTTGGGCAGTACCTGGTCGCGAAAGTCCGGGTTGTTCAGCCGCTCCGGGCTGACCAGCAGCACGTCCACGTCACCGGCGGCCACCTCGGCCTGGATGGTGTCCCACTCCTCGGTGTTGGCCGAGTTGATCGTGCGCGCGTGGATCCCGGCCCGCTCGGCCGCCTCGACCTGGTTGCGCATCAGCGCGAGCAGCGGGGAGACGATCACCGTGGGGCCGCTGCCGCGCTCGCGGAGCAGCGCGGTCGCCACGAAGTACACCGCGGACTTGCCCCAGCCCGTGCGCTGCACCACCAGCGCCCTGCGGCGGTCGGCGACCAGCGCCTCGACCGCCCGCCACTGGTCCTCGCGCAGTCGGGCGGCGCCGGTGGCGTCCCCGACGAGGCGGGCGAGGACACGGTCTGCCGAGGCACGGAGTTCGTCGTTGCTCATCCCCCCATGCAACCCGATGCCACCGACATCACGCGAATGCCCTCGACAGCCTGTGGATAACGTTATCCACAGGGGTGGTGCGATCATGCCGGCCCGCGGGACCGTCCTGCCATGACCGAACACAACGCATCGCCCGTCCCGTCCGGCCAGGAGCAGATCACCCTCCGCAACCCCGCGGAGCTCGCCGACGCCCTCCCGTATCTGCTGGGCTTCCACCCCGACGACAGCATCGTCCTCGCCGCCCTGCACGGCCCGCAGGGCCGGTTCGGCGGGCGGCTCAGGCTCGGTATCCCCGACGCCCGCGAGGACTGGCCGGAGGTGAGCCACCAGCTCGCCGAGTCCCTGGTGACGGCCGGGGCGCGGCGTGGGGCCCGCCCGGACGGCATCGTCCTCTTCCTCTGCCAGGACCCGGCGGAGGCGGAATCGGGACGGGACGTCATGGAGCGGCTGCGGCCGCTGGCCCAACAGCTGCGCACCGCGTGCGGACGGCTGGACATGCCGGTCTTCGAGGCGCTGTGCCTGTCCGACGGGCGCTTCTGGTCGTACTGCTGCCCGGACCCGCGTTGCTGCCCCGCGGACGGGACGCCGCTCGGCCTCCCGGGCACCTCGGTGATGGCCGCGGCGGCCGCCTACGCGGGCATCCAGGTGCGCGGATCGCTGCGGGAGATGGAGGCACGGCTCGCCCCGCTCGCCGCGCCGCTGGCCGAGGAGCAGGAGGACGCCCTGGACACGGCGGGCGCCGAGCTGGTGCCGAGGATCCTGGGCGGCGTCGACTGCGCGACCGTGCGCGAGGAGACGCTGCGCCTCGCGGGGGAACTGGTGGAGCGGTTCCGCGCCGCGCCGCCCATCGCCGACCCCCTCGCCGCCGACGCCCGCGACGACCGCCTGCTCGACCCGGGGAAGGCCGCGAACGTCATCATCGGCCTTCAGGACCGCATCACGCGCGACCGCGCGGCGCAGTGGATGGAGGGCGCCGACGCCGAGGCCGCGCTGCGGCTGTGGCGGGCCCTGGCCCGCCGCTGCGTGGGTTCGTACGCGGAGCACGCGGCGGTTCCGCTCACCCTCGCCGGCTGGGTCGCCTGGTCCACCGGCGACGAACCGGCGGCGCGGGTGGCGCTCAGCCGCGCCCTGCGCGCCGACCCGGACTACCTCTTCGCCAGGCTGCTGCACCAGGCGTGCAACGAGGGGCTCGACCCGGAGCTGCTGCGTCGGTGCCTGCGGCAGGAGCGCGCCGATCACGCGCTGCACGCCGCGTTGCACGAGGAGGCGGAGCGCGGCACGCCGACGCCCCTGCTGAGCGCGCCGGCCGGGCCTCCGGGCGGCAGCCGCCGCAAGGCGCGCCGGGGCCGACCGGCGCCCAGCGGCCCCGGGGCGGGCGCGGCCCGAGCCGCCGGGCGCCCCACCGGAAAGGCCCGCCCACCCCGCCGGACGGGAGCCCGCGGCAGCCGCGGGCGCCGCTAACGGCCGTGATCGGGCCGCCCAGCGTGACCTGTGCGCGGATCGCGCCGTTCACCCATTGGCCACGGCCGTCGAAATCCGTGATCTCTCCAGGAGGGCAGAGGATGCAGGGCATGGTCCCCACCGACCCGACGGTCGGCCGCCCGGCCCCGCCGCCGCGGGTGGCCATGGGACGGGCCGCCCCTATCCCACAGCCGGTGCACCGGGCGCTGATCTGCGTCTCGATGCCCGCCTTCGCGATCTCCGACGAGCACGGCCAACTCACCGGCCAGGGGCTGGACGGGTTCTACAGGTCCGGCCGCCGGGTGCTGGCCCGCTGTCGGCTGCGGGTCGCGGGGCAGGACCCACTCCCCGTGCAGGGACAGCTGGTCGGCGCCGACCGGGCCCGCTTCGTCTCGACGGTGCGCACCTCGGCCGATCCCGGGCCGGACCCGGGGGTGAGCGTGGAGCGGCTGCGGCACGCCGACGGGACCGAGCGGATCACCTTGCGGAGCGCCTCTCCACGCGCGGTCAGACTCCCCGTGGAGCTGGCCGTGGGCACCGACCTGGCCGAACTCGCCGCGGTCGGAACCGGGCTGGCCGGGCCCGAACTCCCCGGCAGCGTCCACGACTCCGGCATGCGCTGGGCCACCACAGGGGGAATACACGCGGTGGTGGCCGCCGACCCCGCGCCCACCGACACACTGGCACACGCCGGTCTGCTCCGCTGGGACGTGGAGCTCGACCCCGGTGCAGCCCACAGCATCGAGCTGCGCGTTCGACTGGAGACCCCGCCCGCCACCCGCCCGACGGCCATGGCCACGGCGGCGGCCGCGCCCGCCGCCGCGCCGCCCGGCCAGAGCCCCGAGCACCTCTGGCGGGCCGCGCGGGCCCAAGGCGACGACGCTCGGGTCGAGGCTCTGCTGCGCACCGCCCTCGACGACCTGTGCGGCCTCCTCGTGCGCGACCTCGGACACCCCGCCGACAGCTACCTGGCCGCGGGCGTCCCCTGGCGTTGCGGACTGGCCCCCGCCGAGGCGCTGTGGGCCGCCCGGCTCACCCTTCCCCTGGGGACCCGCCTCGCCGCCGGCACGCTGCGCACCCTGGCCCGCACCCAGCGGACGGGCTCTGGGCTCGACGCGGGGCGCATCCCCGGGTCGCTGCGCCACAGCGGTCCGCATCTGCCGCCCGGCTGCACGGGGGTCGAGGCGACCCTGCTGTTCCCGGTCGTGCTGGCCGAAGCCCGCCGCTGGGGGCTGCCCGATCGCGAGGTCGAGCCACTCCTGGACGCCGCGGAGGGCTCTCTGCGCTGGTTGCGCACGGCAGCCGGAGAGGGCTTCGTCCCCGACCCGGCGCCGGGCGGGCCGTACCGCTGCGAGACCCAGGCGCACGCGCACCGCGCGGCCCTGCTCGGCGCCGACCTCCTCGACGCCTACGGCCGCCCGGGAGGGGCCCAGGCCCGCGAGTGGGCGGCCGGGTTGCGCGGACGCTTCCGGGAGGACTTCTGGATCGACGACCCCGCCGGCGGGCGCCCCGCCGCCGCGCTGCTCGCCGGCGGCCGGCCGGTGGCGCACCTGGGCGGGGCCGCGGCCCACCTCCTTGACACCGGCCTGCTCGGCGGCGGCCGCCTCGCCACGGGGTTGCTCGATCCAGCGCGCACCGAGCAACTGGCCCGGTTGCTGGGAAGCCCCGCCCTCGACTCCGGGTGGGGGCTGCGCAGCCTCGGCGCCAAGGAGCCCGGACACAACCCGTTCGGCCACCGCGGCGGCGCGGTCCGGGTCCACGAGACGGCGGTGGCCGTCGCGGGGCTGGCCGCGGCGGGCTATGAGAAGGAGGCGGGCACCCTGCTGCGCGGCGCCCTCGACGCCGCGCAGCACTTCGGTCACCGGCTGCCGGAGATGTACGCGGGGGAGCAGCGCGTCACCGGCAGCGTCCCGCTGCCGCACCCCGCCGCCTGCCGCCCGGCCGCGGTCGCGGCCGCCGGGGCGGCGCAGCTGCTCATCACGGCGGCCGGGGTCCGCCCGGATGTGCCCGGAGGGTCCGTGGCCGTGCGGCCCATGCACACCGCTCCACTGGGCGCCGTTCAGTTCACCGGCCTGCGCGTGGCCGAGCAACCCTTCGCCCTGAGGGTCAGCCGTCTCGGCTTGGGCATGGTCGAGGAGGCCGCTGATGGACTGCAGTTGGGAGGGTGAGACAGCCGTGAACACGCTGACGGGAATGCCGGGGAGGCGCGACCTCCCGGACATCGGCCGTGACGGTCAAGCGCCTGATTATCGTCAGGAAGACGACTATGATCGCGTTATGCCCTACGACCCCTCGGCCTTCCCGCCCTTCGCCGTCACCGTGGACCTGGTCGTGCTCACCGTGCGGCGGCACGCGCTGTGCGCGCTCGCCGTCCGCCGCGGCGAGCCGCCCTTCCAGGGGCGATGGGCGCTGCCGGGTGGATTCGTGCGGCCCGACGAGGACCTCTCGGCGGCCGCCGCGCGAGAGCTGTCCGAGGAGACCGGGCTGCTCGCCCACGACCCGGACCTGCCGGTCCCTCCGAACGCGGCCCATCTCGAACAGCTGGCCACCTACGGCGACCCCAAGCGCGACCCTCGCATGCGGGTGGTGAGCGTCGCCCACCTGGTGCTCGCGCCCGACCTGCCGGCCCCGCGTGCCGGGGGCGACGCCCACAGCGTGCGCTGGGCCCCGGTGGAGTCCCTGCTCGACCCCAGCGGCGCGTTCGGCCGGGATCCGGAGATCTCCGCCCCGCTCGCCTTCGACCACGCCCGCATCCTCGCCGACGGCGTGGAGCGCGCCCGTTCCAAGATCGAGTACTCCTCGCTGGCCACCGCCTTCTGCCCGCAGGAGTTCACCGTCGGCGAGCTCCGCCGGGTCTACGAGGCGGTGTGGGGCGTCGCGCTCGATCCGCGCAACTTCCATCGCAAGGTCACGGGCACGCCGGGATTCCTGGTGCCCACCGGCGGGACGACGACGCGTCAGGGCGGCCGCCCGGCACAACTGTTTCGGGCCGGTGGTGCCACGCTGCTGAACCCGCCGATGCTGCGTCCCGAGGTGTGACAGGGCGGCCCTCCCGCCCGCTGCGCCCTCGACGTGTGCGCTGACTCCGACGTACGGGGCAGGGCGGGGCGGTGGGCGACCTCTGCCCCCCCGGAGCCCTGCCCATACCTCCGCGCCGCACTGTCGTGTCTCCCGCCGCATGCCGTGTCTCCGTGCCGCGCTGTCGTCCCTTCGAGCCGCGCCGTCGTGTCTCCGCCTCGCGCTGTCGTCCTTCCGGGCCGCACCGGCGTGGCCTCCGCGCCGCCCTGTCGTCGCCGGACGGCTCCCCGCCTCGTACCGGGTGGTCCTGGTCTGTCGTCCGCACGCACCGCGGCTGTGGCCGCCGCGGCGCGTGCTGGTACGCGGGGTCCCCGTCCCCCCAGCGCACCGCCATGCTGGTCCGTCGTGCCGGCGTTCGCGCGGCGCCGAGCCGGCAGCGAGGTGACGGCGAAGCCGCGCCGGCACACCGTTCACGCACCGGCCCGTCGCCCTGCCGCTCCCGCCGCCGGCCGCCCGCCCCCGCAGTGGGGTATCGGACGCGGTCGCCTCGCCGACACCCGCCTCGCAGTCGATGCTCCTCAGCCGCAGGCCCGATCCCGCCTCGGCCTCGGGCTCCTGCTCCTTGGACCTCGCCCCTCGGATCCCTGCCCCTTGAGCCCAACCCGGCGGCCGCGGGGCTTTGACGACCCTGGAGCCCTCACCGCCCCGCGGGCTCAGTCCCGCCGTCCGCGGTTCGGGGTCGTTCCGGGCCGTTCCAGTCGGTTCCAGGTGCCGGTGCGCCGCCTCCGCCTCTCGGCGGGGCTGTTCGGTCCGCCTGGTTCGGGCGTCAACGCCGATTGCCTCGTTCCGGTTGCCGGATCCCGCGGGGGTGGCCCGGCGCACGCCCCTCGCGCCCGTTGTTGCCCACGCGCCGTACGCCCTCGGTCACGGGTCTGAGCGGGGTCGGGGCGGGCGCCGGCCGCGCGACCAGGCTCAAGGCCCCTGGAGGGTGGCCATTTCTGCCCGATTGGGCGTCAATTGTGAGGTAATGGGCGATCACCCTTTCGTGTGCTTTTCACCAAAGACCTCAAGGGGTCCGGAAGCGTCGCCGACAAAGGATGCGTGAGTACCCTTGCGCACACCACGATGACCGCGGCTCGCCCCGCCGATTCCGGACTTGCCGGCTCGGGCGAGCTTGACCGCTACTCCTACGCCGACGGCCCCGGTGCCGACCGCGGCGGCGCCCCCTCCTGGGAGGGCGCCGACGCGGAGATCGGCCGCGTGGGGCGCCGCGCCGCCGGCAATCGAGGCCGTGGGTTGCATGGCCAACTCGTCCAGCAGCTGGGGCAGATGATCGTCTCGGGAGACCTGGGCGCCGACCGCCCGCTCGTCCCCGAGGAGATCGGCCAGCGCTTCGAGGTCTCCCGGACCGTCGTCCGTGAGTCGCTCCGGGTCCTGGAGGCCAAGGGCCTCGTCAGCGCCCGTCCCAACGTCGGCACCCGGGTCCGGCCGGTCAGCGACTGGAATCTGCTGGACCCGGACATCATCGAGTGGCGGGCGTTCGGCCCGCAGCGCGATGACCAGCGTCGCGAGCTGTGTGAGCTGCGCTGGACGATCGAGCCGCTGGCCGCCCGCCTCGCCGCCGGGCACAACCGCGAGGACGTGCAGCAGCGGCTCGCCGACATGGTCGAGATCATGGGCCACTCGCTGGCCCAGGGCGACTCGCTGACCTTCTCCCGCGCGGACGCCGAGTTCCACGCGCTGCTGCTCCAGGTCGCCGGGAACCGGATGCTGGAGCACCTGGCGGGCATCGTCGCCGCCGCGCTGCACGTCTCCGGGGGGCCGGTCACCGGCTGCGACCGCCTCACCGAGGCCGGCCTCGGGCACCACCGCCGGATCGTCGACGCCGTCGCCGCGGGTGACGCCGCGGCCGCGGAGAGCGCCATGCGGCAGCTGCTCACGGTGCATCCCGAGGTCGAGCGCGTGGTGCCGGCGCCGCGCGAGCACTGAGCCGGCCCTCACGCGCATGCGTACGGACGCGCACGAGACGGCGTCGTCGGATCCATCGCGGTGTCCGCACCGGGATCCCCCCGGGGAGCCGACCCGGGAGCCGGGTCGGCGCCCGAGTCGGGAGCCGCTCGGCGGGTCCGGCCGGGGATCCGGCTGCGGATCCCCTCCGAGGCCCGCTCCGGGATCTCGGTGGATTCGGCGACGTGGTGTGATTCGTCCGTTTCGGACGGGATTCGCGGCGATTGTGGTGTGACTCGGGCCACGAGGATTGGGCGTAACGCTCCTTGAGGCAGCGCGATGACTAAAGAGGTGGTAGCCGCTGAGGGAATACTGAGGTCGCTCACGACGCTGTATCTCTCTGCACTTCCGCCCGCCGCCGCCGGTTCATCCCTGCCGGCGGTCGTCGGCTCCGGTCCTCCGCGGACGGGGCCGGATGCCGTTCCCACCATTCCGAGAGGTTGTTCGTGTCGGCCAGCACATCCCGTACGCTCCCGCCGGAGATCGCCGAGTCCGAGTCTGTCATGGCGCTCATCGAGCGGGGAAAGGCTGAGGGGCAGATCGCCGGCGACGATGTGCGCCGGGCCTTCGAGGCTGACCAGATTCCGCCAACCCAGTGGAAGAACGTTCTGCGCAGCCTCAACCAGATCCTCGACGAGGAGGGTGTGACGCTGATGGTCAGTGCCGCAGAGGCGCCCAAGCGCACCCGCAAGAGCGTCGCAGCGAAGAGTCCGGCGAAGCGCACCGCCACCAAGACCGTCACCAAGACGGTCACCGCTAAGAAGACCGCAGCCGTCACCACCACCTCGGCCGCGGCCGAGGGCGGCGTGGACACGGCCGACGAGGCCATGGCGCCCGCCAAGAAGGCCGCCGCGAAGAAGACCACGGCGAAGAAGGCCGTGGCGAAGAAGACCGCCGCCAAGAAGACGACGGCCAAGAAGACCGCCGCCAAGAAGGACGCGGACGACCTGCTCGAGGGCGAGGAGCCGCTCGAGGAGGTCACCGGTCCCGGCAAGCCGGGCGAGGGTGAGGGCGAGGGCGAGGCCCAGGGCTTCGTGCTCTCCGACGAGGACGAGGACGACGCCCCCGCGCAGCAGGTCGCCGCGGCCGGTGCCACCGCCGACCCCGTCAAGGACTACCTCAAGCAGATCGGTAAGGTCCCGCTGCTCAACGCCGAGCAGGAGGTCGAGCTCGCCAAGCGCATCGAGGCCGGCCTGTTCGCCGAGGACAAGCTCGCCAACGCCGACAAGCTGGCGCCGAAGCTGAAGCGCGAGCTGGAGATCATCGCCGAGGATGGCCGCCGCGCCAAGAACCACCTTCTGGAGGCCAACCTCCGTCTGGTGGTCTCGCTGGCCAAGCGTTACACCGGCCGCGGCATGCTCTTCCTGGACCTGATCCAGGAGGGCAACCTGGGTCTGATCCGCGCGGTCGAGAAGTTCGACTACACCAAGGGCTACAAGTTCTCCACGTACGCCACCTGGTGGATCCGGCAGGCGATCACCCGCGCCATGGCCGACCAGGCCCGCACCATCCGTATCCCGGTGCACATGGTCGAGGTCATCAACAAGCTCGCGCGCGTCCAGCGCCAGATGCTTCAGGACCTGGGCCGCGAGCCCACCCCGGAGGAGCTGGCCAAGGAGCTCGACATGACCCCGGAGAAGGTCATCGAGGTCCAGAAGTACGGTCGCGAGCCGATCTCTCTGCACACCCCGCTCGGCGAGGACGGCGACAGCGAGTTCGGTGACCTCATCGAGGACTCCGAAGCGGTCGTCCCGGCCGACGCCGTCAGCTTCACGCTGCTCCAGGAGCAGCTGCACTCCGTTCTGGACACGCTCAGCGAGCGCGAGGCGGGCGTGGTCTCCATGCGCTTCGGCCTCACCGACGGCCAGCCCAAGACGCTGGACGAGATCGGCAAGGTCTACGGCGTGACGCGTGAGCGCATCCGCCAGATCGAGTCGAAGACGATGTCCAAGCTGCGCCACCCGTCGCGTTCGCAGGTTCTGCGCGACTACCTCGACTGACGCGACCAACGCGACGACCGGTGTCTGACCGGCACGTCGCGCGGTGACCCCTGCGAAGGCCGGGCTCCCCTGGGAGCCCGGCCTTCGCGTTGTCCGATCACCGGTTGGTCCGACCTCATCGCGGCGACCTCATGACGCCGGGCGCTGTCCGCCACCCGGTCGTCGGCAGACGTGCTGTTCGAGATGCGTGATGCGCTTCGCTGGGTAACGCTAAGTATGCAGACCGTTCCGTAACGTCAGGAGGTTGTATGCGCAACTCGCGCCGCCCGCTCCTCGCGGCGGCCCCGCTGGCGTCCCTGCTCGGCGCCCTCGCCCTACTGTTCGCCATGTCCGCTCCGGCGGCCGCCGACCGTGTCGTCGTGGGCGGGCACCCGGTGCGCCTCGCGGACGCCCCGTGGACGGTCGCGCTGGCCAGCCGCAGTCACTTCGGCCCGGCCCGCTCCGGCCAGTTCTGCGGCGGCGTGGCCATCAGTCGCAGGACGGTGCTCACCGCGGCGCACTGTCTGCGGGCCGATGTGCTGGGCGTGGACTGGCGCGACATCCCCGACCTGCGCCTGATCGCCGGCCGTGGCGATCTGGGGGCCGACGACGGCGAGGAGGTGCCGCTGCAGCGGGTGTGGATCAACCCGGCCTACGACACCTTCACCAACGCCTGGGACGTCGCGGTGCTGACCGTCGCCCGTCCCCTGCCGATCTCCAAGGTGCTCCCGATAGCGGAGGTGGGGGGCACGGAGTACCAGCCGGGCACCGCGGCGGCGGTCTACGGCTGGGGCGACATGCGGGGCAACGGCAGCTATGCCGCGGGGCTGCGGTCGGCGCACGTCAAGGTCCTCGACGACACGGTGTGCGAGCGCGCCTATCCGGGCACCCGGAACGGCACCTACCACCGGCCCTCCATGCTGTGCGCCGGGCTGCCGAGCGGGGGCCGGGACGCCTGCCAGGGGGACAGCGGCGGTCCGCTGGTGGCCCGGGGTCGGCTGATCGGCCTGGTGTCCTGGGGCAGTGGTTGTGGCGAGGCGGGTCGGCCGGGCGTCTATACGCGGATCTCCGCGGTCGCCCCGCTGGTGGCGGAACACGGTTGATGGTCCGACCGGACCTGCTGGGGCCCTGGAGCTGTCCGCGGCACCGTCGGGCCTTGTTGGTCGCGGATGGCGCCGACAGGGGCGTGGTGGCCCCCTCAGGGCCCGCCCAGGGGCCTTGTGGCCCCGGCCCGGGGCCTTGGGTCTCGTGCGGACGGCGACGGCGACGGGCGGGCCGGCGCTGTCGCGGACCGGTCGGACCGACTGAGGCCGCGCCGGAGTCGGTGCCGCCGCCCTCGGGCGGCATCGGGCCGTGGAGGCCTCCGTGCGGGGCCAGGTCGGAGGTCCGCGTCCTGGTCCGCAGGGCGGACCGCGGCTCGGAAGCCCGAGCCCGCGCGGGACCTGGGTCTGGTCCTGGTCCGGACCGCAGGTGGCCGACCGCAGGGGGCCGTGGGCAGGAAACGAGAACGGGCGGTCGCCCCCGCTTGCGGGGACGGCCGCCCGAGCCCCGGCCTTATGGCCGGAACGATCTCGCTCGTCGTGAAAACGAAGGGTCGGTGCCGCTCAGCGCTCGTCGTCGGTCGCGGACGCCGGGACGGTGGTGAGTCGCTCCGTCTCGTCCTGTATCTCCGCGGCGATCTTCTTGAGCTCCGGCTCGAACTTGCGTCCGTGATGGGCGCAGAAGAGCAGCTCGCCGCCGCTCATCAGGACGACGCGCAGGTATGCCTGGGCGCCGCAGCGGTCGCAGCGGTCAGCGGCCGTCAGCGGGCTCGCGGGGGTCAGAACAGTAGTCACGTCGCCTCTTCTCTAGCTCGACGAGCTGTCGTACCAGGGTCAACATCCAACCAGGCCGAAAACGTTCCCGCTCGCGGCTTTTCCTCGAAAATTCCTTCAGAGTCGACTGAATGGTGACGGTTGGCGGCGAATGAGCCGTATTGCAGTGTTTTACGGGTTCACGTTCGCTCTTGTTGCTCTTTGTCGGTTTTGCCCTCCCGGCTGGCTTGCCGGTTGTGCTTGAGGACGTGCCCGGAGCCTAAATGGTTCATGCCCGGAAGGGAACGTGATGTATGCGTCACCCCTGAGAGGGATCGAACGTACGATCGACTCTCGACTACCATGGTCGTTCTGACGGGTGGCGGCACAAAGGCTCTATCAAGCCTCGGTACGCTCTCACAGGCGACCTAGCCACCACCGTGCCCGGAGTAGGGCCATCCAGAAATTCAGCGAGGAGCGAACCGCGTGACCGCCGAGACGTCCGTGCCGTCCACTGCGCTGCTGACCGGAGCAGACCGGGGCGGCTCCAACTACACCGCGCGGCACCTGCTCGTCCTCGAAGGACTGGAAGCGGTCCGCAAGCGACCCGGTATGTACATCGGGTCCACCGACAGTCGCGGTCTGATGCACTGCCTCTGGGAGATCATCGACAACTCGGTCGATGAGGCGCTCGGCGGCTACTGCGACCGCATCGAGGTCATCCTCCACGACGACGGCTCGGTGGAGGTGCGGGACAACGGCCGTGGCATCCCGGTCGACGTCGAGCCCAAGACCGGCCTGTCGGGCGTCGAGGTCGTGATGACCAAGCTCCACGCCGGCGGCAAGTTCGGCGGCGGCTCGTACGCCGCCTCCGGCGGTCTGCACGGCGTCGGCGCCTCCGTGGTCAACGCCCTCTCCGCCCGACTGGACGTCGAGGTGGACCGGGACAGCAAGACCCACTCCATCAGCTTCCGCCGCGGCGTCCCCGGGATCTTCACCGAGTCCGGCCCCGACGCTCCGTTCGACCCGTCCAACGGCCTGCTCAAGGGGAAGCGCGTGCCCAAGGGCCGCACCGGCACCCGGGTGCGCTACTGGGCGGACCGGCAGATCTTCCTCAAGGACGCCAAGCTCTCCCTGGAGAACCTGCACGCGCGGGCGCGCCAGACGGCCTTCCTGGTGCCGGGCCTCACCCTGGTGGTCCGGGACGAGCGTGGGCTCGACGGGCAGCCGCCGGTGGAGGAGATCTTCCGGTTCGACGGAGGCATCAGCGAGTTCTGCGAGTACCTCGCGCAGGACAAGGCGGTCTGCGACGTGCTGCGGCTGACCGGGCAGGGCACCTTCAAGGAGACCGTCCCCGTCCTCGACGACCGTGGCCACATGACCCCCACCGAGGTCACCCGTGAGCTCGGCGTGGACATCGCGCTGCGCTGGGGCACCGGCTACGACACCACGGTCAAGTCCTTCGTCAACATCATCGCCACCCCCAAGGGCGGCACCCACGTCTCCGGCTTCGAGCGCTCGGTCACCAAGGCCGTCAACGAGGTGCTGCGCTCGGCAAAGCTGCTGCGCGTCGCCGAGGACGACGTCGTCAAGGACGACGCCATGGAGGGCCTCACCGCGGTGGTGACCGTGCGGCTGGCCGAGCCGCAGTTCGAGGGGCAGACCAAGGAGGTGCTGGGCACCTCGGCCGCCTCCCGGATCGTCGCCAACGTCGTCGCCAAGGAGCTCAAGGCGTTCCTGGCCTCCACCAAGCGGGACGCCAAGCAGCAGGCGCGCGCCGTCCTGGAGAAGGTCGTGGCCGCGGCCCGTACGCGCATCGCGGCCCGGCAGCACAAGGAGGCCCAGCGGCGGAAGACCGCGCTGGAGTCCTCCTCGCTGCCCGCCAAGCTCGCCGACTGCCGCAGCGACGACGTCGACCGCAGCGAGCTGTTCATCGTCGAGGGCGACTCGGCGCTGGGCACCGCCAAGCTCGCCAGGAACTCCGAGTTCCAGGCGCTGCTGCCGATCCGCGGCAAGATCCTCAACGTGCAGAAGTCGTCCGTCTCGGACATGCTCAAGAACGCCGAGTGCGGCGCCATCATCCAGGTGATAGGGGCGGGCTCCGGCCGTACCTTCGACATCGACCAGGCGCGCTACGGCAAGGTGATCTTCCTCGCCGACGCCGATGTCGACGGCGCCCACATCCGGTGTCTGCTGCTCACCCTGTTCCAGCGCTACATGCGGCCGATGGTCGAGCAGGGACGGGTCTTCTCCGCGGTGCCGCCGCTGCACCGGATCGAGCTGTCCAACCCCAAGAAGGGGCAGGACAAGTACATCTACACCTACTCCGACAGCGAGCTACAGGAGACCCTGCTGGAGCTCCAGCGCAAGAACGTGCGCTACAAGGACAGCATCCAGCGCTACAAGGGTCTGGGTGAGATGGACGCCGACCAGCTCGCCGAGACCACGATGGACCCGCGCCACCGCACCCTGCGGCGGATCAACATCAGCGACCTGGAGGCCGCGGAGCAGGCGTTCGACCTGCTGATGGGCAACGAGGTCGCGCCCCGCAAGGAGTTCATCACCAACTCGGCGGCGACGCTGGACCGCTCGCGGATCGACGCCTGACGCGTCTGGCGCGCCTCGCGCGCCGTCGCCCGGTGGTCGGGCGCGCCTGACGCGCCACCGCGCGGTGGTTGGGCGCGCCTGAACGTTCCATGGGCGAGGGCCGTGCGATCGGGGCGAGGCTGCTCGCGGCAGCGTGCCTCCGCGCGGTAGCCGGACGTTCCTGGGGCGCCACCGCCCGGTGGTCGGGGCGCGCCTGAGCGCGTCCATGGGCGGTGGCTGTGCGTCCGGCGTGGCTGTCGGCGGCAGGCGGTGGTCGGTGTGCCCGGCGTGCCTCCGTGCGGCAGCCGGACGCGCCTGGGGCGCCACCGCGGGTGGACGGACGCGCCTGACGCGTCCCCGTGCGGTGGTTGGGTGCGCCTGAACGTGTCCATGAGTGGTGGCCGTGCGTCCGGCGGGGCTGTCCGCGGCGGGCGGTGGTCGGTGTGCCTGGCGTGCCTCCGCGCGGCAGCTGGACGCGTCTGGGGCGCCACCGCGCGGTGGCCGGGTGCTCCTTATGGGCCTTGTGTGCCGGCGGGGTGCGCCTGACGCGCGTACACGCGAGCGACGGGGCGCCCGACGTGCCCGGGCGCGCTGGCGGTTCGACTCGGAGCACGACCGCCCCGGAGCCGAGCTCTGGGGCGGCCTTCACTCAATGGTGTGAGGTTCCATGGTGAAGCGTCCGGGATCTTTCCGGTCTGTCCATCCTTGGGCACGCGGCGACGCGCCGCCGGACCAAGGAGAGTTCGGGTGGAAAATGCCCATGATGTCCCAGGCCCTCACGATCCCCCGGGTGGCGACGGAGCCGAGGAGGCCGATGACGCCAGGGCAGCGGCCTACCGACAGGTCCACCGCAGCGCCGCGTTCCGGGAGGTACGCGGCCGCTACCGGCGCTTCGTGCTCCCCGCCTCGCTCGCCTTCCTCGTCTGGTACCTCGCGTATGTGATCACCGCTACCACCGCACCCGGCCTGATGGCTCGTCCGGTGGTGGGCGCGTGCAACGTCGGACTGCTCGCCGGCATCGCCCAGTTCGCCACCACCTTCCTGCTGACCTGGGCGTACGCCCGCCATGCGCGGCTGCGTCGAGACGGGCCGGCCCTGGAACTGCGCTGGGTGACCCAGGAGCTGACCGGCACTCTGGGCGGTGCGGCGCCCGAGGGGGCCGCCGAGACGGCGCGAGGGGAGCGGGGCCGCGGATGACGGGCAACCACCAGACGCTGGCGCTGCTGCTCTTCATCGCGGTCGTCGCCGTCACGCTGGCGATCACCACCTGGGTGAGCCGTGGTCGCCGGGGCTCGCCAGAGGAGTTCTACGCGGGCGGACGCCTGTTCTCTCCCCTGGAGAACGGTTTCGCCATCGCGGGCGACTACATGTCGGCCGCGTCCTTCCTCGGCATCTCCGGCCTCATCGCCCTCTTCGGCTACGACGGAATGCTCTACTCCGTCGGCTTTCTGGTCGCCTGGCTCGTGGTCCTGCTCCTGGTCGCCGAACTCGTCCGCAACTGCGGCCGCTTCACCCTCGCCGACGTGCTCGCGGCGCGGCTGCGGGAGCGCCCGGTCCGCATCGCCGCCGGCAGCTCCTCGGTCGTCGTCTGCGTCCTCTACCTGGTGGCCCAGATGGTCGGCGCCGGCAGCCTGGTCGCCCTGCTGCTGGGCGGCGACAGTGGCCCGGCGCGCGCCTGGACGGTGGTCGGCGTCGGCGCCCTGATGATCGTCTACGTCTCGCTGGGGGGCATGCGCGCCACCACCTGGATCCAGATCGTCAAGGCCGTGCTGCTGATGGCGGGCGCGGGGCTGCTGACCGTCCTGGTCCTGCTGCGCTTCCACGGCGACCCCGGCGCCCTGCTGAGCACCGCCGCCGAACGCAGCGGCCACGGCCGGTCCTTCCTCGCGCCCGGCCTGAAGTACGGCGGCGACTGGGTCGCCCGGCTGGACTTCATCAGCCTCGGCTTGGCGCTGGTCCTGGGCACCGCGGGGCTGCCGCACATCCTGTCGCGCTTCTACACCGTGCCCACCGCCCGCGCCGCCCGCCACTCGGTGGTCTGGGCCATCGGCCTCATCGGTGGCTTCTACCTGATGACGATCGTGCTGGGCTTCGGGGCCGCCGCCATCGTGGGGAGCGACGCGGTACGGGCGACCGGCCCGGCCGGGAACACCGCCGTCCCGCTGCTCGCGCTCGACCTCGGCGGCGGCGCGGACTCGACCGGTGGCACGGTGCTCTTCGCGGTCGTCGCCGCCATCGCCTTCGCCACCATCCTCGCCGTCGTCGCCGGACTCACCCTCTCCTCCTCGGCGGCGGTCGCCCACGACCTCTACGCGACGCTGGGCCGCCGCGGCCGTCGTACGCCCGCCGGCGAGGTCGCCGTGGCGCGCGTCGCGGCCGCCGGGGTGGGAGTGGTGGCCATCGGACTGGGGCTGCTGGCGCGGGACCTGAACGTGGCCTTCCTGGTCGGGCTCGCCTTCGCGGTCGCCGCCTCCGCCAATCTGCCGGTGCTGCTGTACACGCTGTTCTGGCGCCGGTTCACCACGCGCGGCGCGGTGTGGGCGGTCTACGGCGGGTTGCTGCCGGCGGTGGCGTTGATGGTGTTCTCGCCGGTGGTCTCCGGAGCTCCGGAAGCCCTCTTCCCCGGGGTGGACTTCCATCTCTTCCCGCTCCAGAACCCGGGCCTCGTCTCCATCCCGCTCGGCTTCCTGGCCGGCTGGCTGGGCACCGTGACCTCACCCGAGCCGGCCGACGCGGCCCGCCACGCCGAGACGGAGGTGCGGGCCCTGACCGGGGCGGGCGCGGCGTGAGCCCATCAGGCCCATCAGTCACACCCACACGTAGCGGTGCTCGGGGCGCCCCGTCTCGCCGTAGCGGAGGCTCAGCTTCACCCGCCCAGCCCGCTCCAGGAGCTTCAGATAACGCTGTGCGGTCTGTCTGCTGAGCCGACATCGCTCGGCGACCTCCTGTGCCGACAGCGGCCCCTCCGCCTCGCGCAGCACCTCGCGCACCCGGTCGGCGGTGAGCGCCGAGTGGCCCTTGGGGAGGTCCGGCGGGCCGACGGCGGAGAGGGCGCCGAAGATCCGGTCCACCTGCTCCTGCTCGGCCTCGCCGCCGCCGTCCAGGGTGCGGCGCAGCGCGGCGTATCCGTTGAGCTTGGCGCGCAGCCCGGCGAAGGTGAAGGGCTTCACCAGGTACTGGAGCGCGCCGTGGCGCATAGCCGCTCGTACGGTCGCGATGTCGCGGGCGGCGGTCACCATGATCACGTCGGTGTGGTGGCCGAGTTGCCGCAGCCGCGTGACCAGCGCCAGCCCCGTCCCGTCCGGCAGGTAGTGGTCGAGCAACACCAGGTCGACCTGGGCCGTCGAGCCCTCCGAGGGGGTCTCGCGGCCTTCCGAGGCGGTCTCGCGGCCTACCGGGCCGGGCCCGCCGCGTTCCAGGAAGGCGAGCGCCTCCGCCGCCGAGTGCGCCCGCCCGGCGACCCGGAAGCCGGGGATCCGTTCCACGTAGGCCGCGTTGATCCGGGCCACGCGCGGGTCGTCGTCCACGATCAGCACATTGATCATCGCGGCTCCTCGGTCACCGCGTCGTTCCATGACGCGCTCGGTGTCTGGCCGGCGGCACCGCGGGTGGGGTGGCGGGGGTCGCGCCCTGAGCCGGTACGGCGCGAGCCACGGCCGCGGTCGGCATGTTCCCCGGCGCCCGGTCGCGCGGCCCGGCAGGTGCCTCGGGAGGCGCCTCGGAAGGCGCCTCGCCCTGCGTCTCGACACGCGCGTCGGCGAGCGCCTCCGGCAGGACGACCGTGAACGCGGCGCCCCCGCCCACCCGGTCGGTGACCGTCACGCTGCCGCCCTGCCGCTCCGCGAGCCGACGCACCAGCGCCAGCCCGATGCCCCGCTTGCCGTGCGCGGGCGGCTCCTTGGTGGACCACCCCTCGGTGAAGACGAGCTCGCGCCGTCCGGCCGGGACTCCCGGCCCGGTGTCGTCGACGGTGAGCACCACGGTGCGGCCCTCGGCACGCAGCTCCACCGCGACCAACGGGTCCGCCGATCCGGCCGCCGCGTCCATGGCGTTGTCGACGAGGTTGCCCAGGACGGTCACCAGGCCCGGTGGATCGACCAGTCGGTCCGGCAGCAGGGTGTCGGGTGTGAGGCGCAGCGACACGCCGCGCTCGGCCGCGACCGTGGCCTTGCCGACCAGCAGCGCGGCCAGCAGCGGGTCGTGCACCCGCTCGGTGACCTGTTCGGCCGTGGCTCGGTGGACGCCCACCGCCTCGGTGACGAACTCCACCGCCTCCTCGTGCAGCCCCAGCTCCAGCAGCCCGAGCAGGGTGTGGAGGCGGTTGGCGTGCTCGTGGTCCTGGGCGCGCAGCGCGTCGATCAGCCCCCGCGTCCCGTCCAGCTCTCTGCCCAGCCGCTCCAGCTCGGTGCGGTCGCGCAGAGTGGCCACCGCCCCGCCGTCGTCCGTGGGCATCCGGTTCGCCACCAGGACGCGGCCGCCGCTGACGGTCAGCAGGTCGGCGCCGGTGACCCGGCCGGCCAGCACATCGGTGGTGCGGCCCGGCGGCAGCACCTCCGTCAACGGCCGCCCGGTGTGCTCGGCGCGCAGCTCGAGCAGCCGCTGGGCCTCGTCGTTGACCAGCCGGATGCGACCCCCGGCGTCCAGCGCGACGACGCCTTCCCGGATGCCGTGCAGCATCGCCTCGCGCTCCGCGAGCAGCGCCGAGATATCGGAGAACGCCAGGTCGTGGGTGCGGCGCCGAAGCCTGCGGGCCACGGCGTACGCGGCCAGCGCTCCGACCGCGAGCGCGCCGCCGGCGTACGCCAGCAGCCCGGGCACGGCGCCGACGAGCCGGTCCCGGACGCTCTCGTACGCGATGCCGACCGAGACCGCCCCGACGATGCGCCCGTCGTCGTCCCGCAGCGGGACCTTGCCGCGTGCCGACCGGCCCAGCGTCCCGGTGTCGATCTGCATGACCTCCCGCCCCGCGAGGGCGGCGCTGGGGTCGGTGGAGACGGGCCGGCCGATCTGGGTCCGGGCGGGGTGGGACCAGCGCACCCCGCGCGTGTCCATGACCACGACGTACTCGGCCCCGGTGACCCGCCGGACGCGCTCCGCCGCCGCCTGGACCGGGCCGTCGGCGGTGGGCCGCCCGGCGTCGCGCAGCGCGTCGGCGAGCTCCGGCCGGGCGGCCGTGGTCTGCGCGATGGCCAGGGCGCGGCGCATCGCCTGGTCGTCCAGCTGGGAGCTGAGCGGGGCCAGGAACAGGCCGGTGGCCAGCACGGTGACCCCGGCCGCGATGGTCAGCTGCATCAGCAGGACCTGGGAGAACACCCGCCGTGGTCGGGGCCACCCGATCCGTCGGCGGGCGGCGGTGCGCGACCGGTGCGGTATCGCATCGCTCATGCGTACGACGGTAAGGCCCGGCGTCAAGGGGGGGTGCCCGCGCGCGCCTCGTTCCGCCCGGGCCTGTGGTGCCGCGCCGCCCGTCTGTGGTGCCGCGCCGCCTGGGCCTGTGGTGCCGCGCCGCCCGCGCCCGCCGTAAGGGTGTCGCCCGAGGTATGGGCTCGGTTCGCCGTATGGGTGTCGCCCGACGTACGGACGGGGTTCGCCGTAAGGGTGTCGCCCGACGTGTGGACCGGGTGCGCCGTACGAGTGTCGTCCGCCTCACGGGCGGCGCCCGATGTACGGGCGTGGTCGGCCGCGTGGGCTTCCGGCCGTACGGCGTCGCTCGTCAGCGGGTGGCGGCCACGGCGGCCCGGATGCCGATCACGTCGATGCGGGCGGGGGAGCCGAGGGCCGTACCGCAGCTCTGCGGGCGCGGCGGGGCGGCGGCGACCTGGGCGAGGGAGACGTCCCAGCGGCGACCGTCGGTGTGGGCGACCGTGACGGTCCAGGCGGGGGCCGCGCCCTCCGTGCGCAGCACCGTGAGCGCCTCCGCGCGGGCCTCCCCGGTCAGCTCGCGGACCGCCAGATCGGCCGCCTGGCCCGGGCGCTCCCAGGTGGAGCGGCCGCGGGAGCCGGCGGTGACGACATGGCCGGCGCGCACGGCCTCGATGACCTCCGTGACGTGCTGGGCGGTGGCCCGCCCGTACGCGTAGCCGTACGGAAGCACCACGAGGGTGGGGGAGAAGCGGTGTCCTCCTATGTGGGTGATCTCCCAGGTGCCCTCGGCGCCGGAGGCCGCCAGCTCGGCGGCGAGCGGGCGGCCGAGCAGCGCGCAGCAGCGGTCCCGCTTGCCGTTGGTGCACACCAGCACCAGCGGATCGCCGGTGTACGCCGACCACTCGTCCCGCAGGCCGGCCTCGTTGCCGGCGCCGAGCGCCGCGAAGTCCAGCTCCAGCAGCCGGGCGGGGTCGGTGAGCGCCGTGGTGCGGATCCAGGAGGCGCCGGGTCCGGTGTGGGCGACGAAGACGCGGTGTCGCGCGGGGAGGTGGCAGTCGGCGTGCCGGCCGGGGCGGCGGATGAGCGCGACCCGTACCCCGGTGCCCTGGGTGACGCGCTCCAGGGCGCGGCCCAATCTCGGGTCGAGACGGCTGGCGGTCAGGGCCTCGGCACCCCAGGGGCCGGGCTGTTCCACCAGCAGCCAGGTGGGAGCGGTCGCCGCCGTTCCGGCGAGCGGCTCGGACAGATCGCGGGAGGCGGTCGCGCACGTGCTCACGAAGGTAAGCCTAACCTCATTTCAGGTCGGGGATCACCCGCTCCGCCCTCAACGGCCCCCTCCGCCGCGTCGAGTTGACGTGATCTTCGTCGCGTATGAACACCCCTGCCCCTGTGCGCCCTTGACCTCGCGCGGTCACCACGAACGTCCGTGGCGGCGGTGTGTCGCGGTCTCCTCGCGTGGTCGGCCGAAGGTCCCGTGCCCGCGGGGCAGGCCGTGGGCACGGGTCGCTGCTCGCCTTCTCGAGCGATGGCCGGCCATGGCGGCTCACCGTCCTCCAGTGGGTGCCGGTCCCCGCCGCACCCGACGCGGCCCGGCCGCACCGCCCCGTTGAGACCGGCCGATGGGCCAGCCGCGAGAGGGAGCGACGCCCCGGCCCGCGGCCCGCGAGCGCGACGGCCTCTACCGGGAGACCGGCCGCGACGCGGGCCAGCACACCGGCCGGGAGACCGGCCGCGACACCGGCCGGCCCGCACCGGCCGGATCGCTCACCCCGGTCCTTGAACCGGTCTTCACCTCGGTTCTTGCACCGGTCCTCACCCCGGTCCCTACACCGGTCCCGCCACCACCGTGATCGGCTTGGCCAGCGGCTCGCCCGAGCCGTCGCGGCGCGGGTCCGGCTCCGGCAGCGGGGCCGGGGTGCCGTTGGCCGCCGCCGCACGGGCCGGGGCGGCGCCGGCCCAGGCCAGCACCAGGTAGTCCTCGCCCTTGAGGAACCGCTGGCAGCGCACGCCACCGGTGGCCCGTCCCTTGCGCGGGAACTGGTCGAACGGCGTCAGCTTGGCCGACTGCTGCACGGAGTCGTCGAGCGTGCCGCGTGAGCCCGCGACGGTGAGCACCACCGCGTCCGCCGCCGGATCCACCGCCGTGAAGGAGACGACCCGGGCCCCGGAGGAGAGCTTGATGCCCGCCATGCCGCCCGCCGGGCGGCCCTGCGGCCGCACCTGTCCGGCGGGGTAGCGCAGCAGCTGCGCGTCGTCGGTGATGAAGACCAGGTCCTCCTCGCCCGTGCGCAGCTCCACCGCGCCGACGATCCGGTCACCCTCCTTGAGCCCGATGACCTCCAACTCGTCCTTGGCGGCCGGATAGTCGGGCACCACGCGCTTGACGACGCCCTGCTCCGTGCCGATGGCGAGGCCCGGCGAGGACTCGTCGAGGGTGGTCAGGCACACCAGATGCTCGCCGTCCCGCAGCGAGAGGAACTCGGAGATCGGGGCCCCACCCGCCAGGCTCGGCGCGGCGGCGGTGGCCGGGAGCATGGGCAGGTCGATCACCGACAGCCGTAGCAGACGCCCCTCGGAGGTCACCGCGCCCACATCGGCCCGCGCCGTCGCCGGCACCGCCGAGACGATCACATCGTGCTTGGCGCGCTTGCCGCTGGTCTCCACCGCGAAGGGCTCGCCGCTGGCGGTCCGGGCCAGCAGCCCGGTGGAGGAGAGCAGCACCCGGCACGGGTCGTCCGCCACCTCCAGCGGCACCGCGGCCGCCGGGGTGCCGGCCGACTCCAGCAGCACCGTGCGCCGCTCGGTGCCGAACTTCTTCGCCACCGTGGCCAGTTCCGAGGAGACCAGCTTGCGCAGCTCGGCGTCGGACTCGAGGATCCGGGTCAGCTCCGCGATCTCCGTCGTCAACTTGTCGCGCTCCGACTCCAGCTCCATACGGTCGAACTTGGTGAGCCGGCGCAGCGGGGTGTCGAGGATGTACTGCGTCTGCGTCTCGGAGAGCGCGAAGCGGGCGATGAGTGACTCCTTGGCCGCCGCCGCGTTCTCACTCGATCGAATGATCCTGATGACCTCGTCGATGTCCATCAGGGCCACCAGCAGGCCCTCGACCAGGTGCAGCCGGTCCCGCCGCTTGCCGCGCCGGAACTCGCTGCGCCGCCGGACCACCTCGAACCGGTGGTCCAGATAGACCTCCAGCAGCTCCTTGAGCCCGAGGGTGAGCGGCTGGCCGTCCACCAGCGCCACGTTGTTGATGCCGAAGGACTCCTCCATCGGCGTCAGCTTGTAGAGCTGCTCCAGCACGGCCTCGGGGTTGAAGCCGTTCTTGACCTCGATGACCAGCCGCAGCCCGTGCTCGCGGTCGGTGAGGTCCTTGACGTCGGCGATGCCCTGGAGCTTCTTCGAGCCGACCAGGTCCTTGATCTTGGAGATGACCTTCTCCGGGCCGACCGTGAACGGCAGCTCGGTGACGACCAGGCCCTTGCGGCGCGCGGTCACGTTCTCCACGGACACCGTGGCGCGGATCTTGAAGGTGCCGCGTCCGTTCTCGTACGCGTCCCGGATGCCGCCGAGGCCGACGATCCGGCCGCCGGTGGGCAGGTCGGGGCCCGGCACGAAGCGCATCAGGGTGTCGAGGTCCGCGCCGGGGTGCCGGATCAGGTGCCGGGCCGCGGCGATCACCTCGCCGAGGTTGTGCGGCGGCATGTTGGTGGCCATGCCGACCGCGATCCCGGACGCGCCGTTGACCAGCAGGTTCGGGTATGCGGCGGGGAGGGCGACCGGCTCCTGCTCGCTGCCGTCGTAGTTCGGCGTGAAGTCGACGGTGTCCTCGTCGATCGACTCCGTCATCAGCGAGGTCGCCGACGCCATGCGGCACTCCGTGTACCGCATCGCCGCCGGCGGGTCGTCGTTACCGAGCGAGCCGAAGTTGCCGTGCCCGTCGACCAGCGGCAGGCGCAGCGAGAACGGCTGGGCCATGCGCACCAGCGCGTCGTAGATCGAGGCGTCGCCGTGCGGGTGGAGCTTTCCCATCACCTCGCCGACGACCCGGGCGCACTTCACGAACGAGCGCTCCGGGCGCAGCCCCATCTCGTTCATCTGGAACAGGATGCGGCGCTGCACGGGCTTGAGGCCGTCGCGCGCGTCGGGCAGGGCCCGAGAGTAGATGACCGAGTAGGCGTACTCCAGGAAGGAGCCCTGCATCTCGTCGACGACGTCGATGTCGAGGATGCGCTCCTCGAAGTCGTCCGGCGGCGGGGTCTTCGTGCTGCGGCGGGCCATCGCGGCTGCGGCTCCTTCAACTGCCGAGAAGGGATCTGACGCGGACCATTGTGGCCCGACCCACTGACAACGCCGACCGCGACCCATCCCCGGGCCGCCGGAGGCCCGGCTCCGAGCCCGGCCCGCGCCCTGAAACGAGCCCTGGAACGAGCCCGGCCCGCGCCCCGGAACGAGCCCCGCCCGTACCCCGGAACGGATCCGCACCGTGCCCCGGAACGGACCCGGCGCGGGCGTGCGGCCGCCCTGGAGCCGCCGCGTGCCCCCTCCCGGCAGCCTCTCCCGGCCGGCGGCCGGGTCGTCTCGTCAGCCAGCGGCGTCCGGGAACTTCGCCAGATGTCCGCGCGCTTGCATACAGTGACTGAACCGCTCATCGTGCGGCACCGCGCCGGTTCCGTACACGCTTGATCACGCGATCGAAGGGACGTACATGCCCATGGGTCACACGGCCACGCAACAGGCCGGCTCCGGCGGCCTGACAGCGACCGAGCACCGCCTGGCCAACGGCCTACGGGTGGTGCTCTCCGAGGACCATCTGACCCCGGTCGCCGCCGTCTGCCTCTGGTACGACGTCGGCTCGCGCCACGAAGTCAAGGGGCGTACCGGCCTGGCTCACCTCTTCGAGCACCTGATGTTCCAGGGCTCCGCCCAGGTGTCCGGGAACGGCCACTTCGAGCTGGTGCAGGGCGCAGGCGGTTCGCTGAACGGGACCACCAGCTTCGAGCGCACCAACTACTTCGAGACGATGCCCGCCCACCAGGTGGAGCTGGCGCTGTGGCTGGAGGCCGACCGTATGGGGTCGCTCCTCACCGCGCTGGACGAGGAGAGCCTGGAGAACCAGCGGGACGTCGTCAAGAACGAGCGCCGGCAGCGCTACGACAACGTGCCCTACGGCACGGCCTTCGAGCGCCTCGTCGCCATGGCCTACCCCGAGGGCCACCCGTACCACCACACGCCCATCGGCTCGATGGCCGACCTGGACGCGGCCTCGCTGGAGGACGCGCGGGAGTTCTTCCGCACCTACTACGCGCCCAACAACGCGGTGCTGGCCATCGTCGGCGACATCGACCCCGAGCAGACGCTGGCCTGGGTCGAGAAGTACTTCGGCTCCATCCCCTCCCACGAGGGCAAGCGCCCCCCGCGCGACGGCTCGCTCCCGGACGTCATCGGCGAGCAGCTGCGCGAGGAGGTCCACGAGGAGGTCCCGGCCCGCGCCCTCATGGCCGCCTACCGGCTGCCGCACGACGGCACCCGCGAGGCCGACGCCGCCGATCTGGCGCTGACCGTGCTCGGCGGCGGCGAGTCCTCCCGGCTGCACAACCGGCTGGTGCGCCGCGACCGCACCGCCGTGGCCGCCGGGTTCGGCCTGCTGCGGCTCTCCGGCGCGCCCTCGCTGGGCTGGCTGGACGTGAAGACCTCCGGCGGCGTGGAGGTGCCCGACATCGAGGCGGCGGTCGACGAGGAGTTGGCCCGCTTCGCCGCGGAAGGGCCGACCCCGCAGGAGATGGAGCGCGCCCAGGCGCAGCTGGAGCGGGAGTGGCTGGACCGGCTGGCGACCGTCGGCGGGCGCGCCGACGAACTGTGCCGGTTCGCCGTTCTGTTCGGCGACCCGCAGCTGGCGCTCACCGCCGTCAACCGGGTCCTGGACGTCACCGCCGAGGAGGTGCGCGCGGTGGCCGCCGCGCGACTGCGCCCCGACAACCGCGCGGTCCTCGTCTACGAGCCCGTCCAGCCGGCCGAGCAGGCCGCGGCCGCCGACGGGGCCGACACCGAGGAGAACGCGGCCGACGCCGCGGACGCCGCCGAGAACGCCGCCGGCAAGCAAGCCGGCACCACGGAAGAAGGGGAGTCGGCGCAGTGAGCGACACCGCCGCCACCATGACGTTCCACCCGCAGCCCAAGCCGGGTCTGGCCAAGCCGTGGGCGTTCCCCGCGCCCGAGCGCGCCACGCTGCCCAATGGCCTGACCGTGCTGCGCTGCCACCGCCCCGGCCAGCAGGTCGTCGCGGTGGAGATCAGCCTCGACGCGCCGCTGGACGCCGAGCCGGCCGGCCTGGACGGCGTCGCCACCATCATGGCGCGCGCCCTGTCCGAGGGCACCGACAAGCACGACGCGGAGGAGTTCGCGGCCGAGCTGGAGCGCTGCGGCGCCACCCTGGACGCGCACGCCGACCACCCCGGCGTCCGGGTGTCGCTGGAGGTCCCGGCCTCCCGGCTGCACAAGGCGCTGAGCCTGCTGGCCGACGCGCTGCGCGCCCCCGCCTTCCCCGACGGCGAGGTGGAGCGGCTGGTCCAGAACCGACTGGACGAGATCCCGCACGAGCTGGCCAACCCGGCTCGGCGCGCCTCGATGGCGCTGTCCAAGGAGCTGTTCCCGGCCGACGTCCGGATGTCCCGGCCCCGCCAGGGCACCGAGGAGACCGTCGCGCGCATCGACGCCGCCTCCGTGCGCGCCTTCTACGAGGCGCACGTGCGGCCGGCCAGCGCCACCGCCGTGGTCGTCGGCGACTTCACCGACCTCGACCTCGACCAGGCGCTCGCCGACACCCTCGGCTCCTGGACCGGCGGGCCGGCTCGGAAGCGCTCCTACCCGGCGATCACGGCCGACGACACCGGCCGTGTGGTGATCGTCGACCGGCCCGGCGCGGTGCAGACCCAGCTGCTCATCGGGCGGGTCGGCGCCGACCGGCACGACCGCGTGTGGCCCGCTCAGGTGCTCGGCACCTACTGCCTGGGCGGCACCCTCACCTCGCGCCTCGACCGGGTGCTGCGCGAGGAGAAGGGCTACACCTACGGCGTGCGCGCCTTCGGCCAGGTGCTGCGCTCGGTCGACCCCGCCACCGCGGGCGTCTCCGGCATCGCGATGCTCGCCATCAGCGGCTCGGTGGCCACCGAGGTGACCGGGCCCGCGCTGGAGGACGCCTGGAAGGTGCTGCGGACGCTGGCCGAGGAGGGGTTGACGGACGACGAGCGCGAGGCGGCCGTGCAGAACCTCGTGGGCGTGGCGCCGCTGCGCTTCGAGACGGCGGCGGCCGTCGCCAACACCCTGGCCGACCAGGTGGAGCAGCAGCTCCCCGACGACTTCCAGGGGAAGCTCTACGCCCGGCTGGCGGAGACCGGCACGGTGGAGGCGACCGCGGCCGTGGTGAGCGCATTCCCGGGGGACCGGCTCGTCACGGTGCTCGTCGGTGACGCCTCGGCCATCGAGGAGCCGGTGCGGGCCCTCGGCATCGGCGAGGTGCGCGTCGTGTCCGGTTGACGCGACGCGCTGACGCGATCGGCCGGTGCGACGCGCTGACGCGATGTGGCTGACGTGATGTGGCTGGCGCGATGCGCGCACGCGATCGGCTGACGCGATGTGAGGTCCGGTGAGGGGCCCCGACGTCCGACGGGACGTCAGGGCCCCTCTTTCGCTGCCCGCGCCCGCCCGCGCCGACCTGGGTCCCAGATCACGGCTTGGCATCCGTCAAATGTCCGTTTTATTGGAGAGATTGCCTGTCTGTGTGTGTGGCGAGCGCAACAAAAACGCTGATCTGTTTGGTGAACGAAAGAACTCGCCTCTAGCGTCGGTGCGGTTGCTCGTCATGCGTGAGCCGCACCCGCGGCAGCGAGCGACCATCGCCGAGTCCCGTGGCACGAGCCAGGGGAGCCGGGGACCCATATCCCCCTGGGGTGAATCGGGCGCCTTTCCGGAGGTGCTCGTAGGAGACCTTCCTGCTCCGAACCCGTCAGCTAACCCGGTAGGCGAAGGAAGGAAAGGAGTACGCCACCCCATGGCGTTCACCCGTGCCACCGGGAAGCACCGTCGTCCCCGCTCCGCCGCCCGTACGGGCGCGAACATCGCCGGGATAGCCACGATCGGTGGCGTCGTCGCCTCCGTCGCCTCCCCCGCGTTCGCCGCCTCGCCCTCCGGCGAGCCGGACCGCCTGGAGGACACCGGCCTCAACCAGGCGATCGTCGTCGGTGAGCACATGGCCGACCAGATCGACGCCCAGGCGCAGACCCAGGAGAACGTGGCCCAGGAGGCCGCCGCCAAGGCGCAGGCCGAGGAGGCCGCCCGCAAGCAGGCCGTCCGCGAGGCCGCCGAGGCGAAGCGCACGGCCGAGGCCGCGGCCAAGAAGGCCAAGGCGAGGGCGAAGGCCGAGCGCGAGGCCAAGGAGCGCGCCGCCCGCGAGGCCGAGCGCAAGCGGCTGAACACCTTCGTGTCGCCGATCGAGGGCTCCTACGTCTCCACCTCCTACCAAGCAGGCGGCGGCATGTGGTCCTCCGGCAGCCACACCGGTGTGGACTTCCACGCGGCGTCCGGCACCTCGGTGCGCGCGGTCGGCTCCGGCACCGTCGTCGAGGCCGGTTGGGGCGGCGCGTACGGCAACAACGTCGTCATCAAGATGAACGACGGCACCTACACCCAGTACGGCCACCTGTCCTCGCTCAGCGTCTCCGTCGGCCAGACGGTCACCCCGGGCCAGCAGATCGGCCTCTCCGGCAGCACCGGCAACTCCAGCGGTCCGCACCTGCACTTCGAGGCGCGCACCACCGCGGAGTACGGCTCGGACATCGACCCGGTGAGCTACCTCCGCCACCACGGCGTCAACATCTGACCCGCCGCCGCACGGCGGACTTCCCCCGCAAGGCCCCGGCCCCCGGCCGGGGCCTTACGCGTGTGCCCTCCGGGGCATGGCCAAAAAATAGCCATGAAATCACTCGGGCCGTCGGAAATTCCGGCCACGTGGAATAGAGTTTGTGGATCACACGTCAATCAGCTGCGTTTAGCGGGGATTACGGCGGAGGTTCGACCATGCGGGACCGGAAGTGAACGGCGATTCGACTGTGTTCCAGGGCGGCCGTCGGATTTCGGCCCATGCGGTGTGTACGGCGATCCGCGACGACATCGTCTCCGGCGCCTTCGCGCCCGGCGCGCGGCTGACCGAGGAACTGCTCGCCCGTCGCTACGGCGTCTCGCGGGTGCCGGTGCGGGAGGCCCTGCGCACCCTGGAGTCCGAGGGCTTCGTGACCAGCCGCCGGCACGCCGGGGCGTGCGTCGCGCAGCCCTCGCCGGAAGAGGTCGCCGACCTGCTCGACATCCGCGCCCTGATGGAGCCGCTGGGCGCCGCGCGCGCCGCCCAGCGGCGCACCGAGGCGCATCTGAAGGTGTTGCGCGGGCTGGTGCGGCTCGGCCAGGAACGGGCGCGTCGCGGTCAGCTCGCCGAGCTGCGCCCGCTCTGCGACTGGTTCCACGAGACGCTGGCGCAGGCCTCCGGAAGCCCGAGCCTGGCCGGGCTGCTGGTGCAGCTGCGGCGGAAGATCGATTGGATGTACGCGCTGGAGCCGGCCGGCCCCGCGTCGCCCGCCGCCCCGGCCTCACGCCCCGGCCCGCCGCGTGCGGAACCCGCGGTGGTGCGGGCCGTGGAGTCGTGGGAGGGGTATGGCGCGCTGGTGGACGCCGTGGCCCGAGGCGACGCCGAGCGGGCCCGCTCGCTGGCCGCGCTGCACGCGGAGCGCTCGCTCGCCGAGTACCGGCTCCGCCGCCCGTTCACGGCCGTGGCACCGGCCGCCGCCGTGAGGGATTCGAAACAATCCCACAACACGGCGAGCGCTCGGAATTAACACGTGGGCCGTATACACATGGCATATGAAGAATGGCGATTTCCGTCGCGGGGAATCCGTGGCTTCGCGGCGCGATCGCCTTCGAGTGAAAACAAGGCCGCGTGCCCGGATTAGCCGGGCGCGCGGCCTTGTCGTCGTGCGGAGTGGATTGACCGGAGGGGTTTCGGAGACGAATGGGGGGCGTGCTCCGTAAAGCCGCCCCCGATCGTTCCGCACCACCACCGTGCCGGTGGCTCAGACCGTCTCCGGGAGCTCCTCCAGGCCCTCGGCGACCAGCTTGGCCAGGCGGTCCAGCGCGGCGTCCGCGTCGGCGGCCTCGGAGGCGAGCACGATCTCCTCGCCGCCCTGGGCGCCCAGGCCGAGCACGGCGAGCATCGAAGCGGCGTTGACCGGCTGACCGTCGCCCTTGGCGATGGTCACGGGGACCCCGGCGGCGGTCGCCGCACGGACGAAGATGGACGCGGGGCGGGCGTGCAGGCCCTCGGCCCAGCCGACGTTGACGCGGCGCTCAGCCATGGTGAAACCCTTCGAGTCGTTTCCAGTCACTGAGGTTGTCTAGACCAGTGTCTCACGGGGTCGGGGGTGGTCCGCCCCGGTCGACGCCCGGCGCGCCCGACGCCCGACGCCCGCGACGCGATGCCCGACGCCGCCGCCTGACGCGCGCGACGTGACGCCCGGCTTTCGGGCTCGGCACCCGGGGCTCGACGCCTGACGTCTGACGCCCGCGTTGCGACGCCTGACGCCCGGCTTTCGGGCTCGGCACCCGGGGCTTGCCGCCCGCCGCCCCGCTTCCGGGCCCGCCGCCTAACGCCCAGGGGCCCGCCGCCCGCCGCCCGGCTTCCGGGGCCAGCGCCCAAACGCCCCCCGCCCAACGCCCCCCCGCCCGCCGCCCAACGCCCGGCGCCCAAACGCCCAACGCCCGCCGCCCCGACGCCCTGAGTCGGGGGCCGGGCGACATCGGCCGTCCGGCCGGGACCCGGGGCCGAACGGCCGATGTCCCGGGCCTGAGCTGCCCGTACGCTGTGCCCATGGAGACGCCGTCAGCACCGGACCGCCATCGCTACCCGGCCCACTGGGAGGCCGATGTGGTGCTCCGCGACGGCGGCACCGCCCAGATCCGTCCCATCACCCCCGACGACGCGCAGCGGCTGGTCAGCTTCTACGAGCACGTCTCGGACGAGTCGAAGTACTACCGCTTCTTCGCGCCCTACCCCCGGCTCTCCGACCGCGACGTCCGCCGCTTCACCCACCACGACTACGTGGACCGGGTCGGCCTCGCGGCCACCGTCGGCGACGAGTTCATCGCCACCGTCCGCTACGACCGCATCGACGAGCGCGGCATGTCCGCCAGCTCCTCAGCCCGCCCGTCTCCCGCCGCCACCCTCGATGGACGCTCCGCGCCCCCTGCCGATCCGGTCCCCGACCAGGCCGAGGTGGCCTTCCTGGTCCAGGACGCCCACCAGGGCCGGGGCGTGGCCTCCGCCCTCCTCGAACACATCGCCGCCGTGGCGCGCGAGCGCGGCATCCGCCGCTTCGTGGCCGAGGTGCTGCCGGCCAACACCAAGATGATCAAGGTGTTCACGGACGCCGGCTACACCCAGCAGCGCAGCTTCGAGGACGGCGTCGTGCGGCTGGAGTTCGACCTCGAACCCACCGACCGGTCCGTGGCCGTGATGCGCGCCCGCGAGCAGCGCGCCGAGGCCCGCTCCGCGCAGCGGCTGCTGGCCCCCGGCTCCGTCGCCGTCATCGGCGTCGGCCGGCGCCCCGGCGGCGTCGGTCGCAGGGTGCTGCGCAACCTCCTGGACGCCGGATTCACCGGCGCGACCTACGCCGTCAACCACGCCTTCCCGCCCGAGCAGACCCGGCTGGAGCCCGAGGGCGTGCCGGCACACCGCGCGATCGGCGAGATCGACGGCCCTGTCGACCTGGCCGTCGTCGCCGTGCCCGCCGAGCAGGTCCCGTCCGTCGTCGCCGACTGCGGGGAGCACGGCGTCCAGGGGCTGATCGTGGTCTCCGCCGGCTATGCCGAGAGCGGCATCGAGGGGCGGGCCCGCCAGCGTGAGCTGGTCCGCCAGGCGCGCGCCCACGGGATGCGGGTCCTCGGCCCCGGCGCCTTCGGCGTGATCAACACCGCCGACGAGGTGCGGCTCAACGCCTCCCTCTCCCCGGAGGTGCCGCACGCCGGGCGGCTCGGGCTGTTCACCCAGTCCGGGGCCATCGGCATCGCCCTGCTCTCCGGGCTGCACCGGCGCGGCGCCGGCCTCGTCGGCATCTCGACGTTCGTCTCCGCCGGCAACCGGGCCGACGTCTCCGGCAACGACCTGCTCCAGTACTGGCACGACGATCCGCACACCGACATCGCCCTGATGTACCTGGAGTCGATCGGCAACCCGCGCAAGTTCACCCGGCTCGCCCGGCGCACCGCGGCGGCCAAGCCGGTCGTGGTGGTCAAGGGCTCCCGGCACACCGGCAGCGCCCCGCTCGGCCACGCCGTGCCCACCACCGCCGTCCCCGACGCCACCGTCACCGACCTGCTGCGCCAGGCGGGCGTCATCCGCGTCGACACCATCACCGAGCTCGCCGACACCGGACTGCTGCTCGCCTCCCAGCCCCTTCCCGCGGGCCCCCGCATCGCCATCCTCGGCAACTCCGAGTCCCTCGGCCTGCTCACCTACGACGCCTGCCGCACCGAGGGCCTGAGCCCGCTGCACCCGCGCGACCTCACCACCGGCGCCGAGCCCGCGGACTACCGCGCCGCCCTCTCGGCCGCGCTCGCCGACCCCGACTGCGACGCGGTCGTCGTGAACGCGATCCCCTGGGTGGGCCGCGCCTCGGCGACGGAGCTGGCAGCCGCGGTGCGGGAGGCGTGCGCGGCCGGCGGGGCCGCCAAGCCGGTCGCGGTGGTCCACCTGGAGATCCCCGGGCTCGCCGAAGCCCTGGCGGCCCCGGCGGAGACGCCCACAGCGGCCCCGGCGCAGGCCCCCACAGCGTCCGCGGCGCAGGCCCCCACAGCGTCCGCGGCACAGGCGCCCACAGCGGGTCCGACAGAGGTGACCACGGCGGCCCCGGCGGAAGCGCCCACAGGGGCCCCGGCAGAGGCCCCGGCGCAGGCTCCCACAGCGGCCGCGGCGGAGGCCCCGACGGCGGCCCCCACCAACGCCACCGAAGCGGACGGGCACCCGGCCGGCGCCGGCCCCGCCTACCCCACCCCGGGCGTCCCCGCCTACCCCGCCGCCGAGCGCGCGGTGCGCGCCCTGGCGGAGGCCGTGCGGTACGCGCGGTGGCGCCGCGAGGCCGCCGAGCCGGGGCGCGTCCCGGAGTACGAGGACATCGACGAGGCCGGCGCCGCCGCCGACATCGAGGTGCTGCTGGCGCCCGGGGCCGGGCCCGCCGCCGCGGACGCCACGGTCGGTTCCGCCGTCGACCCCCAGGCCGACCCCGCCGGCCCGGAGGCCGTGGGGGAGGGCGTGCCGGTCTCCGCGCCGGACGCGCAGCGCCTGCTCGCCCGGTACGGCATCTCCGTGCTGCCCGCGTTCCCCGCGCCCGACGCCGACGCGGCCGTCCGCGCCGCCGAGCGGCTCGGCTACCCGGTGGCGCTCAAGCCCACCGCCCCGCACCTGCGGCACCGTACCGATCTGGGCGGGGTCCGGCTGGACCTGGGCGGTGAGGCGGAACTGCGCCGGGCGTACGCGGAGTTGACCCGGCAGCTGGGCGCGCCCGAGGAGCTCCGGCCGGTGGTGCAGCGGATGGCCCCGCGCGGTGTGGACACGGTCGTCCGGGCGGTGATCGACCCGGCGGCCGGCGCGGTGCTCTCCTTCGGGCTCGCCGGCGCCCCCTCGGAGCTGCTCGGGGACACCGCCCACCGGCTGGTGCCGGCGACCGACCGGGACGCCGCCGAACTGATCCGGTCGATCCGGACGGCGCCGCTGCTCTTCGGCTGGCGCGGCTCGCAGCCGGTGGACACCGCGGCGCTGGAGGAGCTGCTGCTGCGGGTGTCCCGCATGGTGGACGATCATCCGGAGGTGGTCGCCGTCGACCTGGAGCCCGTCGTGGTGGCCCAGCGCGGCCTGTCGGTGCTCGGTGCGTCCGTCCGGCTCGCCCCGCCGGCGCCGCGGACCGATCTCGGCCCGCGCCACCTGCCGAACTACTGACCGGACCGGCAGGAACGGGTCTGGGGCCCGGGACCGGTCCGGCCCCGTAGGATGGAGCACATGGCGAAGACCGGTACGACGACCCAGGGGCTGCGCGCGGCGATCGAGCGCAGCGGCTACTACCCGGCACTCGTTGCCGAAGCGGTGGAGGCCGCGGTGGGCGGCGAGCGGGTCGTGTCGTACCTGGTCCACCAGGAGACCACCTTCGACGCCAACGAGGTCCGCCGCCATGTCACGGTCCTCGTCCTGACCGGCACGCGGTTCATCGTCAGCCACACCGACGAGCAGGCCGCCGACGGCACCTCCCCGTCGCCGTACGCCACCACCTCCACCGAGTCCGTGAAGCTGGACCGGATCTCCTCGGTCGTGGTCAGCCGCGTGGTCGCCAACCCCGAGTCGTACACGCCCGGCACGCTGCCGCGCGAGGTCGTGCTCACCATCGGCTGGGGCGCCGTCAACCGCCTGGACCTGGAGCCCGCCGCCTGCGGCGACCCCAACTGCGAGGCCGACCACGGCTACACCGGCTCCTCCACCGCCGACGACCTGAGCCTGCGGGTCAGCGAGGCCGGCGACGGCCCCGACAGCGTCCGGCAGACCCTCGCCTTCGCGCAGGCGCTCTCCGAGGCCACCATCGCGGACTCCGGCCGCTGATGACGCACCCCGCCCCCGCCGGCGCCGCCTGGCACGAGCCCGCCCCGCTGGACCCGCGCACCGCGCCCGCCCCCCGCTACGGCACCGGATCGCTCGCCGATCTGCTGCCCGCCGTCGCCGCGGGCCTGGGCGTCCCCCAGCTCGGCTCCGGACTCGATCTGGCCCCCGCCGACCGGGTCTGCGTCTTCCTGATCGACGGGCTCGGCTGGGAGGCGCTCAAGGCGCACCCGGCCGAGGCCCCGTTCCTCACCTCGCTGCTGCCGACCTCCATGAACGGCACCGGCACCCCGCTCACCGCGGGCTTCCCGTCCACCACCGCCACCTCGCTGGCCTCGGTCGGCACCGGCCTGCCGCCCGGCGCGCACGGCCTGCCCGGCTACACCGTGCGCGACCCGGCGACCGGCGCGCTGATGAACCAGCTGCGCTGGCAGCCGTGGACCGATCCGTACGTGTGGCAGCCGCACCCCACCGTCTTTGAGCTCGCCGACGCCGCCGGCGTGCACACCTGCCAGGTCTCCGCCCCGACCTTCGCGGAGACCCCGCTGACGAAGATCGCGCTCAGCGGCGGCACCTTCCACGGCCGGCTCAGCGGCGAGGAGCGGATGGACCTGGCGGCCGAGCAACTCGGCGCCGCGGACCGCGCGCTGGTCTACACGTACTACAGCGAGGTGGACGGCAAGGGCCACCGCTTCGGCCTCGACTCCGCGGAGTGGCGCAGCCAGTTGCGCTACGTCGACGGGCTCGCCCAGCGCCTGGCCGAGCAGCTCCCGCCGCGCTCGGCGCTCTACGTCACCGCGGACCACGGCATGATCGACATCCCCTTCGATCCGGAGTCCCGGATCGACTTCGACGAGGACTGGGAGCTGCGCGCCGGCGTGGCCCTGCTCGGCGGGGAGGGACGCGCCCGCCACCTGTACGCGGTCCCCGGCGCCGCCGGCGACGTGCTGGCGGTCTGGCGCGAGGTGCTCGGCGATCGGATGTGGGTGGCCAGCCGGGACGAGGCCATCGCGGCCGGCTGGTTCGGACGGCCGGACGACGGCGTCGACGAGCGCGTCTACCGCCGGATCGGTGACGTGATCGCGGCGGCCAGCGCGGACGTCGCCGTCGTCGCCTCCGTGACCGAGCCCAAGGAGTCCGCGATGGTGGGCCTGCACGGTTCGATGACCCCGACCGAGCAACTGGTCCCCCTCCTCGAAGTACGTTCCTGACCGTCTACCGCGCGGTAACGTGCGGTCCGCCGCAGACCCGCACCACCCCCGTACGCCCGCGCCGCCCCGCGATCCCCATGAAAGGCCCTCCCCCCTCATGCCCGAGCTGGTGTTCTTCTCCGGAACGATGGACTGCGGAAAGAGCACCCTCGCTCTGCAGATCGAGCACAACCGCTCGGCGCGCGGCCTGCAAGGGATGATCTTCACTCGGGACGACCGGGCGGGCACCGGGAAGCTCTCCTCGCGTCTTGGCCTGGTCACCGAGGCGGTCGAGGCGGGCGAGGGCCTCGACCTCTACGCCTATCTCGTGGCCCATCTGTCGGCCGGCGGCAAGGTCGACTACGTGATCGCGGACGAGGCGCAGTTCCTGGCCCCGCTCCAGATCGACCAGCTCGCCCGGATCGTCGACGACCTCGGGCTCGACGTCTTCGCCTTCGGCATCACCACGGACTTCCGCACCAAGCTCTTCCCCGGCTCGCAGCGCCTGGTGGAGCTGGCCGACCGCGTCGAGGTGCTCCAGGTCGAGGCGCTCTGCTGGTGCGGGGCGCGGGCGACGCACAACGCGCGCACCGTCGGTGGCCAGATGGTCGTCGAGGGCGCTCAGGTGGTCGTCGGCGACGTCAACCAGCCCGGCAACGAGGTGGGTTACGAGGTGCTGTGCCGGCGCCACCACCGGCGCCGGATGACCGCCGCCGCGGCGGGCGCCGCGGCACTCTCCCCGGACGTCCTGCCGGTGGACGCGGGGCCGGCGGACGTCGTCCGGACCATACGCACCGCCACCCCCGCTGCCGCCGCCTCCGTCAGCGAGCCGTCCGCACGACCGTGAACACCGCGCCCTCCGGGTCGGCGACCGTCGCCAGCCGCCCGGTGGCGCCGTCCCGCGGCGGCTGGAGCACCTGGCCGCCCAGCTCGGTGACCCGGCGCGTCGCCGCGTCGGCGTCCTCGACCTCGAAGTAGGTCATCCAGTGCGGCCCGCGGTCGCGCGGCAGGCCGTGCCCGACCCCGTGCACGGCCGCCACCGGCCGGCCCGCCAGGTGCAGGGTGACGTAGTCGAAGTCGGCCGAGACGAGCGCCTCCGCCTCATAGCCGAAGACCGCCTGGTAGAACTTGCCGGCGGTCGTGGTCTCGTAGGTGACCAGTTCGCGCCAGACCGGGGTGCCGGGCACGCCCTCGCGCTCCGCCCCCAGGTGCGCCCTGGCCTGCCACACCCCGAACACCGCCCCCGAGGGATCGGAGGCGATCACCATCCGGCCGGCCTCCTCCGCGTCCAGCGGGCCCACCGCCACGGTGCCGCCGCAGCTGCGGATCTGCTCCGCGGTGTCGTCGGCGTCGTCGGAGGCCAGATAGGTGGTCCAGGCGATCGGGAGGTGGCGCTCGGGCGGCAGTTCACCGATACCGGCCACGCTCTGCCCGTCGAGAGTCGCTCGGACGTACGCGCCGAGCTGCTGCGGTCCGGGACGGAACTCCCAGCCGAACAGGGAATGGTAGAAGTCCTGCGTCGCGTTCAGGCTGTGCACCATCAGACTTGTCCAACAGGGGGTGCCCGGTGCGCACCGAGCCGGTGCCTCGGTCATCTCACTCTCTCTCCTCGGACCATCGTGGTAGCCGTGCGGTCACTGGCCGATCGGCTCCTCGGGGCGGTTGGGGTGGTACGGGACGGGGCCCCTCCAGATGCTTGCACCACCGGCCGTCCGGCGCGCCCCGGCCGCGCCGGAATTCATCGGTTCCCGCGGGAGAATGCCCGAATTTGCATGGCCCTTCCGTTTCGGCGCCATTCACCTCCGAGGGCAATCGGCTGCACGCCGGGTGACCGGGAACAGCATTCGACGCAGACGCTTCTACGCAAGGATTGGTCCTATGAGTGCCATCATTGCCGCATCAGAACTCGCGGGCGAGGCGGCCGGTCCGCGACCACCAGCCCTTTTGGACGTCCGCTGGCAGCTCGGTGGCCCGCCCGGTCACCCCGCGTACCAGGCCGGGCACATCCCCGGCGCGGTCTACGTCGACCTGGACACCGAGCTCGCCGGCCCGGCCGGCGGCACCGCCGGCCGCCACCCGCTGCCCGACCCCTCGGTCTTCGGCGCCGCCATGCGCCGGGCGGGGGTCTCGGCCGATCGCGACGTCGTGGTCTACGACGGCGGTCAGGGGTGGGCCGCGGCCCGCGCCTGGTGGCTGCTGCGGTGGTCCGGACATCCGTCCGTACGCGTCCTCGACGGCGGCCTGGCGGCCTGGACGGCGAACGGCGGTCCGCTGAGCGAGGTCATCCCCGAGGTGACGGAGGGCGACTTCGTCCCCGCGCCGGGCGCGCTCCCCGTCCTGGACGCCGACGCCGCGGCCGCGCTGGCCCGCGACGGCGTGCTGCTCGACGCGCGGGCCGCGGAGCGGTACCGGGGCGAGGTCGAGCCGATCGACCGCGTCGGCGGCCATATCCCCGGGGCGCTCTCCGCCCCCACCACGGAGAACGTCGCACCGAACGGCCGGCTGCTCCCGCCCGCCGCGCTCACCGAGCGCTTCGGCGCCCTGGGCGCCACCGGGGACGCCCCCGTCGGCGTCTACTGCGGCAGCGGTGTCTCCGGCGCCCACCAGGTGCTCGCCCTGGCCGTGGCCGGCATCCCGGCCGCCCTCTACGTCGGCTCCTGGAGCGCCTGGTCCGCCGACCCCACCCGCCCGGTCGCCACGGGCCCCCACCCCGGCTGACCCTCCCCGGACCCACCCTGCGTGCCGGTCACAGCCGCACGCAGGGTGATCGGGTAGGTGCCCGATCAGGGCTCACTCCGCGTACGCAGGGTGATCGGGCGGGTGGGTGGGAGCAGCCCGCCGCAGGCGCAACGGCGCGGCACCCGGTAGACCACCGCACCCGGCACGGACGCCCCGCCGCGGGCGCACGCGGCGTCACCTGACGGAGCACGGCACCCGATCGGGGCTCACTTCGCGTACGCGGGGTGATCGGGCGGGTGGGTGGGAGCAGCCCGCCGCAGGCGCAACGGCGCGGCACCCGGCGGACCACCGCACCCAGCGCGGACGCCCCGCCGCAGGCGCAACGGCGCGGCACCCGGTAGACCACCGCACCCGGCACGGACGCCCCGCCGCAGCCGCGACGAGGCGTCGCCAACCCGTCACCGGCAGACCACCACACCCGGCCCAGCCGCCCCGCGACCAGCAAGGCCCAGGGCCCAGGGCCCAGGGCCCAGGGCCTCGGGGCTCGGGTGGCAACGAACCAGAACCCGGGTAGGGGCAGCAGCCTGCCTAGTCCGGTTTCTTGCGCCGCGTCCCGAACACGATCTCGTCCCAGCTCGGCACCGCGGCCCGACGTCCCGGTCGCACCCCGTCGGCCTCGGCCTGGCGGTCGGTGGTGCCGGTGAGACGGTCGCGGTGACCGGTGACGGAGCGGGGCATGAGGACGTCGGCGTAGGCGGAGCCGGCGCTCGCGGCGGGAGCGGGGGGCTCGGCGGCCTCCGGCTCCTCCTCGGGCGGGTCCGGCGGGGTCGCCGGCTGGGGCACCGCCTCGGGGACGACCATGTCGCCGCGGAAGTTGGGCACCGCCTCCAGCAGACTGGTCAGCGAATCGCGCTCGCGAACGCCGCCACCGGCGTCCTCGTCGGACGCGGGGGAGTCGGCATCGCCGGATTCGGTCGGGGAGAGCCCCGACCGGTCCAGCAGTCGGTCCCGGTCCCGATCGCGGTCCCGCTCGCGCGGCAGCCGCGCGATCCTCGGTACGAAGGGGAAGCTCGGCTCGGGCGTGTCGTCGGACTCGCCGATGAGCGCGCGCGCCTCGTCGTCCACGGCCTGGACCAGCCGCCGGGGCGGGTCGTAGGTCCAGGTCGCCGAGCGCGGCGCGCCCATGACGCGGTAGACGAGCAGCACCTCCCAGGTGCCGTCGTCGCGCCGCCAGGAGTCCCACTGGGCGGTGTCCTTCTCCGCGCCGCGCAGCAGCAGCCGCTCCGCGACGGCCTCGCCGAGCTGCGGCCCGGCGTTCTCGCCGGGGCGACGTACGGGGGTCTTACGGGCGCGCTCGGCCATGAACGCGCGCTCCGCCAACACCGGCCCCTCGAAGCGGCGTACGCGGTCGACGGAGATGCCCGCCATCTGCGCGACCTCTTCGGCGGAGGCGCCGGCGCGTATACGGGCCTGGATGTCGCGCGGCCGCAGATGGCTCTCGACCTCGATCTCGATCTGGCCGAGCCGTGCGCGGTCGTTGCGAATGGCGGCGCGCAGCCGCTCGTCGATGGGGAGCGTGTATTCCGTGCTGTCCGCAGCCTTGAGCACCAGCCGTGTGCCGTCGTTGCTGACGGCCACGACACGCAGTTCGGGCATGGGGACCTCCCGGGTGGTGCCTGCCGACGTCACGTGCGTCGCTGCCGTTCTCCCGCTAGACGAGTGTGGCCTGCCCGGGTGCAGCCTGCCACAACATTGCCGAGTTGCCCGGCGTGTCGGGCCTGGGCCGCGATCCGCCGTTATGGCACGGTTACCTGTTTGCAGCGCAAAGTGACGCATGTCACGTTGTGCAGCGGTCTCCGTTCCATGTCGCGGCGCCGCCGGTTGAGTTGCCGCTTTTGGCCCCTCCCGCTGGGTCCGGGCGGCCGGACGGGAAAGCGGGGCCAGGGCTCGCCACAGTACTCCATTCGGGCCACCTGGGTGGACCCGGCGCGCCAGCCAAGTTGCCCGGAGGTCGGTGAGTTGACTCCCAGGGGTGGCGCCCCGGGTCGCGGCGGGGGTGGCAAGTTTCACGTAATCTTCAGAAGCGGAACTACCCTTTCCGGTGCAGGCGTCGACCGGGGCGATGGCGGCCGTCCGGTTCCGGGTGGTCAGTCCCCCAACACCCGCCGCAGGTAGTCGTTGCCGAAGACGCGGTCCGGGTCCCAACGGTCGCGGACGGCGGTGAACTCGCCGAACCGCGGATAGGCGTCGGTCAGGTATCCGGCGTCACGGCCGTGCAGCTTGCCCCAGTGCGGCCGTCCGCCGTACGCGACCATGATCCGCTCGACGGCGGCGAAGTACTCCCGGTGCGGGGTGCCGCGGTACATGTGCACGGCGATGTACGCGGTGTCCCGACCGGAGGCGGTGGACAGCGGGATGTCGTCGGCCGGCGCGGTCCGCACCTCCACCGGGAAGCTGACCGCGAACCCCGAGCGCTCGACGACCGCCTCCAACTCGCGCAGCACCTCCGGCGCGGCCGCCCGCTCCACCGCGTACTCCATCTCCAGGAAGCGCACCCGGCGCGGGCTGGTGAAGACCTTGTACGGGATGTCGGTGTACGTACGGGCCGACAGCGCGCCGCCGGCGATCCGGGCGAGGCCGGGGACGGCGGTGGGGACGGCGCGACCCATCGAACACAGTGCCTGGAACGCCCCGTTGGAGAGCAGCTCGTCCTCGACCCAGCCGCCGAACCGACCGAGGGGGGCGGCGGGGCCTTGGCTGCGGTTGTTGCGCTTGGTGTTGCAGTGGCGGGTGTGAGGGAACCAGTAGAACTCGAAGTGCTCGTTCTCCAAGACGAGTTGCTCGAAGTCGCCGAGCACCCGGTCGAGCGTCATCGGCTCCTCCCGCGCGGTCAGCAGGAATTCGGGCTCCACCCGGAAGGTGACCGCGCTGATGACGCCCAGCGCGCCCAGACCCAACCGCGCCGCCGTGAAGAGCGCCTCCTCCTCGGGCGGGCCGCCCGGCGCGCACCGCACCACCGAGCCGTCGGCCGTCACCAGCTCCAGGGCGGCGATCTGGGCGGCGAGCGAGGCGCTCTCCCGGCCGGTGCCGTGCGTTCCGGTGCTCACCGCGCCGGCCACCGTCTGGGCCATGATGTCGCCCATGTTGGTCAGCGACAGACCGTGTACGGACAGGGTCTCGTTCAGCTGCCACAGCGGGGTGCCGGCGGCGACGGTCACCGTTCCGGCCGCCCGGTCCAGGGCCCGTAAGCCGACCAGCCGGTCGGGGCGGACCAGCAGGCCGTCGGTGGCGGCCACGGCGGTGAAGGAGTGGCCGGTGCCCACGGCCTTCACCGGAACGCCCTCCCGCGCGGCCGCGCGGACGACGGCCGCCAGCTCCTCGGTGGAGGCGGGTGTCGCGACCCCGGACGGGCTCGCGGTGACGTTCCCCGCCCAGTTACGCCATGTGTCGCTGTTCCGCGCGGTCCTCGCGCCGCTCCGCGCGGTCTTCCCGGTCCTGCCCGTGGTCCCCGTCGCGCTCATGCCCGTCAGATCCCTCCCGCTGTGGCGCCGGCCGCAGCCAGCGGTACCCGAGGAACGCCACCGCCGCCGCGAGCGCCCCGGCCGCCGCCGCCACCAGGTACCCCGCCCGGGCGCCGGCCTCGTCGACCACCACCCCGGCGGCCGAGGAGCCGATCGCGATCCCGACCGCGAGCCCGGTGCTCACCCAGGTCATGCCCTCGGTCAGGTTGGCGCGCGGTACGTGCTGCCCGATCAGGGCCATGGTGGTGACCATCGTCGGCGCGATGGCCAGGCCCGCGACGAAGAGCGCCACGGCCAGGAGCGGCAGGCTCCCGACCAGTTGGAGGGGGATCATACTCACGGCCATGGCGCACATGCCCAGCAGCCAGCGGCGCGAGGCCGAGCCCTTCAGGTGCAGCAGCCCGAAGACCACGCCGGCCAGGCAGGAGCCGGTCGCGTAGACCGCGAGCACCAGGCTCGCGGCGGCCTTGTGGCCCTCCTCCTCGGCGAAGGCCACGGTCACCACGTCCACCACGCCGAAGATCGCGCCGGTCGCGACGAAGGCCGCCACCAGCACCCGCAGCCCCGGCGAGCGCAGCACCGAACCCCCGGTCTGCTTGTCGCGCGGGTGCGGCTCGGGCTCGGTGGCGCGCTGGGCGGTGAGCCACAGCACGCTGACCACCAGGCACAGGGCGGCCACCAGCGGGCCCGCCTCGGGGAACCAGGCGGTGCACAGGCCGATGGAGAGGATCGGGCCGACGATGAAGCAGGCCTCGTCGACGACCGACTCGAAGGCGTAGGCGGTGTGCAGCTCGCGGGGCGCGTCCTTGAGGATCTCCGCCCAGCGGGCCCGGACCATCGAGCCGATGCTCGGCACACAGCCCACCGCCGCCGCGAAGACGAAGAGCGTCCAGTCCGGCCACCGCTCGTGCGCGCTGACCAGCAGGCCGGTCACGGCGACGGCGGAGAAGAGGGTGGCCGGGCGCAGCACCCGGCGCTGCCCGTGCCGGTCCACCAGCCGGGATATCTGCGGGCCGATGACGGCGGCGGAGAGCGCGAGGGTGGCCGCGACGGCGCCGGCAAGGCCGTAGCGCCCGGTCAGCTGGGAGACCATCGTGACCACGCCGATGCCCATCATCGACAGCGTCATCCGGCCGAGGGAGCCGGCGGCGGAGAACGCCTTGGTGCCCGGACGGGCGAAGATCACACGATAGGGACTGGGCACGAGGGGGGCTCCGCCGTCTAGGGCCGGTGTCGGGCAGGGGTGGGCAGCGCACGGCGGCCGGTCCGGGGGCGGTGCCGCTCGGGGACCGGTAAGGAATGTACGCGTCCGATACAGCTTACGGCGCGTCGTGGGGCGACGCAGCCGCATTTCCCGCCGGTTTTCCGGCTGTCGGTGACGGGTGGCAGGATCGGAACATGTCCGCC
The DNA here is from genome assembly GCF_029541745.1 of Streptomyces sp. LX-29. Lineage (NCBI taxonomy): Bacteria > Bacillati > Actinomycetota > Actinomycetes > Kitasatosporales > Streptomycetaceae > Streptomyces > Streptomyces sp. LX-29. The sequence continues at coordinate 1,879,924 of NZ_CP089746.1, read as the reverse complement.
CAGCCACAACGCCAGGCGCCCGCCGACCCCGCCCAGGGCCCGGTCGACGGCACGCCGTACGACGCCCTGCTGCTGCTCTCCTTCGGTGGCCCGGAGGGGCCGGAAGACGTCGTTCCGTTCCTGGAGAACGTCACGCGCGGCCGCGGCATCCCGCGCGAGCGGCTCAAGGAGGTCGGCCGGCACTACTTCCTGTTCGGCGGCGTCTCCCCGATCAACGCGCAGAACCGGGAGCTGCTCCAGGCGCTCCGCAAGGACTTCGCGGACCGCGGCCTGGACCTGCCGGTCTACTGGGGCAACCGCAACTGGGCGCCGTACCTGACCGATGTGCTGCGCGAGATGGTCCACGACGGCCGGCGTCGCATCCTGGTGCTGGCCACCAGCGCCTACGCCTCGTACTCCGGCTGCCGCCAGTACCGGGAGAACCTGGCCGACGCGCTGGCCGCGCTGGAGGCCGAGGGGCTGCCGCTGCCGCGCGTGGACAAGCTGCGCCACTACTTCAACCACCCCGGCTTCGTGCGCCCCATGGTGGACGCCACGCTGGCCGCGCTGGCCGAGCTGCCCGAAGAGCGGCGGGCCGGCGCCCACCTGGCCTTCACCACGCACTCCATCCCGACCGCCGCCGCCGACACCTCCGGCCCGGTGAAGGGCCACGGCGCCGGCGGCGCCTACGTGGCCCAGCACCTGGACGTGGCACGGCTGATCGCGGAGGCCGTGCGCGAGGAGACCGGCGTGGCGCACCCCTGGCGGCTGGTCTACCAGTCCCGCAGCGGAGCCCCGCACATCCCCTGGCTGGAGCCGGACATCTGCGACCACCTGGAGGAGCTGCACGGCGTCGGCGTCCCGGCCGCCGTGATGGTCCCCATCGGCTTCGTCTCGGACCACATGGAGGTCCGGTACGACCTCGACACCGAGGCCACCGCCAAGGCCGCCGAGCTGGGCCTGCCGGTCAGCCGCGCCGCCACCGTCGGCTCCGACCCGCGCTTCTCCGCGGCCGTGGCCGAGCTGGTGCTGGAGCGCGCCGCCGCCGAGCGCGGCCGCCCGGTGGACCGCTGCGCCCTCGGCGCCCTCGGCCCCGGCCACGACCTGTGCCCGGTGGGCTGCTGCCCCGCCCGCACCCCCCGTCCCGCCGCCGCCGGGGCCGACAGCCCGTACGCCTGAGGCGCCCACGCCGAAGGACCCGGAGCGACGACCGCGCGGCCGGGCCGCGGCGGGGCGGGAGAGCCGCTCCGCCGTCGTCCGGCCGCGAAAGCGAACGAAGGAGCACCATGACCGGCCCCCTGACCTCCCAGCCCGGCGACGAGCTCATAGTGGAGCTGCTCGACATCGCGCTCGACGCGGCGCGGCGGGCGGGCGAGCTGCTGCGCGACGGCCGCCCGGCCGACCTGGGCGTCGCCGCCACCAAGACCAGCTCCATCGACGTGGTCACCGAGATGGACCTGGCCGCCGAGAAGCTGATCACCGACTACCTGGCCGAGCGGCGTCCCGCGGACGGGCTGCTGGGCGAGGAGGGCGCCAGCACCCCGGGCAGCAGCGGGGTGCGCTGGATCATCGACCCGCTCGACGGCACCGTGAACTACCTCTACGGGCTGCCGTCCTGGGCGGTCTCCATCGCCGCCGAGGCGGACGGAGAGACGCTGGTCGGCGTGGTGACCGCCCCGATGCGTGGCGAGACCTACCACGCGGCCCTCGGCGCCGGTGCGTACGTCAACGGGGAGCCGGCCCGGGTGCGCCCCGCACCCCCCGTCGAGCAGGCCCTCATCGGCACCGGCTTCGGCTATCTGACCGCGCGCCGGGCCGCCCAGGCCGAGGTGGTGCGGGCGCTCCTGCCCGAGGTGCGGGACATCCGGCGCGGCGGCTCGGCCGCGATCGACCTGTGCGACGTGGCCTGCGGCCGGCTCGACGGCTACTACGAGCGCGGGCTCAACCCCTGGGACTACGCGGCCGGCGAGCTCATCGCCCGCGAGGCGGGCGCCCTCACCGGTGGCCGGCCGGGCGCTGCGGCCGACGGTGAGCTCACCGTCGCCGCCGTCCCCGGCCTCTTCGAACCGCTCCAGCGGCGGCTCGACGAGCTCGGCGCCTGGCACGACTGACCGACGGCGGCCCGCCGGCCGCGACCACCGAACCGGGAACACGGCAGCGCCCCGGTGCCGAGAGGGCACCGGGGCGCTGCACGTCCGCCGAGGTCAGGCCGTTACGGCACCGACCTCGACGCCGTGCTCGGCGGCGAGCCGGCGAAGATCTTCCAACTCGGCCAGCTCCACCTCGGCGAGAAAGTCGTCGCCCGCCTCACGAGCGCGGTGGAGATCGTTCTTCGTGGTCTCTATGCGCTGCAGAATGCCTGCGGTGAACGCGTCCATAACGGCGCCCCCTCGTCTGGGTCGGGTCGTCGGCACGGGGGTGTGCCCTGAGGGTGTCCTCCAGCCCGGAGGCCGGGACGGAGGGGCAATCACGTGCGTGGTCCCTGCGCGGCAGAGAGTCGAGCGGTGCCTGGGGCGTGCCACATAACAGGGCGTGATCGCGGGTGTGCAGTCGTCCTCCCCACCCCTTGAGGGACGGAAACCTCAATCACCGAAGGAATCCGGGACAGGACCCCCTTACCGCCGGTTTATGAGACTTCGAGGCAGGATGGAGGCTCTCGCGACGCACGCGCAGTGCACGCTGAGTGAAGGATGGCCCGCCCCCGCGTACGAAACCGGCAGGGCCGGCATGGTCACGATGAAAGGACTAGCGACGTGCGTGTACTCGTCGTCGAGGACGAGCAGCTGCTCGCTGATGCGGTGGCCACGGGGCTGCGCCGGGAGGCCATGGCCGTCGACGTCGTGTACGACGGCTCCGCCGCCCTGGAGCGTATCGCCGTCAACGACTACGACGTCGTCGTCCTCGACCGCGACCTGCCGCTGGTCCACGGCGACGACGTGTGCCGCCGGGTCGTGGAGCTGGGCATCCCCACCCGGGTGCTGATGCTCACCGCCGCCGGCGATGTCAGCGAGCGCGTCGCGGGGCTGGAGCTGGGCGCCGACGACTACCTGCCGAAGCCGTTCGCGTTCAAGGAGCTGACCGCACGGGTGCGGGCGCTGGGTCGGCGTACCACCGTGGCGCTGCCGCCGGTCCTGGAGCGCGCCGGCATCAAGCTGGACCCCAACCGCCGCGAGGTGTTCCGCGACGGCCGGGAGATCCACCTCGCGCCCAAGGAGTTCGCCGTCCTGGAGGTGCTGATGCGCAGCGAGGGCGCCGTGGTCTCGGCAGAGCAGCTGCTGGAGAAGGCCTGGGACGAGAACACCGACCCGTTCACCAACGTGGTCCGGGTCACCGTCATGACGCTGCGCCGCAAGCTCGGTGAGCCGGCCGTGATCGTCACCGTGCCCGGCTCGGGATACCGGATCTGATGGCCGCGGCGACGAACCCGCCGCCACCGCCGGTGGCCCCTCCGAAGCCCGGCTGGGACCCGCCGGGCATGCGCCGGACCCCTTGGCTGCGCCCCACGATCCGGATACGGCTGACGCTGCTCTACGGCGGGATGTTCCTGATCGCCGGCGTGCTACTGCTGACGATCATCTATCTGCTGGCCGCCCAGGCCCTGCACCTCGGCAACGAGCTGCCGTTCGAGCTGGTCTCCGGCAAGGTCTACCCGACCAACAACACCTGCCCGGAGATCGTCGGCAAGGACCTGAACCCGGACGCCTTCAACGCGGCGCTCAACGACTGCATGCAGGAGCAGCGGCAGCTGGCGCTCAGCGGGCTGCTGCGCCGCTCGTTGCTGGCGCTGATGGGCCTGGCCGTGATCGCGTTCGCCTTCGGCTACGGGATGGCCGGCCGGGTGCTCTCGCCGCTGGGCCGGATCACCCGCACCGCCCGCCAGGTGGCCGGCTCGGATCTGTCCCGGCGGATCCAGCTGGAGGGCCCGGACGACGAGCTCAAGGAGCTCGCGGACACCTTCGACGAGATGCTGGACCGGCTGGAGCGGGCCTTCACCGCGCAGCAGCGGTTCGTGGCCAACGCCTCGCACGAGCTGCGCACCCCGCTGGCGATCAACCGGACCCTGCTGGAGGTGCAGCTCTCCGACCCGGACGCCTCTCCGGAGCTGGCTCAGCTCGGCAAGACCCTGCTGGCCACCAACGAGCGCAGCGAGCAGCTGGTGGAGGGCCTGCTGCTGCTGGCCCGCAGCGAGAACGAGATCGTCGACCGCAAGCCGGTGGACCTGGCGGAGGTGGCGCTGCGCGCGATCGAGCAGGCCCGGGGCGAGGCGGAGGCCAAGGGCGTGGAGCTGCGCGGCAGCCGCAAGCCGGTGGTGGTCCAGGGCAACGGTGTGCTGTTGGAGCGGATCGCGCTGAACCTGGTGCAGAACGCCGTGCGCTACAACCTCGCCGAGGGCGGCTGGGTGGAGGTCTCGACCGAGGCCGAGCGCGGCGAGGCGGTGCTGGTGGTGAGCAACAGCGGACCGGTGGTCCCGGCCTACGAGGTCGACAACCTCTTCGAGCCGTTCCGCCGGCTGCGCACCGAGCGCACCGGCAGCGACAAGGGCGTGGGGCTGGGACTCTCCATCGCGCGCTCGGTGGCACGGGCGCACGGCGGCAGGATCACGGCGCAGCCGCGCGAGGGGGGCGGTCTGGACATGCGGGTCGTGCTTCCGCTCTGACCTCGCACTCCCTCTCGGGCTCGCGAGGCACTCCGTCTCGGGAGCGCGGGGCCGTGCCCGCGCTCCGAGATGGTTGTACGCTGTCGGCCATCGAGGTTCGCTTTGGGAGGAATTTTCAGGATCAGGCACCCATCTCGTCCTTGTGTGATCGATCACATGGCCGATTTTCCGGCCATCTACGCTCAGTGATCACCTCGGTCGGTGGAAGGCCCGGAAAATCCGGGTTTCCGGGTGTCGTGATCACGGGAAGTACACGTCATGGCATATGTGCCAGGTGGCTTCCGGACCGTGTACGGTCGCGTTCGCCACTCAACCCGATCGCCTCTTAGAGGTGCGGTTGGGTGTCGATTGAGTAACAGACCTTGATGTGAGGCAAAATCTCCGCCTCGGGTCGGGCACAAGACCGGCCCCTCACGCGTTACGTGCGCTGGAGACACCGCAGACACCCAGAGGGGGAGAGCGACATGGCAACGGATTACGACACCCCACGCAAGACCGACGACGACGTCGATTCGGACAGCCTGGAAGAACTGAAGGCTCGACGGAACGACAAGTCGACTTCGTCCGTCGACGTCGACGAGTTCGAAGCGGCCGAGGGCCTGGAGCTCCCGGGCGCGGACCTCTCGAACGAGGAACTGGCCGTCCGTGTGCTGCCGAAGCAGCAGGACGAGTTCACCTGCATGAGCTGCTTCCTCGTGCATCACCGCAGCCAGCTGGCCTCGGAGAAGAACGGCCAGCCGATCTGCCGCGACTGCGCGGCCTGACGGCCGGATCCGGCGTGGACGCGGCGCGGCGCGACGGGCACGTCGAGCGGGGCCGGGTGGCCTCGCTCGCGGTCGCCTGCGGTCGCGGTGCGAGGGCGGCCACGGGGCGGGGCGGTGCGAGTGTGCGGGCGGGGCTGACCACCATCGTCGAGCGCATCATCGCCAACGCCCCGCGCGTTCCCGTCCGCGATCTCGCGACACTGCGCCGGCAGTTTCCCGGGCTCGGCCCGGAGGAGCTCGCGGACAAGCTGGTGGCCGGTGCCGTCAACGGCACCTCCACCGTGGGTGCGGGCGTGGGCGCCGCGGCGATGCTGCCGGTCCCGCCCGCCATGCCCGCCGAGCTGGCGGCCGAGATCATCGGCGTCGCCTCCATAGAGTTCAAACTCGTCGCCGAGCTGCACGAGGTCTACGGGGTGCGGGCGCCGGGTGGGACCGCCCAGCGCGCCATGGCCTATCTCGGCGCCTGGTCCCAGGAGCGCGGCATCGACGTGGCCGTCCCGGCCACGGTGAACGCCGCGTTCGGCGTCCAGCTCCGGCGCGAGCTGCGTCAGCAGGTCATGAAGCGAAGCTTCCGCAATCTGCCGGGGCTGGCGCCCTTCATGATCGGCGCGGTCGCCGGTGCCACGATGAACCGACGTGACACCCGGAAGCTGGCCCGCAAGGTGCGCAAGGACCTGCGCGCCCGGCAGATCCCCTGGGAGGCGCTGCCGCCCGCGGACGGCGCCGTACAGGCGACGTAGGCCCGGGTCCCCGGCGCGACGTAGCGCGGCCTCCGGCGCGGGGATGGGGCATCGGCTCGGACCCGACCACCGACCGTGCGCATCCGTCGACGCGTCGTGCGCCCCCGCGCGTCCGCCGACGCGCTCCGGGCCTGCTCGCGCGTCTCCGTGCGGTGGTGCGGCGAGTCCCTGCGCGCCCGCGCGGACGGGCCGGTCCGGCCCGTCTCCCGTCGGCGGCGTCCTCAGCCGGCCCGCACCGCCTCCAGCGCCGCCGCGAGCCGCTCCGGACGGCGGCTGGAGAGATAGAGATACGGAGTGGGGTCCTCCGGATCGGTGACCTCCACCCGGACGGCGGTCGGGATGTAGCCCCGCAGCAGCATGAACGCCCGCGTGTCGGCCTTGTGCCGGCGCCAGGCGGCCGCCTCCTCGGCGTTCAGCACCTCGATGGCGCCCAGGGCCGGCAGCGGGATCCGCGCGTCCCCGGCGACCAGCGAGTCGGAGAGCACCCGGATGCGCGCCGAGCCGTACGAGCTGACGGCGGTCGCGGACAGCGCGCCGCCGATGATGAGCCCGGCCAGCATCGGCAGGGTGCCGAGCGGCAGCAGGATCAACCCCATCGCGATCCCGGCCAGGAGCGCGATCAGCCACCAGGAACGGGGAGCGGTCAGGCGTTCTTCGTAGTGCTGCATGACCTCAAGCTTGGCACGACGGCCGAGGAGTACCTGCCGCGCGGGTAAGGTCTGGCGCTGTGAGTGGAAGAAGGACAGGTCTGACGCCGCCGGACGGGGCCAAGCCCCCGGTGCGGCACCCCGATGCGCCCGCACCCGGTGAGCTCATAGGAGCCCACTACGACCAGTGCTTCGGCTGCGGGGACGCCCAGCGGCACGGGCTGCGCCTGGAGGCCCGGGCGGGGGAGGGCGTCAGCCTCACCGCCGAGTTCACCGTCCAGCCCGCCCACCAGGGCGGACCGGGCCTCGCCCACGGCGGGGTGCTGGCCACCGCGCTGGACGAGGCGCTCGGCGCGCTCAGCTGGCTGCTGCGGGTGATCGCGGTGACCAAGCGGCTGGAGACGGAGTACGTCCGCCCGGTCCCGGTCGGCACCAAGCTGCACCTGGAGGCCGAGGTGACCGCGGTCGACGGCCGCAAGATCTTCTCCACCGCCACCGGCCGGGTCGGTGGCCCCGACGGTCCCGTCGCGGTCCGCGCCGACGCCCTCTTCGTCGAGGTGCCGATCGGCCACTTCATCGACAACGGCCGGCCCGAGGAGATCAACGCCGCGCTCGCCGACCCGGACCAGCAGCGGGTGGCCCGGGCCTTCGAGGTGAACCCGTGAGCGGTCGGCTCGTGGGCGCCTCCGCTCACCAAGGCGCTCATGCGATGAGCGACGACAGGAACAGGAGGCCGGCGTGGACCGGACGCCGCTAGACGTATTGATCCGCAGGGTGCACCCCGAGGTGCCGATCCCGGCCTACGCCCACCCCGGCGACGCCGGGGTCGACCTGGTCACCACGGAGGCCGCCGAGCTCGCGCCCGGCGAGCGCGCGGTGCTGCCCACCGGCGTCTCGATCGCGCTCCCGGACGGGTACGCGGCCTTCGTGCACCCGCGCTCGGGCCTGGCGGCACGCTGCGGTGTGGCCATGGTGAACGCCCCAGGGACCATCGATGCCGGGTACCGTGGAGAGATCAAGGTGATCGTGGTCAATCTCGACCCGCGCGAGACGGTGCGGTTCGAGCCCTTCGACCGCGTCGCTCAACTGGTCGTCCAGCAGGTCGAGAAGGTGCGCTTCCACGAGGTGGCGGAGCTTCCCGGTTCGGCGCGGGCCTTTGGGGGCTTCGGGTCCACCGGCGGCCATGCCGCCGTGGACGGCTCGACGGGTGGGAATGGATACGCTTCGGTCGGTTCCGACCGGGAAGGACAATGACGTGTTCGGACGTCGCCGCAAGCGCAGCGAGGAGGCTGTCGAGACCCTCGACGTCGCCTCCGAGGAGTTGGCCGGAGAGGCCGACGAGACCGAGGACGCGGCCGCGCCCGCGAGCAGGGTGAGCCTGCCCCCGGCACCGCGCCCGGACGGCCCGTGGGACGTCTCCGAGGTGCGCGAGCCCGGCGAGGGCCGCGTGGACCTGGGTGGCCTCTTCGTGCCCGGTGTCGAGGGCATGGAGCTGCGGGTGGAGGTCGCCGGGGACGCGATCGTCGCCGCGACCGTGGTGCTGCGTGACAGCGCCGTACAGCTCCAGGCGTTCGCCGCGCCCAAGAAGGAAGGCATCTGGAACGAGGTGCGGGACGAGATCGCCAACGGCATCACCCAGCAGGGCGGCGTCGTGGACGAGCTCGAGGGCACGCTGGGCTGGGAGCTGCGCGCCCAGGTCCCGGTCCAACTGCCGGACGGCACCAACGGCGTGCAGATGGTCCGGTTCGTCGGCGTCGACGGGCCGCGCTGGTTCCTGCGCGGAGTGATCTCCGGCCAGGGCGCGGTCAAGCCCGAGACCGGCAGCCTGCTGGAGGCGATCTTCCGCGACACGGTCGTCGTGCGCGGCGAGGGCCCGATGGCCCCGCGCGACCCGATCGTCCTCAAGCTGCCGAACGACGCGCAGATGGTGCCGGACGGGGTGCAGCAGGAGGACGCCGGCTCGCGGTTCGCGGGCGGCGCCGACCAGTTGCAGCGCGGCCCGGAGATCACCGAGGTGCGCTGACGCCTGTGCCGTACGGGGTCCGCGAGCGGCTCCGCACGGCGTGAAACCGGCTTGATCACGGCAGAAAACACACGGTTCCGGTGGGCCGTACCCCTGACAGGGGGTACGGCCCACCGGCGTTTTCGCAGGTAAGGACGGGGAGCGTCAGGGATCCGCTAAGAGCGCGCTAATGGCCGTAAGGGAGCCGTCAACGCCGGGTGCAAACGGACGGGTAGGCGCTTTCCTCTAGAGGTCCCCGAGGGCCGGTGGAGGCTTCCGCAGCCTCCCGGAGCGGGCCCTCTCCCCGAACCTCTCTAGGAGCTCACGATGGCCGACGTGGCCTTCGTCTTCGCCACGATCGCGGTCTTCGCGCTGGTGGCTCTCGTCGCCAGGGGGGTGACCAAGCTGTGACCGCGGAGAACATCGTCGGTCTCGTCGTGGCGGTCGCCCTGCTGGGCTACCTGGTCCTCGCGCTGGTCTTCCCGGAGAGGTTCTGAGCACCACGATGAGTTCCGAACTCGCTGGGGTTCTCCAGTTGGTCGCGCTCATCGGAGCGCTCGCCCTGGTCTACCGCCCCCTCGGCGACTACATGGCCGCCGTCTACAGCTCCACCAAGCACCTGCGCGTCGAGAAGCTGATCTACCGCTGCATCGGCGCCGACCCCAACACCGAGATGCGCTGGCCCGCCTATCTGCGCGGTGTGCTCGCCTTCTCCGCGGTCGGTGTGCTCTTCCTGTACGCGCTCCAGCGCCTCCAGGACCACCTGCCGCTCTCTCTCGGCTTCACCGCGATCAGCCCCGACCAGGCGTTCAACACCGCCGCCTCGTTCGTCGCCAACACCAACTGGCAGTCGTACTCGGGTGAGCAGGCCATGGGCCACGTCATCCAGACCGGCGGCCTGGCGGTGCAGAACTTCGTCTCCGCCGCGGTCGGCATGGCCGTGGCCATCGCCCTGGTCCGGGGCTTCGTCCGGGCCCGTACCGGCGAGCTGGGCAACTTCTGGGCCGACCTGGTCCGCGGCACCGTCCGCATCCTCATCCCACTCTCGATCATCGGCGCGTTGGTGCTGGTGGCCTGCGGCGCCATCCAGAACTTCTCCGGCATCCACGAGGTCGGCCAGTTCGGCGGCGGCAGCCAGCAGTGGAACGGCGGCGCGGTGGCCTCGCAGGAGGTCATCAAGGAGCTCGGCACCAACGGCGGCGGCTACTTCAACGCCAACTCCGCCCACCCCTTCGAGAACCCCGACGCCTTCACCAACCTCTTCGAGATCTTCCTGATCCTCGTCATCCCGTTCTCGCTGACCCGGACCTTCGGCAAGCTCGTCGGCAACGTCAAGCAGGGCTACGCGATCCTGGCCACCATGGCGATCATCTGGGTGGGCTTCACCGCCCTGATGATGTGGACCGAGTTCCACCACGGCGGCGCCGCGCTCCAGGAGGCGGGCGGCGCGATGGAGGGCAAGGAACAGCGGTTCGGCGTCGGCGCCTCGGCGATCTTCGCGACCAGCACCACCCTCACCTCGACCGGCGCGGTGGACTCCTTCCACTCCTCGTTCACCGGCCTCGGCGGCGGCCTCACCATGCTGGGCATGATGCTCGGCGAGATCGCGCCCGGCGGCGTCGGCTCCGGCCTCTACGGCATGTTGGTCATGGCGATCATCGCGGTGTTCATCGCGGGCCTGATGGTCGGCCGCACCCCGGAGTACCTGGGCAAGAAGATCAGCTCGCGTGAGATCAAGCTCGCCGCCTGCTACATCCTCATCACCCCGACGCTGGTGCTCGGCTTCACCGCGCTCTCCATGGCGCTGTCCGGCCCGCCGGAGTCCATCCTCAACGGCGCCGACTCCTCGGTGAACGGCAGCGGGGCGCACGGCTTCTCCGAGGTCCTCTACGCCTTCACCTCCGGCGCCAACAACAACGGCTCCGCCTTCGCCGGCCTCAACGCCAACACCGACTGGTACAACACCACGATCGGCCTGGCCATGCTCCTCGGCCGCTTCCTGCCGATGGTGTTCGTGCTGGCCCTGGCGGGCTCGCTGGCCGAGCAGAAGCCGGTCCCGGAGACCGCCGGCACCCTGCGCACCGAGAAGCCGCTCTTCGCGGGGCTGCTGGTCGGCGCGATCCTGATCATCACCGGCCTGACGTACTTCCCGGCGCTCGCCCTCGGCCCGATGGCGGAGGGACTCGCATGAGCGACCTGACCAAGGACGCGCCGCAGGCCACCACGTCTGTCGAGGACCCCATGTCCACTGCCACCTCCACGCGCCCTCCGGAGGGCCACTCCGCGCACCTCGCGCCCCACGACGACCACGGCGCCGGCCGGGTCTCCGGCGGGCTGTTCGACCCCAAGCAGCTGGTCAAGTCGTTCCCCGACGCCTTCCGCAAGCTCGACCCGCGGGTGATGGCCACGTCGCCCGTCATGTTCGTGGTCGAGATCGGCTCGGTGCTCACCACCGTGCTGGCCTGTCTGGACCCGGGCGACGGGTTCGGCTGGGCGATAGCGATATGGCTGTGGCTGACCGTCGTCTTCGCCAACCTGGCGGAGGCGGTGGCCGAGGGCCGCGGCAAGGCGCAAGCCGACACCCTGCGCAAGGCCAAGACCGACACCGTCGCGCGGCGGCTCGACGGCACCACCGAGGAGCGGGTGCCCGGCACCGAGCTGCGCGTCGGCGACTTGGTGGTCTGCGAGGCGGGCGACATCATCCCGGGCGACGGCGACGTCGTGGAGGGAGTGGCGTCGGTCGACGAGTCGGCGATCACCGGCGAGTCCGCGCCGGTCATCCGCGAGTCGGGCGGCGACCGGTCGGCGGTCACCGGCGGCACCAAGGTGCTCTCGGACCGCATCGTCATCAAGATCACCACCAAGCCGGGCGAGACCTTCATCGACCGGATGATCAACCTGGTCGAGGGCGCGGCGCGGCAGAAGACGCCGAACGAGATCGCGCTGAACATCCTGCTCGCCTCGCTCACCATCGTCTTCCTGCTGGCGGTCGTCACCCTCCAGCCGTTCGCGATCCACGCGGGCGCCGAGCAGACGATGATCGTGCTGACCGCGCTGCTGGTCTGTCTCATCCCGACCACCATCGGCGCGCTGCTCTCCGCGATCGGCATCGCCGGCATGGACCGGCTGGTGCAGCGCAACGTGCTGGCGATGTCCGGCCGCGCCGTCGAGGCCGCCGGCGACGTCTCCACGCTGCTGCTGGACAAGACCGGCACCATCACCTACGGCAACCGCCAGGCCGCGGAGTTCGTCCCGGTCAAGGGCACCACCGCCGCCGAGGTGGCGGACGCCGCCCAGCTCTCCTCGCTCGCCGACGAGACGCCCGAGGGCCGCTCGATCGTCGTGCTGGCCAAGGAGAAGTACGGGCTGCGCGAGCGGCACGAGGGCGAGCTGGTGGGCGCCGAGTGGGTGCCGTTCACCGCCCAGACCCGGATGTCGGGCGTCGACCTCGAAGAGGACGGCGTGGCGCGCAGGGTCCGCAAGGGCGCCACCGCCTCGATCATCACCTGGGTCAAGGAGCGGGGCGGGACCGTCGCTGCCGACACCGACCAGCTCGCCAGCCAGATCTCCGAGGCCGGCGGCACCCCGCTGCTCGTCGCGGAGGAGGACGAGCGCGGCGCCCGCGTCCTGGGCGTCATCTACCTCAAGGACGTCGTCAAGGACGGCATGCGGGAGCGGTTCGACGAGCTGCGCCGCATGGGCATCAAGACCGTCATGATCACTGGCGACAACCCGCTGACCGCCAAGGCGATCGCGGACGAGGCGGGCGTGGACGACTTCCTCGCCGAGGCCACGCCCGAGGACAAGATGGCGCTGATCAAGCGGGAGCAGGCCGGCGGCAAGCTGGTCGCGATGACCGGCGACGGCACCAACGACGCCCCGGCGCTGGCCCAGGCCGACGTGGGCGTGGCCATGAACACCGGCACCTCGGCCGCCAAGGAGGCCGGGAACATGGTCGACCTGGACTCCAACCCGACCAAGCTCATCGAGATCGTGGAGATCGGCAAGCAGCTGCTCATCACCCGCGGCGCCCTGACCACCTTCTCGATCGCCAACGACGTCGCGAAGTACTTCGCGATCATCCCGGCCATGTTCGCCGGGGTGGCGGGCTACGAGGGTCTGGACACCCTCAACATCATGCGGCTGGACTCGGCCGAGTCGGCGATCCTGTCCGCGGTGATCTTCAACGCGCTGATCATCGTCGCGCTGGTGCCGCTCGCCCTCAAGGGCGTGCGTTACCGCCCGATGAGCGCGGACAAGATGCTCCGCCGCAACCTGGGCCTCTACGGCCTGGGCGGCCTCGTCGCCCCGTTCATCGGCATCAAGCTCATCGACCTGCTCATCTCCCTCATCCCTGGCATCGGGTGACGACCATGAACAACTCCGTACGCAGCACAGCCCGGCTGGTGGGCGCGGGGCTCCGCGCGCTGCTCGTGCTCACGATCGTCTGCGGCGTGATCTACCCGCTGGTCGTCACGGGCATCGCCCAAGCCGCGTTCCACGACGAGGCCAACGGCTCCGAGGTGACGTCGGACGGCGAGGTCGTCGGCTCCGAGCTGATCGGCCAGAGCTTCGACCTGGACAAGAAGGACAAGGACGGGAACCCGCTGCCGGACCCCAAGTGGTTCCAGCCGCGGCCCTCGGCGGCGGGCACCAACGCCGTCAACACCCAGTACTCGATCGTCGTCTCCGGCGCCTCCAACCTGGCCGCCGACAGCAAGGTGCTGCTCCAGTCGGTGAAGGACCGCCGCAAGCAGGTGGCCGAGTTCAACGGCGTGCCGCAGGGCGAGGTGCCCGTCGACGCGATCACCGCCTCCGCCTCCGGCATCGACCCGCACATCTCCCCGGACTACGCGGAGCTCCAGGTCAAGCGGGTCGCCAAGGAGAACGGCCTGCCGGTGGGCACGGTCGAGAAGCTGGTCGAGGACCACACCGACGGGCGGATCCTCGGCTTCATGGGCGAGCCCCGGGTGAACGTCCTCCGGCTCAACGTGGCGCTGAAGGAGCTCCTCCAGAAGTGACCGGTCTGCTCGGCGGCACACCGAGCACCCGACCCCGAGGGCGGGGCGGCGCGTCCCCGGACGGCGCCGCCCCGCCCTCGGTCGTGTCGTGCCGAGCCGCTCCGCCGCCCCCGACCAGCCGTCCGCGGGTGCCGCGGGGCCGTCCGGCACGGCCCCGCGGCACTCCGTCGACGGTCACCAGACGTCGCCGTCCCGCCAGTCACAGATCAGCTCGCCGTCCAGGGCGAGCGGGGCGGACAGCGGCAGCACATAGGTGGAGTCGTCGTCCTCCTCCGTGCGCTCCACGCCCTTGGGGGTGAGCGCCGAGGTCGGACCCTGCCAGCGCACCCAGCCCAGCGCCTCGTAGAAGGCGGCCGCGTCATCGGCCGCGGACAGCGCCGCCACCTCGTAGGCCCCGCGCAGGACCGGCTCCAGGGCCCGCATCACGGCCGCCCCGTACCCCTGGCGACGCAGCTCCTCGCGGACCGCCACCGCCTCCACATAGCCGGCGCGCAGCGCCCGCCCGCCATGCACCAGCCGGCGCTGCACCACCGCGCCGTGCGCGGCCAGCACCCCGTCCCGCCACAGCAGGGCGTGCACGCCGCCCAGGCCGTGGTCCCAGTCCTCGTCGTCGAAATCGCCCTCGAAGGCCTCGTCCATCAGGGCGCGCACCGCGGCCAGCTCTGACGCGTCCAGCTGCCAGGTGTGCGCGATCCGTACCTGTTCGTTTAAGTCCCGTACGTCGGTCATGGCCGCCATGCTGGCAGCGGTTCCCCGTCCGGGCGACGGAATATTCCGCGGATCGTGGCGGGAGGCGCCGGACAACGAGCGTCAGAACTGCGTCAATACCCAGTTCAGCGTCGTCCATCGCCCGGTTTGTCCCTCCTTGGAGTCGTACAGTCGAGCGTGCGTGCGGCGAGAGCACGCCGAACAGCAGGGTGGCCGACCGGCCCGAGCACGAAGATGGGGCCATGGCACGCGGAAAGCTACGGATCTATCTGGGTGCGGCGCCCGGCGTCGGGAAGACCTATGCGATGCTCTCCGAAGGGCACCGACGGGTGGAGCGCGGCACCGACCTCGTCGTCGCCTTCGTCGAGCACCACGGGCGGCCCCGCACCGAGGTCATGCTGCACGGCCTGGAGGAGGTGCCGCGCCGCGAGATGGAGTACCGGGGGAGCACCTTCACCGAGATGGACGTGGACGCGGTGCTGCGCCGCCGCCCCGCCGTCGCCCTGGTCGACGAGCTCGCCCACACCAACGTCCCCGGCTCCCGCAACGCCAAGCGCTGGCAGGACATCGAGGAACTGCTCCAGGCCGGCATCGACGTCGTCTCCACCGTCAACATCCAGCACCTGGAGTCGCTGGGCGACGTGGTGGAGTCGATAACGGGGGTGCGGCAGCGCGAGACCGTCCCCGACGAGGTGGTCCGCCGCGCCGACCAGATCGAGCTGGTCGACATGTCGCCCCACGCGCTGCGCCGCCGCATGGCGCACGGCAACATCTACAAGGTCGACAAGGTCGACGCGGCGCTGTCCAACTACTTCCGGCCCGGCAACCTCACCGCGCTGCGCGAGCTGGCGCTGCTGTGGACCGCGGACCGGGTGGACGAGTACCTCCAGCAGTACCGCTCCGAGCACAGCGTCTCCACCATCTGGAGCGCCCGCGAGCGCATCGTCGTCGGCCTCACCGGAGGCCCCGAGGGCCGGACACTGATCCGGCGCGCCGCCCGGATGGCCGCCAAGGGCGCCGGCGGCGAGATCCTCGCCGTCTACATCGCCCGCAGCGACGGGCTCACCTCCGCCTCCCCCAAGGAGCTGGCCGTCCAGCGCACCCTGGTGGAGGACCTGGGCGGCACCTTCCACCACGTCATAGGGGAGGACGTCCCCGACGCGCTGCTGGAGTTCGCCCGCGGCGTCAACGCCACCCAGATCGTGCTGGGCTCCAGCCGCCGCAAGTCCTGGCAGTACGTCTTCGGCCCCGGCGTGGGCGCCACCGTCGCCCGCGACTCCGGCCCCGACCTCGACGTGCACATCGTCACCCACGACGAGGTGGCCAAGGGCCGCGGGCTGCCGGTGGCGCGCGGCGCCCGGCTCGGCCGCTCCCGCATCGTGGCCGGCTGGCTGGTCGGCCTGGTGGGCCCGATACCGCTCACCCTGGCGCTGCGCCAGTTCGACCCCGGGCTCGGCCTCGCCAACGACATGCTGCTCTTCCTGTCGCTGACGGTGGCCGCCGCGCTGCTCGGCGGGCTGCTGCCGGCGCTGGCCTCGGCCGCCTTCGGCTCGCTGCTGCTCAACTACTTCTTCACCCCGCCGCTGCACACCTGGACCATCGCCGACCCCAAGAACATCGTCGCGATAGTGATCTTCTTCGGGGTGGCGGTGTCGGTGGCCTCCGTGGTCGACCTGGCCGCCCGCCGCACCCACCAGGCCGCCCGGCTGCGCGCCGAGTCCGAGGTGCTGTCCTTCCTGGCCGGCAGCGTGCTGCGCGGCGAGACCAGCCTGGAGGCGCTGCTGGAGCGGGTGCGGGAGACCTTCGCCATGGACTCCGTGGCGCTGCTGGAGCGGGCCAGCGACGTCGACCCGTGGACCTGCGCCGGCGCCGTCGGCGCCACCGACGGCGCCCCGCCCCCGGTACGGCCCGAGGACGCGGACGTCGACATGCCGGTGGGCGAGAACATGGCGCTGGCCCTCAGCGGCCGGGTGCTGCCCGCCGAGGACCGCCGGGTGTTGGCGGCCTTCGCCGCCCAGGCCGTCGTCGTGCTGGACCGGCAGCGGCTGGTCGGCGAGGCCGAGAAGGCCCATGAGCTGGCCGAGGGCAACCGCATCCGCACCGCGCTTCTCGCCGCCGTCAGCCACGACCTGCGCACCCCGCTCGCCGGCATCAAGGCCGCGGTGACCTCGCTGCGCTCCGACGACGTGGCCTGGTCCGAGGAGGACGAGGCGGAGCTGCTGGCCGGCATCGAGGAGGGCGCCGACCGGCTCGACCACCTGGTCGGCAACCTGCTCGACATGTCCCGGCTGCAGACCGGCACCGTCACCCCGCTGATCCGGGAGATCGACCTGGACGAGGTGGTCCCCATGGCGCTGGTCGGCGTCCCCGAGGACAGCGTCGTGCTGGACATCCCGGAAACCCTGCCGATGGTCACGGTCGACCCCGGCCTGCTGGAGCGCAGCGTCGCCAACATCGTCGAGAACGCCGTCAAGTACAGCCCCGACGGCAAGCCCGTCCTGGTCTCCGCCAGCGCCCTCGGCGACCGGGTGGAGCTGCGCGTGGCCGACCAGGGGCCGGGCGTCCCGGACAGCGCCAAGGGCCGCATCTTCGAGCCCTTCCAGCGGTACGGTGACGCCCCGCGCGGTGCCGGCGTCGGCCTCGGGCTCGCCGTGGCCCGCGGCTTCGCCGAGACCATGGGCGGCCAGCTGGCCGCCGAGGACACCCCCGGCGGCGGCATGACCATGGTGCTGTCGCTGCGAGCGGCGCCGGGTCGCCCACCGGTCCGCCCCGACCTGCCGGCGCAAGCCACCTCCTGACCCGCTCACAACAGAAGAACAGAAAGGCAGGCCCCAATGAACCGGGTGCTCGTGGTGGACGACGAGCCGCAGATCGTGCGCGCCCTCGTGATCAACCTCAAGGCGCGCAAGTACGAGGTCGACGCCGCCCCCGACGGGGCCACCGCCCTCCAGCTCGCCGCCGCCCGCCACCCGGACGTCGTCGTGCTCGACCTGGGCCTGCCGGACATGGACGGCGTCGAGGTGATCAAGGGGCTGCGCGGCTGGACCCGGGTGCCGATCCTGGTCCTCTCCGCCCGGCAGACCTCCGACGAGAAGGTGGAGGCGCTCGACGCCGGCGCCGACGACTACGTCACCAAGCCGTTCGGCATGGACGAGCTGCTGGCCCGGCTGCGGGCCGCGGTGCGCCGCGCCGAGCCCATCGGCCACAGCGAGGACGCCGTCGTGGTGACGACGGACGCGTTCACCGTCGACCTCGCCGCCAAGAAGGTCAACCGCGGCGGCCGCGACGTGCGGCTCACCCCGACCGAGTGGCACCTGCTGGAGGTCCTGGTCCGCAACGCCGGCCGACTGGTCAGCCAGAAGCAGCTCCTCCAGGAGGTCTGGGGCCCCTCCTACGGCACCGAGACCAACTACCTGCGCGTCTACATGGCCCAGCTGCGCCGCAAGCTGGAGGCGGACCCCTCGCACCCGCGGCACTTCATCACCGAGCCGGGGATGGGCTACCGCTTCGAGGGGTGAGCCTCGGTGTGTCGGTCCGGGCGGCAGCCCGGGCCCCCGTGCTGGAGGCCGGGGGCCGAACCCCGGCCGGTGCCGCGCCTGGGGGCCGGGAGCCGGGGGCTCAGCCGGGCTCCGCGAGGTCCGTGGGCGCCGCCGCGGCGCACCGGTACGCTGGCCGTATGAGTGCCGTACCCCGACCCGACAAGCCCGCCGGCCGCTTTCGGCGCATGCTCGACCGGCTGTCGAGCTCCCAGGAGGAGCTCCACTCCGCGGAGCTGGAGCAGGACGCGGAGGCGACGGGCTGCACCAAGATCGGCGAATGCGGTGACCGGCAGATCGTCAAGGTGACCGGTACACTCCGCACGGTCACCCTGCGACCTCGGGCCGGCGTGCCCGCCCTGGAGGCGGAGCTGTACGACGGCACCGCCGCCCTGGACGTGGTGTGGCTGGGCCGGCGCTCGATCATCGGGATAGAGCCGGGCCGCAAGATGATCGCCACCGGCCGGATCTCCATGAGCCACGGACGGCGGGTGCTGTTCAACCCCAAGTACGAGCTCCGACCGCTCGGACAGGAGTAGCCGGTGACGTCTCACGACACCTCGACCCCGGAGGACCAGAGCGCCGCGGCCACGCACGCTGCCCAGAGCCGGGCGGCCGCCGACACCGCGCTGCTGGAGGCGTTCGGCGGGATCCGGGGCATGGTGGACACCACCGTGCCCGGCCTGGTCTTCGTCCTGATCTACACGATCAAGCGCGACATCCACCTGGCGGCCATGGCGGCGCTCGGCCTCACCATGGTGCTGGCCGTGGCCCGGCTGGTGCGCAAGGAGACCCTGAAGCACGCGTTCAGCGGCGTCTTCGGCGTGGCCTTCGGCGCGATCTTCGCGATGATGTCCGGCGACGCCAAGAACTTCTACCTGCCCGGCATGCTCTACACGCTGGGGCTGGCGATCGCGTACATCCTCTCGGCGATCTTCCGCTATCCGCTGATCGGCGTGCTGCTCGGCCCGATGCTCAAGGAGAACCTCTCCTGGCGCACCCGCAACCCGGGCCGCTTCACCGCCTACACCCGGGCCACCTGGGCGTGGGGGCTGATCCTGCTCGCCAAGTCGGCCATCCTCTTCCCGCTGTACTGGTGGGGCGACGCCACCCAGCTGGGCTGGGTCAAGGTCTGCCTCGGCATCCCGCCGTTCCTGCTCTGCGTCTACCTGACCTGGATCTTCCTGGCCAAGGCGCCACCGCCGATCGATGTGATCGCCGAGATGGAGGCGGAAGAGCGGGCCGCGGCGGCCCGTGAGGGCGCCGCCGCGGCGGGCGAGAACACGGAGCGGGACAAGGCGCCTGAGCGGGCCTGAGCGCCGCGCGGCGCTCTTCCCCCCACAACCGACTCGCCCTTGGGCCGCGGGGCCCGCTCCCGGCGTCCCGAGCGCCGTGGCCGGTTGCGGGCGGTTCGGCACCGCCGGACTCCGCCGTCGGGGTCCGCGCCGCGGCGGGGTGGAGCTGCTTTCCCGCCGTTGTTCCCGTTCTCCCGAAGCCTGTGACAAGGGCCGGGCCCGGAACCCCTGGGGTTCCGGGCCCGGCCCTTGTCGTATCGACCGGCGCTCGTCAGCCGGTGGCCTCCCGGCGGACCGACAGCAGGTCCTCCAGCTGCTCCTCGCGTGCCGGCGCGGCGACGAACAGGAGCTCGTCCCCGGCCTCCAGGACGTCGTCCTTGCTGGGCGTCAGCACCCGGGTACCGCGGATGATCGTCACCAGGCTGGTGTCCTGCGGCCAGTCCACCTCGCCGACCCGGGTCCCGGCCAGCGCCGCCTCCGGCGGCAGCGTGAGCTCGACCAGGTTGGCGTCGCCGTGGCTGAAGCGCAGCAGCCGCACCAGGTCGCCGACGCTCACCGCCTCCTCGACGAGGGCGGACATCAGACGCGGCGTGGAGACCGCGACATCGACGCCCCAGGACTCGTTGAAGAGCCACTCGTTCTTGGGGTTGTTCACCCGGGCGACCACCCGCGGCACCCCGTACTCGGTCTTGGCGAGCAGCGAGACCACCAGGTTGACCTTGTCGTCGCCGGTCGCCGCGATGACCACGTTGCAGCGCTGCAGCGCCGCCTCGTCCAGTGAGGTGATCTCGCAGGCGTCGGCGAGCAGCCACTCCGCCTGCGGCACCCGCTCCACCGAGATGGCGGTGGGCGCCTTGTCGATCAGCAGCACCTCGTGGCCGTTCTCCAGCAGCTCACCGGCGATGGAACGGCCCACCGCGCCGGCCCCGGCAATCGCGACCCGCATCAGTGACCGCCCTCCTCGGGCCCCTCGGCAAAGGCGGCCTCGACCTTCTCGACCTCGTCCGTACGCATCATGACGTGCACGAGGTCGCCCTCCTGCAACACCGTCTGCGACGTCGGCAGCATCGCTTCACCCAGGCGAGTGAGGAACGCCACCCGGACCCCGGTCTCCTCCTGGAGCCGGCTGACCTTGTGGCCGATCCACTTCGGCGAGGTGTGCACCTCGGCGAGCTGCACGCCACCGCTGGGGTCGCGCCACAGCGGCTCGGCGCCGGACGGCAGCAGCCGCCGCAGCATCTGGTCGGCGGTCCAGCGCACGGTCGCCACGGTCGGGATGCCCAGCCGCTGGTAGACCTCGGCGCGGCGCGGGTCGTAGATCCGGGCCGCGACGTTCTCGATGCCGAACATCTCGCGGGCCACCCGGGCGGCGATGATGTTGGAGTTGTCGCCGCTGCTGACCGCGGCGAACGCGCCGGCCTCCTCGATGCCGGCCTCGCGCAGCGTGTCCTGGTCGAAACCGACGCCGGTGACGCGCCGCCCGCCGAAGCCCGCGCCGAGCCTGCGGAAGGCCGTCGGGTCCTGGTCGACCACCGCGACCGTGTGGCCCTGGGACTCCAGGGTCTGGGCGAGGGCGGCGCCGACGCGACCGCAGCCCATGATGACGATGTGCACGTCCGCTACCTCGCACCTTCCCTGAGCGCTGTGACCTGCACAGACATCGTTCACTTTCCTTCCGCACTACGGACTGTCTCGGCCACCACGCTACCTGGCATCCAGGCGGGCGCATCCACGGCCGCTGCCGCGCGCCCCTGACGAGTCCTCCCGTTTGCCCTCGGGTGTGGCCTCTGCCTCAGCAACTCGCAATTTGTGACGGGGACCGGACACATGGTCACCAGCGTGGCTAGGATGATCGTCGAATTCCGCTTCTGGACTCCTGAATCCCCCCGTCCATGAGGAACTGATGACAGATCACATATCGGAGGTGGTGACCTGGTGCCTGGGTGCGGCTCTGCTCGTCGCCCTGGTTCTGCTGCTGCGCCAGCGCCAGATCACCACCTCCGTGCGAAAGCACAGTGCCACCCTGGAAGGCAACCTGCGGGCGCGTGACGAGGAGATACAGCACCTGGTCTCGGTTCGGTTGCCGGCCGTCGCGGATTCGGTGGGCAGACCGGTCCCGCTGCCCGGCCTCCGCGACGAACGCCTCGCGGGAACCGCGTACGCACAGAGTCTCCAACTGGCGAGCGACCTGTTCGCCAAGGCCGTCGACAAGGCCCAGGCCAAGGCCGATGTCGCGGCGAAGGCGGCGCTCAAGGCGTCGATGAGGGCCCTGCAGGGACTCGCCCACGAACAGCAGCTCTCGATCTCCGAGATGCAGGACCGGCACGACAACCCCGACGTCCTCCGCGACCTGCTGGAGATCGACCACGCCAACTCCCAGTTCGGCCGCCGCGCCCAGGCCATCGCGGTGCTCTGCGGCTCCTGGCCCGGCCGCCAGCGCGCCGCCTCCTCGCTGACCGACGTGGTCCGCGGCGCCACCTCCCGCATCCGCGACTACCGCAGGGTGCAGGTGCACACCCAGATCGACATCGCCGTGGTCAGCCGGGCCGTCGAGCCGGTGGTGCTGGCCGTGGCCGAGCTGCTCGACAACGCCGCCCGCCACTCGCAGCCCAACACCAAGGTCGAAGTCAGCCTGCAGCCGGTGCACAACGGTGCCTGCGTGGTGATCGACGACGCGGGCGTCGGCATGGACGGGCAGGAGGTGAAGCGGGCCCAGTCCTGGCTGGCGGCCCAGCGCCCGGTGGACGTCGCCCGGCTCGGCGATCCGCCCCAGTTCGGCTTCCCCGTCATCGGCGTGCTCGCCGCGCGCTACGGCTTCAGCGTCTCGGTGGACACCCGCTCGCCCTACGGCGGTGTGCGTGCCGTGCTGTTCCTGCCCAGCGCGCTGCTGACCCACCTGGAGGACGACCGGAGCGCACCGATGACCGCCGCCGCCCAGCCCACCGGCGCGTCCGCGGCGCCCGCCGGCCAGGGCCGGCACGCCGCTCCGCGGCCGGCCGCCCACGAGGCCCAGCCCGCCACCCGGCCGGCCGCGCCGCAACCCGCCTCGCCGCTCGGCCATCCGCCGCTGGCCGACGACGTACCCCGCAGCTACCCGTCCACGGCCGGCGGGCTGCCCAAGCGGCGGCGTCGGCAGCCCACCGCCGCGACGCAGGAGCGGTCGCTGACCCCGGCCTCCGACGACTGGCCGATCGCGGCCGCCCAGCGGGCCGAGGCCGCGCAGGCGGCCGGCGCCGAGGAGTCCGGCACGGGCTCCCACCGCGTCCGCTCGGCGGAGGAGACCGCACGCCGCATGGGCGCCTTCGCGCGCGGAACCCGGTCGGGTCGCGCCGAGGCCCCGGACGAAGCCCCCCACCACGACGAAGGGAACCGCCAGGCATGAACGACCACATGAACAACGAGCTGGGCTGGATGCTCGACGAGGTCGTCAAGATGCCGGAGGCGCGGCACGCGATCCTGCTCTCCGCGGACGGCATGCTCCGGGCCCACTCCGAGGGCATCGACCGGGACGACGCCGAGCGACAGGCCGCGGCCCTCTCCGGCCTCCAGTCGATCAGCCGCTCCACCTCGGAGTTCTGCGAGCGCCAGGAGACCCCCTGGCGGCAGACGCTGGTCGAGTTCGTCGGCGGCTACATCTTCCTGATCGCGGCCGGCCCCGGCGCCTATCTGGCGGTCTCCGCCAGTGAGAACGTCGACATGGAGGCGGTCAGCTACCGGATGCAGAAGCTGGTCGACCGGCTCGGCAAGGAGCTCACCACGCCACCGCGGCAGGACACGGCCTGGCGGGGGATCGGCAGCCGGGCATGACCCCGCCGCGGCGTCAGGAGCGAGGGCTGGTGCGGCCGTACGTCGTCACCGACGGCCGTGCCCACCCGACCCGCAACACCTTCGACCTGGTCACGCTGGTGATGGCGCACAGCGACCGGCCGCTGGGCGCACTCAGCCCGGAGAAGCGCAAGCTCATGGAGCTGTGCCTGGGCGGAGCGCTCTCGGTCGCCGAGATCGCCGGCCACCTCCACCTGCCGGTGAGCGTCACCAAGGTCCTGCTCGGCGACCTCGTGGACAGCGGCCACCTCACCACCCGGTCCCCCATCCCCTCGGCGCAACTGCCCGAGGCCCAGCTTCTGCAGGAGGTGCTCGATGGACTCCGCGCTCGCCTCTGACAACGGCGTCTATCTGCGTCAGACCGTACGGACCGCGGCCAAGCTGCTGGTCGTCGGGCACTTCGCCGTCGGCAAGACGACCTTCGTCGGCTCGCTGTCGGAGATCCGGCCGCTGCGCACCGAGGAGACCATGACCCAGGCCGGCGCGCTCGTCGACGACCTGGCCGGCATCAAGGACAAGACCACCACCACCGTCGCCATGGACTTCGGGCGGCTCACCCTCAGCGACTCACTGGTCCTGTACCTGTTCGGCGCGCCCGGGCAGCAGCGCTTCACCCGGCTGTGGCAGGACATGACGCGCGGCGCCCTGGGCGCGCTGGTGCTCGCCGACACCCGCCGCCTGGAGCAGTCCTTCGACGTGATGGGCCTGCTGGAGGAGCACGGGCTGCCGTACGCCGTCGCCGTCAACCACTTCGACGGCGCCCCGGTGCACGCCGAGGAGGAGATACGCGAGGCGCTCGACCTGCTTCCGGAGACCCCGCTGGTCACCTGCGACGCCCGCGACCGGACCTCCTCCACCAAGGCGCTCATCGCGCTCGTCCAGTACCTGCACTCCCGTTCCGCCTCTTCCCAGGAGCATGTGTGACCTACCGTCCTGACGCCGGCGTCGCGCCGCCCCCCGGCTGCCCCGCGCACGCCGGCGGACCGGGGCACGCCGGCGCCGGCGTGCCGATCTACGGACCCGACTTCGCGGCCGATCCGCACAGCGTCTACGCCCGGCTGCGGCAGTACGGGCAGGTGGTCCCGGTCGAGCTGGCACCCGGGGTGCAGGCCAACCTGGTGCTCGGCTACCAGGCGGCGCTGGAGGTGCTGCGCAGCCCGGAGAAGTTCGGCAAGGACGCCCGCCGCTGGAAGGCACTGGCGGACGGCCGGGTTCCGCCGGACAGTCCGGTGGTGCCGATGATGCACTACCGCCCCAACTGTCTGTTCTCCGACGGCGAGGCGCACCGCCGGCTGCGGTCCGCGGTCACCGACAGCATGGAGCGGGTCGACCCCAACGCGATGCGCGGCTACGTCGAGCACGCCGCGGACACCCTCATCGACCGCTTCGCCACCACCGGCCAGGCGGACCTGCTCGGCGAGTACGCCAAGATCCTGCCGCTGCTCGTCTTCAACCAGGTCTTCGGCTGCCCGCCGGCGCTGGGGGAACGGCTGGTGGAGGGCATGTCCGGGATCTTCGACGGCGTCGACGCCGAGCGGGCCAACGCCCTGCTCACCGAGACGCTGCTGGAGCTGGTCGCCCTCAAGCGGCGGCACCCCGGCCCGGACATCATCTCCTGGATGATGGCGCACCCGGTGCGGCTCAGCGACGAGGAGATGATCCACCAGCTGGTCGTCCTCATGGGCGCCGGCACCCAGCCCCAGCAGAACCTGATCGCCAACGCGCTGCGGCTGCTCCTCTCCGACGAGCGCTTCGCCGGCGACCTCGCCGGCGGCAGCCTGCCGGTGGACGACGCGCTGGACGAGGTGCTGTGGCTGGACCCCCCGATGGCCAACTACGCCGTGCACTACCCGCTGCACGACATGGACTTCGCCGGGGTCCGGCTGCGCGAGGGCGAACCGGTGGTCGTCAGCCTCGCGGCCGCCAACAACGACCCGGTCCTCGCCTCCGACCACCGCACCGGCAACCGCGCCCACCTGGCCTGGAGCGCCGGCCCGCATGTCTGCCCCGCCAAGGACTCGGCCCGGCTGGCCGCCGGGATCGCGGTCGAGAAGCTGCTGGACCGCATCCCGGACATGGAGCTCGCCGTCCCGGCGGACCAGCTCCAGTGGCGACCCGGCCCCTTCCACCGCGCCATGACCGCGCTGCCGGTCCGCTTCCCCCCGGTACCCCTGACGGTGACGACGCCGCTGCCGACGCCGGCGCCGGTCTCCGAGACCGTACCCGTGCGTGACCACATCGACGAGAACTTCGGAGTGAGCCGATGGAACGCCAGTTCAGCCAGTCGGGACCTGTTGTCATCGACCCCACCGGCCGCGATATCCACGCAGAGGCCGCCCGCATCCGCGCCCAGGGGCCGGCGACGCGCGTGGAGCTCCCTGGCGGCGTGGTGGCGTGGGCGATAACCGAGCAGACCCTGCTCAAGGAACTGCTCGTCGACCCCCGGGTCTCCAAGGACCCGCGGCAGCACTGGCCGAAGTGGATCAACGGCGAGGTCTCCCCGGAGTGGCCGCTGTTCACCTGGGTCGCGGTGCGGAACATGTTCACGGCGTACGGCGGTGACCACAAGCGGCTCCGCGGCCTGGTCTCCAAGGCGTTCACCGGCAAGCGCACCGCCGCGCTCCGCCCGCGCATCGAGCAGATCGTCACCGACCTGCTGGACGACCTGGCCGCCGCCCCCGAGGGCGAGCTGGTGGACCTGCGCGAGGGGTACGCGTACCCGATCCCGATCCAGGTGATCTGCGAGCTGTTCGGCATCAACGACGAGGACACCCGCGAGGGCCTGCGCCGCTGCGTGGACTCGATCTTCCACACCTCCGCCGACCCGGCCGAGGTCACCGCCACCTACGCCGAGGTCTACGCCATCCTGGGCGGGCTCGTCGCCGAGAAGCGCCAGAAGCCGGCCGACGACCTCACCACCGGCCTGATCACCGCCCGGGAGGAGGACGGAGACTCCCGGCTCACCGAGCAGGAGATGGTCGACACCCTGCTGCTGATGATCAGCGCCGGCCACGAGACCACCGTCAACCTCCTCGACAACGCCATCCACCTGCTGCTCACCCACCCCGACCAGCTCGCGCTGGTCCGCGCCGGGAAGGCGAGCTGGGACGACGTGATCGACGAGGCGCTGCGGCTGGAGGCGCCGGTGGCGAACCTGCCGCTGCGCTACGCGGTGGAGGACGTCGAGCTCGCCGACGGCACCGTCCTCGCCAAGGGTGACGCGATTCTCATCGCGTACGCCGCCGCGGGGCGGGACACCGCGCTGCACGGCGAGGACGCCGACCGCTTCGACATCACCCGGGAGGTCAAGGACCACCTGGCCTTCGGCCACGGCGTGCACTACTGCCTGGGCGTGACCCTGGCCCGGCTGGAGGCCACCATCGCCCTCCCGGCGCTCTTCGAGCGCTTCCCGGGGCTGTCGCTGGAGGTCCCGGAGGAGGGGCTCCAGCATGTCGAGTCCTTCATCTCCAATGGTCACCGGGGCCTTCCGGCCCGACTCGGCTGATCGTTTCCGCTGATCGTCCCAGCTGATCGTTTCGGCCGATCGGACCCACTGATCGCCGGATCGCGTTCGCCGGCCGTTCGCGCGCCCGACCGCCACACCTTGGGGTGGCGGTTGGGCGCAGGTCTTGACGAGCGCTTACCATCCTCTGCGTGTCCAAACTGACCGACATCCCGAAACGGATACTGATCGGCAGGGCGCTGCGCAGCGACAAGCTGGGAGAAACCCTCCTCCCCAAGCGCATCGCCCTGCCGGTCTTCGCCTCCGACCCGCTGTCCTCCGTGGCGTACGCACCCGGCGAGGTTCTGCTCGTCCTGTCCGTGGCGGGAGTGTCGGCCTACAGCTACAGCCCGTGGATCGCCGTCGCGGTCGTCGTGCTCATGTTCACGGTGGTCGCCTCCTACCGGCAGAACGTGCACGCCTACCCGAGCGGCGGCGGCGACTACGAGGTCGCCAACGTCAACCTCGGTCCCAAGGCCGGACTGACCGTGGCCAGCGCGCTCCTCGTGGACTACGTGCTCACCGTCGCGGTGTCGATCTCCTCGGGCGTGGAGAACCTCGGCTCCGCGGTCCCGTTCGTGGTCGAGCACAAGGAACTCTCCGCGGTCACGATCATCCTGCTGCTGACGCTGATGAACCTGCGCGGCGTGCGGGAGTCCGGCAAGCTCTTCGCGATCCCCACATACGTCTTCATCGCCGGCGTCTTCCTGCTCCTGGCCTGGGGCGCCTACCGCGGCCTGGTCCGCGGCGACGACATGAACGCCCCCACCGCCGGCTACGAGATCCAGCCCGAGCACACCGGGCTCGCCGGCTTCGCGCTGGTCTTCCTGCTGCTGCGGGCCTTCTCCTCCGGCTGTGCCGCGCTCACCGGCGTCGAGGCGATCAGCAACGGCGTGCCCGCCTTCCGCAAGCCCAAGAGCAAGAACGCCGCCTCCACGCTGGCCCTGATGGGCGGCCTCGCCGTCACCATGTTCTGCGGCATCATCGCGCTGGCCATGGCCACCGACGTGAAGATGGCCGAGAACCCGGCGCACGACCTGCTCAAGGACGGCAAGCCGGTCGGCGAGGACTACACCCAGAACCCGGTGATCTCGCAGGTCGCGGCCGCCGTCTTCGGCGACGGCACCTTCATGTTCGTGGTGCTGGCCGCGGCCACCGCCCTGGTGCTGTTCCTGGCCGCCAACACCGCGTACAACGGCTTCCCGCTGCTGGGCTCGATCCTCGCCCAGGACCGCTATCTGCCCCGCCAGCTGCACACCCGCGGCGACCGGCTCGCGTTCTCCAACGGCATCGTGCTGCTGGCCGGCGCCGCCGCCGTGCTGGTCTACATCTACGGCGCGGACTCCACGAAGCTCATCCAGCTCTACATCGTCGGCGTCTTCGTCTCCTTCACGCTCAGCCAGACCGGCATGGTGCGGCACTGGAACCGTCACCTGCGCACCGAGCGCGACCCGGCGGCCCGCCGGCGCATGATCCGCTCCCGCGCGATCAACACCTTCGGCGCCTTCTTCACCGGCCTGGTGCTGGTCGTGGTGCTGCTCACGAAGTTCACCCACGGTGCCTGGGTGGCGCTGCTCGGCATGGTGATCTTCTACGTGACCATGTCCGCGATCCGCCGCCACTACGACGGCGTCGCCGAGGAGCTGACGGCCGACGACGCCCCGTACGACGACGCCGTCCGCCCCTCCCGGGTGCACGCCATCGTCCTCGTCTCCAAGATCCACAAGCCGACGCTGCGCGCCCTGGCCTACGCCAAGCTCATGCGCTCGGACAAGCTGGAGGCGGTGAGCGTCGGCGTCGACGCCGCGGAGACCAAGGCCCTCCAGAACGAGTGGCACGAGCGAGGCCTCGACGTCCCGCTGAAGGTCCTCGACTCGCCCTACCGCGAGATCACCCGACCCGTGATCGACTACGTCAAGAGCCTCCGTCGGGAGAGCCCGCGCGACGTGGTCAGCGTCTACATCCCGGAGTACGTGGTCGGCCGCTGGTACGAGCACCTCCTCCACAACCAGAGCGCCCTCCGCCTCAAGGGCCGCCTGCTCTTCACCCCCGGTGTGATGGTCACCTCCGTCCCCTGGCAGCTCGACTCCTCCGAACTCGCCCGCAAGCGCGCCCGCAAGCGGGCCGAGTGGAACGCGCCGGGCTCGGTGCGACGGGGGCCGGTGCCGGTGCAGCAGCAGGCGCAGCCGAAGGAAGAGAAGGCGGCGGTCAAGAAGTAGCGCCTGGGTGGGGGCGCCCCTGGCGGGCGCCCCCACCGGCCTACGAGCGTGACGGACACCCTCGGGGCGTCTCGGCGGTCACGGAGGGCCCGGTACGGGACGTAGACTGGACGGCTGTCGTCGACTGGACGGCTGTCGTCCCCCCTCACGTACTGGAGCCACCCCGCCATGCGATCCGAAGCCTCGGCAGCCCACGCGTCTCTGGTAGGCGAGGAGTACGAGGTCGAGGTGGGCCCGGTGGCGCACGGCGGCCACTGCATCGCCCGCACGGCCGAGGGGCGGGTGCTGTTCGTACGCCACAGCCTGCCGGGTGAGCGCGTGATCGCCCGCGTCACCGAGGGCGAGGAGCACTCGCGCTTCCTGCGGGCGGACGCGGTGCGGGTGCTGGAGCCGGCCAAGGACCGGGTCGAGGCCCCCTGCCCGTTCTCCGGCCCCGGCCAGTGCGGCGGCTGCGACTGGCAGCACGTGGCCCCGGGCGCGCAGCGCCGCTTCAAGGGCGCGGTCGTCACCGAGCAGCTGGCGCGACTGGCCGGGCTCACCCCGGAGCAGGCCGGCTGGGACGGCACCGTGGAGCCGGCCCCGGGTGACAAGCTCCCCAAGGGCGAGGTCCCGGCCTGGCGCACCCGGGTGCAGTACGCGGTCGACGAGGAGGGCCGGGCGGGCCTGCGCAAGCACCGCTCGCACGAGGTGGTCCCCGTCGACCACTGCATGATCGCGGCGCCCGGAGTGACCGAGCTGGGCGTGGAGCGCCGCTCGTGGCCGCAGATGGACACGGTGGAGGCGATCGCCGCCACCGGCTCGAACGACCGCCAGGTCGTCCTGACCCCGCGCCCCGGCGGCCGGCTGCCGCTGGTCGAGCTGGACAAGCCGGTCTCGGTGCTGCGGGTCGACGAGAAGACCGGCGGCGTGCACCGCGTCCACGGCCGCCCCTTCGTCCGCGAGCGGGCCGTCGACCGCACCTGGCGCGTCGGCGCCGGCGGCTTCTGGCAGGTCCACCCCCAGGCGGCCGGCCTCCTGGTCGAGGCCGTCATGCAGGGCCTCATGCCGCGCAAGGGCGAGACGGCCCTGGACCTCTACTGCGGCGTCGGCCTCTTCGCGGGGGCACTGGCGGAGCGGGTCGGCGACACGGGTGCCGTCCTCGGCATCGAGTCCGGCAAGCGCGCCGTCGAGGACGCCCGCCACAACCTGGCCGACCTGGACCGCGTCCGCATCGAGCAGGGCAAGGTCGAACAGGTCCTGCCCCGCACCGGCATCACCGAGGCCGACCTCGTCGTCCTCGACCCACCCCGAGCCGGCGCCGGCGCCCAGACCGTCCGCCACCTCGCCACCCTCGGCGCCCGCCGCATCGCCTACGTGGCCTGCGACCCGGCCGCCCTGGCGAGGGACCTGAAGTACTTCGGCGAGTCGGGCTACCGAGTGCGCCGGATGCGGGCGTTCGATCTGTTCCCGATGACGCACCATGTGGAGTGCGTGGCGATTCTGGAGCCGGTGAAGTAGGACCGCTGACCTGGGCCTTTCGAATTCGGCGGTTCGCTTGACCTGTTAGTGCCCGGGGGAGCCGCCATGTCCGGATCACGGTACGTTCCCGTACTTCCAGCCCGGCCGCACGCGGCAGTGGCCTACCGGAGGCTCCGTCCCGATGTGCAGAACGCCGTGGCACCCGTCTGGACCCTGCCGACCCGGCCAGGACTGCCGCCCGTGACTCTGGCAGCCGAGCTCCGCAAGGACGTTGCCGGGTGAAGGCCCAGCGGTACTGGACACCCTGGCTGGATGCGCCGGGTGTGGTGGAGACGGAGGTGTCCGTTCTCGCCGGGTTGTCGGAAGCTGCCGCTGTGATGGGGCCGCTCCGCCCGGTGACCGGGCCCGGCCGCCATCGCCAGGCCCCCTGCGCAACGGTCGCGGGGGCCTGCGTGGGGAGTGCTGCGCTACACCGCGGGACAGTCCTTCGTCCTCGCGCGAGTACTGGCGCGTGGAGGCGAGCACGTCGTGGCACGCGCCTCCTTGCCGCTGATACGCGGCGTGGCTCCGTCCGGGCGGGTGACGACGACCGTGCGCTGTGGCACACGGCTCAGCCATATCTGCAGACCCGCGGCGATCAGGGAGCCTCCGCTGAACACCAGGCCGATCAGGTCGGTGACCGCTCCGCCCTTGTCGGTGTCCCGGGCGCCTGTCCGGCCGGGGACGTCGAGAGCGGCGGAGGGGTCGTCGCCGGCGACTGCGTCCAGGAGTTCCCGTGCCCGCGCCGGGCGCGCAGGGGGTCCTCGTCGACGATGGAGACGCGCCAGCCGGCCGGCCCCGTACGGATGGTACTCATCACCTAAGCCCTTTCGGTCCCCCGTGCTATGGCCACACGGAAGCGGGGAGAATATCGGGGGACACGTCTCCCGAGCCCGAAGATCTCCGTAAAGCGGTTGGTGATTGGCGTGAAACCGGCCTTGCGTGCGATGCGGTGTCAGATCGCGAGAAACGGGCTCGGGGCACCATGCCAGGAAACCCGCAGTTCCTCCCGGGCGCGGGTGCAGGCGACGAAAAGGAGGTTCAGTTCGCCCAGCACGTCGTCTCGGTACTGCTGTGCATCGACCTCTTTCGGCGCCAGCGCCGCAGCCAGCGGGACCACTCCGTCGCTGACGCCCGCCACGGCGACACAGCGGAACTCCAGCCCCTTCATCCGGTGCATCGTGCCGATACGGACGCCGTCCCCGCCCTCGCGCGAGGTGCCGAGCACACTCACCGGGATCCCGGCTCGTTCGAGTGCCTGGGCCACCTCCCTGCCGAGCTGAAGGTAGCGCACGGCCACTCCGATCTCGCCCGGCTCCAGGCCGCCGTTCATCCACTGCGTGATGCGGGCGGTGAGTTCCGTGATCTCTTCCGTCCTGCTGCCCGCTCCCTCCAGTTGCGGCAGTGCGCCGCGCAGCACGGACCGGAAGCCCGCGAGGGACTCGACTCCTCCGTCCATGTCGTCCGGGCTTTCGCCGCTGAGCAGCGCCGTGGACCACTGGAGGATCTCATGCGTGGTGCGGTAGTTGATGCGCAGCCGATGAGACCTTCCGCTGACGTTGACGCCCAGATTGCGCAGGGACACCTTGTTCCCGTATATGCGCTGGTGCGTGTCGCCGGCGATGAACAGGTCGTCGGGCCCGGGGGCAACCAGCGCCCTGAGCATGCGCCACTGCACGGGGTGCAGGTCCTGCGCCTCGTCGACCACCACATGGCGGAACGGGCGGTCGGTGCGCGGTTCCAACAGCCGGGCCGCCTCCGCGCACACCTGGAGGAAGGTCCACTCCTTGGCCTGGCGGAGTTCCCGGGTGAACGCCTCCACCGCACGCCAGACCTGCGCGCGCCGCAGCGGGCTCAGCGCAGCGCCCCTGCCGGCGCGCGACGCCTTGAGGTAGGCCTCGGGCGAGCGCAGGTCCTGGGCGAGGACGACCTGCCGCCATTCCTGGTCGAGGAAGGCGTCGGTGAACTCGATGCCGAGGTGGTGGGCGATCCGGTTCCAGCGGAAGTGGATCTCCTTCTGGCCGGTCAGGATGGTGAGCTGACTGCCGTGCTCCTCGCGCACGATCTGGTTGGCCAATGCATCGACGTTGACGACGCGGATCTTCGCCATGATCGCCTCGTCGGGGATGAGCAGTTCGAGATTTCGTCGCAGGTCGGCTGCCAGATCCCTGGTGTAGGTCGTGAGCAGGATCGCCCCGTCCGGGGCGTCGGCGGGCAGCCGGCGGGCCAGGTGGAGGGCGCGGTGCAGGGCGACCACCGTCTTTCCGGTGCCGGGCCCGCCGGTCACCCGGGCCGGCCCCTTGTACGAGGGCCGGTAGGCAATCCGCTGCTGGCTGGGGTGCAGGAACACCCTCCAGGCGTCGAACGGCCGGGAAAGCATGTCCAGCAGCTCGTCGGGTCCGGACAGGAGCGCGATACGGCCCTGCGAGCGCGCCATCGCGGCGGCGAGCCCGTCCTGCTCCCGGCCGTGCGGCTGCTCGGGCTGGGCGTGCTCCGCGTGGACCGCGATGGATTCCCGCCAGACCTCCTCCGGCGTCAGCCCGGCGGCCAGGCCGGCGAGGACGTCGTACTGCTGTTCCGGGAGGATCTTGCGCAGAGCGTCGAGGTGGGTCTCGTCGCCGAGGTTCCGGACCAGCGGGAGCAAGTCCGGGTCGATGCCGAGGCGGGTCAGTTCCTTGTCTGGGACGTGTGAGAAGAGGCGTGTGTCCGCGGCGGGTACGACCCGGCGCACGTGTGCGGTTGCCTGCTCCAGCGCGATGTCGTCGCGCAGTTCGATGCCCTGAGTCGCCGAGTTGACCGTGGCACGGTGACTCAGAGCCCAGTCGATGGCGTCGTCGTGCGGCATGACCTTGAGGAGCAGGTAGCTGTCACCGGTCTCCGGTGCGAGAACGACCCCCCGCATGAACCTGGTGATGCGGATGGTGCGGATCCTGGGGTCTCGGGGCCTCTCCAGCTTCTCCAGGTGAAGCCCGGCGTGCCGGTGCTCGCGGAACTTGTCGAAGACCTCGTACACCCGCTTCTGGACGGGTTTCTCCAGCTTGGCGAACTCCAGGAGGAAGTCCTTGTGGATTCCCAGTGTCGCCATGAGCGCTCCCAGGACTGGTGACGTGTGCCGACATTCGGTTGTTCACCGTACGACATGAGCGACAATGGCGGGCCTGCGCAGCGGAGTTGGGGAGGGTACGGCGTGCACGCTCAGGAGACCACGTTCAGTAAGCTCGTGCAGGGGGAGAAGCAGTTCCAAGTCCCCCTCTACCAGCGCACCTACAGCTGGCAGAGGGAGGAACTGCAACAGCTCTGGGACGACGTGCTGGAGCTTGTCGAGGACCGGCTGGAAGGCCGGGCGGGCACTGGGCACTTCCTGGGGTCGGTGGTCCTGGCACCCGAGCGGATCGCTGCGGGCGGAATGCAGCGCTGGCTCGTCGTGGACGGCCAGCAGCGGATGACGACCCTGATGCTCGCCTTCACCGCCCTGCGCGACCACCACCGCGAGCGCGGTGCCGACAAGAGGGCCGCTCGGATCAACGACCTCCTCCTGGTCAACACCTACCAGGACGGACTGGACGGCTATCGCCTGCTCCCGACACAGGCCGACCGCGAGGCGTACATCGCCTGCGTGGACAGCCTTCCGAAGGCCGGCGGCGCCGGAAACGTGGGAGCCGCCTACCGCTTCTTCGTGGCAGCCATCACCGACGGCGCGGACAGCGGCGGTGAGACATGGGCGGACGAGGTCGAGTCCGTGCTGGGCGACTGCCTCTCCATCGTGGCAATCACGGCGGCCGAGGGAGACAACGTCTACCGGATCTTCGAGTCGATCAACAACACGGGTGTCGGGCTCAGTCAGAGCGACCTGCTGCGTAACTACCTCTTCATGTGCCTGCCCACCAGGGGGGAGGACGTCTACCGCAAGCGGTGGCTGCCCATGCAGGAACTGCTGGGCCCGGTCAACCTGGAACTGCTGGTCTGGCTCGACCTGGTCGTCGGAGGCAACAGCCGCGCACGTCAGAGCGAGATCTACCGGGATCAGAAGAGGCGCCTCGAACCGCTGAGCGGCGACGAGGAGGCACTGGAGGCCGAGATCTCCCGCTTCGCGCTGCGCGCGGACCGCCTGATGCGGATCGTGGAGCCCGAGCGGGAGGCACACCCGCAGGTACGGACGGCGCTGGAGCGGCTGTCCCGGTGGGGCGGCCAGGTCCATTACCCGCTCGCGCTGCACCTCCTTGATTTGCTGGACGAGGGCAGCACGACGGCTGACGAGGCCGCCACCGCTCTCGCCCACGCCGAGAGCTACATGGTGCGCCGGCTCTTCGCGGGCCTGTCCACGACGGGTAGCAATCGCGTGTTCATGGAACTCCCCAAGGAGCTCGACAAGGACGGCTCCCCGGCCGAGGCCGTACGGCGCTTCCTCTCGCGCAACCGCACGGGCGCGCGGGTATGGCCCGGCGACGACGCCGTCCGCGAGGCGATCCGCACCCGTCCGTTTTACAAGACGGGCCGCGGCGGCCAGCGCTTCCAGATCCTGCGCAGGCTGGAGGAGAGCTACGAGTCGAGTGAGCCGGTCGATTACACCAAGGCGAAGCTGACCGTCGAGCACGTACTTCCGCAGCGACCAGCCCAGCAGTGGTTCGACCTGCTCGCGGAGGAGGTCGAGGATGGCGAGAGCCCCGAGGAGGTCCACGGCATGCTCGTGCACACCCTCGGCAACCTGACCCTCTCTGGCGAAAACGCGAAGCTCTCCAACCACCCGTTCCGCCGCAAGCAGGAACTCATGGACGCCAGCGCCCTGCGTATGAACCAGCGGATCGCGGCGCAGGAGCGGTGGGGCCGCGCGGAGATCCTCGCGCGCTGCGAGGAACTGGCCAACCGGGCCGTGCAGTTGTGGCCCGGCCCGCTGGACGGTGTCGTGCACGCCGACGACGAGTGGGCGGGCTGGCGGGAACTGCGCGAGATCCTGCTCGCCATCCCGGCCGGCACCTGGACCTCGTACGGCGACCTGGCCGCCGTCATCGGCACCAGCGCCGTCGCTGTGGGGAACCACGTGTCGTCCAAGCCCGGCCTTCACTGTGCCTACCGCGTGCTGACCGCGGACGGCCGGATCGCCGACGGATTCCGCTGGACGGACGACCGGCACTCCGGCGCTCCGAAGGAGATCCTCCAGACGGAGGGGGTTCCTTTCGACGAGAACGGCCGGGCCCATAAGTCGCACCGGCTGACCGCCTCCGACCTCGCGGTGCTGGTGGGCAAGGAGATCCCCGAGGAATCGCTGCCCGGGACGGCGGCTGACGGCAGCGGCGACGAGACCACGATGGGCGCGGCCTCCCGTTTCGAATCCCTGCTGCGGGACAACCAGACGCCTGAGGTCGTCGACGGCGTTCTGGCGGTGCTGCGCTTCTGGGAGGAGCAGGGCGGACACCAGGTCTACGGCAAGGGCGACGAGACCAGCTGCTTCCCGACGGTGGAGGCGGGGCTTCCGAACGCCTCGCGTGCGCTGTGGCCGATCGCGGTCTATCCCGTGAGTGGCACGGTCGAGGTGGTCTTCCAGTACCTCAAGCGGCGGCCGCCGTTCGACGACGAGCCGCTGCGCCGGGCGCTGATGGAGCGGTTCAACGCCATCGACGGAATCGACCTGGCGGAGGCCAAGTTGGACCTGCGCCCCTCGTTCCCGCTGGAGGTCTTCGCGGGCCACGGTGACGACATCCGGGCCGTGCTGGAATGGTTCGTCCACGAGGTGGCGCTGGCGGAGGCCCGCCGCCCGTTCGACGAGGACGGCGTCCAGGCGGTGTTCTGACCCGAACGACCGGCTCAATCCCCGATGTATGGCCTGATCACACCCTTTCCCGACGATCACTGTCCGGGCAGCCTGCCCGGACAGTGATCGGTGTCACTCCGGCCATGGACTCGTGGCGAGTGGCCTGCGACCGGAGCACGGGGACGCATGGAGCTCAACGACCAGCAGGGCTGGTAGGGAGAGAGCTTGCTACAAGCGCCTGCGCGGCAGGCGCCAGGTTCCCGCCTACCTGGTGCTGGTCCTCGTCCCCGTGGATCCGGCGCAGTACATCCACACGGACGAGGCCTCGTCCTGCGCGGTTGCGCCTACTGGGTTTCGCTGGAGCAGAGCCCCCCGCTGCCCTGCCGCCACGGGCTGGGGTGACGGCTGCAGAAGACGCGACCGTGAGGAGGTCTCCCTGGTGTGAAGCGGAGACCCTCCTCGCACCGTTGAGGTGCATTTGACCGCGGGTTCCTTGGTCGTCTCGTAGAGCACCCTATTTCCATGACGCCTCGAGTGGAGTGCGTGGAGCCGGTGAAGCAGGGGCAGCAGGTAGGCCCGGCTCAGGGGCCGCGCAGGCTTTGACCCGAAGGGCAAGGTTGGCTGATTCTCCCCTTGTGATCGGCCGATCGAGAGCTCTTTGCTGTGTGGTGAGGTTAGGCTAACCTTTCCGCCGTGCGTGTAGGTGAAGAAGGTGCCGCGGACAGACGTCCCCACGGCCATCAGTTGTCGGCCACGGGAGTCACCGTGGCGTACGAAGGCGTCGACGTCGTGCACGACGCCGCGTTGACGCTGCGGCCTGGCGATGTGACCGTCCTCGTGGGGCCGAACGGCAGCGGGAAGTCGACTCTCCTGCGCACGATCGCGCGTCTGCAACGACCCAGGACCGCCACGCTCGTCATCGACGGCGACACGGACGGCCTCGCCCTGTCCCCTCGTGAGTTCTCGCGCCGCGTGGCCCTGCTGACACAGGGGCGCCCCACGCCCAGCGGGCTGACCGTGCGGGACGTCGTCGAGTTCGGCCGCTACCCGTACCGGGGCCGCTGGGGCAAGGCGGATCCGGACGGACGGGCCGCGGTGGACCGCGCGCTCGCCATGACGGGTGTCGCGGAGCTCGCCGAACGGGGCGCCGAGAACCTCTCCGGGGGACAGCTCCAGCGCGTATGGCTCGCCGGCTGCCTCGCCCAGGAGACCGGCGTGCTGCTCCTCGACGAGCCGACCACCTACCTCGACCTGCGGTACCAGGTCGAACTGCTCGACCTGATGCGTGATCTGGCGGACGACCACGGGATCGCCGTCGGTGCCGTGCTGCACGACCTCGACCAGGCCGCGGCCATCGCCGACCGGATCGTGCTGCTCAGCGCGGGACGGGTCATCGCCGACGGCGGCCCCGAGGACGTGCTGACGGCACAACGGCTGACCGACACGTACGGCATCCGCATCGAAGTCGACACCGATCCCCTGACCGGCCGGCTGCGCACCCGCGCGATAGGCCGACACCACACGCGAAGCGAAAGGCTCAGCACCCCCTCATGAGACGCATCCTTCTGACCGCGGCGGTCGCCACCACCGTGGCGCTCACCCTGACCGCCTGCGGGACGACCGAGCCCGCCGCCGACGACAACGCGAAGAAGAGCGGCGAGCGCATCACGCTCACCGACGCCAACGGCGCCAAGGTGGAGCTCGACGGGCCGGCCAAGAAGGTCGTCGCGACCGAGTGGAACGTCGTCGAGAACCTCATCTCGCTGGGTGTCGAGCCCGCGGGCGTCGCCGACGTCAAGGGCTACAAGACCTGGGGCACCGCGGTCCCTCTGAAGAACGAGCCGAAGGACATCGGCACGCGCGGTGAGCCGAGCATGGACACCGTCGCCTCCCTGAAGCCGGACCTCGTCGTCGTCACCAACGACCTGCCGCCGGCCGCCGTGAAGCAACTCCGCAAGGTCGCCCCGGTCCTGGAGCTGCGCGCCGCCGACGCCTCCGACCAGATCGGGCGGATGAACACCAACCTCGATCTCATCGCGAAGGCCACCGGCACCACGGAGCAGGCCGAGAAGGTCAAGAAGCAGTTCGACGCCAAGGTCGTCGAGGGCAAGAAGGCCCTGGCCGACGCCGATCTCGACGGCGCGAAGTTCGCCTTCGCCGACGGCTACGTCGTCTCCAAGCAGGTCTCCATCCGGCCGTTCACCAGTGGCTCGCTGATCGGCGCGGTCAACGAGAAGATCGGCCTGAAGAACGCCTGGACGGTCAAGGGCGACAAGAACTACGGGCTCGGCACCACCGACGTCGAGGGGCTCACCAAGCTCGGCGACGTGCGGTTCGCCTACATCGGCAACGACGGGGACAAGAACAGCACCCCGTTCACCGGCGTCCTGGCCAAGGACTCCGTGTGGAAGTCGCTGCCGTTCGTGAAGAAGGACAACGTCCACCGGCTGCCCGACGGCATCTGGATGTTCGGCGGCCCCGAGTCGATGGGGAAGTACATCGACTCCGTCGTCGAGGCGCTGACGAAGTAACAGCATGGCCGTCACCGCATCCGCTCGCACCACCCGTCCGCCGACGGTCACGTCCCGGACGGGCGCGGCCGCGGTGACGGCCACGTTGGTCCTGCTGGTCACCGCCCTCGCGATCGTGGACATCACGCAGGGCACGGCCGCCGTCGGCGCCCCCGAGGTCTGGAAGGCGCTCACCGGCCGGGCCGACCCGGCCGACGCGTCCGTCGTGATCGCCTCCCGGCTGCCGAGGATGACGGCGGGACTGCTCGTCGGGCTCGCGCTCGGGATGGCCGGTGCCGCCCTCCAGGCGGTCAGCCGCAACGTCCTCGCCTCGCCCGACACCCTCGCCGTGAACGCGGGCTCCTACCTGGCGCTCGGGGTGGCCGCCGTCACCGGCGTCTCGCTCCCGCTGCTCGCCTCGTCCGGCATCGCGTTCGTCGGTGGCCTCGCGGCGGCGGGCATCGTGCTCGGCCTGTCCAGCCTGGGCGCGGGCACCGTCCGGTTGGTTCTCGCCGGCAGTGCCCTCACCCTGGGCCTCACCGCCGTCACCGAGGGGCTGCTCCTGCTGTTCCCCCGGGAGACGGAGGGCCTCTACCGGTGGAACCAGGGCAGCATCGCCCAGACCGGGTTCGACGGCGTGTTGCAGATGGCACCGCTCGGCGCCGTCGGCCTTCTCGGATTCCTGCTCGTCGCCCGTCGGATCGACGCCCTGGCTCTGGGGGACGACGCCGCCCGCGGCCTCGGCGTCCCCGTCCGCACCACCCGGGTCACCGTGGTCGTGCTCGCCGCCCTGCTCTCCACGGCCGCCGTCACCCTCGCCGGACCCATCGGCTTCGTCGGCCTGTGCGCCCCCGCCCTGGTCCGCCCCCTCGCCCGCAGGTTCCGCGCGTTCACCCGGACCCGTGCGAGCATTCCGGTCGCGGGCCTCGTCGGCGCGGCGCTGGTGCTCGGCTCGGACGTGCTGCTGCGCGCCCTCGTGCCGGCGGACGTGGCGGTCGCCGTGCCGACCGGCGTCGTCACCAGCCTCGTCGGCGCCGTCTTCCTGATCGTGATGGCCACGCGGGTTCGGGACGGTGCCGGCGCCGCCGCCCCCGACCGGCTCCACATCAGGAGCCGGGCCGTCTTCCTGACCACCACGGCCGTCCTGGCGGCGGCGCTCGTCGGCGTGACGATCGCCGCCGTGCTGATGGGCGACAGCAAGTTGTTGCTGGGCGACGTGGTCAACTGGGCCCAGGGCCGCTCGGGGCGGGCCGTGACGTTCGTCCTCGACACCCGAGTGCCCCGGGTCCTCGCGGCCCTCCTCGCCGGCGCGGCCCTCGCCCTGGCCGGGACACTCGTCCAGGCCGTGACCCGCAATCCGCTCGCGGAGCCCGGCACCCTGGGCGTCTCGGGCGGGGCCGGGCTCGGCGCCGTGCTCCTCGTGACGACGGTGCCGCTGGCCGGACCGTGGAGCGTGGCCGGTGCGGCGTTCGCGGGCGCCGCGGCCAGTTCCGTCCTCGTCTTCGGACTCGCCGCGCGGGGCGGCTTCCAGCAGAACCGGCTCGTCCTCGTCGGATTCGGCGTGGCCACCGGGGCGAGCGCCCTGATCAGCCTGCTCATCATCCTCACCGACCCGTTCAACGCGACGAAGGCGCTCACCTGGCTGTCGGGTTCCACCTACGGCCGGACCTTCCCCGACGTGGTGCCTCTCGCGATCGTCCTCGCCGTGGGTCTCCTCGTCGCGGTCCTGCGGCGCACCGAACTCGACCTGGTCTCGCTCGACGAGGACACCCCCAGGCTTCTGGGGCTCCCCCTGGCGCGGGGGCGCCTCGGCTTCCTCGCGCTGAGCGTCCTGCTCAGCGGCACCGCCGTGGCCGCCGCGGGCACGATCGGCTTCGTGGGGCTCGTGGCACCGCACGCGGCCCGGGCCCTGGTGGGCCGGCCGCACGCCCGAGTGGTTCCGGTCGCGGTGCTCCTCGGCGCCACCCTCGTCTGCACCGCCGACCTGGTGGGCCGAACCGTGATCGCCCCGGCCCAGCTCGGCGCCGGCCTGATGACCGCCGTGATCGGCACGCCGTACTTCCTCTACCTGCTGGTGCGCAGTCGGCGGTAGCGGGAGATTCGGCCTACGCGGCAGCGGCTGTGGATGCGTGCTAAAGCCCCAACATCCCCTCGAAGTCATCCTCCCGAGCCAGCCGCTCCAGCTCGTCCAGTGCCTCGCGGGCCCGCGAGGCCGCCTCCGGGTCGCGCTCCGTCAGGCCGCTCTCCAGGAACTCGTCCTCGTCGAGGCGGAGGATGGTGGCGCCGTCGGCGGAGCGCCAGAGGTCGAGGTCCAGGTCCTCGACGACGAGCGTGTCGGTGCCCTCCACCCGAGCCGGACGGGTGACGTCGCAGTACCAGCCCTTGAGGGTGCCGTCGGCGGCGCGCACCTCCTTGACGGCGTACCAGCGGTCGCGCCAGTAGTGCTCGGTGAAGACGTCGCCGCTCTCGAAGCGGACGAAGCCGAAGTCGCGGGTGGCGGCGCCGGCCCAGGGGGCTCGGACGGTGATGCGGGTGCCGTCGTCGGCGGTGACCCGAGCGGGGTAGCGGACGTCGGGACGAGGGTGCTTGACGAGCCGCACGGTGATCTCAGCGGCAGGAGTCAGCGGGTGGGAGGTGTGGGTGGCGCTGGACATGGGTAGGCCTCGCTCGGTGTTCGATGGAAGGGAGCGCGCTTGCGAACACCGAGCCTCCGATGAGCGCCCCCCGGGCGTCCATTGTTTTTCTTGAGACTTCCTCAGCCGCGGCGCCGTGTCGCTCCGCGGCTGTGCCGTGCTGTTGTCCCTAGACTTGGGTGATGCACATATCCAATGCGGCCGACGAGCAGTGGGAAGGGCTCGCCCAGGTCGTCCCGTTGCGCGGCAGGAACGAGTGGCCCTCCTGGCACAACCACCGGGCGCTTCCCGAAGAGGAGCCACCGCACGAGAACGCCGACGCCGACGGGCGGCGGCTGGTCGTGCTCCGGGTCCAGGTCTTCTCGGACGCCCGCGAGGTGGCGGAGTACCTCATCGCGCAGATCCCGGTCCTGCTGGACCTGAACGCGGCCGACACCGACGTGGCCAAGCGCATCCTGGACTTCTGCAGCGGGGTCGTCTTCGGGCTCGGGAGCGGGATGCACCGCGTCGACACCAACATCTTCCTGCTCGCCCCCGCCGGCACCGAGGTGGCCCAGGCCCCGTTGAAGCCCGCCCAGCCCCAGTAGTCGTCCGTTCTGCCCTGGCGTCACCGCCCGTACCTCAATCGTAGGAAGGGTTCCGCGCCGGAACGGTTCGGCATATTTCCCGTCATATAGCGTCCGCATATGAGCACACCGACACTGCGGCCCGTGGTGACCGAGCTCAGGCTCTCGGCCTTCAAGACCCACTCGCGCGCCGCCTTTCCGCTGGGGCCGCTGACCCTGTTCACCGGGCCGAGCGGGAGCGGCAAGAGCGGGGTGCTGGAGGCGTACGCCGCGCTGGCCCGGTTGGCCGGCGGGGAGTCCCTGGACGAGGTGTTCCGGGATCCGGAAGGGTGCGTGCCGCGCCACGCGCGCCCCGACGCGCAAGGCCGGCGCGGCTTCCGCATCGGCTGTACGGTCGACGGTCCGGTCGGTCCGGTACGGCTCGACGTCGCCGTCCAGGCCGAGCCCGAGTTGCGGGTGGTGGGCGAGCGGATGACCGGCGGCGGGGAGACGCTGCTAGAGACGGCGCTGCGCGACCCGCGCCGGCGTACGGTCCAGGCCGCCTGGCACACGGCGGGCTCGGTGGCCGTGACCCGCGCCCCGCTGCCCGACGACCGGCTGGCCACCGCGCTGCTTCCGCTGCGCGTCGCCGGCAAGACCTCCGGTCAGCTGCTCGCGTTGGCGGCGGCGGAGCAGGTGGTCATCGCGCTGCGCTCGGTCTTCAGCTGCGATCCGCGACCGGAACTGATGCGGTTACCCGCGCCGCGAGGCGAGGCCCGGCTGCGCAGCGGCTGCGAGAACCTCGCGGCGGTGCTGCTGCGGACGCGCGGCGAGTGCGCCCGACGGCATGCCGCCCTGGTCGCGGCGGTACGGGCCGGCTGTGGTGGGCCGGTCGGCGATCTCGTGGCCGAGCGACTCGACGGCGGCGCGGTGCGTGCCGTCCTGGAGCAGGGCGCCCTCGGCGCGATGCCGGTCGAGCGACTCGGCGACGGCGAGCTGCGCTTCATCGCCCTCGCGCTGGTCCTTCTCACCGGCCCCGACGTCCTGGAGGTGGACACCGTGGCCGACGTGCTCCCGGCCCAACAGGCGCTGACCGTGCTCGTCGACGGGCTGGATCGCTGCCTGGACCGGCGGCAGGCGCGTGAGCTGCTGGACGTGGCCGCGCGGATGTGCGCCCGGGGGCACGTCCGGCTGGTGGGGGTCGTGGGTGAGGGAACGGACGTGGCCGCTCCCGCGTCGGTGGTACACCTGGGAGGGTGAACGACGTGAACGACCCGAAACCGAATCATGTGAACCATGTGAACCCCGGGGACGACCCTCGCGAGGTGGGGGGCGACCCCGCGGCCGATTCCGGCGCTTCCGTTTCCAGCGCTTCCGCTTCTGGCGCTTCCGCGCCAACATCGGCGCCCGCCCCCGCTGCCGCGCCCGCCGCCCCCGCGTCTGCCCCCGACATCGCCGCCCTCCGCCGCCGCCTCGGCGACTTCGCGGCGGCCCGCGACTGGCAGCCGTACCACACGCCGAAGAACCTGGCCGCGGCGTTGAGCGTCGAGGCGTCGGAGCTGGTGGAGATCTTCCAGTGGCTCACGCCGGAGGAGTCCGCGCGGGTGATGGCGGATCCGAAGACGGCCGCGCGGGTGGAGGACGAGGTCGCCGACGTGCTCGCGTATCTGCTGCAGTTCTGCGATGTGTTGGAGATCGATCCGTTGGCCGCGCTGGCCGCGAAAATCGATCGGAACGAGCAGCGGTTCCCCATCGGCGGGTCCGAACCCTCGTGTCGTCA
Organism: Streptomyces sp. LX-29; assembly: GCF_029541745.1. Taxonomy (NCBI): domain Bacteria; kingdom Bacillati; phylum Actinomycetota; class Actinomycetes; order Kitasatosporales; family Streptomycetaceae; genus Streptomyces; species Streptomyces sp. LX-29. The sequence continues at coordinate 1,836,315 of NZ_CP089746.1, read as the reverse complement.
CTCTATGTAGTGATCACCTTATCCACAGCGCAACATCTGTCAACAGATTTCTGAATTCCACTAGCTTTTCGGGCTGTTGACCATCACGCTGGGTAGTGGATGGATAACGGGTGTGGTCAGTCCGTGGAGAGGGGTTCGGGGCATGGACGCGATGCGGCTGATAGGGGCCACTCGGCATGCCCTGGCGCAGGCCGGGAGTGTGCAGGACGTCGTCGCCGAGGCATGGCAGGTTCACGCGTTGGCGGAGGCGATCGGCGGGCACCTCGCGGTGAACGGTCCGGCGGCCGCGCGGGCGGAGGCGCGCGGCCTGTGCGAGGCGGGATGCAGGGCGCGCGGCGCGTTGCACCACCCCGCCCTGCATCACCCGGCCGTGCGCAACGGGGGCATGCGGGCCGTTCAGCTGACCGAGGTGAGGGATGTCAGAAGAGTGCTGCTGGCGCTGGGCGAGTTGCTCGGGGACGCGGGCATCGCACTGGTCGGCATCGCCTCCAACACGGAGGAGGAGGCGCTGTACTGGCAGTGTGTGGAGTCGATAGACGCCGCCGACGAGTCCAGAGACCGGGTGCGCGGCATACTCCGGCACCTCGAGCGGCCGCTTGAGGTGTGGGAACACGGCGGCGCCGCCTGAGCGGCGCGTGTGCCTGCGTATCTATGCGCCCATGTGCCGTTGGATCCGTCAGTTCAGTGGGATCTGTCGGATCGATCAGGTCCAGGTCGATCAGGTCGGCCAGGTCGCTCAGGTAGGTCGAATCAGGCCGGGTGGCCGCCGCCGTCCGCGGGGGAACGGTCGGCGGAGGACTGGAGTTCGGCGTCGAAGCGGGACAGGTCGGCGTTGAGCGCGGCCAGCAACTGCTCCATCTGCTCGATCAGGCCCTTGGGAGTGTGCGCGGAGCCGGTGTGCACGGGGCCGGTGGGAGTGTGCGCGGGGGCGACAGCCGGAGTGGGGGCCGAGCCGGATACCGGGCCGGATACCCGGGCGATGGGTGCCGGGATGGCGGACTGCGGCTCGGGAGCGGCTTCGTGGGACATGGCGGCCTCCTCGGCCCTGGCCCTCTCGTGCGGAGGACGCGGGGGACGGTGCTGCGGTCGTCGCGTCCGGCAGCGGCCGCCGGCGCGCGGGCCGGCGGGTCCGGCTCCGCAGGGGCAACGATCAGTGACATCCCCGGTCACTGGCGCGGGACACGTCTGCGGTGCGAAAGGAGGAAGATTCACCCGACCGTGACGGCTGGCACGGGTGTGACGGGTGAGAGGTTGACGGACGTCTGAGCGTGCAGGATGGGGGCATGGATCTGCGCATCTTCACCGAGCCCCAGCAGGGGGCGAGCTACGACACCCTGCTCTCCGTCGCCAAGGCCACCGAGGATCTCGGCTTCGACGCCTTCTTCCGCTCCGACCACTACCTGCACATGGGTGACGTGGACGGGCTGCCCGGGCCGACGGACGCCTGGATCACCCTGGCCGGCCTGGCGCGGGAGACCCGTCGGATCCGGCTGGGCACCCTGATGACCGCGGGGACCTTCCGGCTGCCCGGCGTGCTGGCCATCCAGGTGGCACAGGTCGACCAGATGTCCGGCGGCCGAGTGGAGTTCGGGCTGGGCGCGGGATGGTTCGAGGCGGAGCACACGGCGTACGGCATCCCGTTCCCGAAGGAGAAGCTCGCGCGGCTGGAGGAGCAGCTCGCGATCGTCACCGGGTTGTGGCAGACCCCGGTGGGCGAGAAGTTCAGCTACGCCGGGGACTTCTACCAGCTCACCGACTCGCCCGCGCTGCCCAAGCCGGCGCAGTCCAAGATCCCGGTGCTCGTGGGCGGGATGGGCGCCACCCGCACCCCGCGGATCGCCGCCGCCTACGCCGACGAGTTCAACATGCCCTTCGGCAATCTGGAGGACAGCCGACGGCAGTTCGACCGGGTGCGTGAGGCAGCCGTGGCCGCCGGTCGCGCGGCGAGCGACCTGGTGTACTCCAACGCCCTCGTCGCCTGCGTCGGCAAGGACGACGCCGAGGTCGCCCGGCGGGCGGCGGCGATCGGTCGGGAGGTCGACGAGCTGAAGACCAACGGGCTGGCCGGCTCCCCGTCCGAGGTGGTCGACAAGATCGGCCGCTACGCCGAGATCGGCTCCTCCAGGATCTACCTCCAGATCCTGGACCTGCACGACCTCGACCACCTGGAGCTCATCTCCTCCCACGTGCAGTCCCAGTTGGGCTAGCCCTGGGCCGGCCCGGACCGGTCGGGTGCGCACCAGCAGGGAGCACGTACGAGAGGAAGGAGCGCGTACGGGCCCGGAACACGCACGAGCCGGGGAGTAGTCACGAAGCAAGCCGGGAGTAGTGACGAAGCAAGCCGAGCGTAATCACGAAACAAGGAGCAAGGAGCACGCCGCGATGTCCGCTTCCGTCCCCACCACGCCGCTCTCACTCGCGCTGGAGCGCGGGCCGCTTGTCCTCGACGGCGGTCTGTCCAACCAGTTGGAGGCCCAGGGCTGCGACCTGTCCGACGCGCTGTGGTCGGCCCGGCTGCTCGCCGACGAGCCGCGGCAGATCGAGACGGCGCACGCCGCGTATGTGCGCGCGGGCGCGCGGGTGCTCATCACCTCCAGCTATCAGGCCACCTTCGAGGGCTTCGCCCGGCGGGGGCTGGACCGCCGGGCGGCGGAGGGCCTGCTGCGGCGCAGCGTGGAGCTGGCGCGACGGGCGGCGGCGGGGGCGGAGACGGGGGCGGACCGCGAGGTCTGGGTGGCCGCCTCGGTCGGCCCGTTCGGGGCGATGCTGGCCGACGGCAGCGAGTACCGGGGCCGGTACGGGCTGAGCGTGGCCGAGCTGGAGCGGTTCCACCGGCCGCGGATCGAGACGCTGGCCGCGAGCGCCCCGGACGTGCTGGCTCTGGAGACGGTGCCGGACGTCGACGAGGCCGAGGCGCTGCTGCGGGCGGTGGCCGGCTGCGGGGTGCCGGTGTGGCTCTCGTACAGCATCGCGGGGGAGACCACCCGGGCCGGGCAGCCGTTGGCCGACGCCTTCGCCCTGGCGGCCGGCGACGACCAGGTGATCGCCGTCGGGGTGAACTGCTGCGAACCGGGCGACGCGGACCGCGCGGTGGCGATCGCCTCCCAGACCACCGGCAAGCCGGTGGTCGTCTATCCGAACAGCGGTGAGGAGTGGGACGCGGCGGCGCGCCGCTGGCGCGGGCGGGCCACGTTCGGGGCGCAACGGGTCGCGGCCTGGCGCGCGGCGGGGGCCCGGCTCATCGGCGGCTGCTGCCGGGTCGGGCCGGACCGCATCGCGGAGCTCGCCACCGCCTTGGAGGCCGCGTAGGGGCTCCCGCCCTGGAGACCCGACCAGGTCGACGTCTTCCGCGGGCGACGCCCTCGAGGGCGCAGCTCGCCGCCGCCCTGGAGATCGAGGAGGACTGAGCGCGTACGGGGGAGGCGCCGGAGGCCGGCGCTTCGGAACGACGGGAGGAAAACCACTGGGAGTGATACCGGCCCGACGGCGATACTCGGGCGTGTGTTCCTGACGATAACCACCACCGGCGACGCCGGGCGCCCGGCTACCGACCTGGGCTTCCTGCTGCACAAGCACCCCGACAAGGCACAGCGGTTCTCCACCTCGCACGGCACGGCCCATGTGTTCTACCCCGAGGCGACCGAGGCGCGGTGCACGGTCGCGCTGCTGCTGGAGGTCGACCCCGTGGCGCTGGTGCGCCGGGGGCGGGGGAAGGCGGCGGGCGCCGCTCACCAGGCGCTGGCGGGTTACGTCAACGACCGGCCGTACGCGGCCTCGTCGCTGCTGGCGGTGGCGTTGAGCGCGGTGTTCTCCAGCGCGCTCAAGGGGCGGTGCGCGGCGCGGCCGGAGCTGCCCGGGCGGGCGCTGCCGCTGCGGGTGGAGGTGCCGGCGCTGCCCGTGCGGGGCGGGGCGGAGCTGGTCGTGCGGCTCTTCGAACCGCTGGGCTGGAGCGTGACGGCGGAGCCGGTGCCGCTGGACGAGCGGTTCCCGGAGTGGGGCGACTCGCGGTATGTGCGGCTGGTGCTCGACGGCGAGCAGCGGCTGGCCGACGCGCTGCGCCACCTCTACGTGCTGCTGCCCGTGCTGGACGACGCCAAGCACTACTGGGTGGCGCCCGACGAGGTGGACAAGCTGCTGCGGACCGGGGAGGGTTGGCTGGAGCGCCACCCCGAGCAGCGGCTGATCACCAGCCGCTATCTGGCCCGTCGTGCCGCGCTGACCCGCGACGCGCTGGACCGGCTGGAGCTCGCCCGACTCGCCGAGGCCGACGGCATCGAGGCCGAGGAGCTGGACAACGCGGTCGACGAGAGTTCGGACACCGAGGAGCGCCCGGTGCCGCTGGCGGTACGGCGCCGCGAGGCGATCCTCGACGCGCTGCGCGCGACCGGGGCGGCGCGGGTGCTCGACCTGGGCTGCGGCCAGGGTCAGCTGGTGGCCGAGCTGCTCAAGGACGTGCGGTTCACCGAGGTGGTCGGCGTCGACGTGTCGATGCGCGCCCTGCACATCGCCGCCCGGCGGCTGCGCCTGGACCGGATGCCCGAGCGGCAGGCGGCACGGGTCCGGCTGTTGCAGGGCTCGCTGGCGTACACCGACACCCGCCTCGCCGGGTATGACGCCGCCGTGCTCAGCGAGGTCGTGGAGCACGTCGACCTGGATCGGCTGAACGCCCTGGAGTACGCGGTGTTCGGCGCGGCGCGGCCCACCACGGTCGTCGTGACCACGCCCAACGTCGAGTACAACGTGCGCTGGGAGACGCTGCCCGCGGGCCACGTCCGCCACGCCGACCACCGCTTCGAGTGGACCAGACAGGAGTTCCGCGCCTGGGCCGACACCGTCGCGGAGCGGTACGGATACCGGGTGGAGTTCCGGCCGGTCGGGCCGGACGACCCCGAGGTGGGGCCGCCGACCCAGCTGGCCCTGTTCAGCAGGCGCGACGGCAGCGAGACCACGCGCGAAGGCAGTGAGACCGCGCACGACGGCAGCAAGACCACACACGACGGCAGCGAGACCACGCGCGAAGGCAGTGAGACCGCGACCGCGCTCGACGGCAGTGGGCCCGCGCACGACCGCAGCGAGACCCCGCACGACGGCAGCAAGACCACACACGACCGCAGCGAGACCACGAAGGGCGTGGCATGACCACCGAAACCACTCGGCGCACGCTCGCCGTCACCGACCTGTCCCTGGTGGTCCTGATCGGCTCCACCGGATCCGGTAAGTCGACCTTCGCCCGCCGGCACTTCAAGCCCACCGAGGTGATCTCCTCGGACTTCTGCCGCGGCCTGGTCGCCGACGACGAGAACGACCAGAGCGCCAGCGGCGACGCCTTCGACCTGCTGCACTACATCGCCGGCAAGCGGCTGGCCGCCGGCCGGCTGACCGTGGTCGACGCGACCAACGTGCAGGCGGAGTCCCGCAGACAACTGGTCCGGCTGGCCCGGGAGTACGACGTGCTGCCCATCGCCATCGTCCTCGACGTGCCCGAGGCGGTCTGCGCCGAACGCAACGCCGGGCGCGCCGACCGCGCCGGGCTGCCGCGCCGGGTCATCCAGCGCCACCAGCGGGAACTGCGCCGTTCGCTGCGCCACCTGGAGCGCGAGGGATTCCGCAAGGTGCACCACCTGCGCGGCGTGGCGGAGATCGAGGGCGCCGAGATATCGCTGGAGCGGCGCTTCAACGACCTGCGCCACCTCACCGGACCGTTCGACATCATCGGTGACATCCACGGCTGCCGCGCGGAGCTGGACGCGCTGCTGGCCAAGCTCGGCTATGTCGACGGGGCACACCCCGAAGGCCGTACCGCCGTCTTCGTCGGCGACCTGGTCGACCGCGGTCCGGACAGCCCCGGCGTGCTGCGCCGCGTCATGGACATGGTGGCCGCCGGTACCGCCCTGTGCGTCCCCGGCAACCACGAGAACAAGCTGGGCCACTGGCTGGCCGGGCGCAAGGTGCGGATCGCCCACGGCCTCGCCGAGACCGTCGAGCAGTTGGAGCGGGAGGGCGAGCGGGACCCGGGGTTCCGGGACCGGGTGCGCACCTTCCTGGACGGCCTGGTCAGCCACTACGTGCTGGACGGCGGCGCGCTGGTGGTCAGCCACGCCGGGCTGCCGGAGAAGTACCACGGCCGCACCTCCGGCCGGGTTCGGGCGCACGCCCTGTACGGCGACACGACCGGCGAGACCGACGAGTTCGGGCTGCCGGTGCGCTACCCGTGGGCCGAGGACTACCGCGGCCGCGCCGCCGTCGTCTACGGCCACACCCCGACACCCACCGCCTCCTGGCTGAACAACACCATCTGCCTGGACACCGGTTGCGTCTTCGGCGGCCGGTTGACCGCACTGCGCTGGCCCGAGCGTGAGCTGGTGGACGTGCCCGCGGAGCGGGTCTGGTACGAACCGGTCAAGCCGCTGCGTCCGGAAGCGCCCGGAGGAGCCGACGGTCGGCCGTTGGACCTGGCCGACGTCGTCGGACGGCGCGGCGTGGAGACCCGCCGGCTGGGGCGGATCGCGGTGAAGGAGGAGAGCGCCGCGGCCGCGCTGGAGGTGATGAGCCGCTTCGCCGTCGACCCACGGCTGCTGGCCTACCTTCCGCCGACCATGGCGCCCTGCGCGACCTCGCACGAGGAGGGCTATCTGGAGCACCCGACCGAGGCCTTCGCCGCCTACCGCGCGGACGGCGTGCGCCAGGTGGTGTGCGAGGAGAAGCACATGGGGTCGCGGGCGGTGGCCCTGGTCTGCCGCGACGCGGCGGCCGCGCGGGAGCGCTTCGGCGTCTCGACGGAGGTGACCGGCGCCCTGTACACCCGCACCGGTCGCCCCTTCTTCGACGACTCCGCCGTCACCGAGCGGCTGCTGGCCCGGGTCCGCGACGCGATCACCGCCGCGGGGCTGTGGCAGGAGCTGGACACCGACTGGCTGCTGCTCGACGCCGAGCTGCTGCCCTGGTCGCTGAAGTCGGCCGGGCTGCTGCGCAGGCAGTACGCGGCGGTCGGCGCCGCCTCCGGCGCCGTCTTCCCCGGCGCCCTGGCCGCGCTGGAGGCGACGGCCGCCCGCGGGGTGGCGGGTGTCGGCGGGGACGACGGGCTGCTGGCCCGGCAGCGCGAGCGGGCGGCCGACGCGGCCGCGTTCACCGAGGCGTACCGCCGCTACTGCTGGCCGGTCGACGGCCTGGAAGGGGTGCGGCTCGCCCCCTTCCAACTGCTCGCCGCGCGGGGCCGCACCCTCGCCACTGTCGGCCACGACACCCAACTCGGCTGGCTGGACCGGCTGGTCGAGCAGGACGCCAGCGGGCTGCTGCGGCGCACCGGTCGGCTGTACGTGGACACCGAGGACGAGGCGTCGGTGGCGGCCGGCGTGCGCTGGTGGCTGGAGCTGACCGAGGCCGGCGGCGAGGGCATGGTCGTCAAGCCGCTGGAGGGCTTCGTCCGCAGGCCCGACGGCGGGCTCGTGCAGCCGGGCGTCAAGTGCCGCGGCCGTGAGTACCTGCGGATCATCTACGGCCCGGAGTACACCCGCCCCGACAACCTGGAACGACTGCGGGTGCGCCACCTCGGCCACAAGCGGTCCCTGGCGCTGCGCGAGTACGCGCTGGGTCTGGAGGCGCTCGACCGCCTGGCGGACGGCGAACCGCTGTGGCGGGTGCACGAGGCGGTGTTCGCGGTGCTCGCGCTGGAGTCGGAGCCGGTCGACCCACGGCTGTAGCGGGCGGGCGGCCGTGGCGGGCCGTGGCGTGCCGTCGTTGTGCCGTCGCATGCCGTCGCCCGGGGCTCTCCCCGGGCGACGGCTTCGACGTGACGCGCGTGCGGTGTGACGTGAGAGCGGCTTCACGCGCGTTCGCGTGACGCGCGTTCGGAGTAACGCCCGTTCGCCATGGCTCGTGTTCGGTTCGCCTCGTGCTCGACCTCTCGCCGGGGCCGGACCGTGCCGGATCGTGCCGGAGCGGGCTCCTCCGCCCGGGCTCGACTCCCGGCGCCCGCCACCTGCGGCGGGCTCCTCGGCCGCCATCGGGTCGGCACGCACAAGCATCGTTCAGGCCATAACTGACCGTCAGGTCGTCACCTAGGGCGGGGGCGGTACCCGCGGTCGGCTCCGGGGTAATCGCCCCAAGACCATTGACGGGGTTGGACCATCTCTCTAGCGTTCTGTCACTCAATCGGGTCGCAACGCTTTCAGAAGGCACAGCGTCTGTATCTCTACTGGATGTGACCGAAAACGACCCGAAGCGAGGGCTTCTCTCCGTGCACAGGACAGCCGGAGGCCCGAGCGGGGAGGGCGAATGAGTCTGTTCGAGGACGGCAGGCCCTTCCTGTCCGCACTCTCCACCGACGATCGCCGTGCGCTGCTGGCACTCGGCGGGCCCAAGACCTATCGGCGCGGTGCCGTGGTGCTGCGCGAGAACGACGCCACCTCCTTCGTGGTGGCGATCATCTCCGGCTGGGCCAAGGTCTCGGTCGGCACCGAGCGCGGCATCCGGCTGATACTCGCCCTGCGCGGCGCCGGCGAGGTGGTCGGCGACCAGGCCGCCATCGACCACCGCCCGCGCAGCGCCACCGTCGCCGCGCTCGGCGACGTCCACGCGGTGGTCGTCTCCGGCGACAAGTTCCGCAAGTACCTGGCGGACCGGCCCATCGCCACCATGCTGATCATGCGTCAGTTCAGCTCCCGGCTGCGGAGTTCGGACGGCGAGCGGCGGTCGCTCGCCTCCGAGCGGGTGATCCAGCGCCTCGCGGCCCGGCTGATCGAGATAGCCGAGCGCACCGGTCGTCCCGACGGCGACGCCATCCGGGTCGATCTGCCGCTGCCCCAGCACGAGCTGGCCGCCGCGGTGGGCACCGGCCGGGAGGCGGTGGCCAAGGCGCTGAAGCTGCTGCGCAGCCAGGGCGTCGTACGGACCGGACCGCGCCGGTTCGAGGTGCTGGACCTGGGTCTGCTGCGACTGCTCGCAGAGGGCCGTGGCGCGGGTGAGGACAGCGGCCTCGGGTGACCGCACCCGCCGCCCCGACACGTACCGTCCCTCCCCTCCCGTACGACCGATGCCGCACCGCCCTGCGCGTACGCCCCCGCGCGCAGGGCAGACGAATCCGCCCCACTGTGTAAACGGCTACAGCCCGTCCCGCCCGTCACGGCAATCCTGGTGGAGTCCGACAGGAGTGCCGCGGTGGACGGGAGGCGCGCGTGGGCGACACGGAGACCCAACTCCGGCTCGTGGTGAGCGCCGGTGTGTGCGGGCCCCGAACCGCGTGTGCCCGGGCCGAGTTGCGCGCGCACGAGACGGTGTACGACGTCGTGGACGGCGCGTTCGCCCGGATCGGGGTGCGTGGGAGCGGCCTCCTGCTGATGGACCGCCCCGGCGGTCTGGTGGCGTCGCCGCCGGCCGAGCTGCCGGCCGCGCTGCTGGCGGGGGAGTGGTTGGAGGAGGTCCACCAGCGGCTGCGCCAGGACAACGCGGAGCGCGCGGTGCCGCTGCGGCTGCGGATCGCGCTGCACCGGGGCCCGGTGGCGCGGCGCGGCGACCGGCTCGCCGGAAGCGCGGTGGAGCTCGCCTGTCGGCTGTGCGACGGCGAGGTGGCCGAGCACACCCTGTCGCACGCGCCGGAGGCGCCGTTGCTGTGTGTGGTCTCTGCAGAGTTCTTCCGCGAGGTGGTGGCGGAGGGCGGGCGCTTCATCGAGCCCGAGCACTACCGCGAGGCGCGGGGCGCCTGGTACTACATGCCCCGCCTGGCGGCGCCACCGCTGCCGGACGAGGTGCTGGAGCCACCGGACGCCCCGGCGTCCGGTGAGTCCGGCGCCGCCGAGGGGGCTCCGCCGTGGGTCGCGGGGGTGCCCATGGCCGGAGGCCCGGCACCGGGGTGGGGCGGCGGGGTGCGACAGGGGGGGTGCCCGCCGCCCACCTCCGACTCCGGGGGGCCGTCCACCTCCGACTCCGGCGGGCCGCCCGGTTCCGAGTCCGGTCGGCCGTCGAGCTCCGACTCCGCCTCCGACTCCGGGCAGCCGGCCGCGGCGGCGGGCGGGCAACCGTCCGGACGCACCTCCGGACAGCCCGCTTCCGACCGCGGGCAGCGGCCCGGTTCCGACCCGGCGCGACCGACCGCCGCAGGCTCCGGCCGACCGCCCGGCTCCGACGCCGGGCAGGCGTCCGGTTCCGACGCCGGGCACGGGCACGGGTCCGGTTCCGGTTCCGGGGAGCCCGTGGTGGAGGCCGAGTCGGAGGGAGCCACGTACCACTTCGAGTACATCGGCGGCGACAGCCAGATCTTCCAGGGCAACACCATCCACGGCGATTTCACCGGCATCCGCAAGGGCGGCCGGGGGGACAAGCGCCGCCGGGGCTTCCGGGGGCGACGGGGCGGCGAAGGGGACGGCGGGCGATGAGCGCAGTGGACGACGACAGCGCCGGGTCGGCCGGGGAGCCGGGCGGTCCGGCCGCGGACGGCGCCCAGTCCGAGGGCCGGGGCGCCGACGGCGGCAAGGGCGAGGACCGGCAGGCCGACGGCCGGCGGCAGGACGGCGAGGGCCGGGACCGCGACGGCCGGCAGCGCGAGGCGAAGCCGGACGGCGAGGAGCGGGACCGGGAGCAGCCACGGCGGCTCGGCGCCCCCAAGGGCAGCCCGCTGGGCGGTGCGGGCGCGGACGGTGGCGCCCGCACCGCTCGCGAGGCGCGCGCCAACTTCCACGTCGAGGGCGACAACCAGATCTACGAGGGCAACACCTTCTTCCACACCCAGGTGCTGCACGGCCCCGAGGAGGTGTTCGTCGACGGACCGGTCCCGCGCGAGCGGCTGGACCACCTGCGGCGTGTCTACTGCCCGGTGCCCGGCTACGAGGCGATGCGACGCCGCCTCGAGCTCACCCATCTGCTGGCGCTCTGCGGCGAGCACGGCACCGGTCGCGCCTCCACCGCCCTCGCGCTGCTCGCCCAGGTGACCGGCGGCGAGGTCTCGCGGCTGGACCCGCACACCGCACTCGGCAGGGTCGACACGAGCAGGTTCGAAGAGGGGCGCGGCTATCTCCTGGAACTCCCCGACGGCGACACCTACGACGGCGGCTACGGGGGCGAGCCGCCCGAGGAGCGCGGTCACCGGGACCGCGACCGGGGGTCGGGCGCCGCGCCCGGGCCCCGCCGGCTCACCGAGCTGCACCTGGACCGGCTGAGCGCCGCGCTGGCCGAGCGCGGGGCGTACGGCGTCATCCTGGTCGGTGCCGGCGACCTCGCCGATGTGCTGGTGCGCGGCCGCTACGGCCTGGTGTGCGCCCCGCCGCCCGCCGACGAGGTCCTCAACCGCCATCTGACCTCGCTGCTCGCCGAGGCCCCCGGCCAGACGCTGCTGCTGGCCCGCGCCAACGCCGCCCGCGCGGACGTGCGGGAGGCGCTCGGCCTGGACGAGCTGCGGCCCGGTGAGGCGGCCCGGCTCGCCGGCCACCTCACGGGACACGCCACCGGCGGCCTCTCCGACGCGGAACTGCTGCGCGAGTGCCGGTGGTTCGCCCCGCGCCAGGCCCAGGAGTGGTTCGCCGGCGCCGACCGCCCCGGCACCCTGCCGGGCGCGCTGCCCGCGCTGCGCGGCGCCGCCCTGCGCATCGCGCTGGCCGTCTTCAACGGCTCCGCGTACAGCCTGGCCGCCGAGGCCGGCGAGTTGCTGAGCTGGGAGCTGGCGGTCACGCTCGACCCGCAGTACGCGTTGGGGCGCTCGCTGTTCACCGCGCACACCGGGGCCCGGCTGGCCGCCGCTCGCGCGGTCCCCGGCGCGGGCGAGGAGGACCTGGGTGAGGCCACCATCCCGGTCCGTGTGGTCCGCTTCCAGGGGCAGCGGTTGGCCACGGCGGTGCTGTACGAGGCGTGGGACGGCTACCACAACGTGCGCGGTCCGATGTCCCGCTGGCTGCGCACACTGTGCGACGACCCGCGCCCCCAGGTGTGGGTGCGCGCCGCCATCGCCGCCGGTGTGCTGTGCTCCTGGGACTACCTCTACGGCTTCTCCGAGCTGCTGCTGCCGCTCGCCCGCGCGGACAGCCCGGTCCAACGGATGGCCGCCGCCACCGCCCTCGCCGAGGCCTCACGCGACGAGGCCGTGCGCCCCGCCGTCCGCGGGCTGCTGCGCGACTGGGCCCGCGGCGACGACCAGGAGGCGTGCGAGACGGCCGCGCTGGCCCACGGCTACGGCCTGGCGGCGGGCTCGGTCTCCGCCTCCCTGGACCAGCTCGGCCGGATCGGCTGCCGGGACGGCGGGGAGTCCGCGGAGATCGCCTCCTACAGCGTGGTGCGGCTGCTGGCGGGCCCGGAGCCGGAGGCCGTGCTGCAGCGGCTGGCCAGCTGGTACCGCGACCGGCGGCAGGACCGGCAGAACCTCGCGCTGCTGACGGTGCTGCGCGCGGTCACCACCCGCACCTCGCACCTGTGGGGCCTGCGGGACACCCCGGAGCTGGAGCCGTACGCCTCCTGGCCGCTGGTCGCCGCGCTGGTCGAGGCCCGCCCGGAGCACACCCGCTGGCTCTCGGACCTGGTGTGGTGCGCGCTGACCACGGCGCGCTCGGGCGCGGCCGCGCTGGAGGCGATGGCCGGCTGGATGCGTCGCGCGGCCCGCGACGAGCGACAACTGACGTCGCTGTGCGGCTTCCTGCCCCGGCTGGTCAGCCAGGAGCGCGACCGTGAGCGGCTGCTGCTGCTCATCGCCCGGCTGGCCCGCGACATCGACGAGCCGCTGAACGCGCGGGCCGCGGAGCGGATGCGGCAGGCGCTGCTGCCGGACGGACCGGCGAGCGGACCCGACCTGGCCGTGGCGTACCAGCCGGGTGGCGCGCTCCGACGCGGCCCGGCGCGCGACTCCGGTCCGCGCGGTCCCGTGCGCGGCCCCGCGCCCGACCCGGCCGAGACGCCGTACGAGGGGTGGCACGAGAGGGAAGGGCACAGATGAACGACCAGAAGCCGGCCGAGCCGTGGACATCGGCTCGGCCGTGGGAGCGGCCGGAGCGCCTGGAACGCCCCGGACGGCCGTCGCCGGCGGGCCCCGGCGCCTCCGGCGAGCGGGCTCCCGTCCTCGGACCGCTGGTGCGCGAGTACGTCCCCGTGGGCCGCTACCGGCGGCCCAGCGGCCAGGTCGCGGCGGTCCTCATGTACGAGAACGGCGGCTACAGCGTGGTGTGGCCCGACCGTCGTGAGGACGTCAACAAGCCGCTCATCAAAGGGCCGTTCACGGTGATCGAGGTGCACACCGGCTGGCACCTCACCCAGTTCCGCACGGAGCTGCCGGCCGCCGGCGACGCCGAGTTCTTCCGCGCCGAGGTCGAGGTGCGATGGCGGGTGGTGGACGCGCGCGCCGCCGCCGTCGCCGGGGTGTGGAACCTGGCCGAGCACCTCTCCCCGGTGCTGCTGCGGGCCCTACGCGGCATCACCCGGCGCTACCGCATCAGCGAGGCCGAACGGGCCGACGCGGCGGTGGAGTCGGAGCTGCTGGAGCGCGGCGCGCTCGTGCTCGGCGACGATCTGGGCCTGGAGACCCAGGTCTTCGTACGGATCGACCTCAGCAGTCGCGGCATCAGCGCCCAGCGCGAGCGCACCGACGTCGAGCACGTCCGCGAGGTGGAGCGTGCCCAGCACGAGCTGGAGCGTGAGCGCGAGGCTCGCGAGCAGGAGCTCAACCGGATGCGGGCCGCCGAGCTGCAGGAGGTGCTCCGCGGCGGCGACGACGATCGGATCGCCTGGTTCATGGCCCGCGACAAGGCCCGGGCGTGGGACATCCACCAGGCGATCCTCCGGGAGCGGCGGGAGGAGCGCGAGCTGTCCATCGAGACCGTGTTCCGCTTCGTCGACGGTGGGCTCATCGAGCGCCAGGACCTCAACGACCAGACCCTCGCCGCCATCGACTTCCTGCGTTCCACCACCCGCGGCACCATGGGCCGCGCCGCCGAGACCGTCTTCGGTCTGCCGCGGCACCCCGCGGCCTCCGGCGAGGACCGGGCCCGGGCCCGACGCCAGCTGGAATGGAGCCACGCCGAGCGGTCGCCGGAGCCCGACGCCCCGCGGGACTCGGCACCCGGCCGGGACGGGGCGCGGGACTTCGGGCATGACGCGGAGCCCCCGTACGACGCCGGGCGAGGCCCCTCCGCGGACCGACCGGACCGAACAGATCGACGAGACCCGTCGGATCGGGCGGACGGGTCGCAGGGGGCGGACCGGTCGAGCCGGGAGTGGGAGCGCGAGGGGGAGTACGGGCACGGACCGGGCCGGGACGGGGAGTACGGCGGCCACCGCGCGGACTGGGACCACGGCCACCGCGCGGACGGGGGCCACGGGGAGCACGCGGACGACCGGTACCTCCGGACCGAGCGAGGCGGTTGGGACCGGCCCGGCGGGCGGGGCGGCGGGGACCGGGTCTACGAGCCCACCCGCGTCCAGCGGGCGGCGGAGCGCGACGACCACCGCCGCCGCCCGCCCCGCTCCGCCCGCGACGACGCCCCGGAGGACCGGGTGAGCGACCGCTGGGACGACGGCCGGGACGACCGTCGGGACCGGGGTCGTGGCGACGAGGGCCGCTGGGACGGGGACCGTTGGGACGAGCCGCTGCCTCCCGAGCGCGACCGGTCGCCGCGCCGTTGGAGCGACAAGCTCGACTGGGGCGACGAATGACCGGGTCCGGGTCGCCGCCGCGGCGGGGCCCGTTCGAGGCCGTGCCGCCGCGCACCACCACCGGCGGCGCCGAGCCGCCGCCCGAGCCCAAGCGCCTCGCCGGCCCCGGCCCCTGCCTGGGCCCCAGCCCCGGCACCAGCCCCAGCGTCGACTCGACCTCCGGCACGCCTCCCACTGGCACGCCTCCCACCGTCACTCCTCCCACCGTCACGTCGCCCCTTTCGCTCCGCGAACCCCCGCGCGGCCCGCACCAGCGCACGCGTCCCCGGACTCTCGGCAGACCCGCCCGCCGCGGGCGCCGGCCCGGCCGGGGCATCCGGGACCACATCGCAAGGAGAACCGCAGTGATATGCCCTGACATCCGGCCCGCGGGGCGGCGTTCGCGCCCGCGTCGACGGCCGGCCCGGCGCGCGCTGGCCGCGGCCGCGGCGGTGTGCGCGCTCGCCGTGGGCCTGGCGCCGGCGCCGCCCGCCGCAGCTCGCGAGACCGCGTCCGACGGCGCGGTGAAGCCCATCGACTTCGCCGTCCTCGTGGACGTCTCCGACAGCCTCAGCGACGCGGACCTGGCCCGGGAGACGGACGCGGCCTCGCTGATCGCCCAGGCGGAGATCTCCGACCGCTCCCGCGCCACCGTCATCGGCTTCGGCAGCGCGGAGAAGCCCGGTCAGCAGCCCGTGCGGGAGGTGTGCTCGCCGACCGTCACCGACGAGGCGGGGCGGCAGCGGCTGAGCCGGTGCGCGCAGCAGTTGAAGGACCGCGCGGGGAACCGGGTCGGGCCGGGGACGGACTTCCCCGCCGCGCTCACCCAGGCCGTCGACCGGCTCGGGGAGCACGGCTCCGACACCACCCCCAAGGTCGTCTTCCTGCTGACCGACGGCAAGCTGGACGTGGCGGACAGCCCCGCGTACGGCACCGACCCCGCAAGCCGCCAGGTCAACGCCGCCAAGAAGCTGCGCGAGACGCTCGACCGGGCCCGCCGCGAGCAGGTGCAGATCTGGCCGCTGGGCTTCGGTGACGGCATCGACCGCGACGCGCTGCGCGCCATGGCCGCCGGCGGCTATCGCAACGACTGCCCCGACCGGCCCGACAGCACCCCGCGGATGCGGGTCGCCGACAGCGCCACCGAGGTGGACCGGGCGCTGCACGTCACCTTCGCGGCCGCCCGCTGCGGTGACGTCGAGGAGGGCACCAGCGCCAGGCCGCCGGGCGAGCTGAAGGTCACCATCCCGCCGATCGCCACCGACGGCTCGATCACCGTCACCAAGCACGACCCGCGCGTCACGGTCACCTACTACGACCCCGAGGGCAACCGGGTGCCGGCGCACGGCACCGCCCACGGCTCCCGCTTCGACGTCAGCGGCCAGGACGGGCCGGTCGAGGCGCTGCGGGTCCGGGACCCGCTGCCCGGCACCTGGCGGGTGAAGCTGTCCGCCCCCGAGGGCCACCGCGACCATCCCGCGACGGTACGGGCCATCTGGCAGGGCGTGCTCCACTCGGCGATCTCGCTGGAGCCCGTCACGCCGCGCCCCGGCGAACGGAGCGTGGTGCGGGTGCGGATGCAGACCCGGCGCGGTGTGGCCATCACCGACCCCGAGCAGTTGGCCGGGGTGAAGGTCACCGCCCGGCTGACCGGCGACGGCTTCGGGGAACCGGTGGACATGACGCTGCGGGACGACGGCGAGGGCCCGGACGAGCGCGCGGACGACGCCCTCTACGCCGCCGAGTTCACCGTGCCCGAGACGGCCTCGGGCGTGCTGCGGATCATCGGGGAGATGGCGGCCCCCGGCGTCACCAGCGACCACCGCCCCTACGACACGCACACCGCCCCGCCCGACGGCCCGCGGGTCGTCGCCGACGTCGCCCTCGACGAGCAGTCGGTGTATCCGGGCGGCGAGGTCGGCGGCCGGATGACGGTGCACAACGACGACACCCGGCCGCACACCCTGCGGCTCGCCCTGAAGGACCTGCCGGAGAGGTCCTCCCTGCGGATCGCCCCGACCACGGTCACCGTGGAGGCGGGCGCGCAGCGGCGGGTTCCGTTCACCGTCGCCTTCGGGGCGGACACGGCGCTCGGCGACATCGGGGGGCAGATCAGCGTCGTCGACACCACCGACAAGGGCCAAGAGGTCGGCCACGCCTTCCTGACCGTCGCGGTGGAGCCCGAGCCGAGCCGCTGGGAGCGGTGGTGGGACCGCTGGTGGTGGGCCGCGGTCAGCGGCGGCGCGTTGGCACTGGCCGCCGGGGCGCTGGTCGCCGCCCGCGCCCACTCCGCGCGGTCGCGCAAGTCCCTCCAGGGGCTGGTCATCGAGGTGCGCCGGGAGGGCTCCGGTGCCGCCCCCGCCCAACTGCCCGTCCGCGGCGCCGGCGTACGGACCTTCTACTTCACCGTCGACGGCGGCTCCGGCTCCGGCACCCCCACGCTGCGCCGGCGCGACTCCGGCGGCGGCCAGACGTACCGGCTGTGGCGCGCCGGCGACGGCAGCCTGCGGCTGCGCGCCCCCCGGGGCCGGGAACAACTGCTCCCGCGCGGGGGCCCGCTGGCGCTCGACGACGGTCTGGAGCTGTGCGTACGCGACGAGCGCGGCGCGACCCGCGGCACCGCGCGGGGCGGCGGAGGCGGCGGCCGCACGGCCGGCGGCCGTGGCCCCGGGCCCGACGCCCGGCCCGGGGGGCGCCGGCCCTTCGGCGGCCGTTCGCGCGGCCGCTCCGGCTCCGGTACCGGCGATGGCGCCGGGGGCGGGACCGGGGGCCCGGACGGCTCCGCGACGAACGGCAGGTCGGACGGCGGTCGCGTCCGCGGCGGCCGTCCCCGGGGCGGCACCGGCGGCGCCGCCTCACCCAGCGGCGGAACGGGCGGCTATGACGCGGCGTTCTGACCCGTGCGCCGGACGGCACCCGGCGGGCGGCACACCAGCCCGCCGGGCACCAGGTGGCAGGCCACCCCGCCGGGCATCGGGTGGCCGTACGGCAGCGGGCTCGACGTCCGGCCCGCCGCCCGGCCTGGCATCCGGACGGGTGGGGCGCCTCATGCCTGATCCGGGGTCGGTGCCCGCGCCGGTAGGCGGTGGCGCGCCGTCCCGAGCGGTCCGGACGACGTTCCGGCCGCCGCTCCGCCGGGCGGGGTGGAGCGGTCCGCGGACCCCCCACGGGCCACCGCCGCCCGGCCTGGCGGGGCACCCGGCGCCCGGCCTGGCATCCGGACGGGTGGGGCGCCTCATGCCCGATCCGGGGTCGGTGCCCGCGCCGGTAGGCGGTGGCGCGCCGTCCCGAGCGGTCCGGACGACGTTCCGGCCGCCGCTCCGCCGGGCGGGGTGGAGCGGTCCGCGTACCCCCCACGGGCCACCGCCGCCCGGCAGGACAACCACCCACGCACGTTCGGCCCGGGCGGGCCGGGCGAGGGGAGCGATGACATGAAGATCTACCAGCCCATGCTCTTCGTGGGCCTGGGCGGCACCGGCGCCCGCATCGGGGCCGAGCTGGAGCGGAACCTGCGCCGGGAGCTGTGCGGCCCGGACGGCACCGCGCTGGTCGACGGCGGTAAACGGGCCGCGTTCCAACTGCCCGACTGTCTGCAGTTCGTGTACGCGGACTTCAGCGAGGCCGAGCTGGACCGGCTGCCGCACCTGAGCGCGCGCGGGCCGGAGGCGGCCGCCTTCTCGCGCACCTCCCGAGCCGTGCACAACCTGCTGCCCGCGTACGACAACTCCCCCGAGGTGACCCGCATGCTGCGGATCGCCCTGCACGAGGAGGTGGCCGGCTGGTTGCCGCCCCGCGAGGGGGAGCCGCGGGTCTCGCCGTTGCACACCGGGGCCGGGCAGCTGCCGACGGTGGGCCGGTCCGCGCTGTTCGCGACCATGCGCAGCGGCACGGAGCAGGTGCTGGGCCCGCTGCGGGCGGCGATCGAAGCGCTGAGCAAGGCGGGCGGCGACCTGGAGCGGCTGGGCGGGCGGCAGATCCGCGGCTACGACGTGTTCGTGGCCTTCTCCGTCGCCGGCGGCACCGGAGCGGGCATCTTCTACGACTTCCTGCATCTGATCGGTCACGTCTTCAACGTCCTCAATCTGAACGGCGCGAAGATCTACCCTCTCGTGGTCATGCCGTCCGCGTTCCCGACGGAGTCCGGCGGCGGCCGGGAGGCCGAACTCAACGCCGCCCGCGCCCTGGTGGACCTCTCCCACCTGGTCGACGACCAGAACGCGGCGGACGCGACGCCCGATCTCGGCGATGTGGAGCAGCTCGGCCGGATCGGGGTGAAGTACCCGCACCTCGTCCCGGTGCGGCTGCGCACCTCCACCGTGCAGACGGCGTTCCTGTTCAGCCGGACCGCGGGCATGCGCCCGGAGGACCTGCGGCGCTCCATCACCGCGATGGTGACCTCGCTGATCGGCACCGACCTGGGCGAGGAGAGCGTGCGCGGTCGGAGCCGGGCGGACGACGACGCGCAGTCCTTCGCGGCCAGCTTCGTCAACCGCGGCACGATCCGCTCCGCCCCGGCGGCCACCGGCATCGGCCTCCAGGGGATGTCCACCAGCCTCGCCGCCTCCATGACCGTGCCGGTGGACGAGCTGGCCGAGATCGTGGCCTCCCGGATGCTGGCCTGCGCGGTGCGCGGCCTGGTGGAACAGGCGCGGCAGGGCGGCGAGACCCACCGCGCGCTGGTGGTGGAGGTGTTCAAGGAGTCGGGCCTGGAGGAGATCTGGACGCGGGAGGCGCTGGAGGTCGCGCTGCCCGACCCGCTGCCCCGCGGCGTCAAGGCGATCGGGCAGGCGCTGCGCGACCGCGTCGGCGACATGGAGGACCAACTGGCCCAGCTGGACCGTCGGCTGGACCGGCGGGTGGGGGAGATCGCGGAGCGGTTCACCCCGCGCCGGGCCGTCCAGACGCTGCTCCAGGAGCACGACCCGTTCCGCCTGGAGAGGGTGTTGGCCGGCAATCCGGGCGACCGGGACCAGGTGGCGGCGGCCGGGTTCGCCGGAATGCTGGACAACCGCCGCAACCGCCCGCACGCCCCCGAGGGCGTGCAGCCCACGCCGCCCCCGGTGCCCCGGATCAGCCGTGGGATGGCCGGGCTGGTGCCCGCCCGCTGGGGCGACCCGGACGTGGAGGCGGCGCTGGGCGAACAGGACGCCTGGTACCGGTGGTCGGCGTGCCGGGTCTGGCACGACCAGTGGAAGGAGCAGGAGTCCCGCTGGCGGCCGCCCGCCGACCGTGTGATCAAGGACGTCTCGGCGCTGGTGCGGGCCTTCCGCGACCACGAGGAGGAGGAGAGCGGGCTGTTCCTGGAGCGGAAGAAGGAGCTGTACCGCGAGGACCGCACCGGCGTGTCCTACCTGCTGCCGCCCCAGCACACCCTCGGCGCCTTCTACGACGACGTGATGGCGCGGCTGCTCCAGCGCGAGGGCCTGGCCGAGCACCAGGACGAGGCGGCGCTGCTGGCCCGGATCGTCGAACCCGGCCACTGGCTGCGCGCGTTGAGCGCCGTGCAGCTCTCGCCGCGCGCCGCCGTCAAGGAGGTCAAGGCGGTCCTGGAGCAGCGCGTCAAGAGGCTGTTCGTGGAGACGGGCGTCCACCAGGAGCGGCCGCTGCTGCCCTCGCTGGGCGACCTGCTGGCGGCGGCGGCCGGCGACGCGGAGGCGGCGGCCACGGTCGACGAGAAGTGGCAGGAGCAGTTCCGGTCCCAGCTGGCCGGGATGCTGCCGGCCGGCTTCACCCCGGACGGCACCGGCAAGCTGAAGGTCCTGATCGTACGACCGCAGACCAAGGCGACCGGCAGCGTCGACCGCTTCCTGGAGCAGACGCTGCTGCTGCCGCGCGACGAGAACCGGATGCCGCCGGAGTTCCGCGCGGTGCCCACCGAGTCCATCACCGTGGTGCTCTTCCGCAGCGAGATGAGCCTGACCGAGGTCTCCGAGGTACGGCAGGTGCTGCGGCTGTGGGGTCGGGCGCGGGACAAGGAGGGGCGCGAGGACTACCTGGCCTGGCGCCAGCGCACCGGCTACCGGGAGGCATGGCTGGCCAGCACCGAGTCCGACCGGCAGCGCATCCTCCAGCGGATGCTGTGCGCGATGTGGAACGGGCAGGTCGAGGTCGTCGGCGATCCGCTCTCCCCGGACCGGGTCCGCTTCCGGCTGCGGCGCGGCGACGACGCGCGGGACGCGGTGACCATGACCCTCGCCCTGGAGCCGTACGACCGCTCCGTCACCAGCTGGTCCGACCTGCTGCGCGCCTACGAGCGGTGGGCGCTGCTGGACGCCGGCACGGCCACCAAGGACTTCTGCGGGGTGCTGATGGAGACGCTCCCCGAGGGGTTGAGCACTTCCCCGAGCGAGCCGCACCCGCTGCTGCGGACCTTCCTGGACCGCGTCGCGCCCGACGCCGCCGACCAGCTCGACGTCCTCGCCCACCGGCTCGACGAGGACGGCCGCGAGTGGATCCCCCCGCTCCGCGACTTCTGGACGGTCACCCTCGACGGCGCCCTCGACCTCCGCTTCCCCCGCGGCCTCCGTGCCAACCGCGCCACCCTCCGCTCCCTGGTGGAGGCGGTGAGCGGCCGCGACCACGGAGGCGGGGCCGAGGGCCGACTCGCCGGCCCGGGAACCGGCTCCGGAGGCGGAGGCCGTCCCGCCGGTCGGCTCAACGGCCACCGCGCGGGGGCGGGTTCGCGTGCGGGCGCCGACGACGCCGACGACGCCGACGGCTCGTGGGGCTCCCCGGCGTACGGCGCCCGCGGTTCGGCGGGCCCCTCCGGCCGGCCGATCCGCTCCGACCGCTCCACCCCGGACGGCCGCCGACGGGCCGACCACGGGGCCGGCCGGTCGGCCGATGACCGGGGTCCCGGCGACCGGGCCGCGGATGACCGGGACGCCGCCGATCGGCGTCCCGGCGGCCGGGCGGACGGCGCCCGACCACCGCGGCACGGGAGCACCCGGGGGCGGCCGTCCGGCGACCGGGAGGCCGACGACCGGTACGGCGAGGGCGGGCACGCGGGCGACGCCGCCGCCGGCGACCGCCTCCGTACGCCCGGCGACCGCGCGAGGGGCGGCCGTCCGGCGGGCGACCGTGAGAGGGCTGGCCGTACGCCCGGCGACCGTGTCACCGATGATCGCTATGACGACGACGGTTTCGCCGACGACGGGTTCGTCGACGACCGGGCGCCCGGCGACGGGCGGACCGGCGACTGGCGGACCGGCGACGGGCCCGGGGCTGTGGCCGACGACGCGGGGGCGGACGGTCGGGGGCCCGATGGCCGGGTGGCCGAGGGCGGGCCGCTCGGCGGTCGTGGGGAACGCGGTTGGGCCGAGGCGTCCTCCCACCGCGCGACGGGCGAGGGCGGGGGCGGCGGCCGGGACTCCGGCGACGGGTCGTCCGACGACCGCTGGAGCGCCGATCGGTACGCCGACGATCCGTACGCCGACGATCCGTACGCCGAGGATCCGTACGCCGAGGATCCGTACACCGAGCGCCGGTACGCCCAGGACCGGCACGCCCAGGACCGGTACGCCGACGATCATGCCGTCGGTGACCGGGAGGTCGGTGATCGGGCTGTCCGTGATCGGGCTGTCCGCGACCGGGCCGTTTCCGACCGTGCCGCGGGCGACGCCGGCGGCGGGCCGGGGGCGGACGACGGGGCGTGGGACGACCCGTGGGACGACGAGACACGGCGGGAGGGCCGGCTGTGAACACGTTTGCGCCCACCGCCCCGGCGGCCGCCTCCGGGGCGCCCGTGGTGACGCTGGACCTCCGTGCCGCGGGGGCGCGGTTCAGCGACCCCGCGGAACTCCACCGCGCGGTACGCGAGTCGCTCGGCGGCACGCCGGTGACGACGGCCGGCCGCTTCCTGCTGCTGGACACGGCCGAGGGGCTCGCCGGCCACCAGCAGGTGTACGAGCAGGTGCTCTCGTACGGCAACGGGCACGCGCTGTGCCTGGCGATCGGCGCCCCCCACGCCGGATCCACCGAGGACGACCTACGGGCGGCCGCGTCGCCGACCCAGTGGGCCCTGGAACGCCCCTCCACGCTGCGGCCGCCGGCGGTCGGGGTGCTGTGGGTCCTCGACCCGTACGCGGGGACGGCCGACCCCGAGGAGGACCCCAGGACGGTGGAGGAGGTGCTGCATCCCCTGGTCGAACTTCTCGCGGGTGCCTCCGTCTTCGACGCCGTGCTGCACGCGATCGGGGAGCTGCCGGAGGGGGTGGCCGTGCCCGCGCTGCGCGTGCTGGAACACGACCTGGCGGCGGCGGACCGCGAGCGCGCCTGGCGGCAGGCGCTCGCCGACCTGGTCGGCGAGGAGGTGCCCGGCCCGACCGCCTCGTTCGCCCCTGCCATGGACGAACTGCCGGCCGCACTGGCGCCGTTGGTCGGCCCGTCGGTGCCCAAGAGCGTCGAGGAGACGGTGTGGCGCCGGGCGGGCGGCGAGGCCGCGATCCGGTTGCGCGCGGCGGAGTACGCGCTGGACGAGGCGGAGCGGGAGTACCAGCGACTGCGCGGCGCGGCCGGGTTGTTCGGCCGAACCGGCCGCGACAGCGACCTCGCCGGCTGCCTGGAACAGGTGGCGGCCGACCTCGTCGCCTACCGCGACACCGTGGAGGACGCGCTGCGCGACGGCGACCGAGTGGGGTTGCCGCCCGAGCAGCGCCGCCGGCTGCACGAGTACGGCATCGACCTGCCCCGCGTCCCGGAGACCTCGCGCGAGCGGGTCGGCCCGGCGCTGCGCGGCTACGCCCAGGAGCTGCTGGCCAAGCGGCTTCCGCTGCGCTCGGCGGCGGCCCGCCTCGGCGCGCTGTCGGATCTGGCGACGCCCACCAGCAGCGCCGCCCGGCTGCCCGGGCTGGCCGACGCCTGCCCGCCGGGACTGGCGGACCGCCTCGTCGGCGCGCACCCGTTCACGGTCCGCGGTGCGCGCCGCGGCGAACTGGCCGCCACCTGCGCGCTGACGGCCGCGGCCGGGCTGTGGCCGGGCCCGGGCTGGGCGCTGGGGCCGCTGACCGCGGTGGCCGCCGCCGGGCTGACCGACCGGGCCTTCGCGCGGCGGCCGCGTGTCGACAGCGGTGGCACCTCAGGGGCCCTCGCGCAGCTCGCCGCGGGCCTGCTGGGCGCGGCGGTCGGCGCCGCCGCCGGCAAGCTGCTCGGGGCCCCGGCGTGGCTGGGCCTCGGCGGCCTGCTGTTCGCCCTGCTCCTGCTGCCGGTGCTGGCCGTGCGCCGCTGGACGGCCGCGGTCGACGCCTGGTGGGAGAGGGCCGGTGTCCCCGAGGCCCGGACCGCGCTGCACACCCTGGACGACATCCTCACGGACGCCGTCGTGCACGACTGGCTGCTCGCCGACGCCCGGCTGTACTGCGCCGACGGCGCCCGCGCCATCGCCACGATGATCCGCCGTGCGGCGGCCGCGGCGGTGCCCGCGCGGGGCCCCGGCACCGCGCCCCACGGCGCCGGCGACCATGACGGCCGGGAGAAGGGCGGCGAGTACGGCCCGTACGACCAGCCATACGCCCACCCGGACGGCTGGGACCGCGGCGACGGCTGGACGGACGAATGGCACGGGGGTTGGGACGAGTGGAGCGGCGGCCCCGACCCCTGGGGCGAGGCGGTGGGCGAGCCGTACCCCGAAGCCGGTACGACCGGGTACGCCGAGACCCCCACGGCGGGACACGAGAGCGGGAACCCGGCCGACCGCGAGCGAAGCGGACACGGGGGCCGCCCGTACGACAACGGGCACCGGGCCGACGGACTTCGCGACGACGGACGTGGCGGCGGCGTGTTCCACGACGGCGTCCACGACGGCGGCGTCCACGACGACGGTTTCCACGACGACGGTTTCCACGACGGCGGCGTCCACGACGACGGGGCGCGCGACAACGGGCCGCCGGGCAACGGCTTCCACGACGGCGGTTTCCACGATGGCGGCGTCCACGACGACGGGCCGCCGGGCGACGGGCCGCGTGACAGCGGGGAGTACGGCTGGTACGGCACTCCGTACGCGGCGGCGGGGCATGCCGCCGACGGCGTCGGCGAGCCGTATCCGCGCGAGCGCCGCGCCGCGCCCTGGCTCGAGCGGGAGGCCGGCGACGGTGGCCCCGAACTGACCGAGACGCTGGCGGCCGACATCGCCGAGGGGATCGCCCAGTTGCTGGCCCCGTACTGGGGGACCATCGAGCGCGACCCGGGCACCGCCGCCGGCTTTCCGCTCGACCAGCGGGTGCGCGAGCTGCTGGCCGCCGAGAGCGCCCGGCTGGCGCGGGACGGGGTGGCGGCCCCTCCGCCGCACGCCCGCCCCGAGCGGGAGCGCCCCGAACCGGCGGTGTTGCTCGGCATCGCGCCCGAACGGGTGGTCAGGACGCTGGAGACGGAGGAGCACGGCATCGCGCCGCTGGCCCTGTGCGCCGCGGAGCACCGTCGGCTGCTCTCCCGCGACCGTCACGCCAGCCGCCGGGTGCGCTTCGCCCCGGAGGCCGTGCGCCGCTCCAGCGCGGTCGTGGCCGACGACATCGTCTGGACCCCCGCCGGCCGCTACGCGGGCGTCCTGCGGCTGTTGCCGCCGCGCACCGGCTCCATACGGACGGTCAGATTCCGTGGTGACACGCAGGGTTCAGGGAACGAGTACGGATGAGGGAGCGGTACGTCATGGACAACGGGGCCCGCCGGGGAGCATCGGACGCCCCTGCCGGACACGACACTCCTTGCCCCCGCCCCCCGGCCGGCTGGCCCGGCGACGCGCCGCCGGGCGGTGGCCGACTCCAGGCGTGCGGGCCCGGAGCGCGCCGGGCCCAGGCGACGACCGAGCCGCCCCGGCCCGCCGCCGGCGCTTCGCGCGGTGGTGAGCAGCCGATCGGGGCAGCGGCCCCGGAGGGCACGCGTGCCGGGCGGCCGCCGGGGTGGCCGGAGGCCGCCGCCGCGCCGGTCCGGCAGGACGCGACCCCGGCCGCGCCGTGCGACGGCGGCCCGCCACGGAGCGGGTCCGTGGGACGGCCGGCCGTCCCGCCGGGCCGTGTCCCGCCGCTCGGCCCGCCTGCGGCGCTCCCGTGTGGAGTCGGTGTGTGGCGCGGGTCGGGGCAGGTCCCCGTGGCGACCGGTGCCGTGGTGCGCGTGACGGCGGGGTGCGGGGAGGCGGCCGGGGCCGCCGTCGATGTCCTGGGTGGTGGCGGGCCGGCGGTTGGGGCGCCGGCACCGGGTTGTGTGGCCGTTCGGCGGCTGTGGCTGTCGGGCCGTGGTGCGCCGAGCGGGTCCGTGAGACGGCCGGCCGCCCCGCCGGGTCGTGTCCCGCCGCTCGGCCCGCCTCTGGCGCTCCCGTGCGGAGTCGGTGTGTGGTGCGGGTCGGGGCAGGTCCCTGTGGCGACCGGTGCCGCGGTGCGGGTGACGACGGGGTGCGGCGAGGGGGCCGGGGCCGTCGTCGGTGTCCCCGGTGATTCCGGGCTGTGGCCGTCGGGCTGTGGTGCGCCGGGAGGGGCCGCGAGAGCGGTGAGGCGTCGGGTGCTGCGCGGGTCGGGGCAAGTCCCCGTGGCGGCCGGTGCCGTGGTGCGGGTGACGGCGGGGTGCGGCGAGCCGGGCGGGGTCGCCGTCAGGGCCCCCATGGATTCCGGGCTGTGGCCGTCGGGTCGGGGTGCGCCGGGCGGCGCCGCGCGGGCGGTGCGGCGTCGGTCGGGGGCGGGCTCCGTGTCGGCGGGTGTGGCGGTGCGTGCGCTGTCCGGGCGGGCCGAGCCGGCCGGTGCCGTGGTGCGCGTGACGGCGGGGTGCGGCGAGCCGGCCGGGGTTGCCGTCAGGGCCCCCATGGATTCCGGGCTGTGGCCGTCGGGTCGGGGTGCGCCGGGCGGCGCCGCGCGGGCGGTGCGGCGTCGGTCGGGGGCGGGCTCCGCGTCGACGGGCGTGGCCTGGGCCCGGCGGGCCGAGCCGGCCAGGGGCGCCGCAGGGGTACCGCGGGGTGGCGGCCCGCCGGGAGGCGGGGCCGTGGAGCGTACGGAGGCCCGCGCGCAGCGGGTGTCAGGAAAGGCCGGCGAGTCAGTGGAACAGGCGGGTGCGGGTGTGGGGGCGTCGGCGGACGAGAGGGTCTCCCGGGACGGGTCCTCGGGCGGTGGTGACGGCGCGGCGCGCCCGGGAGACGGGCGGGAACCGGAGGAGTTGGTGTTCTGCACCGACGAGGGGACGGCGGTCCGGATGGCCGCCTGGCCGCGAGGCGAGGAGCCCGCGCCGGGACGGGAGCCGCTGCGCGGCCGGCGGCTGACACTCGGTACCGGGTGGGACGTGGTGCAGTACCGGCTGTCGGCCTCCGCGCGCACCGACCACCGGGCGCGGGACCGGCTGGAGGCGGAGATCGCGGTCGGACTCGCGGTGCGGCGCGCCTATGGCGACGCCCCCTACCGGCGGCTGTTCGCCCGACTGGAGGGCTACCACCTGGACGTGGCCGAGCCGTTCGTCTTCTATCGCCACCACGGCGCGCGCCGCGGCACCCCGCTGGCCGCGCTCTGCGGCCGGCTTCCGGTCCGCGCGCACCAGCAGATCGCCCGCGAACTGGTGCTCGCGGTACGGCTGCTGGCCGCCCTCGGTGTGGTCCACCGCGGTCTGACCCCGCACGCCGTGCTGTGGGACGGCCACCATGTGCGGCTGCCCGAGCCGTACGCGGCGACGCGCACCGGACGCCCGCGCGAGGGGCTGCCCCAGACGGCGCCCTGGGTCTGCCCGGAGCAGCGGGCGGGGCGCGGCGAGGCGGAGCCGCGCGACGACGTGTGGAGCGTGGCGCAGGTGATGTACCACCTGTTGACCGGGGCGTCGGGGGACCCGGACGGCCCGCCGCGCGATCTGGCCCGGCTGCCCGCGCTGGAGGTGCTGGCCGACGCCTTCGCGCCGCGCGCGGTCGACCGGCCGCACCCCGAGGACCTGCTGCGTTCGCTGGGCCAGCGGGACCCGCTGCGGGACCGTCCGCTGCCGCCCGATCCGCTGGACGCCGGCCGGCAGGCGTTCGACGCCGAACTCGCCCGCAAGCGGGCGGAGCTGGGGATCCACGGCGCGGAGAGCGGCATCGGCACCGGCGTCGAGGACCTGTCGGCGCCGCCGCCGCGCGGCCCGCGCCGCTGGTTCGGCGGCGCCTCGCGCCCGGGGCGCCCCGCGCGTCCGGGCCGGACGGGGGGCGAGCGATGAGCACCCCGACGCCGGCCATCGTGTGCCCGTACTGCCTGGACCCGATCGCCTTCGACCCGGAAGAGCTCTACGCCCGCAACGAGTTCGAGCAGTACACCCGGGTCGACCTGTCCGCGGAGTGGCACCCGGTGCGCCGCCGGGACGCGCTGCGCGCCACCTTCCAGCGGTGCACCGGCTCGCCCGACATGGACGAGCACTATCTGCCCACGCCCTATCTGACCCACGGCGACCCGCTGACCATCGCCATGGTCGGCGGTTCGGCGGCCGGCAAGACCCATCTGCTCGCGTCGATGATCGGTGAGGTGGAGCGCGGCGGCCTGGAGCCGTACGGGCTCTCCTGCACCCCGCTGCACGCCGACAGCCACCGCGCCTTCCTCAAGGACCGGGTCCGTCCGCTGCGCGAGGGCTCCGTACTGGCGCACACCGAGGACGTCGACTTCGCCGAGTTCGCCGACGGGCTGCTGATCAGCGGCGGCGGGGTGACCCGGCCGGTGATGTTCTTCGACCTGTCGGGGGAGGACCTGGAGCGCACCGACCGGGTCACCCGGTTCCTGGCCGCCGTCCACGCCCTGGTCTTCGTCGTCGACCCGCTGCGCGCGCTGCCGCTGCGGTACCTCGATCCGGTGCGCTCGCGCACCGACATGCGCCAGGACGACCTGGGCGACCAGGCGTTCGCCGCCGTGCTCGACCGGATGCCGCGGCGCGGCTCGTATATCGACGCCGCCACCACGGTCGTCATCGGCAAGAGCGACCTGGTCCGCTTCGAGGAGCCGGTGGCGCGCTGGCTCGGCGCCCCGGAGCTCCCGGCCGCCCTCACCGCCGCCGCGCTGCGCGCCGAGAGTCGCGACGCCTACGCCTTCCTGCGCCACCACGGCGGTCCGGGCTGGCTGCGGCCGTTCCACGACAGCGCGCGCTGCACCCTGCACTTCGCCTCCGCCACCGGCGGCCAGGACGCGGCGGGCGGCTTCCCGCAGGGGGTGCGGCCGCGGCGCGTGCTGACGCCGCTGCTGTCGCTCTTCGCGATGTGTGGGCTGCTGCGCTCCACGGTGTCCTGGCGGGAACGCGCGGAGGTGGGGCTGTGACCACACCGACCTCGGCATCGACGGCGGGGGACGACACCGTGGTGCACCAGATCGTCTTCCGCTGGGACGCCCGCGGGCGCGCCGGAGGCGCCGGCATCGGCCCGGTCGCCTGGTCCGCCGGCGGCGGGACGGCGCTGGAGCCCGCGTTGGAGTCGATCCACCGCTACCTGGCCCCGGTGCTGCGGGTCCCCGGCGCGCCCGGCGCCTCCGCGCGGGAGAGCATCGTCCGGCTGGAGCCGCCCCGCGAGGTGGACCCCAGCCTGCCCGCGCTGCTGATGCGCCGGGTGCCCGCGCCGGACCGCGGTGGCCGGCCCAGCACCTACTGCCATGTCCTGCTCGGCGACCGGAGGCTGCTCTCCCCGCCCACCTGCCTGCTGCTGCACCGCTGGAACTGGACCGGCAGCGACATCCCGCTGCGGGAGGTGGCGGGCGCCGTGCTGGACCCGCTGCCGGCGTGCCGGCTGTCGGCGGCCGTGACCGGAATGGAACGCGAACTCGGCCGGGATGTGGCGCGGTTCGCCGACGCGCTCACCGCGCTGGTCGCCGCCGCGCTGCGCGACCCCGACCACCGGATGTCCGTGCTCGACCACAGCGAGGGCCGGGCGCCGGTGCCACTGCTGTGGGGCATGGGCAGCATGCTGGGCAAGGTGCTGCCGGGGCCCTGGACCTTCGCCACCCACGACACCCGGGACGCCGGCCAGCTCCGCTTCGTCTTCGTACCCCAGTGGCCCAAGTCGGCCACGCAGGACCCACGGCTGACCCGGATCGACCCGCGCCAGGGGGCGCGCGACGACCGGGCGTACGCGACGGCGCGCAACCTGGTCGAGCATTTTCTGGCCGCCCTCCACGATCCCGTCGAAGTGAGGCGTATCAGCGATGAACTGGGGCAGGCGGTACCGCGTTGCGAGCGGCTGCCACTGCCCGCACGGCTGATGCGACTCGACGAACGGCTGGAGCAGCTACGGCGCGAGGCCGCCCTCCGCGCCGCCCGGCACTCCGAGCCGGCGGACGGCGAAGGCCCCGGAGCGGAGGGCCGGGCGGCGCACGGCGAGGACGGGCGGGCCCGGTACGGGGCCCGCCCGGCGCGCCGGGTGCGGCTCGACCGCCCGGAGCGGGGGTCCGACCGGTCCGCACGGGCCGACCACGTCGCGCCGCGGAAGCCGTCTGGGCGGAGCGAGCGCACCGCGCGCACGGTGCGACCCGATGGGTCCATGCGGCCTGAGGGGGCCGAGCGACCCGATGGGTCCGTGCGGCCTGATGGTTCCGTGCGGCCTGTCGAGTCGGTGCGACCCGACGGCGGGCGGGTCGGGCCGGAAGGGCCCGGGTCGCCGCCCCGGGTGCCCGAGCGAGGCGAGCCGGGCGGGCCAGGTGAACGACGCGAACCATCCGAACCGTGCGAACGACCCGAGCAGAAGGAGTGGACCATGGCGCATGACACGCACCCACCCGGCTACCCGGCCCCGGCACCGTTCGCCACGGCCGGCTTCGGTGAGCCGCCGCTGCGCACCGGCACCCGACCGCACCCCCGCCCCACGACGGACGAGCTGATCGAGGCGCTGCGTCGACACCAGACCGACGCCGTCGTCGCCCGGCTGCCCGAGGTCGACGACGGGGCGCTGCTCAGCGTGCTGGCGGCCGGGGTGCCCGCGACGGCGGCCACCCGCGTCGTCAGCGAGCTCGTCCGCCGTGCCCCACACCGCGTTCCGGAGCTGGCCGACGCGGTCTGCGAGCAGGTGCTGCGCGCCGATCTCTACCTGGACTGCCACCCGCCGGGCGACGCGGAGACGCGCACCGACCCCGGTGGCGGCGTCCGGGTGTGCAACGCGGTCGAGCTGTACGCCGGCCTGGTGCGCCCGCACACGGGGCAGGAGCGGACACAGGGGCTGATCACCGAGCTGCTGCCCCGACTGTGGAACGACCCCGGAGGCGTGGGCCGCGAGGTGGTGTACCGCATCGTCGGGCGCCACGAGCCGGCGGGCTTCGGCGAGAGCGGCTGGGCGGCGCTGTTCCTCCAAGCGCTGGGGGCGGCGCCCGGTCCGGAGACGACGCCGCGGTCCGCCCCGGACGACTCGCCCCGACGGTTCTACCGCCGGTTCCTGCCGAACCGCGCGGACCGCGGCGACGTGCGGCGGAGCCGGGACGATCGGCAGTGGGGCCGCTTCGGTCGGTCGCGCGGTGACGACGGCCGGCCACGCGGCGACGACGGTTCGATCCGGGGCCACGACGACCCGGGCGGGTACCACGACGGCTCCGTCGGGGACCACCACGGCCAGGGCGGGTATCATGACGGCCCGGTCGGGAACCACGATGATCACCTCGGGAACCACGATGGTTCCCTCGGGAACCACGACGGCCAGGGCGGGTACCACGGGAACCACGACGGTCCGCTCCGGGACCAGGACGGTCCGCTCCGGGACCAGGACGGCCCGCCCCGAGGCCACGACGGTCCGCCCCGGAGCCGGGACGCCGACTCCCGCCGCGGGGGCGAGCGCGCCCACGACCGGTCGCCGGCACCGACCCCGTCCCAGCACCACCCCGGGACACGGCGCGGGCATCAGCCGCCGCCCCCGCCGCCCCCCGGGTGGTCCGCCGGGACGGTGCACGGCGGCGGGGCCACGGGCCCGCGCCAGGGCCAGCTCTTCGTCTCCACCCTGCTCGGCGTCATCGTCGTGGCGTTGGTGCTCATCATCGTGATCGCGCTGGCCTGACCCGGCCGTGCGGCGCCGGCGGAACCAGCCGCACGACACCGGACACCCCCGCTTCGCGCGACACCGTCCGTTCGGCACCCCCGAAGAGCCAAGATAGGCGCATGGGATTCCATGTCGACTCCGAGGCCGGGCGGCTGCGCCGCGTCATCCTGCACCGCCCCGACCTGGAGCTCAAGCGGCTCACCCCCTCCAACAAGGACACGCTGCTCTTCGACGACGTGCTGTGGGTCCGACGCGCCCGCCAGGAGCACGACGGCTTCGCGGACGTGCTGCGCGACCGCGGCGTGGAGGTGCACCTCTTCGGCGACCTGCTGGCGCAGAGCCTGGCGGTGCCGGCCGCCCGGACGCTGGTGCTGGACCGCGTCTTCGACGAGAAGGAGTACGGCCCGCTGGCCACCGACCACCTGCGCGCCGCCTTCGCCGAGCTGAGTGGCGCGGAGCTGACGCAGGCGCTGGTCGGCGGCATGACCAAGCGGGAGTTCCTGGAGCGCCACCCCGAGCCCGTGTCGGTGCGCTTCCACGCGATGGACCCGGACGACTTCCTGCTGAACCCGCTGCCGAACCACCTCTTCACCCGCGACGCCTCCGCCTGGGTCTACGACGGGGTGTGCATCAACGCGATGCGCTGGCCGGCCCGGTGGCACGAGACGGTGCACTACGAGGCGGTCTACCGGCACCATCCGCTCTTCGCCGCGCAGTACTCCACCGGCGGCTTCCACGTCTGGTCGGAGGGGCAGGCCGCCTACCCCTCGACCATAGAAGGCGGCGACGTGCTGGTCATCGGCAACGGCGCGGTCCTGATCGGGATGAGCGAGCGGACCACCCCGCAGGCGGTGGAGATGCTCGCGCGGGGCCTGTTCGCGGCCGGCTCCGCCCGCACCATCGTGGCCCTGGACATGCCCAAGCGGCGCGCCTTCATGCACCTGGACACGGTCATGACGATGGTCGACGGGGACACCTTCACCCAGTACGCGGGGCTGGGCATGCTGCGCTCGTACACCATCGAGCCGGGTGCCGAGGAGACCGAGCTCAAGGTCACCGACCACCCGCCGGAGCACATGCACCGGGCGATAGCGGCCGCGCTCGGACTCAGCGACATCCGGGTGCTCACCGCCACCCAGGACGTCCACTCGGCCGAGCGCGAGCAGTGGGACGACGGCTGCAACGTGCTCGCCGTCGAGCCGGGCGTGGTGGTCGCCTACGAGCGGAACGCCACCACCAACACCCACCTGCGCAAGCGCGGCATCGAGGTGATCACCATCCCGGGCAGTGAGCTGGGACGCGGCCGGGGCGGGCCACGCTGCATGAGCTGCCCCGTCGAGCGGGATCCCGTCGGCTAGCGCGGCGTACCGTGCAGGGGGCTGCCTGTGGCGCCGCACCGCCGTCCGGGGACGCGTTCGGAGAGGTGCCGTCATAGGTATGCGCCACCTCGTATACACTTCCACGGGTCCTTGGCCTTGTCCGGCTGCGGACGCCGCGAACGACGCCGCTGTGACCTAGGAGCCCGCCATGGCGAAAGACCTGACCGGCCGCCACTTCCTCAAGGAGCTGGACTTCACCGCCGAGGAGTTCCGCGACCTGATCGACCTGGCCGCCGAGCTGAAGGCCGCCAAGCGCGCGGGCGAGGAGGTGCAACGGCTGCGCGGCAAGAACATCGCGCTGATCTTCGAGAAGACCTCCACCCGCACCCGCTGCGCCTTCGAGATCGCCGCCGCCGACCAGGGCGCGGCCACGACCTACCTCGACCCGGCGGGCTCGCAGATCGGGCACAAGGAGTCGGTGAAGGACACGGCGCGGGTGCTCGGCCGGATGTTCGACGCCATCGAGTACCGCGGCCACGGTCAGGGCGTCATCGAGGAACTGGCCGCCTACGCGGGCGTCCCGGTCTACAACGGCCTCACCGACGAGTGGCACCCCACCCAGATGCTCGCGGACGTGCTCACCATGACCGAGCACTGCGAGAAGCCGCTGCCCGAGATCGCCTACGCCTACCTCGGTGACGCCCGCTACAACATGGGCAACTCCTACCTGGTCACCGGCGCGCTGCTCGGCATGGACGTGCGCATCGTGGCTCCGCGGCTGCTCTGGCCCGACGAGACGATCGTGGCCGTGGCGCAGGAGCTGGCCGCCGCCTCCGGCGCCCGGATCACGCTCACCGAGGACGTCACCGAAGGCGTGCGCGGCGTGGACTTCGTCGCCACCGACGTGTGGGTGTCGATGGGCGAGCCGAAGGAGGTCTGGGACGAGCGGATAGCGCTGCTCGGCCCGTACGCGGTCACCATGGACGTGCTGCGCGCCAGCGGTAACGACCAGGTCCGGTTCCTGCACTGCCTGCCCGCCTTCCACGACCTGGGCACCGATGTCGGCCGGGAGATCTACGAGCGGCACGGGCTGACCGAGCTGGAGGTGACCGACGAGGTCTTCGAGTCGAAGCACTCGGTGGTCTTCGACGAGGCGGAGAACCGCATGCACACGATCAAGGCGGTTCTCGTCGCCACGCTCTCCTGATCGAGGGCCGGTCTCGAAGGCTCATCCGCAAGGGCCGGAGGGCGTACGCGGCCGTGAGGTGGGTGAGGTACGCCGCCGTGAGATACGCGGCCGCGAGGTCGTGGGCTCGGCCGCGCGGTCTTCGGCTCACTCCTCGGACGGCGGCAGGACGAACCAGACCGCCTTTCCGTGCGGGGTGGGGCGGTAGCCGGAGTCCATGCTCAGCGTGCGGATGAGCAGCAGGCCGCGGCCGCGCTCGTCCAGGGGGTGCGGCTCGGGGTGCGGCTCCGGTCGCCCGAGCCTGCCGGGCGGGGCGGGGTCGCGGTCGTGCACCTCGACCTGGAAGCCGTTCGGCATCAGCTCCACCGCCAGCTCGATCGGCTCGTCGCCCGTCGTGTGCTCGACCGCGTTCGCCACCAGCTCGCAGGTGAGCAGCTCCGCCGTGTCGTAGTCGGTGCGTACTCCCAGGTCCGCCAGCACGCTGCGGATCATCGCCCGGGCCATCGGCACCGCCTCCGCGGAGTGGGGGAGCGCGATGCGCCAGACGGCGCCGGCGACGGCGGGCGCATCGGCTTCGGGGCGCGGGGTGGAGTCGGGGTCGGGCAAGGTCTCGTCCAGGTGCGTGTCGGCCCCCTTCTCCCACAGTACGGAGGTTGCGCACGGGGCGGCAGGGGCGGGAGTGCTGCTCTGCGGGAACGTATGCCGTTCCTTTGCCACTTCGGGGGCGGCAAAGCTATCGCGCACTCCTGACGACAGTCACGCTTCGGTGATAACTTCACGGGGCCAGGACCCGCCACCGCAACCAGCCGGCCGCCGCCCCGCCCGGGCCGCCGCCCGGCGGCAGGGAGGCCGCGCGTCATGAGTCCCTTCACCGGATCGGCGTCCCGGACGGAGCGCTGGCGGCATCTGCGGGTCTCCCATGAGGGCGGGGTCGCCACCGTCACCCTCGACCGCCCCGCCAGGCTCAACGCGCTCACCTTCGGCGCCTACGCCGACCTGCGCGACCTGGTCGCCGAATTGGCCCGGGAGCGCTCCGTCCGCGCCCTGGTCCTCGGCGGCGCCGGCCGTGGCTTCTGCTCCGGCGGCGACGTCGAGGAGATCATCGGCGCCACCCTGGCCCTGGACACCGGGGAGCTGCTGGACTTCAACCGGATGACCGGGCAGGTGGTCCGCGCGCTGCGGGAGTGCCCCTTCCCGGTGATCGCGGCGGTGCACGGGGTGGCCGCCGGCGCCGGCGCGGTGCTCGCCCTGGCCGCCGACTTCCGTGTGGCCGACCCCACCGCCCGCTTCGCCTTCCTCTTCACCTCCGTCGGCCTCTCCGGCGGCGACATGGGCGCCGCCTACCTGCTGCCGCGGGTGGTCGGGCTGGGCCACGCCA
This sequence comes from Streptomyces sp. LX-29, assembly GCF_029541745.1. Lineage (NCBI taxonomy): Bacteria > Bacillati > Actinomycetota > Actinomycetes > Kitasatosporales > Streptomycetaceae > Streptomyces > Streptomyces sp. LX-29. The sequence goes on along the minus strand of NZ_CP089746.1, from coordinate 1,800,910 downwards.
CCCGGCTGCTGATGCTCGGCGAACCGGTCCCCGCGGCCGAGGCCGAGCGCATCGGACTGATCAGCCGGCTGACGGCCGAGGGGGAGGCCGACCGCGAGGCCGCCGCCCTGGCCGCCCGGCTCGCCGCCGGCCCCACGCTCGCCTACGCCCAGACCAAGGCGCTGCTGACCGCCGAGCTCGACATGCCGCTGGCGGCGGCGGTCGAGCTCGACGCCGCCACCCAGGCCCTGCTCATGAACAGCGAGGACTACGCGGAGTTCCACGCCGCCTTCACGGCGAAGCGGGCCCCCATATGGCGGGGCAGGTAGCGATGGGCACCCCCGTCGCGCCGTCCCCGAACCCCCCGGACGTCTCGCCCTCCGCCGGGCCTGTGGCCGGGCGGGTCGCCGTCATCGGCGGCGGACCCGGCGGGTTGTACGCGGCGGCGCTGCTCAAGCGGCTCGACCCGCGCCGCGAGATCACCGTCTGGGAGCGGAACGCGCCGGGGGACACCTTCGGCTTCGGGGTGGTGCTCTCCGACGAGACGCTGGGCGGCATCGAGCACGCGGACCCGGTGGTCTACCGCGAGCTGTGCCGGGAGTTCGTCCGTTGGGACGCCATCGACGTGGTGCACCGGGGGCGCACGCTCACCTCGGGCGGCCACGGTTTCGCGGCCCTCGGCCGGCGTCGGCTGCTGGCCGTGCTGCACCGGCGCTGTCGCTCGCTGGGCGTACGGCTGCGCTTCGGCGCCCCGGCCCCGCCGGCGGCCGAGCTCGCCGCCGCCCACGACCTGGTGATCGCCGCCGACGGGGTGCACAGCGCCACCCGCGACGCCCACGCCGCTGCCTTCCGCCCGCGGCTGACCGGCCACCGCTGCCGCTACATCTGGCTGGCCGTCGACGCCGCCTTCGACGCCTTCCGCTTCGAGATCGCCGAGACCGCCCACGGCGTGGTGCAGCTGCACGGCTATCCGTACGCCCGCCCGTCGCCCGGCCGCGGGGCCAGCACCGTCATCGTCGAGATGCGCGAGGAGGTGTGGCGTGGCGCCGGGCTGGACCGATGCACCGACGCCGAGTCCGTCGAGCGGTGCGCGGCGCTGTTCGCCCATGCCCTGGCGGGCCGTCCGCTGCGCGGCAACCGCTCGCGGTGGACCGCCTTCCGTACCGTCGGCAACGAGCGCTGGTCGCACGGGAACACCGTGCTGCTGGGAGACGCCGCGCACACCGCGCATTTCTCCATCGGATCGGGCACCAAGCTGGCCGTGGAGGACGCGCTGGCGCTCGCCGCCGCCTTGAGCGAGCGGTCGACGGTCGAGGAGGCGCTGGCGGCGTACGAGGCGGAGCGGCGGCCGGTGGTGGAGTCCGTCCAGCGGGCGGCCCGGGCCAGCCTGGAGTGGTTCGAGGAGCTGCCCCACTACCTCGACCAGCCGCCCCGCCAGTTCGCCTTCAACCTGCTCACCCGCAGCCGCCGGGTCACCCACGGCAACCTGCGGCTGCGGGACGCGGCGTTCGTCGCGGCGGTCGAGCGGGAGGCGCGCGTGCCCCAGGGCACCCCGCCGATGTTCACCCCCTTCCGGCTGCGCGGTCTCGAGCTGCGCAACCGGGTGGTGGTCTCCCCCATGGACATGTACTCCGCCGTCGACGGCACGCCCGGCGAGTTCCACCTGGTCCACCTCGGCGCCCGAGCGCTGGGCGGCGCGGGCCTGGTGATGACCGAGATGGTCTGCGTGAGCCCCGAGGGCCGCATCACCCCGGGATGTACGGGGCTGTACGCCCCCGAGCACGAGGCGGCCTGGCGCCGTGTCACCGACTTCGTGCACGCGTGCTCCCCGGGGGCGGCGATCGGGGTGCAGCTCGGCCACAGCGGCCGCAAGGGCTCCACCCGGCTGATGTGGGAGGGGATCGACGAGCCGTTGCCGGCGGGGAACTGGCCCGTGGTGGCCCCGTCCGCGCTGCCCTACCGGCCCGGCCGGAGCCAGGTGCCGCGCGCCCTGGACGCCGCCGGGCTCGCGACGATCCGCGGGCAGTTCACCCGGGCGGCCCGGCGCGCCGCCCGCGCCGGGTTCGACCTGCTGGAGCTGCACTGCGCGCACGGATATCTGCTGTCCGGCTTCCTGTCCCCGCTGACCAACCGGCGCACCGACGGCTACGGCGGCAGCCCCGCCGCCCGACTGCGCTATCCGCTGGAGGTCTTCGACGCGGTGCGCGCGGTGTGGCCGCACGACCGCCCGATGACGGTCCGCATCTCGGCGACCGACTGGGCGCCGGGCGGGGTGACCGTCGAGGACGCGGTCGCCATCGCGGCCGCGTTCGCCGCCCACGGCGCCGACGCCGTCGACGTCTCCACCGGGCAGGTGGTGGCCGACGAGCGCCCCCGCTTCGGCCGTTCCTACCAGACCCCCTATGCCGACCGGATCCGCAACGAGCTGGGCGTGCCGGTGATCGCGGTCGGCGCCATCTCCTCCTGGGACGACGTCAACTCCCTCGTCCTGGCCGGCCGGGCCGACCTGTGCGCCCTGGGCCGGCCGCACCTGTACGACCCGCACTGGACCCTGCACGCCGCGGCCGAGCAGGGGTACGAGGGGCCCGGAGCGCCCTGGCCGGTGCAGTACCGGGCGGGCAGTCGCAAGCCGCCCGGGGGGCGTACGGACGCGCCCAGGCCGCGCCTCGCGCTGGATGCGCGCCCCGGCCGCTAGGGTGTCGGCGGGGAGCGGGGCACGTCCCCGGTGGCGGCTCCAGGGTCCTCTGGCCGTCGCCCGGGTCCTCGCCCCGCCCCCTGCCGGTCTCCCCGCCGCCGTGCGCCGTCGCAGCAGGCGGCGGGCTACTTGACGATCTTCGTGACCTGGCCGGCGCCCACCGTGCGGCCGCCCTCGCGGATGGCGAACTTCAGGCCCTCCTCCATGGCGATCGGCTGGATCAGCTCCACCGTCATCGTGGTGTTGTCGCCCGGCATCACCATCTCGGTGCCCTCCGGCAGGTGCGCCACGCCGGTGACGTCCGTGGTCCGGAAGTAGAACTGCGGGCGGTAGCCGGTGAAGAAGGGGGTGTGCCGGCCGCCCTCGTCCTTGGACAGGATGTACGCCTGCCCCTCGAAATCGGTGTGCGGGGTGATCGACCCCGGCTTGACCACCACCTGGCCGCGCTCCACGTCCTCACGCTTGATGCCGCGCAGCAGCAGACCCACGTTCTCACCGGCCCGCCCCTCGTCCAGCAGCTTGCGGAACATCTCGATGCCGGTGACCGTGGTCTTGGTCTTCTCCGGGTGGATGCCGACGATCTCCACCTCCTGGTTCACCTGGAGGATGCCGCGCTCGATCCGGCCGGTGACCACCGTGCCGCGGCCGGTGATGGTGAAGACGTCCTCGACCGGCATCAGGAACGGCTTGTCGACGTCGCGCTCCGGCTCGGGGATGTGCTCGTCGACCGCCTTCATCAGCTCCAGGACGGTCTGACCCCACTCCGCGTCGCCCTCCAGCGCCTTCAGCGCGGAGACCTTGACGACCGGGATGTCGTCGCCGGGGAACTCGTACTGCGTCAGCAGCTCGCGTACCTCCAGCTCGACCAGCTCCAGGATCTCCTCGTCGTCCACCATGTCGGCCTTGTTCAGCGCCACCACGATGTAGGGCACGCCGACCTGGCGGGCCAGCAGCACGTGCTCCTTGGTCTGCGGCATCGGGCCGTCGGTGGCGGCGACCACCAGGATGGCGCCGTCCATCTGCGCCGCGCCGGTGATCATGTTCTTCACGTAGTCGGCGTGGCCCGGGCAGTCGACGTGCGCGTAGTGACGCGACTCGGTCTGGTACTCGACGTGCGCGATGGAGATGGTGATGCCACGCTGCCGCTCCTCCGGGGCCTTGTCGATCTCGTCGAACGGGGTGAACGGGTTGAGGTCCGGGTACGCGTCGTGCAGCACCTTGGTGATCGCCGCGGTCAGCGTGGTCTTGCCGTGGTCGATATGGCCGATGGTGCCGATGTTGACGTGCGGCTTGGTCCGCTCGAACTTCGCCTTGCCCACTGCTTCGTCTCCTGTCCGTCCAGGCAGCGGGGCCGGCGGGCGCCGACCCCCAGTGCTGCGCGGAGTAACCTCCTGGTAACCGTACGTCGTCGCGGGTCGCCAGGCGGCGAGGCGTGCCACGCGGGCGGCCGATCGATCGGGTCGCGCGGGTCAGTGCAGATGCGCCTCGGCGTAGCGGGCGCCCACGTCCCGCAGCCGGGCGTGCAGGGCGGTGAAGACCCGCGCCGCCCTCAGCCCCGGCCAGTCGGCGGGCAGCAGCGCGGACGGCAGCCCGGGGTCCGCGTAGGGCAGCCGGCGCCAGGAGTCCAGCGCCAGCAGATAGTCGCGGTAGGCCTGCTGCGGATCCGCGCTGCGCCGCCGTGACCAGTGGCGCAGCACCGGCTCGTGGACGTCCAGGAAGGAGTGGTGCAGGGCGGCCAGTCGGCCCAGGTCCCACCAGCGGCTCACCGCGTGCGCGGTCGGCTCGAAGCCGGCGTGGGCGCCGCGGAAGAGGTCGACGTAGGGGGAGAGTTGCAGCCGCTCCAGGGTGTGCCGGGTCTCGTCGTAGAGGTGGGCGGGGGCGATCCACACGCCCGGCGCGGCGGTGCCGAAACCGAGCCGGGAAAGCCGGGAGCGGAGCAGATGGCGCTTGTGCCGCTCCTCCTCGGGGACCGAGAAGACGGCCAGCAGCCACCCGCCGCGGGAGCGGGCGGCGGGCCGGCCGTAGATGCGCCGGTCGCCGTCGTCCAGCAACTGGCGGGCGGCGTCCGACAGCCCGTAGGCGGCGGCGCCGGAGGCCGTGCGGTCGGGGAGCAGCAGGCCGCGCCGCTTGAGCCGGGAGACGGCGGAACGCACCGAGGGCGGGTCGACGCCGACCGAGCCCAGCAGCCGGATCAGGGCGGCCACCGGCACGGGACCGGCCGGTCGGCCGACTGTCCCGCGCCCGTACGCGCCGTAGAAGGTGACGATCAGCGAGCGGGGGGCGTGGTGGTCACTCACGCGGTAACTGTAAAGCGCCGTCGCGGAGTCGGAAGCGCTGCACTTTGCCGGTGGGTGTGCGTGGGAGCGCTTCCACGAAGACGATGTCGCGCGGGCACTTGTAGCCGGCCAGCTCCGATCTGGTGAACTCCTTCAGGGCCGCCACGGTGTCATCCCTCCGTGGGACGCCGGGCCGGAGCACCACATGGGCGACCACGATCGCGCCGCGCCGCTCGTCCGGGCGACCGGTGACGGCGGCCTCCAGCACGTCGGGGTGGCGCAGCAGCGCCTCCTCCACCTCGGGCCCGGCGATGTTGTGCCCGGCCGAGATGATCATGTCGTCGGCGCGGGCGACGAAGCGGAAGTAGCCGTCCTGATCGCGGACGTAGGTGTCCCCGGTGAGGTTCCAGCCCTCCCGTACGTACGCGCGCTGGCGGGCGTCGGCCAGATAGCGGCAGCCGGTCGGCCCGCGCACCGCCAGCAGCCCCGGAGTACCGTCCGGCACCGGCCGGCCCTCGGCGTCCACCACCCGCGCCTGGTAGCCGGGGACCGGGACGCCGGTGGTGCCCGGCCGTATCGCCTCGTCGGCGGCGGAGATGAAGATGTGCAGCAGCTCGGTCGCCCCGATGCCGTTGATGATCCGCAGCCCGGTGGCGGCGTGCCAGGCGTGCCAGGTGGCGGCCGGCAGGTTCTCCCCGGCGGACACGCAGCGGCGCAGGCTGGAGACGTCGTACGAGCCCAGCCGGGCGAGCATCGCGCGGTAGGCGGTGGGCGCGGTGAACAGCACGGAGACGCGGTGGCGCCCGATGTCGTCCAGCAGTCGCGCCGGCCCGTGCCACTCCGTCAGCAGCGCCGAGGCGCCGGCGCGCAGCGGGAAGACCACCAGACCGCCCAGGCCGAAGGTGAACCCCAAGGGCGGGCTGCCGGCGAACACATCGTCGGGACGGGGCCGGAGCACCTGTGCCGAGAAGGTGTCGGCGATGGCGAGAACGTCACGGTGGAAGTGGACACAGCCCTTCGGCTTGCCGGTGGTGCCCGAGGTGAAGGCGATCAGCGCCACGTCATCGGCGGAGGTCGCCACGGCCGGGTACCCGGCGGGCTTGGCCGCCGCCAGCCGCAGCAGGTCGTCGGCGCGTCGCCCGCCGAACTCGGCGGTGCGCAGCCCCGGCACGGCGGCGCGCGCCAGTTCGTCCGCGCAGCCCGCCGCGCACAGCGCGTGCCGCACGCGCGCCAGCGCGCAGACGGTGGCCAGCTCCGCCGCGCGGTGCGCGGCCAGCACGGTCACCGCTATCGCGCCCGCCTTCATGACGGCCAGCCAGCAGGCGGCCAACCAGGGCGAGCCGGGGCCGCGCAGCAGCACCCGGTTGCCGGGGACCACGCCCAGGTCCTCGGTGAGGACATGGGCGATCCGGTCCACGTGGGACCGCAGTTCGCCGTAGGACCACACCTGACCGGCGGCGTCCCGCAGCGCGGGGCGGTGTGGGCCGAACTCCAGGGTGGTGCGGTCCAGCAGCTCGGACCCGCAGTTGAGCCGGTCGGGGTAGCGGTGGCCCGGGGCGATCGGCAGCAGCCGCGGCCACTCGGCGGCGGGCGGCAGCCGGTCCCGGGCGAAGGTGTCGACGTGCGCGGACGGCATGAGCTCCATCGCTGACGCGCCTCCTCTGCCGGGCCGTTCACCGAGCCGTGCATCTGCCGCGAAGCCGCTCCCTCAGCGTAACGTGTTGATGACGGCAGTCAACGGTCCGCGATACTCGGCGCGGACGGATGACAGGGAGGGCGCCCGTGTCGGACACCGCGGTCTTCGCTCTGGACCCCGCACAGCGCCGCTGGTGCGGCGAACTGCGCGCACTGGCCGCCGAGCGGCTCCGCCCCCTCGCGGAGCGATCGGAACCCGGCCGCGTCAACCGTCCGTTGGTCGAGGCGCTCGGCGAACTCGGCCTCCTGGCCCGACTGTTGCCCGCGGACGGCTCGGTGCACGCCCTCACCCTGTGTCTGCTGCGGGAGTCCCTTGCCCGGGAGTGCACCGAGGCCGAGACCGCCCTCGCCCTCCAGGGACTCGGCGCCCACCCCCTCGTGCTCGCCGGCACCGCCGCCCAGCGGGCCCGCTGGCTCCCCGCGGTCCGCGCCGGCCGCGCCGTGGCCGCCTTCGCGCTCAGCGAGCCGGAAGCGGGCAGCGACGCGGCGGCCCTGTCGCTGCGCGCCGAGGCCGTACGGGTGGCCGGCGGTGCCGACGGTGGGGAGTCGGGCGACGCGGCGGCCCGAGCAGGCGACGGTCCCCGGTCCGGCCGGGGTGCCCCCGACGAAGCCGGTACGGCCGGCTGGGCCGCGGGCGGGGCGGCGGCCACGCCCACCGCGGCCGAGGCGGCGGCCACGCCCACCGTGGGCGAGGCCGCGGCCCCGGCGGGCACCCGAGCGGTCCGTCCGGCCGCCGCGCGCGGGCGCGGCGGCTGGCGACTGACCGGCGAGAAGTGCTGGATCTCCAACGCCCCCGACGCGGACTTCTACACCGTCTTCGCGCGGACCGGCGAAGGCGCCCGCTCCCGCGGCGTCACCGCCTTCCTGGTCCCCGCCGATCGCCCCGGGCTGACGGGGGAGCGGGTGGAGATGCTCAGCCCGCACCCCATCGGCACGCTCACCTTCGACGGGGTGCCGGTCGGCGCCGACGACGTCCTGGGCGCCCCCGGCGAGGGCTTCCGCCTCGCCATGCGCACCCTCAACCTGCTGCGCCCCAGCGTCGGCGCGTTCGCCGTCGGCATGGCCCAGGCCGCGCTGGACGCCGCGCTGGACCACGCCGCGCACCGCACCGCCTTCGGCGGCCCGCTGAAGGACCTCCAGTCGGTGGCGCACCGGCTCGCCGAGATGGCCACCCGCACCGAGGCCGCCCGGCTGCTGGTCTACGCGGCGGCCGCCGGCTACGACGCCGGTGCGCCCGACGTCGCCCTGCGCTCGGCCATGGCCAAGCTGCTGGCCACCGAGACGGCCCAGTACGTGGTCGACGCCGCCGTGCAGATCCACGGCGCCCGCGCGCTGCGCCGCGGCCATCCGCTCGAACACCTCTACCGCGAGGTCCGCGCCCCGCGCATCTACGAGGGGGCCACCGAGGTGCAGCGCACCCTCATCGCCAAGGAGCTCTACCGATGACCCTGCACCGGCTCAACCCCCCGGAGCTCTCCCCGCCCACCGGCTTCAGCCACGCGGTCACCGCCACCGGCGGCCGCCTGGTCTTCCTGGCCGGTCAGACCGCGCTCGACTCCGGGGGAACGGTCGTCGAGGGCGATCTGACGGCCCAGTTCCGGCAGGCGCTGGCCAACCTGCTGACCGCCCTCGCCGCCGCCGGCGGCACCCCGGCCGATCTGGCCCGCCTCACCGTCCACACCACCGACGTGGCCGCCTACCGCGCGCGGGCTCGGGAGTTGGGCCACATCTGGCGCGAACTGGCGGGCCGCGACTACCCGGCGATGGCGGTCATCGGCGTTGTCCGCCTGTGGGACCAGGCGGCCCTGGTCGAACTGGACGGCATCGCCGTACTGCCCTGACCGGAAGCCGGAAGCCGGAAGCCGGAAGCCGGAAGCCGGTACGCCGACGGGCCGCCGGTTCCGTTCCCCCGGCGGCCCGTCCACTCCCTCGGGGCTCAGATGTCGCGGAAGGTCTCGATCTGCGCGCCGATCGAGTTCAGCCGCTCCGCCAGGTCCTCGTAGCCGCGGTTGATGACGTACACGTTGCGCAGCACCGAGGTGCCCTCGGCCGCCATCATCGCCAGCAGCACCACCACCGCGGGGCGCAGGGCGGGCGGGCACATCATCTCGGCGGAGCGCCAGCGGGTGGGGCCCTCGACGAGGACGCGGTGCGGGTCGAGCAGCTTGACGCGGGCGCCGAGGCGGTTGAGGTCGGTGAGGTAGATGGCCCGGTTGTCGTAGACCCAGTCGTGGATCAGCGTCGACCCCTGGGCCGCCGCCGCTATCGCGGCGAAGAACGGGACGTTGTCGATGTTGATGCCGGGGAACGGCATCGGGTGGATCTTGTCCAGCGGGGCGGTGAGCTTGGACGGGCGGACCGTCAGGTCGATCAGCCGGGTGCGGCCGTTGTCCGCCGCGTACTCCGCGCTGCGCTCGTGGTCCAGGCCCATCTCCTCCAGCACGGCCAGCTCGATCTCCAGGAACTCGATCGGCACCCGGCGGATCGTCAGCTCCGACTCGGTCACCACGGCCGCGGCCAGCAGGCTCATCGCCTCGACCGGGTCCTCCGAGGGCGCGTAGTCGACATCCCGGTCGATGTGGGCGACGCCGTGCACGGTCAGCGTGGTGGTGCCCACGCCCTCGACCTTCACGCCCAGCTGCTCCAGGAAGAAACACAGGTCCTGGACCATGTAGTTGGAGGAGGCGTTGCGGATGACGGAGACGCCGTCGTGCCGGGCGGCGGCCAGCAGCGCGTTCTCGGTCACCGTGTCGCCGCGCTCGGTCAGCACGATGGCGCGGGTCGGGGAGACCGAGCGGTCGACCTCGCAGTGGTAGGTGCCGGCGGTCGGGGTGACCTCCAGGCCGAAGTGCCGAAGGGCCGTCATATGCGGCTGCACGGTACGGGTGCCCAGGTCGCAGCCGCCCGCGTACGGAATCTTGAAGCGGTCCATCCGGTGCAGCAGCGGACCCAGGAACATGATGACGCTGCGGGTGCGGCGCGCCGCCTCGGTGTCCATCGCGTCGAGGTTCAGCTCGGCCGGCGGGGTGATCTCCAGGTCGGCCCCGTCGTTGATCCAGCGGGCGCGGACGCCGATGCTGCCCAGCACCTCCAGGATGCGGTAGACCTCTTCGATCCGGGCCACCCGGCGCAGCGTCGTACGGCCGGAGTTGAGCAGCGAGGCGCACAGCAGCGCCACGCAGGCGTTCTTGCTCGTCTTGACGTCGATGGAGCCGGACAGCCGGCGGCCGCCCACGACGCGCAGATGCATCGGGCCGGCGTAGCCGAGAGACACGATCTCGCTGTCGAGCGCCTCGCCGATGCGGGCGATCATCTCAAGGCTGATGTTCTGGTTGCCTCGCTCGATGCGGTTGACCGCGCTCTGGCTGGTACCCAGCGCCTCCGCAAGCTGGGACTGGGTCCAACCGCGGTGCTGCCGCGCGTCGCGGATGAGCTTGCCGATGCGTGCGAGGTAGTCATCTGTCATACAAAAGAGGCTATCTCACATATGAGATGCGTGTGAGGCGGGGGGTGTGAAGGAGAGGGGGCGCTACGGGGTGGTCCGGCCGTCATCGTCGTACGGCGAGCGCCACCAGCGTGTGCGCGGGTCCCTCCAGGGTTGCGCGGCAGACGAGTTCCACGCGGTGCACCAGTCGCGGGGCGGTGAGCGGTACGGCGACCACGCCGGGGACGGACTCGGCGACCGCGTACGGCAGCAGGGTCAGCCCCTGGCTCGCCACGGCCAGGGCGACCAGCGCCCGGACGTCGGTCCCGGTGTACGTCAGCGCGGCCCGGAAGCCGCGCGGGGCGCCGGCGGCCGCGCGCAACTGCCCGAGCGGCACGCCCGAGTCGGGGGCCTCCACCCAGCGCGCCCCGGCCAGGTCGGCCAGTCGCAGTCCGAGCCGCCGGGCCAGCGGGTGCCCCTGCGCCAGCGGCACCGCCAGCGGCGTCTCGGCGAGGACCACCACGGCCAGCGGGGCGGCGTCGGGCAGTGGCAGCGGCAGCGGATCGCCGGGCGCGGCGATGCCGTCGGTCAGCCCGATGTCCAGGTCTCCGGCGGCCACCGCGGCCGGGATCCGGGCCCGGCTCAGCACGCGCACCCCGATGGGGGTGTCGGGGTGTCGGCGGCCGGCCTCGGCGAGCGCCTCCGCCAGCGTGGGGGTCAGGGCGAGCGGGGAGGCCCCGACGGTGAGCCGGGGCGCACGGGGGGCGGTCGACCGGGTGATGTCGGCCCGCGCCGCCTCGAGCCGCGACAGCAGCGGCCCGGCGTGCTCCAGCAGTCGGCTGCCCGCCGCGGTCGGGGCCACCGGCCGCCGGGTCAGCAGCGGGGCCCGCAGCTCGGCCTCGAGCGAGGCGATGTGCTGCGACACGGCCGAGCGGGTGACCCCCAGCTCGCGCGCGGCGTCGGTGAAGGACCCGCAGCGGGCCACGGCCTCGAAGGTGCGGAGCAGGCGAGGGTCCATGCGACCAGTCTCGTGGAAACGGGCCGGCCGGGCGGCGCATGCTCATAAGTGTCGGATTTCCGACGCGTCCAGCCCGATCACTTCTCCTGGAGCACCGACAGCACATTGCCGGCCGGGTCGGTGAACCAGGCGATGTCCGGCCCCTGGCCCCGGGCGATGCCCTTCTCGTCCTGCTCGAAGCCGTCGTAGCGCTCGAAGCGCACCCCGCGCTCGGTCAGCCCGGCCACGGCGCCGTCGATGTCGTCGACGGGAAAGTTGAGGATGGTGAAGGTCGCCGGGGTGTGGTTGTCCTTGGGGTAGACGAGGACGTCCGTGCCGCCGGCGAGGTGCAGGGTGAGCAGCCCGTACCGCTCCGTCACCCGCAGGCCCAGCGTCTCGCCGTAGAAGTCCTTCGCCCGCTGGAGGTCGTCCACCGCGAAGCCGCTGAACGCCTTGCTGTTCCGCAACATGACCCGTCCGTCCCTTCCTGCCGGTGTTGCTCTTCTTCGTCCCTTCCGTACCTCCAGTCTGCTGCGGCGCGGGGGCGGTCCGTCGGGCGGTCCGTCGGGGCGCGGCGGCCTGGCGTGGCGGCGGGGTACGGCCGGCAGGGGGTTTCAGGGGTGCGGGCGGGGTGTGCCCGGGCATGACCGAGCGGCGGCGATGTATTAGAGTTATCTCGACATCGAGATATCTAGCGAGAGACGTACCGCGCCGCATTCGAGTAAGGGCAGCCTAACTTAGGCACACCTTAGCGGATCGGCAACCCCCTGTGACGGCAGGATGGCGGTGGTACGCGCGAGATCACGCAAGAAGGAGACTGTCGTGTCGGCGAACAGCTTCGACGCTCGCTCCACCCTGAAGGTGGGCGACGAGTCGTACGAGATCTTCCGGCTGGACAAGGTGGAGGGCTCGGCCCGCCTCCCGTACAGCCTCAAGGTGCTGCTGGAGAACCTGCTCCGCACCGAGGACGGCGCCAACATCACCGCCGACCACATCCGCGCGCTCGGCGGCTGGGACTCCCAGGCGCAGCCGAGCCAGGAGATCCAGTTCACGCCGGCCCGCGTGATCATGCAGGACTTCACCGGTGTGCCGTGCGTGGTGGACCTCGCCACCATGCGTGAGGCCGTCAAGGAGCTCGGCGGCGACCCGGCGAAGATCAACCCGCTGGCCCCGGCCGAGCTGGTCATCGACCACTCCGTCATCGCGGACAAGTTCGGCACCCCCGACTCCTTCGCGCAGAACGTGGAGCTGGAGTACGGCCGCAACAAGGAGCGCTACCAGTTCCTGCGCTGGGGCCAGACCGCCTTCGACGAGTTCAAGGTCGTCCCGCCGGGCACCGGCATCGTGCACCAGGTGAACATCGAGCACCTGGCCCGCACCGTGATGGTCCGCAACGGCCAGGCGTACCCCGACACCCTCGTCGGCACCGACTCGCACACCACCATGGTCAACGGCCTCGGTGTGCTCGGCTGGGGCGTCGGCGGCATCGAGGCCGAGGCCGCGATGCTGGGCCAGCCGGTCTCCATGCTGATCCCGCGCGTCGTCGGCTTCAAGCTGACCGGCGAGCTGCCCACCGGCACCACCGCCACCGACCTGGTGCTGACCATCACCGAGATGCTGCGCAAGCACGGCGTCGTCGGCAAGTTCGTCGAGTTCTACGGTGAGGGCGTCGCCGCCACCTCGCTGGCCAACCGCGCCACCATCGGCAACATGTCGCCGGAGTTCGGCTCCACCGCCGCGATCTTCCCGATCGACGACGAGACCCTGAACTACCTGCGTCTGACCGGCCGCTCCGAGCAGCAGGTCGCCCTGGTCGAGGCGTACGCCAAGGAGCAGGGCCTGTGGCTGGACCCGGCCGCCGAGCCGGACTTCTCCGAGAAGCTGGAGCTGGACCTCTCCACGGTCGTCCCCTCCATCGCCGGCCCGAAGCGCCCGCAGGACCGCATCATCCTGGCCGAGGCCGCCCAGCAGTTCGCGCAGGACGTGCGCAACTACGTCGAGGACGACGACGAGGCGGGCAAGGAGTCCTTCCCGGCCTCCGACGCTCCGGCCGAGCACAACGGCGTCCCGACCCGCCCGACGCTGGTCACCGCCGCCGACGGTTCGCAGTACGAGATCGACCACGGCGCCGTCACCGTCGCCGCGATCACCTCCTGCACCAACACCTCGAACCCGTACGTCATGGTCGCCGCCGCGCTGGTGGCCAAGAAGGCGGTCGAGAAGGGCCTGTCCCGCAAGCCGTGGGTGAAGACCACCCTGGCCCCGGGCTCCAAGGTTGTCATGGACTACTACGACCGCGCGGGTCTGACGCCCTACCTCGACAAGATGGGCTTCAACCTGGTCGGCTACGGCTGCACCACCTGCATCGGCAACTCCGGCCCGCTGCCGGAGGAGGTCTCCAAGGCCGTCAACGAGCACGACCTGGCCGTGACCTCGGTGCTCTCCGGCAACCGCAACTTCGAGGGCCGGATCAACCCCGACGTCAAGATGAACTACCTGGCGTCCCCGCCGCTGGTCGTCGCCTACGCCATCGCGGGCTCCATGAAGGTGGACATCACCAAGGACGCCCTGGGCACCGACAAGGACGGCAACCCGGTCTTCCTGAAGGACATCTGGCCGTCCGAGACCGAGGTCAACGACGTCGTCGCCAACGCCATCGGCGAGGACATGTTCGCCTCCTCCTACCAGGACGTCTTCGCCGGCGACGCCCAGTGGCAGTCGCTGCCGATCCCGACCGGCAACACCTTCGAGTGGGACCCGCAGTCCACCTACGTCCGCAAGCCCCCGTACTTCGAGGGCATGACCATGGAGACCACCCCGGTCTCCGACATCGCCGGCGCCCGCGTGCTGGCGAAGCTGGGCGACTCGGTCACCACCGACCACATCTCCCCGGCCGGTGCCATCAAGGCCGACACCCCGGCCGGCAAGTACCTCACCGAGCACGGCGTCGAGCGCCGCGACTTCAACTCGTACGGTTCCCGCCGCGGCAACCACGAGGTCATGATCCGCGGTACGTTCGCCAACATCCGCCTGCGCAACCAGATCGCGCCGGGCACCGAGGGCGGCTTCACCCGCGACTTCACCGTCGAGGGCGGCCCCGTCTCCTTCATCTACGACGCCTCCCAGAACTACCAGGCCGCCGGCATCCCGCTGGTCATCCTGGCCGGCAAGGAGTACGGCTCCGGCTCCTCCCGCGACTGGGCCGCGAAGGGCACCGCGCTGCTCGGCGTCAAGGCCGTCATCGCCGAGTCCTACGAGCGCATCCACCGCTCGAACCTGATCGGCATGGGTGTCCTGCCGCTGCAGTTCCCCGAGGGTGCCTCGGCGTCCTCCCTGGGCCTGACCGGCGAGGAGACCTTCGCGATCACCGGTGTGGAGGAGCTGAACAACGGCACCACCCCGCGCACCGTCAAGGTCACCACCGACACCGGTGTGGAGTTCGACGCGGTCGTCCGCATCGACACCCCGGGTGAGGCGGACTACTACCGCAACGGCGGCATCATGCAGTACGTGCTGCGCTCGCTGATCCGCAAGTAAGCGGCGGCGCACGCCCCACGCACCACGGCGGGCCGCACCCCCTTCCCCGGGGGGTGCGGCCCGCCGCGCGTTCGCCGTCGTCCGGCGCCGTTACGAGAACAGCTGGGTGTACTGGTTCCAGCCGGAGTTGCCGATCTTGACCCGGGCCGCGAACGGGGCGGACGCCTTGCCCGTGCCCTTGTAGAGCCACAGGGCGCCCGTCGTGTCGCGGGCGATCAGGTCGGCCCGGCCGTCGGCGTCGAGGTCCACGTCACCCGAGGCCACCAGGCGGTTGTAGGTGTTCCAGCCCGAGCCGATCCGGGTGCGCGTGGCGAACGGCTTGTTCGCGTCGCCGGTGCCCTTGTAGAGCCACAGGACGCCGGCCTTGTCACGGGCGACGATGTCGGCCCTGCCGTCGTCGGTCAGGTCGTGCTGGCCGGCGATCTGGGTGTACCGGCCCCAGCCGGTGCCGACCTTCTTACGGCCGGTCAGCGTGGCGTCCGGGCGGGCGAGATGGAGCCAGAGGGTGCCGGAGCCGTCCCGGGCGAGGAGGTCCGGCTCCCGGGCGCCGCCGAGGTTGCCCGGGGACAGCAGCACGTTGTACCGGTTCCAGCCGGGGCCGATCTCCTTGTCGGAGGTGTCGTCCGTGAAGGCGAGGGTGCCGTCGGTGCCGCGTGCGTACATCCCGTCGAACACGCCGTCGTCGTCGCGGTCGACGTGCATCGCGGCGCTGACGTACGCCCAGTCGTCCCGCACGACCAGCTGACGGGGCAGCAGCCCGCCCTTGCCGTTCGGCATGTAGTAGTACAGGTCGCCCGTGGCGGTGGCGCCGGCCAGCGGGAGGATGGGGGCGTAGCCGTTCGCGCCGACCGACGTCGGCGCCTCGGCGCGGCGCGCCTCGTTCAACTCGGCGCTCTGCGCCTGTGCGCGCTTCACCGGCGCAGGGAGGGGCGTCGGCTTGTCGTCGGCCACGGCGGTGCCGGCGGTGCCGACCAGGGCGGCGGCGATCGCCGCGGTCGTCAGCCGCGCCAGGGCGCGGCCGTGGTGACGGCCGGAGGATGGGGCCACGTATGTCTCCAAGATGACGTGGATACAGCGATGTGCGGAGTGGGGGCATCGCGGTAGGCAGGATGCCAGCACATGATCTTCACGGGTCACGGCGGCGGGGTGCCGTCGCGCACGAGGGCCGCACCTCTCGGGAGAGCGGTGCGGCCCGGGTGTCTCGGGTGCCCTACGAGAACAGCCGGTACGCGTTCCAGCCGGAGTCGCCGATCTTGACCTTGGCCTTGAAAGGCGCCGAGGCGTTGCCGGTGCCCTGGTAGAGCCACAGCGCCCCGGCGTTGTCGCGGGCGACGAGGTCGGCGCGGCCCTTCTCGTCGATGTCCAGGTCACCGGTGGAGAGGATCCGGTTGAACTGGTTCCAGCCGCCGCCGACCTTGGCGCGCTTGGCGAAGGGCTTGTTCGCGTCGCCGGTGCCCTGGTAGAGCCACAGCACGCCGGCCTTGTCGCGGGCGACGATGTCGGCCTTGCCGTCGCCGGAGAGGTCGTGCTGGCCGGCGATCTGGGTGAACTGGCCCCAGCCGGTGCCGACCTTCTTACGGGCGCTCAGGGAGCCGTCGCCCCTGGCCGGGAAGAGCCAGAGGGTGCCGGAGCCGTCCCGGGCGAGGACGTCGGCCTCCTTGGTCCCGCCGAGGTCGCCCGGGGACAGCAGCACGTCGTACGTGTCCCAGCCGCGGCCGAGGTCCGTGTCGGCGTTGTACCCCGTGAAGCGCAGGGCGCCGTCGGTGGTCCGGGTGTACGTCCCGTCGAGGTTCTCGTCCCGGTCGAAGTCGACCTGCATGATGGCGTCGACGTCCTTCCAGCCGCCCTTCGGCTCCACCGGGAAGGGCTTGCGCAGGCCGCCGTCGCCGTTCGGCGTGTACTGGAGCAGGTCACCGGTCTCGGTGATGGCGTTGAGCGGGAGGTACGGAGCGAAGGTGCCCGGGGCCGCCGACTTCGGGCCGTGCGCCCGGAGTCCGTCGAGCGCGGCGCCTCGCTCCGCGGCCTGCTTCATCGCCGTGCGCAGGGCGGTCGGGTCGGAGGCCGGGCCGTCGTCGGCCATGGCGGTGCCGGCGGTGGTGCCGACCAGGGCGGCGGCTATCGCGGCGGTGGTCAGCCGGGCGAGCGCGCGGCCGCGCTGACGGCCGGAGAGAAGAGTCACGTATTACTCCAGAGTGATGTACAGGGACGCGAGGTACCTGATGGGGCATAACGCGATATCTCCGTGATCGTCTCACGTGGCCGTCACCTTGATCATCTTTGTGGTTCGATGATTCGTCACCGTTCTGTCACAGTCGCGAGCCGGCCCCTCCCGGCCTGCGGGCGGCGGCAGTTGAGGCACGGGGCGGGGCGCGGGAGCGGCGGGAAACGGAACGGGCCGCACCCCCTCGCGGGAGTGCGGCCCGTGCGTGCTCGGGCTGGTGACCTCACGAGAAGATCAGGGTGAACTTGCCCCAGCCGGAGGCGACCTTCTTCTTCGCCTTGAAGGGCGCCGACGCCTTGCCGGTGCCCTTGAAGAGCCAGGCGTTGCCGGCCTTGTCGCGGGCGATCAGGTCGGTGCGGCCGTCGAGGTCCACGTCGCCGGAGGAGAGCAGGCGGTTGTAGCCGCCCCAGCCGCCGCCGACCTTGGCGCGCTTGGCGAAGGGCTTGTTCGCGTCGCCGGTGCCCTTGTAGAGCCACAGCACGCCGGCCTTGTCGCGGGCGACGATGTCGGCCTTGCCGTCGCCGGTCAGGTCGTGCTGGCCCGCGATCTGGGTGTACTGGTCCCAGCCGCCGCCGATCCGCTTCTTGGTCTGCAGGCTGCCGTCGGCCTTGGCCAGGTACAGGTAGAGGACGCCGGACTTGTTGCGGGCGAGGATGTCGCTCTGCTTGGTGCCGGCGAGGTTGCCCGGGGACATTAGCAGGTTGTACTGGTTCCAGCCGCCGCCGAGCTTCTTCTCGCCCTTGTCGACGTGCATGAAGGCGAGCGTGCCGTTGGTGTAGCGGCCGTACATGCCGTCGAGGAGACGGTCCTTGTCGTGGTCGACCTGGAAGATCGTGTGGACGCGGTCCTTCCAGAAGCCGGTGTCGACCTTGCCGCCTTCGAGGCCGCCGCGCTTGTCGGGGTGGTAGCCGTAGATGTCACCGGCCTTGGTGACGCCGTAGACGCCGAGGACCGGCGCGTACTTGCTCGCCGCGGCGGCCTTCGGGGCGGCCTGCTGGACGCCCTTGAACGGCGCCGGGACCGGACCCGGGTTGTCGTCGGCCATCGCGGTGCCGGCGGTGGTGCCGACCAGAGCGGCGGCTATCGCCGCGGTCGTCAGCCGCGCCAGGGCGCGGCCGCGGTTACGGCCGGAGGAAAGGGCCACGTGGTGCTCCAAAGTGAGGACAGAGAGACGCGGCGCGCCGCTCGTGGGGCGCACCGCGATTTCTCCTTGATCGTTGCACAGGGTCTTCACGGGTCAACGGGTTCGCCGACCCTGCCTTGTCACCATTTCGTCACCGTTTTCGAGCTTGCCCCAGAAGTTCCATCTCGGTGAGCGTGGCTCTGCTGTCCGTTACCAGCCGGTAGTGCGCGTAGGTACCCGGGTGGGCCACGGCGAAGACCCGCGTCTGCCGGTCCCAGGCGAAGGACTCGCCCTCGCGCCGGTCCAGGTCCCGCCATGTCTCGCCGTCAGCGGAGCCCTGGAGCACCCAGCCCGAGGGGGCGTCACCCCGCCGGGAGGAGGCGAGGGTGTACCGCGTCGCGTGAGCGCCCGGCTGGACCGGCGGCTCCACCGAGGTAAACGCCGCCTCCGTCGCCGAGGTGTCGTCGGTCAGCGGGCCCTCGCCACGCGTCGTCAGATCGGTGTCCGGCGCCGGCACCCCGTCGTCCTTCGTGATCGACGACGGTCCCGCGTCCGGCCCCGTGCCCCACCTCGAGGGCTTCGGCCCCATGGCGAACTCCAGCGTGGCGCCCTCGGCGAGGAGCGCGTGCGGCAGGGCGGTGGAGTTCCAGCGCTTGCCGTCGACCTTCAGGCCCTGGACGTAGACGTTGCGCTCGCTGTTGCGCGGCGCCTTGATGACGAGGTCGCGGCCGCCCTCCAGATGGACGGTCGCCCTGGTGAACAGCGGGGAGCCCACCGCGTACTCGGGGGAGCCCATCACCAGCGGATAGAAGCCGAGGGCGCTGAACAGGTACCAGGCGGACTGCTCGCCGTTGTCCTCGTCCCCGTGGTACCCCTGGCCGATCTCGCTGCCGAGATAGAGCCGGGAGAGCACCTCGCGCACCTTGGCCTGGGTCTTCCAGGGCTGGCCGGCGGCGTCGTACATGTACGTGGCGTGGTGCGCGACCTGGTTGCTGTGGCCGTACATGCCCATGCGGACGTCCCGCGCCTCGGTCATCTCGTGGATGACGCCCCCGTACGAACCGGCGAACTCCGGGTCGGCGGTCTCCGGGGTGGAGAAGTAGGCGTCCAGCTTCTTCGCCAGTCCCTCCCGGCCGCCGTAGAGGTTGGCCAGTCCCCGGCTGTCCTGGGGAGCGGTGAAGGCGTAGCCCCAGCCGTTGGTCTCGGTGTAGTCGTGGCCCCAGACGCGCGGGTCGTAGCGGTCCGCGGGCAGCCGCCAGTCGCCGTTCGCGTCCCGGCCCTGGAAGAAGCCGGCCTTGGCGTCGAAGTGCCGGACGTAGTTGCGGGCGCGGTTGCGGAAGTAGGCGGCCTCCTCCTGGTAGCGCGCCTTCCGGGTCTTCTTGTGGAGCGCCTCGGCCATGTTGGCGATGCCGAAGTCGTTGAGGTAGCCCTCCAGGGCCCAGGACATCCCCTCGTGGGTGCCGGTCGGCGTGTAGCCGAGGAAGACCGAGGAGGCCATGCCCTTGCGACCGACGCCCGAGGACGGGGGCACCACCGTCGCGTTCTTCACCGCCGCCTCGTACGCCGCCTCCGCGTCGAAGTCCACGCCCTTGAGGTAGGCGTCGGCGAAGGCCACGTCCGAGCTGGTGCCGGTCATCAGGTCGGCGTAGCCGGGGGAGGACCAGCGGGAGATCCAGCCGCCGTCCTTGTACTGCTGGACGAAACCGTCGACCATCTCGCCCGCGCGGCGGGGCGTGAGCAGGGAGTACGCGGGCCAGGTGGTGCGGTAGGTGTCCCAGAAGCCGTTGTTGACGTGCACCTTCCCGTCGACGATCTTCGCGCCGGTGTGGGTCGGGGTGTTCTCGCCGACGGGCGGGGAGAAGGGGCTCGCGTACTGGTGGCGCGGCTTCTCGGCCGTTCCCGTGTTCTCGTGGGCCGAGTTGGGATAGAGGTACAGCCGGTAGAGGCTGGAGTAGAGGGTGGTGAGCTGGTCCCGGGTCGCCCCCTCGACCTCCACCCGGCCCAGGAGCGCGTCCCACTCCGCCCGCGCCCTGTCCCTGACCCGCTCGAACGAGGTCCCGGCCGGGAGCTCGCGCTCCAGGTTGGCCTTGGCCTGCGCCACGCCGATGAGCGAGGTGGCGATCCGCAGCTGCACCGTGCGGTCCTCGCCCGGCGTGAAGCGGAAGAAGCCGGTGACGTCCTTGCCGCCGCCACCGGGCAGCATCCCGCTGTCGCTGACGGGCGCGTCGAAGACGCCGTAGACGAACATCCGGGAGGCCCCGGTGGACAGGCCGCTCCTGACGTCGGAGAAGCCGGAGACGACACCGCGCTCGGGGTCCAGGGTCAGCCCGCCCTCGTTGGTCACGTTGTCGAAGATGACGCTCGCGTCATCCCCCGGATAGGTGAAGCGCATGAGGGCCGCGTGGTCGGTCGGGGCGATACCCGCCCGCAGCCCGTTCTCGAAGCGCACCTCGTACGAGTGGGGCCGCGCGGTCTCGCGTTCGTGCCGGAACGGCAGCGCACGGGCGGTGCGCGAGGCGTCCGGGGTGCCGGCCGCGGCCGAGGGCATCACCTGGAAGGTCTGCCGGTCGCCCATCCAGGGGCTGGGCTCATGGCTGGCGCTGAACGCCTGCACGGTGGGGAGGTTGTCCGCGTTGTTGGCGCGGGCGTACTGGTAGAGCCAGTCGGTGGACGCCGCGTTGGTCACCGGGGTCCAGAAGTTGAAGCCGTTCGGCACGGCGGTGGCCGGGAAGGTGTTGCCGCGCGAGAAGGAGCCGCTGGAGTGGGTGCCGCGCGTCGTGACGGCGTAGTCGGACAGGTGCGCCAGCCGCTTCTCGGGCGCCCTCGGGGCCAGGGAGACGTCGTCGATCCAGCCGCGGAACGCCGCCGGGCCCTTGGGGGAGTCGTAGGCCACCAGCACCCGGTCGACCGTCTTGCCCGCCGCGACCGCGCCGATCCGCGCCTCCTTGTGGTTCCACTGGTTGACGTAGAGCGTCTTGGAGGCCGCCTGGCCCCGCGGCGTCAGCCGGGCGCCGTGCTGGTCGACGGCTCCCAGGTCGCTCAGGTAGGTGCCGTCGGTGAAGGCGAGGTCGACCGCGACATGGGTCGCGGGATAGCTCAGATCGGTCTCCGGCATGGACGGGAAGATCCGGTACGACAGCACGGTGTCCCGGCGTATCGCGGTGTCGACGTCGAAGACCTTGTTGTACGAGTACGCCCGGCCGTCCGGGCGGTGCGTGCCCGCGTACCGCAGCGCGCGGGTGCCGGTGAAGCCGGCGTTGGCCTTGGCGGTGGGGGAGCCGGCCGGGCCGCGGTCGATATGGGAGCGCATGTCGGAGGGGGCGGGCGGGGTGGTGTCGGTGCCGCCGAACCGCACCTCGGCCAGTTGGGTGAGCGGATCCCCGGAGTTGCGAGTGATCTCCAGCCGGAAGTGCCGGTACGCCCTCTCGCCGGCGAAGCCGAACTGCCGGGTCTGCTGCCGCTCCGCGAAGACCTCGCCCTCGCGGGTGTCCAGCGTCCGCCATTCGGTGCCGTCGGTGGAGCCCTTGAGCGTCCAGTCGCGGGGGTCGCGACCGGCGGCGTCGTTGGCCGAGGTGAGCGCGTAACGCACCACCTCGACCGGCTCGGACAGCTCGAACTCGAGCCAGGCGGTGGGCTGGAAGACCAGCCACTTGCTGGTGACCTCGCCGTCGACGAGGTTCTCCTTCACCTCGCCGGCCGAGGCGTGCTCGCCGCTGGCCCGCACCGCGGCGACCTTCTCGGTCACATCGCCGGGGATGCCCGAGGAGTACGCGCCGTCGACGCCGGAGGTCCGCTTCTCCCCGTCGGGCCCGGTCTCCACCGTGTCGCGCCAGTCGGGCTGCGGGTCGCCCTTCTCGAAGGAGGAGGCGAAGGAGGTGGAACGGGCGTCGGGCTGGCGTGGTGCGCCGGTGGCCGTGGCCGGGGCCCAGGCGTGGGCGGTGGCCACCAGCAGGGCGGCCACCGCCCACGCCACCGGGCGGCCCCCCGGACGGAGAGCCGCCCCGCCGCCCCGGCGGAGCGTCAGCGGATCGCGGCCGCGGCGCCATCGTCTCTGTCTCATCTCGGCCTCTCAACGAATTAGACAACGTTGTCAAGCGAGTTGGGCAGTGACAAGTAGGGCGCCAGGGGGACGGTGGTGTCAAGGGTGCGGAGGGGACGCGGGCATGACGGAGGGGCCGCCGCCCGACCGGGCGGCGGCCCCCGAACCGCCAGCGACCGCGAGGCGAGGCGGCCGCCGTCAGTTCTTCGTCGCGCTCTTCGTCGCCAGCGTGATCCGGCAGGTCTTGGCCTTCTTCGTCGAGTCGGCCGAGAAGCCCTTCACCTTGACGGTCTTCTTGCCGTTGCCGGGCACCGCGGCGTCGGACGCGATGCCGGAGGTGACGACCTTGTCGTCCTTGTCGGTGAAGCCGACGAAGATGGAGTAGTACTGCGTGGTCGACGAGGAATTGGTGATCTTCACATCGGCGTACGGCATGGAGGACGAGTCCCAGCCGCAGGGGCCCATCTTCGCGTCCGGGGTCACCAGGCCGGTGCCGCCGGTCGGGTCGTCCGACGGGTCGTCGGTCGGTGTGGGGGTCGGCGTGGGTGTGGGGGACGGGGACGGCTTCACGGGCAGCTTGGCCATGCCCTTGCCTATGGCGGCGCCGCTCTTGCCGTCCTCGCTCGACGAACCGCCCCCGGAGCCGCAGCCCGCGGTCAGCGCGAGCGTCGCGACCACCACGGCGGACGTGGCAAGGGGCAACTTCTTAACGAACACTGAGGACCGCCTCTCGACTCGGCGCGCGCACGGCTTCGTGCCGTACGGGCTGGCGTCCCCTACGGTAGGTCGCACAGGTCTCAACTCGGGAAAGACTCCTCACCAAAGCTGCACCCGATCTTGCCCAGTGAAGGAGGAGTGGACTATACCTGTCGGCGTCCGAGCGGCCGTCACGGTGAAACGGCAGCCGACTCCTGGGGGCGGCGTGGCGATGATATGCCGCACTGTTCGCAGGCTTCCCCACGCGCACTCCCAGCACACCTCAGCACGCTCAGCACCACTCAGCTTCCAACCGACCTGCGGTGTCGGACCCCTCGCCGGAGGCGAGCTCGCACGGGAGACCGCTACACCGCCTGAGTCCGCAAGAAGGCGAGGACTTGAGCATGGGATCCACCTCTGACGCCCCCGGTACGAACCGCCCCGGAACCGGCCGCCGCCAGCTGATCAAGCGTTCGGCGGCGCTCGGCCTCATCGCCGCGCCCGGCATGGGCCTCCTCTCCGCGTGCGCCACCGGCGGCGGGGACGACGACGCGGACAAGCCCAAGCAGCCGGAGGGCAAGGTCAGCGCGAAGAACCCGCTGGGCGTGAAGGAGGGCGCCCCGCTGGAGGCGTTCATCTTCAAGGGCGGGCTCGGCGACCAGTACGCCAAGGACGCGGAGGCGGACTACAAGGCGACGTACGACGCCGAGGTCAGGCACACCGGCACCCAACAGGTCGGCCCCAAGCTCCAGCCCCGCTTCGCCGGGGGCAACCCGCCGGACGTCATCGACAACTCCGGCGCCGACCACCTGGACATGAACAACCTGTCCACCCAGGGTCAGCTGATGGACCTGGCACCGCTGCTGGACGCGGTCTCGTTCGACGACCCGGACAAGAAGGTGCGCGACCTCCTCTACCCCAGCACGCTGGAGAAGGGCAGGCACGGCGACACCTTCGACGTCCTCTACTACGCCTTCACCGTCTACGGCTCCTGGTACTCCCGGAAGCTGCTGGACGACAAGGGCTGGGAGTACCCCAGGACCCTGGACGAGATGGTCCGGCTCTGCGGCGAGATCAAGAA
The DNA here is from genome assembly GCF_029541745.1 of Streptomyces sp. LX-29. Lineage (NCBI taxonomy): Bacteria > Bacillati > Actinomycetota > Actinomycetes > Kitasatosporales > Streptomycetaceae > Streptomyces > Streptomyces sp. LX-29. The sequence continues at coordinate 1,777,147 of NZ_CP089746.1, read as the reverse complement.
GGCGGGCATCGCGCCCTGGACCTACCCGGGGAAGTATCCGTACTACGTCCACTTCAACCTCTTCGCGCAGATCGCCAAGATCGGCGGCATGGAGAAGTGGATCGCGATCGACAACCTCGAACCGAAGGCGTGGACCTCCAACGACGCGGTCAAGCAGGTCGTCGAGCACTATGAGGAGCTGGCCGCCAAGGGCTACTTCCTGGAGGGCAGCGAGGGCCGCACCCACACCCAGACGCAGACCAAGTGGACCAAGGGCGAGGCGGTGTTCATGCCCAACGGCTCCTGGGTGGAGAACGAGGCCGCCCCGACCACCCCGGACGACTTCGGGATGGCCGTCGGCGCGCTCTTCGACGGCGGCTCGGGCGACAGGATGCCGCACGGCACGGTGCGAGCCGAGCCGAGCGAGCCGTTCATCGTCGCCAAGCAGGGCAAGAACCCGATCGGCGGCATGGAGCTGCTGCGCATCATGCTCTCCAAGAAGCACTCGCAGAACTTCGCCAAGAAGGTCAAGTCGCTCACGAGCGTGAAGGGCGCCACCGAGGGCATGCAGCTGACGCCCGGTCTGGCCTCGGCGAGCAAGCTGGTCGCGGACGCCGGCGAGAACCTGCTGACCATCCAGCTCCAGGAGTGGTACCCGAAGCTGACGGACGAGAAGCTCGGCGGCCTGACCAGCGAGCTGCTCACCGGCGACCTCAAGGCCAAGGAGTGGATCCGGAAGGCGCAGAGCTACGCCGACGAGGTGGCCGGCGACGACTCGGTCACCAAGTTCAAGCGCACCGCCTGATCGCCGGCCCGTCGGGGCTCATCGGGGCCCGTCGCGATTCCCCGGGGTGATCCGCCCCGGGGAATCGGACCGGGCCGAATCGGGTCAGTCACGCGGCCGGAGGAGAGGGCTGGGAGCGGTATGCGGAGGAAAGGCGGTCCCCGGAAGGCCGGGGAGTTGCGGAAGAACCTGTTCGTCCTGGGGTTCCTGGCTCTGCCGGTGGCGATTTACGCGATCTTCGTGATCTCGCCCTTCATCCAGGCGTTCCAGATCTCGCTGACCGACTGGAGCGGCGTGCGGGGCGCCGCGCAGTACACCGGGTTCGACAACTACGACAAGCTGCTGCACAGCGACGAGTTCCTGAACGCGCTGAAGCACAACGCGATCATGCTGGCGGTGGTGCCGGTCATCACCCTGGGGCTGGGGCTCTTCTTCGCCTTCATGCTCAACGTCGGCGGCCGCTCGCGCCGCGGCGCGGTGATCACCGGGGTGCGCGGCACCTCCGTCTACCGGTTCGTCTTCTTCTTCCCCCAGGTCATCTCCATCGCCATCATCTCGGTGATCTGGTTCAACATCTACAACCCCGACGCCCGCGAGGGACTGCTGAACTCCCTGCTCGGCACCGTGGGCCTGGACTCCCTGCAGAGCTCCTGGCTCGGGGACAAGAGCCTCGCGCTCACCTGCATCATGGCGGTGATGGTCTGGGCGCACGTCGGCTTCTACGTGGTGCTCTTCTCGGCCGCCATGGCCAACATCCCCCGGGACATCTACGAGGCGGCGCTGTTGGACGGCGCGGGCCGCACCCACACCTTCTTCCGCATCACGCTGCCGCTGCTGTGGGACACGGTGCAGACCGGCTGGGTCTACATGGGCATCATCGCCATGGACGCCTTCGCGCTGGTGCAGATCATGTCCGTGAACATGGGCGGACCCAACGGGGCGACCGACGTGGTGCCGCTGAGGCTCTATCAGACCGCCTTCCGCGACAGCCAGTACGGCTACGCGGCGGCCATGGGCGTCGCCATGCTCGTGGTCACCCTGCTGTTCGCCGTGCTCACCATGCGCTTCGCGCGGCGTGAGCGGATCGAGTTCTAGGGGGTCGCGGACTCATGACGACGGACATCACCGAGGTCTCCCCGCCGGAGGCCGTCCCCCCGGTCCCGCGGCCGCCGCGCGAGCCGGCACGCCGGTCCGAGGGGGCCGTGCTCAACGTCTTCTCCCACGGCATCCTCGTCACCTGGGCGCTCATGGTGGGGCTGCCGCTGGTCTGGGTGCTGTGGAGCTCCTTCAAGACCAGCGACGGCATCCTCAGCGACCCCTGGTCGCTGCCCGGGAAACTGCACTTCGAGAACTGGGGCAACGCCTGGCGTGAGGCGAACTTCGGCGACTACTTCCTCAACACCCTCATCGTGGTCGGGGGCTCGGTGCTCGGCACCATGGTGCTCGGGTCGATGGCCGCCTATGTGCTGGCCCGGTTCACCTTCCCCGGCAACCGGCTCCTCTACTACCTCTTCGTCGGTGGCATGGCGTTCCCGGTGTTCATGCTGGTGATCCCGCTCTTCTTCGTGATGCGGGACTTCCCGGGGCAGAATCTGCTGGCCACCTACCACGGCCTGATCCTGGTCTACATCGCCTACTCGCTGCCGTTCACGGTCTTCTTCATGACGGCGTTCTTCCGGACGCTGCCGACCTCGATCGCCGAGGCCGCGATGATCGACGGGGCCTCGCACACCCGGGTCTTCTTCCAGGTGATGCTGCCGATGGCCCGCCCGGGACTGATCAGCATCGGCATCTTCAACTTCCTGGGGCAGTGGAACCAGTACCTGCTGCCGATGGTGCTCAACCAGGACGAGAAGAAGTACGTGCTGACCCAGGGGCTGGCCCAGATCGCGCTCCAGCAGCAGTACGAGACGGACTGGGGAGCGCTGATGGCGGGGATGACGATCGCCATGCTGCCGGTGCTGATCGTTTACTTCTTGTTCCAACGGCAGGTCCAGGCGGGCCTGACGGCGGGGGCGCTGAAGTAGCCGCGGGCACGCGGCCCGCGCGGCCGGTCGCGACGACGGGCTCACCCTGCGTGGTCGGGGTGGGTCCGTCGTGACGTATCTCACCCAGCCGCTCACCAGGCGTGTTCGATACACCGTGTCCCACCTGTGTCCCGTGAGGACTTGACGGGGGACAACCGAGCCGGCTCGACTTAGAGTTCACATGTTGGAGACAATGCCGGGCCCCATCGTCGTGGCCCGGCCGGTGGTGCGGCCGTCGTGCCGGCGCCGTAGCGGGAGTGGATGGGCGTGGAGACTCCGGGATCGCAGTCGTCGCTGCACCGGGCCAACCTGGAGCGGGTCGTGCGCGCGGTGCGGATGGCGGGCTCGCTCACACAGGCGGAGATCGCCCGGTCCACCGGGCTGTCCGCCGCGACGGTCTCCAATATCGTTCGGGAGCTGAAGGACGGCGGGACGGTGGAGGTCACCCCGACCTCGGCCGGTGGTCGGCGGGCCCGCAGCGTCTCGCTGAGCGGCCACGCCGGGATCGTGGTCGGCGTGGACTTCGGCCACACCCACCTGCGGGTGGCCATCGGCAACCTGGCCCACCAGGTGCTCGCCGAGGAGTCCGAGCCGCTGGATGTGGACGCCTCCGCGGCGCAGGGCATGGACCGGGCGGAGGCCCTGGTGGGCCGGCTGATCGAGGTCACCGGCATCAGCCCCGACAAGGTGATCGGGGTGGGTCTCGGCGTGCCGGGGCCGATCGACGTGGAGACCGGCGCACTCGGCTCCACCGCGATCCTGCCGGGCTGGGCGGGCACCAATCCCCGCGACGAGCTGGCCGCCCGGCTGGGCGTCCCGGTGCACGTGGACAACGACGCCAACCTGGGCGCGCTGGGCGAACTGGTCTGGGGTGCCGGGCGGGGGGTCGCCGACCTGGCGTACATCAAGGTCGCCAGCGGCGTCGGCGCGGGGCTCGTGATCAGTGGGCAGATCTATCGCGGCCCCGGCGGCACGGCGGGCGAGATCGGGCATATCACCCTGGATGAGTCGGGTCCGGTCTGTCGCTGCGGCAACCGCGGTTGTCTGGAAACGTTCGCCGCCGCCCGCTATGTGCTGCCGCTCCTGCACTCCAGTCATGGCGCCGATCTCACCGTGGAGCGCATGGTCCGGCTGGCCCGGGACGGCGACCCCGGCTGCCGTCGGGTCATCGCCGATGTGGGGCGGCATATCGGTAGCGGAGTGGCCAATCTGTGCAACCTGCTCAATCCCAGCAGAGTGCTGCTCGGTGGACATCTCGCCGAGTCCGGCGAGCTGGTGCTGGGCCCCATCCGCGAGTCGGTGGCGCGGTACGCGATCCCCAGCGCGGCACGGCGGTTGTCGGTGATGCCGGGCGCGCTGGGCGACCGCGCGGAGGTGCTCGGCGCCATCGCCCTGGTGCTCAGCGAGATGGGCGACTCCACGCTGCTGGACGGCTCGCCGCTGGGAGCACCGTCGCTCAACTGACCGGTGCGGTCCGGAGGGGGCCCCGCGGCGACGGCTCGCCGCGGGGCCCGCTGCGCGCTCGTTCAAGGCTGAGTTCAGACAGATAACGAATGGCACCGTTGCCATCTCGTTAAGGATTTACTTCTTGACGTCATGCTGACGGCCGAGTTGACTTCCAGCCACCTCGGCCGCAATGACGCGGCCTCGTCAGGGAGGTCACCCCCATATGAACGCCACGATGCGTCGCGTCCTCATGGCCACCGCCGCTGTTTCGATGGCCGCGTCCCTCGCCGCCTGCGGCTCCGCGAAGGAAGCCGGAGACAAGGACAAGGGCGACAAGAAGAAGACAGGTCCGCTCACCATCGGTCTGCTCCTCCCGGAGGACCAGACCGCGAGATACGAGAGCTTCGACCGCCCCCTGATCACCGACAAGATCAAGGGGCTGTGCGCGGAGTGCACCGTCCAGTACGCCAACGCCAAGTCGGACCCGTCGGTGCAGCAGCAGCAGGTCGACTCGATGATCACCAAGAAGGTGGACGTGATCATCCTCGACGCGGTCGACTCCAAGTCCATCGCCAGCTCCGTGAAGAAGGCCGACGAGGCCGGCATCCCGGTCGTCGCCTACGACCGGCTCGCCGAGGGCCCGGTCTCCGCCTACACCTCCTTCGACAACGAGGAGGTCGGCAAGGTCCAGGGCAAGGCGCTCCTCAAGGCGCTCGGGGACAAGGCCGAGGACGGCAAGGTCGTCATGCTCAACGGCTGGGAGGCCGACCCCAACGCCGCCCTCTTCAAGAAGGGCGCGCTGTCCGTCCTGGACGGCAAGGTCGACATCGCCAAGTCCTACGACGTGGACCGCTGGCTGCCGGACAAGGCCAACGAGGCCATGAGCGGCGCCATCTCCTCGCTCGGCAAGGACGAGATCATCGGCGTCTACTCCGCCAACGACGGCATGGCGGGCGGCGCCATCACCGCGCTCAAGAGCGGCGGCTTCTCCTCCCTGCCGCCGGTGACCGGCCAGGACGCGGAGCTCGCGGGCGTGCAGCGCATCCTCGCCGGTGAGCAGTACATGAGCGTCTACAAGCCGTACGAGCCCGAGGCGACCGCCGCCGCCGAGATGGCGCTGGCCCTCGGCCGCGGCGAGAAGGTGGCCGCCTCCGCCACCGTCGACAGCGGCAGCGCCAAGAAGATCCCGGCCACCCTGATCACCCCCCTGGCACTGACCAAGGACAACATCAAGGACACCGTGGTCAAGGACGGCCTGTGGAAGGTCGACGAGATCTGCACCGCCAAGTACGCGTCCGCCTGCAAGTCCGCGGGCCTGAAGTAGCCGACGGCCCGGGCCGTCGCTGAGGCGGCCCGGCCACGCACCACCGGGGGGCGGTGTCCCGCTCCGCACGGCCGGACCGGCCGGGCGGCGGGGCCGCCCCGCACGGGCGCGGCCGCCGCGCCGGCACACCCGCCCCGCGGGCCCCGCCACAGGGTGGAGCCACCGCCGGCCGGCGGGGCGCCCGACCACCGCCGGCCGGCGCACGCCCGAATCCCACGGGCCCGCCCTCCCGGGGCGGCGTACGGCCCACGGGCCCGAGGCCCCGAAGCGGCCACCCCGCACCGGCCCACCGCACCCACCCCGGTGCCGGATCCGGAGCCCTCAAGGCCCCGGATTCCACCCCCAGACGCTGGCGAGGGGAGCCGGCCCGCCCGGCACCCCCTCTGCAATCCGCAGGGTCCCCCTGCCCTAGATCGGAGAAGGCCATCGTGCCGAACGAACCCGTACTTGCGTTGCGCGGGATCTCCAAGCGGTTCGGCGCCGTCCAGGCGCTGACCGACGTTCACCTGGAGGTCCACGCCGGTGAGGTGGTCGCCCTGGTCGGCGACAACGGCGCCGGTAAGTCCACCCTCGTCAAGACCATCGCCGGAGCCGGGCCGGCCGACGACGGCGTCGTCGAGTGGTGCGGCAAGCCGGTGACCATCCAGCGCCCGCACGACGCCCAGGAGCTGGGCATCGCGACCGTCTACCAGGACCTCGCGCTGTGCGACAACATCGACGTCGTCGGCAACCTCTTCCTGGGCCGCGAGATCCTGCGCCGCGGCGCACTGGACGAGGTGGAGATGGAGCGCCGCTCGCGCGAGCTGCTCAGCACCCTCTCGATCCGCATCCCCAGCGTCCGCATCCCGATCGCCGCGCTCTCCGGTGGCCAGCGGCAGACCGTCGCCATCGCCCGCTCCATGCTCGGCGACCCCAAGCTGGTGATCCTCGACGAGCCCACCGCCGCCCTCGGCGTCGAGCAGACCGCGCAGGTCCTCGACCTGGTCGAGCGGCTGCGCGAACGCGGCCTCGCGGTGATCCTCATCAGCCACAACATGGCCGACGTCAAGGCGGTCGCGGACCGGGTCGCGGTGCTGCGCCTGGGCCGCAACAACGGCACCTTCGACGTCCGCACCACCTCTCAGGAAGACATCATCTCCGCCATCACCGGCGCCACGGACAACGCCGTGACCCGCCGCAAGGCGCGTACCGCGGAGGCCCAGAAGTGACCACCGACCTCAACAAGTCGAGCAGCGCGCAGGAACCCGGCGCGCAGGAATCCGTCGACGAGGCCCCCGCCGCCCCGGCGGCCGTCGCCGCCGTCGACCCCCGGCTGCTGGTGCGCCAGCAGGGCGTCAAGGGCTACCTCCAGGAGCTGGGGCGCAAGCTGCGCAGCGGCGAGCTGGGCGCCCTCCCGGTCATCGTCGGCATCGCCGTCATCTGGGCCGTCTTCCAGGTCAAGGACGACGCCTTCCTCTCCCCGAAGAACCTCTCCGACCTGTCGATCATCATCGGCGGCACCGGCCTGATCTCGGTCGGCATCGTCTTCGTGCTGTTGCTCGGCGAGATCGACCTGTCGGTCGGCTCGGTCAGCGGCCTGGCCGCGGCGACCACGGCGGTGCTCAACGTCAAGGAGGGCATGCCCGAGGTCCCGGCGATCCTCATCGGCCTCGCCGTCGGTACGGCCCTCGGCGTGGTGCACGGCTACTTCTTCGCCAAGATCGGCGTGCCGGCCTTCGTGGTCACGCTGGCCGGCCTGCTCGCCTGGAACGGCCTGATGCTCCAGGTGCTGAGCAGCACCGGATCCATCCAGCTCGACGACGACAGCCTGCTGCGCACCCTGTCCACCCACTACTTCTCGGACATCGCCGCCGCGTACGCGGCGGCGGCGCTGGCCGTGGGCGCCTTCTTCCTGGCCCAGTTCCTGGACGCCAGGCGGCGCAAGGAGGCCGGCATCCCGGCCCGGCCGATGGGCGAGATCCTGGTGCGCACCGCGGTGCTGGCCGTGATCGCCTTCGCCGCGGCCTGGAAGCTCAACGAGTACATGGGCCTGCCGCTGGCCCTGGTGATCTTCCTGGTGGTGCTGGTCGGCCTGGACTTCGTGGTGCGCCGCACCTCCTACGGCCGCAAGGTGATCGCGCTCGGCGGCAGCGTCGAGGCCGCCCGCCGCGCCGGCATCAACGTGGACGCCGTGCGGATCTCGGTCTTCGCGCTCTCCGGCTTCCTCGCGGCCTGCGGTGGTCTCATGATCGCCTCCCGGGTCGGCACCGCCAGCCAGCAGGCCGGTACCGGCAACCTGCTGATGGAGGCCATCGCCGCCGCGGTCATCGGCGGCACCAGCCTCTTCGGCGGCCGCGGCTCGGTCTGGTCGGCGCTGCTCGGCATGCTGGTCATCGGCTCGATCTCGTCCGGCATGTACCTGCTGAGCGTGGGCAACTCCGTCCAGTACATGATCACCGGTGCGGTGCTGCTCGCCGCCGTGGTGATCGACTCGGTCTCCCGCAGGACACAGAAGACAGCCGGCCGCGGCTGACCCGGCGGGCCGCGGGTCGACCTGTCGGCCGCTCCCGGCGCCCCGCGCGCCCGCCGCGCCCCGTGCCCGGCACCGTCCCCTGGGCGGTGCCGGGCACTCCTGCGTGCGGCCCACGTGGGGCGCCGGGGCGCCACGCGTGCCCCCGGGGGCCCGGTGTCGGCTCAGGGGCCCGGTGTCGGCTCCGGTGCCGGCTGTGCCGGTGCCGGGTGCCCTCCTGCCCGCCCTTCGGACGCGGGGCCCGCGTGTATCCCGCCCCTTCGCGTGACATACATCGCATAGGCCGATCTCCCGGCTCCCGGGCGGAACATTAGACTCGTCGGACCCGGCCCCCACCGGGCCCGGACACACTCGACAGCAAGGAGGCACGGGTGACTCTGCTGACCCGCATCAGGGGACCACGCGATCTGGACCGGCTCAGCCCGGAGCAGCTGGATCAGCTGGCGGCGGAGATCCGTACCTTCCTCGTGGACGCCGTCTCCAAGACCGGCGGACACCTGGGCCCCAACCTCGGCGTCGTCGAGCTGACCATCGCCCTGCACCGGGTCTTCCAGAGCCCCAGGGACAAGGTGCTCTTCGACACCGGCCACCAGTCCTACGTCCACAAGCTGCTCACCGGGCGGCAGGACTTCTCCAAGCTCAAGAGCAAGGGCGGGCTCTCCGGCTACCCCTCGCGGGCCGAGTCCGAGCACGACGTCATCGAGAACAGCCACGCCTCCACCGTGCTGGGCTGGGCCGAGGGCATCGCCAAGGCCAACGAGGTGCTCGGCCGGGAGAACCACCACGTCGCCGCGGTGATCGGCGACGGCGCGCTGACCGGCGGCATGGCCTGGGAGGCGCTCAACAACATCGCCGCCGCCAAGGACCGCCCGCTGGTCATCGTCGTCAACGACAACGAGCGCTCCTACGCGCCCACCATCGGCGGCCTCGCCAACCACCTCGCCACCCTGCGCACCACCGACGGCTACGAGCGCTTCCTGGCCCGCGGCAAGGACATCCTGGAGCGCACCCCGGTCGTCGGCCGGCCGCTCTACGAGACGCTGCACGGCGCCAAGAAGGGCCTGAAGGACTTCATCGCCCCGCAGGGCATGTTCGAGGACCTGGGGCTGAAGTACGTCGGCCCGATCGACGGCCACGACATCGAGGCCCTGGAGTCCGCGCTGCAGCGCGCCAAGCGCTTCCGTGGCCCGGTCATCGTGCACTGCCTCACCGAGAAGGGCCGCGGCTACCAGCCCGCCCTCCAGGACGAGGCGGACCGCTTCCACGCGGTGGGCAAGATCCACCCGGACACCGGTCTGCCGATCGCGAGCTCCGGCGCCGACTGGACCTCCGTCTTCGGCGACGAGATGGTCCGGCTCGGCGAGGAGCGCGCGGACATCGTCGCGATCACGGCGGCCATGCTGCAGCCGGTCGGCCTGGACAAGTTCGCCAAGCGCTTCCCGGACCGGGTCTACGACGTGGGCATCGCCGAGCAGCACGCCGCCGTCTCGGCGGCCGGCCTGGCCACCGGCGGGCTGCACCCGGTCGTCGCCGTCTACGCCACCTTCCTCAACCGCGCCTTCGACCAGGTCCTGATGGACGTGGCGCTGCACAGGTGCGGCGTGACCTTCGTCCTGGACCGGGCCGGGATCACCGGCACCGACGGTGCCTCGCACAACGGCATGTGGGACATGTCGATCCTCCAGGTCGTCCCCGGCCTGCGGATCGCCGCGCCGCGCGACGCCGACCAGGTCCGCGCCCAGCTGCGCGAGGCCGTCCAGGTCACCGACGCCCCGACCGTGGTCCGCTACTCCAAGGGCGCGGTCGGCCCGGCGGTGCGGGCGGTCGGCCGGGTCGGCGGCATGGACGTGCTGCGCGAGCCGGGCGCCGGTGTGGACCGCCCCGACGTGCTGCTGGTCTCGGTCGGCGCGCTCGCCCCGATGTGCCTGGAGATCGCCGACCTGCTCGACAAGCAGGGCATCTCGACGACCGTGGTCGACCCGCGCTGGGTCAAGCCGGTCGACGAGGCGCTCCCGGGGCTGGCCGCCCGACACCGGGTCGTGGTCACCGTCGAGGACAACAGCCGGGTCGGCGGCGTCGGCTCCGCCGTCTCCCAGGCCCTGCGCGACGCGGGCGTCGACGTCCCGCTGCGCGACTTCGGCATCCCGCCGGTCTTCCTCGACCACGCCTCCCGCAAGGAGGTCATGGCCGAGATCGGGCTGACCGCACCCGACATCGCCCGCCAGGTGACCGGCCTGGTCGCCAAGATCGACGGTCGTTTCGACGACGAGCGGGTCGAGGCGGCCGGGGACGCGGAGTCCACCGAGCCCGAGCAGCTGGCCGCGGGCGACGGGGCCGAGGTCGCCGGGGGCACCACCCCGCGGTAGCCCGGGGCACCCGCGGGTCGCCGGCACGACCGCCGGCCCGCGCCATCCGACCGCACCACCGGTTCACCGGGCCGGTCGACGCATCCGTACGGGACCGTCCGACGGATACGCCGACCGGCCCAGCGCGTTCCCGCCCGTCGCTCCCCATCGGATGAATTCGTGCGCCCCGGCAGGTGTACATACCTCCTCCGGCCCCCGGCAACCAGAACCATGACGCCGACGGGCAATCGTGGAGGTGCGCCGTGAGCGTGAAGGAACCCACCGGAGGCGGCTCAGGCAGCGTCTTCCGGACGAAGTCGATCGAACAGTCCATCCGGGATACGGAAGAGCCGGAGCACGCGCTCAACCGCTCGCTGTCCGCCCTCGACCTCACCGTCTTCGGCGTCGGCGTCATCATCGGCACCGGGATCTTCGTCCTCACCGGGGTCGCGGCCAGGGAACACGCCGGCCCCGCGACCGCGCTGTCGTTCGTCACGGCCGGCATCGTCTGCGCCCTGGCCGCCCTCTGCTACGCCGAGTTCGCCTCGACCGTCCCGGTGGCCGGGTCCGCGTACACCTTCTCGTACGCGTCCATCGGCGAGCTGCCGGCCTGGATCATCGGCTGGGACCTGGTGCTGGAGTTCGCGCTGGGGACCGCGGTGGTCGCGGTCGGCTGGTCGGGCTATGTGCGCTCGCTGCTCGACAACGCCGGCTGGAAGCTGCCCGACGCCCTGTCAGGGCCGGACGCCCCGGGCCCCTTCGGCTTCGACCTGCTCGCCTTCCTGCTGGTGCTGCTGCTCACCGGGGTCCTGATCCTGGGCATGAAGCTGTCCGCCCGCCTCACCGCGGTCGTCGTCGCCATCAAGGTGACCGTGGTGCTGATCGTCATCATCGCCGGCGCCTTCTTCATCAAGGCGGCCAACTGGCAGCCGTTCATCCCCGAGTCCGAGACCAGGGAGGGCGGCTCGGGCCTCGACGCGCCGCTGGTGCAGCTGATGTTCGGTTACGAACCCACCAGCTTCGGCGTCCCGGGCATCTTCACCGCCGCCGCCGTGGTGTTCTTCGCCTTCATCGGCTTCGACGTGGTCGCCACCGCGGCCGAGGAGACCCGCAACCCGCAGCGGGACATGCCCATCGGCATCCTGGGCTCGCTGCTGATCTGCACCACGCTCTACGTCGCCGTGACGGTCGTCGTCACCGGCATGCAGCACTACACCAGGCTCACCATCGACGCCCCGCTGGCGGACGCCTTCAAGTCCACCGGGCACCCCTGGTACGCCGGCCTGATCAGCTTCGGCGCCGCCGTCGGCCTGATCACCGTCTGCATGATCCTGCTGCTGGGGCAGACCCGGGTCTTCTTCGCCATGAGCCGCGACGGGCTGCTGCCGCGCTTCTTCTCCAAGGTGCACCCGCGCTACGCCACCCCGTACCGCTCGACCATCCTGCTCGGCTGCGTCATCGCCGTCGTCGCCGGCTTCACCAGCATCTCCGAGCTGGCGGAGCTGGTGAACATCGGCACCCTGTTCGCCTTCGTCGTGGTCGCGATCGGCGTCATCGTGCTCCGCCGAACCCGCCCCGACCTGGACCGCGCCTTCCGCACCCCCTGGGTGCCGGTGCTGCCCATCGCCTCGGTCGCCGCCTCGCTGTGGCTGATGCTCAATCTGCCGGGCGAGACCTGGGCCCGGTTCGCGGGGTGGATGGTGGTCGGCTTCATCGTCTACTTCGCCTACGGGCGCGGTCACAGCCGGATGGTGGGGGCGGCGGGTCGGGTGGACGACCTGCCGAAGGCGGGCTAGGAGCGCCGGCGGACCGGGCGCATGAGGCCGGGTCAGGAGCGGTCGGCCGCCGGCCGGACCGTGCGGGGCCCGGCGACCTCCGCGCCCAGAGCGGCCACCCGCTCACGGAGTTCGCGGTCGGCGGTCACCACCAGGCAGTCCCGCCCCGGCTCCCGGGCCGCGACCAGCTCCACCATGCGGTCGTCGCCGCTGCCGGGGGCTGCGACGACCCGCACCTCCGGCACGGGCTCGACGTCGCGCGCCGCCCCCTCGACGACCAGCACGATCTCCAAGGGCCCCCGCTGCGCCCACGGCGGCAGTCCGGGCCGCTGCCGCAGGCCGCGCGCCGCGTAGTCCGCCAGCCGGTCGCGCAGCCGCTCGGCGGCGGCCCGCCGGTCTCGCCACCAGCCGTCGGGCACCGAACCGACGACGTTGGCCGCGTCGACGATGACCAGGGGGAACTGAGCCGTCACGGGAAATATTATGGTCAGTATTCGAGCGGGAAAGGTTGGCGGCGAGCCATGGCGTTGCGGTTGCTCCGCGGCAAGGACGGTCGGCTCACGGCCTACGCGCCGGTCGCGGGCGGTATTGCCCGCTGGACCGAGACTGAGCCCGGCGGGCCCGACTGGGACGGCCCGCAGGTCTTCGAGGCGCCGGGGCTGTCGGACATCTGTGTGGCCCAGGGCCGGGACGGCTATGTCCACCTGGTGGGGCTGCGCCGCAGACCGGTCGGTGACGAGCGCACCGATCTGGAGGTCGTGCACGCCACCCAGTACCAGACGGGTCGGCCGATGACGGCCTGGCACTCCCTGTCCACCCCGTACCCGAAGGACTGGCGCAAGGCGCTGCGGATCGGCCCGCCGTCCGCCGCCGTCGACGCGAACGGGGCGCTGTACGTCTTCATACGCAACGCCGGGCGCGGCGTGTGCGTCCGACGGCAGGACGCCAAGGGCACGTGGGGCCCCTGGGAGGACCTCAAGGGCCGGGACGTGCTGGACGGGCTGTGCGCCACCGCCACCGGCGACGGGCGGGTGGAGCTCCTGGCGACGACCGGCGAGGGCGCGCTGCGCTGGTACCAGCCCGAGCCCGGCGCCCGGCTGCGGCGCGGCGACGACGTGCCCGCGCGGCCCAGCCCCGACTCGGTGTCGGCCGTCGAGAGCAGCCGGGACACGGTGACGCACTACTGGCGCGACGCGCTGACCGGCGCGGTGCTCGCGTACCGCCCCGACGGTGACGGCGCGGTCTCGCTCGGCGGCGAGGCCGGCACCGGGCCGGTCGCGGTGGCCCGCGCGGAGATCGCCGGGCATGACTGCACCGTCCTGGCGCACCGGGAGGCCGAGAGCGGCCGGCTGGCCGTGGCCGCGCACCCCACCGAGCAGGAGTCCGCGGGCGTGTGGTGGACCCCCACCGGCGACCCCGGCACCGGCGCTCCCGCCCTGGCGGTCGACGGCGTCGGTCGGCTCGTCGTGGCCACCCTCAGCGCCGACGGCGGGCTGCACGTCGCCCGCCAGAAGAGCTCCGAACCGGGGCTGGCGCTGGGCGGCTGGCGACGGGCTTGAGCCGGCCCGCCGGTAGGCCGGCCGGCGCGTGCGCCGGGCTCGGAATGAGAACGGTGGTGGCGCGCCCGCTGGCGCGCCACCACCGGTGGCGTTCGGCAGCGGCCTGGACTTCGCCGGCCGCCGGCCGTCGACTACTGGCGCGCGGTGCGCGCGTGGACGTGCTCCACCAGTCGGGTGAGGGCGTCCGGGTCGGTGTTCGGCAGGACACCGTGGCCCAGGTTGAAGACATGGCCCTCCAGCCCGGCGGCGGCCGCCAGCACCTCGTCCGCCTTGGCCTCGACGGCCTCGCGGGGCGCGAAGAGGACGGCCGGGTCGAGGTTGCCCTGAAGCGCCTTGCCGGGGCCGACACGACGGGCGGCCTCGTCCAGCGGGACGCGCCAGTCGACGCCCACGACGTCCGCGCCGGCCTCGCCGAGCAGGCCGAGGAGCTCGCCGGTGCCGACGCCGAAGTGGATGCGGGGCACGCCGTAGCCGGCGACCGCGTCGAAGACCTTGGCGGAGGCGGGCATCACGCTGCGCCGGTAGTCGGCGGGGGCCAGTGCGCCCACCCAGGAGTCGAAGAGCTGGACGGCGGAGGCGCCGGCCTCGATCTGCACCTTCAGGAAGGCGGCGGTGATCTCCGAGAGGCGGTCCAGGAGGTCGGCCCACAGCTGCGGGTCGCCGTACATCAGGGCCTTGGTCCGCTCGTGGTTGCGGGACGGCCCGCCCTCCACGAGATAGCTGGCGAGAGTGAACGGAGCGCCCGCGAAGCCGATCAGCGGGGTGCTGCCGAGCTCGCCGACGAGCATGCCGATGGCCTCGGTGACGTACTTCACATCGTCCGGGTCAAGCGCCCGCAGCCGCTCCAGGTCCGCGCGGGAGCGGATCGGCTGCTCGACGACCGGGCCGACCCCGGGCTTGATGTCGAGGTCGATGCCGATGGCCTTGAGCGGCACCACGATGTCGCTGAAGTAGATCGCGGCGTCCACGCCGTGGCGGCGCACCGGCTGCAGGGTGATCTCGGTGACCAGGTCGGGCCGCATGCAGGAGTCGAGCATGGCCACGCCCTCGCGGACGCGGCGGTACTCCGGCAGCGAGCGCCCTGCCTGGCGCATGAACCACACCGGCGTGTGCGGCACCGGCTCCCGCCGGCAGGCGCGCAGAAACGCCGAGTCGTACGCCGCGCTGCGGCCGGTCTGCTGCCCGGCGCCGGGCCCGTCGGGGACGCTGTCGGAGACGCTCATGCCCCAAATCTTCGCACGGGCCGAACGAGTGACCCGACAACCCGGGTGTCCCTCCCCGGTTGCGGCCCTGTCAACGCCTACTCTTCCGGCATGGCAGCGGCTCAGGGACACCTCGCGGACGGTGCGGACAGCACGGATGGTCAGGGCGGCGCTCCCATCGCCTTCCGGCACGCGGTTGCCGGGTTGCGCGGCGCACGGCCCCGGCCGGAGGTGGAGCTGGAACCGACCGCGCCGCCGCGCCGCCTGGCGCCGTACGCGTACGCGCTGGAGGCGGTGGTGGCCGTGGACGCGTCGGGGCAGGCCGCCCAGGGCGGACCGTCCGGCGTGCCCGGTGTCCCCGGCGGGCCCGCCGGCCACGGCGAGGAACCGGACGAGCTGGCGGAGGGGCGGCTGATCCTGCTCCACGACCCGGCCGGGCACGATGCCTGGCGCGGCACGTTCCGGCTGGTCACCCTCGTCCACGCCGACCTCGAAGCGGAGATGGCGGCGGACCCGCTGCTGCCGGAGGTGTGCTGGTCCTGGCTGACCGGCGCGCTCCAGGCGCGCGGGGTCTCCTACGGCGAGCCGAGCGGCACCGTGACCCTCGCCAGCTCGCACCACTTCGGCGGGCTGGCCGACCGCGAGCCGTCCACCCGCATCGAGATCCGGGCCTCCTGGACCCCCTCCGACGAGGCGGGCCCCCCGGACACCGCCAGCCATCTGGCCGCCTGGTGCGATCTGCTCTGCCAGATCGCCGGCCTGCCCCCGGCCGGCGCCGCCGACTCCGGCGTCGTCTCCCTCCCCCAGCGCCGCGGCCCCCAGCCCCGCTGATCCGAATCGACGCCGCGCGCCCGTACGGACGCCCGCCCAGCGGCGGCGGGTCGGGAGGGCCGGCCTGATCGCCGTCGCCGTCCGGCGGCCGCGGACCATGTGCCTCGCAGAATCCGTTGACCGTGCACTTGCTCTACATCAATCAATCCCACGCAGGGATATGCCTCGCAGGATTCCTTGACCTGATACTTGCTCTGCATCAAACGATTTCGCGAAGCCATTCCTCGGAGCGAGCAGAGGTGGGCCTCCACGATCGGTCCGCAGACCGCGGGCAGGCGGAGGGGCTCCGCTCCGGCGCGGTCTTCACGGTCCGTCCCACTCGGCGGCGGTCGGCAGAGGTGCCCAGGCAGGCCCTCCCTCCTCCGCTGCCGCCTTCTTTGCGCCGAAGGCGCGAGACGAGAGCCGCACCCGACAGAGCCGCATGCCGCCCCGCGGCGCCTTGCCGTCCAGCGCCAGCGGGCCGGCAGCCTCGTGCGCGCCCCCATGCGTGCCGCCTACCCGCCCCATGCGCGCAGCCGTACGGCCCGTGGGCGGCCCGTGTGCGGCCCGACGCGGCCGCATGGCCCGACGGCCGGTCAGGCGAGCTGTACGTCCACCCAGAGGCCGTACAGAGCTGTGCGCCCACCTACAGGCCGTACAGGGCGCGGATGAGCCCCGGCGGGCCTGCCGTGGCGGGCGGACGAGCCGGCTGGGGTCGGGGCTGGAGGGTGGCGCCGGTGTGCGGCACCGTGTCGAGGGGGGTCGCTCGGGTGGGCGACACCGCCCACCGGTCGGGTTCGGCCGGTTGACCCAACGCGGTCACCCCGCTGGGCGACCCGAGGCTCACGGGGCTGACCGGGGGGTCGGGCGGGGCGGTGGACGCGGTGCGGACTGACCTCACCGAATCACCGCAAGCGGCGCCCTCGTGATCGATTCGCTGATCGATCGGACGTCTCAATTGTCCGAATTGTTACTCACTCGATCGTGATCATTCCCTAAAGCCCGGCCATGTGGGTGCCGAAGCACCAGATGACCGTCCCCACCCACTCCCCACCTCCACAAGGAGGCCCGGTGTCTGTTCTCCTTGAGCAACCTTCCAGCCTGGTCGCCTACCGCCCGAACAAGCCGACGGCCATGGTCGTCGTCGCCGACCCCCGCGTCCGCTCCACCGTCACCCGCCATCTGTGGGCCCTCGGCGTACGGGACGTCATCGAGGCGTCGTCGATCGCGGAGGCACGCCCCCGGATCGGCAACCCCCGGGACATCTGCGTCGCCGACGTCCACCTCCCCGACGGCTCCGGCCTCACCCTGCTCTCCGAGGCCCGCGCCGCAGGCTGGCCCAACGGGCTCGCGCTCTC
Source organism: Streptomyces sp. LX-29 (assembly GCF_029541745.1). Lineage (NCBI taxonomy): Bacteria > Bacillati > Actinomycetota > Actinomycetes > Kitasatosporales > Streptomycetaceae > Streptomyces > Streptomyces sp. LX-29. The sequence continues at coordinate 1,760,029 of NZ_CP089746.1, read as the reverse complement.
CGCCGCCGACGACATCGGCGCCGTACGCAACGCCCTGGCCGGCGGCGTCAAGGGCTACGTCGTCACCGGCACCCGCACCAACCTGGGCATTCCCGGTCGCCCCGGAGCGGCCCCGATCGGCGCGGCCGCCGCCCGGCTGCACCGTCGCCCGCCGGGCGCACCCGGCCACCCCGGCGGCTACCGCGAGCTGTCCGGTCGCGAGGTCGAGGTGCTGAGGCTGGTTGCGGAGGGCCAGTCCAACAAGGCCATCGGCGTGTCGATGGGTCTTTCCGCGCTCACCGTCAAGAGTCATCTCGCCCGCATCGCGCGCAAGCTGGGCACCGGAGACCGGGCCGGCATGGTCGCCGTCGCGCTGCGCACCGGCATCATCCACTAGCGCGGCGCCCCACAGGCCCGGCGGCGGCGCCGGGGCCGGCCCTGACGGGGCGGCAGAGTCCAGGAAGGCCGCCGACAGCCGCCAGGGGCACCGAAAGTCACCGACGGACACCGCCGTATCCTTCCCGATCCCCCCGTCCACCCCCATCTGTACCGCTTGTTTACACATATCCCGCGCCCGTCGACGGAACGTTCCGTCGACGGGCGCCCTGCGCCACCCGCTCGCCCGGATACTCTTGACTGGTGACCGACGCCCAAGAGACCGCAGCAGACACGACACTGCGAACCCCGGAGGACGGCCCTCCGAACGGCCTCCCCCCGGCGCCGGTCCCCTTGTTGGAGCCTCGCGAGGGCATCCCCGAGGTGATCGCGGACCAGGAGTCGCTGGACGCCGTGGTCGCCGCCTTCGCCGCCGGACACGGCCCGGTGGCCGTGGACGCCGAGCGCGCCTCCGGCTACCGCTACGGACAGCGCGCCTACCTCGTCCAGCTGCGCCGCGCCGGCGCGGGCACCGCCCTGATCGACCCGGTCGGCTGCCCCGACCTGAGCGCGCTGGGCGACGCGATCGGCGACGCCGAGTGGGTGCTCCACGCCGCCACCCAGGACCTGCCCTGTCTGCGGGACATAGGCATGGTCCCGGCGCGACTGTTCGACACCGAGCTCGCCGGCCGGCTGGCCGGGTTCGCCCGGGTCGGCCTCGGTGCCATGGTCGAGTCCGTCCTCGGCTACGCCCTGGAGAAGGGCCACTCCGCCGTCGACTGGTCCACCCGCCCGCTCCCCGAGCCCTGGCTGCGCTACGCCGCCCTCGACGTCGAGCTCCTGGTCGACCTGCGCGACGCGCTGGAGGCGGAGCTGGAGCGACAGGGCAAGCTGGAGTGGGCCCGGCAGGAGTTCGAGGCCATCGCCGCCGCCCCGCCGCCCCCGCCGCGCAAGGACCCCTGGCGTCGTACGTCGGGCATGCACAAGGTGCGCCGCCGCCGGCAGATGGCGGTCGTGCGCGAGCTGTGGACCGCCCGCGACCTGGTCGCCCAGCGCCGGGACGTCTCTCCCGGCAAGGTGCTCAGCGACGCCGCGATCGTCGAGGCCGCGCTGGCGCTGCCGGCCGGCACCCGCTCCCTCGCGGCGCTGAACGGCTTCGGGCACCGCATGGGTCGCCGTCAGCTGGAGCAGTGGCAGGCCGCCGTCGACCGTGCCCGCGCGCTGCCGGAGGCGGAGCTTCCGCAGCCGGGCCAGCCGGTGGCCGGGCCCCCGCCGCCGCGCGCCTGGGCCGACAAGGACCCGGCCGCGGCCGCCCGGCTCTCGGCGGCCCGCGCGGCGGTCACCGCGCTCGCCGAACGGCTCGGCCTGCCGCAGGAGAACCTGATCACGCCGGACACCGTGCGCCGGCTGTGCTGGGAGCCTCCGATCGAGGCCACCGCGGACTCCGTGGAGCGAGCGCTGGCCGCCCATGGCGCGCGCCCCTGGCAGATCGAACAGGTCACGCCCCTCCTCGTCGCCGCGCTGACCACCGGCAGGGCCGCCAAGCCCTGACCGTCGAGTGACGCGCGTGGACCCGGCGCGGCTTCCACTCGTACCCCCGCACCATCACCGCCCCGGCGGGCCGGCTTCCCGGCCCCCGGGGCGGTTCACGTGCGGCCCCGTCCCGCGGGGGCGCGGGAGCGGTTCCACCGAGCGCGCACTCCGTGTCCGAACCCCGCCGCCGCCCGCGCCGTGTGACGTTCACCGCTACGGCGTAGGGGACTGGGCAGCTTGGTTACCCACAAGTAGCATGACGGTAAGCAGCGAAGCAGCGCGCCGCAGGCGTGTGGCGTGCCCGCAGCAGTGCCATCCCGCACCTGGAGGAGAGCCAACGTGCCTCGTACCGCTAGGGACGTCGTCTTCGTCGACGGCGTCCGCACCCCGTTCGGCAAGGCGGGCCCGAAGGGCATCTACCACGAGACCCGCGCCGACGACCTGGTCGTCAAGTGCATCCGGGAGCTGCTGCGCCGCAACCCGGACCTGGCACCCGAGCGCATCGACGAGGTCGCCATCGCCGCCACCACGCAGATCGGCGACCAGGGCCTGACCATCGGCCGCAGCTCCGGCATGCTGGCCGGTCTGCCGCAGACCGTCCCCGGCTTCGCCATCGACCGGATGTGTGCCGGCGCGATGACGGCCGTCACCTCGATGGGCAGCGGCATCGCCTTCGGCGCCTACGACATCGCGGTGGCCGGCGGCGTGGAGCACATGGGCCGCCACCCGATGGGCGAGGGCGTCGACCCCAACCCGCGGTTCCTGTCGGAGAAGCTGGTCGACATGTCCGCGCTGTCCATGGGCATGACGGCCGAGAACCTGCACGACCGGCTGCCGCACATCACCAAGCAGCGCACCGACGAGTACGCGGTGCGCAGCCAGGAGAAGGCCGCCAAGGCGTACGCCGACGGCAAGATCCAGCCGGACCTGGTGCCGATCTCCATCCGTCGCACCTCGCCCGAGGGCGGCGAGACGGGCTGGGGCCTGGCCACGGTCGACGAGCCGATGCGCCCGGGCACCACCATGGAGGGCCTGGCCGGGCTGAAGACCCCGTTCCGTCCGCACGGTCGGGTCACCGCGGGCAACTCCGCGGGCATCAACGACGGCGCCACCGCCTCGCTGGTCGCCGCCGAGGACGTGGCGCGCGAGCTGGGCCTGCCGGTCAAGATGCGCATGGTGTCCTTCGCCTTCGCCGGCGTGGAGCCCGAGGTCATGGGCTACGGCCCGGTGCCCGCCACCAAGAAGGCGCTGGCCAAGGCCGGCCTGTCGATCGACGACATCGGCCTGTTCGAGATCAACGAGGCCTTCGCGGTGCAGGTGCTGTCCCTCCTGGACCACTACGGCATCGCCGACGACGACCCGCGCGTCAACCAGTACGGCGGCGCCATCGCCTTCGGCCACCCGCTCGCCTCCTCCGGCGTCCGTCTGATGACGCAGCTCGCCCGTCAGTTCGAGGAGCAGCCGGAAGTCCGCTACGGCATGACGAGCATGTGTATCGGCCTGGGCATGGGCGGCACCGTGATCTGGGAGAACCCGCACTTCGAGGGGGCCAAGTGAGCACCACCGCAGAACTTCTCAAGGGAGCGGCCGAGCTGTTCCCCGGTGAGGTCGTGACGCAGGCGCACGTCCGTCACCTCGACCTCCCCCTCGGCGCCGGGCGCTTCGCGCTCATCACGCTCGACAACGGCCTGGACCACACCAAGCCGACCACCTTCGGCCCGCAGTCGCTCGCCAACCTCAACGCGGCGATCGACCAGGTCGAGAAGGAGGCCGCGGACGGCGAGATCGTCGGCGTCGGCCTCACCGGCAAGCCCTTCATCTTCGCCGTCGGCGCCGACCTCAAGGGCGTCGAGCTGCTGAAGAAGCACGAGGAGGCGCTGGCCATCGGCAAGGGCGGCCACGACGTCTTCAAGCGGCTGTCCGCGCTGGCCGTGCCGACCTTCGCCTACTACAACGGCGCGGCCATGGGCGGCGGCGTCGAGGTCGGTCTGCACTGCACCTACCGCACCGTGTCGGCCGTGATCCCGGCCTTCTCGCTGCCCGAGGTCTTCCTCGGCCTGGTGCCGGGCTGGGGCGGTTGCGCGCTGCTGCCGAACCTCATCGGCGCCGACCGCGCGGTGAGCGTGATCATCGAGAACTCGCTCAACCAGAACAAGCAGCTCAAGGGCAAGCAGGTCTACGAGCTCGGGATCGCCGACGCGGTCTTCGAGGGCGCCGACTTCCTGGAGCGGTCGCTGCACTGGACCGCGTCCGTCCTCACCGGCGCGACCGAGGTCGTGCGCACCGAGGTGGACCGCGGCGAGGCGTGGGACCAGGCCGTGGAGCGCGGCCGGGCGTTCGCCGACTCCAAGGTGCACGGTGCGGCCCCCGCCGCCTACCGCGCCCTGGACATCATCGCCGCCGCCAAGAACGGCGACCTGCGGCAGGGCTTCGACGCCGAGGACCAGGCCCTCGCGGACCTGATCATGGGCGGCGAGCTGCGCAGCGGCATCTACGCCTTCAACCTGGTGCAGAAGCGTGGCAAGCGCCCGGCCGGCGCGCCGGACAAGTCGCTGGCCCGCCCGGTCACCAAGGTGGGCGTCGTCGGCGCCGGTCTGATGGCCTCCCAGCTGGCGCTGCTGTTCGTGCGCCGCCTGGAGGTGCCGGTGGTGCTGACCGACATCGACCAGGAGCGCGTCGACAAGGGCGTGGGCTACGTCCACGAGGAGATCGACAAGCTGCTGCTCAAGGGTCGGATCCACCAGGACAAGGCCAACCGCCTCAAGGCCCTGGTGACCGGCACCCTCGACAAGGCCGCGGGCTTCGGCGACGCCGACTTCGTCATCGAGGCCGTCTTCGAGGAGATGGGCGTCAAGCAGAAGGTGTTCGCCGAGGTCGAGGCGGTCGTGCCGGCGCACACCATCCTCGCCACCAACACCTCCTCGCTCTCCGTCACGGAGATGGCCTCCCAGCTCAAGCACCCCGAGCGGGTCGTGGGCTTCCACTTCTTCAACCCGGTCGCCATCCTCCCGCTGCTGGAGATCGTGCGCGCCGAGCAGACCGACGACGCGTCGCTGGCCACCGCCTTCGCCGTCGCCAAGTCGCTGAAGAAGACGGCCGTCCTGGTGAAGGACGCCCCGGCGTTCGTCGTCAACCGGATCCTGACCCGCTTCATGGGCGAGATCCAGAACGTCATCGACGAGGGCACCCCGGTGGAGACCGCGGAGAAGGCCGTCGAGCCGCTCGGTCTGCCGATGTCCCCGCTGGTGCTGCTGGAGCTGGTCGGCCCGGCCATCGGCCTGCACGTCTCCGAGACGCTGCACGGCGCCTTCCCGGAGCGCTTCACCGTCTCCGAGAACCTCGCCGCCGTGGTCAAGGCCGGCAAGCGCGGCTTCTACGTCTACGACTCCGGCAAGCCGGAGCTGGACCCCGAGGTCGCCGCCCTCCTCAAGCAGGGCGATGTCGTCCTCACCGAGGAGCAGGTGCGCGCCCGCGTCCTCGACGCGGTCGCCCAGGAGATCGGTCTGATGCTCGACGAGGGCGTCGTCGCCGAGGCGCAGGACATCGACCTGTGCCTGATCACCGGCGCCGGCTGGCCCTTCCACCTCGGTGGCATCACCCCGTACCTGGACCGCGAGGGCGTCTCCGAGCGGGTCAACGGCAAGACCTTCCTGCCGGCGGGCGTCGCCAGCGTCCCGGCGTAACGCGGGCGCGGTGTCTGACGACCCACCATGACGGCGACGGGCCGCACGGGATCACTCCCGTGCGGCCCGTCCGCCGTTGCGCGGAAGGACCGCGCGGCCGGGCGCGGTTCAGCCGCCGGCCGCCCGCACCGCCGCGAACGCCTTGCGGGCCGCGACCAGCACCGGGCCCCAGACCGGGGAGAAGGGCGGGGCATAGCCCAGGTCGAGGGCGGTCATCTGCTCGACCGTCAGCCGGGCGGTGAGGGCGACGGCGGCGATGTCCACGCGCTTGGCGGCGCCCTCGCGGCCGACGATCTGCACGCCGAGGAGCCGGCCGGTGCGCCGCTCGGCCAGCATCTTCACCCGCATCGGGCGGGCCCCGGGGTAGTAGCCCGCCCGGCTGGTCGACTCCACGGTGACGGTGACGAAGCGCAGTCCGGCCGCCGCGGCCTGCCGCTCCAACAGGCCCGTACGGGCGATCTCCAGGTCGCAGACCTTGCTGACGGCGGTGCCCACGACGCCCGGGAACGTGGCGTAGCCGCCCCCCACGTTGGTGCCGATGACCTGGCCGTGCTTGTTGGCGTGGGTGCCCAGCGGGATGTGCCGGGTGTCGCCCGAGACCAGGTCCAGCACCTCGACGCAGTCGCCGCCGGCCCAGATGTCCTCGTGGCCCCGGACCCGCATCCCCAGGTCGGTCAGCAGCCCTCCGGAGGGCCCCAGCGGCAACCCGGCGGCGCGGGCGAGCTCGGTCCGCGGGGTCACCCCGATGCCCAGGACCACCACATCGGCGGGGTACTCGGCGTGCTCGGTGGCGACGGCGCGCACCCGGCCGTCCCCACCGGTGAGGATCTTCGTCACCTCGGCGGCGTTGACCGTCTCGATGCCCATGCCGCGCATCGCCTCGTCGACCAGCCGCCCCATGTCGGGGTCGAGCGTGGTCATCGGCTGCTCGGCGGCGTTGACCAAGGTGACCTGGTAGCCGCGCCGGACCAGCGCCTCGGCCATCTCCACGCCGATGTACCCGGCCCCGACCACCACCGCCCGGCGGCCCGTGGCCCGATCCAGGGTCTCCAACAGCGCCCGGCCGTCGTCCAGGGTCTGCACGCCGTGCACCCCCGGCGCGTCGATCCCGGGCAGCGGCGGCCGTACGGGACGCGCCCCGGTGGCGATGACCAGCCGGTCGTAGCCCCACCACGCCTCCTCGCCCGAGGCCAGGTCGCGGGCGCGCACCCGCCGGCCCGACACGTCGATCTCCTCGACCTCCGTGCCCAGCCGCAGGTCGATGCCGCGCTCCCGGTGCTCCTCGGGGGTGCGGGCGATCAGCGCGTCCGGTCCCGGCACATCGCCGCCGACCCAGTACGGAATGCCGCAGGCGGAGTACGAGGTGAAGGAGCCGCGCTCGAACGCGACGATCTCCAGTTCCTCCGGGCCGCGCAGCCTGCGCGCCTGGGAGGCGGCGGACATGCCCGCCGCGTCGCCTCCGATGACCACCATCCGCTGCCGCGCCGCCATGGCCCGTCCCCTTCCCGACGCGCCCGATGCCGCGTCCTGTCCGTCGCGTCCTGTCCGTCCCGTTCACCGCGTCCCGTTCACCGCGACCCGTCCATCGCGCCCGGTCGCTGCCGCCAGGCTAGATCGGCAGCCCCGCGTAGTTCTCGGCGAACTCGGCGGCCGCGGTCTTCGACGTGGCGATCCGGTCGAGCGCGGCGAGCTGCGTCCGGTCCTCGAAGGGGCCCTGGTCCGGGTGGCGGTGGAGCGTCGTGGTCATCCAGCTCGCGAAGCGCACCGTCTGCCAGACACGGCGCAGACAACTGTCGGAGTAGGTGTCCAGCAGCGCGGTGGAGCCGGTCCGGTGGCGGTGGACGAGCGCCGCGGCGAGCGCGACCGCGTCGGCCACCGCGAGGTTGAGCCCCTTGGCGCCGGTGGGCGGCACGATGTGCGCCGCGTCGCCCGCCAGCAGCAGGCTGCCGTAGCGCATCGGCTCGTGGACGAAGGCCCGCATGCCGGTGACCGAGCGCGCGGTGATCGGTCCGCGGCGCAGCTCCCAGCCTCCGTCGGGGGTGGCCAGCCGGGTGCTCAGGGCGTCCCAGACGCGCTGCTCGGACCACTCGGCCGGGTCGGTGCCGTTGGGGACCTGGAGGTAGAGGCGGGAGACCACGGGGGAGCGCATGCTGTGCAGCGCGAAGCCCTCCGCGTGCCGGGCGTAGATCAGTTCGTCGTCGCCCGCGGGGACGTCGGCCAGCACGCCCAGCCAGGAGTAGGGGTACTCCTGCACATAGGTGCGGGCGGCCCGGGCCGGGACGGTGCGGCGGGCCACGCCGTGGAAGCCGTCGCACCCCGCCACCACCCCACAGCTCAGGGTCCGCTCACGGCCCTCATGGGTGAAGTGGATGACCGGGGCGCCCGACTCGACGCCGGTCACCCCGCGCACCTCGGCCCCGAACAGCAGCGGCGGCCCGTCGGCGAGCTGAAGCGCTACCAGGTCCTTGACGACCTCGGTCTGCGCGTAGACGGTGACGGACCTGCCGCCGGTCAGGGACGGGAGGTCGACGCGGTGCGCGCGGCCGTCGAACCGCAGCTCGACGCCGTGGTGCGGCAGCCCCTCGCGGTCCAGCCGAGCGCCGACGCCACAGCCGCGCAGCGTGTCGACGGTGCCCTGCTCCAGCACCCCGGCGCGCTGCCGCCGCTCCACATGATCCCGATCGCGGCGCTCCAGCACCACGCAGTCGACGCCCGCCCGGTGCAGCAGTCGGGCGAGCAGCAGCCCCGCCGGGCCGCCGCCGATGATGCCCACACAGGTGCGCATCAGCGACGCCCGAGAAGCGTCGCCGGGCGTACGCCGGCCGGGGCCGCTCATCGGGAGCGCCGCCCGGTCGTGCCGGTCGCGCCGGCCGGGCCGTCGGGCGCCGCCACGGCGCCGGGACGCGACGGAGGACGGGGCTGGGGACGGGGGTGGGGCTGGGGGATCATGGGGGTTCCTCCCTCGGCGTACGTCGCCGCACGTCAGCCGGCGTCCGCGGACACCGACCGGCCGAGCGGCTCGCTGGAACGGCGGCCGTCCGGGTCGGACGGCCGCCGTACGGGCCCGGTGATCACCGTACTGCGCCCCGTCACCGCTCCAGGACGAGGGCCTGTCCCTGGCCGACGCCGATGCACAGCGCGGCCACCCCGGTGCCGCCGCCCGCGGCCGCGAGCTGGTGGGCGACCGAGCCGGTCAGCCGGGCGCCGGAGGCGCCGAGCGGATGGCCGATGGCGATGGCGCCGCCGCGCGGGTTGACCAGCGCCGGGTCCAGCTCCGGCAACTCGGCGAGACAGCCCAGCGCCTGGGCCGCGAACGCCTCGTTGAGCTCGACGGTGGTCAGACCGTCGAAGCCGCGGCCCGCCTTGGCGAGGGCGCGCCGCACCGCCTCGACCGGGCCGAGGCCGAACCACTGCGGGGCGATCCCGGTGACAGCCGAGGCCCGGATCCGGGCCAGCGGCTCGCGTCCGGTGGCGCGCAGCCCCTCCTCGTCGCAGAGCAGCAGCGCGGCGGCACCGTCGTTCAACGGCGAGGAGTTCCCCGCGGTGACCGTGCCGGTGCCGTCGGCACGGAAGGCCGGCTTGAGCTTCGCGAGCGCCTCCATGGACGAGCTGTCGCGGATCGTCTCGTCACGCTCCAGCCCGGTGTCCGGATACGCCGCCACCTCGGGGTCGTAGAGCCCGTCCTTCCAGGCGCGGGCCGCCTTGTGGTGGCTGTCGAGCGCGAAGGCGTCCTGCGCCTCGCGGCTGATGCCGTGCTTGCCGGCGATCAGCTCGGCGCCCTCGCCCAGCGGGACGGTCCACTCCGGCGGCATCGCCGGGTTGGTCATCCGCCAGCCGAGGGTGGTCGAGTGCATCTGCTGGTGGCCGGCGGGGAAGCCGCGCTCCGGCTTGGGCAGCACCCAGGGGGCACGGGACATCGACTCCACACCGCCCGCCAGCACGACGTGGGCGTCGCCGACGGCGATGGCGCGAGCGGCCTGGACGACCGCCTCCAGGCCGGAGCCGCACAGTCGGTTGACCGTCGTGCCGGGCACCGACACCGGCAGCCCGGCCAGCAGCAGCGCCATCCGCGCCACGTTGCGGTTCTCCTCGCCCGCGCCGTTGGCGTTGCCGAAGACCACGTCGTCGACGCCGGCCGGGTCGAGGTCGGGGGTGCGGCCCAGCAGGGCGCGCACCACATGGGCCGCGAGGTCGTCGGGGCGGACCCCGGACAGCGCGCCGCCGTACTTCCCGATGGGGGTACGGACGGCGTCGACGACGTACACATCCCGCAGGCGGTCGCTCATGTGACTCTCTTCCCGCTCTCTTCCGCGCCGGTCGCTCGCCCGGTTCTCCGCGCTCGCCCGTTCGCCTAATGAACGTTCGTTCATCATCGACTCGTGGAGAGTCTCGACCCCCGGCCTTCCGGGTGTCAATGGGCCGCGGGGCCGACCCCGGGCCCCGCCCCGTCGCCCGCCTCGGAGCCCGTCCCCGCGGGCTCCGTGCCCCTCGCGGGCTTCGTGGTCGCCGCGGGCTCCGTGGCCTCCGGCTCCCGCGGACGCCCGACGCCCGGTCGGGACGCGCGCCACCTCGCGGGAGTGAGCGGCCGGCGCCGGACCAGCCGCACGACCAGGACGACCAGCGCCGCCGCCACGGCGAACGGCGACACCGCGCCGCAGGCCACCGCGGCCCACCGGACCGCGGTGGTGAAGGCGTGCCAGCCGCCGGAGAGCGCGTCGCCGAAGCCCGGTTCGTCGTCCCCACCGTCCGCCGCCTCGGCGTCCGGCGCGTGGAGGTTGAGCGTGACGGTCGCCATCGCGGTCTGCTCCTTCAGGGCTGCCAGCTGGGCCTGGAGCGCCTCCAGATCGGCCTGGCGGGTGCTCAGCTCGCCTTCCAGCGTCACCACGTCGCTGAGTGAGGTGGCCCGGTCCATGAGCTCGCGGACCCGTGCGACGCTCGCCTTCTGGCTGGCGACGCGGCTCTCCACGTCCACCATCCGGTCGGTGACGTCCTTGACGGTCACCCTCCGCTCCACCAGCCGGCCGAGCCGGCCCAGCTCGTCCAGGAGGTCCTGGTACGCGGCGGGCGGCACCTTCAGTTCGACGCGCGACCGCCGCCGCCCGTCGGGGTCCTGGTCGGTGGCCTCGTCGCCGGCGTAGCCGCCCGCGCGGTCGACCGCCGCGCGAGCCCGGCTCAGCGCGCCGGCCACATCCTTGGTCCGCACCGTGAGCGTCGCCGTATGGACCACCTGCTTCGGCCCCCGCACGGGGCGGCCCGGTCGTTCCCCCTCGCCAAGCGACCTGCCGTCGGCGCCGCGTCCACCGTCCTTCCCGCCGCCCTGCCGCTTCGCGTCCGCGTCGGCCGCCCCGCCCTGGGGCGCGGCCGCCGCCTCCTTCTTTCTGTCGTCGCTCGCCCCGTCGCCCGGGTCGCCGCAGCCGGCGAGCGCGAGCCCGGCCGCCAGCAGCGTGGCGGCGAACGCGGTGATCGGATGGTGCCTGCGCATCGAAGGTCCCCCTCTGCCCGGTGGGTTCCGGATGCCGCTTGGACGGGGGCCGCGGGGCGGCGGTTGCCGGCGAGTGGTACCGGTGCGGTCACGGTGTGGACTCGGAGCGGTCGAAACGGAGCCACCGGGTCGGCGATGGCGTGCCAGGAGGGTCTGAGAGAGTAGGAGACATGGACGCAGCACGCACTCCTGACAACGGTCCGACTGGTCACGTCGTCGTCATCGGCGGTGGCATCTCCGGCCTCGCGGCCGCCCACCGGCTGCTGGCGGGCGGCGTCGGGGTGACCGTGCTGGAGGCGTCGTCGCGGCTGGGCGGCAAGCTGCTCGCGGGTGAGATCGCGGGCGTGCCGGTGGACCTGGGCGCCGAGTCGATGTTGGCGCGCCGCCCCGAGGCGATCGACCTCGCGCGCGCCGCCGGCCTCGCCGAGCTGCTCCAGCCACCGGCCACCACGACCGCCGGGGTGTGGACCCGCGGCGGGCTGCGGCCGATGCCCCGCGGCCATGTGATGGGCGTGCCCGGCGAGCCGGAGGCGCTGGCCGCCTCCGGGGTGCTCTCCGACGCCGGGCTGGCGCGGATCGCCCGAGAGCCGGAGCTGCCGCCCGTCGAGGTCGGCGAGGACGTCGCCATCGGCGCGTATGTCGCGGAGCGTTTCGGCCGGGAGGTCGTCGACCGGCTCGTCGAGCCGCTGCTGGGCGGGGTGTACGCGGGCGACGCGTACCGCATCTCGATGCGCGCCGCCGTCCCCCAGCTCTTCGAGGCCGCCCGCGGCCACCGCACGCTGACCGAGGGCGTCCAGGCCGTGCAGCGACGCCGCGCGGCGGTGGAGCGGGACACCCCGGTCTTCATGGGCATCGACGGCGGCGTCGGGCGACTGCCGCTCGCCGTCGCCGACGCCGTCCGCGCGGCCGGCGGCGAGATCCGCACCGACGCCCCCGTGCGCGAACTGCGGCGCGGCGCGGACCGCGGGCCGGCCGGCGGGGAGCTCGACCGGGCGGGCGCCTTCGGGACCGGGACCTTCGAGGGGCCGCGCGCCGGGGCGCGCGGCTGGACCGTGGTCACCGCCGACGGCACGGCGCTGACGGCGGACGCCGTCGTGCTCGCCGTTCCCGCCCCCGCCGCCGCCCGGCTGCTGGCCGCCGACTCCCCGGCCGCCTCCGCCGAGCTGGCCGGCGTCGACTACGCCTCGATGGCGCTGGTCACCATGGCCTTCCGCCGCTCCGACGTCGCCGGGCTGCCCACCGGCAGCGGCTTCCTGGTGCCGCCGGTCGACGGCCACACCATCAAGGCGGCCACCTTCTCCAGCCACAAGTGGGGCTGGGTCCGGGACGCCGACTCCGAGCTGTTCGTGCTGCGCACCTCGATCGGGCGGTTCGAGGACGACGCGGACCTGGGGCGCGAGGACGCCGAACTGGTGGAGATCTCGCTCGCCGACCTCGGCGAGGCGGTCGGGCTCGCCGCCCGCCCCGTCGCCACCCGGGTCAACCGCTGGGAGCACGGCCTGCCGCAGTACCCCGTCGGCCACCTGGACCGCGTCGCCCGCATCCGCGAGCAGGTCGCCAAGCTGCCGGGGCTGCGCGTGTGCGGCGCGGTGTACGAGGGCGTGGGCATCCCGGCCTGTGTGGCCAGCGGCCGAAGCGCCGCCGACGAACTGCTGGCGACCCTGGCGCCGGGCGCCACGGGCGGAGAGCGAGAATGAGAGACATGACTGATCCCGCTGCTGCCAACGCACCCGAGAACGCCGCCCCCGCCAAGGCCCCCAACGCCGGCAAGAAGGCCAAGGACCTCAACGAGGTCATCCGCTACACCCTGTGGTCGGTCTTCAAGCTGCGCGACGTGCTGCCGGAGGACCGCACCGGCTACGCCGACGAGGTGGAGGAGCTGTTCAAGCGGCTCGCCGCGAACGACGTCACGGTGCGCGGCACCTACGACGTCTCCGGGCTGCGGGCCGACGCGGACGTCATGATCTGGTGGCACTCGGAGACCGCCGACGCGCTCCAGGAGGCGTACAACCTCTTCCGCCGCACCCGGCTCGGCCGCGCGCTGGAGCCGGTCTGGTCGAACATGGCGCTGCACCGCCCCGCCGAGTTCAACAAGTCGCACATCCCGGCCTTCCTGGCCGACGAGGTCGCGCGCGACTACGTGAGCGTCTACCCCTTCGTGCGGTCGTACGACTGGTACCTGCTGCCGGACGAGGACCGCCGTCGGATGCTCGCGGACCACGGCAAGATGGCCCGCGGCTTCCCCGATGTGCGCGCCAACACCGTCGCCTCCTTCTCCCTCGGCGACTACGAGTGGATCCTCGCCTTCGAGGCCGACGAGCTGTACCGGATCGTCGACCTCATGCGTCACCTGCGCGGCTCCGAGGCCCGCCGCCATGTGCGCGAGGAGGTCCCCTTCTTCACCGGCCGCCGGAAGTCGGTCGGCGACCTGGTCGACGGACTGGCCTGACCGGTCCGCCCGCCGCACCACGACGCGGAACGCCCAGGGCCATCGGGCCCTGGGCGTTCCGCGTCCTCAGCGGGACCGTCCTCAGCGGGTCGATCGGACCGTCCTCAGCGGGTCGGTCGGATCAGGGGATCGCGGGGAGCGCCGCGCGCAGCGGTTGGCGCTCCCCGTGGTGCGCCTTCTTCGCGGCGTGCTGCCGCCCCTTCCCCTCGCCCTTCCCCGTGTCCCGCTGTTTCTCCTGGCGCTTCCCCCCGCTGTCCTTCTTCTCCTCCTTCTCCTTCGCCGTCGGGCCGACGGTCGTTCCCGGAGCCTCCTTGACCGGCTCGGGCTCGGCGCGCGGCGCGCAGTACGCGTCGCCGCTCGAAGGCACCCGCCCGGTGAGCAGGTAGTCGTCGACGAACCGGTTGACGCAGGCGTTGGAGCCGCCGGAGATGCCGTGGGTGCCCGCGTCCTTCTCGGTGACCAGCGCCGAGTCGGGCAGCCGGCGCCGCAGCTCCAGTGCCCCGGCGTACGGCGTGGCCGCGTCCCGCTCGGCCGCCAACAACAGCACCGGGGGCAGCGCGCCCGGCTCGGCGCCGATGTCCAGCGGCTGCTGCTGTCGGGCGGGCCAGTAGGCGCACGGCAGGTTCATCCGGGCGTTGTCCCAGGTCTCGAACGGGGCACGGCGGGCGAGCTCGGTGTTGTCGGCGTCCCACACCGACCACTGGCGCGGCCAGGCCGCGTCGTTGCACTCCACGGCGGTGTAGACGGCGTTGCCGTTCTCCTCGGACGCGGCGCCCTCGGGGTCCGGGGCGGCCAGGGCGGTCAGCGGCCTGGCGTCTCCTTGCAGATACGCCGACAGCGCGCGGGCGCTGGGCGCCCAGTAGCCGTCGTGGTAGCCGACCCGCAGGAACGCGGCGTGCAGCTCCCCGGTGCCGATGATGCCGCCGGCCGGGGCCCGGTCGAGGCGCCGCCGCACATCCTGGTAGGTGGTGAGCACCTGCTCCGGGGTGCTGCCCAGGTGGTAGACGTCGTCGTGCTTGGCGACCCAGGTGCGCCAGTCGTGCCAGCGACCTTCGAAGGCCAGCGACTGCTCCAGGTTGCTCCGGTACCAGATCTGCCCGGGGTCGGGGTTGACCACGCTGTCCAGCACCATGCGGCGCACATGCCCCGGGAAGAGGGTGGCGTAGAGCGCGCCGAAGTAGGTGCCGTAGGAGGCGCCGAGGAAGGTCAGCTTGGACTCGCCGAGCGCCGCCCGGATCACATCGAGGTCGCGGGCGTTGTTGAGGCTGTTGTAGAACGGCAGGTCGCCGCCGCCGTTGCGGGCGCAGCCGTCCGCGTACAGCCGCGCCTTGACGATCATCTGCCGCTTGAACGCCGCGGAGGGGTGGGTCGGCGAACTGCTCGGGGCCTTGTGGAACTCCGCCGGGTCCTGGCAGGACAGCGGCGCGGAGCGCCCGACCCCGCGCGGGGCGTAGCCCACGAAGTCGTAGGCCTTGGCGAGGTTCTGGTAGCCGGGCTCGCTCGCGTAGGTGGGGAAGGCCATGCCCGAGCCGCCGGGCCCGCCGGGGTTGAAGACGAGCGCGCCCTGGTGGGTGACGGGGGCGTCGTGCCCGCTCGTGCCGTCGTCCCGGTCGTCGTCGTGCCCGCTCGTGCCGTCGGCCCGGTCGTCGTCGTGGCTCTCGCCGTGCCGCTGTCGCCCGGCCTCCCGGGCCTCCTTGGCTCCCTTGGCGCTCTTCGCGTCCTTGGCCTCCTTGGCGACCTCGCCGCCCTGGCCGGTGTCCGCCGTCGCCCCGGTGCCCGTGGCGCGCGCCCGGCTGACGGTCAGGGTGATCTGACGGCCGTCGGGGTCCGCGTAGTCGAGCGGCACGGTGACCGTGCCGCACTCGACGGGGGCCGGCAACTGTTCGACGCGGGGACACGGCCCGAAGGCGATGCCCTTGGCGGCGGCGCGTTCCGCGGCCACCGCCACGCCGAACGCCTCGTCCTCACCGCCCACCGAACGGGGGCCGGTGGGCGTGGTCCCGGTGGCAGGGGTGACGGTGAGGGCTGTCATGACCAGGGATCCGAGGGCGCCATACAGTGCTGCTGCTCTCACACGCCATCCCTTCATAGGCTTTCCCGAAAAACCACATCAAGGGGATATTTGGCGTCATGTGGGGTGAAGTAAAGGACCGGGCCGCGGTGTCGGCGTCAATGCCCCCAATGCGCCCCGACGGGCTTTCCCCTGAGCGCCGCGCGCAGTGCCGGGTCGGCCAGCGCCCCCGCGCCGTGCACCGCGAGCGCGGTGAGGTCGTCACCCGCCCGCGCGGTCCCGTCGTCGGCGCGCGGCGGTCGTCGCGGCACGGTGATCCGGCCCAGCATCCGCTGCCCGGCGGGGGAGGCCCAGCTGGTGTACGGGTGCACCTCCGCCTGGGCGATCAGCAGACAGCCGACGGTCAGCACCAGTGGCAGCGCGAACCACGCGGCCACCATGCCCCGGCCGGTCTCCGGCGGCACCATCAGCAGCGCCGCGGCCGCCGTCAGCGTCACCAGCGCGCAGGCCCCGCGCACCTGGCGGACCGCCGCCGTCACCCCGGCGCGGGCCGTGAGCGGCACCGCGAGCCCGGCCGTGACCAGCCGGTCGGCCAGCCCCCGTACGGATTCGGTGGTGGCGAGCGCCGTGCGGACCACGGGGACGGGTGACTGGCCCTCCGGCCCTATGGCCGTGATGACCGAGCGCTCCACCTCGTCCCGGCCGTCGGGGTCCACCACCGTGACCCAGCCGGTGGAGGCGAGCAGCACCCGATGTTGGCGGTACATCGACACCAGCGCGAGGTCGGTGACCCGCTGCGGCCCGCCGGACAGGAACGCCGTCTCGTAGAGGTTCAGGTCGCGGTCCATCACCGCCTGGGTCGTATCCGGCGCGTCGGCCGCGGCGACGGCGGCCGAGCACAGGCGGGCGCAGGACACCCCCGCCGCGACCCAGGCGACGAGGAGGAACAGGACCCACAACATGGCGGCCGTTCTACTCGACGGAAACCGCGTTCCGCCATGGTCTTACCGGAACTCGACTCGCGCCAGTCGAACGACCGTCCGCATACGACGGCCGCCGCCTCGTGACAACAGCCGCCGTGGGACGCGCTGCGTGACGGTCGCTCAGCGCGATGGCCGCCTCGGCACGATGGCCGCCGCCGCGTGACGGCCGTCCCCGCGTGACGGCCACCTCAGCGCGGCGCTCCGGGCCCGGCCGGTCCTTCGGCGAGGGAAGGCGGCTCAGTCCCCGCCCCCACCGCCTCCGCAGCCGCCGCCACAGCTCGAACCGCCTCCGCCGTCGCCGCCCCCTCCGCCGTCCGAGCTGGAGACGCCGCAGAAGGAGGCGCCGCAGCCACCCCCTCCGCCGCCGTCCGAGCCGGAGCCGCCGTCACCGGTCGAGCCGCACCAGTCGACATGGATCTCGACACCGGTCCAGACGTCCGAGCCGCTTCGGGCGACCGCGGCGTCGGCACGCAGCGCCTGGAGAAGGTGGTCCCGCAGGTCGGGGACGTGGGTGAGGGCCGCCGGCCCGCCGAGGGCGACCACGACGGCCGCCGGGGTGGGGGCACCCGGCCCGCCGCCGTTCGCGCCGGCCCGCGTCCGGCCGTGACGCGACACCGCCCCCACGCCGGGGCCGGTGTACCCGCTCTCCAGCCGGTAGGCGACCAGGGCCCGCCGGCCCGCGCGGGTGATCCGCCGCACGGCCAGGGTCCGGCACCCGGCCCCCGCCACCGTCCCGCCGAGCAGCGCGGGCAGCAGCGACAGGAACGCGGCGAAGCCGAAGTCGGCGACTCCGCCGACGACGCTCAGCACCAGGGCCAGCAGCAGCGCCGCCCCGCAGACCCTGGTCTGGAGGGTGCCCAGCCGGTGCCAGCGCCGCATCGCGCCAGGCGGCACCAGCAGCCCCCGGCCGGCCAGCCGATCCCCGATCCCCTGGACGGCCGGGCTGCGCGTCAGCGCCGTACGCAGCGCGGCCCAGGCGCCGTGCGGAGCCCGGGCGTACTCCTGGAGCAGCGCCTCCTCCACCGGTTGCCGGGCCACCGCCCGCCGCACCGAGACCACGCCGGGGCCTCCGACGGACAGCCGGCCGTCCACGCACATGGCGCACAGGGCCGTGTCCGCCACCCGGCCCGGGCCGCCCGCCAGGAACGCCGCCTCCATCAGGTCGTGCGCGCGCTCGTCCGGCGCCGTCCCGGCCACCCGCCGAGCCCGGTACGTCCCTCGGGCCAGCGCCACCGAGGCGGCGGCGACCGCCACATAGGCCAGGGACACCCCGGCCGTCGTCATCACGCTCATGCCGTCATCCGCGCCGCAGGGCCTGGAGCGCGGCGCGGGCCACTCGGGAGGCGCCCGCGGCGCGCACCAGCCGGGCGGCGGTCCCGGCGGACCGCGGCGCGGGCCCCGAGCGCTCCCGCCACCAGTCGGTCAGCTGCCGCCGGGCCTCCGCGTCCCGTGGCTGCTCCGTCGCCAGCAGGTGCTCCGCGAAGGAGAGGGCGTCCCGGCGGTAGCCGCCGGTCATCGGCCGGGAGTGGGCGTACCGGAGGAAGGAGGCCCGGTAGCCCGGGCCCAGGATGCGCGGCAGCTCCGGCGCCACCTTCGCCACCACCTCGGCCCGCTTCGCCGCCAGCGCGCGGCTCTGCACCCGCAGCCGCCGCCGGTCGAAGCCCTCCGGCGCGGGCGTCCCCGCCACCAGCGCGGAGAGCAGCGCCGTCTGAGCCAACGCCAGCCGCTCGCGCACTCCGGCAGCGGTCTCACCACCGCCCTCACCGCCGACAGCGCCACCGGCAGCGGTCTCACCACCGCCCGCGCCCTCACCACCGCCCGCGTCCGCGGGAGCGCTGGTCTCCGCGCGGCCGGTCGGCGGGTCGTCGATCTCCGTGGCGTCGTCGGTCTCCGAGGGGTCGTCGGCCCGTCGGGCGCGCGCCACCGCCGCGCGCTCGGTGTTCTCGGCCGTGACGCCGGAGGCGGTACGGCCGGCGCCGCCGGCGGAGGGCGCCGGGTGGTTCCCGGCCGCCGTGGCGGCCGTGGCCTCCGTACGGGCGGCGGTCCGTCCGACACCGGGCGTGTCGTCGCCGGCGGTCGGTCGGCCCGCGGCGGTGGGCTTCCCCCGGGCCGGGGCTGCCCCCGCCGGATCGGCCGCGGCGACCGCGACCGCCGCGTTCAGGGCGGCCTGTTCGGTCACCGTGCGGATGGCGTCGAGCTCGGCGGCCAGCTCCTCGTACGGGGGGAAGTCGTCGTCGCGCTCCAGCAGCACGCCGGGCGGGGTGGTGTGGGCGCAGAGCCGGGCGAGGACGTCGAGCACCGGGGCGGACACCGGGTGGGCGTGGCTGTCGTGCCAGACGCCGTCGCGCTCCACGCCACCGGCGACGTGGACGTAGGCGATGGCCGACAGCGGCAGCTCGGCCAGGGCCAGGGCCGGGTCCTCGCCGCGGTTGACGTGGTTGGTGTGCAGGTTGGCCACGTCGATGAGCAGCCGGACGCCGGTCCGCTCCACCAGCTCGGACAGGAACTGCCCCTCCGTCAGCTCCTCGTCCGGCCAGGAGATGAGCGCGGCGATGTTCTCCAGCGCCAGCGGCACGGGGAGCGCGTCCTGGGCGATCCGCACGTTCTCGCAGAGCACGTCCAGCGCCTCGCGGGTGCGCGGCACCGGCAGCAGGTGTCCGGCCTCGATCGACGGCGAGGCGGTCAGCGGCCCCCCGGCCCGTACGAACGCGATGTGCTCGGTGACCAGCGGGGCGCCGAGCAGCTCCGCCCGCGCGGCGAGCGCCGCCAGCCGCCGTGGCTCCGGCCGCTCCGCGCCGCCGAGGCCGAGCGAGACCCCGTGTGGCACGACGGCGGTCCCCCGGTCGAGCAGCCGCCGCAGCGCGTCCGGAAGGTGGTCATCGCATATGTTCTCCGCCACGACCTCGACCCAGTCGATGCCGGGCAGCCGCTCGATGTCGTCGGCGATCTCCGGACGCCAGCCGATCCCGGTACCAAGACGCTCCATGATTCCCCCTTTCGTACACGTGCGGGAGTCATGACCCCCCGGAGACAGGACGAATCCCCGAGCGCCGTGGTTCTGAGCATCATTTGAGCTTGCGTCGGGGTGGCACAGGGGGCCCGTCGCGCCCCGTCCTCCCCGTGCGTCGACGAGACCCCGCGTTCGGGGGGAGAGCGCGGGGTCTCATCCGGTCGAACGGACGGGCCGTCGGCGCGGTTCCCGGCGCGCCTCAACGGACACGGGTAGCGGTATGTCATTACTGTTACAAACTTAGGGGGCCTCATGCGATAGATGTTCGGAAGGCGGCATAGGGTACGTGTCGTCTTGGGGGAAAAGACGATCGGACCTTTGTGCCGCGCTGACGTGCGCGGAGCGTGGGGGCAACGTGCAAGGCAGTAACAACAACTCCGCGGGCAGACACCGCAGCAGACACCGCCGTAAGCCGGCTGCGTCGCCCTCGGCCACCAAGGCATGGGCGGTGCGCCGCTGGGCATTCCGGCGGCTGCGGCTGGACTACCCGCGGGCGGGCAGGAGCGGCGTGCGGCGCTGGCTGCCGTCGTGGCGCCAGATCGGCCTGCTCTTCCTCTTCTGCGTCGGCAGCTTGACCGGTTTTCTCGGATATATCTACTGGCAGACCCAGATACCCGAAAACCTCAATGAGTTCGCCACGCAACAGGACAATGTTTACTACTGGGCCGATGGCACCGAAATGGCCCGTACCGGGCCGGTGAACCGGCAGGACATCGCCCTGGAGAAGATCCCGGAGAAGGTGCAGTGGGCGGTCCTGGCCGCCGAGAACGCCAACTTCTACTCCGACAGCGGCGTCTCTCCGTCCGGGCTGATGCGCGCCGTGTCCAAGATGGTCACCGGCGGGGACACCCAGGGCGGCTCGACCATTACCCAGCAGTATGTGAAGAACGCCTATCTGAACCAGCGCCAGACCCTCTCCCGCAAGCTCACCGAGATGTTCATCGCGATCAAGCTGGACAACAAGATGAGCAAGGAGGACATCCTCGAGGGATATCTGAACACCAGCTGGTTCGGGCGCGGCACCTACGGCATCCAGCGGGCCGCCAACGCCTACTACGGCAAGAACGTCTCCGAGCTGAACGTGAGCGAGGGCGCCTTCCTCGCCTCGCTGCTCAAGGGCGCCGGCTCCTTCGACCCCGCCATCAGCGCCAAGAACCGCGCCCGGGCCGTGGAGCGCTGGGAGTGGGTGCTCGACCGCATGGTGGAGATCGGGGAGCTCTCCGCGGAGGAGCGGGCCAAGTACACCAAGTTCCCCGAGCCCAAGGAGCCGCCCAAGCAGGTGGGGCTGAGCGGGCAGGTCGGGTACCTGGTGGACACCGCCCGTGCCTACGTCAGCTCCCACACCGACATCTCGGACGCCGACTTCGACCTGGGCGGCTACCAGATCCACACCACCTTCGAGAAGCCGAAGGTGGAGGCGCTCGCGAAGGCCGTGGAGAAGGCGCAGAGCCGGCTCGACCCGAAGAAGAACGCCAACGACAAGTACGTGCGCGTCGGCGCCGCCTCCGTCGCCCCCGACGGGCGGATCGCCGCGCTCTACGGCGGCCCCGACTACCTCAAGCAGGGCTTCAACGACGCCAACGCGTCCAATGTGCCCGCCGGCACCGCCTTCACGCCGTTCGTGTACGCCGCCGCCCTGCGCGACGGCGTGCTGCGCGAGCGCGGCGGCGCACGGACCCCGGTCTCCCCGGAGAGCGTCTACAACGGCGACGACAAGGTCGCGGTGACCACGCCGGAGGGCCCGTACTGGGACCGCAGCGGAAAGATCGTCCGCGGCGAGAACGACGGCGGGAAGTCCTGGGGCCAGGTCAGCCTCCGCAAGGCCGTCGAGGACTCCATCAACACCCCGATGATCCAGCTCGGCATGGACGTCGGCCTCGACCGGGTGCGCCGCGCCTCGGTGGACGCCGGGCTGCTGCCGACCAGCTTCGGTGTGCCGCGTGTGCCCGGGTTCTCGCTCGGCACGGCCACCCCCAGCGCCATCCGGATGGCCAGCGCGTACGGCACCTTCGTGGCCGACGGCATGCACGCCCAGCCGTACTCCGTCACCTCCCTCAAGCTCAACGGCGACGCGGTCGAGCTGGAGAAGGAGCGCCCCGACCGCGCCTTCAGCCCCCAGGTGGCCGAGCAGGTCGACGAGGCCCTGAAGGGCGCGGTGGCCCAGGGGAGCGCGCGGCAGGCCGCCACGGTGGCTCCGGGGGCGGGTGGCAAGACCGGCACCGCGCAGGACGGCAAGTCGGCGTGGTACGTCGGTTACACGAGGGACATGTCGACGGCGGTGTCGCTGTCGCGACTGCACCCCAAGACGCAGGAACTGCTGCCACTGAAGGGGATGACCGGGGCGAGCGGCCTCGGCGAGGCCGGCGGCACGGTCCCTGGGGCGGTCGGAGGGGACTATCCCATCGACATCTGGACCGACTACATCGGGTCGGTACGCGGCTCCTCCTGAGCCGCCCGGCTCCCGCTGAGCGGGAGCCGGGTCCCTCCGGGGGGCGAGGCATCCGCCCCGCCCCCCCCCGGAGGGACCCGGGTGTCACTTCTTCACGAAGGTCGCCCAGTCCGGCGCCTGCGCCGGGTCCAGCATCCGCAGCTTCTCCAGCACCTTCGGGTCCTGGGCGTCGAGCCAGTCCGCGAGCTGCTTGAACGACACGCAGTGCACGCCCTCGCGCGTGCACACGGTCCGCATCACGTCCTCGATGGCCTGCATGTAGATGCCGCCGTTCCACTGCTCGAAGTGGTTGCCGATGAACAGCGGCGCGCGGCTGCCGTGGTAGACGCGGTCGAAGCCGTTGAGATAGGCGTCCCGGGTGAGCTTCTCCCACTCCGGGTACTTCGCCGGGTCGCCCTCGGTGGTGTCGCCGGACTGGTTGTAGAGGAAGTTGAAGTCCATGGACAGGACCTGCTTCTCGCTCTGCGGGTAGGGCACCAGCTGCAGCGGGAAGTTCCACACCCCGTCGATCTTCGACGGCCAGATCTGGAAGTCGCCCGGCGAGCTCGCGTCATAGCGCCAGCCCATGGACTTGACCGCCCGGATGAGGTTCTTCTGGCCCTCCAGGCACGGCGCGCGACCGCCCACCAGCTCCACGTCGTAGTCGAACGGCAGCGGGGGCAGGTCGGTGTAGCCGGTGTTGGTCTTCCAGTTCTTGACGAACCCGTACTGCTGGTCGGTCTCGCTCTTCCACTCGGCCGGGCTCCAGTCGTTGCCGCCCTTGGCGCCGCAGAAGTGGCCGTTGAAGTGGGAACCGATCTCGTGCCCGTCCTTCCAGGCGCCGCCCAGCTGCTGGATGGTGTCCCGGATGTGCCCGTCGGTGGCGAAGGAGATGGCGGCGGAGCCGGGGCTGTGCTGCGGCGGCAGATAGCGGTGCTTCTGCGCCTTGGGCAGCAGGTACATGCCGGTGAGGAAGAACGTCATCTGCGCGTTGCTCTCCTTGGCCACCTGCCGGAAGTGGGAGAACAGGTGGTCGTCGCCCTCCAGGGCGCCGTCCCAGGAGAAGACCACGAACTGCGGCGGCTTCTCGCCCGGCTTCAGCCGCTTCCACTTGCGCTGGTGCGGCTGCGGCCCGGTGTACGAGGTGGAACCGTCCCCGATGACCTTGGTCTTGCCGTCCCAGTCGCCGTACTTCGCCTCCTCCTTGCTCTTCTTCGGCTCCCCCTGGCGAGCCTGCTGGCTCGTCCGAGGGGCCGGGTCGTCCTTCGCCGGCCCGGCCACGTCCGAGGAGTCGGCGCCGGAGCCGCCGCCGGACGTCAGGGTGATGACCAGCGCCACGACGACAGCCACGGCGATGAGCGCGGCTATGCCATAAGTGCGCTTTGCCCGCATACCTTTCAAGGTGTCCCACCCCTGTTGCAGCAAGTATGAAAATTCGGTGCCTTAGTATCACAGAAGCATCACAGGGCTTCGGGCAGGTCCGCGATGAATGAGCATTCCCCGTCTGACCTGGGGCGATGGTGGGAGCATGCCCCGCGCCCCGGTCGGACGGCCCGAGCCGCCGCCACCGTAGGACGTCTCACTCGGCCCTCGGTCGCGAGCCGTGGCCGAAGCCGTGGGGTGCCCGCTCCGTGATGCGGGCCCGCCGGGTGTGGGTGATCCTGCTGGTGCAGGCAGGCCCCGTCGAAAGGTCATGATGCGCACCACCGATCTGACATCCAGCACGCTGGCCGCCCTCCGTACGCGACGGCCCTACCCGGCGGTCACCGTCACCCTTCCCACCCATCGGCGAGAGACCGACAACGCGCAGGACTCCACCCGGCTGCGCCGGCTCGTCGCCGAGGCCAAGCACCGCCTGGAGGACGATCCGGAGGTGCCGCGCGACGCGCGCTTCGACATCAGCGGCCGGCTGGACAAGGCCGTGGCCGAGGTCGACCTGCGCCACTGCCTCGACGGGCTGGTGATCTTCGCGGCCGCCGGCGAGCACCAGGTCTGGTCCCTGCCCTGGTCCGTCCCCGAGCGCGTCGTCTTCAGCGACACCTATCTGACCCGGAACCTGGTCTCGGCGCGGGAGCGCGTGCGGCCGTACTGGGTGCTGGCCGTCGCCGTGGACCGGACGACGCTCTGGAGCGGCAGCGAGAACACCCTGCGCGAGGAGCGCACCGCCGACTTCCCGGCCGAGCCGGAGCCGCGGGACAACGTCGATCCCGAGCGCGAGGAGCGCATCGGCGACGCGCCGAGCGCCTACGACGACGAGCGCACCCGTCACTACATGCGGCAGGTCAACTCCGCCGTCGAGACGCTGCTGGCGACCGACCCGCGCCCGCTCTACCTGATGGGTGTGGCGCCCGCGCTCAGCCTGCTGGAGGAGACCGGCGGCGCCGCCAAGGCCGCCGTGGCGAAGATCGTCAAGGGCGGTCTGACCAACGGCCCGGCCCCGGTGCTGGCCGAGGCCGTGGCCCCGGCCCTGGCCGAGCATGCCAAGCGCGACACCGAACGGGCCATCGGCCGGCTCGAGCAGGCCCAGGGCCGCAAGGCGTTCGCCGCGGGGCTGAACGAGGTGTGGCAGACGGTGAAGGAGGGCCGCATCGACCTGCTGGTGGTCGAGGAGAACTACGCGCAGACGGTACGGGTCGCGGAAGAGCACCTGCTCCCGGTCGCGGAAGGCGAGACGACCGGCGGCGGCGTGCAGTCCGTGCGTGAGGACATCGTCGACGAGATCGTCGAGGCCGCGCTGGACACGGGCAGCGAGGTGGCGTTCGTGCCCGACGACACGCTGGCCGCCCACGAACACATCGTGGCGGCGCTGAGGTTCTGACGCCCCGGGCGCCCGGAGCCCCTCCCGGCCGCCCGCGGGCGGACACCGCGGGCGGTTGGGGACACCTCGGGCCGCCTGCCCCCTCGGGAGCTCAGGCCGGGCCCACGTGCTCAGACTGGATCCGTCCTCCGTGGGGGCCTGACCGGGCCCGTCCTCCGTACGGGCTCAGACCGGAGCCGCCAGGCAAGAGCCGTCCTCCGTGGGGGCCTGACCGGCGGCCGATCCTCCGCGGGTGAGCCAGACGGGGCCTTCCTCCGCGGGGCTCAGCCAGAAGCCGCCTCCCGTGGGGGCCAGACCGGGCCGCCTCCCGAGGAGGCCCAGACCGGGCCCTCCTCCGCGGGGCGGGGGTGGACCCGGCTCAGGTGCGGGGCAGTCGGGCGCGGAGGGCCGGGTGGTCGGCTACCACGGTGCAGGAGCCGGGGGCGATCTCGGTGAAGCCGGCGTCGCGGACGACCGGCAGCCCGGAGGCGGCGAGCCGGGCCCAGCGTGCCGGCTCGGCGGTGCGTACGGACAGCGCGAAGCCCGCGGCGCGCCAGGCCGCCCGCTCCGCGTCGGCCAGCTCCCACCAGGCGAGCTGCGCGCCGTGTCCGGCCTGGGCCATCGCCTTGCCCGCGGACATGTCCAGATCGGGGCTGAGCCACAGCACGGGCGCGCCGTCGTCCGGCGCGGTCGGGGGCTCGGGGTCGTCGAGGTCGGTGCCCGAGACCTGGAGCTTCACCAGCTCCTTGGGCCAGCCGTCGAGCGGCACCGGCGGGAAGACCCGCACCTCGGCCGCGTGCCCGGTGACCGTGATCCCCGGCAACGCCGACGCGCGCCGCCACTCGGCCCCGCGCGCCCGCCGCACCACCTTGCGGATCCGCGCGTCCTGCCAGTCGCGCACGGCCTCCGCCCAGGCGCCGTCTGCGGCCGTCGCCCGCTCGTCCGAGAGCAGCATGAGCACCGCGCGGGCGGCCGTCTCCAGGGCGTCGGTACGGGCCGGGGGAGCGGCC
Organism: Streptomyces sp. LX-29; assembly: GCF_029541745.1. Classification (NCBI taxonomy): domain Bacteria; kingdom Bacillati; phylum Actinomycetota; class Actinomycetes; order Kitasatosporales; family Streptomycetaceae; genus Streptomyces; species Streptomyces sp. LX-29. Next base: position 1,734,289 of record NZ_CP089746.1, on the reverse strand, counting down.
TTCTCGATGCGGACCAGCAGCGGCAGCACGAACTGCGGCGCGGCGTCCCGCTCCGCCTCCGGGCGACGGGCCGGGCGGTCGGGGTGCGGGTCTCCCTGGTGGGGGACGGCGGTGCTGGGACGCGGGTCAGGGCTGGTCACCGTCCCAGTGTGCCAGCACCGCGGAACGAAGATCACGGCCGGTCTGACGTGGCCTTTACCGGTGCCGATCGTAGGCTCAACCCCCATGAGACTGCACGGAGTCGGGCGCCGGTACGGGCTCGGGGGGCCTTGGGTGCTGCGCGGTGTCGACCTCGAACTGCCGTCGAGCGGCCTCGTGCGCATCGAGGGGGTCAACGGCGGCGGCAAGTCCACCCTGCTGCGACTGCTGGCCGGGATCGACGCCCCCAACGCGGGCCGGATCACCGGCCGGCCCCGTGCCGCCTACGTGCCCGAGCGCTTCCCCGCGGCCCTGCCCCTGACCGCCCTCGGCTACCTCACCCACCTCGGCCGGATCCACGGCCTGGAGCGGACGGCCGCGCGGCGCGCCGCCGCCGACTGGCTGGAGCGCTTCGGCGCGCTCGGTCACGCCGACACGCCGCTGGCCGCGCTGTCCAAGGGCACCAGCCAGAAGGTGGCCGTCGCCCAGGCCCTGCTCGCCGAGCCCGGCCTGCTCGTCCTCGACGAGGCGTGGACCGGCCTCGACCAGTCGGCGCGCGGCGTCCTCGACCGCGCGGTCCAGGCCCGGGTCGCGGCGGGCGGGCTGGTCGTCTTCGTCGACCACGACCCGCTCCGCCTGGCCGGCGCCGCGGACGTCGCCTACCGGGTGGCCGACGGGGGACTGCTGCCGGCGTCGGATCCGACGGCGGACGCCGCCCTCGCGCCGGACGCCGCCCTCGCGCCGGACCGATCCGGCACCGGCGGCACCGCGCCCGGTCGCGATACGGGGGCGCGGCGCGATGTGCCGCGGGCCGGGCGAGGAGAGCTCGGGCCTCGCGTGGCGATCGACGTCGAGGGCCCGCCGGGGGCCACGCTGCCCGACCGCCTGCCCGGCGCGCCCGAGGTCTCCGCGGCCGGCCCGTCCGGCGCCGCCGGCGCCGCCGGACGCCCGGTCCGGCTGACCGTCGGCGCCGCGCACTCCGACGCGCTGCTGCGGGCCCTGCTCTCGGGCCGGCCGCCCTGGCACATCCGGGCGGTCACCCCCCTGCCGCCCGGGGCCGTGCCCCCGATCGGCGCCGCCGACGACCATCCGCTGCCGAGCTCGAGGACGCCGTGACCGCCTCACTGCCCGTACTCGTCCACTATCAGGCGGCGCTTCTGGCCCGCTCGTACCGCTGGCTGGCGCCGCTGCTGCTGTACTGCGTTCTTCTGGTCGTCGGGGTGCGGACCGGCGAACCGATCCTCGACTCGCTGGGTGGCGCGGCGGCGGCGCTGCTCCCGGTCTCCGCCTGGCTGGTGCGGGTGTGTCTCGGCAACGAGCCACTCGCCGCGCGGGACTGCGCGACCGCCGCGGCCGGCCCCGTGAGGGTGCAGCTCGCCTGCCTGATCACCGCGCTGGGCAGCGCCCTCGGGCTGGGGGCCGTCGGAACGCTGCTGGTGGCGGCCTTCAGCGACCCGCGCAGCTCCGACCTCCGGGTCGACGTGCCCCTCGGGGAGGCGACCGCCGCCGGACTGCTGGCCGCCGTCGCCTGCGCGCTGCTCGGCACGGCGCTCGGGGCGCTGTGCGGCCCGCCGTTGCTGCACAGCCCGGCCTGGGCCGTCCCCGCCACCGCGTGCGGTGCGCTGCTGGCCCTGGTGGTCGGGGGCTCGCCCGCCAACGCCGCCGTGTCCGCCCTGGTGAGCGGCTCCCACAGCGGCACCGTGACGGCGCCGCTGTGGCCGCTGGTCGGCGCCGCCGTCCTCACGGCCGCGGTAGTCGGGCTGTCCTGCGCGCTCCGTGCGCGGTGGACGCCGCGGCTGTGACCGCCGGTACCGCCCCGGCCGCCGGCGGGGTGTCCCGCCGGCGGCCGCCCCCGGTCAGCAGTGGTGCCAGGGCCCGGTGACCGCGAAGGTCGTGCCGGGGGCGTAGCAGTTGACGTACATCGTGCGGCGGTCCGGGGAGAAGGTGACGCCCGCGAACTCGCCCCACTCCGGCTCCTCGGGGGTTCCGATGTTCTGCGCGCCCCGGGCCATCGGGTAGACCTCGCCGCGCCGGGTCAGCCCGTAGACGTGCTGGGCGCCGTTGCCGTCCTCGCTGACCATCAGGCCGCCGTCGGGCGCCAGGGTGATGTTGTCCGGGGACTCGCCGGGCAGCTGGATGTCGGTGCTCGGGCCGAAGACGACGACCAGGGTGAGCCGACGCCGCCGGGGGTCGTACCGCCACACCTGCCCGAAGTGGTCGGCGGCCGAGCCGTCCGCGCTCTTGGCGAAGCTGGAGACGAAGTAGACACACGAGCCGCCCCAGTAGCAGCCCTCCAGCTTCTGCGCGTGGGTGATGCCGCCGCGGCCGAAGTCCTGGAGCCGGATCGGGGTCTCCTGGGCGAGCGGGTCCGGGACCGGCACCCACTCGACGCGGTCGAAGTGGGTGCCGGGCTCCTGGACGACGGACAGGTCGGCCACCCCGGGCACCCGCATCGCCTCCAGCCGGCCGCCCGCGCGCAGCGAGCCGCGGCCGCCGAGTGGCTTGTCCGGCAGGAAGCGGTAGAAGAGGCCGAAGGGCTTGAGGAAGGCGTCCTCGGTCTCGTAGACGACGCCGCTGTGCGGGTCCACCGCGATCGCCTCGTGCTGGAAGCGGCCCATGGCGGTGAGCGGGTGGGCGCCGGTGCGCCGCGGGTCGTACGGATCCACCTCGAAGATGAAGCCGTGGTCCTTGGTGTAGCCGTTGGTGCCGGCCTTGTCCTCGGTCTCCTCGCAGGTCAGCCAGGTGTGCCAGGGGGTGCGGCCGCCCGCGCAGTTGACCGCCGTACCCGCGATGGCGACCCGCTCGCCCAGGACCCGGTTGCGGGGGTCGAGCTCCAGCGCCGTACAGCCGCCCATGCCGGTCGGGTCGTAGGTCAGGCCCTCCACGGCGGGGACGCGGAGCTTCGCGGTGGCCCGGTTCTCGTGGTTGCGGACGAGGTGGGTGCGGCCGTGGCGGCCGGGGAAGGCGGCCATGCCGTCGTGGTTACCGGGCACGGGGCCCTCGCCGGAGCGCAGTGGGTCGCCCTCCCGGGACAGCACCCGGTAGCGGAAGCCCTCGGGGAGGTCGAGCAGGCCGTGCGGGTCGGGGACGAGCGGGCCGTACCCGGCGTGGCCGTCCCGCGCCTGCTCCGTGGACGCGCCGCCCGCGGCGGCGGCGGTGCCGGTGAACAGCTCGGAGACGCTGCCGGCGAAGGCTATGGAGGCGCTCAGTGCGCCGGTACGGGCCAAAACCTGGCGTCGTGTGGTCGACATGCGATGACTCCCTGCTGGCGGACAGGTACATGACCACACGTTGGTACCACGCGGATGATCACCGCGACTACGGTTCGACGAGCGGCTTCGCGTCCCGGGCCAGGGCCGTCAGGCGGGATATCGCCCGGAAGTACTTCTTGCGGTAGCCGCCGCGCAGCATCTCCTCGCTGAAGAGCGCGTCGAAGGGCGCCCCGGAGGCCAGCACCGGGACCTCGCGGTCGTAGAGCCGGTCCGCCAGCACCACCAGGCGCAGCGCGGTGGACTGGTCGGGCACCGGGACGACGCCGGTCAGGCAGACCGCCTCGATGCCGTCGCACATCGCCCCGTAGCGGCTCGGGTGGACCTTGGACAGGTGGTCGAGCAGCGAGGGGAAGTCGTCCAGCGAGGCGCCCGGCGTGCGGTACGCGACGCGGGTGACGAGGTCGTCGGAGTGCGGCGCCGGGGCCTCGGGCAGCCCGCGGTGCCGGTAGTCCTCGCCGTCGATGCGCAGGGCGCGGAAGTGGGCGGAGAGACCCTGGATCTCGCGCAGGAAGTCGACGGCGGCGAAGCGCCCCTCACCGAGCTTGCCGGGGAGGGTGTTGGAGGTCGCGGCGAGCGCCACGCCGGACTCGACCAGCTTGCTCAGCAGGCTGGAGACCAGGACGGTGTCGCCCGGGTCGTCGAGCTCGAACTCGTCGATGCAGAGCAGCCGGTGCTCACCGAGCGTGCGCACGGTCTGCTGGAAGCCGAGGGCGCCGACCAGGTTGGTCAGCTCCACGAAGGTGCCGAACGCCTTGAGCTCGGGGGCGGCGGGGGTGGCGTGCCACAGCGAGGCCAGCAGGTGGGTCTTGCCGACGCCGTATCCGCCGTCGAGGTAGACGCCGCGCGGGCCGCTGGGGGTCGCGGGGCGCGACTCCCGCCGGAACCAGCGCTTCCGCCCGCTGCCGCCGGCGGCGCTCACCCCGCCGCCGAGCTGGGCGGCGAAGTCCCCCAGCGTCTTGACCGCGGCGGTCTGGCTGGGCTGGTTCGGGTCGGGGAGGTAGGTGTCGAAGCGCGCCGTGCCGAAGCGGGGCGGCGGCACCATCTCCGCCACCAGGCGGTCGGCCGGCACCTGCGGTGAGCGGGCGGTGAGGGCGACCGGGCCGTCCGAGGAGGCGACGTCCGAAGCGGTGGTGCGCGCTGCGGGGACGCCCGGAGCGACGGCGTTCGTGGAGGACACAGCTACCCAGCGTAGACGCTCACCGGTATGCCTCCGACCGTGAGCGAGCCATGTCACACTGCCGCGTATGCGACGCCTGTTCCCCGTCTTCCCTGATCTGCCCGCCGCCCTCGACGACCGCGAATGGGGGCTCGACGAGCTGGCGGACGTCTACGCCTACCCGGAGCCCTCGGAGTACGCGGGCGGGGGCGCGGTCGACGCCGGGCGCACGGGTGCCTGGCTGCGCGCCAACATGGTCACCTCGCTGGACGGCGCCGCCTACCACGAGGGCCGTTCGCAGCCGCTGTCCTGCGCCGCCGACATGCGGATCTTCGGCGTGCTGCGCGCGCTCGCCGACGCGGTGGTGGTGGGCGCCGAAACGGTACGGCAGGAGGGCTACCGCCCGGCCCGCGCCCGCGAGGCGTTCCAGGCCCGGCGGGCGGCGCTCGGCCAGCCGCCCGCCCCCGCCATCGCCGTGGTCAGCGCCGGTCTCACGCTGGACTTCACGGCCCCGCTGTTCACCGAGCCGCTGGTGCCGACGCTCGTGCTGACCGGCGCGTCCGCGCCGACGGAGCGGGTGGCCGCGGCCCGCGCGGCCGGGGCCGAGGTGATCGTGGCCGGGGAGGGCGCCCGGGTCGACCCGGTCCGGGTGGTGACGGCCCTGGCGGAGCGCGGATTCACCCGGCTGCTGACGGAGGGCGGCCCGACGCTGCTGGGGCAGTTCACGGCGGCCGGGGTGCTGGACGAGCTGTGCCTCTCACTGGCGCCGCTGGTTGCCGCCGGGGACGCGTCCAGGATCGCAAGCGGGCCGCCTGTCACGGCGCCGGAACGGTTTGTTCTTGCCTCTGTCATGGAGGAGGCCGGCTTTCTCTTCACCCGCTACCGTCGGACGTGACGGCCTGCGGAATATTCCGTTCCGCTTGGCTCCTGCTGGGCAGACTTCAGATGAGCGAGCCCAAGCGCCCGCGCGGGCCGCGCGGGCGCGCAGGATGGTTTCTGTGGAGTCCCCGAGGCACCGTGGAACCGTCGGGGCCCGAATCGGCCTCTGGAACCGTCGGGGCCGGATGGACAGGCTCCGCGGGAACCTGGGGGCCACCGGCCCCGAGTGGACGTCGGGCCCACGGGCCCGAGAAGTGGGGCCTCAGGCCCGTGACGAAGAAGGGCGGCGCCCGACGTGTTCACGAGCGTATTGATGATCGAGAAGCCTCTGACGCCGGCGGACGTGGAGTTCGTCACCACCCTGCACGGCGACGACCCGGTCTCCTTCGTCGTGCTCATGCAGCCCCGTGGCGACCAGGATCGGCTGCTCCGCGCGATCGACGACGTCGCGCTCGGCTACCTGGACCGCGCCGTGCGGGAGGGTGACGAGCCGGAGGGCGAGGAGGCCGTGCCGCCGGCCCAGCGCGCCCTGACCCACTCCCTGGACGCGCTCCGCGCGGCCGGCAGCGAGGCCGTCGGTCAGATCGTCGAGCGCCACCCGCTCGACCTGCTGCGCTCCGTGGTCGAGGAGACCGGGGCCGACGAAGTGATCGTCCTGACCGCCCCGCACTTCGTCGAGGAGTTCTTCCATCGCGACTGGGCCTCCCGCGCCCGCCACAAGGTCGGCGTCCCCGTGCTCAAGCTCTTCGCCCACGCGGTCGACGAGGACCAGGCGGCGACCGGGGGGTAGGTCTCGCGGGCACCCGCCCTCGACGACGGGGTGCGGCGCCGCCCGCGCGGCGAGCGGGGCGCGTGGCGCACGGTGGGTTCGCCTCCGGAGGTGCGGCGCCCTCGCGCGGCGGGCGGGCCATGCGGTGAGCGGTCGGTTTCCCGTCCGGAGGTGCGGCGCGTTCGCGTGGCGGGCGGGTCGGCGGTCGTGCCGCGCCGGGTGCGCGCACGGCCGGGGGCGACGTCGGCGGTCCGTCGCACCCGCGCCGCCCCCCGTCCGCCGGCCGTCGCGGGCGGGCCGGCCGCGCCTGAGCCCCGCGGTCCGCGGTTCGCGGGGCTTTTCGGGGCGGGCCCGGCCGGGGTCGAGGCCGGGGCGTCGCCGCCGGGCGGTCGGGTGGTCGCACGGTGATGCGAGAATCGTCGGCGAGGAACGACGATCAGCGCACAGCAGCGAGGAGAGCCCGCATATGGCAGCCATTCCGTCCGCCATGGACCGACCGCACTTCATCGGCATCGGCGGCGCCGGAATGTCGGGTATCGCCAAGATTCTGGCGATGCGGGGCGCGCAGGTGGCGGGGAGTGACGCGAAGGACTCCGCGACCGCGGAGGCGCTGCGCGGGCTCGGCGCCACCGTGCACCTGGGCCACGCCGGCGAGCACCTGGCGGCGGACGCCAGCTGCGTGGTCGTCTCCAGCGCCATCCGCGCGGACAACCCGGAGCTGGCGGCGGCGGCCGAGCGGGGCATCCCGGTCGTGCACCGCTCCGACGCGCTGGCCGCACTGATGGACGGCTCGCGGCCGATCGCCGTCGCGGGCACCCACGGCAAGACCACCACGACCTCGATGCTCGCCGTCTCGCTGAGCACCCTCGGGCTGGACCCGTCGTACGCCATCGGCGGCGACCTGGACGTGCCCGGCTCCAACGCCCACCACGGCGGCGGCGAGATCTTCGTGGCGGAGGCGGACGAGAGCGACCGCAGCTTCCACAAGTACGCGCCCGAGGTCGCGATCATCCTCAACGTGGAGCTGGACCACCACGCCAACTACGCCTCGATGGACGAGATCTACGAGTCCTTCGAGACCTTCGTGGGCCGCGTCCGCACCGGCGGCACCCTCGTCGTCTCCGCCGACCACGACGGCGCACGCGAGCTGACCAAGCGGATCGCCGGCCGGGACGGGCTGCGGGTGGCGACCTACGGCGAGGCCGCCGACGCGGACGTGCGCGTGCTCCGGATCGCCCCGCACGGCCTGACCAGCGAGGTCACCGTCGTCCTCGACGGCGAGGAGCTCACCTTCACGGTGAGCGTGCCCGGCCGCCACTACGCGCTCAACGCGGTCGCCGCGCTCGCCGCCGGCGTCGCCCTCGGCGTCCCGGCGTCCGACCTCGCCCAGGCGCTGCGCTCGTACACCGGCGTCAAGCGCCGGCTCCAGCTCAAGGGCGCCGCCGGCGGGGTCCAGGTCATCGACTCGTACGCGCACCACCCTACCGAGATCTCCGCCGACCTGGAGGCCATCCGCGGCGGCGCGGGCGAGGGCCGGGTGCTGGTGGTCTTCCAGCCGCACCTGTTCAGCCGCACCCAGGAGCTGGGCGTCGAGATGGGCGAGGCGCTCACCCTCGCCGACGCCTCCGTGGTGCTCGACATCTACCCGGCCCGTGAGGACCCGATCCCGGGCGTGACCAGCGCGCTCATCATCGACGCCGCCGCCGCGCGCGGGGCCGACGTGACCCCGCTGCACGACAAGGGCGCGGTCGCGGACACCATCGCAGGAATGGCGCGGCCCGGTGATCTCGTTCTCACCATGGGCGCGGGCGACGTGACCGACCTCGGTCCGGAGATCCTCGCCCGCCTGGAGAGCTGAGGACCACCACGGAGGGATCCGACATGCCGTACGAGGTCGACAAGCCGGAGGAGCAGTGGCGCGCGGAGCTGACCCCGCAGGAGTACCAGGTGCTCCGCGAGGCCGGCACCGAGCGGGCCTTCACGGGTGAGTACACCGACACCAAGACGTCCGGCGTGTACTCCTGCCGCGCCTGTGGGGCCGAGTTGTTCCGCTCCGACACCAAGTTCGAGAGCCACTGCGGATGGCCGTCCTTCTACGACCCGAAGGACACGGACGCGGTGGAGCTGATCGAGGACCGCTCGTACGGCATGGTCCGCACCGAGGTGCGCTGCGCCCGGTGCGGCTCCCACCTCGGGCACGTCTTCGCGGGCGAGGGCTATCCGACCCCGACCGACCAGCGGTACTGCATCAACTCCATCTCGCTGCGGCTGACGCCCGACGGGGACTGAGCCCGGTCCCGCGCCCGGTCCCGGACCGGATTCGAAGCCGGGACGAGGCGCCAGGGCACAGGGGCGGCGGTCCGCCCGGCCCGCCGCGCCGTCGTCCCGGCTCAGCCGGTCAGCCGCAGCACGGCCGCCGTCTCCGGCGGCAGGCGGAGTACGCCGTCCGCCGCCGGCGGGTCCACCGGCCGCCAGGCGGCCAGCACCCGCGCGTCCGCGGCCTCGTCGCCCAGCGTGAGCTCGGCCGGCCGGTCGCCCAGGTTGGCGGCGACATGGAGCGGGCCGCGCCGGAAGTGGAGGGTGCGGTCGGCGTCGGCGGCCAGCGCGCCGTAGTGCCACCGCGGATCGCGGAGCGCGGGCTCGGCGTGGCGCAGCGCGATCAGCCGCCGGTGCCAGGCCAGCAGCGCCGCGTGGGGTTCCCGCTCCGGCTCGGCCCAGTCCAGGCAGGAGCGTTCCCGGCTGGCCGGGTCCTGGGGGTCGGGCACCTGCTCCTCGGCCCAGCCGTGGGCGGCGAACTCCCGGCGCCGGCCGGAGCGCACGGCCGCGGCCAGCTCCGGGTCGGTGTGGTCGGTGAAGTACTGCCACGGGGTGCGGGCACCCCACTCCTCGCCCATGAACAGCATCGGGGTGAAGGGCGCGCACAGCACCAGCGCGGCGGCGCAGGCCAGCAGGCCGGGGGAGAGCGTCGCGGCGAGCCGGTCGCCGGCCGCCCGGTTGCCGACCTGGTCGTGCGTCTGGGCGTAGCCCAGCAGCCGGCCGGCCGGGGTGGTGCGTGGGTCCAGCGGGCGGCCGTGGCGGCGGGCCCGGAAGGACGAGTAGCTCCCGTCGTGGAAGAAGCCGCCGGTCAGCGTCTTGGTCAGGGCATGGGCGGGGTCGGCGGCGAAGTCCGCGTAGTAGCCGTGCGACTCACCGGTGAGCGCGGTGTGCAGGGCGTGGTGGAAGTCGTCGTTCCACTGCGCGTGCAGCCCGAGGCCGCCCGCCTCGCGCGGAGTGGTGATGCGGGGGTCGTTCAGATCGGACTCCGCGATCAGGAACAGCGGCCGCCCGGTCTCGGCGGCCAGCCGGTCCACGGCGGACGACAGCTCGGCCAGGAAGTGCCGGGCGCTGGTGTCGCGCAGCGCGTGCACCGCGTCCAGCCGCAGCCCGTCGACGGCGTAGTCCCGCAGCCAGGCCAGCGCGCTGCCGATGAAGTACGCCCGGACCTCGTCGGAGCCGGGCGCGTCGAGGTTGACCGCCGCGCCCCAGGGCGTGTGGTGGGTGTCGGTGAAGTACGGGCCGAAGGCCGGCAGGTGGTTGCCGGAGGGGCCCAGGTGGTTGTGGACCACGTCGAGGACCACGCCCAGCCCGTGCCGCTCGTGCGCGGCGTCGACCAGGCGTCGTAGCCCCTCCGGTCCCCCGTACGGCTCGTGGACGGCCCAGGGCGACACCCCGTCGTATCCCCAGCCGTGGCGCCCCGGGAAGGGGCACACCGGCATCAGCTGAAGGTGGGTCACGCCCAACTCCGCCAGGTGCGGAAGGCGTTCCACGGCGGCGTCGAAGGTGCCCTCGCGGGTGAACGTGCCGATGTGCAGCTCGTACAGGACCGCGCCGGGCAGCGGGCGCCCACACCACGCCGGGCCCGGCCCGGCGGGACGGGCGCCGGGGGAGTGCCCGGTGGGGGAGTGGCCGGTGGGGGAGTGGCCGGTGGGGGAGTGGCCGGTGGGGGAGTGGCCGGTGGGGGAGTGGCCGGTGGGGGAGTGCCCGCCACCGGGGTTCCCCTCGGTGGCGGGCACCCCCGGGGAGGTCGGGTCGGCGGAACGGGCGTCGGAGGCGTGCCCGGCCGGGGCGTGAGCCACGCCCGGTCCGCCCGGGAAGGGTGCCACGACCGCGCTCAGCCCGTCGGGGCCGTCGGGCTGGCGGCGTGAGCGGGGGTCGGGCAGCGGCGGGCCCTCGTCCAGCGCGAAGCCGTACCGCGCGCCGGGCCCGGCCGGGGCCTCGGCTCGCCACCAGCCGGCCCGGCCGGGGTCGCGCTCCATGGCGTGCGTGCGGCCGTCCAGATGAAGGTCGACCCGGTCACCGGCGCGCGGCGCCCACACCTCGAACAGCACTGGCGGCTCCTCACTGACGGCGCGGGCTCCACGGGCGTGCCGTCACCGGTGGCATACGTTCTCACCATGCTGCGGGACGCGGGGCGCGGACGCACCAGGGCGTGGGACGCCGGCGTGTGGCGGGGCGTCAGGGGAGCGCGGTGCCGGTGTGCGCCGGGTGTCGTAAGGGGTGGAAGCGGCGCGTGGCGGGGCGTCAGACGAGGTCGATGCGCTCCTGGGTGACGGGGTAGCCGGCCTTGGCGAAGGCCGCGGCCATCGGGACGTTGTCCTGGTCCGTCGCGGCCGCGATCCGGGTGGCGCCCCGCTCCACCAGGTCATGGGTGCAGGCGACGAGCAGCTCATGGCCGTAGCCCCAGCCCCGGTGCTCGGGCACCACACCGACGTAACCCACGCACGGGCCCGCCGGGTTGCGCGCCGGGACGTGGATGCCGACGAGCTCCCCGTCCGGGCCCGGCGTGTAGGCCAACCGCCACCAGTCGCGCGGGGAGGGGAACCAGTGGAGGAACTCCAGGGTCTCGGCCACCGCCGCCGCCACCCCCGACTCGGCGACGATCCGCTGGTCGTGTGCGTCGAGCGTGCCCTCCAGGACTCGGTGCAGCACCTCGGCGACGACCGCGTCGTCCGGCTCCGGGCGGAACTCCAGCCGTCCCGGCCGCGCGGGCAGCCCGCACTCCGGCGTCCATTCGTAGCGGAACCGCTCGACCAGCGGAATGAGGCCGCCGGCGGTGGCCGCCTCGACCCGGGCCAGGACCGCGGCCACCAGCTCGGGCTCGTCGCGCCAACCGGGCGGCGCCAGCAGGCTGTACTCCGCGCACAGCGGTGCGGTGCGCAGCAGCCGGGCGGCGGCCTCCTCCTCGCCCTCCGCGAAGTCGAACCAGTCCAGCGCCACCGGGGCCTCGTCCTCGGGCCCCGCCCACCAGGCCGCGCGCGCCACCACCACGCCGTCGCGCAGCGCGACCCAGGTCCACTCGGGTCGGTACTCGCCGCCCTCGGCGACCGTGCGGTACTCGTGCCCGAAGCGGGCCCGACCGACCAGGCCGGGGTCGGACAGCGCGTGGAACAGGTGCGCGTCGCTGTCGGTGAGCGAGCGAATGACCAGCTCGGTCATGAGGGTGCCTCCGGAAGGGTGGTGCACTCCTGCCCGGAAGATCATCACGGGCGCGTACGGACCATAGACGCGCTGGTCAGCCGGTGTCCAGCAGTAATTCTCCCGGCTCGGCCCAACCGCCTCCGGCGCGATTTTCCGGCCGCCCGCGGCGAACCCCGCGACCTCGGCCGCCCGGCACCGTCACTCCCTGTTCCGACCGCCGCCCCTGCCGGTCCGTCGGTCCGTCGGTCCACCGGTCGGCGCGGCCGGTCGACGCCGTCAGCGGGCGCGGGCAGCAGTCGGTGCGGTCAGCTGATGCCGTCAGCCGGTGCCATCAGCCGGTGCCGTCAGTCGGTCCGTCAGCCGGTCCGTCATCCAGCGCCGTCATGCGGTGCCGTCAGCCCGGTGCCGTCAGCCCGGTGCCGTCAGCCCGGTGCCGTCAGTCGGGGCCGTCCAGGAGTCCGGCGTCGTGCGCCAAGAGCGCGATCTGCACCCGGTTGTTGAGGTCGAGCTTGGCCAGGATGCGTGAGACATGGGTCTTGACCGTGGCGACGCTCATGTAGAGCCCGGCGCCGATCTCGGCGTTGGACTTGCCCTGGCCCACGGCGACGGCGACCTCCCGCTCCCGGTCGTTGAGCCGGTCCAGCAGCTCCCGCGCCCGGACCTGACGGAGATCCCGCCCGGAACCGGCCACATGGTCGATCAGCTGCTGGGTCACCGCGGGGGACAGCACCGGATCGCCCGTCGCCACTCGCCGCACGGCCGCCACGATCTCGGCGGGCGGGGTGTCCTTCAGGACGAAGCCCGCGGCCCCGGCGCGCAGTGCGCGCAGCACGTGCTCGTCCGCGTTGAAGGTCGTCAGGATGACGACCTCCGGGGCCCGTTCACGGCGCCGCAGCCGCTCGGTGGCGGTCAACCCGTCCATCGTGGGCATCCGGATGTCCATCAGCACGACGTCCGGGGAGTGCCGGTCCACCAGCGCGTCCACCTCGTGGCCGTCACTCGCCTCCCCGACGATCTCGATGCCGGAGGGACCGCCGAGCATGAGCCGCAACCCGGCCCGTACCAGGGGGTCGTCGTCGACGAGGAGCAGGCGGACGGGCGCGGGCGCGGAAGCGGGAGCGGGAGCGTTCATGCCGGCCACGGTAGCCAGGCGGCGAGCCGGAAGTCTCCGCTCCGTGTGACGCGGCCGCTCTCCAGCCGCCCACCCGCCAGCGCCGCGCGCTCCCGCAACCCGGTGAGCCCGGCCCCGGCGCCGGGGATGGTCCCGGCTTCGGGCCCGGCCGGGTCAGCCTCTTCCGGCCGTATCGCCCCTTCCAGCCGTGTGGCTCCGTCGTCCGGGACGGGGTTGCGCACCTCCACGCTCAGCCCCTCGCCGGGGCCGCCCGCGGTCAGGACCGTCACCTCGGCGCCCGGTGCGTGCTTCCGTGCGTTGGTCAGGCCCTCCTGGACGATCCGGTACACGGTACGGCCCGTGCCGTCGGGCAGCGCGTCCACCACGGCCGCGTCCAGCCGGTCCAGCCCGTCGGACAGCGTCACCCGCATGCCCGCCTGCCGCGACTCCTCCACCAGCCGCGGCAGATCGCGCAGCGTGGGCTGCGGCCGGTCGACGGTCGGGGCCCGCAGCACCCCGATCACCTCGCGCAGGTCCTGGAGCGCCTGGTGCGCGCTGGTGCGGATCACGCCCGCCGCGTGGGCCACCTCCTCGGGCGAGGCGTCACTGCGGTACTCCAGCGCGCCCGCGTGCACGCTCAGCAGCGACAGCCGGTGCGCGAGCACGTCGTGCATCTCGCGGGCGATGCGCTCGCGGGTGAGTCGCTGCGCCTGCTCGGCACGCAGCGCCGCCTCCGCCTCCGCGCGGAGCGCCCGCTCGCGCAGGGACTCCAGCAGCTGCCGGCGGGAGCGCACGAACAGCCCCCAGCCGATGGCGGCGCTGAAGAGCACCGCGCCGACCAGCACCGAGCCGGTGTAGCTCAGCTCGGGGTCGGGGTGGAGGGCGGCGTCGACCGCGCCCATGGCCATGGCCAGCGTGCCGACTGCGGCGGTGGTGCGGACCGGGCGGTGCACCGCGACCGTGAAGAGGGCCACCAGCAGCGGCCCGGCCACATAGTGCGAGCCCGCCGAGGGGATCAGCAGCCCCACCGCCAGCGCCACCGGCCAGCGGCGCCGCACCCACAGCGCCAGGCACGCCACCCCGCCGATCAGCACCTGGGAGAAGAGCTCGGTGTCGGAGATCTCGGGGTTGTCGACCACCGACTCCGAGGTCGCCACGGAGAACAGGGCCGCCGCGAGGACGCAGAGGATGTCGGTGAACCAGTCCCGCGTGGTGCGGCGCCCAACTTCGTCGGGAGCCGCGTCGCGCGGGCCGGTGGATGCAGTGCCGGCCATGCCGTCGAATCTACTGACCGACGTCGGGGTGGGCGGCGCCCTGGAGCCGGTCCGCGACCAAAGTCGGTCGGTCGTAGACCATCGACTGATCTCGCCCCTCACCTCCCGGTCCTACGGTCGAAGGCATGAAGAAGGTGTGTGAGGGACTCGGAATGATCATGCTGATCCAGGGAGCGGCCGGACTGCTCCACGGCTGGACGGGATGGTTTCACTACTGGGCCGTGATCCGGCGCCTCTCCTTCCTCGACGGGCACGAGCTCTACGCCAACCTCGCCCTCGTCCTCCTCGGTCTGGTGGCGCTCAGCGCGCCCACGGTCCTCGCCGAGCACGCGGAGCGCGCGCGGCAGGGTGAGCCCGCGCGGCAGGGTGAGCCCGCCCGGTGAGGGTGAGGAGGACCTCGCCGACCGGTTCCGCCCCGCCCCATGCCGCGCCGTGCCGCCCCGGGCGGCCGGTGACCGACGCCCCGGCCGGCGCCCGCGCGCCGCGCGCGCTCGCCCTCGGGGAGCGCCTCCCCCGAGGGCCGACGTCCCCCGGCGGCTCCCCGGCCCCTCATGCCCGCGCCAGCAGCGCCACCGGCAGCCGGTCGAAGAGCTCGCGCAGAGGCCAGCGGCGCTCCGCCGTGCGGCCGGTGAGCAGGTCCCGCCAGGGGCCCGGCGGCAGCGGGAGCGCCGTGTCGGCCCAGCCGCCCGCCTCGGCCAGCCGCTGGGACAGGCGGGTCACCGCGGTGATGGCGGAGCCCCCGCGGGCGAAGGCAACGCAGTGCTCGGCCGCCGGGCCCTCGGCGAAGAGCGGGGCGTGGCCGCCCGGGGCCCCGAACCACTCCGGGTGGTGCCGGCGCAGCCGCAGTGCCGCGGCCGTGAGCCGGAGCTTCTCGGCCGACAGCCCGGTCGCGGTCCGTCCCCGGTCGAGGTCGGCGAGCAGGGCCGGCCGGAACTCCGGGGGGCGGCGGTTGTCCGGGTCGACCAGGGCGAGGTAGGCGTGCTCGGTGCCCATGTAGACATCCGGAACGCCGGGCATGGTCAGGTGCAGCAGTGCCACCCCCAGTGCGTTGACCCGGGCGGGGGCGTCCAGCTCGCGGTTGAAGGCGGCGAAGGCGGAGCCGAGCGAACCGCGCGGCTCGCCGGGGCCGGTGGCGAGGAAGGCCTCCACCGCCTCCTCATACCCGCCGTTCTGCTCGGTCCAGGTGGTGCGCAGGCCGGCCTCGCGCACGCTCTTCAGGACCGCCGGCACCAGCCGCTCCACCTCCGGGAAGCCCATGCCCAGCGCGGTCTGCCAGGCCAGCCAGGCCACATGGGGGTCCGGGGCGCCGCCCGGCAACCGCGCCAGCAGCCGCCCCCAGGGCCCGGGGAGCTCGGTCAGCGCCGCCAGCCGGGCTCTGACGTCCGCACTGCGCTTGGTGTCATGGGTGGACACCACCGTGCCGGTGTCCGGCCAGTCGGACGCCAGCCGGGTACAGAAGGTGTGGAAGGCGGCCGCGTCGACGACGGGATGTCCGGGGTCGCCGCCCACCTCGGCGGCGGAGAGCAGCGGGACGTAGCGGTAGAAGGCGGTGTCCTCGACCGACTTGGCGCGCAGCGCGGCGGCGGTCTGCGCGAAGCGGGCGCAGAAGTCCCGCTGCCACGGGCCGTCGCCGAGCCGGCCGAGGGCCGCGTCCCGCACCACGTCCACGGCTCGTGCCTCCTCGGCCACCGCGAAGGCGGTGCGGGCGCCCCGCGCGGCCTCGTCCAGCAGCGCGGCGTCCGCGGGGCGGGCGGGGGCGCCGGCGGTCGCGTACGGCCGGTACACCGGCAGCCGGACCAGGAGTTCGCGGACGGCGGTGCGCAGTGCCCAGGGGGCGTGGTCGCGCAGCCGGGGGGAGTCGGCGCAGAGCCGGGTGGCGCAGCGCACCAGCCGCTCCACCTCGGCGGCCAGCTCATGGCTCACCACCTTGTGGGCCGCGCGGCGGACCGTGGCGGGCCAGTCGCCGCCCCGGTCGGCGTCGGCGCCGACGGTCTCCCGGTAGAGCCCGGTGAGGGAGGCCAGGCCCCCGGGGTCGAGGAACAGGCCGTCCAGGTGGCGCAGCGCGTCATAGCCGGTGGTGCCCGCGACGGGCCAGTCCTCCGGCAGCGGCTCGCCGGGGCTGAGGATCTTCTCCACCACCGTCCACCGGCCCTCCGTGGCCTCCGCCAGCCGACGCAGATAGGCCGTCGGGTCGGCCAGTCCGTCCGGGTGGTCCACGCGCAGCCCGTCGATCACCCCCTCGCGACACAGCCGCGACAGCGTGGCGTGGGTCGCGGCGAACACCTCCGGATCCTCCACCCGCACCGCGATGAGCTCCGAGATGGTGAAGAAGCGGCGGTAGTTGAGCTCGGTGCGCGCCAGCCGCCACCAGCCCAGCCGATACCACTGGGCCTCCAGCAGCTCCGGAAGCGGCAGCCGCTCGGTGCCGCGCCGCAGTGGGAACCGGTGGTCGTGGTAGTGCAGCACGCCGCGCGCCACCGTGAGGTGCTTGAGCTCGTCGCCCAGCTGTCCGGCCAGCACCGGCAGCAGGACCTTGCCGTCCTGCGCGGCCCAGTCGATGTCGAACCACCGCGCGTACGGCGACGCCTGGCCGTCGCGCAGCACCTCCCACAGCGCCTGGTTGAGCTGCTCGGGCACGGGCGCGGCCATGTGGTTGGGGACGATGTCGACGATCAGGCCGAGGCCGTGCGCGTGTGCCGCGCGGGCCAGCTCGCGCAGCCCCTCCTCGCCGCCGAGCTCGCCCCGCACCGCCGCGTGGTCCACCACGTCATAGCCGTGGGTGGAGCCGGGCACGGCCTCCAGCACCGGGGACAGGTGGAGGTGGGAGACGCCGAGCGAGGCGAGGTAGGGCACGGCCTCGCGCGCCGCCGCGAACGGGAAGCGGGGCTGGAGCTGGAGCCGGTAGGTGGCGGTGGGCACCCGCGGCCGCGGCCCGGGGCCGGCGGCGGACGGCGGGTCCGACAGCGGCTCGGGAGGCGGCACCGGGGGCGGAGCGGCGTGGTGGAAGGTCATAGAACGTACGTACCCAGCCACCGTCCGTACCCGATGTGCGCCCGCGGACGTCCACCCGAACGGGTGTACTACTCCGGTCGGTTCCGCGGTCGGTCCGACGGCGCCGCCGGACCGACCGCGGAACCGATCGGGCGCTCGGGTCGGCTAACCCGGACGCTGCAACACCGTCAGGCTCCGGTCCACCAGGGTGAGTCGGTCGCCCGCCGCCACCTTCGCCCCGCTCCCGGGCTCGACCCCGCCCGCCACGGCCGTGTCCACCACGACCTGCCACTGTCGGCCGTGGTCCACCGGCACCGTGAACTCCAGCGACTCGTGGTGCGCGTTGAACATCAGCAGGAACGAGTCGTCGAGGATGCGCTCGCCGCGCACGCCCGGCTCCGAGATCGCGTTGCCGTTGAGGAAGACCGTCAGCGACTTGGCGTGCGCCGCCTGCCAGTCGCGTGCCTGCATCTCCTCGCCCCTCCGGGTGAACCACGCGATGTCCGACAGCTCGTCGTGGGTCCCCTCCACCGGGCGCCCGTGGAAGAACCGGCGGCGCCGGAAGACCGGATGGTCCCGGCGCAGCCAGACCAGCGCCCGGGTGAAGCGCAGCAGCTCCAGCGCGGTCGCGGAGTCCTCCCGTGCCGGGTCCGGCCAGCGCACCCAGGAGAGCTCGTTGTCCTGACAGTAGGCGTTGTTGTTGCCGCGCTGGCTGCGTCCGAACTCGTCGCCGTGGCTCAGCATCGGCACGCCCTGGGAGAGCATCAGCGTCGCGACGAAGTTGCGCATCTGTCGGCCGCGCAGCGCCAGCACCTCGGGGTCGTCGGTCTCGCCCTCGACCCCGCAGTTCCAGGACCGGTTGTAGCTCTCGCCGTCGTTGTTGCCCTCGCCGTTGGCCTCGTTGTGCTTCCTGTCGTACGACACCAGATCGCGCAGGGTGAAGCCGTCATGGCAGGTCACGAAGTTGACCGAGGCCAGCGGGCGCCGACCGTCGCCCTGGTAGAGGTCGGAGGAGCCGGTCAGCCGGGAGGCGAACTCGGCCAGCGTGCGCGGCTCGCCGCGCCACAGATCGCGCACCGTGTCGCGGAACTTGCCGTTCCATTCGGTCCACAGCGGTGGGAAGTTGCCGACCTGGTAGCCGCCCTCGCCCAGGTCCCAGGGCTCCGCGATCAGCTTCACCTGGCTGACCACCGGGTCCTGCTGCACCAGGTCGAAGAAGGACGAGAGCCGGTCCACCTCGTGGAACTGGCGTGCCAGGGTGGCCGCCAGATCGAACCGGAAGCCGTCCACCCGCATCTCGGTGACCCAGTAGCGCAGCGAGTCCATGATCAGCTGGAGCACGTGCGGGCTGCGCATCAGCAGCGAGTTCCCGGTCCCGGTGGTGTCCATGTAGTACCGCCGGTCATCGGTGAGCCGGTAGTACGAGGCGTTGTCCAGGCCCCGGAAGGACAGCGTCGGTCCCAGGTGGCTGCCCTCGGCGGTGTGGTTGTAGACGACGTCGAGAATCACCTCGATGCCCGCCTGGTGCAGCGCCCGCACGGCGGACTTGAACTCCAGCACCTGCTGGCCCCGGTCGCCCCAGGAGGCGTAGGCGTTGTGCGGCGCGAAGAACCCGATCGTGTTGTAGCCCCAGTAGTTGGTCAGCCCCGCGTCGGACAGCCGGTGGTCGGTGACGAACTGGTGGACCGGCATCAGCTCCAGCGTGGTGACGCCCAACTCCGTCAGGTGTTCGATGATCGCCGGATGGGCCAGCGCCGCGTAGGTCCCGCGCAGCTCCTCCGGGAGCGCCGGGTGCCGCATCGTCAGGCCCTTCACATGGGCCTCGTAGATGACCGTCCGGTGGTAGTCGGTGCGCGGCGGCCGGTCGTCGCCCCAGTCGAAGTAGGGATTGACCACGACCGACGCCATCGTGTGCGGGGCGGAGTCCAGGTCGTTCCGCCGGTCCGGCCGGTCGAAGTGGTAGCCGTAGACCTCCTCTCCCCAGTCGATCCGACCGCTGATCGCCTTGGCGTAGGGGTCCAGCAGCAGCTTGGCGGAGTTGCAGCGGTGCCCGCGCTCCGGTTGGTACGGGCCGTGCACCCGGAAGCCGTAGCGCTGTCCGGGCATGACCCCGGGCAGATAGGCGTGGCGGACGAACGCGTCGTTCTCGCGCAGCTCCACCGCGGTCTCCGAACCGTCGTCGTGGAGCAGGCACAGCTCGATCCGTTGGGCGGCCTCGGAGAACACCGCGAAGTTGGTACCGGCGCCGTCGTACGTGGCGCCGAGGGGATAAGCCTGTCCCGGCCACACCTGCATGCGTCGACTCTTCCACTTCTTCGCCGTGCGCCGCGAGGACGCCTGTCGGTGCCGCGCCCCCGGGGCGAGGGGCATCGTGGCCCAACTGCCCTCCAGGCGGGCCTCTTTCGCCAGATCTTCCTCAATACGGAGGCAATCCGCGACCACATCGGTTCGTCCTCTCGGGTGACCTCCGCATACTGGGGGCGATCACCCGGAATGCGGTCTCATCCGGCCGTCCGGGGGAACAGGGGGGAATCGGCACTCCGGTCCGCACTCCAGCGGCCGGGTGGCCGGGCGGCCGGCTGGTCGGACGGCCGGAGCCAGAGCTGGTACACCGAGCGCGGGGCACCGAGGGGCGGCGGCCGAGAGGCGGGGGAGCCCGTCCGGGGAACACGGGCCGGCCTCAGGGGACAGGGGAGAGAAGGATGGGGGAGGACGTGCGCAGCATGACCCAGCGCCACCTGGGCACCGTGGTGGCCGGCGCGTCGATCGCGGTCACCGTCGGGGCGGCCCTCGTCGCGGTCACCCTTCCGGGTGCGGCCTCCGGGGACTCCCCGCGGGACCCGGCGTACGGACACGCGCGGTACGAGCAGGTGCGGTACGGGCCGGGAGCGGCGCAGGGGTCGGCCGCCGGAGGCGACGGGGCCCCGCCGCCCGGCGTGGTGGAACCCCCGCCGCCGCGGGTCGCCGCCGGCGGCGGGACGGACCCGCTGACGGACGACGAGATCGGGCGCGCCCGCGCCCTGGCGCTGAGCGCCGACCCGCGCGAGGCCGGCGAGGGCGTCCGAGGCGCCCCCGGCCCGCAGCCGCTCTCCGTGGACCTCGCCGAGGTACCCCCCAAGGAGGCCGGTGCCGCCGCCCCGCCGCGGCGCGCCCAGGTGTCCTCCTACGACTACCGGCGGGACGCCTACGTCACCACCACGGTGGACCTCGCCTCCGGTCGGGTGGTGCGCACCGACACGCAACGCGGCGTGCAGCCGCCGCCGAGCCGGCAGGAGGCCGTCGAGGCGGCCCGGCTGTTGATCGGCGACCGGCGGCTGGGTGAGGGGCTGCGGAGGGACTACCGCGACGCCACCGGAAGGGAGCTGACCGACCCCGCGCAGTTGACGGTCACCGGCTTCGTCTACCGCGTGGATGCGGAGAACCCCGGCCCCGCGCGGCTGGGCGCCTGCGGCCGGCACCGCTGCGTCCGGCTCTTCAGCAGAGTGCGCAACGGGCCGTGGATCGACACCCGCTGGTTCGTGGTCGACCTGAGCGCCCGCAGCGTGTCCCGGCTGGACTGAGCCGCCGCGCGGCTCCGTCCCCGGAGGCCCCGGCCCTCGGACCGTCTCGTCTCCGGATGCCGCCCGGCCTCGGACCGTCTCGTCCCCGGAGGCCCCCGGCCTCGGATCGTCCGTCACCCGGGGCCGCCCGGCCCCGGACCGCCTCGCCCGCGGACCCCCGTCGCCTCGCCCCTACTCCCCACCGTCGGCTTCCGTACAGGAGTGCAGCCATGCGTGCCATGCCCGTCCCGCGCGACCGTAGGCGCCGCCCCGCGCGGGGCCGCCGCCCGGCGCTTCGCCTTCGGGCGCTCTCGGCGCTCGCCCTTTCGCTGTTGCTGGCGGCGGGAGGCGCGGCCGTCGGCCCCGCGCGGGCGCTGCCGCCCACCGCGCGGCCGCCGTCGGCCGCCGCCCCGGCCGGCCCCGCTCCCGCCGCCGCGGCCGCTCCCGCCGCCGCGTGCGGCGCCCCGTACCGCATCGAGCAGCGGTTGTCGGGCGGCACGGTCTGGCGCATGTGCTGGAGCTACGAGTCGCACGCCGGACTGGTGCTGAAGGACGTCACGTACCAGCCGCGGGGCGAGCCCCGCCCGATCAAGGTGCTGACCTCCGCCAAGCTCGCCCAGATCCATGTGCCCTATGACGACGGCTCGGTGGAGTACGACGACCTCACCGGGCAGGGGTTCGCGCAGGGACTCCAGCAGTTGGATCCGGCGGAGTGCCCCGGCGGCACGATCAAGACGGTGCGGGTGCGGGGGGCTTCGGAGCCGAGCCGGGAGAACGTCGCGGGGTTGTGCGCCACCACCCGCGCCCGCGGTCACGCCTATCGCATGGTGGGCACCGACGCGGGCGAGGTCCACCAGGTCCAGGACAGGGACCTGTTGGTCTACACCGTCAATCTGGTCGGCTGGTACGAGTACATCACCGAGTGGCGGTTCTCCTCGGACGGCACCATGACGATGCAGGTCGGCGCCACCGGCTCACTCTCGCCGATCGACTACGACGCCGGGGACGGCCGCGGATGGCCCCTCGGCAGGGGCGCCGGGGACTACGCCACCAGCCACAGCCACAACGTCTTCTGGCGGCTCAACTTCGGGCTCGACGGCTCCTCGAAGAGCGTCGTCGAGCAGTACGACTCGACGACGACCCAGGAGTCGGGACGGCTCCCCAGGACCCGCACCACGCGCACCCGTGTCACCAGGGAGCTGGCCGGGGACGCGGTGGGCACCCGCTGGTGGCGGGTCGTCAGCACCGCCGGTCGGAACGCGGACGGCCACCCCAGGTCGTACGAGATCGTGCCCGGCCGCACCACCCGGTACCAGGGCCGCCCGTACACCCGGCACGACGTGTACGTCACCGAGTACCGCGGCTGCGAACAGTTCGCCAGCCACAACCTCCGCGACTGCGGCGCCCGCGCGGGCAGAAGTGTCGACACCTGGGTTGACGGCCAGACTCTCGAACACCCCGTCGTCTGGGTCCACATCGGCTTCCACCACATCGCGCGGGACGAGGACCAGCAGCCGATGCCGGTCCACTGGCAGGGCTTCCAACTGGCTCCGCGGGACGTCACCGCTATGAATCCGCTCACGCCGCCCGCACTGGCGAGTCACAACGGTCATACGGAAGCGGAACGTTGACCCGGACCTCGATCGATCGTGCTGCACCACCTCTGTGCGCGCAGTAGTCTGCGGTGATCGTTGGACGGGGGCGGAAGGCGGTGCAAGGTGAGCTCGGGCGGGTTGGAGCTGCCCCCTGGCGACGGAGGTTCCGGGGGTGACGGCGCCACCGACGCGCCACCCGGCGCGGTGTCCCTCGTGCGTCCGGTGGAGATCGGCGCGGAGCTGGACTGGGACACCGACGCCTGGACAGAGGTGCGCACCCGCGCCCGCCGCGCGGGGCGCGCGTACATCTGGTTGAACCTCGTCGAACAGCGGCTGCGTGCCGTCGTCTCGGCTGTGCTGCGGCCCATCTACGAGCCGGTCCACGGCGACGACTGGGTGGTGGCGGCCGCCGGGCCGGCGGGCCAGGAGTGGGTGCAGCGCGCGGTGGCCGTGCGGGAGGTCAGCCGCCGCAAGGGCTATCTGCTGGACCCGGCGGACGACAACGTCATCAGCTTCCTCACCCTCCCGCAGCTGCGGGAGCTGCTGGTCCAGCACTGGCCCTGCTTCGAGCCGTACCTGGACGACCGGCGCGACCTGGAGCTTGCCCTGGACGAGCTGGAGGTCACCCGGAACGTGGTCTCCCGCAACCGGGCGCTCTCCCAGACGGTGCTCGCCCAGGCGGAGCGCGCCTCCGCGCGGCTGCTGGAGATACTCGGCAGCGGCAACGTCTCCCCGTCCGCGAACCGGCTGCCCATAGACGCCGTCGAGGACCTGGTGGGCGACCGCTACGCCGATGTCGTCGGGGTCCACCCCGACCGGGTCCGGCTGCAGCGCCAGCTCCCCGCCGAGGACCTGTTCGGCAACGCCCGCCGCCTGGACGCGGTGGGCATCGGCCTCAACCTGCTGGTGCAGAACTACTCGGGGCGGCGGCTGGTCCGGCTCGCCGAGACCGGCTGCCGGGCCCGGCTGCTCTTCCTCAACCCGGCCAGTAGCGCGGTCCGCCGGCGGGAGCGGGAACTGGGGCTGAAGAAGGGGGAGATGAGCCGCTCGGTGGAGATGAACATCCTCCATATGCGGCGGGTCCGCTCCCGGCTCCGCGACCCGGGCGCCTTCGAGATCCACGTCTTCGACGAGACGCCCCGCTTCACCGCCTACCTGGTCAACGGCGACGGGGCGGACGGGCTCGCCATCGTCCAGCCGTATCTGCGTAAGGCGCGCGGCATGGAGGCCCCGGTGCTGGTGTTGCGCGGCGGCACGCCGAACGTGGTGCGGGAGGACCGGGACGAGATCGAGAACGGACTCTTCGACACCTACCGGGAGGAGTTCGAGGGCGTGTGGGCGGACTCCCGCCCGGTGTCCTGAGCACCCTTCCCGCCGCCCTGCCGCCGGCCGGTGCCGGGGCCGCCGCCCGGGGGTTCCGGGGCGTCGCGGCCACGCCCCGGCGGCCGGCGGGGCCGCGTTGTCAGTGGTGCGTGCGAGTCTGATGGACAACCGGGGGAAAGTACCGCGAAGGAGGGCCGCCATGGGCTGGCACCGGGAGCTGCTGATCGGCTTCGATCTTGAGACGACGGGCACCGATCCGCGTGAGGCGCGGATCGTGACCGCCGCGGTCGTCGAGGTGAAGGCGGGGGAGCCGATCGGGCGACGGGACTGGCTGGCCGATCCGGGCGTGCTCATACCGGACGACGCCGTCGCCGTGCACGGCATCACCAACGAGCGCGTGGCGGATCGCGGCCGGCCGGCCGCCGAGGTGGCCGACGAGGTGGCGGACGCCTTGGTCGGACATTGGCGCGCCGGCGCGCCGGTGGTGGCCTACAACGCGGCCTTCGACCTGAGCCTGCTCGCCGCCGAGTTGCGGCGGCACGGGCTGCCGTCGCTGGGCGACCGGCTGGGCGGCGCCGAGACCGGCCCGGTCGTCGACCCGCTCACCATAGACCGGGCGGTGGACCGCTACCGCCGGGGCAAGCGCACTCTGGAGGCCGTCTGCCAGGTCTACGGCGTGGTGCTGGACGGCGCACACGAGGCCGGGGCGGACGCGCTGGCCGCCGCGCGGGTCGCCTTCGCGGTCGCCGAGGCACACCCGACGGTCGCCGCCATGGAGCCGTGGGAGCTCCACCGCGAGCAGATCGGGTGGTACGCGGAGTGGGCCGCGGGCTATCAGCAGTGGCTGCGCCGCAAGGGCACGCCGGAGGCGGTGGTGGACGGCGGCTGGCCGCTGCGGGGGCCCGCCACGCCGGCGGGCTGACTCCGAGCGATGAGTCCTCCCGGGCTGGAAGGTCTGTATCAAGGCCCATACAGGGAGACCATCGGACGAGGAGAGCCGCCGTGACCGACGACATCAGCGACATCCAGCCCGAACACCGCGATCCCGGACATCACCACCCCGGGAATGGCGATACGGGCGAGAAGCCCGTTGTCGGTGGCGCGGCGGAAGGGGGCGCCGTCCCCGTCGACCTCGGGCCCGCGATGCGCGGGGTGGCCGCGCTGTTGGACGGCGTCACCGACACGCTGCTGTCGGCCCGCACGCCGTGTGCGGAGTATCCGGTGGCGGCGCTGCTGGACCACCTGATGGATCTGACGGTCGCCTTCCAGCATGCGGTGCGGAAGGCCGAGTGGATCCCTCGCGGGTCCGGCGGTGCGAAGCCGGCGCCCCCCGGGGCGCCGCGCGCCTCGGCGGACCGGCTGGACCCCCGGTGGCGCGAACTGCTGCCGCGACAGTTGGACGAGCTGGCGGCCGCCTGGCGTGACCCCGCCGCGTGGGTCGGCACGGCCGAGGCGGGAGGAGTGACCATGCCGGCCGAGGCGATGGGCATCGTGGCCCTGGACGAGGTGCTCGTCCACGGGTGGGACCTCGCGCGGGCGACGGGTCAGCCGTACGAGCCCGATCGGGGCAGCGTCGAGGCCGTCTTCGGGATGCTCGAGGAGACGGCGAGCGCGGAGGGGGTGGCGGGCATGTTCGGGCCCGCGGTGACGGTTCCGGACGACGCTCCCCTGTGGGACCGGGCCCTGGGGCTCGTCGGCCGCGACCCGTCGTGGACGCCCTGAGTCCCCGGCGGGCGACGAGGAGGTCGGTGTGCGTCGGCGCCGCGGCGGGGCGCGGGGCCGACCGTCGGCGGGCCTCGGAGGCTCACGCGCGGATCCTGAGCACGGTGTCGTCGCAGTGCAGGATCTCCACCTCCCGATCCGGGCGTTCGGAGTCGCCGAAGGAGGCCACGAACCGTCGGCCGTCGGTCGTCCGCCACCGCCCGGCCGCCGTGGCCGGCGCGTCGCCGCGCCCGATCGGGTGATCGACGAAGGTCCCGTCCGGTGTGAACTCCAGTGCCCTGCGGCCGCGCGCCAGTGGAAAGTCATAGCCGGTCGGCCGATAGACCGCCACGCCTTCGGTGTCCTCTTCGAAGGAATGCACCCATCGCCGGAAAAGGCAGTCAGGTGGTTGACGTGTCATATTTAGTCCACTTTCGGGGTACTTGCCGTAGATCTTAGGCTGTGTCTACACTTTTGAGTGTATGGGTCCGCGGTAGTCCGCACCGGCCCGCGCCTCCCATGAGCAGTGAATTCCTTGAAATACGAAGGAGGTGCGGCATGCCAGAAACCGAAGAGTTCACCGGCCTCGAACGCGGGCAGTACTGCGGAACGATGGCCCTCCACCGCCGGCTGCTGGAGCGGGACGGGGAGTACGCCGCGAATCGCACGGTGATCGAGAACCACGCCTTCGCGTTCGCCAGCGGGGAGCTGACGTCGGGCAGGACCGCGGTCACCAAGATCCCCGTCGTCGTCCACGTCGTGTTCAACACCGACGAGCAGAACGTCGGCGACGACCAGATCCACAGTCAGATCACCGTGCTCAACGAGGACTTCCGGAAGGCCAATCCGGACGTCAGCAAGGTGCCCACGGTGTGGCAGCCGATCGCGGCCGACAGCCTCATCGAGTTCGAGCTGGCCACCACCGATCCGCAGGGGCAGCCCACCAACGGCATCACGCGTACGCAGACCCAGACCGAGAAGTTCGATTCGGAAGACGACTCCGTCAAGTTCCCCGCGAAGGGCGGAGTGGCCGCCTGGCCCGCCGACCGCTATCTGAACCTCTGGGTCTGTGAGGTGTTCAGCAGCGCGATCGGCGGCACCCTGCTGGGCTACGCCCAGTTCCCCGGCGGTCCCGCCGAAACCGATGGTGTCGTCATCAACTACAAGGCGTTCGGCACCACCGGCACCGCGAGCGCGCCGTTCGACCTCGGCCGTACCGCCACGCACGAGGTCGGGCACTGGCTCAATCTGCGCCATATCTGGGGCGACGACTTCGACGGCTGCAGCGGCAGCGACTTCGTCGCCGACACCCCCAACCAGGGTGGCGAGAACACGGGGATGCCGACCTTCCCCAAGATCTCGTGCAACAACGGGCCCCATGGCGACATGTTCGTCAACTACATGGACTACACCGACGACGCCGGGATGTTCATGTTCACCCAGGGCCAGGTGACCCGGATGGAGGCCACCCTGGACGGCTTCCGCTCATCCTTCAACGGGTCGGGTGGGGGTGGCCGCGGGTAGTCCCGTCCTCGGGCCGGCAGCCACCCTGCCCGGCTCGGGATCAGAACGGGTGCCAGCGCACCGCCGCGTCGCCCTCGCGCAGTGAGGCGATCCGGCGGTCGAACTCCCTCCGTGCCGCCGGGCTGCCCGGCGTGTGCTGCGCCACCCAGGCGCAGCTGGCGGTCTCGCGGGCGCCGCGCAGCAGGGCGCACCCGTCCCAGTCGCGCACGTCCCAGCCGTACGCCGCGACGAAGTCGTCGTAGGCGGCCGGATCGAGCCCGTACCGGTCGCGGGAGAGCGCCATCACGACCAGGTCGTGCTCCCGCAGGTCGGTCGAGAAGGTCTCCAGGTCCAGCAGCACCGGGCCGTCCGGGCCGACGTGCACGTTGCGTGGCAGCGCGTCGCCGTGGATGGGGCCGAGCGGCAGGTGTGGGGTCAGCTCGGCGACGCCGGCCGCGAAGTCGTCCCGGCGGGCGCGCAGACAGGCGGCGTCCGCCGGGTCGATCGCGTCCCCCGCGAGCCGCAGCCAGCGCTCGACCCCGCCCAGCAGCTCCCGGCGCGGCAGCTCGAAGGGCGGCGCGGGCAGCGCGTGGACGAGCCGGAGCAGCTTCGCCAGGTCGCGCGGTTCGGCCGGGCGCACCGCCGCCGGCAGCCGCTCCCAGAAGGTGACGAGGTGTCCGTCGCAGGCCAGCGGTTGGTCCGCGCCCCATGGCGCGGGGCGCGCCGTGGGCAGTCCCTCGGTCGCGAGCCACTCGGCGACCCGCAGCTCCCGCTCGGCGCGGTCCCGGGCGTGCGCGTCGGCGGTGCGGCTGATGCGGACCACGAGGTCCGGGCGGTCGGACCGCTCGACGGCGAAGACGGCGTTCTCACCGAAGGCCAGCAGTCGGGCCCGGTCGCCGTCGTGCCGCGGCAGCGGCACCGCCTTCGTGAGCACCGCGCGCGCCCGCTCCTCGGTGAACGCCACCGTGCCCTCGGGCTTCGCCCCTCCCGCGGTCTCGGTCACGCCCCGCCCCTCTCGCCGTTCCGCCTGGTCGGCCCCAGTCTCGCACTCCGGCCCCCAGCCGCAGGGCGGGGGCCGGGATGATCGAATTCAGTTGCACGAGACGTATCGTCTCGTTACCGTGAGGGGCATGAGCCACATCGCCATGTTCAGCATCGCCGCCCACGGCCACGTCAACCCGAGCCTCGAAGTGATCCGTGAGCTCGTCGCCCGGGGCCACCGGGTCACCTACGCGATACCCGAGTCCTTCGCGGAGAAGGTCGCCGCGACCGGCGCCGAGCCCAGGGTCTTCGGCTCCGTGCTGCCGACCGCCGACGAGCCGGAGGCGTGGGGCACCGAGTTGATCGAGCACATCGAGCCGTTCCTGGCGGACGCGATCCAGGCGCTGCCGCAACACGCGGCGGCCTACGCGGGCGACGAACCCGACCTGGTGCTGTGGGACATCACCGCCTGGCCCGCCCCCGTCCTCGCTCGCCGCTGGGGCGTCCCCGCCATCCAGCTCTCGCCCAACCTGGTCGCCTGGGAGGGCTACGAGGAGGAGGTGGCCGAGCCGATGTACGCCGAGCTGAAGGCGTCCGAGCGGGGGCAGGCGTACTACGCGCGCTTCCGCGCCTGGCTGGACGCCAACGGCCTGGCCGACACCGACCCGGACCGGATGCTGGGCCGCCCCGACCGCTGCGTCGTCCTCATCCCCAGGGCCCTCCAGCCGCACGCCGACCGCGTCGACGAGACCGTGTACACCTTCGTCGGCGCCTGCCAGGGCGCCCGGGACGAGACCGAGTGGCGGCGCCCCGCCGCGGCCGCCCGGGACAAGGTGCTGCTGATCTCGCTCGGCTCGACCTGGACCAGGGAGCCGGACCTCTACCGCGCCTGCGTGGCGGCGTTCGGCGGGCTGCCGGGCTGGCACGTGGTGCTCCAGATCGGCGCGCACGTCGACCTGGCTGGGCTCGGCGAGATCCCGGACAACATCGAGGTTCACCGTTGGGTGCCGCAGCTGAGCATCCTCCGGCAGGCCGACGCCTTCATCACCCACGCCGGCGCCGGCGGCAGCCAGGAGGGGCTCGCCTGCGGGGTGCCGATGGTCGCCGTGCCCCAGGCCGTCGACCAGTTCGGCAACGCCGACGTGCTCCAGTCCCTCGGCGTGGCCCGCCACCTGCCCAAGGAGGAGGCCACCGCCGAGGCGCTGCGCGAGGCGGTGCTGGCGCTCGTCTCCGACCCCGAGGTGGCGAAGCGGTGCGCCGAGGTGCGCCGGCAGGTGGAAGCCGAGGGCGGCACCCGGCAGGCGGCCGACCTCATCGAGGCGGCGCTGCCCGCCTGACCGGACCGGCCACGGCCCCCGCCGTACGCGCGTGGAGCAGCGCGTACGGCGGGCGCCGGCCGCCGGACCGGCTCAGTGGAACCGGGTCGTCACGATGCGCGCCTTGTAGATCTGAGCCTCCGACTGCCTCCGGTGGCCGCCGGAGGAGAAGTACACGGTGTCGTCGCCGAACCGATCGTCTTTCGTCCCGCTCGAGTCCCGGGTCCACATCGCCTGGCCCGACGCGTGGATCACATACGACTTGACCAGCTTGCTGGCGGGCTGGCGGTACCAGACCGTCCCCTTCTCCCGGGTCCTGCGGTCCACCCAGTACACGCCGTTGGTGTCGGTGATCAGGAGACGCCGCGGGTTGGTGTAGTCGGGCTGCAGATCGTGGCCGTGGTGCTTGCCCTCCGGCACCCCCCTGCGCAGGTCGATGTCCCGGCCCACCTTGCGCAGCCGACAGGAGCGCAGGCCGCCCACGACCTCGTAGCTCCGCAGGATCGGGCCGCCGATCACCCACAGCAGCTTGAGCTGGTCGTCCCAGAGCACCCCGTGCGGCTCCTTCAGCGCGCCCAGGTCGCGGGCGTGAAGCGTCTGCACCTCCCGGAGCGTGCTCACGTCGCTGCTCTTGGGGCCGAAGACGTGCAGCGCGCCGCGTGAGCCCGCGACGACCACGGCGAGCTTGTCCGGCACCCGCTCGATGCTGTGCGGATAGCTGCTGACGGGCGCCTCCCACAGCAGGTCGCCGTGGCCGAGCCGGCTGCCCCAGCGACCGAACCGGACGATCCCGGCCCGGCCGTTCTTCGGCTTGCCCGCGGTCATCAGCACGAGCGTGCCGTACCGCCGGGTGTCGCGGAACCGGATCTCGAACGGGTTGTCCCAGCCGGTGCGGCCCTTGCCCGGGTCGAAGACCCAGTTGACGGTCGCGTCGTTCCACCTCTCCGTGCGGTCGTGGACCAGGAACCGGTTGGAGTGCTGCTCGCAGATCGCCACCGGGAAGTCGACCGGAGCGGCGTTCGCGGCGCCGCCGAGCCAGCTTCCCACCGGTACCGCGGCCGCCCCGGCCACGGCCCCGCGCAACAGAGTCCGCCTCTTCATGCGTCTTCCCTCCCGAGGGCGGGAGCGCCCCCGCGTCGCCCCCGCCCCAGGAGATGTGCCGACCGCCGGACGGGTTCCCTCAGCGGCGCGCCACCGCGCGGTACAGCGTCAGCCACTGATTGGGCGTCACCTGCGCCACCACCACATCCCGGCGCAGCCCCGCCCGGTGGAACGCCTGGTCCAGCGTCCGGGTCGGGCAGGCGCGCCGCAGCGAGGCGTGCAGACTGCCGCCGACCCCGGAGAAGCCGAGATCGACCAGGCGCGCGTACGCCGCACGGTCCGCCGACGTGCCGAGCAGCGGCTCCGGCCGCCGGGTCAGCCGCAACAGGCCACCGTCCACGCGCGGCACCGGTCGGAAGGCGGTGCGCGCCACCCGGCCGCACAGCCGCCACTCGACCTCCGGCCAGCTCCGCACGGTCAGCAGGCTCCAACGTCCGTAGTCGCCCGAGCGCTTGCGGGCGTACTCCCACTGCGTGAGCAGGGTCGCCGAGGTCAACCGGGGGGCCCGCAGACACCACCGGACGACCTCGGAGGTGCGGGCGTAGGGCACGTTGGCCACCACCGCGAACGGGGTGTCCGGGGCGACGGCGGTGAGGAAGTCCTGTCGCACCACCCGCACCTGCGGATAGGGCCGCAGCCGCGTCCGCAGTCCGTCGATCAGACGGGGGTCGACCTCGTAGGCCACCAGGGTGCGGCAGTGCGGCGCGAGCGCCTCGGTGAGCACGCCGCGGCCCGCGCCCACCTCGATGAGCAGATCGGTGGGGCGAGGTCGCGCGAGGCGCACCAGGCTTTCCACGACGCGGGGGTCGGTCAGGAAGTTCTGGGAGAGCGTGCGGCGGGCGCGGTCGCGCTCGGTGCGACGGGGCTCCCCGGTGGGGTGTCGATCGGGGGTGTTCCGGGTGGTGCTGGGCTGGATGCGGGCCACGGCCGGCGGTCCTTTCGGAGCCGGACGGGCGGCGGCGCGAACGTGGCGCGGAACGGCTGACGGCACGGGCCGGCGCGTTGCGCAGGGCACCGTGTCAGGGCACGGAACGGCGTGGATCGGGCCTCGCCACCCGTCCGGAACGAGTGATTCCTGGACGGACGGGGGCCCTGGCGGCTCAGCGGCTCAGGGGATGACTGGGCGGGTCCGGGCCGGCCAGGGCGCCGGGCCACGCCGCGGGCGGCGGGTCGACGGAAGAAAGGCGCACGCACGCGCCACCCCGGCGAGGCCGTGGGTGGGGAACCGGGTGAAGACGCCGATGCCGGGACTGCCGCCCATCGGTGAACTCCTCCCGTACGTGCGCCGAACCGCCCTCGCCGATCGTCAAGCAGGGGCTGCGGAAGCGCGACTGGACGCGCGGCGGGGATCGCCACGCGACGAGTGGACCGTACGACTCCGGCGAGCGGACCGCAATCGGATTACGGCCCCGGGGGCGAGCGGCGCGGCCGAGCGCGCCGTTCGGGTGGGAGCGCCGTGGGCCCCTGCCGCTTTGCCCGCGTTCGGTGGACTTCGTTGATTCGCAAGGACGTTGCGTATGTCACACCGGCCCCAGGAGTTGTCCTGGGGCTTGAAATCGGGCCCGCTCATCGGACAGGGTTTCGAGTCGATCCGGAGCGGAACTCCTTGCGTTCCGGATGGAGTTGCGACGTCTCGATACGGCCGCAGCTCGACTCCCCCCACAACCTCACGAGGAGGAACCTCGTCATGGCCACACACAAGCGTGTCGGCAAGCGGAAGATCGCCCTGGGCATAGCCGCGGCCGCCGCGGTGACCGCGGGCGCCTTCGTCGCCCTTCCGGCCGGCGCGTCGACGCCCGCCGAGGGCACGGTGTACGGCACCGAGTCCAAGGACGCCGTCGACGGCAGCTACATCGTGCTGCTGAAGGGCGGCAAGACCATCAAGGCCGCCTCCGAGGGCGAGGACCTGGCCGAGGAGTACGGCGGCACCCTGAGCCGCAGCTACGACTCCGCGGTCAACGGCTTCTCGGCCAAGGGGCTGACGGAGACCGAGGCCAAGCGCCTGGCCGCCGACCCGTCGGTCGCCAAGGTCGTCCAGAACCAGCGGTTCAGCATCGAGGCCACCCAGGAGAACCCGCCGTCGTGGGGCCTGGACCGGGTCGACCAGGCCGACACCGCGGGCGACAAGAAGTACACGTACCCCGACAACGCCGGTGAGGGCGTCACGGCGTACGTCATCGACACCGGCGTGCGCGTGACCCACAAGGACTTCGAGGGCCGCGCGGTCTCCGGCTTCGACGCCATCGACAACGACGACGACGCCAACGACGGCCAGGGCCACGGCACCCATGTCGCGGGCACCATCGCCGGCGCTCAGCACGGCGTCGCCAAGAAGGCGAAGATCGTCGCGGTCCGGGTCCTCGACGACCAGGGGTCCGGTACCACCGAGCAGGTCGTCGCGGGCATCGACTGGGTGACCGAGCACCACCAGGGCCCGTCGGTCGCCAACATGAGCCTCGGCGGCGGCGCCGACGAGGCGCTGGACGCCGCGGTGAAGAAGGCGATCGCCTCCGGCGTCACCTTCGCCGTGGCCGCGGGCAACGAGTCCACCGACGCAGGCCAGGGCTCGCCGGCCCGCGTCCAGGAGGCGATCACCGTCGCCTCCAGCACCGAGGACGACCAGCAGTCGGACTTCTCCAACTTCGGCCAGATCGTGGACCTCTACGCTCCTGGCTCGGAGATCACCTCGTCCTGGAACGACAGCGACGAGGGCACCAAGACCATCTCCGGTACCTCGATGGCCACCCCGCACGTCGCGGGTGCCGCGGCGGTCTACCTCGCCGGTCACCCGGAGGCCACGCCCGACCAGGTGGCGGCCGCGCTGACCGAGGGCGCCACCCCCGACAAGATCTCCAACCCGAGTGAGGGCACGCCGAACAAGCTGCTCAAGGTCGTGGAGTAGGCACCACCGCGAGACCTCCGCTCCGCGCAACAGGCCGGCCGTCGCACCCCACCCCCACGGGGCGCGGCGGCCGGCCGCCGTCTTCCCGCCGTGGCGTCCCATGAGCCCGGGCGCGTGCCGTCCTTGTTCCACCCGGAGCTCCGGGGGGCGCCGGTGGCCCAGGGAATCGAGTGGTGATTGGCCCTCAGGGGTGGGCCACCGGCGGACTAGGCTCATGCACATGACGACGCAGCAGACGACACCCCGGACCTCCGCCGCCACCGACACCGTCCCCAAGGTCGACTTCTACTTCGACCCCGCCTGCCCCTTCGCCTGGATCAGCTCGCGCTGGATCCTGGAGGTGGCGCGGCAGCGTGAGCTGGAGCTGCGGTTCCGGGTGATGAGCCTGTCGGTGCTGAACGAGGGACGTGAGGACATCCCGCAGCGCTACAAGGAGATGCTGGAGAAGGGCTGGGGCCCGGTCCGGGTGTGCGTCGCGGCCGCTCAGCACCACGGCGAGGAGGTGCTGCGCGACCTGTACACGGCGCTCGGCACCCGCATCCACAACGGGGGCAACAAGGACACCGATGTGGTGATCAAGGAGGCCCTGGCGGAGGTGGGGCTGCCGGCCGAACTGGCCGAGGCGGCCCACGACACCGCGTACGACGAGGCGCTGCGCAAGAGCCACCACGAGGGCATGGACCCGGTCGGCGAGGAGGTCGGCACCCCGACGATCCACATCGACGGGGTCGCCTTCTTCGGCCCCGTCCTCACCGCCGTTCCGCGTGGTGAGGACGCGCTGCGCGTCTTCGAGGGCGCCCGACTGCTGGCCGGCTACCCGAAGTTCTTCGAGCTGAAGCGCACCCGCACCGGCGACCTCGACTTCAGCTGACGACCCGGCGGCTCGGCCTCCGCACCGGGCCGCGCCCCCGGCGTCCGTCGGCGCCGGGCGTGGCGCCCCGTCACGCGGTGGGCTTGACCAGCTCCACCAGGCTGGACAGCCCCTGGTGACCGAAGCCGTCGGCCACCCGTCGCTCGATCAGGCGCAGCACGGGGGCGATCAGCTCCGCGTTCATGCCCTGGTCGGCGGCGACCTGGGTGAGGGTGCGGTAGGCGCCCACCTGCATCTCCAGGGAGCTTCCGGCGCTGGTGTACTCGCCACTGTCGATCTCCCGGGCTGCCTCCGGCAGGTTGGCCACCATGGCGTTGAGGAAGGGGAGCAGCAGCGAGGTGAACCCGGTCGCCGGGACGCCCTCGGTGGACACCAGGGCGACGGCCTGGAAGTAGCCCGCGAACATGCCGTACATGGCGCTGAGCATGGCCAGGTCCTGGAGCGAGGCCAGCCCCGGGTCGGGGCTGACGTGCACCGCCGCGCCCAGCACGGACAGCTCCTTCTCGTACCGCTGGAAGGCGGCCTCCGCGCCGCTGTAGAGCAGCAGCGCCGCCGGGGTGGCGATGCCCTGCGGGACCGCCATGATCCCGCCGTCCAGGTACTCCGCGCCGCGCTCGGCGACCCGGGCCGCCATGGCGCGGGCCTGCTGGGGCGTTCCGTTGGTGAGATTCACCAGCGTCGTGCCGGCCAGCGCGCCGTTCGCCGCGTCACCGGAGGCCGCGTCCAGCACCTCGTCCACGGCGTCGTAGTCCAGTACGCACACGATCACCAGCGGGCTGGCGGCGACCGCCTCGGTGACCGACCCGGCGCGGGTCGCGCCCCGGGCGACCAACGCGTCGGCCTTCTGGGGGGACCGGTTCCACACCGTGGTCGGGTGGCCGGCCGCGAGGAAGGCCCCGGCCAGCGCCGTCCCCATCAGACCCAGACCGATGACCGTCACCGGGGTGTGCTCTTCGTTGGCCATGACCGCTCCTCGTGCTGTGCGTCGTCGTTGCTCCGTAACGTCTCCGATGCTGGTCGCACGGCTAAAGTTGATCAAGTACGCACAAAAAAGTCAGATACCCACCTGCGGGTAAGCGCGCAGGTCAGACGGCGAGTGCGGGCTCGGCCCGGTCGTAGGTCAGGCGGTGAGTGCGGGCTCGGTCCGGTCGCAGGTCAGGCGGTGAGCGCCGGCTCGGCCCGGAGTCGCGCGGCGGCGTCGTAGCGCTGGAGCAGCAGCCGTGCCAGCTCGGGGGAGGGTCCCAGCACCCCGGCCAGGACGTCGGCGCCCGCCTCCCGTGCGCCGGCGGCGATCCGGTCCGGCAGCCGGCCGGGCGCGATGACGTACGGCGCGACCGCGACGCGCCGCACCCCCTCCGCGCGCAGCGCGCGCACCGCGTCCTCCGTCCGGGGAAGGGATGCGGAGGCGAACGCGGGCCGCACGGCGCACCAACCGGTGTGCCGCCACTCCCGCGCGATTGCTGCGATCACCGCGCTCGCCTCCGGGTCGGTGGAGCCCGCCGAGGCCAGGACGACCCCGGTCGAGGCTCGGTCGGCCGGGTCCAGCCCGGCCTCGTACAGCCGCCGCTCCAGTGCGGCGGTCAGCAGTGGGGACGGTCCGAGGACGCCGGCCCGGCGGACCGTCAGCCCCGGGTGCCGCGCCGTGGCCTCCCGCAGCGCCGCGGGGATGTCGGCCTTGGCGTGGAAGGCGCGGGTGAGCAGCAGCGGCAGCGCCACCACCTCCCGCGCCCCCTCGGCCGCCAGCCCGGCCAGCACCCCCGGCACGCGCGGGGCGTTGAAGTCCAGGAACGCGGCCTCCACCCGCAGCCCCGGCCGCAGCCACCGCACCCGAGCGCACAGCTCGGCGACGGTCGCCGCGTGCCGGGGGTCGCGGCTGCCGTGCGCGATGACCAGCAGCACGGGGGCCGGCGCGGTACGGGGTGCGGAGCGGGGACGCATGGGAACCGGCCTCAGCGGGCGGCGGCCAGCAGGCCGCGGCTGCGCAGCACCCGGCGCTCGATGGGCGCGAACACCAGCAACTCGATGGCGATGCCGACGAACAGGATGAGGGTGATGGCGAGCAGCACCCCCGCCATGTCGGAGTTGTTCCGCTGGTTCTCCAGGTACTGGCCCAGTCCCAGCCCCAGGTCGGGCGAGGCCGCGATGATCTCCGCCGCCATCAGCGACCGCCAGGAGAACGCCCAGCCCTGCTTGAGCCCGGCGACATAGCCGGGGAGCGCGGCCGGCAGCAGCACATGGCGCGCGCTGCGCAGCCCGCGCGCGCCCAGCGTCCGCCCGGCCCGCAGGAACAGCGGCGGCACCTGGTCGATCCCGGAGACCAGCCCGTTGGTGATGGACGGCACCGCGCCCAGCAGGATGACGGTGTACATCATCGAGTCGTTCAGCCCCAGCCAGATCACCGCCGGCGGCACCCAGGCGACCGACGGCAGCGACTGGAGTCCGGACAGGATCGGTCCGATGGCGGCCCGGACGAACGTCACCCGGGCGACGATCAGCCCCAGCGGGGTGGCGATCGCCAGCGCGATGAGGAAGCCGAACAACCCGCGCGAGACGCTGGTCCAGATGATGTCGAACAGCTCGCCGCGGAGCCACAGCTGGCGCAGCGCCTCCCACACCAGCTCGGGGTCCGGCAGCTTGTAGTCGTCGGTGACCTTCGCCCAGACCAGCGCCTTCCAGACCACCAGCACCAGGGCGACGGCCACGATGGGCGGGAGCACCTTCTGGACCAGGACCTGCGTCAGCGAGGCCCGCCGGACCTGGACCGCGTCCAGGGCGTCCAGCCCGGCCTCCAGGCCCGCCAGGTCCTGCCCGGCGGACGACCCGGGCGCCGCCGCCCGGTCGGACGGTCCGGGCTTGCGCAGCGTGTGCGGCGCGGTGCCGCCGTCGGTCTCAGTGCTGGCCATGACGGCGGATCTCCCCACGCAGTTGTTCCGTGATCTCTATGGACAGGTCCGCGACGGCCGCGTCCTCGATGCGGCGCGGCTGCGGGATGTCCACGGCCCACTCGCGGACGACCCTTCCTGGGCGAGAGGAGAGCAGCACCACGCGCTGGGCGAGCCGCACCGCCTCGCGGACGTTGTGCGTGACGAACACGATCGACACGCCCGTCTCGCTCCAGATCCGGGTCAGCTCGCCGTGCAGCACATCGCGCGTGATGGCGTCCAGCGCCGCGAACGGCTCGTCCATCAGCAGTACGTCCGAGTCCTGCGCCAGCGCCCGGGCCATCGCCACGCGCTGGCGCATGCCGCCGGACAGCTCGTGCACCCGCTTGCGGTACGCGTCGCCGAGCCGCACCAGCTCCAGCAGCCGCTGGGCCTCGGCCCGGCGCTCCGCCCGGGGGACGCCCCGCAGCCGCAGGGCCAGTTCGACGTTCTTGCCCGCGGTCAGCCACGGGAACAGCGCGTGCTCCTGGAACATCAGGGCCGGCCGGCCGCCGGGCACCGAGATCTCCCCGGCGGACGGCGCGTCGAGCCCCGCGATCAGGTTGAGCAGCGTCGACTTGCCGCAACCGGAGGCGCCCAGGAGGCAGACGAACTCACCCGGCCGCACCTCCAGGTTGATGTCGTCCAGGACGGGCTGCGCGGTCCCGGGGCGGCCGAACGCCTTGTGGACGTGGTCGAGTCGGACGGCGGGGCCGCCGGTCCCGGCCGGGGCGACGGCCGGTGCGCCGGCGCGCGCCGTGTGGGTCTTCTCGGGGGTCAGGGCCGATGACATCCGGTCACCTCCGGTTGCGTACGTGAGGGCAGCAGGGGCCGGGCCGGTTACTGTTCGCCGAGGCCGGCGGCGGAGACGGGGGGCTTGCCCTCGGCCTTGAGGACCTTGTTCAGCGGCCGCAGGTCGTAGATCCCCTTCAGGTCGGGCTCCTCCAGCAGCCCGGCCTGCACCGCGTGTTCGGCCTCGGTGTCCAGCGTCGCGGCCAGCGGGTCGTCGATGACCTCGATGGACTTCCAGGCGGGGTCGATCACCTCGGCGGGCAGCGGCTTGCCGCTCAGGTCCTCCAGCGCCGCGTTGGCCTCCTGCTTGGCCCGGTCCGGGTTGTCCTTGATCCACTGGTTGGTCTTCACCGACCCGCGCAGCACGGCCTCGACGACGTCCGGGTGCTTCTCGAGGAATCCCTGCCGCACGATGACGTTGGTGATGACGAACTTCTCGTTCGGCCACAGCGTGGCCTCGTCCAGCAGCACCTTGCCGCCCTCGGCGACGAGCTTGGAGGCGGTGGGCTCGGGCACCCACGCGCCGTCGATGGCGCCGGACTTGTAGGCGTCCGGGGTGATCTTGTTGTCGGTGCGGACCACCGACACATCGCCCTTGCCGCTCTGCGCGTCGACGTCCCAGCCCTGCTCGGCGATCCAGTTCAGGAACGCCACGTCCTGGGTGTTGCCGTGCTGCGGAGTGGCGATCTTCTTGCCCTTGACGTCGTCCAGGGACTTGATCTTGTCGGGGTTGACCACCAGCTTGACGCCGCCGGAGGCGGACCCCGAGATGATCTTGAGGTTCTCGCCGTGGGACTTCACATAGCCGTTGATGGCCGGGGACGGGCCGATCCAGCCGATGTCGAGGGAGCCGGCGTTGAGCGCCTCGATCTCCGACGGCCCGGCGTTGAAGGTGAAGGGCTGGATCCGGGTGCCGCCCAGCTCCTTCTGGATCAGACCGCCCTCCTTGAGGCCGACCAGGGCGGTGGCGTGGGTGAGGTTGGCGAAGTAGCCGATCCTCACCTTGTCCAGGCCGTCGATCTTCTCGCCCTTGGCGGCGGGCACGGCCCGGTCGCTGTCGTTCTTCTGAGAGCCGTAGCCGCAGGCGCCGAGGGCGCCCAGGAGCAGCGGAACGGCGGCCGCGGCCGCGATCAGTCGTCGTCGACGGAAACGGGGACCAGTGACGGAGGGTGCGGCAGACGGCACGGGAGGGGTTCCTCTCGGAGTGCGGAGCGGGGAGCGGGTGTCGTGGGCTGGGGATGCGGACGCGTCAGCGCCCACATCGGCCCACCCCTCCCTGGCCGCTGCCGAGCGTGCCGCTGCCGACGCGTCCGCCCTCCTTGGCGAACGTGGCGAACACATCACCGGTCATGTCAGAAGTCCCACCCTTCGTCGGGCCGCGCGGCGTCCTCGACGGTGGGGGTGGCGAAGGAGTCGCCCGCCATGCCGGCGGTACGGGTGGTCCCGTCGGCCGGGTCGATCAGGAGGAAGGACCCGGTGCGCCGGGAGTCCGCGTACGCGTCCAGGGCCAGCGGCTCGGCGGTGCGCACCGTCACCCGGCCGATGTCGTTGGCGCCGAGCTCGCCGGGCGCCGGGTGCTGGGAGAGGTCGTCCAGGGTGAGCCGGGAGGGGATGTCCTTGACGATCGCCTTCACGGTGCGGGTGGTGTGCTTGAGCAGCACCCGGTCGCCGACCCGCAGCGGTCGGTCGTGCAGATGGCAGACGGTGGCCTCGACGTCCTGGGTGGTGGCGGGCGCCTGCGCGCCCGGGGCGATCAGGTCGCCGCGGGAGATGTCGAGGTCGTCGGCGAGCCGCAGCGTCACCGACTGCGGGGCCCAGGCCACGTCCACCGCCTGACCGAGCGCGTCGATGCCCACGATGGTGCTGGTGCGGCCCGAGGGCAGCACGGTGACCGCGTCGCCGGTGCGCAGCACGCCGGAGGCGATCTGGCCCGCGTAGCCGCGGTAGTCGGGGTGTTCGGCGGTCTGCGGACGGATGACGTACTGGACCGGGAAGCGGGCCGGGTCGGCCGAGGGGTCCGCGCCCACCGGGACCGTCTCCAGGTGCTCCAGGACGGTCGGCCCGCCGTACCAGTCCATGTTCGCGGAGGCGGTCACCACGTTGTCGCCGGCCAGGGCGGAGATCGGGATCGCGGTGACCTCCGGTATGCCCAGCGAGGCGGCGTACCCGGTGAACTCCTCGGCGATGGCGGCGAAGACCGGCTCGGCGTAGTCGACCAGGTCCATCTTGTTGACCGCCAGGACGACGTGCGGCACACGCAGCAGCGCGGCGACGGCGGCGTGCCGGCGGGTCTGCTCGACCACCCCGTTGCGGGCGTCCACCAGCACCACGGCGAGTTCGGCGGTGGAGGCGCCGGTGACCATGTTGCGGGTGTACTGCACATGGCCCGGGGTGTCGGCCAGGATGAACCGCCGCCGGGGGGTGGCGAAGTAGCGGTAGGCCACGTCGATGGTGATGCCCTGCTCGCGCTCGGCGCGCAGACCGTCGGTGAGCAACGCCAGGTCCGGCGCGGAGGCGCCGCGTCGGCGTGAGGCGTGCTCGACGGCCTCCAACTGGTCGGCCAGCACGGACTTGGAGTCGTGCAGCAGCCGGCCCACCAGTGTGGACTTGCCGTCGTCGACCGATCCGGCGGTGGCGAACCGCAGCAGCGAGGTGGCGCTGGTCTCGGCGGTGGTGATGGTGCTCGTGTTCATGCTTAGAAGTACCCCTCGCGCTTGCGGTCCTCCATGGCGGCCTCGGAGAGCTTGTCGTCCGCGCGGGTGGCGCCCCGCTCGGTCAGCCGGGAGGCGGCGATCTCCTCGATGACCTGCTCGATGGTCACGGCGTCGGAGTCGACGGCGCCGGTGCAGGACATGTCGCCGACGGTGCGGTAGCGGACCAGCCGGGTCTCCACCCGCTCGCCCTCCTTGGGGCCGCCCCACTCGCCCGGCGCCAGCCACATGCCGGCGCGGGAGAACACCTCGCGCTCGTGCGCGTAGTAGATCCCGGGGAGTTCGATCTTCTCGCGGCCGATGTACTGCCACACGTCCAGCTCGGTCCAGTTGGACAGCGGGAAGACCCGGACGTGCTCGCCGGGGGAGTGCCGGCCGTTGTACAGCTGCCACAGCTCGGGGCGCTGCCGTCGCGGGTCCCAGCCGCCGAACTCGTCGCGCAGCGAGAACACCCGCTCCTTGGCGCGCGCCTTCTCCTCGTCGCGGCGCCCGCCGCCGAAGACGGCGTCGAACCGGTTCTTCTCGATGGCGTCCAGCAGCGGGACGGTCTGCAGCGGGTTGCGGGTGCCGTCGGGGCGCTCGCGCAGCCGGCCGTCGTCGATGAACTCCTGCACGGAGGCGACGTGCAGCCGCAGGCCGTGCTCGGCGACCGTCCGGTCGCGGTAGGCCAGCACCTCGGGGAAGTTGTGCCCGGTGTCCACGTGCAGCAGCGAGAAGGGCAGCGGCGCCGGGGCGAACGCCTTGAGCGCCAGGTGCAGCATGACGATGGAGTCCTTGCCGCCGGAGAACAGGATCACCGGCCGCTCGAACTCGCCCGCCACCTCGCGGAAGATGTGCACCGCCTCGGACTCCAGG
This sequence comes from Streptomyces sp. LX-29, assembly GCF_029541745.1. Classification (NCBI taxonomy): domain Bacteria; kingdom Bacillati; phylum Actinomycetota; class Actinomycetes; order Kitasatosporales; family Streptomycetaceae; genus Streptomyces; species Streptomyces sp. LX-29. The sequence goes on along the minus strand of NZ_CP089746.1, from coordinate 1,693,131 downwards.
GCGTCCAGGTGCGACAGCGCGTACGGGGTGTCGGCGCCCTCGTTGGTCAGGCTCAGCAGGCTCATGCCAGGCCCCTCTCCGTCAGCAGCGCGTGCAGCGCGTCCGCCGACTCCGCCACGGTCTGGTGCTGCGACTCGATGCGCAGGTCCGGGGCCTGGGGCGACTCATACGGATCGTCGACGCCCGTCAGCCCGGAGATCTCGCCGGCCGCCTGCTTGGCGTACAGCCCCTTGACGTCGCGCGCCGAGCACACGTCCACCGGGGTGGCCACATGCACCTCCAGATACGCGGTGCCCGCCGCCTGGTGGCGCGTGCGCACCGCCTCGCGGCTGTCCGCGTACGGAGCGATGACCGGCACCAGGGTCTTCACGCCGTTGCTGGCCAGCAACTCGGCGACGAAGCCGATGCGTTGGACGTTGGTGTCGCGGTCCTCGCGGCTGAAGCCGAGGCCCGCGGAGAGGAAGGTGCGGATCTCGTCGCCGTCCAGCACCTCCACCCGATGCCCCTCGCCGCGCAGCCGGTCGGCCAGCGCGTACGCGATGGTCGTCTTGCCCGCGCTGGGTAGACCGGTGAGCCAAATCGTGGCGCCCGTCACGTGAGTTCTCCCGCCATTTCTCCCCGGGGTATAGCCCCCAGGCCCCCTGTGAGTCCTACCAGGGGAATGGTTGTCTGGGGCAACCCCTGGCTCCCCCAGTGCGCTGTCAGGGGCCACCGTCCGGACCCCGGATTCCTGGAGTCCGGTCATGTGTGCAGCCCGCATTCGATCTTTCCGCGGCCGGCCCAGCGGCCCGCGCGGGAGTCCTCGCCCGGCAGCACCCGCCGGGTGCACGGCGCGCAGCCCACCGAGGCGTATCCGTCCATCAGCAGCGGGTTGGTGAGCACGCCGTGCTCGGCGACGTACGCGTCCACGTCGGCCTGTGTCCACCGCGCTATCGGGGAGACCTTGACCTTGCCCCGCCGGGCGTCCCAGCCCACGACCGGGGTGCCCGCCCGGGTGGGCGCCTCGTCCCGGCGCAGCCCGGTGGCCCACGCGTCATACCCGGCCAGGCCCTCCTCCAGCGGCGTGACCTTGCGCAGGGCGCAGCACAGATCGGGGTCGCGCTCGTGCAGCCGCGGACCGTGCTCGGCGTCCTGTTCGGCCACGGTCTGTCGGGGGGTGAGTGTGATCACGTTGACATCGAGCACCGTGGCGACCGCGTCCCGGGTGCCGATGGTCTCCGGGAAGTGGTAACCGGTGTCCAGGAACACGACGTCGACGCCGGGGAAGGCGCGGGAGGCCAGGTGCGCCACGACCGCGTCCTCCATCGACGAGGTCACACAGAAGCGGGGGCCGAAGGTGTCGGCCGCCCAGCGCAGGATGTCCAGCGCCGGGGCCTCCTCCAACTCCCGGCCCGCCCGCTCGGCCAGCGTCGCCAGCTCTCCGGTATCCGGTCCGTCCGTCATGTCGCACCCTCTCCACCGTCGTTGCGCCGAAGCCCACGGGTCAGCAGCCCGAGGAACTTCAGTTGGAAGGCCCGGTTGCACGCCGCGCATTCCCAGGCGCCATGGCCCTGCTCGCTCGGCCGCAGGTCCTCGTCGCCGCAGTACGGGCAGTAGAACGGAGCCGCGCGCTCGCTCATGACGCCTCCTGGCCGGTCGGCGGCTCGACCCTCGGGGCGGGGCCGCGGGTGTGGCCCCCGGCCACGGGTCGGTGGTCGTCGGCCGCGCGTCGGCGGTCCGCCCCCGCGCGTCGGCGGCCCGTGTCCGCGGCGCTCATGCGAGATCCTCCTCGGGGGCGCGGGCCGCCCAGGTGGCGAACCGCTCGCCGTCCGCCCGCTGCTCCTGGAAGCGGCGCAGCACCCGCTCGACGTAGTCGGGGAGTTCGGCGGAGGTGACCTTCAGTCCACGGACCTTGCGGCCGAAGCCCGGCTCCAGGCCGAGGGCACCGCCCAGGTGCACCTGGTACCCCTCGACCTGGTGACCCTCGTCGTCCAGGACCAACTGCCCCTTGAGACCGATGTCCGCCACCTGGATACGGGCACAGGCGTTCGGGCAGCCGTTGATGTTGATGGTGACCGGCTCGTCGAAGTCCGGCAGCCGCCGCTCCAGCTCGTCGATGAGCGAGGCGCCGCGCCCCTTCGTCTCCACGATGGCCAGCTTGCAGAACTCGATCCCGGTGCAGGCCATGGTGCCGCGCCGGAACGGGGACGGGGTGACCCGCAGGTCCAGCGCCTCGAGCGCGGCCACCAGCGACTCGACGCGGTCCGGCGCGACATCGAGCACGATCATCTTCTGCTCGACGGTGGTGCGCAGCCGGTCCGAGCCGTGCGCCGCCGCCAGCTCGGCGATCTTGGTGAGGGTGGCGCCGTCGACGCGCCCGACCCGGGGCGCGAAGCCCACGTAGAACCGGCCGTCCCGCTGTCGGTGCACCCCGACGTGGTCGCGCCAGCGGGCCACCGGCTGCTCCGGCGCCGGCCCGTCGACGAGCGGGCGCGACAGGTACTCCTCCTCCAACACCCGACGGAACTCGGCCGCGCCCCAGTCGGCGACCAGGAACTTCAGCCGGGCGCGGTTGCGCAGCCGCCGGTACCCGTAGTCGCGGAAGATCGAGATGATGCCCTCGTAGACGTCCGGCACCTCCTCCAGCGGCACCCAGGCGCCCATCCGGACCCCGAGCTTGGGATTGGTGGAGAGCCCGCCGCCCACCCAGACGTCGAAGCCGGGGCCGTGCTCGGGGTGGCGCACGCCGACGAAGGCGACGTCGTTGATCTCGTGCGCCACGTCCAGCAGCGGCGAGCCGGAGACCGCGGACTTGAACTTGCGCGGCAGGTTGGAGAACTCCTTGTTGCCGACGATGCGACGGTTGATCTCCTCGATGGCGGGGGTGCCGTCGATGATCTCGTCCTCGGCGATCCCGGCCACCGGGGAGCCCAGGACCACCCGGGGGGTGTCGCCGCAGGCCTCGGTGGTGGACAGGCCCACCGCCTCCAGTCGGCGCCAGATCTCCGGCACGTCCTCGATCCGGATCCAGTGGTACTGCACGTTCTGCCGGTCGGTGATGTCGGCGGTGCCGCGCGCGAACTCCTCGGAGATCTCGCCGATGACCCGCAGCTGATGGGTGGTCAGCCTGCCGCCGTCGATCCGCACCCGGAGCATGAAGTACTCGTCGTCCAGCTCCTCCGGCGGCAACACCGCGGTCTTGCCGCCGTCGATGCCGGGCTTGCGCTGGGTGTACAGCCCCCACCAGCGCATCCGGCCGCGCAGATCGGCGGGGTCGATGGAGTCGAAGCCCCGGTGCGCGTAGATCGTCTCAATGCGTGTCCGCACATTGAGACCGTCATCGTCCTTCTTGAACTGCTCGTTGGCGTTGAGCGGGGTGAAGTGGCCGACGGCCCACTGACCCTCGCCACGGTGGCGGCCCGCCTTGCGGCGGGACGCGGCGGGAGACGGCTTCGGGGTGTCGGCCATGGCGGTACGTCCTCCGGGACCTGCGGATGCGGCTGTGACCCGCTCGGGGAGCGCGCGGCGGGGCGCGACGGGCGGGTGTCACGTGCGAAAAAAGGGGGGAGAAAAGGGGAGAAACTGCCCTGAAGGGCGCAGGAAGGCTGGGGGATCGCGGCGGTGTCGAGGCTGAGCTGCGGGACGGCGCCGGGACGGTCAGCGCGCCGGACAGATGGCGCTGGACATGCGGCCTAGGTCGACGTGTCGCCGACTCACCAAGGCAATTCCAGCTCGCTGCATGACGGAAGCGTGGCACGGCCCTCTTTGGAGCGTCCACCGCCATCCATTATGTGGACAACACTGTCCCGAATCTCGGGACAGCGGTCCTCGCTCAGGCGCTGGGCTGGGTCTCGACCTTGGTGTCGAAGAGGCGGAAGCCGCGCCGCCGGTAGTTGTCGAGCGCGTGCGGGCCGTCGAGGCTGCAGGTGTGCAGCCACACCCGCTTGGTCGGCTCCCGGTCGGGCCACCGTTCGGCCAGGTCCCAGGCGCGCGCGGTGCCGAAGCTCAGCAGGTGTCCGCCGATGCGGCGGCCGCGGAAGTCGGGCAGCAGACCGAAGTACACGATCTCCACCACGCCGTCGTCCTGCGGATCCAGCTCGACATAGCCGGCCGGGGTGCCGCGCTCGTACGCCACCCAGGTCTCGGCCGCGGGCCGCTCGACCACCTCCCGCCACTGCTCCCGGCTCCACGGCAGCCGGTCGTGCCAGGAGATGTCCGAGCCCACCGCCGTGTACAGGAAGCGGCTGAGCTCGGGGCTGGGTATCTCCGCCCGCACGATGCGCACCCCGGCGGACTCCGGCGGTCGCTGCGCGGGCCTGAGGTCCTCGGGCGAGGTCTGTTCCAGGGACCAGGTGGTCACGGTGATCGTCATGTCCCCACCCAATCACGCCGGGCCGCCACCACCGCCGGGGCCGTGGACGCGGGGAGCAGGTCCGCCGGGTGGTCGGGCCGCAGCACCTCCACGCTCACGTTGTCGGCGAATCGGTACGGCCGGTGGGCCAGCACGCCGCCGACCGTGCGGCGCAGCCGGGACATCTCCGCCCGCACCGTGACCACTCGCCGCGGGTCGCCGAAGAGGTCCTGCGCCAGCTGGGCGGCGCTCCGCCCGTCCGGGTGCAGGGCGAGCACCAGCAGCAGCTCGGTGTGGCGCGGGCTCAGCTCGTGCGACCAGCTGCCGACCGCGCCGCCGACGGTGACCGTCCACGAGCGGGCACCCGTCACGTCGAGCACCACCCGGCTGGGCACGGTCGGACCCTGCGTCCCCACCCGCACCAGCCAGCCGCCCGGCAGCGGCTCCATCGTGCACGAGCCCAGCGACGGCAGCCACACCGTCCCGGCCTGCGGGGAGCGGGGGAGCGGCACCCGGTCCGGCGGGACCATGCCGGTCGCCGCGGCCGGCCAGCCGGACGCGTCCACCGCCAGCGCCGCGCCGTCCAGCCGGGCGAGCACGGGCGCCGCGATGCTCCGCAGCCGGTTGACCGACTCCCAGTGCCGGGCCCGCAGCTCCCCCTCGGCGACCCGGGTGATGGCGGTGACCAGCGCCAGCGTCGAGGGGTGGGCGAGCGACGCCGGGCTGGTCACGTTGACCACGCCCAGCAGCCTGCCGTCCCGCGGGTCGTGCAGCGGCGCGGCCGCGCAGTCCAGCGTGCGCAGCGCCGTGACGTAGTGCTCCTCGGCGTGCACACGCTCCGGGCGGCGGGTCGCCAGCGCCGCCGCGATCCCGTTGGTGCCGGCCGACTCCTCGCCCCAGTAGGCCCCCTCCGCCAGCTCCAGCCGCTCCGCGCTGCGCCGCAGTTGCCGGCTGCCCTCCTGCCACAGCACCCAGCCCTGGGCGTCGGTGACCAGCAGCACATGCCGCTCGTCCTCCAGCACGGCGCGCAGCCCCTCCCGGACCACCGGCATCAGCTCCGCCAGCGGCGAGCCCTGCCGGCGGGTGACGATCTGGTCGGTGGAGAGTGGGCGGGCCGGCCGCCCCACGTCGGGGTCGACGCCGTGGCGCAGGGACCGCAGCCACGATTCCGCGATCATCGGACGCGCGGTCGCCGGGGCAGGGAAGGACACGGGGTCGGCTGTTCTGGGATGCACGCTCTCATGGTGCCGTCGACGGGGCACTCCGTGCCGCCCATCGACAGGATCCGTTGCAACGCGTCGCAACGTTTGCGGACAGGTGCGCCGGACACGGACAGTGGACGCCAGCGCGGAGAGTGGTGCCGAGTCGGCGCGGCATCACTCTCCGCCACTGTTTGCGGTGGTCTCCCGTGGGCCTGTTCTCCGCCCGGCGGACCGCGGACCACCGCGGCGGTCGCCGCGGCTGCGGGGTCCCGTCTTCTGGCGCCACGCCAGTAGTGGTCAAAAGGTGCGCGCGGGCACGACTACGGTGAGAAGTGTGCAGCCTGCAAACGAACCACCAGCGGAACCGGCGCCGGAGCGGCCCTCCAGTCGCCTGCGCAGGGCCCGCGCCCTCTACCGCAACGTGTCGAAGCGTCGTATGGCGTGGCTGCTGCTGAAGGACACCGTGAACTCCTGCGTGGAGTACCGGGTCACCGGCCTCGCCGCCGAGGCCGCCTTCTTCACCCTGCTGTCGCTGCCCCCGCTGCTGCTGGGCCTGGTCGGTCTGATCGGCTACGTGGACGCGTGGACCGACACCCAGATGGTCGCCACGCTGCGGCAGAACATCCTCGACGCCTCCGGCACCGTGCTCTCCGACAAGGGCGTCAACGAGATCGCCAAGCCGCTGCTGGACGACGTCACCGAGGGCGGTCGCCCCGACGTCATCTCGCTTGGCTTCGGCATCGCCCTGTGGTCCGGCTCCCGCGCGGTCAACGTGTTCGTCGACACCATCACCATCATGTACGGGCTCGAAGGCCGCCGCGGCATCGTCAAGACCCGGCTGCTGGCGTTCCTGCTCTACCTCGTCGCCCTGGTCGTCGGCGCGATCGCGCTGCCGCTGATGCTCATCGGCCCGGAGACGGTGGTCGACATCGTGCCCTGGAGCACCGACCTCGTCCGGGTGCTCTACTGGCCCGTCGTCATCCTGCTCTCGGTGGCCTTCCTGACCACGCTGTACCACGTGTCGGTGCCGGTGCGCTCGCCCTGGCCGGAGGACATCCCCGGCGCGCTGGTCGCCCTCACCATGTGGGTGCTGGGGAGCTTCCTGCTGCGCATCTACCTCACCCACACGGTGGAGGGGCCGACCATCTACGGCTCCCTGGCCGCGCCCGTGGCGGTGCTGCTGTGGATCGGCGTCTCCGCCTTCGCGGTGCTGGTCGGCGCCGCCGTCAACGCCGCGATCGACCGGGTGTGGCCGTCGGTCGCCACCTCCGCCGCCCGCGCGGAGCGGGCGGCACTGGAGCGGGAGCGGGCGCGCGTCGAGGCGGAGCTCCACGGGGCGCAGGAGTACGGCCCGGAGGACATGCCCTCGGAGTTCCCCGAGCGCTGGGCCCAGTTCCTGCCCCCGGAGGACCTGCGTTCGCGGCTGCGACACGGCCAGGAAAAGGAGTAGCGCGCCCCGACGGCGGCGGCTACGGTCGAATCCGTCCGAGGCCGACGTGGCCTGCCGGGACCTGAGACCTTCGCGAGCCGAACGCCGGCTCCGGGACCGCTGGGAGGTGGAGACCGTGATGACGAAGACGGTTGCCGTCACGGGTGCCGCCCGCACCCACCAGCTCACCACTCCCACTCCCGTGGTCCCCGACTGACGCCTCGCCCCGTCGGACCCCGGCGCGCACAGGCGCGCGCCCGACCGAGGCCCGGGACCACTCTTCCGAAGGGTCGATCCCGTTGTTTCCGCTGCTGTCTCATCTCACTCCCGCGCACCCCTTCCACGGCTACGGCTGGGACGAGGGCTTCGCGGAGTCCTTCGTCGACTGTGCCGAGGGGGACCAGAGCCTGACGCCCGCGCGCATCGTCCGCGTCGACCGCGGACGGTGCGAGGTGGTGGTGCCCGACGGCGCCGGCGTCCGCACCGTGCGCGCCGACGTCGCGCCGGTCGCCACCGGCGATCCCCTGGCCATCATGTGCACCGGCGACTTCGCCGCCGTCGACCTCGGCCAGGGGTGTGTACGGGCCCTGCTGCCACGCCGCACCGCCTTCGTGCGCTCCACCAGCTCCAAGCGCTCCGAGGGCCAGATCCTGGCCGCCAACGTCGACCAGGCGGTGATCGCGGTGTCCCTCGCCGCCGAACTCGACCTCGGCCGGATCGAGCGGTTCCTCGCTCTCGCCTGGGAGTCCGGCGCCCAGCCGCAGGTCGTCCTGACCAAGTCGGACCTGGTGCCCGACCCCCACGCGCTGTCTCATCTGGTCTCGGATGCCGAGACGGTGGCCCCGGGTGTCCAGGTGCTGCCGGTCAGCGCGGCCACCGGCGACGGCGTCGACGTGCTCGCCGCCCAGCTGGTCTCCGGCACCTCCGTGCTGCTCGGCCAGTCGGGCGCGGGCAAGTCCACCCTCGCCAACGCACTGCTGGGCGAGGCGGTCCAGGACGTCCAGGCGACCCGCGACGCCGACGGCAAGGGCCGGCACACCACGACCACGCGCGATCTGCTGCCGTTGCCCTGGGGCGGCGTGCTCATCGACACGCCCGGGCTGCGCGGCGTCGGTCTCTGGGACGCCGAGGAGGGCCTCTCCCAGGTGTTCTCCGAGGTCGAGGCGCTCGCCGAGACCTGTCGCTTCCACGACTGCGCGCACCAGGGCGAGCCCGGCTGCGCGGTGCTCGCCGCCGTCGCCGACGGCAGCCTCCCGGAGCGCCGACTGGACAGCTACCGCAAGCTGATGCGGGAGAACCAGCGGCTCGCCGCCCGTACGGACGCCCGGCTGCGGGCCGAGATCCGGCGGGACTGGAAGCAGAAGCAGGCGCTGGGCCGACACATGATGGAGCGCAAGGGGCGCGGGCGGTAGCCCGCGCCGGAGCGGCGGCCGTCGGCGCGTCCGGCGGCCGCCGCTCCGCACGCCCTCCCCGGGCGGTGCCGTGTGGCCGGTGCCCCCGCTCCGGGGAAGGATGGCCACCATGACTGCCGATGCGTACGACGTCGTGGTGCTGGGGGCCGGACCGACCGGGGAGAACCTGGCGGACCGCACCCGCGCGGCCGGGCTCACGACCGTGATCGTGGAGAGCGAACTGGTCGGTGGCGAGTGCTCGTACTGGGCGTGCATGCCCAGCAAGGCGCTGCTGCGGCCGGTCACCGCGCGGGCCGACGCACGGCGGGTGCCCGGCCTGCGCGGCCTGGTGGCCGGCCCGTTGGAGACGCCCGCCGTGCTCGCCCACCGGGACGCGTACGTCTCGCACTGGAAGGACGACGGCCAGGTCGCCTGGCTGGAGTCGGTCGGCATCGACCTCGTCCGCGGCCACGGACGGCTGGACGGGCCGCGCCGGGTCGTGGTGGACGGGCCGGACCGCGAGCGACGCGAGCTGACCGCGCGGCACGCGGTCGCGGTGTGCACCGGCAGCCGAGCCGCCGTGCCCGACCTGCCCGGCCTCGCCGCCGCCCGACCCTGGACCAGCCGCGAGGCCACCAGCGCGCCGGCCGTTCCGGAGCGGCTTGCGGTGGTCGGCGGCGGCGTGGTCGCCGTGGAGATGGCCACCGCCTGGCGCGCCTTCGGCGCGAAGGTGACCCTGCTGGTGCGGGGCGGCGGGCTGCTGCCCCGTATGGAGCCCTTCGCGGGGCGGCTGGTCGCGGAGGCCCTCGCCGAGGCCGGCGTCGACGTCAGGACGCACACCTCGGTGACCGAGGTGCGGCGTGACGGCTCGGCGGACGGGCCGGTGACCCTCACCCTGGACGACGGTCGGCTGCTGGCGGTCGACGAGGTGCTCTTCGCCACCGGCCGCGCGCCCCGCACCGACGACATCGGCCTGGAGACCGTCGGTCTGACGCCGGGCGACTGGCTGGAGGTCGACGACAGCTGCCGCGTACGGGCGGTCGGCGACGGCTGGCTGTACGCCGCCGGAGACGTCAACCACCGGGCGCTGATGACCCATCAGGGCAAGTATCAGGCCCGCATCGCGGGGGCGGCCATCGGCGCGCGGGCGCGCGGCGCGGAGGAGCAGACCGGCCGGTGGGGCGCGCACGCGGCCACCGCCGACCTCGCCGCCGTCCCACAGGTGGTCTTCACCGACCCCGAGGCGGCCTCCGTCGGGCTCACCGCCGCCGAGGCCGAGCGTCAGGGCCGTCGGGTGCGGGTGGTCGACCACGACCTCGCCCAGGTGGCGGGCGCCGGCCTGTACGCCGACGGCTACCGAGGACAGGCCCGCATCGTCGTCGACGAGGACCGCGGCCACCTGGTCGGCGCCACCTTCGTGGGCCCGGGGATCGGCGAGCTGCTGCACTCCGCGACGGTGGCCGTGGCCGGCGAGGTCCCCATCGAGCGCCTCTGGCATGCCGTGCCGGCGTACCCGACCATCAGCGAGGTGTGGCTGCGACTGCTGGAGGGCTACCGGAGCTAGGACGGCCTCGGCGGGGTCGGGGCGGGCGCGCCGTGGAAACGGCTCGGGGCGGTCGGGGCGGGTGCGGCGTGGAATCGGCTCGGGGCGGTCGGGGCGGCGCGCCGTGAAGCGGCTCGGGGCGGCGCCCGCCGGTGGGATGGGGGAGGCGCCCGCGGGCGGCGACCGCTAACCCCCGATGACGGCGCCCAGCCAGGCCCCCACCACGATGAGGCAGGCGCAGAGCTCCACCAGCACGCTGGTGCCGATCGCGCGCATCACCGTCCGGGTGGAGGCCCACGCCTCGCCGTGACCGCCCAGCCGCTGCCGCTCCGCTCCGTAGATCCCGGCGACGAAGCCGACCGGAGCGCCGATCAGAGGGATGACGAAGAACCCGACGATCCCGGCGACCCCGGCCAGCAGGAAGGTGCGCCGGGTGATGCCCGCCCCGTGCATCCGCCGGGCGGGCAGCAGCCACTTCACGGCCTGGTTGAGCAACAGCACGGCGGTCGCCACCGCGAGCACGCCCCAGGCGAGCCGGGTGGTCTCGGTCAGCGCCCACCACGCGACGGCCGCCCACACGATGGGTGGCCCCGGGATGCCCGGTACGACCACTCCGATCAGGCCGAGCAGCATCACCAGGCCGCACAGGATCAGCTGCCACGTGCCCATGGCCCAAGCCTGCCGGAAGCCGCCGGTGCCCGCGCGGGGACGTGGTGGCGATGGGGTCCGCGCGGTGGCGGTCGCGGTCGCGGGGCGCGGCCTGCGGTGTGCCGCTGGCGATCGTTGCTCGGGTGGTGGGGGCGCGGCGGACTCCGGACCCCGGTGCGGGGCGTACGCGGGTCCGAGGTCTCCAGGTCCACGGCCGTCGGTCTCCAGGTCCCCGGCGGTCGGAGCGGACGCGGGCGGACGCGGGCGGACGCGGGCGGACGCGGGCGGGGCGGTGCGGGAAGCCGGCGCCGCGTCAGTCGCCTGGCGCGGAACGGACGTTCATCGGGGAGGGGCGGCGCGACGGGCCGCGTCGTGGCCGCCACGCCGCGCGTCAACCGGTGTCCGGGCGCTCCCTCGGGGCCTCACCTGGGCGGGAGATCCACCCGCGTTCGTAGGCGTGCCAGCCGAGCTGGAGCCGGGTGGCCACACCCACCAGCTCCATCAGACGCTTGACGCGGCGTTGGACGGTGCGGAGTCCCAGGTCCAACTGTTTGGCCGTGCTGGCGTCGGTCAGCCCCATCAGCAGCAGCGAGAGTATCCGCAGGTCGGTGGCGTCCGGATGGGCGGCGTCGGGGTCGGCCGCCACACCGGTGAGGGTGGGCAGCGGCACGGCCTCCCGCCAGACCGCCTCGAAGAGCGCCGTCAACGCGTCCAGCAGGCCGCTCGCGTGCACCACGAGGGCCACCGGGCCGCTGGCGCGGTCGGTCAGCGGAATGAGGGCGAGCGAACGATCCGCGATCATCAGATCGGTCGGCACCCGATCGGTGACCCGCAGCCGGTGTGCCGCGCCGGCACGGTCCAGCCCGCCGGGCGCCATCGCGTCGCCCAGGCCGTCCCGTTCGATGACGGCCCGGTGGGCGACCCCCTCCGTCACGGGCGGCAGCGGCCCGGGCGCCCGCCCGGAGACCAGGCTGCACACCTCCGTGGCGGCCGTCAGCCGGAGTTGGCGGAAGCGCTGCGCGACGGGCCCGGTTCCGGACACCACCTCCAGCACTTCCGGGCCACCCGTCCCGGCGAGCTCCGCGCGGTACTCCTTGTCGAGCAGCGCCGCCGCCCGCTCCGCACGCGCCAACTCGTGGCGCTGCCGGCTGAGCAGCGCGCCCAGCGCCACACCCGGTGGCGCCGCGACCCAGCGGCCCGGCCGGGCCGGCGACCGCGCGGCCAACCCCTGGCGCTCCAGGCGGCGCAGAGCGCGTACGGCTTCCTCCTCCGGGAGGGTGAGCCGACCCGCCAGATCGGCGACCTCAGCAGAACCGAGCGCGACCAGCGCGCGATACGCAGATTCCTGCGCCTCGTCCAGACCAATGGCACTGAGCACGTGACATCCCCTCCCCGCATGTCCCGCGTTTGGCGCAACATACTCGCACCGCCGGGCGTGTACCGCAGGAGGGTGGTGCTGGCGGAGCGCTGTTCCCGAATGGGCGGCTCTGTGGACAATTAAGCCTATGACCCAGCAGGGGGACCGGCGCGGCCACGAGGACGACTGGTGGCGTGAGTTGTACGACACCGACGCGGGCGACGTGGGGCCCGCACGGCTCGGCGACACACTGGACGAACGCTTCTACTCCGCCTTCCGCGCGGTCGGCCCGCGCGGCAGCCCCCACGGCGTCACCGCGCGACCCACCGTCTCCGCGGGCACCGACCAGCGGGGAGCCGGCCCCCCGGGCGCGAGGCCCCCGGACGGCGGGCGTCAGGGTGACGGACGTCAGGACGGCGGCCGTCAGGGCGGCGGCTCACGACGCGGCGACCTTCCGGACGGCGGCCGCCACCGCGGCAGCGGTCTCCCCGAGAGCGGCCTCCACGGCGACCGCCCACAGGGCGACCGCCCACAGGGCACCGGCCCCTCGCGTCCCACCTCCGGCACCACCGGGCCCACCGGACCGTCCCATTCCGCGCCGGCGCGCCCCGTCCCGCCCGGCGTCGTCCCGCCGCCTCGGCCGGGTGGTGCCCCACGAGGTCCGGCCGATCCGGGCCCGGCCGACCCGGGCGCGGCGGGTTCGGGTGAGGGCGGTTCGCGTGGGGCTGGATCGGGTGAGGCTGGTCCCCGTGGGGCGGGTTCGGGTGGGGCTGGTTCGGGTGGGGCGGAAGCGCCTACGGCGGCCACGGGCCCGGCCGCCCCCTCGCGGCCGGCCTCCGGTGACGCCGGACCGACCGGTCCCGTGCGCCCTGCGTCGGCGCGCTCGGTGCCGCCGGATCGGCCGGGTGGCGCCCCGCCTGGTTTCGCCGGCCCGGAGGCGGCAGGCCCGGGTACGGAGGGGGTCGGTCTGCCTCCGACGGGCGCGGGCCAGCCCGCTCCGCCGCGTTCCGCCTCGGGCAACACGGGTCCCGTGCGCCCTGCGTCGGCGCGCTCGGTGCCGCCGGATCGGCCGGATGGCGCCCTGCCCGGTTTCACCGGCCCGGAGGCGGCAGTCCCCGGCACCGCGTCCCCGGACGCCGCGCGACCAGGTATGGCCGCCCCGGGCACCGCGCGGCCAGGCGTGGCGGGTCCGGGCGCGGCCGGCTCAGGACCCAGCGCCTCGCCACCAATGGGACCGGAGCAGGCCGCCGCCGCACCCGCCTCGCCGTCAACGGGACCGGGGCAGGCTGTCCCGCCCGCCTCGTCATCAACGGGGCCGGGGCAGGCCGTCCCACCTGCCCCGCCACCAACCGGGCCGGGGCAGGCCGTCCCGCCCGCCTCGTCATCAACCGGGCCGGGGCAGCCCGCCGCCGCACCCGCCTCGTCACCAACGGGACCGGGGCAGGCCGTCCCGCCCGTCCCGCCACCAACGGGACCGGGGCAGCCCGTCCCGCCCCCCTCGCCATCAACCGGACCGGGGCAGGCCGTCCCGCCCGTCCCGCCTTCGGCGGGCTTCTCGCGGCGCGGCCCCGCGGCGCCGGGGCCTGCCGGGCCGCACCCCGGCACACCGTCCCCCGGCACACCGTCCCCCGGCACACCGTCTCCCGGCGCGCCGGGCTCCCCCGCGTCGGACGCCGCAACCCGACCCTCGGCCCCGGCCCGACTTCCGCGTCCGCGGGCCTCGGGAGACGGCATGGCCGGAGCAACCGGCCCCGGAGCGGCGGCCCTTCCCACGGTTCCGGCGAAGGGGGCGAGCCCGGGCGGAGGGCCGCTCGGTGCGCCGCCACCCCCGACCGTGCCCACCACCCCACCCCCGGCCGGCCCTCCCGTCGGGCCGTCGGTCCCGTCCGCGCCGTCGCCCTCGTCTCCGTCTCCGACTCCGTCTCTCTCTTCGCCGGCCGGGGCTGACCGCGTTCCCGCGCGGGCGGAATACGTCGGGGACGGTCCGCCGACGTACGATCCGGAGCCCACCGCCCTGCCGCTCGCGAACCCGGCGGACCTGGACGATCTGGTGCCGGACACCGTGCTGGACGGGGCGAGTTACGGTTCGCTGACCTTGCGCGCGGTGTCGTTACGCGGCGACTCCGCGCGGTACCGCGGTGAGCCGCGTCGGGACGCGCTGCTCACCGCGCGGTTCGGGGCCGGGGAGCGGGCCCTGGTGCTGGTCGCCGTGGCGAGCGGGGTGCGGGCGGCCGCGGGGGCGCATCGCGCGGCGCGGGACATGTGCGCCTGTATCGGCAGGGCGGTCGGCCGCAGCCACGCGCGGCTCGCGGAGGACGTGCGCTCCGGGCGCCGCGCCGCGCTCAAGGCCGGACTGCACCGTCTCACCGACCGTAGCCTGGGCCAACTGCGCGCCCGCGCGGGTGAACTCGGTGTGGACCCGGGGGAGTACACCGCCTCGCTGCGCTGTCTGTTGCTGCCCGCCGACCCCGGCTGCCGCACCCGCGTCTACTTCGGCGTCGGCGACGGCGGCCTGTTCCTGCTGCGCGACGGGGTATGGCGCGATCTCGACGTGGCCGCCGCCCCGCACCCACCGCGCCCCCCGGCCCCGCCGCCCCCGTACGCGCCGCCGGCCCCGCCCGGGGCCGCGCCCCCGGTCGCCGCCCGCGGCGCCGCGCCGCCCGAGGGCTACCGCCCGTCCGAGGGAGTGCCCGGGCTGCCCGGCCCGGAGTGGCCGCCCGATCCGCGCAGGGCCGCCGTCTTCGGCGCCGCCCCACCGGCCGCGCCAGGCCCACCAGGCCCACCGGGCACACCGGGGCCACCACCCGGCGGCCCGGAGCCGTCCGCGCGGTCCGCGCCGGCCGCAGGTCCGGTCTGGGAACCGGTCGCGCCCGCGACGGGCGGTCGCGAGCCGGGTGCCGAGCCGGGCGCCCGCATCGCCCCGTTCCGCTTCCACGCGGCCTTGGCCCGTCCGGGTGACACCCTGCTGCTGTGCAGCGCGGGGCTGGCCGATCCGCTGCGGGGGGAGCCCGCGCTGGCCGAACGGCTGGCGAGGAGCTGGGCGGCGGGTGAGCCCCCGGGGCTCGCCGCGTTCCTCGCCGACGCCCAGGTGCGGGTGAAGGGATACGCCGACGACCGTACGGCGGCGGCCGTCTGGGAGGCGTGACCGACCGGTCCGTGGGTTGATGGACGAGTACCGCACTCGACGCCGGGTATCCGATCCAACCCCGACGGGTGGCGCACCCGAAGCCGGAAGGAGCCCGGACGATGGCCAAGCAGAACGTGGCGGAACAGTTCGTGGACGTCTTGGCGCGCGCCGGCGTGCGACGGCTGTACGGGGTCGTGGGCGACAGCCTCAACCCCGTGGTGGACGCCGTCCGTCGCAACAGGTCGATCGACTGGATCCAGGTGCGTCACGAGGAGGTCGCGGCGTTCGCCGCCGGCGCCGAGGCCCAGTTGACCGCCCGGCTGGCCGCCTGCGCCGGTTCCTGCGGGCCCGGCAACCTGCACCTCATCAACGGCCTGTACGACGCCCACCGCTCCATGGCCCCGGTGCTCGCCCTCGCCTCGCACATCCCCAGCAGCGAGATCGGCACCGGCTACTTCCAGGAGACCCACCCCGACCAGCTGTTCCGCGAGTGCAGCCACTACTGCGAACTGATCTCCAGCCCGCAGCAGATGCCGCGGGTGCTCCAGACGGCGATCCAGCACGCGGTCGGGCGCGGCGGGGTCAGCGTCGTGGCGCTGCCCGGCGACGTCGCCGACCGTCCGGCGCCGGAGCGCGCCGAGGAGCACGCCCTGGTCACCTCCCGGCCCACCGTGCGGCCCGGGGACGCGGAGATCGACGAGCTCGCGCGCATGGTCGACGAGGCCGGGCGGGTGACGCTGTTCTGCGGCAGCGGCACCGCCGGCGCCCACCGCGAGGTGATGGCCTTCGCCGAGCGGGTGAAGGCCCCGGTCGGGCACGCGCTGCGGGGCAAGGAGCACATCCAGTACGACAACCCGTACGACGTCGGCATGAGCGGGCTGCTCGGCTACGGCGCGGCGTACGACGCCACCCACGAGTGCGACCTGCTGATCCTGCTCGGTACCGACTTCCCGTACGGCGCCTTCCTCCCGGACGACGTGCGGACGGTGCAGGTGGACGTGCGGCCCGAGCACCTCGGCCGGCGCTCCAAGCTGGACCTGGCGGTGTGGGGCGACGTGCGCGAGACGCTGCACTGTCTGACCCCCAAGGTGCGGCCCAAGAAGAGCCGCGCGTTCCTCGACCGGATGCTGAAGAAGCACGCCGAGGCGCTGGAGGGGGTGGTCCGCGCCTACACCCGCAAGGTGGAGCACCATGTGCCGATCCACCCGGAGTACGTGGCCTCGGTGCTGGACGAGGAGGCCGACGCCGACGCGGTCTTCACCGTGGACACCGGGATGTGCAACGTCTGGGCGGCGCGCTACCTCACGCCCAACGGCCGGCGCCGGGTGATCGGCTCGTTCACCCATGGATCGATGGCCAACGCCCTGCCGCAGGCGATCGGCGCGCAGTTCCTCGACCGGCGCCGCCAGGTCGTCTCGATGTCGGGGGACGGCGGGTTCACCATGCTGATGGGGGACTTCCTCACCCTGGTGCAGTACGAACTGCCGGTGAAGGTCGTGCTGTTCAACAACTCCTCGCTGGGCATGGTGGAGCTGGAGATGCTGGTCGCCGGGCTGCCCTCGTACGGGACCGAGAACCACAACCCGGACTTCGCCGCCATCGCCACCGCGGCCGGGGCCTTCGGGGTGCGCGTGGAGAAGCCCAAGCAGCTGCGGGGCGCGCTGCGCGCCGCGTTCAAGCACCGGGGACCGGCCCTCGTCGACGTGGTCACCGACCCCAACGCGCTCTCCATCCCGCCGAAGATCAAGGCGGAGATGGTGACCGGTTTCGCGCTGTCGGCGAGCAAGATGGTGCTGGACGGCGGGGTCGGGAAGATGGTGCAGATGGCGCGTTCCAACCTGCGTAACGTGCCGCGCCCGTGAACACCCGGTGAGTGCCGGATGAGCGCCACGGGCGAAACGACCGTCACGGGGACGCGATGTTCCGGGGTGGGACTCGCGGGGCATGCATCCCGTGTGCACGTTCGAGGACAGTGCGATCCGGACGGCCGATGTGAGCGGGGGCGGAGCCTGAACAGACGATTAGGCCACGCGGATCTCGGTGGGGTGGCGGACGTCCGCCGGGAGCTACGGGATCTGCTGCGGCACTGGGGCGGACCCGGCCGGGCCGACGTGGCCGAGCTGCTGCTCAGCGAGCTGGTGACCAACGCGCTGGTGCACACCGACCGCGGCGCCGTGGTCAAGGCCAGCTTCGACGGCGATCCGGGCGAGGGCCCCCGCGGGGCGCCGGGGGCGAGTGCGCACAGGGGCCCGCCCGAGCGGCCGGCGGTGTCCGCGGGGCGATTACGCGTCGAGGTCAGGGACTTCGTTCCCCGGCGCGCGGCGCTGCGGGCGCGTTCCGACGGCTTCGCGGACGCGACGGGCACCTCGGGGCGGGGGCTGCTGCTGGTCAACACCCTCGCCGACGCGTGGGGCGTGTGCGCGCACGGCGTCGGCAAGTCGGTGTGGTTCGAGCTGGAGGACGAAGAAGGGCCGGAGGGCGGGGGCTGACCCGAGGGTCGCACCGCCGGGACGGACCCGGTCCGGTTTCTCAGCCCCCGCCGGCTCCGCTGCCGGCTTCCGCTCGACCCGCGGTCAGCCGAACCGCCGCTCGATCCGCGCCAGCTTGGCCTCCAGGGAGTCCAGGCGCGGGATGGCGAGGGTGTCGTCCTCGGCGGTGAGGTCGACGGTGCGCGGGCGATCCCTGTCCAGCCTGCCGGACGCGGCGCCCCCGGTGTGCGTCGTGCCGAGGGCGTCGAGGGGGGAGGAGAGGCGGGCCGCGTCAGTCCGCGCGTCGTCCGCGGACCGCGGGGACGGAAGAGATGAGGGTGTGGGCAGTCGTCCTGAGTCCGCTATGGCAGGGTCCGAGCTGAGCTGCGCCGGAGGGGCGGAGAGCCCGGCGACGTCCACCTGGCGCCCACCGCGCCGCCCCCAGGCCCGGTGCTGGCGGTTGTACGCCTTGATCCGGGCCCGGTCCAGCTTCTCCTGGTCCCGCCTGCGGTCCCGGTGCTGCTCCTTCTGGCGACGGTCCTCACGGACCTCCTCGACCGCCTCGTCCAGTGTGCGCACGCCCTCGAGCAGCATCAGCGACCAGGCGCCGAAGGTCTCGCGCGGGGCGCGCAGCCAGCGGACGATGCGGATCTGCGGCAGCGGCCGGGGCACCAGGCCCTGCTCGCGCAGCGCCGCGCGGCGGGTCTGCTTCAGCGCCCGGTCGAAGAGCACGGCGGCCGAGAGAGACATGCCGGCGAAGAACTGCGGGGCGCCGGCGTGGCCCACGCCGCGCGGGGCGTGCACCCAGTTGAACCAGGCCGCGGCGCCCGCGAACAGCCACACCAGCAGGCGCGAGCCGAGCGCCGCGTCACCGTGGCTGGCCTCGCGTACCGCCAGCACCGAGCAGAACATGGCCGCGCCGTCGAGGCCGAAGGGGACCAGGTACTCCCAGCCGCCGGACAGGTTGAGGTTCTGCCGTCCGAAGCCCACCAGGCCGTGGAAGGAGAGCGCGGCGGCGACCGCGGCGCAGCAGAACAGCAGCAGATACGAGGCCATGCCGTAGACGGCCTCCTTGCGCCGCCGCCGCTCCTCGCTGCGCTCCCAGGAATCCACCACCGCCGTGTCGTTCTTGCCCTTGCCCTTGCCGTTGCGGCCGCGCGCGAGCACCGTCACCGCCGCCACGACTCCGACGAGCGCCACGGCCACGGGGAGTGCCCAGTCCAGCGATATGTCGGTCAGTCTCATCCGGTGCCCCTTGCCTCACTTCCGTGTGGGTGTTCTGGGCCGCGGTACGGCCTACTCGCGCGACATCTTGGCGGAGTCTTCCCTGCCTCAAGGGATTTCCGAGCAAGAAGACGCCAATGGACGGCGGGGACACGCGGATAGGTGTGATGCGACTCGAACGCCCGCCCGCTGCAAGCGAATTGCGTTCTATTCACGGAAGTGGATCGAGTGGAAACGGAGCGATCAGCTTGCCGACAGCCGCTGGATACGAGCTGTATCGCAGGTGCGGGGGCAGGTCGTACAGGTGTCGTCGGGCCGCAGCGTGTAGAACAGACAGCAGCTCGCGCGGTCGCGCGTGGGCAGTGACTCCCCGCGCGGGCCCGTGAGCAGGCGGAATCCCGCCCCTGCCGGGTACGGCGGGACGGCGCCGGGCAGCAGCGCGGTCAACTCGGCCAGCGCGCGCTGCTCGTCACCCATCAGCTGGCCCACGTACCAGAGCCCTTCGGCGATCTCGTCCGCCGCCATCCCCCACAGGGCGCGCGCCCCGCGTCGCATCCGGGGCCGGAAGCCCTCCAGCACCGGCCCCAGGTGCTCGGCGACCGCCGAGCGCACGGCCGCCCGCAGCGCGTCCTCGTCCGGCACCACGCGGGCGCCCGGCACCCCCGCCGCCGGGTCGTCGGGGAGGCAGGCGAACTCCGTGACGCGGGCCGTCATCCGGCCCAGCGTGCGCTGGAAGGAGACCTGGTCCACGGGGATCCGCGGCACGCGGCGCAGCAGGAACCAGGGGACGGTCACCAGCAGGCAGGCCGGCCAGGCGTAGCGGTGCAGTCCGAAGCCGGCCACGACATCGGGTCGGGCGCGTTGTCCGTAGTCCCGCACCACCTGGGCCTCGTCCCAGGCCAGGAAGGCGTCCAGGGCGCCCCCGCCGGCGGCGAGCTCGGCCGCCGCCACCCAGCCGTCGCCGCTGCGCGGGGACTCGTCGCTGACGGTGAGACCGGGGAAGACCTCCGTCAGCCGCGGATACGCGGCGAAGACCGCGTCCGCGGCGGTGGTCGGCGCGCCGGTCCCGCTGGGCGGGATCGTGGGCGCGCCGGTCCCGGTGCCCGGGGTGTCGGCGTACGGAAGAGCGGGCACGGCCATGGGGAGACCACCGAATCGCGAAGCTTCGTCAGGTTAGCCTTACCTTAGCTGAATGGGGTGGGGTTTGACCTTGCGTGGCGTCCGCATATCGTTCCCTGGGACGTCAGGAGGGTCCGAGTGGAGCAGTCCAGTGCCGATACGGCGCCGCCGGCCGTGCCGATGACGCCGGTCACCCCGGAGGAGGCGCCGTGCGTGCCGCCCCCGCGCGTGCCGCTGCAGCGCCACTCCGTACGCCGCCAGGTGCTGGACGCGCTGCGCTGCGCCCTGGTGAGCGGCGAGCTGGCCCCCGGTGAGGTCTACTCCGCCCCCGTGCTCGCGCTGCGCTTCGGCGTCTCCGCCACCCCGGTGCGGGAGGCCATGCAGCAGCTCGCCAGCGAGGGCGCCGTCGAGGTGGTCCCCAACCGCGGCTTCCGGGTCGCGCGGCGCAGCGAGCGCGAGCTCGCCGAGCTCGCCGAGGTGCGGGCGCTCCTCGAGGTGCCGGTGCTCCTCACCCTGGCGGCCGGCGTCACCCCCGAGCGCTGGGAGAGGATCCGTCCCTTCGCCGACGCGGCCTCCTCCGTCGCGGCCACCGGCGACCGCGCCGCCTACCTGGAGGTGGACCGCGCCTTCCACCAGGCCGTCCTCGCCCTCGCCGGCAACCAGCAGCTGGTGGTCATCGCCGACGACCTGCACCGTCGGGCGCAGTGGCCGCTGCCGCGGGGCGGGGCGCCCCGGACCGCCGACCTGCTCGCCGACGCCGCCCAGCACGTCGCCCTCCTCGACGCCCTCGCGGCGAGCGACCTCGACACGGTCGAGACGCTCGCCCGCGAGCACTTCCTCCGGGGCTAGCCCGCGGCTCGGGGCCCGGCGTGATCACTACGATGGGCGATCATGGAGATATCAGTCCTGATCGTGGCCTTCCTCGTGCTGGTGTGCATCGGCGGCGTCGAGACCCGGATCAAGCGAACGGAACGCAACATCGCCCGGGTCGAGCGCAAGCTCGACCTGGTCCTCGACCACCTCGGTCTCCGCGAGTCCGACCCGGAGCTGGAACGGGTCGAGGCGCTCGTGCGAGACGGAAAGACGATCGAGGCCATCAAGGCCTACCGAGAGGCCACGGGCGCCGGCCTGAAGGAGGCCAAGGACGCGGTCGACCGGATGACCTGAGCCAGGGCCCGGGAGCCGGAGACCGGAAGCCGGGCAGGAGGTGGGCCGGGCCCGGGAGCCGGACAGCAGGCCAGGCCCGGCCCGGGAGTGAGGCCGAGGCCGGCCTCGGGGGCCGGCGGTCGCGGCCACGACGGTACGGGTCTCGATGTGGATCCTGCGATCAGGCGGCGGTGGCCTTGAGGGCCGGGCGGCGGGATGCCGATGAGGCGCGGGCGTCCGCGCCCAGAGGCCGCCGGGCCCCGGGGTCGCCGGGCCCTGGGCGCGGAGGTGGCCGGGCGTGGCCGGTGGCGCCTCCACGCGTAGTCCGCGCGTGGCTCCTTTACGCGTTGCGCCGGGGAGGGCGCGTCCGCGCGTACGCCGGCTGCCGCACCGCGCGTACGCCGGCTGGGGCACGCCGCCACGCGTTGCTTCGGGCGCGGCGCGTCCGTGCGTTACGCCGGCTGTCGCGCCGCGGTGCGTACGCCGGCTGGGGGCGGGCCTCCGCGCGTTGCCCCGGGCGCGGCGCCTCCGCGCGTACTTCGGCTGCGGCTCCTCTCCGCGTTAGGCCGGTTGCGGCACGCCTCCGCCTGTTGCTCAGGGCGCAGCGTCTTCGTGCGTACTCCTGCTGCGGCGGCGCCTCCGCGCGTTACGCCGAGCGCGGCACCTCCGTGCGTACTTCGGCTGCTGCGCCTCCACACGTTGCCTCGGACGCGGTGTCCCCGTGCGTTACGCCGGCTGCCAAGCCGCGGTGCGTACGCCGGCTGGGGGCGGGCCTCCGCGCGTTACCCCGGGCGCGGCCCCTCCGCGCGTACTTCGGCTGAGGCTCCTCTCCGCGTTACGCCGGTTGCGGCACGCCTCCGCCTGTTGCTCCGGGCGCAGCGTCTTCGTGCGTACTCCTGCTGCGGCGGCGCCCCCGCGCGTTACGCCGAGCGCGGCACCTCCGTGCGTACTTCGGCTGCTGCGCCTCCACACGTTGCCTCGGACGCGGCGTCCCCGTGCGTTACGCCGGCTGCCAAGCCGCGGCGCGTACGCCGGCTGGGGCGGGCCTCCGCGCGTTGCCCCGGGCGCGGCGCCTCCGCGCGTACTTCGGCTGCGGCTCCTCTCCGCGTTACGCCGGTTGCGGCACGCCTCCGCCTGTTGCTCCGGGCGCAGCGTCTTCGTGCGTACTCCTGCTGCGGCGGCGCCTCCGCGCGTTACGCCGAGCGCGGCACCTCCGCGCGTACGCCGGCTGGGGCGGTCCTCCGCGCGTTGCCCCGAGCACGGCGCAGCCGTGCCTACTTCGGCTGCCGTACCTCCACGCGTTGCCCCCTTGGGCGCGGCGCCCCGCGCGTACTTTGGCTGCCGCGGCGCCGCGCGTTCTCCCGGCGGGACGTCAGGTGTCCCGGGTCCTCGGGCGCAGCTGGTCGGCGAGCCAGACGGGGAGGCCGCCGAGGAGGTGGACGAGCCGGGCGGCCTCGGCGCGCAGGCGGCCGGCCTCGGGATCGGGCTGCACCTCGGCCAGGGCGGCGAGGGCCGGGGCGATGCCGATGAGATAGCCGAGCTCCTCGCGGATGCGCAGGGACTCGGCGAAGCCGTGTCGGGCGGCGGGGAGATCGCCGCTCTGCTCCGCCATGGCGGCGAGGTGCCGCCAGGTGAAGGAGCGCAGCAGCGCGTCGCCGTGGGCGGCGGCGCCGGCGTGGGCGCGCTGGAAGGCCGCCTGGGCGCCGGTGGGGTTCTGTGCCAGGTGCTGGGCGACGAGGCCGCGCCGGAAGTCCAGCAGCGGCCGCACGGGCGAGCCGGGTGGGATCAGCGCCGCGGCCCGGCCCAGCGCCGCGCGGGCCTCGTCGGCGCGGTCGCGCACGCCGAACAGCGTGCACGCGTAAGCCAGGTAGCCGCGCTCGCAGGCGGCGGCCCCTCGGTCCTCGTCATCGAAGGCCAGCGCCTCGGCGGCGCGCAGCGCGTCCTCCGCGGTGCCCCAGCCCTCGGAGGCGAACATGCAGCGCTCGGTCAGCAGGGCGCTGCGCGCCAGTGCCGCGGCCGGGTCGGTCACCGCGCGGGCGGCGAGCAGGGCGGCGGCGTCCTCCCAGCAGCCGCGGGAGCGGAGCCGCCACACCGCCGTGTCGAGGGGGTCGTGGTCGCCGCCCCCGCCGTCCAGCTGGGGGCCTCTCCCCAGCCGCGCGCCTCCCGACCCCGCCCGGCCGGCCGGCCCGCCGGCCGCTTCGGGTGGGGTTTCCGGTTCCGTTCCCGTGGGTGTGTCCGACGATCCAGACCGTGACATGGCGGTGTCCGCCACATTGCCCTCCCGAAGTCCCCAAGCGCGCCATCGAGCCGGAAGCACCTCGAATCTCAGCACGAATGCGCGCGGGGGGCCAAGGGGTCGGTGTGAAGCAATTCACAAAGTTTCGGCCGGCGATCACAGGTGATCGCGAACCGGACGGGTCAGCTCATCCTCAGTGCCAGGAAGAAGTCCAACTTGTCTTCCAGGCGCGACAGATCACGACCCGTCAGCTGCTCGATCCGGCCGACCCGGTACCGCAGGGTGTTGACGTGCAGATGCAGCCGGGTGGCGCACCGCGTCCAGGAGCCGTCGCAGTCGAGGAACGCCTCCAGCGTCGGGATCAGCTCCGCGCGGTGGCGTCGGTCGTAGTCCCGCAGCGGGTCCAACAGCCGGGCCGTGAACGCGCGCCGCACGTCGTCCGGGACGAAGGGGAGCAGCAGCACGTGCGAGGCGAGTTCCTGGTGCCCGGCGGCGCAGACCCGACCCGGGCGGGCGGCGGCGACCCGGCGGGCGTGCCGGGCCTCCTCCAGGGCGCCGCGCAGCCCCTCGGCGGAGTGCACGGTGGCGCTGACGCCCACCGTCAGCCGGCCGTCGCCGTCCAGGCCGCGGGAGAGCGGCTCGCGGACCGCCGCCAGGAGGGCGTCCGCGTGCAGTCCGGGGGCCTGGGCGGCCTCCTCCTCCGTGTCCTCCGCGCCGTCGTCGGACTCCGCCGCGGTCGCCGGCAGCGGCACCAGGGCCACCGCCTCGTCCCCGGAGTACGCCACGGCGATCCGGTCGGACGCCTCGGGGCCGGCCGCCTCCGGGTCCGCCAGCACCTCCTCCAGCAGGGCCTGGGCGAGCGCGCCGCCGGCCCGCTCGCCGCCGTCCCGCTCGGCGCCCTCCGCCTCGCCGGCCGGCCCGCCCCACTCCACCCGGGCCACCACGACCTGCCAGTGCGGGGCGGCGCCGAGGCCCGGCAGCAACACCGGGGCCGCCACCCGCAGCCGGGCGGCGATCTCGGCGGGCGGGGCGCCGGTCTGCACCAGCTCCAGCACCTCCTGGGCGAGCCGGCGCCGCACCGTACGGGCCGCGTCGCGGCGGTCCCGCTCGACCGCGATCAGCTGGGTGACGCCGTGCAGCAGGTCGAGCCGCTCGGCGGGCCAGTCGCCGGCGTCGTCCTCGACCGCCAGCAGCCAGTCCGCCAGCACCGTCTCGCGGATCTCGCGCACGTCGCGGGTGGCCGGTGCGCGGCCGGCGCCGCGCACCGGGAAGAGCGAGTAGGTGACCTGGGCCGTCCCCGGCGCGCCCGCGGGCCTCGGGCCCGGCACCGTCACCCGGTGCGGCGGCCGACGCCCGGCCCGCATGGCCGCCAGGTGCTCGCCGGCGAGGCGGGCGCAGAGCTCGGGGGACAGCTCGGAGCCGGCGGTGGTGCCGCTGGCCCCGGCGATGCGGCGGCCGGTGGGGGAGAGCACCCAGGCGCGCAGGTTCAGGTCGGAGACGAGCAGGTCGAGGATGACCTCGGGGCCACCGCCGGCCGGGCCGGAGGTCATCAGCTTCCGGTGCCGCTCCACGACGGCGGCCAGATCGCCGGCCCGCTCGCTGGACACCTGCCGCACCACGTGCTCGGTGATGGAGGCGAACGACACGGCCTCGACCACGGAGAACAGCGGCATCCGGTGCCGGGTGCAGGCTTCCACCAGGTCCGCCGGCACATTCCCCAGCTCGGCCTCTCCGGCCGCCAGGCCGGAGACACCGGCCGCCGTCAGGATGCGCACGAACCGCTCGGAGTCGGCGGGCTCGCGGCGCCAGGCGAGACCGGTCAGCACCAGCTCACCGCCGGAGAGATAGCGGCTGGGGTCGCGCAGATCGGTGGTCATGACGCCGCGCACGGTGCGGTCCAGCTCGTCCTCGCCGCTGAGTAGGCGCAGGCCCAGGGCTTCGGTCTCCAGCAGTGCGCGCAGCCGCATCAGTCGCCAGCCGATCTCTCGTCGTCGTTGTCTTCGTTTACCGGTGGAATGCCGCGAGGATTCGGAACCTCGTCTTTCGTTCGAATCTACAAGACCCGATGCCTGGCCAGCCAACCGCTTCATGGTTTCCGTGACTGCACTCGCCGGGTGACGCGTCGATGTACTGGCGAGAAGCCGCGTGCAGACGTCCGGAGCATCCCCGGACCCCAGGACATGAACGCAGAAACCTCACCTCCCCACACAAGAGTCGAGAAGAGAAGATTCATGGACTTCCTGCGCCCCGCCAGCTGGGAGGAGGCGCTCGCCGCCAAGGCCGAGCACCCCACCGCCGTACCCATCGCGGGCGGGACCGACGTGATGGTCGAGATCAACTTCGACCATCGGCGCCCCGAGTACCTGCTGGACCTGAACCGCATCGGCGAGCTGAGTGAGTGGGAGGTCAGCGCGGACGGGGCCACGGTCCGGCTCGGCGCCTCCGTCCCGTACAGCACGATCATGGAGCGGCTGCGCGGCGAGCTGCCGGGTCTCGCGCTGGCCGCGCACACCGTCGGCTCCCCGCAGATCCGCAACCGCGGCAGCGTGGGCGGGAACCTCGGCGCCGCCTCCCCGGCCGGCGACTCGCACCCCGCGCTGCTGGCGGCCGGCGCCGAGGTCGAGGCCGAGTCCGTGCGCGGGGTGCGCCGTATCCCCGTCGAGGAGTTCTACACCGGGGTGAAGCGCAACGCGCTGGCGCCGGACGAGCTGATCCGCGCCGTCCACATCAAGACCGCCGACGGCCCCCAGCAGTTCTCCAAGGTGGGCACCCGCAACGCCATGGTGATCGCCGTCTGCGCCTTCGGCCTCGCCCTCCACCCGGAGACCCGCACGGTGAGGACCGGCATCGGCTCCGCCGCGCCCACCCCGGTGCGCGCCCGCGAGGCGGAGACCTTCCTCGACGCCGCACTGGAGGACGGCGGCTTCTGGGACAGCGGGAAGACCATCACCCCGTCCATCGCCCGGCAGTTCGCGGAGCTGTGCTCCGGCGCCTGCAACCCCATCGACGACGTGCGCGGCAGCGCGAGGTACCGCCGGCACGCGGTGGGCGTCATGGCCCGCCGCACCCTCGGCTGGGCCTGGGAGTCCTACCGCGCCGGCGGCACCGGCGGTACCGGCAAGGGAGAAGCACAGTGCGCGTGAACCTCACCGTCAACGGACGCCCGCAGACGGCCGACGACGTCTGGGAGGGCGAGAGCCTGCTGTACGTGCTGCGCGAGCGGCTCGGCCTCCCCGGCTCGAAGAACGCCTGCGAGCAGGGCGAGTGCGGATCCTGCACGGTCCGGCTGGACGGCGTGCCGGTCTGCGCCTGCCTGGTCGCGGCCGGCCAGGCCGAGGGCCGTGAGGTGGTCACCGTCGAGGGGCTCGCCGACTTCGCCCGGCGGCGGGCCGAGGGCGGCTGTGCCGGCGGCTCCCGCGACCCGGGCGACTGCTCCGGCGCCGCCGCGGACGCGGCGTGCGCGAGCGAGACCCCGTCAGGGGCGGCGTCCGGGGGTGCGACGGCCGCGGGTGTCGGGCTGGACCAGGCCAGGGCCTGGCGGCCCAAGCCCGCCGACCCCGCCGAACTCGCCCCGATCCAGAAGGCGTTCATCGACGCCGGGGCCGTGCAGTGCGGCTTCTGCACCCCCGGACTGTTGGTCGCCGCCGACGAGCTGCTGGAGCGCAACGCCGAGCCCTCCGACGCCGACATCCGCGAGGCGCTCTCCGGCAACCTGTGCCGCTGCACCGGCTACGAGAAGATCCTGGACGCGGTACGCCTCGCGGCCGCCCGCGCGGAACGGGCGGTCTGAACCATGGCAGAGGTCACCCGCACCCCCGTCGACATCTCCCAGGGCAGCCGGACCCGGGGCGGCATCGGCGAGTCCACGCCGCGCCCCGACGGCACCCTCAAGGTCACCGGCGAGTTCGCCTACGCCTCCGACCTGTGGCACGAGGACATGCTGTGGGGACACACCCTGCGCAGCCCCCACGCCCACGCCGAGATCAGGTCCATCGACGTCTCCGAGGCCCTGGCCCAGGCCGGCGTGTACGCGGTCCTCACCCACGAGGACCTCCCGGCCGAGACCAAGCACTACGGCCTGGAGATCCCGGACACCCCGGTGCTGGCGCAGGGCCGGGTCCGGCACCACGGCGAGCCCGTCGCCCTGGTCGCCGCCGACCACCCGGAGACCGCGCGCCGCGCCGCCGCCAAGATCAGGGTCGACTACGTCGAACTGCCCGTGGTCACCGACGAGGCGACCGCGCTGGCCCCCGACGCGCCGCTGCTGCACCCGGACCGCGAAGACGGCCACGCCGACCACGTCCCGCACCCCAACGTCCTGCACCGGCAGCCCATCGTCCGCGGCGACGCGGCGGCGGCCCGCGAGCGCGCCGACGTCATCGTCAGCGGCGAGTACGAGCTCGGCATGCAGGACCAGGCGTTCCTCGGCCCCGAGTCCGGCCTCGCGGTGCCCGCCGAGGACGGCGGGGTGGACCTGTACATCGCCACCCAGTGGCTCCACTCCGACCTGCGGCAGATCGCCCCGGTCCTCGGCCTGCCGCCGTCGATGGTGCGGATGACGCTGTCCGGCGTCGGCGGCGCCTTCGGCGGCCGTGAGGACGTGTCCATGCAGATCCACGCCTGCCTGCTGGCGCTGCGCACCGGCAAGCCGGTGAAGATGGTCTACAACCGCTTCGAGTCCTTCTTCGGACACGTCCACCGGCACCCGGCCAAGCTCTGGTACGAACACGGCGCCACCCGCGACGGCCGGCTCACCCATGTGAAGTGCCGGATCGTGCTCGACGGCGGCGCCTACGCCTCCGCCTCCCCGGCCGTCGTCGGCAACGCCGCCTCGCTCTCGATCGGCCCGTACGCCGTCGACGACGTCGACATCGAGGCCCTCGCCCTCTACACCAACAACCCGCCCTGTGGCGCCATGCGCGGCTTCGGCGCCGTACAGGCCTGCTTCGCCTACGAGGCGCAGATGGACAAGGTCGCCGTCGAACTGGGCCTGGACCCGGTGGAGTTCCGGCAGCGCAACGCGATGTCCCAGGGCGCCGTCATGCCCACCGGGCAGGTGGTCGACTCGCCCGCACCCGTCGCCGAGCTGCTGCGCCGCGTCAAGGCGATGCCGCTGCCGCCGGAGCGGCAGTGGGAGACCGCGGGCGGCGCGGCCGACGTGCGGGCGCTCCCCGGCGGGCTCTCCAACACCACCCACGGCGAGGGCGTGGTGCGCGGCGTCGGCTACGCCGTCGGCATCAAGAACGTCGGCTTCTCCGAGGGCTTCGACGACTACTCCACGGCCCGCGTCCGGCTGGAGGCCATCGCCGGCGAGCCGGTCGCCATCGTGCACACCGCGATGGCCGAGGTCGGCCAGGGCGGCGTCACCGTGCACGCCCAGATCGCCCGCACCGAGCTCGGCGTCACCCAGGTGACCATCCACCCGGCCGACACCCAGGTCGGCTCGGCCGGCTCCACGTCGGCCTCGCGACAGACGTATGTCACCGGCGGCGCGATCAAGCACGCCTGCGAGGCGGTGCGCGCAAGGGTGCTGGAGCTGGGGCGCGCCAGGTTCGGCAGCTACCACCCGGCCTGGGCCACCGCCGAGCTGCTGCTCGAGGGCGGCAAGGTCGTCACCGACGGCGGCGAGGTCCTGGCCGACCTCGTGGACGTCCTGGAGGGCGAGTCCGTCGACATCGAGCTGGAGTGGCGGCACCGCCCGACCCAGCCCTTCGACCGGGTCACCGGGCAGGGCGACGGCCACGTCCAGTACTCCTTCGCCGCCCACCGCGCGGTCGTCGAGGTCGACACCGAACTCGGCCTGGTCAAGGTGGTCGAGCTGGCCTGCGCCCAGGACGTCGGCAAGGCGCTCAACCCGCTCTCCGTGGTCGGCCAGATCCAGGGCGGCACGGCGCAGGGGCTGGGGCTCGCCGTCATGGAGGAGATCGTGGTCGACCCCAGGACCGCCAGGGTCCGCAACCCGTCCTTCACCGACTATCTGATCCCGACCATCCTCGACACGCCCACCATCCCCGTCGACGTGCTCGAACTCGCCGACGCGCACGCCCCGTACGGCCTCCGCGGCGTCGGGGAGGCCCCCACCCTGTCGTCCACCCCCGCCGTCGTCTCCGCCATCCGCGCCGCCACGGGCCTGGCCCTGAACCGGGTCCCGGTCCGCCCGGAGCACCTGACGGGGACCTGAGCGCTACGTTCGGGACCCGGCCCCGGTACCGCGGGGTTCCCCCGGAGCTCCGCACCCGTCTCCCTCGGGGTCCGGGCACCTCATCCGGCCGGGGGCCGGGCACCCGTTTCCGCCGGGTCCGGCACCCCGTCTCGCCGGGTCCGGCATTCCCCTCCGCCGCGGCGGCGAGGACCCCCACGGCGGAGCCCGGCGGTGCCGGACCGCCGGGAACCACGACTCCACACGAAAGGCCGCCCGCCAGGGCGAACCGTCCGGGCCGTCCCCCGGGTCGTGATGCCAGCAGCACCATCCCAAATCCCGCGCGGGGAGCGCCCCCGCGCGGGGGCCCCTATGAACCTTGGGAGTGGCACCGCATGACCCAGCAAGCAGTCGAGCCCACGACGTCGCCGGAGAACGCGGGCACCGGATCCCGCCCGCCTGCCGGGCGCTCGTGGCTGGACCGGTACTTCCACATCAGCGACAGAGGATCCACGGTCGCCCGCGAGGTGCGCGGCGGCGTCACGACCTTCATGGCGATGGCGTACATCCTGCTGCTCAACCCGCTGCTGCTGTCGGGCCCGGACGCCGACGGCCACCGGCTCGCCCAGTCGAGTCTGATCACCGCGACGGCGCTGGCGGCCGCCGTCTCCACGCTGCTGATGGGCTTCGTCGGCAAGGTGCCCCTCGCGCTCGCCGCCGGGCTGAGCGTCTCCGCGGTGCTGACCACCCAGGTGATCGGCGACATGACCTGGCCGCAGGCCATGGGCATGTGCGTGATCTACGGGACGGTGATCGTGCTGCTGGTGGTCACCGGTCTGCGCGAGGTCGTCATGAACGCGATTCCGCTCGCCCTGAAGCACGGCATCACCATCGGCATCGGGATGTTCATCGCGCTGATCGGCCTGGTCAACGCCGGGTTCGTGGGCAAGGGCGCGCCCGTCACCCTCGGCGACCACGGCCGGCTCACCGGCTGGCCGGTCCTGGTCTTCGCCGTCACTCTGCTGCTGATCTTCATGTTGCAGGCGCGCGAGGTCCCCGGCGCGATCCTGATCGGCATCGTCACCGGCACCGTCCTCGCGGTCGTCGTCAACGCGGTGGCCGACCTCGGTCCGGCGGCGTGGGGCGGTCGGGCGCCCGAGCTGCCGTCGAACGCCGTCTCCAGCCCGGACTTCGGGCTCCTCGGGCAGGTCGAGTTCGGCGGTTGGGGCGAGATCGGTGGGATGACCGTCGCGGTGATCGTCTTCACCCTGGTGCTGGCCGGGTTCTTCGACGCCATGGCGACCGTCATCGGCGTGGGCACCGAGGCGGGGCTCGCCGACGAGCGGGGGCGGATGCCCGGGCTGAGCCGGGCGCTCTTCGTCGACGGCGCGGGCGGCGCGATCGGCGGGGTGTCCGGCGCCTCCGGCCAGACGGTGTTCATCGAGTCCGCGACCGGGGTGGGCGAAGGCGCCCGTACCGGACTCTCCTCCGTGGTCACCGGGCTCTTCTTCGCCGCCGGGCTGTTCTTCACCCCGTTGGCGCAGATCGTGCCGGCCCAGGTCGCCGCGGCCGCGCTCGTCGTCATCGGCGCGATGATGATGCAGAACGCCCGCCATGTGGACTGGGCCGACCGCTCGGTCGCCGTCCCGGCCTTCCTGACCGTGGCCCTGATGCCGTTCACGTACTCCATCACCGCGGGCGTCGGCGCCGGCGTGATCGCCTACACCGCGATCAAGGCGGCCCAGGGGAGGTTCCGCGAGCCCGGGGCGTTCATGTGGGTACTGACCGGCGTCTTCCTCGTCTACTTCGCACTCAACCCCATCGAGCACTGGCTCGGCGTCACCTGATGCCGCGTCATGTCGTCGTGTCGCGTAGGAGCTGATCACATGCTGGACATCGCCGCCGAACTGCACGGGTGGTGCGAGGAGGGGCGCGACTTCGCCGTCGCCACGGTGGTGGCGGTCGGCGGCAGCGCGCCGCGTCAGCCGGGCGCCGCCCTGGCCGTGGACTCCGCCGGCACCGCCGTGGGCAGCGTCTCCGGCGGCTGCGTCGAGGGCGCCGTCTACGAGCTGTGCCGCCAGGCGCTGGAGTCCGGCGAGTCGGTGCGCGAGCGCTTCGGCTACTCCGACGAGGACGCCTTCGCCGTGGGTCTGACCTGCGGCGGGGCCATCGACATCCTGGTCACCCCGGTGCGCGCGGTGGAGCGGGTACGCCCCGTCCTCGGTGCCGCGCTGGCCACCGCCGCCCGGGCGGAGGCGGTGGCGGTCGCCCGGATCGTCCAGGGCCCGGACGGGCTGCTGGGGCGGCTGCTGGTGGTGCGCCCCGACGGCTCGTACGAGGGCACCCTCGGCGGCCCCGGGGTGACCGACGCCGCCGCGCTCGACCACACCGCCGCCGCCCAGGCGCACGCCCTGCTGGAGGCGGGGCGGACGGACACCGTCACCATCGGCGTGGACGGCAGCCGTTGCGGCGCGCCGTTGGAACTGCTCGTGGAGTCCAGCGTGCCGCCGCCGCGCATGATCGTCTTCGGGGCGATCGACTTCGCGGGGGCGCTGGTGCGGGTGGGCAAGTTCCTCGGCTACCACGTGACCGTCTGCGACGCCCGGCCCGTGTTCGCCACCGCCCGGCGCTTCCCGGACGCGGACGAGGTCGTGGTGGACTGGCCGCACCGCTATCTGGACGCCACCGAGGTCGACGCCCGCACGGTGCTGTGCGTCCTGACCCACGACGCCAAGTTCGACGTGCCGCTACTGCGCCGGGCGCTGCGGCTGCCGGTCGCGTACGTCGGCGCCATGGGCTCCCGCCGCACCCATCTGGCCCGGCTGGACCGGCTGCGCGAGGTGGGCGTCGGCGAGCTGGAGCTGGCCAGGCTGCGCAGCCCCATCGGGCTGGACCTCGGGGCGCGGACCCCCGAGGAGACCGCGCTGTCCATCGCCAGCGAGATCGTCGCCGATCGGCACGGCGGCACCGGCCTGCCGCTCACCGGTGCGCACAGCCCCATCCACCACGACGCGGAGCGGGTGACGGCGCCGGCGGCGGCCGGGCGCAGGGGTCGCCTCGGCTCGGTGGTGGCATGACATGCGCGTGCGTCACATGCCTCACATGCGCGTGCGACGCGTGCGACGTGTGTGTCCCCTGTGTCGTGTGTCGCGTGTGGAGCCCCCTCGCACCATCCGATCACCTGACAGTGTGAATATCTGACGGTTAGTCGGCTCAGTCGGGTGTAGTGGGGGAGCGCGGGCGGCGCAGGAATGAACCGTGCGAAGAAGACCATGGCCCCGCGCCGCCCGCATCGCCACCGCGGCCGCGCTGTCCCTGCTCGTCGGCCTCGCCGGCCACCTCGGTGCCGGTGCCGCCACCGGCGCCGTCACCGGGCCCGACGGCTACGGCCCCCCGATCCCCTCGCTGCGCGGCGCGAGCCTCTACCGCCCACCCGTCGACGAGGCCGCGCACCGGCAGCTGCGCCAGCTGACCCGGCACGGCGCCTACGACGCCGCCGCCAGCCTCTTCGCCATGCTGCGCACCCCGCGCGCCGTCTGGTTCGGCGACCAGTCCCCGGAGGAGGTCGCCTGGCACGTACGCGACACCACCCGCCGCGCCGCCCGACAGGACGAGGTCCCCGTGCTGGCCCTCTACAACGTCCCCGGCCGCGACTGCGGCAGCTACTCGGCGGGCGGCGCGCAGGACAGCGCCGCCTACGAGGAGTGGATCGACGCCATCGCCTACGGGATCGGCCGCCGCGAGGCGATCGTCATCCTCGAACCCGACTCCCTGGCCCTGCTGCCAGCGGACTGCCCGCCGCCGGCCAGGACCGAGGAGAGCGGCGCCGCCGCGGGTTCGGAGGAGGCCGCCGAGGGCTCCGGAGAGCCCGCCACGGGGTCCGGGGAACCCTCGGCGGGTGGCGGTGAACAGCCGGCGGAAGACGGGCGGCCGACAGCGGGGCCGGCGGCCGAGGCCGAGGGGCGGCCGGTCCCGGAGACCGCGGCCGAGACCGCGCCGTCCGGCGATCTGGCGGCGTACGCGGCCTCCCGCAGCGGATACGCCGCGGCCCGGGCGCCACGTACGGCTCCGGGGCCGGACGGGCTGGCGCCGTCGCGGAACGGCTCTCCGTCGTCGCCGGACGGCTCCCTGCCGGCGCGAGACGGCTCCGTGCCGGCGCCGGGACCGTCGTGGACGCCGCCACCGACCGACGTGTCGCAACCATCGGAGGAGCCGCAACCATCGGAGGCGCCCCGACCGCCGGGCGAGCCCCGACCCTCGGTGATGCCGCTGGAACCACCCGCCATCGCCCCGGAGCCCGGACCGCTCCAGGAGCCGCCGCGGCCCCCGACACCCGCCCCGACGCCCGCACCGGCCCCCGAGCACAGCCCGACCCCGGACCCGACCCCGGACCCGACCCCGGACCCGACCACCGACCCGAGCCCGACCGCGGACCCCAGCCCGCACCCCTCACCATCCGTCTCCCCACCCGCTGGGCCGGATCCGGACGCGGAGCTGGCGGAGCGCCGTACGCGGGCGCGGTACGCGGAGATCAACTACGCCGTCGACGCGCTGGAAGGGCTGCCCGGGACCAGGGTCTACCTCGACGCGGGACACGCGGGCTGGCACGCGGTGTCCGGGATCGTGCCGCGGCTGCGCGAGGCGGGCGTCGACCGCGCGACCGGCTTCTTCGTCAACGTCTCCAACTACCAGCCCAACGAGGTCAACGACTGGTACGGCAGGCTGATCTCCTCCTGCCTCGTGTACGCGGGCCGGGGCGGCGACCCGGCGCGTTGCCCACACCAGGACTGGCCGCGCTCCCAGGCCCGGGACTGGCTGGACGAGCACCTCGGACCGCTGGACCCGGTGCGCATGAAGCACTTCGTCACCGACACCAGCCGCAACGGGCAGGGCCCGTGGACACCCCCTCCCGGCCGCTACCGGGACCCGCAGGACTGGTGCAACCCGCCCGGCCGCGGCCTGGGGGTGCGCCCGACGACTCACACGTACGACCCGCTGCACGACGCCGCGCTGTGGGTGAAGACACCCGGGGAGTCGGACGGTCTGTGCCTGCGCGGCACGGAGGGGCCGGTCGACCCGGAGTGGGGTGCGCCGGACCCCAAGGCGGGGGAGTGGTTCCCCCGGCAGGCGCTGGAGCTCGTACGCCTCTCCCAGCCACGGCTGCGGCCGGACTGGCTGGACGTGGCGCACGCCCACGGCGAGGCGCTCTTCTCCGAGCTGCCGGTGATCGACTGGTGGGGTTGGTAGAGACTGGGGGTGGGGCCGGATTCCCGACCGATACGTCTGGAGGTTCCCATGACCGCGCTGACGAGTCGCTCGCCGGCCAGGCCGCGCACGGCGCCGCCGGCCCGCAGGCGCCCGCGGCTGGACCGCCAGCCGCCACCCCTCCCAGACCCGGTGCCGCCGACCCCGCCGCCGCCTCCGATCCCGGACCCGGACAGCCCCGTCCCGGCGCCCTCGCCGAACCCCGTGCCCAGCCCGCCCCCCGAGCCGACCCCCGGTCCGTCGCCGGACCCGGTGCCGCGGCCCCCGGGCCCCGACCCGTATCTGCGCCGCGCGGTCGGCCGGCCCCGCCGCCCGGCCGGCGGGTGAGCCCCGGCGGGACGGGTGACCCCCGCCGGGCCGGGTGAGTCCGGCGGGCCGGGTGAGCCGGCGGGGCTCAGGGCTGCGCGAGGTAGCCGGCGAGCGTGGAGCGGCTGCGCTGGAGGCCGTGGATGCGCTCGTCCATGGCGGCCAACTCCCGGTCCAGGAGGGCCCGCAGGGGCGCGCACCAGTCGATGCCCATCCGCTCGCCCTCGGTGCACGGCAGCACCACGCGGATCACCTCGGTGGTGAGCCCGGCGTCCAGCAGGGCGCGCACCTGCCGGACGGTGACGACCGACTCCTCGTCGTAGTGGCGGTAGCCGTTGGGGGCCCGCCGGGACTCCAACAGCCCCTGCTCCTCGTAGTACCGCAGCAGCCGTGCGCTGACCCCGGTACGCCGGGACAACTCCCCGATCAGCATGTGACGCGCCCCATCCGCCTTGACCTTTCCACTGATGTGAAGCCCTAACGTCGCTCCACGAGCGGAGATTCCGCGCCCGCCGTCCGCGGCGCCGGCGTCGGTCCCGCCCGGTCGCCGTCGCCGCGCCCGGGCCCGTTCTCCCGAACCTCGACCTCGTACCGCTGGAGTGACCCATGACCTCTTTCGTCGTTCACCGCAACGGCCGGCCGGCGACCGCCGAGGAGTTGGCGCCGCTCGCCTTCGCGGGCTACGCCCACTTCACGGCCGCGCAGGTGCGCGGGGGGCGGATCCGCGGCCTCGACCTCCACCTGGAGCGGCTGCGGACCGCCTCCAAGGAGCTGTTCGGCCGGGCCCTGCCCGACGACCGGGTGCGCTCCTACCTGCGGGCGGCGCTGGAGGCCGGCCCGGACGACCTCTCGCTGACGGCCACGGTGTACTCGCCGGTGGGCGAGTTCACGGCGACCGGGGGCGAGGCGGAGCTGGAGGTGCTGGTCCGCACCGGACCGGCCGCGTCCGGCCCGCGGGGCCCGCTGGCGCTGGCGACGGTCGAGTTCGAGCGCGTCCTACCGGCCGTGAAGCACGTCGGCGAGGTGGCGAAGACGTACTTCCTCCGCCAGGCCGTCGCCCGGGGCTTCGACGACGCCGCCTTCGTCGACCGCCGGGGCCGACTCAGCGAGGCGTCGATCTGGAACCTGGCCTTCTGGGACGGCTCCGCGGTGGTGTGGCCCGAGGCCGAGATGCTGGGCGGCAGCATGATGAGCATCGTCCGCCGACAGCTGGACCGCCTCGACGTCCCCCAGCGCGTCCAGGAGATCACCCTCACCGACCTGCCGACGCTCTCCGGCGCCGCGGTCATGAACTCCTGGACCCCGGGCATCGCCGTCCACCGGATCGACACCGTCCCCGTCCCCGAGGCCCCGAGCTTCATGGAGCTCCTCCACCGAGCCCACCAGGCGGAGCCCCGCACGGCCCCGTGAGCGGGTCGGCTCACCGAAGGATGCTCAACGGTCGCTCAGAGCCAGTCGCGCTTCTTGAAGATCACGTACAGGCTCGTGCACACCACGGCCATCAGCAGGATCGCGAACGGGTAGCCGCCCACCCAGTGCAGCTCCGGCATGTGGTCGAAGTTCATGCCGTAGATGGTTCCGACCAGCGTGGGCGCGAACAGGATGGCGGCCCAGGAGGAGATCTTCTTGATCTCTTCGTTCTGCTCTATGCCCGCCTTGGTCATCGCCCGCATCTCCTCGTTCTGCTGCTGGGTGACGAGGGTGGCGTTGACGGCGAGGATGTCGGTGAGGGCGGAGCGGAAGCCGTCCACGCGTTCGCTGGAGTGGGTGACGTGGTCGGCGACGTCACGGAGGTAGCGCTGGAGCTCCTCGTCGGTGCCGTACTTGTCGAAGCCCGCCATCAGGGCGCGCAACATGCCCACCAGGGGGCGGGTGGCCCGCTGGAACTCGACCATCTCGCGGGAGAGTTCGTAGATGCGGCGGGACACCTCGGGGTCGCCGCGGAAGACCTCGGTCTCGATCTCGTCGATGTCGTTCTGGACGCCGGCGACCACCGGCGCGTAGCCGTCGACGACCGCGTCGAGGATGGCGTAGAGCACCGCCTCCGGGCCCAGCGCCAGCAGCTCGGGGCTGGCCTCCATGCGGCGGCGGACCGCCGACAGGTCGGGGGCGGCACCGTGGCGGACGGTGATCACGAAGTCGGGGCCGACGAAGACGTGCAGCTCGCCGAAGTCGACCTCCTCGGGGGCGTCGAGGTAGCGGGCGGCGCGCAGCACGACGAACAGCGTGTCGCCGTAGCGCTCCAGCTTCGGCCGCTGGTGGGCCTCCATCGCGTCCTCGATGGCCAGCTTGTGCAGGTCGAACTCGTCCGCCAGCGAGTGCAGCTCCGCCTCGCTGGGCCGGTGCAGCCCGATCCACGCCATGCTGCCGTCGGCCTCCTCGCGCAGCCGCCGGTAGGTGGCGGCGAGGGTGCCGGGCGTCGCCACCCGTCGTCCGCCGCGGTAGACGGCGGCCTCGACCACGCTGCGCGCCGCGGGCGCGGGATAGCCGGGGGTCTCCGAGTCGCCCGCCGGCTCGGAGGCCGGAGTGGGTGGGGGAGGGGTGGAGCCGCCGTTCGCGCGCGAGCCACCGGGGCGCAGCCAGGAGTGGTGCTTCTTCGCCTTCGGCGTGAGCGGGAAGCGGGGGCGGGCACGGCGCTCGGACATCGGGGTCCCTTCACGGGTACGGGCACGGGGGCGGGGGTCGCCGGGCTTACCGCGTGGCACCACCCTCCGGCCGTCGGCCGTGCGGTCCGCCGGCCAGCGGATCGCTGATCCGCCGGCCGGTCCGGGACTCCGCGATCCCGGGTCCGCGCTACGGCCGGGCCGCCGTGGTGCCGAGCGGTATACGACTGGGAGGTTCGGCGCTCATCGCGGACCCCACCTCCTGTCGTGCTCGTCCAAACGCTCTGCCGGCCCCGGACGGGCCACGGGCAGGATATACGTCCGATATGGCCGAGGCCCGGCCGCACCCCGGGCCGCCGGAGTGGGAGCGCGAGTCGGGTGGCTTGCGGACGGAAGCTGTCCGCAAGCCGCCGTAGCGTAGGGATCATGACGAAGACCGGGAAGACCGACGCGCCCGTCCTGAGCACGCGCGAGCTCAACCGCGCCACCCTCGCGCGCCAGCTGCTGCTGCGCCGCGCCGAGGGCGACCCGCTGGACGCCGTGGAGCACCTGGTCGGCCTCCAGGCGCAGAACGTCAAGCCGCCGTACTACGCGCTCGCCGCGCGGCTCGCGGGCTTCCGGCCCGAACGGCTCTCGGAGCTGCTTGCCGATCGCGCGGTCGTCCGCATCGCCCTGATGCGCTCCACGATCCACCTCGTCAGCGCCGGCGACTGCCTGGCCCTGCGGCCGCTGCTCCAGCCGGTGCAGGACCGGCTCTTCCGTGGGAACCAGGGCAAGCGGCTGGGCGGAGTGGACCTGGCCCGGCTGGCGACCCTCGCCCGCGAGCTGGTCGAGGAGCAGCCGCTGACCTTCCAGGCGCTCGGGGAGGCGCTGCGCGCGCACTGGCCGGACCGCGACCGACAGGACCTCGCCATGGCGGCGCGCGCTGCGCTGCCGCTGGTCCAGGTGACCCCGCGCGGGCTGTGGGGCCGGAGCGGGCCGATCGCCCACACGACGGCCGAGACCTGGCTGGCGGGACGCCCGGCCACCGAGTCGGAGCCTCCGGACCTCCCCGGGATGCTGCTGCGCTATCTGGCCGCCTTCGGCCCCGCCTCGGTCAAGGACATGCAGACCTGGTGCGGGCTGACCCGGCTGCGCGAGGTGGTGGAGGGGCTGCGGCCGCGGCTGCTGAGCTTCCGGGACGAACGCGGAGTCGAGCTGTTCGACCTGCCCGAGGCGCCGCGTCCGGACCCGGAGACCCCCGCCCCGCCCCGCTTCCTGCCGGAGTTCGACAATCTGCTCCTCTCGCACGCCGACCGGAGCCGCGTCGTCAGCGACGCCTACCGCGGTCGCGTCTGGCAGGGCAACCAGGCGTTCCGCAGCTTCCTGGTGGACGGCTCCGTCCGCGGCCTCTGGCGGATCGAGACCAGCGGCGGCCCCGACGGTCCGGCGACGATGGTCATCGAGCCGTTCCAGCGGCTGAGCCGCGCCGAGCGCGTCGCCGTGGAGGACGAGGCGGCCGGGGTGCTGGCGATGACCGCCCCCGAAGCCCGCCACGACCTCGAAATCGCCAAGGCTTGACGGCCGGAAAATCGGATGACGGCGCAGAATTAGGCGAGTTAACGTCCGAACCATGACCTCGTTGGACTTTCGCACGGTCCCCGATGCCCATCTCGACCGCGCGCTCGACCTCGCCTATCTCGTCTTCCACGACAAGGTCGAGGAGGAGAAGCGCAAGACCCACCTCGACTTCATGCGGCGCTGCGAACGGGTGGGCGCATACGACGGCGACCAGCTCGTCGGACTGCTGGGTGCCCTGCCGCAACAGCTGTCCGTCCCCGGGGGCGAGCTCCCCTGCGCGGGCGTCACCTTCGTCTGCGTCGCGCCCACCCACCGCAGGCGCGGCGTGCTCACCGGAATGATCGACGAGCTCTGGCGCCGCTGCGCGCGTGCCGGGCAGCCGATCGCCGCCCTCTGGGTCTCCGAGGCGTCCATCTACGGGCGCTTCGGCTTCGATCCCGCCACCCGCTCCTCCACCGTGGAGATCGACTCCGCCCGCCCGCTGGCGCTGCGCATCGACGCCGACGAGCGCCCGCTGCGGTTCGTGGACGCCGAGGCCATGCCCGCGCTGCTCGGCCCCTTCCACGACGGGCAGCGCGCCCTCCGCGCGGGGCGCATGGCGCGTGACGAGCACTGGTGGCGCGAGGAGTTGATGAACCCGGACAACCAGGAGGACGACGGCTTCGGCCCGCCGCGCACCGTCGTCATCGGCGGCGACGGCGGCACCGACCCGGACACCGTGGCCGGTTACGCCATCTACCGCACTCGCGGGGGTGACGACAGCGCGGGGACTCCCGGCACGGTCGACGTCTACGACGTGGAGGCCGAGTCCGCCCCGGTCGCGGCCGCCCTGTGGCGCTACCTCGCCTCGATCGACCTCACCGAGAAGGTGCGTGCCTGGGGCCGGCCCCTGGACGACCCGCTGCTGCTGTTCGCCGCCGACCGCGACCAGGTCCGCGTCGTCCAGGAGTTCCCGGCGCTGTGGCTGCGTCTGGTCGACGTCCCCGCCGCCCTGCGGGCGCGCGGCTGGGCCGCCGACGTCGACCTGGTCCTGGAGCTGAGCGACGCCCGACTGCCCGCCAACGCCGGCCGCTTCCGCCTCACCGCGACAGCCGACGGGGACGGGGTGACGTACGAGGCGACGGACGACGCGCCCGACCTCGGCCTGGACGTCCGCGAGCTCGCCGCCTGCTACCTCGGCGGCACCCGGCTCGCCCACCTG
Organism: Streptomyces sp. LX-29; assembly: GCF_029541745.1. Taxonomy (NCBI): domain Bacteria; kingdom Bacillati; phylum Actinomycetota; class Actinomycetes; order Kitasatosporales; family Streptomycetaceae; genus Streptomyces; species Streptomyces sp. LX-29. The sequence goes on along the minus strand of NZ_CP089746.1, from coordinate 1,652,837 downwards.
GTCCGCGCCGGCCTGGTCACCGAGCACACCCCGGGCGCGGCCGACCGACTGGACGCCGCCCTGCACACCGAGTGGCTGCCGCACACCACGGACGAGTTCTAGGCCGACGGGGGTGCCGGACGGGTGTACCGGAGGGGTGGCGTACCGTCCGACGGGTGTCGTACCGTCCGTCGGGCGACGTACGCCCGACGTTCGACGTACGCCTGACGGGCTCCAGGGGTCCGGGGGCTGCCGACCCCCGGACCGCACCCGCCGCGGCGGCGCCCCCTCCGCGGGATCGGCCCCTACGGCAGCAGCCCCGCCCGTCGGGCCTCGACGACCGCCTGGAGTCGGGTGTGCGCCCCGAGCTTCCGCATGGCCGCCCGCAGATAGCTCTTCACCGTCTCCGGCCGCAGCCCGAGCCGCTCCGCCGCGCCCGCGTTCGTCTCGCCCGAGGCCACGCACGCCAGCACGTCCAGCTCGCGCGGGGAGAGCGTCACCCGCGGTCCGCCCGGCTCCTCGCGGGCCCCGGCGGCGGGGTGGGCGGCGGGGGCGGCCGCGCGGGCCAGTCGGGCGCAGGCGGAGAGCAACTCCCCCCTCAGCGCCGCGTCCGGTATCCGCTGGGCCAGCGCCCGCAGCTCGCCGTGGACCGCGCGCACCTCCTCCCAGGCCGCCGCGCGATCGGCCTGACGGCCGGCGGCCGGGTCGGCGGCCGGGTCGGTGTCGAAGGGGCCCCGCGCCACGGCCAGCAGCCGCCGTGCCTCCTCCCGCACCGCCAGCGACTGCTCCAGCTCGCGGGCCGCCTCCACGGCGGACGCCAGCGCGCGGTCGCCCAGCGGCATGGGCTGGCGCACCGCTCCGTACAGCACGCCGCGCACCCGGCGGCGCACCACCACCGGAACCGCCAACATGGCCCGCAGCCCCTCGGCGGCCACCGCCGTGTCGTACTCGTGGCTGATGACCCGTGAGACCGGGTAGTCCGGCACGCACAGGGGGCGACACAGCGTGGCGGCCTTGCCGCCGAGGCCGTTGCCGGTGGTGATGGCGAGTCCCTGGAGCGCCGCGGTGGTGGTCCCGACCAGCTCCGAGATGCGGAACTGGCGGGTCCCGGCGAACAGCCCGCCGAAGGCGACCGGCACCCCGCCGGCCCGGCGCAGCCGCAGCAGCGCCGCCCGCATCTCGACGGCCGCGCCCGACTCCGTCATGGCGCCTCCTCCCCCGACCCCGTCGCCGACAGGCCACTACCCCCGTTAGGGGGTGGTGAGACTCAGATCACTCGTCGCACGATGCTAGCGAGCACGACGGCAATGAGGAGGACATGTGACAGCAACGAATCCGTCCGCCGACTTCCGCGCCGCCCGGGACTTCCTGCTACGGCACCGGGAGGACTACGCGACGGCGTACGAAGGATTCAGCTGGCCGCGCCCGGAGACCTTCAACTGGGCCCTGGACTGGTTCGACCGCATCGCCGAGGGCAACGACCGCACCGCGCTGCACCTCGTCGAGGAGGACGGCCGGGAGACCCGGCTGAGCTTCGACGCGCTGCGCCTCCGGTCCGACCGGGCCGCCAACTGGCTGCGCGCCCGGGGCGTGCGGGCGGGGGACCGGATCGTCGTCATGCTGGGCAACCAGGTCGAGCTGTGGGAGACCGCGCTCGCCGCGATGAAGCTGCGCGCCGTGGTCATCCCCGCCACGCCGCTCCTGGGACCGCTGGACCTCACCGACCGCATCGAGCGCGGCCGGGCGAGCCACGTGCTCGTGCGGGCCGTGGACACCGGCAAGTTCGCCGAGGTCCCCGGCGACTACACCCGGATCGCGGTCGGCGCCGGAGAGAACCCGCCGGAGGGCTGGCTGCGCTACGAGGACGCCTACGACGCCCCCGAGGCGCAGGGCCCGTTCACCCCCGACGGGGTGACGGGGGCGCGGGACCCGCTGATGCTCTACTTCACCTCGGGGACCACCGCCCGGCCCAAGCTGGTGGAGCACACCCACACCTCGTACCCGATCGGCCATCTGGCGACGATGTACTGGATCGGGCTCAAGCCGGGCGACGTGCACCTGAACATCTCCTCGCCGGGCTGGGCCAAACACGCCTGGTCCAACCTGTTCGCGCCGTGGAACGCCGAGGCCACGGTGTTCGTCTACAACTACACCCGCTTCGACGCGGCCCGGCTGATGGCCGAGATGGAGCGGGCGGGCGTCACCACCTTCTGCGCCCCGCCCACCGTCTGGCGCATGCTCATCCAGGCCGACCTCGGCCAGCTGCGCACCCCGCCCCGTGAGGCGGTGGCCGCCGGCGAGCCGCTCAACCCGGAGGTCATCGAGACGGTGCGGCGCGCCTGGGGCGTCACCATCCGGGACGGCTTCGGCCAGACCGAGACCGCCGTCCAGGTCGCCAACACCCCCGGCCAGCCGCTCAAGACCGGTTCCATGGGCCGCCCCACCCCCGGCTTCACCGTCGCCCTGCTGGACCCGGTGACCGGCAAGCCCGGCGACGAGGGCGAGATCTGTCTGGACCTCTCGGCGCGCCCGGTGGGGCTGATGACCGGCTACGAGGGCGACCCGGAGCGCACCGCCGAGGCCATGGCCGACGGCTACTACCGCACCGGCGACATCGGCAGCCGCGACGCGGACGGCTACATCACGTACGTGGGCCGCGCGGACGACGTCTTCAAGGCGTCCGACTACAAGATCTCTCCCTTCGAGCTGGAGAGCGCGCTGCTGGAGCACGAGGCGGTCGCCGAGGCCGCCGTGGTCCCCGCGCCCGACCCGCTCCGGCTCGCCGTGCCGAAGGCGTACGTCGTGCTCGCCGCGGGCTGGGAGGCCGGACCGGAGACCGCGCGGGCGCTCTTCGCGCACTCCCGCGCCGTCCTCGCTCCCTACAAGCGCATCCGCCGACTGGAGTTCGCGGAGCTGCCCAAGACCGTGTCCGGCAAGATCCGCCGCATCGAGCTGCGCGAGCACACCGCGCGGGGCGGCGGCGTCGAGTTCCACGAGGAGTCCCCATGACCACGGCGCTCTCCTACGCGAGCGGGCCCGGCACCACCCCGTTGCTGGGCGACACCATCGGCGCCGACCTGGCTCGCGCCGTCGAGCGGTACGGGGAGCGGGAGGCGCTCGTCGACCTGGCGAGCGGACAGCGCTGGACCTACGCGGAGTTCGGCCGGGCCGTGACCGGGGTCGCCCTCGGGCTGCTGGCCAAGGGCGTCGGCAAGGGCGACCGGGTCGGCATCTGGGCCGTCAACCGCCCGGAGTGGGTGCTGACGCAGTACGCCTGCGCCCGCGTCGGCGCCATCATGGTCAACATCAACCCGGCCTACCGGGTGCACGAGTTGCGGTACGTGCTCCAGCAGGCCGGCATCTCGGTGCTGATCTCCTCCGTCGAGCACAAGACCAGCGACTACCGACGGATGGTGGAGCAGGTCCGCGCCGACTGCCCCGCGCTGCGCGACGTCGTCTACCTCGGCGACCGCACCTGGCAGGGGCTGATCGCCGCCGGCGCCGAGGTCCCGGAGGAGCGGCTGGCCGAGCGCGAGGCCCGGCTCTCCTGCGACGACCCGGTCAACATCCAGTACACCTCCGGCACCACCGGTTTCCCCAAGGGCGCCACCCTCTCCCACCACAACATCCTCAACAACGGCTACTTCGTGGGGGAGGCGGTCGGCTACACCGAACAGGACCGGATCTGCGTGCCGGTGCCCTTCTACCACTGCTTCGGCATGGTCATGGGCAACCTCGCCGCCACCAGCCACGGCGCCTGCGTCGTCATTCCCGCGCCGTCCTTCGACGCCGCATCGACGCTGCGCGCGGTCGAGCGGGAGCGCTGCACCTCGCTCTACGGGGTGCCGACGATGTTCATCGCCGAGCTGGACCTGCCCGACTTCGCCTCGTACGACCTGTCCTCGCTGCGCACCGGGATCATGGCCGGGTCGCCGTGCCCGGTGGAGGTGATGAAGCGGGTGCTGGCCGAGATGCACATGACCGAGGTGTCCATCGCGTACGGCATGACCGAGACCTCCCCGGTCTCCACCCAGACCCGACGCGACGACGACCTGGAGCGCCGCACCGGCACGGTCGGCCAGGTGCTGCCGCACATCGAGGTCAAGGTGGTGGACCCGGTGACCGGACTGACCGTCCCGCGCGGCACCAGCGGCGAGCTGTGCACCCGCGGCTACTCGGTGATGCTCGGCTACTGGGAGCAGCCGGAGCGCACCGCCGAGGCGATCGACGCGGCGCGCTGGATGCACACCGGAGACCTCGCGGTGATGGGCGAGGACGGCTATGTGCGGATCGTGGGCCGGATCAAGGACATGATCATCCGGGGCGGTGAGAACGTCTATCCGCGCGAGATCGAGGAGTTCCTCCACACCCACCCCAAGATCGCCGATGTGCAGGTGGTCGGGGTCCCGGACGAGAAGTACGGCGAGGAGATCCTGGCCTGCGTCATCCTGCGCGACCCCGCCGAGCAGCTCGGTCGCGACGAACTCGCCCGCTACTGCCGAGGCCGGCTCGCCCACTTCAAGGTCCCCCGCTATCTGCGGATCATGGACGCCTTCCCGATGACCGTCAGCGGCAAGGTGCGCAAGGTCGAGCTGCGCGAGCAGGGCGCCCGCTCGCTGCGGCTGCCGCCGGGGACCGACCCGAGGCCGGTGCCCGCTCCCGCCGGCGCCCCGCGCTCGGAAGCCGCCCCCGAGGCGCGGCGGGACCCACGCTGAGCCCTCGACCGGGGTGCGGGGCCGTCAGGAGTTCGGCAGGCAGCCCCGCACCCCGGACTCCGCCCCCTTGTTGAAGAAGGAGATGCGCTGGCCGGCGTCGCCGTGGTCGGAGGTGTCGGTCCAGGGGGTGGCGTCGGCGAGCTCGGTGAGCGCGTCGGAGAGCTCGTCCGTGTCACCCTCCTCGAACCGCAGCGTGCCGTCCCGCGCCGCGCCGAAGAGCACCGCGCCCGCCAGGCAGTCCGCCTGGAGCTCGCGGGCCACGCTGACGAGTCCGGCGTTGAGGCGGTTCTGCACGGCGTGTCCCCACTCGTGGGCGATCACCAGATAGACCCAGGCGTCACCCTTGCCATGGCCGTCCCGCATGAGATCCATGTCCCAGGCCACATAGTCGCCGTCCGAGCAGTAGACGGCGTTGTCGTCCGGCAGCGGGCTCCCGCCGCAGGTCGGGACGTCGGCGGCCGCCCCGTCGTACGCGCCCAGCACGCGGGGGGCGCTGTACGACCCGGTGAACAGCTCCGGCCAGTGGGTGGACCAGTAGGCGTCGGTGACCTGGAGCGCCGAGTCGATGTCCTGCTCGACGGAGTCGGCACCGCCGTCGGCCGCCGCGCCGTCCTCGCCGGTGGCCGTGTCCTCGGAGCCGTCTCCCGTCTCTCCGTCGCCGCCGTCCCCGGTCTCTCCGTCTCCCGTGTCGCCGTCTCCCGTGTCTCCCTCCCCTGTGTCTCCGTCCCCCGTGTCGCCGTCCTCGGATCCGCCGTCCGTGGACGCGTCCTCCGGGGCCGGGTCCTCGGCTGTCCCGTCGCCGATCGAGGGGTCCTCGGCGGCGCCCGTGTCGTCCGTCGAGCCGGTGCTGCCGGTGGTGGATCCGTCGGCCCGGCCCGGCGGACCGTCCCCGCCGTCGCCTCCGCCGCAGCCGGCGACCAGGGCGAGGACGAGGACGAGCAGCGCCAGCAGTCGCGCCGGGGTGCCTATGGGTCGGGGGGAGGGCATCGCGGTCTCCAGGTGGGGTGCGGAGAGTGGGGGGAGTCCCCCAACCGAACCCCCACGCCGTCAAGAACGCAAGGAAAGTCGGTCGATGTACGCAGCAATGCGCAGGGACACGTCGTGCGGCCGTTCCAGGAGCATCGCGTGGCTGGCCCCGTCCAGGGTCTCGACGGTGATGTGCGGGTGGCCGGCGGCCAGTTCGGACAGGACGCCGTCGAGGCCGCGGACGTAGGCCGCCATCAGCTCGTCGAACCAGGCCAGTTCGCCGCCCTGGCGGACCAGTCGCCCGGCCCGGAGGATCAGCAGCGGACAGGACAGCCGTCGGTAGAGCGGCGGCAGGTCCAGACGGTGCATCCGGTCCAGCATCTCCAGCCCGGCCTCCCGCTCGGGGCGGAGATAGCGTCGGCCGTCCGGGGTCTCCGCGACCGCGCGGGCCGCTCCCTCCTGCATCAGGGCGGCCGGGATCCCCAGCCGCTCGCCCATCGCCATCTGTTCTTCGAGGACGGTCTCGAACACCTCGGCGGGCAGCACCCGGCCGGCGGCGGCCGCGGTGATCTCCCGAACCCTGGCCATGCCGCGCAGCGCGGTCTCCCGGTCCAGACCGGCGTACAGCTCGGGCACCCCCTCGTTGTGGCCGTCCAGGTTGACCACCGCGGGGGTCTCCGGGTGCGCGTCCGCGTAGACGGCAGCGAGCATCCCGCCCAGGGAGTGGCCGACGAGCGCCGCGTCGGGGATGTCGCACGCCTCCAGGACCGCCGCGATGTCGCCGAGCACCGCCGGGATGGTCCACGGGCCGGCGTCGGAGTGGCCGTGGGCGCGCAGATCCATGGCCACGACGCGGTGCCGGCCGGCGAGCTCGGGGGCGATCGGGGACCAGTCGGCGAGGGTGCGGCCGGCCCCGTGCAGGAGCAGCAGCGGGACGCCGGCGCCGCCGAAGTCGCGCACGGCCAGACCCACCGGGCCGTGGTGGACCGTGCGTTCGGTGAAGTCCACGCCGAGAGCGGAGGGAGTGCGGAGGTGTGGGGGCATGCCGAATCGCTCCAGGGCGTCGTGGCGGTGGGGTCGGCCACCACGCTACGGCGGTCTCGGCAGCCAGAGATCATCCCCCGGTAGGTGGCGCATCGGCCGCGCGGTGGAGCACGATGAACGAGGGTCAGTCCCTCGACGGACCCTGTCAGAGCTCCGGCGGCCCCATGCGGATCAGGTCGTCCGCGGCGTCGTTGACCGGTTGCGGAGTGCCGGTGAGGTCCATGACGAAGAGCGGTACGCGCAGCTCGTCGGCGCGTCTGCGGGCGTCTCTGGAGTAGCCGGCCAGCGAGAAGAAGACCCCGATCGCCGAGTCGTTGAGGCCGTTGAGCCACAGGCATTCCACATCGCGCACACCGGTGGGCCGGGTGGTCGGGTCGATCTGGGCGACGATCCCGGGCCCGCAGAGATCGACCCCCGAGGCCGTGTGGTCCTCGGGCCGCCGCATCCCGGAGAAGCCGAGCCATTTGAGGTACTGCCCGGCGGCGGTGATGGCGTCCCGCGCGGTGCGGATGGTCACGGGCCGGAAGGCGGGGCGCAGCACGGCGGAGCTGGCGGAGGCCGGCCCGGTGGCGCCGGGGCCGCCCGCGGTGGCGAGGTCGCGGTCGGGGGTGCCGGGCGCGGGGACCACCGGCACCCGGAGCACCGTGCCGCAGGGGCAGCCCAGTTCGGGCTGCGGCCACTGCTCCAGGCGGCGACAGCTCGGGCAGCGCACGGCGACCCAGGAGTCCAACCAGGTGCGGTGGCGCACGGGTTGAGGCGTGGCGTCGGACAGGGGAAGGGTGAGCGGGGCACCGCACGCGCACGGGAAGGTGGGCGGGGTGAACGACTGCTCGTGGCGGCACACGGGGCAGCGCACCGGCACGCTGTCAGGCATCTGAGGCTCCAGCGAGGGGTTCGTGGAGAGGCGGGGATGTACGTGCCCATGCTCCACGATGCGCCATGCTGTGGGGAGGGAATTGCCCGATTCCGCGTGCAATCCGCGGGTGGTCGGCGTGCGGTCCGTGTGCGGGCGTGTGCGCTGTGTGCCGTCGTCGGCGGGTGCGCGCGGTGTCCCGTGGACGGATGGGTGCCCGGCTCGGCCCTCGCGCGCCTCCCGCACCGCTTCCCTCGACCCGCCGCCCGTACTCGGCGTCGGTCGTACTCGGCGTCGGCCGCGCGGAGGTGGGCGAGTCCCGGCGGCGGCGCCCGGCGCGACAGGACAGGTCGGCGCCGCCGCCGGGGGCTGAGGGGGACGCGCCCGGGGCGCCCGGCGAGGAGCGCGCCCGGCTCGGCGGCGTCCGAGGGAGGGGCGCGCCCCGCCGGCTCGGCCCGCCGCGGGCGCTAGACGCCGGGCGGCGGCTCGAACTCCCGGACCGCGTCGATCGCCGGGCCGTGCGGGGTGTTGGCCTCGCGCTCGATCATGATCTCCACCAGCACCGGGCGCCGGGTGGACCGGGCCTGCTCACGGGCCCACTCCAGGCCGGTGCGGATCTCCGCCGGGTCCCACACCCGGGTGCCCGAACAGCCGTACGCCTCCATGATCTTGACGTGGTCGGAGCCGTACTCGTCGTAGTGGATGTCCACCTGGTAGTTCATGGCGAACGGGATCGACGCCTGTCGGATCAGGCCCAGGTACTCGTTGTTGAGCATGACGATGACGAACGGGACGTGGTACTGGGCCGCGACCGCCAACTCCTCGACCGTGTACTGGAAGCCGTAGTCCCCGACGATTCCCACCACCTCGCTGTCCCGGCCCAGGCCCTCCAGCGCCTTCTTCACCCCGATGGCCGCCGGGATCTCCCAGCCCAGCGGGCCCGCCTGGCCGCAGATCTGGTAGTGGCGCGGCCGGTACGTCTTCTGGTGCTGACCGCCCCAGATCTGGTAGAGCCCGATGGCGGTGACGAAGTAGGTGTCCTCGTCGAAGAGTTGGTTGATCTCCCTGTACACGCGCGGCGCCTTGATCGGGATGTCGTCGAAGTCCTCCCGGCGGGTCAGCGTCCGCCGCAGCTCCTGGATCCGGGCCACCCACGGCCCGTCCGCGCGGCCTGTGCCGCGGGCCCGGGCCGCGTCGATCAGGGCGCGGAGGAACAGCCGGGCGTCGGAGACGATGCCCAGGTCGGGCTCGAAGACCCTGCCGATCTGGGTGGCCTCGATGTCGACGTGGATGAACCGGCGCTCGCCCCGGTAGGTGTCCAGCCGCCCGGTGTGGCGGTCGCCGAAGCGGGCGCCCACGGCCAGTACGGTGTCCGACTCCAGGAAGGACCGGTTGCCGTGGCGCTGCGAGGTCTGCACCCCGGTCATCCCGGAGTGCAGCGGGTGGTCCTCGGGGAGGGCCCCCTTGCCCATCAGGGTCACCTGGACCGGTATGCGCAGCAGCTCGGCGAGTTCCCGCACCTCCTCGGCGGCCTCGGCGATGATCACCCCGCCGCCGGCCAGGATCAGCGGCCGCTCCGCCGCCAGCAGCAGGTCCAGCGCCGCCTCGACGCGGGGCGGATGGGGGGCGACCGCCTCGACGGTCAGCGGGGCGTCGATCTCCGGGTCGTACCAGATCTCCCGCTGGGCGATGTCGACCGGGATGTCCACCAGCACCGGGCCGGGACGGCCGGAACGGGCGATCCGGAACGCCTCCCGGAAGATCCAGGGCGCCTGCGCCGCCTCCTTGATCTGCACCGCCCACTTGGTGACGGGGGTCGCGACGGCCACGATGTCGACCGCCTGGAACGCCTCCTGGTGCAGCTTGGTGGAGGCGGCCTGGCCGGTGACGCAGAGGATCGGGATCGAGTCCGCGAGCGCGGTGTAGAGCCCGGTGACCATGTTGGTGCCGGCCGGCCCCGAGGTGCCGATGGCGACGCCGACCCCGCCGGTCGTACGGGACCAGCCGTCGGCCATGTGGGTGGCGCCCTCCTCGTGGCGCACCGTCAGGTGCTCGATCCCGCCGACCCGCTCCAGGGCCTTGTACAACGGCAGGACGGCGGCGCCGGGGCAGCCGTACGCGATGTCGACGCCCTCGGACTTCAGCACGTGCACGACCGCCTCCATGGCGGGCATCCTCCGCGGCGCCACGGCTCAGCCCTCCCCCCGGGTCGGCTGCCGGCCGGAGAGCCGCTCCACGCCCCGCAGCAGCGCGGAGTGGTCCAGCCCGCCGTCGCCCTGGGCGCGCAGCGAGCCGATCAGGCCGGCGACGGCCGTGCCGACCGGAAGGGCCGCGCCGACCGCGCGGGCGGCGTCGGTGACGATGCCCATGTCCTTGTGGTGCAGGTCGACGCGGAAGCCGGGGGCGTAGTTCCGGCGCAGGAAGTTGTCTCTCTTGCGGGCGAGCACGGTGGAGCCGGCCAGCCCGCCGCCGAGCACGTCGAGCGCGGCGGCGAGCTCCACCCCGGACTTCTCCAGGAAGACCACGGCCTCCGCGCACGCCTGGAGGTTGACGGCGACGATCAGCTGGTTGGCGGCCTTGACGGTCTGCCCGGAGCCGTGCGGGCCGCAGTGCGCGATGGTCCGGCCCAGCGCCTCGAAGACCGGCCGGGCCGCGTCGAAGTCGGCCCGGTCGCCGCCGACCATGATGGAGAGCGCCGCCTCGACGGCGCCGGCCTCGCCGCCGGAGACCGGGGCGTCCAGCACCCGTATGCCCTTCTCGGCCGCGGCCTCGGCCAGGTCGATGGAGGTCCGGGGGGTGATGGAGGACATGTCGATCAACAGCGCGCCGGGGCGGGCGTGCGCCAGGACGCCCTCCGCGCCGTAGGCGATCGCCTCCACCTGCGGGGAGGCCGGGACCATCGTGATGATCACGTCGGCCTCCCGCACGGCCTCGGCGACCGAGCCGGCCGCGGTGCCGCCGGCGGCGGCGAGCCGGTCGAGCTTGGCCTGTTCCAGCGTGTAGCCGGAGACGGGGTAGCCCGCCTCGATCAGGTTCTCGGACATGGGGGAGCCCATGATGCCGAGCCCGATCCATCCGATGCGGGGAAGGGTGTCGGTCATGTCGGCCTTTCTCAGCTCAGCCACTGGAAGTCGTCGGCGCCGGGGCCGCCGGGTGTGTACTCGAGGCCGATCCAGCCGTCGTAACCGGCCTTGGTGAGGCGGTCGAGGAGGTCGGCGAAGTCCAGGCCGCCGGTGCCGGGGGCGCCTCGGCCCGGGTCGTCCGCGATCTGCACATGCCCGGCGCGGGCGGCGTGCGCGTCGATGACCCGGTGCAGGTCCTCGCCGCCGCGCGACAGGTGGTAGAGGTCCATCAGGAACGCGGCGTTGCCGAGCCCGGTGGCGGCGTTCACCGCGTCCACCACCTCGAGCGCGGCGCGGGAGCTCACCAGCGGGTAGTGCGGGGACTCGGGCGCGTTCAGCGCCTCGATCAACAGGGTCGCGCCGATCCGGTCCGCGGCGCGGGCCGCCAGCGCCAGGTTCTCCAGCGCCAGCGCGTCCTGTTCGCGCGGGTCGACCCCCTCGACCCGGTTGCCGTACAGCGCGTTCAGCGCTCGACAGCCCAGTGAGGCGGCGAAGTCGGCGGCGACGTCGATGTTGGCCCGGAAGCGGTCCGACTCCTCGCCGGGCAGAGACAGCGCGCCCCGGTCCGGGCCCGGCAGCCGGCCCGCGTAGAGGTTCAGCCCCACCAGTCGGGTGCCGGCGGCCCGCAACGCGTTCCGCAGCCGGTCGAGTTCCTCCTGCGGGGGCGTCGGCGAGTCCGCCCAGGGCCACCACAGCTCGACCGCGTCGAAGCCGGCCGCGGCGGCCGCCGCCGGGCGCTCCAGCAGGGGCAGCTCGGTGAAGAGGATCGAGAGGTTCACATCGAAGCGCAGGTCCTGGAAGCCCATGAGACCTTCCTGTCTTCCGTATTATGGAAGTGTTCTTCTGCTCTATGGAAGATTGCAGGCGTCGCCGGAGCGCTGTCAAGAGGTGGCCGCCATCCGCCGCGGGGTGGGCGCGGAGCGCAGTAGGTTGGGCCGCGTGAGATTGAGGGTTGAGTTCACCACCGAGCCGTTCGACCTCGACGAGGCCCCGCCGCACGCGGTGGTGGCCCGTGAGGTCGTGCACTCCGCCGAGCTGGACGCCGTCGACGTCGGCCCCTTCGGCAACACCGCCGAGGGGCGCGCCGACGCGGTGCTCGGCGCCGTCGACGAACTGCTGCGCAAGTGCCTGGCGGCCGGCGCCACCCGGGTGTCGCTCCAGGTCAACGTGGTGGCGGAGGAGGAGTCATGACGGCCGCCGCGCCCGACCAGCCGTTCGCCGACCACCCCTTCGCGGCCGCCGTCAGGCCGCTCGTCGACGCCATGGGCGGCGAGATGATCGCCCCCGCTCGGGCCCAGGGCGACGATGTCGTGCTGTCCTGGGAGGGGCGCGAGGTGCTGGCGGTCCGGCTGCCCCACCTGTCCGACTCGCTCGATCACATCCTCGCCGAGCTCGAACGCCGCCACGGCATGCCGCTGGCCGAACTCGACCGCAGGACCAAGCAGTCGGTCGTCCGCGTCCTGGAGCAGCGCGGCGCCTTCTCGGTGCGGCACGGGGTGGAGACGGTGGCGAGCGCGCTCGGCGTGAGCCGCTTCACCGTGTACAACTACCTGAACCGCGAGAAGGCCGACTAGACCGGCGACCGCGGTGAGCAGTGACGTACCGCCCCTCACCTGCGGAAACGCCGGAACAGTTAGCCGAGCTGGTCCTGAGCCTGCCCGTTGCAAGTCGACAAAAAATCACGGACTACATGGGGCAGGACGCGCCCCCGACAGGCAGCGAGGACGGCTGAGGCCCCTGCCGGAGCCGCAGCCCAGGAGTCAGCCCACGACCTACCGAATCCGGAGAGTTGACCCGTCCTGGTGATGGCGCCAGGGCAACGAGTGCCCCAACGGCAGACGGCCCCTCCCCCTTGCAGATCGGGGGAGGGGCCGCTTTAGAGGTGTAGAGGCGCTACAAGCCCGCACAGAAACGTTTGGCAGCCGCCGCGGCCCGCTGTGGTCAGCCCGGCAGCTCACTGCGCCTCACGGCGCCGACGAAGGCCCTCCAGGCGTCGGAGGGGAAGGCCAGGGCGGGACCGTCGGGGTTCTTGCTGTCACGGACGGGGACCACGCCGGACGAAGAGACGAGGTTCGCGGCGACCTCCACGCAGGCGCCGCCGTTCTCGCTGTACGAGGACTTGAACCAGCAGGGGGATTCGAGGGAGGTTGTCACGAGATGCCCTTTCGTAACTGCTCAATCATGGCCACGGATGCCGCCTGAGACATCGCCTCGGCCTGCAACTGATGGTAGGCGGTCAACAGGGGGACTACAGACCTGCCTTCCCGTTCGAGATGCCCACGCTGGGCAGACTCGGCGTAGGACATGAGCTGGCGGTCCGGAAGCGTCAGGATGTATAGCGGCAAGCTGAGTGGGCGACGGTCGCCCATGTCGAACGGAGCTACCTGGAGCACCGTGTTTGGTAGTGCGGCGAACTCAACCAGCCGTTCCAACTGGCTGCGCATGATGGCCTGACTGCCGACGGGCCTTCTGAGGCAACTCTCGTCTAGCACTACGAACACTAGCGGTGGCGGTGTCCGTTTAAAGGCGCCCTGGCGCTCCGTCACGAGTGCGATTCGTTCGTCACCCTGTTCAGGCGTGATCGCGCCACGTTCGACCGTTCGGGAGGTGAGTGCCGATGCGTACTCAGGTGTCTGGAGTATTCCTGGCATGACGCCCACTTCGTACAGCCGAATCTCCGCCGCGCGGCCCTCGTATTCGACGTACTCCGGAAAGCCCTCTAGCAAGCTGCCGTGTTTGATCTCGCGGTACTCACGCTCGAACGAGTCTGCTGTGCCCTCAAGGCCGAAGACCGGGTCCAGGCTACGCGAGAACCGGAGGGTTGGAGGCTTCCGACCATTCTCAACGGCTGAAATATGCACACTGGAATATTCCGTTCGTTCGGCCAGGTGCTCTTGAGTCCAGCCGCGCGCCTCTCGCAGCCTGCGTAAACGCGCTCCGTAGGCCGCCTGAGGAGAGGCGTCCGGGTTCAACTCGTTGCGATTCACGGGACGTTCATCAACCTTTCCTCCCCGCCTGACACGTTGAATGGCTCGCAACCGTACGCCACCCTGGCGTTCCTCGGTAGTCATGGCGCTACGGAGAGGAGTAGCTCAGGAGTCCGGTCAGCGGCAGGTGCGTGACGCTCGTAGCGACTTCCGCGCAGGCCGCTGAACGGCTCACCACGCTCTGATCACGCAGATCAACGGCCAGACAAAGACCCCCGCAACCGCGCAACCGGCTCGGGGGCGTGGCCACCAACCGCTTGGGAGTTGATGACGTGAACAAACGTACCGTGCTGATCTTCGAATCGGTGCTCGGAAGGCTGCGCACATTGGTGCGACGGCGCAGCCCCGCCCCGGTCGCCCAGGCGCCGAAGGCTCCGGCCAGTGCGACCACCCTCCCGCGCGTGGTGTGGCGGCCGTGGAGGGGCAATGGAGCGGGCGTTGCCTTGGTCCGCCCCTACGTGCTGTCCAGCGAACAGGCGGGCGGCCGGGGCAGGCTCGGGGTCAACGAGTGCGCGGGCTGCGAGTCCGCGGAGGTGTCGTGGTGACTCTCCGGCAACTGCCCCCGGACGAAGACGGCCGCACGGGCATCGTGATTACCGACAACCCTGACGGTCTGCTTAGCCGCATGGCCGACGAGTTCGACAGCGCGGCGGAAGACGAGAGCGTGTTCATGTGCAGCCAGCTTCTGGGGCACGCCCGTCACTTGCTCAAGCAGCCGAAGGTAACGGTGGAAGAACTGCGGTTCCTCGCTGAAAGGCTCGTTGAGGGGCTGCTCATGGCCATCAACGTGGCCGAGAGCCGAGACTCCCGCTCGGCGCCGATCACCCCCATGCCCATGATCGGTGATCCGGTGATGGACACGGTGACCGGCAAGGTGGGGCTGATGATGGGTTGGGAGGGGCCTCAGCGTGCTCGGGTGACGCTGTATCCGCCGAATGGCAAGGGCACGCCCTGGGGCACCGCCGGTTTCCGTCAGCCCACGAAAGAGGAGTGGCCCGTTGAGGACCCGCCGCGGCCCACACCGGCGCTCCGGCCGACTCCTTCGGACTATCCGCGCAGTGCTCCGATGTCCGCGCGGCCCCTGGAACAGTGGACCGTGGAGGAAGGGCAGAAGGGGCGCCGCGGTGGGATGAACTCGGGCGCTCTGCCCGCCTCGATCTTCGGACCGTAGAAGACTCCTGGTCCCCCTGTTCCTCGGCTAGCTCGGCGGGGACCAGGTCCCGCGCCCGCCCCTACCGTGTGCCAGCCATCCCCCGAAGGCGACACCGTAGGGGCGGGACCTCACACAACCTGTCCAGTTGGCGAGTTGGGGAGGAGCGACCGACATGAAGACCAGCCCATCACAGCCGGTCGCCCTGCCCATCCGCACCAGTCCCCCGCCCGGCGGACACTCGCTGGGGAGCGTGTCCGCCGGGCGGGTCAGCAAGGGATCGACCAGTTCACGTCTCATGAAGGAAGGGAGGCGAGGTATAACCGAGCCACTCGGCTCGTAGTGCAGGCACCACCCAGATCCGCAGAACTCATCCTGAGGAGTCAACTGTGATCACCACTGCTACTGGGCTCACCGCAACCCGACCGTGGGGGGCTAGCCGACTGGCGCCGTACCCCACCACGGTTCGCCTCCCGCACGCCGCAGTCGAGGTTGACCCGGACACGCAGCTTGGCGTGTTCCGCGACTGTCACGGCCAGGTGGTTGAGATGGGCAAGCACGGAACCGGCACCGGCACCGAAACCAATGTAACCACCAGTTCGGATAACCAGACGGGTAACGACCAGGGCAAGGACCAGGAGAACGATCAGGACTGACGATAGTGACCGAGGAGAGGCCGGTACTCGTGGTCACCGAGGCGAACGACATTACCGCCGACATGGTGATCAGCGAACTGAACCGGCGCAGTGTGCCGGTAGTCAGGTTCAACCCTGCCGACATTGATGGAGGCGGCCTGACGGTCTCGGCTCGGTTTGGTACCTGCCCGGCCCTGGTGGCCGGGCAGGTACGCACCGTGTCGAGGACCGTGGATCTGGGCCACGTGCGGGCGGTGTACTGGCGCCGTCCCGACTGGCCCACCTTCCCGCACTTAGCCGCCGACGATGCGCGGTTCGCCGCGGCGCAGGTCCGCTATGGGCTCGGAGGCACGCTCTACGCCCTGGACGGGCCTCTGTGGGTCAACCACCCCCTTCGTATCGCCGCCGCCGACTACAAGCCCGCTCAACTCGCCCTTGCGCAGAGGCTGGGCCTCGCGGTGCCACCAACGCTCATCACCAACGATCCTGGCGAAGCACGGGATTTCATTACCGTTCATGGTGAGGTGATCTACAAGGTGCTGCGGTGGACCCCGTACGAGCGAGACGGGATTCCGGTCACGGGTTGGGCTGATCTGGTCACTGCTGACGAGATCGATGACAGCGTGCGCGTCACGCCGCACCTGTTTCAAGGTCGTGTGGACAAGATCGCCGACGTGAGGGTGCTCATCGTCGGCCGGCGGACGTTCGCCGTGCGCATCGACTCCGACCTGTTGGACTGGCGCAAGGACTACTCCGCGCTCTCCTACACCGTGGTAGACCTGCCCGCCAACGTGAACAAGGCGCTCTTGGCATACCTGGATCGCCTCGGGTTGGTGTCCGGGAGCTTTGACCTCGCTATGGATCGGGTGGGCGACTACTGGTGGCTGGAGCTGAACCCCAATGGCCAGTGGGGGTGGCTGGAGGATAAGACCGGACTGGAGATGTCCGCTGCATTCGCTGACCTGCTACGAGGAGACAACCCATGACCGATACCACGCCCGAGCGGCGTGCCCTCGCCGATCGGCTGGTTCAGGCTGGTGTCCTCAAGACCCCCGCGTGGCGGGCGGCCGTAGAGGCAGTACCGCGTGAGCTCTTTCTGAACCCCGGGGTGTTCCTTCAAGAGAAAGGACGATGGCGACCTGTATCGGCCGCGGATTCCGACCCGGCGGAGTGGGCGCATATCGCGTACACCCTAGACACGCTGACTACGCAACTCGATGGGCACCTCACTGCCGACGAGGTAAAAGAGCCCGTGGCGGGTCTACCCACGTCTTCCTCCACGACCCCGGTCCTCGTGCTTGGCATGATCGAGAGCCTGGACGTGGAGGACGGGCACCAGGTCTTGGAGATTGGTACCGGTACCGGCTACTCCTCCGCCCTGATGTGTCACCGCCTCGGCGAGGACAACGTGACCACGGTGGAGGTTGACCCGGAAGTGGCGGCCCGTGCGGACGCCGCGTTGGAAGCGGCCGGGTTCTCGACGTGGACCGTGACCGGAGACGGGCTCCTCGGGCACCCTCGCCGTGCCCCATACGATCGGGTGATCGCCACCTGCGCCGTCCGCCGCATCCCTCATACCTGGGTCCGCCAGACCAAGCCAGGCGGCGTCATCCTGGCCACCGTCGGTTCTTGGGCAAACGGCGCCGGCCTTGCAAAGGTAACGGTGAATGCCGAGGGTGCGGCCGAAGGCGGCATGATCGGACACGCCTCGTTTATGCAGGCTCGATCCCAGGCGGCAGTGCCGGTAGGCGGTGACCTCTCCGCCCGCACTGCCTACGCCGATAGTGAGCGGGAGGTGGGGGTGTCTCCCCTCGTGCTTGAGGAGCAGATGCCTGCTTTCCTCGCCCAGCTCTCCGCCCCTGGCACGCAGTTCATTCGCGCCGCCCGCAGTGACGGCACACGGCTCTTGTACCTCTTCGACCCGCAGCGCGAGTCCTTTGCGGAGTTCATCGCTGACGGAGACGGTTGGACCGTCCGCCAGGGTGGGCCCGTGGCCCTGTGGGACGACATCGAGCGGGCTGTCACCGCTTGGCAGGGTGAGGGAAGCCCTGACATCACCGCCGTAAAGCTCCACATCACTGCCAGGACCCATACATATTGGATCGGCGACAACCCGGCACTGCGATGGGAACACCACCTCAGCTAGCCGCCTGAAGGCCGGCGAACCGGTACCGGTGAGATTCGAGGAGGCTCAGGCACTAGATGGGGTGCCTGAGCCTCCTTTCACATGCCGGTACTGAGGAGTAGAACCACCATTTACCTCAAGGCACCCCTTCGTGGGGGTGCCAGAGAGGTAGTCCTCAAGGATTGGGTGGGGGTATGGAGAACCCCCCACCATAAATAACGTACCTGTCCTCTGGGGCCCTGGGACACATCTGTGAGCCAGGTAGCAATAATTATTGTTACCTCACACTGCCCAGGTCTGGTTCATGTGTGTAACCGATGACCTTGGGGGATACGAGCTCCTGGAGCCGGATAGGTCGGGGGCCTTCATCGAGGCCGGCCCGGCCTTTTCTGTGTACAACTACATCAATGCTCAGGAGGAGAAGCGGGCCCGGCGGCGCGGGGGCGAGTCCGACTCGCAGCCGGGGTAACTGTCTCGGTGTACAACTACCTGAACCGCGAGAAGGCCGACTAGATGTATTGCCCTGTGAGGTTGGGGACGCGGCTGGCGGGTGGTTGGCCTTTCAGCGCGGTGTGTCCGCGGTGGTGATTGTAGGTGTGTAGCCATTCGCCGAAGGCCGCGCGTCGTTCTTGCTCTGAGCGGTAAGTGCGGGCGTAGGCCCACTCCTCCAACAGGGTGCGGTTGAAGCGTTCGACCTTGCCGTTGGTCTGCGGCCGGTAGGGCCGGGTGCGCTTGTGGATGATCCCGTCCGTGGCCAGGGCTGTGCGCCAGTCGTGGGAGCGGTAGCAGGAGCCGTTGTCGGTCAGCACCCGCTCGACGGTGATCCCGGCCTGGGCGAAGAAGGCGTGGGCCCGCTGCCAGAAACTGGTGGCGGTCTCTTTCTTCTCGTCCGAGTGGATCTCGCTGTAGGCCAGGCGGGAGTGGTCGTCGACGGCTGTGTGCAGGTAGCTGTAGCCGAGGTTGGGGCGGCCGTGACGGGTGCGGGGCCGTGCGGGGTCGCGGTGTGCGGAGCTGTTGCGACCGCCCTGGGCTCTGCCGTGGACCTTGTGTCCGCCGCCGTCGGGGATGTTGCCCAGCTTCTTGATGTCGACGTGGACCAGTTCTCCAGGCCGGTCGCGCTCGTAGCGCCGCACCACGCGGCCCGTGGCCCGGTCCAGGTGGGCCAGGCGGGCCAGGTGATAGCGGGTGAGGACGCGGTGGACGGTGGAGGGCACCAGGTGCAGGAAGTGCGCGATGCGGGCCGGTCCCCACCGGCGCAGCAAACGGACCTTGATGATCCGTCGCTCGGTGCGGGTGGGAGTGCGGCGGGGGCTGTGGTGGGGCCGGCTGGAGCGGTCCGCCAGGCCGGCTTCGCCCAGTCGGCGGTAGCGGTCGGCCCACCGCTGGGCTGTGGTCGGCGAGACCTGGAAGCGCTCGGCGGCCCGTCGAAGCGGCCAGCCGTCCTCGACCACACAGCGGGCAAGACGCAGGCGTCCGGTCTCGGTCAGGGGTGCATTACGGTGGGGCACGAGGGCCTTTCGGTCGGTGTAGACGTCGCAATCCACACCGAACCCGGAAGGCCCTCACCCATTCAAGATCCCTCAGCCGAGACCTGGGTCACCTGTCCACAACCTCCCCGGACAGAACAACTAGACCGGCGACAGGGTGTAGCAGCCCCGCGCGGACCTCGGCCCGGCCCCGGGGACGTCGTCGCGGAAGTCGCGGAAGGTGAACTGCCCCGCCTCCCGGAAGGCGGTGGCCGCCTCCGGCGAGACCAGCAGGCAGAAGTCGCGGTCCAGTGGGGCGCGCCCGCCCGAGCGGTGCAGCCGCAGGGTGCCCTCGTACCGGCCGGGCCGGAAGTTCCAGCCGACCGCGTTGAAGAGCATCAGCGGCTGGTTCGGGGTGTCCTGGTCGATCAGCAGCGGGCCGGGGTCGGCGGCGCGCTGGTACGTGAGCTCCTGGCGGGCCGCGTCGTAGGAGAAGGCGCCGGTCTCGTCCCAGAAGAAGGCCGGGGCCTTCGCTCGCCGCGCGGTGGCCCGCATCCGCAGCTCGGCCTGGGTGATCACCTCGGCCTGCTCGGCCTTGAAACGGGTGGACAGGGTCGGCTGGAGATAGAGCCAGACGTCCTTCCCCTGCGCGATGCGCACGATGTGCGGCAGCCGGACGTCGACCTCCGGCTCCCGGTGCAGCGCAAGGAAGTTGTAGGCCGACAGCGCCAGCGCGACCAGCCCCGCCACCGTGCCCGCCCACGCGTGGACCGTCTCGTGGCGCCTCCTGCGGGCCGGCGCCGACTCCTGGGGCGGTTCCGGGACGGCGGACACCTCCCCACCGTCACACGCTTCCCGCGCGCCCGCGCGCCGCGCTGCGCCCGCCGGGTGACGTCGACAGACCGCCGCCTTGACCAGAAGTTTTCAACAAAGTGTTGACGCGCTGTGGCGGCGGCTCCTAGCTTGCGTCTGTGACTTCCAGCGCTACGCCGGGTCTCACCCGGCTCAACTCGGCTGAAGGACCGGAAGCGGCGCGGCTGCTGCGCGAGGTGTGCGTCAGCGGGGCGTGGATCCGGGAGCTGGTGGCCGGCCGCCCCTACCCGGAGGCCGAGGAGCTCTACGTCGCCTCCGACGCCGCCACGGCCCGGCTCACCCCCGCCGATCTGGACGAGGCGACCGCCGGCCACCCGCCCATCGGCCGCCCCACCCCGGGCGACCCCACCTCGGCGCGGGAGCAGGGCGGCGTGCGCGAGGAGGACCGCGCCGAACTGCTCGAACTCAACCTCGCCTACCAGGAGCGGCACGGACACGCCTTCCTGATCTGCGCCACCGGCCGCACCGGCGAGCAGATGCTCGCCGCGCTGAGGGAGCGGATCTCCCACGACCCGCAGACCGAACGCGAGATCCTGCGGGGCGAGCTGGGGAAGATCAACCGCATCCGGCTGGCCCGGCTCGTGGAACGCGGGGAGGAAACGCGATGACGGCTCGGACCTCGGTCTCCACCCACATCCTGGACACCAGTCTGGGCCGCCCCGCCGAGGGCGTGGCGCTCCAGCTGGCGGTCCGCTCCGGGGACGAGGCGCCCTGGCGGGACCACGCGGCGGGCGCCACCGACACCGACGGGCGCTGCGCGGACCTGCCGGCGCTCCCGGAGGACACCACCCACGTACGGCTGCGCTTCGCGGTCGAACCGTACTTCACCAGCAGGCGAGCCGAGGCAGGGCAGGACGCCCCCCGCGCCCGGGACGGCGGAGCCTTCTTCCCGGAGGTGACCGTCGTCTTCGCCGTCACGCCGGGGGAGCACTTCCACGTACCGCTGCTGCTCAACCCCTTCGGCTACTCCGTATATCGAGGGAGCTAGCACCACATGCCTACGATTCTCGGCCAGAACCAGTACGGAAAGTCGGAGAACCGCGTCGTCAGGATCGTGCGGAACGGCGCCACGCACCACATCAAGGACCTCAACGTCTCGATCGCCCTCTCCGGCGACATGGACGAGGTGCACCGGTCCGGCAGCAACGCCACCGTGCTGCCGACCGACACCACCAAGAACACCGTCTACGCCTTCGCCAGGGAACACGGGATCGACTCGGCCGAGCAGTTCGGCATCCATCTGGCCCGGCACTTCGTGAGCAGCCAGGAGCCGATCCACCGGGCCCGCGTCCGGATCGAGGAGTACGCCTGGGAGCGCATCGCCCCCTCCGCGGCCGGCTCCCGGTTCATCGGCGCCGAGGACGTCCAACACTCCTTCGTCCGCAAGGGACAGGAGACCAGGACCACCCAGATCACCTACGACGGCGCGCGATGGGAGGTCATCTCCGGGCTGAGCGACCTCACCGTACTGAACACCACGAACTCGGAGTTCCGGGGGTACGTCAAGGATCGGTACACCACCCTGAAGGAGGCGTCCGACCGGATCCTGGCCACCGATGTGCACGCCCGCTGGCGGTACGGCTGGAGCGACGACGAGCGGCCGACGCCCCACTGGGAACGCTCCTACGCCCAGACCCGCGCCCGGCTGTTGGAGGCGTTCGCCGAGACCTACTCGCGCTCGCTCCAACAGACGCTGTTCCAGATGGCCTCGCGGGTGCTCGACACCCGCGTCGAGATCGACGAGGTGCGGCTCTCGCTGCCGAACAAACACCACTTCCTGGTCGACCTGGAGCCGTTCGGGCTGGAGAACGACAACGAGGTGTACTTCGCCGCGGACCGCCCCTACGGCCTCATCGAGGCCACCGTGCTGCGGGAGGGCGCCGACGCGCGGATCCCCGTGGACCTCACCAACCTCTGACCCTCCCACCACCCCCGACGCGCGCGCCGGCGTCGCCCGGATCGCGGAACCGGACCATGGCATGGACCGGCTTCCGGCTCCCGATCCCGGGCCCGGGGGAAGAGCGGGGGCATCTGCGCACACGAGCAGTACCGCGGGTCCGGTCGTCACCCCGCTCGACCTCCCGGGCCCGTGCTCACCCCACAGGGAAGAACGAGGAACCTCCCATGGCCACCCCGCGCATCGTCATCGAGAACTGCGCCATCGCGACCGTGGACGCGGACGACACCGAGCACGCCTCGGGCCATGTCGTCGTCGCCGGCAACCGCATCGAGTCGGTGGGCGCCGGCCCCGCCCCCGCGGGCCTGGAGGGTGTGGTCCGCCGCGTCGACGGCACCGGCCACCTGGCCACGCCCGGCCTGGTCAACACCCACCACCACTTCTACCAGTGGCTCACCCGGGGCCTGGCCCAGGACGCCAACCTCTTCGACTGGCTGGTGGCCCTCTACCCCACCTGGGCCCGGATCGACGAGGAGATGGTCCACGCCGCCGCCCAGGGCTCGCTGGCGATGATGGCCCGCGGCGGCGTCACCACCGCCATGGACCACCACTACGTCTTCCCGCGCGGCGCCGGCGACCTGCTGGGCGCGGAGGTCCGCGCCGCCGCCGAACTGGGCGTCCGGTTCACCGCGGCCCGCGGCTCCATGGACCGTGGGGAGTCGGACGGCGGGCTGCCGCCGGACTTCGCCGTGGAGACCACAGAGGGCGCCCTGCTCGCCACCGAGGAGGCCGTCGACCGCTACCACGACGCCTCGTTCGACTCCATGCTGCGGATCGCCGTGGCGCCCTGCTCGCCCTTCTCCATCTCCACCGAGCTGTTGCGCGAGGGCGCGGCGCTCGCCCGCCGCAAGGGCGTACGGCTGCACACCCACGGCTCGGAGACGGTGGAGGAGGAGAAGTTCTGCCACGAGCTGTTCGGGATGGGCCCCACCGACTACTTCGACTCCACCGGATGGCTGGGCGAGGACGTGTGGATGGCGCACTGCGTGCACATGAACGACGCCGACATCGCCGCCTTCGCGCGCACCGGCACCGGCGTGGCCCACTGCCCGTCCTCCAACGCCCGGCTGGCCGCCGGCATCGCCCGCGTCCCCGATCTGCTCGCCGCGGGCGTCCCGGTCGGACTCGGGGTGGACGGCACCGCCTCCAACGAGTCCGGCGAGCTCCACACCGAGCTGCGCAACGCGCTGCTGATCAACCGGCTCGGCGGGCATCGGGAGCGCGCCCTCACCGTCCGGCAGGCGTTGCGGCTGGGGACCTACGGCGGCGCCCAGGTGCTCGGCCGCGCCGAGGAGATCGGCTCGCTGGAGCCGGGCAAGCTGGCCGACCTGGTGCTGTGGAGACTCGACGGCATCGGCCACTCGACCATCGCCGACCCGGTGGCCGCCCTGGTGCTGGGCGCCGCCGCGCCGGTGACCCTCTCCCTCGTCAACGGCCGTGCCGTGGTCGAGGACGGCCGGCTCACCACGGTCGACGAGGAGGCGATCGCCCGCCGCACGCGGGACGAGGCCCGGCGGCTCGCCCGCCTCGCCGCGGCCGACTGAGCCGCGAGGCCGGCCCACGGACGCCTGACTCGCCCCACGGACTCGGCCGGGAGGGACGGCTCCCGGCCGGGCTCGCGGACCTCGTGGTTCCGCGAGCGCCGCCCCCGGGGCGCGGGAACGCGACTCACGCCCCGGGGGCGACTTCCCTCCCCACTCACCCACCGACTCCCACCTGTCATGTCAGCGTCGACATGGCCGGCCGTCGACACATCCGCAGGACCTCCCCGAAACCCGTGCCCCCACGGCGCGTCACCCGACAGGAGGATCGGCGTGCATCCGGTCGATCAGACTCTGCCTCCCCTGAAGATGTTCACCAGCGGCCTCCAGCACGTGGCCGCCATGTACGCGGGCGTGGTGGCCCCGCCGATGATCATCGGCCCGGCGGTGGGACTCTCCACGGGCGAGACCACCCTCCTCATGGGCGCCAGCCTCTTCACGGCCGGCATCGCCACCCTCCTCCAGACGTTGGGCTTCTGGCGGATCGGCGCCCGGCTCCCCTTCGTCAACGGGGTCTCCTTCGCGGGCGTCACCCCGATGATCGCCATCGGCACCGGGGCCGGACCCGAGGACGCGCTGCCGGTCGTCTTCGGCGCCACCCTGGTGGCCGGACTGCTCGGCTTCGTCCTCGCCCCGTACTTCTGCAGGCTGGTCCGCTTCTTCCCGCCGCTGGTCACCGGCACCGTCATCACGCTCATCGGGATATCCCTGCTGCCGGTGGCCTTCGACTGGGCCCAGGGCGGCGACCGGCACGCCGCGGACTACGGCGCCGCGAAGTACCTCGGACTGGCCGCCATCACGCTGCTGCTGGTCCTCGTGCTACGCCGGGTGCTGCGCGGGTTCCTGCAACAGATCGCCATCCTGCTGGGCCTCGTCGGCGGCACGCTCGTCGCCGTGCCGTTCGGGGTGACCAGCGCCGACGCCATCCGGCAGGCGGATCCGCTGGGCTTCCCCAGCCCCTTCCACTTCGGCGCCCCGCAGTTCCAGGTGGCGGCGATCGTCTCCATGTGCGTCGTCATGCTGGTCTGCATGACCGAGTCCACCGCCGACATGCTCGCCCTCGGGCAGATCGTGGAGCGGCCGGCGGACGAACGGACGCTGGAGGGGGGTCTGCGGGCGGACGCCCTCGGCACCGCCGTGAGTCCGCTGTTCAACGGCTTCGCCTGCAGCGCCTTCGCGCAGAACATCGGGCTGGTCGCGATGACCGGGGTGCGCAGCCGCTATGTGGTGGCCACCGGCGGCGGCATTCTGGTGCTGCTGGGACTGTCGCCGGTCGCCGCGTCCGTCATCTCGCTGGTGCCGCTGCCGGTGTTGGGCGGCGCGGGCATCGTGCTGTTCGGCTCGGTCGCCGCGAGCGGCGTACGGACGCTGGCCTCCGCCGACCTGGAGAAGGGGGAGAACGCGCTGATCGTCGCCGCCGCGCTCGGCATCGGGCTGATCCCCGTCGCCGCCCCGGAGTTCTACCACGCCTTCCCCGCGGACCTGCGGGTCGTCCTCGACTCGGGCATCAGCACCGGCTGTCTGGTCGCGGTCGCCCTCAACCTCGCCTTCAACCACCTGGGACGGCGCCACGGCGAGCAGCCGGAGACCGCCGAGCCGTTGCGGGAATGGGGCGCAGCCTGACGTGGGGCGTACGCGTCAGGACACCGGCCCTCGCCCGTCCCGCAGCTGCTTGGCGAACGCCTGCGCCGCGGCCAGGTCCCCGACGTTCGGCCGCTGCTTGTTGATACCTCCCACAAGCTTGAAAGGCGCCCAGGTGTCCAACGCCCGGCATGAGAAGCTCCCGTCCACCGTGAGGCCCTTGCCTTCGAGGAGCCGGACCAGGGGGCGAGCGAACGGCGCCAGCGGTAACTCCGGGAGCCCGCTGGTGGCGAACACGAAAGCCCGGCCCTGCCTCTCGGGAAGTGCTGTGACGAAGTCGGTCAGGCGGGCGTGGAACCTGCCGTAGAAGATGCCCGAGCCGAATCCCACGAGGTCGGCGTCGGCGAGCTCCGCCGGGTCGGCCCGCTCAGGGGAGACGACCGTCGCGCCCAGTACTCGGGCCATGCTGTCGGCGACACGACGCGTATTGCCGTGCGACACGGAGGCGCACACGATGACGGCCTTCATCCTCACGATCCCTTCTCTCGGTTCCGTAGCGAGGACGACGCAGCGGCGTTCGACGTGACGTCACTCGGGTGTGATGGCGGCCACGCCCTATGGAGAGCGGCAAGCCTCCCCGGCCGCCTGGTAGTCCGGCTGTGGATGGTGATGTCGCGGGTCGGGGCCGGTGCGGGCATGGGTGCGGCCGCCGTCGAGTCCAGGCCGCTGCGAGAATGGGGCGCATGCTGACTCTGGGAACGGTCGTGCTGGGAGCCGAGGACGTCCGGCGGGCCGCCGGCTTCTGGTGCGAGGCGCTGGGATACGTGCCCCGTGACGGGAGGGTCGACGAGGACTGGACGGTGCTGCTGCCCGCCGACGGCCGGGAGCGGGGCCCCGGGATCGCGCTCGGCGCCAGCCGCACCCCCGTACAGGAGCAGCCGCGCGTCCATCTCGACCTGTACGCCCGCGACGCCGCCGACCAGGCGGCCGAGGTCGAGCGCCTGATCGCCCTCGGTGCCGCGCGCGTCGACTGGGACCTCTACCCCGAGAACCCCGATTTTCTCGTCCTCGCCGACACCGAGGGCAATCGTTTCTGCGTGATCGACGCCAGCCGCGGTAACTGAGGCACCCTCGTCTCACCCGGGCTCGGTTCGCCCCCGGCCGGCTGCGCTCGCACTCCGGCCCCGCCTGGACCGGCGAGTGAACCGAAGGGCGCGCGGCTGCCGAAAGGGAGAGCGCGCGGAGGCCGCGAGGAACGAGTGGCCGAGCACGGTCGACCGTCGGCAGTCGCTCACGGCGCCCGGAGGCGAACCGAGCCTCAAAAAAAAAAGGGGGGCGCTCAGCCGAGCAGTTCGTATGCCGGGAGGGTGAGGAACTCCGCGTAGTCCTCGTCCAGGGACACCCTCAGCAGCAGGTCGTGGGCCTGCTGCCAGCGGCCGGCGGCGAACGCCTCCTCGCCCGTCTCCTCGCGGATGGCGGCCAGTTCGGCCGCCGCCACCGCGCGGACCAGCTCGGGGGTGGCCCGCCGGCCGTCCTCGAACTCGACGCCCGCGTTGATCCACTGCCAGATCTGGGAGCGGGAGATCTCGGCGGTGGCGGCGTCCTCCATCAGGTTGAAGATGGCCACCGCCCCCAGGCCGCGCAGCCACGCCTCGATGTAGCGGATGCCGACCTGGACGGCGTTGCGCAGCCCCTCGTAGCTGGGCCGGGCGTCCAGCGAGGCGATGTCGATCAGTTCGGCGGCCGTGACCTGGACGTCCTCACGGAGCCGGTCCTTCTGGTGCGGCCGGTCGCCGAGCACCGCGTCGAAGGAGGCGCGGGCGACCGGGACCAGGTCGGGGTGGGCCACCCAGGAGCCGTCGAAGCCGTCGCCGGCCTCGCGGTCCTTGTCCGCCTTGACCTTGGCGAAGGCCGCGGTGTTGATCTCGGGGTCGCGGCGCGACGGGATGAAGGCCGCCATGCCGCCGATGGCGTGCGCGCCACGCTTGTGACAGGTGCGGACCAGCAGTTCGGTGTAGGCGCGCATGAACGGGGCGGTCATGGTCACGGCGTTGCGGTCCGGAAGCACGAACTTCGCCCCGCCGTCGCGGAAGTTCTTCACGAGCGAGAACAGATAGTCCCAGCGGCCCGCGTTGAGCCCGGAGGCGTGCTCGCGCAGCTCGTAGAGGATCTCCTCCATCTCGTACGCGGCGGTGATCGTCTCGATCAGGACGGTGGCCCGGATGGTGCCCCGCGGGATGCCGAGCCGCTCCTGGGCGAAGACGAAGACCTCGTTCCAGAGCCGGGCCTCCAGGTGCGACTCGGTCTTGGGGAGGTAGAAGTACGGGCCCTTGCCCAGGTCGAGCAGGCGCCGGGCGTTGTGGAAGAAGTACAGACCGAAGTCGACCAGGGCGCCGGGCAGGGCGCGGCCGTCCAGCCGTAGATGGCGCTCGTCCAGGTGCCAGCCGCGCGGGCGCATCACCACGGTCGCCAACTCCGCGGCCGGGCGCAGCGCGTAGCTCTTGCCCTCCGGGCTGGTGAAGTCGATCCTGCGCTCGTAGGCGTCGATCAGGTTGAGCTGGCCGAGGATGACGTTCTCCCAGGTGGGAGCCGAGGCGTCCTCGAAGTCGGCGAGCCAGACGCGGGCGCCGGAGTTGAGGGCGTTGATGGTCATCTTGCGGTCGGTGGGGCCGGTGATCTCCACCCGGCGGTCCTCCAGCGCGGGCGGGGCGGGGGCGACCCGCCAGCTCTCGTCCTCGCGGATGTGCGCGGTCCGCGGCAGGAAGTCCAGGGTGCCGGTGCGGGCGATCTCGGCCCGGCGCTCGGCGCGCAGCGCCAGCAGTTCGTCGCGGCGCGGGGTGAAGCGGCGGTGGAGCTCGGCGAGGAAGCTCAGGGCCTCGTCGGTCAGCACCTCGCTCTGCCGCTCCAGCGGCTCGGCGTCGACGACGGCCAGCGGGGACGGTGCTGGTCCGGACATGGGCGGTCACTCCTTCGGTGAGGGCGCGGCCTTCGGCGGGACACGGGCCCGACGGACGAGGGCAGGGAGGGCCGGCTTCGAGGGCGCGGGCCGCCGGGGCTACGGCCCGCGGGCCGCGGGCGGGTCATGCCGGCACGGGGTGCCGCGGTCGCGGGAGCCGGGCGCGGCGGGCGCGGCGAGGCCCGACCGCTACCCAGAGCGCTTCTGACCAGTGGAGAATAATTTCCTCATGGTGGAAGTTCAATGGTTTGTTGATGTCGAGCGGGTGCGAGGGGGTGGAACCGGCCACGAGGGTGGCGCGCGGTGCCACCGCCTCCCGTGAGGAGCCTCCGAGGACACTTCGGGAGCGTGTTCACTCCAGGAGCGTGAGGTCCTCCGGGGTGTCGACGTCGTCCGGCGCGGCGATGTCGGCGCACTCGACCAGCGTCAACTCCCCGCGGTGCGCCCGGAGGAACGCGCGGGCGCCACGGTCCCCGGCGGCGCTCGCCGCGACCTCGGGCCAGTGCGCGCGGGCGATCAGCACCGGGTGGCCGCGCTCCCCGTCGTAGCAGGCCGCCGCCAGGCCCGCGCCGCGCCGGTGCGCGTCGAGCAGCCGGGCCACCGCCTCGGCGCCGATCCGCGGCTGGTCCACCAGCAGGACCAGCGCCGCGGACGCCTCGGGGGCCGCCTTGTCGAGCGCGGCCAGTCCCGTGCGCAGCGAAGAGCCCATGCCCGAAGGCCAGTCCTGGTTCTCCACCAGTCGGCATCCCGTCAGTTCCGCGCGGGCTCGCACCTCGGCCGCCGCCGCGCCGAGCACCACCTGCACCGGATCGCAGCCACCGGCCCGCAGGATCCGTACGGCGTGCTCCACCAGCGGCCGTCCACGGTGCGTCAGCAGCGCCTTGGGGCGGCCGCCCAGCCGGCGCCCCCCGCCGGCGGCCAGCAGCAGCCCGGCGACGGATCCGCCGGGGACCGTCGTGTCATGGGTCCCGTGTGCCATGGAGAGTGCATACCGCATGGGGGCGGGTGACCGTCGAGCGACCGGCGCGTCCGTTGAAATGTAAACGGAAAGCCTCGATTTCGCCCTGTGTGTGGCGCTCGATGCGGACAGTGGCGTTAACTGATCCGCCTGAGGGTGAGTGGCTTCGCGCAACGGCGCGCGAGGGGGAGGCGTGTGTTGTCCAGCGATCGTGTGAGGCTCGGCGAGCCGCCCGGTGCCTCGGCCATGGAGGGCGCCGCAGTCGTGAAACGGATGCGCGGGTTCGGCGGTGACGAGGATCCGAGAGCGATGGAGCTGCTCCGGGCCGTGGGTCGGTTGCGCCGCGAACTCGCGGCCCATCCGGCGGACTTACCCGACCGCGCCATCGCCGAGGACGAACTCGGCACGTTGGACGCCATGGCACGCGGCGGCACGCCCGAGCTGCCCCGGCTGCGCCGCTCCCTGTTGCTCGTCGCCGGCGCCGTCGGCTCGGTCAGCGCGCTGCGGCCGGCCCTGGGCGCGGTGCGCGCGGCGATCGACGACTTCGCCGACGCGGGCCGGGGCGGTTAGCGGCATCCGGGGCGCCGGGGCCCGGAGGCGTACGGCGGTCGCGTCTCGCGAGACCCCGCGCCCTTGCTCCCGTCGCGAGGGTGATCGGCCCGAGTCGGCGCGGTGCGGCGGTGCCGAAACGACCGGGGCCGGGGACGGGGTCGTACCGAGTGCGTGATGTTCGGGTGGCCGCTCCCAGCGGTGTGGCGGCCACGCCGGGTTGGCCGCTAGGCGCCCGGGCCGGTCGTGGTCAGGGCGATCGACAGCTCCGCCGCCACCTGCTGGAGCACCGGCACGATCTGCTCCGTCGTCTCGTCCGTCACCCGGCCCGCCGGCCCCGAGATGGAGATCGCCGCGGCGGTCGGGGAGTTGGGGACCGGCACCGCCAGGCAGCGCACCCCCAGCTCCTGCTCGTTGTCGTCCACCGCGTATCCCGTCTCGCGCACCCGCTCCAGCGCGGCCAGGAACTCGTCCGGCGAAGTGATCGTCTTCTGGGTGGCGGCGGGCATGCCGGTGCGGGCGAGCAGCGCGCGCACCTCGTCGGCGGGGGCGGCGGCCAGCAGCGCCTTGCCCACGCCGGTGGAGTGCGGCAGCACGCGCCGACCGACCTCGGTGAACATCCGCATCGAGTGGCGTGAGGGCACCTGGGCCACGTAGACCACCTCGTCGCCGTCGAGCAGCGCCATGTTGGCGGTCTCGCCGGTCTCCTCCACCAGCCGGGCCAGATACGGCCGCGCCCAGGTGCCCAGCAGTCGCGAGGCGCTCTCGCCGAGCCGGATCAGCCGCGGGCCCAGCGCGTATCGGCGGTTGGCCTGCTGGCGCACATATCCGCAGGCCACCAGCGTGCGCATCAGTCGGTGGATGGTGGGCAGCGGCAGCCCGCTGCTCACGGACAGCTCGCTCAGTCCGACCTCGCCCCCGGCGTCGGCCATCCGCTCCAGCAGGTCGAAGGCGCGCTCCAGGGACTGGACCCCGCCGGCGGTGCTGGTGGCGGTCTTGGGCTCGGCGGACGGCACGTCGCGTTCCTTTCCGGGGCAGGTGACGCCGGTCGGGCGAGCGCCGCGAGGGTGCTGGCCGGCCGGCCATGAGCAGCCTACCCGTCTCCGAAATTGGGTTTCCATCTCATGGAATCTTCCCAACCTTTGCCCGTTCGGCCGCGCCGCACCGGGTGGCGCCGGGCCGCGAGGAGGTCTTGACGGGTGGCGGGGCCGGAGTGAAGACTCTTCAACAGAAAGTTGAATTCCGCTCTATGGAAACTTTCTTCCGTGTTCCGGTGGGAATGGGAGGGATGGGTGTCAGACGTGGAGCTGGTGCTGCGCTCGACGCGCGTGGTGACCCCCGAGGGCACCCGCGCCGCGTCCGTCGCCGTCGCCGCCGGGAGGATCGCCGCGGTACTGCCCCACGGGGCCGAACCCCCCGCCGGCACCCCGCTGGTCGAGCTCGGGGACGACGTCCTGCTGCCCGGCCTCGTCGACACCCATGTGCACATCAACGACCCCGGCCGCGCCGAGTGGGAGGGGTTCCGCTCGGCGACCCGGGCCGCCGCAGCGGGAGGCGTCACCACCCTCGTCGACATGCCGCTCAACAGCATCCCGCCGACCACCACCACCCGGGCACTGGAGACCAAGCGGGCCGTCGCCCGCGAACGTGCCCATGTCGACGTCGGCTTCTGGGGCGGCGCGATCCCCGGCAACCTCGCCGACCTGGCGCCGTTGCACGAGGCCGGCGTCTTCGGCTTCAAGTGCTTCCTGCTCCACTCGGGCGTGGACGAGTTCCCGCGACTCGACCCCGCCGGGCTGGCCGCGGCGCTCGGCGAGATCGCCGGCTTCGGCGGGCTGCTGATCGTGCACGCCGAGGACCCCCGGCTCATCGCCGACGCCCCGGCCGCCACCGGCCCGCGCTACGTCGACTTCCTCGCCTCCCGGCCGCGCGACGCGGAGAACCGGGCCATCGCCGGCCTGGTCGAGCTGGCCCGCTCGCTCGACGCCCGGGTGCACATCCTGCACCTGTCCTCCGCCGAGGCGCTGCCGCTGATCGCCGCCGCCCGGCGCGAGGGCGTCCGCGTCACCGTCGAGACCTGCCCGCACTTCCTGACGCTGACCGCGGAGGAGGTCCCCGACGGCGCCACCGAGTTCAAGTGCTGCCCGCCCATCCGCGAGGCCGCCAACCAGGACGCGCTGTGGCAGGGGTTGTACGACGGCACCATCGACTGCGTCGTATCGGACCACTCGCCGTGCACCGCGGATCTGAAGACCGGTGACTTCGGCGGGGCCTGGGGCGGCATCGCCTCCCTCCAACTGGGGCTGTCCGCCGTCTGGACCGAGGCCCGGCGGCGCGGCCGCACCCTGGAAGAGGTCGCCCGCTGGATGGCCACCGCCCCCGCCGAACTGGTCGGGCTGCGGGCCAAGGGCGCCATCGAGGCCGGGCGCGACGCCGACTTCGCGGTCCTCGCCCCCGACGAGACCTTCACCGTCGACCCGGCCGTCCTGCACCACCGCAATCCGGTGACCGCGTACGCGGGGAGGACCCTCCACGGAGTGGTGCGGTCCACCTGGCTGCGCGGCCGGCGGATCGCCGACCACGGCGACGTTCCCCCCAAGCCTCTCGGACGACTTCTGGAAAGGCGGCCCTAGCAGATGACGGGCATCCCGTCCTCCACCGGCGACATACCGTCCTACACCGGAGACGCCGGCCCGTACGGCGGTGGCGACCCCTACGCCGACTACCGCGCCCCGGGCCCCGCCGGGTTCCCCTTCAGCCACCTCGTGGACCTCGCCGACCGGCGGCTGGGCGGTGCGGTCATCGCGGCCAACGACGAGTTCTTCGCCCCTCGCGAGAACCTGCTGGTGCCCGGGCGCCCGGTGTTCGACCCCGAGCGCTTCGGCCACAAGGGCAAGGTCATGGACGGCTGGGAGACCCGGCGCCGGCGCGGCGTCGACGCTTCCCGTCCCCACCCCGCCGAGGGCGAGCACGACTGGGCCCTGGTCCGGCTCGGCGCGCCCGGCGTCGTCCGCGGCCTGGTCGTCGACACCGCGCACTTCCGCGGCAACCATCCGAGGGCCGTCAGCGTCGAGGCCACCTCGGTCGCCGGCACGCCCTCGCCCGAGGAACTGCTCGCCGACGACGTGAAGTGGACGACGCTGGTGCCGCGCACCGCCGTCGGCGGACACGCGGCCAACGGCTTCGCCGTCCACGCCGAACAGCGCTTCACCCACCTGCGGCTCAACCAGCACCCCGACGGGGGCGTCGCCCGGCTGCGGGTGCACGGTGAGGTGGTTCCGGATCCGGCGTGGCTGGCCGCCCTCGGCACCTTCGACGTGCTGGCGCTCGAGAACGGCGGCCGGGTCGAGGACGCCTCCGACCGCTTCTACTCGCCCCCCGTCCACACCATCCAGCCCGGGCGCTCGGCCAAGATGGACGACGGCTGGGAGACCCGGCGCCGGCGCGACCACGGCCACGACTGGATCCGCTACCGGCTGGCCGCGCGGTCCGAGATCCGCGCCGTGGAGATCGACACCGCCTACCTCAAGGGCAACGCGGCGGGTTGGGCCGCGCTGTGGGTGCGCGACGAGCCCGAGGGCGCGGCGGGGGCGGATGAGGCGGTCGGGACGGAAGCCGCCGCGGGGGAGTGGCGGGAGATGCTGCCACGCACCCGACTCCAGCCGGACACCAACCACCGCTTCGTGCTCGACACACCCGTCACCGGCACCCGGGTCCGGATCGACATCTTCCCGGACGGCGGCATCTCCCGGCTGCGGCTGCACGGTTCGCTGACCGCCGAGGGCGCCGCGCGGCTCGCCGCACACCACCGCGAGCTGGGTGAGCCGAACGCCTAGCCGGCCGCGCCGTCTCACCAGGAGAGCGGCCGTGATCCCGCGTCAGGAGACCGCAGGGGGCGGCGAAGGCCGCGCTCCCGCGCGGTCTTCATCCCGCCTCGCCCCCACGGGTCACTTCGCGCCTCCCAGGTAGAAGAGTCCGAACAGGAAGGCGGCGATGATGTGGACTCCGACGAAGTAGACGAAGATGCGGACGGCGAAGGACATCGGCGCCCGGTCCTCCTCGGTGCCGGCCTTCCCGGCGCCGTTCGCGGCGCTTCCGTTCGCGCCGTCGTTCACGGCTTCGTTCATGACGTACCCCTGCTTCCTCTCGGGCCGGGCGTGACGGCGTCGCCCAGGCACAGCCCGGAGACGCCGCTCTGCAGCAGCGTGTGGACGAACAACAGCTCCGCGCCGCCGCGCGAGGCGGCTGCGATGCGGTGCGGGGTGAGCGAGTCGAAGTGGGCCGCGTCGCCGACCTCGAGCACGTGCGTGGCCTCGCCGAGCGCCAGGCTGAGCCGGCCCTTGAGGACGTACAGCCACTCCTCGCCGGGATGCACCCGCACCAGCTGCTCCTGGGGAACCTGGTGGAGCGGCACGTAGACCCGCAGTGCCTGCATGGCCCGGCCGGAACCGCCGGCTCGCCAGTAGGTCCAGCCACCGGTCTCCGAGGGCGGCGTCCGGTCGCCGCGCAGGATGGGGTCGCGCTCCGGGGGTACCTCGCCGAGCAGGTCGGATACCGTGGTCCCGTAGGTACGGGCCAAGGCCAGCAGCATCGGCAGCGAGGGTTGGCGGCGGCCCGTCTCCAGCCGGGACAGATGCGCGGGGGACAGGCCGGCCAGCTGGGCCGCGGCCTCCAGGGTCAGGCCGCTGCGGCGGCGGAGATCGCGCAGGCGGGGGGCGACGGCGGGTAGCTCGCCGCCGGGTCCCTCGGCCTCGGGGAGCGAGGTCATGTCTCCGGTATAGCCAGCCTTCGACCTCAGGGGCAAAAGTTTTGCCTGTGAGGCAAAAAGGTGACGACTCGACGACCTCTCGGTGGACTTCGCGCAGCTCCGGTGAACACCCGGAAAACATGATCGCTTTGGCATTGACATGACATGTGCTACGCGCGTCATGCTGCCCGCATGAAGACTCCCCCACGGATCCCCCTGATCACCCGCATCGGTGCCACCGGCGCGCTCGCCACGGCTCTGCTCTTCGGCGGCACCGCCGTCGCGGTCACTCCCGACACCTACCGGGCCGGCCCGGGCGTCACCGCCGCGGCCGCGCCGCGGGCAGCCGCCGCGGTCGGCGAGGTCTGCTACTCCGACCTGCCGTCCCAGGCGCACACCACGCTCGACCTGATCGACGACGGCGGC
This sequence comes from Streptomyces sp. LX-29, assembly GCF_029541745.1. Lineage (NCBI taxonomy): Bacteria > Bacillati > Actinomycetota > Actinomycetes > Kitasatosporales > Streptomycetaceae > Streptomyces > Streptomyces sp. LX-29. The sequence goes on along the minus strand of NZ_CP089746.1, from coordinate 1,618,207 downwards.
CCCTACCCGTACCCGCAGGACGGGACCGTCTTCCAGAACCGCGAGGGCGTCCTGCTCAAGCAGACCAGCGGCTACTACCACGAGTACACGGTGAAGACCCCGAACGCGCCGACGCGCGGCGCCCGACGCATCGTCACCGGCGAGGGCACCGACGAGGACTACTACACCGCCGACCACTACTCCTCGTTCGACCTCGTCGACTACGGCTGCTGACCCCACCTCTGGCGACACGTCAGGCGTCGAACGGGCCGTGCGCCGGCCCGTTCGACGCCCCGCGCCTCGGAACCGCGCGACCGCTCGGCGCCCGACGACCGGAGTCGGTGGTCATGCCGACGGCCGCGCGGTGGGGCCCTCGCGCGGTGCGCCGACCGGGGCCCGGGGCCCGGGGCCGTGGTGGCCCGGCGCTCCGACGGCGGGCGGGCGAGACGAGGCGGTCGGCGCGGCCGCCGGCGGGGGGCGAGCTTCATGAGTTCCTGCACGCGGTCGCCCGGCCGCCGTGGACAGCCGCCGCCGCGCGGCAGATGATCGGTGTATGGGCACCGTCTCGCTGGTCACCGGGGGCAACCGGGGCCTCGGCTTCGAGATCTGTCGGCAGCTGGCCGAGCGCGGGCACACGGTGCTGCTGAGCGCCCGCTCGCTGGACTCCGCGGGCACCGCCGCGCGACGGCTCATGGGCGAGGGCGCCGAGGGCGGCGAGGTGCGCCCGCTGCTCCTGGACGTCACGGACGACGCCGGGGTGAAGGCCGCCGCCGAACGGGTCGCCGACCGCTACGGCCGACTCGACGTGCTCGTCAACAACGCCGCCATCACCTACGACACCTGGCAGCGGGCGCTCACCGCCGACCTGGACGTCGTACGGGAGGCCGCCGAGACCAACCTCTACGGCCCCTGGCGCACCGCCCGCGCCTTCGCGGCGCTGCTCCGCGCCAGCGCCCACCCGCGGATGGTCAACGTCTCCAGCGAGGCCGGCTCGCTCACCGGCATGGCCGGCGGCACCCCCGCCTACGCGGTCACCAAGGCCGCCCTCAACGCGCTCACGCGCATGCTCGCCGCCGAGCTGGGCCCCGACGGCGTCCTGGTCAACGCGGTCTGTCCCGGCTGGGTCGCCACCGACATGGGTGGCGCCGGTGGACGGCCGGTGGACGCCGGCGCGGCCGGCGTGGTCTGGGCGGCGACGCTCCCGGACACCGGCCCCACCGGCGGCTTCTTCCGGGACGGACGTCCGCTGCCCTGGTGAGCTCCGCCCGGGCCGCCGCGCGTCGCACGCGGCGCCGGCCCGACGCGCCCCCGCCGGACGGACCCGTCGCATCGACGCCCAGCCGCGACTGGCCACCCTCCGCGCGGCCCCTCCGCGCGAGCCGTCTTCGGCGGCCCCTCCGCGTCGACCGACGCGTAGCGGCCCATCGGCGTCGACCGATCCGTGGCGACCGGCCTGCGGCGACCAGCCTGCGGCGACCGGCCTGCGGCGACCTGCCTGCGGCGACCGGCCTGCGGCGACCGGCCTGCGGCGACCTGCCTGCGGCGACCTGCCTGCGGCAACCCGCCTGCGGCGACCTGCCTGCGGCAACCCGCCTGCGGCGACCTGCCTGCGGCAACCCGCCTGCGGCGGCAGATCTTCGGCGGCCCGCCCGCGGCTGCGGCGATCCGCCCGCGGCGGCCCCTGCACGGCGACTCGTCCGCCGGTGATCCGTCCGCGGCGACCCATCTGTGGTGGCTTGTCCTGACAACCTGACTTCACGACTTTCCGTCATGTGTCCATGCCGATACGCTCACCTCGTGGCAGCAACGCAGGAAGCAGATTCCCCGGGGGCTTCGGAGCCGCTCCAGTTCAGCGTCGACCGCAGCAGCCCGGTCCCGCTCTACTTCCAGCTGTCCCAGCAGCTCGAAGCGGCGATCGAGCAGGGACGGCTGGCACCCGGCAGCCTGCTCGGCAACGAGATCGAGCTCGCCGGACGGCTCGGCCTGTCCCGCCCCACGGTCCGCCAGGCCATCCAGTCGCTGGTCGACAAGGGACTGCTGGTGCGCCGCCGCGGCGTGGGCACCCAGGTCGTGCACAGCCAGGTCAAGCGCCCGCTGGAGCTCAGCAGCCTCTACGACGACCTCGAGGCCGCCGGCCAGCGCCCCGCCACCCGGGTGCTGCGCAACACCATCGAGCCCGCGACCGCCGAGGTCGCCGCCGCGCTCGGCGTGCCCGAGGGCACCGATGTCGTCCTCATCGAGCGGCTGCGGCTCGCCCACGGCGAACCCATGGCCCATCTGCGCAACCACCTGCCCGCCGGGCTGCTCAAGCTGGAGAGCGCGGAGCTGGAGGAGACGGGCCTGTACCGCCTGATGCGCGGCGCCGGGATCACCCTGCACAGCGCCCGACAGGCGGTCGGGGCGCGCGCCGCCACCGCCGAGGAGGGCGAGCGGCTCGGCGAGCCCGAGGGCGCCCCGCTGCTGACCATGGAGCGCACCACCTACGACGACACCGGGCGCGCGGTCGAGTTCGGCTCGCACACCTACCGCGCCTCCCGCTACGCCTTCGAGTTCCAGCTGCTGGTGCGCCCCTGACCCGCTCCCGAACCCGCTCCAGCCTTGACGTGACCCGTACGCGCCCGTAGAAGTGCTCAAGCCGCCATGGGCCCGGCCCCGGTAAGGAAGGCGGCCGGACCTGACCGGCATCGCTGGACGGGGTTCAGGGATACTTGGGCGGTTGTGCGCCGGGCCTCGGCGCCGGCCGCACCGTGGTGGAGAGCAAGAAGGGCAACTTCGTGGCAAGGGTTCGGAGAAATGTACGGGCGATGACCGCCGTGCTGGCAGCGGTGCTCGGCGTGACCCTGGCGGGGTGCAGCAGCACGGGCGGCAAGCGCGCTGAGGAGCGGGCGGCCCGCGCCGCCGAGGGCCGCGCGGCGGTGGACACTCCGCGGTGGACCTTCGCCATGGTCACCCACTCGGGAGACGGCGACACCTTCTGGGACATCGTCCAGAACGGTGCCAAGCAGGCCGCCGTCAAGGACAACATCAAGTTCCTCTACGCCCACAACGAAGAGGGCAAGGAGCAGGCGCAGCTGGTCCAGTCGTACATCGACCAGGACGTCGACGGGCTGATCGTCACCCTGGCCAAGCCGGACGCCATGAAGGACGTGCTGAAGAAGGCGGTCGACGCCGGCATACCGGTGATCACGGTCAACTCCGGCTCCGAGGAGTCCAAGAGCTTCGGCGCGCTGGCCCACATCGGCCAGGACGAGACCATCGCCGGCGAGGCGGTCGGCGAGGAGCTCAACGAGCGGGGCAAGAAGAAGGCCCTGTGCGTGCTGCACGAGCAGGGCAACGTCGGCCATGAGCAGCGCTGCGACGGCACCGAGGAGACCTTCGAGGGCAAGCTGGAGAAGCTCTACGTCGAGGGCACCAACATGCCCGACGTGCAGTCCTCCATCGAGGCCAAGCTCCAGTCCGACAAGGACATCGACGCCGTCGTCACGCTCGGCGCCCCGTTCGCGGACACCGCGGCCAAGGCCGCCAAGCAGGCCGACAGCGACGCCGAGATCGACACCTTCGACCTGAACGCCAAGGTGGCCGCCGCGCTCCAGGACGGCTCCCTCGGCTTCGCCGTCGACCAGCAGCCGTACCTCCAGGGCTACGAGGCGGTCGACCTGCTGTGGCTGCACCGCTACAACGCCGACGTCCTCGGCGGCGGGAAGCCGGTGCTCACCGGGCCGCAGATCATCACCAAGGACGACGCCGCGGACCTCGCCGAGTACACCAAGCGGGGGACCCGATGACCGCCGACGCGCCAGCCGTGGAGCCGGGCCGACCGAGCGGTCCCGGGTCCGGCGCCGGCACCGGCGACGAGCGGCTGCTGCACCGCTCGCTGGCGCGCCGTCTGATGACCCGCCCCGAGCTGGGCGCGGTCGTCGGCGCCATCGCCGTCTTCGTCTTCTTCTCGATCGTCGCCGACACCTTCCTGCAGTGGTCGAGCTTCAGCACGGTGCTGTACGCGTCGTCCACGATCGGCATCATGGCGGTGCCGGTGGCGCTGCTGATGATCGGCGGCGAGTTCGACCTGTCCACCGGCGTCATGGTGACCTCGTCGGCGCTGGTCTCGTCGATGTTCTCGTACCAGATGACGGCGAACGTCTGGGTCGGCGTCGGGGTGTCGCTGCTGGCCACACTGGCCATCGGCTTCTTCAACGGCTTCCTGCTCACCCGCACCAAGCTGCCCAGCTTCATCATCACGCTGGGCACCTTCCTCATGCTCACCGGCATGAACCTGGGCTTCACCAAGCTGATCAGCGGCACGGTCTCCACCAAGACCATCGCCGACATGGAGGGCTTCGAGTCGGCCCGCAAGGTCTTCGCCTCGCACCTGACCGTCGGCGACGTGGATCTGAACGTCACCATCCTGTGGTGGTTCGGCCTGGTGGCGCTGGCCACCTGGATCCTGCTGCGCACCCACGTCGGCAACTGGATCTTCGCGGTGGGCGGCGGCGAGGACGCGGCCCGCGCGGTCGGCGTTCCGGTGCGTCGCACGAAGATCGGCCTCTATATGGCGGTCGCCTTCTGCGCCTGGATCTCCGGTCAGCACCTGCTGATGTCGTACGACGTGGTGCAGTCCGGCGAGGGTGTGGGCAACGAGTTCCTCTACATCATCGCGGCCGTCATCGGCGGCTGTCTGATGACCGGCGGCTACGGCTCCGCCATCGGCGCCGCCGTGGGCGCCTTCATCTTCGGCATGACCAACAAGGGCATCGTCTACGCGCAGTGGAACGCCGACTGGTTCAAGTTCTTCCTGGGCGCGATGCTGCTGCTCGCCACCCTGCTGAACGCGTGGGTCCGTAAGCGCGCGGAGGCGAGCAAGTGAGCGAGAACGAGAAGACGAGCGCGGCGCCGGCCGCGTCGACGGAGTCCACGACGCCGCCACTGGTCCGGCTGACCGACGTCAGCAAGTTCTACGGCAACATCAAGGCGCTGGAGGGTGTCTCCCTCGAAGTGCACGCGGGCGAGATCACCTGTGTGCTCGGCGACAACGGCGCCGGCAAGTCCACGCTGATCAAGATCATCGCTGGGCTGCACGGGCACGACGCCGGCACCTTCGCCATCGAGGGCGAGGAGGCCAGGCTCGGTTCGCCGCGCGAGGCCCTCGACCGCGGCATCGCCACCGTCTACCAGGACCTCGCCGTCGTCCCGCTGATGCCGGTCTGGCGGAACTTCTTCCTCGGCTCCGAGCCGACGAAGGGCCGCGGCCCCTTCAAGCGCCTCGACGTGGCGACCATGCGCGAGACCACCCGCGGCGAGCTGCTGCGCATGGGCATCGACCTGCGCGACGTCGACCAGCCGATCGGCACCCTGTCCGGCGGCGAGCGGCAGTGTGTGGCCATCGCCCGCGCCGTCTACTTCGGCGCCAAGGTCCTCGTCCTGGACGAGCCCACGGCGGCGCTCGGCGTCAAGCAGTCCGGTGTGGTGCTGAAGTACGTGGCGGCCGCGCGGGACGCCGGCCTCGGCGTGGTGCTGATCACCCACAACCCGCACCACGCCTACCTCGTCGGCGACCGCTTCGTGCTGCTGAAGCGCGGTGCCATGGCCGGCAGCCACGCCAAGGCGGAGATCGCCCTGGAGGAGCTGACCCGGCAGATGGCCGGCGGCAGCGAGCTGGAGCAGCTCAGCCACGAGCTCTCCCGCGCTCCGGTCGCCGACTACCCGGGCAAGCACCCCCAGGACTGAAATCGCCCGCCCAGCGGGGCGTGAGCGAATGTCGCGGCAGGAAGACCCCGTCCTCGGGCGGGGCCTTCCTGCCGCGTTCTCGTGGTGTCCGCCTCGCGTACGCGCCGCGCCCCGTCGTCTCGGGACCGCGACCGGCCGACCGGCCTCGGCGGGCGGGGCATATGCCGAGGCCCGGCGGGGCGCGGGCCCTCGGGGCGGTTATGCGTCGGACACCGCCGGTGAGGCACAATCGGCGACGGCGGGTCACCCCCGTACCGACGTATTCACGAGGCCCCGGCCTCCCGAGACCTCCGCAGGGACGACGACTCTTGCGAGCACGCACCCGCAGCGAACGCAACCCCCGCGCGCACCGCGCCGCGGGCGAGGCCCGTACGACGGCCGGCCCCGGCGGCGGGGCCCCGTACGGCGCGCCTGGCACCGACGGCGGAAGGGCGGAGCGATGAGCATGTACCGCGAGCGGGTGCACAGGGGATCGGCCCGGGCCACCGTGCTGCGCACCGTGGGGACGCGAGAGCGCCGCTCTCATCTGACCGCCCCGCGCGTGCCGACCGTCGGCATCGACATCGGCGGCACCAAGGTCGCGGCCGGCGTCGTGGACGCGGACGGCAACATCCTGGAGAAGGTGCGCACCGAGACGCCCGACAAGTCCAAGAGCCCCAAGGTCGTCGAGGACGTGATCGTCGACCTGGTCCTGGACCTCTCCGACCGGCACGACGTCCACGCGGTCGGCATCGGCGCCGCCGGCTGGGTGGACGCCGACCGCAACCGCATCCTGTTCGCCCCGCACCTGTCCTGGCGCAACGAGCCGCTGCGCGACCGCATCGCCGAGCGCCTGGCCGTCCCCGTCATGGTCGACAACGACGCCAACACCGCCGCCTGGGCGGAATGGCGCTTCGGCGCCGGGCGCGGCGAGGACCACCTGGTCATGATCACCCTCGGCACCGGGATCGGCGGCGCCATCCTGGAGGACGGCCAGGTCAAGCGCGGCAAGTACGGCGTCGCCGGCGAGTTCGGCCATATGCAGGTCGTCCCCGGCGGGCACCGCTGTCCGTGCGGCAACCGCGGCTGCTGGGAGCAGTACAGCTCCGGCAACGCCCTGGTACGGGAGGCGCGCGAGCTCGCCGCCGCCGAGTCCCCGGTCGCGTACGGGATCATCGACCGCGTCGGCGGTCACGTCCCCGACATCACCGGACCACTCATCACCGAGCTGGCCCGCGAGGGCGACGCGATGTGCGTCGAGCTGCTTCACGACATCGGTGAGTGGCTCGGCGTCGGCATCGCCAATCTCGCCGCCGCGCTCGACCCCTCCTGCTTCGTCATCGGCGGCGGCGTCAGCGCGGCCGACGACCTGCTGATCAGCCCCGCCCGCAACGCCTTCCGACGCACCCTCACCGGCCGCGGCTACCGGCCCGAGGCGCGCATCGTCCGCGCCCAGCTCGGCCCCGACGCGGGCATGGTCGGCGCCGCGGACCTGGCCCGCCTGGTCGCCCGCCGCTTCCGGCGCGCCAACCGGCGGCGCGTCGAACGGAACGAGCGTTACGCCAGGGCAGCCGGCCGATGACCGGCGCGGAGCGTCAGCGCCCCCGCGAGCGGCGGCGGGTCCGCGAGGGCGAGCGCCAGCCGGGCACCGGCAGGGCGCGGGCGAGCGGGCGCGGCGTGCCCGCCGGCCGAACCGTCTCCGGCGCGTCCGGCACGCCCACGGACGGCGGCGGCGCCGCACACACGACCGCGCGTGCGGCGGGTGGTACGACCGCGCGGGCGACCGGCGGTACGACCGCGTGTGTGATCCGCGGTACGGCTGCCCGCGCGGACGGCGGTAAGGCGTCGGACGGGAGGGCTGCCCGCGCGGCGAGCGGTACGGGGCCGGGTGGGACGGCCGCCCGCGCGGTGAGCGGTATGGCCTCGGCTGGGACGGCCGCCCGCGCGGCCGGCGGAAAGGGCACGGGCCGGGGAGACGGCCGTCATGCGGAAGCGCCACACGGCGCGGACCGATCCGGCGGCGCGGACGGGGTGCGCGGTGCGGAGGGATCACGCCGTGCGGACGGATCGCGGGGTGCGAGCGGCTCCGGCGGGTCGTCGGGGTCCGGCGGGTCCGGCGGCTCCGGCCGGTCCGGCGGCGGCACGGGGGACGACTCCTCTCAGAGCCCGCATCAGGGGCTGCGTCGCTCCCAGCGCCCCTGGCTCACCGCCGTCATCGTCTTCCTGCTCATCGCCATCCCGGCGGGCTATCTCGTCATCTCGGCACTCCAGAGCCGCGACAGCGGCGAGGACAAGCAGGAGACCGCCGCCGCGACCGGGCTGACCGAGGACTGGCCCAGCAAGGTGCAGCGGCGCATCTACGACGTGTGGATTCCGCCGTACTCCGCGGACGTGGCGCACTTCGAGACCAACTCCTGGGACGCCAGCTCGATGTACGTGCAGTTCATCACCTCGGACGAGGGCTTCGACAGGTTCCTCGACACGTTCGACCTCGATCGCTCGGCCCTGCGGGACGGCAAGGTGACGATCGACGACGAGGAGGCCGACCGGGTCGGCTGGAAGTTCGGGTCCGACACGAAGTGGGCCGGTCTGGTGGTCGAGCAGCCGGGGCCCGAGCCCGAACTGGAGGTCACCGTCGACCTCGACAACCCGGAACACCCCGAGGTGTACGTGGTGTCGACCGTGACCCCGTGACCCTGTGACCGTGACCGCTGCGGCCCTTCGCGGACGGGGTGGCCCGGGTGGCCTGGTGCGTCGGTGACCTGGGTGGCCTGGTGACCCGGTGAGCCCGTGACCTGGTGAACCCGTGACCCCGCGGGGTCGCACCGCGAGTTCGTGGGGTCGTTGCCGCGGGTTCGTGGGGCGACACCCGGGGCCGTGGGGGCGCGCTGCCGGTCCGTGATCCCGTACGGTCCCGTAGGCTCCAGACCCGTAGAGCCCACGGCGGACCCGCCGACGACCGCTGGATACCGTGAAGCGTGTGAGCGAGACCAAGACCCTTCAGTACCGGATCGACGGCCCGCACGACGGCCGGCAGGACGCGCGGACCCTTGTCCTCGGGCCGTCGCTCGGCACCACCTGGCACATGTGGGACCGCCAGATTCCCGAGCTGTCGCGCACCTGGCGCGTCATCCGCTTCGACCTGCCGGGCCACGGAGGATCCCCCGCGTACCCGGCCATCGGCATCGACGAGCTGGCCGACCGGCTGCTGGCCACCCTGGACCAGCTCGGTGTGGAAAGCTTCGGCTACGCGGGCTGTTCGATCGGCGCCGCCGTCGGCGCCTCGCTCGCGCTACGCCGACCGGAGCGCCTCGCCTCACTCGCCCTGATCTCCGCCTCCGCGCGGTACGGAACCCCCGACGCCTGGCGGCAGCGCGTCGCCGTGGTCCGCGCGGGCGGCCTGGATCCGGTCGCCCGCACCACGCCCGAGCGCTGGTTCACCTCCGGATTCGCCGCCGCCCAGCCCGCCATCGTGGACTGGTCCGTGCAGATGGTGCGCACCACCGAACCGGGCTGCTACATGGCCGCCTGCGAAGCGCTCGCCGTCTTCGACATCCGTGCCGAACTGGGTCGGATCGGGTCGCCCACACTGGTGCTCGTCGGCGCCGACGACCCGGTCACCCCGGTCGCCGACGCGCGGGAGCTGGTCGAGGGCATCACGGACGCCCGGCTCGCGCTCGTCCCCGGAACCGCCCACCTGGCACCCGTGGAGCAGCCCGGCGCCGTCACCGACCTCCTCGTGCGCCACTTCTCCGGCTCCTGGCACTCGGCGCCCGCGGCGGCGGTCCCGTCCACGGCCACGCCCCCGCCCACGGTGGGGGCTCCGGCGGCGGTCACGCCTCCGCCTACGGTGGGGGATCCGGCGGCATCCACGCGCCCGCCTACGGTGGGGGCTCCGGCGGCGGTCACGCCTCCGCCCACGGTGGGGGATCCGGCGGCATCCACGCGCCCGCCCACCGTGGGGGCTCCGGCGGCGGCCACGCGCCCTCCCGTGGTCGCGATTCCGGCGCCTGGGCCCACCCCGACCCCCGCTCCGACGGTGGGGACGGATGGGGCACAGGCCCTGGTCGACGGTGCGGTGCCGGCCATGGGGACCGTCGCGACCGACGTGGCGACGTCTTCCGAGGCGGCGGCCCGCGCGGACGCGACGCTGGGCCCGGAGCCGAGCGTGACAGCCTCCGCCATCCCTCTCGGCCCCTCCCTGGGCACGCCTGGAACGGCGCGGGCGAGCACGCCCGAAACGGCAGCGGTGGCGGGCACGCCCGAAACGGCGGTGGCCTCCATGCCCTCGGCGCGGATGTCCCCCGTACCGGCGCCCCCCGTACCGGCGCCCCCTGTGCCCACGGCCGCCACGTCCGCGACCGTCCCACCCGTGGGTTCCGCCGGCGCTCCGACCGCTCTGGCGGTGCCCACCGGCCCCGTGACCTCCCCCGACCCAGGAGCCTCGACCCCTTCCGGCCCTGTCGAACCGTTCGCGGCCGGGGAGCCGGTAATCGGCGTACCCGCGGGGCGGACGCCGTCCGAGCCGGCGGCGGTTGAGGCGAAGGCCGAGCCGATCGTGCTCGGGCCCGCGGCCGCGGAGCCCGTGACACCGGAGGCCGTGACACCGGAGGCCGTCACACCAGAGCCCGTGACACCAGAGCCCGTGACACCAGAGCCCGTGACCGCCGGGTCGGCGCCTGCTGAGGCCGCGGTGGTCGAGCCTGTGACCGCGAAGGCCGCTGTCACGGAGCCTGCTATCACGGAGCCTGCTGTCGTGGGGCCCGCTGTCACGAAGCCCGATGCCACGGAGCCCGACGCCCCGGAGGCCGCGGTGATCGACGCGGTCCCCGTCGAGCCGACGGCGGACCCCACGGCCTTGGCTCCGCTCACCGGCGCGCTCACCGACCCGCTCGCCGACCCGCTCGCCGGTCCGGCGTCGGGCCCGTTCTCCGGCCCGGTGGCCGCCCCGGGCGAGGCTCCGGCCGAGACCCGCGCCGACGTGTACGACCAGGGCATGAAGGTCCGGCGTGAGGTGCTCGGGGACGCGCACGTGGACCGCGCGGCGGCGCTCACCGACGACTTCACCGAGGACTTCCAGGACTTCCTCACCCGCTACGCGTGGGGTGAGGTGTGGACCCGGCCCGGCATCGACCGCCGCACCCGCAGCGTCGTCACGCTCACCGCTCTCGCCGCGCGCGGGCATCTCGACGAGCTCGCCTTTCACACCCGCGCGGCGCTGCGCAACGGGCTCACCCCTGCCGAGATCGCTGAGGTGCTGCTGCACACCGCCGTCTACTGCGGGGTGCCGGCCGCGAACTCCGCGTTCGCCGTGGCGCGGAGGGTGATCGCCCAGGAGACCCGTCCGGACGGCCGCGTACGGGGTCGTTCGGAGGAACGTGCGGAGGAGCGTCCGGAATCCCGCCCGGAGGACCGTCCGGGGGCCTGACCCGACCGCCGGGCCGGCGCCGTTCCGCCCGCCGCGCGGGGCGTGACCGTACGTCGCGCGGGGAGGGCGGCCCTCGCCATGACGGGGGCGACCCTCGTCATGACGGAGCGGCGCGGCCCTCTCGTGTGAGAGAACGGCCGCGCCGCGCGGGGAGGCGGCAAGATGGGGTCATGAAGATGACCAAGAAGGGGCACGCCTGCGTCCGGATCGAAAAGGACGGGCGGCTGCTCGTCATCGACCCGGGCGCCTTCACCGAGCAGGACGCCGTCACGGGCGCCGACGCGCTGCTGGTCACCCATGAGCACGTCGACCACTTCGACGAGGGCAGGCTGCGGATCGCCATGGAGGCCAACCCGGCCGCCGAGATCTGGACCCTGCGCAGCGTCGCGGACCAGCTCGCCGCCGCCTTCCCGGGGCGGGTGCACACCGTCGGTCACGGTGACACGTTCAGCGCCGCCGGCTTCGAGGTCGAGGTGCACGGGGAACTGCACGCCGTCATCCACCCGGACCTCCCGCGCATCACCAACGTCGGATACGTCGTCGACGGTTCGGTCTTCCACCCCGGCGACGCGCTCACCGTGCCGGAGCGTTCCGTCGACACCCTGCTGCTGCCGGTGCAGGCGCCCTGGAGCAAGATCTCCGAGGTGATCGACTACGTACGGGAGGTCAAGCCGCGGCGCGCGTACGACATCCACGATGCCCTGCTCACGGACCTGGCGCGGCCCATCTACGACACCCACCTGGGCAATCTGGGCGGTGCCGACCACGCACGGTTGGCCTCCGGTGAGAGCGTGCGTCTGGAACGCTGACGGTGACTGTCAGACCCAGGCGGTAGGTTTGCCGCATGCGCATCGCCACCTGGAACGTCAACTCGATCACCGCCCGGCTGCCCCGGCTGCTGGCCTGGCTGCAGAGCACCGGCACCGATGTGCTCTGCATACAGGAGACCAAGTGCGCCGAGGCCGCGTTCCCCTACGAGCAGCTGCGCGAGATCGGCTATGAGGCCGCGGTCAACGCCACAGGCCGGTGGAACGGCGTGGCGGTGATCTCCAAGGTCGGGCTCGACGATGTGGTGACCGGACTGCCCGGCGGCCCCGACTACGAGGGAGCGACCGAGCCGCGCGCCATCAGTGCGACCTGCGGACCGGTCCGCGTCTGGTCCGTGTACGTGCCCAACGGCCGCGAGATCGGCCACGCGCACTACACCTACAAGCTGGGCTGGTTCGAGGCGCTGCGGGCGGCCGTGGCCGAGGACGCCGCCGGGGAGCGCCCCTTCGCGGTGATGGGGGACTACAACGTCGCGCCGACCGACGAGGACGTCTGGGACCCCAGCCTCTTCGAGGGCCTGACCCACGTCACCCCCGCGGAGCGCGCCGCGCTCGCCGCGCTCCGTGAGGCCGGCCTGTCGGACGTCGTGCCGCGCCCGCTGAAGTACGACCGCCCGTACACCTACTGGGACTACCGCGAGCTGGGCTTCCCGAAGAACAAGGGCATGCGCATCGACCTGGTCTATGGCAACGCCCCCTTCTCCAAGGCCGTGTCCGACGCCTATGTCGACCGCGAGGAGCGCAAGGGCAAGGGTGCCTCCGACCACGCGCCGGTGGTCGTGGACCTGGAGCCGTAGCCGGCCCCGCCCCGGCCCGGCCCGGCCCGAGGAGTGGTGCGCGGGCAGGCGGTCCCGGACGCCGGACGCCGCCCGCGGACTCCGGCGCGGGGCGCGGGCTTGGTCGGGACTTGGCGCTCGGGGCGTGGGTCTCAGGGCTTAGGGCTTGGGCCTTGGGGCGCGGCCGGCTCCGTCTCCCGTCATGGCCCAGCCCCTAGCCCACCAGCTTCCGCAGCGCGATCGAATCCGCCATCGCCCGGAGCCCTGTGTCGCCCGGGTGCAGATGGTCGCCGCTGTCGTAGGCGGGCAGCATCCGGTCCGGCCGCTGGGGATCGCGGATCACCGCGTCGAAGTCGAGGACGGCGTGGAAGACGCCGCCGTCCTCGCTTCGGATGAAGTCGTTGATCTCTCTGCGCCACTGCTCGGCCCGCGGCGTGCAGCCGGAGTTGCCCCCGCAGGGCAGTACGGTCGCGGCCACCACCCGTAGGCCCCGGCCGCGCGCCCGCTCGGCCAGAGACCGCAGCCCGGCGATGACCGCGTCCGCGGAGGTGCCCGACCGGACGTCGTTGATCCCTTCGAGGATGACGAGAGTGCGGACCGAGGTCTGCGCCAGCACATCGCGCTCCAGCCGGTGCTGCGCGCTGACGCCGCCGATCTCGGTGCTCACCCCGTCGCCCGGATAGCGGTCGCCGACCACGCGGTTGGCGGAGATGCCGTGGTTGAGCACGCCGTAGCGCGGCACGACGGACTGCCCGCGCAGCCGGCGGGCCAGCACGTCGGGCCACCGTCGGTTGCCGTCGACGGTCGACTTGTCCCCGTCGGTGATCGAGTCGCCGAGCGTCACCACGGATCCCGGCCCGCCGCCGACGTCGACGCCGGTCAACAGCGGCCAGGTGGTGAGCGTGCCGGTGTACCGCGCCCCGCCCCGGTCGCCGGTACGGTCCCCGCTGCCCTCCCCGCTCACGTAGGAGCGCTGGTAGGCCCGCGCATGGACCGGCAGGGCCGTCACCCGGCCCGGAAGGTGCAGGCTGACCAGCAGATTGGCGTCCGCGGGCACGGAGAAGCCGAGCGGATCGGAGAACGCCTGGGCGCCGGCCGGGATCCGGGTGCCCGGCTTTCCGCCGAACGCCAGCTTCCGGGGCGGATCCACGGCGCCTGCCCCGGACGCCTGCACCGCGACCGAGGCGTGTCCGACGGCGATCGGCGTCGACGCGAAGGTGTTGGCCAGCCGGATGCGCACCCGAGGCCCGCCCGCGCTGGTGTGGACGACCAGCCGCAGGGTCCGGTCCGTCCACGGCCCGACGGACTGGCGGCCCGAGGTGCTGGCCGACCAGCTGCCGGTCCAGCCGCTGGCCGGCGACCGCACCGCGAGAGCGAAGACATGCAGGTCGGCGGAGCGGCCTGGGTCCTTCGGCAGGGTGACGGAGGCGATCGTGCGGCCCCGCGCCACCGGCACGGTGAGCGCGTACAGCCGGGCCTGTTCGGCGCGCTGCCCGCCGGGGGAGTTGATGTGCGGCAGCGCCACGGCCTTGGTGGCCAGCGGTCCGGTGCGCCAGTCGGGGGCGGTCAACGTGTACGCGCCGCGCGTCCCGTCCGCGTAGTGCACCGTTCCGTCGCCCCGCGTCTCGCGGCCCGTCGCGGCGACGAGGAAGGACAGCGCGTCGCCGCGCCCGGAGACCCGTACCGACTGGCCGTTCGCCCGTACGTTGTCCGGCTTCCCGGCGCTGGTGCGCGGCCAGCGCAGCCGAGCCCCGTCGAGGGCCAGGGAGCGGCCGGGGGTCCAGCCGGCGGCCGCGAGGTCCCGCGCGGACAGCGAGTTGCCCCGGCCGTCGAAATCCGCGCCGCGCGGGTGCGCGTCGTCGCTGACGCTCCGGTTGTCGAACAGCCGCTCCAGCGGCAGCGGCGGGGCGGTCGCCGGCGCTGCCGGCCCCGCGTCCGTCCCGGTGTCGGGTGCGGTCGCGCGGGCCGGCACGGCGGCGGTCGCCAGGACGAGGACGAGCCCCGAGACGAGGACTCCTCCGGTACGTCGTCTCGGTCTGCCAGCGAGCATCTGGGGTGCCTCCTGTGACTGATGACGGTCGAATCATCCGACAGGTGCGCGTCGAAGGTAGGGAGGCGTGAAGAGGGCGTCAAGGTGAGTGACGAGTCGTCAAGTGCCCCGCGCGCCGTGTGGTGAGAGGCCGCGCCGGGTGCGACCCTGAGTTATATGAATATTCATTTCTTGGACAACTGGCGCAGGCGGCACGCGACGGACCTCGACGCGGGCCGACGGCCGGCGGTCCGGGAAAGCGATCCGGAGGGTATGGCCCAGTTGCTCTCGGAGTGCGAGCTGCTGCGCGCCCGCGCCTCGACGGCCGGCGTGGAGCTCGACGATTCGGTCGCCTCCTTGGAAGCCCTGGACCAACTGCTGCCCCGTTGGCGCGACGACCCGGAGGAGCTGTCCTGGCTCGGCAACGACGCGGGGCTCTACCTCGGGACGGTCATCGTCCGCACCGTGCCCGGCGCGGTCTGGCAGCTGACGCCGAACGTGGGCCCGATGGTCCGGTTGGCCTCCGACCGCGAGATCGACGTGGTCGCCGCGGGGCAGGGGTGGGCGGCCGTCGGGGCCCCGGAGCTGTCGCAGCTCTACGCGGAGGTCTCCGAGAGCTGAGCCGGCCGGGCCCCGTCGTCTCGCCTGAGGGAGCACGGTCGTTTCATGAGCTCGCACCGAGCGGTACGGAGACCCAGGACGGGTCGGCGGCGGGGGAGGAGAAGGTCAGCCGCGCCCCGCGCGGGTTGTGTCCAGCGGGATCCGGCGTCACCGGCTCGCGTTCGAGGCGCGAGCCGAGGAAGTCGTCGAGGACGCGGGTGAGTTCCGCGCTGGGGCGGCCGGTGAGCCGGCCCGCGCCGCCGAGCAGGGCGGCGGCCTGGGCGTGTTGGGTGCGGCCGCTGTAGATCGACCCGATCAGGTCGGCCCAGCCGCTCAGGGCCGCCACCGCCTTGATCCGCCGGTCGAACCCGGCGGCCAGCAGGCTGATTCCGGCGCCGTAGGACACTCCGGCCATGCCGACCCGATCGGGATCGGCGGGCGTGTGGGCCAGGGCCCAGTCGATGACCTTGGAGGCGTCCGCCACGTCCGGCGGGCCGGCCGTCTCGATCTCGCCGCCGGACTGCCAGAAGCCCCGCGCGTTGTAACCGAGCACCATATAGCCGGCGTCGGCGAGCTGCTCGGCCTGCGCCATGTACTCGATCTGCGGCATGCCCCAACTGGTGGGCAGCACGATCAGAGGGAAGCGGGCATCGGGGTCGGCCGTGGCGGCGGCGGGGGTGAAGACATGGGCGGACAGGGTGATGCCGCCCTCGCCGGGGATGTCGACGAACCGCACGGACGGTACGCCGGCCCGCCCCGCGCTGTCCCCGACCGCGCTGTCCCCGACCGCGCGGGGCGCGGCGGTACGGGACGCTCCCGCGCGGGGCGGCGCGATCCGGGTGCCGGGTGCCGCGACTCCCGCGCGGGGCGGCGCGACGCGGCTGAGGGGCGGCGCGACCCGCGCGTGTGGTGGAGCGACGCGGGCCGTGGTGCCGGTGCCGGGGACGGCCGCCTGGGCGGCGGGGGCGAGCCCCAGTGCCGCCGTCGCCAACAGGGTCGCCGAGACGGTCCCGGCCGCCGTGGCGCGCAGGGTGTGTCGAGCAGGGGTCACTGTCGCTCCTGACCTGGATGCCGTGGGGGCGGTGGTGTGCAGGGCCGAGCGACCGAACGTTAACGGCGCGGAGTTACCGGCGGTAATAGCTCTGTGGGTCAAGCCTGGGTAACGATCGGAGAGCGTCGTTCCTCAGTTCGTTTTCCCGGCGCGACGGGAGCGGCTGGGGCGCGGCTCCGGAGCCGCCGCGGCGGTCGCGACCTTCGTCATGTCGGCGACCAACTCCACCACATCCGGCCCGTATGCCTGGGAGTTGACGACCTTCAGCAGGAGGCAGAACGAGCCGTCGGCGCCGTACTTGCGGGCCAGCTTGGCGCGGTTGCGCACCAGGTGCCGCACCGCCGCCCGGTGGGTGACCGGTCGCTGCCCCGCCGCCAGGAAGACCGGACGGCCGCCCTCGCCGCCGGTCAGCCGGGCCAGCAGCACATACTCCACGGCGCCGGGCTCGGCGCGGTAGGCGGTGCCGCCGATGGTGAACGTGGCGCGGTCCATGCCCGTCTCGTCGCCCGGGTGCACCGTGACCCCGGGTAGCAGGTTGCCGAGGTGTGCGGCGAGCCGCCGGTGCGCGGTGGGGTCGCCGACACAGAACTCCGTGCGCGCGCCGAAGCCCTGAAGTCCGGTGTCGTGCGGGGCGACCTCGGCGTGCGCGCCGCAGTTCTCCACCACCGACGCGAGGCCCAGCAGGGCCAGGGCGTCATGGCGCGGGATGCTCGCGTGGGTCGAGGCGCTGTCCCGGTGGGTGACCAGCACACATTCCGAGCCGTCCGGCAACCCGAAGAAGCGCTGTTCGCGGACGCGGCTGCGGCGCCCGGCGGCCGTATGGGCGGCCCAGCCGAGGGCCGCGCCCACGATCAGGGCCGCCGCCGCGGTGATCAGATCCTGTGCGGTGTCCATCATGGCCGCGCATCGTAGCGGGCGTGCGGATGCGCGTTCGAGACGTCCCGATTCGTTCTCCCAGAGGTCCCGATTCGTCCTTTCGGCGCTCCCGGAGCCCCCTTCGCGGGGTCTCGATTCGTATGACGAATGTCGACCGCCTGTGGATAACCCCAGGCGGGGGACTCGGGAAGGGGGCATGCTGAGGGCGGTGCCGGACCCGCGTCCGCCGCTGTTCCCGGCGGCGGGCGCGCCGGTATCCTCCGGCACCCGTCGTTCGCCTGGACTTGGAGGTACGCGCATGGGGTTCGCCCCGAGAGCCACCGCACCAGCAGCAACGTCACCGAACCGACGGCGTGGGGCCGCCCGCCGCCGGCTCTCCGTCCTCGCCGCCACCACCCTCATCGCCGGGCTGACGCTCGGCGCCGCGCCCGGCGGAGCGCGGGGCGACTCCTCGCCCGCGACCGCCCCCGGCGCGGACACCCCGGCCAAGTCGCCGGTGGCCGTCGGCTACGGCGGCGCCGTGTCCAGCGTGGACCCCGACGCGTCGGCCGTCGGCATCCGCGTGCTGCGCCAGGGTGGGAACGCGGTGGACGCCGCGGTCGCCACCGCCGCCGCGCTCGGTGTCACCGAGCCGTATTCGGCCGGCGTCGGCGGCGGCGGTTTCTTCGTCTACTACAGCGCCAAGGACCGCCGGATCCACACCATCGACGGCCGCGAGACCGCGCCGCTCAGCGCCGACGCGGACCTCTTCCTCGGTGCCGACGGAAAGCCGATACCGTTCGAGGAAGGGGTCACCAGCGGCCTGGGCGTCGGCACCCCCGGCACCCCCGCCACCTGGGACGAGGCGCTCGACACCTGGGGCACCCGCTCTCTCGCCCAGGTGCTCCAGCCCGCCGAGCGACTGGCCCGCGACGGCTTCACGGTGGACGCCACCTTCCGCCAGCAGACCGCCGACAACCAGGCGCGCTTCGCCGACTTCCCGGCCAGCGCCGATCTCTTCCTGCCCGACGGTGAACTCCCGGTGGTCGGCTCCACCTTCACCAACCCCGACCTGGCCCGCACCTACGCCCTGCTGGCCAAGCGAGGCGTCGACGTCCTGTACAAGGGAGAACTGGGCCGCGACGTCATCCACACCGTGCGCAAGCCCCCCGTGCGGGCGGGCGCCACCCGCCTCGTGCGGCCTGGCGACCTGACGCGCCAGGACCTGCGCTCCTACGAGACCAGGCGGCAGGCCCCCACCCGCACCGACTACCGGGGTCTGGACGTGTACGGCATGGCGCCCTCCTCCTCCGGCGGCACCACCGTCGCCGAGGCGCTCAACATCCTGGAGAGCACCGACCTTTCGAAGCTGAGCCAGCGGGACTACCTGCACCGCTACATAGAGGCGAGCCGGATCGCCTTCGCCGACCGCGGCCGCTGGGTCGGCGACCCGGCCTTCGAGGACGTCCCGGTGCGGGGCCTGCTCTCGCAGCGCTTCGCCGACTCACGCGCCTGCCTCATCAAGGACGGGGCGGTGCTCACCAGCCCGGTCGCGCCCGGGGACCCGCGCAAGCCCGGCGCGGGCTGCGACAGCGGAGGAGTCAGCGCGCCCACCACCTACGAGGGGGAGAACACCACCCATCTGACGGTGGCCGACAAATGGGGGAACGTGGTGGCGTACACCCTCACCATCGAGCAGACCGGCGGCAGCGGCATCACCGTGCCGGGGCGCGGCTTCCTGCTCAACAACGAGCTGACCGACTTCTCCTTCGCGCCGGCCAACCCCGCCGTCCACGACCCCAACCTGCCCGGTCCCGGGAAGCGGCCGCGCTCCTCCATGTCGCCCACGATCGTGCTCGACGACGGCCGGCCGGTCCTCGCGCTCGGCTCCCCGGGTGGCTCGACCATCATCACCACGGTGCTCCAGACGCTGACCGGTCACCTGGACCGCGGACTGCCGCTGGTCGACGCCATCGCCGCCCCCCGCGCCAGCCAGCGCAACGCGGTGACCACCGACCTCGAACCCGGGCTGTGGAACAGCCCGCTGCGCCGGCAACTGGAGGCGATCGGGCACACCTTCAAGCAGAACCCCGAAATCGGCGCGGCGACCGGAGTGCAGCGACTCCCCGACGGGCGCTGGCTCGCCGCGGCGGAGACGGTCCGGCGCGGCGGCGGCTCCGCGATGGTGGTGAGGCCCACGGGCTGACGTAGCGGCGCTCCCCCTCACGTCGTAGGCCGTCCGCCCCTCCATGCCGTAAGCGCATCCGGAAAAACGCCCGTAGCACGCCCGTAACCGGTCTCGTAACACGCAGGGTGTCGAATGCGTGCGCACGGGAGGGTGTGCGGTCCATGGGCGAGGGGTGGAGATGGCGGACGGCCAACTCACGACGGAGATCGACGAGTTCGCCCGGTTTCTGCGGGCACTGACCGGGCGGCTCGCCCCGGACTCCGGCTGGTACGGCGTCTTCGCCCTCCGCGACCCCGAGGGCATCCGGGCCTGTCTGGACGGTCGTGAGGTCCCGCCCTGGGACGTGGTCCAGGCCCTGCTCCAGGACCTGTCCGCGCGGTGCGGCGCCGCCGAGGCCGCCGCGGCGGCCGGCCGGGCCGCCGCCCTCTACCGCGCCTCCGTCACCGCCTACGACACCTGGATCGGCGGCCCGGCCGCCCTCCGTGCCCGTCTGGAGGCGATGCGCCGTCAGCGTCGACACGCGGCGCATCGCGAGCACCACCTGCGGGCGGCGGTGGGGGCCGCCCACGCCGACCCGGCCGCCCAGCGGCGCCTCACCACGGATCTGGCCTGGGCCCACGACGACTGCGAACGCGCCACCGCCCGCTGCCAGGAACTCGCCGCCCGACTCCAGGCCCTGGGCGAGCCCGTTCCCCCCTCCGCCCCGGACTTACCCGGCCCGGCCGAAGACCCCGCCCCCGCCCCCGGCCCGGCCGCTGGCGGTCCGGCTACCGCCCCCTCCGGGCCGCTCGCCCCGGCCGGGATGGCCACCCCCGCCGGGCCGCCCGCCTCGGCTGGACCGGGGGCTCCTCCCGGGGCAGTCGCTCCCGTCCGGCTGCCGGACACCATGGCGCCGGATGCTTCGGTCGGGGCGCCGGCCTCCGCCGCGCCGCCCCTCGCGGGATCACGGGAGTCCGGCGGGCCACGGGAGTCCGGCGGGCCGTGGCATTCCGCCGGGTCGCGGCATTCCGGCGGATCACGCGGGACCACCGGAGCGGCGGGGCCCGCCGGGGGGCCGGCCGCCGCGGGCGCTCCCGCCCCCGCCTGGGCATCCGCCGGCGTGGGGATGCCCGCTCCCCCGGGGGCACCCGCGCCCGTGCGGGAGGCCGGGGCCGCCGGGGAGCCCGTCGCCGAGGCGCGGCGGAGGGAGGAGGCGCCTCGGGATAAGGAGGCGCCTCGGGATGAGGGTGACGGGCCGGTGCGGCGGCGTCCGCGAGGGGCGCGGTTCGCGGGAGTGGAGGCGGACGACGTCGAGGCGGCAGGTACGGGGGCGGGCGTCGTGCCGGTGGTGGCGCGGGCGGTGACACCGGCGACCGGAGCGCCCCGAGGGGCACGCTTCGCCGGGGCCTATGGGGAAGCCGACGAGGGTGGGCACGGTGGCAGGCGGCGCGGGCGCCGCAGGGGAGCGGTGGAGGCGCGCGGCACGGACCCGGAGCCGGCTCCGCGCCACGAGGGCCGGGACACGGGGCCGGAGCGGAGGGCCACGGTCGCGCGGCAGGAGGCCGTGGCGGCCGTGGACCGGATCGCGCGGTTGCGGGCGGCGGGCCGCAGCGGCGAGGCGCACGGGGTGCTCTGCGAGGCCGCCCTCTGGCCCGCGGAGCGGCTGCCCCTGCTGGCGGCGGAACTGGAGCGCGCGGGGCTGGGGGCGGACGTCGCCACCCTCCTGTGGGAGCTCGCCGGACTGCCTCCGGCGGCGCTCGCCGCGGCCGCCGGGGCGCTCGCGGACGCGGACCGGGCGTACGACTGCGCGCACCTGCTGCGGCAGAGCACGGCGCGCCCGGTCGCCGAGGTGGCGGGGGCGGCGCTCGCGCTGTGCGAGGCGGGTCACCGGTCGGAGGCGAGCGGGCTGCTGGAGTCGCTGGTGCGGGCCCGTACCCCCGCCGAGGTGGCGGGGGCGGCGTCCGCGGACCCGGGCCGGATGGTGCCGATGCTGCTGACCGCGGCGCTCGAGGTGTCCTCCAGCAGGCACCACGACATCGCCCACGCGCTGCGCGTGGCGGGGGTTCCGGGGGTCCCGGGCCTGGCCTGAGGCCGGGCCGACCGCCCACGCGGCCCGGCGCGCGGCGAGACGCGCGCCGGGAAACGGGGACGTCCGCCAACGCGGACGCCTGCCCACGGGGACGCCTGCCACGGGGGACGTCCGTCAACGGCGATGTCCGTCAAGGGCGACGTCCGCCCACGGGGGACGGCCGCCGCGAAACCGAGGACAGCCGACCGGAGCGGGGGACAGCCGACCGGAGCCGGGTCGCCGGCAGGAACAGGAAGCGGACCCGCGCCGGGGAGTCGGGTGCGCGCCTGCCGAGGGGACGTCGGTCAGAAGCGATGGCGCGTGTCGGGAAGCGGGAACACGCGGGGACACCCGACCGGAAACGGGCTCGCCCATCAGGAGACCCGGCGGGAGGCGGAGACGCGCGTCAGGAAACATGATCGCCTCGTTGCTTAACGACGGCGGTCTTGTCACCGTGGGAAGACGGGTCGTACGTTCTCCACCTACGCCCCGTATCTACGTGCGTAGACGCGTCTGACGTGCAGTCAAAGGAGCCTCTCATGGCCAAGATTGTTCGCGCGGCACTGGTCCAGGCCACCTGGACGGGTGATACCGAAACGATGATCGCAAAGCACGAGGAGCACGCACGCGCGGCGGCCGCGCAGGGGGCCAAGGTGATCGGCTTCCAGGAAGTCTTCAACGCACCGTACTTCTGCCAGGTTCAGGATCCCGAGCACTATCGGTGGGCGGAGCCGGTGCCGGACGGTCCCACCGTGCGCCGCATGCGGGACCTGGCGCGCGAGACCGGCATGGTCATCGTGGTGCCGATCTTCGAGATCGAGCAGTCGGGCCTGTACTTCAACACCGCCGCGGTCATCGACGCCGACGGCAGCTATCTGGGCAAGTACCGCAAGCACCACATCCCGCAGGTCAAGGGGTTCTGGGAGAAGTACTACTTCAAGCCGGGCAACCTCGGCTGGCCGGTCTTCGACACCGCCGTCGGCAAGGTGGGCGTCTACATCTGCTACGACCGGCACTTCCCGGAGGGATGGCGCGCCCTGGGACTGGCCGGCGCCGAGTTGGTCTACAACCCGTCGGCCACCCACCGGGGGCTGTCGCAGTACCTGTGGCGGCTGGAGCAGCCCGCGGCCGCGGTGGCCAACGAGTACTTCGTCGCCGCGATCAACCGGGTGGGCCAGGAGGAGTACGGCGACAACGACTTCTACGGGAGCTCGTACTTCGTCGACCCGCGCGGACAGATCGTCGGCGACGCCGCCAGCGACACCAAGGAGGAGCTGGTCGTCCGCGACCTCGACTTCGACCTCATCGAGGAGGTGCGGCAGCAGTGGGCGTTCTACCGGGACCGGCGCCCGGACGCGTACGACGGCCTGGTGCGCCCGTGACGGGGACGTTCGTGACGGGAAGGCCCCTGAGGCGGGCTGCCGTCAGGGAGGCGCCCGTGACGGGGACGGCCGTGACGGGAACGCCCCTGAGGCGGGCTGCCATCACGGAGGCGACGACCGTGACGCGGAAGACCGTGACCGGGACGACCCTGACGGGGGTGTCCGTGACGGGGACGACCGTGAGGCGGGCTCCGGTGAGACGGGCGACCGTGAGCGGGACCGGAGCCGGAGCGACCCCCGGACGCGCGCCGGGAGAGACCGAGGGAGCACCATGAGCGAGACCCACGCCGCGCTGCACGCACGCCACCGCGCCGTGCTGCCCGACTGGCTGGCCCTCTACTACCAGCACCCGATCGAGATCACCCATGGCGAGGGCCGGCACGTCTGGGACGGCGACGGCAAGCGCTACCTCGACTTCTTCGGCGGCATTCTCACCACCATGACCGCCCATGCCCTGCCCGAGGTCACCAAGGCGGTGGCGGAGCAGGCGGGCCGGATCCTGCACAGCTCCACCCTCTACCTCGACCGCCCCATGGTGGACCTGGCCGAGCGGGTCGCGCGACTGTCCGGGATCCCCGACGCCCGGGTCTTCTTCACCACCTCCGGCACCGAGGCCAACGACACCGCGCTGCTGCTCGCGACCACCCACCGCCGCTCCAACCAGATCCTGGCCATGCGCAACAGCTACCACGGCCGGTCCTTCTCCACCGTCGGCATCACCGGCAACCGCTCCTGGTCCCCGACCAGCCTCTCCCCGCTCCAGACGCTGTACGTGCACGGCGGGGTGCGCGCCCGCGGCCCCTACGCGCACCTGTCCGACGCGGAGTTCATCACCGCCTGCGTGGCGGACCTGGAAGACGTGCTGGGACAGGCGCACGGCACCGTCGCCGCGCTGATCGCCGAGCCGGTGCAGGGCGTCGGCGGGTTCACCGCCCCGCCCGACGGCCTCTACGCCGCCTTCCGCGAGGTGCTCGAACGCCACGGCATCCTGTGGATCAGCGACGAGGTGCAGACCGGCTGGGGGCGCACCGGCGAGCACTTCTGGGGCTGGCAGGCGCACGCCCACGCCGGCCCCCCGGACATGCTGACCTTCGCCAAGGGCATCGGCAACGGCATGTCCATCGGCGGGGTCGTCGCCCGCGCGGAGGTGATGAACTGCCTGGAGGCCAACTCGATCTCCACCTTCGGCGGCAGCCCGATCACCATGGCCGCGGGCATGGCCAACCTCACCCATCTCCTCGAACACGACCTCCAGGGCAACGCCCGGCGCGTCGGCGGGCTGCTGATCGAACGGCTGCGCGCCGCCACCGCCGGGAACGACGCGGTACGCGAGGTGCGGGGCCGCGGCCTGATGATCGGCGTCGAGTTGGTCGAGCCGGGATCCGAGCGGCCCTCGCCGGAGGCCGCCTCCGCGGTCCTGGAGGCCGCGCGGGAGGCGGGTCTCCTCATCGGCAAGGGCGGCGGCCACCACACCAGCGTGCTGCGCATCGCCCCGCCGCTGAGCCTCACGGTCGCCGAGGCGGAGCAGGGCGCGGCCATCCTGGAGCAGGCGCTGAACACGGTACGAGGGAGGGCGGCATGAGCGGCAGCCGCACCGTCATCCGCGGCGGACTCGTCATCACCGCGGCCGACGAGATGCCCGCCGACGTCCTGATCGAGGACGGCCGGGTGGTCGCCGTCGCCGCCCACGGCGGCGACTACGCGGCCGGTTGGACCGCCGACCGTACGATCGACGCCACCGACCTCTACGTCGTCCCGGGCGGTGTGGACGCGCACACCCACATGGAGCTGCCGTTCGGCGGCACGTCGGCCTCCGACACCTTCGAGACCGGGACCCGCGCGGCCGCCTGGGGCGGGACCACCACCATCGTGGACTTCGCCGTCCAGACCAAGGGGCAGGCGCTGCGCGAGGGGCTGGACGCCTGGCACGCGAAGGCGGCGGGCAACTGCGCCGTCGACTACGCCTTCCACATGATCCTCTCCGATGTGAACGACAGCTCGCTCAAGGAGATGGACCTGCTCGTGGAGGAGGGCCTGACCTCGTTCAAGCTGTTCATGGCCTATCCGGGGGTGTTCTACAGCGACGACGGGCAGATCCTGCGTGCCATGCAGCGCTCGGCCGGCAACGGCGGGCTGATCATGATGCACGCCGAGAACGGCATCGCCATCGACGTCCTCGTCCAGCAGGCCCTGGCCGCCGGCCGAACCGATCCGCGCTACCACGGCGAGGTGCGCAAGGCGCTGTTGGAGGCCGAGGCCACCCACCGCGCCATCCAGCTCGCGCGGGTCGCCGGCGCCCCGCTGTACGTGGTGCACGTCTCGGCCCAGGAGGCGGTCCAGGAGCTCGCCGCCGCGCGGGACATGGGCCTGGACGTCTTCGGCGAGACCTGCCCGCAGTACCTGTTCCTGTCCACCGACAACCTCGCCGAGCCGGACTTCGAGGGCGCCAAGTACGTCTGTTCCACCCCGCTGCGGCCGCGCGAACACCAGGCCGCGCTCTGGCGCGGACTGCGCACCAACGACCTCCAGGTCGTCTCCACCGACCACTGCCCGTTCTGTTTCGCGGGCCAGAAGGAACTGGGCCGCGGCGACTTCTCGAAGATCCCCAACGGGCTGCCGGGGGTGGAGAACCGCATGGACCTGCTCCACCAGGCCGTGGTGGAGGGCCATATCTCGCGCCGCCGCTGGATCGAGATCGCCTGCGCCACCCCGGCACGGATGTTCGGGCTCTATCCGAAGAAAGGCACCATCGCCCCCGGCGCGGACGCCGACATCGTCCTCTACGACCCCCGGGCCGAGCAGACCCTGTCCGCGCGGACCCACCACATGAACGTCGACTACTCCGCCTACGAGGGCAAGCGGATCACCGGACGGGTGGTCACCGTGCTGTCGCGCGGGGAGACCGTCATCGACCGACAGCGGTTCACCGGGCGTGCGGGCCATGGCGCCTATGTGCCGCGCGACACCTGCCAGTACCTCGACTGAGCCGCCTCTCCTGAACCGGGAACACGCGTATGGACTTCGGACTCGTCCTCCAGACCGACCCACCCGCCACCACCGTCATCGAGCTCATGCGCCGCGCGGAGGCGCGCGGCTTCCGCTACGGCTGGACCTTCGACTCCGCCGTGCTCTGGCAGGAGCCGTTCGTCATCTACAGCCGCATCCTGGAACACACCGAGCGGCTCATCGTCGGCCCGATGGTGACGAACCCGGGAACCCGCACCTGGGAGGTGACCGCCTCCACCTTCGCCACCCTGAACGACATGTACGGCAACCGCACCGTGTGCGGCATCGGCCGCGGCGACTCGGCGATGCGGGTGGCGGGCCGCAAGCCCAACACCCTGGCCCGCGTCGGCGAGGCCATCGACGTCATCCGTGATCTGGCGGAGGGCCGTGAGGCCGTGGTCGACGGTGTCACCCTGCGCTTCCCCTGGATCCGGGACGGCCGGCTGCCCGTCTGGATGGCGGCCTACGGCCCCAAGGCGCTCGCGCTCACCGGCCGGAAGGCCGACGGCTTCATCCTCCAGCTCGCCGATCCGTTCCTCACCGAGTGGATGGTGCGGGCGGTCCGCACCGCCGCGGCCGAGGCCGGACGGGACCCGGACGCGGTCACCGTCTGCGTCGCCGCCCCCGCCTACGTGGGCGACGACCTCACCCACGCCCGCGAACAGTGCCGCTGGTTCGGCGGCATGGTCGGCAACCACGTCGCCGACCTGGTCCAACGCTACGGCGAACACTCCGGAGCGGTCCCCGAGTCGCTCACCGCCTACATCAAGGAGCGCGCCGGCTACGACTACAGCCACCACGGCCGCGCCGGGAACCCCGACACCGCCTTCGTCCCCGACGAGATCGTGGACCGCTTCTGCCTGCTGGGCCCGCCCGAGGCCCACATCGAAAAGCTCAGGGCCCTCCGGGCACTGGGCGTGGACCAGTTCGCCGTCTACGCGATGCACGACGCGAAGGAGGCGACGATCGACGCGTACGGCGAACACGTCATCCCGGCCCTGAGCGACTAGGGCCGACCTCGGCCACGGGAAACCCCTTCCGCTGACGGGAGAGAGCCCACGGGAGACTGCCGACAGAAGCGAGCTGGCGGGAGGGAGGCGCCCCCACTCCAGCACGCGCGAAGGCCTGGTCGCCGTGGGCCGGGCCTTCGCGTTCACCGCGTCGGGAGCAGTCCGGTCAGGTCACGGCACCCGCGCGGTCCACTCCGGCGAGCCGAACTTCTCGACGGCCAGTGTCTGGGCGCGGGCCAGTTCCTCGTCCGTCACCTTGCCGTCGGTGAGCCCGTACCGCTCGCGGAAGGAGGCGACCAGTCGCTCGATGACGGTGACGCGCGGCAGGCCGGTCTGCCGGCGGAGCGGGTCGACGCGCTTCTTGGCGCTCCCGGTGCCCTTGTCGGAGAGCTTCTCCCGGCCGATGCGCAGGACGTCCAGCATCTTGTCGGCGTCGATGTCGTAGGCCATCGTCACGTGGTGCAGCACGGCGTGGTCGTCGCTCACCACGCGCTTCTGGGCCGCTCCGGCGATCTTGCCGCTCTCGGTGGCGATGTCGTTGAGCGGCTGGTACCAGGCGGTGATGCCCATGTCGCCGAGGGCGCCGAGCACCCAGTCGTCGAGGTAGGCGTAGGAGTCGGCGAAGGAGAGGCCGGAGACCAGGGACTCGGGGACGTAGAGCGAGTACGTGATGGTGTTGCCGGGCTCCACGAACATGGCCCCGCCGCCGCTGACGCGGCGCACGACGGTCACCCCGTGCCGCTCGGCGCCGGCCGGGTCCACCTCGTTCCGCAGCGACTGGAAGCTACCGATGATCACTGCTGGACGGTCCCACTCCCAGACCCGCAGGGTCGGGGGCCGGCGGCCGGCGGCCACCTCGGCGGTGAGCACCTCGTCCAGCGCCATGTGCAGCTCCGGGGGCTGCGGGCCCTCGTGGACCAGCTGCCAGTCGTAGTCGTTCCAGTCCGTCGCGTGGGCCAGCGCCCGGCGCACCGCCACGCCCACCGCCTCGGCGGAGAAACCGAACATCACCGTGCCGGGCGGCAGCGCCGCCTCGATGCGCGCGGCCAGTGCCGGCGCCTCGGTGTCGGCCGGAGCGCCCTCCAGCGCCCGGTCGATGGCGAGCAGGGCGTCGTCGGGTTCCAGAAAGAAGTCCCCCGCCACCCGCACGTCGCGCAGCACGCCCTCCCGCACGTCCAGGTCGACGACCACGAGCTTCCCACCGGGAACCTTGTACTCACCATGCATGCCGCCCACCGTAGCCGGGGCACCCCGCCGATGTACTTGAATTCAAGGTCAAAAACCTCTGCTACGGTTGCGCCCATGGGGAGGCCGAAGCAGTTCGATCCGGATGTCGCCGTCGACCGCGCGATGGGGGTGTTCTGGCGCAAGGGGTACGCCGCGACCACGCCACAGGACCTCGTCGACGAGATCGGCATCGGCAAGGGCAGCCTTTACCACGCCTTCGGCAGCAAGCGCGGGCTCTTCGAACTGGCCCTGCGGCGCTACCGGGACAACCACGAGCTCGTCATGGCGGAGCTGCTGCACGGCAGGGAGCCGGTCAGGGTGCGGCTGCGGGCCGCGCTGGAGCGCCTGGTCCGGCGGGCGCTGGCCCCCTCGGACCAGCGTGGCTGCCTCGCCGTCAACACCGCCACGGAGCTGGCCGGTCGGGACGCGGAGGCCGCGGCGGTGGTGCGACAGATCTTCATCCGCACCGAAGACGTGTTCCGCGCCGTGATCGAGGAGGGGCAGCGCAGGGGCGAGATCGCCCCCGACCGTGACGCGAGCGCCCTCGCCGGCCTGCTGCTGCACACCGTGGTCGGCCTCCAGGTCGTGGCCAGGACCGGCGACGCGTCCCATGGGCTGCACGGCACCGTCGACGCGCTCATGGAGGCACTCTGACGGCGTGACCGCCGCTCCAGGGGGCGATCGACCCGCCCAACCGGCGCACCGACTCCTCACCGACGTCCCACCCGCGCGAGACGCGGCTCGGCGGCGCCACCGTGGAGGCCCGGGTCGGCGGGACCGGCGGGCCGCCGGTGCCGCGGCCACGACCTGACCGTCGGAAGCCCTGCCGCGCGGGGCCATGCCGTAGGCGGGGGCAGCGGGAGGCCGGCCGCCGACGCCGTACCCTGCCTAACCGCTCCGGAACGCCTAACCGCTCCGGAACGCGTAACCGCTCGGCAACGCGTAACCGCTGGCGCACGGCGCACGGCGTACCGCGGCCCCGCGCACCCGTCTCCCTCGTCGTCTCGGCAGGCCCTGCCACCGTCGCGGGGCGGATATCGACCGCTCCGTTCACCCGGGTGCAACCGCTTGTCCACCACCCGTGAACCGGTTGTCGGAGGGGCATGGTTCGATGGAGGCATGATCGATCAGTTTCTCGCCGGAGATCTGTCCGACGTCGAGGAGGCGGTCCGCAAGGCGGCCGCGGCCGAGATCCTGCCGCGCTTCCGGCAGCTCGCCGATGACGACATCGTCGAGAAGAACGGGCCACACGACCTCGTGACGGTGGCCGACCGGCTCGCCGAGGAGCACCTGACCGCGTCGCTCACCGCCCTCCTGCCCGGCTCCGTGGTGGTGGGCGAGGAGGCCGTGCACGCCGACCCGAGCGTGCTGGCCGCGCTCGGCGGCGACGCCCCGGTGTGGATCGTGGACCCGGTGGACGGCACCCGCCAGTTCGTGCACGGCGAGGACGGCTTCGCCACCCTCGTGGCCCTGGCGCACCGCGGCGAGGTGCTCGCCTCCTGGACCTACGCCCCCGCGCTGGACCTCATGGCCGTCGCCCTCCGAGGCCAGGGGGCCCGGCTGGGCGGCGAGCCGCTCCGCGCGGGCTCGCCGACCCCCGGCGAGGTCCTGACCGTGGCCATCTCGCACTACGACTTCACCACCGAGGCCGAGCAGCGCGCCCTGGCCGGGCTGAACACCGAAGGGGTCGCGCCGCGCCCCTGCGGCTCGGCCGGGCTGGAGTATCTGAACGTGGCCCGCGGCCGGCTCGACGCGATCGCCTTCTCCTGGGAGAACCCCTGGGACCACGCGGCCGGGCTGCTGCTGGTCGCCGAGGCGGGCGGCGCCAGCGCCACGGTCGCGGGGCAGCCCTTCCGGATCGCGGGCGGCAACGCGCTTCCGTTCACCGCGGCGCGGGACGCCGCGACCGTACGGCATATTCTGGGCCTGCTGGCCGTCGCCGGCTGATCGGCCGTCCGGCTGACCGGCTGTCGACTGACGGTCGGCGGACCGTTCCGCGACGGTGAGGAGGCCGACGTGGCATCGATGCTCGACGCGGTGGTGGTGGGCGCCGGACCCAACGGGCTGACCGCCGCCGTCGAACTCGCCCGGCGCGGCCTCGCCGTGGAGGTCTTCGAGGCCGCCGACACCATCGGCGGCGGGGCCCGGACCGAGGAGCTCACCCTCCCCGGCTTCCGGCACGACCCCTGCTCGGCGGTGCACCCGCTCGGCGTGGGCTCGCCCGTCTTCCGCAGCCTGCCGCTCGCCCGGCACGGCCTGGAGTGGGTCCACCCCGAGCTGCCCATGGCCCATCCGTTCCCCGACGGCACCGCCGCCGTGCTGGCCCACTCGGTGGGCGAGACGGCCAGCTCGCTCGGCCCGCGCGACGCGGGCGTCTACCGCCGGCTCGTCGCCCCCTACCGCGGCACCTGGGACACCCTCTCCGTCGATGTGCTGCGCACCCAGTGGGACGGCCTGCCGCGCTCCCCGATCACCTGGGCCCGCTTCGGGACGCAGGCCGCCCAGCCCGCGGCCCTGCTCGCCCGCCGGTTCCACGGTGCCAAGGCGCGCGGCATGCTGGCCGGGCTGGCCGCGCACGCCATCGCCCCGCTGGGCGGGCTGACCACCGGCGGCATCGCGCTGATCTTCGCGATCGCCGCGCACGAGGTCGGCTGGCCGGTGCCGCGCGGCGGCTCCCAGGCCATCCCCGACGCGCTCGCCGGCTATCTGCGCGAGCTGGGCGGCACCGTCCACACCGGGTTCGAGGTCAAGCGACTGGACGACCTCCCGCCCGCTCGCGCGTACGTCTTCGACACCTCGCCCACCGCCCTGGCCCGCATCGCCGGGCTCGGCAACGCCTATCGCGGCTATGAGTACGGCGCCGCCGTCTTCAAGGTCGACTACGCGCTGGACGGACCGGTGCCCTGGACCGCCGAGGCGGCCCGACGGGCGGGCACGGTGCACATCGGCCCCACCGCCGGCGAGATCGACGCCGCCCTGCGCGCCGCCGTGGACGGCCACGACCCGACCGTGCCGTTCCTGATCACCGCCCAGCCCAGCATCGTCGACACCACCCGCGCCCCGGAGGGCAAGCACACCTTCTGGGCCTACGGGCATGTGCCCAGCGGCTGGACCGGCGACGCCACCGAGGCGGTCGAGCGGCAGATCGAACGCTTCGCGCCGGGCTTCCGGGACCTGGTGCTGGCCCGCGCGGTCGCGGGCCCCGCGGAGCTGGCCGCGCGGAACGCGAACTACGTCGGCGGGGACATCGCCTGCGGCTCGTTCCGCGGGCTGCGCTCCGTGCTGCGCCCCAAGCTCGCCCGCGTCCCGTACGCGACCGCCCACCCAGCCGTCTTCCTGTGCTCCTCGGCCACCCCTCCGGGGCCGGGCGTCCACGGCATGTCGGGCCACCACGCCGCGCGGGCGGTCTGGCGTCGGCTGCGCGGCTGAACCCCGCCGCGGACGGCCCGGACGGCCTGGACGGTCGGACGTCCAGCGGGGGGCCGGAAGACCCCCGCGGAGGGGACCCCGCGGGGTCCGGCGGGAGCGGCCCAGGTCCGGGCCGCTCCCGCGAGCCAAGCCCGCCGGCTCAGTGCGGGATGCCGTCGATCAGCTCACGCGCGCCCTGGCGCAGCAGCGCCACCGCCACCGAGGTGCCGAGCGTCGCCGGGTCCAGCGGGCCGGCCCACTCATGGGCGTCCAACACCGTCTTGCCGTCCGGAGTGAACACCCGCGCGCGCAGTGACAGCCGGCCGTCGCGCTCGGCCCGGGCGTAGCCCGCGATCGGGGCGTTGCAGTGGCCCTGTAGGACGTGCAGCAGCATGCGTTCGGCCGTCATCTCCCGCCAGGCGTCCGCGTCGCCGAGCCCCGAGACGGCCTCGATGGTGGCGGTGTCGTCCTCGCGGCACTGGAGGGCCAGCACCCCGGCACCGATCGGCGGGCACATGGTCTCCACCGACAGCACCTCGGAGATCCGGTCCGCGCGGCCGATGCGCTCCAGGCCCGAGGCGGCGAGCAGCAGCGCGTCCGCCTCGCCCGCGTCCAGCTTCTCCAGCCGCCGGTTGGCGTTGCCGCGCATCGGCACGCACTCCAGATGCGGGTGGGAGATGGCCAGTTGGGCGGCGCGCCGGACCGAGGAGGTGCCGATCCGCGTCCCCGCGGGCAACTCGTCCAGCGTCAGCCCGCCGGGGTGCACCAGCGCGTCCCGGATGTCGTCGCGCCTGAGGTAGGCGGCGAAGACCGTCCCCGCGGGCAGCGGGCGGTCGGCGGGCACGTCCTTGACGCAGTGGACCGCCAGATCCGCCTCGCCGGCGAGCAGCGCGGCGTCCACCTCCTTGGTGAACGCCCCCTTTCCGCCGAGGGCCGCCAGATCGCCCATCCAGCGGTCGCCGGAGGTGGTCACGGGTACGACCTCGGTGCGGATCTCCGGCCGCAGGACCGCGAGTTCGGCGCGTACGCGCTCCACCTGGGCCAGGGCCATGGGAGAGGATCGGGTGACGATACGGATCGTGGCAACGGGCGCCTCGGCCTCACCGAGCGCGCCGCCGGCGGCGGAGCCGCCTGACGCTGAAGGCATGGCGTACACCATAGAGCCTCGCCCCTCTCTCCCCGACGCAGGCCGAGCCCGCGTCACCTTCCGGCCAGCCGGGCGCACTTCGGGTGACCGGTCTTCCGGCGTCGTGACGCGAGGCCGGGGAGGCGGGGGCACGGGGGCGCCGCGGGGCCGCGACCCGGGGGCGCCCGCGGGGGGGCGTGCCAGCGATGTCAAGGGAAGTGAAGGCAAGGTCACCCCGGGCGCCCCCGCGCGAGGCGTACCCGGGGCCTCGCGGACGGAACCGGCGTCCGCGCGTGGGGCGGACCTCGCGTCCGCGGAGGTCGGTACCCGCCGTGCCGGCCGCGACGGACCGCGCGCATGGGTGGGGGAGGGGACCTGGCGCCCACGCGGGACCGCCCACGCGATCCAGTCGAACGGATGTCGGCGTCCGCGGGAGAGGCCACACACCGCCTGGCCAACGGCCCTACGGATGGTGCTCTCCGAGGACCATCTGACCCCGGTCGCCGCCGGCCGCCCGGTGAGCGTCCCGGCAAGGCGCCGGGGTGACCCGGCGTCCCGGCGCGCGACGGCCCCGAGCCCGCGCGGGTGGCGACCCGCCGGTCCGGGGCCGGTGTCCACCGCCCGCGCTCGTCCGAGGCCCGCCGGACGGCACCTCCGTCGATGCGGGACGCGACCCAGAGCCCGCGCGGGGCGGCGCCGCCCGTGCGGGACCTTGCGGGAGCCCGCGCGGGGAACCGTCAGCGCCGGGTGGACCTTGCCCGAAGCCCGTACGGCGGCGGATCACGGGGGCGGGGGCAGTCATCACCAGGCGAGGGCAGCGGTGGTCATCACGCGGTGGGGCGGCGGCCGTTGTCCGCGCGGAGGAGCGTCCCGAGGTCCACGCGGGGCGTCGCGGAGGGGCTCGAGGGCCGTGTCGGATTTCCGCGAGCCCCGCGGGGTCCGGTGGCCGATGCTGGAGCCATGCACACAGACCACGACCGGTGCGTACGCGCCGTGCAGTCCCATGACGCCCGTTTCGACGGGTGGTTCTTCACCGCGGTGCTCACGACGCGGATCTACTGCCGCCCCAGTTGCCCGGTCGTGCCGCCGAAAGCGCGGAACATGACCTTCTACCCGAGCGCGGCGGCAGCCCAGCAGGCGGGGTTCCGGGCGTGCAAGCGGTGCCGGCCTGACGCCACGCCGGGATCGCCGCGGTGGAACGAGCGGGCCGACCTGGTGGCCCGCGCGATGCGGATGATCGCGGACGGGGTGGTGGATCGGGAGGGGGTGCCGGGGCTGGCGGCTCGGCTCGGGTACAGCACGCGACAGGTGGAACGCCAACTGCTGGCGGAGCTCGGTGCCGGCCCGCTGGCGCTCGCGCGGGCGCAGCGGGCGCAGACCGCGCGGCTGCTGATCGAGACCAGCGCGCTGCCGATGGCGGACATCACCTTCGCTGCGGGGTTCTCCAGCATCCGGTCCTTCAACGAGACGGTGCGGGAGGTGTTCGCGCTCAGCCCCACCGAACTGCGGCAGCGGGCCCGGCGCGGGCGCCCCGTGGCGGCGCCGGGGGAGCTGAACCTACGGCTGCCGTACCGGGCCCCGCTCTGTCCGGACAACCTCTTCGGGCACCTGGCGGCCACCGCGGTACCGGGCGTGGAGGAGTGGCGCGACGGCGCGTACCGGCGCACCCTGCGCCTGCCGTACGGCCACGGGGTGGTGGCGCTGCGCCCCGAGTCGGACCACATCGCCTGCCGGCTGTCCCTGACCGACCTGCGTGACCTGGCCGGGGCGATCAGTCGCTGCCGGCGGCTCCTGGACCTCGACGCCGACCCGGTTGCCGTCGACGACGCGCTCCGCGCGGACCCGCGACTCGCCCCGCTGGTCGACGAGGCACCGGGGCGGCGGGTGCCGGGGACGGTGGACGCGGAGGAGTTCGCCGTCCGGGCCGTGCTGGGCCAGCAGGTGTCCACGGCGGCCGCGCGCACCCTGGCCGGCCGGCTCGTGACCGCGCACGGCGCCCCCGTCGAGGATCCGGCCGGCGGACTCACCCATCTCTTCCCCACGGCCGAGGCGCTGGCCGGCCTGGACCCGGCCGCCCTGGCCATGCCCGCCACCCGACGGGCCACGCTCACGGGACTGGTCGGCGCGCTGGCCGCCGGCGAACTGACGCTCGGGGTCGGCAGCGACTGGGACGCGGCCCGGGAGCGGCTCGCCGCGCTGCCCGGCGTCGGCCCCTGGACCGTGGAGATGGTCGCCATGCGGGCGCTCGGCGACCCGGACGCCTTCGTCCCCACCGACCTCGGAGTGCGCGGCGCCGCCCGGGGGTTGGGACTGCCGGCCACCCCGGTCGCGCTCACCCGGCACTCGACCGCCTGGCGCCCCTGGCGCGCGTACGCGGTCCAGTACCTTTGGGCGACCGCCGATCATCCGATCAACCGCCTTCCCGCCAACTGACCTTCCACGGAACTCGAAAGGCGCTCATGACCCGCGTCCACACCGTCCACGAAAGCCCCTACGGACCGCTCACCCTGGTCGCCACGGACGGCGCGCTCTCCGGGCTCTACATGACCGACCACCGGCACCGGCCGCCCCTGGAGACCTTCGGCGAGCGCGACGAGACGCCGTTCGGCGAGACCATCCGGCAGCTGGAGCTCTACTTCAGCGGTGAGTTGACCGAGTTCGACCTGCCGTTACACCTGGCCGGCACGCCGTTCCAGCACCGCGTCTGGGCCGAACTCCAGCACATCCCGTACGGCGAGACCATCTCCTACGGCGAGTTGGCCGAGCGGCTCGGGCAGCCGACCGCCGCCCGCGCGGTGGGGCTCGCCAACGGCCGCAACCCGGTCAGCATCATCGTCCCCTGCCACCGTGTCGTCGGCGCCTCCGGCAGCCTCACCGGCTACGGCGGCGGCCTGGACCGCAAGCGCCGGCTGCTGGCGTTCGAGAGCGGGGACTCCGCGGCGGAGGGGCAACTCTTCTAACGCGCTCCGCCGGCCCACCCCGCGCGATCCCCTCTCACCTCGCGCGGCGGTCCGCCCGTCCCAGGAGGAGGGGACGGTGTGCCGGCCCAGCACGGCGTGCGCCGAGGGACCCGGGCCCAGCCGCGGGCCGAGGGACCCGGGCCCAGCCGCGGGCCGAAGGACCCGGGCCCAGCCGCGGGCCGAGGACGCCGGCCCAGGGCGCCTTTAGCCGGCCGCAGGAGCCACCGGAGAGCGGCCGAAGCACCCTCGAAGGCGCCCGCGACCACTCCTCGGGCGTCGGGGAGGGACAGGCCGGCAGTGGGCAGGGCGAACGCCGACGCGTCGTCGGCTCCGGCGGGATCCACCGCGACGCGGCGGGCACGGGCGAGGCGTAAGGCTGACCGGGGGCCGAGTTCAGGGGCCGGTCGCGCCGAGCGTGTCCAGCAGCGCGGGCAGCGCGCTTCCGATGGGCTCGCGGATCAGCTCGGCCGCCAGCGGGTCGTACGGCGTCGGCTCGGCGTTGACGATGATGAGCCGCGCGCCGTGCTCCACGGCCAGGCCGGCGAGCGCGGCGGCGGGGTTCACCTGAAGGCTGGTGCCGACCGCGATGAAGATCTCGCACGCCTTGGCGACGGCGATCGCCTCGCCCAGCACCACCGGGTCCAGGGCCTGGCCGAACATGACGGTCGCCGACTTCAGGATCCCGCCGCACTCCAGGCACGGCGGGTCGGGCTCGCCGGCCTCCACCCGCGCCAGCGCCTCGGTCATGTCCGAGCGCGCCCCGCAGCCCGTGCACTGCACCGCGCGGGCCGTGCCGTGCAGCTCCAGCACCTTGCGCGGCGGCATGCCCGCCATCTGGTGCAGTCCGTCCACGTTCTGCGTGAGCACCCGCACCGGCACCCCGGAGCGCTCCAGCCGCGTCACCGCCTCGTGCGCCCCGTTCGGCCTGGCGTGCCGCGCGGGCGAGTCCCGGCGCAGCAGCCAGGACCTGCGGCGGATCTCCGGGTCGGACATGTACGCGTCGTAGGTGACCAGCTTCTCGGCCTCCGGGTCGCGCCGCCACAGTCCCTGTGGCCCGCGGTAGTCCGGAATCCCGGAGTCCGTGGAGATGCCCGCCCCGCTCAGGATCGCCACCAGGGGACGCCGTGTCGGCTCGCTGCTCATGCCGCGAGCGTACGCAGCGCTCTGTGCCCTGGCGACCGGGTTTTCGCACTCCCGCGCGATGCGCGCCGCCCCTCCCGTCCGGCCCCGCCCCGTCCGGCCCCGCCGCCGCGCCCGGCCCGGCCCCGCGCGGACGTACCCATGTCTCGCGACGTCCGTCGCGCGCGTCCGACGTACGTCCGTAGTGCGCGTCTCGTGTCCCGCCGGCCGCGTCTCCTGTCGCGCGTCTCGACGCACGGTTCGCCCGCGCGGAGCGCGGTCATGCCTCCGCGCGGGCCGCGAGTGCGGTCGTGCGTCGCGCCAGATCGCTGATCGCGGCGTTGTCGAAGCCGAAGACCGCGCTCCGTACGCGGTCGTGGAGCGGCTCGGTCCACTGGGGCGGGATGGCGGCGGCCCCGCACAGCACACCCGCGACGGAGCCGGCCGTCGCGCCGTTGGAGTCGGTGTCCAGACCACCGCGCACGGTGAGCGCGAGGGTGGCGTTGAAGTCGCCCGCACCGTAGAGCAGGCCGGCGGTGAGCACGGCGGCGTTGGGGACGACGTGGATCCAGTGCAGCCGCCCGGTCTCCCGGTCCACCTCGGCCAGCGCCTCCGCCCAGCCCACCCCGGCCTCGTGCAGCGCCGCCGTGTGCCGCACCGCGCGGGCCAGCCGGCAGCCCGGCGGGATCACGCCCAGGGCCGTCTCCACCGCCTCGCGCGGGCCGTCGGCGGTGAACGCGGCGGCCACCAGCGCCGCGGCCCACATCGCCCCGTACACGCCGTTGCCGGTGTGCGACAGCACGGCGTCACGCCGCGCCAGGGCCGCCGCCCGGCGCGGGTCGCCGGGGGAGACCCAGCCGTGGACGTCCGCGCGGATCAGGGCGCCGATCCACTCCTGGTACGGGTTGTCGACGGTGGCGGTCAGCGGCGGGCGCAGGCCGTCGGCCAGGTTCCGGTACGCGGCGCGCTCGGCGGTGAAGGTCTGGAGGTACGGCAGCGACTCCAGCCACGCCGTGCCGACCTGCTCGGTGGTGAAGTCCGGACCGTACCGCTCCAGCAGCCGCAGACCCAGGATCGAGTAGTCGACGTCGTCGTCCCGGCAGCTGCCGTCGATGCGGCCGCGGGTGCATTCGGGCCACTCCGGGCGCAGCGCGAACTCGGCGCGCGGCACCACCTCGGCGCGAAGGACGGCGTCGGGAGCGGGGAGGTAGTCGGTCAGCGGCAGCGCACCGGTGGCCCGCAGATAGCGGTCGATGCGCTCGCGCGTCCAGTAGCTCCCGTCCTCCACCGGCTTGCCCAGCATGTTCCCGGCGATCCGGCCGAGCCAGCCGCCGAGGACGCGGTCCGCGAGTGCCTCCTGGGAAGCCTCCATGGAACAGGTGTACCCGCGGCGGCGGCCCGTATAGGGTCGCAGCGGCGCGACTCCTGGAATCGGCGAGGGGTGGCAAGGTGACGGACACGCGGGTACTGATCGCCGCGGACAAGTTCAAGGGCTCGCTGACGGCGGTCGAGGTCGCCGCGCGGGTGACGGCCGGGCTGCGCCGCGCGCTGCCCGGGGTGCGCGTCGAGGCGCTGCCGGTGGCCGACGGCGGCGACGGCACGGTCGACGCGGCCGTCGCGGCCGGGTTCGAGCGCCGGGAGACGGTGGTGACCGGGCCGCTGGGCACCCGGCTCACGGCCTCGTTCGCGATGCGCGGCAGGACCGCGGTGGTGGAGATGGCCGAGGCGTCCGGACTGCGCCGGCTGCCCCGTGGCGTCTTCGCGCCGCTCACCGCCACGACGTACGGCAGTGGCGAGCTGCTGCGCGCGGCCCTGGACGCGGGCGCGCGGACCATCGTCTTCGGTGTCGGCGGCAGCGCGACCACGGACGGCGGCGCGGGGATGCTGAGCGCGCTGGGGGCGCGGCTGCTGACCGCGGACGGCCGGCCGGTGGCCCCCGGTGGTGGCCCGCTGCGCGATCTGGCCACGGTCGACCTCTCCGGGCTCGACCCGCGACTGGCCGACACCGAGACCATCCTCGCCAGCGACGTCGACAATCCGCTGACCGGACCCAAGGGCGCCCCGGCGGTCTACGGGCCGCAGAAGGGCGCCACGGACGCGGACGTCGCCGCGCTGGACCTCGCCCTGGCCCACTACGCGCGGGTGCTGGAGCGGGCGGTCGGCCCCCGGGCCGCGGAGTACGCCCAAGCCCCCGGCGCGGGCGCGGCGGGCGGCATCGGGTACGGCGCCCTGGTCGGCCTCGGCGCGGTCTTCCGGCCCGGCATCGACGTCATGCTCGACGTCCTCGGCTTCGTGGACGCCCTGGACCGCGCCGATGTGGTGATCACCGGCGAGGGCTCGCTCGACGAGCAGACGCTGCACGGCAAGGCCCCGGTGGGGGTGGCCGCGGCCGCCCGCGCCCGCGGCGTCCCGGTGCTCGCGGTCTGCGGCCGGCTCACCCTCCCGGCCGAGGCCCTCGCCGCGGCCGGGATCTCCCGGGCGTACGCGCTGACCGACCTGGAGCCCGACCCGGCGCGCTGCATGGCCGAGGCGGGCCCCCTGCTCGAACGCCTCGCGGAGCGCTTGGCGGAGGGCTTGGCGGACGGCGTGGGCTGACGCCTGGCGGAGGGCTTGGCGGAGGCCGTGGGTTGATGCCTGGCGGAGCGCCTGGCGGATGCCCTGCGGCGCGCTGACGGACGGCGTGGGCTGGGGCCCCCGGAGCGCTTGGCGGACTGGGCTGAGCCCTCGCGGCGCGCTTGACGGACGCCGTCCGCCCCGCCCACCTCGTGTGCGGCCCCGCGCCGCCGCACGTGCGGCCCCGGCGCGGCCGCATGGCGAAGGGCCCGGGCGACCATGTCGCCCGGGCCCTTCGCCTCGGCTCTCGACCGCTTCGCGGTCCCGCGCTACGGCAGCTGCGCCGCCCGTGCCTCGCGGCGGTTGTCACGGAACGTGTTCACCCGGCGCGCCGTGGCGAACAGGGGGATGACCGCCCCCATCACCAGCTGCAGCGAGCACGCCGTCTGGAGCAGCAGCTCGCCGCCGGGGGCCTCGAAGGCCCAGGCCGCCAGGAGCCCCATGCTGGTGACGATCCAGCTGAGCATCGCGACCGCCAGCCATCCGCGCGGCTTGGGGTACTCGACCCGGCTGACCATCAGCCACGCCACACCCACGATGGCCAGCAGCGTCGGCACGAACGGCAGCCCCAGCAGCACCACCGACACGACGGTCAGTGCGCCGAAGGGGCTCGGCATGCCCTGGAACATGCCGTCCTTCATGGTCACGCAGGAGAATCTCGCTAGTCGTAGGACGACCGCGAGAAGCACCAGGATCGCCGCCACCGCCGAGACCCGCTGCTGGTACGCGCCGTCCGCGACCATGCCCCAGACCAGCACGAAGTAGGCCGGGGCCAGCCCGAAGCTGATCAGGTCGGAGAGGTTGTCCAGCTCCGCCCCCATCGCCGAGCTGCGCAGCTTCCGCGCCACCAGGCCGTCGAACAGGTCGAAGACCGAGGCGAGCAGCATGAGCATCACCGCGGTGGCCGCGCTGTGCCGGGCCATCCCGCCGTCCTCGTGGCCCGTGAGATGCGGGATGAGGACGCCGGTGGTGGTGAAGTACACCGCCATGAAGCCGCACGTGGCGTTACCGAGGGTCAGGGTGTCCGCTATCGACAGCCGCAGTGACAGCGGCATATCGCCGGTGTCCGGGTCCGTCTCCTCGTCGTCCTCGACCTCGGCGACCCACCCGGCCTGAGTGTCCGGATCAGTCACGGTCAAGACGAGTCACCCCCGCAACCGTGGGCTGACCGACCTCGACGGCGACCTCCACGCCCTCCGGAAGGTAGATGTCGACGCGCGAGCCGAAGCGGATCAGGCCGATGCGCTCGCCCTGCTCCACCTTGGTGCCCTGCGGG
This sequence comes from Streptomyces sp. LX-29, assembly GCF_029541745.1. NCBI lineage: Bacteria > Bacillati > Actinomycetota > Actinomycetes > Kitasatosporales > Streptomycetaceae > Streptomyces > Streptomyces sp. LX-29. The sequence goes on along the minus strand of NZ_CP089746.1, from coordinate 1,577,597 downwards.
ATGTACGGCACGATCCGCCGGGCCACGGCACCGGCGATCTGCACCATCTCGATGTCGCCGAGCTCGGTGTCGAAGTGCCAGACGACCCGCTCGTTGTTCTCGCTCTCCTTGTTGAAAGCCGGAACGAACCCGCCGGGGATGTGCTCGACGGAGGTCACCGTGCCCGCCAGCGGCGCGCGGTTGACGTGGACGTTCAGCGGGCTCATGAAGATCGCGACACGGGTGCGCCCGTCCTTCCACGGCATGATGCTCTGCACCACGCCGTCGGCCGGGGAGATGACCCGGCCCTGGGCGATCTCTCGCTCAGGGTCGCGGAAGAACCACAGCATGCCCGCCGCCAGAGCGGTGGCGGGCACGGCGACCGCCGCCCAGCGCCCGGAGCGCCGGGCCCGGGCGGCCGTGAGGCTGACCGCCGCGGTGGCGACGGTCGGGAGGAGCCACGGCGATGCTCCGCGCGCGAGGCGTACGCCGGCGAGGCTGTCGCGAGGTGCAGAGGTTTGGCTGTGGGGCATGGATGACCTTCGTAGCGGAGGATGCCGCGTAGCGAAAAAGGGGACGGCGGCTTTCCGGGGATGGTATCGGTTGCGGGCGGTAACTAGGCAAGCGCCAGGGCCAGTCGATGGCTGAAGTCCGGAGCGGGGTGTGATCTTGTTCTCTTAGATACCATCCCAAACCAGGACATCTATCCCTGTATGTGGTACTCCTCCAGCAGTCGCCGCCCGATGATCATCTTCTGGATCTCGGCGGTACCCTCGCCGATGAGAAGCATCGGTGCCTCGCGGTAAAGGCGCTCGATCTCGTATTCCTTGGAGAAGCCGTAGCCGCCGTGAATGCGGAAGGCGTCCTCCACGACCTCTTTGCAGTACTCGGAGGCCAGGTACTTGGCCATCCCCGCTTCGAGATCATTGCGCTGACCGGAGTCCTTTTTCCGGGCAGCGTTGACCATCATGGCATGAGCGGCCTCGACCTTGGTCGCCATTTCCGCCAGTTTGAACTGGATGGCCTGGTGCTGAGAGATCGGCTTGCCGAAGGTTGTCCGCTGTTGGGCATAGGAAACGCCCAGCTCAAAGGCGCGCTGGGCCACTCCGCAGCCTCGTGCGGCGACATTGACCCGGCCGACCTCGACGCCGTCCATCATCTGGTAGAAGCCACGGCCGGTGGCCCCGCCGAGCACGCGATCAGCCGGAACACGCAGCCCGTCCATGATCAGCTCGGTGGTGTCGACGCCCTTGTAGCCCATCTTCTCGATCTTGCCCGGAATGGTGAGTCCGGGCCTGACCTCGCCGAATCCCGGCTCCTTCTCGACGAGGAAGGTGGTCATCGACTTATGCGGCGGAGTGCCCTCCGGCTGCCCCTCGTCCGTTCGGCACAACACCGCCACCAGCGAGGAGGTGCCGCCATTGGTCAGCCACATCTTCTGGCCGGTGAGGAGGAAATCGTCCCCGTCCCGCTCACCCTTGGAGGTGATCGCCGACACGTCGGAGCCCAGGGCCGGCTCCGACATGGAGAAGGCGCCCCGGATCTCGCCCAGCGCCATCTTTGGCAGGAAATAGTCCTTCTGCTCCTGGGTGCCGTGCTGCTTGAGCATGTAGGCGACGATGAAGTGCGTGTTGATGATCCCCGACACGCTCATCCAGCCGCGGGCGATCTCCTCCACGCAGAGCGCGTATGTGAGAAGAGACTCACCCAGCCCGCCGTACTCCTCCGGGATCATCAGCCCGAAGACGCCGAGTTCCTTGAGGCCCTCAACGATCTGCGCCGGATACTCGTCGCGGTGCTCCAGCTCGGTGGCGACCGGAAGAATTTCCTTGTCGACAAAGTCACGGACCGTGCGCAGGATCTCCTGCTGGATCTCCGTCAGCCCGTCGGTCTGCGCGAGACGCCCCATCTCACTTCTCCCCTTCCGGGAACTCCGGGCGGCCGGGCTGCTCGCCGCCGCGCTCCTTGATGTACGTGGCGGTGGGGACCATCACCTTGCGGCGGAAGACGCACACGAGGGTGGAGTCCTGCTTGTAGCCCTTGGTCTCCACGTAGACGATCCCGCGGTCGTCCTTGGACTTCGACGGCCACTTGTCCAGCACCGTCGTCTCGCCGTAGATGGTGTCGCCGTGGAAGGTCGGTGCGACGTGCTTCAGCGACTCGATCTCCAGGTTGGCGATGGCCTTGCCGGACACGTCCGGCACCGACATCCCCAGCAGCAGGGAGTAGATGTAGTTGCCCACCACCACGTTCCTGCCGAAATCGGTGGTCTTCTCCGCGTAGTTCGCGTCCATGTGGAGCGGGTGGTGGTTCATGGTGAGCAGACAGAAGAGGTGGTCGTCGTACTCGGTGACGGTCTTCCCCGGCCAGTGCCGGTAGACCGCGCCGACCTCGAACTCCTCGTAGGTGCGTCCGAACTGCATCGCTTACGCCTCCGGGGCCTCGAACGTGCTGGTACGGGTCATCCCGGCGGCGCGGCCCTTGCCCGCGATCACCAGTGCCATCTTGCGGCTGGCCTCGTCGATCATCTCGTCGCCGAGCATCGCCGAGCCCTTCTTGCCGCCCGCCTCGGAGGTGCACCACTCGTACGCGTCGAGGATCAGCTCCGCGTGGTCGTAGTCCTCCTGCGAGGGCGAGAAGACCTCGTTGGCGGCCTCCACCTGACCCGGGTGCAGCACCCACTTGCCGTCGAAGCCCAGCGCCGCCGCGCGGCCCGCGACCTCGCGGAAGCCGTCGACGTTCTTGATCTGGAGGTACGGGCCGTCGATCGCCTGGAGGTCGTTGGCGCGGGCCGCCATCAGGATCTTCATCAGGATGTAGTGGTAGGCGTCCGCCGGGTAACCGGGCGGCTGCTCGCCGACGACCAGCGACTTCATGTTGATGGAGGCCATGAAGTCGGCGGGGCCGAAGATGATCGTCTCGATGCGCGGCGAGGCCTGGGCGATCGCGTTGACGTTGTTCAGGCCCTGCGCGTTCTCGATCTGCGCCTCGATGCCGATCCGGCCGACCTCGAAGCCCATCGTCTTCTCGATCTGCGTCAGCAGCAGGTCGAGGGCGACGACCTGCTCGGCGTTCTGGACCTTCGGCAGCATGATGCAGTCGAGGTTGGGGCCCGCGCCCTCGACGACCGTCACGACGTCCCGGTACGTCCAGTGGGTCGTCCAGTCGTTGACCCGCACGACCCGAGTCTTGCCGGTCCAGTCGCCCTCGTTGAGGAACTTGACGATGGTGTGCCGCGCCTCGGGCTTGGCGAGCGGCGCGCACGCGTCCTCCAGGTCGAGGAAGACCTGGTCGGCCGGCAGCCCCTGCGCCTTCTCCAGGAAGCGCGGGTTCGAACCGGGGACCGCGAGGCAGGAGCGACGCGGGCGCAGCCGGTTCACGGGGGACGGCGTGGTCATGCGGGGACCTCCAACGGGTCGAGCTGGTTCGCTTTCCGGATCTCGTCGACGATACGGCCGATGATCTCCGTGATGCCGAAGTCCTTCGGCGTGAAGACGGCCGCGACACCGGCCGCGCGGAGCGCCTGCGCGTCCGCGGAGGGGATGATGCCGCCGACGATCACCGGCAGCTCCACCGCGCCGGCCTCGCGCAGCCGCCGCAGGACGTCGGGCACCAGCTCGGCGTGCGAGCCGGAGAGGATGGACAGCCCCACACAGTGGACGTCCTCGGCGACGGCGGCCGAGACGATCTGCTCCGGGGTGAGCCGGATCCCCTGGTAGACCACCTCGAAGCCGGCGTCGCGGGCGCGTACGGCGATCTGCTCGGCGCCGTTGCTGTGCCCGTCCAGGCCGGGCTTGCCGACCAGCAGCCGCAGCTTGCCGCTGCCGAGCTCGGCGGCGGTCTTGGCCACCTTGTCGCGGACCTCGGCCAGCAGACTGCCCGCCTCGGCGGCGACCGCCACCGGGGCGCTGCTGACCCCCGTGGGGGCCCGGAACTCGCCGAAGACGTCCCGCAGCGCCCAGGACCACTCGCCCGTCGTCACGCCCGCGCGGGCGCACTCCAGGGTGGCGGCGAAGAGGTTGGCGTCGCCGGCCGCGGCCGCCTTGAGGGCGGACAGCGACTCCTGCGCGCGGACCTCGTCGCGGTTGTCGCGCCAGGTGTGCAGGGAGGCGACGACCCGGGCCTCGTTCGCCGGGTCGACCGTCATGATGGCGGTGTCCAGGTCGGCGGTGAGCGGGTTGGGCTCCGTCGACTCGAAGCAGTTGACGCCGACGATCTTCTCCTCGCCGGCCTCGATCCGGGCTCGCCGCTCGGCGTGCGAGGAGACCAGCTGGGCCTTGAGGTAGCCGGACTCCACGGCCGCCATCGCGCCGCCCATCTCCTGGATCCGGTCGATCTCGGCCAGGCACTCGGCGACCAGCGCCTCCACCTTGGCCTCGATCACATGCGAGCCCGCGAAGATGTCCTCGTACTCCAGCAGGTCGCTCTCGTGCGCCAGGACCTGCTGGATGCGCAGCGACCACTGCTGGTCCCAGGGCCGGGGGAGGCCCAGCGCCTCGTTCCAGGCGGGGAGCTGCACGGCGCGCGCCCGGGCGTCCTTGGAGAGGGTGACGGCCAGCATCTCCAGGACGATCCGCTGGACGTTGTTCTCCGGCTGGGCCTCGGTCAGGCCGAGCGAGTTGACCTGGACGCCGTAGCGGAAGCGACGCTGCTTGGGGTTGTCGATCCCGTACCGCTCCCGGGTGATCTGGTCCCAGATGCGGCCGAAGGCGCGCATCTTGCACATCTCCTCGATGAACCGGACCCCGGCGTTGACGAAGAACGAGATGCGACCGACGACATCGCCCTTTCGCTCCTCGGGGATCTGCCCGGAGGCGAAGACCGCGTCCAGCACGGCGATCGCCGTGGACATCGCGTAGGCGATCTCCTGTACCGGGGTGGCCCCCGCCTCCTGCAGGTGGTAGCTGCAGATGTTGATCGGGTTCCACTTCGGGATGTGGTTCACCGTGTGGGTGATCATGTCGGTGGTCAGCCGCAGCGAGGGCCCCGGCGGGAAGACATGCGTGCCCCGCGACAGGTACTCCTTGACGATGTCGTTCTGGGTGGTGCCCTGCAGCTTGCCGATGTCGGCGCCCTGCTCCTCGGCGACCACCTGATAGAGCGCCAGCAGCCACATGGCGGTGGCGTTGATCGTCATCGAGGTGTTCATCTGCTCCAGCGGGATGTCCTGGAACAGCCGTCGCATGTCACCGAGGTGGGAGACCGGCACCCCGACCCGGCCCACCTCGCCGCGGGCGAGGATGTGGTCGGGGTCGTAGCCGGTCTGCGTCGGCAGGTCGAACGCGACCGACAGACCGGTCTGGCCCTTGGCGAGGTTGCGCCGGTACAGCTCGTTGGACGCCTCGGCGGTGGAGTGCCCGGCGTAGGTCCGCATCAGCCACGGACGGTCTTTACGGCGTTCTGTCATGCGTGCGTCTCACACATTCCGGAAGCGGTTGATGGCGTCGATGTGCTGGTCGCGCAGTTCCTGGTCGGTCACGCCCATGCCCTCCTCGGGGGCCAGGCACAGCACGCCGACCTTCCCCTGGTGCAGGTTGCGGTGGACGTCGTAGGCGGCCTGGCCGGTGTCCTCCAGGGAGTACGTCTTGGAGAGGGTGGGGTGGATCTTGCCCTTGGCGATCAGCCGGTTGGCCTCCCACGCCTCGCGGTAGTTGGCGAAGTGCGAGCCGACGATGCGCTTGAGCGACATCCACAGGTAGCGGTTGTCGTACTCGTGGTTGTAGCCGGAGGTGGAGGCGCAGGTGACGATGGTGCCGCCCTTGCGGGTGACGTAGACCGAGGCGCCGAAGGTCTCCCGGCCGGGGTGCTCGAAGACGATGTCCACGTCCTCGCCGTCGGTCAGCTCGCGGATGCGCTTGCCGAAGCGCTTCCACTCCTTGGGGTCCTGGGTGTGCTCGTCCTTCCAGAACCTGTACCCCTCGGCGCTGCGGTCGATGATCGCCTCGGCCCCCATGGCCCGGCAGATCGCCGCCTTCTGCTCGCTGGAGACCACGCAGATCGGGTTGGCGCCGCCGGCGAGCGCGAACTGGGTGGCGTAGGAGCCGAGTCCGCCGCTGGCGCCCCAGATGAGCACGTTGTCGCCCTGCTTCATCCCGGCGCCGTTGCGGGAGACCAGCTGCCGGTAGGCCGTGGAGTTGACCAGGCCCGGAGCGGCCGCCTCCTCCCAGCTCAGGTGCTTGGGCTTGGGCATCAGCTGGTTGGACTTGACCAGCGCGATCTCGGCGAGGCCGCCGAAGTTGGTCTCGAAGCCCCAGATCCGCTGTTCGGGGTCGAGCATGGTGTCGTTGTGGCCGTCGGCGCTCTCCAGCTCCACCGACAGGCAGTGCGCCACGACGGCGTCGCCCGGCTTCCAGGCGTTGACGCCCGGGCCGGTGCGCAGCACCACGCCCGCCAGGTCGGAGCCGATGACGTGGTACGGGAGGTCATGCCGCTTGGTCAGCGGGGAGAGCCGGCCGTACCGCTCCAGGAAGCCGAAGGTGGACAGCGGCTCGAAGATCGAGGTCCAGACGGAGTTGTAGTTGACCGAGCTGGCCATCACGGCGACGAGGGCCTCGCCGGGGCCGAGTTCGGGCACCGGGACCTGGTCCAGGTGAAGGGACTTGCGCGGATCCTTCTCCCGGGTGCTGAGGCCGTCGAACATCTCGGTCTCGTCCTTGTGCACGGTGACCGCGCGGTAGGACTCCGGCAGGGGGATCGCCGCCAGGTCCGCTGGCGTGCTGTCGGGCGCGAGGATCGCGTCCAGGATCTCGTTCATGGTGGCCTCCGGCGAAGCGTCTGAGAACGCTTGAGGGAACGCTGGGGTCGATCTGACGGGCTGTGGGTGGAGCCGGTGGTGCCGTCGGTTCGGCGGAGGTGGTGCTCGGCGGTGCGCGGGTGGCGCTGGGGTCCCGGACGGTGCCGGGGGGTGCCTGTGACGCAGGCGTCCGGGCGCGCAAGGTGCTTGCGGGGACAGCCGACGCGCGACGCGCTTTCTCAACGCGCCGGCCGCCCGGACTCTCTCAAGTTATGGCACCGCGTGCCACTGGGCAAGACACTGGGTGCCAACAATTTCTCTCAATTGTCATTCCGGCTGCACGCATGAGCAAGACGGCCGCCCCTAGGAGGGGCGGCCGTCGCGGAGGGTGTGTGATGGTGTGCGAAGGGTTGTGGTCGGTGCCGGGGCGGAAGCGCGCGGGAAGGGGCGCGAACGTGCGGAAAGGCGCGGGGAGCGGCGGCCGCGGGGCCGTCAGGCGCGCTTCTTCAGGGCCTGCTCGATGGTGCGCATGACCTCGTTCAGCGGGGCGTCGGTGCGCGCCACCATCACCACCACCTCGTCCGCGGCTTCCACCGTCGCGGCGGCGGCCGGCCCGCGGCCGGACAGCGACCGGCCCGCCACGATGCCGGTGCCGAAGGTCTCCCGGACGATGGCGAACGCGTGGTCCAGCTGCGTCTCCACGTCGCCCTGGCCGCCCGCCCGCAGCCAGCGTCGCAGCACGTGGTTGTGCGCGGTCACCACCGCGGACGCGGCGACCTCGGCCAGCAGTGGGTCGTCGTCCCCGACGTGGTGCGCGCCCTCGTCGAAATGACCCAGCAGATAGCGGGTGAACAGCCGCTCGTAGCGGGCCACCGAGGCGATCTCGGCCTCCCGCAGGGCCGGAACCTCGCGGGTCAGCCGGTAGCGCTCCACCGACGCGGCCGGGGAGGCCGCGTACATCTTCATGACCTCCTTGATGCCCCGGCAGACCGTGTCCAGCGGGTGCTCGTGCGGCGGGGCGGCCTCCAGGACCGCCTCCGCGCGCACCAGCGTGTCGTCGTGGTCGGGGAAGATCGCCTCTTCCTTGGAGCGGAAGTGCCGGAAGAACGTGCGGCGGGCGACCCCGGCCGCGGCGGCGATCTCGTCGACCGTCGTGGCCTCGTAGCCCTTCGTCGCGAACAACTCCATGGCAGCGGCGGCCAGTTTGCGGCGCATGGTCAGGCGCTGCGCGGCCGCACGGCGCGAGCCGGCGCTGTCGCCGCCGTCGGCGGCGGTCGTACGGTTCGGACGAGCGGACTTCACGGGCTGGGACATGTGGGGAACGTAACACGCTGCGGAGTGCGTGCGCGGGGGCGGACCGCCGCCGGGCTCCAGCAGCCCGCCCCAGCCGGGGACGTACTCAGGCCCTCGCATACTCGCGGAAGCCGCGCCCGGTCTTGCGCCCCAGGCAGCCCGCCGCCACCAGGTGCTCCAGCAGCGGCGCGGGCGCCAGGCCCGGATCGCGGAACGCGCGGTGCAGCACCTTCTCGATCGCCAGCGACACGTCCAGGCCGACGACGTCGAGCAGCTCGAAGGGGCCCATCGGATAGCCGCCGCCGAGCTTCATCGCCGCGTCGATGTCATCCGGCGAGGCGTAGTGCTCCTGCACCATCTTCACGGCGTTGTTCAGGTAGGGGAACAGCAGCGCGTTGACGATGAAGCCGGCCCGGTCGCCGCAGTCCACCGGGTGCTTGCGCACCTGCCGGCAGACGGCGCGGACGGTCGCGTGCGCCTCCTCCGAGGTCAGCACGGTGCGGACCACCTCGACCAGCTTCATCGCCGGCGCCGGGTTGAAGAAGTGCATCCCGATCACGTCCCGCGGCCGCGAGGTGGCGCGGGCGCAGGCGATGACGGGCAGCGAGGAGGTGGTGGTGGCCAGCACCGCGCCCGGCTTGCACACCTTGTCCAGGGTGGCGAAGAGCTGCTGCTTGACGGCCAGGTCCTCGGCGACCGCCTCCACCGCCAGGTCCACCTCGGCGAAGGCGTCCAGCGCGCCGGCCGGGGTGACGCGCTCCAGCGCCTCCCGTGCGGCCTCCTCGGTCAGCCGGCCCTTCTCCACCGAGCGTCGCAGCGAGCGGTCGATCCGGCCCTTCGCCTTCTCCGCCTTGTCCAGGCCGCGGGCGGCCAGCACCACCTCGTACCCCGCCTTGGCGAAGACCTCGGCGATGCCGCTGGCCATGGTGCCCGAGCCGGCCACGCCGACCCGACGCACGGTGCGACCGGCCGCCGTCTCGTGCGCGTCGCCCGGAGTCAGGTCGTCCGGCACCACCTCCCCGCTGCCCGGCGCCGCGTAGCTGTAGAAGCCGCGGCCCGACTTGCGGCCGTTCAGCCCGGCCTCGCTGAGCTGGCCGAGGATCGGGGCGGGAGCGTGCAGCCGGTCGCGGGATGCGGCGTACATGGCCTCCAGGACGGTGCGCGCGGTGTCGATGCCGATCAGGTCGAGCAGCGCCAGCGGGCCCATCGGCAGCCCGCAGCCCAGCTTCATGGCGGCGTCGATGTCCTCGCGCGTGGCGTACTTCGCCTCGTACATCGCGGCGGCCTGGTTCAGATAGCCGAACAGCAGCCCGTCGGCGACGAAGCCCGGCCGGTCGCCCACGGCCACCGGCTCCTTGCCCAGGTCGCGGGCGAGGTCGGTGACCGCCGCCACCGCCGCCGGGGCGGTCAGCACGGAGGACACCACCTCGACCAGCTTCATGGCGGGGGCGGGGTTGAAGAAGTGCAGGCCCAGGACGCGCTCGGGGCGGGCGGAGTCCGCGGCCAGCCGGGTCACCGACAACGCGTTGGTGCCGGTGGCCAGGATCGTCTCCGGGCGCACGACGGCGTCCAGCGCGGTGAAGACCTCGTGCTTGGTCTCGTAGTGCTCCGGCACCACCTCGATGACGAGGTCGGCGCCGGCGGCGTCGGCCAGCTCGGTGGAGGTGCGGAACCGGCCGAGGACCGCGGTCCGCTCCTCCTCGGTGAGCTTCTCGCGGCGCACCGCGCGGGCGGTGGCGGACTCCAGGGCGGCGACGGCGGTACGGGCGGCGGCCTCGCTGATGTCGATGCCGATGACCTCGCGACCGGCGCGGGTCAGCACCTCGGCGATGCCGGTGCCCATGGTGCCGAGGCCGATCACGGCCACGGTGCGCAGGCTGAGGGACGGCGCGGGGGAGGGTTCAGGTGTGGACGTTCGGCCCATCGAGGGTCTCCTGAGGGTGTTCCCCGGTCTCGGGGAGAGGTGACGACTGAGGGATCCGGATCCGCCGTAACCTGGAAAACGCTCCGGGCCGCGGCGGAAGGGGAGTTACGCGCTCCTGGACGGGCACCACTGCTCGTAGAAAGTCGTAAGAACTCGGTGAAACCCGCGAAGAACGCTGCGGCAGGCCCTGTCCCGGGGCCGTGCCGTACAGATACTCGAGTGCCGAACCGACGTCACTCTTGGCGGCTGCGTCACCAGGCCGCCCGAGCTTGAGTGCTGCTCGTGGCCGGCAGCTTAACTCGCGGGTAACCGTTACGCCAGAGGTGGTTACGACGCTCGCGCTGTGGCGTGGACCACGCGTACACGCGGGCAGTGGGGAGGGAATCGGGTCATGGAAGACGACTTCCGAGCGCTGGTCGACCGGGTGCGGGCTTCACTCACGTCCCCGGCGGAGGTGGCCGCGTACCGCGCGCTGCTGGCGCTCGTCCGCGAGCGCACGCCCGCCGCACGCGAGGAGCTCGCCCGTGTCCTGGTCGCCCCGGAACAGCCCCTGTGGGCGCGCGAGACCGCCGCGTACGCGCTCGGCACCATCGGCGACCGACGCGCCTTCGAAACGCTCATCCTCATGCTCAACTACCGCGACCCGGTGCGCTGCGCCACCGCCGCGCGGGCGCTGGCCCGGCTCGGCGACCCGCGCACCGCCCGCGCGGCCGCGGCGCTGGCCACCAACCCGGTCCGCGTTCACTACGCGTTGCACCCCATCCGGCTGCTGGTGGAGCTGCGCGCCCCCGAGTCCGTGCCGGCGCTCGCCGAGACGCTGGAGCGGCTACTGGCCGCGCGGGAGCACCACTGGTCGATAGCCCGCGCGTGCGTGGAGGGGCTCGGCGCCCTCGGCGACCCACGCGCGATACCGGTGCTGACCAAGGCCAGCGCCTACCCGCAGCTGACCGCGGCCGCCGCCGCGGCGATCGCCCGCGCGGAGACGGCGCCACGCAGCTGAGCGACGCGAGCGGGCGGTCCCGACTCGGGCACGGGTCGCGGGCGGCGGTGCGGGGTGCCGGCCGCGGGCCGGTCACGGCCGCGCTGCCGGTCCTGCCCCGGCCCGGGCGCGCTCTCCCGCGCTGGGCGGTGTGCGGCTTGGTCCGGTGTGGTGGGCGGCTACGCGCCGCTGGGCGGCATTCGGCCCGCCCGGGTGCGGCTCTCGTCTCGCGCCTTCGGCGCAGAACGGCGGCAGCGGGCGAGGAGGGGAGAGGCCCGGCGCCATCGCCGTCTGCCGCCCGGTGGCCGGTGACGGCAACCGACGCCGACGGTCGAGCGTCTGTGGTCGGTAACCGTGACCGAAGCCCACGGCCGCCGTCTGCGGTCCGGTGTACGTGAGAGACGAAAGTACCTTCTCAGAATCGTTTGACGGGGTACTTGCTCGGGGGCAAGCAATCCTGAGAGGGGTGTCTGGATTCGGCGGGAACGGGAGACTGCCGTTCCGCCCTGGCCATTAGCGATCGAGTAGCGGCCAGCGGCCCGCAGACGGCGACGGCGCCCTGGCCTCCCCTCCCCGCCCGTTGCTGACGCTTTGCGCCGAAGGCGCGAGACGAAAGCCGCGCCCGGCTGAGACGAATGCCGCCCAACGCGGCCGATCCGCGCGACAGCGCGCCCCGGCCGGTAGGCCGTCCCGGGCGCCGACGTACGGCGGATCAGCCGCGCCCTGAGAGGGGTGTCTGGATTCGACGCCAACGGGAGACTGCCGTTCCGTCCCGGCCACCAGCCGTCGAGCAGCGGCCAGCGCCCAGCGGCCAGCGCCCAGCGGCCCGCGGACGGCGACGGCGCCTTGGCCTCCCCTCCCCGCCCACCGCTGCCGCTTTGCGCCGAAGGCGCGAGACGAAAGCCGCACCCGGCCGAGCCGAATGCCGCCCAACGCGGCCGGTCCGCGCGACAGCGCGCCCCGGCCGGTAGCCCGCCCCAGGCGCCGACGTACGGCGGATCAGCCGCGCCCAGCCCGGGAGCCGTCCGGTGGAGGCGAGAGCCGCAGGGCGTACCGCACCTCCGGCACGTCGACGCCCGCCACCTCGTCCGACTGCTCCCGGCCGTCCGGCGCGAACCCCGCCCGCTCGTAGAACCGTCGTGCGCGGGCGTTCTCCCTCAGCACCCACAGCAGCATCCGGGGGAAACCGCGCTCGCGGGCCCGGGCCAGCGACTCGGTCAGCAGGGCGCGCCCGACACCGGTGCCGATCAGCTCGGGGCGGACGTAGAGGGCGTAGAGCTCGGCGTCGCCGGCGGGCACATCCGGGTCGCGGGAGGGGCCGAGGCAGGCCCAGCCCACCGGCTCTCCCCGCGCCGACTCGGCGATCAGGTTCACCATGACGCCCAGGCCCCGGGAGAAGTACTCCCGCTGCCGCTCGGCGTCCTCCGCCACGCTCAGCCCGTCCAGATACGCCTGGGGCATCAGACCGGAGTACGCCGCCTGCCAGCCGCGCACGCGTAGCCCGGCCACCGCGGTGACGTCGTCCTCCACCATCTCGCGTACGCGCATCGGATGACCGGCTATCGGCGCGGGGGCTCCGAGGAGCCCACGACGGCGAGCGCCTCGACCTCCAGCAGCAGGTCCGGCCGGAACAGCGCGGCGACCTGGACCGCGGAGCTGGCCGGTGGCCGCGCGGTGTCGACGAAGGCGTCCCGGGCCTCCCGTATCGCGGGCAGGTGGGCCACGTCCGTGACGAAGTACGTCAGCTTCGCCACGTCCGCGAAGGTCGCGCCCGCTCCGGCCAGACAACGGCGGAGGTTCTCGAAGACCTGGCGGGCCTGGGCCGCGGGGTCGTCGGGGCCCACCAGCTCGCCGTGCTCGTCCAGCGCGACCTGTCCGGAGACGGCGATGAGGCGGCCGCTGCCCCACACGACGTGGCTGTAGCCGTTGCCCGGCGCGACGCCCTCCGGGGCGGCGAGGTGGCTGAGGTGCGGCATGCGGACTCCCTTGCGTGCTCGGGGGCGTCCCCCGGATCCTCGGGGCCCGCTCCTGGTCATGACGGAACGTCATGATCGTGGCTCATGGGGGCGCCGCGACAGCGAATTCCGGCCGCCTCACAGCAGGCTCAGCTGGGTGGCCCGTGACCCGGACGCCGAGGCGGGCCCGTGGGTCGCCACGGAGTCGTGCGCCACCTCGGGGTCCTGATCCGCCTCCGGACGGGTGATGTTGCGGGCGGCGCCGGCGCGGGCGGGCCCGATGCCGTACTCGGCGGCGAGCTCGTGCACCTGGCGGGTGACGCGTCGCTGGTACCACGTCGGCGCGTACGCCCCGCCCGCGTACATGGCCTCGTACCGCCGCACCAGGTGCGGATGGTGGCGGGCCAGCCAGGCCATGAACCACTCGCGGGCGCCGGGTCGCAGATGGAGCACGAGCGGGGTCACCGAGCCCGCCCCGGCGGCGGCGATCGCCCGCACGGTCTCCCGTAGCTGCTCGGGCGTGTCGCCGAGGAACGGGATGACCGGCGCCATCAGCACCCCGCACGGGATGCCGTGCTCGGTCAGGGTCCGCACGACGTCCAGGCGCCGCTCGGGGGAGGGGGTGCCCGGCTCCACGGTGCGCCACAGCTCGCGGTCGACGAAGCCCACGGAGACCGAGACGCCGATGTCGGTCACCCGCGCGGACTGCCGCAGCAGCTCCAGGTCGCGGAGGATCAGCGTGCCCTTGGTGAGGATCGAGAAGGGGTTCGCGCGGTCGCGCAGCGCGCCCAGGATGCCGGGCATCAGTCGATACCGCCCTTCCGCGCGCTGGTAGCAGTCGACGTTGGTGCCCATGGCGATGTGCTCACCCTGCCAGCGGGACGAGGCCAGCTCGCGGCGGAGCAGCTCGGGAGCGTTGACCTTCACCACGATCTGCGAGTCGAAGCCGAGGCCGGTGTCGAGGTCGAGATAGCTGTGGGTCTTGCGCGCGAAGCAGTAGACACAGGCGTGCGCGCAGCCGCGGTACGGGTTCACCGTCCACTCGAACGGCATGCGGGAGGCACCCGGCACCCGGTTGACGATCGAGCGCGCCCGCACCTCGTGGAAGGTGATGCCGCGGAACTCGGGGGTGTCGAAGGTACGGGTGACCACCGCGTCGGTGCCGAAGAGGGCGGGGGCGGCTCGGTCGGGGTTCAGGTTGTCCCAGCGCATGGTGTGCACCTCCGGGTTCTCGCTTGTTCGAGAATAGAACATACGCTCGAAGAAATGCGCGTCAACCCTCGATTTGGGTGGCTGCGCCGCAGGTGGTTGGCTTGCCGGGCAGTGCAACCGAACGTGCGGGAGGAAGAGGATGGGGCAGGTCGAGGCCACCACGGAGCGGATCGTCCAGGGCAGGGCCGAGGACGTGTTCGACGCGCTCGCCGATTACAGCGGGACCCGCGCCAAGGTGCTGTCCGAGCACTTCAGCGAGTACGAGGTGCGGGAGGGCGGCGACGGCGAGGGCACGCTGGTGCACTGGAAGCTCCAGGCCACCAGCAAGCGGGTGCGGGACTGTCTGCTGGAGGTGACCGAGCCGACCGACGGCCAGCTGGTGGAGAAGGACCGCAACTCCAGCATGGTCACCACATGGACCGTCACCCCGGCGGGTGAGGGTGCCTCGCGGGTGGTGGTCACCAGCACCTGGACCGGCGCCGGCGGCATCGGCGGCTTCTTCGAGCGGACCTTCGCCCCCAAGGGGCTGGCCCGGATCTACGACGCGGTGCTCGCCAACCTCGCCGCCGAGCTGGAGAAGTAGGCGTCGGCCACCCGATCGGTGCGGCGTCAGTCTCACCGTTTCGGGTGGTTTTCCCGCCGGGTGCGGTCGTGCGCCGTAGCCACTCCGACCGGCGCTAAAGCCGCTTGTGCGCCCCTCTCCGGCAAATCGTCGCGCTTGCTCCCTGATGTCGCGTAATGCGAGAAATGGCGGCGGCGCAGGCGCGACGAGGGGAGAGGCACGTGGGCGGGACCACCGTGGTCGGAACCAGCCTGGTGAAGGGCGACGGCGCTCCGGCCGTGCCCGGCGAGGCCGCGGAGGACGGATACGGAGCCGTGGCCGAGGGCGGCTCCTGGAACGGAGCCGGGCGCGGGGACCCCCAGGGCGGGTGGCCGCCGGAGTCCGCCGCGGTCGACGGCGGGCAACCGGCCGACCCGGACGCCGCCCCGGTCCCGCTCAGTCGGGCCCGGGTACGGATGGTCTTCTTCGGGCTGATGCTGACGCTGCTGCTGTCGGCGCTCGACCAGACCATCGTGGCCACCGCGCTCCCCAAGATCGTCGGGGAGCTGCACGGCCTGGACGACATGTCCTGGGCCGTGACCTCCTACCTGCTGGCCTCCACCGTGGTGCTGCCGGTCTACGGCAAGCTCGGCGATGTCATGGGCCGCAAGGGCGTCTTCGTCTTCGCGATCGTCGTCTTCGTCGCCGGCTCGGCGCTGGCCGGCTGGTCGCGCACCATGAACGAACTGATCGTCTTCCGGGCGATCCAGGGCGTGGGCGGCGGAGGGCTCATGATCGGCGTGCAGGCGATCATGGCGGACATCGTCTCCCCGCGCGAACGCGGCCGCTACATGGGCGCCATCGGCGCCACCTTCGGGCTCGCCTCCGTCGCCGGCCCACTGCTCGGCGGCTTCTTCACCGACCACGCCTCCTGGCGCTGGTGCTTCTACATCAACGTGCCCTTCGGGCTGGTCACCCTCCTCGTCGTGGCGCTGGTGCTCCGGCTGCCCAAGCCCCCGGGTGAACGCGGCCGGTTCGACCTGCTCGGCGCGGTGCTGCTGGCCGCGTCCTCCACCTTCGTGGTGCTGCTGACCAGTTGGGGCGGGACCGAGTACGAGTGGCGCTCCCGGGTCATCCTGGGGCTCGCGGCCGGCGCGCTGGGGACCGCGATCCTCTTCGTGGTCGTCGAGTACCACGTCGCCGAACCGATCATCCCGCTGCGGCTGTTCCGCGACTCCGTCTTCAACGTCACCGGCCTGGTGGGCGCGTTGGTGGGCGTCGCGCTCTTCGGCGCGGCCTCCTACCTGCCGACGTTCCTCCAGATGGTCGACGGCGCCAGCGCCACCGAATCCGGGCTGCTCATGCTGCCCATGATGGCCGGCGTCGTGGTGTCCTCCGTCGTCTCCGGACAGCTCATCAGTCGCACCGGCCGCTACCGGATGCACCCGCTGCTGGGCTGCGCGATCTCCGCCGTGGGCATGTGGCTGCTGTCCCTGGTGCACGAGGACACCTCGCGACTGGAGTACAGCGTCTGGATGGGGGTCCTCGGGGTCGGCGTCGGACTGGTCATGGCGGTGCTGATCCTCGCCGTGCAGAACTCCGTGCCCCCCGCCGACCTCGGCGCGGCCACCAGCGCCCACAACTACTTCCGGCAGATCGGCGGCAGTGTGGGCGCCGCCGTCTTCGGCACCCTGTTCGCCGACCGCCTCGCCGACAGCCTGGCGGAGGAGCTACCGGCCGGCGGCTCCCTGCCCGACCCGGAATCGATCACCCCGCAGATGGTGCACGAGATGCCCGCCGTGCTGCGTGACGGGTACATCGCGGCATACGCCGACGCCATGCCGCGGATCTTCCTCTACCTCGTGCCGGTGCTCGTCCTGAGCTTCCTGCTCGCCCTCCTCCTCAAGGAGAAACCATTGGTGTCCACCGCCGAACACGCCTCCGCGCCCGACCACGCCGTGCCGACGGCGCGCCTGGACGGCATGGAGCCGGGCATGGAGGGCTTCCAGACCTCCGTCGCCCCGCCCACCCCGCACACCGCACCGATCTCCGCCGGCGTGCCGGTCTGCGGCACCGTCCAGCACAGCGACGGCACCTCCGTGCCGCGCGCCGCCCTGACCCTCATCGACGTGGGCGGTCGGCAGATCGGGCGCGGCGCCACCGGAGAGGACGGGCGGTACGCGCTCAGCACCCCCGGCACCGGCTCCTATGTGTTGATCGCCTCGGCCGGCGGCCACCAGCCGCAGGCGGTCACCGTCACCGTCGCCGACCGCCCGGTCGACCTCGACGTCGTGCTCGGGGGCGCGGGCCGGCTCGCCGGCACGGTGCAGACGGCCGACGGCACGCCGGTGCGGGACGCCATCGTCACCCTCACCGACGTACGCGGCGAGGTGGTGGCCTCCACCCGCAGCGGCCGCGAGGGCGGCTATGTCATCACCGAGCTGATCGCCGGCGAGTACACCCTGGCCTCCAGCGCCCCCGCCTTCCGCCCCGCGGCGCTGCCGGTGTCGGTGCAGGCGGCACGGGAGACCCGGCAGGACATCGAGTTGGCCGGCGGTGCGGTGCTGCGCGGCGTGGTGCGGGCCGGTGGCGGCCGCCCGGTGGAGGACGCGCGCGTCACCCTGCTCGACGCCGCGGGGAACGTGGTGGACACCGCCACCACCGGCACGGAAGGCGCCTTCCGCTTCGTCGACCTGTCGGCCGGCGAGTACACCGTGATCGCCGCCGGCTATCCGCCGGTGGCCACCGTCCTGCACATCGCGGGCGGCGGCCGCACCGAGCGGGACCTGCTGCTCGGATACGAGGACTGAGCGGAGACCGACCGGACGGGGGCGGAACGGAGTGCCGGGGATGACAGGGAGGACGGGGCCGACGGGGTCGACGAGGCGCGTAGGGCCCGCGTTGCGCCGTTCGTGCCGACCCGGCGGCGGGCCCCGGCGACGGTTGTCCACAGGGCTGGTTCGGCCGTCCGGCAACGCGTAACGTGACGAGGCATGATGATCCTTGTCAGCGCGGACATGGAGGGCGTCACCGGCGTGACATGGCCGGCCGATGTGCTGCCCGGCGCCTCGCAGTGGGAGCGCTGCCGCCGGCTGTTCACCTCGGATGTGAACGCGGCCGTCGCCGGCTTCTTCGACGGCGGCGCCGACGAGGTCGTCGTCAACGAGGCGCACTGGGGGATGCGCAACCTGCTGCTGGAGGAGCTGGACGAGCGGGCCCGGATGCTGACCGGCCGACACAAGGCCCTGAGCATGGTCGAGGGCGTCCAGCACGGCGATGTCGACGGCGTCGCGTTCGTCGGCTACCACACGGGCGCGGGCACCGAGGGCGTGCTCGCCCACACCTACCTCGCCAATTCCATCACCGGCGTGTGGGTCGACGGCGTGCGCGCCAGCGAGGGCCTGCTCAACTCGCTGGTCGTCGCCGAGTACGGGGTGCCGGTGGTCCTGGTGACGGGCGACGACCGCACCTGTCAGGACGCCCGGGCGTACGCTCCGCGGGCCCGGCACGTCGTCGTCAAGGACTACGTGTCACGGTACGCGGCGGTGTGCCGCCCCCCGGCGCGCACCGCGGCCGACATCCGGGCCGCGGCGAAGGAGGCGGCGGCGCTCGCGGTGCGCCACGAGCCGGCGCGCGGTGGCCCCTTCACGATCGAGGTCGAGTTCGACGCGGAGCACCTGGCGGGCGCGGTGACCGTGGTGCCCGGCGTGGAGCGCAGCGGAGAGCGACGCGTCTCCTACACGTCAACCACCATGTACGAGGGCATCCGCTGCTTCAAGGCGGTCACCACCCTCGCCTCGGCCGCAACGGAGGAGGAGTATGGCTGAGCAGACCGGCCGCGCGGAGGCGATCGACGCGCAGGCGCTGGAGGAAGTGGTGCGGTTCACCTCCGAGCTGATCCGGATCGACACCACCAACCGGGGTGGCGGGGACTGCCGGGAGCGTCCCGCCGCCGAATACGTCGCCGAGCGGCTCGGCGAGGCCGATATCGCACCCACCCTGCTGGAGCGGGTGCCGGGGCGCACCAATGTGGTGGCGCGCATCGAGGGCCGAGACCCGAGCGCGCCCGCGCTGCTGGTCCACGGCCATCTGGACGTGGTGCCCGCCGAGCCAGCGGACTGGTCCGTGCACCCCTTCTCCGGCGAGGTGCGCGACGGCGTCGTCTGGGGCCGGGGCGCCGTCGACATGAAGAACACGGACGCGATGGTGCTCGCGGTGGTCCGGGCCTGGGCGCGTGCCGGGGTGCGGCCGCGCCGGGACATCGTCCTCGCCTTCACCGCCGATGAGGAGGACAACGGCTCGGCCGGCGCCGCCTTCCTGGTGGACGAGCACGCCGGGCTCTTCGAGGGCTGCACCGAGGGCATCGGCGAGTCCGGTGCCTACACCTTCCACGCCGGGCCGCGGCAGCGGATCTATCCCATCGGGGCCGGTGAGCGCGGCACCGCCTGGGTGCGCCTCACCGCGCGCGGCACCGCCGGCCACGGCTCCCTGACCAACCGGGCCAACGCCGTGAGCCGGCTGGCGGCCGCCGTCGCGCGGATCGGTGAGTACCGCTGGCCGGTCCGGCTGACCCCGACCGTCCGCGCCTGCCTGACCGAACTGGCCGCGCTCCAGGGCATCGCCGTCGATCCGGAGGCCCCCGACGTCGACGTGGACGAGCTGCTGACCAAGCTGGGGCGGGCCGCCGCGCTGGTGGGGCCGACCGTGCGCAACAGCGCCAACCCGACGGTGCTGGAGGCCGGCTACAAGATCAATGTCATTCCGGGGAGCGCCACCGCCTATGTCGACGGCCGCGTCCTGCCCGGCGGCGACGAGGAGTTCCGCACCGCCCTGGACCGGCTCACCGGCCCCGACGTCGACTGGGAGTTCCACCACCGTGAGGTGGCGCTGGAGGCGCCGGTGGGACCCGGCGCGCCGACGTACACGGCGATGCGCGCGGCCGTCGAGCGGTTCGACCCGGAGGGCTCCGTGGTGCCGTACTGCCTGACGGGCGGCACCGACGCCAAGCAGTTCTCCCGGCTCGGCGTCGTCGGCTACGGCTTCTCGCCGCTCAGGCTCCCCGAAGGCTTCGACTACAAGGCGCTCTTCCACGGTGTGGACGAGCGCGTGCCCGTCGAGGCCCTGCACTTCGGCGTCCGCGTACTCGACCACTTCCTTCAGGAGGCGTGACCACAGGTGAAGACAACAGTGTCCACGGCGCCGTACGGAGCCTGGGGCTCGCCGATCGACGCCGCGCTGGCCGCGTCGCTCGACGGGCGACCGGAGTACGTGGGCACGGTCGGCGACGAGGTCTGGTGGACCGCGCCCCGCCCGGAGGAGGGCGGCCGGCGCACCCTGGTGCGGCTGCGGGCCGACGGCACCGAGGCGGCGGCCCTGCCCGCGCCGTGGAACGCGCGCAGCAGGGTCATCGAGTACGGGGGCGCCCCGTGGGCGGGCCTCGCGCGACCGGCCGGCGGCCCACTGATCGTGTTCGCCCACTTCGACGACCAGCGGCTGTACGCCTACGAGCCGGACGGTGCCGCCGCGCCCCGGCCGCTGACCCCGGTCTCCCCGGTCGGCGGCGGGCTGCGCTGGGCCGATCTGCGGATCGACGCCGACCGGGGCGAGGTGTGGGGCGTGCTGGAGGAGTTCACCGGCGCGGCCCCCACCGAGGTGCGACGGGTGATCGCCGCCGTTCCGCTGGACGGCTCCGCCGCCGAGGACCGCGGCGCGCTGCGCGAACTGTCCGGCGGCGCCCACCGGTTCGTCACCGGGCCCCGGCTCTCCCCGGACGGGCGGCGCGCGGCCTGGCTGGCCTGGGACCACCCGAGGATGCCCTGGGACGGCACGGAGGTGATCCTCGCCGAGGTCGCGGACGACGGCGCCTTCACCGGTGAGCGGCGGCTGCTGGGCGGCGCGGGCGAGGCGGTGGCCCAGGTCGAATGGGCCGCGGACGGCATGCTGCTGTACGTCTCGGACGTCTCCGGCTGGTGGAACCTGCGCCGGATCGACCCCGATGCGGCCCCCGGTGCCGGACCCGGCACCGGCTCCGGGGCCGTGTCCGGCACCCCGCTGTGCCCGCGGGAGGAGGACTTCGGCGGGCCGCTGTGGGCGTTGGGCCTGCGCTGGTTCCTGCCGCTGGAGAGCGGGCTGATCGCCGTCATCCACGGCCGGGGACCGGCCGCTCTGGGCGTCCTCGACCCGGAGACCGGCGAGTTGGTGGACGCCCCCGGCCCGTGGACCGAGTACAGGGCCACGCTGGCGGCGGCCGGCACCCGCGTCCTCGGCGTCGCCGCGAGTCCACGCAGCGGCTACGAGGTGGTGGAGCTGGACACCCGCACCGGGCGGGCGCGGGTGATCGGCGCCGCGCATGTCGACCCCGTCGACCCGGCCTACTACCCGGAGCCGCGGATCCGCACGTTCACCGGCGTCGACGGCCGGGAGGTGCACGCCCACATCTACCCGCCGCACAGCCCCGACCACGGCGCGCCCGACGGCGGCCCTCCGCCGTTCGTCGTCTGGGCGCACGGTGGACCGACCTCCCGGTCCCCGCTCGTCCTCGATCTGGAGATCGCCTACTTCACCTCGCGCGGCATCGGCGTCGCCGACGTCAACTACGGCGGGTCGACGGGGTACGGCCGCGCCTACCGGGAGCGGCTGCGGGAGCGCTGGGGCGAGGTGGACGTCGAGGACTGTGCCGCCGTCGCCCGGGCGCTCGCCGAGGAGGGCACGGCCGACCCCTCCCGGCTGGCGATCCGCGGCGGCAGCGCCGGCGGTTGGACGGCGGCCGCCTCCCTCGCCACCACCGAGCTGTACGCCTGCGGCACGGTGAGCTACCCGGTGCTCGACCTCGTCGGCTGGGCGGACGGCGGCACGCACGACTTCGAGTCGCGCTATCTGCACACCCTCATCGGCCCCGAGGAGGAAGTCCCCGAGCGCTATCGCGAACGGGCCCCGCTGACCCACGCGGGGCGCGTCAGCGCGCCGTTCCTGCTGCTCCAGGGGTTGGAGGACCCGATCTGCCCGCCGGCCCAGTGCGAGCGCTTCCTGGCCGAGACAGCCGGTCGGGGCGTCCCGCACGCGTATCTGACCTTCGAGGGCGAGGGCCACGGCTTCCGCCGTGCCGCCACCCTGGTCCGGGCCCTGGAGGCCGAACTGTCGCTGTACACGCAGACCTTCGGCGTCACCCGCACCGACATATCCGTCCTGGAGTTCACCACGTAGGGGACCGGATCGCGCCACCGCCCGAACGCCCCCGCGCCGCCGTTCGGTTGGTCCGGCCGTGGCCGACCCGCCGATCGGACCGGCCCCGTCGCCGTGTGGCGGCGGGGCACCGGTAGCGTGATCGACGGCGACGTCGTCGCCGGCCATGTCGTTGCCGACTCAGTGGGGGAGACCGCCCGATGACCGAAGTAAGGAACGCCGTGGCGCCGGACGCCGCGGCAGGGCGTGCGGCGGACCGCGCGCAACTGCCAGACGGCGGAGCGCGGGCATGACGGCGCCGCGCGTCCTGGGGCGCGACGAGCCGCCGGCCGCCCTGGTCGGCCGCTGGCAGGGCGGTCCGCAGACCTGGCTGCTCAGCGTCTCGGAGTACACCTCCGAGCTGGAGGGCTATGTGGCCGAGAAGATCCTCGACGCCCAGGAGCGCGAGCGGGTCGCCGCGTTCCTGCGGGACGAGGACCGGGAGCGGTACACCGCGGCCCACGTCGGACTGCGCCGGCTGCTGGGTGCCTACCTCGACCTGGAGCCCTCGGAGGTGCCGTTCATCCGGGAGCCCTGCCCCGGCTGCGGCGAGCCGCACGGCCGCCCGGCGGTCCGCGGCGGCGCGCTGCACTTCAACATGTCGCACGCCGCCGACCTGGTGCTCTTCGCCTTCGCGGGCACGCCGATCGGGGTGGACGTGGAGCGGGTGCAGTCGGTGGAGGTCGTGGACCAGATCGCGCCGAGCCTGCACCCCCGGGAGCGCACCGAGTTGGCCGTGCTGCCGCCGGCCGAGCGGCCGGCCGCGTTCGCCCGCTGCTGGACCCGCAAGGAGGCGTACCTCAAGGGCCTGGGCACCGGACTCTCGCGTGACCCGGCGACGGACTACGTGAGCACCGGTGTGGCGACGGTGCCGGTCGGCTCCTGGTCGCTCGCGGACATCCCGGTGGACCACGTCCGCTCGGGGTACGCGGCGGCCTGGGCGGTCCTGGAGGCCACCCGAACGGACCAGTAGCCCGCCGCGTGGGGATGCGCCGGGCCGGCCGCCGATGATGCTGGACGCATGAGCGCGAGCGAAGGCAAGCCATGAGCGCGGCCAGAGGCAAGCACAGCGGCTTCCGGGGCGGCATGCGGGAGCTGGTGTCGACACCCGGCCGTGTCGCCGGCCTCATCCTCTTCGTGCTCGCGCTGATCTTCATCTTCGAGAACATGCAGCAGGTGGGGATCCGGCTGCTGTTCTGGGAGGTGACCATGCCGTTGTGGCTGGCGCTGCTGGGCATGGGCGTGGTCGGTGCGCTCTGCGGCGCCCTGCTCTTCCGCCGCCACTGAGGTCGGTCGCGGGCCGCCGGCGGCGCCGTGACGGACCGGTCGCCTCCCCGACGCCGGGGGTGCCTGCCTGATCTCGGGGCGACGGCGCGGACACCCGGCGGCCGCCGGGCCGCGCTGGCACACTGCGTGCATGGTGAAGCGATCCACGCACGGTACGGCGCGGGCCTGGGCGGCGCTCGGCGGCGACCCCGCGCTGCTGGACCGGATCGACTACGGCGGCCCGGCCGGAACGCTCCCGGCCAGGCTGCCGGCGCGGGAACTGGCCAGGTCCACGGTCGCGGTCTGCGCGCTGGCCGCCGCCGAACTGGCGGCCCGCCGCGCGGGCCCGGGCGCCGCGGTGCCCGGCGTACGGGTGGACGACGCGGCGGTGGCGACCGCGTTCGCCA
Source organism: Streptomyces sp. LX-29 (assembly GCF_029541745.1). Lineage (NCBI taxonomy): Bacteria > Bacillati > Actinomycetota > Actinomycetes > Kitasatosporales > Streptomycetaceae > Streptomyces > Streptomyces sp. LX-29. Next base: position 1,554,087 of record NZ_CP089746.1, on the reverse strand, counting down.
GCGAACGACTGCTGCTGATCGAGGGCCGCGCGCCGACCGTCTTCGCCCCGCTGTCCCGCTACTGGCGCACCGCGGACGGCTGGGTGCGCACGCACGCCAACTACCCGCACCACCGGGCGCGACTGCTCGCCGCGCTGGGTGTGACCGACCACGGGGGAGCGGGCGGCGCGGCCCTCGTCGAGCGGGTCGCCGCCGACCTGGCCGGGCGAGCCGCCCGCGAGGTGGAGCGGACGGTGTACGCGGCGGGCGGGCTCGCCGTCGCCGTACGGTCGCCGGAGCAGTGGGCGGCCCATCCACAGGGGGCGGCGGTGGCCCGGCACCCGGTGCTGACCCTGGAGCGGATCGGGGACGCGCCCGCCCCACGGCTGGGGGAGCGGGGCGACCGGCGCGCCGGAGCGTCTCGGACGCGGCCGCCCGCCGGGGCGCCTCGGACGGGGCCGCCCGCCGGGGCGCCCCGGCCCCGGCTGCCCGCGGCCGGCCTGCGGGTGCTCGATCTGACCCGGGTGCTCGCGGGGCCGGTGGCGACCCGCACGCTCGCCCTGCTCGGCGCGGACGTGCTGCGGGTGGACGCGCCGCGGCTGCCGGAGGCCCCCGACGTCCACGCCGACACCGGCTTCGGTAAGCGCTCCACCGTGCTGGACCTCGGCCGCCGCGCCGACCGGGCCGCGTTCGAGGACCTGCTGGCGACCGCGGACGTCGTGGTCACCGGCTACCGGCCCGGCGCCCTGGACCGGTACGGGCTGGCCCCCGACGCCCTCGCGGAGCGCCGCCCCGGCCTGGTCATCGGGCAGTTGAGCGCCTGGGGTGGCTACGGACCCTGGGGCGGGCGACGTGGCTTCGACAGCCTGGTGCAGGCCGCGACCGGCATCGCCACGCGGGAGGCGGCCGCCGACGCGTCCGAGGATCGCCCCGGCGCGCTCCCCGCTCAGGTCCTGGACCACGGCACCGGCTATCTGCTGGCCGCCGCGGTGCTGCGCGCCGTCACCGAGCAACTCGTCACCGGGGGCACCTGGTTGGCCCGGCTCGCGCTCGCGCAGACCGCCGGCTGGCTGCTGCACGGCATCCCGGCCGACCCCCGCCCCCGGCCCCCGGCGCGGGACACCGACGAGCCCCGGGGCGCCTCTGGCCACGGCGTCACCCCGGAGGCCCCGGCTCCCGGCACCCCGGAGGCCCCGGGTTCCGGCGGCGCCGGACGCTGGCTCGCCGAAGCCGACGGGGAGTTGGGGCGACTGCGCCACGCGCTCTCCCCGGTGGACTTCGACGGGGGCCCCACGCGCTGGGCGCACCCCTCCCTCCGTTGGGGCACCGCCCCCGCGACCTGGAGCTGAGCGCCGCGACTTCCTAAGATTGTCCGATGTCTGACTCCCTGCATGCCGAGTACATCGCCGCAGGAACCCGTGCGGCCATCCGATCCATAGCGCGCGGCGACCGGGAGGAGTTCACCCGACTCGCCCGTGAGAGCGTCGAGTTCCACCGACCATGGCTGTTCCTGCCGACGACCGACGACGCCTTCGACGGCTACATCGGACAGCTGGAACAGCCCGACCGCGAGGGGTTCCTGGTCTGTGACCAGGAGACCGGAGCCGTCACCGGGTTCGTCAACGTCAACAACATCGTGCGCGGGCGGTTCCAGAGCGGCTACCTGGGCTACGGCGCCTTCGTCCCCTCGGCCGGCCGGGGCTATATGGCCGAGGGGCTCGGACTGGTGCTGCGGCACGCCTTCGGGCCGCTCGGGCTGCACCGGCTGGAGGCCAACATCCAACCGGACAACGCGGCGTCGACCGGGCTGGTGAAGCGGCACGGCTTCCGACTGGAGGGCTTCTCGCCGGAGTACCTCTTCATCGACGGGGCGTGGCGAGACCACCAGCGCTGGGCCATCACCCGCGAGATGCTCGACGAGCCTGCCTGAGCCACGCCGCCGACCGCCTCAGCCACGCAGTCGCCCGCCTGAGCCACGCCGCCGCCCACCGGGCGCCACGCCGCCGCCCACCTGGGCCACGCCCCGCCGCCCGCCGGATCCTCCCGGCGGCGCGGCCCTCGACTCCCCCCGGAGACGCCCTGTTCAGGGGCGCCACGGCGGTGTTCCATGGTCGTTGACGGCCGCCACAGCCGTGGCGGCCCCGGCGAGGAAGCGAGTGACGCCGCTGTGGCCACGATGGTGCGACGTACCGTGCTGACCCTGCCCGCCGCCCCGCTCGGGCCCGCCAACCCGCTGCCCGCCCTGCACCCGCTCGACGAGGCGCACCGGCTCGACGCCCGGCAGCGCGCCGCGCTCCCCGCCGAGATGGCCCGACAGATCGGTTACGAGCCACTGCGTTCGCTGCTGCCGGTGCCGCTGCGGGACGGCTACGGACGACGTCGCACGGAGACCGAGTTCGACGCGATCGTGATCGAGAACGAGAGGCTGCGCGCCACCGTGCTTCCCGGACTCGGCGGCCGGATCCACTCCCTACGCCACAAGCCCACCGACCGCGAACTCCTCTACCGCAACCCCGTCTTCCAGCCGGCCGACTTCGCGCTCAACGGCGCCTGGTTCTCCGGCGGCATCGAGTGGAACATCGGCGCCACCGGGCACACCACCCTCTCCTGCGCCCCGCTGCACGCGGCCCGCGTGGCCGCCCCCGACGGCGGGGAGATGCTGCGGCTGTGGGAGTGGGAGCGGCTGCGCGACCTGCCCTTCCAGGTCGACCTGTGGCTCCCCGACGACTCCGACTTCCTCTACGTGGGCGTGCGCGTGCGCAACCCGCACCACCACACGGCCCCCGTCTACTGGTGGTCCAACATCGCCGTGCCCGAGGGGCCCGACACCCGGGTGCTCGCCCCCGCCGACGACGCCTGGCACTTCGGCTACGACCGCGCGCTGCGCCGCGTCCCCGTACCGGAGTGGGACGGCGTCGACCGCAGCTACCCGCTGCGCGGCGAGCACGCCGCCGACTACTTCTACGAGCTGCCGGAGGACGCCCGGCGCTGGATCGCCGCGCTCGACGGCGAGGGTCGCGGACTGGTGCAGACCTCCACCGAGCTGCTGCGCGGCCGCAAGCTCTTCCTGTGGGGCACGGGCCCCGGCGGACGGCGCTGGCAGCGCTGGCTCACCGAGCCGGGCACCGGAGGCTACGCCGAGATCCAGGCCGGGCTCGCCCGCACCCAGCTGGAGCACGTGCCGCTGGAGCCCGGCGAGGAGTTCAGCTGGCTGGAGGCGTACGGGCCGCTGGCCGCCGACCCCGGCGCGGTACAGGGCGGCGACTGGCGGGCCGCCCGGGACGCGGTCGAGGCGGAGCTCACGGCGGCCCTGCCCCGTGCCGAGGTGGCGGCGGCCCACGCCGCCTGGCGGCCGTACGCCGACACCACGCCCGGGGAGCGGCTCGCGGTCGGCTCCGGGTGGGGCGCCCTGGAGTGCGAACGCTCCCACGCCGAGCTGCCCGGCACCCCGTTCGGGGCCGACACCCTCGGCCCTGAACAGGAGCCGTGGCGCGCGCTGTTGCACACCGGTTCGCTGCCCCCGTGGCGGGATCCGGCCGCGGCCCCCGGGGCCTCCCTGGTGGCGCCGCCCTGGCGGGAGCTGTTGGAGGCGGCGCCCTCCCACGCCGCCGTCGAGTACCACCTGGGCGTCGCCCAGTGGCACGCCGGTGACCGCGCGCAGGCGGCCCGCAGCTGGGAGCGGTCGCTGCGGCACGCGCCGTCGCCCTGGGCGCTGCGCTGCCTGGCCGCCGCCGACGCCGCCGCGGCGCACCCCCAGCGGGCGGCTGACCGGCTGCTGAGCGCGGTGCGGTCGGTGCTCGGGGACGGGCGGCCGCCCGTCCCCGGGGCCGAGGCCGCGCTCGGCCGCGAGGCGGTCACCGCCCTGCTGGCCGCCGGCCGCCCGGACGAGGCGCGCACGGTGCTGGAGGAACTGCCGCCGGCCGTCCGGGAGCGGGGCCGCTTCCGGTGGTTGCTGGCGCGGGTGCTGCTGGCCCAGGGGGAGCCGGCGGCCGCGCGCGCCGTGTTCGACCGCGGCTTCGACGTGGCCGACCTGCGCGAGGGCGATGAGACGCTCGGTGACACCTGGTTCGCGATCGCGGAGCGGCTGATCGCCGGCGAGGGCGGCTCGATCACCGAGGGCGTACGCGCCCGTGCGCGCGCCGAACACCCGCTGCCGGAGCGCTACGAGTACCGAATGCGCCCGGGACCGCCGGTCGACGCCGCGGACCCGATCGAGGGCGCCGCGCAGGCCGCGCCGACGGTCGGCGCACGGATCAGCTGACCTGGCGTCATATCGCGGACGTGCCGGACCGGCACGAGTCGTGTGGAGTGCGGTGGGCCCGCGTGCGGGCGCGCGGGGCTCCGGCCGGGCCGCCGCCGGTAGCCGCCCCGCCGGGGCCACCGGGCCCGCTGGTGCCCTGTCCGCAGCGGCGCGCGGTCGCGTCCGCCCCGCCCGGGGCCGCCCGCGATGGCCGCCCGCCGGGGCCATCCGGCCCGCTGTGTGCCCTGTCCGCAGCGGCGCGCGGTCGCGTTCGCCCCCGCCCGCGGCCGCCCGCCTGCCTGGTCCGGTCTGGCACGGGCGCCGCCCGGGACCGCGCGGGTCCTCTCCGGGCCGGCCCGCCTGTGCGGCCCGAGCGGCCCGGGACGGCCCGAGCGGCCCGGGAGGGCCAACGGTGGCCGCCTCGCCGGGGCCACCGGGCCCGCTGTGTGCCCTGTCCGCAGCGGCGCGCGGTCGCCTCCACTCCCGCCCGGGGTCGCCCGCCTGGCCCGGTCCGGCGTGGGTGCCGCCCGGGACCGCGCGGGTCCTCTCCGGGCCGGCCCGCCTGTGCGGCCCGACCGGCCCGGGATGGCCCGAGCGGCCCGGGAGGGCCAACGGTGGCCGCCTCGCCCGGGCCGTCGGGCCCGCTGTGTGCCCTGTCCGCAGCGGCGCGCGGTCGCCTCCACTCCCGCCCGGGGTCGCCCGCCGCCTGGCCCGGTCCGGCACGGGCGCCGCCCGGGACCGCGCGGGTCCTCTCCGGGCCGGCCTGCCTGTGCGGCCCGACCGGCCCGGGAGGGCCCACGGTGGCCGGCCCGCCCGGCCGGGCACACGCCCTACGGCGCATCCGGAGTCGGCCGCCCCACCGCGCGGCCTGCGGTCCTCGCCCGGCGGCCCCGGCTGGGCAAGGCAAGGGCCCCAAAACCGTTCGCACCCGTTCGCCTCACCCGGTACGGTCCGAGCGTGTTCCTCCCCGCGGGGAGTCCAAGGGCTCCGCGCGCGGCAGCCCCGGAGTTCCCACGCTGAAAGCAGGTTTCGTCCATGGCATGTCGTATCAGTGAGCTCGTGCTCGGTTGCCGCGACCCCGAGGTGTTGGCGCGGTTCTGGTGCGAGGTCCTGGACTTCGTGGAGCTCGGCCGCGAAGAGGACGGCAGCATCGAGATCGGGCCGCGCGAGGGGTTCGGCGGCCCGCAGCCGACCATCTTCCTCAGCCGCAGGGACGAGCCGGAGCCGGGGAAGCCCCGGCTGCACATCGACGTCAACGCCACCGACCGCGACCAGGACGCCGAGCTCGAACGCCTCCTGAAGCTCGGGGCGCGCCCGGCCGACATCGGCCAGACCGGTGAGGAGTCCTGGCACGTTCTCGCCGACCCCGAGGGCAATGAGTTCTGCCTGCTCAAGAGCCGCCTCAACCCGCTCTGACGGGCTCCCTGTCCCCGGTGGGACCCTAGGCGACCGCCTTCCGGTCGACGTACTCGAAGACCGAGCCGTCCGGGTGACGGGCCACCAGGTTGCGGCCGATGGGGGTGGGCAGCGGACCGGCGACGATCTGCGCGCCCACCGCCCGCAGGTCCGCCACCGCCTCGTCCACGTCCTTCACCGCGATCGTCGCGGTGATCTTCCGCAGGATGGAGAGCTCCGCCTCCGGCCCGCTCATCAGGAAGAAGCAGCCGACCGCCGCGACCGAGACGCCGCCGCGGGTGAAGCGGAGCGCCTCGGCGCCGGTCAGCCGTTCATAGACGATGACCGCCTCGTCCAGGTCGTTGACGCACACCCGCAGTGAAGTCCCCAGAATGTCCATGCGGGGGAGCCTAGTTGGTGACGAGGTCACCCGGTGGGCGCGTCCGGCTTCCTCCAGAGGATCTCCCCATGCAGGACCGTGAACCACCCGTCCCGGCACGCTCCCCACTCCCGCCAGGCGTCCGCGATCGACCGCAGCACGGCGGTGGTCGCGTGGCCGCCGTCGACGGCCATCCCGGCGTACGAGGAGGCGACGGTGCGCTCCGCCCAGAGCCCGCTCCACCAGGCCCGCTCCTCGGGGGTGGCGTAACACCAGACCGAGGCGGAGGCGGTGGTGCCGGTGAGGCCGGCGGCCAGGGCCCAGGACAGCAGCCGCCGGCCGGCGTCCGGCTCGCCGCCGGCGGCCCGCGCGACCCGTCCGTACAGCTCCTGCCAGGTGTCGAGGCCGGGAGGGCGCGGATACCAGGTCATGGCGGCGTAGTCGGCGTCGCGCGCCGCCACCACCCCGCCCGGCCGACACACCCGGCGCATCTCGCGCAGCGCCCCTACCGGGTCGCTGACGTGCTGGAGCACCTGATGGGCGTGGACGACGTCGAAGGAGTCGTCCGGAAAGTCCAGGGCGAGGACGTCGGCGACGGCGAAGCGCAGGGCGTCGGCGGGCAGTCCGCGGCCCTCGGCGTGGGCTCGGGCCTGCTCCAGGACGTCCGGGGCGGAGTCCACGGCGGTGACCCGGCCGCCCGGCGCGACCCGCTCGGCCAGGTCGGCGGAGATGGTCCCGGGGCCGCAGCCGATGTCCAGCACCGAGAGCCCGGGGCGCAGCTCACCGAGCAGATAGCCGGCGGAGTTGGCGGCCGTGCGCCAGGCGTGCGAGCGCAGCACCGACGCGTGGTGGCCGTGCGTGTAGACGGCGGTGTCCCTCCTGGCGGGGGACTCCGTACTCCTGGGCATGGCGAACTCCCTTCCCCGCCGGGCGAGATGACCGGCGATGAGTTCCACCGTACGCCGCCATCTCGAATGTCGAGAGTGGCGTCTCAGTATTCGGTTTAGGGGTCAGAGGTGCCGGCTGAGCGTGGGGGCCGAGGGCATCGCCCCGCCACCTGTCCCGCGCGTCGCGCGTCCTCCGCCCCCCTTCGCCCCTCCCGCCGCCCGTTTGCCCCTCGCTTCCCGTCCGCCGCTCGTGTCGTCCCGCCGTCGCGCCGTCGCGATCTGCGAAGGTGGACCTCCGCGACGGTGACGGCAGGCGGAGGAAAGCTCCCGTGGACCTCTCAGACCCGGGCCCCTCGGATCCGGATCCCTCAAGCCGGCGGCCGGACTCCCCGGCGTCGGGCGCCGCGACCCCGGACGTCGCGGTCGCGGACTCCGTGGAGCCCGACCCCTCCGGCCCCGGGACCGACGCGGGGCTGCCGGTCCTCGCCGACCTGGCGGCGGCGTTCGCGTCGGCCGCGGGCGCGACCGCCCCCGAGCCGCTGGGCGGCGGCGCCGAGCTGCGCGAGGCCGCGAGCGGCTACTGGGCGCGGCGGGGGATCGCCGCCGACCCGGAACATGTCGTGGCCGCCCCCGGCGGACGGCCGCTGCTGCTGGCGCTGCTGGCGGCGGCGGGCGGCGACGTGCTGCTGGGGCGGCCGTGTGCGAGCTGGTACGAGCCGCTGGCGCGACTGGCCGGCCGGCCCGCGTACCACTCGGCCGTCCCCGCCGAGTGCGGCGGCGTCCCCGATCCGTTCGCGCTGCTGGAGACGGTGCGCCGGGTGCGGGCGGAGGGCGGGGCGCCGCGGGTGCTGGTGCTGGCCGTCGCCGACGACCCGACGGGCACGGTCGCCCCGCCCGAGCTGCTGCACGAGGTGTGCGAGGCGGCCGCGGGCGAGGGGCTGCTGATTGTGAGCGACGAGACCTGGCGCGACACCGTGCACGATCCCCACGACACGGTGGTGGTCGGCCCGGCCGAGATGCTGCCCGAGCGGGTGGTCGTGCTCAACGACCTGGCGGGCGCCCTCACCCCGCCCGGTTGGCCCGTCGCCCTCGCCCGGTTCCCCGCCACCGCGCGCGGCGCCGAACTACGTGCGGGAACCCTGGCCACCCTCGACGCGTTGGGGGCGCGGCTGTCTGCGCCCGTCGCCGCGGGGGCCGGGCTCGCCCTGGCGGAGCCGCCCGCGGTGCGCGCCCGGACGGCGGCCGCGGCCCGTGCCTTCGGCGCGGTCGCCGGAGCCGCGTACCGTGCGCTCACCGACGCGGGCGTGCTGTGCCGCCCGCCACGGGCCGGCACCCGGCTCTACGCCGACTTCGTCGAGCTGGGTGAGGCGCTGGAGGCCCGCGGGGTGACGGACTCGGTGGAGCTGGAGCGCCACCTCGGTCGCCGGCTGGGCCGGCCGGTGCCCGGCGGTCACCGGTTCGGCGACCCGCCGCCCGCGCTGCGCGCGCGGCTGTCGGTGCTCCCGCTCCTGGGCGTCACCGACGAGCAGCGGCAGCGCGCCCTCGACGCCCCCGATCCGCTGCGCCTCCCTCATGTGGCCGACGCCCTGCGTGACTTCGCGGCGGTGTTCGCGGAGCTGTCCGGGTCGGAGCGGGGCGCGGGGGAGTGAGTCGGACGGCGGGCGGCGCGCCCGCCCACCCCGCGCACCCTGCCCCCACCCCCGCCCCCGCGCACGTCACGCGCGCGGCGTAGGACCGTCGAGCTGACGGCGCGTCCGTCAGGGGTGCGGCGTATGGGTGACGCGCGGGTTCCGGGCTCCGCCGTGGGGCGGAGGGCGTCCTCCGCGCGGCCAGCAGGCGTTCTCCGCGGGTCAGCGGGCGGCCTCCGCGGGGTCAGCGGAACATAAGTGGCGAACCGCCAGAAACGCCCATAGTTTCCAGGCATGCAGATACGACACGTGCGGTACCTCGCACCCTTCGCCGTCCTCTTCGTCCTGGAGTCCGGAGCCGCCTGGGCCTCTCCGGCCGGCACCCAGCACACCGTTCATCCGGGAGAGTCCATCCAAGCGGCCGTGAACGCCGCGAAGCCCGGTGACACGATCACGATCATGGCGGGCACCTACCGGGAGAGCATTGACATCGCCGTCTCCGACCTGACCCTCCGCGGGGTGGGCGAGGAGACCGTCATCTCGCCGACGTACGGGACCGCCGAGACGGCCGAGGCCGCCTGCGCCAAGGCCGGAAACGGCATCTGCGTCACCGGAACGGCCCAGAAGCCCGTCACCGACGTCACGATCCGCTCGCTCACCGTCCAGGGCTTCGCCAAGAGCGGGATCGCCACCAACCACACCGACCGGACCACCATCCGTCGGGTGCTGGCCCGCAACAACGGCCACCACGGCATCAGCCAGGAGCGGTCGACGCGCGCGGAGCTGCGGGACAACGAGGCCCGCGACAACGGCGAGTCGGGCATCTTCCTGGCCAACATGAGCAACGCCGAGGGCGCCGCCATCGACACCAAGGGCACCGTCGTCCGCGGCAACCAGCTGACCGGCAACCGCATCGGCGTCACCGTCCGACGACTGCGCCAGCTCTCCGTAGAGTCCAACCACGTCAGCGACAACTGCGGCGGGATCTTCCTGGTGGGCGACGAGTCCAAGCCCCGCGCGGGCGCGCTGACGGTGCGCCGCAACGACGTCTACAAGAACAACCGCTACTGCCCGCCCAACACCCGTCTGGAGCACATCCAGGGAACCGGCATCCTGCTCACCGGCGTGGAGGACTCGGTGGTGACCGAGAACTGGGTGGTCAGCCACTCGGGTAACTCCCCGATGTCCGGCGGCATCGTGCTGTTCGGCAGCAAGGTGGGCACGCCCAACGCCAACAACGTCGTCAACCGCAACGACGTGCTCGACAACCGCCCGTCCGACCTGCACGACCAGGACAAGGGCCCGGGCAACGCCTTCTCCCGCAACACCTGCGCAGTCTCACTCCCCGCCGGACGGTGCTGACATGACGACCACCACCCCCACGATCGCCACCGGCCCGCCACCGTCCCCACCGCCCCTGGCGACGGAGGGCGTCGGCCAGGACCCCACCGGCTCCCTGCCACAGTCCGCGATGCGGCTGCGCGAGATCGTCTTCGGCGCGGCGCGCGCCGCGGCGGTGCGCGCGGCGGCGCGGCTCGGAGTCGCCGACCAGATGGACGACGAACCGGTCGGCGCCGCCGAGCTGGCCCGGCGGCTCGACACCGACCAGCAGTCGCTCAGCCGGCTGCTGCGGGCCCTGTCCTGTCACGGCATCTTCGCCGAGACGGCGGACGGCCGGTTCTGCCACACCGACATGTCCCGGATGCTCCGCGAGGACGCCCCCAACAGCCTGCGCTACATCGCCCTGTGGTGCACGGAGCCGTGGACCTGGGAGGCATGGCCGCGGCTGGACGACGCGGTGCGCTCCGGCGGCCACGTCTTCCACACGCTGTACGGCAAGGACTTCTTCAGCTACCTGCACGACGACGCGGGGGACTCGGCCCGCGTCTTCGACCGGGCCATGACCACCTCCAGCACCCAGTCGGCGCGGGACGTCGCGGCGCTGCTCGACCTGTCCGGGGTGCGGCATGTCGCGGACATCGGCGGCGGCCAGGGCCATGTGCTGGCCAGCCTGCTGGAGCGCCACGCGGACGTGCGCGGCACCCTGCTGGACCTGCCCAAGGTGGTGGCCGGCGCCGACCCCCGGCTGCGCGAGGGCGGCGCGCTGGCCGACCGGGTGCGGCTGGTGCCCGGCGACGCCCGGCAGGAGATCCCGGTCGACGCCGACCTCTACATCATCAAGAACATCCTCGAGTGGGACGACGACAGCACCCGCCGCACGCTGCGCAACGTGGTGGCTGCCGCGCGGCCCGGGGCCCGGGTGGTGGTGGTCGAGAACCTCGTCGACGACAGTCCGTCGATGAAGTTCACCACGGCCATGGACCTGCTGTTGCTGCTCAACGTCGGCGGGCGCAAGCACACCACCGAGAGCCTGGTGGCGCGCATGACGGAGGCCGGCATCACGGTCGGTGAGATCCAGCCCGTCAACCCGTATCTGCACGCCTTCCACGGCACGGTGCCCGTCCGCTGAGGCGGTCGGTCGCCGTGGGGCGTGCGGACGGTCCCCGCGGAAGGCCTGAGGCCCGGCGCGAAGCCGGGCCTCAGGCCTGTGGCGTGTCCGTCCCCGTGCTTGGCGTCCGTCCACGCGCTGTTCTGTTTGTTCGTCGGCCGCTGAGGGCCGTCACGCGCAGGCCGGGGGCCGTCACGCGCGTCGTGTCGCCGGGGTGCCCCGAACCGCCGGGGCGCCCCGGCTCACGTCCACTTGAACGAGTCGAGGTGGGCGAAGACGACGACGTTGGCGGTGTAGTCCTTGACGTTGTGGTCGTAGGCGCCCCCGCAGGTGATCAGGCGTAGCTGGGCGTCGTTGGTGTCCCCGTAGACCAGGTCGTTGGGGAAGGCGTTCTTGGCGAAGGTGTCGATCTTGTCCACGACGAAGCTGGCCACGATGCCGTCGTTGCGGGTGATGGTGACCTTGTTGCCTTTCTTCAGCGAGCTGAGCGGGAAGAACACCGCCGGCCCGGTCTTGGTGTCCACGTGCCCGGCGACGATCGCGTTGCCGCGCTCGCCGGGGGAGGCGCCGTCGACGAACCAGCCGACGAGGTTGTTGTCGTCCGCGGGCGGGGCGTTGAGCTCCCCGCTCGCCTGGTTCAGCTTCAGGTCGGTGAAGGGGGCGTCGATACCCACCGCGGGGATCTGCAACCGCGTCGGTGCGGAGCGCGGTAGGGCGGGCCCGCGCGGGCCCGCGGAGGGGCCGCTGGGCGCGGTGGGCAGCGCGGCCGCCGCCGGCGGCGCCTCCGGCGCCTGCTGCTTGGACGCCGACGGAGCGGGGGCGGCCTGCGGCTTCTGCACCGGGGTGGTCGCCGGAGAGGGCTCGGAGGACGCGTCCACCGAGTTGTAGATGAGCAGCGCGCCCACGAGGGACGCCGCGGCGGCCCAGCGCAGGACACGGGTGTTGGAGTCGCGGCCCTTCGGGGGCTGCGGGGACAGCGGCGAGAGGGCGGCCTGCACCTGGACCGGGTGCCGCGAAGACTTCTGGTAATCCATTCAGCGTTGCCTTTCTCTGGGCCCCGCGGGCGGGCCCGGCCGCCGGGGGCCGGCGACCGGGGAGCGGGGCGGTCCCTGAGAGCGCCACAGCGCCGTGGCCACCGCCGCCGAACGGCGGTGGCCACGGCAGGTCGTGCCGAGTGGCGCCCCGTCAGACCGCCTTGCCCGCGGGGGTGCGCCGGCGCAGGACGTACGCGCCCGCGCCCAGCCCGCCGAGGAGCAGGACGGCACCGGCGGCCATGCCGCCACCGCTGTTGAGGGCCATGCCGCCGCCACCGGTGTGGACACCGCCGTGCGGCTTGTGGTGACCCTTCCAGCTGTTGTCCTTGTAGCCGTAGTCGTCCTTGCCGTGGCCGTAGTCGTCCTTGTGGCCGTAGCCACCGCCGTGGTCGCCCTTGTGGCCGTAGTCGTCCTTGCCGTGGCCGTAGTCGTCCTTGTGGCCGTAGCCGCCACCGTGGTCGCCCTTGTGGCCGTAGTCGTCCTTGCCGTGGCCGTAGCCACCGCCGTGGTCGTCCTTGTGGCCGTAGTCGTCCTTGCCGTGGCCGTAGTCGTCCTTGTAGCCGTGGTCGTCCTTGCCGTGGCCGTAGTCGTCCTTACCGTGGCCGTAGTCGTCCTTGCCGTGCCCGTAGTCGTCCTTGTAGCCGTGGCCCCCCTTGTCTCCGTAGTCGTCCTTGTAGCCCCCGTGGTCCTTGCCGTAGTCGTCCTTACCGTGGCCGTAGTCGTCCTTGCCGTGGCCGTAGTCGTCCTTGTAGCCGTAGTCGTCCTTGCCGTACCCGTGGTCGTCCTTCTTGCCGCCCTTGTCCTTCCACGAGTCGTCGTCATAGCCGTGGGAGTAGCCGCCATGGCCGCCGTCCCAGGCGTCCGCGAACGCTGCGGCGGGGGCACCCAGGGTCAGGGCGGTGCCGAGAACCGCTCCAGCGATGAGAGTGCGAGTGGAACGCATGGTTATTCCTTCCGGCGCTCCGGGCGATTACTGACCATATGTCAGTAATAAGGATCGCGGAGTCGCTCTCCTCACCGTCAGCCACTTCAGACCCGTCCGCCACTGGACGGTGTCGCATTCGGGTGGGGGTGTCATCCCTTCGGGTGGTGAACCGGCGCGTCGTCACCCGGTTGATTCACCGGACGCCTGACGGTGGGTCACCTGAGCGGCCCCACGGGGCCGGCCGCGTCAGCTGCCGATCAGCCCGGTGGTGTGGGTCGCGGACCGGAACTCCGGGCGTGCCAGGGTGCGACGCAGAAAGCCCAGGGTGGTCGTGACGCCCTCGCCGCTGACCCGGAACTCGCCCAGCGCCCGGTCCATGCGGGCCAGCGCCTGCTCGCGGTCGGGCGCCCAGACCACGGTCTTGGCGAGCAGCGAGTCGTAGTCCGGGCCCACCCGCCAGCCAGGGAAGGCGTGGGTGTCCACGCGCACGAAGGGGCCGCCGGGCGGGACGAACTCGGTCAGCCGCCCCGGAGCCGGGACGAAGTCGCGCGCCGGATCCTCGGCGTTCACCCGACACTCCACGGCCACCCCCCGCCGCCGCACGTCCTCCTGGCGCATGGTCAGCGGCTGCCCGGCGGCGATCAGGAGCTGCTCGCGGACGATGTCGATGCCGGTGACCATCTCGGTGACCGGGTGCTCGACCTGGAGTCGGCAGTTGATCTCCATCAGATGGAACGCGTAGGACGGCGCGAGGACGAACTCGAAGGTGCCCGCGCCGACGTAGCCCACCGCCTCAGCGCCGCGCACCGCGGCCGCGCACAGCTCCTCACGCACCTCCTCCGGAAGGTTGGGCGCCGGGGCCTCCTCCACCAGCTTCTGGTGCCGTCGCTGCACGGAGCAGTCCCGCTCCCCGAGGTGGAGGGCGTTCCCGTGCCGGTCGCACAGCACCTGCACCTCCACATGGCGGGCGTGCTCCACGAACCGCTCCAGGTAGAGCCGGTCGTCGCCGAAGACCGCTCGGGCGTGCGCCCGGGTCTGCTGGAAGGCCCGCATCAGCGCGTCGGGCTCGCGCACCACGGCCATGCCGCGGCCGCCGCCGCCCGCCACCGCCTTGAGGATCACCGGATAGCCGACCTGCTGCGCGACCTCCTTGGCCTCGGCGGCCGAGGAGAGCGCCCCGGTCGAGCCCGGCAGCACCGGCAGCCCGGCCGTGGCCATCAGCGCACGGGCCGACGCCTTGTCGCCGAGTTGCTGCATCACCTGGGGGGACGGGCCGATGAAGGTGATCCCGTGGGCCTCGCAGATCTCGGCGAAGTCGGGGTCCTCGGACAGGAAGCCGTAGCCGGGGTGGATGGCCTGGGCGCCGGTGCGCAGCGCGGCCTCGATGATGGCCGGCACGCTCAGATAGCTCCCCTTGGCCTGCGGTGGGCCGATGTGCACCGCCTCGTCGGCGAGCCGGACGGCCGCCGAGTCGCGGTCGGCGGTGGAGTAGACGGCGATGCTACGCATGCCGAGTTCATGACAGGCGCGAACCACCCGCAGGGCGATCTCGCCCCGGTTCGCCACCAGGACCGTGGAGAACATCGGAATCACCTCTCCGCGCCGCCGGCGCCGTTTCCGCCGGGCCCGGCGGGTCGGCCGGGCGTGTGGTGGTCCGCGCGCTGTCCCGCGTCGGCCTCCGTGTGCGCCTCCGTGAGCGGCTCGACGCGGATGAGCCGCTGTTGGAACTCCACCGGCTGTCCGTCCGCCGCGACGATCTCCGTCACCCGGCCGGCCACCGTCGCCTCCACCGGGCTCATCATCTTCATCACCTCGAGGATCCCGACCGACTGGCCGGGTCGCACCGTGTCGCCGACCGAGACGAACGGCGGGGCGCCGGGCTCGGGGGAGTGGTAGAAGGTGCCGACGGTGGGGGCGCAGATGTACGTCGCGGTGTCCTGGAGCGGGGCGTCGTCGGGGCCGCCGGTGGGCCCCGCCGTGTCGACCGGGTCCGCCGCCGGCCGCGCCGCCGCGCCCGGGCCGTCCGCCGTGCCCCGGCCGTCCGCCGCGCCGGGCCACTCCACCTCGACGGTGGTCTGGCCGTGCTGCAGCCGGATCCGCACCGGCTGCTGTCGGGAGGCCCGCACCAGCTCCGCGACGCTGTGGCACACCGCGTCCAGGGTGCCGTGGGCGAGCGATACCAACACGCCCGGCACATGGCCGTTCTCCGGATGCTCCGCTGCCATCGCCATCCGGTCGTTGTGGGTCGTCACGATGTGCCTCCGCTGGTGTGTGCGTGTGCGGCGACGCCGAAGCGGTGGAACCGGCCGCGGCGCGCGGTCAGGAGCCGGTCCGTGTGCCACGGCACCAGCTCGTCGAGGGCCGCCGACAGCGCCCGGCCCACCAGGGCGGCGGCCTCTGCGTGGTCGCGGTGGGCGCCGTCCGGCGGCTCCGGGACGACGCCGTCGACGACGCCGAGGCGCAGCAGTTCCTGCGCCTGGACCCGCAGCGCGGCGGCGGCGGTGGGCGCGGCCTGCGGGTCCTTCCACAGGATGGCCGCGCACCCCTCGGGGCTGATCACCGAGTAGACGCCGTTGGCGCTGACCAGCACCCGGTCGGCCACGGCCAGTGCCAGCGCGCCGCCACTGCCGCCCTCGCCGATGAGGACGGAGACGATGGGCACCGGCAGCCGGGACATCAGCCGCAGGTTCTCCGCGATGGCCACGGCCTGCCCGCGCCGCTCCGCGTCCTGCCCGGGATGGGCCCCGGGCGTGTCGATCAGCGTGACCAGCGGCAGCCGCAGCTTGGCGGCCATCCGCATCAGTCGGGCAGCCTTGCGGTAGCCGCCGGGGTTGGGCATGCCGAACTTGCGGCGCTGCCGCTCGGCCAGGTCCGGGCCGCCCTTGTGATGGCCGATCAGCATCACCGGACGCCCGCCCAGCCGCCCCGGCCCGCCGACGATGGAGGTGCAGTCCTCCGCGAGCCGGTCGCCGTGCAGTTCGTGGAAGTCGTCCAGCAGATGTCCGGCGTAGTCCAGCGTCGTGGGCCGGTCCGGGTGTCGGGCCAGCCGCACCGCCTGCCACGAGTCCAGCGCCGCCACCTCCTCCGGCGCCCGCACCACCACCACGCGCTCGGCGCGCCGCGCCTCGGCGCGGGGAATGACGTCCTTGAGGACGAGGCGGGAGCCGGCCTCCCCCCGTACGCCGGTCTCGTCGGTCGCGCCGTCCCGTCCGCCGGGTGTGCCGCGTTCGGTATCCCGCTCGGTTCCGCAACCGCCGTCCCTGGCGCGGTCGTCGGCGGCCGTCGTGCCGGCGGATCGCGGCCCGGTCGCCCCGTCGGCCGGGCGGTCGTCGCGCGGGACACTCCGGTCAGCGACGTCAGCGGGGTCAGCGACGTCAGCGACGTCAGCGACGTCAGCGGGGTCGCCGACGTCGGCGACCTCGCCGACCGGGGTGGCGAGCCGCGTCGCCGGACCGCCGGTGCGCAGCAGTCGGGCGAGGGTGCCGCGGAGCGCGGAGCGGGGGACGACGTCGTCGACCATGCCGTGCTCCAGCAGGAACTCCGCGGTCTGGAAGCCCTCCGGCAGTTGTTCGCCGGTGGTCTGCTCGATGACGCGGGGCCCGGCGAACCCCATCCGTGCGCCGGGCTCCGCGACGATGACATCGGCGAGCGTGGCGAAGGAAGCGGCCACGCCCCCGTAGGTGGGGTCGGTGATCAGCGAGATCACCAGGATCCCCGCGTCGTCCAGCTCGGCCAGCGCCTGGGCGGTCTTGACCATCTGCATGAGGGAGAGCACCCCCTCCTGCATCCGGGCCCCGCCCGAGGCGGTGACGATCAGCAGCGGGATCCGCCGCCGCAGACTGGTGCGCGCCGCCTCGGTGATCAGGGCGCCGACCCCGCACCCCAGGCTGCCGCCCAGGAAGCGGAAGTCCATGACGGCGGCGACGACCGGCTGTTCCTCGATCCGGCCCACGGCGCACACCACCGCCTCCCGCAGCCCGGTCCGTTGCCGGGCGTCGTCGAGCCGCTCGGGGTACGGGCGGGTGTCGACGAAGCCCAGCGGGTCGTGCACCGGCTCCGCGCCGTCGACCGGCGACGCGGAGCCGGGGTCGAGCAGCTGTTCCAGCCGGGCGTGCGCGGTCAGCGGGCTGTGCCAACCGCAGTCGGGGCAGACGCGCAGGGTGCGGGCGAACCGCTTGCCGTACACGAGTGCCGCGCACTGCTCGCACCGGACCCAGTCGGGTGTTCCCCGCGCCGGCCGGTCGGCTGTCTCGACCATGGGTATCGCCCTCCGTCAGCTCGACTGCCGCTCCCGCGGGGGTTCCGCCGAGCGCTCCCGCGGTCGCCTGCGCTCCCAGCGGTAGAACTCGTACGCCATGGCGTCCTTGGGGCTGCGCCAGGTCGCCGGGTCGTACGCGGACACGTACGCCGACAGCCGCTGGCTGATGTCCCGGAACTCCGGGTGGTCCGCGTGCCGGGCCACCTCCGGACCGGGCGGCCGCTCCGACTCGATCAGATGCAGGTACACATCGCCGAACTGGAAGAGGCTGCGGCCGGTCACCCCGATCAGGTCGGGCAGCTCACCGCGGTCGGAGTCGGCGAAGACCCCGGCGATGTCCGAGGCCGCGTCCGGCTTCATGCGCGCCACGATCAGCGCGCGGTGCACCGTCATGCCCGCTCCATCTCGCGGGCGCGCTGCTCGACCTTGTCCCGGATCAGCCCCATCTGGATCTTGGAGTTGCGGTTGATGTGGTCGGTCATGCCGGGGTCGTCCACCGGCGCGTCGGGCTTCATCTCGAAGTCCTGCGTCCAGCGCATCAGGGTGCCGTCCGGCGTCTCCTCGTACTCCCAGCGGATGTTCATGTACGCGAACGGGCCGGTCTCCACCCGGCGCGCCCAGACGGTGCGCGCGGTGCGGTCGGTCTCCCGCTCGGAGACCCAGCTCCACACCATGCCGTTCTCGTCCGGATGCATGGTCAGCCGGAACGTGGTGGTGTCGCCCTCGCGCTTCATGATCTCGACGGAGGCGTACTCGCTGAACAGCTGCGGCCAGCTCTCCAGGTCGTTGGTCATGTCCCAGACCAGGTCGAGCGGGGCCTTGATGACGATCTCGTTGTCGGTGTGTCCGGACATATCAGGCTCCTGAGGTGACGGCTGAGTTGGTGATCGCAATAAGGTCCTGGGGGGTCTTGCAGGTATCGGCGTCCGCCGTGATCGGCGTGCCGTACCGCTGCTCCAGCTCGCTGACGATGGCGAGCAGCCCCAGCGAGTCCAGGCCGAAGTCGGCGAGCAGCGCGTCGGGGCGGTCGGCCAGCATCGCCGGGTCGACCTTCAGGCCCGCGCAGCTCTTCATCAGCGCGGCCATCTCCTCGTAGGTCAGCTGGTTGTTGATCTGACTGGTCATCACTTCTCCTCTTCCGGGCGGCGCAGTACGAGCGCCGCGTTGGAACCCATCAGGCCCCGGCTGAGCACCAGCGCCGTGCGCAGCTCGGCGCGGCGCGCGGTGCCGGTCACCACGTCCAGGTCGTGACAGACGTCGATGACGCGAGGCGTCGGCGGAACGGTCTGGTGCTCCATGGCGAGCACCGCCGCCACCACGTCCAGCGGGGGAGCGCCGCAGTAGGCGCGGCCGAAGCCGGCCTTGGGCGCGGTCACGGGGACCCGGGTCGCGTGCGGGCCCAGGGCGTCGGCCAGCGCCTCCGCCTCGGCCCGGTCCGCGACCGGCACCCCCAGCGCGTCGGCGAACACCACGTCGACGTCCCCGGGGGCGCACCGCGCCTGGTCCAGCGCGATACGGATCGCATGGGCGAGCCCCTCCCGGGACTGCGCCCACTGGGAGGGGCCGGTGAAGGTCGCGCCGTGTCCGGCGATCACGCCCCACAGTGGAGCGCCGCGGCGGCGGGCCGTGGCCTCCTCCTCGACCACCAGCATGGCGCCGCCCTCCGCGGGCGCGAAGCCGCAGGCCTCGGCGGTGAACGGCAGGTAGGCGCGGTCCGGTTCGACGGCCAGGCTCAGCTCCGGGTAGCCGAGTTGGCAGACGATGGAGTACGGCGCCAGCGGGGCCTCGGCGGCGCCGACCACCACGGCGTCGGCGCCGCGCCGGATCGACCGCCAGGAGTGCGCCAGCGCGTCCAGCCCGCCCGCCTCGTCACTGGCCACCACCCCGCACGGCCCCTTGAAGCCGCCGCGGATGGAGATCTGGCCGGTGCTGGCCGCGTAGAACCAGGCGATGGACTGGTACGGGCCGACGAACTTCGGCGCCTTGCCCCACAGTCGCTGGAGCTCCCGCTGGCCGAACTCGCCGCCGCCGGAGCCCGCCGCCGTGACCACGCCCACCGCGAACGGCGAGCCGTCCTCGGTGCGCAGCCGCGCGTCGGCCAGGGCCAGGTCGGCCGCGGCCATGGCGAAGTGCGAGAACCGGTCGGTCTGCACCAGGAACCGCTCCTCGACGGCCGCGGCCGGGTCGAAGGCCCGGACCTCACCCGCCACCTTGAGCGGATAGTCCCCGCAGCCCTCGCGGGTGACCCGGTCCAGGACGTTGACGCCCTCCCGGCATGCCTTCCAGAAGGCTTCGGCGCCGATGCCGTTGGGGGCGATCACACCGAGTCCGGTGATGACCGCCCGCCGCTCTCCGCCGGGGCCCCCGAACGGGGCCCGGCGCTCCCGGGCGCTCATCGCGACCTCCCGTCGTCCGACCGGCCCAGCACCACCGCGGACTGGAAGCCGCCGAAGCCGCTGCCCACCGACAGCACCGTGCGCAGCGGTGCCTCGCGCGCGGTCCTCGGCACGTAGTCCAGGTCGCAGTCCGGGTCCCGCCGCTCGTAGTTGGCGGTCGGCGGGATCACCCCGTGGGCGAGCGCCAGGGTGCAGGCCACGACCTCTATCGCGCCTATCGCCCCGAGCGAGTGCCCGACCATCGACTTGATCGAGCTCATCGGGGTGCGGTAGGCGTGCTCACCCAGCGAGCGCTTGACCGCCGCGGTCTCGTGTCGGTCGTTCTGCTGGGTGCCGGAGCCGTGGGCGTTGACGTAGTCGATGTCGGTGCCGTCGACGCGGGCGTGCTCCAGGGCGGTGTCGATCGCCTTGGACATCTCCAGCCCCTCCCGGGTCAGCCCGGTCATGTGGTACGCGTTGCCGAAGGTGGCGAAGCCCTTCAGATCGCAGTACGACCGGGCGCCGCGGCGTCGGGCGTGTTCCCGCTCCTCCAGGACCAGCACCGCGGCCCCCTCGCCCAGCACGAAGCCGTCCCGCCCGGCGTCGAACGGCCGGGAGGCGTGCTCCGGGTCGTCGTTGTTGGCCGAGGTCGCCTTGATCGCGTCGAAGCAGGCCACGGTGATGGGCGAGATGGGCGAGTCCGAGGCACCCGCCACATACACGTCCGCCGCGCCCTCCTCGATGGCGTGCACGGCGTACCCGATCGCGTCCAGCCCCGAGGTGCAGCCGGTGGAGACCGTCTGCACCGGGCCGCGCGCGCCGAACCGCTCCGCCACCCCCGAGGCCAGCGCGCTCGGCGCGAACGCGCGGTGCAGGAACGGCCCGGCCCGCCGGTGGTCCACGTCCCATCGCGCGCCCTTGTCGCTGACCTCGGCGTAGTCGTGCTCCAGTCGGGTGGTGCCGCCCACCGCGGTGCCCAACGACACCCCGACCCGCCAGGGGTCCTCGGCGTCCATGTCCAGTCCCGCGTCGCGCACCGCCTCGTCGGCGGCCACCAGGGCGAACTGCACATACCGGTCGGAGCGCGCCGTCTCGTCCGGGGTGAGGCCGCAGGCCGCCGCGTCGAAGTCGCACTCGGCGGCGATCCGGGAGCGGAACCCCCCGGGGTCGAAGAGCGTGATGCCGCGGGTGGCCGTGCGGCCCGCGGTGAGCAGGTCCCAGAAGGCGGACACGCCCACGCCTCCCGGGGCGACGACACCGACGCCGGTGACCGTCACATGCCGGGTGGTCATGACACTACCTGTGCCGTTTCGGAGTCCGTCGTGCCGGTGCAGCACGGGGTGGCGGGCGCGTCCTCGGCACGGTGCTTCCGCTGCGCGGAGGCCGCCGCGCCCGTCTCGGCGGTCTCCTCGGTGTCGACGTGCCCGATCTCCGGGCGCGGCGCCAGCGGCCCGAGGTGGAAGACCATCCGGGCCTCGACGGAGCCCACGTTGCGGAACCGGTGCCGCATGAAGGTGGGGATCATCAGGCCCTGGTCGGCCTGTAGCCGGTGCGTCTTCCCGTCCAGGTCCACTTCCAGGTCGCCGCAGACGACGTACACGAACTCCTCGGAGTACGGGTGGTAGTGCTCGCCGATGACCTCGCCCGGCGCCATGATGGCCAGCCCCATGAAGCCACTGGTGGCTCCCACCGCGGTGGGGGTGAGCATGGCGCGCAGATCTCCGCCGCGGCGGCGGTTGTGGGGGACCTCGTCGAGGCTGACGATGCGGGGGGACTGACTGGTCATGAGGGTTACCTTTCAGAAAACTTCCAGATCACGATCACGGCGCCCGGAAGGCCGGAGGCGGCGACGACCGGACGCGGTGACGGTGGGACGAGAGCGGACGCGGAGACGGTGGGACGGTGACGGCGGACGGGCCGGGGAGCCGGTCCGTCCCGAAAGCCCCGTCAGTAGTCCGCCGCGTGACGGTCGGTGACCGGGGTCATGGCGCACTCGGCCAGGAACCGCGGCAGCGCGGCCTCCTCGGCCAGGTCGGCGGCGGAGTGCTCCACCAGCCGGCCCAGCACGCTCGGGGCGCGGTCGCCGCAGATGCCCAGCGCCGCCCGCGCGTTCCGCTCCAGCGGACCGCGGACGTCGATGAGCCGCATGACGATGTCCTCGCGGTGGAAGACCGTCGACTCCACCACCGGGTTGGCCGGGTCCTGCGCCGCCAGCTCGTCCTCGCGTGCCAGCAGCTGGGCCACCGCGCTGCCGCAGCCGGGCTTGACCGGGTAGAGCAGGGCGTGCCGCTCCGCCTCGGAGGGCAGCGCGGTCCCCGCGGCCCGGTGGTGCACGGCGGGCAGCGCGGCGCGCATGAAGAAGTCGCGGGCCGACTCCGGGTCGTCCAGGTCCCTGTCGACTTCCAGGTGCGGGTTGATGGCCTCCTCGACCGCCCGCACCTCGGGCTGCCGCGCCACGTGCCGCAGCGCGGCCACCAGGTCGCCCTGCACCTCCACCGCCCGGATCACCCGGTTGCCCCGCATGAACAGCGAGGTCCGGCAGAGCCGGGTGGTGCTGTCCACTCGCGCCTCGGGCGACTGGTAGTTGGCCAGCAGCCGGGCCACGTCGCGCTCGCTGCCGGGCCGCACCGTGAACGTCAGCGCGTGCCGCACCACCCCGTCGCCGATCCTCGGTTCGGTCTGCAGCCGGCCCCGCGGCGCGACCGGGGCGGTCGGCATCTCGCGCATGATGCTGAACCGCAGCGAGCGGGTGTCGTTGACGCAGCCGTGCATCGGCTTGACCATCTCCCGGTGTGCCGCGCTGTCCACCCAGGCCAGGAACGGTGCCGCGCTCTCCCACTCGCTGGTGATCAGCCACTGCGCCGGGTTCTCGATCGACTGGCACAGCTGGTCGCTGACATGACCCGGCACCGCGGCCACCTTGTGACACATCTCGTCGTACGCGTCCAGGAAGCGCTGCTGCGCGCCGTCCCGGACCTCCAGCAGCAACACGACGCGCAGCCGCGAGTCGAGTGGCGCCGACTCCGTGACCTGCTGTCTGACCTGGTGCGCCGTCTGCTGCATCGACTCCTCTATCGACTGCGTGCTCGGCCGGGCGGCCCGCGCCGAACGTGCGGTCTGCGGAGTCTCGGACAAGGTGCTCATATTTCACATCTCCTTACGAAGGGCGCATGCCCGCTCACTTGATCGTGAAGCGCTCCCACGGATGGCGCGAGATGTGTGAGCCATATGTGGGAAGGGGCCGGTCAGACGCCTGATCCGTTCGGAAACGCCGGGCATAGCAGCAAGATGAATCGTCATGACGACGCCGACGTCCGCGTGCCGGTCCTCATCGTGGGCGGCTCCCTGGTGGGGCTGTCCGCGTCGCTGTTCCTGGGCCGCCTGGGCATTCGGCATGTACTGGTCGAGAAGCACGCGAGCACCTCGCACCACCCGCGAGGCCGCGGCAACAACATCCGCACGATGGAGCTGTACCGCACGGCCGGCGCCGAACAGGCCATCCGCGAGGCCGCCTCGGTGCTGGCCGACAACCACGGCATCCTCCAGGCCGAGACCCTGACCGGGGTCAACCAGGAGTGGCTGTTCCGAGAGATCGATCCCGGCGGCCGGCAGGGCCGGATCAGCCCCGCCTCCTGGTGCCTGTGCAGCCAGAACGACCTGGAGCCGGTGCTGGTACGGGTCGCGAAGGACCTCGGCGGGGAGCTGCTCTTCAACACCGAGCTACGCGAGTTCGAACAGGACGAGCGCGGGGTGACGGGCTACCTCTGCGACCGGGCCACGGGGCAGTGCCGCACCGTACGGGCCGACTACCTGATCGCCGCCGACGGGCCGCGCAGCCCGGTGCGCGAGCGGCTGGGCATCGGACAGACCGGGCGCGGCGAGCTGTTCCACAACGTGAGCATCACCTTCCGCGCCAAGCGGCTCGCCGACGCGGTCGGCGACCGCCGGTTCATCGCCTGCTATCTGACCAACCCCAAGGCCGACGGCGCGCTGCTGCCCGTGGACAACTGCGAACAGTGGGTCTTCCACGCCCCCTGGCACCCCGAGCGGGGCGAGACGCTCGACGACTTCACCGACGACCGGTGCGTGGACCACATCCGCACCGCCACCGGCGTCCGGGACATGGACGTCGAGATCACCGGAAAGGCGCCCTGGCACGCCGCCGAACGGGTGGCCGAGCGCTACTCGCACGGGCGGGTCTTCCTCGCCGGGGACTCCGCCCACGA
The DNA here is from genome assembly GCF_029541745.1 of Streptomyces sp. LX-29. Lineage (NCBI taxonomy): Bacteria > Bacillati > Actinomycetota > Actinomycetes > Kitasatosporales > Streptomycetaceae > Streptomyces > Streptomyces sp. LX-29. The sequence continues at coordinate 1,530,312 of NZ_CP089746.1, read as the reverse complement.
GATGTCGCCCACCGGCGCCTTCGGGTCCAACACCGGCATCCAGGACGCCCACAACCTCGCCTGGAAGCTGGCCGCGGTCCTCGGCGGCTGGGCCGGGCCCGGCCTGCTGGAGACCTACGGCATGGAGCGGCAACCGGTCGCCCAGGCCACCAGCGCCCGCGCGGCGGCCCGCTCCGCCGAGCACAAGCACCCCGGCTACGAAGCGCCGCCCACCACCGGGCGGCAGAGCGACGTGCTGGCCGTGGCCCTCGGCTACCGCTACCTCAACGGGGCGGTCCTCGGCGCCGACCCCGCCCTGCCGCCGGTGCCCGAGCGCTTCGAGCTCACCGGTGCCCCGGGCAGCCGCGCCCCGCACATGTGGCTGCACCGCGGCGGGGTCCGGCTCTCCACGCTCGACCTGTACGAGCGCGCCTGCGTGCTGCTCACCGGCCGCGGCGGCGGGGCCTGGCACACGGCGGCCCAGACCGTCGGCAAGCGCCTGGCCATGCCGTTGGAGAGCTACCGCATCGGCCCCGACCCCGACAACGAACTCGCCCCCGAGGACGGCGCCGACTGGGCGACCACCCATGGCACCGGCGAGGACGGCGCGGTCCTGATCCGCCCCGACGGCTTCGTCGCCTGGCGCTCGGACGGCCCGGTGCCGGACCCGGAGGGGGCGCTGACGGAGGTGCTGTCCTCCGTCCTGTGCCGGGCCTGACCCCCGTCGCGCTCCCCGCTCGCCCGTCCGCCCACCCCGACCCGTCTCGCCCGCGGCCGGGCTCGGGCGGGCGGGGGAGACCCCGTCGCCTACGGACCCCGGCCGGTCCGCGCCCGGGGCCTCCCCCGCGCGTCGGACGGCCTCAGCCCGCCGCCTCGCCGCCGGCGCGGCGCAGCCGCCGCCAGAGGGCCGGGGTGGCGGCCACCAGGAGGGTCAGCACCACGGCGGCGAGGACGCCCTCCCAGGGCTTGGCGAACAGGGCGCCGCCGAGCAGCCCGATGAGCTGGTACGTGGCGGCCCAGGCCAGCGCGGCCGGCCCGGCGCCATGGGCGAACCGACGGGTGGGCATGCCGGCGAGCAGGCAGGCCAGCATCACCGGAATCCGGCCCCCGGGGATCAGCCGGGACAGCACCAGCACCGTCACCCCGTGCTCGGCCAGCCGGTCCTGGGCCTGGGCCAGCCGCTCCGGGGCGGCCCGGTCGGTGAGACGGCTCAGCCAGCGCGACCCGTTGCGGGAGCGCACCCCGCGCCCGCCGAGCCAGTACAGCGTCAGATCACCGAGGAAGGCCGCGCCCGAGGCCACCCCGAAGACGACGACGAGGGAGAACGGCGCGACCTGCTGGTGCAGGGCGACGACCGAAGCCGAACTGACGATCACGCCCGTCGGCACCACCGGCACCAGGGCGCCGAAGTAGATCAGCAGAAACAGCGACGGATAGCCCACCGCCTGTTGGGTCGACTCCGAGGGCACCCCACGGGCCAGCTCGCCGAGCTCGCCCAGCACGGCGCCGATCACCGCGCGGGCTCCAGCCGTACGCTCTCCCCGTGCCGCAGCAGGTGCACCGCCGCCGCCGGTGCCACCTGCCCCGCGTGCCGCACGAAGTCGTCGCCCGGCGCGTGGAACTCATGCGGTCGCACCGCGTCCATGCCGATGGGCCAGTAGGTGCCGTAGTGCACCGGGACCGCGCTGCGCGCGCCCAGCCGGGCCAGCGCCTGCGCCGCCCGTCGCGCGTCCAGGTGGCCGTGGCCCAGGAACGGGCCCCAGCCGCCGACCGGCAGCAGCGCCACGTCGCACGGCCCCACCGCCTCCGCCATCCGGTCGAAGAGCCCGGTGTCGCCCGCGAAGTACGTGGTCGCCTCGCCGCGCACCACGAAGCCCAACGCCGGAGACCGGTGCGGCCCGTACGGCAGCCGGCGCCCGTCGTGCACGGCGGGCACCGCCCGTATCCGCACCTCGCCGACGACCATCTCGTCACCCGGCAGGACCTCGGTGACCCGCAGCCCGCGCTCGGCCGCCAACCGCCGCAGCCGCGGCACCGCCCGCCCCGTGCCCCACGGCACCAGCAGCCGGGTGCCCGGCGCCAGCCGCGCCAGCGAGCCCAGATGGAGATGGTCGGCGTGCAGATGGGAGACCAGGGCGACGTCCGCGCGCGCGGCCTCGGGCGGCGGCAGCGGCCCGCGGCGCCGCCGCAGATGCGCCAGCCGTGCCACGAAGAGCGGGTCGGTCAGCACCCGCACCCCGGAGTCCCGCACCGTCGCGGTGGCGTGACCCCACCAGGTGACCTCCACCGACACCCGCAACCTCCCGCACGCTCGGCGACCGGGCCCGCACCGTTCGTCCCCCACCCGAGCGTAGTTCAGCCGCTCCCCGCGGGCGGTGAAAACCGTTGGCCCCCGCTCGATGATCGCGGCCACACTCCAGGGGCACCCGCTGTGACAGGCTGGGAGAGGAGTCCGCGTGTGAGGTGAGGTAAGGCGTGCAGGTGCCCCGACCCCGATGGAGGACCCTGGGCGGTGCCCTGCTCAGGGTGACCGCGGTGTGGGCGGTCGCCACGCTCACCATGCTGGTGCTCGCGGGAGTGCTGCCCGACTTCCGGCTCCAGTCCGCCGACGGCGACAGCGCCACCCGCATCGGCATCACCGCGGCCGCCGGAGCGGGAGCGTTCGGCCTGCTCAGCGCCCTGGTCTGGCCGTTGCTCGTCCGCGCGCTGCTGCTGGTGCCCGCCTTCGTCCTCGGCCTGTCGGTCTTCGTCCTCAACGGCTCGCTGCTGCTGCTCGCCCTCAGCCTGGTCCCGGACGGTCGGGGCTCGGTGGATCCGCGGACCGCCGTGGTCGTCGCCGCCGTGATGTCCGCCGCCTCCTCGGCGACCAGCACCTTCCTCACCGTGCGCGACGACGGCGCCTACCGCCGCCGGCTGGCGCGCCTCGCCGGCCGCGGACGGCGACGCGGACGGGACGAGCGGGGGCCGGAGCGACCGCCGCCGGGCACGATCTTCCTCCAGCTCGACGGGGTGGGACACGACGTGCTCCGGGACGCCCTGCGCGGCACACGCCCGCTGATGGAGACACTGGCCCGCTGGGCGGGCAGCACCCACACCCTCACTCCGTGGCGCACCGACTGGTCCAGCCAGACCGGCGCCAGCCAGCTCGGCATACTGCACGGCTCCAACGAGGACGTGCCCGCCTTCCGCTGGTACGAGAAGGAGAGCGGGGAGGTCATGGTCAGCAACCGGCCGACCAGCGCCGCCGCCCTCCAGCGCCGCGCCGCCGCCCGCAGCGGCGACGGCGGGCTGCTCACCGTCGACGGCGCCAGCCGCGGCAACCTCTTCACCGGCGGCGCCGACCAGCTCGCCCTGGTCCTGTCCGTCGCCGCCCGGCGCGGTCGGTACAACCGCTCCCGCTCCGGATACTTCGCGTACTTCTCCGACCCCGCCAACGCCACCCGCACCGCCGGCTCCTTCGTCGCCGAGGTCCTCCGCGAGCTGGGCCAGTCCACCCGCGCCAAGCTGCGTCGCGAGACGCCCCGGGTGCGCCGCGGCGGCCTCTACCCCTTCATCCGGGCCTTCGCGACCGTCGTGGAGCGGGACGTGGTGGTCACCGCGGTCATCGGCGACATCCTCTCCGGGCGCACCGCGGTCTACGCCGACCTGGTCGCCTACGACGAGGTCGCCCACCACTCCGGGCCGCGCAGCCGCGACACCCACCAGGTGCTGCGCCGTCTGGACCGGGCCGTCGCCCTCATCGCGAAGATCGTCGAACACGCGCCGCGCGAGTACCGCATCGTGCTCCTCTCCGACCACGGCCAGAGCCCGGGGGAGACCTTCGCCGGCCGCTTCGGGCTGACCCTGGAGGACCTGGTGCGGGCCGGCTGCGGGCTGCCGGTCTCCCGGCGTGCCGGGCGCACGGCCAGCGGGGCCGAGGCTCGCGAGGCGGCCCGGGTGGCGCTGCACCGACCGGAGAGGGACGGCGCGGAGGCGCAGGAGGCGGCCCGGACGGCGCCGCACCGGCCGGAGCACGGCGACGCGGAGACACGGGAGGCGGCGCGGGAGGGCCGGACGGCGGGCGAGCGGCGGGGGCGCCCCGCGGGCCCCGTGGTGCTCGCCTCCGGCAACCTGGGGCTGGTCTCGTTCCCCGACACCCCGGGCCGGATGAGCCGCGAGCAGCTCGACCGCCGCCATCCGGCGCTGCTGCGCACCCTGGCCGACCACCCGGGCGTCGGCTTCGTCCTGGTGCGCTCCGCCGAACACGGCGCGGTGGTGCTGGGGGCCGGCGGGGCGGAACACCATCTGGACACCGGGCGCACCATCGGCGTCAGCCCGCTGGCGCCCTTCGGCGAGGGCGCGGCGGAGGCCGTACGCCGCACCGCGGGCTTTGCGAACGCCGCCGACATCATGATCAACTCCGCCTACCACCCGGACACCGGAGAGGTGCACGCCTTCGAGCAGCAGATCGGCTCGCACGGCGGCCTCGGCGGCGAGCAGGGCCACGCCTTCCTGCTGTGGCCAGGCGAGCTGTCCCCGCCGACCCCCGACGGCCGACCGTTGGTCGGGGCGGAGCAGGTGCACGCGGTGCTGCGTCGCTGGCTGGCGGAGGCGGACGGCCCTCAGGTGCCGGCGGCGGCGACGGCCGCCGTGACGGAGGCGGGCTCCGGGCCGGTGCGGACACGGCCGGCCGCGCGGCCGGCCACGGAGGGGCGGACGGCCGTGAACGCCGAGGCTCCCGCCGCGCGGGAGAGAGCCGCGGAAACCGTGGGAGCCGCGATCTCCGCGGAGGCCGAGGAGGCTGCGGAGAAGGAATCGGAATCAGCCAATCCGTGTGGCGCATCGCGGATCTCGGCGAATGAATCTCCGTCCGGCGGCGATATGTCCGCACCTTTTCCTGTCGTTACCCCGGCGGCACCGGACAATGCACGGTGATTTTGCGCTGCGTTTCCCATCGCTGACCATGTCTGGGCGCTCGCCCCGCCAAACCTGGGCGGACCCTCGCGGGCGTTGGACCTTGGCACGATGAGAGGCGCACCACCCTTATGCACGACCCTCGTCACTCCGGCCCGTCCCCCGTCGACGACCTCGACGGCGGCGCCGCGGGCCCCAGCCACACCCGCCGCTTCGGCCTGCCGACCGCGACCGCGCTCGTCATGGGCAACATCATCGGAGGCGGCATCTTCCTGCTGCCGGCCGCCGTCGCCCCGTACGGCACCGTCAGCCTGCTGGCCTTCGCGGTCCTGACCGTCGGCGCCATCGCCCTCGCCCTCGTCTTCGGCGGGCTGGCGCGGCGCGATCCGCGCACCGGCGGCCCCTATGTCTACGCGCGTGCCGCCTTCGGTGACTTCGCGGGATTCCTCTCCGCCTGGTCGTTCTGGACCATGGCCTGGGTGAGCAACGCGGGCCTCGCCTTCGTCGGCGTCGGCTACATCGACGTGCTCATCGACGGCGAGATGTCCAAGGGCGTCAAGCTCGCCGTGGCGCTGCTCGTGGTGTGGCTGCCCGCCCTGGCGAACCTCGCCGGGACCCGCTGGGTGGGCGTCGTGCAGCTGATCTCCACCATCCTGAAGTTCGTCCCGCTGCTCTTCGTCGCCGTCGTCGGACTCTTCTTCTTCGACGCCGACAACCTCGGCTCCTTCAACGAGAGCGGCGGCAGCGCGCTCGGCGGCCTGTCCGCCTCGGCCGCCCTGCTGCTCTACAGCTACGTCGGCGTGGAGTCGGCCGCGATGAGCGCGGGCGAGGTGCGCGATCCCGAGCGCAACGTCGGCCGGGCCAGCGTCCTGGGCACCATCGGCGCCGCCGTCGTCTACCTGCTGGGCACCCTCGCCGTCTTCGGCACCGTGGCCCACGACGACCTGGTCAACTCCAGCGCGCCGTTCTCCGACGCCGTCAACGCCATGTTCGGTGGCACCTGGGGCGGCACGCTGATCGCCGCCGCCGCGGTGATCTCCATCCTCGGCGCGCTGAACGGCTGGACGCTGATGAGCGCCCAGGCCCCGTACGCCGCCGCGAAGGACGGCCTCTTCCCCGAGTTCTTCGCCGTCAAGCGGCGCGGAGTGCCCACCACCGGCGTGCTGGTCGGCGCCGTCCTGGCCTCGCTGCTCACCATCGTCAACTACAGCTCGGCCTCGGACCGGGTCTTCGAGGTGCTGGTGCTGATCACCACCTTCTCGGCGACCGTCCCGTACCTGCTCGCCTCCGGCGCCCAGCTCTACTTCCTGCTGGCGGGACGCGGCGCCGAGGTGCGCACCGGCCGCTTCGTGTGGGACACCGCCCTGGCCCTCACCGGCTTCGGCTTCTCCTTCTGGCTGGTCGCCGGCGCCGGCTACGCGGCGGTCTACCAGGGCTCGCTGTTCCTCTTCGCCGGTGTGCTCGTCTACGCCTGGCTGGCCGCCCGTCGTAAGTCGGCCGCCGCGGCCGCCGAGCGGGCCGCCGAGCCCGCGACCGCCCCGGCGGCCGGGAGCGCCGCGCCGGCCTCCGACGCCTCGGCCGAACTGGCCGACAGCGTGTCCTGACCGCCCGACGGCTCACTCCATGAGCGCTGCCGCACCCCGCCCGTGCACCGCACGGCGGACCGCGGCAGCGCTCATGCGTTCCCGGGAGACCAACGGAGGCACGGCGCAGCCCCATTACCCCACAGGTAATCGACCACGGTCGGCGTCCGCGGCATCGTGAAGGCATCGGGTTCCGGGCCGGCGCACTCCGGTCCGGGACCCGGGTCCGACCAGTGCCGACGTCCAGTCGAGGAGATCGCCGCCATGTCGCAGTCCCAGCCGCAGTCGCAGTCGCCGTACGCCGCCGCCGTCGCCCGCTACTTCGAGGCGTGGAACGCGACGGAGGGGACCGACCAGCTCGCCGAGGCCGTCGCGGCCGCCTGGGTCGAGGACGGTTCCTACACCGACCCGCTCGCCGACGTCAGCGGCCACGCGCGGCTGGCGGCCGTGATCGCCGGGGCCCAGGAGCAGTTCCCCGGCTTCGTCTTCCGGCAGACCGGGGACGTGGACGGGCACCACGACACGGCCCGCTTCGGCTGGGAGCTGGTGTCGGTGGCGGACCCGGCCGTGGCGCCGGTGGCCGGGTTCGACGTCATCACGCTGGCCGAGGACGGCCGGATACGCTCCGTGCTCGGCTTCCTGGACCGCGTCCCTACGGCCTGAGCCGGGCCGCCCGCGCCAGATAGGCGCTCGTCTCCGAGTCGGCCGGCAGGAACGTCTCGATGGCCAGCTCGGAGACGGTCACGTCCATCGGGGTGTTGAAGGTGGCGATGGTGGAGACGAAGGACAACACCCGCCCGTCATGCTCGATCACCATCGGCAGGGCGAAGGGCGGGTACTCCGCGGCACCCGGAGCCTCCGCCGCGTCCGGCTCCGACTCCGGCGGCAGCGGATACGCGCTGACCTCGTCGTAGAGCGCGCGCAGCGGGGCGGAGCGCAGCAGCGCCAGCTGGCGGTCCATCTGCGACAGCAGATCGGCGCGCCAGGCGCGCAGATTGCGGATGCGGGGCGCCATGCCCTCCGGGTGGAGGGTGAGGCGCATCGCGTTCAGCGGGGGCGTGATCAGGTGTTCCGCCACGCCTTCCAGGAACATCCCGACGCTCCGGTTGGCCGCCACGATGTCGTACGTGCCGTCGACGACGAGCGCGGGATACGGCTCGTAGCCGGTCAGCAACTGCTCCACGCAGGTCCGCAGGGGCTCCATCTCGGGGGCGTCCAGCGCGGTGTCCGGGTAGTGCGGTGCGTAACCGGCGGCGATCAGCAGCGCGTTGCGCTCGCGCACCGGCACGTCGAGGTGGTCCGCCAGGCGCAGCACCATCTCCTGGCTGGGCCGGGAACGACCGGTCTCGATGAAGCTGATGTGGCGGGCGGAGGAGTCGGCGCGCAGCGCCAGCTCCAGTTGGCTGATCCGGCGCCGGTCCCGCCATTCGCGGAGCAGCGCGCCCACGCCCGGAGCGGTGGCAGTCGTCATGCCCCGACCGTAACCGAACACGCTTCGGTGCCCGAGCGGGACAGCGGTGGCGCGTGGCACGCTGGAGCTCCGGCGACCGTACGCCACCGGCCACCGCCACCCCCTCCGCCCGCGCGCGACGAAGGAGCTGATGCGCCATGGCAGTCGAACCGCTCTCACACAAGGAGATCGAGGAGCGCCTGGAGGATCTCCCCGGCTGGTCGGTCGAGGGCGACCAGATCACCCGCACCTACACCTACGTGAGCCACCTGGACGCGGCCGACGCCGTCGGGCGGATCGCCCGGGTGCAGGACGAGCTGAACCACCACTCCGATCTGGCGCTCGGCTACACCACCCTCACCGTCTCGGTGAACACCCACAGCGTCGGCGGCAAGGTGACCGCCCTCGACTTCGAGCTCGCGCACCGGATCCAGGAGGTCGCCACCGGAGCCGCCGCCTAGCGGTCGGGTCCGTCGCCCGGCCGTCGGTCGCCCGGCCGTCGGATCCGTCGCCCGCTCGCGCGGCTCGCCGGTCGGCCGCCGTCCCGCCCACCACCGCGCCGGCGGCCGTGCGGTTTGCCGAACCAGCAAAGATCCTTGCCGCCCGGGTCGGTGCCCGGAGACGCTTCGGGCACACCGACACGGACCCCACGGCCTCAGGGAGGGCGCGCGATGAGCGGCCATCACCACCACCACCATCACCACGACACCCACCGCGGCGGCGGCACCGGCTCCGCCGACATCGACTGGGCGGTCATGGCCCCGCTCATCGAGGCGAACGGCGAGGTGCACGCGCCCGCCACCGAGCAGGCGGCGCACTGGCTGTGTGAGCGCCTCGGCGACGCCTCCGAAGTCCACGACGTGTGGGACGTGGGCAGCGGGCCCGGCGTGGCCGCCGGCCTGTTCGCCCAGGTCTTCCCGAGCGCCGCGGTGCTGGCCGTGGACGGCGAGGAAGCCCTGCTGGAACGGGCCCGCGCCCGCGCGGCCCGACTCGGCGTCGGCGACCGCCTGCGCACCCTGACCGCCGACCTCCCCGACGGGCTGGTCGACGCGGGCGCCGCCGACCTCATCTGGTCCAGCAAGGCGCTGCACCACCTGGGCGACCAGACAGGCGCCGTCGCCCGGCTCGCCGACCACCTGCGCCCCGGCGGCCTGCTCGCCGTCGCCGAGGGCGGGCTGCCCGCACGGTGTCTGCCCCGCGACTTCGGCATCGGACGACCGGGGCTCCAGGCCCGGCTCGACGCGGTCGTCGAGGACTGGTTCACCGAGATGCGGGCAGCGTTGCCCGACGTCCGGACCACCGTCGAGGACTGGCCGGCGATGCTCGCGGCCGCGGGCCTGACCGACCTGCGCAGCCGCACCTTCCTCCTGGACCTGCCCGCGCCCCTGCCCGCCGCCGCCCGCGACTATCTGCACGCCCAACTCGTCCGGCTGCGCGAGACCGTCGCCGAGAACCTCGACGCCGAGGACCGCGCCACCCTCGACCGGCTCGTCGACCCGGACGACAAGGACGGCATCCTGCTCCGCCCCGACGCCTTCCTGCTGTCGGCCCAGACGGTGCACACGGGACGACGGGCCGTCGTCTGACGGGTGGTCGGCGGTGCCCGGGGAGGGCGCCGCCGCCCGGGGAGGGGCGGCGGCGCCAGTCCACGTCGGCCGGGGTCGGACCCGCCGCCCCCGGCCGCCCGAGCGGGCGGTGGCGAGGGCGGGACCATGGGCGACGGGTACGCCCCGGCTGGGGGGTGGCAGCGCCAACGTAGCGCCGCCCACCGACGACGTGGACCCTGTCAGCTCCCCCCTGTCGCGGCGTTATGGCGCCCGGCCGCGTTCACCCGTCGGAAGCCCCCGTTCCGAAGCGGTCCGGGAGCGGCCGGGCCGCCAGCCAGCGGGCGTACACCTCGTTGCGCCGCACCGCGTCGGCGTGGGCGGTGCGGGCGTGGCCGAGGACGGCCGGGGCGGTGTCCGCGGCGGGGGAGTCGGGATGCCAGCCGATGAGGTGACGCCAGCTCAGCGGGGCGCCGGCCAGCGGGCGGGTCACCACGCCCGGAGTGGGCGGGAAGGTGGCGCGGCAGAGCCCGACGGCGCGCCCGACCTGCACCAGGTGCACACAGGACGCGGTGTCGGTCTCGAAGACCGACATCGGGGTGAAGCCGGCACGGGCGCACGCGGTGGCGAAACAGTCGGCGAAGCAGCCCTCGCCCGGCACATCGGTCCACGACTCCCCGGCGAGGGCGCCCAGCTCCAACTCCGGTTCGTCGCGGAGCGGATGGTCCTCGCTGAGCATCACGAACACCGGGTCGGTGCCCACGGTGTGCCAGCTCAGCTGGTCCGCGGCGGGTGGCGGCGCCTGCCCGCAGGTGCCGATGAGCGCGAAGTCCAGCCGTCCCTCGACGACCATCGCGCTGATCTCCCGCACGGACCAGGAGGTGTAGGTGGAGACGGGCGCCGAGGGGTGGGCGGTGGCGAGGCGGTCGACCAGCCCGCCCAGCAGCGGGCCGTGGGTGGCGCCGAGCCGGAACCGCTCGATCTGGGCGCAGGCGTTGGCGAACCGCACCGCCTCCTCCTGGAGCTCGCGCACCGCGGGCAGCAGCACCCGCGCTCGCTCCAGCACCAGCTCGCCGAGCGCCGTGGGGCGAGCGCCGTTGCGGTCGCGGTGGAAGAGCGGGCCGCCGAGCGCCCGTTCGATGCGCTTGAGCTGCGTACTGAGCGCGGGTTGGGCGAAGCCGAGCTGTGCGGCGGCCTTGGTGAGGCTGCCCGCGTCCGCTATCGCCCGGACCGTTCTGAGGTGCCGCAACTCCAGATCCATGGGCGCAAGCTATGGCGGCCCGGCGGCACCGGCAATACACCTGCACGGTGTTACCGGCGCCGCTCGGCGATACCCGCGCCACAGCACCCCGACACCCATGCCCGGCACTCCGACAGCGGCGCCGTGGCGCGCTCCGGAGCTACGCCGTTGACACCCCGGCGCTCACGCCACGGCGGGCACACCGCCCCGGGCTCAGGCCATGTCGAAGGTCTCCGGGTCCGGACCCAGCCGGGTGCCCGACTCCAGCGCGGCGACGGCCGACAGGTCGTCCTCGTCCAGCGCGAAGTCGAAGATGTCGATGTTCTCCGCGATCCGCGACGGCGTCACGGACTTCGGGATCGCCACATGGCCCGACTGGATGTGCCAGCGCAGCACCACCTGGGCCGGGGTCTTCTCGTGCTTCTGTCCGATCGCCGCCAGCACCGGGGCGTCGAGCAGGTCCTTGCCCTGGCCCAGCGGGGACCATGCCTCGGTCGCGATGTCGTGCCGGGCGTTGAAGGCGCGGACCTCGGCCTGCTGGAGCCGCGGGTGCAGCTCCACCTGGTCCAGCGCCGGCACCACCGAGGTCTCGGCCAGCAGCCGCTCGAGGTGGGCCGGGTGGAAGTTGGAGACGCCGATGGCCCTGGCCCGGCCCTCGGCGTAGACCTTCTCGAGTGCCTTCCAGGTCTCCACGTAGCGGTCCTGGGAGGGGACCGGCCAGTGGATCAGATACAGATCCACATGGTCGAGGCCGAGCTTGTCGAGCGAGGTGTCGAAGGCGCGGAGGGTCGCGTCGTACCCCTGGTCGGAGTTCCACAGCTTGGTGGTCACGAACAGCTCGTCGCGCGGAATGCCGGACTGGGCGATCGCCTGGCCCGTGCCTTCCTCGTTCTCGTAGATCGCGGCGGTGTCGATGCTGCGGTACCCCACCTCCAGCGCGGTGCCGACCGCCCTGGCCGCCTCGTCGTCCGGGATCTGCCAGACGCCGTAGCCGAGCTGCGGCATCCGGACGCCGTTGTTGAGGGTGATGAAGGGGACCTTGCTCACGAGCAGTCGATCCTAACGTCGGGATACAGGGTGCTTTCGACATCGTCAACGGTCGACCGGGGCGCCGCATTCCCGGCTCGGCCGCGCGGGGGCGGACCCGGGCCTCAGCCCGGCGCGTCCCACCCCCGCACCACCAGGTTCTCCCGCAGCTCCACGCCGTAGTCGTCGCCCAGGGCGGCCGCGGCCTGGTCCGCCGCGACCCGTGCGGCGTCGTGGAGCGCCGGCACCCGGTCGAGCAGGCCGTACAGCGCGGCCGCGTAGGCCACCGCCGCCTCGTCGTCCAGCTCGCCACGGTGGGCGACCACCACCCGGGCCACCTCGGTGAAGGCCGCGGCGAGCGGCCCGGTGTGGCAGGCCGCGAGCACCACGCCGCGCAGCCGGACCCCGGCGTGGCACCGGTAGGAGCGCAGCAGCCGCACCACGGAGTCCGCGGGCACCCGGTGCGCGCCGCCGAAGGCGTCCTCGAAGACGAGGTGCGCGTCCTCGCCGTGACAGATCAGATGCAGCACCTCCGGCCGCAGGTCGAGGATCCGCTGGAGGTCGGTGACGTTGGCCGCCGGGCTGTGGTGCACCGAGAACCCGACGCGGGCGGCCGCGGCCTCGATGGCGCGCGCCTCCCGCGCCGCCCGCAGCGGGTCACGGCCGTGCGGGCTGGCCCCGGCCACCAGGACGCTGCCGATCGGCTGTGGCCCGCCCACCGCGGCCCCGCCCGAGGGGGCGGCGGCCCCCGATCCCCGGGCGCCGTCGGACCGCGCGGGCTCCCGGGACCCGCCGGCCCCGTCGGACGCCCCGAACCCCCCGCCGCCGGCCGCCTCCCCGCCGGCCGTTCCGCTCGGCGGCGCGGCCCCCGCCCCGTCGACCGCCGCGCGGAACAGCGGGTGGTACGGGTAGCGGTCGAGGGCCGCCTTCAGCACGCGTAACCGCCCGTGCGCCACGGCCCCCGCCGCGAGCGGCTCCGCGACGGCGTACCAGAACTCCTCCGCCGTGACGCCGATCGGGCTGGGCAGCAGGTCGGCGGGGAAGCCCGCCTTGCGGAGCAGCGACCTGGCGGCCGGCCCGGGACCGAAGGCCCGGGCGAGCGCGGTGATCTCCTCCGCCGTCAACTCCGTCGTGTCGTCGTCCGCGCCCGCCATCGGGTCACCCGTCCTCTCTCCGCGGCCCCGCGCCTCTCGGGGTAGCCGTACTACAACTCCACCGACAGCCGCAGCGGATCGGGGATCTCCTCCCGGTAGCGCCGCAGCAGATGGCCCCGGCGCACCGAGGCCCCGACGCCGACCGCCACCCGGGTCACCACCCTGGCCGGGGCCCGCACCACCATCGCCAGCCGGTAGCCGCCGGCGATCGGGACCGTGCGGGTGTGCCGGATCTCCCAGCCGGGGTCGGAGCGCAGCTCGCGCAGCGCCTCGACGCAGACCCGGCCGCGCTGGGTGGTGCGGCTGTGGCCGACGAAGGCCAGTTGCGGGCCGAGCTGGAGGTTGGTGGTGGCCTGCACCGTCTCGGTGACCTGTTGCGGTGTCATGGACCAGGCCACCGGCGGGAAGGCGGCCCCTGCCTCGGCGGAGAGCGTCAGATCGACGTTCACCGTGTGCAGGTCGGGCAGGGAGCGCGGGGTGGCTCCGGAGCCGCCCGGCGGCGCCTGGGTGGCGCAGGTGAGGGAGAGGTGCAGCAGATGGTAGACGGCGGCGCCGGCCTCCGACGCCACGAATGCCTTCAACTCCGGGTCCTCGCTGACGAACTCGGTGGTCACCGGCACCGACAGCGGCCCGCCGAGCACGATCCGCCCGGCCAGCGGCTCGGGCCGGTTCCGCTGCGGGTCCCCAGGGCCGCGAGTCATGTCCTCGGAGACCATGGTCAGTTCACGCTGGTCAAGTGTGGGGAGGACGATGTCGATCATTTCCGTTGCCCCCTTGCGGCTCAGAGGCGCCTCACATCCTTGTAGAGCGCCTCGACTTCGACGGCGTACGCCTGCTCGATAGCGCTGCGCTTCAGCTTCAACGACGGCGTCAGGAGACCATGCTCCTCTGTGAACGGTGCGGCAAGTATGCGAAACGTACGGATGGATTCCGCCGGCGAGACAGAGGTGTTGGCCGCGACCACCGCGCGCCGTATCTCCGTCTCCAGTTCCCGGTCCCGTACCAGGTCGGCGGGGGGCGGAGCGGCCTTCCCGCGCATCCACAGCCAGTGGGAGACCGCCTCCGCGTCCAGGGTGACCAGGGCCGCGACGTACGGGCGGTCGTTGCCGACCAGGAAGCACTGGTGGACCAGCGGGTGGGCGCGCACCCGCTCCTCCAGGGCCGCCGGGGAGACCGTCTTGCCGCCCGAGGTGACCAGCACGTCCTTCTTCCGGCCGGTGATGGTGAGATAGCCGTCCTCGTCCAGGGCGCCGAGGTCGCCGGTGGCCAGCCAGCCGTCGCGCAACACGGTGTCGGTGGCCTTCGGGTCGCCGAGGTAGCCGGTGAAGACCTGGTCGCCGCGCAGCCAGATCTCACCGTCGTCGGCGATGCGCACGCCGGTACCGGGGATCGGCACGCCCACCGTCCCGTACCGGGTCCGCTCCGGCGGGTTGGCGGTCGCGGCGGCGGTGGTCTCGGTCAGCCCGTAGCCCTCGTAGATGGTGATGCCGGCACCGGCGAAGAACAGACCGAGGCGCCGGTCCATCGCCGAACCGCCGGACATCGCGTGCCGCACCCGGCCGCCCAGGGTCTCGCGGACCTTGCCGTACACCAGCTTGTCGAACAGCTGGTGTTGGACGCGCAGCGCGGCGCCGGGCCCCGGCCCGGTGCCGAACGCCTTGGCCTCCTGTGCCTCCGCGTACCGCACCGCCACGTCCACGGCCTTCTCGAAGGGCCCCACCCGGTCCTCGGTCTCGGCCCGTCTCCGAGCGGCGGCGAAGACCTTCTCGAAGATGTACGGGACGGCCAGCACGAAGGTGGGCCGGAAGGACCGCAGGTCGGGCAGGAGGGCGGCGGCGTGGAGGTCCGGCTGGTGGGCCAGCTTCACCCGGCCGCGCACCGCCGCGACCTGCACCATCCGTCCGAAGACATGCGCGAGGGGGAGGAAGAGCAGGGTGGCGGCCTCGTCGCCGGGCTTGGTGTGGAAGACGTCCCGGTAGCGGGCGACGATGTTGTCGCACTCGGCCATCAGGTTGGCGTGCGAGATGACGCAGCCGCGCGGCCGGCCCGTGGTGCCCGAGGTGTAGATGATCGTCGCCGGTGTGTTCGGGGTCATCGCCATCCGGTGCCGGTCCACCACCGTGTCGTCGACGGAGGCGCCGGCGACCAGCAGTTCGTCCAGCGCCCCCGCGTCCAGCTGCCACAGCCGCTTCAGTCGGGGCAGCCGGTCGATCACCGAACCCACCGTCATCGCGTGGTCCTCGTGCTCCACCAGGCACGCCGAGGTGCCGGTGTCGTGCAGCATCCAGAAGACCTGCTCGGCGGAGGCGGTGGGGTACATCGGGACCGACTGGGCGCCGATCGTCCAGATCGCGAAGTCGAACAGCGTCCACTCGTAGCGGGTGCGGGACATGATCGCGACCCGGTCGCCGAACCGTACGCCCTGGGCGAGGAGTCCCTTCGCCAGCGCCAGCACCTCGTCGCGGAACGTGCCCGAGGTGACGTCAGCCCAGCGGCCGTCCTCCGTCCGCCGCCCGAGCGCCACCCGGTCCGGATCGCTCGCCGCGTGCTCGAACACGGCATCCGCCAGACCTCCCACCTGGCACGCCGTCGTCAACGGCGGGACGGTGATCTCGCGCAATGCCCGCTCCTCGCAGCCGTTCCGGGCCCGTGACCGTACCCGATCAGACGCCACCGCGGGAGGGGTGTCCCGTTACGCAACGTAGAACTCGCGCTCCCGTGCGCCGGGATAAAGCAGGCACTCCTGTACACCGCGGACGTCGAAGCCCAGGCGAGCCCCGGCGCCCCACGCGCTCTCCGGCCTTTCCCCACCGAAGCTCCGCGGATGCGGACGGGTGTCGCTGCGGCTCCACGCGGGGCTCCGGTGCAGCGCACGGGCCTGGGGCCAGCGCTCGGCCCCGGCACAGCGTGCGGCCCCGTCGGGATCGCCGCGGTGAGGCGTCCGCCGCCTGCCGGGTGGCCGGGCCGGGGCACGGCGAGGGGCGGGCCCCGCGGCCTACCGCCGCCGGGGCCCGCCCCGTGAAGCCGTCCTACCGGTCCGGTCGCCGCGCTACGTCGCCGCCGCAGGCTGTACCGAGTCCAGCGGCAGCCGCAGGACGACCGCGCTGTCATCGTCCAACGAGGAGTTGAACTCGCGGACTTGGCGCAGCTCGGTGTCGGACAGCGCCCGGCTGTACACCCGGACCTCGTCCAGCGCGCCGGTGAGGTGGGACCGGCTGTCGACGCCCTGGCCCAGGTGGATGCCGAACGGCGAGGTGCGGCTCACCGTGCCGGGAGCGTCGAGTACCGATATGGCCGGCGTGCCGTCCACCGCGATGCTGAGTCTGCCTCCCGTGCGCTGCACCGCGAGATGGTGCCAGTCCCCGTCGTTGTGCGCCTCGGGGGTGCTGATGGAGGCGCTGCGCGGCGCGGTGGTGCCGCTGACCGCCGTGATCAGGGCGCGCACCCGGCTGTTGGAGGGCTCGCCGCGCACCCAGATCTGCGGCTGTCGGTTGCCGACGCCGCCGATCCACAGGAACGGATGGTGTCCGGAGGCGGCGGAGTAGCGGAACCACAGGCTCACGGTGAAGTCCCCGGTCCCCAGCGGCAGGGTGTCGCGGAACGGCAGTCGCGCCGCGTCGTCCGTGCCGTCGAAGGCCAGGGCCTTGCCGAACTGCCCGTTGGTCTGGGCCGGCTCGCCGAGCACCTTCGCGGCGCGGGCGCCCGGCGCCCGGTCGGCGGTGGAGCCGTCGGGGCCGCGGCGCGGTCCCAGCC
The DNA here is from genome assembly GCF_029541745.1 of Streptomyces sp. LX-29. Lineage (NCBI taxonomy): Bacteria > Bacillati > Actinomycetota > Actinomycetes > Kitasatosporales > Streptomycetaceae > Streptomyces > Streptomyces sp. LX-29. The sequence goes on along the minus strand of NZ_CP089746.1, from coordinate 1,513,690 downwards.
AGTCCTCGGTGAAGCGCGCGAAACGGATCTCGTCCCGCGCGTCGACCGTGCCGCCCTCGTACATCAGCCCGACCTCGTCGGCGGAGATGGCCACCATGTCGGAGTAGCCGGACCAGTCCTGGGTCACCACCTTGCCGCGGTCGACGCTGTCCCAGGTGCTCGCCTCGTCCCAGGAGGAACGGATCATCATGGTGCGGCGCCGGTCCGGATCGGCGGGGGCGGAGAAGAGCAACCTGCTGTAGCCGTCCTCCGCCTTGCTGCGCAGACGGATGATCGACCCCTGCACCTGCGGGGTGTAGAGGTCGGGGATGGCGCGGAAGGGGCCGGCGAAGGAGACGCCGCCGTCACGGCTGACGGTCCAGTCGCGGTGTCCGAGGTCGGTGCCGTCCTGCTCCCGGCCGCTCACGTAGATGGAGCCGTCCTCCCGCTCCACCATGGTCAGCTCGGAGGGTTTCTGACGGAACGAGCCGTCGTGGGAGATCGCCCAGGTGTCCACGGCGCCGATCTTCCAGTTGTCCCCGCCGTCGTCGCTGTAGACGAGCGCGGCGTGGTTCTGGGTCACCCGCGAACCGTCGTACGTCTCGGTGTTGACGCCGAAGACCAGCCGCCCCTTGTGGGCGCCGCGGGTCAGCTGGATGCCGTGCACGGGACCGGTGGCGTACCAGGAGTTCCAGTCCCGCGGCATGATCGAATCGCTCAGGTCGCGTGGTGCGGACCAGCTCTCCCCGTCGTCGTCGCTGTACTGGAAGTGCGGCACGCGGTCACAGGGCACCTCGCAGCTCTGTGAGTCGTCGCGGCCGGTGTTGTACGTGGTGGCGAGTACGATCCGGCCGGTGCGGGTGTCGACGATGGGGGCGGGGTTGCCATGGGTGTCGCCGTCGCCCTCGTCGATCACCTGAATCGGGCCCCAGGTCCGCCCGCCGTCGGTGGAGCGCTTGAGGACCAGGTCGATGTCGCCGGCGTCGCCGCAGTTGTCCACCCGGCCCTCCGCGAAGGCCAGGAGGGTCCCCTTGGTGGTCTTGACGATCGCGGGGATGCGGAAGCAGGAATACCCCCGTTCCTGGGAAGCCTTGAAGAGGACCTCCTGCTGGAAGCCGAGACGGGCCGCGGACGCCGAATCGTTCGCGTCCACGGCCCGTACCGGAATCGGAGTGAGGGCGAGCACCGCGGCGGCGAGTATCGCCCATGCACGGCGTCGCCATGGTCTTCTGAAGTGTGCACGAAGATCTGACGTCATGTCCGACCGACCCTTCAAAGACATCTGGACATCATGACATCCCACGTCTGGAGCGCGCTGTGCAGAAGTCTCCCGTTTCCCCTCGGGGCCTACAAGGACCGTGCGTCACATTTCCATAGAAATAGGCCGGTTGGGTGAGGGGCGTGAGAGGCCGTCGACGGGGCTGTGCCAGAGGTCTCCCCGGTGCCGCGACGGCGTGTCAGCTCGTCGGGGCCGACTCCTCGGGACGCCACGCGTAGCGGATGTCGGGCTCGCGCTCCTCGTTGCCGTGGCCGTCGGTCCGTAGGACCTCGGTGAAGCCGTGTCGCTCGTAGAACCGCTGTGCCGGAACGTTGACCTGAAAGGTCCACAGCTCCAGACCCGCCGGTCGGCGCCGCTTGGCCAGCTCCATGAACCGGTCGCCGAGCCCCCGGCCGCGCCACCGCGGGTCGAGGTAGAGCTGGTCCAGCTCCCGTTCGCCGGTGAGGACCAGCACGCCGACGACGGCGTCGCCGGCGACCGCCACCCAGGTCTCGTGGTCGGGCACGACCACGCGCCGGAACCACTCCCGCACCGCCTCGTCGGAGTGGGCCCTGCGCACGCTCGGCAGCGCCGCGCCGTAGGAGCGCAGCCACACCTCCGCGGCCGCCTCGCTGTCGGCGGCCTCGGCCCGGCGTAGTACGGCGTGGTCGGCGGCCCCGGCTCCCGTGGCGTGGGCGGGGCTCGCGGCGGCGGTGCTGTCCATGGCGGGGATGTCGGTCATGGTGGTCAGGGTATGAGGACGACCTTGCCGAGGTTCGCCCGGGACTCGATGATCTCGTGCGCCGCGGCGGCCTCGGCGAGCGGGAGTCGGACGTGCACCGCGGGGCGCAGCCGGCCCTCGGCGAAGAGCGTCCACAACTCCCGGCGCCACGACTCCATCAGCGCGGGCCGGGTCGCGGCGATCCTGGCCATCTGGAATCCGGTCACCGTCCTGCCGCCGACCAGGAGGTCGTAAGCCGAGACCGTGCCGCCGCCCGAGCTGTAGGCCACCAGCCGCCCGCCGGGCGCGAGTGCGGCCACCGCCGGGGCCAGCAACTCCCCGCCGACCGCGTCCAGCACGATGTCCACCGGCTCCCCCCAGGACGCGTCCTCGTACGTCACCACCTCGTCGGCGCCCAGCGAGCGCAGGAACTCCGCCTTGGCCGCGGAGCCGGCGGCGGCCACCACCCGGGCCGCGCCGCGCTCCTTCGCCAACTGCACGGCGAGGTGCCCGACTCCGCTCGCCGCGCCCGTGACCAGCACCGACTCGCCCGGCTCCGGGCGCGCCGCGGCGTGGGCGCCCGACGCCACCAGCCCGCCGCGGACCAGGGCGACCGCGTCCACCGCCGAGGCGCCGTCGGGGACCGGGGTGGCCATCGCGGCCGCCACGACGCACTCTTCCGCATAGGAGTCGCGGAAGCAGAGCGCGGTGACCCGGTCGCCGACCGCGAAGCCGGCGACCTCGGGTCCGACGGCGACGACGCGCCCGGCCACCTCGCCGCCGAGCGCCCCGGGCAGCGGTAGTCCGCCGTCCCGCACCTTGCGCACCGTCGGCAGCGTGACCCCGATCGCCTCATTGGCTATCAGCAGCTCGCCCGGGCCGGGCCGAGGCGCCTCGACCTCCTCGACGCGCAGCACCTCGGGACCGCCGTACTCGAAAAAGCGAACACGACGCATGAGCACCTCCTGGAATCGTTGGGTGCCCCAACGGTAAGCCGGGAATCATTGGGAAGTCCAATGGTTTCCCCGGTAGGGTGGTGCCCATGGCCGAGACTCCCTTCGCTCCCGCCCGGATCCGCGCGCTCCCCAGCTGGCTGCTGGGCCGCGCGGCCGCCCGCGGCCACCGGCTGGTCGCCGAGGCGCTGGCCCGCGAGGGCATGCGGATGACCCATCACGCGGTCTTGTCGGCGGTCGCCGAACGCGGCCCCATCTCGCAGGCGGCTCTCGGCCGCAGCCTGAGCATCGACCCGAAGGACATGGTCGGCATCGTCTCCGACCTGGTCGCCGACGGGCTGGTCACCCGCGGACCCGACCCCAACGACCGGCGCAAGAACGCCATCGCCCTCTCCGCCGAGGGCGAGCGGCGGCTGCGCCGCACCGAACGGCTGGGCGACGAGGCCAACGACGAGCTCACCGCCCGCCTCACACCGGCCGAGCGCGATCAACTCATCGCCCTGCTCACCCGCATCGTGGAGCCGGGGGAGCGCTGCGCCGGGCCCGGTGGGGCGTCTGTCTCCTAGAGGGTGCCGGGTGCGGCGCGCGTTTGTGAGGGGGCGGCGCCCGTTTCTGAGGGGGTGCCGGGTGTGGTGCCCGTTTCCGATGGGGGCCGGTGCGGAGCCGGCCTCTTGCGGGTGCCGTGCGGTGCCGGCCTCCTAGCGGGTGCCGGGTGCGGCGTCCGTTACGAGGGGGCCCGGGAGCGGTGCCGGTTTTCGAGGGGCACGGTGTGGTGCCGGCCTCCTGCCGGGTGCCGGCGGCACCGTCACGCCCCCGTCCGGCTTCCCGGCCCCGCCGGGTGCCGGGTGTGGTGCCGGCCGCGGGGTGCTCGGGGCGGCACCCTTCACCGGTGGCAGCCCTCGCCGCCGCGCCTGGGGTCCGCGTTCCGTGCCCTGCGCGGTGCGGCGCCCGCGCCCAGTGGCCGCTGTCGCCCGCGCGGTGCCGCGTACCGTGCCCTGTCCGGGTGCTGCTCCGTCCGGTGGCCGGTGGGTCGGCCGGTGCGGGGCCTAGCCGGCGGAGGCCGTGGCCGCGACGGCGGGGGCGGCCGCCACGAGCGCCGGCCCGTCGGGGGCGACCCCCGCGAGGGTCAGCCCGTCCGCGGTGGGCGGCGTGACGGACCGTTCGCCGCGGGTGGCCGCCTCGGCGGGCCGCCCGGCGGACGCCGCCCCGGCGGCCTGCCCGGCCGTGATCACCGTGTCCAGCAGCGCCCGCGAGGTCTGGAGTTCCTGGATGGCCGCGGTCATCCGGGCCCGCTCGTCCCTCAGTTGCGCCAGCAGGTCGGGGCAGACAGGGACCAGCCGCTCGCCGTCGTCCCGGACGCAGGGCAGCACGCGGGCGATGGTGGCGGTCGACAGGCCGGCGGCGAGCAGGGCCCGGATGCGGTGTACGGCGTCGACATCCGTATCGCGGTAGTCGCGGTACCCGCTCGGCAGCCGCTCCGGGCGCAACAACCCCTGCTGCTCGTAGTAGCGCAGCAGCCGCTCGTTCACGCCGGTGCGCCGGGACAGCTCGCCGATCCTCATGGTGCTCCCCTCATGACCGCGTGCCGTGGACTCGGATGCGGATGTCCTCCGCGGCTGGCCACACACGCATGTCAGGCATGGATGTCTGACATGGACGTCAGGCATGGCGTCAGGAGCGAGTGTCGCACAGCGGGTTGTCGATGGTGGAGTAGCCGAGGGGGTTGCCGCGGTGGTGCCGGTAGGAGCCGCCGCGACGGAGCGGGGTGGTCTCGATGCCGAGGCCGTAACCCCGCTCGCTCGCCGGCTATGGGGTGGGTGCGCTGCGCCTCGGCCCACTCGGCGGGGTGCAGCAACCGCCCGGTGATCCTCAGGAGCGCATGTCGCCGCGCGGCATGTCCCGGGCGCCCGTGGCCGCCGCGCCCGCCGGCGCGGACCGCATGCCCCGCAGGTCCCCGTGCGGCATCTCCTGGTCCGCCTCGGGAACCCTGGCGGTCGCCGCCCAGGGCGCCATGTCCCCGCGCGGCATCGCCTGCCGCCGCGTCTCCATGGCCGTGGTCTCCATGCCCCTGGCCTCCATGCCCCTGGCCTCCATGCCCGTGGTGTCCATGCCCGTGGTGCCCGCGGTCTCGCTGTCCGCGGCCCGCGTGCCCCCGGCTGCCATGCGCGGGGTCTTCATGCCCCCGGCTGGCATGCTCGGGGTCTCGATGCCCCCGGCCCTCGTGTCGGCCCGAGCCGCGGCCCGGGGCTCCATCCCACCCCGGGGCATCTCCCGCTCCCGCTGCTGCGCGTCCTGCGAAGTCATGGTCATCCTCCTGACCGCCCTAAGCGCTGGTCCGCCACTTGTGCCAGACGGCGTTGTCGAGGCCACGGGCGAAGATCTCCATGCGTCCGTCGGCGTTGCGTCCGACGGAGATGTCGCTGGTGATGCCTCCGCCGAGGGAGCTCCAGCCGGGTGACCAGCCGTTGCTGGGCACCACCTGCCATCTGTGCCAGACGGCGTTGTCGAGGCCGCGGGCGAAGATCTCCATGCGCCCGTCGACGTTGGTCCCCAGGGCGATGTTGCTGGTGATGCCCCCGCCGAGGGAGCTCCAGCCGGACCAGCCGCCGCCGGGGGAGACCTGCCACTTCTGCCATACCGCGCCGTCCAGCCCGCGGGCGAAGATCTCCAAGCGTCCGTCCGCGTTCTGCCCGACGGTGATCTCGCTGGTGATGCCCCCGCCGAGGGAGTCCCAGCCGGACCAGCCGCCGCTGGGCACCGCCTGACGCCTGTGCCATACCGCGCCGTCCAGTCCGCGGGCGAAGATCTCCATGCGTCCGTCGGCGTTGCGTCCGACGGCGATGTTGCTGGTGATGCCTCCGCCGAGGGAGTTCCAGCCGGGTGACCAACGGCCGTTCGGCGCCACCTGCCACTTGTGCCAGACGGCGTTGTCCAGTCCGCGGGCGAAGATCTCCATGCGTCCGTCCGCGTTGCGTCCGACGGCGATGTTGCTGGTGATGCCTCCGCCGAGGGAGTTCCAGCCGGGTGACCAGCCGCCGCTCGGCGCCACCTGCCACCTGTGCCAGACGGCGTTGTCGAGGCCGCCGGCGAAGATCTCCATACGCCCGTCCGCGTTCCGTCCGATCGCGATGTCCGTGGTGATCCCACCCTGGAGGGAGGCCCAGCCCGACCAACCGTCGTTCGGGACCATCTGCCAGTTGTGCCACACCGCGCGGTCCAGCCCGGCGGCGAAGATCTCCATGCGCCCGTCGGTATGACGTCCGACGGCGATGTCGCTGGTGACGCTGCCGCCCCGGGACTCCCAGCCAAACCACGCCTCCCTCGCCTCCCGGGTGCGGGCGACCTCCTGACGCCGAGCGCCGTCGGGGTACAGGCTGCGGACACCGTCGATGTCGTCCTGGGTGAGGGCCCTCTTCGTCGAATTCGAGCTGACCACCGGCAACATCACCGCCCCCGACGCGCTGGTGTGGGCCAGCCCGAGGATATGGCCGAGCTCGTGCAGCGCGACCGTCTCCACGTCGAAGGAGTTCACCGCGGCCCCGATGCTCCAGTTGTGCTCGGAGTCGTCGAAGTGGACGGGCTTCGGCAGACTGCCGTCGGTGACGACTCCGCATGCGGGCGGGAAGTCGGCGTGCGCGAGCGTGCCCCCGACCATACTCAGATCGGTGTCGCTGGCCGGTCGCCAGCCGATGAGGATGTCAGGGCTCTGGTCCTTCTCCACCTCGGTGAAGGTCAGCGGCGCGGCCGCCGCCCAGGTCTGGAACGCGTTCCGGACGGCGTCGAACTCCTGGTTCCCGGCCGCGTCGTCGGTCCCGGTGTCGAAGGCGAAGGTCAGGTCGGTCCTGGTCCAACCGCATGTGGTGACGGCCTCGATGCCGAGGCGCATGTCGGGCATGGCGCACCGGGGTTGGGTCATGGCATCCCGCGTGGCCTCGTCGAACTCGCCCGTGACGGTGAGCCCGTTGAACTCCTGGTACTTCTCCAGGGCGTGCGACGTCGTGCCGTCCACACGGTTGGCGCTGGATGACCCGGCGAGGTAGCCGAACCGCCGCAGGAAGTCCTGCACGCGCTCCAGACCTCGCGCTTCCTCGCCCACGCGCACGGTGGGCACACTGGCGATCTTGGGAAAAGCGACGACTGTTTCCGTGGCCATACCGGTCTCCTTGCACTGTCGTGGGTGTGCTTAGCGAAAGAAATCGGCACCGCGGAGACCGGAACGGGCGCTGAAGCCCGACGCCTCCCAGGCTGCGTCCGGGAGACCCCTGCCGCAACTCGGACGCCGTCGCAACCGCCGCAGGGCCGGTCGGGCGACACGGTCGCCGAGAGGAGGAGGACGGGGCCGTCACGCGGACGGCGGGGGTTCACGTTCAGCGGCCGGCCGGCCGTCGACCAGCCCGAGGGGCCGTCCCCGGGACCGGGACCGGGTGCGCCACCTCCGGGGCTGGGGCGGAGCCGAGGACCGCGCGCGCTGTCTCCAGGACTGGGCGGAGCCGAGGACCGCGTGGGCCTCACCGGGGCCGGGCGCCGAAGACGGCGTGGGCTGTCTCCGGGGCCGGGCGGATCCGAAGACGGCGTGGGCCGTCACCGGGGCCGGGCGGAGCCGAGGACCGCGTGCGCCTCGCCCGGACGCGGAGAGAGGCCGCCCCATCGGCGTGATCGGCGGGATCGGCGTGCTCCTGCCGCTCCGATACCGCCCGCCATCCGTGCGCGGCGCGGGCTCGTCACTCCTCGCGACACCCCTCAGATGAATCCGTTCGGGCACGTGCTGCGCCGCCGCGAGGATGCCCGGTCCGCACGTGCCCTCTGTGCTACACACGAATCATGTCGCGCCCGAGGATCCTCGTGCCGCTCTCCGCGGCCGGCGAGTGCCGCTCCGCGGACACCGCGCTCCGGCGGTTCCACGGGCGGAAGACGGAGCGCCCGGGCGGCCCCGTCCTCGACTCGGGGACGTGGTGAGCGTGCCGGGCACGGATCCCCAGGACACGGACGCGCTTCAGGACCCCGCCCTCACGCGGTCGCTGCTGAGGGCGGCGGCCGCGGACCCGCGGCACCTGCCCGAGCACCTCGCCGCCTTCGCCGTCCGACACATGGGCCCGTCCGCCGCGCGCTCGGTGGACCGGGTCGGCGAGGCGTACCCCGACGCCACCACGGCCGAACTCCGGGCCCGGGTACTCGGCCGCGGCAGACGCCGGGTCGTGACCGAAGGATCCTTCGTCGGCGGCCCCCTGGTGATCCTGATGCCGTTCGCGTTCTGTGCGGCGCTGCTCAGTCAGGCGCGTACCTGCCTGGAACTGGCCGCCCTCGACGGTCGGGACCCCACGGACCCCGTCCGGGGCGCCGAACTCCTGGTCCTCCAGGGGGTCTACGAGGACGTCGACCGGGCGCGGGCCGCGCTGTCGGAACTGCCGCTCCCCGGGAAGGGCGGAACGGCGGAAGGCCCCGAGGAGGGGGCGATCGGGCGACTCCGACGGCGTATGCCGGCCCTGTGGCGTCTCATCCTGCGGATGGCGCGCCTCCTAGGGCTGATCGTGCCGAAAAGCGAGCCGACGACGGGGAGAGCGGCGCGATGGCTGGCCCAGGCCGGACGGTACGCCCTGCTCGGCGCCGTGCTGCTGGTCGGGATGGTCGCCCCCCTCGTCTGGATCCCGTACCTCGGGCTGTCGTACAGCAGGGCCACCGATCGCCTGATGGACCGGGCCACCACCTTCTACTTCGGCGAGCCGGCCCCCGCCCGACCGAGGCGGGCCACAAAGCCCGACCCCGAGATGGTGGTGGCGGCTCTCAGAGCCGTCCTCTCGCTCCTGGTCCCCCTGGGCCTGATCTTCACGGTCCTCGTCGCCGACCTGCGGCTGGCGGGAAGCAACTGGCCGGTGCTGGGCATCGCCCTGACCGCGGCCTCCTTCGCGGTAGCAGCCGTATGGCAGTGGCGACGCCACCGAAGGCGCCGCACCGCCTGACGACGCCCCGGCGCGCGGTCTCAGGCCAGCAGCGAGGCAGGCATCACCATTCGTGCACGGTCGTTCAGTTCGCGGGCGGCGTGATTCTTCAGGTGTGGTCTGATCAGTTTCAGCATGCTGTGCATGCGCTGATCAGCCCTCCCTGATTGAACGAGCGGATAGTCGTCGAGTGCGCTGTGCCACGTGGCGCATGCTGCCTCCACATGCCCTATGGCGATTTGCCTTTCGGCTAAAATGGCGCGCTCTTTGACGCGAGTGCGCCGATAGATGTCATACCTCAATCGGTCTGACTGCTTCATCGCTTCGACTGCACCAGTCACATCACCAAGCTCATAGCGAACCTGACTGGTGTGATAACTCAAGGCCGCCGGATCATACGACCCGAATGCTCTCTGCTGCGATTCGGCCTTATCCATAGCGTGTTCGGCTTCACGAAGGTAGGTGAGAGCTTTGCTCTTTTCGCCGATCTGCGCTGACGCGTGTGCTTGCTGGCCGGCAAGAAATGCCCGCATCCGGGGACCGGCCTTGGGGGAAGCGGCAGCAGCGGCATCGGCAAGCCGCATCGCGGTCCTGCCATGCCTTAGATCAACTGCTTGAACGCTCATCCCCCGTAGCGTGGTGCAGTAGGTCAGATGATCCTCTGAGGCTCCAGCCAGTTCCAAAGCCTTCAAATAATACTGCTGGGCCAAGCCGTGCATACCTTCGTCGACTGCCATGTATCCCGTGAGGTAGCAGAGGTCCGACGCTGCGGACATCATTGCCTTACGGACTGCTTCCGTAGCGTCGGCCCGGAGGTATGGAGCCACCGTATTGACGAGGAATGCAGCGGCCATGGGGCGCGCATGTCGGCCACCGAACTGATCATCAAGCTCTGAGATCCGTTCGGTCATAGCCGCGACCGTATGGACGTCAGGCATTCCTATGCGCTGCACCTGCCCTGTCTGAATGGCTTCCATGCGGCCCACGACATCCGGCCAGTTGGGCACGGTCACCGCGACAGAGAAGAGGCTCACGCCCAGGACGCTGCGGCGCGACGGGTCCATGTCCTGCCTCCCCAAGCCGATCAAAGCCTCAACGGTACCCAGGCGTGTGTTCGAATCGTCGGCAGGCTGGGGGAACCCTGCCTCAGCGTGCGTGATCGGTCGGCCCAGCTTCCGGGCGAACGCCTCCAAGATCAGCGGTCGTGGCCACCAACACCTGGAGTTGATGACATGAACCACCCTGCGCTGGGAACACCACCTCGCCTGACGGCCGGCACGATGACGCGGCCCTGTTCGCAGGCACACGGTGGGTCACGCTGAACGCCGCCAGGCGCCGGGAAAGCAGAAAACCCCAGATCAACTGGGGTTCTTGCTGCTCCAGTACGGGCTCGCCTGGTAAGCCCCTCGTCGACGGTCGAGCCCGAGGACGGCTGGTGCTCCGGCTGGTGGTCCGACCGCTGGCGGGCCACCAGCTGCGTCCTGGTGGCGCCCCCCGTGTGCGGACCGGTGTCGGTCGTGGGATGCGATGTGCAGCGCCCGCAGCCGGCACCGGACCAGGGCCTCCGGAGGTTGGCCGGCACCCAGAGGAGGGAGAGTCGAGCGTCCCAACCATTCCGACAACGCATCACCGCGGCGCTTCGATATCCACGGACAGCTCACCGATACGTCTTCGGCGGACTCGCTTTCCACGCTCGGTCGAGGGAATTGTCCCAAGTGCCGTGCCGGTCGAAACTGGCGGCCCGGCAGCCACGGGACATGGGCGCCGCAGCGCTATGGCGCCAGGGAGCGTCCCCGATCCGAGCTATAGCGTGGCCGCAGTGCCGACAGACCGCGTGACCCGTCAACTCGTCAGCCAGCCTCTCGAATTGTGCGGTGCGGTCCGCCATCTCCTCTTCGATGCCTCGCAGAACCTCCTCGGCTCTCGAAGCCCCCGTCGAACCGATGATGTCGCGCACGAGTGCCGCCGCCTCGATCGCGATGTCGGCCCGCCGCGCGGCATCGACCAGGCTCTGCGCGCCACCGTTGTTTGACGACTTGCGCACCGTCCGGTCCGCCAATTCAACCGACGGACGGCTCGACACCGCTGGCCGATCATCGCCGACCTCGTGCTCCGCAGCCCCGTCTCTCAGGCGTCTGCGAGCCACTTCGAAGGCCCATGCCTCGGTGGATGCCTTCTTGGCGACGTTGAAGTGAGTGCTGGTCGCCGCGTCCATCACGGTGTGGAACTCGTCCATCAGCGCTCCCCAGTGGTGGCCGCCAGCGAAGTCTTCCGGGCGCCAGCCGTAGTGACGCACGAGTTCGTCCCGGACTCGGTCGAAATGGCGCAGGCTTTTCCGTACGGGTCCGGACGTCTCGATGTGAAGGCCGACGAGTTCCGCCTTTGCCAGCATCTCCGGCTGCACACCCTCCCACTTCATATGGCCGTCGCGTTCACATGCGTAGTCGACCCAGGACCAGAACGCCTCGGCGTCCGCGACATCGGGCGCCTCACGATGGTGGCGCGGGCAGAGGAGGGCGAAGTTTCGCACATCGTTGGAACCGCCGAGGGACTCCGGGACCACATGTGCTCTCTCCACCGGCGCCTGCCAGCAGATCAGGCAGATCGGCTCATCGAGACCGAGGTAGTCGGCAATGGCTCGGACGGGGGGTCTGGACCGGCGCTGGTCGGGGTGACCGTCCCGGTTGCGTACGCGCAGCTCGCGGTGGTCGTAGGCGTGTTCACGGCCGGGGTCTCGTATGTTCAGGACATCAGGGATGTTCTCACGTTGCGGCTCGGGGTTTCTCGCCTGGTAGAGCGGTGTGCTGATCTCCGTGAGATACGGGCTGAGGAATCCCAGCAGGAAGTCGTGGATGATCTCGAAGGCATCGGCGTCGTAGCCGCCGGCGGAATTGCGGTGCCCCTGGATGTCGAGGTAGAGGTGGCGCGGAGCGCCGGGACTCATCGCCGCGGCTTCCTTGAGGATGGAGAAGATGCGGGTGGCGCACTTGGTGAAGTCCTCCTCAACCCGCATGTCGTGATACAGCGCGATGCCCTTCGGCTTCGCATCGGCTCCCGGCCCCTCAGGAGGGGCTACGTTCCGCGTGGCCTCGGGTCGGGCTAAGAACCGAGCCGCCATCGGCTTCTGAGGGTTGTCGTCCATGGGCGCACAGTAGGCGCCGCCACTGACAGCCAGCGTTCGCGGTGCCTGATCCGGATGGCTACGGAGCCAGGCGACTCAGCCTGTCATCCCTGGTCTGACGAGGAAGTTCGCTCGCCTGTTGGTCACGTGGCTGTCGGTCGCGCCGCAGCCCAGAAACAGAAAAACCCCAGATCAACTGGGGTCTCTGCTGGTGTCCGAGGGGGGACTTGAACCCCCACGCCCGATAAAGGGCACTAGCACCTCAAGCTAGCGCGTCTGCCATTCCGCCACCCGGACTCAGGTGTGCTCCGCAGTGTTCCCCGCGGCGACATGGATAACGATACCAAGGTTTTGGAGTGCGTTTCACCTGCGTATCCGTCCGGGATGAGGCATAAAGCCGATTTATGGGAAGCCTGATCCAGGCTCCGTGGCGCCGGTGCGGCGCCACCGCGGCACCGCACGTTCCGGGTGGGGCCGGGAGCGTACGGTGCGCGGTCCGTAGCGGCATGGCGCCAGACGGTAGGGCCGCCGTATCCGGCGGTACGGCCGTGGCGTCGGAGGGAGGGGCCGCAGGGCTGGCGGAAGGGGCCTCGGCGTTCAGCGGCCACGGAGCCGGCCGTCAAGGGGCCACGGGCCGGCCGGCAGGCCGTGCGGTTACGGCATCAGGTGGTAGTCCGGGAAGTTCCCCGGCGGTCGCTCGCCCTCCGGGCCTCGGGTGACCGCTCGCACCAGCAGTTCGCCGCCGACGAAGGCCCCGCGCCAGGAGGCGCCGAAGCCGCCGAAGAGCTCGTCGCGGTCACCGCGGGAGCGCGGCTTGCCACGGCCGACCTTGAAGGCCCGGATCTGCGGGGCGAGCCGCTCGTAGGCGGCCGGGTCGTCGCAGGACAGGGTGGCGACCAGCGCGCCGTTGCTGGCGTTCATGGCCGCCAGCAGCTCGGCCTCGGTATCGACCAGCACGATCGTGTCGACCGGGCCGAACGGCTCGGCGTGGTGCAGCGGGGAGGTCGAGGGCGGGTTGAGCAGGGTGACCGGGGCGACGTACGCCGAGAGGTCCTGGCCGGGGAGGACATGGCCGTCCGTGAGACGGCCGCGGTGCAGCGGGACCGCCCCGCGGTCGATCGCCTCGGTCACCTGGTCGGACAGCTCCTTGGCCTTGGCGGCGTTGATCAGCGGGCCGAAGTCCAGCTCGGGGAGGGCGTCGTCCGGGTCCGCGACCGCCAGCGGGTGCCCCACGCGCACCGAGCGCACCGCCGGGAGGTAGGTGGCCAGGAACGCGTCGAAGGCGGACCGCTGGACCACGAAGCGCGGATACGCCGTGCAGCGCTGCTTGCCGTAGTCGAAGGTCTTGCGGATCTGGGCGCCCAGCGCCTCCCAGTCGGTGTAGTTCCACACCCCCCAGGCGTTGAGCCCCTCCTGCTCGAGGATGTGCCGTTTGCCCAGGTCGGCCACGGCGGTCGCCACCCGGGCCCCGGTGTCACGGCCGCCGACGAAGGAGACGCAGCCGATCTCCGGGGCGCGCACCAGGGACTCGGAGAGCTCGCCGCCGCTGCCGCTGACCAGGGTGATCGGGAGGCCCTCGCGCGCGGCGAGCGCGGCGGCGAGGGTGAGACAGCCGACGCCGCCGTCGGTCGGGGTCTTGGCGATGACCGCGTTGCCCGCCAGCGCCTGCACGAGCATGGCGTGGACCAGGACGCTCATCGGGTAGTTCCAGCTCGCGATGTTGCTGACCGGGCCGTCGAGCGGGCTCCGCCCGTCCAGCATGCGGTCGATCTCGGCCACGTACCACCGCACGCCGTCGATGGCGCGGTCCACATCCGCCCGCGCCAGCCGCCACGGCTTGCCGATCTCCCAGACCAGCAGCAGGGAGAGGAGCTCACGGTGCTCGGTGAGGGCGTCCAGGGCCGCGCCGACGCGGGCCTTGCGCTCCGGCAGGGCGACCTGCCGCCAGTCGCGGTGCTGGTCGAGGGCGGCCCGTACGGCGCGCCGCGCGGTGTCGGCGTCCAGTCGTGGCGGGCCGACGATCGGGGTGCCGTCGACCGGGGTGGTGGCGGGCAGGCTGCGGCCGTCGGCCTGCCAGTTCCCGCCCCAGAGGTTACGGACCGTGTCGTCCTGGAACGCCTCCGGGGCGACGGCCAGACAGCGCCGCCAGGCGTCGGCCCAGGCGGTGCCGGGCTTGAGGATGAGGGTGGGTGCTGCCATCAGTGGTCTCCGCTCTCGTTGCACGGGCGGGGCGGGAGGTGGCGCTCGTATCGGGAAGGTAGCCCCGAGCCCCGCAACGGGCTTCGATTACGGCTCAGCTATGGCTCACATCACGCGCGCGGCGGCCCGCGCGGGGAGGGGTTTCCGCCATGCCCGGGGACGGGGTCCGCTCGGTCGACCGCGCGACACCCCCTAGGGTGAGACCGTCAGCGACCTGCGGTCACACCTCACAGAACCGGGACTGATGGGACATGGGACGGGTCACCGAGCGGCGCCGTGTCGTCCGCATCCGGGACGGCGCGGTCAGCACGCGTCCGGACACCCTGGTCGCCGAGGAGCCCTTGGAGATCCGGCTGAACGGACGACCGCTGGCGATCACCATGCGCACTCCGGGGGACGACTTCGCGCTGGCCGCCGGCTTCCTGGTGAGCGAGGGCGTCCTCGGCGGCGCGGCGGACGTGGCGAACATCGTCTACTGCGCGGGCGCCACGGAGGACGGCTCCAACACCTACAACGTGGTGGACGTGAAGCTCGCGCCCGGGGTCCCGGTGCCGGACATCACGCTGGAGCGCAACGTCTACACGACGTCGTCCTGCGGACTGTGTGGCAAGGCCAGCCTCGACGCCGTGCGGACCACCGCCCGCTGGCGGCTCGACGAGCGCGACGGGGACGACATCCGGCTCACGCCGGAGACCCTCTCCGCGCTGCCCGACCGGCTGCGCGCGGCCCAACGCGTCTTCGAACGCACCGGCGGGCTGCACGCCGCCGCCCTGTTCACTCCGGAGGGCGAACTCCTCGACGTACGCGAGGACGTGGGCCGGCACAACGCGGTGGACAAGCTCGTCGGCCGGGCGTTGCGGGAGGGGCTGCTGCCGCTGTCCGACGCGGTGCTGCTGGTGTCCGGTCGCGCCTCCTTCGAACTCGCGCAGAAGGCCGTGATGGCGGGCATCCCGTTCCTCGCGGCGGTCTCCGCCCCCTCCTCGCTCGCCGTCGACCTGGCCGCGGAGACCGGTCTCTCCCTGGTCGGCTTCCTGCGCGGCGGGTCCATGAACATCTACGCGGGCGAGCAGCGGATCGCCCTGCGGACGGCCGCCGGGGACGGCCTCGCGGCGGCGGACCGACCGTCCGCCTGACTGACCCCTCCCAGGGGCCCCGCGCCGGTCGCCGCCGGCCCCAGGGGCGCCCCGAAGCCGGCCGGTACAAGCTCGGTTCCGCCCCAGGAGCGGGTTCCCGCCCCGCCGCGGCGCCCGCGCCCGCCCTCGGAATGGTGGGGGAGCACCGCTCATGACGGCAGGTGGCCGGCTTTGCCGGCACCGCTGGGGCGCGGCGGGGAGCATCGCCCCCGACGGCCCGCGGCCGTGTGACGTGGGGGCTCCGGGTACGGCACGGCATGGGTGCCGTACCCGGAGGTCGGCGCGGGCAGGCGCGCCGGGTGGAGCGGAGGCCCGTGTCCGAGGGCCTCGGGTGGAGGCCGGGCGGCCTCCGTCCGGAGGCTTGAGCGCCTCCGGTGCCGGCAGTGGTCAACTGCCGGAGCTTTCCGGGGTGGGGGAGCGTCGGGCGGTGGGGCGGAGCAGCGCGGCGGCTCCCAGCACGGCGGGCCAGATCATGAACCAGCCGGTGAGGGCGAGCAGCAGCAGGATGATCACGAGCGCGCAGGCGGCGGAGAAGGTGCCGGCGCGGCTGACGCCCCGCAGCAGTTTGATGCCGGCGGCGGCGCCGATGGCGTAGACGGCGCCGAGGCAGGCCGTGGTGGAGAGGATCAGCGGTTCCAGGTCCATCTCGGTGACCGCCGCGACGCAGAAGGTCACGCCGGAGATGCCGGCGACCACCAGCAGGCTGCGTCGGGGCACCCCGCCGGTCTCGGCGCCCGAGCCCAGGCCCGCGGGGAGGGAGCCGTCGCGGGCGAGGGCGGCGCCCAGCTTGGCGGTGCTGGCGATGTAGGCGTTCATCGTGCCGAGGGTGACCAGGAGGGCCACGACGCTGGCGATCACGTCGCCGTAGGAGCCGAGGCCGGTCTCCAGGAGGGAGGCGAGCGGTGTGGTGGTGTCGCCCGCCGCGTCGCCGAGGACCAGCACGGTGACCGCGGCCAGGCTCAGGTACAGCACGCCGACGATCAGGAGGGCGCCGGCGGTGGCGCGCTTGACGTTGCGGGCCGGGTCGGAGAACTCGGCGGAGAGGTGGGTGACCGTCTCCCAGCCGGTGAAGGACCAGACGAGCAGGGCGCCGGCGGTGCCGATCGAGGCCCAGCCCTCCGGGGCGAAGGGGGTCAGGTTGCCGGTGTCCGCGTCGGGCACCACCACCACGATCGCCAGCACCAGGAGCAGGGCCAGCGCGCCGGACAGCAGGAGCTGGATCCGGCCGGAGATCCGGACGCCGAAGGCGTTGCCCACGAAGCCCACGACCAGGAGGACGCCGGCGTACGTCACCGTCAAGCCCCAGCCGCCGCCCGTGGAACGCGACAGGTACTCGGCGCCGAAGAACGCCAGCGCCGGGATGCCGACCGGGGCGCCCAGGTAGAACCACCAGCCGACGGCGGTGGCGGCACGGCCGCCGAACGCCCTTCGCACATAGGTCGACACGCCGCCCGCATCGGGGTAACGAGCGGCGAGCGCGGCGAATGCGGCGGCCAGTGGCACCGACATCACCACGAGTCCGAGCCAGGCCAGGAGGGAGGCGGGGCCCGCCTCCTTCGCGGCCAGTCCGGGCAGTGCCAGAACGCCGGTGCCTAACACCGCCCCCACATAGAGGGCGGTGCCCTGGGCGAGATTCAGCCCTCCCGGATTGGCTGGATTCTCTTGGTCGCTGGCAGTCGGGGGTGCCTGCGTGGACCGCGACATCCGGTGGGCCTCCTCGCGTGTGGTGCGGAGCAATGTTCGCCAAGGCAGCATAGGAGCGTGAACTCCGGTCGGTACATGGGGAGTTTTAAGCGTTCCCGCGGTTCGGATAAGGAATTCTGTGTATCGTCGGCGGATGGCTAACAATTCGAAAGCCGATCTCGATGCCACCGACTGGCGCATCCTGTCGGAGCTTCAGGAGAACGCCAGGATCACCTTCAGCGAGCTCGGCCGCAGGGTCGCGCTCACCCCGCCGGCCGTCGCCGAGCGGGTCCGCCGTCTGGAGCAGCGCGGGGTGATCGAGGGCTACCGGACCCGGGTCAACCTGGGCCGGCTGGGGCTGCCGATCCTCGCCTTCGTCAACATCATCTACCCCGGTGGCGACTACCGGGACTACGTGCGGGCGTTCACCGACTGGCCGGAGATCCTGGAGTGCCACCACGTCACGGGCAGCGACTGCTTCATCGCCAAGGTCGCCGCCCGTTCCATGGAACACCTCGAGGAGATCACCTCGCGGATCGCCCGGGTCGGTTCCCTCACCACCACCGTGGTGTACTCGACGAGCGTGAGCGACCGGGCGATCACTCCCGAGATGACCTCCGATGTGCCGGACGGGGTGCCGAGTGAGGTGGCCGCCGCCACCCTCGCGCGGACTCAGGGCGCCGGCCTTCAGCGGGTGTAGCCGGCCTGTGACCGTGACAGCTCGCTGCCTGGGCGGTACACGTCACGCAGCAGATATCCGGCCTGGAAGCGGCTCTTCGCCCCGATCCTGTTCATCACCTCCGAGATGTGACGTTGACAGGTGCGGGCGGAAACGCCCAGCCGGCGGGCGATGGACTGATCGTCCATGCCCTCCGCCAGCAGGCTGACGATCACCTCCTTGGTCTCGTCGGAAAGCGCTTTCACCTGCTCACGGCTGTGTGTCTCGGGAAACTCGCTCGCCCGCAGCCAGGTCCGCTCGAAGACCGCCCGCATGAACCCGACGATGTTCGGCTCCCGGATGATCAGTGCCGCGCTGGGGTCGTCGGGGACCTCGACGATGCCCACCGTCGCGTCGAAGATCAGCATGCGCATCAGCCCGTCGCCGGCGGTGCGCACCCGGGCTCCCAGTTCGCTGACGCGTTTCACGTAGTCGATGGTGGGTTGGTGGAAGCGCGCGGAGTGCTGATAGATCGTCCGCATGGCCACGCCGCGCCTGAGCATTTCCTCGTCGCGCAGCTTCGCCTCGTCCAGGACGTCCTTGGGGCGACTGCCTCCCGGCTGCGAGGTCAGCACTTCCATGGTGCAGCGATTCGCCGCGTCCTGGATGAATGCCCTGACCGCCGCGAGATCCGTGACGAGTTCCACGACTTCCGCGCGCTTGCGGTGCGCGGCGCTCGCCTCGTACTGCGGTATCAGTGACTGGAGTTGGGAACGCGTTCTGTCAATGGTCAGCTGCCATGTGCGGGTGTGCTGCTCCATCGGGGCCAACAGCTGGGCCGCGGCCAACTCCGGGGCCACCGGCGCCAGTGCCCCGGGAGCGTCCAGCACCCCCTGGAGCAGGCACAGCGCCTCCAGTTCGGCGATCGCCTCGCTCGCCGTCTCGGGGGTCATGCCCAGGTCCCGAGCCAGCTCCTGGGGCAGGAACTGTATGCGATTCGCGGCATAGATGTAGGCGTTGCAAGCGGTCTGGCTGAGCTGTGGTATGGAAAACGGCTCTAATATGTCCTCGCTGCGCACGATTTGACCCCCTCGGGTTTGCGACTTGCGACAACACGAGCTCCTCAATTGCTCGATCGTTGCATGTCCGAGATGACAGTGTGATCGCTAGCGCCCTCGGATGGCTGGATCCGATGGGCGTGCCACGGAGTTCGAATCGGGGATTTCATGCACTTGAAATACATCGCTCGATCGTGTCTCGGAGTGTCCGTCGGGGCCGCGCTCATGACCACCGTTTTCACGGCAGTGTCCGGGCCCCCTGTGACGGCAGGTGGAAGCCGCTCGACGCCGGGTGCCGCGATGGCCGCGTCGTGCCGCACGGCCCCGCCCAACCCGCTCCACATCGACACCGGTTGGGGCTGCTGACCTCCCGCTGACGCAGCCATCACCCACCCCCCTACGGCGCCGCTTCCACCGATCACTTCGGTGCTCTCACCCCCCCCGCTGCTGACCATGCCCGGGGATTCTCTGTGCCTTGCACTGCGACGAGGAACGAGGTCCTATGGAAAGCCCTGTCAGTCCTGCCCTGCCTCCGCGCCCCAGGAGCACACCCGGTTCCTGGAGCAGTGGCGGCCCCGGAAGACAGCCCCCCGGCTCTCGACCGCCCTCCGCGTCCAAGGATGCGCGCACGGACGCCGTCGCGACCACCCTCCGGGAGGCGGACGCCGGCCCGGCCGGAGACGCCGGCCGCGCGAGTGCCGCTCCCGCCGATCCGGGCGGCGGAATCGCCGGACACCCGGCGCGACCGGGGCCCGCTGGGCCAGACTCTCGTTGATCACCGAGTGCCGGGCGACCGCTTCACGACGGGGGTGGGAACCGCGCTTCCCCGCCCTGGCGGAGGTGGTGCGGGCCGCCGTCGCGGAGGCCGCCCCGAGCACCTGGGCGATCACGACCACGACCATCGAGACGTCGAAGGACATCCATGTCGCACCACGTTCCCGTCACCGCGGGCGCCGAAGGCCGCAGGATCCCCGCCCACGGGCTGGCCGAGAAGGAGATGCTCTGGGCGTTCCTGCGCTTCGCCCGCGCCACGGTCGTCGCCAAGGTCGACGCGCTGAGCGCGGAGGAGCTGCGCAAGCGGCACGTCGGGTCCGCCACCACGCTCGGCGGCATCCTCAAGCACCTGGTGACCAGCGAGCGGCACTGGTTCGCCAACGTGCTCGGCGGGCGCGGACTGCCCATGCCGTTCGGGCCCGAGGACCCGGACGGGGACTGGAGGCTGGCCGACGGGGAGGACGCCGCCCACCTGGTGGCGGCCTACCGCGCCGCCTGTGAGCTGAGTGACGAGATCATCGCGGCGCTGGAGCTGGACAGCACCGGCGCGCAGACCGACGACGACTACACCCTGCGCTGGGCGCTGACGCACCTGGTCGCGGAGACCAACCGGCATGCCGGACACGCCGATGTGCTGCGCGAGTTGACCGACGGCGCGCGCGGTTGGTGACCCGGCCCCTACGAGCAGTCGAGCACCATCGACCGTCGGCCGTCGCGTCACAGCGCCCGGAGGCGAACCGAGCCCTGACAAGGGAGGAGCGATATGAGCGACGACGGCCGCCGGCCCGGACGGCGGGGCGCGCTGTGGGGCGACCCGGACTTCACGAAGATCCGGGCCGGTGAGACCGTCTCTCCCCTCGGCGTGCGGGTCACCCCGCTCGCCGTGCCGTCGACGGCGGTGCTCGCCGTGGACGTCGGCTCGCGACGGCCCGTCCCGCCGCGGTTCTTCGAGTCCCGCCCGCTCGTGCCGCTCGTGTCGTCGTTCGGGGTGCTGGTGGACCGCGCCGGACCGCGCCCACCGGTGATCGTCGTCAATGCCTCGCGTGCGGTGCCGCCGCTGGGCGCCATCGGCGACCTGGTGGGCGCCGGGGCGGCCACCGCGCTCGCCGGGCGCTTCCCGCCGGTGCCGCTGTCTCTCACCGCCGCGCTGGTGGGCGTGGTGCCCGGCCTGCTGGTCCCGACGGCCGGCGGCTCCGGGGGCGCGGAGGCGGCGGTGTTCATCGGCGTGCTCTTCGCCACAGGAGCGGGCGCCGGGGTTTGCGTCGGGCTCGCGCTGAGCATGCGTCAAATGATCACCCCCGCAGGGCCGTTGGGCCGTCTCGACGCGGGCATGCGCGACACGACGCTCTTCGGTCGCGGGCCGATCGGCGGCCTGCCGGCCGGACACCTGGGCGCGGCCATCGGGTCGCGACCCACCCTGTGGGTGGCCGGCGCGATGGTCACCGCCGCCGTCATCCCGCTCCTCCCGTCACCCACCCTCCGGCGTACGACGATGCCCCCGGCCGTCGACGCCACGCCGGACGACGCGTCCGAGACCACCGTGGCCTCGTGACCGTGGGCGGGCCATGCCCCGCCGCGCCCCCCCCCCCCTCCACCCCCCTCCACCCCCCCCCGCCGACCACCCGTAGATCCGACCCGACCTGGAACTCCACCCGCCGCCCGCGCACCCGAGGTGCCGAGCCGTCGGGCCGGCTCGGTGCGTCCCGACACACCCCGGAAAGCCCTTCTTCATCGACGTAACCCACCGAAGGGGAGACACCCATGCCCTATGGCCATATTCACGACATCCTCGGCATCGGCTTCGGACCGGCCAACCTGGCCCTGGCCATCGCCCTCGAGGAGTCGGCTCCCGGACTCTCCGCCCGCTTCATCGAGGCCCGCGACCAGCCACGGTGGCAGCCGGGCATGCTGCTGGACGGCTCCGACATCCAGAACCACCCGAGCCGGGACCTGGTGACGCTGCGCAACCCGCGCAGCCGCTACAGCTTCCTCAACTACCTCTTCGAGCAGGACCGGCTGATCGCCCATCTGAACCTGCCGATGGAGTTCCCGCTGCGCAAGGAGTACGCCCAGTACATCAGCTGGGCCGCCGACCAGTTCAGCGACGTGGTGGACTGTGGGCGCCGGGCCGTCGGGATCGAGGTCCAGGAACGGGACGGCGAGCGGCTCTACGTGGTCGACACCGACACCGGCGAGCGCTACGTCGCCCGCTCGCTGGTGGTGGCCCCCGGCCGCACGCCGCTGATCCCCGCCCCCTTCGACGGCAGCGACTCACGGCGCGTCTTCCACCTCACCGACTACCTGTTCCGGCTGAAGGAGCTGGCCGCCGACCGGGACCCGGAGGCGGTCGCGGTGATCGGCGGCAGCCAGAGCGCGGTGGAGCTGACCCTGGACCTCGCACGGCGCTTCCCGCGCACCCGCGTGGTCACCTACGTCCGCTCGCACAGCCTGCGGCTCAAGGACACCAGCCCGTTCAGCGAGGAGGGCTACTTCCCCGAGTTCACGGAGTACTACTACCAGCTGTCCCGGGAAGGCAAGCGCTCCCTCGACGCCTACATGAAGCCCACCAACTACTCCTCGGCCGACGGCGACGTGCTGCGCGAGCTGTACCTGATGCTCTACGAGCAGCGGCTCGACCAGGACCAGCGGGTCTTCGTCAAGGGCGACCGGCGCACCGACACGGTGCGCGAGGTGGCGGGCGGGATCGAGCTGGGCCTGACCGAGGTGCACACCGGCGCCGTCGAGACCGACACCGTGGACTTCGCCGTCCTGGCCACCGGCTTCCGCAACCTGGGCCCCGGCCCCGACGAGGAGCCGCACCCGCCGCTGCTGGCGGGGCTGGCCGACCGGCTGGCCCGCGAGCCCGACGGCCGGCTGGACGTGCGGGCCGACTACTCCCTGACCCCGCTGGACGGCGACGGGGCGCTGCCCCCGCTGTTCCTCAACGGCCTGTGCGAGTCCTCCCACGGCATCGGTGACGCCGGCTCCTTCAGCCTGCTGTCGCTGCGCGCCTCGGTGATCGCCGACGCCCTGCGCAAGGGCCTGGGCGACGGCGCGGGGAGCGCGCCGCCCGAGCGGCCGGTCACCGTCGGCGCCGCAGGCTGAGCCGCCGGCCCCGGCCGCGCGCCGCTCCGCACCGGTCCCCGGTCGAGCCCCCGGCCATCCGCCGCCGGCCCGGCCCCGGCCCGGCCGTCGGGGCCGCGCCACCCGTGTCGAGCCCCGACCTCCCGTGCCACGAGCCCGCGTCATCCACCCCCACCGAACCATCGGAGCCGTCCGTGACCCACACCCCCCCATCAGCCGGCGTCCCGCAGACGCCCCGCGTCACCGGCGAGGTGCCGGGACCGCGCTCGCGGGAGTACCTGGAGCGCCAGGCCCGACGCGAGTCCACCGCCCGCAGCTACCCCTACCGACTGCCGATCGCCATCGCCCGGGCCCAGGGCGCCTACGTCGAGGACGTCGACGGCAACGTCTTCCTCGACTTCCTGGCCGGCGCCGGCGTGCTGTCCCTCGGCCACAACCACCCCGACGTGATCGCCGCCGTGACGGACCAGCTCGGCGTCCTCGTCCACGGGCTGGACTTCCCCACCCCGGTCAAGGACCGCTTCACCGAGCTCCAACTGGCGCAGCTGCCGGAGCCCATGCGCGAGCGCACCAGAATCCACTTCTGCGGCCCGACCGGCGCCAACGCCGTCGACGCGGCCCTGAAGCTGTGCAAGACCGCCACCGGGCGCGAGGACGTCATCGCCTTCCAGGGCGGCTTCCACGGGGCCACGCTGGCCGCCATGTCCGTCACCGGACTGGTCAGCCAGAAGGAGCCGGTGCGCGGCCGGATGCCCGGGGTGCACTTCTTCCCGTACGGCGGATCCGCCCGCTGCCCGGTCGGGCTGCACCCGGACGGCTGCAACGCGCATGCCGCCGCCTTCCTGGAGCACGCGCTGACCGACCCCAACGGCGGGGTCCCGCTGCCCGCGGCGGTGATCATGGAGCTGGTGCAGGGCGAGGGCGGCGTGGTGCCCGCCGACGTCGAGTTCGTGCAGCGGGTCCGGGCCATCACCCGGGAGCTGGGCGTGCCGCTGATCGTCGACGAGGTGCAGACCGGCTGCGGCCGCACCGGCACCTGGTTCGCCTTCGAGCAGTACGGCATCGAGCCGGACGTCGTCGTCGCCTCCAAGGCGCTCAGCGGCGTCGGCCTCCCGGTGGCGATCATCCTCTACGACGAGAAGCTGGACTCCTGGGCGCCCGGCGCGCACACCGGCACCTTCCGCGGCAACCAGCTCGCCTTCGCCGCCGGCGTCGCCGCCCTCGACGTCTACGCGCGGGAGGACACGCTCGCCAACGTCGCCGAGCGCGGCCGGCAGCTGCTGTCCCGGCTGGAGGAGCTGAAGAAGACCACCGACTGGGTGGGCGACGTCCGCGGGCTCGGCCTCATGCAGGGCGTGGAGCTCACCGACCCGGTGACCGGCCGGCCCGCCGGAGGGCTCGCCAAGGCCGTCCAGGCCGGCGCGCTGCGCCGCGGCCTGATCCTCGAGGTCGGCGGCCGGGACGACTGCGTGGTGCGGATGCTGCCGCCGCTGAACGTCACCGCCGCCGACGTCGACTTCGCCGCCGACACCATCGCCGCCGCGCTGGCCGAGGCGCTCGCGGAGACCGAACCCACCGTGCAAGGAGGCACCCGTATATGACCCGCACCCACCATGACGCACCCGTCCACGACCTGGTGGTCGCCGGCTTCGGACCGGCCGGCATCTCGATCGCCGTGGCCGCCGTCGACCACGACGAGGCGCAGCCGGCCGGCGCGCCCCCGCTGGACGCGGTGTACCTGGAGCGCGCCCGGGACTCGGCCTGGCAGCCGAACCTGGTGCTGCCCGGCACCGACATCCAGCACCACTTCCTGCGCGACTTCGCCACCCCGCGCGACCCCCGCTCCCGCTTCACCTTCCCCAACTACCTGCTGTCCACCGGCCGCTTCTACCCCTTCACCCTGCTCGGTGGCTACGCCAGCCGCGAGGAGTGGTCGGCCTACGTGGAGTGGACCGCGCGGGAGGTCGCCCGGCCGGTCGCGTACCACCGGGAGGTCGTGGAGATCGCGCCGGTGACCGACGCGGACGGCGTCGTCCGGGCCGCGGAGGTGACCAGCGTCGACGTCCGGGACGGCAGCCGCCACACCCACTTCGGCCGCAACGTGGCGATCTCCACCGGCCACCTTCCGTACGTCCCACGGCTGTTCGAGCCGAGCCTGGGCGAACGCGTCTTCCACGCCTCCCGGTTCCTGCCCCGGCTGGCCGCGCTGCCCGAGGGGCCGCTGCGCTACGCCGTCGTCGGCGCCGGCCAGACCGCCGGCGAGATCATGCTGCACCTGGCGGCCCGGCACCCGGACAACGAGATCTTCTCGCTGACCCGCGGCCACGGCATCCGGATGTACGAGCTCGGCCACTTCAGCAACGAGGTCTACTTCCCGCAGGAGACCGACTACTTCTACGCGCTGCCGCGGGCCGAGCGGGAGCAGGCCCTGGACCAGGTGCGGGCGACCAACTACGCGGCCGTCGACCCCGACGTCTCCACCGCCCTCTACCAGGCCGTCTACCAGGACCGGCTCAGCGGCCGGGGACGCTGGCACATGCTCAACCGGACCGCGGTGACCGGCCTCAAGGCCCCCGAGGGCGGCGACGGCACGTCAGGCGGTGTGCACCTGGAGCTGGCCGAGGTGCACACCGGCCGGACCGACGCCCTCGACGTCGACGCCGTCATCCTGTGCACCGGCTACACCGAGCCGCGCCTCCCGGCCCAGCTCGACCCCTTCCGGGACCATCTGCTCACCGACGAGGCCGGCGACCCGCTGGTCACCCGCGCCTACCGCGCGCAGACCCGCGACGACTGCGAGGTCGGCATCTACCTCAACGGCATGACCGAGTGGCGCCACGGCATCAGCAGCGCCACCTCCTTCAGCGTGATGGCGGTCAAGGCCGACGTCATCCACCGCGATCTGCGCGAGCGGCTCGCGGCCCGGTCGGGAGAGGCGGAACGGTGACCGCGACCCCCGCGACACCCGGCCCGGCGGCCACCGCGGAGGTGGTGGTCGTCGGGGGCGGGGTGGTCGGCGCCGCCATCGCCCACGCCCTGGTGACCGCCGGGGCAGGCCGGGTGGTCCTGTGCGAGCAGGGCCGGGCCGCCTGGCAGGGCGCCACCTCCCGCTCCGGCGGCCTGCTGCGGCTGCACCACACCTCCCACCCCGACACCCGGCTGGCCACCCTCTCGCTGCCGGTCTTCCAGAACTGGTCCGAGGCGATCGGCGGCGACTGCGGCTACCGGCGCACCGGGTTCGTGATGCTGGTGGACGAGAAGTACGCCGACCGACTCGCCGTCAACAGCGACGCCGTGGTCCGGGCCGGCGGCGCCAGCCGGGTGATCGACCTCGCCGAGGTGCGTTCGCTGTACCCCGGACTGAACCTGGACGGGGTCGGAGCGGCGGCGTACGAGCCGGAGGGCGGCTACGCCGACCCCGCGGCCACCACCGCGGCCCTGCTGGCCGCGGGCAGACGGCACGGACTGCGGGTGTACGAGGGCACCCGGGTGGAGGCGGTGGAGACCCGCGGCGAGCGGGTCACCGGAGTCGCCACGTCCATCGGTCGCATCGCGGCCGGCACGGTGGTGCTCGCCCAGGGCGCCTGGGGCGCCCGACTGGCCCGCCCGCTCGGCGTCGACCTGCCGGTGCGCCCCCGCCGGATCGGCATCGCCCTAGCGGACACCGGCGGCCCGGACGGGGTCGCCCCCGCCATCCCCACCTGCATCGACGACACCACCGGCCGCTACTTCCGGCCCGACGGCGCGGGCCGGATGTTCTTCGGCGTGCCCAGCGACGACGGCATGGAGCTGGACCGCGAACTGCCGCCGTTGACCCCCGAGGAGCTGACCGCGGCCCGCGCCGCCGTCGGCCGTCGCGTACCGGCCGCCGCCACCGCCCCGGTGATCGGCACCCGTGCCGGGTTCGACGGCTACACGCCCGACCGCCGACCGGTCATCGGCCCGGCCGGACCCGAGGGCTGCTACCTCGCCACGGGCTTCAGCGGCGGCGGCTTCAAGACCGCCCCCGTCGTCGGCTCCCTGGTGGCCGCGGAGCTCATCGGCACGGGACCGGCCGGCCCCACCGAGGAGGAGCTGCTGCGGCCGTACCGCCCCGATCGATTCGCAGCCGGCCGTCCCTCCGCTGGAGATCATTCCTATGCACACATGTGATGGCGCACCATCGGCCCGACGCTCCCTGCTCCGGCGCGCGCTGGCGCAGATGCGCGAGGACATCGCGGTGGTCATGGACAAGGACCCGGCCGCCACCTCGCGCGGCGAGGTCCTGCTCTACCCGCACATCCACGCGCTGTGGGCGCACCGGGTGGCGCACGCCTGGTACCGCCGGGGCCACCGTACGGCCGCCCGCGCGGTGGCGCTGGCCGCCCGCTTCCTCACCGGGATCGACATCCACCCCGGCGCGGTGATCGGACGCCGCTTCTTCATCGACCACGGGGCCGCCGTCGTCATCGGCGAGACGGTGGAGATCGGCGACGACGTGATGCTCTACCACCAGGTCACCCTCGGCTCCGTGGGCTGGTGGAAGGACCGACGCCGGCCGCCGGGCGCCAAGCGCCACCCCACCGTGCGGGACGGGGTGGTGATCGGCGTCGGGGCCAGCGTGCTCGGTCCGATCACGGTGGAGGAGGGCGCCTACATCGGGGCTCGCGCGGTCGTCCTGGAGGACGTGCCGCCGCACTCCAAGGTCTCCTGCCCCCGCCCCCGCGTCCACGACCCGGCCGACACCGCGGGCTCCCAGGCCTCCGGCTCCGCCAACTCCTCCGGCAACCACAACTCCTCCGGCACCTCCGGCAGTTCCAGTACCCCCGGCACATCCGGCACCTCCAGCTCACTGCACGCGGCGGCAACCACGCCACTCAGCAAAGGAGTCGCATCGCCATGACCTACGTCGTCACCAGCGCGCCGCCCAACCCCAACGGAGACCTGCACCTGGGCCACCTCTCCGGCCCCTTCCTCGGCGCGGACGTGCTCCGCCGCCACCTGGCCCAGCTCGGCCACGAGGTACGACACGTCGGCTACTCCGACGAGCACTCCTGCTACGTCCCCCGCCGCGCCCACGAACTGGGCCGCGGCGCCCGGGAGACCGCGTACGCCTTCGGCCAGAAGATGCAGTCCACGCTGGCGCTGGCCGACATGAGCCACGACTACTTCACCCGCCCGCTGCGCGAGCCCCTGCACACCAAGATCGTGCAGCGCTTCTTCCTCGACCTGTGGAACAAGGGCGCCCTGGAGGTCCAGGAGCTGCCGGTCTTCCGCTGCGAGCCGTGCGACCGCTATCTCTACGAGGCCGAGGTGCGCGGCGCCTGCCAGTTCTGCGCCGCCCCCTCCGACGGCGTCTACTGCGAGGAGTGCGGCCGGCCGCAGGACCCGGCCGGGCTCGCGGAGGCGCACTGCACCCGCTGCGGCGCCACCCCCGTGCTCTCCTCCCTCCGGCGCATCGTCTTCCCCCTGGACCGCTACCGCGAACAGCTCGGCGAGTACTACGCGCGGGCCGGCGAGGGCGAGAGCTGGCGGCCGCGGCTGCGCGCCTACCTCGACGACATGATCAGCCGGCCGCTGCCGGACACCCCCGTCAGCCGGGAGGCCGACTACGGCATCCCGGTGCCGCTGCCCGAGTGGGAAGGGCACATCCTGGACACCTGGTTCAGCGGCATCTGGGGCTATGTCGCGGCGACCGCCGGGCTCGCCGAGGCCGAGGGCGACCCGGAGCGCTGGGAGCGCTGGTGGAGCGACCCGGACACCGAGATCGTGCACTTCCTCGGCTTCGACTGCAGCTTCTCGCACGCCATCCTGTGGCCCTCGCTGCTGATGGCGCACGGCGAGCTGACCCTGCCGTCCCAGATCATCATCAACGAGTTCTACCGGCTGGAGGGGGACAAGTTCTCCACCAGCCGCGGCCACGCCATCTGGGGCGGGGAGTTCCTGCGCCAGGTCTCCGCCGACGCGCTCCGCTTCCATCTGTGCCTGACCGGCCCCGAGCGGGAGCAGACCAACTTCTACGCCCGCGAGTTCGACGAGACCGTCGACACCCTGCTGGTGCAGAACCTCCAGCAGTGGGCCGGTGACATCGTGGCGCTGGCCTGCGAGGACTTCGAGAAGGAGGTGCCGGACGTCGGGCTGCTCACCGGCGAACTGGCGGTCATGGCCAGAAAGCTGCCGCAGGAGGTGGCCGAGGCCCTCTCGCCGCAAGCCTTCTCCCCGCAGCGCGCCACCAAGCTGATCGCCGCCGCGATCGACCGGCTGGCGAAGGACCTGCCGATGCTGCGCGCCTGGCGCACCAGCGGCGGGGTGGAGTACCGGATGCGGCTGGTCACCCACCTGGAGCTGCTGGCGCGGGTGGCGGCGGTGAGCGCGCCCATCATGCCGGGCTGGTCGGCCTATGTACTGGGGCGCCTCGGCGTCGCCCCGGTCGACCCGTTCACCGGCACCCCCGCCTGGCCGGGCGTCGAGCCGCTGCTGGCGGCCGGACACCGGCTCACCGGGCCCCTGTCGCCGTTCTTCCAGGGGGTGCATGCGTGACCCCGCGGGTGCCCCGCCCCCTGGCGTTCGCGGAGTCGGTGCTGGGGGTCGGGCTGCTGTTGCTGCCTCCGGTCGCGCTCGCGGGGACCGGCGGGGGCGGGGACACCTGGACGGCCTGGGCGCTGCTGGGCGTCTTCGCCCTGTGCTGGTCCACCGCGCTCGGGCTGGCCGGCGGCTCCCGGGCGGGCGCCGCCGCGCTGGCCGGCGAACGCTTCGGCCCGCCCGCCGGCGCCGCGGTCACCGCGATGTACCTGATCGGCTTTCTCATCGGCCAGGCCGCCATCGCGCTGGCCGCCGGCCGGTTCGTCACCGCCGCGTACGGCGCCGCCTCCTGGGCGCCGTACGCGGCCGGGGCCGCCGTGCTGGCCGCGGCGGCCCTGCTCGCCGGGCGCGGGGTGGCGCCGGGCGCGGCGGCCCGGCGGGTCAGGCTCGCCGCCGTCGTCGTCCTCACGGCCGGTTTCTGGCCGTGGCCGGGGTTGCTGCGCGGCGAGGTGTTCGACGGCGCGGGCCAGGGTGCGCTGCCACTCGCCTTCCTGCTGCTGTTCGCCCTCGTCGGCATGGAGACCGCGGTGCCGGCGGCGGGCGCGCGGGGGAGACGGCGCGGGCTGGTGCCGGCGGTGGGCGGCGGAGTGCTGATCGTCGCCGCCGGCTATCTGCTGGCCCTGCGGCCATGGGTACGGGACGCCGACCCGCAGCCGCCGCCGGACGCCGTGGCGGCGGTGTGGGGCGCGGCCGCGGCCGTCGTCTGCCTGACCTACTGCCTGACCAACCTGCGCGCGGCCGCCCGCTTCCTGGACACGCTCCTGGCCGCGGCGGGCCCCGGCCGGGCGCGCCCCTCCGAGCCGGCGCGGGTCGCGCTCTGCGTGGGGCTCAGCCTGACGGTGCTCGGCGCCGCGGCGGCGGGCTCCTGGGGTGTGGGCGCGCTGCTCGCCGGGCCCGCCGCGATGACCTGGGCCATCTACACCCTGGTCCTGGCCGTCGCCACCCTCCCGCCGGCAGGCGTGGGCCCGGAGGCGCTGGGCGCCCTGGCCGCCCTGCTGGTCATGACGGTGGCGGCGGGCGCCGCGCTGCTGCTGCCGGTGGCGGTGGCGGTCGCCGCCGGCTGGTGGGTGTGGGCGGACCGGCGCGCCGGAATGAGAGGGTGAGGGCACACCGGGAGGGCCCATGTTCCGCAGCGATGAGGGGTGTCAGTCGTGAGGGAAGAAGCAGCAGAGCTGTCCGCCGGGCCGCGGCTGGCGGTCACCGAACGCACCCGGCTCCGCCGGGCACGAGAGAAAGGACGCACCGCTCGCGCCGATCTCGACGAGGTTCTCGCTGCCGGATTCCTCTGCCATCTCGGGGTGGTGGTCGACGGCGTTCCCATGGTCGTGCCCACGGTTTACGGAGTCGACGGCGACACGCTTTATCTGCACGGCTCCGTCGCCAGTCGAAGCCTTGTCCAGGCACCCGATTCCACGGTGTGCGTGACGGTGACCCAGGTCGATGGAATCGTCCTCGCCCGCTCGGTTTTCGAGCACAGCATCAATTACCGCAGCGCCATGGTCTACGGAATTCCACGGGTGGTCACGGAACCGGAGGAGAAACTGGCCGGGCTGCGCGCGCTCACCGAGCGGTGCGCCCCCGGCCAGTGGGACTACGCACGGCGCCCCAACCGCCGGGAGCTGGCCGCCACCACGCTGCTCGCGCTGCACCTGGACGAGGCGTCGGTCAAGGTCCGCACCGGCCCGCCGGACGACGGCGACGGACCGGACGCCGCACTGGGCCTGTGGGCCGGGGTGGTGCCGGTGACCACGGTCCACGGCGCCCCGATGCCGGACCCGGCGCTGCCGACGGACGTCGACATACCGCCCCACATCGGCGCGTTGGCGCGACGCGGGCCGCGCTGAACGGCGCACGTCATCGCCGCGCGGGCCGCGACGACCCTGAACACCGCGACGTGGTCGGGTTCCCGTACGGGAACCCGACCACGCGCCGTCACGCTATGCCCGGCTTGCCACCCCACCACAGCGACAGGAAGACCACCGGCTCGTCCCCGTCGTTCACCAACAGGTGCTTCTCGTGCGGCGGAATGAAGACCGAGTCCCCGAACTTCACCCGCCGGCGCTCACCCGACACCTCGAGCTCCCCGGAACCCGAGACGATGTAGAACAACTCGGACTCCCCGTCCGGATTGACGTGTTCGGACATCGTGGTGTGCGGCGGCACGATGACCCACGCCCCGCCCTCATACGGCTCGTCCGCGCCGTCGAAACGCGGCAGCCGCTGCGCCTTGACGTTGTAGTCGGGCTCAAACTTCAGATCGGACGACTCCCAGCTGTGAATGTGCATTGCGTGTCCCTCTTTTCAGGTCCGCGATACGGCGATTGCAGCGGAATTCAGCATAGGAAATCCACGGGGCGCTGTCACCGAGTCCGTGAGTGTTTTCGCACACCATCTACCGCTCGATGACGCAGACTTGACGAGACGACGGGAAATCGGGGTCCTCGAGGGGGCGAGCGGGATGACGACGGGCCTGCGCATCCGGGCGGTTCTGGTGGGCGTGGAGGTCTGCGCCGAGGAGCCCTCCTGGCGGGCTGACGGGGCGGTGGGGGACATGCTGGACTGCGCGCGCCGGCTCCGGGCCGCCGGGCTGGAGCCGGAGGACGTGGCCCTGCTGCTGTCGGGGTCTCCGGAGGCCGAGGCGGCCGCGGGCCCCGAGTGGGGGCCGTCGCTCCGGCCCGCGGGCCGGGTGACGGTCCACGAGGCGCTGTTCGGCGATCCCGCGGCGCACCGCGCGGACGCCCTGCTGATCGTGTGGTCCGGCCCGGCGATGGCCGAACCCGACGGCCACCGCCGGCTGTTGTGCGCGGACGCCACGACCGTCGCCCCCCGCGGTCTGGACCCGGACGCCGCGCTCGCCGCCCGCCACCCCGGTCTCGTACCGGCCCCCGCGCTGCGGGACTGGCTGGCCGAAATCCGTCGGCCGCCCCGCGAGACTCCCGCCCCGGGCGCCACGGTCGCGCCGTGCCACCACATCGCCGCCTTCCGCCGGCTGATCGCCGCGGACCCGACGCCGGGCCCGCCGGTGCCCGTCCGCCCCGCCGCGGCCCGGCGCCGACGCCTCGTCCAGGCCCTGGAGGCCGTCCCGGCGATGGTCGACCCGACCTCCCGCGAGCTGGTGCTCGGCCTGCTGCCCGCCGAGATCGCCAGCGGCGTGCCGCGCTCGCCGGTGACCCGCACCCAACTCCTCGATCTGCTCGACACCTGCGGACTCTTCCCCGGCGGACTCGACCTGCTCTGCGAGGCCATCGGAGCGGTGGACTCGGGGACCCCGGCGCTGGACGCCTTCCGGCGTGCGGTGACGGCGCTCGAATGATCGGAACACGTCAATTTTGGGCGAAAGTCTGTCCGAGACACGGGGTTTCCGGTCTCCGCGGCCGGGGACATCATGAGTGCAGCGGGCCGAGCCCGGCCCGGACGCTGGGAGGACGCCGTCACGATGGACCAGGCCGCCGCCGCTATCGAGTCCGAGCTTCTCGACCTCGGGGGAGTCACGCTTGAGCAGCTACGAGCGCTGGACAGCCGAGAACGGGACAGGGGCAAGCATCGGCTGCTGCGGGGACTCGAACACCAGGGGATGACCAGCGGGAGCGGTAGTCAGGGGCACCGCGCCGCCCGTGCGCAGACGCGGGGAGAGCGGCGGCGCCATGCCTGAACCGTCGCCGGGCGCGCACGACCGTGGCCGGCGGCACGAGCTGTCCCGGGCGCAGTACGACGCCGTCGCCGGTGGAGCGGGTGATGCCGGGGCGTACCGGCGGTTGTGGGAGGCCGAGCGCAGCCATCGGCTGCTGCTGTTCGACCTCCTGATGGACATGGAGGCGGAGCGGCCCGGAATCTCCGGTCCGCTCCCCGCCGCGGCCGGCGCCTGGGAACTGCTCCTCGCGGCGGAGCGGCGGGACCGTGTGTCGGTCGAGGAACTGCTGTTGCTGCCGGAGACTGGCCTGTGGCTCGGCCGCCTGCTGCGTCGGCTGCGCGGCCCCTCGGCCACCGACGTGCCGGTCTGGGTCGAGGTCGGGCATCTGCACGCGCTGGCCGCCGCGGCGGCCGTCCTGGCCGGCCTGGAGTTCACCCAGACCGTTCCGACCCGGGCCGGAACGGTCTGGCTGCCCAGCCTGGGCCGAGCGTCGCTGCCCCCGCTCCCCGGTGGTGAGCCCTGGGGCGTCGCCGAAGTCCGCTCCCACGGCGGGGCGCTGACCATACGCGACGGCGCGGGCCGTGAGGTGCACGTTCCCGGCCCACTCGATCAGACGACGGACACCTGGCAGCCGGCCCGCCGGGTCGATCTCGGTTCGCCGGCGCCGACCAGACCCGTGTTCCTGGACGACCTCGGCCCCCACCACATCGGTCCGGTGCCGCCCGAGCGGCTGTCCGACCGCGCGGCCGACCGCTGGGAGGCCCGGTTACGGGAGGCGTGGCCGCTGCTGGTGGAGGCCGATCCGCAGTCCGCGGCCGACGTGGCCGCGTTCCTGCGCACGGTCGAACCGCTCCCCGCGGAGAATCTCCACCACCCGAGCAGCGCCACGTCGGCGGACGGTGTCGGCCGCCTGGCCGCCAGCGAGCCGCTGGACGCCGTGCAGCTGGCCGCGACCCTGGCACACGAGATCCACCACAGCAAGCTCAACGTGCTGACGCACATGTACTCGCTGGTCGACTCGGACGCCGAAGCCCATCTGTACGCCCCGTGGCGCAATGAACCCCGGCCGCTGCGCGGGATGTTGCAAGGGGTCTATGCCTTCACGGCGGTGGCGCGGTTCTGGCGGGGCCGCGGTCTGCGGGCCGCCACGGGCGGTGTCGAGGACGCCGGGAACCGCGACCTGGCCGGGTTCGAGTACGCGCTGTGGCGGTGTCAGCTGTCACGCGTCCTGCCGGGACTGCGCGAGGAGCCCGGCCTCACACCGTTGGGACGGCGGCTGGTGGACCGGCTGACCGAGACGGTCGCCGCGTGGGTCGAGGAGCCGCTGCCCGCGCACATCCTCACCACGGCTCATGCCGTCGCGGACGACCACGCCATGGCCTGGCGACTGCACCATCTCGCGCCCGACGCCGTGCTGGTGGCGTGCGCGGCGGACGCCTGGCTCAAGCGTGCCGGCGACCCCGGGCCGCTCCCCTTCGACCGGCGGCCCCTCCTGCGAGCGGACCCCGATGTCCCCCAGTTGGACGTACGAGCCGCGCTGTTCCGGGTGCGACTGGCCGACCCCCGAGCGCTGGAGAACGCCGAGCCGCTGTGTCAGGCCCCGGAGACGGTCGTGCCCGGAGCCCGCGCCGCCGACATCCGGCTGACCGCCGATGACGCGGCGGGCGCGCTGAAGCTGTATCTGAGAGAGATCGTCGACGCCGGCTGCGCGCCGGAGGTCTGGGACCCGGACGCGCGGCGTGCGACCGCGGGCGCCTGGGCGGGCCTCGGCGTGGCACTGGGCGCCGTGGGCGAGCGGCGTGCCGCTCACGCCCTGCGGCAGCGGCCGGAGCTGGTGCGGGGCGTCCACCGGGCCGTATGGGACCGCACCGGAGAGCCGCCCGATCCGATCTCCCTCGCCGCCTGGCTGGACGTGGTCTCCCTGGACACCGTGCCACGTTGACCGCCGTCGGGGCCGCGGCGCCGCCGCGGCCCCACCGGCCGGGACATCAGATCGGCAGCGGGTCGGCGTCGCAGTTCGCCCGGCGCCAGGCCACGGCGTCGCCCCACGCCGGGTGGGTGTCGCCCAGCGCCGTGCTCAGCCCCTCCAACGTCTCGGTGTGCATGGCCTCGGCCTCCTCGAACCTGCCGAGCGCCTTCAGATCCTGGGCGAGATTGCTCTTCAGCGCCAGGGCCGACGGATGCTGGGCGCCGAGCACGTCGATCGTGATCTCCAGCGTCTTCTGGTCCATCTCGCACGCCGCCGCGATGTCGCCCTGCGCGAACAGGTCGCTGGCGAGGTTGGTGCGGCAGACCAGGCCGTCGGGGTGGCGCTCGCCCAGCCGCCGCACGCACAGGGCCAGCGCCGCCTCGTTGAGCTTGCGGGCGGTGTCCACCTTGTTGAGCAGCCGGTAGGTGACGGCCAGATCCATGTTGGCCGCGTTGGTGTGCGGATGCTCCGGGCCGAAGATCTCGACGTACAGGTCCCTGGTGCGCTCACCCAACTGGAGCGCGTCGCTGAGATCGCCCAGCTGCCGCATGTCGATGGAGAGGCTGAGCGCGGCGGCGAGGGAGTCGGGGTGGCGCTCGCCGTACCGGTCGGTCAGGGCCTTCCGGGCGTAGCTGGTGAGCTCGACCGCCCTGTCGTGCTGGCCGGCCTTGCGCATGGACTCGCCGAGCCGGGTCATGGCGCGCAGCGTGTGCGGGCTGTTGTCGCCGTACCCCGCGCGGAACTTCTCCACCGCCGTCTCGCACAACTGCGCGGCGACCGCGTACTCGCCGAGGTCGCGGCGGTCGAGTGCCACGCTCAGCTCGGTGCCCAGGCTGCTGAGCGCGTCCTCCCCGAACATCTGAGTCTTGCGCTGCCAGGTCAGCCGGTCGAGCTCCAGCGCCTCCCGGAAGTCTCCGTTGACGCGCAGGCAGACGGCCAGGTTGTGGGCGTGGGTCAGGGTCTCCGGGTCCTCGTCGCCGTAGACCTGGACCGCCCGGTCGTACAACTCCCGGTCGATCCGCAGCGCCTCGGCGAACTCGCCGCGGGCCCGCAGGTCGATGGCCACCTGGCCCCTCGCCCGCAGGAGCTCCTCCTCGGCGTCCGGTCCGGAGGTCTGGAGCACCGCGAGCATGCGCTCGTTGAGCCGGGCCGCCTCCTCGTACCGGCCCATCGCCCACAGGATGAACCTGAGGTGCCGCCCCAGCATCAGCGTCTGGCGGTCGGCCTCGCCGTGCTGCTCGCGCCACAGGTCGTGGACGCGCTGGCCGTAGTCGCGGGCGCCCTCGTGGTCGCCCCAGTAGAAGAGGTACTCGACCACGTTGCACACGGTCTGGCGGACGGTCCGCGACGAGGACGCCATCGCCTCGGAGACCACGATGTGGGGGTAGAGATCGGCGAACCGGGGCCAGTGTTCCCTGTCCTGGGCGTCACGGGGCGTGTTCGCAGCGAGCAGCAGATGGGCGCCGTGCCGCATCCGCTGCCGCTGCTCGTCGGTCATGCGGGCGATCAGCACCGCCTGCACCAAGCGGTGCATCTGGATGGAGTTCGTCCGGTGGTCGATCTTGGCCAGCGAGTAGCGGTGGATCTCCCGGATGGCGCGGCCCAGGCGCAGCGGGTCGGTGAGCGCGCGGTCGAGGTCGGGGGCGATCGGCTCGACGGCCGCCCCGGAGAACAGCGAGCGGGCGATCGGCTCAGGAGCGAAGTAGGAGCAGACCTGGAGCAACTGCAGCGCCGCGGCGTTCTTGCGCTCCAGGTAGTCGAGGGAGACGTTCCACGCGGTGGCCACCGTCTCCTCGTAGTGGGTCGGCGGAGAGACGGTCATCAGCTCCGACCGCTTCTCCTCGAACAGCCGTAGGTACTCCGAGGCCGGCATGCCGGTCTCGGCGCGCCAGGCGGACGCCTGCTCCACCGCCAGCGGCAGGTCGCCGAGGACCTCGGCGAGCTGGTCGGCCTCGTCCGCGGGCAGGTCCGGGTTCCGGCGCTGGAGCAGATGGATGCTCTCGGACCGCTCGAAGACGTCGACTTCCAGCGGGTGGGCCAGGGTTTCCCATTGTGGGTTGCGTGAGGTCACCAGAATGGATCCGATCGGGCTGCTGCCGGGACTGGTGGGGAAGTACTCCCGCACCGCCTCCGGGCTCTCCGCGTTATCAAACACCAGCAGCCAATTACTGTACGGTGCACCGGTTCGCAGCGCTTCGAGCACGGCCGGGACGGCGGTAATGGCCTCGCCGCTGACGGGGAGATGCAGCCGTCGGGCGAGTTCGACCAGTGCCTGGGCGATCTGTGTGGGACGCTCGGCCGGAATCCACCAGACGATGTCGTATTGATCCGCGTGCCGATAAACGTATTCCAGTGCCAGTTGGGATTTTCCAACGCCGCCCATTCCGTGGAGCGCGTGCGGGAGCACCGCGGTGGGGCCCTCGCTCAGCTCCCGCTCCAATTGCAGAAGGAGCTCCTCGCGGCCGGTGAAAACCAGGTTCCGGGGCGGCATGTTCCCCCAGACGGCGGGCCGCACGCCCGCCACCCTGGACTGGCGCGCCGGCGCGCCGCCCGTCGCCGGCGGCGTCGGCGCCGGAGAGGTCGTGGTCACTGTCGTGCCTCCTAGAGATGCGCCGAATCCGCCCACACCTCCCTGGGACGAGGGGACGGGTGCGCCTTCGAAGGCGTTCCGGTTGTCGGGCGTACCTGGGGGATTCACTGTGCCAGAAACCTCACTGGTAATAGGCGTGACGTGGGTGCTTTTCGCCCGGCCAGCCGAATCCGCAGAGTGATATGGTCGATCCATCTGAAAGGGTTGATCCATGGTCGAGGCAAAGCTCTCGATCAACCCTCGGAGTTGGCGTGCGCGGCGTAGGTGGGCCCCCGAAAGGGCCTGGAGAACGGCGTACTCGACTTCTCGGAAGCGCAGGTTCTCTCGGTTCACCTCGGGTTCGCGCGAGGCTTTTCCGCCATCGAGGTGAGCCAGCAGGTCACGGGCGGCGCCGCTGTGGGGGGCCAGCACTTCGGCCGCCGTCCGGGACGCCAGCTGGGTCGCCTGTCGGGTGCCCGAGGCGAGCAGCTCCTCGCGGACCCCGGCGTGCAGCGAGAAGGACCGGTCACCGCTGCCCGGCAGCGGCTCGACCAGACCGCTCATCAGGAATTCAGCCAGATGGGCGGGGCCCGTCCGGGGCAGGGTGTGACGCTGGACGGAGGAGATGACCGGAAGGTCGAGCTGGACGGCGGCCAGCCGGGTGGCGAGGTCGAATGCCTCGGGAGAGGCCCAGACCCGGAACCGGCCCACCCGTTCGGCCGCGCTCAGCACGCGCGGCGCCCACTCCGGGGGCGCCGGCTCCACCGACTCCGGGGCCGTCCAGGGGCCCGCCAGCACCGCCGCCACCTCGGCCCAGCGAGGCCACTCGCCCGCGACGAAGCGCGCCCAGGGCGCGATCCAGTCGCCGGACACCTCGAGGACCGGAATGGGGACGAGGCGCCGGTAGACGCTTGCCCCCGAACGCGCCCCACGGAGCGCGTCCGGCCGCCAGCTCCGCTCCGGATCCCGGTACGGGGCCGGGGGCTCGGGGCCGGTGAACTCCCAGCCGACGCGACCGTGGGCCGGCCACGGCCCGGAGGCCAGCAGCCGGACCCGCTCGGGGCTGAGCCCGGTGCGCTGCCACAGCCGCTGCGGCAGGGTGTGCAGCACCGCCACCGGCTGGTGCCTCGCCCAGGCGGCCAGCAGGCTCTGCGCCGCGCCCGTGTGCCAGCCGGGGGCGAGCCCGTCGGTGAGCACCAGCACGATCCGCCGCCCGGACGGCTCCACCAGGCTCTGCCACGGCTGCGCGCGCCCCGTCCGACCCGGCCCGCGCAGCACCAGCCCCGCCGGAGTGGGGGCGGAGGTGTCCAGGGTGCGCAGCTCGACGTCGCGGAAGCCCCCGTAGCGGCGCAGCGCCCCGGCGAACCGGCGCGCGGTGGCGCGCCAGATCCCCATCTGCCCGGCGGTGTCCACCAGCAGGACGGCGCTCCACCGTGGCTCCAGCCCCGGCCGGAGTAGCGGGGGCAGGTGCGCTGCCTGCGCCAGCCGCTCGGCCGTGCCCTCCTCGTCCACGACCCGCTCCCGCGCCGACCGGATCCGCCGGCGCAGCGGGCGTAACGCCCGTCCCAGGGCGGCCGCGTCCCCGCCGGCCGACGCGCCGGCGCCGGACCCCGCGCGGCGCCGCGGCAGCCGGGGGCGGTCCGCCGGGCCGCCGGCGTCGACCGCCGCCAGGCCCGGGGCGGTAAGCGCTTGTTCCTCGGCAGCCCGGCCGGGAGCGGCGCGCGCGGCCAGGCCGGAGACCGGGGCGACACCGGGCGGAGCGGCGCCCGGCATCGCCCCGGAGACATCCCCGGACGCGCCCGGGGCGCGTCCGGTCGCTTCGGTCCCCGCGTCGGCGCCGTCCGCGTCGGGCGCGGCCGCCGCGTCGGGACGCGCCGCCTCGGCGTCGTGCTCGTCCGGCGCGGGCGGCGGGTCCGGGGGCCCGGCGTCGGCGTCCGGAGGGGGGTCCGAGGGGGAGTCGCTCATCGGCGGCGTGGTCGGCGTGGGACGAGGAGGGCGGCCGAACGCGGCCAGCCGAGGGTGGTTCACGGCGAGCCACAGCGCCTCGGCCACCTCGTGGGGGTGCAGGTCGGACACCGTCAGGCGTTCCTGGGCGCCGGCGGTGGCGGGCTCCTCCGCCCGCCGCCCCGCCTGTGGACCGCCGGGCGCCGACGGCAGATCAAGCACGCTGATCCGCCTCATCGGTCTCGCCGGTCAACGGGTGCCAGACGGACCGCAGCACCGCTCGCCACTCGGCGTCGTCCCCCGCGGTGGAGGAGTAGGCGCCGGACGTCGCCAGATGAGCCGCGTTCAGCAGCTGGTCGGCGGCGAGCCCGTGGGCTTCTTCGCTGCGCATCATGAAGTCGCGGATGAGTTCTCTCGGTATGTCGCCGAGCCGGTCGCCGAAGTGGGCGGCGACCAGCTCCCCCAGCGCCTGCGGGTCCGGGTCCGGAACATCCAAGCGCAGACAGCGTCGGAGGAACGCCTCCGGGAACTCGCGCTCGCCGTTGGAGGTCATGACGACGATGGGGAAAGTCCGAGCTCGGACGTGCCCCTCCACGATCGGGGCGGTCCGCCCGGGATCCGCCGTATGGACGACGACCGTCGGCGACTGGCGCTTCACCCGCACGAGCGGCGGCACGCTGTACCAGCCGTCCTCGAACAGGGTCAGCAGGTCGTTCGGCAGATCCACGTCGCCCTTGTCGATCTCGTCGATGAGCAGCACGCGCGGCAGCCGGTGGGGCAGCAGCGCGGTGCCCAGCGGGCCGAGCTGGATGAAGTCGCCGATGTCCGTGGGCGCGTGGGCTGCCTCCGGTTCCGCGTCCCCCGGTGTGCCGGGGCGCGCCTGCGCCGCGTACCACGCCTGGCCGGCCTGGGCGCGGCCGATCACGTCGTACTCGAACAGCCCCGACTCCAGCGTGGTGCGGCTGGTCACCGGCCACTGGAGCACCCGCCCCAGCCGCAGCTCACGGGCGATGCGGTAGGCGAGCGCGGACTTGCCCACCCCGGGACGACCCGAGACCAGAAGCGGCCGACGGAGCAGGATCGCCGCGTTGACCAGCCGGACCTCGGCGTCCGGCGGCTGCCGCTCCGCGCCGACCGGACCCAGCCGGCGGTCCGGCTCGTCGTCCTCGGGCGGCGCGGGCAGACAGGGACCGCCGTTGAAGGTCCGCCAGCGTGGGCCCTCCGGCCAGGTCCGCTCCTCGTAGGGGACATCGGGCAGCACGTCTCCCGTGCCCCGGTACAGCAGCCCGCCTGCCGCGATCGGGGTCTCGGTGTCGTGGCCGCTCTCCGACGCGTTCAATCGAACCCTCCTACGAAGGTCGCGGGAGCACTCGGTCCGTCAAGGAGGTGCGCTGGGTCGTCCCAGATGATGCTGAGGTTCTTGATCACAGCTGATTCGGGTGAGTCGATGCCACCGGCGGCGGAGTCGCACTTCCACTCTCGCGCACGAACCGGAAGCTTGGATAGACCCTCATCGGTCACCGTCAGCGCCTCCCTGACGAGGCTTCGGAACTGCGCCGAACCGCTGTCCTGACGGTGGTGGATGAGGACCGGGACGCCCAGGTCCAGGCCGAGACCCAGCTCGCGCAGGCCCAGCCCGCCGCGCGGCTGCGGCGGCTCGCTGAGCACCATCCCGGCGATGTCCTCCTGCTTGCCGATGCGCGCGTCCAACAGCGCCAGATGCTCCTCGGGCCGCCGCCCCTCAGGGTCGCACCAGTGCACCTCGCCGCCCCCCGGACGGCTCTGCCAGCGGGCCCAGCGCATCCGCCAGGCGTGGTGCAGGCTGCGTCGCTGGACGCGCTCCAGGCTGTGCAGGACGATCTCCGGATACTTGCTCAACAGCGGGTTGGCGTATCCGAGTCGGGGATTGCGGTCGTACCACTCGACGGGCTCGTTCAGCAGCTCGTTGGGGAGGAAGAAGTCCAGGACGACACCCTCGGCGCGGGAGCGCCACAGCTCCGACATCGAGGTCAGGACCTGGGCGACGGCGGCCGGGAGCCGGTTGCGGGGGACGGAGTCCGGGGGCTCGCCCCCGGACTCCTGGTGGAGCTGCGCGGACTCGACGTACTTCACCCGGGTGGACAGCCGGTAGCGCTGCTCCCGGCGGCCCTGGCGACGGGTTCCGGAGTCGGCGGGGGTCAGGTCCGGAGCGACCTTGATGTAGACCCTGATCACCGGCTGGCCGCCGGCGTCGACGGCGGGGTCGGTCGATCTGGCCGGATCGACGCCTCCGCGCGGCGCGCCGTCCGCCGTCCCGGCGGACGGCCCGGCGCTCTCCGCTCGTCCCGGACCGCGCGGCCGGGAGAGCGCGGCGCGCAGCGCGAGGAGCCCGTTCGGCCCCTCCCGAAGCCCCCAGGACTCGGCGTGCCGGTCGTTCCAGGCTCGTAACTCCCCGACCGCGGAGGCGAGATCGGCGTGCACCGCCAGGTGTTCCAGCAGCGCCATGCTGGGCGGCAGGCCGTCCGGAGGCGCGTTGCGGCAGGCGAGGTGGACGAAGGCGTGCCAGGCGGTGGCGCAGTGCGTCGGCAGCCGGTACCGGTCCCCGCACACCTCGGCGACCAGGGCGGGCAGCTCCGGCAGTCCGATGTCGAGCGCCGCCCGCAGCGCCGACCAGCCGTGGTCGCCGTAGAGGTCCACCGAGTGCCACTCGTCGACCAGCGGCCGCAGCCGGTGTGAGACGGCGGGGGCGACGAAGTGCGTGACGTCCAACAGCAGTTCGAGCCCGCCCTCGTGTTCTCCGCAGGCGCGCACCGCCTCGATGTACTCCTGTCGGGGGGTGGGGTAGGGGTCCAGCTCCAGGTCGTCGAAGGCCTCGGACAGCTCGCGGCGCCACTGGTAGCGCCCGCGGGCGTCGTTCAGTGCGGCTGCCGCTCCCAATACGTCCACCATCTCTCCCAGCACCCGGCGGCGCGCAGAGTTCCTTGAGAACCGCTGTGGCACGTGCGTCCCCTCTCGCACCCGCTTGCAGCTCCCGGCGTGCAACCGCTCCCGCGCCGATCCCGGCGAGAGCGTTCAGCGTAGAGGAGAGCACCTCTGCCGGACACCGTCGAGCGCTTTCCGAAATCCCTCATGCTGCCCTGTCGACAGCGAGTTGGGATAGGGCGCGATCGCCCGGCCAGCGTCGGCGCGGCGAAGCCGGCGGCCGCCCGCCGTAGTGGATCACGTCCGCATCGCGGACAGTTGCGCTCGGAGCCGCGTCCCCCGCTCGGTCATCCGGCCGTCAGCCGGTGCGCCGAACGGCCGGTCGCCGCCTCGGCCATCCGGCGGGGCGCCACGCCCTCCCGCCCGCGCCCCGTCGCCCGCGCCCGGTCGTCCGCCCGGCCGTTCGCCCCGGCCGCACCACGCCCGGTCGTTCGCCCGGCCGGGACCACGCCCGGTCGGCCGGTCCGCGATGCGGTGCGTTGAGGGCCCGTGGGCCGGGGCGCGCGGGCGGGCCGTCGTCCCCCGGGAGGTCCTCGCGGGCCGACGGGGTCACTCGAACCACCGCAGCGGGCTGGGCGCCGTGTTGTGCCAGATGTGCTTGGCCTCCTGGTACTCCGCCAGGCCGGCCGGGCCCAGCTCCCGTCCCACGCCGGACTGCTTCATGCCGCCCCACTCGGCCTGCGGCACATAGGGGTGGAAGTCGTTGATCCAGACCGTGCCGGCGCGCAACCGGGAGGCGACCCGGTGGGCCAGCCCCGGGTCCCGCGTCCACACCGCGCCGGCCAGCCCGTAGACGGTGTCGTTGGCGAGCGCGACCGCCTCCGCCTCGCCGTGGAAGCGCTCCACGGTGAGGACCGGCCCGAAGGACTCCTCCCGTACGACGGTCATCCCGGGGGCGCACTCGTCCAGCACGGTCGGCAGGTAGTACCAGCCGGCCCGCAGCTCCGGGTCGGCCGGCCGGGACCCGCCGCAGCGCAGCACCGCGCCCTCGGCCAGCCCAGCCGCCACATACGCCTCGACCTTCTCACGGTGCGCGGCGGAGATCAGCGGCCCGGCGCGCGCCCGCTCGTCGAAGGGGCCGCCGAGCCGGATCCGCCGCGCCCGGGCCACCAGTTCGTCGACGAACGCGTCGTGCAGCGGGTCCTCGACCAGCAGCCGGGCGCCGGCCGAGCAGACCTGGCCGGAGTGGAGGAAGACGGCCGTGAGTGCGTAGTCGACGGCGGTGTCGAAGTCGGCGTCGGCGAAAACGATGTTGGGGTTCTTGCCGCCGAGTTCCAGCGCGACCTTCTTCACGGTGGGCGCGGCGGCCGCCATGACGCGCCGCCCGGTGGCCTGCCCGCCGGTGAAGGACACCATGTCCACCCGCTCGTCCGCGGTCAGCGGCCCGCCCGCGGTCGGGCCCGCGCCCAGCACCAGGTTGGCCGTCCCGGCCGGCAGCCCGGCCTCCGTCAGCAGTCGCATCAGTCCGACGGCGGTGTGCGGGGTCGGCTCGCTGGGCTTGAGGACGACGGTGTTTCCGGCGGCCAGCGCGGGGGCGACCTTCCAGGCGGCCTGGAGCAGCGGGTAGTTCCACGGGGTGATCAGCACGCAGACCCCGACCGGCTCGTGCACCACCCGGCTCTCGGTGTCCGCCCCGCCGGTGGCCACCACCCGGTCGCCGGCGCCGACGGCGGCCAGCTGCCCGAAGTAGCGGAAGCAGGCCGCGACGTCGTCGACGTCGATCTGGCTCTCGACATAGCGCTTCCCGGTGTCCAGGGACTCCGCGCGGGCCAGCCGGGCCTTGTCGCGCTCCAGCAACTCGGCGACGCGCAGCAGCAGCCGGCCGCGTTCGGCGGCGGGGGTGCCGGGCCAGGGCCCGCGGTCGAAGGCGTCGCGGGCGGCCGCGACGGCCGCCGCCGCGTCCTTGGGGCCCGCCTCGTCCACGGTGGCGACCAGGCTGCCGTCCGCCGGGCAGCGGATGTCCCGCACCCGCCCGTCGACGGCGGCGGTCCACTCGCCCCCGATGAACAGCTTCGGCATGGCTGGCCTCCGGGCTCGGTGGGAGGGCTCCGCCGCACGGCGTCCGTACGGCACCCCTACGGAACCGCGCGGTGTTCAGCCCCTACGGCGAGGGTAGGCGGCCCGCACCAGGCGCGCACGACGGGCTGCTCCCCTCC
Organism: Streptomyces sp. LX-29; assembly: GCF_029541745.1. Taxonomy (NCBI): domain Bacteria; kingdom Bacillati; phylum Actinomycetota; class Actinomycetes; order Kitasatosporales; family Streptomycetaceae; genus Streptomyces; species Streptomyces sp. LX-29. The sequence goes on along the minus strand of NZ_CP089746.1, from coordinate 1,469,342 downwards.
GGCCGGCACGGGCACCCGGGTCGAGCGGTGGCGGCCGCTGCCTCCCGCCCGCTCGTGTCAAGAGCCCGGCGAACGACATTCCGCTTGACCGTGCCCTCCTGCGGGTGGAGTCGTCGCCCCACCGGTCAGGGCGGTGGATACCGCCACGGGCGGGTCTTGGCGCCCTCTCCCACCACAGGAGCAACGCGCGTCGCCGCGACGCCCTCCTCCCTCTCGGACACCCCGACATGCGACACACCGAGAAGGGACGCACGTGCGTATGAGACTTTCTGGACGGGCCGCCCTCGCCGTCGGCCTGGCCGGGGCCGTACTGGCCCCCGTCACCCCCGCGTTCGCCGCGCCGCCGCCGGTCACGGCTGACCTGCGGGCGGACGTCGACCGCAACGGCCGGGTGGACACCACCGGCACCGGCGACCAGACCGGTGAGGACACCTGGTCGACGGGGCGCGGCGCGGTCTTCCTGCCCAACATCGACGACGACGCCAAGCGCTGCCGCACCACCGGACCCGACGGCAAGCCGCTCAGCGACGCCAAGCTCGCCAAGTGCAACGACGCCGCCGACACCAGGGTGAACGGCGCCGCCGACGCCAAGGACCTGGCCCGGCTGCGCACCGTGCCGATAGCCCAGGCGCCCAAGGACGCCTCCGGCACCGTCCGCATCACCGGCAAGGGCGCCAAGCACGCCCGACTGTTCATCAAGCGCGCCGGCGGCTGGACCGCGGTCACCGCAAAGACCACCCTCACCGCCGCCGAACTGCGCGCCGGCGTGGAGCTGGGCCTGGAGGGCACCGACGTGGTGCGCGACCGCGCGGTGTGGGACGGCAGCGCGGTGGTCGAGCTGAAGGTGACCGCCGGCTCCAGCACCACCAGCGACAAGGTCACCCTGCACGTGGCCCCGCTGCTCACCCAGCACCACTTGCAGCGCGCCCAGCGGATGCTGGTCACCGAGATCCAGGGCGAGGGCCCGTTCTCCCGCGCCCAGCAGAAGTTCGTGAAGGACCTGGACACCCAGGCCAAGAAGGCCGGTGTCAAGCAGTCCACGGTGAAGTTCACCAAGTACGGCGACATCTGGGCGCAGGACTTCGTCGAGCCCGCGTACGCCGGCATGACGGGCGAGGACGGCAGGCCGCGCACCATACGGATCATGCTGCGCTCCGCGCAGCCGGACCGCGAAGCCGGCCGCGAGCTCTTCGAGAAGCTGCGCGGCCCGGACATGGGCGTCGTCCAGGTCACCGGGGTCAAGGACTCCGAGGAGTGGACCCTGAACTCCATGGGCAACCTGGAGACCATCCCGCCCTACACCCACGGCGGCCGCTCCTACCCGGCCGGACGCATCATCATGGGCGAGCGCAAGGACACCGGGGCCAAGCCCGCCAAGGCGATGCGCACCCTGCTCGCCTCGCAGGGCCTCCAGAACCCGCTGTTCCTGGACACCTCCTGGCTGCACGTGGGCCACGTGGACGAGTTCGTGCAGTTCCTGCCCGCGCCCGGCACCCCGCGCGGCTGGCGGCTCGGCGTCGCCGACCCCGACGCCGGGATGAAGCTGCTGCGCGACGCGAAGGCCGCCGGGCACGGCAAGACCAAGATGTTCTCGGTCAAGGGCTTCGAGGGCATGCCCGCCCCGAAGGAGACCATCGACCAGACGCTCGCCAACAAGAAGCTGCGCGCCGACAACGCCCTCGCGGCGAAGCGGATCAAGGCCAACCTGGAGACCCTCAAGCGCGAGACCGGCCTCACCGACGCCGAGATCGTGCGGGTGCCCGCGCTCTTCACCCGCGGCACCGACGAGGGCGTCGCGGCGGACCGGATGCCGCTGCTGCGCCGGATCGGCGGCTCGGCCGACACCCCGGAGGCGGTGCGGGAGTACGGCCAGCAGCGCGAACTGGGCAAGCCGACCGGCCCGTCGGTGATGACCAGCGCCTATGTGCCCGGCGCGGTCAACGGGGTGCTGCTCGGCCCGGACCGCTACCTCGCGCCCAGGCAGTGGGGGCCGGTGATCGGCGGCAAGGACATCTTCACCCAGGCGGTGACCGCCGCCTACCGCAAGGCCGGGTTCAAGGTGTCGTACATCGACGACTACTACACCTACCACCTGGGCATGGGCGAGGTGCACTGCGGCACCAACACCCTGCGGGACACCTCCAAGCCGTGGTGGCGTCCGTAGGTCGGAGGCCGTGTGGGCCATAGGCCCACGGAGGCCGGCGGCCCCGCGTGGGCCCGCAGGCCTGGAGAGACCAGGGTCTGCCGCGCCCGTCGCGTCCTCGGACGCGGCGGGCGCGCGCCGTCTTGGGCGCCGGCGGCCGGATGTCGGCGGCCGGCGACCGTTCAGTCGGTGTTCCGCACCCAGGCGCGTCGGTCCAGCCAGTAGCCGTACTCCGGGCGGCCCTCGACCCCGCTGGTGCGGAACGGCACGCCGCCGTCGTCGATCCGGATCGTTCCCTTCCGGTCGCCGCTCGTCCAGTCCAGCTCCAGATACCAGCGGCAGTCGCACCCCGAGGTACGGGCGTCGACCCGCAGCACCTCCGGGTCGGTCGCGGACACCCGGTAGGGGAAGCGGACGGCCGGGATGGTGCGCTCGCCGTCGAAGCCGTCCTCGGGCTTCGGCCGCGGGCGGTCCGCGTCCAGGTCGACGGAGAAGGCGCGCGGGGTGATCGCGTCGCCGCAGCCGTTGCTCATGGCGTACGAGGACCAGGCCGGCGGCGGGCGCCGCCCCACCACGCGCACATGCAGGTCCTGGAGGACCACGGCCGTGTCGGAGCGCCCCTGCACGGTCACCTCGACGCTGGTCGACCCGCCGTGCACCGCGTGGTGCGTGGCCGCCCACGGGGCCGCGTCCTGCTCGACCGGCGGCGGCGCGACCTCGGCCGGCGGCCGGTCGATGAGGTACCGGTGGTCGCAGCCGTTCTCCCAGACGTGCGAGCGGGTGGTGACGGCGAGCGGGGTGCCCCGGCCGCTCGTGCCGCCGGACCCGCCCGCGCCGGATCCGCCGGACGGCCGGGCCGGCGGGGCGTACGTCGACCGCCCCCCGTCGCGCCCGCGCTCCGGGGGCTCCTCCGCCTTCCGCACGCCCTGGGCGGGCCGTCGCTCCGGCTCGGGCGAGGTCGTGGCGGCGGAGGGGGAGGGCGGCTCGGGCGAGGGGGCGCCCCCGGTGCGAGGCGTGGCCGAGGCGCTCGGCGCCGGCCGGCCCGCCCGCGTCGCGCCGTCGCCCTCGCTCGTGTTCGGCCGTACCTCCGCGGCGGTGATCCCCAGCACCACCGCCGCGGCCGTGCCGACCATCAGCGCCCAGGGCAGCGCCCGCCGCCCTCGTGCGGCGGGCGCCGGCACGGCGGCCAGGCGGGGTGCCGCGCGGACGCCGCCCGCCGGGGCCCCGGCGTTCTCGCCCGCACCCGGCTCCGCCCCGTCCGCGCCCCGGCCCGGCTCCGCCCCCTCCGCGGCGGGGACGGGCAGCGGCACCACGAGCGCGGTCCGCGGGCGGGGATCCCCCTCGGCCTCCGACTTTCGTCCGGGCCGTGCGCCCCCGGCGACCGAGGCGCCGACACCGATGGCCCGGCCCGTACGACCGTCCGACCCCGTACGACCGTCGGGCCCTGTGCGGGTATCGGCTCGCGGGCGGCTGTCGGGCCCTGTGCGGGTGTCGGCTCGTGTGCGGCCGTCGGGTTTCGTGGAGCCGTGAGACCGCGTACGGCGGTGGGAAGTCGTAGGGCAGTCGGCGCGCGTGGGGCCGTCAGGGGCCGTAAGGCCGATGGACTCCGTAGGGTCGTCGGCCCGCGTGCGGCCCTCCGGCCCCGCATCGCCGTCAGGGGCACCGCGGTCAGCGGACCCCGTACCGGCCTCAGCGTCTGTGCGGTCATCAGGAACCGGACCGGCCGCCTCGCCGGGCGCCGTGTCAGCCGCCGCCCCGGGCCCGCGGGAGGCCGCGCCGGGGGTGCCGCGTCCGCCCGTCCCGCCGCGGGGCGCGCCGGTGCGGCGGGTGGCGTCGGCGCGGACCCAGAGCCGGTGCAGTTCGATCAGCTCGTCCGGGGTGGCCCCGCAGAGCCGGGCGAGGCGCTCCACGGGGGCGTAGTCCGTGGGCACGGCGTCGCCGTTGCAGTAGCGGTGCAGCGTCGAGGTGCTCAGGTGTAACCGGGTCGCGAGCGCGCCGTAGCTGCGTCCCGAACGCTCCTTCAGCCCGCGCAGACACTCCGCGAACCGCCGTGTCTCCGTGCCCTCTGTCATGGATCCCCCCAAGCCTTCCCCTTGAACGACGCCGCGTCCCGCCGCGGCGTTCCACCCCGTCCGCATCTCCCCAAGTCAGCGCCGGTGCGGGCGTTCCAGCGTCCCGGATGTGCCGCTGACCGTTGTCGGCCCGCCGCGCCGCCGACCAGGCTGAGAGCCGTGCCGCCGCGAGACCCGCGGCGGTTCCCATCGACAGAAAGAGCGGGACACACCCATGCAGATGCGTAACCGGGCGATCCGCGCCGCCGTCGTGGCGGTGGCGGCGGGCGCCGCCACCCTCGCGGTCGTGGCCACCTCCGGCACCGCCCAGGCCCAGCCGCGCAAGGCGGCGACCGGCCCGGCGTTCCTGGCGCCCAAGGAGCTGCCGCCGCACCCCTCCTCCGCCTGGTCCGCGGGCGCCGTCACCGCCGGGCTGCCGGAGGCGCCGTTCTGCGTCGAGGACACCCTGCCGAAGGCCGGATCCTCGCACCGGCGGTTCTGGACCGAGTACGACACCGGCGCCACCCAGATCGTGGTGAAGACCAAGAGCGAGGCGGCGGCCAAGCAGCTCGCCGCGGCGGCCGAGAAGAAGATCCGCAACTGCGCCGCCGACTGGGAGCGGAAGTACCCCGAGGGCACCGCCTCGTGGCGCGACTACGGCACGCTCCCGGCCGAGGACGGCGCCCACGTCTACGGCGTCCACACCGAGTACCCGGACTCCGAGCCCGGCATCCACCTCTTCGGCGTGGGCCGGGACGGCGCCACGGTGACCCTCGTCGACTGGGGGCAGATGGGCGACTACCGGCACGCCCCGGTGGCCGACTTCAAGCGGACCACCACCACGGCGGTCGTGAAGCTCCACCGCTGATCCGGCGCGCCGCCGGGCCCGTGCGCGCACACCGGGTGCGCACGGGCCCGGCTGGCTATCGTCGAGGCAGGGGGCACACCGCACCTTCGGAGGCCCCGGTGCCCGACGGATCGTTCTCGCTCGCCGCCAAGCTCTACCTGCTCGCCTGGGACCCGGACACCGGCGAGCCGGGCTACCAGGGGCACCTGCCCTACCTGGTGCGGGCCGGGGCGCTGACCGAGCTGACGCAGCGCGGCATGCTGGCCGACGCGGACGGCGTGCCCCGTCCGCTGCCGGACGCCGTCACCGGTGATCCACCGCTCGACGCGCTGCTGGAGCGCATCGCCGAGTCCCGGCCGCGCAGCTGGCCGTCCTGGGTGACCCACCGGGCGCGGTCCACCCTCGTCGGGGTGCGTGACGAGCTGGCGGCGGCGGGCTATCTGCGGCTGACCACCCGGCGGGCGCTGGGCCTCTTCCCGGTGAAGCAGGTCGCGTTGGAGCGCGCGGACGCGGTCCGGGCGCTGCGGGTGGACGCGCGGCGGGTGCTGCGCGAGGAGGAGGGGGTGGCCGAGGTCGCCCCCGAGGACGCGGCGCTGATCGCCCTGGCCGCCGCCGGCGAGCTCCGTACGGTGGTCACGGCGGACGACGCCAGGACCCGCAAGGCCCGGATCGTCGCTCTGGAACAGCGCAGCCAGCGGGCCGCGCCCGGGGCGGCCAGGCCGGTCGCGGAGGTGCGGAGAGGGGTGGCCGTCGCGCTGACCGGAGCGGTGACGACGGCAGCCGCCGCCACCGACTGAACCACCGCTCCGGACCCGCTCAGGACCCGCTCAGGCGTCCCGGAGCAGCGCGGACAGCTCGCGGTCCAGATCGAGCAGCCCGCCCTCGCTGCCCTCGTCGACCAGCTCGTAGGAGCGGCTCAGGAAGCGCCGCAGATCGTCGGTGGCGAACTGGACCATGGCCACGCCCTCGGTGGCGTGGAACTCGAGCATGGTCCGCTCGCGGCCGCAGGGCCACACCTGCACATCGCCGTTGCCGGCCGGGCCGCGCAGCCCGGCGGCGAGCAGCTCGCGGCCGAACACCCACTCCACGCCGTCGCCGTCCAGCGAGGCGGCCGGCGGGAAGGAGACACGGACCGCGAACGGGTCCTCGGGCGCGTACCGCAGGGTCGCCGGGATGGCGCGGGCCTCGGGCGTCGACGCGATGAGGCGGGCCTGGACGGCTTGGTCGAACACGATGGACATCGCCGGCTCCCTTGCGATCGTTGCGGGTCGTTGCCCCTCTTCAGTGGGTAAGACGTCCAGACCTTTCGACCCGTGCATCCGAAACCCGCGTGACGTGCGTCACCCTCCTTTGATTAATCGGATTATTTGCCTTTTAGGCTTATGAATCCAGGACGGTGAGCGCGTCCGCTCCGCACGGGCCGGCGTGATCGCAGTACGGCGGGTTCCGGCTCTCGCCGCACCCGCACAGCGTCGCCCGCATCTCCCGGCGCGGGCCCTCGGCGGTTTCGACCAGCAGTTCGCCGCGCACCACGAGTTGACCGCGGGTCGAGCGGGTGACCGAGGTCGGCCGAACGGGCTCCTCGGTGCGTCCGTCCGCCAGCTCGTAGCGGAGGGCGCCCGACGGACAGCGCCGGACGATGTCCGCGATCACCTCCACGGGTGCCGCGTCCGGCTGGATCCAGGGACGCTTCCGCGTGTCGAAGACCTGCGGCAGCCCGCGCAGGCACTCGCCGGCGTGCAGACACCGCCGGGCCTCGAAGGTGACGGTGACGATGGTGCCCTCGTGCGGCCCGTCATAGGAGTAGGTCGTCACATGCTCGTTCATGGCCATCAGTCCGTCACTCGGCTGCGGTTGGTGTAGGCGAGCGTCAGGTACTCGGGATGGCGCGCCATCCAGCCCGAGACGAAGGGGCACGCGGCCAGGACCTCCAGTCCGTCGGCCCGGGCCGAGTCCAGTGCGGTGCGGGCCATCGCCGAACCGACGCCCTGCCCCTCGAAGGCGGGGTCCACCTCGGTGTGGACGAAGGCGATCAGATCGTGCGTGCGTATGTAGCGGGCGAAGCCGGCGAGCTCTCCGTCGAGGCGGGCCTCGAAGCGCTGCTCCTTCGGGACATCGGTGACCGTGAGTGTCATACGGTGCCTCTCCTCGCTCCCCCGCCCCACCATAGGAAGGCCGGACCGGTCCCGCGATTCGGCGTACGCGCCGCCACCCGATCGGCTAGCTTCCGTCCCCATGAGGGGCATGGGGATGAGAAGCGCACTGGCGGCGGGGGTCTGCGCCGCGCTGTTGGCCACGGGGCTCGCCGCGCCGGCCGCGTCGGCCGCGCCGCACCGTGATCCCGGGTGGCGGCTGACGGACACCGGCACCGACGCGCGGTTCCGCGGCCTGGCCGCCGTCAGCCGCGACACGGCCTGGGTGGCGGGGACGAAGGGCACGGTGCTGCGCACCCGCGACGGCGGCCGCACATGGCGAAACGTATCGCCGCCCGGCGCCGAGGGCTTGGAGTTCCGGGACGTCGAGGCGTTCGACGCACGGCGCGCGGTCGTCCTCGCCATCGGCGAGGGCGAGGCGTCCCGGGTGCTCCGTACGGAGGACGGGGGCGCCACCTGGACCGAAACCTTCCGCAACACCGACCCGCGCGCCTTCTACGACTGCATGACCTTCTTCGACACCCGCAGCGGCCTCGCGCTCAGCGATCCGGTGGACGGCAGGTACCGCGTCCTGGCCACCGGGGACGGCGGGCGCAGCTGGCGGGTGCTGCCGTCGGACGGGATGCCGGCCGCCCAGCCGGGCGAGGCCGCGTTCGCCGCCAGCGGCCAGTGTCTGACCAGCTCCGGCCGGCACGCCTGGATAGCCACGGGCGGCGCCGCGACCGCCCGGGTCCTGCACTCCGCCGATCGGGGCCGCACCTGGAGCGTCGCCGACGCGCCCATCCCAGCGGGCGACCCCGCGCGCGGCGTCTTCGCGCTCGCCTTCCGCGGCCGCCACGGGCTCGCCGTGGGCGGCGACTACCGCACCGGCCAACATTCTCCGAGCGCCGCCGCCGTCAGCCGCGACGGCGGGACCGCCTGGACGCCCTCCCGGACCCCACCCCCGGCCTACCGCTCCGGCGTCGCCTGGCTCCCGCACACCCGGGCCGCCGCCCTCGCCGTGGGCCCCACCGGCACCGACCTCACCACCGACGGCGGCCGCCGCTGGCGCACCGTGGACGACGGCTCGTACGACACGGTCGACTGCGCGCCGGACGGGGGCTGCTGGGCGTCGGGGGAGAAGGGCCGGGTGGCGCGGCTCAGCCGGCGCTGACCGGCGCCGGCCCGGCCGACGGCTTCAGCGCCGGCCGGGACGACTGCTCACGGCGGCCCCGGCCGACGGCCTCGGTACCGGCCCGGGACGGCCCCTTACGGCAGCCCCGGCCGACGGCCTCAGCACAGGGCCGGGACGACCGCTTACGGCGGCCCCGGCCGACGGCTTCAGGACGCCGGGACGACCGCTTACGGCAGCGTCTCGCGGTACTCCGCCAGCGCCGGCGCGGTCTTCGTGGCCACGAACTCCGTGATGCGGTAGGCGCACACCTCGGCGACCGTGAACGGGTCCGTGGCCGCGATCCTCTCGATCGTCGCGCGGTCGTCGGCGACCGCGAGGATCACCCCGCCGTCGCGGGGCACCTTGCGCCCGGAGGCCACGAAGGTGCCCGCGGCGTACTGCTCCTCGAGCCAGGCGACGTGGTCGTCGAGGAGGGCGTCGACGCGGTCCATGGGTGCGGTGTAGGTGAGCTCCAGAACGAACATGATCACCAGGCTACGCCCGCCCGCCGCAAGCATGAGCGATTCCAGTAGCGTGAGCGCACCATGACGACGCCACGAGCCCCCATCGAACCGCCGGCCGACTGGCCCACCACCGAGGCCGAGGCCCTCGCCGCACAGGACGGGCTGCGCACGCGTGTCGTCCGCGACGACGACGGCACCGCCCCGCGGCCGGGCACCGGCGTCGTGGTCGGGGTGGACGTGGCCTACGACGACGAGCGGGACATGGTCGTGGCGGCGGCGGTCGCCCTCGACGGCGCCACGCTGGAGCCGGTGGAGGAGGTCACCGCCGTCGGCCGGGTCAGCTTCCCCTACGTGCCCGGCCTGTTGGCCTTCCGGGAGCTGCCCACCGTGCTGGCCGCCCTGGACCGCCTCGCCCACACCCCCGACCTCGTCGTCTGCGACGGCTACGGCCTCGCCCACCCGCGCCGTCTCGGCCTCGCCAGCCATCTCGGCGTGGTCACCGGCCTGCCGTCCATCGGCGTCGCCAAGAACCCGTTCACCTTCCGCCACGAGGCGCCCGGCCCACGCCGTGGCGACTCCTCCCCGCTCCTCGACGGGGACGAGGAGGTCGGCCGTGCGCTGCGCACCAGGGACGGTGTGAAGCCGGTCTTCGTCTCGGTCGGGCACAAGGTGAGCCTGGCCGACGCCTGTGCGCACACCCTCCACCTGGCGCGTGACTACCGACTGCCGGAGAGCACACGGCGCGCGGACTCGCTGTGCCGCAGGGCACTGCTGGCGCTGCGGGACTGACCGTCGTTCAGGGGGAGTGACACTCGCCCTGAACAACGGTTCGATCGGATCCGGGCGCCTCCACTCACCGCGCTTCGGCGACCCGCCGCGTCTCCGCGTGGAAGCACCCGAACTCGACCGCGCGGACGTGCACCGCGGCCACCTCGGGGTCCGCGTACAGCTCGGCCAGCGCCCGTTCGACCGAGACCGCCTGGCCGTCGAGCAGCCGGCCGCCGAGGATGGTGCCCCGCGCGGAGTAGGCCCGCAGCACGCGGCGTTCGCCGTGCAGGGCGACGGGGTAGCGGCCGGGGTCACCGCTCCAGCCGCCGCAGTCGACGGCGTGGACGAAGACCGGGCCGGTCTCGTCGTAGGCCCCCGGATCGGCCCCGGTCTCGCGGGCCCAGCGACGCAGCGGGGCGTAGGAGAGCAGGGCGAGCTCCTCTCCCGGTCCGCTGCGGCCGAGGCAGCAGCGCAGCGGGGTGCCGCCTTCCCCCTCCTCCGTCACCAGCCGCGGCGGTCGTCCCGCGTCGTCCCGCTCACGCAGCCGCTCCAGCACCTCGGGCGCGATGGCCCGCACTTCGTAGACGCCACTCATGCGCCCATCCTGCGCGGACGGGCGGCCCGAGGCTGGCGGGATTCGGACCTCGCGTCGGCCGGAGGCCGCGAGCCCGCGCGGTCAGCTCCTCGTGACCGTGGTGAACCGAATGCCCGCGCGGATCAGCCGCTCGGTGAGGGCGTCGCCCATGGCGGCGGCGGAGGTGACCTGACCCGCCGTCGGCGGCAGGTCGTCGAAGGCCAGGGAGAGCGCGCCCTCGGCGAAGATCTTGGCGGTCTCGTCGTAGCCGGGGTCGCCGCCGGACACCTCGGTGATGACACGCTCTCCGCCGCCCTCGCCCGCGAAGCGGAGCGTGAACCAGCTGCGGGCCCGGCGGGCGGCGTCCGGGCCCTCGCCCGGCTTGAGGCGCCCGGAGAGCCACTCGCGGGTCCAGGGCACCTGGGCGAGTGTGAAGAGCGCGCCGACACCGGCGACGCTGCCCAGCACCATGGGCAGGTTCTTGACCACCGCGTAGTGCTCGTAGGAGAAGTCGGGTCCGTAGCGGTCCAGGGCGGCGGCGGACCGGGTGATGATCTGCGGGTCGATGGTGGGAGCGGGCACCGCCCAGGCGGAGCCGAGGCCGGTGAGCGGGTGCGGCGCCCCGGTCACCGCGCGGACCGTACGGCCCTGCGGCCCCGGCTCCGCGCGGTGGCGGGCCTTGGCGGTGCGGGCCATGCCGACGGGCCGGGAGAGCCCGGTCAGCAGGGAGGCGAAGGTGCCGCCGGAGATGCGCGCGCTGGTGCGCACGAAGCCGCGCACGCGCAGCGGCACCCCTTCCGGCAGCTGGCCCACCGTGTAGCGCACGCCCAGGTCGTGCGGGACCGAGTCGAAGCCGCCCGCGTGGATCAGCCGGGCCCCGGTCTCGCGGGCCAGGGAGTGGTGGCGCAGGTACATCAGGTCGACGAACTCCGGCTCGCCGCTCAGGTCCAGGTAGTCGGTGCCGGCCTCGGCGCAGGCGGCCACCAGCGGCTCGCCGTAGGTGAAGTACGGGCCGACGGTGGTCGCCACGACGTGCGCGTCGGCGGCGACCGCGCGCAGCGTCGCGGGTTCGTCGACGTCGGCCCGCAGCACGGGGAGGTCGGCGAGGGCGGGGTTGAGCGTGGTCAGCCGCTCGCGCAGCCGCTTGAGCCGGTGTTCGCTCCGCCCGGCCAGCGCCCAGCGGGTGTCCGCGGGGACGTGCTCGGCGAGGTACTCGGCGGTGAGCGTGCCGACGAAACCCGTCGCACCGAACAACACGACGTCGTAGGCGCGTTGTCCCCTGTCGTCCCGTCGCCGCATCGGCCGTCCTCTCGTCGTTCACACGATCTTCCGTACGGACGCGACCACCCTACGTAGTCGCCGATTTTCGGGTCAACATGAGCCGGCACGTCGTCAAGGGCTTGACAGTGCCGGGCCGCTGAAGCAGATTCAGCCGCGAAGGACATAGGACGTCCCATGTCCGTTTGGCCCCGAGTGGCGCGAGCGTCTCCCGAACGTCCTGACGCATGTCGAGCATTCCCGTGAATGTTCAGAAAGCTGGATCCCATGCGACTTCCGGCTCCCCTCACCGGGGTGGTCCCGCCCCTGTGCACCCCTCTGACGCGTACCGGCGACATCGACACCGGCTCGCTGACCGCCCTGGTCGACCGGCTGACGGCGGCGGGGGTCAGCGGTGTGTTCGCGCTCGGCTCCAGCGGTGAGACCGCCTATCTGAGCGACGCCCAGCGGCGCACGGTCCTGTCCACCGTGGTCCAGGCGGCGGAGGGCCGGGTCCCGGTGCTGGCCGGGGTGGTCGACATGACCACCGCGCGGGTGCTCGACCACGCCCGCGCGGCCGCGGGGCTCGGCGCCGACGGGCTGGTGGCCACCGCGCCCTTCTACACCCGCACCCACCCGGCCGAGGTGCGCGACCACTTCCGCCGGCTGCGCGGCACGGTGGACCTGCCGCTGTTCGGATACGACATCCCCGCCTCCGTCCACACCAAACTGACGCCCGCGATCGTGCTGCCCCTGGCCGAGGACGCCACCCTGGCCGGGCTCAAGGACAGCAGCGGGGACGACGGGGCGCTGCGCCGGCTGCTGGTGGAGCTGCGCAGGCGGGGTCTAAACCGTGCCTTCTCCGTGCTGACCGGATCCGAACTCTCCGTGGACGGCGCGCTGCTGGCCGGCGCCCACGGGGTGGTGCCGGGCCTTGGCAACGTCGACCCGGAGGGCTATGTGCGGCTGTACGAGCACGCCCGCGCGGGCCGCTGGCGTGAGGCGGCGGCCGAACAGGACCGGCTCGCCGCGCTCTTCGCGCTCACCGAGACGGGCGATCCGTCGACGATGGGCGGCAGCTCCTCCGCCCTGGGCGGGTTCAAGGCCGCCCTGTACCTCCTGGGCGTGATCGCCTGCCCCGCCACCGCGGCCCCCCAGGTGCCGCTCGGAGACGCCGAGCTGAAGGCCGTACGGCGGTTCCTGGAGGACGGGGGACTCCTGCGATGACCGGGCGGCGGGGCCGACGGCGGGAGCCGGAGCCCCCGGAGCCCCAGGAGCCCGCGGCGTCCTCGGAGCCCGCGGAGCCGTTGGAGCCCCCGGTATCCCCGGTGTCCCCGGTATCCCCGGAGCCCGACGCCTCCGGGGGCGTGCGCTGGTACCGGGAGGTCTCCCCCCGCCAGTGGAAGGCGATGTTCGCGGCCTGGGTCGGTTATCTGCTCGACGGCTTCGACTTCGTGCTGATCACTCTGGTCCTGACCGAGATCGCCGACGAGTTCGACCTGTCCACCGCCTCCGCGGCCAGTCTGGTCTCCGGGGCCTTCGTCACCCGCTGGCTGGGCGGCGCCCTCCTCGGTGCCCTGGGGGACCGCTACGGCCGCAAGCCCGCGATGATCGCCTCCATCCTGCTCTACTCGCTGGGGACCTTCGCCTGCGGCTTCGCGTGGAACTACACCAGCCTGTTCACCGCGCGGCTGCTGATCGGCATGGGGATGGCGGGGGAGTACAGCGCGAGCGCCACCTACGTCCTGGAGAGCTGGCCCGCGCGGCTGCGCAACCGCGCCTCGGGCTTCCTGATCTCCGGGTACGCGGGCGGCACCGTCCTCGCCTCCGAGCTGTACACATGGGTGGTGCCGCACTGGGGCTGGCGCTGGATGTTCTGGATAGGCGTGGCCCCGGTGCTGGTCGCGCTGTGGGTGCGGCGCGCCCTGCCGGAGGCGGCGGAGTGGAGCGCCGAGACGGGCGGCGGGGCGGCCCGCCCCAACCCCTTCCGCCCGCTGTTCACCGGGCGGGTGCGGGCGACGGCCAACGCGCTGCTCGTCGCCGCCGCGAGCGGGGCGCTGTTCTGCGTCTTCACCCCGGTGGGCCGGGGCCTGGTGTGGCCGCTGTCGCTGGCGGCCGCCGGGTGTCTGGTCGCCTTCGCCGCCCAGCTGGGCGGCCGCCGCGGCTGGGTGTTGTACGTGGCGCTGATGTGCACCGTGTTCTGCGCGTTCCTCTACAGCTGGCCCATCCAGGCGTTGTTGCCGACCTACCTCAAGTCCGAGCTGGGGTACGCGCCGTCCGAGGTCGCCGACGTGATGTTCTACGCCGGGTTCGGGACCATGGCCGGCTGCTGGTTGGCCGGTTTCACCGGCGACCGGTTCGGCACCCGGCGCGCGTACGCCGGCACCCTGCTGGCCTCGCTCGCCTTCGTCTTCCCCGTCTTCGCGGTGCGGCACAGCCTGGTCGGGCTGGGCCTGTCGCTCTTCTTCCTGCTCGCCCTCAGCCAGGGCATCTCCGGCATCCTGCCGAAGTACCTCGCCGGGCACTTCCCCACCGCCACCCGCGCCGCGTCGCTGGGCTTCGTCTACAACACCGGCGCGCTCGGCGGCGCGGTGGCGCCGGTGCTCGGCGCTCACCTGGCCGAGGGGATGTCGCTCGGTCGGGCGCTGGCGGTGCTCACCTTCGGGCTGACCCTGGTGGTGATCGTGCTGATCGGGGGCGATGTGCCGCGCCGGCTGGCCCGACTGGCCGGCCAGGGGCCCGACCACGACACCGAGGGCGACCGGCTGACGCCCGAGCGGCCGTTGTCAGTGCCTCCGGCTAGCGTGGAGAACGCCGGTCGGCAGTAGGCGTACCAGGTGTGTAGGCGTACCAGGTGTGTAGGCGTACCAGGTGTGTAGGCGTACCAGGTGTAGGCGTACCAGGTGTACGAGGCGTGCGGAGGGACCTGATGGCTGCGAAGAACGACCCCTACGCGGTGCGGGAGGCGGTGCGCGCCTTCGCGCTCTCGCTGCCCGGAGCCGTGGAGGAGTTCCCCTGGGGCGACAGCGTCGTCAAGGTCAACAAGAAGATCTTCGTCTTCCTGGGCGACGAGGAGGGGGAGCGCCCGCCCGGCGTCACGATGAAGCTCAGGGACGAGGCGGCGCACGCCCATGCGATGTCCGCGCCCGGGGCCGCGCCGACCGGCTATGGCCTGGGGAAGGCCGGCTGGGTCTCCATACCCCTCGCCGAGCGGGGCGCTCCGCGCACCGAGCTGCTGTGCGACTGGGTCGAGGAGAGCTACCGCACCATCGCCCCGAAGCGCCTCGTCGCCGAGTTGGACGCGAGCTGACGACTCCTCTCCGGCCCGCGACAGGCGACGTCCTCCCGCCGCGGCGGCGAGAAACCACAGCGGCGCGGCCCGGGCGGTGCCGAGCTCACTCCAGCCCCTGGCGCGAAACCCCCGTACGGGGATACGCCAAGTGGTGTGCGGACCACGGATTTTCGGCCGACCCCGGCGGAGCGTCGGGGCTTGTGGAAACTGGAACGCGTTCTTAGCATCAGCGGTGTTACAGCACTGGTGTCACAAGACTTGGGGGCCCGATGGCGGCGGCACGGCAGGGGCACGGCCCGCTGGCCGGAGTGCGTGTGGTGGAGCTCGCGGGGATCGGGCCCGGCCCGTTCGCCGCGATGCTGCTGGCCGATCTCGGCGCCGATGTCGTCCGGGTCGACCGGCCCGGCGGCGCGGGGCTGCGCATCGACCCCGCGTACGACGTCACCAACCGCAACAAGCGCTCGGTCCTCATCGACCTCAAGTCCGAGCAGGGCCCCGCCGCCGTGCTCGACCTCGCCCAGCGCGCCGACGTCCTCATCGAGGGCTACCGCCCCGGCGTGGCCGAGCGGCTCGGAGTGGGGCCACGGGAGTGCCTGGAGCGCAATCCCCGGCTGGTCTACGGCCGGATGACCGGGTGGGGCCAGGACGGCCCGCTGGCCGACACCGCCGGCCATGACATCGGCTACATCGCCATCACCGGCGCGCTCTCCATGATCGGTGCCTCGGCCGACCACCCGCCCGCCGTCCCCGCCAACCTCCTGGGCGACTACGCGGGCGGCTCGCTCTACCTGGTCATCGGCGTCCTCGCCGCCCTCCAGCACGCCCGCACCACCGGCGCCGGACAGGTCGTCGACGCCGCCATCGTCGACGGCACCGCCCATCTCACGGCGATGATCCACGGCCTGCTGGCGGCCGGCGGCTGGCAGGACCGGCGCGGCGCCAACCTGCTGGACGGCGGCGCCCCGTTCTACGGCACCTACGAGACCGCCGACGGCGGCTATATGGCGGTCGGCGCCCTGGAGCGCAAGTTCTACGCCGAGTTCATCGAACTGCTGGGCATCGCCGACCGGGTGCCCGCCCGGGAGGACTTCGACCACTGGGGAGAGCTGCGCTCCGCCATCGCCGCCCGCTTCAAGGAGCGCACCCGCGCGGAGTGGACGGAGGTCTTCGCCGGGTCCGACGCCTGCGTGGCACCGGTGCTGACGCTGCGCGAGACGCCCGACCACCCGCACCTGACGGCCCGTGACACCTTCGTGGAACACGCCGGGATCACCCAGCCCGCACCCGCCCCGCGCTTCTCCGCCACGCCGTGCGCGGTGCGCCGGCCCCCGGCCCGGCCCGGCGCGGACACCGCGGAGGTGGCCGCCGAGTGGGGCGTCCCCGGCCTGACCGTCCACCCCGAGCCCGCCCACCCCGAACCCGACGCCCGTCCCGAGCCCGGGCAGCGGGACGCCGCCGGTCCCGGCCGGCCGAAGGAGACCGAGGAATGAAGCGCGAGATCTTCACCGCGGAGCACGACGCGTTCCGCGAGACCGTCCGCACCTTCGTCGCCAAGGAGGTGCTGCCCCACCACGAGCGGTGGGAGAAGGACGGCGTGGTCGACCGCGAGGCGTGGCTGGCCGCCGGCCGCCAGGGGCTGCTGGGGCCCTCGGTCCCCGAGGAGTACGGAGGGGGCGGCGCCGCGGACTACCGCTACGGGGCGGTGATCTCCGAGGAGCTGGCCCGCGCGGGCTGCTCGGGGCTGGCCATACCGCTGCACAACGACATCATCGGCCCGTACCTCACCTCGCTGGCCACCGAGGAGCAGAAGCGCCGCTGGCTGCCCGGCTTCTGCTCCGGCGAGATCATCACCGCCATCGCCATGACCGAGCCGGGTGCCGGCTCCGACCTCCAGGGGATCCGCACCACCGCCACCGACCGCGGCGACCACTGGGTGCTCAACGGCGCCAAGACCTTCATCTCCAACGGCATCCTCGCGGACCTGGTGATCGTGGTCGCCAAGACCACTCCGGAGGGCGGCGCGAAGGGGCTGAGCCTGCTGGTGGTCGAGCGCGGCATGGCGGGCTTCGAGCGCGGCCGCAACCTGGACAAGATCGGCCAGAAGGCGCAGGACACCGCCGAGCTGTTCTTCCACGACGTCATCGTGCCGAAGACCAACCTGCTGGGCGAGTTGCACGGCGGCTTCGTCCACCTGATGACCAACCTCGCCCAGGAGCGGCTCTCCATCGCGGTCTCCGCCATCGCCGCCGCCGAGCACCTGCTGGAGATCACCACGCGGTACGTCAAGGAGCGCGAGGCGTTCGGCCGGCCGCTGGCCAAGCTCCAGCACATCCGCTTCGAGATCGCCGAGATGGCCACCGAGTGCGCCGTCACCCGCGCCTTCCTCGACCGCTGCGTCACCGAGCACGCGGCCGGCGGTCTCGACGCCGTGCACGCCTCGATGGCCAAGTGGTGGGCGACCGAGCTGCAGAAGCGGGTCGCCGACCGCTGTCTGCAACTCCACGGCGGCTACGGCTACATGGCGGAGTACCCGGTCGCGAAGGCGTTCACGGACGGCCGCATCCAGACGATCTACGGCGGGACCACCGAGATCATGAAGGAGATCATCGGTCGGTCGCTGCTCTCCGACTGAACCAGGGCGAATCGACGTGGAAAGGCTCCCCTCGTGACCACCGAAGCGTACGTATACGACGCGATCCGCACGCCGCGCGGGCGCGGCAAGGCCAACGGCTCACTGCACGGCACCAAGCCCGTCGACCTCGTCGTGGGCCTCATCGACGAGCTTCGACGGCGCTTCCCCGACCTCGACCCGGCGGCCATCGACGACATCGTGCTCGGCGTGGTGAGCCCGCTCGGCGACCAGGGCGCCGACATCGCCAAGGTCGCGGCGATCTCCGCCGGCCTGCCCGACACGGTCGCCGGCGTCCAGGAGAACCGCTGGTGCGCCTCCGGCCTGGAAGCGGTCAACTCGGCCGCGGCCAAGGTCCGTGCCGGCTGGGAGGACCTGGTGCTGGCCGGCGGCGTGGAGTCGATGTCACGGGTGCCCATGGGCTCCGACGGGGGCGCCTGGTTCAACGACCCGATGACCAACTTCGAGACCGGCTTCATCCCGCAGGGGGTCAGCGCCGACCTCATCGCCACCGTCGAGGGCTTCACCCGCCATGACGTGGACTCCTACGCCGCCCGCTCCCAGGAGCGCGCCGCCGAGGCGTGGAAGGACGGCCGCTTCGACCGCTCCGTGGTCCCGGTCCGCGACCGCAACGGCCTGGTCGTCCTCGACCGCGACGAGCACATCCGGCCGGGCACCACCCCCGAGACCCTGGCCGCCCTCAAGCCCTCCTTCGCCACCATCGGCGAGGCGGCCGGCTTCGACGCCGTGGCGCTGCAGAAGTACCACTGGGTCGAGGCGATCGACCACGTCCACCACGCGGGGAACTCCTCCGGCATCGTGGACGGCGCGGCCCTGGTGGCGATCGGCTCCCGCGCGGTCGGCGAGCGCTACGGACTCACCCCGCGGGCCCGCATCGTCTCCGCCGCCGTCTCCGGCGCCGACCCGACCATCATGCTCACCGGCCCCGCCCCCGCCTCCCGCAAGGCGCTCGCCAAGGCCGGGCTGACCATCGACGACATCGACCTCGTCGAGATCAACGAGGCGTTCGCGGCCGTCGTGCTGCGCTACGCCAAGGACATGGGCCTGAGCCTGGACAAGGTGAACGTCAACGGCGGCGCGATCGCTATGGGCCACCCGCTGGGCGCCACCGGAGCGATGATCCTCGGCACCCTGGTCGACGAACTGGAGCGCCGCGACCTGCGGTACGGGCTGGCCACGCTGTGTGTGGGCGGCGGCATGGGCATCGCCACCATCGTCGAGCGACTGGGGTGACGACGGTCTGCTCCCTCGAGGGCTCGGACTCGCCGGTGCGTGCGGGGGCGGAGTGCGTACGCGGTCGCGAGGCAGCCGAGCCCTTCGACTCATTCGCCCCTCACGTCCCTTTCCCTCCCCGAGCCTACGGAGCAACCACAGCATGAGCGAGTCACTCGCAGCGACTTCCCCGGCGGGCGGCGAGGCCGTCCCGGCGACTGCCCCCGAGGCCCCGGCCATCCGCTGGGAGCAGGACGACACCGGCGTCGTCACCCTGGTTCTCGACGACCCGGGCCAGTCGGCCAACACCATGAACCGGGCCTTCACCGAGGCCCTCGCGGCGGTCGCCGACCGTGCCGAGGCCGAGCGGGACGGTATCCGCGGCATCATCGTCACCTCCGCCAAGAAGACCTTCTTCGCCGGCGGCGACCTCCGGGACATGATCCGGATCGGCCCGGACCAGGCCCAGCCGGCCTATGACACCGGCCTGGCGATCAAGCGCGACCTGCGCCGCCTGGAGACGCTGGGCAAGCCGGTGGTGGCCGCCATCAACGGGTCGGCGCTCGGCGGGGGTTACGAGATCGCGCTCGCCTGCCACCACCGGGTCGCGCTGGACACCCCCGGCTCGAAGATCGGCCTGCCGGAGGTGACGCTCGGCCTGCTCCCGGCCGGCGGCGGGGTGGTCCGCGCCGTACGGCTGCTGGGCATCACCGACGCCCTGCTCAAGGTGTTGCTCGAGGGCCGGCGGTACGACCCGCGGCGGGCGCTGGCGCAGGGGCTGGTGCACGAGCTGGCCGCCACCCCGGAGGAGCTGCTGGCCAAGGCACGCGCCTTCATCGACGCCCACCCCGAGTCCCAGCAGCCCTGGGACGTCAAGGGGTACAGGATCCCGGGCGGCACCCCGGCGCAGCCGAAGTTCGCCGCCAACCTGCCCGCCTTCCCGGCGACCCTGAGGAAGCAGCTGGCCGGCGCCCCGTATCCGGCGCCGCGCAACATCCTGGCCGCCGCCGTGGAGAGCGCCCAGGTGGACTTCGAGACCGCGCAGGTCATCGAGGCCCGCTACTTCACCGAGCTGGTGACCGGCCAGGTCGCCAAGAACATGATCCAGGCGTTCTTCTTCGACCTCCAGGCGGTCAACTCCGGTCTCAGCCGCCCGGACGGGATCGAGCCGCGCCGGGTGCGCAAGGTCGCCGTGTTGGGCGCCGGGATGATGGGCGCGGGCATCGCCTACGCCTGCGCGAAGGCGGGCATCGAGGTGGTGCTCAAGGACGTCTCCCCGGAGGCCGCGGCCAAGGGCAAGGCGTACTCCGCCGGGCTGCTGGACAAGGCGCTGGCCAAGGGGCGGACCACCGAGGCCGAGCGGGACGCGCTGCTGGCCCGCATCACGCCGACCGCCGACCCTGCCGAGCTCGCCGGCTGCGACGCCGTCATCGAGGCGGTCTTCGAGGACCCGGCGCTGAAGCGGAAGGTCTTCCAGGAGATCGAGTCCGTGGTGGCGCCGGACGCCCTGCTGTGCTCCAACACCTCCACCCTGCCCATCACCCAGCTCGCCGAAGGGGTGGGCCGCCCGGAGGACTTCATCGGGCTGCACTTCTTCTCGCCCGTCGACAAGATGGCCCTGGTCGAGATCATCAAGGGCGAGCGGACCGGCGACGAGGCGCTGGCCCGCGCCTTCGACCTGGTGCGACAGATCCGCAAGACCCCCATCGTGGTCAACGACTCGCGCGGCTTCTTCACCTCCCGTGTCATCGGCCAGTTCGTCAACGAGGGAGTGGCGATGGTGGGGGAGGGCATCGAGCCCGCCTCCATCGAGCAGGCGGCGGCCCAGGCCGGCTACCCCGCCAAGGTGCTGTCCCTGCTGGACGAGCTCACCCTCACCCTGCCGCGCAAGATCCGCGAGGAGAGCCGGCGGGCGGTCGAGGAGGCCGGCGGCACCTGGCGGCCGCACCCGGCGGACGCGGTCGTCGACCGCATGGTCGACGAGTTCGGGCGGCCCGGGCGCAGCGGCGGCGCCGGCTTCTACGACTACGACCCGGAGACCGGGCGGCGGGGCCGGCTGTGGCCCGGGCTGCGCGAGCACTTCACCACCGAGGGCGCCGGGATCCCGTTCCGCGACATGCAGGAGCGGATGCTCTTCGCCGAGGCGCTGGACACCGTCCGGCTGCTGGAGGAGGGCGTCCTCACCTCGGTCGCCGACGCCAACATCGGCTCCATCCTCGGCATCGGCTTCCCCGGCTGGACCGGTGGCGTCCTGCAGTACATCAACGGTTATCAGGGTGGGCCAGGGCGGGAGGAACCCGTTGGGCCAGGGCGGGAGGAACCCGTTGGGGCAGGGCGGGAGGAACCCGTTGGGCCAGGGCGGGAGGAGCTCGTCGGGCTGCCCGGCTTCGTGGCCCGCGCCCGGCAGCTCCAGGAGGCGTACGGCGAGCGCTTCGCCCCGCCGCCGCTGCTGTTGGACAAGGCGGCGAAGGGCGAGCGGTTCGGCGACACCGCCGGCTGACCTCCGCCACGGCCCGTATCGTGCCGGAGCCGCCGTCCGCACGGGCGGCGGCTCCTCCGGTCAGTCCTCCCCGTACCAGGCCCGCAGCTCCTGCTTCAGCGACCGCTGGAAGGCGACCACCAGCGCCTGGACGACCAGCGGCTGCATATGGGCGGAGAGCGACTTGATCTCGTGCAGCTCCTCGCCCCACACCTCGTCCCGGAACAGCCGGCTCAGCTCGCGCGCGGCCGAGCGGGTGTGCTCCTCCACCACGGTGTGGGCGGCCCGGATCGCCTCCAGCCCGATCGGCACGTCCAGCAGCCGCATGCCCAGATGCAGGATCCCGGGGTCGGTCCGGAACACGTCCGGGTCCTCCGTGCGGGTCAGCACGCTCATCGCGGCCAGCCGGTCGATGTCCTCCTCCGTGAGCGCCCGCCCGGCCCGCCGCTCCAACTGTGCCCGGCTGGTCTCCCGGGGCGCGTCCGGGAGCCAGGACGCCACCAGGGCGCGGTGGATGGCCAGGTCGTGCGCGGTCAGCTCGGCGGGGAGCTGGTCGAGGTAGCGTTCGATGGCGGCCAGCGTCATCCCGTGGTGCTGGAGCTCCTCGATCAGCGCCAAGCGGGACAGGTGCTCGGGGCCGTAGTGGCCGACCCGGCGCGGCCCCAGCACCGGCGGCGGCAACAGCCCCCGGGTGCTGTAGAAGCGCACCGTGCGGACGGTCACCCCGGCGCGGGCGGCCAACTCGTCGACGGTGAGCGTCGCATCCCCGGTCCCGGTGCCCGTCGTCATCGGCGCCTCGCCCTCCGCTCGCTTCCCTGGCCTCCGCCGCAACAGTATTGCTGTCTCAGTGGTGGTGTGAAAGTGACGGGGGCCGTGGACGGGCCGGTGAGCGGGGCGAAGACCGTGTGCCGTGGCTCGGGGCGGGATGCGTGGCCCGGGGCGGGGCGGGGGAAGACGAGCGCCCGCGGGTGACCGACGCGACGGTGGCGCCGGTCACCCGCGGGCGGCGGGGGTGGGACGGATCAGTGCCCGTGCCGGTGCTTGTGCTCGTGGACGCCGTTGGTGGCCTGGATCTGCTTCCACGACCTGGGCTGCTTGACCTGGGGCGCGGCCTGCTTCCCCCGCGCCTTCGCCTTCGCGGACTCGGCGGCCCGCTCCGCGATCGAGCCGGTCTTGCCGGGGCCCACGGTGGGCTTGGACGGCGTGAACAGCCAGGTGTCGAAGAGCGTGGAGAGCGGCTTGCCGGAGACCTTCTCGGCGAACTTCTCGAAGTCGCGGACCGAGGCGGTGCCGTAGCGGTTCTCCGTCTGCCACTGCTTGAGGATGGTGAAGAAGTCCTCGTCGCCGATCTCGTTGCGCAGCGCCTGGAGCGCCAGCGCGCCACGGTCGTAGACCGCGATGTGGAACTGGTTCTCCGCGCCCGGGTCGCCCGGCTTGACCTTCCAGAACGGGTCGTCGGCGGCGCGCGAGGCGTAGACGTAGTCCGCGATCTCCTGGGCGGTGCCCTCGCCCTCCTTCTCCGACCACAGCCACTGCGAGTAGCGGGCGAAGCCCTCGTTGATCCAGATGTCGCGCCAGTCCTTGAGCGAGACGTTGTCGCCGTACCACTGGTGCGCCAACTCGTGCACGACCACCGACACGTTGGCGCCGTTCGCGAACTGCCGCGGGCTGTAGAACGGCCGGGTCTGGGTCTCCAGCGCGTAGCCGGTCTTGGTGTTCGGCACATAGCCGCCCAGCGCGTTGAACGGGTACGGCCCGAAGACCTCGCTCAGCCAGTCGGCGACCTCGGCGGTGCGCTCGACGCTGGCGCGCGCGGCGCCCGCGTTGTCGCCCAGGTCCTTGCTGTAGGCGTTGATGACCGGCAGTCCGCCGGCCGTGGTGTCGGTGGTGACGTCGAACTTGCCCACCGCCAGCGTGGCCAGGTAGGTGGCCTGCGGCTTGTTGGAGCGCCAGTTGTAGCGCGTCCAGCCGGCCCGCGAACTGGTCGACTGCAGCGTGCCGTTGCTGATGGTCTGGGTGCCGTCCGGCACCGCGACCGAGATGTCGTAGGTGGCCTTGTCGGTCGGGTGGTCGTTGCTGGGGAACCACCACCAGCCGCCCTCCGGCTGGTTGGCCACCACGGCGCCGTCCGGGGTGCGCAGCCAGGCGGAGAACCCGTTGACCTCGACCTCGGAGGGGGTGCCCTTGTACCGCACCACGACGGTGAACGGCTTGCCCGCGTCCAGCTGCCTGGCCGGGGTGATCTCCAGCTCGTGGTCACCGGTGGCGGCGAAGGTCGCCTTCCTGCCGCCGACCAGGACGGAGTCGACCTGGAGGGCGAAGTCGAGGTTGAAGCGCGACAGGTCCTGCTTGGCGGTGGCGTTGAGGGTCGCCGTGCCTTCCAGGAGGTCGGTCTTCGGCTGGTACTTCAGGCGCAGATCGTAGTGGGAGACGTCATACCCGCCGTTGCCGCTGGTCGGGTAGTAGGTGTCCCCGAGGCCGGGGGCGCCCGGGGTGCCTTCGGCCGCCGATGCCGGGATCGCCAGCAACAGGGCGGCCGCGGCCGCGCTCGGGACGATGAGTCTGTGACGCACGAGTCCTCCAACTCGTAGGGGAGAACGATCACTCCGGACTCTATGTACTCACCATGGGTGAATCATGTCCATGGCGCTTTCTGTCATGAGAACGACATCCCGCCGAAACGCCCGCCCCAGGTGGCCGGTTCCCGTATGCTGCGCGGCCGACCATGCCCTTCCACCCTCTTCTGTCGGGGAGTTCACTCGCGCTACCGTCCGGCCGTGCTGCTACGCGCGCGGAGGCCCCGCACCCCCCGAAGAACGCTGTCAACGCTCACGACGGCGGCGCTCGCCGCCCTGATGACCCAGGTGGTGACGGTCACCGGAGCCCAGGCGGCCACCGGTGCCACCCCGCCGCCGGAGAGCCGGCCCGTGTATTCGTACGCAAACGCCATCCGTGAGTCGGTATGGGTGGACACCGGCCTCGACGGCGACGCGGACGGGCGGGCCGACCGGGTCGCCGTCGACATCGTCCGGCCGCGTGAACCCGCCCAACAGGGCCGCCGGATACCCGTGATCATGGATGCCAGCCCCTACTACTCCTGCTGCGGGCGCGGCAACGAGAGCCAGAAGAAGACGTACGACGCGCAGGGACGGCCGGAGCTGTTCCCGCTCTTCTACGACAACTACTTCGTGCCCCGCGGCTATGCGACCGTCCTGGTCGACCTCGCCGGAACCAACCGCTCCGACGGCTGTGTCGACGTCGGCGGCCGCTCCGACATCCAGTCCGCCAAGGCCGTGGTCGACTGGCTCAACGGCCGGGCCCGCGGCTACACCACCCGCACCGGCGACCAGCCCGCGGCCGCGGACTGGTCCAACGGCGCCACCGGAATGATCGGCAAGAGCTACGACGGCACCATAGCCAACGGCGTCGCCGCCACCGGCGTCAAGGGCCTGAAGACCATCGTGCCCATCGGCGCCATCAGCTCCTGGTACGACTACTACTTCACCCAGGGCGCCCCGCTCTTCGACAGCGGCCCCGACGGCCTGGCCCACCGGGTCGAGAGCCCCGAGGCGCGTGCCCGCTGCGCCGCGGTCCAGCGCGAACTCGTCGACGGCGCCCCGCGCAGCGGCGACTGGACCCCGCTGTGGACCAAGCGCGACTACGTCCGCGACGCCCACAAGGTGCGCGCCAGCGTCTTCGCCGTCCACGGCATGCAGGACCTCAACGTGCAGACCAAACACCTCGGCCCCTGGTGGGACGCGCTCGGCGACGCCGGCGTCGAACGTAAGATCTGGCTCTCCCAGACCGGACACGTCGACCCGTTCGACTTCCGCCGCGGCGCCTGGGTGCGCACCCTGCACCGCTGGTTCGACCACTACCTCCTCGGCCTCGACAACGGCATAGAGCGCGAGCCGATGGCCGACGTGGAGCGCGCCCCCGACCGCTGGACCACCGACCGCCACTGGCCCGCCCCCGGCACCCGTGCCACCACGCTGCGCCCCCGCCTCGGCGCCGCGCCCGGCGTCGGCGTCCTGTCCACCCGACCCGCCCGGCCCGGCGCCACCGAGACCGTCGCCGACGAGCCCGGTCTGAGCGAGGCCGACTGGGCCGAGCACATCGACCGCTCCACCCCCGGCAAGGCCGGGTTCATCACCCGACCGCTCGCCCGCGACCTGCGGCTGTCCGGGGCCGGCACGGTGCGGA
The DNA here is from genome assembly GCF_029541745.1 of Streptomyces sp. LX-29. Classification (NCBI taxonomy): domain Bacteria; kingdom Bacillati; phylum Actinomycetota; class Actinomycetes; order Kitasatosporales; family Streptomycetaceae; genus Streptomyces; species Streptomyces sp. LX-29. Next base: position 1,444,096 of record NZ_CP089746.1, on the reverse strand, counting down.
TCACCGCCACCCCCTCGGCGGCCACCGCCCACCTCTCCGCCGTCCTCGTCGACCTCGGGCCGGACACCATCCGCAACTACACCGCGCCCGGCGAAGGCATCACCACCCTCGCCGACCGCACCTGTTGGGGGGCCGTCACACCGGCCGACACCGGCTGCTTCAAGGAGACCCGCGCGGACACCGTCGACGTCGGCCACACCGTCTTCAGCCGCGGCTGGGCCGACCTGGGCGACTACGCCGGCGACGGCAAGGGCCGCCCGCTGACCCCCGGCCGCCCCTACACCATCACCGTCGACCTGGCCGCCACCGACCACGTCGTCCCCGCCGGTCACCGGCTCGCCCTGATCATCGCCGGCACCGACACCGGCTTCGTCGAACCGCCGGCCGTCCGACCTCAACTCACCCTCGACCTGGCCCGCACATCGGCCCGCCTGCCGCTGACCGGGGGCCGGGCGGCGCTCGACCGGTCCCTCGCCGGACCGACCATCGTGGACGGGCCGTCAACCTCGACCGCGCGCACCGGCGTCAGCGCCCCGCGCCCGCACCCGGCGCTCCCGACGGGCTGACCGCACCCACCGACAGCGGGCGGGCTCCCTCCCGGGAGGCCGCCCGCAGGGCAGGCCGGCACCCCAGGCCGCACCACCCCCTCTCCGACCATCCCTCATCCAAGGAGGCAGTTCTCCGTGACCCCCAGCGCATCCCGGCTCCGGACCGCCCTGTGCGCCGCCGCCGGTGCCGCCCTGCTCATCCCGGCCCTCGTCGCGCCCGCGCACGCCCGGTCCACCCCGCCCGCACCCCGCACCGGCTTCGAGATCAGCGACGGCGCCCGCTGGACCACCGAGGCGGAGGAGAGACGGTTCCTGGCGGAGGTGGACGCGGCGAGCCCGCGGGTCGCCGTCGACACCATAGGCACCACCGGGCAGCGGCGCCCGGTCCAACTGGTGCGGATCGGCGCCCCCGGCGCGCCCACCGACCCCGCCCGCACCGCCCGCGGCAACTCCGTCCTGCTCATCTGCTCCCAGCACGGAGACGAGCCCTCCGGCCGGGAGGGCTGCCTGTCCACCGTTCGCGACCTGGCCTTCGCCGACGACGCGCGGACCAGGCGCTTCCTGCGGCACACGACGGTCCTGGTCGTGCCGACCGCCAACCCCGACGGCCGGGCCGCCGACACCAGGGAGAACGCCGACGGCGTCGACATCAACCGCGACCACCTCGCGCTGAAGACCCCCGAGGCCCGTGCCATCGCCCGCACCCTGCGCGACTGGCGCCCGGACACCGTCTACGACCTGCACGAGTACGGCGCCACCGCCCCGTACTACGTCAAGGATCTGCTGGCGCTGTGGCCGCGCAACCTCAACACCGCCACCGCCGTGCACCGCGAGGCCCGCACCCTCTCCGAGTCCTACGTCCGGCCCCGTGTCCAGGACGCCGGCCACTCCACCGGCGTCTACGGCATCTGGACCGACCCGATCACCGGCGAGCCCGTCAAGCAGGTCGCCGGCGACGGCCAGGAGCGCATCCTGCGCAACACCGCCGGCGTCAAGCACTCCGTCGGGCTGCTCGTGGAGACCCGCGTCGACGCGCTGACCGACGCCGAGAAGGCCGACCCCGCCGTCAACAACCGCCGTCGCGTCGGCTCCCAACTGACAGCGCTGGAGGGGATGTTCGCCTTCAGCGGGGAACGGCGTGCCCGCGTCGAGACCGCCACCGACGCCGCCCGCGCGGCCGGTTACCACGATCGTGGCCCGGTCTACCTCGGCGGCGCCGACAACGACCCGGCCTCCGACGCCGAGATCCTCGCCCACCCGCCCTGCGGCTATCTGCTCGACGCCGCCCAGTACGCGGATGTGCGCGACGAACTCGCCCTGCACGGCGTGACGGTGCGCCGCGCGGACGGCGACCGCCACCTGGTCCCGCTGCGACAGTCGCTGCGCGCCCTGGTGCCGCTGCTGCTGGACGAACGCGCCACCTACCACCTGACCGCCGGACAGCCGACGGAGCGCTGCTGACCGATCGCCCGGGGTCCCTCCCCCGGCCGGGGCCCCTCACCGGGGCCCGCTCTTTCCACCGACACGGGCCCCGGCCGCCGCTCGCGCGGTAGACGGGCGTGGACCGGGCGGCGTCCCGCGCGGTAGGCGGGCGGAGGTCGGCCGGCGGCCCGCGCGGTAGGCGGGCGTGGACCGACCGGTGGCCTGCGCGGCATCCGGGCCGGGGCCGCCGGCGGTCCGCGCGGCACTTGGGGCGGAACCTGCGCGGCGGCCCGATCGGCATCCGGGCCGGGGCCGGCCGGCGGCCTGCGGGTTGTCCGGGCGGGGGTCGGCTGGCGTCCCGGCCGGAGAGGGCGTGGACCGGCCGGTGGCCTGCGCGGCATCCGGGCAGGAGCCGGCCGGCGGCCTGCGCGGTAGGCGGGCGGAGGTCGGCCGGCGGCCCGCGCGGTAGACGGGCGTGGACCGGCCGGTGGCCTGCGCGGCATCCGGGCCGGAGCCGGCCGGCGGCCTGCGCGGTAGGCGGGCGGAGGTCGGCTGGCGGCCCGCGCGGTAGACGGGCGTGGACCGGCCGGTGGCCTGCGCGGCATCCGGGCCGGCGCCAGCCGGCGTCCCGCGCGGCACCCGGACCGGAACCGGCCGGCGGCCCGAGTGGTATCCGGGCCGGGGCGGCCGGCGTCCCGCGCGTTGTCCGGGCGGGGACCGCCGGCGGCTCGCGCGGTAGACGGGCGTAGACCGGCCAGCGCCCAAGTGGTATCCGGGCCGGCGCCAGCCGGCGGTCCGCGCGGCACTCGGGCCGGAACCGGCCGGCGGCGGAGGCTCGTCCTCCGGACGGCCGCCCGCCCCAGAGCCCGCGGTCCATCCGCTGCCGGATCGGCTCGCCTCCCCTGCCCCGCTCAGCCCCCGCCGCCGCGCCGGGTGGCGCCCCGGGCGAGCCGGGCCGCCTCCCGCGCGCAGCCCCAGGCGACGGTCAGCCCCGCCCCGCCGTGGGCGTAGTTGTGCACACAGCGACGCCCGCCGGGGAGCTCCACGGCCTCCAGGCGTACGCGCGACCGGGCGGGCCGGAGCCCCACGCGGTGGCCGACGACCCGTGCCGTCGCCAGCGCGGGATGGATCCGTGCGCACCGCGCCACGATCGCCGCGGCGACGGCGGGGTCGGGGGCGGTCTCCCACACGCCCTCCCGCGCGGTGCCGCCCAGCACCAGGCCGTAGGGCTGCGGCAGCGCGTAGACCGTCTCCGCCGCGGCACCGTCGGCGGCCACGAACCACTCCTCGACACCCGGGTTCTCCGACACCCGGGTTCTCCACGATCACCAACTGCCCCTGCACCGGGTACACCTCGGGGTCGGGGACGAGCTCGCGGGCGCCCAGGCCGGTGCAGTTGACGACCAGCGGGGCGCGCTCGGCGACCGCCTCCAGCGAGTCGACCGCGCGGACGACGACCGAGCCGCCCGCCGCCTCCAGACGCCGCCGCAGATAGCGCAGATGGACGCCCATGTCGACCAGCGGGACCCGCGCCCGCAGCCCCTGGGCGACGCCGGGCGGCAACTCCCCTGCCGTGGCCGGACGCAGCCCCGGCACCTCGGCGGCCCAGGAACCCAGCTCTTCCAGCGCGGCGCCGGCCTGCACCCCCTCGGCCATCCGCACCCCGGTCTCGCGCGGCCGCTCGGCGAGCCGGGTCAGCTCGTGCAACGCCCGCAGCGCCCAGCCGCCCGCTTCGTCCACCGGCTCGACGCGATACGGCCACCACAGCCCGCCCGCCACCGCGGAGGTGGTCTCCGCGGCCGGGTCGCGGCTCCACACCGTCACCCGCCGGCCGTCCGCCGCCTCCGCCAGCACCACCGCGGTGGTCAGCCCGATGACCCCGCCCCCCACCACGATCACGTCGCCCGAGTCGCCCGGTGTCCTCATGAGCACAGGCTAGGGGCCCTGCCCCGGATCCGGTCCGCGAAGCCGCCTTCGGGGCCGACCTAGTCCCTGCGGCGCAGGTAGTACGCCAGATGCTCGAAGGGGGCCAGACCGCCGGCGTACGCCGCCACCGGTGTGGTGCCCGGGGCCCGCGCGAAGCCGGCCCGGGCCAGCTCCGCCGCCGTGCGCGACGGGTCGAGGGGCCAGGCGTAGAACGACGCGCTCTCCTCCCGTACGGTCCGCTCTCCATGCCGGACGGCGTACTGATACGTCCAGCGCAGTCGCCCGTCCGCCCCGGCCGGCCGCACCCGCACCGCCGCCGTGTAGTCGTCGCCGCCCACCCGCACGGCGGGCAGCCGCCAGTCCCGGTGACCGGGGAGGGGCGCCAGCCGCCCCGGCGCGTCCACGATCAGCATCCCGCCGGGGACCAGCCGCGCGGCGAGCGCCGACCACAGCCCCGGGCGCTCCTCCGGCGCCACCGTCGCCGCCACGTTCACGCAGGTCGCCAGGTCCACCGGGGCGTCCAACCGGGCCCGCTGCACCACGACCGGATACACCCGCACCTTGCCGCGCAGCCACTCCAGGGCGGACAGCCGCGCCATCAGCACCGTGCGCATCGCCCGCGACGGCTCCACCGCGTGCACCGGCACCGTCGACGACCTCGCCAGCACCTCGGTGACGATCCCCGTACCCGCCCCGACCTCCAGGATGCCCAGCTCGGATCCGGCCGCCGACGCCGCCAGATGACCGACCGCGCGGCGGCGGTAGGTCTCGCCGTGGAACAGGTCGTAGAACTCCGCCGCGGTGCGGTACGGGTCGTCGGGGGAGGAGTCGGTTTCCATGGCTCTGGTCACCCGTCCATGACGCGGCCCGGTCGGCCGGCACCTTCATTGTCTCCGCGCGGCGCGCGGCGCGCACGAGCGCGCCGCCCCGCCCGGAACAGCCCCCCCGCCCGCCTCCGAAGCGGGCACGCACGCCTCCCACGGCGGGAATACTGCGGGCATGAGCGCCGACGAGTACGGGACCAGGGCCGAGTACGCGACGTTCGGGCTGGCCCCGGCGACGCGGGCCGGAGGAGTGCTGTCCAACGGTTCCTTCCAAGCACACCGCGACTTCTGGGACTTCGTCGTGGACGGCACGCCGCTGCTGCTGCGCCTCGCCGACCTGGACGCGGTCTCCCCGCTCGCCGCCGACCTCGGCCCGTCCATCTTCACCGCGCACGTCCGGCGGCTGCTGCTGGAGTCCGGCGCGCCGCTGGCCGGCGGCCGGTACGTGATCTACGGCTGCCCCGAGTGCGAGGGGCTCGCCTGCGGCGCGGTCACCGCGGTCATCGAGCGGGACGGGCCCGACATCGTCTGGCGCGACTTCCTCTGGCAGACCGCGGAGACCCCCGACCCGGAGCGCGACGGCTACCACGGGATCGGCCCGTACCGGTTCCGCGGCGAGGAGTACCGGGCGCAGCTGGGGCGGCTGCTCGCCGCGGACGGGGAAGCCTGTGATCCCGCCGCCCCGCCGCGCCGGGTGCTGCTGGTCGGCCAGCGCGTCGCCGTGCTCGCCAAGCTGGCCGCCGCGCTGCGCGCCATCGGCATCGGCGCCGAGATCAGCCGGGACGCCGCCGGCGCCGACGCGGACGAGCTGCGGACGTACGGGGCGGTGGCCTTCGGACGGGCGATCGACGAGGGGGAACGCGCCGCCGTTCGGGAGGCGTTCGCGGCGGCCGGCGCCGACGCCGTCTTCGTCGACGGGCTCCCGCCGATCATCCCGCTGCTGGTGGCCCGGATCGAACAGGCCCTGGACCGCACACCCGAGGAACAGCGCCGGCTGCGCGGGCTGCGGACGGCGGAGCGGGGAAGCGGGCACGGCGGGGGGCCGGCCGCGGAGGTCGTGGTCGACGTGGCCATGGAGAGCCGGGTGGAACTCGTCGGGTACCGGCTCGACCGGCTGCACCGGACCCGGGTCCACGAGCTGGCGGACCAGGTCCTGGAGCCGGGCACACACCGGGTGCCGCTGCCGACGGCCGGCCGGGGCGAGCTGCACGTGGTGGCACGGGCCACGGGCAGCGTACTGGTGGCCCCGGCCCGCCGGTGAGCGCCCGTCCCGAGGAAACACCCCAGCGCCCGGCCGCGCGGGAGAGCACGGGCTTTCGGCCCGGGGAGCCTTGGCGTCCGGCGGCAGGGGCACGGCGGTCGGTCTTGCGGGAGGCACGGGCCCTCAGCCCGGGGACGCACCGGCGTTCGGCGGCGGGGGCACGGCGGTCGGACCGACGGGGGGTACGGGCCTTCGGTCCCGGGGACGCACCGGCGTTCGGCGGCGGTGGGAGCACGGCCGGCCGGCCGACGGGAGGAGTCAGGTGGCCGGCCGCCGGAATACCGCGGGCCTCCGGCGGCGAGCCGCCGATAGGATCGCGGTCTGATGACCGCAACACTCGTCGCCAAGGACCTGGCCGCCGCGCACGGCGACCGCACCCTCTTCTCCGGCCTGGATCTGGTCGTCGCGCCGGGGGAGGTGATCGGCCTGGTCGGCGTCAACGGCGCCGGCAAGTCCACCCTGCTCCGCCTGCTGGCCGGCCTGACCACCCCGGAGACGGGCAGGGTGAGCCTGAGCCCGCCGCACGCGACGGTGGGGCATCTGCCGCAGGAGCCGGAGCGTCGGCCCGGCGAGACCGTGCGGGAGTTCCTGGCCCGGCGGACCGGGGTCGCGGCCGCCCAGATCGCGCTGGACGCCACCACCCAGCAACTGGTCGACGGGGCGCCCGGCGCCGACGACGCGTACGCGGTGGCGCTGGAGCGCTGGCTCCAGCTCGGCGCGGCCGACCTGGACGAGCGCGCCGAGGAGGTCGTCGCCTCGCTCGGGCTGGACATCGGTCTGGACCGGCCGATGACCGCGCTCTCCGGCGGCCAGGCGGCCCGTGCCTCGCTCGCCTCGCTGCTGCTCAGCCGCTACGACGTCTTCCTGCTCGACGAGCCGACCAACGACCTGGACCTGGACGGGCTGCGCCGGCTGGAGGAGTTCGTGTCCGGGCTGCGCGCCGGAACCGTGCTGGTCAGCCATGACCGCGAGTTCCTGGCCCGCACCGTGCACAAGGTGCTGGAGCTGGATCTGGCCCAGCAGCAGGTGACGCTCTTCGGCGGCGGCTACACGGCGTACCTGGAGGAGCGGGAGACGGCGCGGCGGCACGCCCGGGAGCGGTACGAGGAGTACGCGGACACCCGCGCCGGGCTGGAGCTGCGGGCCCGCACCCAGCGCGCCTGGATGGAGAAGGGCGTCAAGAACGCCCGCCGCAAGGCCACCGACAACGACAAGATCGCCCGCAAGGGCCGGGTGGAGTCCACCGAGAAGCAGGCCGCGAAGGCGCGCCAGACCGACCGGCTCATCGAGCGGCTGGAGGTGGTCGAGGAGCCGCGCAAGGAGTGGGAGCTGCGGATGGAGATCGCCGCCGCGCCACGGGCCGGGGCCGTGGTGGCGACGCTGCGCGGCGCCGAGGTGCGCCGCGGCGACTTCCACCTCGGGCCGGTGGACCTCCAGATCGACTGGGCGGACCGGGTGGCGATCACCGGCGCCAACGGCTCGGGCAAGTCGACCCTGCTGGCCGCGCTGCTGGGCCGACTGCCGCTGGACGCGGGGGCGGCGGCGCTCGGTCCGGGTGTGGTGGTCGGCGAGGTGGACCAGGCGCGGGCGCTGTTCCTCGGCGAGGACGCCCTGCTCGACGCGTTCGGGGCGGCCGCCGAGGACCTGGAGCCGGCGGCGGTACGCACCCTGCTGGCGAAGTTCGGCCTCAAGAGCGACCACGTGCTGCGCCCCGCAGCCACCCTCTCGCCCGGCGAACGGACCCGCGCCGCCCTCGCCCTCCTCCAGGCCCGGGGCGTCAACCTGCTGGTCCTGGACGAGCCCACCAACCACCTCGACCTGCCCGCCATCGAGCAGCTCGAATCCGCCCTGGCCGGCTACCCCGGCACCCTCCTCCTCGTCACCCACGACCGCCGCATGCTCGAAGCCGTGGACACCACCCGCAGCCTCCAAGTCGCCGCGGGCCGCGTCACCGAGCACTGAGCGCCCACCGGCCCCGCCGTTCTCTCGAACGTGGGCCGGGGCGGGCGGGGGCGGTTCCCGCCCACCCGTCTCGCCGGGCGACGGCACGCATCGGATCGGGGCCGCGGCGCTCATCCCGTCGCGACGGTGAAGAGCCCGACGGCCGGTCCGGCGGTGCCGAACCGGCCGTCGGTGGGTCTCCGAGGGGACGGGCGTCCCGTCAGAGCAGGCCCGCGCGGCGCAGGGCGTCGGCCATGGCGCCGTTGGCCGGAGCGGCGGCGGCGTCGCGGTTGCCGCGGCGCTGCTGCGGCGCCCCGCGCCGGGCCCCGCCCCGCTCACCGCGGTCGCCCAGCTCACCCCGGGCCCCGCCCCGCTCACCGCGAGAACGGTCCCCGCGATTGCTACGCTCCCCGCGGTCCCCACGCTCCCCGCGATCGCCACGCTCCCCACGGCCGCCACGCCCGCCGCCACCCGCGCCGGAGGCCCCGGCCTCGTCGTCCAGACGGAGCGTCAGCGAGATCCGCTTGCGGGGGATGTCGACGTCCAGCACCTTCACCCGCACGATGTCCCCCGGCTTCACCACGTCGCGGGGGTCCTTCACGAACGTCTTCGACATGGCGGAGACGTGCACCAGGCCGTCCTGATGGACGCCGATGTCCACGAAGGCGCCGAAGGCGGCGACGTTGGTGACCACGCCCTCCAGGATCATCCCGGGGGCCAGGTCGCCGAGCTTCTCGACACCCTCCTTGAAGGTGGCCGTCTTGAAGGCGGGGCGGGGGTCGCGGCCCGGCTTCTCCAGCTCGCGCAGGATGTCGGTGACGGTGGGCAGGCCGAAGGCGTCGTCGACGAAGTCCTGCGGCCGCAGCGCGCGCAGCGCCGCCCCGTTGCCGATCAGCGAGGCCACGTCGGTGCCGGCGGCCTTCACCATGGTGCGCACCACCGGGTACGCCTCGGGGTGCACGCTGGAGGCGTCCAGCGGGTCCTCGCCGTCGCGGATGCGCAGGAAGCCCGCGCACTGCTCGTACGCCTTGGGGCCGAGCCGGGGCACGTCCTTGAGGGACTTGCGGCTGCGGAAGGGGCCGTTGGCGTCGCGGTGGGCGACGATGTTCTCCGCGAGGCCGGCGCCGATGCCGGAGACCCGGGAGAGCAGCGGCGCGGAGGCGGTGTTGACGTCGACACCGACGCCGTTGACGCAGTCCTCGACCACCGCGTCCAGCGAGCGCGACAGCTTCACCTCGGACAGGTCGTGCTGGTACTGGCCCACGCCGATCGACTTGGGGTCGATCTTGACGAGCTCGGCCAGCGGGTCCTGGAGTCGGCGCGCGATGGACACGGCGCCGCGCAGCGAGACGTCGAGGTCGGGCAGCTCCTGGGAGGCGAAGGCGGAGGCGGAGTACACCGAGGCGCCCGCCTCGGAGACCATGACCTTGGTCAGCCCGAGCTCGGGGTGGCGGGCGCACAGTTCGGCGGCGAGCTTGTCGGTCTCACGGGACGCGGTGCCGTTGCCGATGGCGATCAGTTCGACGGAGTGCTCGCGGGCCAGCCGGGCCAGCTTGGCCAGGGCCTCGTCCCACTTCTGCTGCGGGACGTGCGGGTAGATGGTGTCGGTGGCCGCGACCTTGCCGGTGGCGTCGACGACGGCCACCTTCACGCCGGTACGGAAGCCGGGGTCCAGGCCCATGGTGGCGCGGGTGCCGGCCGGCGCGGCGAGCAGCAGGTCGCGCAGGTTGGCGGCGAAGACCCGCACCGCCTCGTCCTCGGCGGCCTGCCGCAGCCGCAGCCGCAGGTCGATGCCGAGGTGCACCAGGACGCGGGTGCGCCAGGCCCAGCGGACGGTGTCGGCCAGCCAGGAGTCGGCGGGCCGGCCCCGGTCGGCGATGCCGAAGCGGTGCGCGATGGACCGCTCGTACGAGGAGGGGCCGGACTCCGGGGCCTGCTGCGGGTCCTCGGGCTCCAGGGTGAGGTCGAGGACCTCCTCCTTCTCACCGCGGAACATGGCCAGCACCCGGTGCGAGGGCAGCTCGGTGAACGGCTCGGCGAAGTCGAAGTAGTCGGCGAACTTCGCGCCCGGCCCCTCCTTGCTGTCGCCCTTGCCCTCGCGCACCCGGGTGGCCAGCCGGCCCCGCTCCCACATGCGCTCACGCAGCTCGCCGATGAGGTCCGCGTCCTCGCTGAACCGCTCGGTGAGGATGGCCCGCGCCCCCTCCAGGGCGGCGGCCGCGTCCGCGACGCCGCGCTCGGCGTCCACGAAGGCGGCCGCGGCCGCCGGCGGCGCCACCGACGGGTCGCCCAGCAGCGCGTCGGCGAGCGGCTCCAGGCCCGCCTCCCGCGCGATCTGCGCCTTGGTCCGCCGCTTGGGCTTGAAGGGCAGGTAGATGTCCTCCAGCCGGGCCTTGGAGTCGGCGGCCAGGATCTGCGCCTCCAGGGCCTCGTCCAGCTTGCCCTGGGAGCGCACCGAGTCCAGGATCGCGGTCCGCCGGTCCTCCAGCTCCCGCAGATAGCGCAGCCGCTCCTCGAGGGTGCGCAGCTGGGCGTCGTCGAGGCTCTCGGTCACCTCTTTGCGGTAGCGCGCGACGAACGGCACGGTGGCGCCGCCGTCGAGCAGCTCCACCGCGGCCTTCACCTGCCGCTCCCGCACGCCGAGCTCCTCGGCGATCCTGCCTTCGATGGACGTCGTCACGATCGTCACGATCACGCTCGGCTTTCTCTCTGCCTGGTTCGTTCACGTCTGCGCTGCGCTCTGCATTGTGGCAGGTGCGACCGCCAGGCCCAGCGGCCGCGCCGCCGTCGGCGAGGTCGGCTAGCGCTTGCCGATCATCCCTTCGGGGAACGCGCCGGCCGCCAGGGCGGTGGCGGTGAAGGCGCCGGCCAGCTCGGTGAGGCGGGCCACGCCGGCCGCGCCCAGGTGCTCGTACGGGCCCCGGTCCAGCCGGTCCGTCTCGTTCTCCAGCTCCTTGCGCAGCTCCGTTCCGGCGTCGGTCAGTTCGCCGTCGGCGTCCAGCAGCCCGCGTGTCCGCAGCCGGTCCTGGGCCGCCGCCCAGTCCTCCGCCGTCCAGCCGCGGCTGCGGAAGATCCAGGCGGGGGTCATGCCGCGGCCGCTGGCGGTGTGGCTGACGAGCGCCTCGACCGGATCGAGCTCGGCGTCGAGCAGCGTCATCAGATGGCCGTCGCCGCGGTGTTCGCGCAGCAGCGTGGCGGCGTGCCACAGGGCCAGGTGCGGCGCTTCGGGCACCGGAAGGTCGGCGTGCGCGGAGTAGAGCGGACGGGCGGCGCGGGAACAGCCCTCGGTGGCCCGCAGCGCCAGCTCGGCCGCCTCGACCATCTCCTTGGAGTCCAGGGCCTCCTCCCCGAGCAGTCGGCGCAGCAGCGAGTCGACGGCGCGCAGCCGGGCGGCCAGCGCGTCCTCCGGGCTCACCACCTGCCAGGCGGCCGGGAGGTGTCGGGCCACCAGTTCGTGGCGGAAGTTGTAGAAGGCGGCGGTGACGACGCCGGCGCCGACCCGGCCCAGGGCGGCGGCACGGCCGACGAAGTAGGACCCGCCGCGGTCCGCCAGGCCCAGCTCCGTCAGCTCGCGGTGGTAGTCGGGGGCGAAGTAGACAGCGGAGTGCAGCGGGTTGACGACGCCGTGGCAGTGGCGTCCGGCACGCTCGGGCAGTGAGGTCATGCCCGCACGTTACCCGCTGGTAACCTCGCGTGGAAGGGCGATCCGGCGATGCCGACGGCCGGGTCCTCGGGGACGCCGAGCACGCGGCCCGAACCGGTGACGTCACCGTGTGCGCGCGCCGGCGGCCCGTCGGCCGGCTCGGCCGCAGGTCGGCTTCGTCCACGCGGCCCGCACGGCCCGCACGGCTCGCGCGGTCCGTTCAGTCCGTCGTCGGAGTCCAGGTGAAGCGTGGTTCCCGCCGCTCCAGGAACGCCGCGACCCCCTCGGCCCGCTCGCCGGAGGCGTTCATCTGCCGGGTCCAGTACGCGTGCCGCGCCGGGTCCACCGGGCCGGCGGCGAACTCCTTGGCCGCGCCCTGGGTGAGCTGTGAGCGGGCGGCGAGCACCGCCGTGAACTCGGCGACGCGCTTGTCCAACCCGCCCGCCGGCAGCACCTCGTCCACCAGGCCGGTGCGCAGCGCCCGCTCGGCGTCGATCAGTTCGGCCGAGAACAGCAGGTACTTGGCGGTCGCCGGGCCGACCAGGTCCACCAGGCGCCGGGTGGAGCCGGGGCCGTAGGCGATGCCGAGCTTGGCCGGGGTGATGCCGAACCGGGCGTCCTGCTCCGCGAACCGCAGGTCGCAGGCGGCCGCCAGCTGGCAGCCGCCGCCCACGCAGTAGCCGCGCACGGCCGCCAGCGTCGGCTTGGGGAAGGCGGCGAGCGCCTCCTCCGCCGCGATGGCCAGCTCCCGCGAGTCCGGGCCGCCCTCGGTCAGCGAGGAGATGTCGGCGCCCGCGCAGAAGGTGTCCCCGGCGCCGGTGAGGACCAGGGCCCGAACGGAGGGGTCGGCGGCGTAGCGGGCCAACAGCCCGGGCAGCTCACGCCACATGGCGGTGGTCATCGCGTTGCGCTTGGCGGGGTTGGCGATGGTGACGGTGGCGACGCCGTCGGCGCATCCGTGCTGCAGGCAGGGCTCCATGCGGCGGATCGTATCCGGGGCTCGGGGGCCGGGTCGGGCGGATCGCACACCCGTCCGAGATTACAGCGCGTCACCGCGCCGTCGAGGACCGAACAGGGAGAGGGGATCATCTGCTCAGAAGGGGCGAGAAGTAAGGCTGGTTACCGCGTACTCGATCAAAACGCATCGATATGTGCTGACTTCGGTTCAGTGGCCCTGTACGGACCGTGTGATTCCCAACACTCGAGGTGAGTGGTTGAGCGTGCGTGGTTGAGCGGCGGCGGATGGGTGGGTATCGGACATGGAGATCCTGGGGAGCGTCCCACCTGAACAGGGCCAGGCCCCCCCGCCCCGCACGCCGATGGCGTACGAGGGGGTGTGGCGGTTCACCGCCCCGGCCCTGGACTGTTCGGTGCCCCAGGCCCGGCACGCGGTGCGCGACCTGCTGGTCCACCAGCGGGTGCCGGTCACCGAGGAGCTGGTGCAGAACCTGCTGCTGATCGTCTCCGAGCTGGTCACCAACGCGGTGCGGCACGCGGCGCTGCTCTCCCCGGAGATCGCGGTCGAGCTGTCCATCGGGCGGGACTGGGTGCGGGTGGCGGTGGAGGACAACCATCCGTACCGCCCCAAGGCGCTCGAGGCCGACCAGGGGCAGACCGGCGGGCGCGGGCTGCTGCTGGTCCAGGCGATCACCGCCGAGTCGGGCGGCGCCTATGACGTCGAACACACCGCCGGCGGCGGAAAGGCGGTGTGGGCCGCCCTGCCGCTGGCGCCGGCGGTCTCCCTGGCCGTCCGCGCTACCAACCCACGGCGGGCCCGGTGAGCTCGCGGATCACCGGCCGGGCGGCGTCCAGCACGGTCGGGAACCACGCGGAGAACGGGCCCTGCTCGCGCAACCGTGCCAGCTCCCGGGGTGTCACATAGGCGATCTCGCCGACCTCCTCCGGATCCGGTGCCGGCTCGGCCCGCACCAGCCCGGCGAAGAGGTGGTTGAACTCCTGCTCGACCAGCCCGGAGGCCGGGTCCGGGTGGTTGTAGCGGACGGTGCCCGCCTCCCGCAGCAACGTGGGCGCCACCCCCAGCTCCTCGGCGGTGCGCCGGGCCGCGGCGAGGAAGGGCGGCTCACCGGGGTAGGGGTGCCCGCAGCAGGTGTTGGACCACACACCGGGGGAGTGGTACTTGCCCAGGGCCCGGCGCTGGAGCAGCAGCCGGCCGCGGTCGTCGAAGAGGAAGACGGAGAAGGCGCGGTGCAGCCGGCCGGGCGGCAGATGGGCGGCGAGCTTCTCGGCGGTGCCGATCGTGACGCCGTCCTCGTCGACCAGTTCGAGCATGATCGGATCGCTGGCGCCGGCGGGCGCGGCAGCCGTGCTGTGCGGGGTGTCAGTGGAGCGGCCGTTGGCGGGTGTGATCGGCATTGACCATCCTCGTAGTCGATCCGGAGCCTTCAGAGTCTCTCGTACCTCTGCCCATACATCTGTGCCCTCTCCTGCGGTTTCGTCACAGTCAAACGCCGGGCATGGCAAACGTTTGTCAGTGGCAGAGCCGGGACTCGTGCGCGGCGTGACCCACCGGCTCCAGCTGGAAGGTGCAGTGGGTGACGTCGAAGTGGCCGCCGAGACAGTCCTGTAGGTCGTGCAGCATCCGCTCGTGCCCCACCGCGTTCAGCACCTCCCGACTGACCACCACATGCGCGGAGAGCACCGGCATCCCCGAGGTGATGGTCCACACATGCAGGTCGTGCAGGCCGGCCACGCCGTCCAGAGCGAGGATGTGGCCCCGCACCTCCGCCAGGTCGACGTCCCGCGGCGCCCCCTCCAGCAGCACGTTCAGCGTCTCCCGCAGCAGCCGCCAGGTGCGCGGGACGATCATCAGGGCGATGGCGATGGAGGCCACCGGGTCGGCCGCCAGCCAGCCGGTGGCGAGGATGACCCCGGCGGAGACCAGCACCGCCACCGAGCCCAGCGCGTCCGCCAGCACCTCCAGGAAGGCGCCGCGGACGTTGAGGCTCTCGCCCTGGCCGGGCAGCAGCAGCGCCAGCGACGCGGCGTTCGCGGCCAGGCCGATCAGGGCGAAGACGATGGTGAGCCCGCCGTCGATCTCCGCCGGGCTGATGAACCGGCGCACCGCCTCGTAGAGGATGTAGCCGCCCACCCCGAACAACAGCAGACAGTTGGCGAGCGCGGCCAGGATCTCGGCGCGGGCGTAGCCGTAGGTGCGGCGGGCGCTCGGCGGGCGCGCCGCGAAGTGGATCGCCAGCAGCGCCATCGCCAGACCCAGGGCGTCCGTCGCCATGTGCCCGGCGTCGGCCAGCAGCGCCAGCGAGCCCGAGACCAGCCCGCCGGCGATCTCCACGACCATCACCGAGATCGTGATCGCCAGGGCGCAGCGCAGCCGCCAGCGGTGCGTCGTCGCGGCCGTGACCGCGCCGCCGCCGTGATCGTGGCCCGCGCCCATCCGGCTCCCTCTCCCCGGTATCCACCGGCGTCGAGGGCCCGTGAGGCCCCTCGACCAGGTGAGGCGTCACCCTTCCGCCACGGTACGTCACCCACCGACCCCACGCCGGTCGACCCGGCTCCACCCGCCGCCCGCCGAGTCGTACGGCCTCCGCTCCGCCCCGAGCACGGCGATCCCCGATCGCGGACGCGCGCCCGGCGCCGCGGGTGTGGGGTATGTCATTCCGCCGCGGCGGCTCAGCCGTGGCGGGCCTCGGGGTGGCGGAGGCACCAGCCCTCCCAGGCCGACTCGACCATGGCCCGCACCTCGTGCCGGGGGGTCCAGTCCAGCTCCTTGGCGATCCGCTCGGCGCAGCCCACGACCCGGGCCGGGTCGCCCGCGCGGCGCGGCTCGACCAGCGGGGCCGGCTCGCGGTGGCCGGTGACCTCGGCGATCAGGTCGGCCATCTCGCGCACCGAGACGCCCTGGCCGGTGCCGACGTTCACCGTCAGATCGCCCGCGTCGGGGCGCTCGGCGAGCCGGCGGGCCACCGCGAGGTGGGCCGCGGCCAGGTCCTCCACATGGATGTAGTCGCGGACGCAGGTGCCGTCCGGGGTGGGGTAGTCGTCACCGAAGATCCGCGGGGACTCGCCCCGGGTGAGGCGCTCGAACATCATCGGCACGATGTTGTAGACCCCGGTGTCCGCCAGCTCCGGGCGGGCGGCCCCGGCCACGTTGAAGTAGCGCAGACAGGCCGTGGAGATTCCGTGCGCGGCGCCGGTGGCCCGCACCAGCCACTCACCGGCCAGCTTGGTCTCGCCGTAGGGGTTCATCGGCAGGCACGGGGTGTCCTCGGTGACCAGGTCCACATCCGGCATCCCGTAGACGGCGGCCGAGGAGGAGAAGACGAAGCCGGCGACGCCCGCCGCGACCGCCTCCTCCAGCAGCACGGTCAGCCCGTGGACGTTCTCGTGGTAGTACCGCAGCGGCTGCTCGACGGACTCCCCGACCTGCTTGAGCGCGGCCAGGTGCACCACCCCGGTCACCTCCAGCTCCGCGAGGGTGCGGCGCACCAGCTCGCGGTCGAGGACCGAGCCGTGCACCAGGGGCACGTCGCGCGGCAGACGCTCGGCCAGGCCGCTGCTCAGGTTGTCGAGCACGGCGACCCGCTCCCCGGCCTCCGCCATGACCCCTACTACATGCGCCCCGATATATCCGGCACCACCCGTGATCAGCCATGTCATGACGGCACCCTATCCAGAGCGGAAGGGGGGCGGCCGTTTGATGGGGAAGCCGGTATCCACCATGATGATCGCGGCAGACATAGCCGTCGCTCACCCGATCGGGCGGTGAATGTGCGGTGAACGGGTGCTTCGACGTATCCGATAGCCTCTGCCGACGTGCCGCACCCGCCCGACGTCGGGCCCATGCGGGCACCACCCGCTGCCCGGACGCCGTGGAACCGGCGGGGCCGCCCCGTCCAGTCGCCAAGGAGTGAGTCGTCTGTCGACCGCCATTCTCACCGGTCCGCCGGTCGTCGGCTCGTCCCTCGCGGACGAGCTGCGGTCGCTGGGGTTCGACGTGCGTATGGCGGCTGACGCCGCCGGTGTGGCGACGCAGCTGGTCGCCGTCCCGGCGGGCGAGCGCGTCGCCGTCGTCGACACCCGCTTCGTGGGCCATGCGCACGCCCTGCGGCTCGCGCTGACCGACCCCCGCTTCACCGCGGGCGCGGTGCCGGGTGCGATGACCGTGCAGCCGGAGGCTCGCGCCGAGCTGGCCGAGGTCGTGGGCGGTCGTTCCGCGGGGGCGGAAGGGGCGGGCACGACCCGACCACCGGCCGACCACGATCAACCCCTGCCCGACGCCCTCGTCGACGATCTGCTCGCCGCAGGCGTCGACGTGCACCGCCCCGAGCTCGGGGTGCTGGTCGCGGGGGTGCCGGTCGCCCCGGAGGAGCGGGCGCGGGCACGCGCCGCCGTCGACCGCGTCGACGACGAGGAGATCCGGCTGCGCACCGCCGTGAAGTCGCGGGACGGCTTCTTCACCACCTTCTTCATCAGCCCGTACTCGCGCTACATCGCCCGCTGGTGCGCCCGCCGCGGCCTCACGCCCAACCACGTCACCACCGCCTCGCTGTTCACCGCGCTGATCGCGGCGGGCTGCGCGGCCACCGGCACCCGGCCCGGCTTCATCGCCGCCGGCGCGCTGCTGATCTTCTCCTTCGTGCTGGACTGCACCGACGGCCAGCTGGCCCGCTACTCCCTGCAGTACTCCACGCTGGGCGCCTGGCTGGACGCCACCTTCGACCGGGCCAAGGAGTACGCGTACTACGCCGGCCTGGCGCTGGGCGCCGCCAACAGCGGCGGCGGTGACGACGTCTGGGCGCTGGCGCTGGCCGCGATGGTGCTCCAGACCTGCCGGCATGTGGTGGATTTCTCCTTCAACGAGGCCAACCACGACGCCACCGGCAACACCAGCCCCACCGCCGCGCTCTCCGACCGGCTGGACAGCGTCGGCTGGACCGTCTGGGCCCGGCGCATGATCGTGCTGCCGATCGGCGAGCGCTGGGCGATGATCGCCGTCCTCACCGCGCTCACCACGCCCCGCATCGTCTTCTACGCCCTGCTGATCGGCTGCTCGTTCGCGGCCTGCTACACCACCGCCGGCCGGGTGCTGCGCTCGCTGACCCGCAGGGCGCGGCGGACCGACCGGGCCGCGCGGGCGCTGGCGGACCTCGCCGACACCGGCCCGCTGGCGGAGCTGGTGGCCAAGGGCGCCGGCCGCCGGATCGGGCTGGGGACCTACGGCCCGCTGCTGTGGGCGGCGGCCGCGACGGGCGTGCTGCTGGCGGGGGTGGCCCTGCCGGCGTACGGCGGCTGGGCCCCGGTGGGCGCGGCCGCGGTCTACGCCCTGCTGGCCGGTCTCGCGGTCGGCCGGCCGCTGAAGGGCCCGCTGGACTGGCTGGTCCCGCCGCTGTTCCGGGTGGCGGAGTACACCACGGTGCTCATCCTGGCGGCTCGCAGCGAGGTGAACGGAGCCTTGCCCGCGGCTTTCGGGCTGGTGGCCGCCGTCGCCTACCATCACTACGACACGGTGTACCGCATCCGCGGTGGCACCGGCGCGCCGCCGCACTGGCTGGTGCGGATCACCGGGGGGCACGAGGGGCGGACCCTGGCTGTCACAGCCGCCGCCGCCGTGTGGCATGACCAAGGTTTCACCATCGCGCTGACGGCCCTTGCCGGGGCCCTGGCGCTGGCGGTGCTCATCGAGAGCATTCGCTTCTGGGTGTCCTCCGGAGCACCCGCTGTACACGACGAAACAGGAGAACCCGCATGATCGGCCTCGTGCTGGCCGCCGGCGCCGGACGGCGTCTGCGCCCCTACACCGACACCCTGCCCAAGGCCCTGGTGCCCGTGGACGGCGACACCACCGTCCTCGACCTGACCCTGGGCAACTTCGCCGAGGTGGGACTGACCGAGGTCGCGATCGTCGTCGGCTACCGCAAGGAGGCCGTGTACGAGCGCAAGGCGGCGCTGGAGCAGAAGTACGGCCTGAAGATCACCCTGATCGACAACGACAAGGCCGAGGAGTGGAACAACGCCTACTCCCTGTGGTGCGCCCGTGACGAGATCAAGCACAGCGTGATCCTCGCCAACGGCGACACCGTGCACCCGGTCTCCGTCGAGAAGACCCTGCTCGCCGCCCGCGGCAACGGCCAGAAGATCATCCTCGCCCTCGACACGGTGAAGCAGCTCGCCGACGAGGAGATGAAGGTCATCGTGGACCCGGAGAAGGGCGTCCAGCGGATCACCAAGCTGATGGACCCGTCCGAGGCCACCGGCGAGTACATCGGCGTCACCCTCATCGAGGGCGAGGCCGCCGAGGAGCTGGGCGACGCGCTGCGCGCCACTTTCGAGCGCGACCCCGACCTGTACTACGAGGACGGCTACCAGGAGCTGGTCAACCGCGGCTTCAAGGTCGACGTGGCCCCGATCGGCGAGGTGCGCTGGGTCGAGATCGACAACCACGACGACCTCGCGAAGGGCCGTGAGATCGCGTGCCAGTACTGACCCGACTCATCCCCTCGCCGGTCGTCGTCGACATTCGTCCCGGCGCGCTGGATGATCTCGCGGGGGTCCTGGCCGACCAGCGGATCTCCGCATCGGGCAAGCTGGCCATCGCGATCAGCGGTGGTTCCGGGGCGGCGCTGCGCGAGCGGCTCGCCCCGGCCCTTCCGGGCGCCAGCTGGTACGAGGTCGGCGGCGGCACCCTGGATGACGCGATCAAGCTCGCCGACGGGATGAAGTCCGGGCACTACGACGCGGTCGTGGGCCTGGGCGGCGGCAAGATCATCGACTGTGCGAAGTTCGCCGCCGCGCGCATCGGCCTGCCGCTGGTCGCGGTGGCCACCAACCTGTCGCACGACGGGCTGTGCTCGCCGGTCGCCACCCTGGACAACGACGCGGGCCGTGGCTCCTACGGGGTCCCGAACCCGATCGCCGTCGTCATCGACCTCGACATCATCCGCGAGGCCCCGGTGCGGTTCGTCCGCTCCGGCATCGGCGACGCGCTGTCCAACATCTCCGCCGTCGCCGACTGGGAGCTGTCCCACCGGGAGACCGGAGAGGGCATCGACGGGCTGGCCGCCGCCATGGCCCGGCAGGCCGGCGAGGCCGTGCTGCGCCACCCCGGCGGCGTGGGCGACGACGACTTCCTCCAGGTGCTGGCCGAGGGCCTGGTCCTCACCGGCATCTCGATGTCGGTGGCCGGCGACAGTCGCCCGGCCTCCGGCGCCTGCCACGAGATCAACCACGCCTTCGACCTGCTCTTCCCGAAGCGCGCGGCCAGCCACGGCGAGCAGTGCGGCCTCGGCGCCGCCTTCGCCATGCACCTGCGCGGCGCCCACGAGGACGCCGGTTTCATGGCGGAGGTGCTGCGCCGTCACGGGCTGCCGGTGCTTCCCTCCGAGATCGGCTTCACCGCGGAGGAGTTCGTGCAGGTGGTGGAGTTCGCCCCGCAGACCCGTCCGGGCCGCTACACGATCCTGGAACACCTCGACCTGTCCACCGACCAGATCAGGGACGCATTCGCCGACTATGCAAAAGCCATCGGTAGCTGAGCTCCGCCCGGTCGTCCACCCCCCGGGCGTCAAGGACCGGCGCAGTGGTGAGCACTGGGCCGGCCGGCTCTACATGCGCGAGGTCTCGCTGCGCATCGACCGGCACCTGGTGAACACCCGGGTCACGGCCAACCAGCTGACCTACCTGATGACCGTCGCCGGCGTCCTCGCCGCCCCGGCCCTGCTGGTGCCGGGGATCTGGGGCGCCGTGCTCGGCGTGGTCGCGGTCCAGCTCTACCTGCTGCTGGACTGCGTCGACGGCGAGATCGCCCGGTGGAAGAAGCAGTTCTCGCTCAGCGGGGTCTACCTGGACCGGGTGGCCGCCTACCTGTGCGACGCCGCGGTCCTCGTCGGCCTGGGCCTGCGCGCCGCCGACCTGTGGGGCGGCGGGCGCATCGACTGGCTGTGGGCGTTCCTCGGCACCCTCGCCGCGCTCGGCGCCATCCTGATCAAGGCCGAGACGGACCTCGTCGGCGTCGCCCGGCACCAGGGCGGGCTGCCGCCGGTCAAGGAGGCGGCGTCCGAGCCGCGTTCCTCCGGCATGGCGCTGGCCCGCAAGGCGGCCGCGGCGCTGAAGTTCCACCGGCTGGTCCTCGGGGTCGAGGCGTCCCTGCTCATCCTGTTCGTGGCGATTCTCGACGCGGCCCGGGGCGACCTCTTCTTCACCCGGCTCAGCGTGGCCGTGCTGGCCGGCATCGCCCTGCTGCAAACCGTGCTTCACCTCGTGTCCATCCTCGCGTCGAGCAGGCTCAAGTGAGCGCCCGTACGATGCGGCTCGGCGCGGTTGTCCTGACCATGGGCAACCGCCCCGAAGAGCTGCGTGCGCTGCTCGACTCCGTCGCCAAGCAGGACGGCGACCCGATCGAGGTCGTGGTCGTCGGAAACGGTTCTCCGCTGCCTGAGCTGGCGGTGTCGGGGCTGACGATCCGTACCGTCGAGCTGCCCGAGAACGTGGGCATCCCGGCGGGCCGCAACGTCGGCATAGAGGCGTTCGGCCCTGGTGGTCGCGACGTCGATGTGCTGCTGTTCCTCGATGACGACGGGCTGCTGCCCAACACCGACACCGCCGAGCTGTGCCGGCAGGCGTTCGCCGCCGACCCGGCACTCGGCATCATCAGCTTCCGTATCGCGGACCCGGAGACCGGCACCACCCAGCGCCGGCACGTGCCGCGGCTGCGGGCCGCCGACCCGATGCGCTCCTCGCGTGTCACCACCTTCCTCGGCGGTGCCAACGCCGTGCGCACCGAGGTCTTCGAGCAGGTGGGAGGGCTTCCGGACGACTTCTTCTACGCGCATGAGGAGACGGACCTGGCCTGGCGGGCGCTGGACGCCGGCTGGATGATCGATTACCGGTCGGACATGGTGCTGCACCACCCGGCCACCGCGCCCAGCCGGCACGCGGTCTACCACCGCATGGTGGCCCGGAACCGGGTCTGGCTGGCCCGGCGCAACCTCCCGGCCCCGCTGGTGCCCGTGTACCTGGGTGTGTGGATGCTGCTCACGCTGGCCCGCAAGCCCTCGGGGGCGGCGCTGCGTGCGTGGTTCGGCGGTTTCCGGGAAGGCTGGAAGACTCCGTGCGGGCCCCGCCGGCCCATGAAGTGGCGTACGGTATGGCGCCTGACCCGACTGGGCCGACCTCCTGTCATCTGAACAAGCTCGGATCTGAGAGCATCGGGCGCGATCCGGGGCGCGGCCCCGGCAGCGCACCCCGAGGACGAAAGTGTCTACTGTGAGCGAGACAACGCACGAGCGTGCGGTCGTGAGTGCCCCGCCATCACCTGATGACGGCCTGACCCCCGGCGAACTGGCGACCAAGTACGGCCTGTCGGTCAGCGGTGCCCGGGTGGGGCTGGCGGAGTACCTCCGCCAGCTGTGGGGCCGGCGCTTCTTCATCCTTGCCTTCTCGCAGGCCAAGCTCACCGCGCAGTACAGCCAGGCCAAGCTGGGCCAGCTGTGGCAGGTGGCGACCCCGCTGCTGAACGCGCTGGTCTACTACCTGATCTTCGGCCTGATCCTCAACGCCGACCGCGGCCTGGAGAAGGACGTCTACATCCCGTTCCTGGTGACGGGCGTCTTCGTCTTCACCTTCACCCAGAGCTCGGTGATGGCGGGCGTCCGCGCGATCTCCGGCAACCTGGGGCTGGTGCGGGCGCTGCACTTCCCGCGGGCGTCGCTGCCCATCTCGTTCTCCCTGCAGCAGCTCCAGCAGCTGCTGTTCTCGATGATCGTGATGGTGGCCGTCGCGGTCGGCTTCGGCAGCTACCCGACGCTGTCCTGGCTGCTGATGGTGCCCGTGCTGGCGCTCCAGTTCGTCTTCAACACCGGTCTGGCGATGATCATGGCCCGGCTGGGCTCCAAGACGCCGGACCTGGCCCAGCTGATGCCGTTCGTCATGCGCACCTGGATGTACGCCTCGGGCGTGATGTTCAGCATCCGGCACATGCTGGCGGACAAGCCGGCCTGGATCGCCGACGTGCTCCAGTGGAACCCGGCCGCGATCTTCATGGACCTGATGCGGTTCGCGCTGATCGACGGGTACGGCTCCTCGAACCTGCCGCCGCACGTGTGGCTGGCCGCCGCGGGCTGGGCGCTGCTGTTCGGCATCGGCGGCTTCATCTACTTCTGGAAGGCGGAGGAGGAGTACGGCCGTGGCTGATCAGAAGAACGCCGAACAGAACCGGAATCTGGCCGCCGCCGATGGCGCCCGCGTGCCCACGGTCATCGCCGATGACGTGCACATCATCTACAAGGTCAACGGCGGGGGCCGGGGCCGGGGCAGCGCGACCGCCGCGCTCAACCGCATCGTCCGCCGGAAGGACGCGCCGGGCATGCGCGAGGTGCACGCGGTGCGCGGCGTGACCTTCGTCGCCTACCGCGGTGAGTCGATCGGCCTGATCGGCTCCAACGGCTCCGGCAAGTCCACGCTGCTGAAGGCGGTCGCCGGGCTGCTGCCGACCGCGCGCGGCAAGGTCTACACCGACGGCCAGCCCTCGCTGCTGGGTGTGAACGCGGCGCTGATGAACGACCTGACCGGTGAGCGCAACGTGATGCTCGGCGGGCTCGCCATGGGCATGTCGCGAGAGCAGATCCGCGAGCGCTACCAGCAGATCGTCGACTTCTCGGGCATCAACGAGAAGGGCGACTTCATCACGCTGCCCATGCGGACCTACTCCTCCGGCATGGCCGCCCGGCTGCGGTTCTCCATCGCCGCCGCCAAGGACCACGACGTCCTCATGATCGACGAGGCGCTGGCCACCGGTGACCGCGCCTTCCAGCGGCGTTCCGAGGCCCGCATCCGCGAGCTGCGCAAGGAGGCCGGCACCGTCTTCCTGGTCAGCCACAACAACAAGTCGATCCGGGACACCTGTGACCGGGTGCTGTGGCTGGAGAAGGGCGAGCTGCTGATGGACGGCCCGACCGACGAGGTCATCAAGGCATACGAGAAGGAGACCGGGAAATAGCGGTCGCAGTTTCCTGCCACCTTCCTGGTTCGACCACGAACGACGAGGCCCCGCCGGAGTTCCCGGCGGGGCCTCGTCGTCAACAACCTGCCACGCTGGAATCCACCCCTTGGCATCCGCGTTGACCTGCCTGGACGTAGATCTGAAGACCAGAGTCGAGATCGGCGCGCGGGCAGGGGGCCGGGGCGGGTGGTCAGTAGAGGTGCGGTCGGCGGAACCGGGCACGCGGAGCGCGTCTTCCGCGTCCAGCAGGCGTTCACCTGGCTGCGGGGGCGGGCCCACGGCCCCGGGGAGCTGGCCCGGGCGACCGGTCTGGACGACTCGACGGTCTACCGCATCCTGCGCTCCGGGGTGGGCGAGGGGGCCTTCGTCCAGGAGGGGCGCGGGCTCTACCGCCTGGGTTCGACCACTCCGCACCTGGCCCTGAAGGCGCTGGCCCACGCGCCCGTCCGGGACGCCTGCCACGCGGCGTTGGAGGGCCTGCGCGAGGCCACCGAGGGCGGTCTGGCCTTCCTCTATCTCCTGGCGCCGTTCGGCGGCGCCGGACGGCAGTGCGTGGACATGGCGGTCGGCGACTCCGACCTGACGGAGCTCGGCCTGTCGCCGCGGGCCCTGCTGGCCGTCTCGCAGTCGCTGCGGGTGGGCGCGGCCGGCCGCGCCATCCTGGCCCATCTTCCGGAGGCCATCCGGGAGGCGGTGCTGGAGCAGCCCGTGCCGCCGGAGGCCGGACCCGGCGCCCACCGGGACGACGTCGAGCTGCTGGCGTCCCTGAAGCCGATCCGGGAGCAGGGGTACGCCGTGGAGTGCGAGGAGAGCGCGGCCGGTTGGCACGGTTGCGCCGCCCCGGTCCACGCGGATGAGCTGATCATGGGCTCGGTGCTGCTACTGAAGCCGGCCCACGCACTGCCCGCGGAGATTTCGCGGGATGTGATCGCAGCCACCCGGCACGCCGCTGACGGAATCAGAATAAATTCTCGTTAACGGTGTGAATACTTGGCCTTCTCCGGGGCGCTCCGCAGGCATTTCTCACCTCGCGAGAAAAGTTCGAAAGCTTGACCGAGCGGGGTCCGCGCGACTAATAATCAATACACAAACCGGCGGGTGCACCGGATCATTGCGGGGTGCCCGATGGAATGCGATGCAAGGGGGAACGCTGTGGTGACGCGGCTGTCAGTGATGTCGACGATGGATCTCCCCGAGCCGACCTGGTCGCGTGAGCTGCGCCGGGTCCGGCTCCTGTCCGCTCGCGAGGCCGAGACCTTCGCGCTGCTCGGCGCCGGCTGGTCCAATCGCAGCATCTCGGTGCGGATGCAGGTGACCGAGCGCACAGTCAAGGCCCACGTGGCCCGAATACTTGAGAAACTGCAGGTGGAGTCGCGTTTGCAGGCGGGCCTCGTCGCCCTCAGCTACCGGCACCTGAACGAAAGTACAGTGTCCTCGGAGAAGAAGGCCGGATAGCGTTACTCATGCCGCCCCCGCCGAGTATGCGTCGCATAGTGTGGGCCGTTCTTCTCATCCGTAAGCCATGAGGGCGATGAGCATCGTCGATGCCGCGATGCCGGAATCGCCTCCGTCATGCTGCCATCTTTCCAAAGTGCGAAATTGCCGATCCGGTCGACCGTGCGCGGGCGCCGACCGGACATGGGGGTCGCGATGTACGACGTCATTGTTGTGGGCGCACGAGTCAGCGGTGCGGCGACGGCGATGCTGTTATCGAAGGCGGGCCACCGGGTGCTGCTGCTTGACCGGGCGAAATTCCCCGGAGGCAAGGCGGCGGCGACCAATCTGATCCATCCGCCGGGAATTCTCAGACTGCGCCGCTGGGGCCTGTTGGACGCGGTCCGGGCCACCGGCTGCCCGCCCATCCACTCCTACGGACTGCAGAGCGGTCCGGTCGCCCTGATGGCCAGGCTTCCCGCCGTCGACGGCGTCGCCGAGGCGTACTCGCCCGAGCGCACGAAGCTCGACGAGATCCTGTTGCAAGGCGCGGTCGAGGCCGGGGCGGAGCTGCGGGAGCAGGTCGCGCTGCGCGAGCTGCTCACCGACGACCACGGCACCGTCATCGGCGTCCGGGCCGAGACCGAGGACCGCACCCCCGTCGTCGCCCACGCCCGCCTGGTGGTCGGCGCCGACGGCGCCAACTCCACCGTCGCCCGACTGGTCGGCGCCGAGAAGTACGACACCTCCCCGGTGCTCAACAAGAGCCACTGGTCCTACTGGTCGGGGCTGCCGCACGACGGCAGGGTGCGCACCTACCGCCACCACCACAAACACGCCTTCACCTGGCCCACCCACGACGGACTGACCATCGTGGGCGTGGCGCTGCCGGTCAAGGACTTCCAGGCGGCCCCCGACGAGGAGCGGGACAAGACCGTCATCGCCGCCTTCGACGAGGTCGACCCCGACTTCGCGGCCCGGCTCCGGGAGACCGAGCGCGTCGACCGGTGGATGACCGGTGCCGTGCCCAACTTCCTGCGCCGCTCCCACGGTCGCGGCTGGGCTCTGGTCGGCGACGCCGGCTACACCCGCGACCCGATCACCGCCGCCGGCATCACCGACGCGCTGCGCGGCGCCGAACTCCTCGCCGAGGCCGTCGAGCCGGCGCTCTCCGGGGACCGCGACCTGAACCAGGCGCTGGCCGGCTACGCCCGCCGGCGCGACGCGCTGGTGCGCGGCCACTACCGGTACACCCGCGACCACGCGATGATCGCCGACCACAACCGCGAGGAGCTCGAGATCATCCGGGCGATGACGCGCAGCCCGGAGCACGGCTCCGGCATGGTCGGCATGTTCGCCACCATCGTGCCGCCCGCGGAGTTCTACGCCCCGGCCAACATCCACGCGCTCTTCGACCATGTCACGCCGGGCGGCGACCCCGGCTGGAAGATCCGGATGGTCAAGTGGCTGGTTCGCGGCGCCCCCCGGCACCTGCCGCCGGTGACCCGGCTCGCCGACCGGCTGATCGCCGCGAACCTCGGCTCCATGGGGACCTATCTGCTCGGCGGCTCCGCAGGCCGGACGGCCTGAGCGCCCGCCGGATCCCGGCCCCCTTCCCTCTTCCCGACCCCAACCCCCATGACGGAGGTATCGGCATGTCTCCCAGCTCTTCCGCCGGCTTCACGACCGCGTTCCTCTTCCCCGGCCAGGGCGGCTTCGACGGCGAGGCGCTGCGCCGGGCCAGGACCCGCTACCCGCAGGTCCGTCGGGTCTTCGAACGCATCGACACGGCGACCGAGGAGCTCTACTCGCGCCGCGTCAGCGAATTGCTCTTCGGCGACCGCAAGGCCGACCTGCGCGACCTGCTGGACAGCGACCCCTGGGCCTCCCAGATCGCCATCTACGGCGCGGGCCTGGCCGCCCACGAGATCCTCACCGCGCACGGCGCCGCCCCGGACGTGCTGGCCGGACACAGCCTCGGCGAGATCACCGCCCTGGTGGCGGCCGGGGCGTTCTCCGTCGAGGACGGGGTGCGCATCGTCGCCCAGCGGGTCGCCGTGATCGAGCGGCAGAGCGGCATCGACGGCCGCATGGTGGCGCTGTCCGCGAGCGCGGAGCGCACCGGCAAGCTGCTGGAGCTCATCGACGAGCCGCTGCTCGCCGTGGCCACCGAGAACCACGACGAGCAGACCGTGGTCAGCGGCCCGGCCGGGGTGCTGGACCGCGTGGTGGTCATCGCCGGGCAACTGGGCGTGAACGCCATCGAGATCGACACCCCGTTCCCCTTCCACACCCCGGCGCTGGCCCCGGCCGCCCCCGAGTTCGCCGCGTACGTACGGAAGTTGGACCAGCACCCGCTGGCCCGCCCGGTCTACTCGCCGATCCTCCAGCGCTACTACGAGCCGGGTGACGCGCTGGCCGACCTGCTGGCGGAGCACTTCACCCGGCCGGTCCGGTTCGCCGCCGCCGTGCGGCAGCTGCGGGACACGGGCGTCAGCGTCTTCGTCGAGGCCGGCGGCCGCGCCGCGCTCGCCAAGCTGGTCGGCCGGCTCACCTCCGGGGCTCCGGTGCGGGCCCTGCCCACGCTGGCGGTGCTCGGCGGCCGGCTCGCGCTCGACCAGACCCTGGACACCCTGCGCGAGGCGGGCCTCGCCGACCGCGACCACGGCGGCGGACTCGCCGAGCTGCTCGCCCCGGCGGTGCCCGCGGAGGTCTTCGCGGCCTACTGGAGCGAGCGCGGCGAGATGGTCCTGGAGCTGGTCCGCGGCGAGCTGGACGCCTTCCGCAAGGCGCACGACGCGGCGGCCGCGGAGCCGCCGGCCACCGTCGCCCCTGAGGCGCCCGCCTCGGCGCCGGCGGCCGCCGAGCCGGCGGACGGCGCCTCCTACGACCGCCCCCGGCTCTTCGACGAGCTGCGGGCGCTGTACGCCGAGGCGCTGGAGTACCCCGAGGACGTCTTCGAGGACGAGGTGCAGCTGGAGGCGGAGCTCGGGGTCGACTCGGTCAAGCAGGTCGAGCTGCTCTCCCGGGTCTCGGACCGCTACGGACTGCCGCCGCGCGACTCCGGCTTCCGGCTGGCGACCTACAACACCATGGGCCGGATCACGGACTTCGTGCTGGAGCAGCTGAACGCGCGGGGCGACCGCGCCGCGGCGTCCGCCTCGGCCGCCGGCTGACGGCCACTCCAACCCCCTCCCGTTTCGAAGTGTTTCGTAAGGAGTAGGCGTTCCAATGAGTGACCTCACGGGGAAGGTGGCGCTCGTCACCGGTGGGTCGAAGGGGATCGGGAAGGCGATCGCCCAGGCGCTGGCCGCGCGCGGCGCCCATCTCGTCATCAACTACTTCCACTCGCACGACCAGGCGAAGCGGACCCGGGACGAGCTGGTCGCCGACGGCGCCACGGTCGACCTGGCCCGCGCCTCGGTGGCCCGCCAGGAGCAGGTCGACCGGATGTTCGCGGAGCTCGAAGAGCGCCACGGGCGACTGGACATCCTGGTGAACAGCGCCGCCAACGGCGCGCTGCTGCCCCTGCGGGAGGTCACGGACGAGGACATCGCCAAGGCCGTCGACACCAACTACAAGGGCGGACTGCGGGTCGCCCGCGCGGCGGCCCCGCTGATGGCCCGCCACGGGGGCGGCTCCATCGTCACCGTCTCCGCGCTGGGCGGCTCGCAGTTCGTCATGGCCAACTACTCGGCGTGCGGCCCCGCCAAGGCCGCCGCCGAGGCGGCGACCCGCTACCTCGCGGTGGAGTTCGCCCCGCTGGGCATCCGCGTCAACACCGCCTCCGCCGCCATGCTGACCAGCGAGGTCGCCGACAGGTTCCCCCGCGCCCGGGAGATGCAGGAGGTCATCGCCCGCGCCACGCCCTTCGGTCGGCTCGGCACCCCCGAGGAGTTCGCGGACGTCGTCGCCTTCCTCGCCTCCGACGAGTCCCGCTGGATCACCGGCCAGGTCGTCCTCGCCGACGGCGGCCTCTCCCTGGGCGCGGCCCTGCTCTCGCCCCCGCCGGCACCGAGCGCGCCGGCGGAGCCGACCGTGACGGCCGAGCCCCGGACGGCGACCGCGGCCGTCCCCGCCGCGGGGACGGCCGTCGACGCGGCGGTCCCTGTCGGGGAGCGGGCCGACGAGAAGCGCGCGGCCTTGGTCGTGGCGGCTCCGGGCGAGGGCGCGCCGCCCGCCGCGGACACGGTCGTGGGCCCCGCCGCCGAGGCCGCCGCGCCCCCGCGGCCCGCCGTCGTACGGGAGCGCGAGCCCGACCGGGCCGCGGCCACCCCCGTCGAAGATGACGCCATCGCCGTCGAGGACGACGCCATCGCCGTCGTCGGCATGGGCCTCACGGTCGCGGGCGCCAACAGCCCCGAGGAGTTCTGGAAGCTGCGCACCACGGGCGACGAGCTGTTCACGCCCGTGCCCGCGGACCGCTGGCGGCACGCCAACTTCCACTCCGCGGACACCGCGGACGAGGACAAGGCGTACGCCGAGAACTGCGTGTTCATCACCGACTTCCAGGCGGCGCCCGGCTCGGTGGACAGCATGGCGGACGGTGCCGAGGAGCACGAGTTCACCACCATGTGGCTGCGGCACAGCCTGGTGCAGGCGCTGGAGGGGGTGGCCCACCGGGAGACCGACCGCGCCTCCTTCGTCGTCGGCTACACCCCCGACGGCAGCCAGCACCTGGAGGAGGCCGGGGTGCTGGACAGCGTGGTGCGGATGACGCACGACATCGTGGGCGGGCTGCCGCTCGCGGAGGGCGAGCGCGAGGCGCTGCGCGGCGACGTCGACGCGGCGCTGAAGCGCCGCTACTGGCGGGCGGCGCAGGGCGGGGAGCGGTTCCTGCCGCACCGCGTCGGCGAGCTGGCCATGCAGGGGCTGCTGCCGGCCGACACCGAGCTGCACATGGTCGACACGGCCTGCTCCTCGTCCCTGTACGCGATCGACATCGCCGCCAAGGGCCTGCTGATGGGCAAGCAGGACATCGCGGTGTGCGGCGGCGCCTTCGCCCTGGCCCCGCGCGGGACTGTGCTCTTCTCCAAGCTCCAGGGGCTCTCCAAGCGCGGCCGGGTGCACGCGCTGGACGAGGACGCCGACGGCGTGATCTTCGCCGACGGGGCCGCGCTGGTGGTCCTCAAGCGGCTCAGTCGGGCCGAGGCCGACGGCGACCGGGTGCTGGGCGTGCTGCGCGCCTTCGGCTCCTCCTCCGACGGCAAGGGCAAGGCGATCTACGCCCCGAACGCCGCCGGCCAGTCGCTCGCCGTGCAGCGGGCGCTGGAGGCCGGCGACGTCGACGGCGGCGATGTGCGGTGGGTCAACGCGCACGCCACCGGCACCCCGGCCGGCGACCTGGCGGAGTTCACCACGCTGCGCGAGTACTACGGCACCTCCGGGCCCGCCTCCGTGACCTCCAACAAGTCGCTGATCGGGCACACCGGTTGGGCCGCCGGCGTGGTCTCGCTGATCGAGAACCTGCTGGGCCTGGAGGAGCACACCATCCCCGGCCAGTTCCGCTTCAGCGCGCCCCGGGAGGACTTCCGGCTGGCGGAGACCGGGCTGGAGATCACCCCGGAGCACCGGGAGTGGTCCGGGCCGGCCGGCGAGCCGCGGTTGTCCGCCGTCTCCGGCTTCGGCTTCGGCGGCACCAACGCCCACCTGATCGTCTCCGAGAGCCGGCCCGCCGCCCGCTCCGCCGCCGCGCCGGCCCGGGCCGCGGCCGCGCCCGCCGCCAAGGTGCCGGACACCGGCAACCGGGTGGCCGTCGTGGGCTGGTCGGCACACCTGCCCGGGCTCGACTCCCGCGACGACGTCCTCCGCTGGCTCGACGGCGGCGCGCGCCCGCTGGACAGCTTCGGCCGGGACTACCCGGCGCCGCCGTTCAACAAGGTGCGGCTCCCTCCGAAGACCATCCGGGCGCTGGACCGCTGCCAGCTGATGATCCTGGAGTGCGCGCACCAACTGCGCGACCAGATGCCCGACTTCTGGGCCGAGCAGGCCCTGACCACCGGCGTCTTCGTCGGCCACATGGGCCCCACCCGCGCGGCGATGCTCTACGCCAACCGCTGCTACCTCGACGACATCGAGGAGGCCCTGGCCGACGTGGCCTCGGACGCCGTGCCGCGGCTGCTGGACGGGCTGCGCGCCCAGGTGCGGGAGATGATCCCGGCCTCCAACGAGGACTCCTTCCCCGGCCAGATGCCGAACATCATCTCGGCCCGGGTGGCGAACTACTTCGACCTGCACGGCCCCAACATGACGATGGACTCCGGCTTCGCCTCCGCGCTGTCCTCCATCACCTCCGCCAGCCGCTATCTGCGCACCGGGGAACTGGACTTCGCGCTGGCCGGCGGCATCAACGGCAACAGCCTGCCGGAGTACCGCACGCTGATCGGCGACCTGCTGCCGCCGGAGGCCGCGGAGCTCGCCGAGGGCGCCTTCCTCTTCGCGCTCACCACCGAGGAGCGCGCCCGCAGCGCCGGACTGAAGGTCCTGGCCTACGTCGACGAGGCGCTGGACCAGGACGCCGGCGAGGACGAGACCCTGCTGTGCGGGGCGCCCGCCCCGGCGACCGCCCGCTACCTCGGCGCGGCCGGCGGACTGGCCGTACTGAAGGCGCTGCACGGCCGCCCCGGCACGGTGGCGGTCTCCACCGACGAGAGCGAGAGCGCGGCCGGCGCCCGGCTGCGGCTCACCATCCCCGGCGAGGAGGGCGACGCCGACGGCCCCGCCGCCGAACGCGCCCCGCTGCCCTCGACCTTCGCCACCGACGGCGAGCTGGCCCCCGGCACCCCGCTGCGCGTCCACCGCCAGGTGCCGGTGCTCACCGAGCTGCCCGCGCGGGAGGTGCGCCCCCGCACCCCGTTCCTGCCGAGCGGCGCGCTGGTCCTCACCGACGCCCCCGAGTCGCTCGCGCGGGTGGCCCCCGCCGACGCGCCGCTGACGGTGCTCTCCACCGTGCCCCTGGACGCCCCGCGCCCCGGCTGGCACCACCTGCCCGAGGCCACCCCGGAGGCGGTGCGCGAGGTGCTGGCCGCCGCCGGCCCGGGAGTCACCGCGCTGCGGGTGTTCGGCGACCTCGGCCGCTCCGCGCCGCCCGAGCAGGCGCTCACCACCCCGGTGCCCCGGCTGACCGCCCTGCACGACGCCGCCTACCTGGTGCTCCAGCAGGCGTACGACGACCTGGGCGACCCCGCCGCCTCCTTCGTGGTGCTGCTGCTCGGCGCCGCGTCCGGCGGCGTCCCGCACCCGTACACCGGGCTGTTCTCCGGGCTGCTGAAGACCGCCCGCCTGGAGCGCCCGGAGGCGCTGGGCTACGCGCTGTTCACCTCCGCCACCGACCCGGCGGCGGCCGTCGCCCGTGCCGAGCAGGAGAGCGCCGCGGACCGCGCCTTCCCGGTCGTCTTCGACCTCGACGGGGTGCGGAAGGGGTATGTGCTCCGGGACGAGCCCAACGCGCTGGCCGCCGGAGCGACCGCGGTCCTGGACCGGGAGTCGGTCGTGGTGGTCGCCGGCGGCGCGCGCGGCATCACCGCCGAGGTGGTCAAGGCCGTCGCCGAGCACTTCCGGCCGCGGATCTACGTCCTCGGCAGCAACGCGCTGGACAGCCACCCGGCGGACACCTTCACCGGCACCGACGAGGAGTTCGCCGCCCGCCGCTCCGGCTTCATCAAGGCGGAGCTGGCCCGGCGCGACGGACGCAGCGTCGCCGACATCAACCGCGCCTTCGACCGCCTCGTCAACGCCCGCTGGGCGCGCCGCAACCTGACCGAGATGGAGGCGCACAGCGGCCCCGGCCGGGTGACGTACCTCGCCTGCGACATGCGCGACCGGGACGCGGTGGACCGTGCCATGGGCCGGGTCCTGGACGAGCAGGGCCGGATCGACCTGCTGGTCAACGCCGCCGGGTTGCAGCGCTCCGGGCTGATCAAGGACAAGAGCTTCGCGGAGTTCACCGCCATCCGCGACCTGAAGGTGGACTCCTACCTCAACCTCAAGCACGCGCTGCGCGGCCGGCCACCCCGGCTGTGGTGCAACTTCGGCTCGCTGCTGGGCTACTTCGGGCAGCTGGGGGAGGCCGACTACGCGGCCGCCAACGACTTCCTCGCCAGCGCCGCCACCCATGCCTCGGCGACCACCGCCACCGAGGAGTTCACCATCGGCTGGACGCTGTGGGAAGGCGTCGGCATGGGCGCCGACGAGCTGACCAAGGCGTACTACGAGCGCGCCGGCTCCTACAGCAACATGTCGATCGCCGAGGGCATCCAGCACTTCGTCCAGGAGCTGCACGCGCCGCACCGCCGGCCCTCGGTGGTGCACCTGGGCGAGGCCGAGCGGGCCACGGTGGAGCGCTTCTACCCCGGTTACCTCGCCGGCCCGGCCGCCGCGGACCAGGGGTTCTACCTGCGCCGCCCGGTCGAGCGCAGCGCGACCGCGGTGGTCTACGAGTGCCCCTTCGACCTGGAGACCGACGCCTACCTCGGCCACCACACGGTGCGCGGCGAGGCGACGCTGCCCGGCACCTTCGTCACCGAGATCGCGGCCGAGGCCGCCCGGGCGCTGGTCCCCGACAAGAAGGTCATCGGCTTCGAGGACCTGCGCTTCGAACACTTCCTGCGGGTCTACCAGGACGTGCCCACCGGACCCAAGCGGATCCGCGCCGAACTGGCCGAGACCGTCGGGGACACCACCGTCGTCCAGGTGCGGATCACCGAGGACGTGGTCGCACCCAGCGGCGTGGTGCTCAAGAAGGACCGGGTGCACTTCCTGGCCAGGGTGCTGCTCGCCGACGCCCTGCCCGCCGCGCCCCGCTGGGAGCCGTGGGAGGCCGGCGCGGAGACCCCGGTGCCCGACCCGTACCACCAGTCGGGCGCCCCGGTGATGCTGACCGGCCCCTTCGTCTCCACCACCGACACCCGCATCCACCCGCGCGGCAAGCGGGCCCGCTACGCCCCCGACATCCCGGCCGGCGACCCGGTCTGGTCCCGCTTCACCGTGCCCGGCATCCTGCTGGACGGGCTGGCGCGGGTGGGCGTGCTGGACCTGGTCGACGGCCGGCTGGTGCCGGTGGCCGCGCCGCTCTCCATCCGCCGTATCGACCTGTACGAGGAGACCAGCGACCGCGCCCTGGCCACCGGCGGCGACGTCATCGATCTGTACGTCACCCCGCCCGGCTTCGACCTGGCCGCCGACCGGGTGAGCAACCGCTTCGTCGCCGCCCGCCCGGACGGCCGGATGCTGCTCCAGATGAAGGACCTCCAGGCCACGCTCATCGGCTACATCGACGCCGAGACCGGCGAGGCGGTCCCCGCCGACGCGGCATCGGAGGCCCGCCGATGACCCTCACCGACCCGACGCCCGTCGCGGCGCCGCCGGCCCCCGCGGAGGGGCCGGCGGAGGACGCCGCCGTCCAGCCGGTGACCCGGATGGTGTGGGAGCTCACCGAACTGCCGCCGGCCGTCGACGATCCCGCCCGGCTGGCCGGCCTGCGGGTGCTGCTGCTGGGCGGCGAGCCCGCCGTGGCGCGGGCCGTCGGCGTGGAGCTGACCCGGTGCGGCGCCCGGGTGCGGCACGGCGCGGCCCACACCGGTCCCGTCGACGCCATCGTCGACCTCACCGTGGGGCACCGCCTCTCGGCCGGCGGTCGCGAGGCGGTGGGGGCGTGGCGGGCCGCGTTGACCGAGACCGTCACGGCGCTGCGCGGCGTGTACGACGCCTGGGCGGCCGAGACCGCCGCGGACCGGCTGTTCTACCTCGCCGTCAGCTATCTGGGCGGCGGGATGGGCCAGCACCCCGACGACGACCTGGCGCAGCCGCTCGGCGGCATCTGGGCCGGCCTGGCGAAGACCCTGCACCGCGAGTTCCCCAACTGCAACGCGCGGGTCGTCGACCTCGCCCTGGACGCCGCGGCCGAGCTGCCCGGCATCGTCGCCGCCGAGCTGGGCCGGGTCGGCCAGATCGAGGTCGGCTACCGCGACGGGCGCCGGCTCACCCTCACCCCCGGCGCCCGGCCGCCCGCCGCGCCGGCGCTCACCCTCGGGCCCGCCGACACCGTGCTGGTCTCCGGCGGCGGCCGCGGCATCGGCTGGGAGCTGGCGCGCACCCTCGCCGAACGACACGGCGTACGGGTCGTGGTGACCGGCCGCGAGCCCTTCCCCACCGGGGACGAGCCGTGGTTCGGCGCGGACGAGGCCGCGCTGAAGGCGTACGAGCGGGGGGTGTGGGCGGAGCGGCCCCCGGGACGGTCGCCGGCCGAGGTGCGTCGCCGCCTCGGCCGGGAGCGCCGGCTGTGGGAGCTGGCGGCCAACCTCACCTCCGCGCGGCGGCACGGCCTGCGCATCGACTACGCGCGATGCGACTTCACCGACCCCGCGCAGGTCCGGGAGCTGGTCCGACGCGAGGGCGGGGCGCTCACCGGCGTGATCCACAACGCCGGCGTGGACACCGCCGCCCGGCTGCCCAAGAAGTCCGACGCGGAGATCCTGCGCACCGTCGAGGTCAAGGTCGACGGCTTCCTGCACCTCTTCGAGGAGGTGCGGCAGCTCGACCTGAAGTTCTTCTGCGCGGTCGGCTCGCTCACCGGCCGACTGGGCGGCATGGTCGGCCAGTTGGAGTACGCCGCGGCCAACGACGGGCTGGCGCGGCTGGGCACCTGGGCCGACCGCCGGGCCGCCTTCCCCGTGATGACGCTGGCCTGGCCCACCTGGGACCGGATCGGCCTCATCGCCAACTTCGGCGCCACCCTGCGCTACATGGCGGCCATCGACGTCGCCGACGGACTGGCCCGCTGGGAGGCGGAGTTGCTGGCCGGCACGGCGGGGGAGGTCACCTTCGTCGGCCCGCTGGGACGGGCGATCGACCCCGGCCAGGCCGTCGGCTACCCGGTGGTGCCCGCGCTGCCCGGCTTCCAGGCCGCGTACCCGCGGATCTTCCACCTCGGCGAGGTCACCGCCTTCCAGCCGCACGCCCGCCTGGACGCCACCGTCGTCTTCGACCGCGACCGGGCGCCGGTGCTCGGCGACTTCCAGGTCGACGGCGGCGACGCGGTGCCGGTCAGCGTGCTGCTGGAGAACGCGGTGCGCGGCGCCGAATGGCTGGTCCCCGAGGACTACCCGGCACTGCGGGTCGCCGCCGTCGAGCGGATCGTGGTGCCCCTGGCGCTGCTGCGGCTCGACGGGGGACGGCTCCGGCTCACCCGCACCGCGCGCGGCTTCCACGAGGGCCGCGACTGGGTCGTGGAGGTGCGCTACCGCCGGGCCGGCGACACCGGCGCGGGGGAGGACGGCGGGGAGGCGACGGAGGCGAGCCTGCGCGTCGTCCACCGGCGCGACGCCGAGCCGCCCGGCCCGCTGGAGCGCCCCGCGGTCACCCAGAGCACCACCCTGCGCTCCGGCCCGCCGTTCCTGCGCTGGCGGTCCGCGGTGGTGCCGGCCGCCGCGTGGCACACCGGCCCCGACGGCCGGCCGGTCGCCGAGGTACGGCCGTGCGCCGCCAACGACCTGTGGGCGACCCCGCAGGTGCCGCACCCCGCGCTGCCGGTGGCGCCGCTGGAGAACATCGTGCGGCGCTGCGCCCGGCGCGGGGAGGGGCTCTCGGTCACCGTCGACCCCCTGGTCATCGGGCGCATCGCGCCGCACGCCGCGGAGCGCGGGCCGTCCCGCGTGGAGGGCGACCCGGCCCTGGGGGTGTGGCGGGTCACCCGCGCGGCCACCGGGGAGCCGGTGCTCACCGTCTCCGGGCTGCCCGGCCCGCTCGGCGACGATCCCCCCGGCCCGTCCGGCGACGCCCCCGCCACCCGGCACGGGCCCCGGTGACCGCCCCGGCCGCGCCCGCCCCCACCACCCACCACCCATGACCACCGCTGTCCGCAGCGGCGAGCGACGAACGACGAGAGGGACGAACATGGCAACCGCCGAGCAGAACAAGGCGACCCTGGAGCGCTACTACGAGGAGTGCCTCAACAAGGGCAACCTCGACGTCATCTACGAGGGCGCGGGGGACGACCACATCAGCCACGGCACCGCCCCCAACGGCAAGTCCGGTGTGGAGCACCTCAAGGAGTGGGTGCGGATCCAGCGCGCCTCCTTCCCCGACCTGCACGTCACCGTCGAGGACTGGATCATCGAGGGCAACAAGGTGGTCAGCCGCTTCACCGCGCGGGGCACCCACACCGGCGAGCCCTACGCCGGCGGCCTCATCCCGGCGCGCGGCCGGAAGCTGGAGATCCCCGGCATCGTCATCGACGAGTTCGACGACGAGGGCCTGATCGTGGAGAGCTGGTTCTCCATGGACTCCTACGACCTCGCCCAGCAGCTCGGCGCCTTCGACCCGCCCGCCGCGCCCTGACCCGCCCCGGGCCGGTCCCGCCGTCGGGACCGGCCCGCGCGGCCGCCCACCGACCCGTCACACGAGGACCTCGATGACCACGAAGCCCACCCCGACCTCGGTCCTGATCACCGGCTGCTCCTCCGGCATCGGCCGGGCCTGCGCGCTGCGGCTGCACCGGGCCGGGCACCAGGTGTACGCGACCGCCCGCCGCCCCGACGCGATCAAGGACCTCGCCGGGGCCGGCATTCACACCCTGCCGCTGGACGTCACCGACGAGGAGAGCATGCGCGCGGCCGTGGCCGAGGTGGAGGCCGCGCACGGCTCGGTCGGGGCGCTGGTCAACAGCGCCGGCTACGCACTGTCCGCGGTGGTCGAGGAGGCCGAACTCGACGAGGTGCGGCGGCAGTTCGAGACCAACGTCTTCGGCCTGGTGCGGCTCAGTCGACTGGTGCTGCCGGGCATGCGCGCGGCCGGCAGCGGCACCGTCGTCAACGTCTCCTCCATCTTCGGCCGCTACGCCGTGCCCGGCTCCGGCTACTACAACGCCACCAAGCACGCCGTCGAGGCACTCAGCGACGCGATGCGACTGGAGACCGCCGCCTTCGGCGTCCGGGTGGTCCTCGTCGAGCCCGGACCGGTGCGCAGCACCGAGTTCGGCGCCAAGTACGTGGAGAACGTGCGGAACCTCAAGCTCGCCGGCCGCGACTACGAGGAGTTCCGCCGCCAGACCGTCGACTACTTCAACGCCATCTACGGCGGCGGCCGCCGCACCCTGGCGGGCACCTTCGCCATCCAGTCGGACGACGTGGCCAGGACCGTGGAGCGGATCCTGCGCACCGCGCGGCCCCGCGCCCGCTACCCGGTGGGCTTCCTGGCGCACAGCACCCTCGCGCTGCGCCGCCTCGCCCCGGACTCGGTCTTCGACAACCTCTTCGTACGCCGCCTGTTCCCCGTCCCGCGCGGGCCGCGCTCTTGACAGCAAGGAGAACCCCAACCATGGCGACGACCACGATCCCCCAGCGCCGGCGCTCCCTCGCGCCCGGCCCCAAGGGCGTCCCCCTGCTGGGCAGCCTGGCGCACTGGAAGCGCAACACCGCGGAGTTCCTGCTGGGCCTGCAGCGCGACTACGGCGAGGTGGTGCGCATGCAGCTGGGCCCGATGACGGTGCATCAGGTCACCGGCCCGGACGCGGTGCGCCGGGTCCTGGTGGAGAACCACGCCAACTACGTCCGCGGCCCGCTGTACGAGCAGTTCGGCGTGGTCATGGGCAAGGGCCTGCTGACCACCGACGGCGAGTTCTGGCGCGGCCACCGACGCGCGGTCCAGCCGGTCTTCCTCAAGCAGGCCGTCAACGACATCGTCCCCAACATCGTCCGGGCCACCGAGGAGATGATGGAGGGCTGGGAGCGCAAGGCCGCCGCGGGCCAGCCGGTCGACCTGATGACCGACATGCTGAAGCTGACCCTGGTCACCCTCAGCCGCTCGCTGTTCGCCTACGACATCAAGACCGAGACCCGGGTGCTGAAGCAGATCGTCGACGACGTCGTCGAGGTGATGTTCCGCCGCGGCACCGCCGCCGAGATGCTGCCCTCCTGGGTGCCCACGGAGCGCAAGCGCAAGATCGAGCGGATCCACCGGGTCTTCGACCGGGTGGTGGCCGACGTCCGCCGGCGGTACGCGGAGACCGGCGAGGGCCCGCTGATCGCGCTGATGGAGCAGGCCGTCGACCCCGTCACCGGCCGTCCCTGGACCGCCCAGCAGATCAAGGACGAGCTGCTCACGGTCTACCTGGCCGGCCATGAGACCACCGCGGTGTCGCTGTGCTGGACGCTGCTGTCGATCGCCTCCCACCCCAACGTGCAGGAGGAGCTGGACGCCGAGATCGCCACCGTGCTCGGCGGCGGGCTGCCCGACGCGCAGAACGCCGACTCCCTCAGCTACACCCGCATGGTCGTCGACGAGAGCCTGCGGATGCACCCGCCGATCTGGATCTTCCCGCGGGCCGCCGTGGGGGCGGACCAGCTGGGCGGCTACGACATCGAGGCCGGCTCCTCGATCCTGCTCTCCCCGCTCGTCACCCACCACAACCCGCGCTACTGGGACAACCCGCTCGCCTTCGACCCGTACCGCTTCACCACCGAGGCCATCCGGCAGCGGCCCCGGCTGGCGTACTTCCCGTTCGGCGCCGGGCCCCGGCAGTGCGTGGGCAACTTCATGGCCCTGCTGGAGCTGCGGCTCATCGTCGCCATGGTCAACCAGCGGTTCAAGATCCAGCGGATCCCCGGCAGCTCGCTGCAGTACGGCTCGCCGGTGGTCTCGCTGCGCCCGCTCCAGGACGTCATGGTGACCGTGGTCCCGCGCGAGCGGGCCGCGACCCCGGCGCGGCAGCCCGCCCCGGCGAGCGTCCCGGCCCCGGCGAGCGTCCCGGCCCCGGCCGCGGGGACGGCCGACGCGGGGGCGGTCGACATCGGGACGGTCGACGCCGGGGCGGTCGACACGAAGACGGTCGACGCGGGGGCGGTCGACGTCAGGACGGGCGACGCCGGGACGGTCGACACCGCGGCGGCGGGGGACGCCCCGCCCGCCTCCTGTCCGCATCACCCC
The DNA here is from genome assembly GCF_029541745.1 of Streptomyces sp. LX-29. Taxonomy (NCBI): domain Bacteria; kingdom Bacillati; phylum Actinomycetota; class Actinomycetes; order Kitasatosporales; family Streptomycetaceae; genus Streptomyces; species Streptomyces sp. LX-29. Next base: position 1,404,201 of record NZ_CP089746.1, on the reverse strand, counting down.
TCCTGACCGGCTCCGGCCCCCGTCGCCGTGTCCGCAGGTGGGCGCGGTGACGGGGGTCGTTTAACGGTGAACGCGAGACGCCTCAGCGGCAGGTGTTCACCAAACCTATGGCTGTATCGTGAAGCCGGGCGCCGTGAGGGGCTCGGTGCGCGAAGACGAGGGGGAAGCGCATGTCCCAGGGGGACGCGCCGGTCGTGCCGTACACCCGGCGTGAGCGACTGCGGATCGCCACCATCCGCGAGATCAAGGACGTGGCGCGGGAGCTGCTGGTCCAGCAGGGGCCGGAGAACGTGACGATACGGGCCATCGCCCGGGACATGGGCATGACCGCCCCGGCCGTCTACCGCTACTTCACCAGCCGGGACGCCCTGATCATGGCGCTGCGGGCGGACATCTTCGCCGAGATGGCGGAGCGGGTCCGGGTGATGACCGAGGCGCTCCCCGCGGACGACCCCGGCCGACGGCTGATCGCCGCCGCGCGGGCGCTGCGCGCCTGGGCGCTGCGGAACCCGCACGAGTTCGGGCTGGTGCTCGGCCCCTGGACACAGGGTCTCGGCCGGTCCGGCGCCCGGCCGGATCCGGAGACCGGCTGGACCGTCTTCGGCTCGCTCTGGTCCCACCTGTTCGAGGACCTGTGGCGGGTCCGGCCCTGGCCCGTGCCCGAGGTGGCCGAGCTGGAACCGGCGCTGGTGGAGCAGTTGCGCGGGCTCAGCGAGGCCCAGGAGATCACGCTCCCCACCGGCGCCATCGCCGTCATGCTGCGCTGCTGGGTGCGGCTCTACGGGCTGATGTGCCTGGAGACCCTGGGCTTCATGTCGTTCGCGCTGGCGGACGGGGAGGCGTTCTTCGAGCGCGAGCTGCGGGACCTCACCCGGGTCGTGGGCATCGAGGACCTGTTCGAACAGGAGGCGTAGGGACTCCCCCCGGTCGTCTCCACAAGCGAAGGCGTAAGCTGGACCGGTGCCCATTCGGGCCACGCCGGGACCGTCGCCCGCTCACCTCGTTCCAGGTGAGCGGAGGTGAGTGGTCAGCCGCCCTTGACAGGGCGGCGCGGCGTGTCCGCTTCGTGCCGATCCTGTTAACCGGTGTAGAACGGGGATGTGACGGCATTGGCTTCACGGCCCACCTCCAGCGCTCCCACTGGGCCCGGTCGACCGCTCCCGCGCGGAGGCGCGGTCCTCGTCCGTATGCCTGGCTGTCCACAGTGACCGGGGAGGACGAGCGCAGCGGGTCCTCCCTCGAGTCTCCTACGTCGCATGAGTACGCCGTGCCCCACGGCCGCTCCGGCGATCCGACGACCGGCGGCCGCCCCGCGTCCGGGCGCCCGATCCGTGCCGCCGCACGCCCACGGCTCGGCCACGACGAGCGGCCCGACGCACAGGCGCACACCCGGGCCCTGCTCGGCAAGGCCGGCCGCGAGAACTTCCCGGTCGCGCCGTTCTTCCTGCCGCGGGCCTGGCGCACCGACCTGATGGCGGTCTACGGCTACGCCCGGCTCGTCGACGACATCGGCGACGGCGACCTGGCCCCGGGCGGCACCGACGCCGCCCTGCTCGGCGTCGACCCCGAGCGGGCCGCGGACCGGCTGGCGCTGCTGGACGCCTTCGAGGCCGACCTGTGGCGCGTCTTCGCCGCCACGGGCGAGTCGCCCCGCCACCCGCTGCTGCGGGCGCTGCGCCCCACCGTCCGCCGCTGCGGGCTCACCCCCGGCCCCTTCCTGGGACTGATCGAGGCCAACCGGCAGGACCAGCGGGTCCGCCGCTACGCCACCTACCAGGAGCTGCTCGACTACTGCGAGCTGTCCGCCAACCCCGTCGGCCGGCTGGTGCTGGGCATCACCGGCACCACCAGCCCGGAGCGCGTCCGACACTCGGACGCCGTCTGCACCGCCCTCCAGATCATCGAGCACCTCCAGGACGTGGCCGAGGACCTCGGCCGCGACCGCGTCTACCTCCCTGCCGAGGACATGGCGCGTTTCTCCGTCACCGAGGCCGACCTGGCCGCGCCGAAGGCGACCGCGTCGGTGCGCGCGCTGGTCGCCTTCGAGGCGGAACGCGCCCGGGACCTGCTGGACGAAGGCAGCCCGCTGGTGGGTAGCGTCGACGGCAGGCTCAGGCTGCTGCTCGCCGGTTTCGTGGCGGGCGGCCGAGCCGCGCTGCGCGCGGTCGCCAGCCGGGGACACGACGTACTCGCTGGACCTCCCAAGCCCACCAAGCTCAGCCTGCTGCGCGAGGTGGGGGCGACACTGCGAAGAGAGGGGTGAGCCGGACCGTGAACGGATCGGGGCACGTGTCCGCGCCAGTACTCGCGGCGTACCGTTACTGCGAGGCCGTGACCGGGGTGCAGGCCCGTAACTTCGCCTATGGCATCAGGCTGCTGCCGACCGAGAAGCGGCACGCCATGTCCGCGCTGTACGCCTTCTCGCGCCGGGTCGACGACATCGGCGACGGACCGCTGGACGCCGCAGCCAAGCGGACCCGGCTGGCCGACACCCGCGCGGTGCTCGACCGGATCCGGGACGGCCGGATCGCCGAGGACGACACCGACCCGGTGGCGGTCGCCCTCGCCCACGCCGCCCGCCGCTTCCCGATCCCGCTGGACGGGCTGGACGAGCTGATCGACGGCGTGCTGATGGACGTCTCCGGCGAGCGCTACGAGACCTGGGACGACCTGAAGGTGTACTGCCGCTGCGTGGCCGGCGCCATCGGCCGGCTCTCGCTCGGGGTCTTCGGCACCCTGCCGGGCGCGCGGGACGCCGAGCGCGCCGCCGAGTACGCCGACACGCTTGGCCTGGCGCTCCAACTGACCAATATCCTCAGGGACGTTCGCGAGGACGCGGCCAGCGGACGCGGTTACCTGCCCACCGAGGACCTGGCCAAGTTCGGCTGCCCGCCGGCCTTCCACACCTCCGTCGCACCACCGGAGGCCGACTTCACCGGCCTGGTGCACTTCGAGGTGCGGCGGGCCAGGGCGCTGTTCGCCACCGGCTTCCGGCTGCTGCCCATGCTGGACCGGCGCAGCGGCGCCTGTGTGGCGGCCATGGCGGGCATCTACCGGCGGCTGTTGGAGCGCATCGCCCGCGATCCGGCAGCCGTGCTACGCGGCCGGGTCTCGCTGCCCGGCCATGAGAAGGCGTACGTCGCGGTGCGCGGGCTGGCCGGGATGGACGCCCGGCTGGTCGCCCGACAACACGCCCGGGGACCGAGGGGAGAGCTGCGGTGAACCGAACCGCCCGGCACAAGCGGCGGGCAACCCTCCGCCGCGGCCGCACGTCCCAGTCCACGAGTGAGGGGGTGGACACATGACGACACACGCCACGCGCCCCGACCGGCACCGGACGCACGCGACAGGCCGTCCCGAGGGGGCGGCCGCCGTGGTTGTCGGCGGGGGACTGGCCGGGACCACCGCGGCGCTGGCGCTCGCCGACGCCGGGGTGCGCGTCACCCTCCTCGAGGGCCGGCCTCGCCTCGGCGGCCTCGCCTTCTCCTTCCGTCGCGACTCCCCGGCCGGCGAACTGAGCGTCGACAACGGCCAGCACGTCTATCTGCGCTGCTGCACCGCCTACCGCTGGTTCCTGGACCGCGTCGACGCGGCCCGGCTCGCCCCGCTCCAGAGCACCCTGGACGTGCCGGTGCTCGACCCCGGGGCGCGGCGCGGGACCGGGACGGCCCACGGCCCGCGGCTCGGCCGGATCCGCCGCGCCCCACTGCCGGTGCCGCTGCACCTGGTCCCCAGCCTGGCCGGCTATCCGCACCTGTCCCTGACCGAACGGGCCATGGCCGGCCGGGCCGCCCTCGCCCTCCGGGGGCTCGACCCCGCCGACCCGGCCCTGGACGGGGTGGACTTCGCCAGCTGGCTGCGCCGCCACGGCCAGTCGCCGCGCGCCGTCGAGGCGCTGTGGGACCTGATCGGCGTCGCCACCCTCAACGCCACCGCCGCGCACGCCTCGCTCGGCCTCGCCGCCATGGTCTTCAAGACCGGACTGCTCTCCGACCCGGCCGCCGCCGACATCGGCTGGGCGCACGCCCCCCTCGGCGAGCTGCACGACACCCGGGCCCGCGCCGCCCTCGACACGGCCGGCGTACGCACCCTGCTGCGCACCCGGGCCGGCGCCCTCACCCGCACCGAGGCCGGCCGCTGGAGCGTGGCGGTCCAGGGCGGCACCGGCGGCGCGGAGACGCTGGAGGCCGACACCGTGGTGCTGGCCGTCCCGCAGCGCGAGACCCACGCCCTGCTGCCCGAGGGCGCGCTGGACGACCCCGACCGGCTGCTGCGGATCGGCACCGCGCCCATCCTCAACCTGCACGTCGTCTACGACAGGACCGTGCTGCGCCGCCCCTTCTTCGCGGCCGTCGGCAGCCCGATCCAGTGGGTCTTCGACCGCACCGACTCCTCCGGGCTCGCCGCCCCCGCGAGCGGGGGCCCGGCCGGACAGTATCTGGCGGTCTCCCAGTCCGCCGCCCACGACGACATCGACCGCCCCGTCGCCGAGCTGCGCGAGCGCTACCTGCCCGAGCTGGCGCGGCTGCTGCCGGCCGCCCGCCGCGCGGTGGTCCGGGACTTCTTCGTCACCCGGGAGCGCACGGCCACGTTCGCCCCCACCCCCGGGGTCGGCCGGCTGCGTCCGTCCGCCCCCACCAACGCGCCCGGCCTCTACCTGGCCGGCGCGTGGACCGCCACCGGATGGCCCGCGACCATGGAGGGCGCCGTGCGCAGCGGACTGACCGCCGCCGGCGAGGCGCTCGCCGCCTTGGGCCGCCCACATGAGAACCCTCTCCCCGCCCTGCGCGGGGGGATCCCCGAGGAGGCGGCATGAGCACCATGACCCAGAACAGAGGAGAGCCCGTGACCCCGGTGACCCCCGCCGTCGACTCCGCGGCCGTCGCCGCGCTGCTGGAGCGCGGTCGGACGCTCGCCACACCGGTGCTGCGCGCGGCCGTGGGCCGACTGGCGGCACCCATGGACGCGGTCGCGGCGTACCACTTCGGTTGGATCGACGCCGCGGGCCGGCCGTCCGCGGGCGACAGCGGCAAGGCGGTCCGCCCGGCGCTGGCGCTGATCTCCGCCGAGGCCGCGGGGGCGCCGCCCGAGACCGGCATCCCCGGCGCGGTCGCGGTCGAGCTGGTGCACAACTTCTCGCTGCTCCACGACGACCTGATGGACCGGGACGAGCAGCGCCGCCACCGGGACACCGTGTGGAAGGTGCACGGACCGGCCCAGGCCATCCTCGTCGGCGACGCGCTCTTCGCGCTGGCCAACGAGATACTGCTGGAGCTGGGCACCGCGGAGGCGGGGCGTGCCACCCGGCGGCTGACCGCCGCCACCCGCAGGCTCATCGACGGCCAGGCCCAGGACATCTCCTACGAACACCGGGAGCGGGTCACCGTCGAGGAGTGTCTGGAGATGGAGGGCAACAAGACCGGCGCGCTGCTGGCCTGCGCCACCTCCATCGGCGCGGTGCTGGGCGGCGCGGACGACCACACCGCCGACACCCTGGAGCGCTACGGCTACCACCTCGGCCTCGCCTTCCAGGCCGTCGACGACCTGCTCGGGATCTGGGGCGATCCCGAGGCCACCGGCAAGCAGACCTGGAGCGATCTGCGGCAGCGCAAGAAGTCGCTGCCCGTCGTCGCCGCCCTGGCCGCCGGCGGAGCGGCCTCCGAGGAGCTCGCCGAGCTGCTGGCGGCCGACGCCAAGCAGCCCGACTCGGAGTTCGCCGACTTCGACGAGGAGGAGTTCGCCACCCGCGCGGCGCTGATCGAGCGGGCGGGCGGACGCGACTGGACCTCCCAGGAGGCCCGCCGTCAGCACGCCACCGCGGTCTCCGCGCTGAGCGAGGTGCGGCTGCCCGAGACGGTCCGGGCGCAGCTCGTGGCGCTCGCCGACTTCGTGGTCGTACGAGAGAGATGATCGCCATCAGCCGCGTCGCCTTCGGCCGCGTCGACCTCAGCCGTATCGCCTGCGGCCGTATCGCCCTCGGCCGCATCGCCGTCAGCCGTACCGCCGTCGACGGCATCGCCACCCACCGCATATAGCTCGCAGTCGCCGGCCGGCGCCCCCGCGGGGCGCCGGCCGACGGAAACCCCATTTCGGCAGAGATCTCGCACTGCAAGGGGAAACCATGACAGCGACCACCGTCCAACCCTCCGAGACCCCCTCCGAGCCCGAGACCCTGACGGCCGCCCGGCAGGCCACGGCCCGCGCCGTCGACCACCTGCTGGGGTGTCAGGACCCCGAGGGGTGGTGGAAGGGCGACCTGGAGACCAACGTCACCATGGACGCCGAGGACCTGATGCTCCGCCAGTTCCTCGGCATCAGGGACGAGCGCGTCTTCGCCGCCGCGGCGCGCCACATCCGGTCCCAGCAGCGAGCCGACGGCACCTGGGCCACCTTCTACGGCGGCCCCTCCGAACTCTCCGCCACCGTCGAGGCGTATGTCGCGCTGCGGCTGGCCGGGGACGGGCCCGACGAGCCGCACATGGCCGCCGCCTCCGCCTGGGTCCGCGAACGCGGCGGCATCGCCCGGGCCCGTGTCTTCACCCGCATCTGGCTCGCCCTCTTCGGCTGGTGGCGCTGGGAGGACCTGCCCGAGCTGCCCCCCGAGCTGATCTACCTGCCCAGCTGGGTGCCGCTGAACATCTACGACTTCGGCTGTTGGGCCCGGCAGACCATCGTGCCGCTCACCATCGTCTCCGCCCACCGCCCGGTGCGGCCCGGACCGTTCGGCGTGGACGAGCTGCACACCGACCCCCGCCACCCCAACCCGCCGCGCCCCGGCGCCCCGCTGACCAGCTGGGACGGCGTCTTCCAGCGCCTGGACCGGGCGCTGCACGGCTACCGCAGGATCGCCGTCGGCCCGCTGCGCCGAGCCGCGGTGCGGAGCTGCACCCGCTGGATCATCGAACGCCAGGAGAACGACGGCTGCTGGGGCGGCATCCAGCCGCCCGCCGTCTACTCCCTCATCGCCCTGCACATCCTCGGCTACGACCTCGGCCACCCGGTGCTGCGCGCCGGACTGGAGTCGCTGGACCGGTTCGCCGTGTGGCGCGAGGACGGCAGCCGGATGATCGAGGCATGCCAGTCCCCGGTCTGGGACACCTGCCTGGCCACCATCGCCCTCGTCGACGCCGGACTCACCCCGGACCACCCGGCCCTGGTCAAGGCCGCCGACTGGATGCTGGGGGAGGAGATCGACCGACGCGGCGACTGGGCGGTGCGCCGGCCCGAACTCCCGCCCGGCGGCTGGGCCTTCGAGTTCCACAACGACACCTACCCCGACATCGACGACACCGCCGAGGTGGTGCTGGCGCTGCGCCGGGTGGACCACCCCGAACCGGACCGGGTCGAGGCGGCCGTCCGCCGCGCCACCCGCTGGAACCTGGGCATGCAGTCCAAGAACGGCGCCTGGGGCGCCTTCGACGTGGACAACACCAGCCCGTTCCCCAACCGGCTGCCGTTCTGCGACTTCGGCGAGGTCATCGACCCGCCCTCGGCCGATGTCACCGCGCACGTGGTGGAGATGCTCGCCTGGGTGGGGCTCGCGGACGATCCGCGAGCCCGGCGCGGCATCGCCTGGCTGCTGGCCGAGCAGGAGGTCGGCGGCGCCTGGTTCGGCCGCTGGGGCACCAACTACGTCTACGGCACCGGCTCGGTCGTCCCCGCCCTGGTCGCGGCCGGCATCCCCGCCTCGCACCCCGCGATCCGGCGCGCCGTCGCCTGGCTGGAGCGGGTGCAGAACGAGGACGGCGGCTGGGGCGAGGACCAGCGCTCCTACCGGGACCCGGAGTGGATCGCCCGCGGACCCTCCACCGCCTCCCAGACCGCCTGGGCGCTGCTGGCGCTGCTGGCGGCCGGCGAGCGGGAGTCCAAGGCCGTGGAGCGCGCGGTGACCTGGCTGACCGACACCCAGCTGTCGGACGGCTCCTGGGACGAGCCGCAGTTCACCGGCACCGGCTTCCCCTGGGACTTCTCCATCAACTACCACCTGTACCGGCAGGTCTTCCCGGTCACCGCGCTCGGCCGCTATGTGTACGGCGAGCCGGCCCTGCCGTCGGCCCGGGACGCCTGATGGAGCCCGCCCGGCCCATCCCTCTCCTGATCGCGTGCGCGCTCGGCATCGAGCGGCTCGCCCTCCGCGGCGACCACGATGGCGCCCCCGGGCCGGTGACGGTGGTGCGCACCGGCATGGGCCCGCGGTCCGCCGAGCGCGCGGTGGCCCGCGCGCTCGGCGACGGTGCGGCCGCCCGCGACACCGCCGTGATCGCCACCGGCTTCTGCGCCGGGCTGGCCCCCGGGATGCACCCCGGAGACCTGGTCGTCGCCGACGAGACCCGCGACCCCGAGGGCCGCACCCCGTGCACCGCCAGCGAGACCCTGGCCGCCGCGCTGTCCGCCCTGGCCCCCGCCGGCGTCCGACGCACCCCGCACATCGGGCCTGTCGTCGGCTCCGACCATGTGGTGCGGGGTGCGGAGCGCGCGAGACTGCGCGCCACCGGCGCCCTCGCGGTGGACATGGAGTCCGCCGCCACGCTCCGCGCCGCCGTGTCGGCGGGCGCCCGCCCGGTTGCGGCCGTACGAGTGGTCGTGGACGCTCCTGAACATGAACTCGTCCGGATCGGCACCTTGTGCGGTGGAATATCTGCTTTCCGGGTACTACGCACTCTGCTCCCAGCTTTCTTTGAATGGCACCGATCCTTGCCGCTCCCCAGGAGGTGAGCCAGATGGCCATGCCGCTCCGACAGTCCATCCGGGTCGCGACATACGTTTTCACGCAGAAGGTCATCCGGCGGCGGGAGAAGTTCCCGCTGATCGTGGAGCTGGAGCCGCTGTACGCCTGCAATCTCAAGTGCGAGGGCTGCGGGAAGATCCAACACCCGGCCGGGGTGCTCAAGCAGCGCATGCCGGTGGCCCAGGCGGTCGGCGCGGTGCTGGAATCCGGTGCTCCGATGGTCTCCATCGCCGGTGGAGAGCCCCTGATGCACCCGCAGATCGGCGAGATCGTACGGCAGTTGGTGGAACGGAGGCGCTATGTGTTCCTCTGCACCAACGCCGTACTGCTGCGCAAGAAGATCGACGAGTTCACCCCGTCCCCGTACTTCGCCTTCGCGGTGCACATCGACGGGCTGCGCGAGCGGCACGACGAGTCGGTGGCCAAGGAGGGGGTCTTCGACGAGGCGGTCGCGGCCATCAAGGAGGCGCAGCGGCGCGGTTTCCGCACCACCACCAACTCGACCTTCTTCAACACCGACACCCCGCAGACCGTGGTCGAGGTGCTCAACTTCCTCAACGACGACCTGAAGGTGGACGAGATGATGATCTCGCCCGCCTACGCCTATGAGAAGGCGCCCGACCAGGAACACTTCCTCGGCGTCGAGCAGACCCGTGAACTGTTCAGGAAGGCGTTCGCCGACGGCAACCGGAAGCGCTGGCGGCTCAACCACAGCCCGCTCTTCCTGGACTTCCTGGAAGGCCGCACCGACTTCCCCTGCACGGCCTGGGGGATTCCGAACTACTCCCTCTTCGGCTGGCAGCGCCCCTGCTATCTGATGGCGGACGGCTACGTCCCCACCTACCGGCAGCTGGTCGAGGAGACCGACTGGGACAAGTACGGGCGCGGCAAGGACCCGCGCTGTGACAACTGCATGGCGCACTGCGGCTATGAGCCGACCGCCGTGCTCGCCACCGTGGGCTCGCTCAAGGAGTCGCTGCGCGCGGCCCGCGAGACCATGTCCGGGAACCGTGGGTGAGGCCATGACAGCGACAGAGCCGCTCGACCTCGGGCTCCCCACCATGCCCGTCCGGCCGCTCGCCCCGCGTCGGGCCAGCCGACGGATCCAGGTGGGGTCGGTGGCGGTGGGTGGGGACGCGCCGGTGTCGGTGCAGTCCATGACGACGACGGTGACGGCGGACATCGGTGCGACGTTGCAGCAGATCGCGGAGTTGACGGCTTCGGGTTGTCAGATCGTGCGGGTGGCGTGTCCGTCGCAGGATGACGCGGAGGCGTTGTCGGTGATCGCGAGGAAGTCGCAGATCCCGGTGATCGCGGATATCCACTTTCAGCCGAAGTACGTGTTCGCGGCGATCGACGCCGGTTGTGCGGCGGTGCGGGTCAATCCGGGCAATATCCGGCAGTTCGACGACAAGGTGAAGGAGATCGCGAAGGCGGCGTCCGACGCCGGTGTCCCGATCCGTATCGGTGTCAACGCCGGCTCTCTCGACAAGCGGCTGCTGGCCAAGTACGGCAAGGCCACCCCGGAGGCGCTGGTGGAGTCGGCGCTGTGGGAGTGCTCGCTGTTCGAGGAGCACGGCTTCAGGGACATCAAGATCTCCGTCAAGCACAACGACCCGGTGGTCATGGTCAACGCCTACCGGCAGCTCGCCGCCCAGTGCGACTACCCGCTCCACCTGGGCGTCACCGAGGCGGGCCCCGCCTTCCAGGGCACCATCAAGTCCGCGGTGGCCTTCGGCGCCCTGCTCTCGGAGGGCATCGGCGACACCATCCGCGTCTCCCTCTCCGCCCCGCCGGCGGAGGAGGTCAAGGTCGGCATCCAGATCCTGGAGTCGCTCAACCTGCGCCAGCGCCGTCTGGAGATCGTCTCCTGCCCGTCCTGCGGCCGCGCCCAGGTGGACGTCTACAAGCTGGCCGACCAGGTCACCGCGGGTCTGGAGGGCATGGAGGTCCCGCTGCGGGTGGCGGTGATGGGCTGTGTGGTGAACGGTCCCGGCGAGGCTCGGGAGGCCGACCTCGGTGTGGCCTCGGGCAACGGTAAGGGGCAGATCTTCGTGAAGGGCGAGGTGATCAAGACGGTGCCCGAGTCGAAGATCGTCGAAACGCTGATCGAAGAGGCCATGCGGCTCGCGGAGGTGATGGAGACCGAGGGTGTCCCGGCCGGGACCCCCGATGTGACCGTGAGCTAGCCACGAAGAGGGGGACCGACCATGTCGCTCTTGGAGACCATCCGAGGCCCGCGCGACCTGAAAGCGCTACCCGAAGACCAACTCGGCCGACTCGCCGCCGAGATCCGTGAGTTCCTGGTCCGCGCGGTGACCAGAACCGGCGGACACCTCGGCCCCAACCTCGGCGTCGTGGAGCTGTCGATAGCCCTCCACCGGGTCTTCGACTCGCCCACCGACCGCATCCTGTGGGACACCGGCCACCAGTCCTACGTCCACAAGCTGCTCACCGGCCGCCAGGACTTCTCCAAGCTCCGCGGCAAGGGCGGGCTCTCCGGCTATCCGTCCCGCGACGAGTCCGAGCACGACGTCATCGAGAACAGCCACGCCTCCACGGTGCTGGGGTGGGCCGACGGCCTCGCCAAGGCCGACGAGGTGCTCGGCCGCACCGACCGGCACGTGGTCGCGGTGATCGGCGACGGCGCGCTGACCGGCGGCATGGCCTGGGAGGCGCTCAACAACATCGCCGCCGCCAAGGACCGGCCACTGATCATCGTCGTCAACGACAACGAGCGCTCCTACGCGCCCACCATCGGCGGCCTCGCCAACCACCTCGCCACGTTGCGCACCACCGACGGCTACGAGCGCGTCCTCGCCTGGGGCAAGGACGTGCTGCAACGCACGCCCGTCGTCGGCCAGCACATCTACGGGTCGCTGCACGGCGCCAAGAAGGGCTTCAAGGACACCTTCGCGCCGCAGGGCATGTTCGAGGACCTGGGGCTGAAGTACGTCGGACCCGTCGACGGGCACGACATCGCGGCCGTCGAGTCGGCGCTGCGCCGCGCCCGACGGTTCCACGGCCCCGTACTGATCCACTGCATCACCGCCAAGGGCCGCGGCTATCGGCCCGCCCTGGAGGACGAGGCCGACCGCTTCCACACCGTCGGCGCGATGGACCCGCTGACCTGCCAGCCGCTCAGCCCCTCCGGCGGCCCGTCCTGGACCTCGGTCTTCGGCGACGAGATGGTGCGGATCGGCTCCGAACGGCCCGATGTGGTGGCCCTGACCGCGGCGATGCTGCACCCGGTCGGGCTCGGCCCGTTCGCCGAGCGGTTCCCGCACCGGGTCTGGGACGTGGGCATCGCCGAGCAGCACGCCGCGGTGTCGGCCGCGGGGCTGGCCACCGGCGGGTTGCACCCGGTCTTCGCCGTCTACGCCACCTTCCTCAACCGCGCCTTCGACCAACTGCTGATGGATGTCGCGCTGCACCGCTGCGGGGTGACCTTCGTACTCGACCGCGCGGGCGTCACCGGCACCGACGGCCCCAGCCACAACGGCATGTGGGACCTGTCCATCCTCCAGGTCGTGCCCGGACTGCGGATCGCCGCGCCGCGCGACGCCGACCAGCTGCGGGCGCAACTGCGTGAGGCGGTCGACGTGGACGACGCGCCCACCGTGGTCCGCTTCCCGAAGGAGTCGGTCGGCGAGCCGATCCCGGCGGTGTCCCGGGTGGGCGGCATGGACGTGCTGCGCGAGGCGCCGGACGGCGCCGATGTGCTGCTGGTCGCGGTCGGGGCGATGGCGCCGGTCGCGCTGGCGGCGGCCGAGCTGCTGGCCGAGCGCGCCGTCCGGTGCACGGTCGTCGACCCGCGGTGGGTCAAGCCCGTCGACGCGGCGCTGCCCGCGCTGGCGGCCCGCCACCGGGCGGTGGCCGTCGTGGAGGACAGCAGCCGCAACGGCGGCGTCGGGTCGGCGGTCGCCCAGGCGCTGCGCGACGCCGCGGTGGACCTGCCGGTGCGCACCTTCGGCATCCCCGAGCGGTTCCTGCCGCACGCCAAGCGGGGCGAGGTCCTCGCCGACATCGGGCTGACCCCGGTCGAGATCGCCGCGGGGATCGGCGCGGTGCTGGGCCACGGACGGGTCAGCCGGCAGCGCGGGTCCGCCGCCGAGGACGCCCGGGTTCACGCCCGGCCCACCGAGACCCTCGCCGAAAGCCCCGTCGAGACCACCGCCGAGAGCCGCCGGCAGGCCCCGGACCACGCGTCGAGCGGGGCGGGTGAGCACACCATGGAGAGCAGGGAGAGCCGCCGATGACCGCCGCCGAACCGCCACCGGGCTTCGACCTCGCCGGACTCCTCGCCGAGCGCGGCGCCGAGCGGTACGAGCTGCACGCCCGGTACCTCAACCACCAACTGCCGCGCATGCTGCACACCATCGGCTTCGACAAGGTCTACGAGCGGGCCGAGGGCGCCTACTTCTGGGACGCGGACGGCCGGGACTACCTGGACATGCTCGCCGGATTCGGCGTGATGGGCCTGGGCCGCCACCACCCCGTCGTGCGCCGGGCGCTGCACGACGTCCTGGACGCCTCGCTGGCCGATCTGACCCGCTTCGACTGCCCGCCGCTGCCCGGGCTGCTGGCCGAGCGGCTGCTGTCGTACGCCCCCCACCTGGACCGGGTGTTCTTCGGCAACAGCGGCACCGAGGCCGTCGAGACGGCCCTGAAGTTCGCCCGGTTCGCCACCGGCAGGCCGCGCGTCGTCTACTGCGCGCACGCCTTCCACGGGCTGACCACCGGCTCGCTCTCGGTCAACGGTGAGGACGGCTTCCGCGCGGGCTTCGCCCCGCTGCTGCCGGACACCGCCATCGAACTGGGGGACCTGGCCGCCCTGGAGCGGGAGGTCGGGCGCGGTGACGTGGCCGCGCTGGTGGTCGAGCCGATCCAGGGCAAGGGCGTGCACCCCGCCCCGCCCGGCTTCCTGCGTGCCGCGCAGGAGCTGCTGCACCGACACAAGGGGCTGCTCATCGCCGACGAGGTGCAGACCGGGCTCGGCCGGACCGGGGACTTCTTCGCCTACCAGCACGAGGAGGGCGTCGAACCGGACCTGGTCTGCGTGGCCAAGGCGCTCTCCGGCGGCTATGTGCCGGTCGGCGCCACCCTCGGCAAGGACTGGATCTTCAAGAAGGTCTACTCCTCGATGGACCGGGTGCTGGTGCACTCCGCCAGCTTCGGCTCCAACGCGCAGGCCATGGCCGCGGGGCTGGCCGTGCTCGCGGTCATGGAGGACGAGAAGACCGTCGAGAACGCCCGGCGCACCGGCGACCTGCTGCGCGACCGACTCGCCGCGCTGGTGGACCGCTACGAGCTGCTGTACGAGGTGCGCGGGCGCGGCCTGATGATCGGGATCGAGTTCGGCCGGCCCCGGTCGCTGGCCCTGCGCGGCCGCTGGACCATGCTCCAGACGGCCCGGAAGGGGCTGTTCGCGCAGTTGGTCGTCGCCCCGCTGCTGCACCGGCATCGCATTCTCGCCCAGGTCTCCGGCGACCACATGGAGGTCATTAAGCTGATCCCGCCGCTGATCATCGGCGAGCGCGAAGTGGACCGCTTCGTCGAAGCGTTCACCGCCGTCATGGACGAGGCCCACTCGGGCGGCGGTCTGATCTGGGACTTCGGCCGCACGCTGGTGAAGCAGGCGGTGGCGGGTCGGTGAACCGGCCGGCCGACTGACGCGTCGCACACGGGAGAGGCACGAGCCATGCTCGCCACGGAGACCATACGTTCCGTCAACGAGCTGACCGGGTGGTGGGCGCGGAGCGCGGTGCCGAAGGCGGCCGAGGGCACCGTGTTCTCCGCCGCCGGGGTGTGGCCGCTGCTCGCCCTGCTGGCGGGCGGCGCCGACGGCCGGGCCCGGGGGGAACTGCACGGCGCCCTCTCCATCGCCGGTGCGGACAGCGCGTCGGCCCGCGGCCGCGAGCTGATCGAGGCGCTGGGCGCGATGGAGGGCGTGGCCGCGGCCACCGGCCTGTGGACCCGCGCGGAGCGGGTGCCGCTACGGCCGGTGTGGGCGGCCGCGCTGCCGCCCGGCGTCCACGCGGATTTGACCGGCGACCTCGACCGGGACCGCGCGGCGCTGGACGCCTGGGCGACCCGGCACACGGACGGCCAGATCACCGGGTTGCCGGTGCCGCTGACCGCCGACACCCTGCTGGTCCTGGCCGGGGCGCTGCTGCTGCGCACCCGGTGGACCCGCCCGTTCGGCGAGGGGCGGCTCGAGCCCGACGACGGGCCGTGGCGGGGGCGGCGGCTGACCGGCCTCTACCGCTCCGGCCCGGACCTCGACCTGCTTCGGGTGGCCCCCGACACCCCGGCGGGGCCGCTGACGCTCGCGGAGGTCGCCGGCGACAACGGGCTGGAGGTGCGCCTGGTCCGCGGCGCCGCGGGCGTCCCCGGCGGCGAGGTGCTGCAGGCGGCGGTGGCCGTACTGGAGGGGGAGCACCCGGCGCTGCCCGGCTCGGCGCTCCCGTATGGTGAACCGGCCCCCGGCGTCCGCGTGGTGGAGGCGACCAGCTGGGAGGACCGCCCGACCCTCAACCTGGCCACCGTCCGCTTCACCGTGCGGGCGGAGCACGATCTGCTCGACTCCGCGGGGCTGTTCGGCCTGCGCACGGCGACCGACCCCGGGCGCGGCCACTTCCCGGGCATCAGCCCGACCCCGCTCGCCGTCACCTCCGCACGCCAGAGCATGACGGCCGGCTTCACCGCCACGGGCTTCGAGGCGGCGGCCGTGACCTCCGTCGGGATGGGCCTGGGCGGCGTCCCCAGGCAGCGCTCGAAGCAGGTCGGCGCCCGCTTCGACCAGCCCTTCGGTTTCCTCGCCCGCCACCGCGCCTCCGGCCTGATCCTGGCCGCCGGCTGGGTCACCGACCCGGACAAGGCCCCCAACCGCCCCTGGTGACCACCGCCCCGCACGCACTCCGGCCCCGTACGCACCGGCGAGTGAGCCGAAGGGCGCGCGGCTGCCGAAAGGGAGAGCGCGCGGAGCCTGTGAGGAACGAGCAGGCGAGCACGGTCGACTGTCGGCAGTCGCTTAAGGCGCCCGGAGGCGAACCGAGCCCCCTAGAAGGGTGCCAACAGGCGCTCCCGCAGGGACTCCCGCATCTGATCCGTCAGTCCGAGGCCCTGGGTCAGGTACTTCTCCACGCCGCCCCAGACGGAGTCGATCGTGTCCCAGGCCGCGGTCAGGTATTCGAGGCGGGCGTCGAAGAGGGGCGTGAGGAGCTCGATGACCTCGGGGGCCATGGCGTTCGCGGGGTCGCCGCTGCGCCAGATCTTGTAGCGGCGGTGGGCGGCGCCGGACTCCAGGTAGTCCTGCTCGATGGCGTCCCGTTCGACGCCGAGCGCCAGCAGGATGACCGCGATGGAGAGCCCCGCGCGGTCCTTGCCGGCGGAACAGTGCAGGAGCGCGGGGGAGCTGCCGCCGGCCAGCTCGGCCAGCAGCCGGCCGTGTTCCCCCGTCCGGGTGGTGACGATCTCGCGGTAGGAGGCGATCATGCGCCCGGCCGCCCGGCCCTCGGCGAGCAGCTCCCGCAGCTCGTGCAGCTCGCCCTCGCGCACCATGGTCCAGAAGCCCGAGCCGTCGGCCGGGTCGCTGAGCGGGATGTTGACGTTCCGCACGCCGGTCAGGGCGACGTCCCGTCCCTCCAGCTTGATGTCGGCGGAGTTGCGGAAGTCGAAGACGGTGTGCAGACCGAGCGAGTCGAGGAAGGCGGTGTCCTCCGTGGTGGCGCTCGCCAGGTGCCCGCTGCGGAACAGCACGCCGTGCCGGATCCGCCGTCCGTCCCCGGTGGGCAGCCCGCCCACGTCCCGGAAGTTGCGTACCCCTACCAGGTCGGGCTCGACGGACGGGATCTGCGGCGACTGCGTCACGGGCGCTCCTCGGGTCGTTCGCCGGCGCTGGTCGTCGGCGAGACACGGTTCTGTTGACGATACGACAAATGTTCCCAGGGCAATCAGTTCGACGTGGCGGCCCCGGTCGGCGCCTCGGCTCCATGCCGTGTCGCGCCGCTCGCAGGGGTCGACTCACCTCTTCCCTCTCCCCGTCGCCGACCCCATCCCCGCGGCTCCGAGCCGTGAATCTCCCTCCGGCGGGCGTGCGGGGTGGCCGGTCGAGGACGGACCCCGGCTCGTGCGCCCCGTCCGGAGGAGGAAGCGGGCGCATGCGCGGCACCGGGCGGCGTTGCGCCTCGCCGTCCTATTCCACCTCCGCCAAAACTGACCGGGTGGTATTCATCACGCCTCGTCAACCCCTGGTTACGGTGGCGTAAGTCACTTCCCACCGTGAAGGATGTGCTGACATGGCAGACGATTCGAAGAGATTCATCATTGGCACGATCGGGTCGTACGCAGCCGTCGGCGACAGCTTCACGGAGGGAGTCGGCGACCCGGGTCCCGCGGGGGCGTTCGTCGGCTGGGCCGACCGGCTGGCCGTACTGCTGTCCGATCGGCTGCATACCGCCCATCCGGCAGCGGAGTCCGCGGGGGACTTCGCTGCCGACTTCCGGTACGCCAACCTCGCCGTGCGCGGTCGGCTCCTGGACCAGATCGTCGAGGAGCAGGTGCCGCGCGCCAAGGAGCTCGCCCCCGACCTGGTGAGCTTCTGCGCCGGCGGCAACGACATCCTGCGTCCGGGCAGCGACCCCGACGACATCGCCGCCCGCTACGAGGCGGCCGTCGCCGACCTCACCGCCTCCGTCGGCACCGTGCTGGTGTGCACCGGCTTCGACACCCGAGGCGTCCCGGTGCTGCGCCATCTGCGCGGAAAGATCGCCACCTACACGGCACACGTCCGGGCCATCGCCGACCGGCACGGCTGCCCGGTGCTCGACCTGTGGTCGCTGCGTTCGGTGCAGGACCGCCGCGCCTGGAGCGAGGACCGACTGCACCTCTCGGCCGACGGCCACACCCGCGTGGCACTGCGCGCCGCACAGGTGCTGGGCCTGCCCCTGGCCACCGACCCGGATCAGCCCTGGCCGGAGGAGGGTCATCGCTCGGCGGCCGAGGTGCGCCGGGACAACATCCACTGGGCGCGGGAACACCTGGTGCCCTGGATCGGGCGGCGGCTGCGCGGGGAGTCCTCCGGCGACCACGTCCACGCCAAGCGCCCGGACCTGCTGCCGCTGCCGTAGTCGGCGGGGACAGGCGCCGTCCTCGGTGGTCGGGCGGGCTCGGAGATCGAGCCGGCCCGACCACCGAGGACGTGTGACGTCACATCAGGCGCGCACCGGAGGCCCGGGCGGCGCGGCCCGGAGGCGGGCTAGCTCAGATGCGCCCAGACCGCCCGACCCCGGCCGCCCTCCGCGGGTCTGACGCCCCATGAGTCGGACAGCGCCTCCACCAGCATCAGCCCGCGCCCGCCCTCCTGGTCGACGGTGACCGGGCGGGCCATCGGCTCGGTGCGGGCGCAACCCTGGTCGGTGACCTCCAACCGCAGCCGGGGGCCGACCGCGCGCACCTCGCAGCAGACCCGCTCGCTCGAGGTGTGCCGCACCGCGTTGGTGAACAGCTCGGAGACGATCAATTCGGCGTTGTCGCGGACCTCTTCGCCGATGCCCCACTCCCGCAGCCGCGCCAGGACCCGCCGTCGCGCCTCCGCGACCGACGTGCTCAGCGCGGGGAGGGAGAACGCGTCCTGAAGACACCGGGCGAGGGAACCGCCGCCCGAATGCCCTAAACGGAGAGCCTCATGGGAAGGAGCCACGCCGTCACTATGCTCTGTCACTCTCACGTATGGCAAGGTTCAATCTGTAAATTGCAGAATCGCACTGGACAGAGTGTTCCGGGCGAAGTTGAGACCGTGCCAGACTGCTGCTTCGTGGGGCCAGTTGAAGGGGAGCGGTAGTGGCGGACACGCGGCACGGCGGGGGTGCCCCCACCGTACTCAGAGTGGTGCTCGGCAGACGGCTGCAGGACCTCAGGGAGAAGGCGGGGCTGTCGTACGAGCAGGCCGGTCGCGCCCTCGACGTCACCCACGCCACCATCCGGCGGATGGAGAAGGCCGAGGTCGGGCTGAAGATCCCGTACGTCGAGAAGCTGCTGTCGACCTACGGCGTCACCGACCCGGAGGAGTTCGACTCCTTCGTGACCCTGGCCCGCGAGGCCAACCAGCCCGGCTGGTGGCACCGCTTCCGGGACGTCCTGCCCGAGTGGTTCAGCGCGTTCGTCAGCCTGGAGTCGGAGGCCAACCTGATCCGGGCCTACGAGCCGCACTACGTGCCCGGCCTGCTGCAGACCGCGGAGTACGCCCGCGCGGTGCTGCGCGCCGGGATGCCGACCGCCGCCGACGAGGAGATCGAGCGCGTCGTCGCGCTGCGGGTGGAGCGCCAGGCGCTCCTCACCCGGCCCAACCCGCCGCTGCTGTGGGTGGTCATGGACGAGACGGTGCTGCGTCGACCCATCGGCGGTTCGTCGGAGATCATGCGCGGACAGCTCACCCGCCTCCTGGAGGCGTCCGAGCTGCCCAGCGTGCGGTTGCAGATCATGCCGTTCGCCGCCGGACCGCATCCGGCGATGTACGGCCCCTTCCATGTCTTCCGGTTCCCGATCCCGGAACTGCCGGACATCGCGTATGCGGAGAACCTCATCGGTGCTTCGTATATCGACCAACGCGATGACGTGTCCGTCTTCCGGGAGGCCCTGGACCGGATGTGCGCGCAGGCCGCGCCAGCACAGAACACTCAGGACATTCTGGGTGGTATTCGCAAGGAGATCTGAACCATGGATCGCATATGCAGGGACCGCATACGCATCTACAACGGCATGCCGGCGAGGGACCTCGGCAACGAGGGCTGGCACAAGCCGTGGAGCGGCGGTAACGGGGGAAGTTGCGTCGAGGCCATGAAGCTCGGTGACGGTCGGGTGGCGCTGCGCCAGTCGACCGATCCCGACGGCCCCGCCCTGATCTACACGCTCCACGAGATGGAACGGTTCATCCAGGGGGCCAAGGCCGGGGAGGCCGACTTCCTGCTCGCATGACCGCCGACAGCCCGGCGGAATACTCAGCGCCGCCACCGGCCCGGCCCCGACGGGCGCCGAGCCGCCCGACAGGCGGGCCACAGGTGGCGCCCGGACCGGTTCGGACGGAGGGTGTAGAGAACGACTGGGAACGAGGTGAGGGCGTTGACGACGGCCACATCGCGCGGGGTCCAGGGGGCACCCTGCTGGGTGAGCCTGACGGTGCCCGACCTGAAGGCCGCGCAGGACTTCTACGCGGCCGTGCTCGGCTGGGAGTACAAGCCCGGCTTCCAGGGCCAGGGCAGCTACTCCGTGGCCCTGGCCAAGGCCACCCCGGTGGCCGGCATCGGGGCGGCCTCCGGCCTCGGCCGGCAGGCGGTCTGGACGGCGTACTTCGTCGCCGACAGCGCCGATGTGGTCGCCGCCCGGATCCGCGAGCGCGGCGCCACCGTCGCGGTGGGTCCGCTGGAGTTCGGCAACGGCCGGGTGGCCTGGGCCGCCGACCCCTTCGACGCGGTCTTCGGTATCTGGGAGGGCGCCGTCGACCCCGAGTGGCAGGTGGGGCGCACCGCCGGCGCCCCGGCCTGGCTGGAGCTGCGCACCAGGGACCCGTTCGCCTCGGCGATGTTCTACGGCGGTGTCTTCGACTGGGACGTGGAGGGCCCCCGGAAGATCGACGTGCGCTACGAGCACGACCGGGTGATGCTCTCCGTCGGCGGCCACACCGTGGCCGGGATCTACGGCGGCGGCGTCGAGACCGCGCCCGACCCGCATCTGCGGCCGCAGTGGCACGTCTACTTCTGTGTGGACGACGTCGAGGCCGCGGTGGACCGGGCCGACGCCGCGGGCGGCACGGTCATCACCCGGCCGCGTGACACCCCCTTCGGCCCGATGGCCAGCGTCCGCGACCCGCAGGGCGCGCTGTTCCACCTCTCGTCGGAGGAGATCGAGAAGGCGGGCTGACCGCCGCCGCGGGCCCCGCCCCGGGGGCCACGGGAGGATCCCGTACGGGTCGCCGTGGACCTCGCGCGGAGCCGTCGCCGGAACCTTTCCCGAACGCCGTCGAAGCGGGCAGACCGGACCGAGGCGGCCCGACGGCCGGCGCGGTCGGACCGGGCGAGAGCGAAGGCGACCGTCTTTCGCGCCACAAGAGCCCCGTAGGAAGGCACGGCCCGGCGCCGCCGAGCCGTGGTCGCTCCTCGCCCGGGATCCGCAACCGGGGTCTACGCGCGGTCTACGGCTGGGGCAGAGGCTGGGGCACGGCGGGCGGGGTGTCGTCCGTGCGCTCCGGCCGCTCGGGGCCGGCTCCCATGCCGGGCGTGCCGCCCCCCGAGGGGGCCTGTCGGCCGCCAGGGGGCAGCGCCGCGACCGCTCGCCACCACGGGTCCAGCGGCAGCCCGGCCGCCGGTTCGAAGGGCTGCCCGGGGCGCGGCATCGCCACCGTCGCGCCGACCGCCCCGGCGGCGGTCACAGAGCCCTCGGCCGGCTCCTCCCACGGGTGCGGAGCCAGATTGAAGGTGCCCCAGTGGATCGGCAGCATGACGCCCGTGGGCCGGCCGCCCTGCAGGTCCACATGGGCGCGCAGCCCCTCCTGGGGCGTCATGTGGATGTCCGGCCAGAACTCGCTGTACGCGCCGATCTGGATCATCGTGGCGTCGAACGGGCCGTACGCGGCGCCGATGTCCCGGAAGCCGGGGAAGTACCCGGTGTCCCCGCTGTGGAAGACCGTGTGCTCCGGGCCCGCGACCACCCAGGAGGCCCACAGCGTGTGCTGGGTGTTGCGCAGCGCCCGACCGCAGAAGTGGCGGGCCGGGGTGGCGGTGAGGGTGAGCCCGGCGACCCTGGTCGACTCGTGCCAGTCGAGCTCGGTGATCTGGTCGGCCGGGACGCTCCAGTGCTCCAGGTGCGCGCCGACCCCCAGGGGCACCACGAAGACCGTGCCGGTGCGGGCCAGCGCCCGGACGGTCGGCATGTCGAGGTGGTCGTAGTGGTCGTGCGAGATGACCACGGCGTCCACGGTCCCCAGCTCGCGCAGGGGCACCGGCATCGGGTGCAGCCGCTTCGGCCCGACGAAGGCGAACGGCGAGCAGCGCTGCCCCCAGACCGGATCGAACAGCACCCGCCGACCGTCGATCTCCGCCAGCACGCTCGAATGGCCCATCCAGGTCAACCGCAGCCCGGAGGCGGGCGGCGCGGCCAGGTCGGCGAGCGTGGTCGGGTGCACCGGCACGGTGCCGGCCGGCGCCCTGCGCACCCGTTCCTCCTTGCGGAAGTACGTGGACAGGAACTTCAGCATCGACCCGGACGGGACGACCCGTGCGGCCACCGGATTGACGAACACGCCGTCGGCGAAGTTCGGCGACCGGCGGATACGCTCCATCCGCTCGCCGTCCGGGTCCGCCCCGAAGGCGGCGGGGCGCAGCGCACCCCGCCACGAGCGCGGGTACACCCGGCTGGTCTGCGACTCCGTCGTGTGCGAACCGGTCACGGCACCTCCAGCGTGAGGGGGTGGGGCCACCCCATTATCTGTGGGAAGAACTCACACCGCTGGTCACCTTGTTCCGCCGGCCGACCCCGTACCACCCGAGGTGCCCGCTCGGGGCCGGCGGGGCCGCGGGCGTTCGCGCGGGGGTCGGCGCACACGTATGGACGCACGAGGAGGGGCGCCCGGGGCTGGGGGTGCGCGCTGCCGGGCGCGCGGACGGCGCGGACGGGCGGTGGATGGGCGGGTGGACGGGCGCCCACCGCCCGGGCGCACGCGGACAAGGCGCGGGGACGGGCGCACGCGGACAAGGCGCGGGGACGGGCGCGCGCGGACAGGGGCGTGCGGACGGGGGCGCGCGGCCTGAACCCGGGCGCACGCGGACGGCCCCGGGCCCGGCGTACCGGGCCCGGGGCCGTCCGTCCCCTCCGGGAGGTCAGCCGCGCGCGGCGGCCGTCAGAGCCTCCATGACACGGGGGTCGTCGCCCGCCTCGGGGTGCCACTGCACCCCGAGGGCGAAGCCCCGGGCGCCCGGGAGCTCCAGGGCCTCGACCGTCCCGTCCGCCGCGTGCGCGGAGACCTCCAGTCCGGCGCCGATCCGGTCCACCGCCTGGTGGTGGTAGGTGGGCACGGACACCGGCTCCGGCAGCACCCGGGCGAGCAGCGTGCCCGGGACCGGGGTGACCTCGTGGCGTTCGAAGACGCCGGGAGGCCCGCTGTGCCCCTCGTGCCCCACCGTCTCCGGAAGGTGCTGGACGAGCGTGCCGCCGCGGGCGACGTTGAGCAGCTGCATGCCCCGGCAGATGCCCAGCAGCGGCACCCCGGCCGCCAGCGCCGCCTCGATCAGGGCCAGTTCCCAGGCGTCGCGCTCCCGGGCGGGCGGTCCGGTGCGGGGGTGCGGCTCGGCTCCGTACCGCACCGGCTCCACATCGGGGCCGCCCGCGATGACCAGGCCGTCCAGTCGGGACACCACGGCCGCGGCCGCCCCCGGGTCGTCCGGCGGCAGCTGCGCCGCCAGGCCGCCGGCCCGTTGGACGAGCCGGTGGTAGCCGGCGGGCAGCAGTGCGGCGGGCAGCTCCCACACCCCCCAGCGCACGGACTGCTCCAGGTAGGTGCTGATGCCGATGAGGGGCTTGGCTTGGATCACGGGAGACGCTCCGGTTTCGGTTCTCAGTCGCGGGACAGTTCCGCCTCGGCGGCCGCCAGCGCCGCGAACTCCTCCTCGGGGGCGGTGGCGACCAGGCGGTGACGGCTGTAGAGGGCGAAGTAGGCGAGGGCGACGGCGTAGACGCCCAGGGCGATGAAGGCGGCGTCCTTGTCCACCAGGAAGGTGGCCACCAGCGCCGACAGCGCCAGCACGAAGGCCACCGAAGAGGTGAGCACGCCGCCGGGGGTGCGGTAGGGCCGGTGCAGCAGCGGCTCGCGGCGGCGCAGCACGATGTGGGACAGCGCCATCAGGGCGTAGGAGATGGTGGCGCCGAAGACCGCCACGTTGAGCATCCGCGCGCTGTCCCCGGACCAGGCGGCCAGCGCGAACCCCAGCGCGCCGGGGACCAGCAGGCCCAGGTACGGCGCCTTGCGGCGGCTGGTCAGGGAGAGGAAGCGGGGCAGGTAGCCGGCGCGGGAGAGGGCGAAGAGCTGCCGGGAGCCGGCGTAGATGAGGGAGAAGAAGGAGGCGACCAGGCCCGCCAGGCCGGCGTAGTTGACGATGCGGGACAGCACCGTCGGCTCACCGTCCGGTTGCAGCGCCTCCACCAGCGGGTTGCCCGCCTCCTGGATCGCGGCCGAACCGCGCGCCCCGGTCGCGGCGAGGAAGGTGACCAGGGCCAGGAGCAGCAGCACGCCCATCGCCGCGGCCATGGCCTTGGGCAGCGTACGGGCCGGGTCGCGGGTCTCCTCGGCGGCCAGCGGCACGCCCTCCACGCCCAGGAAGAACCACATGCCGAAGGGGAAGGCCGCCCAGATGCCCAGGATGCCGAAGGGCAGCCAGGAGTTGGCGCCGAAGGCGTCGTGGTCGACCGGGATGTCGTTGAGTGAGCCCGCGTCGAAGTCGGTGAAGGCGGCGACGGCGAAGATCAGCAGGGCGGCGACGGCGACCGCCGTGACGATCAGGCTGAAGCGCAGCGCCTCGCCCACGCCCCACAGGTGGATGCCGATGAAGATGACGAAACAGGCGAGGTAGACCGGCCAGCCGGACTCCAGCCCGAAGAGCTTGAGCGACTCCACGTAGTCGCCGATGAAGAGCGAGATCGCGGCGGGCGCCAGCACGTACTCGATGAGGATCGCGGTGCCGGTGAGGAAGCCGCCCCAGGTGCCCAGCGCGCGGCGCGCGAAGCCGTAGCCGCCGCCGGCCGTCGGCAGGATCGCGGCCAGCTCGGCCAGCGAGAACACCATGCAGGTGTACATCACGCCCATGATCAGCGCGGCGATGGCGAGCCCGCCGAAGCCGCCTTCCTGGAGGCCCAGGTTCCAGCCGGAGAAGTCGCCCGAGACGACGTAGGCGACGCCCAGCCCGGTCAGCAGCAGCGGGCCCGAGCTGCCGCGGCGCAGCGAGCGGCGCTCCAGATAACCGTCGTCGGGGGAGGAGGGGGAGACGGAGGCGTCGGCGCCTGGCGGCGCGTCGCTCAGCGGGGTGCGGGACTCGGTTCCATCGGCCATGGGGAGCTCCTGCTCGGGGCGGGGAGAGGGGATATCGTCCACGCGGGCGTGGGGGAGGCGTCGGCGGACGGGGTGTGGCAATGGTTTGGGGGCATACCTTTTCTCTCCGCATGGCCATGCGCAAGCCCCTTGCGTAAAACAATGGTTACGAGCGCGTCACGTCGCCCTTTCCAGCCGGCCACCGCGGCCGGCGGCGCCGCTCCCGGTCGCACACCGCCCCCGCCCGGTCACGCCGCGCCGCTCCCCGGGGCGCCGCGCCCACCCCGGCTAGGCCAGGAAGCCGCGCAGCAGCGCCGCCGTCCCCGCGCAGTGCTCCCGCATCACCTCGCGCGCCGCGTCCGCGTCCCCGTCCAGCACCGCCTCCACCAGTGCGGTGTGCTGGTGCTGGGAGTGCTCCAGGTTCCGCACCAGCAGCGGGATGCAGTCCAGCAGGTCGTTGACGGTGGCCCGGACGGCGGCGTAGCGCGCGGCCAGCGACGGCGAGCCGGAGAGCTCGGCCAGGGTCAGGTGCAGCAGCGTGTCCAGCCGCCGGTAGTCCGTCAGCGGGGCGTCGCGGGTGGCGTCCAGCGCCCCGCGCAGCCGCGCCACCTGGTCCGCGTCCAGGCCGTGCGCCGCGCACAGCCCGGCCGCGCCCACCTCCAGCACCTCGCGGAAGCGCAGCGTGTCCTCCAGGTCCACCTGTGCGATCCGGCGGCGCAGCTCCGCCTCGCCGCCGGAGGGCTCCCGGCGGGCGCGGACGAAGGTACCGCCGTACCGGCCGCGCCGGCTCTCCACCAGCCCCTGGTCCTGGAGCACCTTCAGCACCTCGCGCAGGGTGACCCGGCTGATCTGGAGCCGCTCGGCCAGCTCGCGCTCGGCCGGCAGCCGCCCGCCGTCGGGCACCAGCCCGAGCCGCACGATCTGGAGTATCTGCTCCAGCGCCTCCTCGAAGCCGTTGCCCGCGCGCACCGGCCGCAGCACCGGCGCCAGCCGGTCTGCCGCGTCTTCGTCCATGGAAGCCTCTTCCCAATCAATGGTCTACGGCCCTACCTTAAGACCTCCGGTCGCACCGACAGGAGGCATCAACCGTGTCAGACCGCACGCCCCCGCTCTCTGTCGACGAACTGCGCAAGCTCGTCGAAGCCGGAGAGATCGACACCGTCGTCCTCGCCTTCACCGACATGCAGGGCAGGTTGCAGGGCAAGCGGTTCGCCGCGCGCTTCTTCCTCGACGACGCCCTGGAGCATGGCACCGAAGGCTGCAACTACCTGCTCGCCGTGGACGCCGACATGAACACCGTCGACGGATACGCCATGTCCTCCTGGGAGCGCGGGTACGGCGACTTCGCCATGCACGGCGACACCGCCACCCTGCGCCGCACCCCCTGGAACCCCGGCACCGCGCTGATCACCGCCGACCTCGCGTGGCACGACGGCTCGCCGGTCCTCGCCTCGCCCCGCCAGATCCTCCGCCGCCAGCTGGACCGGCTCCACCAGGCGGGGCTGGACAGAACGGGGCGTGGCTGGACCGCCTACGCCGGGACCGAACTGGAGTTCATGGTCTTCAAGGACACCTATGAGGAGGCATGGAGCCGCGGCTACCGCGGCATGAACCCCGCGAACCAGTACAACATCGACTACTCCGTGCTCGGCACCGGCCGGGTGGAGCCGCTGCTGCGCCGCATCCGCAACGAGATGGGCGCGGCCGGCATGACGGTGGAGTCCGCCAAGGGCGAGTGCAACCTGGGCCAGCACGAGATCGCGTTCCGCTACGACGAGGCGCTCACCACCTGCGACCAGCACTCCGTCTACAAGACCGGAGCCAAGGAGATCGCCTCCCAGGAGGGCGTGGCGCTCACCTTCATGGCCAAGTACGACGAGCGTGAAGGCAACTCCTGTCACATCCACCTCTCGCTGCGCGACGAGGCGGGCGTGCCGGTGCTCGCGGACGACACCGGCCAGGACCCGTACGGCATGTCGAAGACCATGCGGCACTTCCTGGCCGGACAGCTCGCCGCCATGCGGGACTTCACCCTCCTCTACGCCCCGAACATCAACTCCTACAAGCGCTTCCGGCCCGGGTCCTTCGCGCCCACCGCCGTGGCCTGGGGGCCGGACAACCGCACCTGCGCGCTGCGCGTCATCGGCCACGGCCACGCCCACCGGTTCGAGAACCGGCTGCCGGGCGGCGACGTCAACCCGTACCTGGCGGTCGCGGGCATGGTGGCCGCCGGGCTCCACGGCATCGAGAACGAGCTGGAACTCCCCGAGGCGTGCACCGGCAACGCCTACACCGGCGGCGCCCAGCACGTGCCCACCACGCTGCGCGAGGCATCCGAGCTGTGGGCCGCCAGCCCCATCGCGCGCGCCGCCTTCGGCGACGAGGTCGTCGAGCACTACCTGAACATGGCCCGTGTCGAGCAGGACGCGTTCGACACCGCCGTCACGGACTGGGAGCGCTACCGCTCCTTCGAGCGCATGTAAGGACTACCGCGTGACTCTGCACGAGACCGAGGCGCTCCCCGCCCTCGACGTCCTCAACCCGGCGACGGGGGAGGTCATCGCCACCGTCCCGGCCGCCACCCCGGCCGAGGTCGACGCGGCGGTGGGCCGCGCCGCCGCCGCACAGCGCGACTGGGCCGCGCTGGCCCCCGGCGACCGGGCCCGGCTGCTGCGCCGGTTCGCCGCCGCCGTCGACGAGCACGTCGAGGAGCTCGCCCAGCTGGAGGTCCGCGAGGCCGGCCACCCGATCGGCAACGCCCGCTGGGAGGCGGGCAACTTCCGCGACCTGCTCGACTTCGCCGCCGGCGGCGTGGAACGGATGAATGGCCGTCAGATCCCCGTGGCCGGGGGACTGGACATCACCTTCCACGAGCCGCTGGGCGTGATCGCTGTCATCGCGCCGTGGAACTTCCCCATGCCGATCGCCGGTTGGGGCAGCGCGCCCGCGCTGGCCGCCGGCAACGCCGTGATCCTCAAGCCCGCCGAGACCACCCCGCTCACCGCGCTGCGGCTGGCCGAACTGGCCCTGGAGGCCGGGCTGCCGGAGGGGCTCTTCCAGGTGCTGCCCGGCCAGGGCCCGGTCGCCGGCGACGCGCTGGTCGAACACCCCGGCGTGGCCAAGGTCGTCTTCACCGGCTCGACCACGGTCGGCAAGCAGATCATGGCCAAGTGCGCCCGGACGGTGAAGCGGGTGACCCTGGAGCTCGGCGGCAAGAGCCCCAACATCGTCTTCGCCGACGCCGACCTGGAACTGGCCGCCGCCTCCGCCCCCGGATCCTTCCTCGACAACACCGGCCAGGACTGCTGCGCCCGCAGCCGGATCCTGGTGGAGCGCGCCGTCTACGACCGTTTCATGGAGCTGCTGGAGCCCGCCGTCAAGGCGTTCCGGGTCGGCGACCCCGCCGATCCCGCGACCCAGATGGGCCCGCTGATCTCGGCCGCCCAGCGGGAGCGGGTCCGCTCCTATGTGGCCGAGGACGCTCCGGCCGCCATCCGCGGCGAGGCGCCGGGGGGCGACGGCTTCTGGTACCCGGCCACCGTCCTGGAGGGCGGGCACGAGGACCGCACCGCCGTCGAGGAGATCTTCGGCCCGGTCGCGGTCGTGATCCCCTTCGACGACGAGGCGGAGGCGGTGCGGATCGCCAACGCCACCGAGTACGGCCTCTCCGGGTCGCTGTGGACCCGCGACGTGGGGCGCGCCATCCGTGTCTCGCGCGCCGTCGCCGCCGGCAACCTGTCCGTCAACTCCCACAGCAGCGTCCGCTACTGGACCCCCTTCGGCGGCTTCAAGCAGTCCGGCCTCGGCCGGGAGCTGGGCCCCGACGCGCTCGCCGCTTTCACCGAAACCAAGAACGTCTTCATCAGCACGGAGGCCTGAGCACCATGACCGACACCAACATCTGCCGCCGCCTGGTGGGCCGCACCGCCGTGATCACCGGAGCCGGCAGCGGCATCGGCCTGGCCACCGCGCGCCGGATGGCCTCCGAGGGCGCCAACGTCGTCTGCGCCGACATCGACGAGACCGCGGGCAAGGCCGCCGCCGAAGAGGTCGGCGGCACCTACGTCAAGGTCGACGTCACCGACGCCGAGCAGGTCGAGGCGCTGTTCAAGACCGCGTACGACACCTACGGCTCGGTCGACATCGCCTTCAACAACGCGGGCATCTCCCCGCCCGACGACGACTCCATCCTCGTCACCGGGCTGGACGCCTGGAAGCGGGTCCAGGAGGTCAACCTCACCTCCGTCTACCTGTGCTGCAAGGCCGCCATCCCCTACATGCAGCGCCAGGGCAGGGGCTCCATCATCAACACCGCCTCCTTCGTCGCCAAGATGGGCGCCGCGACCTCGCAGATCAGCTACACCGCCTCCAAGGGCGGCGTGCTGGCCATGTCCCGCGAGCTGGGCGTGCAGTTCGCCCGCGAGGGCATCCGGGTCAACGCGCTCTGCCCGGGTCCCGTGAACACGCCGCTGCTCAAGGAGCTCTTCGCCAAGGACCCGGAGCGGGCCGCGCGCCGCCTGGTGCACGTGCCGGTCGGCCGGTTCGCCGAGCCCGAGGAGATCGCCGCCGCGGTCGCCTTCCTGGCCAGCGACGACTCCTCGTTCGTCAACGCCGCGGAGTTCCTGGTCGACGGCGGCATCGCGGGGGCCTACGTCACGCCGCTGTAGGGCGTGTTCGTCAGGGTCTGTGAGGGTTCGCCGGCGTCTGCGCGCCTCGCTCGGGCGGCGGGCGCCGGTGAACATCACACCCCTGTAAACGTCTGGCCCGGGCGACGGGGATCCGGTATACGGCATCGAAGTCTGCCCATAGGGTGACGGTGTGAGCATGACGACCCCGCCCGGCTGGTACCCCGACCCCGAACACCGGGCCGCCGGCCCCGCCCCGGAACGCTGGTGGGACGGCACCGCCTGGACCGACCACCGTCGCGAGCCGCAGTACGCGCAGCCCTTCGGTCAGGCCGCTCCGGGGTACCCCGGAACCCCGGGATACCCGCCCGGGTACCCCGCGCCGGACGGCGGCGGTCGGCGCGGCCGCGGCCCGAAGATAGCGGCGGTGGTCGTCGCCGCGGGGGTCCTGGTGGCCGCCATCGTCGGCGGCGTCTTCCTGCTCCAGGACGACGGCGACGAGGACAAGGACGAGCGGGCCGACCCGC
This sequence comes from Streptomyces sp. LX-29, assembly GCF_029541745.1. Lineage (NCBI taxonomy): Bacteria > Bacillati > Actinomycetota > Actinomycetes > Kitasatosporales > Streptomycetaceae > Streptomyces > Streptomyces sp. LX-29. The sequence goes on along the minus strand of NZ_CP089746.1, from coordinate 1,374,246 downwards.
GGCCGAGCGCCTCCGCCCCGACGACTCCGACGACCCCGGCGCCCGAGGACGACGGCGGCACCGACGACATCCCCACCCCGCCGCCCTCCGACGACCCCGGCGTCGCGATCGACGCGCTCAACGGCATCAGCCTGCCCGTCCTCCCCGGCTGGCAGGCCGGCCGCAGCAGCGCGGGCGGCGCCGGACTGTCCACCTCCAACTACCCCTGCCCCAACGACCCGGAGACCAACTGCGTGCGCGGCGGCGTCTTCACCTCCACGGCCACCGGCTTCAAGGCCAAGACCGCGGAGGGCATAGCCAAGGAGGACATCGAGCGGAACGCCGAGGACTCCTACGGCACCGACCCGGACGGCAAGCGCAGCGCCTACGGCGGCCTCAAGGGACACAGCCGGCTGAAGTCGGAGGCGGTGACCGTCGCCGGCCAGCGGGGCTACCTGGTGCGCTGGAAGGTGGACACCAAGATGGGCGCCGACGGCTACGTCCAGTCCGTGGTCTTCCCCTCGCCGACCCTGCCCGACCAGATGGTCCTGGTCCGCATGGGCTTCGACGCGAGCGACGAGGCGCCGCCCCTCTCCGACATGGACCGGATCGTGCGGGGGATCAAGGGCGTCGGCGAGGACGGCGACAGCGAGTCGGTGTGACCCGCGGGGAGCTGCCGGTGCGCCCCGGGCGGGGCTAGAGGAACGTCCGCCCCTCGCCCCGATAGGTGGGCACCGTGTCCACCACCCGGTCCCCGTCGACGAGGTGCAGCGCCTCGAAGCGCTCGCACAACTCCCCGGCCTTGGCGTGCCGGAACCAGACGCGGTCGCCCACCGACAGACCGTCGGCGGCCGCGCCCACCAGCGGCGTCTGCACCTCGCCCGCCCCCTCCATGGAGTCGTAGCGCAAGCCCCGCGGCAGATACGGCACCGGCAGCCGATCCGCGCCCGGCACCCCCGACGCCGGATAGCCGCCACCGAGCACCGTCACCACGCCCACCCCCGGCCGGCGCACCACCGGCAGCGCGAACAGCGCCGCCGGGCGCCCCCGGAACGCGGTGTAGTCGTCGAACAGCCGCGGCTGGTAGAGCCCGGAGCCCGCCGCCACCTCCGTGACCACCGCCTCGGCCACCGTGTGCTGCACGCTCCCGGTCCCACCGCCGTTCACGAACTCCAGCTCCGTCACCTCCCGCACGGCCCGCACCGCCTCCGCACGCCGCGCCACCAGCTGCCGACGGGCCGCCGCCTGCATCAACCGCACGGTGCGCGCCCGCAGCGGCCGCCCCGCCGGCGCGTCCCCGACGCCCGCCAGATGACCCTCGTACGCCATCAGCCCCACCACCCGGAAGCCCGGCCGACGGACCACCGCGCGAGCCAGCTCCACCAGCCGCGCGGGCTCGTGCAGCGGCGAGCGCAACGCCCCCACCCGCACCCGGCCGCCCAGCAGCCGCAGCGAGGTGTCCAGCTCCAGGCAGACCCGCACCTCCTCCGCGCCCCCGCGCGCGGCGTCGATCAGGTCGAGCTGTGCCGCGTCGTCCACCATCACGGTCACCGCCGCCGCCAGCCCCGGGTCCGAGGTCAGCTCGGCGAACCGCGCCCGGTCGACGGACGGGTAGGCGAGCAGCACATCCCTGAAGCCCTTCCGCGCCAGCCACACCGACTCGGCCAGCGTGAAGCTCATGACCCCCGAGAAACCGTCCATCGCCAGCACCCGCTCCAGCAGCGCCCGGCACCGCACCGACTTGCTGGCCACCCGCACCGGCTTGCCCCCCGCCCGGCGCACCAGATCACGCGCGTTGGCTTCGAAGGCGGCCAGGTCCACGATGGCCAGCGGAGCGTCCAGTCGAGCGGTGGCCCGCTCGTACCGGGCCCGCTCCGCGGCGGGCCCGTGCGCGGTAACAAAGACGTCGGCCGACATGACCGCAGCTTGCCAGAGGGCGCTGAGCCGGGGGTAGAGGGGCGGCCGGTGCGGACGCGGCCCCCCGCCCCGTAAAGTGTCGCGCACGCCCCGCGTACACGCGCACGCCACGACCGACAGGTCGACGGCGTGCCGCCCACGCACGGGCGGGAGGGGCGGGCGCGCCCGGGGGCACCGGGGTCGAGGGGGTGGCGGTGAGCACGGAGGCCGAGCCCGCACGCCCCACCGCTCCACCGCCCCCACCCCACCCGCCGCGGCCCGTCCATCAGGGCGCGATACCCGGTCCCGCACGACGGGGACGCATCGAGCTCGACGACCCCACGCCCGTGTTGCCGCGCCGCGCGGTGCGAGCGCCCGGGGGAGTGCCCCGACCGCGAACAGCGCCGACCGGCGTCCCCGCGACCGACGCGCCCACCGCGGAGAGCGGTTCGCCCGCGCCACGGGACACCTCCACCCGCGGTCACGCCCGCACGGTCACCGCCGCGGCCTGTCTCGTCCTCGGCCTGGGGCTGCTCGCCGGGGCCGGCGCCGGCACCTGGCTGGCGGAGGAGTCGGACAAGCACCCGTCGACCCAGGCGGGTTACGCGCGGGCGCGCGACGCCTGGCACAACGTCCCGGTGGACGACCTCTTCCCGACCACCCTGCGCGGCACCGGACCGGGCCGCGCCGACCGGGTGTGGACCCGCATCGCCGTCGCCCCGGACAGCCGCTGCGCCGACGCCTTCGACCCGCTGCTGAGCACGGTGCTGACGCCGGTGGGCTGCCAACGGCTGCTCCGCGCCACCTACCTGGACGCGACGAGCACCAGCGTGACGACGGTCGGGGTCCTGGTGACCCGCGCCGACGCCGACGGCATGCGCGCGCTGCGCACCCGCTTCACCGACGAGCGGCTGGCGGAGCGCGCGGACCTGATGCCCCGCCCGTACCCGGTCGCGGACACCCCCGCCGCGGAATTCACCACCGCCCAGCGCGCCACCTGGCACATCAGCGTCCTCACCGACGCCCCCGCCCTCGTCTACGCGGTGACCGGCTTCGCCGACGGGCGCGAGGTCATCGACCCGCGACCCGCGCGGGAGGCGACCGCACCCCGAGCGACCAGCATGCCCGCCCAGTCCGGCCTCGCCCACGACGCGAAGGGCGTGGCCGCCGGTGTCGAACGCGCCTTCCGCGCGGCCGTCGCGAAGACGACGGAGGACCGACCGTGACCCGCCGCCTCTCGGCCGTCGCGGCCGCCACCCTCGTCCTGCTGGCCTCCTCCCCGGCACAGGCGGACGGCATACGGGCTGAGGAGTGGGCGCTGGACGCCATCAACGCCCCCAGGGCCTGGCAGACGACCAAGGGCGAAGGCGTCACCGTCGCCGTCCTGGACACCGGGGTCGACGCCGCCCACCCCGACCTCTCCGGCCAGGTCCTCGACGGCAAGGACCTCATCGGGTTCGGTGCCGAACGCGGCGACCGCGCATGGGCGCGACACGGCACCGCCATGGCGGGGATCATCGCCGGACGCGGCCACGGCCCCACCAACGACGACGGAGTGCTCGGAGTGGCACCCGAGGCGAAGATCCTTCCGGTCCGGGTGATCCTCGAAGACGCCGACCCGGCACGCAAGAAGGCCCGCAACGCCCGCGGCAACGCGCTCGCCGACGGGATCCGGTGGGCCGCCGACCACGGCGCCGACGTGATCAACCTGTCGCTCGGCGACGACAGCGCGTCGGCCCACCCGGAGGCCGCCGAGGACGCCGCCGTCCAGTACGCGCTCCGCAAGGGCGCCGTCGTGGTCGCCTCCGCCGGCAACGGCGGCGAGAAGGGCGACCGAGCCTCCTACCCGGCCGCGTACCCCGGAGTGATCGCCGTGACGGCCGTCGACCGCCACGGCGTCCGCGCCCCCTTCTCCACCCGCCGCTGGTACGCCACCGTGTGCGCCCCCGGGGTCAACGTCGTCATCGCCGACCCGGACCGCCGCTACTACGAGGGCTGGGGCACCAGCGCGGCCGCCGCGTTCGTCTCCGGGGCGGCCGCCCTCGTCCGTGCCGCTCACCCCGACCTCAGCCCCGCACAGGTCAAACAGCTGCTCATGGACACCGCCCAGGACCGCCCCGAGGGCGGCCGCAGCGACGAGTTCGGCGCCGGCCTGGTGGACCCGGCGGCCGCCATCGAGGCGGGCGCCAAGATGACCCCGCGGCCCCCCACCCCGTCCGCCGCGCCCTACCCCCGGCGCTACTTCGGCCGCGGTCCCAGCCCTGCGCCCGCCCCCGAGAAGGACGACACCCCGAACCGCCTCGCCCTGGCGGCGGCCCTGGGCGGCGTGGGCCTGCTGATCACGGCGGTGTCCCTGCGCCGCCGCCGCGTCTTCTGAACGCACACCACGGGCCGGGAGGCCGACGGCACGGGAGCGGAGGAATCGCGGGCCGGCACCCGGGGGACGAGGGGAGTGGCCGGGGCCGCAAGGGCAGGAAGTCCGAGCCGCTGTCGCATATGTGTGGGCGAAGAGGGGGCGAACCGACGGTACGGGGTCGTCGCCCGTAAATATGCGGGCTCGGACCCTGCCCTGGAGGCCCCGGCCCGACCCACCCACGCACCGTCCCCCTCGCACAACGCCCTCGTCCCCACCCCATTCGCACCGTCCCCCTCGCACAACGCCCTCGCCCCCACCCCACCCGCACCGACCCCCTCGCACAACGGCCTCGCCCCCACCCCACCCGCACCGCCCCCCGCTCAGACCCTTCAGCAGGCACGCCACCGCACCCCGATACCCTCATCAGGTGGCCCTCAAGAACATTCCCGACCCCGGCTTCTCCGACGACGACGGCTCGGCCGACCCCCGGCTGAGCGCGGCCCTGGCCGCATGGGCGGCGGACCGGTCGCCCGTGTCCGAGTCCGAGGTGCTGGCCGCGCTCGCCGGGGCGCGACTGCTGGTGCCGGTCGTCGCCGTCCTGGGCGAGGTCGAGGAGGGCCCCGACGGGCTGCGCCGGGAGAAGACCAGCGACATGGCGGTGCCGACGCTCCAGGCCCCCGACGGCCGGCGCGCGCTGCCCGCCTTCACCTCCACCGACGCCCTCGCCCGCTGGCGACCGGACGGCCGCCCCGTGGCGGTACCGCTGCGCCAGGCCCTGGAGGCGATGGCCCACGAGAAGGCCGACACCCTGGTGCTCGACCTGGCCGGACCGGTGACCTACCAGCTGACCGGCCCCGCCCTGCTCGCCCTCGCCGAGGGCCGGACCAGCGCGGACCCGCTCGCCGACCCGGCGGTGGCCGAGGCGGTCCGAAGTGTGGTGGAGGCCGAGCCCGGTGTGCTCCGCGCCTACCTCGCGCGCTCCGCCCCCGGCGGCGCCGACGGCACCCTCGCCCTGGCGCTCGCGCCGCAGGCCGAGCCGCGGGAGACCGCGCAGCGGGTGGCGGGCGCGCTGGCGGCGCACGAGGTGTTGCGGGGCCGGCTGGTGCGCGGCCTGGATCTCGCGCTGCTGCCGCCCGGGGCCGTGGTGCCGGGCGAGCCGCTGTTCAGCCGCTGACCCACCGCCCTCGCGAACCCCACTCCCACCGCTGATCTTCGACGCGCGAAACATTCCGGATTGTCCGAGAATGCAAGCAATGCTCGCGACCCGGCCGAGGAGAGCGCCCATGGAGACCAGAACGCTCGACATCAGCGAGGCCGAGATCCGTACGGCCCTCTCGGAGTGCGTCGGCACGCTGCTGCTGGTGTTCTTCGGGGTGGGCTCCGCGGTCCTGGGGGCGCGCTATCTGGGCACCACCGGCATCGCGCTGGCCTTCGGCTTCACGATGGTGGGGCTGTCCTACGCGCTGGGCCGGATCTCGGGCTGCCATCTGAACCCGGCGATCACCCTCGGCGTGCTGATGGCCCGGCGTATCGAGCTGCGTACGGCGATCGAGTACTGGATCGCGCAGATCGTCGGCGCCATCGTGGGGGCCGCGCTGCTCTTCCTGGTGGCCAAGCAGGTGCCGGACCTGAAGACGTCCGGCGCCTTCGGCAGCAACGGCTACGGCGACCGGTCCGCGGTGAGCATGGACGCGGGGGGCGCCTTCCTCGCGGAGGTGGTGCTCACCTTCCTGCTGGTCTTCGTGTTCCTCTCGGTGACCCAGACGGTCCTGGTCGGGGGCTTCGACCCGCTGCCGATCGGACTGACCCTGGCCGTGGTGACGATGGTGGGCGTGCCGCTCACCGGCGCCTCGGTGAACCCCGCGCGGAGCCTCGGCCCGGGGATCTTCGCCGGGGGTGACGCGATGGCCCAGTTCTGGCTGTTCCTGATCGCGCCACTGGTCGGCGGCGCGCTGGCGGCCCTGGTGCACCAGTACATCCACGCGCAGACGGCGGACGAGACGGCCGAGGCCACTCCGCGGACCGCGGGCCCGGGGAGGGCCGGGCCGGGCCGCGGATAGGACGGCGGCCCGAACCGGCGCACCAGGCCCGGCACGTCGGCCCGGCGGGCCGCGACGTCAGCTCGAGAAGATCGGCCCGGTGAACTTCTCGCCGGGCCCTTGGCCCGGCTCGTCCGGCACCACGGACGCCTCGCGGAAGGCCAGCTGCAGCGACTTCAGGCCGTCCCGCAGCGGCGCGGCGTGGAAGGAGCTGATCTCGGTGGCACTGGCGGTCACCAGGCCCGCCAGGGCGTTGATCAGCTTCCGCGCCTCATCGAGGTCCTTGTGCCGCTCGCCCTCCTCGGCCAGCCCGAGATTGACCGCGGCGGCGCTCATCAGGTGGACCGCCACCGTCGTGATGACCTCCACCGCGGGCACGTCCGCGATGTCGCGGGTCATCGCGTCGAAGCCGGGGTGGGAGTCGTTCGAACCGTTGGGGTCGTTCGGGGCGGGGGTGGCGTCGCTCATGGCTCAACTTTCTGGTGGACGGTGCCCGCCCCAGCCTAGGCGCCCCCGGTCGCTCGCCCTCCGCCGGCCGCACGGGAAGCGTCTCGCTCCCGAGTCGTGTAGAGTTGGGCCACGACCGGCTGGACACCTGTGCCAGCCCACAAGTGGAGGCTCCGATCTCCCACCCAGTCGACCAGCGGTCGGCGGGTCACCGGTCATATTGCGCCCCGTGGAATACGCACGGTGGTGCTCCCGGTTGTATGGAGCCCCGCCTGTGTACCGTCCGGGGCGTTTTTCGCGTCCGGGGCACGGTGGTCGAACCGAAACAGGCTTTACGCGGCTGTCCGCCAGGCGGTCGTGTGGTGCAACCGAGGAGGATCCATCAGCGCCGAGCCCCGCATCAACGACCGGATTCGCGTCCCCGAGGTGCGACTCGTCGGTCCCAGTGGCGAGCAGGTCGGCATTGTGCCGCTTGCCAAGGCCCTGGAGCTTGCGCAGGAGTACGACCTTGACCTGGTCGAGGTGGCGGCGAACGCCCGTCCGCCGGTCTGCAAGCTCATGGACTACGGAAAGTTCAAGTACGAGTCGGCCATGAAGGCCCGTGAGGCGCGCAAGAACCAGGCGCACACGGTCATCAAGGAGATGAAGCTCCGGCCGAAGATCGACCCGCACGACTACGACACCAAGAAGGGTCACGTCGTCCGGTTCCTCAAGCAGGGCGACAAGGTCAAGATCACGATCATGTTCCGTGGACGCGAGCAGTCCCGGCCGGAGCTCGGCTACCGGCTGCTGCAGCGCCTCGCGGAGGACGTCCAGGATCTGGGCTTCGTGGAGTCGAACCCGAAGCAGGACGGCCGCAACATGATCATGGTCCTCGGTCCGCACAAGAAGAAGACCGAGGCGATGGCTGAAGCCCGCGAGGCCCAGGCCGCCCGCAAGGCCGCGCGCCAGCAGGGCGACGCCCCTGCGGAGGAGCCTGCCGAGGAGCCCGCCGAGGAGCCCGCCGAGGCGTGACGTCCGGGGTGCGAGCCCCGGCATCTCCGGGGCCACCGGCCCCGGGGTCCGAAGGAAACAGCTGACGCTTCCGCCTGCCCGGTTTCACCGGTCGGCTGCCTCGGAAGCGCCACCGACGAGGAGAGAACGGCGACATGCCGAAGAACAAGACGCACAGTGGTGCCAGCAAGCGCTTCAAGATCACCGGCTCCGGCAAGGTGGTCCGCCAGCGCGCCGGTCGCCGCCACCTTCTCGAGCACAAGTCGTCCACGCTGACGCGCCGCCTCGCCGGCACGGTCGAGATGGCCCCGGCCGACGCCAAGAAGATCAAGAAGCTTCTCGGCAAGTGACGCCCCCGCCCCGCTCCGGCGGGGTGCGCGACTGAGTTCGGGACCCATTCGTTTCCGGGCCGTGTGACATACCCGCGGCCCCGTACAAGGAGTTAATCAAGTGGCACGCGTCAAGCGCGCAGTCAACGCCCACAAGAAGCGCCGGGCGATCCTGGAGCAGGCCAGCGGTTACCGCGGCCAGCGTTCCCGCCTGTACCGCAAGGCGAAGGAGCAGGTCACCCACTCCTTCGTTTACAACTACAACGACCGCAAGAAGCGCAAGGGCGACTTCCGTCAGCTGTGGATCCAGCGCATCAACGCCGCTGCCCGCGCCAACGGCATGACCTACAACCGCTTCGTCCAGGGTCTGAAGGCCGCCAACGTCGAGGTCGACCGCAAGATCCTGGCCGACCTCGCGGTCAACGACGCCAACGCGTTCGCCGCGCTGGTCGAGGTGGCCCAGAAGGCGCTGCCGAGCGACGTCAACGCCCCGAAGGCGGCCTCCGCGGCCTGATGGCCGCACTGAGCCGCACGGCGTGACCGGACCCGCAGGCGAACATTCGCCTGCGGGTCCGGTCGTCTCATGCGCCCAGACGCCGGGCCGCCCACACCCGTCCGGCGGCGCCCCGCCCACCGACCCACCGGCACCCCGCCCGCCGCACAGGCGACCGCGCGGGACGCCCCTCCTCCCCGAAGCGAGCAGAACGCCATGGCCCCCGAGCTGACCTCCCTGCGATCGCCGCGCGTCATCGCGGCCCGGCGGTTGGCCAAGCGCAGCTTCCGCGGCAAGGAGCGGCGATTCCTGGCCGAGGGGCCGCAGGCCGTGCGGGAGGCGATCCAGCACCTCGTGGAGGTGTACACGACGCCGGAGGCGGCCGCGCGGCACGCGGACATCATCGCCGCGGCGCGGGACGCGGGCGTCCCCGTGCTGACCGCCACCGACGAGGTCATCGCGGAGATGTCGGACACGGTCACCCCGCAGGGCGTCGTCGGGCTGTGCCGCTTCCTGGACACGCCGTTCGAGGAGATCGTGCGGGCCCGGCCCAAGCTGGTCGCCGTGCTGGCGAACGTCCGCGACCCCGGCAACGCCGGCACCGTGCTGCGCTGCGCCGACGCCGCGGGCGCGGAGGCGGTCGTGCTCACCGACGCCTCGGTCGACCTGTACAACCCCAAGGCCGTGCGCGCCTCCGTGGGCTCCCTCTTCCACCTCCCGGTCGCCGTGGGCGTGCCGGTGGAGACCGTGGTCGGCGGGCTGCGCGAGGCCGGGGTGCGGCTGCTGGCCGCCGACGGCGCGGGCGAGGCGGACCTGGACGCCGAGCTCGACGCGGGCGCCATGGGCGGCCCGACCGCGTGGATCTTCGGCAACGAGGCGTGGGGTCTCCCGGAGGAGACCCGCGCGCTGGCCGACGCCGTCGTGCGCGTCCCGATCCACGGCCGAGCCGAGAGCCTCAACCTCGCCACGGCCGCCGCGGTGTGCCTGTACGCCTCCGCGCGTGCGCAGCGTGCGCCCGGAGGGTGCCGCTCCGTCACATCCAGCTAGTAGGGTTGCACTCCCTGGGGGCCCGAAAGGGGGTGCGCGGATGGAGGTCGGGACCTCCAGTGCCGGGATGAGGAGCGCCCATGCGCCCGGAGCGGGCGCGCGCCGGGCGGAGCGGCGTGAGCGGCGCGAGCCGCCGGGCCGGGATCCGTCCACGCCCGCCGACCGCGGCACACCCACGTCGGCGACACACGTCGGGGCACCCGCCCCGACGACGTCACCCGCCGCCCCGCCCGCGCGGCCCGGGGTGGCCGCCACGCCGGCCCCGCGCACCACCCCGGCGGCAGCCGGTGCGGCCTCGGCCGGTGCACCCGTCTCCGCGGAGACGTCGACCTCGGACACGGCACCCGCCTCCGCGGGCCCGCCGGCGTTCGCCGGGCCGCCGACGTCCGCCGTGGCGCCCGCGCTGCCCGATCCGGCCGGTCTCGGCCTGCACCCGGACGACCTGCCGGACGGCCTCGTGGTCGCCGACGAGAACGGCCGCGTCACCTGCTTCAACGCCGCCGCTGCCCGGATCACCGAGCTGTGCGCGGCCGAGGCGATCGGCCGCCCCCTGGAGAGCGCCCTGCCGCTGGAGGACCTGGAGGGCCGCCGCTGGTGGGCGCTGACCGATCCGTACGGCGGCCTGGCCATCCGGGTCGGCCAGCCGGAGCGCAATCTGCTGCTCCCCGGCGGCCGCGAGGTGCTGGTCTCCGCGCGCTACGTGCGCCAGCGCCCCACCGGCCCCGTGCACCGGCTGGTCGTCTCGCTGCGCGGCACCGAGGCCCGTCGCCGCACCGAGCGCAGCCACGCCGAGCTGATCGCCACCGTCGCCCACGAGCTGCGCTCGCCGCTCACCTCGGTCAAGGGCTTCACCGCCACCCTGCTGGCCAAGTGGGAGCGGTTCACGGACGACCAGAAGCGGCTGATGCTGGAGACCGTCGACGCCGACGCCAACCGCGTCACCCGGCTGATAGCCGAGCTGCTGGACATCTCCCGGATCGACTCCGGACGGCTGGAGGTGCGCCGGCAGCCGGTCGACCTGGTCGCCGCCGTACGGCGCCACGTCCAGGCGTACACCACGGCGGGTCACCGCCCCGAGCGGTTCCCCATCCTGGTGCGGGAGCCGCTGCCGAAGCTGTGGGCCGACCCGGACAAGGTCGACCAGGTGCTGAGCAACCTGCTGGAAAACGCGGTGCGCCACGGCGAGGGAACCGTCACCATTGAGGTGGCTCCCGCGCCGGCCGCGGGACCCTTCCGGGGGAGCCCCCCCGGATCGTCGGGACATGTGGAAGGGACGGCCGTCACCGTGAGCGACGAGGGCCCCGGCATCCCCGACGAGTCGATGGGCCGTGTCTTCACCCGCTTCTGGCGGGGCAGCAAGCGCGGCGGCACCGGCCTGGGCCTGTACATCGTCAAGGGAATCGTCGAGGCGCACGGCGGGACGATCACCGTCGGCCGGGCCCGCGGCGGCGGCGCCGAGTTCCGATTTACGCTGCCCGTGGGCGCGCCGGCCTTCATGGCCTGAGCGGCCCGCGGGCTCTTCACCCTCGTACGCCCCGTAGACTCGGCCTTTGGCACCTTTGCGTCCTTGTCCTCTGCGGGGACCCCCAAAGCCAGCCGAACGGAAGCACGGGAAGAGATGTCGGCACCCAATAAGTCGTACGACCCGGTCGAGGTCGAGGCACTGAAACCGGAAGAGATCGCCCGCATGCGGGACGAGGCGCTCGCCGCCATCGCCGCCGCCGGTGACCTGGCGGCGCTGCGCGAGGTCAAGGTGGCGCACACCGGTGACCGCTCGCCGCTGGCGCTCGCCAACCGCGAGATCGGCGCCCTGCCGCCGCACGCCAAGGCGGACGCGGGCAAGCGCGTCGGCCAGGCGCGCGGCCAGGTCAACCAGGCGCTCAAGGTCCGCCAGGAGGAGCTGGAGGCGGAGCGCGACGCGCGCGTGCTGGTCGAGGAGGCGGTGGACGTCACGCTGCCGTACGACCGCGTGCCCGCCGGCGCCCGGCACCCGATCACCACGTTCTCCGAGCGCATCGAGGACGTCTTCGTGGCCATGGGCTACGAGGTCGCCGAGGGCCCCGAGGTCGAGGCGGAGTGGTTCAACTTCGACGCGCTCAACTTCCCTCCGGACCACCCGGCCCGCGAGATGCAGGACACCTTCTTCGTGAAGGGCCCCAAGGGGACCGACTCCGGTGTCGTGCTGCGCACCCACACCTCGCCGGTGCAGGTCCGCTCGATGCTGGACCGCGAGCCGCCGATCTACGTGATCTGCCCGGGCCGCACGTTCCGCACCGATGAGCTGGACGCCACCCACACCCCGGTCTTCCACCAGGTCGAGCTGCTCGCCATCGACGAGGGCCTGACCATGGCGGACCTCAAGGGCACCCTGGACCACATGGTGCAGGCGCTGTTCGGGGAGGGCATGAGCACCCGGCTGCGCCCCAACTTCTTCCCGTTCACCGAGCCGTCCGCCGAGATGGACATGGAGTGCTACGTCTGCCGTGGCGAGTCGGTGGGCAACCCCGACCGCCCCTGCCGGACCTGTGGCAGCGAGGGCTGGATCGAGCTGGGCGGCTGCGGCATGGTCAACCCGCGGGTGCTGATCGCCTGCGGCATCGACCCGGAGAAGTACAGCGGGTTCGCCTTCGGCTTCGGGATCGAGCGGATGCTGATGTTCCGCCACAACGTGGAAGACATGCGAGACATGGTCGAGGGTGACGTGCGCTTCACCCGGCCCTTCGGGATGGAGATCTGATGCGGGTCCCGCTTTCTTGGCTGCGGGAGTACGTCGATCTGCCGGCCGGCGAGACCGGCCGCGACGTGCAGGCCAAGCTCATCGCCACCGGCCTCGAGGTCGAGACCGTCGAGCAGCTCGGCACGGGCCTCGAAGGCCCTCTGGTCGTCGGTCGGGTCCTGGCCATCGAGGAGCTGGAGGGCTTCAAGAAGCCCATCCGCTACTGCCAGGTGGACGTCGGCATGGCCAACGGCACCGGCGAGCCGCAGAACATCGTCTGCGGCGCCCGGAACTTCGCGGTCGGCGACAAGGTCGTCGTCGTGCTGCCCGGCGCGGTGCTGCCCGGCGACTTCAAGATCGCCTCCCGTAAGACCTACGGCAAGGTCTCCGAGGGCATGATCTGCTCGGCCAGCGAGCTGGGCATGTCGGACGACCACGACGGCATCATCGTGCTGCCGCCGGAGTACGAGCCCGGCACCGACGCCATCGAGCTGCTGGAGATCGTCGACGAGGTGCTCGACATCGCCGTCACCCCGGACCGCGGCTACTGCCTGTCGCTGCGCGGCATCGCCCGCGAGGCGGCCACCGCCTACGGGCTGCCGCTGCGCGACCCGGCGCTGCTGGACGTGCCCGCCCCGAACTCCTACGGCTACCACGTCAAGGTCGCCGACCCGATCGGCTGCGACCGCTTCACCGCGCGCACCGTCACCGGGCTCGACCCGGAGGCGCGCTCCCCGATCTGGCTCCAGCGCCGGCTCCAGAAGGCCGGGATGCGCCCGATCTCGCTGGCGGTCGACGTCACCAACTACGTGATGCTCGAGCTGGGCCAGCCGCTGCACGCCTACGACCGGTCCCGCCTCGCCGGGTCGATCGGGGTGCGCCGCGCCGAGCCCGGTGAGAAGCTCACCACCCTCGACGGCAGCCAGCGGATCCTGGACGCCGAGGACCTCGTCATCACCGACGACAACGGGCCGATCGGCCTGGCCGGCGTGATGGGCGGGGCCAACAGCGAGGTCGCCGACGCCGTCTTCGACGACGCCACCGGCACCGTCACCGGCACCACCGACGTGGTCATCGAGGCCGCGCACTTCGAGCCGGTCTCCATCGCCCGCACCGCCCGCCGCCACAAGCTCTCCTCCGAGGCGTCGCGGCGCTTCGAGCGCGGCGTGGACCCCGAGGCCGCCTCGGCGGCCGCGCAGCGCACCGTGGACCTGCTGGTGCTGCTCGCCGGCGGCACCGCCGAGGCCGGCGTCACCGAGGTCGTCTCCCCGCGCGGACCGCGCACCATCACCATCCGCGCCGACCACCCGGACCGCGTGGCCGGCGTCGTCTACGGCCGCGAGACCGTGGTGCGCCGCCTGCAGCAGGTCGGCTGCGACGTCTACGGCGCCGACGACCTGACCGTCACGGTGCCCAGCTGGCGCCCCGACCTGCGGGACCCCAACGACCTCGCCGAAGAGGTCATCCGGCTGGAGGGCTACGAGAACCTGCCCGCCACCCTCCCGCGGCCGCCCGCCGGCCGCGGCCTCACCGCGCGGCAGCGGCTGCACCGCCGGGTCGGCCGGGCGCTGGCCGGCGCCGGCTACACCGAGGCGCTCAACTACCCGTTCATCGGGGAGGAGGCGCTCGACCAGCTGGGCCTGGAGGCGGACGACCCGCGCCGCAACCTGGTGCGCCTGGTCAACCCGCTCTCCGACACCGAGCCGGCGCTGCGCACCACCCTGCTCCCGGGGCTGCTCGGCGCGCTGCGCCGCAACATCGGCCGCGGCGAGCACGACCTGGCGCTCTTCGAGACCGGCCTGGTCTTCCGCACCACCGGTGACGAGCCCGTCGCCACCACGCTCCCGGTCGACCGCCGTCCCACGGACGAGGAGATCGCCACGCTCGACGCCGCGCTGCCGCAGCAGCCGCGCCGCGTCGCCGTGGTGCTCACCGGCTCCCGTGAGCAGGCCGGCTGGTGGAGCGAGGGCCGTGCCGCCGGCTGGGCGGACGCCGTCGAGGCGGGCCGCACCGTGGCCCGTGAGGCGGGTGTGGAGCTGATCGTCCGCCAGGACCAGCAGGCGCCGTGGCACCCGGGCCGGTGCGCCGCGCTGCTCGCCGTCGTCGACGGCGAGGAGATCCTGGTCGGCAACGCCGGCGAGCTCCACCCGCGCGTCACCAAGGCGCTCGGCCTGCCGGAGCGCACCTGCGCGATGGAGATCGAGCTGGACCGCCTGGAGCAGGCCGGGACGGGCACCGTCCAGGCCCCGCGCGTGTCCACCTTCCCGGTGGCCACCCAGGACGTCGCGCTGGTCGTCGACGCCTCGGTCGCGGCCGCCGACGTGGAGGCCGCGCTCCGCGCGGGCGCCGGCGAGCTGCTCGAATCGCTGCGGCTGTTCGACGTGTTCACCGGTGAGCAGCTCGGCGAGGGCAAGAAGTCGCTCGCGTACGCGCTGCGCTTCCGCGCCGCCGACCGGACGCTGACCGCCGAGGAGGCGTCCGCGGCCCGCGACGCCGCCGTGGCCACCGCCGTCGAGCGCACCGGAGCCGTCCTCCGCGGTGCCTGACCCGCGGCCGGCTCCCGCACCACCCACGAAGGCGCACCCCACTCCGGGGTGCGCCTTCGCGCGTCCGCGGCGACATCCACCCAGGGCGGCGCCGGGGCGTGCCCCGGCTCGAGCGTGGGCGGGGTGCGCCGGGGCGAGGGGCGGAGGCGTCGGGGCGGTGGGAGCGCCTGGCCGGGGGCGTCGCGGAACGCGCCCTTTCGGGTTCGTCCACGCACGCCGTCGCCGCCCCCGTAGGGAAGTCACCCGATCGGGTGAGAATCATACGGAGAGTGGTCAATTCGGGGCGGAAGGTCGCGAGAATCGTGCCGATCGCCAAGGCCCACCGCATGCGTCGACACCAGGGCCGGCCAACCGCCTCATCGGTTGCTAGGGGGGCCGACTGCATGATCGGGACCAGGGGTTTGTGCTGCCTGCGTGCCGGCGCCGGGTGGTGCGTCCGCCAGCTCGTCCTGGTGCTGCCCGCCCTGTGGGTGCTCGCCGTCGTGCTCTGGGAGACGCTCAGTCCCCTCGACACGCAGCTGGTGCAGCTGCTCGCCGCCGCTCCGGCCATCGCGTGCGCCGGCAGCGGTCGTCGGCTCTGCGTGGTGATGGGCGGGGTGAGCGCCCTGTTCGCGCTCGTGCCCATCGGCGAGGCCCAGCCGGCCGACCAGGGCGAGGACTTCGAGGCGCGGGCCGGCACCTGCTGTGCGATCGTCGCCGTGGTCGGCGCCAGCTATCTGACCTCCGGCCGCCGGCTGCGCCTGGTCCGCGAGCTGGAGCAGGCCAGGGAGGTCGCGGCCGCCACCCAGGACGTGGTGCTGCGACCGCTGCCCACCCGCCTGGACGGCATCGCGGTCGCCGGCGGCCACCTCTCCGCCACCAGCGGCTCCGCGCTCGGCGGCGATCTCTACGAGGCGCTGGCCACCGCCCACGGCGTACGAGTGGTCATCGGCGATGTGCGCGGCCACGGACTCGCCGCGCTCGGCACCGTCGCCGCCGTCCTCGGCAGCTTCCGCGAGGCCGCGCACGACGAGCCGGACCTGACCGATGTGCTGCGCCGGCTCGAGCGGGCGCACCACCGGCACCTGGGGGAGCGGGCCTGCCCCGAGCATCCGGCGGCCGAGGCGACGTGTGCCGCGGGGCCCGGAGCCCCGGTCGACCCGGGCCGCGTCGTGGACCCCGGGCGCCCGGACGGGGCCGCCGGCGCGGAGACCGCGGGCCACCCCTGCGGCTGGGACGCCCGCTCCGCCTGCTGCTGCGGGGAGCCCGCGAGCCCGCTCGGTGAGGACTTCGTGACCGTGCTCCTCCTGGAGGTGCGCCCCGACGGCGAGGTCACCGCCCTCAACTGCGGCCACCCCTGGCCGCATCAGCTGTTCTACGAGCTCACCGGCGAGCCGCGGGCCCGACAGCTCGACCCCGCGGAGGCGATGCCGCCGCTCGGCCTGTTCCCGCTGCCCGCCGAGCTGTCGGCCGTGCACTGCACCCGGCTGCTCCCCGGCGACGTGCTGGTGCTGCACACCGACGGCGCCGAGGACGCACGGGACGCGCAGGGGAACTTCTTCCCGCTGGACCGCTCGCTGGTCGACGTGGCCCGCACCGCCACCGCCGCCCCCGCGACGGTCGTCGCGTCGATGCAGGCCAAGGTGGTCGAGCACAGCGGAGGGCGGCTGGCCGACGACGTCGCCCTGTTGGCGCTGCGCAACGACCGGGAGCGGCTGCCCGCCCAACCGGCCGGCTGCGCCGGGCCCGCCGGCTCCACCCGCCCCTGGTGACACGGCGCCGGTCACGACCGGGGTGACCGGCCCGGCACCCGAAGAGGCACCCCGGCTTTCACACCCCGTGCGAAACGCCCTCCACTAGGCTGAAAACGCACCCAGCGCATCGGGAGGGCATGGGATGGAGCCCAACACACTCCTCGACTCCTTACTCGACGAGGCCGGCATCTCGCACGCGGGGCTGGCCGCGCACATCAACGAGACGGGCCGAGCACGCGGACTGACGCTGCGTTACGAGCACACCGCGGTGGCGCGCTGGCTGAAGGGCCAACGGCCCCGCGGGCAGGTGCCGGACCTGATCTGCGAGGTGCTGGGGGAGCGGCTGCGCCGCGCGCTCACCCTGGACGACATCGGGCTCGGCACGCCCGGCAGCCCGCGCACCCCCAGCACCCCGCTGTCCGGCTTCGTGGAGCGGGCCACCGCGCTGTGGCGATCCGACGAGCAGCAGCGGCCCCATGTGCTGAGCGCCCCCGCCGTCACCGGCACCTCGGCGGTGATCCCGGTCTGGGAGTGGGAGAACCCCCCGGAGGACTCGGACGTCTCCCGGTCCGGGCTGACCCGGGTGAGCATGGCCGACATCGAGATGCTGCGCGCCGCGCGCGCCCATTACGAGCAGCTGTACCGCAAGGCCGGCGGCGTCGCGACCCGCGTCCGCGTCGTCGGATTCCTCAACTCCGAGGCCGCGCCGTTGCTGCGCGGCAGTTACCCCGACCAGACGGGGCGTCAGCTGCACCGGGCGACCGGCGGCCTGGTGGCCGTCGCCGGCATCTGTGCCTACGACTCGGACGCGCACGGCCTCGCCCAGCGCTACTTCCACCAGGCCCTGCGGCTGGCCAAGGCCAGCGGGGACCGCGGTCTGGGCGCGTATGTGATCGCGCTGCTCGTCAACCAGTCGCTGTTCATGAAGGAGTATCGGCAGGCGGTGGCGTTCGCCGAGTCCGCGCTGCGGGCCGCCGGCCCGCACCTCACCCCCGCGCTCGCCGCCGACCTGTACGCGATGCAGGCCAAGGCGTACGCGCGGTTGGGCGACGGCACGGGGGCGCTCTCCTGCATCCGGCGGGCCGAGACCGCCGCCGAGCACATCCGGCGTGGACAGGAGCCCGACGAGACCGGCTATGTCCAGCCCGGCCTGGTGAACGTGCAGGTGGCGGAGGCGCTGCTGAGCCTGGGCGAGCTGGGCGCGGCGCGCGAGCACGCCACCGCGGCCGTCGGCACCCCCGCCCACGACCGGGGCCGGGTGCACCGGCTGGCCATGCTCACCCATATCGAGCTGCGCCAAGGTGACGCGGACCAGGCGGTGGCCACGGCGGTGGAAATGACCGAGCGGGCCCGCGGGATGGAGTCGCAGCGATTACGCGACCGACTCCGTGCGGTGCGCGAGCACCTGGCGGAGAGCGGTTGCGCGGCGACCTCCGAGGCCGCGGAGCTGATCGACGGGGCGTTGCGCGTGCCCCTCTGAGCACGGTCGGCCCTCCCCGTCGGCATGCTGCCATCTACCCGGCGGAAGGTGGCTGACAGTGCTTTGGAAGAATCTCGGGGAAGAGACCGTGTACGAGAACCGATGGTTCCGGGTGAACCTCGCCGACGTCGAACTCCCCGACGGCCGTCATCTCGATCATTTCCTGATCCGGCTGCGTCCGGTCGCCGTGGCCACGGCGGTCAACGACGCCGATGAGGTGCTGCTGCTGTGGCGGCACCGGTTCATCACCGACAACTGGGGCTGGGAGCTGCCCGCGGGCGTGGTCGAGGACGGCGAGGACATCGCCGTCGCGGCGGCCCGCGAGATGGAGGAGGAGACGGGCTGGCGCCCCGGCCCGCTGCGGCATCTGCTCTCCGTGGAGCCCTCCAACGGGCTCACCGACGCCCGGCACCACATCTACTGGGCGCAGGAGGCGACCTATGTGGGGCCTCCGGAGGACGAGTTCGAGTCCGACCGTCGCCAGTGGGTGCCGCTCAGGGCCGTACCCGACATGATCGCGCGCGGTGAGGTCCCGGCCGCCAACATGGCGGCCGCCCTGATGCTCCTGTACCACCTCCGGCTCGGCTGAGCCGGCGCCGGCGCCCCGGCGGCCGGTCGCCGTCTCAGCGGCCGGCCGCCTGCCACAGCGCGAGGAGGAGCGCGCACACCCCGGTCAGCGCGGCGATGGACGGCAGCGGCCAGCGGCTGTGCTCCAGCACGCGTACCCGCGCGGTGAGTTGGGCCAGATCGGCGGCGGCCTCGTCGCCCCGATGGGCGAGGAGGGCGAGCTGTCCCTCGACGCGGGCGTGGGTCACGTCGACGCTCCGGCGGAGTTCCGCGAGCTCCGCGGCGGCCACGGTCTGCTCGGGCTCGGTGGTCACGGTCTGAATCCCCTTTCACGGTGGTTTCCGTGTGTCGTCCACGGCGGTTCCGTGGGCTTCCGGTGGTGGTTCCGTGTGTGCTCCAACGGTCCGAGTCAACCGCGATCCGGCGGCCGACGGGAGCGTGTGCGGGGGGCGAGTGCGGGTCGGTCCCGCACACCCCGTGCGAACTCCGGTGTGAAAGCCGTTGCGCCCCCGCGCACATCAGCGGAGGGACCAGGAACCGGACGACATCGGTAAGCGCTGTCGCGCCCGCTCCGGGACGCCGACGCCCCCCTCGCCGAGCGTGCGGCGAGGGGGGCGACAGGGCCGCGTCGGTGGCCTCGGTGCGGAGGCGGGCGGCGCGGCGGCGCCGCGAGCGCATCAGGGCGTCAGGGCGTCGGCACCGACCCGCGGGCGGGGATCAGCCGTACGGGTAGAAGCCGGAGCCCGACTTGCGGCCCAGCCGGCCCGCGTCGACCATGCGCTGGAGCAGCGGGGGAGCGGCGTACAGGGGCTCCTTGAATTCCATGTACATCGAGTCGGCGATGGCCGCCACGGTGTCCAGGCCGATGAGGTCCGCGAGCTTGAGCGGGCCCATGGGGTGGGCGCAGCCCATCTCCATGCCGTTGTCGATGTCCTCGCGGCTGGCGATGCCGGACTCGAACATCCGGATCGCGGAGAGCAGATAGGGGATGAGCAGCGCGTTGACCACGAAGCCGGAGCGGTCCTGGGCGCGGATCGGGTGCTTGCCCAGCAGGTCCTGTACCAGCGCCTCGGAGCGCTTGATGGTCTCCTCGCTGGTGGTCAGCGCCGGGATCAGCTCGACGAGCTTCTGCACCGGGGCCGGGTTGAAGAAGTGGACGCCGATGACCTGGTCGGGCCGGGAGGTGGCGACCGCCAGCTTGACCAGCGGCACCGAGGAGGTGTTCGAGGCCAGGATGGCGTCCGGGCGGGTCACCACCTGGTCCAGGATCTGGAAGATCTCCGTCTTGACCTGCTCGTTCTCCACCACGGCCTCGATGACCAGATCGCGGTCGGCGAACTCGCCGAGGTCGGTGGTGAAGGTGAGCCGGTCGAGCGCGGAGTCCCGCTCCTCCGGAGTGATCTTGCCGCGTTCGGCGGCCTTGCCCAGGGAGTTGGTCAGGCGGGTGCGCCCCAGCTCCAGTGCTTCGCCGGTGGTCTCGGCGACCTTGACGTCCAGGCCGGAGCGGGCACACACCTCGGCGATGCCCGCGCCCATCTGGCCGCAGCCCACCACGCCAACGCGCGCCACGTCTGCCACAGTGTCCGTCACATCGTGCCTTTCGCTGATCTACGGGCCGGCGGGGCCCCCGTACGATTCCGGCGCCCGCCTCGGGGCAGACGTTACTCCGTCGTAGTGGTCGGGGGGCCGTCCGGGGGCCCGGGACCCGTATGGAGGATTGCCGCACGCCGGCGCGCGCCGCATCATCGGCGAGACGCACAGGGACCGTGGCACCACATGACGCGCGAGCGATGGACGCGACGCACGATCAGGGAGCGATCATGGGACAGATCACTCGTCGGGGCCTGACCGCGGCGGCGGCCGGCGCGGTGGCCGCCGCCGCCGTGCCGGCGCGGGCGGCGGCGTGCGGGCGGGCGGAGGAGGCGGCGCGGGACCCGCGGCCGGCGGCCCACGACGCGGGGGCGGGGCGGTGCCGGGCCGAGCGGCGGTTCCGCGGGATGTGGCTGGCCACCGTCGCCAACCGCGACTGGCCCTCCCGACCCGGCCTGCCCGCCGCGCGGCAGCGCGAGGAACTGCTGGCGTTCCTCGACGCGGCGGCGGAACGGCGTCTGAACGCGGTGGTGTTCCAGGTCAGACCGACCGCGGACGCGCTCTGGCCGTCGTCGTACGAGCCCTGGGCGGAGTATCTGACCGGGGTGCAGGGCAAGGACCCGGGCTGGGACCCGCTGGGCACCGCGGTCCGCGAGGCGCACCGGCGCGACCTGGAACTGCACGCCTGGTTCAACCCGTACCGGATCGCCAACCACGCCGACCCGGCGCGGCTCTCCCCGCGGCACCCCGCCCGCGCGCACCCCGACTGGGTGGTCCCGTACGGCGGGAAGCTCTACTACAACCCCGGGCTGCCGCGGGTCCGGCGCTTCGTCCAGGACGCGATGCTGGACGCGGTGGCACGGTATGACATCGACGCCGTGCACTGGGACGACTACTTCTACCCGTACCCGGTGGCGGGCCAGCGCTTCGACGACGACGCGGCGTACGAGCGCTACGGCGGCGACTTCCCCGACCGGGCGGCGTGGCGGCGCGACAACACCGACCGGCTGGTGCGGGAGATGGCGGAGCGGATCAAGAAGCTCAAGGAGGAGGTGCGGTTCGGCATCAGCCCGTTCGCCGTATGGCGCAACAGGGCGACCGACCCGCGCGGATCCGACACCCGTGCCGGTGTGCAGACCTATGACGACCTCTACGCCGACACCCGGAAGTGGGTGTTCGAGGAGTGGATCGACTACATCGTCCCGCAGGTCTACTGGCACCTCGGCTTCGAGGCGGCCGACTACGCCACGTTGGTGCCCTGGTGGTCCGAGGTCGTCCGGGACACCGACGTGCACCTCTACATCGGCGAGGCCCTCTACAAGGCCGGCGCCGCCGGGCAGCCGGCTCCCTGGCAGGATCCCGCCGAGCTGTCCCGCCATCTCACCTTCGACCGCGACTTCCCCGAGGTGCTCGGGAACGTCTTCTTCTCCGCCAAGGAGGTGGTCGAGGACCGGATCGGGGCGATGGCGCGCGTGGTCGAGGACCACTACCCGGACCGGGTGCGGCCGCCGCGTGACAAGGCGGCCGCGTGATCGGCGCGGCCTGACGGAGCGTAACGGCGGGGCCTCGGCCCCGCCGGAACGATCAGATGCGGTCCGAAGACTTCCGGTGGTCCACCACGCTGTCCGGCCCCGGAGACATGATCGTCTCGTGGCCGTTCTCCGCACGGACGCGGTACGGGGGATTCCCGTCCTGGCCGAGCACCTCGACGATCTCGACGACGTGGTCGTGCTTGCCGACCACCCTGCCGTGCACCACCAGTCGGTCGCCCTTGCTCGCATGCATCGCCTTGACCTCCTGTCCGGATTCCCCGGAGGGGACTGCGGTCCGTGGCCGTAAGTTTACAGCCCGTGGTCTTGTCCGGGTCCCCCTCGACGGCGCGATCAGCTCGCTTCTCAGGTTACTCGCGCCCGTTGGGTCACGCCGATGCACACGAGTACGGCGACCGCGGCCAGGGGGGCCGCCGGAGTGAGGTGTTCGCCCAGAAGGAGGACCGACCACACGAGTGTCAGCAGCGGCTGGGCGAGTTGGAGCTGGCTGGCCCGGGCCACCCCGATCGCCGCCATCCCGCGGTACCAGGCGACCATGCCGAGGAACTGCGAAGCCGTCGCCACCCACAGCAGCCCGGTGACCGACCGCGCCGTCAGCTCCACCGGCTCGTGCGCCAACGCCAGCGCCGCGCCCGTGGCGGACAGCGGCAGACAGCAGACCAGCGCCCAGCCGATCACCTGCCAGCCCGGCATGTGCCGGGCCAGCCGGCCGCCTTCGGAGTAGCCGACCGCGCAGGTCAGCAGGGCCCCGAAGAGGTAGAGATCGCCCGTCGTCGGCCGGCCGCCGCTCTGCTGCACGGCGAAGGCCGCGACCACCACCGCGCCCGCCAGGGCCGCCAGCCAGAAGGCCCGCGAGGGGCGGGCCCCGGTGCGCACGGCCGAGAACGCGGCCGTGGTGAGCGGCAGCAGGCCCACGACCACCGCGGCGTGGGAGGTGCTGGAGGTCTGCAGCGCCAGGGTGGTCAACAGCGGGAAGCCCACGACGACCCCGCCCACGACGGCGAGCAGCCCGGGCCAGTGGCGGCGGGCCGGCAGCGGCACCCGCAGCGCGAGCAGCGCGCCGGCCGCTATCAGCCCCGCCAGCGTCATCCGGGCGGCGGTGACGGACCACGGGCCCAGGCCCTCCAGGGCCCAGGCGGTGGCGGGGAAGGTGAGCGAGAAGACGGCCACCCCGAGCGCCGCGAGCCAGGTGCCGAGGGTGCCGGCGCTGCGGGCGTCGCGCGGAGCCCCGCCGCGGTCGCCCTGCCGAGCGCCGGGTGCCGCGGTGTCGGATCCGGCGCCGGTGCCGGGCCGGGGCGCCCCGTCCGGGGTGGGCGTCGACGGGGCGGCGGTCTCGCGCGGGAGGAGGGCCGGGGCCGAGGCCGCGGACGCTTCGGTCACCGGGCCGCCCTGGCGCCGCACCGTTATCGTCATGCGGCGAGTAGCGCTATCTTCTGGTCTCATGCATGAGCGTAGCAGCGTGGCCGAGCTGGCTGGTCTCCTGAGGGGAGAGCTGAACCGTTACTCTCCCGGTGAGAAACTGCCATCGAGTCGGGCCCTCGTCGAGCGCTTCCGAGTGAGCCCGGTGACGGTCACCCGCGCGCTGGGCGCCCTCGCGGCCGAGGGGCTGATCGTCACCCGGCCCGGAGCCGGTTCCTTCCGGGCGGCACCGCCGACCGGGAACCGTCCCACCGGGGACACCTCCTGGCAGGAGGTGGCACTGAGCGCCGAGACGGCGGACGAACCGGTGCCGCGCTCGGTCGACGCCTCCGCGGTGCTGGCCACCCTCGCCGCCCCGCCGCCCGGCGTCATCGAGCTCAACGGCGGCTACCTGCACCCCTCCCTCCAGCCGGAGCGCGCGCTGGCCGCCGCGCTCGCCCGGGCCGGCCGCCGGCCCGGCGCCTGGGGGCGCCCACCCGTCGAGGGGCTCGGCGAGCTGCGCGCCTGGTTCGCACGGGAGATCGGCGGGCCGGCGGGCACCGTCGCCCCCTCCGATGTGCTGATCACCTCAGGTGGGCAGAACGCGCTGACCGCGGCCCTGCGGGCGCTCGCTCCGCCCGGCGCGCCCATCCTCGTGGAGTCGCCCACCTACCCCGGCCTGCTCGCCGCCGCCCGCGCCGCCGGGCTGCGCCCGGTGCCGGTGCCGGCCGACACCAACGGCGTACGCACCGACCTGCTCGCCCAGGCGTTCCGGGCCAGCGGCTCGCGCGTCTTCGTGTGCCAGCCGCTCTTCGCCAACCCGCACGGCGCGGTGCTCTCCACCGAGCGGCGCGGCGAGGTGCTGCGGGTGGCCCGGGAGGCCGGGGCCTTCGTCATCGAGGACGACTTCGCCCGCCGCCTGGTGCACGAGGACGCGGGACCGCTGCCCGCCACCCTCGCCGCCGACGACCCCGACGGCGTGGTGATCCACGTCTGCTCGCTCACCAAGGCCGCCTCCCCCAGCCTGCGGGTGGGCGCGCTCGCCGCCCGCGGCCCCGTCCTGCAGCGGCTGCGCGCGATCCAGGTCGTCGACCAGTTCTTCGTCTCCCGGCCGCTCCAGGAGGCCGCCCTCGAACTCGTCGGCTCGCCCGCGTGGGCCCGGCATCTGCGCACCATCGCCGCAGAACTGCGCACCCGTAGGGAGACGCTGCTCACCGCGGTGCGGCGGGAGCTGCCGGAGCCGGCCGAGGTGCGCCACGCCCCCGCGGGCGGCTACCACGTGTGGCTGCGGCTGCCGGACGGCACCGACGAGTCCGCGCTGACCGCCACCGCGCTCCGCGCGGGCGTCGCGGTCGCCCCCGGCCGGCCGTACTTCCCCGCCGAACCACCCGCCCCCCACCTGCGACTCAGCTTCGCCTCGGCCGCCGGCCCGCCCGAACTCGTCGAGGGCGTCCGCAGGTTGCGCACGGCCTGGGACGACTGAGCCGGGCGTCGCCGCGCCCCCGGTCGTCCCCGAGCGGCCGCGACGCAGGGCCAACCACCCTGGCGGACAGGTCGTTTCCGGTCCGCCGACGCCGAGGCCGGCGCGGCGGCGGGTCGGCGATATCGCGTCACGGCCGGTGCGGCGGCGGGTCGGCGATATCACGTCGCGGCCGGCGTGGGGCGACTGATAGGAACGGGCCATGATCGACGGATACGAGCTCTCCACCGACCCCGCCCGTCTCGATCGGGCCCGCATCCACCACTGGCTGTCCACCGGGGCGCCCTGGGCCCTGGGCCGCTCCCGCGAGACACAGGACCGCGCGATCGACGGCTCCCTCAACTTCGGCGCGTACGAGGCGACCTCCGGCGCCCAGGTCGGCTACGCCCGGGTCGTCACCGACCACACCACCTTCGCCTGGCTCTGCGACGTGTACGTCGACCCCGACGCGCGCGGCAAGGGGCTGGCCACCGCCCTGGCCACCGCCGTCCGCGACCATCTGGCGCCGCTGGGGCTGCGCCGGATGCTGCTCGCCACGGATGACGCGCACGGCGTCTACGCGAAGGTGGGCTTCCAGCCGCTCGAAGACCCGGGGTACTGGATGAACCTCTCCTTCCCGCCGCACCCGTAGCCCGTACGCAGCCGTACCCGCAGCCGTACCGCGGCAGGCACCGGAGCGGATCCGGGACCGGCCCCGGCCCTCACCGCCGGCCGAGCGACTCCATGTCGCCCGCGTCGAGGACGAGGGACCCGGCCGCCATGTTCTCCTCGACGTGGGTCGGCGAGCTCGTGCCCGGGATCTGCACGATCGAGGGCGAGCGCGCCAACCCCCAGGCGATGGCCGCCTGGTGCTCCGTGGCGCCGTGCCGGGCGGCGACCCGGCGCAGCGCGGCCCCGGCGAGCGGGGTGCGGCCGCCGCCGAGCGCGAAGAAGGGCATGTACGCGATCCCGGCGTCCGCGCACGCGTCGACCAGCGGGGCGTCCTCCTGGTCGAGCACCCCGAAACGGTTCTGCACCGCCGCGACCGGCGCGATCGCACGCGCCTCGGCGAACTGCTCGTACGTGACGTTGCTGACGCCCAGGTGCCGTATCAGCCCCTCCTCGCGCAGCCGCGCGAGCGCGGCGAAGCGGTCCCCGACCGGGGCGCCGCCCCGCGCCGCGAGGCGCCCCACCCGCAGGTACACCAGGTCGAGCACGTCCACCCCGAGCTCGCGCAGGTTCCGCTCCACCTCCGGGCGCAGCTGCTCGGGCGCCGCCTCCGCGTACATCTCGCCGGTCGGGGTGCGCAGCGGGCCGACCTTGGTGGCGATGGTGACGTCCGCGCGATACGGGTGGAGCGCCTCGCGCAGGATGAGGTTGGCGCGCTCGGCACGGCAGAAGTAGAAGGCCGCGGTGTCGATGTGGAGCGCGCCCAGCTCGACCGCGCGGCGCGCGACCGCCACCGACGTGGCATGGTCGACCGGGGGCCCGTCCCAGTGCCCCGGCAGGTGCATCGCGCCGAAGCCCAGCCGCGGGATGGTGAGCGTGTCGCCCGGTTCGGCGCCCCCCGGGGTGTCGGTACCACCCAGGTCGACGGTGTGCGCGAAGGAGTGCACGGGACCTCCAGATCAGGGAGCGGGGGTGAACACCAGCGAGGCATTGTGGCCCCCGAAGCCGAAGGAGTTCGCCAGCGCCGCCGCGATCCGGCCGCGCCGGGGCCCGCCGGCGACGACGTCCAACTCCACCCGCGGGTCGAGGGAGTCGAGGTTCCGGGTCGCGGGGACGACGCCGTCGCGGACCGCGAGCAGCGCGGCGATCGCGCCGATCGCTCCCGCCGCCCCGAAGAGATGACCGGTCATCGACTTGGTCGCGGTGACGACCGGGTGCGTGCCGACGGCCTCCGCGACCGACCGGGCCTCGGTGAGATCGCCCAGGGGCGTGGACGTCGCATGGGCGTGTACATGCTCGATCGCCCGCGGGGGCAACCCCGCCGAGGACAGGGCGAGTCGCATCGCGCGGACCTGCCCCTCGGGGTGCGCGGCGGTGATGTGGTGGGCGTCCGAGGTGACGCCGGCGCCGGCCAGCGTCGCATGGGCGCGGGCCGCGCGGGCGGCCGCGAAACCCGCCCGCTCCAGGACGACCACGGCCGCGCCCTCGCCGATGACGAACCCGTCGCGCTCGGCGTCGAAGGGGCGGGACGCCCGGTCGGGCGCGTCATTGCGCGTCGAGTGCGCCTTGGCCTGCGCGAACCCCGCCAACGGCAGCGGGTGGATACAGGCTTCGGTGCCGCCCGCCACGACCACGTCGGCCCGGCCCAGGCGGATCAGATCCAGCCCCGTCGCGATCGCCTCGGCCCCGGAGGCGCAGGCGCTGACCGGGGTGTGCGCGCCGCCACGCGCCCCGAGGTCGATGCTGACCCAGGCCGCGGGGCCGTTGGCCATCAGCATCGGGACCGTGTGGGGAGACACCTTGCGCACCCCGGAGGTCTCCAGGATGTCGTCCTGGCCCAGCAGCGTCAGGGCGCCCCCGGTGCCGGTGCCGATCACCACGGCCAGCCGTTCGGGGTCGACGTCCGGCGCGCCCGCGTCCGCCCACGCCTCCCGCGCGGCGACGAGCGCTATCTGCTCGCACCGATCCATGCGACGGGCCAGCACCCGGTCCAGGACCGCGGTCGGCTCCACCGCGAGCCGGCCCGCGATCCGTACCGGCAGCTTTGCCGCCCACTCCTCCTCGATCGCGCCGATCCCGGACCGACCCTCCACCATCGCCGACCAGGTCGAGGCGACGTCCCCGCCGAGCGGAGTGGTGGCCCCCAGGCCGGTCACCAGCACGTTGTCGGACTCAGTGCTCACCGCACACGCTCCTTTGTCGCAAAGATACAACTCCCCGCGTGGATGACCGTGCGAGGAATCAGCCGTATCCCTCACCCTGCCAGCGGGTTGACGGTCGATCAGGTGCGGTGATCCACGGAGAGCGGTGATCAGGATTTGTAGGAGTTCATCGTTTCGTCCTGCCGTCGGGAGGGGTAAGCGGGCGCTTTGGTCAGGCGGGGGAGAGGCGCCACAGCGAGGTGACCTCCGCGGCGCGCGCGGCGTGCAGCGGGTCGGCGGCGTCCCGCGCCCGGGGATGGCGCGGCCGGGTGTCGTGGCGCCCGACCACCCGCAGGCCCGCCGCCGCGACGGCCGCGAGCAGTTCGTCGCGCGTCCTCAGCCCGAGGCGCTCGGCCAGGTCCGACAGGACGAGCCAGCCCTCGCCGGCCGGTTCGAGGCGGTCGGCGAGCCCGGCCAGGAAGGAGTGGAGCATGCGGCCGTCCGGGTCGTAGACGCCCTGCTCGACCGCGGAGGTCGGTCGGGCGGGAAGCCAGGGCGGGTTGCACACGACGAGGTCCGCGCGGCCCTCCGGGAAGAGCTCGGGCCCCGTCGCCTCGACACGCCCGGTCAGACCCAGGCGGTCGATGTTCTCGCGGGCGCAGGCCACTGCGCGCGCGTTGACGTCGGTGCCGACGACGCGATCGACGCCCCGGCGGGCCAGCACCGCGGCGAGCACCCCGGTCCCCGTGCCCAGGTCGAACGCGGTACGGGCAGCGCCGCGCCCGGTCGGCCAGGGCAGCGGGGCCCGCGCCACCAGATCGACGTACTCGCCCCTGACCGGCGAGAACACCCCGTAGTGCGGATGTATCCGCGCGTCGAGGGCGGGGACGGGGACGCCCTTGAGGCGCCAGTGGTGCGCCCCGATCACGCCGAGGAGCTCCCGGAACGCGATGGCCACGGCGCCGCGCGGCGGACCGTACGCCTCCGCGCACGCCCGGCGGACGTCGGGCGCCCGGCGCAGTGCCAGCACGTGGTCGTCCTCCAGCACGAGCAGGACCCGACCCAGCACCCGGGCCCGGTGGCCACGGGCCCGGCGGTGCAGCCGGAAGGAGTCGGCCGGGTCGCCGCCGACCCGGGGCGGCTTCCGGTCGAGGCGACGGCCGAGCGCCTCCAACAGCCGTCGGCCGCCGTGGTAGTCGCCGCGCCACAGCAGCGCGGTGCCCTCACAGGCCAGTCGGTAGGCGGTGTCGGCCCGCGTCCGGTCGTCGGCGACGACGACCCGCCGGGGAGCCGGGGCGCCGCTCTCGGAGTGCCAGCGGGCGGCGTGGGTGGTGTGGGCCTCGACCCAGTGGATCGTGGACATGGTCGGTACTCCTCGTGAAGGGATGTGCGGGGCACGAAGAGCACTTCGACGAGGAGCGGGCAGGCCACGGCGCCGCGCGCGGCCGGGCGACCGTGCGCGGCCAGCGACCGTGCGGGGCGAGCGACCGTGCGGGGGCAGCCGACGGGACCGACCGCGCGGGGCCGGCCGCGTGAGCCGGCGGGCCGGGGCGACCGTGCGAGCTGACGGGCCGTGACGTCCGCGCCCAGCGCGACTCGGACGCAGGCGTCCTATCGCGTGGGCGCGGGACTACGCGCGGGCACCGTCGTACGCGTGGGCGCGGGACTACGCGCGGGCACCGTCGTACGCGTGGGCGCCGGAACGCGCGCGGGCGCGGTGGTGCGCGCGGGCGTTCGCGAGGCAGGCAGGGGCTACCGCTCCCGCGTCGAAGCGCGGGAGGAGGTATCGCCGAGAAGCATGCCGAGCGTCATGAACAGCCCCTTCGGAAGAGTCGGTTGACGAGGCTCGCACAGTCCCACCTCGGAGGCAAACCCGACGTGGAGTATCAGCCACGCCGGGTATCGGCCGCCCCGCCGTCCACGCCGGGTGCCGGCTCGGACGGCACCGGGTTCGGGGCGGGCGCCGCTTGGGCGATGACCGTGACCACGACCCGCTGGACGGCTTCGGCCTCCGGCGGGGTGCCCTTGCGGTCGGCGAACAGCAGGTGCCCGGCTCCGATCAGCGTGGGGGCGAGGGCGTCGACGTCCGCGTCGGGCGTGAGGCGGCCCCGCTCGCGCTCGGCGCTCAGATACGAGGCGATCATGGCCGTGGCCTCGGCCAGGACCGGAACGCCGGCCGGCCGGGCCTGGCGCAGCCGGGTACGCAGCTCGTCCCGGGAGGTGACGAGGCCGACGATGGCCACGGCGACCGACGCGAACAGGTCCGTCAGCGCGCCGGTGAGGTTGCCGGCGACGGTGCCGGTCCCGGCGGACGCGCGGAGGGCGGCGGCCTGCTGGTCGATCCGGGCGACGCGGTCCAGCACGAGCTCGGCGAGGAAGGCGTCGAAGTCGGCGAAGTGCCGGTGCAGGACCCCCTTGGCGCAGCCCGCCTCCGTGGTGACCGCCCGGCTGGTCAGGGCGCTCGGCCCGTCCCGGAGCAGGACGCGCTCGGCGGCGTCGAACAACTGCTGGTGTACGTCGCGGAGAGCCACCCCTGTCGGCATGCCGTGCATCCTTCCCTGTTCTGACGGCTCGCCGTCGACGCTTCGCCGGATCCGTCCGTCGAGGAGCCGGTGAGGAGCCGTTGACGAGCCCGTTGAAGAGCCCGTTGTCCGGCACGCAGGCGAGCCCGTTGTCCGGCACGCGGGCGAGCCCGCTTGACGAGTGGGCATGTGCCCACTCAGAGTGGGCATATGCCCACTTTACCGCCGGAGCGCGCGCCGATGCCCGCGCGTGAGCCTCATCGACACCGTGGACCCGCCGAGTCGTTCGGCCTGGACCCCGAGCGCTACGACCGAGCGCGGCCCCGCTACCCCGACGCCCTGGTGGAGGCGATCGTCGCCGCCGCACCCGGGCCGGACGTCCTCGACGTCGGCGTCGGCACCGGCATCGCGGCCCGGCAGTTCCGCGCGGCCGGCTGCCGCGTGCTGGGCGTCGACGTCGACGCGCGGATGGCGGGCTTCGCCCGCGGCGGCGGGATCGAGGCCGAGGTGGCGAGCTTCGAGTCCTGGGACCCGGCCGGCCGGTCCTTCGACGCGGTCGTCGCCGGACAGACCTGGCACTGGATCGACCCGCTCGCGGGAGCGGTCAAGGCGGCCGAGGTGCTGCGTCCCGGCGGCCGGCTGGCCGCCTTCTGGAACGTGTTCCAGCCCTCGCCCGAGGCGGCGGACGCCTTCTCCGAGGTCTACCGCCGGGCCCTGCCCGACGCGCCGCGCAACCCCTGGGACGGGTCCGCCCGCGACGGCTACGCGGCGCTCTTCGACCGCGCGGCGGAGGGCATGCGGCAGGCGGGCGCGTTCGGCGAGCCGGAGCGGTGGCAATTCGACTGGGAACGCGCCTACACCCGGGACGAGTGGCTGGACCAGCTGCGGACCGGGGGCGACGTCGGCCGCGTCCCGCCGGCCGCGCTGGAGGAACTGCTGACGGGCGTGGGGGCCGCGATCGACGCGATGGGCGGCGCCTTCACCCTGCGGTACGCCGCGGTGGTGGTCACCGCGGCGCGAGCCGACGCCGCCTGAACAGGCAGGACACACCCGTCCGCGGCGGGCGCCCGTTAGTGGCGGGCGCCGGGGGCGCGGCCGGGAGCGGGCGTGGGCGGTCGGCGCACGGTGGGTCACGCGTGACGCACACGGTGCGCCGCACGCGGTCGACGTCCGGCCTGGCCGTGCCGCCGCCTCGCGCGCCCCCGGACCCACCCCGACAATGGTGACGAGAGCCGGACGGGGGGCCATCAGACGACGACTGCGCCGGTCATCCTCCGGGAGGTAGCGATGCGTCAAACCAATCTCACGGGGGAGTCGACCGAATGCCTCAGCGCCCGCGAGGAGTTGCGGCAGGCCGAGATCGAGCTGATGCGCCATCGCGAACGCGTCGCCGAGCTGCGCCGCCGACTGCCGCTGGGCCCCGTCGTCGACGACTACGTGTTCGAGGAAGGCCCCGCCGACCTGCGGGCCGGTGACGAGCCGGTGACGACCGTCCGACTGAGCGAGCTGTTCACCCGTCCCGGACGCGATTTGGTCGTCTACCACTTCATGTACGGCAAGCGGCAGACCCAGGCGTGTCCCATGTGCACCATGTGGATCGACGGGTTCAACGGCATCGCCCACCACGTCACGCGCAACGTCGACTTCGTGATCGTCGCCGCGGCCGACCTCCCCACACTCCGCACGTACGCGCGAAGCCGGCACTGGACGAACCTGCGCCTGCTCAGCGCCGGGGCCGGCACCTTCAAACGCGACCTCGGCAGCGAAGACGCCGAGGGCAACCAGGACTCGACGGTGTCGGTGTTCGCCCGCGACGGCGAGGGGGCGACACGCCACTTCTACTCGGTGCACCCCCGTATGGCCGACGACATCGACGAGCGCGGCATCGACCTGCTCAGCCCGGTGTGGCACCTCCTCGATCTCACCCGCCAGGGTCGGGACGACTGGTACCCCGCGGTCAGCTACGAGTGAGGGGGCGGGACGCGACGAGCGCGCGACCTGACGGGTGATGGGGGGATGTGCCGCCACGGCTTCGACCGCGCCGGGCGGTGACGCCGGTCGTGATCGTTTCCGCGGGGGTCGGGGGTCGGGGGTCGGGGGCCGGGGGGCCGGGGGCGGGGGGGGGGGGCTTGGGGCTTGGGGCTCAGCGGCGCAGCACGGTCTGCCGCCGCACGCTCTGCCGCCGCATGGGGGACAGCGTCTCGGGATTCCGCACGGCGTAGAGCCCGGTGACGAGGCCGTCGTCGACGCGCACCGCCACGACGGTGTCGATCTCGTGCTCGATGGAGCGTACGCAGCCGGCTCAGCGGCTGGCGGGTGGTGATCCGGACCAGGTACGCACGCTGGTCCCGCACCGAGCCGAGATCGCCACCGAGCCGAGATCGACGCCCACCCACCGCAGCCAGGTCGGACACCGGTCCCCGCGACGTTGTGACACCCGTGAGCGGTGGCGCACGTCACACGGTCATCCCGTCACACGGAGCGGCTCGCCGGCATCTCGTGTTCGACAGTGCGACACGACAAGTGAGGACGATCATGGACGCCCGGTTCAACCTGTTCGACAACGAGATCGCCGCCAAGTTCGCCAAGCGGTTCGCCAACGCCGGACTGGTGATCCACCAGTCGCCGCTGCCGAAGTCCACCCAGGAGCTGGTGTCGCTGCGCGCCAGCCAGATCAACGGCTGCGGTTGGTGCATCGACATGCACACCAAGGAGGCCGCGGCCGACGGCGAAACCGCGGTCCGGCTCCATCTGGTCGCCGCCTGGCGCGAGTCCACCGTGTTCACCGAGGCCGAGCGGGCCGCGTTGGCGCTCGCGGAAGAGGGTACCCGGCTCGCCGACGCCCACGGCGGCGTGTCCGACGAGACCTGGGACCAGGTGCGCAAGCACTACGACGACGACCAGATCGCCGCGCTGGTCTGCCTGGTCGGCCTGATCAACGCGGCCAACCGGCTCGCCGTGATCGTGCACCAGCGGGGAGGTTCCTACCAGCCCGGCATGTTCGCCGCCGCGCTCGACTGATCGGCGGACGCGTCCGGCCCGGCCCGAGGTCCTCGGATCCGGGCCGGGCCCGCGTGTGTCCGGGCCCGCGTGTGTGCAGGCCCGACCGTGTCCGGGCCCGTGTGTGTGGGCCGCTCGTGTCCGGGCCCGCGTGTGTGTGGGGGCCACTCGTGTGTGGGGGCCGCCCGTGTCCGGGCGCGACCGCGGCGTCCCGAACACCGGCGTGTGTCACCGAGCACGTCGGCGGATGAGCGCTGGGGTCGGCGATGCGGCCGGGTGGCCCGGCTCGGCGGTCGGCCGTCTGCACTAACCCGATCACGGAGCGGTTGCCGCCCGTCGTCGGGCGTCAGCTAATGGATCACGCCTATCACTCCACCTGGCGCGGGCCGGGACGAAAGCGGCTGCGCACCCTGACACGCTGAGGTGACACATGCGTCCGTTTCGGAGACGTGGGCGAGGACCGCGAACCCCTGGGGCGGCAGGGCCGCTCGTCCCGCCGGCCACCCTGGAAGCGATCGGACGGATCGCCTCGCACCCCCTCCGGGGTCTGGCCCGAAGACGGCTCACGAGCCTCGCTCTCCTGGTGCTCGGCGCGGCGACGCCGCTCGCGGCCGCCCCCGCCTCGGCGACCGCCGACCCGGCTGACGCCCGAGTGGTCTGCCGGTCCAGCAGTCCCGTGGCGGGAACGACGGCGGACCGCGCCCCTGAAGCGCACCAGGCCGGCTTCACGGTCCTGCACACCTACGACAAGTCGTTCGCCACCGAGGTCGGCAACGCCGTACGCGTCGGCAAGGACAAGCTGCTTCCCCTCCTGCCCCGGGGCTACGCGTTCCGCCCCGCGTCGGAGCTCGGGCTGGGGAGCGCGAACGACGGGATCGTGGCGATCACGAACTTCTGCGGCGAGAACCCGCGGATCGACGGCAAACCCCCGCGGCGAGCGACCTACGCGGAGATCCGGGTGTCCGTCCTCGTGCGGGAACCGGCGGCTGCCGCCTCGGCCGGCCTGAACATCCCGGGAGCACTCCACTTCTACGCGCTCGCCGCCTACACCAACGACCCTCGCTACGCCGCCACCCTGCGGGAGGCGGACACGCCGGTCGAAGTCGTGCGAAAGATCACCTACGACCACCAGATGAACGACGCCGGGGTGGGCGATCTCGCCGTGCGGGTTCCCGCCAAGCGCTCTCCCTTCTACTCGTCGAACACGGGATTCGGCTACCAACCGGCCGGCGTCCTGAACTCGGTCTTCTGGCACGACGGCAGGCGGGGCACGACGGCGCTGCATTTCCTGAACGACCCCGCCGAGCAGGGGCAGGCGCTGAGCTCGGTGTACACGAAGCCCGGAACGCCGCTGAACCGGCTGCTCGACGGAGGCGGACTCGGGCCGGGTCCGACGGATCCCGTCACCGGCTTCGAAAGCGTGTCCACTCCCTCGCTCAACCTTCGCTACCCGGAGGGCAGCCGCGGACGCCTGCTTCTGCTCAGGAAGCCGTGCGGCTCGGCGGCGACGTGCGTGGAGCGGTGACGCGAGCCGTCCCGAGGGGGTGCAGGGCCCGCCCACCGGCGGGCCCTGTGACTGAGCGCCGTACCTGGCCAGTCTGGCCAGGTACGGCGCTCAGCTGGGTGCGCCAGCGGTGAACCGCGTCGTCGAGAGCGGCCGGACGGCGTCAGTGCCGGGACGCTCCGAGGATCTGGTCGGCCGTCGCGAAGCGGTGCTCCGTTGGCTTCAGCACTTCGTAGAGGTAGCCGAAGTACTCCGTTTCCGCCGTCCCTGTGAGCACCGCCAGCAGGAAGGCGAGGCACCCCATGCCGTGGTGCTCCCACAGTGGGCCGCGCCCTTCGTTGTAAAGCACGGTCCACTCGTCGGGGTGCTGGCCGGGCCGCGCCAGCCAGTACAGGAACGCCCCCGTGCCCTCCTCGAACGCCCACGGCAGGACCCGCGCCCCCGCTTCCAGCAGGCCGACAGGCTTCGCCTCGAACTCCCACAGACTGGCCAGGATCTCGTTCCGTTCCGTCGTCTGCGCGTGCAGGTCACAGTCGCTGTAGGCGGAGCCGGGGACGAGCAACCAGATCGTGTCGTCGAAGATGCCGCCGCCGTATGTTTCGACGAGCTGCTTGTAGTCGGCGGGCAGAGCCACGCCCAGGGCGCGCTCGGCCTGCGCCCAGTCCACCGCGGGCGGCGGTACGGCGGGCGGCGGGCAGAGGCGGAGGAGGGCGTCGAGGGCGATCATGGAACGGACGCTACTGAACCCCCAGCCGGTGGCCGTGGCTGGGTCGGCAGGGCAGGCGAGGATCCGCATCGGCTCCGGCCCAGGTAGCCCGCTCACCAGGATGAAGACCACGGGACGCTTTGAGTGCGTAGCTGGCCAGAGGGGCCAGCGACCGCGCTCAGTCACAGGGCCCTTGGGGGATCGCCAGAGCGTCATTGCATAAAACTGTCACGCACCGTATAGTCATGCCATGGAGAAGGAGGCGTGATGGCGATACGCGTGGCGGTGGCGGGCGCGAGCGGGTATGCGGGGGGCGAGCTCCTGCGTCTGCTGCTCGCGCACCCCGAGGTGGAGATCGGTGCCCTCACCGGCAACTCCAACGCGGGGCAGCGTCTCGGCGGCCTGCAACCGCATCTGTTGCCGCTGGCCGACCGGGTGCTGCAGCCGACGGAGGCCGCCGTGCTCGCCGGGCACGACGTCGTCTTCCTCGCGCTGCCCCACGGGCAGTCCGCCGCCGTCGCCGAGACCCTCGGGGACGCCGCGCTGATCGTCGACTGCGGTGCGGACTTCCGGCTTCGGGACGCCGCCGCCTGGGAGCGTTTCTACGGCTCGGCGCACGCCGGGACCTGGCCGTACGGGCTGCCCGAGCTGCCCGGGGGCCGTGCCGCGCTGCGCGGGACCCGGCGGATCGCGGTTCCCGGCTGCTATCCGACCGCCGTCTCGCTGGCACTCTTCCCGGCCTACGAGGCGGGGCTGGTCGAGCCGGAGGCGGTGATCGTCGCGGCGTCCGGGACCTCGGGCGCGGGCAAGGCGCCCAAGCCCCATCTGCTGGGCAGCGAGGTGATGGGCGCCATGAGCCCCTACGGGGTGGGTGGCGGTCACCGGCACACCCCCGAGATGATCCAGAACCTGTCGTCGGCCGCGGGGGAGCCGGTGCGGGTCTCCTTCACCCCGACCCTCGCGCCGATGCCCCGCGGCATCCTCGCCACCTGCAGCGCCACGGCCAGGCCCGGCATCACCGCGGAGGCCGTGCGCGCCGCCTATGAGAAGGCGTTCGGCGACGAGCCCTTCGTCCACCTGCTGCCGGAGGGCCAGTGGCCCTCCACCGCCGCCGTGTGCGGCTCCAACGCCGCGCTGGTCCAGGTCGCCCTCGACGAGGCGGCCGGTCGGGTGATCGCCATCAGCGCCATCGACAACCTCACCAAGGGCACCGCGGGTGGCGCGGTGCAGAGCATGAACATCGCCCTCGGCCTCCCCGAGGAGCTGGGACTTTCCACGATCGGAGTCGCCCCATGAGCGTCACGGCAGCCAAGGGCTTCACGGCCTCCGGCGTTGCGGCCGGCATCAAGCAGAACGGCAAGCCGGACCTGGCCCTGGTGGTCAACAACGGACCCCGTCTGGCCGCCGCGGGCGTGTTCACCTCCAACCGCGTGAAGGCCGCCCCCGTCCTCTGGTCCGAGCAGGTCCTCAAGGGCGGCGCGGTGAGCGCCGTGGTCCTCAACTCCGGCGGGGCCAACGCCTGCACCGGCCCCCAGGGCTTCCAGGACACCCACGCCACCGCGGAGAAGGTCGCCGAGGCGCTGGGGCAGAGCGCCGGCGAGGTCGCCGTCGCCTCCACCGGTCTGATCGGCGTGCTGCTGCCGATGGACAAGCTGCTCCCCGGCGTGGAGAAGGCCGCCGCCGAGCTGAGCGCCCACGGCGGCGAGAAGGCCGCCATCGCCATCAAGACCACCGACACCGTGCACAAGACCGCGGTGGTGCAGTCCCCCGAGGGCTGGACCGTCGGCGGCATGGCCAAGGGCGCCGGCATGCTCGCCCCGGGCCTGGCCACCATGCTGGTGGTCCTCACCACCGACGCCGACCTCGACGCCCCGACCCTGGACACCGCGCTGCGCGCCGCCACCCGCACCACCTTCGACCGGGCCGACTCCGACGGCTGCATGTCCACCAACGACACGGTCCTGCTGCTCGCCTCCGGTGCCTCCGAACTCACGCCCGCGTACGAGGACTTCGCCGAGGCCGTCCGCACCGTCTGCGACGACCTTGCGCGGCAGCTCATCGGTGACGCCGAGGGAGCCTCGAAGGACATCCAGATCGAGGTGATCAACGCCGCCACGGAGGACGACGCCGTCGAGGTCGGCCGCTCGATCGCCCGCAACAACCTCCTCAAGTGCGCCATCCATGGCGAGGACCCCAACTGGGGCCGGGTGCTGTCCGCCATCGGCACCACCTCCGCCGCCTTCGAGCCCGACCGGCTCAACGTCGCCATCAACGACGTCTGGGTCTGCAAGAACGGCTCGGTCGGCGAAGACCGCGACCTGGTCGACATGCGCTACCGCGAGGTGAAGATCACCGCCGACCTCGCGGCGGGCGAAGCCTCCGCCGTCATCTGGACCAACGACCTCACCGCCGACTACGTCCACGAGAACAGCGCCTACTCCTCATGAGCACCCGTAAACACACCGCCCTGCCCAAGGCCCGCACGCTCATCGAGGCGCTGCCCTGGCTGACCCGCCACCACGGCAAGACCATCGTGATCAAGTTCGGTGGCAACGCCATGGTCGACGAGGAGCTGAAGGCCGCCTTCGCCCAGGACGTGGTCTTCCTGCGCCACGCCGGACTGCGGCCCGTCGTCGTCCACGGCGGCGGCCCGCAGATCAGCGCCCAGCTCGACCGGCTCGGCCTGGAGTCGGAGTTCAAGGCCGGGCTGCGGGTCACCACTCCCGAGGCCATGGACGTCGTGCGGATGGTGCTGGCCGGACAGGTCCAGCGCGAGCTGGTCGGGCTGCTCAACCAGCACGGCCCGCTCGCCGTCGGGCTGACCGGCGAGGACGCCCACACCATGAGCGCCACCAAGCGGTACGCGGAGATCGACGGGGAGCGGGTGGACATCGGCCGGGTCGGCGAGGTCGCCGCCATCGACACCGGCGCCATCCGGGCCCTGCTGGACGACGGCCGCATACCGGTGGTCTCCTCCATCGCCCGCAGCGTCGACGACGGCCATGTCTACAACGTCAACGCCGATACCGCCGCCGCCGCGCTGGCCGCCGCCCTGGACGCCGAGACGCTGATGGTCCTCACCGACGTCGAGGGGCTCTACGCGGACTGGCCGCACAGCGACGACGTCATCAGCCAGCTCACCGCGAGCCGACTGGAGGCGCTCCTGCCCGACCTGTCCAGCGGCATGGTCCCCAAGATGGAAGGGTGCCTGTACGCCGTGCGCAACGGGGTGCGGACCGCTCGGGTGATCGACGGGCGGGTGCCGC
This sequence comes from Streptomyces sp. LX-29, assembly GCF_029541745.1. Taxonomy (NCBI): domain Bacteria; kingdom Bacillati; phylum Actinomycetota; class Actinomycetes; order Kitasatosporales; family Streptomycetaceae; genus Streptomyces; species Streptomyces sp. LX-29. The sequence goes on along the minus strand of NZ_CP089746.1, from coordinate 1,335,820 downwards.
ACTCCATCCTGCTGGAGATCTTCACGGACGAGGGCATCGGCACCATGGTCGTGCCCGACGAGGGGACCACACCATGAGCAACGAGCAGCTCACCCAGCGCTGGCAGAGCGCGCTGATGGACAACTACGGCACGCCCAAGCTGCCGCTCGTCCGCGGCGAGGGCGCCCGGGTCTGGGACGCCGAGGGCCGCGCCTACCTCGACTTCGTCGGCGGCATCGCGGTCAACGCCCTCGGCCACGCCCACCCCGCCGTCGTCCGCGCCGTCTCCGAGCAGATCGCCACCCTCGGACACGTCTCCAACCTCCACATCGCCGAACCGACGGTCGCGGTCGCCGAGCGCCTCCTGCACCTGGCCGGCCGCCCCGGCCGGGTCTACTTCGGCAACTCCGGAGCCGAGGCCGTCGAGGCCGCCATCAAGATCGGGCGGCGCACCGGCCGGACCCACATGGTGGCCACCACCGGCGGCTTCCACGGCCGCACCATGGGCGCGCTGGCCCTCACCGGCCAGCCCGCCAAGCAGGAGCCCTTCCTGCCGCTGGTCGGCGAGGTCACCCATGTGCCCTACGGCGACGCGGAGGCGTTGCGGGCCGCCGTCACCACCGAGACCGCGATCGTCGTGATCGAGCCGATCCAGGGCGAGAACGGCGTGATCGTGCCGCCCCCCGGCTATCTGGCCGCCGCCCGCGAGATCACCCGGGCCACCGGCACGCTGCTGGTCCTCGACGAGATCCAGACGGGGATCGGCCGTACGGGGCACTGGTTCGCACACCAGGCGCAGGGGGTCGAGCCCGATGTGGTCACCCTCGCCAAGGGGCTGGGCGGCGGGCTGCCCATCGGCGCCACCCTCGCCTTCGGCGCCGCCGCCGAGCTGCTGACGCCCGGTCAGCACGGTTCCACCTTCGGCGGCAACCCCGTGGCCTGCGCCGCCGCCCTCGCCGTGCTCGACACCCTCGCCGCCGACGGCGCCCTCGACCACGTCAAGCGGGTCGGGGAGCGGCTGCGCGCGGGAATCGAGGCGTTCGGCCACCCGCTGGTCGCCCATGTCCGTGGCTCCGGCCTTCTCCTGGGTATCGTGCTCACAGAGCCCCTCGCACAGCGCGTGCAGCAGGCGGCTCAGGACGCGGGACTCCTGGTGAACGCGGTCGCGCCGGACGTGCTCCGGCTGGCCCCGCCGCTCGTCGTCGGCGACGACGTCGTGGACGCGTTCCTCGGGGCGCTCCCCGCCGTCCTGGACGCCGCGCGCGACGCCGTCGACGACGGTGGCATACACGGGGAACGACGATCCGGAGACTGACGAGACGATGCACGAGGCGCAGCAGAACGAGCTAGGGAACGGCGCGTCAGAGGACAGGGCGGCCCGGGACATGGCGGCGGCGCAGTCCATCGGGCAGGCCGTGCCGCAGACCCGGACCGCCCGCCACCGCCGGATCGTGGACATCCTCAACCGGCAGCCGGTCCGCTCCCAGAGCCAGCTCGCCAAGCTGCTCTCCGACGACGGGCTGAGCGTCACTCAGGCGACGCTCTCCCGCGACCTGGACGAGCTCGGCGCGGTCAAGATCCGCAACACCGGCGGTGAGCTGATCTACGCCGTGCCGAGCGAGGGCGGCTTCCGCACGCCGCAGGCGCCGCTGGGGGAGTCCGCCAAGGAGGAGCGCATGCGGCGCCTGTCCGCCGAGCTCCTGATCTCCGCCGAGGCGTCCGCCAACCTCGTGGTGCTGCGGACGCCGCCGGGCGCTGCCCAGTTCCTCGCCTCCGCCATCGACCAGGCCGAGCTGCACGACATCCTCGGCACCATCGCGGGCGACGACACCCTGCTTCTCATCAGCCGCGACCCGGCCGGCGGCCAGGCCCTCGCCGACCACCTGCTGCGGCTGGCCCAGAAGGCGCGCTAACGCCCCTCCGTCGGGCGGGCTCTCGCCGTGGGGCGGGCTCTCTGCGTGGGGCGGCGTTCGGTTCGGTCGGGTGCGGGTTTCGTCTCGCGCCTTCGGCGCACAGCGAGCGGCAACGGGGCAGGAGGGGCCGGGCTGGCCCGCCGTCGCCGTCTGGCGGTCCGGGGCTGACGAGCGAGGAGCACGTACCGCCAGGAATCCGGTGACCCTTCGCAGAGTCCTTTGATCTGGCGCTTGATACGCATCAAGCAATTCTGCGAGGACATCGCCCGCCGGGCGTCGGACGGCGACGGCGAGGAGCTGCCCCCTCTCGTCCCGTAGCAGCCTTCTTTGCGCCGGAGGCGCGAGATGAGAGGCGCGGTCGGCCGGGCGCAATTCCGCCCTGCGGCGCGATGCCGCTCACGTCGTCCGTCGCGCAGGCCCGCAGACGGCGACGGCGCTGCGGAGCACACCCGCGCCGTGCCCCGGCAGCCCGGCGAAATCCGCTTTCGGGGCCGAAGTCGGACTGCCTACGCTGCCCGCATGTCGATCGACTCGCACGCCGACGTGGCCGCATCCCCCAGGGACCCCGACCTCGCCGCCCTGGCCGAGCGGAGCTGGGACGACAGCACGCACCGTGAGGCACTCGCCGAGCTCGTGCAGCGGGGCTGGACCCCCTGCGGAGTGGGTGACTGGGCGGTGGCGGTGCGCTCCCCCACCGGGCACCTGGTGGCCCGGATCTGTCCCTTCGACCCGGCGTACGCGGCCTTCCTGGAACTGTGCCGACGCTGCGCGGGCAACCCGTACCTGCCGCGCGTCGCCCTCGAGGCCGCCCTCGACGGCGGGGGCACGCTCACGGTGTTGGAGTATCTTCCGCCGCTGGAGGCCGAGAAGGCCGCCGAGATCGCCGAACGCTGGCGCGCCGTCGGCGCCGCCGCCACCCGGGGTGGGCCGGGCGACCCGGACCTCGCGGCCGTGTACCGGGTCGCGGCCGAGGTGGACGAGGAGTTCCGGTCCCGCGTCCCGTGGTGGTACGGATTCGACCTGAACGCCGGCAACGTCCGGCGCGCGCTCGACGGTCGCGTGGTCCTGGTCGACGTCTTCTGCCTGGACGGGGAGAAGCTGTACGGCCAGGTGCTGGCCGACGCGGAAGAGGTGCGGCGACGGATCCCCGAGCACCGGATCCGACACCTCCTGGAGATCCCCTACATCGCCCGGGAGAGCAGCCCCGAGGAGATCGCCGCCCTGCGCCGGGCCTGGACGGCACCCGGGCACGACGGCTGATCCGCGCGCCGGGAGCGCGGTTTCCACAGAGCGGCTCGCCGACGGCGGGAGCGCGTTGACGAACCATACGGCTGAGTGCATACTTATACCCATCACCGCATGAACAGTCGCAGTGCAGGGATCGTAAGGAGAAACCCGTGACCGAGCGCGTCGTACTCGCCTACTCGGGCGGACTGGACACCTCCGTCGCCATCGGCTGGATCGCCGAGGAGACCGGCGCCGAGGTCATCGCCGTGGCCGTGGACGTCGGCCAGGGGGGCGAGGACCTGGACGTCATCCGCAAGCGCGCGCTCGCCTGCGGGGCCGTCGAGGCCGAGGTCGCGGACGCCAAGGACGAGTTCGCCGACGAGTACTGCCTCCCGGCGATCAAGGCCAACGCCCTCTACATGGACCGCTATCCGCTGGTCTCCGCGCTGTCGCGGCCGACGATCGTCAAGCACCTGGTCGCCGCCGCCAAGAAGCACGGCGCCTCGATCGTCGCCCACGGCTGCACCGGCAAGGGGAACGACCAGGTGCGGTTCGAGGCCGGGATCTCCTCCCTCGCCCCCGACCTGCGCTGCATCGCCCCCGTGCGGGACTACGCGATGACCCGTGACAAGGCCATCGCCTTCTGTGAGGCCAAGAACCTCCCGATCGCCACCACCAAGAAGTCCCCGTACTCCATCGACCAGAACGTCTTCGGTCGTGCCGTCGAGACCGGCTTCCTGGAGGACATCTGGAACGCGCCGATCGAGGACATCTACGAGTACACCGAGAACCCGGCGGTGGCCCGCGAGGCCGACGAGGTGGTCATCACCTTCCGCGAGGGTGTCCCGGTCGCCATCGACGGCAAGCCCGTCACCGTGCTCCAGGCCATCCAGCAGCTCAACCAGCGGGCCGGCGCCCAGGGCATCGGCCGGATCGACATGGTCGAGGACCGGCTGGTCGGCATCAAGTCCCGGGAGGTCTACGAGGCCCCCGGCGCCATCGCCCTGATCACCGCCCACCAGGAGCTGGAGAGCGTCACGGTCGAGCGCGAGCTGGCCCGCTACAAGCGGCAGGTCGAGCAGCGCTGGGGCGAGCTGGTCTACGACGGCCTGTGGTTCTCCCCGCTCAAGCGGGCCTTGGACGGCTTCATCAACGAGGCCAACCAGCATGTCACCGGCGACATCCGGATGACCCTGCACGGTGGTCGGGCCGTCGTCACCGGCCGTAAGTCGGACGCCTCGCTGTATGACTTCAACCTGGCGACCTACGACACCGGTGACACCTTCGACCAGTCGCTCTCCAAGGGCTTCATCGAGATCTTCGGCATGTCGAGCAAGATCGCCGCGAAGCGGGACCTCTCCTCGTGAGCAGCGAAAACCAGGACGTAAGGCTGTGGGGCGGCCGGTTCGCGGATGGACCGGCCGAGGCCCTCGCCAAGCTCTCCGCCTCGGTCCACTTCGACTGGCGGCTGGCCCCGTATGACATCGCGGGCTCCCGCGCACATGCGCGGGTGCTCCACGCGGCGGGCCTGCTCACCGCCGACGAGCTGGAGCGCATGCTCGCCGGGCTCGACCAGTTGGAGGCCGATGTCGCCTCCGGCGCCTTCGTGGGCACCGTGGCCGACGAGGATGTGCACACCGCCCTGGAGCGTGGGCTGCTGGAGCGGCTCGGGCCGGATCTGGGGGGCAAGCTGCGCGCCGGACGCTCCCGGAACGACCAGGTGGCGACGCTCTTCCGGATGTATCTGCGGGACCACGCCCGGATCATCGGTGGGCTGATCGCCGACCTCCAGGAGGCGCTGATCGGCCTGGCCGAGGCCCACCCGGACACCGCGATGCCCGGCCGCACCCATCTCCAGCACGCCCAGCCCGTGCTCTTCGCGCACCATGTGCTGGCCCACGTCCAGGCGCTGTCCCGGGACGCGGAGCGGCTGCGCCAGTGGGACGAGCGCACGGCGGTCTCGCCCTATGGCTCGGGTGCGCTGGCGGGCTCCTCGCTCGGCCTCGACCCGGAGGCCGTGGCGCGTGACCTGGGCTTCGAGCACGGCTCGGCGGCCAACTCCATCGACGGCACCGCGGCGCGTGACTTCGTCGCCGAGTTCGCCTTCATCACCGCGATGATCGGCGTCGATCTCTCCCGGATCGCCGAGGAGGTGATCATCTGGAACACCAAGGAGTTCTCCTTTGTGACCCTGCATGACGCCTTCTCCACCGGTTCGTCGATCATGCCGCAGAAGAAGAACCCGGACATCGCCGAGCTGGCGCGCGGCAAGTCCGGCCGGTTGATCGGCAACCTCACCGGGCTGCTGGCCACCCTCAAGGCGCTGCCCCTGGCGTACAACCGGGACCTTCAGGAGGACAAGGAGCCGGTCTTCGACTCCTGTGACCAACTGGAGGTGCTGCTCCCGGCGTTCACCGGAATGATGGCCACCTTGACCGTCCACCGTGAGCGCATGGAGGAGCTGGCCCCCGCCGGTTTCTCGCTCGCCACGGACATCGCCGAGTGGCTGGTGAAGCAGGGGGTGCCCTTCCGTGTGGCCCATGAGGTCGCGGGGGAGTGCGTCAAGGAGTGCGAGGCCCAGGGCATCGAGCTCCATGAGCTGACGGACCAGCAGTTCGCCAGGATCTCGCCCCACCTCACCCCCGAGGTTCGTACGGTCCTCAATGTTCCGGGCGCGCTCGCCGCCCGCAGCGGGCGCGGTGGCACGGCGCCCTCGGCGGTCGCCGTGCAGCTCGCCGAGGTGCGGGCGGACCTGGCCGCACAGCGGGAGTGGGCGGACGCCAAGCGCTAGCCGTCGGCCTTCCCGGGGCTCCCTCGGTTCCCCGGGGGATGACCGTGGGGCTCCCGAGGCGCCCCAGGGGAAGGGGCGGTTCCCCCCAGCACCAGCTAAGGGGAACCGCCTTTTCCGACTCTCACCCACTCGGCACGCTGAGTCTTTATATTCATACGGTGCGTCATATCGCAGAGGCCGGATCTCGCCATGGGCGGGCTCCGGCCTCTGTGTATGCCTGCCGCCGACTGGGCGGGTATGGACTCAAGATCGAGATATCGGTGTCCCATGTGAGACATGAATGTCTCACATGGTCTATGGTTGTCTCATGAGTGTTGACCGTGCGCAGGTGCTGCGCGAAGCCGCCGCCCTGCTCACCCGCAAGGCCACGGCGTCCATGGATGAGATCGCCAAGGCGGCGGGCATCAGTCGGGCCACCCTGCACCGGCATTTCGCCGGGCGTGACGCCCTGATGCGCGCCCTGGAGCAGCTCGGCATCGAGCAGCTCGAAGCCGCCCTGGACGAGGCCCGGGTCGAGGAGGGGGACGCCGACGAGGCGCTGCGTCGGCTGATCGCCGCCACCCGCCCGGTCTCCGGCTTCGTCGCCTTCCTCTACACGGAGAACCAGCTCTTCGAGGGCGAGGAGATCAATGAGGGCTGGGAGCGCATCGACACCCGGGTCGCGGCGCTCTTCCGGCGTGGACAGCACGAGGGGCACTTCCGGATCGACATGACCCCGGGCTGGCTGACCGAGGCGCTCTACGGCCTGATCGCGGCCGCCGCCTGGTCGGTCCAGGACGGCCGGGTCGCCGCCAAGGACATGAACTACATGGTCGTCGAGCTTCTGCTCGGCGGAGTGCGACGGAGTACCTGACGATGAGCCAGAACGTGCTGACAGCGAAGCGGACGGCGATCGAACCGCGGCCGGGCCGATGGTTGGCGCTGTCCGTCCTGGTGCTGGCGGTGCTGCTGGTCGCCGTCGACGCGACCGTGCTGGGTCTGGCCACCCCCTTCCTCAGCGAGGACCTGCGCCCGTCCAGCACCCAGCTGCTGTGGATCGGCGATGTCTACTCCTTCGTCATCGCCGGCCTGCTGGTCTCCATGGGCAGCCTCGGTGACCGGATCGGCCGCAAGAAGCTGCTGCTGTGCGGCTCGGTCGCCTTCGGCGCCGTCTCGGCGCTGAACGCGTACGCCACCAGCCCCGAGATGATGATCGTCGCGCGGGCGCTGCTGGGCGTGGCCGGCGCGACCCTGATGCCGGCCACCCTGGCCCTCATCCGCAACCTGTTCCACGACCCCCGCGAGCGCAGCCTCGCGATCGGCATCTGGGGCGCGACCGCTTCGGCGGGCGCGGCCGTCGGTCCGGTCGTCGGCGGCTTCCTGCTGGAGCACTTCTGGTGGGGGTCGGTCTTCCTGATCAACCTGCCGGTGATGGCCGTCCTGGTGCTGGTCGGCATACGGACGCTGCCCGAGTCGCGGGACCCGGACCCGGGCCCCTGGGACCTGCCCAGCGTGGCCCTGTCCCTGATCGGTGTGGTCGGCGTGGTCTACGCGGTCAAGGAGGCCGCGGCCCACGGCGTCCACGCCGAGGCCGCCGCCGTCGGCGCCGTCGGCGCGCTGGCCCTGGTGGGGTTCGTGCGGCGGCAGCTTCGGCTTCCCCGGCCGCTGCTGGACATGCGGCTCTTCCAGCACCGTGGGTTCTCCGGGGCGGTCCTCGCCGATCTGCTCACCGTCCTCGGTCTGTCCGGGCTGGTCTTCTTCCTGTCGCAGTTCTTCCAGCTGGTGCAGGGGCGGGAGCCGCTGGAGGCCGGGTTGGCGGAGCTGCCGGCGGCCGTCGCCGCGGTCCTGGCGGGGCTGGTCGCCGGTCTCGTCGCCCGCCGCCACTCGGTGCGGGCGGTGGTCTCCGGCGGTCTGGCGCTGGTCGGCTGCGCGCTGGCCGCGCTCACCCTGCTGGACACCGACACCGGATATCCGCTGCTCGGCGGGGCGCTGCTGGCGGTCGGCGTCGGGGCGGGCTTCTCCTTCACCGTCACCGCAGATGTGATCCTCTCCAGCGTGCCCAAGGAGCAGGCCGGTTCGGCCTCGGCGGTGTCGGAGACCGCGTACGAGCTGGGTGCGGCGCTGGGCATCGCGGCGCTCGGCTCCATCGTCACGGGGGTCTACCGCGACTTCGCGGTTCCCGCCGAGGCGAACGGGGCGACGGCCGCCGAGGCGCGCGAATCGCTCGGCGGCGCGGTCGAGGCGGCGGAGACCCTGCCGCCGGGCACCGGCACCCGCCTCCTGGGCGCGGCCCAGGAGGCGTTCGTCGACGGGCTGCGGATCGCGGCCGGCGTCGGCGCGGCGGTGCTGCTGGCCACCGCGGTGGCGGCCTGGTTCCTGCTGCGCGGCCAGAGGCTGGCGGACAGCGCGCACGAGTAGCCGGCGCCGTCGGTTCGGTGTCCGAGTGGCGGCCGTGCGGGCTCAGCGGAGTGGACGGGGAGTGCGGGCAAAAGGGGCGCGGTTGCCGTAACCAGCGGTAAGTGATGCGGTCAACATTGACCCGCCTTTAACGCGCGCGAAATATTTGCGATCGCCGGTCGGCATTGTCGACCGGTGATCGGCATATCGCGACCCAGGCGACCGCCGCGATGAGCCCGATCGCGGCCACCTTCAGGGGGAATCATGCGTATTCGCGCTACTGTTCGCACGCTGTTCGCCGCGGCCGCCGTGGCGGCTCTGACGTTGGCGGGGCATGTCGCCCCGGCGGCCGCCTCGGGGCTGGACGCCCCGCCGCGCGGCGCCAACGACTGGTCCTGCAAGCCCGATTCGGCCCACCCGGAGCCGGTGGTCCTGGTCAACGGCACCTTCAAGCTGATGCGGGAGAACTGGGCGACGCTCTCGCCCAAGCTCAAGAAGGCGGGCTACTGCGTCTTCGCCTTCAACTACGGCCGCATGGCGACCGACCCGATCGCCGACTCGGCGGGCGAGCTCCGGGACTTCGTGGCGGCGGTGCGGGCCGCGACGGGGGCGGCCAAGGTGGACCTGGTCGGTCACAGCCAGGGCGGCATGATGCCGCGCTACTACATCAAGTTCCTGGGCGGCGCGGACCAGGTGGACGACCTGGTCGGCATCGTGCCCTCCAACCACGGCACGGCCAACCCGCTGGCCCCGCTGATCGGCAAGGCGTTCTGCCCGGCCTGCATCGACCAGCAGACCGGCTCCGAACTGCTGACCAAGCTCAACGCCGGCACCGAGACCCCGGAAGGGCCGGACTACACGGTGGTCACGACGCGCTACGACGAGGTCGTCGTGCCCTACACCAGCGCTCTGCTCAACGGCCCCAAGGAGTACGTCACCAATGTGGTGCTCCAGGACCGCTGCCCGCTCGACCCGTTCATGCACGACCAGGCCACCAAGGACCCGGTGGTGGCGCAGTGGGTGCTGAACGCGCTGGGTCGGGTCGGCCCGGCCGACCCGGACTTCCAGCCGCGCTGCCTCAGCCTGTAAGACGAGTGGGGGGTGGCCCCGAGGCCACCCCCCACTCGTCGAGGAATCGTCAGGCGGCCTTCGCCTTGGTGGCGTACACGTCCACGTACTCCTGGCCGGAGAGACCCATGACCTCGCTCATGACCTCGTCGGTCACCGCGCGGAGCACATAGCGGTCGCGGTCCATGCCCTCGTACCGGGTGAAGTCCAGCGGCTCGCCGAAGCGGACCGTGACCGGCGCGATGCGGGGCACGCCGCTGCCGTTCGGCTGCACCCGGTCGGTGCCGATCATCGCGAACGGCACCACCGGGGCGCCGGTCATCAGCGCCAGCCGGGCGATCCCGGTGCGGCCGCGGTAGAGCCGGCCGTCGGGGGAGCGGGTGCCCTCGGGGTAGATCCCGAACGCCTTGCCCTCCTCCAGCACCCGGCGTCCGGTCATCAGCGCGGCGACGCCGCCGTGGCCGCCGTCCCGGTCCACCGGGATCATGCCCGCGGTGGTGAAGAACCAGGCCATCAGCCGGCCCTTGACGCCCTTGCCGGTGACGTACTCGTCCTTGCCGATGAAGTACACCGGCCGCTTCACGATCAGCGACAGGAACATCGAGTCGATGAAGGTGACGTGGTTCCCGGCCAGGATCACCGGACCGCTGTCCGGGATGCGCTCCACTCCCTCGACGCGCGGGCGATACAGGACGCGCATGAGCAGTCCCAGGACCGCCTTGAGGAAAGTGCGGGACAACGGGTCCTCCGGTCGTAGTCGTCGATGAGGTGCCGGGCGTACGGAGTGTCCACCGCACACCAGCACAGGTGAGGACCATACTCGCCGGTTCGCGCCGCCCGCACGCCGGGTTAACTGACTCGATACGCAGTGTTGACCCATGTTTTGATCACGTTCCAGCGTGCGTCCCATGTACGAAAGATGAACGTGTCTACGATCGGCCGTCCGTCCGACGGGTGTCGGACTTCATCACAAGGAGTGCTCATGGAGCAGGAGCAGCAGCCGGGGCGTCGCGCCCTCCTGGGGGTCGCGGCCCTCGGCGCGGGAGCGGCGGTGCTGAGCGGGGCGGGTACCGCGGGGGCCGCGGAACACGGCGCGTCGACCTCGACCGGTTCGTACGACGAACTGCCGGTGCCCACCGTCATCGGCCACCGGGGCGCCAGCGGCTACCGCCCCGAGCACACCATAGGCTCGTACCAGCTCGCCCTGGACATGGGTGCGGACGTCATCGAGCAGGACCTGGTCCCGACCAAGGACGGTCACCTGGTCTGCCGGCACGAGAACGACATCACGGCCACCACGGACGTGGCCGACCACCCGGAGTTCGCCGGGCGCAAGACGACCAAGACCGTGGACGGCGAGCGCCTCACCGGCTGGTTCACCGAGGACTTCACCCTCGCCGAGCTGAAGACGCTGCGCGCCAAGGAGCGCATCCCCGGCACCCGGCAGCGCAACACCCTCTACGACGGTCGGTGGACCGTGCCCACCTTCGAGGAGGTGCTGCGCTGGGCCGAGCGTGAGGGCCGGCGTCGCGGCCGCAGGGTGTGGCTGCACGTGGAGACGAAGCACCCCACCTACTTCCGCAAGCTGGGGCTGGGCCTGGAGGAGCCGCTGGCCAAGCTGCTGCGCAGGTACGGCCGTCACAAGAAGAACGCGGCGACCTTCCTGCAGTCCTTCGAACCGAGCAGCATCCAGCGCCTGGACAAGCTGGTGCGCACCCCCAAGGTGGTGCTGCTGGACGCCGCCGACACCCGACCCTGGGACTTCGTCGAGGCGAACGACCCGCGCACGGTGGCCGACCTGGTCAAGCCGGAGGGTCTGGCCTGGATGGCGGAGTTCGCCCAGGGCATCGGCCCCACCCTGCTGCTGATCATCCCGCGGGACGCCAGCGGCAAGCTGGGGAAGCCGACCACGCTGGTGCGGGACGCGCACCGGGCCGGGCTGATCCTGCACCCCTACACCCTGCGCAACGAGAACACCTTCCTGCCGCTGGACTTCCGGCGCGGCACCGACCCCAACGCCTACGGCGACGCGTTCGGGGCGCTGAAGGTCTACTTCGAGCAGGGCATCGACGGGATCTTCACCGACAACCCGGACACCGCGCTGCTGGCGCGTGAGGAGTTCCGCAAGGGCCGATAGCGCCTCGGATCCACGGGTGACGGCGGGCGGTCGACCGCCCGCCGCTCCCGCCGACAGGTCGACAAAACGGCAGGTAGACAGTGCTACCCGTCAAGGGGGCGGCGCTGGCTCGCCCGGTCGGGTGGGGCGTGGTCACGGCGGCAACCGCACCCCGAGAAGGCCACGTCCCGCCCGGCATGGACCTTCTGGAGGAACTCCGCCCCCTGCTCGCCGCCGAGGCCGCCGCCGAGGCGCTCGGCGCGGGCATCGAACCCGCCGACCTCGAACAGGGGGTGTGGCTGCGGCTGCTGGAGCACACCCGCGCCTCGGGGCCGCCGGCGCAGCCCGCGCGGTGGCTGCGCTCCGCCGTGCGGGCCGAGGCACGCGGTGCCCGGCGCCGGGCACTCCGGGAGGTGCCGTACGACCCGGTCGCCGACGGTCCGCCGAGCGGTCCCGAAAGCTGCGCGGAGCGACGGGCGCTGGAGGCCGAGCGGCGCCGGGCGTTGCACGCCGCGGTGCGCCGGCTGCCGGGTCGCTGCCCTGGTCTGCTGAGCGCGCTGATGTCCCGTTCGGACCCCACATACCGGGAGATCGCGGGCGCGTTGGGAATCTCACAGGGGAGCTTGGGCCCGGTACGGTCCCGTTGTCTGGGATGCCTGCGCAGAATGCTGATGGCGGAGGTTGCGGCTCCTGAACTCTGGGGAAAGGAGCGTTAGACAATCGGCGCCTCGGAGTCGTCGTGCACCCTCGCGGCGCCTCCGGCCAGGGCACTTCATCCGGCCGTACCCTCACCCTCATCGACGGCCGGACCGACATGGGGAGGCATGCGGAACATGGGCATGAGTGTGACCATTTCTGATGCGACCGATCGCGACGCCGAGCAGATCCTCAAGCTCCAGTACCTCTGCTACCAGCGTGAGGCGGAGCTCTACAACGACTACTCGATCGAGCCGTTGACCCAGTCCCTCGACGACCTCCGCGCCGAACTGGGCCAGGGCTGTGTGCTCGTGGCCCGGCTCGGCGAGGAGGTCGTCGGCTCGGTGCGGGGCGTCGTCGACGACGACGGCATCGGGGCCATCGCCAAGCTGATCGTGCACCCCCGGATGCAGCGGCACGGCCTCGGCGGCCGGCTGCTGGCGGCGATCGAGGAGCGGCTGGCGGCGGAGCGGGCCGCCACCCGCTACCGGCTGTTCACCGGCCACCGCAGCGACGGCAATCTGCGTCTGTACCGTCGCTGCGGGTACGCCCAGGTCGGTACCGAGCAGGTCAGCCGGCGACTGAGCCTGGTGCGGCTGGAGAAGGCCGCCGCGGCGCCCGCCCTGGCCGCCAGCGCCTGACCGGCTCGGGCCTCGGCGCCTGACCGGCTTCGACGTCGGCGCCTCACCGGCGCAGGCGTCGGCGCCTGGTCCGCGGCCGAGCGGCGGCTGAGCGGCGGCTGATCCGCGACGCCGTGCGTGCCGAGCGCCGCGCGCCCCTCGGGCCCGTCGGGAGTCAGCTCTCCCGGCGGGCCTTGCGCAGCCAGATCAGCCCGGTCACCGGCAGGAAGATCGGGATGAACAGATAGCCCATGCCGTAGTCCGACCACACCGTCTCGTCCGGGAAGGCGGAGCGGTCCAGCAGCGTCCAGGTGCCCACCGTGAGCACGCCGATCAGTTCGGCGGCGCAGCAGACGACGGCCGCCTTGCGGGCGCCCTCGCCGCCGCGCACCAGGGAGAGCGTGATGAAGGCGTACACGGCGGCGGAGACCGCCGAGAGGACGTACGCCAGCGGCGCCTCCTCGTACTGCGCGATCAGCTGGTAGATCGACCGGGACGCGGCCGCCACGGTGAAGACCCCGTACAGCGTCACCAGCAGCCGGCCCGGGCCCTGGCCGAGGCCGCCGGCGCGGGGGGCCGGCCGCGGCGCGGCGGCCGCGGGAGCCGGTGCGGACTCCGTGGATTCGGGCAGCTCAGGCACTTACGCCTCCCCAGATGTCGAAGAGCCGCACTTCGAGCACGGCCAGCACCACGGCGAGGGCCGCCACGGTCGCCGAGCCCCAGCGGGTGCGCTCGGTCAGCGACATCAGTCCGCCGGCCGGAATCGCGCAGGCCGAGCCGACAAGATAGGCGACGAAGATCGCCGTGCCCTGATCGGGCTGCTCCCCGCGGGCCAACAGCACAATGCCGACGACCAGTTGGATCAGGGCCAGTACGGTCACCACGGCCATGCCGATGAAGTGCCAGTCCTTGGTCGGCTCATCGCGGTAGGCGGCGAATCCGCACCACGCGGCCAGGGCGAGGGCGGTCACCGCGACCGCGACCGTCAGTGCGTCGATCACCGGGGCCTCCGCTCGGGGCGACGGTGGCGGCGCACACAGGGCGTGACAAGCATGGGAAAACTCTAAGCCGCGGGACATATCGCGCCGCGCCCGCCCCCGTGCTCCGGGCCCTCGCGGAGGCCGTCCCGCGACTCCCCTCTCGCGGCTCGCCACCGGGCCTGGGGGCCTCCCGGCGGGAGGGTGCGCGCCCTGTTTCGGGGCGGGTATGCGGGTATGCGGAGGGCCGTGGCATTGGCCACAGGCGGTGGCCCGGCGCGGTCGCGGCCGCTCTCCCGGCGGTCGGGGCGGCGGTGTTCGTGCAGGTCAGTGGGGTGGGCGGGGCCTGGCGGCGGATCGTCGGCCATCGCCGTTGTCCACAGAGCGATCGACCCTGTCCGCTATCTGGACATAGTTGATCGGTTCATCACCCTGTCTGCTTTACTTGCCCGCATGACCACGACGAGCACCCGCACCCTTGCGACCGAGGCGATCGAAGCGCCCGGTGCTCGTTGTATGTGTCGAATGTGTGACTGCTGAGGGCCCCTGCCTGCCTCGCGCCCCGAAGCGAGACTTCTTCCGCCGCGGCGATACGCCGACGTAGCCGTATCGCCTCGCGCCCGCCCCGCGTCACGGAACCCGCACCCGCGCCACCGCGCCCCGTCGGGCTCTCCGCATGCCGCGTTCCGTAATGATGTGCCCCGTGTGCGGCGGTACGGCCGCCGCGCACTCGACAGTGACGGAAACCCTGTGATCACCACTACGGGCCTGACCAAGGTCTACCGCTCACGAGGCCGCGAGGTCACCGCCCTCGACGGCGTCGACCTCCACGTCCGCGAGGGAGAGGTGTACGGCGTCCTCGGCCAGAGCGGCGCCGGCAAGTCCACTCTCATCCGCTGCGTGAACCTGCTGGAGCGCCCCAGCTCCGGCACGGTCACCGTGGCCGGCCAGGACCTGACCGCGCTGGCCGGGCGCGGCCCGCGCGCCGGCAAGGCGCTGCGCGAGGCCCGTACCCGCATCGGCATGGTCTTCCAGCACTTCAACCTGATCTCCTCGCGGACCGTCCAGGACAACATCGAGCTGCCGCTGGAGATCCTGGGGGTCTCCGGCAGGGAGCGCTCCCGCAAGGCGCTGGAGCTGCTGGACCTGGTGGGCCTCGGCGACAAGGCCAGGGCCTACCCGGCGCAGCTCTCCGGCGGCCAGAAGCAGCGCGTCGGCATCGCCCGGGCGCTCGCCGGCGACCCGAAGGTGCTGCTCTCCGACGAGGCGACCAGCGCGCTGGACCCCGAGACCACCCGCTCCATCCTCCAGCTGCTGCGCGACCTCAACCAGCAACTGGGCCTGACCGTGCTGCTGATCACGCATGAGATGGACGTCGTCAAGACCATCTGCGACTCGGCCGCGCTGATGCGGCGCGGACGGATCGTGGAGTCCGGCACGGTCGCCGGGCTGCTGGCCACTCCGGGATCGGAGTTGGCGCAGGCGCTGTTCCCGGTGGGCGGTCAGCCCTCCGGCCCGGACCGCACCGTCGTGGACGTCACCTTCCAGGGGGAGGCCGCCACCCGGCCGGTCATCTCCGAGCTCGCCCGTACGTACAACATCGACATCTCCATCCTCGGTGCCGCCATGGACACCGTGGGCGGGAAGCAGGTCGGCCGGATGCGCATCGAGCTGCCCGGCCGGTTCGAGGAGAACGTGGTGCCGATCGGCTACCTGCGTGAGCAGGGACTGCATGTCGAGGTGGCGGACGTGGCGGCCGACGCCGCCGACGCCGGAGCCGTGGCCGGGGCGGCCGGGGCCGAGCTGCTGAAGGATGGTGCCAAGTGACCTGGTCGGAGATGCAGCCGCTGCTGGAGCAGGCGGGTGACGAGACCTTCCAGATGGTCGGCTGGTCGGCGCTGATCGCCATCCTGGGCGGACTGCCGCTCGGCGTGCTGCTGGTGCTGACCGACCGCGGCGGGCTGCTGCAGAACGTGGTGGTCAACAAGGTCCTCGGGCAGATCGTCAACATCGCGCGCTCGATGCCGTTCGTGATCCTCATGGTCGCGCTGATGTCCCTCACCCGCTGGGTGGTCGGCACCACCATCGGCCCGGACGCCGCGATCGTGCCGCTGTCGATCGGCGCCATCCCGTTCTTCGCCCGGCTGGTGGAGACCTCGGTGCGCGAGGTGGACCCGGGGCTGGTCGAGGCGGTGCAGTCGATGGGCGGCTCCACCTGGACCGTCGTCCGCAAGGTGCTGCTGCCCGAGTCGCTGCCGTCGTTGATCTCCAGTGCGACCACCACCGTCGTCGCGCTGCTGGGCTACTCGGCGATGGCCGGCACCGTCGGCGGCGGCGGCCTGGGCGACCTGGCCATCCGCTACGGCTATCTGCGGTTCGAGAACGAACTGATGTGGATCATCGTCGGCATCCTCGCCGTGGTGATCGCCGTCATCCAGTTCATCGGCGACTTCGCCGCCCGTGCCGTGTCCCGGCGCGGTCGCTCGGCGGCCCCGCGGCTGCGGCTGCTTCGCCGCCCGGCGCCCCTGCCGGCGTCCGCGTCGCGGCCCACGAAGACCCCGGCCGAGTCCGGTGCGGAGCCCGTGAGCGAGGCGTCCCCGACGGAGGCCGGGCCCAAGGCGGCCGCGTCCGCCCCGGTGCCCGCACAGAAGCGGGCCACCGCCCCCTCGGCGACGGTCGCCGAATCCACCGAGACCCCCTGAGCCGGACCCCGGACCAGGACCCACCCCCCCGTACCCCGAAGCACCCGCGGTGCGTCCCGCACCCGCGGCGGCCTCGTACACCCAGGTACACCCAGGAAGAAAGGCACTTTTCGTGCGTAACACCATCAAGATCGCCACCACCGTTCTCGCCGCCGGCGCCCTCACCCTCGGGCTCACCGCCTGCGGAAGCGACAAGAAGTCCGGCAGCGGCGAGAACGACCCCCTGGTCATCGCCGCGAGCCCGGTCCCGCACGCGGAGATCCTCGACTTCGTCAAGGACAACCTGGCGGAGAAGGCGGGGCTGAAGCTGGAGGTGAGGGAGTTCACCGACTACGTCACGCCGAACACGGCGACCGAGGACGGCTCGGTGGACGCCAACTACTTCCAGAACCAGCCCTACCTCGACGACTTCAACAAGAAGAAGGGCACCCACATCGTGCCCGTCGTCACGGTGCACCTGGAGCCCCTGGGCCTGTACTCCGACACGGCCAAGTCGGTCGACGCCCTGGAGAAGGGCGGGACCGTCGGCATCCCCAACGACACGGTCAACGAGGCCCGCGCCCTCAAGCTGCTGGACGCCAACGGCATCATCACCCTCAAGAAGGGCGTCGGCAACGAGGCCACCCCGGACGACATCGAGAAGAACCCCAAGGACCTGGAGTTCAAGGAGCTGGAGGCGGCAGCGCTGCCCCGGACCCTCGAGGACCTCGACGCCGCGGTGATCAACGGCAACTACGCCATCGAGTCCGACCTCAAGCCCTCCGAGGACGCTCTGGTCCTGGAGTCGCCCAAGGACAACCCCTACGGCAACTTCCTGGCCGTCAAGGAGGGCAAGGAGAAGGACGCCCGGGTCCTGAAGCTCAAGAAGCTGCTCACCTCGCCCGAGGTGAAGAAGTTCATCGAGGACAAGTACAAGGGCTCCGTCATCGCCTCCTTCTGAGGCGCTCGGACAGGGGAACACAGGGGGGAGCAGCGCCATGCGCAAGCTCGTCGTTCCCACGGCCGTCGCGGCACGCGCCCTCGAGCCGGCCGTGTGCGGCGCTGACTCGGGCCCGCGGGCTGTCGGTGGCGCCGGCGACACTCTCGTCGTCGGCGCCACCGCCGTCAGGGCCGCCCCGGTCGCCTGAACCGACGTCCGCGCGGTGAAGAAGCGTCACGAGAACGACGCGCGGGTCAAGGGACCGACAAGGCTCCTCACCTCTCCCGAGGTGAGGAAGTTCATCCAGGAGAAGTACGAAGGATCGGTGCTGCCGGTATCCGGCGGTCGGGTCCGGCGTGCGGCCGCCCGCGCCCCACCGCGCGGTTCCCGTGGAGGGCCTCACAACCGATGGGACGTCAGGCCCTTCGATGCTGCATGCTGGGCACTTCCAATGGCCCCGGCCCTGGTAACGGAGCGACCCATGACATCCACCTTCCCGGATATCTCCATCAACACGGACCGGCTGGTGCTGCGCCCGTTCGAGCTCGCGGACATCCCCGAGCTCACGGACATGATGAACGACGAACTCGTCACCGCCTGGACGCCGGTGCCCCATCCCTACACCGCCGCCGACGCCCGCGAGTGGATCACCCGGATCGCTCCGGCCGAGCGCACCTCGGGCCGCGGCATCGTCTTCGCCGTCACGGAGTTCCTCACCCAGCGGCTGGTGGGCATCGCCCATCTGCGCAACACCGACTGGCGCTGCCTGGCCAGCGAGATCGCCTATGTCACCGCCCCCTGGGCGCGCGGCGAGGGGTACGCCTCCGAGTCCGTCCTCGCCGTGACGGGCTGGCTCTTCCGGGACCAGAAGTTCGAACGGCTCGAGCTGCGCACACCCGCCGACAACACCGCCGCGCAACAGGTCGCACAGAAGGTCGGCTGCATCAGCGAGGGCGTGCTGCGCAACGCCTGGATAGCGCGGGCCCAGACCGAGGACGGGAGCTGGACGGACATCCGCACCGACCTCATCATCTGGAGCCTGCTCCCGGAGGATCTCGAAGGCGGCCTCGGTGAGCTGGCGGGCGAACTCGGCTACGCCGGCTTCGCGGAGTGGGGCTAGAGCCCCCTCCCCGGTACCTCCCGCACGCCACCCCGGAGCGGACCTGCGCCCCACATGTTCTGAGCGGCCGCGTACGCCCTACGCCCCGAGGGGCCCGGCACGCCCCGCCGCCCGTGCGGCACCCCGCGTCGACGGGCCGTTCCGGTCCGGTGCGCGACTCGCTGTCGGCGAGGCGCCGCTCGGGTGTGCGGATTCGGCCGCGGATTCGGCCCGCGGCGGCCCGCGGCGGCCCGCGGCGGCCCTGGGCGGGCCTCGGCGGATCCGACGGACCCGGCCGCCCCGGCCCGGCCTCGGCGATCCGGCGCGGGGTGGGCGCGGGCGCGGCGCTCGTACGCGGTCGGGCGCTTCCCCACGGTCCGGCGCTGACACGCCCCAGGGGCGTCGGCGGCGCGCGGCCCCGGCGTACCCTCGCGTTCCGGCGCTGACACGCCCCAGGAGCGTCAGCGGCACGCGGCCCGGCGTACCCTCGCGCTCCGGCGCCCGGCGACGGCCACCCCGGGCCGTCATACCCGGTCTTTCGGTCTGGACCAGCCGGGGTACGCTCACCTAGCCCCGGCGCCCGCGCGCTCTCGCCCGTGCGTCGACGCCCGGCGCCCGCTGTGCGCCGCCTCGCCACCGACCTGCGACAACCCCGGGAGACACACGACGATGGCCGACCGCGTCACGGTGATCGGTTGGGACGGTTCCCCGCTCACGGACGCGGCTCGCTCCGCCCTCGCGGCCGCCACTCTGGTGGCCGGCGCCCCGCACCATCTGGCGCTGCCGGAGATCCCGTCCGGCGCGGAGCGGATCACCCTCGGCAGCGTGGAGCTCGCCGCCCGCCGCATCGCCCAGCACCGCGGTTCCCCCGTGGTCCTCGCCGACGGCGACCCGGGCTACTTCGGCGTCGTACGCACCCTGCGCGCGCCCGAGTACGGCCTGGAGGTCGAGGTCGTGCCCGCGGTCTCCTCGGTCGCCGCCGCCTTCGCGCGGGCCGGGATGCCCTGGGACGACGCCCATGTGGTCGTCGCCCACAGCCGCGACCTGCGGCGTGCGGTCAACGTCTGCCGCGCGCACGGCAAGGTCGCCGTGCTCACCTCGCCGGGCGCCGGCCCGGTCGAACTGGCGCTGCTGCTGGAGGGCGTGCACCGCACGTTCGTCATCTGTGAGGCGCTGGGCACCGCGCAGGAGCAGGTGACCGTGCTCACCTCGGACAAGGTCGCCGACCACGTCTGGCGCGATCCGAACGTCGTCATCGTCATCGGCGGCGCGGCCCCGGCCGCCTCGCCGGCGCAGGGGGCCGGATACCGCTCCAAGCAGGGCGGGGGCTGGCTGGCGGGGCGCGAGGTGGGCTACCCCGGCCCGGTGCGCGGCTGGGCGCTGCCGGCCTCCGCGTACGCCACGGTGCTGGGCGAGGGCGAGGCCCCGCAGCTGCGCGCCGCGCAACTCGCTCGTCTGGGGCCGCGCGTGGGCGACCTGGTGTGGGACATCGGCGCGGGCAGCGGCGCGGCGGCCGTGGAGGCGGCCGGGTTCGGCGCGGCGGTCATCGCCGTCGACCGGGACCCGGAGGCGTGCCGGCGCGTCGGTGTCCTGGCCCGCCGCTTCGGCGTCCGGATGCAGATCGTGCACGGGCTCGCGCCGCAGGTGCTGGAGGACCTTCCGGAGCCGGACGTGGTACGGGTCGGTGGCGGCGGAGCGGCCGTGGTGGCCGCCTGCGCGGCGCGTCGCCCGGAGCGGATCGTGGCGCACGCGGGCACCCGCGACGAGGCGGAGGAGATCGGCCGGGCGCTCGCCGACGGGGGATATGGCGTGGAATGCGCCCTGTTGCAGTCGGTGGAGATGGACACCCGCGTGTGGGCCGAGCGCGAACGCGCCGTCGGCTTCTTGTTGTGCGGTCACCGGCCTCACCCCTGACCTCGCGCCGGTGCGGCGGCAGGTAGGCTGGCGGATCGTTGTACCGCCTGTTCCGCCGCCCGACGTTCGGAGCTTTGTTCGTCAATGGGCGGAATGCGCCCCCTCCTTGATGGCGTTGCGGTATGGCAGGACCAGGAACGTGCAACGTGCCGCGCACCGCGCACGCTCGTTCTTGCTGTAGGCGGAATTGAAGGAGCACTAGCGATGGGCGAGGGGAACGCATGACCGACACCGGCCAGGTCCCGGGCGAGGGACTGCCGGAGAACGCAGGCGGACAACCCGTACTTCCGCCGCACTCCGGAGACGTGCACCTTCCCAGTGATCATGCCCCTGTCGAGTCCGGCGCGCCGGCCGGCCCCGGAGTACCGGGGCATGCCGCCGGTTCCGCGCCCGCTCCCGGGGGGTACACCTTCCTCGACCCGCAGGACGCCCAGGAGGCGCACGACATCGGCGGCGACGAGGACGACCTGCTGCTGATGCCGGGCGCCCAGGGTGCCTGGATGGACCAGCCGGCGCAGGTCCCGCAACAGCCGCCGCAGGCCGCGGGGGTGGCGGCGCCCGGGGCGGCCGTGCCCGGGGCACACGCCGTCGGCGGTCAGGACGCGGGCGTGGGGTCCGGGCCGGTGGAGTACGCCGACGCCCGCATCCCACAGCCCGCTTCGCCGCTTCAGGCGGGTGTGTCGGTCCCCGCCCCCACCGCCCCGGTGTCGGCCCACGCCACCCCGCCCGGCGGAGTCCCGCGCCGCCCGCTGCACATGGGTCCGCCGGTGCCGGAGACGCCGACCGGCGGCGTCGTGCGCTCCCTGGCCGACCGCGGCCCGGCCGGCGCGCCGGCCGTCGTGCCGCAGGGCATGCCGGTGTCCGTGCCCTCCTCGCTGATCCAGGGCCCGCCCACCAGCGGTCCCGAATACCTCGACATCCCGCGCGACGACACGGGGCACCTGTCCACGCCGCAGCTCGTGGACGCCCCCGTGGCCGCCGAACCGTGGTCCGCGCAGCCCCAGCCGGGCACGCCCGCGCCGGTTGCCCAGGCCGCCCCCGCGGCCACGGCGAGCCCAGCAGAAACGGTCGGTCGGCCGGCCGAGGCCGTGCTGCCCGCCCCGGCGGCCGCGGAGCCCGTCGCCGTCACCCCCGCCCAGGCTGCCGTTCCCGCCGAGGCCGTCGCCGTTCCCGCGGAGGCCGTCGTCGGGGAAGCCGGTGCCGTGCCGGTGGTCGTGTCCGCCACCGCGACCGCGACCGCGCCTGACGCGGTGGCGGCGCCGGAAGCCGCGGTGCCGACCGAGCCCGCCGCCGCGACCACCGCCGAGCAGCCGCCGGCCGGACCCGTGCCGGTCGCGGCTCCGATCCCCGCCGAAGTCGCGATGCCCGCGGCGGGTGCGGAGTGGGGAGCTCCGGCCGAGGGGGCGCCCACCGAGGGCCTGACCGGTGCCGCGGCCGCGCCCGCAGCCGAGGTCGTCTCCGGAGCCGAGGTCGTGGCCGGTGCCGAGGTCGTGGCCGGTGACGCCGGCGCGGCCGGTGCCGGCGTCACCGCGTCCACCGCGGCGGCCGCCGATCCCGCGGGCGAGCAGACGCCCGCCGCGGTGGAGTCCCCGGAGGCCCCGGTGCCCGCTGAGGCCGTGGCCGCCCCGGAGGCGCCGGCACCCGCCGCCGCGAGCCCCGAGGCCGTCGTGTCGCCGGGACAGTCGGCGGCCGTGGCCGCTCCGGTCGCCGAGCCCGCGCCGAGCGATGACGCCGCGCCGAGCCCCGACGCCGCCGCCCCGACCGAGGCCGCCGCCTCCGCCGTGGAGCCCGCCGCGGCGGCCGACGTCTCCGATGCCGCCGTCGCCGAAGCCGGACCCGACGCCGCCGTCGTGACCGACGGCGCGGTCGCCGAGACCGCTCCCGCTCCCGCGGAGGAGGTCGCCCCGCCCGTGGCCGCGTTCGTGCCCGCTCAGGCGGCGGACGAGCCCGCCACCGTGGACCAGACCCCGGCCCAGCCGCTGCCTCTTCCCGCCCAGGGCGGCGCCCCCGACGCGGTGGTGCCGCAGCCCATGCCGCAGCCCGCGCCGGAGAGCGGCCAGGTGCCGGGCCCGCAGGCCGAGCAGGCCCCGCAGCCCCAGCAGATCGTGGAGGGCGTCGCGGAATCCCTTTCCCCGGAGGACTCGATAGACAACGGGCAGGGCGCGGAGGAGGCGGCCACGGCCGCCGCCGGCGCCACGGTGGAGAGCGCGGCCGGGGAGGCCGCCCAGGCACCGGCCGAACCGGCCCCCGACCAGGGGACGGCACCCGCGGACGAGGTCTGTGCGGCCACGGCCTCCGCGGAGCCGGATCCCGCCGCCGAGGCGGCCCCGGAAGCGGTCGCCGACCGGACGGCCCCCGCGGAAGCGGCCGCTCCGGTCGCCGGTGACGCGGCTGCCGAGGCGCCGGCCGAGAGCGACGCGGCCGCCGGAGCACCGACCGAGGCGGAGCAGGTCGCCGCCGAGCCGGTGGCCACCGCGGAGTCGGTCGCCACCGCGGACGACGCCGCGGCCCAGGAGTCCGCCGACCCGGAGTCCGCCGACGCGGAGACCGCCGGCCCGGAGTCCGCCGCTCCCGAGGGCGGTGTCGAGGAGCAGGCCGCCGAGGAGCAGGCCGCCGAGGAGCCGGTCATGGAGGCCGTCGGCGAGGACATCGCCGAGGTCGTCGACGAGGCCCTCGCCGAGGCCGCGGCGGCCGAGACCGTCGTGCTCGACGGGGTCGACGCGGTGGCCGTGGGCGACATGGCGCCGGCAGCGGACGGGGCCGAGGACGCCGACCTGGAGTCCGGTCCCCTCACCCCGCCCGCGGAGGGCTTCGGCGAGGCCGAGCGCGCCGCCGTGCACCGCGTGATCCGGGAGCGCCGCGACATCCGCAACGGCTTCCGTAACGACCCCATCCCGCACGAGGTGTTGCTGCGCGTCCTGGAGGCCGCGCACACCGCGCCCAGCGTGGGGCACTCGCAGCCGTGGGACTTCGTCGTCATCCGCTCCGCGGAGACCCGGCGAGCCATGCACGAGCTGGCCATGCGCCAGCGCGAGGCGTACGCCAAGTCCTTGCCGAAGGCGCGGGCCAAGCAGTTCAAGGAACTGAAGATCGAGGCGATCCTCGACACCCCGGTCAACATCGTCGTCACCGCCGACCCGACCCGGGGCGGCCGACACACCCTCGGCCGTCACACCCAGCCGCAGATGGCGCCGTACTCCTCGGCGCTCGCCGTGGAGAACCTCTGGCTCGCCGCGCGCGCGGAGGGGCTCGGCGTGGGCTGGGTCAGCTTCTTCGACGAGCGCGAGATGGTGCGCGAGCTCGGACTGCCCGAGCACCTCGAGGTCGTGGCCTACCTCTGCGTCGGATACGTCGACGAGTTCCCCGACGAGCCCGAGCTGATGCAGGCCGGCTGGTCCAAGCGGCGGCCGCTGTCGTGGGTGGTCCACGAGGAGACCTACGGGCGGCGCGCGCTGCCCGGCGAGGACCCGCACGACCTGCTCCAGGAGACCCTCCGGGGCATCCGCCCGCTGGACGCCAAGGCGCTCGGCGAGGCGTGGGAGCGGCAGAAGCGGATGACCAAGCCGTCCGGCGCGCTGGGCATGCTGGAGATCATCTCCGCGCAGCTCAGCGGGCTGTCCCGGCAGTGCCCGCCGCCGATCCCGGAGCCCGCCGCCGTGGCGATCTTCGCGGGTGACCACGGGGTGCACGCCCAGGGCGTCACCGCCTGGCCCAAGGAGGTCACCGGCCAGATGGTCGCGAACTTCCTCGGCGGCGGCGCGGTCTGCAACGCCTTCGCCAACCAGGTCGGCGCCGAGGTGTGCATCGTCGACGTCGGCGTCGCCAGCGAGCTGCCCAGCACGCCGGGGCTGCTGCCGCGCAAGGTGCGCGCGGGCACCGACGACTTCACCGTCGGCCCCGCGATGAGCCGCGAGGAGGCGCTGCGGGCCATCGAGGTCGGCATCGAGACCGCGCGGGACCTGGTCGCGGCGGGCAACAAGGCCCTGCTCACCGGTGAGATGGGCATCGCCAACACCACCGTCTCGGCCGCCCTCATCTCGGTCTACACCGGCGCGGATCCGGCCGAGATCACCGGTCGTGGCACCGGCATCAACGACGAGATGCACGCCCGCAAGATCGACGTCGTGCGGCGCGCGCTGGAGCTGCACCAGCCCGACCCGACCGACCCCATCGGGGTGCTCGCGGCCGTGGGCGGCCTGGAGCACGCGGCGATCGTCGGCATGGTGCTGGGCGCCGCCTCGCTGCGCACCCCGGTCATCCTGGACGGGGTGAGCGCGGGCGCGGCGGCGCTGGTGGCCCGCGCGATCGCCCCCGAGGCGCTGGCTGCCTGCATCGCGGGGCACCGCAGCGCCGAACCGGGGCACAGGGCCGCGCTGACCAAGCTGGGGCTCCGGCCGCTGGTCGACCTCGACCTGCGGCTCGGCGAGGGCACCGGCGCGCTGCTGGCGCTGCCGGTGGTCCAGAGCGCGGCGCGGGCCATGCACGAGGTGGCCACGTTCGACTCGGCGGGCGTCACCGAGAAGGGCTGACCCGAGCCGACCTCGGGCCGGGCCCGGCCCCGCCGCGGTGTGCGCCTGGCGCCGCTGTGCGCGGTGGGGTCGGTCCCCGCCCCCGGTGGGCCGGCCCCCGGCCGTGGGGACGGGACCTCTGGACCGGGGTTCGGGACCGTATGTTCACGGGCCGGGACCCCGGGCGCCCGGTCGCCCCGACGTCGCCCGCACATACCCGAAAGCGCCCCGTACGCCCTGGTATCCGATGGCGTCCCGAACGCCCCGACCCGACGGTCCCCGCCCCCTCCCGCCGTCTCCCGGCTGTCCCCGAGGGGGCCTGCCCACAGCGGCGAGTGTTCCCGGAGATGGACCGCGCCTACGGGGACGGTCGGGCCCCGGCCGCAGGCCGTAGGGTGGGGCCCACACCTGACCTGCCGCTTCAGCGCCGCAGCGGCCAGCGCCACCGTATGAGGAGAGCCGCACCGCCATGCCCGAGAACTCCGCTTACCCCGTTGGCCTGCGCCTGACCGGTCGGCGTGTCGTCGTGCTCGGCGGCGGTCAGGTCGCGCAGCGTCGACTTCCCGCACTGATCGCGGCCGGCGCGGACATCCTGCTGGTGTCGCCGTCGGCCACCGCGTCCGTGGAGGCGATGGTGGACGCCGGAGAGCTCCGTTGGGAGCGCCGCCGCTACCGGGACGGCGACTTCGAGGGTGCCTGGTACGCCCTGATCACCACCGACGACCCGGAGGCCAACGCGGCGGCGTCGGCGGAGGCCGAGGCGCGCCGGGTGTGGTGCGTGCGCTCCGACGACGCCGAGGCCGCCTCGGCGTGGACGCCCGCCACCGGGCGCAGCGAGGGCGTGACGGTGGCCGTGCTGACCGGGCGCGACCCCCGCCGGAGCGCGGCGGTGCGGGACGCGGTGGTCGAGGGGCTGCGGGACGGCACCCTCGCGGCGCCGCACCGCAGGACCCGGGTGCCGGGGGTGGCGCTGGTCGGCGGCGGTCCGGGCGACCCCGACCTGATCACGGTGCGCGGGCGGCGACTGCTGGCCGAGGCGGACGTGGTGATCGCCGACCGACTGGGCCCGAGGGACCTGCTGGACGAGCTGCCGCCGCACGTCGAGGTGATCGACGCGGCGAAGATCCCGTACGGCCGTTTCATGGCCCAGGAGGCGATCAACAACGCGCTGATCGAGCACGCCAAGGCGGGTAAGGCCGTGGTGCGTCTGAAGGGCGGCGACCCGTTCGTCTTCGGTCGGGGTCTGGAGGAGGTCGAGGCGCTGGCCGAGGCCGGCATCGCCTGCACCGTGGTCCCCGGCATCTCCAGCTCCATCAGCGTGCCGGGCGCGGTGGGGATCCCGGTCACCCACCGCGGCGTGGCCCACGAGTTCACCGTGGTCAGCGGGCACGTCGCCCCCGACGACCCGCGTTCGCTGGTGGACTGGTCGGCGCTGGCGAGGCTGCGCGGCACCCTGGTGCTGCTCATGGCCGTGGAGAAGATAGGGGCCATCGCCGCCGCGCTGATCGAGCACGGCAAGGAGGCGGACACCCCGGTCGCCGTGGTCCAGGAGGGCACCACCGCGTCCCAGCGGCGCGTGGACGCGACCCTGGCGACGGTGGGGGAGACGGTGGTGGCGGAGGGCGTGCGGCCGCCGGCGGTCATCGTGATCGGCGACGTCGTCGCGCTGGGCTCCGACCCACTCAAGTAACCGCCGGTAACGCAGGCCCGAGGCCGGCGTTGGCACCACAACCAGGACAAGGCAGTATCACCCTGTGGCTGAACTCATCACCATCGATGACGCGGACGACCCGCGGCTGAGCGACTACGTCGGGCTGACCGACGTCGAACTGCGGCGCCGGCGCGAGCCGGAAGAGGGCCTGTTCATCGCCGAGGGCGAGAAGGTGATCCGGCGGGCTCGTCAGGCCGGGTACGAGATGCGCTCCATGCTCCTCTCGGCGAAGTGGGTCGATGTGATGCGGGACGTCATCGACGAGGTCCCCGCTCCCGTCTACGCGGTCAGCCCCGCGGTGGCCGAGCGCGTGACCGGCTACCACGTGCACCGCGGCGCGCTCGCCTCGATGCGGCGCAAGCCGCTGCCGGGCGCCGCGGAACTCCTCGCCACCGCGCGGCGCGTCGTCATCATGGAGTCCGTCAACGACCACGCCAACATCGGCGCCGTGTACCGCAGTGCGGCGGCGCTGGGCATGGACGCGGTGCTGCTCTCCCCGGACTGCGCGGACCCGCTCTACCGGCGGTCGGTCAAGGTGTCGATGGGCGCCGTCTTCTCCGTCCCGTACGCGCGCCTGGAGACCTGGCCGCGTGGCCTGGACGCGGTCCGTGACGCCGGGTTCAGCCTGCTCGCGCTGACCCCGGACGCGAAGGCCACGACCATCGACGAGGCCGCCCCGCACCGACTGGAGCGGGTCGCCCTGATGCTGGGCGCGGAGGGCGACGGGCTGTCCCGCCAGGCCCTGATGGCCGCCGACGAGTGGGTGCGCATCCCGATGGCGCACGGCGTCGACTCGCTCAACGTGGGCGCCGCGGCCGCCGTCGCGTTCTACGCGGTCACCTCGGGACGCCCGAGCGACTGAGGCCGCGGGGAGCCAGGGGCTCCGCCGCCGTCACACCTGGTCGGCCGCGGCGGAGTCGTCCGGCAGGGGCCGCGGGGAGGCGGCGCCGTACGGGGCGTCGGGCGCCGCGGGCGCCTGGTGCGTCAGTCCACCGAGCCCTCGGGTCGGGCCCTCGCAGCCCTGCGCCGCCGCGATGCCCAGCGCCGCCAACAGCGTCACCACGACGAACACCACCAGCCGCTGGCGCAGCAACCGGCGGTCGGGGCCTGCCGGCCGGCGCGCGCCGGAGCCGGTGCGGACCGTGCGGGCGGGGGGGCGCGTGGAGCCGGTACGGCCCGGCGCGCGTTTGCCGGCCCGCGCCGGGGTGCCGGCGCCGCCGCGCTCGGGACCGGAACGGCCACCGGTGCGCGGAGAGGACGGCCGCTGGGACGAGGGTCGTTGCGCGGCGGACCGCGGATTGTGGTGCGGCCGGGTGGACGGCGAGTCCTCCGCGCGGCGCTCGGTGCGCTGACGCGCGTACTCGTCGGCGCGCTGCCCGGTCGGCCGCTCCGACTGGGTGCGGGGGCCCGGCGGTCGCGGATCCGACAGCCCGTGTCCGTGTGCCTCGCGGGCCGCGATCTCCTTCAACCGCAGCGACAGCTGGAGCGTGCTCGGCCGCTCGTCCGGGTCCTTGGCCAGACACGCGTGGATCAGCGGGGCCAGCGCGTCGGGCACGCCGTGCAGCTGCGGCTCCTCGTGCACCACCCGGTACAGCATCACCTCGGAACTCCCGTGCCCGAAGGGCGAGTCCGCGGTGCAGGCGTAGGCGAGCGTGGCGCCCAGCGAGAAGACGTCCGTGGCGGGGGTGACCGCCGCGCCGCGCACCTGCTCGGGGGCGAGGAAGCCGGGGGAGCCGACCGCCGTGCCGACGTGGGTGAGGGTGCTGGCGCCGGTCGCCCAGGCGATGCCGAAGTCGATGATCCGCGGGCCCTTGGGGGACAGCAGGATGTTGGACGGCTTGAGGTCACGGTGCACCACGCCCGCGTCGTGCACCGCCAACAGCCCCTCGGCCAGCGCCGAGCCGACCGCCGCGACCTCCGCCGCGGGCAGCGGCCCGTCCTCGTTGACCTTGTCGTGCAGGGAGGGGCCGGGGACGTACTGGGTGGCGAACCACGGGCGGTCCGCCTCGAGATCGGCCGCCACCAGCCGGGCCGTACAGCCGCCGCGGATCCGCCGCGCGGCCGACACCTCGCGGGCGAACCGCGAACGGAACTCCTGGTCCTCGGCGAGATCCGGCCGGATCACCTTCAGCGCGACGCGCTGCCCGCGGCGGTCGGAGCCGAGGTAGACCACGCCCATCCCGCCCGCGCCGAGCCGCCGGTGGAGTCGGAACGAGCCGACGACACGCGGGTCCTCGCGTCGGAGCCGCATCATCGCCATGTTGTCCGTCCCCTACCTCCGGTGGGGAGGCCCCACTCCGCTGCCGTCCGTCTGATGTGCCACAGCTTACGGATTGACGGCCCGTCGCGCTGCGAGGCCGCGCATGCGTCGGCCGATGGATTGTCGGTGGTGGGTGGGATCCTCGAAGAAGCGGTCGGAGTGGCGGACGTGGAGCTCCGGTCCGCGACGCGAGATCTCAAGCGGCCGTCTGTGAAGGGGGATTGACGCCATGAAGGGTGATCGTGTGGAGATAGTCGTGGATGCCGGAGACACGACGCGGACATATGAGGTGGTCGCGGACCGGGCGGGCCGGCGGGTCGAGACAGCTGTGCGACGGGGCGTGGTGGAAGTGAGCGAAGTCACCCGCAGCGGCGGCGTCGTGCGCACCGCGCGCTTCATGGCCAACCGGGTGCTGGCGCTCGTCGAGCATCCCGTTCCGCGGACCGAGGAGAGTGAGCGGGAGGGCCGTGTGGCCGGCGCCGCCGGGAGGCGGAGTGGAGGCGCGGCGGGCGGCGGCGGGGACATCCCGGGGCGTCCCCTCGGGGAAGACCCGGGGGCCTGACCCGGCATCTCCACCCAGGGGAGTAGGCCAAGCGGGCTCGCCTCATCCTCCCGTAGGCCCGCCAAGCGGTACGAAGGCATGACGCCAGGCCCGCCGCACGCGCCTACTGTTGAGGTCAAGCGGCGGGCGGCAGCACTCGTCCCCCGAGGTCAGACGCTCGCCGCGACAGATGTGACAGAAGGAGGGATGATGGCGGACACCGCGACGCGCACGGTGATCCAGACGCGCAAGCGCCGGATTTTCAGCGCGCTCGACGGCCGGGATTCCGGCACCCGCCATCCCCTGGTCGCGGCCGCCATGGTGCTGCCGCTGGCCACCCTCCTCGCTGTCGTGTTCGGCGGCTGGGAAGCCGTCGTCACACAAGCGTCGTCCGTGGCCGGAATACTGGGGCGCTGATCGCGCCCCGGGCCCGGGAGAGCGGCCCGGGCCGGGGACTTCCGGCCATGACCCCGTGGGGACGGGGGTGCGGCGGACGGCACGCATGGCCGGGCGGCTGGGGAGCCGCCCGGCCATCATGCGTTTCCGGGCCCCGAGTGGTTCGCGCCCGGAACGGCCCCAGCGTTCGTGAGGCCCGTGGCGACGAGAGAACCCGTGGCGACGTGAGGCCCGTGGCGACGTGAGGCGAGTGACCTATGCGGTGCGCCCTGGTGTGGGGACCGCTCTGATTCCGCCGCGTGAGCGGGCTCTGATTCCGCCGCGACGGCGGGAGGCGAGATGGCAAGGTCCGGCGGCGCCGAGCCGACCGTTTCAGGGGTCCGGCGGCGCCGGGCCGACCGCCGGCGCCCGGCCGCCAGGCCCAGCCGTTGACGGCGGGCGGGCCGTCGGGGGCCGGTAGGTAGGATCCGGGCGCGCCGGCGTGACGCGACATGGCGCAGAGGCAGAGGCAGAGGCAGAGGCAGAGGTAGAGGCGGGTGCGCCGCGCTGGGGCGCGTTCGTGGTGTGCGAGAACACGGGAGCCGGGGGACTGGGAAGTGGCGGACAGAGGGTCGGAGCTGGTGGGCTGGCTGGCGGAGGCCGCTCGTCGGATGGGCGCCGTGAGCGGGTACGGCGACGCCGGCGAGGCGACCGTGTTGGCGGACCGGGACGACGCCACCGTCGTACGCCTCGGGGACGTCGTCGCCAAGGCGCACGCTCCTGTCGAGGGCCCGCGAGAGGCGGAGGCGCTCGCCGCGCGGGTGCGGCTCGCCACCGACGCTCACCTCGCGGGCATCCTGCTCCCGCCCCTGACGGCCGAGGTCGGCACGCTGCCCGGTGGTCGACCGGTGTCGCTGTGGCCGTACGGTGCGCCGGTGGCGCCGGAACGCCCCGAGGACGCGCCCTGGGAGGCCGCGGGGACGCTGTTGGCGCGGCTGCACGCGATCCCCGTGACGAGCCTGCACGCGATCCCCGTGACGAGGACGGCCGGGCTCTCGCCCGTGACCGCGGCCGGTCACCGCCCGCCGCTCTCGCCGATTCCGCCGATTTCGCCGATTCCGCCGATGCGTGGCCCCGCCAAGGCCGCCCGTGCCGTGGACCGGCTCCGTGCGGCGCTCCGCGAGCGCGGCGAGGCGGGCGGCGCCCACCCCGCCGAACCGCCCGCCGACGCCGTGGCCGGCCCGGGGACCGGGGACGCGACCCCGAGCCGCCTCGGCCCCGCGGAGGAGCCCGCGGCCTCCCGCACCGTCGACGTGATCTTCGGCATGCGGGAGGTCGCCCACCGCGCGCCCACCCACCATGTGGCCGCGCACCGCGCGGCCGCCGCGTCCGTGCTGCGGGCCTGGGGCACGCTGCCCGCCTGGGCACGCGGGGAGGCGGACTCGCCCCGGGCGGATGCGCTGTGCCATGGGGACCTGCACCTGGGGCAGCTGGTGCGGCATCCCGCCCCGGAGGGGCCGTGGCTGCTGATCGACGTGGACGACATGGGGCTGGGGGAGCCGGCGTGGGACCTGGCCCGGCCGGCGGCCTGGTACGCGACCGGGCTGCTGGACCCGGCGGACTGGGCGCGCTTCCTCGGCGCCTACCGCGCGGCGGGCGGCCGGGCGGTCCCGCCCGAGGGCGACCCGTGGGCGGAACTGGACGCGCCCGCTCGCGCGCTGACCGTGCAGACCGCGGCCACGGCGCTGCTCAAGGCCATGGCGGCGGACCGGCCGTTGGACGGGGTGGAGGAGGCCCTGGTGGAAGCGTGCACCCGTATGAGCGCCCTCGCCGAGGCCGTAGGGTGAACTCAGCGCAGCCGGACAGGAGTTCCGATTGCGTGATTTGTCCGAAGCATGAGGAGTTGAGCGGACATGCAGTGTCCCAAGTGCCATGCGCCGATGCATACGTACAACCGCAGCGGCGTCCAGATCGAGCAGTGCAGTGGCTGCCGGGGGATCTTCCTGGACTACGGCGAGCTGGAGTCGCTGACCCAGCTTGAGGCGCAGTGGACGCAGGCCGCCCCGCCGCCGCCCCCGCCGGCCCCGCAGGCGTACCCGGCCGCTCCCGCGTGGGGTGCGCCGCACCAGGGCCACCACGGGCACCACGGCCACCGGCACCGCACCTTCGGCCGCATGCTCTTCTCGTCCTGAGCGGGGAAACGACCGAGGGCCGGAGCGGAAGCTCCGGCCCTCGGCCTTATCGGTGTGGACGATACTGGGATTGAACCAGTGACCTCTTCCGTGTCAGGGAAGCGCTCTCCCGCTGAGCTAATCGTCCTCGGGAACCGCACGAATCAACCACCTACATGCGGGCACTGCGTGCGCGATACTGGGATTGAACCAGTGACCTCTTCCGTGTCAGGGAAGCGCTCTCCCGCTGAGCTAATCGCGCGGGCGGATCCTCGCGGATCCGAGTGGACGATACTGGGATTGAACCAGTGACCTCTTCCGTGTCAGGGAAGCGCTCTCCCGCTGAGCTAATCGTCCTTGGAGGTGGAGACGGGATTTGAACCCGTGTAGACGGCTTTGCAGGCCGTTGCCTCGCCTCTCGGCCACTCCACCAGTCGCGGGGGACGGGAATCCCCCACTCCGAGCGGACGACGAGATTCGAACTCGCGACCCTCACCTTGGCAAGGTGATGCTCTACCAACTGAGCCACGTCCGCAGGTGTCGTTTCTCCGGGGCGCTTCCGCGTCCCGGCGACGTGTTGAACTCTAGCGGATTCCTGAGCCAGCTCAAATTCCGTTTCCCCAGCGTGCTGAGCCGCTGTCCTCGCGGACACCTTCGATTCACCTGCCCGAGGCACCCTTGGGCCCCCCGCCATAGACTCGCTGACGTGTACGACCTCCCCCCTCTGGCCCGCTTCGGCGGCCTCGTCGCCACCGATCTGCGCGATGTGACCAGCGATCCGGCGGCCCTGGACTCCAGGGGCTTCTGGGCCGTGGTCGCGGACTTCGAGGGCGGGCTCGTGTGTGCCCGGTTCGGCGATGTGCGCAGTGAACCGGTGCCCGAGCCGGTGCCCGGGGCCTGGCGCGGCCCGGCTCCCGCCGACTGGACCTCCTCCCTGGACCGGGTCGCCTACGAGGAGGGCGTGCGTCGCATCCGCGCGTACATCGCGGCCGGCGACGTCTACCAGGCCAATCTGTGCCGGGTGCTGTCCGCCCCGCTGCCCGACCCCGCGCGGGCCGACGTGGACGCGCTCACGGCCGTGCTGGCGCGCGGCAACCCGGCCCCGTACGCGGGGACCGTCCGACTGCCCCGGCACGGCGTGGAGGTCGCCACGGCCTCGCCCGAGCTGTATCTGCGGCGCACCGGCCGGACGGTGGAGTCCGGGCCGATCAAGGGCACCGGGCGCACCGCCGCGGATCTGCTGGAGAAGGACCACGCCGAGAACGTGATGATCGTGGACCTGGTCCGCAACGACCTGGGGCGGGTCTGCGCCACCGGTTCGGTGACCGTGCCGGCGCTGTGCGCCGTGGAACCCCACCCCGGCCTGGTCCACCTGGTCTCCACGGTCCGCGGGCAGCTGGCCGAGGGGGCGGGGTGGGCGGAGCTCTTCGCCGGAACGTTTCCGCCGGGCTCGGTGACCGGCGCGCCCAAGTCGAGCGCCCTGCGGATCATCCGGGAGCTGGAGACCGCGCCCCGCGGCCCGTACTGCGGCGGGATCGGCTGGGTGGACGCCGACAGCGGCGCCGGTGAGCTCGCGGTCGGCATCCGCACCTTCTGGATCGACCGGACGCCCGAGGACCTCCCCGGCGGGCCGGTGTTGCGCTTCGGCACCGGCGCCGGCATCACCTGGGGCTCGGACCCCGAGCGGGAGTGGCGGGAAACCGAGCTGAAGGCGTCCCGGCTGCTCGCGGTAGCGTCGGGGGCACATCAGCCGACGGAAGGGGCCGTACGGTGACGGGAACGATCTGGCTGGACGGCGCGCTGCGCGCGGCGGACACCGCGCGGGTGTCGGTCTTCGACCACGGACTGACGGTCGGTGACGGGGTCTTCGAGACGCTCAAGGCCGAGCGCGGCCGGGCCTTCGCCGTCACCCGCCACCTGGAGCGGCTCGCCCGCTCCGCGCGGGGGCTCGGGCTCCCCGAGCCGGACCTGGACGAGGTGCGGCACGCCTGCGCCCAGGTGCTGGCGGCCAACCCGATGGAACGCGGCCGGCTCCGGATCACCTACACCGGCGGCATCTCCCCCCTCGGCTCCGAGCGCGGCACCACGGGCCCGACCCTGGCGGTCGCCCTCGGCGTCTCCGCGCCCCGCGCGGACACCACCGCCGCGATCACCGTGCCCTGGACGCGGAACGAGCGCTCCGCGCTGGCGGGACTGAAGACGACCTCCTACGCCGAGAACGTGATCGCCCTCGCGCGGGCCCACCAACAGGGCGCCAGCGAGGCGCTGTTCGCCAACACCGTCGGCCGGCTCTGCGAGGGCACCGGCTCCAACGTCTTCGTGGTGCTCGACGGCGAGCTCTACACGCCCCCGGTCGCCGCGGGCTGCCTGGCGGGCATCACCCGGGCCCTGGTGGTCGACTGGGTGGGCGCCCAGGAGGCCGACCTGCCGTTCGACGTGCTGAGCCGGGCGGAGGAGGTCTTTCTGACCTCCAGCCTGCGGGACGTCCAGGCAGTGGCGAGGCTGGACGAGCGGACGCTGCTGTCGGATCCGGGTGTGCCGGGGCCGGTCGCCGCCAAGGCCATGCGGATCTTCGCGGAGCGTTCGGCGGTCGAGCCCGACCCGGCGTAGCCCGGCCCCTACGCCGCACCGCTCCCGGTCGTCCGCCCGCGCGGTCGCGCGCATACGGGCGGTGTCGCGCGGGGTGGTCGCCGCGGCCGGCTTCCCCGAAGCTGGTGACGGCCGGCCGCCCGGCAGGTAGAACACGAGGATGACCACCACTCTGCGGCCCTCCGCGCCCGAGCGGCGTACCGACGACGGCGGGCGTGCCCGCGCGTACGAGGTGTGCGTCAACAGTCGGCCGGTCGGCCGGATCGAGCTGGCCACCTCCGCGCGCTTCGGGCCGACCGTCGGCCGGATCGAACGCCTGGAGATCGACGAGCGCGACCGGCACCGCGGCCGGGGCACGGTCGCCGCGCTGGCCGCCGAGGAGGTGCTGCGCGGCTGGGGGTGCCGGCGCGTCGAGACCACCCTTCCGGCCACCGCCACGACCGCCCTGGGGCTCGCGGGCGCGCTCGGCTACGGCGAGCGCGGCCGTCAGATGGTCAAGGAGCTGCCACAGGTGGCGCCCGCCCTGCCCGCGGGCGGCGAGCCGCGCGCCATGACGGCGGACGACTACGCGGAGTGGCTCCCGCGCGAGCGTGCGCACCGCGTCCGCTGCCTGGTGGAGCGCGGCGTGCCGGAGGAGCGGGCCCGCGCCGCGACGGACGCCGACCACGCGGCCAAGCTCCCCGAGGGGCCCGCCGGGGAGAACGTCGCGCTGCGGGTCCTCGCCCACCACGGCATCGACGTCGGCACGCTCTGGGTGGCCTTCGGCGGCGGGTTGGAGGACGGCGTGGACGCGTATGTCCTCACGGTCGAGGTGGACGCGCGGCACCGCCGCCACGGCCACGGCCGCGCCCTGATGCTCCTGGCGGAGCGGGAGAGCCTGGCGGTCGGGGCGCGCACCCTGGGGCTGCACGTCTTCGCGGGCAACGCGCCCGCGCTGCGGCTCTACGAGTCCCTCGACTACCGCCCCACCCGCTACCACCTCGCCAAGGAGCTGCTCTAGCGACGCCGGGTAGGCCCGATGCCGGCGCCGCTCCGGCGGAGCGGCCCTGGGCGCCGGCACGCCATGCGCGCGAGACACCGGACCCCACCTTGCCCCGCCCTGTTCCCGCCCTGTTCCCGCCCTGTCCCGCCCGAGGACGCTCGGGGGCGTGACCGTGGGCTGTGGGTCCATGAACCGGCCCTGAGACCGGGCCCGTGAGGCCGACCCTGAGACCGCCGTGAGACCGACCGGGCCGCGAGATGCGGCCGGTGAGACCGGGCCCGTGAGACCGGGGCCCTGAGCCGGGCCCCTGAGGTCGGCCTGTGAGGCCGGGCCGTGAGACCGACCGGGCCGTGAAATGGGCCAGTGAGATCGGGCGCCTGAGACCGGGCCCTGATGCCGGCCCCCCCCGAGGCCGGCCCGTGAGACCGGGCCCCTGAGACCGCGCCCCGTGAACCTGCCACGGTTCCGGTGCCGAGCCGGGGGCCCGGTGCCGCGTGGCGGCCGAGCCGGGGCCCGGTGCCGCGTGGCGGTCGGGCCCCCGGCTCGGCGGTCAGCCCTGGTCGGCCAGCAGCCGGTCCGCGATCTCCTCGATGCGCTCGCGCAGGCCCTCCTGGCTCTTGCCGCCGTCCAGCCGCTCCCCGCCGATCACGTACGTCGGAGTGCCGGTGACGCCGATCGCCTTGCCCTCGGCGTGGTCCGCGTCGACGATCAGGATGTGCCGGCCGTCGATCAGCGCGGTGTCCATCTCCTCGGCGTCCAGGCCCAGTTCCCGTGCCACCTCGACCAGCAGCGACTCGCCGCGCTCGCCGAGCTGCTCCGCGCGGGCCAGCACCGCCTCCACGTACGGCCAGCCCTGGCCCTGCTCCGCCGCCTCCTCCGCGGCCTGCGCGGCCGCGTGGGCGTGCTTGTGCCGCTCCAGCGGGAAGTGACGCAGCCGGATCTCCAGGCGGTCCGCGTAGCGCTCGCGCAGGGCGTGCAGGTCACTCAGCGCGCCGCGGCAGTCGGGGCACTGGAGCTCGCACCACACGTCGAGGACGACGGGGCCGGCGGGGCGGGACGGTTCGGTGTCGCTCATGGGGCCAGTCTTCCAGCCCGCGGCGTACTCCTCGCACTCGGACCTGGGGACGAGCGCGCCCCGGAGATCTCCCTGAGCCGGCGCCCAGACGATGGTCCGTACGACGCCGTGAGGTGCACGATGGAAGGACAGCACCCACCGGCGGGAGGAACCGATGCTGACCGAGACCGTCTGCTCCGCCCTGTCCGCGGCCGGGCTGGGCATCGCCGGGCTGACCGCGTACCGCAGACGCTTCCGGGCCGCGGCCCGGATCGCCGCGTACGCGCTGATCCCCCTGGGCCTGGTCATGACCGGGATCATCGACTGGGTCGCCGATCTGGTCTTCGAGCCCAGCGTCTGGTTGGGCTTCGGGGTGCTGGGGCTCTCCTGGCTGCTGTTCGCGCTGACCCGGGCCGCCGACCGCCGCGCCGTGGGCGCCGCCGAGGAGCACGGGGCGGTGTCCGGTGCGGGAGCCGGCGAGCTGTCCGCCGGGGCCGGGCGACCGGCCGCGCGGGGGAGGCCGGGCAGGACCGCCGGGCAGGGCAGGTCCAAGAAGGCGGCGGCCTCCGACGACGACTTCTCGGACATCGAAGCGATCCTCAAGAAACACGGGATCTGACGATCTTCGTGAACTAGCTGTCAAAAAGCGTGAGTTGGTCGCGTGCCTCGGCACGGTGCGTCATCATCTCCGCGAGATGCAGCAATCACCCGGGGAGCGACCTCCCCTCGTCGAACGACCGCGGGTCCCCTGCCGGTCCGCCCAGTGCCCCTCGGCCCACCGTCGACAGCTCCCGTGCCCGACGGCCCCACGGCGGCAGGCCCCCTGTCCGCCCGTGCCGCACTCGCCTGTGCCGCACCAGGCCGAGCCGCCCGCGTGGCCGTCTCCGTCCTCCGTAGCGGCCGCGCGGCTGCCCGGGGCGTCCGAGCCGTCGGCACCGACGCCGCCGGCCGCACTGGCTAAGCCCGCTCCGCCTGTCGCGGCCGAGGATTCGCGCGGCTGTCTGTTCGCGCTCTCGCAGCCCCCGCTGATGCTCTTCCTGGGAGTCATCGGCATGCTGCTGCTGCTCACCGCCGTCCACGACCTCTACCGCTGGTGACCGTCCACGCCGCCTCCGCCGGTGACGACGATCACGCCGAGGCCCGAGGCCCGAGGCCCGAGAGCCCGAGGGGCAGGCCCCAGGGGGCAGGGGGCTCGCCCCTGGCCGATCAGTCCGCGGCCTCGCGGCGGCGCGCCCGGTAGGCCGCGACATGGAGCCGGTTCCCGCAGGTGCGACTGTCGCAGTAGCGGCGGGAGCGGTTGCGGGACAGGTCGACGAAGGCCCGTCCGCAGTCCGGTGCCTCGCAGCGCCGCAGCCGCTCGCGCTCGCCGGCCACCACCAGGAAGGCCAGGGCCATGCCGCCGTCCGCGGCGAGGTGGTCGGCGACCGACGCGCCGGGCGCGAAGTAGTGGACGTGCCAGTCGTAGCCGTCGTGGTCGGTGAGCTGGGGGGTGGTGCCGGCGCCGGCCACCATGGTGTTGAGCAGCGCGGCGGTGGCCTTGGTGTCCTCGGCGGCGAAGACCTCGGTGAAGCGGGCGCGGACCTCGCGGACCGCCGCCAGGTCACGCTCCGTGAGGCTTCGCACGTCGCTGATCGACTGCTCCTCGACGAAGCGGCGCAGGGCGGCTACGTCGGTGAGCTCGTCCTGGTCCGTGCCTTCCGGCGTGGTGTTCACCAGGGCGACGACCGCGTCGAGCGCGCACCGGGTGTCGTGATTGATCAGCACGGTTGGCTCCCTGGGACATCCCTTCGATCCTGCCGACTCTAGCGGCTCGGTACGCCGAGGTGCCGCCGCCGCGGGTCTCCGCGTCGGCGGCACCCTCGCCACCTGTGCTGATGTTCGGTTGTGGACCGCCACCGCGGTGCTCGCGCCGTCTCCCCGAGTCGGACGGCTGCGCTCGGCTCTCCTCGCTCCTCGGCCTCAGCTCTCGGCCAGGATGTGGGAGAGCTCGGTATCGAGGTCGAAGTGTCGGTGCTCGGTGCCGGGTGGCACGGCGGCGTCGGTTCGCTTGAGGAACGATTCCAGGGCCCGCGCCGGGGCTTCGAGCAGGGCCTCGCCTTCCGGGGAGCTCAGGGCGATGCAGACGACGCCCTGGCCGTGGCTGCGGGACGGCCACACGCGGACGTCGCCGGTTCCGGTGGGCCGGTGCAGGCCCTCCGCGAGCAGGTCGCGGGCGAACACCCATTCGACCGTCTCTTCGGCTCCGGTATGGAAGGTGGCGTGCACGGCGTAGGGGTCGGCCGTGTCATACCGCAGGCCCGCGGGTACAGGCAGTGAGGACTCGCTCGACACAACGAGGCGCAGGTGCAGCTCGCAGCTGACCGTGGTGTTCATAAGCGCCAGGGCCTTTCGCTCAGTGTGCGCTCGGGGATTCGCACGTCGGCGAAATCGACATGCCACCTACGGTGCCGTTGTAAACCCCTCTGACCGTTTTGTGGGTGTTCTGATAGCTCGGGCGGCGGAGTTTTCGGCTCAGCGGTACCGCCATCCCGGCGACATCGTTCGATCCGGTAAATTGGCCCTATGAATGCGGAGAGTGACGAGCGGCAGGAGGTCGCCGCCGCGGCGGCCGGGGCCGCTACGGGGGACGGCGCGACGGGAGAGCCCGCCCTGGGCTCCAAGGCGCCGCAGTTCATCAAGCGGCACCGGACCCTGCACGTGAGCTGGCAGGTCGGCGTCTTCATCGTGGGTCTCGCGGTCGTGATCGTGGGCATCATCATGCTGCCGCTGCCCGGCCCCGGCTGGGTGGTGATCTTCGGTGGCATGGCGATCTGGGCGACCGAGTTCGTCTGGGCGCAGCTCGTGCTGCGCTGGACGAAGCGCAAGGTCACCGAGGCGGCGCAGCGCGCGCTGGACCCCAGGGTGCGCAAGCGGAACATCATCCTGACCACCATCGCGCTGGTGATCTGCGCGGCGGCGATGGCGGTCTACGTGGTGAAGTTCGGCCTCGTGATGCCGTGGAAGATCGAGGAGTGACGGCCATCGCCTGACGGCCGTCGCTCGACGGTGGTCAAAAGCGGGGTCTGACATGCGCTAATGTTGGGCCTGCGCCCGGGCGATTAGCTCAGTGGGAGAGCGCTTCGTTCACACCGAAGAGGTCACTGGTTCGAACCCAGTATCGCCCACCCGGACCGAGGGCCCGGAGGTATCCACCTCCGGGCCCTCGGCGTTTTCCGTCCTGTGCCACCCCTGGCCGGCGGCCCTGCCCGCGCAGTCCTCGGGGGTGGCCGTGATGGCCGTCACAATGGCGTCATGGACTGGAGTCGCTACCGCTTTCACAGCCGCTGGGACCTCGACGCGCCGCCGGGCGAGGTCTACGCGGCGCTCGCGGCCCCCGAGGGGTACCCGCTGTGGTGGCCGCAGGTGCGCGAGGCGAACCGCACCGGCGCGGACCGCGGCACCCTCCGTTTCCGCTCCCTGATCCCGTACGACCTGACGGTGACCCTCGACGGCGCGCATGAGGACTCCGAGGCGCGGGTGCTGTGGATCGCCCTCCACGGCGACCTGGAGGGCTGGGCGCGCTGGACGGTACGGGACCGGGGCGCCGGCAGCCTGGCCGTCTTCGATCAGGACGTGGTGGTGCGCAAGGCGCTGCTGCGGTGGCTGTCGGTCCCCGGCCGGCCCGTCTTCCGGGCCAACCACGCCCTGATGATGCGGGCCGGGCGGCGTGGACTGCGGGCCCGTCTGGCGGCCGCCGGGGCGGATCGGGGCCCCGCGCGGGGGCGCGGTCCGTACGCGGTTTGAACGAAACGCCCCGCGACCTGTATTGTTCAGGGCGTTCCGCCGGGGGAAACCCCAACGGACATCGGGGCGATTAGCTCAGTGGGAGAGCGCTTCGTTCACACCGAAGAGGTCACTGGTTCGAACCCAGTATCGCCCACCCCGATCAGACCGGGCCGCCAACAGGCGGCCCGGTCTTCGTCGTTGAGACGCCCTGGCGATCGACATCGGGCCGTCTCGCCGACGACCACACCCCGGCTGCTCGCCCACGCCCCCATCGCCTGCCCTAGGCCACGGCGGGCAGGTCCGGACGCAGCGGCCAGGCCGGATCGCAGGTCGCCTCGGAGCCGTTGCGCGCGAACCACGCCTGGAGCCCACGCGCCTGCGCCGCGTACCAGACCGCCTGGCGGGTGTGCAGCTCGGCGACGCTGAGCGGCTCCAGCTGCTCGGCGAAGCGGCGGCCTATGGCCCGTACCACGTCCAGGGCGGCGGTGGCGTCGGCGGCGGCCTCGTGAGCCCCCGTCAGCTCCACCCCGTAGTGCGCGCACAGATCGGTCAGCGTGCGGCGACCCTTGCGGTACCGGTCCAGATGTTTGTCCAGCACGTACGGGTCCAGCACGCACAGCGGATGTATCGACAGATAGCCGGCCAACGAGGCGTTGCGGTGCCGCTTCAGCTCGCGGTCCAACAACGTCAGGTCGAACGGCGCGTTCATCACCACCAGCGGTGTGGCGCGCGCGGACTGCTGCGCCAGCGCCCGCGCCACCTCCTCCATCACCGGCGCCGGCCACCGGCCGTGGCGCTGGAGGTGCTCTTCGGTCAGTCCGTGTATCGCGGTCGCCTCCGGCGGCACCGGTACGCCCGGACTCACCAGCCAGCGCCGAACCTCCGGAACGCCACCGGCCGTGCGCTGCACGACCAGCGCCGCCGACACGATCCGATCCCGCTCGACATCCACACCCGTGGTCTCCGTGTCGAAGGCGGCCAGCGGCCCCTCGAACCAGCGCGGCATGGCCCCAACTCCTCTTGCTTGCTTGCCAGATGGCACCTGTGACCCCGCCCGACCTGGTGATACCCGAGGACTTTGGTCACCGAACGCCGTCGTTTGCCGACCCTGGGGCGCGGAGACAACACAGGTGTACGCGCCGGCGTTCGCCGGTGATCGAA
Source organism: Streptomyces sp. LX-29 (assembly GCF_029541745.1). Classification (NCBI taxonomy): domain Bacteria; kingdom Bacillati; phylum Actinomycetota; class Actinomycetes; order Kitasatosporales; family Streptomycetaceae; genus Streptomyces; species Streptomyces sp. LX-29. Next base: position 1,294,306 of record NZ_CP089746.1, on the reverse strand, counting down.
CGGCAAAGCCCGGAAGGCGTGGGGGACATGGCGCTCGCGCATCCCGACCCGGCCACGCCGACGCACCGCCGGTCGCCCGAGCGGAGGATCCCGGTGCGCGGCTCACTCGCCACCACCGCCTGCATGGAGACCCTGCAGGTGGGCTATCTGCACGCGGTAGCGGCGGCCGCCGGCTGCTCGCTGGCACAGCCCTTCCCCGACAACGGCATCGACTGGCACCTCAGCCACAGCGCCCCCGGTCACGCCGTGGACGACGAGGTGACCATCAAGGTGCAGCTGAAGGCCACCTACCAACTCGCCCCGCACCCGACGGGGCCCACCTTCGGCTTCACCCTCGACAACGACCACCTGATCAAGCTGGCCCGCAGCCCGGTCTCGGTGCACAAGATCCTCGTGGTGATGATCGTGCCCCGCGCCCGGGAGGACTGGCTCCGGGCCGAGCACGACCGGCTCGCGCTGCGGCACTGCTGCTACTGGACCAATCTGGCCGGCCACCCGGTGCGGGGCGCCCGCCGGACCACCGTGCGGATCCCGACCTCGCGGATCTTCGACGACCGCGCGCTCTGCGAGATCATGACCCGGGTCGGGGCGGGAGGGAGACCCTGATGCACCGAACGCACCGGCCGACCGACGAACCCGTGCCCACCCCGCACCCCGACCACATCGATCCGGCCGTCCTCGGCGCCCTGCTCGCCCGGCACGGCTGGCGCCGCCGCGGTGGCGCGCCGGGGCGCTACGCCCGCTGGACGCCGCCCGGCCCACTCGGCGCCGGCACCAGTCTGCTGGTGCCCGAGAGCCGGGAGTTCCCCGACAGCGGCGACCTGCTCGCCGAGGCGCTCACCGCGCTCAGCCGCAGCGCCGCCCCCTCCGCCCGCGAGGTGCTCACCGGCCTCGCCGTGCCCAGCGACGAGATCCGCTGGTGGCGCGAGGCCCCCGAGTCCGGCCGGTCCCCGGGCTCCGTCGGCGCCTGGGCCGTGCAGGAGCAACTGCGCGCCGGCGCCCGGGCGACGCTGCTCGCCGGGGCCCTGGCCACGCACGACCGGGTGGGCTACCACGGCGCCCGACACCGCCGCGAGGCCGCGGACTGGCTGGCGCGCGTCCTGGTCGGCCCGGCCGGCTCCGGCGGCCGCGAGCTCACCGCCTTCGTCCCCGTCGCCGACGGCCGCACCACCACCGCCGCTCTGCTGCGCGCCCTGTACGCCGCCCGCGACGCCGCCGACTACCAGCGCGCCACCGGTGGGACGGAGTCCTTCGAAGCGGCCGTCGCGGCCGGGGTGAGTCGCGAGCTCACCGAGGCCCTCGTCACGCTCGTCCGGGGCGCGCAAGGCGCTCGCATCGCCATCGAGTGGTCGCCGGCGGCCGGCCCGCCCGAGGGCTTCGCGGCCCGACCGGAGCCGGTGGAGTTCTCACCCGGCGACCTGCCGGGGCTGCGCGAGGCCGGCGCCCGCTACCTCAGGGGAGAGTCCTCCGTGCCCGTGCGCGTCACCGGCGTGGTGCTCCGGCTGCGCCGCGACGCCCCCGACGGGCCCGGCACCGTGCGGCTGGGGGTGCTCGCCGGCGCCGACGTGGCGCGGCTGCGCGTCGCCCTGGGAGCGGACGACTACCGCATCGCCGGCCACGCTCATTTGGTCGGGCTGCCCATCCGGGTCAGCGGGCGGCTGGAGAGCCGGGGCGGATTCCGGCGGCTGACGGGTGCGAGCGGGGTGACCCCGGTCCAGGTCGACGAGGCGGAGCGGGACCGCCTGCTGAAGTCGCTCCAGGAGAACCTGGAGTTCTTCGAGGAGGCGTGCGGGGACGCCGAGGGCTTCGGTTCGTGAGGCCGCGCGGCCGGGGGACTCGCCCCACTGGAACCGCCGCCCCGCGCGAGGAGCGCGAACCGTTTAGCGGTCATGGCCCCTGGCTCGGTACGATTCACGCTGCGCAGCGTTTGCTGCGACACGCAGCCACAAGTCAGGAGAGACCGGTGTCGGACGTCCGTGTGATCATCCAACGCGATTCCGAGCGGGAAGAGCGCGTGGTGACCACGGGCACCACGGCGGCGGACCTCTTCGCCGCCGACCGCGCCATCGTCGCGGCCCGCGTGGGCGGCGAGCTCAAGGACCTGGCGTACGAGCTGGCCGACGGCGACGAGGTGGAGCCGGTCGAGATCGGCAGCAAGGACGGCCTGGACATCCTGCGCCACTCGGCCGCGCACGTGATGGCGCAGGCTGTGCAGGAGCTGTTCCCGGAGGCCAAGCTCGGCATCGGCCCGCCGATCAAGGACGGCTTCTACTACGACTTCGACGTCAAGGACCCGTTCCAGCCGGACGATCTCAAGCGCATCGAGAAGAAGATGCAGGAGATCCAGAAGCGCGGCCAGCGGTTCTCGCGCCGCGCGGTGACCGACGAGGCCGCCCGCGAGGAGCTGGCCGGCGAGCCGTACAAGCTGGAGCTGATCGGGCTCAAGGGCTCGGCCGCCGAGGCCGCCGAGGGCGCCTCCGCCGAGGTGGGCGCCGGCGAGCTGACCATCTACGACAACCTGGACGCCAAGACGGGCGAGCTGTGCTGGAAGGACCTGTGCCGCGGTCCGCACCTGCCGTCCACCCGGATGATCCCGGCCTTCAAGCTGATGCGCAGCGCCGCGGCGTACTGGCGCGGCAGCGAGAAGAACCCGATGCTGCAGCGCATCTACGGCACCGCCTGGCCGTCCAAGGACGAGCTGAAGGCGCACCTGGACTTCCTCGCCGAGGCCGAGAAGCGCGACCACCGGCGGCTCGGCAGCGAGCTCGACCTGTTCTCCATCCCGGAGGAGATCGGCTCCGGCCTCGCCGTCTTCCACCCCAAGGGCGGCATCATCCGCCGGGCCATGGAGGACTACTCGCGCAGGCGGCACGAGGAGTCGGGCTACGAGTTCGTCTACACCCCGCACGCGACCAAGGGCGCGCTGTTCGAGAAGTCCGGCCACCTGGACTGGTACGCCGACGGCATGTACCCGCCCATGCAGCTGGACGAGGGCACGGACTACTACCTCAAGCCCATGAACTGCCCGATGCACAACCTGATCTTCGACGCGCGCGGGCGCTCCTACCGTGAGCTGCCGCTGCGCCTGTTCGAGTTCGGGACCGTGTACCGGTACGAGAAGTCCGGCGTGGTGCACGGCCTCACCCGCGCCCGGGGCTTCACCCAGGACGACGCGCACATCTACTGCACCCGCGAGCAGATGGCGGACGAGCTCGACTCGCTGCTGACCTTCGTGCTGAACCTGTTGCGCGACTACGGTCTGACCGACTTCTACCTGGAGCTGTCGACCAAGGACCCGAACAAGTTCATCGGGTCGGACGAGGCGTGGGAGGAGGCCACCGACGTCCTGCGGACGGCGGCCGAGGAGCAGGGCCTGAAGCTGATCATGGACCCGGCGGGCGCGGCCTTCTACGGGCCGAAGATCTCCGTCCAGGCGCGCGACGCCATCGGCCGGACCTGGCAGATGTCCACCATCCAGGTCGACTTCAACCTTCCGGAGCGCTTCGACCTCGAGTACACCGCGGCCGACGGCTCCCGGCAGCGCCCGGTCATGATCCACCGCGCGCTGTTCGGCTCCATCGAGCGGTTCTTCGCGGTGCTGCTGGAGCACTACGCGGGCGCCTTCCCGGCCTGGCTGGCCCCGGTGCAGGCGGTCTGCATCCCGATCGGCGACGCCCACGTCCCCTACCTCCAGGAGTTCGCCGCGAAGGCGAAGGCCAAGGGGCTGCGGGTGGACGTCGACGCCTCCTCGGACCGGATGCAGAAGAAGATCCGGAACGCGCAGAAGGCCAAGGTGCCGTTCATGATCATCGCCGGTGACGAGGACGTGTCGAACAACGCCGTGTCCTTCCGCTACCGCGACGGCTCGCAGAAGAACGGCGTGCCGATCGACGAGGCTATCGCCGAGATCGTCAAGGCCGTCGAGGACCGCGTCCAGGTCTGACGCCGACGTCGGGAGGCCCCCGGAGCGCTCGCTAGCGCCCCGGGGGCCTCTTCTCGTCCTCCCGCGTGAAGGTCTGGATCAGCCAGGACGAGAACGAGCCGGTCACGGCCCCCAGCAGCGCCAGCCCGCACATCATCAGCCCCGCCGCGACCACCCGTCCGCGCGGGGTCACCGGGACCGCGTCCCCGTAACCCGTCGTGGTCAGCGTCGCGCAGGCCCACCACACCGCGTCGCCGAAGGTGCGGATCGTGGTGCCCGGCGCCCCGCGCTCCGCCTCGTAGACGGCGAGCGAGGCGGAGAAGCCGAGCAGCAGCGCGGAGAGGCCGGCGTAGGTCATCACCCGCGCGTACAGGCTCAGCCGCGGCTCGGCCCGGCGCTCCTTCATGACCGAGTAGGTGTGCACCAGACGCAACGGCCGCAGCAGCGGCATCACCAGCACCACGGTGTCCAGCGGATGGGTGGGCACGAACCGCGGCCCCATACCGCTGAGCCGCCATCGGACCACGTAATCCACGATGAACACCGCCCAGCAGGTGTCGGTCACCACCACGCACACCGTGTGCCAGAACGGGGGCAGCCCGGGGGCCAGCACCCGCATCGCGTAGGAGGCGAGGAAGAGCTGCGACGCGACATAGAGCGCAAGCGCGGTGCGCTGTTCCCAGCCGCGGGTCCGCTCCGCGCTCAGGGCCCGGGCGTCGCTCCGGGCCCGCCGCTCGTCCCGGGGCCGGCGAGGGTGGTCGTCCATCGGCTCAGCATCGCCGGCCGGTGATCGACGCCCCACCCGGCGACACGCTCCGAACGGGCGAAGCCATATGCTGCTCATCATGACGCGTGAGCCGGAACAGCAGATCGGAGTCGGCACCCAGGACGCCTTCCAGCGCCTGTGGACGCCCCATCGGATGGCGTACATCCAGGGCGAGAACAAGCCCACCGGCCCGGGGGCGGGGGACGGCTGCCCGTTCTGCACCATCCCGGAGAAGTCCGACGAGGACGGCCTGGTCATCGCCCGCGGCTCGCACGTCTACGCCGTGCTCAACCTCTACCCGTACAACGGCGGCCACCTCATGGTGGTCCCGTTCCGGCACGTCGCCGACTACACCGAGCTGGACGGTCGGGAGACGATGGAGCTGGCCGAGTTCACCAAGGCGGCCATGGTCGCGCTGCGCACCGCCTCCGGCGCCCACGGCTTCAACATCGGCATGAACCAGGGAACGGTGGCCGGCGCCGGCATCGCCGCCCACCTGCACCAGCACGTGGTGCCGCGCTGGGGCGGGGACACCAACTTCATGCCGGTGGTCGGGCACACCAAGGTGCTGCCGCAGCTGCTGGCGGACACCCGCCGGATGCTCGCCGAGGCCTGGCCCGGCGTCTGAGCCCCCGCCCGCCCGGCCGGTCCCGGGCCCCCGACCCGCCACCCGGCGGGCCCGGCCGTGGGGTGGTGAGCCGGGCGGTCGCCGGGGTGGGCCGGACCGCTAGGCGTTGTACTCGTCCGCCTTGCGCGGGGCCGGGTCCTGGACCTGGCCGCTGAGCACCAGCGCGCGGTTGCCGAAGCGCTCGGTGTTGACGCCGTTGTCCTGCAGCACGCGTATCGCCGCCTCGTGGACGACGCGCAGCACGGGTGTGGCGGCGCGCAGCGCGTCATCGGCCATGAACCGGTGCCGCCAGGGCTTGTCCGCCCAGGCGTGGCGCAGGCCGAACGGCTCGGGCAGGGTGAGCTTGCCGCCCAGGTAGTCCAGCAGCGGCGGGTACCAGGTGAAGGGGGCGCGGGCCGCGAGCCGCACCACCTCCTTCGCGTCCACCAGCGGCAGCGGGATGGACTTGGTCTCCCAGAACTTGACGGTCTTGTTGACCGTCTTGGACGGGGCGGTGGGCTTGGTGGTGAAGAGCGGGTGCACCGGGCCGAGCGCGTGGCCGGTGACCTCGATCCGCAGGGTGTTGTGCAGATAGGTCACCGTGGTGAGCATGGTGATCACCAGCTGGCCGTCCCACAGCACGAACTGCACGCCCAGGTAGTGCCGGTCACCGGCGCCGAACTGCTGCTGGTCGCAGATCCGCTGGAGCTCGACCCCCTTTATCTGGAAGCCCTCCTCCGCGGTGGTGCCGCCGCGCGAGACCGAGCCGGCGTTCTCACCGATGGGGGAGACGACCCAGTGGCGCACCGAGGGGGTGGGGAAGCCGCCGGTGTGCAGCGCCCCGCGCTCCAGCAGCCGCAGCTGGTCGTGGATGGCCTTGATGACGTCCCAGCTGCGGAAGGGGTTGATCTCCGTGCCGGGCTCGGCGGGCACCAGGTCCTCGGCCAGCTGCCAGCTGCCCCAGCGGGTGCCCATGCCGAGTATGCCCTTGCCGCCGGCGTAGAAGACCACGTTGCTGTACTGCTCCGCGGTGAGCTCCTCCAGCCCCTTGCGCAGCTGCTCGGCGGCGGTTTCGCCGGGGGCGCTGGGCACGGCCTCAGGGATCTTCGCCCCGACTCCGCCGCCCGAGAGCAGCCCCTCCCAGCGCTCCCGCAGGTCCTTGGCGGTGCGCTCGCTGATGCGCTTGGCCCACCACCAGCCGATCACCGGCGCCAGGATCACGCCCCGCAGGTAGTACCCCAGGAAGCCGGTCAAGGGCAGCTTGATCAGGAAGATCAGGGCCAGCAGGCCCAGCACCGCCAGCACCACGAAACCGCCCGCGCCGACCCGCTTGTCCTGGGCCCCCGCCGCCCACCGGCGGATCTGGAACGCGCCGAGCCACAGCAGCACACCGGGCAGGAACAGCAGCCCGAAGATGACCATCACCACGGTGAGGCGGGCGTCGCGCTGCTTGCGGATGCGGTTGGCCGCGAGGCAGTGCTCGACGACCGTCTGCGGTTCTATGCCGAAGGACTGGATCAGCTGGCCGCGGGCGCCGCCGAGCATCCGCACCTGCACGGCGCGCGCGAACGCCTCTCCCAGGTTCGGCTCGAAGAGCGAGAACCGCGGCGCCTTGACCTCCGACTTGGTCCAATCGGAGTTCGCGTCGAGGAGCTTGGCCACCGGGCTGTCGCGGTAGGCGGCCGAGGCCAGCGCCTGCGTCGCCGCCGTCTGCCCCGCCGCGCCCGAGAGCGGTACCTGCGCCCCCGGACTGAAGTCGAATACGTCCGCCGTCACTCAACGCCCCCTATGCCGCATGCTGCTTGAGCTGCGATCACAGCGTATCGGGGGTGCCCGCCGCCTGTCGCCAGCGCCTCGGAGCCTGTGGATAACCGCCCGCGTGCGGGCGGCCGTCCTCGGTCCGCCTCCGTCGCGGGGCGACCCCGGATCACGTCCGTCGCGGGGCGACCCCGGATCACGTCCGTCGCGGGGCGGGACCCCGGGTCACCTCCGTCGCGGCGAGCTCAGCCGCCGTTCTGCGCGGCCTGCTCGCGCAGCCGGTCGGCCAGTTGCCGCGGCATCGGCTCGTGCCGGGCGTAGGACCGGGAGAACCGGCCGGTGCCGTGTGACAGGGAGCGCAGGTCGATGGCGTACCGCCCGATCTCGATCTCCGGGATCTCGGCCTTGATCAGCGTGAGTCCGCCGGGGGACTGCTCGGTGCCCATCACCCGGCCACGCCGCCCCGACAGATCGCTCATCACCGCGCCCACGTGCTCGTCGGCGACGAGCACCCGCACTTCGACCACGGGCTCCAGCAGGTCGATCCGGCTCTCGGCGGCCGCCTCGCGCAGCGCCAGGGCTCCCGCGGTCTGGAAGGCGGCGTCGGAGGAGTCCACCGAGTGCGCCTTGCCGTCGAGCAGCGTGACCCGCACGTCCACCAGCGGATATCCGGCCGCCACGCCGCGCGCGGCCTGGGCGCGCACGCCCTTCTCCACGGACGGGATGAACTGGCGCGGCACCGCCCCGCCGACGACCTTGTCCACGAACTCGATCCCGGAACCGCCCGGCAGCGGTTCCACCTCGATCTCGCAGATGGCGTACTGGCCGTGCCCGCCGGACTGCTTGACGTGCCGGCCGCGCCCGCCGGCCTTCTCGGCGAAGGTCTCGCGCAGCGACACCTTGTGCGGCACGGTGTCGACCTGCACGCCGTACCGCGAGCGCAGCCGTTCCAGGGCCACGTCCTTGTGGGCCTCGCCCAGGCACCACAGGACCACCTGGTGGGTGTCCTGGTTCTGCTCCAGGCGCATGGTCGGGTCCTCGGCCACCAACCGGGCCAGCCCCTGGGACAGCTTGTCCTCGTCCGGCTTGCTGTGCGCCTGGATGGCGACGGGCAGCAGCGGGTCGGGCATCAGCCAGGGCTCCATGAGCAGCGGGTCGTCCTTGGAGGACAGGGTGTCACCGGTCTCGGCGCGGCTGAGCTTGGCCACGCAGGCCAGGTCGCCGGCGATCGCCTGGGGCAGGGTGCGCTGCTGTTTGCCGAAGGGGGCGGACAGGGCGCCGACCCGCTCGTCGACGTCGTGGTCCTCGTGGCCGCGGTCCTCCAGACCGTGCCCGGAGACATGCACGGTCTCGTCGGGGCGCAGCGTCCCCGAGAAGACCCGGACCAGCGAGAGCCGGCCCACGTACGGATCGGAGGAGGTCTTGACCACCTCGGCGGCCAGCGGGCCCTCCGGGTCGCAGGCCAGCGGGGGGCGTGGGGCGCCCTGCGGGGTGGTGACGGCGGGGTTCTCGCGCTCCAGCGGCGTGGGGAAGCCGCCGGTGATCAGCTCCAGGAGCTCGACGGTGCCCAGGCCGTGCCGGGCGCCGTCGGTGGCGGGGGCCGCGGCCAGCACGGGGTGGAAGGTGCCGCGGGCGACGGCCTTCTCCAGGTCCTCGATCAGCGTCTTCACATCGATCTCGGCGCCGCCCAGATAGCGGTCCATCAGGGTCTCGTCCTCGCTCTCGGCGATGATCCCCTCGATGAGCCGGTTACGGGCCTCCTCGATCAGCGGCAGCTGGTCGGCGGTGGGCTCGGAGTCCGTGCGCTCGCCGCCGGCGTAGTCGAAGACGCGCTGGGAAAGCAGCCCGATCAGGCCGGTCACCGGCGCGTGGCCGTCCGGACCCGGCGCGCCGCGCAGCGGCAGGTAGAGCGGCAGGACGGCGTCCGGATCGTCCCCGCCGAACGCCGCGCGGCAGGTCTCGGTCATCTCCTCGAAGTCCGCGCGGGCCGCTTCCAGGTGCGTGATCACCAGGGCGCGCGGCATGCCCACCGCCGCGCACTCGTCCCACACCAGGCGGGTGGCACCGTCCACCCCGTCCGCCGCCGAAACGACGAAGAGGGCCGCGTCCGCTGCCCGCAGACCGGCCCTCAGCTCCCCGACGAAGTCGGCGTACCCGGGGGTGTCCAATAGATTGATCTTGATTCCGCCCCATTCCACGGGGACCAGGGACAGCTGTACCGACCGTTGCTGTCGGTGTTCGATCTCGTCGTAGTCGGACAGACAACCGCCGTCCTCCACCCGACCCGCCCGGTTCACCGCGCCCGTGGCCAGCGCCAGGGCCTCCACGAGCGTGGTCTTTCCCGAGCCACTGTGGCCGACCAGCACCACGTTCCGTACAGAGCTGGGCCGGTCGGCCGTCACTGCCCTGCCGGCGGCCCCTGGGTGCGTTCCTGTCTTCTCGCCCATGTGTCTCGCCTCCCGGTCGACACCTGCGGTACTTCGAGCTTTCCACCCTGGTAACGGACCGTCCATACGTCGCACATCCAGCCGTTGCGTGATGCGTTCGTGTCGCCCCCCTGCGGCGTGGCTACGATGGGCCAGCCGGTGGCCTCTTGACCACACGGCCCGTATCGACCCTCTTGGGAAGGCCATGCTGAACAAGTACGCGCGTGCATTCTTCACGCGTGTTCTCACACCGTTCGCCGCGCTGCTCATCCGCCTCGGGGTGAGCCCCGACGCGGTGACCCTCGTCGGGACCGGCGGTGTGATCACTGGAGCGCTGGTCTTCTACCCCCAGGGAGAGTTCTTCTGGGGCACGGTCACCATCACCCTCTTCGTCTTCTCCGACCTGGTCGACGGCAACATGGCCCGCCAGCTGGGCCGATCCAGCCGCTGGGGCGCCTTCCTGGACTCCACGCTCGACCGGGTCGCCGACGGCGCGATCTTCGGCGGACTCGCGCTCTGGTACGCCGGCAACGGCGACGACAACGCGCTGTGTGCGGTGGCGATCTTCTGCCTGGCCAGCGGACAGGTCGTGTCCTACACCAAGGCGCGGGGCGAGAGCATCGGGCTGCCGGTGAACGTGAACGGGCTCGTGGAGCGCGCCGAGCGACTGGTGATCTCGCTGGTGGCCTGCGGCTTCTCCGGGCTGCACAAGTTCGGCGTGCCGCACGTCGACATCCTGCTGCCGATCGCGCTGTGGATCGTGGCCGTGGGCAGCTTCGTCACCCTCGTGCAGCGGGTCGTCACCGTTCGGAGGGAGGCGGCCGAGGCGGACGCCGAGGTTGAGCCGGTGGCCCACGGAGGCGACGCACGGTGAAGGACCGGCTGACCGACGCGCTGTACGGCCTGGGCTGGAGCACGGTCAAGAAGCTCCCGGAGCCGGTGGCCGTGCGCCTCGGGCAGCGCATCGCCGATGTGGCGTGGAAGCGGCGGGGCGCGGGTGTGCTCCGCCTCGAAGCGAACCTCGCGCGGGTCGTCCCCGAGGCTTCCGCCGGCCGGCTCGCACAGCTGTCCCGCGCGGGCATGCGGTCCTACATGCGCTACTGGATGGAGTCCTTCCGGCTCCCGGCATGGAGCGCGGAGCGCATCGAGGCCGGCTTCACCTGCCACGACGCGCACCATCTGAAGGACGGTCTGGCCAGCGGTCGGGGCGTGGTGCTCGCCCTGCCGCACCTGGCCAACTGGGACCTGGCCGGCGCCTGGGTCACCACCACGCTCGGCGTGCCCTTCACCACCGTCGCCGAGCGGCTCAAGCCGGAGAGCCTCTACGACCGGTTCGTCGCCTACCGCGAGAGCCTGGGCATGGAGGTGCTGCCACACGAGGGCGCCGCCGCCTTCGGGACTCTGGCGCGGCGGCTGCGCGCCGGCGGCCTGGTGTGCCTGGTCGCCGACCGGGACCTGTCGGCCTCCGGTGTCGAGGTGCAGTTCTTCGGCGAGGCGGCGAAGATGCCCGCCGGCCCCGCCATGCTGGCCGCCCAGACCGGGGCGCTGCTGCTCCCGGTCACCCTCTGGTACGACGACTCGCCGGCCATGCAGGGGCGGGTGCACCCGCCGATCGAGGTGCCCGAGACCGGCAGCCGGGCCGAGCGCGTGGCCCGGATGACCCAGGAGCTCGCCGATGCCTTCGCCTCGGGCATCGCCGACCACCCGCAGGACTGGCACATGCTCCAGCGGCTGTGGCTCGCGGATCTGGAGCCCGGCCGCGCGACGCGCGCCCAGGGCCGTGGCGGACCGGAGACGCTGTGAGGACGGAGACACTGTGAGGATCGGGATCGTCTGCCCGTACTCCTGGGACGTGCCCGGGGGCGTGCAGTTCCACATCCGAGACCTGGCCGATCACCTGATCCGGCTCGGGCACGAGGTGTCCGTACTCGCGCCGGCGGACGACGACACCCCGCTGCCGCCGTACGTGGTCTCCGCCGGACGCGCCGTACCCGTGCCCTACAACGGTTCGGTCGCCCGGCTGAACTTCGGGTTCCTGTCGGCCGCGCGGGTACGCCGCTGGCTGCACGAGGGCGACTTCGACGTCATCCACATCCACGAGCCCACCTCGCCCTCGCTCGGCCTGCTCACCTGCTGGGCCGCCCAGGGGCCGATCGTGGCGACCTTCCACACCTCCAACCCGCGCTCCCGCGCGATGATCGCCGCCTACCCGATCCTCCAGCCGGCCCTGGAGAAGATCAGCGCGCGGATCGCGGTGAGCGAGTACGCGCGGCGCACCCTGGTGGAGCACCTGGGCGGCGACGCGGTGGTGATCCCCAACGGCGTCGACGTCGACTTCTTCGCCCGCGCGGAGCCCCAGCCGGAGTGGCAGGGGGACACCCTCGGCTTCATCGGCCGCATCGACGAGCCGCGCAAGGGCCTGCCGGTCCTGATGCGCGCGCTGCCGAAGATCTTGGCCGAGCGGCCACGGACCCGGCTGCTCGTGGCCGGGCGCGGCGACGAGGTGGAGGCCGTCGCGGGCCTGCCCGCGGAGATGCGGGAGCGCGTCGAGTTCCTGGGCATGGTCAGCGACGAGGACAAGGCACGGCTGCTGCGCAGCGTGGACGTCTATGTGGCGCCGAACACCGGGGGAGAGTCGTTCGGCATCATCCTGGTCGAGGCGCTGTCCGCCGGCGCCACCGTCCTCGCCAGCGACCTGGACGCCTTCGCCCAGGTGTTGGACGGCGGAGCCGCCGGCGAGCTCTTCGCCAACGAGGACGCCGAGGCGCTGGCCGACGCCGTCCTCAAGCTGCTCGCCGACCCGGCGCGCCGCGCGGAGCTCAGCGACCGCGGCAGCCGCCATGTGCGGCGCTTCGACTGGTCCACGGTGGGCGCCGACATCCTGGCCGTCTACGAGACCGTCACCGACGGCATGGCGTCCGTCGCCGCCGACGACCGCACCGGCACCCCCGCGCGGGTGGCCGTTCGCGAACGCCTGCGCCGCCGCTCCTGAGAACGCCCGAGACGGCGACCCGCGTCCGCCGTGACCGCGTGACCGCGTGACCGCGTGACCGCGTGACCGCGTGACCGGGGCGGGGAGCGGGGCCGCGGTCGCACCGGAGGCGCATGTCGCAGGCGGTAGCGTGGCTGCGCGTGAGCACTCTCATCTGGATCGCGGCCGTCCTGATCGTCATCGCCGTCTATCTGAGCTGGACCGCGGGACGCCTGGACCGTCTGCACAGCCGCCTCGACGCCGCGCGGGCGGCGCTGGACGCGCAGCTGCTGCGGCGTGCCTCGGTGGCGCAGGAGCTGGCGACCGCGGGGGTGCTCGATCCCGCGGCCTCGATCGTGCTCTACGAGGCGGCGCACGGCGCGCGGCAGGCGGAGGAGGAGCACCGCGAGGTGGCCGAGAGCGAGCTGAGCCAGGCGCTACGGGCCGTCCTGGGCGAGCCGGGGCAGATGGAGGCGGTCCACGAGGTGCCCGGCGGTGACCGGGCGCTGGGGGAGTTGACGGAGGCCGTCCGGCGGGTCCCGATGGCCCGGCGGTTCCACAACGACGCGGTGCGGGCCGCACGGGCGCTGCGCCGCCACCGTACGGTGCGCTGGTTCCGGCTGGCGGGGCACGCGCCGTTCCCGATGGCCTTCGAGATGGACGACGAGCCGCCGACGGCCCTGGTCGTACGGGCCGCCTGACGGGTTACCCGCCGCCACGCGGCACGGCGGCCGGTCCCCGCGCGGCGCCCGACCGGTCCCGCCTACCCCACCCCTGGGGGCGTCCGCAGGCTCGGCGCCCGCGAGGCCCGAGCCGTGTTCCCGGGGGCCTCCTCGCGTGCCACGGCCCGAGAAGGGCGGTGGACCGTGCGGTGGCGCCGTACTCCGCGCGCATCGCGGCACACCGCGCGGTGCCGCCGTCCGCGCGTGTGTGGCCGCCCGCGCGGTGCGCACGCCCCGCGCGGCTCGGAGACTCCGTGCGGTCTGGGACTCCGCGCGGCCCGGAACTCCGCGCGGCCCGGAACTCCGCGCGGCCCGGAACTCCGCGCCCCCAGGACTCCGCGCCGCCCGGGACTCCGCGCGGACCGGCGCAACGAGCCACCGGACTCGGATTGGCCCTTGTCGCTCGCCGGGGCCAGCGGCTTTTGTCTGTCGTGTAGCAGTGAGGCCGGCGACCTGGACCAGTTGGCGGATCAGGGGCCGGCGTCGAACGAGCCTACGATTGGCTCATCGCCTTTTCATCGTCAAGTGAGGTCAAACCGTGTCCAGCACGCTCCCCAGCACGCCCCGGCCCGACGAGGCTCCCGCGACCGGCACCGCCCGCGTGAAGCGCGGCATGGCCGAGCAGCTCAAGGGCGGCGTGATCATGGACGTCGTCACCCCGGAGCAGGCGAAGATCGCCGAGGACGCCGGCGCCGTCGCGGTGATGGCCCTGGAGCGGGTCCCGGCCGACATCCGTAAGGACGGCGGCGTCGCCCGCATGTCCGACCCGGACATGATCGAGGGCATCATCAACGCCGTCTCGATCCCGGTCATGGCCAAGTCCCGCATCGGCCACTTCGTCGAGGCCCAGGTGCTCCAGTCGCTCGGCGTGGACTACATCGACGAGTCCGAGGTGCTGACCCCGGCCGACGAGGTCAACCACTCCGACAAGTGGTCCTTCACCACGCCCTTCGTCTGCGGCGCCACCAACCTGGGCGAGGCCCTGCGCCGCATCGCCGAGGGCGCGGCCATGATCCGCTCCAAGGGCGAGGCCGGCACCGGCAACGTCGTCGAGGCCGTCCGCCACCTGCGTCAGATCAAGAACGAGATCGCCAAGCTGCGCGGCTTCGACAACCACGAGCTGTACGCCGCCGCCAAGGAGCTGCGCGCCCCGTACGAGCTGGTCAAGGAGGTCGCCGAGCTCGGCAAGCTGCCGGTCGTGCTGTTCTCCGCCGGTGGCGTCGCCACCCCGGCCGACGCGGCCCTGATGCGCCAGCTCGGCGCCGAGGGCGTCTTCGTCGGCTCCGGCATCTTCAAGTCCGGCGACCCGGCCAAGCGTGCCGCCGCCATCGTGAAGGCCACCACCTTCTACGACGACCCGAAGATCATTGCGGACGCGTCCCGCAACCTCGGCGAGGCCATGGTCGGCATCAACTGCGACACCCTGCCCGAGGCCGAGCGCTACGCCAAGCGCGGCTGGTAGTCGAAGCGCTTCCGCAGCCGGAGGGCGGTCCGCGCCGATCGCGGGCCGCCCCCGACGAGTGAACGAAGGTGCCCGGCTCCCCGCCGCGGACGCCCGGCCGCGCGGTCGCGTACGGACTCCGGCCCGTACGGACCGGTCCGGACCGGCGAGTGAGCCGAAGGGCGCGCGGCCGCCGAACCGTCGGCAGTCGCTCACAGCGCCTGGAGGCGAACCGAGCCCTCCCCCAAGGGGGGCGCCCGGAGGCGAACCGAGCCCTGAACAAGAGAGGTCCCACCCGTGTCCACCCCCCTCATCGGTGTTCTCGCCCTGCAGGGCGACGTCCACGAGCACCTCGTCGCGCTCGCCGCGGCCGACGCCCAGGCCCGTCCGATCCGCCGCCCCGAGGAGCTCGCCGAGGTCGACGGCCTGGTGATCCCCGGTGGCGAGTCCACCACGATGTCGAAGCTCGCCGTCATCTTCGGGATGCTGGAGCCGCTGCGCGAGCGGGTGCGTGCCGGGCTGCCGGTCTACGGCACCTGCGCCGGCATGATCATGGTCGCGGACAAGATCCTGGACGGCCGCGAGGACCAGGAGACCCTCGGCGGCATCGACATGATCGTGCGCCGTAACGCCTTCGGTCGCCAGAACGAGTCCTTCGAGGCCGCGATCGACGTCGCCGGCGTCGAAGGCGGGCCCGTCGAGGGCGTGTTCATCCGCGCCCCCTGGGTGGAGTCGGTGGGCGCCGCCGCCGAGGTGCTCGCCACCTACGACGGCCACACCGTCGCGGTCCGCCAGGGCAACGTGCTGGCCACGTCGTTCCACCCGGAGCTCACCGGCGACCACCGGGTGCACGCCCTGTTCGTCGACATGGTCCGCGCGGCACGGCGGTAGGGGCCCCGCCTGGAGTTCACGGCAGAGTGGCGGTGGACGACGGGTGAGGCATGAGATCCCGGTAGGATCTCAGACGTTGGTTTCTCAAGGAGTTACGCGAAGGAGACTGTCGGATGTCCGGCCACTCTAAATGGGCTACGACGAAGCACAAGAAGGCCGTGATCGACGCCAAGCGCGGCAAGCTCTTCGCGAAGCTCATCAAGAACATCGAGGTCGCGGCGCGCATGGGCGGCGCCGACCTGGACGGTAACCCGACGCTCTACGACGCCGTCCAGAAGGCGAAGAAGCAGTCGGTCCCCAACAAGAACATCGACTCCGCCATCAAGCGCGGTGCCGGTCTCGAGGCGGGCGGCGCCGACTACCAGACGATCATGTACGAGGGCTACGGTCCGAACGGCGTCGCGGTGCTGATCGAGTGCCTGACCGACAACCGCAACCGTGCCGCCTCCGACGTGCGCGTCGCCATGACCCGCAACGGCGGCTCGATGGCCGACCCGGGCTCGGTCTCGTACCTGTTCAACCGCAAGGGCGTCGTGATCGTCGCCAAGGGCGAGCTGACCGAGGACGACGTCCTGGGCGCGGTCCTGGAGGCGGGCGCCGAGGAGGTCAACGACCTCGGCGAGTCCTTCGAGGTGGTCTCCGAGGCCAGCGACCTGGTCGCGGTCCGCACCGCCCTGCAGGAGGCCGGCATCGACTACGACTCGGCCGACGCCAACTTCCTCCCCACCATGCAGGTGGAGCTGGACGAGGAGGGCGCGCGCAAGATCTTCAAGCTGATCGACGCGCTGGAGGACAGCGACGACGTGCAGAACGTCTTCGCCAACTTCGACGTCTCCGACGACGTGATGGCCAAGGTCGACGCCTGACCGGGGTCGACGCCTGACCAAGGGCGAGCATGAGCCCGCACACCACGGCGTGGCGCGAGGGGCCGACGGGACACACACCCGTCGGCCCCTCGCTCTGTCAGTGGCAGCCACTAACCTGCAGGAACAGATGGCCGAAGCCGTGCGGCCGGCGAGGGGAGGGACCCGATGCGGGTGCTGGGGGTGGACCCGGGGCTGACCCGGTGCGGCGTCGGGGTGGTCGACGGCGTGGCCGGTCGACCGCTGCGGATGCTCGGCGTCGGCGTCATCCGGACCCCGGCCGACGCGGACATCGGCGCCCGCCTGGTCGCCGTCGAGCGCGGCCTCGAGGAGTGGCTGGACGCGCACCGGCCCGAGTACGTGGCGGTGGAGCGGGTGTTCAGCCAGCACAACGTCCGTACGGTCATGGGCACCGCGCAGGCCAGCGCCGTCGCCGTGCTCTGCGCCGCCCGCCGCGGGCTGCCGGTCGCCCTGCACACCCCCAGTGAGGTCAAGGCGGCCGTCACCGGCTCGGGACGCGCGGACAAGGCCCAGGTCGGCGCCATGGTCACGCGGCTCCTGCGGCTGGACGCCCCACCCAAACCGGCCGACGCCGCCGACGCCCTGGCGCTGGCCATCTGTCATATCTGGCGCGCACCCGCCCAGAACCGGCTACAGCAGGCTGTCGCCGCCCACCGCACGATGAAAGGCCGCACCGCATGATCGCCTTCGTTTCGGGCCCGGTGGCCGCCCTCGCCCCCACAACGGCCGTGATCGAGGTCGGCGGTGTGGGCATGGCCGTCCAGTGTGCCCCGGGCACCCTCTCCACGCTGCGGGTCGGCGAGCCCGCCCGGCTCGCCACCTCCCTGGTCGTGCGTGAGGACTCGCTGACCCTCTACGGCTTCGCCGACGACGACGAGCGCCAGGTCTTCGAGCTGCTCCAGACCGCCAGCGGCGTCGGCCCCCGGCTCGCCCAGGCCATGCTCGCCGTGCACTCGCCGGACGCGCTGCGCCGTGCCGTGGCCGGCGGCGACGAGAAGGCCCTGACCGCCGTGCCCGGCATCGGCAAGAAGGGCGCGCAGAAGCTGCTGCTGGAGCTGAAGGACCGCCTCGGTGACCCGGTCGGCAGCGCTCCGCGCAGGGCCGCCGCGCCCGCCGCCGCGGCCTGGAGCGACCAACTGCACGCGGCGCTCACCGGCCTCGGTTACCCGCCCCGGGAGGCGGACGACGCCGTCGCGGCGGTGACCCCCCAGGCCGAGGCCGCCGTCGCGGCGGGCGACCGGCCGCAGGTCGCCCAGCTGCTGCGGGCCGCCCTGCAGACCCTCAACCGGGCCCGATGAGCGCCCCGGCGACGACCGCCGCCGCACCCCCCACGCGCCGGTCCCAGGAGCCGCCTGGGCGGGTCCCCGTCCGTATCCACCCCGAGGCCGGCGGCCTGGCCGCCACGATCCGTGAGGCGAACCGTAGTGAACTGGGACGATGAGTCCGCACCCGCACCGGTGGGCGGGCTGCCCGCCGGTGGCGACCGGCTCGTGGGAGCCGCCGCCGACGGCGAGGACCAGGCCATCGAGGCGGCGCTGCGCCCCAAGGACCTCGGGGAGTTCGTCGGGCAGGAGCGGGTCCGCGAGCAGCTGGACCTGGTGCTCAAGGCGGCCCGCCAGCGGAACGGCACCGCCGATCACGTGCTGCTGTCCGGCGCGCCCGGCCTCGGCAAGACCACCCTGTCGATGATCATCGCGGCCGAGATGGGGGCCCCGATCCGCATCACCTCCGGCCCCGCCATCCAGCACGCCGGCGACCTCGCGGCGATCCTCTCCTCGCTCGCCGAGGGCGAGGTGCTCTTCCTCGACGAGATCCACCGGATGTCCCGGCCCGCCGAGGAGATGCTCTACATGGCGATGGAGGACTTCCGCGTCGACGTGATCGTCGGCAAGGGCCCCGGCGCCACCGCCATCCCGCTGGAGCTTCCGCCCTTCACCCTGGTCGGCGCCACCACCCGGGCCGGTCTGCTGCCGCCCCCGCTGCGCGACCGCTTCGGCTTCACCGGACACATGGAGTTCTACACCCCGGCCGAGCTGGAGCGGGTCATCCACCGCTCCGCGCGGCTGCTGGACGTGGAGATAGAGGAGGAGGGCGCCGCCGAGATCGCCGGCCGTTCCCGCGGCACCCCGCGCATCGCCAACCGGTTGCTGCGCCGCGTGCGGGACTACGCCCAGGTGAAGGCCGACGGCGTGATCACCCGCGAGGTCGCCACCCGCGCCCTGGACGTGTACGACGTGGACGGCCGTGGCCTGGACCGGCTGGACCGGGCGGTGCTGACCGCGCTGCTGAAGCTGTTCGGCGGCGGCCCGGTGGGGCTGTCGACGCTGGCGGTCGCGGTGGGGGAGGAGCGCGAGACGGTCGAGGAGGTCGCCGAGCCGTTCCTGGTGCGCGAGGGGCTGCTGGCCCGCACGCCGCGTGGTCGGGTGGCCACCCCGGCGGCCTGGGCGCACCTCGGACTGACGCCCCCGCAGTCGCCGCACCCGGCCGGCGGTCAGCAGGGGCTCTTCGGGGCCTGAGCGGAGGAGCGGGCCGGCGGAGGCGTCGTCTCCCGCCGGCCCCGGAGGGTCACGTGAGGTAATCGCCCCGCGACGGCGCGGAAACTGGTCCGTTCAGGAACCCGGGTGCCATGCTGGGCGTTGTTCCATTGGCGCGAGCTCGCTTAGACTCCGCCGATGCCGTCCGTGTGGGACGGCATACCTACCCCCGTAGACCAGGCCGCTTCCCCGCGGTCGTGCGAAGGAATCTCCGTCCCGTGAATCTCGTGACTCTCCTGCCGTTCATCGTGCTCATCGGGGCCATGTTCCTGATGACCCGCTCGGCCAAGAACAAGCAGCGCCAGGCCATGCAGATGCGTGACAACATGCAGCCGGGCTCCGGCGTGCGCACCATCGGCGGCATGTACGCCACGGTCAAGGAGGTTCACGACGACACCGTCCTCCTTGAGGTCGCGCCCGGCGTGCACGCGGTGTACGCGAAGAACGCGATCGGTGCCGTCCTGGAGGACTCGGAGTACAACCGCATCGTGCACGGCATCGACCCCGAGGCGGCGACCGCCGACGAGGACGCCCCGGTCGTCCCCGACGACGTCTCCTCGCTGACCGACTCCGCCGCCGCGGGCGACGACGTCCAGAAGATCGCTCTGGACAAGTCCGACGCCCCGGCGAAGGCCGAGAGCGCCGACGAGACCGAGGCCGCCGAGAAGGGCGAGGCTGGCCAGAAGGCCGAGCAGGCCGCGGACGGCAAGGGCGACGCCGAAGCGAAGTAGCCCGAAATGCCCTCAGGGAACCGCGACGCGCCTCCGCTCGGTGCGCCGCGGTTCCCGGGCGGTTAGGCTCCGGCGGGGGCTGGTCCCCACAACACTTCGTGGCCGCCCGCCGCACAGCGGGTGCGGGGGCGGTTGGACAGGGAGATACGAGAAGGTGGCAGCACCGAAGAAGGGCCGCAGGTCCCCTGGGACACAGGGCAGGCCCGGGCGCGCCCTGGTCGTGATCCTGATCGCCATCGTGGCACTCACCGGAGGGATGTTCATCTCCGGCCACACCACGCCGCGGTTGGGTATCGATCTCGCGGGCGGCACCAGTTTCACGCTGGAGGCCAAGAACCAGCCGGGCAGGCCCAACGCGATCAACTCGGACAACATGAAGACCGCCGTCGACATCATCGAGCGGCGGGTCAACGGTCTGGGTGTGTCCGAGGCCGAGGTCCAGACGCAGGGCGACAAGCACATCATCGTGAACATCCCCAAGGGGATGAACGCGACGCAGGCCCGCAAGCAGGTCGGCACCACCGCCCAGCTGTTCTTCCGGCCCGTGGTGACCTACACCGAAGGCGGCAAGACGCCGCAGCCGGATGCCACCCCCAGCCCCAGCGCGTCCGACAAGGACAAGCAGCAGGGCGACAAGGACCAGGCGAACAAGGGCGACAAGGCCGACGACGGCTCCACCGCCAAGCCCGGCCCCACGGCCAGCACCCAGGGCCGCCCCGTCTCCGAGGGCCTGCGCGCCGACGAGACCCCGAAGCCGACCGGGACCCCGCAGGACAAGGGCGGCAAGGACTCCGCGGACAAGAAGGCCGAGGACGAGAAGTCCGACGCCGAGGACCTGAACGCCCAGCTGGCGGCCCTCGACTGCTCCACCGAGGCCAGCCGTGCCAAGGCCGGTGAGGCCGCCGCGGCGGGCGACCCGAAGAAGTCGATCGTCGCCTGCTCCACCGAGGGCGACCGCAAGTTCATCCTCGGCCCCGCCGAGGTCGAGGGCACCGACGTCGACGACGCCTCCTCCGTCTACCAGCCCGGCGAGGGCTGGATCGTCCAGCTGGACTTCACCAACAAGGGCGCCGACAAGTTCGCCGACGTCACCGGCAAGCTGGCCGCCCAGGCCCCGCCGCAGAACCAGTTCGCCATCGTGCTGGACGGCGCGGTCGTCTCCGACCCGAGCGTCACGCGGACCATCGCCGGCGGCAACGCCCAGATCTCCGGCAGCTTCAGCCAGCAGGAGTCCGAGGACCTGGCCAACGTGCTGTCCTACGGCGCCCTGCCGCTGACCTTCGACATCGCCGACGAGACCACCGTCTCCGCCGCCCTCGGCAGTGAGCAGCTGCGGGCCGGTCTGATCGCGGGCGGCATCGGCCTCGCGCTCGTGATGATCTACCTCGTCGTGTACTACCGTGGCCTGTCGCTGGTGGCCATCGCGAGCCTCGGGGTCTCCGCGATCCTCACTTACGCGATCATGGTGCTGCTCGGCCCGGGCATCGGCTTCGCCCTGAACCTGCCGGCCGTCTGCGGTGCGATCGTGGCCATCGGCATCACCGCCGACTCGTTCATCGTCTACTTCGAACGCATCCGGGACGAGATCCGCGAGGGCCGCACGCTGCGACCGTCGGTGGAGCGCGCCTGGCCGCGCGCCCGCCGCACCATCCTGGTCTCGGACTTCGTGTCCTTCCTCGCGGCCGCCGTGCTCTTCATCGTCACCGTCGGCAAGGTCCAGGGCTTCGCGTTCACCCTCGGCCTGACCACGCTGCTCGACGTCGTCGTGGTGTTCTTCTTCACCAAGCCGCTGATGACGATCCTGGCCCGGAAGAAGTTCTTCGCCAGCGGCCACCCGTGGTCCGGTCTGGACCCCAAGCGCCTCGGCGCCCGCCCGCCGCTGCGCCGCGGCCGGCCCACCGCCCCCGTCGACACGAAGGAGGCGTGAGATGTCGCGACTCGGCACCCTCGGCGCCAAGCTGTACCGAGGCGAGGTCGGTTACGACTTCGTCGCCAAGCGCAAGCTCTGGTACGGCATCTCCATCCTCATCACCATCACGGCCATCGTCGGCCTGGCGGTGCGCGGCCTGAACATGGGCATCGAGTTCTCGGGCGGCGCCGTCTTCACCACGCCCAAGGCGAGCATCTCCACCGAGCAGGCCCGGGAGACCGCGGAGTCGGCCTCCGGCGGCCACACCGCCGTCGTCCAGAAGCTCGGCGACGGGCGCATGCGCATCCAGATCAGCGAGCTGGACACCAAGGAGGCCCAGCCGGTCCAGGAGGCGCTCGCCAAGAAGATGGGCGTCGAGGCATCCAAGATCAACTCGCAGCTCGTCGGCCCCAGCTGGGGTGAACAGATCGCCAGCAAGGCCTGGCAGGGTCTAGCGATCTTCATGGTGCTGGTGGTGATCTATCTCGCCATCGCCTTCGAGTGGCGCATGGCGCTGGCGGCCCTGATCGCGCTGGTCCACGACCTCACCATCACCGTCGGCGTCTACGCGCTGGTCGGCTTCGAGGTCACCCCGGGCACGGTGATCGGTCTGCTGACGATTCTCGGCTATTCCCTCTACGACACCGTCGTCGTCTTCGACGGTCTGAAGGAGGGGGCGAAGGGCATCACCAAGCAGACCCGCTACACCTACAGCGAGATCGCCAACCGCAGCCTCAACGCCACCCTGGTGCGCTCCATCAACACCACGGTCGTGGCGCTGCTGCCGGTCGCCGGCCTGCTCTTCATCGGTGGCGGTGTCCTCGGTGGCGGCATGCTGAACGACATCTCGCTGGCCCTGTTCGTCGGCCTCGCAGCCGGTGCCTACTCGTCGATCTTCATCGCGACGCCGCTGGTCGCCGATCTGAAGGAGCGCGAGCCGGAGCTGCGGGCGCTGGCCCGCCGGGTCAGCGCCAAGCGTGCCGCGGCCGGCAAGGCCGGGGCCGAGGGCCAGGATCAGTCGGCCGACACCGACGCCGACGACGAGCCGGAGCAGGACGACGACGCGGAGGACGCCACCCCGGCCGGGGTCGTCGGCCAGCGTCGCCAGCCCGCGGCCCGCAACCGCGGGCGGGGCCGTCCCTCGGGGAAGCGCCGATGAGCGCGGCGGGCAGCCAGGAGCTGCGGGAACTGCTGCTCAGTCGGATCGTCGACGTCCCGGACTACCCCCAGCCGGGAGTGATGTTCAAGGACATCACCCCGCTGCTGGCCGACGCCACGGCCTTCGGCGCGCTCACCGACGCGCTCGCCGAGCTCTGCGTCAAGCACGGCGCGGACAAGGTCGTCGGCCTCGAAGCCCGCGGCTTCATCCTGGCCGCGCCGGTCGCGGTCCGCGCCGGCCTCGGCTTCGTCCCGGCGCGCAAGGCCGGCAAGCTGCCCGGCGCCACCCTGGGCCAGGCGTACCAGCTGGAGTACGGCACCGCCGAGATCGAGATCCACGCCGACGCGCTGGCGCCCGGCGACCGGGTCCTGGTCATCGACGACGTACTGGCCACCGGCGGCACCGCCGCGGCCTCGCTCCAGCTCATCCGGCGCGCCGGCGCCCAGGTGGCCGGGGTCGCCGTGCTGATGGAGCTGGGCTTCCTCGACGGCCGTGGCCGCCTGGCGGCCGATCTCGACAACGCGCCGCTGGAGGCGTTGATCACGGTCTGAGTCGGGGCCGACCGCCCAGAGGGCGGAAAACTCGGACAAATCCAGAGGGCGGGAATCCGGATCATGGGGATTCCCGCCCTTCGGCGTGCCAGGAGAGCGGCGGTCGCGGAGCGACGGGAGTGGCGGGATCGATACCATGGCATCCCGACCGCTATATGGTCCGGCACCGCTTGAGGAGTGCTCTTGCCAGACGAGGCCAAGCCGCTGACCGCCGCGCATCCGGACGAGCCGACCGCAGCCCCCGACGCCACGGCGGGCGCGGCCACGCCCAAGAAGGCCGGCGAGGCCACGTCGCGGCCCGCGCCGAAGCCTCCGGCCACCCCGGCCGGCCTGGCCGGAGCGACATCCGCGACCCCCGCCCCGGCACGCCCGCTCCAGGGCCCCGCGCCCCGCTCCGGCTCGTCCAACCGGGTCCGCGCTCGCCTGGCCCGTCTCGGGGTCCAGCGCTCCAGCCCGTACAACCCGGTCCTGGAGCCGCTGCTGCGCATCGTGCGCGGCAACGACCCCAAGGCGGACACGGCGACGCTGCGCCAGATCGAGCGCGCCTACCAGGTCGCCGAGCGCTGGCACCGCGGCCAGAAGCGCAAGAGCGGCGACCCGTACATCACCCATCCGCTGGCGGTGACCACCATCCTCGCCGAGCTGGGCATGGACCCGGCCACCCTGATGGCGGGGCTGCTGCACGACACCGTCGAGGACACCGAGTACGGCCTGGAGACCCTGCGGCAGGACTTCGGCGACCAGGTCGCCCTGCTGGTCGACGGCGTGACCAAGCTGGACAAGGTCAAGTTCGGCGAGGCCGCGCAGGCCGAGACCGTGCGCAAGATGGTCGTGGCCATGGCCAAGGACCCCCGGGTGCTGGTCATCAAGCTGGCCGACCGGCTGCACAACATGCGCACCATGCGCTACCTCAAGCGGGAGAAGCAGGAGAAGAAGGCCCGCGAGACGCTGGAGATCTACGCCCCGCTGGCGCACCGGCTGGGCATGAACACCATCAAGTGGGAGCTGGAGGACCTCGCCTTCGCGATCCTCTACCCCAAGATGTACGACGAGATCGTCCGGCTGGTCGCCGAGCGGGCGCCCAAGCGTGACGAGTATCTGGCCATCGTCACCGATCAGGTGCAGGGCGACCTGCGGGCCGCGCGCATCAAGGCCACCGTCACCGGCCGCCCCAAGCACTACTACTCCGTGTACCAGAAGATGATCGTGCGGGGCCGCGACTTCGCCGAGATCTACGACTTGGTGGGCATCCGGGTCCTGGTCGACACCGTCCGCGACTGCTACGCGGCACTGGGCACCATCCACGCGCGGTGGAACCCGGTGCCGGGGCGGTTCAAGGACTACATCGCGATGCCCAAGTTCAACATGTACCAGTCGCTGCACACGACGGTCATCGGGCCCAGCGGAAAGCCGGTCGAGCTGCAGATCCGCACCTTCGACATGCACCGCCGCGCGGAGTACGGCATCGCCGCGCACTGGAAGTACAAGCAGGAGGCCGTCGCCGGCGCCTCCAAGGTGCGCACCGACGTGCCGCGCCACCCGGGCAAGGGCGCCGGCACGGACACCGTCAACGACATGGCCTGGCTGCGGCAGCTGCTGGACTGGCAGAAGGAGACCGAGGACCCCGGCGAGTTCCTGGAGTCGCTCCGCTTCGACCTGTCCCGCAACGAGGTCTTCGTCTTCACCCCCAAGGGCGACGTCATAGCGCTCCCCGCGGGTGCCACTCCCGTGGACTTCGCCTACGCCGTGCACACCGAGGTCGGCCACCGCACCATAGGGGCGCGGGTCAACGGCCGTCTGGTGCCCCTGGAGTCGACGCTGGACAACGGCGACCTGGTGGAGGTCTTCACCTCCAAGGCGTCCGGTGCCGGCCCGTCCCGCGACTGGCTGGGCTTCGTCAAGTCCCCGCGCGCCCGCAACAAGATCCGTGGCTGGTTCTCCAAGGAGCGCCGCGACGAGGCGATCGAGCAGGGCAAGGACGCCATCGTCCGCGCGATGCGCAAGCAGAACCTGCCGATCCAGCGCATCCTCACCGGCGACTCGCTGGTCACCCTCGCCCACGAGATGCGCTATCCGGACATCTCCTCGCTCTACGCGGCCATCGGCGAGGGCCATGTCTCCGCGCAGAGCGTCGTGCAGAAGCTGGTCCAGGCGCTCGGCGGCGAGGAGGCGGCCAACGAGGACATCGCCGAGACCGCCCCGCCGATCCGCACCCGCACCAAGCGGCGCTCCAGCGCCGACCCGGGCGTCGTGGTCAAGGGCGTCGAGGACGTGTGGGTCAAGCTGGCCCGCTGTTGTACGCCGGTGCCGGGCGACCCCGTCATCGGCTTCGTCACCCGCGGCAGCGGCGTCTCGGTGCACCGCGCGGACTGCGTCAACGTCGACTCGCTCTCCCAGCAGCCCGAGCGCATCCTGGACGTCGAGTGGGCGCCCACCCAGTCGTCGGTCTTCCTGGTCGCCATCCAGGTGGAGGCGCTGGACCGCTCGCGGCTGCTCTCCGACGTCACACGCGTGCTGTCGGACCAGCACGTCAACATCCTCTCCGCGGCCGTCCAGACCTCCCGTGACCGCGTCGCCACCTCCCGCTTCACCTTCGAGATGGGCGACCCCAAGCACCTGGGCCACGTCCTGAAGGCCGTACGCGGCGTGGAGGGCGTCTACGACGTCTACCGGGTGACCTCGGCCCGCCAGCGGTAGCCCCGCGGGCGGCGCGGCTGGTCTCGTACATGGCGTGCCCCCGGGGCAGGAGTTGTGCCCTCGGGCGGGCGCCGTGGTGCCTCCCGGCAGAAGCCCCGGGGCGGCTGCTGGCGGTTTGGCACCGCCGGGCTGCGCCGCCGTGGTTTCTCGCCGTTGCGGCGGGATAGGGGCGCCGCCCGTACCAGCCGACGACAGGGCCCCGGGTACCTGCGTACCCGGGGCCCTGTGCCGTGTCAGCGTGCGTCGGAGGGCGTCAGCCGCCGAACTCCTCCAGGCCCTTGAGAGCCTGGTCCAGCAGCGCCTGGCGGCCCTCGAGCTCCTTGGCGAGCTTGTCGGCCTTGGCGTTGTTGCCGGCCGCGCGGGCGGCGTCGATCTGCGCGCGCAGCTTGTCGACGGCGTCCTGGAGCTGACCGGTGAGCCCCGCGGCACGGGCCCGCGCCTCGGGGTTCGTACGCCGCCACTCGGCCTCTTCGGTGTCCTGGATGGCGCGCTCGACGGCGTGCATCCGGCCCTCGATGCGGGGCCGGGCGTCGCGCGGGACATGGCCGATGGCCTCCCACCGCTCGTTGATCGAGCGGAACGCCGCGCGGGCCGCCTTCAGGTCCGAGACGGGGAGCAGCTTCTCGGCCTCGACGACCAGCTCCTCCTTGCGGGTCAGGTTCTCCCGCTGCTCGGCGTCACGCTCCGCGAAGACCTCGCCCCGGGCCTGGAAGAAGACGTCCTGGGCCCCGCGGAAGCGGTTCCAGAGGTCGTCCTCGGCCTCCCGCTGGGCCCGTCCGGCGGCCTTCCACTCGGTCATCAGCTCCCGGTAGCGGGCGGCCGTGGGGCCCCAGTCCGTCGAGCCGGAGAGCGCCTCGGCCTCGGCGACCAGCCTCTCCTTGGCCTTGCGGGCCTCCTCGCGCTGCGCGTCCAGGGACGCGAAGTGGGCCTTGCGCCGCTTGGAGAACGCCGAGCGGGCGTGCGAGAAGCGGTGCCACAGCTCGTCGTCGGACTTGCGGTCCAGCCGCGGCAGGCCCTTCCACGTGTCCACCAGGGCCCGCAGCCGCTCGCCGGCGGCCCGCCACTGGTCGCTGGCGGCCAGCTCCTCGGCCTCGGCGACCAGCGCCTCCTTGGCCTGGCGCGCGTCCTCGGCCTGCCTGGCCTTCGCCGCCTTGCGCTCTTCGCGGCGCGCCTCCACCTCGCTGACGAGCTTGTCGAGCCGCTCGCTCAGCGCCTGAAGATCACCCACCGCGTGGTGCTCGTCCACCTGCACTCGCAGGTGCTCGATGGCGGTCAGGGCGTCCTTGGTCGACAGGTCGGTGGTCTTGACCCGGCGCTCCAGGAGACCGATCTCGACGACCAGGCCCTCGTACTTGCGCTCGAAGTAGGCGAGGGCCTCCTCAGGAGAGCCCGCCTGCCACGATCCGACGACCTGCTCGCCATCGGCCGTACGCACGTACACGGTCCCCGTCTCATCGACGCGGCCCCATGGGTCGCTGCTCACAGCGCCTCCTCCACATGATGCCGAGGCGGGCGCTCCGCCCGCTGGCATCGTCCACAGTTTCTTCCGGCCGGGCCGCGCCCTGACCGGTCCGACGAGCTGCTGTCGCGCCGCCCGGTGGTCGGCGTGTTCGGTGCTGCAGGGCGGCAGCCGTCGGAGCAGGCACCCTGCACAACGCCAACATAGGCGACCGGCGCCCCGGCTGTCCGTATCCCGCGCGACTCAAATCAGTCCTTCTGAACGGTCGCCTTCTCGATGGTGACGGCCTTCTTCGGGGCGCCGTCCGTGACACCGCCCTCGACGCCCCCCGCGGCGATCTTCTCCAGGACCTTCAGCCCCTCGGCGTCCAGCGTGCCGAAGGGGGTGTAGTTGGGCGGGAGTTTGCTGTCCTTGTAGACGAGGAAGAACTGGCTGCTACCGGAGTTCCGGGTCGCCTCGTCCACGCCGTTGTAGCGGTTGGCCATGGCCACCGTGCCCCGCGGGTAGACGCCGCCCTTCAGACGCGGGTCCTTGAGGTTCTCGTCGGGGATGGTGTAGCCCGGCCCGCCCCGGCCGGTGCCGTCCGGGTCGCCGCACTGGAGCACGAAGATGCCCTCGACGGCGAGCCGGTGGCACGGCGAGCCGTCGAAGAAGTGCTTGTCCGCGAGGGACTTGAAGGAGTTCACCGTGCGCGGGGTCTTGGCGGCGTCCATGGCGATCCGGATGTCGCCGTGGTTGGTCTTCAGCGCCATCCCGTACTTCGCCTTCTTGTCGATCGTCATCGACGGCTCGGGCTTGGGGTCGGGGGTGGGCGGCGGGGTGGGGGTGTCGACGGCGTTCGGCGTCGACTCCTTGTCGTCGTCGCCGGAGAACGCCCCCGCGGCGGCGACCACGACGCCCGCCGTGAGCACCACGGCGAGGGAGGAGGCGATCACCGTGTTGCGGCGCTTGGTCTTTCGCCGCGCCACCTCACGACGCTGCTGCTGCCGCTCGTACTTCGCGCGGGCGAGCTGCCGCCGCCGCTGCTCCTGACTGGCCACCGGGTTGTCTCCTCCGCGTCTGCGTCGTGGGCGCCTGGCCGTACCGTATACGGGTTCGCCGCGGCGCGACCGCCGCCGGTAGGCTCTGGAACTGCCGTACAACTTTCTTCCGGACCATTCCGGACGATCGTTCCGGGCGACCGGGTGATCGATCCGGACGACAGTTAAGGACGAACGTGCTCATTGCCGGGTTCCCCGCCGGGGCCTGGGGGACCAACTGCTATCTGGTCGCCCCCGCCGCCGGCGAGGAGTGCGTGATCATCGACCCGGGCCACCAGGCGGCCCAGGGAGTCGAGGAGGCGATCGCCAAGCATCGGCTCAAGCCCGTCGCCGTCGTCCTCACCCACGGCCACATCGACCACGTCGCGTCCGTGGTGCCCGTGTGCGGCGCCCACGACGTGCCGGCCTACATCCACCCCGCGGACCGCTACATGATGAGCGACCCGGAGAAGGCCCTGGGCCGCTCCATCGGGATGCCGCTGATGGGCGAGCTCACCGTGGGGGAGCCGGACGATGTGCACGAGCTGACCGACGGCACCCGACTGAAGCTGGCCGGCATGGAGCTGACCGTCGCGCACGCGCCGGGCCATACCAAGGGGTCGGTGACCTTCCAGATGCCCGAGCAGGCGGACATCCCGTCCGTCTTCTTCTCGGGCGATCTGCTCTTCGCCGGCTCCATCGGACGCACCGACCTGCCCGGCGGTGACCACGGCGAGATGCTCGAATCCCTGGCGCGCGTGTGCCTGCCGCTCGAGGACTCGACCGTGGTGCTGTCCGGCCACGGCCCCCAGACCACCATCGGCCGCGAGCGTGCCACCAACCCGTACCTCCGGGAGGTGGCCGCCGGCCTCGGCGGCGGCGCACCCGCGCCCGCCCCGCGACGAGGAATGTGACGATTCACCCCGTGAGCACCTTCTCCGCCCCCCGTGGCACGTACGACCTGATCCCGCCGGACTCCGCGACTTTCCTGGCCGTGCGCGAGGCGATCTCCGCACCGCTCAGGCGTGCCGGATACGGCTACATCGAGACCCCCGGCTTCGAGCACGTCGAGCTCTTCTCCCGCGGCGTCGGCGAGTCCACCGACATCGTGACCAAGGAGATGTACACCCTCACCACGCGCGGCGGCGACCAGCTGGCGCTGCGCCCCGAGGGCACCGCCTCCGTGCTGCGCGCCGCGCTCCAGGCCAACCTGCACAAGGCCGGCAACCTGCCGGTCAAGCTCTGGTACTCCGGTTCCTACTACCGCTACGAGCGCCCGCAGGCCGGCCGCTACCGCCACTTCTCCCAGGTCGGCGCCGAGGCGATCGGCGCCGAGGACCCGGCGCTCGACGCCGAGCTGATCATCCTCGCCGTCGACGCCTACCGCTCGCTGGGGCTGCGGAACTTCCGGCTGCTGCTGAACTCCCTGGGCGACAAGGAGTGCCGCCCGGCCTACCGGTCCGCGCTCCAGGACTTCCTGCGCGGTCTGGAACTGGACGAGGACACCCGGCGCCGGGTCGAGATCAACCCGCTGCGCGTGCTGGACGACAAGCGGGAGGCGGTGCAGAAGCAGCTCGTCGGCGCGCCGATGCTCCGCGATCACCTCTGCGAGGCGTGCAAGGAGTACCACGAGCGGGTGCGCGAGCTGCTGCGCGCGGCCGGCGTGGAGTTCCAGGACGACCCCAAGCTGGTGCGCGGCCTGGACTACTACACCCGCACCACCTTCGAGTTCGTCCACGACGGCCTCGGCTCCCAGTCCGCCGTCGGCGGCGGCGGGCGGTACGACGGCCTGTCCGAGATGATCGGCGGCCCCGAGCTGCCGTCGGTCGGCTGGGCGCTCGGCGTCGACCGCACCGTCCTCGCGCTCAAGGCCGAGGGCGTCGAGCTGGATCTGCCCGCCGCCACCAGCGTGTTCGCGGTGCCGCTGGGCGAGGAGGCGCGTCGCGTGCTCTTCGGCGTCGTCACCGAGCTGCGCCGGGCCGGCGTCGCCACCGACTTCGCCTTCGGCGGCCGCGGGCTCAAGGGTGCCATGAAGGCGGCCAACCGCTCCGGCGCCCGCTTCGCCCTGGTCGCCGGCGAGCGCGACCTGGCCGAGGGCGTCGCGCAGCTCAAGGACATGGAGTCCGGCGAGCAGTCCGCGGTCCCGCTCGACGGGGTGCTCGACGCGGTCCGTTCGCGCCTCGGCTGACGCCCGGAGCGGCGGCGTACGGCTCCGCGCGGCCGTACGCCGCCGGCTTCCGGCGGGGCGCCGGCGCGGTCGTCGCCGCACCGGCGTCAACAGCGCACCCCCGACCTCATCCCACCGAGCGATTCCCGCCCGCGGATTCCGGCCCGGGCCGGCACGCCCTCACGCCCTTACGCCCGTCCAACGGCGGGCACGTCAGGATGGCCGAGGCTGTCGCATGGGGAAACCGCGACGGACGGGGGTGCGGCACAATGACGGTGGCCGCCGACGCGGCAGCGGTGCCCTAAAGGCGGCAATGTGGCCGCGTGGCCTCGGGAGACTCGGAAACGGCGGATATGGCGACGACAGTGGTTGAGGACGTGGACACGGAGCAGACACAGGGCGACGCGCGGAGCGCGGTCGGCGGCAGCCGCGCCTTCGGGCTGCTCCTGGTGATCACCGGAGCGCTGGGCCTGCTCGCCGCGTGGATCATCACGATCGACAAGAACCACATCCTCGAGGCCAAGGCCGAGGGCAAGACCTACACCCCGGGCTGCAGCCTCAACCCCATCGTCTCCTGCGGCAACATCATGGAGAGCGATCAGGCCCAGGCCTTCGGCTTCCCGAACCCGATGATGGGCCTGGTGGCGTACGGGATCGTCATCTGCGTCGGCATGTCGCTGCTGGCCGGGGCGCGCTTCCCGCGCTGGTACTGGCTGACCTTCAACGCCGGCACGCTCTTCGGTGTGGCCTTCTGCACCTGGCTCCAGTACCAGTCGCTGTACGTCATCGGCTCGCTCTGCCTGTGGTGCTGCCTGGCCTGGGTCGCCACCATCGTGATGTTCTGCTACGTGACCGGGCACAACCTCAAGCACGGCTTCCTGCCGGCCCCCGAGGGGCTCAAGCGCGGCCTGATGGAGTTCCACTGGGTGGTGCCGGTGCTCTGGATCGCCGTCATCGGGATGCTCATCCTGACCCGCTGGTGGAACTTCTGGACCGGCGGCACCGCCTGACCCGGTCCCGCCCCGGCCTCGCCCCGCGCCGCCCGATCAGCCGCCACCGGCCTGATCCGGGCGGCGTTGTCAGTGTCGTCGCATAGGCTTCCGAACGTGGAGCCAGACCTGTTCACCGCCGCCGCAGAGGAACGCCAGGAGAAGGACCCGGCCAGTAGTCCGTTGGCGGTCCGGATGCGCCCGCGCACCCTCGACGAGGTGGTGGGCCAGGGCCATCTGCTGCGCCCCGGCTCCCCACTGCGCCGGCTGGTGGGAGAGGGCAGCGGCGGCCCGGCCGGGCCGTCCTCGGTGATCCTGTGGGGGCCGCCCGGCATCGGCAAGACCACGCTGGCCTATGTGGTCAGCCAGGCCACCCAGAAGCGCTTCGTGGAGCTCTCCGCGATCACCGCCGGGGTCAAGGAGGTGCGGGCCGTCATCGACGGTGCCCGCCGCTCCACGGGTGCCTACGGCCGGGAGACGGTGCTCTTCCTGGACGAGATCCACCGTTTCAGCAAGGCCCAGCAGGACTCGCTGCTGCCAGCCGTGGAGAACCGCTGGGTCACGCTCATCGCGGCCACCACGGAGAACCCGTACTTCTCGGTCATCTCCCCGCTGCTGTCCCGCTCGCTGCTGCTCACTCTGGAGCCGCTGACCGACGAGGACCTGCGCGGGCTGCTGCGGCGCGCGCTCACCGAGGAGCGCGGGCTCGGCGGAGCGGTCACCCTCCCCGAGGACGCGGAGGCGCACCTGCTGCGGATCGCCGGCGGCGACGCCCGACGGGCGCTGACCGCCCTGGAGGCCGGCGCGGGCTCGGCGATAGCCAAGGGCGAGTCCGAGATCACGCTGTCCACGCTGGAGGAGTCGGTCGACCGGGCCGCGGTGAAGTACGACCGCGACGGCGACCAGCACTACGACGTGGCCAGCGCCCTCATCAAGTCCATCCGCGGCTCCGACGTGGACGCGGCGCTGCACTACCTCGCCCGGATGATCGAGGCGGGGGAGGACCCGCGGTTCATCGCGCGGCGGCTGATGATCTCCGCCAGCGAGGACATCGGGCTCGCCGACCCCACCGCCCTGCCCACGGCGGTGGCCGCCGCCCAGGCGGTCGCGATGATCGGCTTCCCGGAGGCGGCGCTCACCCTCAGCCACGCCACCATCGCGCTGGCGCTGGCCCCCAAGTCCAACTCCGCCACCACCGCCATCGGCGCGGCGCTCCAGGACGTCCGCGCGGGCCTCGCCGGTCCGGTGCCGCCCCATCTGCGCGACGGTCACTACCAGGGCGCCAAGAAGCTGGGCCACGCCCAGGGCTATGTCTACCCCCATGACCTCCCGGGCGGCATCGCGGCCCAGCAGTACGCGCCCGACGCCATCCACGGCAAGCGCTACTACGCGCCGACCCGCTACGGCGCGGAGGCTCGCTACGCGGACATCGTGGAGCGGGTGCGGCTGCGCCTGCGCGGCACGGAGTAACCCGCAACCCCGTGCGCGGCTCACGTCCGCCGCGAGGGGCTGCCCCGTCCCGCCACCGCCGGTCCACGCCGCCGGGTGGAATGCCGGGGCGGGGTGTTCTGTTCCGCCGCGACGGCGAGGCGTGAGGTCGGGTGCGGCGCTCGGCTGGACCGTGGACTCGGCGCCGGGCGCCGCGGGCGAGTCCGGCGGTGTCGAGCCGGCGTCGGCCTTGTGCGGGGCGGCACGGCCAGCCTTCACCTCAGACATCAGCCTTCACCCCGGAGACGGAGCCGCGGGCTCTCAGAGGGGCGCGAGCCGCAGGCTACTCCGTGACCGAGGCGAACAGCATGTGCATGGCCCGGCGGAGCTCGCAGACGTCGCGCACCGGCTCGGGGAAGTCGAAGCGGGCGTCGAAGGGGCGCCCGCCGGCTCCCGTGAAGCGGACGCGCAGGCCGAAGCGGTCGAGCGCGACGGGTACGGGCGGACGCCCGTGTGCCGAGCGCGCCGCCCTGGGGCCGAGCAGGGCCGTCAGACAGCTCACCTGCTCACTGTGGGCGGCGTGCAGGTGCTGGAGGAGCTCCGCCTCGTGCGCCGCGAGCGGATCGGGCGCGGCCTCGGCCAGTTCCTCGGGGTCGGCGTGCTCCGCACCCCACAGGTCGTCCACGCACGCCTCGCTCACCTCGAGCCGCAGCAGCGTCCACGCGGGCCGGGCCGGGTCCGGGTGGCCCGGGGCGGGGG
Source organism: Streptomyces sp. LX-29 (assembly GCF_029541745.1). Taxonomy (NCBI): domain Bacteria; kingdom Bacillati; phylum Actinomycetota; class Actinomycetes; order Kitasatosporales; family Streptomycetaceae; genus Streptomyces; species Streptomyces sp. LX-29. Next base: position 1,260,516 of record NZ_CP089746.1, on the reverse strand, counting down.
CGTCCTCCGGCGCGAGGGCGAGGACCTCGCCGACCGGGTGCTGCTCGGCGAGGAGCATCGCGCACGCGGCTCGCTCCTCGTCCCGGACGGTGGTGAGCCAGCCCGCGACCCAGGCGCGGCCGCGGATCCGGTGCGGGACGGAGACAGGGGCGACGTCGGTGATCTCCATCACGCACACCACGTCGTCGGCCTGGGCGTGCGCTGCGGCCCGGGCCGCGGCAGAGCGGCCCGGAACAAGCAGTAGGATGTCTCCGTTCAGGGTGACGGCGCGTGCGGCGGGTTCGCTGCCGCCGAGCTCGTCGACCTCCTCGATTCCAGGAATCGACAAAGACCCCGTAGCCTTGGACTCCACGAGGGTGCGTACACGCTCCGCGGCCGTTGGTCGTGGAGTTCCTTCCACGGGACGCGGCTGACCCTTCTCGGTGCTTTGACGAGCGTCGGGCAGGGGGATCCCAGGAAGAATCATGCGCTCTCCTCGACTAAGGTAAGGCTCACCTAACTTACATGGAGGATCGGTTCACGTGAACCAGTCGCGTCCCAAGGTCAAGAAGTCGCGTGCCCTCGGCATTGCGCTGACCCCGAAGGCCGTCAAGTACTTCGAGGCCCGTCCGTACCCGCCGGGCGAGCACGGCCGTGGCCGCAAGCAGAACAGTGACTACAAGGTTCGTCTGCTGGAGAAGCAGCGCCTTCGCGCCCAGTACGACATCAGCGAGCGCCAGCTGGCCCGTGCCTACGACCGCGCGCGCAAGGTCACCGGCAAGACCGGCGAGGCCCTGATCGTCGAGCTGGAGCGCCGTCTGGACGCGCTCGTCCTGCGCTCGGGCATCGCCCGCACGATCTACCAGGCCCGCCAGATGGTCGTCCACGGCCACATCCAGGTGAACGGCCAGAAGGTCGACAAGCCGTCCTTCCGGGTCTCCCCGGACGACGTGGTGACCGTTCGCGAGCGCAGCCGCGAGAAGCACCCGTTCCAGGTGGCCCGTGAGGGTGGCTACGCCGGTGAGGGCGAGACCCCGCGCTACCTCCAGGTGAACCTGAAGGCGCTCGCGTTCCGCCTCGACCGGGACCCGAACCGCAAGGAGATCCCGGTGATCTGCGACGAGCAGCTCGTCGTCGAGTACTACGCCCGCTGACCTGGCGGCACGTACAACTCATCGTGCTCGGCCCGCTGGTCCTCCGCCGTCTTCGGATGGCGGGGGCCCGGCGGGCCGTTCGCGTCTTCGTCCTCGTCGCTGAGCGCCTGCGTCACCGCCGTCTCCAGGCCGTCGCCCCGGCCGAGCCGCAGCGCCTCCTCGTACCCCGCCTCGCCCAGCGCCCCGCGCGCCCGCTCGGCGCAGGCGTCGTGCGGCGGATCCAGCCGCCGCCAGCCGAACCGCTCCTCGCCGAAGCTGCTCCAGCCGGTACGCGCCGCCCCCAGCAGCCGCGCCGCCAGCTCCGGCTCCTCGCCCACCATCAGCGGCGCCAGGAGCTCCAGCGCCATGGTCTGACCGACCACGTCGTGCAGCTCGCGCTTGAGGGCGAGGCACTCCCGCAGCAGTTCGCGCGCCGGCTCCTCCTCGCCGCGTGACCACCGCACATACGCCAGCACGTACAGCGCGTACGAGCGGGCCCAGTGCTCGCCCGCGTCGGCCGCGATCTCCCGCACCTCCTCGCACAGCGCCTCCCCGCCCGCCAGGTCGCCCGCGAAGGCCAGCACCAGACCCAGCTGCACCTGGGCGAGGAGCACCAGGGCGTTCAGCTCGCCCAACGTCCCGAAGCGGTCCAGGCTCTCGCGCAGCAGCCGCTCCGCCCGTGGCAGATCGTCGCTGACCATGGCCGCCGCGCCCAGCATCTGGGTGGCGTACGCCGCCGCCGTGTGGTCTCCGCACTCCTCGGCGAGCCCGACACACTCGTGCAGCAGGCTCAGCGCCGGCACCGGCTCGCCGCGCGCCACCGCGGCCAGCCCCGCCACCCACAGCGCCTTGACCCGCGCCTCCGGCTGCTCGCCGTCCAGCGCCAGCGCCCGGTCCAGCCACGCCTGGCCCTCGGCGAGCCGCCCGCAGCCGACCCAGTAGAACCACAGCGCGCCGCTCAGATACTGGCCGACGTGCGCGTCGCCCGGCGTCTCCAGGGAGTACTCCAGGGCCAGCCGGAGGTTCGGCAGCTCCCGGTCCAACCGCGCCGCCACCTCGGTCTGCCGTGGGCCGAACCAGTCCAGTTCGCACCAGGTGGCCAGCCCCAGGTACCAGTCCCGGTGTCGGCGGCGCAGCCACTCCGTCTCACCCAGCTCCGCCAGCCAGTAGGCGCCGTACTCCCGCACCGTCGCCAGCAGCCGGTAGCGGGCCTGGCCGGCCTCCTCCTCGCGGATCACCACCGACTGGGCCACCAGGCCGGTCAGCGCCGTCAGCACCTCGTCGCCGGCCAGCCCCGACCCGGAGCACAGATACTCCACGGCGTCCAGGTCGAAGTCCCCGCCGAAGACCGACAGCCGCGCCCACAGCAGTCGCTCCTCGGGCGAACACAGCTCATGGCTCCAGCCGATCGCGGTGCGCATCGACTGATGGCGGGGCAGCGTGCCGCGGCCGGACCCGGCCAGCACCCGGAACCGGTCGTCCAGCCGGTGCAGCAGCTGCTCCACCGAGAGCGCGCGCAGCGCCCCGGCCGCCAGCTCCAGGGCCAGCGGCAGACAGTCCAGCCGACGGCACAGCGCCGCGACGGCCTCCCGCTGCCGGCGCGCGGTCGCCGCGAATCCGGGCAGCACGGCCGCGGCCCGCTCGGTGAAGAGCTCCGCCGCCTCCGTCTCGGCGACCATCGGGGACAGCGGAAAGCAGTGCTCGCCCGCCGCCTCCAGCGGCCGCCGGCTGGTGACCAGCACCCGCAGCCGCGGCGCCCGGCTGAGCAGCGCCCCCACCAGCTCCGCGCACTCGTCCACCAGGTGCTCGCAGCCGTCCAGCACCAGCAGCGCCGCGGCCTCCGCCGGCTCGGTGAAGTGCCGGGCCAGCGCCGCGCTCGGTGCCTGCGCGGACGAGTCGGGGAGCCCGAGCGCGGCCACCACCGTGGGTACCAGCCGCTTCCCGGCGCGCTGCGCGGACAGTTCGACCAGCCAGACGCCCCCGCAGAAGCGATCCTGCGCCCGCTCCGCCACACGCAGTGCCAGGCGCGACTTTCCGACCCCGCCGATGCCCGTCACGGTCACCAACCGGGCCTCGCCGAGCAGCCGCTCCAGCGCTGCGAGTTCGGCCGCGCGGCCGACGAACCGGTCGACCGGGGCGGGGAGGTTGCCCGGAACGGCCGGGTGCGGAGGGCGAGGGCTTCGCATGGAACACGGAGCGTACTGAACGGTTTGCGCACCGTACAATCCCGCAGGGCCGCGCCTGTGCGTGGCGCCCTTTATCTGGTACGGGCGCGTACCCGCGGCGCGATAAGGTCGATACCTGTCAAACGACGACGCAGCAGGGAGCGGTGCAACGTGTCCGGTGGTGAGGTGGCCGGGATTCTCGTGGCCGTCTTCTGGGCGATTCTCGTGTCGTTCCTCGCGCTCGCGCTGGTGCGGCTCGCACAGACGCTCAAGGCGACCACCAAGCTGGTGGCGGACGTGACCGAACAGGCGGTCCCGCTGCTCAGCGAGGCGTCCGCCACCGTGCGCTCCGCCAACACCCAGCTCGCCCGGGTGGACTCGATCGCCGCCGACGTCCAGGAGGTCACCGCCAACGCCTCCGCGCTCTCCTCGACGGTCTCCTCGGCCTTCGGCGGGCCGCTGGTGAAGGTCGCCGCCTTCGGCTACGGCGTGCGCCGGGCGATGGGCCGCAAGGCCCCGGCCGAGCCCGAGCCCGCGCCCGAGTCGAGGACCCGGCGCACCGTCATCGTCGGCAAGACCGTGCCCTCCGCACGTGGGGGCGGCCGTCGCAACCGTGGATCGAAGGGCTGAGAGACCGGATGTTCCGCCGCACGTTCTGGTTCACCACCGGCGTCGCAGCCGGCGTGTGGGCTACCAACAAGGTCAACCGCAAGCTGAACGCGCTCAAGCCGGAGAGCCTGGCCGCGCAGGCCGCCGACCGCGCCGCGCTGGCCGGCCGGCGGGTCAAGCTGTTCGCGCTCGACGTGCGCGACGGCATGGCGGACCGCGAGGCGGCGCTCAAGGAGGCGCTCGGCCTGTCCGCGGTGGACGACCCGGCCGGGGCCCGGCAGCTGCCCGCGCCGCGGAACCCCGCCCAGCTCACCCAGACCTACCCCCACCCCACCCGCAACACCGGAAATGAGGACCACTGATGGAGTCGGCTGAAATCCGCCGCCGCTGGCTGCGCTTCTTCGAAGAGCGCGGGCACACCGTCGTGCCGTCGGCGTCGCTCATCGCCGACGACCCGACCCTGCTGCTGGTCCCGGCGGGCATGGTTCCGTTCAAGCCCTACTTCCTCGGCGAGGTCAAGCCGCCCTTCCCGCGCGCCACCAGCGTGCAGAAGTGCGTGCGCACCCCCGACATCGAAGAGGTCGGGAAGACCACCCGGCACGGCACCTTCTTCCAGATGTGCGGCAACTTCTCCTTCGGCGACTACTTCAAGGAAGGCGCCATCAAGCTCGCCTGGGAGCTGCTGACCACCTCGGTGGCCGACGGCGGCTACGGGCTGGAGCCGGAGAAGCTGTGGATCACCGTCTACCAGGACGACGACGAGGCCGAGCAGATCTGGCGGGACGTCATCGGCGTCCCGGCCGAGCGCATCCAGCGCCTGGGCAAGAAGGACAACTTCTGGTCCATGGGCGTCCCCGGTCCCTGCGGCCCCTGCTCCGAGATCAACTACGACCGGGGCCCGGAGTTCGGCGTGGAGGGCGGCCCGGCCGTCAACGACGAGCGCTACGTGGAGATCTGGAACCTGGTCTTCATGCAGTACGAGCGGGGCGCGGGCACCGGCAAGGACGACTTCCCGATCCTGGGCGACCTGCCCAGCAAGAACATCGACACCGGTCTCGGTCTCGAGCGCCTCGCGATGATCCTGCAGGGCGTCCACAACATGTACGAGACCGACACCCTGCGCGTCGTCATGGACAAGGCCACCGAGCTGACCGGCGTCGCCTACGGCGCCGAGGCCGGCTCGGACGTGTCGCTGCGCGTGGTCGCCGACCACCTCCGCACCTCCACGATGCTCATCGGTGACGGCGTCACCCCCGGCAACGAGGGCCGCGGCTACGTGCTGCGCCGCATCATGCGCCGCGCCATCCGCAACATGCGGCTGCTGGGCGCCACCGGCCCGGTCGTCGGCGAGCTGCTCGACGTGGTCATCGAGACCATGGGGCAGCAGTACCCGGAGCTGGTCACCGACCGCAAGCGCATCGAGACCGTCGCGCTCGCCGAGGAGACCGCCTTCCTCAAGACCCTCAAGGCCGGCACCAACATCCTCGACACCGCCGTCTCCGACACCCGTGCCGCCGGCGGCACGGTGCTCGCCGGCGACAAGGCGTTCCTGCTCCACGACACCTGGGGCTTCCCGATCGACCTCACCCTGGAGATGGCCGCCGAGCAGGGCCTGACCGTGGACGAGGACGGCTTCCGGCGCCTGATGAAGGAGCAGCGGGAGCGCGCCAAGGCCGACGCCCAGGCCAAGAAGCACGGCCACGCCGACATGTCCGGCTACCGCGAGATCGCCGACAGCGCCGGTGAGACCGACTTCATCGGCTACACCAGCACCGAGGGCGAGTCCACGGTCGTGGGCATCCTCGTCGACGGCGTGCCCTCGCCCGCCGCCAGCGAGGGCGACGAGGTCGAGATCGTCCTCGACCGCACCCCGTTCTACGCCGAGGGCGGTGGCCAGATCGGCGACACCGGCCGCATCAAGTTGGACAACGGCGCCGTGGTCGAGGTCCGCGACTGCCAGAAGCCGGTGCCCGGCGTCTACGTCCACAAGGGTGTGGTCCAGGTCGGCGAGGTGACCGTGGGCGCCACCGGCCACGCGGCCATCGACGGCACCCGGCGGCGCGCCATCGCCCGCGCCCACAGCGCCACCCACCTCACCCACCAGGCGCTGCGCGACGCGCTCGGCCCCACGGCCGCCCAGGCCGGCTCCGAGAACCAGCCCGGCCGCTTCCGCTTCGACTTCGGCTCCCCGGCCGCCGTGCCGGGCGCCGTCCTCACCGACGTCGAGCAGAAGATCAACGAGGTGCTCTCCCGCGAACTCGACGTGCACGCCGAGGTCATGGGCATCGACGAGGCCAAGAAGCAGGGCGCCATCGCCGAGTTCGGCGAGAAGTACGGCGAGCGGGTCCGCGTGGTGACCATCGGCGACTTCTCCAAGGAGCTGTGCGGCGGTACGCACGTGCACAACACCTCCCAGCTGGGTCTGGTGAAGCTGCTCGGCGAGTCCTCCATCGGCTCCGGCGTGCGCCGCATCGAGGCCCTGGTCGGCATGGACGCCTACAACTTCCTGGCCCGTGAGCACACCGTGGTGGCCCAGCTGACCGAGCTGGTCAAGGGCCGTCCGGAGGAGCTGCCGGAGCGGATCTCCGGGATGCTCGCCAAGCTCAAGGACGCCGAGAAGGAGATCGAGAAGTTCCGCGCCGAGAAGGTGCTCCAGGCCGCCGCCGGGCTGGCCCAGGGCGCCAAGGACGTGGCCGGCGTGGCGGTCGTCACCGGCCAGGTGCCGGACGGCACCGGCGCCGACGACCTGCGCAAGCTGGTGCTGGACGTGCGCGGCCGGATCCCGGGCGACCGCCCCGTCGTGGTCGCGCTCTTCACCACGGCCAACGGCCGTCCGCTCACCGTCATCGCCACCAACGAGGCGGCCCGCGAGCGCGGTCTGAAGGCCGGCGACCTGGTGCGCGTCGCCGCCAAGACGCTGGGCGGCGGAGGCGGCGGCAAGCCGGACGTGGCCCAGGGCGGCGGCCAGAACCCGGCTGCCATCGGCGAGGCCGTCGAGGCGGTCGAGCGGCTCGTGGCCGGACAGGCGTGAGGTCGTGACACTGATGCGACGCGGCCGACGCCTCGCGATCGACGTCGGGGACGCCCGGATCGGGGTCGCCTCGTGCGACCCCGACGGGATCCTCGCCACGCCGGTGGAGACCGTGCCGGGACGTGACGTCCCGGCCGCCCACCGGCGGCTGGCGGCGATCGTCGAGGAGTACGAGCCGATCGAGGTCGTGGTCGGGCTGCCCCGCTCGCTCAGCGGGCGGGAGGGCCCGGCCGCGGCCAAGGTGCGGGCCTTCGCGCAGACGCTGGCCCGGCGCATCGCGCCGGTGCCGGTGCGACTGGTTGACGAGCGTATGACAACCGTCACGGCGACCCAGGGAATGCGCGCTTCCGGTGTGAGCTCCAAGAAGGGCAGGTCAGCCGTTGATCAGGCGGCCGCCGTGGTGATCCTGCAGAACGCGCTGGAGTCCGAACGAACGTCGGGGCGTCCTCCGGGTGAGGGCGTCGAGGTGGTCATGTGATCGCGATACGGTAACGTTCCGCGCGTTCAAGGCAACCGTTTGCCGTTCGCGTCACGAGCGCCCGGCCCCGGCTGCCTCAGCGCGGCACTAGGGGATCGATGACTGAGTACCACCGAGGCCAGGGCTCCCAACCGTGGCCCGCCGAGGATCCCCTGTCCGCGGACCCGGGGTGGCAGGGCCAGCCGGCCGGGGCGGGACACGATGCGTACACCCAGGCTCCTTATGCCCACGATCCGTATACCCAGGGTCCCTATGGGCAGGATGCGTACATGCAGGGTGCCTACCCGAACGATCCCTACGGTCAGCCGCAGCAGTACCCCGACCAGCCCCAGGACCCCCACCAGCAGCAGTGGAACGGACAGCAGGGCGGCGGCTACCCGCAGCAGGCGCAGGCGGGGTACGGCGACGGGCAGGGCGGTTCCTACGGGGGCGGGCCCGACCCCGCCGATCCGTACGCCCAGCCCGCCGACCCCTACACCGGCGCGCAGCCCGACTACTACGCCACCCCGAACGCCTACCCGCCGCCGGAGCCGCCCTACGCCCGAGGCCAGGGCCCCCGGCAGGCCGACCACGCGGCACAGGGGCAGCAGGCCCCGCAGGCGGTCGCGGAACCCCCGGCCCCGGCGCGGGAGGGTGAGCGGGGTGACCTGGACGAGCTGGTCGACGGCGACGACGGGGACGACTCCTTCTTCCCCGAGGGCGGCCGCGGCCGCTTCGTGGCCGGGGACGAGGACGGCGCGGACGAGGACGACGCCCCGGCCCCCGAGCGGCGCGGCAAGAAGACCAAGCGGCGCAACGGCATGGCCTGTCTGGTGGTCACCGTCGTCCTCGGTGGCTTCGTCGCCGGCGGCGGCTACTTCGCCTACGACTTCTGGAAGAGCCGCTTCGGCTCGCCCCCCGACTACTCCGGCCAGGGCACCGGAGAGGTACAGATCGAGGTCCCCCAGGGCGCGGTCGGCAGCGAGATCGGCAACATCCTCCAGCGCGAGGGCGTGGTGAAGAGCACCGGCGCCTTCGTCGAGGCCGTGGAGAGCAGCGGCAAGGCCATCCAGCCCGGCACGTACACGCTGCGCAAGGAGATGTCCGCTTCGGCCGCGGTCCAGCTGATGACCGACCCGGCCAGCCAGAACGGGCTGATCGTCACCGAGGGCATGCGCAACGTCCAGGTGTACGCGGCGATCGACAAGAAGATCGGCCTGAAGCAGGGCACCACCGCGGGCATCGCCAAGAACGAGGCCAAGAACCTCGGGCTGCCCGCCTGGGCCGACGACAACCCGCAGATCAAGGACCCGCTGGAGGGCTTCCTCTACCCGTCCCGCTACAGCGTGGGCAAGGGCGCCAAGCCGGCCGACGTGCTGCGGCAGATGGTCTCCCAGGCCAAGCAGCAGTACGCGAAGGTCGATCTGGAGGGCAAGTCCAAGGAGCTGGGGCTGAAGTCCCCGCTGCAACTGGTCACGGTCGCCAGCCTGGTGCAGGCCGAGGGCGTCACCCACGAGGACTTCCGGAAGATGGCCGAGGTCGTCTACAACCGGCTCAAGCCCACCAACACCGAGACCAACGGCAAGCTCGAATTCGACTCGACCTACAACTACATCAAGAACCAGAGCAAGATCGACATCACGCTCGAAGAGATCAAGAACTACGACAACCCGTACAACACCTACTTCTACAAGGGCCTGCCGCCCGGCCCGATCGGCAACCCCGGCGCCGAGGCCCTGAACGCCGCGGTGGACCCGACCGACGAGGGCTGGTACTACTTCATCTCGTTCGACGGCAAGACCTCGAAGTTCACCAAGACCTACGCCGACCACAAGAAGCTGGTCGACGAGTTCAACCGACAGCGCGCCGACTAGAGGCCGGACAGAGAGAGCAGATGTCTGACGACCGCAGGGCGGCGGTGCTCGGCTCGCCGATCGCCCACTCCCTCTCGCCGGTGCTGCACCGCGCCGCCTACGCCGAACTCGGCCTGAGCGGCTGGACCTACGGCCGCTTCGAGGTCGACGAGGCCGCGCTGCCGGGCTTCTTCGAGCGGCTCGGCACGCCAGGTGAGCTCGCCGGCGCGTGGGCGGGGCTGTCGCTGACCATGCCGCTCAAGCGGGCCGTCATACCCCTGCTCGACGCCGTCAGCGACACCGCGGCCTCCGTCGAGGCGGTCAACACCGTGGTGTTCACCCCGGACGGGCGCCGGCTCGGCGACAACACCGACATCCCCGGCATGGTGGCCGCGCTACGCGAGCGCGGCGTCGAGCGGGTGGAGCGCGCCGCCGTGCTGGGCGCCGGCGCCACCGCCTCCTCCGCCCTCGCCGCGCTGGCTCTGGTGTGCGACGGCGAGGTCACCGCGTACGTCCGCTCCGCGGAGCGCGCCGCCGAGATGCGGCAGTGGGGGGAGCGGCTCGGAGTGGCGGTGCGCACCGCCGACTGGGAGCGGGCCGCCGAGGCGTTCGACGCCCCGCTGACCATCGCGACCACCCCGGCGGGTGCCACCGACGCCCTGGCCGCCGCCGTCCCCGAGCGCCCGGGTGCGCTCTTCGACGTGCTCTACGACCCGTGGCCCACCCCGCTCGCCGCCGCCTGGTCGGCGCGTGGCGGCGCCGTCGTCGGCGGGCTCGACCTGCTGGTGCACCAGGCCGTGCTCCAGGTCGAGCAGATGACCGGCCGCGGGCCGGCGCCGCTGGCCGCGATGCGCGCGGCGGGCGAGGCCGCGCTGGCGGCGCGCGCTTCCTGACGACCCCGCGCCCCGGCGCCCGTCGGGGCGCGTCAGGCCGCCCGACGCGGCCGGAGGCGTCCACGTTCGCGTCCACTGACTGGACCGTGTGCCGGTGTCACAGGCCGGACGTGGGAGGATCGAGGTGGCGGGCCAGGGCCGCGCGCCCCCGGCGGAGGCCGGGAGGTGCCCCCAGGTCGCGCCGCCGTATGCCGAGGCGCGAGCAAGAGGAGCACCGTTGAGTAGGTTGCGCTGGCTGACCGCGGGGGAGTCGCACGGCCCCGCACTCGTCGCGACGCTGGAGGGTCTGCCCGCCGGCGTACCGATCACCACCGACATGGTGGCGGACGCGCTCGCGCGGCGACGGCTCGGCTATGGGCGCGGCGCGCGGATGAAGTTCGAGCGGGACGAGGTCACCTTCCTCGGCGGCGTCCGGCACGGCCTGACCCTCGGCAGCCCGGTGGCCGTCATGGTCGGCAACACCGAGTGGCCCAAGTGGGAGCAGGTCATGGCGGCCGACCCGGTCGACCCCGAGGTCCTCGCCGGGCTGGCCCGCAACGCCCCGCTGACCCGCCCGCGCCCCGGCCACGCCGACCTCGCCGGCATGCAGAAGTACGACTTCGACGAGGCCCGGCCGATCCTGGAGCGCGCCAGCGCCCGGGAGACCGCGGCCCGCGTCGCGCTCGGCGCCGTCGCCCGCTCCTACCTCAAGGAGACGGCCGGCATCGAGATCGTCTCGCACGTCGTGGAGCTGGCCGCCGCCAAGGCGCCGTACGGGGTCTACCCGACCCCCGCCGACGTGGCGAAGCTCGACGCCGACCCGGTGCGCTGCCTGGACGCGGACGCGAGCAAGGCGATGGTCGCCGAGATCGACCAGGCCCACAAGGACGGCGACACGCTCGGCGGCGTCGTCGAGGTGCTGGCCTACGGCGTCCCGGTCGGCCTGGGCTCGCATGTGCACTGGGACCGCCGCCTGGACGCGCGGCTGGCCGCGGCCCTGATGGGCATCCAGGCGATCAAGGGCGTGGAGGTCGGCGACGGCTTCGACCTGGCCCGCGTGCCCGGCTCGAAGGCGCACGACGAGATCCTGCCGACGGCCGACGGGATCAAGCGTGCCTCCGGTCGCTCCGGCGGCACCGAGGGCGGCCTGACCACCGGCGAGCTGCTGCGGGTGCGGGCCGCGATGAAGCCCATCGCCACCGTCCCGCGCGCCCTGGCCACCGTCGACGTCACCACCGGCGAGCCCGCCCAGGCGCACCACCAGCGCTCCGACGTCTGCGCGGTGCCGGCCGCCGGCATCGTCGCGGAGGCCATGGTGGCGCTGGTGCTGGCCGACGCCGTCGCGGAGAAGTTCGGCGGCGACTCGGTCGGCGAGACCCGCCGCAACGTCCAGGGCTTCCTCGACAATCTGGCCATCCGGTGACCGACACCGGAAGCGGCCCGGCGGTCGTCCTCGTCGGGCCCATGGGGGTCGGCAAGACCACCGTGGGCCGGCTGCTCGCCGAGCGGCTCGGCACCGCCTTCCGGGACACCGACGCGGACATCGTCGCGACGGCCGGCAAGGAGATCGCCGACATCTTCGTCGACGAGGGCGAGCCGCACTTCCGCGAGCTGGAGCGGCAGGCGGTCCGCGCCGCGGTCGCCGAGCACACCGGCGTGCTGGCGCTCGGCGGCGGCGCCGTCATGGACGAGGGCACGCGGGCGCTGCTGGCCCGACTGCCGGTCGTCTTCCTGGAGATGGGCGTGGCCGAGGCCGTCCGGCGCACCGGACTCGACGCGCCGCGCCCGCTGCTGGCCGTCAACCCCCGGCAGCGCTGGCGCGAGCTGATGGAGCAGCGCCGCCCGCTGTACACCGAGGTCGCGCGGGCCGTGGTCTCCACCGAGGACCGCACCCCCGCCGAGGTGGCCGACGCGATCATGGACGCTTTGGAGTTGAGGAAGGTATGAGCGGCACGGAGGCTCCCACCCGGATCCCGGTGGGCGGCAGCGCGGGCAGCGATCCGTACGAGGTGCTGGTCGGCCGCCAGCTCCTCGGCGAGCTGCCCGGAATCATCGGCACGGCCGCCAAGCGGGTGGCGGTGCTGCACCCGGAGGCGCTGGCCGAGACCGGCGAGGCGATCCGCCAGGATCTGGCCGGACAGGGCTACGAGGCCATCGCGATCCAGCTGCCCAACGCGGAGGAGGCCAAGACCGTCGAGGTCGCGGCCTACTGCTGGAAGGCGCTCGGCCAGACCGGCTTCACCCGCAGCGATGTGATCGTCGGCGTCGGGGGCGGCTCGACCACCGATGTGGCGGGCTTCGTCGCCGCCACCTGGCTGCGCGGCGTGCGGTGGATCGCGGTGCCCACCACCGTGCTGGGCATGGTGGACGCGGCGGTCGGCGGCAAGACCGGCATCAACACCGCCGAGGGCAAGAACCTCGTCGGCGCGTTCCACCCGCCGGCCGGGGTGCTGTGCGACCTGGCCGCGCTGGAGTCGTTGCCGGTCAACGACTACGTCAGCGGTCTCGCGGAGATCATCAAGGCGGGCTTCATCGCCGACCCGGTGATCCTGGAGCTGATCGAGGCCGACCCGGCGGCGGCCCGCACCCCCGCCGGCCCGCACACCTCCGAGCTCATCGAGCGCGCCATCCGGGTCAAGGCGGAGGTCGTCTCCTCCGACCTGAAGGAGGCCGGCCTGCGCGAGATCCTCAACTACGGCCACACCCTCGCCCACGCCATCGAGAAGAACGAGCGGTACAAGTGGCGGCACGGCGCGGCCGTCTCCGTCGGCATGGTCTTCGCCGCCGAGCTCGGCCGCCTCGCCGGGAGGTTGGACGACGCCACCGCGGACCGGCACCGCGCCGTGCTCGAGTCCGTCGGTCTGCCGCTGACCTACCGCGGCGACCAGTGGCCCCGGCTGCTGGAGACCATGAAGGTCGACAAGAAGTCCCGCGGCGACCTGCTGCGCTTCATCGTGCTGGACGGTCTGGCCAAGCCCACGGTCCTGGAGGGCCCCGACCCTGCGGTGCTGCTGGCGGCGTACGGGGAGGTCTCCGCGTGACCGCCGACGGCGCGGTCGGAGAGCCGGAGCGGGAGGGGGAGCACCGAAGGGTCCTCGTCCTCAACGGCCCCAACCTCGGCCGGCTCGGCAGCCGGGAGCCCGATGTGTACGGCGCGACCTCCTACGCGGGACTGGTCGCCGAGTGCACCGCGCTCGGCAAGGAGCTCGGCTTCGACGTCGAGGTGCGGGAGACCAACGACGAGGGGGAGCTGGTCCGCTGGCTGCACGAGGCGGCGGACGGACGGATCCCCGTGGTGATCAACCCGGGCGCCTTCACCCACTACTCGTACGCCATGCGGGACGCCGCCGCGCAGCGCACCGCGCCGCTGATCGAGGTGCACATCTCCAACCCGCACGCGCGGGAGGAGTTCCGTCACAACTCCGTCATCGCCGCGGTGGCCACGGGCACGATCGCCGGCTTCGGAATCGGGTCGTATCGGCTGGCGCTGCGCGCTCTGGCGGGCGAATTGCCTGGTTGACGGTGTAGGCAGGTCAGCGTGGGCAGCAGGTGGTCGCTCCGGCCGTGCACACAGCGGCGGTCGGGGCGGGTACCGTTCGGTGGAGACCGGCCGGAGGGCCGTGTTCACCACGCGAGAACCGCCTGACAAGACCCGCCTGTACGAGACGGAGTGCCACCGGATGCAGCACGCAGTGGGGGCCCCGCTGCCACCGCCCCACGGGCCAGGGCAGCCACCCGGTGTCGGCTGGAACCAGGGCGCGCCCCAGGGCGCCGGCCACGGTGCGACGCATGGTGCCCCCCAGGGCACCGGTCAGGGCGCGGGACACCATCCCGTGCCGCCGCCCGCCCATCCGTCCGGGCCGCCCGCCGACCCCGCGATGATGACGGGACACGTCCCGCTGCCGCCCGGCGGGCCGGTGCAGCCCGCCCCGCCGCAGCCGCAGCCTCCGGTGGGCGTGGCCGCCCCGGCCGCCACCGCGGTGGCCGACCCCTCCCAGGCGGCGGTCGCGGTGCTCCTCATCGGCCCGGCGGGAGCCGGCAAGACGACCGTCGCCCGGCACTGGGCGGACCGCCGGCGGGTGCCGACCGCCCACGTCAGCCTGGACGACGTCCGCGAATGGGTGCGGTCCGGCTTCGCCAACCCGCAGTCGGGGTGGAACGACAACTCCGAGGCCCAGTACCGGCTGGCGCGCCGCACCTGCGGTTTCGCCGCCCGGAACTTCCTGGCCAACGGCATCTCCTGCATCCTCGACGACGCGGTCTTCCCGGACCGCCCGGTCGTCGGCCTCGGCGGCTGGAAGCGGCACGTCGGCCCCGGACTGCTGCCGGTGGTGCTCCTGCCCGGCCTGGAGATCGTCCTGGAGCGGAACGCGGCGCGCAGCGGCAACCGGCGGCTCAGCGACGAGGAGGTCGCCCGCATCCACGGCCGGATGGCCGGCTGGTACAGCTCCGGCCTTCCCATCATCGACAACTCCGGCTTCGACGTGGCCACCACCGCCCGCGTCCTCGACGACGTCATCACCCGCTCGATAGCCAGCCCGCCGAGCTGGTAGCCACTACGGCGAGCCCGGACAGGGAGGACGGCGGCGGCCACCCTCGGTCGGCGCCCGCCCCCGACCGGGGCCGGCATCCGCCGCCCGACCAGGGCCGGCATCCGCCCCCCGACCAGGGCTGGCATCCGCCCCCCGACCAGGGCCGGCGGCCGCACCGGGGGCCGGGATGCGCCCGTACGGCCGACTCCAACCGGCCGTGACGCGCGGTGAACCGTACGCTCGGAAGCATGTCCGAGGTGTACGCGGCCCGACGTACGCGCCTCCGCGAGCGGTTCGCCGCGGCGGGCAGCGAGGCCGCCCTGGTCTCCCGGTCGGCGAATGTGCGCTATCTGTGCGGGGCCGCCCCGCACGGGTCGGCGCTGCTGCTGATGCCGGAGCCGGGGCCGGGGCGGGATGCGGTCGACCTGTTGCTGTGCCCGCCGGACCCGGCGGCGGAGCTGGTGGGCGACCACCCCGACGAGGAGGTGCGCCTGGTCGCGGTGCCCGCGGTGGGCGGCGACGCGGCGGTGGCCGGGGCCGGCATGGCGGCGGAGGCGGGCGCGGGCTCACTCGCCGTGGAGGAGCACGATCTGAGCGTGGCCCGGCACCGTGCCCTCGCCGCGGCCGCCCCGCGGCTGCGTCTCACCGATCTGGACTGCGCGGTGGAGCAGCAGCGCGTGGTCAAGGACGAGTCGGAGATCGCCGCGCTGCGGATCGCCGCCGAGATCTCCGACCAGGCCCTCGGCGAGCTGTTGGAGTCGATCCTGGTGGGCCGCACGGAGCGCCATCTGGCGCTGGAGCTGGACCGTCGACTGATCGACCACGGGGCGACCGGTCCGGCCTTCCCCACCATCGTCGGCTCGGGTCCGCACGCGGGGCGCGCCGGGCACATACCCACCGACCGGCGGGTCGAGGAGGGCGATTTCCTGTGCATCTGTCTGGGGGCGAACTACCGGGGCTACCGCTGTGAGGTGGGCCGTACGTTCGTCATCGGCACCTCGCCGGCCGACTGGCAGATCGAGCTGTACGAGCTGGTCTTCGCAGCCCAGCGGGCCGGGCGGGAGGCGCTGCAACCCGGGGTGGAGTACCGCGAGGTGGACCGCGCGGCGCGTCAGGTGCTGGAGGCCGCGGGCCATGGCGAGGGGTTCGGCGCGCGCACCGGGCACGGCGTGGGCCTCGAAAGAGACGAGGAGCCGAGGCTCGCACCGTCAGCCATGGGTAAACTGGACGCTTGCGTGCCGGTCACCGTCGAACCGGGGGTCCACCTCCCCGGGAGGGGCGGCGTCCGGATCGATGACACGCTCGTCGTCCGCCCCGAGGCGGATGGCGGACCCGAGCTACTCACCATCACGACCAAGGAGCTGCTCGCGCTGTAGCCTACGGGCCGCCGCGCACGGCATCTTCTGGTCCCATCAGCTGCAGTCCAGGAGATTCCGCAACCGTGGCATCCACGAACGACCTCAAGAACGGCATGGTGCTCAAGCTCGAAGGCGGCCAGCTCTGGTCCGTCGTCGAGTTCCAGCACGTCAAGCCCGGCAAGGGCCCTGCCTTTGTCCGTACCAAGCTCAAGAACGTGCTTTCCGGCAAGGTCGTCGACAAGACCTTCAACGCCGGCGTGAAGGTCGAGACGGCCAACGTCGACAAGCGCGGTATGCAGTTCTCGTACATGGACGGCGACTACTTCGTCTTCATGGACATGGACACCTACGACCAGCTGCACATCGACCGCAAGACCGTCGGTGACGCCGCCAACTTCCTCATCGAGGGCTTCGAGGCCGTCGTGGCCCAGAACGAGGGCCAGGTGCTCTACGTCGAGCTCCCGGCCGCCGTCGAGCTCACCATCCAGCACACCGAGCCGGGCGTCCAGGGCGACCGCTCCACCGGCGGTTCCAAGCCCGCCACGCTGGAGACCGGCTACGAGATCCAGGTCCCGCTGTTCATCACGACCGGCGAGAAGATCAAGGTCGACACCCGTTCCGGCGAGTACCTCGGCCGGGTGAGCAGCTAACCGTGGCCGCCCGTAACAAGGCCCGGAAGCGCGCCTTCCAGATCCTCTTCGAGGCCGACCAGCGCGGTAGCTCCGTGCGGAACGTTCTCGCCGACTGGATCCGTCATTCCCGGACCGACGACCGACAGCCGCCGGTCACCGAGTACACGATGCGGCTGGTCGAGGGGTACGCGGAGCACGTCTCCCGGATCGACGAGCTGATCGCCACCTACGCGGTGGGCTGGACGCTGGACCGGATGCCGGTCGTCGACCGCAACATCCTCCGGCTCGGTGCGTACGAGCTGATCTGGGAAGACGAGACCCCGGACGCCGTGGTGATCGACGAGGCGGTGCAGCTCGCCAAGGAGTTCTCCACGGACGACTCCCCGTCCTTCGTGAACGGGCTCCTCGGTCGGCTCAAGGAGCTCAAGCCCAGCCTCCGTCGCGAGGAGCAGTAGCCACTCGCGGCGCACGGCGACCGATGGCAGTCGAGCGGGCCCGGTGCCCCCACCCACGGGTGGGGGCACCGGGCCCGCTCGTGTTTCCGCTGTCCGCGGGACGTCGCGCGGCGGGTTCCCGCGTGCCGCCCCGAGCCGCCCCGAGGCGGGACCGTCGTCCGAGAGCGGAGGCGGGTGGAGTGGGCCGATCGGGTGGCGTCCCCGGGCGGTGCCGGCCGAGGGCCCGGCCCCGCGCGTTGCCAGCCGAGATGGCGGCCCCGCGCGCTGCGGTCGAAGTGCCGGCCCCGCGCGGTGCGGCCGAGGTGGCGGCTCCGCGCGGTGCCGGCCGACCGGCCGGTGTCGGCGAGCCGGGGCGCCCGGCCTTGAGCGGCTCAGCGGGAGCCGTGGTGGACACCGGCGGGGAGTGCCCCGTTCCGGCCCTGAGCGGGGGCCTCCGGGGCTCCTGTGGCTCAGGTGGACTCCTGGGCCCGGGTGGGTCGTCCCGGGCGTCCAGGGCCCGGGTGGGCCTTCCCTCCGGGCATGTGAAAGCCGCCGGGGGCGGCGGAGACCCGTTGCTGGGCTCCGCCGCCCCCGGCGGCACGTTTCTGCAGATCTCTCGGACCGTAGGTTGGCCGGTCTGTCGGCCGACTACGGCAGCGTGGACCCGCAGCTCGACGTCGGACGTCGACGCCTGGGCGTCAGACGTCCTCGTGCTGGACCGCGCGACGCGCGTCCGCGCCGAGCACACCCCAGCTGATCAGCTGCTCGGTCAGCACCGAGGGCGACTGGTCGTAGATCACGGCGAGGGTGCGCAGGTCGTCCTGGCGGATCGACAGCACCTTGCCGTTGTAGTCGCCGCGCTGGCTCTGGATGGTCGCCGCGTACCGCTGCAGCGGCCCCGCCTTCTCGGCCGGAACATGGGCCAGGCGCTCCAGGTCCAGCACCAGCTTCGGCGGCGGCTCGGCGGCCCCGCCCGGCGTGGTGCCCGGCAGCAGCTCCTGCACCGGGACGCCGTAGAAGTCGGCCAGCTCGGCGAGGCGCTGCACGGTCACGGCACGGTCGCCGCGCTCGTACGAGCCCACCACCACGGCCTTCCAGCGGCCCTGGGACTTCTCCTCGACACCGTGGAGGGAGAGGCCCTGCTGGGTGCGGATGGCGCGGAGCTTGGCCCCGAGCTGTTTGGCGTATTCGCTGGACATAAAGCTCCCCGGACGAAGACTGGTAACTCACTGTGAGGTTACGCAGCGTAATCTCCATTCGTCAAGCCGAATGAACCACGGGCTCCCCCGTCAGGGGTGATGTCTGGCGCGCCGCCCGAGCCTGCTACTGTGAATGGCGCAATTTAGACGTCCTTTAAAGTCCGTCCCGTGAGGCGGAGAAGGAGGTCCGTTTCGTATGGACGCAATCAGCCCCGACGCTGAGCGGCCCGCGCAGACCGCTCGGACCGCGTCCGCGCGCCCCGTTCTGGAGGGGCCGGACATCGGGCGGGTGCTCACCCGCATCGCCCACGAGATCGTCGAGCGCGCCAAGGGCGCGGACGATGTGGTGCTTCTCGGCATTCCCACGCGCGGCGTCTTCCTCGCCCGCCGACTGGCGGCCAAGCTCGCCGACATCACCGGCCGCGAGATTCCGGTCGGCTCGCTCGACATCACCATGTACCGCGACGACCTGAGGCTGCGCCCGGCCCGTGCGCTGGCCCGCACGGAGATCCCCGCCGAGGGCATCGAGGGTCGCCTGGTCGTGCTCGTCGACGACGTGCTCTTCTCCGGCCGCACCATCCGTGCCGCGCTCGACGCGCTCGGTGACATCGGCCGCCCGCGCGCCGTCCAGCTCGCCGTCCTCGTCGACCGAGGCCACCGCGAGCTCCCGATCCGCGCCGACTACGTCGGCAAGAACCTCCCCACGTCGCTGCGGGAGACGGTCAAGGTGCAGCTCACCGAGGAGGACGGGCGCGACAGCGTGCTCCTCGGCCAGCTTCCCGAGACCTCCCCGGCCGACGGGCAGTAGCGCGCCGGTGCGGCGCCCGGGCGATCCCGGGACGCTGCCCACGCCTGCCCGTCCGCACGCCTGACAAACCGCCTCACATACGGAGCAACCGGATGAAGCGTCACCTCATCTCGGCCGCCGATCTCACCCGCGACGACGCCGTCCTGATCCTCGACACCGCCGAGGAGCTGGCCCGAGTCGCCGACCGGCCGATCAAGAAGCTGCCCACCCTGCGCGGCCGCACCGTCGTCAACCTCTTCTTCGAGGACTCCACCCGCACCCGCATCTCCTTCGAGGCCGCCGCCAAGCGGCTCTCCGCGGACGTCATCAACTTCTCCGCCAAGGGCTCCTCGGTCTCCAAGGGCGAGTCCCTGAAGGACACCGCGCTGACCCTGGAGGCGATGGGCGCCGACGCCGTCGTCATCCGGCACCACGACTCCGGCGCCCCGCACCGGCTCGCCACCTCCGGCTGGATCGGCGGCTCGGTCGTCAACGCCGGCGACGGCACCCACGAGCACCCCACGCAGGCGCTGCTGGACGCCTTCACCATGCGCCGCCACCTGGCCGGCGGCGTCGGCCACGACCTCTCCGGCCGTCGGATCACCATCGTCGGCGACGTGCTGCACAGCCGGGTCGCCCGCTCCAACGTGCACCTGCTGAACACCCTCGGCGCCGAGGTGACCCTGGTCGCCCCGCCCACCCTGGTGCCGGTCGGCGTGCACACCTGGCCCTGCGAGGTCTCCTACGACCTGGACGCGGTGCTGCCCAAGTCCGACGCCGTGATGATGCTGCGCGTCCAGCGCGAGCGCATGAACGCCGCCTTCTTCCCGACCGAGCGCGAGTACGCCCGCCGCTACGGCCTGGACGGCGACCGCATGGCCCGGATGCCGGAGCACGCCATCGTGATGCACCCCGGCCCGATGAACCGCGGCATGGAGATCACGGCCGAGGTCGCCGACTCGCCCCGCTGCACCGCCGTCGAACAGGTCGCCAACGGCGTCTCGATCCGCATGGCCGTGCTCTACCTGCTGCTCGGCGGCGCCGTCCTCGACGGCGAGCCGACCGCCCCCGCCGCCCCCACCGCCCGCACCGAGGAGAACAAGTAACCATGAGCACGATTCTTATCCGCGGTGCGCGGGTCCTCGGCGGCGAACCGCAGGACGTCCTGATCGAGGGCGAGACCATCGCGCGCGTCGGCACCGACCTGGAGGCCGGCGAGGCCACCGTCGTCGACGCCGCGGGCCAGATCCTGCTGCCCGGCCTGGTCGACCTCCACACCCATCTGCGCGAGCCGGGCCGCGAGGACTCCGAGACCGTGCTGACCGGCACCAAGGCCGCCGCGGTCGGCGGCTACACCGCCGTGCACGCGATGGCCAACACCTTCCCGGTCGCCGACACCGCGGGCGTCGTGGAGCAGGTCTGGCGGCTCGGCAGGGAGTCCGGCTACTGCGACGTCCAGCCGGTCGGCGCCGTCACCGTCGGGCTGGAGGGCAAGAAGCTCGCCGAGCTCGGCGCCATGCACGAGTCCGCGGCCGGGGTGCGGGTCTTCTCCGACGACGGCAAGTGCGTCGACGACGCCGTGATCATGCGCCGCGCGCTGGAGTACGTGAAGGCGTTCGACGGCGTGATCGCCCAGCACGCCCAGGAGCCCCGGCTGACCGAGGGCGCCCAGATGAACGAGGGCATCGTCTCCGCGGAGCTCGGGCTGGCCGGCTGGCCCGCCGTCGCCGAGGAGTCGATCATCGCCCGCGATGTGCTGCTCGCCGCCCACGTCGGCTCCCGGGTGCACATCTGCCACCTCTCGACCGCCGGCTCCGTGGAGATCGTGCGCTGGGCCAAGTCCAAGGGCTGGAACGTCACCGCCGAGGTCACCCCGCACCACCTGCTCCTCACCGACGAGCTGGTGCGCTCCTACAACCCGGTCTACAAGGTGAACCCGCCGCTGCGCACCGAGGCCGACGTGCTGGCGCTGCGCGAGGCGCTGGCCGACGGCACCATCGACTGCGTCGCCACCGACCACGCCCCGCACCCGCACGAGGACAAGGACTGCGAGTGGGGCGCGGCCGCCATGGGCATGGTGGGCCTGGAGACCGCGCTCGCCGTCGTCCAGCACACGATGGTCGACACCGGGCTGCTGGACTGGGCCGGGGTGGCCGACCGGATGTCCTTCCGCCCCGCCGTCATCGGCCGACTCGCCGGCCACGGCCGCCCCGTCGCCGCCGGCGAGCCCGCCAACCTCACGCTCGTCGATCCGGCATACCGTGGTGTGGTGAACCCCGCGGGCTTCGCCTCCCGCAGCCGCAACACCCCGTACGAGGGCCGTGAGCTGCCGGGACGGGTGACGCACACCTTCCTGCGGGGCCGGGCGACGGTCGTGAACGGAAAGCTGACGTGACACCTCTCATCCATCTGGCGGCGGCCGACCTGGTGATGGCCGAACAGCGGTCCGAGCAGGTCACCGACTGGGCGGCGCGCATCGGCTGGGTCGTCGGCCTGGTCCTCGTGGTGGCGCTCGCCTACTGGCTGATGCGCGAGGGCTGGAAGTGGCGCGGCACGCTCCAGGGCGACCTGCCCGAGCTGCCCGCCCTCCCCGCCGACCCCGGCGCCCCCACGCTCCGGATGAGCGGCCGCTACCACGGCTCCACCACCGCCGGGCAGTGGCTGGACCGGATCGTCGCCCACGGCCTGGGCACCCGCAGCCGCGCCGAGCTCACCCTGACCGACCAGGGGCTGGCCGTGGTCCGGCCGGGCGCGCGCGACTTCTTCATCCCGACCGGCGCGATCCGCGGCGCCCGGCTCGACAAGGGCATCGCCGGCAAGGTCCTCGCCGAGGGCGGGCTCCTGGTGATCACCTGGGCCCATGGCGAGCGACTGATCGACTCCGGCTTCCGCTCCGACCACGCGGTCGAGCACGCCGACTGGACCGCGGCCCTCGAAGCCCTCAGCACCATGAACGCACAGCAGGAAGGCGCACGATGACGACCTCCACCAGGGGGGCCAAGGCCCCCGCCGTACTCGTCTTGGAGGACGGCCGTACCTTCCGCGGCCGTGCCTACGGGGCCGTGGGGGAGACCTTCGGCGAGGCGGTGTTCTCCACCGGCATGACCGGCTACCAGGAGACGCTCACCGACCCCTCCTACCACCGCCAGGTGGTCGTCATGACCGCCCCGCACGTCGGCAACACCGGCGTCAACGACGAGGACCCCGAGTCCGGGCGGATCTGGGTCTCCGGCTATGTGGTCCGCGACCCCGCCCGCACCCCCTCGAACTGGCGCTCCCGTCGCTCCCTGGACGATGAGCTCGCCGCCCAGGGCGTGGTCGGCATCAGCGGCATCGACACCCGCGCGCTCACCCGCCACCTGCGCGAGCGCGGCGCCATGCGCGTGGGCATCTTCTCCGGCGATGCGATCGCCGCCGACGCCGCGCTGCTGGCCAAGGTCCAGGAGCAGCCCCAGATGAAGGGCGCCAACCTCTCCGCCGAGGTCGCCACCAAGGAGACGTACGTCGTCCCCGCGATCGGCGAGAAGCGCTTCACCGTCGCCGCCGTCGACCTCGGCATCAAGGGGATGACTCCGCACCGCATGGCCGAGCGCGGCATCGAGGTGCACGTGCTGCCCGCCACCGCGACCGCCGAGGACGTCTACGCCGTCACCCCCGACGGCGTCTTCTTCTCCAACGGCCCCGGCGACCCCGCCACCGCCGACCACCCGGTCTCCGTCATGAAGGCGGTGCTGGAGCGCAGGACCCCGCTCTTCGGCATCTGCTTCGGCAACCAGATCCTCGGCCGCGCCCTCGGTTTCGGCACGTACAAGCTGAAGTACGGCCACCGCGGCATCAACCAGCCGGTGCAGGACCGCACCACCGGCAAGGTCGAGGTCACCGCCCACAACCACGGGTTCGCCGTCGACGCCCCGCTCGACAAGGTCTCCGACACCCCCTACGGCCGCGCCGAGGTCTCCCACGTCTGCCTGAACGACAACGTGGTGGAGGGCCTCCAGCTGCTCGACCAGCCGGCCTTCAGCGTCCAGTACCACCCCGAGGCGGCCGCGGGCCCGCACGACGCCGCGTACCTGTTCGACCGCTTCGTATCCCTGATGGAGGCCGAGCGTGCCTAAGCGCACCGATATCCAGTCCGTCCTGGTCATCGGCTCCGGCCCGATCGTCATCGGCCAGGCCGCCGAGTTCGACTACTCCGGCACCCAGGCCTGCCGCGTCCTCAAGGCCGAGGGCCTGCGGGTCATCCTGGTGAACTCCAACCCGGCCACGATCATGACCGACCCGGAGATCGCCGACGCCACCTATGTCGAGCCGATCACCCCGGAGTACGTCGAGAAGATCATCGCCAAGGAGCGCCCCGACGCGCTGCTGCCCACCCTCGGCGGCCAGACCGCGCTCAACACCGCGATCTCCATGCACGAGCAGGGCGTCCTGGAGAAGTACGGCGTCGAGCTCATCGGCGCCAACGTCGAGGCCATCCACAAGGGCGAGGACCGCGACCTCTTCAAGGGCGTCGTCGAGGCCGTCAACGCCAAGATCGGCCATGGCGAGTCCGCCCGGTCCGTGATCTGCCACTCCATGGACGACGTCCTCGCAGGCGTCGAGACGCTCGGCGGCTACCCCGTCGTCGTCCGCCCCTCCTTCACCATGGGTGGCGCCGGCTCCGGCTTCGCCCACGACGAGGACGAGCTGCGCCGCATCGCCGGCCAGGGCCTGACCCTGTCTCCCACCACCGAGGTGCTCCTGGAGGAGTCCATCCTCGGCTGGAAGGAGTACGAGCTGGAGCTGATGCGCGACAAGCACGACAACGTCGTGGTCGTCTGCTCCATCGAGAACTTCGACCCGATGGGCGTCCACACCGGTGACTCGATCACCGTCGCCCCGGCGATGACCCTCACCGACCGCGAGTACCAGCGGCTGCGGGACATCGGTATCGCGATCATCCGCGAGGTCGGCGTCGACACCGGCGGTTGCAACATCCAGTTCGCGGTCAACCCGGACGACGGCCGGATCATCGTCATCGAGATGAACCCGCGGGTCTCCCGCTCCTCGGCGCTCGCCTCCAAGGCGACCGGCTTCCCGATCGCGAAGATCGCGGCCCGCCTCGCCGTCGGCTACACACTGGACGAGATCCCCAACGACATCACGGAGAAGACCCCGGCGTCCTTCGAGCCCACGCTCGACTACGTCGTGGTCAAGGCCCCGCGCTTCGCCTTCGAGAAGTTCCCGCAGGCCGACTCCACCCTTACCACCACCATGAAGTCGGTCGGCGAGGCCATGGCCATCGGCCGCAACTTCACCGAGGCCCTCCAGAAGGCCCTGCGCTCGCTGGAGAAGAAGGGCTCGCAGTTCGCCTTCACCGGCGAGCCCGGCGACAAGACCGAGCTGCTGCGCGAGGCGGTCCGCCCGACCGACGGCCGTATCAACACCGTCATGCAGGCCATCCGCGCAGGGGCCACCCCCCAGGAGGTCTTCGACGCCACGAAGATCGACCCCTGGTTCGTCGACCAGCTCTTCCTCATCAAGGAGATCGCCGACGAGCTGGCCGCCGCCCCGAAGCTCGACCCCGAGCTGCTCGCCGAGGCCAAGCGCCACGGCTTCTCCGACGCCCAGATCGCCGAGATCCGCGGGCTGCGCGAGGACGTCGTCCGCGAGGTCCGGCACGCCCTCGGCGTCCGCCCGGTCTACAAGACGGTCGACACCTGCGCCGCCGAGTTCGCCGCCAAGACCCCGTACTTCTACTCCTCGTACGACGAGGAGAGCGAGGTCGCGCCGCGCACCAAGCCCGCCGTGATCATCCTGGGCTCCGGCCCGAACCGCATCGGCCAGGGCATCGAGTTCGACTACTCCTGCGTCCACGCCTCCTTCGCGCTCAGCGACGCCGGCTATGAGACCGTGATGGTCAACTGCAACCCGGAGACCGTCTCGACGGACTACGACACCTCCGACCGCCTGTACTTCGAGCCGCTGACGCTCGAGGACGTGCTGGAGATCGTCCACGCCGAGACGCTCGCCGGCCCCGTCGCCGGTGTCGTCGTCCAGCTCGGCGGCCAGACCCCCCTGGGTCTGTCCCAGGCGCTCAAGGACAACGGCGTGCCGGTCGTCGGCACCTCGCCGGAGGCCATCCACGCCGCCGAGGACCGCGGCGCCTTCGGCCGCGTGCTCGCCGAGGCCGGGCTCCCCGCGCCGAAGCACGGCACCGCGACCACCTTCGCCGGCGCCAAGGCCATCGCCGACGAGATCGGCTACCCCGTCCTCGTACGCCCCTCGTACGTGCTCGGCGGACGCGGCATGGAGATCGTCTACGACGAGACCCGACTCGCCTCCTACATCGCCGAGTCCACCGAGATCAGCCCCGACCGGCCGGTCCTCGTCGACCGGTTCCTGGACGACGCGATCGAGATCGACGTCGACGCGCTCTACGACGGCACCGAGCTCTACCTCGGCGGCGTCATGGAGCACATCGAGGAGGCCGGTATCCACTCCGGCGACTCCGCCTGCGCGCTGCCCCCGATCACCCTCGGCGGCTTCGACATCAAGCGGCTGCGGGCCTCCACCGAGGCCATCGCGCGCGGCGTCGGGGTGCGCGGACTGATCAACATCCAGTTCGCCATGGCCGGGGACATCCTGTACGTCCTCGAGGCCAACCCGCGCGCCTCCCGCAC
This sequence comes from Streptomyces sp. LX-29, assembly GCF_029541745.1. Classification (NCBI taxonomy): domain Bacteria; kingdom Bacillati; phylum Actinomycetota; class Actinomycetes; order Kitasatosporales; family Streptomycetaceae; genus Streptomyces; species Streptomyces sp. LX-29. The sequence goes on along the minus strand of NZ_CP089746.1, from coordinate 1,234,813 downwards.
GGTCCCGTTCACCTCCAAGGCGACCGCCGTGCCGCTGGCCAAGGCCGCGGCCCGGATCTCGCTGGGCGCGACCATCGCCGAACTGCGCGCCGAGGGCCTGCTGCCGGGCGAGGGCGACGGCGGCACGCTCCCGATGGACGCGCCGATCTCCGTCAAGGAGGCCGTGATGCCGTGGTCGCGCTTCCGCGACATCCACGGCCGCGGCGTCGACACCGTCCTCGGCCCGGAGATGCGCTCCACGGGCGAGGTCATGGGCATCGACTCGGTCTTCGGTACCGCGTACGCCAAGTCGCAGGCGGGTGCGTACGGTCCGCTGCCGACCAAGGGCCGTGCGTTCATCTCCGTCGCCAACCGCGACAAGCGCTCGATGATCTTCCCGGCCCGCGAGCTGGTGGCGCACGGCTTCGAGCTGCTCGCCACCTCGGGCACCGCGGAGGTGCTCAAGCGCAACGGCATCAACGCCACCGTGGTGCGCAAGCAGAGCGAGGGCGAGGGGCCGAACGGCGAGAAGACCATCGTCCAGCTGATCCACGACGGCGAGGTCGACCTGATCGTCAACACCCCGTACGGCACCGGCGGCCGGCTGGACGGCTACGAGATCCGCACCGCGGCGGTGGCCCGCGCGGTGCCGTGCCTGACCACCGTGCAGGCGCTGGCGGCGGCCGTGCAGGGTATCGAGGCGCTCAGCCGGGGCGACATCGGCGTCCGGTCGCTCCAGGAGCACGCGGAACACCTGACGGCGGCCCGCGACTAGCGGCCCACGAGGGGGACACCGAACGCGGTGTCCCCCTCGTCGTGAGGACACCTTTCGCCGGACACCCCACAGGACACCACTGCGATGTACAAGTTCTTCTTCAACCTGGTCTTCAAGCGGATGGACCCGGAGGAGGCCCACTACCTGGCCTTCCGCTGGATCCGCCTCGCGGTCCGCGTCCCCGGCCTGCGTACCTTCGTGGCCGCCGTGCTCGCGCCGCGCCACAAGGAACTGCGCACCGAGGCGCTCGGGCTGCGTATGCACGGCCCCTTCGGGCTCGCGGCCGGCTTCGACAAGAACGCCGTCGCCATCGACGGCATGGCGATGCTCGGCTTCGACCACGTCGAGATCGGCACGGTCACCGCGCAGGCGCAGCCCGGCAACCCCAAGAAGCGCCTCTTCCGGTTGGTGCCGGACCGCGCGCTGATCAACCGCATGGGCTTCAACAACGAGGGCTCGGCCGCGGTGGCCGCCCGGCTGGCCGCCCGCAGGCCCGTGTTCAAGACCGCGCTCGGCGTGAACATCGGCAAGACCAAGGTCGTCCCGGAGGCCGAGGCGGTCGCCGACTACGTCACCTCCACCGAGCGGCTCGCCGCCCACGCCGACTACCTGGTCGTGAACGTGAGCTCGCCGAACACCCCGGGCCTGCGCGACCTCCAGGCCGTGGACCACCTGCGGCCGCTGCTGAGCGCGGTGCGCGAGGCCGCCGACCGCACCGTCACCCACCGGCGCGTGCCGCTCCTGGTGAAGATCGCCCCCGACCTCGCCGACGAGGACGTGGACGCCGTCGCCGACCTGGCGGTCGAGCTCGGCCTGGACGGCATCATCGCCACCAACACCACCATCGCCCGGGACGGCCTCGGGCTGACCTCCGACCCCGAGCTGGTCAAGCAGGTCGGCGGGCTCTCCGGCGCGCCCGTCAAGCAGCGCTCCCTGGAGGTCCTGCGCCGCCTGTACGCGCGCGTGGGCGACGAGATCACCCTGGTCGGGGTCGGCGGCATCGAGACCGCGGACGACGCCTGGGAGCGGATCCTGGCCGGCGCCACCCTGATCCAGGGCTACAGCGCCTTCATCTACCAGGGCCCGTTCTGGTGCCGCTCGATCCACAAGGGGCTGGCGGCGCGCCTCGCGGCCAGCCCGTACGCCACCCTCGCCGAGGCGGTCGGCGCCGACAACCGGAAGGTGACCGCATGACCCCGACCCCCCTGGAGCCCTTCGGCGCGCGCCTGCGCCGTGCCATGGACACCCGCGGTCCGCTGTGCGTGGGCATCGACCCACACGCCTCGTTGCTGGCCGACTGGGGGCTCGACGACGACGTCGACGGCCTGGAGCGGTTCGCCGGCACCGTGGTCGAGGCGCTCGCCGAGCGGGTCGCCGTCTTCAAGCCGCAGTCCGCGTTCTTCGAGCGCTTCGGCTCGCGGGGCGTCGCCGTGCTGGAGCGGACGGTGGCCGACGCCCGCGAGGCCGGCGCGCTGGTGCTCATGGACGCCAAGCGCGGCGACATCGGCTCGACGATGGCCGCGTACGCCGCCACGTATCTGGACCCCGCCTCGCCGCTGTTCTCGGACGCGGTGACGGTCAGCCCCTACCTGGGCTTCGGATCGCTGCGCCCGGCGGTGGAGCTGGCGCGCGAGAACGGCTGCGGCCTCTTCGTGCTCGCGCTCACCTCGAACCCCGAGGGCGCGGAGGTGCAGCACGCGGTGCGGCCCGACGGCGCGACGGTGGGCGCGACCATGCTGGACCACCTGCGGGCCGAGAACGCGGACGCGGCTCCGCTCGGCTCCTTCGGCGCGGTGGTCGGCGCGACGCTGGGCGATCTCTCCTCGTACGACCTGGCGATCAACGGGCCGCTGCTGGCCCCGGGCATCGGCGCCCAGGGGGCGACCCCCGCCGATCTGCCCGCGGTCTTCGGCGCCGCGGTCGGCAACGTGGTGCCGAGCGTGAGCCGGGGTGTCCTACGTCACGGCCCAGGTCACGCCGGTTTGGTTGAAGCGGCAACGCGATTCGCCGACGAAGTGCGCGCTGTGGCCGAATAAGCCATCCGTTTTGGTCCGAAAAGTCCTGGTCGATCGAGTCTGACCAGGACTTTTCCTCTGTTCTCGCTGACTGGAGCGGCATCGGCCGCTAGTCTCCGTCGAGAGCGAACGCGCAAGCGCGTTGCGCGTTGCTCCCCAGGTGAGGGGCGACTAGGTTCCTCACCGGTCCGTATCCGACAGTTCGACATCCGAGGTGACGTAGGCGTGGCTCTTCCGCCCCTTACCCCTGAACAGCGCGCAGCCGCGCTCGAAAAGGCCGCCGCGGCTCGCCGGGAGCGCGCCGAGGTCAAGAATCGGCTCAAGCACTCCGGCGCCTCTCTGCACGAGGTCATCAAGCAGGGCCAGGAGAACGATGTCATCGGCAAGATGAAGGTGAGCGCACTGCTCGAATCGCTGCCGGGCGTCGGCAAGGTCCGCGCCAAGCAGATCATGGAGCGACTGGGGATCTCCGAGAGCCGCCGGGTGCGCGGTCTCGGCTCCAACCAGATCGCCTCTCTTGAGCGAGAGTTCGGCTCCACCGGCGCCTGACGTTTCCAGGCACTCCCGGGAACCTGGATAATCGCTGCATGAGTACTACGGTCTCCCGGGGGACGGCCCCCGTCCCCCCGGTCAGACATCCGCGGCTGACCGTGCTCTCCGGCCCCTCCGGGGTCGGTAAGAGCACGGTCGTCGCTCATATGCGCAACGAGCACCCCGAGGTCTGGCTCTCGGTCTCGGCCACCACCCGCAAGCCGCGCCCCGGCGAGCGCCACGGCGTCCAGTACTTCTTCGTGGACGACGGGGAGTTCGACAAGCTGATCGCCAACGGTGAGCTGCTGGAGTGGGCGGAGTTCGCGGGCAACCGCTACGGCACGCCCCGGCAGGCGGTCCTGGACCGCCTGGAGGCGGGCGAGCCGGTGCTGTTGGAGATCGACCTCCAGGGGGCCCGGCAGGTCCGCGAGTCCATGCCGGAGGCGCAGCTGGTCTTCCTCGCCCCGCCGAGCTGGGAGGAGCTGGTCCGCCGGCTCACCGGCCGCGGCACGGAGGCGCCGGAGGTCATCGAGCGGCGGCTGGAGGCCGCGAAGGTCGAGCTCGCCGCGGAGGCGGAGTTCGACAGCACCCTGGTCAACACCTCGGTCAAGGACGTAGCGGCTGAGCTGCTAGCCTTGATGAGCGTTGTTTGAGCTTCACTCGTGTAAGACACCCCATCGGAAGGCAGAGCGTGTCCTCTTCCATCACCGCGCCCGAGGGCATCATCAACCCGCCGATTGATGAGCTGCTTGAGGCCACCGACTCGAAGTACAGCCTGGTGATCTACGCCGCCAAGCGTGCGCGCCAGATCAACGCGTACTACTCGCAGCTCGGCGAGGGCCTGCTGGAGTACGTCGGCCCGCTGGTGGACACCCACGTCCACGAGAAGCCGCTCTCCATCGCGCTGCGCGAGATCAACGCGGGTCTGCTGACCTCCGAGGCCGTCGAGGCCCCGGCGCAGTAGTCGTTCCGCTCACACCACGGGCCCGGCCAGCACCGCTGCCGGGCCCGTGGTGTGTCATGGGAGAGGTACACCTCATGTGTGCACACCACCTGTGCACACCACGTAGTGGGAGTGCGGGGAGCGCGAACCATGGAGAAGGCGGCGGAGAAGGCGGTCATGACGGACAAGCCCAAGGTCGTTCTGGGGGTCAGCGGCGGGATCGCCGCCTACAAGGCGTGTGAGCTGCTGCGTCGGCTCAGCGAGTCGGGGCACGACGTCCGGGTGGTGCCCACGGCCTCGGCGCTGCACTTCGTGGGCGAGGCCACCTGGGCCGCCCTGTCCGGGAACCCCGCCTCGACCGAGGTCTGGGAGACGGTCCACGAGGTGCCGCACGTCCGCATCGGACAGGAGGCCGACCTGGTGGTCGTCGCCCCCGCCACTGCGGACATGCTCGCCAAGGCGGCCCACGGCCTCGCCGACGACCTGCTCACCAACACCCTGCTCACCGCCCGCTGCCCGGTGGTCTTCGCCCCGGCCATGCACACCGAGATGTGGGAGCACCCGGCCACCCAGGAGAACGTCGGCACCCTGCGCCGCCGCGGCGCCGTGGTCATCGAGCCGGCCGTCGGCCGACTCACCGGCGTCGACACCGGCAAGGGGCGCCTCCCCGAGCCCGCCGACATCTTCGAGGTCTGCCGTCGGGTGCTGGCGCGCGGCGCGGAGGGTGTGCGGCCGGATCTCGCCGGCCGCCATGTGGTGGTCAGCGCCGGCGGCACCCGCGAGCCGCTCGACCCGGTGCGGTTCCTGGGGAACCGTTCCTCCGGGAAGCAGGGCTACGCCCTGGCGCGCGCCGCCGTGGCCCGCGGTGCCCGGGTGACGCTGCTCGCCGCCAACACCGAGCTGCCCGACCCCGCCGGGGCCGACGTGGTGCGGGTGGGCACCGCCGTGCAGCTGCGGGAGGCGGCCCTGAAGGCGGCCGCCGACGCGGACGTGGTGGTCATGGCGGCGGCCGTCGCCGACTTCCGCCCGGCCCACTACACCACCGGAAAGATCAAGAAGCGCGACGGCCAGGACCCCGAGCCCGTCGCGCTGGTGCGGAACCCCGACATCCTCGCCGAGCTCTCCGCCGACCGCGCGCGCCCCGGCCAGTTGGTCGTCGGCTTCGCCGCCGAGACCGACGACGTCCTCGCCAACGGCCGCGCCAAGCTCGCCCGCAAGGGCTGTGACCTGCTGGTCGTCAACGAGGTCGGCGAGCGCAAGACCTTCGGTTCGGAGCAGAACGAGGCCGTCGTGCTGGGCGCCGACGGCACCGAGACGCCGGTCCCGTACGGCCCGAAGGAGGCGCTGGCGGACACGGTGTGGGATCTGGTCGCGGAGCGACTGGAGGGCTGAGACCCGACTGGACGGCTGAGCCGGCCGGGACCCCGGCGGCGGAACGGGCGCCGGGGGCGCCGGAGGGAGGAACGGGGTCCCGTACGGCGGAACAGGCATGCGTCAGGTGTGGCGGGTGTGACGGAAGGGACTGTTCCGGCGGAGGCGGAGGTACCGCTCCCGGCCAACCGGTGCAGATGGCACGTTCTTGCCACTCTGCCAAGACCCTTTTCCGTCGGGGAACAGGTATGTTCCCGGTCACGGCACGCCCGTTCTTCGATACCGAATGCCCAACCAGCACAAACGCCGGATAAACTGGCGGAGGAACCGCGACGGGCGCAGCTCCCGGGCGGTTCTGCCAATGATCAGCCAGCAGCCGCTGCAACCCCAGGGAGCGATGTGTCCCGCCGCCTGTTCACCTCGGAATCTGTCACCGAGGGCCACCCTGACAAGATCGCTGACCAGATCAGCGACACGATCCTCGACGCCCTGCTGAAGGACGACCCCACGTCCCGGGTCGCCGTCGAGACCCTGATCACCACCGGCCTGGTGCACGTGGCCGGTGAGGTCACGACCAAGGCGTACGCGCCGATCGCCACGCTCGTGCGGAACAAGATCCTGGAGATCGGCTACGACTCGTCGAAGAAGGGCTTCGACGGCGCTTCCTGCGGGGTGTCGGTCTCGATCGGCGCGCAGTCCCCGGACATCGCCCAGGGTGTCGACACGGCGTACGAGGCCCGCGTCGAGGGTTCCACCGCCGGTGACGAGGGTGACGAGCTGGACCGGCAGGGCGCCGGCGACCAGGGCCTGATGTTCGGCTACGCGTGCGACGAGACGCCCGAGCTGATGCCGCTGCCGATCAACCTGGCGCACCGGCTCTCCCGCCGCCTCACCGAGGTCCGCAAGAACGGGACCATCCCCTACCTGCGCCCCGACGGCAAGACCCAGGTGACCATCGAGTACGACGGCAACAAGGCCGTCCGCCTCGACACCGTCGTCGTCTCCTCGCAGCACGCCTCCGACATCGACCTGGACTCGCTGCTGGCTCCGGACGTCCGGGAGTTCGTCGTCGAGCACGTGCTCAAGGAGCTCGTCGAGGACGGCATCAAGCTGGACACCGACGGCTACCGCCTGCTGGTGAACCCGACCGGTCGCTTCGAGATCGGCGGCCCCATGGGCGACGCGGGCCTCACCGGCCGGAAGATCATCATCGACACCTACGGCGGCATGGCCCGCCACGGCGGCGGTGCCTTCTCCGGCAAGGACCCGTCCAAGGTCGACCGCTCGGCCGCCTACGCCATGCGCTGGGTCGCCAAGAACGTGGTCGCCGCCGGCCTCGCCTCGCGCTGCGAGGTCCAGGTCGCCTACGCCATCGGCAAGGCCGAGCCGGTCGGTCTCTTCGTGGAGACCTTCGGCACCGCCACCGTCGACGCCGAGAAGATCGAGCAGGCGATCGGCGAGGTCTTCGACCTCCGCCCGGCCGCGATCATCCGCGACCTCGACCTGCTGCGCCCGATCTACGCCCAGACCGCCGCCTACGGCCACTTCGGCCGTGAGCTGCCGGACTTCACCTGGGAGCGCACCGACCGCGTGGACGCGCTCCGCGCGGCCGTGGGTCTGTAACCACCAGACAGACGCTGTTCGCCGTACGGCCCCGGACGCCCGTGGAGGGTGCCCGGGGCCGTCACGCATGCCCGGCGGCGTCTCTGTGATCGGGGCACCGCGGTCTCGGGGCACCGCCGTCGGGGACGACGGCAGCCGGGGCACACCCCGTCGGTGCTCGCGTCGCTGTCGGTGGTCTCTGCTAAGACTGAAGCTGTGAGCAGCGAGAACGAGCAGTCCCCGGACCCGGCGGCGGTGCCGCCCGGGGGTGAGCAGCTCGCGCTCATCCGGGAGACGGTGCGGCAGGCGGCCAAGGCACCGAAGGCCAGGCCGCGGACCTGGCGGGGGGCGGCGCTGGCGACCGAGCGACCGGTGGCCCGGGTGCTCGTGGACAAGGGCCCGGTCCACCTGGACAAGCTGTGGGACTACGCGGTCCCGGCGGACCTGGACGCTCAGGCGCAGCCGGGGGTGCGGGTGCGGGTGCGGTTCGGCGCCGGCACCGGGAACGTGCGGCAGGGCCGTCGAGAGGGCGGCGGGCTGCTCGACGGGTACGTCATCGAGCGCGTCGCGGAGTCCGACTACCGCGGCCCCCTGGCCGCGCTCGCCCAGGTGCTGTCCCCGGAGCCGGTCCTCAGCCCGGAGCTGTTCGCGCTCTGCCGGGCGGTCGCCGACCGCTACGCCGGATCGCTGGCGGACGTCCTGCAACTGGCGATACCGCCGCGCAACGGCAAGGCCGAGTCCCAGCCCTCCCCGCCGCCCGCCGCGCCGCCGTCGCGGCCTCCGGTGGGCAGCTGGTCGCGGTACCCGGCCGGTCCGGGCTTCCTGGACGCGCTCGCGCGGGACGGCGCGCCACGGGCCGTGTGGACCGCGCTGCCCGGCCCGCACTGGCCGCACGAGCTCGCCACCGCCATCGCCACGACGCTCGCCTCCGGGCGCGGCGCCTTGGCGGTGCTCCCCGACGGCCGGTCCGCCGCCCGGGTGGACGCCGCCCTGACCGCGCTGCTCGGAGAGGGGCACCACACACTGCTGGTCGCCGACTCCGGGCCGGAGGAGCGCTACCGACGCTGGCTGGCGATCAGCCGCGGGTCGGTGCGGGCCGTCGTGGGCACCCGCGCGGCGATGTTCGCCCCCGTCCGCGACCTCGGGCTGGTCGCCATCTGGGACGACGGCAGCTCCAGCCACAGTGACACCAACGCCCCGCAGCCGCACGCCCGCGACGTGCTGCTGCTGCGCGCGGTCCACGAGCGCGCCGGCTTCCTCGCCGGAGACCTGGGACGCACCGTGGAGGCGGCCCAGCTCGTCGACAACGGGTGGGCGCTGCCCCTGGAGGCCGACCGCGAGCAGGTCCGCGCCGCCGCGCCCCTGATACGCACGGTCTCCGACACCGAACAGGCACGGGACCCGGCCGCCCGCGCCGCCCGGCTTCCCAGCCTCGCCTGGCAGACGGTGCGTGACGGGCTGTCGCGCGGACCGGTGCTCGTCCAGGTGCCGCGCCGCGGGTATGTGCCGCGGCTGGCCTGCGAGCGCTGCCGGGAGCCGGCCCGCTGCGGGCACTGCTCCGGCCCGCTGGAGGCCACCGACGCGGACACCCTGTGCTGCGCCTGGTGCGGGCGCGGCGAGCGGGCCTGGCACTGCCCCGCCTGCGGCGGGACGCGGCTGCGGGCCCGGATCGTCGGCGCCCGGCGCACCGCCGAGGAACTAGGCCGGGCCTTCCCCTCGGTCCCGGTGCGCACCTCCGGGCGCGACCATGTGCTGGAAACCGTCCCCGGGCAGCCGGCCCTGGTGGTCAGCACGCCTGGCGCCGAGCCCGTCGCGGAGGGCGGCTACGCGGCGGCCCTGCTGCTCGACGGCTGGGCCCTGCTCGGCCGCCCTGACCTGCGCGCCGGAGAGGACAGCCTGCACCGCTGGCTGACCGCCGCCGCGCTGGTCCGACCCCAACGCGAGGACGGCACCGTCGTCGTCATAGCGGAGCCCACGCTGCGCCCCGTCCAGGCGCTGGTCCGCTGGGACCCCGCCGGCCACGCCGCGCGCGAGCTGGCCGAACGCGCCCAGCTCGGCTTTCCACCGGTCTCCCGGATGGCCTCCGTCTCCGGCCCGCCGGAGGCCGTCGCCGATCTCCTGGAGAGCCTCCGTCTTCCCGAGGGCGCCGAGGTGCTCGGTCCGGTGCCGGTGCCGGGGGGCGACTTCGGCGGTCCCCGCCGCCCGGGCGCGCCGCCGCCCGGCGAGAGCTGGGAGCGGGCCCTGTTGCGGGTGCGTCCGGGAAGCGGGGCGGCCTTGGCTGCCGCGCTCAAGGCCGCGCATGCGGCGCGCTTGGTGCGGCGGGAGGGGCCGCCGGTGCGGGTGCGAATCGATCCGCCGGACATCGGCTGACGTGGGCGCCGACGCCGCCTGGGAACGCCGGCAGGCGCACCGAGCGCCGGCGGGGGTGCCGAGCGGTCTTCCTGAGGGTGCCGAGGTGCTCGGTCGGGTGCCGGTGCCGGGGTGACTTCGGCGTCCCCGCCGCCCGGGCGCGCCGCCGCCCGGCGAGAGCTGGGAGCGGGCCCTGTTGCGGGTGCGTCCGGGAAGCGGGGCGGCCTTGGCTGCCGCGCTCAAGGCCGCGCATGCGGCGCGCTTGGTGCGGCGGGAGGGGCCGCCGGTGCGGGTGCGGATCGATCCGCCGGACATCGGCTGACGTGGGCGCCGACGCCGCCTGGGTATGTCGGCAGGCGCGCCGAGCGCCGGCGGGGGTGCCGAGCGGCCGCGGCCGCGGGCGCCGTGGAGGAAGCGGTCACGGGCGGCGCGGGGAGCAGGGCCCAGAGCGTCGGCGAGGTGTCACCGGGCAGGCGCGCGCGGGGCACAGGCCGGTGGTGGGGGCAGCGGCGTGGTCGTGGCGAGGGCGTGGCCGAGGCGGGCTGCCGCGATGGCCGGGGCACTCGGGGGATGTCGTGGAGCACGCGCTCGTGAGGGCGCTGCCGGGGCGGTCCGCCGCGATGACGGAGGACACTCGGGGGATGCCGTGAGTCCGCGCCCGCGAGACCCCGGTCAGACCTCGGCCCTGTCGGCGCGGCCGTGGCGAGGGCGCCGGGGAGCACGCACCGCCGAGGGCGCGGGGACGCCGAGGGCGGTGGCTCGGAATCGGCCAGACCGGCGCCGTGGGGCGGCGGAGCCGGCATCGGAGAGGGACCTCGGGCGGGGAGGGACCCTCGGGCCGGGGAGGGACGTCGGGCGGGGGACGGGGACGGACGCCGCCCCCGTCCGCCAGCCGTCGAGGCGGGCACACGGGGGCGATGGGGATCAGCCGTTGCGCGGGCCCGGGAGGGCACCGTGGCGGGCCTCCTCGCGCAGCGCCGCGACGGCGGCCTGCCCCGACATCGGGACCGAGCGGGCGGCGGGCACCGAGGGAACGGTGGCAGCCACGGCGGGGACGCACGGCGGCTCCGCCGTCGCGGTGACGGTGCGCGCCGACGCCTCGCCCACCGGGTCGGCGACCGTCTGCGCGGCGGTCCGGCGGGCGCCGTAGCGGCGGTGCACCGCCTGCTTGGTCACCCCGAGCGCCGAGCCCACCGCGTCCCACGAGAAGCCGAGCGAGCGGTCGAAGTCGACCGCGGCCGTGACGAGCGTTTCGACGCTGTCCCGCAGCTCCTGGGCGAGGCGCACCGTGGGAGCGGGGGCGCGCCCGTACACGACGAAGCCCGCGGACGGGCCGGTGCGCCGTGGGCGGTAGACGTTGCCGAGCTGCGCGGTGAGCGTGCGCAGCGCGTCCACCTGGCGGCGGACCCGCTCGATGTCCCGGACCAGCAGGTGCAGGCTGGCCCGTGCCTGGGCGTCGTGGGTTGCATGGTCGGCCATGAACAAGCCTCTCGAACCGGCGTTGGAAGGGGGACGGAAGTGGAAGGAAAACGATCGGGCCGCGGTGGCGGCCCGATACGGTCAACCTCGCTTGACCAACGCCGCACCCACCGTCTTGGTCACGGTCCGGGGCGTGCGCGGGGGCTCGCGTACGCCCCCTGCCAGCCGGTCGCCCGCCCCCGTGAGCCGGCGGGGCCGCACCGTCCGCGACCGGCCGTTCCCGGTCGGTGACCCCCGGCCCCGGCCCCCTGGGGTGGCGGCGCCATAGACTGATGCGTCGTTCCGCTGCGTGTGAGAGGTAGTTCGCCACCCATGAGGCTCGTCTTCGCCGGCACCCCCGAGGTCGCCGTACCCGCCCTGGACGCTCTGCTCGCCTCGGACCGGCACGAGGTCGTGGCCGTCGTCACCCGGCCCGACGCGCCCGCCGGGCGCGGACGGCGGCTGGTCGCCAGCCCGGTCGCGCAGCGCGCGGAGGAGGCGGGGATCGAGGTCCTGAAGCCCGCCAAGCCGCGCGACGAGGAGTTCCTGGCCCGGCTGCGCGAGATCGGCCCGGACTGCTGTCCGGTGGTGGCGTACGGGGCGCTGCTGCCCAAGGTGGCGCTGGACATCCCGGCCCGCGGCTGGGTCAACCTGCACTTCTCGCTGCTGCCCGCTTGGCGCGGTGCCGCGCCGGTGCAGCACGCGGTGCTCGCCGGCGACGAGGTGACCGGCGCCTCCACCTTCCTCATCGAGGAGGGGCTGGACTCGGGCCCCGTCTTCGGTGTGCTGACCGAGCGGGTACGCCCCACCGACACCAGCGGCGACCTGCTGACCCGGCTGGCGTTCGCCGGCGCCGGGCTGCTGGCCGCGACCATGGACGGCATCGAGGACGGCACCCTGAACGCGGTGCCGCAGCCCGCCGACGGCGTCTCGCTCGCGCCGAAGCTCAGCGTGGAGGACGCCCGGCTCGACTGGACGACGCCCGCACTGCGGGTCGACCGCGTCGTGCGCGGCTGCGCCCCGGCTCCCGGTGCCTGGACCGTCTTCCGCGGCGAGCGGCTCAAGGTCATGTCCGTGGCCCTGCTGCCCGACCGCACCGACCTGGCCCCGGGCGAGCTCGCCGTCACCAAGAACGCCGTGTACGCCGGCACCGGCAGCCACGCCGTCGAGCTGCTCTGGGTGCAGCCCCAGGGCAAGAAGCCGATGAAGGCCGCCGACTGGGCGCGCGGGGTGCGCATCGCGGGCGGGGAGCACCTGGGGGCGTAGGCCCGGCGCGGTTCCCCGCCGTGCGTGCGGAACCGACACCGTTCGTCCGTATGCCGCCGCACGCGGGGGACCCAGGACGCGTGCGGCCCGACGCGCTCGCGGCCCGGCGGCACCGTGCGTCCCGGGCGGGCACGAGCCCGGGGCACCGGCGGCCCCCCCCGGCCCCCGGCCCCGGCCCCGCGTGGGAAGGGTTCCGCCGGGCCGACTCGCCGCGCCCGCCCGACGTAGGGTGGGGCGGTACGTCGATATCGATCCGGAGCACCTTTCGTGACTGATCAGCCGCGCCGTCACCGGCCCGCCAAGACCTACCGTCGTCCCCAGAAGGACCCCGTGCGGATCCTCGCCTTCGAGGCGCTGCGGGCCGTCGACGAGCGGGACGCGTACGCCAACCTGGTGCTGCCGCCGCTGCTGCGGAAGGCGCGCGAGGGCGGCGACTTCGACGGGCGGGACGCCGCACTCGCCACCGAGCTGGTCTACGGGACGCTCCGCTGGCAGGGCACCTACGACGCGATCATCGCGGAGTGCGTGGACCGGCCGCTGCGGGAGGTCGACCCGCCGGTGCTGGACGTGCTCAGCCTGGGCGCGCACCAGCTGCTCGGTACCCGTATCCCGCCGCACGCCGCCGTGTCGGCGAGCGTGGAGCTGGCGCGCGTGGTACTCGGCGACGGGCGGGCGAAGTTCGTCAACGCCGTGCTGCGCCGGATCGCCGCCGACGACCTGGACGGCTGGCTGGCGCGGGTCGCGCCCCCGTACGACGAGGACCCCGAGGAGCACCTGGCGGTCGTGCACGCGCACCCGCGCTGGGTCGTCTCCGCGCTGTGGGACGCCCTCGGCGGCGGGCGCGCCGGGATCGAGGACCTGCTGGCCGCCGACAACGAGCGGCCCGAGGTGACCCTGGTCGCCCGGCCGGGCCGGGCCGAGAGGGCCGAGTTGCTGGACGCGCTGGGCAGCGAGGGCGGGGTGCCGGGGCGCTGGTCGCCGTATGCCGTGCGGCTGGCCGAGGGCGGCGAGCCGGGAGCGCTGGACGCGGTCCGCGAGGGGCACGCCGGCGTTCAGGACGAGGGCAGCCAGCTGGTGGCGATCGCGCTGGCCAACGCCCCACTGGAGGGCTCCGACGCCCGCTGGCTGGACGGCTGTGCCGGACCCGGCGGCAAGGCGGCGCTGCTGGCCGCGCTGGCCGCGCAGCGCGGGGCCATGCTGCTGGCGTCGGAGAGGCAGCAGCACCGCGCCCGACTGGTCGAGCGGGCGCTGCACGGCAACCCGGGCCCGTACCAGGTGATCACCGCCGACGGAACGCGGCCCGCCTGGCGCCCCGGCACCTTCGACCGGGTGCTGGTGGACGTGCCGTGCAGCGGTCTGGGCGCGCTGCGGCGGCGGCCGGAGGCGCGCTGGCGACGGCGCCCGGAGGACCTGGAGGGCTTCGCGCCGCTCCAGCGCGGTCTGCTGCGCGAGGCGCTGAACGCGGTGCGGGTCGGCGGCGTGGTGGGGTACGCGACCTGCTCGCCGCACCTCGCCGAGACCCGGGCCGTCGTCGACGACGTGCTCAAGGGGCGTGGCGCGGCCGCCGCCTCCGCCGAGTGGATCGACGCCCGGCCGCTGATGCCCGGCGTCCTGGCCCTCGGCGACGGGCCGGACGTCCAGCTCTGGCCCCACCTGCACGGCACCGACGCGATGTACCTGGCCCTGCTGCGGCGCACCGCCTGACGGCGCCCGCCACCGGCTCCGAGAGCTCCGCGCCACGGCCCGACGACCGTTCCCGGGACGGCCGTCGGGCCGCCGGCGCAGGTGAGACCGGTCCCGGCGGTACGCCCGGGCGGCGGGCGTGGCAGGCTTGGCGCCATGGCCGTACAGATCAATCCCAGCATCCTCTCCGCCGACTTCGCCCGCCTGGCGGACGAGGCCAAGGCCGTCGAAGGCGCAGACTGGCTGCACGTCGACGTGATGGACAACCATTTCGTCCCGAATCTGACGCTCGGCGTGCCGGTGGTGGAGTCGCTCAGCCGGGCGACCGACACCCCGCTCGACTGCCACCTCATGATCGAGGACCCGGACCGCTGGGCCCCGCAGTACGTCGAGGCGGGCGCGGGCTCGGTCACCTTCCACGTGGAGGCGGCCGCCGCCCCGGTACGGCTGGCGCGGGAGATCCGGGCCAAGGGGGCGCGGGCGTCGATGGCGCTCAAGCCGGCCACCCCCATAGAACCGTTCGAGGATCTGCTGCCCGAGCTCGACATGGTGCTGATCATGACCGTCGAGCCCGGCTTCGGCGGCCAGGCGTTCCTCGACATCATGCTGCCGAAAATCCGGCGTACCCGGGAGCTCATCGCCAAGCACGGCCTCGAGATGTGGCTACAAGTGGACGGTGGGGTTTCCGCCGCCACCATCGAGCGGTGTGCTGAGGCTGGGGCGGACGTCTTCGTCGCCGGCTCCGCCGTGTACGGCGCCCAGGATCCGGCCGAGGCCGTGCGGAACCTGCGCGCGCAGGCGCAGGGCGCGACCGCCTCCGCGTCCTGGGCATGCGGCCATTGAGCCACCGCTTGGTGAACTCCCGGCTCAAGGACAATTCAAAGACCGCCGTTTCTGACAGGATGACGGTGAGTCCAGAACGTGAACAGTGAGGAGACCGCGGTGTCGACGGGCGGCCGTTCAGCCACGCGGATGGGACCCGCCGAACTGGTGCAGGCGGCGGCCATGGCGCGCCGCTTCTACCTTGAGGGCAAGTCCAAGATCCAGATCGCCGAGGAGTTCGGCGTCAGCCGCTTCAAGGTCGCGCGGGTGCTGGAGACGGCGTTGGAGCGCGACCTGGTGCGCATCGAGATCCGCGTTCCGGCGGAGCTGGACGCGGAGCGCTCCGACGCGCTGCGGGCCCGTTACGGGCTGCGGCACGCCGTCGTCGTGGAGTCACCGGCCGACGCCGAGGACGACGCCCCGGACCCGGAGAACCTGGGCGAGGTCGCCGCGGACCTGCTGGGCGAGCTGGTCACCGAGGGGGACGTGCTGGGCCTGGCCTGGGGCCGGTCCACCATCCACATGGCGGCCGCCCTGCACCGGCTGCCGCCGTGCACCGTCGTGCAGCTCACCGGCGTGTACGACGCGGGCACCGCGGAGCGCGGCTCGGTGGAGGCGGTGCGCCGCGCCGCCGCCGTCTCGGGCGGCGAGGCACACCCGATCTACGCGCCGATGCTGCTGCCCGACCCGGCCACCGCGGCGGCGCTGCGCGGGCAGACCGGCATCGCCCGCGCCTTCGAGTACTTCGACAAGGTCACGGTGGCCGCCGTCTCCATCGGCTCCTGGGAGGCGGGCATCTCGACCGTCTACGACATGCTCTCGGAGGAGGAGCGGGCGCACTACGCCTCCCTCGGCGCCGCGGCCGAGATGTCCGCCCACCTCTTCGACGCGGACGGCCGCCGCATCGGCCGTGACCTGGGCGAACGATGCATCACGGTGGAGGCGGACCGGCTGCGCCGGATCCCGGAGGTCGTCGCCATCGCCGGTGGGCGCCGCAAGGCGGCGGCGATCGGCGCGGTGCTCCGCTCCGGGCTGGTGACCAGCCTGGTGACGGACACCGCCGCCGCCGACCACCTGCTGCTGGAGACCGGCCCCGGCCCGCGCCCCGCCCTGGACCGCGCGGACCCGGACGGCGCGTAGGGCGCGGACCCGGACGGGGCACAAGGCTCGAAGAGACGATTCGGGGCGCGGTGGGATCTCCTGCCGCGCCCCGGCCTCGTCCGCCGTCCCGGCGATCCGCGTGCGCCGGACGATCCCCGCGCGGTGCGCGATCCCCGCGCGGCGTGCGGTCGTGGCGGGGGCCGGGGGCGTGGCTGGGGGAGCGTGGCTACGGGATCTGAAGGCGGCCGGCACCCCGCGAGGCCGTCCCCGAGTCGCCCGCGGCACCGCTCCGGGGCGTGGACCCCGTCCGGTTTGGACGAATCGACCAGGCGCTTTCCGAGGCTTGGGAGGTTCGACCCAGGGGTTCCACGGCCTCGCCGTGTGAGAATGAAGTACGTGCGTTTTCTCAATGACTCGAAGCCGCCGTACGACCTGACGTACGACGATGTGTTCATGGTGCCGAGCCGCTCCGCGGTCGGTTCCCGCCAGGGCGTGGACCTCTCCGCCCCCGATGGCACCGGTACCACCATCCCCCTCGTGGTCGCCAACATGACCGCGATTGCCGGTCGCCGGATGGCCGAGACGGTCGCCCGCCGCGGCGGCCTCGTCGTCATCCCGCAGGACATCCCGCTCGACGTCGTCACCGACGTCATCACCTGGGTCAAGAGCCGTCATCTGGTGCTCGACACCCCGATCGTGCTCAGCCCCTCCTCCACCGTCGCCGACGCGCTCGCCCTGCTGCCCAAGCGCGCCCACGGCGCGGGTGTCGTGGTCGAGGACGGCCGCCCGGTGGGCATCGTCACCGAGCACGACCTGACCGGCGTCGACCGCTTCACCCAGCTGTCCGAGGTCATGTCCAGGGAGCTGCTGCTCCTCGACGCGGACATCGACCCCCGCGAGGCCTTCACCCGCCTCGACACCGCCCACCGCAAGCTCGCCCCCGCCGTGGACGCGGACGGCCGGCTCGCGGGCATCCTGACCCGCAAGGGCGCGCTGCGCGCCACCCTGTACACCCCCGCCACCGACGCCACCGGCAAGCTGCGGATCGCCGCCGCCGTCGGCATCAACGGCGATGTGGCCGGTCGCGCCAAGGCGCTGCTGGACGCCGGCGTGGACACCCTGGTGGTGGACACCGCGCACGGCCACCAGGAGTCGATGATCACCGCGCTGAAGGCGGTGCGGGCGCTCGACCCGCAGGTGCCGGTCGTGGCGGGCAACATCGTCGCCGCCGAGGGCGTGCGCGACCTGGTCGAGGCCGGCGCGGACATCATCAAGGTCGGTGTCGGCCCGGGCGCCATGTGCACCACCCGGATGATGACCGGCGTGGGCCGCCCGCAGTTCTCCGCGGTGCTGGAGTGCGCCGCCGAGGCGCGCCGGCTGGGCAAGCACGTGTGGGCGGACGGCGGCGTCCGGCACCCGCGTGACGTCGCCATGGCCCTGGCCGCGGGCGCGTCCAACGTCATGATCGGCTCGTGGTTCGCCGGCACCTACGAGTCGCCGGGCGACCTCCAGCACACCGCCGACGGCCGTCCGTACAAGGAGAGCTTCGGCATGGCCTCCGCCCGCGCGGTGCGCAACCGCACCGCGGAGGAGTCGGCCTACGACCGGGCCCGCAAGGCGCTCTTCGAGGAGGGCATCTCCACCTCGCGGATGTTCCTGGACACGGCCCGCCCGGGCGTGGAGGACCTGATCGACTCGATCATCGCGGGTGTCCGCAGCTCCTGCACCTACGCGGGCGCGGGCTCGCTGGAGGAGTTCCACCAGCGTGCCGTCGTCGGCGTGCAGAGCGCCGCGGGCTACGCCGAGGGCAAGCCGCTGCACGCCAGCTGGAGCTGACGCGCCACCGCCCCCTCGGGCGCCCCTCGGGGTGATCCCTCTTCTGTCGGCCCCGGTCACCTGGTGACCGGGGCCGACGGCATCTCTGACATCCGGGCCCCGATGTCCGGGCATGAACTCTGAGATCCGGGCATGAGGCGGCGGAGCCACGGGGAGCGGCTCGCCGGGCGCGCGGCCCGGCGCGCCCGGCACCGGGCCCGGTGTCAGCCGGCGCACCGGGCCCGGTGTCAGCCGCGTGACGTGGCGGCGTGCTGCCCCGACGAGTGCGACTCGGGGCCACGCTGCCGGGGGAGGGCGTGGCGCGGCGGGCTGGTCAGGGTGATCTGCCGCACCAGCTGGTGGAACGAGAGCAGCGCGGCGACGGCCGGCAGGGCGGCGACGGCGATGCCGGGCACCGTCCGCGGCGCGTGGGCGATGCACAGGAAGACCGCGATGGCGGAGAAGAGCACCACGACCGCCCAGGAGCTCCCCGGGCGCCTGCGGTGCAGCGCGGCCCGCAGCACGGAGAGCGAGGCGACCAGCCAGGGCCCGTACACCAGCACCGGCCACCAGTCGACCAGCTCCCGGGAGGTGCTGGGGGAGGCCACGAAACGCAGCGGGCCGTAGGAGATCATCCCACTCAGGACGCTCAGCATGGCGACGATCACCGTGGTCAGCGCGGCGAAGACCAGGCTGAAGAGCCGCAGCCAGGGCATGTTGGGCCGGCGGAAGCGGACCCGGCGGCGTCGTCCCCGGCCGCGCACGAAGGCGGTCGGGGTCGGCGGCGCCGGGGCCGGGGCGGGGGCCGGGGTCGGGTCCACGGGGGGCTGCGGCGACTCCTCGGCGGAGGCCGACTGCAGAAGGCGCGCGAGGTCGCCGTCCAGGTCCCAGCGGTCGTCGAAGGTCTCGGCGGCCGGTAGCGGCCCCGTGTAGCCCGGGTAGCTGCCGCTGAGGGTGGTGTCGAGCGGCTCGTCCCAGGCCCCGACCGAGGAGGTGTCGAAGGCTCCGACCGACGTGTCGAAGGCCCCGACCGAGGGGTCGACGAAGGCTCCTACCGACGCGTCGAAGGCTCCGATCGAGGGGTCGACGGAGCCCATGGAGTAGCCCCCGTAGCCGGCCTGGTGGCCGGCCGCGTAGCCGCTGTGCGTCGTATGACCGGTGTGGTGGCCGGGGTAATGACCGGGGCTGTAGCCAGCCGTCTGGCCGGCGGTTTCCGGGTCCGGGTAGGTCATGGCCGTCCATCCGGTTCCGTGCTGCCGTAGGGCCGCGGGCTGTGTCTGGTCACGCCCCGACCAACGATTCCGCAAATACGCCGTATCGCAGCAATCGGGTGAAAGTAGCCAATGATCTTGTCATGCGTGGCGCGTGCAACAATTCCCTGTACGAACCATCGAGGCGCAACGTTCGCACGCGTATACGCAATAATGATGCATTACGAGCGCAGCCATCCAGCTCGTATGGTCTTGCGCTGTACGTGGAGTGGCGGGAACCGTCAGCTCGGCGGTTCCTCACTGCGGGTCTCCCGCGCATGCCTGCGCACCCGCACGTCCGCCGCTGGTCACCGCCCATCGAGCTCATCTGACCGGCAGCGATAAAGGAGCCACCCCTGTGTTGGACCAAGGCGTACCCTCGCCCGTCAGCGACAAGCCGACCCCTGCTGCCGGGGTCGTCGGCGCCCTGATACGGCGCAAGCCCGTCGAGCGGCTTGTCGCGGAGGGTGGCCACGGCGAGGGTGGCACGCTGCGCCGCTCCCTCGGCATGTGGCAGCTGACCATGATCAGCATCGGTGCGACGCTGGGCACCGGCATCTTCGTCGTGCTCGGCGAGGCCGTCCCCAAGGCCGGCCCCGCGGTCACCCTCTCGTTCGTCATCGCCGGGCTCACCGCGCTCTTCTCGGCGCTCTCCTACGCGGAGCTGGCCGGCACCATCCCGGTCTCCGGATCCTCGTACTCCTACGCCTACGCCACGATGGGCGAGCTCGTCGCCTGGGTCTGCGGCTGGTGCCTGATCCTGGAGTACGGCGTATCGGTCGCGGCGGTCGCCGTCGGCTGGGGCGAGTACGTCAACGAGCTGCTCGACGGCACCATCGGGGTCACCATCCCGGCCGCGCTCTCCGCGGCGCCCGGTGAGGCCGACGGCGCGCTGTTCAACCTGCCCGCGCTGATCGTGGTCCTGCTGGCCATGGTGTTCCTGCTCGGCGGCGCCAAGGAGTCCGCCCGCGCCAACACCATCATGGTCGCGGTGAAGGTCGCCGCCCTGCTGCTCTTCTGCGCCATCGGCTTCATGGGCTTCAAGGCCGGCAACTACGAGAACTTCATGCCGCTGGGCATGGCGGGCGTGAGCGCCGCCGGTGCCACCCTCTTCTTCTCGTACATCGGCTTCGACGCCGCGTCCACGGCCGGCGAGGAAGCGAAGAACCCGCAGCGTGACCTGCCCCGCGCGATCATGCTGTCGCTGGGCATCGTCACGGCGCTGTACGTCCTGGTCGCCTTCGTCGCCGTCGGCGCCCGGCCGTGGAAGAACTTCAGCGGCTCCGAGGCCGACCTGGCCGGGATCATGGAGGACGTCACCGGCCAGAACTTCTGGGCCGTGCTGCTGGCTGCCGGCGCCGTCATCGCCATCGCCTCCGTCGTGCTGACCGTGCTCTACGGCCAGACCCGCATCATGTTCGCGATGTCCCGCGACGGCCTGGTGCCCAAGGTGTTCGCCAAGGTCAACCCGCGCACCGGCACCCCGCGCGCCAACACCGTGATCGTCTCGCTGTTCTGCGGCGTCCTGGCCGCGCTGATCCCGCTCGGCGAGCTCGCCAACGCCACCAGCATCGGCACCCTGTTCGCCTTCGCCCTCGTCAACATCGCGGTGATCGTGCTGCGCCGCACCCGCCCCGAGATGCCGCGCACCTTCCGGGTGCCGCTCTCCCCGCTCTTCCCGCTGATCGGCTTCGGCTTCTGCGTGTGGATGATGGGCAGCCTGGACACCATCACCTGGATCGTCTTCGGCGTCTGGATGGCCGTCGGCTTCGTGGTCTACTTCGGCTACGGCATGCGCCGCTCCCGGCTTGCGACCTCCAGCGCCTCGGACGCCCTCGCGGCTGCCAGCGTCGCGGACGCCGACTAGCCCACCTCCTGAGACGCTCGACGAGGGGTCTGAGGGGCTTGTGACCGCACCACGCGGTTCCACAAAGCCGCCTCAGGCCCCTCTTCTTCGTCTCCCTCCTCCAGGGCGCCGCCGTGGCGACCAGCCACCGCGGCTGGTTTGGCAAGGTCAGGAGAGCCACGAGAAGATGTGGGAAGACATGAAGCAGCAGGTAGTGGCGAGCCGTTGGCGACGCCCGTGACAGCGACCCCGCTGTGATCTACTTCGGGCAACGGCAAGCGCCGCTCCCATTGGCCACCGCAGAGAAGTGATTCCCCCGCAGTGCGACTGAACGACCTGGACGAACGCATCGTCCACGCCCTCGCCGAGGATGCCCGCCGCTCGTACGCCGACATCGGCGCGGAGGTCGGCCTGTCCGCGCCCGCCGTGAAGCGGCGCGTGGACCGGCTGCGGGCCGAGGGCGCCATCACCGGATTCACGGTTCGGGTGGACCCGGCGGCGCTCGGCTGGGAGACCGAGGGGTTCATCGAGCTCTACTGCCGTCACAACACCTCGCCGCAGGACATCCACCGCGGGCTCTCGCGCTATCCGGAAGTGGCGTCCGCCTCCACCGTCACGGGGGAGGCCGACGCCATCGTCCAGGTCTTCGCCTCCGACATGCGCCACTTCGAGCGGGTGCTGGAGCGGATCGCGGGCGAGCCGTTCGTGGAACGCACCAAGTCGGTGCTGGTCCTCTCGCCCCTCCTGCGGCGCTACACCTCGGGCTCGCCCGCCTGAAGCGCCTCCTCCCGATCTCGACCCGGCAGAGCTTCCTCCCGATCTCGACCCGTCAGAGGTGGGCCCACCCCGTTCATCCGGGGGTGGGCCCGTTTTCGTTCCCACGGGGCGTCAGTACGGGCGGCGCCCACGGCGTGTCAGTACGGGTGGCAGTCGCCCTTGTCGCTCCACGCCTTGTACGCCTCGGCGCCCAGCTCGGGGTGGATCTGCTCGATCTTGATCCGCCGCTGGTCCAACGACCGCTGGAAGTCCTCGTACTGATAGGCGTCGTCGAAGCCGATCGCCCGGGTGGCGTCCAGGTCGCAGCTGAAGTAGACGGCGTCGATCCGCGCCCAGTAGATGGCGCTCATGCACATCGGGCACGGGGCGCCGCTGATGTAGATCGAGCACCCCTGGAGCATGCGGGCGCGTTCCGGTACGGGGTCGGTGGACCCGTCGGGGCGTGGCACGTACTTCAGCGTGCTCTCGTTCTGGTGGTCCTCGGCGATCGAAGGGGCCTCCGGGTTGAGGCACTGGATCGCCTTGCGGATCGTCTCCACCTCGGCGTGCGCGGTGGGATCGCCGGTGAGTAGTACCCGGTTCTGGCCCCGGGCGATGATCTCCCCGTCACGGGCGATCACCGCGCCGAACGGGCCGCCCCAGCCGTTCACCACGGACTCGGTGGCCAGTCGCACCGCCTCGGTCAGACACTCTTTGTGATCCATGAGAACCCTGCCCGTCTCTTGCCCGTCTCTCTGTCTGTCTCTCCGCTGCGGTCTTTCCGCTGCCCTGTCTCGACGCTGCTCGTCTGTCTGTCTCTCCGACGTCAGCTTGACGTCACCTTGTCCGCGCCGCCCTGCTGTTCGCTGTCGACGTGCCCGGTGTCGTCGTCCCTCCCTTCCACCTCCTTCTACCTCGCAATTTGCCCGAATTGGTGGATAACTCCCTTTCGATCTAGACTACTCGGTATGGGTGCTGGTGCAAGCCGTGACCTCGGCGGTGTCGGCGAGGACAACGCCACGGTGGTGACCTCCCAGCGGGTGCGACCGGGGCGTGACGACGACTACCGTCGCTGGCAGGAGAAGACGAACCAAGTCGTGCGTGACTTCGACGGGTTCGAGGGAACGGAGCTGTATCCGCCGACCCCCGGCGAAGTCAACGAGTGGGTCGTCGTCTTTCGCTTCTCCCGTGTCGACCAGTTGACCGCCTGGCTGGAGTCCTCCGCCCGCCGGGAACTCCTCGACGAGGGTCGCCCTCTGTTCGAGGGCTCCCCGACCCAGGAGATCCTCGCCGGTGGCACGCCGGCCCGCGATGTGGTGACGGCGGTCATCTCGCACGAGGTGCGGCCCGGACGGGAGCGGGATTTCATGCGGTGGCAGGACAAGGTCCTCGCCGAGCAGGAGAAGCAATCGGGCTTCATGGGGTCGGAGTTGTTCAAGCCCGTCCAGGGAGTCCAGGACCGCTGGGTGGTCGTCTTCCGCTACGACACCCGTGAGCACCTCGAACGGTGGCTCGACTCCGAGGCGCGCAAGAAGCTGCTGATGGAGGGGCGCCAGTACTTCTCCTCCTATGACGTGCGAAAGATCGCATCCGCGTTCAGTGGCTGGTTCCGGTTCGGCGAAGGGGCGGACAAGGCGGGCGTTCCGCCCAACTGGAAGCAGGCCATGTCCGTCGTCCTGGCGCTCTATCCGACCGTCATGGTCCTGAATCTGACGGTGGGCCATGACCTCGACGAGCTCGGCGTGCCCGGGTACGTGGGTCTGTTCATCGGCAATGTGCTCAGTGTCAGCGTGCTGACCTGGCTGCTGATGCCCTTGGTCAACCGAGCGTTCGCCTTCTGGCTGGTGCCCGATCGAGCGAACTCCCTCCGCGTCCACGTCCTGGGCGCCGCACTGGTGGCGCTGTGCTGGCTGGTGTTCATCGTCGTCTTCGGGCTGACCACCGGATAGCCCCGCCACGCCCCGGCCCCTCCTGCTCCGTTACGGCCTCCTCCTCCGTCTGCCTCTGTAGCCGGCGGTCGAAGCCATGCCGCCACCACCGCCGCGAGGGCGACCAGCACCACGGCCGCTATGCGGTAGCCCACCCCGACCGCGTCGGTGTATGCCGACACCGCCTCCGTACGCACCCCGTCTCCGAGTCGGGACGCGGCGGCCAGTGCCTGCGCGGCGGAGTCGGAATGATCGCCCAGCGCGGCCGGGAGCCGGTCGGAGAAACGTATGGACAGGGCGGTGCCGATGACGGCGATCCCCAGGGCGGCCCCCAGCTCGCGGGCGGCGGCGTTCAGGCCGGAGCCCACCCCCGCCTTCGCCTGCGGCAGGGCGGTGATCACCGAGTGGGAGAGCGACGGCATCGTCATCCCGCACCCCGTGGCCATGATCAACATGTACGCCGCATACAGCGGGTACGGCGTCCCGGAGTCCGCCGTGGACATGGCCGCCAGCCCGGCGGCGAGGAGCAGCAGCCCGGTGACGACCGTGGGGCGGGTGCCCAGCCGGCGCGCCCAGCCGATGCTGCGCTGGGTCACCAGCATCATGCCGACGGCCGCCGGGAGCACGCCGATGCCGGCCTGCAGCGCACTGAAGCCCTTCACGTACTGCAGGAACTGCGCGTTCACGTAGAAGAGGGCGAACATCCCGAAGAAGGCGGCGGCGATGCCGATCGCCCCGGCCCGCACGGCGGGCAGCCGGAAGACCCGCGGGTCGAGCACCGGCTGTGCGGCGCGCAGCCCATGCCAGGTGAAGATCGCGAGGAGCGACGCGGCCAGGCCGAACGCGCCCAGGACGGGGGTCGAGCCCCAGCCGTGTCCCGGGCCCTCGATGATCCCGTAGAGCAGGGCGAAGAGGCCGAGAATGAGCAGGGCGGAGCCGGGGGCGTCGAGGTTCGCGGTGCCCCGGGGAGCGCGCGGAGCGACCCGGGCCGTCCACAGCAACAGGGCGGCGCCCAGCGGTACGTAGGCCCAGAAGAGGCCCTGCCACGGCAGATACTCGATGATCAAGGCGCCGCCGGTGTTGCCCAGGATGCCTCCCACGGCCAGCGCCGAACTCCAGCTGGCGATGGCCGCCGCGCGTCGCTCGGGGGCGGTGACCTGGAGCAGGAGCGACATGGTGGCGGGCATCATCAGCGCGGCCCCCGCGCCCGACACCCCCCGCCCGGCCAGCAGCAACGGCACGGTCGTCGCCAGTGCGCACAGCGCGGCGCCGCCGGTGAACAGGGACAGACCGGCGAGCAGCACGCCCTTGCGGCCCAGCCGGTCGCCGAGCGCCCCCGCCGGGATCAGCAGTCCGGCGAAGACGATGACGTAGGTGTCGACGATCCACAGCAGCTGCGACGGCGACGGCCGTAGATCGCTCGCCGACAGCTGGGGGATGGCGAGGTTGATGGCGGCGACAAGCGACTGCGCGACGAGCACACAGGCACACATCGCGATGAGCACCGCGCGATGGCGCCCGCTCGCCGCGGAGCGCGGCGGCGCCTTGGCGGACAGGGTTGCCGACATGACGAAGAGACCCCCGAAGTGAAGAGCACTGATGAGTACTGCTGTCTGGGACCGACCTCGACGACGGTAGGGACGCCCCATATTGCTTTCAAATGCAATGTCAGCAAGGAATACTTGCGTTATGCGCATTGAACCTGGTGAGAGCGGTCTACCGGCCCACCGTGTCGATCTGAACCTGCTGGTCGCGCTGGACGCCCTGCTTGAGGAGGAGAGCGTGACCGGGGCCGCCGACCGGCTCGGACTCTCCGGCCCGGCCATGAGTCGCACCCTCGGCCGCATCCGGGGTGCCCTCGGTGACCCGGTGCTGGTCCGAGCCGGGCGTCATATGGTCCCCACCCCCCGCGCGCTGGCCATCCGGGCCGAGGTGGGTCGGCTCGTGGAGGACGCCCGCGCGCTGTTCGCGGCCGGCTCGCCCGCCGACCCCGCCACCCTCCGCCGCGCCTTCACCCTCAGCGCGCACGACGCCCATGTGATGGCGTTCGGCGCCGGTCTGCTGGACCGCGTCGCCGGCACCGCGCCAGGGGTGACCCTGCGCTTCCTCGCCGAGCCCAGCACCGGCGTGCCCTCCCTCCGCGACGGCACCGTCGACCTCGAGATCGGCGTCATCGACCGCAACGAGCCGGAGATCCGCGTCGAGCCGCTGCTGGAGGACCGCATGGTCGGTGTGGTCCGGCCCGGGCACCCCCTCGCCGAGGGAAGCGTCACCCTCCGTGGTTTCGCTGCCGCCAACCATCTCGTGGTCTCCCGGCGCGGCCGGCTGTCCGGCCCCATCGACACCGCCCTCGCCGCCCACGGCCTGCGCCGCCGCGTGGTCGCCTCCTCACCCACCTTCGCCGCCTCCCTCTTCCTTCTGCTGCGCGGCGACGCCATCGGACTCGCCTCGGAGCGGGTCGACGCCCCGGCCGTGGCCGCGCTGGGTCTGCGCACCTTCGAGGTGCCGCTCGAGCTGCCCCCGCTGCCCTTCGCCATGGCCTGGCACCCCCGCCACGAGGCGGACGGTGGCCACATCTGGCTGCGCGGCCTCGTCCGGGACGTGGTCGCCGACACACTGGCCGGCCCCGCGCAATGAATCGACGCGACGGGGCGGGTTCCCGTTTCGAATCGACGCCCTGTCCGCAATGGTCAAGCCTTGTTCGTGATCGGCCGAGAACCGTACGGTTCTTTACGTCCCCCTGCTGGTTGTACGTCCCGTACCCGCTCCTGCCCGAGGTCTGCCATGCCGTCGCTGCGCACCGCCCTGCTTCAGAGCTCCGGTCACCCCGGCGACGTGTCGGCCAACCTCCAGGTCCTCGGCGACGCCGCCGGCCGGGCCGCGGCGGCCGGAGCGGGGCTGCTCGTCACCTCGGAGCTCTTCCTCACCGGCTACGCCATCGGTGACGCCGTGCCGGAGCTGGCGGAGCCCGCCGACGGCCCCGGGGCCACGGCCCTGGCCCGGATCGCCGCCGAGCACGGCATCGCGATCGCCTGCGGTTACCCCGAGCGCGACGGCGACACCCTCTACAACTCCGTCCAGCTCTTCGGAGCCGACGGCAGCCGCCTCGCCAACTACCGCAAGACCCACCTCTTCGGCGATTTCGAGACCGCCTACTTCACTCCCGGCGACGAGCCGGTCGTTCAGGCAGAGCTGGACGGCGTCCGGATCGGCCTCCTGATCTGCTATGACGTCGAGTTCCCGGAGACCGTGAGGGCCCACGCCCTCGCCGGTACCGAGCTGCTGGCGGTCCCCACCGCGCTGATGCGCCCGTACGAGATCGTCCCGCAGACGCTCCTCCCGGCCCGCGCCTGGGAGAGCCAGCTCTACATCGCGTACGCCAACCGCTGCGGCCTCGAGGGCGAGTTCCACTTCGCCGGGCTCAGCTGCCTCGCCGCCCCCGACGGCACCGCCCGCGCCCGCGCCGGCGCGACGGAGGACCTGGTCACCGCCGATGTGGACACCGAGTCGCTGAAGGCGTCCCGGGCCGAGAACACCTATCTGAGCGATCGCCGCCCCGAGCTGTACGCCTCGCTCGTCTGAACCATCGCACCACCCCCTCGATCGTTCCGATCACCCCGCAAGTAGGAGAGTCCAGCCGATGACGTCCACGGTGCCCACCGCCGTCCACGACGACCAGGACCCGCAGCAGTCCCCCCTTCCGCCCGTCACCATGTTCGGCCCGGACTTCCCCTACGCCTACGACGACTACCTGGCTCACCCGGCCGGCCTGGGCCAGATACCCGCCACCGAGCACGGCAGCGAGATCGCGGTCATCGGCGGTGGCCTCTCCGGCATCGTCGCCGCGTACGAGCTGATGAAGATGGGCCTCAAGCCCGTCGTCTACGAGGCCGACCAGATCGGCGGCCGGCTGCGCACCGTCGGCTTCGAGGGCTGTGACGACTCGCTGAACGCCGAGATGGGCGCGATGCGGTTCCCGCCGTGCTCCACCGCCCTTCAGCACTACATCGACCTGGTGGGCCTGGAGACCAAGCCGTTCCCCAACCCGCTTGCCCCGGACACCCCCTCCACGGTCGTGGACCTCAAGGGCGAGTCGCACTACGCCGAGACCATCGACGACCTCCCCGAGGTCTACCGCCAGGTCATGGACGCCTGGAACGCCTGCCTGGAGGAGGGCGCGAACTTCTCCGACATGAACCGCGCCATCCGCGAGCGGGACATCCCGCGCATCCGCGAGATCTGGGCGCAGCTCGTCGAGAAGCTCGACAACCAGACCTTCTACGGCTTCCTCTGCGACTCCCCGGCCTTCAAGTCCTTCCGCCACCGGGAGATCTTCGGCCAGGTCGGCTTCGGCACCGGTGGCTGGGACACCGACTTCCCGAACTCCATCCTGGAGATCCTCCGCGTCGTCTACACGGAGGCTGACGACCACCACCGCGGCATCGTGGGCGGTAGCCAGCAGCTTCCGCTGCGGCTGTGGGAGCGCGAGCCCCAGAAGCTCGTGCACTGGCCCCAGGGCACTTCGCTGGCCGGCCTGCACGACGGCACGCCGCGCCCGGCCGTGACCCGGCTGCACCGCACGGCGGGCAACCGCATCACCGTCACCGACGCCTCCGGCGACATCCGCACCTACCGCGCCGCCATCTTCACCGCGCAGTCCTGGATGCTGCTGTCGAAGATCGAGTGCGATGACGCGCTGTTCCCCATCGACCACTGGACGGCGATGGAGCGCACCCACTACATGGAGTCCTCCAAGCTGTTCGTGCCGGTCGACCGCCCGTTCTGGCTGGACAAGGACGAGGAGACCGGCCGGGACACGATGAGCATGACGCTCACCGACCGGATGACCCGCGGCACCTACCTGCTGGACAACGGGCCGGACCAGCCCGCCGTCATCTGCCTCTCCTACACCTGGTGCGACGACAGCCTCAAGTGGCTGCCGCTGTCCGCGAGCGAGCGCATGGAGGTCATGCTCAAGTCGCTCGGCGAGATCTACCCGAAGGTCGACATCCGGAAGCACATCATCGGCAACCCGGTGACCGTCTCCTGGGAGAACGAGCCCTACTTCATGGGCGCGTTCAAGGCCAACCTGCCCGGCCACTACCGCTACCAGCGCCGTCTGTTCACCCACTTCATGCAGGACCGCCTGCCTGAGGACAAGCGCGGCATCTTCCTCGCGGGTGACGACATCTCCTGGACGGCGGGCTGGGCCGAGGGTGCCGTGCAGACCGCGCTCAACGCGGTCTGGGGTGTCATGAAGCAGTTCGGCGGCGAGACCGACCCGACCAACCCGGGCCCCGGCGACCTCTACGACGAGATCGCCCCGGTGGAGCTGCCGGAGGACTGACCCTCCCAGCGTCGTTCGGGCCGCTTTCCCCCTCCCCGAGACCCGGGCCGCCGTCACGCCGCGACACGCGTGGCGGCGGCCCGCATCCATGTCCGGGCACCGGAGCGCGGTCCGCCGGGCGGTCAGCCCAGCGGCGTGAGGAGACAGCGGCCGACGAGCCCGACACCGGCGTCCACCCGATCGGAGAACTCCTCCGCCACCTCCGGAAGCCCACGCAGGCCCCACAGGGTGCGAAAGGTGGCCCACGCCGCGTCCCGTGCGCGCTCCAGACTCCAGGCACCCACCAGGTGGGTGAAGGGGTCGGCCACATCCAGCAGGTCGGGGCCCGGCATCAACTCCTCGCGGATGCGCTCCTCCATCCTGACCAACACCTCGCCGACCCGGTCGAAGTCTCCTTCCAGCGCCGCCGGTTCCAACTCCCGCCCGTGACAGGTGCTGATGAGCGCCAGCGCCAGGTCGTAGCCGATGTGCGCGTTGATGCCCGCCAGCGCGAACTGGAGCGGACGCACCGCGGGGTGGCGGCGCAGTTGGAACAGCGGCCGCCAACAGGCGGGCGGTCGCCGCCCGGCCGCCACCGCGTCGAGGGCGGCCAGATAGCGTCCGGCGAACCGCACGGCCAGGTCCTCGGTCGCTGCCGGGTGGTGGAAGTGGCCGGTGATCAGCCGTCGCCCGACCTCCTCGGTGACCGAGAGGTACACCCGATTGAAGATCGCCACCCCGTCGTGCGGCGGCAACGCGGTGTCGATCGTCCGCATCCGTGCCACCACGTGGTCGAAGGTCCGCGGGGCGCACGGCTGGTCGGCCTCTGTCATGGGGCTCAGGGTCCCAGCCGCCCGGTCCGCCGGGGGCTCGCGCACGGCGGTTTCCCCGTAACGGGCTAACAGGCGGTAAGCGGAATCGCACCCACGTCATGAGACGTACCCCTCGCCCTCGTGTCGAGCTCGCCTGAGATGCATGGCAACGGCCTTCCGTCGGCGATCCGTTGCATCACCAGCGTGCACGGTCCGGCTCGGCTGGAGGAGAGACTTGGCGATCGGCGGATCCCGGATCCGCGGCTCGCCGGTCCGGGTCTCGCCGGTCCGGGGTTCGTCGCTCCGGGGGTCGCCGATCCGCGGACCGTCAGTCGGAGGATGCCGGATCAGGGGACAGCGGATCAGAGGACGCCAGAACAGAGGACGCCAGATCAAAAGGACGCCGCCTCAGGGGACGCGAGATCACAGGATGCGACATCAGGGGTCTGTCGATCCGGGGATTCGCAGACCCTGGTTACTCTGCGTCAGCGCGGGGACCATGAACGCGTGGATCGCAATGAATTCGCCGACTTCCTTCGCCGCTGCCGCGCACGCCTCGCACCCACCGACGTCGGACTGGGGCCGGGCGCGCGGCGCCGCACGCCCGGCCTCCGCCGAGAGGAGGTGGCCCAGCTCACCGGCATGTCCACGGACTACTACGCCCGGTTGGAGCAGGCGCGCGGCCCGCGTCCGTCCCGTCAGATGCTGACCGCGCTCGCCCGGGCGCTGCGGCTGACCGACGACGAGCGGGACCATCTCTTTCATCTGGCGGGTGAGGAGCCGCCGCGTGACCGCGGCACCTCCGGGCATGTGCCGCCCGGCATACTGCGCGTGCTGGACCGGTTGTACGACGCCGCCGCGCAGGTCACCAACGACTGGGGCGACATCCTGGCGCAGAACGCGCTGGCGGCTGCCCTGGTCGGTGACGTGAGCGCCCGGCCGCCGGCGGATCGGAACATGGTCCGCCGGTTCTTCACCGAGCGGCCTGGCCCCTCGCTGACGCCCGCGGCGGACCGTGAGCGGCACGCGCGGACGCACGTGGCGAACCTGCGGGCAGTGCTCGCCGCCCGGCCCGACGACCCCGGCCCCGCCGCGCTGGTCGCCGAGTTGCGGGCCGGCAGTGCGGAGTTCGCCGCCCTGTGGGAGGCGCATGAGGTGGCCGTGCAGCGCTCGTCCATCACTCGCTTCGAGCATCCGATGGTGGGACTGCTGGAGCTGGAGTGCGAGGTGCTGCTGAGCGCCGAGCACGCCCAACGGTTGATCGTCTATACCGCCCAACCGGGCACCGAATCGTATGAACGACTGGAGCTGCTCCGTGTGCTGGGACTTCAGGACCTCACGGTGTAAGGCATGGCTCGTCCGCCGGCGGCCCCGGGAGGGTGGGCCGCCGGCGGTGGGAGACGGGTCAGTCGGTCCCCGTTCCCGTGGTCGTCCCCGTGCCCGCGCCCGTCCCCTTGTCGTCGTAGGCGCTGGTCCCGGCGTCCAACAGCGGCTCCTGACCCTTCAGGTGGGCGGGGGCCAGGGCCCGCAGCACGTGGTAGCCGGTGATGACGACGATCGTGCCGAGCGCGATGCCGCTCAGCTCGAAGTTGTCGCTGATCTTCAGGCTGACACCGCCGACGCCGATGATGACGCCCGCCGCCACCGGCACCAGGTTGAGCGGATTGCGCAGGTCCACGTCGTTGTGCACCCAGATCTGGGCGCCGAGCAGACCGATCATTCCGTAGAGGATCACGGTGATGCCGCCGAGGACACCGCCGGGGATCGCGGCCACGACCGCGCCGAACTTGGGGCACAGGCCGAAGAGGAGAGCGAAGCAGGCGGCTGCCCAGTAGGCGGCGGTGGAGTAGACGCGGGTGGCGGCCATCACGCCGATGTTCTCGGAGTAGGTGGTGTTGGCGGGGCCGCCGACGGCCGTCGACAGCATGGTCGCGGCGCCGTCCGCCGCGATGGCCGTGCCCAGCTTGTCGTCCAGTGGATCGTTGATCATCTCGCCCACTGCCTTCACATGGCCGGCGTTCTCCGCGATCAGCGCGATCACCACCGGAAGCGCGACGAGGATCGCCGACCACTCGAAGCTGGGGGCGTGCAGGGAGGGGAGCCCGATCCAGTCGGCGGATCCCACCTCGGAGAGGTCGAGCCGCCAGTGGTCCACCGCCTGGGTGCCGCCGTTCACCGAGTGGATCTTCCCGAAGATCCGGTCCAGGGCCCAGGAGAGCGCATAGCCGAAGATCAGCCCCAGGAAGATCGCGATCCGCGACCAGAAGCCGCGCAGACAGACCACGGCCAGCCCGGTGAAGAGCATCGTCAGCAGCGCCGTCCACTGGTCGGTCGGCCAGTAGGTGCGCGCGGTGACCGGCGCCAGATTGAAGCCGATCAGCATGACCACGGCGCCGGTGACCACGGGGGGCATCGCCGCGTGGATGATCCGCGCACCGAAGCGCTGGACCGCGAGCCCACTGAGGAACAGGGCCGCGCCGACGACCAGGATCGCACCGGTCACCGCGGCGCTGCCGCCGCCCTGCGCCCGGATGACGGCGGCCACCCCCACGAAGGAGAGGCTGCAACCGAGATAACTGGGGACCCGGCCACGGGTCGCGACCAGGAAGATCATGGTCGCGACGCCCGACATCATGATGGCGAGATTCGGATCCAGGCCCATCAGCACCGGCGCGACGAAGGAAGCGCCGAACATGGCGACCACATGCTGCGCGCCGAGCCCCGCGGTCCTGGGCCACGACAGCCGCTCATCGGGTCTGACGACGGCTCCGGGGGCGGGGGTGCGCCCGTCGCCGTGCAGGGTCCAGCGCAGGCCCAGGCCCATGACTGCTCCACTTCATCGATACGCGGGGGGATCGGAGCAATGTTAAGGGGCCGTAAGGGAGGTTCATCCCGTGATGGGAGGGTCCTCTGGGGGTTCCGCCTCGAAATCGTAGGACAAGGTCTGCGCCTGCTCATAGGAGAGGGGGCTGCTCGGAGCCGCGTCGGGGTGCTCGATGGACCAGGCCAGCTCCACCGCTCGGTGCAGGGCGGCCCGGAAGAGCAGCGAGCCGCAGCTGACCCTGCCGACACCCAGCTCGGCGAGGACCTCGTAGCGGTGCCGGCCGGGGGCGAACAACACATTGAGCGGGGCCCGCCCCAGGTCCCGGACCAGTGCCGCGATGTCCTTCTCGTCGGTCAGGCCGGGCACGAAGACGCCGTCGGCGCCCGCACGGACATAGGCTTCGGCCCGTTCGAGAGCCGCCGACAGCGGGGGAGCGGTGTCCCCGGCCAACGCGGGGAACCAGTGGGTGTCGGTCCGGGCGTTCACGAAGAGCTCGGGCGCCCGCTCCTTGACGGCTGTGATCACCTCACATTGCCGTCCGAGGGGTGTCAGCGCCCCCTCGGAGCGGCCGTCCTCGATGTTCACGCCGACCACTCCGGCCGCCGCCAGCTCGGCGGCGAGTTCCGCGACCTCTTCCGGCCGGTCGCTGAAACCGCCCTCGATGTCGACGCTGACGAGCACGGGCAGTCGGGCCAGGCCGCGGGCGAGGGCGAGCGTCTCCTCGCGGGCGGCGCCGGTCGCGTCCGGCAGCCCGGCCGCCGCGGCGACGCCCAGGCTGGTGGTCCCCAGCGCGCGGAATCCGCGCCGGGCCAGCGCGGCGCCGCTGGCGTGGTCCCAGGCGTTGGGGAGCAGCAGCGGGCGGTCGGCGTGGTGGAGTCGGCGGAAGGCGGCGCAACGTTCGGTGGTGGCCGTGGTCACGGTCGGGTCCCCTCAAGGTCGAGCAGGTCGAGGTCGAGGTCGAGCAACCGGCGGAGTGCCTGCCGGCCGGTGTCGCTGACACGGAGCGCGCGCCGGCTGCCGATGCGCACGCACCATCCGGCCTCCAGCGCATGGCGACACAGGGCGGCGCCGGCGCGGCCGGCCAGATGTGGTCGGCGCTCCGTCCAGTCCAGACAGCCGCGGGCCATCGGGCGGCGGCCGGTCGGGGCGGCCGTCAGGTCGACGCCCAACTCGCGGAACCAGGCGAGGCCGTCGTCCGTGAGCGCGAAGCCCGTGTGCTGTTGGAGGAGGCCGCGATCGACCATGGCCGCGGTGATGGCGGTGCCGAGCCGGCCGGCCAGGTGGTCGTAGCAGGTGCGGGCGCGGGCCATGGCGCTGCTGGCGCCGGCGGCGCGCAGGGTCCGCGGTGGGGAAGGAGGCGCCGCATACGCGGAGAGGTCCTCGATCAGCTGGGCGACCTCGGGTCCGGCCAGGCGTAGATAGCGGTGCCGCCCCTGCCGCTCCTCCGCCAGCAGACCGCCGTCGACGAGGCGGTTCAGTTGCTCACTGGCCGTGGAGGCGGCGACCCCCGCCTGCCGGGCCAGCTCTCCGGCGGTCCACGCCCGGCCGTCGAGAAGCGCCAGGCAGAAGCGGACGCGGGTCTCGTCGGCCAGCAGCGCGGCGAGTCGGGCGAGTTGTGGCCCGGTGGGCTCGGGGTGGGTCATCGCTCCATGATGCTCCCGCCATCGTTCGGCGCCCGCCGAACCGTCGTCTCCTGGATTGCGGAACCGCCAGGGAGGGCAGCGCCGGGGAGGGCACCGCCGGGGGCGGAGCCGCCGGAGACGGAACCGTCCGCGCTGGAGTGACCCTCGGCGGAGGGCGCCGAGGTGGCCTGGGCGGGGCTGGGGCCGGACCCGCCCCGCAGCACGCCGGCGCCGACGACCAGACCGAGAGCGAGGGCCGTGACGAGGGCGAAGGAGGTGGTGAGGGAGGTCAGATCGGCGATCGAGCCCATGGCGGCGGGGGCGATCAGGCCGGAGGTGTAGGTGATGGTGGCGACGCCCGCGATGGCCTGGCTGGGGGCCGGGCCGCTGCGGCCGGCGGCGGCGAAGGCGAGCGGGACGACCACCGCGATGCCCAGGCCGACACAGCCGAAGCCGGCGATGGCGACGGCGGGGTGCGGTGCCACGACGACCAGCAGCCCGCCGAGCGTGGCGAGCGCGCCGCCGCCGCGCACGGTCCGGACCGGGCCCAGCCGGGCCACGATCGCGTCGCCGGCGAGTCGGGCGGCGGCCATGGTGCAGGCGAAGGCGGTGGTGCAGGCGGCGGCGAGACCGGGGGAGGAGTCCATGACATCGCGCAGATAGACGGCGGACCAGTCGAGGCTGGCGCCCTCCGCGAAGACCGCGCAGAAGCCCACCGCGCCGATGATCAGCGCGGAGCGCGGCGGCAGGGCGAAGCGCGGCGGCGGGTGTTCCTCGGGGGCGCCGCGCAGGTCGAGCACCCATCGGCAGGCGACGACCCCGAGGACGGTGAGCACCGCGGCCGCGATGCCCAGGTGCAGCCGGGCGTCGGCGTCGGCGTGCGCGGCGACCGTGCCGGCGGCGGACCCGACGAGGGCGCCCACGCTCCACATGCCGTGCAGCCCGGACATGATCGAACGGCCGAGTCGCTGTTCGA
Source organism: Streptomyces sp. LX-29 (assembly GCF_029541745.1). Taxonomy (NCBI): domain Bacteria; kingdom Bacillati; phylum Actinomycetota; class Actinomycetes; order Kitasatosporales; family Streptomycetaceae; genus Streptomyces; species Streptomyces sp. LX-29. The sequence continues at coordinate 1,199,763 of NZ_CP089746.1, read as the reverse complement.
TCTCCACGCCGAGCGCGTTCATGGCCACGTCGGACATCCCCGAGGTCGCCCCGTAGAGGAACAGGGCGCCGAACAGCCAGACCAGACCGGGAGAGGCCGCGGGCAGCGCGAGCGAGGCGCACCACAGGGCCAGCAGCCCACGGAGTGCCGCGCGGGCGCCGAAGCGGTGGCTCACCCAGCCGGCCAGCGGCATGGCGAGCGACGCTCCGATCGCGGGGAAGGCGAGCGCCAGACCGAGCCGTCCCGCGCTGATGTCCAACTGCTCCTGGATCCAGGGGATGCGGGTGGCGAAGTTGCCGGTCACCGCGCCGTGCACGGCGAACACGGCCGCGACGGCCAGCCGTGCCCGTCGCACCTCGGCCATGCGTGGCTCCTCCTCGACTCGGCTGCCCATGCTGCTACCCACCCTCCCTGACCTTCGCGGCCGGCGGCCCACCCCGTTCCCCGTTCCCTTGCCGAGTGAAACTATCAGGAAGCCTTCCTGATAGATATAGGATGTCGCCATGACAGCGTCGAGACAGACCGCCTCCCCGAGCACGGCACGGGCGATCAACGACCGCCTCGCCCTGAGACTCCTCCAGGAACACGGCCCCCTGACGGCAGGCCAGCTCAAGGCGATGACCGGGTTGTCCCGGCCGACGGTGGCCGACCTCGTCGAACGGCTGCGCGACTCCGGCCTGATCGCGGTCATGGGCGAGGCGGGGGCCGAGCGTCGGGGCCCCAACGCCCGGCTGTACGGGATCGTCGCCGACCGTGCGTACCTCGTCGGTGTCGACGCCCGCACCGACGGCGTGACGGTGTGCGTCGCCGACCTGCTCGGCCGGGCCGTCGTCGAGACGGCGCTGCCGGTCGCCCCGGACGCCGACCCGGAGCGAGCCGTGCGCGGCGCCGTGGAGCTGGTGGAACGCGCGGTGAAGGAGGCGGGCGCGGTGCCGCCGCACACCCTCGCCGTCGGCGCGCCCGGCCTGGTCGACCCCGCGACCGGCGAGCTGAACTCCGGCGCCGGGCTCCCGTCCTGGCACGGCCGGCTGGCGGCCGCGCTGCACAGCGGGTTCGCCGCCCCGGTGCTGCTGGAGAACGAGGTCAACCTGGCCGCCGTCGCCGAACAGCGGACCGGTGCCGCCCGCGATCGGGACACCTTCGTTCTGCTGTGGCTGGGCGAGGGTGTCGGCGCGGCCGTGGTTCTCGACGGTGCGCTGCGGCGCGGCGCCTCCGGCGGAGCCGGCGAGATCGGCTTCCTCCCGGTGCCCGGCACCGGTGCCCTACCCTCGGCGACCGACTGCGGCGGTGGCTTCCACGCCCTGGTCGGCGGCGCCGCGGTCCGGGAGCTGGCCGGCGCGCACGGCTGGCCCGCGGCCGACGCGGAGGCGGCCGTCCGCGCTGCCGCCACGGCCGGGGCCCGTGGCGAGCCCTTCCTGGACGCGCTCGCCGCCCGCGTCGCGATCGGCGCGGCCGCGGCCTGCGCCGTGCTCGACCCCGGCCGCGTCGTCCTCGGCGGCGAGCTGGGCCGGGCCGGGGGCGCCGCGCTGGCCCGTCTGGTGGAGGCCCGGGTCGCCGGCATGTCCCCGTTGCGCACCGAGGTGCGGGCGGGAGAGCTGGGCGGCGAGGCCGTGCTGCGCGGCGCCGTCCTCACGGCCATGGACGCCGCCCAGAACGACCTCTTCGGAGCCCCCGTCTGACGCGGCCTCCGCTTCCGACCGGACGGTCGCGTCCCGCGGCACGGCCCGGATCGCGCCGCCTGGTCGCCGCGCCCGTGCCCCGGCACGCCGTCCGAATCGGCCCTCGCTCCCGCGCCGCCCCCGCACCCCCAGGCGTGCGGGCGGAGCTGGAGCGCACCAACCTGGCGAAGGAGGACGCGGAGCGGTGCCGCGCCGAGGGGAAGGCGCGGCTCGACGCCGTCGAGCGACAGTCGGCGGAGGAGCGGGACGCGGGCGGCGGCTCCGGTCCCCAGCTGCCGCTGGAGGCGGTTCAGGAGCAGCTCACCGCCCTGTGTGCGCCGACGCCCCGCACGAGCGGGGCACCCCCGAGTCCAGCCGGCTCCGCGAGCACGTCCGGACCGCCCACCGCGCGGCCGAGGACGACGGCGCCGTTCGGGCGATCGCGAAGGACGAACGGCATGAATACCTGACGCGATGTGTTCGGCATCGGCGTCTCACCAGGTGAACGGGTGAGAGAAGCCACACGGAGACCGCCTCCATCCGCTCGTATGAGCCGTGGCACACTGGTCGCGTACCAGTGACGTCAGCGCACTCCGGGGTCGGTGAAAATCCGAACCGGCGGTTACAGTCCGCGACCCGTCCGCAGCCAGCGGCCGGTTGACCAGGTGAAATTCCTGGACCGACGGTGAAAGTCCGGATGGGAGGCAGTGCGCGGCGGGCGAAGCACCGGTGCGTCGTCGTGTCGGCGACGGCTCGTACCCGCGCATGCGCGGCGGCGGTCCGCGTCGGTCGCGGCCGCGTACGTGTTGTGCGGCGTTCCCGCTTCTGTCGTTCTTCGACAGCCCCGGAGTCCGTGCCCGAAGAGGCAGGAGGACCCGGTGGCCACCGCAGCCGAAGCCCAAGCGATGCGCCGCGCCGTCGCGCTCGCCGCCCGTGGCCTCGGGCATACCAGCCCCAACCCGGTCGTCGGCTGCGTGATCCTCGATCAGGACGGTCAGCCCGTCGGCGAGGGATGGCACCAGCGGGCCGGGGGGCCGCACGCCGAGGTGCACGCGCTGCGCGCGGCCGGCGACCGGGCCCGTGGCGGCACCGCCGTCGTCACCCTGGAACCCTGCAACCACACCGGCCGCACCGGGCCCTGTGCCCAGGCGCTGCTCGACGCCGGGATCGCCCGCGTGGTCTACGCCGTCGCCGACCCCACCCCCGCCGCGACCGGCGGCGCCACCACCCTCGCGGCCGCCGGCGTGGAGGTGGAGGTCGGGTTGCTGGCCGAGGAGGCCGAGGCGGGCAACCGCGCCTGGCTGACCGCCGCCCGGCTCGGCCGCCCGTACGTGGTGTGGAAGTACGCGGCGACGCTCGACGGCCGCATCGCCGCCGCCGACGGCACCAGCCGCTGGATCACCTCGGCCGCCTCCCGCGCGGACGTGCACCGGCTGCGCGCCGAGGCGGACGCCGTCGTCGTCGGCTCCGGCACGCTGCGCACCGACGACCCGCACCTGGCCGTACGGGGCCGTGAGGGGGTCACTCAGCCGCTGCGGGTGGTCGTGGACACCAACGCCATGATCCTGGCGAGCGCCCGGGTCCTGGACGACGCCGCGCCGACGCTGATCGCCGTGTCCGAGCAGGCCGACACCCACCATCTGCCGGGCGTGGACGTGGTACGTCTGCCCGCCGACGACACGGGCCTGGGGATCCACGCCCTCCTCGCCGCCCTCCACGCGCGCGGGGTGCGTTCGGTGCTGCTGGAGGGCGGGCCCACGCTGGCCGGTTCCTTCGTCGCCGCCGGCGCCGTCGACCAGGTCGTGGGGTACCTCGCCCCGGTGCTGCTGGGCGCCGGGCGCGCCGCGCTCACCGACGCCGGAATCACCACCATCGCCGAGGCGTTGCGCCTCGATGTGACCGACGTGACCTGGTTCGGGCCCGATCTGCGCATCACCGCCGTACCCACCGCCGACACCGCCGTACCCACCGCCGGCACCGGCCACGACGCCGCGGACACCGATCCCGGCGCCACCGGATCCACCAGCACCAGCACCAGTACCGACACCGACTCCGAGGAGAACTGACGTGTTCACGGGCATCGTTGAAGAACTGGGTGAGGTCGTCGCCGTCGAGGACCTCGGCGACGCGTCCCGCTTCCGACTGCGCGGTCCCCTCGTCACCGACGACGCGAAACACGGCGACTCCATCGCCGTCAACGGCGTCTGTCTGACGGTGGTGGAGACCGCCGACGGTCAGTTCACCGCCGATGTCATGGCCGAGACCCTGAAGCGTTCCAGCCTCGGAGCCCTCGTCCCCGGCGCGCGCGTCAACCTGGAGCGCCCCATGCAGCTGGGCGGTCGGCTCGGTGGCCACCTGGTCCAGGGCCACGTCGACGGCACCGGGACCATCCTCGAGCGCACCCCGGCCGAGCACTGGGAGCTGGTGAAGATCTCGCTGCCCACCGGCATCGCCCGCTATGTGGTGGAGAAGGGTTCCATCACCGTCGACGGCATCAGCCTGACCGTCGTCGACGCCGCCGACGACCACTTCACCGTCAGCCTGATCCCCACCACGCTCGCCCTGACCACCCTCGGCATCAAGCAGGTCGGTGACCCGGTCAACCTCGAGGTCGACGTCGTCGCCAAGTACGTCGAGCGGATGCTCGGCCATGAGGGCCGCGACGGGCACGATACGAAGCAGAAGGAAGACGTCCAATGAGCGCCGCGGCCATCGACGGGCTGAACTGGCTGAACAGCGGGGCCGGGCAGGTGCTCGGACAGCGCGTCCTGTGGTCCGACCTGATCGGCAACACCCTGGGGCTGGCCGCCCTGGCCCTGGGCTGGCGGCGCTCGGTGTGGACCTGGCCGACCCAGTTCATGGCCGGCGCCATCCTGGTCGCCGCCTACGCCTCCGCCCAGCTCAGTGGCGGTGTGGGCAAGCAGCTGCTGGTCATGGGAGTGGCCGTCTGGGGCTGGCACCGGTGGCGGAGCGGCCGCCCGGAGGCCGGTGGCGGCGCGGTCGCCGTGCGGTTCGCCACCGGCCGGGAGCGCGTCGCGCTGCTGGTCGGCACGGCGCTGGGGACCCTGGCCGTGGGCGGCCTGTTCACCGCCGTCCCCGAGCTCTCCTGGAACCCCTGGCCCGACGCCTACATCTTCACCGGCACCCTTGCCGCGATGGTCGCCCAGGCCCGTGGGCTGGTCGAGTTCTGGTTCGCGTGGCTGCTGGTCGACGTGGTCGGTGTTCCGCTCGCCTTCAGCAGCGGGCTGACCTTCTCCGGCCTCGTGTACGTCATCTACCTCGCCCTCGTCCTGTGGGGCGCGCGCGACTGGTGGCTGCGCTCCCGTAAGGCCGAGGACCGCGCGACCACCGGCCACGCCGACACGGGTACCGGCGCCCCCGTGCTGGAAGGAGCGCTGTCATGACCGAGGTGCGAACGGACGCCGCGACGATGAACGGAGGACGACGCGGAATGACCGTGTTGCGGAGTGTGCAGGACAGGGACGTCGCCATGGTCGGCGGCGCGGCCCCGGGCGCCGAAGCGGACGCGACGGCGCACGCGATGCCGGACACCAGGGCCGAGGGGAGGGTGTCCGCCGCGGACCCCGCACCGGGCTGGGGCGACGGGCTGGTGCTCGACCCCGTCGAGCGCGCCATCGCGGAGATCGCCGCGGGCCGCCCGGTGGTCGTCGTCGACGACGAGGACCGGGAGAACGAGGGCGATCTGATCGTCGCCGCCGAGAAGGCGACCCCGGAGATCGTCGCGTTCATGATGAGCGAGTGCCGGGGCCTGATCTGCGCCACGCTGGAGGGCGCCGACGTGGACCGGCTGGAGCTGCCGCAGATGGTGGCGCAGAACACCGAGTCCATGGGCACCGCCTTCACGGTCTCCGTCGACGCCACCGCCGAGCACGGCGTGAGCACCGGCATCTCCGCCGCCGACCGGGCCACCACCCTCCGGCTGCTCGCCGACCCGCACAGTGTCCCCGGCGACTTCGCCCGCCCCGGCCACATCTTCCCGCTGCGCGCCCGCCCCGGCGGCGTCCTGGTCCGCAACGGCCACACCGAGGCCGGAGTCGACCTCGCCCGGCTCGCGGGGCTGCGTCCCGCCGCTGCGATCGTCGAGATCGCCGGCGAGGACGGCGCCATGCTGCGGCTGCCCGAACTGGTCGCGTTCGCCCGTAAGCACGGCCTGGCGATCATCTCCATCGAGGACCTCATCGCCTACCGCCGCTCCGCCGAACCGACCGTACGGCGGGAGGCCGAGACGCGGCTGCCCACCGCCTTCGGCGAGTTCCGGGCGTACGGCTACCGCTCCACCGCCGACGGCGTCGAGCACATCGCGCTGGTCGCCGGCGAGATCGGCGACGGCGAGGACGTCCTGGTCCGGGTCCACTCCGAGTGCCTGACCGGCGACGTCTTCCACTCGCTGCGCTGCGACTGCGGGCCCCAGCTGCACGCCTCGCTGGAGCGGGTCACCGCCGAGGGGCGGGGCGTGGTGCTCTACCTGCGCGGCCATGAGGGGCGCGGCATCGGGCTGCTGCCCAAGCTGCGCGCGTACGAGCTCCAGGAGCTGGGCCACGACACACTCGACGCCAACCTGGAGCTGGGGCTCCCCGCCGACGCGCGGGACTACGCCGCCGGCGCGCAGATCCTCGCCGACCTCGGCGTGCGCTCGCTGCGCCTGATGACCAACAACCCCGACAAGACCGCCGCCCTGGTGCGGCACGGCTTGCGGGTGACCGGGCGGGAGCCGATGCCGGTCCAGGCGGGCGAGCACAACCTGCGTTACCTGCGCACCAAGCGGGACCGGATGGGGCACGACCTGCCCTGGTTGGAGGGTGAGCGCGAGCGTGAGCGCGCCGAGCCCGTCTCCGCCTGCGGCAACCAGTGAGTCGCCGCTGAGGCGCCGGCGACGAGCCGCCGGTGGGCTCTCGACGCGTACGCCCACGACAACCGGGCGGCACGTCGGCGGCAACCGGCGGAAGGGCGTCGGCGCTTCACCCGTCGACCCCGTCGACACCCCCACCTCGTATTCCCCATCTCGTATTCCCCGTAGTCCGGTACATCCCCCACAGCGATACACGCAAGATCTGCACCGAGGAGAGACATGAGCGGTAAGGGCGCACCCGAGCTGACCGTGAAGAACTGCGGCGACCTGCGCGTGGCCGTGGTGGCCGCGCAGTGGCACCAGAAGGTGATGGACGGCCTGGTGGACGGCGCGCTGCGCGCCCTCCACGACCTGGGCATCGACGAGCCGACCGTGCTGCGTGTGCCCGGCAGCTGGGAGCTGCCGGTCGTCGCCAAGGTGTTGGCCGGCCGCGGCTACGACGCCGTCGTCGCGCTGGGCGTGGTGATCCGCGGCGGCACGCCGCACTTCGAGTACGTCTGCCAGGGAGTCACCCAGGGCCTGACCCAGGTCAGCGTCGACACCGGTGTGCCGGTCGGCTTCGGCGTGCTGACCTGTGACACCGAGGAGCAGGCGCTGGACCGGGCCGGGCTGCCCGGTTCCAACGAGGACAAGGGCCACGAGGCGGTCACCGCCGCCGTCGCCACCGCCGTCACCCTCCGCTCGGTCTCCGAGCCCTGGCACTGACCGACGGGCGCCCGAGCCGCCCAGCGCTCCCGCGGCGCCGCCGGGTCCCGAGCCCCCGCGGCGCCGCCGGGCCCCGTGTCCACGCCGGCGCCGGCGGCTCCCGAGGTCGCGCGACGTCCCGGCTCGCTCGGGGGCTCGCGGGCTCCCGGCCTCGCGTCGCGCCGGACAGCCGCGCCGAGGCGGGTCCGGGGCGGACGCGAGCCCTAGCGCCGAACGGTGCCGGGGACCCCGTAGGCTAGGACCACCATGGCCAACAAGACATTCGAGGAGCTCTTCACGGAGCTCCAGCACAAGGCCGCCTCGGGCGACCCCAGCACCTCCCGCACCGCCGAGCTGGTGGACAAGGGCGTGCATGCCATCGGCAAGAAGGTCGTCGAGGAGGCCGCGGAGGTGTGGATGGCCGCCGAGTACGAGGGCGCCGACCGCACCGCGGAGGAGATCTCCCAGCTGCTCTACCACCTCCAGGTGATGATGGTCGCCCGGGGGATCTCCCTCGACGACGTATACGCTCACCTCTGACCCCGGTCGCCGACCGACCCCGCCCGTCGACCGAACCCGCCCGCACCGTCCAACGTTCCTACGCACGAAGGAAATCGCTCTCATGCTGCGCATCGCCGTTCCCAACAAGGGTTCTCTGTCCGAGCCTGCGTCGGCGATGCTCCATGAGGCGGGCTACCGGCAGCGGAAAGACCGGCGGGAACTGGTCCTCGTGGACACCAACAACGAGGTGGAGTTCTTCTTCCTCCGCCCGCGCGACATCGCCGTCTACGTCGGCTCCGGCCGTCTGGACATCGGCATCACCGGGCGCGACCTGCTGCTCGACTCGGGCTCCCAGGCCGAGGAGATCATGCAGCTCGGCTTCGCCGGCTCGACGTTCCGCTACGCCACCCGTCCCGGCACCGCCAAGGACGTGGGCGACTTCGGCGGGATGACGATCGCCACCTCCTTCCCCGGCCTGGTCACCAAGCACCTGGCCGACAACGGCGTCGACGCCTCCGTGGTCCACCTCGACGGGGCCGTCGAGACCGCCATCCAGCTCGGCGTCGCCGAGATCATCGCGGATGTCGTGGAGACCGGCACCACCCTGCGCAACGCCGGTCTGGAGGTCATCGGCGCACCGATCCTGGAGTCGGAGGCGGTCGTCATCCGCCGCGTCGGGGCGCCGGCCGACGACCCGAAGGTGCAGCAGTTCCTGCGCCGCATGCAGGGCGTCCTGGTGGCCCGGCGGTACGTGATGATGGACTACGACATCCGGGTGGAGCACGTCGAGAAGGCCGTGGCGCTCACCCCCGGACTGGAGTCGCCGACCGTCTCCCCGCTGCACCACGAGGGTTGGGTGGCGGTCCGCTCGATGGTGCCGGCCGCCGACGCCCAGCGGATCATGGACGAGCTCTACGAGCTGGGTGCCCGGGCCATCCTGACCACCGGCATCCACGCCTGCCGGCTCTGAGCAGCCGAGCCCCGGGCCGCGCCTCGGCCCGGTCCGGGGCCGCATCCACCCACCACCCGCCGACGAGAGACCGACGCCGTGTCCGCCCCCGCATCCCTTCCCGAGCTCCCGGTCACCTTCCGCCCCACCCGCACCCGGCTGGTGCTGCTGACCGTCGGCGTCGCCGTGGCGGTCTGCCTGTCGGCGACCGGACTGCTGCTCTCCCGGTTGAGCCCCGGTGAGAAGGTCAGCTTCGTCTTCACCGGCCTGCTGTTCCTCAGCGTGCTCGTACTGCTCAGCCGGCCCAAGGTGGTCGCCGACACCGAGGGCGTGACGGTCGTCAACGTCGCCTCCAAGCGCAGCCTGGCCTGGGCGGAGGTGGTGCGGGTCAACCTCCGGCCCGGCGACCCCTGGGTGCTGCTGGACCTCTCGGACGGCACCAGCCTGGCCGCCATGGGCATCCAGCCCGGCATCGCCAAGGCACAGGCCATCAACGACGCCCGCGCCCTGCGCGCGCTCGTCGAGCAGCACGGCACGGGCCACGGCCCGAAGCGCTGAGACCGGTCAGACCGGGCGCGGTCGTCTAGCGGACGGTCGACGCACGGTCAGGCGCCCCGCGAACCCCGCCGGCCGCACCGCGCCGCCCGGCGGGTGCCGATCGGCGAACGGGAACGACCTCGACGAAGACCGGGCAACCGGAGCGATGACTCTGCCGTACCTCGGGTTTCCTTGATTACTCTGTTGCGCAAGGCGCACCGTGCGCCCCGCCCGACCACCGGGCTCCTGCGACAAGAGGAGTGACTTCCTCCAACGATGGACGGTTCGTCCTGTAGTATCTGCGCCGCCGCTCGCCCGAAGGCGGCGGCATGAGCATCACCCTCTCTCTTCTGCTGCTCGCCGCGGCACTCGTCCTCATCCTCGCCAACGGCTTCTTCGTCGCCGCCGAGTTCGGCCTGGTCACGGTCGAACGACCGGAGGCCGAGCGGGCCGCAGCCGAGGGCGACCGCCGGGCCCGCGCGGTCACGCGCTCGCTGGGCGAGCTCTCCTTCCAGCTCTCCGGGACGCAGCTCGGTATCACCATCACCTCGCTGGTCGTCGGCATGCTCGCCGAGCCCGCCCTGGGCCATCTGCTGACCGGTCCGCTCACCGGCGCCGGGGTGCCCGGCGGAGCGGTGCCCGGCGTCGCCGTCGTCATAGGCATGCTGGTGGCGTCCGCCGTCCAGATGGTCATCGGCGAGCTCGTGCCCAAGAACTGGGCGGTCTCCCGACCGATGCAGGTCGCGCGGTTCGTCGCCGGCCCCCAGTACGCCTTCGCCCGCTTCTTCCGGCCGCTGATCGCGGCCCTCAACGCCTTCGCCAACCGCCTGGTGCGCGCCCTGGGCGTGGAGCCCACCGAGGAGCTCGCCTCGGCCCGCACCCCCGGCGAACTCGTCTCGCTCGCCCGCCACTCCGCGCGCGCCGGCGCCATCGAGCAGGACACCGCGGACCTGTTCGTGCGGACGCTGTCGCTGGGCGAGCTGACCGCCCAGCATGTGATGACCCCCCGAGTGCGGGTCAGCGCCCTCCAGTCCACGGCGACCGCGCAGGACGTCCTCAACCTCACCCGTGCGACCGGTCTGTCCCGGTTTCCCGTCTATCGCGAGCGGCTGGACGAGGTGATCGGCATGGTGCACCTCAAGGACGCCCTGGCCGTGCCCGCCCACGAGCGGCTGCGCACCCCCGCCGGCCGCATCGCCCGCCCCCCGCTGCTGGTCCCCGAGACGCTGCCGGTGCAGCCGCTGCTGGAGCGGCTGCGCAGCGAACAGCCGATAGCCGTCGTCGTCGACGAGTACGGCGGCACGGCGGGCGTCGTCACCCTGGAGGACATCGTCGAGGAACTCGTCGGCGAGGTGCGCGACGAGCACGACGACGAGGCCGCCGACAACCCCGATCTGACCCAGCTCTCCGGCGAGGACGGCCGCCCGGTCTGGGAGGCCGACGGCGGCTGCCGCGTCGACGCGCTGCGCACCATCGGCCTGGAGGCGCCCGACGGGCCGTACGAGACCGTCGCCGGACTCGTCGCGGACCTTCTGGCGCGCATCCCCGTCCCCGGCGACACCGCCGAGCTGCCCGGTTGGAAGCTGTCCGTGCGACAGGTCGGGCACCACCGCGCCGAGCGGGTGCGCATCGTCCGTACGACGGCCGCCCCGGCGCCGGCCCCGCTCTCGGACGCCGGTACGGAATCCGCACGGTTCGCGGCACGGGTCTCCGGCCCGGCCTCCGCGCCCGACGCGGCACCGGACTCCGCCTCCGCCCCGGCCTCCGCGGGGGCCGCCCGATGAGCGCCCTGCAACTCCTCTTCGCCGTGCTGTTGGTCCTCGCCAACGGCTTCTTCGTGGGCGCCGAGTTCGCCCTGGTGTCGGTGCGCCGCAGCCAGATCGAGCCGCACGCCGCCGGGGGCTCGGCCCGCGCCCGTACGGTGCTGTCCGGGCTGGAGAACCTGCCGCAGATGATGGCCGCGGCGCAGTTCGGCATCACCGTCTGCTCGTTGACCCTCGGCGCGGTCGCCGAGCCGACCGTGGCGCGGCTGCTGGAACCCGTCTTCCACGCCGTCCACCTGCCGGAGCAGCTCATCCACCCGCTGGGCTATGCGCTGGCCCTGGCGGTCGTGGTCTGTCTGCACCTGGTCATCGGCGAGATGCTGCCGAAGAACCTGGCCATGGCCGCGCCCGAGAAGACCGCCCTGTGGCTGGCGCCGGGGCTGGTCGGCTTCGCCCGGCTGTGCCGCCCGGTGACGGCCGGGCTGGGGGCCGCGGCGCGGCTGGTGCTGCGGCTCTTCCAGGTCGAACCCAAGGACGAGGTCGAGGCCGTCTTCACCAGCGAGCAGCTCACCCACCTCGTCGCCGACTCGCGCCAGGCCGGGCTGCTCGAACCGGGCGAGCACGAGCGGCTCGCCGACGCGCTGGAGCTGGGCAGCCGGCCCATCACGGACGTGCTCCTGGACCCGGCCGGCCTGGTCACCGTGGACCCCGCCGTCACCCCGAGGCAGATCGAGGAGCTGACGGTACGGACCGGCTACTCCCGCTTCCCGGTCCGCGGGCCGCGCGGCGCCTTCATGGGCTATCTGCATGTGAAGGACGTCCTGGACCTGGAGGACCCGGAGCGTGCGGTGCCGCAGCACGTATGGCGTCCCATCGAGACGCTCCGCGCGGAGCTGCCCCTGGACGACGCCCTCACCGTGATGCGGCGCGCCGCCTGTCACCTGGCCGCCGTCGCGGACTCCTCGGGCCGGGTGCTGGGACTCGTTGCCCTGGAGGACGTCCTGGAGATGCTGGTCGGCGAGGTGCGCGACCCGGCACACGTCCCCTCCCACCGGGGAGCGGACGGGGCGGCGAGCCGCGTCTCCGAGCCACGAGGCGAGCCGCTGGAGGAGCGTGTGGTCGTCGGCGGATAGTCGACGGCCCGGTCCGCCCGATGCACCGGTCCTCAACCGGCCCGCCCGGTCGCTTCCCGGCCGGGCGGGCCGCCGTGTGTCCGACGGCCGGCTCGTGGCCGAGTACTACGGATCACCGGTGGCGATCCGCCGCCGTCGTCCTGCCGCGGGCCCTAGGCGATGGGCGGGTCCAGGGGGCCGCGGCCGGAGAGGACCTCGCCGTAAGCCTGCATGAGGTCGGGGAGGCGGAGGGTCGCGAGGTCGTCACGGGTGGGAACGCCGCTCCAACCCGCCAGGCGCAGATCGCGGTAGGCGCAGCTCTTCTCGTAGAGAGTGCGGAGGAACCGACCGTTGCCGAGCTCGTCGATCCAGCCCTGGGCGACGACGTGCCCGTTGACGCTGCGCAGCTCCTCGACCGCCTCCTCGTCCCAGCGGTCGCCGTTCTCGGCGGCCAGGACCTCCCCTATCCGGGTCAGTTCGAGCGGGCGGTAGCTGGGGAAGTCGACGCGGGTGGTGAAGCGGGAGCCGAGCCCGGGGTTGGCGGCGAGCAGCCGGTCCATGCCCTCGGGGTAGCCGGCCAGGATGACGACCAGGCGGTCGCGGCTGTCCTCGGCGCGCTTGAGGAGGACCTGGAGCGCCTCGTCCCCGTAGGCGTCCCCCTTGCTGTAGCCGGTGTTGGAGAGGCTGTACGCCTCGTCGACGAAGAGCACCCCGCCCAGGGCGGAGTCGATCAGCTCGTTGGCCTTGACCGCGGTCTGGCCGAGGTACTCGCCGACCAGGTCGGCTCGGCCGGCCTCCACCAGGTGGTCGCCGCCGAGCAGCCCGAGCGCGTAGAAGACCCGGCCCAGGATGCGGGCGACCGTGGTCTTGCCGGTGCCGGAGGGACCGGAGAAGACGAAGTGCCGCTTGGGCGGCTGGACCGGGAGGCCCTGGCCGGCCCGCAGCCGGGCCATGCGCAGCTGCGCGGAGAGCGCCCGCACCTGCCGTTTGACGGGCTCCAGCCCCACCATCCGCTCCAACTCGGCCAGCGCGCTCTCCAGCAGCTCCGGGTCGGGCGGCCGTGGCTCGGCAGGGGTGCGGGACCTCTCCCGGGGGCCGTCGGCGTCCATGGCGCCGGTTCCGAGGCGGGGTGGCTCCTCGGGCCCCGCGCCGGTGCCGCCGACGCCGCCGGCCGGACCGCCGGCCAGACCAGCGCCGTTCCCGGCGCCGACACCGCCGACGCCGCCGGTACCGCCCCCGCCGGTGGCGCCGTTGAGTCCGGCCGTGCCGGAGCCGGCCCGCTGGTCGCGGCCGTCGCCCGGATCCGTGGCACCGGGGGCGGACTCCGGCTCCGGGGGCGCGCTCGCGCCGTCCCCGGCGAAGGAGGACACCGCGGCGAGGTCGGCGGGCTCGTCCAGGCCGTCCCCCTCCGCGATCGCGGCCAGCCGCGCGGCGGTGTCCATGAAGGTCGCGTCGATACGGTGCACCGCGCGGTACAGCGGCAGCGCCGCGGCGGTGCGTCCGGTGCCCTCGTGGGCGCGCGCCAGCCAGTAGCGCAGCTCCTTGCGCTGCGGCTGCTCGCTGCGGCACCGCATCAGCGCCGCGGACAGCAGCGGCTCGGCCTGGCTGTACATCTCCAGCCGCACCCGGGCCATGCCGCCGAACAGCCCCGCCTCGATGCCCAGCAGCGGGTCGTCGATCAGCGGCTCGGTGTGCCGCACCAGCTGCTCCCAGTCCTTGACCAGGTACGCCCGGCAGGCGTGCAGGAAGCGCGCCTGCGGGTCCGCCTCCACCGGTGGGCAGCCGGCCAGCGCCCGGTCAAGCTCCGGGACGTGCCGCCCGTCGAGCCAGTGCGAGGCGTGGGCGAGCAGCAGGTCGCGGCCGCTCTCCAGCACCGGCTGTACCCACCAGCCCAGCCAGTACCAGGAGTTGAGGGTGCGGCCATGGCGGCTGCGCTGCTGTCCGAACCGGTCGCGGTGGCGGTACATGCGCAGCAGCGCGGTCGCGGTGTCGGCCCGCAGCGCGTGCAGTCCGAGCCAGGCGTCGGCCATGCCGGGGTCGTGCCGCACCGCGGTCCGGAACTCGTCCTCGGCCTGTGCGTAGGCGCCCATCGTGTAGGCGTCGACGCCACGCAGCCAGGCGAGGTCTGCCGGGGCCGGTGAGCCCTGCGCGCCGAAGTCCATCACGTCCCCCACAAACCGTGCCCCCGTGGTGTGCCGCCGGGCGGATGCCTGGCAGCCGCCTTCCCTGCCCAATCGCTGTGTCGTGGCCGGGGATTGGCCAGTGTTCCGGTGCCGTCGCCGCTTCCCGTGGCGGACCGCACCGATTCGCATCGTACCTGCGCAGGCGGCATGGGCCGAGGGTGGCGTACTGCTGTTCGTAGGGGAGTTGAGGGGTGTGCGGGAGGGGTGTGAGCCGCCGGGGCGCGCTCCCCCTGGGGAAGGCAGGGGGCCGACGGGAGGCGGGGGCACGAGGGGATGGTGACCGAGGGTGAGGAAGGAGCGGCGCAAAGCGCTCGAATCGCTCATCGCGGGCAGAACGAAGCCCCCGGTCACGGGGGAACAACCGGGGGCTTCGCGTTGTCGGGCGACCCGTACGAGTCGCACATTGAGAACGTAAGACCTGTATGGCCCCCAGGTCAAGCCGAGTTGGGGCACACGCCGCGCGTCGGACGGGGAGTCTGCGCCACGCCGTCCAGGTCGTCACGCTTAGTGAGGTCCGCCCCTGGGTGGCGGCTTGGGCGAACCCGGCGCTCAGCGGTCGACCGCGCGCCCCTCCAGTACCTCATACGCCTCCTGACGCGCCTGCTCCATTGGCCCCTCAGGGCTCTCGGGTCCCTCAGTTCCCTCCGATCCCGTGGAACCCTCGGCTCCCGAAGGTTCCACGGGTTCCACGGGCTCCGCGGGTGGCTCCGGGGCCTCCGCCGGCTCTGGTGTGCGTCGCACCTGCCGTACGCGTGCGTCGGCGTAGGGCAGCGAGGGGTCGTCCGCGAAGTGCGCCCACTCGGCGCGCCGCCAGCCCTCCCAGAAGTCGGACAGGCCGGGGCCGTCGCGCAGTTCGCCGCGCGCCCAGGAGGCGTCGGCGGGCAGCTCCATCCAGAGCAGGAGGGCGAGGTACGGGCGCAGTGCCCGGCGGCCGCTGCCCACGCCCTCGATCAGGATCACCGGGGCCGGGCGCAGCTCGCGCACCTCGTCCGCGAAGCGTCGTGCCACCCAGTCGTACGCGGCGTACCGCGCGGTGCCGCCCCGCGCGAGCGGCTCCAGGACCTGCCCGCGCAGTCGCCCCGCCCACGCGAAGAGCTCCTCGTGGGTGGCGAAGTCATCCGTGTGCAGCACCGGCGCGCCGCCGAGCGCGGCGGCCAGTCGGGTGGCGAAGGTGGTCTTGCCGGAGCCGGCGTGTCCGTCGACGGCCACCAGTCGGACCGGCCCGCACGAGGGTGGCAGGGCCCGGATCCGGCGCGCCAGTGCGCTGAGCGTGTCCATCGGGCCCACCCTAGGGGAGTACCACGGAAACGCCAATGGTCTAATCCAATATTGATACGGGTGCGCCGGGGGAATCACTGGCCGGAGGGCGCTCGCAGCGGCCATAGTTGTGCGACTGTCGCGCACCCTGCCCCACTGGACGACGACTGGGGGACCTCCATGACCGGATGCGGTACCGGAGCAGAGACCGGACCGGGGAACGGGCCCGGGACGGGACCGGGCACGAGGCCCGGGGCGTCGCCCGGACACGCCACCGTGCCCGGCCCCGCGAGCGGCGCGGTCGCCGAGGCCGACGCCCCGCGCGGGCCGGAAGCCGCCGCGGTATCCGACTCCGCGGAAGGGTTGGTTCCCGCCCCCGCCACCCCGTCCGGTGCCGCCGCGACCACCCCGCCTGGTGCCACGTCCGCGGCCACGTTCATCTTCGCCGCCACGCCCCCCGCCGCATCCGCCGCCACGTCCACGTCCGCCACGCCACCCGCCGCGGCCACGTCCACGTCCGCCGTCACCCCGCGGCGCGTCGTGCTGGCCGCCGCCCTCGGCACGGCGGCGGGGTTGGCCGCGGGCTCGGCCTCCACCGCCGCGGCGGTCCCCCCTTCCGTGTCCCGGCCCGCCGCCGGCACCCTCGGCGTGCCGGGTGACCGGCCGGGTCGCCCCGGCAACCCGGAGGTCGTCCCCCAGGTGGAGTACCACGGCTGGACCAGCCTGCCCGACTGGCACCGCGGCACCTGGGAGGGCGTCCGCGTCTCGGCCGGCCCGCGCGCCGGCGTGGCCATCGCCCGCCCGGTCGGCGTCATCGACCACACCGATCCGCACACCGGCACCACGGCCCGCTGGGAGTACGCCACCTGGACCTCCCCGGTGCACTCCCTGGGCACGCCCGCGACCGAGGCCGTCGTGTCCTGGAACGCGCGCACCCCCGCGGGCACCTGGCTCGCGGTCGAGATGCGGGCGGCCTACCAGGACGGCGAGGTCACGCCCTGGTACGTGATGGGCCGCTGGGCCTCGCACGACGGCCCCGACTCCATCCGGCGCACCTCCGTCGACGGGCAGGGCGACGGCCGCAGCGGCGTCTCGACCGACACGCTCGCGATCGACGACCCCGGGAGCGGGCTCCGGCTCGTCTCGTACCAACTGCGGCTCACGCTCTACCGGGCGCCGGACACCGACCGCTCCCCGATCGTGTGGCGGCTCGGGGCGATGGCCTCCGACGTGCCGGACCGCTTCGAGGTGCCCGCCTCCACGCCGGGCCAGGGGACGGCGCGCGAGCTGGTGGTGCCGCGCTACTCGCAGAACGTCCACATCGGGCGGTACCCCGAGTACGACAACGGCGGCGAGGCCTGGTGCAGCCCCACCTCCTCGCAGATGATCGTGGAGTACTGGGGGCGCAAGCCCACACCCCGGGAACTGGCCTGGGTCGACCCCGCGTACGACGATCCCCAGGTGTGCCACGCCGCCCGATACACCTATGACTATCAGTACGAGGGCTGCGGCAACTGGCCGTTCAACGCCGCCTACGCGTCCACCTACCGCGATCTGCAGGGCGTGGTCACCCGACTCGGCTCGCTCAATGACGCGGAGCGACTCATCGGCGTCGGTATTCCGCTCATCACGTCCCAGTCCTTCCTCAAGACCGAACTGGACGGAGCGGGTTACGGCACGGCCGGGCATTTGCTGACCGTAATCGGTTTCACAGCTCACGGTGACGTGATCGCCAATGATCCGGCGAGCGCCAGCAATGACACGGTGCGGAGGGTCTACAAGCGCCGTCAGTTCGAGAACATCTGGCTGCGCACCAAGCGCTATAACGCCTCGGGGAAGGTCGTCTCCGGGACCGGCGGAGTGTGTTATCTGTATTTCCCGGCGCGGCCGTCGGCGGCACAGAAGCGGGCGCTGGCCTCGGTCGGGATCCGCTGACCCGACCGACGGGCCGTGCCGCCCCGGTCCGCGATAAGGGATACGACGTGTCATCACCGGTTGTCTGTTCGTAACCCCTGGCCGAATGCGGGCCGTTGATTTCCGTTTGCTTCTTCCATTCCAACGGACGATCAGTAATCTCAGCTCATCACCGGCGTACCGCCGCCGACCCGAGAACACCCCGATGAGCTGGAGACACTGAACTGATGGAACCTCTGGATCGGGATCGTCCGGTTGCCCCGCCGGTCGTGGTCGTGCTCCACTTCCTCGATGGCGCGGACGGTCCGCGGCCGGCGGAAGTGAGCGACGAAGTGCGGGACGTGTACCGGCGGGCGGGTTCGCCCCGGCTGATCGCGGGGCGTGGGATATGACGTCGGCACATTCGGGAACTAGGGGCGTCAGGGGCACGACTACGAGAGGCGAGGGAACTACGAGACGCGTGGGGGCGATTGAGGTGGACGACAGAGACGATCCGGACGACGGACGACTCCAGCGGTTCGCGGCGATCTGGAGCCGCGCCATCTACCCCGCCACCGCCACCTCGTTGCCGCTCCACGAGTTCGAGCGCACCCTGGAGCCGCTGGCCCGCAGGCTGAGCGAGGCCCTGCGCTCACAGCCGTTCGACCCGCGGCCGGCCCACGAGGTGGGCGCGGCGTTGGTGCAGGCGCACTGCACCGAGCCGGACGCGCTGCCGCTGATCCTGGGCGTCGTCGACGCGTATCTGGTGCTGTACTGCCCGCCGGACCGGCCCCAGGGCTCGGAGGAGAGCCGGGCCCGGTGCACCCGGCTGCAGCACGCGCTGGCCGCCGGCTTCGTCCGCGAGCTGCGCGACCGGACCCGGCACGAGCAGGAGGAGCTGGCGCGGGCCGCGCGGACCGAGGCGGAGCAGGCGCTGCACGCCAGTGAGGCCAAGTTCCAGGCGGTCTTCGAGGGCGCGGCCATCGGTGTGGGCATCGCCGACCTCGACGGCCGGGTGCTGGTGGTCAACGACGCCGTGGCCCGGATGTTCGGCGGCCGGGAGTACTTCCAGCGCAGCCGCAACGTCCTGGACTGGGTGCACCCCGAGGACGCGCCCGGCGTCATGGACCTCTACTGGGAGCTCGTCAGCGGCGAGCGCGACCACTTCCGCATCGTCAAGCCGCACCCCCACCCCGACGGCAGCGTGATCTGGACCAACCTCTCGGTCTCGCTGCTGCGCGACTCCAGCGGTAAGCCGCAGTACCAGCTCGCCCTGATGGAGGACATCACCGAGCAGCGGCTGCTGGAGCAGCGGCTGCACTACGAGGCCACCCATGACGCGCTCACCGGGCTGCCCAACCGCACGCTGTTCTTCGAGCACCTCGACCGGGCGCTGGCCGCCGACGCCGAGTCCGAGCGCTTCGGCGTCTGCTACCTGGACATGGACGGCTTCAAGGCGGTCAACGACAGCCTCGGCCACGCGGTGGGCGACCGGCTGTTGCAAGCCGTCGCCGAGCGCCTCCAGGCGTGTGTGACCTCGCCCAGCGAACTGATCGCCCGCGCGGGCGGCGACGAGTTCGTGGCGCTCGCCGCCGGCCCCACCGCGCAGGCCGACGCCATCGCGCTGGCCCGCCGGATGCTGGCCATGCTCGCCGAGCCGTTCACCCTCGACGAGCGCGAACTGCTGGTACGGGCCAGCATCGGCGTGGTCGACGGCCGTGCGGGGGAGATCGGCCGGGCCGAGGTGATGCGCAGCGCGGACATCACGATGTACCGGGCCAAGGCCGCCGGCGGCAACCGCTTCGAGCTCGCCGACCCGGACTCCAACGCGCGCGTCATCGCCCGACACAGCCTCACCAACCGGCTGCCCTCCGCCCTGGAGAACCACGAGTTCTTCATCGAGTACCAGCCGCTGGTCCGGCTCTCCGACGGCACCGTGCGCGGCGCGGAGGCGCTGGTGCGCTGGCTGCACCCGGTGCACGGGGTCCTCGGCCCCGACCAGTTCATCCCGCTCGCCGAGTCCACCGGCCTGATCGTCCCGCTCGGCCACTGGGTGCTGGAGGAGGCCGCCCGGCAGGCCCGTGCGTGGAGCGACGCCGGCTGTGGCGCGGACGGCGGGCAGCTGCGGGTCAATGTCAATCTGTCGCCGTGCCAGCTGCGCCACCCCACCCTGGTGGCCGACACGGTGGCCGTGCTGGAGGACGCCGGGCTCTGCCCCGCGGCGCTGTGCCTGGAGGTCACCGAGAACGACCTGATCGGAGCGGACGAGGACGCGCTGCGGCCGCTGCGCGAGCTCGCCGACCTGGGCGTGGACATCGCCCTGGACGACTTCGGCACCGGCTACTCCAACCTGTCCTACCTGCGCCGGCTGCCCGTCAGCACCCTCAAGCTGGATCGTTCCTTCACGCGCGGCATGCAGCACGCGCCCGCCGACCCGGTCGATGTGAAGATCGTCGAGGGCATCGTCTCCCTGGCCCACACCCTCGACCTCGCCGTCACGGTCGAGGGTGTGGAGACCGGGGTGCAGGCCGAGCATCTGCGGCTGCTGGGCTGCGACACGGCCCAGGGCTGGTACTACGCCCGCCCCGGGCCGCCCGAGCGGCTGCACACCCTGGTGCTGGCGGACGCGAGCTAGCCCGCCGGGCCGGGCCGGGGAGTCCGGTCCGCGGGGCCGGTACCGCCCGCGCCCGGGTCGGCGTCCGCCAGCAGCCGGGAGCGGATCAGGAAGCGCACCCCTTCCGGCGCCTCCAGCGAGAACCCGCTGCCCCGGCCCGGCACCACGTCGACCGTCAGATGGGTGTGCCGCCACCGCGCGAACTGGTCGGCGGCCATCCAGAAGCCGATCGGCTCCGGCACGCCCCGCACCGTCAGCGACCCGAGCAGCACGTCGGAGCCGCCGGTGCGGAACTCGCCGCGCGGGTAGCACATGGGCGAGGAGCCGTCGCAGCAGCCGCCCGACTGGTGGAACATCAGCGGGCCGTGCGCGTCGCTCAGCCGTCGCAGCAGCCGCGCGGCGGCGTCGGTGAGCGCGACCCGCTCCACCCCGTCGTCGGCTGACGGTCGCTCCAGCGCACCCATCAGAACAGGCCGAGCTTCTTGGGGGAGTAGCTGACCAGCAGGTTCTTCGTCTGCTGGTAGTGGTCCAGCATCATCTTGTGGGTCTCGCGGCCGATCCCGGACTGCTTGTAGCCGCCGAAGGCGGCGTGCGCGGCGTAGTCGTGGTAGCAGTTGGTCCACACCCGGCCCGCCTGGATGGCGCGGCCCGCGCGGTACGCGGTGTTGCCGTCGCGGGTCCACACGCCCGCGCCCAGCCCGTACAGCGTGTCGTTGGCGATCGTGACGGCCTCGTCGAAGTCGGCGAAGGAGGTCACCGCCACCACCGGACCGAAGATCTCCTCCTGGAACACCCGCATGCCGTTGTCGCCCTCGAAGACCGTGGGCTGGACGTAGTAGCCGCCCGCCAGCTCGCCGTCCAGCTCCGCGCGGGCGCCGCCGGTGAGGACCCGTGCGCCCTCCTGACGGCCGATGTCCAGATAGGAGAGGATCTTCTCCAACTGGTCGTTGGACGCCTGCGCGCCGAGCATGGTCGCGGTGTCCAGCGGGTGCCCCTGGACGATCCGCTCGGTGCGGGCCACCGCCGCGTCCATGAAGTCGCGGTAGTGGCCGGCCTGCACCAGCGCGCGGGACGGACAGGTGCACACCTCGCCCTGGTTGAGGGCGAACATGGCGAAGCCCTCCAGCGCCTTGTCCAGGAAGTCGTCGTCGGCGGCCGAGACGTCGTCGAAGAAGATATTGGGGCTCTTGCCGCCGAGCTCCAGCGTCACCGGCTTCAGGTTCTCACTCGCGTACTGCATGATCAGCCGGCCGGTGGTGGTCTCCCCGGTAAAGGCGATCTTCGCCACGCGCGGGCTGGACGCCAGCGGCTTGCCGGCCTCCACGCCGAAGCCGTTGACGATGTTGACCACGCCCGGCGGCAGCAGGTCGGCGATCAGCTCCATCCACACGTGGATCGAGGCCGGGGTCTGTTCGGCGGGCTTGATCACCACGGCGTTGCCCGCGGCCAGCGCCGGCGCCAGCTTCCAGGCGGCCATCAGCAGCGGGAAGTTCCACGGGATGATCTGGGCGACGACCCCCAGCGGCTCGTGGAAGTGGTATGCCACGGTGTCGTCGTCGAGCTGTGACAGGCCGCCCTCCTGGGCGCGGATCGCCCCCGCGAAGTAGCGGTAGTGGTCGATGGCCAGCGGCAGGTCGGCCGCCAGGCACTCACGCACCGGCTTGCCGTTCTCCCAGGTCTCGGCGACCGCCAGCGCTTCGAGGTTCGCCTCCATCCGGTCGGCGATCCTGTTCAGGACGGTGGCGCGCTCGGCCGGCGAGGTGCGTCCCCAGGCGGGCGCGGCCGCGTGGGCCGCGTCCAGCGCCCGCTCCACGTCCTCCGCGGTGCCTCGCGCGATCTCCGTGAAGGGCTGCCCGGTGACCGGCGTCGTGTTCTCGAAGTAGCGGCCCTGCTTCGGCGGCACGTACTCGCCGCCGATCCAGTGGTCGTAGCGGGGCTTGAAGCGGACGGGCGAACCTTCCGAACCCGGGTTTGCGTAACGCGTCACGGGGGCCTCCTCCATCGGTGTCCCCGCCCTCGCGCGCACGCGCGGGCGGGCGGTGCGCGGGAGGCTAGCCGCGACGACGTTGCGCGGACGTTGCGTCGCCCCCGCGCGGTGCCGCGCCCAGGCCGTAGGCGGCCCGCAGCCGCTCGGTGTGGGGGACGAGGGCGGCGCGGGCCGGGGCGCGCGCCGGGAGGGCCGTCAGCAGCACCTCGTGGACCTCCAGGTCGTCCTCCCCCCACGGCGACTCCACCCACCGACAGAGCAACTCGGCGTCCCCGCCGGCGAGCACCGCGCGCCGCAGCCGGTCCTCCAGCAGCCGCCGCATGCGGCGCACGCCCGGCGCCTCCGACAGAGGCAGCAGCGGACCCCGATAGGTGCGCAGCGCGCCGTAGACGTCGCCCGCCGCCAACTGCTCCGCGGCGACCGTCATATCGGCCGCCATGGGCGCGCACAGCCGGTACGGGCGCGAGGCGAGCAGCGGCCCCACCAGGCGGCGCAGCCGCGACAGCTCCGCGCGGAGGGTGACGGGGGAGCGCCGGTCCGCCCGCTCGCCGTACAGCTCGACCGTCAGCCGGTCGCCGGTGAGCCCCTCGGGATGGCCGGCCAGCAGCACCATGATCTCGCTGTGCCGACGGCCGAGCCGCAGCCGTAAGCCGTCGCCGGTCAGCAGCGCCTCGTCACGTCCCAGGGCGGTCAGGGTGGTCCGCGGCCCACTGGCCCGCGGCGTCAGGGCCATCAGCTGCGCCTCCGCCGCGCGGGCGGTGGCGCGCACCAGGGCCAGGCTGTGCGGGGACGCCAGGTGGTCGCCCCCGGTGAGGTCGACCGCGCCCAACAGCCGGCCGGTGTGCGGGTCGTGCACCGGGGCCGCGGCGCAGCTCCAGTGCTGCACCCGGCGGTTGTAGTGCTCGGAGGCGAAGATCTGCACCGCGTGGTCCAGCGCCAGCGAGGTGCCCGGCGCGTTGGTGCCCGCGTGCCGCTCGTCCCACCGGGCCCCGGCCACGAAGTTCATGCCCTCCGCGCGGTCCCGGACGCCCCGGTGCCCCTCCACCCACAGCAACCGGCCGCGTTCGTCGGAGACCGCCAGCAGATGGGCGCCGTCATGGGCGATGCTCCCCAACAACTCCCGGAACAGGGGCATCACCCGGGCCAGCGGATGCTCGGCGCGGTACGCCTCCAGCTCCGCGTCGCCCAGCTCGATCGGGGCCATCGACTCGGGGACCACCAGCGCCGCCGCGGAGCGCCGCCAGGAGGCCGCCACCACCTGCCGTACGGCGGGGTCGACGGCGCCCTCGGTCAGGAACGTCTCATGGGCGCGGCGCACCGCGCGGGAACGCTCCGCCGGATCCGTGTCCGGCGCCATCGCCAGCCAGGGGTTGGCCACGGGGACTTGCGACCTCGGGCATGACTCCGCGTTCATCGTCCGCTCTTCCGCCGTCCGGTCCGTGCGGTCCACCCTCCCTCGCCGGGCGGGCCGCCCGCAACGGTGCGAAGACGTCCCGTCGGCGGCGGTTTCACCCGGGGTGCGCGCGGAACATCCGACGCGGTGCCGCGCGCACCCTTCCGCTCGGCGCCGTATCGCGCTTCACTGGCGCCATACGCCAGCCATGGCGCCAGCCAGACCGCGAGCAGAGCGGACCGCCGGAACGTCCCCCCGAGCCGGCGGCCCCTCACCGCCCCGTACCACAGGGCCGAGGTACGGGGCGGAGCCTTGTCCGCAATGGCGTGTCATCAGGCCCCCGGCGTCACGCCGCCGGACGCGGGTGCAACGATGAGGGCGTCATGGAAGCGCGGCATGTCGGGCACGTACTGCGGGCGCTGCGAGCCGCGGTGTTCGCAGCGGTCTGTGTGCTGCTCGCTGCCCTGGGGCACGCGGTCATGTCGGGCTCCGACATCCCGCTGTGGGCGGTGGCCGGTTCGCTGCTGGCCACCGGGGTCGCGGCCTGGGGCATCGCGGGCCGCGAGCGCGGGCCGCTGGTGATCACGGCTGCGACCGTCGGCGCGCAGTTGGCGCTGCACAACCTCTTCACCTACGCCCAGAACACCGCCCCGCGGCCGGATCCGACGGCGGGTCACACCCCGCTGTCCGAGGCCGGGTTGTCCCCCTCGGACCTGGTCTGCGGCGACCTGGTCGCCGCCGCCGGCCAGCAGGCGGGCCACGCGGCCATGGCCGGCCACTCGATGTCCCACGGTGGGTACAACGCCGTGGGCATGTGGTCGGCGCACGTCCTGGTCGCCCTGGTCTGCGGGGCCTGGCTGTCCGGCGGCGAGCAGGCCGCCTTCCGGCTCGGCCGCACGCTGGCCGTGCGCATCGTCGACCCGCTGCTGCGCCGCTTCCTCCCGGGCGTCCGCCCGGTGGCCGTGCCGCACCGGGTCCGGGCGGCGCGTCACGCGGCCCCGGAGCGACTGCGCCACCTGCTGCTCGTCCATGTCATCGCCACCCGTGGTCCACCGGCGGTGGCCGCCGTCGGCTGACGGCGCGCCACGAGCCACCGATCACGTCACCGGACCACCGCCGCCTCCCCCTCGACGAGGGGTTTGCGGCATATGTTCGGATTCCTGGAAGGACCACAGGCGATGACACCTGTCCTCAACCGGGCGATGCCGTCATGGCATGCGACCCTCGGCGCACCGGCCTTCGGTGTGCCGGACCTCGTGCCGGACCACGACGCGCCTACCTCCGGCGCGCCCGCTCCCGCCACGTCGGAGCGCCGCTCGGCGGCCCGCTCCACGGGAGCGCGCCGCTCGCCGGAGACGGTCTCAGCAGCCGGCCACCCGGGCCGTCAGCTGCCGCAGCCGCCACACCCGACGGGCCCACTCGCGGCACCGCGGGCATCTCGCCAGATGCGCGTCGAGGACCGCATCCGGTACCTCCGGCGGCAGCGCCTCACCGTCGACGCGAGCGGAGATGGCGGTACGAAAATCTGTGCAGTCCACGCTCATATCGTCTCTCGTCCCTTCGCTCGTCGCGTTCCTCGAACGCCGTTCTCCCCGTCCACCTCGTGCGTCACCATCCCGAACGGAGCAGCCCGTGCGTGACCGCGAGCGTGACGACGAGGCGCTGACCGCCTGCGCGCTGGCGGCGCGCGGGGGCGACGCCGAGGCCGTGGACCGGTTCATCCGCTCCACCCGCGGCGACGTGTGGCGGTATGTCTCGCGACTCAGCGACGACCCGCAGTCCGCCGACGACCTGGTCCAGGAGACCTATCTGCGGGCGCTGAGCGGACTGCCCCGCTTCGAGGCGCGCTCCTCGGCGCGCACCTGGCTGCTGTCCATCGCGCGCCGCGCGGTCGTCGACCGGCTGCGCCGCAACGCGGCCCGGCCCCGACTCTCGGACACCGACGACTGGCAGGCCGCCGCGGAGCGCACGCAGTGCCGCGCCCTGCCGGACTTCGGCTTCGACGAGGGAGTGGCGCTCTCCCAGCTGCTGGCCCTGCTGCCGTACGAGCGCCGGGAGGCGTTCGTCCTCACCCAGCTGCTGGGTCTGCCCTACGCCGAGGCCGCCGACGTCGCCGGCTGCCCCGTCGGCACCGTGCGCTCCCGAGTGGCCCGCGCCCGCGAGGCGCTGGTGCAGCAGCTGACCGCCGCCGAGCGGGAGGCCGCGGACACCTCCGACTCCGCATGCCCGGACGTCGTCGGGGCATCCGGCGCCGGCACCGGGGTGACCCCGGTCGGCGCGGTGCCCGCGCCCGCCCAGCCGGCCGCTCGTCCCCGGGCGGCCGCGCGGCGGCGACAGCCCGCGCTGGCCGGCTCCCGCTGACGCACACACGACGGGCCGGTGGGCACGCGCGACCGCGCGCCCACCGGCCCGTCCCCGTATCCGCCCACCCCCGGCCGGCCGTGCGGCCGATCGCGGCGCGCACGGTCCACCGCGCGCCCGCGGTCGGCCCGCCACCGGCCCGTGGGCCGGGGTCAGAGCCGACCCGCGGGGACGACCAACGCCTCCACGCGGATCGGGTCGCTGTCCCGGAAGTGCAGGGTGAACGGCATCCGGTCGCCGGCGCGCAGCGGCGGCGGGTCGTCCACCATGACATCGACGCTGGAGGTCGACATGCGCAGTGTGTCGTCGGCCGGCACGGTCGTCGACTCCACCATCCGCATGGTGCCCACGCCGTTGCGGTCGATGTTGCGGCTGAGCATGATCCGGCCGTCGGTGGCGGGCGAGGTGATGCGCACCAGCTCGTCGTCGGCTCCGCCCTCGTTGCGGATGTCGAAGAAGGCCGCCGTGATGTCCGGGTTGGACGGGAGCAGCATCCGGGCCCGGGTCACCGACAGCTCGGCGGGGGTGCCCGCGGCGCCCGCGGCGGTCCAGGCGGTGAGCCCGCCCAGCGCCACGGCGAAGGCGGCCACCGGGGCCAGCGCGGTGCGCACGGAGGAGAGGTCGAACTTCACTGCGGTCATCGCTCCCAGACGGCTTCGGTGCTCACGCGCGGGCGGCGCGGGCGGCCGCCCGCCGGACGGGCGGCGGGGGACGGCTGCCAGTTGCGCAGCCGGAGGCTGTTGCAGACCACGATGACCGAGCTGGCGGACATCGCGGCGGAGGCGACCATCGGATTGAGCCAGCCGACGGCGGCCAGCGGGACGGTCAGCACGTTGTAGGTGAAGGCCCAGACGAGGTTGGCCCGGATGGTGCCCAGCGTGCGGCGTGCCAGCCGCACCGCGTCCGCCACCGCGGCCATGTCCTCGCGGACGAGCGTCACATCGGCGGCTCCGATCGCCGCGTCGGTGCCGCTGCCCATGGCGATGCCGAGGTCGGCGCCGGCGAGCGCGGCCGCGTCGTTGACGCCGTCGCCGATGAACGCGACCCGGTGCCCGCGCTCGCGCAGGCCGCTGACCAGCTCGGCCTTGCCCTCCGGCGTGATGCGGGCGTGCACCTCCTCGATGCCCAGCTTCTCGGCGACCGCGCGGGCCGCGGGTTCGCTGTCCCCGGTGGCGAGCACCGGGCGCAGCCCGAGTCGCTTGAGGTGGTCGACCGCGCGGTAGCTCCCGGAGCGCAGCGTGTCGCCCAGGGCGATCACCGCCTCCGGCACGCCGTCGACCCGCAGCAGCACCGCCGTCTGCCCGGCCTCCTCGGCCGCGCGGACCGCCGCGGCGAGTTCGGCGGGGAGCGCGGCGGCCTCGGCCGCCTCCGGCGCACCCGCCGCGGCGGTGGACTTCTCCTCCGTAGCGGCCGGCGAGGAGGGCGCCGCGTCCGGGCGGAGGACCTCGATCCGGCGCCCGTCGACACGACCGCTGACGCCGAGGCCGGCGGTGGCCGCGAAGTCGGTGACGGCGGGGAGCGCGGTGTCGGGGGCGCCGCGCCGGGCGTGGGCGACCACGGCCCTGCCGACCGGGTGCTCCGAACCCTGCTCGACCGCGCCGGCCAGCCGCAGCGCCTCCTCGGCGCCGAGCCCGTCGGCGCGGGCGGTCAGCTCGACCACGTCCATGACGCCGACCGTCAGCGTGCCGGTCTTGTCCAACACCACGGTGTCCACGCGGCGCAGGCCCTCCAGCGCCTGCGGGCCGCTGACCAGGATGCCGAGCTGGGCGCCGCGGCCGGTGGCGGCCAGCAGCGCGGTGGGGGTGGCCAGACCGAGGGCGCAGGGGCAGGCGACGACCAGCACGGCCACCGCCGCGGTGATCGCAGCCTGCGGGTCGACACCGGCGCCCAGCCAGAAGCCGAGCACCGTGACGGCGATGGCCAGCACGGCCGGCACGAAGACCTCGGCGACCGCGTCCGCGAGCCGCTGCACCCGCGCCTTGCCCGCCTGGGCGTCGGAGACCAACTGGGCGATACGGGCCAGCTGGGTGTCGGCGCCGACCGCCTCGGCCCGCACCTCCAGCAGTCCGCCGGAGTTGACCGCGCCACCGACCACCGCGGAGCCCGGACCCACCTCGACCGGCGCGCTCTCGCCGGTGACCAGCGAGAGATCCAGCGCAGAGCTGCCCTCGGTGACCACGCCGTCGGTGGCCACCCGCTCGCCGGGCCGCACCACGAACAGGTCGCCGACCCGCAGCCGCTCGATCGGCACCCGCTGCTCGGCGCCGCGCGCGTCGCGCACCAGCACGTCCTTCACGGCCAGCGAGGCCAGGGCGCGCAGCGCGGAGCCGGTGCCGCGCCGGGCGCGCGCCTCCAGCCGGCGCCCGGTGAGCACGAACAGGGTGACGGCGACGGCGGCTTCCAAATAGACGTGCGCGGTCTCGCCGGAGGCGGTCGGCAGCAGGGTGAACGGCATGCTCATCCCCGGCTCGCCGGCCCCGCCGAAGAACAGCGCGTACGTGGACCAGGCGAAGGAGGCGATCACGCCCAGCGAGACCAGGGTGTCCATGGTCGCGCCGCCGTGCTTGACGCCGCGCAGCGCCCGCTCATGGAACGGCCAGGCGCTCCAGACCGCGACCGGCGCGGCGAGCACGAAGCACAGCCACTGCCAGTTGCGGAACTGCAGCGCCGGGACCATGGACAGGACCAGCACCGGGACCGACAGCAGGGTGGTGATCAGCAGCCGGAACCGGTCCGCGGTCCTCTCGGTCTCCTCGGCGTCCGGGCCCCCGGTCGCGTCGGAGTCGTCCCGCGACCGCGGCTGGGGTGGGAGTTCGGCGGTGTAGCCGGCGCCCTCCACCACCGCCACCAGCTCCTCGACGGTGACCTCGGCGGGGTGGCTGACCCGGGCCCGCCCGGTGGCGAGGTTGACGGTGGCGCTCACGCCCTCGACCCGGCCCAGCTTCTTCTCCACCCGCGCCACGCACGCCGCGCAGGTCATTCCACCGACGACCAGCTCGGTGGTGAGCGTGTCGGCGGAGGCGGCCGGGGCGCTCATCGGGTCGTGCCCGGCGCGTAGACGCCCGTCTCGGGCCGGCTCATGCCGTGCATGTCGCCCATGCCGCCGCCCGACCCTCCGGAGTCGCCACCGCCGCCGCCACGGTGCATGCCGGGGGCTACCGGGCCGGCGGCCGCGCCCGCGGCGTACGCGACGCCGAACATCGCGGCGAGCAGGAGGAGGAAGCCGGACAGGACGAGGGCAGGGCTGTGCTGACGTGAAGTCATCGCCGCTCCAGAGCGCAGACAGCGAACAAGGGGAAGGCGCCATCGTGACACGCTGGCGGACCCTTCCGACCGACATCCGGTAGCCCCGTGACACGTGAGGTTTCTCCTGTTCACGCCGGGGAACCAACGGCCCCTCGCGGCCGACTTCCTGGAGATAGCGGACCCTGACGGCGGCAAACCCACGTCGGGGGCGCCGTGTTCGCCGACCGGCCGGTCCGCGCCCGGGGCGGCGTACGCGCGGCCGGGCGCGTGATCCGCGCGGAACCCGAACGCCCCGCCGTACGACTTCCTGGGTGACCCACGACCAGAGGAGATGTCCGGCGTGTCCCTGCCTGCTCCGTCCGCCCCCTCCGGCCGCGTTTGCAGACGCGCACCCTCCCCGCGCCTCGGCGGCCGGCCCCTCGTCACCCCTTCCGGTGTCGCACCCATACGCCGATGATCGATTCCCGCGCGTCGCGCGCCACCGCCAGCATCAGCGCCCGGGTCCTGGCCGTGCTGCTGCCCTACCGTCGCGCCGCGGACCCCGCCGAGGCGCCCGACCACCCCGAACAGCTCTTCCAGATCGAGCAGTTCGTCCGCGCGGGGGAGCCGATCGTCTTCACCCTGCCCGGCTTCCCCTGCAAGTCGACCAATCCCGCCAAGGTGCTCGGGCCGCTCCCCGACGAGAGCGAAAGGCTCTCGCTCCGCTTCCTGGACCGGCTGTGCGCGCGGGTCGCCGAGGTGTACCCGCCCGGCGCCCGACTGGTCATCTGTGCCGAAGGCCATGTCTTCGGCGACCTCATCGGCGTTTCCGACGCGCACATCGACGCCTATGTGGAGGAGCTCCGCGCCATCGTGCGGCGCGAGCGGCTCACCCGTCTGACCACCTTCGACCTGCGGGAGGTCTACGGCGATCTGCCCTACGCCGGCAAGCGGGCCCTGGTGGACGCCGTGTACGCGCCCAGCACGGAGAGCCTGTGGGCCCAGGCCCGTGCCGACGCGGACACGCTGCGGCTGTACCGGGGCATCGCCCGCTCGTTGGCCGAGGACGCCCGGGCCGTCGCCTTCCCCGGCCCCCGCTCCGCGCTGCGACGCGCCCATCGGGACCGCGCCTACGGCGTCCTGCGCCGCAGCCGCGCCTGGTGCGACCTGATCGCGGACCACCATCCGCGCTCGGTGCGGCTCTCCGTCCATCCGCAGCGCTCCGGCGCGGCGAAGTTCGGCATCCGGCTGCTGGACGCGGACGACGTCTGGGCCACGCCCTGGCACTCGGCGGCGCTGCGGAGCGCAGACGGCGGCTGGCGGCTGATGCGCCGGGTGGACGCGGAACGGCTGGGACGCCTGGTGCTGCGCCACGGCCGCCCGAGCCACTTCGAGGCCCGGTAGGTCCGGGCGGCGGACAGTCGTGCCGGCGGGGCGTGACGGCGGACAGTCGTGCCGCGCGCGGGGCCGGCGGGGCGTGACGGCGGGAGTCGTGCCGTCGGGGCGTGACGGGCGGCACGACCCGGCGCCCCGCCGCGCGGGCGGCGGCTCGTGGGCGAGGCGGCCCTCCCATCGGCCTCGTTCCGCTGACGGGGCATCAAGACGATCACCGGGTGGACCCTGCGGCCGGTCGCGGCGCCGAGCCGCCTACGCTGCCCGTAACCGTCCCGAGGAGAAGCCCCGATGACCACCCATCAGCTGGACCAGCTCGCCCCCATGCCCACCGACTGGCAGCGCGCCCTGGCGATCGTCGCCCACCCCGACGACCTGGAGTACGGCGCCTCCGCGGCGATCGCCACCTGGATCGACCAGGGGCGTGAGGTGGTCTACCTGCTGGCCACGCGCGGCGAGGCCGGGATCGACGGCATGGCCCCGGCGGTGGCCGGCCCGCTGCGCGAGGCCGAGCAGCGGGCGAGCGCCGCGGCGGTGGGGGTCTCGGTGGTGGAGTTCCTGGACCACCGGGACGGCGTGATCGAGTACGGCACGGCGCTGCGCGCCGAGTTCGCCGCGGCGATCCGGCGCCACCGCCCCGAGCTGGTGATCACCCTCAACCACCGCGACACCTGGGGCAGCGGACCGGGGCAGGCGTGGAACACCCCGGACCACCGCGCGGTCGGCCGGGCGGTGTTGGACGCGGCCGGCGACGCCGGCAACCGCTGGATCTTCCCCGAGCTGCTGACCGAGCGGAGCCTGGAGCCCTGGAACGGCGTGCGCCATGTGGCCGTCGCCGGCTCCCCGCACCCCACGCACGCGGTGGACGCGACCGACGGGGTCGAGCGCGCCGTCGACTCGCTGCTGGCCCACCGCAGCTATATCCAGGCGCTCACCGACGAGGACCCGGAGCGCTACTGCCGCACCTTCCTGGAGGGCGCCATGTCGGCCGCCGCCGCCCGCTTCGGTGGCCGCCCGGCCGTCGCGTTCGAGCTCTTCAACCGCTGACGGGGCGGCCGCCGTCCGGCGCGGCGTCCGCGGCCGCGCGTTCCATGATCAGCGCGGCCGCGTCGTCCTGGAGCCGGCCCCCCGTATGGGCGTCGAGGTCCTCCCGCAGCCGGGCCAGCAGCTCCGAGGTGGGCAGCTCGGCCCAGCCGCTGAGGCGGTCCGCGAGCGGATAGAACGCGCCGTCCGCGCCGCGCGCCTCGGTCACCCCGTCGGTGCAGGCGAAGACCCGTGCCTCGGCGGGGACGGCGACGCGCTGCACCGCGCGGGGCCGCTCCACCAGCTGGCCGAGGCCCAGCGGCAGCCCCGCCTCGTCCGGCGGCGCCAGCTCGGTGATCCTGCCGTCGCCGTGGATGAGCAGCGGCGCCACATGGCCGCAGTCGACGAAGACGATGGGCACGCTCGTCCCGTCGGGCACCCAGGTGTCCTCCTCGACCCCGAACACCAGGGCCGTCACGAACCGCTCGTCGGCCCCCTCCGACTCGTCCGCCGCCGACCGCGCGTAACGCCACAGGCCCGACTCCATGGCGTCCACCGCGCTCTCCAGGCTGGGTCGGTAGAAGGCGGCCTCGCGGAAGGCGGTGAGCACCGCGGCGCCCGCGCCGAGCGTGCGCAGCCCCTTGCCCTGGACGTCGCCGATCAGCACCCGGGTCCCGTACGGGGTCTCCAGCACCTCGTAGATGTCCCCGCCGACCAGCGCGTCCCGCTGCGAGGAGACGTAGAGCCCGTCCACGACCACGCCGCGGCTGCGCAACGGGAGCTGGCGCAGCAGAGCGCGCTGCGCCGCCTCCCCGGTGACGCGCAGCCGCGTCAGCAGCTTCTCCCGGTCGTAGAGCAGCCGTGCCAGGGTGATGGCCGCCCCCGCCAGCAGCAGGTTGCCGAAGACGGTGGCGATCGTGTTGAACGGCTGCGGGTCGTCGGGCTCCGCGCCGTGCAGCGTGGCCATGGCGAGGAAGTCGACCGCGGCGATGAGGACCGCCTGGCGGTAGGTGCACAGCGCGGCGGCCACGATCGGGGCGACGGCCGCGTACATGTCCATCCGGACATCGCGCGGCGCGACCTGGTCGACCACGACGATCAGCCCGATGTACACGAGCAGCGCGATGAAGACGCTGTTCGCCACGGCACGCGTGCGAACCCTCCACGGCACGGTTGCGGAACCTCCGCGTCCGGCATCCGGGACGCTCTCAGGCTCGCACGACCCCCGGCCCGCGGCGACCGCAGGCCGGGTGCGTCCGGGGCCGGGGAGCGGGCGCATGAGGCCGGATCGTCGGCATCGTCCGGCCCGGCCGGCGCCGGCCGTCGCCATGGCGTGAACCCACCGTGGTCAAGCCCCGACAGAGGTCAATAGTTGAAAGATCGACCGACCAGTGACGGACGGTCCTCGATCGGGCATACTCCAACCGCTACAGCCGCAGGTCATCGCCGCCGCAACCCGGTGGGCGAGGGCCGGCTGCGGCATTCAGACCGGCGGCGGTCGCCCAACCCCTGGCCCCGCGCCGCCGCAGCGCCCGACAGGGAGGAGAGCGCCGCCATGACCGAGCACGGCCCCCAGCCGGTGGAACGCCAGCTGCCCACCGAGGAAGCCCGTGACCTGATCGCGCTCGTGCGCGAGCTCGCCGCGCGGGAGATCCGGCCGCACGCCGCCGAGGAGGAGGCCGCCGGGCACTTCCCGCGCGAGCTGTTCACCCTGCTCTCCGAGTCCGGCCTGCTCGGACTGCCCTACCCGGAGGAGTTCGGCGGCGGAGACCAGCCGTACGAGGTCTACCTCCAGGTCCTCGAGGAGCTCGCCGCCGCCCGGCTCACCGTCGGCCTCGGCGTCAGCGTGCACACCCTCGCCTGCCACGCCCTCGCCACCTACGGCACCAAGGAGCAGCGCGCCGAGCACCTGCCGGCCATGCTCGGCGGCGGCCTGCTGGGTGCCTACTGCCTCTCCGAGCCGGCCTCCGGGTCCGACGCCGCCTCGCTGCGCACCCGCGCGGTGCGCGATGAGGGCGAAGGCGCCGGCTGGACCCTCAACGGCACCAAGGCGTGGATCACCCACGGAGGCATCGCCGACTTCTACACCGTCCTCGCCCGCACCGGCCAGGAGGGCCCGAAGGGCATCTCGGCCTTCCTGGTGCCCGGCGACGCCCCCGGCCTGTCCGCGGCCGCCCCCGAGCGGAAGATGGGCATGAACGGCTCGCCCACCGCACAGCTGCACTTCGACGACGTGCGCGTCGCCGACGACCGCCGGCTGGGCGAGGAGGGGCAGGGCTTCTCCATCGCGCTGGGCGCGCTCGACGCCGGCCGGCTCGGCATCGCCGCGTGTGCGATCGGCGTGGCCCAGGCCGCGCTGGACGAGGCGATCCGGTACACGGCCGAGCGCCGGCAGTTCAACCGGCCCATCTCCGACTTCCAGGGCCTGCGCTTCATGCTCGCCGACATGGCCACCCAGATCGAGGCCGGACGCGCCCTGTACCTGGCCGCCGCCCGCCGTCGCGACGCCGGGCTGGCCTTCTCGCAGCAGGCGGCCATGGCCAAGCTCTTCTGCACCGACGCCGTCATGCGCGTGACCACCGACGCGGTCCAACTGCTCGGCGGCTACGGCTACACCGCCGACTTCCCCGTCGAGCGCTTCATGCGCGAGGCCAAGGTCCTCCAGATCGTGGAGGGCACCAACCAGATCCAGCGCGTGGTCATAGCCCGCCACCTCGCGGGCCCCGAGTCCCGCCGCTGAACCCGGCCGGGCGCGCCGCCCCGGCGGCGCGCCCGAGCGGTCGAGCGGTCGCGGTGGAACGTGCTCCCGCCGTGCCCCGCGACCGAGACCCGCGGCATCGCTCCCCCCGGCCCGCGGCATCGGCCCCCCCGGCCCGCCGCACCGGCCCCCCCCCGGCGCGCGGCCCCCTACCGCCGCGCCCCCGCGTCTGAAAGCCTCCCCTGGCACTGGCCGCACCCGGAAACACCGGACTCCCAGGAGACGCCATGCCAGCGACGCCCGAGGACCGGGCCGAGAACGGCCCTGAAGCCCGCTCCGAGAGACGCCCCGAATCCCGCCCCGTATCCCGCTCCGAAGGCTGGGACGACACGCCTGCCCGCGTCCGCCCGGCACGGCGCGCCCCGAGTCGGCGCTCCACCCTCTCCGCGGTGGCGGCGGCCACCCTGGCGGCACCGCTGATCCCGCCCGCCCCGCGTGCCGCGGCGGTCACCACGTCCGCCGGCGCCACGTCCGCCGGCGCCACGGACCCGGCCGCGGACACCGTCGCCGCGGACGCCGGCGAGGTCCCCGCCCTGCGGACGATGACCTTCAACCTCCGCTACGCCAGCGACACGCCGCCGCACACCTGGGCCGAGCGGCGGCCGGTGACACGGGAGTTGCTGCGTCGCGAGCGGCCGCACCTGCTGGGCACGCAGGAGGGGCTCTACGGGCAGCTGCGCGACATCGCCGCGGACCTGGGCGCGCCGTACGCCTGGCTGGGCACCGGGCGACAGGGCGGCAGCCGGGACGAGTTCATGGCGGTCTTCTACGACACCCGGCGGCTGGAACCCCAGGAGTACGACCACTTCTGGCTCTCGGACACCCCGTACGTGATCGGATCCAACACCTGGGGCGGGGCGGTGGTCCGCATGGTCACCTGGATCCGCTTCCGCGACCTGCGCACCGGCCGCCGCTTCTACGCCCTCAACACCCATCTGGACCACCGCGGCCAGCAGGCCCGCGAGCGGTCCGCGGAGCTGATCACACGACGGCTCGCGGAGCTCGACCCCGCGCTGCCGCGCGTGGTCACCGGTGACTTCAACGTGCCGGCGCACGGCAACCCGGTCTACGCGGCCATGCTGAACGGCGGTGCCCTGGTGGACTCCTGGGACGCCGCCGAGCGGCGCGGCAGGCTGTACGGGACCTTCCACGGCTATCGGCCGCCGGTCCCGGACGGCGAGCGGATCGACTGGATCCTCACCTCGCCGGGGGTGCGCACCCGCTACGCCGCGATCAACACCTTCTCGCCGGGCGGCCGGTTCCCCAGCGACCACCTGCCGGTGCAGGCAGTCCTGGAGATCTGACGAGCCGTGGGAGTCGGACTCGGGCGTCGGCGCCGCCGGTCAGCGCTGGCGACGCCGCATGCCCGGCACCCGGATCGGGCGCGAGCCGGGGCCGCCGATGTGCGAGAAGGGCTGGGTCCGCCAGTCCAGGCTCTCCGGCAGGGTCAGCAGCAGCGCGGCGTCCTGCTCCTGGACGCCGAGGGCCTCGTCCGCGGGCGCGGCGTCCGCGGCCGCCCGCCCGGTGCCGGGGCACACGGTCAGGCCGAACGGGTTCCACGGGGAGGGGCACAGCGCGTGCTCCGGCAGCACGTCCTCGTCCGGCAGCAGCGCGATCGGTCGCGCGCAGTCCGGGCAGGTCACCCGGAACATCTCCAACGTCTCGTAGGTGTCCGCATCGTGGTCGTGCGTATCGTGGCCGCCTTCGTTGAGGCGTTCAAGATTGGGCATGTGTCGTTCCCCCTCAGATGGGCCGTGAGGCGCCGTGGCCTCGACCACAGCAAGCATTTCCCGCGCGGCGCCGTGGGTAATCGCGGCGCTCCGGGGGACACCGAGGAGGTGATGTGGCATTGGTCACATGCCCGGTGCAGATGCGCGGCGCGTCGGCCGCACACCCCCGCGCGTGCACCGCGCGTGCCCCACGCGTCCCCCGTGGCCTGCCCGGACCTCAGCGAGACGCACTCCCGTTGTGTCCCACCCGCTTCGACCCCCTAAGGTGATCCGCTGTGGAGGAGTTGGACAGACAGATCGTGGAACTGCTCGTCAAGGACGGGCGGATGAGCTACACCGACCTGGGCAAGGCCACCGGCCTGTCCACCTCGGCGGTGCACCAGCGGGTACGCCGGCTGGAACAGCGCGGCGTCATCCGCGGATACGCGGCCGTGGTCGACCCCGAGGCCGTCGGTCTGCCCCTCACCGCGTTCATCGGGGTGAAGCCCTTCGACCCGAGCGCGCCCGACGACATCGCCGACCGGCTCGCCGACGTCCCCGAGATCGAGGCGTGCCACAGCGTGGCGGGCGACGAGAACTACATCCTCAAGGTGCGCGTCGCCACCCCGCTGGAGCTGGAGCACCTGCTCACCCGGATCCGCTCGCTGTCCGGCGTCTCCACCCGTACCACGGTCGTGCTCTCCACCCCCTACGAGGCCCGCCCGCCGCGCGTGTGAGTCGCATACGAGACTGGACCCCATGACCGAGCGCACTGCCCCCGAAGACCGGCCCCGCACCGTCCTGCTGCGCGGCGGCGAGGTGCACAGCCCCGCCGACCCGTTCGCCACCGCCATGGTCGTCGAGGGCGGCACCATCGCCTGGGTCGGGTCCGAGGGCGCGGCCGACTCCTTCGCCGACGGCGTGGACGAGGTCGTCCGGCTGGACGGGGCGCTGGTCACCCCGGCCTTCACCGACGCGCATGTGCACGCCACCGCGACCGGCCTCGCCCTCACCGGGCTGGACCTGCTGGACGCCGACTCGCTGACCGACGCGCTGGCGCGGGTACGGGCGCACGCCGCGGCCCGCCCCGGCGACCGGGTGCTGCTGGGCCACGGCTGGGACGCCTCCCGCTGGCCGGAGCGGCGCCCGCCGTCCCGCGCGGAGCTCGACGCGGCCACCGACGGCCGACCGCTCTACCTGACCCGGGCGGACGTGCACTCCGCCGTCGTCACCAGCGCCCTGCTCGACCTGGTGCCGGGCGTCACCGAGCTGCCCGGCTACCACCCGGACGAGCCGCTGACCAGGGACGCCCACCACGCGGTGCGCGCCGCCGCCCACGCGAGCGTCGGCACCGCGCAGCGCGAGGAGGCGCAGCGCGCCACGCTCTCCCGCGCGGCCGCACTGGGCATCGGCACCCTGCACGAGTGCGCGGGGCCCACCATCTCCAGCGAGGACGACCTCACCGGCCTGCTGGCGCTCGCCGCGCGGACCCCCGGCCCCCGGGTGACCGGCTACTGGGCCGAGGCCGTCACCGGCCCGGCCGGCCTGGCCAAGGTGCGCGAGCTGGGCGCCGTGGGAGCCGCCGGCGACCTCTTCGTGGACGGCTCCCTGGGCTCGCACACCGCCTGCCTGCACGAGCCCTACGCCGACGCCCCGCACACCGGCACCGCCTACCTCGACGCCGACGCCGTGGCCGCGCACGTCGCCGCCTGCACCGAGGCCGGGCTCCAGGCCGGCTTCCACGCCATCGGCGACGCCGCCGTGAGCGCCGTCGTGGCGGGCGTGCGGACCGCCGCCGAGGCCGTCGGCCTGGACCGGATCCGCGCCGCCCGGCACCGGATCGAGCACGCCGAGATGCTCACCCCGGAGACCATCGCGGGCTTCGCGGAGCTCGGCCTCACCGCCTCCGTCCAGCCCGCCTTCGACGCCGCCTGGGGCGGCGAGGACGGGATGTACGCCGAGCGGCTCGGCGTGGACCGGGCCCGCACCCTCAACCCGTACGCCGCCCTGCTGCGTGCCGGGGTGCCGCTGGCGATGGGCTCGGACGCCCCGGTGACCCCGCTCGACCCCTGGGGCACCGTGCGCGCCGCCGCCTTCCACCGCACCCCCGAGCACCGGATCTCGGTCCGCGCGGCCTTCACCGCGCACACCCGCGGCGGCTGGCGCGCCGTGGGCCGCGACGACGCGGGGGTGCTGGTGCCCGGCGCCCCCGCCGACTACGCCGTGTGGGCCGCCGGCGAGCTGGTCGTCCAGGTCCCCGACAGCCGTGTCGCCGACTGGTCCACCGACCCGCGCTCCGGCACCCCGGGACTGCCGGACCTCACCCCCGGCGGCCCGCCGCTGCCGGAGTGCCTGCGCACCGTGGTCGCCGGGCGCACGGTGTACGCACGACCGAACGAGTGACGCCACCCCGCCCCGTACCGCCGAACGATCGGCCCTCGGCCGGTCTTCGGCCTCCGAGGCTGTCCGTACTGACCTGCTCATTTGGGGAAACGGCGCAGGTCGTGCGGCTGTTGACAGGGTGTGGTCGGCGGCCGGTAGGTTCGGCCGGGTCCACCACGGGACGTCCGACCGGAGAGTCTTCACGCAGTCGTCGAACGCCGCTGGGCCATGGGCGGCGTGCCGAGCCGGCACGCCGCCACAGGGAGCCAGGTCCAGCGCACGGGGGCGAGGAAGGGATCACCGGGTCGGCAGGTGCGACCCGGGAGGGGCCCGGACGTTCAGTAGACAACGGCTCTCGGTCGACCCGCAGCCAGCGGGTCCCAGGTCGGCCCGAAGGGCGCCGGGCCCCCATCCCGCCGATACCCTGAGCACGGATAGGTCCGCCGACCGCCGCGGTGCCGCCCCCCGCGGCGCGGCCCCCACGGGGCGCACCGGCCCCGCGAGGGGCGCGCCACGGAACCCTCAGCCGTGCTCACGCGTTGCTCACCCCGGGGACACATCACTCGCCGCGCGTTGTACGGTCACCTCACCACCGCACGACCTGCAGGAAGGCCGCGACCGTGCCATCGGGTTCCGAGACCACCGCCGACACCGCCACCTCCGGCGCGCCCCAGGCGCCCGCCGTGGCGGCTGCCGACGAGCCGCGGCCCACCCGCCGGCAGCGACTGGCCGGCTGGGGGCGCCGGGAGTGGCGGCGCAGCGCCCTGGCCGCGGCCGCGGGCGTGGCCCTGGGCCTCGCCTTCCCGCCCTACGGGCTGTGGCCGCTGTCGCTGCTCGCCGTGGCCGCGCTGTCCCTGCTGACCCGCGGCAGGACCGCGCGACAGGGGGCCTGGACCGGTTTCGCCTTCGGGCTGCCGTTCTTC
Organism: Streptomyces sp. LX-29; assembly: GCF_029541745.1. Classification (NCBI taxonomy): domain Bacteria; kingdom Bacillati; phylum Actinomycetota; class Actinomycetes; order Kitasatosporales; family Streptomycetaceae; genus Streptomyces; species Streptomyces sp. LX-29. Next base: position 1,160,589 of record NZ_CP089746.1, on the reverse strand, counting down.
GTGGTGCTCCTGAAGTGGCTGAACGTCGTCGGCTGGGACGCCGTGGTGGGCCTCTCCCTCATCGAGTCGCTCTTCCTGGTGGCGATGGGCGCCGGGCTGGCGCTCGTCTCCCGGCTGCCCGCGTGGCCGCTGTGGGGGGCGTGCCTGTGGGTGGCGCAGGAGTGGGCGCGTGACCGCACGCCGTTCGGCGGCTTCCCCTGGGGCCGGTTGGCCTTCGCCAACACCGGCTCGCCCTACACCCCGCTGGCCGCGCTGGGCGGTGCCCCGCTGGTCACCTTCGCGGTCGCCCTCACCGGCACCCTGCTGGCCGCCGCCGCCCTCGTCTGCTGGCGGATGCGGGGCCGGCTGGCCGCGCGCACCGCGCTGCCGGCCGCCGGAGCGGTGGCGCTCGCCGCCGCCGTCACCGGGGCCGGGTACGCCGTGCCGATCCCGACCGACGCCGACGACACCGTCGACATCGCCGTCGTCCAGGGCAACGTCCAGCAGCCCGGCATGGACTTCCTCGGGCGCCCGATGAAGATCCTCAACAACCACGTCGAGGCCACCCTGAAGCTGGCCGAGGACGTCAAGGCCGGCCGCGCGGACCGGCCGGACCTGGTGATCTGGCCGGAGAACGCCTCCGACCTGGACCCCTTCCAGTACCGGGAGGCGTACGACCGGATCGACGAGGCGGTCAAGGCCATCGGCGTGCCGGTGCTGGTCGGCGCGCTCGTCGACCACCCCGACAAGCCGGGGTACGTCTTCAACCAGGGCATCGTCTGGGACCCGAAGACCGGTCCCGGCGCCTCGTACACCAAGCAGCACCCGGTGCCGTTCGGCGAGTACGTGCCGTTCCGCGCCCAGCTCAGCAAGGTCATCTCCCGGCTGCAGCGGGTCCCGCGCGACTTCTACCCCGGCGACCACTCCGGCGTGCTCCAGCTCGGCCCGGCCCGGCTCGGCGATGTGATCTGCTTCGAGGTGGCCTACGACGAGATCGTTCGGGACACCGTCAACGCCGGCGCCCGCGCGCTGGTCATCCAGACCAACAACGCCACCTACGGCCGCAGCGGCCAGCCCGAGCAGCAGCTGGTCATGTCCAAGCTGCGCGCCATCGAACACGGCCGCGCGGTGGTCACCGCGGCCCCCAGCGGCATCAGCGCCGTCGTCGCCCCGGACGGCACCGTCCAGCAGCGGACGGCGGAATTCACCCAGGACGTGCTCACCGCGCGCATCCCCCTGCGTGACGACATCACCGTCGCCGACCGCGTCGGTGCGAAGCCCGAGTGGGTCCTCGCTATGGTGGGCGTTCTGTCCTGCGCGGCTGCGATCATGTTGAGCCGTCGAGGACGTACGGATATGAAGGGGCAGCACACGTGAGCGACGACGGCGGTCAGCGGACATTCGGTCCGCTCGGCACGGTCTTGGTGATCATTCCGACCTACAACGAGGCGGAGAACATCAAGCCGATCGTCGAACGGGTACGGACCGCGGTGCCCGAGGCGGACATCCTGGTCGCCGACGACAACAGCCCGGACGGCACCGGAAAGATCGCCGATGAGCTCGCGGCCGAGGACAAGCAGGTCCACGTCCTGCACCGCAAGGGCAAGGAGGGCCTCGGCGCCGCCTACCTCGCCGGCTTCCGCTGGGGCATCGAGCACGACTACGGCGTCCTGGTCGAGATGGACGCCGACGGCTCACACCAGCCCGAGGAACTGCCCCGGCTGCTCATCGCGCTGCGCAACGCCGACCTGGTGCTGGGGTCGCGCTGGGTGCCCGGCGGCCGCGTGGTCAACTGGCCCAAGCACCGCGAGTTCCTCTCCCGCGGCGGCAGCACCTACTCCCGGCTCCTGCTGGACGTGCCGGTCCGGGACGTCACCGGCGGCTTCCGGGCGTTCCGCCGCGAGACCCTGGAGGGGCTGGGCATGGACGCCGTCGCCTCGCAGGGCTACTGCTTCCAGGTCGACCTCGCCTGGCGGTCCATCAAGGCCGGCTTCACCGTCGTCGAGGTCCCCATCACCTTCGTGGAGCGCGAGCGCGGCGACAGCAAGATGAGCCGTGACATCGTCGCCGAGGCGCTGTGGCGGGTCACCTCCTGGGGCGTCTCCTCCCGCGTCAACAAGGTGCTGGGCCGCGAGCAGTCGTCGTGAGGACCGCCGACGGACGCCGCTGACCGTCCGCCGTCGGGGAGCGCGGCGCGCCGCCCGCCTCCCCGCCCCGGGGCGCCATCCGCGGCCTCACCACGGCCCGGGCCCGGCCAGCGCCGCGATCAGCACGATCCCGGCGATCAGCCAGGCGACGTAGTCGCCGATGTGCCCGGACTGGAGGCGCCGGAGCGGCGTCAGCAGCCGGGCCGCGACACCGGGAGTGGTCACCGGACGGCAGACCGCCAGCACGGCGAGCGCGACGGCCAGACCGGCGGAGACCAGGCCCAGCAGGACACCGACGGTCGACCAGTGGGGCGGCGGCACGGGCGCCGGTTCGGCGGCCTGACGTACGCCCAGCACCACCTCCCGGCCCGCGCCGGCCGCCAGCGCCGGGATCACGCCGACCGCCAGCGAGCCGGCCAGCAGCGCGCACGGCACGGCCGTCATGGTGACCGGGATGCGCCCCAGCCGGCCCCCGGTCTCCGGCTGCTCGTGTTCGCCCCGGGTCTCCGGGCCCTCCGCCCCGTCGCCGGCACCCGGCGCCGCCGGCCGCCCGTCGCCCGGCCCCGCACCGGCCTCCCGCCTGCCACTCGGCTCCCGGCCGGCCCCCGCGAACACCCGCAGACCGGCCCGGAGGACCGCGCCGCCGGTGACGGCCGACACCAGGACGAAGACGGCGGGCAGCCAACCGGCGAGGTGCCCGGCCGCTTCCTCCGCCACGGCCTTGCCCAGCCCCGTGCCGAAGGGCGGCAGCCCGGCCAGTGCCAGCCCGCCCACGAGGAACAGCCCGCCGCTGAGCGGCAGCTCGCGGGCCCGGCCGTAGAGCTCGTGCTCGTCGACCGAGGCGTAGCGGTCCAGCAGGATGCCGGCGCAGGCGAACAGGGCGGCCTTGGCGCCGGCGTGCCCGAGGACGTACAGCGCCACCCCGGCCGTCCCCTCCCGGCTCAGCACCCCCAGGCCGACCAGGAACAGCCCCGTGTGCGCCACGGTCGAGAAGGCCAGCAGCCGCTTGAGGTGGCGCTGGAGCCAGCACATGACCGCACCGAGCAACGCGGTCGCGACGCCGATGGTCACCAGGGTGCGGGTGAAGGCGGGGTGCGGGACGCCGCCGGGGCCGGCGAACACGGTCCAGTAGACCCGCCCCACGCCGTACACCCCGAGCTCCACCATCACCCCCGACAGCAGCATGCAGACCGGTGTCGGGGCCACCGCGTGCGCGTCCGGGAGCCAGAAGTGGAAGGGCACGGCGGCGGCCTTCACCAACAGCCCGCAGAGCACCAGCGCGAAGGCGGTCAGCACCAGCGCGTCCGGGCCGCCACCCGCGCCGGCGTCCAGCCGCCGCCCGATCCGGGCCAGCCCGAGCTCCCCGGTGCGCGCGTACAGCAGGACGATGCCCAGCAGCGCGCAGTAGGCGCCCAGCGAGTTGACCAGGCCGAAGGCGAGCGCACCCTGGAGCGGCCGCGGCTCCTCGACCCGGTAGCCCGTGAGCGCGTACGCGACGACCCCCATCAGCTCGAAGAAGACGAAGGCGTTGAACAGGTCCCCGGTGAGGGCGAAGCCGCACATGCCCGCCTGGAAGAGCAGGATCAGCGCGGGGAACGAGCCGCCGTGGCCGCGCGGCGGCTCCTCGAAGTACCGCCAGGAGTAGACCAGGACGGCGGTGACGAGGAAGGAGACCAGCGCCGCGAGCCCCAGCCCGATCGGGTCGCCGACGAGGACGATGCCCACTCCGCCCGACCCCGGCCCCCAGCCGCCCAGCCACTCGGCGCCCGGGTGCCGGGCGGCGAGCAGCGTCAGCACGGCCGTGGTGGCCGCGAAGCCGCAGCCGACGGCGTCGGAGGCGGTCCGCGGCAGCAGCCGGCCGGCCGCCACCAGCACGGCCGCCCCCAGCAGCGGCACCGCGACCACCAGCGGCAGCAGTCTCGTGGAGTCCATCGGCCCGGCCCTCCGTCAGCCCTTGAGCTCGGAGAGGGAGTCGGGGTCCACCGTCCCGTGCCGCTTCCGCAACTGGATCACCAGCGCGAGGAGCAGCGCGGTGACGGTCGCGCCGACCACGATGTCGGTGAGGGCCAGCGCCTGGACCACCGGATCGACCACCGGGGCGTCGGTGGGGGCGTCGGAGAAGACCGGGGCGGTGCCGTCGCGCCGGTAGCCGACGGCGAGCAGCAGCACATAGGTCGAGGACTGGGTGACGGCGAGACAGCCCACCGCGTGGATGAGGTCACGGCTGGTCACCAGCCCGTAGCAGCCGACCAGGAAGATCCAGCAGGCGACCAGGTACGGCAGCACCGTCATGCGCGATCCCTCTCCGCCGGGTCCGAGGACTCCTCGATCTCCACCGCCTGGTCCAGGAACCGGGCCAGCAACACCACCACGGCGCAGCCGACCTCCATGCCCACGGCGGCGTTGAGGACGACGACCGTGCCGCCGGAGGCCACCGTGCCGAACTCGCCCGGCGGCAGCACGTTGGCGAGGAAGGCCGCGCCCGCCAGCACCCCCGCCAGCCCGGTGATCACGTACGCGGCCTCCCCGGCCGCGTCCCCGACCTCGTACAGCCCGACCGGCCGGATCCGCTCCAGCGCGCGGTAGTCGACGGCGATGTAGAGCAGGTGCAGCGCGGTGGCGGCGACCACCCCGCCCTGGAAGCCGCCGCCGGGGCTGACCGGCCCGTGCGCGATGACATACAGCCCGATGAGGAGCGTCACCGGCAGCATCAGCGTGCCGAACCAGCGGATCCCGGCCGGGACGCGCGCCGGCTCCGGCTCCTCGCGGTGCTCGTCGGCGGTCTGCCGCAGCAGCACCACGGTGCCCACCACGGCGGCGAACAGGATGGTCTCCTCGCCGAGGGTGTCCAGGGCGCGCAGGTCGAAGTTGACGAAGGAGACGACGTTGGCGGTGTGCCGGCGCAGCGCCGCGGCCACGGCGCTCTCGCCGTACGGATGGTGCGGGCCGCCGAAGGGCGGCAGTCGGAGGCAGGCGAGGGCCAGTAGGGCCGCCAGGGCGGCCGCCCCGGCCAGGAAGAGCCACAGCCGGCCGCGCGAGGTCATCGCTCGGGCCCTCGGAGGTGGCGCCGGCCGCCGCGGTCCCCGTCGGGCGACGGGTCCTGCGGCGCCGCGCCCCGCGGCCCGTCCTCGCGGCCGGCCCGCCGGACCTTCCGCACCGCCAGCAGGATCATCAGCGGGGTCACCGCCGAGCCCACGGCCAGCTGGGACAGCGCCACGTCCGGGGCCTGGACGAAGAGGAACAGCAGCGTCAGCGTCAGCCCGAGGAAGGAGAGCACGGGCACCTGGCGCAGCGGGTCCCGGTTGAGCACCGCCGCGGTCGCGGCGGCCGCCACCAGGACCAGGGCCACCACGATCAGCGCGTCCGCCACTCCCGGCCACCCCTCTCCACGCTGGTCACCAGCGAACCGGCCATCAGCAGGCCACCGATCAGCAGGAGTTTGCCGCCGGCCCGGCCGGGACCTGCGGCCACACACAGCGGCAGCACGGTGGCCGGCACGCCCAGCCAGGCGGTCCGGCGCACCCACCGCGAGCCCGGCAGGGTGTCCAGGAAGCGTGCGTAGACCAGCGTGCCGGCGGGCGCGAGAACGGCCAGCACTAGCGCCGCGTCGACATACGACGGCCGCCGGAAGCCCTGGGCCGCCAACAGCAGGCACAGGCAGCACAGCAGACCGGCGAGGTTGAGGCCGACCAGCCGGCGGAGCGGATCGCCGGTCGCGACGCGCCACAGCACCGGGCCGAGCGCCACGAGCGGGACCAGCGCGGCCGCCAGCCACCCGTCGGCGGTGCCCACGGGCGCGCCGGAGCCCACGGCACCGGCGGCACGGGCGACCATGGCGCACGGGCCCGCCGCGCTCACCGGCGGGCCACCGCCCGGCGCGCGGCCCGGGCGGCGACGGCGGCCGGCAGTGCCGCGACCGCGCCCACCGCCGCCTCCAACGGGCTCAGCGAGGCGACGAGGAGCAGCCACAGCGCGGTCAGCGCGGCCCACCAGGCGGCGATCTCCAGCGCGCCGGTCAGTACACCGGTCATCCCGGCACCTCCGTGGCAGCTCCGCTTCCTGGCCCGCAGCGTACGGGCGGTGGGTGGCCGGCACCGGGGAGGCGCGCGGTGCCGGCCACCCGGGCCGCGGCGATCCGCGCCCCCTGGAGGAGGGGTGCCCCCGGCGGAGGCGGTGGCGGGCCGGGAGTTCCGGACGAGGCGGTGGCGGTGCCCGGAGTTCCGGACGAGGCGGCGGCGGTGCCGGGAGTTCCGGACGAGGACGGGGCCCGGAGTTCCGGACGTGGAGATGCCGCCCCCTCAGACGCATCGACCCACCCGGCCCAGGCACACTGGGGGCATGACGACCGGCACCCCGCACCAGACAGGCCCGACCCGCCCCCAGCGCTCGCGCACCCGCACCTTCCTGCCGCTGATCGTGGCGGCCTGGCTGGTGCTGGAGGTCTGGCTGCTGATGCTGGTGGGAGAGGCGGCCGGCGGGCTGACCGTCTTTCTGCTGCTGGTCGCCGGCATGGTGCTCGGGGCGGTGGTGATCAAGCGCGCGGGCCGGCGGGCCTGGCGCTCGCTCTCCGAGTCGTTCCAGCAGCCGGGCGCCGCCCTGCGGGAGGACGGCACCGAGCGGGGGAGCGGCCGCGGCGGCGCCGGGGGCTCGGCCTCCGGGAACGCGCTGCCGATGCTCGGCGGCCTGCTGCTGATGCTCCCCGGACTGCTGTCCGACGTCGCCGGGCTGCTGTGCCTGTTCCCGCCGACGCGGGCGCTGCTGCGCAGCCGGGTGGAGCGCGCCCTGGACCGTCGCATGCGCGCCGCGACGCCGGGCGGCCTCGAGGACGTCCTCCAGCAGGCGCGCATGCACCGCCCGGACGGCAAGGTGGTCCAGGGCGAGGTGATCAGGGACGAGCCGCGGTCCGACGCGCCGCGCCGCGAGGACCCGCCGCTGACGCGGTAGCCCCTGGCGGGGCGCCGCCGTCGTCACCCGGCCGCGGTGCCGGGTGGTGCGCCGACCCGTCGCCCCGCGGCGCGGTCGTGGCCTCCGGACGCCGCCGTGGCGGTGTGCCGTCCGGACTTCCGCCGCGGCGTCGGGGGAAGGCCACCGTGGCCTCGCTCACTCCCGGCGGCTCCCGCTCCGGTCGTCCCGTGTTTCGCGGGGTCGGGTCTCGCGTCACCGCGAGGAACGGGTGGCTCAGGCGCCGGCTGGGGTGGGCCGGGGGCCGCGGGTGGGCCCACCGGGCGAGGAACGGGTGGCTCAGGCGCCGGCTGGGGTGGGCCGGGGGCCGCGGGTGGGCCCGCCGGATGGCGCCTGGGCAGGACAAGGGCCGGGGCCGCTGCTCACACAGCGGACGCCGCCGCGGCGGTGTGCCGTCCGGACTCCCGCCGCGGCGGTGTGCCGTCCGGACTTCCGCCCCGGCATCGGGGGAAGGCCACCGTGGCCTCGCTCACTCCCGGCGGCTCCCGCTCCGGTCGTCCCGTGTTTCGCGGTGTCGGGTCTCGCGTCACCGCGAGGAACGGGTGGCTCAGGCGCCGGCTGGGGCGGACCGGGCGCCGCGGGTGGGCCCGCCGGATGGCGCCTGGGCAGGACAAGGGCCGGGGCCGCTGCTCACACAGCGGCCCCGGCCCTTGATCAATCGATATCCGCCCGCAGTGACCGGGCTGAGGCTCGGCTCAGGCGGACTTGCGGGTGTCCCGCGGATGCACGGCGATGTTCATGGCGCCGGAGCGCAGGACCGCCAGCCGCTCGGCCAGCACCTCCTCCAGCTCCTCGCGGGTGCGCCGCTCCATGAGCATGTCCCAGTGCGTGCGTGCGGGCTTGCCCTTCTTCTCCTCGGGGCCGTCGCCATCCACCAGGAGTGCCATGGCGCCGCACGCCTTGCACTCCCACTCCGGCGGAATCTCCGCCTCAACCGAGAACGGCATCTCGAATCGATGGCCGTTCTCGCATGCGTACTCCACCGCCTGGCGCGGGGCCAGATCGATGCCGCGGTCGGTCTCGTAGCTGGTCACCACGAGTCGCGTGCCGCGGAGAGCTCGCTCACTCATGAATCGTGCCTCCCGGGCTTGTCGCCCACAGGACAGGTGTCGCTGTCGTCGTCATCCGGTCAACGTCCGGTCGGCGGTGAAGATTCCCGTTCTGGGACATGCGTCGCCCGTCGTGCCGCCCCGTTGTTCTACCCACAGGCGCCCGGTTTGTCACATCTGGCAGCAGATGTCACCCAGCGTTTCCGGCTCTTTAGCGCGCAGTAACGGTACGCCTAGCAGGTCGAGGGCGTACACTACCGCTCTTTGCCTGTAAGCTCTAAATCCGATCCGGAGTGGGACTCTCCGCGCCCTCCGGACGCCCGTGTGTGACCGGGGTGTCCGCGGTGTCGATCGCGTCGGATTCGTCCGTCGTCGTCTCGGATCGCGCGACCACCGTGGAGCCGCTTTCCTCCGCTCCCGGCACGGCGCAGATCCGCAGGAAGAACTGGGCCAGCGGCCCGATCGTCAGGGCGTACAGCACCGTTCCCAGGCCGACCGACCCGCCCATCGCGAATCCCGCCGCCAGCACCGTCAGCTCGATTCCGGTCCGCACCACGCGGATGGAGCGTCCGGTCCGCGCGTGCAGCCCGGTCATCAGCCCGTCGCGCGGGCCCGCACCGAACCGCGCCGAGATGTACAGGCCGGTCGCCGCCCCGTTGAGGACGATGCCGAAGACCAGCAGGGGCGCCCGCACGGCCAGCGAGTCCGGCGTCGGCATCAGGGCCAGCGCCCCGTCCACCACCAGGCCGATCACCACGACGTTCGAGATCGTGCCGAGCCCCGGCCGCTGGCGCAGCGGGATCCACAGCAGCAGCGCCAGCACGCCGACCGCGATCGTCACCGTGCCGATGGAGTACGAGGTGCGCTCGGAGATCCCCTGGTGGAAGGCGTCCCAGGGGTCGAGGCCGAGGTCGGCGCGCAGCATCATCGCCATGCTCACCCCGTACAGGACGAGCCCCACGTAGAGCTGGACGATGCGGCGGGTGAGCTGGGTCCCCCTGGCTGCGGACAAGGAACTCTCCTCGGGCGGTGCGAGCGTGGTGCGATTGGTGCGCTGGCTGGCGCTATTGGCCTGCCGCGTGACACTCTGGACCAAGGAACAAGTCCAGTTCCATGGCCAATTCCAGGAAGGTGGACCGAATTCAATGAGTCCATGGACCTCCGCGGTGGGCGCACCGCAGCTCGCCCGCCTCCTGTCCTCCCAGCACACCCGCGAAGCCACCGCCGCCCCGGCCGGCCGCCGGCTGCCCGCCTACCGGGCCCTGGCCGACGGCGTGCGGCTGCTGGTTCTCGAAGGCCGGGTGCCGGTCGCCGCCCGACTGCCCGCCGAGCGCGAGCTGGCCGCCGCGCTCAAGGTCAGCCGCACCACCGTCGCCGCCGCCTACGAGGCGCTGCGCGGCGAGGGCTTCCTGGAGTCCCGGCGCGGAGCCGGCAGTTGGACCGCCGTGCCCGCCGGACGGCCGCTGCCCGGCCGCGGCCTGGATCCGCTGCCGCCCGAGGCCGCCGGCTCGATCATCGACCTCGGCTGTGCCGCGCTGCCCGCCCCCGAGCCCTGGCTGACCCGCGCCTTCACCGGCGCCCTGGAAGAGGTGCCGCTCTACGCGCACACCCACGGCGACTACCCGGCCGGGCTGCCCGCCCTCCGCGAGGCGCTCGCGGACCGGTACACCGCGCGGGGCATCCCCACCATGCCCGAGCAGATCATGGTGACCACCGGCGCCATGGGCGCGGTCGCCGCCACCTGTCGGCTGTTCGTCCGCCCCGGCGAGCGGGTCGCCGTCGAGTCCCCCTCGTACGCCAACGTCCTCCAGCTCATGCGCGAGGCGGGCGTGCGGCTGGTGCCGATCGGCATGGCGGACGGGCTGGCGGGCTGGGACCTGCACGCCTGGCGGCAGGTGCTGCGCGACGCCGCCCCCCGCATGGCCTACGTCATCGCCGACTTCCACAACCCGACCGGGGCGCTCGCCGACGAGGAGCAGCGGCGCCAGCTGGTGGACGCCGCCCGCGCGGCCGGGATCGTGCTCGTCGCCGACGAGACCATGTCCGAGCTGACGCTGGACCCCGGGACCCCGCGGCCGCGCCCCGTCAGCGCCTTCGACCCGGCCGGCAGCACCGTGGTCACGGTCGGTTCGGCCAGCAAGAGCTTCTGGGCCGGGCTGCGCATCGGCTGGGTGCGGGCCGCGCCCGACGTCATCCGCTCCCTGGTGGCCGCCCGCGCCTACGCAGATCTGGGCACCCCGGTGATGGAACAGCTCGCCGTCGCCTGGCTGCTGAACACCGGTGGCTGGGAGGGCGCCCTGGAGCTGCGCCGCGCCGAGGCGCGGCAGAACCGGGACGCCCTGGTCGACGCGGTCCGCCGGCACCTGCCCGACTGGGAGTTCACCGTGCCGCACGGCGGTCTGACGCTCTGGGCGCGCACCGGCGGTCTCTCCGGCTCCCGTATCGCGGAGGTGGGCGAGCGGCTCGGCGTACGGGTCCCCTCCGGCCCCCGGTTCGGCGTCGACGGCGCCTTCGAGGGGTACGTCCGGTTGCCGTTCACGGTGAACGGCCCGGTCGCCGAGGAGGCCGCCAGCCGCCTGGCCGCCGCCAGCCGCCTGGTCCGCACCGGCGCCGCGGCCGAGGCCGACCTGCCGCGCAGCTACGTGGCCTGATCCGGCTCGCGGCCGCCACGGTGGCGCGCCGCGTCGGAGCGGCCCCGCGGTGTCGACCACCCGCCGGGCGCCCGGCCGGAAGCCGGCCGGGTGTGGTCGTGGCGGCCCGCCGGCTCGGTGTCGTGGGGTCAGGGGGTCTGGACCGGCAGCGGTCCGTCGCCGTCGGCGGGCTGCTGGCCCACCGCCGCCTCGACGGTGACGGGCTGCGGGGTCGCCGCGTCCGCTTCGGCGGCGTCCGCTTCGGCCGGGGCCGCGTCCTCGCCCGGGATCGTCCGCTCCGGCAGCAGCTCCAGCACCGCGCGCCGCTGCGTCTCGCTCGCCTCGTCGTCGTGCGGGTCGGGGGTGGCGGGCACCTGGAGTCGGTGCACCGGACCGCCGCCCAGCCGTGCGTAGCCGCGCCCTGGGGGCACCTCGCGGGTCGGGGTGGTGTGCGGCGGGGCGCCGAGCACGGCGTTGATCTGGTCGTACGAGGCGGGGCCGAGGACCACGCGGGCGCGGGTGTGGGACCGCACCGGCTCGCTCAGCGCGTCGTGACAGTCGAGCTGTTCGGCCACCACGACGGTGATGTGCGCGGCGCGGCCGTGCCGCAGCGGGAGGTGGAGCAGCTCCTGCGGGTCGGTGCGGCCGTCGGCGGCCGCGAGCTGGCTGAGCACGGTGGGCCGGTCCAGCAGCAGCCACAGGGGGCGGCGGATGTCGTCCGGCACCGGATGTCCGAGCTGCCGTGCGCGGTTGGCGGCGATCAGCCGACGCTCGGTCTCGTGCGCGGCCCACTCCAGTGTCGCCAGCACGCCGGTCAGCCCGCACTCCACGGCGAGCACCCCGGCCCGGCCGGTCAGGCAGGCGTACTCGCCGCCTCCGCAGCCGTCGAGCACCAGCACGTCGCCGTGGTGCAGGGCCTGGAGCGCCAGCGAGCGCAGCAGGGTGGTGGTGCCGCTTCCGGGCTGACCGAGGGCGAGCAGATGCGGCTCGGTGGAGCGCGGCCCGGTGCGCCAGACCACCGGCGGCGCGTCCCGCGACTCCTCGCCGTCGAGGACCGGCAGGGTGCGCGCCACCCCGGTCGGGTCGGTGAAGCCGAGCACGGCCTCGCCCGGGGTGGCGACGAAGCGCTGCGCGTGGATCCCGGTGGACAGCGGGGCGAGCACGGACACCTCCAGCCGGTTGTCCTCCTCGTGCCAGTCGAAGAGGTACTCCCGGCCGCGCCCGGACTTGGCGTACAGCAGCTGCTCGATGAGGCCGCGGGCCTCGGGTTCGCCGTCCTTGAAGTACGGCGGATAGCGCAGCCGCAGTCGGAGGAGCCGCCCGTCCTGGTCGAAGGCGTGCTCCTCGAAGGCGACCGGCCACTGGCCGTCGTGCCGGTAGAGCGGGTCCTGGTCCTCGGGCACCGAGAAGTACGGCACGAGCGCCTCGTACAGCGTCTGGAGCCGCTCGGCGGCGGCCACTTGCACGGCCGTGGGGGTGGACGCCGGGGCGCGCCGCCCCGCCCAGCCGGCCGCGGCCATCAGGGCGATCAGGGCGAGCAGCGGGCCGTACGGCAGCAGCATGACGACCAGGGCGCAGGAGGCGACCAGGAACAGGGCGGGTCCCCGCCGGTCGGACGGCGTCTCCGTCCAGCGGCAGCGCGCCATCACCGCCAGCACCCGCAGGCCGCGGCCCATGGTGAGCAGCGGCTGCAGGATGTCCGCGGCGCCGGCGGTCGCCGAGGTGCCGAGCCGTCGGCCGCGGACCAGGACGCCCCGGCCCTGGCCGAGGTAGCCCCGGCCGCGCACCAGGAGCTCCCGGCTCCGGGTCAGGGGGTTCCTGGCCCGAGCGAGGAGCTCCGGGTGCCCGCCGGGGGGCTCCGGGTGTCGGCCGAGGCGCTGCCGGCCGTGGTGCAGGAGCCCCTTGCCGCGGCCGAGGAGCTTCCGGCTCCGGGCGCCGAGCGCGCGGCTCCGGTCGCGCAGGGAGCCGCCGTCGGTCGGGATGCGGGGAAGTGGTCGTCGTGGCACGTCAGATCTTGATCCCACCCAGCAGGCTGGCGAGACTCGCGCCGCCGGCCTTGATGCTCGGGGCGATGGCCGTGCCCGCCAGGTAGAAGCCGAACAGGCAGCAGACGAGGGCGTGGGACGCCTTGAGGCCGTCCTTCCGGAAGAACAGGAAGACGATCACGCCGAGCAGGACGACGCCAGAGATGGACAGGATCATGACGATTCTCCTGGATGGTGGGGGGACGGTCACCATGAGTGGTTCCAGGATCACAGGATGTGTCGAGTTTCACGAAGGCGCAAATGGGTGGTTTATCCATGTATTCCGCTGAACGGGGCCGGGGCGCGCCCTTGCTGATCATCGTCCCGCGGAGGTACGTACTCTGGACGGCGGAGGCGGCCCGGGGCGGCCGCCCCACCCGCGGTCAGGCAGCAGTCGAATCCGGAGGACGAGGCCATGAGTGAGTCGAACGCCGAGAACGAGCCCGCACACGACCCCGAGGTGCTCCAACTCGCGGCCAAGATCTTCGACCTGGCCCGCCACGGCGACACCGACACGGTCGCCGCGTACGTGGACGCGGGCGTCCCCGCCAACCTCACCAACGACAAGGGCGATTCGCTGCTCATGCTCGCCGCCTACCACGGGCACGCCGACACCGTGGCGGCCCTGCTGCACCGCGGCGCCGACCCCAACCGCCCCAACGACCGCGGCCAGACCCCCCTCGCCGGAGCCGTCTTCAAGGGCGAACCGGACGTCCTCCGCGCCCTCCTCGACGGCGGCGCCGACCCGCGCCTGGGCTCCCCCTCCGCCATCGAGACGGCCCGCATGTTCGAACGCCGGGACCTGCTGGAGCTCTTCGGCGCGGAGAGGTGAGCGGGTGGTCACCGCGGTGTCCGCCACGGTGACCCGCCGTCCCGTCCCACCGCGGTCTCCCCGCCCGGGTAATCGTCGTGGCCGATCGGTAGTTTGGGGCTCATGAACATCGGAGATGTGGTCGAGGACTTCGAGCTGCCGGACGAGACCGGCGCCTCGCGAACGCTGAGCGGACTGCTCGCCGACGGTCCGGTGGTGCTGTTCTTCTACCCGGCGGCCCTCACCCCGGGGTGCACCAAGGAGGCGTGCCACTTCCGCGACATCGCGGCCGAGTTGCGCGCGGAAGGGGCGAGACCGGTGGGGGTGAGCGCGGACCCGGTGGCCCGACAGGCGGAGTTCGCGGAGAGGCACACGTTGGGCTACCCGCTGCTGTCCGACCCGGACGGCACGGTGCGGGAGCGGTTCGGCGTGAAGCGCGGGATCGCGGCGGTGCCGACCAAGCGGGTGACGTTCGTGATCGACACGGACCGGCGGGTGCTGGAGGTCGTGAAGAGCGAGTTCCGGATGTCGGTCCACGCGGACAAGGCACTGGAAGCGCTGCGCCGCAGGGCGCGGTAGCGGCCCGGGCGCCGGCGATCCGCGTGGACGAGCCGCGCACGTCCCCCGCCTCCCCGCGCGGACGCGGCCCGCGCGGCCGGCGACGACCGCCCGAGGACCGGGAGCTGAGCCCGTACACCGGCTGGACCCGCGCCCACTGGGAGTGGGCCGCCGACGGCCTGCTGACGGCGGTGGCGCCGTACGCCAGCGCCGGCGGTGCGCTCTACCACCTGCCCGGCGGCCGGCCCAGCGTCTCGGGGCGGCGCTCGGACGGGCTGGAGGGGTACGCCCGCACCTTCCTGCTGGCCGCCCTGCGGGTGGCGGGGGCGCACGGAGCCGACCCGGACGGGCTGTTGGCGCGCTACGCCGCCGGGCTGGCGGCCGGCACGGCGCGGCCGGGCGGCCCCGGCCCCGAGGACTGGCCGCGCGTCACCGACCGGTCCCAGCCGCTGGTGGAGGCCGCGTCCCTCGCGCTCGCCCTGCGACTGACCCGCCCCTGGCTGTGGGACCGGCTGGACGACGCGGTCCGCGAACGGGTCGCCGACTGGCTGGCGGACGCCCTCACCGCCGAGCCGCACCCCAACAACTGGGTGCTCTTCCCCGCGACCGTCGGCGGCTTCCTCGCCGAGGTCGGCCACCGGCCCGCCGCCGCCCGCGCCGCCGTGACACGGGGCCTGGCCCGCATCGAGCCGTGGTACGCGGGAGGCGGCTGGTACACCGACGGGCGCGGCCGTGCCTTCGACCACTACAACGGCTGGGCGCTGCACCTGTACCCGGGGCTGACCGCCTGGCTCGACGGCGACGCCGCCCGCGCCGCCCGCTACGGCCCCCGGCTCGCCGCCCACCTCGCCGACCAGGCCCGGCTGTTCGGCGCGGACGGCGCCCCGCTGCACCAGGGACGCTCCCTCACCTACCGCTTCGCGGCCGCCGCCCCGCTGTGGCTGGGCGCCCTCACCGGACACACCCCGCTGAGCCCCGGCACCACCCGCCGCCTCGCCTCGGGGGCGTTGCGCTACTTCCTCGACCGGGGCGCGACCGCCGGCACCGGACTGCTCTCCCTGGGCTGGCACGGCCCCTACGAGGGGGTGTTGCAGCGCTACTCGGGACCCGGTTCGCCGTACTGGGCGAGCAAGGGCTTCCTCGGGCTGCTGCTCCCCGCCAACCACGCGGTGTGGACCGCGCGCGAGGAACCCGCCCCGGTCGAGCGCGGCGACGCCGTCCACGCGGTGCCCGCCCCCAACTGGCTCGTACAGTCCACCGTCGCCGACGGGCTGGTCCGCGTCCACAACCACGGCAGCACCCATCCGGACCCCGACGATCCGCACTACGCCCGACTCGCCTACTCCACCGCCACCGGTCCCGCGCCCCACGGGGCCGCGCCCGACAACCACTTCGGGCTGTGGTGGGACGGACGGATCACCTCCCGCACCGAGCCGGAGCCGCTGGGGGCCGGCGACGGCTGGGCCGCCTCACGCCACCGCGCGGGACCGGCCCGCGTCCTCAGCCTGGTCCTCGCCCACGGCGCCGGCGAACTGCGCGCGCACCTGGTCACCGGCGCCCCGCGCGGCGCGGAGGTGCGGCTCAGCGGCTGGGCGGCGGACGGCGCGCCGCGCTCCGAACTCCTGCCCCTGCACGGGCTGTCGGCCGCTCCGGCGCCGCCGCCGGTGGCCACCGCCTTCGCCCGACGCGCCACCGCCCCCGCCCTGCGGGGGACGGCGGCCGGCGCCCCGCGCGGCGACCTGTTCCTGTGTCTGGCCCGCCTCACCGCCGTCGCGGACCCGCCTCCGCTCGCCGCCCTGGCCGCGGTCACCACGCGCCGCGCCCCGGACGGCGGTTGGGAGCTGACCGCCGCCTGGCGTGGCGGCCCGACCCACCGGGTCCGGTTGACGGCGGAGTCGGTGCGGGTGACGACGGCGCCCTGAGCCCGCCGTGGACCGCCGGCGGGGCGCCGCGGCGAAAGCCTCGAACGCCCCGCGCGGAGCGCCGTGGCGGAAGCCTCGAACGAACGCCCCGCGCGCGGAGCGCCTAACCCAGCGTGGAGAAGGTGAAGGAGAACTCGGCCGGCGCCGCCTCCAGTCGGTACCGGGGCAGCACCCCGGGCCCGCAGGACTGGCTGCCGATGCCGTGCTGACCGTGGTCGAGGTTGACCCAGACGGTGTCCGGCGACGGGAGCAGATCCGGGGTGTGCTCCGCCGCCTCCAACCGCTCGCTGGTCCAGCGGCGCGCCGTGAACCAGAACACCGGCCGCCCCTCGATCCGCAGCCCCCGCCCGGACGGCTCGGTCAGCTCCGCCCACCGGACGTCGGCCCGGGCCCCGTTCTCCTGCGGCCGTACATACGGGGTCTGCATCGCGTCCACCGACAGCTCCCAGCGGGCCACCCGGGCCGCCGCGCGGGTGTCCGGGTACGCCTCGCCCGGTCCGCCGCCGTACCACCGGGCGTGGCCGCACGAGGCCGGCACCCCGAGCCGCACCCCCAGCCGGGGCAGTGGGCAGCTCCAGTCGCCCTCGGGGACGACCGAGACGGCCAGCCGCAGCCGGTCCGCGGTGGCCGTCCACCGGTAACGCACCGCCAGCGCCAGATCGGTGGCGGCCGGGGCGACCCGTGAGCGCACGGTCAGCGTGGTGTCCGTGGTCTCCACGGCGTCCACCCGGTGCCGCATCCGGTGCAGCCCCAGGCCCCGCCAGATCAGCCCGTAACGCTCCTCGGGCTGCCAGGGCGCCCCGTTGTCGTTGTCGGTCGGCGCCCGCCACACGTCCAGCCGCGGGCCGGTCACCGGGAGGTCCCCGAGGGCGGTCAGAACACCGGTGGCGGCGTCGAAGACGCCGGGTCCGAGGGTGATCCGGCCGTCCGCGCGACGCGGCGCGGCGGCCGTGGCGATCACCGGGGCGGGCGGCCGGGCCGGGGCGGGCAGCCGGGCCCAGGCCACCTCGTGTCCCGCCGCCGCCCAGGCGGTGTCGGCGGCCAAGCAGGCCCGCAGCGTCCACTGGGCCTCGCCGGTGCGCTCGGTCACCGGCGGCTCCGGGAGCTTGAGGTCCGCGGCGGCGCCCGCGCTCAGCGGCGGCACCTCCCACTCGCCGGCGGCGAGCGTCTCGCCGTCGACCTCGTAGGACCAGGTGAAGGCGAGCCCGGACAGATCGGCGAAGTCGTGGCGGTTGACGACCCGTGCCGTGCCCGCCGCCCCGTCGCCCTCGATGAGCACCGGCTCGATCACCTTCTTGTACTCGACCAGGCCGGGGGAGGGCGTGCGGTCGGGGAAGAGCAGTCCGTCGCAGACGAAGTTGCCGTCGTGCAGTTCCTCGCCGAAGTCGCCGCCGTAGGCGAAGTACCGCCGGCCGTCGGGCGTGCGGCGGGCCAGACCGTGGTCGATCCACTCCCAGACGAAGCCGCCCTGGCAGCGCTCGTGGGTCTCGAACAGCCGCTGGTACTCGGTGAGCCCGCCGGGGCCGTTGCCCATCGCGTGGGCGTACTCGCAGAGGATGAACGGGAGCCGGTTGCGGCGTTCGCCCAGCTCGCGGTCGAGCAGCGGCGTCTCGGCGCGCCGACCGATCCGCTCCACCTCCTCGTGTGGCGCGTACATCCGCGAGTAGACGTCGGTGTCCCGGCAGGACAGATCGCCCTCGTAGTGGACCAGCCGGTCCGGGTCGCGCTCCCGGATCCAGCGGGCCATGGCGGTCAGCCCCCGGCCGGTGCCGCACTCGTTGCCCAGCGACCACATGATCACCGAGGGGTGGTTCTTGTCGCGCTCGACCATGCGGGCCGCGCGGTCCAGCAGCGCCGGGGTCCAGCGGTCGTCGTCGACGGGATTGCCGCGCCAGCCGACCGCGTGGAAGCCGTGGGTCTCCAGATCGCACTCGTCGATCACCCACAGGCCCAGCTCGTCGCAGAGGTCCAGGAAGGCCGGGTGCGGCGGGTAGTGGCTGGTGCGCACGGCGTTGATGTTGTGCCGCTTCATCAGCTCCACGTCGCGGCGCATCGTCTCCGGGTCCAGGGCGCGGCCCCGCTCGGGCTGGAACTCGTGCCGGTTCACGCCGCGCAGCAGCACCCGTCGGCCGTTGACCGTCAGCAGCCCGCCCTCGACGGCCACCGTGCGGAAGCCGAGGCGCAGCGGGACGCGCTCGCCCGCCGTCGTCAGCTCGGCCGCGTAGAGGCGTGGCGTCTCGGCGGTCCACGGCTCCACGGGCGCGGTGGCGCGCTCCCCGGCGGCGAGCTCCAGGCCGAGCTCCGGCACGCTCACCCGACCGCCCGGCTCGGCGTCGACGCGGAGCGTGCCGGTGCCGGTGGTGTGGTCGTAGGAGGCGTGCACGAAGACGTCCCGGACGGCGCCCTCGGGGCGGTGCTCCAGGGCCACGTCGCGGAAGATCCCCGGCAGCCACCACTGGTCCTGGTCCTCCAGGTAGCTGCCGGCGGACCACTGGTGCACCCGTACGGCCAGCACGTTGCCGCGTGGTCGGAGCAGGTGCCCGACGGCGAACTCGTGCGGCAGTCGGCTGCCCTGGAAGGTGCCCAGCTCCGCCCCGTTCAGCCAGACCCGGGCACAGGACTCCACGCCCTCGAAGCGCAGCGTGGCCGCCCCGGCCGCGGGCCAGTCCGCGGGCAGGTCGAAGACGCGGCGGTGGTCGCCGGTGGGGTTCTCGTCCGGGGTGCGGGGCGGGTCGACGGGGAAGGGGTAGCCGGTGTTGGTGTAGGCGGGGGAGCCGTGGCCCTGGAGCACCCAGTGGCCGGGCACCGCCAGCTCGTCCCAGTCGGAGGCGTCGTACCCGGGCCGGGCGAAGGAGTCGTCCTCGGCGTCGGCGGAGGGCGCGAGCCGGAACCGCCAGGTCCCGTTCAACGACAGCCGCGGCGCGCTGGAGGCGGCGTGCCAGGCGCGGGGCGGCAGGGTGCCGCTGCCGGGCGACACGTCCTCGTAGTAGCGCAGTGCGGGGGCGGGCTGCTGGTCGGGGGAGCGGCTCATGGGTCTCCTCGGTCTGCTCAGTCAGCGACGAGAATCACGTCCAGCGTGCGTGGTCCATGGACCCCCTCGACCCGGTTCAGCTCGATGTCGCTGGTGGCGGACGGGCCGGAGATCCAGGTCAGCGGGCGGGCGGGGTCCAGACGGTCGAGCGCCTGCGGCACCGAGTCCACCACCTGCTCCGGCACCCGGACGACGCAGACGTGGTGGTCGGGCACCAGGCTGACGCGGCGTCGGCCCTGGTCGGGCCCGCCGTCCAGGACCAGGGTGCCGGTCTCGGCGATGGCGACGGCGCAGCCGGTGACGACGCTGTCGACGGCGGCGAGCTCCCGCGGCGTCCGCTCCGCCGCGTCCACCACCCGCCGCGCGGTCCCGCTGCCGGACCCGGGCTCGGCGCCGGCCCCGGCCCCGCTCGCGCTCCCGGTCCCGCTCCCGGTCTTGGCGAGCCAGTCGGTCGGCAGTCCGGCCGGCACCAGCACCGTGCGGGCGCCGCGGTCCGCGAGCAGCCGGGCGAGGAGTCCGGGGAGTCCGGCGGCGTCCGTGCGGTGCACCCGGGCGCGGTAGTCGGCGAGGTTCTCGGCCAGCAGCGCGACCCGTTCGGCCGCCGTGCGCTCGCCGTGCGTCCGCGCATAGCCCCGGTCGACCGGGACGTCGGCGGGGGTCTCGCTCCGCGGGACGTCGGTGAGGGCGCGGCGGATCCGGGCCAGGATCAGATCACGGCTGCTCATGGGAGTCCCTCTCGCCGCGCGTACGCAGCCACCAGTCGCGGAACGACTCCGCCGGCACCTCGGGCAGCGCGCGGGAGTCGCTCCAGGCCCGGCCGGGGCCGGGCAGCCGGCGCGGGTGCAGCCGGAGGGTGCGGGCGGCCAGCCGCTGGCCGGCGCGCAGCACGCCGGGATGGTCGAAGGCCCAGGCCGCGGCCCGCAGCGCGGCCCGCTCGGCGGCGTGCCCCCGGGCCGGTTTGATCACCGTGCGGGTGCCGCGCAGCGTCACCTGGCCGCCCTGGACGACCCGTTCGCGCAGGTGCACCAGGACCTCGGGGATGTCGATGGCGACCGGACACACCTCGTAGCAGGCGCCGCAGAGCGAGGAGGCGTATGGCAGTGAGGCGTCCAGCGGGGTGCCGGTGCCGCGCAGCTGCGGGGTGAGGATGGCGCCGATGGGGCCCGGATAGGCCGAGCCGTAGGCATGCCCGCCGGCCCGCTCGTAGACCGGGCAGACGTTGAGACACGCCGAGCAGCGGATGCAGCGCAGGGCCTGGCGGCCGACGGTGTCGGCGAGGGCGTCGGTGCGGCCGTTGTCGAGCAGCACCAGGTGGAAGACGTGTGGTCCGTCGCCGTCGGTGGTGCCGGTCCAGGTGGAGGTGTACGGGTTCATCCGCTCTGCGGTGGAGGAGCGCGGCAGCAACTGGAGGAAGACCTCCAGGTCACGCCAGGTCGGCACCACCTTCTCCACCCCGACGACGGAGATGAGGGTCTCGGGCAGGGTCAGACACATCCGCCCGTTGCCCTCGGACTCCACCACGACCATCGTGCCGGTCTCGGCCACCATGAAGTTGGCCCCCGAGACGCCGACCTTGGCGGTCAGGAACTTCTCCCGCAGATGGAGCCTGGCGGCCTCGGCCAGCTCCGCGGGCGTGTCGCCGAGGCCCTCCGGCGCCGGGCGGCCCCAGTCCCCCATCCGCCGGGCGAAGATGTCGCGGATCTCGCCCCGGTTGCGGTGGATGGCCGGGACCAGGATGTGCGAGGGCAGATCGTCGCCCAACTGCACGATCAACTCGGCCAGATCCGTCTCGTAGGCGGTGATGCCCTCCCGGGCGAGCGCGGCGTTCAGCCCGATCTCCTGGGTGGCCATCGACTTGACCTTGACCACCTCGGTCTCGCCGGTGGCGCGCACGAGGTCGACGACGATCCGGTTGGCCTCGGCCGCGTCCGCCGCCCAGTGCACCCGCCCGCCGGCGGCCGTGACCGCCTCCTCCAGCCGCGGCAGGTAGTGGTCCAGATGCCGCAGCGTGCGGTCCTTGATCGCCGCCCCGGCGGCCCGGAGCAGCTCCCAGTCGGGCAGTTCGGCGACGGCCGCGGCGCGCTTGGCGCGGATGGTGTGCGTGGCGTGCCGGAGGTTGGCGCGCAGCCGGGCGTCGCCGACGGCGGCCGCGGCGGCCCGGGGAAACGCGGCGCGGGGCGGCATCGCGCCCCGGTCGCCTCCGGAGGGCGCCGGAGGCGCCGGCATGCCGAGGAAGGTGCCGCTCACCAGATGTCTCCCTCCGTGCTGGCCAGGATCTCCGCCAGATGGACCGGGCGGACCGGCGAGCCCCGGCGGGCGAGCGTGCCACCGATGTGCAGCCGGCAGGAGTTGTCGACCGTGCAGACCGTCTCGGCGCCGGTCGCGGCGATATGGCGGGCCTTGTCGGCGCCCATCGCGGCGGACACGGCCGCGTTCTTGACGGCGAACGTGCCGCCGAAGCCGCAGCACTCCTCCGCCCCGGGCAGCTCGACCAGCTTCAGCCCGCGCACCGCCGCCAGCAGCCGGCGCGGCCGGTCGCGAAGGCCCAGCAGCCGCAGCCCGTGGCAGGTGGGGTGGTAGGTGACGGTGTGCGGGAAGTACGCCCCCACGTCGGTCACGCGCAACACGTCGACCAGGAACTCGGTGAGTTCGTACGTCTTCGGCACGGCGCTCTCTGCGGCCTCGGTCAGCTCCCGGCCGCGCCCCTCGGCCGCGGCCCTGGCGCCGATCCGCGGATAGTTGTCCCGGACCATCGCCGCACACGACCCGGACGGGGTGACGACGTAGTCGTAGCCCCGGAAGGCGGCGGCGTAGCGGCGCACCAGCGGCTCGGCCTGGTGCCGGTAGCCGGTGTTGTACTGCGGCTGGCCGCAGCAGCTCTGCGCGGCGGGGAAGTCGACCTCGACGCCGAGCCGTTCCAGCAGGGTGACGACGGCCCGTCCGGTGCGCGGGTAGAGCGTGTCGTTGACGCAGGTGACGAACAGCGCTACGCGCACGGGACCTCAGCCCTCCTCCTGACGTCTGATCACCCGTCGGCTCATACTGCCGCAGCGCGGAGAGGCTGTGAAGCGGCGCGCGCGGGACCCGCTCCGGCGGAGGGGGACAGCAGTGCGCGGATGTCCCGCACGGCGGCGCGTCCGGCCCGGTTGGCCCCGACGGTGCTCGCGGAGGGGCCGTAGCCGACGAGGTGGACGCGTGGGTCGCGGCGGGTGCGGGTGCCGTCCAGGGCGATGCCGCCGCCCGGCTCGCGCAGTCGCAACGGCGCCAGGTGGTCGATGACGGCACGGAAGCCCGTGGCCCACAGGATCACATCGGCGTCGACCGTGCGGCCGTCGGCCCAGGCCACGCCGGAAGGGGTGATCCGGTCGAACATCGGCAGCCGGTCCAGCACCCCGTCGGCCAACCCCCGTCGCACCGCGTCCGTCATCGCCAGCCCGGTCACGGAGACCACGCTGCGCGGCGGCAGGCCCTGCCGCACCCGGTCCTCCACCAGGGCGACCGCCGTCCGCCCCCGGTCCTCGGTGAACGGTCCCTCGCGGAAGGCCGGCGGCCGCCGGGTCACCCAGGTGGTCTCGGCCGCCACCTCGGCGATCTCCAGCAGGTGCTGCACGGCGGAGGTGCCGCCGCCCACGACGATCACCCGTCGCCCCGTGAACGGTTCGGGGCCGGGGTAGTTCGCCGTGTGCACTTGGCGGCCGCGGAAGTCCGCCTGTCCGGGGTAGCCGGGCCAGAACGGCCTTTCCCAGGTACCGGTGGCGTTGATCAGCGCACGGGCGGCGTACGTCCCCTCGGAGGTCTCCACCAGCAGCCGGCCGCCCTCGCCCTCGCGCACCGCGAAGACGTCCACCGGGCGGTGCACCCGCAGGTCGAAGGCGCGCTCGTAGCCGTCGAAGTAGTCGCCGATCACCTCGGACGAGGCGCGGCCGGGGTCGGCCTCGGTCAGCTCCATGCCGGGCAGGGCGTGCATGCCGTGCACCTTGCCGTAGGTGAGCGTCGGCCAGCGGAACTGCCAGGCTCCGCCGGGCCGCGGGGAGCGGTCCAGGACGACGAAGTCCCGGTCCGGCTCGTATCCCACTCGGCGCAGGTGGTAGGCGCTGGACAGCCCCGCTTGTCCCGCGCCGATGACGACGACGTCCACTTCGCGTGCCCCGGGGGCAATGTCGTTCACGCTTCTACTAACGGTGGCGGGGTCGTGGATCTTCCCGGCCGTGGCGACCGGGACCGGCGCCCGGGCCGGGGCCGGAGTCCGTCCGGGGCCGCAGTCCGTCCCGGGCCGGAGTCCGTCTCGGGCTCGTCCGGGGCTCGCCCGCCGTACGAGGATGGAGGCATGACGCAGAACTTCCACACCCAGGTCCTGGACATCACGACCGGCACCGACGAGGTCGTCGTCGACCTGACCGCCACCTGCGAGGCGTTCCTGCGGGAGCGGGCGGACGGTCGCGACGGGCTGCTCAACGTCTTCGTACCGCACGCCACGGCCGGCCTGGCGGTGCTGGAGACCGGCGCCGGCAGCGACGACGACCTGCTGGCCGCCCTGCGCGAGCTGCTGCCGGCCGACGACCGCTGGCTGCACCGCCACGGCAGCCCCGGTCACGGCCGCGACCACGTCCTGCCCGCCCTCGTCCCGCCGCACGCGACCCTCCCGGTCGTCGGCGGCAGGCTGGTGCTCGGCACCTGGCAGTCGGTCTGCCTCGTCGACACGAACGGCGACAACCCGCACCGTCAGGTGCGCTTGAGCTTCCTGGGCTGACCGGGCTGGACATCCCCTGGCATATCGCTGTTGCCCGGTATTTCCGTGCATGGTGGGGTGATCTGGGCGTGTATCCCGGTCATCGGCTGGTCACGGTGATGATCGGGTCACGCTCGGTGAGGAAATGATCGAAGTCGATCCGATCGTGCCCCCATCGCGCCTCATTCTTCTCCTTGTGTTCACCTCCCGTACACCGATGGCGTGCGTACTGACCCCCGGCCCGGGCAGACAGGCCGCGCGGCTTCGCCCAGGTGGCCGCGGGTATCGACAGCATCGAGGAGACATCGTGATCACGTTCCGTAACAGGTTGCCGGCCCTTCCCCGAGTGGCCGCGCTGACCTGCGGCCTCGCTGTCACGGTCGTCGCCCTGAGCGCGTGCGGTACCAAGGAGGACTCCGTCTCGACGGACGGGAAGAACGCGAAGACCGCGACCTCGGCCGAGGAGATGGGCGGGATGAACGCCCTCATCACCGCGGCCCAGCAGGAGGGCACGCTCAACGCGATCGCCCTGCCGCGTGACTGGGCCAACTACGGCCAGCTGATCGACGGCTTCCAGGACCAGTACGGGATCGAGGTGAAGGTCGAGAACCCGAACGGCTCCAGCCAGGACGAGATCAACGCCATCACCTCCCGCAAGGGCCGGGACAACGCCCCGGACGTGGTCGACCTGGGCAGCTCCTTCGCCGTGGGCGCCGCCGACCAGGGCCTGCTGGCCCCGTACCGGGTCGCCGACTTCGACCACATCCCCGAGACCCAGAAGGACGCCAAGGCCCGCTGGTACAACGACTACGGCGGCTACATCTCCATCGGCTGCGACGCCGAGCGGATCACCAACTGCCCGAAGACCTTCGCCGATCTGCTGAAGCCCGAGTTCACCGGGAAGGTCGCCCTGAACGGCGACCCGACCAAGGCCGGAGCCGCCTTCGCCGCCGTCTACGCGGCCGCCCTGGCCAACGGCGGCTCCTTCGAGAACATCCAGCCCGGCCTGGACTTCTTCGCGGAGCTGAAGCGGAACGGCAAGTACGCCACGGTCGAGCCCACGCCCGCCACCATCGTGGCGGGCCAGACGCCGATCATCATCGACTGGGACTACCTCAACGTCGGCTATGCCCAGAAGCTCAAGGCCAAGGGCGTGGACTGGCAGGTCGAGGTCCCCGACGACGGCGAGTTCGCCCAGTACTACTCGCAGGCGATCAACAAGGACGCGCCGCACCCCGCCGCGGCCCGTCTGTGGCAGGAGTACGTCTACAGCGCCGAGGGGCAGAACACCTATCTCTACGGCTACGCCCGCCCGGCGCTGATGACCGCCATGGCCAAGGACGGCACGCTGGACAGGAATGCCGCGGCCAAGCTGCCGCCGGTGATCGGTGTCCCGTCCTTCCCCACCGAGGCCCAGCAGGCCGCGGCCAAGCAGACCCTGGCCCGCGGCTGGCGTGAGGTCGCCTCCGGGTGACGCCGCGGTGAGCTCCACCGCACCTGCCCCGGAAGGCTCAGCCTTCCGGGGCAGGTGCGGTGTGGCGGTGTGGCCCCGGAGCCGGGTCAGGGCGTGTGGCGGGTGGCCGGCCCGGCCGCCTGACCCACCGCGTTGACCAGCGGCAGGATCCGGTACGGCACACGCTCGCGCAGCGCCATCTCGGTGCGGGTGCGCACCACCCCCGGAAGCCGCACTATCCGCTGCACGATGTCTTCCAGGTGTTCGTTGTCGCGCGCGACGGCCCTGGTCAGCAGGTCCCCCGCGCCCGTGATGGAGAACGCCTCGATGATCTCCGGCACCGCGGCGAGCGCGTCCCCGACGTCCTCCAGATGGCCCTGGGTGACCTCGACGTGGATGAAGGCCAGCACCGGGTGGCCGAGTGCGGCGGGGGAGAGGAACGGCCCGTAGGCGGTGATCACCCCGTCCCGTTCCAGTCGGTCCAGCCGCGCCTGGAGCGTGCCCCGGGCGATGCCCAGCAGTCGCGCGTACTCCCGTGCGCTGGTGCGAGGCTGCTCCAGCAGCAGCCGGAGAATCTTCGCGTCGAGCGCGTCCACCGAGTCGGCCATGACGGGACGGCCTCCTTCTGGTCACGGAAAGAGGCCAGTGAATATACCAATGGCCCACTCAGGGGAACGTGACACGCCGTAAGGAGGGGGTGACGTCATGGAGTGGCGGCGTTGCCCGAGGCGGCGGGCGGGGCCGGACGATCGGATGCCGCCGCCCCCGACGGGCGGGGAGCGGACGGCATCCTGCTGTGCGGAGACGCGGCGACGGCGTACCCGGACGGACGGATTACGGCTTGAGCCCCTTGCGAGCCCGCTCGGCCGCGTCCTCGGCGACCTCCTGCGTCTTGCCCTGGACCTGCTCCGCCTTGCCCTCGGCCTGCATCGACCGGTCGCCGGTGGCCTTGCCGGTGGTCTCCTTCAGCTTGCCCTTGACTTGCTTCGCCTTGGCCTTGCCTTTGCTCATGACATCAGCGCCCCTTCGGCGGATGCGGACATTCCTGGTCTCACCGTGCGCCTCTCGCGTTTCGCTCGCAAATCGCCGGGATACGCCTGGAGGGACCGGGCACGGGCCGTTGGCCCCCCGACGGTGAACGGAAGGGCTTGCCGAGTGTGCCAATGGACCAGCGGTTCGGGGATGTCTTGAGCCAGCGGGTGGTTGGATGCTTTGATTGAAGGCAGTCGATGGCGCTGCGGATACCGCGGCGCCTTCTTTTATTGAGTTCATTGCGTTCACAGGGTTCGTCGCGATCACGCGTCGCGCTCGCGCGACCCCAGAGGGGGCCACCAGCGGTGCTGAAGGGGATGTTCACGGCTCCGGACCCGGGCCGGCTACGGCTGCGCACGTCCGGCCGGGCTGTGGTCGGCGTCGCGCTGGCCGTGGCCGTCTCGGCCCTGGCCACCGGTTCGCTCGTCGCGGCCATCGCCGGCGGCCTGGCCGCGCTGCTGGCCCTCTTCACGGTCACCGACGCCACGGTCGGCGCCCAGGCCCGCACCACCGTGCTGCTGCCGGTCGTGGGCTTCCCGGTGCTCGCGCTGGCCGCGGTCCTCCATGACCACACCCTGGTGCGCGACGCCGTCTTTCTCGTGATCGTCTTCGCCGGGGTCTACGCCCGCCGCTGGGGTCCGCGCGGGCACGCCCTGGGCGTCTTCGCGTTCATGACGTTCTTCATGGCGCAGTTCCTGCACGCCGTCCCCGGGCAGCTGCCCGGACTGTACGCGGCCACGGTCCTGGCGCTGACCGCGTCCTCCCTGGTCCGCTTCGGGCTGTGGTGCATCGAGCGCGGGGCGCCGCCCCCCGCGGTGCCCGCGCCCCCGGCGACCCGCGGACTGGCGCGGCCCACCACCCGCCAGGCGTTCCAGGCGGCCTTCGCCTGTGGTCTGGCGCTCGCGGTCGGACAGGTGGTCTCGCACGAGCGCTGGTACTGGGCGGTCGGCGCGGCCTGGTGGATCTTCGTCAACACGGCCTCCCGCGGGGAGACCCTGGTCCGCGGCTTCCGCCGCATCGTCGGCACGGTGACCGGCATCGTGCTCGGCGTCTTCGTCGCGGTGCCGCTGCACGGCGCGACCGCGCCGTCGGCCGTGCTGATCGCCGTCTGCGTCTTCGGGATCTTCTACACCGCGCCGCTCTCGTACAGCTGGATGATGTTCTTCGTCACCGTGATGGCCTCCCTGCTGTACGGCCTCCTCGGGGTGCTGCACCTCGGGCTGCTCGGGCTGCGGCTGGCGCAGACCGGCGTGGGCGCCCTCGCCGCGGTGATCGCCGTCGCCCTGGTGCTCCCGGTGACCACCCATGCGGCCACCGACGCCTGGATCCAGCGCGCCCTGCACGCGGTGCGCGCCGCCACCGCGGCCGCGGCCCGGCGCCTGGCGGGCGAGACGGCGGACGGGGCCGCGGGCTCCGCGGAAACGGTGCCGGGCGGGTCGGTCGCCGTGCCGGTGGCCGACCCCGCGCCGCACGTCGCCGAGCTGGAGCTGCTGCTGGGGCGCGTGCGGCTGTCGCTGGCCCCGCTGCTGCACCCGCTCAGTCCGCTGCGCGCCCGCAAGGCCCGCGCCCGGCGGGTCATGGTGCTGCTCGACGACTGCGCCCGCCAGGTGCGGGGGCTGGCCGAGCTGGCCGCGGACCCCCACCCCGACGCCTCGCGCGACGCCCGGCTGACCGCGGCCTGCCAGCGGGTGGAGGCGGCCATCCACGCCCTGGTGAGCGGCCTGGAGACGCCCGGCGCGTCGCCGGACGCCGCCGCGACCGCCCCGCCGGCCGAGGCGCCCCACCCGGCGTCGGAGCGCGCCCTGGCCCATCTGCACGGCCTGGAGACCGCCCTCGCGGGGCTCGCCGCGCCGCTGCGCAGCAACCCGCGCGCCCCCTTCGTCGAGGCGGCGTGAGGGTTGGGGGCGCGGGGTGGGGCGGCCGCGCCCCCATCCGCCGCGACCGCGGCTGGAACCCCGGCGACAGATGCCCGGGATTGGTCCATACCAACGACTAGGGTCGGTGGCGACACCTCCAGTCGACGAAGGAGGCGCACCGTGTGCGAGGCAACCAGTGACCGGCGTGCGTACATCGGATCGTTCACCTCGGCGGGCGGGGACGGCATCACGGTCGCGGCGGTCGACCCGGACACCGGCGCGCTGACCGCCCTGCACACGACGAAGCCCGTCCCGGACCCGTCCCACCTCGCGCTCTCCCCGATGGGCGACGTCCTGTACGCGGTGAGCGAGACCACCGACGGCGGCGCCGTCGCGCTGAGCCTCGGCTTCCCCGACCGGCCGGTGCCGCTGGGTCCGGCGGTGCGGGTGCGCGGCGACGCGCCCACGCACCTCGCGCTCGCCGCCGGCCATCTGCTCACCGCCAACTACGGCTCGGCCGGTGTGACCGTGCTCCCGGTGCGCGCCGAGGGCCGGCTGGCGGACCCCGCCGCGGTGCTGCGGCACGAGGGCGGCGGCCCGCACCCCGAGCGCCAGCGCGCCCCGCACCCGCACGCCGTCGTGCCCGACCCCTCCGGCCGCTGGGTCCTCGGCGTCGACCTGGGCACCGACGCGGTGCGGGTGTACGCGCTCGACGCGTTCACGGGCTCGCTCAGCGTCCATCGTGAGGCGGCGCTGCGCCCGGGCAGCGGCCCGCGCCACCTCGCCTTCCACCCACGCGGAGACCTCGCCTACGTCGTCCACGAGCTGGACTCGACGGTGACGAGCTGCCGCTGGAACCCGGCCGCCGGCGAACTCCGGCCGGTCGACGAGGTGCGCCTGCTCCCGGCCGACACGGAGGTCCCCAACCACCCCTCCGGCATCGTCGTCTCGCCGGACGGCCGCTTCGCCTGGGCGGCCAACCGCGGTCACGACTCCCTCGCCGTCCTGGCCCTCGACCCCACGGACGGGGCCCCGTCGCTGGTCGCCACCGTCCCGTGCGGCGGCCACTGGCCGCGTGCCCTGACCGTCGACGCCTCCGGCCGTCACCTGTACGTCGCCAACGAGCGCTCCGGCGACGTCACCTGGTTCGCCGTCGACCCGGCGACGGGCGTCCCGGAGCGGGCGGGCTCGCTGCCGGTGCCGGCGGCGTCGTGTGTCGTACTGAACTGATCCGCGCGGCTCCGCCGCCGTACGGCCGCGCGCGGGGGCGGACGACGACGGGGCCCTCCGCCGACGGCGGAGGGCCCCGTGATCGTTCGATGGGCGGGTGTCAGCGCACCGGCACGCCCTGCGGGGCCGTCTGGAGCTTGATGCCCAGCAGCGCCGCGTAGTTCGACAGCACCAGCCGGCCCACGGCCGGGTACGCGCCCAGGGGCTCGGAGGCCGAGCAGCCGGCCGCCGCGGCGGCGTCGGCTGCCAGCCCGGCCGGCACCTCGGGGCCGATCAGGTAGGGGGCCAGCGCCAGGCGCGCGGAACCGGACTCGCGCAGCTGGTCGGCGACGCGGCTGACGGCGCCGTCCTCGTCCAGCGCGGCGGCCATCACCGGCACCGCCAGGCGCGCGGAGAGCAGCATGCCGGTGATCCCGGCGGCCTGCACGGCCTCGGCGCCGCCGACCGTCGCCAGGACGATGCCGTCCGCGGCGGTGGCGACGGTGAAGAGGCGGGCGCGGTCGGCGCGCGCGAGGCCGGCCTCAGAGAGGCGCACGTGCAGGGCCTCGGCGAGCAGCGGGTGCGGGCCGAGCACGTCGGTGAGCTCGGCACCGGAGCCGCTGGTGACGATGGCCTCGCGTATCCGGCGCAGCAACGCGGCGTCGGGGCCCGCCAGCAGCGGCACCACGACGGCGGCCGGGCCGTCGGTCGGGATCTGGGCGCGCGCGTGCGCCACGGCCTCGGCGGTCTGCTCGGCGTCCAGCCCCTCGGCCTCGGCCGCGGCGGTCACCTCCTGCACCACCGTCTCGGTGGCGCGCAGCACGCGCTCCGCGCGGTCCGCGGTGGCCTGCGCCAGCGCGGTCTCCAGCTTGGGGAACTCCTCGCCGTTCCCGTCCAGGTACGCGATACGGATCTCCAGGCCGGGCAGCTCGGAGCGCGCGATGCTCACGACCTCCTCGGCCAGGGCGCGCGTGGCGGCCTCGGGCGCGCCCGGCACGGCGAGCACCAGCGGCGGCGCGCCGAGGGGAGCGGCCACGGGCTCCGGGCGGCGGTGCCGTCCTGGTTGGCGTGGACGCGGCATTCGTACTGGCAGGCCGGGTGCGGGCCCGGTGGGGGAGCTCATGGCGCCGCATGTTAGTCGCTCAGGTGAGCTCGGTGTTCGGGAGGGTGTGATCGCACGATAAACATCCCCTTTTGCCGGATTCGGCAGCTCCGGTTCCCGCGGGCGCTCCTCGACACCCGCCTTGGGATCTCCTCCCGCCAGGCTCAGGTCACCACGAGTCGCAGCAGCTCAGGGTGGTGCGGCAGGCGCAGCGTCCCCGTGGCGAGGGCCGCGGCGACGCGCAGCGCTCCGCTCAGCGGATCACCCTCGGGGGCCACCACGAGGGCGTGCGGCAGCCGCGTCGACAGCTCCGCGCGCAGCGGGGTGAGCAGCGGCTCGCCCAGGCGCAGCAGGCCGCCGGTGAGGGCCACGTGCGGACGGGGGGCGGGCGTGTTCCGAGGGCCCGGTGCGGCGCCCGGCTCCCCGTCGGCGGTCGGGACCGCCCCGGCGCCGAAGCCGGTGTCGACGCTCCTCGTCGCCTCCGCGGGCACGCCCGGACACACGTCCAGGCCGACGCCCGGGGGCGCCTCCGTACCCGCGAACGGGCCGCCGGCCGGGGCCGCCTCGGGAGGGGGCTCGGCCGCGGGCGGGCACACCGCGCGCGCCGCCTCGGCGATGTGTCCGGCCGCCTGCCGCAGGATGGCGGTCGCGATCGGGTCGCCGGCGGACGCACAGCGGCCGACCTCCGGAGCGAAGGAGGCCAGGACGGCCGGTCGATCGGGCCTCGGGTACAGCTTCCCTGGCAGCTCCTCGGCGGGGCCGAACACCGCCTCCAGCCGGCCCAGCAGCGCCGGCGAGCCGCCCTCGCGCCCGTCGTGGGCGCGCATCGCCGCCTCCAGCCCGGCCCGGCCGATCCAGGCTCCGCCACCGCAGTCGCCCAACAGGTGTCCCCAGCCGTCGGCCCGCCGCCAGCCGCCGGCGCGACCGTCCTCGCGCGCGGCCGTGGCGCCCAGGGCGACCAGGCCGGTGCCCGCCGCGACCACGGCGCCCGTCCGCTGCCCCAGCGCCCCCGCGTACGCGGTCACCGCGTCGGTGGCCAGCGCGATCCGCCGTACGCCGAAGGCCCGGGCGAGCGCGTCCGGCAGTAGTGCGCGCAGGTCGCCGCCGAGGCCCGCCATGCCCGCCGCGCCGACGCAGACGGCCGTCAGCCGCGGTGGCCCGGCCGGACGCGCCATGGCGTCGGCGGAACCCGTCGCGGCCCCGTTCCGCTCCGCCGCGCCGGTCGCCCGTCGCGGGGCGCCGGTCCCCGCTCCCCTGTGGCCTGCCGCCGGGTCGGCCGCCTGGCGCAGCAGCGACGCGGTCGCCGGCAGCACGCGCGCCAGCAGGCTGTCCGCGTCGATGCCCCGGTCGCCGACGACGGCGGGGGTGGGGGAGGACCACAGCAGGGGCCGTCCGGGTGCCTCGGCGCGGGCCACCCCGACCCGCACACCGGAGCCGCCGGAGTCGATTCCCAGGACGTAACCACCGGTCTCCGTCCCGTCCGGGACGGTCCGCAGGGTGCCCATCGGCTCAGCCGAACCCGCGCGCGTCCTGCTTGAGGGCCGTGTCGACCGTCAGCGCCGTCGCCACGACCAGGCTCAGCAGCGGGTCCGGGAGCTGGCGGTGGATCTGGAGGACGTAGTTGTCCGCCGTCGTGAACATCGTCTTCGCGAGGCCCTCCCAGGTCTTGGTGATCCGGGCGATCTCGGTCTCGGCGTGGTCGACGATCGAGAAGTTCCAGGCGCGCCAGTTCTCGGCCTTGATGGCGCCGACCCGCTGGCCGTTGACCTCGATGGAAAAGTTGATCTTGCCGATGACGTTCTGCTGGACGATCTCGCCGACCGGCTGTCCGTCCGTCCGGGCCACGATCACCCGCGACTTCATGAACTTCGCGGGACGGGTGAGCACCAGGTGCGGCTGGCCGCTCGCGTCCCGGATCTCCAGCTTGTGCGTCATGAACTGGTCGATGCTGGCGACGAAGCGCGCGACCTTCTTCAGCGTGCTCTGGCCGACCTGGACCACCGAGCCCAGGGTGCGCCCATGCTGGTCGAAGACCCCGTACTCGTTGGTGAGCTCGATCAGCTTCGCCTTCTGGTTCACCACCAGGACCGGCTCGCTGAAGAGGGTGCCGCCGCCCGCGTGGGTCGGGGCCACCCCCGCCTGTGCCTGCACCTGGCGCTGGATCGCCGCCGGGTCCGCGACGGGCATCTGCTGCTGCGGGACCTGTCCGGGCTGGCCCGCGTGCGTGTGCTCGGTCCACTGGGCGCCGTCCCACCAGCGCAGCAGGTTCGGCGTGCCCTGCGGGTCGGCGTACCAGCCCGCAGGGGTGTTCGGATGTGTCGTCATGGCGGGCAGACTACAGTCCGCCACCGCGTCAGCTTCCGAATAAATCCGCCACCGCGTCAGCTTCCGAACAAAGGGGAGGAAACGGGGCATGGGGGCGATGCCCCCCGAAGCT
Source organism: Streptomyces sp. LX-29 (assembly GCF_029541745.1). Lineage (NCBI taxonomy): Bacteria > Bacillati > Actinomycetota > Actinomycetes > Kitasatosporales > Streptomycetaceae > Streptomyces > Streptomyces sp. LX-29. The sequence continues at coordinate 1,127,658 of NZ_CP089746.1, read as the reverse complement.
CAGGGAAGGCGCCACTCCACCGGCTGCGACCCCTGCTGCGCCAGCAGGTCGTTGGCCCGGCTGAAGGGGCGGGAGCCGAAGAAGCCGCGGTCCGCCGACATGGGCGAGGGGTGCGCGGACTCGATGCACGGCAGCCCGCCCAGCAGCGGCCGGAGATTGCGGGCGTCCCGGCCCCACAGGATCGACACCAGCGGGCGGCCGCGCGCCGCCAGCGCCCGGATGGCCTGCTCGGTGACCTCCTCCCAGCCCTTGCCCCGGTGGGCGGCGGGGCGCCGGGGCGCGGTGGTCAGCGCCCGGTTGAGCAGCAGCACGCCCTGTCGGGTCCACGGCGTGAGGTCGCCGTTCGCGGGGCGGTCCAGGCCGAGGTCGGTGTGCAGCTCCCGGAAGATGTTCTCCAGGCTGCCGGGCAGCGGCTGCACCTCCGGGGCGACGGAGAAGCTCAGGCCCACCGCGTGGCCCGGCGTGGGGTACGGGTCCTGGCCGACGATCAGGACGCGCACCTCGTCGAAGGGCTGCTGGAAGGCGCGCAGCACATTCTGTCCGGCCGGCAGATAGGTCCGGCCCGCCGCGATCTCGGCGCGCAGGAAGTCACCCATCGCGGCGACCCGCCCGGCGACCGGCTCCAGCGCCTTGGCCCAGCCCGGTTCTACGATTTCATTCAACGGTCGTGCCACGATCCGTCACCCTATCGGCTCAGCGCGTGAGCGCACAGCCGATCATGGGCGACGTTCGCCGAGGAGCCCGCTCAGGCGACCACCGCGGCCCGCAGACACAGCACGTCCGGCAGGTGGGCCGCCAACTGCCGCCAGCTGTCGCCCTCGTCGGAGCTCGCGTACACCTCCCCGTTGCGGTTCCCGAAGTACACGCCCACCGGGTCGGCGTCGTCCGTGCGCAGCGCGTCCCGGAGCACCACCCCGTAGTGGTCTCCGGTCGGCAGCCCGGCGGACAGCTCGGACCAGGACGCCCCCGCGTCCTCGGTCCGGTAGACCCGGCAGCGGTAGCCGGGTGGATAGCGGTCCGAGCCGTCGATGACGGGGAAGACATACGCCACTCCGCCGCGCCGCGGGTGCGTGGCCACGGCGAACCCGAAGTCGGCCGGCAGGCCCGCGCCGATCTCGCTCCAGCTCGCCCCCGAGTCGTCGCTGCGGTAGACCCCGCCGTGGTTCTGGAGGTAGAGCCGGTCGGGGTCGGCCGGGTCCCGGGCGACCTTGTGCACGCACTGGCCGAACTCCGGGTAGCGCTCCGGCAGGAACTCCGCCTGGATCCCCGTGTTGGACGGCTCCCAGCCGGCCTCCCCGTCCAGGCTGCGGTAGACCCCGCCCGCGGAGACCGCGACCAGCAGGGCACGGGGGTCACGGGGATCGGTGACCACGGTGTGGACCGCCTGCCCGCCGAAGCCCTCGCCCCACTCCGGCCGCTGCGGGTGGTCCCACAGGGGCCGTACGAAGGCGAAGGTCTCGCCGCCGTCGTCGGACCGGAACAGCGCCCCCGGCTGGGTCCCCGCGTAGACCACGTCGGGTGCCGCCTCCGCCGCGGGCTGGAGCTGCCAGACCCGCTCCAGCGAGGTCCCCGTCTCGCGGGGGAACCGCACCGCCGGCCGCGGCGCCTCCTGCCAGCTGCCCCCCAGGTCGTCGGAGCGGAAGACCGACGGCCCCCAGTGCGAGCTGTCCGCCCCGGCCAACAGCCGCGGGACGCGGCGCCGGGTGTCGATGCCGATGGCGTACACCGCCTGCATGGGGAAGTGCGGGCCGCTCAACTCCCCCCACCCCCCGTTCCCGTCGCCGCCCGCGCCCCGGCGGCGAGTGAGGAACAGTCCCTTGCGGGTGCCGACCGCGAGTACGACCTCATCCATGACGCCCTCCTCCGCGCGGCAAGGCGGATTCCCTGCGGTTCTCTCCGGCACCACGATTCTTCTCCCGCTTCCGGAGCTCCGCACCCGGCGCGGGCCGGCATCGGGCCTCGGCTCCGGGATGCGCGATGCCCCGAGCGTGCCCTGGCCTGGTGGGCGTGCGGCGGCCGGGGGGTGCGGTGGCCCGGATGCCCGATGCCCCGGGCGTGCGCGGTGGCCCGGGGTGCCGGCGGCTTGGCGCGCGGCGTCCGGGTTCGGTTCACGCCGCGCGGTGGGGCGCGGCGCGGTGGTACTGCGGCGGCACCTGAAGGTCGGCGCCGAGTTCGCGGGCGGCGCGGCGGGCGAAGTAGGGGTCGCGGAGCAGCTCACGGCCGAGGAGCACGGCGTCGGCCTCGCCGTTGGCGACGATCTTCTCGGCCTGGCGCGGCTCGGTGATCAGACCGACGGCGGCGACGGGCAGCCCGGTCTCCTCCCTGACCCGGGTGGCGAAGGGGACCTGGTAGCCGGGGCCGGTGGGGATCCTGGCGTGGGGCACGAGGCCGCCGGTGGAGACGTCGAGCAGGTCCACGCCGTGCTCGCGCAGCAGGGCCGCGAAGCGGACGGTCTCGTCCGCGGTCCAGCCCTCGCGCTCGTCCTCGGGGTTCTCGGTGAGCCAGTCGGTGGCGGAGATCCGGAAGAAGAGGGGGAGCTCCTCGGGCCACACCGCGCGGACGGCGTCCACGACCTCCAGCGCGAAGCGGGTGCGGTTCTCGAACGAGCCGCCGTACTCGTCGGTGCGGTGGTTGGTGTGCGGGGAGAGGAACTGGCCGATGAGGTAGCCGTGCGCGCCGTGGATCTCGACGACCTCGAACCCGGCGCTGAGCGCGCGCCGCGCGGCCGCCGCGAACTGGCCGACGATCTCCTGTATCTGGTCGGTCGTCAGCTCTTCCGGCTCCGGGTACTCCTCGTCGAAGGGCAGCGGGCTCGGGGCGAGGGTCTGCCAGCCGTGCCGCTCCGGCGGGACGGGGCCGGAGCCCAGCCACTGCTGCTCGGTGGAAGCCTTGCGGCCGGCGTGACCCAGCTGGATGCCGGGGACGGTGCCCCGCTCCTTGAGGAAGGCGGTGATCGGGCGGAACGCCTCGACCTGGGCGTCGTTCCACAGCCCCAGATCGGCGATGCTGATCCGGCCCTCCGGGCTGACCGCGGTGGCCTCCACCAGGATCAGGCCGGTGCCGCCGGTGGCCCGCGAGGTGTAGTGCGAGAAGTGCCAGTCGTTGACCACACCCGCGTTGGGGCCGAAGACCTCGGCGGAGTACTGGCACATGGGGGCCATCCAGATCCGGTTGGGGATCGTCAGCGAGCGCAGCGTGTACGGCTGGAACAGGGCGTTCGTCACGGGGGTCTCCACAGGGGTGTCCATCGGGGTCTCCATCTCGCGGTGCGTCCGGTCGACGCTCGTACGATAACCCTCGTAGTACGGCAGATGTCAAACTACGAAGGTCTTCGTACAATGAGCATCGAACACCCGCCGATGAGTCAGGAGCCGACGTGCCGACGAAGAACCCCAGCCGCACCCCGGCTCCCACGGGCCGCACGCTGGACCACCCCGCACGGGACGAGATCCGCCTCGAAGAGGTGCTGCACGCGCTCTCCGACCCCATGCGGCTCCAGATCGTCCGCACGCTGGCGGCCGAGCCGGAGGAGCTGTCCTGCTCGCTGTTCGAGCTGCCGGTCAGCAAGTCCACGACCACGCACCACTTCCGGGTGCTGCGCGAGAGCGGAGTGATCAACCAGATCTACCGGGGCACCGCCAAGATGAACGCCCTGCGCCGCGCCGACCTCGACGAACTCTTCCCCGGCCTGATCGACAGCGTCCTGCTGGGCGCGGAGCGCCAGGAGCGGCGCCTGGGCGGCGGGTGACCGTCGGCGCGCCCCGACGCCCGGCGCGGGTGTCCGTCCGGCCCCCGTGGGCGCGGGCGTGTGTCCGACTGGAAGCCGTCGACGGCGGCGAGCTGTGTCCGGCCCCGGGGGCGCGGGCGTGTGTCCCGGCCCGAGACGGCGATCGGATTCCCGCGCGGGCCGTGTCCCGCTCCAGGGGGCGATGCCGCCCCCCCCGCGGCCGTGCCCGGCTCAGGGGGGCGATGTGCCCCGCGCGGCCGTGTCCCGCTCAGGGCGGCGATGTGCCCCGCGCGGCGGTGCGCCCGGCCCGAGGGGTCGAACGAGCCCCGCGTCGGCCGTGCCCCCGGCCCGAGGGGCCGGACGAGCCCCGCGCGGGCCGCGATCAGGCCCCGCCTCGCGCCGCCGCGAGCAGCCCCGGCCAGTCCGGGATCTTCACCTTCGTCCGGCCCAGCGCCCGGCCCAGCTCCTCCTCCGCCGCCTCGATCCGCAGCCAGCCCGGCCACTCCACCGGATCGAGGCCCCACGCGCGCAGCGCCGCCCGTGGCTCCTCGGCCACCGGGCGGGCGGCCAGCACGTCGGCGTCGGCGAGCAGCGAGGCCACGGTCTGCTTGGCGCACGGTCGGTTGGTCCCGATCACCCCTGTGGGGCCACGCTTGATCCACCCCGCCACGTACTCGCCGGGGGAGGCCACCCCGTCGCGCAACACCCGGCCGTCCGCGTGCGGCACCGTGCCGTGGCGCGCGTCGAAGGGCAGTCCGGCCAGCTCCACCCCCCGGTAGCCCACCGACCGCAGCACCAGCTGTGCCTCGATGTCCTCGAAGACTCCGGTGCCGGTCACCCCGCCGGTGCCGTCGGGCGCCGTCCGCTCGAAGCGCACCGCGCGCACCGCCTCCTCTCCCAGCACCGCCACAGGCCGCAGGAAGAAGCGCAGGTGGACGCGGCGGTCGCGGCCCGTGGGCGTACGCCCCGCCCGGTCGCGCAGCACCTCGACATTGCGCCGGTTGACCGCGGGGAGCCCGGAGGGGTCGGCGTAGGCCGGGTCGAGCGCCAGTTCTTCGGGGCGCACGCACACCTCGGCGGAGGGGAGCAGGAAGAGCTCGCGCAGCTCCTTGGTGGTGAACTTCGCCTGGGAGGGGCCGCGTCGGCCGACCATGTGGACCTCTTCGATCCGGCTGTCGGCCAGCGCGCCGAGCGCCGCGTGCGGCACGTCGGTGGGCGCCAGCTCCTCCGCGCCGCGGGCGAGGATGCGGCTCACGTCGACGGCGACGTTGCCCACGCCGATGACGACGGCGGAGCGCGCGCCGAGCGTGAAGGAGCCGCCCGCGACATCCGGGTGGGCGCTGTACCAGGAGACGAACTCGGTCGCCGAGCAGCTGCCGGGCAGGTCCTCGCCGGGGATGCCGAGCCGGCGGTCGGTGGCGGCGCCCACGCAGTAGACCACCGCGTGGTAGAGCTCCAGCAGCCGCGCCGGCGCCAGCGGCTCGGGGCCGACGGGCACATTGCCGAGGAAGGAGACTTTCGGGTGCTCCAGCACGGTCCGCAGGTTGTTCTGCAGCGATTTGATCTTCTCGTGGTCCGGTGCCACGCCGTAGCGCACCAGTCCGTACGGACAGGGCAGTCGGTCCAGCACGTGCACGGCGATGTCGGGCACGATCTGCTGCTCGACCAGCGACTGTGCGGTGTAGACCCCGCTGGGCCCGGATCCGACGACTGCGACGCGAAGCACGGTGGAGCTCCTTCCCGCAGGGGACTCCAGCATCGCACCGTGGAGGGTGCGGCGGGAGGTGCCGCACTGGAGTCGGCCCGGATATCCACTCGGCAGTGCCGCGCCGTGCCGGAGGGCCGGTGGTCGAGGGTCGGCCTGGTCGGATGGGGCGGCGAGCGACGGGTGGGGTCGGGCGGGCGGGCCGTGGCGGGACCGTTGAGGTCAGAGGGACCGAGGTGGTCGGCTCGGCCGCGGGTGTGGAGACGGCCCGAAGTGGTCGGCTGTGGGCGGAAGCGGTCCGGGGTGGTCGGTCGTGGGTGTGGAGACGGCGCGGGGCGGTCGGCTGTGGGCGGAAGCGGTCCGGAGTGGTCGGCCGCGGGTGTGGAGCCCGAGATGGTCGGCCGCGTCGGCGTCCGTGCTACCGCTCGGTGTCGCCCGTGGACATCGCGTACAGCAGGGAGCCGCTGGGCGGACTCTCGCTGGGTGGGAAGCCCAGCCCCCAGTCCAGGGCGTAGCGCAGGAACAGCTCGGCGCGCAGGCGTTCCGGCGCCATCGGGGCCCCCGGCAGCAGGATGGCGACCACCGAGCCCATCAGGAGCGCGCGCAGGAGCAGATAGTCGGCGTCCGGGTCCTTGGAGCCGTGCTCCAGCACCGTGGCGTGCAGCAGGGCGGCGAGCCGCTGCTGCTCGGGGCATTGGATGAAGCCCTCCTCGGACAGGATGCCCGCCATGTGAGTGCGCATTAATCGCGGGTGGTCGCGCGCCAGTCCGAGGATCGCGTCGATGGCCCGGGCCATGCGCTCGGCCCCGGCGTCCTCGCCTCGGGGGCGGGGCGGCCGGTCCAGGGCGGTGGCCAACTCCTCGTGCATCAGCCGGTGCACGGCGGCCTGGAGCAACTGGCGCTTCCCCGGGAAGTAGTACGAGACCAGACCGCGGGCGGCCCCCGCCCGGTCGGCGATGTCGGCGAGCGTCGTCGCCTCATAGCCGCGCTCGCCGACCAGCTCGACCGTCGCCTGCAGCAGACGCGCTTGAGAACGTCGGCGCAACTCCTCATTGACCGCTGCGCTGCGCGGGGACATGCTGTAACTCCTGCGTTGACTGGCTGATAGCCAATATACTCAGCGCGACTCCGGTTGTCCGCCCTCCGCCGAACAGGGCGGAGACCGGGGACGCTGCCGATTCGGGCGACGCGGGGGATCGCCCGAATCGGCGCGTAACGCTCGTTCCCCCAGGTCTTCTGTTCCTGACGCCGCCTCGGGTCCGGGACCGGCGCCGGACGCACGGCGGCCCATCGGCGAGGAGCGAGCGATGGCCGTAGCGGTGTGTTCGCTGGTGTGGAGCGCCGAACGATCCGGGCCCGGTTCCCAGCGCATTGTGTACGACTCCGACGGATATCACCTCGTGCGCTTCCCCTATGGTGCGGTGGACGAAGCCTACGACCCGTGGAAGATGCACGATCCTGCCAACGGAGGCGGCAGACCCTCGACGTTCCCCGACGCCCGCTCGGGGCTGATCTGGCCCAGCCACCACGGCTGGGGAGTGCTGTCCGCCATGGTGTTCTGGGCGTCCGACAGCCGTCCGCGCGAGTACCGCGCCCGTTTCGTCCGCAACCCGCTCTCCGCGGACTACGACTCCACCGCCACCACCGACCACGCCACCACCAGCGGCGGGCAGTACCGCACCTACCTGTGGCAGATGTTCGTCCACCCCGGCACCCCGGTCGGACTGAAGGTCAGCGCGCGCGGCACCGGGGACGCGCGGATCAGGGCTCCCCTCACCTTCGCCGAGTTCAAGCTCGCCATCCACACCGACGTCAGACGGCCCCCGTAGGCGAGAGAAGGCGCGTGAAAACCGCGCGGAGCGGTCGGCGCCGTCGAGCGCGCCGAACCGCCGCTGCCCACCGTCCGCTTCAGCCCCGCGCGGCCACCGCCTCATGGAGCGCCTTACGACAGGCCAGCACGGCGGGGTGGTGGCCGCGCCCCTCGCGTACGACGGTGACGATCCGCCGGGCCTGCCCGCCGCCCGGCAGCGTCCGCAGCGCGGCGACGTCCGGAGTGCCCTCGTCCCACACCATGTCCGGCAGCAGGGCACGGGCGTGGCCCTCCCGCACGAGCCGTGCGTGGAGGAGGATGTCGGTGGACTCGAACCGCACATCGGGCTCGAAGCCGGCGTCCCGGCACAGCGCCAGCGCCCAGCGCCGGGCGGCGGTGCCCTCCGGCTCCATCACCCAGGGGTGGTCGGCCTGCGCCCGCAGCGCGGCCAGGGGGCCCCGGGTGCGCGCCGGCTCGGGCAGGGCCAGGCGCAGCGGGTCCGTGCAGAGGTCCTCCTGCTCGGTGCCGGCGGGCCGGGGGTTGGGCTGGTCCGGGTACTCCTCGGCGATGACCAGGTCGAAGTCGCGGGCGACCAGGGCCGGCAGCGCCCGCTCGGGCTCCAGCTGGGTGAGGTGGACGCGCAGCCGCGGATGGGCCTCGCGCAACAGGGTCAGCGCGGTGGGCACCAAGGCCAGCGCGGCCGTCTGGAAGGAGGCGACGCGCAGCGGGCCGGTCAGCTCGGTGAGCGAGGCGGCGATCTCGGACTCGGCGCGCTCCAGCCGCTCCAGCACCGCCTCGGTGTGGGCGACGAGGATCTCGGCCTGCTCGGTGAGCCGGACCCGCCGCCCCACGGGCTCCAGCAGTGGAACGCCGACCTCCGCCTCCAGTTGGGAGAGCTGCTGGGAGACCGAGGACGGGCTGTACGAGAGGGCGGCGGCGACGGCCGCCAGGGTGCCTCGGTGGCGGAGCTCGCGCAGCAGCCGCAGCCGGTGCAGGTCGTACATCTCGGGCCCTCTCGGTCCCTCGTCCCCGATCGTTCGGTTCTGTCGATGAATATAGGTCGAAAAGATGCGCTGGACCGACGGATGGCCGGGGCCGCAGCCTGGGGACATGGCCCTGACCGATCCCCTCGCCCCCGCGCCCACCTGGTACGCGCGCCCCGCCGGAGCCGTTTTCCGGTGCGCCCCCGCCCCCGCCGCCGCGCGGGCCTTCCACGCCACGCTGCCCGGCTACGCCCCCACCGCGCTGACCGAGGCTCCCGCGCTCGCGGCCGAGCTCGGCGTCGGCCGCGTCTTCGTCAAGGACGAGTCGGACCGGTTCGGGCTGCCCGCGTTCAAGGCGCTGGGCGCCTCCTGGGCCGTCCACCGGATCCTGGCCGGGCGGCCGCCCGGCACCCGGGTGCGGCTGGTCACGGCGACCGACGGCAACCACGGTCGCGCGGTGGCCCGGATCGCCCGGCTGCTCGGCCAGACCGCCCGCGTCTTCGTCTCGGCCGGGGTGCACCCGTCGGCCGCGGCGGCCATCGCCGCCGAAGGTGCCGAGGTCACCCAGGTCGCGGGGCCCTACGACGAGGCCGTGCGCCGGGCCGCCGTAGCCGCGGGGGAGCCGGGCGTGATCCTCGTACAGGACACCGCCTGGCCGGGGTACGAGGAGATACCCGGCTGGATCGTCGAGGGATACGCGACCCTCTTCGCGGAGGTCGACGACCAGTTGGCCGCCGCCGGTGCCCCGGCCCCCGGGCTGGTCGCCGTCCCGGTCGGGGTGGGCTCGCTCGCCCAGGCCGCGGTCACCCACTACCGAGGCCGCCCCGCCGGGCGGGCCACGGCGCTGCTCGCGGTCGAACCCGAGGCCGCGGCCTGCGCCCTGGCCAGCCTGACCCGGCAGCAGCGGGTGAGCGTGACCACCGCGGAGACGACCATGGCCGGGCTGAACTGCGGCACCCTCTCCGCCCTCGCCTGGCCGTACCTGCGCGCCGGACTGGACGCCGCCGTCGCCGTGCGCGACGCCGACAGCGCCCGCGCGGCCCGCGATCTGGCCGCGCTCGGCATCTCCTCGGGCCCCTGCGGCGCCGCGGCTCTGGCCGGGGTCCGGGCCGCGCTCACCGGCGCGGACGCCGCACGGCGCCGCGCCGACCTGGCCGTGGGCTCCGACTCCACGCTGGTGCTGCTGAGCACCGAGGGCGCGGCGGCCAACCCCCACGGCGCCGAGGCGGCCGCTCCGGCCGGGACCGGGGCCGGGGCCGGGACCAGAGCTGGGACCGGGGCCGGGGCCGGAATCGGGGCGCTCGACGCGGAGGGGGCCGGCCCCGTCGACCGGCACGGGACGCGGGCCGCCGGCGTCGACCGCCCCGGGGAGGCCGGAGGGTGCTGAGCCAACTCCTCGCGGCCACGGGGGTACTGGCCCTGCTCACCGTCGCCCCGGGGCCGGACATGGCCGTCGTGACGAAGCGGGCGGTCGCGTCCGGCGCGGCGGACGGGCTGCGGACGGCGGGTGGCATCGCGACGGGGCTGCTGGTGTGGGGCGCGCTGACCGCGGCCGGACTCGCGGCGGTCCTCGCCGCCTCGGCCGAGGCGTACCTGGCGGTCAGGCTGCTGGGCGCCGGCTACCTCGTGTTCCTCGGCGCGCAGGCACTCTGGAACAGCCGGCGGGGCGCCCACGAGGCCATGGCGCCGGCCGAGCGACCCGGGGCGGGCGGCACCGGGGCCTCCGGCGGGGGAGCCGCGCCCGACGCCCGCGCGAGCGGCAACCCCTGGCGCACCGGGTTGGTCGGCAATCTGCTCAACCCGAAGATCGCGGTCTGCTACACCGGACTGCTGCCCGGCCTCGCCCCGGCCGGGCTCTCCCGGCCCGTGGGCATGGCCCTGCTGGTCGGCATCCACGCGGCGCTCACGCTCGGCTGGCTCGGCGCCTACGTCTGTCTGCTCTCGCGGGCCCGCGCGGCCTTCGAGAGGCCGGCCGTCCGTCGGGGCCTCGACCGCGTCATGGGGGTGGTGCTGATCGGATTCGGCTGGAGGGTCGCGACGGCCCGGTGAGCCGGCCGCGGCCCGGAGCGCGCCGGGCCGCGACGGGGGTGTGATGGCGGGCCGGACCGCGACGGGGGTGTGATGGCGGGCCGGGCCGCGACGGGGGCGCGGTGGCGGCCCGGGCGGGCCGAGTGCGGTCACCGCCGGGTGAACCAGGTGATCGTGACGTCGTTGGCGAACGACCGGCGGTCCGCCACCGCGAACGGCGTGGGGTCGAAATCCCCGGCGAACACCGGGATGCCGGAACCCGCCACCACGGGGTAGCTCTTGATGATCAGTTCGTCGACCTCGGGCAGGAGCGCCCCGGCGAGCCGGCCGCCGCCACAGAGCCAGATGTCCGCACCCTCCTCCCGCTTGAGGTCGCGGACCAGCGTGAGCGGGTCGCCGTCGACCACGGTCACCTCCGGATCGGGGCTCGCTCCGAGGGTGCGCGACACCACGTACTGGCGCAGGTGCGCGTACGGGCTCGTGAGGCCCGCGTCGAGGGCGGGGCGGTAGGTGCCCGACCCCATCACCACCGTGTCGAAGCGTCGGTTGGGCGTGTCCGCGAGGCCGCGGGCGGCGCGCATGGCGGTGGGCACGGTCTCGGGGTACCGCGCGTTGGTCCACGCGGCGTAGGCCGCGGCCTGCTCCGCGTCGCCCACGGGGTAGAAGTCGTACTCCCCGCCGGGGCCGGCGATGTAGCCGTCGAGGGTGACGGCGACGTAGTACACGAGCTTTCGCATGGAGGCATCCCGTCCGTAGTACTCTGCTGATAGTGGTTTGAAGGTAGTACTACGTCTGGAGTGGTGTCAATGGTGCGCAGGAACGACGAGCGACGGGCGGCCCTCGTGGACGCCGCCATCGAGGTCCTGGCCCGGGAGGGTGCCCGGGGGCTGACCTTCCGCGCGGTGGACACCGAGGCCGCGGTGCCCCCTGGTACGGCCTCCAACTACTTCGCCAACCGCGACGCCCTGCTCACCCAGGCGGGGGCTCGGGTCTACGAACGGCTGCAGCCCGACGAGGAGACCATCGCGCGGCAGCGGGCGGGCACGCCGGACCGGGAGACCTACGCGGCGCTGATGCGCGAACTCGTCGGCCGCGTCAGCGGCTTCCGCACCGGCTATCTGGCCCTGCTCGAACTGCGCCTGGAGGCCACCCGGCGGCCGCAGCTCCGCGCGGTGCTGACCGAGCGCGTCCGTGCCGACCTCGACGCCAACGTGGCCTACCACGAGCAGTCCGGCCTGCCCGGCGACGCGACCGCCGTCCGGCTGATCTACCTGGCGCTCAACTGGCTGATCGTCGAACAGCTCACCCTGCCCGAGGTCCTCTCCGAGGCCGAGCGCGAACGGCTCGTCACGGCCGCGGTCGAGCGGATCGTGGAGGCGTAGGCGTAGGCGTCGCGACGCGGGGCCCCGGGGGCGCCGGGTCGGTCACCGGATCACTCGGGTGGAGCGGGCGCCCAGAGTCCGGCGGCCGTCCCGTCGCCCAGATGCCGCTCGTAGGTGACGACCTTGCCGTGGATGACGTCGAGACTGGCGGTCAGCTCCGCGATCCTGGCGCGCACGTTCCGCTCGTGCTCGCGCAACAGCGCCAGGCGCTCGTGCTCGTTCCCCGGGCCCGAACGCACCAACTCCGCGAAGCGCTTGATCGTGGCGATCGGCATCCCCGAGTCGCGGAACCGGCCGCACAGCATGAGCCAGTCCACGTCCGCCTGGTCATAGACCCGCTGACCGCCGCCGGACCGCGGGATCTCGCGCAGGAACAGCCCCTCGCGTTCGAAGAACCGCAGCGCGTGCACGCTCAACCCGGTTGCCTCGGCGACCTTCCCGATGGACAGTCCACCCGACTCCGCACCCATGGCGGCCACCCTAGTCAGCCCATGCTTGACTTAGCGCGCACTCTAGCTTTTAGCGTCGCGGACATGACGTCACAGCAGACAACACGGCAGACGACACGGCCGACACACCAACAGCGGATCGGCAGCGGATTCCACGCCCGGAGCACCGCCGACGACGTGCTCGCCCGCATCGATCTGACGGGCACCACCGCCCTGGTCACCGGCGGCTCCTCCGGGCTCGGACTGGAGGCGACCCGAGCACTGGCCCGCGCGGGAGCCCGGGTGATCGTCCCCGCCCGGCGCCCCGCCCAGGCCCGCGAGGCCCTGCGCGGCATCGCCGCGGCGGAGGTCCACCCGCTCGACCTCGCGGACCTGGAGAGCGTCCGCGCCTTCGCCGAACGGTTCCTGGAGACCGGCCGCCCGCTCCGGATCCTCATCAACGGGGCCGGCGTCATGGCCTGCCCCGAGACGCGCGTCGGCCCGGGCTGGGAGGCGCACTTCGCCATCAACCACCTCGGCCACTTCGCGCTCGTCCAGCACCTCCGCCCCGCCCTCGCGCCCGGCGCCCGGGTGGTGTCGGTGGCCTCCTCCGGCCACTTCCTGTCCGACATCCGGTGGCACGATCTCCACTTCCGCACCGGCTACGACCGCTGGCTGGCCTACGCCCAGTCGAAGACCGCCAACGCCCTCTTCGCGCTGCGTCTGGACACCCTGGGCGCGGAGCGCGGGCTGCGCGCCTTCGCCGTACACCCGGGCAGCATCCTCACCCCCTTGCAGCGCCACGTCCCGCGCGAACAGTGGCCCGCCCTCGGCTGGGTGACGCCGGACGGGAAGCCGGCCGAGGGCTTCAAGACCCCACAGCAGGGCGCGGCGACGGCCGTCTGGGCGGCGACGTCACCTCTCCTCGCCGGTCGCGGCGGCGCCTACTGCCAGGACTGCGACATCGCCGAGCCGGCCACCACCGACGACATGCTCGTCGGCGGCGTCAAGCCCTGGGCCGTCGACCCGGCCGCGGCGGCCCGGCTCTGGGGCATCTCCAGCGAGCTCACCGGGCTGGACGCGTTCCCGGGACCGGGGGAGGGCGCGGGTCAGCGCTCGCGCCCGCGCGGCTTCAACGGGGTGGCGGGCAGCTCGGGCGCGCGCAGCGGCGCGCCGTCGTAGCCCCGTACGGTCCCGAAGCGCTCGCCAGCCTGCCAGGCGCGCCGGGCCTCGGCGATCTCGTCTCCGCTACGGCCGACGAAGTTCCACCACATGACCAGCTTCTCCTCGAACGGCTCGCCGCCCAGCAGCATGAACGCGCTGTCCACATCGGCCCGCAGCGGCAGCTCGGTGCGGCCGCAGCCGAGGTAGAGCAGTGAGCCGGGGGAGAGCCGGACCCCGTCGACCTCGGCCTCTCCGGACATGGTCAGCGCGGCGTACTCGAAGTCGGGCTGGACCGGCAGCCGGGCGTCGGTGCCCGCGGCCAGGGTGATGTCGGCGCCGACGATCGGGGTGAAGGCGGTGCCCGGGGAGGCCGCCCCGTCCAGCTCGCCCAGGATCACGGTGGCGCGCAGGCCGTGGCCGCCGGCGATCTCCGGCAGCTCGGGGTGGTGCTCCCAGGTGGGCTCGACATGCCGGTGGCCGTCGGGGAGCGCGACCCACAGCTGGGCCCCGTGCAGGATCGGGGCGTGCTCCCGCGGTGACTCCTCCGAGTGGCTGATCGCGCGGCCCGAGGTCATCAGCCCGAGTTCGCGAGGGCGGATCGTCTGCAGGCTGCCGAGGCTGTCGCGGTGCAGCACCTCGCCGGCGTGCAGCCAGCTGACCGTCTGCAGGCCCATGTGGGGATGCGGCGGGACCTGCATGCCCGGCTCCTGGGCGATGTCGTCGGGCCCGTACGCGTCGACGAAACACCAGGCGCCGACCATGCGCCGGCCCAGGTTCGGCAGCAGCCGGCGCACCACCGTGGACTCCCCGAGCGGCACCTGCTTGCCGGGCAGCAGTTCGCGCACCGGCCGCGCGGTGACATCGGCGCGCCCGCCGCAGAGCGTCGGCGCGGGCCTGAGGTCGAGATTGCTCATGAGGGGACTCTCCCATCGGGGCCGTCGGATCAACCGCGTGAGCCGGATGAATCGCCCGGGTCAGGCGAGGCAGGCGCGTCGCACGGGCCGGGTGCGTCGATCGGGCCGAGTGCGTCGGTCGGGCCGAGTGCGTCCGACAGCCCGGGTGTGTCGCACGGGTCGGGCGTGCCGCGCGGTCTCCCGTTGGGACGGCCCGCGTCGGAGGAGGTCGGTGTGTCGTATGGGCCGCCCCGGGCCGACTCCCTGCCACACCGGGGCGCGCCGCGTGAGCTGGAGGGACGGCCCGCGTCGGGGGAACCGCCCGGCTCCCGCGAAGCGGCCTCGTCGCCGGGACCGGCCTCGTCGCCCGGACCGGCGGCCTCGTCCTCCGGATCGGTCTGGTCCTCCGAGCCGGCCGTGTCCGCACTGCCGGCTGTGTCCGCCGTGCCGGTCGTGCCCGTCGTGGCCGCCGCGCCGGCAGTGTCCGTCGTGCCCGCCGTATCCGCCCCGCCGGCCGCGCGGGCCGCGCGGGCCGCCCACCGTGGGTACACGGCGATCGTCGCGGCGACCAGGGCCGCGCCCATCAGCCAGCCGCCCAGCACATCGCTGAGCCAGTGCACCCCCAGGTACAGCCGGGTGAAGCCCACGCCCAGCACCGACACGGCGGCCACCATGGCCGCGAGGGTCAGGCGCGCGCCCCGCACCCCGTGCAGCACCAGCAGCCACAGCAGCAGCCCGAGGACGAGGGTCGCGGTCATCGCGTGGCCGGAGGGGAAGGCCGCGTACCGCGCGGAGTCCACCGGGTCGGGCCAGTGCGGCCGCTCCCGGCCGACCGCCGCCTTCACTCCCTGCTGCACCGCCGAAGCGAGCAGGCCGGCCCCCGCCATCAGCAGCGCCAGCCTCCGCTCGCCGCGCCACAGTAGCCAGCCCACCGCGGCCGCCAGCAGCACCCGCATGGTCCAGGGGTCCCACACCCAGTCGCTGAGCACCCGATTGGCTCGCGTCCAACCGGGCTCGGACACCGCGAAACGGTGCAGCTCGACGGCGACCTCGCGGTCGGCGGTGACCAGCGGGTTCCAGCCGACCGCGACCAGCACGAGCAGGATGACGGCGAGGGTCGCGAACGCCGTCGCGGCCACCGGCGCCGTCCGGGCGGCGAAGGTCCTCGACGGCTGCATGGCGCCATGATCGCCCAAGGTGGCTCCTGGTCACAGGTCCCCCGCGGCCCCGTCCCCACCGGGCCGCCCGACAGGGAGCAGGGTCCTGTCGAGAGGGGCTCGAACACGAGATATCTTGATGTCGAGCAATGTTACAGACGTGGAGCGGAGCACCCGGTGACTGACTCGACCATCATCTACACCCACACTGACGAGGCCCCGGCCCTGGCGACGCATTCGTTCCTGCCGGTGGTCCAGGCGTACGCCTCGACGGCCGGTGTGAGCGTGGAGACCCGCGACATCTCCCTGGCCGGGCGGATCATCGCCAGCTTCCCGGAGTTCCTGGAGGAGAGCCAGCGCATCGACGACGCCCTGGCCGAGCTCGGTGAGCTGGCCAAGACGCCGGGCGCCAACATCATCAAGCTGCCGAACATCTCGGCGTCCATCCCGCAGCTGAAGGCGACCGTCGCCGAGCTCCAGGAGCAGGGCTACGCCCTCCCGGACTACCCGGACGACCCGAAGACCGAGCAGGAGCGCGACATCCGCGCCCGCTACGACAAGGTCAAGGGCAGCGCCGTCAACCCGGTCCTGCGCGAGGGCAACTCCGACCGTCGCGCCCCCGCCTCGGTCAAGAACTACGCCAAGACCCACCCGCACCGCATGGGCGCCTGGACGTCGGAGTCGAAGACCAACGTCGCGACCATGGGTGTCGACGACTTCCGCTCCACCGAGAAGTCCGTGATCATCTCCGAGGCCGGCTCGCTGCGCATCGAGCTCAAGGGCGACGACGGCTCCACCACCGTCCTGCGCGAGTCGGTACCGGTCCTCGCGGGCGAGGTCGTCGACGCCTCCGTGATGCGCGTCGCCGCCCTGCGCGAGTTCCTCACGGCGCAGGTCGCCCGCGCCAAGGAGGAGGGTGTCCTCTTCTCCGTGCACCTGAAGGCCACGATGATGAAGGTCTCCGACCCGATCGTCTTCGGTCACGTGGTGCGTGCCTTCTTCCCGAAGACGTTCGCGAAGTACGGCGAGGTCTTCGCCGCGGCCGGTCTGACCCCGAACGACGGTCTGGGCGGCATCTTCAAGGGCATCGAGGCCCTGCCGGAGGGCGCCGAGATCAAGGCATCCTTCGAGGCCGAGATCGCCGAGGGCCCCGCCCTGGCGATGGTCGACTCCGACAAGGGCATCACCAACCTGCACGTGCCGTCCGACGTCATCGTCGACGCCTCGATGCCGGCCATGATCCGCACCTCCGGCCACATGTGGGGCCCGGACGGCCAGGAGGCCGACACCCTCGCGGTCCTTCCGGACTCCTCCTACGCCGGCGTCTACCAGGCCGTGATCGAGGACTGCCGCGCCCACGGCGCCTACGACCCGGCGACCATGGGCTCCGTGCCGAACGTCGGCCTCATGGCGCAGAAGGCCGAGGAGTACGGCAGCCACGACAAGACCTTCGAGATCCCGGTCACCGGCACCGTCCGCCTGGTCGACGAGGCCGGCAACGCGGTCCTGGAGCAGACCGTCTCCGCCGGTGACATCTTCCGCGCCTGCCAGACCAAGGACGCGCCGATCAAGGACTGGGTGAAGCTCGCCGTCACCCGCGCCCGCGCCACCGGCGACCCGGCGGTGTTCTGGCTGGACGAGACCCGCGCTCACGACGCCAACCTGATCGCCAAGGTCAACCAGTACCTGCCGGAGCACGACACCGAGGGCCTGGACATCCGCGTCCTCGCCCCGGTCGAGGCCACCAAGCTGTCGGTCGAGCGCATCCGCCGCGGCGAGAACACCATCTCGGTCACCGGCAACGTGCTGCGTGACTACCTGACCGACCTGTTCCCGATCCTGGAGCTGGGCACCAGCGCCAAGATGCTGTCGGTCGTCCCGCTGATGAACGGCGGCGGCCTCTTCGAGACCGGCGCCGGCGGCTCCGCGCCCAAGCACGTGCAGCAGCTGGTCAAGGAGAACTACCTGCGCTGGGACAGCCTGGGTGAGTTCCTCGCCCTCGCGGTCAGCTTCGAGCACCTCGCGCAGACCACCGGCAACGCCCGCGCCCAGGTGCTGGCCGACACCCTCGACCGCGCGACCGCGACCTTCCTCAACGAGGACAAGTCGCCCAGCCGTCGCCTCGGGGGCATCGACAACCGCGGCAGCCACTTCTACCTCGCCCTCTACTGGGCGCAGGAGCTGGCCAAGCAGACCGACGACGCGCAGCTCGCGGAGGCGTTCGCGGCCCTGGCCAAGACGCTGACCGAGCAGGAGCAGACGATCGTCGACGAGCTGATCGCGGTCCAGGGCTCCCCGGTCGACATCGGCGGCTACTACCAGCCCGACGCGGCCAAGGCCTCGGCGATCATGCGTCCGTCGAAGACCTTCAACCAGGCGCTCGCCACCCTCGCCTGATCCGTCCTGACGCACGCCGTGGCGGCCGCTGACGCGGTCGCCACGGCGGCGACGGAGACACCGGGTCCGCCCCGGCCGGCACACCCGCCGGCCGGGGCGGACCCGTTTCGGCGTGTCGCGGGCCGTGGTGGGGCCGCTCGGCGGCCGGGACCGGGAACCAGGAAAACGGACACGACGTACTGACGTACGAGACGTGCCGAGAGGGCTTGGCGCGGTTAGCCCAGCACCCGCAGCGCCGGGACGAAGGCCACCAGCACCGGGACGACCGGGACCAGCGCGGCCGCGGCGGTCAGCCGCCAGCGGCGGGCCGGGGAGAGCCGGGAGGCGGGGGCCAGCAGTCGGTCCACGCGCTGCGGCACCTGGGCCAGTTGGGCCGGACACGGGCCGAAGACCCCGCGGTCCTCGTTGAGTTCGACCAGCGCCAGCGCGGTGGTCAGTCGACCGAAGCGGCGGGAGGCGGCGTCGTCGGCGGCCAGCTCCACCAGCCGGTGCACCTGGTCGCGGAAGGCGGCGAAGACCGGCACCTGCGGGAAGCCGGTGGCCAGCGCCGCCGAGCAGTGCAGCAGCCAGTCGTGGCGGGCCCGCGCGTGCCCCTGCTCGTGCGCCAGCACGGCGTCCAACTGCCGGCCCCCGAGCCGGCGCAGCGCGGCGGTGGTGATGACCATCTGCGGGGTCGGGCCCGGCAGCCACCAGGCGCCCGGCTTGTCGCCCTCCAGCACCACCAGCCGGTCGCCGGACCGCTCCCCAGGCTCCTCGCCGGGCAGCAGCGGGGAGCGGACGAGCAGCTCCGCGCGGCGCCGCCGGCGGCGGGTGCGCGCCGCCCGGATCTCGCGGGTGAGCATCACGGCGGTCCACACGGCGCCGAGCGCCAGGACGACGGCCACCGGCGCGGCCCACGGCCCGTAGGCGGTCAGCGCGTACGCCTCCACGACGCCCTGCGGCGCGGGAGCGAAGACGTTGCCCCGGACCGCCTCGGAGGCGGCCGCCGCGCTCAGCGCCATGGCGAGCCCGCAGCACATGAGCACGGCCACCACGACGCACTGCCACAGCCACAGGGCCAGCACGGGTTCTCGGTCGAGCCAGTCGGAGCGGGCCAACAGGCGCGGCGCCACTGCCGCGACCAGGGCGCCGAGGGCCAGCAGCGCGAGCGGGACCATCATGGTCGTCAGCCTATGAGCGGGGCACTACCGCCCGGTACGGGTCGACGAGGGAAGTGACGCACGCCACGGAACCCGCGGCACTGCCTCGGGTGCGTGAATTCGCCTTTTCGCCACGGCAGATGAGCTCGGGGCCGGGCGCCGTGCGCGCCCCGGACGCCGTCCGCCGCCCGGCGGCGATCCGCAGCGCACCGCGGGCCGCGGGGACCCGCCCGTCCGACCGGGGGTCAGCCCCGTGATAGGAGAGGGGAATCGTGCCCGGACGGATCGCGGCACGGACAGAGGGAAGGACGACATGCAGCGTAAGACGGTGCTCGGGGTCGCGGCGGGGGTGCTGGTCCTCGGCGTCTTCGTGGTCGGCTGCGACGACGACGGCGACAAGGCCGCGGACGGCAAGCGGAAGTCCGGCGCCGACGCCGGCGCCAGCGCGACGCCGGGGAAGGCCGACACCGCCCCGGCCAAGTCGCCGGAGGTGCCGGACGACGTCCCCTCTCCGGACCCCGGCCAGACCGCGGACCTGGTGAAGCGGCTCGGTGAGATCCATCCCGCCCTCGTCGCGCAGCAGGACAAGGCCGTGTCCCGGGCGCGGAACGTCTGTAACGACGCGCGGTGGAGCGAGGAGGGCGACGCCGGCGTCAACGCGCGCGCCGCCGCCCGCTTCAGCGGCGGCGACGTGCCCACCCTCACCCCGGAACAGGGCGGCCGCATCGTCACCGCGGTGCGGGAGTCGTTCTGCTCCTGACCCGTGGCGCGCCCCGCCCGGCTGCCGGCCGGGCGGGGCGCCGCGCCGTCAGTCGCCGGTGCCGGTGCCGGTGCCGGTGGCGGTCGGGGCCGAGTCGGGGCAGGTGATACGGGTGAGCAGCCGCAGGCCGGGGTTGTCGACGGACACGGTGTTGGCACTGAGGATGACGACGGCCGCTCGACGGTCGGGCGCGAGAGCCAGCAGGCTGCGGTAGCCGCCGGTGCCGCCGTTGTGGAAGAACAGCCGCTGCCTGGCGCCGCCGTGCGGCAGCGGAGCCGAGAGCCATCCGGCGTGGACGGTGGCGGCGGCGTTGACACGGTGCTCGGTCGCGCGGGTCAGGGCGATGGCCTCGGTGAGCCCCGCCGGCGCCTCCCCGAGCTGGGCGCGGGCGAACCGCAGCAGGTCGGGGACGGTCGAGTGCAGCCCCCCGGCGCCGGCGAGGGCGGCCAGGTTCCAGCGGGAGCGGGGGCGGCCGGTCCGGGAGTGGCCCGGGGTCAGCCGTGCCGTGTGGTCGGGGTCCAGGGTCACCCGGGTGTCCGTCATGCCGAGCGGCCGGCAGATCTCGGTCCGTATCAGCGTGTCGTAGTCGGTCTCGGCGCGCCGGGCCAGGGCGAGGCCGAGCAGCCCGGCGCCGAGGTTGGAGTAGTGGAAGCCCGCGCCGGGCACCGAGCGCAGCGAGGTGCGGCCCAAGCCGTTCAGCACGACCTCACGGGTGCAGGCGGCGTACGGGTCCGAGCTGAACAGACCCCGCAGGAACATCCCCTTCGGGAGTCGGGGCAGCCCGGAGGTGTGACAGGCCAGGTGGGCCAGCTCGATGGCCCGCCCGTCGCGCTCGGGCACCGTGGAGCCGTCGGGCAGCAACTCGCGCAACGGCTCGTCCAGCCGCACCAGGCCGCGCAGGGACAGCCGGGCCAGCGCCAGGGCGGTGAAGCTCTTGGTGATCGATCCGATCTCGAACAGGGTGTCCGGGGCGGCGCCGTGCATCGCGGTCCGCTCGTCGTGGACGGCGCCGACGACGACGGCGCCGCGCCGCCCGCGGGACAGCTCCTCCGCCGTCGCGCGGACCAGGTCCTCCAGAGCCGAGGTCTTCACCGTCACGCCTCCCCGCGGCCGAACCGGCCGCCGCCGTACTTCTTGTGCGCAGCCTGCCTGGAGACCCCGAGGGCCTCGGCGATCCGTGCCCAGGTCGCCCCGGCGACGCGGGCGCGGCGCACCAGCACCTCCTCCTGCCCGTCCAGGCGGCGGCGCAGCTCGGCCGTCTGGCGCAGAGCCTCGAGCGGGTCGGCGTTCCCGGTGATCGGGGAGAGATCGACAGCGGACATGCGGCCACACTGGTCGACGGAAGATCGCTTGTCAACCTACGTTGACGTGCCGCCAGGCCGCCCGTCGCGGTGGGCCCGCACGGGCGGCCGGGTGGGGGTTCTCACGGGCCGGGCCTGCCGTAGCGCAGGTTCGTCAGCGCCGTGAGCGCCATCGGCGAGAGTCCGATCACGGTGAGGTGGTCGTCGACGTGCTTGGCGAGGATCCAGCCCTTGGCGCGCAGCGAGGCCACCTGGCGGCGGACCTCGGTGCCTGCGGCGCGCTCCAGGTCCTCCACCGTGGGCGCGGAGCCGGCGTCCAGATGGTCGACGATGAGGAAGAGGGTCCTCTGTTCCTCCGCGCTGATGCGGAAGTCCATATGTCGACGGTACGTCGGCGCCGGTCCGGGCGCACCGCTCCGCCGCGTCGCCTCGATTCCCTCGACCGCCTCGACCGCCTCGATCGTCGGGCGGCGGATCGGCTAGATCGTCGGCCGGTAGCGGAGGGGGTGCTCGGCGGGCACCTCCACCACGCAGATCCGCACCCCGTCCGGGTCACGGACCCACATCTCCACGAGCCCCCACGGCTCCCTGACCGGCGGCCGCAGTACCTCCACCCCGTGCGCCGTCAACTCCTCGTGCGCCGCGGCCACGTCCGCGACCTGCAGCCACAGATGGAGTCCGGGGGCGGGGGGTTCGGGGGAGCGGCCGGAGAGTTCCAGGAAGCCGCCGCCGAGGAAGTAGACCGTGCCGCGTTCGGGGCCCTCGCCGAACTCCCGGTAGACCGCGAGCCCCAGCGCCTCGCCGTAGAAGGCCCGGGACCGCTCGGGGTCGGTGGGCCGCAGCAGTGTCCGGCTGCTCAGTACGTGCACCATGACCACCGACCCTACGCCCGTGAGCGGCCGGGATAGGGTCGACGGGCTGTCTCCGCCCGTCTCCGTCGCGGTGGCCTCCGGCCGCGGCACGGCACCGCCGCCCGCGCCGCGCGACCGACCCAGGAGGCCGCGGAGATTCTGGATGCTTGAGAGAGGACACCGAGACGCCATGGACACCGCCGCCGGGACCGCCGCCGATCGCCTCGGCTTCCGCACCGCCACCGAGGCCGATGTGCCGCCGCTCGTCGAGCTGGTGGAGTCGGCCTACCGCGGGGACGCCAGCCGGGTGGGCTGGACCACCGAGGCGGATCTGCTGGACGGGCAGCGCACCGACCCCGAGGGCGTCGCGGCCGTGGTGAACGCCCCGGACAGTCGGATGCTGGTCGTCGAGCGCGACGGGGAGCTCGTCGCCTGCTGCCAGCTCGAACACCGCGGTGAGCACGCGTACTTCGGTATGTTCGCGGTGCGGCCTGCCCTCCAGGGCGCCGGGCTCGGCAAGCTGATCATCGCCGAGGCGGAGCGGCTGGTCCGCGCCGAGTGGGGCGTGCGCGCGATGCACATGACGGTGATCTCCGCCCGCGAGGAGCTCATCGCCTGGTACGAGCGGCGCGGTTACGCCCGCACCGGCGAGATGAGCCCCTTCCCGTACGGTGACGAGCGCTTCGGCGTTCCGCGGCGGGAGGACCTCCAGTTCGAGCTGCTGACGAAGTCGCTCGGCTAGCGCCCCGGACCGCCCGTGGGGCGTAGGGCGCCCGCAGACACGCGGCGGGTGCCCGCACACATGCGGCGGGTGCCGCACACGGGGCGGGTGCCGCACGCACGGGGCGGTGCCCGGACCGCGCGCGCGGCGAGGGACGGCCCCGGCCCGCCGTTCGGGAGCCGCCGAAGCGGCGCTACGCCGTGAACCGCGCGGCCCGCGCGATCTCCGGGAAGTCCATCGTCCCGCCGTCCAGCCCCAGGGCGCGCGCCAGCCGCAGCTCCTCCGGGGTGTTCACGGTCCACCCGACCACCTTGAGCCCGGCCGTCCGTGCCCGCTGGACCAGCTCCAGGGTGATCCGGGGGAGGGCCAGGACCAGCATCCCCGCGCCGACGGCCACCGCGCGGTCGACCACCTCCAGGCCGTAGTGCTCGGCGACCAGCGCGGTGCGCGCGCCGGGCAGCGCCTCGCGGATCTCGGCGAGCGCCTCCTCGTGGAAGGAGAGCACGTCGACCCGGTCCAGCAGCGCGCGTCGGCGGAGCACCTCGGCCAGCGCCCGCGCGGCAGCCCGGTCCTTGATCTCCGCCTGGATCGGCGCCCCCACGGCGTCCACGACCTCCTCGAAGACCGGGATCCGCTCGCCCCGGCCGGCGTCCAGCTCGCGCAGCTCGGCGAGGGTGAGGTCGCCGACGCGTCCGGAGCCGTCGGTGGTGCGGCGCACGTCGGCGTCGTGCATCACCACGAGCGCGCCGTCCTTGCTGAGGTGAAGATCGAGTTCGAGCACGTCCAGGCCCTCGCGCTCGGCGCGGGCGAAGGAGCGCAGGGTGTTCTCCGGCTCGACGCCCATCACGCCACGGTGTCCGATGGTGAGGAAGGTCAACGCAGTCTCGCTTCTGTCGGCGGCCCGGCCCCGTCGACCGGATCGCGGCTCCGCTGGTCTGGGCGGCGGCCAGCCTAGCGAGCGATCCCTGCCGTGCGGTGAACAGCGCGGCGAACGGAACGAAGTCGTGCCGTAACTAGACGTGACAGGAAAAATGTCGGTGACCATGCGGTCTGACAGGACAATTTTTCGCAACGAGTCTTGAGGAAGTGAAGCTGGCAAAGATACGGTGGTTAAACGCGAGGTTCTCCTGTGGAGGTTGTGTCATGACGGAAATTCTTGCGCCCGCGGTCAGCGAGGGCGGTGTTCTCTCTGCCGAACGTGTGGTGGAGCACCCTGCCTGGCCCGTGCTCAAGGCCGCCGTGGAGGAGCTCAGGGTCTGGCAGTCCAAGGACGGCTCCATCGACCTGGAGGCTGACGGCGCCCCGGCGTCCGACGCGGTCCGCGCCGTCGTCGACCGCATGATCGGCGCGGTCGAGGAGCTGGCGCCGCTGCTGCCGCACGACGCCGCCTACCACCAGGCGCTCGTCGCCGACCTGCGCAAGTGGGCCGACCAGGGCTTCGGCGTGCCGGACTTCCTGGACTCGCTGCTCGCCTTCCAGCCCGCGGAAGCGCGCGTCGACGGGCTCCAGCACCTGGTGCTGTTCCCCATGTACACGCAGAACGGCAACCCGGACCGCAACTTCGAGGCCGTGGTGCTGCGCATGGTGTGGCCGGAGTGGCTCTCCGAGCTGGAGCGCACCCGCTACGACAACCCGCTCTTCCTCGGCATCACCTTCGAGGACTTCACCGCGGGCTACGACACCAACTCCGCGGTCCTCTTCCCGGAGACCATCGCCGTTCGTGAGGCCCCCGAGCGCTTCACCTGGGGCGGCATCTTCTGCGACCGCGAGGCCGCGCGCTTCCGCGCGGTCAGCGAGGCCGCCGTCGACGTCCTCGGCATCGACCTCCCCGAGGACATCAAGGCGCTCCTCGACGACCAGCAGCGCTGCCAGGAGGCGTTCGTGCTGTGGGACATGGTCCACGACCGCACCCACAGCCACGGCGACCTGCCGTTCGACCCCTTCATGATCAAGCAGCGGCAGCCGTTCTGGATGTACGGCCTGGAGGAGCTGCGCTGCGACCTCACCGCCTTCAAGGAGGCCGTGAAGCTGGAGGCCGAGGGCTTCGCCCAGGCCCGTGACGTCCAGTACGCCGTGATCTTCGACCGGATGTTCCGCTTCCCGGTCACCGGCGACCGGGTGCGCAACTACGACGGCCTCGGCGGCCAGCTGCTCTTCGCCTACCTGCACCGCCACGACGTCGTACGCTGGACCGACAACACCCTGCACATCGACTGGGACCGCGCCCCGCAGGTCACCAACCAGCTCTGCGGCGAGATCGAGAAGCTCTACCGCGACGGCATCGACCGCCCCAAGCTCGTGCACTGGTTCAAGGCCTACGAGCTGGTCTCCGACTACCTCGCCCCGCACCCCGGCTCCACCTGGGCCAAGGGCCCCGAGGCCCTGGACCTGTCCCTCCCGCCGCGCAAGCTGGTGGATGACGTGCTGCCCGACGAGTTTCCCCTCAGCATGTTCTACGAGGCCCTCGCGAAGAAGCTGCGCAACGTGATTGCCTCCACCAAGGGCATGACCGCTGACAGCGACGTCCACGCGGCCGCGGCCGCGTGACCGCGGTGCCCGGAGAGACCACGTCCGAGGACCAGGCGTCCCAGGACACGACGGAGAACGTGAGCGCGGCGGCGCGCGAGGAGGCGACGAAGATGACCACACCCACGTCGAGCCCGACCCCCAACGAGCCGGGCGGCAAGGGGCCGCTGGACGGCGCGGTCGTGGCGGTGGCCGGCGCGGCCGGCCCGGCCGGCCAGGCCACCCTGCTGCGGCTGGCCGAGGCCGGCGCGACCGTCGTCGGCGCGGACGCGGACGCCGCCCGGCTGGCGGAGGCCGTCGACGCCGCCCGCTACGCCCACGGCGGCGCCACCGTCACCGGGGACACCGTCGACCTGCTCGACCTGGACGCGACCCGCGCCTGGGTGGACCGCACCGAGAAGGAGTTCGGTCGCGTCGACGGCCTGGTGCACCTGGTCGGCGGCTGGCGCGGCGGCAAGACCTTCGCGGACGCCCCGCTCGCCGACTGGGACCACCTGCACAACCTGCTGATCCGCACCGTGCAGCACACCTCCCTCGCCTTCCACGACGCCCTGCAGCGCAGCGGGAAGGGCCGGTATGTGCTGATCAGCGCGGCCGGCGCCTCCCAGCCCACCGCCGGGAACGCCGCCTACGCCGCCGCCAAGGCCGCCGCCGAGGCGTGGACGCTGGCGCTCGCCGACTCCTTCAAGAAGCTGGGCGGCGAGGAGGGTCCGTCCGCCGCGGCTACCATCCTGGTGGTGAAGGCGCTGGTGAACGACGCCATGCGCGCTGAGCGTCCGAATGCCAAGTTCGCGGGCTTCACCGACGTCAAGGAGCTGGCCGAGGCCATCGCCGGTGTCTGGGACCGGCCCGCACAGGAAGTGAACGGAAACCGTCTGTGGCTGACCCCCAAGCCGTGAAGCCCGCGCACACCGACGCCCGGCGGCGGCACGACCCCGCACTGCGCGGCTTCGCCAGTGACAACTACGCCGGCGCCCACCCGGAGATCCTCGAGGCACTCGCCCTCGCCAACGAAGGCCACCAGATCGCCTACGGCGAGGACGTCTACACCGAGCACCTCCAGTACGTGATGCGGCGTCACTTCGGGCCGCACGCCGAGGCGTTCCCGGTCTTCAACGGGACCGGCGCCAACGTCGTCGCCCTCCAGGCGCTGACCGACCGCTGGGGCGCGGTCGTCTGCGCCTCCACCGCGCACATCAACGTGGACGAGGGCGGCGCCCCGGAGCGGATGGGCGGGCTCAAGCTGCTCACCATCCC
Source organism: Streptomyces sp. LX-29 (assembly GCF_029541745.1). NCBI lineage: Bacteria > Bacillati > Actinomycetota > Actinomycetes > Kitasatosporales > Streptomycetaceae > Streptomyces > Streptomyces sp. LX-29. Next base: position 1,101,429 of record NZ_CP089746.1, on the reverse strand, counting down.
CACCGAGGACGGCAAGCTCACCCCCGAGCTGATCGACCGGGAGGCATGGGGCTGGGACGACGAGCACCGCGCCATGCCGCAGGTGGTCTCGATCGCGCAGACCACCGAGCTGGGCACCTGCTACACGCCCGACGAGATCCGCGCGATCTGCGAGCACGCCCACGAGCTCGGCATGAAGGTGCACCTCGACGGTGCCCGGATAGCCAACGCGGCCGCGACGCTGAACGTCCCCATGCGGACGTTCACCAACGTCGCGGGCGTGGACGTGCTCTCGTACGGCGGCACCAAGAACGGCATGGTGTTCGGCGAGGCCGTGGTCGTGGTCAACCCCGACGCGGTGCGCGCCATGAAGCACCTGCGCAAGCTGTCCATGCAGCTGGCGTCCAAGATGCGCTTCGTGTCCGTGCAGTTGGAGGCGCTGCTCGCCGGTGACCTGTGGCTGCGCAACGCGCGTCACGCCAACGCGATGGCCAAGCGCCTGGAGGCGGGGGTGCGCGACGTCGACGGCGTCGAGGTCGTCCACGCCGTGCAGTCCAACGCCGTCTTCGCCACCCTGCCGCACGACGTCGCCGAGCGGCTCCAGAAGCGCTACCGCTTCTACTTCTGGGACGAGGCGGCCGGCCTGGTGCGCTGGATGTGCGCCTTCGACACCACCGAGGCGGACGTGGACGCTTTCGTCACGGCGCTGAAGGAAGAGATGGGCCGGGGCTGACGCCCGTACGCGCCTCGCCGCGTGCCGGAAGAGCCGCACACGAACGCCGGGCGGGCTGGAGATCTCCAGCCCGCCCGGCGTTCGTCGTCGTGATGGTCGTGCCGGGGGCGGCCCCCGGATGCCGGCGGCGGCTCAGCCCCGCAGGGGGCGGCTCAGCCCCGTCGGTCCCGTGCGGCGGCCTGCTCCGGCGTCGGGGCGGTGCCTCCGAGGTGGGCGGGCACCCACCAGGTGTCGTCCGCGTTCTTGGGGCGCACCGGATAGGCGCGCTGCGCGGCCTCCAGCAGGTCCTGCACCCGGTCCCGCAGCCGGTCGGTGATGGTGTCGGGGTGCTCCTCCGGCGAGGCCGGCACCGGCTCGCCGACGCGCACGACCACGGGGAAGTGGTTGCGCCCCAGGTCCCGCTTGTGGCCCTTGGTCCACAGCCGCTGGGTGCCCCACAGCGCCATCGGCAGCAGCGGCACGCCCGCCTCCTGGGCCATCCGGGCGGCGCCGGACTTGAAGCGCTTGAGCGTGAAGGACTGCGAGATGGTCGCCTCCGGGAAGACCCCGACGATCTCGCCGCCGCGCAGCGCCTTGACCGCGTGCCGGTACGCGTCCATGCCCGCCGCGCGGTCCACCGGTATGTGCTTCATGGCGCGCATCAGCGGCCCCGACACCCGGTGCCGGAAGACCGACTCCTTCGCCATGAAGCGGACCAGCCGCTTGGCGGGGCGCGCGGTCAGCCCGCAGAAGATGAAGTCCAGATAGCCGATGTGGTTGCTCACCAGGACCGCGCCGCCCTGTGCCGGGATGTTCTCCGTGCCCTTGATGTCGAAGCGCAGGTCGAGCGCCTTGAACATGGTGTGGCAGGCACCGATCACCGGCGGATAGACGAGTTCAGCCATGGTGTGAAGGGGACCCTTCCTGATCCTTGGGAGGGTTCTCCCGCTGGTGGTTACGCGGCCGTAGGTTTTGGGCTTGTCGCAGATCGTGCCGTATGTCGGGCCGTACTGCCTAGCGCGGGGACCCGCCCGGCCGGGAGATTCTCGTCACGTCGGGGCGGAAGACGGGCGGTTGTGGTCGTGTTCGGCCGCCGCGGCGGGAATCATTGCGCTCCTCGGCGTGCTTGATGATGAGAGGTCCACGCCGAGCGTGACGTATGCGCCGGGGCGGAGATCCGGCACGAGGAAGCGGGAGGGCCAGGGTGCGCGGTCGCGACGGGGAGGTGTGGCTGGGCGCCGCCGAGCTGGGCGCCGAGCTGGGGGAGCGGGCCACGCTGGTCCAGTTCTCCAGCGCCTTCTGCCAGCCCTGCCGGGCGACCAGACGCACGTTGGCGGACGTGGCCGGAATGGTCCCGGGCGTGGCCCACGTCGAGGTCGACGCCGAGGCGCGGCTGGAGCTGGTGCGCGGCCTCGACATCCAGCGCACCCCGACGGTGCTGGTGCTGGACGCGGCCGGCCGGATCGTGCGCCGGGCGGCCGGACAGCCACGCAAGGCCGATGTGATCGCCGCCCTCGGTGAGGCGGTCTGAGATGGCCCCCGACGTCGACCCGCCGCTCTACGGACACGTGCGCGTGGCTCTGGTGCGGACCGCGAGCGCCTGTTGTCCAGGTCCGTGAGTACCCGCGATGACCAGGCTCCCGGCTCGCACCGACCGCAGAAGGACGACCCCATGACGGCAACGCCCGACCTGACGGCGACGCCCCACCCGACGGCCGCACCCGAGTCGACGCCCCACCCGACGCCCCTCGGGGCGCCCCGCCCGGGGGCGAGATCCGCTTCGGCGGCGGAGCCCGTCGCGCCGGCCGCGCCGCGTCCGGCGGCGGGGCCCGCCTCGGCATCCGTACCGCCCCAGGCATCCATGCCGCGACCGGCGGTGGGATCTGTCGCGGCCTCCGTTCCCCACCCGGCCGCTGTTCCCCACCCCACGACGGCCTCCGTGACGCCGCCGGCGCCTCGGCCGGCGGGCGGTCCCCGGGCGGTCGATCGCCGCGGCACGGTCGACGGTGCGGGCCGGGTCGACGGTGCGGGCCGGGTCGACGGTGCGGGGCCGGTCGACGGTCCCGGCCTCCTCCGCTCGGTCTTTCGGCAGCACGCGGCCGGCGTGGCCGTGATCACCGCGTCCGACGGGCGCCCGGTCGGCTTCACCGCCACCTCGCTGACCTCGGTGGCCGCCGAGCCGCCGCTGCTCTCGTTCGGGGTGGGCACCGGCTCCTCCAGTTGGCCGGTGCTCTCGACGGCCGACCATGTCGGGGTGCACATCCTGGCCGAGCACCAGGACCAGCTCGCGGCGACCTTCGCGCGCAGCGGGGCCGACCGGTTCGCGCCGCCGACGCGCTGGCGCGGCGGTCCGCACGGGGTGCCGCTGCTGGAGGGGGTGCTGGCGTGGCTGGTGTGCCGGGTGGTGGCGCGAATACCGGCCGGTGACCACCGGGTCGTGATCGCCGAGCCCGTGGCCGGGGATCCGGTGGCCGGAGACCCCTCCCGCCCGGGCCGGCCGCTCCTCTACCATCAGGGCCGCTTCAACGCGCTGCGGGACTGAGACATCCCCGGTCACGGCCGTTGGCAAGGTCACAGCTGGGCGACCTTGATTCCATCCCGGCCCCTCGATGTACTGGCGAGTAATATTTCGTTCGGCGAGTGGGCCGCCCCGGCAGGGATCCGGCTCGCAAGGCGCCTATGCTGCCAGCACAAGGCAGCTTCAAGAGACGATGCAGTAGGAGAGCCGGCGTGAGCTTGAGGATCGTTGTCTGTGTGAAGTACGTGCCCGACGCCACCGGCGACCGGCACTTCGCCGAGGACCTGACCGTCGACCGTGACGACGTGGACGGCCTGCTCTCGGAGCTCGACGAGTACGCGGTCGAGCAGGCGCTGCAGATCTCCGAGGACGCGGACGACGCCGAGATCACGGTGCTGACCGTCGGCCCGGAGGACGCCAAGGACGCGCTGCGCAAGGCGCTGTCGATGGGCGCCGACAAGGCCGTCCACGTGGAGGACGACGACCTCCACGGCACCGACGCGCTCGGCACCTCGCTGGTCCTCGCCAAGGCCATCGAGAAGGTCGGCTACGACCTGGTCATCTGCGGTATGGCCTCGACCGACGGCACCATGGGCGTGCTCCCGGCGCTGCTGTCCGAGCGCCTGGGCGTGCCGCAGGTGACGCTGCTGTCCGAGGTCTCGGTCGAGGACGGCGTGGTGACCGGCCGCCGCGACGGCGACGCGGCCAGCGAGCAGCTCCAGGCGTCGCTGCCGGCCGTGGTCTCGGTGACCGACCAGTCGGGCGAGGCCCGCTACCCGTCCTTCAAGGGCATCATGGCCGCCAAGAAGAAGCCGGTCGAGTCCTGGGACCTGGAGGACCTGGAGATCGAGGCGGACGAGGTCGGCCTCGAGGGCGCCTGGACGAAGGTCGACGGCGCCTCGGAGCGCCCGGCCCGTACGCAGGGCACGATCGTCAAGGACGAGGGCGAGGGCGGCAAGCAGCTGGCCGAGTTCCTCGCGGGCCAGAAGTTCATCTGATCCCGACCGCCCCCAGATCCCTCGTACTCGCAGGAGAGCAGAACCATGGCTGAAGTCCTTGTCTACGTCGACCACGTCGACGGCGCCGTCCGCAAGCCCACCCTCGAACTGCTGACCCTGGCCCGCCGCATCGGCGAGCCGGTCGCGGTCCACCTCGGCGCCGGCGCGGACGTCGCCGCCCCGGTGCTCGCGGAGCACGGCGCGGTGAAGGTGCTCACCGCCGACGCCCCCGAGTTCGCCGACTACCTCGTCGTACCGAAGGTGGACGCGCTGCAGGCGGCCTACAAGGCCGTCAACCCGGTCGCCGTCCTCTTCCCCTCCTCCGCCGAGGGCAAGGAGATCGCGGCCCGCCTGGCGCTCCGGATCGACTCCGGCATCATCACCGACGCCATCGACCTGGAGGCCGGCGACGAGGGCCCGGTGGCGACCCAGTCCGTCTTCGCGGCCGCGTACACCACCAAGTCCCGCGTCACCAAGGGCACCCCGGTCATCACCGTCAAGCCGAACTCGGCCGCGGTGGAGGCCGCCCCGGCGGCGGGCGCCGTCGAGCAGCTCGCCGTCTCCTTCGGTGAGCTGGCCACCGGCACCAAGGTCGTCTCCCGCACCCCGCGCGAGTCGACCGGCCGCCCGGAGCTGACCGAGGCCGCGATCGTGGTCTCCGGCGGCCGTGGCGTCAACGGTGCCGAGAACTTCCACGTCATCGAGTCGCTGGCCGACTCGCTCGGCGCGGCGGTCGGCGCCTCCCGCGCCGCCGTGGACGCCGGCTGGTACCCGCACTCCAACCAGGTCGGCCAGACCGGCAAGTCGGTCTCGCCGCAGCTGTACATCGCGGCGGGCATCTCCGGCGCGATCCAGCACCGGGCCGGCATGCAGACCTCGAAGACCATCGTGGCCGTCAACAAGGACGCCGAGGCCCCGATCTTCGACCTGGTCGACTACGGCGTGGTCGGCGACCTCTTCGAGGTCGTCCCGCAGCTGACCGAAGAGGTCAAGTCCCGCAAGGGCTGATCCTCGACGGGCCGGTTCCGCGGCTCGACGGCTCGATCCGGACGGTCCCCGTGCGCGCGGCGCACGGGGGCCGTCGGCGTTCTCCGAGGACCCCTGGGTGCTCGGCCCGCCTTTCGCGAGCGCTCGGCCCGCGCGCCCGGACGGCTGTTGACCGGTACCTTCCGCGTGGCTACGGTCTTTCAACAGATTGTTGATTCTGCTGGTCGATTCCGTTGGTCGATTCCGTGGAGGGACACCGGGCATGGGGCAACAGCACGAGGCGGCGGCACGGGATGGGGCGTCGGCGCCGGCCGAGGGGGTGACGACGAGCCTCGGGAGCTCCGTGCGCGAGGAGATCGCGGCCTCCCTCGCCGCCGTGGACGCCGAACTCGCCCGCCGCTACCCGGGTGACCCCGGCACCCGCCAGCCGGTCCACACCGTCTACGTCCCCGCCGACGCCTTCGCCGCCGACACCGTACGGGCGTGGGGGGACGAGGCGTTGGCGATGCTCGCCGCCCACGCCCGCGGCCCCGCCGCCCTCGCCGAGGTGCTCGGCATCGCGCCCGGCCTCGCCGAGCAGGTCCACCCCCGGATCCTGGCCAAGCTGGAGCGCGAACCGGTGGAGGACCTGCGCGTCGACTTCGAGGACGGCTACGGTCCGCGCCCGGACGCCGAGGAGGACGCGGCCGCCGCCCGCGCGGCGCGCCTGATCGCGCGGGCCTGCGCCGAGGGCACGGCACCGCCGTACGTCGGCATCCGGATGAAGTGCCTGGAGGCCGCCGTCCGCGACCGGGGCATCCGCACCCTCGACATCTTCCTGACCGGCCTGCTGGACGCGGGCGAGCTGCCCGCGGGGCTGACCCTGACCCTCCCCAAGGTCGGCTACGCCGAGCAGGTGGCGGCGATGGCCCGGCTGTGCGCCGAGTTCGAGAAGGCGCGCGGTCTGGCGCCGGGCCGGATCGGCTTCGAGATCCAGATCGAGACCACCCAGGCCGTCCTCGGCCCGGACGGCCGGGCCACCGTCGCCCGCATGATCGACGCCGCGGAGGGCCGCGCCACCTCCCTCCACTACGGCACCTTCGACTACAGCGCCTCGTGCGGTGTCGGCGCCGCCCACCAGTCCCTCGACCACCCGGTGGCCGACCACGCCAAGGCCGTGATGCAGGTGGCGGCCGCCGGCACCGGGGTACGCCTCTCCGACGGCTCCACCAACGTCCTGCCCGTCGGTCCCACCGCCCAGGTCCACGCCGCCTGGCGCCTCCATCACGACCTGGTCCGCCGCTCCCTGACCCGTGCGTACTACCAGGGCTGGGACATGCACCCCGGCCATCTGCCGACCCGCTACGCCGCCGTCTACACCTACTACCGCGAGGGCCTGGAACAGGCCGCGGCCCGCCTGACCGCGTATGTGACGAAGGCCGCCGGCGGCGCCGTCATGGACGAACCCGCCACCGCGAGGGCCCTCAGCGGCCACCTGCTGCGCGGCCTGGACTGCGGAGCGCTCGAGGTGGCGGAGGTGGCGCGGCTGACGGGGCTGACGCGGGCGGACCTGGACGCGCTGGCGGGACGCGGAGCGCGCTGACGCGGAAGGGGCCGACGCGTACGAGGCCGACGCGTACGGGGGCAGGGCTTCCGCGGGTACGGGCCGAGGGGCACCGGCGGTCCGAGGTCCGAGGTCTGTTTGAGGTCCGAGGGTCCGAGGGTCCGAGGGTCTGAGGGTCCGAGGGTCTGAGGGTCCGAGGGTCTGAGGGTCCGAGGGTCTGAGGGTCCGAGGGTCCGAGGTCTGAGGGTCCGAGGATCCGAGGTCCGAAAACGATCCCTTCCGGAAAATGATCGCTTCGTCGGGCGGGGGTTCGGATACGGTGCGAGACGACCGACAGACCGTCAACGTCCGCCCGGGGGAACCGATCGCATGGACACCACCGACCCGAAGGACATAGCCGCCTTCGGCAGGCTCTTCAACGCCTTCCTGGAACAGCTCGTGTACAAGGAGCCGGTGAGCGAGTCCCGTTCCCTGCTCCACCGGCTGCGCGACCACCTCGGCTACCCGCCCGCGGAGACCCCGGTCGTCAAGGCGTCGCACCCGCCCTACCAGCACGCCAACGTGCACCTGGCGCTGGAGCGCTGGTTCTCCACCGAGGGGCGGAGCCATGAACTCATCGGTGTGGCGGGGGAGAGCCGCCGGCACGAGTCGCTCGCCGAGATCCTGGAGACGGCGCAGCGGTACGGACGCTACCGGGTCGGCCCCGTCGACTACGCGTATACGCCGGTCTCCACCGACGAGGAGCTGGCCTGCGTCTCCTTCGGCATCTACCTGGGCGTGGACGGCGACGACCGCTACGCGGTACTGCTGCGCGGGCCGAGCGGCGAGTACGACGGCAACGTCGTGCAGATCGAGGTGTTGGCCCCGTCGCGGGACGCCGCGAAGCGGCTGCTGTCCGGCCTGGACCAGCTCATCCGCGAGCACAACGTCTTCCGCGGCAAGGTCATCTCCTTCGAGGGCTCCGACTTCGGCGAGGGCATCGGCCCCTTCCGCTTCCACCACCGCCCCGCCCTCGGCCCCGGCGACATCGTGCTGCCCGACGGGCTGCTCGCGCGCGTCGAGCGGCAGATCGTCGGCGTGGCCCGCCGCCGGGAGCGCCTCCGCGCCACCGGCCAGCACCTCCGCCGCGGCCTCCTCCTCTACGGTCCGCCCGGCACCGGCAAGACCCACTCCATCCGCTACCTGCTCTCCCAGCTCCCCGACTTCACCGTCGTCCTGCTCTCCGGCACCACCATCCAGCACGTCGCCGCGGCCTGCGCCCTCGCCCGTCAGCTCCAGCCGGCCCTCGTCGTGCTCGAGGACTGCGATCTCGTCGCCGAGGCCCGGGACTTCAGCGACGGCGAACAGCCCCTCCTCTTCCAGGTCCTCAACGAGATGGACGGCCTCGGCGACGACGCCGACGTGGCCTTCCTCCTCACCACCAACCGCGCCGACCTCCTCGAACCCGCCCTCGCCCAGCGTCCCGGCCGCGTCGACATGGCCGTGGAGATCCCCCTCCCCGACGCCACCGGCCGCCGCCGACTCCTCGACCTCTACGGCGGCATGCTCGCCCTCGACGAGCCCACCGCCCGCCTTGTCATCGACCGCACCGCGGGCACCACCGCCTCCTTCTCCAAGGAACTCGTCCGCCGTACCGTCCTCTTCGCCGCGGAACGCGACTCCGACGAGGTGACCAGGGACGACCTGTTGGCCGCGCTGGACGAACTCCTCTCCGACCAGGACGCGCTGACGCGACGGCTGTTAGGGGTGCCGGACCCGGACGGGGACGGGCACGGGGACGGTGACGGGGACGGGGCGAACACCGACACCGACGAGGACACCGACGACGCGTGACGGTGCAGGGCTCCCCGTTCGACCAACGCGTCCGGGTACTTCTCGAACTGAGGGGTGAGGCGTCGGACCGCACCCTCCTCGAAGAGGAGCTGGCGCGGCTCGACTGGCGGGTCGAGCGGATATACGAAGGCGCCCGGGCGGCCGACCGCGTCTGGCTGCTGTGCGAGGCGAGGATCGCCGGCGCCCGCTGGGGCGCCGCACGCGCGGTGGTCCGGCTCGTGGAGGAGTTGGCCCATCGCGCGCAACTCCATGTGCGGGCGAGGGTGGCGGAACGGATCGACAGGGACGCCGACGAGCCCGTGCACTGGGTGATCTACCAGGAGGCCGCCACCGGCTCGTGGCGCGAGCGGGCGGCGGCCCGTCTGACCCGACGCGACACCGGCCGCGTCGTCACGGCGGACACCCGGGGACAGGCACTGGACGCGGCGCGGGCGCACCTGCCCGGCTCCTCGCACCCGGTCGACGGGCTCGGGGCCCGCAGACCCATGTGGGCCAAGGAGCCCACCGCCGGAGTGGCGCGGGCGAGCCGCGCCGAGTCGCTGCGCCAGCAGGTCCGGATGGTGGGGGCGGTCCTGGCCCTGATGTTCGCCGGAGCGTGGACGGGATCGACCTGGCCCTCCCCGGCGACCGCCTTCCCCGCACTCCTGGCCGTGGCCGCCCTGGCCGTCATCGCCGCCCAGACCCGGATCCTCGCCCGCGGCTGGTGGTCCGACATGCGCCGGGCGCAGGCCGGGGCACTGGTGATCGCCGCCGTCCCCTTCGCGCTCGGACTGCGGGCCGGACTCGCCCAGTCGTCCCAGGCATCCTGGAACTACCTGCTGATCGCGGTCGTCGCCGTGGTGGCGAACGGGCTCCGCCTCCTCGTACGGCAGTGGACCTGGCGGCACTGGCTGCCCTGGGTCCTGCCCCTGCTCCTGCCCCTGGCGATCCCTCTCCTCCCCAGCCTGGGCGGCGGTCTGCACCTGTCGTACCTGGATTCCTTCCAGCTCAACGCCGACGACGTGGACGTCACCGCCTTCTGGCAGCTCGCGGCGGCGCTGAAACTCGTCGCCTACACCAGCGTCTCGCTCGTGGTTCCCGCCGTCTGGGGCTACTGCCGCCACTTCCATCTGCTGCACACCGACCGCACGGTGTACGGAGTCATGGCCTTCAGCGCGCTGGTGGCCTCCGTGGTGGCGGCCCTCATCGTGGCGATCGACGAACCGCGAGAGGCCGCCCACCGCGCCCAACAGGCGGCACGCGAGCTCCGCGCCCCCGCCCCCTACTTCGGCATCGAGCCCACCCTGGTCTGCGTGCACCCGGTCAAGGAGCTCAGCAAGGTCCCCGTAGAAGGCGGAGAGCTACGCCCCGACCTCCCGTACCTCCTCCTGGGCAGCTCCGGCGGCACGAGCGTCCTCTGGGACCGCGCCCCCGGCGAACCAGAACCGATCAAGGTGCCCACCTCCACGTTGCGCATCGTTCCGCTGCCGAAGGGAGAACCGAACTGCCGCCCGGCGGCGACTCGTCGATGACGTACTGACGCCCCAGATGCGCGGGAGCGCCTTTGTCGTGCCTCGCGCACTTCCCGACCTGTAGCCCTCCACACCGGGCACCCCTGCTCGGTACCTTTCGTGAGTCGAAGCCCTCACGGACGGAGCACGGATGTCTTACCGCATGCTGGAACCCGGACGCCTTACCCGAAGGGGGGTGCGCTGATGGTGGATGAGGCAGAGGAGATCGGGCGCCGTGCACGCCGCGCACGGCTGCGCCTCGGCATGACCCAGGCCGACCTCGCCGCCGCCCTCGGCAAGACACAAGGGTGGGTCTCCAAGATGGAACGGGGACACATCGAACTCGACCGTGTCGGTCTGCTCAACCTGCTTGCCTCAGAGCTGCACGTACACCCCAACGACCTCATCGGGCGCCCGTACAACAGCTCGCCAGCCGAGAATCAATGGCAGGTCTCCGCCGCGTCCATCATGCGCGAGCTTCGTCGCTACGACCTCGTCCCCCTCTTCAACGGTACGCCGAGGCCGGCCCGACAACTGTGGCAGGAAACCACTCGCCTGCACCGCTTGCGCGATGCCGCCGCCAATGTAGCGATCATGGAAGTACTACCTGACCTGTTCCGCGAGGCACGCGCACTCGCCGAAGTCTCTACCGGGCACGAGCGGGAAGAGGCGTTCGCCATCTACGCCGTCTGCTGCAAGTTCGCGCACACCGCCGCGCACACACTCGGCCACCCCGAGCTGATCGCCATGTCATGCGAGCGGGCCGCCTGGGCCGCACTGCAATCGGGTGACCCACTGATGCCGGCTGTCTCCGACTGGATGCGTGTGTGGGACATGTGGGCGACTGCCGATTGGGGCGACGCCATCGCCCTGTCGGACAAGGCCATCAACGGCGTCCAGCAGGAGTACGACCAGGGTGCGCCACTCGCCATCCGCGTGTGGGGATCGCTGCATCTGCGCGCGGCGGTATCGGCAGCCCGGGGCGGACGTCGAGAGGAAGCCAGGGACCGTATTCGGCACGCCAAGGCCGCCGCCGACCGGTTGGTCGAGTATGCCGGCCCGCCGGTGTACGACCGGCACTCGACCACCTTCTCACCGGGCAACGTTCTGATTCACGCCATCAGTGTGACGCTTGAGATGCGCGAGCAGCGGAAGGCGCTCGGCATCAGTCGGCGGGTGCCTAAGTCCCTGGTCGACTCCTTGCCCAACTCCAGGCAGGGGCACCACCACATGGATCTCGCCCGAGCCTGGCTGTGGGATGGGAATCGGGAGATGGCCCTGAGGGAACTGGAAAAGGCCGAGCGTTTCGCGCCGCAACTCGTCCGCAACCATCCCATCGCTCGGTCAACCCTGCGCAGCATCGTGTACGCCGAGCGAGCGACCACCCGTGAGCGCCTGCGCCGCATGTCAGACCGCTTCCACCTGGACGGATAGGGGTCGTATTCCTCCCGTTCATATTGGGTGCTCGACACGCCTCTAGCTTCGAGGCATGGCCGAACAGACCTCGAAGCAACCGCCCGTGCTGAGCGTCGAGTTAATCCCCGGCGACCCGTTTCACCCGCGCCTTGGCGACCTCGCGCTCGACCTCGCCAAGGGGGGAACGATCGGGGTGGTTGTCGCGCTCCCCAGCGACACCTCGGCGTCGTACCAACTACGCCCGCCGGGCGGGGGCAAGGACTGGCGCGCCAATTGCGACGGAACCACCCTGCGCCCCGTGCCCCCGCGGATCACACACGTCACACCCCAGAAGCGCGACGCCATCTATAACCGCCGAGCGAAGCGGGGCGCCCTACCGGTCACTGTCCACTACGAGGACGGGGGCTCCTACGAGTCGACTCTCATCCTGACCCCAGATCAGGTCGAGCTGTACCACATCCAGTTCACTCAGCTCATCGAGGCGAAATCGACACTGGAGCAGTGAGCCCGGCTGGACGGCGTCTCCGCGCGTCGCCGTCCCGATGACTCCAAGCCGTCCGCCCGCGGCGATCGGCGCGGGCGGGCCGTGAAGGAAACCCATCACGATCAAGGAGAGGACCAGCCATGGCCGTACAGACCCAGCTTGCCGGGCCCGGAACCCTTGCCCCGCCCGTGTTCCCGTACCCGGTCGCCGACGCCCCACCGCGCTCCACGGTCTCCACGGTTCGCCCCTTCGGGCTGACTCGCGCTGTTCCCGTGGCCGCCGATCCCAAGGACGTCGGCCCGGCGCTGACCCTGTGCCCCGTGCTGCAGATCAGCGTCACCGAGGACGGCACCCCGTTCATCCACGCCCCGTCGATGAAGTCGGCGTTCCTGACGAAGTCGCAGACCAAGGAGGACAACCAGCTCGCGACGGACACGGACAACGACACCGACTGACCGACGGGCAGCCCTCGCCTGGCACGAAGGAGGTAACCCGTGACGGTCCTGGTGCTGACCCGCGCCTCCGACGCGGTAGCCGACCTGGTGATCGGGGAACTCAACGACCGAGCCGTGCCCTTGGTGCGGCTCGACCCCGGGGACTTCCCCGAACACCTCACCATCCGCGCCCGCACCGGCCCCGGCACCGCTACATGGCATGGGGCGTTGCGCGGGCAGTACCGGGACCTCGATTTAGGGGACGTGCACGCCGTCTACTACCGGCGCCCGTCCGCGCACAGGCTCGCCGCCGCCCTGTCCGCCGACGACGCCGCATGGGCACACTCTGAGGCCCGCGCCGGACTCGGCGGACTGCTCGCCGCACTCGACTGCACATGGGTCAACCACCCGCACCGCAACGCCTATGCGGCGCTCGCCCCCGTCGCCCTGGCCACTGCCGCTCGCTGCGGTCTCACCGTGCCCCGCACCCTCATCACCAACGACCCAGACGAGGCCCGCGCGTTCGTCGGTGATCTGCCGGGCAAGATGGCCGCGTACAAGTCCCTCGGCCCCGGCGGCCCGACCGCCTACGCGGGATCCCCTTATGCCCTGTGGACCACGCAGGTGCGCGTCGACGACATCGACGACTCGGTGAGGCTGACCGCGCACCAGTTTCAGCAGTGGATCCCCAAAGCGTATGAGGTACGGCTCACCGCCGTCGACGACCGCATGTTCGCCGCCGAGATCCACGCCGGCACGGACGCCGCGGCCGTCGACTTCCGCACCGATTACGACAGCCTCACCTATCGGCTCCGCACGGTCCCCGAGCACATCGCGGACGGGATGTACAGACTGCTTGGAGAGCTGGGGCTCCGCTACGCCGCGAGTGACTTTCTCGTTAGTCAGGATGACGGCGGCTGGTACCTCGTCGACGTCAACCCGAACGGACAGTTCGGATTCATTCCCGAACTGCGCACCCCCATCGCACGCGCTCTCGCTGATCTACTCGAAGGAACTGCCCATGATCACCACCGAATCGGCCGAGCGGCTACGCCGCCGCATGGCCGATCAGCTCGTCGCCGAGGGAACCCTGCGCTCGACTGAATGGCACGCAGCGTTCGCCGCCGTCCCGCGCGAACTGTTTGTTCCCGAATTCACCGTGCGCACCGCTGGTGGAGCCCTCACCACTTACCGCATGAGCGACCCCGGATACCTCGAAGCCGTCTATGCCGATGTCTCGCTGCTCACCCGGCATGACGCGCACGGCACCACGACCAGCTCGTCAACCCGCCCGACCATGATGGCGCTCATGTTGGAAGCCCTCGCCCCCAACGAGGGCCGGGTGCTCGAAGTGGGCACCGGCACCGGCTACAACGCCGCCGTACTCTCACACCGCTACGGCTCCCGCCGCATCGTCTCCCTCGACATCGACCCCAGCCTCGTCGGCGCCGCCCGCACCCGCCTCGCCGCCGCCGGCTACACCCCCACCCTCACGGTTGGTGACGGCACCAGGGAATGCCCCGAGCACGCCCCCTTCGCCGGGCTGATCGCCACCTGCGGTATCGGCCGCATCCCCCAAGCGTGGTCCGCGCAGGTACGCCCGGGCGGAAGCATTGTCGCCAACCTCGGATGCGGGCTCGTCGCCCTTACCGTCGGCGACGACCACAGCGCCGCCGGCCGCTTCCTGCCCACGCTCGCCGCCTTCATGACCGCGAGGTCCAACCGCACCATCGTGGCCGCCCCCGCCCGCAGCCATGCCGGACAGCTCATGACCGCCGTCGGCCCCTCCCGTGAGATCGATCTGCCCGTCGACCTCACCGCGGACATGCCGCGATTCCTCGGCTCCCTCGTGCAGCCCGACGTCGTCGAGCTCACTCTCATCGACGACAACGACCGGCAGGTGCACGGCCTCACGCACGCCGCCTCGGGATCATGGGCGCGCATCACCCCCCGTGAAGACGGGAGCGCCCGCCTCGAAGCCGGCGGGCCACGCGCTCTCTGGGACGAGCGCGCCCCGCTGCTTCGGCATTGGGCCGGAGCGGGCACCCCCGGCGCCGACGCCTACACCCTGAGCGTTCACTCGAACGGACGCCACTCGCTCCAACTCGACGACGGCACTCGCTGGGCCCTCAGCGCATAGTGGAGGAGAAGGAGTGAGTCGCCAACGCCCGGGTCAGTCTTCCTCCGTTCACCGGGCACCCGTCAGCTCACCGCCCGCTTCACGAGCGCCGCGATCCGCTGCTCCACCTCGGGTGTCACCTCGGTCAGGGCGAAACCGGTCGGCCACATCGGGCCCTCGTCCAGTTTCGCCTGGTCGCTGAAGCCGAGCGTGGCGTAGCGGGCCTTGAACTTCTCCGCGCTCTGGAAGAAGCAGACGACCTTGCCGTCGAGCGCGTAGGCGGGCATCCCGTACCAGAGCTTGGGGGCGAGGGAGGGGGCGTTGGCGGTGATGACGGCGTGGACGCGCTCGGCCATGACCCGGTCCGAGTCCCGCATCTCGGCGATCTTCGCGAGCACGTCCCGCTCCGCCTGCGCCGCCTTGTCCGCGCGCGAGCCGCGGCGCGCGGCCTTCTTCAGCTCCTGGGCGTGGTCCTTCATCGCGGCCCGCTCCTCGGCCGTGAAGCCCTCGTGCGCGCTGCTGTCGCTGCTGCTCATGGCGGATCGCCCCCGTGGGAGATGTCGGCATCTCGATCGAATCTTGAGGGGAACCGTACCCCCGGCCACTGACATTCGTCGGTGACCAGCGCGGACAGCAGGGCCAAGCCGGTTCAGTCGAGGACCGCGGTGGCTTCGATCTCGACCAGGTGCTCGGGGACGTCCAGTGCCGCGACGCCCAGCAGCGTGGCCGGCGGGGTCGGGGTGACGCCCAGCTTCGCGGCCGCGCGGGAGATTCCCTCCAGGAGCGCGGGCATCTTGTCGGGGGTCCAGTCGACGACGTGGACGGTCAGTTTCGCGACGTCGTCGAAGGAACCGCCCACCCCGGCCAGGGCGGTACCGACGTTGAGGTAGCACTGCTCGACCTGCGCGGCGAGGTCGCCTTCGCCGACGTTGATCCCCTGGGCGTCCCAGGAGACCTGTCCGGCGATGAAGACGAGTCTCGACCCCGTGGCGATCGACACCTGCCGGTAGACGTCGATGACGGGCAGTCCGTCGGGGTTCACCAGGGTGATGGCCATGTCGCCGCTCCTTGTCCGGGCACCGGTGTGCCCGCGTCCGTCGCACCACGAACGCTCGTGCCGAACCACCAGCATTCGTGGGCTCTTGTGGTTACTCAGGAACCGTAGGAGAGTGGCGGCTGACGTGGAAGAACGCACTTTTCAGTGACTGGGGAACCTGATGGTGACCAAGCAGTTCGGGGGCTCGCCCGAGGATGTGGACCTGCGGCGCGCGGACTCGTTGGCGCGGGAGATCTTCTCGGACATCGCCAACAAGTGGGCGTTGCTGATCATCGAGGCCATCGGCGAGCGCACCCTGCGCTTCAGCGAGTTGCGCGACGAGGTCGAGGGCATCAGCCACAAGATGCTCACCCAGAACCTGCGGATGATGGAGCGCAACGGCCTGGTCGAGCGCGAGGTCCACCCCACCGTGCCGCCGCGCGTCGAGTACACCCTCACCGAGCCGGGCCGGGCCCTGCGGGCCACGGTCGACGGCATGTGCGACTGGACCCAGCGGTACCTCGGACACATCGAGGCCGCCCGCCGCCACTTCGGCGACTGACGATCGACAGGACACCGGTGAGCCGGGACGGCCGCGGCGCGCCGCGGAGGCCGGCTCCGCCCCCGCGCGGCCGAAGGAAAGTGTCCCGGGCGCACACTCCTCGTTAGGCCGCGCATGACCAAGCGCTTCGCCCTCGCCGCGCTGGCCGGCGCCGCCTGCACCCTGGGTGCCACCGGCGCCGTAGCCGCGCCCGTGCCGGAGGGCCGTATCTCGTACTCCGGGGAGCACGCCACCCCGTACACCCCCGCCCAGGGGGAGCAACCGCGGATCGGCCCGCAGCCGGGCGGGGCTCCGAGGTGGCTCGGCCAGGTGAACCGGCTCAACGAGGCCGGGCAGGTCGTGCGGGACATGGACTCCGCACTCGGGATCGTCGCCCCGGTGAACGACGCGCTGCCGCTGAACTAGGCCCCGGAGCCCCCCGCAAGCCGTCCGCCGGTCCTCCGTGCCGCGCCGTCGGCCGCTGTCGGTCCGCCGTCAGTCCGCCGGCGGAATCTCCCCCGACCCGCGCGCGATCAGCCGCGTGGGCAGGACCACCTGGCGGGGCTCGTCGGCGCCGCCGTCGAGGCGGCGGAAGAGCATGTCGGCGGCGGTGCGGCCGAGTTGGGCGGCGTCCTGGGCGACGACGGTGACGGCGGGGGAGAGCAGGTCGGCGAGTTCGAAGTCGTCGAAGCCGACGAGGGCGACGGGGCGGGGGCGGGCGGCGAGGACGCGGACGGCGGTGACGGTGACGCGGTTGTTGCCCGCGAAGAGAGCCGTGACGGGGGCCGGGGTGTCGAGCATGACCCGCGCGGCGGAGCGCACGCGGTCCGGGTCGGTGGGGCCGAGGGAGAGCCAGGAGTCGTCCACCGGCAGGCCGGCGGCGGCCATGGCGGCGCGGTAGCCGCGGAGGCGTTCGGCCGCGGTGTGGATGCGGGGCTGGTCGCCGATGAAGCCGATGCGGCGGTGGCCGTGCGCGATGAGGTGGGCCACGGCGTCGCGAGCCCCGCCGAAGCAGTCGGAGAGGACGGCGTCGGCGGCGAGCCGGGCGGCCGGGCGGTCGACGAAGACGGTGGCGACGCCCGCGGCGATCTCGGGTTCGAGATAGCGGTGGTCCTGCCCGGCCGGGATGATCACGAGGCCGTCGACGCGGCGCGCGCAGAGGGCCAGCACCAACTCCTGCTCGCGCTCCGGATCCTCGGCGCTGGAGCCGTTGATGAGCAGCGCGCCGTGGGAGCGGGCGACCTCCTCGACGGCGCGGCTGAGCGGACCGTAGAAGGGGTCGGCCAGGTCCTCGAGGACCAGCCCGATGCTGGCGGTGCGGCCCTTGCGGAGGATGCGGGCGCTGTCGTTGCGCCGGAAGCCGAGGGCGGTGATCGCCTCCTGCACCCGGCGCTCGGTGTCCGGGGTGACCCCGGGCTCCCCGTTGACCACGCGGGAGACCGTCTTGAGACCGACCCCGGCGCGGGCGGCCACGTCCTTCATCGTGGGCCGGGTGCCGTACCGGCGTGGGACGGTGCTGCTGGCGGGATCGACCACGGTGCGCGGTTCCTGTCTGCCGTTTTCCGGGGGCGGTCTGATGGTAGTAAGGAGAGTCGAGCATAGCCTCTGGACAACGTTGTCAGTGGCAGGCGAGACTATTCGGGCACGCATCCCCGTCCGCGCGGCCACCAGGAGAGACGACCCGCATGGCACGTGACCTCATCGCCGCGCTCGACATCGGCGGCACCAAGATCGCGGGCGCGCTGGTGGACGGCGCCGGCAAGCTGGTCGTACGGGCCCGGCGGGCCACCCCCGCGAGGGAGCCCGGAGCGGTGGTGATGGGCGAGGTCAGGGCGGTGCTGGAAGAGCTCGCCGGCTCGGCGCAGTGGTCGCGGGTGGCCGCCGTCGGGATCGGCAGCGCCGGGCCGGTCGACGCCTCCGTCGGCACCGTCAGCCCCGTCAACATCCCCGGCTGGCGCGACTTCCCGCTCGTCGCGGGCGTACGCGAGACGACCGGAGCGCTGCCCGTGACCCTGGTCGGCGACGGCGTGGCGATGACCGCGGCCGAGTCCTGGCAGGGCGCGGCCCGGGGTCGCACCGGCGCCCTGTGCATGGTGGTCTCCACCGGGGTCGGCGGCGGGCTGGTGCTGGACGGTCGGCTGTACCCCGGGCCGACCGGCAACGCCGGCCACATCGGCCACATCAGCGTGGAGTTGGACGGAGACCCCTGTCCCTGCGGCGCGCGCGGCTGCGTCGAAACCGTCGCCAGCGGCCCCAACATCGCCCGCCGCGCGCTCGCCCTCGGCTGGCGTCCGGGCCCCGGCGGGGACACCGGTGCCGCCGCCGTCGCCGAGGCGGCCCGCGCCGGCGACCCCGTGGCCCGGGCCTCCTTCGAACGCGCCGCCCGTGCCCTGGCGGCCGGCATCGCCGCCACCGCGACCCTCGTCGAGATCGAGGTGGCGGTGGTCGGCGGCGGCGTCGCCGGTGCCGGCGAGGTGCTCTTCGGCCCGCTCCGCCAGGCGCTGCGCGACTACGCCACCCTCTCCTTCGTGCGCGACCTCACCGTCGTGCCCGCCGAGATGGGCACCGACGCCGGGCTGGTGGGGGCCGCCGTGGCGGCCGCCTGGGAGGCGCGGCTGGACGGGTTCGCCGCCGCTCGGTGAGCGGTGTCGCGCTCCGCGGGAGCTCGCCCCGTTCTCCGACCGCTTCCGCGCGGTCGCGCTCACGCCGTCACGAAGTCCCCGTACGTGTGCACCCGGGTGCCCGGCCCGGCCGTGGCGAGGGTCCTGGTCATGGCCGCCGCGAGCCGCTCCACCCGCACCGGGCGGTACGGGCGCAGCGGTCCGGCCAGCAGCGGGGCGAAGACGGGCGCCAGGACCACGCCGAGGCGCTCCGCGGGCCGGCTCTCCGCGCGGGCGCCGAGCAGCAGGGACGGGCGGAAGATGTGCGTGGACGCGTACTCCAGGCCGACGACGTCGCGTTCGGCCTCTCCCTTGACCCGTAGGTAGAACGCCCGCGCGGTCGGGCTCGCGCCGATGGCCGAGCACAGCGCGATACGGCGGGCGCCGGCCAGCCGGGCGAGGCGGGCGACCGTGACGACGTGGTGGTGGTCCACCGCGCGGAACGCCTGCCGCGACCCGGCGGCCTTCATCGTCGTGCCCAGGGTGATGTACACGTCCTCGACGGCGGGCACGTCGTCCTCCGCGAGCGCGGCGAAGTCCACGATGCGGACGTCGAGTTTCGCGTGTGAGACCTCAAGAGGGCGGCGGGAGAGGACCGTCACGCGCTCGTAGAGCGGGTCGGCCAGCAACCGGGACAGGACCTGCCCACCGACGAGGCCGGTCGCTCCTGCCAGTAGTGCGGTACGCGCGTTCATCGATTCCCACCATCGTCTCGCCGGGGCCGGGGCCGGGGCCGGGGCCGGAGCCAGGGCCGCGGCCGGAGCCGGAGCCGTGGGCCCTCGTCACCGTTGCGAGTTGATCGTACGGGGCGGGGGAGCACGGCGGACGTGCCTGCGCGCGGCGGAGCGGAACCACCCGCTCAGCGCTCCGAGGCGGTGTCGGAATCGCCGGAACGCACGATGTGCCGGCCCCAGACGTTCGGTGGCTGGGGCCGGGAAGCCCACGAACCCGGATGGGTCGGGAGCCCGACCCATCCGGGACGGTGCGAGCCCTCGTGGGCGGGGCGAGGCGGCCGGGCCGCGTGCCGCGGTCTGCCGTACGACGGGGCTCGCACCCTGGGCGCCGTACCTCGGACAGCGCGCCCTCGGACAGTGCGCCCGCGGGCAGCGTCCCGTCGGACAGCGTGTCCGCGGTCACCGCACGCGCGGTCATCGCCCGCGCTCACCGAGCCGGGGTGCGGCTACCGCGCGGTCGTCGGTCCCGCGCAGCTCAGCCTGGCGTCCGCCCAGTCCGCGTGGTCGGAGTTGATGCCGTCGCCGGCGTCGGTGACGACGAGACGGATCAGCCGGGCGCCGGTGACGTCGGCGGAGAGCGGCTGGGCCGGCATGGCGGTGGTGAGGACGCCGGTGCCGGCGACCTTCCTGCCGTCGGCCCAGATCTCGAAGGTCACCGAGCCGTTGGACTCCTTCTCGTCGTCCACCCCGACCTGGGCGGTGACCCGCTCGCAGCGCCCGCCCGCGTAGTACTCGACGCTGCTGGGCGCGTGGGCGCCGAGGCCCTTGGCGTAGACGGTGCCGCCGATGGTGATCGGGCTGCCGTCGCCCGCGCGGGACTCGCCGACGCTGGTGTTCTTCTCCACCGGCCCCCAGCCGTTGTCGGCGAGGAGCCAGTCGAGGTCGCTGAGGGACGGGTGGCCGGCGGGCGGCGGGACGGCCACCCTGCCCTGGACGGGCAGTTCGGCCTGGGCTGGCGTCCCCCGCACCGAGCGGTACGCGGACGTGACGTCCAGGTCGTACCCGCCGACCGGAGTGCCCTTCGGCGGGGTCACCGACCAGGTGATGGTCAGCGCGCGACCGGCGGCCAGGGTGCGGGCGGTGGTCGGTGTGAGGGGCCGTACGGTCCAGCCCTGGGGCGCGGTCAGCCGGGTCGAGACCTGCCGGGCGGGGGCGCGGCCCAGGTTGGTGACGGTGGTGGTGACCTCCACCGGCGTGCCGGGCTCGGTCAAGGGGGGCTCGTCCAGGCCCAGTTCGACGGCCGGGGGATAGTCCGCCCAGGCGCGGTCGGGCCAGACCCGCACCAGTACCGTGCCGTGCGCCGGCACGGTCGCGGAGATGGCGCCGGCGGAGTGGTAGCTCCTGTGCTGCCACAGGTCGCGCACCTGGTACGCGGTGTCGGCCGGCAGCCCGACCTCCTGCGCGGTGGTGGAGATCCGTCGCGCCGTACCGGACTCGTTGAAGAGTGCCACCGCGCGGCTGCCGTCGGCCATCTCCTTGGCGACGACCCAGCGGCCGCCGGTGGAGGACCGTACCGTGCCCTGCTTGCCCAGCGGGTCCTGGTCGACGGCGATGACCTCGCGGTTGCCCAGGATCCGGAACGCCTCCTCGTCCGCGGTGCGCAGATCGGAGCCGATGAGCAGGGGCGCGGCCATGATGGACCACATGGAGAAGTGGGTGCGGTACTCGGTCGGGGTCATCCCGCCGTTGCCCACCTCCAGCATGTCGGGGTCGTTCCAGTGGCCGGGGCCCGCGTAGCGCGCGAGCGGCAGGTTCCGCTTCATGATCGACACCATGCTGGACCAGTTGTCGCTGATGTCGCCGGTGGTGCGCCACAGATGGCCGACATCCCGGGCCCACTCCCAGGGCCTGTTCTCGCCCCACTCGCACAGGCTGAAGACGATGGGCCGGCCGGTGGTCTGGGAGGCGGCCTTGAGGGCGTCGCGCATGGCGGTGTAGCGCTGCTTGGCGTCCACGCCCTGGTTATTGCAGTTGTCGTACTTGAGGTAGTCGACTCCCCAGTCGGCGAACTGCTGGGCGTCGGAACGCTCATGGCCGAGGCCGCCGGGGAAGCCCGCGACATCGCAGGTCTTGGTGCCCGCGCTGGTGTAGATGCCGAACTTCAGGCCCTTGGAGTGGACGTAGTCGGCGACGGCCTTGATGCCGTGCGGGAAGCGGACGGGGTCCGGGACGAGCTTGCCGTTCGCGTCGCGCCGCGGGAGCGCCCAGCAGTCGTCGATGTTGACGTACTCGTATCCGGCCTCCTTGAGGCCCCTCGCCACGAAGATGTCGGCGATGCCCTTGATCATCGCCTCGTTGAACTCCGCCCGGCAGTGGGTGCTGTTCCAGTTGTTGAAGCCCATCGGGGGTGTCAGGGCCAGCCCGTCGCCGGGGGCGGACGCGGCCGGAGGGGCGGCAGCGGCGTCTTGCCGGGCGGAGGTGACGTTATGGCGGGCGGGAGCGGCGTCCTGGCGGGCGGCCGGCGCGGGGCCGGGGTCCGGTGTGCGCGCCGGGGCGGCCGTCGCCGCCGGGGCGGCGGCCAGGCCGGTGCCGCAGAGCAGGGCGGCGGCGAGCGCTCCGAGGAGGGGGGTCGGCCGGTTCCGTCCGCCCGGTCCGGGCGGGGATGTGCGGGGGCATGGTCGGCGCATCGGTGAGTCTCCGTCCTCACGGGGGTGACGCAAAGCCATGTACGCGTCATGCTCGATCGAGCGGTTACGGTAGACCTTGTTGGACTATGTTGGAAGAGTGAACTGAAAGGCGGTCAGTTTTCTCGCCAAAGGCGGTATCTCCGGCCCGAGCGAGGGGAGCGGTCGGACAGATCGCGTTGGGTTGTGTTCGATTGCCCCTCGGGGGAAGGGGGGTACGCGCCGCCTGTGGCGTGTCCGGCTCCCTCGGTGTCGCGCGTTTCCATGGCAGGGTGTTGCGGGAACTGACAGGGGGCGACGGAAGAGGGGGAACCGTGATCGTCTGGCTGAACGGAACGTTCGGCGCGGGGAAGACCACCGCTGCGCGCATCCTGGTGGACCTGCTCCCCGGCAGCACGCTCTACGACCCGGAGTTGGTGGGCGACGCCCTGCGCGTGATGCTGCCGCGCAAGCGCCTGGAAGACGTTTCGGACTATCAGGACCTGCCGTCGTGGCGGCGGCTCGTCGTGGAGGTCGGAGCGGCGCTGTACGCCGAGACCGGCGGGGTGTTGGTGGCGCCGATGACGCTGTTCAGACAGGACTACCGCGACGAGATCTTCGGGGGCTTCGCCTCCCGCCGGATCCCGGTGCGACATGTGTTGCTGCATGCCGACGAAACGATCCTTCGCCGGCGGATCGAGCTCCGTGAGGAGATACCGGGAGATGCCGAGGCCAGCGCTTCGGTGCGCCGGTGGTGCCTGGACCACCTCGCGCCCTACCGGTCGGCCCTGAGCTGGCTCACCGGCGACGCCTACGTCCTGGACACCGGCTCCCTCACTCCTGACGAGACGGCCGAGCGGGTCGCCGAGGCCGTCCGCCGCGGGGACGCCG
Source organism: Streptomyces sp. LX-29 (assembly GCF_029541745.1). Classification (NCBI taxonomy): domain Bacteria; kingdom Bacillati; phylum Actinomycetota; class Actinomycetes; order Kitasatosporales; family Streptomycetaceae; genus Streptomyces; species Streptomyces sp. LX-29. The sequence goes on along the minus strand of NZ_CP089746.1, from coordinate 1,078,451 downwards.
GACCGTGCGACATCGTGCAGACCCCGGAGCCCACGGCCCAGACCGTGGCCGCGGGGGTCCTCTTCTTCGACGAGGAGGATCGGGTGCTGCTCGTCGACCCGACCTACAAGCCCGGTTGGGAGTTCCCCGGCGGCGTCGTCGAGACCGGCGAGCCGCCGACGCGGACCGCGGTCCGTGAGGTCGCGGAGGAGCTGGGGGTACGGCTGGACCGGCCGCTGCGACTGCTCGTCGTCGACTGGGAACCGCCCCGGCCGCCCGGCCACGGCGGTCTGCGGTTGCTCTTCGACGGCGGCCGGCTCGACGCCGACACCGCCGGCCGGCTGCTGCTGCCAGGCGACGAGCTGCGCGGCTGGCGCTTCGTCTCCGAGCGCGAGGCGGCACAACTGCTGCCACCGACCCGGCTGCACCGGCTCAGCTGGGCGCTGCGGGCGCGCGAGCGGGGGCGTCCGCTGCACCTCGAGGCGGGGGTGCCGGTCGGCTGACCGCCGACATCGGACCGCCCGGTCGACCACGGGCCCGTGACCTGGGCCCGTGACCTGGGCCCGTGACCCTGGGCCCGTGACCCTGGGGCGCCCGATCCCGCGGCCCTGGCCTTGGACCCATCCCTGGATCCCGGCCCGGGCCCGGACGACCCCGGGCGAACCGAGGTGCCCCCAGGTGCCCCGGCGGTCGTCCTGGGCGCCGCGGCGGTCGCGGGACGGAGGGACCGCGGGACGGGGACGTGAGGGCCGGGGGAGTCGGCCGCCCGCGCGGGGCCGGGGTCCGACCCCGGACCGCGGGAGTCGGCCGCCCGCGCGGGCCGGGGTCCGACCCGCCCGGCAGGTCACCGGGGGCCGGGCCCCGGGCGACGGGTGGTTCGGCCGGGCGTCGCGAATGGCCGTGCGCCGTCGTGGCCCGGCCGCGTGGGCCGGGCGGGCGGCGACGCCTAGCGGGCGTGGGCGGCCGCGTACTTCTGGAGGAAGAGGGCCTCGGTGAGGGAGAGCCGCTGGAGCTCCTCGGGAGAGACGCTCTCGTTGACGGCGTGTATCTGCGCGTCCGGCTCGCTGAGCCCGATCAGCAGCATCTCGGCCCGCGGGTACAAGGCGGCCAGGGTGTTGCAGAGCGGGATCGAGCCGCCCATCCCGGAGACCGCCATCTGCTGCCCGTCGTAGGCCTCGGAGAGCGCCGCGCCCATGGCGGCGTACGCCGGGCTGTCGGTGTCCGCGCGGAACGGCTGACCCTGCCCGAGCTGCTCGACCGCCACCCGGGCGCCCCACGGGGCGGCCTGCTCCAGGTGCGCGGTCAGCAGCCCGGTGACCTCGGTGGCGTCGAAGCCCGGCGGGATCCGCACGCTGACCAGCGCCGCGGCGCTCGCCTGGATGGACGCGGTGGCGCCCACGACCGGCGGGCAGTCGATGCCCATCACGGTCACGGAGGGCCGAGCCCAGACGCGGTCGGCGACCGTGCCCGAACCGGTCAGCTCCACGCCGTCGAGCACCTTGGCGTCCCTGCGGAAGTCCTCCTCCGGGTAGGGGATGCCGTCCCAGGTGCCGTCGGCCGGCAGCCCCTTGACCGTCGTGGATCCGTCCTCGGCGCGCAGCGAGTCCAGGATGCGGATCAGCGCGGCGAGCGCGTCCGGGGCGGGGCCGCCGAACTGCCCCGAGTGCAGGTTGCCTTCGAGGGTGTCGACCTGGACCCGGACCAGCGTCATGCCGCGCAGGATCCCGGTGACGGTCGGCAGGCCGACCCGGAAGTTGCCGCTGTCGCCGATGACGATGACGTCGGCGGCCAGCAGCTCGGGGTTGGCCTCGGCGTACCGCTCCAGGCCGCCGGTCCCCTGCTCCTCCGAACCCTCCACGATGACCTTGACGTTGACCGGCACCCCGCCGTGCTCCCTGAGCGCGCGCAACGCCGTGAGGTGCATGATCACGCCGCCCTTGCAGTCGGCCGCGCCGCGCGCGTACCAGCGGCCGTCGCGCTCGGTCAGCTCGAACGGCGGGGAGAGCCAGGCGTCCTCGTCCAGCGGCGGCTGCACGTCGTAGTGGGCGTAGAGCAGCACGGTCGGGGCGCCCGCCGGGCCGGCCAGGTAGCCGTAGACGGACTGCGTGCCGTCGGGGGTGTCCAGGAGCGCGACGTCCGTGAAGCCCTCCGCGCGGAGCGCGTCCGCGACCCAGTTCGCGGCGGCCTCGCACTCGCTCTTCGGGAACTGCGCCTCATCCGCCACCGACCGGAACCGCACCAGCTCGGCGAGCTCCGCGCGGGCGCGGGGCTGCAGCGCGGCGACGGTCCGGGCGATCGCCGGGTCGGCGGACGAGGCGAGTGGTGCCTGCTCCATGGGAACGCTCCTGAGGTGCTCGGCGTTGGGCACTGTGGTGGGTACGTTTGTACGACTTGGTGCGTGGTCGATCCTCCCACAGCGCTGCCCGAACCGGGCGCGCCGTAGGATGCCCCGGTAGCCGGATCAAGTCGGTCGAAGTGGAGCGACAGCACACGTGAGCAGCGACAACGCAAGCCAGGGCAGTGAACCGGTGTGGGACGTCGTGGTGGTCGGCGCGGGCCCCGCGGGTGCCTCCGCGGCGTATGCCGCCGCCGTCGCGGGACGCCGGGTGCTGCTGCTGGAGAAGGCCGAACTGCCCCGCTACAAGACCTGCGGCGGTGGCATCATCGGCCCCTCGCGAGACGCGCTGCCGCCCGGTTTCGAACTGCCGCTGCGGGAGCGCGTGCACGCCGTGACGTTCTCGCTGAACGGCAGGCTGACCCGCACCCGCCGCTCCAGGCAGCCGCTGTTCGGCCTCATCAACCGGCCTGAATTCGACGCCGGCCTGGTGCGGGCGGCGCAGGACGCGGGGGCCGAGGTCCGCACCGGCGCCGCCGTCTCGCGCGTGGAGCAGCACGGCCCGTCCGTCCCCGACCGGCGCACGGTCGCGGTGGTGCTGTCCGGCGGGGAGACCGTGCTCGCCCACGCCGTGGTCGGCGCTGACGGCAGCGCGAGTCGCATAGGCGCCCATGTCGGGGTCAAGCTCGACCAGGTCGACCTGGGCCTGGAGGCGGAGATCCCGGTGCCGCCGACCGTCGCCGAGGACTGGGCGGGCCGCGTGCTCATCGACTGGGGCCCCATCCCCGGCAGTTACGGATGGGTCTTCCCCAAGGGCGACACGCTGACCGTGGGCGTCATCTCCGCCCGTGGCGAGGGCGCCGGCACCAAGCGCTATCTGGAGGAGTTCATCGCCCGACTGGGCCTGGCCGGCTTCGAGCCGAGCATCTCCTCCGGGCATCTGACCCGCTGCCGCTCCGACGACTCGCCGCTGTCGCGCGGTCGGGTGCTGGTGTGCGGTGACGCGGCCGGCCTGTTGGAGCCGTGGACCCGCGAGGGCATCTCCTTCGCGCTCCGCTCGGGGCGGCTCGCTGGGGAGTGGGCGGTGCGGATCGCCGAGGCGCACGACGCGGTCGACGCCCGGCGTCAGGCCCTGAACTACGCCTTCGCCATCAAGTCCGGGCTCGGTGTGGAGATGGGCGTCGGTCGCCGGCTGTACGCCGCGTACGCCCGCCGCCCCGGCATGTTCCACGCGGCCATCACCGGCTTCCGGCCGGCCTGGCGCGCCTTCACGAAGATCACTCGAGGTACGACGACGCTGGCCGAGCTGGTGCGCACGCATCCGATGGCGCGGCGGGCCCTGATGGCGGTCGACAAGGGCTGAGCCCTCGGGCCGCCCCGGGCGCCGGCCGCGCGCGGGGCGTCGCCGTGCCAGGCGATGCGGCGCTTTCCCCGCGCGGGATGCGGGGGGTGACGCGGCCTCGGACGGCGGGGCTCGGTGTGTGCCGTGCGGTGCGCTGCGGTGCGATGCGCTTCCGCGCGGTGTGCGCTACGGGATGTGGTGCCGCGCGGCGGGCTGCCGCGGGGCCCGCCGTAGCAGGAGCAGCCGTCGCGCGGTGCGCTGACGCGGGCCCGCTGTCGCGCGGTGTGCCGCCGGGGGGCGTGGTGTTCGCGCGGTGCGCTGTCACCCCGTGATCCGGAACACCGGGTGCCGCGGGGCGACGCGGCGCAGCTCGCTCTCGGGGGACGTGGCCGTGACGCCGTCGAAGAAGCGGCCCACCTCCCAGCCCCAGCGCTTGAGGTAGGCGTGCAACACGGCGGGCTTGTCGGCGTCCGCCAGCTCCACCGCGGTGAACGGATCGATCCGCTTACCCACGCGTAGCTCGCCGCCGCCCGCCGCGCGGAGGTTGCGGACCCATTGGGTCGCCCCGCGCGGGGCGACCAGATAGCGCTCGCCGTCGAGGTTGAGCGGGTTGACGGGAACCGTGCGCCACTGACCGCTGGTGCGTCCGCGGACGGCCAGCACGGCCTTGCCGTTGAGGCTGATGCCGTGTGCCGCCAGCCAGGCGATGGGGCGGTGGAAGAGCGCGGTCTCCAGTCGACTGGTCTTCATGTGGTGCTCGGAGCGTTGTGCCATGGGGGCCTCCTCGTCGCAATGAGAGCAGTGCTCTCGTTGCTGAGCAGTGTTACAGAGTCGGTGTCGCGCATGCAAGAGCAGTGCTCTCGTTCTTGGCTGGTGCTCCGATCCGATGGCACACTGCCTCCATGAGTGCGATCCGAGGGGCCAGAGAGCGGGCCCGTACCGAAGTGACGGCGGCGATCAAGGAGGAGGCGCGCCGGCAGCTCGCGGAGCAGGGCGCCGCCAAGCTGTCGCTGCGCGCCGTCGCGCGGGAGCTGGGCATGGTCTCCTCCGCCCTCTACCGCTACTTCCCCAGCCGCGACGACCTGCTGACCGCACTGATCGTCGACGCTTACGACGCCATCGGCGCCGCTGCGGAGGCCGCGGCCGCCGAGGCGGCGGGCGGCGCTCCGCTGGAGCGCTGGACCGCCGTCTGCCGGGCCGTACGGGGCTGGGCCCTGGCCCACCCGCATGAGTACGCGCTCATCTACGGCTCCCCGGTGCCCGGCTACGCCGCCCCGCGCGACACCGTCGTCCCCGCCTCCCGCGTCGGCCTCACGCTGCTGGGCGTCGCCCGCGACGCCCACGCCGCAGGCGCGCTCCGGGTGCCGGACCCAGCCGCCCTCCCGGAGGGCGTGCTCGGCGACGCGCGCCGACTGGCGCGGACGCTGGAGGCCGAGGATCTGCCCGAGGCCGCCTTCGCCGGATTCGTCGCCGCCTGGGCGCAGCTCTTCGGCCTGATCAGCTTCGAGTTGTTCGGCCAGTTCACCAACGTGGTCGACGCGCGCGAGGACTTCTTCGCCCACGCGGCGGCCGGGCTGGCCCATACGGCGGGCCTCTGACCCCCGCCGTTCCCCGCACCCGCTCGGCACTCCGCGCGGAGCCGCCCCCTGGGGGCGTGAGCAGCTCTTCCATACTCCCCGGGGAGTAGCCGCGATGACCGCGTTGGGCCGACGCCACCGCCCGCGTTCCGGTCTAGCGTGGCGGATATGAGGGCGGACGCGAGGCCGGCATGAGGCGCGGCGGATGAGCGGGCGACGATCACGACGACGCGGGATGCCGCCGTACGGCGATGAGCCGGGCGGCGCGGGCGGCGAGGTCGGGCCGAGCGCTCCCGGTGCGGCGGGTGGAGTCGAGGGGCCGCGCGGAGACGAGACGCTCGACGGAGACGCGACACCGCGCGGGGGCACGGCGCCGCGGGGGGATGCGGTGCCGGGCCAGGACGCGACACCGCGCGGGGACGCGTCGTCATATGGCGAGCGCGCGTCGCCGCGTGGGGGCGAGCCGTCGCACGGCACGCCTGTCTCGCCGCGTAAGGACGAGCCGTCGCACCGCATGCCCGCCTCGCCGCGCGGGGGCGAGCCGTCGTACGGACAGCCCGGACCGCCGCCCGGGGACGCCGCTCCGTCGCGCGAGGAGGCCGGGACCGACGACCGGACCGCGACGCCGCGCGAGCGCATCGCTTCGCCGCGCGGGCGGTGGGCGCGACGCGCGCCCTGGGCGGGTCCGCAGGGGGTGTGGCGGAGCGAGCGGGCACCGTGGTGGCGCGGCATCGGCGCGTGGGAGAACGAGGGGGAGCGTCGCGCGGGGGCGCGGCTGCCGTGGCGGTCGACCCTCCTCGTGCTCGCCTTCACCGTCGTCGGTACCCGGTTCGCCGAGCGCGGCCAGCCCGAACGGGCGGACCTGGACGTGTTCGCCGCCGTGCTGCTCGTTCTCGCCCCGGCGCTGCTGGTGCTGCGCCACCGGCACCCGGTGGTCACCGTGTTCGGCACCTCCGCTGCCGCCATGCTCTACCTCGGTGCGGGCTATCCCTACGGGCCGCTGCTGTTCAGCGTCGTCATCGCGTGTTACGCGGCGATCGTCGCCGGACGGCGGTACGCGGCCTGGGGCGCGCTCGCCATGTTGTGGAGCGGCCATCTGCTCATCGCCCACTGGCTCTACCGATGGCTGCCCCCGTCCGGCGACGGACCCGCCCCCTGGGGCCAGGAGCTGGTGGTCGGCGCCTGGGTCGTGGCGGTCCTGGCCGCCTCCGAGCTCGCGCGCGCCCGGCGCGAGCAGTGGGCCCGCGACCGCGCGGAGCGGGCGGCCGCCGCGCGCCGCCGGGCGGACAAGGAGCGGCTGCGCATCGCGCGCGAGCTGCACGACGTGCTCGCGCACAGCATCTCCGTCATCAACGTCCAGGCGGGCGTGGGGCTGGCGCTGTTGGATCAGGACCCCGAGCAGGCGCGCGCGGCGCTCACCACCATCAAGGCCGCCAGCAAGGAGGCGCTGGGCGAGGTCCGGCAGGTGCTCGACGCGCTGCGCGCTCCCGGGGCCGCCCCGCGCGCGCCCGCGCCCGGCCTGGACCGGCTCGGCGAGCTCACGGAACAGGCATCCGGGGCCGGACTGGCGGTCGACGTCAGCGTGGAGGGCACCCGGTCCGCGCTGCCGCCCGGCGCCGACCTCGCGGCCTTCCGTATCGTCCAGGAGGCCCTGACCAACGTGATCCGGCACTCCCAGGCGCGCACCGCGCGGGTCCGACTGCGCTATACGCGCGGCGCGCTGGAACTGCGCGTGGAGGACGACGGCCCCGCGGCGTCCGCGGGCCCCAGGGGCGGCGGCCATGGGCTGGTCGGTATGGGCGAACGCGCCGCCGCCCTCGGCGGCACGGTGACCACCGGCCCCCGCCCGGACGGTGGCTTCCGCGTGCTGGCCCGCCTTCCGCTCGCCCGCGCGGGCGCCGTCGAGCCCGAAGACACGGGTACGGTGGGCGCGGCCGAGAAGGAGGGCGAACCGTGATCCGCGTCGTGCTCGCCGACGACCAGATGCTGGTCCGCGCGGGGTTCCGCGCCCTGTTGGACGCGCAGCCCGGAATCGAGGTGGTCGGCGAGGCCGCCGACGGCGAGCAGGCACTCTCCCAGGTGCGCGAACTGCGCCCGAACGTGGTCCTGATGGACATCCGCATGCCGCGGCTGGACGGCCTCGCGGCGACCCGCCGGATCACCGAGGACCCCGCGCTGTCGGAGGTGAAGGTGGTCATGCTGACCACCTTCGAGCTCGACGAGTACGTCTTCGAGGCCATCCGGTCCGGCGCCTCGGGCTTCCTCGTCAAGGACACCGAGCCGGAGGAACTGCTGCGCGCCGTACGGGCCGTCGTCGACGGGGACGCGCTGCTGTCGCCCGGCGTCACCCGCCGCCTCATCGCCGAGTTCGCGGCCCGCTCCAAGGAGCCCGCGGCCGACGCCCGGCTGGCCGGGCTGACCGAGCGGGAGCGTGAGGTCATGGCGCTGGTGGGGATCGGGCTGTCGAACGAGGAGATCGCCCGGCGGCTCGTGGTCAGCCCGCTCACCGCGAAGACGCACGTGAGCCGCACCATGGTCAAGCTCGGCGCCCGCGACCGGGCCCAACTCGTGGTCCTCGCGTACGAGTCGGGGCTGGTGCGGCCGGGGTGGCTCGGCTGAACGGAGCCCGGACCCCGGCGCCGCTCGACGAGAGCTCCCCGGCGCCCTCGGCGGGAGCCTCCGGCCGGGCGCCGCTCGGGGAGAGCCTCCCGGCGCCGCGCGGCGAGTGCCTCCCGGCGAGAGCCGCGCGGGACCTCCCGGTGAGAGGGTTCTAGAAGAGCCGCTCCGGCTCGGTCGCGGGCGCCGGCAGGGGCTGTACCTCCGCCGTCATGGCGGAGCCCGGCGCGGCCGCGGACAGCGCCCAGCCGGCCAGCCGCCGGGCGTCCAACAGCGGCATCCGGCCGTCCGCCGTGCGCAGGTGCACATCCGGCCCGGCGACGGCCTCGACGGTCCCCGCCACCGTGCTGCCGGGGGCGAGGGCGACGACGCCGTCCAGGGAGCGGATACGGCCGAGGCCGAAGATCTCGTCATGGTGGACCGGCGCACAGGGCAGCGCCTCCAGGGACTCGGGCCAGCCCGGCAGTTCGCGAGCCCGCCCGTAGAGGGTCGCCAGCTCGGTGGCGCGCTCGCGCGGGGGCGGCGGCGCCAGACGGCCGCCGCGCTTGGCGGCGTACGGGATGCGGTCCGGGACGCCGAGCGCGGCGCCCAACACCGCCTCCGCGCGGCGCGCCGCCATCAGCGGGCCGCGCCCCAGGAGCGTGAAGGAGAGGGCGGCCTGCTCCAGCAGCCGGACGCCCTCGCGCTCGGCCGCCGTGATGCCGACCTTCGTCAGGCCGGGGCCGAACCAGGCGAGGTAGACGTCGTAGGGGCGCGGGTCGTCGGTGCGGGTGTCGGCGGCGACCGAGTACGAGCGGTCGAGCCGCGCACAGTCGGCGCACTGGGCGGAGGCGGCCGTGACCGGCACCTCCGCGGCCGTGGGGCAGGGAGTGTGCCGGTCGCCGCGCCGCACGCCGACGCAGGAGCGCCGCGCGCCGGTGGTGAAGGCCAGGGGCCGGCCGGGGGAGAGGGGCGAGGTGCGGCGGCCGCGCAGCGGATGCTGCCAGGCCAGCGCGGGGCCCGTGCGATCCCAACGCAGCCCCGCACATCGCCACTCGGCGGCCCGCGCCGCCGCTTCCCCGGTCACATCCGCCGCCTCTCGCCCTGTGGGTGACGCGCCTTGTGGGTGACGCCCTGTCCGGATGACACCCTGTCCGGGCGGCGCGCCGTCCGGGTGACGCCTCCGCCGGTCCGCGTCACCGGTCGCTCCGCTCCGCGTGCCCGCGCGGGTCGCACGACCGCTCGCACCGTGCGTCCGCGCGGTCGCGCGTTCCGTCCCGGCACGTCCGCGCGGTCAGCCGCCGCTCAGGCCCGTTCGGCTCGGCTGAACCGCCGCAGCACCCGCACCACGCGCACCGTGAAACCGGCCGCCGCGGTGATGGCGCCGGCGACCATCCAGGCGCTCGCGCGGCCCTCGTCGGGGTCGCCGAAGAGCGCGGGGGAGGCGACGGCCACGAAGAGCGGAGCGGCGAGCAGCGCGCCGGTGAAGACCGCGAACACGATCTCCACGGTGAGCGCGTCGCGCCCTGCCTGATTCCGGACCCTCGCCATGCCGAACCCCTCCGCCGTCTGTTCGTCGTTCCAGGTCAGGCCCGCTCCTTGCGCCGCACGTACAGCTGTTTGCGGACCCGTGCCACCACCGTACCGTCGGCCGCGACCACGTCGTTCTCGAACCAGGGCAGAGCCTTGGAGCCGTCCGCGGTGGCCTGCCGGATCTCCTCCAGCCGGTCCTCGGTGAGCTTGAACTCGGCGAAGACGTCCCCGCGCCCGGGGGAGACGAAGTCGATCTCGCCCTTCTTGTCCCACACGATGTAGTCGCGGCCCAGGCTGTTCATGACGAGCAGCATCCAGAACGGATCGGCCATGGCGAACAGCGAGCCGCCGAAGTGGGTGCCCACGTAGTTGCGGTTGAAGCGGTGCATGCGGAGCCGGACCCGTGCGCCGCTCCAGTCGTCGGCGATGTGGAGCACGCGCACGCCGGCGAACAGGAACGGCGGCCAGAGGTTGATGCCGCGCCGCAGGGTCTGCGCTGAGTGTGATCTACGGGCCATGCCGGCGACGCTAGCACGCTTTGTTACTCGCAAGTAACCCTCTCCGGGCGTCGCCCCGTCACGTGGACCGCGGCTCCGTCCCCGCCGTGCGCCGCCCGCTGTCGCGCACCGTGTGCCGGGTGCCGTACGCGACGGCCGCGGCGAGCGCGGACAGCAGTGCCACCGTGGTCAGGGCCGTGGAGAGCGAACTCCAGTCCGCCAGGAAGCCGATCGTCGGCGGGCCCAGCAGCATGCCCGCGTAGCCGAGGGTGGACGCGGTGGCGACGCCGTCGGGGCCGGCCAGCGCCCCCGCGCGGCCGATCGCGATCGGGAAGATGTTGGCCAGGCCCAGGCCGGTGACCGCGAACCCCGCCAGGGCGAGCGGAAGCACGGGGGCGAGGGAGCCCAGCAGCATCCCGGCCGCGGCCGTGGCGCCGCCCGCGACCAGGGCCCGGGTCTGGCCGAGTCGTTCCAGCAGGGCGCTGCCGGTGAGTCGGCCCACGGTCATGGCGAGGGCGAAGAGGGAGTAGCCCGCGGCGGCCATGCCGGGGGAGGCGCCGAGGTCCTGGTCGAGGTGGAGCGCGGCCCAGTCGGCCATCGCGCCCTCGCCGTACGCCGTGCACAGGGCGATCAGTCCGAAGACCAGTACCGGCCAGCGGGAACCGCCCGCCCGCGCGGAGTGCCGCTCGGCTTGCGGCCGGCCGTCGTCCGACGCCGTGGCGCCCGTGGTCGACCCGTCCGGGGTCGCGGTCGCGGCCGTGCCGGGAACCGTGGGTGCGGGTAGGGCGATCAGGGTGCGGCCCGCGAACAGGGCCAGCAGTACCCCGGCGGCGGCGAGCAGCGCCAGATGGCGGGTGGCGGACAGGTGCCCGGCGACCAGTCCGCCGAGGCCCGCCCCGGCCATGCCGCCGAGGCTGAAGGCGGCGTGCAGGGTGGGCATGACGGGGCGTCGCAGGGCGGCGACCAGGTCGACCGCGGCGCTGTTCATGGCGACGTTGAGGCCGCCGAACCCGGCGCCGAAGACGAGCAACACCAGGCCCAGGGCGAGGGCCGAGTGGGTCAGCGGCGGCAGTGCGACGCTGAGCGACATCAGGACGGCGGCCGCCACGGTCATCGGGTGGCTGCCGAAGCGGCGGCACAGGCGCCCGGTGACGACCATGGTCGCCACGGCGCCCGCCGACACGCCCAGCAGGGCGAGTCCGAGCGCTCCGGGGGAAGCGCCGGTCTGCTCCTTGACGGCGGGGATGCGGACCACCCAACCGGCGAAGACGAAGCCGTCGAGCGCGAAGAAGAGGGTCAGGGCTGCGCGGAGGCGGGAGAGGGCGGGATCCGGCGCGTTGCCCGCCGTTTGCCCGCGCATAGCCGCCCGTATTTTGTTTAGCGTCGGCACAAAGTGAGAATAGGGCTGTGACCCAGACTCGGACAAGGCTGGAGCGGGGCCGAAGTGCGCTCGGCCCGGCACTGGAGCTCGTACACACCGGCCGCGCGCCCACCCGTGCCGTGCTGACCGCCGAACTCGGCGTGACCCGCGCCACCGCCGGCGCCGTCGCGGCCGAGCTGGAGGCGCTCGGCCTCATCCAGGTCGACGCGCGGCCGGGCGGCGCCGCGGGCTCCCAGGGGCGTCCCTCGCACCGGCTCGCGATCGCCCCGAACGGCCCCGTCGTCCTCGCCGCCCAGGTGCACTCCGACGGCTTCCGCGCCGCGCTCGTCGGACTCGGCGGCCGGATCGTCGCCACCGCGCCCGGCTGCATGACCGTGCCCGCCGACCCGGCCCAGGTGCTGGGCGCCGTGGTCGAGGCGGGCGCCGGGCTGCTGCGGGAGACCGGACGGCGCTGTGTGGGCGCGGGGTTGGCGGTGCCGTCCGCCGTCGCCGAGCCGGAGGGCACCGCGCTCAACCCGCTGCACCTCGCCTGGTCCGCGGGCGCGCCGGTGCGGGAGCTGTTCACCCGCAGCCTGGCGGCGGCCGACATTCCCCACGAGGGGTTCGCGGGCAACGACGTCAACCTGGCGGCGCTCGCCGAACACCGGCACGGGGCCGGCCGCGGCGCCCAGCACCTGCTGTGCGTGGCCACCGGTCACCGGGGCGTCGGCGGTGCGCTGGTCCTGGACGGCCGGCTGCACACGGGCAGCGCCGGGCTGGCGCTGGAGGTCGGCCATCTGACCGTCAACCCCGAAGGCGCGCCCTGCCACTGCGGCAGCCGAGGCTGCCTGGACATCGAGGCGGACCCGCTCGCCTTCCTCACCGCGGCCGGGCGCGAGCCCGGGCCGGAGGTCTCGCTGCTCCAGCAGGCCCGCGAGCTGCTCCGCGCGGAGTACGGGGAGCCTGTCGGCGCCGGCGTCCCCGGGGAGTCGGCCGCGGACGACGCCGCCGGCACGGCCGCGGCCACCGGTGGGCGCGGCGCCTCTGACGTGACGTCGGGCGACGCCGTGGGGCCGGCCGTGGCCGCCGCCCCGGACGGCGGGGCCGGCTCCGTGCCCCGGGACCCGCGGGTACGGGCCGCCACCCACCAGCTGATCGACCGGCTCGGCCTCGGCCTCGCCGGACTGGTGAACATCCTCAACCCGGACCGCATCATCCTCGGCGGCCTCCACCGCGAGTTGCTGGAGGCCGACCCGGAACGGCTCCGCGCGGTCGTCGCCGAGCGCAGCCTGTGGGGGCGCAGCGGCGGCGTGCCGATCCTGCCCTGCACGCTCGACTACAACAGCCTCGTCGGCGCCGCCGAGCTGGCCTGGCAGCCGGTGCTGGACGATCCGCTGGGGGCGTTGACGACCGCGTAGGGCCGTGGGCCCGGGGTCCCGGCCGGGCGGGTGCGCCGGCCCGCGCGGGCGCGGCTGCCCTGTGCCCGCGCGGCGCGGCTGCCTCGTACCCGCCTGGGCACGGGTGCGATCGGCGCGTGTCCCCGGCCGCTTCTCAGCCAGCCGGGGCCGGCCAGTCGACGGCGAAGGCGCGGGCCGGGTTGGCGGTGAACACGCGGGTCACCAGCTCGGCCGGAAGGCTCAGTTCGAGCCGTGCGCGCAGGCCGCGGAGGAGGTGCGGCAGGCCGGGGCCGCCGTTGACGAAGCGGGCCGCGGCCGTGGTGGTGTCGCCGCCGAGCAGCAGCCGGTCGGCGTGTCCGGCGTCGGCCAGGGCGGACAGGGCGTCGGAAAGGCGCCAGTCCGTGGCGTGGTGGGCGTGGGAGGGGCCGTCGAAGGCGAGGTAGGCGCCCAGTTCGGCGGCCTTGCGGTGGACGGGAAGGTCGGGCGAACGGTTGAGGTGGCCCAGGATCACCCGGTCCGGCGCCACGCCCAGCTCGCCGCAGAGCAGGTCGAGCACGTCCAACGCGCCCGTCCCCAGCTCCAGATGGACGCCGATGGGGGCGCCGGTGCGGTGGTGGGCGACGGCGGCCGCGGCCATGGTGGCGCGGGCATGGGCGTCCAGGCCGTGGAACCCGCCGGCGACCTTGATGAGCCCCGCGCGGGGGGAGGTCTCCGAAACGCGCTCCGCGCGGGGCGGCGTTTCCGTGTCGCGCTCCGCGCGGGGCGCTGTTACCCGGTCGCGCTCCACTCGCGGCGGCGTTTCCGCGTCATGCCCCGCGTGAGTGGCCCTTCTCGCCGCCCCACCGCCGCTGCCGGGGACCTCCAGGTCCGTGGAGGGCTCGAAGCCTTCGATCCCCTCGACGCGCCCGATCCCGAGCGTCAGTTCGGCCAGGAAGAGCTCGGCCAGTCGGTCCCGTACCCGGTCGAGCAGCGCCGGGGCGTAGTGCCGCGCCTGGTGCAGGCCGGTGGCGGCGACGATGCGGACCCCGGTCGCGCGGGAGAGCTCCGCGAGGTGACCGGCGCCGCGCCCCATGCCGTAGGGGGTCCACTGCACCACCGCGCGGCCGCCCGCCGCGGCGAAGGCCCGCAGTTCGTCGGCGGCCGCCGCGGGGTCGTCGAGCTCCTGGCCGGGCAGCAGCGGGCTGCGCAGGAAGAGGTGGTCATGGGCGTCGCACACGCCCAGCTCGGCGGCGGGGACGTCGCCCAGCACCGTGCGCACGCTCGGTGCGGGAGGTGCGGGGCGCGCGGCCGTCACCACCCCCGCCCTCGCGGGAGCTCGTCCAGGTGCGGGGCGGACAGGTGCAGCACCTGGTAGAGCTCCCCGTCCGCGGTGGGAGCGGCGTCCGCCCAGAGGGTGAAGTGGAGCAGTTCCCAGCGGTGCGGGTCGATGCCGACGGCGGCGCAGTGCACTCCGTCCGCGGCCGCCCGGTGCTCCAGCTCCTCCAGGGCGCGCTCGACGGCGGCGTCCGGGTCGGTGCCGGCCGGGACCGGCTCCGCGCGGCGGCTGAAGAAGCCCGGCGCGGCGGCCGTGGCCGGGCCGCGCGCGAAGCCGAGCCCCAGCCAGTTCTCGACGGTCGGGCGGCCGAAGTCATGGCTGAGCCCGCGGAATCCGGGGCCCCAGAGAAAGCCGTTCATGGCCTCGGTGCTGGTCCACAGGTAGAACGGCGCGTAGGCGTTCACCGGCGAGCCGTCGACCCCGCGCTCGCGGATTCCGTACGCCTTCAGGCCGAGTCCGGGGAAGTCGTCGAGCAGATGGCCCTTCGTCCGCACCCGACGGCGAATGATCGTCATGTCGTAGTCGGCGGGCAGGGTGATGCGGTACTGCATCGCGTGCATGGAGTGTCTCTCGTTCGGGGGCGGGTCAGGCCGGGTACACGTCCTCGCCGACCGGGGCGACCCACTCGGTGGTGGTGCCGTCGGCGGCGGCCTCGACGACGGCCAGGTGGGTCATGAAGGTGCGGGGGCCGGCCCCGTGCCAGTGCTCCTCGCCGGGCGCGATCCACACGGTGTCGCCGGCCCGGATCTCCTCCAAGGGCCCACCGGCGCGCTGGACGAGTCCGACGCCCTCGGTCACGTGCAGCACCTGACCGTGCGGATGCCGGTGCCAGAAGGTGCGGGCGCCCGGGGCGAAGTGGACGCTGAAGAGGCGCAGTCGGGACGGGGCCGGCGGCGCCGCGAGCTCGTCCAGCCACACCGTGCCGGTGAAGCGCTCCGGCGGCCCGGGTCGGGTGTCGGGGCGATTCCTGGTGATCTCCATGGGGTCCTCCTCGAGTGGGGTCGTCCGGGGGTCAGGCCGCCGGGGTACGGGCGGCCGCGAGCAGGTCCAGCAACCCCCGTACCGCCAGGTCGAAGTGGGTCGTGGTGCCGGCCGCGCGGGCGAGCACATAGCCGCCCTGCACGGTGGCCACGACCGTGGCGGCGATCCGCGCGGGGTCGAGGTCCGCGACGAACTCGCCCTGGCGCTGCCCCTCCGCGACGATCTCCGCCAGCCGCCCGCGCAGCCAGTCCAGGGTCTCCTCGACCGGCCGTCGCAGCTCCGGGTCGGCGATGACGTCGGGATCCATCGTCAGCCGGCCCACCGGGCAGCCGCGCAGCACGTCGCGCTCGCGCAGCAGATAGCCGCGGACGCGCTCGTACGCCCCGGCGCCCGGCGCGGAGAACGACGCCTCGGCGGCGGCCCGCAACTGCTCGGCGGTGCGGCGGATCGCGGTCAGCGCGAGGTCGGGCTTGCCACGGAAGTGGTGGTACATGCTGCCCTGGCCCGCGCCCGCCCGTTGCTGGATCGCCTTGGGGCTGGTGCCGACGTATCCCCGCTCCCACAGGAGCTCCTGGGTGCTCTCGATCAGGCGTTCCGTTGTGCTCATGTGATCACTGTACATACTAGTTGGTACAGCGGCCAGGCGTGGGCCCGGGCCCCCGGCGAGCGCGCGCCGGAGCCGGGCCCGGAACGGCTCCGGAACGGGCCGCGACAGGTCCGGGACGCGAGCCCGAAGAGGGCCGCGTACACGGCCGCCCGCGTGCCTACTCCCGCGTGCCTACTCCTGCGGGGGTACGCCGAGTGCCGCCGGTCGTACGACGACCCGGAGCACATCGTCGGCGGAGGCTCGAAGGCGACGGCAGGTCGACGCGCACCGACGCACGACAGGTGCCGACGACAGGACATCGCACCGAGGAGCTGAACCGACATGGACCCCCTGGCGCACGCCTTCGCCGACGGCGGCGGGCCCGGCCCCTGGATCCTGCTCGTTCCCCTGGTCTGGGCGCTGGTCGTGGTCGGCGGCATCGCCCTGCTGCGGGGCACCGTCTGGCGCGGCCGCGGCCCCTCGCCGAAGGAGCGGGCGGAGGCGCACGGCGAGCCCTCGCCGATCGCCCTCCTGGGTCGCCGCTTCGCGGCCGGGGAGATCGACGAGGACGAGTACCGGCGCCGACTGTCCGTCCTGGACGAGCGGTTCGGCCGACACGGCGGCGGCAAGGGGGCCGCGGCATGAGCGGGCACCCCGCCGCGCGGGTCGTCGACGCCGTCAAGGTGTACGGCGCCGGCGACACCGAGGTCCGCGCCCTGGACGGCGTCACCCTCGACTTCCCGACCGGACGGTTCACCGCCATCATGGGCCCCTCGGGCTCGGGGAAGTCGACGCTGATGCACTGCGCCGCCGGCCTCGACACGCTGACCTCGGGACGGGCGTACATCGCCGGCACCGAACTGGGCGGCCTCGGCGACCGCCGCCTGACGCTGCTGCGGCGCGACCGCGTCGGCTTCGTCTTCCAGGCGTTCAACCTCGTGCCCACCCTCACCGTTGCCGAGAACATCAGCCTCCCGCGCGATCTCGCCGGCGCCCGACCGAGCGCCGAGGACCGGGAGTGGACCGAGACGCTCGTCGACGTCGTCGGGCTGCGCGACCGGCTGCGCCACCGCCCCGCCGAGCTCTCCGGCGGCCAGCAGCAACGCGTCGCCGTCGCCCGAGCCCTGGCCGGCCGACCCGACGTGGTGTTCGCCGACGAGCCGACCGGAAACCTGGACTCCCGATCCGGTGAGGAGGTGCTCGGACTGCTGGGCCGCGCGGTGCGCACCATGGGCCGGACCGTGGTCATGGTCACCCATGACCCGGTGGCCGCCGCGCACGCCGACGAGGTGGTCTTCCTCGCGGACGGCCGGCTCGTCGACCGGATGGCCGACCCCACCGCCGACCGCGTACTGGACCGCCTGAAGGCCGTCGACACGGCCTCCCGCGCGGAGTCCCGCACGCCCCGGTCCGACACGTCCCGCGCGGAGTCCCGCACGCCCCGGTCGGGCAGGTTCCGCGCGGTCTCGCGTGGGTCTGACGCGTCCCGCGCGGTGTCCGGTACCTCCGACGCGCCCGGCGACGGCTCCCGTACGCCCGGCGATTCCCGAGCGTCCGGCGACGGCTCCCGTACCCCCGGCGATTCCCGCGCGTCCGGCGACGACTCCCGTACGCCCGGCGGCGATTCCCATACGCCCGGTGACTCCCGCGCGGAGGTGACGCCATGACCGGGCCCCGGGCCGCGCTGCGGCTCAGCCGCGCCTCGCTGCGCGCCCACAAGCGCCGCTTCGCGGGCACCTTCCTCGCCGTCGTGCTGGGTGTGGCCTTCCTCGGCGCCACCCTCGTCATGGGCGACACGCTGCGGGCCGGCTTCGACACCATGTTCGGCGAGGCGACCGGCGGTACGGACGCGGTGGTGCGCAGCAGGGACGTGATCACCGTCTCCGGTCAGACACAGGGCACCCGCGAGCCGGTGCCGACGGAGCTCGCGCGCACGGTGGCTCGGGTGCCCGGCGTGGCGGCGGCGGAACCCGACATCCGGGGCGCGGGGCAGCTCGTCGGCCGTGACGGCGAGCCCGTCGGCGGTCAGGGGCCGCCCACCCTCGCCGGCAACTGGATCGACGACCCCCGCCTCAACCCGTACCGGCTGGCCGAGGGGCGCGCGCCCCGCGTGAGCGGCGAGGCGGTCGTCAACCGCGGCGCGGCGAAGGAGGGCGGGCTGCGCGTAGGCGACACGGCGGTGCTGCGCACCCCCGACCCGGTCACCGTGCGCATCGTCGGCCTGGCCAGCTTCGGCGGCGAGGACGGCATGGGGAAGACCACCTTCACCGGGCTGACCCGCGCGGACGCGGAGAAGTACCTCAGCGCGCGGCCCGGGCGGGCCGCGGACATCCTGGTGCGCGCGGACCCCGGGGTCGGCCAGCGGGAGCTCGTCGCCGCCCTGACGCCCGTGCTGCCCCACGGCATCGAGGCGGTCACCGGGCAGGAGTCCGCCGAGGAGAGCCTCGATCTGGTCTCCGGCGCCTTCCTGACCCTGTTCACCTCCTTCCTGCTGGTCTTCGCCGGGATCGCGCTGCTGGTCGCGGTCTTCACCATCCACAACACGCTCGCGATCGTCGTCGCCCAGCGCACGCGGGAGAACGCCCTGCTGCGCGCCCTGGGTGCTGCCCGGAGCCAGGTGGTAGGCGCCACCCTCGCCGAGGCCGCGGCCGTCGCGGTCGTCGCCTCGCTGGCCGGGCTGGCCGGCGGCATCGGCCTGGCGGCCGGGTTCCGGGCGCTCCTCCCCGCGCTCGGCTTCCCCTTCCCCGGCGGGGACCTGGTGATCACGGCGGGCTCGCTGCTGCTGCCGTGCGCCGTCGGCCTGACGGTCTGTGTGGCCTCCGCGCTGCTGCCCGCCGTGCGGGCCGGTCGCACCGCGCCGCTGGCCGCGTTGCGGGAGACCGCCGCCCCGCCCACGGGTGTGCCCCGCCGCCGCACCGCGGTCGGGGCGGGGCTGGCGGTGGCCGGCGTCGCGCTCACCGCCACCGGAGCGGCCGGCGCTCCCTCCCTGACCCTGACCGCGGCCGGCGCGCTGCTCACCCTCGCGGCGCTCCTCGTGCTCGGTCCGGTCCTCGCCGGGGCCGCGGTGCGTGTCATGAGCGCCCCACTCGTCCGGCTGCGCGGGGTCACCGGCCGACTGGCGCGGCGCAACGCGCTGCGCAGCCCCCGGCGGACCGCGGCCACCGCCGCCGCGTTGATGGTCGGCGTCGCCGTCGTCTCCCTGTTCACCGTCTTCGCCGCCTCGGTGAAGACCACCCTGAACCAGACGGTTGCGCGCGGCTTCGCGGGCGATGTCGCCGTCAGCGCGCCGGGGTTCGGGGCGGGCGGCAGCGGGCTCAGCCCCCGACTGGCCCCGGCGCTGGGCGCGCTGCCGGAGGTGGAGACCGCGCTCGGCCTCGGGCGGGGCGTGGCGAAGGTGGACGGGGGAGGGCGGAGCCTGACCGTCACCGACCCCGCCGCCCTGGCCGCGGTCCTCGACCTGGGCCGGGTGGAGGGCTCGCTCCGCACGCTCGGCACCGGCGGCCTCGCTGTCTCCGCCGACGAGGCGGACCGGCGCGGCTGGCGCGTCGGTTCCACCGCCCGGCTCACCTTCGCCGACGGCGTCACCCGGCCCTTCACGGTCCAGGCCGTGTACGCCGAGGACGGCCTCGCCGGCGACTACGTCCTCGGCCGCGCGGCCTGGGCGCCGCACCGCGGCCAGGAGGCCGACACGCTCGTCGCCGTGGCCTTTGAGGACGGCGTCTCCGCGGCCGACGGCAAGGCCGCCGTCTCCCGGGCCGCCGCCGCGTACGGGAGTCCGGAGGTGCGGACGCGGGAGGAGTACGCCGCCTCCTCGGCCGGCGGCATCGACATGATGCTCAGCCTCGTCTACGCGCTACTGGCCCTGGCCGTGCTGATCGCGGTCCTCGGCATCGCCAACACCCTCGGGCTCGCGGTCCACGAACGCACCCGGGAGCTCGGCCTGCTGCGCGCGGTCGGCCAGACCCGCTCCCAACTGCGTGCCATGGTCCGCTGGGAGTCGGTGCTGGTCGCCGCCTTCGGCACCGTCGGCGGCCTCGCCCTCGGCGGCTTCCTCGGCTGGGCGCTGGTCCGTGCCTCCGACAGCGAGCGCGCCGGCGCCTTCACCCTGCCGGCCGTCCCGCTCGCCGTGGTCGCGCTGGTGGGGGTCGCCGCCGGAGTGCTGGCCGGGCTGCGCCCCGCGCGGCGCGCGGCTCGACGCGACCTGCTCCGCGCGGTGGCCGCGGAGTGAACGACCAGCGGGAACGGACCGGGGCACCGGAACCGAGGCGCCGGGACCGAGGCGACGACACCGCGCGCCGCGCGGGCCCACTCTCCCGAAGAGCGTGCGCGCAACAGGCGGTCCAGGCGAGCGACGGACGGCGGAGAGGGAGGAAGGCGACGGCCGTTCCAGGCGAGCGACGGCCGTTGCAGGAATGCGGTGGCCGCTCTGTATGGGTGACGCCGCTCCAGGAAGGCGACGGCCGCTCTGGACGAGCGACGGCTTCTGTAGGTGGCGACGGCCGCCTTACGAGGGCGCGACGGCCGCCCTACGAGGGCGCACGAGCCGTTCGGGCACGGGGGCGCGGCCCACGGGGCGCCACCACCATGCCCGTACGGCCTCGTGGTGGTCAGCCGGCCACACCGGACTTCGCGCGTTCGCGGATGTTCACCGGGGTGGCCGGCGGGCGCACCGGGTCCCGGCGGTCGGGCGGGGCCGCACGCCCGGTGCCGTGCGTAGCGAACGGCGACCTGGCGGGGGCGGTGGTCTGCGGCACGGCGAGCGTGAACCACACCACCTTGCCGCTGCCGTCGTCCCGCGCGTGCATGCCCCAGCTCTCGCTGACCGCCTCCACCAGGGCGAGTCCGCGGCCGTGCGTGCTGACCGGGTCGGCGTCGCCGAGGCTGGGCAGTCGCGGATCGCGGTCGCGCACCGAGACGGTGAGTCGGTCCAGCATGAGGACGATCTCCACCGTGCACTCCTTGTCGGGCTCCGCGTGCCGGTGGACGTTGGTCAGCAACTCGGTGACGCCGAGCGCCGCGGGGTCGATGAGCTCGTCGAGATGCCAGTAGCGCAGCTGCGCCGATACGATTCTGCGGACCTGTCCGATCCGCGCCGGCAGAGCCTGGAGCTCCACCGTGCAGTGCCTGCTTGGACGACTGATCACGGCTGCGACTCCCTGAGAAGAGTTAGGGCTAGCCTGATTCAGATGCGGGCGACGAACGTGTGCGGCAATGCTGGCCGCCGCGCACGACCGGAGGGGGCCGGTTCTCAGCGTCACCGCCGGTTAACCCTCAGTGATACTGATACGCGTCCAGGGTCAACCCACCCGCTCGCATGCGCAACTCGGGTCACTTCTGATGCGCCCGAGGCGTGTTTGTGCCTGTTCCCTGCCTGTGTCGGTGTGCGCCTGCGCCTCGCTCCGTTACGCCGGGTGGGGACGCCGCGCGCTGCCGCGGCGGCACGCCCCGGCGGCGAGGTCCAGGCTCAGTCCTGTGCGACGCGCCCGCGCGCGCTGCGGATGGCGTCGAGGAAGCGGGTGGCGGCGCCGCGGCCGGCCGTGGCCTTGGCCGACGGCTCGGGCTGGTTCTCGCCCAGCGTGAGGCGGTATCGGGTGCCGTTCACCGTCGCGAGTGCCTGGTCGTCACCGGCGAACCACGGCCGGCTGGCCTGGACGGACTGCACCGGAGCGCTGTCGATCTCCCGGCTGTCACTGGTGAGCAGCTCCAGTCGACCGTTCTTGATCAGCACCTGTCCGGCCCGCGTGACGGAGCGCAGGGACTTCTCGATCCGCACCCCACGGGCGTTGAACTCGGTTTCGGCCACGGTGAACCGCCTCCCCGGTGATGTGACAGCACGCGGGCCCCGCACTCGGCGGGCCTCGCTCCCACAGTGTCCCTCGTGCGCAGTCTGCCTGTGACGGGAGCCCGGCACCAGTGCCCACATATGATCGAAACGGACCGGCACATGCCAGCCGGGCCGGGGCACGACCAAAGGAAAGACCATGGGCAGCGTGGACAGCACGGCGCCGGAAGCGACCGAAACCATCGATGTAGACCGCAGCGATCCCGGCTACCGGAGGTGGCTCAAGGAGGCCGTGCGCAAGGTCCAGGCGGACGCCAACCGCTCGGCCGACACGCACCTGCTGCGGTTCCCGCTGCCTGAGGAATGGAAGATCGATCTCTATCTCAAGGACGAGTCGACCCATCCCACCGGCAGCCTCAAGCACCGACTTGCCCGCTCGCTCTTCCTCTACGGGCTGTGCAACGGCTGGATCCGGCCGGACCGGCCGGTCATCGAGGCGTCCAGCGGCTCCACCGCCGTCTCCGAGGCGTACTTCGCCAACCTGATCGGCGTGCCGTTCATCGCCGTGATGCCGCGTACCACCAGCCGCGAGAAGTGCCGCCTCATCGAGTTCCATGGCGGACGGTGCCATTTCGTGGACGACCCTCGGACGATGTACGAGGCGTCCGCCGCCCTCGCGGCGGAGACCGGCGGCCACTACATGGACCAGTTCACCTACGCCGAGCGGGCGACGGACTGGCGCGGAAACAACAACATCGCCGAGTCGATCTACGAGCAGCTGCGCCTGGAGCGGTACCCGGAGCCCGCCTGGGTGGTCGCCACCGCGGGCACCGGCGGCACCTCCGCCACCATCGCCCGCTACGTCCACTACATGCAGTACGACACCCGGGTCTGCGTCGCCGACCCGGAGAACTCCTGCTTCTTCGACGGCTGGGTGCACGACGACCCGGACGCCACCAGCGACCGCGGCTCCCGGATCGAGGGCATCGGACGGCCGCGCATGGAGCCCAGCTTCATGCCCACCGCCATCGACCGGATGATGAAGGTGCCGGACGCGGCCAGCGTCGCGGCCGTACGCGCCCTGGAGCGGGTCATCGGCCGCAAGGCGGGCGGCTCCACGGGGACCGGGCTCTGGAGCGCGCTGCGCATCGTCGCCGAGATGGTCGCCGCCGGCCGCACCGGCAGCGTGGTCACCCTGCTGTGCGACCCGGGCGACCGCTACCTCGACAAGTACTACTCCGACAGTTGGCTCGCCGACCAGGGCCTGGACATCACCCCGTACACCCTCGCGCTCGACGGCTTCCTGGCCACCGGCCGCTGGAGCGAGTAGCCGCGGCCCGCGGGGCTCAGACGGCCCGCCTCGTCAGTGCGAGACGGCAGCCCGTGTCGTCAGTGCGAGACGCCCCGCGCCGTCACGGCGAGACGCCCCGCGCCGTCACGGCGAGACGCCCCGCGCCGTCAGTGCGGCCACCGCCCGGCGGAAGGAGGCGCCGATGCCCGGGCGGGCGGCCCGCACGGACCAGCGCAGCGCGGCCGTCCCGTCCACCGCGAAGACGTACCGGATGCGCGTCCCCGCGCCGCGCGAGGCTCCGTCCCCCGGTCCCGACTCGAACCCCGGGACCGGGGTCGGGGCCGCCGTCGGGCCCGAGGGCGTCAGCTGCCACACCTCCAGGAGCGCCCGAAGGCCGGGCGCGTTGGTCTCGTCGACGCGGTAGGCGTAGCGCCGGGCCGGGTCGGCGGCGAGGACGGTCTCCACGAAGCGGACCCCGCCGCGCAGCAGGACCTCGCGGTGGGGCCGCCCGTCGATGTCGAAGGGGCGGGCGCGGGAGACGGCCGTGAACCAGGCCGGCCAGCCCGCCACGTCCGCGAGGACGTCGAAGACCGCGCCCGGTGGCGCGGCCGACTCGGCGGTGAAGGCCAGCCGTAGCGGTGCGGCATCGGCGAAGTCGAGCCCGACGGAGCGAAGGCGCCGTGTCATGTCCGCACCATAGCTGTCGGGGCGTCAGCTGTCCGCGACGCCTCGTACGTCGTCCGCCGGCTCGCCCGCCACCAGCAGCTCCGGAAGGTGCTCACGGATCACCGCGCGCGCCTCGGCCGGCATCCCGGAATCCGTCACCATCGCGTCCACCTGGTCCAGCGAGGCGAAGGAGCTGAGCCCCACGGTGCCCCACTTGGTGTGGTCGGCCACCACCACGACCCGACGCGCGGACCGCACGAACTGCCGGTTGGTCTCCGCCTCCGCCAGGTTCGGGGTCGACAGCCCCGCCTCCACGGATATCCCGTGCACCCCGAGGAAGAGCACATCGAAGTGGAGGAACCGGATCGCGGCGTCCGCCACCGGCCCTACCAGGGTGTCCGAGGGGGTGCGCACCCCTCCCGTCAGCACCACCGTCGCCGCCCCGGGGCGCGGCCCGGAACCGGTGCTCGCCGCCGTCCGCTGGGCCGTGTAGAAGACGTCGGCGACCCGGACCGAGTTCGTCACCACGGTCAGATCCGGAACGTCGACCAGCTGCTGCGCCAGCGCGAACGCCGTCGTCCCGCCCGCCAGGGCGATAGCACTGCCCGGAACCGCCATCGCCGCCGCCGCCCGCGCTATGTCCTCCTTCGCGGTCAGCTCCAGCGTGGACTTCGCCTCGAACCCCGGTTCGTAGGTGCTCGCCTCGGCGACCGGCACCGCGCCGCCGTGCACCTTCTCGATCACGCCCTGCCGGGCCAGCGCGTCCAGGTCGCGACGGACCGTCATGTCCGACACGTTGAGCTTGCGGGTGAGCTCGTTGACCCGCACCCCGCCGCGCCGCCTGACCTCGTCCAGGATCAGGGCGCGCCGCTGCTCCGCGAGCAGGTTCTGGTTATCGCTCACCCTGGCCCAACCCTTTCGATCAGCAGCTACCCGCCGGGTGCGTTCATCTTCGCACGGGCCACCGACGGCCGGTCCGGCGAGCGCCCGCCGGGGGCGTAGGTCACGGTTTCGCCTCGCCCGCCCGATATCGCGCGCTCTGCGGCGCGCCCCAAGCCATGCTGAGAGCGGAGGACTTACACCGGACTCGGGGGACACGGTGGCACCATCCATGCGCGATGGCACGCGATCGACCACGACGAACGACACGTCCACGGGCCGGGACGAAGGGCCGCCCGCACTGGAGCTCCTCGTCCACGGCGTCGGCGGGGCGACGCCCCAGGACATGCTCACCGACCCGCGCACCACACGGGTCACCGGAGACGAGACGGCCGGCGTCTACCGGCGCATCGACGACGGCGACGCCGAGGAACGGCCGCACGACTACCGCGCGGAACCGGTGCGCGAGGCGTACTGCTGGTCCAACCTCACCTCCGGCAACGGCGCCCGCGCGCTGTGGCTGCTCCTGCTGCCCTTCATGGTGGCCAACCTGGCCCACTGGATGCGCCCGCCCGCCGCCAGCCGCCGCGACCCGCGCGTGCGCGCCTACGGCCTCCTGGTCCGGCTGGTGGCGCTCAGCCTCACCGTGCTGCTGGTCGCCGGCGCCTGCGAGGTGGTGCTCGACCTGTTCGCCTGGCAGTGCGCCGGCACCGAGAGCTGTGTCGCGGACCGCTCCTGGCTCGGCTTCATGTCCGCCGAGGACGGCGGCTGGTGGAGCCAGCCCGGCCGCCGGCTGGCCCTCGCCGCCGTGCTGCCCGCCGCCCTCACCGGGCTGCTGTGGTACCTCTCCAACCGCACCTGGAGCGCCTACGAGTCCCAGGAGCCCGCCGGCCGACCGGTGGGCGAGGACGACCCCGCCGCCGGCGACCACCCCGCCCTCCGCCTCCCCGGCTTCTGGTACGGCCGCCGGCTCGTCGCCCGACTCCGCGCCGCCCACACCGCCGCCGGCTTCCTCACGGTCGCCGCCGCGGTGACGGCCGCCGCCGCCCGCCACGACCGGCGGCCCGGCGGCAGCACGGCGCTGGACGTCGCCGGCTGGCTGCTGGCGGCCCTGCTGGCCGCCGGCGCCCTGGTGGTGCTCTCCGTGGTGTGCCGCCGAGGCCGCAGCGAGAACCGGATGGACCAGAGGCTGGACCGGCTCACCATCACGGCGCTGCCCGGCGCCGCACTCGGCTGCCTCGCCCTCGCCCTGCTCTACGCGGGCTGGTCCCGCCCGGGGTGGAGCTCCCGAGGACGGCTGCCGGGAGACGGCGTCTTCGGCGCCCTGGTCCTGCTCCAGGTCGCCCTCGTGATCGGGCTGGCGGGATGCGCTCTGGTGCTGCACCGCGCGGCGCCGACCCCCCGCACCCCGCTCAAGGGACTCGGCGGCCCGACCGTGGCGATGCTCGCCTGCGGACTGGGCGGGGTGCTCGCCGGGGGCGTGGCCCAGCGGGTTGCCGACTGGATCGACGGCGGCGCCACCCCCGGCATGCCGGGCGCGCCGATGCCCGGACCTCCGGTGCTGCTGTCCTGGCAGGCCGCGGTCGTCCCCGTGCTGCTGGGGGTGCTCGTGCTGATGGCCGGCGTGGTCGCGCTGCGGGTGTGGCGGGTCCGCGGCCGGGAGATCCACACCGTGCCGCACGGCTATCCCGGCGAGCGACCGGACGGGGTGCGCACCCGCCGCATCGCCGGCGCCGTCGCCCGCGCGGGCGCCACCGACGACGTGCCGACCATCGTCGGCCCGGTCGCCCTGTGCGCGCTGCTGCTCGGCGCCTGCGCGGTCGCCGGGGCCTGGGGGACCGGCGAGGTGCCGGGCCGGGCCGCCGACGACGCACCCGGCGTCGTGGACGCCGCCGCCGAGACCGCGCAGGCCCTCGGCTCCTGGCTGATGGGGCTGGCCTTCCTGACCTTCGTCACCTGGGCCCGGCGCGCCTACCGCAGCCCGTCCGCCCGCCGCACCGTGGGCATCCTGTGGGACGTCGGCACCTTCTGGCCGCGCGCCGCCCATCCGCTCGCCCCGCCCTGCTACGCCGAGCGGGCTGTGCCCGACCTCACCTGGCGGATGCGGACCTGGACCGAGCAGACCGGCGGCCGGCTGGTGATCTCCGGGCACTCCCAGGGCAGCGTGCTGGCGGCCGCGGCGGTCTGGCAACTGGACCGCGAGGCCCGCGGCCGGGTGGCGCTGCTCACCTATGGCTCGCCCCTGGAGCGGCTGTACGGCCGCTGGTTCCCCGCCTACTTCGGCCCGGGCCCGCTGCGCGCGCTCCACCGGGAGGTCCGCTGCTGGCGCAACCTCTGGCGCTACACCGACCCGATCGGGGGCCCCATCCGCCTGCCGGCCGGGGCGGGAGCGGACGTGGACTGTGGCGCCTTCAAGGACCCGCTCGCCTACGGCCGCACCCCCGAGCACCCGCTGCCCGCGCCGATCCTCGGCCACTCCGACTACCAGGCGGACCCGGCCTTCGACCGGGAACGAGCGGCCCTGCTGGCCCGCCTGCCGGCCCCGACCCGACACCCCGCCCCCGCCCCGGCCGGAGACCCCGCCGCCCACCCGGCCGGGGCCGCGGTCACCGCTGGCGCGGATGACGCCGGTCCCTCGGGTGTCGACCCGGTCGGGGTCGTGGTGATCGCTGGTGCGGAGGCCGCTCGGGACGACGCCGGTCCCTCGGGGGCCGACCCGGCCGGGGCCGCGGTCACCGCGGTGGTGGAGGCCGTCTCGGACGGCGTCGGCCCCGTGGGGGACGCCCCGGCACCCGCTGGCCCTGACGCCACCGGGCAGGTGGGTACCGCCTCCGCGGCCGTGCCCGAGCAGACGACTCCGTCGACGTCCACCGGGGATTCTCCTCGTTCCGATCGGCCGGACTGACGCACCGCCAGGGCCCACGGGGAGCCCGCGCGGACGACACGCGTCGTGACGTGCGGGGCCGTGCCGGGACGACGCGCCGACGGCCGCCGGGGGCGGGCGCCGAGGCGGCCGCGAGCGGCCTTGTGGCGGTCACATACCTCCGTGCGGGCGGTCCCGTACGTCCGCGCGGGCGGTCCCGTAACCTCCGCGCGGGCGGCCCCGCGCGCCCGCGCGGGGGGCCGTGCGGCTCAGGGGAGTTCGGGGAGGTCCTCCGGGTAGAGCAGCGTCAGCTCCTCGGTGGTGGGGTCGGTCAGCTGGGCGACCCGACCGGCGTGCCGCTCCACCATCGCCTCGAACGTCTGCCGCGCGGTGCGGCCGTTGCCGAACGCGGGGCCTTTGGGGATCGCGGCGAAGTACGCCAGCAGGGCCTGAGACGCGCCCGCGCCGATCCGGTACTCCTGTTCCTCCGCCTGCTGCTCCACGATCCGTACCAGCTCGGTCGGGGTGTAGTCGCCGAAGGTGATGGTGCGGGAGAAACGGGAGGCCACCCCGGGGTTGACGGTCAGGAACCGCTCCATCTCCTCGGTGTAGCCGGCGACGATGACCACCACCGCGTCCCGGTGGTCCTCCATCAGCTTCACCAGCGTGTCGATCGCCTCCCGGCCGAAGTCCCGGCCGGCGTCCTCCGGCGACAGCGCGTACGCCTCGTCGATGAACAGCACCCCGCCGCGTGCCCGGTCGAACGCCTCCTGGGTGCGGATCGCCGTGGAGCCGATGTGCTCGCCCACCAGGTCCACCCGGGAGACCTCCACCAGATGGCCGCGCTCCAGCACGCCGAGGGAGGCCAGGATCTCGCCGTAGAGCCGGGCCACCGTGGTCTTGCCGGTGCCGGGGGAGCCGGTGAAGGCCAGGTGCCGGCGGACGGAGGCCGCCTTGAGTCCGGCCTGCTGGCGTCTGCGGCCCACCTCGATCATGTCGGTGAGGGCGCGCACCTCGCGCTTGACGCTCTCCAGGCCCACCAGCGCGTCCAGCTCGCCCAACACCTCCTTGGCCTCCCGCGCGGTGCCGCCGGGGGCCGGCGCCGGCGTCGCCGAGGTGGCGGGCGGTTCGGCGGTCCGCGGTGTGGGCACGCTGCCGAGCAGCCCGACGGTGGCGCCGATCGGCTGGGTGGCGGTCAGCGGCACCAGGGGATCCGGTGCCGCCCTGGTGGCGCTCTCGTCGCTGGTGCAGTCCTCGCTGACCGGCCCCGGCTCGGCGAACTCGTAGCCACCCCGGACGCACCGCTCCGTGCGGCAGCGGGTCAGCGTGGTGCGGCAGCCGTCGATGATGTGGAACCCGTAGCCGCTGCTGCCGGTCACCCGGCAGGAGTGGAAGGTGCCCCGGCCCTGCGCGGAGACGTAGAAGCCCGCCTCGGAGGGCGCGCTCACCGTGGTGCGCTCGACGGTCGGGTCGGCGCCCTTGGTGACGATCACCCCGGTCGCCACCCCGTCGATGGTGCAGCCGGCCAGGGTGCCGCCGCTGCCGTGGTCGCGGAACCAGGCCCCGGTCGACGCCTCCCGGATACGGCAGTCGTCCAACTGGGCGGTGGCGCCGTCGCTGACCGACACCGCCGTGTTGCGGACCTGGGAGATGTCGCTGTCGACGACGTCCGCGCGGGAGCCGCGGTCCAGTACGAAGAGCGCGTCCGGAACGTCGTGCACCCGGCACGCGTCCAGCACCGCGGTGGCGCCGTCACTCACCCACACCGCCGGGTAGTCGCCGGTGCTGTCCTGTATCTCGCACTGGTTGGCGTCGACGCGGGTGCCCGGGTCCCACACCGACAGGCCGTTGCGCCCGAAGCGGCGCACCGTGGAGCGGGTGAGCGTGAGCACCGAGCGGGACCGCAGGTCGACGCCGTTCTCCGGGACGTCGTGGATGTCGCAGTCGGCGAGCGTGAGGACGGCGTCGGTGTCGAGGTTGACCCCGTCGGCGGAGGTTCGGTGCACACGGCAGTCGGTGAGGTGCCCGGTGGCCCGCGCGGACACCTGCACCCCCGCGCCCTTGACCTCGTACACCTCGCAGCCGATCGCCTCCAGGGCGCTGGTCTCCCCGGTGACCGAGAGCCCCGCTCCGGAGGTGTGGTGGACGCGGCAGCGCTCCAGGCGCGGATGGCCGCCGCCGCGCACCGCGACCCCGGACTGGCCGGCGGCGACCACCTCGCACTCCTCGAACACCCCGCCCGCGCCGTCCAGCACGCTCACGCCCACGCCGGCCGGGTTGTCGACGGTGCAGCGGCGCACGGTCGGCCGGGCCCCGCCCCGCACCTCGATGCCGACCGCGGACCGGGTCGCCACCCGCAGGTCCGTCAGCTCCGGGGTGCCGTCCTCGATCAGCAGCGCCGGCGAGGCCGCGTCCTGGCCCTCGATGTGCAGGTCCTGCACGGTCGCGGAGGCCCGGATGGTCAGCGCGACGCCGTCGGCCGGGGCGATCCGCACCACGCCGCGCGCGCCGTCCGGGCCACGCAGAGTGACCGCCCGGCTGACGACCAGGTTCTCGCGATAGGTGCCGGGGGCGATGGACAGCACGTCGCCGTCGGTGGCGGCCTCCAGCGCCGCGGCGAGGGAGGCGTACTCTCCCGTGCGGCGTCGCCAGCGCGACGTTCCGGTGTGCGTCACCTGGACGACTGAGCCGTGTGCCATGGTGCTGTCGAGCCCCCACCTCGTGCGCGCGTTGCGTGCGTACCGTGCCTGCTGTGTGGTGAAGGCCCCACCGTAGCGTGCGCGGAGGAGGCCGAGTTGACCGGTCAGCCGAGGCGTGGCGCCGCGTACCGCGCGGCCGCGGCCGGGCTCGCGGCCCCGCCCGGCCCCCTCGTGGCCGATGTGGTCGCCCCGTCGTGGCCGAGCTCGCGGCCTCGCTCCGGCGTGGCGCCGTCGAGGTCGAGGTCGCGGCCTCGACCCGCTCGCCGTCCGTGACGCCCTGCGCCGAGGCGTGGGGAGCCTCCGCCCGTTCCGTACCGGCCTCGTACGATTGTCCGCATGACCGACGAGACCCCCGCCGCGCCCCGCCCCGTGCCCGTCAGCAACGGCGCGGGCACCGAGGAGTACAAGGAGCGCGGCGTCGCGCTGCGGGTCTTCATCTACGTCGTCGCCGCACACGCCCTCGGGGCCTTCATCTGGCTGCTGTTCGAGCTCGGCGCGAGCGCCCAGAAGTAGCCGCCCGTATCCACCCGGGAGGAGCCGCCCGGAAGGGGCCGATCCGGGGGGCGCCGGGGCTGCTGAGGCCGCCGGGGGTCGCCGGGGTCGCCGGCCGGGCCCGGCTCAGGAGAGCCGCATGGCGAGCGTGACCACCGCGCCGCTCGTCCCCGCGGCGACCGTCAGCCGGTCCGTGACCAGCTTGGTCAGCCACAGCCCACGGCCGGTGGTGGCGCCGTCGAGGCCGGGCAGCAGCTCGGGGATCACATCGGCGGAGAAGCCGGGGCCGGAGTCGGTGATCTGGCACTCCAACTCCTCGCCGATCCGGCGGAGCAGCAGCGTGCCCTTGCCGCCGGCGTGCTCGACCGCGTTGGTGGCGATCTCGTCCACGGCGAGGACGAAGTCGCCGCGGCGGATCTCCGACAGCCCGGCCCAGGCGGCGCACTGCTCGACCTGGACCCGCAGCTCGGGGAGTTCACGGGCGGTGAAGCGGCGGCGCAGCAGGCACTGCGGGGCGCCGGAGTCGTCGTCGGCCGGGCGGCGTGGATCGGCTAGCACCGGGGCCTCCCCTCGGCGAGGGTGAGGTGGGGTACGGCGTCCGCGCCGAGCCGGCGGAGCGTCAGGGAAAGGTAACTGTCGCACAGAACCGTGATCCGTTCGTGGCCGGTCGCGCCATGGGCGATCGACAGCAGGTCGCCGGCGCAGCCGAAGGACAGGAAGTGGAGGTCGGTGAGGTCCACCGTCAGCCGACGGTGGACGCTCGTCCGGTCCACCGCCTCCCGCAGCGCCGCGGTGAACCGCTCGCGGGTGGCGGCGTCCGCCTCGCCGCTGAGGTGGAGCAGCTGAGGCAGAGGATAGCCGGCGCGCAGCGAGCCGAGCCGTTCCATGAGGGTGCGTGGATGGGCTCTGGCCATGGCTCTGAGCGTCTCCGCCGTGAACGCCCGGCGGTCGTAGGCGCAGATCTCGCTGTAGGGGCGGCCGGTGAACAGGTGGGCGGCGTGGGTCTCGCGGTGCTCCATGGCGGCGATGGCGGCGCCGAGCGCGGCCACCCAGTGCATGTCGATGAAGGCACGGAGCGCCCGGTAGCCGTCTCGGACCGCCCGTGCGGACTCCTCGGCCAGTCGGGACATCTGCCGTTCCGCGGTGAACTCCCGATCCGGCGCGATCAGCTGCGCCATGCTGCTGATCACCAGTTGGCCGCGGCGGCGCGCGGCCGCCACGGCCGGGCTGCCGGCGTCCAGCCGGTCCAGCACCTCGTACTCCGGCACTCCGGGAGGAGGGAGGACGATCACCTTCTCGCCCCGCGCCAGCCCGAGCCAGGTGAAGGCGGTCAGCACCTCCCACCGCGTCTCGTCGTCGTCATAGCTGACGAAGGCGTGGTCGCCCGGGCGCATCCGGTGCACGGGTATGGACCGGTCGCAGTTCCCGTCGGCCGCCGCCTGTGCCGCTTCCGCGTCCCGGGCAGGCATTCGGTGTCGCCCCCCTGATGGCCGTGCGCTGTCTGTGGTTGGCAGCAGAGGCTACGGCGTGACGGACTGTGGCTTCGTATGGCTGCCCGGCGCGACCGCTGTTGTCGCGCATTGCATCTGATCTGGTCTGAAGTGGCCGATGCGGAGATGAGTTCCGCTCGACTTCGACTGATCGCTTCCCTGTTGCCTGGAGCGGGGCGAGAGGACCGTCCATCAGCGCGTCGCGGACGCCGTCGCTCGGACCCGCTCCGGCCGCCTAGCCCGGCCAGCTCCAGTCCACCACCTCGGGCAGGTCCGTTCCGTGCTGACGCACCCAGTCGTGGTGCCGGTGGCGGACGTCGGCCATGGTCTGGCGCAGCCCGGCCGCGTGTGTCGCGAGCCCCGGCACCCGGTCGATGACGTCCATGACCAGCCGGTAGCGGTCCAGGTCGTTGCGGACCACCATGTCGAACGGCGTGGTCGTGGTGCCCATCTCCTTGTAGCCGCGCACATGGATCTGCGGGTGGACGGTCCGCCTGTAGGCGAGCCGGTGGATCAGCCAGGGGTAGCCGTGGTAGGCGAAGATCACCGGCTTGTCGCGGGTGAAGACGGCGTCGAACTCCTTGTCCGGCATCCCGTGCGGATGCTGGTCCCGCGGCACCAGCCGCGTCATGTCCACCACGTTCACCACCCGCACCGCCAGCTCCGGCAGGTGTTCGCGGAGCAGTGAGGCGGCGGCCAGCGCCTCCTGGGTGGGCACGTCGCCGGCACAGGCCACCACCACGTCGGGGTCGACGCCGGGGCGTTCGGTGCCGGCCCACTCCCAGATCCCGGCGCCGCGCGCGCAGTGGGCGCGCGCCTGTTCCAGCGTCAGCCAGTCGAAGGAGGGCTGCTTGCCGGCGACCACGACGTTGACCACGTCCCGGGTGCGCAGCACGTGGTCGGCGACGCACAGCAGCGTGTTGGCGTCCGGCGGCAGATAGACCCGCACCACGTCCGGCCGCTTGTTGAGCACATGGTCGACGAAGCCCGGGTCCTGGTGCGAGAAGCCGTTGTGGTCCTGCCGCCAGACATGCGAGGTGAGCAGGTAGTTGAAGCCCGCGACCGGCGCCCGCCACGGGATCTCCCGCGCGGTCGCGATCCACTTCATGTGCTGCGAGGCCATGCTGTCGACGATGTGCGCGAAGGCCTCGTACGAGGAGAACAGGCCGTGCCGCCCGGTGAGCACATAGCCCTCCAGCCAGCCCTGGCACAGGTGCTCGGAGAGCACCTCCATCACGCGCCCGTGCCGCCCCAGGTGCTCGTCCACCTCCAGCAGCCGCGCCTGCCAGCTCTTGTCGGTGGCCGCGTACAGGTCCTGCAGCCGATTGGACGCGGTCTCGTCGGCGCCCATGACCCGGAAGTCGCGGCGCTCGGCGGTGTCGGCCATCACCTGCCGCAGCATCCCGCCCAGCACCCGGGTCGGCTCGTGCAGCCGGGTGCCGGGCTTGTCCACGTCGACCGCGTGGTCGGCGAGGTCGGGCAGCGGCAGCTCGCGCAGCAGCCGGCCGCCGTTGGCGTGCGGGTTGGCGCCCAGCCGGCGGTCTCCCGAGGGTACGAAGGCCAGCACGGGCTCGCGCGGGTGCCCCTCCTCGTCGAACAGCTCCTGGGGCAGGTACGAGCGCAGCCACAGGTCCAGCTCCCGCAGCCGGTCCGGGTTCTCCCGGACGGCGGCCAGCGGCACCTGGTGGGCGCGCCAGGTGCCCTCCACGGGCACCCCGTCCACCTCCGCCGGGCCGGTCCAGCCCTTGGGCGTGCGGAGCACGATCATCGGCCAGCGCGGGCGCCCGAGGCCGTCCGGGGCGTCGTCGGGCCGCGGGGCGTGTCCATGCCCTCCGCCCTCCCGCGCTCCCCGCTGGGCGGCCGCGATGCGGTCCAGCGCCATGTCCAGGGCGGCCGCCATGGAGCGGTGGACGTGGGCCGGGTCGCTGTCCGGCTCGGCGTTCACGTACAGCGGCTCGTGGCCGTAGCCGCGCAGCAGGGCGTCCAGCTCGTCCTCGGGGATGCGGGCCAGTACCGTCGGGTTGGCGATCTTGTAGCCGTTGAGGTGCAGGATGGGCAGCACGGCCCCGTCGTGGACCGGGTCCAGGAACTTGTTGCCGTGCCAGGAGGCGGCCAGCGGGCCGGTCTCCGCCTCGCCGTCGCCGACCACGCAGGCGACCACCAGGTCCGGGTTGTCCAGGGCCGCCCCGTAGGCGTGCGCGAGTGAGTAGCCGAGCTCGCCGCCCTCGTGGAAGGAGCCGGGGACGTCCGGCGCGGCATGGCTGGGCACGCCGCCCGGGGTGGAGAACTGGCGGAAGAGCCGGCCCATCCCCGCCGCGTCCCGGCCCACGTCCGGGTACAGCTCGCCGTAGGTGCCCTCCAGCCAGGCGCCGGCGAGCACCGCGGGCCCGCCGTGCCCGGGGCCCCACACGCACACCGCGTTCAGGTCCCGCTCCGAGATGACGCGGTTGAGGTGGGTGTAGACCAGGTTCAGCCCGGGGCAGGTGCCCCAGTGCCCCAGCAGCCGGGGCTTGATGTGGTCGGGCCGCAGGTGCTCGGTGAGCAGCGGGTTGCCACGGAGATAGATCTGTCCGGCGGAGAGGTAGTTCAGGGCGCGCCAGTGCGCGTCGAGCTGTTCCACGGCGATGTCGGTGAGCGAGGACCGTGTCTCCATGCCTTGCCCTCCCCGAGGGAGTGACGTCTGGGGGCCGGCGCGCTCCGTCCACCTGTACTCCACCGCGGGCTCCCTGCCGCCCGCGCCAACCGCCCCCTCGACCGACCATGCCACAGCTCCCGTCGAAAGGCGCGTCGGCCGACGAAGTTGCACAGTGAGGTCATGAGTCGACTTCTCAGCGGGCTGAGCGCGGAGCACCGGGCCCGGCTCATGGAGCTCGCGCACGACGTGGCCTTCGCCTCGGGTGCCCGGATCTTCGAGGAGGGCGGCAAGGCCGACCGCTTCTGGATCATCCGCACCGGCTCGGTCACCCTGGACATGCGGGTCCCCGGGCGGCGACCGGCCGTGATCGAGACCCTGGGGCCGGGCGAGCTGCTGGGCTGGTCCTGGCTGTTCCCGCCGGGCGGCTGGCACCTGGGGGCGGAGGCACTGAGCCCGGTGCGCGCACATGAGTTCGAATCGGAGGTCGTGCGTCAGCTCTGCCGGGACGACACCCGGCTCGGCTACGAGCTGGTGCTCGCCTGCGCCCAGGCGATGGGGCACCGGCTGCAGAGCGCACGCACCCGGCTGCTGGACCTCTACGGCCCGTACGGGACCAGCCTGCCGGGGCACTGAGCGCGGGCGTGCCGGGGCGCCCCCGGGCGTCGCGATCGGCCGTCGGGCCAGGCGGTGGGTGACGGACGTGCCGCGCGCCCGGCGGGCGCGCGGCCTCCCGGTGTCACGGCTCGAAGGTGCGGGCGCGGCGCGCCCGCACCTCCGGACGACGGCATACCGGCCGACGGCCTCGCCCCCCGCGGGGTCGTCGGCTGAGTGGCGCGGGGGATCCCGGACCCTCCGTCAGGGAGGGGTCCGGCCCCGTCGGCAGCCTCGGTCAGTAGCCCTGGTTCGGGTACTGCTGCTGGCGGCCGTACTGGTCCTCGTACGCGGCGGGGCGCGGCGCGGCCGGGCGGGGCATCGCGGGACGCATCGCCTCATAGCCGGTCGGTCCGCCCGGCCCGGCCAGGGCCGGACGCTGCGGCTGCGGGGCCGCCTGCTGGGCCGGGTACGGCTGCGGGCCCGGGTAACCGCGCGGGCCGTTCGCCTGCGGCGGAATGTACGGCGCGGGCGGGTGCTGGAGTCCGCCGGGCTGCGGCTGGGCGGGGCCCTGTGCCGGGTAGCCGTGCGGCGGGGTGTGGTGGGACGGGGCAGCCGGAAGCGCGGGTAGCGCGGCCGGCAGGGCGGGCGCGGCCGAGGGGAAGTGGCCGCTGGGGTCGTACGGCGAGGGGACCCGGATGGGCGCGATCTGCGGCGTCCCCCGCTCGGCGACGAGACTGTCGTAGATGGGGGTGTCCGGGAAGGACGGCGAGGAGTAGTAGCCGCCGCCGTAGGTAGAGCGGGGGGAGGTCATAGTCCATAAGTTAAGCCCACGATGTGCTGGTTGGGGAGTCCGATAAGAGGGTTGTTTCATGGGCTTCTCGTGGTCGCGGCTCCCCAATCAGAGCGAACCTGGGAAAATCGGTCGCCGAAGGCCGTTGAGATCGTGTAAAGAGCGCGTCTTGGCGGGTTACCCGCGGTTGGCTTGACGAGTCGAGAACCTCGCGAAAGCGAACAAAAGCGAAACGAAGAGAAGGGCAGGGGGAACAGATGGCGATGTCCAAGGGCGCCAATGTTCAGATTCCGGTGTCGGCCGTGCGGGTCGAGCTCGGCTGGCAGACCGGAGCGGGGGTGCCGGACGTCGACGCCTCGGCGCTGCTGCTGGTGTCGGGGAAGGTCCGCTCGGACGCGGACTTCATCTTCTACAACCAGCCGACGCACGGCTCCGGGGCGGTCCGCCACGAGGGGAAGCGCACGTCCGGGAGCGAGGTGACGGACTCCCTCGCCGTCGACCTGGGCGGGGTGGAGCCCGCCATCGAGACCATCGTGCTCGTGGCCTCCGCCGACGGCGGTCGCTTCGGACAGGTCCCCGGGCTGCGCATCCGGGTGCTGGACGCGGCCGGCGGCGCGGAGCTGGCGCGCTTCGACAGCACGGACGCCACGGTCGAGACCGCCTTCGTCCTCGGCGAGCTCTACCGCAGGCAGGGAGCGTGGAAGTTCCGCGCCGTCGGCCAGGGCTACGACAGCGGACTGGCCGGCCTCGCCACGGACTTCGGCATCACCGTCGACGACCCGGAGGCCGAGCCCTCCCCGGCCTCCGTCCCGGCCCCGGCCCCGGTCCCGCCGGTCGCGCCGCCGCCCGCGGCCGCCGCGCCGCCGGTCGCGCCGCCCCCGCCGGCCGGGGCGTCCGTGCCGCTGCCGCCCCCGCCGGCCGCCGCCCCGGCCACCGCGGGCGCGCCGGTGCGGCTCACCAAGGTCACCCTGACGAAGGAGGCGCCCACCGTCTCGCTCACCAAGCAGGGCGGGACCGCCGGCGTCCTGCGGGTCAACCTCAACTGGGAGGTGCGCAAGCAGTTCAAGGGCTGGCAGCAGAAGCTCGGCAAGGTCATGGCGCTCCACGGCGACCTGGACCTCGACCTCGGCGCCCTCTTCGAACTGGCCGACGGCAGCAAGGGCGTCGTGCAGGCGCTGGGCAACTCCTTCGGGTCGCTGCACCAGCCGCCCTTCATCCACCTCGACGCCGACGACCGGACCGGCGCCCGGGCTTCCGGCGAGAACCTCACCGTCAACCTGGACTTCAAGGACGCCTTCCGCCGCATCCTGGTCTTCGTGTCGGTCTACGAGGGCGCGCGCAGCTTCGCCAACCTCAGCGCCACCGTCACCCTCACCCCGCAGCACGGCGCGCCCATCGAGTTCTCGCTCGACGAGTGCACCGTGCCCTCGCCGGTCTGCGCGCTGGCCCTCATCACCAACAACGGCGGTGACCTGGTCGTCCAGCGAGAGGCCCGCTACCTGGTCCCCGACCGCGGCGTCAGCCCGCAGCGGACCCTGGACCACGCCTACGGGTGGGGGATGAACTGGACCCCGGGCCGCAAGTGACGGCGAACGCCTACCGGGCGGTCATGTCCTCGGCATGACGGGCGGGCTACGGCGCGGCCTCGGGACGGGGATAGGTACGCCCCTTCCAGGCCGCGCCGCGCCCCCGGTAGTGCTGGACCGCCGAGTCGACGGTCATCAGCAGGTACAGGGCGGCGGACAACGGCAGCAGCGGCGCCAGCCACAGCGTCTGCCGGTAGTAGCGCAGCATCGGCACATAGGTGCCCGCCATCACCGCCCACGCGACCGCCCCGGGCAGCAGCGGCCCCCCGCCGCCCGTCAGCAGACCCGTGCAGGCCGCCACCGGAGGTGCCAGATAGACCACCGCCAGCCCCGCCACGGTCGCGACCAGCAGGAGCGGGTTGTGCCGCAGTTGTGCGTACGCGCTGCGCGAGACCATCCGCCACAGCGGGCGCAGCCCCGGATACGGCCGCACGCTGTCCACCCGCTCGGCCAACCCCAACCAGATGCGGCCGCCGCCGCACTTCACCGCCCCCGCGAGGGCGACGTCGTCGATGACCGCCTGCCGGATCACGCCGGGGATCCCGGCCCGCTCGGCGGCGGCCCGGCTCAGCAGCACGCAGCCGCCGGCCGCGGCGGCCGTGCGGCGATCGGTCCGGCCGACCCAGCGGAAGGGGTAGAGCTGGGCGAAGAAGTACACGAACGCCGGGACGATCAGCCGCTCCCAGCCGGTCGCCACCCGCAGCCGCGCCATCTGCGAGACCAGGTCCAGGCCGTTGCTCCGCGCGGCCCGCACCAGCTCCCGCAGGCTGTCCGGCTCATGGGCGATGTCCGCGTCCGTCAGCAGCAGGTACTCGGCGTCGGTGCGCGCGCGGGCCAGCGCCATGCCGTGCCGCACCGCCCACAGCTTGCCGGTCCAGCCGGGCGCCGGCTCGCCGGGAGAGGACACCGTCAGCGGCAGCCCGTGACCCTCCGCCGCGGCCAGCGCGCGGGCCAGCTCGCCGGTGCCGTCGGTGCTCCCGTCGTCGACGAGGAAGACCTCGGCGCGCCCCGGGTAGTCCTGCGCGAGCACCGACGGCAGGCTGCTCGGCAGCACCTCGGCCTCGTCCCGGGCGGGGATCACCACGGCGACCGAGGGCCAGGGCGGCTCCGCGGACCCGTCCGGCCCGCCCTGTGCGGCCGCGCCGGGGCCTTTCGAGGCCCTCCCGGGCCCCGCGCCGCCCGGGCCAGGCCCGCCCTCGGGCGCGCCCTGGGTGGCCTCGCCGGCGCCCTCCGAGGCCCTCCCGGGCCCCGCGCCGCCCGGGCCGTCCCCGACCCCTCCGGGGGCCGGCAGTCGCAGGTCCGTGCGCCAGAAGAACCCCTGTCCCAGCAGCAGCCACGCCCAGGCGCCCGACGACGCCCAGGCGATCCACGTCAGCGCGCTCATCCGCCGCAGTCTGCCCGACCGACGGGTCCGCCGCCCCGAGGCGCGCACAGACGATCGACTAAAGTGTCCCGGTGTCGCTTTCGCGCCGTATCCGGCGCCCGGGGGGCGGCCGACGGGCCACAACGGAGTGGCGAGGATCGACAGAGCGAGGCGAGAACCTGGTGAAGATCGCGCTTATGGACTCCGGAATCGGTCTGCTCCCGGCGGCAGTCGCCGTGCACCGACTGCGGCCCGACGCCGATCTGGTCCTCTCTTCCGACCCGGAGAGCATGCCCTGGGGTCCCCGGACCACCGAGGACCTCACCGCCCGCGCCGTGGCCTGCGCCCGCGCGGCCGCCGCGCACCGGCCGGACGCGCTGATCGTCGCCTGCAACACCGCCTCCGTGCACGCCCTGGCCACCATCCGGGCCGAGCTGGAGCCCGCGCTGCCGGTGATCGGCACCGTGCCGGCGATCAAGCCCGCGGCGGCGGGCGGCGGCCCGGTCGCCATCTGGGCCACACCCGCCACCACCGGCAGCCCCTACCAGCGCGCCCTGATCCGCGACTTCGCCGACGGCGTCCAGGTCACCGAGGTGGCCTGCCCCGGGCTCGCCGACGCGGTCCAGCACGCCGACGCGGCGGCGATCGACGCCGCGGTGGCCGACGCGGCCGCCCGCACGCCCCGCGACGTCCGGGCCGTGGTCCTGGGCTGCACCCACTACGAACTGGTCGCCGAGCGCATCCGCGCGGCCGTCCAGCCGGCCGGCGCGCCGCCGATCGTGCTGCACGGCTCCGCCGGCGCCGTCGCCGCCCAGGCGCTGCGCCGCATCGGCGCCACCCCCGCCCCGGCCGGCACCGTGGCCCCCTCCGGCACCCTGACCGTGCTCCTCGCCGGCCGCGAGTCCGCCCTGCCGGTGGAGGCCCTGGACTACGCCGAAGGCGGCCTGCTGGCACCGGCGGGCGTCGCGGGGCGCTAGGCGCGGGCCGCTCGGCGGCCCTCGGCGCGGACCGGCCGCGCGCTCGGCGTCGGCGCCGTACGGCGACACCGGGCGTTCCCGTTTGGCGACACCGGGCGTTCCCGTTTGGCGACACCGGGCGTCCCCGTTCGGCGACACCGGGCGTCCCCGTTCGGCGACACCGGGCGTTTCCGTTCGGCGGAACCCCCGTTCGGCGGAACCCTTGCCTTCGGTGGAACGCGCCCGCGGCGCTGTACCGCCCGCCCCCCGACGCGGCGCGCGGGCTCCGGGAGCGTGACGCGCGGGACCGCGGGCCTCCGCGCGCGACGCCCGGTTCCGTACGGCTGCCGGCGCGGACCGCGCGGGTCCGTACGGTGGCTGGCGCGGACCGCGCGGGTCCGTACGGTGGCTGGCGCGGACCGCGCGGGCGCGCGGCCGGGAGCCCCACCCACGAGCCGGGAGCCCTCCGCGCGGGTTGGAGACCTACTCACGGGTCGGTCGAACGGGCGGCCCGCGCTCCCTGCCCGCGAGGCGGAACGTGAGTAGGCTGCCACCATGAGGGACCATCCCACGGACCCCATGCCGCACTCGCCGGAGCGACCGCCCGAGGTGTGGACCGGCCGCGCGACCAACCGCGGTCAGTGGCTGCTGGCCCTCCTGGGCGCCGGCTGCATGGCCCTCGGCGTCGAGCTGGCGGTGGACTCCGCGTGGACCTCCGGTCTGGCCCCGCTGCTCATGTCCGTCATCGGCTGTGTGGCGGCGGGACTGCTCGTGCTGTTCGGCACGCTGGCCTTCGTCCAGGTAGCGGTGCGCGTCGACAAGGACTGCCTGGAGGTGCGCTGCGGCCACATCGGCGTGCCGCGTCGCCGCATCCTCCTCCAGGACGTCGTCGGCGCCGAGTTCGTCCCGTGGGTCACCCCCCGACAGTGGGGCGGCTGGGGCTACCGCTGGCGCCCCGAGAGGGGTACCGCGGTGATCGTACGGCGCGGCGAGGGGATCGCCCTCCACCTCTCCGACGGCCGGGTCTTCACCGTCACCGTGGACGATGCCGAAGCCGCGGTCCGGGTCGTCCGCGATCATCTGCGGCTGCGGGCCCGCCCGGCGTCACAGGCGTAGCGGTCGCCCTCACACCCCCGCGGGCTGTTGAGGGCGGCGAGCGCACGCCCGTCCCGCGCGGGCGGGGGCATGGGGACGAGAGTGCTCTCCGAGGGCTGTTGGAGGAAGCGCGTCCCGCGCGAACACGGGCGCGGGCGCTCCGGTGCGGGACCGTCCCCGTGCCGTCCGCGGCACACGGGCATGCTCGGGCCGCCGCCCGCGCGCGTCGTACGCACGGTGGGCGTTCTCCTCGGGCACGCGCGGGAACACCGTCCGTGCCAGGCCCACTTCACCACCGCGATCGGACCACCCTCGCCCGCGCGGGGAGCACCCATGCCAGCGGGCGGGCCGTTGGTGCCATGGCGGACCACCCCCGCCCGCGCGGGGCGCGGCGACGGCTCGCGGACGACGACACGACGACACGGCGGCGTCCGACGGCGGTGGCCCCCGGGGCGGGCCGCTGGTTCGCCCCGGAGGCAGGTCGCCGATGCGTCCCTCCGAGGCAGGGCGCCATGGGGTTGCCCGGAGTTGCCTGGGGGTGCCACGGGCGTCGGCGTCGCGCGCGGGTGGGGTGTGGGGTGGCGCCTTTCGGATGCCGAACCCGTGCGGAGCTCGGCTCCCGGCCTGGCCTGGGGCCCCGGCCTCCGGGCGCCCGGCCCGGTCTCCGGGGCCGTGCCCGCGCCCGCGGCCGGGCTCGGCCGCATCCGGGGCTGGTTCGGGTTCAGCCGGGCGCGGCCGGATCAGCCGGGCTCGATCGGATCAGCCGGGCTCGGTCGGGGCGCCGGGGCGGCGGGCGGTGGCCAGGCCGGCCAGCAGGCCGGCGCCGGCGGTGATCTGAGGGGAGCTCAGCGCGTTGCCGACGGCGGCCTGGACGGCGAGCCCGGTGAGGGCGGCCGCGGCGGTCAGCGCGACCGCCGTGGCGCGGGGCGAGCGCCACAGCGCGTACAGCGTCCAGCCGAAGGCCGCGGCCAGCAGGGCCGCCCCCGGCAGCCCCTGTTCGGCGGCCTGCTGCATGGGGGCGGAGTACGGCGTGCCGTGGGGCTCGGCCGACTGCAGGGAGGCCGGGCTGACCTCACCGAACAGGTCGGGGCCCGCCCCGCGCAGCGGATGTTCCGCGGTGATCGTGGCGGCGTCGTGCCACAGGCGCACCCGATGCTCGGTGAGCTGTCCCTCCAGGGAGGTGGAGAGCCCGCGCGGCAGGGCGTTCGCGGCCACCGCCCAGGTGGAGCCGACCGCCAGCGCCGCCACCAGCGCCAGCCCGGCGAGCGCCGGCAGCCGGTGCCGTACCCGCCCCGCGGCCAGGGAACACAGCAGCACCCCGCACGCCGCGACGAAGCCGGCCGCGCAGCCGGCGGCGAGGGCCAGCGCCGCCAGGGCGCCGGCCAACAGCCACAGCGCCCGGCGCAGCGGCCCCGGGCCGGCGGCCCACGCGGCGCAGCACGCGGCGCCGGTGGCCAGCGTCAGCCGCGCCGCGTCCACCGTGACGCCGCCGGTGGACGCGGCCTGCTCGGGGGCGACGGTGAGCACGGCCCCCGCCAGCGCGCCGGTCGTCGCGGCGGCGACCGGCAGCAGCGAGCCCGCGATCCGGCCGCAGGCGTACCCGGCGGTCACCGCGAGAAGCGCGAGCAGGGTCCCTTCGGGGCGCGCCGCGCGCCCGGCCGCGCTGACCAGCGCCCAGACGGCGCAGCAGCTCA
Source organism: Streptomyces sp. LX-29 (assembly GCF_029541745.1). Taxonomy (NCBI): domain Bacteria; kingdom Bacillati; phylum Actinomycetota; class Actinomycetes; order Kitasatosporales; family Streptomycetaceae; genus Streptomyces; species Streptomyces sp. LX-29. The sequence continues at coordinate 1,036,079 of NZ_CP089746.1, read as the reverse complement.
GAAGGGCGGCGCCCACGACATCGGGCGCCGCCCCGCGCTCCGAAGCGCCATGTCGTATCGCCGTCGGCGTCGCCATCCCGTCGACCCCCCGAGCGCTGACGGGCGCCGCGCCACGGCGCGGCACGGCCGGCCCCGGGCGCGGGCAAGGACTGACACCGTAGCGGCTGCCGGTGCGCCGTGGGAGGACCCGTGCAGAAACGTTGGGGCGAATATGCGTACGAAGAAGTTCCGCCTCCGGATCGCGCCCGGCGACGGCCCCGAGCAGCGGTGGGCGTGGTGTGCGCCCGTCCGCGTGCGGGGCGCACGCCGGGTGGCACGGGGCCGTGGACGACCGGCACATGGTCCGAACGGGGGCCTCGCGGCCGATACCCTCGGGCGCATGCCCACGCCCGACTTCATCCGTGAACTGCGCACCTCCTTGGGGAACGCCCTGCTGCCGCTGCCCGGAGTGAGCGCGATCGTCCTGGACGACGAGGGGCGGGTGCTGCTCGGCCGCCGGTCCGACAACGGGCGCTGGTCGATCATCGGTGGCATCCCGGAGCCGGGCGAGCAGCCCGCCACGGCGGTGGTGCGTGAGGTGTACGAGGAGACCGCGGTGCGCTGCGTGCCGGAGCGGATCGTCCTTGTGGAGACCCTGGAGCCGGTCGTCTACCCCAACGGCGACGTCTGCCAGTTCATGGACGTCTGCTTCCGCTGCCGCGCGGTCGGCGGCGAGGCGCGGGTCAACGACGACGAGTCCCTGGAGGTGGGCTGGTTCGCCGTCGACGAGCTGCCCGAGATGGAGGAGTTCGCCGTCACCCGCATCAAGCAGGCGGCGTACGACGGACCCACGTGGTTCGAACCCGCCGAACCCCGGTGAAGGGTGGTGCGCGGACACATCGTTCGCGGCCGCGGCGCCGTCTAGCCTGCCCGCTATGAGCGTGTCCACCACATCAGGCACCGTCGACCTTCGTGGTCGCACCGCACTCGTCACCGGCGCCGCGGGCGGTATCGGGCAGGCGTGCGCGCTGCGGCTCGCCGCCTCCGGTGCCACGGTCCGCGCGGCCGACCGGGACGCCGACGGCCTGGCCCGCCTCGCGGCGCGCGCCGCGGACACCCCCGGCCTGTCGGGCCGCGTCGAGTCGTGCCCGCTGGACCTCACCGACCTCGACGCCGCCGAGGCGGCGGCCTACGGCGCCGACATCCTCGTCAACAACGCCGGTCTCCAACTGGTCCGTCCCATCGAGGAGTTCCCACCGGAGACCTTCTCGACCGTGCTGACGGTCATGCTGGAGGCGCCTTTCCGGCTCATCCGGGGCGCACTGCCGCACATGTACGGCCAGGGGTGGGGGCGCATCGTCAACATCTCCTCCGTCCACGGGCTGCGCGCCTCGGCCTACAAGTCCGCGTACGTGGCCGCCAAACACGGACTGGAGGGCCTCTCCAAGGTCGCCGCCCTGGAGGGGGCAGCGCGGGGCGTCACCTCCAACTGCGTCAGCCCCGGCTACGTGCGCACGCCCCTGGTCGAGCGGCAGATCGCCGACCAGGCCGCCGCGCACGGCATACCCGCCGAACGCGTCGTCAGCGACCTGCTGTTGGCCGACACGGCCCTCAAGCGGCTCGTCGAGCCGGAGGAGGTCGCCGAGGCGGTCGCCTACCTCTGCGGACCGCACACCTCGTTCGTCACCGGCACCACCCTCACCATGGACGGCGGATGGACGGCCCACTGAATCCCGAGCACGCCCCGAAGCCCCGCGCGGACGGGCACGACCCTGACCCGGCCGAGCCCGCCGAGTTCGCCGAACGCACCGAGCCCTATATCGAGCTGCTCGCGCGGGGCGCACCCGCCGAGGCGTTCGAGCGGCCCGTCCTGCGCGCCCGCGCGGAGGGCGAAAGCCCCGCCCGGCTCGCCGCCCTGGAGCGCGTCAAGCTGGCGGCGCTGCGGGTCCATGGAGAACTGGAGGGCCGCAGGCGACGCGAGGCCGAACTGTCCGCCCTCTACGAGACCGCCCACGACCTCGCCGGGCTGCGCGACCTGGACGCGGTGCTCCAGGCCATCGTGCAGCGCGCCCGCTCGCTGCTGGGCACCGAGGTCGCCTATCTGACGCTCAACGACCCCCGCGCGGGCGACACCTACATGCGGGTCACCGACGGCTCGGTCTCGGCACGCTTCCAGCAACTGAGGCTCGGCATGGGGGAGGGACTCGGCGGGCTGGTCGCCCAGACGGCCCGCCCGTACGTCACCGACAGCTATCTGGACGACCCCCGCTTCCAGCACACCCACACCATCGACGAAGGCGTCATCGACGAGGGGCTGGTGGCCATCCTCGGCGTGCCGCTCATGCTGGGCAGCGGCGTCATCGGCGTGCTGTTCGCCGCAGACCGGAGGGCGCGGGTCTTCGAACGCGAACAGATCGCCCTGCTCGGTTCCTTCGCCGCGCACGCCGCCGTCGCCCTCGACACCGCCAACCTGCTGGCCGAGACCCGCTCCGCGCTGGCCGAACTGGAGGCCGCCAACGAGATCATCCGGGACCGCAGCGCCGTCATCGAGCGCGCCTCGGAGGTGCACGACCGGCTCACCGAGCTGGTGCTGCGCGGTGGCGGGGTGCACGACGTCGCCGCCGCCGTCGCCGAAGTGCTCAGCGGATCGGTGGAGTTCGTCGAGCCGGAGGCGTGCCCGCTCACGGCCGTCGACCCGTCCCGCGCCGACGGCCGCGCGGTGCGGCAGGGCGACGACTGGGTCGCCGCCGTCTCCGCCGGCGGCGAACTCCTCGGCGCGCTCGTCCTGCACGGCCACTCCGGGCTGGACCCGGTCGACCAACGCACGCTCGAGCGCGCCGCCATGGTCACCTCGCTGCTGCAACTGGCCCGCCGATCCGCGGGCGAGGCGGAGCAACGGGTCCGCGGCGAGCTCCTGGACGACCTCCTCGACGCCCCCGACCGCGACCCGGGGCTGCTGCGCGAGCGCGCCCTGAGGCTGCGGGCGGACCTCGACGCACCGCATGTCGTCCTGGCGGCCCGCGTCGACACCGGTGGGGACGCCGTCGACCCGGCCGCCGCGGACCCGAAGGCCCCGACGGGCACCGGTGCGGGCTTCCGCGGGGGCCGGCCCGCCGCCTTCCCGGGACGGGCCGCCACCGACTCCCGCCCCGTCCCCGGCGCCCGGGCGCACGGGGACCGGGACGCGGGCGCCGCCACGGCCGGTCGCCCGAGCCCGGGCGGCCCCAGCACGGCCGGCCGCGGCCCGGCGGACACCCCGGACGCCGGCCGGACCGTGGGTCCGGGTCCGAGCGGGGGTCCGAGCGCGAGGCCGGGCACGGGTCCGGGCGCAGGGCCGGGCGCAGGCCCGGGCGCAGGGCCGGGCGCGCATCCGAGCCGGGTCCCGAGCTCGACGGCGGACCCGCGGTCGACCGGGCGTCGCACGATGGGCGGTCCGGTGGGCGGTCCGGTGGGCGACGGCCGTCCCCCAGGCGGAGGTCCCCCAGTCGGAGGTTCCCCAGGCGGACGGGCGTCGCGCGGGGCGACCGCCGACCGGCGCGCGGTCGACCGGCAGACCGCCGACCGGCAGCGCCTGTGGTCCGCGGCCTCCCATCTGGCCGCGACCGGGCACGGCCTCGCCGCCGCGCGGGACGGCGGTGTCGTCCTGCTGTTGCCGCTCGCCCGGGGAGAGAGCGCCGCGGCCACCGCCCGCCGGGCGGCCAGGCAGCTGGGCACCGCCGTACACGCACCGGTCACCGTGGGGGCGTCGGCGCCGGTGCCCGCCCCGGCGGCCGCCCCCGGCGTGGTCGCCGACGCCTACGCCGAAGCGCTGCGCTGTCTCAGCGTGTTGGACCTGCTCGGCCGCGCGGGCGAGGGCGGCGCCGCGGAGGACTTCGGCTTTCTCGGGTTGCTGCTGGCGGGTGCGCGGGACGGCGACCGGGTGGCGGAGTTCGTGCACCGCACCATCGGCACGGTCATCGACTACGACCGACGGCGCGGCACCGACCTGGTCCGCACCCTGGACGCCTACTTCGCCAGCGGCATGAGCCCGGTCCGTACGAAGGACGCGCTCCACGTCCACGTCAACACCGTGGCGCAGCGCCTGGAGCGGGTGGCTCGGCTGCTGGGCCCCGGCTGGCAGGAGCCGTCCCACCTGCTGGAGATCCAGCTCGCGCTGCGTCTCCACCGGCTCTCGGCGGCGGTCGCCCGCTGACCGGTGGGGCCGCGCGGTTCACACCCGACCCGTCGTCGGAGGGCGAGCCGCGGAAGTCGACGCGGCGGTCGACGCCGAAGCCGAAGCCGACGCCTGGGTCGAGGCCCAAGCCGACCCAGGCGCCGGCGCTGACGCCTAGGCCGACGCCTAGGTCAACGTCTAGGCCGACGCCTGGGGTGAGGTCTTCGCCGACCCCGTCGCCGAGGCGGCTGCCGAAGCGTTCGTGGTCGCCGCGGCCGTCGGTTCGACCGCGGCGAGGTCGCGCTGGCGGGTCTCCTTCGCCACCCCGACCGCGACCAGGGTGAGCAGGGCCGCGGCGATCACGTACAGCGCGATCGGGGTGCTGCTGTCGTAGTCGGCCAGCAGGGCGGTGGCGATCAGCGGCGCGGGCGCGCCGGCGGCGACCGAGGCGAACTGGGCTCCGATCGAGGCGCCCGAATAGCGCATCCGGGTCGCGAACATCTCGGAGAAGAAGGCCGCCTGCGGGGCGTACATCGCGCCGTGGAAGACCAGCCCCACCGTGACCGCCACGATCACCCAGCCGAACTCCCGCGTGTCGATCAGGGCGAAGAACGGGAAGGCCCAGGCGCCCACCCCCGCGGCGCCGAGCAGGTACACCGGGCGGCGCCCGAGGCGGTCGGAGAGCGCGCCCCAGGCGGGGATCACCGCGAAGTGCACGGCCGAGGCGATGAGGACGGCGTTGAGGGCGGTCTGCTTGCCCAGGTCGGCCTGTTCGGTCGCGTAGACGAGGACGAAGGCGGTGATGACGTAGTAACTGATGTTCTCCGCCATGCGCGCACCCATGGCGACCAGAACGTCACGCCAGTGGTGCCGCAACACGGCGACCAGCGGCGGCTGTTCCGCCTCCTGCTTCCGGCTCTCCGCGCGGGCGAGCGCCTCCTTGAAGACCGGCGACTCGTCGACGGACAGCCGGATCCACATGCCGACCAGGACCAGGACACCCGACAGCAGGAACGGCACCCGCCACCCCCACGACTCGAAGGCCGCGTCCGAGAGCAGCGCGGTCAGGGCCGAGAGCACCCCGGTCGCCAGCAACTGTCCGGCCGGGGCGCCGGTCTGCGGCCAGGACGCCCAGAAGCCACGCCGGTTCCCGCCCGCCCGGTCGGAGTGCTCGGACACCAGCAGCACCGCTCCGCCCCACTCGCCGCCCAGCGCGAAGCCCTGCACCAGTCGCAGCGCGGTGAGCAGCACCGGGGCCGCCGAACCGACCGTGGCGTGCGTGGGCAGCAGTCCGATCGCGAACGTCGCCCCGCCCATCAGCAGCAGGCTCAGCACCAGCAGCCTCTTGCGGCCGAGCCGGTCGCCGTAGTGCCCGAAGACCAGCGCGCCGATCGGGCGTGCGGCGAAGCCGACCGCATAGGTGAGGAAGGAGAGCAGCGTGCCGACGAGCGGGTCGGAGTCCGGGAAGAACAGCTTGTTGAAGACCAACGCGGCCGCGGACCCGTAGAGGAAGAAGTCGTACCACTCGATGGTGGTGCCGATGAGGCTGGCGGCGACGATACGGCGGAGGCTGGCGGGGGCGGGGGGAGGAGCGGTCGCGGGGGAGGGCATGAGCACCACTTCCAGAGGGCCGGCGGGGACGATTCCGTGCCGCCACACCGTAGAAATGCGCAGGTCAGAGGCGTATGTGGTGGGACACCACAGTTCCGCGAGCAGGTGTGCGCGCGACCACCATGACAGCGGTGTCGCGGCTCGTGCCAGGGCCGCCGGCGCCCTGGGGCCGACGTCGGCGCGGCGCCGGCCGGCGGCGGGCGGGCGGCCTGGTGGGATCGGCGGGCCGGTGGCCCCCTCGCCCGCCGGTGGGGACCGGCGGGCGAGGGGGCGGGCGGGGCGAGGGGCCGGGCACGCGATGGGGAGCGGCCGCCGTGGCGACCGGCCGCCGCCGGGGAGTCGTCGCCCCCCACCGCGCCACCGGCCGGGCCTCGCCGGCCCGGTCGTCAGCTTGCCTGGAGGGCCAGGTCCTCCTGGTCGGGGATGACACTGCCGTCATGGCGCAGCACCGGGCCGAGGCTGCCGTCCGGGTGGGTGGCGCCGGTCGTCGAGCACGGGTAGACACCGGACTTGCGGGGCAGTGGGGCGATGAACATGGGGTTGACCGCCCAGCGCCCGTCGGCGTCGTCGAGGGCGCGGCACATCAGCTCGGGCTTGTTGCGGTTGATCGCCAGGTGCACTCCGGTGGCGTCGTCCACGAACGTCACATCGGTGTCGGCGTCGCCGGCCCCGAGGGCGATCCGGTGCGCCGGGTCCTGGCGCTGCCAGGCCGCGGCTCCCTTGATCTTGAAGATCTCCTGGTTGATGAAGCAGCGCTTGCCGTCCATGTACGGCAGAGCCTCGCCGCGCCCGTCGGGCATGTCGCCACAGCCGCGAATCCCGGTGGTGAGCTTGCCGTGCCGGGTCAGGCTGCGGATGCCGATGGTGTGTCGGCGGTCGAGGCCGACGCCTCCCGACCAAGCCTCGGCGATCGGCTCGGAGGAGGCGGAGACGATGTAGACGTCGAAGCCGGCGGCCTTGAGCGTGCGGATCAGGTCCTTCTGCTGCTCGTAGTAGCGGACGTATCCGGCGACGGTGTGGGTGCCGACCTTCTGGGTGGCGCCGATCGGGGCCGCCAGCTGCTCGGTGCGCGCCTGCGCGGCGAAGGAGCGCAGGGCCTTGGGGGTGTGACCCGCGAACAGCTGCGGGATCCAGGCGTAGCCCGGCACCGTGCGACGGTGGTTCCAGTTCCCGGCGAAGGCCGGTTCCCCGCCCATGGTCTGCGACTTCTCGCGTATCTCGAAGATCTCGTCGGCGCAGTCGGTGTCGACCGAGGTGGGCAGCGGGCGGCCGACGGGCACGGAGGTGCCGCAGGCGGCGGAGAGGGCCCGGTCGGCGGCCGGCGTCAGCCAGCGGCTGGTGTCACGCCAGCGCGCCGGGCGCAGGATCTTGTCGTGCCGGAGGGACCAGGCGAGCGTGGCGTCCGTGATGTCGTTCTTGACCACGGTGTTGTCCCAGTCGAACGCGGCGACCGGGCGCCGGCCGTCGATGCCGGAACAGGTACCCCGCTCGTCGATCATCTTCTGGAGCTTGGCGCGGTTGTCCCCGTACCAGGGCAGGCTGGTGTCGAGTTGGGGACAGCGGTCTCGGGACGACGCGCCGCTCGTGGACGTGGGGGCGGCGTCCGCGGGTGCCGCGGTGATGAGAACCGTGGCGGCCAGGAGGCCGGCGACGATGGTGGAACGCATGGATCCTCGCTAGGAGAGGTCGTACAGGGTGATCACGGTCCGCCGTGCGGATTCCGTGACGACGGCCATTCTTGATCATGAGTGGGGCCGACGAACAGGTGAACGAGAGGTTAACGGAGGGTGGATCCGGGCATCGAGGGGCCCACGGGTGCCGCGGTCCCGGGGTGACAGGCGGGCGCGATCCGTCGGGCCGTCATATGAGTCGGCCCGTCAGTACCGCCAGTGGTCAGGCCCGTTCAGCCGCCATGCGGTCCGGCCTCATATGAGTCAGGTCGTCATATGAGGGAGCGTCAAGGCTCGTCATCAAAGGCGAACAAATTTGGCAATCGACGGTTGGGGGCCACGTACGGTCACCTACGACATCGACGAGCGAGACCGGGTCGGCCGCGTGACCAGCGTGCCGGGTGGCGGAACCGGAGCTCGGACGAAGGAGAGAACATGCGGCCGTTCGCGTTGGGTTACGCCCGGCAGACACAGCAGACGCCGGTCATCGTCCCCTACACCTACGATCACGCCCGGCAGTTGAACGTCCTGCCCGACGGGCGCCCCGCCATCGACGACCGGGCATGGCTGCTCGTCACCGGCACCACCACCTCCACCGCCGGATCCAAGACGCACTTCGACGACTGACCCTCGATGACGGTCCTGATCCTCACCTGTGAGGAGGACGTGACCGCGGACCTGGTGGTGGCGGCGCTCCAGGAGCGGGGGGTGCCGCTGATCCGGCTGGACCCGGCCGATCTGCCCGGCGACGTCGCTCTGGCGGCCGAGTACACCCAGGGCGACATGCACGGCTACCTGTCGGCGGGCGGGCGGATGGGGAGCGCGGTCGGCCTGCGGTCGGTCTGGATGCGTCGTCCGGGGACCCCCGCGGCACACGCCGCGGAGCCCTCCGGCTGGCTCACCACGGAGTCCGAACACGCGCTGTACGGCATGCTCGGCTGTCTGCCGGTCCGCTGGATGAACCACCCGATGGCGGCCGCGCAGGCCCGCTACAAGCCCTGGCAGCTCCACCTCGCGCAGCTCAGCGGCTTCGCCGTGCCGCCCACCCTCATCACGTCCTTCCCCGAGGCGGCGCGCCAGTTCGCCACGGTCCACCGGGACCTGGTGGTCAAGACGGTCTCCGGTACGCATCCGGACGATCCGCCGCGGGTGCTGCCCACGACCCGCATCACCCCGGAGGTCGACTTCTCCGGGGTCTCCGCCGGCCCCACGCTGTTGCAACGGCATGTGAACAAGTGCGCGGACATCCGGCTGACCTGCGTCGGGGAGCGCCTGTTCGCGGCGCGCAAGGCGGCCGACCCGCACGAGGTGGACGGGCGCTTCGCCGCCTCCGGGGCCGGTTGGGAGCCGGTGGGGGTGCCCGATCGCATCGCCCGCTCGGTGCGCTCCTACATGGAGGCCGCGCGGCTCGCGTACGGAGCGTTCGACTTCGCCGCGGAGGAGGACGGCACCTGGTGGTTCCTGGAGTGCAACCAGGGCGGTCAGTTCGGCTTCGTCCAGCTCGACACCGGTCAGCAGATCGCCCGCGCGGTGGCCGTATGGCTGTCCGTCGAGGCCCGCTGAGCCCCGGATGAGGCGCGCCCGCCCCGTTTCCGCGCCGGCCTCGGGGGAGAGGCGGGCGGTCCCCGGGCGGCCGACGGGGGCTTGAGTGGCGGGTGGGCTCGGCGGGCTCCATAGTGGTGAGGGATTCCGGAGGCGCCTTGGATTTCAAGGAGGCCGCTGATGACCAGGGCTCGCCGTTCTCCTCATGAGGCTCCCGACACCACCGCCGCCTTCGTCCGGCTGAGGCGGCTGGAGCCCGGCGGGGCGGAGTGGGTGAGGCTGCGGCGCGAGATCATCGAGGCGTGGCTCCCCATGGCCGAGCGGATCAGCCGACGGTTCGGGGGGCGGGGTGAGGCCGCGGCGGATCTGCGTCAGGTGGCCGCGATGGCGCTGGTGCGGGCGGTGGACGGCTACGACCCGGGGCTGGGGCACCCCTTCGAGGCCTACGCCGTGCCGACCATCACCGGGGGCCTGCGGCGGCACTTCCGGGACTGCGTCTGGGGCGTGCGCGTCCCCCGGCGGCTCCAGCGGGCCTGCGGCGCCATCGGACGCGCCCGCGCCGAGCTGGAGCAGCAGCTGCGGACGAACCCGTCCGTGGCCCAGCTGGCGGCGGCGACGGACCTCAGCGAGTCGGAGGTGTACCTGGGGCTGCGGGTCGAGCGGATCCAGCGCACCTGCCTCCTGGACACGCTCACCGGTGGAGCGGAGGGGGTCTCGCTGGACGACACGCTCGGCGCGTCCGACCCCGGACTGGACCGGCTGCTCGAACGGGAGGCGCTCCGGCCGCTGCTGGCCGAGCTGCCCGAGCGCGAGCGCCGGGTGCTGTATCTGAGCTTCTTCGAGGAGCGGACGCAGAAGGAGATCGGCGCCCGGCTGGGCGTCTCGCAGATGCAGGTGAGCCGCATCCTTCGGCAGACCCTCGCCCGGTTGCGGGAGGGGCTGCGGGCCCCGGTCTGAGCGAAGCTTTCGGTGATTGCGAAGGCGAACCGCTCAGTCGGCCCGAGGACCGCGAACGCGGTGGAACAAAGCATCTGTCATCGGCGTCTGTCCGCCAAGATGGAAATGCTGCTGTTATGCCGGTATCGCCGCTGAATTCCCCTGGTTGCGTCGTGGGTCGCTGATGTCCGGATTTGTTGGCGTGGGGGCGGTGTCGGGTGGTGGGTGCGCGGGCGTGGGCAACGCGCCGGCGGGCATGCCGAATTGGCGCATCGGGTATTCCGCGGAATGACTGGATCCGGGCGCTCGAACGGCATGCCGCGCGGCCGTGAACCCTCGCCGCGCGGTCAGCCGCCGAATGGTATCTCACCTGGTGGCAAGGGGTTTCTCGGTGAATTCAGGCTGATAACGAATGGCAATCTTTCCTTGACGTCATGCGGGCCACAGAGTTGACTTCCGGCCACCTCGGCCGTGACATCGCGGCCTCGTCAGGGAGGTCACCCCCAACATGCATGCAATGCCGCGCCGTGTCGTCATCGCCACTGTCGCCGCCCTTTCCATGACCGCGTCCCTCGCGGCCTGCGGATCGGGAGACGACGGAGGCAGCGAGAGCACGGCGGAGAAGATCGGGTCGCTGCGCATCGGCCTGCTTCTGCCCGACGACCACACGGCGCGGTTCGAGGCTTACGACAGACCTCTGATCACCGAACGCATCAAGGACCTGTGTGCCGAGTGCACGGTCGAGTACGCCAACGCGAAGGCGGACCCGAAGCTTCAGCAGCAGCAGGTCGACACGATGATCGAGAAGAAGGTCGACGCGATCATCCTTGACGCGGTGGACTCCGAGTCGATCGCCGGCGCGGTGAAGAAGGCCGACGACGCCGACATCCCGGTCGTCGCCTACGACCGGCTCGCCCACGGCCCGCTCTCCGGCTACACCTCCTTCGACAACGAGGACGTCGGCAAGATCCAGGGCAAGGCGCTGCTGAAGGAGCTCGGCAGCAAGGCGAGCCAGGGCGAGATCGTCATGCTCAACGGCTGGGACGCCGACCCCAACTCCGCCATGTTCAAGAAGGGCGCGCTCTCCGTCCTGCAGGGCAAGGTCAAGATCGGCAAGTCGTACGACGTCGACCGCTGGCTCCCGGAGCAGGCCGGCAAGGACATGACCGAGGCGATCGGCCTGCTGGGCAAGAGCCGGATCGTGGGCGTCTACTCGGCCAACGACGGCATGGCCGGCGGCGCGATCACCGCGCTCAAGAACAGCGGCTTCACCACGCTGCCCCCGGTCACCGGGCAGGACGCCGAACTCGCCGGCGTTCAGCGCGTGCTCAGCGGGGAGCAGAGCATGACCATCTACAAGCCGTTCGACCCCGAGGCGACGGCCGCCGCCGAGATGGCGCTCGCCCTGGGGCGTGGTGAGGAGGTGGCCGTCTCCGCGACCGTCGACAGCCCGACGAACAAGGACATTCCGGCCCAGCTGATCACGCCCATCCTGCTGACCAAGGACAACATCAAGGACACCGTCGTCAAGGACGGGATGCTGAAGGTCAGCGACATCTGCACCGCCGCGTACGCGACCGCCTGCAAGCAGGCGGGCCTGCGCTGACGAGGCCCGCCGGCCCGCACACGGACGAGGTGCGGGCCGGCGGGTCACGCCCGGCGGCGGTCGGGTCCACGCCCCGTGCGGCCCGCCGTCGGCTCGGCCTCGCGGCGCCCCGCCTCGCGGTGCGACCGGGTCCGCCGCGAGGGGTCGCGGCGCCGGCGGATCGGCGACCGCGCGGCGACGGTGGATCGGTGGTCGCGGCGCCGGCGGATCAGTGGCCGTGGAGGCGGCGTTCGAGGTAGATGCCGGTGAACACCGCGACCTTGGCCCGCAGCACCCAGGGGTCGAAGGGCTTGCCGATGTAGTCGACGGCTCCGGCCGCGTAGCCGCGCGCGGAGTGCTCGGGATCGGTGCCCATGGCGGTGAGGAAGATGATCGGCACGTCCCGGGTGCGGGGACGACGCTTGATGTGTGCGGCAGTCTCATAACCGTCCATGTCGGGCATCTGGACGTCCATGATGATCACCGCGAAGTCGTCGTGGTGCAGCAGCGCCTTGAGCGCCTCCCCGCCGGACGAGACGGTGACGAGCTCCTGGTCGAGCGTCGACAGCACGGCCGTCATCGCCAGCAGGTTGTCGGCCTGGTCGTCCACGATCAGGATCCTGGGCATGCGCTGCGGCGCACGGGCCGCGCCGCCGGACAGGACCGCGGTCTGCTGCACCTTCTCGATCGTCTCCAGCTGCCGTTCGAGGAGCTCGCAGCGTGCCTCGGCCTCGTCGCGCTGCTTGTGCGCCGCGAGCAGCTCCGCCGACAGCCGTGCCACCTCGTCCTGCAGCGTGTCCCGTTCGCGCAGCAGTTCCGAGACGTCGGGGCGGCCCGACGCCAGCAGGTCCGCGCGCTCGCGCTCGGCGTTCCAGGCGGCTTCGAGCTGGCTCAGCCGCACCTCCAGGTCCGCGATGCGGTGCTTGCGGTCCAGCAGCGCGTCGCCCAGCACGTCGCCGCGGGCGGTGGAGCGGCGCGAGACCCGGTCCGCGTCGGCCAGCTGCTGCTCCAGGACCTCCACGGCGTGCTTGGGCGAGGTGCTCGTCGTCACGGCGGCGCGATGCAGCGCCCGTACCAGCTCGATGGCCTCGGGGGTGGCGGCGGTGCCGCGGTGCTCGGCGAGATCGGTGAACAGGTCCATGACCGCCTCCCAGGGAGGGACGCGGCTGCCGCTCAGATAGCGCGAGAACGTCCCGGGGTCCCGGCTGCGGCGTGCCGCGTACCGCCGGACCGAGACGCCCAGCCCGTCGAACAGCTCCCGCAGCGCCTGAGCCAGGGCCCGGGACTCCTGGGTCAGGTCCTCCGCCAGCGGCCTCAGTTCACCCACGGCCGTCCCCGGCTTCCACATCGGCCCCGGAGAGCTGTCGCGCCTCGGTGTCCTCGCCCGCGACGAGCCGGTCGAAGAACGGCACCGCGAGGCCGGCGGCCGCCAGGCCGCACAGCGCGCCGCGCGCCGCTCCGTCACCCGCGAGCGTGGCCAACACGCCGGCTGCCACGCCCGCCAGGGCGGCGAGCAGCAGCACGAGCGTCGCTCTCAACGACAGCAGTGAACGGTCCATCTGAACTCTCTCCTTCGCCCGGCCGGCTTCCGGCGCGCGGGCCGCACCGCCCTCCGGACCTTCGCCGAAGGGTGAGTCACAGCATGGAGGGTGACCGGACCGTTGCGCTGGGCAACGGTCGGATCGGCAACGTTGGCCGTGTTGCCGCCGGGCGGGTGGGTGGACGCAACGCCCGAATCCCCGCGACGCCCGCGCCGACGACGGGCGGTGGGCCGCCGAGGACCGGGTGATGCCGCCGGAGCACGGCCGTCGGCTGGCCGCCCTGTTGCCTCGCGGCGCATACGTCGAGATCGCCGACAGCTACACCCTCATCCCCGAGGACCAGCCCCGCCGACTCGCGGCCCACCTCCGTACGTTCCTCGCCGACGCCCGAGCGTAGACCCGACGGCAGGCCGGCGGCCGGCGCCCGCAAGCGCCCCGGCCGCCGCCCCACGCCGTACGACCGCCTCCGTACGGACCGGGCGAAGGCGGTCGGACCATGGCGAAGGCGGTCGCTGCCCGCCCGGCCGCGCCGTTCAGGCCGGCAGGTCCGCCAAGCGGCGGCGGTCCAGCGGCGAGGAGCGGCGGTCCAGCCGCTGCTCCAGGACCCGTCGGGCGGAGTCGCAGTGGCCGGCGGCGACCAGGGCGTACAGCAGGGTCTCCTCGACGACCTCGCGCTGGGCCGCGCTGCCGCCGACCCGCGGCAGCGCGGGCAGCACACCGCGCAGCTGCCGCACCGCGACGGACCAGCGCTCCTCCAACACCGCCTCCAGCGCCTCGCACAGCGGCGCGACCACCTCGCGCTGGACCGGGTCGGCCTGCGCCGTGTGGGCGCGCAGCCGGCGCAGGGCGGGCAGGTCGCCGGCGGCGGTGAGGGCGAAGGCGCCGTGCAGGGCGGTGAAGGCGGTCGCCGGCCGCTCCACCATGTCGCGGGCGACCGCGCTCAGCACATCGTCCACCGGGACCCGGCCGGTCCAGTTGCGGGTCATCCGGGCCCGCCACAGCAGGGAACCGGAGTCGATCAGCGCCCGTACGCCGCGCACCCGGGCCGGGGCCAGCTGGGCGAACCAACGCCGGCGCACCGCCGCCGGATCGTCGAGGGCCAGCTCGTGCAGGGCCGCGTGCCAGGAGAAGTGCGCCCGGTGCACCGCGCCGCGGCCCTGACCGGTGAGCCACTCGTCGAGCCAGTCGCGGCCCGCGCGGTGCGCACCGGACTCGTAGTGGACATGGGCCAGCGCGTGCACCGCGTGGCCGGAGGCCGGCTCGGCGGCCAGCGCCTGCCGCGCCAGATCGCCCGCCTCCTCGAAACGCCCCTCCTCCTGGTGGAGGAAGGAGAGCAGCGAGGTGTGGAACCAGTGGCCGTCGTAGGCGGCCGCGGTGGACTCCAGCAGCCGGCGCGCCAACGCGCCGTCCAGGTCGCTGACCCCGGAGAAGGCGATGGTGGGGACGGCGGCGCTGAGCGCCAGGGCATCACCCGGATGGCGGCCCAGATGGTCCATCAGGGCGGTGTCGCCGTCGCCCGCCCCGACCCGGCGGGCCACGACGTCGACGAAGGAGCGCTCCCGGTCGTCGCCGCGCTCGGCCGCGCTGCGCCGCGCGTCGGCGAGCGCCCGCTGGGTGTCGACCTCCACCCCGCACTCGTGGCCGAGCAGGGCCAGCGCGGCGTGGCCGAGGGCGAAGCCGGGGTCGAGCTCGACGGCCCGGGTGAACGCCTCCGCCGCCCCCGCCCGGACCGTGACGACCCGCGCCAGCCCGCTGCGGTAGGCGGCCGCCGCCGCGGCGTGGGTGGACAGCGGCAGCCCGAACTGGTCCGCCGGGCGACGGCGGGCGGTCGACGCCGGCCCGGACAGCGGCGCCAGCAGCGCCTCGGCGACCGCCCGTGCCTGGACCCGCAGCTCGGGGATGGCGGTGGTCTCCCACAGCTCGCCGCGCCGGGGCGCGCCGAGCGTGAACAGCGGTCGCTCCGCGCGGCCTTCCGCGTCGCGCAGCCGCCCGTCCTCGGTGGCCACCCCGATGCCCAGCGGGCCGGGCACCGCGAACCCCGCGGCGAGCAGCCCGCCCCACAGGGGATCGCCCGAGCCGTCGGCGCGCAGCCCGGGTCCGGTGCAGTCCACCACCCAGCTCACCCGCAGCGAACGGCCGTCGGCGAGGCCCACGTCGAACCGCGCCCCGTCGAGCCGTCCGCCGTCGGCGTCGGCCGCGCCCAGGCGCCGTACGGACGCCACCCGACCCGCGTGGACCCGCAGCCGGCGGGCGGCGCGCGCCCGGCCGAGGGCCTCCGCGGTGGCCGGGGCCATCCGGTGTCGGTGCACGTTCCACGCGGTGGCGTCCCGGCCCAGGAACTCGGCCCGCTCGTCCTCGCTCAGCCCCTGCCACAGGCCCACGGTGACCGAGCGCAGCCCGTCCAACGCCGGCCTCCAGTCGCCGTGCTCGCGCAGCGCCGCGAGCAGATGGCGGCGCACGGCGGTGCGGAGCCGCGGCAGCGGCAACCCGGACAGCCCCGGCGGAGGCGGCACCGGCGGCAGCGGGGCCACGGCGTGCGGCCGGGGCAGCGACCCGCTGCGGGACAGCGCGTGCACCGTGCGTCCGGGGCGGTCGAGGGTCAGCGCCAGGTCGACCGCGGTGAGCCCGGCACCGACCAGCAACACATCCCCGTCGCCCTCGCGGACCGCGTCCAGCGCGCCCGGCGCCCAGGGGCGGTCGATGAAGCGGTCCTCGCCGCGCAGCGCCTCCGGCGCCCAGCCGGCGGTTCCGGCGGTGGGTCCGGTGGCCAGCACCACGGCGTCGGCCGAGACGCTGGTGCCGTCCGCGAGGTCGAGCACGGCCCCGCCGACGCTCGGCCAGGCGCACCCCACCGCCTTCGTCCGCAGCCGGCGCACGGCGACGACGCCCTGCGCCCTGATGATCGCCTGGCCGAGGGTGTCGGCGAGATAGGCGCCGTAGCGGTAGCGGGTGGCGAAGTCCCCGGCGGTGACGGTCGGTTCGCCGTGGCGACAGAGCCACCGCAGGAAGTGCCCGGGGTCGTCCGGGTAACAACTCATTCCGCCGACCGGGACGTTGAGCCGGTGGCGCGGGTCTTCGGTGGCGTAGGCGGTGCCGCGCCCCGCCTCCCCGGCCGGGTCGATCAGGACCAGCTCGAGCGGGGTGCGCCGCCGGGCCGCGGCCTCGCAGAGCTGGATGGCGACGAGCGCGCCGGCCGCACCCGCGCCGACGACGGCCATGGTTGATCGAGATCGAGAGCGAGCGAGGACCACGGACAAACCTCCGGCTCCGGCACACGGGTGCACGATGTACTTCACTATTTCGATGAACAACCTGCAATGGGCACCATACTGGCGTCGGCGCGACCGTGCGTCATCACCCCCTCGCTGTGGGCCACATGGCGCTCCGTCGCGGGACGGCCCCGTACGCTGAACGGCCGCGGCGCCGGCGAACGGCTCCGGTGACGGGAAGGGGCGGCGCCGACGTCGGAGGGGGCCCCGGCGCTCGGGCGGGAGGGCCCGGTGCCCGGATGGGACGGCTCCGCCGTCCCCGTGAGACAGTTGAGGCCGTGAGGATCTCAGCAAGAACGGACTACGCCGTACGGGCGATGGCAGAGCTCGCGGGCTCTCCCGACCGGCCGCTGAAGTCGGAGGACATCGCGACCCGTCAGGACATCCCGCTGCGCTTTCTGTTCGTGGTGCTCAGCGAACTGCGCCGGGCCGGGCTGGTCCGCAGCCTGCGCGGCCCCGACGGGGGCTACGAGCTGAGCCGGCCCCCGGAGGAGATCACCCTCGCCGACGTCATCCGCGCCGTCGACGGCCCGCTCGCCAGCGTGCGCGACCTGCGGCTCACCGGTCTGGAATACCCCGGGGCGGCAGCCGCCCTCCCCGACGTCTGGCGCGCGGTGCGCACCAGCCTGCGGCAGGTCCTGGAGGGCACCACGCTGGCCGACCTGGCCGCGGGCACGCTGCCGCGGCTGGTCGCCGAGCGCGTCCAGGAGTACAACGACAACGTCCGTGCGTATCCGCCGTTTCCCACCCGGCGGTGACGGTCCCCGGCGGTGAGATCCCGGCGGCGCCGGCCCAGGCGGTGGCGGTTCCCGGGGTGAGATCCCGGCGGCGCCGGTCCCTGGCGGTGACGATCCCGACGGGACGGCGGCGGCCGTGACCGTCCCCGGCGGCGAGGTCCCGTCGGCGACGGCCGGTCACACCTTGCGGTAGCCGTACGCCTCCTCGGCCGCCGCCGCGACGGCCTCCAGGTCCGCGCCGGCCGAGGCGGCGACGACCGCCGCGACCGTGCCCTCCAGGAAGGGCGCGTCCACCAGGCGTGCCCCCTCGGGCAGCTCCTCGCCCTCGGCGAGGAGCGCCTTCACGGTCAGCACCGCGCTGCCCAGGTCGACCAGGAGGGCGACGCCCGCGCCCCGGTCGACGGCGTGGGCCGCCCGGGCGATCAGCTCCGCACTGGTGCCCACCTCGCCGTCGGCGGTGCCGCCGGCGGCCGCGACGGGCGCCGTGGCGCCACCGCCGGCCAAGGCCGTGGCCATGCGCGCCACCGACTCGGCGACCTGGGCGCTGTGCGAGACCAACACCACTCCGACCGACTGCCGTTCGCCGCTCATCGGGCCACCTCCGCCAAGGTCGTGAAGATGAGCGCCGAGGAGGTGGCGCCCGGGTCCTGGTGGCCGATGCTGCGCTCGCCCAGATAGCTGGCCCGGCCCTTGCGGGCCCGTAGCGGCACGGTGGCCACGGCCCCCTTCCCGGCCGCCTCCGCGCCGGCCGCGAAGGAGTCGTCGAGCGCGTCGACCGCCGGGACCAGCGCGTCCAGCATCGTCTTGTCGCCGGGCGCGGCACCACCCAGTTGGGCCACCGCGTCCACCCCCGCCCGCAGGGCCTCCCGCAGCCGCTCGCGGTCCACCTCCTCCGCGTCGCCGAGCGCCTTGCCCGCGCGCCGCAGCAGCGTCCCGTACAGCGGGCCCGACGCGCCACCGACCGTGGAGACCAACTGACGCCCGGCCAGCACGAGTACGGCCCCCGGGGTGGCCGGCGCGTCCGTGTCGAGCGCGGCGGAGACGGCTCGGAAGCCCCGCAGCATGTTGCTGCCGTGGTCCGCGTCGCCGATCGCCGCGTCCAGGTCGGTCAGCCGGTCGGCCTCCCGTTCCACGGCTGCCGCCAGCGCGGTCAGCCAGCGGCGGAAGAACGCGGCGTCGAGTACGGGGTCGCTGCCGGGCGGCGCCACGGGCATCCTCCTCGGTCGGTGGGTCGGTGGGTCGGTGGGTCGGTGGGTCGGTGGGTCGGTGGGTCGGTGGGTCGGTGGGTCGGTGGGTCGGTGGGTCGGGCGGTCGGTGGGTCGGGCGGGCTGGCGGGTGACGGGGGCGCGCACGAGGCCGCGCCCTGGGGTACGGGGCCGGGCCCGGGGGACGGGCCGGCCGGGGACGGGGCCGGGCGGAGCGCGCGGTCGGCGTCAGCGGCCCCAGCGCAGGGCGGGGGTGGACACCGGCGCGTCCCACAGGCGCAGCAGCTCCTCGTCCAGCTGGCACACCGTCACCGAGGCGCCGGCCATGTCCAGCGAGGTGACGTAGTTGCCGACGAGGGTGCGGGCCACCGGGACGCCCCGCTCGCCCAGGACCCGGTGCACCTCCGCGTTGAAGCCGTAGAGCTCCAGCAGCGGAGTGCCGCCCATCCCGTTGACCAGCAGCAGCACCGGACTGTCCGGCTGGAGATCGTCGAGCACCGCGTCCACCGCGAGGTCGGCGATCTCACGGGAGGTCATCGTCCCGCGTCGCTCCCGTCCCGGCTCGCCGTGGATGCCCACGCCGAGCTCCAGCTCACCGGGCGGCAGCTCGAAGGTGGGGCCGCCCCTGGCCGGGGTGGAGCAGGCGCTGAGGGCCACCCCGAAGCTGCGCGAGGACGCGTTGACCTGCCGGGCGACGGCCTCCACCCGCTCCAGCGGCGCCCCCTCCTCCGCCGCCGCGCCCGCGATCTTCTCGACGAAGAGCGTCGCCCCGGTGCCGCGCCGGCCGGCCGTGTAGAGGCTGTCGGTCACCGCCACGTCGTCGTTGACGAGCACCTTGGCGATCTGCACCCCCTCGTCCTCGGCGAGTTCGGCGGCCATGTCGAAGTTGAGGACGTCGCCCGTGTAGTTCTTCACCACGAACAGCACGCCCTTGCCGCTGTCCACGGCCGCCGCCGCCCGCACCATCTGGTCCGGAACGGGCGAGGTGAACACCTCCCCGGGGCAGGCCGCGTCCAGCATCCCGGGCCCGACGAACCCGGCGTGCAGCGGCTCGTGCCCCGAGCCGCCGCCCGACACCAGCGCGACCTTCCCGGCCACCGGCGCGTCCCGGCGCACCACCACCCGGTTGTCGACGTCCACGGTCAGCTCGGGGTGTGCGGCGGCCAGCCCGCGCAGCGCGTCGGCGACCACCGTCTCGGCCACGTTGATGAGCATCTTCACGGGCACCTCCGCGTCACAGCGAGCGCATGTGGCTACATCGTCTCCATCTTGTAGTACCGCCATGCCTCCGGTGCCTCCGCCACGATGATCGCGATCGTCGCGACCGCCAGTACGCAGGTCGCGGCGCGCACGACGCCCGCGGGGATGAAGATTCCGTTCCTCATTGGGACCTCACCTCCTCTCCGGTGCGGTCGAGCAGGTCGGCCAGGAGCTTCTCGACGAGCGGTACGGCCTCGTCGACGGCGCGCCGGACGGGTTCGCTGAGCCCGACCTGGACATCCGGCTCCTCGCCGGTCATCCGGACCTCCGGCTCGCAGCCGACGACCAGGACCCGCGGCAGCGGCCCCTCGCTCAGATGCCGGGCCAGCGCGAGCACCCGCACCGGGTCCATGGCATGGGTCTCGGGCGCCGCGTCGGCGATCTCCCGGAGGTCCGGCTCGATGACGAAGAGCGTGCCGGGGGCGGCGCCGCGCGGGGCGGCGTCGACGAAGACGACGGTGTCCCAGCCCTCCAGCATCCGGTAGGCGAGGTCCATGCCCCGGATGCCGAAGTCGGCGACGCGCACGCCCTCGGGGAGGGGCCGACGGCCCAGCGCCTGGGCGACCTCGCAGCCGAAGCCGTCGTCGGCGAGGAAGACGTTGCCGATCCCGGCGACCAGGATCCGGGCCGGCGGTGCCGCCGGCCGATCGCCCGACAGGGGCTCCACCTCCTCGGGGGAGAAGTAGAAGTGGTGGGCGACCTGGCCCCGGCTGGCGCCGAAGTCCCGTCCCGGGTCGCCCTCCAGCACCACGACCACGTGCGGGTTTCCCTCGAGGTCCTCCTCGACACGGTCGACTTCGCCGATCCGACCCTCCAGCGCCAGATCGAACAGGTCGCTGCCGCGCGAGGGGCGGAGCCGCACCCGGCTGCCGCGACGCAGCCCGGTCACGGCTCCCGTCTCGGTCACGGCTCCCGCCTCCGTCACGGCTCCCGCTTCGGTCACTGGTCCTCGCTGTGTCACGCGTCCTCCAGGGTCCGGAACTCGCGGATGGTGCCGTGCAGCGCGCCCAGTTCCTCGGGGGAGAGCCGGGCGCAGCGGTCGAGGATCTCCCGGGCCCTGGGATCGCAGGCGCGGGCCTCCTCCTGCTCCTCCTCGGTCAGGCTGAGCACATTGAGGATGAGGAGCTGGTCGATCTCCCCGCCGTCGAACAGGTCGCCGGGGCTCTCCGGGGCCACGGCGGGGAAGTCGCACAGCGTCACGGGGGAGGCGAGGACGGTGTGCGCGGCGGGGGCGCCGTCGGCCTCGCCCGGCGCCTCGCCCGTCGAGGCGTCGCCCGCCCGGTCCGGGCCCACCAGCACCGGCCAGACGCCCAGGTTCTCGCAGGACGCGGCGGCCACGCGCAGCCGGTCGGGCGGGTCGGCGAGGGAGCGGAACAGCGCGGTGTCGCCGTGCAGCACGGTGTGGGTGGAGACGAAGGCGTACGCCGCCGCCTTGTCGCGCGCCGCGCGGTCGGCGGGGTCGGGGGCGGGACAGGGGGTGTGGTTCTCGATCCGTACGGTCAGCCGGTGGCTGCCCTCGGCGACCGGCTCGGCGGACACCTCCACGAGCCCCGCCAGCCGGTGCCAGGTGCGCACCACCGCGCCGCCCGGCAGCGGTTCGGTGTCGCGGCCCTCGGGGACGTCGATGGCGGCGACGACCGGGGGGCCGGCCAGCCGCGCGCTGACGACGACCTCGCGTTCGGTGGCCTCCTGCCAGCTGACGTGGCGTTCTCCGGCCACCGTCAGCTCGTCCACCGGCTCGGGGCCGTCGGGCCCGTCGCGCACCACGGTGCGGTCCACGACGTGCAGGAAGCGGACCCGAGCGGTGATCGTCGCGCCGTCGGGGGCGTCGACCAGCACTTCGGTACGCGCCAGGCCGCGCTCGCCCAGCGCCTCGGCGTGGTCCCGTGGGAAGACGCCGCCGAAGATCCAGCGCTTGGTGTTCTTCAGCGCGGACCTGCGGTACGGCCACAGCAGATAGCCCTCGTACAGACAGGCCGTGGTGATCTTCTCGATGGCGTCGTCGACGGCGTTCATGGGGCTCCGGAGTGGTCGAGCAGATGGCGCACGGCGGCGTCGGGGCTGCCGAGCACATGGCGGGCGCGGTGGTCGTCGAGCCGGTCGAAGGTCTCCCGGGAGAGCCGCAGCCAGGTGCCGCCCGCGGAGTAGCGGTCCGTCAGCTCGTGCCACAGCGCGGCGGGCAGCGGGAAGGACGCGTCCTTGGACCAGGAGATCCGGGCCGTGCGCAGCAGCCCCTCGGGGGAGCGGAAGAAGACCGTGCCGCTGAAGAGGAAGTCCAGCGGCACCTCCCCGTCGCGGACGGCGCGCAGGTACTTGGTGACGGCCAGTTCGGTGTCGTAGCCGCACTCCACGGTCAGCTCGGTGGTGGTGCGGTCGGCGAAGGCGGGCACCTGGGTGGTGGTGCGGGTCCAGGCCAGCGGGTGCAGCGTGCCGCCCCACCGCTCGGGCACGCCGAACAGCTCGGTGAGCGCGCGCCGCGCCGCGGCGTCGTAGCGGCGGCGGGCCACGTCGATGCGGATCGCCGTGGTCAGCGTGATGGAGCTGACCGGCCCGCCGCCGACGCGGGCGATCTCCACGCCGAACCGCAGCGTGGGCAGGGCGGCGAAGCGCTCCGCCGCGACGCCGGTGACCGCGAAGGTCAGGTCGGGCGCCGCGGCGAGGGCCACGGCCGTCGGCAGGCTCGCCGTCACGCCGGCGAGAGGTTCGGCATGTCGGGCAGGATCGGGTCGTGCTGCCCGGCGTTGATGCCGGTGGACCGGCGGGCTGTGGAGCGGTCGTCGGGCCGGTGGCCGGGGTGGCGGCTGGTCGGCCAGTGTCCCGGCTCGTTGCCCTGCCGGACCCCGACGATGTGCGCCGCCTTGTCCGGTCGTACGTCGGCCTTGCCTACGGAGATACCCATGACGCCTCCTGGGGGGTGGGTCGTGGACCGGGGTCCGGTCCGGTGGCCGGTCCGGTGCTCGGTTCACCGGCCGGTTCGCCGGGGAGCTCGCCGGCCAGCTCGCTGAAGAAGGTGTCGACGTGCCGCCACACCTCGGGGCCCCCGCCCAGTCCCTTCCAGTGTGCGCGCACCACCGCCACCAGGCGGTAGCAGTCGTCCAGCGGCACCAGCCAGTGCTCCCGGGCGCCGCCGGCCCGGTGGACCAGCAGCGCCTCGACGTCGTCGGCCAGCCCCGGCAGCGCCGGGTGGGCGCGGGTGAGCTCCCGCCAACTGTCCGGGTGCACCGCGGCGCGCAGCGTGCCCAGGGGGCTGGGATAGCCGGCCGTGACCTCGCCGGTCGCCCCGCCGCGGACGAAGAACGCCAGGTCGACCGGGATGCCGAGACCGGCCCACAGCACCTCGTCGATCGCGCAGCCGTCCAGCCGCCGCCGCTCCCGCGGCAACAGTCGATAGCTGGCCCCGCCCGCCTCCCTGCGGTCGAACAGCAGGGCGCAGGCCCGGCAGGCGCACCGTACGGCCGCGGCGGACAGGTCCAGCAGATGGCGGTGGTCCGGCGGGAGCGGTTCCGCGCACAGGTCGCAGCGCTCCCGCCCGTCCCGCCCGGTGACGGGGTCGGGCGCGGCCCGCGCGGCGGCCTGCCGGGCGATCCGCCGCAGCCGGCTCACCCGGCCTCCCGACCCACGGGCGCACGGTCGCCGGTCCGGCCCGGGAAGAGCGCCTCCACCGGGATGAGGGCCTGCGGGGCCCGGGCGGCGGGGGCGGTCTCGACCTCCACCCGCTCGACCTCGGGGGCGCGGGCCGCGATCGCGTCCCGTACCGTCTGCTCCGGAGAGGCGGCCGGGCTGGAGCCGCACCCGCAGCCGCCGCCCCGCGTGTCCCGCAGCCGGATCCGGACCAGGTCGGCGGAGAGCTCCAGCACCTCGGGCTCGCCGGGCAGTCCGGCCAGCGCCTGCCGGACCCGGTCGGCGACCGGGTCCGGGTGCAGATCGTGGACGAGCAGCAGATGGCCGACGAGCTCGTCGGCCGCCAGCCGTCGCACCAGCTCGGCGTCGTCCGCCAGATGGCCCATGACCCTCGCCAGGCACTCGCCGTAGAGGGCGACCAGGCCCTCCACCGCCTCGCCGGCGCGCGCCGCCGAGACGCCGTCCGGCAGGGTCTCCAGGCCCGCCAACCGCTCCTCGGCGCGCGCCACCCGATCGCGCGCGTACGCGTCGTCCCACGGCATGCCGGCCCCGCTCAGGCCATCGCGCCGAAGGTCGGCGAGTGGGTCTGCTGGAGGGTTCGGCCACCGCCGAGGTACATGTGCACACCGCACGGCAGACACGGGTCGAAGCTGCGCACCGTGCGCATGATGTCGACGCCCTTGAAGTTCTCCCGGCTGTTCTCCTCGAAGATCGGGCAGCCCTGGACGGCGTCCTCGTACGGCCCCGGGGTGCCGTAGGAATCGCGGGGGCTGGCGTTCCACGGGGTCGGCGGGTAGGGGTGGTAGTTGGCGATCTTGCCGTCGCGGATGACCAGGTGGTGGGAGAGCACCCCGCGCACCGCCTCGTGGAAGCCCACGCCGATGGCCTCCTTGGGGACCGAGAACTCCTGGAAGACCTTGGTGCGCCCGGCCCGGACCTCGTTCAGCGCCTGCTCGACGAAGTGCAGCGCCATGCCGGCGGCGTAGGCGACGAAGTACATCCGGGCCCGGTTGCGCTCGATGGTGTTGGGGAAGGCCGGCGGCGTCCACTCCAGGGTGACCTCCGGGGAGGAGGGCGTCCTGGGCAGGTCGATCTGGACGCTGTGGCCGGTGGAGCGGACGTAGGGGGTGCGGACCTTGCCGGCCAGCGCCGTCGCCCACAGGCGGGCGATCGGCCCGCCGCCGGTGTCCAGCGCCAGATGGTCGCCGGTGCGCTTGTCGTACCACCGGGGGCTCATCACCCAGCTGTACTTGCCGCCGTTGAGGTCGCGCTTCTGCGGGGCGGGCAGGGTGGTCTGGTTCCAGGGGTGGCGCCGGTCCACCGGGTTGCCCAGCGGGTCCTTGTCGACGAAGACCTCCTCTTCCTCCCAGTCCTCGTAGTACGAGCTGCCGAGCAGGATCCGCATGCCGAGGTTGATGTCGACGAGGTCGGTGGTGACGAGCTCGTTGTCGACGACGATGCCGGGGGTGACGAACATGGAGTTGCCCCACTCGTTCATCGTCCGGTAGTCGTAGTCGACGACGTCCGGGTTCTGGAAGGCGCCCCAGCAGCCCAGCAGGGTGCGCCGGCGGCCCACCTCCTCGTAGCCGGGCAGCGCCTCGTAGAAGAAGTCGAAGACGTCGTCGTTCATGGCCACGGCGCGCTTGACGAAGTCCAGACAGCGCGTCAGCCGCACCAGGTAGTCGGTGAAGACCTGCGGGGTGGCGACGGTGCCGACGCCGCCGGGGTAGAGCGTGGAGGGGTGCACATGGCGGCCCTCCATCAGGCAGATCATCTCGCGGGTGAGCCGGCTCATCACCAGCGCTTCCTTGTACGTGGACCCTTCGAAGGGGTTGTAGGAGCGCATGATGTCGGCGATGGTCATCATCCCGTGGGTGGCGGCGCGCGGCGCGGCGGTGTGCTCGGCACGGTCCAGGACGCCCGGGTTGGTCTCCTTGACCATGCGTTCGCAGTAGTCGACGAAGACCATGTTGTCCTGGAAGATCGTGTGGTCGAACATGTACTCGGCGGCCTCGCCGAGGTTGATGATCCAGTCCGCCAGCGGCGGCGGCTTGATGCCGTAGGCCATGTTCTGCGCGTACACCGAGCAGGTGGCGTGGTTGTCGCCGCAGATGCCGCAGATGCGGCTGGTGATGAAGTGCGCGTCGCGCGGGTCCTTGCCCTTCATGAAGACGCTGTAGCCGCGGAAGATGGACGAGGTGGAGCGGCACTCGACGACTTCGCGGTTGGAGAAGTCGATCTTCGTATAGATGCCCAGGTTGCCGACGATCCTGGTGATCGGGTCGAACGCGACCTCGGTGAGGGTGCGCTGCTCGGGCGGGGCGGTCTGGAACGTCGTCACAGCGGCTCCTTGAGCTCCTGGTCGGAGGTCGTCGGCGGGCGTATCGGGGCTGGGTGGGGCGTGGGCCGCGGCTGCCCCGAGCGCGTCGGGCGTCGGCTCCCGGGGGCCGTGCCGCCCGTCCGGGGCCGGTGCGGCGGCCGGGGGCGGTGCGGGTCCGGGGGCCGGTCAGCGCTTGGGCCAGCGGGGGGCGAACCCGGAGGTCAACTCCTCGCGGTTGTGGCGCCACTTGGGTTCGCGGTTGGCGGCGCGGTTGGTGATGGCGCGCAGCGAACGCACCAGGGGGCCGTAGGTGGTGCCCAGGAGCCCCGAGGAGAGGGAGCCGCCGGGGGGTTCGTCCATGAAGGGCATGAACTTGTCGGGGAAGCCGGGCATGGTGCAGCCGATGCAGATGCCGCCCACGTTGGGGCAGCCGCCGACGCCGTCCATCCAGCCGCGCTTGGTGACGTTGCAGTTGACCACCGGGCCCCAGCAGCCGATCTTCACCTGGCACTTGGGCGAGTTGTAGTCCTTGGCGAAGTCGCCCTGCTCGTAGTACGCGGCGCGGTCGCAGCCCTCGTGCACGGTCTTGCCGAACAGCCACGTCGGCCGCAGCTGCTCGTCCAGCGGGATCGGCGGCGCCATCCCGGCCGCCTGGTACAGCAGCCAGGTCAGCGTCTCCATGAAGTTGTCGGGCTGGACGGGGCAGCCGGGGACGTTGACGATCGGCAGACCGCCGGCCGACCGGAAGTCCCAGCCCAGGTAGTCGGCGAGTCCCATGCAGCCGGTCGGGTTGCCGGCCATGGCGTGGATGCCGCCGTAGGTGGCGCAGGTGCCGATGGCGACCACGGCGTACGCCTTGGGCGCCAGCCGGTCGATCCAGGTGTTGACGGTGATCGGCTCCCCGGTCTCCGGGTCGTTGCCCATCGAGGTCCAGTAGCCGTCGCCGTTGATCCGCTCATTGGGGATCGAGCCCTCCACGACCAGCACGAAGGGTGCGCCCAGCTCGTCGGCGGCGGCCTGGTGGAAGGGGCGGGTGAAGTCGTCGGCGCTCTCGTAGGCCAGCACCTTGTTGTGCAGGTGCACCTTGGGCAGCCCGGGGATCGCCCCCAGGACCACGTCCTCCAGGCTGGGCAGTGAGGCGGCGGTCACCGAGACGGTGTCGCCGTCACAACTCATGCCCTCCGAGGTCCACAGGATGTGCACCTCTTCGACGGCGGTCTCAGTGGGGGCGCTGGGCGCCTGCGTGGCGGGGCTCACGGCGCCCTCCTTTCCGTACGGGCCGGCGCTGTGACGGACAGACCGCACGCCCGGTGGGGTCCGGGCGGGCGTGTCCGATGTCTCGGGGTATCTGCCAACGAAGGCTTACATGTCGGATAATCCGCTACAACTCAGACACACGGTGACGGGTGAACCGTGCCGTCAGATGCTCCGGGGTCCGCACCGGCCGTTCCCTGGTCACGAAGGCCCGTCGGAGCGCGTGGTACGGCGCCCCCGGGTCCTGGAAGGTGCGCCGCATCCTCCCCAGTTCCGCGTTCCGGTACTCCCGCAGCGGCCGCTCGCCCTCGTCGCGCTCCCGCGTGGCCTTCTTCTGGGCGATCCGCGCCCGCAGCCCGGCCGACCGCGCGACGTGTGCGGCCAGTCGGGTGACGTCCGCCGTGAACGACCCGGGACCGCTCTCCAGGACCCGGTCGACCAACCCCATCCGCTCCGCGGCCGCCGCGCTCATCGGCAACGCGTCCCGTGTCAGCCGCTCCGCCCGGGCCGCCCCCACCCGCCGCGGCAGCGTGTAGGTCCAGTACTCCGACCCGTACAGCCCCATGAGCCGGTAGTGCGGATTGAGCACCGCCCCGGACCGACACCACACCTCGTCCGCGGCCAGCGCCAGCATCGCCCCGCCCGCCGCCGCGTTGCCGCCCAGCGCGGCCACCACCAGCCGGTCCGTGGTGGTGAGCACCGCCTCCACCAGCGCGTCCATGGCCAGGATGTTGGCCCAGGACTCGGCGGCCGGGTCCGGTGCCGCCTCGATGACCCCCAGGTGGATGCCGTTGGAGAAGAAGTCACGCGCCCCGCCGAGCACCAGCACCTCGGTCGGTCGCGTGCGGGCGAAGGTGTAGCCGGCCAGCACTCGGCGGCACTGGTCGGTGCTCATCGCCCCACCGGGGAAGGAGAAGCGCAGAAAGCCGACCGCGCCCTCCTCCGCGTACCAGACGTCCGTCCAGGTCCGCCGGGTGTGCCGCCCGCTCGACGGCCACAGCCCGGCCGGCAGCTCGGGCACCGGCGGCAGCCGGTCGCCCAGCGCGTGCACGGCCG
This sequence comes from Streptomyces sp. LX-29, assembly GCF_029541745.1. Lineage (NCBI taxonomy): Bacteria > Bacillati > Actinomycetota > Actinomycetes > Kitasatosporales > Streptomycetaceae > Streptomyces > Streptomyces sp. LX-29. Next base: position 1,008,340 of record NZ_CP089746.1, on the reverse strand, counting down.
GCAGCCGGTATGTGCCCGGCCCGCCCGGCCGCCGCGCCGGGCGCAGCTCCGGGATCCACACCGCGCCGTCGACGGTCGCCCGGCAGATCGCCCCGTGCCGGGTGGCGAGCACCCACCCCGGCCGGCCGTGCAGCCGGTCCTCCGGGTGGCCGCCGTGCAGGTACCACTCGCCGCCGAGGAAGGCGTCCCGCACCCCGGGCCGCGAGTCGGCCGCGCGCAGCTTCCGCAGCACCGCCTCGGTCGGCTCCCGCTCCCAGTCGATCCGCCGCTCCTCCTGGCGCAGATACGGGCGGACGGCATGACCCCCGTCCGCGTCCGGCGGCTGCGGCGTGGGGCGGAATCCCCCGGCGGCGAAGCGCTCCACGGCGGTCGACACCGCCTCCAGCGCGGCGTCGGCCACCTCGCCCCGGTACAGGTCGCTCTTGCCGACGCCAGGCGGCACCGCGAACGACGCCGACGCCCACACCGGCCCCGCGTCCCACGCCGCCTCGGCCTGAAAGACCGTCACCCCCCACCGCTCCACGCCCTCCTGCAGGGCCCGGTCCAGAGACGACGGCCCCCGGTCTCCCGGCGGCCCCGGATGCACGACCAGGCACGGCCGCGCCGCGCAGACGTCCTCCGGGATCGCCGTGGTCAGCATCGGCGCCACCACCAGGTCCGGCACATGCCGGTGCAGCGCCTCCCGCACCGACTCCTCGCCCAGCGCCAACTCCACCGCCACCCGGTGGCCCCGGTCCGAGAGCTCCGCGAACACCCGCTGGGTCAGGCTGTTGAACGCGCTCGCCAGAAGCAGGATCACCATGCCGGCGATGCTGCCCCCGGCCGCCCGCCGGGCGCCGGACCCGGGCCGGGACGCGCCCGGTGCCGTCCCCGGTTTGGTCCGGGCGGGCGAAGCCGACCGTCCCGCGGCCGGGAAGCGGGCCGGAGGTGGTAAGCGCGAGAAGAAGGGAACCGGCCGTCGACACGCGCCGGCGCGCGGGCCCGGACCTCCCCGGGCCGGCGGCCGGCGGCGCGATCACGGCCCTGAGCGGAGGCGGCGCCGGTGGCGGGAGCGGACACCTCGGGCACATCGGCGAGCGCACGGCGACGGGTACTCGCCCCGCTCGCCCTCGCGCAGTTCATCTGCAGCTTCGCCGGCTCCAACATGAACGTGATGATCAACGACATCAGCACGGACCTCGGCACCACCGTGCACGGTGTCCAGGTCGCCATCACCATCTTCCTGCTGGTCATGGCGGCGCTGATGATCCCCGGCGGGAAGCTGACCGACCGATACGGCCGGAAGCGGTGCTTCCTGGTCGGCCTCGCCGTCTACGGAGTCGGCGCCCTGCTGAGCGCGGCCGCCCCCGGCCTGGGCACCCTCATCGTCGGCAACTCGATCCTGGAGGGCATCGGCACGGCCCTGCTCATCCCGCCCGTCTACATCCTCACCACGCTCCTCTTCACGGAGACGACCGCGCGCGTCCGCGCGTTCGGGGCCATCATGGCGATGGGCGGCGTCGGCGCCGCCGCCGGACCGCTGATCGGCGGCCTCATCACCTGGAGCCTCGGCTGGCGGGCGGCCTTCGTCTTCCAGGCCCTGATCATCGCGGTGATCCTCATGCTGAGTCGACACATCGAGGACCCGCTGCCGCCGGATCCGACGCGCCGCTTCGACACCGGCGGCGCCGTCCTCTCCGCCTCCGGACTCGTCTTCGTCGTCATGGGGATCCTGGCGGCCGACGACAACGGCTGGCTGATGCTCGGACTGTTGCTCCTCGGCGCCCTCGTCCTGGCCTGGTTCCTCGCCTGGGTGCGCGCCCGGGAGCGGGCCGGCGAGGAACCGCTGCTGTCGACGAACCTGTTCCACAGCCGCACCTCCAACCTCGGCCTCGTCACCCAGAACATCCAGTGGCTGCTGCTCATGGGGGTGTCGTTCACCGTCGCGGCCTACCTCCAGGTCGTGCGCGGCTACAACGCCATCGAGACCGGCGTCATCTTCACGGCGGCCACCGTGGGCCTGCTCGCGTCGTCGCTGGCCGCCGAGCCCCTGGCGAAGCGGCGGCAACAGCGCACGCTCATCATGGTGGGCTTCGCCGTCACCATCGCCGGCATCGGCGTGCTGCTCGGCATGGTGAGCGGCTCCCCCCACGCCTGGGCCTTCGCCCCCGGGCTCCTCCTCATCGGGCTGGGCCTCGGCGTGATGCTGACCCCGTCCGTCAACGTCGTCCAGTCCAGCTTCGGCGAGGAGCGGCAGGGTGAGATCTCCGGCCTCTCGCGCAGCGTCTCGAACCTCGGCTCCTCCCTCGGCACGGCGGTCGCCGGCACCATCCTCGTCGCCGGTCTCACCACCGGCGCCTACGCGGCCGCCATGATCACCCTGGCGGTCGTCGGCCTCGGCGGGCTCCTCGCCGCGGCGCTCCTCCCGCACCGCCCCGCCCCCGGCGGCGCCCGCACCGGGCACCACGGACCCGGGTGAGCACGCCGCGGGCGAGCGCCTCGGCCCGGGTTGGGCCGGCCGGGCGTGCCGCTTGGGCCGGGAGAGGGGAAACGGGGGCCCTCGGCGATCGTCCGGGGCGAGCGCCCGCCTCCGGTCCCTAGCGTGGTGGACCGTGCATGAACTGTCGATCGCGATGGCCGTCGTCGAGAGCGTCGAGGAGGCCGCCCGAGAACACGGCGCCGACTCGGTCGAGTCGGTGCGGCTGCGCGTCGGCGAGCTCGCCGGAGTGGTCCCCGACGCCCTGCGGTTCTCGTTCGAACTGGCCACCCAGGGCACCCTGCTGGACGGCGCCGAGCTGCTGATCGAGGAGGTCCCCGCGCGCGCCCGCTGCACCGGCTGCGAAGCGGAGTTCGCCGTCGGCTCCCCGCCGCGGCTGGCCTGCCCGCGGTGCGCACACTCCGCTACGGAGCTGCTCGCCGGCCGCGAGCTGGAACTGGCCGCCGTACGGCTCGCCGACCCGGACGCGCCGCCGACCGCGCCGGCCCCGCCCGAGCCGACCGTGGCCGTTCCCGCGAGCGCGACCGCGCCGGCGGCGACCGCGCGGACTGAGGCGGCGCGGACGGCGACCGCGCGGGCCGAGACCGGGCAGGCCGAGACGGCGCTTGCCGAGAGCGCGGGTACGGGGACCGCGCAGGCCGTGGCGCCACCCGCCCCGACGCCCCTGACCGCGCAGGCCCCCGTACCCGTCCGCCGAGGAGGAACCCCATGATGTGCCGCACCGTCGATCTGCGACAGGCCGTGCTGGCGAAGAACACCGGGCTGGCCGAGGCGTTGCGCGAGGAGCTGACCGGGCAGGGGGTGAGCGCCGTCAACCTGCTCTCCAGCCCCGGCAGCGGCAAGACCGAGCTGCTCACGCGGGTGCTGCGGCAGGCCGTCGAGGAGGGCGTCCCCGTCGCCGCCCTCACCGCCGACCTGGCCACCGAGAACGACGCCCGGCGGCTGGCCCGCTCCGGCGCACCGGTCAAGCAGGTGCTCACCGGCGGACTGTGTCACCTGGAGGCGGACCAGGTGCGCGGACAGCTGGACGGCTGGCTGCCGGAGGACACCCGCGTGGTGTTCGTGGAGAACGTGGGCAACCTGGTCTGCCCGGCCTCGTACGACCTCGGGGAGACGCTGCGCATCGTCCTGATGTCCGTCACCGAGGGCGAGGACAAGCCCGTGAAGTATCCGACCGCCTTCGGCTCGGCCCACCTGGTGGTGCTCACCAAGACCGACCTCGCCGAGGCCGTGGACTTCGACGAGGCGGCCTTCGCCGCCCACGTCGAGCAGGTCAACCCCGGCGTGGAGGTGCTGCGTTCCTCCGCCCGTACCGGGGAGGGCGTCGCCGAGCTGCTGCGTCGGGTGCTGGCCGTGTGCGACGGCGCCCGGCCGCACCAGCCGGTCCTCGCATGCGCGCCACACTGACCGGCGGACCCGAGCACGCGGCCGCGCTGCGCCGCCGGGTGACGGTCCGGGGCGTCGTCCAGGGCGTCGGCTTCCGCCCCTTCGTGCACCGGCTGGCCCATCGGCTCGGGCTGACCGGGTTCGTCAGCAACAGCTCCGGCGGGGTGCTCGCCGAGGTCGAGGGCGACCGGGCGGCGGTCGTGGCGTTCTGCCGCCGCGTCCGCGACGAGGCCCCGCCGGGGGCGGACGTCACCGAGGTGGCCTACCAGGACCTGGCCGTCACCGGAGCTGCCGGGTTCACCATCCGGGCCTCGCCGCGGGACGAGGCGTCCCCCGGCGAGGCGCCGTTGCTGCCGCCCGACAGCGCCACCTGCGCCGACTGCCTCCGCGAGCTGGCCGACCCGGGCGACCGCCGCCACCGGCACCCGTTCATCACCTGCACCTACTGCGGCCCCCGCTTCACCATCGCCCGCGCGCTGCCCTACGACCGCGCGGCCACGACCATGGCGGAGTTCCCGCTGTGTCCACGCTGTGCCGCCGAGTACGCCGACCCGGCGGACCGCCGCTTCCACGCCCAGCCGGTGGCGTGCCCCGACTGCGGGCCGAGGCTCACGCTCACCCCGGCCTCCGGAGCGGCCGTCCAGGGGGCGGAGGCGCTGGCGGAGGCCCGGCGGATGCTCGCGCGGGGCGCCGTGCTCGCCGTCAAGGGCATCGGCGGCTACCACCTCGCCTGTGACGCGGGCGACGCGCACGCGGTGGCGGCGCTGCGCGGCCGCAAGGCGCGCGGGCGGCGGCCGTTCGCCGTGATGTGCGCCGACCTGGCCACCGTCGAGACCCTCGCCCACCCCACCCCGGCCGAGCGCGCCGTCCTGAGCGGCCCCCGCCGCCCCATCGTGCTGCTGCGCCGCCGCTGCCCGGACCGGGCGCTCCCGGAGCTGGCCGCGGGCGTCTGCGACGGCAGCCCGGACGTGGGGGTGCTGCTCCCGTACACGCCGCTGCACCAGCTGCTGTTCGGGCTCCCGGGCGACCCGCACGGGCCTTTGATCCTCGTCATGACCAGCGGCAACCGTTCAGGCGAGCCCATCGTGACGGACGACCGGGAGGCCAGGACCCGGCTGGCGGGGATCGCCGACGCCTGGCTGTCGCACGACCGGGCCATCGAGGTGCCGTGTGACGACTCGGTGGTGCGGGTCCGGGCCGACGGCACCGAGGTGGTGCTGCGCCGCTCCCGCGGCTACGTGCCCATGCCGCTGACGGTTCCGGTGCCGCTGCACCCGACGCTGGCGGTGGGCGGCGACCTCAAGAACGCCCTGTGCCTGGGCGCGGGGCACGGCGCCTGGTTCTCCCCGCACCTGGGGGACATGGGCGATCTGGCCGGCGTGCGGGCTCTGGACCGCGCCGAGCGTCATCTGCGGGCGCTCACGGCCATCGACCCCAAGCTGCTCGCCGTCGACCGGCATCCCGGCTACCACTCGGCCCGCTGGGCTCGGCACACCGCCGCCGGCCGCCCGGTGCGACCGGTGCAGCACCACCACGCGCACATCGCCTCCGCGATGGCCGAGCACGGGCTCGACGGCGCGGCGCCCGTCATCGGCGTCGCCTTCGACGGCACCGGATACGGCGACGACGCCGCGATCTGGGGCGGCGAGGTGCTGCTGGCCGACTACGACGGCTGTCGGCGGCTGGCGCACCTGGCCTACGCCCCGCTGCCCGGCGGGGACGCCGGGGTCGCCAATCCGTGCCGGATGGCCCTCGCCCGGCTGCGCGCCGCCGGTCTCGCCTGGGATCCGGACCTCCCCTGCGTCGCCGCCTGCTCGGAGGCCGAGCTGCGGCTGCTGGACCGTCAGCTGGAGCGCGGGCTCGCCTGCGTGGCGACCTCCAGCATGGGGCGGCTGTTCGACGCCGTGTCCTCGCTGGCGGGCGTGTGCCATCGGGCCGGTTACGAGGCCCAGGCCGCCATCGAGTTGGAGGCGGCCGCCACCGCCGCCTGGGTCGACACCCGGCCCGACGAGCGGGGGCGCTACCGCTTCGCCCTGCGCGTCGGCTCCCCGCCGACGCTGCTGGACCCCGCCCCCGTGCTGCGCGCCGTCGTCGCCGACCTGCGCCGGGCCACCCCGCCCGCGGTGATCGCCGCCCGGTTCCACCACGCCGTGGCGGCGGCCGTGGCGGAGGTGTGCCGGCTGGTCCGCCGCGAGACCGGGGCCGGGACGGTCGCGTTGACCGGCGGTGTGTTCGGCAACGCGCTGCTGGACGAGGAGTGCGCCGCGCGGCTGCGCGCCTGCGGCTTCACGGTGCTGCGACACGGCCGGGTGCCGCCCGGCGACGGCGGACTGGCGCTGGGTCAGCTCGTGGTGGCCGGGCACACGGGGGACCGGCGGTAGCGGCGGGCGGTGGGGAGCGGTGATGAGCGACGAGACGAACGGAGAGGCGCCATGTGTCTGGCAGTGCCCGGCCGGGTGGTCGGCATCGAGGAACGCGACGGCTCGCGCATGGCGCAGGTCGACTTCGGCGGGGTGCGCAAACGCGTCTGCCTGGACTACGTGCCCGAGGCCCAGGTGGGCGAGTACGTCATCGTCCACGTCGGCTTCGCGCTCCAACGGCTCGACGAGGCGTCCGCCCGCGCCTCGCTGGAGTTGTTCGAGCAGCTCGGGCTGATGGACGAGGAGTTCGGCGACGCCTGGGGCCGCGCCGCGGCCGAGGCGGGCGCCGCCCGCCCCGACACGCCCGAGGCCCCCCTGGGCGCGCCGGGGCGCGGCGGCCCGGTGGTCGAAGGGGTCGGGGTCCGGCCGGTGGTCGACGCGGCCCGTGGCTCCCGCTCCGGCACGCTTGAGGTCCCCCTGGGCGCGGCGGGGCCCGGTGGTCCGGTGGTCGAAGGGGTTGGGGTCCGGTCGGTGGTCGACGCGGCCCGTGGCTCCCGCTCCGGCACGCCCGAGGCTCCCCTGGATGCGGCGGGGCCCGGTGGTCCGGTGGTCGAAGGGGTTGGGGTCCGGTCGGTGGTCGACGCGGCCCGTGGCTCCCGCTCCGGCACGCCCGAGGTCCCCCTGGATGCGGCGGGGCCCGGTGGTCCGGTGGTCGAAGGGGTTGGGGTCCGGTCGGTGGTCGACGCGGCCCGTGGCTCCCGCTCCGGCACGCTTGAGGTCCCCCTGGGCGCGCCGGGGCCCGGTGGTCCGGTGGTCGAAGGGGTCGGGGTCCGGCCCGCGGCCGGCGCGCCCCGTGGCTCCCGCTCCGGCACGGCCCCGGCCCCGGCCGGGATCGGAGTCGGGGCCGCCGGTCCGGAAGGGGCCGGGAGCGTGGGCGCGGCCGCCACCGGAGCCGTCCGCCCGGGGGCCGGCGGGTCCCGGGCGGCGCGGGTGGCCGTCGCCGATGCCGGGCTCGCGGACCCGGATACCGGCGGCGCCGGGCCCGTGCGGCCCCCCACCATCGAGGCGGCTCCCGCGGGCGGCGGAGCCGCCGGGGCGGCGACGGCGCGGGAGGGCGCGCGGTGAGGTACATCGACGAGTTCCACGACCCCGAGCTGGCACGGCGGCTGCTGGCCGAGATCCACGCGACCACCACCCGACCGTGGGCGCTCATGGAGGTCTGCGGCGGCCAGACCCACTCGATCATCCGCCACGGCATCGACCAACTGCTGCCGCGGGAGATCGAGCTCATCCACGGTCCGGGCTGCCCGGTCTGCGTGACGCCGCTGGAGATGATCGACAAGGCGCTGGAGATCGCCTCCCGGCCGGGGGTGGTCTTCTGCTCCTTCGGGGACATGCTGCGCGTCCCCGGCACGGGGCGCGACCTGTTCCGGGTCAGGAGCGCGGGCGGCGATGTGCGCGTGGTCTACTCCCCGCTGGACGCCGTGGACATCGCGCGCCGCGAACCGGACCGCCAGGTGGTGTTCTTCGGCATCGGCTTCGAGACCACCGCTCCGGCCAACGCGATGGCCGTGCACACCGCCCGCCGCCTGGGCGTCCCCAACTTCAGCCTGCTGGTGTCGCATGTGCGGGTGCCGCCCGCGATCGAGGCCGTCATGGAGTCGCCGGCCTGCCGCGTCCAGGCGTTCCTGGCCGCCGGCCACGTGTGCAGCGTGATGGGCACCGGCGAGTACCCGCGGCTCGCCGCGCGCCATCGGGTGCCCATCGTCGTCACGGGCTTCGAACCGCTGGACATCCTGGAGGGCGTCCGTCGCACGGTCCACCAACTGGAGCGCGGCGAGCACCGGGTGGACAACGCGTACCCGCGCGCCGTGCGGGACGAGGGCAACCCGGCGGCGCTGCGCATGATCGAGGAGGTCTTCGAGGTCACCGACCGGGCCTGGCGCGGCATCGGGGTGATCCCCGACAGCGGCTGGCGGCTCTCCGACGCCTTCGCCGACTACGACGCGGAGCGCCGCTTCGAGGTCGGCGACGTGCGGACCCGCGAGTCCGCCGAGTGTCGCAGCGGCGAGGTGCTCCAGGGGCTGATCAAGCCGAACGAGTGCGCCGCCTTCGGCACGACCTGCACGCCGCGCACCCCGCTGGGCGCCACGATGGTCTCCAGCGAGGGGGCGTGCGCGGCATACCACCTGTACCGGCGCCTGGGCGGCGGATCCGCCGGGCCGGCGCCGCGGAAGGAGACGAGCCCCGTTGGCTGAGACGACGACCCGGGAGACCGCGGTGGGGGAGACGGGGGCCGTGGCCGCGCCGCCGGTACCCCTCGACCCCACTGCCTGGACCTGCCCCGCCCCGCTGCGCGACCAACCGGTGGTGGTCATGGGCCACGGGGGCGGCGGGGCGCTCTCCGCGGAGCTGGTGCGCCATCTGTTCGCCCCCGCGTACGGCAACGAGACGCTGGCCCAGCTCGGCGACTCGGCGCGACTCGAACTGGGCGGTGCCCGGCTGGCGTTCTCCACCGACTCCTACGTGGTGCGGCCGCTGTTCTTCCCCGGCGGCGACATCGGCGACCTGGCGGTCAACGGCACCGTCAACGACCTGGCCATGAGCGGCGCCCGACCGGCCCAGCTGTCCTGCGCGTTCATCCTGGAGGAGGGGGTCGAGTTGTCGGTGGTGGGCGCGGTGGCCCGGTCCATCGGGGCCGCCGCCAGGGCCGCCGGGGTCGCCGTCGCCACCGGGGACACCAAGGTGGTGGAGGCCGGCCACGGCGACGGGGTCTACGTCAACACCTCGGGCATCGGGCTGATCCCCGAGGGCGTCGACATCGGGCCGCGGCGCGCCACCCCGGGCGATGTGGTGATCGTCAGCGGGCCGATCGGCATGCACGGCATCGCCATCATGAGCGTCCGTGAAGGGCTGGAGTTCGGGGCGGAGGTGGTCAGCGACACCGCGCCGCTGGGCGATCTGGTCGCCGCGATGCTCGCCGTCACCCCGGATCTGCATGTGCTGCGCGACCCCACGCGCGGTGGCCTCGCCGCCGCGCTCAACGAGATCGCCGCCGCGTCCGGCACCGGTGTCGCCCTCACCGAACGCGCCCTGCCGGTGCCCGAGGCGGTGGCCGCCGCCTGCGGATTCCTCGGTCTCGACCCGCTCTACGTCGCCAACGAGGGCCGACTCGTGGCCTTCGTGCCGCCGACCCACGCGGACGCCGTGCTGGCCGCCATGCGGGCGCATCCCCAGGGCGCCGGGGCCGCGATCATCGGCGAGTGCGTGGCCGAGCACCCCGGCATGGTGGTGGCCCGCACCGGGCTCGGCGGCACGCGGGTGGTGGACCTGCCGCTGGGGGAGCAGCTGCCGCGGATCTGCTGACACCGAGCAGGTATATTCGCAAAATAACTGAATAGTCATCATATCTTTACTGATATGGAGAAAAAGGACGTAATGGCGGCCCTCGCGGTGCCTCCGCACACCACGCCGGACCCGCCTCCGCCCCCGCATCCGCACCGCCACCCCGGTGCGCCCGCGCCGCAGTCCGGCCCGTCGGCCGGCCCGGCCCCGCTCGCGCCCCCCGGCCCGCGGCGTGCCTCCGCCGCGCGGCCGGAGCGCCGCCCCGTGCCCTGGCTCGCCGTCGTCGCCGTCGGTTACGCCCTCGTCCAGCTGGCCCTCGTCGTTCCGCGCACCGGGCAGGCGCTGGGCTGGGACGAGTCGGTGTACGTCTCCCAGGTCGACCCGCGCACCCCCGCCGCCTTCTTCAGCGCCCCCCGGTCGCGCGGCATCAGCTTCCTGGTCGCCCCCGTGCTCGCGGTGACCTCCTCGCCGCTGGCGCTGCGGCTGTTCCTCGTGCTGCTCTCGGCCGTCGCGCTCTACGCCGCCTTCCGGGTCTGGCGCCCGCTGCTGGGCCGCGCGGTGACCGCGCTCGCGGCGCTGCTGTTCGCGGGGTTGTGGATCACCCAGGTCAGCGGCTCCGCCGCGATGCCGAACCTGTGGGTCGCGCTCGGTGCGGTGGCCGCCGTCGGCTGGTTCCTCCGGGTGCCGGACGAGCCGCACGCCCGTTGGTGGTGCGCCGGCCTCCTGGGCCTCGTCACCCTGGTGCGCACCCCGGACGCCGGCTGGCTGGCCCTCCCCCTGTTCGCCTGGGCGTTCGCGGCCCCCGCCTGGCGCACCGCCCGACCGGCGCTGCTCGTCGGCCTGGTGGCCGGCGCCCTGCAGTGGATCGTCGAGGCGTACGCGCGCTTCGGCAGTATCGGCGGGCGGCTGGACGTCTCCGGCGAGGTCGAGGGCGGCATGGGCCTCTCCTTCAACATCGGCAACGTGCTACGCAGCCTCAACGGGCCCCAACTGTGCCGCCCCTGCGACGTCGCGCTGCGCCACCCCGAGCTGACGCTCTGGTGGCTGGCCCTGCCGCTGCTGGCGGCCGCGGCGGTGGCGCTCGCCCTGGGCGACCGCCGGCGCGGCCAGGCCGCCGGCGCCGAGCCGGCGCGCGAGGGGGCCGAGGCGCCGCGCGGCGGCGACGGGCTGCGCACCTACGCCGACCGCCCCGCCGTCATCCTTCTGCCCGTCGCCTGCGCCGCCGCGGTCGCCGCGCCGTACCTCTTCCTCATCTCCTTCTCCGCCCCCCGCTTCCTGCTCCCCGTCTACGCGCTGCTCGCGCTGCCCGTCGCCGCGCTCGCCGTGCGGCTGGTCCGGGCCGACGACCGGCCGTCGCGGGCGGCGGCGATCCTGGCGGCCGTGATCGCGCTGCACATGGCGGGCCAGCACGTGGTGCTGTGGCACGCCACCGGCCAGACCCAGGCCGTGACCGGACGCTATCTGGCGGGCGCCCGCGAGCTGCACCGGCTCGGCGTGGCGCCGCCCTGCCTGATCACCGGGGACCGCGCGCTGCCGGTGGCGTACCACGCGGGCTGCGCCTCCGCCCAGACCGCCGGGAACAACCGCTCGGTCACCGTCTCCACCCTGCTGCGTCGGATCGAGAGCCGGTCCGCCGCGGTCCTCACCGGGCCCGATCGGCCCCAGCCGCCGAGCTACGCCCGCGACTGGGTCCCCTATCCGCTGCGCGGCACCGACTGGATCGCCTATCTCCCGCCCGACCAGCCGGGACAGCCCAATGAACCCGATCAATCCAGACAGTGGTTGTCGGGTATCGCTGGCACGCTGGCACCATGACGACCGAGGAAGACCGTAGGAAGACCGCCCGCTGGAGCGATGTGGAGGCGGCCGAACCCGCCTTCGCCCGTACCGTGCGGGAGCGCTTCGAGCAGTTCAAGCACCATGTGTTGGCCACCGTTCGGAAGGACGGCGCGCCGCGTGTCGCCGGCCTGGAGGCGGACTTCCGCAACGGGGAGCTGTGGCTGGGCATGATGGCGAACTCCCGCAAGGCGCTGGACCTGCGCCGCGATCCGCGCTTCGCGCTGCACGCCAACCCCGGCGCGGACGCGTCGATGGCGGGCGGCGACGCGCGCGTCAGCGGCCGCGCGATCGAGGTGACCGACCCGGAGGTGATCGCCCGCTACGTCGCGGAGGTCGAGCCGCCGCAGCCGTTCCACCTCTTCCGGGTCGAGCTCACCGAGGTGGTCCGGATCACCGTCGACGACCCCGACCTGGTGGTGCGGGTCTGGTGCCCGGACGGCCGGGGGCTGCGCACCCTTCGGCGCGGCAGCGACGCGGCCCCGCCGCGCGAGGAGCGCTGACCGCGGAACCCCGAGAGCCGTGGCCCCGTCGCGGGGGCCACGGCTCTTCCGTATTCCTGAAACGCGTTCTACCGTGCCCCTCGTTCCGCGCCCGCGAGACGCCGAGAGAGCCGCAGGAGGGGCCGTGCACCTCGAATACACCCCCGAGCAACAGCGGTTACGCGCCGAACTGCGCGCGTACTTCGCGGAGCTCGTCCCGGACAACGCCTACGCCCGGCACGCCGACCCCGCCGCTCAGAAGACCTTCTACCGCGCCACCATCGCCCGCCTGGGCGCGGACCGCTGGCTGGGCGTCGGCTGGCCGAAGGAGTACGGCGGCCGCGGGCTGAGCCCGCTGGAGCAGTTCGTCTTCTTCGACGAGGCCGCGCAGGCGGGCGTGCCGCTGCCGCTGATGGCGCTGAACACCGTCGGGCCGACCCTGATGCGCTTCGGCACCGAGGAGCAGAAGGCGTACTTCCTGCCGAGGATCCTCTCCGGTGAGCTCGACTTCGCCATCGGCTACAGCGAGCCCGAGGCCGGCACCGACCTGGCCTCGCTCAAGACCCGCGCGGTCCGCGACGGGGACGGCTACCTGGTCAACGGGCAGAAGATCTGGACCACCAACGGCGACACGGCGGACTGGGTCTGGCTCGCGGTCCGCACCGCCCCCGCCACCGCGGACCTGCCGCCCCACAAGGGCATCAGCCTGCTGCTGGTGCCCACCACCGACCCCGGCTACTCCTGCACCCCCATCCACACCCTGGCCTCCCACGACACCACCGCCAGCTACTACGAGAACATCCGCGTCCCCTTCTCCCGCCGGGTCGGCGCGGAGAACGAGGGCTGGCGGCTCATCACCACCCAGCTCAACTACGAGCGGGTCACCCTGGCCGCGCACGGCACCATGGCGATCCGCGCCCTGCACGGCGTCCGGCGCTGGGCCGCCGACACCAAGCTCGCCGACGGTCGGCGCGTCATCGACCTCGGCTGGGTGCGCGGCCTGCTGGCCCGCACCCACACCCGGCTCGAGGCGATGAAGCTGCTCAACTGGCAGATGGTGGAGGCACTCCAGCGGGAGGCCCTCACCCCGCACGACTCCTCCGCCGTCAAGGTCTACGGCTCGGAGGCGCGCCGGGAGGCGTACGCCTGGCTCCTGGAGGTGCTCGCCGCGGCCGGCCCGCTCAAGGAGGGCTCGGCCGGCGCGGTCCTCCACGGCGAGCTGGAGCGCGGCTACCGCAGCAGCGTCGTCTTCACCTTCGGCGGCGGCAACAACGAGGTTCAGCGGGAGATCATCTCCTGGATCGGGCTGGGGATGCCGCGGGTCCGCCGCTGAGCCCCCGCCGCTCCGCCGAGGCCCTGGGCCCGCCGAAGCCCTGGGCCCGCCGAAGCCCTGGGCCCGCCGAAGCCCTGGGCCCGCCGAGGCCCCGGGTCCGCCGAGGCCGGCCCGCGGGCCGCTCGGGCCCCCGGGGCCGACCCCGGGCCGGGCGGGGGTCGGCGAGAGCCGTCGAGCGACCTACAAGCGGCGCACTCCGGCGGCCATACTGGACACCGGGCCGGGGGCGGGGAGACGGCGGGCTGCGGGGGCGGCGGCGGGAGGGGCACCTTCCGTCGAAGGCAGGGGGAGTATGGCGGACACCAGGCTGATCCAGAGCCGGTACCGGCTGCTCGACCTCATCGGGCGCGGGGGGATGGGAGAGGTGTGGCGCGCCCGCGACGAGTCGCTCGGCCGCCGCGTCGCCGTCAAGTGTCTCAAGCCGATCGGCCCCCAGCACGATCCGTCCTTCATCCGGGTGCTGCGGGAGCGGTTCCGCCGCGAGGCGCAGGTGGCGGCCGCGCTCCAGCACCGGGGCGTCACCGTCGTGCACGACTTCGGCGAGGACGACGGGGTGCTCTACCTCGTCATGGAGCTGCTGGACGGGCGCAACCTCAGCCAGGTGCTGGAGGACAACAAGCACCACCCGCTGCCGGTCGCCGACGTCGTCGACATCGCCGACCAGGTCGCCGGCGCCCTCGCCTACACCCATGCGCAGGGCATCGTGCACCGCGACCTCAAGCCCGCCAACGTGATGCGGCTCGCCGACGGGGCCGTGAAGATCTGCGACTTCGGCATCGCCAGGCTCGGACACGACATCGGCTTCACCGCCCGTCTCACCGGCACCGGCATCGCCATGGGCACCCCGCACTACATGTCGCCGGAGCAGATCGCCGGCACCGCCGTCGACCACCGCAGCGACCTCTACTCGCTGGGCTGCGTGCTGTACGAACTGGCCACCGGCGCGCCGCCGTTCGACATGGACGACGCCTGGGCGGTGCTGGTCGGCCACCGCGACTCCGCGCCCGTGCCGCCCCGGCGGCACCGCCCCGACCTGCCCGCCGCCTTCGAGCGCATCGTGCTCGACCTGCTCGCCAAGGACCCCGACCACCGGCCCGGCGACGCCGCCGGGCTCGTCCAGCGGATCGCCGCGGTGCGGGCCAGGACGCTGCCCGGTCTCCACCCCACCCTGACCGAGCCCGGCCGGCTCGCCGACCCGGCGTCGCCGCCGCGGCAGGCCCGGCTGCCCGGATGGGCCCGCGACATGACCACCGGCTCGAAGGCGAGCGCCGCGTGCACCCCACCGCCGGCCGCCCCCGACCCGTCCTCGGTGGAGGGGCTCACCGGCACCTGGACCGGCAACTTCGCCCCCGGCCCGCTGCTCCAGCCGCCGGTCGCCCCCGAGCGGCCCACCCCCGCCCCCGAGCTGCTGGCCCGACTCGCCGAGCGGCACGACACCGGGCTCGCCCTGGCCCGGCGGGGCCGCTGGGAGGAGGCGGGGGAGGTGCACCGCGCGGTGGCCGCCGAACGGGAGCACGCGCTGGGCCCCGACCACCCCGACACCCTCGCCAGCCGCTACGAGGTGGCCTTCACCCTCGGCCGGCTCGGCCGCCCCGGCGACGCGCTCCGGGAGTACGGGAAGGTCGCCGAGGGCCGGGAGCGGGCGCTGGGCCCGGACCACCCCGACACCCTGGCCGCCCGTCAGGAGACCGCGTTCGTCCTCGGCCAGCTCGGTCGCCACTTCGTCGCCCACCAGATCTACACCGCGGTGCTCACCGCCCGCGTGCGCACCATGGGCGCCGACCACCCCGACACCCTGCGCTGCCGCCACAACCTGGCCTTCAACCTCGGCCGGCTGGGCCGTCTGGAGGACTCCTGCCGGATGGCGTACGAGGTGGCCGCCGCCCGCGCCCGGGTGCTCGGCCCGGACCACCCCGACACCCTCGTCACCCGCTACGAGGTCGCCTACGCGCTGGGCCAGCTGGGTCGCTGGCAGGAGGCGCTGCGGACCTACCGGGAGGTGGCCGACGCCCGCGCGCAGGTGCTCGGCCCGGACCACCCCGACACCCTGGCCGCCCGCTACGAGGTGGGCATCAGCCTGGGCCGGCTCGGCCACAGCGCCGAAGCGCTCGCCGTCTACCGGGACCTCGTCGACGACCGCACCCGAGCACAGGGACCCACGGACCCCGAGACGCTCCGCGCCCGGCACGGGCTCGGCGTCAACCTCGGCCGCCTCGGTCGCTGGGAGGAGGCGCTCGCCGAGGCCCGCGACGTCTGCGCCGTCCGGGAGAGGACACTGGGCCCCGGTCACCCCGACACCCTCGTCAGCCGTCGCGAGATCGCCGTGGGCCTGGGCTGGCTCGGCCGCTGGGCGGACGCCCTCGCCGTCTACCGCCATGTCGCCCGCGCCCGCGAGCGGGTCCTCGGCGCCGACCACCCGGACACCATCGCCAGCCGTAACGACGAGGCCCACTGCCTGGAGCAGTTGGGCCGCCGCGACGAGGCCGTGGAGCTCTACCGCCAGACGGCCGCCCTGCGGCAGCGACGCGGCGCGCCCCACCTGGGCTAGACGCGCCCCCGGGCGCTGAGGCCCCGCTCCCGGCGCCCCCGGGCGCCGACACTCCGGTCTCGGCGTCCCCGGGCTGGGCGGTTCCGCGCGGCGGCGTAGGGGGCACGGCGCCCCCTGGCCCCGGCCGCCCCCGCCGTGTTACGCAGGGGGCATGGCCCCACGTGGAGTGCGCGCGTTCGACGTCGTCATCGTCGGCGGAGGTCACAACGGCCTGGTCGCCGCCGCCTATCTGGCGCGGGCCGGCCGCGCCGTGCTGGTGCTGGAGCGTCTGGACCACATCGGGGGCGCGGCCGTGTCCAGCCGCCCGTTCCCCGGGCTGGACGCACGGCTGTCCCGCTACGCGTACCTCGTCAGCCTGCTGCCCGGGAAGGTGGTACGGGACCTCGGGCTGCGCTTCGCGGTGCGCGGGCGGTCCATCTCCTCGTACACGCCCACCGTCCGGGCCGGCCGCCCCACCGGACTGCTGGTGGGCGGCGGCGAGCGGCGGACGCGCGAGGCGTTCGCGCGGCTGACCGGCTCGGACCGGGAGTACGCGGCGTGGCGGGAGTTCTACGGAATGACGCGCCGGGTCGCCGAACGCGTCTTCCCCACGCTCACCGAGCCGCTGCCCGGCCGCGCGGAGCTGCGGGCCCGGGTGGCCGACGACGCGGCCTGGGAGGCGCTGTTCGAGCGGCCGCTCGGCGAGGCGATCGAGGCGGCGTTCGCCGACGACCTGGTCCGGGGAGTGGTGCTCACCGACGCGCTCATCGGCACCTTCACCCACGCCCACGACCCCTCGCTGCGGCAGAACCGCTGCTTCCTCTACCACGTGATCGGTGGCGGCACCGGCGACTGGAACGTGCCGGTGGGCGGGGTGGGCGCGTTCACCGACGCGCTGGCCGACGCCGCCCGGGCCGCCGGCGCGCGTCTCGAGACCGGCCGTGAGGTGACGGCCGTCGCGACGGACGGCACGGTGGCGGAGGTGACGTACCGGGAGGCCGACGGGGAGGGCGTGGTGGCCGCGCGGCACGTCCTGGTGGGCGCGGCCCCGACGGTGCTCGCCGACCTGCTCGGCGAGCGGCCTCGGGCGGCCGTGGCGGGGGCCGGCTCCGGCGCGCCGGCCGCGGACCCGCCCGAGGGCGCGCAGCTGAAGGTGAACATGCTGCTGCGCAGGCTGCCGCGGCTGCGCGACACCGGGACCGATCCGCGCGAGGCGTTCGCCGGCACCTTCCACATCGCCGAGGGATACCGGCAGTTGGAGGAGGCCTACCGTCAGGCGGCGGCCGGGGAGCCGCCCGCCGCGCCGCCCTCGGAGATCTACTGCCACTCGCTGACCGACCCCACGATCCTCGCCCCGGAGCTGGCCCGAGCCGGCTACCAGACCCTGACCCTGTTCGGTCTGCACAGCCCCGCCCGGCTCTTCACCGCCGACCACGACGCGACCCGCGCCGCGCTGCTGACCTCGGCCCTCGCCCAGCTCGACGCCCATCTCGCCGAGCCGCTGGCGGACTGTCTGGCGCTGGACGCCGAGGGCAGGCCCTGCATCGAGGCGAAGTCCCCGCTCGACCTGGAGCGCGAGCTGCGGTTGCCGGGCGGCAACATCTTCCACCGCGAACTGGCCTTCCCGTACGCCCAGGAGGGCGCCGGCCGCTGGGGCGTGGCCACGAGCCACGCCAATGTGCTGCTGTGCGGCGCGGGCGCGGTGCGCGGCGGCGGAGTCAGCGGCGTCCCCGGGCACAACGCGGCGATGGCGGTGCTGGAGGCGGGCCGGCCCTCCAGGGCGCCGCGCCCGGAACAAATAATCTGATGAGGTGTCAGATTCACTCTTCCGTCGTGCGGTTCCCTGCGGCATCCTGCCGCCCATGGAGACGGAGCTGAGCGCCCGGCTGGGCATCGAGCACGCCATCTTCGGCTTCACCCCGTTCCCCGCCGTGGCCGCCGCGATCACCCGGGCCGGTGGGCTGGGGGTGCTCGGCGCGGTCCGCTACCGCGCCCCCGAGGACCTCGCCCGCGATCTGGACTGGATGCAGGCGCACACCGACGACAAGCCCTACGGCCTCGACGTCGTCATGCCCGCGAAGATCGCGGACGGGGTCACCGAGGCTGATGTGGAGGCGATGATCCCGCAGCGGCACCGCCGCTTCGTCCGGGACACCCTCGCCCGGCACGGGGTGCCCGAACTCGCCCCCGACGACCCCTCCGGCTGGCGCGTCACCGGCTGGTTGGAACAGGTGGCCCGCGCGCAGTTGGACGTCGCCTTCGACTACCCCCTCACCCTGCTGGCCAACGCCCTCGGCTCGCCGCCGCCCGACGTCGTGCGCCGCGCCCGCGAACACGGCGTCCAGGTCGCCGCGCTCGCCGGCAGCGCCCGGCACGCCCGCCGCCACCGGGACGCGGGCATCGACATCGTCGTCGCCCAGGGCTACGAGGCCGGCGGCCACACCGGCGAGATCGCCACCATGGTCCTCACCCCCGAGGTCGTACGAGCGGTCGACCCACTGCCGGTCCTCGCCGCCGGCGGCATCGGCAGCGGCGCGCAGATCGCCGCCGGGCTCGCGCTGGGCGCTCAGGGCGTCTGGCTGGGCTCCCTCTGGCTGACCACCGAGGAGGCCGAACTGCGCTCACCCGCGCTCACCCGCAAGCTCCTCGCCGCCGGCTCCGGCGACACCGTCCGCTCCCGGGCGCTCACCGGCAAGCCGGCCCGCCAACTGCGGACCGCCTGGACCGACGCCTGGGAGACCGCCGACGGCCCCGACCCACTGCCCATGCCCCTCCAGGGGCTGCTGGTCGCCGAGGCGCTCTCCCGTATCCAGCGGTACGAGGTCGAGCCCCTGCTCGGCACCCCCGTGGGTCAGATCGTCGGCCAGATGACCGAACGTCGCAGCGTGCGGGCCGTCTTCGACGAGCTGACCCGCGGCTTCGCCCACGCCATCGAGCGCCTCGACCGCATCGCGGCCCGGGGCGAGGGAAGGAGCTGACGACGGTGCCCGACCGCGAACCCCGCCCCCGCACGGCCGGCGACCCCACGCCCCGGACCGCTCAGGGGCCCGCCGCCCCGTCCCTCTCCGGGTCCCCGGGGGACTCCGGGGCCCCGGTCGGCTTCTGGGCGCTGGCCGCCGCCGATCCCTCGCGTACGGCCCTGATCGCCCCGGGTGGCGAGGAGTGGACGGCCGGACGGCTGCACGCGGCGTGCAACCAACTGGTCGGCGGGTTGCGCGCCGCCGGGCTGGGGCCCGGGGACGCGTTCGCCGTCGTGCTGCCCAACGGGCCCGAGCTCATCGCCTGCGCGCTCGCCGGCGCCCAGGCGGGCTTCTACATGGTGCCGGTCAACCACCACCTGACCGGCCCCGAGGTCGGCTGGATCGTCGCGGACTCGGGCGCCAAGGTGCTGGTCGCGCACGAGCGGTTCGCGGAGGTGGCGCGGGAGGCGGCCGACGCGGCCGGACTGCCCGCCGGTCACCGCTACGCGGTCGGCCGGGCCGCCGGCTACCGCCCGTACGAGGCGCTCTCGGCCGGACAGTCGGACGCCCCGCCCGCCGACCGCGAGCTGGGGTGGATCATGAACTACACCTCCGGCACCACCGGACGTCCGCGCGGGATCCGCCGCCCGCTCACCGGGCGGCCCCCGGAGGAGAGCGACCTGGGCGGCTTCCTCCGCTTCTTCGGCATCGGGCCGTTCGACGGCCAGGTGCACCTGGTCTGTTCACCGCTCTACCACACGGCCGTGCTCCAGTTCGCGGGCGCGTCGCTGCATCTGGGGCATCCCCTCGTACTGATGGACGGTTGGGCGCCGGAGGAGATGCTGCGCCTGATCGAGGCCCACCGCTGCACCCACACCCACATGGTCCCCACCCAGTTCCACCGGCTGCTGGCCCTCCCCGAGGAGGCGCGGCGGCGCTACGACGTCTCGTCCATGCGGCACGCCGTGCACGGCGCGGCCCCGTGCCCCGAGCACGTCAAGCGGGCGATGATCGACTGGTGGGGGACGTGTGTGACCGAGTACTACGCGGCCAGCGAGGGCGGCGGGACCATCGCCACGGCCGAGGAGTGGCTGAAGCGGCCGGGCACGGTGGGCAGGGCGTGGCCCATCAGCGAGCTCGCCGTCTTCGACGACGCCGGCGACCGGCTGCCGCCCGGCGAGGTCGGCACCGTCTACATGCGCATGAGCACCGCCGGGTTCGCGTACCACAGGGACGCCGAGAAGACCCGGAGCAACCGCATCGGCGACTTCTTCACCGTGGGCGACCTCGGCTACCTCGACGCCGACGGCTACCTCTACCTCCGCGACCGCAAGATCGACATGATCATCTCGGGGGGTGTCAACATCTACCCCGCCGAGATCGAGGCCGCGCTGCTCACCCACCCCGCCGTCGCGGACGTCGCGGTCTTCGGCGTCCCCGACGAGGACTGGGGCGAACAGGTCAAGGCGGTGGTCGAGCCCGCTCCCGGCCACGCACCGGGCTCCGAGCTGGCCGAGGCGATCCTCGCGCACGGCGCGCGGACCCTGGCCCGCTACAAACAGCCCAGGACCGTGGAGTTCGTGGCGCACATGCCGCGCGACCCCAATGGCAAGCTCTACAAGCGGCGGCTGCGCGAGCCGTAGGGGCCGGGCGCGAACGGCCGGTGTGACGGCGCCGGGCGTCGTGGCGGGGGGAGGGCGCCGCCGCCCACCCCGCCGCGGCGGCCGTCCGTGCGGGGCCGGCGGCCGGACCGCCGCCCTGACCTGGGGGCGTACACGCGGCCCCGGCGAGCGTCCGGCCAACCCCGCACGACGCCAGGACCGCAGGCCGATCCGATCCGATCCGCCCCGGCCGGCGTTCGGACAGGCTCGTACGGCGCCCGGCCCGTGAGTGCCCGTACGGTGGCGCGCTTACGGCCGGCACGGCCGCCCTGGCCCTGACCGCGGTGGATGCCACCCCCCGGCCCCGGCCCAGCCGGCGTCCGGCCAGGCCCGTACGGCGCCCGGCCTATGGCGCCCGGCCTATGGCGCCCGGCCCGTACGGCGCCCGGCCCGTGCGGTGGTCGACCCCTCCGGCGGCGCGCCTTCGCCCGGCCGGTCCGGTGGTCGTGCCGCACGGTGTCCCGCCCCCGCTCGGCCCGTACGGTGGCGCGCGCTTACGGGCCGGCGCGGCGGCCCCGGCTCCGACCACGGGGATGCCTCACCCCGGGCCCCGGCCCGGCCGGCGACCGGGCCGGCCGGTCCGGTGGTCGTGCCGCACGGTGTCCCGCCCCGCCCGGCCCCTACGGTGGCGCGCCCGTACGGTGGTGCGCGCTACGGGCCGGCGCGGCGGCCCCGGCTCCGACCACGGGGGTGCCTCACACCCCCACACCCCGGCCCGGCCGGCGACCGGCCGGCCGGTACGGCTCGCGGGGCGGTAGGGGCGGCCGCACGGCGCGGCCGCGCCCGTCACGGCTCGCCCGCGCCGGAGGCGACCTCGCGGGCCCAGCGGTAGTCGGCCTTGCCGCTGGGGGAGCGCTGGACCTGGTCGGTGAAGACCACGGTGCGCGGGATCTTGTACCCGGCCAGTCGGGACCGGCAGTGGGCGCGCAGGGCCTCGGCGGTCAGCGGAGCGGCGCCCGCGCGGGGTTGCACCACCGCCGCGACCCGGCTGCCCCAGCGCTCGTCGGGGACGCCGGCGACCAGCGCGTCGTAGACGTCGGGGTGCGCCTTGAGGGCCTGCTCCACCTCCTCCGGGTAGACCTTCTCGCCGCCGGTGTTGATGCACTGCGAGCCTCGCCCCAGGACCGTGACGACGCCGTCCGCGTCGATGGTGGCCATGTCGCCGAGCAGCACCCAGCGCTCGCCGTCCGGGGTGGTGAAGAAGGTCTCGGCGGTCTTCCGCGGGTCGTTGTAGTAGCCCAGCGGCACATGGCCGCGCAGCGCGATGCGCCCGGGCTCGCCCACCGCTGCCGCCCGCCGTGTCACCGGGTCGACCACCGTCGTGTGCGCGTTGACCCGCAGCCGGAAGCCCCGCCGCGGGCCGGAGTCCTCGGTGGCGGTGCCGTTGAAGCCGGACTCCGAGGAACCGAAGTTGTTGAGCAGCGGCACGTGCGGCAGCAGAGCGCCGAACTGGGCGCGGACGGTGTCCGACAGCACCGCGCCGGAGCTGCTGACGGCGAGCAGAGAGGAGCAGTCGACGCCCCGGCACGGCCCGCGAAGGGCGTCCGTCAGCGGCCGCAGCATCGCGTCGCCGACCAGGGAGACGCTGGTGACCCGTTCCCGCCCGATCGTGCGCAGCACCTTCTCCGGTGCGAACGCGCGGTGCAGCACCACCTTCTGGCCGGCGTTGAAGGCGATCAGCGCGGTGAGAGTGGAGGTGCCGTGCATCAGCGGGGGAGTGGGGAAGAAGACCAGCCCCGCGCCGCCTGCCGCCACCCGCTCGGCCAGCTCCTCGGGTCGCTTCACCGGCTCGCCCGTGGGGGCGCCGCCGCCGAGCGCGGCGAAGAAGAGGTCCTCCTGGCGCCACAGCACGCCCTTGGGCAGCCCGGTGGTGCCGCCGGTGTAGATGATGAAGCGGTCGTCGGCGGAGCGCGGCGCGAAGTCGCGGTCCGCCGCGCCGGACACCTCCGCCTCGGCGAACGGGACCGGGGCCGGATCCGGCTCCGGGGCGGAGGGGTCGGGGGTGCCGACCCGGACGAGGTGGCGCAGGGTGTCGGTGCGCGTCGCCGCGGCGGCGACCCTCGCGCTGAACTCGGCGTCGTAGACGAGGGCGACCAGCTCCGCGTCGCGGTAGAGGTAGGCCAGTTCGTCCGCCACGTAGCGGTAGTTGACGTTCACCGGCACCGCGCGGAGCTTGAGGCAGGCCCACAAGGTCTGGAGGTACTCCACGCCGTTGTACAGATGCAGCCCGACGTGGTCGCCGGGGCCGATGCCGGAGTCCCGGAGGTGGTGGGCGAGCCGGGTGGCGGCCGCGTCCAGCGCCGCGTAGCTCAGCCGACGCTCGGCTCCGGTGCCCGGGTGCTCTGCGTAGACCAGGGCCTCCCGGTCCGGCACCGTGTCCACGACGGACTCGAACAGGTCGGCGAGGTTGTACTCCACGGTCCGCTCCCTCCTGGCCGGGCGGTCCCGGGCGTGACGGCGGGCGGGCAGGGGCTCGCGGCCATTAGAGCGCCGGGGCGTGCGGCTGGGAAGGCCGTCGGCCAAGAAATCTGACTGCCCGTCAGAAAACTCTTGAACTCCCCCCACGCCTCCTGCACCCTGTTCTGGTCCGAGGGACGGAGGCGGCGATGGCACCGACCGAACACCTGACCGTGCGGCGCGTCGGCGCCGCCCTGGTGCTCACCCTCAACCGCCCCGAGGCCAGGAACGCGCTCTCGCTGCCGATGCTGGTCGGGCTCTACGACGGCTGGCTCGCCGCCGACGCCGACGACTCCGTACGGTCGGTGGTGCTCACCGGCGCCGGCGGGGCGTTCTGCTCCGGCATGGACCTCAAGGCGCTCGCGGGCGGCGGATCGCCCGCCGCCGCCCCCTACCGGGAGCGCTTGCGCGCCGACCCCGACCTGCACTGGAAGGCGCTGCTGCGGCACCACCGCCCGCGCAAGCCGGTGATCGCCGCCGTCGAGGGGCCCTGCGTCGCCGGCGGCACCGAGCTCCTCCAGGGCACCGACATCCGGGTGGCCGGCCGGGGCGCCACCTTCGGGCTCTACGAGGTCCGCCGCGGGCTGTTCCCCATCGGCGGCTCCACGGTCCGGCTGCCCCGTCAGATCCCGCGCACGCACGCCCTGGAGATGCTGCTGACCGGACGGCCCTACACCGCCGCCGAGGCCGAACGGATCGGGCTCATCGGCCGTGTCGTCCCCGACGGCGCCGCCCTGGAAACGGCCCTGGGCCTCGCCGAGCTGGTCAACGCCAACGGCCCGCTCGCCGTCGAGGCGGTCAAGGACTCCGTCTACGAGACCGCGGAGCTGACCGAGACCGAGGGCCTGCGGTCCGAACTGGAACGCGGTCGCCCGGTCTTCGCCACCGACGACGCGAAGGAAGGCGCCCGGGCCTTCGCCGAGAAGCGTCCACCCGTCTACCGGCGCGCCTGACGACGCCGGGACGATGCCCCAAGGAGGGACCGTGTCCGAGCTCCTCAGCGCCCCCCTGACCGTGGAGTTCCCCTTCACCCGCTCCCTGGGCCCGGTGCAGGGCGCCTTCCTGACGGGGCTGCGCGAGCGCGTCGTCCTGGGCGTCCGCAGGCCGGACGGGCGGGTGCTGGTGCCGCCGTTGGAGTACGACCCGGACACCGCCGCGGACCTCCACGAGCTGGTCGAGGTCGGCACCACCGGCACCGTCACCTGCTGGGCCTGGAACCCCACCCCGCGCCGGGGCCAGCCGCTCGGCACCCCCTTCGCGTGGGTGCTGGTGCGCCTCGACGGCGCGGACAGCGCGTTGCTGCACGCCCTCGACGCGCCGGACCCCGGCGCGGTCCGCACGGGACTCCGGGTCCGCGTCCGCTGGGCCGCCGAGCGCACGGGCGCGATCACGGACATCGCCTGCTTCGAGGCGTACGAGGGGGAGGGCGAGGAAGGCGGGGCGCACGCGGCGGACGTGGCGGAGCCGGCGGACCGGGCCGACGGAGCGGAGGTGGCGGACCGAACGGACGTGGCGGAGCCGGCGGACCGGGCTGATGGGGCGGAGGCGGCGGACCGAACGGACGTGGCGGAGCCGGTGGACCGGGCCGACGGAGCGGAGGTGGCGGACCGAACGGACGTGGCGGAGCCGGCGGACCGGGCTGATGGGGCGGACGCGGCGGGCCGAACGGATGTGGAGGAACCGGCGGACGCGGCGGACCCGACGGGCGCCGTGCCCCGGGCCCGTCCGCACGACGGCGTGTTCGCCGACCCCGTCACCAGCCTCGCCGCCCCGGCCCGCCTCGACTACACCTACACCCCGGGCCGCGCGCACGGCCGCCATCTCGCCGCGCTGGCCGACCGCCGGACGGTGGGCGAGCGCTGCCCGGCCTGCCGGAAGGTCTACGTCCCCCCGCGCGGCGCCTGCCCCACCTGCGGGGTGGCCACCGACGAGCCGGTGGAGGTGGGCCCGCGCGGCACGGTCACCACCTTCTGCGTCGTCAACATCAAGGCCCGAGGGCTCGCCATCGAGGTGCCGTACGTGTACGCGCACATCGCCCTCGACGGGGCGGACCTGGCCCTGCACGGGCGTGTCGCCGGCCTCCCGTACGACCGGGTCCGGATGGGGCTGCGGGTGGAGCCGGTGTGGGTCGGCGACGGCCGCCACCCGGACCACTACCGGCCCACCGGCGAGCCCGACGCCCCCTACGACACCTACCGGGAGCTGCTGTGACCCGGCGGGTGGCGGTCGTGGCCTTCGCGCGGAGCGACCCGGCGCGCCCCACGGCCGGGCTGACCGAGGTGGAGCTGCTGCTGCCGGTGTTGCGCGAGGTCCTGGAGCGCACCGGGCTCAGGGCCGGCGAGATCGGCTTCACCTGCTCCGGGTCGAGCGACTACCTCGCCGGCCGGGCCTTCTCCTTCACGCTGGCGCTGGACGGGGTCGGCGCCTGGCCGCCGATCGCCGAGTCCCATGTGGAGATGGACGGGGCCTGGGCGCTGTACGAGGCGTGGGTCAAGCTCCGCACCGGCCGCGCCGACACGGCCCTGGTCTACGCCTGGGGCAAGCCCTCGGCCGGGGACCTGGACGCGGTCCTCACCCGCCAGCTCGACCCCTACCACCTCGCCCCCCTCTGGCCCGACCCGGCCTCCCTCGCCGCGCTCCAGGAACGCGCGCTGCTCGACTCCGGCGCCCTTGTGCCGCCCGTCCCCGCGGGCGGGAGCAGCCCCGGCGGCCCGGCCCCCGTCGACGGCGCCGCCGCCGTCGTGCTCGCCGTCGAGGCCACCGCGCGCCGGCTGTGCGCGCGGCCCGCCTGGATCCGCGGCATCGACCACCGCATCGAGCCGCACGGCCTCGGCGTACGGGACCTCGCCGACTCCCCGTCCACCCGGCTGGCGGCCGCGCGGGCGGGCGCCTTCGACGCGCCGCCCGTCGACACCGCCGAGCTGCACGCCCCCCATCCGGCGCAGGAGCCGATCCTGCGCCGTGCGCTGCGGCTGGACGGTGCCGTCGCGGTCAACCCGTCGGGCCCGGCGGCGGCTGATCCGCCGATGGCGGCGGGCCTGATCCGGCTGGGGGAGGCGGCCGCGCGCATCCATCGCGGTCGTTCCCGTCGGGCGTTGGCCCACGCGACCTCCGGCCCCTGTCTGCAACAGAACCTGGTGGCGGTCCTGGAAGGGGAGCCGGATGTCTGAGGAACCGGTGGCCGTCGTCGGGATCGGACAGACCAGGCACGCCGCCGCGCGCCGCGACGTCTCCCTGGCCGGGCTGGTCCGCGAGGCGGCCGCGCGGGCGCTGGAGGACGCCCAGCTCGCCTGGGCCGACGTCGACGCCGTCGTCATCGGCAAGGCCCCCGACTTCTTCGAGGGCGTGATGATGCCCGAGCTCTACCTCGCCGACGCCCTCGGCGCGGTCGGCAAGCCGATGCTCCGGGTGCACACCGCCGGCTCGGTCGGCGGTTCCACCGCGCTGGTGGCGGCCGACCTGGTCGCCGCCCGCGTGCACCGCACCGTGCTGACCGCGGCCTTCGAGAAGCAGTCCGAGTCCAACGCGATGTGGGCGCTGTCGCTGCCCGTCCCCTTCCAACAGCCCCTGCTCGCCGGCGCCGGCGGCTTCTTCGCCCCGCACGTACGGGCCTACATCCGGCGCACCGGGGCGCCCCCGGGTATCGGTGCGCTCGTCGCCTACAAGGACCGCCGCAACGCCCTGAGGAACCCGTACGCGCACCTGCACGAGGACGGCCTCACCCTGGAGCGGGTGCGGTCCTCGCCGATGCTGTGGGACCCGATCCGCTACTCCGAGACCTGCCCGTCGTCCGACGGCGCCTGCGCCATGGTGCTCACCGACCGCGCGGGCGCGGCCCGCGCGCCGCACCCGCCCGCCTGGCTGCACGGCGGCGCGATGCGCAGCGAGCCCACCCTGTTCGCGGGCAAGGACTTCGTCTCGCCACGCGCCGGGCGGGACTGCGCGGCCGACGTCTACCGGCAGGCGGGCGTCACCGACCCGCGCCGCGAGATCGACGTGGCGGAGCTCTACGTGCCGTTCAGCTGGTACGAGCCGATGTGGCTGGAGAACCTGGGCTTCGCGGCGGAGGGCGAGGGCTGGAAGCTGGTCGAGTCCGGTGCCACCGCGCTCGACGGCGACCTCCCCGTCAACCCCTCGGGCGGGGTGCTGTCCAGCAACCCCATCGGCGCCTCGGGGATGCTCCGCTTCGCGGAGGCGGCGCTCCAGGTGCGCGGCCAGGCGGGGGAACACCAGATCGAGGGCGCGCGGCGAGCGCTCGGGCACGCGTACGGCGGCGGCTCCCAGTTCTTCGCGATGTGGCTGGTCGGGGCCGAACCACCCGCCACCTGACCCGCGTGGGACGACAACCGCGCCTTCCGTCCCTCTCCCATGTCCCTCTTCCGTGGCCTGTGCCCCACCGCCCGCCCTCGCTAGGGTGGGCGCCGGACGAACGACCGGGAGGAGCACGGACGTGGCCGACACCACCACGGAAGACCGGCTGAACAGCGAGCAGAAGCCCGAACTCGACCTCAGGGAAGCCGAGTGGCGGTCCAGCAGCCAGGGGGTCGGCGACGTCCAGATCGCCTTCGTCGAGGGCTATATCGCCATGCGCGACCGACGCGAGCCGGAGGGCCCGGCGCTGATCTTCACCCCCGCCGAGTGGCGCGCCTTCGTGCTCGGCGCCCGTGACGGTGAGTTCGACCTCACTTGAGCCCGCGCCGCGGACGCACAGGTGTGAGACGGCCCGGCGCCGCCCCTTCGGGGTGGCGCCGGGCCGTCTCCGCGTCCGTGGTCGACGACTAGCGCCGGTGCGTCGCCTGATGACCCGTCAGGTCGCTCCAGGGGCGCTGTCGTCCGCCGCCGACGGCCGCGACACCCCGCTCGTCGTACCGCGAGGTCTCCAGCGACCAGGCCAGGCTGCCGCTCATCAACTGCCGCATCCCGTCCGTGTAGGCGGCGGTGTGGCGCAGCAGCCGCGCCGAGGCGCCGGACGCCGCCAGCGTGGCCGGGAGCCGCTCGGACAGGTGCTGGAAGCGGTGGTAGCGGGCGTTGGCGAGATCGGCCACCCGACGCACGGACTCCTCCAGGGGGCCGCCGTCCCGCTCGTGCAGCAGGATCACGCTGTTGTGCACGTCCCCGGCGGCCAACTCCTTGTCCAGGGAGACGATGTCGTTGATGAAGATCACCACGTCGTCGGTGGCCTGTCGCATCTCGGCGAGCGGCCAGCCCGCGTGCAGCGCGGGCGGCAGCGTGCAGCCGGCGAACCGTTCATGCAGATCGAGGCAGGGCTGGACGCCCACGGAGTGCCGCTTGACGGCCAGCAGCGAGCGCAGGGAGCGCGGCGACTGGGCGCGGCGGTCCCGCGCCTCCCGCTTGTGGGCGAGCAGATAGCCGAGCCAGTGGCTCCGGAAGCGGTCCCGCCACCCCTGCGACACCCCGGAGTTGATGCGCCGCCACAGGTCGCGGAAGCTGGCGACGAGCGGGTTCGCGCCGCCGTCGGGGCCCCGGCCGGGCGGCTCCCCGGTCACCCGCACCACGCTGTCCACCAGGCGGGAGACGGCGTCCGGGCAGCACCCCAGCTCGCCGTCGAACTGGTCGTCGAAGACGAAGAACCAGCCGTTGAGGTCGTTGGCAAGATCCAGCGCGGCGCCCCTGGCCCGCGGGTAGAACAGCGCCGACAGCCGGTCCAGGCGCAGCGCGTCGTACTCCGCCGCCGCGGCCTTGTCGAACACCCCGTACCGCCGCAGCCACCGGATCGTGTGCCGCCTGGCGGCCTCGGCGTCGGGGCTGACCGCCGTGGAGACCGGTATGTCGAAGAGCGCGGCGCGCTCGGCGAGCGTTCGCCCCCGGGCGCGAGGCCGCACCGTACTGGTTTCCGTCATGTCCCACCGTCCCCACCCGCACCATCTGCCGTACGGAGCCGGGGAGCTGACGCCCCCTCCGGATCCGTTTGAGCCATCGTCCGTGATCAGTGAAGTGGCCGATAGGGCGAATGTCGAAGTGGCGTGTGCCATTGGCCCATGCCCGGCGAAGTTCCCCCTTCGGCTGCTACGGAGAGTCCAGTGCTACTACGCTCAGCGTTACCTGTGGAAGGGGCGTAGAGGTGACCGAGGGCATGGGGAACAGGATCCGGCCGGGCCGGAGGTTAGTGGAGCGCGAAGCGGAGATCGACGCGATGGAACGCGCGTTGACCGGTCTGTGCGGCGCCCCGGACGACGCCTCGGGACGGCGCGCGGGCGGAGTGATCGCCTTCGCCGGACCGGCCGGCGTCGGCAAGACCGCGCTGCTCGCCGAGGTCCGCCGCAGCGCCGTCGCACGCGGCTGCACGGTGCTGACCGCCCGCGGCGGAGAGCACGAGCAGGGGCTGGCCTTCCACGTCGTGCGCCAGCTCGTCCAGCCCGTGCTCGCCGCCGCCACCGAGGAGCAGCACCGCGCCATCCTCGGCAGCTGGTACGACATCGTCGCGCCCGCCGTGGGGCTGGTGGTGCCCAAGGACGGCGGCGCGCCCGACCCGCAGGGCGTGCGCGACGGCCTGGACTGGCTCGTGACCCGCTTCGCGGTGCAGCGCGCCCCGGTCGTGATGATCCTGGACGACGCCCACTGGGCCGACACCGAGTCCCTGGACTGGCTCACCGGCTTCGCGCCCCGCGCCGAGGACCTACCCATGCTGCTGGTCGTCGGCTACCGCCCGGAGGACCTCTCCGCCGACGCCGCCGCCTTCCGCAGGCTCGCCGAGCGCCAGGGCTCCCGACCCCACCTGCTCGCCCCGCTGACGCCCGGCGCCGTCGGCCGCATCGTCCGCGACGCCATCGGCGACGAGGCCGACGAGGCGTTCTGCCGCGAGTGCTGGGCGGTCACCGGCGGCAACCCCTTCGAAGTCGTCGAGCTCGCCGCCAAGGTCTACGACCGCGAGCTCAAGCCCGGCTCGTCGAGCGCCGCGGAGCTGCGCCAGATGGTCTCCATGGCCAAGGACAGCGGCCTCATCGAGCGGCTGGAGCGGCTCGGCACCTCCGCGGTGCGCCTGGCCTGGGCCGTCGCCGTCCTCGGCGCCGAGGCCACGCCGACCCTGGCCACCGCCGTCGCCGCGATCAGCAGCGGGGACACCCCGGACCTCGTGGCCCGGCTGCGCGACGCGCGCATCCTCGCGCCCGCCCCGACCGGAGCCGGCAAGCCCTTCGAAGAGCGGCTGGAGTTCTTCCATCCCCTCGTCGCCACCGCGGTCTACCGCGCCATCCCCGGCAGCCTGCGCGTCGCGATGCACGGTCAGGCCGCCACGGCCGCCATCGGCGCGGGGCTGGGTGCCGCGGCCGCCGGACGGCATGTGCTGGAGATGCATCCCGAGGCCGATCCGTGGGTCGTCCAGCAGCTGCGCGAGGCCGCCCGCGAGTACCTACGGGCCGGCGCCCCGGACGCCGCCCGCCGCTGCCTCGCCCGCGCCCTGCGCGAACCGCCGGCCATGGAGGAGCGCGCCGCCGTCCTCTTCGAACTGGGCTGCTCCGCGCTGCTCACCGAGCCGGCCATCACCGTCAACTACCTGAAGGCCGCGCTGGAGGAGCCGGTCCTCGACTCCGCCCTGCGCGACGCCATCACCGTCCGTCTCGCGCAGGCGTACGGGCACAGCGGTCACATGGAGGAGGCCGCGCGGATCGTCGCCGCCGAGGCCCGGGCCGCCACCAGCGCCCGCACCCGGCTGCGTATGCAGGCCGAACAGTTCATGTGGAACGCCTTCCGGGCCGACGAGGCGGACTCCCCGGCCCGCTCCCGGCGGCTCGCCCGACTGGTCGAACACCTCAGCGGCCGCGGCCTGGCCGAGCGGTACCTGCTGGGACTCCGCGCCTGGGACGCGGTCGTGCGCGGCGAGAGCGCCGACTCCGCACTGCGGTACGCGGAGGCCGCCCTCGGCGACGGACTCGACTGGACCGACGACAACTGGGGCTTCGAGGTGCCCGTCCTCGTCGCCCTCACCTTCATGTACTGCGACCAGCCCGGCCGCGCCGAGGAGCTGTTCCACCAGGGCATCGCCGAGTGTGAGCGCAAGGGCTGGCGCGGCTCCCACCTGTCCTTCGGACTCACCCTGCTCGGCTACGTCCGCTACCGACGCGGCCGCCTGGGCGAGGCCGAGGAGCTGGTCCGCGAGGGTCTGCGGATCTCCGCGCGCGTCGGAGCCTCCACACCCGCCGAGTGGGCCGCCGTCGGCACCCTGGTGCTGACCCTCATCGGCCAGGGACGCACCGAGGACGCCCAGCGGGTGGCCGTCGAGTACGACTACGGGCAGAGCGTGCCCAAGGCCGTCGTGTACCCCGACGCCCAGGCCGCCCACGGCGAACTGCTGCTGGCCACCGGACTGCACCGGGAGGCCCGGCAGCAGCTCGCCGCGGCCGGCCGCCGTCTCGACGCGCGAGGCTGGCGCAACCCCGCCTTCTGCCCCTGGCAGCCGCAGCTCGCCCGCGCCCTGGCGCTCACCGACCCGGCCGCGGCCGTGGAGACCGCGGCCGACGCCGTCCGCCGGGCCCGCCAGTTCGGCACGCCCTCCGCGACCGGACAGGCGCTGCACGCCGCCGCCTCCGTGGCCACCGGGAGCGAGCGGATGACGCTCCTCGCCGAGGCCGTCAGCCACCTGGAGCGGTCGCCCGCCGCCTACGACCTGGCACACGCCCTCGTCGACCACGGTGCCGCGCTACGCCGCATCGGCCTGCCACAGGAGGCCGGCGACCGGCTGCACCGCGGGCTGCGCGGCGCCCTCCAGTGCGGCGCCGACACCCTCGCCGCGCGGGCCCGCGACGAGCTCTCGGCGATCGGGCTGCGTTCGCTGCGGCTGCGCGTCGACGCCACCGGCGCCCTGACCCGGCAGGAGCAGGCCGTCGCCGAGCGGGCCGCCGCGGGCTGGACCGACGCCCGGATCGCGGACGAGCTCGGCCTGGCCGAGCGCGAGGTCGCCCGGCTGCTGTCCGCCGTCTTCCGCAAGGTCGGCACCGACCGCCCCGGGCTCGCCAGGGCCATCGGCACCGGCCTTCAACCGCCCGACGGCGCACCCGGAGGGCGCTGAGCGCTCCGCGGGACGTGCCGCGACGGGTCGTCGATCGCCTGCGGGCCGGTCGTGGCTGGTGGCGCCCTACGCGACGGCAGTCGCACATCCCCCACAGCCCCTGCCCCTTCAAGGCGCCGCCGCACCACAGCCGACGTCACCAGGGCCGCTCAGCCGCCTCGGGGCCACGCCGACGGGCCCCGCCGCCCGGCGCGGAGGGAGGCTGCCTCGGGGGGCGCGAGCGTTCGAGAGGGCCGGCCGCCCTCCGGGAGCCCCGGCGGGCCTCGCCCGGCACTCGCGTACCGGGACGGCCCAGCCGGCCCACCCGTCCCGGGAGGCGTCTCCGACATCCCGGAGCCCCACGGGAACCGGCCGGCGCGCGGCCGTCCGTCGGCGGGCCGGCCGCGCTGTGCGCCCCCGTCGTCGCGGGGTCGTCACCCCGGCCTCCCTTGGGCGCGGAGGGCGGCCTCGGCCACGTACCATGGTCCGCATGTCGTTCCTCCGCCGCCGCAGCGCCGCCACACCCACCGGCCCGGACTTCGACGTCCTGGCCATGGACCCGGGCGACTGGCCCGGCGATCTGGGGGCCGGCCTGCTGCCCGCGCCGGACGGCAGCTGCCAGGGCGTGTTCCTGCGCTACGACCTGTTCGGCGGCCGCGGCCCCGCGATGATCATCGGCAATCTGCCGGAGGGCTCGCCGGTCCGCGAGCTGGCCGAGGGACAGGTGCCGTTCGAGGTCACCCAGCTGCTGGCGGCGCTCGGCAACGACGAACCGGTCCAGGTGCTGGACGTCGAGGACACCCCGGTGATGCACGAGGACAACCTGCTCATCGTGCGCCGTGTCAAGCTCTCCGAGAGCCGCATCTCCTGCGCCCAGTTCGACCGCAGCGACGGCGTGCTCGTCACCATCGCCAGCTGGGACCGGCCGATCACCGACGACCTCTACCGGCTGCTCAAGCCGCTGCCCGCGGAGATGTTCCAGCAGAGCTGAGCCCGCCCGGAGCCCGGCCCGGGTCCGCTGAGCGCGCGGACCCGGACCGGGGACGCGCTAGCGGTCCGAGCGGCGCACATCCACATCGGCCGCCTTGACGAACGCCACCCGGTGCCCGAACTGGATCTGGTAGTACGTCTCCTGGCCGCGGACCACCGCGTGCCCGGCCGGGTCGAAGGTGGTCGCCCAGAGGTACTCGCCCTGGGTGCGCAGCCCCAACGCGTAGGACTGGCCCGCCAGCAGCTTGTACGGCAGCGGTGAGACCGGCTGCACGGGCACCCCCTTCGGATAGGCGGCCGGCTCCGGGTAGGCCCGCCCGTAGACGGGCACCTCGGCCCGGCCCTCCTTGGGCGTCACCACCAGCCCGCGGGCGTCCACCGCCGTCGGCCGCCGCGGCGGGTTGTGGAACCACGCCTTCTGTCCCAGGTACCACACCGCCGTCCACTCGCCCGCGCGGTCCGCGACCGCGTATCGCTGCCCGGTGGAGGCGCGGGCGCCGGTGTCGTTCACTCCGGTCGTCGAGGCGCCGCCGTCGGGGCGCAGCCCGATGTCCTTCACCAGCGGGGCGTCCGCGCTGGGCGCGGTGTGCAGCCGCACCGCCCCCGACCCGTGCGCCGTGCACGGCACCCCCGGCTTCCCGCACCCCGTGTAGACGGGTTGGTGGCTCGCGTAGTCGGGGCGGATGGTGACCAGCCCGCCCCAGCGGCCCGCGGTGCGCTGGAACGGGGCGCCCAGCAGAGTGAAGTAGTGCTGCCAGTCCCAGTAGGGGCCGGGGTCGGTGTGCATGCCGCGGATGGTCGTGGCCAGCGTGCCGGGGACGTTGTCGTGGCCCAGGATGTGCTGGCGGTCCAGCGGGATGTCGTACTTCCAGGCCAGATAGCGCACCAGCCGGGCCGACGAGCGGTACATCGCCTCCGTGTACCAGGCGTCCGGCGCGGCCAGGAAGCCCTCGTGCTCCAGCCCCACCGACTTGGCGTTCACATACCAGTTGCCCGCGTGCCAGGGGACGTCCCTGGTCGGCACGTGCTGGGCCACATGCCCGTCCGCCGAGCGCAGCGTGTAGTGCCAGGACACGTAGGTGGGGTCCTGGACCAGGCGGATGGCGGTGTCCCAGGAGCCCTCGGTGTCATGGACGATGATGTAGTCCACCTGCTGGGAGACCGGGCGGTCGCCCTTGTCGTGGTTGCCGTAGTCGCCGTCGCCGAACTCCTGGTACGGCGCCGGGATCCACTCGCACGCCACGCTCAGCGGACACTCGGTGCGCGGGTCCCGGCGCGGCACCCGAAGGTCGAGCGCGGACAACTGCTCCCGCTGCGGGTCCACCGCGGGCACGGCCTCCAGCACCATCCGCTCGCCCGCCTCGGTGGTGCGCCGCTCGCCCGCGCGGATCACCGCGAACACGTCGTCCGCGAAGACCGCCGCGGTGGCGGCGTCGTCGGCGCCGGAGTAGCCCGCCACCGCCCCGTACCAGTCGGCCGGGTCCCGGCTCAGCGGCAGCCCCAGCTCCCGCTGGGTGGCGGCGAGCAGGGCCGCGCCGCCGCGCACATTGGCCGTCTCGTCCCGGCGCAGCGCATCGGCGGGCAGCCCGGTCAGCCGCGCCGCGCGGTCCAGGGTGCGCAGCCGGGGCGGGAGTTCCCCGGGCGGCGGCACTTCGGCCGCGGGCGGTCTCGCCGGGCGGGCCGCGTCCCCGCGCGGGTCCTCGGTGCCATGGCTGTGGTGCGGGGTCTCGGCGAGGGCGGTGCGCGCGTCCGTGAGGTGCATCGGGCCGTATCCGCCGGTGACGCTGGGCGCGCCCCGGTGGCCGTCCCAGCGGGACTCCAGATACGCCACGCCCAGCAGCACGCTCTGCGGGACGCGGTACTCCTCCGCGGCCGCGGCGAACGCCTCCTGGAGCGTGTCGGGGGTGGCGCGGGGGGTGGCGGACGCGGCCGAGGTGGCGGACGGCGCGCAGACCAGGCCCGTCAGCAGCGCGGCGGAGGCGACGGCCACCATGGCGCGCGGCCGGGAGCCACGGCGACGGCCACCCGAGAGGGATGTTCGGGCCGGAACGGATCCTCGCAATGCAGCCTCCTTCAGGACAGGCCGAGCGTGGGGGCGGGGCGTGCGGGGCCGAACGACCTTAGAGGTAGCCGCTGCCGAACGTTCCGTCAACGACATGCGTACGCCCGGTGAGAACGCGTCGAGGGCTCGCACCGGGGTCTTTCCGGTGCGAGCCCTCGGGCCTGCGGCGCGTCACCGGTCCAGACCGGTGAACCCGTCGGGAGCGGCGCTCCGGCCCCGGCTTTGGGCCGGAGCGAACCGGCGACGCGCCCCTGGGGAAGCGGACGGGCCGGGCGGGATCAGCGGGTGCCGACCGCCGCCCGCACGGCGCGGCGCGCCATCGCGCAGTCGTCGTGCAGCCGGCGCAGCAACAGCCGCTGCTCCTCGCCGGCCCCGACGCCGGCCGCGGGGGCCGGGTCGGTCATCGTGCGGTGCACCGCGCTCTCGTAGGTGCGGATCTCCCGGGTCAGCACCAGCATCAGGTTGACCAGGAAGGCGTCCCGCGACGCAGGGCCCGAGGCCTGCGCCAGACTGCTGATCTCCCGCCGCGCCCCCGGAGCGTCCCCGAGCACCGTCCACAGGGTCGCCAGGTCGTACCCCGGGAGGTACCAGCCCGCGTGGTCCCAGTCGACCAGCACCGCTCCTGCGGGGGAGAGCAGGATGTTGTTTAACAGGGCGTCGCCATGACAGAACTCCCAGGGGCTCTGCCGCCCGGGCGCGTGGGCCAGCCCGTGCAGCAGCTTCTGCAGGTCGCCCATGTCCCGGTCGGTGAGCAGCCCCAGTTCGTGGTAGCGGGCCAGCCGGGCGGCGTAGTCGAGCGGAGCCTCGAAGTGGCCGGCCGGGGGCCGCCAGAGGTTGACCCGACGGATGGCGCCGAGCGCCGCGCGGACGTCCGTCCGCGGTGGCGTCTCCACCGGATGCCGCTGGAGCGCCGCGACCCGGCCCGGCGTCCGCTCGATGACCAGCGTGCAGTTGTCCGGATCCGCAGCGATCAGTCGTGGCACCCGCACCGGCGGGCGGTGCCGGACGAACGTGCGGTATGTCGCTATTTCCTGCTGGAACCGGACCGCCCAGGCGGGCGAGTGGTCCAGCAGGCACTTGGCGACCGCGGTGATCCGTCCGGTCGTCCCGATCAACAGTACGGACCGCCCGGTGCGCCGCAGCACCTGAACGGGGTTGAACTCGGGGCAGATCCGGTGCACGGCCGCGATCGCTGTGCGCAGTTGAGCGCCTTGAGGGCCGGACAAGTCGAGTCTCCCGCTGAGCGGTTGAGGGATGAGGCCCTGGGCCCGCCGCGCCCGTCCGCCGTGGGTGGGGTCGAGATACGGCCCGCCGCCGGGGTGCTGGCGGTACGGCCGGGATGGGGCGGACACGGAGGACGATGCTGCGTACATGGGCAATACAGATCCCTTCGTGTTCCGACGAATCGCGTGCGCCGTCCCGGCCCCGGTGGGCGCGCCGCACCCTGGGGAATGCGGTCCGTCCGCCGGGCCGGGATGGCGCGTTCCTACACCACACCCACCCGCGGGTGGCACACCATCTGGCGGACCCTGGCGAACCCTGGCGAATGCTCGCGGTGGCTGCCGGGACCCCGTTAGTGTCAAGACAGCCGAGGAACCTGGGGGCTTGACGTGACGAGGGAACCCAACACCCGACTTGCGGACCTGTTCGGCCTCGCCGGATGGTCCAAGGGCGAACTCGCGAGGCTCGTGAACCGGAAGGCGGCGGCCATGGGCCATCCGCAACTGGCGACCGACACCTCTCGGGTCCGGCGCTGGATCGACACCGGCGAGACGCCGCGCGACCCCGTGCCGAAGGTCTTGGCAGCCCTGTTCACCGAGCGTCTCGGTCGTGTCGTGACCATCGAGGATCTCGGCTTCGGGCGACATGGACGCGTGGGGCGGGGAAAGTCCGGCGACGGACTGCCCTACGCGTCGGATCGTATCGCCGCGGTCCTCACCGAATTCACGGGAATGGACCTTATGTTCAACCGACGCGGCTTGGTGGGCGCGGGCGCCGCGCTCGCCGCTGGATCCGCCATCAGCAACGCCATGCAGGACTGGCTGCGCACCGACCCCAACCTCGCCACCGACGCCCCACGGACCACCGACCCCCTCTCCCTCGACCAGGCCGGCTACGACCGCTACGAGGCGGCGCCCGTCGGCTCCGACGAGGTCGTCGCGCTGGAGACCTCCGTCGAGATCTTCCGCGCCTGGGACGCCCAGCGCGGCGGCGGACTCCAGCGCAAGGCCGTCGTGGGCCAGCTCAACGAGGTGGGCGGCATGCTCTCGTACCGCCACCCCGAGCACCTGCAGCGCAGGCTGTGGGGGGTGGCGGCCAACCTCGCCGTGCTGGCGGGCTGGATGTCCCACGACGTGGGCCTGGAGCCGACCGCCCAGAAGTACTTCATCATCGCCGCGCACGCGGCCCGCGAGGGCGGCGACCGGCCACGGGCCAGCGAGGCGCTGTCCCGCTGCGCCCGGCAGATGGTCCATCTGGGCCGGCCCCAGGAGGCCCTGGACCTGATGCAGCTGGCGAAGTCCGGCGCGGGCGAGGAGACACTGCCGCGCACCCGCGCCATGTTCTGCACCATCGAGGCATGGGCGCAGGCGTCCATGGGCCACGGCCAGGCGGTGCGTCGCACCCTGGGCGAGGCGGAGGAGCTGTTCGTCTCCGACCGCGGCGACGTGCCCCCGCCGAGCTGGATGCAGCTGTTCAACGAGGCCGATCTGCACGGCATGCAGGGGCTGGTCTACCGCACCCTGGCGGAGCACGATGCCGGCGCCGCGGTCATCGCCCAGCGGCACGCCAAGGAGGCCCTGGACATGCGGGAGAAGGGCCGCCAGCGGTCCACCATCTTCGACCACATCTCCATCGCCTCGGCGTGCTTCATCGACGACGACCCGGAGCAGGCCGACACCTACGCGCGGATGGCGCTCCTCTCGATCCGGGACAACTCCTCGCACCGGACGTGGGACCGGCTGCGGGAGATGTACCGACTCACCGGCCAGTACGCCGGCAACGAGCGGATCAGGGAGCTGCGTGAGGAGATCTCGCAGGCGATGCCGTCCAAGCCCAAGGGGCTCAACAAGGGCGGTAGCGCGACCGTGTAGCCCGCGTCCCGGCGCTGGCGCCGGGACGTCGGCCAACGGGGTCTGCCACATCGACCACATCGACTCGACCACATCGACGCGGATCAACCAGACCTTGATCAACTAGACCGTGATCAACCACGCCGTGACCAACCACGCCGTATGAGTCCGGGACGTCATGGCAGCAGCCACGGTGACGGGATCCGTCAACGTGTACGAGATCCATCACGGTGTACGGGATCGGTCCCGGCTTGGGTGACGGCTCGGGTGACGGTCGCGGGGTCACCATGTCCACGGCCACCATGTCCCCGGCACGGGGTCACGACGGTCCGCGGTGCTCGCTATGAGGTGACGGCTATGAGGTGACCGCTCCTACGAGGTGACCGCTATGACGAGGTGACGGCTACGAGGTCACCCTGGCGATCAACACACATGCGTCGTCCTCGCGCTGCTTGTCGGCGAACGCCTCCGCCACCGCGCGGACGCACTCCTGGGCACTCCGTGCCGCGGTGAGCCGTGGCGCGAGCTCCAGCAGCCGCTCGGTGCCCGCGTCCGCGTCCCGATCCGCACCGTGGGGTGTGAGCCCGTCGGTGCGCAGCACCAGCAGGTCGCCCGGTTCCAGCTGCTCGCTGGTCTGGGCGTAGACGGCACCGGAGGTGGCACCGAGCAGCACGCCCTCCGGTGGCTGTAGGGCGCGCCCCGTCCCGCCGCGGAAGAGCAGCGGGGCGGGGTGTCCCGCCTGGGCCCAGGTGAAGGTGCGCGTCGTCGCCTCGTAGGCCCCGCAGAGGGCGCTGCCGAGGGCGGGCTGGGAGGAGTCCAGCAGCCGGTTGAGGTGGCCCATCAGGGCGCCCGGTTCGACGCCGGCCATCGCCATCCCGCGCAGCGCCCCCAGCAGCATCGCCATGCCGGTCGTCGCGGCCACGCCATGGCCGGTGAGGTCGCCGACGGAGAGCAGGGTCCGCCCGTCGGCCAGGTGCAGCGCGTCATACCAGTCGCCGCCGATCAGGGCGCCGGTGGCGGACGGGAGGTAGTGGGCGGCGAGATCCAGCGCGGGGGCGTCGCCGTGCGGGAACCGCAGGGAGCCGCGCCACGGCGGGAGCACGGCCTCCTGCAGCTCGACCGCAAGCCGGTGCTCGGTGCGCACGATGTGCCGCTGGCGCTGCAGCGAGTCACGGGTCTCGCGCAACGCCCGCTGGCTTCGGCGCAGTTCGCTGACGTCCCGCAGCACGGCCCACATGGAGGCGGTGCAGTCGTCGGCGTCGAGCACGGGCTCGCCCACCATGTGCACCATGCGCACCAGCCCGTCGGGGCGCACGATCCGGAACTCGCCGTCGATGGGCTTGCCGTCCACCAGGCAGCCGGTGACCAGGTCGGTGAGGAGGGGCTGGTCGTCGGGGTGCAGC
The DNA here is from genome assembly GCF_029541745.1 of Streptomyces sp. LX-29. Lineage (NCBI taxonomy): Bacteria > Bacillati > Actinomycetota > Actinomycetes > Kitasatosporales > Streptomycetaceae > Streptomyces > Streptomyces sp. LX-29. The sequence continues at coordinate 968,987 of NZ_CP089746.1, read as the reverse complement.
GAGCTGGGGAGCTCGTCGAGGGTGAGTCCGCCCTCCTCGGGGGAGCGGCCGAACATCCGGCACAGCTCCTCGGACCAGGCCACCTCGTCGGTGAGGAAGTTCCACTCGGCGCTGCCGACCCGGCCGAGCGGCGCGCCCGGCTCCGCGAGCCGGTCCGGCTCGGCCGTCGGCGCCGTGAGATCCCAGGCTCCGTCCCGGCCCGGTTCGGCGTCCGACCCATCCTCGGTCAGCTCCGTCGGGAGCCCTTCGCGTAACTGCCCGAGGTGCCGACCCAGGTCGTCGAGGTGGTGCACCGCGAGGTCACACAGGGCCCGCTGCCAGCGCAGCCGCGGGTCGTCCATGCGGTCGACGCCCATGGTCGCGGTGGAGCGGCGGACGGCGTCGACGCCTCCGCGCAGCCGCCGAGTCTGCGAGATGAGCGCGTCGACCCTGCCCCGTTCCGGGGGCTGGGCGGCGGGATGGTCCGCAGATCGAGGGGACGGCATGACGTACTCCGATACAGGCGCGGCGCCGGCTGGTCCGATGGGACAGGACCGGTTACGACTGTTGCACAGGCTGCGACATCACGTAAGGGATTCCGCAATACCCGATACGGTGGTGCTTCTGGCATATGCCATCGGCCTCTTTTTGGCATATCGGTCACGCACCTGCGGAGCGGCCCCTTCCGGTAGGCTGCGGCGCCTCGGGAAAACCGCAGCCATGCCGTTCATCGGGCATACCACGGCCGGACACCGGCAAGAATGGCGGTCGACGGAAATCCCGTTGCCACCCCAATACCCCGCACCGGATGCTGACCTCATGTTCGATCCAGACATAGCGCCCAGCGGCACGCTGCTCGGCCTCCTGCAGAGAGGCCGTGGCGACGGGACCCTGCACGCCCTCGCGGCGCCGCGGGCCGAGGCGCTCGCGGCACTGCACCACTGTGTGCTGCGTGATCCTCGCCGCGACTGGCAGGTCGAGAACCGCTCGCTCTACTACGCGCGCCTCTGCCTGGATCTCCAATGTGACCTCGGCGAAATCGAACAGCACCTTTTTCACCCCGACGATCTCCTGGACGACGCGGAGGAACGCACCGGCCTGGCCCTGTCCGTCCTCGGACACCTCGCCTCCTACGGGCGGGACGACGCCCTGCTGCTGCTCCGCCGCTACGCGGCCTCCGGGACCAACTGGACCTGGGCGCTGGACGAGCTGGCGCTCCGCGACGACGACGGCGGGCTGCGCGGTCTCGCCCCGGCGATCCTGGGCCGGTTCCCCGCCTCACCCGAGGGCGACGCCGAGCTCGCCGCCGCGGTGCGCGGCGCGTACGAGCCCCGGCCCTGGCGGCTGTGGGCGGACGATCCGCGGCTCGGTGCCCGGGTGCGCGCCGCCCAGGAGCGCGGCGCCTTCGACCGCTGGCAGCGCCAGCTGCGGCCCACCGGCCCACGCCCGGGCTGGAGCGTTCGCGACGTGCTGCGGTGGGCCCAAGGGGAGCAGGACGCGCTCGACGCGCTCCCCGGCGCGCGCCGACACGACGCCGCGGCGCGCTGCCTGGCCGCCGTCGCCGGCCCCGAGGACCGCCCCGAACTGCTCGCCGCCGCCGCGGGCGCCCCGGACGCCGCCCGCGCGGCAGCCCTGCGCCACCTGGCGGAGACCGGCGACCCCGAGGTCCTCGACCTGATCGAGGCCGCCGTCACCGGCTTCGTCCCCGTGCGGCCCGCCCGCACCGTCGTCCCCGGCTCCGCGCCGGAGTCGGCCGCCGAGCCCCTGCGACAGCGGGGCGACGACCTCGCCCTCGATGTGTCGTCGCTGGTCATCGGCCCGACCTCGCCACTGGTCGCCGAGGCCGCCCTCGCCGCCTTCTCCCGGATGCGCAGCGTCGCGGCCCTGGACCGGGCCCGTGTCTGGGCGCCCCGGCCGGACGCCCTCGGCGAGGCGGCCGCGGAGATGCTCGCCTGCCGCGGCGGACAGTACGACGCGGGCCTCGTGCTCGCCGCACTGCGCCGGACCGTGCGCGCCGAGGGCCCCGACGCCCGCGCGCTGTGGCCGCTCGTCGACGGCGCCGGCCGCCTCGCCATCGGCTGCGCCGCTCCCGTGCTGCGGCACATCTACCGCGAGACCTCCTCCTCCCATCTGCGCGGCCGCGCCGCCCACGCGCTGGCCGCCACCGATCCCTCCTTCGCCGCCGGCTTCGCCGTCGAGTGCCTGTGGGACTGCGAGGAGAGCACCCGCGAACTCGCCGCCCGCCATGCCGCCACCGCCGACGACCGCGTGGTCACCCAGCTCCGCCGGCTGGCCACCGACCCGGCCGAGGAGGCCGAGGTCCAGACCGCGGTCCGCAGCCGCTTCGGCCCCGACACCACGTCGGTCTGACCCGAGGCCCGAGCGTCGAGGCCCGAGGCCCCAGCCCCGAGCCCTGAGCCGTGAGACCGGGGACGCAGCCCGAGGCTGTGGATCCGAGGCCCGAGCGCCGAGGCCCGAGCACCGAGTCCTGAGCTGCGGGGTCGAGACGTCAGCCCGCAAGCAGTGGATCCGAGGGCCGGTGTCCGAGACCCGATATCCGAGACCGGGGGATCCAATTCCCGGGGGATCCATTCGCGGGTGCCGGAGACCCGAGGCTCGGGGTCCAGAGGCCGGAGACCGCAGGCCCGAGGCCCGAGACCGGAGAAGCTTCGGTTGGGCGGCGGCGCTGATCGAGGCGTTGCGCTGAGGCGGTCGCCGACCGGCCCCGATGGGCGGGTGCCCGGGCGTCGCCTTTCGTCCGCGGGGCCTTACCCGCGTACGGCGGGGAAACCGCTCGCGTGCGCCCGGGGGCGTTACCCGTAGCGTGCCCGCCGGGCGGGCGCCGAACGCTCATGGGACGTTTCACGCCGCGCAAGCTCCCCGCCGCCGGGGCTATCCCTGGTACGCCGAGAACACGGGTATGCGTGTCGCCATCGTGACCGAATCCTTCCCTCCCGACGTCAACGGGGTGGCCCACTGCGCGTTGCAGACCGCCCGGCACCTGCACCGGCGCGGCCACCACCCCCTCGTCATCGCCCCGGCCGGCCCCCAGGACGCGCCGACCGACGCCGACGTCGCCCACGACTTCCCCGTCGTCCGCATCCCGTCCCTTCCACTTCCCGGCTACCCCCAGGTGCGCGTGGCCCTCCCCAGCCGCCGGCTGGCCACCGCGCTCACGGCGCACGGCACCGAGATCGTCCACCTGGCCAGCCCCTTCGTCCTCGGCGCGCGCGGGATGAGCGCGGCCCTGCGGCTGCGGCTGCCCGCCGTCGCCGTCTACCAGACCGACCTGGGCGGCTACGCCCGTACGTACCTCGGTGCCGGCGAGGCCGCGGCCTGGCGGCGGATACGCGCGGTGCACACCGCGGCCGATCGCACTCTCGCGCCGTCCACCGCGGCCGCCCGCGACCTGGAGGAACACGGCGTGCCGCGCGTGGCGCTGTGGCCGCGCGGGGTGGACAGCGTGCGGTTCCACCCGCTCCGTCGCGACCTCGGGCTGCGCCGCGGCCTGGCGCCGGGCGGCGAGCTGCTCGTCGGCTACGTCGGCAGGCTCGCGCCGGAGAAGAGCGTGCACCTGCTCGCCCCGGTGAGCGAGCTGCCGGGCGTACGGGTGGTGATCGTCGGGGATGGGCCCGACGAGCCCGCGCTGCGCGCCGCGATGCCCCGCGCGCGCTTCCTGGGTCGTCGCACCGGTGGGGAGCTGGCCCGTGTCTTCGCCTCACTGGATGTCTTCGCGCACACCGGGGCGCAGGAGACCTTCTGCCAGACCGTCCAGGAGGCGCAGGCCAGCGGCGTGCCCGTGGTCGCCCCGGCGGTGGGCGGCCCGCTGGACCTGGTCGACCACGGGCGGACCGGCCTGCTCGTGCCGCCGGGTGACGCCGTCGCGTTGCGCGAGGCGGTGTCGGTGCTCGCGGCCGACCCGGCGCTGCGCGTGCGACTGGCCCATCAGGGCCGGGCGGCGGTCGCCGGCCGCACCTGGCGCGCGGTGGGCGACCAACTGATCGACCACCTGGCCGAGGTACTGGCGTCGCGCACGGCGGTGGCGGCATGAGCACGCGGGCCGGCGGTGGGCGCGTGCCCTCTCGTGAAGTCGGTCTCGGTGTCGGTGTCGGTCTCGGTGTCGGCGGAGTGCCGGGTGGTGCGCCGGGCGGCGGCAGCGGGAGCGTCCCGAGCCTGCCCGCTCTCGACGGCGCGCCCCGCGCGGTCGTGCGCGGTGACGGTGACGCGCCCCGCGTGGACGTGGGCGGTGGCGAAGGCCCGTCCCGCGCGGTCGTGCGCGGTGTCGACGGCGCGGCGCCCCGCGCGGAGGGGCGCGGTGACAGTGGCGCGCCCAGGGCGGACGTGCGCGGTGACGGTCGCCGATCGGCGCGGCCGCTGCGCATCGTGCGGCTGGCCAACTTCGTCAGCCCTGCCTCCGGCGGCCTCCGCACGGCCCTGCGCGAGCTGGGCGCGGGCTACCGGGCGGCCGGCCACGAGCCCGTGCTGATCGTGCCGGGCGAGCGCTCTTCCGACGGCTACACCGCCCAGGGCCGGGTGATCACGGTCCCCGGCCCCGTGATCCCCGGCACCGGCGGGTATCGCGTGCTGACCGATCGACGGCGGCTGGCCCGGCTGTTGGAGTCGCTCGCTCCCGATCGGCTGGAGGTGTCCGACCGCACCACCCTGCGGTGGACGGGGGAGTGGGCCAGACGGGCCCGCGTCCCGGCGGTGATGGTGTCGCACGAGAGCGCCGACGCGGTGCTGCGCACCTGGGGGGTACCGGAAGCGGCGGCCCGGCGCGTCGCCGACCGGCTCAACACCCGCACCTCGCTGGCGTATTCGCGGATCGTGTGCACCACGGCGTGGGCCGAGCGGGAGTTCGATCGGATCGGCGCGCGCAATGTCGTACGCGCCCCACTGGGCGTCGACCTCGACCATTTCCACCCGGCGCGCACCAGTGCGCTCCTGCGCGCCCGGCACGCGCGGGGAGCGTCGGTGCTCCTCGCCATGTGCTCGCGCCTGTCTCCGGAGAAGCGGCCGGGACGCGCCCTGGACTCGCTCGCCGAGCTGGTTCGGCGAGGGCTCGACCCCTTCCTGGTGGTCGCGGGTGATGGGCCGCTCCGCGCCCGGCTCGAGGCGCGAGCCCGCGCGGAACACCTGCCGGTGCGGTTCCTCGGTCACCTCGCCGACCGGGGCGCCCTCGCCGAGCTCCAGGCCAGCGCGGACGTCGTTCTCGCTCCGGGCCCCGCGGAAACCTTTGGCCTGGCCGCCCTGGAGGCCCTGGCCTGTGGCACCCCCGTGGTCGTCAGCGCCCTGTCCGCCCTCCCCGACGTCGTGGGCCCGGCGGGTGAGATCGCCTCCGACGACGGCCACGCCTTCGCCGACGCCGTCGAACGCCTTCTGGCCCGTCCCGCCACCGAACGTCGGCGCGCCGCCCGCGGCCGCGCCGAACGCTTCGGCTGGCCCGAGGCGGTCGCGGCCTTCCTCGACGCCCACGACGCCCCGCCTGTCCATGGGGGCGCCCCGGCCCCGCCGCCCGCCGCGTGCCTCGCGGATGCCGCGGATGCCGTGGGTGACGCGGGTGACGCGGGCCCCGCGTACGGGCGGGACTCGGCGGGCGTGGTGACCGCGAAGGCCGGGGCGTCCGGGGCGTCCGGGGAGTCCGTGGCAGGGGTGCGGGAAGGGAGCGACGCGGGCGTGGAGAGTGCCGCAGCCGCCCCGCGCGGTGCCCGGCTCATAGCCGTCGACGACGGCCGTGGCGGCGAGCCCGCGGCTCCCGCCTCCGGCGTCGGACGTGGACCGACGACGCGAGGCACGCCCCCTGTGCTCGCCCCAGAGGCCCCAAAGGCCCCGGCGGTGCCGGAGGTCCCCACCGTCCCGAAGTTCCCGGCGGTGCCAGAGGTCCCCACGGTCCCGAAGTTCCCGGCGGTGCCAGAAGTCCCGGGTGCCACGGCTCCTCCGGCCACGCCGCTCCCGGTGACGCGGACCGCGCGGGGCGCGGCGGCGAAGCGACGACCGACCATGGAGGACGCGAGATGAACGCGCGTCCCGTCGTGGTCGACGCGCCCCCGCGCGGAGTGGCCTGCGTCGGCGATCCACCGGCGCTGCGGTATGCGGCGCTGGGAGACTCCCTCACCGAGGGGCTCGGTGATCCGGCGGCCGGGGGCGGTTGGCGCGGATGGGCGGCGCTGCTGACCGAGGGGCTGGCCGGGCCGCCGTCCGCGGTGGAGCTGGTCAACCTGTCCCGGAGCGGTGCGCTCGCCGCCGACGTGGCAGGTCCGCAGCTGGCCGCGGCGCGCCGGCTGCGGCCGGATCTGGCGTCGGTGGTGGTGGGCGGCAACGACACGTTACGCGCGGCCTTCGACATCCGGCGGGTGGCCGAGTCCCTGGACCGGACGATCGGCTCGCTCCGCGCGGACGGCAGCGTGGTGCTCACCGCGTGTCTGCCCGACCCGGGCCGGATACTCGGGCTGCCCGCCCCGCTCGCCCGTCCGCTGGGCCGGCGGATGGCGGCGGTGAACACCGTGGTGCACGCGCTGTCCGCCGCGCACGGCGCGGTGCATGTGCACGTGGCCCGCTTCCCATGGGTGGCGGACCGCGCGGTGTGGAGCGTGGATCGGCTGCACCCGAGCGAGCTCGGTCACCGGCTGCTCGCGCGGGAGTTCCACGCCGCCCTCGCCGCCCGCGGGCTGGCCACCGGGCCGGCCCCGTCCCTGACGCCCGAAAGGCCGGCGCCCAGTCCGGCGGCCAGCGCCTGGTGGCTGGCCACCCGTGGCACCCGCTGGGTCCTCGACCGCTGCGTCGACCTGCTGCCGGGGCTGCTCTCCCTCGCCGTCGCGGAGGCCCGCCACCGCCTGCTGCGCACCGATCACCTCCTCGACGACCGGGTCCTGCGCGCGACGGAGGAGGCTCTCGCGGCCGTGGAGCGCGCCCGCTCGTACGACCTCACCGTCGCCCGGCCCGCCCCGGGCCTCCCGGGGCCCCGGCGAGCCGGGGCCCACGCCACGGCCGCGGAGGGCTGACCCCGTCGCGGCGTAGAGGCGTGCCGGCGGAAGGGTCGGCGTCCCGTCGTACCTCAGGGCCGAGTCGGCGTCCGCTGTGGCTCAGGGCCGGGTCGGCGTCCCGTCGTACCTCAGGGCCGGGTCGGCGTCCGTCGTACCTCAGGGCCGGGTCGGCGTCCGCCGTGGCTCAGGGTCGGGCCGGCGTCCGCCGTCGGCGTGCCGTCGCCTCACCCGCGTCGCCCGCCTCACCCGCGTCGCCCGCGTCGCCCGGGTCCCGCGGCCCGATCCCCGACACCCTCGCCCCGCCGGTCCCCGCACCGCCGCCCGCCGCCGTCATCCCATATCTGGACATTCCGCTGCGACAATGGCGAGGTGACAACGGAGCGCTGGGAGTTCTGGATCGATCGCGGCGGCACCTTCACCGATGTGGTGGGGCGCCGGCCGGACGGACGGCTCGTCACCCGGAAGCTGCTGTCGCACCATCCCGAGCGCTACCGGGACGCGGCCGTCGCCGGCATCCGCCGGACCCTGGGCCTCGGCCCCGACGAACCCGTGCCGGCCGATCGCGTGGCCGTGGTCAAGATGGGCACCACGGTGGCCACCAACGCCCTGCTGGAGCGCAAGGGAACCCCCACCGTGCTCGTCATCACCGAGGGCTTCCGGGACGCGCTGCGCATCGCGTACCAGAACCGGCCGCGCCTGTTCGACCGGCGGATCCTGCTGCCCGAGGCGCTGTACGACCGGGTGATCGAGGTGCCGGAGCGAGTGGACGCCCACGGCGGCGTCGTACGGCCGCTGGACCTGGACGCGGTCGCCCGGGACCTGCGCAGGGCCCACGACGACGGGTTCCGCAGCGCGGCGGTGGTGCTGCTGCACGGCTATCGGCACGCCGCGCACGAACGAGCGGTCGGAGCGGCCGCCCGTGAGGCCGGGTTCACCCAGGTGAGCTGCTCCCACGAGGTCAGCCCGCTGATGAAGCTCGTACCGCGCGGGGACACCACCGTCGTGGACGCCTACCTCTCGCCCATCCTGCGCCGCTACGTCGAGGACGTGGCGGCCGAACTGCCCGGCATCCGGCTGATGTTCATGCAGTCCAACGGCGGGCTGCGGGAGGCCGCGCACTTCCGCGGCAAGGACGCGGTGCTGTCCGGGCCGGCCGGCGGCGTCGTCGGCATGGCCCGGTCCTCCGGGGAGGCCGGACACGACCGGGTGATCGGCTTCGACATGGGCGGCACCTCCACCGACGTCGCGCACTACGCGGGCGAGTTCGAGCGGGTCTTCGGCACCGAGGTCGCGGGCGTGCGGATGCGCGCCCCCATGATGAACATCCACACCGTCGCGGCGGGCGGCGGATCGGTGCTCCACTTCGACGGCCGTCGCTACCGCGTGGGACCCGACTCGGCCGGCGCCGACCCCGGCCCCGCCTGCTACCGGCGCGGCGGTCCGCTCACCCTGACCGACGCCAATGTGATGCTCGGGCGGATCCAGCCCGCCCACTTCCCCGCCGTCTTCGGGCCGGACGGCGACCAGCCGCTGGACGCCGACACCGTCCAGGACCGCTTCGCCCGACTCGCCGACGAGATCACGGCCGCCACCGGCGACCGCCGCGGGCCCGAGGAGGTGGCCGCCGGCTTCCTCGACATCGCCGTGCTCAACATGGCCAACGCCGTCAAGAAGATCTCCGTGCAGCGCGGCCACGACATCACCCGCTACGCCCTCACCAGCTTCGGCGGTGCCGGCGGTCAGCACGCCTGCGCGGTCGCCGACGCGCTCGGGGTCGACACCGTCATCGTGCCGCCGCTCGCCGGTGTGCTCTCCGCGTACGGCATCGGGGTCGCCGACGCCACCGCCATGCGCGAGCAGGCCGTGGAGGCCGAACTGGGCGACGCGGAGGCCCTTCCGCGCGTGCGCGAGGTCTGCACCGGACTCGCCGAGCGCACCCGCGCGGAGCTGCTCGCCGACGGCGTCCCCGAGGAGTCGATCAGCACCGCCGCGCGGGTCCACCTGCGCTACGCCGGCACCGACTCCGCCATCCCCGTGGCGCTGGCCGACGCCACCGCCATGGGCGAGGAGTTCGTCCGCGCGCACCGCGCCCGCTACGCCTTCACCATGGACAAGCCGCTGGTCGCCGAGGCGGTCTCGGTCGAGGCCGTCGGCGCGGCCTCCGACGCCGAGGGCTACGCCGTCGACCTGCCGCCGCGCGAGGGGCAGCCGCGCCCCGCCGGGGGCGTCCGCATGTTCAGCGAGTCTCGCTGGCAGGAGACCCTGCTCCACGAGCGCTCCGCGCTGCGCCCCGGTGACACCGTCACCGGACCCGCGATCATCGCGGAGGAGAACGCCACCACCGTCGTCGACCCGGGCTGGCGGGCCACCGTAGGCGACCGGGGCCATCTGCTGCTCGCGCGGGCGCGCCCCCGGCCGCGCACCACGGCGGTCGGCACCGATGTCGACCCGGTGCTGCTGGAGGTCTTCAACAGCCTCTTCATGGCCATCGCCGAGCAGATGGGCGTGCGGCTGGAGAACACCGCCCACTCCGTCAACATCAAGGAACGCCTTGACTTCTCCTGCGCCCTCTTCGACGCGGACGGCAACCTGATCGCCAACGCCCCCCACATCCCCGTGCACCTGGGCTCGATGGGGGAGTCCATCAAAGAGGTGCTGCGCCGCAACCGGGACGCCATGCGGCCGGGCGACGTGTACGCCATCAACGACCCCTACCACGGCGGCACCCACCTGCCCGACGTCACCGTCGTCACCCCCGTCTTCGACGACGCCGAGGACGACGGCGGCGACCGACTGTTGTTCCTCGTCGCCTCGCGCGGGCACCACGCCGAGATCGGCGGCGTCACCCCCGGCTCCATGCCCGCCTTCAGCCGCACCATCGAGGAGGAAGGCGTGCTCTTCGACAACTGGCTGCTGGTGCGGGACGGCAGGCTGCGCGAGGAGGAGACCCGCGCCCTGCTCACCGCGGGCCCGTACCCCTCCCGCGCGCCCGACGCCAACCTGGCCGACCTGCGGGCCCAGATCGCCGCGAACGAGAAGGGCATCCGCGAACTGCACCGCATGGTCGAACAGTTCGGCCTGGACGTGGTGCACGCCTATATGCGGCACGTCCAGGACAACGCCGAGGAGTCCGTGCGTCGTGTCATCACGGCGTTGCGCGACGGCTCGTACCGCTACGAGACCGACGACGGCGCGGTCATCCAGGTCGCCCTGCGCGTGGACCCCGCCGCGCGGTCTGCGGTACTGGACTTCGCCGGCACCTCCGCGCAGCAGGAGGGCAACGCCAACGCGCCCTCCTCCGTGGTCATGGCGGCGGTGCTCTACGTCTTCCGCACTCTGATCGCGGAGGACATCCCCCTCAACAGCGGCTGCCTGAAGCCGCTGGAGATCCGCGTCCCCGAGGGCTCGATGCTCGCGCCCGCCTACCCCGCCGCCACCGTCGCCGGCAACGTCGAGACCTCCCAGGCGGTCACCGGCGCGCTCTACGCGGCGCTCGGCATCCAGGCCGAGGGGTCCGGCACCATGAACAACGTCACCTTCGGCAACGACCGCGTGCAGTACTACGAGACCGTGGCCAGCGGGTCCGGGGCGGGCGAGGGCTTCGACGGCGCGGACGCCGTACAGACCCATATGACCAACTCGCGGCTGACCGACCCCGAGGTGCTGGAGTGGCGCTATCCGGTGAGGGTGGCGGACTTCGCGATCCGCGCGGGCAGCGGCGGCCGCGGCCGCTGGCACGGCGGCTGCGGCGTCACCCGGCGCATCCGCTTCCTGGAGCCCATGACGGTCGCGCTGCTGACCGGCCACCGCCGGGTGCCGCCGTACGGCATGGCGGGTGGCTGCCCCGGCGAGCTGGGCGCCAACGGCATCGAGCGGGCCGACGGCACCATCGAGAGTCTGGCCGGCCGCGCCGCGGCGGAGTGCGCCGCGGGCGACGTCCTGGTCATCCGCACCCCGGGCGGCGGTGGCTACGGCCCACCGCCGCTCTGACCCGGGGCGAGCGGCGTTCCGATCCGGGCGGGCCGGCTTTCCCACCCGGGCCCGGCCGGGGGTGTGCTCCGGGCCGGATCCGGGCAGGCAGGGCTCCGGCCCGGGCCGGTTTTCCGAGCCGGGTCCAGCCGTTGGGCTCCGGCTCGGATCCGGCCGCGCGGGGCTCCGACCGGGCCGTGCGGCAGCCGATACCCGCGCACCGCCGCCGCGCGGGTGGCCGTACGTCCGTTCCGGGGCTGCGGGTGGCCGTACGTCCGTTCCGGGGCCGCGCGCGGGTCGCCGTACGTCCGCGCTGCCGCCGCGCGGGGCGACGTGTCCGCGGCCGTCGCCCTCGTAGCCCGCACATGGACCGCGGCCGCCGCACCGAAGCCGAGCGCTGCCCGCGCCAGGCCGCCGACCGCGGCCACGCCGGCGCCCGACAAGCGTCCGACAAGGCGCTGCGGGACCCGTGCGCGCGGCTGGACGGGCACCTCGGACATTGCCTGGACGGGCACCTCGGATGGCCGCCGCCCCCGCTGGGACCTGTCCCGCGCCGCCCGGACGACGGCTCAGCGGCCCTCCGGACGACCGGCTCAGCGGCCCCCGGACGACCGGCTCAGCGGCCCCCGGGTGACCGGCTCATCGGCCACCTGGGCGACGCGGGACGAAACGGAGCGGGGTGCCGGGCACCGCCTGCGCCGCGGCCGCGAGCCAGGGCTCGGGGACGACACCGACCACCGGGTAGCCACCGGTCGTCGGATGGTCGGCGAGGAACAGCACCGGGCGGCCGTCGGGTGGCACCTGGAGCGCGCCCAGCACCATGCCCTCGCTGGGCAGCTCCCCGTCCCGGGCACGCTCCAGCGCCGGTCCCTCGGTGCGCAGCCCGATGCGGTTGCTGGCCGCCGAGACGCGGAAGTCCCCGGTCGCCAGGGTGCGCAGGCCCCGCGCGGTGAACCAGTCGTCGCGCGGCCCGAGGAGCACCGGGAGCACCAGCTCCGGCGCCGGTCCGGCGCCGGCGGCCGCGTCCACCGCCGGCGGCGGGCCGTGGGCGGCGCCGAGCCGCAGTACGGCGCCGTCGGCCAGGGGAGCGGGCCCCAGACCGGAGAGCAGATCGGTGGCGCGGCTGCCCAGCACCGGTTCCACGTCGATCCCGCCGTCGAACGCGAGATAGCCGCGCACCCCGTGGATGGCCGGGCCCGCCTCCAGCACCGCGCCGGCGGGCACCCGGAACGCCGCGCCCCACGGCGCGGGGCGGCCGTCGACGGTGACCGCGCAGGCGGCGCCGGTGACGGCCGCCGTGACCGCGCGGCGCACCCGTAGCGCACAGCCGGTCAGCGTGGTCTCCAGGGTGGCGGCCCGCTCGCAGTTTCCGACCAGCCGGTTGGCCAGCCGGTGCGCGGGCAGGTCGAGCGCGCCGGAACGCGGCACGCCCAGGTGCGCGTGGCCGGCCCGGCCCAGGTCCTGGACGGTGGTCAGGGCACCCGCCCGCACCACCGCGAAGGCGCTGTCCGTCACTTCGCCCGCGCTCCCTTCCGGGTCCTCCGCGGCTCCGTCCCGAGGCCCCGCGCGGCGTCGGCCGCCTCCTCCGGGTCTCCGGTGGCCTCGCGGCCTTCGGTGTCCTCGGGGGCTTCGGCGTCCTCGCGACCTTCGGCGTTCCTGGGGACATCGGCGTCCCCGCGCGGCACGAAGCGCACGCGGGTGCCGGGGGAGAGGAGGGCCGCAGGGGTCCGCGCGGTGTCCCACAGCACCGCGTCCGTGGTGCCGATCAGTTGCCAGCCGCCGGGGGACGAGCGCGGATAGACACCGGTGTACGGGCCGGCCAGGGCGACCGAGCCGGCCGGCACCCGGGTCCTGGGCGTGGCCCGGCGCGGCACATGGAGCTCGCGCGGGAGGCCGGTGAGGTATCCGAAGCCCGGCGCGAAGCCACAGAAGGCGACCCGGAATTCGGTGGCCGCGTGGATCCGTGCCACCTCCTCGGGCGCCACCCCCCACACCGCGGCGACGTCGGCCAGGTCCGGGCCGTCGTAGCGGACCGGGATCTCCAGAGTGGGGCCGTGGTCGCGGGCGAGCGGCGGGACCCGCCACTCGGCCACCTCGGCGGCGAGCCGGGCCGGCTCCGCGACCCCGTCGAGCAGCACGGTGCGCGCCGCTGGGACGACGACACGCACGGGCGGCAGTTCACGCGCCTCCGCGCGGCGCAGCACTTCGGCGTGGAGCGCCTCGGCCGCCTCGGGGCCGTCCGCCCCCTCGGCCGGTTCCACCTCCAGCAGCAGCGCGTGCTCGCCGACCGGCAGACCGCGCACCCGGATCTCCGGCGCACCGCACGGGGGTGGTGGGGATGCGACCGCCTCCGCGTTCGTCGCGCGGTCCCCCGGGCCGCCGGGCACCGTACGGGCGCCCACGGACGGCCGGGCGTCGCGGACCGCGCGGGCGTCGCCTACGGTCTCGCATGCCGCGCGGGCCTCTCCTACCGCGTGGGCGTCGCCTACGGCGGGGGCCTCGGATGCCGCGCGGGCGTCGTCTACGGCGGGGGCGTCGCCTGCGGCCGGGGTGTCGCCTACGGTCACGCATGCCGCGCGGGCCTTGCCTACGGCGGCGGTCTCGCGTACGGCAGAGGCCGTGGACGTCGGCGTACCGCGCCCGGGGGCCGCGCCGGTCACGCGAACGCCTCCACCCGAACGCCCGCGGTCGCCAGCTCGTCCCGGACGCGCCGCGCGAGGGCGGCGGCGCCGGGGGTGTCGCCGTGCAGGCACAGGGACCGCACCTTCACCGACAGTCGGTCGCCCTCGATCGAGTCCACCGCGCGGTCGCGGGCGATCGCCAGGGCGCGCGAGACCACGGTGTCGGGGTCGCTGACCACGGCGCCCGGTGTGCCGCGCGGTACGAGGGTCGCGGCGGCGGTGTACGCGCGGTCGGCGAAGGCCTCGGTGACCACCGGAAGCCCGGCGGCGCGGGCGGCGTGGTGCAGCCGGGAGCCGGGCAGCCCGAGCACCGGCAGCGGCTCGGCGGCGGCCAGCCGTACGCCCTCGGCGACGGCGGCGGCCTGCTCCTCGTCGTGGACCGCGCGGTTGTAGAGCGCCCCGTGCGGCTTGACGTAGCGCACGCGCGATCCGGCGGCGCGGGCGAACACCTCCAGGGCGCCGATCTGGTACGCGATCTCGTCGGCCAGCTCGCGCGGCGGCACGTCCATGGCGCGCCGTCCGAAGCCGGCCAGGTCGCGGTAGGAGACCTGCGCGCCGATGGCCACGCCGCGCTCGGCGGCCAGCTCGCAGACCCGCCGCATCGTCGAGGGGTCGCCGCCGTGGAAGCCGCAGGCGACGTTGGCGCTGGAGACGATGGAGAGCAGGGCGTCGTCGTCGGTCAACCGCCAGCGGCCGAAGCCCTCGCCGAGGTCGGCGTTGAGGTCGATCACCAGGTCTGCGCCGCGCGCGGCCGTGCTCGTTTCCATGGTGGTCATGTCGGCCTAACGTAGAGATTGTTGAACGATCCGACAAGAGGGATGTTGTTTCGGTCTGATATCTCGGCTGTACTTCCCCTGCTTCGGGCATCGACGCATCGGGACTTCGACGCTTCGGGGCATTGACGCTTCGACGCGGAGCGGAACGCGGCGGCGACAGGTGAAAGCGGCGACGGGTGAAAAGGGAGAAAGCGTGACGAACGGGACCGAACAGCGGCTGGCCGAGGCGGTGGCGGTGTCGGGGCTCGCGGACGACCGGGCGCTGCTCGGCCGCACCAGCACCGCCGAGCGGGTCGCCGACATCCTGCGCGACCGGATCGCGGAGGGCTTCTTCCCGCCCGGCACCCGACTGTCCGAGGACAGCATCGGGGGCGCGCTGGGCGTCTCCCGTAACACCCTGCGCGAGGCGTTCCGGCTGCTCACGCACGAGCGGCTGCTGGTGCACCAGCTGAACCGCGGGGTCTTCGTGCGGGTCGTCACGGTCGAGGACATCCTCGACATCTACCGGGTGCGCCTCCTCGTGGAGTGCGGGGCGGTCCGCGGCCTGGGGCGGCCGCCGTACGCGCTGGAGGCGGTGGAGGCGGCGGTCGTCGCGGGCGAGCGGGCCGCGGCGGCGCGGGAGTGGCAGGAGCTGTCCACCGCCAACATCCGCTTCCACCAGGCGGTGGTGGCGCTGGCCGGCAGCGCGCGCACCGACGAGCTGATGCGCGGCGTCCTCGCCGAACTGCGTCTGGTCTTCCATGTGATGGACGACCCGCGTCGCTTCCACGCGCCGTATCTCACCCGGAACCGACAGATCCTGGAGGCGCTCCAGGCGGGTGACGCGGCCGAGGCGGAGCGGCTGCTCGCCGCCTATCTGGAGGACTCCCGGCGGCAGTTGTCGGGGGCGTACGCGGAGCGTATCGCCCCGTAGGGGCGGCTCCGCGGGGAGCGGGAGCCGCCGCGTGGTGGCCGCCGAGACGCCGAAAAGAGAACCCGGATCAACCTCTTGTCGGATCGTTGAACAATCGCCTAGCCTCCGTCGCAGCCTCCTCACCCCTCCGTGAGGTCCTGCCTGGAAGGCGGACGCATGATCGTTCTCCTCGGCGTGCTCGTGGTCGTCGTCGGCTTCGCCACGAGACGCAATCCCCTGTTGGTGGTGGGAGTGGCGGGTATCGCCACCGGACTGCTCGGCGGCCTGTCGCCCCGCGAAGTGCTCGCGGCCTTCGGCAACGGCTTCGCGTCGAGCCGTGCGGTGACCATCTTCGCCATCACCCTGCCCGTCATCGGCCTGTTGGAGCGCTACGGCCTCCAGGAGCAGGCCCGCACCCTCATCGCCCGCTTCGCCAAGCTCACCACCGGCCGCTTCCTCACCCTCTACCTCGCCCTGCGCCAGATCACCGCGGCCGTCGGCCTGGTGAGCGTCGGCGGCCCGGCGCAGACCGTGCGTCCGCTGGTCGCCCCCATGGCCGAGGGCGCCGCGGAGCGCCGCTTCGGGCCGCTGCCCGACAAGGCCAGGGAGAAGATCAGGTCCTTCTCCGCCAGCGCGGACAACGTCGGACTCTTCTTCGGTGAGGACGTCTTCCTGGCGGTCGGCTCGATCCTGCTGATCACCGGCTTCGTCAACACCACGTACGACACCCACCTGGAGCCCCTGCACCTCGCCCTGTGGGCGATCCCCACCGCGGTCTGCGCCCTGGCCGTCCACGGCTACCGGCTGCTGCGGCTGGACCGGCAGCTGGAGCGCGAGCTCCTGGCCGCCGATGCCGGCCCCGTCCGCACCGCCGACGACGCCCCGGAGGTCATCAAGTGATCAAGGCAGAGTGGTTCTTCTGGCTGGTGGGAGCCATCTTCCTGGTGATGGCGGCCCAGATGGCCGCCGACCGCACCAACCCCAAGCGGTACGGCACCGCGGCCTTCTGGGGGCTGCTGGGCGCCGGCTTCGTCTACAGCAGCTGGGTCGCCGAGAAGCGGGCCCCGGCCGAACCCCTCGGCGTCGCCGTACTGGCCATGGCAGCTCTGGCCGGCTTCGGCTTCACCGGGCGCGGCGAGGTGCGCACCACCACCCCGCGGCAGCGCGCCGCGAGCGCGGCCCGCCTGGGGAACCGGCTCTTCGTGCCCGCCCTCACCATCCCGGTCGTCGCCATGGCCTGCGCCGTCGGCGTCAAGGAGCTGTCGATCGGCGGCGAACCGATCCTCCAGAAGGGGAGCGAGACCATCCTGGGGCTCGGCATCGGAGCGGTCGTCGCCCTCGGGGTCGGCATGGTCATGCTGCGCGAACGGCGCGTCAGCACCCCGGTGCACGCCGGCCGCTCCATGCTGGAGGCCATGGGCTGGGCGATGCTGCTCCCGCAGATGCTCGCCACCCTCGGCTCGATCTTCTCCGTCGCGGGAGTGGGCACCCAGGTCGGCAAGCTCACCACCAAGGTGCTCCCGGACGACTCGCTGTACATCGCCGTCGTCGTCTACTGCGTGGGCATGGCGCTGTTCACCGTGATCATGGGCAACGCCTTCGCCGCCTTCCCCGTGATGACCGCCGCCGTCGGCTGGCCCGTGCTGGTCGAGCACTTCGACGGCACCCCCGCCGCGGTGCTGGCGATCGGCATGCTGGCCGGCTTCTGTGGCACGCTCGTGACCCCCATGGCGGCCAACTTCAACATCGTCCCGGCGGCCCTGCTGGAGCTGAAGGACCAGTACGGCCCGATCAAGGCCCAGCTGCCCACCGCGGTGGCGCTGCTCGGCTGCAACATCGTGATCATGGCCGCGTTCGCCTTCTGACCGCGCGGTCCACGCCCCCGAGGAGCCGCAGATGACCCGCGTCCTGCTGACCGGATTCGAACCCTTCGACGGCGAGCGGACCAACCCCTCCTGGGAGGCGGTCCGCGCCGCGACGGCACGACCGCTGCCCGGCGTCTCCTTCGCCGCCGTCGAGCTGCCCTGCGTCTTCGGGGCGGCGCGGGAGACGCTCGTCGCGGCCGTCGAGGCGGAGGACCCGCTGGTGGTGCTGTGTGTCGGGCAGGCCGGCGGGCGTCCCGGCATCACCGTGGAGCGGGTCGCCATCAATCTCGACGACGCCCGCATCCCCGACAACGCGGGCGCACAGCCCATCGACCGGCCGATCGTGCCGGGCGGGCCGGCCGCCTACTTCGCCGCCCTCCCGGTGAAGGCGTGCGTCGCGGCCGTCCGCGCGGCGGGGCTCCCCGCCGCCGTCTCCCAGACCGCCGGCACCTTCGTCTGCAACCACGTCTTCTACGGGCTGATGCATCTGATCGCCACCGAGCGGCCGGCGCTGCGCGGCGGCTTCGTCCACGTCCCGTATGCTCCGGACCAGGTCACCGACCGACCGGAGCCATCGCTTCCGGTGGCGGCCGTCGCCGAGGGCCTGCGGGCGATCACGGCCGCCGCCGTCGCCCGGACCTCGGACATCCGGGCTGTGGGCGGCGCCACACACTGACCCGCGGGGCGCCCGGCGGAGCCGTGCCGTTTCGTCCGTTGTCGGTGCGACCGCCTACGCTGTGCGACGTGACTTCTGCACCCCCGGGGGCCGCTGCGCCCCAGCTCAACGGGCAGTTCCGTGCTGCCCCGGGCCCGGCCGCCGACGAGGGCCTGGCGCGTCGGCTGCGCGCGCTCGCGTGCACCGCGCCCCTGCACGACCTCGACGTGCGCAAGGCCAACCTCGCGGGTGAGTTCGGGGTCTACGCGATGGCGGAGGTCGCGCTGGCCGCCATCGACCTGGTCACGCTGAACATGGACTTCGACACCGGCGCCGACCACGAGCAGATAGTCACCCGCCTGGTGCCGCGGGTCGCCGCCCAGACGCCCGAGCGGCCCGCCGCCGAGCACGAGCGGGTCGCCCGCTGGGTGCTGGAGAACCTGATCAACGTCGGCAGCGTGGACCGCGGCTTCCGCGCGGTCTACGGCACCTTCGACGCCGACGGCGGTTACGTCCGCCGCGACTACGACTTCAAGCTGATCGAGGAAGTGCCCGGCCCGGGCGGCGGGGTCTATCTGCGCACCACCGACGAGGCCGTCAACGTCCTGGTCGGCGCGCTGGACACCGACGTCACCAGCGCCCAGATCGCCGCCGAGGTGAAGCTGGAGGTGCTGATCAGCCGCGGCCGCCTCGCCGACGCCCAGCTCGCCGCCGAGCAGGCCCGCTACCGCACGGTGCAGTACTCGGAGACGCTGCGCCGCACGCTCGACGCCACCCGGCGCAACGTGCGCGCCGTGGACTGGCTGCGCGGCGTGCCCGACATGATCGCCGAGGCGCTGGAGCACGTCGCCGACCGCTACCGCCACGAGAACGCGATCCTGACCAACATCCGCAAGGCCCGGGACGAGGCCGAGGGACCCGAGAACAAGCGGCGCGCCGCCGAGCTCGTGGACATCGTCAAGGACTGCATCCGGCGCCACACCCAGCTCCAGTCCCGGCTGCTGGAGGCCGGACCGCTGTTCCGCGCGGAGCAGGACCGGCAGGCGTTCGCCGCCCCGGCCGCCCGCGCGGGCCTCGATCTGTACGGGCAGCTGGTCGCCCCCGTGCTGCCGCTCCCCGTCGAGCAGGCGATCCGGGTGACCGACGCCTTCTTCGCGCGCGGCACCGGGCTGCGCACCCCCGCCTCGGTGCGCGTCGGCGACCTGGTCGACCTGCTGCTCACCCCGCCGGTCGAGCGCGCCCACCTGGGCGCCGAGATGCCGGAGCCGGACCTGATCGCCACCCCCGACGACAGCCGGTTCAGCGAGGAGCAGCTGGCCGCCGCCATGGACCTGCTCGATCTGCCGCCCGACGCCCCGCGCCGGCTCTCCGGGCTGCTGGCCGAGGCCCGGCGCACCGACCCGGAGCTGCCCTACCTGCTCGCCCTGCTGGCCGTGCACGCCGCCAGCCCCCCGGTCGGCACCGCCTACCGCCAGGGCGAGCCCCGGCTGCTCTTCGCCGTCGACGACGGCACCGAGCTCGACGACCCGGAGTTCGGCGGCGCCGACCTCATCGTCGGCACCGCCCTGCTGGACGCGGCCGCCATGGCCGCCGACCGCACGGAGGCGTCTTGACCAGGACACACCGCGCGCACCCGGCGGCCTCCGGCCGGGGCGGCCATCCCGTCCCATCGCGCCGCCGAGCCCCGTGGACGGCGTGGGCCGACGGTGCCGCACCGGCCGCAACCCCTGTCTTCGCCCGCCCCCAGGAGCTCCCCGCATGAACCCGTACGACGCCGACGACACCGCACAGCCGGCCCAGCCGCCCCGTGCGGCGGAGGCGCACCACGCGGCGCCGAGCGCGGTGACCCCCGCGGACGCGGCGGACGCCGCGCGGCTGGTCGCCTTCGGGCTCCAGCCGAAGCTGCTGCCCGCGCGGGATGTCGAATACGCCGAGCTGCTGCGCCGGCACCGGGACGACCCGGCCTTCGCGCGCCTCGCCGACGCGATCGCCGCCGGGCTGGGCCTCGTGGTGCTGGAGGTCTCCACCCGCGCGGGGATGGCCGTCACCGCCGCCGAGGACTCCGTCTTCGCCGTACGGATGGGTGACTACGCGCGTCGCACCGCCGCCGACTCCGCCGACCGCTTCCTGCACGGCCTGGCCCACCTCGCGGTCGCCGCCATGGCCTTCCCCCGTCCCGAGGACCTCGCCGACGACGGATACATCGGCCGGATCACGGTCAACGGCGTGGACGCCTTCGTCCGCCAGGCCTGCCGCCGCCTGGAGGAGCGCGCCGAGGCGGAGGGCGAGAACACCGACCCGGCCTCCGACGCCCCCGGCCTGGAGGCGGCCTGGCGGGTGTACGCGCGGCGCAGCGCCACCGGTGCCACCAAGGACGCCCGGCGGCTGGCCGGTTCGACCACCGGCATCGTCGGCAAGGCGGTGGCCTTCCTCGTCGACTCCGGCTTCCTCCAGCGCACCGGCGACGACGCCGGCGGCGCCTTCCGCACCACCGCGCGGTACCAGCTCCAGGTCCGCGACATGGCGGGCAGCGCCGCCATGGCGGAGCTCCTGGAGCTCGGAGTGGTGCCGGTCGGCGACGGCAGCGCCACCCTGCTGCCGCCCGACGAAAGCGACGACCTCGACCTGGTCGCCGACGCCGGCCTGCCCTTCCACTCCTGAGCCGGTGCCCGCGCGGGGCACTCCGCGCGGGCACCGCCGGGCCGCGCCCCGGCACACCGCACGTTCAGTGATTGCCCGTTACGACCACGACAACGAGAGTCCGCCGCCATGTACGAGCTGTCCCGGGTCCGCCTCTACTCCATCGGGCCCGCCGGTGCGCGCTACGCCGACACCGTGCTGGACCTTCGCGGAGTCGGCGCGCCGGTGCCCAGCCCGGCGCCCGCGCAGGCGGAGTTCTTCGAGGAGGAGCCGGTCGGCCCGCCGCGCCGCCCCGCCCCCGCCGGCGTGCTCTTCCTGGAGAACGGCGGCGGCAAGTCCGTGCTGCTCAAGCTGATCTTCTCGGTGATGCTGCCGGGCCACCGCAACACCCTGGGCGGCGCCAGCTCCGGCGTGCTGCGCAAGTTCCTCCTCGCCGACGACTGCGGGCACGTCGCCCTGGAGTGGCAGCACACCGTCACCGGCGAGACGGTCGTGGTCGGCAAGGTCAGCGAGTGGCGCGGCCGACAGGTCTCGAACGACCCGCGGAAGTTCGCCGAGGCCTGGTACTCCTTCCGGCCGGGCCCGGGGCTGAGCCTCGACTCGCTGCCGGTCGCCGAGTCCGCCGCGGTGCGCCCCGCCGTCGAGGGCGCCTCCACCGCCCGCGGCCGCCGCCGCACCATGAAGGGCTTCCGCGACGCCATCACCGAGGCGAGCAAGGCGTATCCGCACCTGGACGTGGTCTGGATCGAGATCCACGAGCGCTGGAACGAGCACCTCGGCGAGCTGGGCCTGGACCCGGAGCTCTTCCGCTACCAGCGTGAGATGAACGCCGACGAGGGCGAGGCCGCCGGCCTGTTCGCGGTCAAGAACGACTCCGACTTCACCGACCTGCTGCTCCGCGCGGTCACCGACACCCGCGACACCGACGGGCTCGCCGACCTCGTCCACGGCTTCGCGCACAAGCTCGGCCGGCGCGCCGAACTGACCGCCGAGCGCGACTTCACCGCCGGCTCGCTGGACCTGCTGACCCGTATCGCGACCGCCGCCGACCAGCGCGAAGAGGCCCGCGGGGTGCACGCGGGAGCCGAGCGCCGCACCCGCACGCTGGCCCGCCGGCTCTCCGCCCGCGGCGCCGAGGAGCGCGGCCGCGCCGTCGAGTTGGCCGAGCAGGTGGCCGCCGCCGCGGACGCCGTCACCGAGGCCGAGCGGTCCCGCGGCCGCGCCTCGCTGATCGCCGCCGAGATCGCCTACCGCCACGCCTCGCTGGCGCTGGCCGCGGCGGAGAAGGGCGCCGCCGCGCAGCGCCGCGAGCTCAACGACGCCCGCACCCTGCACTCCGCCTGGCAGGCCGCCGAGACCGTGCTGCGCCACCGCGCCGCCGCCGACCGCTCCGCGCGGGTCGCCGTCGCCATCCGCGAGGCCGAGCGCGACGCCGCCCCCGCCCTCGCCGCCCGTGCCGAGGCCGCCGCCGACCTGGTGCGCGCCCTGCACGCCGCCGCAGCGGACGGCGAGCGGCTCGCCAACGAGGAGGAGGAGCGCTCCGCGGTCCTCCAGCAGACCGGCGAGGCCGCGCACCGCGACGCCACCCAGGCCGCCACCGACGCCCAGCGCGCCCGCAGCGAGGCCGATCACCTGCGCCAGCGGCTCGCCGAGGTCGCCCAGGAGACCGCGGAGGCGGTCCGCGCGGGCTGGCTCGACGACTCCGCCCCCGACGCCGACCCCGCGCGGGCGGCCCTGGCCGCCAGCGACGCGGAGAAGACCGCCGTCGCCGCCTGGGACAGCGCCCGCGAGACCGCCCGACTCGGTGCCGAGCAGGCCCGCGAGGCCGCGGCCGAGCACTCCCGCGCCGAACTCGCCGCGGCCCGCGCCGTGGACGCGGCCCAGGCCGCCGAGACCGCCCACGAGGCCGAGCGGCGCGCCGCCGAGTCCCTGGGCGCCGAACAGCGCCTGGTCGAGCTGTTGGGCCTGCCTCAGGCGGCGGCCCCGGTCGCCGTCGAGCTCCCGGGCCCCCGCGCGGGGCGGCCGGGTGACTCCCGGCGCCCCCAGGCCGCCGAGTCCCGGCCCGGCGGACGGATCACCGTCCGCGTCGACGGGGCCGCCGCCGACGCGGCCCCCGCCGAGCTCACGGAGGCGCCCGCCGAGCGTTCTCGGGGGCGTGCCGCCCTCCCCGCCGAGGCCCGCCCGCCCGGTGAGGTCACCGCCCGTGTCGAGGACGCGGGCTCGGGCGAGGAGCCCACGACGACCGTCGAGGCCGGCCCCGGGGCCACCGGCCCGCGGACCGCCGCCTCCGACGGCTCGCCCGCCTCCGAGGGCTTGCCCACTTCCGGCGGCGTGACCGCCTCCGCCACGCACCCGGCCGACCAGGACCTGCCGGGCGAGGCCTGCCCGGACGACGCCGACGGCGCCGAGCCCGCGGGCGGCACGGCAGCCGACCAGGCCGCCCCCGCGGGCGGCGCCACCGCAGCCGCGGCCAGCGGCGGACACCGCGCCGGCTCCGCCTCACGCGACCCGCGCCCGGCGGGCCCGCCCCGCGCGGAGGGGCCGCTGACCGCCGAGGAGTTGGACCGCAACGCCGACGCGCTGCGGGAGCTGCTGGACGAGAGCGTGGCGTCGGCGGAGCGTCAGCTGTTCGAGCTGCGCACCGCCGCGGCGGACGACGCGCGGATCCTCGGGGCGCTGGGCGACGGCGGGCTGCTGCCGCCGAGCGCCGACGTGCTGGCGGCCGTGGAGTACCTGGGCGAGCACGGCATCCCCGCGCTGCCCGGCTGGCGTTACCTCGCCCAGGCCGTCGACCCGGCCGACCACGCGGCGGTGCTCGCCGCGCGCCCCGAGCTGGTGGACGGTGTGATCATCACCGATCCGGACACCCACGCGCGCGCCCGCGAGGTGCTCGGCGGGGCGTCGCTGCTGCCGCGGTCGGCGGTGGCGGTGGGCACGGCGGCGGCCCTGCTGGCGCCCGTGCCGGGGTCGGAGGCGGGGGACTCCGGGGTGTTCCTGGTGCCGCCGAACCCGGCGATGCACGACGAGCGGGCGGCGGACGACGAGCGGCACGCGCTGCGCGCCCGCGCCACCGCCCGGGACGAGGAGATCCGCGCGCTGGCCGCCCGGCTGGGCGGGGACCGGGCGCTGGCCGCGCGGCTGTCCTCCTGGCGGCAGGGCTGCCCGCCGGGCCGGCTCGCCGAACTGGCCACGACCGCCGAGGCCGCCCGTGCGGCCGCCGACGCCGCCCACCAGCGGCTGACGGTGGCGCGTACCGCCCGGGTCGAGGCCGACGAGGCCGCGGCCGAGTCCGCGCGGGTGCGCGACGAACGGCAGGAGGCCGCCCAGCGGGCCCGCCGCGCGGCCGACGCTCTGGCCGGCCTCGCCTTCCGGCTGCGGGAGCGCGCCGCCTGGCAGACGCGGTTGCGCGAGCTCGCCGACGATGCCGCCGAGTACGAGGAGCGGGCGGCGGCCTGTGTGGACCGCGCCCGCGCGGCCGACGAGGACCGCCGCGCCGCCCAGCGCGCGGCCGACGACGCGCACCGCACCGCCCGCGCGCTGCGCGCCGAGCGTGCCGAGATCGCCGGTGCCCCGGACGATCTCGGCGAGGAGCCGGCGAAGCGTCCCAGCGCCTCGCTGCCGGCGCTGCGCGAGGCATACCGCGCGGCCTCCCAGGTGTACGAGAAGGTCGGCGTCGGCGCCGACCTGCGCGCCGAGCAGGCCCGCGCGGAGAGCGACGAGAGCGCCGCGCTGGCCGAGTTGGACCGGCTCACCAACAAGGTCCGCACCCGCGCCGCCCAGCTCCTGGAGGGCCCCGACGGCGCCGACGGGCCGTCCCGGCAGGCGGCGGCCGCGCGCGCCGAGTCGCTGGTGCACATGCTGGAGTCGCGCGCCTCGACCGCCAGTGAGCAGCTGGGTCGACTGCGCGGCGAGGCCGAGCGGCTGGCCCCCGCCGACGGCGAGGAGGCGCACACCGAGCTCCCCGAGGACATGGTTCCGGGCGACGCCGACCGCGCCAAGGAGCTGCTGCGCACCGCCAACGGCGCACTCGCCGCCCGTACCGACGCCTTGGAGGCCGCCCGCACCGCCCACGGCGAGCTGCAGCGCGCCCACCACGCGGCCGAGGACGCGGCCGGCGGCTTCGACGAGACCGCGGCCATGCTGCGCGACCTGCTCCGGGACCACCAGCAGGAGGACGAGGCGGCGGAGCGGCCGGAGCCGTACACCGGCTCGCTCGCCGAGGCCCGGCAGGCGGCCGCCGAGGCGCGGCGCTCGCTGCGCGGCTGCGCCGGCGACCTGTCCCAGGCGGAGGCGGCCGTACGGGAGGCGAGCGACGTGCTCGTGCGGCACGCCAACTCCACCCGCTTCGAGCAGGTGCGCACCCCCGCCCGGCAGCAGATCCGCGAACTCCCCGCCGCCGCGCTGCCCGACCACGCGCGCGCCTGGTCGGAGGCGTTCGCGCCCCGGCTGCGGGTGCTCACCGACGAGCTGGCCCAGCTGGAGCGCAACCGCGAGAGCATCGTCGACCGGCTGCGCGGACTGGTCGAGTCCTGCCTGGCCACCCTGCGCTCCGCGCAGCGGCTGTCCCGGCTGCCGGAGGGGCTCGGCGAGTGGTCCGGGCAGGAGTTCCTCCGCATCCGCTTCGAGGACCCGGACCAGGCCACGCTGACCGAGCGCCTCGGCGAGGTCATCGACGAGGCGACCCGCTCGGCCGTGAAGAAGAACTCCGACCTGCGTCGCGACGGCATGACCCTGCTGCTGCGCGGCGTCCAGGCGGCCCTCCAGCCGCGCGGCGTGGCGGTGGAGATCCTCAAGCCGGACGCGGTGCTGCGGGCCGAGCGGGTGCCCGTCGGCCAGATGGGCGACGTGTTCTCCGGCGGCCAGCTGCTCACCGCGGCGATCGCGCTGTACTGCACCATGGCGGCGCTGCGCAGCAACGACCGGGGCCGCGACAAGCAGCGGCACGCGGGCACGCTGTTCCTCGACAACCCCATCGGCCGCGCCAACGCCACCTATCTGCTGGAGCTTCAGCGGGCGGTCGCCGACGCGCTGGGCGTGCAGCTGCTCTACACCACCGGACTCTTCGACACCACCGCGCTGGCCGAGTTCCCGCTGGTCATCCGGTTGCGGAACGACGCGGACCTGCGGGCCGGGCTGAAGTACATCAGCGTGGAGGAGCATCTGCGCCCCGGCCTGCCGACCCCGGAGGCCGACGGCGAGCAGCAGGTCCACGGGCAGATCACCGCCACCCGGATGTACCGCCGCCCGGAAGCGGCCCCGGCCGCCCCGGCCGCCCCGGCCTCCTAGCGGTGGCGGTGCCGCGGACTCTCGGGACCCACGCGGCTCCCCGGGCCCATGCGGCTTCCGGGGCCCACGCGGCCCCCGGCACCCACGCGTCGTGCGCGTCCTACGCGTCCTACGGGTCCCGGCGGTCCGCGTGGGCGGACTCGGCGGCGTGCTCCGCCAGGACGCCCGTGCGGTGCCGCTGGACGCACCAGTAGTAGGCGAAGCCGCCCAGGGCGACGGTGCCGACGAAGAGGAACGCGCCCCAGCGCAGGTACCAGTGGTGCGGGGGCGCGGCGTTGTAGACCGCCGAGCGCGGCCAGGCCAGGTTCAGGGTCATGGCCGCGCCCCACACCACCGCCAGCACGTTGACCGGCAGGCCGTACCGCCCCAGCGTGAACCGCCGCGCGCCCGCCGTCCCGTGGCCCTCGCCCGGCGGTTCCGCCCGCCACCGGCCGCGCACCCTGGCCACCAGCATCGGCACGGTCACCAGCAGATAGGCCAGGTAGATCATGATGATGCCGATGCTGGTGACCACCGAGAAGATCTGCGGCTGGCGGATGTTGACCGCCAGCACGGCGAGCGCCAGCACCCCGACCACCACCGCCGGCAGCACCGGCGTGCGGAACCGGGGGCTGACCCGGGCCAGCTGCGGTGCGGCGGGCAGGTTGGTGTCGCGGGCCATCGCGAACGCCAGCCGGACGGCCGCGGTGTGCACCGCCAGCGCGCACACCGTCACCGCGATCGCCACGCACCACAGCATCGCCTTGCCGGCCGTCGGGCCCAGCACGTCCAGCACGATGTACTGCAGTCCGTCCGAGGACAGCTCCTCGGCGTCCAGGCTGCCCACGCTCATCAACGCCAGCAGCAGCACCAGCCCGCCCAGCACGAAGGAGGCGACGAGCGCCCGCAGGATCGCCCGTGGCGCGTTGCGCGCGGGGTCCAGCGACTCCTCGCCCAGGGACGCCGCCGTGTCGAAGCCGTACATGACGTATGCGGACGCCAGCGCGGCCGTCAGGAAGGCGCCCGGATAGCCCAGGTCCTGCCCGGTGCCGGTACCCCCGGTGTCCAGTACCACGTCCGGTCCGCGTACCGCGTGCGCGGCCAGCAGCACGATCAGCAGCACGGTGGCGATCAGCTCGACGAAGACCCCCGCGGTGTTGATACGGGCCGTCAGCCGCACCCCGAAGGCGGTGACCAGCGTGGTGAAGAGGATGAGCACGGAGGCCAGCAGCACGGCGTTGGTGGCCGCGTCGTAGCGCCCCCCGCCGTCTCCGACGATCTGGAAGGACGACGAGATCCGCGGCAGCGTCATCTGGTAGGCGAGCGCGACCGCGGCCAGCGACACGATCGAGGCGACCAGCATCATCCACCCGGCCAGCCAGCCCACGTGCGGGTTGCCCAGCCGCTTCGCCCAGTTGTAGACCGACCCCGCCACCGGGTAGCGGGCCGCCAGCTCGGCGAAGCACAGCGCCACCAGCAGCTGCCCGGCGAACACCACCGGCCACGACCACCAGTACGCGGCCCCGCCCTGCCCGAAGCCGAAGTAGAAGAGCTGGAAGGTGCCGGTGAGGATGGAGATGTAGCTGATGCCGGCCGCGAAGGTGTGGAAGCTCCCCAGAGTGCGCTTGAGTTCGGGCCGATAGCCGAACTCCGCGAGCGAGGCGTCGGCCGACGCGTCCCCCGTGCCGCCGTCCCGCTCAGCCATGCGCACCCGCCGTGCCGCCCTGGGCACGCGCAGGGCCGCTCCGCGCCCCCGGCGGCCCGCCGTCCGCCCCCGGCGGACCACCACCCGCGTCCGGCGGACCGCCGCCCGCCCTCGCCGCGTCGCCCCGCGCACCCGCCCGGTCGCCGTCCGGGCCGCCCGGCCCCGCCAACCGTCCCGCCACCCAGGCGTGGAACCCCCGGATGTGGTGCTCGCTGGGCACCAGCACCCCGCCCTCGCGGTAGGCCCGTGAGCCCATCCCCGGCTGGGTGCGCTCGCAGGCCGCGAAGTCCTGGGCGTTGACCCGGTGGAACAGCTCCACCGACGCCGTCAGGTCCCGCCCCGAGGCGACGACCTCCGGGGCGTAGAGCCAGTCGCAGTCCACCACCGTGCGGTCCACGGCGAGCGGGGTCATCCGCAGCACGATCACATGGTCGGGCACCAGGTTCAGAAGGACCTGCGGCCGGATGGTGGCCGCGAAGTAGCGGCGGTCCTGCTCGTCGGCGACGCCGGCGAGCCGGCCGAAGCCCGGGCCGCCGTCGACGGTGAAGCCCCGCGCGCCCGAGGCGAACGCGGCGCCGTGCCCGACGTGGTACTGGGCCGCGAAGCCCTCCGCGAACTCCGGCAGCACCCGGGTCAGCTCGGGGTGGATCGCCGCGCAGTGGTAGCACTCCATGAAGTTCTCGACGATCAACTTCCAATTGGCCCGCACCTCATAGCGGATCCGACGCCCCAGGGCCAGCGACTCGACGCCGTAGCGAGCGATCGCCTCGGGGTCCCCGAGCCGCTCGGTGACCGCCCCGACCACCGTCTCCTCGAAGGAGGGCGGCTCGGCCGCCAGGCACACCCAGGCGTAGCCCAGCCACTCGCGCAGCCGCACCCGCACCAGCCCGCGCTCCTCGCGGTCGATGTCCGGCATCTTCCGCAGGTTGGGCGCCGCGATCAGCCGCCCGTCCAGGTCGTAGGTCCAGGCGTGATACGGGCAGCGCAGGCTGCCGCGCACCGCCCCGGCCTCTTCGACGCACAGCCGGGCCCCGCGGTGCCGGCACACGTTGAGAAAGGCGCGCAGCCCGCCGTCCCGGTGCCGGACGATCAGCACGCTCTCGCGGCCCACCGCGACGGTACGGAAGGCACCCGCCCGGTCCAGCTCCGCCCCGCGCGCCGCACAGAACCACAACGCCTCGAAGACGTCGGCCTGTTCCCGCTCGAAGACGACGGGATCGGTGTACCAGTGGCCGGGGAGCGTGGCCAGCAGACTGGGGGATTCCGGAGCCTGTGTCATGACGGACCACCTTCGTCAGGCGGGCGCGGCGACGGGCCGCCGCGGATCGAAGAGCTCGATGGGGTGCGCCGTCGCGCCGTCCAGCGCCAGGTCGGCGAGGATCTCCCCGACCACCGGTACGAACTTGAACCCGTGCCCGGAGAAGCCGCAGGCGACCGTGGTGGAACCGGGGTGTTCCGGGTGCGGGCCGATCCCGAAGTGCTCGTCGGGGGTGGTGCTGTACATGCAGGTGGCGGCCTTGAGGAAGGTGCCGGGCAGGGTGGGCAGCGGGCGGCCCACCTGGGCGGCCATGGCCGCCACCTCGTGGTCGTGCACCGCGCGGTCGATGGTCTCCGGGGTGCACGGGGTGCCGCCCTTGCGGAAGAAGGCCACCTTCGCGCCCCCGCGCGGGCCGTCGATCGCCGGGAATCCGTAGATCTGCACCCCGTCCGCGTCCTCCCAGATGTAGACGGGGTGGCGTCCGGGCTCGAAGGGAGCCACGCCGCCCTCGGGCTGGAACCAGTACATGACCTGCCGCTCGACGGTGATCGGCAGACCCAGCCCGGCCAGCAGCCGGGGAGCCCAGGCGCCCGGGCAGACCACCAGATGGCCCGCGGTGTAGCTGTTCTCGGCGGTGTGCACGCGCACCCCCCGGTGGCCGGGCAGCGCCTCCCAGCGGGTCACCGGCTCCTGGAAGCGCAGCTCGGCCCCGTGCCGCAGCGCGAGCTGGACGTGGGCCGCCACCGTCTGCTCCGGCCGCACCAGGCCGGCCCGCTCCTCGTAGAGCGCCACCTCGTCGTCGGCCGGGGCCATGGTGGGGAAGCGGCGGCGGATCTCCTTGGCGTCCAACACCTCGTGCGGCAGGTCCCAGCGGCGGGCGGAGCGCAGGCTGCCCGCCACGGTCCGGCTGTCCGGCCTGCCGGCCATCACCCCGCCGCACAGCGTGGCCACCTCGCGCCCGGTGTCCCGCTCCAGCCGCTCGAACAGCTCGTAGGAGCGCAGCAACAGCGGCACATACGCCGGGTCCTCGAAGTACGCCTGGCGGATGATCCGGGAACCGCCGTGGCTGGAGCCGTGCCGGTGCACCGGGCCGAACCGCTCCAGCCCCAACACCCGGGCGCCCCGCGCGGCGAGGTGGTAGGCGGCGGCACCGCCCATGCCGCCCAGACCGAGCACGATCACGTCATAGGTGGGGGACAAGCTGGCCTCCAGGGTCGGTGGCGTATCCGAACGCGCCCCGCGCGGGGCGGGGCCGGGAGGTGCCGGATCGAACGTCGTGCGTCGGGGCCGCCGAGGTCAGCGGCGCATGCGCGCACCGCGCGGGTCGAACAGCGGCTCGGCGGCCACCGTCGCCGGCACCTTCTCGCCGAAGTACTCGAGGTGGACGGCGCTGCCGGGCACCGCCGCCCGCGCGGGCAGCCAGGCGTAGGCGATCGTCCGGCCGATCGTGTACCCGTACTCCGCGCTGGTCACATGGCCCACGGCCGTGCCGCCCACGTACACCGGCTCCTTGCCCAGCACGATCGCCGCGGGGTCGTCGAGCGTGAGGCAGGCCAGGGTCCGACGCGCGGCCGGCGGCCCGCCGAGCGCCGCGAGCGCCGAGCGGCCCGTGAAGTCGCCCTTGCCCATCCGGACCGCGAAGCCCAGCCCGGCCTCGTACGGGGTGTGTTCGGCGGTCAGGTCCCGGCCCCAGGCGCGGTAGCCCTTCTCCAGCCGCAGGCTGTTGAAGGCGCCGCGGCCGGCGGCGACCACGCCGTGCCGCTGCCCCGCCTCCCACAGCGTGTCCCACAGCCGCAGCCCCAGGTCGGCGTCGGCGTACAGCTCCCACCCCAGCTCGCCGACGTAACTCAGCCGCAGCGCCGTCACCGGGACGTGCCCGATGTGCGCCCGCTTGGCGGTGAAGTAGCCGAAGCCCCCGTGCGAGAAGTCGTCGCGGGTCAGCGGGGCGATCAGATCGCGGGCGAGCGGCCCCCACACCCCGATGCAGCAGGTGCCCGGGGTGATGTCGCGGACCGAGACGTCCTCGGGCGCGTGCCGCAGCAGCCAGTCCAGGTCGGCCTCGCCGTTGCAGCCCACCTGGAAGCGGTCCTCGCCGAGCCGGGCGACGGTCAGGTCGCTGCGCACGCCCCCGGCGGCGTCCAGCAGCAGCGTGTAGGTCACCGAACCGGGCGGCTTCGCCAGCTGGTTGGTGGTCATGCGCTGGAGGAAGTCGAGCGCGCCGGGACCGGTGACCGCCAGCCGCTTCAGCGACGTCATGTCGTACAGCGCCACCCGCTCGCGCGTCGCCCGCGCCTCCGCGGCGCAGATCGGCGACCAGTGGCGGGCCGCCCACGCGTCCCGCGCGGGCGGCTCGACGCCCTTGGCGAGCGGCGCGTTCGCCTCGTACCACTGCGGCCGCTCCCAGCCCGCCGCCTCCAGGAAGTACCCGCCCAGCTCCCGCTGGCGGGCGTGGAAGGGGCTGACCCGCAGCGGGCGGGGCCGCTCCATCGGCTGGAGCGGGTGGATGACGTCGTAGACCTCGATGAAGCTCTGGGTGGCGCGTTCGGCGACATACGCGGGAGAGCGCTGGACGCCCTCGAAGCGGTGCAGGTCCAGCTCGTGGACGTCGGTCCCCGGCCGGCCGTCGGTCAACCACTCGGCGACGGCCTTCGCGACGCCCGCCGAGTGGGTGATCCACACCGCCTCGGCCAGCCAGAAACCGCGCAGCTCGCGCGACTCGCCGAGCAGCGGCAGACCGTCGGGGGTGAAGGAGAACACGCCGTTGAACCCCTCGGCGACCTCGCTGTCGCGCAGGCCCGGCAGCAGCCGGACGCTCTCCTCCCAGCTCGGCCCGAAGTCCTCCGGGGTGAAGGGCAGCACGGAGGGCGCGGTGGCGGACGCGTCACCCTCCCCGTACCGGGGGAGGGCGAAGGGGTCCACCGGCATGGGCCGGTGGGCGTAGGAGCCGATGCCGAGCCGGTCGACGTGCTCGCGGAAGTACAGGTCGCGGTCCTGGTGGCGCAGGATGGGCCGGCGGGCCTCGACCCGCGGGTCGTGCACCCCGCGCAGCGCGGGCAGCGGGGCGGTCTTCGCGTACTGGTGCGCCAGCGGCAGCAGCGGCACGCCCACCCCGGCCATCGCGCCGATCACCGGCCCCCAGAGGCCGGCCGCGCAGACCACGATGTCGGCGGGGAGGTCGCCCCGGTCGGTGTGGACCCCGGTGACCCGGCCGCCGCGCTGCGCGATCCCGGTGACGGGGTGCCGGCCCAGGAACCGGGCGCCGCGTCCGACGGCCCGCGCCCGTTGGGCGAAGGCCGCGGCCTGGACCCGGGCCAGCCCGTCGTCCGGCGTGTGGAAGCCGCCGAGCACCTCCCCGGCGTCGAGCAGCGGCCACAACGCGGCGCACCGCTCGGGGTCGACCAGCTCACCCCGTACGCCCCAGGACGCGGCGAGCCCCGCCTTGCGGTGCAGATCCGCCCAGCGCTCCTCGGTGGTGGCCACCTCCAGACCGCCGACCCGGTGGAAGGCCGGCAGCCCGCCCACGGTCAGCGAGGAGAGCTTGCGCACGGTGTACGCGGCGAACTCGGTGAGCGTCTTGGAGACGTTGGTCTGGAAGACGAGGCCGGGGGCGTGCGAGGTGGAGCCGCCGGGGGCGAGCGAGGCGCCGTCACCGGGCCGGGGCAGCGGCCCCTGCTCCAGGACCGTGACGTCGCGCCAGCCGCGGGCGGTCAGTTCGTCGGCCAGCGAGCAGCCGACGATCCCGGCACCGATGATGACGACGCGGACTTCATGCGGCATGGCTCACTCCTTATAAGGCGTTATAAGGGAGCTTGCGTCGCCGGCCGGCGGGTCGGAATGCGAAGGAGAAAGGCGACGGTCGATAACTCTGGAGCCGTGCCTGATGCGCGTCAAGAGGTCGTGGTAAGGCTCCGGTCGGTCTCCTGGCGCGGGTTCGACACGTGCCGGCGCTCCCCTGCGCGATCCGTGACCGCGGCCGCCTCCGGCCACTCCGCGCGGGCGGTCGCTCTGCGCCTGGCCGCCCGCGCGGCGGCCCGCTCCGCGGCGCGCTGCCGACGGCGCTCGCGCCGCCGCGCCCGCGCCGTGCTGCTGGGCCGGGACTCCACGCCGTGGCGCTGGTTCCACACCTGGCGGGTGACCCACACGTCCAACACGCCCCAGGTGGAAGCGATCGTGCCGGCCACCGTCAACAGCACCGCCGGGAAGGCGAGCCACGCCCCCGCGAGGGTGCACAGCGCCGCGATCATCGCCTGCACCAGCGTCACCGCGATGATGACGACCGCGCGGACCGCCGCCGTACGCACCGGGTCCGCCAGCCGCCGCCGGCGGGCGGGTTCCTCGACCCACAATGGCCGGAGCCTGCCCACCGCGACGTCGGCCGGAACCTCCCCTGGGATGTCGCGATCCTTGCCCATGGCCTCCGTACCCCTTCCTGTGGCCGCTCGGGCCCACCCCGTTCCCGCCGCCGCACAAGGCGGGACATGGGTCCTATTCCCCACAGTCTCCCTCCCGGAGGCACGAACTTCAGGGGCGGAAGGTTCCCGGAGGGAGGGGAATTCCGGCCAGAAGTGGGCTGCGCGAAACGCGCAGGAACCGGCCACCGACCCCGGGAATCGCAGGGGGTAAGTCGGAGAATCCCCGGACACTTGGTGATCAAGCGCGAAGTCTACGGTCCGTCATGAACCGGACACAGCCTTCGAGTTGGTCAATTACCGGTAGTAGGCTCACGCCGCTTGTTGTCGGAACTGCACACCCGTGTTTCGGGGTTGACGTTGGGGAGGCCATGCGCTTTCGCGGGAAGTCCATCCGCCGGAAGATCGTGGCGCTGTTGCTGGTGCCGCTCGTCTCGCTGACGGCCCTGTGGGCCTTCGCCACAGTGATCACCGGCCGCGAGGCGATGCAACTGCTGGACGCCGCGGACATCGTCGACGACGTGGGCTATCCCGTCGAGGACGCGGTGCACGCCCTCCAGAAGGAGCGCCGCCAGACGCTCATCCGGCTCGCGGACCCCGAGCAGGCCGACGCGCTCCCGGTGCTGCACGCGCGGCAGCGGGAGACCAACCAGGTCATGGTCAAGCTGCGCGCCAACGCCTCCGACGGCGACATCCGCGACAAGATGAGTGGCGAGTCCAGGGCCCAGCTCGCCGCGATCCTCGAAGGCGCCGACGGCCTGGACACCCTGCGCCGCAAGGTCGAGGACCGTACCATCACCAGCCTGGCCGCGTACGACGCGTACAACAAGCTGGTCGACCTCTGCTACACCTTCCGCAGCTCGCTGCACTCGGTGCCCGATGCCGACCTGGACAAGCAGGGGCGCGCCCTGGTCGCCATGATCCGCGCCCGCGAGGCCCTCTCCCGCGAGGACGCGCTGTTCATGGGCGCCCTCACCGCCAAGAAGATGACCGGGCGCGACATGCGGGCGATCTCCGACCTCATCGCCGAGCGCAATCTGCTCTACGCCACCAACATGCCGATCCTGCCGGTCTCGGAACAGAAGGTCTTCCAGGACTACCGGCGCAACACGGCCGCCCCCGAGGCGCTGCGCATCGCCGAGGACAAGATCCTCACCGGCGGCGCCTCGCGCGTGCTGAAGGTCATGGACCAGGATCGCTGGGAGGCCGCCGCCAAGCCGGTGCTGGACGACTACGACCGGCTCAACAGCGAGGCCACCGACCGCTTCAAGGACCGCGTCGAGCCGGAGGCCGAGAGCGTGCTGCTCCAGGCCGGTATCGCCGGCATCGCCGGCTTCCTCGCCCTGGTCGCCTCGATCTTCGTCTCGGTCCGCATCGGCCGTAACCTGGTCCGCGACCTGAACCGGCTGCGCAAGGACGCCCACGAGGTGGCCAGTGTCCGACTGCCCAGCGTCATGCGCAGGCTCGGGGCCGGCGAGCAGGTCGACGTGGAGACCGAGGCGCCCCGCCTGGAGTACGGCTCGGACGAGATGGGTCAGGTCGGCCAGGCCCTCAACACCCTGCAGCGGGCGGCGGTCGAGGCCGCCGTCAAACAGGCCGACATGCGCCACGGCGTCTCCGAGGTCTTCGTCAACCTCGCCCGCCGCAGCCAGGTGCTGCTGCACCGCCAGCTGACGCTGCTGGACGAGATGGAGCGGCGCACCGAGGACACCGACGAGCTCGCCGACCTGTTCCGCCTGGACCACATGACCACCCGCATGCGGCGGCACGCCGAGGGGCTGGTCATCCTCTCCGGAGCGGCCCCCTCCCGACAGTGGCGCAAACCCATCCAGCTGATGGACGTGGTGCGCGCCGCCGTCGCCGAGGTCGAGGACTACGAGCGCATCGAGGTGCGCCGGCTGCCGCGGCTGGCCGTCAACGGCCCCGCCGTCGCCGACCTCACCCACCTCATCGCCGAACTCCTGGAGAACGCCACCGTGTTCTCCCCGCCGCACACCGTCGTGCAGGTCCACGGCGAGCGCGTCGCCAACGGCTTCACCCTGGAGATCCACGACCGGGGCCTCGGCATGGCGGGCGACGCGCTGCTGGAGGCCAATCTGCGACTCGCCGAGACCCCCGACTTCGAGCTCTCCGACACCGACCGGCTCGGACTGTTCGTGGTCAGCCGGCTGGCCCAGCGGCAGGGCGTACGGGTCTCGCTCCAGCCGTCCCCGTACGGGGGCACCACCGCGGTCGTGCTCATCCCGGCCACGCTGCTGACCGGCACCGATCCGGACGGCGACGGCGAGGAGGGCCCGACGCCCGACGACGGCGGCATCTTCGAGGCCCTGGCCGGGGCGTCGGGCGGCAGCGCCGCGTCCATCGGGCTGCAGAGCGTCGACGACCCCGCCGGCCGCCCGGACCGGGCGGCGCCCACCCCCGCGCGGCTGGACGGGTGGGACGCGGACGGGCCGGCCGAGCGGGGGGCGCCGGCCTCCCGGTTCGACCTGGCGGCCCGGCCGCACCCGCTCCCCGGGGCGCACGGCGCACCCGATCCGGCGGACCTGGAGGACGACGAGGAGGAGGGCGGCCTGTTCCGCAGCCGCGGCCTGACCGGCATGCCCCCGGCGCAGTCCTCGCCCCCGGCGCGGCCCCTGTCGCCCGAGCTCCCGCCGCCGTCCGCCTCGTCCACCCCGCCGATGCGATCCGTCCAGGCGCCCGCCGCCGAGCGTCGCCCCTCGCCCGAGGGTTCGGGCTCCGGCGGGCCCGCCGAGCCCGCGCCGCCCCTGCCGCGCCGTGTGCCGCCGGTCCTGGTCTCCGACCACGGCCGACCCGTCGGCCGCCACGCCCGCGGCCCGGCCGAGGACGCCCCGGGGAACGGCGGCGTCGACGCCCGCGGCATCGACCACCGGGACGGCGACGCCCGCGGCGCCGACGCCCGCGGGGTCGGCGCGCCCGACCAGGGCGCCGGGGCGCCCGGGAACGCACCCCGCGCGGCCCACGGAGGCGGCGCCGGACTCCCGAACGGCCCCCAGGGGGCCCAGGGCGGCTACGGCCACGGCGGCGGCGCAGCCGGCGACGCCGGCTGGTCCGGAGCGCACCCCGGGGCGTCGGACACCGGCCACGACCCTGCCGGCCACGACCCCGTCCCGCTGCCCCGACAGCGCGGCTGGGATCCGCACGCGGGCCAGCCCGCCCCGCCGGCCTCCGGCCCGTCGGTGCCGCGCCAGGGCCCGGGCGCCGGGCGCCCCGCGGCACCGGAGCCGGTCCGTCCGCGGCCGGACCACCCCACCCTGCCGGACGAGTCCACCCTGGCCCTCCCGCGCAGGACGCCGGAGGGGCTGCCCCGGCGGATACGACAGGCCAACCTCGCACCGCAGTTGAAGAACGCCCCCGCCACACGGACCGAGGCGGAGCGATACCCTGCCGAGACCGATCCCGAACGCGATGCGGAACAGGCGCGGGCCACCATGGCCTCGCTCCAACGGGGCTGGCAGCGCGGACGCCGGCAGGGGGCGACACCCGGCGGTAGCCGGGACACCGCCGCCAGACCCGGCGGCCGGGATCAGACGGCACCTGGAACGAACTACGAGGGGGACGGTCGATGACCGCACCGAACGCAGCGGCACGCAACACACCGGCGGCGACGGGCGAGTTGAACTGGTTGCTCGACGAGCTGGTCGGGCGCGTGGGCAGCATCCGCAAGGCGCTGGTGCTGTCCGGCGACGGGCTGCCCACCGGCGGCTCGCGCGACCTGTCCCGGGAGGACGGTGAGCACCTGGCCGCCGTCGCGTCGGGCTTCCACAGCCTGGCCAAGGGCGTCGGCCGGCACTTCGACGTCGGCCGGGTCCGGCAGACCATCGTCGAGCTCGACGACGCCTTCCTGTTCGTCACGGCCGCGGGCGACGGCAGTTGTCTGGCCGTGCTGGCCGACGCCGACTCCGACGTCGGACAGGTCGCATACGAGATGACGCTGCTGGTCAAGCGGGTGGGGGCGCACCTGGGCACGCCCACCCGCGCCGGCGGATGACGAGGTGACATGACGGAGACCGCGGAGGGCTGGTTCGACGACGCGGCGGGACCGGTGGTGCGGCCGTACGCGATGACGCGGGGCCGCACCCGCAGTGCCGCGGAGGGCAAGCTCGACCTGATCGCCGTCGTCGTCGCGGACCGGGTGGACACCCGGTCCGTCGCCGACCAGACCCTGTCCCCGGAGCACATCGACATCGTCGATCTCAGCCGGGACACCCCCCTGTCCGTCGCCGAACTGGCCGCCGAGCTCGACCTGCCCGTCGGGGTGGTCCGCGTGCTCATCGGCGATCTGTTACACGCGGAGCTGGTGCGCGTGTCCCGGCCCGTTCCTCCGGCGGAACTGCCGGACGAGAGGATTCTGCGCGAGGTGATCAATGGTCTACGGGCACTCTGACTGGGCGGGCCGTGCTCCGGTCGTCGAACCGGTCACGCTGAAGATCCTGGTGGCGGGTGGGTTCGGGGCCGGGAAGACGACCCTGGTGGGCGCGGTGAGCGAGATCAAGCCGCTGCGCACGGAGGAGCTGCTCACCGAGGCGAGCCGCCCCTTCGACGACACCGTCGGGGTGGAGGGCAAGCGCACCACCACCGTCGCCATGGACTTCGGGCGCATCACGCTGCGCGAGGACCTCGTCCTCTACCTCTTCGGCACGCCCGGGCAGGATCGTTTCTGGTTCCTGTGGGACGAGCTGGCGACCGGTGCCCTGGGCGCGGTGGTCCTGGCGGACACCCGACGCCTGGAGGACTGCTTCGCCGCCGTCGACTACTTCGAGCGGCGCGGCATCGCGTTCACGGTCGCCGTCAACTGCTTCGAGGGCGCCGACCGCTACCCCGAGCAGGCGGTGCGCGACGCGCTGGACCTCGACCCGGTCACCCCGGTCGTCATGTGCGACGCCCGCGCGCGGGAGTCGGTCAAGGAGGTGCTCATATCGGTGGTCGAGCACGCCATGATGGTGTCCGCGACGAGGCGCTGACCGCGCGGCGCCGCGCCGCGGAAACGTCGCGCCGGCCACGGGCCGGGATGCCGTTCGGTGTCGCGCCGGCCACGGGCTGGGATCGCCGTCCGGGCGTCACACCGGCCACGAGGCTCAGTTCGCCGTCCGGGCCGGCAACCCGGCAGGGATCGCCGTCCGGGGGTCACACGGCCCGTACCCCGCCGTCCGGGGTACGGGCCGCGGTCCTACGCGGGCGCGCGGCCGCCCACGGTCACGCCCCTTCCTCCTGCCAGCCGAAGGACCGCTCCACCGCCCGGCGCCAGTTGCGGTACTCCCGCTCACGCGCCTCGGCCGGCATCCGCGGCGTCCACTCCGCCGCGCGCCGCCAGTGCGACCGGAGCTCGTCGAGGTCCCGCCAGACGCCGGTGGCCAGTCCGGCCGCGTACGCGGCGCCGAGACAAGTGGTCTCGGCGACCACCGGACGGATCACCGGTACACCCAGCACATCGGCCTGATGCTGCATCAACAGCCCGTTGGCGGTCATGCCGCCGTCGACCTTCAGCGAGGTGATCCGCACCCCGGAGTCCTCGTACATCGCGTCGACGACCTCGCGCGTCTGCCAACTGGTGGCCTCCAGTACGGCCCGCGCCAGATGCGCCCTGGTGACGTACCGCGTCAGCCCGGTGATCACGCCCCGCGCGTCCGCGCGCCAGTACGGGGCGAAGAGCCCGGAGAACGCCGGGACGACGTACGCGCCGCCGTTGTCGTCCACGCTCGCCGCGAGCGACTCGATCTCGTCGGCGGACCGGATGATGCCCAACTGGTCGCGGAACCACTGCACCAGCGCCCCCGTGATCGCGATCGAACCCTCCAGGCAGTACACGGGGGCGTCGCCGTCGAGCTGGTAGCCCAGGGTGGTCAGCAGCCCGTGGGTGGAGGGGACCGGCCGCTTGCCGGTGTTCAGCAACAGGAAACTGCCGGTGCCATAGGTGTTCTTGGCCTCGCCGACCCCGTAGCAGGTCTGCCCGAAGACGGCGGCCTGCTGGTCGCCGAGCGCGGCGGCCACCGGCACGCCGGCGAGCGGCCCCACCGCCGTGCCGTACACCTCGGCGGAGGACCGGATCTCCGGGAGCACGGTCTCCGGGATGTGCAGGGCGGCGAGGATCGAGGCGTCCCACTGGAGGGTCTCCAGGTCCATCAGCAGGGTGCGGCCGGCGTTGGTCACGTCGGTGACGTGCACCCCGCCGTCGGGACCCCCGGTGAGGTTCCAGATCAACCAGGAGTCGATGGTGCCGAAGGCGATCTCGCCCAGTTCGGCGCGGCGTCGCAGCCCCGGCACGTGCTCCAGCAGCCAGGCGATCTTCGGGCCGGAGAAGTAGCTCGCCAGCGGCAGCCCGGTGGCCTCCCGGAAGCGGTCCTGACCGTCCCGGCCCGCTAGCTCCGCGCAGAGCGCCGCGGTACGGGTGTCCTGCCAGACGATCGCGTTGTGCACCGGCTTGCCCGTCGACCGGTCCCACAGGACGGTCGTCTCCCGCTGGTTGGTGATGCCCAGCGCGGCCAGCTCGTCGGCCCGCAGCCCCGCCTTCGCCAGCGCGCCGGCCACCACGGCCCGCACCTTGGACCAGATCTCGGTGGCGTCGTGCTCCACCCAGCCCGGCTTGGGGAAGATCTGGCGGTGCTCACGCTGGTCGACGGCGACGATCCCGCCGTCCCGGTCGAAGATGATGCAGCGGCTCGAGGTGGTGCCCTGGTCGATCGCGGCGACGTGGCCGGCGGTCCGACCCGTGCGCGTGGACTGGCTCATGACGGCTCCTTGGACCTTCGCCCGGGTGCGTCGTCCCGGCGCTCCGTGCTGGTCGTGTGCGAGCGTGCGCGGGCCACGGGGTCGCCGGTGAGAGGAGGACGGCCGAATGACCGCCGGCGGCACGGACGGGCCCGCGCGCGGCGATGCCGACTGACAACCGAGAAGTGTTGTCCGGCGGTGTGGGGGCGTCAAGGACGTCGACGGCAAACCGGCGTCTCCGTCTCACGGGACCGGTCGAGCGTCCCGTCTCAACCGGGCGCGTGGGCCCGGCACGGCGCGTCCGTCGGACGGCTCGGCCCCGTCGGCCTGACGGCCCCGGTCCGTTCAAGGCGCTCGGCGGGCTCGACGGCCGGAACCGGCACCACCGGAGCGGCGTCCCTGCGGTCCTGTGGCGGGCCGGGGTCCTGTGGCGTGCCGGGGGCAGGTGGGAACGCGGCGAAGGCGGACGGGGACGTGGCGGAGGGGAACAGGGAGGTGGCGGAGGCGGACGGGGAGGTGGCGGCCGAGGGGGCGGGGGAGGCGACCGAAGGCGCGGCGGGGGTGGTCGTCGGGGACGGGGTGGTGCTCGGACCGGGTACGCCGCCGGCCGGCCCGCGCCGCACCTCCTGACGGGACGAGCCGGGGCGTGCCAGGACCCAGCTCGTACCGGTCAGCGACTTGGCGCTCTTCTTCAGCGGGGCCAGGCAGGCCGCGGCCTCATGATGGTCCGCCACGCTCCCCGGCGGGCACACCAGGGTGGCGAGGGACAGGGTGACCGGGAGCCCGCCGGCCGACCAGGGCCCGTCCAGCACCCGCGCGGCGATGGCGGCGAGCCCACCGACACCGCCGTACGCGCCGGGCCGCGTGGGCAGGTCGCCGTCGGCGTGCGCGTCGCCGTTCGCGCGGGCACGGGTTGCCGTCTCGGCAGGCACGTCAGACACGTCGGCCCGGTCGGCCCGGCCGGTCCCATCGACGCGATCGGTCTGTTCGGTCCGGTCGGCCCGGTCGACGCGATCGGTCTGTTCAGCCCGGTCGGTCTGTTCGGTCCGGTCCGGGCCCTCGAAACCCGAGGTGTCCGTCAGCACCAGGAAGTCGTCCCCGCCGATGTGGCCGACCCGGGCCGCGCGGTGACCGGCCGCGGCCTCGCTGAGGGCACGTCCCACGGCCCGGATGAGCTCGTCCCCGGCGGCGAACCCGGCCCCGTCGTTGACCTGTTTGAAGCCGTCCACGTCCAGCCAGCTCAGCGCGAAGCCGTGACCGTCCGCGATGCGCCGGTCGACCTCCGCGTTGACGGTGTCCGAACCGGGCAGCCGGGTCAGCGGATTGAGCCGCACCGCCTCCTCGACCCGGGATTCGGCCAGCGCCCGCACGATGTCGGCGAGGTGCACCACGCCCACGCAGTGGCCCGCCGGGTCGACCACCGCCACGTCGTCGCCGGTGCGGGCCCGTTCATCGGCGGCCACGACGTCGAGGACCTCCCAGGCCGTGGCGTGCAGCGGCACCGTTCGGGGCGAGTCGGCCAGCCGGGTGGCGGGCCGGTCGGCGTAGAGCGCGTGGCCGTACCTGCTGGACAGGGACAACAGGAAGCGGTCACGGTGCACCGCGCGCGTCGGCTGCCCGTCGGGGTCGACGAGCACCACGCTGGAGATGCCGGGCGAGCCGGTGAGCAGTGCGTGCACCTGCCCCGCCGACGCGGTCAGCGGGAGCAGCGCGGCGGGCTGGACGAACTGCGCGATGCGCGGCCCGGCGGGGTCGGGCACGGCCGCCACGCGGGTGGGGACGGCCGGCTGGAAGACATCGGTGACGGGACGGCGCGCCGGGGGTGCGAAGAGGTCGCCCTGGGCGAGCTGCGCGCCCGCGTCGCGGACGGCGGCGTACTGCCGTTCGGTCTCCACCCCCTCCGCCGCGAGCAGTCCGCCGAAGCCGTCGCACAGCCGCCGCACCGCGGCGACGACGGCGCGGCACCCGGGATCCCGGGGCAGCCCGGCGATGACCGAGGGGTCGAGCTTGACCAGGTCCGGGGCGAGCCCGGTGAGCAGCCGCAACGGCAGGTCGCCGTCGCCGACGCCGTCGGCGCTGATGCGGTAGCCGGCGGCACGCAGCCCCCGCACGGCCGCCAGCAACTCCTCGGCCGGGACCGGGGTGAAGGGCGGACCGACGTCGAGCGTGATCTCCCAGGGTCGGCGCCCGGTCTCCTCCACGGCCTGGCTCAACGGCCGCAGTCGGGGCAGTTCGGCGACGGTCGTCGCGAAGACGTTCACATGGAGCGGCAGCAGCGTCTCCTGCCGGGCCGCGGCGCGCACCGCCAGCGCGGCGAGTTCGGCGTCCAGCTCCGGGTCCCGGCGTGCTCGGGCGAGGACGTCCCCGGACTCCGGCCGGGCGAGGATCTCCAGCGCGGTGACCGACGCTGTCGTGAGGTTCACGACGGGCTGGTAGGCGAAGCGAAGATCTTCCGTCCAGGAGCGCACGGAAGCAGGATGGCCTCTCACGGCCGGTCACGGGAGAGGGTTCACGCGGAGTTCACGCGGCTTTCCGCAGCGCCGGCGGTGCGCACGGGAGCGTTCGCCGGAGCGTGTCGCGTACCCCGCGCGCGGCCACCGCGCGGGCGGGGCTGCGCCCTCCTCTCGCCCGCTCCGCCCGGGACCGCGATGCCCCCCCACGTCGGCCGTCCCCCGGGCGCCCACGGCTCCCGGCAGGCCGTGGGTGCCGCGCTAGACCGCCACGACGACCGCCGCGCCGTGGCCGAACAGCCCCTGACACGCGCTGAGCCCGACCCGGGCGCCGGCCACCTGCCGTTCGCCCGCCGCGCCCCGCAGCTGTCGGGTGAGCTCGCAGACCTGGGCGATGGCCTGGGCGGGCACCGCCTCCCCGAAGGAGGCCAGCCCCCCACTGGTGTTGACCGGGACGCGGCCGCCCAGGGCCGTCGCGCCGCTGTGCAGCAGCCGCGCGCCCTCGCCCGGGGCACACAGCCCCAGGGCC
Source organism: Streptomyces sp. LX-29 (assembly GCF_029541745.1). Taxonomy (NCBI): domain Bacteria; kingdom Bacillati; phylum Actinomycetota; class Actinomycetes; order Kitasatosporales; family Streptomycetaceae; genus Streptomyces; species Streptomyces sp. LX-29. The sequence continues at coordinate 926,205 of NZ_CP089746.1, read as the reverse complement.
TCGTACCACTCCAGTTCCAGGGCGGTGGAGAGGTCGTAGACCTCCGCCAGCGACAGGTCCTCGGGGCCCAGACCGGCCTCTTCGTAGGCGGCCCGGACGAGGGAGGCCCGGAAGCCCTCCGGCGACCGCGCGGACGAGCGGACGGACTCCACGGCCCCGCTGTCGGGCCCCGCGCCCATGGCAACGGGGGGCGTGGGCGCGGCGCCGGCCCGCGCGGGCGCGAGGGCAGGGGCCACCGCCGGGGCGTCGGGCGGCGGACCGGCGGGGGTCGTGGCCGTGGTCGAGTCGGTGGCGAGGTCCGGCAGGTCGAGCTCGGTACGCGGATAGCGCGGGGTGACGGTGGAGACCGCGCGGATACGGACCGGGCGTGCCACGCCGTGCCTCCGGGCGAAGTCCGCGGTGGCCAGCACCAGCGCCGCGGCCCCGTCGGAGGTGGCGCAGACGTCCAGCAGCCGCAGCGGGTCGGCGACGACGGGGGAGCCGGCGACCTCCTCAGCGGTCACGCGCCGGCGGTAGCGCGCGTAGGGGTTGGTCGCCCCCGCGGCCGCGTTCTTGACCTTGACGCGTGCGAAGTCCGCCGGCGTATCGCCGTACACGGCCATCCGCCGCCGCGCGTAGAGCGCGAAGTAGGCCGGGTTGGTCGCGCCGAGGATCCGGAAGCGCAGCCAGTCCGGGTCCTCGGGGCGATCCCCTCCGGCGGGTGCGAAGAAGCCCTTGGGCGCGGCGTCCGCGCCGACCACCAGCACCACGTCGGCCAGCCCGGACAGCAACTGCGCGCTGGCGGCGGCGATGGCCTGGGCGCCGGAGGCGCAGGCCGCGTACACACTGGCGACCCGTGCCCCCTGCCAGCCCAGCGCTCGCGCGAAGGTGGCGCCCGCCACGTGTCCGGGATAGCCGCCGCGCACGGTCTGCGCACCGATGACGGACGGGATGGCGGACCAGTCGAGTCCGGCGTCGGCGAGCGCCGCCCGCGCCGCCACGACGCCGTACTCGGCGAACGGCCGCCCCCACTTGCCCCAGGGGTGCATGCCGACACCGAGCACCACGACCTCCCCGCGGCCGTCAGCCCGGTCGGCCCGGTCGGCCCGGTCGGCCCCGTCGGCGTCGCCGACCCGCCCCCGAGTGCTTCCCACGCCCTCCTCGGATCCGATCCGTATGCCTGCCGCAGGCCGGCTCCGTGAGCTCTCCTCGGACCCGCTCCGTGCGCCCTCCTCGGGCGCGGCCCGTGCGCCCGTCCCGGGCTCGGTCTCCCCGTCCGGGCGCGGCGGGGTGGGCGTGGCCGCCGGGGCGGTCCGGAGGAGGTCGTCCGCCCGCGGCGCGACGGGCGGCTCGACGGGCCCCTCGGCCCGCGCCTCGCCTCCGGCCCGCGCCTCGCCTCCGGCCCGCGGCTCGCCTCCGGCCTGCGTCCGGGTCCGCGGCCGCGTCGGCGGACGCGGCTCACGCGTCGGACGCCAGTGCCAGGTGGTCCAGTCGTGGTCGGCGTCCTCGCGGAGGACGCCGGGGACGAGCTCCACCTCCATGCCGACGGACAGTCGGCCCGTCTCCAGCCCCGGCACCCCCTGACCGAGGACCACCATCCCCTCGGCGGCCAGCTCCACCGCGAGCAGCGTGTACGGCTCCCAGGGCCGGCCGGCCTGCCACGGGTACGGCGCGGGCGGTCGGTAGCGCCCGTCGGTGTACGACCACACCCGCCCTCGCCGGGAGAGCGGCACCTCCTCCGGCGCCGCGGCCCCGCAGTCCGGGTTACGGCAGAAGGCGTCCTCGCGCGGGAAGAAGACCGCCGCGCACCGCCGGCATCGCGTCCCCAGCAGCCGGAAGCCCGTCGCGTCCTCGGCGAACCACCCCGGCACCACCGGCTTCCGCCCCTTCGGCACAGTGGACCTCCCGTCGTCTGACGAGCCGTCAGAAGATGACGAGTGTACGAAGGCCGGCGAGGAGCGAACAGGGGGCAACCAGCGACGGGCCTCGTGCGTCCACATGAGCGTGACCGGTTGACCGGGGCTCACGGGGGTGGCTCCGATCGACCGGTCACCCCTCCCGCCGTCGCCCGTAGGGCCCCGTCGGTGCCACCGTCGCCCGACGGCGCCGGTCAAGCCGGCGGCGGCAGCCGGCGGCCGTAGCAGCCGGTCAACCGTTCGGCTCGTTGGGTAGGGAAGGGGTCATGAGACGACCCTCCTCCTGGCTGTCCATCCGGCTCTCCTCTCGGCCGTACCGGCTCCGCGGCCTGACCGTCGCGGGCGCCGCCCTCTGCGCCACGGCCGTCACGGCCCTCACCACCGTGACGGCTGTCCCGTCGGCGGCGTCGGCGGTGCCCTCGCGCTCCGCGGCGTCGGCGGGGTCCTCACCTTCTGCACCTTCCGTGCCTTCCGCAGCCACCGCCCCGGGCCGGGCCGAGTCGGAGCCGAAGGCCCCCGACGGGTTCGTGGCCCTGCGGTCCACCGACCCGACCATCCTCCAGGACATCAGGTACGTCACCCCGCACAACTTCATGGGGGTGCCGGTGGACGGCTACCGACAGCCGGTGTGCATCCTCACCCGCCCCGCCGCCGAGGCGCTGCACCGGGCGCAGCGCGAGCTGCTGCGCCGCGGCTACTCCCTCAAGGTCTACGACTGCTACCGCCCGCAACGCGCCGTCGACCACTTCGTGCGCTGGGCGAAGGACCTGGACGACCAGCGCATGAAGGCGGAGTTCTATCCGCGGGTCGACAAGTCGAGGTTGTTCCTGGACGGCTACATCGCGGAGAAGTCGGGGCACAGCCGTGGCTCCACGGTCGACCTCACCCTCGTGAGGCTCCCGGCCAAGCCCACCCGGCCGTACATCCCCGGCGAACCGCTCCGCCCCTGCCACGCCCCGCGCGCCGAGCGGTTCCCCGACAACTCCGTGGACACCGGCACCGGCTACGACTGCTTCGACACCCTCGCGCACACCGACGACCCGCGCGTCCAGGGCGAGCAGCGCGCCCACCGGACGCTGCTCAAAAGCACCCTGGAGCGGCAGGGCTTCGTGAACCTGCCCGAGGAGTGGTGGCACTTCACCTACAAGCCCGAGCCCTTCCCCGACACCTACTTCGACTTCCCCGTCTCCTACCGCTCCCTCTTCCCGCGCGGCTAGCCGCCGCCGACCGCCTCAGCCGGCGATCTCCCGGCGTATCGCCCTCAGCTCGCGGGTCGCGGCCGGCAGGTCGCACAGCTCGGGATGGGCGGGGGCGTCCTCCCAGAACGCGTACAGCTGCCCCGATCGAGTCCAGGCCAGGACGTCGACGATCCGCGTGAACGGCGACGGAGCGTACGCCGGGACCGGATCCTCGTCGTCCGCGAGGTCGCCCGCACGCAGGTCCCGTCCGGTCCGCAGGCGTAGCCAACCCGCCGCCGCGAACGCCGACTGGGCCACCAGGCCCCGCTCCCGGTCCTGATCCTCGGAGAACGCCAGGCCCAAAATGATCAGTGCCTCATAGAGCGCGTCGGCGTCGGTCGGCTCCCCGGCGGCCGCCGCGCGGAGCGCCCGCACCACCCCCGCGCTCGACAACGCGGGTTCGTCGCTGATCTCCTCGTCCTCCCGCTCCGCGCGATCCAGCAGCGGGGCGATCAGGCCGTAGAGGGCGGCGAGCCGCTCCCGCGGGTCCAGGCGACCGGCGAACTCGTCGATGTCGCACAGCAGTTCCGAGTAGTCGCGGTGGGTCGTCTCCGTCATACGAACCTGGATAGCACGGGGCACCGACATCGCCGCCCGACACGTCCGCCCCCTCACCTCACCCGGCCCCGAGACCTCGCTCCGCGCGGGCCACCGGCTAGCCGCGCACGCGGAAGGGGTACGTCACCTCCTGTGACCCCTGCTGCTCCACCACCACGTCACCGCCCCGCAGCCGGGTGGTGAAGCGGGCGACGGTCGGCGGCTCCCAGCCGTCGCCGGAATCCGTGATCAGCATCCCGCCGCCGGTGCGCCCCGGGGCAGGTGTCCACACCTCCAGCTCGACCCCGCCGTCCGGCCCCGCCACCGGCACCACGGAACCGGCGCGGGCCAGCACCGGGACCCGCGCCAGCGGGGCGTCCAGCCACACCCGGCCCGGACCCTCGTACGCGCGGCCGGTCGCCGTGTCGTACCAGCGGCCGCGCGGCAACCGCACCGCACGCCGCTCCACGCCCTCCTCCAGCACCGGCGCCACCAACAGCGAGTCGCCGAGCAGGAACGCGTCCTCGCAGTCCCGCAACGCCCGGTCCTGCGGCCACCGCCACCACACCGGGCGGGCGTACGGGGCCCCGGTGCGCCGCGCCACGTGCGCGAGGGTGACGAAGTACGGCAGCAGCCGTCGGCGCTCGCGCAGCGCCGCGGTCGCGTGCTCCAGCACCCGCGGACCGAACTCCCACGGCTCGCGCCGCCCCGCGAAGACCGCCGAGTGGGTACGGAACAGCGGCAGGTACGAGGCCAGCTGGAACCAGCGCAGATACAGCTCAGGAGAGGGCGAGCCGGTGAACCCGCCGACATCCGGCCCGGAGTACGGCACTCCGCACAGTCCCAGCCCCAGCACCAGCGCCAGCGAGGCGCGCAACCCCGCCCAGCCGGTCGCCACGTCCCCGGACCAACTGCCGCCGTAGCGCTGCATGCCCGCCCAACCGGAGCGGGAGAACAGGAACGGGCGCTCCGCCGGACGCAGCTCGCGCAGCGCCTCGTACCCGGCGCGGGCCATCGCCAACGCGTACACGTTGTGCGCCTCGCGGTGGTCGCCGCCGTGCCCCTCCAACGCGTGCCGGGCCGAGCGGGGCAGCGTCGGGTCGCCGAAGGCCGCGAACGACACCGGCTCGTTCATGTCGTGCCAGAAGCCGGAGAACCCCTGAGCCAGCCGCTCCGGATACAGCCCGCCCCACCATGTGCGCACCCGCGGATCGGTGAAGTCGGGGAAGACCGCCTCACCCGGCCACACCACGCCGCGCACCACGCGGCCGCGCGCGTCCCGCACGAACGCGTCCGCCGCCACTCCGGCGTCGTACGTCTCGTTGCCCGGCTCCAGCTTCACCGCCGGGTCGATGATCGACACCAGCTGCACCCCCTCGGCGCGCAGCTCCGCCGCCAGCCCCGGCAGATCCGGGAACCGCTCGGTGTCGACGGTGAACACGCGGTGACCGCGGTAGTGGTCGATGTCCAGGTGCAGCGCCGACAGCGGCAGGTCGCGCTCCCGATAGCCCGCCACCACCCGCCGCACCTCGCGCTCGTCGCCGAACCCCCAGCGCGCGTGGTGGTAGCCCAGCGCCCAGCCCGGAGGGACCGCCGGCGCGCCGGTCAGCGCCGTCCAGCCGTGCAGCACCCGCGCCGGGGTGCCCACGATCACCCAGTAGCGCAGCGGCCCGCCGTCCATGCGCACCTGACAGGCGCCCGGACGGTCGTGGCCCGAACCCGCGCCCTCCTCACCCTCGCGCAGGGTGACCACGCCGTCCCAGCTGTTGTCGTGGAAGACCAGATGGGTGCCCGCGTCCGCCACCACCAGCTGCACCGGCATCGTCAGGTACAGCGGATCGTCACCCGGCTCGAAGCTGCCGCCCGGGTCCGTGTTCCAGAGCCGGTACGACCCGTCGCGCAGCCGCGGCCCCCGCGACCGTCCGCCCAGCCCGAAGAACCGTGCGTCCGCCGCCACCTCGGACCGCTGCACCCAACGCGCCCGCCCGGCCCCGCCCTCGACGGCAGCCCCGACGTCGGAGCTCGCACCGGTTTCGGCGGCCTCACCGGTTTCGGCGGACGCGTCGGTTTCGGCGGACGCCGGGGCGTGACCGGCGTCGGATCCGGTGGTAGCCCCCGCGCGGTCGTCGGGCACGGCACCGGGGTCCACCACGCTCCCCGCGCGGTCGTCATGGGCGACAGCCGTACGCCCGACGGCCCCCGGACGGTCGCCCCGCGCCTCGTCCGCTTCCGCGTGGTGCCTCCGTGTTCCGTCGCCTTCCGCGCGGTCGCGGCTCTCTATGGCCTCCCCCACGCGGGCCTCTCCCGCGCGGCGGCCGTCCCCCACCGCGACCGGATGCCGGCGGCGCACCGTCGCCTGTTCCGTCGCGCCGTCGGCGGCCCCGGCCGCGCGGCCCGCGCCGGTCGTCGTGCCCTCCGCGCGCCCGGCCGACACGCCCCCACGCGCGGTCGCCGCCTCCGCCCGGTCGGTCGGCCGGTTCGCCCGCCCGACGGATCGACCCGTCCGGCCCGCCGGGACGTCCCCGGCCGGCTCCCACCATCGCGGCGGCAGGTCGCGGCGGAGCACCACGCCGCCGGGAGTGCGGACCTCGACCGCGCCGAGCCGGGAGACGACCACCGTGACCCGCTCGGAGACGACCCGCCAGCCCCCGTCGGTGTCGGGCTCCAGAACGGCCCGCTCGTCCGCGTCCGGGCAGGGACCCGCGAGGGCGTACGAGGGTTCGGGGCCGGCGCCGTCCCAGCCGCAGAAGACGGCGCCGCCCGCGGCCACCCGCACCCGCAGCGTCGACCGCGCGAATCGCACCACCCCGCCACCCGGCGCGGGCTCCGCCGTCAGCGCCACCCCCGGAACCCGGGCGCGCTCCGGGCCGTGAGGCGGTAGTCCGACCGCGTCGGCGCGGCTGCGCCGCCACGCCGAGCGCACCGAACGCAGTCCTTGAGCCGTCCCAACAGACCTCACCGTCCGAACCAGGTCACGCGCATCCATGCTGCTCAGCCTGCCATTGCCGAAGGGCGGACCGTGCACCGTTCAGCTCCCGTTCACCCACGGGTAGCGCACATCGCGCCATGTCTCCCTGTGTGGCGGCGGCCCTGGTGTGTGCGGTGATCGCATGGCATCGTCTGGCTGAGCCGCGTCAGCAGCACACCCCGCACATGGCGCGGTGCCGCCCACGACGCGTACCGCCGTCCAGTCCGGGAGCCGAAGATGACGACCGCCGCACCGCAGCCCGCCCAGCAACCGGAGCCTCTCTGGCAGCCCGGCCCGGACCGGATCGCCCGCGCCCAGCTCACCCGCTTCCAGCAGTGGGCGGCCGAGCGGCACGGCGCCCCGGCCGCGGGGTCCGGGGCGAGCGGGCAGGGCGGGCCGGGCACCCTGGGCGGTCTCACCGGCCTGGAGGGCCCGGCCGCCGACTACGCCGCGCTGCACCGCTGGTCGGTGGAGGAACTCGACCGGTTCTGGCAGGCCGTCGCGGAGTGGTTCGAAGTGCGGCTCACCCATCCCTACGAGACGGCGCTGGCCGGTGCCGAGATGCCGGGGGCGACCTGGTTCCCCGGCGCCACCCTCAACTACGCCGAGCACGCGCTGCGCACCGCCGACGACCCGGACCGCGCCGACACCCCGGCACTGCTGTGCGTCGACGAGACCCATGAGCCGGTGCCGGTCAGCTGGGCCGAGCTGCGCGACCAGGTCGGCGCGGTCGCCGCGCAGCTGCGCCGCCTCGGGGTGGGCCCCGGCGACCGGGTCAGCGGCTACCTCCCCAACATCCCCCAGGCCACCGTCGCGCTGCTGGCCACCGCGGCCGTCGGCGCCGTGTGGACCTCCTGCGCCCCCGACTTCGGCGCACGCAGCGTTCTGGACCGCTTCCAGCAGGTCGAGCCCGTCGTGCTGTTCACCGTCGACGGCTACCGCTACGGCGGCAAGGAGCACGACCGTACGGAGACCGTCGCCGAGCTGCGCCGCGAGCTGCCCACGCTCCGCGCGGTCGTCCACATCCCGCTGTTGGGCACCCCCGCCCCCGACGGCGCGCTCGACTGGGCCGCGGTGACGGCCGAGAAGGCGGCGCCGGTCTACGAGCAGGTGCCCTTCGACCACCCGCTGTGGGTGCTCTACTCCTCCGGCACCACCGGGCTGCCGAAGGCCATCGTCCAGTCGCAGGGCGGCATCCTGCTGGAACACCTCAAGCAGCTGGGCCTCCACTGCGACCTCGCGCCGGGCGACCGCTTCTTCTGGTACACCTCCACCGGCTGGATGATGTGGAACTTCCTCGTCTCCGGCCTGCTCGTCGGCGCCACCGTCGTGCTCTACGACGGCAGCCCCGGCCACCCCGACACCGGTGCCCAGTGGCGGATCGCCGAGCGCACCGGCGCGACCCTCTACGGCACCTCCGCCGCCTATGTGATGGCCTGCCGCAAGGCCGGCGTGCACCCGGGGCGCGACTTCGACCTCTCGCGCGTGCGCTGCGTCGCCACCACCGGCTCGCCGCTCCCGCCCGACGGGTTCCGCTGGCTCCACGACGAGTTCGTGGCGACCAGCGGGGACATGTGGATCGCCTCCGTCAGCGGCGGCACCGACGTGTGCAGCTGCTTCGCCGGTGCCGTGCCCACCCTCCCGGTCCACATCGGCGAGCTCCAGGCGCCCGCGCTGGGCGTCGACCTCCAGGCCTGGGACCCCCAGGGAAAGCCGCTGGTCGACGAGGTCGGCGAGCTGGTCGTCACCCGCCCCATGCCCTCCATGCCGATCCACTTCTGGAACGACCCCGACGGCAGCCGCTACCGCGACAGCTACTTCGAGATGTTCCCGGGCGTCTGGCGGCACGGCGACTGGATCACCCTCACCTCGCGCGGCAGCGTCGTCATCCACGGACGCTCCGACTCCACCCTCAACCGGCAGGGCGTCCGCATGGGCTCGGCCGACATCTACGAGGTCGTCGAGCGCCTCCCCGAGATCCGCGAGTCCCTCGTCCTGGGCGTCGAACAGCCCGACGGGGGCTACTGGATGCCGCTCTTCGTCCACCTCGCCCCGGGCGTCTCCCTCGACGACGAGCTGCGCGACCGCATCAAGCGCACCATCCGCGAGCAGCTCTCCCCACGGCACGTCCCGGACGAGATCATCGAGGTGCCGGGCGTGCCGCACACCCTCACCGGCAAGCGCATCGAGGTGCCCGTCAAGCGGCTGATGCAGGGCACCCCGCTGGACAAGGCGGTCAACCCCGGCTCCGTCGACGACATGGAGCTGGTGCGCTTCTACGAGCGCATCGCCCGGGAGCGCGCCGCCGACTGAACCCCGCCGTTCGACCGGGGCCCGACGACCGGGCCCCGGTCGAACAGCCCACTCGGCCGCCGGGCCCCGGCGCCGCGCCACGGTCACCCTGCGTTGTCAGTGCCCTCGATTACGGTGAGTGAGCATTGGTCGACCGACGCTGAGGGGGAGCCATGGCACACACCAGGAACGGCGGCGAACATCATCACGGTCCGCAACCACCCGGCCGGTCCCGAAGGCCGGGCACCTCGCGGCGCGCACTGCGTCGCGAGGTGCCCAGCACCGTGGGCCTGCTGACCGACGCCGAGGACTTCGCCGCCATGCGGCGGTACGCGACGTTCGGCTTCACCGACCACGCCGTCTACCTCCGCCAGATGGACGGGCTGCTCCGCGAGCTCGCCGCCCGGCAGGTGCACATCACCGTCGCCCTGTTCGACCCCGTCGAGTACGAGGAGTTCTGCGAGGACGCCGGGCTCGACCCGGACCACCCCGACAGCCGCACCCGCTATGTCGCCGAGCTCGCCGCCGCCGGCCCCACCGTGCCCTACGCCGGCCAGCCCGTCGAGCTCCTCGTCTCCCGACTCATCGAGGCGGCGGAGCAACAGGCCACCGCGGAGTACGCCACGGCGCTGCTGTCCCGCCTCGGCGACTGCGCCGACTGTGGGGCGGACGCCGCCGACGCCGCCTTCCGCCGTGCCTCCGCGGCCCTGCGCGAGCTCCTCGCGGCGGCGGGGCCCGGCGTGCACCACTACGTGTGCAGCGTCCCCGCGGCCGGCGGCCCGCTCAACGCCGTCCTCCACGTCGAGCACCCGGCGGACGCCTCACCGCGACTGGTCGAGGCCGAGGCCGCCGTCTTCAGCACCGTGCTGTCGGTGGCCATCGCCACCGACAGCCCCGGCGGCATCGTGCTGCGCTCCACCGTCCCCGGCGAGCCGGACCGGGTCCGCGGCTGGGTGCTGCACGCCGGCTGGCTGCGCCCCCTCTCCGAGGGCGAGGTCTTCACGGCCTACTGCACGGACGCCGACACCGGAGAGCCCATCCCGCCCGAGCACGGGGTGGAGTACGCCGCGGGCTTCCTCCTGCCCCGCCCCGAGGAGCGCGCCGAGCCGGACCGGGCACCGGAAGCGGGAGAGAAAGAGGAGCGGGACGAGCGGGAGTCCGGGGGAGAGGAGTGAGACGACGCGGGGGCGTGTCCCCGCACCCCTGGTGCGGGGACACGCCCCCGGACGACCGTGGTCGTGACCCGTCAGACGGCCGGGCTCACTCCCCGGAGAGGACCGCTTGTGCGGCGCGGCGTGCTTCGTCGGCGGTGTCGGTGGCGCGGGCGGCGGCTGCCGCGCGTTCGCATTGGGCGAGGGTGTGGTTGGCGAGGGTGGCGCGGACGTAGGGGATGGCGGTGGCGCCCATGGACAGGCTGGTGACGCCGAGGCCGGTCAGGACGCAGGCCAGGAGGGGGTCGGAGGCGGCTTCGCCGCAGACTCCGCAGCTCTTGCCTTCGGTGCGGGCGGCGTCGGCGGCCAGGGCGATGAGGTCCAGGAGGGCGGGTTGCCAGGGGTCCTGGAGGCGGGAGAGGGCGCCGACCTGGCGGTCGGCGGCGAAGGTGTACTGGGCGAGGTCGTTGGTGCCCAGGGAGAGGAACTCGACTTCCTGGAGGAGGGAGCGGGCGCGCAGGGCGGCGGAGGGGATCTCGACCATGGCGCCGAATTTGGCGTTGAGTCCGGCGGTGCGGCAGGCGTCGGCGAAGGCGCGGGCGTCGTGGCGGTCGGCGACCATGGGGGCCATGACGTCGAGGTGGACGGGGAGTCCTTCGGCGGCTTCGGCCAGGGCGGTGAGTTGGGTGGCCAGGATGTCGGGGTGGTCCAGGAGGGTGCGCAGGCCGCGGACGCCGAGTGCGGGGTTGGGTTCGTCGGTGGGGGTGAGGAAGTCCAGTGGTTTGTCGGCGCCGGCGTCCAGGACGCGTACCACCACGCGGCCTTCGGGGAAGGCTTCCAGGACGCTGCGGTAGGACTGGATCTGCTTGTCCCGGGAGGGGGCGTTCTTGCTGTCGTCGAGGAAGAGGAACTCGGTGCGGAACAGGCCCACGCCCTCCGCCCCGGCCTCCACCGCGGCCGGCACGTCTCCCGGGCCACCGATGTTGGCCAGCAGCGGCACCTTGTGACCATCGGACGTGGCACCGGGACCGCTGGAGGCGGCCAACGCCGCCCTGCGCTCCTCGGCGGCCTTGGCCAGCTCGGCGCGCTTGGCCCCGCTCGGCTCCACGAAGAGGTCGCCGGTGCTGCCGTCGACGGCGACGACGGTGCCCTCGGTGATCTCACTGGCACCCGGCAGGGCGACGACGGCGGGGACGCCCAGGGCGCGGGCGAGGATGGCGCTGTGGCTGGTCGGCCCGCCCTCCTCGGTGACGAAGCCCAGCACCAGCGTCGGGTCCAGCAGGGCGGTGTCCGCGGGCGCCAGGTCCCGCGCGATCAGCACATACGGCTCGTCGCTGTCCGGCACACCCGGCATCGGCACACCCAGCAGCCGCGCCACGATCCGGTTCCGCACATCGTCCAGGTCCGCGACCCGCCCGGCCAGGTACTCTCCGGCACCGGCCAGCAGCGCCCGGTACGCGGCGAAGGCGTCGTACACCGCGCGCTCGGCGGTGCTGCCCACGGTGACACGACGCTCGACGTCGGCCATCAGCTCCGGGTCCTGGGCCATCAGGGCCTGGGCCTCCAGGACGTGCTGCGCCTCGCCGCCCGCCAGGTTGCCACGGGCGATGAGGTCGGCCGCGACCGCTTCGACGGCCTTACGCGCCCGCCCCTGCTCGCGCGGTGCCTCATCCGCCGGAATCTGCTTCGCGGGCGGCTCCAGGACGGCCGTCCCCATATGCCGCACCTCGCCGATCGCCACACCGTGGCTCACACCGACGCCCCGCAGCGTTGTCTCCATGTCACCCGTCTCCGGTCGTTGCGGCGGATCGCGCCCGCGCCGCCGCGGTGGATGTCGTACTCGCCGTCAGCCCGGCGCGCGGCTCAACGCCAGGTGAAGAGAGTGTCCCCGGGCTTCACATCGCCGTCCTCACGGAGGTCGCCGAGGACCTCGGCGGTGGCCTCCAGCGCGACGACCGGGGAGATCGGGGACTTGCCGGCCGCCTCGACCGCGGCCGGGTTCCAGCGGACGAGGGCCTGGCCCCGGGTCACCGTGTCGCCCTTGTGCACCAGCAGCTCGAAGCCCTCGCCGTTGAGCTGCACGGTGTCGATGCCCAGGTGCGTGAGGACGCCGTGACCCTCCGGGTCGACGACGACGAACGCGTGCGTGTGGAGCGAGACCACGATGCCGTCGACGGGGGCCACCGCCTCGGACGGCTCGCGCACCGGGTCGATCGCGGTGCCGGGGCCCACCATCGCGCCGGAGAACACCGGGTCGGGCACTGCCGCGAGTCCGATGGCGCGTCCGGCGATCGGGGACGTCACGGTGGTCATGGGAGGCCTCCCAGGGGTGGAGATCGATCTCGTGGCCGTCACTCCGTGTCCCGGACGGCGTACTGTCCAGAAGCGTAAGTCATAGGAACTGCGGATTCCGCATGAAGTGTCGTCTCTCGACAGCCCGCAAGCGGCGGATTCGATTTGCCTCGACTCAGCGAGAGCTGTACTGTCAGATGCCTGCCCCGGAAGCGACACCGCACTCGATGCGGTGGCTACGGGAGCGGCGCTCATTCAGATGCAAGATCCGAATCTCAGATCCACTTCTGCATGCCTGCAGATGAGAGTGGTGAAGAGCGAGGGAAAAGCCCTGATAGAGTGTGAAACACCGAAGGGAAGCGCCCGGAGGGCCCGGTACTGGATCTAATCAGTACAGTGGGACCGAAGGAAGCGTCCGTTCCTTGAGAACTCAACAGCGTGCCAAAAGTCAACGCCAGATATGTTGATACCCCGTCGAAGGGCCATCACGGCCCGATGACGAGGTTCCTTTGAAGAAAAAACACAGCGAGGACGCTGTGAACGGGTGGGACTATTCCTCCTACCTGTTCCGCTCAACGCGAGTGTGCACCCGATTAACGGGAAAACATTCACGGAGAGTTTGATCCTGGCTCAGGACGAACGCTGGCGGCGTGCTTAACACATGCAAGTCGAACGATGAACCCGCTTCGGTGGGGGATTAGTGGCGAACGGGTGAGTAACACGTGGGCAATCTGCCCTGCACTCTGGGACAAGCCCTGGAAACGGGGTCTAATACCGGATACGACCACTGACCGCATGGTTGGTGGTGGAAAGCTCCGGCGGTGCAGGATGAGCCCGCGGCCTATCAGCTTGTTGGTGGGGTGATGGCCTACCAAGGCGACGACGGGTAGCCGGCCTGAGAGGGCGACCGGCCACACTGGGACTGAGACACGGCCCAGACTCCTACGGGAGGCAGCAGTGGGGAATATTGCACAATGGGCGAAAGCCTGATGCAGCGACGCCGCGTGAGGGATGACGGCCTTCGGGTTGTAAACCTCTTTCAGCAGGGAAGAAGCGAAAGTGACGGTACCTGCAGAAGAAGCGCCGGCTAACTACGTGCCAGCAGCCGCGGTAATACGTAGGGCGCGAGCGTTGTCCGGAATTATTGGGCGTAAAGAGCTCGTAGGCGGCTTGTCACGTCGGATGTGAAAGCCCGGGGCTTAACCCCGGGTCTGCATTCGATACGGGCAGGCTAGAGTTCGGTAGGGGAGATCGGAATTCCTGGTGTAGCGGTGAAATGCGCAGATATCAGGAGGAACACCGGTGGCGAAGGCGGATCTCTGGGCCGATACTGACGCTGAGGAGCGAAAGCGTGGGGAGCGAACAGGATTAGATACCCTGGTAGTCCACGCCGTAAACGTTGGGAACTAGGTGTGGGCGACATTCCACGTTGTCCGTGCCGCAGCTAACGCATTAAGTTCCCCGCCTGGGGAGTACGGCCGCAAGGCTAAAACTCAAAGGAATTGACGGGGGCCCGCACAAGCGGCGGAGCATGTGGCTTAATTCGACGCAACGCGAAGAACCTTACCAAGGCTTGACATACACCGGAAAGCTGCAGAGATGTAGCCCCCCTTGTGGTCGGTGTACAGGTGGTGCATGGCTGTCGTCAGCTCGTGTCGTGAGATGTTGGGTTAAGTCCCGCAACGAGCGCAACCCTTGTTCTGTGTTGCCAGCATGCCCTTCGGGGTGATGGGGACTCACAGGAGACTGCCGGGGTCAACTCGGAGGAAGGTGGGGACGACGTCAAGTCATCATGCCCCTTATGTCTTGGGCTGCACACGTGCTACAATGGCCGGTACAATGAGCTGCGATACCGCGAGGTGGAGCGAATCTCAAAAAGCCGGTCTCAGTTCGGATTGGGGTCTGCAACTCGACCCCATGAAGTCGGAGTCGCTAGTAATCGCAGATCAGCATTGCTGCGGTGAATACGTTCCCGGGCCTTGTACACACCGCCCGTCACGTCACGAAAGTCGGTAACACCCGAAGCCGGTGGCCCAACCCCTTGTGGGAGGGAATCGTCGAAGGTGGGACTGGCGATTGGGACGAAGTCGTAACAAGGTAGCCGTACCGGAAGGTGCGGCTGGATCACCTCCTTTCTAAGGAGCACATGGCCGACTGCGAGCGAATGTCTCGCACGGTTAGCTCATGGGTGGAACGTTGACTACTCGGCACACTTGGTCTGCTGTGACTGTTAGTACTGCTTCGGCGTGGAACACGGTGCATGGTGGCTGGGAGTGTCGGGCACGCTGTTGGGTGTCTGAGGGTGCGAGCGTAGAGCTTGTTCCTTCGGGTGCCGGCCCCGGTGAAGCATCATCTTTGAGTGGTGTGTGACGGGTGGCTGGTTGTTGCTTGAGAACTGCACAGTGGACGCGAGCATCTGTGGCCAAGTTTTTAAGGGCGCACGGTGGATGCCTTGGCACCAGGAACCGATGAAGGACGTGGGAGGCCACGATAGGCCCCGGGGAGCTGTCAACCGAGCTTTGATCCGGGGGTGTCCGAATGGGGAAACCCGGCAGTCGTCATGGGCTGTCACCCATACCTGAACACATAGGGTATGTGGAGGGAACGCGGGGAAGTGAAACATCTCAGTACCCGCAGGAAGAGAAAACAACCGTGATTCCGGGAGTAGTGGCGAGCGAAACCGGATGAGGCTAAACCGTATGTGTGTGATACCCGGCAGGGGTTGCGCATGCGGGGTTGTGGGAGTGAGCTTCAGCAGTCTGCCGGCTGTTGGGCGAGTCAGAAACCGCATGGATAGGCGAAGGGCATGCGAAAGGCCCGGCGTAGAGGGTAAGACCCCCGTAGCTGAAATCTTTGCGGCTTGCTTGCTCATTTCCCAAGTAGCACGGGGCCCGAGAAATCCCGTGTGAATCTGGCGGGACCACCCGCTAAGCCTAAATATTCCCTGGTGACCGATAGCGGATAGTACCGTGAGGGAATGGTGAAAAGTACCGCGGGAGCGGAGTGAAATAGTACCTGAAACCGTGTGCCTACAAGCCGTGGGAGCGTCGCCGTGTTCTTCGGAGCACGGTCGTGACTGCGTGCCTTTTGAAGAATGAGCCTGCGAGTTTGCGGTGTGTTGCGAGGTTAACCCGTGTGGGGAAGCCGTAGCGAAAGCGAGTCCGAATAGGGCGATTGAGTAGCGCGCCCAAGACCCGAAGCGGAGTGATCTAGCCATGGGCAGGTTGAAGCGGAGGTAAGACTTCGTGGAGGACCGAACCCACCAGGGTTGAAAACCTGGGGGATGACCTGTGGTTAGGGGTGAAAGGCCAATCAAACTCCGTGATAGCTGGTTCTCCCCGAAATGCATTTAGGTGCAGCGTCGTGTGTTTCTTGCCGGAGGTAGAGCACTGGATAGGCGATGGGCCCTACCGGGTTACTGACCTTAGCCAAACTCCGAATGCCGGTAAGTGAGAGCGCGGCAGTGAGACTGTGGGGGATAAGCTCCATGGTCGAGAGGGAAACAGCCCAGAACATCGACTAAGGCCCCTAAGCGTGCGCTAAGTGGGAAAGGATGTGGAGTCGCAGAGACAACCAGGAGGTTGGCTTAGAAGCAGCCACCCTTGAAAGAGTGCGTAATAGCTCACTGGTCAAGTGATTCCGCGCCGACAATGTAGCGGGGCTCAAGCGTACCGCCGAAGTCATGTCATTCCAGCGTGAGGACCAACGTCTGCTGGGATGGGTAGGGGAGCGTCGTGTGCCGGGTGAAGCAGCCGTGGAAACGAGTTGTGGACGGTTCACGAGTGAGAATGCAGGCATGAGTAGCGATTCACACGTGGGAAACGTGTGCGCCGATTGACTAAGGGTTCCTGGGTCAAGCTGATCTGCCCAGGGTAAGTCGGGACCTAAGGCGAGGCCGACAGGCGTAGTCGATGGACAACCGGTTGATATTCCGGTACCCGCTTTGAAGCGCCAAACATCGAATCAGGCGATGCTAAGTCCGTGAAGCCGTCCTGGATCCTTCGGGTGAAGGGGAGTGGTGGAGCCGACGAACCAGACTTGTAGTAGGTGAGTGATGGGGTGACGCAGGAAGGTAGTCCAGCCCGGGCGGTGGTTGTCCCGGGGTAAGGGTGTAGGCCGTGCGGTAGGTAAATCCGTCGCACATGTAAGGCTGAGACCTGATGCCGAGCCGATTGTGGTGAAGTGGATGATCCTATGCTGTCGAGAAAAGCCTCTAGCGAGTTTCATGGCGGCCCGTACCCTAAACCGACTCAGGTGGTCAGGTAGAGAATACCGAGGCGTTCGGGTGAACTATGGTTAAGGAACTCGGCAAAATGCCCCCGTAACTTCGGGAGAAGGGGGGCCATTGCTGGTGAGGGAACTTGCTTCCTGAGCTGGTGGTGGCCGCAGAGACCAGCGAGAAGCGACTGTTTACTAAAAACACAGGTCCGTGCGAAGCCGTAAGGCGATGTATACGGACTGACGCCTGCCCGGTGCTGGAACGTTAAGGGGACCGGTTAGCTCTGTTTCGACGGGGCGAAGCTGAGAACTTAAGCGCCAGTAAACGGCGGTGGTAACTATAACCATCCTAAGGTAGCGAAATTCCTTGTCGGGTAAGTTCCGACCTGCACGAATGGCGTAACGACTTCTCGACTGTCTCAACCATAGGCCCGGTGAAATTGCATTACGAGTAAAGATGCTCGTTTCGCGCAGCAGGACGGAAAGACCCCGGGACCTTTACTATAGCTTGATATTGGTGTTCGGTTCGGCTTGTGTAGGATAGGTGGGAGACTGTGAAGCGGGCACGCCAGTGTTCGTGGAGTCATCGTTGAAATACCACTCTGGTCGTGCTGGATGTCTAACCTCGGTCCGTGATCCGGATCAGGGACAGTGTCTGGTGGGTAGTTTAACTGGGGCGGTTGCCTCCTAAAGAGTAACGGAGGCGCCCAAAGGTTC
Source organism: Streptomyces sp. LX-29 (assembly GCF_029541745.1). Taxonomy (NCBI): domain Bacteria; kingdom Bacillati; phylum Actinomycetota; class Actinomycetes; order Kitasatosporales; family Streptomycetaceae; genus Streptomyces; species Streptomyces sp. LX-29. Next base: position 908,897 of record NZ_CP089746.1, on the reverse strand, counting down.
CCTCAGCCTGGTTGGCAATCAGGTGTTGAGTGTAAGTGCACAAGGGAGCTTGACTGTGAGACCGACGGGTCGAGCAGGGACGAAAGTCGGGACTAGTGATCCGGCGGTGGCTTGTGGAAGCGCCGTCGCTCAACGGATAAAAGGTACCCCGGGGATAACAGGCTGATCTTCCCCAAGAGTCCATATCGACGGGATGGTTTGGCACCTCGATGTCGGCTCGTCGCATCCTGGGGCTGGAGTCGGTCCCAAGGGTTGGGCTGTTCGCCCATTAAAGCGGTACGCGAGCTGGGTTTAGAACGTCGTGAGACAGTTCGGTCCCTATCCGCTGTGCGCGTAGGAGTCTTGAGAAGGGCTGTCCCTAGTACGAGAGGACCGGGACGGACGAACCTCTGGTGTGCCAGTTGTTCTGCCAAGGGCATGGCTGGTTGGCTACGTTCGGGAGGGATAACCGCTGAAAGCATCTAAGCGGGAAGCCTGCTTCGAGATGAGGACTCCCACCCACTTGATGGGGTAAGGCTCCCAGTAGACGACTGGGTTGATAGGCCGGATATGGAAGCCAGGTAACTGGTGGAGTTGACCGGTACTAATAGGCCGAGGGCTTGTCCTCAGTTGCTCGCGTCCACTGTGTTGGTTCTGAAGCCACAACCAGGTATATCCGGTTGATGTGTTTCATAGTGTTTCGGTGGTTATAGCGTTAGGGAAACGCCCGGTTACATACCGAACCCGGAAGCTAAGCCTTTCAGCGCCGATGGTACTGCAGGGGGGACCCTGTGGGAGAGTAGGACGCCGCCGAACAATTATTCAGACCCTGGCGGGAACTCCGTTCCCGCCAGGGTCTTTTTGTTGTCCGCTCGATGACACACCCCTCGGGCCCCGGCTTTTGATCCATAGCCACGGTCCCGGCTTCACCGGGGGCCCGGTGCGGTCCGGTGGACCGCACAGGTAAAGTCATGGGGCATCATTGGCACCATTCCACAGGAGGCCCCCGGGTGGAGGTCCAGGAGACGCGCGTCCAGACCGACCGCGTCCTCACCATCCCGAACATCCTCAGCATGGCGCGCCTGGTCGGTGTGCCGCTTTTCCTGTGGCTGATCCTCTGGCCCGAGTTCGGCGGCCCGAACTGCGATGCCTGGGCCCTGCTTCTCCTCGCGTTCAGCGGTGTCACTGACTATCTCGACGGTAAGCTCGCCCGCCGCTGGAACCAGGTCAGCAGTCTCGGCCGCATTCTCGACCCCGCCGCCGACCGGCTTTACATTCTGTCGACGCTGGTGGGGCTGACCTGGCGGGGCATCCTGCCGCTCTGGCTGACCGCCATCCTGCTCGTTCGCGACCTGGTGTTGCTGGTCATGGTGGGCATCCTCCGCCGGCACGGCTATCCGCCGCCGCAGGTGAACTTCCTGGGCAAGGCCGCCACCTTCAACCTGATGTACGCGTTCCCATTGCTCCTGTTGAGCGACGGAGACGGCTGGTTTCACTCTCTCGCGGCGATTTTCGGATGGGCGTTCGCCGGATGGGGTACAACCCTCTATTGGTGGGCAGGAATCCTGTATGTGGTTCAGGTCCGTCGTCTGCTGAAGGCGGACCCCACCGGCCGACTGAGCGCACCGTAGTGGCGCGGTAGAGGCCCTGATCCCCCTCACGGTCATCACGGGCCTTGTCCGGGCGGGGAAGTCGGCATGACCGTCGTCTCTGCGAGGAGGACGCTTCCGACATGAAGGCCGTCGTGATGGCAGGGGGCGAGGGCACCCGCCTTCGCCCCATGACCTCGAGCATGCCCAAACCGCTGCTGCCGGTCGCGAACCGACCGATCATGGAGCATGTCCTGAGGCTGCTCAAGCGGCACGGTCTGACGGAGACCGTGGTGACCGTCCAGTTTCTCGCCTCCCTCGTGAAGAACTATTTCGGGGACGGCGAAGAGCTCGGCATGGAGCTCACCTATGCCAACGAGGAGAAGCCGCTCGGCACCGCCGGCAGTGTGAAGAACGCGGAAGAGGCGTTGAAGGACGACGCCTTTCTCGTTATCTCCGGGGATGCTCTCACGGACTTCGACCTCACCCAGCTGATCAATTTCCACAAGGAGAAGGGCGCGCTGGTCACCGTCTGTCTGACGCGTGTGCCCAATCCGCTGGAGTTCGGCATCACCATCGTCGACGAGCAGGGCCGGGTCGAGCGTTTCCTGGAGAAGCCCACCTGGGGCCAGGTCTTCTCGGACACCGTCAATACGGGCATCTATGTCATGGAGCCCGAGGTCTTCAACTATGTCGAGGCCGACGTTCCCGTGGACTGGTCCGGCGATGTCTTCCCCCAGCTCATGAAGGAGGGCAAGCCCGTCTACGGCTATGTCGCCGAGGGCTACTGGGAAGACGTGGGCACCCACGAGAGCTATGTGAAGGCTCAGGCCGATGTGCTCGAGGGAAAAGTCGACGTCGAAATCGACGGCTTCGAGATCTCTCCGGGTGTCTGGGTCGCCGAAGGGGCCGAGGTGCACCCTGAGGCCGTGCTCCGCGGCCCCCTCTACATCGGTGACTACGCCAAGGTCGAAGGGGACGTCGAGATCCGCGAGCACACGGTGGTGGGCTCCAACGTCGTCGTGAAGAGCGGCGCGTTTCTGCACAAGGCCGTCGTGCACGACAACGTCTACATCGGGCAGCACTGCAATCTCCGCGGCTGTGTGATCGGTAAGAACACCGACATCATGCGGGCCGCGCGGATCGAGGACGGCGCCGTCATCGGCGATGAGTGCCTCGTCGGTGAAGAATCGATCGTCCAGGGCAACGTCCGGGTCTATCCGTTCAAGACCATCGAGGCGGGCGCGTTCGTCAACACCTCCGTCATCTGGGAGTCCCGCAGCCAGGCGCAGCTGTTCGGCGCGCGTGGCGTCTCCGGGATCCTGAATGTGGAGATCACCCCGGAGCTGGCGGTGCGGCTGGCCGGGGCGTATGCGACCACCCTGAAGAAGGGCGCCACCGTCACCACGGCGCGCGACCACTCGCGCGGCGCGCGAGCGCTCAAGCGGGCGGTGATCTCCGCCCTCCAGGCCAGCGCCATCGATGTGCGTGACCTGGAGAACGTGCCGCTGCCCGTGGCCCGCCAGCAGACCGCGCGCGGCAGCGCCGGCGGCATCATGATCCGTACCTCTCCCGGCATCCCCGACTCCGTCGACATCATGTTCTTCGACGAGCGGGGCGCGGATCTGTCGGCCGGTGGCCAGCGCAAGCTGGACCGGGTCTTCGCACGTCAGGAGTACCGCCGGGCCTTTCCCGGGGAGATCGGCGACCTGAGCTTCCCGGCGAGCGTCTTCGATTCCTACACCGGCACCCTGCTGCGGGCCATGGACACCACGGGCATCGCCGAGTCGGGGCTCAAGGTCGTGGTGGACGCCTCGAACGGCAGCGCCGGGCTGGTGCTGCCCAGCCTGCTCGGCCGGCTCGGCGTCGACGTGCTCACCATCAACCCGGGCCTGGACGAATCGCGACCCACGGAGACCGCCGAGGCCCGGCGCTCCGGGCTGGTGCGGCTGGGCGAGATCGTCGCCTCCGCCCGCGCGGCCTTCGGAGTGCGCTTCGACCCGGTGGGCGAGCGGATCTCCCTGGTCGACGAGCGGGGCCGGATCGTGGAGGACGACCGGGCCCTGCTGGTCATGCTCGATCTGATCGCCGCCGAGCGGCGCAGCGGCCGGGTGGCGCTGCCCGTCACCACGACCCGCATCGCCGAGCAGGTGGCCGCGTACCACGGCACCCAGGTGGAGTGGACGACGACGGCGGCCGACGATCTGACCCGGGTGGCGCGATCGGAGAACACCATCTTCGGCGGGGACGGGCGCGGTGGCTTCATCGTTCCTGAGTTCAGCAGCGTCTTCGACGGGGCCGCCGCCTTCGCCCGGCTGGTCGGCCTGGTGGCCCGTACGCAGCTGACGCTGAGCCAGATCGACGACCGCATTCCGCGGGCCCATGTGCTGCGGCGCAGCCTGGCGACGCCCTGGGCGGTCAAGGGCCTGGTGATGCGGCATGTCGTGGAGGCGGCGGGGGACCGGTCGGTGGACACCACCGACGGGGTGCGGGTGGTCGAGGCTGACGGCCGCTGGGTGATGGTGCTGCCCGACCCCTCCGAGGCGGTCACGCACCTGTGGGCCGAGGGCCCGGACGACGCCTCGGCGAAGGCGCTGCTGGACGAGTGGGCGCGAGTGGTGGAGGGCGCCGGTCGTTGATGCCGGGCATCGGGGCCGGCGGCGTCCCGCCGGCCCCGTGCGCCACTCCCGCCTCGGTGGCGAGGCGCCGTGGCAGCCGTGCGCGGAGCCCGTGAGGGGGCCGGAGGGGCGGGCGCGGTCGAGGGGGCGACCGCGGGCCGGGCCCGGGCGACCGGGCGGCGTCTTCCAGCGGGTGGATCCGGCGCGCCGGTGGGGCCATTGGGAGACGGCGGCCCCGACGTGCGACGATGTGCGGCATGTCGCAGCAGCCCCCCGATCGGAGCACCGCCTCGCCATACGCGCGCCCGCGCCCCGACGCCTCCATGTCGCTGCTGACCAATGTGATGGACCACAGTCTCGACGACGGCTACGCCGAGGCGGCGGCACGGCGCTCGGCCGCGGGTGAGCGGGGTCTGCCCCGTACCCTGCAGGCCAAGCTCGCGCTGGCCGCGGGGCTGGTGCTGGCGGCGGGCATCGTCACCATCGGCGCGGTCCAGGCGCGGATATCGGCTCCGACGCTCGCCAAGGAGCGTCAGGAACTGGTGAACCGGATCGAGACGGAGACCTCCGACGTCGACGCGCTGGAGGACAGCGTCGACGCGCTCCGCGACGAGGTCGGGGAGATGCAGCGCAAGGCGCTGGACGAGCCCAGCCGGGAGAAGAGCGAGGTGGTGGCGCTGCTGGCCGGTGCCACCGAGGTGACCGGCCGCGGGGTCAAACTGGTCATCAACGACGCGAAACAGGCCGATCAGGGCGGCGGGGGACCGCGCGAGAGCACCGGTTTCTCCGACACCGGCCGGGTGCGCGACCGCGATATGCAACGGGTCGTCAACGGTTTGTGGGAGTCGGGGGCGGAGGCCATCGCGATCAACGGACAGCGGCTGACCTCGCTGTCGGCGATCAGGGCCGCCGGTGACGCCATACTGGTCGACAACAAACCACTGGTGCCACCGTATACGGTGCTCGCGGTGGGGGACGGTGAGCGGCTGAGCACCGCTTTCCAGGACAGTGCCGACGGTCAGTACCTGCACGTGTTGCGGGAGAACTACGGGATCCGCGCGAGCATTTCCGCCCAGGACGAGGTCCGGCTGCCGGTCGCGCCGAGTCTGATCGTACGTACCGCAGAGCCGATCGGCGGTGCCGCCGGGAAGGGCGGCTCCGACACAGGGAAGGGCACAGGCACATCGTGATCGCCGTTTTGGGCCTCATCGTGGGAGTCGTCGTCGGGCTGGTGGTCCGCCCGGTGGTGCCGACGGTGGTCGAGCCCTATCTGCCGATCGCCGTCGTCGCGGCACTGGACGCGGTGTTCGGCGGCCTCAGGGCGATGCTGGACGGGATCTTCGACGACAAGGTCTTCGTGGTGTCGTTCCTGTCGAACGTGGTGGTGGCGGCGCTGATCGTCTTCCTCGGCGACAAACTCGGCGTCGGCGCCCAGTTGTCCACCGGCGTCGTGGTGGTCCTCGGCATCCGCATCTTCTCCAACGCTGCCGCGATCCGCCGGCACGTCTTCCGGGCGTGAGGCCGATGAGCGGAGACGACACCCCGGAGAAGGACGAGCGCCCCGACCAGCGCCCCGAACGGCATTCCGACGGGCGTCCCGACGAGCGCCCCGAAGCACCCGCTGCCGGCGGCGGCGACGGAAAGCCGGAGGGGCCGGAGCGCGCGGCCGAGAGCGCGCGCGAGGAGCCGAGCGCCCGGAAGGGCAAGACCCCCGGAAACGGGACGAGTAGGGACGATGGGCCCGGTGAGGGCATCGGGTCGCCGAGCGAGCCACCGGAGGAGCCGGAGGGCTCGCCGCCGGGCGCCGCTCCCGGCGGACCCCGCCCGACCCCGACGCCCCCCATGACCGGCCGCCAGCGGCTCGTCCAGGGGTTGTGGCCGCCACGGCTCTCCCGTGCCCAACTCACCGCCGCCGCACTGCTGTTCGTGCTCGGTCTGGGGCTCGCCATTCAGGTACGGTCCACCAGCGAGAGCAGTGTGCTGCGTGGTGCGCGCCAGGAGGACCTGGTGCGCATCCTCGACGAGCTGGACAACCGCACCCAGCGACTGGAGGCGGAGAAGACGCGGCTGGAGGACCAGAAGCGCGAGCTGGAGACCAGCACCGACCAGGCGGAGGAAGCCCGTAAGCAGACGCGCCAGAAGGAGCAGCAGCTCGGCATCCTCGCGGGCACCGTGGGCGCCCAGGGGCCGGGCATCGAGGTCACCATCGACGACCGCTCCGGGGCGGTGGAGGCCGACATGTTGCTGGACGCCATCCAGGAGCTCCGCGCCGCCGGAGCCGAGGCGATCCAGGTCAACGACGTACGAGTGGTCGCGGACAGCTACTTCGCGGACGCCGACGGCGGCGTGGAGATCGATGGACGGAAAGTGACGCAACCGTACGTGTTCAAGGTCATCGGCAAGCCCGAGGACCTGGAGCCCGCGCTGAACATCCCGGGAGGCGTGGTGCAGACTCTGGAAAAGGAGCAGGCCAGCGTGGATGTGGAACGGTCTCAGAAGATCGTCGTGGATGCCTTGCGGCCGGCGAATCGCCCTGACTACGCTCGGTCGTCATCGGAGTGAGGCAGGAGAGGATGGCGATCATGGGTCCCGGGCGCACGGTAGTGGGGGGTCGGCGCACCGGATCGGTGGTGCGTGGTGGAAACTGTCTGACGGTCACGGACGTTGTACAGGTGTCCGGGTCGGCCGGTGTGTGCATCGAGGGTTACATCGAGGTTTTGTCCTGCCTTACGGGCGGGTCTGTTTCGGTCAAGGGGAATCGCCCGTGAAGTTGTTCGGGAAATTGTTCGGCAAGAGCGCACGCCAGGACGGTGCCAGCGGCACCGCCCGTCACCGTGCCGCGGGCTCCGCGGAGGGCGGCGCCCATGAGGAGCAGCGACCGCTGTTCCGCGATCAGATCGGGGGCCAGGCCGGCGGTGCTGCCGGGGCCGCTCCCATAGGCTCCGGAGGTCCGGCCGCGCCCGGCGCGGGATACGGCGTGGCCGTCTGCACCCGCTGCGGCAATCGGAACGCGGAGACGAGCCGCTTCTGCTCCAACTGCGGCGCGCCGCTGCGCGGAGGGGTCACCCCCGAGCGCGCGTCGGAGACCACCTCCACCATTTCGATCTCCGGCCTGGAGGCGTACGACTCCGAGGTCACCGGCCAGACGCCGCTGCCGGCGCTCTCTCCGGAGGCGCAGGCCGCGGTGGAGGCGCTGCCGTCGGGCTCCGCCCTGCTGGTGGTGCGCCGGGGTCCGAACTCGGGTAGCCGCTTCCTGCTGGACGGCGACCTGACCACGGCAGGTCGTCACCCGCAGAGCGACATCTTCCTGGACGACGTGACCGTCTCGCGGCGTCATGTGGAGTTCCGTCGTGGCGCGGACGGTCTGTTCACCGTCGCCGACGTCGGCAGCCTCAACGGGACGTACGTCAACCGGGAGGCGATCGACGCGGTCCAGCTGCACAACGGCGACGAGGTGCAGATCGGTAAGTACCGGCTGGTCTTCTTCGCGAGCCAGCGGGGCGTCGGCATCTGAGGTCAACGGCATCCGAGGTAAGGCGTCCATGCTGCACTCATCACCGGGCGGTGCCGGATCGGGCACCGCCGCCTCGGCCCGTCGGCTGATGAGCATCGGCACGGTGCTCAATCAGCTGCGGGACGAGTTTCCCGAGGTCACCATCTCCAAGATCCGCTTCCTGGAGGCGGAGGGGCTGGTGGAGCCGCAGCGGACGCCGTCCGGATACCGCAAGTTCAGCCCGGAGGACGTGGAGCGGCTCGGTTACATCCTGCGCATGCAGCGTGACCACTATCTGCCGCTGAAGGTCATCCGGGAGCATCTCGACGCCCTGGCGCGGGGCGAGGGGGTGCCCTACCCGGTGGTCTCCCCGGCCCCGTCGGGCGAGCTGCTCGATGTGATCGACGGGCTGAGCGGGGAGGCCGGGGCCTCGTCCGACGGCCGCACCGCGGCCCGGGTGGGCCGCGCCGAGCTGCTGGCCGCCGCCGAGGTGGGCGAGGGCGAGCTGGCCGAGTGGGAGTCGTACGGCCTGATCGGCCCCGCCGTGGACGGGGCGTATGACGCCGACGCGGTGACGGTCGCCAAGCTGGTGGCGGATCTCGGCCGTTTCGGTCTGGAGCCGCGCCATCTGCGCGCGGTGAAGGCGGCGGCCGAACGTGAGGCCGGGCTGGTCGAACAGGTGGTCGCGCCGCTGCGTCTGCACCGGAATCCGCAGACCAGGGCCCATGCGGAGGCCACCGCCAGGGAAATCGCCGCGCTGTCGGTCCGGCTGCACGCGGCCCTGGTCCAGTGCGCCCTCCGGGCCCGGCCGAGCTGACCGAATGCGGGCCCGACTATCCAAACCGGCCGGGCACGTCCTAGGGTTGCTGTGTGAACGAGCTCGACGTCGTGGGTGTCCGGGTGGAAATGCCCTCAAACCAGCCGATCGTGCTTCTGCGTGAAGTGGGAGGCGATCGTTACCTCCCTATCTGGATCGGTCCAGGCGAGGCGACCGCGATCGCCTTCGCTCAGCAGGGGATGGCGCCCGCGCGCCCGCTGACCCATGATCTGTTCAAGGACGTGCTCGAGGCGGTGGGTCAGCGGCTCACCGAGGTCAGGATCACCGACCTGCGCGAGGGCGTCTTCTACGCGGAGCTGGTGTTCGCCAGCGGAGTCGAGGTCAGCGCCCGGCCGTCCGACGCCATAGCGCTGGCGCTGCGCACCGGGACGCCGATCTACGGCAGCGACGGGGTGCTCGACGACGCGGGCATCGCCATTCCGGACGAGCAGGAGGACGAGGTGGAGAAGTTCCGCGAGTTCCTCGACCAGATCTCGCCGGAGGACTTCGGAACCAGCAGCCAGTGAGCCCGGCGGCGGTCGTCGCTCGGTAGGCGTCAGCGCATTCGGTCAGCCCTTCCCGCGCACCGGTCACGGGAAACCACTCTCAGGGTGATTATCACTCGGCGTGCCGAGTGTGGCGATCGTTGACGCACCCCGGGCGACTGCCTACCGTCGACAGGGCAGGTCAAGGACGGAGGTCGGCGTGAGAAGCACCGGCGACGGCACGGCGGCCGGCGGTCCGTATCCGCTCGGCAGGGGCGCGGCGGCGGAATCGACGCCCCGACATCGGGTCACGGCGCAGCGCGCCGCGGACCCGGAAGGCTCCTCCGATCTGATCGGATACCGCGGACCGACCGCCTGTGCGGCGGCGGGTATCACCTACCGCCAGTTGGACTACTGGGCGCGCACCGGACTCGTGGAGCCGAGCGTGCGCCCCGCGTACGGGTCGGGGACCCAGCGGCTCTACAGCTTCCGGGATGTCGTCGTCCTCAAGATCGTCAAGAGGTTGCTGGACACCGGGGTCTCGCTGCAGAACATCCGCACCGCCGTCCAGCACCTGCGCACCCGAGGGCTGGACGACCTGGCGCGCATGACGCTGATGAGCGATGGCGCCACCGTCTACGAGTGCACCTCCCCGGACGAGGTCGTCGAGCTGCTCCAGGGTGGCCAGGGCGTCTTCGGGATCGCGGTCGGCGTCGTCTGGCGCGATGTGGAGGCGGCCCTCTCCCAGCTGCACGGCGAGCGGGCGGACACGGGCGAGACGCTGGTGCGCCCCAACCCCGCCGACGAACTCGCGCGGCGCCGCAACCGCGCGGGCTGACGCGCCCCGCGCGAAGACCGCGCAGGGCCGTGCGACACACCTGCGGCGCCCCAGGCGGCCCCGCTCCGGCTCTCGCTCCCGGGTCACTCCGGCCACTCGGCGCGCCGCCGGCGCACGCGCCCGGAGGCCGCCTGCGTTCGAATGTCAGTGGCATGCGGCAGCATCTGAGGTGTGAGGGATGCGCCCACGATCCTGCATCTGGACATGGACGCCTTCTACGCTTCGGCGGAGCAGGCGGCCAAGCCGAGCCTGCGCGGAAAGCCGGTGATCGTCGGAGGGCTGGGACCGCGCGGTGTGGTGGCCACCGCCTCGTATGAGGCGCGGGTCTTCGGGGTGCACTCGGCGATGGCCATGGCCCAGGCCCGTCGGCTCTGCCCCAACGCCGCCTACCTCACCCCGCGCTTCACGGTCTACCGCCAGGTGAGCGACATCGTGATGGGGTTGCTCGGCCGGCTCTCCCCGCTGGTGGAGCCGCTCAGCCTGGACGAGGCGTTCGTGGACCTGGAGGCGGGGGACGCGGCCGTGGCCGACACGGCGTCCGCCCGGGCCGTGGGCGAGCGGCTGCGCGCCGACATCCACGCCGCCACCGGCCTGACCGGCTCGGTGGGGCTCGCGGGCTCGAAGATGCTGGCCAAGATCGCCTCGGAGCAGGCCAAGCCGGACGGCCTGGTGGTGATCGAGCCGGGGACCGAGTGGGAGCTGCTCGGACCCATGACGGTGCGCACCCTGCCCGGGGTGGGCCCGGCGACCGCGGAGGCGCTTCGCCGGGTGGGGATCCACACCGTCGCCGAGACGCGCGAGGCGGGCGAGGCGGAGCTGGTGCGACTGCTGGGCAAGGCGCACGGCGCGTCGCTGTACGCGATGGCGAACGGCCGGGACGACCGTCCGGTGGTCGCCGAGCGGGACACCAAGTCCGTCTCGGTGGAGGACACCTTCGACGTCGACGTCACCGACCGGGTGCGGATCGAGCTGGAGCTGGCCCGGCTGGCCGACCGGTGTGTGGAGCGACTGCGTGGAGCAGGCCGCTCCGGCCGGACCGTCGTGATCAAGGTGCGGAGCTATGACTTCTCCACCCTCACCCGCTCCGAGACGCTGCGCGGGCCCACGGACGACCCGGCGGTGGTGCGGGAGGCGGCGGCGCGGCTGATCGAGCAGGTCGACACCACCGCGGGGGTGCGGCTGCTGGGGGTCGGCGTCAGCGGCCTCGCCGACTACACCCAGGAGGACCTCTTCGCCCAGGCCGCCCATGCCGCGCAGGCCACCGAGGCCGCCGGGGCCATCGCGTCTGCCGGGGCCGCCGGGGACACCGGGGCCGTCGCGGCGGCCGAGGCGGGGCAGGCGGATCAGCCGGCTCTCGCCGGCACCGGCCCGGGGTCGGCGCACGCTGCCAGCGCTTCCGGCCCCCCTGGCGCCTCTGTGAGCGCCCCGCGCGACGCCGGCGGGACCGGGAGACCGGTCGGCCCCGCGGCGGGCCATGGAGCGGCGGGGGAGCGCCTTCAAGGCGCCGAGGAGACCCCGCCCCGGCGCTGGCTCCCCGGTCTGGACGTGCGGCACGCGGAGTACGGGTCGGGCTGGGTGCAGGGCAGCGGCGTCGGTCGCGTCACCGTCCGCTTCGAAAAGCCCTGGTCGGCGCCCGGCCGGGTGCGCACCTTCGCTGTCGACGACCCGGACCTGGAGCCGGGCGAGCCGCTCCCGTTGGTCCCCTCCGCCGCGGACCTCGCCGCGACGGAGCACGCGGACACCCCCGTACAAGCGCGGTCGGGTCACCCCGGCGGGGGGCCGGAGCGACGGCGTTCCGCCGCGGACGGCGCGGCACCGGGGCCGCTCGGCGCCGCGCAGGCCGGCCCCTCGGCTTCGAGCTGACCCGCGGGTTTGCACCTGACCCGACAACAGGGGCGGCCGGGCCCGCCGGATCCGCCGAACCCGTCGGACCCGCTGAATCCGCTGGATGGCCGGACGGGCCGGGTCAGCCCTCGGCGGGGCCGCCCGGTTCGCCCTCGATGGCCTGGCCGGAGGCCGCGTCCAGTCCGTAGTGGTGGTAGAGCTGGAGCTCCTGTTCCGGGGAGAGGTGGCGCCCCACGCCGAAGTCCGGGGCGTCCTTGATCATGCGCCGCTCGAAGGGGACGCGGAGGCCGTCCGAGGCGACCTCGCTCGGCTCCAGCGGTACGAAGACGTCCCGGCTGAAGATGCCGGTGCGAACCGCCGCCCACTGCGGTTCGCCGGTCGCGTCGTCGAGGTAGACCTCGTCCACGGTCCCGATCTTCGCGCCGTCGCGGTCGAATGCCTTGCGCCCGATCAGCTGCCGGGGGTCGATGTCGGTCTGCACGGTCCCTCCAACTGACGGAAATGCCCCCGGCACCTACGAAAAGCCACAACGCCGGACATGGCCACTTGAGCGCGGTGTGAGGCCGATTGCACACCGGTTCGACGGGCAGATGCGCTGGTAGGCTGGCTAACGGCTGCAGACCCCGTGCGGGAGAGCCCTCTGTCGAGCTCGTTGGAGATCGTCGGCGGCGCCGAAGGAGCAAATCCTCCCCGGAATCTCTCAGGCACATGTACCGCGCGGGTGAGGTCACTCTGGAAAGCAGGGTGGGCCACGGAGCGCATGGCTTCGGGACCCCTCCTCACCGACGGTGAAAGCCGGTTCGTGTGCGGCAGCGCGGGCCGGTGAAGCTCTCAGGTTGAGATGACAGAGGGGGAGGCCATCCGGGTACCCGCGCCGTGGTGCCCCTCGCAGGTCGCATCGACCAGGAGGCCCCCGCAGATGACTGCCAACCGCATCTCCCTCGCCGCGCTGGAGCAGGGCACGCCCTTCGCTCGGCGTCACATCGGACCCGATGGCGAGGCGCAGGCCAAGATGCTCGCGCAGGTGGGCTTCGGCTCCCTCGACGAGCTCACCGACACCGCCGTTCCGGACGTGATCAAGAACGCCGAGGCGCTGGGTCTGCCGGCCGCCCGCAGCGAGGCCGACGTCCTCGCCGAGCTGCGCACCCTCGCCGACGGCAACCAGGTGCTCTCCTCCATGATCGGCCTGGGCTACCACGGCACGTTCACGCCGCCGGTGATCCTGCGCAACGTCATGGAGAACCCGGCCTGGTACACCGCGTACACCCCGTACCAGCCGGAGATCTCCCAGGGCCGCCTGGAGGCGCTGCTCAACTTCCAGACCGTCGTCGCCGACCTGACCGGCCTGCCCACCTCCGGCGCCTCGCTGCTGGACGAGGGCACCGCGGCCGCCGAGGCCATGTCGCTGTCCCGGCGCGTCGGCAAGGTCAAGGACGGGGTATTCCTCGTCGACGCCGACTGTCTGCCGCAGACCATCGCGGTCATCCAGACCCGCGCGGAACCCACCGGAGTCGAGGTGGTCGTCGCCGACCTCTCCGAGGGCATCCCCGCCGAGGTCGCCGAGCGCGGTGTGTTCGGCGTGCTGCTCCAGTACCCGGGTGCCTCCGGCGTGGTCCGGGACCCGCGCGCCGTGATCGAGCGGGCCCACGAGCTCGGCGCCGTCGTCACGGTCGCCGCGGACCTGCTCGCCCTGACCCTGCTGACGTCCCCGGGTGAGCTGGGCGCGGACATCGCGGTCGGCTCCAGCCAGCGCTTCGGCGTCCCGATGGGCTTCGGCGGCCCGCACGCCGGCTTCATGGCCGTGCGCGACGCCTACGCCCGCAGCCTGCCCGGCCGCCTGGTCGGCGTCTCCGTCGACGCGGACGGCGACAAGGCGTACCGCCTGGCCCTGCAGACCCGCGAGCAGCACATCCGCCGCGAGAAGGCCACCAGCAACATCTGCACCGCGCAGGTACTCCTGGCCGTGATGGCCGGTATGTACGCCGTGTACCACGGCCCGGACGGCCTCGCGGCCATCGCCCGGCGCACCCACCGCTACGCCGCGGTGCTCGCCGCCGGGCTGCGCGCGGCCGGCGTCGAGGTCGTCCACGGCGCGTTCTTCGACACCGTCACCGTGCGGGTGCCGGGCCGGGCCGCCGAGGTCGTCGCCGCGGCCCGCGACCTCGGGGTCAACCTGCGGCTCACCGACGCCGACCACGTCGGCCTGTCCTGCGACGAGACCACCGGCCGCACCGAACTGGCGGCGGTCTGGACGGCCTTCGGCCTGGGCGACGCGCTCCCCGTCATCGACGAGCTGGACGCGGCCACCGACGAGAGCCTGCCGGCGAACCTGCTGCGCACCGACGCGTACCTGACCCACCCGGTCTTCCACCAGCACCGTTCCGAGACCGCGATGCTGCGCTACCTGCGCCGCCTCGCCGACCGCGACTACGCGCTGGACCGCGGCATGATCCCGCTCGGCTCCTGCACCATGAAGCTGAACGCGACCACCGAGATGGAGCCGGTCACCTGGCCGGAGTTCGGCGGCCTGCACCCCTTCGCGCCGATCGAGCAGGCGGCGGGCTATGTGACGCTGATCCGCGAGCTGGAGGAGCGGCTCGCCGAGATCACCGGCTACGACAAGGTCTCGATCCAGCCGAACGCCGGCTCGCAGGGCGAGCTCGCGGGCCTGCTGGCCGTGCGGGCCTACCACCGGGCCAACGGCGACACGCAGCGCACCATCTGCCTCATCCCGTCGTCGGCGCACGGCACCAACGCGGCCAGCGCCGTGATGGCGGGGATGAAGGTCGTCGTCGTCAAGACCGGCGAGGACGGCGAGGTCGACACCGAGGACCTGCGCGCCAAGATCGAGAAGCACCGCGAGGAGCTGGCGGTGCTGATGGTCACCTACCCCTCCACGCACGGCGTGTTCGAGGAGCACATCACCGAGATCTGCGACGCCGTGCACGAGGCGGGCGGCCAGGTGTACGTGGACGGGGCCAACCTCAACGCCCTGGTCGGGCTCGCCGGCCCGGGCTCGTTCGGCGGCGACGTCTCACACCTGAACCTGCACAAGACCTTCTGCATCCCGCACGGCGGCGGCGGCCCCGGTGTCGGCCCGGTCGCGGTACGCGCGCACCTGGCGCCGTACCTGCCCAACCACCCGCTGCAGCCCACCGCGGGCCCGGAGACCGGCGTCGGCCCGATCTCGGCCGCACCGTGGGGCTCGGCCGGCATCCTGCCGATCTCGTGGGCGTACGTCCGCCTGATGGGCGGCGAGGGGCTGCGGCGCGCCACCCAGGTCGCGGTGCTGAGCGCCAACTACATCGCCAAGCGGCTGGAGCCGCACTACCCGGTGCTGTACACCGGCCCCGGCGGGCTGGTCGCGCACGAGTGCATCATCGACCTGCGTCCGCTCACCAAGGCCACCGGCGTCACCGTCGACGACGTGGCCAAGCGCCTGATCGACTACGGCTTCCACGCGCCGACCATGTCGTTCCCGGTCGCCGGCACGCTGATGATCGAGCCCACGGAGAGCGAGGACCTCGCCGAGCTGGACCGGTTCTGCGAGACGATGATCGCCATCCGTGAGGAGATCGAGAAGGTCGGCTCGGGGGAGTGGTCGAAGGACGACAACCCGCTGCGGAACGCGCCGCACACCGCGGCCGCCCTCGGCGGCGACTGGAACCACGCGTACAGCCGCGAGGAGGCGGTCTTCCCGGCCGGCGTCTCGGCCGCGGACAAGTACTGGCCGCCGGTGCGCCGCATCGACGGTGCCTTCGGCGACCGTAACCTGGTCTGCTCCTGCCCGCCGCTGGACGAGTACGAGGGCTGATCGACGCACTCCCGCCTCTAGGCGCGCATGCGTCGGGGCCGGTTCGGCGGACTCCGCCGGGCCGGCCCCCTTTGGTTCTCGGGCTCGGTTCGTCTCCGGGCGCTGTGAGCGGCTGCCGACGGTCGACCGTCCTCGACCGCTCGTTCCTCGCGGCCTCCACGCTCTCTCTCGGCAGCCGCGCGCCCTGCGGCTCACGCGTCGGGTGGTCCGCCCCCGCGTGGCGGCTCGCTCGCCGGGTGGTGACCCTACGCGGCGGTGGCGATGTGCCCAGTGCCCAGCGGCCGGTGCGGGGCGATGATCTGCCCGTCCGGCAGCAGCTCACCGGTGTCCTCGAACTGCAGGACGCCGTTGCACAGCAGGCTCCAGCCCTGTTCCGGGAAGTGCGCCACCCGATGGGCGGCCTCCCGGTCGGCGGAGTCGGCTGACGGGCACGCTGGCTGGTGCTGGCACATGGATGCGTTCTTTCGCTGGTGTGTAAGTTTCCCGCGGCTCGATGCGGCGTTCATGGCCGCCCCCCGTAGTCAGATCGGTCGTCGTGCTCCCAGTGTTGCCCTACGGACGTGACTCCGCAGGGATTTCGCGGCAGAGGTACTCACCCGATAAAGACGCGTCACTCGGGCGGGGGGTTCAATGACCCCCCACCGTCACTTTGGATGGTTCCCCATGGCCCTGGATGACTAGCCCGAGCGGATGGGGCGCATATCGGCCGGCTGGCGCATAGGGGGCATGGGGGGCGTGCGCCGCGACGGCAGAGCGCCCCGCGACGGCGCTGTCGCGGGGCGCTCCCTGCGTGGGTGGTGCGCCGGGTCGCCGACGCCTCCTCATGATCTTCGGTCGACGGTCCTCGGTTCCCGGTTCTCGGTTCCCGGTCCTCGGATCGGGGTCCTGAGTTCACGGTCTTCAGCTCATGGGTCCTGAGTTGGCGGTCTTCAGCTCATGGGTCCTCGGTTCACGGTCTTCAGTTCAGGGTCTCCAGTGCGCGGCCGCGCTCCGGACCGGCTCAGGCGGGCGAGCCGAGCAGCGGGGGGGTGGGAGTGGTGCGGGTGAGTCGAAGGGTGAGCCGGGGCAGCAACTCGGCCACGCGCAGCGCCCGATGGGCGGCGATACCGGGCGGGGCGGGGGCGAGCGGCACCAGCAGATCGGCGGGGGCCGGCCGCCCCTGCTCGGGCTCGACGGTCGGTTCGGTGGCGGGCTCGGCGTGCAGCCACAGCGTGAGCATGTAGAGCTCGGGCAGGAAGAGCAGTCGGGGCTGGTGCAGGGCGGGCAGCGACTCGGCCTGGCTCAGGGCCTGTTCGGTCGAGGTCACATACGGACCCTCGCAGAAGTGCGAGAAGGCCCAGCCGTCGGCGGTGGGGACCGCCTCGGCCGCGGCGACCGCCCGGCCGCCGCCACGGATGAGGAAGCGCCAGCCGGTCAGCCGGGTGCGGGAGGGGACGCCGGGCGCGGTGATGGTGTCCAGGACGTGGACGGGAAGCGGGCTTTCGGCGGTGAAGGGAGCGGTTAACGAACGAAGTGCGGGGGTACGCGCCTCGCGGACGGCGGTGGGGGAACCGAGGGCCGTGAGGACGCTGCGCAGTGCGGGCGTGGGAGCCGGGGGAACATGCAGCGGCATGATGGGTTGCCTCTCGCTTCGGAGAAACGGTGGTGCTGGGCGTGTCGCACAGGGACGGCGCGTGCGCGTGTGGGGTCAGAGGTGGGCCGGGGCCGATGGCCGGGCGTCAACTCTCCGCCTCCAATGGCAAGTTTATACGACACGTGTTCCCGCGATGTTTCGCCTAGCGCTTCCGAGCATTAAGAACAAGGGGTTTTCCGGACCGCGCGGCGAGGGTGTTTAGCTAAATCTGTTCCTTATGTGCGGGTGCGACCTCGTATTTTGTCCGTTAAGCGGTAGGCCGGTTCCGTGCGGCGTATTCCGCATATTCCCGCCGGTACATCACGGCCTTTTCGGGGCATTTACGCCGCACCGCTTCGCCTCCCTCGGCACGCCCCGGTGCGCCACCGTGGCGTTCGGCAAGAGCCTACCGGTCGCAGCCGTGCCGCGGGGCGCTATCGATCACATTGCCTGGGCATCATCGACCGTGGTACCGGCGGCTGGTGCCGCCGAAGCCCTACTTCGAGGAGGACGCTTCGATGGGCGAGAAGGTCGTGTCCAGTGGGTTCGACCTGTCCGACCGACAGTGGCAGCGCGCGAAACTCCGGGACTGTATGAGAGCGTTGCACAGGCTCCTGGACGAGAAGCGATTCGACCGCCCGCAGAATCTCATGGGGCTGGAGATCGAGCTGAATCTCGCGGGTTCCGACGGGATGCCGAGGATGATGAACGCGCAGGTTCTCGAACGCATCGCGAGCCAGGATTTCCAGACCGAACTCGGGCAGTGCAATCTTGAAGTGAACATCGTCCCGCACCGGCTGTCCGGCCGAGTGCTCGACCAGCTCGCCGAGGAGCTGCGGACCGGCCTTGCATATGCCGACCGCAAAGCCAGAGAGGTGTCCTCCCAGATCGTGATGATCGGTATTCTGCCCACCCTCGTCGCCGACGATCTGGGATCCTCCAACCTGTCCTGCGACGAGCGCTACAAAATGCTCAACGAGCAGATGCTGGCGGCCCGGGGCGAGGACTTCGTCATCGACGTCGAGGGCGTGGAGCGGTTCGTCTACTCCTCCGGCTCGATCGCGCCCGAGGCCGCCTGCACCTCCGTGCAACTGCACCTCCAGGTGACACCGGCGCGGTTCGCGGCCGTGTGGAACGCCGCCCAGGCGGTGGCCGCGGTGCAGATAGCGGTCGGCGCCAACTCGCCCTTCATCTTCGGCCACGAGGTCTGGCGGGAGTCCCGCCCCCCGCTGTTCCTACAGTCCACCGACTTCCGCCAGCCGGAGTTCGCGTCGCAGGGGATGCGTCCGCGCACCTGGTTCGGCGAGCGCTGGATCAGCCGCCCCGCCGAGCTCTTCGAGGAGAACCTGCGCTACTTCCCACCCCTGCTGCGCACCGACCAGGAAGAGGAGCCGCTGCGCGTCCTGGACGAGGGCGGAGTGCCCCAGCTGTACGAGCTGACGCTGCACAACGGCACCGTCTACCGCTGGAACCGCCCCGTCTACGGGGTCGCGGACGGCGTACCCCACCTGCGGGTCGAGAACCGGGTGCTGCCTGCGGGCCCCACCGTCACCGACGTGATCGCCAACGTCGCGTTCTACTACGGCCTGGTGCGGGCCCTGGTCGAGGAGCCCCGCCCGGTCTGGAGCCGCATGCCCTTCGAGGCCGCGGCCGAGAACTTCGACGCGGCCTGCCGGGACGGCATCGACGCCGTGCTGCGCTGGCCCCGCTCCGGACGCTTCCCGTCCCTGCCCCGGGTCCCGGCCGTACGGCTGGTGCGGGACGAACTGCTGCCGCTGGCCGCGGCCGGGCTCGACGCCTGGGGCGTCGAACCCGCCGACCGCGACCGCTACCTCGGAGTGATCGAGGAGCGCTGCCGACTGCGTGCCAACGGTGCCTCCTGGCAGGCGGCCACCTACCACCAGGCGCGGGACGCCGGCATGGACCGGGAGGCCGCCCTCGCGGCGATGACGCGCCGCTACTGCGCACTGGCCCGGACCGAGGAGCCGGTCCACACCTGGCCGGTCGGCTTCTCCGACTGACGGCACCGCCGGGCCGTGACGTCGGGCCTCTCGTCGGCGTGGCGGGGCCTTCCGCTGGTCCGGGTGGTTCTCGCCGGCGCGGGGGTGGCCCGGGTGGCCTCATCCGCTCCGGGGTCGCCCCCGTGTCGTGCGGAGGGTGGGCGTCGGGCAAGCTAGGGCGCGGGGCGGGACACGGAAAGGCGAGGGCGGACAGTGCAGGCGAGAACGCGCGCGGCGGCGGCTTCCGCGCCCGGCGGGGCCACGACGGAGCGGTCGACGCGGCGGATGTGGCGCACCGAGCTGTTGCTCGTGTTGGCCCTGTCGCTCGGCGCGAGCGGGATCTCCGCGCTGATCAGCTTCATCGGCTCGGTGACGGCGCCGGGCGGGCTGAAGGACAAGGCGGCCACGCTCAACGGCTCGGCGGCGCCGGGCCGCCCCTGGCTCGACCTGGCCTGGCAGCTCTTCGGGATCAGTACCGCGCTGGTGCCGGTCGTCCTCGTCGCCCATCTGCTGCTCCGCGAGGGCACCGGGCTGCGGGCGATCGGCTTCGACCGCCGGCGGCCGGGCTTCGACCTGGGCTGGGGCGCCGTGATCGCGGCCGGCATCGGCGGCACCGGGCTGCTGCTGTACCTCGGGGCGCGGGCGGCCGGGGGCAATCTGACCGTGGTGCCCGAGGCGCTGCCGGACGTGTGGTGGAAGATCCCGGTACTGATCGCCTCCGCGGTGCAGAACGCCGTGCTGGAAGAAGTGATCGTCGTCGGCTACCTGCTGCGCCGGCTCGGTCAGCTCGGCTGGACGCCGATGGCCGCGCTGCTGGCCAGCTCGGTGCTGCGCGGCTCGTACCACCTCTACCAGGGCATCGGCGGATTCTTCGGCAACATGGCGATGGGCGTGATCTTCGTGCTGCTCTACCGCCGCTGGGGGCGGGTCGGGCCGCTCGTCGCCGCGCACGCGCTGATCGACATCGTCGCGTTCGTCGGATACGCGCTGCTGGCCGGCAAGGTCGGCTGGCTGCCCACGGCCTGAGCCGGCGCCCCGCGGACCCCGCGGGGGCCGGCAAGGGAGCCGGCCGCCGTGCTAGGCGAGCAGTTCGCCGTCGATGACGGTCGTCGCGAAGCCGCTGAGCAGCGTGCGGTCGCCGCGCAGCGTGGTCCGCACCAGGCCGCCACGGGCGGACGCCTGGAGGCCGGTCAGCTCCTCGCGGCCGAGCCGGGCGGACCAGAAGGGGGCCAGCGCGGTGTGGGCGCTGCCGGTGACGGGGTCCTCGTCGATCCCGACGTTCGGGAAGAAGCAGCGCGAGACGTAGTCGTAGCCGCGCGCCGGGTCGGCGGCCGGGGCGGTGGCGATGACGCCCCGTCGGGAGGCCCGGCCGATGGCCCGGATGTCCGGGGCCAGCTCGCGCACGCTCCGCTCGTCGGCCAGCTCGACCAGCAGATCGCCGATGTGCTCGCTGGTGTCGTGGACGCCGAGGGGCTTGGCGCCCAGTGCCTCCGCCAGCCCTTCGGGCGCGTCCACCGGCGTCAGCGCGGAGGTCGGGAAGTCCAGGGTGATCGCGCCGTCGGCGGCCGGTGTCGCGGACAGCACCCCGCCGCGGGTGGCGAAGCGCACGGTGCCGTCGGCCGCGCCGGTGGCGCGCAGGACGTGCGCGGTGGCGCGCAGGACGTGCGCGGTGGCGAGCGTGGCGTGTCCGCACATGTCCACCTCGGTGGTCGGGGTGAACCAGCGAAGCGCCCAGTCGGCCTCCCCGCCGGCCGGGAGCGGATGGGCGAAGGCGGTCTCGGAGAGGTTGACCTCCGCGGCCACCTGCCGCATCCAGGCGTCGTCGGGGAAGGCGTCCCGGTCGAACAGGAGCACGCCGGCGGGGTTGCCGGAGAAGGGGCGGTCGGTGAAGGCGTCGACGATTCGCAAGCGCATGGCGTGACCGTAGCGAGCCGGTGAACGTGCGGCCACGGCCAATCCCCCGGCCGTGGCCCGTGCTCGGCGGGCCGGGGGCCGCCGCGTCAGCAGAGCAGGACGCGTCAGCAGGACGCGCCAGCGGGGCAGGACGTCAGCAGGGCAGGACGCGTCGGCGGGGCATGACCCGTCAGCAGGACAGGACGCGCCAGCGGGGCAGCACCCGTCAGCAGGAGCCGCGGCCCCTGCCTCCCGACCGTGTCGCCGCGCGTCAATGGTGCGTCGTCGACCGCGGTGCGCCGCGCGGGCATCGCCGGGCGCCGCGCGGGCACGCCGAGCGGGCGCGGGCGGCGGGTCGCCGGGAGCGCCGGCCGACGCTTCCGACGGCCCCCCGAGAGACGCCCGACGCCGCGAGAGCCCGGGGTGTTCGCCAGACCGCGGTCAGCCGCCGACGTAGGCCGCGAGATGCTCGCCGGTGAGGGTGGAGCGGGCGGCGGCGAGGTCGGCGGGTGTGCCCTCGAAGACGATCCGGCCACCGTCGTGGCCGGCGCCGGGGCCGAGGTCGACGATCCAGTCGGCGTGCGCCATGACCGCCTGGTGGTGCTCGATGACGATGACCGACTTGCCGGAGTCGACGAGCCGGTCGAGCAGGGCGAGCAGATGCTCGACGTCGGCGAGATGCAGGCCGGTGGTCGGCTCGTCGAGGACGTAGACGCCGCCCTTCTCGGCCATGTGGGTGGCCAGCTTGAGCCGTTGCCGCTCGCCGCCGGACAGCGTGGTGAGCGGCTGGCCCAGGCTGAGGTAGCCGAGCCCGACGTCGGCGAGCCGCTCCAGGATGCGGTGCGCGGCCGGAGTGCGGGCCTCTCCGGCGCCGAAGAACTCCTCGGCCTCGGTCACCGACATCGCGAGCACCTCGCTGATGTCGCGGCCGCCGAGGTGGTGGTCGAGCACCGACGCCTCGAACCGCTTTCCCTCACAGTCCTCGCAGGTGCTGGCGACGCCGGCCATCATCGCCAGGTCGGTGTAGATGACGCCGGCGCCGTTGCAGGTGGGGCAGGCGCCCTCGGAGTTGGCGCTGAACAGCGCCGGCTTCACGCCGTTGGCCTTCGCGAACGCCTTGCGGATCGGGTCGAGCAGTCCGGTGTACGTCGCCGGGTTGCTCCGCCGGGAGCCGCGGATGGGGCCCTGGTCGACGGAGACCACACCCTCGCCGGTGGGGATCGAGCCGTGCACCAGCGAGCTCTTGCCGGAGCCGGCGACTCCGGTGATGACGGTCAGCACGCCGAGCGGGATGTCGACGTCGACGCCGCGCAGGTTGTGCGTCGTCGCCCCGCGGATCGGCAGGGTGCCGGTGGGCTTCCGCACCGTCGCCTTGAGAGCGGCCCGGTCGTCGAGATGGCGACCGGTGATGGTGCCACCGGCCCGCAGCCCCTCGACGGTGCCCTCGAAGCAGACGGTGCCGCCCGCCGTGCCGGCGCCGGGGCCGAGGTCGACGACGTGGTCGGCGATCGCGATCACCTCCGGCTTGTGCTCCACGACGAGCACCGTGTTGCCCTTGTCGCGCAGCCGCAGCAGCAGGTCGTTCATCCGCTGGATGTCATGGGGGTGCAGGCCGATGGTGGGCTCGTCGAAGACGTAGGTGACGTCGGTGAGCGAGGAGCCGAGGTGGCGGATCATCTTGACGCGCTGCGCCTCGCCGCCCGAGAGCGTGCCCGAGGGGCGGTCGAGCGAGAGATAGCCGAGGCCGATCTCCACGAACGAGTCGAGCGTCCGCTGGAGCGCGGTGAGCAGCGGCGCCACCGACGGGTCCGTGATGCCGCGGACCCACTCGGCCAGGTCTCTGATCTCCATCGCGCAGGCGTCGGCGATGCTCTTCCGCTTGATCTTCGAGGACCGGGCCCCCTCGTTGAGCCGGGTGCCGTCGCACTCGGGGCAGGTGGTGAAGGTGACCGCCCGCTCCACGAAGGCCCGGATGTGGGGCTGCATCGCCTCCTTGTCCTTGGACAGGAACGACTTCTGGATCTTGGGGATCAGCCCTTCGTAGGTGAGGTTGACGCCGTTGACCTTCACCTTGGTCGGCTCACGGTAGAGGAAGTCCTGCATCTCCCTCCTGGTGAACTCGCGGATCGGCTTGCGCGGGTCGAGGAACCCCGACTCGGCGTAGATTCCCACGGTCCACACGTTGTCCGACTTCCAGCCGGGGATGGTGAAGGCCCCCTCGGCGATCGACCTGGAGTCGTCGTAGAGCTGGGTGAGGTCGATGTCGGAGACCGCGCCCCGGCCCTCGCAGCGGGTGCACATGCCGCCGGTGCGCTGGAACGTGGCTTTCTGGGCCTTGGTCTTGGCGCCGCGCTCGACGGTGATCGCGCCGCTCGCCCGGACCGAGGCGACATTGAAGGCGTACGCGCTGGGCGGGCCGATGTGCGGCGTGCCGAGCCGGCTGAAGAGGATGCGCAGCATCGCGTTGGCGTCGGTGACGGTGCCGACCGTGGAGCGGGGATCGGCGCCCATGCGCTGCTGGTCGACGATGATCGCGGTGGTCAGCCCGTCGAGCACGTCGACCTCCGGCCGCGCCAGCGGCGGCATGAAGCCCTGGACGAAGGCGCTGTAGGTCTCGTTGATCAGCCGCTGGGACTCCGCCGCGATCGTGTCGAAGACCAGCGAGCTCTTGCCCGAGCCGGACACACCGGTGAACACCGTCAGTCGGCGCTTCGGGATCTCGATGCTGACGTCCTTGAGGTTGTTCTCGCGCGCGCCGTGCACGCGGATCAGATCGTGGCTGTCGGCGAGGTGCGACGCGGGCGACTGCGGGTCCGTCCTCGTGGCCGTGCTCATCTCTGTCTCCCTCTCTGTGGGGCGGGGCTGCGTGCGCGGGCTGCCACGGCCTCGCCTGGCTCGATCTGATCAGCTTCGAGCGTACGTCCGACGCTGCCGCGTCGGACGGCTCAGCGGAGCCCCTCGAAGCGGATCGGTTCGCCCGCGGGATCGCGGAGCGCGCGGTCGCGGAGCGCCCGGTCGTGAACGCCGTACGGAACGGTGAGGTCCATGACGGCGAGGCTAGGCGTGGCCCGGTCGCCGGCGCTTCTCGATTCCTGATCGGTCCGGTCGCTTCGAGGGCGGGCGGTGTCGGAAGCCTTGTCGGTAGCAGCTATCCGATATATCGTTGAGTTATCGGGATAGATCAACGATGGAAGGAGCGTAAGGATGCGTTCACGTGGGAGGCACCACGGGCACGAGCACTGCGGGCCCGGCTGGGGCGACTTCCAGGGAGAGCGGGCCGCCTTCGGTCCGTTCGGGCCGCCCTTCGGCGGTCCTCCGTTCGGCGGCCGCGGTTGGGGCGGTCCGCGCGGCCGCGCCCGGCGCGGCGATGTGCGGGCCTCGATCCTGGCGCTGCTGCGGGACCGGCCGATGCACGGCTACGAGATGATCCAGGAGATCGCCGAGCGCAGCGGCGGCGCGTGGAAGCCGAGCCCCGGCTCGGTCTACCCCACCCTGCAGCTCCTGGAGGACGAGGGGCTGATCAGCAGCGAGAGCGAGGGCGGCAAGAAGCTGTTCGCGCTCACCGAGACCGGTCGCTCCGAGGCCGAGGCGGGACCCGAGGCCCCGTGGCAGGAGGCCGGCCGGGGTGTCGACTGGGAGGCGATGCAGGAGATCCGCCAGGCCGGGTTCGGGCTGATGGAGGCGTTCACGCAGGTCTGGAAGACCGGCACCCCGGAGCAGCGGCAGCAGGCGATCGCGGCCATCAACGACGCCCGCAAGCGGCTCTATCTGATCCTCGCCGAGGAGGACTGAGCGCCGAGGAGGACTGAGCGCCGAGGACGGGAAGCGCCGAGGGCCGCCTCCGACCCGGGCGCTTCCCCGAGCCGTTCGGCGGCCCCGGTCCGGCGGGTCGGCGGCGCCCGCCACGGCGTCGGACCGACGGCGTGGCGGGACCCCGCCGGAGGCTCGCCCGGCACACGCGAGGCGGTGGTCCACGGGCGCCCCGTGGGTCACCGCCTTCTTGACCGTCCATCAGGTCACGGCCAGACTCCGGGGTCTCACAGCAGATCGGAGAGCGCTCTCATGTCTGTACGTGTGTCCCTGCCCGCCCGCTGGAGAACCGTGACCGCCCGCCGCGCGACCGCGGCCGGACGTCGCCACCCCGCCCTCGTCTTCGCGCTGGTCACCGCCTGCGCGGCCGGGGTCGCCCTCGCCCCCGCCGGACCCGCCCGGGCCGGCGCGCCCCGCTATCTCGACGCCGGCGCCCCCGTGGCCGAGCGGGTGCGGGACCTGCTGGGCCGGATGACGCTGGACGAGAAGATCGGCCAGATGGACCAGATCGCCGTGATCCGCATGCAGGGCGACTGCGAGTGGAGCGGCGGCGAGCTCGACGAAGCCTGCATGAAGACCGTGCTGGACGACCACGCCGTCGGCTCCGTGCTCTCCGGCGGCGGGATGGGGCCGTCGCGCAACACGCCCGCCGACTGGGCGGCGATGGTCAACGCGGTCCAGCGCTACGCCGTGCGGAACTCGCGGCTGCACATCCCGGTGCTCTACGGCGTGGACGCGGTCCACGGCCACAACAACGTGCTGGGCGCCACCGTCTTCCCGCACCAGATCGGCCTCGGCGCCACCTGGGACCCGAGGACCGTGCGGGAGACGAGCGCGTCCACCGCCCGCGCCGTCGCCGCCACCGGCATCGACTGGAACTTCTCGCCCGTCGCCGACCTCGCCCGCGACCAGCGCTGGGGCCGCTACTACGAGACCTACGGCGAAGACCCGCTGCTGGCCGGCGAGCTCGCCGCGGCCGGCGTCGAGGGCATCGAGACCGCCCGCGGCGCCAAACGGGTCGCCGCCACCGTCAAGCACTTCGCCGGCTACTCCGAGCCCTCCAACGGCCATGACCGAGTGCCCGCCGACGTCTCCCCGCGCTACCTCCAGGACACCCTGCTGCCGCCCTACCGCAGGGCCGTCGAGGCGGGGGCCAGGACGGTGATGGTCAACTCGGGAGCGCTCAACGGCGTCCCGGCCACCTCCTCGCGCCACCTCCTCACCACGGTGCTGCGCGAGCGGTGGGGCTTCACCGGCGTCACGGTCTCCGACTGGGAGGACGTACGGGCCCTCCAGACCAAGTACAAGATCGCGGCCGACTATCCGGAGGCCATCGCGCTGGCCGTCAACGCCGGGGTCGACATGGCCATGGAGCCCTTCGACGCCAAGGGCTTCAGCGAGGGGCTGCGGACCGCGGTGGACCGCGGGCTGGTCTCCCCGCGGCGCGTCGACGAGGCCGCCGGTCGGGTGCTGCGGCTGAAGTTCGAACTCGGCCTCTTCGAGGACCCGTACGTCGACCCCGCCGAGGCCGACGCGGCGGTGCTCGGCGCCGACAAGGACCTGGCCCGGCGCGCCGCGGCCGACTCCCAGGTGCTGCTGCGCAACACGGCGCACCAGGGCAGGGACACGCTGCCGATCGCCGACTCCGCGAAGAAGATCGTGGTGGCCGGGTCGTACGCGGACGACATCAACGGCCAGGTGGGCGGCTGGACCATCGGCTGGCAGGGGGTGCCGGAGGGCGTCGAACTGCCCGGCACCACGGTCCTGGAGGGCATCAGGGCGGCGGCGCCCGCGGCCGCGCGGGTGGTGCACGCCGAGTCCGCCGAGGACGCCGCGCGCGAGGCGACCGACGCGGACGTCACGGTGGTGGTCGTGGGCGAACGCCCGGGCGCCGAGGGCGGGGCGGACACCCCGCGCCCGGAGCTCTCCGCCGCGCAGCAGGCGCTGGTCAAGCGGGTCGCCGACGCCGGACGGCCGGTCGTGGTCGTCGTCCTGGCGGGCCGCCCGCTGGCGCTCGGCGACGCGGCGGGCACCGGCGGGCTGCTGATGTCCTGGCTGCCGGGCACGGAGGGCGGGCACGCGGTGGCCGACGTGCTGTTCGGCAAGGTCAACCCGAGCGGTCGGCTGCCGGTCTCCTGGCCCAGGCGGGTGGGCAACGAGCCGATGTACTACCAGCAGCTCCCCGGCACCAACGGGGGAGCGGAGTCCGCCTATGACGCGGCGTACGCCTTCGGCGCCGGGCTCTCCTACACCGACTACGCCGTCGACGCCGTGACCGCCGAGCGCGCCTCCGTACGCCCCGGCGCCCCGGTCCGACTGAAGGTCACTGTCTCCAACGACGGCTCCCGGGCGGGTGACCTCGTGGTCCCGGTCCATGTCTCCCGCCCCGTCAGCGACGTGCTGGCCCCGCCCCGGAAGCTCGCCGCCTTCACCAGGGTCCACCTCACCCCGGGCCAGTCCCGCACGGTCACCCTCACCGTCCCCGCCCGCGCCCTCGCGGTCACCCCGGGCGACCTCGACGGGGCCGACGCCCCACGGGTCGAGCGCGGCCGTCACGTCTTCACGGCGGGGCAGCGCACCGCGGAGGTCACGGTGCGGTGAGGCGCCCGGCGTCGTGAGGCCGTAGAGGTCGTCTCCTCCTTGAGGAGGAGGCGACGCTCGCGGTTGCGCAACCACGGTGGGAGGAGCAAATGCGTCCTGGCGGGGATGCCTCGGGCTGATGGGACTGATGGGGTGGGAGGGTGCAAAGTCGCCCACCCTTCTCCGTCGCGCCGGCCAGGCGCGCCCAGGAGCCCGAGCTCAGCGTCGAGTTGGCGGCGGTGGTCGCGAGCGCCCGACGGCGGGCCTTCCGTGACGGCGACCGACATATCGACACGGCGCATCTGCTGCACGGCCTGCTGGAGGCCGACCCGGAGGTGCGGGACGCCTTCGACGGAGGGCCGTCTCAGGTGGCCCGACTGCTCGGCTATCTCGTCCAGCGGACCATCGGCTACGGCCTGCGCTGGAGCGGCACCGTGGAGGACTCCGGCGCGGTGCCGATCGTACGACTCGGGGACCGGGAGGCCGGCTGCCCCGGATGGTCGCCGGCCGCGGCCTCGGCCATGGACGGCGCGTGGGCCCGCGCCCGGGGGCGCGGCGCCGGGCGCGCCGAGGGGCTGGATCTGCTGGCGCTGCTCGCCCGGGACGGCGAGTGCCGCGCCGCCGAGGTGCTGCGGCGGGCGGGCGTGGACCCGGACGTGCTGGTGGAGGCGTTGGACGGGCCGACCTGCCAGCAGTCAACGGGGTGACGCTACTGACGTGAAACTGACATGATGGCGCGATGCAAGCGTCTCAGGGGAGAAGTGCCGGCCTGGGTCTCGCCCTGGTCTCGGCACTCGCGTTCGGTGGATCGGGTGTCGCGGCCAAGCCGCTGATCGAGGCTGGCCTGGAACCGCTCCATGTCACCTGGCTACGGGTGGTCGGTGCCGCGCTGGTGCTGCTCCCCGTCGCCTGGCGCCACCGCGATCTGCCGCGCCGTCGCCCCGCGCTGCTCGCCGGCTTCGGGCTGCTGGCCGTCGCCGGCGTCCAGGCCTGCTACTTCGCGGCCATCTCGCGCATCCCCGTCGGCGTCGCGCTGCTGGTGGAGTACCTGGGCCCGGCGCTCCTGCTCGGCTGGGTGCGGTTCGTCCAGCGCCGCCCGGTCAGCCGCGCCGCCGCCGTCGGCGTCGTCCTCGCGGTCGGCGGCCTCGCCTGCGTGGTCGAGGTGTGGTCCGGACTGCGCTTCGACACCCTCGGGTTGGTGCTCGGCCTGGCCGCGGCCTGCTGCCAGGCCAGCTACTTCGTCCTCGCCGACCTGGGCGGGGAGGGCGAGGACGCGGCGGACCCGCTCGGCGTCCTCGCCTACGGAATGCTCATCGGCGCCGTCGCGCTCACCGCGGTGGCCCGCCCCTGGAACCTCGACTGGTCCACGCTGGCCGGCCGCGCCGACATGGACGGCGTCCGGGTGCCCGCGGTGCTGCTGCTCGCCTGGATCGTGCTGGTGGCGACCGTCGTCGCCTACCTCACCGGGGTGAAGGCCGTCCGGCAGCTGTCGCCGCAGATCGCCGGCGTGGTGGCGTACCTGGAGGCGGTCGTCGCCTGTGTCCTCGCCTGGGTCCTGCTCGGCGAGAAGCTGGGCCTCGCACAGATCGCCGGCGGGGTCGTGGTGCTCGCCGGCGCCTTCATCGCGCAGACCTCCACACCCAAGAAGCCGTCCCCGGAGCCGGTGGCCGGGTCCTGGCCGACTCCGGCGGAGCGCGCGCCCGCGGCCGTCCCCGCGGAGGCCGGCGCCGGCCACGACGATCCCGCAGGCCGGGCCGGCGATCCCGCAGGCCGGGCCGGCGAAAGGGCCGTGGGCTAGAGTGATCTGCATGCCGCAGCAGCAGACCGTTCTTCCCCCTCCCGCCGCGTAACGCGGGCAGGCGCCACCGTGCGCAGCACACCCACCGGGTCCGGGGCACGCTCCCCGGAGCCGTCGGTCGAGGTGTCCGTACGGTGTCCGATCGACGGCCCATGAGCCGCCGGGACCTCGACGGTCCATGAGCGGCCGGGAGTCGGAACAGCGTCGGCTGGGGCACTGCCCGCACACGGAATGACGACCTTCCTTCACGTCTTCCGCGGGAGAACTCCTCGTGCGCACTTCCCACACCCCTGCCCTGTCCGTGGGCAGGGGGATGCTCTACGTCACCATCGCCGCCACCACCTGGGGCACCGCCGGCGCCGCCGCCGCGCTGCTGTACGGCGGCAGCGGGCTCGGGCCGCTCGCGCTGACCTTCTGGCGCACCCTGGGCGGCCTGCTGCTGCTCCTCGCCGCGCGGGCGCTGCGCGCCCGGCTCGCCGCCGGGTCCCCGGCCGCCGCCCCGCGTCCGGTCGAGTCGCGTCCGGTCGAGTCGCCCCTGCGCCGCGTCAACCGGATCCTGGTCACCGGCCTCGGCCTGACCGTCTTCCAGGCGGCGTACTTCTGGGCCGTCGAGGCGACCGGGCTGGCGGTCGCCACCGTCGTCACCCTCGGCGCGGCGCCGGTGCTGGTGGCGCTGTGCGGCCGGCTGCTCCTGGGCGAGCGACTCGGCGCCGGCGGGGTGCTGGCGGTCGCCGGCGCGCTCACCGGGCTGGCCGTGCTGGTCCTCGGCAGCGAGGGGACGGGGGCGGTACGGCCGGTCGGCGTCGCCCTCGCCCTGCTGTCGGCGGCCGGCTACTCCACCATGACCGTCTACAACCGCTGCCTGGGCCGGGCGGGCCGGGCCGCCGATCCCTACGCCACGGCGTTGACCTCGTTCGCCGTGTGCACGGTGAGCGTGTTCCCGTTCGCCCTCGCCGAGGGGCTGCTGCCGCAGGAGCAGGACCTCGGCCGCACGATCGCGCTGATGGTCTACATCGCCGCGATTCCCACCGCGCTCGCCTACGGGCTGTACTTCGCGGGTCTCACCGCGATACGCGGGACCACCGCCACCGTCATCACCCTGATCGAGCCGGTCACGGCCGCCGTGATCGCGGTGACGCTGTTGGGCGAGCACCTGACCGCCGCGACCGTGCTCGGCACCGCCGTGCTGCTGGCGGCGGTCGCGGGCCTGGCGGTGACCGAGGCCCGGGCGTCCACCCCGGTCCGGGACCGGGAGTCGGAGCTCCAGGGCGCCCCGGTCGCCGGGGAGTCGGGGGTGGCGGTTCGGCCGGCCGAGGACTCGGCGGCCGAGGCCCCGGGGGTCGGGGGCCTGGTGGCCGGTGGTCTGACGGCCCGCAAGGTGACGGCCGAGGAGGACTCCACCCGGCCGGCTCCGATGCCGGCCGGCTGACACCACCACGCCTCCGCGCGGCCGGGCTTCCGGAGCGCGGCGCCTCCGTGTCACCGGCCTCCCCGTCTCTGCGGGCTGGGGCGCCGGGGCGTGGGGCGCCGGGGGCGTCAGCGCCGACCGGTGACGTATCCGGGCACCGGAATCCCGGGTGCCAGGTCGTCGGCGGGCAGCGGGGTGCCGTAGGTCCGCGCGACCGGCAGTACGCCGCTCCAGTGCGGCAGCGCGAGGTCCTCCGGATCGTCGTTGGGGCCGCCGGTGCGGATCTTGGCGGAGACCTCGTCGAGGTCGATGCGGAGCACCGCGGTGGCGGCGAGCTCCTTGGCGTTGGCCGGGCGGGAGTCGGCCGCCCGCCCCGGCAGCACGTGGTCGACCAGCGCGTCCAGGGCGGCGCGCTGCTCGGCCTCGTCGGTCACCGGGTGGGCGAGGCCGTGCACGACCACACAGCGGTAGTTGATGGAGTGGTGGAAGGCGGACCGCGCCAGGACCAGGCCGTCGACATGGGTGACGGTCAGACACACCGGCATGCCCTGCTCGCTCCGCCCGGCCGTCCGCAGCGGACGGGAGCCGGTCGAGCCGTGCACATAGAGTCGCTCACCGACGCGGCCGTAGAGGGTCGGCAGCACGACCGGCGCCCCGTCGCGCACGAAGCCGAGGTGACAGACGTACTCCGCGTCGAGAATCGCATGCACCAGCTCGCGGTCGTACGACGCGCGCTCACGGGCGCGGGTGGGCACGGTCCGCTCGGTCGGTGCGTAGCCGGCGGCGGTGCTGGTGTCGCTCATTGCGCTCCTTATTGCACTAGTGCATAATATCTTTTGTGCTAGGAGAGTATCGGATCGAAGGGCGTCGCGCAGCCGAGATCGCGGCGAGCGTGGAGCGCGGGGTGGGCTCGGGCGGGCTGCTCCCCGGCCAACCACTGCCACCCATGCGGGAGTTGGCCACGGAGCTGGGGGTCAATCCCAATACCGTCGCGGCCGCCTATCGCACCCTCCGCGAGCGCGGGGTGATCGAGACCGCCGGGCGTCGGGGGAGTCGGGTGCGCTCGCGCCCGGCGAGCACCTGGCGCGAGGAGATCCGGGTGGAGCCCCCCGAGGGGGTGCGGGACGTCGCCGGCGGCAACCCCGACCCGGCGCTGCTGCCTCCGCTCGCCGAGGCGTTCGTGGCGGCCGCGGCGCGCGCCGCGGCGGACCCGGTGCTGTACGGGGCGGCGCCGGTGGTGCCGGAGCTGGACCGGCTGGCCCGGGCCGGGCTGGACGCCGACGGCGTGCCGGCGGGTCCGCTCGCCGTCACCTCCGGCGCGCTCGACGCGATCGAGCGGGTGCTCGCCGCCCATCTGCGGCCCGGGGACGCCGTCGCGGTGGAGGATCCCGGCTGGGGCAGCCTGCTCGACCTGATCCCGGCGCTCGGGCTGCGGCCGATCCCGGTCGCGGTGGACGACGAAGGACCGCTGCCGGAGGCGGTCGAGGGCGCGCTTGAGCGGGGGGCGCGGGCGCTGCTGGTCACCTCCCGCGCGCAGAACCCGACCGGGGCGTCGGTCGGCGCGGCGCGCGCCCGTGAGCTGCGCGCCGTCCTGGCCGCCCACCCCGGCACCCTGCTGGTCGAGGACGACCACGGCCACGGCATCGTGGACCTGTCCCTGCACCCCCTGGCGGGCGGCACCGAGCACTGGGCGTTCGTCCGCTCCGTCGCCAAGGCGTACGGGCCGGATCTGCGGCTCGCGGTGCTGACCGGTGACGAGATCACCGTCGACCGGGTGTCCGGTCGGCAGCGGCTCGGTCCGGGCTGGGTCAGCCATCTGCTCCAGGAGGCGGTGGTGCGGCTGTGGCGCGCCGGCGCCGTGGACCCCGCAGCGGTCGCCGCCTCCTACGGGGCTCGGCGGGACGCCCTGGTCACCGCGTTGCGTGCGCGACGGATCGCCGCGCACGGGCGCAGCGGGATGAACGTGTGGGTGCCGGTCCCCGACGAGACCGGCGCCGTCGCGCGGCTGCTCCAGTCGGGCTGGGCGGTCGCGCCCGGCGCGCGCTTCCGCCTGGACTCGCCGCCGGGTGTCCGGGTGACCGTCTCCCCGCTGGGTCTCGGCGACGACATCGAGGCGCTGGCGGACGCGGTGGCGGAGGCGGTGGCGGGCCCGCGCGGACGGGCGTCGGTGGGGCGCTTCGGCTGAGCTCGGCGACGGTGATCGGTCCGTGTCGCGCGAGGGGCTCTTCGGCGAGGGGCGCGCGTGGCCCGGCGCCCCGGCCGATGAGGCGGGGCGCCGGGCGGGGTCAGGCGGTCTCGGTGGCCGCCCGTGGGGCCTTGGATCGCGGGCGGGTCTGGGTCAGCGCGGCACCCGCCAACACGATCAGCGCGCCGACCGGGGTGTTCCAGCTGAGGTGCTCGCCGAGGAGGGCCACGCCGGCGGCGGTGGCGATGACCGGGATGAAGTAGGTGACCATCAACGCGGTGGTCGGGCCGACCTCCGCGACCAGCCCGTACTGGAGGAGGAAGGCGAGGCCGGTGCCGAGCGCGCCGAGGGCGACCACGGACAGCAGCGGCAGCAGCGGGAAGGAGTCCGGCTCCGGGGCGAACAGCGGGGCGACGACGGCGAGCTGTGCGGTGCCGAGCGTCAGCTGGGCGCCGGACATCGCCAGGTTCGAGTCGCCGGTGCCGGTCAGCGTGCGGCGCACGTACAGCCAGCCCACCGCGTAGCTGAGCGAGGCGACCAGCGCCATGACGGTGCCCGCCGGGTCCTGCCCGGAGAAGCCCTGCCAGGCACCGAGCACGATCAGTACCCCGACGAAGCCGAGCCCGAGACCGGCCACCCGGCGTCGGGTCGGGCGGTCGTCGGAGACCGCGACCACGGCCAGCACCATGCCCCACAGCGGCGAGGTGGCGTTGCAGATGCCCGCGAGCGTCGAGGAGATCGTCAGCTCGGCGTAGGCGAAGAGCGAGAAGGGCAGGGCGTTCAGGAAGAAGGCGGCGACGGCCAGGTGCGCCCAGGTGCGCGCCCCGCGCGGCAGCCGCTCCCGCTTCACCACCAGCACCACGGCGAGCACGGCGGTGCCGAACACCATCCGCCCCAGCGTCACGTACAGCGGCGCGAACGCCTCGGTGCCCACCTTGATGAACAGAAAGCTGAATCCCCAGATCAGGGCGAGCACACCGAAGCGGATCCGCCAGTCGAGGCGGGGGCGGCGCCCGGGAGTGGGAGCGACCGGAGGGACCGGAGCCGCGAGGGAGGTGGAGGAGGCGGAAGAGGGGGAGGCGGGGGCTGCTGTGGTCCCAGGGGCGGTCGCGGTGCTCATGACGTCTACCCTGGCGGTTGGAATGTCTTAGAACAAGCGAGAATTGATACCAGTTATCGCGTAGCATTTCTTACATGATGAACCTGGATCGCCTACGGACCCTCCACGCCGTGGCCCGCCACGGCTCCGTGAGCGGTGCGGCCGAGGGGCTCCACGTGACCACCTCCGCCGTATCCCAGCAGCTGTCCAAGCTGGAGCGGGAGACCGGCCAGCAGCTTCTCGCCAAGAACGGCAGAGGGGTGCGGCTCACCGACGCCGGGCGGCTGCTCGCCGACCATGCCGCGCGCATTCTCTCCCAGGTCGAGCTCGCCCAGTCGGATCTGGAGGCGCAGCGCGGCCAGGCGGTCGGCGAGCTGATCCTCGGCGCCTTCCCCACGGCGGCCCGCGGCCTGCTGCCGGAGACGCTGAAGACGGTGCGCGCCGACCATCCCCAGCTGCGGGTCCGGCTGCAGGAGATGGAGCCCGACGCCGCCGTGACCGCCGTGGTGCGCGGCGACATCGACGTCGCGGTCGTCCTGGACTGGTACAACAAGCCGCTGCCCATGCCCGGTGGCCTGGTCAAGGCGGCACTGTTGGACGACCCCGCGGACGTGGCCATGCCCGCGGACCATCCGCTGGCCGACCGGCCCGAGGTCGATCTGGAGGAGTTCGCCCAGGACGACTGGATCTCGTGGCCGAACGGGTTCTGTTACGACTGGCTGATGTTCACCCTGCGCGGCAAGGGCATCGAGCCGCGCATCAGCCACACCGCCGAGGAACACCCCACGCAGATGGCGCTGATCGCCGCCGGACTCGGCGTCGCCGTAGCGCCCCGACTGGGCCGCGGCCCGGTCCCCGAGGGCGTGCGGGTGGTGCCGGTGCGCCACCAGACCATGCGCCGCCACATCTACGCGATCTGGCGGGCGGACGCCGACCGCCGCCCCTCGATCCGGGCCGCGGTGGACGTGCTGCGGGCGACGGGGGAGCGGATCGGGGGATAAGGGAGGCGGCTCGGGGCCCCGGCGGATCGGCTCGGGGACAGCGGACCGGTATCGGGCCGGCGGACCGGCTCGGGGCCCCGGCGGATCGGTGCGAGGTCGGCGGATCGGCTCGGAGTCTCGGTGGATCGGTGCGAGGTCGGCGGACCGGATCTCGGCCGGCGGAGCGGCGCGGGGAGAGCGGATCGGGTCCGGCGGCGGGTCACGGCCGTACACGGCGCGGGAGCTTGCGGAAGTCCCAGGAGGCGATGGCGTCGGGGGTCAGTCGCAGCCAGGCGTGGCGGCCGTCGTGTGGCATGGTGTCGCCGCCGAGGTACTTCTGGGCGAACAGCCGCTCGGGGGTGTCGAGCTCCAGGCAGGGCGCGCCGACCCGGGGGGCCTCTCCCACCCGTCGCGCGAGGCCGCTGAGCTCGGCCCCGCGCAGCTCCCCGTACTCCTCGCCGTCGTCGACGAGCACGGCGACGCGCGGGTCGCGACGCAGGTCGGCCCAGCGGCGGCTGCGCACGAGGGAGTAGAGCCACAGCGCGGTGCCGTCCCAGGCGAACCACAGGGGCGAGAGGTGCGGCCGCCCGTCGGGACCGGAGGTCGCCACCCGACAGGTGCGCTGTCCGCCGAGGAAGGCGTCGATCTCCTGGGGCGTCATCATGGCGCGGCGACCCCGCCGCTGGGTCGTGGTCACGCTCCCGACACCTCCCGCTCGCCGGCCGCCGGACGCCGACCCCGGGCGGGCCACGCCCAACATCTGACGGTCTATCAGATATCTATCGTCTCCGCTCTTCCGGGTGGGCGCAACGGCGGCTAGCCTCCGCGCCGGGACGTCGCAGGGGAGGCCGTATGGATCCCGCCGCACCGGAACCGCTCGCCGCGTTGCTCGCCCCGGAGAGCTGCGCGCTGCTCACCGTGGAGTGCCAGCGTGGCGTCGTCGGCCCGGACGGCGCGTTGCCCGAACTCGCCGCCGCGGCCCGCGACTCCGGGGTGCTGGACCGGGTCGCCCACCTGGTCGCGGCGGCGCACCGGGCGGGGGTCCAGGTGGTGCACGCGGTGGCCGAACGGCGCCCCGACGGCCGCGGCGCCAGTCGCAACGCCCGGCTGTTCCGCGCCGCCGCCCGGCTGCCGGTCCAGCAGCTCATCGACACGGCGGCGGTCGAGGTCGCCCCGCCGCTGCGGGTCGCCGACGCCGATCTCGTGGTGCGCCGGCTGCACGGGCTGTCGCCGCTGGCCGGCACCGAGGTGGACGCGTTGCTGCGCAACCTCGGCTGTCGCACCGTGGTCGTCGCCGGGGTGTCGGCCAACGTCGCGATCCCCAACACCGTCTTCGACGCCGTCAACCTCGGCTACACCGCCGTCGTCCCGCGGGACGCCATCGCCGGGGTGCCGGTCGACTACGCCCCGGCGATGGTCCGACACACGCTGGCGCTGGTGGCCACCGTCACCACGGCGGCGCGGATCAGCGCCTGTTGGCGGCGGCGGCCGGACGCCGACGGGACCGCGTGATTCACGCCAAGACGATGATCACGTCAAGGTGATGATCACGCCAGGGTGATGCTCTCGCCCTTCACGGTGATCCGCGCCTCCGGCAACGGTCGCGGCGCCGGGCCGCCCTTCACGCTGCCGTCCGCGATGTCGAAACTGCTCTTGTGGCAGAGGCAGTTGATCGTTCCGCCGGAGACATCGCCGACGGTGCACCCCTGATGGGTGCAGACCGCGGAGAACGCCTTGAACTCGCCCGCCGTGGGCTGGGTGACCACGACCTTCTCGTCCTTGAAGATCATCCCGCCACCCTCGGGGATGTCGCCCGTCCTGGCCAGCTCGGCGCCGCCGCCGGCCGAGCCGCCGCCGCCGGCCGAGCCGCCGCCGCCGGCCGAGCCGCCGCCGCCGGCCGAGCCGCCGCTCGCGGCGGGCTGTTCGCCGCCGGTCTGCCGGGTCGCGTCCGTGCCGCCGCCGTAGGAGCCGCTGTCCGACTCGCCGTCGTCGCCGCAGGCGGTGAGCGCGGCGGCCAGCCCGGCCGCGCTCACCGCGGTGACCACGGCGCGGCGGGTGGTGATCCGTCCGATCCTGGGGGAGTCAGTCATGGTCTGCTGCCTTCCTGGCCGAGATGCCCGGGTGATCCAGGTGTTCCGGGACGTTTTCAGCCAGCCATACGCACGCCGGTGGAGGGGTGCTCAGCCGTCGCCACCGTTTGTGCGATCCGGCGCAATCCCGTGCTCCGGTCGTGCACTCGTGCTTCGCTGCTCCCGCGCGGCCGCGTTCGCGGGCTTCCGCGTGCCTGTGCTTCCGCGTGCCTGTGCTCCCGTGTGCCGGCCGCCTCTACTCCGAGCTCGCCGCGAGCTGGCTGTGGTGCTCGTCGCCGGCGGGCTCATCCTGCGGCTGGGGCGCCAAGTCGGTGCGTGGTGTGCCGGCGGCCCTGCTTCTGAGCGTCCCGGCCCTGGCCGCGCCGGGCTGGGTCCCTCGACAGCCCCTCCGCCTCCACTCCCCTCGGCATGGGCTGCCGCGTCTGCGAACGCCTCGACTGCCCCCAACGCGCCGCACCGCCCCTCGGACGCCCCCTGAAGATCGACGAGAACAGCGGCACATTCGTCCCGTATCCGGTGGTCACGGAGGGCTGAACCGGAGGCGGTGCGTCAAGCGGGTGCGCCGCACCCGGCACGGGTGAGGAGCGAGGGCTGGATCGCGTCCCGGCATGGGGACCGCACTGCTCCGCCCCCGGCTCGGCGGCGATCCGGACAGCTCATGCCGCTGCTTGATCCCGACCGGCGGCCTGTGACGTGAACTCCGGGTACTCCACGCGGCGGAGGGTCCGGGCTTCGCTCGGCAGCAGATGTGGCCCGGGGACGGTCAGCACGGGGCAGTCCGCCTTGGCCTGGACGAGCCGACGCACCGGGCTCCGGTGGATCCACGCCCGGAGCCCGACGCCTCGCGACACGCCGACGACCAGCAGGTCGTTCGGGCGGTGTGCGATCGTGCGCAGGGCTGACTCGGGCTTTCCTCTGACCACGCGTTGTACGACTCGGAGGTCCGCCGGGACCCCGCCGAGCGCCTCGTCGAAGGCCAGGCCCAGCCGCTGCCGGGCCTCGTCCTCCCACATCCTGGCCCACGAAGGGTCGGGCTGCTTCGCGTACAGGATCTCGCCCTCCGGCGGCTCCCAGGCCACCACCGCCACAAGCGTCCTGCCATCACGACGGGCCTCCAGCACGCCGCGCCGCAGAGCTGCGAGGCTGGCCAGTGAGCCACTGACTCCCACCACGACGCGTCCGCGCTCCGTCGTCACACCTGCCTCCTACTCCGTCGCGCCGCAAGGTGCCGTCTCCTCTCCGGATGTCGGCCGTGGATGTGCCGTCCCGCGGCCGCGAACAGCTCCCGGAGCCGGACACCTGCGGGCACGGGGTCGACGACGCGCTCCTCGTGGCGTCGTTGAATCTCGCGCTCCTCGCGATCGGTGATGTATCGAGACATGTCGGTCACCCTCCGTCTCTCGGTCTCCGGGGTGCTTCCCGGGCCAATTGCCTCCAACCCGGAGTCTGTAGGCTCATTGGCCAGGTAAGCAGGGCCAATGGGGAGGGATTGGTATGGCAGGTGGGCGCCCAGTCCACACCGTGGACCGCACTCTGAGCGGTCGACAGCTCGCCGCGTTGATCACCGGCCTGCCCGACACCCGACTCGGCTACCGCGAACTGGCCCGAGCGGTGCGCTCCCTGGTACTGAACGGCCGGATCGCCCTGCACATGCGGCTGCCGGCGGAGCGTGAACTCGCGTCAGCGCTCGGCGTCAGCCGGGCCACCGTGACGGCCGCGTACGACCTGCTGCGGGAGAGCGGCTACGCGCACAGCCGCCGGGGGGCCGGCACCTGGACCTCGCTCCCGGACGGGCAGCGCCCCACCAGCATCGCCTCACTCCCGTCCGACGAGCAGGCCACCATCGACCTCGGGCTCGCCTCCCCCGCGGCCCCCGAAGGGGCGGTCGCCGAAGCGCTCACACAGGCTGCCGCGCAACTGCCCCGCCACACGGTCGCGCCCGGCTACCACCCGTACGGTCTGCCCGACCTGCGCGCCGCGGTCGCCGACCGCTTCACCCGCCGGGGCCTGCCCACGCTGCCCGACCAGATCCTGATCACCTCCGGTGCGCAGCACGCGCTCGCCCTCGTACTCGCCCTGCTGGGCC
Source organism: Streptomyces sp. LX-29 (assembly GCF_029541745.1). NCBI lineage: Bacteria > Bacillati > Actinomycetota > Actinomycetes > Kitasatosporales > Streptomycetaceae > Streptomyces > Streptomyces sp. LX-29. The sequence goes on along the minus strand of NZ_CP089746.1, from coordinate 869,878 downwards.
GGCCCGGTGACCGGGTCATGGCCGAGAACCCCTCGTACACCAACGGCCTGGACGCCCTCCGCAGGGCGCGGCTGCGGATCGCCTCGGTGCCCGTGACGGAGACCGGCTGGGACACCGACCTCATCGAATCGACGTTGCGCCAGACGACACCGCGCCTGGCCTATCTGATCCCCGACTTCCACAATCCCACCGGCAACCTCATGCCGGACGAACAGCGCGTGGACGTCCTGCGCGCAGCGCGCCACACCGACACCTGGCTGGTGATCGACGAGACCATCGCCGACATCGCCCTCGACGTCCCACCTCCGGCTCCCTTCGCCTCACTCGCCCACCCCAGCCAGGGCGGTCAGGTCATCACCATCGGCTCCCTGAGCAAGAGCTGTTGGGGCGGCCTGCGGGTCGGCTGGGTGCGGACCACCTCTCAGCTCGCCACCGAACTCGCCGCCCTGCGGATGACGGTGGACATGGCCGGTTCGGTGCTCGACCAACTCGTGGCCCTTGCGCTGCTGGACCGCTTGGACGACGTGCTCCCTCGGCGGAGAGAGCGCCTGCGGACCCAACGCGACGCTCTTGCCGCCGCCCTCAACCGCCACCTGCCGGAATGGGTCTGGAGCGTCCCACGGGGCGGCCTGTCCCTCTGGGTCGACCTCGGTCATCCAGGCGCCTCGGACCTCGCCGACCGTGCCCTCGGCTACGGGATCCGCATCGAGGGCGGGGCCCGATTCGGAGTGGACCCGGGCACCCACGAACACCGGCTGCGCCTCCCGTACACCCTCCCCACGCATGTGTACGACAAGGCCGCGGAACGCCTCGCCGCAGCGCTGGAGGGCGTCCCGTCGCACACGACGCCCGCGGGCCGCACGCACTGGGTGGCCTGACGACGGCCTACGGCGCGGAAGAGCCCGGAGACACCCCCTGGAATCGCGACCAGGTCCGGCAGCCGAACAACCCCCGCGCCCTCGCCGAGCGGAAGAGCTGAGGCGGAAGCGATTCCCCGGGCCGTTCGGCACGGACCCCATCCGTGGATTTCCAGGGATCCCTTGCGTATAGCCTGGAGAAATGTTGACCAAAGTCACCGCAACCCGCTATGTCACGCCGCTGCGTGAGGGTGGCTCGCTCCCCGGCATCGTCGAGGCCGACGATCTCGGGACCTACGTCATGAAGTTCATCGGCGCCGGGCAGGGGCGCAAGACCCTGGTCGCCGAGGTCGTCTGCGGGCAGCTCGGGCGCCGGCTGGGGCTGCGCGTGCCGGAGCTGGTCGGGATGCGGTTGGACCCGGTGATCGGTCTCGCCGAGCCGGACCAGGAGGTGCAGGAGCTGCTGAAGGCGAGCGGCGGGCTGAACCTCGGCATGGACTACCTGCCCGGTTCGCTCGGCTTCGACCCGCTGGCCTTCGTGGTGGGGTCGAAGGAGGCCGGGCGCGTGGTGTGGTTCGACGCGCTCATCAACAACGTCGACCGCTCCTGGCGCAACCCGAACATGCTGGTCTGGCACGGCCAGCTGTGGCTCATCGACCACGGCGCGACCATGATCTGGCACCACAGCTGGCGCGGCGCGCAGGCCGCCGCCGCCAAGCCGTACGACGCCTCCGACCACGCGCTGGCGCCGTTCGCCCCCGACGTCGCGGCGGCGGCCGCGGAGTTGGCCCCGCGGATCACCGAGGAACTGCTCACCGAGGTCGCCGCCGACGTCCCCGACGAGTGGCTGGCCGACGAGCCGGGCTTCGACGGCCCGGACGCCGTGCGCCGCGCATACGTCGAGGTGCTGCTGGAGCGCGCCGCGACCATCGGCGACCGCATCACCGTCGGCATCCCCGCCCAGGACACCTCCTCGCGCGCGCCTGAGTGGCTCACCGCCTGGCCCCACCGGAAGGCAGTGAAGTGAGCGGCCTGTACAACGGACGAGACGTCTTCGAGTACGCACTGCTGCGCGTGATCCCACGGGTCGAGCGCGGCGAACAGATCAACGCCGGCGTCGTCGTCTACTGCCGGGCGACGGCCTTCGTCGCCGCCCGGACCCATCTGGACGAGGCCAGGCTGCTGGCGCTGGACCCCACGGTGGACGTGGCCGGGGTCCGGGCCGCGCTGCACGCCGTCGAGGGCGTGTGCCGTGGGGGTGTCCACGCCGGGCAGGCGGCGGGTGACGACGCCGGGCGGCGGTTCCGCTGGCTGGTGGCCCCGCGGAGCACCATCGTCCAGCCCGGGCCGGTGCACACCGGGCTGACCACGGACGCGGAGGCGGAGGTCGAGCGGCTGCTGGACCTGCTGGTGCGCTGACCCGGGCGCGGCCTCTCGCTGACCCGGGCGGCCTTCCGGTGACCCGGGCGGTCTCTCGGCGACCCGGGCGGCCTCCCGTCGGCTCGGACGGCCTCCGCCCGGTGCCTCGGCGGCCGGGCGGCATCGGGCCCCCGACCGTGCCCCGGCGGCCGGGGCGACACCCCTGCCGCTGCGCTGACCTGCCGGTCTGTCGGGAGTGTCAGGCGGTGGGGCGTTGACATGCCGTGGTGAGGGTCCTAGCGTCTCGTCTGCTGAAGCGACTAAGCGGTTGCTCACCCATGCGCGCCGGCCGGCCACCCCCACCGGACGGCGCGGGCGGTGAGCCGCCATCGAGGCGATCGACACCTAGGCGAGGAGAACCCGCATGTCCACCACCGAGCAGCGCGTCGCCATCGTGACGGGCGGTGCCCGCGGCATCGGCGCGGCCACCGCCGTACGACTGGCCCAGGAGGGCCGCGCCGTCGCCGTCCTCGACCTCGACCCGGCGGCCTGCGCCGAGACCGTCGAGAAGGTGACCGCGGTGGGCGGCAAGGCCATCGCGGTCGGCGCGGACGTCTCCGACGCGGCCCAGGTGGAGGCCGCGGTCGGGCGGGTGGCCGAGACGCTCGGCGCGCCCACCGTGCTGGTCAACAACGCGGGCGTGCTCCGCGACAACCTGCTGTTCAAGATGGCCGACAGCGACTGGGACACCGTGATCAACGTCCATCTGCGCGGCGCCTTCCTGATGGCCCGGGCCTGCCAGAAGCACATGGTGGACGCGGGCTTCGGCCGCATCGTCAACCTCTCCAGCAGCTCGGCGCTGGGCAACCGGGGGCAGGCGAACTACTCCGCCGCCAAGGCCGGCCTCCAGGGCTTCACCAAGACCCTCGCCATCGAGCTGGGCAAGTTCGGCATCACGGCCAACGCGGTCGCCCCGGGCTTCATCGCCACCGACATGACCGCCGCCACCGCGGCCCGGGTCGGCATGGGCTTCGAGGACTTCCAGGCCGCGGCCGCCAGCCAGATCCCGGTGCAGCGCGTCGGCCGGCCCGAGGACATCGCCAACGCCATCGCCTTCTTCACCGGGGACGCGGCCGGCTTCGTCTCCGGACAGGTGCTGTACGTGGCCGGCGGCCCGCTCGACTGACCCCGATCCACCCGGCAGCAGCGACGAGGGGAACCCAGATGGCACAGCAGGACGGCGGGACGGCCCGCGCGGACAGCGGGAAGGTCGCGCTCGTCACGGGCGCCAGCCGCGGCATCGGATACGGGGTCGCCGAGGCCCTGGTGGCCCGTGGCGACCGGGTGTGCATCACCGGCCGCAACGAGGAGGCGCTGAAGGAGGCGGTGGAGCGGCTCGGCGCGGACCGCGTGATCGGCGTGGCCGGCAAGGCGCACGACGAGGCCCACCAGGCGGTCGCCGTGGAGCGCACCATGGAGGCGTTCGGGCGGGTCGACTTCCTGGTCAACAACGCCGGCACCAATCCGGTGTTCGGGCCGCTGGCCGAGCTCGACCTGGCGGTCGCCCGCAAGGTCTTCGAGACCAACGTGGTCTCCGCGCTCGGCTTCGCCCAGCGGACCTGGCAGGCGTGGCAGCACGAGCACGGCGGGGCGATCGTCAACATAGCCTCCGTGGCCGGACTCTCCCCCTCACCCTTCATCGGCGCCTACGGGGTCAGCAAGGCCGCGATGATCAACCTGACGGTGCAGCTCGCGCACGAGTTCGCGCCCGGCGTGCGGGTCAACGCCATCGCCCCGGCCGTGGTGAAGACCAAGTTCGCCCAGGCGCTCTACGAGGGCCGGGAGGAGGAGGCGGCCGCGGCCTACCCCCTGGGGCGGCTCGGGGTGCCGGAGGACATCGGCGGCGCCGCCGCCTTCCTCACCTCCGACCAGGCCGCCTGGATCACCGGTCAGACGCTGGTGGTCGACGGGGGCATCTTCCTCAACGCCGGCACCGGCTGAGCCCCCTCCCGGGTGCGCTGTCAGTGGTCCCCGGTACGTTCATAGCCATCACAGCCGTACGTACCGGAGGAACACCCAAGTGACCTACACGCTGCCCGAGTCCTGGCAGGCCGTCCTCGGCGAGGAGCTGGACAAGCCCTACTTCAAGGAGCTGACCGACTTCGTCGAGGAGGAGCGTGCCAAGGGCCCGGTCTACCCGCCGCGGGACCAGGTCTTCGCCGCGCTGGAGGCCACCCCGTACGACCAGGTCAAGGTGCTCATCCTCGGGCAGGACCCGTACCACGGCGAGGGGCAGGGGCACGGGCTGTGCTTCTCGGTGCGGCCGGGCGTCAAGACCCCGCCCTCGCTGCGCAACATCTACAAGGAGATGCACGAGGAGCTCGGCCACCCCGTCCCCGACAACGGCTACCTCATGCCGTGGGCGGTGCAGGGCGTGCTGCTGCTCAACGCGGTGCTGACGGTCCGGGGCGGCGAGGCCAACTCCCACAAGGGCAAGGGCTGGGAGAAGTTCACCGACGCGGTGATCCGCGCGGTGGCCTCCCGCCCCGACCCGGCCGTCTTCGTGCTGTGGGGCAACTACGCCCAGAAGAAGCTGCCGTTGATCGACGAGGAGCGGCACGTGGTGGTCAAGGGCGCGCACCCCTCGCCGCTGTCGGCCAAGAAGTTCTTCGGCTCCCGCCCCTTCACCCAGATCAACGCCGCGATCGCGACCCAGGGCCACGAGCCCATCGACTGGCGGATTCCGAACATCGGCGCCTGAGCCACCCCGGCGATGCCCCCGACCGCCGTCCGGGGGACATCGCCGGCCCCGCGCGGCGCTGCGCCGCGCGGGACGGGGCCGGGACGCTCTGACTGGCTGTGTCGGCACCACGGGCGGCGCCGGTGCGACCGCCGGGCGGCGGACGGGGAGAGATCAGGTGGGAGATCGGTGATGGACGAAGCGCGGGGCCAGGCGGCGGACGACGCCATGATGACCCGGATCGGGCAGGTGATCATGCTGCACCGGGGCGGCGACCGGGAGGAGGCGCGCAACCGGTTCGCCCTGCTGTGGGAGGAGATCGGGGAGGACGGCGACCCGCTCCACCGCTGCACCCTCGCCCACTACATGGCCGATACCCAGGACGACCCCGCCGACGAGCTGATGTGGGACCTGCTGGCGCTGGCGGCCGCCGACGCGCTCACCGACGAGCGGACGCGGCGCCACCCCGGGGCCCCGGCCGTGCGGGCCTTCTACCCCTCGCTCCACCTCAACCTCGCCGCGGACTATGTGAAGCTCGGCCAGGAGGAGGCGGCTCGCAGCCAGTTGGCGATGGCCCGCCAAGCCTCCGACGCGCTGGGCGAAGACCCGTACAGCGAGGGGGTCCGGTCCGCCATCGAGCGGCTGGCGCTGCGGCTGGGCGAGGCGACCGGCGGCGCCTCCCGGCGCCAGGCCGGGGGAGAGGCCGCCCCGCCGCAGGGCTGAGTGCGGGGGGCCCGCCGTCGCGGGGCCCGTCGTGGGGTCCGTCGCGGGGTTCTGCCGCGATGACGGCCCCGCGATGACGGCCCCGTGGCGGCGGCCCCGTGGCGACGGCCCCGTGGCGGCGGCCAAGCGATGACGGCCCCGCGACGACGGTGGCCGGATGACGCCCGGGGTGCGGTCAGGCTCCGGTGGAGCCGTCGATGCGCTCGCGCAGCAGGTCCGCGTGGCCGTTGTGGCGCGCGTACTCCTCGATCATGTGGACGTAGATCCAGCGCAGGCTGCACTCCTGGTCACGCCACCGCCCCTTCCCGATGTCGTTGAGGCTGCGCCCGTCGGCCGCCGTGCGGGCGGCGGCGATCTCGGCCCGCCAGGCGGCGAATCCCGCCTCGACGGTGTCCGCCTCGGTCAGATGGAAGTCGCCGTCCTGGTCCGCGTCGCTCCAGTAGAGCGGCTTGGCGTCCTGCCCGTCGAGCACCCGGCGGAACCAGTGCCGCTCGACGTCCGTCATATGGCGGACCAGGCCGAGCAACGACAGCTCGGAGGGCGGAGCGGAGGTCTGGCGTAGCTGAGCCTCGTCGAGGCCCTCGCACTTGGTGGCGAGGGTCAGCCGGTGGAAGTCGAGCCAACTCTCCAACATGGTGCGCTCGTCGGCCTGGAGCGGCGGCACCTGTCGTTCGGTAGTCGTCATGGCGGTCATCTTGCTCGGGCGCGCGCCCTCGACGCCAGGAAATATCGCGCCGCGCACGGCAGTTGGCCGAGCGCGGACCGCTCGTCAGCGTCCCAGCATCCCGCGCAGCAACTCCTCGAATCCGTCCCTGAGTTCTCGCAGAGTGGGCGTCTCGGCGTGGTAGGCGCCCGCCGAGCAGGAGAACATGATGCCGTCGCACCAGGCGACCAGGGACAGCACATGGCGCTCGGGGGCGCTGGAGCCAGCTGCCGCCATCAGCTCCAGAAGCGGCTCCCGAAAGGCGCGCCCGGAGGCGTCGTAGATCTCCCTCAGTTCAGGTCTGCGGGTCGCCTCCAGCGCCAGCTCGTACCGGGCGACCAGCAGATGCCGATGGTCCGTCAGATAGCGGTGGAGCGCCAGCGCCAGCGCATCGACGACCGCGGGCAGGCCGCCGTCCGGTGCCGGCAACTCGGCGGGGGTCAGCACCCGCGCCTCCCGCTCGGCCAGCCGTCGTACCGCCGCGGCCAACAGCGCGGCACGGGTGCGTGCGTGGTTGGAGGTGGAGCCCTGTGGCAGGCCGGCCGCCTCGTCCACCGCGCGGTGGGTCAGGCCGCGTAGCCCCGTCGCGGCGAGCAGGTCGATGGCGGTGTCGGCGATCAGGTCGGCCCGGGAGCCGCCCTGCGCCCGGGCCCGGCCACCGGCGGATCCGGCCCGCGCGCCGTCCTCGCGGGCGGCGGATGCGGTCCGCCCCGGGGCGGGCGGGGGCGCGGCGGGGCCGTCGTGGGGGCGGGATTCCACCCCGGCTTCGCCGTGCGTACGGGCTTCCGGCTCGGCGGCTTCGCGGTGCGTACGGAGCTCCGCCCCGGGGGCCTCGCCGTCCGTGCGGGGCTCCGCTCCCGCGGCCTCGCCGTATGTACGGGCTTCCGGCCCGGCGGCTTCGCGGTGCGTACGGGGCTCCGCTCCCGCGGCCTCGCGGTGCGTACGGGGCCCCGTCCCAGAAGCCTCGCTGTGCGTACGGGGCTCCGCTCCCGCGGCCTCGCGGTGCGTACGGGGCCCCGTCCCAGAAGCCTCGCCGTGCGTACGGGGCTCCGCTCCCGCGGCCTTGCTGTCCGTACGGGGCCCCGTCCCAGAAGCCTCGCCGTGCGTACGGGCTTCCGGCCCGGCGGCTTCGCGGTGCGTGCGGAGCTCCGCCCCGGGGGACTCGCCATGTGTACGGAGCTCCGCCCCGGCGGCTTCGCTGTCCGTACGGGGCTCCGCTCCTGCGGCCTTGCCGTGCGTACGGGGCTTCGCTCCGGCGGCTTCGCCGTGCGTGCCGGCGTCTCGTTCAGCGCTCATGGCCCCAACCTATCGGCCGCACTACAGCTGTAGTAACGTCGCAGTCACTACACCTGTAGTTTCTTTCCTTGGGAGGGATCATGGGTACGCCCCGTGTCGTCGTCATCGGCGCCGGAATCGGAGGGCTCACCGCGGCCGCGGCCCTGCACCACCAGGGCTGGCAGGTCACGGTCCTGGAGCGCGCCGCCACCCTGGAGCCGGTCGGTGCCGGCATCTCGCTCGCCGCCAACGCCCAGCGCGCCCTGGACACCATCGGCGTCGGCGACGAGGTCCGCGCGCTGGCCGCCTGGCAGGGCTCCGGAGGGGTGCGCACCCCCGGCGGCCGCTGGCTCTCCCGCACCGACAGCGCGGCGGCCACCGCCCGGTTCGGCGGGGCCCTGGTGCTGCTGCACCGCGCCACGCTGGCCGGCCTGCTCGCCGCACGGCTGCCCGACGGGGCCGTCCGCACCGGGGTCGCCGCTCAGCTGGCCGACCCGGGGGCCGCGGACCGACCGGCCCGTGTGACCACTGCCGACGGCGAGCTGGAGGCCGAGCTGGTGGTGGGCGCGGACGGCATCAACTCCGCGGTGCGCCGGGCCCTCTTCCCCGACCACCCCGGCCCCGTCTACGCCGGATTCACCACCTGGCGGATGGTGGTCCCCGCCCCCGCCCGGCCCTTCGCGCCGCACGAGACCTGGGGCCGCGGCCGACTGTGGGGCAGCCAGCCGCTGAAGGACGGCCGCGTCTACGCCTACGCCGCGGCCGTCGCCCCGCCCCGGGCCCGCGCCCACGACGACGAGCGGGCCGAACTGCTGCGGCTGTTCGGCGGCTGGCACCAGCCCATCCCCGACATCCTCGCCGCGGTCGAACCCCAGGCGGTGCTCCGGCACGACGTACGGTCCATGACCACCCCGCTGCCCGCCTACCACCGGGGCCGCACCGCGCTGCTCGGCGACGCCGCCCACCCCATGACGCCCAACCTCGGCCAAGGCGGCAACCAGGCCGTCGAAGACGCCGTCGTCCTCGCCCACCACCTCGGCGACGGAGCGGCGCCGCCGTCCGCGGCGCTGCCCGCCTACACCCGCGATCGGCTCCCGCGCACCATGGACGTGGTGCGCCGCTCCGCCCGGGTCGGCCGGCTGGCGATGCTCACGGCCGCACCCGCGGTCGCCCTGCGCGCCGCCGCCGTCGCCCTGGCCGGGCGGCTGGGCCCGGCCGTGGCGCTGCGCGGTCTGGACGGGATCGCCGACTGGACTCCGCCCGGCCCCACGTATCCTGCGGGGACGCCGGCGACGCGAGTGGCGCGCCGCACCGGCACACCCCGCTGACACCCACCCGCGCCGGTCGATCCGCGCGGACACGCAACACCGGAGGAGACCGTCGTGAAGGTCGGCATCATCGGACTGGGCGACATCGCGCAGAAGGCGTACCTGCCGGTGCTGGCTGCCCGGCCCGGGCTGGAGCCGCACCTGACGACCCGTAGCCCACAGACCCTGCACCGGGTCGGCGACACCTACCGCATCCCCGAGGCCCACCGCCACACCGACCTCGACACGCTGATCGCGGCCGGCCTCGACGCGGCCTTCGTCCACGCCCCGACCGCCGCCCACGCCCAGATCGTGTCCCGGCTGATCGAGGCCGGGGTGGCGACGTACGTCGACAAGCCGCTCGCCTACGAGCTCGCGGAGAGCGAGCGGCTGGTGCGCTCGGCGCGCGAGCGCGGGGTGAGCCTCATGGTCGGCTTCAACCGGCGCTTCGCCCCCGGCTACGCCCAGTGCCAGGAGCACCCGCGCGATCTGATCCTCATGCAGAAGAACCGGGTCGGCCTGCCCGAGGACCCGCGCACCCTGGTCCTCGACGACTTCATCCACGTCGTCGACACGCTGCGCTTCCTCGTCCCCGGCCCCGTCGACCACATCGACGTGCGCGCCCGCGTCCGCGACGGGCTGATGCACCACGTCGTGCTCCAGCTGTCCGGCGACGGCTTCACCGCGCTGGGCACGATGAACCGGATGAGCGGTTCCAACGAGGAGATCCTGGAGGTCGCCGGGAAGGACACCAAGCGGCAGGTCCTCAACCTCGCCGAGGTCATCGACCACAAGGGTCAGCCGACCGTGCGCCGCCGCGGCGACTGGGTGTCGGTCGCCCGTCAGCGCGGCGTCGAGCAGATCGTCCTGAGCTTCCTCGACGCCGTCCGCGCGGGCAAGGTCCTGGACGCCGGCGACGCGCTGCTCACCCACGAGCTGTGCGAGCGGATCATCCGCGACGCCCTGGACCGCGCGGTCTAGGAACGGCAGCCCGGCACGGCTGACGCGTACGGGACGCGGTCGAGGGACGGCGCGGCAGAGGTACGCGTACCGGGCGGAGGGACGGCGCGGCAGAGGTGCGCGTACGGGGCGCGGGCTAGGCAGTTTCGTTTGGATCAGCCGGTCGTTGGTCTGGGTGTGCCGTTGACTGACGCGCAGTGGGCGCGGATCGAGCCGTTGCTCCCGGACCGGACGCCGAGGCGCGGTGGTCGGTGGCGGGACCATCGGGAGGTGATCGACGCGATCGCCTTCAAGTTCCAGACCGGAACCCAGTGGGTGCACCTTCCGGAGAAGTACGGCAACTGGCGAGGCGTCTACAACCGGCTGCGTATGTGGGCCGTCGACGGCACCTGGGAGCGAGTGTTCACCGCTCTCATAGCCCAGGCCGACGCGGACGAGGACCTGAACTGGGCCGTCTCTGTGGACTCCACGATCGTGCGAGCACACCAGCACGCTGCCGGGGCCCGCAAAAGGGGGCCCCGGCTGGAGAACCGGCCGACCACGCCATCGGCCGGTCCCGCGGCGGGCTGACCACGAAGATCCACCTCGCGGCCGACGGCGACTGCCGGCCCCTGGCCTTCGTCCTCACGGCCGGCCAGGCCGGCGATGCACCCGCCTTCGGCGAGGTCATGGCCCGTCTGCGCGTTCCCCGCCGACGTGGACGACCTCGCACCAGGCCGGACGTCGTCCTGGCCGACAAGGCGTACTCCTCACGTGCGATCCGCGAGCATCTACGCCAGCGCGGCATCCGGGCAGTGATCCCCACCCGGGCGGATCAGCGCGGCCACCGGCTGCGTCGCGGCAGACACGGTGGGAGGCCACCCGCTTTCGACCGTGACGCGTACAAGCAGCGCAATACCGTCGAGCGGTGCATCAACCGCCTGAAGCAGTGGCGAGGGATCGCCACCCGCTACGAGAAGACAGCGGTCATCTACCTGGCCGGACTCCACATCGCGGGCATCTTCCTCTGGTCCGCTCGGTGATCCAAACGAAACCGCCTAGGGGCGGGGGCGCCGCCGGAGGGCCCGTGCCCCCTCCGCCGCGCAGAACACGCCCACGGCGATGAGCGCCCCGTGCACCGGCCAGTCGCCGAACCGGAGATAGGGGCTGGAGCCACGGGCGAGCGGGACGGTGTAGACGGCGGCCGCGCTGCGGTCGGTGCCCAACCGCTCGCCGACCGGTTCGCCGCGCGGCCCGAACACCGCGCTCTGGCCGGTGAGCGTGGCGTGCACCATCGGCCGCCAGGTCTCGGCGGAGCGCAGCGCGGCGAGTGAGGCGTGCTGCTCGGGCGCCCAGCTGTCCTGGAAGGTGGAGGTCGCCGACTGCGCGATGAGCAGTTGGGCGCCGTCCCGCGCCAGTCGCCGGCTCATGTCGGGGAACGCCGACTCGAAGCAGACCAGCGGCCCCAGCCGCAGCCCGCCGGGGAGCGTCATCACCGTCGGCGCCTCGCCGCGCCGGCGGTCCTCGTTCGCCGCCTTGCCCACCGAGGTGGCCCAGCCGAGGAGCGAGCGGAACGGGACGTACTCGCCGAACGGCACCAGGCGCATCTTGTCGTAGCGCTGGCCGGTCGCCCCGGCCGGCCCCACCAGCACCGAGCTCTTGAAGATCCCGGGCCGGTCGGAACGGCGCGCGTCCACGTTCACCAGCAGCTCAGCCCCCACCTCACGGGAGAGACCGGCCAGCCGCCGCTGGAGGTCGGGCCGGGTCACCAGATCGTGGCCGACGCTGCTCTCGCCCCAGACGACCAGGTCCAGATCACGCCCGGCCAGCCCCCGGGTCAGCTCGGCGCCGCGGTCGAAGCGCTGCTGGTACGGCGGGTTCACCCCCGGCTGCACCACCGCCACCCGCATCGTCCCGGCGCGCTCGGGCACCGGCGCCCAGAGCCACACCGAGCCCACCGTCGCCCCGCACACCGCGACACCGGTGACGGCCACGGCGGCGGTGCGCGGCGCGGGGACGGCGATCAGCGCGGCCAGCGCCGTGTTCACCGCCACGATCAGCAGGCTCAGCAGCCACACCCCGCCGACGGAGGCCACCCGCAGCGCGGGGGCCACCTGCCACTGGCTGGCGCCGAGCAGCCCCCAGGGCCCGCCCAGGTACTCCCAGGACCGCACGAGCTCCACCAGCAGCCAGCCGGACGGCACCAGCACCAGCGCCGCCGCCACCCGGCCCGGCCCCGGTACGCCGCCCAGCAGCCGGCGCACCAGCCAGCCCCAGGGCGCCCACAGCAACCCCAGCAGCGCGGCCAGGACGAAGAGGAAGACATGGAGGCTCGGCAGCAGCCAGTGGTGCATGGCGAGCATGAAGCCGGCGCCGCCCAGCCAGCCGTCCAGCGCCGCCCGCCGCCCCGTCTCGGCCACGCGCACCAGGAGCAGCCACGGCACCAGCGCGCCGTAGGCCGGCCACCACAGCGACGGTTCGGGGAACGCCAGCGCGGGCAGCGCCCCCGCCAGGAGCGCGGCCCCACCGCGCAGCCACCGGTCGGCGAGCCAGCGCCTCCGGCGATCCCCTCGACCGACCGACTCCCGCACGCCGCGCCTCCCTCGTGCTGCCCCTGAGCACCAGTGTGGATCAACAGGGCGATCACGCCCAGGGTGCGGGCGAGACCGGCGCGCGCCGCCCCCGGACCGAGCGAGCTCGGCCGGTCCGACCGCGGCCCGACCGATCCCGGTGGTCGACCTGGTCCGACCTGGTCCGACCCCGCTGGTCCGACCCCGCTGGTCCGACCCTGGTCCGCCCTGGGGCGATCGCGACCGCTGTGGATACTGTGCAGCATGCGTATCGACTTCGATCCCGCCCGCACCGACCGCCACAGCTTCTACCGGCTGCTCACGGCGACCGTGGTGCCCCGTCCCATCGCCTGGGTCTCCAGCACTTCTGCGGACGGCACCGACAACCTGGCACCCCACTCCTTCTTCACCATCTCCTCCGTGGCTCCGCCCGTGGTGCAGTTCACCTCCGTGGGGCGCAAGGACTCGCTGCGCAACATCGAGGAGACCGGGGAGTTCGTCGTCAACCTGGCGCCGGAGCACCTCTTCGAGCAGATCAACCTGACCGGGACCGACTTCCCGCGGGGCGTCAGCGAGTTCGACGCGGTCGGGGTGGCGCGCGAGCCCAGCCTGCGGGTCAAGCCCCCGCGCGTGGCGGCCTCGCCGGTGGCGCTGGAGTGCGAGCTGCACAGCACCGTGCGGCTGGGCGACGGCATCGTGGTCTTCGGCCGGGTCGTGCACGCCGTGGTCTCCGAGGAGGTCATGAACGACGGTCACCCCGAGGTGGGCCGCATGCGCCCGCTCAGCCGGCTCGGCAAGGACGAGTGGGGGACGGTGGGCGAGGTGAGCGAGATCGCCCGGGTCCGGTACGCCGACTGGCAGACCGCCCAGGGCGCCGGCGAGTAGGACCCCGGCGGAAGCGGGACCGCGGCGCCCCTGGAGACGAAGGCCCCCGCCCCGATGCCCGCGAAGGCCCGGTGGACCGTCCGTACGGCCCACCGGGCCGTGTCGTGCTCCGACGAGGATCCGTCCTTGGGCCGACCGAGGGAAGGTCCAGCGCTTCACCGGTCACAGGCGCCTCACGGGAATGAGGCGCGAGTACAAGACCAGCATGCCTTCCCCCTCACCCTTTTCCCCTTCCCCTTCTTCCTCCCCTTGTGCTTCCTCCCCTTCCCTCCCATCGGCCTCCCCCTCCGCGGAACCACCCCGCGGCGGGCGCCCCGGAGGGAGGTGTCGCACGCGCCGACGCGGTCTTCTTCTGCTCCTGCTCACCCTGACGCTGCCCGCCGTCACCGCCACCCCGACCCACGGAACGTCGGACGACTGGCGGCTGCTGTTCAGCGACGACTTCACCACGCCGGTGCCGATCGGTTCCTTCAGCGACTGTGACCACTACGTCGACACCCCGCGCGCCTACTGCGGCGGCCTCACCGGGGCCACCCGTGCCGACTGGTGGGCCTACCCGGCCGGCTGGCCGGACACCGCCACCCAGCGCGGCTACCCCGTCGGCGGGCGGTACGACCCGGCCAGCACGGTGTGGATCTCCGGTGGGCAGATGCACATCCGCATGTGGCGCGGGATCCTCGGCCCCGTCCACTCCGCGACGGTCGTGCCCAAGAAGCTCATGGGCATGACCTACGGCCGCTACGAGGAACGCTTCCGCGTCTCCAGGGTCGCGCCCGGCTACAAGAGCGCCCACCTGCTGTGGCCGGCGGTCAACGACGGGTGCAGCGAGATCGACTTTCCCGAGTTGGAGTGGACCGGGACCATCCACGCCTTCGCCCACCCCGCCGACTGCGGCCCGCACGTCGGCTTCGACACCGGCCGCCGTTGGACCGACTGGCACACCAGCGTCATCGAGTGGAAGCCCGGCGAGGTCCGTTTCCTCCTCGACGGCGAGCTCGTCGGCAGCGCCACCACCGGCGTCCCCGACCGGCCCATGAACTGGATCATCCAGAACGAGGCCGCTCTCAACGGCGACCGCGCGGCGCCCGGCAGCCGCGCGCAGTTGGACATCGCCTACGTCCGCGGCTGGACCCGGGCCTGAGACGCGAGGAGCGCCCCGCCGGAACCGTGCGCGGTCCGGCGAGGCGCTCGACGAGCGGCCTTGGGGGCTTCGACCGGGGTCAGCCCCCGGACTCGCCGGCGTGCGGGCTCAGCACGCCGAAGCCGACCAGGGCGAAGATCAGCAGGCCGAGCGCCACGCGGTAGATGACGAACGGCATGAAGCTCTTGGTGGTGATGAACTTCATGAACCAGGCGATCACCGCGTATCCGACGAAGAACGCGATGATCGTCGCGAAGATGGTCGGCCCCCAGGAGACATGGCCGCCCTCGGACGCGTCCTTCAGCTCGAACAGGCCCGAGGCCAGCACCGCCGGGATGGCGAGGAGGAAGGAGTAACGGGCCGCCGCCTCGCGGGTGTAGCCCATGAGGAGACCGCCGCTGATCGTCGCGCCGGACCGGGAGACGCCGGGGATCAGTGCCATCGCCTGGCAGACGCCGTACGTCAGGCCGTCCTTGACGCTCAGCTCGTTGAGGGTCTTGCGCTGCTGGGGGGCGCGGTGCCGGCCACCGGTCTCGTCGCGGGCGGCCATCCGGTCCGCGAAGCCCAGCACCAGACCCATGACGACCAGCATGGTCGCGGTCAGGTTGAGATTGCGGAACGGGCCCTCGATCTGGTCCTTCAAGGTGACGCCGAGCACGCCGATCGGTATGGAGCCGACGATCACCAGCCAGCCCATCTTGGCGTCCTGGTCCCGGCGCATCCGCTTGTCGACCAACGAGCGGAACCACGCCGAGATGATGCGCGCGATGTCCTTGCGGAAGTAGATCAACACCGCGGCCTCGGTGCCGATCTGCGTGATCGCGGTGAAGGCGGCACCCGGGTCCTCCCAGCCCGAGAAGGCCGCGGTGAGCCGTAGATGGGCGCTGGAGGAGATCGGCAGGAATTCGGTCAACCCCTGGACGAGTCCGAGGATGAATGATTCGAACCAAGACATCGAGTTCTACGCTATCCAAGGGTGATCGAGCTGACGGTGCGTCAGCTATAGGCTCCGCCGTCGGCGGGCCGGCGACGGAATCGTCAACCGGTCGGGGGGCAGCGTAGCGTCCTTGGGTGACGCGTCTGTCAGAAGGTCCCGATCGCGGGGGCGGGTACCGCGCGCGGACGGCGCGCGGAGAGTGGTGGAGTGGTCACACCCTGCGCGCGTAGCCGAGGTAGGTCACCAAGGGGCGGGTACCGGGGGCCAGGACGAAGTCGACGATCGGGGGGATCTCCTCGTCGGTGATCCGACCGCGCCGCCGGGCCAGCACGGCCTTCACCAGGCTCGGCGGGTTCTTCGGCTTGAAGTCGCAGACGTCCTCGTTGCGCAGGCCGTGGCGCTCCAGCGTCGCCGTCACCTCGGCCGGCGGCCGCAGCCGCGCCGCCGCGTAGCGCCCGGGCGGCATGATCCGGGTCATCGGCAGCGACTGGAAGGCGCCGAGGTAGACCAGCCGTGACAGCGGGGTCCGGTTGACGGTGTCGTAGACGAGCACCCCACCGGGCTTGAGCACGCGTGCGGCCTCCGCGATCACCCGGTCGAGATCGGCGGTGATCTCCAAGGTGTCGGCGTAGTACGCCAGGTCGAAGCCCGCGTCCGGGACGTCGCCCAGCTCCTCCGCCGGCGCGGTCCGCGTGGTCACTCCCAGGCCCTCGCGCTCGCTCGCCTCCCGTGCCATCGCGGTCGCGGTGGCGGAGGGGTCGACGGAGAGCACCTCGAAGCCGAGTCGCGCCAGGCCGGCCGGGAGCAGGCCGCGCCCGCCGCCCACCACGATGGCGCGGCGGCCGGCCGCCGCCATGTCCAGGGTCCTGAGGGTGCGGCCGACGTACTCCAGCCGCACGTCCTGGAAGCTGACCGCCCTGATCTGGCGCCCGTCGACAGCCTCTGGTGAGCGTGAGTCGAGCTCGATGTGCGGAGCGGTGGCCATCGTCTTCTCCCTCGTGCCGGGGCTGGGGCATGGGTTCCCCGAGGAAACCTAACACCGTGGGTTCCCTCGGGGAACTCGGGTACGGTCGGGGCATGACCCGCACTCCGCTCGCCGACGTGGCCTGTTCCATCGCCCGCGCCACCGACCTCTTCGGCGACGCCTGGACGGCGCTGATCATGCGCGACGTGCTGCTGGGAGTCGGCCGCTTCGACGACCTCGCCCGCGACCTGGGGATCTCCCGCAAGGTGCTGTCGGCCAGGCTCTCCCGGCTGGTGGAGGAGGGGGTGCTGGTGCGCGAGCGCTACCAGGAGCGGCCGCCGCGCGAGCACTACCGCGCGACCGCCAAGGGTGAGGAGCTCTACCCCGTGCTGCTGGCGCTCATGAACTGGGGCGACCGCTGGTACGCGGGCGAGGCCGGCCCACCGGCCCGGATCCACCACCACGGCTGCGGTCGCGACACCGCGATGGTTCCCGCCTGCGCGCACTGCGGTGAGCCGCTCACCCTGGCCGACACCACCCAGCTGCCGGGCCCTGGCGGGCGCACCGGCCCGGGTACGGCGGTGCTGGGGCCGCTGCTGGAGGCCCGCGCGGAGGCCACGCCGGAACGCGGATAGGGCCTGCCCGGCGGTGCATGGGAGCGGAGGGGTGGCGGCGGCCCCATCATTCCGCCGGACCTTCGCCGTCCGACCGATCCACCACGGCGGCGGGCTCCCCTGTGGCGGTGGGGTCTCCTCCGCCGCGTCGGCGGGCACCACGACGCGACCGCCCGGCGGTGCCGGACCACCCCGCGGTCCCTGGCGATGATCCGCCGAGGCCCCCCACGGTCTCCGGCGAAGATCCGCCGAGGCCCCCCACGGTCCCTGGTGAAGATCCGCCGAACCCCGGCTCGCGGTCGATGGTCTGCCCGGCCGGCGGCGGTGTGTCTCGGTGTGTGCCGCACGGGCCTCCACCGCGACGGCGCGTCGCGCGGTGGTCGTCGTCCGACGGCGCCGAACCCGGCGCGGCTCAAGGGACCCGGCCTGGAGGAGCCGGTCCCGTCGGTCCGGAGGAGCCGGGACCCCGGTCATCGGGGCGGGCCGGATCCTCTGACGGCCCGGACGGGCCTGGTCCTCAGGCGATCCGGGGCCGGCTCCTCAGGCGGCGCAGGAGGTGTCGGGTCCTCTGACGGCGCGGAGGGGCCGGGCCGCCAGTCGACCCGGAGGCGCCAGGTCTTCAGGCGGTCTGGAGGGCCGGCTGCTCAGGCGGCCCGAAGGTCCCGGTCCTCAGGGGCCCGAAGGTTCCCCTCCTCAGGCGGCCCGGACGGGCCCGGTCCGTCAGGCTGGTGCCCGCGCCGGAGGCGCTCCCGCTTGCGCCAGGCCACCGCCAGCGCGCCCGCGCCGGTCAGGGCGATGAAGGCGAGCGCGGCCAGGAAGACCGGCGAGGTGGGGGTGGCGGCGCGGCTTCCGGCTATCACGTACGCGGCGGTGTTGGGCACGCTGCCCAACCCCGTCGCCAGCAGAAACGGCAGCCAGCCCATCCGGGACACCGCGGCGCAGTAGTTGGCGGCCGCGAAGGGCACCCCGGGGAAGAGGCGCAGCGCCAGCATCGAGCGGAAGCCGTGTCGGGACAGCTGGCGGTCGGCCGCGGTCAGCCAGCGGCCGCGCAGCAGCGGGCGCAGCGCGTCCTGCCCCAGCAGCCGGCCGAGGCCGAAGGCGATGCCGGCTCCCAGGACGGTGCCGACCACGGCGCCCGGCAGCCCCGCCTGGGTGCCGAAGAGCGCGCCGGCCGCCAGGTTCAGCAGCGGCCGCGGCACCAGGGCCGCCGTACAGACCCCGTACGCGAGGGCGAACAGCGCCACCGCCGTGCCGCCCGAGAGCCGCTCCGGCCAGCCGTCGGCGATCAGCCGCTGCGGCTCCCAGACCAGCACCGCGGCGCCGGCCGTCGCCAGCAGCGCGATGAGCAGGCCGAGCCGCGCCCAGGGCGACAGCAGCGCCCGGGCGCACCGTAGGGCGGGATGCGGCGACGCGGATTCGAACACCGAGGGAGCGTAACCCCTGCGGCGGGGGCGCCGGCCCCACCGGCCGCGGGCTGGGACAGAACGCGGACATCCCAGGCCCCATCCCGTCGCGTCGGAGGGTGGCCCGAGACGTCCGAGGCGCGGCCAAGGGACGTCGGCGGGGCGGCCGTTCACCGCGCGAAAACCATTCGACGGCGGCTTCGGGCCGCGAGATGATCGCCGACATGTTCCGGTATGCCTTCCTTGCGCAGACGTCCGCGGTCGCGGGCGCGCCGAAGGCTGCCCTCCTTCTTCCGGTCTGCCCCGATAGCGGCGCCCGAAGCTGACCCTCCTCGGACAGTCCCGACGGACCCCACAGGGGGAGGGTCGGTCAGGCCCTGGGGTCCGCGCTGAGAAACCTCCGTTCCGAGGAAGGAACGTCCCACTATGTCCAAGCAGGGTTACGTGCGCACCAAGCCGCACCTGAACATCGGCACCATGGGCCATGTCGACCACGGCAAGACCACGCTGACCGCCGCCATCACCAAGGTCCTCAGCGAGCGCGGCACCGGCGGCACCTACGTCCCCTTCGACCGCATCGACCGGGCGCCCGAGGAGGCCGCCCGCGGCATCACCATCAACCTCTCGCACGTCGAGTACGAGACCGACACCCGGCACTACGCGCACGTCGACATGCCCGGCCACGCCGACTTCATCAAGAACATGGTGACCGGAGCCGCCCAACTCGACGGGGCCATCCTCGTCGTCTCCGCCCTCGACGGCGTCATGCCGCAGACCGCCGAGCACGTGCTGCTCGCCCGCCAGGTCGGCGTCGACCACATCGTCGTCGCGCTCAACAAGGCGGACGCGGGCGACTCCGAGCTCACCGACCTCGTGGAGCTGGAGGTGCGCGAGCTGCTGACCGCCCACGGTTACGACGGCGACCACGTGCCGGTGGTTCGGGTCTCCGGGCTGCGCGCGCTCGACGGGGACCCGCGCTGGACCGGGGCCGTCGAGGCGCTCCTCGACGCCGTCGACACCTATGTGCCGACGCCGGTGCGCTATACCGACGCGCCGTTCCTGATGCCGGTGGAGAACGTCCTCACCATCAGCGGCCGCGGCACGGTCGTCACCGGCGCCGTCGAGCGCGGCACGGTGCAGGTCGGCGACCGGGTCGAGGTGCTGGGGGCCGGCCTCGCCAGCGTCGTCACCGGCGTGGAGACCTTCGGCAAGCCGATGGAGCTCGCCGAGGCGGGCGACAACGTGGCGCTGCTGCTGCGCGGGGTGCAGCGGGACGCGGTGCGCCGCGGCCACGTCGTGGCGGCGCCCGGCAGCGTCGTGCCGCGCCGCCGCTTCACGGCCCGTGTCTACGTCCTGTCCACGGCGGAAGGCGGCCGCCGGACGCCGCTGTCCACCGGCTACCGACCGCAGTTCTACATCCGCACGGCCGATGTCGTCGGCGACGTCGACCTCGGGCGGACGGCCGTGGCCGCGCCCGGCGACACGGTCTCCATGACCGTCGAGCTCGGCCGCGAGCTCCCCTTGGAGCCCGGCCTCGGCTTCGCCATCCGCGAAGGCGGCCGCACCGTGGGTGCCGGGACGGTCATGACCGTCGACTAGACACCCTGCCGCGCCCCGCGCGGGCGCGGCCTGGAGACGCCGGACGGACGGGCGGTTACGGCCCGTCCGTCCGGCGTCACAATGGTGGGCGTGGACGAGTCGATACCCGTGAGCCGCGCCGTGGCCGGCGGCACCGCCAAGTTGATGCCCGACGTGGACCGCGAGCGGGCCTGGCTGCTCACCGTGGAGGGCGCCCCGCAGTCGTACGTGGACCTGGACGACCCCACCCACCTCGAGTTCGAGTACGCGCGCCGGCTGGCGTACCTGCTGGACGCCGTCGCCGACCCGGGGGCGTCGCTGGACGTGCTGCACCTCGGCGGCGGGGCGCTCACCCTGCCGCGCTACGTCGCGGCCACCCGACCGGGGTCGCGGCAGGAGGTGGTCGAGTACGACGGTGCGCTGCTGGGGCTGGTCGCGGAGCACCTGCCGCTGCCGCCGGACTCCGGGATCGCGCTGCGCACGGCGGACGCGCGGGCCGCCTTGGAGGCGGCGCCGGCCGCCTCCGTCGACGTGGTCGTCGGCGATGTCTTCGGCGGCTCGCGGGTGCCCGCGCACCTGACCTCCGTGGAGTACGGGCGCGCGGTGGCGCGGGTGCTGCGGCCGGGCGGCCACTACGCGGCCAACCTCGCCGACAGCGCCCCGTTCGCCTTCCTCCGCTCCCAGCTGGCCACCTTCGCGGCCGTCTTCCCCGAGGTCTGCCTGATCGCCGAGCCGGGCATGTTGCGGGGTCGTCGCTTCGGCAACGCCGTGCTGGTCGCCTCCGCCGCCGAGCTGCCCATCGACGTGCTCGCCCGCAGGTCCGCGGCCGACGCCTTCCCCGCTCGCGTCGAGCACGGCCCGTCGCTGACCCGCTTCGCCCGAGGCGCGGCCGTGGTCCGGGACGCCGACGCGGTGCCCTCGCCCGAACCCCCGGGCGGGGCGTTCGGCATCGGTTGAGGGAACCGTCCGGCGGGGCGCCCCGGGCACCGGGGGCCCCGGGCGCCGCCGGCGGTACGACCGACGTGAGGCGGCCCGTTCCGACGGGGCACCCGACGGGGCGTGCCCGAGGACGGGCGGCGCCGTCACCCCTACGGCGCCGCCGTCGCGCGGTCGCGTCGCCGCGACAAGGGGAGCCGGGCCGTGAACGGGTGGCTCAGGCCGGGTCGGCGACCGGGGGGAGATCAGGGCGGCTGGGTGGGGGCATATCAGCGCGGCTGGGTGGGGGAAGATCAGCGCGGCTGGGTGGGGCGGCGGGGGAGTCGCCGGGCTCCGGGAGCTCGCCCAGGGTGTCCGGGAGGCCGTCGGCGCCCGCGGCCTTCGGCGGATCGTCCCCCGGGGCGTCACGGCGCGTCAGCCGTCGTACGTCCGGCACCGCGAGGACCGCGGCGGTGAGGACGACGATCAGACCGGCACAGCCCCACAGGGCCGCCGTGCGTCCGAAGGCGCTCTCGGCCGGGCCGGCCAGCGCGGTGGCGAGCGGGACCAGGGCGACCGAGCCGAACCAGTCGTAGGCGGACAGCCGGGAGAGCTTGTCCTCCGGGATCTCCTGGTGCATGGCGGTCATCCAGGAGACGCCGAAGACCTCGATCGAGACGCCGGCGACGAACATCGCCGCGGCCAGGACCGGTACCGGCACCGGGACGGCGAGCGCCGCCGAGGGGAGCGCGAAGGGGAAGACGCACAGCGTGCCGGCGAGCAGCATCCGTCGGGGCTTCCAACGGGTCATCAGCAGCCCGCCGAGCACGGTGCCCGCGCCGAACGCGGCCAGCGCCCGCCCCCAGGGGCGGGCCCCGCCCAACCGCTCCTCGGCGACCAGCGGGCCGTACACCGCGTCGGCCGCGGCCACCACGGCGTTCACCACCGAGAACTGCACCACGATGCCCCACAGCCAGGGCCGCCCGGTGAACTCCCGCCACCCCTCGCGCAGGTCCCGCAGCAGCCCAGGGCCGCCCGCTTCGCGGCGGGCCGACCCCGAGACGTCGAGGAAGGCGCGCAGCCCGGCCGCGGCGGCGAAGGCGACCGCGTCCAGCGCCAGCACCCAGCCCGGCCCGAAGGCCGCGATGAGCGCCCCGCCCAGCGCCGCGCCCCCGATCTGCGAGCCGTGCACGCCCATCCGGAAGTAGGCGAAGGCCCGTCCGGCCTGCTCACCGGTGACGCTGGCGTACAGCATCCCCTCGGCCGCGGGCGAGAAGAACGCCTGGCCGGTGCCGCCGAGCGCGGAGAGCAGGACCATGTGCCACAGCCGCGCCTCGCCGGCCAGCACCAGGACGGCGAAGGCCGCCTGGGAGACACAGCTGAGCACGTTCGTCGCGACCATCACCCGGTGCCGCGGCAGCCGGTCCGCCAGCGCCCCGCCTATCAGGAGGAAGAGCAGCAGCGGGGCGGTGCGGGCCGCGGCGACGATCCCGACGTCGCCGCCGTCACCGCCCGCCTCCAGCACCGCGAACGCGGCCGCGACCAGGGCACCGGCGTTGCCGAGCCCGGTGACCACGGCGGCCGCCGTCAGCAGGGTGTAGTTGCGGCCGGCCCAGGACGGCAGGCGCGACGGGCGGGAGGGACACGGGCGAGGCGGGGTGGCGGATGTCAACGGCGAGGGCTCAGTCGGTGGACTTCAGGGGACGGAGGGAGCTCATGATCTTCTTGATGGTGGCGTCCGGCAGCTCACCCTTGACGCCCTTGGCGGCATACAGCACCCAGGTCGCGAAGTCGCCGTTGCTGTCGGTGTAGGTGACGGTGAACGCCTTGCCGTCGCTGTCGCACTTGGTCTTCTTCTTCACGCCGGTGACGGTGGCCGACGAGGTGTAGCCCTTGAGCCCGTGGTCGCTGGTGAACGGCTTGGCGTCGGTCACCGTGCGCTTGCCGGTCTGCTTCTGGTCGAACGCGGCGTACACCCAGTTCTCGGCCTCGTTCTCGGCGGCCTCGGCCTCGCTCTTGGCGCCCTGGGCGCCCTTGGTGCCCGTGCCCGCCAGCGCGGTGGTGTCCTTGTAGCCGCCCTCCTTGGTGACCGTGCACCACTCGGGGGTGAACTTGGCGGGTGAGGACATGGCGACCAGCGCCTTGCCGTCGTCGGTCTCGAACCCGCTGGACCAGCTGGCGCCCATGACCTTCCAACCGGCGGGTACGTCGAAGGCGTTGCGCCGCTTGGTGTTCACGACGGTCTGCCAGCCGGGGACCACCGGCTTGACCGTGGCGCCGCCGCGCCGCGGATTGTCCTCGGGAAGGTCCTCCGCGTCCTCTCCGCCGCCGCCCCCGCCGGGTGCCGGCGTCTTCTCCGGCTGCGAGGACGGTGAGGCGCTGGTCTTCTCGCCGTCCTGAGCCTCGGTCTTCGCGTCGTCGCCGTCCTTGCCCAGCACGGCGACGGCGGTGACCACGGCTGCCGCGACCACGGCGACCGCCGTCACGATCGCGATGGTGGCCGTGCGCTTCTTCTTCGCGTCGCCCGACGGCTCCGGGGCGCCGTTCGGCCCGGTGGGGGCGTGCCAGCCCGGCGGCGGGGTCACCGGCTGCTGCCCCAGCGGCGGCGTGTAGCCCGGCTGCTGATAGGGGTTCGGCTGCTGGTACGGGTTCGGCTGCGCCGGGTACGGCTGGGGCTGCTGCTGTCCGGCCTGCGGGTATCCCGGCTGTTGTCCGGTGTGCGGGTAGCCGGGTTGCTGACCCGGCTGCTGTCCGGTCTGCGGGTATCCCGTGGGCTGCTGCCCGGTGTGCGCGTAGGGGTTCGGCTGGGCGTAGCCCGGTTGCTGGTAGCCCGGCTGCTGGTACGGGCCGGGCTGTGGGTAGCCCGGCTGTTGTGGGGGGTTCTGGTCCTGTGGGTTCTGCTCGCCGCCGGTCGGCTGCTGTCCTGGCCACATGGGCGTCCACCTTAGAGGGGGCGGTCGGCCGCTGCTACGGCCGGCCCCCGTCTCCGAGCCCCTTCCACCGTTTCCAGCGTGGAGCCGGCGTGGGAGCCGACTCTTCCGCAGGGTGCTACCCGCTGGTAACTTTCCTGCCATGACTACGACCCAGCCGCAGATCGGCGAGCTGCTCGCCGCCACGGTGCCCATGGTGCGCACCCTGAACCTGGAGTTCCTGGAGACCTCGGCCGAGCGCGCCGTGCTGCGTCTGCCGGACCAGCCCGACTTCCACAACCACGTGGCCGGGCCGCACGCCGGCGCCATGTTCACCCTGGCCGAGTCCGCGAGCGGCGCGATCGTGCTCGCCGCCTTCAGCGACCAGCTCTCGCGTGCCGTGCCGCTGGCCGTGCGCGCCGAGATCGGCTACAAGAAGCTCGCCAAGGGGCCGGTCACCGCCACCGCCGAGCTGGGCCGCCCGGCCGCCGACGTCGTCGCCGAGCTCGACGCGGGCGAGCGCCCGGAGTTCCCGGTCAACATCGCCATCACCCGCGAGGACGGTGCCGTGACCGGTGAGATGTCCATCGTGTGGACGCTGCGCCCGAACTCCTGACTCCCGACGTTCCGCGTTCCCGGCGTTCCGCGTTTCCTACGCTCCGCCCCTGAGCGGCGTCGATCGGCCGCCCCCGCCGCCCGGACTACGACCGGCGGCGGGGCTTGCCGCGCCGGGCGGCCTGGGTGCGGCCCGAGCCGCCGCTCTTGCCCGAGCCGCCGCCCCTGCCGGCGGCGCCGGAGCCACTCCGCGCCGACCTGCCCGCCGTCCGACCGCCCGCGGCCCGACCGGACGCGGTCTTGCCCGTCGCGCCCTTCCCCCGTGAGCCGCCGACCTCGGGGCGCTTCTCCTTCGACTGCGCCGGGGCGGGACGGCGGCCCCGCGAACTGTTGACGGTGCGCCCACGGACGATGCCGATGAACTCCTCGACCAGGTCGGTGGTCTCGTCCTCGATCCACGACAGGGCGACGCGCGACTGGGGGGCGTCCGTGACCGGGCGGTACGTGAGGTCCCTGCGGTGGTGCAGGCGGGCCAGCGACTGCGGCACGAGGAGCAGTCCCACCCCCGCCGCCACCAGCTCGATGGCGTCCGCCGTCGTGGCGGGGCGCTCGATCGCGGGCCGTCCCGGCGGGTGCTCCCAGTCGAGGGTGTCGTCCAGGGGGTGGAACACGACGTCGTCGGCGAGATCCGCGATGGACACCTCGTCGACCGCCGCCACCAGGTGGTCCTTGGGGATCACGACCACCGTGGTCTCGGTGTAGAGGGGGATCGCGTGCAGGCCGGTGCGGTCCATGGGAAGCCGCACGAGGCCCGCGTCGGCTTCGCCACGGCGGAGCATGCCGGGCGCCTCGGCTGCGGGCGCCGAGACGAGGTGCAGCGGGACGTCGGGCAGTCGCTCGTTCCAGATCCGCACCCACTTGGCGGGGGTCGCACCCGGGACGTACGCGAGCCGGAACGAAGGGGATGCTTCCGAGCCTGTCACCAGGCCAGGCTACCGGGCGTGGTCGGGGAGCGTGCACACGCTCGATATCCTTGAACCATGACGTCGCACCAGAACGCCCAGACCATGAAGCCCGCGACCGCGGCGAAGAAGCTGGGTGTGTACCTCGAGGCCACCCCCGCCGAGTTCCGGGAGGGTGTCGTCTCGCGCGACGAGCTGAACCGGCTCCAGACCGACCCGCCGGAGTGGCTGCGCGAGCTGCGGCGCAACGGCCCGCACCCCCGACCCGTGGTCGCCGCGAAGCTCGGCATCTCCATCTCGGGCCTCGCCCGGGGCGGGGTCACCGAGGCCCTCACCACGGACCAGATCGAGGCGCTGAAGAGCGAGAGCCCCGAGTGGCTGCAGAAGGAGCGCGCCACCCAGGCGGAGGTGCGCAAGGAAACCGCCCGCATCAAGGCCAAGAACGCCGAGGCCGACAAGAAGGCCCAGGGCTAGGGAGGCGCCGAGGGTGGGGGAGGGCGCGCGAGCGCCGGCCCCCGGCGGGGCGTCCTCGCGCCCTCGTCTCCCGATCTCCGGCGAACCCTCTCCCATCTCTTCGGCCTCCCGATCCGCGCCACCCTCGGGCCCTCTGACCGGCCCAACCTCACCCTGAGTGCCCGCGGGTACGCGTGTGACCTGCGGCTGCGTGGCGTGGCTCGGCCGTCCACCCCGATCGAGTAGGCTTCCCCGGCGTGTCCCCAGGCGGGGGTGCGCACGGGGCAGGAAACACCAAACGGGGAGGAACCGGCGTTGCATATCGAGGCATGGCTCGAGTCCGTGCCCGCGGTCAGCGTGTATGTGATCGTGGGCCTGGTCATCGGACTGGAGAGCCTGGGCATCCCGCTGCCCGGCGAGATCATCCTTGTGACGGCGACGCTGCTCGCGTCCTCGCAGGACCACATCAACCCGTACATCCTCGCCGCCTGCGCGATCACCGGAGCGATCGTCGGCGACTCCATCGGCTACCTCATCGGCCGCAAGGGCGGCCAGCCGCTGCTGAACTGGCTCGGGCGAAAGTTCCCCAAGCACTTCAGCGCCGCGCACGTGGCGACTGCCGAGCGGTCGTTCCAGAAGTGGGGCATGTGGGCCGTCTTCTTCGGCCGCTTCGTCGCCCTGCTGCGGATCTTCGCGGGCCCGCTGGCCGGCGTGCTGCGCATGCCGTACTGGAAGTTCGCCATCGCCAACGTCCTGGGCGGCATCGTCTGGGCGGGCGGCACCGTCGCCGTCATCTACTCCGTCGGCAAGGTGGCCGAGGACTGGTTGAAGAAGTTCTCCTGGCTCGGCCTCGTGGCCGCCGTCCTCTTCGGCCTCGGCTCGATGGTGATGATGAAGCGCCGGGCGAAGAAGACCGCGGCGGAAGCGGCGGAGGCGGCGGCCACCCCGGCCGCCGCGGACGTCGAGCCGGCGCCCGTGCCGGCCCGCGACTGACCCACCGCCCCGCCCGTGGCCGACCGGCCACGGACCACCGGGCCGGGCAACGCCCGGCACCCCGGCACCCCGAGCGCCGTGGCTACGGACCGTAGCCACGGCGCTCGCGCGTTCTCCCGCACCCGACGTCCGCCCCGCCGCGCGGCTCGCGCGGGGAGGGGGGCGGTGCCGAGCGCCCGAAGTCCCGGCGGTCGCCGCCGGTTGGACCGCCGGCCCGACGAGGCCGCCCCGGCCGCGGCCGGCCGCGACCGGCTGGGCGGGCTCGCCGCCGACGCGGGGTCGGGCCGCGTGGTACGGAGCGGGGCGCCCGCGGCGCCCCAGGCCCGACGTCTCGCGCCGCCCCGCCGGTATGCGGGCGGATCCTCGTTCCTGTTGATGGCCGCGCCGATGGCGCGGCTGCCGTCCGTGCCCGCACACGGCCGCCGCCCGCCGGTGTGTGGGCGATTCCGGAGCCCGGTGTCCGCTCGCGCCCCCACACCGGCGTGCGGTGGGGTGTCCGCTCGCCTCCGTCGCCCTTCGCCGCTCCGTGCGGGTCGTCCCGGAGTCCGAGTCCGCCGGCACCTGGTCCCGGACGTCGACGGCGGCCGTCGCGCGCGTGCGGGTCACCCGGCCCCGCCGGCCGCCCACCGTTCGTGGGCGGGACACCGCCGTGGCCGCGGCCGCGGAGGGGGCGTGGCTCCCGGCGGAGAGCCGCCGAAGCACCGGCCGTGGCCGGACGGTAGCCGCGCCCGACGCCGGTGCGCGGGCTGCGCGGCCGCCCCGCTCCGAGCGCGTGCGTGCGACCCGGGCTTCCCGCTCCGAGTCGGCGCGTGCGAGCCGGCCGCCCCGCTCCGTCGCCGGGTGTCGGCGACGGGCCTGGCGTGGCGCGGTCCGGTCGCCCGCCGTGGCCGGTCCGGGGCCTCCTGGGGGCCGGTCACGGGCGCCGGCCGGAGGCGTCGGTCAGGAGTGTCGGCAAGGGCTGTCGGTAGCGGGCCGTCGGGTGGGTCGGGCCGGGCGGTCGGTCACGCCGGGCGCCGGCGCAGCTTCTCCCTGTGGGTCGTGGCGAGTCCGAGGTACATCTGGGCGTTGATCTTGATGTGCTCCCGCTCCTCCGCGGTCAGCTCGCGCTTGACCCGGGCGGGCACTCCGGCCACCAGGGAGCCCGGCGGCACCACCATGCCCTGGGGGACCAGCGCCTGGGCGGCGATCAGGGACCCGGCGCCGATCCTGGCCCCGTTGAGGACGGTCGCGCCCATGCCGACCAGCACGTCGTCCTCGACGGTGCACCCGTGCAGCACCACGTTGTGCCCGACGGTCACCCGCTCGCCGACGGTGACCGGAAAGCCCGGATCGACGTGAACGGTGCAGTTGTCCTGAATATTGCTGTCGGCGCCCAGCACGATCGGGCCGCAGTCGGCCCGGAGCACCGCGTGGTACCAGACGCTGCTGCCCGCGGCCAGGGTGACGTCGCCGATCACCACCGACGTCGGCGCCGTGTACGCCCGCGGGTCCACCCGCGGCTCCGCCTCGCCCAGGGCCGCGATCAGCGCCCCGTCGGTCACCGTCGTCTCGTCTGCCACTGCCGTCTCCTCACCCTTGCCACCTCGGTTGACGGCACCGTATGCGACCTGCGGGGCGGCCGGTATGTGATCTCCGCATCAGGAACGCCTTTCCGTCCGCCGCCCGCTGTGATTACGTTGCCCGTGCAGCTGGTTCGCCCCGTCCGCCAGGCGGGACGCGTCGTAAGAGGGAACCCGGTGGAAGTCCGGGACTGCCCCGCAGCGGTGAGTGGGAACGACCGCCGTCATACGCACTGGGCCCGGCCGGGTCTGGGAAGCGACGGCCAGTAGGAGCCTCGTACGACACGAGGCGTGCCCGCGAGTCCGAAGACCTGCCACTGCCCGCGCGCCGGATGGGCGCGTGGCGGATCTCGGCGACCATCGAGGGACGGGTCGGCGGTGCGGCGGGCGCACCCGGAGCGGGTGCCGTGTCCCGCCGTCCCTTCGCGCCCTCGTCCGGTCCCGGGTGACCGTGACTCGCGAAGGAGAGTTCCGTGCCCCAGGCCACCGTGTACGACCACCCCCGGCAGGACTGCGGCCAAGTGGCGGGGCGGGCCGTCGGGTTCGGCGGGATCCCGGTCGCCGTTGACGTCGTCGACGGGGACGACCCCGTCGACGACCTCGACGGGGACGGCGCCCTCCCGAGGGCCGACCACTCCCGGACGCGGATTCCCGGGCCCACGACCCGCCGGTAGCTCGCGGGCCACACCACCTGTCGGTGGCTCGCGGCTCAGGGCCGCGGGTCTCCCATCGAAAGCTGAGGCTCCCTCAATGGGCCGCACCACCACGGTCGGCCGGGCCCACAAGGCGCCTGCCGACTCCCGGGTCACGCTCGCCCACATCATGAGCGAGCACGACACCAACCTCTACGGCACCATCCACGGCGGGGTCGTGATGAAGCTCATCGACGACGCGGCCGCCGCCGCGGCCGGCCGCCACGCCGACGGCCCCGCGGTCACGGTGTCGGTGAACCGGATGAGCTTCCTCGCTCCGGTCCGGGCCGGCGACCTGCTCACCATCCACGCCGAACTGCTCCGCGCCGGACGCACCTCGATGGTGGTGGTCGTACGGGTCACCGCCGAGCGCTGGAACACCTCCGGGCCGGTAGCCGAGGTGGCCACCGCCGAGTTGGCGTTCGTCGCGATCGACGCGGACGGTCGGCCGCGCCCCGTGCCGGCGCTCGACACCGACTCGACCGACACCGACTCGACCGACACCGACTCGACCGACACCGACTCGACCGACACTGGCCAAATCGACTGACGAACCGTCACCATCCGGGCCGGAAAGGGGATTCCGGCCCGGACGCGGCGGGCGTACACTCGTTCGCAGCCCGACCATACGGGCGATACAACTTCATGCGTACGCGACTGGGGAAAGCCGGTGGGAATCCGGCACTGACCTGCAACCGTGAGCGGCGGAGAGCCTCTTCGCCGCGAGTCGGACCGCCCGGCGCGATACGTGCACCGCTTCCCACTGTCACGGTCTGCAGCGTGGAGCCTTGAGCCCCTCGGTTCCGCGTCGTCGCGGCGAGGGCGCGCGGGGACGCCTCGACTCGGGCCCCGGACCGAAGGGCTCCCTCAGATGGCCCGTGCGTTACGCGCGTACCTCGCCGTGCTCGCGCTGCTGTTCGCCGTGGCCGGGTGGGGGCTCGCGGCGGCCGGAAGCGCCGCCGCCGTGGACACCAGCCGCGGACGGCCCGGTTTCTGCCCCGACGCGAACGGCGTCACCGTCGTCGTCGACTTCCGCGAGCTGGGCGGCACCACCATCGTGCGCTGCGCGGTGGGCCGCCAGGCCACCGGGCTGGCAGCCCTGAAGGCCGCGGGCATCCACGTCACCGGCACCAACCGGTGGGGCGAGGCATTCATCTGCCGGCTGGAGAACAAGCCGGGGCCGGAGAGCGAGCCGTGCATCGACACCCCGCCGACCCGGGCCTACTGGTCGTACTGGCACGCGCCCAACGGCGGCCGGTGGAGCTACAGCCAGTACGGCGCCACCTACCGCACCCCGCCCACCGGCAGCTTCGAAGGATGGTCGTTCTCGCTCGACCGGGAGGCGGACGAGGCGGCCGAGCCCCGCGTCGCGCCCCGGCGGCCCGCCCCGTCCACCCCGCCCGCACCGCCCTCCAAGCCCCAGCCCGGCGGCGGGGGTTCCGGCTCCGGTCAGGGCGACGGTGTGGACCCGGGCCCGGCTCCGGGCACGGACCCGGGCAACGGCGCGGGCCGGGGCGGCGACGGAGGCGCCGAGGACGCGCCGCGGACCGGAGACGAGCGGCCCGACCGGCGACCCGCCTCCGGTGATCAGGACCAGACCGACGACGCCGACGCCGACGACCCGGACGCCGCCCGCGACGGGGGCGAGCGGCAGGCCGACGAGGAGGGACCGGCGGGCCGGGCGCGCCCGAGCGGCTCCCCCTCCGCCGCGGGCCCGGCCGCCCCGTCCGACCCCAAGGCGCCGCCCAGCCCGACCGAGGCCGCCGACTGGACCGGCGGCGAGGAGCAGCCGGTGGAGACCGCCGCCCACGACAGCGACATCCCCACCGGAACCCTGCTCGGAGCCGGCGCCGCGGCCGCCCTGGCCGCCTTCGCGGGCGTCACCGCCTGGCGCCGCCGCGCGGCGGGCACGCAGGACCGCACCCGGTGATCGCACGGCTCCGCCCCCTGCCCCGGGCGGTCCACCCCGGTGCCTGGTGGCTCTGGGCGCTCGGGCTGGCCGCCACCGCCGGCCGCACCGCCAACCCGGTGCTGCTGCTGATGATCCTCGCGGTGGCGGCGCTGGTGGTGGCCCAGCGCCGCACCGACGCGCCCTGGGCCCTGGCCTTCCGGATGTATCTGCTGCTCGGCGCCTTCATCGTCGTCATGCGGGTGGTCTTCAGGATCGTCTTCGGCGGCGGGCAGGGGGACACCGTCCTCTTCACCCTGCCCGAGATCCCACTGCCCCACTGGGCCGCCGGCATCCGGCTGTTCGGCCCGGTCGCCGCCGAACAGCTGCTGGGCGGGCTCTACGACGGACTGAGGCTGGCCACCATGGTGATCTGCGTGGGCGCGGCCAACGCCCTGGCCAATCCCAAGCGGATGCTCAAGGCCCTGCCCGGCGCGCTCTACGAGGTCGGCACCGCCGTCGTCATCACCCTCACCGTGGCGCCCCAGCTCGTCGAGAGCGTCCAACGGGTGCGCCGGGCACGACTGCTGAGGGGCGGGCAGGGCAAGGGTGTCGGCGCGCTGCGCGGCATCGTGATCCCCGTCCTGGAGGACGCGATGAACCGCTCGCTGGCCCTGGCAGCCGCCATGGCCTCGCACGGGTACGGCCGCACCGGACGCACCGCACCGCGCGCCCGACGGCTCACCGGCACGCTGGTCGTCTGCGGCCTGCTGGGCGTGTGCGCCGGGCTGTACGGGGCGATGGGCGCCAGCACCCCGCCGTACCTCGGCACCCCGCTGCTGCTGGCCGGGCTGGCGCTTGCCGGCTGCGGGTTCGCCCTCGGCGGCCGACGGGTCAGCCGCTCCAGCTACCGGCCGGATCCCTGGCGCGCCGCCGAGTGGCTCACCGCTGCCTCCGGCATCGCCGCGGCCGTCCTGATGTACGTCGTCTCGCGCACCGACGCCGCCTCCCTCTACCCCTCGCTGTCACCGCTGACCTGGCCCGAGGTGGAGCCGCTGCCCGCGCTGGCGGTGCTGCTGGGCGCGCTGCCCGCCTGGCTGACGCCCGCCCCGCCCCGCCCGCTGCCGAGCCCCACCGGGACCGGGCGGGACGACCGCCGGCTTCCCGACGGCCCTCAGCACCCCCACGACGACCGCCGGCACCCCCACGACCGCCAGAACCCCCACGACCCCCAGCACCCCCACGACCGCCAGAACCTCCGGGAGACCGTCGCGTGATCCGCTTCGACCAGGTGACCTTCAGCTACACCGGAGCCGTGCGCCCCGCGCTGCGCGAAGTGGACCTGCACATCGGCGAGGGCGAGCTGTGCCTGGTCACCGGACGGACCGGAGCGGGCAAGTCCACGCTGCTGGGCGCGGTCAACGGACTGGTGCCGCACTTCACCGGCGGCCATCTGCGGGGCCGGGTCAGCGTCGACGGCATCGGCACCGAGGACCGGCCGCCGCAGGAGTTCGCGCACCTGGTCGGCGTGGTCGGCCAGGACCCGCTGGCCGGGTTCGTCACCGACACGGTCGAGGAGGAGCTCGCCTACGCCATGGAGCAGTTGGCGATTCCGCCGGAGACCATGCGCAAGCGCGTCGAGGAGACCCTGGACCTGCTGGGCATCGCCGAGCTGCGGCACCGTCCGCTCCGCACCCTCTCCGGCGGGCAGCAGCAGCGGGTCGCCATCGGGGCCGTGCTCACCGCCCATCCGCGCGTGCTGGTGCTGGACGAGCCCACCTCGGCGCTCGACCCCACGGCCGCCGAGGAGGTGCTCGCCGCCATCACCCGACTGGTGCACGACCTGGGCACCACCGTCCTGGTCGCCGAGCACCGCATGGAGCGGGTGCTCCAGTACGCCGACCGACTCGTGCAGGTCGGCGTCGACGGGCGGATCCGCGAGGGCGAACCGGCCGAGCTGATGCGCGAGTCCGACGTCGCGCCCCCGGTGGTGCGCCTCGGCCGGCTCGCCGGCTGGGAGCCGCTGCCGCTGTCCGTGCGCGACGCCCGTCGCCGGGCGGCCGGGCTGCGCGCACGGCTCGCCGACGCTCCGCCGCGGCCGGCGCCCGCCCCGCCCGGGGAGCCGGCGCTCACCGCGCGGCGGCTCGTGGTGGCCTACGGCGACACCGTCGCCGTACGGGAGGTGGACCTGCGGCTACGCCGCGGCGAGGTCACCGCCCTCATGGGGCGCAACGGCTCCGGCAAGTCGTCCCTGCTGTGGGCGCTCCAGGGCTCCGGACCGCGCCGTTCCGGCCGGGTGGACGTGGCGGGGAAGGACCCCGGAGAGGTGTCCGCCCGGGTCGCCCGCTCGCTGGTGGGACTGGTGCCGCAGACCGCGAGTGACCTGCTCTACCTGGAGACGGTGGCCGCCGAGTGCGCTCAGGCCGACGCCGAGTCGCGGGCCGCCTCCGGGGCCTGCCGCGGGCTGCTGGACGCGCTGGCCCCGGGCATCCCCGGCGACCGCCACCCGCGCGACCTGTCGGAGGGCCAGCGGCTGGCCCTGGTGCTGGCGGTCCAACTGACCGCCGCTCCCGGGGTGGTGCTGCTGGACGAGCCGACCAGGGGGCTGGACTACCACGCCAAGGAGGCGTTCACCGCGCTCGTACGCCGACTGGCCGCCGAGGGGCGGGCCGTGGTGGTCGCCACCCATGACGTGGAGTTCACCGCGCGGGCCGCCGATCGGGTGGTGGTGCTGGCCGAGGGCGAGATCGTCGCCGACGGCGCCACCCCCGACGTCGTCGTCGCCTCCCCGGCCTTCGCCCCCCAGGTGGCCAAGGTGCTCAGCCCCCAGGAGTGGCTCACCGTCGAGCAGGTGCGCGACGCGCTGGAGGCGCCCGTATGAGCGAGACCCGCGGCTCCCAGGTCGCCGGAGAAGGCGAGGCCGCCGCCGAGCCACACGGTCGTGACGGCGAGCCTCGGAGAGGCGCTCCGAACGACCGACCGCGCGACCGCGCGGAGTCCGTGCCGCCGGACGGCCGGGTGGCGGGGCCAGACGGCTCGGTGGAGGGGCTGGACGGCTCGGTGGCGGGGCTGGACCGTGAGGCGTCCGGGTCGTACCGCGCGGTGCGGGGCTTGGACCATGAGGCGTTGAGGCCGGACCACGAGGTGCCCGGGTCGTACCGCGCGGTGCGGGGGTTGGACCGTGAGGCGTTGAGGCCGGACCACAAAGTGCCTGGGTCGGACCGCGCGACACCGGGGCTCCATCGTGCAGCCGCGTCGCCGGACCGCGCGGTGCCGGAGCGGGAGAGGGGCGCGGACGCGGAATCGGACTGCCCGCTGCCGCAGGTGGACGGCGCGGCGGCGGGGCGCGGCCGCGCGGTGGCGGAGCGCGCCGCGCGGGTGCCCGTGTTGCGCGTCGGGGGGCGTACCGCCCTCGTGCTGGCGCTGGCCAGCGTCGCCGGGCTGGCGATGTTCTTCTGGCCGCTCTTCGCGGCGCCCGGCCCCGAGGCGACGGCGCACACCTCCGACGCCGCGCTGATCTTCGTGTTGACCATGCCGGTGCTGTTGGCCGTCGTCCTGGCCGAGATGTCCTCGGGTGGTATCGACACCAAGGCGTTGGCCATGCTCGGGGTGCTGTCCGCGGTCAACGCCGGGCTGCGGCCCCTGGGCGCGGGGACGGCGGGCATCGAGACGGTCTTCTTCCTGCTGGTGCTGGCGGGCCGGGTCTTCGGGCCCGGCTTCGGCTTCGTGCTGGGCGCCACCTCGCTGTTCGCCTCCGCGCTGCTGACCGCCGGGGTCGGCCCCTGGCTGCCGTTCCAGATGATCGCCGCCGGCTGGATCGGGCTGGGCGCCGGACTGCTGCCGCGGCGCCCCACCGGCCGGGCCGAGATCGCCATGCTCGCCGCCTACGGGGTGCTGGTCGCCTACGCCTACGGCTTCCTGCTCAACATGTGGTTCTGGCCGTTCACCGCCGGGCCCGACACCCAGCTGTCCTTCGAACCCGGCGCCCCGGTCCTGGAGAACCTGCACCGGTTCGCCGTCTTCACCCTCGTCACGTCCACCTTCGGTTGGGACACCGGACGTGCGATCACCAATCTGATCGCCATCGTCACCCTCGGCCCCGCCGTGTTGGCGGTGCTGCGTCGCGCGGCCCGTCGCGCCGCCTTCGGCGCCCCGGTCACCGTCACCCCCGCCTCCGCCCCGCCCACCCCGGCGTCCGACCCGGCCCGGGGCCGGGCCGGAGAACACCTGAACAAGGAGCTCACGCATGCCCCTGTCCACCCGGCTGAGAACGGCGGCCGCCCTGCCCGCGGCCGCGCTGGTGACGGCCCTGCTGCTGCCGGGGGCCGCACAGGCTGACCCGGCCGCCCCGACCGGAGCCGGCATCGGCTCCCCGACCGGAGTCGGCATCGGCTCCCCGACCGGAGCCGGCCTCACCTCCCCGGCCAACGCGGCCGCCACCTGGATGGGTTCCAAGCTCACCGACGGCGCCCACGCCAAGGGCGACCACGGCCTGACCGCCGACATCGTCATGGGCATCGCGGCCACCGGCACCGGCAGGGCGACCGCGGCCAAGGCCACCGACTGGCTCGCGGACAACGCCGAGGCGTACGTCACCCGGGGCACCCCCGGCAAGGTCTTCGCCGGCGGCACCGCCAAGCTCGCCCTGGTCGCCGTCATCGAGGGGCGGGACCCCAGGAAGTTCGGCGGCGTCGACCTGGTGGCGACGCTGTCGGGCCGGCTGCAGGACAACGGCCGCTTCACCGACGACCTGCCCGGCGGCGACATGTCCAACCAGTTCACCCAGTCGCTGGCGATCCTCGCCCTCCAGCGCACCGGCGGCCTGCCCGCCAAGGCGGTCGACTTCCTCGCCGCCTCGCGCTGCGCGGACGGCGGCTTTCCGCTGTTCTTCAAGTCCGACCCGGCCAAGTGCAGGTCCCACACGGACAGCACCGGTCTGGCCGTCCAGGCGCTGCTGGGCGCCGGCCGCACCGCGGACGCCAAGCCCGCGCTGGACTGGCTGGAGAAGCAGCAGCTCCCCGATGGCGGCTTCGGCGACAACAGCTTCGGCGCCGGCACCGGCAACTCCAACACCACCGCCCTGGATGTGCAGGCGCTGGTCGCCGGCGGCCGGATCGAGGCCGCGGGGAAGGGCATCGCCTGGTTGCGGAGCCGTCAGCTGGGCTGCTCGGCCCCGGCCGCCGACCGCGGCGCGGTCGGCTACCTCGAACCCAAGATCGACGGCAGCGAGCTGCGCGCCACCGCCCAGGCGGTCCCGGCGCTGGCGGCGGTCTCCCTCGCCCAGGTCGACGGCACCAAGGGCGCCGACGTGCTGGAGCCGATCGCCTGCGCGCCGGGAGGCGACACCTCGGGCGGCACGAACGGTGGCACGAACGGCGGCGGCACCGACGGGGGCGGCACGAACGGTGGCGGCACCGACGGCGGCGGTACGGGCGGTGACTCCGGCGGGAACGGGGGCGGCACCTCCGGCTCCACCGACGGGGGCGGCGACGGGTCCGGCACCGACGCCGGCACCTCCGGCTCCACCGACCCCACGCCCACCCCGAGCCCGTCCGACGACTCCTCGGGCGGCACCACCGGCGGCGGCACGACGGGTGGTGCCTCCGGCGGCACGGCGAGCACGGGCGGCACGGGCACCGGCGGCACCACCGGCGGCGGGTCCGGGGACGCCACCGGCGGGACCGGGGGCGGCGGCAGCCTCGCCGACACCGGCTCGGCGGCCCTGCCGTACGCCGTGGGCTCCGCGGCCCTGCTGCTGACCGGTGCCACCGCCGTCACCCTCGCCCGCGCCCGCCGCGACCGCGGCTGAGCACCAAGACCACCGCTCCCCAGACCGCTCCGCGGTCACCGACCCACACGAAACCCCAGGAAGGCACCGTCCATGCGTCAGATCCGCACCCGCCGCGCCGCCGTCGTCACCGCCGTGCTCGGCCTCGCCCTCACCGCCGCCTCCGCCCAGGCCCAGGCGCAGTCCGCCCCGGCATCGTCCGCCCCGGCGTCGGCGAGAACGGCCGTCAACGCCCCGATCACCGTCACGCTGACGGTCAAGGGCCCGAACAACTCGACGATTTTCAACGGCTCCATCAAGACCACCGGGCACACCGTCACCACCGCCTCCGGCGGCACCCACAGGTGCGACGGCACCAACAACGGCGCCAACCCGAAGCCGGGCGCCACCCCGACCGCCGCCCTCGACGACGCCGCCAAGAAGAAGGGCTTCACCTGGGACGGCGTCTGGTACCCGTCCTTCGACGACTACTTCGTCTCCACCATCGCGGGCAAGAACGGCGGTAACGAGGCCTACTGGAACATCGCCGTGAACGGCACCGCGACCCCCGTGGGCGGCTGCCAGTTCCGGATCAAGGCGGGCGACAAGGTCGCCTTCACCTGGACGGAGCTGTAGGCCGCCGGGCGACCCAGTCGCCCAGCTCCTCCGGCGTGCGGGGGCCGGCCTCCGCCGCGTCGAGCAGGCCGTGGGCGCGCAGCACCGCGGCCACCGCGGTGCCCCATGGCCTGCACAGCCGGGCCGCCTCCAGCAGCTCCTGGTCGGCGAGGACCTCCCCGGTCGGGCCGGTGCGCAGCCCGGCCGGGGTCAGCACGGCCACGTCGTCCGCCCAGCGCAGCGCGAGGTCCACGTCGTGGGTGGCCATCAGCACGGTGGTGCCGGAGCGCTGGAGCCCGCCGAGGACGTCCAGCAGCCGCTCCTGGCCGTGCGGGTCGAGCCCCGCGGTGGGCTCGTCCAGGATCAGCAGCCGGGGCCGCATCGCCACCGCGCCCGCGATCGCGGCCCGCTTGCGCTGCCCGTAGGACAGCAGATGTGTGGGCCGGTCCCGCAGCGCGGTGATGTCCAGCGCCTCCAGGGACTCCTCGACCCGCTCGGCGACCTCGGCCTCCGACAGCCCCAGGTTCATCGGGCCGAAGGACACGTCCTGGCTCACCGAGGCGGCGAACAGCTGGTCGTCCGGGTCCTGCACCACCAGTTGCACGGTGGTGCGCAGCCGGGTCAGCCCCTTGCGGTCGTACGTCACCGGGGTGCCGTCCAGCAGCAGTTGCCCGGAGCGGCACTGGAGTCCGCCGCTGAGCAGCCGCATCAGCGTGGTCTTGCCGCTGCCGTTGCGGCCCAGCAGGGCCATGGTGCGGCCTTCGGGGACGGTGAAGTCGACGTCCTCCAGCACGGCCGGGCCGTCCTCGTAGGCGTATCCCGCGCGGACGAGCTCCACGACGGGCTTCGGGGTCACGGGATCGGTCGTGCCGGTCATGCGACGAACCTTTCGAGTACGAGCGTGAGCGCGATCAGCCCGGTCAGTAGCGCGGCGGTCGCGGCGAGGAAGCGGCCGGAGATCCGCGCGGTGGGCAGCAGGACGCGCAGGGTGCCGTCGTAGCCGCGCCCCGCGAGGCCCGCCTGCATCCGACCGGCCCGGTCGAAGGCGCGGACGAAGACCGTCGCCCCCAGGCCAGCCAGCGACCGCCAGGTGGCGGCGCGGGTGGTGTGGCCCAGCCGCGCGGCCTGCGCCTCGCGCACCTGCTGCATGGAGTCCAGCAGCAGGAAGGTGATGCGGTACATCACCAGCGCGACGTCCACCACGGGCGCGGGCACCCCCGCCCGCACCAGCCGCGGCAGGACGTCCGAGACGGGCGTGGTGAAGGCGAACAGCAGGACGCCCAGGGAGGCGGCGGAGGTGCGCAGCAGCAGCTCGGCGGCGTGCCGCGGCCCGTCCGGGGCGAGCGAGACCCAGCCGTCCCCGCCGCCCACCGCGAACAGCAGCGGGAGTGCGCCGGTGACGCAGAAGCCCAGCGGCACCCGGAACGCCCGCCACAGCTGGCGCGGTTCCACGCCGGCCGGACCCAGCAGCAGGGCGAGGGTGGCCGCGGCCACCAGCGGGCCGCCCGGCCACGGCGGCAGGCCCACCGCGCAGAAGGTCAGGCCCATGCCCAGGACGGCCTTGTCCACAGGATGGCGGCGGCGCCAGCGACTGCTGTGCGCCGCCGCGTCGATCGGCAGCATCGGGCGCCGCTAGGGGCGCGCGGCTTCGGGCCGCTCGCCGGCCGCGGGCTCGGCGCTGCCGGGCGCGGTGGCCTCGGCCTCGGCCTTGCCGGCGCCCGCGGCCGCTCCGTGCGAGGCCCCGGCGGTGGCGGTGACCGCCTCCGCGCGGGCTTCGGTGAGGGAGTCCCCGGCGGCGGCCTCGGCCGCGCGGGCCTCGCCCTGCCGGCGTCCCTTGCGCAGTCCGAAGTAGAACGCCACGACGCCGGCGCCGATCGCGGCCTGGAGCGCGAACAGCGCTGACTCGATCTCGGCGGACGGCGGCTCGTACAGCGGGGTGAACCACGGCTCGTAGTCCGGCTTGTTCTCGGTGATCGCGGTCTCCGCCTGGGCGTCGGCCCCGGTGAACGGCTCCTCCTTGTGGTCGCCCATGCCGAGGGCGATCGGGAGGACGGCCAGGGCGGCGACGACGAGCAGCAGCAGCGAATTGATCTTGGCGTTACGGCTCATCAGGCCATGGCCTCCTTCGTCTCGCCCTTGTCGCCCTTGTCACCCTTGCCGGCCGCTCCGTCCCGGCCCGCGGCACCGCTCTGGAGCAGCACGCCGAGCCGGGTGAGCTCGCCCTTGCTGGACTGCACCAGAAGCCGCATCACGAGCACGGTGAGCAGCCCCTCGCTGACCGCGAGCGGGATCTGGGTGACCGCGAAGATGCCGCCGAACTTGGCCAGCGCGCCGGCGAATCCACTGCTCGGGTCGGGGAAGGCGAGGGCCAGCTGGACGGTGGTGACGCAGTACGTGATCAGGTCGGCCATGAAGGCCCCGAAGAACACGCAGACCATCAGCGGCAGTTCGAAACGCCGGAGCAGCCAGTACACGCCGTATCCGGCCCAGGGGCCGACGACGGCCATGGAGAAGACGTTGGCGCCGAGCGTGGTCAGCCCGCCGTGGGCCAGCAGCAACGCCTGGAAGAGCAGGGTGATGGTGCCGAGCACCGCCATCACCGGTGGTCGGAACAGGATCGCGCCGAGCCCGGTACCGGTGGGGTGGGAGCAGCTCCCCGTCACCGATGGGATCTTGAGCGCGGAGAGGACGAAGGTGAAGGCGCCGGACGCGCCGAGCAGCAGGGTGGATTCGGGGTGGGCCTTGACCTCGCGGGTCAGGGAGCGCACGCCGTGGATGACGAACGGGGCGGACGCGGCGGCCCAGGCGGCCGCGTGCCCTGGTGGCAGATAACCCTCGGCTATGTGCATGTGTCGGGAGACCTCTCCAGCACCTCGTGGATGGACAACGCGCCCTGGCCGGTCTCCTGGCTGACGGGTGAGGCGTCCGGACTCCGCCTTCCCAGGCGCCGAGGTCTCCCTCGGCGTCCCAGTGGCTTCCCCCGGGGGGATGGAGCCGGACTTTCCCGATCACAGTGGCGAGGGCCGCACCGGTTCTTCACCGGTTTCCCGTGCACCAAGGCCCTGTGACCTTAGTGCTCCCCGGAGTCGCCGACAAGGCGCTCAGCAGTGCGAACGCGCTGGACAGCGCCGTCGCCGGTCCAGCGCGCGCGTTCGCCGGTGCGGTGCATCCGACCGCCGGGCGGGCCGTAGGGATCGGCCACGAAGCGCAGGGCGGTGAGCGCGGCGCGGCGCGCGTAACCCGAGGCGAGCCGGTCTCCCGCGACGTACACATCCCCCACCACGCCCGGCGGGCACGGCTGGAGGGCGGCGTCGAGGATGTACAGCCGGGTGTTCCAGGGCGGCCCCCAGG
The DNA here is from genome assembly GCF_029541745.1 of Streptomyces sp. LX-29. Classification (NCBI taxonomy): domain Bacteria; kingdom Bacillati; phylum Actinomycetota; class Actinomycetes; order Kitasatosporales; family Streptomycetaceae; genus Streptomyces; species Streptomyces sp. LX-29. The sequence goes on along the minus strand of NZ_CP089746.1, from coordinate 829,224 downwards.
GGCCGTCCAGCGGGGCGCGTCCGTCGGCCTCCGGAAGCGCCGCGGCGGGGGCGCCGAGGACGAGGCAGGCGCCCGCCCGCAGGGCCTTCAGCGTGAGAAGGATCTCTTCGAGGTGCCCGGAGGTTTGCGGTCCGGCGGGGCCGCCCGCGCCCCAGGTGCGGGCGACGAGACCGCGCCGGTCGTCCAGCGCCGGCCCGCCGGTGGCGACGCGTCCTTGGTCGGAGGCAGCTGCGCCCCAACGGGCTTTCCCATCAACGGAGTTCGGCTCGTCCGCGGGGCGGTGGGGGCGTGCCGTCGGTGCCGCCAGGGCCACCCGTTCTCCCGCGCGGAGTGGCCGTTCCCGCTGCCACTGCCGTATGCGCTGGTCGAGCGCGCCATGCGGAATGATCAAATCCGCTCCGCCGCCCGGAGCCCCGGGCGGCTCGCGCAGCAGCAGCGCCGGATGGTGCGGGGTGAGCGGGCGCGGCGGCACGATCGCCGGGTAGGCGGAGAGCTCGACGGACCGGGGGTCGGTCGACGGCAGCCCGAGCGCGCGCACCTCCTCCCACCGGCCGTCGTCCGCCAGCACATGCGCACAGCCCCGCGCGGGAAACGGTGTGAACGCGGCGCCCGCTTTGAGGACGGCGAGTAGCGAAACCACCCACACGGGTGAGAGCGGCAGCGCGACGGCGACGGTGGTGCCGGCGCGCACCCCCTGGCCCCGCAGATGCCGGGCGAGTCGGTTGGCGCGGGCGTGGAGTTCGCCGTAGGTGAGCGTCGTGGCGCCGTCGACCAGCGCGACGGCCTCCGGCGTACGGACGGCCAGGCTCTCCGTGGGGCCGATGGCGGTCGTCGGCGGCACCAGGTGCGCCGTGTCGTTGAACTCCAGCAGGACCCACGGTCGCTCACGGGGCGTCAGCATCGGAAGCGCCGCCAGCGGCGCGTGCGGATCGCAGGCGGCCACCGCCTCCAGCAGCGCGGCGAACCGCGCCAGCCGGGCCTCCAGCGCCTCCTCCCCGTGCAGCTCCGCGTCGCCGTCCAGCTCGATCCGCAGCGGCTCGCCGTCGACGTGGTCGTAGACCCCCAGGGCCAGGTCCTCGACCGGGCCGCGGGACAGGTTGCGCACCCGCGCGGAGGCGGCCGCGAAGGACGGGCCGGCTCCGGACGGCAGCACCCGGACCACCGTGCCGACCAGCGGGGCACCGTCCGGCCACCGCACCGCGCGCCGGATGTCCTCGGGGTGGCACAGCTGGTGGCGGCGCGCCTCCGAGCCGCGCCGGACGACCTCCCGGGCCAGCTGCGCCAGCGTGGTGGCCGGGGTCACGGACAGCCGCAGCGGCAGCACGCGCGCGGTGCGGCCGGGGGAGTGGCGGGTGTGTCCCGTGCGAGCCGGGAGCGACAGCCCCAGGACGACCTCCTCGACGCCGTCCGTCCGCGCGGCGTAGAGGGCCTCCGTGGCGATCACCAGGTCGGGCCAGCCGACGCCCAGCGACCGCGCGGTCTGCCGCAGCCGATCCGCGGCAGTCGCTGACAGAGAGGTGGCGCGGCGGAGCGCCACGGAGCGCCCCGGCCCGCCGCGCGGCCGTCGGGGAACGCCGCGCGGGCGCCGGGACACGCCTTCCAAGGCCCGCCGCCAGTACGCCAGATCGGCGGTGTACTCCGGCGAGGCCCGGTAGGCGATGTCCGCCGCGACCAGCTCCCGCAGCGGGGTGAACGGGCTGGGACCCGGATGCCGGCCCCGTACCAGCGCGCTGTAGACGGCGGCGGCGCGCGCCGCCAGGAGTGAGCGCCCTATGCCGTCGGTGACCGCGTGATGGGCGCGCTGGCACCAGTGCCAGCGCCGGTCCGCGGTGCGCAGCAGCGCGTGCCCGAACAGCGGCCCGCGCGCCACGTCGAACGGTTCCGCGAGCCAGGCCGCCTGCCACGCCTCGGCGGCCGCCTCCGGATCGGGCTCCGCGCGGAGGTCGACACAACGCCAGCCGTCCCGGCCGCCGGGCGGCCGGGACGCTCCGGACGGCGGGCCGCCCCGGCTTCCGGCCGGGGGCCGGGGGCGGCCTTCCGGACCGTCGCCGGGCGGAGGAGAGCCGTCGGCCCGGGCGGCGCGCCGCCAGTCCGCCATCGGCGCCTGGCGCAGGCCGTCCGCGCCGGGCGCGATCCGCACCCGCAGCGCGTCCGCCTCGGACACGGCCCGCCGCAGCGCCGCGGCGAACAGCGGCGGATCCAGCGGGCCGTCGATCACCGTGACGTCGGCGAGGGCGCGCGCCGGGCTGCCGGGCGGCGGCCCGGGCCGGCGCCACAGCGCGGACTGCGCGAGGGTCAGCGGCAGCGCGGGTGCGGCGGCCGGGGAGCCGGTGCCGCCCCCGGCCCGCCCGGCGGCCAGCCCGGGGACCGAGGTCATCCAGCGGCCCCCAGCAGCCGACCCCACTCCTCCAGCGCCGGCCGCTCCATCAGGTCGGCGAGGTCGACCGTGACGCCGTGGTCGCGGCGCCAGCGCTCCACGAGGGTCATCAACCGCACCGAGTCCAGGCCGTAGTCGACGAGGTTCTCGTCGTCGGGGATGTCGGCGGGCTCCTCGCCCAGCACGTCGGCGACGTCGGCGCGCAGTTGCTCCAGGGTGAGCGTCATGGGGTCAGTCCTCCTTGAAGACCGTGTCGGTGGTGGTGACGACGGCGCACCTGCCGGCCGCCCACTCCAGCGCCATGCGGTGGTCGCGCGCCGAGAAGTCCGCCACGGCGTCGGCGACCACGAACGCCTGGATGTCCCGCATCCACGCGTCGCAGGCGGTCATCAGCACGCCGATGTGGGCGTAGACGCCGGTGATGACGAGCTGGTCGCGGCCCCGCTCGTGGAGCTGCTCCAGCAGATCGGTGCGGACGAAGGCGCTGTACTTCCACTTGGTCAGCACGGTGTCGTCCGGACCCGGCGCCACCTGCTCCGCGATCGCCGAGGCCGTCGGGTCCGCCGGCAGCCCCGGCCCCCAGAAGTCCTGCTGGAGCCCCCGCTCGACCGGAGTCTGGCCGCCCGGCTGCGCCGTGTAGACGACCGGCACGCCCAGCCGCTCCGCCTCCTTCTTCAAGCGGCTGACGTGGTCGAGGAGTTCGGGGACGGGCGAGGCGTCGGCGGTGAACGCCGAGAGGAAGTAGTTCTGCAGATCGTGGATCAGCAGCACCGCGCGGGACGCGTCGACGGTCCAGGAGACGCGGTTCTCCGGCAGCTCGGCCGGCGACGGCATGGGGTAGGGGGCGATGGCGGGCAGGGCCATGGTGGGGTATTCCGTTCGAACAGCGGGTGGGTTGGAGGTGAAGGGACTCACCGGGGATCGGGCGTCCGCGCGGCGGCGCGCAGATCCTTCTTGGACACCTTCCCCACCCCGGTCTGCGGGAAGGCGTCGACGAACTCCACGCGGTCGGGCACCTTGTAGGCGGCCAGACCCCGTTGGCGGACGAACTTCTTGATCGCGATCGGCTTCACCGGCTCCGCGTCGGCCCGCAGGATCACATAGGCGCAGGTGCGTTCGCCCAGATACGGGTCGGGTACGGCCACGACGTTGGCGTCGTGCACCGCCGGGTGGGCCAGGATGTGGTTCTCCACCTCCTCGGCGGCGATCTTCTCGCCACCGCGGTTGATCTGGTCCTTGGCCCGCCCCTCGACCACCAGGTGCCCGGTCTCGGTGCGCCGCACGATGTCGCCGGTGCGGTAGAAGCCGTCCTCGGTGAAGGCCCGCGCGTTGTGCTCGGGGGCCATCCAGTAGCCGCGGATGGTGTACGGGCCGCGGGTGAGCAGGTGCCCGGTCGTGCCGTCCGGCACCTCGACGTCCTCGTCGTCGACGATCCTGATCTCGTCGTCGGGGGAGATCGGTCGGCCCTGGGTGGTGACGATGGTCTCCACGGGGTCGTCCAGCCGGGTGTAGTTGACCAGCCCCTCGGCCATCCCGAAGACCTGCTGGAGGGTGCAGCCGAGCGAGGGGCGCACCCGCCGCGCCGCCTCCTCGCTGAACTTCGCCCCACCCACCAGCAGCACCTGGAGGCTGCTCAGGTCGTACGAGGTCTGCCGGCCGGCCTCCGTCCACAGCAGCGCCAACGGCGGCACCAGCCCGGTGAGGGTGACCCGCTCGCGCTCGATGAGCCGGAAGGCCGTCTCCGGGTCGGGCCGCGGGCACAGCACCACCCGGGCGCCCGCGTACAGCGCGCCCAGCGTGCCCGGGGAGCTGAGCGGGAAGTTGTGCGAGGCCGGGAGCACACACAGGAAGACGCTGTGCTCGTCGACGCCGCAGATCTCGTTGGAGCCGCGCAGCGAGTAGATGTAGTCGTCGTGGGTGCGCGGGATGAGCTTGGGTACGCCGGTGCTGCCGCCGGACAGCTGGAGGAAGGCCAGGTCGCCGGGGGCCGGACCGGTCGACGGCACCGGGTCGGCGGCCACGTCGGCCAGCGCTTCGAACGCGCCGGGGTCGCCGTCGCCCGCGACGAAGACATGCCGCAGGGTGGGCACCTGGTCCCGCACCGTCGCGGCCAGCCCCCGGTAGTCGAACGAGTCGTACCGGTCGCCCGGGCGGTCGCGGTCCTCCGCCCAGATGACGTACGCGGCCGCCTCGGTGAACGAGCAGAAGTAGCCGATCTCCGTCTCGCGGTGCGCGGGGAGCGCGAAGACCGGAAGTGCGCCGATCCGGAACAGGGCGAAGACGACCTCGAAGAACTCGGCCACGTTCGGCAGCTGCACCACGACCTTGTCGCCGGGGGCGATGCCGCGGGCCGCGAAGCCGGCCGCGAGGCGGTCCGCGCGGAGGTCCAACTCACCGTAGGTCCAGCGGAGGTCGCGCAGGGGATCGATGATCGCGATCCGGTCGGGGTGGGCCTCCGCGCGGTCACGCAGCAGCTGTCCGAACGTCTCGCCGCGCCACCAGCCGGCCGCGCGGTAGCGCTCGGCGAACTCGGCCGGCCAGGTCGGGGTCTGGTAGCTCATCGGGCCACCCCCGTCGCGCCGGCCGGAACGCCGGTCTCCGCCGCGGTCACGGCGTGCGCCTCCGCCCCCACGGCGTCCAGGAAGGTGCGGAACTTGGCGCCGGTCTCGGCCGTCTCGTCCTCCGGCCGCGAGGCGGCCACCACCCCGGCGCCCGCGTACAGCCGCATCACGCCCTCCTCGGGGTCCGCCTCCGCACAGCGGATCGTGACGACCCACTCGCCGTCCCCGGAGGCGTCGCCCCAGCCGACCATCCCGGTGAAGAAGCCCCGGTCGAACGGTTCGGTCTCGCGGATCACCTCCCGCGCGGTCGCCGTCGGAGTGCCGCACACGGCGGGCGTGGGGTGCAGCGCACAGGCCAACTCCAGGGCGGAGGCCCGCGGGGCAGCCAGGGTTCCGGTCACGGTGGTGGACAGGTGCCACATCGTCGCGGTGCGCACCAGGGTGGGCCGCGCGGGCACGTCCAGCGCCGCGCAGTGCGGGGCGAGGGCCGCGCGGACGGCATCCACCACGACCGCGTGCTCGTGCAGGTCCTTCGCCGACTCCAGGAGCGCGGCGGCGCGCCGCACGTCCTCGGCGAGGTCGGTGCTGCGCGGTGCGGACCCGGCCAGCGGGTTGGCGATCACGCGGTCGCCACGCCGGGCGACCAGCAGTTCGGGACTGGCCCCCAGCAGGGTCCGCCCGGCGCCGACAGGCAGCGCGAAGGTGTGCCCCGAGGGGTCGCGGCGGGCCAGCCGCTGCACCATCGCGGGCACGTCCACGGAGCCGCGCGAGACCTCCAGCGGGTCGCGCGGGGCGTCGAGCGGGCCGCCGGGGGCGTCCAGCGGTCCGCGCGGGCCGCGGGCGCGCAGTTCGAGGGTCCGGGCGAGCACCACCTTGCGGAACTCCCCGTCGCGCATCCGCCGCACCGCCGCGGCGACCCCCGCCCCGTACTCCTCGGGGGCCGGCACCGGACGGATCTCCCAGTCGGTCGCGGGGGCCGTGGTGGCGGGCAACGCGATCAGCGGGTCGGCGGTGAGCGGCGGAGCGCTGCTGAGCGTGGCGGGGACGGCGAGCGCGGCCGGCGCGCTCTGGTCGAAGGGCACCGCGCCGATGACGACCGGCGAGGGCAGCCCCGCGGCGCCGGCGGCCCGGAGCGCCGCGGCGACGCGCCGCGGCAACGGTCTCTCGTCGTGCGGGACGTCGGTGTGGACGCCGTGGGCGAGGAGGGTCCTGGTGGGGGTGGCGAGGAAACGCGCGCCCGGAGTGTAGGCGTCGAGCAGGCCGGTGGCCGCGCCCACGGCGGGGTGTGCCGGGTGGGCCGTCGGGACGTGCGTGGCGACATCGGGTGCCGTCGACACGGGGGCTCCAATTCTCGGTTGCGTACGCGGGAAGCGTCGGCGGGGGTGGAAGGGACGGAGGGAGGCGGGGGGGGCGGGCGGGGAGACGGCGCGAGCTCGCGCCGGTGCGCGCGTGCGCCGTTCCCCCGCGCCGCCGCGCGGTCGTGGTCGGGGTCGCTCTACGGGGCTGTGCGAGGGCCGTACGGGGGCCGCGTGAGGGCCATGCGCGGGCCATACGGGGCCATACGCGGGCCGTGCAGCCCGGGGCGGTGCCGGGCGGTGCCGTCAGCGCAGGGTGGCGCCGCCGTCGACGTACAGGTCCTGCATGGTGATGTGCCGGGCCCGGTCGGAGGCGAGGAAGACGACGGCGTCCGCGATGTCCTGCGGTTGCGCCAGCCGTCCCAGCGGGATGCCGGTGCGATAACTCGCCGGGTCGCCGTCGACGACCCGGCGCGACGACTGCGGACCGGTCCACAGCTGACGCTGCATCGGGGTGTCGGTCGAGCCGGGGGCGACCACGTTGCACCGCACCCCGCTACGGGCGAGCTCAAGGCCGAGGCACTTGGTGAACATGGTGGCGGCCGCCTTGGACGCGGCGTAAGCGGCCATGCCGGTGCGGGGGACGCCGGCCGCGTTGGAGCCGACGGTGACGATGCATCCGGAGCGCCGGGTCGCCATCCTGGCGGCGACCGCGCGGGAGGTGTGGAAGACCCCCGTGGTGTTGACCGCGAAGGAGTCCGCCCAGTCCTGGTCGGTGAGTTCGACGGCCTCGGCGGTGCGGAGGATTCCGGCGACGTTCACCAGGGTGTCCACGGGGCCCAGTTCGCGTTCGACGGTCTCGACGGTGGCCTCGACGGCCGCCCCGTCGGTGACGTCGAGTTCGTAGGCGGTGATGGTGCCGGACGCACCGCTCGCCGCGCGTTCCTTCGCCCAGGACTCGGCCAGCGCGGCGATCCCGTCCGGAGACCGGTCGGTGGCGGCGACGCGCGCGCCCAGGGTGGCGAGCGCATGGGCCACGGCCTCGCCGATGCCCTGGCCGGCGCCGGTGACGAGGGCGATCCGGCCCGCGAACTCCCCTTGGCCGTCCGGTATATGCCCAGGCATGAGAAACCTCCCCGTGATAGTTAGGTAAGCCTAACTTAACAGCCTTGGATTGCACAGTGTCGCTACGGGGCGCGCCTTGTTTCGTGAATGTCCGTCTCCTGTTTAATTTTTGACGGTGTATCGACCTCGATTGATAGAAGATCACGGATGCGCATGGGGTGAGCTGGGCTGATGGTTAGGCTAGCCTTACCTTATGACCTTGCCGCGAGTGGGCCCGAAGACTCAGGACGGGCAGCCGGATGACCGCGCCGCCCCGGCGGCCAGCGCCGCCTTGGACGTCCCCGTCCCAGGGCGAGCCGCCGCCCCGGAGATCGCGGACGAAGGCCCGGCCGGGGGACCGGACGAAGGCCCGCGCGGTGGCGCCGGGGCCCGCACCGTACGGGTCGCCACCCTCGCGCTCACCGCCACCGTCCTGGTCCTCACCGCGCTGTCGCTCTCCATAGGGGCCGGCGAGGTCGGCCCCGGGCAGGTGATGGCCTACCTGTTGGATCGCGGTGGTGCTCGCGCCGACGCCCGACTCGACCTGGTCGTCGGCGATCTGCGGCTGCCCCGCACCCTGACCGCGCTGCTGGTGGGTGCCGCGCTCGGCGTCGCGGGCTGTCTGCTCCAGGCCGTCACCCGCAACCCGCTCGCCGAGACCGGGCTGCTCGGCGTCAACGCGGGCGCCTCGCTCGGCGTGGTGGCGGGCATCGCCTTCCTCGGCGCCGAGACCGGATACGCCTATCTGGTCTGCGCGTTCGGCGGCGCCGTCGTCGCCAGCGGGCTGGTGCTGCTCATCGCCGGCCGCGGTGGCGGCTCGCCGATGCGGCTGGTGCTCGCGGGCTCCGCGCTCGGCGCCACCTTCGGCGGCCTCACCAGCGTGATCGTGGTCAACTCCGCGGAGACCTATGACAGGTTCCGCTTCTGGGTGCTCGGCTCGCTCGCCGGCGTCGAGGGGTTCGGCGAGCTGAAGCGGCTCGCCCCGGTGCTCGTCGCCGGGTTCCTGGTCGCCCTGCTGGTGGCGCGCCCGCTCTCCGCCCTCGCCCTCGGTGACGACCTCGCCCGCGGGCTGGGGCACCGGCCGCCGGTCATCCGGACGGTGGTGGCCGTCGGCGTCACCCTGCTCACCGCCGCCGCCGTGGCGCTGGCCGGGCCCATCTCCTTCCTCGGGCTGCTCGCCGGATTCCTCGCCCGCGCGGTCGCCGGCCCCCGGCTGAGCGCCCGCCTCCTGCTCTCCGGGCTGATCGGCGCCGGCGTGCTGACCACCGCGGACATCCTCGCTCGCGTCGTCTCCCGGCCGTTCGAGGCCCCCGTCTCCGTCATCGTCGCCCTCATCGGCGCCCCCGTCCTCATCGGCATCGTCCGCTCCCGCCAGTTCGCCGCCCTGGGGCTGACCGAGCCGGCGACGGAGGACGGCCCCGCGGGCGGCGGTCGTCCCACGGCGCTCCGTCGCCTCACGGCGCGGTGCCTCCCGGCACGGTTCCAGCCGGGGCGGTCCCTCCCGGCGCGCCGGGGGCGACCGGCCGCCACGGCGGCGGTCGTGAAGGCGTCCGGGGTGGAGGCGTCCGGGGCGGGGGCGCCTGGAGTCGAAGCGCCTGGAGCCGAGGCGAAGCCCGACGCTGCGGTACCGGGTCTGGTGACGCCCGTGGTTGGGGCGACGTCCTGTGTCGAGGCGCCCGGGACCGAGGCGTCTGGGACCGAGGCACTTGGAGGCGCGACACCCGGGGTTGGGGCGCGCGCTGTTCAGGCGTCCGGCGGTGCCGTGCCCGCTCGGGAGACGCCCGATGCCGTTCGACCGCCGGACAGCCTGCTGCTGCGGCGCGGCCCGCTGTCGCTCCTGGTGCCGCGCCGGGCCGCCGTCGCCGTGCTGATGCTGGCCGCGCTGCTCACCGCGACCGTGGTGCTCTCCGCGTACGCCGGCCAGAGCGATATGAGCGTGAGCCGGACGTTCCGGGCCGTCTTCGGCTACGGGGACCACTTCGACGTGCTGCTGGTGCAGGAGTTCCGGCTGGGGCGGATCGTGGCGGGGCTGGCGGCCGGAGCCGCCCTGGGGCTCGCGGGCTGCCTCACCCAGACCCTGGCCCGCAACCGGCTCGCCACCCCGGAACTGCTGGGCGTCAACGACGGCGCCACGGCGGCCGTCCTGCTGTCGGTCTCGCTCAGCGCGAGCGGGACCTTCGGCGCCTGGTGGGCGGGTCCGCTGGGCGCGCTGGCGGCCGTGCTCGTGGTCACCACCGTCTCCGGCGGACTCGGCCAGCGCGGCTACCGGGTGCTCGTGGTCGGCATGGCGATGTCGGCGCTCGCCTCGGCCGCCACCCAGGTCGTTCTCTCCCGCCGCTCCCTCAACTCGGCCAGCTCCCTCTACGTATGGACCTCCGGCAGCCTCAACGGCCGCGGCTACGGCGTCGCCGGGCCCGTCCTCATCGGGCTCGCCGTGCTCGTGCCGCTCACCCTGGCGGTCGCGCGCAACCTGGGCGTGCTGCGGTTCGACGACGCCACCTCCGCCTCCCTCGGCGTCAACCCGGGCCGCACCCGCACCATCTGTCTCGCCCTGGCCGTCGCGCTCGCCGGCCTGGCCGTCGGCATCTGCGGTCCGGTCGGGTTCGTCGCCCTGGCCTCGCCCGTGATCGCCTCGCGGTTGGCCGGCCCGCTTCGGGTGCCGGTCATCGGCTCGATGCTGGTCGGCGCCACGCTCGTGGTGCTCGCCGACACCCTGGGCCGGATCGCGTTCGACGGGGTGGAGATCCCGGTGGGCGTGGTCACGACCGTACTGGGCGGACCGTTCCTGCTGTGGGTGCTCCTCGGCCGCTCCGCCGCCACCCGCGTCTGACCCTCCCACCCGCGTTGGCCGCTCCGACCGCGCCTGACGCCTCCCCTCGCGACTGACCCCCGAAACTCACCCCCTCCCCGTCCCCGTCCCCCTGTGAAGGAGACTCCGTGCCGAGCCCTGTGCTGAGCCCCGCGCTGCGCGCCCTGGCCGACGCCGTACGCACCGGAACACCCCGCGCGGAGGAGGAGTTCTGGCGGCACGTCGAGACCACCGGAACCCCGCTCGTGGAGCCCGATCCCGACGGCGATCCGGCCCGCCGGCTGGTCACGTTCCTCTGGCGGGACGACCCGGACCGCCCGGCCGGCGACGTGCTGGCGCTGCTGCACACCGTCACGGACAAGGACCGGCACGCGGGCGACCTGGTGCCCCACCTGATGACGCGGCTGCCCGGCACCGGCGTCTGGGCGATCGGCCACCGGCTGCGCGCCGACCACCGCGCCTCCTACCAGTTCTACGTCTCCCACGGTCCGCGCGAGGAGGCGCTCCGCGCCGACCGGGCGTCCTGGCGACGCGTCCTGGACCTGGCCCTGCCCGATCCCTTCAACTCCGACCCGCCGCTTCCGGCGCGCGACGGGCGCCACCCCGCGTCCGTGATGGCGCTGGACGAGGCGCCTCCACAGCCCTGGACGGCACGCCGCGCCGACCCGGCCCGCGGCACCCACAGGGACGAGGAGTTGGACGGGCGGCGGGTCACCGTCCATCTGCCCGCCGGCCACCGGGCGGACGGCGGACCCTACCCGGTGGTGGTGCTGCTGGACGGCGAGATGTGGGGGCCGGTGCTCGGCGTGGGCGACACCCTCGACAACCTCCTCGCCGACGGCCGTATTCCCCCCACCGTCACCCTTCTGGTGGATTCCATGGGCCGTCGCCACGAGGACCTCTCCTGCTCCGACGCGTTCGTCGACTGGCTCGCCGACCGCCTGCTGCCCTGGGCGGCCCGGCAGCACGCCGCGGACGAGGACCCGGAGCGCACGGTGATCGCCGGCCAGAGCGCCGGCGGACTCACCGCCGCGTTCGCCGCGTACCGCAGGCCCGAGCGGTTCGGCAACGTGCTCGCGCAGTCCGGCTCCTTCTGGTGGCCGGACGACGAGGCGTCCGAGAGCGGCGGGGAGTGGCTGACCGGCCGCTACGCGGCCTGCGAGCGGCTGCCGGTCCGCTTCCACCTGGAGGTGGGGCTCCAGGAGTGGATGCTGCTCGCGCAGAACCGTCGGCTGCGCGACGTCCTGCGCGAGCGCGGATACGACCTGACCTACGAGGAGTTCAACGGCGGGCACGACTACGCGTGCTGGCGCGGCGGCCTCGCCAGCGGACTGGCCGGGCTGTTGGGCAGCTCGTAGCAGCCGCTTAGCAGGCGACTCGGCGCAGCCGCTTAGCAACTGTCCTATCGCCGGCAGCCGTCGATCGGACCGGAGGGCGTGCCCTCCGGCCGGGGAGGCGTGTCAGGGGACGGCGGACAGCCGCCTGACCAGGCCGCGGTACGGGAGGAAGACCGGGGTGGTCTCCTCCGCCGCGCGTTCCGGCGCACCCTCGAAGGCATGTCGTCGGCACGTTCCCGGGCGGCCTCCGCGCCCTCCGTGGTGCGCCGGTCCGCGGTGAAGCACCGCGCGGTCGCCTCGCGCGGCTCAACGGAGCGATGGCGCGCGGAGCGGCAGGGCGGCCCGGCGGTGTGGACCGCCTTGATCGCACTGCCGAGGCTCTCGATGGGGCCCGACCGGGGCCGGCTGGGGCCGGCTGGGGCGGCCGGGAGTCCCGGCCGCCCCAGCCCCTCCTGGCGTCGTTCGGGTGGATCGGGGCTGTACAGCAGGACCGGCCGCCGCACGGGCCAGCCCCCCCCGCGTCGTTCGGGTCGATCCCCTGCCACGGCGGGGGGACCACCGTCAGGCGGACGTCACCGACGTGTGCTCGGGCGGCCCACCGCCGTTCCCCGGACCGTCTGCCTCGTCTGGACCGTCTGGTTCTCCCAAGCCGTGTGCCGCGGCCGGGCTGCGCGCCTCGACCGGCCTCCCGCCCTCCTCCGCGCCCTCGTCCGCGCTCGCGCCCTCGCCCTCATCCTCGAAGGGCGGCGGCTCCGGCGCGGCGACGGGCAGCCGCAGCGCCGCGAGCGCGCCCAGCGCGACCAGGCCGGCGGTGACCCAGATCGCCGTACGGAAGGGGCCCGGGTCGACGGCGCCGTCCCCGTGCCCGCCGATCACGGCGGCGCAGGCGGCGATGCCGAACGCCCCGCCCAGCGTGCGGACGATGGTGAACAGGCCCATCGCCTGACCGGTGTCGGCTGGCGAGACGTCGGCGAATCCGGCGATCTGCACCGTGAGCACCGCCGTGCCCAGCACCAGGCCCACGGCGAACATCAACGCCCGCACGGTCCACGCTTGCTCCGCCACCCCGGGGGCGGCCAGCGCGGCGAAGACGCCGGCCGCCAGCAGCAGGGCGGGCACGGCCAGCCGGCGCGGGCCCAGCCGGGGCAGCAGCCGGTCCACCACCTGGGAGGCCAGCATCAGCCCGACGGCCTCCGGGAAGACGCTCAGTCCGGCGTCGAGCGCCGACGCCCCCAGCGCCGCCTGGTACAGCAGCGGGAAGACGAAGAGCACACCCATCAGCCCGGCCGAGGTGAGCAGCGCCAGGGCCGTCGCCGCGCCGAACACCCGGTCCGCCAGCAGCCGTACCCGCAGCAGCGGCTCCGGCACCCGCCACTGGTGGACGGCGGCCGCGCTCAGCAGCGCGACGCCGAGGAGGCCGCAGGCCGCCACGCCCGGCTGCGTCCAGCCTCGCGACGGGCCGAACCCGAGGGCGTAGGTGAGCAGCCCGAGCGCCGGGGTGGCCAGCCAGAAGCCGGTCCGGTCGAACGGGCCGGCGGTCCCCTCCACGTGCTCGCGCAGCCCCACCGCGCCCAGGACCACCGCGGCCAGTCCGATCGGCACGTTGACGAAGAACAGCCAGTGCCAGGAGAGGTGTTCGGTGAGGAAGCCGCCGAGCGGCGGGCCGAGTGCCGGCATCAACGCCGTCGGCACGATCAGCACCTTGGACAGCGAGATCCGCTCGTGCGGCGGCACGGCCCGGAACAGCAGCGTCATGCCCACCGGGGTGAGCAGCCCGCCCGCCAGCCCCTGCACGGCGCGCGCCCCCACCAGGGTGGTCAGGTCCTGGGCCAGCCCGCAGGCCGCGGAGGCCGCGGTGAAGGCCGCCAGCGCGCCGAGGAAGACCCGCTTGGTGCCGTACCGGTCGCCGAGCCAGCCGGCGACCGGCAGCGCCACCGCGAGGGCGACGAGGAACGCCGTCTCGACCGTGTTGGCGGCCGAGACCGGCTGGTCCAGGTCGCCGGCGATGGTGAACAGCGCCGGATTGACGATCGTCGAGTCCAGGCCGTTCATGCACATCGCGGCCGTGTAGACGAGGACGACGACGGTGCGCGGTCTCATCGGTCCCGCGAGTCTCATCGGTCCCGCTCCAGTCCGGTCAGGTGGTCGGCGATCACGGCGGCGATGTGCGCGATCGGCTCGGGCAGTGTCATGTCCTTGTGCGAGCAGGCCACGTTCGTGTTCCGTATCCGGCCGGAGACATAGGGGGCCCATGTCTCGGGGGTGAGGGTGTCGTCGATGGTGTCGACGGTGGCCCGGAAGAAGAGCACGTCCCCGTCGAAGACGCGGTGGTCGAAGCCCCGCACCAGGTGGTTGGTGTTGAGGTAGATCTCGCCGAGCGCCTCGATGGTGGCCGCGTCCAGGCTGGCCAGCGGGGAGCCCTCGCGGCGCAGCACCTCCACCACGTGCTCGGCCTCCAGGGGCTTGCCCTCCAGGCTCTCGAGCCCGTAGCCGCCCATGGCCAGCAGGGATTCCATCGCCTCCGCGCGGTCGGGCACCGGAAGGTCGCGGAAGCCCTCGGCGGGGTAGGCGTCGAGGATGGCGAGGAGCTCGACCTCCGCGCCCAGGTCACGCAGCCGGGTGGCCATGGCCTGCGCGATGATGCCGCCCGTGGACCAGCCCAGCAGCCGGTACGGGCCGGTCGGCTGCACCTCGCGTATCCGGTCGACGTAGTGCCCGGCGAGCTCCTCCAGGGTGCCCGGCAGCGGCTTGTCCGCGGTGGCCGGGCCCACGCCCTGCGCCTGGATCCCGTAGATCGGCACATCGGCCGGCAGATGGCGGATCAGTCCGGCGTAGCACCAGCTCAGTCCGCCCGCCGGGTGGACGCAGTACAGCGGTGCCCGGTCGCCCGCGCGGGCCGGCCGCAGCGGCAGCAGCACGTCGAGCGGATCCGTCGCCCGCTCGCCGTTGAGCTCCGCGTCGACCGCCTCGGCCAGCGCGGCGACCGTCGGGGCCTGGAAGACGGTGGAGATGGAGATCTCCGCCCCGAGGGCGGCGCGCGCCCGCGCGGCGAGCCGCACCGCCAGCAGCGAATGCCCGCCCAGGTCGAAGAAGTTGTCCGTCACCCCGACCCGGGGCACGCCCAACACATCGGCGAAGATCGCGCACAGCTGCTCCTCGCGCGGACCGCGCGGAGGTCGACCGTCGGCGGTGACGGCGGCACCGAAGTCGGGCGCGGGCAGCGCCCTGCGGTCCAGCTTGCCGTTGGCGGTCAGCGGCAGCCGGTCCAGCAGGACGACGGCCGACGGCACCATGTGTACGGGCAGTTCGGCGGCCGCGTGCTCGCGCAGCGCCGCCGGCGTGGTCTCGCGCGCCGGCACCGCGTAGCCGACCAGCCGCTTGTCGCCGGGGGTGTCCTCGCGGACGACGACGGCGGCGTCCGCCACGTCCGGGTGCTCGGCCAGCACCGCCTCGATCTCGCCCAGCTCGATCCGGAAGCCGCGGATCTTGACCTGGTGGTCGGCACGGCCGAAGTACTCCAGAGCGCCGTCGGCGCGCCGCCTGGCGAGGTCCCCGGAGCGGTACATCCGCGCCCCGCGCTCGCCGAAGAGGTGCGCGAAGGGATCGGCGACGAAGCGCTCCGCGGTGAGCGCGTGCCGCCCCAGGTAGCCGCGCGCCAGGCCCTCGCCGGCCACGTACATCTCGCCGGTCACCCCCGGCGGCACCGGCTCCAGGTGGTCGCCCAGGACGTAGACCCGCAGGTCCGGGATGGTCACGCCGATGGTGCTGGACGACGCGGCGGCGGCCGTGGCCTCGTCCAGGGCGATGTACGACACATGCACGGTGGTCTCGGTGATGCCGTACATGTTCACCAGCGTCGGCGCGTCGTCCCGGTGCCGCTCGTACCAGTCGGCGAGCCGGCCCAGCTCCAGCGCCTCGCCGCCGAAGACGACGTAGCGCAGCGCGAGCCCGCTGCCCGGGCGCTCCCGGTCGGCGGCACTGAGCTGGTAGAACGCGGACGGTGTCTGGTTGAGCACGGTGACCCGTTCGGTCGCCAGCAGCTCCAGGAACGCGGCCGGGTCGCGGCTGACCAGGTGCGGCACGACGACGACCCGGCCGCCGTACAGCAGCGCGCCCCACAGCTCCCACACCGAGAAGTCGAAGGCGTAGGAGTGGAACAGCGTCCACACGTCGTCGGGGCCGAAGCCGAACCAGTGGTCGGTGGCGGACAGCAGCCGGGTCACGTTGTGATGGGTGACGACGACGCCCTTGGGCCGGCCGGTGGAGCCCGAGGTGTAGATGACGTACGCGGCGTCCCGCGGGAGCAGCGGGCGGGTGCGCTCGTCCTGGGAGAGCGGCCCGTCGGCGAACCCCGAGACATCCGTGGCGTCCACGGTGACCAGGGGCAGCGCATGGGCGGCGGCGGGCAGCCGGGGCGCGGTCGCGGTGTCGGTGACGACGGCGGCCGGGGCGGCGTCGTCGAGCATGTACGCCAGCCGGTCGGACGGGTAGTCCGGGTCCAGCGGCAGATAGGCGGCGCCGGAGAGGGAGACCGCGAGCAGCCCCGTGACGAGGTCCGGTGACCGGGGCAGCGCGAGCGCCACGATGGATCCGGGGCCGATGCCGCGGGCGGCCAGCAGCCTGGCCAGACGGTGCGCCCGCGCGGACAGCTCCGCGTAACTCATCGCCTCCTCGCCGCAGGTCACGGCGGTGCGCTCGGGGTGGAGGCGAGCGGCTTCGGCGTACCGCGCGGCGAGCGTTGTGGGCGGGGCCGGAGGCGCGGCGTCCGGGGCGGAGGCCGGCTCGGACGCCGGCTCGGAGTCCGCGCTCGCGCGGGCGGCGGTGTCGGCGGTGTCGGTCGTGGCCGTGCTCGTGGCGGGCGCGGAAAGCTTCGTGGGGCGGGGCGTGTTGGCGTCGACCAGGACGTTCCGCCGCTCCTCCGCGCCGAGCAGCGGCAGCCGCCCGATCGGGGTGTCGGGGGCGGCCGCGGCGGCGGTGAGCAGCCGGGTCAGCCGCTCGGCGAGGCCCTGGGCGGTGGCGCGCTCGAACAGGTCGGTGCGGAACTCCAGGAATCCGGCGATCGTCCCGTCGGACCGCTCCCCGGCGTTGAGGGTGAGGTCGAACTTCGCCGTGCCGGACGGGACGGCCGCCATGCGCGCCGTCAGCGGGGGACCGTCCGCAGGCCCCATCGTGAACTCCGCGTCCGGCAGCGACTGCCAGGCGAGCATCACCTGGAACAGCGGGTGACGGCCCAGCGAGCGCGGCGGGTTGAGCTCCTCCACCAGTCGGTCGAAGGGCAGCGCGTCGTTCTCGTACGCGGCCAGGGTGGCGGCGCGCACCCGGCCGAGCAGATCGCGGAACGCGGGGGCGCCGGAGGTGTCGGTGCGCAGCACGAGCGTGTTGGTGAAGAAGCCGACGAGGTCGGCGGTGGCGTCGTCGGCGCGGCCCGCGACCGGGGTGCCGATCGGGATGTCGGTGCCGCAGCCGTGCCGGGTGAGCAGCGTGGCGAGGCCGGCCTGCACCGCCATGAAGACGCTGGTGCCCGTGGCGCGCGCGAGTCGGCTCAGCGCCGCGGTCGTCGCCGCGTCCAGGTGGAACGGCACGGTGTCGCCGGCGTACGAGGCGACGGCCGGGCGGGGCCGGTCGGTGGGCAGCTCCAGCTGGTCGGGCAGGCCGGCCAGGGCCTGCTTCCAGTGCGCCGACTGGGCCTTGGCCAGCGGAGTGGGCGCGTCCGCTGGGCCGAGGAGACGTTCCTGCCACGCGGTGTGGTCGACGTACTGAACGGCGAGCGGCGCGAGGTCGCGCGCGCTGTAGAAGGCGGCCAGGTCGCGGGCGAGCGGGGTGGTGGAGGCTCCGTCGCCGGCGATGTGGTGCAGCAGCAGGAGCAGCGTGTGCCGCTCGGCGGAGTCGCTGAACAGCGTGGCGCGTAGCGGGGGTTCGGCGGCCAGGTCGAAGCAGTACCGCACGGCGTCGGCGAGGGTGGCTCCGGGCGGGGCGTCGTGAAGCGTCGGTCGGGCCTGCTCCGGGGAGAGGATCCGCTGGTAGGGCTCGTTTCCGTCGGCGTTGTCAGTGGTCGGGTATACGGTTCGTAGTGACTCGTGACGCTCCGTGAGGCGGTGCAGGGCGAGCCGCAGCGCGTCACGGTCGAGGGGCCCGGTGAGGGAGAGGACGAGGGGGATGTTGTAGGTGGGGCTGGGGCCTTCGAGTCGGTGCAGGAACCAGAGCCGCTTCTGGGCGGGGGAGAGGGGGAGTCGTTCGGTGCGGGGGACGGGCACGAGCACGGGAGCCTCGCCGCCGTCCGCGGTGGGGGCCGAGCCGGCCGCGTCGGCGCCGGCTCCGGCGCGGCCGCGGTCGCGCAGCAGGGTCGCGAGCGCGTCCGGAGTGGCGTGCCGGAAGACGTCGGCGATACCGATCGGGGTGTCGAAGGACTCCCGTATGCGGGCGGCCAGCCGTCCGGCGAGCAGCGAGTGGCCGCCCAGGTCGAAGAAGCCGGCGTCGGCCGAGGGGGTCTGCTCCAGGTCCAGGACATCGGCGAACAGCCCGCGGAGGATGTCCACGTGCGGGGAGCGCGGCGCGGCGGCCGCGTCTTTGGTGGCGCCCGTCGCTCGGCTCCCGGCGGGGGAGTCCGGGGCCGGGTCCGGCAGCGCGCGGACGTCGAGCTTGTCGTTGGCGGTGCGCGGCAGCGCGTTGAGCAGCGTGACGGTGGCCGGCACCATGTGCGCCGGCAGCGTCTCGGCGAGATGGGCGCGCAGCGCCGCAGGGGTGACGGCCGGGCGGGCGCTCCCGGCGGTCTGCCCGGCGGGGGGCCGCCCGGCGCCGCCGGCCGACGCGCCGGTGTCCGTGGCGAGGGCGAGGCCGTCGGTGCCCGGGAGGGGGACGCGGGTGTCGGTGGGGTGGCCGAGGGCGCCGACGTCCGAGGTGGGCGCTTCGGTGTCCGTGGCCGGTGTGCCGGTGTCCGTGACGGGTGTGCCGGTTTCCGTGGCGGGGTCGAGGACGGGCACCGCATAGGCGAGCAGCCGCTTGCCGTGCGGGGTGTCACGGGCGATCACGGCGGCCTGGGCCACGGCCGGATGGGCGGCCAGCCGGGCCTGGATCTCGCCGAGTTCGATCCGGAAGCCGCGGATCTTGACCTGGTCGTCGGCGCGGCCGAGGAACTCCAGGGTGCCGTCGACACGCCGTCGGACCAGGTCGCCGGTGCGGTACATCCGGCCGCCGGGATCGCCGTGCAGGGCGCCGAACGGGTCGGCGGTGAACCGTTCGGCGGTCTGCCCCGCGCGGTGGAGATAGCCGCGGGCCAGACAGGCCCCGGCCACATACAGCTCTCCGACGAACCCGGGGAGCGTGGGACGGAGGGAGGAGTCGAGCACATACACGCGGGAGCCGCGCACGGGGCGCCCGGTCACCCGGCCGGGCGCTTGGGGATCCGCTTCGGCGGTGTGCGTCGGGTCGGTGTCAGCGGGGTCAGCGGGGTCAGGGGTGGCCGCGCGACCGTCGCGCGCGGCGTCCGGTTCCGTGCCGGGCACCGAGGCCGGCAGCCAGTAGTAGGCGTCCACGGTGGTCTCGGTGGGGCCGTACAGGTTGACGGGGTGGAGTCCGGGTGTCCCGGCCAGCCGTTCCCACAGCGGCGCGGGCACGGCCTCACCGCCGACGACCAGCACGGCGGGGCGGTGTCGGTCGTCGTCCAGCAGGCCCTCGGCGAGGAGCGCCTCGGTGTAGGAGGGGGTGGTGTCCAGATAGTCCACGCGCTGCTCGTCGACGTACCGGGCGAGCGCGGCCGGGTCGCGGTAGGCCGCGTCGTCGAGCAGGTGCAGCTCGTGCCCGTGGACCATCCACAGCAGCGGGTCCCAGGAGGCGTCGAAGGCGAAGGAGGCGGTGTGAGCGATCCGTAGCCGGTCCCGACCGGTGCGGGCGAGCGCGGGCGCGATGTGGTCGGTGCCGTGCCCCGCGTGCAGATTGGCCAGGGAGGCGTGGCTGACGACGACGCCCTTGGGGCGGCCGGTGGAACCGGAGGTGTGGATGATGTAGGCGGCCTGCTCCGGGGCGGGTGCCGGGTGCGGTGGGGTGGCCGGGCGGTCGGCGAGCGCGGCCCGGGTGTCCGGGGCGTCCAGGGCGACGGTGGGCAGGGAGTGCTGCGGCAGCCCGGCCAGAGCCTCGGTGGTGCCGACCACGCAGCCGGGTCGGGCGTCGGCCAGCACGGCCTCCGTGCGGGCGGCGGGGTGTTCCAGGTCCAGCGGCTGGCAGACACCGCCCGCCCGCAACACGCCGAACAGCGCCACCACCGTGTCCACGCCGCGCGGCAGGGCGAGCGCGACGGGCGTCTCGGCGCGCACGCCGAGCCCCCTCAGGTGGTGCGCGAGCCGGTTGGCGGCCGCGTCCAGCTCGGCGAAGGTGAGCCGGTCGGCGCCGCTGTGGACGGCCGTCGCCTCGGGCGTGCGGGCGGCCTGCTCCGCCAGCAGCTCAGGCAGCGTCCGTCCGGTCGGGGGCTCGCTCCGTCCGGTGGTGGCCTGGTGAACGGCGGGCGGGTCGAGCAGGTCCACCCCGCCCACCGGCCGGTGCGGCGCGTCGCGCAGCAGCGCGGACAGACCGTCGAGGTAGGCCAGCAGCCCGTGTTCATGGGCGGCGAGCGCGGCGTCGTCATAGCGGGCCGGGTTGGCGTCCAGGCCCAGCCGCAGGCCGCCGTCCCCGGTGGGCGAGACGGTGACGGACAGGTCCTCGACCGGTCCGGCGGCGAGGTTGCGCACCGTGCCGGTCAGTCCGCCGAAGTCGAGGTCGCCCTCGAAGGGCTTGATGTTGACCATGGGCCCGGTCAGCATCTGGTCCGCGGCGGTGAGACCGAGGTCGCGCCGAAGGTCGGCCTGCGGGTAGCGCTGATGGCGGCGGACCGCGCGCACCTCCAGCACCACCCGGCGCAGCAGTTCCGCCGCGGTGTCCTGGGGCCGCACGGAGAGGCGCAGCGGGAGCACGTTCACCGTCATGGCCGGCGTGCGCAGGGCCGCCGGGCCGCGCCGGTTGGACAGCGGCAGCCCGAGCACCACGTCCTGGCTGCCGGTGATCCGGTGCACATAGCCGGCGGTGGCCGCGATGAGCAGCTCCGCCCAGGTCGCCTTCGCGGCGCGGGCCGCCTCCTCCAGGCGCGCCAGCGTGCCGGCGGGCAGGGTGAGGGCTCTACGCCGGGGGGCGTGGTGCCGCGGCCCCCGAACGGCCGGGACCACAGCGACCGACGCGGTGGTTCCGGCCGGTTCGGTCGTTCCGGCGCCGTGGGGTCGGGTCCCGTGCGGTGGCTGACCGTCCGCCGGGGCACCACGCCGGGCGGCGCCCTCGGGGCGACCCGGGTCGGGGGAGTCCTCGCCGTCCGCCCCGGGGGTGTCCAACCGGTGCCGGGCCGGGGCGAGCGCGGGGGCCAGGGTGGCCGGCTCGGGGCGGTCCGCCAGGCGGTCGCGCCAGAACTCCCAGTCGGCCGTGCACTGTTCACCGCCCAGGTACGCCGTCTCCTCGGCGGTCA
This sequence comes from Streptomyces sp. LX-29, assembly GCF_029541745.1. NCBI lineage: Bacteria > Bacillati > Actinomycetota > Actinomycetes > Kitasatosporales > Streptomycetaceae > Streptomyces > Streptomyces sp. LX-29. The sequence continues at coordinate 808,260 of NZ_CP089746.1, read as the reverse complement.
GGTCGCTCAGCGCCGCGAACGAGCTCTCGGCGGGCTCCCGACCGGCGGCGAGCGCGGTGTAGACCTCGGCCGTCCTGCGCCCCAGCAGTTGGAGCGCGTAGGCGTCGACGGCGAAGTGGTGGACGCGCTGGTACCACCAGTGGCGGTCGTCGGCGACCCGGATGAGTGCCTGCGTCACCAGGTCCGTTCCGCCGGTGAGGTCGACCGGGCGGGCCAGGTCGGCCCGCATCCACGCCTCGGCGGCCTCCGACGGTCGGTCGGCGTCGCGCACGTCGAGCCGGTGCAGCCGCCACTCCGGGTCCGGCACGACCAACTGGACGGGGGTGCCTCCGTCGTCGGCGACGCGCAGGGACAGGGTCTGGGCCTCGGCGGTGGTGCGCCGCAGCGCCTGCTCGAACAGCGCTTCGTCCAGGGGGCCTTGGAGCTCCACGCAGTCCGCGGTGTTGAGCGCGGTGCTGTCCGGATCGAGTTGCTGGGCGTACAGGACTCCGGCCTGTGCGGCAAGCAGCGGAAGACGCATGTGTGGGAACTCCCGGTGGACGAGAACGGTCTGCGACACCGGACACATCGGTGACGCAAACTTAGGTAAGCCTAAGTTATCTTGCGCTATGCCGCGAGGGTGCGACCGCCCCTCCGCGAGCCGACCGATCCATCCGTTGAAGGGGACCAGTCATGACCGGAGTCGAGCGGGCCACGGCCGTCGAGGCCACGGAGAGCGGCGGTGGCGTCGTCGCGAAACCCGCCGCACCGCCCACCGCGCCCAGCACGCTCAAGGACGCGATACGGGACCGGGTGGCCGTGCACCGGCCCGCGCTGCTGGACCTCAGTCGCCGCATCCACGCGCATCCCGAGGTGGCCTTCGCCGAGCACCGCGCGGCGGCCTGGTGCGCCGAACTGCTCGCCGCCCAGGGCTTCGCCGTGACGGCACCGGCGTACGGCCTGGAGACCGCGTTCGGCGCCACCGTGGGAAGCGGGCCGGTCACCGTCGCCATCGCCTGCGAGTACGACGCGTTGCCGGGCCTCGGTCACGCCTGTGGCCACAACCTGATCGCGGCCGCGGGCGTGGGCGCCGCCCTGGGCCTCGCCCCCTATGTGGACGAACTCGGCCTGACCGTAAGGGTGCTGGGCACCCCGGCGGAGGAGCGCGGCGCGGGCAAGGCCCTGCTGTTGGAGGCCGGCGCTTTCGAGAGGGTGGACGCGGCGATGATGGTGCACCCCTGCCCCTTCGACGTCGCCGACTTCCGCTCGTTCGCGCTCGGCACCCTCTCCGTGGCGTACACCGGCCGCGCCGCGCACCCCAGCCTCAACCCGCACGAGGGCCGCAACGCCGCCGACGCCCTGACGGTCGCCCAGGTCGCCCTCGGCCTGCTGCGCCAGCAACTGCCCCCGCACTGGCGGGTGCACGGAGTCACCACGAGCGCGGGCACCGCTCCGAATGCGATCCCGGACCGGGCCACCGCCGAGTACGAGATCCGCGCCCTGGCCGCCGAGGACCTGCGCGAACTGCGCGAGCGGGTCGAAGCCTGCTTCCGCGCGGGCGCGCTGGCGACGGGCTGCGAGGTCACCCTCACCCGTCCCGAGCCCGACTACCTGGACTTCCGCTCCGACCCCGCCCTCACCACCCTGTGGCGGGCCAACGCCCGTGCGCTGGGCCGGCCCGAGCCGGAGGCCCGGGAGCCGTTCGCCTGCACGGACATGGGCAACGTCTCGCACGCCGTGCCGTCCATCCACCCGGTCCTGGACATCACCGGTGGGGCCTGCGGCCCGCACGAGCCGGAGTTCGCCGCGGCCGCCCTGGGGGCCGCGGCGGAACGGGCGCTGATCGACGGCGCGGTGGGGATGGCGTGGACGGCCGCGGACTTCGCGGCCGCCCGATCCGTCGGCGGTTGATCGTCGGGGCGGTGCCGTCGGGACGCACCGTCAGGTCATGCTGGACGTACGGTTGGACGTGCCGGTCTGCGGGTTGCCGACGTGCCCGGTCGGGGCGCTGCCCCGGTCGGCCGCCGCCGGCAGGTGCCGGACGTGCCGTCAGGAGTGCTGGCGGGCGTGCGGACAGTTGTGCGGGCGGGGTGCCGTCAGGGCTTGCCGGTCGGTACGCGTCCGTACATGCCCGTACGCGTCGTCAGGACTTCGTGAGCGCCTTGGTGATGTCCTCCATCACGACCCGGCTGGCCAGCGGCCCGCCGCGGGTCGACCAGACGGAGCCGTCGACGGTCACGGCGTGGCCCTCCTTCACCGCGGTCAACTCCTTGTAGGCGGGCTTCTCCTGAACGTCCTTCAGGGCCTTCTCGCCGTCCGAGGTCAGGGTGGAGAGGAACAGCCAGTCGCCGTCGATCTCGTTGATCTTCTCCAGGCTGAGCGGCGGGGTGTGCGCGTTGCCGTCCTTGTTCTGGGCCTTGGGCCGCTTGAGGCCCATGTCCAGGGCGACCCCGCTGGCGAACTGCTTCTTCTCCATCCAGCTCGGGCCGTCGGGGTTCCAGCGCACGATGCTGACCTCGGCGCCCTTGTCGGCACCCAGCTTCGCGCCCGCCGCCTTGGCGTCGGCCTCGTAGTCGGAGATGACCTTGTTGGCCTGGTCCAGCTTGTTCACGGCGTTGGCCACGCCGCGGAAGGAGAGCTTCCAGTCGTCCGCGGGCGCCATGGTGACCAGCGTCGCCGGGGTGATCTCGCGCAGTTGCTTGAGCACCTGCTCGTCCTGCATGTCGCCGGCGAGGATCAGGTCCGGCTTGGCCTTGATGACCTTGTCCATCACCGGCTGCAGCAGATTGCCGACCACCTCGACGTCCTTGACCTTGTCGGCGAGGTACTCGGGCGGCTCGCTGAGCCCCTGGCCGTTGGTGATGCCGACCGGCTCGACGTCCAGCGCCAGGACGGCGTCCAGGTCCTCCTGAGTGAGCGTCACGATCCGCTTGGGCGCCACCGGCACCTCCACCGGCCTGCCGGTGGCGTCCTTCACCGTGCGCGTCTTCGCGCCGTCCTTGCCTCCGCCGTCCGACGCGTCCGAGTCCGAGTCGGAGCCACACCCCGACACCAGGAGCACCGCGGCTCCGAGGGCCGCGAGGGTCCGCGCCGCGCGGCGCGCGGTGGTCGGGCGGAAGGGGTTGAGCAGGGTCATCAACGGCTCCGGCGTCAAGTGGTCAGGGTACGACGGGCTGTTCGCGAACGCTTCACAGTTCCGCCGCAATGGGTAAGGTTAGCCTTACCTTATGCCCTCTGGGCAAGGGTTGCTCCACACTTGTCGCCGCGAACCCTCGGAAACTCCGGCGCGCACGCTGTCCAACCGCCCTCGTCCCCCTTCGGAAAGGCCCGCCACCGTGGAACTCCGCGTCGAGCAGCTCACCGCCGGCTATCCCGGCCATCAGGCCGTCCGGGGCGTCGATCTCGTCGTGCCGTCCGGCCAGGTGGTCGCGGTCGTGGGCCCCAACGGCTGCGGGAAGTCGACGCTGCTGCGCTGCATGGCGCGTCTTCACCAGCCCGACTCCGGGCGGGTGTTCGCCGGCGACGCCGACGTCTGGCGGCTGAACCAGCGCGCCGCCGCCCACCGCATCGCCCTCCTCCCGCAGTCCCCGCAGGCCCCCGAGGCGGTCACCGTGGCCGGGCTGGTGCGGTACGGACGCCATCCGCACCAGGGGCTGTTCCGCCAGTGGTCGCCGGATGACGAGCGGGCGGTGGACCGGGCGCTCAGGGCCACCGGCGTCACCGCGCTCGGCGACCGCCGGCTGGACCAGCTCTCCGGCGGCCAGCGGCAGCGCTGCTGGTTGGCGATGGCGCTCGCCCAGGAGACCCCCGTCCTGCTGCTGGACGAGCCGACCAGCGCGCTCGACATCGGTCACGCCGTCGAAGTCCTCGACCTGGTCCGGGAGATCGCCGCGGAGGGCAGGACGATCGTCATGGTCCTGCACGACCTTGCCGCCGCCGCGCGCTACGCCGACTCCGTGGTCGCCATGCGGGACGGTCGCGTCGTCGCCGCCGGCCCGCCCCGCGAGATCGTCGACGCCGCCCTGGTGCGGGAGCTCTACGGCATCGAGGCGGAGATCCTCACCGCGTCCGCGGACGGAGCGCCGGTGGTGGTGCCGGGCGTGCGCGCGTCGGGCTCCGCCCCGGCGGGGTGACCCGGGAGGGGCCGGCCGGGCGCCGGGCCGCGCGGTGGCTCAGGCGAGCTGGATGGTGGTGGTGGACGCGTTGGCCCGCTTGCGCTCGCGGTGCCGGTTGACCTTGTGCCGGTTGCCGCACATCCCCATCGAGCACCAGATCGCGGAGTGGTTGCGGGAGTAGTCGTAGAAGACCCAGGCGCAAGCGGGGTTGCGGCAGATCTTCAACCGCTCCCAGCTCCCGTCCCGCTGGGCGTCGTGCACCAGCGTCAGCAGGTGACCGACCAGCCGCTCGACGCGGGTGCCGACCGGCTCGAAGCGGATCCGCCCCTCGTGGTCGGTGCGGACGATGTAGCGGGTCGCGGCGGCCAGCTGCTCGATCCAGACCGCGGCATGGCTCCGGTCGGTCGCGTCCTCGTCGGCGAGCACCAGCTCGCGCAACGCCGTACGGAGTGAGGCCAGGGTGGTCAGCTCGGCGGGGAGCATCGCCTGTCGGGCCGGTGCGCCCTGCCGGTCGAGCCGCAGCCCGATGGATTCCAGCCAGTGGGGCGCCTGGGCGGGGTCGGTCAGCTCGTCCGTGCCGCGACCGACGTGCAGCGAGTTGAGGAAGTCCTGGACGGCTACGAGCGGCCGCGGGGCGTGCGCGACGTCGGATGGGGATCCCGGATTCGGCATGGGGCGCCTCCTGTGCCGGGTGGACACCACTGTTAACCCTTGACAGGTTACCCCCGCCGGCCCCGCTCGGCGGCTTCTTCTTATATCTCCGCAGGTCAGGCGGGGTGCGCGCACATCGGGCGCCGGTTCAGCGGGGCGTCCCCTCCACCCGCGGTGGCGGGCCGACGAGCCCCCGGCGGCGCGGCAGAGCCACGGTGCGCAGCGCGACCGCGGGGGCCAGCAGCCGGCTCGGCGACGCGGTCAGATAGGTGATGTCACGGAACGCGGCCCCGACGGTACGGTCGATCACCGCGCGGTCCGCGAGTCGGCCGAAGTACCAGGTCGCGAGCCGTTCGGCGGCGCTCGGCGGGGTGGCGTCGGCGTCCGCGGCGAACGGTCGGTCCGCCCCGACGGCGGTCAGCCAGGCGGTGTCGCCGGACCGCGCGACGGCCCGCTGTGCCGCCGCGGCGAAGCCGGGCCGGTCCGGGCGCGGGCCGCTCCGGGACCGGAGCAGTCGGCTCAGCGCGACGGCGCTCAGCGCCGCGACCGACATGCCCTGTCCGTAGATCGGGTTGAAGGTGCAGGCGGCGTCCGAGACCGCGATGAAGCCCTCCGGGACGCCCCCGGGCGCCTGGTAGAAGCGGCGCCGATTGGCGGTGTCGAAGAAGCCGAACGGCGGGGAGACCGGCTCGGCGGTCTTCAGGTGGTCGTGCAGATGAGGTTCGCCGTAGGCCCCGACGTAGTCCAGCACCGCCGCCATGCCATCCGCCCCGACGCCGGTGGGCGGGTGCTGGCCGCGCACCCCGGACAGCGTCAACAGCCAGATTCCGTCCTCGACCGGAAACCACGCCGCCCCGCGCGGGAACCCCGGTTCCGGTTGCAGTGCCACGGCCGCGTCGAGCGGCTCGACGGGTCGGAACGCCTGCGTGGTGTAGCCGATCCCGGCGTCGATGATCTCCTCGCGCGGCGCCGGCCGCCCCAGCTCCGCGAACCACCGCGGCGCGCGCGAGCCGCGTCCGGAGGCGTCCACGACGAGCGTGGCGGGCAGCTCCCGCTCCTCCGCGCCGCCGGCGCCCCGGCGACCCCGCTCCCCGAGGACGTCCCCCGACACTCCCACCGCCGCCTCCGGGGCGCCGTGCCGGCTTGGCCCGCCCGCGCGGGAACGGATCCGGACGCCGGTGACCCGCTCGGGACCGCCCAGCAGCCCGACGGCCTCGCTGGCCTGCACCACCTCCACGCGCGTGCGGGAGCGCGCCGCGGCGGCCAGCACCCGGCTCCGCACGGTCGCGTCCAGCACCGGGCGAGTGCAGGTGATCATCGAGTGCCGCTCCTCGTGGTAGCGGCGCTGCCAGCCGTTCCGGCTGCGCGTCAGCAGATCGCGCGGTATCAGCAGCCGGTGCGCCCCCGCTGCCCTCAGCTCGCCGACCATGCCGGGCAGCAGCTCTTCCAGGGCACGTTGACCGCCGGTGAGGAGGACGTGCAGATGCCTGCCCTGGGGAACGCCCTTGCGGAAGGCGGGTTCCGCCGGATAGCGGTCACGCTCGACGACGGTGACCGTGTCCATGTGCCCTAACAGCGCGGCCGCCGCCAGCATCCCGGCCAGCCCGCCACCCACCACCACCGCGTCGCCGCTCATCGGACTCCCGCCTCCGTCAGCTCCGTGATCGGGCCGCGCCGGGCCCGGCCCCAGCCTGACCATGCTCGGGACGCAGGTCAACCACCCGTCCTGGCCGCGGTCGGGCAGGTGGGTGGGGATACGGTGTGCGGGTGCCGAAGAACCAGAACGTGTTCTCATCCCTCGCGGCCGCGCGGCGCCGCCTGGTCTCCCGCGCGGTCCACCGCGGCTGGCGCTGGCTGCGTGACGCGGGCGCGGTGACCGCCGAACGACCCGGCCCGTACCGCTTCGGCCGGATCGGCGTGGGGACCCGGCTCGCCTTCCCGCTCGGCACCGTCTTCGGCGAACGCTGGATCGAACTGGGCGACTTCTGCATCATCGGGGAACAGGTCACCCTCACCGCCGGCTTCGTGCCCGACCACGAGCTCGGCCCCGATCCGGTGATACGGATAGGCGACGGCGTCGTCCTCGGGCGCGGCAGCCATGTCGTGGCGTCCCAGGAGGTGGTCATCGCCAACGACGTCTACTGCGGCCCCTACGTCTACGTGACCTCCGACAATCACTCCTACGACGACCCCACCCAGCCCATCGGCAGACAGTGGCCGCGCAGCGCCCCCGTCAGCATCGGCACCGGCAGCTGGTTGGGCGCGGGGGCGGTGATACTGCCCGGCGCCCGGCTGGGCCGCAACGTCGTTGTCGCGGCGGGCGCGATCGTGCGCGGAGAGATCCCCGACCACGCGGTCGTCGCCGGCGCGCCCGCCAAGATCGTGCGCCGCTGGGACCCGGAGGCGGGCTGGCAGCCGCCGCTGCGCACCCCGCCGCCGGTGCCGATCCCGGCCGGGATGACCGCCGACCAGCTGCTGGCGCTCGCCGAGCTGGAGGAGTCCGGCGAGGCCGCGGCCTTCGGGGACGTCGGCACCGGCCCGCGCCCCACCGCACCCGCGCGGGGAGACGGCGTCCCCGCCGGCGACCGCTGAGGCGCGGCGGGGGCTCATCCTCGGTGCGGGCCGCTGGGTGGGCCGCCGTCACCGCGTGCTGAGGCGGGCGCCCCGCGCGGGCAGGACCCTGGCCCCATACGCGGCTGGGACCCCGGCCCAACGCGCGGGCGGAAGTCGGCCCAACGCGCGGTCGGGGACTCGGCCCCAGGCTCGGTCGGGCCGGGCGCCGAACCGGGCCCGCGCGGTCGCGCGCACGCCTCGGTGGGCGGCGGCACCGATGGACGCCCGCGCGATGGTGCCGTACGGCCGTCTGCCCAGCGCGATGGCGCTGTACCGCTACCGCCCCGCGCGACGGCGTCGTACAGCCGTCTGCCCAGCGCGATGGCGTCGTACAGCCGTCTGCCCAGCGCGATGGCGCTGTACGGCCGTCTGCCCAGCGTGACGGCGCTGTACGGCCGTCTGCCCAGCGTGACGGCGCTGTACGGCCGCCCGCCCCGCGTGACGGCGCCGTACCGCTACCGCCCCGCGCGACGGCGCCGTACGGCCGGCGTCACGTGCGCCTCGGCCCGCGCGGCGGCTCCCGCACCCTGAGACGGCACTCCGCGCCCCGGGCCGCGGCCGGTAGCTTGGCGGCCATGAGAACGCCCATGGAAGCCTTCACCGACGTCCGGCCCGCCATCGACTGCCTCGACCTGCTCACCGCCCCCGTCGCGGAGGCGCTCCGTGGCTGGAGCGGCGGTGTCCCGGTGACCGAGGTGCGGTACGTCGACACCGACCCGGACAAGGCCGACACCGCCGTCCTCGTGGCCAACTACGGCTCCTGGCTGCTGGAGCAGTCCGCCAACTGCGTCGTGGTCGCCGCCAAGCGGGGCGGGGAGGTGACACTCGCCGCCTGCCTGGTCCTCGCCCACACCCGGGCGGACGTCAACGGCGTGGTGCGTCGTCACTTCGGCGCGCGCAAGGCGTCGTTCGCGCCCATGGAGACCGCGACGGGGGAGACCGGCATGGAGTTCGGCGGCATCACCCCCATCGGCCTGCCCGCCGACTGGCCGCTGCTGGTGGACGCGGCGGTCGCCGACGCGCCGTACGTCCTGATCGGCAGCGGCAGTCGGCGCGGCAAGATCATCGTGCCGGGCAAGGCGCTCGCCGAACTCCCCGGCGCCACGGTGCTGGAGGGTCTGGCGGCCTGACGGGCGGGGCCACTGCCCCGCCTCGCTCCCACCCCGCCTCGGCTTCCGCCCCGCCCCCTCCCGCCTCGGCTCCGGCCCCGCCTCGGCCCCGCCTCGGCCCCGCCTCGGCCCCGCCTCGGCTCCGGCCCCGCCTCGGCCCCGCCTCGGCCCCGCCTCGGCTCCGGCCCCGCCTCGGCTCCCGCCGGCGTCAGCCCGCCCGCTCCAGCCCGCGCCGGGTGAGGTCCAGTGACAGCGCGATGGAATGCTCCGCGAAGCCGAGGCTCCGGTAGAGCCGCTCCGACTCCTCCGAGGCGTGCAGGTCGACGCGGGTGACACCGTGGCCCGCGAACCAGTCCAGCAGGGCCTTGGTCGTCGCCCGCGCGTAGCCGAGGCCCCGATAGCGAGGATCGGTGCAGACCGTGAAGACGAAGGCGAACCGCCCGGTCGGATGGCCGGGCGCGGGCAGCCGCTGCTCCACCCGGCCGATCGCGCAGGCGGCCAGGTGGGCGCCGCCGTCGCGCGGGTCGCCCTCCACCACGAACCCGCCGAGACACGGGCCGTCCTCCGACAGCTGGCGGAACGCGATCTCTCGGGCCGATCGCTCCCAAGCGCCGGGCTCGTCCCGCCCGTTCATCTCCGCGAACATCAGCCGGCGCAGACGGACCAGTTCGGCGGCGTCGGCGGGCAGCGCGGCTCGTATGGGGATCATGGACCGACGCTAGCGCATCCCCCGCGCCGGCCGTCGCGGCTCAGCCCAGGCGCGGCAGCTCGATCGCCGGGCATCGGTCCATCACCATGGCCAGCCCGGCGTCCCGGGTGCGGTGCCACGCCTCCTCGTCGACCACCCCGAGCTGGAACCACACCGCCTTGGCGCCGATCGCCACCGCCTCGTCGGCCACCGCACCCGCCAGGTCGCTGTTGACGAACACGTCGACCACGTCAATGGGAAAGGGGATCTCCTGCAACGAGCGGTACCCCCGCTCGCCGTGCACGGTCTCCGCCGTGGGGTGCACCGGCACGATGCGCTTGCCGTGGCGCTGGAGCACACCGGCCACGCCGTAGGCGGCCCGCCGCTGGTTGGTGGAGAGGCCGACCACCGCCCAGGTGTCGCCGGTGTTCTGGAGGATCTCGCGGATCGTTGCTGGGTCTCCGTACATGACCAGCTCAACCGGGGCCCCGCCCGGACCATTCCCCCACCGGGCGACCGGATCCGGAGTTCCGGCCTCCGGCACGTAGGGTGGCCTGATGCAGGAGCAGTACCAGACGGTCCCGCGCGCGGGCGTGCACGAGATCGAGATCAACAAGTCCCGCTTCATCTGTGCGCTCGCGCCCGCCGCGACCGAGCAGGAGGCGCAGGAGTTCGTGCGGCGGGTCCGCGCCGAGCACCCCACCGCCACCCACAACTGCTTCGCGTACGTCATCGGCGCCGACGGCGGCGTCCAGAAGGCCAGCGACGACGGCGAGCCGGGCGGCACCGCCGGAGTGCCGATGCTCCAGATGCTGCTGCGCCGCGAGGTCCGCTACGTCGTCGCCGTGGTCACCCGCTACTACGGTGGGGTCAAGCTGGGCGCCGGCGGGCTGATCCGCGCCTATGGCGGCGCCGTAGGCGAGGCGCTGGACACCCTGGGCACGATCACCCGACAGCGGTTCCGGCTGGCCACCGTCACCGTCGACCACCAGCGGGCCGGCAAGCTGGAGAACGACCTGAGGGCCACCGGCCGCGCGGTGCGCGAGGTGCGCTACGCGGAGGCCGTCACCATCGAGGTCGGGCTGCCCGAGGCGGACCTCGACGCCTTCCGCGGCTGGCTGGCCGACACCACCGCCGGCACGGCCACCCTGGAGCTGGGCGGCGAGGCGTACGGGGACGCCTGAGCCGGCGCCTCGGCGTCCCGCGGCCCCGACGAGCGGGACGTCCCCGCGGTCCGGACCCGGGCGCGGTGTCCGGGCGCGTCACGCGCCGGACGCCAGCTCCCTTTCGACGACCGTCCGGAAGCTGTTCGGCGGGCGGCCGGTGAGGCGTCGGACGGTGTCGGTGGTGCGGTCCTCGGCTCCTTCGGCGATGGCGCGGTCCATGTCGGCCAGCATCGTGGCGAACTCCAGCGGTATCGCCGCGGCCAGGCGGTCGCACAGGGCCTCGTAGGTCAGGTTGCGGTGGACCACGGGGCGGCCGGTGACCTGTGTGACGATCGCGGCGATGTCGTCGTGGCGGAGCGCCTCGGGCCCTGTGAGGACCAGGTCGGTGTTGGGCGCGAGGTCGTCGGTCAGGGCGTGGACGGCCACGGCGGCGATGTCGTCGGCGTCGACGAATCCGACCCGGCCGCTCCCGGTCGCGGTCAGGATGACGCCCTCGTCGCGGATGCTGAGGGCGTGGGCGTGCGTGCCCATGAAGTTCTGCATGAACCACGAGGGCCGCAGGACGGCCCACTGGTCGAACAGGTCGGGCAGGGCCTGGTGTACCGCCCCCACGGCGGGGCCGCCCGAGGGGATGGCCGAGGAGCTCAGGAGCACCGCGCGGTGCACACCCGCGGCGCGGGCCTGCCGAAGGAAGGGCAGCATGACGGCGGCCGGGTCCGGATCGCCCGGCGGCGGGACGAGCGAGACGCGGTCGGCTCCGGTGAGGGCGTCGCTGAAGGTGGCGGGGTCGTACCAGTCGAAGCGGACCGGCTCGGTGCCCGGGAGCGGTGTGGCACGGCGGCTGGCGGCCTTGACGTGATGGCCGGCGGCGACGAGCCGCGCGGCGGTCCGGCTGCCGGTGGTGCCGGTGGCGCCGATGACGAGCGTGGTGCCGGTGGAGGCGGTCATCGGGCGTTGCTCCTGGCGAAGTCCGCGGCGGGCGCGGGGACGGCGAGGGGGTTCCAGTAGTCGCGGTAGGAGGTGAGGCGTCCGTCCTCGACGGACACGACAGCGACGTAGGTCATGTCGAAGGGCTCGCCGGTCTCCACCATGCGGCCCACGCCGCGCGTCTCGACCACGATGGTCCCCGGGTCGGTGGTCTGGTGAATCCGCAGGTCGGGGAAGTCGCGCAGGTCGATGTGGTCGGGGTAGGGGCGCATGTAGTCGGCGATGGCCGCGCGGCCCTCCAGGCGCTCTGGCCAGCCCGGGGGAGCGAAGGGGAACTCCATGACACCGTGCTCGGCCCACAGGCCGACCCAGGCGGGGATGTCCTTTTCCAGCAAGAGGCGCAGGCTGTGCCGGTACAGATCTGCCGGCGAGGCGTGTGCGGGCATGAGTGTCTCCGTCCCGGATATGATGCGGACCCACGGTCCGCTTTGTGGACGATACGGACCGCGGGTCCGGATCGCAACGGGGGGAAGCAGATGAACGGGAGGAAGCCGATGACCGAGCGCCAGCCGATGACCGAGCGCAAGCCACGCAAGGACGCGGCGCGCAACCGGGTGGCCGTCCTCGCGGCCGCCGACACGCTCTTCGCCGAGTGCCAGAGCCCCCAGGACGTCACCATGGCCGACATCGCGGCGGCGGCCGGCGTCGGCAAGGGCACGCTCTTCCGCGCCTTCGGCGATCGCACCGGGTTGATCCACGCGCTGTACGCGGCACGACTCGAACCCGTCAGGGACGCCGTCGAGGCGGGGCCGCCCCCGCTGGGGCCCGCGACCCCGCCGCTCCAGCGCGTACCGGCCCTGCTCGACGCCGTTCTCTGCTTCAAGCTCGACAACCGCCACCTCGCGCTGGCGCTGGAGCAGGCGGGCAGCGACAGCCCCTACCGCACGGAGCACTACGAGCGATGGCACGCGCTGCTCCGGGGCATGCTGGAACGCATTCCCGGGCTGCCCGACAGCGACTTCACCGCCCACGCCCTGCTCGCCGCCACCCGAGCCGATCTCGTCGAACACCTGGCCGGCGAGAAGCGCGTTCCGCGCGAGGAGCTGCGGAGGCGGCTGGCGAGCTTCACCGCCGGGATCCTCGGCGCCCGCGCACGAGAGGGTTCGGCCGGTCCGGGCTGATCGTCTCGTCGTTCGGCGACAGCCTCCGGCCGGCACCGTGGCGCGGTGGAAGTCCTCGCCGATCCGCACGAGTTGGGCTTCGACCCGACACGGCGACCGTCGTGACAAAACCGAGGTCGGTGAGGGACACGGTGCCGGTCGACGCTAACGTGGTGCGGTGCTGACAGCGGCGCCCATGCTGGCTCCGTGTCGGTCGGGGAGCCGGAGGAGCGATGAAGATGCAGGTCGGAGGGGTGCTGTGAGGATTCTGCATACCTCCGACTGGCACCTGGGGAGGTCGTTCCACCGGATCGGCCTGCTGGAGGCCCAGCGGGAGTTCGTCGACCACCTCGTGGCCACGGTGCGTGAGCGAGGCGTGGACGCGGTGCTCGTCGCGGGCGACGTGTACGACCGCGCGGTGCCGCCGCTCGCGGCGGTGGAGCTCTTCGACGACGCGCTGCACCGGCTGGCGCGCCTGGGCGTGCCCACGGTGTTGATCTCCGGAAACCACGACTCGGCCCGCCGCCTGGGCGTCGGCGCCGGGCTGATCGAGCGGGCCGGCATCCATCTGCGCACCGACCCCGTGGAGTGCGGCACGCCGGTGCTGCTGCGCGACGCGCACGGAGAGGTCGCCTTCTACGGGCTGCCCTACCTGGAGCCGGCGCTGGTGCGGCAGAAGCTGGGGGCCGCGCGGAGCAGCCACGCCGCGGTGCTGGGCGCCGCCATGGAGCGGGTGCGCGCCGACCTCGCCGAGCGGCCGGCCGGCACCCGGTCCGTCGTGCTGGCGCACGCCTTCGTCGTCGGCGGCGCCCCCAGCGACAGCGAGCGGGACATCACCGTGGGCGGTGTGGCCTCCGTCCCGGCGGAGGTCTTCGACGGCGTCGACTACGTCGCCCTCGGCCATCTGCACGGCTGCCAGGCGATCACCGAGCGGGTGCGCTACTCCGGCTCCCCGCTCGCCTACTCCTTCTCCGAGGCGACGCACCGCAAGACCATGTGGCTGGTCGACCTGGGCGCGGACGGGGCGGTCGCCGCGGAGCGCGTCGACTGTCCGGTGCCCCGGCCGCTCGCCCGGCTGCGCGGGAGGCTGGAGGAGCTGCTCGTCGACCCGGAGCTGGAGGAGCACCGTGAGGCGTGGGTGGAGGCCACCCTCACCGACCCGGTCCGGCCGCACGAGCCGATGGCCCGGCTCGCCGCCCGCTTCCCGCACGCGGTGAGCATCGCCTTCGACCCGGAGCGGCCGCCCGAGGAGACCGCCGGCTCCTACGCGCGGCGGCTGCGCGGCCGCACCGACCAGCAGATCGCCGAGGACTTCGTGGCGCATGTGCGCGGCGGCCAGGGCCCGGACGCCGCCGAGCGCGCCGTGTTGACCGGCGCCCTGGACGCGGTGCGCACCGCGGAGACGCTGCGGGAGGGCACCCGATGAGGCTGCACCGGATGTCCGTCACCGCCTTCGGGCCGTTCGGCGGCACCGAGGAGATCGACTTCGACGAGCTCGCCGCCGCCGGGCTCTTCCTGCTGCACGGCCCCACCGGGGCGGGCAAGACCTCCGTGCTGGACGCGGTCTGCTTCGGGCTCTACGGCGGGGTGCCCGGCGCCCGGCAGGGCGCCGGGCTGACCCTGCGCAGCGACCACGCGGACCCGTACACCCTCACCGAGGTGGTCCTCGAGCTGACCGTCGGCGGCCGCCGGCTGGAGATCACCCGCAGGCCCCAGCAGCCCCGCCCCAAGAGGTCCCGGAAGTCCACCAAGGGCGCCGACGGCTTCACCACCCAGCGCGCCCACAGCGAGCTGCGGGAACGCTCCGCGGACGGCGAGTGGGTCGGGCTCAGCCGCTCCCACCAGGAGATCGGCCTGGAGATCGAGCAGCTGCTGGGCATGAACAGGGAGCAGTTCTGCCAGGTGGTGCTGTTGCCCCAGGGCGACTTCGCGCGCTTTCTGCGCGCGGACGCCGAGGCGCGCGGCAAGCTGCTGGGCCGACTCTTCGACACCGGCCGCTTCGCCGCCGTGGAGGACCACCTGGCCGAGGCCCGGCGCACCGCGCAGCAGCGGGTCGTCGGCGGCGACGAGCGGCTGCTCGCGCTCGCCCACCGGATGGCGCAGGCCGCCGGGGACAGCGCCGACCTGCGCGGCCTCACGCTCCTCGACGCGGGCGGCGCGCCGCCGGCCGTCCCCGGCCAGCGCACCGGGTCCCGCGCCCGCTCCCGCGCGGAGCGGCCGACGGCCCGCGCGGCGCGTGCCGCGAGCGCCGTGGAGCGGACCGCGCCTGCCCCCGGTGAGCCCGGGTTCGCCGCCGCCGTACTGGAATGGGCCGCCATCGCCCGCAGCGGCGCGCGCGAGCGCACGGACATCGCCGCCGCGGCGGTGCGCACCGCCGAGACCGCCCATGACCGAGCGGCCGCCGCACTGGAGGCCGTACGGGAGCTGGACCGGCTCCAGCGCCGGCACGCGGAGGCCCGCCGTCGCGCCGCCGAACTCGACGCGCACCGGGCCGAGGTGGACCAGGTCCGGGCCCGGCTGGAGCGGGCGCGTGCGGCCGAGTCCGTCGCCCCGGCCCTGGAGCTGCACGCCGGCACCGAGCGCGACCACCAGGCGGCCGCCGCCGCCGAGCACGCCGCCCGCGACCTCCTGCCGCCGCGGCTCGCCGACGCCCCCGCCGAGCAGCTCACCACCATGGAGCGGCAGCTGCGTGAGGAGCTCGGTCGGCTGGCCGTCGCGCGCCGGGCGGAGCGACGCGCCGCCGAGATCGCCGTGGAGGCCGCGGAGCTGGACCGGGAGGCCCGCGCCGACGAGGAAGCCGCCCAGGAGGCCGCCGACTGGCTGGCCGGCTGGGAGTCCGCCCGCCTGGCCCACCAGCGCCGTGTCGAGGTCGCCCAGGCCGCCGCCGTCCAGGCCGAGCAGCTCGGCGCCCAGCTGGGCACCGCCGAGCGACAGCTGGCGGCGGCCCTGCGGCGGGACGCGCTGGAAGCCGAGGTGGACGCGGCCGAGGACGGTTCGCTGCGCGCCCGCCGGGAGGCCGCCACCGCGCGGGAGCGCTGGCTGGACCTCAAGGAGCGCCGACTGCGCGGGATCGCCGCCGAACTCGCGGGCGGGCTGCTCCCCGGGGAGCCCTGCGCCGTCTGCGGCTCCGCGGACCACCCCCGGCCGGCCCGCACGGCCGAAGATCATGTCGACCGTGCCGCCGAGGAGGCCGCGCTGGCCGACTCCGAGCGCGCCGACGCCGCCCGCAAGGCGGCCGAGGAGCGGCTGCGCGAGCTGCGCGAGGCGATGGCCGCCGCCCGCGCGGAGGCCGCCGACACCCCCACCGCTGAACTCGCCCACGCCCTCGAAGAGCTGCGCGCCGCCTTCGCCACCGCGCGGGAGGCCGGAGCCGACGCGCACGCCGCTCGCGAGGCCCTCGACCACGCCGAGGCGGAGCACGGCCGTCGGCTCGAGCAGTTGCGGGACGCCGAGCGCGGCGCCGCCGCCCGCGCCTCCCGGCGCGACGTGCTGGCCCGCGAGCGGGCCGATCTGGAGGACCAGGTCGCGCAGGCCCGGGGCGCCGCCGCCAGCGTGGCCGACCACGCCCGGGAGCTGGAGCGCCGGGTGGCACTCCTCGCCGGCGCCGCGGACGCGGCGCGCGCCACGGAGTCGGCCGCGCTGCGGCTCAAGGACTCCGACGCGCGGCTCGCCGACGCCGCCTATCGGGCCGGCTTCGACACCCCGCAGCGCGCGGCCGACGCGGTGCTGCCCGACCACCGGCAGCGCGCGCTCCAGGACCACCTCGACCGGTGGCACAGCGAGTCGGCCGCCGTCGCCGCCGAACTGGACGACCCGCAGCTCGCGGCGGCGGCCCAGGCGCCGCCGGCCGCCCTGGACACCGCGCAGGCAGCGCTGGAGGACGCCACCTTGCGGCTGCGGGCGGCCTCCGCCGCCGACGACGCGGCCCGCACCCGCCGCGCCGATCTCGACCGGCTCTCCGAGCAGGCCGCGACCGACGCGCGGCGGCTCGCCCCGCTCCGCGCGGAGTACGACCGGGTCGCCCGGCTGGCCGCCCTGGCCGCCGGCACCTCGGCCGACAACGAGCGCAAGATGCGACTGGAGTCGTATGTGCTGGCCGCCCGGCTGGAGCAGGTCGCCGCGGCAGCCAGCGCCCGCCTCCAGTACATGTCCTCCGGGCGCTACACCCTCGTCCACTCCGACGAGCGCACCGGGACCCGCCGCGCCGGCCTCGGCCTGCACGTCATCGACTCCTGGACCGGTCGCGAGCGGGACACCGCCACCCTCTCCGGCGGCGAGACCTTCTTCGCGTCTCTCGCGCTGGCGCTCGGCCTCGCCGACGTCGTCACCGACGAGGCCGGCGGCGCCCGCCTCGACACGCTCTTCATCGACGAGGGCTTCGGCAGTCTGGACGAGCAGACCCTGGACGAGGTCCTCGACGTGCTCGACTCGCTCCGCGAGCGGGACCGCGCGGTGGGCATCGTCAGCCATGTCGCCGACCTCCGCCGCCGTATCCCCGCCCAGCTGGAGGTGGTGAAGGACCGCGCCGGCTCGGCGGTCCGCCGCAAGCTCGTCCTGGGCTGAGGCGGGTCGCCCGCGGGCCGTCGGCGGGATCCATCACGGCGCCCCCGGCCCCGGTACCGATCCGGTACCGTGGCCGGTATGCCAGCACTGAACATCGAGTTCACCGACGAGGAACTCGCGGCCATCCGCGAGGCCGCGGCCGCGGACGGCAAGAGCATCAAGGCATACGTGCACGATCTCTCCGTCCGTGAACAGCAGCGGCGCATCTTCGTCCAGCACGCGGTGAAGTTCTGGAACGAGCACATCGAGGAGTTCGACGCGGCCTTCCCCGAGGAAGTGCCCCCGCCCGCGGACCGTGGCGCGGCCGCCTGATGGCCCTCCATATCGACATCCCCTGGCTCCTGGGCGTACAGGAGCAGAAGCTTTACGAAGAGCCCGCCGTGCACGACTACACGGCGCTGGCCGCGGCCGTCTCCCGGCACGCCTTCGACGTGGCGAAGTTCGACCACGAACCGGACGCCGCCTGGCGCGCCGCCGCGCTGATGCACACCCTGGTGCGGCTGCAACCGCTGCCCGCGCGGAGCAGCCTCTACGCCTGCATGGTCGTGGTCGCCTACATGGCCGCGGCGGGCGAGGGCATAGACCCGCCGTACGGCGCGATCGTCGACCTGACGCGCGACATCAAGGAGTACCGGGTCGACGTGTACGAGTGCGCCGACCGCATCCGCGGCTGGCGCATATAGCTCGGGGCGGAGACAGGGGCTCGGACGGATACAGGGGCAGAGATCGGCGCCGCGGAGCTTCCGGGGTTGAGCCGGCGGCCCCGCGGTCGCCCGCCCCGCGCGGAGGAGCCGGTAGGCATTCCGCCCCGCGCGGAGGGGCTCCGAAGCCGGTTTCCCGCGGGCCCGCCCGCGCGGAGGAGCCCGTAGGCGGGTGGCCCCGGGTCCGCCCCGCGCGGAGGGCCGGTGGTCTCGGGTGTGCCCCCGCGCGGAGGGCCGGTGGCCTCGGGTCCACCCTGCGCGGAGGGGCTGGAGTCGTTGCCTCTCGGTCGCGACCGCGGCCCGCCCCGCGCGGTCAGGCGGTCAGAGTGCCGACAGCTCCGCCACCAGGTCGTCCAGGCCCAGCGAGCCCTGCGAGAGGGCGGCCATGTGCCACTTCTTGGCGTCGAAGGCGTCGCCGTGTCGCTGGCGGGCCGCCTCCCGCCCCGCCAGCCAGGCGCGCTCACCCAGCTTGTAGCCGATGGCCTGCCCGGGCATGCCGAGGTAGCGGACCAGCTCGCTCTCCACGAAGTCCGCCGGGCGGCCGCTGTGCGCCCCGAAGAACTCCTGCGCCAGCTCCGGCGTCCACCGCTCACCCGGGTGGTACGGCGAGTCGGCCGGGATCTCCAGCTCCAGGTGCATGCCGATGTCGATGATCACGCGCACCGCGCGCATCATCTGGGCGTCGAGGTAACCCAGCCGCCGCTCGGCGTCGGTGAGGTAGCCCAGCTCGTCCATGAGCCGCTCCGCGTAGAGCGCCCAGCCCTCGGCGTTGGCGCTGACCATGCCGACGGTCGCCTGGTAGCGGGAGAGCTGATCGGCGACATGGGTCCACTGCGCCAGCTGGAGGTGGTGGCCCGGAACGCCCTCGTGGTACCAGGTGGAGACCAGGTCGTAGACGGGAAAGCGGGTCTCGCCCATGGTGGGCAGCCAGGTCCGCCCGGGTCGCGAGAAGTCCTCGGACGGCTGGGTGTAGTACGGCGCCGCGGCGGAGCCCGGCGGGGCGATCATCGACTCGACACGCTTCACCCGCTCCGCGAGCTCGAAGTGCGTGCCGTCGAGCTGCTCGATGGCCTCGTCCATGAGGTTCTGCAGCCACACCCGCGTCTCCTCGACGCCCTCGATGGCCTCGCCGTGCTCGTCCAGGTGGCGCAGCGCCTCCCACGGCGTGGCGCCGGGCAGGATCTTCTCCGCCTCGGCGCGCATCTCGGCGTGGATGCGGTGGTATTCGGCCCAGCCGTACGCGTACGCCTCGTCCAGGTCCATGTCGGTGCCGTTCCACAGGCGGGCCCAGCGGGCGTACCGCTCGCGGCCGACGACCTCCGGAGCCCCCTCGATCCCCGGCCCGTACACGTCGCGCAGCCAGTCCCGGATCTCCACCAGCGCGGCCGTGGCCACCTTCGCCGCCGCGTCCAGCTCGGTGCGCAGCGCCTCGGGGCCGGGGGCCACGAAGTCGGCGAACCAGCCGCGCTCGGTGCCGATCCACTCCGCCAACTGGCCGATGACGGTGGACACCTGCCGCGGCCCGGCCGGCAGTCCCCGCTCCAGGCCCTCGGCGAGGGAGGCCCGATAACCCGCCAGCGCGGCCGGCACGGCGCGCAGCCGCTCCGCGATGGCCGCCCAGTCCTCTTCGGTGTCGGTCGGGGTCACCGTGAAGATGGACCGCACCGAGTGCAGCGGGGAGTGCAGATTGCTGACCGCGCGGAGCGGCTCGCGCGCCTCGTGGACGGCCAGTTCGGCGGTGAGCCGCTCGCGCAGCAGCCGCGCGCAGCGCCGCTCGGCGTCGCTGTCCGCCCCCGGTCGCGCCTCGGCCTCGGCCAGCCGGTCCAGCGTGGCGCGCGCCAGCTCGGCGAGGGCCTCCTGGCCCGCGGGGGAGTAGTCGGGCAGCCGCCGCGAGCTCTCGGGAACCCCGAGGTAGGTGCCGGTGATCGGGTCGAGTTCGACGAGGGCGTCGACATAGGCGTCGGCGACCTGACGGGGCAGCGGAGCGTTCTTGATATCGGACATGTGGTCATCCTCGTACGGCCGGGGCCGCCGCGTCATCACCACCGGGACATGCGTGGCCGACGGGGCGGACGGGTGCCGCGGGGGACGGTCGGCACACCTGACGGGTCCTCCGGTCGTGTCGGCGGCGAGGTGTCCGGTGAGCGGGCGTCGGACGCCGCGCGGGGCGGCGCCGGTGTCGCCCGGCGCCGCCCCGCGCGGCTTCGGAGTTCCCGGCCGCGGTCGGCGCGGTGTTCGGTCGGCGCGGCTACGGCCGGTGCCCGCGCGGCGGGGACACGGGAGCCGGCGCGGGCGCCGGGGTCGCGGCGATCCGGGCGGTGATGACGAGGGTGCCCCCCTCGATCTGGTAGTCCAGGGGAAGCCCCAGGCCGCGCATGGTCGCCACCATGCCGGTGTTGGCCGAGCGGGTGACCGCGTAGACGCTCGCGCACTCGGTCTCCGCGGCCATGGCCACCAGCCGCCGCAGCAGCTCGGAGCCGATGCCGCGGCGCTGCCACGCGTCCTCGACCAGCAGCGCGACCTCGGTCTCGTCCCCGTCCCAGAGCAGATGGCCGAGGGCGGTCAGCCGCCCGGAGGCGGTGTAGGCGGCCAGGGTGCGGCCGTGGCGCGGGCTCAGCAGATGGTTCAGATAGCGGTCCGCGTCGCCCACCGGGCCGTGGTAGCGCTGCTCCAGGGTGGCGGTCGAGCAACGCTCGTGCATCGCGCGGGCGGCCGCGAGGTCGCCGGGGCCCGCGCGGCGCACGGTGATCTCGTTCCCCTCGGGCAGCGTCAACACATCGTGCCGAGGCGGCACGCGGGGGCCGAGTCGCGCGTCCAGCTCGACCAGCGCGCGGGCGCGGGCGAACTCGGTCGGGGTGAAGGGCAGGTACGGTCGCTCGATGGTGAGCGCGCCGCCCGCGGGGTCGCGCAACCGCATCACGGTCTCCTCCAGCACGCCCTCGACCGGCAGCGGTTCGGCCAGCGGCCGTCCGGCCAGCGAGGCGGCGGGGAGCGTGCGGATGGTGCAGCGACCGAGCAGCTGACGCAGCGCCAGTGGGAGCTCGGCGGCGTCCAGCGCGGTGCGGGTGGCCAGGTTCAGCACGCGGGTCGGGGTGTCGACCAGGTCATGGGCGTCGGCCCGCTCGACCCAGGTGGAGCTGCCGCCGCCGGCCGTGACGGCACGCGTCAGCTCGGCCGGCGACAGGGCACCGGGGGCGCGCAGCAGGAACTCGTCCACCGTCCCGTCGGCCAGCGGATGGGCCTGGAGGGTCAGGATGTCGACGCCGTGCCGGGCGAGCGCACCACACAGCGTGGCGAGGCTGCCCGGCTCGTCCCGTACGGTCGTCCGCATCCGCCAGACCGCGGTGCCGCTCTCGGTGCCCGGTACGGCCGCGGGGGCCGGGGCGTGGGCCCCGGCGGCGGTATCGGGCGCGGATGTCGCGAGGCCCGGCGGCGCATGGCTGTGCCGCCGGGCCCACCAGGTGTGGAACCCGGCGGTGGCCAGCAGGGTCACGGCCGACAGCAGGAGCAGCGCCCGACCGTCGGGGCCGTGTGCGATGGTGTTGGCGATCGTGTCGGCGACCGCCACCGCCGTGAAGAGGGCGGCGAGCTCGACGAGATCACGCCGCCAGTGGTGGTGGCGACGGGAGTGCGCGGGAGTCACATGAGTCATGCCCACACCCTCGCCGAGCGGTGTTGCGTGATCACGAACGCTCTGTGTCCGGTGAGTAAAAGAGGCTCCTACGCCCCTAACGCCCGGTTTCGTACGCTCGTCAACCACATCCCGCTTCGCCGCGGCCGCGCGGGCTTGCCCTACTGGCCGACCCGGCCGGGCTGGAGCACCTTGCGGAAGAGTACCCCGCCGCCCACCTCGCGCAGGCGGACCGTCAGCTCGCCGCTGTCGCCGTCGATCTCCACCTCGCCGTAGAACTGGAAGCCCTCGGCGGGGGAGACGTTGGCCCGGTCCGGCGCCTTGACGAAGGGCTGCTCGGGGCCGAAGGTCCGGTCCAGCTTCACCGCGGGGAACGAGCCGGCGTTCAGCGGCCCGGTGACGAACTCCCAGAAGGGCGCGAAGTCCTGGAACGCCGCCCGCGCGGGGTCGTAGTGCTGGGCGGAGGTGTAGTGGACGTCGGCGGTGAGCCATACCGTGCCGGTGATCCGCCGGTGCTTGATGTGCCGCAGCACCTCGGCGATCTGGAGCTCCCGGCCGAGCGGGGCGCCCGGGTCGCCCTGCGCGACCGCCTCGACGTCCGTCGGGCCGTCCGTCACCACCAGGCCCAGCGGCATGTCGGAGGCGATCACCTTCCACACCGCGCGGGAGCGCGACAGCTCCCGCTTGAGCCAGGCCGACTGCTCGGCACCCAGGATGCCCTGGGCGTCCTCGGACTGTCGGCCCGGCGAGTTGGCGTTGCGGTGGGTGCGCATGTCCAGGGCGAACACGTCCAGCAGCGGGCCGTGCCGCACCACCCGGTACATCCGGCCATGGCGGTCCGGGCGGAGCGAGGGGACGGGGAAGTACTCGCTGAAGGCACGGCGGGCCCGCGCGGCCAGCACGTCCACCCGCTTCTCGGTGTAGCGCGGATCGGTGAGGATCTCGCCCGGATACCAGTTGTTGACGACCTCGTGGTCGTCCCACTGCACGATCGAGGGCACCTGGGCGTTGAAGGCGCGGAGGTTGGCGTCCAACAGGTTGTAGCGGAAGTTGCCGCGGTACTCGTCCAGGGTCTCGGCGACCTTGGACTTCTCCTCGGTGGTGATGTTGCGCCAGGTGGTGCCGTCCGGCAGGGCGACGGTCGCCGCGATCGGCCCGTCGGCGTAGACGTTGTCGCCGCTGCACAGGAAGAAGTCGGGGTCCAGCCGGCGCATCTCCTCGAAGACGCGGTAGCCGCCCAGGTCCGGATTGATGCCCCAGCCCTGCCCCGCCAGGTCTCCCGACCACACGAAGCGCACCCCGTGCCGACGCCCCGCGGGCGCGGTGCGGAAGGTGCCGTACACCGGCTCGCCGGTGCGTCGGGGATCGTCCGGGTCGGCGAGCAGCACCCGGTAGTGGACCTGGGCGCCCGGGGTCAGCCCGCGCAGCGCCGTGGTGCCGGTGAAGTCCGTGCCGGGGCCCAGCAGCGGGCCGCGCCAGCGCCGCGGGCGGGCGAAGGACCCGGTCGCGGAGGTCTCCACGACCATGCGGGCCAGGCGGTCGGAGCGCACCCACACCAGGCCCGAGGAGGTGGTGACGTCGCCCACCTGGACACCCCAGCCGGCACGCGGCCGCCCGGACAGCGCCTGCGCGGGGGCGGCGCCGAGTCCCGTCAGCGCCGCCGTCGGCAGCGCCATCGCCGCGGACGCGGCGGCGGAGCCCCGCAGCACCGCCCGCCGGTCGACCGCTCTCCCGGATTCCGGTCCGATAGCCATGAAGATCCTTCCGTCGTTCGTGGGCACGTTGCTATCGGTACGAGATGCCCCGCGGTCGAACATTCGATGAACGCCCGCACGCGTCGGATTTTTGTAACCGAGTAAAAACATTGACCGGATAACGAAAATGGGCGTACCGTTGTCGCATGACGAAGCCTCAGCCCGGTCTGCGCGAGCGCAAGCGCCGGCGAACGATCGAGACGATCTCCGACACAGCGATCACCCTCTTCCTCGACGCGGGCTACGACCATGTGTCCGTGGCCGAGGTGGCGGCGGCCGCCGAGGTCTCCAAGCCCACGCTCTTCCGGTACTTCCCCAGCAAAGAGGACCTGGTGCTGCACCGCTTCGCCGATCACGAAGACGAGGCCGCCCGGGTGGTGCGGGGGCGGCCGGCCGGAGAGGCGCCGCTGGACGCGCTGCGCCGACACTTCCTCGCGGCCCTCGACGCCCGCGACCCCGTCACCGGTCTCTGCGACCACCCCCAGGTGCTGGCGTTCCATCAGCTGCTGTACTCCACGCCAAGCCTGGTCGCCCGCCTCCACGCGTACACGACCCGTTCGGAGGAGGCGCTGGCCGGCGCGCTGCGCGAGGTGCTGCCCGGCGGCGCGCACGCCGAGCTCACCGCGCGGCTGGCCGCCGGGCAGATCGTCACCGCCCAGCGGATCCTCGCCCTCGACAACTGGCGGTGCGTCGCCGACGGCGGCATGACGGCGGCTCAGGCGCACCCGGCCGCGGTGGCCGCCGCGGAGCACGCCTTCGGGCTGCTCGGCGACGGCCTCGCCGACCTCCGCTGAACCGAGACCCGCAAGCCGACAAGGAGATGAGGCATGACCTCGGACGCACTCGACGACGCGCTGGGCGCGGAGCGGACCTACGTCGACACCTGCCGGGCGGCCATGACCCGTATGGTCGAGGCCGCCGGTGAGCGGGTCGTCTCCGGTGAGGACGTCGCCGGCAGCGGAGCCAGCGCGGAGGCCCTCGGCCGCTATCTGCGCAGCCACGCCAAGGAGCTGGCCGAGGAGCCGGACAGCCCGCCCTTCTTCGGTCGCCTCGACTTCGTCGACGAGCCCGCCGCGGGCGACCACCAGGGCCAGCGCTACTACATCGGCCGGCGCCGCATCGCGCCCCACCCGGCCGCCCCGCCGCTGGTCGTGGACTGGCGCGCACCGGTCTCCCGCACCTTCTACCAGGCGGGACTTCGAGAGCCGTACGGCGTCGCGGTGCGCCGCCGCTTCGGCTGGGCCCCGCTCGGTCGGGGCGAGGCCGCGGACCTGACCAGCCTGGAGGACGAGCACCTCGGCGGCCGGCCGCCCGTGGCGGAGGCGGAGGGCGCGCGGCCCGGGCCCACCGACGCCAGCCGCATCGTCGCCGCCGAGATCGAGCGCCCGCGCGTCGGCCCGATGCGCGACATCGTCGCGACCATCCAGCCCGAGCAGGACGACCTCGTGCGGCGCGAACTGGCCGCCTCCGTCTGCGTCCAGGGCGCCCCCGGAACCGGCAAGACCGCCGTCGGCCTGCACCGCGCCGCGTATCTGCTCTACACCCACCCCCAGCGCATCCAGCGCGGCGGCATGCTCGTCATCGGTCCCAACCGCGCCTTCCTGCGGTACATCTCGCAGGTGCTGCCGGCGCTCGGCGAGGCCGACGTCCGGCAGTGCACCGTCGAGGACCTCATCGCGCGCGAGCGCGTCGCCGTCTCCGCCCCCGACGAGCCGGCCGCCGCCCGGATCAAACACGGCGCGGCGATGGCCGAGGTGCTGCGTCGAGCGCTGTACGGCAGGGTGCGCGCCCCCGGCGAGCCGCTCGCCGTCCCCGACGGCTCCTACCGCTGGCGCCTCGACGTCGAGGAGCTGCGCCAGGTCGTCGACGAGGTGCTCGCCCAGACCCCGCCGTACGCCGTGGGGCGCGAGCGGGTGCGCTCCCGCGTGGTGGCGCTGATACAGCGTCAGGCCGAGCGTCGCGCCGGACCGCCGCCCGCCGCCTGGCTGCGTCGCATCGGGCGGGCCAAGGCGATCGGCGCCCTTCTGGACGAGGTGTGGCCCGCCGTGCGCCCGGAAGAGCTGGTGGCCACCCTGCTGACCGATCCGACGGTCCTGGCGCGGGCCGCGGACGGACTGCTCACCGAACCGGAGCAGACCGCGATCCGCTGGCGCAGGCCGCCCCGCTCCTACCGGAGCGCGCACTGGGCCCCCGCCGACCTGGTGCTGATCGACGAGGTGGCGGGGCTCATCGAGCGCCCCGACGGGTACGGCCATGTGGTCGTCGACGAGGCGCAGGATCTCTCCCCGATGCAGTGCCGCGCCATCGCCCGCCGCAGCGGCTTCGGTTCGCTCACCGTCCTGGGCGACCTGGCGCAGGGCACCACCCCTTGGGCCGCCCGCGACTGGCCGACCCACCTCGCTCACATGGGCAAGCCGGAGGCCACCGTCGCGCCGCTCACCACGGGATTCCGGGTGCCCGCCGCCGTCGTCGCGCTGGCCAACCGGCTGCTGACCGCGCTGGACGTGGACGTCCCACCGGCCCGCTCCTCGCGTGGCGACGGTGAGCTGCGCATCGCGGCGCTGCCCGCCGCCCGCCTCGCCCCCGGGGTCGCGGCGGCCGTGCGCGCCGCCCTGGAGCGCGAGGGCTCCATCGCCGTGATCGCCGCCGACGCCGCACTGGAAGCGCTGCGCGAGGTGCTGCGGGCCGAGGGCATCGACACCGGGACCCCGGCCGGCCCGTCGGATGCGGACGGCCGCGTCACCGCGCTGCCCGCGTCGCTCGCCAAGGGCCTGGAGTACGACCATGTCATCGTCGTGGAGCCGGCCGAGATCGTCGCGGCCGAACCCCGCGGACTGCACCGGTTGTATGTGGTGCTCACCCGCGCGGTCTCCCGTCTGGAGGTGCTGCACGCCCTCCCGCTGCCGGCGGCCCTGCGGACTCCGGCCGCCGTGCCGGCCCCTGGGTCGGCCGCCGCGTCGCCCCCGGAGCCGGGCCGCGGGAGGGCCCTGAAGCAGGGCCCCGACCGGGCCCCCGACCAGGCCCCCGAGCGGGCCGCCCGACCAGCCGCTGAGGCGCCCTCGGAGCCGGCCGCCGTGTCGGCCCGTCATCCTGCGGCTGCGTCGATACCCGAGCCGGCCGCAGCGCCGGCCGCTGGGCCGTCCTCGGAGTTGGCCGACGCGTCGCCCTCGGAGCCGGCCGCCGCGCCGGTGCCCGAGCGGGCCGCTGAGGCGACTGAGGAGCCGGTGACCGCGTCGTCGGCCGTTCCGGCGTAGCGGGCGCTGGACACCGCGCGGGTTGTCGGCTGGGATGGGCCGGTGACCTCCACCGCGGCCGACAGCGCTTCCCCAGCCCACCTGGGCGACGACCCCACCGACACCGCGACGCCGACCGCGGTCTTCCAGGAACACCGCACCCTGCTGATCGGGGTGGCGTACCGGATGCTGGGCAGCGTGGTCGACGCGGAGGACGTCGTCCAGGAGGCCTGGCTGCGTTGGGCCGGAGCGGACCGTGCGGAGGTCCGCGAACCGCGCGGCTACCTCGTGCGGATCACCACCCGACTCGCCATCGACCGGCTGCGGCAGTCGCGGTCGCGGCGCGAGGCGTATGTGGGGCCGTGGCTTCCCGAGCCGCTGGTGACCGGCTTCGGGGAGGCGGTGCCGGACACCGCGGAGCGCGCGATGCTGGCCGAGTCGGTCTCCTTCGCCGTGCTGGTCGTCATGGAGTCGCTCTCGCCGCTGGAGCGCGCGGTGTTCGTGCTGCGGGAGGCGTTCGGCCTGCCGTACGGGGAGATCGCCGCCGCCCTGGACCGCGGTGAGCCGGCGGTGCGTCAACTGGCCGCCCGGGCCCGGCGCCATGTGGACGAGCGCAGGCCGCGGTACTCCGTGGACCCGGCGGAGCGGCGCGCCCTCACCGAGCAGTTCATCGACGCGGCCGCCGGGGGCGACCTCGGCCGGCTGCTGGCGCTGCTCGCCCCCGGCGTCCGCCTGATCGGCGACGGCGGCGGCAAGGCGCAGGCGCCGTTGCGGGTGCTGGAGACCGCCGACCACGTCGGCCGTTTCCTGGCCGGCGCCGCGGCGCGGATGCCGGGCGCCGAACTCTCCCTCACCGAGCTCAACGGGCAGTTGGCGGTGGTGCTCTCCGTCGACGGCCGCCCCGACATGGCGTTCAGCCTCGATGTCGCGGACGGCGCCATCGCCTGCGTGTACATCGTGCGCAACCCGGAGAAGCTGGCCGGGGTGCTGGAGTAGCGGCGTGGTCCGCGGCCGGTGGCCGCGGACCGGGTCACAGGCCGCCGGCCACCCGCAGCACGGCGCCGGAGGTGTACGACGCCTCCGGGGAGAGCAGCCAGGCGACCGCTCCGGCGATCTCCTCGGGTTCGCCGGGCCGGCGCATCGGCACCCGGTCCGGGTTTCGCCAGGGCCGCTCCGGGTCGCCCATGGCGGCGTGGATCTCGGTGACGACCATGCCGGGCTGCACCGAGTTGACCCGGATGCCCTCCTGCGCCAGCTCCTTCGACAGCCCCACCGTCATCGCGTCCACCGCCGCCTTGCTGGCCGCGTAGTGCACATACTCACCCGGGCTGCCGGTGGTCGCGGCGCCGGAGGAGATGTTGACGATGGCCCCGCCGCGGCCGCCCAGCCGGGTGGACATCTCACGCGCCGCGCGACGCGCACAGAGCAGGGCGCCGGTCACGTTGACGTCGACGACACGGCGCATCACCTCGGGCGAGGCGTCGGTGAAGCGACCCAGCGGTCCGGTGATTCCGGCGTTGTTGACCAGCCCCGTGATCGTCCCCAACTCCGCCTTCACCGTGTCGAACAGGGCCTCGACCTGCTCCGCGACGCTGGTGTCCACCTGGACCGTCAGGCACCGCACCCCTTCCGCGCGCACCACGGCCGCGGTCTCCTCGGCCCGTTCCCGGGCCCGCTCGTACCCGATGGCGATGCTGTGCCCCGTGCGGGCCAGCCGCAGCGCGACGGCCGCCCCGATGCCACGGCCCCCGCCGGTGACCACCGTGATCTGATCCATGAACTCCCCGCTTCCCCGCCTCTGGCCTTCCGATCTTCCTTCTCGGTTCCGACAGCGTAGGGAGGCCACGAGGGGCGCGGTGCGGCGGGCTGCCGAAGCGTCGCGGCCGCCGGATACGACCGACGCGCGCTGCCCTTGGCCAGGGTGCTCCACCCAGGCGATCTTTATCTCATATCGGCGTTTAATCCTATAAACCCGGTTACGCCTGTGCTGATCCTTCGAGGAGAGGACAGCCATGGGACTGGAGCGCACGATCGCCACATGGGCCGCGGTCGCCACCGCGGGTACGGGGCTGGCCCTTTCGGCCGTGCCGGCGTGGGCGGCGCCGGGCGCCACCGTGACCACCACGCTGCGCGAGGCGATCGCGGCGCTGTCCGTCGCCGACGAGGACCGCACGGGGTACACACGCGACGCGTTCCGGCACTGGGTGGACGCCGACCGCGACGGCTGCAACACCCGCAACGAGGTGCTGATCGAGGAGGCGACCGTGGCGCCCGCGGTCGGGGGACGGTGCGTGCTCACCGGCGGGGAGTGGCACTCCTACTACGACGACGTCGACCAGACCAACGCGAGCGGCCTCGACATCGACCACATGGTGCCGCTCGCGGAGGCGTGGGACAGCGGGGCCTCCGCCTGGAGCGCGCAGGAGCGGCAGGAGTACGCCAACGACCTGGGCGATCCGCGCTCCCTGGTGGCGGTGACGGCCTCCGAGAACCGGAAGAAGGCCGATCAGGACCCCGACGAGTGGCTGCCGCCGGACGACGAGGCCCTCTGTCGGTATGTCACCGAGTGGACGGTGGTGAAGACCCGCTGGCGGCTGGCGGTCGACGACGGCGAGGCGGCCGCGCTCCAGCGGCTCGGGGCGGGCTGCCCCGACGCCTCGATCACGGTGGTGCTCGCCCGCTGACCCGCACGGGCGCCGGAACCCATACTCCGTTGTTCCGCAGTTCACACGGGTCGGGGAGAGTGGTGAGGGGGCGCCCGCCGGCGGCTTCGGTGGAGGGCGGACGCGGCGGCGCGTGGACGGTCGCGCGAGGCCGAGGCGAGGCCCCGCGTGCGTGGGCGTGCGTGGGCGTGAGCGAGGGGCTGACCGGCGGGTGCCGACGACGGCACGGCCGGGGATTGGTCTTGACCAAGGGTGAACGCCGCCCTATCGTCGCAGTCATACATACTGAAACAACCTTTAATAAAGAAGCGCGCATATCTTCGCGGGGACGCCCGTCCCCGGGGGACACTCGGCGATCGCGGAGGACAGGGTGGGGACCACGCAGCTCGAATCGGTGCCGGAGCCGAAGTACTGGCACCTGAAGACCGTGCTCAGCGACGCGCTCGACTCGGAGTTCGCCGTGGGCGAGATCCTGCCCAACGAGCGCGAGCTCGCCGCCCGCTTCGGTGTCGCCCGCGCGACGCTCCGGCAGGCCCTGGAACAGCTGGAGCTGGAAGGCCGGTTGCAGCGTCGTCGCGGTGTCGGCACCACCGTCGCGCCGCCCCGGGTGGGCGTGGCGGTCGGCGACCCGGAGCACAGCTGGCCCGGGGCCGACGACGCCACCGACACCTGGGAGCCGGTCGAGTGCGAGGAGGCCGCGCCGCCCGCGGCCGTCGCCAGGCTGCTGGGCGTCGCCCAGGACACCCCGGTGCACGTCGTACGGCGCAGCCGGATGTCACACGGCCAGCCGCTCGCGGCCGAACTCGTCTACATCCCGGCGGAGTCCGTGCCCGGCCTCAGCGCCATCGACGCCCCCAGCGGCGCGGCCCGCGCCCGCACCGTGCTGCGCGAGCTCCGCCGGCTCGAGCTGGAGGGCCAGGAGCAGTCCGTGGAGCTCGGCTCCGCCCGCGCGGACGACGCCCGGCAGCTCGACCGCCTCCCCGGTGCCCCGGTCCTGCTCGTCACCACCCGCTATGTCGCGGAGGGCCGTACCGCGGCCGTCGCCATCGCGACCTACCGCGCCGACACCTGCCGGCTGACCTTCGGCGACGCGGGCGCGGGCGTCCACCTCCTGGCCGGCTGACACACCGTCCGTCCGACGAGGCACGGCCGGAAGACCACCTTCCGGCCGTGCCCCGGCCCGCTCGACACCGCGCGTCCGACGCCCACGCCCCGCACCGACGCCGCGCGTACGACGACCTCACGCCCATGCCCGACGGGCCGTCAGGAGCCCAGGCGCCGGCCGGTGTTCAGTGGACGTCCCGAGCCTGACGGTCACGGGGTGCGGCCGCCGCCGGCCGCCACGCGGCGTAGGGCGTCGTACGGCAGAGCCGCAAGGGGAGAGCGCGGTAAGGAGGCCGCGGCACCGCGTGGGGCCTCAGCGCATCGAGCGGCGGGCGGTCACCGTGCTCTCCACCGCGAAGAGCGCCTCCTCGACATGGTCGAGGGCCAGCCGCAGCGCCCCCGTGGCGACGGCGGCCTCGCCGAGCAGCGACTGGGCCACCTGGGGCGGGCGCAGACAGTACCGGGCGAGCTGTTCGCGCAGCGGGTCCAACACGCCGTCCAACCCGGCTGCCCAGCCGCCGACGACGACCACCTCCGGATCGAGCGCGAGGACGAGCGCGGCGACGTCGTGGACGAGCCGCTGGATGAAGCGGTCCACCGCGGCACGGGCCCGCGGATCGCCCTTGCGGGCCAGCGCGAAGACCCGCACCACCTGGGCCTCGTCGAGGGGCAGGAGCGGCTCGCCGGTGGTGGACAGCATCTGTTCCGGCGTCGCCTCGCGGCCCAGCAGATGGAGCGCACCGATCTCCCCGGCCGCGCCGCCGAAGCCGCGGTGCAGCCGCCCGCCGATGAGCGAGCCGGCGCCCGGGCTCAGCCCGGCCAGGACGAAGACCACGTCGTCGGAGCCGACCGCCGCGCCCTTCCAGTGCTCGGCGACGGCCGCGGCGTTGGCGTCGTTCTCCACCAGTACCGGGCAGCGGAAGGAGCGGCCGAGGCGCTCGCCGAGCGCCAGCCCGGTCCAGCCGGGGAGCGCGGTGCCCAGCCGTACGGTGCCGTCCGCCTCGATGATGCCGGGAGTGCCGACGCCCACGGCGCGCAGTCCGTCCCGGGTGACCCCGGTGCGGGCCAGCAGATCGGTGACGGCGTCCCGGACCCGCCGCAGGCGCTCGTCGGCCGGCGCGCTCTGGGCGACCTCGCGCACCGCCGAGCCCAGCACCCGGCCGTCGAGGTCGGAGAGCAGGGCGGCCACCCGGTGCGGGCCGATCTCGATGCCGAGCAGATGCCCGGCCTCCGCGCGGAACCGGAAGCGGCGGGCGGGACGGCCCTGGCGGCGTACGCCGTCGTCCTCGGGTGCCGCCTCCGCGGCCAGACCGCCGGCCATCAGGCCCTCCACCACGCCCTCGACCGTCGGCCGGGACAGCCCGGTGGAACGGGCCAGGTCGGTGAGGGTGGCGGAGCCGGGGGTGCGCCGGCCGGAGCCGGGTCGGGGGGCCGTGGCCGCACGGAGGGCATGCAGGACCACGGCGGAGTTGATCCGCCGGAGCAGCGACGGATCCCCGCCGGTGAGCCGCCCCACGTCGGCCTCCCTACCTGTGCGTGTGTGCCGGATCGTATCCGGTGCCCAGGGGAGCGGCGAGGGGCGGTACCCCGTCCGAGCTCAGCCGGGGGTGACGAATCCGGACTCGTACGCCGCGATCACCGCCTGGGTGCGGTCCCGGGCTCCCAACTTGCTCAGCACCGCGCTGACATGCGTCTTGACCGTCTCGGTGCCCAACAGCAGGGTCCGCGCGATCTCCGCGTTGGACATCCCGCGCGTCATCAGCCGCAGCACCTCCGCCTCGCGGTCGGTCAGCGCGGCCCGCGCCATCGTCTCCCGGGCGCCCGCGTTCGCGCGGCCGGCCGCCAGCTCCCGTACGGCGGCGGGGAACAGCAGCGAGTCGCCCTCGGCGACCAGCCGCACCGCGTGCACGATCTCGGCGGGCCGGGCCCGCTTGAGCAGGAAGCCGTCGGCCCCCGCGCGGAGCGCCTCGTAGACGTACTCGTCGTTCTCGAAGGTCGTGATCACCAGGATCTTCGGCGGGTCCGGGATCGTGCGCAGCACCGCGCGGGTCGCCTCGATGCCGTCCAGCAGCGGCATCCGCACGTCCATCGCCACCACGTCCGGACGCAGCTCGCGGACGAGCGGCAGCACCGCCGCCCCGTCGGCGGCCTCGCCCACCACGTCGATGTCCGGTTGCGCGCTGAGGATGGCGGCCAGCCCGGCGCGCACGAGCTGTTCGTCGTCGACGAGGAGAACGGATATCGGCACGTGATCACCTTAAGCCGGGGATCGGCCCGGCCGACGCCTACGCGTCCGCGGGCAGCCGGACCAGGACCCGCCACTCGCCCTCGTGCGGCCCGGTCGCGGCCTCGCCGCCGAGGAGGGCCGCGCGTTCGCGGATGCCGCGCAGACCGCTGCCGGAACCGGCGGTGCGGAGCGCGGCCGGGGCCCCGTCGCGGGGAAGGGGGTTGCGGATGTCGAGCTCCAGCGCACCGGTGCGGTCGTCGGCGGCGACGCGTACGGTCACCGGCACCGGACCGGCATGGCGCAGGACGTTGGCGAGCGCCTCCTGGAGGATGCGATAGCCCTCGCGGGAGACCGGGCCGGGGAGTGCGGCGAGGTCCCCGGTGACGTGCGCGTCGAGGGGTGAGCCGGCGGCGCGGGCGGACTCCAGGAGTCGGTCCGCGTCGACGATGCCGGGACGGTCGGCGGGGCGCTCCGCCGGATCCTCGCGCAGTAGCCGCAGCACGCGCTCCAGGTCCTCCAGGGCCTGCCGTCCGGTCTCCTCGATGGCCGACAGCGCCCGGTCCGTGAACTCGGCGGAGCCGGCGGCCCGCGCGGCACCCGCCTGCACGACGGCGACGGTCAGGGCGTGCCCGATCGAGTCGTGCAGCTCGCGGGCGAGCCGATTGTGTTCCAGCAGACGCTCGGTGCGCTCTTCCAAGGCGGCCAGCCGCTCGGTGGCGGTCGGCCCCAGGAGACGGGTGGCGACGGCCGTCATCAGGGCTCCGGCGCCGACGACGTACGCCGCCAGGGCGACCAGAGGAAGCGGCGCGAGCAGCGCGTACCAGACGGTGTGGCCGCTGGGCCGCGGCATCGGAAGGCCGTCGCCGGCGTCCCCGGCCGGATCGCCGGTCGCCGCGCCCAGCAGCGCCCCGGCGAGCCCCGGAAGCCACATGCACAACAGGGCGGTCACACAGCCCACTTCCAGCCGCAGCACCAGCCACAACGCGGTGAGCCAACGATCGCCCCAGGAGGCCGCGGGGGCGGCGGCGATCCGGGCGACGGCGACCGGCTCACCCGCCGCCCCGCGCGGGCCGCCCCGCGCGTGCGTGCCGGACAGGAGCAGCAGGCGCGCCTGAAGGCCCTCCGCGAGCCGCGCACCCGGCATCATGGCCCACCCCACCAGAAACGGCACCGGCAGCACCAGCAACCACAGCGCCCCGCCCGTGGTCAGGCCGGAGAGGCCGGGGTAGACCAGCGAGCAGACCGCGGCCGGCACCGCCCCGCTGAGCAGGTGCAGCCACCGGGTGTACAGGACCGCGCGGGTCAGCGGAAGCACCAGCGCGCGCACCGGGCTCAAGATCGTCGTCACCCCGTCATGCTGTCACCGCGCGGTCCGCCCGGCCTCCCCCGCGCGGGGGAGGCGGAACCCGCGCCCGGGGGAGGGCGAACCCGCCCCCGGGGGAGGTCCGGCACCCCCGCCGCGCGGCACCGTTGACGACATGACAGCGATCGACATCCACGAACTCACCAAGGAGTACGGCTCCGTCCGCGCGGTGGACGGCCTCACCTTCAGCGTCCGGCCGGGCCTGGTCACCGGATTCCTCGGCCCCAACGGTGCGGGCAAGTCCACCACCATGCGGGCGGTGGTCGGCCTGGACCGGCCGACCTCCGGCACGGCGACCGTCGGCGGCCGCGCCTACCGCGAACTGGCCGAGCCGCTCCGCCACGTCGGCGCGCTGCTGGACGCGGGCGCCATCCACGGCGGCCGCACCGCCCGCGACCACCTGCGCTGTCTGGCCCTCGGCAACCGGCTGCCGTCGCGTCGGGTGGACGAGGTGCTGGCCGAGACGGGCCTGACCGCAGTGGCCGGGCGGCGCGTTCGCACCTTCTCGCTGGGCATGCGGCAGCGGCTGGGCATCGCCGCGGCCCTCCTCGGCGACCCGCCGGTGGTGATGCTGGACGAGCCGACCAACGGGCTCGACCCCGAGGGCGTCATCTGGATCCGCACGCTGATGACGCGGCTGGCCGACGAGGGCCGCACGGTCCTGGTCTCCAGCCATCTGATGGCGGAGACCGCGCGGGTCGCCGACCACCTGGTCGTCCTGGGCCGCGGCCGGCTGCTCGCCGACACGTCCCTGGAGGGCTTCATCCGGGAGCACGGCGAGCGGCGGGTGCTGGTCCGCTCCGCGGAGCCCGAGCGGCTGCGCGAGGAGCTGACCCGCGCGGGATACACCGCGGTGCCGGACGGTACCGGCCGCTGGGCCGTGGACGGCGCCGAGGCCGGCGACATCGGCGCGCTCGCCGCGCGGCACGGCATCCCGATCCTCGAACTCACCGGCGAGGGGGGATCGCTGGAGGAGGCCTACCTGCGGCTCACCGCGGGCGAGACGGAGTACGCGGCACCGGCCGCGGCAGCCACGACACGGAAGGTCTGAGCACATGTCCCAGGACACCCGGGAGCAGGTCCTCACGCACCCCACGGACCACCTCGGCGAGAGCCGTGCGGGACGCGCCTCGATCAGAGCGGTCGTCCACTCCGAGTGGATGAAGGTCCGCACCCTGCGCTCCCTGCCGCTCGCCCTGGTCGGCGGCCTGGCCGCGACGGTCGGCGGCACGATGCTGGCGTGCGGCACCTACGGGGAGGCCGAGCTCGAGGCGGCGGACTTCGACCCCGTCTTCGCCTCCTTCTTCGGCCTCAACTTCGGGCAGATCGCCGCCATCTGCTTCGGCGTGCTGGCGGTCGCCGGGGAGTACGCGGACGGGGGGATCCGCGTCTGGCTGGCCGCCGTTCCCCGGCGCGGACTCTGGTACGGCGGCAAACTGGCCGTCGTCGGCGGGCTCTCCCTCGCCACCGGACTGGTCACCGGCTTCGTCGCACTGCTCGGCGGGCAGGCGCTGCTCGGCGAGCACGGCGTCGGGCTCGGCGCGCCGGGAGCGCTGCGCGCCGCCCTCGGCTGCGGGCTCTACCTCACCCTGCTGACCCTGCTGGCCGCGGGCGTCGCGGCGGCGCTGCGCAGCACCGTCGGCGCGATCGGGGTGCTCGTCCCGGTGGTCTGCTTCCTGTCCCCGGTGCTGGGCGAGGGAGCGACGACCCGGTTCCTGCCCGACCGGGCCGGACAGCAGGTCCTGCACGCCGCCCCCGAGGGCGGCCTGGGTGCCTGGTCCGGGCTGGGCGTGCTCGCCCTGTGGACGGCGGCGGCGGTCTGGGCCGGTTGGCGCGTGCTGGAACGCCGCGACGCCTGACGCCCCGGTGACGGGCGGCCCTTGGTCAGACGGCGCAGGTCGCGCACGGGGGACGCCCCACGGTGGGACGGACGGTGGTCGGTCGAGGACGCCAATTGTCAGACCCCCCGGCTTTACTGACGGCATGACGGACATCGCCCGGCACCTGGCCGCCATCGACGAGCTGCGCGCCCGACCGTTCCCGGACCTCCGCGTGAGCGGACCGTTGGTCGAGAGCGGACCCGGGTTCCACATCGCCGACCTCCGGGTCAGTGAGGACTTCTGGGACGCGGACCTGGCACGCATAGCCGAGGTGGACGAGGAGTTCGACGCCGAGCTGCGATGCGTGCTCCAGGCGCTGTCGCGGCGGTGGGGCGAGCCGGAGGCCGTCGACCTCACCGATCATCTGGAGCGCTCCGCCCTCGGCGAGCCGGTCCCGCCCCCGCTGGATTCCCTCTGCTCCTACGTCGGCCGGGTGCACGCCTGGCGGGTGGACGGGCGCTGGGTGGCGGTGGGAGTGGGCCAGGGCGACCGCGAGCTGCCGATCCAGCTGGTGGCGGCGATAGGCGAGGGCGACGTGCGCTGATGAGGGGGCCGGTCGTGCCTGGCGGGGTCGGTGGCGACGAGCGGCACCGGCGGCACCGGCGAAGGGGGGCGGCGGAGGCGTCAGAGAAGGGGCCGGCGGCGCCGGTGAAGGGGGGAAGGTGGCGCTTCGCGGGCGAAGGGGCCGGAGAAGGGGCCGGCGGCGGCGCCAGCGAAGGGGGCCGCGGAGGCGTCAGCGACGAGGGGCAGGTGGCGCTTCGCGCGGGGGTGGCGTGGACGAGCGGCGGCGGTGGCGTTTCGAGCGGGTGTCGGCGATGAACGGGTGCCGGCGGGGCCTGGTGGGCGCGTCAGTCGTCGGCGAACGCCGCCGCCCGCAGCCGCCCGTACTCCTCGGCCATCCTCTCGAGCGTCCAGTGGGCGTTGAGACCACTGGGGTTCGGCAGGGCCCAGATGCGGGTGGCGCCTATGGTCCGCTCCTGCGGGCCTATCTGTGCGCGCTTGTCACCGAAGGCCGCGCGGTAGGCGGTGACACCGGCCACCGCGAGCCAGCGCGGCCGCAGCCGGAGCACCTTCTCGGCGAGCAGCCGCCCGCCCTCCCGGTACTCCTCGGCGGTCAGCTCGTCGGCGCGCGCGGTGGAACGGGACACCACATTGGTGATCCCGAGGCCGTAGCGGAGCAGCTCGCCCTGCTCGGCGGGGGCGAGCCGGCGCGGGGTGAAGCCGGAGGCGTGCAGCACCGGCCAGAAGCGGTTGCCCGGTCGGGCGAAGTGGTGGCCCGTGGCCGCCGACACCAACCCCGGGTTGATACCGCAGAAGAGGACGTGGAGCCCGTCCGCGACCACGTCGGGAACGACGCGGTCGCGGGCGGCCTCCAGCTCCTCGGGCGTGAAGGAGGTGGTCAGAGGATCGCCCCCGGCGTGTAGCCGGCCGCCTCCGGGTGCTGCTTGACGATCTCCTCGACGCGGGCGACCACGGCGGCGACCTGGTCGGCCGCGGCGCCGGTGAAGGACAGCTTGTCGGCCATCAGCGCGTCCAGCGCCGCCCGGTCCAGCGGGATACGGGCGTCGGCGGCGAGCTTGTCCAGCAGGTCGTTGCGCTCGGCACCCTGCTCGCGCATGGCCAGCGCGGCGGCGACCGCGTGCTCCTTGATCGCCTCGTGCGCCTCCTCGCGGCCCACCCCGGCGCGCACCGCGCCCATCAGCACCTTGGTGGTGGCGAGGAAGGGGAGGTAGCGGTCCAGCTCGCGGGCGACGACGGCGGGGAAGGCGCCGAACTCGTCCAGCACGGTCAGGAAGGTCTCCAGCAGGCCGTCGAAGGCGAAGAACGCGTCAGGCAGCGCGACCCGGCGCACCACCGAGCAGGAGACGTCGCCCTCGTTCCACTGGTCGCCCGCCAGCTCACCGGTCATCGAGGCGTAGCCGCGCAGGATGACCGCCAGGCCGTTCACGCGCTCGCAGGAGCGGGTGTTCATCTTGTGCGGCATCGCCGAGGAGCCGACCTGGCCGGGCTTGAAGCCCTCGGTGACCAGCTCGTGCCCGGCCATCAGCCGGATGGTCTTGGCGAGCGAGGAGGGCGCGGCGGCCAGCTGCACCAGGGCCGTGACCGCGTCGTAGTCGAGCGAGCGCGGGTAGACCTGGCCGACGGAGGTGAAGGCGTGCCCGAAGCCGAGGTGCGCGGCGATCCGCCGCTCCAGCTCGGCCAGCTTCTCCGCGTCGCCGCCCAGCAGGTCCAGCATGTCCTGCGCGGTGCCGACGGGGCCCTTGATGCCGCGCAGCGGGTAGCGGTCCAGCAGGTCGGTCAGTCGGCCGTAGGCCACCAGCAGCTCGTCCGTCGCGGTCGCGAAGCGCTTGCCGAGGGTCGTGGCCTGCGCGGCGACATTGTGCGAGCGGCCCGCCATGACCAGCTCGGCGTGCTCGCCGGCCAGCTTGGCCAGCCGGGCCAGCACCGCCACCGTGCGGTCGCGCGCCAGCTCCAGGGAGAGCCGGATCTGAAGCTGCTCGACGTTCTCGGTCAGGTCGCGGGAGGTCATGCCCTTGTGCACGTGCTCATGGCCGGCGAGGGCGTTGAACTCCTCGATCCGGGCCTTGACGTCATGCCGGGTGACCTTCTCGCGCTCGGCGATCGAGGCCAGGTCGACGTCCTCCAGGACCCGCTCGTAGTCGGCGAGCGCGGCGTCCGGCACCTCGATCCCCAGGTCCTTCTGGGCGCGCAGCACGGCGAGCCACAGCCGCCGCTCCAGCGTCACCTTGTACTCGGGGGACCACAGGACGGCCAGCTCCGCGGAGGCGTAGCGGTTGGCCAGGACGTTCGGGATGCGGGGCTTCGCAGACAGAGCAGCAGTCACGTGACCAGAGTCTACTGGCGGTTTACGCAGGCCAGCGCCCCGCCCCGATTTGTGTCTTACTACGAAAGCCCGCGGGCGCGGGTGTGCCCTACGGCCGGCACCCGCCCGGCGCGCCGCTCCGGTGTCCGGTTGGTCCGCGGGGCGGCCTGGCCCCGGCGTCCGGGCGGTCCCGCGGCGCCGCGTCGATCCGGCTGTCCGGATTGGTCCCGCGGCGCGGTCTCGCTCCGCTGTCCGGTTGGTCCCGCGGCGCGGTCTCGCTCCGGTGTCCGGCCGGGCGGCGGATCCGGGGCCCCCACCGAGCCCCGCGCCATGCCGCCTCGGCGTCTGGCGCGACGCCGGGCGACACTCACATCTCGTACGGCAGCAGCTCGGCCCGCTTCGGCTCCCGTCCGTCGCCCGAGGAGCGGCCGGTCAGCCGACGGCCTATCCAGGGCGCCAGGTGTAGACGGGCGAACCGCAGGTCGGCGCCGCGGCGGGCACCCCAGCTCGCCGGCGCGGCCAGGGGCAGCGGAGCGTCCCAGTCCTCCACCGGCTCATGGCCCAGCGCCTGCCACACCGCCTCGGCGACCCGCCGGTGCCCCTCGGCGTTCAGATGCAGCCGGTCGTCCGCCCACATCCGCGGGTCCCCCAACGCCTCGGAGGCGAAGAGATCCACCACGACCGCCCCGTGCCGTCCGGCGAGCGTGTCGATGTGCGAGAACAGCGTCTCCATCCGGGGCCGAAACCGCTCGAAGACCGGCCCGCGCCGGCCCGGGCTGCGCATCAGCACCAACTGGCGGCAGCTGGGGGCGAGCCGCTCGACGGCCTCCTCCAGCAGGGCGCACACCCGCGCCACGTCGCACTTCGGGCGCAGCACGTCGTTCAGCCCGCCGACCAAGGTCACGAGATCGGCGCCCATCGCGGCGGCCGGCGCCGTCTGCTCATCGACGATCTGCCCGATGAGCTTGCCGCGCACCGCGAGGTTGGCATAGCGGAAGCCGGGGCTACGCACCGCGAGGCGCGCGGCGAGCAGGTCCGCCCAGCCGCGGTAACCGCCGTCCGGAAGCCCGTCGGACATCCCCTCGGTGAACGAGTCGCCGACCGCGACGAAGCTGGTGTGGGTGGCGTTCATCTGCATGGCCCGGTGATCATACCCGTCGGTATGTTGGTCCGTTTCTTGAGGGCTCGGTTCGCCTCCGGGCGCCTTACAACACCTGACACAATGAGGTGGATCGGTCCTGGTTGCCGTGCTCGGGGCGGTAGTTGAGCGTTCCGTTCAGTATGGGGATGTCGCCGTGGATCGGCGCCGGAACGGGCACCTACCGCTGGGTCGTGGATATCGGCTGCACGTATGAAGCGGCCGTGAGACAGGCGAGGCAGCACATCTGGCCCGGCATCATGGCCTGGTGACGACATGGATGCGCTGCTACTGGGAGGAGGAAGACACCTGGTTCTACTTCGAGGTCGACGCCGAAGGCTGGGTGATCCGGCAGGTCGAACTCGAAGGGCCTGAGCTGACCCCGATCGCGGCCGCCTCCCTCGCCGAGGGGCAGCGGGCCTGCGACACAGGCCGCCTCGATGAGTACGACAGCAGGTTCGGGATCACAGCCGAGCTGCCCATCTCGGAATGGGAAGGCCACGCCCCCGAGCAACCTACCTCCGAGGAGTTCGAGGAAGTCTGGGGTCCTGCCCGTCAGCAGATCGCATCCCGGCCCAGCTGACCTCCGCGCAGCGAGTGGATTCGGCAGGCCGAGAAGAGCGACCTCCCGCCCCTGAGGTCCTTCGCCAGTTCCCTCCGCCAGGACTTCGACGCCGTCACAGCCGGCCTGACCCTGCCCTGGAGCTCGGGCGTCGTCGAAGGCCACGTATGCCGGGTCAAGCTCCTCCTAGCCGTGATCACCGCTTTCACGGAATCGCGGCCAGAACCGCTTTTCGGAGAGCGTCATCACCCCTCGCGAAGTGCCGGAGGAGGCCGCCGTACGAAGTTGATCATCTCCGACCTGAGGCGGATGGCAGGAGTGTCACGGCCGCATAACGTGATGATCATGTTGTGGAAATCGCGGAAGACATCGCGGCGGTCCTTCGTGGCCGCCGCGCTCCTCGTGGCCTTCGCCGCGCCCCAGATGCCCGCCGTGGCCGCGGCGGCGGAACGGGCCCCCGGGCCGGCGGCGCCCGGAACCCCGGCCGAGGTGCCGGCGCCCACGGGCAAGTCGCCCGTCGGGACGAAGACCCTGCACCTCGTCGACACCTCGCGCCCCGACCCCTGGAAGCCCGCCGCCGGGAAGCGGCAGCTCATGGTCTCGCTCTGGTACCCGGCGCGGCATCAGGGCGACCGGAACGCCCCTTACGCGTCGAAGGAGCTGTCCAAGGCGGTGGTCGGCATGGAGGACCTCGCCGGCATCCGTACGAACGCGACCCTGGGCGCCGAGCCGGCCCGCAAGGCCCGGCCTCTGGTGGTCCTTTCGCCGGGCTTCGGGATGAGCCGGCTGACACTCACCGCGCTCGGCGAGGACCTCGCGTCGCGCGGGTACGCGGTGGCGGCGGTCGACCACACCTACGAAGCCCCGGTCGAGTTCCCCGGCGGGCGCATCGAGACCTGTGAGATCTGCGCGAAGCCGGACATGGCCGCCGTCGTGCGGAACCGGGCGAAGGACTTCTCCTTCGTCCTCGACCGGCTGACCGCCCCCGGCAGCCCGCTCGCCGTGGACCGCGGCCGGATCGCCGTGGTCGGCCACTCCATCGGCGGCGCGAGCGCGGTGGAGGCCGTGCGCAGCGACAAGCGCGTGGACGCCGCCGTCAACCTCGACGGCAACTTCCCCATCGACCTGCCCGCCGGCGGGCTGAAGAAGCCCGTGATGCTCTTCGGCGCACAGCGGTCCGGCGATGACGCGGAGAACTGGAACAAGAACTGGCAGCGGCTGACGGGCTGGAAGCGCTGGCTCGACGTGCCCGAAGGCGGCCACCTGACGTTCACGGACGCCCCCTGGATCGTGGACCGGTTCGGGATGACCGACCAGATCCCGCCGGACCGGATCCACGGCGCCTACGGCAGCCTGCACGGCACCCGCTCGACCGCGCTCACCCGTGCGTACGTGAACGCGTTCGTCGACCGGCACCTGCGCGGCACCCCGAGCCCGCTCCTCGACCGGCCGTCCGCGGCCTACCCGGAAGTCAACGTCCTGAAGAAGTAGCGCACATCCCCGGCGGCCCCAGGGGCGGCACCAGTGCCACCCCCGGAACGGATACCAGGGGGGGGCGATCGCGGCTGCCCCGCCCGGGAGCATCGAACCGTCACCACGCACCAGGAGGTTCGATGTTCGAGCTCAGGAAATCACGGCGGACCGTACCGGCCTCATTGTGTTAGGTGTTGTTAAGCGACTGCCGACAGTCGACCGTGCTCGCCTGTTCGTTCCTCACAGGCTCCGCGCGCTCCCTTTCGGCAGCCGCGCGCCCTTCGGCTCACTCGCCGGTGCGTGCGGAGTTGGAGTGCGTTGCGTAGCCGGCTCGCTCGCCGGCCCGTGCTTCGCCGGGCCGGGTCGCGGTCGTGAGGCGGCGGGATGGGGCGGCCCTCACCCGGCCAGGAATCCGGCGTCCAGCAGCTCATGGGCCAGCTCCGGGCTCCGGGCCGCCACGAAGGAGATCGGCTCGTCGTGTCGCGACCGCTCCGCCGTCGTCGGGTGGCCGTGCGGGTCCAGCACGCAGCCGCCCGCGGCCTGGACCAGGAACAGCCCGCCGCACACGTCCAGGAGATAGCCCCCGTGGCAGACCATGCCGTCCAGCACTCCTTCGGCCACCAGCGCCAGGTCCAGGGCGGGCGCCCACAGGTTCACCGCTCGCCGGCACCGCTCGGCGGCCAGGGCGTCCGCGTGGCGGAACCAGGCGTGGCCCCCGTCGGAGTAGTTGGTGACGAGGGAGATCACCGCCTGCCGCAGGGGGACGCCTCCGGCGGGCGGGGCCGGCGGCCGGGCGCGGTCGCCACCGCCGACGGTGCCCGCGGCGTCGACGGCGAAGCACTCGCGGTCGAGCAGGGGATCGAAGACCAGCGCGAGGACGACCCGCTCCCGGTCGAAGAGGCTGATGGCGATCGCGCAGTGGGCGATGCCGAAGCCGAAGTTGTTGGTGCCGTCGAGGGGGTCCACCGCCCAGGTGAGCGGGGTGTCCGGCCACCGGGTGTACGGCTCCTCCTCCGCCACCACCCCGTAGTGGGGGAACTCCGCCCGCAGTTGCCGGGCGATGATGTCCTGCGCGGTGACGTCGGCCCGCAACTGCACGTCATGGGGGCCCTTGGCGGCACTGATCAGCCGGGACCCGAACTGATCGCGCAGGGCCTTTCCGGCGCTCCGCGCGGCGTGCCGCGCGACGGCCAGTTCGCGC
This sequence comes from Streptomyces sp. LX-29, assembly GCF_029541745.1. Taxonomy (NCBI): domain Bacteria; kingdom Bacillati; phylum Actinomycetota; class Actinomycetes; order Kitasatosporales; family Streptomycetaceae; genus Streptomyces; species Streptomyces sp. LX-29. The sequence continues at coordinate 765,535 of NZ_CP089746.1, read as the reverse complement.
TCCACGTCGCGCCGGTGTCGGTCGGCCGCCCCGCCCGCCGACGAGCCGGTGGAAGCCATCTCAGTCCCCGTCCTGTCGTCGGTCCGCCGAGCGCCGTCCGCGCCTCAGGCGGTGTTCCTCGATCAGAACGGCGGGCACGGTGGCGCCCGCCACAGGAAGCATGATGCTCGCGGCGGCCGCCAGCACCTGGCGCATTCCCGAACTCGACTGCAACTGCTCGAACACGCCCCCCTGCCAGAGCCCGAGCATCGTCACGGCCACGGTCAGGGCCGACAGCCACACCGCGCCGACGCGTCCGATGCGGCCGCCCGCCGCCGCGCCGTCGGACGGCTGGGCGACGACCCGGCCCAGATATGCCTGCATGACGCGGCGGTCCTGCTGGACGTACTGGTCGACGGCGACCGGCACCAGCGTGCGGGTGCTGGCCCGCAGCACCGTGCGCAGGGCGAGGACGGCGTCGTGTGTCGCCCACACCGGTGGTGAGTCGGGAGCGGTCACGCTGCACCTCCAGGTGCCGTTGGGCTGTTGGAGTGCGAGGAGTCGACGCACGCCGTCCAGCACCACGGCCTCGTCCAGGTCGTGCCCGGCCAGGCTCAGCGCCGTCAGCGCCCATGGTGTGGCGAAGTGGCGGTAGTCCATGCGGATCGACCGCCCGGGATCGACCGGGGTGTTGGCCGTCGTGGACTCCCACGGCTCCTCCCGGAGCGCGTCGAACGTCTCCACCAGATAGTCGCAGCCGGCGACGACCGCCGTGTCCGTTTCGGGGGAGCGGGCCGCGAGCAGCGCCACGATCGCGTAGCCGGTGTACGCGGGGGACGACGGCCGCGCGCTGTCCGTCGCCCGCGCCGAGGCTCCCCAACCGCCGTCCGGACACTGCGCGTGCCGCAGCCAGGACACGCCCCTGGAGACCGAGTCGACCCGGTGGAAGCCCGCCAGCGCCCGGATCGCCGCCGTGGTGGGGAAGACCATGGACTGGCTGTCCTCGGCGGAGGAGGCCCAGCCGCCGTCCGGCCGCTGTTGCTCCTCCAACCAGGCGATGCCCTTGGTCACGACGGAGTCGGTGTGCGACCAGCCCGCCTCCCGGAGGGCGGTCAGGCAGGCGGCCGTGGACTCGGTGATCGACAGGCTGCTCATCCCGCCGATGAGCGAACTGCGCACCCGCCAGCCGCCGTCGGGGTTCTGCTCCGCGGCCAGGGTCTGTGCCGGGCGGCTGACGAACTCGCCCTGCGCCCCGGCGTGGATGTGGGCGAGCACCGCCTCCGCGGTGGACAGGATGCCGATGCTCCTGCCGTCCTGCCACTGGTTCCACCCCCAGCGGCCGTCCTCCGTCGACAGGTGGCTGTCGAGGTAGGCGATGGAGGTGTCGAAGGCGCGTCGTATGGCGGTGCTGAGCTCGGCGGCCCCGCTGGCCGCACGGTGCCAGCGCACCGCGGTGACCAGGTGTGCCGCGTGCTCGATGTCGGCTCCCCGGTTGCAGACCTCCGCGACGCTCAGCGTGCGCCAGCGCGCGTCGTGGGGCAGTGCCAGCCGCTCGGGTCTCAGCACCGCGGCGGCCACCAGCCGCCCGGTGTCCCCGGTGTGCTCGTAGGCCAGCAGGCCCATGAACGCGACGTCCACCCCGAACTCGCGGGCGGCCGTGCGCTCCACCAGGGTGTCGATCCCGTCGTCGGGGCGCCGGCCGGTGTCGTCGGGGAGTCCGGCGAGCTCCAGCCGGAGGCAGACGAGGCGGGAGCCCTCGGCCCGCAGCACCACCCGGTCGCCCTCGGGCGCCAGCAGGATCAGATCGACTCCGGTGGTCACAGGGCGAGCTCCTGGGGCGGTGGGGGATTCCGGCGTGCGGGGGGCGCGGACGCGTGGTCTTCGGAGGCACGGTCTTCGGACGCGCGGTCCTCGGGCATGTCGTCTTCGGGCGCGAGGCACTCGGGCGCGTGGGCATCGAGTGAGCGCTGCCGGGGTGACGTGCGTCGCTCCGGGGGCTCACCGCCCCCGGCGAGCTGACCCAGCAGCCGGGTCAGCTCCTCCGCCAACTCCCCGGGGGACCGCCTGCGGAGCGCGATCGCCGCGCCGTGGGCGAGCGCACGCTCGGCGTAGACGTCCACCGTCGAGCGGCGGTCGCGGCCCTGGAAGACCAGGCTGGCGGTGGTGGCGCGGCGGTCGCCGATCACCCGGTGCAGGACGTCGGCGGAGAGTTCGTAGCCGGTGCCCGCCGCCATATGGGCGTCGAAGACGCACTCCAGCCGCTGAACGCCGACCGGGACCAGGGAGTACGAGGAGGAGTCGTCCGCGGAGGCGTAGCTGTAGGCGTGGAACTCGCGCGCGGGCGCCGCCTCCGCCCGCGGGGCGGACGAGGAGCGGGCGGGCAGGGGCGTGAACTGCTGGTAGCGGTAGCCGCCCGAGATCAGTGTCGAGGCGAAGTCCCAGCGGTGGTTGTGCACATTGGGGGCCTCGTCGCCGTCTGGCCCCTCGCGCCGCCACCAGATGTGCAGTCGCAGTCGGTGCGCCGGACCCGAGGCGAGGACGATCTTGGAGAAGCCGTTGGGGTGGGCGTACGAGCGCTCCGCCACCGCGGCGAGGCGGCGCTCGTCCCGTAACAGGGCGCGCAGCATGGCGCACACCGATGCCCTGTCCGACAGGGGGGCGAGGGCGGCGGCGAGCGAGCCCGCGCGGCCCTGGGCGTGCGCGTCCGCGAGGGCGGCGAAATGCGCGTCCAGGGCCGCGAGCGACGAGGGGTTCGAGGAGGTCGCCATGGCCTCAGCCCCGCGCGATGTCGGCGTTGGAGAAGGCCGGATGGCCGGTGACCTCCCTGTCGATCAGCAGAAACTCGGGCAGGGCCACCTGCTGCCGCTCCTTGTCGAGCTGGACCTCGAGGATGCGGCAGGCGCGGGTCGCGGGCTCGTGGATGATGTCGAGCTCGAACAGCCGCCCCCGCCAGTCGAAGAGCCATCTCTCCTTGACGACCGGCTGCCGGCACGGATCTCCCCGCCGACGGAGCCGCGCATACGCCTCGGGGCCGATCTCCCGCTCGTCGATGGTGCGCACCCCTGGTCGCAGCGGCGTGAGCAACGTGTGGAAGAACCGCTCGGTGCCGCCGCAGCGCCAGTGCCGGATCCGCTCCTCCCCGGCCGGGCCCACGCTGAGATAGATCTGCTCCAACTGCACCCGCCGCGCGGCGCTCAGCACGGGATGCCCGGGATCGGGCGGAGCGGCCAGCAGGAACTTCCGTTCGATCTCCACGGACAACGTGCCCCCCAGGACGTCGTCAAGGATTGCGCGCCCCGCCTCGCGATGAGCCGAGACGGCGACGATGAGCTCATCGTACCAATCCGGACACGCTCCGTGGGCGGGCTTCGCCGGAGTCCCGATCGCCTGCGGTGCCCGGCTGCGGGGGGCGCCCGGGGCGCGCATCATGAGCCCCATGGTGATGACCCATATCTACTTCGAGGGCGGTACGCGCAACGGCACGACGGTGATGTGGAACCTGGAGCCGGGCGCGGACGTCTACGACGACAACATCTTCCGGCCGCCCGAGCTGTACCGGCGGACCCATCGGGCGAAGGTCATCGGCGGCATCGAGTACGCCGTCTTCCGCTACGACCCCACCACCACCCGGCTGCCGGGCGCGGGTACGCCGGGAACGGGTGCGTCGGGCGGTGCGCACAAGCCCGGCGGAGCGCCGAGGGGAGCCGGGCTGCCGCCGAGCGAGGGCACCGCCTGACGGGGCGGTCTGACCGGGCGGGCGCAGGCCGCCGTCTCCCGGGCGTCCCCCGCGGCCGTACCCCGCCGTACCCGGGCCGGAACCGCCGCCGTCGGGCGCCGCGGGGTTCCGGAAGCCGCCCGGCGGGCAGCCTGATCAGCGTGGACGCCTATGAGTGTGATCGAACGACGATGGCAGTGGTCGCCACCGCGCTCGCCGACGACGGAGAGGCCGCCGTAACCCTGCTCGCGCCGCTCGAAGCGCGCGATGTGTGCCGCATCGCGGTCCGTCTGGCCGCGATGGCCGCCGACACGCTGCTGGCCGTCGCCGAGGCGGAGGGCGGCGGCCGGGCGGAGGCCCTGGCCCGCTGGCAGGCATGCATCCTCGCCCACGAGGCGCAGCGCGCCGCGCGGGAGGCGGGACCCGGCGGCCCTGACGGCTGCTGACGGCGGGAGGCGGGACCCGGCTCCGACGGCTGCCGACGCGCCGGCGACGACTCCTCGGCGCAGGCGGCGCGGAACGCCCCGTCCTGGGCCGGGCTGCCGGCACGCCGGCGGACGGCTCCCGGCCGGGGCCCAGGAGGGGGCTCCCGGGCCCCGGCGCCCGACATCGCGCCCGCTGGCCGCGACCTCGCCCGCTGGCCGCGACCTCGCCCGCTGGCCGCGACCTCGGCCGAGGGGTGCCGTCGGACGCCCCGAAGCGCGCCGAGGCGCGCGGGGCCGTGATCAGGCGACCAGTTCCCGCAGCAGGTCCTCCATGGTGACGAGCCCGGCCAGCCGGCCGTCCTCGTCGACCACGGCCGCCAGGTGGGTGCGGCTCTTCCGCATCGCGGTGAGCACGTCGTCCAGCGGTGTCGTCGCCCGCGCCCGCGCGATGCGGCGCAGCTGGCGGAGGGTGAACGGGACGTCGCGCGGGCGGGCGTCGAGGGCGTCCTTCACATGCAGATAGCCCAGGATGCGGCCGGCGTCGTCGACGACGGGGAAGCGGGAGAAGCCGTACTTCGCGGTCAGCTGCTCCAGCCCCTCCGGGGTCACGCCCAGCGGCGCGGAGACCACGCGCTCCACGGGCAGCACCACGTCCCGCACCGGTCGGCGGCCGAGGTCCAGGGCGTCCCGCAGCCGCTCGGTGGCACGGTCGTCCAGCAGTCCGGCCGCACTGGAGTCCGCGACCACCCGGGCCAGCTGGTCGTCGGAGTAGGTCGCCGCGACCTCGTCCTTGGGCTCGACGCGCAGCAGCTTCAGGATGCTGTTGGCGAAGGCGTTGACCGTGAAGATCACCGGACGCAGCGCCCGGGCGAGCGTGACCAGCGGGGGGCCCAGCACCAGCGCGGTGCGCACCGGCTCGGCCAGCGCCACGTTCTTGGGCACCATCTCGCCGAAGAGCATGTGCAGATAGGTGGCCAGAGACAGCGCGATCACGAACGAGACGGGGTGGATCAGCCCGTGCGGCAGCCCCACCGCGTGGAAGACGGGCTCCAGCAGATGCGCCATGGCGGGCTCGGCGACGATACCCAGCACCAGGGTGCACAGCGTGATGCCGAGCTGGGCCGCCGCCAACACCGCGGAGACGTGCTGCATGCCCCACAGCACGCTGTGCGCCCGGCGCTCGCCCCGCTCCGCGTGCGGCTCGATCTGGCTGCGCCGCACCGAGACCAGCGCGAACTCCGCGCCGACGAAGAACGCGTTGACGACCAGGGTGAGCAGCCCGATCAGCAGTTGCAGCAGCGTCATCGTCCGGCCTCCCCCTCATGACCCTCGCCCCGCGGGTCGTGTCCCGCGCGGTCGCGGCGCCCGGTCCGCGCCTCGCGCCTGCCCCGACGCGAGCGGCGCTCGTGACCGGCCACGTCGTCGTGCTCCCGGCCCGTGGACGGGTGCGGGCCACGCAGCCGGACCCCGGCGGCACGGCGGCCGGAGGCGTCCAGCACCTCGATCCGCCAGCCGGCCACCTCCAGGACGTCCCCGACGGCCGGTATGCGGCCGAGCTCGGTGGCGATGAGGCCGGCGAGCGTCTCGTACGGGCCTTCCGGGGCGCGCAGGCCGATCGCCTCCAGCTGGTCGGTACGGGCCGCGCCGTCGGCGTCGTACAGCCGGCACCCGCCCCGGTCGGTGCCGGCCGGGGCCAGATCCGGGGTCTCGTGCGGGTCGTGCTCGTCCCGCACCTCGCCGACGACCTCCTCGACGATGTCCTCCAGCGTCACCACGCCCGCCGTGCCGCCGTACTCGTCGATGACGACGGCCATGTTGCGCTTGGTGGACAGCTGGTCCAGCAGCCGGTCCACGGTCAGCGAGGCGGGCACCAGCAGCGGTTCGCGCAGCAGCTCGGTGATCGGGTACCGCGGGCGCCGCTCGGCCGGCACGGCGAGCACGTCCTTGATGTGGGCCACGCCGATGACGGTGTCCAGGCTGCTGCGGTAGACGGGGAAGCGGGACAGGCCGGTGGCGCGGGTGGCGTTGGCGACGTCCTCGGCGGTGGTCTGCGCCTCCAGCGCCACGACCTGCACGCGCGGGGTCATCACGTTCGAGGCCGTCAGCTCGCTGAGCCCCAGGGTGCGGACGAACAGCTCGGCGGTGTCGGCCTCCAGCGCGCCCTCCTTGGCGGAGTGCCGCGCGAGCGCGACCAGCTCCTGCGGTCCCCGCGCGGAGGCCAGCTCCTCGGTGGGCTCCAGGCCCATCCTGGTGACGGTGCGGTTGGCGGTGTTGTTGAGGTGCCGGATCAGCGGGCGGAAGGCGGCGCTGAAGGCGCGCTGGGCGCCCGCCACCCGCTTGGCGACCGGCAGCGGCCGGGAGATCGCCCAGTTCTTGGGCACCAGCTCACCCACGACCATGAGCACCACGGTGGAGACGACGGTGCCCAGCACCAGGGCGACGGAGGAGGCGGTGGACTCCGGCAGGCCCAGCGCCCGCACCGGCCCGGTGAGCAGGGTGGCGATCGACGGCTTGGAGATCATGCCGATGATCAGGCCGGTGACGGTGATGCCGAGCTGGGCGCCGGACAGCTGGAAGGTCAGCCCGCGCGCCGCGCGCAGGGCGCTGTCCGCGCCGCGCTCGCCGCGCTCCGCGGCGCGTTCGAGATCCGCGCGGTCGACGGTGGTCAGCGAGAACTCCGCCGCGACGAAGACGGCACAGGCGAGCGTCAGCAGCAGGGCGACCGCCAGGAGGATCAGCTCGGTCATCGGTTCTCCTGCGTCCCATGGTCGGACAGGGAGGGAGGGAACGCGCGATGTCGACCAGGTCGACTACTGGGAGGCTCGCCCATGGGCGGACGCTCACACCTTTCACCACACTCGGCGCGGCGGCTCTCGCCGCGCCCACCACGTCGGCCCGGTGGCCGCGTGAACTCCCTATGGTAAAGGATCGGCAAAATAGCGCCGTCGGAGGGTGATCACGCCTCCGGTCGGGTCGGCAGGGGCTTGACCCAGCGGCTCCACTGCGGCTCGGGCTCGTACCCCGCCGCGCGCCAGGCGTGCCGTGCCGTCTCGTTACGGTCCAGCACCATCGCGTCCCCGCGCCGCCCGCCCAGTGCGACGAAACGCTCCTCGGCCGCCCTGAGCAGCGCGGAGGCCACTCCCTGCCGCCGGTGGTCGGGGGAGACGGCGAGCCGGTAGAGGTGGCAGCGCCAGCCGTCGAAACCGGCGATGACCGTCCCGGTCAGTTCCTCGCCGCGCAGCGCCAGCAGCAGCGAGCCGGGGTCGCGGGCCAGGAGCCGGGCGACCCCGTCCCGGTCGTCGCTGATGCTCGTGCCCTCGGCCGCCCGCTTCCAGAAGGCGAGGACGTCGTCGAGGTCCGCGCGCACCGCCGCCCGTATCCGTAGCTCGTTCACGGTGTCATCCCACCACCGCGCACGACGCGCGGTCGACGGGATAACCGGGCCCCGACGGGACGGCCCGCGCGCGCCGCGGCCCGGGGCGAGGAGACGATCCGCGCGTGCGCCCGTGTCCGCGGTCCGTGTCTGCGCCCACGGTCCGCGTCCGCCCAGCGGCCCGGGGCGCGCCCCGGCGGGCCGGCGTCGCCGCTCCGGTTCACTCCCCGCGCAGCTCCTCGATCACCTCGGCGAAGGGCTCCATGAAGGGGTCCAGCACCACGAAGTAAGAGAAGCCGTACCGCTCGCGGTGGGCGCGCAGTTGCTCGGCCATCTCCTTGACGCTGCCGACCAGCACCGCGGGGTGGTCCAGCAGCTCGTCCTCGGTGAGCACGGGCACGAGCGTCGGTCCGGGCGGGGCGTAGGAGCGCACCGCGGCGCGGCGGTCGTCGGTGATCTCGACCATCTGCACCAGATAGTTCAGCTCGGCCGGCGTGGTGCGGCCGACCTCGGAGGCGAAGCGGTGGTAGGCCGCCACGCGCGCCTGGAGCGTGTGCGCGCTGGCCAGGCGGAGGGTGCCGGCGGGCTCGCCGGGCGCCTGCTCTGCTCCGGTGAAGGCGACGACGTCGGCGTGGCGCGCGGCCAGCCGCAGCAGCCGGTCGCCGTTGCCGCCGAGGGCCAGCGGTGGGCGCGGGGTCTGGGCGTGGCGCGGCTGGTGTTCGGGGTCGCGCAGCAGCCGGTCCACCTCGGTGACGACGTGCTCCAGATGGTCCACGCGCTCGCGCGGGGAGCCGAAGGGCAGTCCGGCGGTGTCGTGCTCGGCCTTGACGTACCCGGTGCCCAGTCCGAGCTCCAGCCGCCCGTCGGTGAGGGCGTCCGTGTCGGCTACCTCGCGGGCCAGAAGCGCCGGGTTCCAGAACCCCGCGTTGAGCACGAAGGTGCCCAGGCGGGGCCGTTCCGTCGCCTCGCCCGCGGCGACCAGGGCGGGAAACGGCGCGGGCATGCCCAGGTGGTCGGGGACCAGCAGCACGTCGTACCCGAGCCGCTCGGCCCGGCGGCACTTCTCGCGCCAGGCCGCGCGCGGCGCCGGGCTGATCATGATGACTCCGAAGCGGAACGGCCGTAACATGCGTCCTCCTTGGGTCCGGGCCATGGTCATCGCTCTCGCGAACGTAGCGGAGTTGGACTCCGGTTTCCGCGTCAAACCGGCCAATCACCAGCCGTTCGAGCCGTACGCGAGGCCCGCGTCGGATTCCGTACCCGGATTCCGTACCCGGATTCCGTACCCGGAGTCCCCCGGCCGTCCCGCTCCGCCGGACGTGTGGTCCGTCACTCGTGGGCGATGGCGGAGAGCATGTTCATACGGGATGCGCGCAGCGCCGGGAGCAGCGCCGCGACCAGGCCGATGACGATCGAGCCGATGAGCACGGCGACCACCGTCGGCCAGGGGATGGCCAGAGCTTTCATGCCCTCCAGGGCGAGCACGTGCTGCATCACCACACCCCAGGCCAGTCCGAGGCCCAACCCCAGCACCGCGCCGAAGACCGCGATGATCACCGACTCCAGCCGGATCATCCGGCGCGTCTGGAGTCGGGAAAGACCGATCGCGCGGAGCAGCCCGATCTCCCGGGTGCGCTCGATCACCGAGAGAGCGAGCGTGTTGACCACGCCCAGCACCGCGATGATGATCGCCAGGCCCAGCAGCGCGTAGACGAGGTAGAGCAGCACCGCGATCCGATCGTGGATCAGCTCCTTGTAGTCCGCCTGGTTGCGGACCTTCATCTGGGGGAAGGGCTCCAGCCTCCGCTCCAGGTCGTTCCGCAGCCGCTCGACGTCGGTCCCGGGGGCGGCGTTGACGTACAGCCCCGAGTCCTGGCTGCCGGGCAGGTACTTCGCGGCCGTGGCCAGGCCCATCACGATGCCGCCCTCGGCGCCGAAGCCGTTGCCCGACTCCGACGCGGCCAGCGCGCCGACCGTGAGCGTGACGGTGCGGCGGTCGCTGAACGCGGCCCGGATCCGGTCGCCCACCTCGATCCCGTGGTCCCGCGCGAACTTGTGTTCCATGCCGATCCGGCCGGGCCCCATGGCCGACGCGGTGTTCCCCGCGGCGTAGTCGAGCGAGACCACCTCGTCGAACCCCCGGTCGAAGGCGACGCCGGTGGTGGTGACGCTCTCCCCGTCCGGCAGGGCGAGCTTGAGCGGGACATAGCGCTGGCGCACGAACGTGCCGATGCCCGGCGTGGTGCGCGCCCGGTCGGTGACCTCCTGCGGGAACGGGCCGAAGGTGGTGCTCTGCGCCACCAGGTCGGCCCCCAGCGTCTTGTCGATCTGCTGGTCGAAGGAACGATTCATCGAGGTGCCCGCCACCGCCAGTCCGGTGACCAGCGCCAATCCCACCATCAGCGCGGCGGCCGTCGCGCCGGTGCGTCGCGGATTGCGCAGCGCGTTGCGCTGGCTCAGCCGCCCCACCGGGCCGTACAGCCGCGGGAAGACGCCGCCCAGCACCCGTACCAGCGGCCGGACCAGCAGCGGGCCGGCGATCACCATCGCGACCAGGGTCAGTGCCACGCCGGCGCCCAGCAGCGCGGCCGCGCTCTGGGTCCGCCCACTGGCCATGCAAGCCCCCAGCGCCGCCCCGCCCGCCACCCCGGCCAGCAGCCCGGCCACCGCGCGAACGCGCAGCGGCCGGCCCACCCCCGCGACCTCCACATCGGCCAGCGCCGCCATCGGCGAGACCCGCGCGGCGCGCCGCGACGGCAGATACGCGGCCACGAAGGTCACCCCGAGGCCCACCGCATACGCGATCACCGGAGTGCTCCAGCGGATCGCCGGGTCCGCCGCGTCCAGGTTCATCCCCAGCAGCCCCAGCAGCCGGATCAGCGCGATCGCCAGCCCGATCCCGGCCCCCAGCCCCAGCGTGGCGCCGACCACCCCGAGCAGCAGCGCCTCGGTCAGCACCGACCGGCGCACCTGGCGGCGATCGGCGCCGAGCGCCCGCAGCAGGCCCAGCTCCCTGGTGCGCTGCGCGATCAGCATCGAGAAGGTGTTGACGATCAGGAAGGTGCCCACCAGCACGGCCACCCCGGCGAAGCCCAGCATCACGTACTTGACGATGTCCAGGAACCGGCCGAACCGCTCCGCGTCGGACTGCGCCTGCTCGGCGCCGGTCCGCAGGTCGTACCGGTCCCCGTCGCCGAGGGCCTCGGCGATCCTCCGCTTGAGCTCCTCGTCCGAGACGCCGGGGGCCGCTTGGGTCTCGATGGAGGTGGCGGCGTCCGCGCTGCCCAGCAGCCTGGGCTGCGCCGTCCGCGGGTCCAGGAAGACCAGCGCCGCGCCGGGGTTGGTGCCGGTGAACGTGGCGATGCCCACGATCCGCACCGGAAAGGCGCCGGGGCCGGCGAGGACCCGGAGCCGGTCGCCGATCCCCAGCCCGGTGCGCTCGGCGGTGTCCGCGTCGATCAGCGCCTGCCCGTCGCCGTGCGGGGCGTGCCCCTCGGTCAGCCGCACCGGGCTGCGGTCGGTGGGGTACCAGTCGCTGGCGAGCGTGGGTGCGTTGGCATGGGCGCCGATCTCCCGGTTGCGGCGGTCGACGACGGTGATCCGCTCGGCGGTCACATCGATATGGGCCTTGGCGACGCCGTCCACCTTCGCCACGCGGTCCACCAGCGAGGCCGGGAGGGTGGCGATCCGACCGGTGCCGTAGCCCTCGTTCTCCGCGAACTCCGACCTCGGCTCGATCGACACGTCCGAGGAGGTCGAGGCGAACAGTCGGTCGAAGGTGCGGTTGACGGTGTCGGAGAAGATCAGGCTTCCGGTGACGAAGGCCACCGACAGCAGCACCGCCAGCGCCGACAGCAGCAGCCGGCCCTTGTGGGCGATGAAGCCGCGCAGCGTGGCCCGGAGCATGGCGACGCTCAGCCTCTGCCGTCGGGGTCGAGGTCGGGGTCGAGCGCGCCGCGGCGGGCGTCGCCGGGGGACGCGCCGGGGTCGGCGTCATACGGCGCGGCGTCGGCGTCGTACGGCCCGGGACCGGTGCCGGGCGCCGAGCCGCTCGGGGTGGCGTCCGCCGGCGCGTAGCGACCGGTGAACAGCCGCAGGCGCTCCAGCACGGCCTCGGCCGTCGGGTTCGGCATCTGATCCACGATGCGGCCGTCGCCGAGGAAGAGCACCAGGTCCGCATGGGCCGCGGCGCTCGGGTCGTGGGTCACCATGACCACGGTCTGGCCCAGCTCGTCCACCGCCTCCCGCAGGAAGCGCAGCACATCGAGGCCGGAGCGCGAGTCGAGGTTGCCGGTGGGCTCGTCCGCGAAGATCAGCTCGGGGCGGGAGGCGAGCGCGCGGGCGCAGGCGACGCGCTGCTGCTGGCCGCCGGAGAGCTGGCTGGGCCGGTGCCCCAGCCGGTCCCGCAGCCCGAGGGTGTCGATGACCTTGTCCAGCCAGCGCGGATCGGGCCTGCGGCCCGCGATGTCCATCGGCAGCGTGATGTTCTCGGCCGCGGTGAGGGTGGGCAGCAGGTTGAACGCCTGGAAGACGAAGCCCACCCGGTCCCGGCGCAGCCGCGTCAGCTCCCGGTCGTTCAGCCCGGTGATCTCGGTGTCGCCCAGCCAGACCCGGCCCGAGGAGACCGTGTCCAGCCCCGCCAGGCAGTGCATCAGCGTGGACTTGCCCGAGCCGGAGGGGCCCATCACCGCCGTGAACCGGCCTCGCGCGATCTCCACGTCCACCGCGTCCAGCGCCACCACGGCCGTCTCGCCGCTGCCGTACGCCTTGGTCAGGGCCGCGGCGCGGGCGGCGGTGCCCGACCGACGCGTCCTGCCCTCCTCCGCTGTGGACACCACGCCTCCCCGTGTCGATGAGCGTGTATGTGCCGAGACTAGGCGCGGGTACGCCCGACCGGCCACCGTTGTGCGCCGTCCATCGACGACGGCGCCCGCGCGGAGCCGGCGCGCCTGCGCGGGCGACGCCCAGCGAGGGCATACGGGTGAACCGCCGGCGCCGGCTGGCCCTTGCCGGTGCTAGCGCTTCGGCGCTAGCTTCGAGGCATGGGGAAGACGCAGCTGAACGTCCGGGTGGACGAGGCCACCGCGGAGGCCGCGCGGGAGCGCGCGCTCCAGCGCGGCGTGAGCGTGAACCGCTACATCGAAGAACTGGTCCGCAAGGACGCCGGCGAGGCGGGACAGACCTTCGTGGAGGCCGCCGCCGACTTCATGGAGCAGTACCGCACGGTGTTCGCGGAGGAGTTCGGGCGGCAGGGCGACGACCGCCCTTGAACCTGCGGATCGACCTCGCCTGGCTACTCATGATCGCGGAGCGCCACACCCCCGGCGACCCCGCGGTCACGGACTACGGCGCCCTCGTCGCCGCCGTGAGTCGGCACGAGGCCGAGATCTTCGGCACGCCCATCTACGGCGACCCCCAGACCCGCGCCGCCGCGCTGCTGCAACTCCTGCTGCTGGTGCCCGCCCTGGAGCGGTCCAACGCGCTCTTCGCCTGCGCCGTCGCCTACGGCTACCTCGTCGCCAGCGGGGTGCGGGTCACCGCCACCCCCGAACGCGTCCGCGACCTCGCCCGGCTGGTCCGGGACGGCGCGGTCGACGTGCGGCTGATCGCGGCCGAACTGCGCTCCTGGAGCCGCTGAGCGCTCTGCGGGAAGTGTCGTAACGGGCCGTCGTTCGCCTGCGGGCCCGTTGTGGCTGGTCGCGCCCGCGCGGCGGAGCCGCACACGTCACGGCCCCGCGCCCCTTCAGGGCGCTGCCGAACCGCAGCCGTATTCACCAGATCCGCTCAGGCGGCGCCCTCCTCCGCGGCGCGTCGCCCGGCCGGGCCGACGTGGTGGTCCGGAGCGAGGTGGTCGCGGTGAGCGTCATGGTCGTCCGGGCCGCCGGCGTCGTCCGGAGCGACGTGATCTCCGGGCCGTCGTGGTCGTCCCGACCGCTATGGTCATCCGGACCGATGCGCCACCCCGAGCACGCACGGGGACGAGGGCAGCGTCACCCGGCCCGGCGGGACCCGCAGCCGTCGGTGGTCGGTCACCTCGAAGCCGGCCGCCTCGATGAGCGCCAGCGGCTCCCGCGCCGTGTGGCAGCCGCCGAACAGCAGCGGCCACACCGTACGGTCCAGGGCGCGCTGGGTCAGTGCCAGCGCCCGGCCCTCCGCCCGTCCGTGTTCGAAGAAGCGCAGCTCGCCGCCGGGGCGCAGCACCCGCAGCAGCTCGGCGAGGGCGCGCCCGGGATCCCGGACGGAGCACAGCACCAGTGAGACGACGGCGGCGTCGAACGCCTCGCTCTTGACCGGCAGCGCCTCCGCCGTGCCCGGCACCACGTCCACCGGCACCTGGGCCCGCACCCCGGCCTGGACGGCCAGTTGTCGCAGATGCCGCTCGGGCTCGATGGCGACCACCTCGGAGACCGTGCCGGGGTAGTGCGGGAAGTTCAGCCCGGAGCCGGCGCCGATCTCGATCACCCGCCCGGACAGTCCCGCCAGCAGCTCCCGCCGCACCTCGGCGACCCCGGCGCGCCGGTCCGCGAGCGCGCCGACTCTCGCGTAGCAGCGGGCGAAGAGCGGATGGTGGACGGCGTCACGCGGGGGCTTGCGGCTGAGCACGGGCATCGCGGTACCCCTTCCCGACGGCTGCGGTTACCGCGATTGTGCCCCCGTGGCGGGTGGTTGAGCCCTGGCGGCGTGGCCCCTTCTGCCCCCAAGGGGTGACGCGCCGCCGCCCCTGGGCCCGGCTCAGCGATGGTCGGCCGCGAACCGTGCCGCGTCCCAGGTGCCGGCCAGCTCCGGGGCCAGCCAACCGCTCGCGGCGGCGCGGAAGTCGGCGGGCGACAGCGCGCCGGCGCCCTCGGGGAGCGCGCCCAGCAGCGGGGCGCCGGTGACCTTGGGGAAGTCGGCGAGGTTGCAGCGGTCGGCCAGGCCGGGGGAGTCCGGCCAGCTGCCGATGACCAGGCCGTGGCAGGTGAGCCCGCGCGACCTGAGCGCCTCCGCCGTCAGCTCGGCGATGTTGAGCGTGCCCAGCCCCGCCTGGGCGACGACCAGCACCGGCGCGTCCAGCAGCCCGGCCACGTCCGCGAGCGTGGCGCCGGCGTCGTCCATCCGCACCAGCAGCCCGCCCGCGCCCTCGACCAGCACCAGGTCGTGGTCGGCGGCGAGCTCCCGCGCCGCGCGCTCCACCTCGTGGGGCCGCACCGGGGCCAGCCCGGCCCGCCGGGCCGCCGTGTTCGGTGCCAGCGGCTCCGGGAACCGGGCCAGCTCCCGGCCGGTGACCGGGCCGGCGAGCCGCGCCACCTCGGCCACGTCGCCCGGCTCGCCCTCGGCGACCCCGGTCTGAGCGGGCTTGAGCACGGCCACCGAGCGGCCCCGCGCCAGCGCCGCCGCGGCCAGCGCCGCGGTCACCACGGTCTTGCCGACCTCGGTGTTCGTCCCCGTGACGACCAGTATCGACATGTCTCTTCTTCGCCCTTTTCTTCCGTGGCTCTCGTCCGCCGACCGCGGTGCGTCGTCAGGCCGCCGCGGCCGCCGCGCGCACCGCCGTGCAGATCCGCGCCAGATCCTCGTCGTCGGTGACGAACGGCGGCATCGTGTAGAGCAGATCGCGGAACGGCCGCAGCCACACGCCCTCGCGGAAGGCCGCTCGCGACGCCGCCGCCATGGTCGCCGTGTCGAGGGGCCGGTCCAGCTGCACGACGCCGATGGCGCCCAACACCCGTACGTCCCGGACTCCGGGCAGCTCCAGCGCCGGGGCCAGCCCGTCCCGCAGTCCGGCCTCGATGCGCTTGACCTCGCCGGCCCAGTCCTGGGACAGCAGCAGGTCGAGGGAGGCGTTGGCCACCGCGGCGGCCAGCGGGTTGCCCATGAAGGTCGGCCCGTGGGCCAGCACGGGCACCTCGCCCCGCGAGATCCCCTCCGCCACCCGCTCGGTGCACAGCGTGGCCGCCATGGTCAGATACCCGCCGGTGAGCGCCTTGCCCAGGCACATCACGTCGGGGGAGACCCCGGCGTGGTCCGCGGCGAAGAGCGCGCCGGTGCGCCCGAAGCCGGTGGCGATCTCGTCGAACACCAGCAGCACGTCGTGCTCGTCGCACGCCGCGCGCAGCGCCCGCAGATAGCCGGGGGAGTGGAAGCGCATGCCGCCGGCGTTCTGCACCACCGGCTCCACGATCACCGCGGCCAGCTCGTCGGCGTGTCGGGCTATCAGTTCCCGCAGATGCGCCACGTAGGCCGGGTCGGGCTCGGCGTCGAAGCCGGTCGGCGGCGCGTCCGCGAAGATGTGCCGGGGCAGCGCCCCGGACCACAGGTCGTGCATGCCGCCGTCCGGGTCGCACAGCGCCATCGGCTGCCAGGTGTCGCCGTGGTAGCCGGCGCGCCAGGTCAGCATGCGCTGCTTGCCCGGCCGGCCCAGCGAGCGCCAGTACTGGAGGCACATCTTCAGCCCGACCTCCACCGACACCGAGCCGGAGTCGGACAGGAAGACGTGCCGCAGCGGCTCGGGGGTGATCTCCACCAGTCGGGTGGCGAGCCGGACGGCGGGCTCATGGGTGAGCCCGCCGAACATCACATGGCTCATCTTGTCCAGCTGGCCGCGCGCCGCCTCGTTGAGCACCGGGTGGTTGTAGCCGTGCAGGGCCGACCACCACGAGGACATCCCGTCGACGAGCTCGTGGTGGCCCTCCACCGGTTCGGCGAGCCGCAGCCGGACGCCGGCCGCGGACTCCACGATCAGCGGGTCCTGACGTCCCGGCATCGGGCCGTAGGGGTGCCAGACGTGCTGCCGGTCCAGGGCGAGCAACTCGCTCGCGGTGAGCGGCTCAGGCATTGGGCGCCAGGTCCGTGCCGGCGCCGCGGCGGCGGACGGCGACCAGGTCCGTACGGGCCTGACCCGGGTCGGCCTGGGACGGTGCCACATCCGCACCGCCGCCGCACGGCCCACAGCCGCCGGTCTCCTCGTGCCCGCCGCAGCCGCTCGACTCGTGGCTTCCGCAGCCGCCTCCGGCGTGCGAGCCGCAGCCGCCCGCGGCGGCCGCGAGCGCGTCGGCGCGGTGCGCGGGCAGCGTGGTGGTGTCGGCGCCCTCCACCTCGAAGCCGGCGTCAGCGATCATCGCCAGGTCGTCCTTGCCGGCCTGGCCCTCGCTGGTGAGGTAGTCGCCGAGGAAGATCGAGTTGGCCAGGTGGAGCGCCAGCGGCTGCATCGACCGCAGATGGACCTCGCGCCCGCCGGCCAGCCGCACCTCCACATCCGGGCAGACGAACCGCACCATGGCCAGGATGCGCAGGCAGCGCTGCGGGGTGAGGTTCCACTCCTTGGCCAGCGGGGTGCCCTCGAAGGGGATGAGGAAGTTCACCGGCACCGAGTCCGGGTCCAGCTCGCGCAGCGAGAAGACCACGTCGACCAGGTCCTCGTCCGTCTCGCCCATGCCCGCGATCAGCCCGGAGCAGGCCGACATGCCCGCGGCCTGGGCCTGCTGCACCGTGGAGACGCGGTCCGCGTAGGTGTGGGTGGTGGTGATGTCCCCGTATGTCGCCTCTGAGGTGTTGAGGTTGTGGTTGTACGCGTCCGCACCCGCGTCGCGCAGCCGCTCCGCCTGTCCCTCGGACAGCAGGCCGAGACAGGCGCAGACCTCGATCTCCTCGTTCTCCTCCTTGATGGCGGCGATGGTCTTCGAGACCCGCTCCACGTCCCGGTCGGTCGGACCGCGTCCGCTCGCCACCAGGCACACCCGCTTGGCGCCCCCGGCGACCCCCGCCTTCGCCGCGGCCGCCGCCTCGTCGGCCTTGAGCCAGGTGTACTTGAGGATCTCGGCCTTGGAGCCGAGCCGCTGGGAGCAGTACGAGCAGTCCTCGGGGCACAGCCCGGACTTGAGGTTCACCAGATAGTTGAGCTTCACCCGACGCCCGAACCAGGCGCGGCGCACCTTGCCGGCCGCCGCCACCACGTCGAGCAGGTCGTCGTCGGACGTCGCCAGGACGGCGAGTGCCTCTTCGCGGGTCGGCGACTCGCGCCGCAGTCCCTTGTCCACCAGGGTGTTCAGCAGGTCCATGGCGATGATCCTGTCCTACGGCACCGCCTACGGCCAAGGTAGACATCGCACAACTCAGCCCGTTCGAGGTGTGTGTATTGCCACACCCTGCCCACGCGCCGTCACCGCTACGTTCTATGGACTGCATACAACAGCGGCCCTTGGCCCGCGTCGCACGGAAGGCGAAGGACGGCCGATGCCCCAGCACCCTCACCCGGACCCGTTCGGCTGGCTCGACGCGGAGCGAGAGCGCCGCCACCGCGCGGGGCTGGTCCGTGCGGTGCGCCCCCGCCCGGCCGACTCCCCGCTGCTGGACCTGGCGAGCAACGACTACCTCGGGCTCGCCCGCCATCCGGAGGTCACCGCGGCCGCCGCCGCGGCGGCCGGCCGCTGGGGCGCCGGATCGACCGGCTCCCGGCTGGTCACCGGCTCCACCGAACTGCACGCGGAGCTGGAGGCGGAACTCGCCGCCTTCTGCGGCTTCGAGGCGGCGCTGGTGCTGTCCTCCGGCTACGCCGCCAACCTGGCCGCCGTCACGGCGCTGAGCGGACCGGCGGTGGCCGCACCCGACGGGCCCGGCGCGCTCATCGTCTCCGATGCGGGCAACCACGCCTCGCTCATCGACGGCTGCCGGCTCGCCCGCGCCCGCACCGAGGTCGCTCCGCACGCCGACCCCGAGGCCGTCCGCAAGGTGCTGGCCGGACACGACGGCACGGCGCTGGTCGTCACCGACTCGGTGTTCTCCGTCGACGGCGACGCCGCCCCGCTGGCCGACCTCGCCGACGCCTGCCGAGGCGGGGGAGCGGCGCTGCTGGTGGACGACGCGCACGGCCTCGGCGTGCTGGGTGAGGGCGGGCGCGGCGCCCTGCACGCGGCCGGACTGGCCGGCGTGCCGGACGTGGTCGCCACCGTCACCCTGTCCAAGTCGCTGGGCAGTCAGGGCGGTGCGGTCCTCGGGCCGGCCCGGGTCATCGAGCACCTGGTCAACGCCGCCCGTACGTTCATCTTCGACACCGGGCTCAACCCGGCGGCCGCCGGCGCGGCCCTGGCGAGCCTGCGGCTGCTCCGCCGCGAGCCGGAGCGCGCGGCCCGCGCCCGCGCCGTGGCGGCGGCGCTGCACCAGGGCCTGACCGCGGCGGGTCTCGCCGCGGTCAGACCGGACGCCTCGGTGGTCTCGGTCCGCGCGCCGGGGCCCGAGCAGGCGGTGCGCTGGGCGGCCGACTGCCGGACGGCGGGGCTGGTGGTCGGGTGTTTCCGCCCGCCGTCGGTGCCGGACGGCATCTCCCGGCTGCGGCTGACGGCGCGCGCGGACCTGACGGACGCGCAGGTGGCCGAGGCCGTCGCGGTGGTCGCGGCCCACGCGCCGGTCGGCTGAGGGTGCTCAGCGCGCCGCGGTACCCGCCGGCTTGCGCAGTCCGGTGAGGAAGGTGGACCAGGCGGATGGCGAGAATTCGAGCATGGGACCCGCGGCGCGTTTGGAATCCCGAACGGCGAGCCGACCGGTGACGGTGACGGTCGTCTCGACGCAGTTGTTCATTCCGACGCTGTAACTGCTGCGCCGCCATTGCGCGGCGCCCGGGACCGGACTTTCGGACCGGTGATTCACGATGGAACATTCAAGGGTCGAACGCCGGGCCGCCGAACTCATGGACGGCCGGCTGGCGAACGGCAGGCGGGAAGTACTGGACCGGGACAGGGTGGTCATGGTGTCCCCTCACGCTCCTTCGCCGATGGCGGCGATGAAATGCAACGAGTCCTCATAAGGCAGGGCGTTCGCGCACAGCGTCTCGAATGCGCTGGCGTACATCCGGAGGTCTTCTTTCCGCTCCAAGTAGAGGCTACTCGTCAAGTGGTCGAGAACAACCACATCCAGGTCAGAAATACGCGGAAAAGAGAAGATGATGAAAGGACCGGTGATGCCGATCGGCATCCCCCGGGAGAACGGCAGCACCTGAAGGCGCACCTGCCCCAGTTCCCCCATCGTCAGAAGGTGCCGCAGCTGCCCCGCCATCACCTCCCTGCCGCCCACCGCGCGCCGCAACACCGCCTCGTCCAGCACCACGTGCAGCCGTAGCGGTCGGGCGCCACGCAGCACCGACTGGCGCGCGATCCGCACCTCCACCAGCGCCTCCACCTGGGAGGCGGGCAGCTCCGGGAGCGCCGCGCGGGTGACGGCTCGCGCATAGCCCGCGGTCTGCAACAGCCCCGGCACCACCGTCGTCTCCAGGGAGCGGGCCCGTGCCGCCTCCGCCTCCAGGCTGATGAAGTCGCGGTACGCGGGCGGCAGCAGGTCCCGGTACGCGTACCACCAGCCCCGCCGTGAGCCCTCCGGGTCCTCGGCGCCCCCGCCGCACAGCGCCTCCAGCAGTGCCCGCAGCTCGGGGTCGGCCACGCCGTAGACATCCAGCAGCCGCACCACATCGGCCGACTTCGCCCCGCTGTGCCCGGTCTCCAGGCGGCTGATCTTCGACTGGTGCCACCCCACGCGGTGCGCGGCCTCACCGCTCGTCAGTCCGGCCAGATCGCGCAGTCGGCGAAGCTCGGCGCCGAGCTTCCTCCGGCGCACCGCGGGACCGTATCGCATGCGACTCCCTCCGACTCGACCGTCCGCTCCCGACCCTCCGACGGCCTCGCCGCCGCCCCACCGGGACCGCGTCGAAGCCGATGGGTCAGTGTGGCGGGTAAATACGCTCTTCCGTCGTAGAGTTCACCGCTTCGAGCGACAGATATATGCATATCTTGGTGGATCGCCTACGACGCGGCGGCATCGGTGGCACTCTGACGAATAGAGCCGTCCGAGGCCGGTCTCGGCTTTTCCGACGTCGCCCGTGGGACGCGCGACGTGGCGTGGACCGGCCCCGGTGGGAAAGGGACAGGTCGCCATGGCTGACCACCAGGAAGCATCCGTCACTCTGCCGAGCTCCCCCGCCTCGGTCGCCGAGGCCCGAAAATACGTGACGAGCGTGCTGACCGAATGGGGTCTGCCCGCGAGCGCGGAAGCCGCCGAAACGGTGCGGCTGATCGTCTCCGAGCTCGCGACCAACGCCGTCCAGCACACCTCGGGCCAGTCGCCGGTCTTCACCGTCGACGTCCGCCTCGATCGGGACGAGCGGCTGCGCATCGGCGTCACCGACAGCCACCCCCGATGGCCCAAGCGCATGCCGGCCGCCGTCCAGCAGGACAACGGCCGGGGCATGGTCATCATCCGATGTCTCACCGCGGAGTCCGGTGGCAGTCTCTTCGTCACCCCGACTCCGGAGGGCGGCAAGACCGTGTGGATCGCGATGCCGTGGACCGCGTCGGTGCGCTGAAACCGTTCAGCAGCGGGCGTCGCGGGTCGTACAGCCGGCCTCGCGCGTCACCCGCCGGGGCTGGCGTGTCACCCGCCGGGCCTCGCGCGTCACCCGCCGGTCCGGGGCCGGGCGCCGCGGCTCGCGGGTCACAGCACCCGCTGCACATTGCCCTCCGTGCCGCGTACCTGCGCCAGTTCGCGGATGCGTTGGAAGACCCGGCCGGCGGCCGGGCTGATCAGGTAGTGCGGCATGTCGCCGCGCTCGATCACCCCGTAGGGGCTGGTCCCCGTCAGATACGCGGAGTAGAGGATCAGCCCGTTGCGGTCGTCCATGTCGACCGCGAGCGCGGAGAAGCCGGGGAAGGCGTCGGTCTGGTAGACCTCCAGCCGCTCCGCCTCCGTGCCGTAGCGCTCCTTGAAACGGCCGAACCGCTCCAACGAGTCCTTGATCTTCCGTGTCATGTCCTCCCGGTGCTGACGCGCCAGCGTGGTCGCGGTGTCCGAGACCGGGTCCAGCAGGAAGCAGCGGTAGACGCCGCCCCGGCGTAGGAACCCCAGCACGGCGTCGCGGAAGTGGGCCGGGCGCTCGGTGGTGACCAGCCGACTGGACGAGGCGCGCAGCGCGGTGCCCATGTCGAGCACCTCCGTCGTCGCCGCGTCCAGCAGCCTGGCCTTCTCCCACGAGCTGGGGCGCTCCGGATAGGCGTGCACCACCGTGCTGTCGGTGAGCCCCCGGGTGGCCAGCCACGCCTTGCGGGCCCCGCCGGCGCCGCCGTCGGCGGACAGCAGATAGACCAGCTTGCCCTCGTGCCTGCCGACCGCCTCGAACAGCTCGGCGAACGGCCCCGCCGTGCGGTAGACGTCCTCGGAGACCGCCAGGCAGTCGCGCGGGGTCGCCTTCTCCAGATGCGCCGCCAGATTGATGTCCGGGGAGTGGATGGCCCCGGTCTTCCCCTCCCCGGTGTGCTGGATGGTGCCCTTGTGCACGGCCATCCGCAGATGCAGCTCACCGCGGACGCCGGTCTGGGCGAATTCGTCCCGCAGATGCGGCAGATCCAGGGTCAGCAGGGTTCGCGCCGTCTCCAGCGCCACGTCGCGCGCGACGCTCTCGCTCTCGTCATGGATCGCGAAGAACCCGCCGTCGCCCCGCCACGACCACAGGTCGCTGCGGCTGCACCGGTACTGCGCGGCCAGTTGGGCCATCCGCGACCGCACCCGCTCCCGCAGCAGGTCGAAGGCGCGGGCCGCCTGGTCCCGCGGGTTGGCGAGCACTATCGAGGAGTATCCGGCGGTGTCGATGAAGACGAAGTACACATTGTCGTAGGTCCGGTCGGACTGGAACTGTTCGCTCATCTAAGAGGCCCCCAGCGGTGTCCCGTCGCACACCATGATGCCGTCGACGGCGGGCCACGGCAGGCCATCGCCGAACTCCCGCCCCGCCGCCCGGACACGGCGGCCGGGGCCCGCTCCCCGGGCCGCGGCGCCGGGCCCCCGCTCCTGAGGTCAGGACTCGTCCGGCCCGAGCTCGGACACGCCGCGCTCGACGCAGAACTCGTTGCCCTCAGGGTCCGTCGACGGGTGAGGGTGAGGGTCAGCGCACCCGCCCGTAGAGGACGCTGCGAGTCCAGATCCTCTCCTTGCGGACCACCTCGCCGGACTTGGGGGAGTGCCAGACGCGGCCCGTGCCCGCGTAGATGCCCACGTGGTAGACGCGCCCGCCGGAGTGGAAGAAGACCAGGTCGCCGGGTTGCCGGGAGGCGGCGCGCACATGGCGGGTGTGGTTGTACTGCCCGGCCGCGGTGCGCGGCAGCCGCTTGCCGACCTTCCCGAAGGAGTAGTGGGTCAGTCCGGAACAGTCGAACCGGTACGGCCCGGCGGCCCCGTACTGGTACGGCGAACCCTTCTTCGAGGCGGCGATCTGCAGCGCTCGTGCGGAGGCGCTGCGCGCCTCGGCCTCACCGGTGAACCCGGGTACGAGCACGCTGCCGCCGACGGTGGCGATGGCGAGGGCCGAGGCGGTGCGGGCACGGGAGAGGAGAGCGGGGACACGTTTGCGCGCGTTCATGGCGCAGCCCTTCGTCAGCCGCCTGTGAGGGGAGTCCTGTCGGGTTCGGGCAGGCGAAGATGCCCGGCCGCCACGGCGGCTTCACCCCAAGGGGCGGGCCCTGCGGCGGGCCGCCCCGATGTGCCTGGGTCCTCCACTCCCGCCGATCCACGGTGTCGACCAGACGCCCGGTGCGGCGGCGGGACTCGGCGTCCGCCCGGACCGCCCCGCCGCGGCGGCGGGGGCTTGTCGTCCCAGGGATCGTCACGCACGACCGCCGCCGATACCGAGATGAAACGGTGTTATGTGAGCCTCATCACGTATGGGCCATTCGGGTGGACACAGGGCTCTTGGCTGGGATCCGGGTTGCCGTGCGGATGCCCGTACCAGCGGCGGAGTGTCATCTTCCGGCTCGCGAGTACGCACCATGCGCAACTCTCCCGCCCCGTGGCGGCGTAGTCGGGTGTCCCCCGAACGGCTCAACGGGGCCGGAGGTCGCCGCCCGGCGCGGCGGAGCGCGGGGCGGTCGCAGAGTGATCACTCCGGCGGGACGGTCACCCGACCCGTGCGCCGTTCGCCGTCCAGCACCCGCAGGGCGCGCGCCAGGGTGTGCGCGTGCAGTCGGTCTTCGCCGCGCTGATGCATCAGGGTCAGTGCGTCCCTCAGCGCCGCGGACCTGGTGGCCAGGGCCTGCGCCGCGCGCAACGCCGCGTAGGTGCGGTCGCCGCGCGCCGGATTGATCCGGCCCAGGAGGTCCACCGCGCCCAGATAGTGGTCGATCAGGTCCGCCTCCGCGCGGGTCAGCGCGGGCAGCGGGGGCAGCTCGGGGATCACGGGCTCACCGCCCCCGGGTCGGCGGGGTGGGGGGCTTGCGGCTGGCGGTGATCTGGTCCACCAGGCCGTACGTCACCGCCGCGGGCGCGTCGAAGATCGTGTCGCGATCGAGGTCCGCTTGGACCCGGGCCGGGTCCTGCCCGGTGTGCCGCGCCAGCATCTCCTCCAGCGTCTCCCGGGTGCGCAGCAGCTCCGCCGCCTGGAGGACCAGGTCCGAGGTCGTGCCCCGCGCCGGCTCGGCGAGCGCCGGCTGGTGGATGAGGATCCGGGCGTGGGGCAGTGTCAGCCGCTTGCCCGGCGTGCCGGCGGCCAGCAGCACCGAGGCGGCCGAGGCGGCCTGGCCCAGGCAGACCGTCTCGATGTCGCAGGAGACGAAGTGCATGGCGTCGTAGATCGCCGTCATCGCGCTGAACGAGCCGCCGGGGGAGTTGATGTAGAGCGAGATGTCCCGGTCGGGGGCGGCGTACTCCAGGTGCATCAGTTGCGCGATCACGTCGTTGGCGCAGGTGTCGTCGATGGGGGTGCCGATGAAGACGATGCGCTCCGAGAGGAGCTTGGAGTAGGGGTCCAGGGTGCGGACGCCCGTGCCGGTGCGTTCGGTGAGCTCGGGCAGGACGTGGCGCGCGGTCGGGGTGGGATGGTCCATGGCTGCGGCACCTCTCATACGGGCCTCCGTGGCCGGGAGGCCGTCTGTAAAAAATGTACAGGACGTACGGGCCGGTATGATGGCGAGCATGGCCTACGAGATTTCGGTGACGCAAGCCCGGGCAGAGCTCGCGGAACTGATCAATCGCGTCGTCTACGGCGGTGAGCGGGTGGTGGTGACGCGCCACGGGCGCCCCCTCGTGGCTCTGGTGTCCGCCGCTGACCTGCAACGACTCGAGGGAGAGGCGGCTGAGCCGGAGGAGCAGGTGATCAGCACCGTCTCGGCCGTGCGTCCGACGTCGTCCGCTCCCCGCGAACGGCGGCGCTTCGGCATCGCCGCGGAACACCGCGGCCCGAACGCCGAGGGGCGTTCGGGCCGGGACGTGTGAAAGGGGTGGCCGGCGGGGCCGGGCCGTCGCGGCCCGGCCCCCGCGGGCTCAGGAGCTGAGCTTCCAGATGGCGTGCGCGATGGCGTCGCTGTTGGTGTCCAGCGCGGTGGCGTCGATGTTCGCCTTGCCGTCGCAGGACGAGTGGTAGCAGGGGTCGAAGGACTCGCCCGCCTTGCCGCCCCACTTCTTCGCCTGCGCGGCGCTCTTCTCCGCCTCGGCGCCGCTGAAGACGCCGCCGACGCGCACCCCCGCGTCCTTGAACGGGGCGTGGTCGGAGCGGCCGTCGCCCTCGGTCTCCGGCTCCGTGACGATGTTCTTGGTCTGGTACCAGTCGGTGAAGGTCCGCTCCAGCTCCGGATCGTCGTCGTAGACGAAGTAGCCGGGGTTGGGCGAGCCCACCATGTCGAAGTTGAGGTAGGCGTCGAGCTTGCCGAGGTCCGTGCGGTTCAGGTTCTCGACGTAGTGCGTCGAGCCGATCATCCCGTCCTCCTCGGCACCCCACCAGGCGAAGCGCAGGTGCTTGGTGGGCTTGAGGTCGGCCTTGGCGACGGCCAGCGCCACCTCCCAGAGGGCGGCGGAGCCGGAGCCGTTGTCGTTGATGCCGGCCCCGCCGCGCACCGAGTCGAGATGGGCGCCGGCCATCACGACCTGGTCGACGCCGCCGCCGGGCCAGTCGGCGATCAGGTTGTAGCCCTTGGCCCCGGAGTGGTCGAACTCCTGCACGGTCGTGGTGAATCCGGCCGCGTCCAGTCGGGACTTCAGCAGGTCCACGGAGGCCTTGTAGCCGGGGCGGCCGTGGGCGCGGTTGCCGCCGTTGTTGTCGGCGACGGTCTGAAGCTCGCTCAGGTGCGCCTGGACCGCGGCGACGTCGATGTCCGGGGCGGCGGCCCGGGCGCGCGGGGCGGCCGTGTCGGAGGTGGTCGCCTGGGCGCCCCATGCGCCGCCCATCACCAGGGCGGTCAGCGCGGTGCAGGTGCCCGCGGCGAGCGTGGCGTGGCGCCAGGAAGGTATGCGAAACACAGATGGGCTCCGTAGTGATCGTGGGGGGGGGTTGGTGCGGAGCGATATTGATGCGGACATGAGGATTTACGGTTGTTCGCCACTCGTCAAGAGCGAATACCGGACGGGTGGCCCCGGCAACCGGAGACGGCGGATGGCGGAACCGTCATCTACCTGCGAGATCTCCCTCGGTGACGGTCATGAAGGGCGAGCGGAATCCGGGACCGGGGAGACCCTTGGGGAGAACATGTGTCCTTGTATACGACTGCTTGACCATCAGCGGAGATCGCGTTAACGCCCCCGAAACGCCGCCCAACTAGCCTGCCTGAAAGGGCGTACGCGGCGGACAGGTGAGGTGGGGCGCGTGCAGTTGACCAGGCACGAACAGGAGCGGTTGCTCGTCCACGTGGCGGCCGACGTGGCCGAGAAACGGCGCGCCCGTGGCGTACGGCTCAACCACCCGGAGGCGGTCGCGCTCATCACCTCGCACATCCTGGAGGGTGCCCGCGACGGGCGTACGGTGGCCGAGTTGATGGACTCCGGACGCAAGGTGCTCACCCGCGACGAGGTCATGGAGGGCATACCCGAGATGATCCACGACGTGCAGGTCGAGGCCACCTTCCCGGATGGCACCAAGCTCGTGACGGTCCACGAGCCGATCGCCTGACGGAGGGACACCCCGATGATCCCCGGAGAGATCCACTACGCCGAGGAGCCGGTGCGGCTGAACGAGGGTCGGCCCGTCACCCGCCTCACCGTGCTCAACGCGGCCGACCGACCGGTGCAGGTCGGCTCCCACTACCACTTCGCCGAGGCCAACCCCGGGCTCGCCTTCGACCGCGCCGCGGCCCACGGCAGACGGTTGCACATCGCGGCCGGGACCGCGGTGCGCTTCGAGCCGGGCATCCCGGTCGAGGTCGAACTCGTGCCGCTGGCGGGCCTCCGCGTGGTGCCCGGCCTGCGCGGCGAGACCGCGGGCCCCCTCGACGGCCCCGGCGCGCCCGCGGAGGGCGCTTCGGCGGCCGGCGTACGCGCGGACAGGGCGGCGGGTCCGGAGCCGGCGGCGGACACGAACACGGACACGGACACGGCGGCGGACATGGACGCCGCGGCGGAGTCGGAGCCGGCGGCGGACACGAACACGGACACGGCGGCGGTGGACCATGACTGAGCTCAGCCGTGCCGCCTACGCGGACCTCTTCGGCCCGACGGTCGGCGACCGCGTCCGACTGGCCGACACCGACCTGTTCGTCGAGATCGAGGAGGACCGCTGCGGCGGACCCGGCCGGGCCGGGGACGAGGCGGTCTTCGGGGGCGGCAAGGTGATCCGCGAGTCGATGGGCCAGTCCCGGGCCGGCCGCGCCGACGGTGCCCCGGACACCGTGATCACCGGCGTCGTGGTGCTGGACCACTGGGGGATCGTCAAGGCCGACGTCGGGCTGCGCGACGGCCGGATCACCGCCCTCGGGAAGGCCGGCAACCCCGACACCATGGACGGCGTCCACCCCGACCTCGTCATCGGACCCGAGACCGAGGTCATCGCGGGCAACGGCAGCATCCTCACCGCCGGCGCCATCGACGCCCATGTGCACTTCATCTGCCCCCAGCTGGCCGAGGAGGCGCTGGCGGCGGGCATCACCACCCTCGTCGGCGGCGGCACCGGACCCGCCGAGGGCAGCAAGGCCACCACCATCACCCCCGGCGCCTGGCACCTCGCCCGGATGTTCGAGGCGATGGAGGCGTACCCGGTCAACGTCGGACTGCTCGGCAAGGGCAACACCGTGTCGCGGGAGTCGATGCACGCCCAGCTGCGCGGCGGTGCCCTCGGCTTCAAGATCCACGAGGACTGGGGCGCCACCCCGGCCGTCATCGACGCCTGTCTGACGGTGTGCGAGGAGAGCGGGGCACAGCTGGCCATCCACACCGACACGCTCAACGAGGCGGGCTTCGTCGGCGACACCCTCGCCGCCGTCGCCGGGCGCACCCTCCACGCGTACCACACCGAGGGAGCCGGCGGCGGGCACGCGCCGGACATCATCACCGTGGTCTCGCTGCCCCATGTGCTGCCCAGCTCCACCAACCCCACCCGGCCGCACACCGTCAACACCGTCGAGGAGCACCTCGACATGCTGATGGTCTGTCACCACCTCAACCCCGCCGTCCCCGAGGACCTCGCTTTCGCCGAGTCGAGGATCCGCCCGAGCACCATCGCCGCCGAGGACGTGCTGCACGACCTGGGCGCGATCTCGATCATCTCCTCCGACTCCCAGGCGATGGGGCGGATCGGCGAGGTCGTGCTGCGCACCTGGCAGACCGCGCACGCCATGAAGCGGCGGCGCGGCGCGCTGCCCGGTGACGGCGCCGCCGACAACCGCCGGGCGCGGCGCTATGTCGCCAAGTACACCATCAACCCGGCCGTGGCCCAGGGGCTCGACGACGAGATCGGCTCCGTCGAACCCGGCAAGCTCGCCGACCTGGTGCTGTGGGACCCGGCCTTCTTCGGTGTCAAGCCGCGGCTGGTCATCAAGGGCGGGCAGATCGCCTACGCGCAGATGGGCGACGCCAACGCGTCCATCCCCACCCCGCAACCGGTGCTGTCCCGCCCGATGTTCGGCGCCGTCGGCCGCGCCCCGGCGAGCAACTCCGTCAACTTCGTGACCCAGGGCGCGCTTGACGACGGGCTGGTGGAGCGACTGGGCCTCGGCAAACGCTTCGTGGCCATCCGCTCCACGCGCGGCGTCACCAAGGCGGACATGCGGGAGAACGATGCCCTGCCGCACGTCGCGGTGGACCCCGACTCCTTCACGGTCACCATCGACGGCGACCCGGTCGAATCCGCACCCGCCACGGAACTGCCCCTGGCCCAGCGCTACTTCCTGTTCTGACCGGCCGGCCATCGATGAGCACCCCACCCGAGGCCGCCGGCCGTCCCACGGCGGCGCAGCGCCGCGCCGCGCTGCTGGTGCTGGCGGACGGCCGCTTCCCGGCCGGCGGCCACGCGCACTCCGGCGGCGCCGAGGCGGCGGTCCGAGCGGGCCGCGTCCACGACCCGGCGAGCCTGGAGGTGTTCTGCCGGGGCCGGCTGCACACCGCCGGGCTGACCGCGGCCGGGCTGGCCGCCGCGGCCGCCGCCGGGCTCGACCCGCTGCTGCTGGACGACGCCGCCGACGCGCGCACCCCCAGCCCCGCGCTGCGGGCGACCGCGCGACGGCTGGGCCGACAGATGGCGCGTGCGGTACGGGCGGCCTGGCCGTCCCCGGAGCTGGACGCCCTGCTCGCCGCCCGCCCGCGCGGAGCCCACCAGCCCGTGGTGCTCGGGCTCGCCGCGCGGGCGGCGGGCCTGGACCCGACCGACGCCGCCCACGCGGCGGGGTACGAGTCGGTCAGCGGGCCGGCCACCGCCGTCGTACGGCTGCTGAGCCTGGACCCGTTCGACGCCACCGCGGTCCTCGCCCGGCTCGCCGGCGACCTGGACGACGTCGCCGCGCGGGCGGCGGAAGCCGCCGAGCGGGCCCGGCACGAGGGCACCGGCGCGCTGCCCGCCGCCTCCGCCCCGCTGCTGGACATCGCCGCCGAGTGGCACGCCACCTGGCCCGTACGCCTCTTCGCCTCATGACCCGCGGCCGGCGCGCCGCCGGCCGTGACACCCCCACCCTGGAGCCGTCATGCATCTCGACCACGCCGAGACCTATCCCCACCGGCACACCTACAGCGCCGCCGACCCGCGGCGGCAGGACGGCAGCCGGCGCGCGCTGCGGGTGGGCCTGGGCGGCCCCGTGGGCTCCGGCAAGACCGCCACCGTCGCCGCGCTCTGCCGCGCGCTGCGCGACGAACTCCGGATCGCGGTGGTCACCAACGACATCTACACCCGCGAGGACGCGGAGTTCCTGCTGCGCAACGCGGTGCTGCCGCCGGAGCGCATCACGGCGGTGGAGACCGGAGCCTGCCCGCACACGGCCATCCGCGACGACATCTCGGCCAACCTCGAGGCGGTGGAGGAGCTGGAGGACGCCGTCGGCCCGCTCGACCTCGTGCTGGTCGAGTCCGGCGGCGACAACCTCACCGCCACCTTCTCCAAGGGGCTCGTGGACGCCCAGATCTTCGTCATCGACGTCGCGGGCGGCGACGACATCCCCCGCAAGGGCGGACCCGGCGTCACCACCGCCGACCTGCTCGTGGTCAACAAGACCGATCTGGCTCCGTACGTCGGCTCCGACCTGGAGCGGATGGCCCGCGACGCGCGGGACCAGCGCGGCCCCCTTCCGGTGGCCTTCACCTCGCTGGTCGCCGAGGACGGCGTCAAGCCGATCGCGGACTGGGTCCGCGAGCGGCTGGCCGACTGGGCGGCCGCCGCGTGACGACCCTCGCGCCCGGGGCCTCCACCCCGCTCGGGAGCACGGCCGGGCCGGGCGTGCGGGCCGCCGCCCGGGTGGTCGCCGCGCCCGACGGACGCGGCGGCACCCGGCTGCCGACGCTGGCCGGCCAGGCGCCGTTCGCGCTCCGGCGGACCGGTGCCCGGGGACGCGAGGCCCGGGTGAGCCTGGTCGGGGCCATGAGCGCGCCGCTGGGCGGTGACCGGCTGGAGCTCGCCGCGACCGTCGAGCCCGGCGCCGCGCTGCGCTTCACCACCACCGCGGCCACGATCGCGCTGCCCGGCCGGTGCCCCGACCCCGCCGGCTACGACACCCGGCTGTCCGTGGGCGACGGCGCTGCGCTACGTTGGCTCCCCGAACCGCTGATCTCCGCGCGAGGCAGCGACCTGCGGCTGACCACCCGGGTCGAACTCGCCCCCACCGCCCGTCTCGTGCTCCGCGAGGAGCAGGTGCTGGGCCGGTCCGGCGAGGAACCGGGGCGGCTGGCCAGCCGGCTGACCGTCCACCACGGGGGGCGTCCCCTGCTCGACCAGGAACTGCGGTACGGTCCCGGGGTGCCCGGCTGGGACGGCGGCGCGGTGCTCGGCGGCCACCGGGCCGTGGGACAATTGCTCGTCGTCGACCCGGCCTTGGCGGACCGGCCGCCCGCCGTCGTGCCGCTCGGGGAGACCGCCGTGGTGACCCCGCTGGCCGGGCCGGCGCTGCTGGTCACCGCGGTCGCGCCGGACGCGCTGGCGCTGCGCGGGCTGCTCAACCAGGCGTTCGAGCTCACAGCTTGGTAAAGAAATCCCTGTTTGACCTGTACTGAGGGATATCAGAGGCGCGAGGATCCTCGTGCAACCACGTGATTTCGTCGCCTTGAGCGGCGCACCATGGAGGGGGAAATCTCCACGTGAGACGTACTGCGATGTTCGGCACGGCCGGCACCGTCGTGACCGGCGTGCTGATAGCGGGGGCGCTGGCCGCTCCCTCGGCGAACGCGAGCGCCGGCACGGCCCAGTCCGTGCCGGGCGGTGCCGCCGAGGCCAAGGGCGTGAAGATCGCCGCTGAGCGGGCCGCCAAGGCGGGCGTCAAGTGGCAGGACTGCCCGGCCGACTGGGCCCTGGAGAAGCCGATCCAGTGTGGCTGGGTGACCGTCCCGCTGGACTACGCCAAGCCCGACGGCCGCAAGATCAAGATCGCGGTCGACCGCGCCCGTGCCACCGGTACGAAGGCGCAGCGCCAGGGCTCGCTCATCTACAACCCGGGCGGCCCCGGCGGCTCCGGCATGCGGTTCCCGAAGCGGGTCACGACCAAGAACCCGCTGTGGACCAAGACCGCCGAGGCCTACGACTTCGTCGGCTTCGACCCGCGCGGTGTCGGCCACTCCACGCCGATCTCCTGCGTCGACCCGCAGGACTTCGTCAAGGCGCCCAAGCTCGACCCGGTGCCGGACAGCGAGGCCGACAAGAGCGTCCAGCGCAAGCTGGCCCGCCAGTACGCGGACGGCTGCAAGAAGCGCAGCGGCTGGATGCTGCCGCACATGACCACGCCGAACACCGCCCGCGACATCGACGTCATCCGCGCCGCGCTCGGTGACAAGAAGCTCAACTACCTCGGCGTCTCCTACGGCACCTACATCGGCGGCGTCTACGCGACGCTGTTCCCGACCCATGTGCGCCGGCTGATCGTCGACAGCGTGGTCAACCCCTCCAAGGAGAAGATCTGGTACCAGGCCAACCTGGACCAGGACGTCGCCTTCGAGATGCGCTGGAACGACTGGAAGAAGTGGCTCGCCAAGAACGACGCCGCCTACCACATCGGCAACACCCCGGCCAAGGTCCAGAAGCAGTGGGAGAAGCTGCGCGCGACCGCCAAGAAGAAGCCCATCGGCGGCGTGGTCGGCCCGGCCGAGCTGCTCGGCTTCTTCCAGAGCGCGCCCTACTACGACTCGGCCTGGACCACCGTCGCCGAGGCGTGGAGCGCCTACCTCGCCGGTGACGAGAAGCCGCTGATCGAGGCCGCCGCCCCCGACATGACCGACCTCGCGGGCAACATCGCCTCGGAGAACAGCAACGCGGTGTACACCGCGGTCGAGTGCGCCGACGCCAAGTGGCCCACCAGCTGGAAGAAGTGGGACCGGGACAACACCGAGCTCCACAAGAAGTACCCGTTCCTGACCTGGTCGAACGCCTGGATGAACCTGCCGTGCGCCACCTGGGGTGCCAAGCAGCACACCCCGCTGGAGGTCAAGGCCGGCAAGAACATCAAGCCGATCCTGATCGTCCAGGCCACGCGTGACGCCGCCACCCCGTACGAGGGCGCCGTCGAGCTGCACAAGCGGATCAAGGGCTCGCGCTTGATCACCGAGAAGAACGCCGGCTCGCACGGTGTGACCGGTCTGGTCAACCCCTGCATCAACGACCGTGTCGACGCCTACCTGCTCAAGGGCAAGGTGGACTCCAAGGACGTGACGTGCGCCCCGCACGCCACCCCGAAGCCCGCCACCAAGTGACGCGGTGAGCTGACGCCCACACAGACGGCGGCGCCCCGTTCCCCACACGGAGGGGAACGGGGCGCCGCCCCTTGTCATCCGGACATCGGCCCCGGCGTCACCGGTGCCCCGTCGGCACCCGACGCACCGTCAGGAGAACGCCTTGGCGAACGCCGCCCGGGTCGGGGAGTCCGCCCGGCGGTCCAACACCCCGAACACCACCCGCTCGAAGTGGCCGGCGAACCGGCCGGAGCCGGTCAGATGGGCCCGGAACGCGGCGGCCACCTGTGCCGGGTCGTTCCCGAAGACCCCGCAGCCCCAGGCGCCCAGCACCAGCCGCGGATATCCGTGCGCGGCCGCCACCTCCAGCACCCGCTCGGCGCGCGCCGCCAGCGCGGCCGGAACCCGCCGTACCGCCGCCGGGTCACGCCGTGCGATCACCCCCGCGTTCGGCGCCGGGGAGGTCAGGAAGCCCACCGCGTACGGCTCGTCCAGCAGCGCGCCCCGGTCGTCGCGGAAGACCGGGACGGCGGGGGAGTGGATGACCCGGTCGCTGTAGAAGGGGCTGGGGTCCGCGCGGTGCGCGGCGTAGAACTCCGGCGCCCGCCGCACACACGTGTACAGCGCCGAGGCCCGGCACAGCGCCTCCTCCTGAGCCTGCGCCCCGTTGAGGAAGCCACCGCCCGGGTTGCGCGCGGAGGCGAAGTTGAGCACCGCCACCGGGCTCGCCGCGTCCTCCGTCACCAGCCGGCGCGCCGCCTCCAGGCTGCTCTCCGCCGTCACCTCGAACCCGGTGGTCCACTCCGCGCGCGGCGCGCACTCCACCGGTCCCGGCCCGTACAACCGCGTCCCGTCGGCTGCGTGGGCGATCTGTTCCGCGAGCCGCACCTCGCGTCCGCCCCGTGCCCGATAGCCACCCGCCGCGACGATGCGCTCGGTCTCCTGGGCGATGCCGCGCAGTCGCGCGCTCATGTCTCAACCTCCGTCATATCGGTTGAGAGGCTACGGACAGGATGATCACGACGCGAGGGATTTACCGGGCCGCGGCGCCCCCTACGCGGCCTCGGAACCGGCGTGCTCCTCCGCGCCCGCGGAGCCGGCCCCGTGGTCCCGCTGCCGCACGCGCGGGAAGTGCCGGGTGGCGGCGGCCTGTTCGGCCTTGACCTCGGAGGCGTAGCGGTCGACGTACTCCTGTTCGGAGAGTCGCAGGATCTCGTACATGATCTCGTCGGTGATGGCGCGCAGCACCGCGCGCTCCCGCTCCATCCCCGCGTACCGCGAGAAGTCCAGCGGCTCCCCGAAGCGGATCGTCACCCGGCGCACCCGCGGCACCAGGCGCCCGGGCGGCTGGATCTCGAAGGTGCCCACCATGGCGCAGGGCACCACCGGCGCCCCCGCCGCGAGCGCCATCGCGGCCACCCCGGTGCGCCCCTTGTACAGCCGTCCGTCGTGCGAGCGGGTGCCCTCCGGATAGATGCCCAGCAGTCTGCCCTTGGCCAGCACCGCCAGACCGGAGCGCAGCGCCGCCTGGGAGGCGGTGCCGCCGCTGCGGTCGACCGGGATCTGTCCCGCGCCGCGGAAGAAGGCGGCGGTCAGCCGGCCCTTGAGACCGCTCCCGGTGAAGTACTCGGACTTCGCCAGGAAGGTGATCCGCCGTGGCGCGATCGCCGGCATCAGAAAGTGATCGGAGAACGAGAGGTGGTTGCCGGCGATGATCGCCGGTCCCTCCGCCGGGAGGTGTTCCAGACCCTCGATCCGAGGTCGGAACACGAGCCTCAGCAGCGGACCCAGGAACACGTACTTCAGCAGAAGGTAGAACACGAGTTCGCTCCCCACTAGGTACCGAATCGGCTCAGAAGCTGCGTCGCGCCAGGTCGAAGGGCCTGTCGGAGAGCGTCAGTGTAGGCGCCGGAGTCGCCGGCTGTAACCACCGCCGATCAGGCCCGTGTCGGCCGCCGCCGACCCCGCCCGCCCCGCCCGGATCAGGGCTCGATCAGCCCGGCCCGGATGGCGTAACGGGTGAGCTCCAGACGGTCCTTGAGACCCAGCTTCTGGAGCAGGTTGGCGCGATGGCGCTCGACCGTCTTGGCGCTGATGAACAGGAGCTCGGCGATCTCCTTCGAGGTGTGGCCCTCGGCGACCAGCTTGAGGATCTCCTCCTCGCGGTCGGTGATGGTCCGCGCGGGGAGCGGATCGCCCTGGCGGAGGCGGTCGAGGTAGTCGCGCACCAGGGCGGTGACGGCCCCCGGATAGACGAACGGCTCATCGCGCATGGCGGCCCGGCACGCCTCCACCAGGTCCCGGTCGGCGACCGACTTCAGCACGTATCCGCTGGCCCCGGCCCTGAGCGCCTCGAAGAAGTACTGCTCGTTGTCGTACATCGTCAGGATCAGGATGCGCAGCTCCGGGCGACGGCGGGAGAGTTCGCGCGCGGCCTGGAGGCCGGTCATCCGAGGCATGGCGATATCGAGGATGGCCAGGTCGACGCCCTCCGTGCGGGCCAGCTCCACGGCCCGCGCGCCGTCGTCGGCCTCCGCGACGACGGTGAGGTCGGGCTCGTCGTCCAGGATGAGCCGGACGCCACGACGCACCAGGGCGTGGTCGTCGGCGAGCAGGATACGGACGGGTGCCGGCGCGGCCGGCGCCTGTGCCGTCCGCCCCCGCACGGCCGGCCCCCGAACGGTGGGTGCCTGCGGTGTTCCGTCCGATGGGGTGGTCACGGGGCCTCTCCCGGGGCGAAGGACGCCCGACGGCCGTCCCCGGGGCGGGGGTTCGGGTCCGCCGCCGCGGCTGGCACCAGGAGCCGCACCTCGGCGCCGCCGTCCGGAGCGTCGCCCACGGTCAGGGTCGCCCCGATGAGCAGGGCGCGCTCGCGCATGCCGCGGATGCCGGCGCCCTCGGGGGCCGGACCCAGGCCCTTGCCGTCGTCCAGGACCAGGAGTTCCACCCCGCCCCGAGGCGCGGTCCGCAGCCGCAGCGTCACCCGGTCGGCACCCGCGTGCCGCGCGGCGTTGGTGAGACCCTCCTGGGCGACGCGGTACAGCACCAGCTCGGTCTCCGCGGCCAGCGGTGGCACATCGGGGTCGAGCCGGTGCCGCACGGTCAGGCCGGGCGTGCCGAACTCCGCGGCGAGCGCCCGCAGTGCGCTGAGCAGGCCCAGCTCCTCGAGCACGCCGGGGCGCAACCGCCGCGCGATGCGGCGCAGCTCGTCGAGGCTGGCGCGGGTCGTCTCCTGCGCCTGGCGCAGGTCCTCCCGAAGCGGGTCGGGCGCCTGGGCGGCGGCGTGCTTGAGCTGGAGCAGCACCGCGGTGAGGGTCTGGCCGACCTCGTCGTGCAACTCGCGGGCGATGCGCCGTCGCTCGGCCTCCTGGGCGGACAGCACACGGGCGCTGCTGGTGGCGCGCTCGCTCTCCAGCCGGTCCAGCATGGCGTTGAACGTCGCGGTCAGCGCGGCCATCTCACCGGGACCGGTGACGGCGGGCCGGGCACCGGGGCGCAGCAGGTCGACGGCGGCCATGGCGCGGGTCAGCCGGTGCAGCGGCGCGAGGCCGAGCCGCAGGATCACCGCGTTGGCGACGAGCATCGCGGCCAGCCCGGCTACGATCACCAGGGCCTCGCCCGCCAGCACCGGGGTCGAGACCGTCACCGGCCCGAGCAGCAGCATCGCGGCCGCCACCAGCACCGCCGCGTTGAGCAGGAAGATCCGCCAGAACAGCGACATGGTCCCGCCTCCTTCGGTGGGCCGTCCCCACGTTCGCCGTTCCGTCGCGCACGGGCCCCGGGCCACCGTCCCGGACCCGCCGCAGGCCCCGCGGAAACCGTCGTGATCACGCCTATGACCTGCGGAGAGACCTGTCTCCCCGGACCAGCTTGACCCGTCCGCGAGGCCCTGTCCATCCGTGCTGGCACCCATGTCGCGCCCGGCTCCCAGATGGCACCATGGCTGGTTCGCCGCGGGTGATCACACCCCGCGGCGCCGCGTGTCCGCCCTCGCGACGGGGCGGGGCGCGCCTTCGGCGAGAAGGTCGGCGAAGAGATCGACGTAGCGAATGTGAATCGACGCGAAGGAGGACGGGCCGTGCCCGCTCCGCGGATGAGTGCCACACCCCTGCCCGGCATCGGTGTCCAATATGACCTCACCACGCGTGAGCACCGCCATCTGTCGGTGATCGCGCACCGCGACGGCGCCCGCACGGTGAGCGTCTACCGCTCCGACGACCCGGACGCCTGCGCCCAGTCGCTGCGCCTGACGGGTGGGGAGTCGGCCGCCCTGATCGACGCGCTGATGCCGGCCCACCACAGCCCGAACGTGCTGCACACCACCGATCTGGGGCTGGTGGCCGAGCGGATCGAACTCTCGGCGCACTCCCACTGGAACGGTCGGGTGCTGGGGGAGACGCGTCTGCGCACCGAGACCGGCGCCTCGGTGGTGGCGGTGCTGCGCCGGGCCGAGGCCACCCCCTCCCCGGCGCCGGACTTCCGGCTCGCCGGCGGCGACACGCTGATCGTCGTCGGCACCCGGGAGGGCATCGAGGCGGCCGCGACGATCCTCGGACGGGAGTGACGGATGCACTCCGCGATCTTCCTCATCGAGTTCGGCGCGATCATTCTCGGGCTGGGACTGCTGGGTCGGGTGGCCGGCCGCTTCCAGTTCTCCCCCATTCCGCTCTACCTGCTGGCCGGTCTGGCCTTCGGCACGGGCGGCCTGCTGCCCCTGGGCACGAGCGAGGAGTTCGTGGCGATCGGCGCCGAGATCGGCGTGATCCTCCTGCTGCTGATGCTCGGACTGGAGTACACCGCCAGCGATCTGGTCTCCAACCTCAGGACCCAGTACCCGGCCGGGCTGGTCGACTTCACCCTCAACGCGCTGCCGGGCGCGGCGGCCGCGCTGCTGATGGGCTGGGGGCCGGTGGCGGCCGTGGTGCTGGCCGGAGTCACCTGGATCTCCTCCTCGGGCGTCATCGCCAAGGTCCTCGGCGACCTGGGACGCGTCGGCAACCGCGAGACACCGGTGATCCTGAGCGTCCTGGTCCTGGAGGACCTGGCGATGGCGGTCTACCTGCCCATCGTCACCGCCCTGCTCGCGGGGGTCGGCCTCGCCGCCGGCAGCGTCACCCTGGCCATCGCGCTCGGCGTCGCGGGCCTGGTGCTGTTCGTCGCCGTCCGGTACGGGCGACTCATCTCCCGCTTCGTCTCCAGCGACGACCCGGAGAAGCTGCTGCTCGTGGTCCTGGGCCTGACCCTGCTGGTCGCCGGCATCGCCCAGCAGCTCCAGGTCTCCGCGGCGGTCGGCGCGTTCCTCGTCGGCATCGCGCTCTCCGGCGAGGTGGCCGAGGGCGCCCACACGCTGCTCAGCCCCTTGCGGGACCTGTTCGCCGCGGTGTTCTTCGTCTTCTTCGGCCTGCACACGGACCCGGCGAGCATCCCGCCGGTGCTGCTGCCCGCCCTCGCCCTCGCGTTCGTCACCGCGGGCACCAAGATCGTCACGGGCTACTGGGCGGCCCGGCGGGCCGGGGTCGGGGTCAAGGGGCGGTGGCGCGCGGGCGGCACCCTGGTGGCGCGGGGCGAGTTCTCCATCGTCATCGCCGGGCTCGCGGTGAGTTCCGGCATCGAGGACTCCCTCGGCCCGCTGGCCACCGCCTATGTGCTGATCCTGGTCGTCATCGGACCGCTCACCGCCCGCTACACCGAGCCGGCCGCCGCCTGGTTCGCCGCCCGCCGCACGGGGGCGGCCGCGACTCCGGCCCACGGGGCCGCCGCCGACGCGGCCCGTACCGCCCCACCGGTCGGCGAGGCGCCGGCCGGATCCTCCGGCGATGTGGTGCCGGCCGCGGATCCACCGGTCGGCGAGTGCCCGACGGCTGACGCCCCGGCGGGCGACGCCCCGTCGGGCGAGGCGGCCCCCTCCGCGGCGCTGCCCGACTGACCTCACCCCCCGAGCCGAGTTGAGCCGAGCCGAGCCGAGCCGAGACCCGACCGACCCGAGCCGACACCCCGCCCACCCGACTCGGGCGACCGACCGACCCCCGTGGTGACCCCGGCCCGTCACGCCCCCCGCGGGGCGGGCGCGCCACGTATGAAGGGGCGTACGCGGTTCCACCGCGTACGCCCCTTCGTGCGTCGTTCCTCTTCGGGTGCCCCGTGGGCTCAGGCCCGGGTCGCCAGCACGCCCGCCGTCAGCAGGGCCACGACCACCCAGCCGAACCACAGCCAGCCGTTGCTCCCGAGCGTCACGGTGTAGGCCGTCACCGCGACCAGTCCCCCCACCGTGCACACGGCCATCGTTTTCGCGGATCCGGACATCGGCATCCGGCAACCTCCTCGACGAGGCCCGGCGGCTCGCCGCCCGGACCACGGGCAGGAGCACCATGTTCCCCCGCCGTGACCCGTCCCGCTAGCGTCCGGTCACCGGCCGCGGGTCTGGAGCGAGGCGAGGTACGCGTTGTACGCCGCCAGCTCGCGGTCGCCGTCCCGCTCGGCGGTGCGGTCCTTGCGCTTGGCCTGGCGCTGCTCGGACCGGTACCACTGGTAGACCAGCGCGATCAGCACCGCGACGGTGGGGATCTCACTGAAGGCCCAGGCGATGCCGCCGGCGGTGTTCTGGTCGGACAGCGCGTCGATGCCCAGCGAGGACGGCGGGTTCTTGTAGGTGCCGACCATCGGCTCCGAGGCCATCATCAGCGCGATGCCGAAGAAGGCGTGGAAGGGCATTCCGGCGAAGAGCTCCAGCATCCGCATCACATAGCCGGGGCGGTGTGGACCCGGGTCCACGCCCATGATCGGCCAGAAGAAGACCAGGCCGACGGCGAGGAAGTGCACCATCATTCCGATGTGCCCGACCTTGGTCTCCATCAGCGTGTCGAACAGCGGGGTGAAGTAGAGCGCGTACAGGCTCGCGATGAACATCGGGATGGTGAAGGCCGGGTGGGTGATGACCCGCATGTAGCGGCTGTGCAGCACCGAGACCAGCACCTCGCGCGGACCGCGGCGGCCGCGCCCGGCGGCCGGCAGGGCGCGCAGGGTCAGCGTCACCGGCGCACCGAGCAGGATCAGGATGGGCGACAGCATGCTGATCACCATGTGCTGCACCATGTGCACGCTGAACATGACCATGCCGTAGTCGTTGAGCTTGGTGCACATGACCAGCGCGACGCTGAGCACACCCAGGGTGTAGGAGATCGTGCGCCCGATCGGCCACTCGTCGCCGCGGCTCCGCAGCCGGTACACCGCCCAGCCGTAGAGCGCCAGCCCCACCGCACAGCTGATCAGGAAGAAGGTGTCACCGCCGAACTCCAGCCCCCGCGACAGGGTGAACGGCGGCAGGTCCATCTCCATGCCGCCGTGCCCGCCGCCGTGCCCGCCGCCGTGTTCCATCCGAGTCCCTGCTTCCTTCGGCCGCCGCTTCTGCCTGCATGGTCGGGCGCCGCCTGTTCTGCTGATTTGCGGCGATTACGCCCGCACCAGAGTAGAACCGCCCCCGGCCGGGGCTTCGGCCGGGGGCGGTTCAGCGGATTAACGGCGCGTCACGACATATCACACGGGGTGACGGCGGCTCGCGGTGGCGGGGTCAGAGCACGCACTCCGCCTCGGTGTACCGCTCGGCGGGCACCGTCTTGAGCGACTCGACCGCCTCGGCCAGCGGCACCAGCGTGATGTCGGTGCCGCGCAGCGCGGTCATCATCCCGAACTCGCCGCGGTGCGCGGCCTCCACCGCGTGCCAGCCGAACCGGGTGGCCAGCACCCGGTCGTACGCGGTGGGGGTGCCGCCGCGCTGCACATGGCCCAGGATCACCGGCCGTGCCTCCTTGCCCAGGCGGCGCTCCAGCTCCACCGAGAGCTGGCGGGCGATTCCGGCGAACCGCTCATGGCCGTAGACGTCGGTGCCGCCGGTGTCGAACTCCATGCTGCCCTCGCGCGGCTTGGCGCCCTCGGCGGCGACCACGATCGCGAACTTCTTGCCCGCCTCGAAGCGCGCCCCGACCACCCGGGTCAGCTCGTCGATGTCGAACGGCCGCTCCGGCACCACGATCGCGTGCGCGCCGGCCGCCATGCCCGAGTGCAGCGCGATCCAGCCGGTGTGCCGGCCCATGACCTCCACGATCAGCACCCGCTGGTGCGACTCGGCGGTGGTCTTGAGGCGGTCCAGGGCCTCGGTGGCCACGCCGACGGCCGTGTCGAAGCCGAAGGTCACATCGGTGACGGCGATGTCGTTGTCGATGGTCTTGGGCACGCCCACGATGGGCAGCCCCGCGTCCGACAGCAGCCGGGCCGCCTTCAGGGTGCCCTCGCCGCCGATCGGGATGACGGCGTCCAGACCCAGGTCCCGGACGTGACCCCTGGCCCGCTCCACGCCGTCCCGCAGATGCGCGGGCTGTACCCGGGAGGAGCCCAGGATGGTGCCGCCGCGGGCCAGAATGCCGCCGACGGCGTCCAGGTCGAGCTTGCGGTAGTCGCACTCCAGCAGGCCGCGCCAGCCATCGTGGAAGCCGATGACCTCGTCCCCGTGATCGACGACCGCGCGGTGCACGACCGACCTGATGACGGCGTTGAGACCGGGGCAGTCACCGCCGGACGTGAGGACTCCAATACGCATGTGACCGAGATACCTCTGCAAATCGAACCGGACGGACTCCGGTCAACCGGACGGATTCCGGACCCCGTCGTCCGGTCGGATCCCCGTTACCCTAAGGCACACGCATGGCCCCCTTGCGGACCGTGACCAGAATTTGGACGGGGCCCGCACCGAACTCCTTCGGTGCGGGCCCCGTGCCGTCAGGCGGACGCCTGGCTGGCCGCCGCGATGCGCTCCGCGCGGAGCGCGTCGTACCACTGGTCGTTGACCGGCGGCAGCGCGTTGACGTCCAGCGCCAGCTTCAGCAGCAGGTCCGCGATCAGCGGGTTGCGGGCCAGCACCGGGCCGTGCATGTAGGTGCCGAAGACGGTGTCGTTGTACGCGCCTTCGAAGCCGTCGCCGGTGCCGTTGCCGTTGCCGTACCGCACCCGCGCGAACGGGCGGGCGGTCGGGCCGAGGTGGGTGACGCCCTGGTGGTTCTCGAAGCCGGTCAGCGGCGGCAGACCGAGCCGCTCGTCGATGTCGGCCAGCACGTCGCCGACGCAGCGCGCGCCCTCGCCGCGGGTGCTCACCACGTCCAGCAGGCCCAGGCCCGGCTCCCGCTGCCCGAGGTCGTTGATGAACTCGTGGCCCAGGATCTGGTAGCCGGCGCACACCGAGAAGACGATGGCGCCGTTGGCCACCGCGCGGTTCAGCCCGCCGTCGCGGCGCAGCCGCTCGGCGGCCAGCCGCTGCGGCCGGTCCTCGCCCCCGCCGACCAGGTAGATGTCCCCGGACGTGGGGATCGCCTGGTCCGAGCGGACGTCCACGCGGGAGACGTCCAGCCCTCGCTGGCGCGCCCGACGCTCCACGACCAGCACATTGCCCTGGTCTCCGTACGTGCTCAGCAGGTCCGGGTAGACCCACACCAGGCGCAGACTGTTCTGGCTCATGTTCCGATTCCTTCTCCGTACTCGGTTCGGATCCACTCGATACGGGTCTATGTACGGGTCAGTTGCCGACACGACGACGCAGGTCCTGGAAGGCGGTGTAGTTG
Organism: Streptomyces sp. LX-29; assembly: GCF_029541745.1. Taxonomy (NCBI): domain Bacteria; kingdom Bacillati; phylum Actinomycetota; class Actinomycetes; order Kitasatosporales; family Streptomycetaceae; genus Streptomyces; species Streptomyces sp. LX-29. The sequence continues at coordinate 723,370 of NZ_CP089746.1, read as the reverse complement.
GCGATGACCTCGATCCGGCCGGGCGGCGCGAGGCCGACGGCCTCGTCCACGCTCTCGCAGACGCGGAAGTCGAGACCCGCGACCTCCAGCCGGACCGCGAGGTCCAGCTTGCGGTCGCCGATGACCATGATCGGGTGCCCGGCGAGCCGGGTGTAGTCCACGTCCCAGAGCCAGGACGTGTCGGTGCCGTCGGCGCCGCGCGCGTTCACCGACAGCAGAACCGGCGTGGGCGGACCGTCGATCAGGGAGAAGGTCTCCAGCCAGCCGGCGGGGTTCTTCGCCAGCAGCAGCCGCAGCTGGCGGCCCTGGAACTCCACCACGTCGTACCGGCCGGCCACCGCCTGCACCTGGTACATCCGCTCCAGCGCCACCTGCGGCGGCACGCCGAAGACCGCGGCGACCGCCGCCGAGCTGGCGGCGTTGGCCTTGTTGGCACGGCCCGGGAGCTGGAGGTGGATCGGCCACGCCGAGCCCTGCGGGTCCAGCACGTAGTCGCCGTTGAGCACCCAGGTCGGCTGGGGGCGGCGGAAACCGCACTCCGCGCAGCCCCAGTCGTTGCCCGGGCGCTGCAGCACACCGCCGCAGGACGGGCAGGACCAGGCGTCGTCCTTCCACTCCTGGCCGGCCGCGACCCACACCACGTTCGCGGACGAGGAGGCGGCCCACACGATCAGCGGGTCGTCCGCGTTCGCCACCACCACGGCCTTGGTGCCGGAGAGGCCCTCCCGCCACTTCTCGGCGAGCATCCGCGTCTCGGCGGCCCGGTCGAGCTGGTCACGGGAGAGGTTGAGCAGTGCGATCGCCTTCGGCTCCACATCGCGCGCCACTCCGGCGAGGTACTTCTCGTCCACCTCGATCACGCCGTACCGGGCGTCGGAACCCCCGGCCAGGGCCGAGGTGATGCCGGCGGGCATGTTGGCGCCCAGCGCGTTGGAGACCACCGGTCCCGCGGCGCGCAGCGCCTCGGCGATCAGCCGGGTGGTCGTGGTCTTTCCGTTGGTCGCGGAGACCAGGACCACGTCCAGGTGTTGAGCCAGCCGCCCCAGTAGATCGGGGTCGAGCCGTAGGGACACCTTGCCCCCGATCACCGATCCGCTGCCGCGGCCCGCGGCGCGCGATACCGCCGCCGCAGCCTTGCCCGCCGTCACGGCCAGCTTGGCCCGCGGCGACAGCGGACCCGAGTTGCCTGCCATCGTCCTAGATCCTCCTTGCGTCCGGCGCCGCGCCCGCCCCCTGGGCCGTCCGGTGTGTGCGCCCCCTCCGTGCCGAATCGCCAGCCGGGAGGCATCGGTCATGGATCAGCCTATCGAGATCCGGCCGCCGACCCGAATCCCGGGACCTGGGACAGCTCCGCGGACCGTAGGCTTACGGGCATGCGAAACGGCACGATTCCCGGCAGCTCCGGGCGCGTACGCCCCATGCGACTGCTCGGAGATCCGGTGCTGCGCACCCCCTGCGCGGAGGTCGAGACCTTCGACGCGGCGCTGGCGGAGCTGGTCGAGGACATGTACGCGACGATGTACGCGGCCAACGGTGTGGGGCTCGCCGCCAACCAGATCGGCGTGGGCCTGCGGGTCTTCGTCTACGACTGCCCCGACGACGAGGACCGGCGGCACCTGGGGCACATCGTCAACCCGCGGCTGGTCGAGGCCGACGGCGTGAGCATCCGCGGCCCGGAGGGCTGTCTCTCCCTGCCCGGGGTCGAGGCGGGCACCCCGCGCCTGGACCGCGCGGTGGTCGAGGGCGCGACCGTCACCGGTCGGCCGGTGCGGGTCGAGGGCACCGGCTTCTTCGCCCGCTGCCTCCAGCACGAGTGCGACCACCTCGACGGCGGCCTGTTCCTCGACCGGCTCACCGGCTTGCGCCTGCGGCGGGCCGAGCGCGCGGTTCGGCGCGCGCCTTGGGCCTCCTCCGACGCGCGGTAGGGCCTGCGCTACGGCCTGCGGCCCGCGGTACGGCCTGCGGCCCGCATCCGCGCGCGGGCCTGCGGGCCGTGGAGGGCTTGGGCGTGTGCCGGCCGTGGTGGAGGCGTGTTCGGCCGGGTCCTCGGTGTCGTGGTTTCCCGCCGTTGCGGCGGGATGGGTTCCGGGTCAGAAGCCCGGGCCGCCGTCGCGGTCGCCGGCCTGTGCCAGGCGGCCCCAGAGCAGGTCCGTGAGGTGGCGCACCAACTGGGCGCGGGGGAAGGGGCGCTCGCGCAGCCACCAGTCACCCGCGGCGTACATCATGCCGACGATCCCGTGGCCCCAGGCCCGGGCCAGCTCGGCCCCGTCCGAGCCGAGGTCGACCCGCTCGATGATCACCTCGGCCAGTTCCTCGCCCATGCGGCGCAGCAGCGGCGTGGAGTGCCGGCCGACGTCGAAGCCCGGGTCGGGCTCGATGTGCTGGTCGCCGTCGGCGGGGTGCATCAGGAAGCGGTAGACCTGGGGGCGCGCCTCGATGGCGGCGAGGTAGGTGTCCAGGGTGGCCTCGACCCGCTCCCGGCGCTCGCTGGGGGCGTCCAGCGCGGTGCGCAGCGCGGAGAGCAGGGCGTCGGTGTGCCGCTCGGCGAGCGCCCGGTACAGGCCGCCCTTGTCGCCGAAGTGCCGGTAGAGGATCGGCTTGGTGATCCCCGCCTCGGCGGCGATGGCGTTCATCGAGGCGTCCGGGCCGTCGCGCAGCACGACGCGGTCGGCCGCCTCCAGCAGCTCCCTGCGCCGTCGCTGGGCCGCCTGCCGCTGGTCGTCCCGATGGCTGATCTCCATGTGTGAGGTGCCTCCCCGCCCTGCTGTTCCGTGAGCCTGCGCAACGTAACACCCGGGCCGCCCGCAGGGTTCCCGTGACGGGGGGAGTTGACATTCGCTACTGGACAGTAACAAACTGCGGGTTACCGCCAGTAACAACAGGGGAGGGGTCATGGCCGAGTTCTCGTTCGAGCTCAACGACGACCAGAAGGCCGTGCGGGACTGGATCCACGGCTTCGCGGCGGACGTGATGCGTCCCGCCGCCGCCGAGTGGGACGAGCGCGAGGAGACGCCCTGGCCGATCATCCAGGAGGCGGCCAAGATCGGGCTCTACTCGCTGGACTTCTTCGCCCAGCAGTTCTTCGACACCACCGGACTCGGCATCCCGATGACCATGGAGGAGCTCTTCTGGGGCGACGCGGGGATCGCGCTGTCCATCGTCGGGACGAACCTGGCCGCCGTCGCCGTCTTCGCCAACGGCACCGAGGAACAGATCGGCACCTGGGTCCCGCCGATGTTCGGCGGCGCCGACGAGGTGAAGGTCGCCGCGTTCTGCTCCTCCGAACCGGACGCCGGATCCGACGTCTCCGCGATGCGCACGCGCGCCGTCTACGACGAGGCCAAGGACGAATGGGTGCTGAACGGCACCAAGACCTGGGCCACCAACGGCGGCATCGCCGACATCCACGTCGTCATCGCCTCCGTCGACCCCGCGCTGGGCGCCCGCGGCCACGCCTCCTTCGTCGTGCCGCCCGGCACCCCCGGCCTCTCCCAGGGGCAGAAGTTCAAGAAGCACGGCATCCGCGCCTCCCACACCGCCGAGGTGGTGCTCGACCAGGTGCGGGTCCCCGGCCACTGCCTGCTCGGCGGCAAGGAGAGGCTCGACGAGCGCCTCGCCAAGGCCCGCGAGCGGGCCCGCAGCGGCGGCGAGCGGATCAGGAACGCGGCCATGGCCACCTTCGAGGCGTCCCGCCCGGCGGTGGGGGCGCAGGCCGTCGGCGTCGCCCGCGCCGCCTACGAGGTGGCGCTGGAATACGCCCAGACCCGCGTCCAGTTCGGCCGCCCCATCATCGACAACCAGGGCGTCGCCTTCCAGCTCGCCGACATGCGCACCCAGATCGACGCGGCCCGGCTGCTGGTCTGGCGCGCCTCCTGGATGGCCGCCACCGGAAAGCCCTTCACCGCCGCCGAGGGCTCGATGTCGAAACTCTTCGCCGGAGAGACCGCGAAGTCGGTCACCGCCCAGGCGGTGCAGATCCTCGGCGGAAACGGCTTCACCCGCGAGTACCCGGTGGAGCGCATGCACCGCGACGCCGCCATCTTCACCATCTTCGAGGGCACCAGCGAGATCCAGCGCCTGGTCATCGCCCGCTCGCTGTCCGGCACCCACATCCGCTGACGGCCGCTGCCCGCGGAACCCCTCGCCGCGCGGGCGCGTTGCCCCGGCAGACGAGCCGAGCGGCGAGGGGTGCACATGACGGAACTGGTCTCCGGCGGCAACATGCCGCTGCCCGAAGACGGCGTCTCCCTGCGCGTCCCCGGCCCCTTCGACCTCTCCCTGCTCATCACCGGCGAGGACGGCCGGGTCGCCGGCGACGCCGACTTCGTCTTCTTCAACCAGCCCTCCGCCCCCGGGGCCCGGCTGCACGGCGACACCCTCACCGTGCACCCGCTCCGGCTGCGGGCGGGCGCCAGCCGGGTCACCGTCGTCGTCTCGCCCGCCGCGCCCGGCACCCCGCTCGGCCGGCTGCCGGTGCCCGCGCTCAGCGTCACCACCGCACGGGGCGCGCGCATCGGACGTTTCACCCCGCCGCGCCCGAACCACGAGACCGTGCTCCTCCTCGCCGAGATCTACCGCCGCGGCGCCGGGTGGAAGCTGCGTGCCCTCGGTCAGGGCTACGCGGACGGGCTGGCCGGCCTCGCCCGCGACTTCGGCGTCGACGTCGAGGACGACGGCGCCGCGCCCACCACCCCGCCGCCGCGCGGCCCGGTGCCGCCCGCGGCGGGCCTCGGCGCCGCCCGTACGACCGCTCCGCCGCCCTTCCCCGGCGCCGCCCCGTCGCCCTGGCCGCGGCCCGGGGCACCCGTCGCCGACGCCTTCGGGGCCGCCGACGACTTCGTGGGGCTCGTCAACGCGGCCCGGGCCCGGGCCGGCGCGCCGCCCGTGACGCCGGACGGGCGGCTGGCGGCCGCCGCGCGGGCGCACGCCGAGGCGATGGCGGCCCAGCGGGCGCTCGCCGGGGAGGGGCGGGACGGGGTCTCCCTGCATCAGCGGATCACGGCGAGCGGCTACCGGGTGCTGACCATCGCCGAGCACCTGGTCTCCGGGCCGCGCACCCCCGCCGAGTTCCTCGACTACTGCCTCGCGGACCGGGAGCGCGGGGCGGCGGCGCACGACCCCGCGGTCGTCCACACCGGCCTCGGCCGGGCCACCGCCGCCGACGGGAACGTCTACTGGACCGCCCTGTGGGCCGCCCCCTTCACCCCCGCCGGACTGGCCCGACTCACGGCCGAGGTGGCGGCGCTGACCAACGCCGAGCGGGCCGCGGCCGGCCTGGCCCCGCTGGCGGCCGACCCGCTCCTGGCGGTCGCCGCCCAGGCGCACAGCGACGACATGGTGGCCCGCGACTTCTACTCCCACACCACCCCCGAAGGGCGCGAACCCTGGGACCGGGCGGCCGCCGCCGGCTGCCCCCACCGGGGCATCGGGGAGAACATCGCCTGCGGCCAGCGCGGCGCGGCCGAGGTGGTGCGGGGCTGGATGGACAGCCCCGGGCACCGCGCCAACATCCTGAAGCCCGACTTCACCCACATCGGCGTCGGCTACGCCAGCGGCGGCCGCGCCGGCACCTACTGGACCCAGCTCTTCGGGGCGCGCTAGCTAGCCGGCGGTTCACCGGAAGCGCCGGGCCACCGCGTGGAAGGACTGCTTCGGCTCCCACTGCCCGGTCTCCGCGTACCCGCGCGACGTCCCCGAGGGAAAGGTCCTGACCAGCGCGAAGCTGGCGATGTCCAGATCGTGCCGGCGGTCCGGGGAGTACGGCGAGTCGGGGGCGATGAAGTGGTAGACGAATGCCCCGTGCACCCCCTCGGCCTCGTAGAGGTCCAGCAACTCCGCTATCTCCGCGGCCTGTTCCCGCTCGTCGCGCACATAGCCGTCCTTGACGACCGGCGGGTTCCGCTCCCAGTCCACGGCCAGGAAGCCCGAACCGCCCTGGTCCCGTGCCCCGGTGAAGGTGCAGCAGCCGAACTCGGTGATCACGACGGGCTTGCCGTGCCGGTGCAGGTCGCGCACCTTCGCCGCGTACCCGGCCCGGTTGTCCGCGTCCCGGTACAGATCCACCCCCACCACGTCGAAGCCGTTCCAGGCGACGTCCTCCCACTCCCCGGAGGTGTACGTGAGCCGCCCTCCGAACAGCGGCCGCACGGTCGCCGAGGCCCGGCTCAGGAAGGCGTTCAGCCGCTCCTGGAAGCCGGCCGACTCCGGGCGCCCCAGCGCCGCGGCGCGCTCCTGCCAGTCCCGGCCGGGCACCAGCCCGGACATGAAGATGCTCAGTTCGCAGCCGACCGAGAGGCCGACGCCGGCGTGACGGACACGCAGCCGCTCGGCGGCGCGCGCCACCGCGGAGAGGAACGCGAGGGTTCGCTCCGCGTCCTGGTCGAACTGCCGCGGCTCGAACCACACGAACAGCCCGTGCGCGGCCGCGATCCGCGCGCTCTCCAGCAGCCGGTCGAGGTCGGAGCCGAGCAGCAGGATCGCGTTGCAGTGCAACCGCTCCCGGATGGCCCTGATCTCCCGGCGCACGTACTCCGTCCGCCAGACCTCACGGTCGGTGTCGAAGTTGACGCCCTTGTAGGTGAGCGGGGCGGCGGGCCGCGCCGCCGCGACCCGGGTGCCGGGGCGCGGAGTGGGCGTACGCGCCACCGCGTCGCCGCCGGTGTACACGGTGGTGGCGAGGGCCGCGCCGCCCGCGAGCAGGGAGCGGCGGCCGATCGGTGTCGATGTCATGGACCCAGGCTGACGCGGTGCGGTGGTGCGGCGCGTCGGCCATCGGGCGCGCGGCCGCCGACCGAAGTCGCCTTCCGCCGTCCTCCGTCGCGACCTTCGGCGCACGGACGCCACCGCGTGGCCGCACCGACCGGTCGCGTCCCCGGAGGCGTCCGGGCGACCGCCGCGACCGGTTCACGAGAGCTCGGGGGTGCGGGTCACCGTCCGGCCCAGCCCGGCCGCGATCCGGGCGAACGCGCAGGCGTCCAGCACGGCCGCCCCACCGGGGTCGTTGTTGAAGTACGCGTACACCTCGGCCCCGTCGGGCCAGGCATCGGCCACCCGTCGCACCCAGGTGGTCAACGACTGGCGCCCGTAGCGCGGCCAGGGCTGGGCGCGGCCGTGGTGGAAGCGCAGATAGCCCCAGTCGGTGGTGGACCACAGCGGCGTGGCCGGGCGGGCCTGCTGATCGGCCCAGCACAGCGCCGCCCCGTGCCGCTCCAGGATCGCGCGCACCTCCCCGGTCCACCACGAGTCGTGGCGCGGCTCCACGGCGACGCGGACGCCGGACGGGAAGCAGTCCAGGCAGGTGTCGAGCAGCCCGGCGTCGGCGCGCAGCGTGGGCGGCAGCTGGAGCAGGACGGGGCCGAGCCGGTCGCCGAGCCCCTCGGCGTGGGACAGCAGCCGCTCGACCGGCTCCTCCGGGTCCCGCAGCCGCTTGATGTGGGTCAGGTACCGGCTGGCCTTGACCGCCATCACGAACCCCTCGGGGGTGCGGTCCCGCCAGCCGGCGAACTGCTCGACGGAGGGCAGCCGGTAGAAGGCGTTGTTGCTCTCCACGGAGGCGAAGGCGTCGGCGTACGTCTCCAGCCACAGCCGCTGCGGGCAGCCCTCCGGATACAGCACCCCGCGCCAGTCCCGGTACTGCCAGCCCGAGGTCCCGACGACGATCACGCGGAGCCGCCGAGGATGGCGTTCAGGTCGTACCGCACCGGCTCCTCCAACTGCGCGTAGGTGCAGCCGCGCGGCTCGCGGTCGGGGCGCCAGCGGTGGAACTGGGTGGTGTGCCGGAACCGGTCGCCCTGCATATGGTCGTAGCCCACCTCGCACACCCGCTCGCAGCGCAGCGGCACCCACGCCAGGTCCTTGGTGCCGGTCCAGCGGCTCGGCGCCCCCGGCAGCCGGGCGGACTCGTGGGCGACCTCGTCCGTCCACGCCGCCCACGGGTGGCCGGCGGGCGACTCCATCCGCAGCGGCTCCAGCTCGGCGACCAGCGCATGCCGCTGGCGCATCGGGAAGGCGGCGCAGACGCCGACGTGCTGGAGCCGCCCGGCGTCGTCGTACAGCCCCAGCAGCAGCGAGCCGACCACCGGTCCACTCTTGTGGAAGCGGTACCCGGCGACCACGCAGTCCGCGGTCCGGGTGTGCTTGATCTTGTACATCGCGCGGGCGCCGGGCCGGTAGGGCCGGTCCAGCGGCTTGGCGATGACGCCGTCCAACCCGGCCCCCTCGTACCGCGCGAACCACTCCCGCGCCACGGCGATGTCGGTGGTGGCGGGCGCCAGGTGCACCGGCGGGGCGGCCCGGCGCAGCAGCCGCTCCAGGGTGGCGCGCCGCTCGGACTGCGCCACGCTCAGCAGCGCCTGGTCGTCCAGCGCCAGCAGATCGAAGGCGACGAAGTCGGCGGGGGTGCGCTCGGCGAGCATCCGGACCCGGGAGTCGGCCGGATGGATGCGCTCGCTGAGCAGGTCGAAGTCGAGCCGCCCGGCGTGCGCGATCACGATCTCGCCGTCCACCACGCACCGCTCCGGGAGCTGCCCGCGCAGCGGCTCCAGCAGCTCGGGAAAGTAGCGGGTGAGCGGCTTGCCGGTACGGCTGCCGATGACGATCTCGTCGTGGTCGCGGTGCACGATGGCGCGGAAGCCGTCCCACTTGGCCTCGTACTGCATGCCCGGCGGGATCTCGGCGACGGGCGTCGCCAGCATCGGCTTCACGGGCGGCATGACCGGGAGGTCCATGCCCCGATTCTCCCGCGCGGCGGCGCGCCGTGCCCGATGTGTCCGCCGCGACGACCCGCCCCGGCGTCCCCCGGCGGGCCGCCACCGACGCCCGGGGCTCTGAGGCCCGCGGCCTGCTGCCGGCCCCTGACCGCCGGAGGCCGAGCCCGAGCCCGAGGCGAGGTGCCGCCGGTCGTCGCGGCGCGGCGTCCGATGTGCGGGGCCCCACCCGGGCGCCTACGGTAGCGAGCATGGGCGAGGCGGTGGAGCTGGACGCCGACGGCCAGGCCGTACGACTGTCCAACCCGGACAAGGTGTATTACCCGCAAGCGGGCCACACCAAGCTCGACGTCGCGCGGTACTACCTCGCCGTCGCCCCCGGCGCGCTGCGCGCCGTGTTCAATCGGCCGACCACGCTGGAGCGCTTTCCCGACGGGATCGAGGGCGAGTCCTTCTTCCAGAAGCGGGTGCCCCCGAAGCACCCGGACTGGCTGCGGACCACCACCATCTCCTTCCCCAGCGGCCGCACCGCCGACGAGCTGTGCCCCACCGGCATCGCCTCCGTGCTGTGGGCGGTCAACCTGGGCTGTCTGACCTTCCACCCCTGGCCGGTGCGCAGCGAGCGCCCCGACCACCCCGACGAGCTGCGCATCGACCTGGACCCGCAGCCGGGCACCGACTTCACCGACGCCGTGCGCGCCGCCCACGAGCTGCGCGCCATCCTCGACGGCCTGGGGCTCCGCGGCTGGCCCAAGACCTCCGGCGGCCGGGGACTGCATGTCTTCGTGCCCCTTGAGCCGCGCTGGACCTTCACCGGGGTACGCCGCGCGGCGATCGCGCTCGGGCGGGAGCTGGAGCGGCGGATGGAGGGCAGGGTCACCATCGCCTGGTGGAAGGAGCAGCGCGGCGAACGGATCTTCGTCGACTACAATCAGACCGCGCGCGACCGCACCATCGCCTCCGCCTACTCGCTCCGCGCCCGCCCGGGCGCCACCGTCTCCGCCCCGCTGACCTGGGACGAGCTCGACTCCGTCGAGCCCGCCGACTTCCATCTGGCCTCCATGCCGGGGCGCTTCGCCGAACGGGGCGACGTGCACGCCGACATGGAGGACCACGCGTTCTCGCTGGAAGGGCTGCTGGAGATGGCCGATCGCGACGAGCGGGACCACGGCCTGGAGGACCTGCCCTATCCGCCCGACTACCCGAAGATGCCGGGTGAGCCCAAGCGCGTGCAGCCGAGCCGTGCCAAGCGTCCCGCCCCCTAGCCATGGTCGGTCACCCGGTTGCCCCGCAGTTGTTGCAGCTCCAGCCGCCGTTGGGTCCTTGGATGACCGGGGCTCCGCAACGGGTGCAGGTCATGATGGCCTCCTCGAGTTCTGTCCCGTGAGTTCCGTCCGTCGCCACTGGGACGGGAAGGGCGCCGTGGTGGCTCCTTCACTGGACAGCGCCCCGGGCGCCGCGTCAATCGGCCACGGGTACGGCACCGGTCGTAGTCGAACCGCGCGCCCGGCCCGGCCCCCTCGGCCGCCCGGGCGCGGCCGCCGCGTGCTCCGCGCGACCACCCCGCGGGCCAGCGGGTTCCGCCCCTCAGGAGGGCTCGGCGTGCTGTTCGGCCTCGCCGAACCGGGCCAGCGCCAAGGCGCTGACGATCGACAGCGCAAAGCCCAGCACGGCCACCGGAGCCCAGCCCTGCCGCGTCGAGTCGCCCAGCCAGACCACCCCGAACACCGCAGGTCCGAGGCTTTCACCGATCACCATCGCCGCCGTCGCGGCGGTGACCGAACCGGCCTGCAAGGCGTCGACCAGGAAGACGAAGCCGCTGATGCCGGAGATGACCACCGCGTACGCCGTAGGCCCGGTCAGCAGCTCGACGACGTCGAAACCCGGCAGCATCCGTACGCTGATGGCGACCAGACCGAAGCTCAGCCCGGCGACGAGGCCCAGCACCGCGGCCCGGTGACGCCGCACCAGGTGCTGCACGGCCGCGCCGGCCACCGCCAGCCCGATCGAGGCGCACAGCGTCGCCAGCCGCAGCAGCTCGTCGCCGTCGCTGCTGCCCTCCCGTCCGGCCGCGACGGCCAGCAGCGCCAGCCCGCAGCAGACCGTCGCCACCGCCACCCACTCGGCCCGGCGCAGCCGGACCCGCAGCAGCCACGCCGCGACCACCGCGGTGACCGCCAGCGACGAGGCGAGCGCCGCCTCGACGACGAAGATGGGCAGCAGCCGCAGCGACACCAACTCGCCGGCGAAGCCCAGCATGTCCAGGCCCACGCCGGCGATGAAGGGCCAGCACCGCACCGCCCGCAGCAGCGTCCCCACCCCGGAGACCTCCCGGCCGTCCGCGGCGTCGGCCACCGCCATCCGCGTGCCCATCGCCTGCATCACCGTCGCGGCACCCATGCACACGGCGGCGCAGATCGCGAAGAACACTCCCAGTCCCATGCGTCGACGTTACGTCCCGTGACCGCCGTCCCCGGGCGTACGGGGGGTCCTGGGCGCCCGGTCGGGTGAACGTGTCGCGCGGGCGCTGTCCGACCGTGCGATCCGGCCGAACACTGAGCGTGGCGCGGCACGTCCGACAGTGGGAGGCATCCATGACGCAGGGCTCCGTCTCGGCCGACGACTCCCCGCCCCGGTTCATCGCGGAGGCGTCGGAGCCGGTGCGGGAACACCTGGCCGGCTCGGTGCCGCTGTCCGAGTTCCTCAGGGGCGCGGGCATGCTGACGCTGGAGGAGCGCCGGCTCCTGGTGGACCAGGCGCTGATCCTCTTCGAGCAGAACTACGTCCACCTTCCACTGAAGATCGCGATGCACGCCGTCAACCCGGTGCAGCGGCTGAGGGTACTGCGCCGACGTCTGGAGCGGCAGACCCCGGAGACCATGGGCGAGGAGTGGATGTTCCACGCCGAACTCACCGAGATCTTCCACTCGGTCCGGGACCTGCACACCAACTACATCCTGCCGGCCCCCTTCGCGGGCAAGATCGCCTACCTCCCGTTCCAGATCGAGGAGTACGTCGAGGTCGAGGGTGAGGGCGAGGGCCGGGGCCGCCGCTCCCGCTACCTGGTGACCCATGTCCTGAAGAACTTCACCGCCCCCGGCTTCCGGCGCGGCGCCGAGATCACCCACTGGAGCGGCATCCCCATCGAGGCGGCGGTCGGCCTCAACGCGGCGCGGTACGCGGGCAGCAACAACCCCGCCCGGCACAGCCGGGGCGTCCAGTCGCTCACGGTCCGACCGCTCAGCGTCCACCTCCAGCCGTTCGAGGAGTGGGTGACCGTCAGCTATACGGACCCCGACGGCGACCCACACGAACTGCGCGAGAACTGGCGGGTCGTGGACAACCTCCCGGCCTTCGACGGCGACGACGGGGCCGCCGCGGCCGGGGCTCCGGGCCTGGAGGCGCGCGCGGCCGCGGACGAGGCAGCCGCCGAGGGCCGGGCCGCCGCCGGGAAACAGGCCGCTGTCGGAGATCGTGGTGCCGCCGCGCTCTCCCTGGGGCTGGACCTGGAGTCCGACGAGACCAACCGGGCCAAGCTCTTCCTGTTCGCGCCCCATGTCATGGCGCAGGAGGAGTCCGCACGCGCCCGGCAGCCGCTGCCCCACCTGCGCTCGGGAGAGGTGGAGAGCACCATGCCGCGGGTGTTCACGGCCCGCGCGATGCCCACCTCGTCCGGCGGGACCGTCGGCCACATCCGCATCTTCACCTTCATGGTCGCCAACCCCGACGCCTTCGTGAAGGAGTTCGTCCGGCTGATCGGCCTGCTGCCGCAGGACGGCCTCATCGTCGACCTCCGCGACAACGGCGGCGGAAACGTCATCGCCGCCGAGCAGCTCCTCCAGACGCTGACCCCGCGCCGGATCACCCCCGAGCCCGTGCAGTTCATCAACACCCCGCTCAACCTGCGGATCTGCCGCATGAACCAGAGCAGCGAAGGCATCAACCTCGGTCCGTGGGTGCCGTCGATGGAACAGGCCGTCGAGATCGGCACACCCTTCTCCAGCGCCTTCCCGATCACCCCCGAGAGCTCCGCCAACGCCCTCGGCCAGCAGTACTTCGGCCCCGTGGTGCTCATCACCAACGCGCGCTGCTACTCCGCGACCGACATCTTCGCCGCGGGCTTCCAGGACCACGGGATCGGGCCGGTGCTGGGGACCGACGACAACACCGGAGCCGGCGGCGCCAACGTCTGGACCCACGAGACCCTGCTGATGCTGATGAACGGGGAGCCGCCCTACGCGCCGCTGCCCAAGGACGCCGGCATGCGGGTCTCGATGCGGCGCACCCTGCGCGTCGGCGCTCTCGCCGGCACCCCGGTGGAGGACCTCGGCGTGATCCCCGACGAGCGCCACCACATGACCCGTCGGGACCTGCTGGAGGACAACGTCGACCTGCTCGACCGCGCGGCCGCCCTGCTGCGGACCCGGACGGCGTACCGGCTGGACATCGCCGAGGTCTCCCAGGCCGACGGCGCCCTACGGATCCAGCTGCGCACCGACCACCTGGACCGCGTGGACCTCTACCTCGACCAGCGGCCGCGGGCCTCGGCCGACGTCGTCGACGGGCATGTCGACCTCACCGTCCCCGGCCCCGGCGCCCTGGGCGCACGGTCGGCCCGCGTGTGCGGCTTCGCGGCGGGCGAGCTCGTGGCGTGCCGCACCGAGCGACTCGGTTGACCGGAGCCGGTACGACCGGGGCGGAGCCCGTACGACCGGGCGGAGCTCTGCTCTACGACCGGGGCGGGCTCGTACGACCGGGGCGGAGCCCGTACGACCTGGCGGAGCTCCACGACCGGGCGCGCCGCAGCCCCCGCGGCGTGGTGTCACGGTGGGGCGACCGTCGCGCCGCCCGAGTCGTCGCCCGTGCCGTGGTCGCCACCGGGTTCGCCTCCGGACCCGGGGCGGGGGCCGCCGCCGCGCGGCCCGCGGCCGTCACCGGGCCGGGGCGGTGTCGCGGGGGCGGCACCGTACTGGCTGGCCTGTCGGCGGAACATCGAGGCGTAGCGGCCCGCGCGGGCGAGCAGTTCGCTGTGTGAGCCCTGTTCCACCAGCCGCCCGCCGTGCAGCACATGGATGACGTCGGCGTGCTGGACGGCGGCCATCCGATGGGTGACCAGCACCACCGCGCGGTCGGGCCCCGCCAGTGAACGGATCTTCTCGAAGCAGGTGATCTCCGCCTCCGGATCCAGCGCGGAGGTCGGCTCGTCCACCACGATCAGCGGGGCGCCGCGGTAGACCGAGCGGCTCAGCCCGAGCTTCTGCCACTGTCCGCCGGACAGCTCCACCCCGCCGCGCATCTGCCGGGCGAGCAGCGTGTCCAACCCGCGCGGCAGCTGCGCGATGACCGCGTCCGCCCCGGAGAACGCGGCCACGGACTCCAGCGAGCCCTCCGCGTCTCCCTCCTCGGGGGCGCGCTCCGGTCGCCCGATGCGGATGTTGGTGCCCGCGGTGAAGGGCCAGCGCTGGAAGTCCTGGGTCAGGATGCCGGTGCGGGCGAACACCTGCTGCCGGTCGGCGGTGGTCAGGTCCAGGCCATCCCACAGGATCCGGCCCGACTGCGGCAGATGCAGCCCGGCCAGCAGTTTGACCAGCGTGCTCTTGCCGCCGCCGTTCTCCCCCACCAGGGCGGTGACCGTGCCGGTGCGGATGGTCAGCGACACCTCGCGCAACGCCGGGACGTCCCGGCCCGGGTAGGTGAAGCTGACGTTCTCGAAGACGATCTCCTCCGGGACGGCCGGCAGGTCCGCGCCGCCGTCGGGGATGGCGCGGACGGCCGCCTCGCGCAGGAACCGGTCCAGGTCGTGGACGTACAGCCCCTCCTCGTGCAGCCGGTTCAGGCTCATCACCAGCGAACCCAGGGTCGAGGAGCCGGAGCGGATGGCCAGCACGGCGGTGCCGGCGGCGGCGATCTCCACGTGCCCGGCGACGATCAGGGCGGCCAACGCCGCGTAGGTGACCAGCGTGGCGAGCCCGGACAGCGCCGCGGCCAACAGCTCGGTGAGGGCCTTCTCGCGGGCCAGCCGGGTCTGCTCGTCCTCCGCGGTCTCCGCCATGACCCGGTAGTGGCCCAGCAGGAAGCCGCCCACTCCGTGCACCCGTACCTCGCAGGCCGCTTGCCGAGAGGTGAGCATGCTGCCGATCAGACGTCCCGCCCGGACGTGCTCCAACCAGTTCATCACCGACGCGTAGCGGCGCTGGGCCACCCGCATGGCGCCCCAGCCGCGCGGCGCGGCGATGAGCAGGAGCATGGGCAGCAGCAGCGGGTGGAGCACCGTCAGCACCCCGGCGGTGGCGACCATGGTGAGCACCCCGTGCACGGTGTTCACGCAGGCGCCGAGCATATGGCGGGCGGCGCCGGCGCCGGCCTGGGCCGCGTCGATCAGTCGCCGGAACTCGCCGTCCTCGGCCGCCTCCAGCTCCACATGGACGGCCGCGTGGAGATAGCGCTCGGTGGCCAGCCGGTCGATCTTCGGCTCCAGCCGACCGGCCGCCGCGGTCGACGCCGAACCGAGCACGGCGCCGACGGCCGAGATCAGGGCCACCGCGACCAGCGCCGGCAGCGCCGTCCGGAGCCGGTGCTCCGGATCGCCGCCCGCCAGCAGCGCCCCCAGGGCCGTGTTGACCGCCAGCAGCCGGAGGGCCTGGCTGACGCCCTGGCCGAGCTGGCACGCCCCCACGGTCAGCAGCGCCCTGCGGTCCGTCTCCCACGCCAGCCGCACCGTGCAGGCCACCAGCCGGGGCAGCGCACGCATCGCCGACGGCAGGGTCGTGTCGAGGGTGGCGTAGTCGTGCCCGGTGAAGCCCAGGTCGTACCGGAGCGCCCCGCCGAAGAGCGCCCGCTCGCTCTCGGAGACCACCGGGCCGGTCGCCCGCGGCCGCGCGAACAGCCGCCGCATCCGTCCGCCGGCCCGCTCCCCGACCTCATCCCGGGCCCCATCCCCGGACCGTTCTCCAGGCCGTTCTCCAGACTGCTCCCGAGACCGTTCTCCAGACCGCCGCCGCACGCCGCCGCGTCACCGCCTTTCCGCCCCGCGCCCTGGGCGGGCACGTCGATGGACCTGACCACGCCGTCCGACCAGAGTGGCGGAGACCGCGCCAGGACCACCAGCGGAGCGGGTTCACCCGCCGGTAATGGACTAGGGTTGATGAACTCTGCGCTTGCTCACGGCATATGAGGGGGCGTCGGCTTCGCCTGCCCGCGCCCCGTGCGGCTGGCCGCCGCGACCGCGGCCACGCCTCGGCGACCCCCGCGGCCATGCGCCGGGCGTCACGATCGCGGCCACGTCTCGGGACCCCCGCGCCCCGTGCGGCCGGTCGCCGCGACCGCGGCCGGGCCCCCGGCGACCCGACCCCGCGGCCGTGCTCCGGCGACCCTCGCGGCCGTACGGGCCCCGGCCGTCATTCCGGCCCGGCGCACGCCCCGGCGGCGGCCGGCCCGGGTGGTGATCTTCGATGATCGGCGGTTGAGTGGAGGTTCCGGGCGAAAGCGCACGGGCGGCCCCCACGTCCTGCCGTGAAACCCCGGTGACAGCCATGCGCACAGCAGCTCCCGCGACCCCGCGACCCGAGCGGGCGGGGACGGTGCCCGGCACCGGCCCCGGCCCGCTGCTCGTCGCACGGCTGACGATCCCACCGCCGCCGCGGGTCTTCGTACGGAGGCCGGGGCTGTGCGCCCGCCTCTCCGCCGGGGCACAGGGCCCGCTGACCCTCATCACGGGCCCGCCCGGATCGGGGAAGACCGTGCTGGCCGCGCACTGGGCCGGTCAGGCCCCCGCCGGCCTGCGGGTCGGCTGGCTGACGGTGGACGCGGGCGAGCCGCCGGGCGCCTTCTGGGCCTATCTGCTGCGGGCGCTGCGCCGCCAGGGCGTGCCCCTGCCCACCGACCTCGTCGCGCCCCGCACCGGCGTGCCCGGCCGGCCCCTGCTGGCGCGCCTCGCGGCGCAGCTCGCCGCCTGCCCCGACCCGCTCGTGCTCATCCTGGACGAGTTCGACGCGACCGCCGCGCCATCGACCGCCGACGCCCTGCACTTCCTCCTCCGGCACGCCGCCCCGCGGCTCCGCCTGGTCGTGACCGGCAGGAGCGACCCGCCGCTGCCCCTGCACCGCTACCGCGCGGCCGGCGACATCACCGAGCTCCGCACGGCCGACCTGAGGTTCGGCGAGGACGAGACACGGGAACTGCTGCGCGGACACGGCCTCGAGGTCGCCGCGGCCGAGGCCCGCGCCCTCATCGCGCGCACCGACGGCTGGGCGGCCGGGCTCCGGCTGTGCGCCCTGGCGATGCAACACGCGCCCGAACCGGCCGCGTTCGTCCGCGACTTCGCCGCCGAACGCACCGCGATCGCCGACTACCTGCTCGCCGAGGTGGTACGGGCGCAGCCCGCCGCCACCCGCGATCTGCTGCTGCGCGTCAGCGTCGTCGAGCGCGTCCACCCGGACCTCGCCGACGCGCTCACCGGCCGCGACGACGCCGCCCGCGTCCTGGCCCGACTGCACCGCGACAACGCCTTCGTCGAACGGATCGACTCGCAGCCCTGGTACCGGCTCAACCCGGTCCTCGCCGAGGTGCTCAGGGCCCGGCTGCGCTCGGGCCACCGCGGCCTGGAGGTCGAGCTGCGCCGCCGCGCCGCCCGCTGGCTCGCCGCCGCCGGCCGGCGCGCCGACGCCATCGCCCAGGCGGCCACGGCCGGTGACTGGGACTTCGCCGCGGGAGAGCTCGTCGGCAGCCTGTCGATCGGGCGGCTGCTGACCGGCCCGGAGGCGGAACGGTTCAGCGCCGTGTTCGACGCCATGCCCGACGGCCTCCCCGGCGCCGCCCCCGCCCTCGTCACCGCCGCCCGCCGGCTCGCCCGCCACGACGCCGCCGGCTGCCACGCCGCTCTCGCTCGCTGCCCCGACCCCCTGCCCGACCCGGCGTCGGCCTTCACCCACGACTTCCTGAAGACGCTGGCCGGTGGCCTGACCGGTTGGGGCGACGACGCCCCCCGGGCCACCACCGTGGACGGTGCCGCCCGAGCTCCCCGCGCGTCCCGGCCGCCCCGGACGACCGTGGTGAGCGGTGGGGCCGGAGCGGACGGGACGGCGAACGTCGACGCCCTGGCCGTATCGAGCGTCCCAGGGCCGGAGCCCGGGTCTCCCGGGTGCGACCCGGTGCCGGGCGCGGATGTGGTGCCGGGCGCGGACGTGGTGGCCTGCCTGCGCGCCGCCGGCCTCGCCTTCCCGGCCGTTCCGACGACGATGGCGACGGCGGAGGCCGAGTCCGCGAGCGGCGAGCGGGGAGCCGTGGGCACGGCGGAGCGGGTGAGGGGCGGGGGAGTCCAGGGCGGGGCGGCGGAGATCGACGGGACCCCTGTCGCGGGCGGCACGGGCGACGTCCGCACCGGGACCGGACCGGCGGACCGGCGCGCCGCTGCCGCCGGGTACGGGGCGCCCGACGGCGTCGACAGCCCGCCCGGCGGCGACAGCCCGCGCGGCGGCCGTGCGCCCCGGCATCGTGCCTCCTCGCCTCCCACCGTGCCGGGCGGCACGGGTGACGCGGCGACGGGTGCCGCTGACGGCCGAGACACGGCGGTCGCGCGGCGAGGCGCGGGCGCGCCGCGAGGCGCGGGCGTCTGGGAGGGCGCGGAGGTCGACGGCGCCGCGGCCGGAGGTGTGGTTTCGGCTGGCGATGTCGCGGGCTCGGCCGGCGGTGGTGGGGCGGTGGTGGTCGCGGGCGGTGGCGGCACGGTGGATGTCGCGACCCGCCCGGCGGCTTCGACCGACACGGCTGACGCTGTGGGGGCCGGAGACGACGCGCTCGATGGCGCAGGCTGTGTGGGCGACCTGGTCGGCCGATCCGGAGCGATGCCCGGAGCGGCGGATGCTGTGGGCGCTGGTCCCGGCTTCGGCGCCACGGAGGGCAGGGGGGCGGCGGCCCGGCATGCGGAGGGCATGGCCCCGGGAGGCGGCCTGGCCGGCTCGGCCGCCGCCGGCGCGGCCCCGCTCAACGGCGCGGGCCGGGCGGACCGCGCGCGGAGCGCCGGCGCGGGCGACCTCGCGGCAGCTGGCGCGGACCACCGCCCGGACGGGACGCCGCCCCCGACGGCCGCTCCGGTCGACGCGCCGGAACCGGGCGTCGAGGCGGAATCGGGCGTCGAGGCGGAATCGGCCGCCGAGAGGGAACCGGCTGTGGGGCCGGAACGGGCCGCGGGGGTGGAACCGGCTGTGGCGGCGGAATCGGACCTGGCGGCGGAATCGGCCATCGGCAGGGACGGCGGGCGCCGCGGTGGGAACGCCGTCGGCGGCGGGCCCCTCGCGGACGCCCGGGGCGCCGGGGCGGGTCCCGACCCGATCGGGCACGCGGCGGACCACGCCCTGCGGTCACTACGGCGACTGCCGTCGCGACTGGTGGAGGAACACCCCGAACTCCCCGCGATGCTGCGTTCCGGGCTGGGGTACGCGCAACTGCGCGCCGGGCGTCTGGACGAGGCACAGGCCACGCTCGCCGAGGCGGTGGCGGCGTGCGAGGCGTTGCGGGCGGAGTCCCCGCGCCCCGAGTGTCTGGAGCGGCTGGCCATGGCCGAGCTGCTCAGTGGTCGGATACGACGCGCGGAGGCGCACGCGCGCCAGTCCCTGGCCGCCGCGGAGCGCGCGGGAGTTCCGCCCAGTGGCCGTGCGGGCCTGGGGGAGCTGGTCCTGTGCGCGGCCGCCACGGAACACGACGACCTGCCCGCCGCCCGCACCCACCTGGCGTGTGCCGTCACGCGGCCCGGGCTGCGCCACGACCCCGTGGTGGCCGTCACGGCCGCCGTCGTCGCCGCCCGGCTCGCGGTGGCCGAGGGTGCGTGGGAAGGCGCACTGAGGACGCTGCGCGACGCGCGAGCGGCCGTGGCGCGCCACGCCCTCGGGTACGGGCCGGCACCCGGTTACGGGTCGGCGTCGGGCCGGGGATCGACACCCGACCACCGGCAGGCGCACGACCAGGGACCGGCCCCCAGCCGTCGGCCGTCACCCGCCACGGAACCGCCGCCCGGCAGGGGACCGGCGGCGTCTGACAGGGGACCGGCGTCCGACGGGGAACCGGCCTCAGACCAGGTACGGGCGTCCGGCCACGGGCGGCCGCCTGCCCATGGTTCGGCATCCGCCCACGGTTCCCCACCCGGCCATGGGACGTCACCAGGTCACAGGCCGACACCCGGCTATGGGCCGTCACGGGCCCACGGGCCGGCATCCGCCCACCTCCGGCGATCCGGTCCGCGCCCGCTGCCGGAGGGCCTGGTCTCCGGGTGGGAGGCGGACGCGCTGGCCACCGCGGAGGCCGCGGCCCATCTGGCGCACGGCGACGCCTCGGCGGCGCTGACCACGCTGGCGACGGTCGCCTCGCACCGTACGGACCACGAACTGGCCCTGGCCCAGGCCCTGCTGGCGGCGGACCGGGAGCGGCAGGCGGCGGACGTCCTGGCGTCGCTGCCGTGCGCGGTCAGCACGCCCGCGGCCACCCGCACCCGCATCCTGCTGCTGCGCGCGCAGGTCGCGGCCCGGTCCGGGGACGGAAGGAGCGCGCGTCGGCTGCTGTCCAGCGCCATGGAGCTGGCCCGGCCCGAGCGGCTCCGCCGGCCGTTCCGGGAGGTGGACGGCTGGCTGTCGGAGCTGCTGCGCGCCGAGCCCGAACTCGCCCGCGCCCACCGCTGGCTGGCGACCCCGGACGGAGGCGTGACCACCCCGGAGGAGGGCGGGCAGCCGGTGGTCGTGGAGTCGCTCAGCCGGCGCGAGCGGGACGTCCTGCGGCAGGCGGCCCAGATGCTCTCCACCGACGAGATCGCGACCGAGCTGCGGGTGTCGGTGAACACGGTGAAGACCCACCTGAAGAGCATCTACCGGAAGCTGGGCGTGCGGCGGCGTGGCGACGCGGTCCGTACGGCCCGTGAACTGGGCCTGCTCTAGCGTCGCCTGCCGTGAGGAGCCTCGCGCCCGATGTGCGCGGGTGGCGTACCGGCGCGAGTCAACGACCGGGGTACCGGACCTCCGGGAACGGCCACCGCGATGCCAACCAGTCGCGCACGGCCTCGTACAGGGGCCGGTCCAGCGCGGCCCGGTCGGCCCGGACCCAGGACCGCACCTCGATGTGTCCGGGATCGTTGCGCGACGGGTAGATGTACACACACCCGACCACGTCCTCGCCGCCCTCGGGCGTGGTCTCCAGCACGGTGTAGGTGAAGCCGGACCTCCGGGCGAAGTCGTCCGCGTGCCGCTCCAGGTCACGGAGGTTGTCCGCCTCCGACATCCCGCCCGGGGGCGGCCAGCCGCGGCCCTCGAAGCCGGGTGTGGTCCGGATGTGCTCGATGCCGGAGGTCCACGCGGCGTGGTCGGCCTCGTTGTGCCGCGGCCCCAGGGGCTCGAGCCGGAAGTCACGGGTCGTCAGCTCCCGTGGCGCGGTGAAGTCTTCGGGGACGATCGGGTGCGGAGAAGGATGGGCCATGGGCCCGAGGCTATGCGCGCACGCTCGGGCCCGGCACGCGAATATCGCCGGAGGAACGGAGCAAGGAACGAAGGAAGGCCGGAACGGAGCAAGGAACGAAGGAAGGCCGGAACGGAGGGACCGAAGGAAGAAGAGCCGTCGATGTGATCTGGGCCACCCGTTCGGAGTAGTCTCGGACGGCCGACAGTGAGGAACCTCCGTGAGCACTGACGCCCCCGCCACCGTGGTGGTGCTGACCGCCCTCGACCTGGAGTACCAGGCCGTTCGCGCCCATCTGACCGGGCTGCGCACGCGGTCCCACCCCGCCGGCACCCTGTTCGAGGTCGGGCGGTTGGCCGCGGCCGACGGCGGGGCGGGCGTCGACATCGCCCTCGCGGTGACCGGAGAGGGCGGCCCCGGCGCCGCGGTGCTGACCGAGCGCGCGATCGCCACCTTCCGGCCGCGGGCGCTGCTGTTCAGCGGCGTCGCGGGAGGGTTGAAGAACGACATCGA
This sequence comes from Streptomyces sp. LX-29, assembly GCF_029541745.1. Lineage (NCBI taxonomy): Bacteria > Bacillati > Actinomycetota > Actinomycetes > Kitasatosporales > Streptomycetaceae > Streptomyces > Streptomyces sp. LX-29. The sequence continues at coordinate 701,717 of NZ_CP089746.1, read as the reverse complement.
GCTGGGCGACGTCGTGGTCGCCACCAAGATCTACGCCTACCACGGCGGCAAGGACGAGGACGACGGCTTCCACGCGCGTCCCCGGGCCTGGGAGGCCCCGCACGAACTCGACCAGCTCGCCCGTCACCTCGCCCGTACCGGAGCCTGGACCGACCGCCTCCCGCCCGGCCGACGGCCGCCGCCCCAGGTGCACTTCAAACCCATCGCCGCCGGTGACGTGGTCCTGAACTCCCGCAGCACGCCGCTCGCCGAGCAGTTACGCCGCACCTACAACGACGCCGCGGCGATCGAGATGGAGAGCGCCGGGGTCTCCCACGCCGGGCATCTCAACCGCTCCCTGCCCGTCCTCACCGTCCGCGGGATCAGCGACAAGGCCGACGGGCTCAAGCGCCCGACGGAGGACGCGACCTGGCAGCCCGTCGCCGCCGCGCACGCGGCTGCCTTCGCGGTCGCGCTGGTGACGCGGCTGACCGGGCCACCACCGGAAGGAGCGGAGGCGGCCGAGCGGGACGCGGAGGTTGAGGCGGACGCGGGGGCCGAGGCGGACGCGGCCCCAGCCGACCCGGTCGTCCCGACGGCCCGGGTCGCGGCTCCCGCGCCACCGGCCCCGCCCCCCGCGTCCGACACCCAGCAGGTGATCGCGCAGGGTGGCGCGGCGTTCGGCGTCCTCAAGGGCGACATGCATCTGCACCAGGGGGTCCCGGTGCCCGCGCCGCCGCGGCGCACCTGGAGCCTCGGCCCCGCCTGGGCGCCACTGGTCGACCCGGTCCAGCCCCTCTGGCAACCGGGTCTGACGGAGCCGGAGATCGAGGAGGAGGGCCCGGTGCTCGGGCTCCACCTGGTGCCCGTCGGCGAGGCCCAGCGGTTCGACCCACGCGCCCGGGGAACCTTGATGAACCAACTCCACCGCTTCTGCCGCGGAGCCCTCGCGATCCCCGCCCACAGCCTGAGCGTGCGCTTCTCCGACGCGGCCGTCTGGGTGGAGTCGTACGGCATCGAACGCCCCCTCGTGGGTGTCGCCGTGTGCTACAGCGGGCAGCGCTCCGTCTGGCTGCCGCTGCACCTCCCCACCACCCCCGACGTGCAGGTGCTCGCCGACCAGGTCGGTCGGGCGGTCCGCACCCTCTGCGACGTCGAACTGCCGGCTCCGGGGCGGGTGGCACCGGCCCTCGACGTCCTGCGCCCCGGAAGGGCCCCCTTCCGCGTGCCGCCCCGGGACTCCCTGCCCTTCGACGAGCTGACCGGCCCCCTGGCGACGGACGTCGCGGTGGAGCTCGCGGCACGGCTGGCCTTCCCCCACCTGGGGCCGTGAGCCGCATGGACCAAGAGCGCGAGGGTCACGAGGGTGACGAGGGACGGGAGGAACACGAGGGTTTCGACGGGCACCGGGCGAGCGTTCCCCCGGCGGCGCAGCACGTCCAGGTCCAGGCCGGCTTCGGCTATGGCGTCGTCGGCGCCGACCTGCATGTCTTCGGTGACGGCGTACCGGTCTACCTGCTCCTGGCCTGGGACCCGCCCGGGCGGGCGCCGATGCCGTGGCTACGGGAGTTACCGAGCCGGATGCTCAACGCCCGCAACGCCGTGGTGCCGTTCACCGGGCGCACGGAGGAGCTCGACGACCTGCGCGCGTGGCGGGAGACCGGGCCTCGGCTGGCCGTCCGATGGCTCTACGGGCCCGGCGGCCAGGGCAAGACGCGGCTGGCCCACGAGACGGCCGCCGCGGCCGCCGCGGAGGGCTGGCTGGTGGCCTTCGCGGTGCAGGGGATGGGACCGATCCACCCGCCTCCGGGGAGCCAGGACCTCCGCGCGGACGACGCGGCCGGGATTCTGCTGATCGTCGACTACGCGGACCGCTGGCCGCCATCCCACCTGACCTGGCTGCTCAGCAACGCACTGCTGCACCGCGCGACGACCCCCGCGCGCGTGCTGCTGCTGGCCCGCACCGACACCATGTGGCCGGCGCTGCGCGCCGCGTTGGAGCCCCTCTACGCGGGCGCCTCCTCCCGGCGGCTGGAGCCGGTGCCGGACGCCGACGGGGCGCGCGCCGAGCTGTTCACCGCCGCCCGCGACGGCTTCGCCGCCCTGTACGGCGTCCCCGAGCCGTCCGCGATCGAGCCGCCCGGGCCGCTCCACCACCCCGACCTCGGGCTCACCCTCGCGGTGCTCATGGCCGCCCTGGTGGCGGTGGACGCCCGGCACCGCGGACGCCGCCCGCCCACCGACGTCGCCGGGCTGACGCTCTACCTCCTCGACCGGGAACACCTGCACTGGGCGACCCTGCCGGGGGACGGGCGGCATCTGCTCCCCGACCCAGCCGACGACGGCGGTCGTTCCGGCCGCTCCGGCGGCGGACCGGCACCGCGGCCGTACCGCACACCGCCCGAGGTCATGAACCGGACCGTGTTCGTCGCCGCCCTCACGGGCGCCCTGCCCCGTGCCGCCGGAGCGGAGCTGACCCGGCGGCTGCTGCCCGGGCAGGACGTGGAGCAGGTCCTGGCCGACCACGCCGTCTGCTATCCGCCGACCGCCTCCGGAGTCGTCTTCGAACCGCTCTACCCCGATCGACTCGCCGAGGACTTCCTGGCACTGACCCTGCCCGGACACGACGCCGAGTACCCGGCTCGGGACTGGGCCGCCGAGACCACGGTGGCGCTGTTGGCCCGGACGCCCGACGGGACCGCCCCGAACTGGCTGCCCCGCACGGTCTCGGCACTGGCGGCGGCCGCCGCCCGCTGGCCGCACGTGGGCCGCGGCCACCTCTACCCGCTGTTGCACCGCGATCCCCGGCTCGCGGTGGAGGCCGGCGGGGACGCCCTGACCACCCTGGCGAGCGGCCCGGACATCGAGTTCGGACTGCTGGAGTCGATCGAGCCGCACCTGCCGGGGCGCCGGCACGTCGACCTCGACGCGGCGGGGCTCGCCGTCGTGGGCAGGCTCACCGCGCACCGACTCGAAGCCGCAGAGGACTCCGCCACGCGCGCCCGGCTCCACACGGACCTGGGCTGGCGACTGAACGCCACCGGACGTCGGGAGGAGGCGCTCGCCGAGACCCGACGGGCCGTCGACCACTACCGCCGGGCCGCCGCGGACCGCCCCGGCGAGCCGGATCCCGATCTGGCGCACGCCCTCGCGAACCTCTGCTATGCCCTGTCGGACCTCGGCCACCGCGAGGAGGCCCGGAGCGCGGCGGAGGAGGCCGTGGCCGCCTACCGCCTGCTCGCCGCGACCGGTCCGGCGACCTCGCCGTCGGGGTCCACCGGCGCCGGCGGATACGCGGCCGACCTGGCGCACGCCCTCAACACCCTCGGCACGACGCTGGCGGCCCTCGGCCGCCACGAGCCGGCGCTGACGGCCTGTGAGGAGGCCGTCGCGCTCTACCGCGCCATGGTCACGGCGCGACCGGACGGCGGAACGGCGACGGGGTCGGAGACGGGCTCGGAGACGGACGCGGAAACAGGCGAGGGAACGGTCGTGGGCACGGGAACCGGTGCGGCGGCCTCCTCCGCGGAGGAGGATCCGCTGGTGCCCGACCTCGCCGCCGCGCTGGACAACTCCGGACTGTGGCTCACCAGGCTGGGCCGGTACGAAGAGGCGTTGGCGGTCACCGGTGAGGCGTCGGCGATCTACCGAAGGCTGGCCGCGGCCCGCCCGGACGAGTACCTCCCCGACCTGGCGGCCGCCCTCACCAACCACGGGATCCCGCTGCTGGAACTGGGCCGGCTCGATGAGGCGTTGACGGTGATGGCCGGCTCGGTCGACGCGTACCGGAGGCTGGCCGAGACGCGCCCCGAGGCGTTCGAACACCACCTCGCCACGGCGCTGAGCAACCTCGGCAGCCCGTTGTGGAGCCTGAGCCGGGTACGGGAGTCGCTGGCGGCCAGCGTCGAGTCCGTCGAGATCCGGCGCCGGCTGGCCGCCGCCCGGCCCGACGTCTTCACACCGGACCTGGCCACCGCGCTGAACAACCTCTCGGTGGACCTGCTGGCGGACGAGCGGCCGGTCGAGGCCCATGCCGCCGCGCACGAAGCCGCCGTGCTCCGCCGGCGCCTCGCCGAGGAGGACCCGCTGAGCTACGCGCCGTACCTGGCTTCCGCACTGTCCAACGAGGGCAACGCGCTGCTGGCCCTGGACCGGGCCGAGGAGGCGGTGGTGGCCGGCGCCGAGGCGGTGGCCGCGTACCGGAGCCTCGCCGACAGGCACCCGGACGCCTACGCGGCGCTGCTCGCGGCCGCGCTCACCGGCCATGCCGCGGCGGTCAGGGCGGCGGGCCGGCCGCTGGAGGCCCTGGACGCGCTCGCGGAGGCGGTGGCGCTGCGCCGCCGGCTGACCGCCGAGCGCCCCGATGCCTTCGCCGCCGACCTGGCCGCGGCGCTGGTCGAGCTCGGTGACCATCTGGCCGCCCTCGACCGGCCCGGGCCGGCTCATGCCGCCGTCGCCGAGGCGATCGCGCGCTACGAGGCCCTGGACGAGGGCGCCCGCGCCAACCCCATGGTCGCCGACGGGCTGGCCAAGGCGCTCGCCCTGCGCGCCGCGCTGTCACCCGTCTCCGGCGACTGACGGACCGGAGCGCGTCACCGACGCGAGCCAGCCACCCCGTCGGCCACCGACCGTCGGCCACAGGAAATGACTGGCGGCCACCGGCCATCGGCTGTCGGGGATTCCGCGCTCCGCCGCCCCGAGTTTTGGACCGATCGGTGTGATACGTTTCCGGTGCGTGATTACGTAACGCTCAGTCCAAAACCGAGGGAACGGAGAACCCCCATGGGTGAGACGCTGAAGGGCAAGGTCGCCCTGGTCACCGGCGGTTCGCGGGGCATCGGCGCGGCGACCGCGCGTGCCCTGGCCGACGAGGGCGCGCAGGTGGCGATCGGCTACGCGGCCTCGGCGGACAAGGCCGCCGCGGTGGTGCGCGATATCGAGGCCAAGGGCGTGCGCGCGGCCGCGTACCGGGCCGACCAGGCCGACACCGACCAGGTCGCCGAGCTGGTGCGGACCGTGGCGGCCGACTTCGGGCGGCTGGACATCCTGGTGAACAACGCGGGCGTCGCCGTCAACGGCCCGGTCGACGACCCGGACGCCGACGTCAGCGCCTTCGAGCGGCAACTCGCCGTCAACGTGGGCGGAGTGGTGGCCGCCGTACGGGCCGCGGCCACCGTGCTCGGAGAGGGCGGCCGGATCGTCACGGTCGGCTCCAACCTCGCCTCCCGCACGGGCTTCCCGGGGGTCGCCGACTACGCCGCGACCAAGGCCGCGATCGTCGGCTACAGCAAGGGCGCGGCGCGCGACCTCGCCCCGCGCGGCATCACGGTCAACGTCGTCCAGTCGGGGTCCGTGGGGACGGACATGAACCCGGAGGACGGTCCCACCGCGGACTCCCAGCGCGCGATGAACGCCATGGGCCGCTTCGGTCGCCCGGAGGAGATAGCGGCGGGCATCGTGTTCCTGGCCGGCCCCGGGGCCTCGTTCGTCACCGGCACCGTGCTCACCATCGACGGCGGCTACCTGGCCTGAGCGGCGTCCGCCGCACGGGGCGGCTGCCCCGTGCGGCGGGGAGCGTCGGCTCCGCGAGCGGCGTGGCCGGGGCCGCACGGCCGGTTCGCCATCCGCGGGTCCGCCGTACCATGCCGGTCCGCCGTACCATGCCCGGCGCTCGCCGCTCGGGGCTCAGCCGGCGTGGCTGATCCGCGGGCCCAACTCCCGGGCGAGGGCGATCGTCAGGGCGCGGAAGACATGCACCTCCGGGTTGCCGTCCCGCGCCCGGACGGCCAGGTAGCTGCTCTGCCAGGGCGCGTCGAGCACCGGGACGAACACCGCCCCGGGCCAGGCGTAGTAGCGGGCGAAGGACTTCAGCCCGGAGCCGGCGACGCGCCCGTTGACCACGCCCGTCAGCACTTCCTGCGGAGTCACCGCGTAGTCCGTGCCGCGCCGCCGGGCCTCCTGGTTGAAGTACAGGTAGTCCGTGAAGGGGCGCGGCGTATGGCGGGGCAGCCGGAAGAACGGCAGCTCCGCGATGTCCGCCACGGTCACCCCGTGCCCCCGGGCGTCCGCGATCGGCGACGACTCCGGCACCGCCACGATGCGCTGTTCGGTGGTCAGCACATCGGCGGCGATCCGCTCGTCGTCCGGCCCGGGCCGGACGAACGCCACGTCCACCCGGTCCTCGACCAGCGCGCTGACGTGCTCGGTGAAGTTCAGCTGACGCAGCTCGACGCGGACGTCCGGCCGCGCGCGCCGGTAGGCGCTGATCGAGGCCGGCGTCAGCTCCGCCGAGCCGTGGCCCATGATGCCCACCCGCAGCGGTCGTCCGCCCCCCGCCTTCTCCTCCCGCACCGCCTCGACCATGTCGTCCATCGCGGCGTTGGCGGCGGCCAGCAGCGTGCGTGTGTGGCCCACCAGCCGCGCGCCGGCCGGGGTGGGGGAGACGGGGTTGCGGTGGACCAGCCGGGTCCCGAGCTCGCTCTCCAGCCGTTGGACGTGCTGGGTGACGGCGGGCGGGGAGAGGAAGAGCCGCGCGGCGGCCCGCCCGAAGTGCCCCTCCTCGACCACCGCCAGGAAGGACGACAGCAAGCGCAGGTCCATACGGGTCACGATAGACAGATCGCACATCCGTCCGGCAGCGGAGTTCAGAAATCGTGAACGGGGGCGGCGCCGGCCGCCGGCCGTCCGTACAACTGCCGGCATGAGCCCAACCGTCGAGCACCCCACGGGCGACGGACGACGTCCCGCCGAGGCCGAACCCCAGATCACCACCGCGCCCACCGCCGCCGGGCCCACCGCCGCCGTGTCCGGTGCCACCGCGCCGACCGCCGCCGCGCCCACCGCCACCGTGTCCGGTGCCACCGCGCCGACCGCCGCCGCGCCCGCCGGGGGCGATGCGCCCGCCGCGCGCCCGTCGCGCCGCTTCGGACTGCGCGCGGCATGGATGATGACGGCCTCCGGCTGGAGCGCCAACCAGTTCTCCGCCCTGCTCGGCGCCTACCGCTCCGAGATGGGGCTGTCCGAGGCCACCGTGACCGGCCTGTTCGCCGTCTACGTGGTCGGGCTGGTCCCCGGGCTGTTGATCGGCGGCCCGCTCGCCGACCGGCACGGCCGCCGGCCGGTGGCCCTCACCGCCCTGGGCGTCAACCTCCTCTCCACCATGCTGCTGATGGCGGGCACCACCGCCACCTGGTGGCTGCTGCCCGGCCGCTTCCTCACCGGTGTCGGCGCGGGCGCCCTGCTGGCGGCGGGCAGCGCCTGGGTCAAGGAGCTCTCCTCGCCGCCCTACGCCGCCCTCGCACCGGCCGCGGCCGCCAAGCGGGCCGGGCTCTTCGTCTCCGCGGGCTTCGCCTCGGGCGGGCTGGTCGCCTCGCTGATCGCCCAGTGGGCGCCGCACCCGATGCTCACCGCCTACCTCCCGCACCTGGTGCTCGCGTCCGCCGCCGGCGCGGCTGCCTTCGGCGCGCCGGAATCCGGACGGCCCCGGCCCACGTCCGGTGCCCCGACGGCCCCTCGCGGCGCGGCGCCGTACCCCCGGGCCCGCTACCGGCGGGCGATACTCCCGCTCGCCCCCTGGGTGTTCGCCGGGCCGACCGTCGGCTTCGCCACCCTCCCCGGGCTGGTCGACGACGGTCTGACGGGGTGGCAGACGGTGTACGCGGGTATCGCCACCGCCGTGGTGCCCGGTGCCGGGCTGCTGGTCCAGCCGCTGGCCCGGCGCGTCGCCGCCCGGCACCGGCTGGCCACCGCCGTCAGCGGGCTGCTGGTCATCGCCGCGGGCTTCGCGCTCGCGGTGCCCGCCGCCGCGGCCGAGCAGCCGGCCCTGGCCCTCGCGGCCGCCGCGGTCCTGGGGGCCGGCTACGGACTGGCCCTGACCTACGGGCTCACCGAGGTGGCCGCGCTCGCCCCGCCGGAGCGGTTGGCCCGGCTCACCGCGCTGTTCTGGACGCTCGCGTACCTCGGCATGTTCACCCCCTACGCCCTCGCCCTGCTGTCCGCGGCCTTCCCGGTGACCGCCCTGCTGGCCGCCGGCGCGGCGCTGGCGGTGCTGACCTGCGGCGTGCTGATCCTGCTCAACCGCGGCGCGGAGCACTGAAAGCCTCCGCGCCGCCCCGCGCGGGGCGGACGGCGTAGCGTGGAAGGGTGCCCGGCGACCAGGTGACGCTGTTCTTGTGCGGCGATGTGATGCTGGGCCGGGGCGTCGACCAGATACTTCCGCACCCCGGCGACCCGGCCCTGCGCGAGGGGTACGTCCGCGACGCCCGCACCTACGTCCGACTGGCGGCGGAGGAGAACGGTCCGATGCCGTGGCCGGCCGACTTCACCTGGCCCTGGGGGGACGCCCTGCCGGCGCTGGAGGCCGCGGCGCCCGACGTGCGGGTGGTGAACCTGGAGACCAGCGTGACCCGTTGCGACACGTTCGCGCCGGCGAAGGGCATCCACTACCGGATGCACCCCGACAACCTCCCCGCGCTCACCGTCGTCCGCCCCGACGTCTGCGTTTTGGCCAACAACCACGTCCTGGACTTCGGTCGCCGGGGCCTGGAGGAGACGCTGCACACCCTGGCGGAGGCGGGGCTGCGGGTCGCCGGCGCCGGACGGGACGCGGAGCAGGCCCGGCGCCCCACCGCCGTCCCCGTCGCCGGCGGCGGTCGGGTCCTCGTCCTGGCCTTCGGGGTGCCCTCCAGCGGGATCCCGCACACCTGGGCCGCGACCGACGAGCGGCCCGGCGTCCATGTCGTGCCCGAGCTGACCACCGCGGCCGCCACCGCCCTCGCCGACCGGCTGCGCGCGGTGAGGCGGCCGGGCGACCTCGCCGTCGCCTCGGTGCACTGGGGCTCCAACTGGGGCTATGAGATCCCCCGCACCCAGATCCACTTCGCCCACACCCTCGTCGACGCCGGCGTCGACCTGGTGCACGGCCACTCCTCGCACCACCCCCGCCCGATGGAGGTCTACCGCGGCAAGCTCGTCCTCTACGGGTGCGGCGACTTCATCGACGACTACGAGGGCATCAGCGGCTATGCGCGGTACCGCGACGACCTGCGGCTGGCCTACCTCGCCGCGCTGTCCCCGGAGACCGGCCGGCTCACCGCGCTACGGATGGTGCCCCTCCAGGCCCACCGGCTGCGGCTGCGGTACGCGACGCCCGAGGACACGACCTGGCTGCGCACGACGCTGAACCACGTCAGCTCCGACTTCGGCACGGTCGTCGCCCCCGGGCCGGACGGCACACTCGTGCTCTCCCACGCGGAACCGGGCCCACCGGCCGGGTGACCCGAGGACCCGGTGCGTGGCTGTCACGGCGCGCCGGCGAGCGCGCCTCACGTCAGCCGTCCCTGTCATCCGTGTCGTCCTCATCCTCCTCGTCGTCCCCGCCGTCCTGGGCCGTGCCGGCCCCGGTCCGCTCGTTGGGGATCACGGCGGTGACGCCGTCCTCGGCGTTCTCCTCGGTCAGCGGGTACGGGCCGGTCACCGGCTGACCGGGCAGCACATACCCCGGCGGAACCGCGGCCTCCTTGAGGTAGTAGCTGCCGAGCGGCAGCTCGGAGAAGGCGCAGTGCCCGTCCGCGTCCGTGGCGCAGGCGGGGCCGACGCGGGTGTCGGCCGGGGAGCCGGTGGTCTGCGGCCCCGGGACATTGTTGCTCTCCCGCCACAGCTCGAAGGCGGCCCCGTGAAGGTGCCGACCACTCACCGCGTCCGTCTTGACGACCCGGAGCGTGCCGGTCGGACCGGGGGGTTCCGGCGAGCGGGAGTTGCCGGCGGTGACGGCGACGCCCTGTTCGACGTTGTCCTCGGTGAGGGTGAGCGGCCCGAAGACGGGGTCCTCGGGGAGGTCGTAGCCGTGCGGCGCGGCGATCTCGCGCCAGTAGTACGTGCCCGGCTCCACCGTGCGGGCGCAGCCGCCGTCCGGGCCGGTGGAGCAGACCTCGCCCACCAGGGTGTCGGAGGCGTCGTCCCCCGTCTGCAGGCCGGGCTCGTCGTTGGTCTCCCGCCACAGCTCGAACTCCGCCCCGGGCAGCGGACTGCCGTCGACGGCGTCGGTCTGGACGATGCCGACCCGTCCGGTGTTCGGCCCCACGCCGCCGCAGTCGGGCAGGTCGCCGTTGAAGGGGTACGCGTGGAACCCCTGGCCCCCGCCGTCGGTCGCCGCGCTGGTGTGGGTGACCGAGCCGGTGGTGAAGAAGCGGCCGTTGACGCCGGGCAGCGAGACCGTCGTCTGGGAGCGCCGCTCGCCGATCAGGAGACTGCCCTGGAACTGGCCGGTGCCCCGCAGCTCCACGCCGGTGGCGTCGGGAAAGTTCCACAACAGTCGGTCGCGATAGCCGTTGAGCGGGTCGGCGGTGTCGTCGACGCCCCCACTGGAGGTGTTGATCACCCGGTTGGAGCCGAGGACGTTGACCAGGATGGTGGCGTCCGCGGGGATGCCGGCGAACCGCACGCCCTGCTCTCGCCCACCCGGCCCGACCAGGTCGAAGTCGACGTTGAAGACCTGGAGCGAGGAGCTGCCGTCGCCGGTGAGGACCGTCGCCTCACCAGTGTTGACCGCGGTGCCGGTCGCCGGTCGCGGCCCGTCGCCGTCCCGCGCGTAGCACCGGCTGGCCTCGCTCAGCTGGTCACGGAGCGCGGCGTACGGGGCGATCGCGTTCGGGTCCCGCACGGCCGTGCCCGCGACGGTGCCGGTGGTGGTGCCCGCGGGCCGTACCACCCCGCCGTCCGCGAGCAGCCGCTGCCCGCCGGCCACCGTCACATCGCCACCGATGGAGAGGAAGTCCGAGCCCTCCGGGGGCGGGACCCGGGAGCCCACGTCCACCGCACCGACCTGGTAGACGGCGCTGTCACCGGCCGCCTTGTTCAGATCGAAGTCGCCGAGCACCACGAGCTTCCCCTCGGCCCCGGCCGCGTGCCCACGGACGAGGAAGTCGCCGCCCGCGAAGACGTTGACGCCCCTGTCCCGGCCCACCATGGGCCCGTTGCCCACCCCGGGGTACGGGTCGGGGCAGGTCCCCGGCACGCACGGGCCCAACCCGCCCGGCAGTGGCGCCGCACTGACCACCACGGCGCCCTCCGGCGCGGCGCCCCCCGGCCCCAGCCCGAGTGCCAGCGCCGGCGCCGAGGCGGCGACGACGACACAGCCGGCGATGGTGGCCCAGGGGCGGCCCCGCAGCCGACCAAGGATCGCTCTCATAGCGTCGACCTCATCTGTTTTCGGCTTCTCAGCAGCCCATTGGTTTGCTGACAGGCTGGGCACCGGCGGCGTACGGGCACGCCGCGACACTCCCGTCGACGGGTATTCAGATCACACAATCACTCGAACAACGCACCCGCTTGGCCGAGGGGCGGCGTGCGGGGGCCGGCTCTCCGGGCAGCCGAAGCCACCGTGAGAGCATGTTCGAATGAATGAGGGTTCGGTCGGTGTGCCTCGGGCACGACTCGCCCTGCTCGGAGGCGCGCTGATGGTGGTCGGGCTGCTCGCCGGATGCGGCTCGGAGCGGGCCGCGGACGCGGCGCACGCCCCGGGTGGGAGCCCCGGGGCACGCCTGCCCTCGGACCTCTCCGTCGCCACCCCCTCCGCCCCGCCCTCCTTCCCCACGACCGCCTGCCCGAAGTCGGGCGTCCTCGTCTACACCGACGAGGGAGAGGCCGCGATGGGCCTGCGGGTGATGGGGGTGAGGGTGCTCAACTGCGGCACTCGCCCCTACACCCTGAACGGCTACCCCACCGTCCGCGTCCGGGACGAGAAGCGACGGCTGGCGGCGGTCGAGATCCGGCGCGGAGCGTCGCCCATCGCCACCATCGACGGCTTCGACCCGGGCCCACGAGCCGTGACACTGCGCCCCGGCGACCGGGCGGTGGCCAAACTGGTCTGGCGGAACACCAGGGACGACGTCACGAGGACACCGGTCGACGGACGCTATCTGGACGTCACCCCCGGCGGGGGCGCGAAGCGGCAGACCGTGCCCGTCGTGATCGACCTCGGCACCACCGGCAGGCTGGGCGTCAGTGCCTGGGCGCCCGCGCCGCGGACGCCGGAGACCGCCCACCACCCCGAGGCGCCCCCGTCGCGAAGGTAGATCCGGCGACAAGTTCCCGCCATGGCTTCACCAAGGGCGGGTTGGCCGCGCGCGTGGCGGCGAACATGCCTTCGGAGCGATGTGCCGCCGGCGGCAGGCGCCGGTCATCTGAAGGACGGGGGACGTCGACATGCCCGTGACGACGACGCGTTGCCGAGCCGCTCACCACAAGGATCCGACGCCGTGCGAGGGCCCGGCGGACGTCGTCACCATCCTGGACAGCCGCGGTAGGGAGACCACCGCCTGTGTGCACCACGGGGCCCGGCTGCTCGCCAGCCTCGACGGCGGACGCGTCCACCCGCTCGCCGCGCTCCTCGACCACGCGCTGGAGGTGTGCAGCCGCGCGCGGACGCTCCCGCCGTACCCCTGGGAGATAGGGCTGTAGGACCCACTCGGCGAGCCGGCCGGGGGGAACCGGCGCCGCGGAGTCGGCGCCGTACGGCTCGCGGGAACCATACCGCCGGTGTGATCCCCGTCATGCCGACGGACCTCCCGCGGGCCGCCGGGGACACCGCGACCAGGATCTTTTCCCTCGGTGCAAGGACGCCTTGCACGCGCCGCACTGGAGCCCTCCGCGGCGCCTGGCGAGGATGCGCGCCATGGACTCCGACCAGGCGAAACCCCAGACGACCCGCCAAGCCGACGACCAGGCGCCGAACGCCCACGCGGGCGACAGCGCGGACGACCGCACGAGCGACCGCGACGCGCTGGCCGTGGTCAGCCAGAGCGGCCCGACCCTCACCTTCTTCGACGCCCACACCTACCGGCGGGAGCAGACGCTGCGTCTGCCCGCCGAGCCGCACGAGGCGTGTTTCGACCCGGACCGGCGGCTGCTGTACGTCGTCAGCACCTATGTGTCCGGGTACTACCACGACCACCGCGGTCGCGCCCGACAGCTGAGCGTGGTCGACCCCGACACCCGCCGACTGGTCGACGTCGTCGACCTCGGCCCGGATCACGCGCCGCACGGCCTGGCCCTGGACCGCGCGCGGAACCGGCTCTACGTCAGCGTCGAGGCCACCGACACCGAGCCGGGCGGCGTACTGATCCTCGACACGCGCACCCGGCGCCGGATCGGTCGGATCCCGACCATGGCGCCGGGCCCGCACTGGTTCGCCATCACCCCGGACGGCCGGCTCGGCTACGCCACCAACAAGGAGGCCCCGTACGTCTCCGTCGTCGACCTGGAGAACGACCGGTTCGCCGGCCGGGTCGAGGTCCCCGGCAGCGAGGGGCTGGACGTCTCACCCGACGGCCGCCACGTCTATGTCGCCGCGCCGAAGGGGGACTTCCGAGCCCACCTCGCCGGGGAGCCGGGGCCGCGGCCCGGACTGCGCGTCATCGAGACCGCCACCGGGCGCGTGGTGCGGACACTGCCCACCGAGGGAGTGGTCTTCCCCGTCCACACCACGGCCACCGGCGCGGTGCTCGCCGGCGAGCTGCGGATGGCCGAGGGGCCGGGCGGCGCCCTGGGCACCCACACCGACGGGGTGCTGACCGTCTTCGCCCCCGACACCCTCGAACCGGTCGGCCAGGTGACGGTGGGGCGCTTCCCCCTCACCATCACCTCCTCCCCGGACGGCACCCTGGGCTTCGTGGCCAACGTCATGTCCAGCACCGTGACGGTCGTCGACCTCCACCGACTCCAGGTGGTCACCACACTCGGCGTGGACCACGCCGGCGAGGCGGGCGCTCACGGGCTCGCCTACCTCCCCGCGGCCCCCGCCGGGCCGAGGCCGCACCCTCCCGCGGCCTGAGCCCGGGGCCCGCGGCCGTACTCCGCCCCTCTCGCCGCCGTGCCCCGTCAAGCGGCCGTGACCAGCAGCCGGGCGGGGGTGAGCAGCGGTCTGTCCGCCACCCCCGGGGAGGCGGCGCCGAGACTCGGGTCCTCCTCGCGCGCCCCGCTGAGCAACAGGCTGAGCAACACCGTCGCGGCCTGCCCGCGCAGCGTCTCCGCGGCGCGCGGAAGCCGGGCGGCGTGCTCGGCGGGCAACGACAGCGCCACACAGGAGGCCGCGGGCCCGGTCCCGATCGGTACGGCGGCACAGACCGTCCCGAGGGCGTACTCCTGGAGGTCCAACACGGGAGCGGCGGGCGGCCGGCTGTCCAGCGCCTGGAAGAGCCGCTGGTGGCTGGTGATCGTACGGGAGGTGAGGCGGGCCGCCCGGTGTCGGGCGAGATGATCCATCCGACCGTCGTAGTCCAACTGCGTGAGCAGGCACTTCCCCACGGCGCTGGCGTGCGCGGCGGCCCGGAAGTCGACCCACTCGTTGACCCTGGGCGTGCCGGGCCCGTCCGCGTACTGCTCCACGGCGACCTCGCCGTCGGCGTACCGGCTGACGTACACCGCCGCGCCCACCGTGTCCCGTAGCACGGCCAGCGTGTGCCGGAGCTGCCGGTGCCCCGCGTCCGCCCCGCCCCCGGTGCCCAGCAGCCGCAGGGTGGGTCCCGGCAGGTAGCCGGTGGCGACCCGGAGCGCGAAGCCCTCGCGCAGCAGCAGCTGTATGGCCCGAGCCAGCGCCTGTTCGGTCAGCCCGGTCTCGTGGGCGATCTGAGCGCCGCTCACCCCGCCCGAGTAGCGCCCGATGACCTCCAGCACGCGCAGCGCCCGGTGCACGGGCTCCAGCACGCCCGGCGCGGGGCGCCCGCGGGGCACCTGCTGCGCGGCGTGGGTGAGCGAGGGGGCGCGCAGCGGCAGCGGGGACCACCGCCCCGGAGGGCCGGGCGGTGGGCTCGCATACCGATCCGGGGGACCGGCCTCCCCGCCACGGTGCGGCGAGTGCGGCCGCGCCGTCGCCCGGGACCGCCGCGCCAACAGAGCGGCGCAGCAGCGCAACTGGGCGACGAACCGCGGCCCGGGCAGCACCACCTCGCCCAGGTCGGCGTCCTCCTCGACGGTCAGCCGCCCGACCGCCGCGGCCAGCGCCGGGCACAGGGCGTCGGCCCGCGCGCCGTGGCAGTGCGCCGGCGCCCCCGCCTCCGACCGGAGCGGGTCGCCGACGGCCCCGAGGTCGTGGGGCGAGATCGGCGGCGAGGCCCAGACGGTCCCCGCGCGAAGGGACTCCTCCAGTGCTCGGGGCCGCCCCGGCAGGCCGTCCGGACCGGGTTCGGCCGGCACGTCCTCGCCGGGCGCGGCCGCCGCGGCGGAGCGTGCGCCTCCGTCGTCCGCGGGGCGTGCGGGGCGTGCGGTGCCGTCGCCCTCCGCGTCGCGCCCGGTGCGGCCCCGCTCGGCGACTCCGGGGCCGGCCGGGCCCGGTGCGGGGTGGCGCGACGCCGGTGCGTCGTGTTCGGGTCGGGGGCCCGCCGGTTGACGCGGTGTCAGGCCGTCGTCTGCGGCCTGGTCGTCGTCGGGCCGGCCGGCGGCGCCGCGGTCCCGCCCCTGAGGAGCGGTCGCCTGCGCCTGCCAGTGGCGGGCCGCTCGGACCTCGGACCGCTTGAGGTGGAGCAGGTACATGAAGCGTGCCGCCGCCCGGGACCCCGCCCCGGCCGCGTACTGCCACCAGAACTGCGCGGCGTCCTCCCGGCGCGCCAGCAACAACGCGCAGCCGAGGACCAGCGCCCCCTCCGGGCCCATCGCCCCCGCGAACCGACCCGTGGCGGCCGCCATGGCGGAGGGGTCGCGCAACAGCCGCGACGCCGACGCGTCCAACGCCCGCGCGGCCCGCTCATGACCGGAGGTGTCCAACAGCAGCGGGTCCTCCGGCACGGCGGCCGCCCCACCGGACCGCGCCCCGCCGACGCGGCCCCGGGCGGCCGGGCGGGTACGACACGCCGGCGGGGACGGCCGGTCGCGCACCACGCGGTAGGCGATACGGCGGCGTGCGGCGTACTCGTCGTAGTCGGCGAACTCCTCGGTGAGCACCAGGGCGTTCCGCAGCGCCTCGTCGATCCCCGTCGCGTCGAACCTCCGGGCCATCTCGCTCACTTCCCCATCTCCTCTGCGGTGGACTCTCCGGAGGGCTCACCGGGGGACTCACCGGGGGGCCAGGCGAACCCGAGCTCCCGGGCCAGCCGACGCCGTGCGCCGCGCACATGCGAGCGCACGGTGGCGTAGGAGACGCCCATCATCTGGGCGGCCTTCTGCTGGGGATAGCCGAGCACGAAAACGAGCACGATCACGTCGTAGTGGCGTTCGGGCAGTTTGGCGATGGCCGTGTAGAGGCCGAGGCGTGACTCCAGCAGCTCCAGACGGGTCCGACTCGACTCCCGCAGCGCCGCGAAGGCGGCCGTCTCCACCAGCGCGACGGGCCGGTCCAGCGCCTCCAGCCGACGTATGACCGCCTCCTTCAGCGCCGCCCACGCGTACGCCTCGGCGCTGGGCTGGCGCAGGACGTGGCCCCAGACCCGCAGCAGATGGGTGAACACGTCCTCGACGGTCTGGGCGGCCCGCTCACGGCTGCCTAACTGCAGATACGCATAGCGCAGATACGCGCGATGGTGCTGGGAGTGGAAGGCCGCGTAGTCGACGGGGAGCACCCCCGCCAGATCGTCACGCACCGCCTGCTCGGCCCAGGGGTCCTGCTGGTCCACCTGCCTCGGGTCCTTCCCGTCGTCGGCCGCCACCGCGCCCTCGGGCAGGCCTCCGCAGCGCGATTCCCGATCCGGCGAGGCGGGGAGGACGCGGGGGGCGCGGTGCTCTCCCTCCCCAGCCAAGCGAAGAGTGGGGTGCTCTGTGCACGGTCCGGCATACAGGTCATCCGATCTGATGTCTCCGATTCACCGCGCGCCCCCCCTGGTGATTTCGCGCGCCCCCCTGGTGACGCCGTGGACGGGGACCTGTCCGCGGCGGGCGAGCCGCCCGAGGGCATCCGACGCCTCCCGGTGACCGACGCGGTGGGCGTGCGCCGTGGGTGGAGGTCCACCAGAAGGTGTGCGGCACCGGTCGGGTGCGGGCGGGGTGCGGGCGCGGATATGGCGGCGGCAAATCGACCATCGGTGGCTTGAATGTCCGTAGCGCACCAAGAGTGGTGCTCCATATCGTGATGGCCGCAACGGGTGCTAATTGCTCGATTTGCAGCGACATAGCGACACACAACGAAGCGTTCCATCCCCCATGATCAGGAGGAATGATGCGCAAGCGAATGTGGACGGCGCTATCGGCCGCCGCCGGGGCGGTCGCCCTTTCCCTGACCGCCACTCCGGCCTCCGCCTCGACGGCGGAACTGCCCAGCTTCAGAGTGGGAATCCAGCTCTCCGACGACCGCGGTAGAACGCAGTTCGGCGCCGAACAGTTCACCAGGTACGCGAAATTCGGGAACAGCGTCTCCCCGTGGGCCGGCGACGCCAACGGCTACGACCCCGACGCCGTGCTCATCGACCTGAACACCACCCCGGGCAGTCAGCTGGGCCGGACGGACTTCCGCATCGGCGCGCAGGCCATGGACGGAAACGGTCACTACGGACCCGTCCAGTACTCCCCCTGGGCCAGCGAGGGTGGCGGCGAATCGCCCGTCGCCACCGATGACAACGGATACGACCCCGACAAGTACCGGCTGTTCCTCGACAGTCGGGCCTGGCCGATATCCGCCCCGCTGCTCGACTTCCGCCTCTCCGTGACGGTGGTGGACGGACCCACCTCGGGTGTGGCCGCCGTGACCCCCTGGGCCAGCCAGGGTGGCGGTCGCAGCGAATTCGCGGTCGACGACAACAGCTATGACTTCGACGGCCTGAAGGTCGGTATCGAGGTGCAGTAACCCCGCCCTCGGAGCAGCGCACCGGCCCGGATCGCCGCCCAGCCGCGATCCGGGCCGGAGTGTCTCCCCGAACGGATTCCTTGTCCACTCGTGTGGTCCCGCCGCCCTGCTTTCCCTTTAGGTCGTTCGAGTCAGGAAAGCGCGAAGCGGGTGTCGGTCGATCGGCGCGCGGGTACCTTGCGCTCGCATCACCCGACCCCGAAAACCCGCCGAATCAGCTGGGAGCAATGGGCCATGCGAGTCACGATCAATCACGAGGTCTGTATCGGCAGCGGTCTGTGCGCGCTGACCGCACCCGCGGTCTTCACCCAGGACGACGACGGATACTCCGCCCTGGTCCCCGGCCACGAGGACAGCGCCGACGACCCCATGGTCCGCGAGGCGGTCCGGGCCTGCCCGGTCCAGGCGCTCTCCGTTTCCGGCGACTGACGAGGGGTCTTCCGTCGACTGACGAGGCGTCGGGGCTGTTCGGTCGTCCGGCCGTGCCCGCGGCCGACCGGGGCACCCGGGCCCGAACGCCCTCCCGGACACGTCGGCCGCCCCGCGGCCGCTCCGCCCCGCAGCCGACAGCCGACTGCTTTGATGACCCCATGGCCACCATCGAACTGATCCAGGGCGACATCACGAAGCAGCATGTCGACGCCGTCGTCAACGCGGCGAACTCGTCCCTCCTCGGCGGCGGTGGCGTCGACGGCGCCATTCACCGCGCGGGCGGCCCGGACATCCTCGACGCCTGCCGCGACCTGCGCGCCTCCCGCTACGGCAAGGGCCTCCCGACCGGCCAGGCCGTGGCCACCACCGCAGGTCGCCTCCCCGCCCGGTGGGTCATCCACACCGTCGGCCCGGTGTTCCATGCTTCCGGCGGCGACGAGTCGCTGCTGGCCTCCTGCTACCGGGAATCCCTGCGCGTCGCGGACGAGCTGGGCGCGCGGACCGTGGCGTTCCCGGCCATCTCCACGGGCGTCTACCGGTGGCCCATGGAGGACGCGGCCCGCATCGCGGTCGAGACGGTGCGGCAGACGGAGACGAGGGTGGAGAAGGTCCGCTTCGTTCTCTTCGACGAGCGGGCGTACGAAGCGTTCGCCGCACAGGTGGGTGGCTGACCCGCCGCTCCACTCAGAGCGCCCGCCCGGCCGAGCCCCGCCGGACGCGTGGCTCGCGTGTCCGGCGGGGGATGGGAGGAGGGTCGGGCGACCCGGCCCTCCTCCCCGGTTCTGTTACGGCCAGCCCTGCGTCACCTTGGCGGGGGCGGTGTTCCAGCTCTTGGGTATGAACGCGATCATGTACGTTCCGCGGTCGAAGTCCGCGTACCCGGCAGACCAGTTCCGGAACTTGCTCTCGTACACGTGCATGGGGCCCAGGTCGCTGTTGGGCGCGTGATAGTGGTCGCCGTGGGTCCACACGGTTTTGTCGGCGTCCGCCTCTGTCTGTGCCCCGAACCAGCCGTAGTCGAAATTGACCCAACGGTCGCCGGGATTGGCGGGACCGCGCGGAATGTTCCTGTCCTTCGACATGTCGACCAGGCCGGTGCCCGGGTTGGGACGGAAGCCTTCCGGGTCGCCGTACTTCCTCTTGTCAGAGGAGCCCCACTGGTCCTGCCCGCTCCAGAAGTGCTTCGAGTAGATCACCGCCTTCATCTTGGAGGGGTCGTTGTTGCCGCCATCCCTTTCCCTGAAGGACGGTGTGTTCCTCAGCGCCGAGTAGAAATTCGAGCGGCTGTCCTCGTGGAGCAGAGCGTCGTTGTTGTTCGTGAGCTCCGTCTTGAGGTTGTCGATGTAGGCCCCCTCGGTGTGGGCGTTCTCCAGGGCCTTGTTCATGACGGACGCCACATCACGTGCCCGCTTGAAACCCTTCTCCTCGTCGAAGCTTTCCTTGGCGATGCGGCCCTCGAACTCCGCGCGCGTTTCGTTGGGTCGGGGGCTGGTGTTCTCCAGGTCGTTCTTGTACTTCTTCTCGTCGAAGTACGCGAACGCCAGTTTGTTCGCCGGGTAGGGGCCCGTATTGGCCCAGGTGACGCCGACGCAGCCGTAGGACAGCTTTTCTCGCTGCTCCTGGGTCATTTGCTGCTTCTTGCCGTCGCGGTGACTGTAGACCTGTTGCCACTTGCGTATGTAGTTGTTGACGACCGTGGTGGCCCTGCCTCCGTAGGCCCGGTACGCGTCAGGCATCCGGTCGAGCGGCTCGGCGGGAGGGGTCACCCTGTCGTCGGCGGCCGGGGACGCGCTGGCGCTCGGAGGTAATCCCACCGGAGGCTTGCCGGGTCGACCCAGAGTCAGGGCGCTTTCGTTCAGTGCGTTGATGTTCTCGACTTCATCCGCCGTCAGGCCGTGCGTTGCGGCGTAGGATTTCTCCGTTTCCCCGTCGCGGTTGTCGGCGGCCTGGCTGACCGACGGCAGGAATCCGGAGGTGCATATGACCGCACCCACGGTGGCGAAGGCGAGAATTCTCCGGTATTCGGACATGAAGATCAATGACTCCCTTGTGGTGAAACGCGTGAACGAGGGCATGTGAGAGCGCAACGCAGTGGAGGGGTTTGCGCCGGATCGTGCCGGCGGGCACGGGCGGCGCGGCCGGGTACCGGGCCTGTCCCCGGTCGCCATCGCGACCCCCCACTGCCGCTCGGGGCCTTTCCTCGCGACGCGGTCGCCCGCCCGGCGGGGCTGGTCGCGAAGGTCGGGTGGGGTCGGTGGCTCGCTACATCAGGGTCGTCGCCGAGGCGACGACGCGGGCCCGGTCCGGGTGGTCGGGGTCGCCGTAGCGGACCTCGACGCGCGGGTGGGAACGCATGAACTCGGTGTCGACCAGGCGGACCCGGCCGGGGTGGTCGACCGTGCGCACGGCGATGTCCGTGTCGAGGAAGAAGCTGAACTCACCCGTGGCCGGGGCGTAGACGAAGAACGTGCCGTCCGCGAACTTCTGCCGCGCGACGTCGTCCGTCAGGACCAGGGACCAGAAGCCCACGCAGTGGCCCGCGGGACACATGAACTGGAAGTCGGCCCGCAGGCCGTCCAGTTCCATCCAGCGGAAGGGGTTGTCGTCGTCCGCGTCGATCGTGGTGACAGTGCCGGCAGGGGCACCGGTCGCCGGGGCGGTCGTGTCCGGGGCGGCCGCCTGGGCTCCCTGAGGGGGGAGCAGGGCGAGCGCCGCGGTCGCGGCGACGGCGGTGAGGGCACGGAGAGCGGTTCCGCGTATCACTTCTCGTCTCCTGGATGAGTGATCAGGTCGATACGAGCAGTGATCATGTCCCGCTTGTTAACTCCCCAGCAACACCACGGTTATATAACCGGCCAACCTGTCACATGGGGCGATATCCGGCCATGGATCAGATCCGGCCGGGTGTGGGGGATGCGATGCGGCGGCGCTCTCCCTCCTCGTGGTGTGCGGGGGCGGCGAGCCGCCGACCCGCCCCGAACCTCCTGCGCCGGCCACCCGCCCGCGGATCGGTGTGGCGCCGCACCCTTCGGCGTTCCCGTTCAACCCCGGCTGGGCGGGAGGCGTAGGGCGAGGATGGCCATGTCGTCGTGGCCGTCGCTGGGGTGGTGGTCGGCCAGGGCCTGGACGAACTCCTGCGGCGGCAACGCGGCGTGGGCGACGGCGAGTTCGGTGAGCGCGGCCAGTCCGTCGTCGAGGGTGCGGTCGGCGTGCTCGACGAGACCGTCGGTGAAGAAGACGATGGTGGCGCCCCCGGGCAGGGTGCGGGTGTGATCGGGGCGAGGCTGGGCGGTGTCCACCCCGAGCGGCAGGCCGGGATCGGCGTGCAGGTACTCCACCTCCCGACCAGGGACGATCAGGAGCGGTGGCAGATGGCCCGCGGTGCTCCAGCGCAGCGTCCAGCCGCCTTCAGTGGGTTCGAGGAGAGCCAGGCAGGTGGTGGTGAACGGTCCTTCGACGGTGGCGTTCAGGGTGCGGTCGAGCTGGTTGAGGATCGCGCTGGGCGGTGTGCGCAGATCGAAGAGCAGGGCCCGGAGCATGCTGCGGGTGGAGGCCATGGCGGCGGCCGCGTGGAGGTCGTGGCCGCCCACGTCGCCGATGGCGACGCCCGTCGTGCCGTCGGGCAGGCAGACGGCGTCGTACCAGTCGCCGCCGAGCGCGCTGGGCTCGGCGGCGGGCTGGTAGACGGCCGCCGCCGTGAGCGGACTGAGGTCGGGCAGCGCGGGCAGCAGCAGGCGTTGGAAGGTCTCGGCGCTGTCCCGGAGTTCTCCGAACAGGCGGGCGTTCTCGATCGCGATGCCGGCGGCGCCGGCGAGGGCGACGAGGAGATCCTGGTCCTTGCGCTCGAAGGGCCGTCCGTCGCGTCGCTCGGACAGGTAGAGGTCGCCGTAGATTTCGCCGCGGACGCTGATCGCCGCTCCGAGGAGCGTGCGGAGGTGCGGGTGGCCGGGGGGAAATCCGGCCGAGGCCGGGTGGGTGGCGATGTCGTCGATCCGCAGCGGTTCCGGGTGGCGGATCAGATGTCCCAGCACGCCCAGGCCGCGGGGGAAGTCCACGCCGGCCAGAGCGGCTCGCTCCCGCTCGGACAGGCCGGCGGTGATGAACTGCTCCAGATGCTCGCCGGACTCGGCCAGCACACCCAGCGCGCCGTAGCGGGCACCGACCAGGTTCATGGCGGTGGTGACGATGCGGTGCAGCACCGTGGACAGCTCCAGCTCACTGCTGATGGCCATGACCGCGTCCAGCAGCCCCTGAAGCCTGTCCTTGGCGGCGGACAGCTCGGTGAGCCGCTCGCTGACCTGATGAAGCTCGGCGTCCAGACGTGCGAGGTCGGGCCTGCGCGGCGGCTCCTCCCGGTGCCCGGCCATCATGAGCGCCTGATGCGCCGATGCTCGTTCCTGCGCCGCATACGGCCCCCGTTCGCCAGACTGTTCGTGGATCGTGGGTGGCGAAGCGCGCCCCGTGGGCGCGGCGGATCCGCTGATCCAGCCGCACGCACGCGTGGGACGCCCGGCCTTCTGGCACGGCCTTCCGACGCGACCGCGGTCGCCCAGGACCACAGGCTGACACGACGGAGCCGGCCGCTTCGCTCATTACTCCGAAAAACGGCATGCCGCTCGGGACGGCCCCAGACGGCCCCGCTTCCGTCTGCCCCCGCCACCGGCTCGGCCGACGAATTCACGTACGTGGGGTGAGCCTCGCCCCGGCGCCGCCTCGCGATGAGGTCGGGCCCGGGGGTTCGTCAGTCCGCTTCCGGCTGGGTGCGTCGTGCGTAGGCGCGGGCGGCGCGGGCGCGGTCGCCGCAGCGGGTCGAGCACCAGTGGCGGCGACCGTGGCGCAGCAGGTAGCGGGTACAGGGCGTGGAGCCGCAGCCGATGAGGCGGTCGGCGTCGGGGCCGGTGAGGAGGTCGGCCGCGCTGGCCGCGAGGGTCGCGAGAGCGCGGTCGAGGATCTCGTGGGTGGGGCACGGGACCGCCCGGTAGGGGCCGTTCCTCTCGTCCCAGTACAGCAGGGCGGCCGAGGGGGCCTTGCTCAGCGCGTCGTTGACGGCGGACAGCGCCGCGGGCAGGGCGGGCAGCCCGGCGACGCGGGCGGCGAACAACGACCTGAGGTGCTCGCGCAGCGAGCGCAGCTGCGCCGCGCACATCTCCCGCACCCCGGCGTCAGCCGG
This sequence comes from Streptomyces sp. LX-29, assembly GCF_029541745.1. NCBI lineage: Bacteria > Bacillati > Actinomycetota > Actinomycetes > Kitasatosporales > Streptomycetaceae > Streptomyces > Streptomyces sp. LX-29. The sequence continues at coordinate 678,369 of NZ_CP089746.1, read as the reverse complement.
CGCGAGGCCGCGTTCGGTGAGCCACCGATTCGTGGCCTCGGGGGTGCCGAGGAGGTCGATGAAGTGCCCTCCGGGCAGCGCGAGGGCGCTGTTGACGAAGTCGAGAGCGAGGTGTTCCTCGGCCCCCGGAGCGGGGGGTGGCGCGGATTCGGGGGTCGGGGTCTCGCTCATGGATGTCATGGTACGTCTTGCGCTCATCCGTGAGACATCACTATCGTCCTTCACGGATAACTACCTTCCTATCCGTGAGGTCTTCCATGGCTGATACCCGTACGTCCACTGAGCCGATCCCCGTCCGCGTCTTCGGCGGCCCGACCGCCCTTGTCGAGTACGGAGGTCTGCGCTTCCTGACCGACCCGACCTTCGACGCGCCCCGCGACTACCGGGTGCCGGGCGGCCAGCTGACCAAGACGGCACCCGCCTCCGCCTCGCCGGCCGACCTCGGTCGCATAGACGTGGTCCTGCTCTCCCACGACGAGCACCCCGACAACCTGGACGACTCCGGCCGGGCGCTGCTCGCCGACGTCCCGCTGACGCTGACCACGCCCGGGGGCGGGCAGCGCCTGGGGGCGGGGGCCAGGGGGCTGGCCGACTGGGAGTCGATCGAGCTGGACCGCCCCGGCGGCGGCACGATCACCGTCACGGGCGTGCCCGCCGTCCACGGGCCCGGCGCCCGTGAGGAGGTCGAACCGATCACCGGTCAGGTCGTCGGATTCGTCCTGACCGGGGAGGGCCTGCCCACGGTCTACGTGAGCGGCGACAACGCCTCGCTCGACGCGGTCAAGGAGACAGCCGAACGGTTCGGCCCGGTGGACACCGCCATCCTGTTCGCCGGCGCTCCTCGGGTCCCCGTCCTCTTCGACGGCGCGCTGATCGTCCTCGACAGCGCGCAGGCCGCCGAGGCCGCCCGGATCCTCGGTGCCCGCCGGGTGGTTCCCGTCCACTACGACAGCTGGACGCATTTCACCGAGGGCCGTGACGAACTGGTCGCCGCCTTCACCGACGCCGGGCTGATCGACCGTCTGGACCTGGGCGACCGGGGCTGACCGCGCGGGCGGGCGTGCCGGGCTGGGCGGCTTCGGGAAATCATTTGGTCGACGGCGGCGGTCTGATGAGAATGAGCCGCATGTCAGAGGCGCATGACCTGGTGAAGCGGCACACCATCCTGTCGGTGGTCGTGGGATCGCGCGCGTTCGGGCTGTCCACGGCCGCCTCGGACGTCGACCGCCGCGGCGTGTACGTCGCCCCCGCGGCCGATTTCTGGCGCATGGCCAAACCGCCCACCCATGTGGAAGGCCCGCTGCCCGAGCAGTTCAGTTGGGAGGTGGAGCGATTCTGCGCACTCGCGCTCTCCGCCAACCCCAACATCCTCGAGGTCCTGCACAGCCCGCTCGTCGAAGAGCGCTCCGCGCTCGGTGTCGAGCTGCGGGACCTCACCCCGGCGTTCCTCTCCCGCCGGGCGCACACGACGTACGCGCGGTACGCCGCTTCCCAGTTCGCCAAGGCGGAGAACCGTCGGGCGCGCGAGGGCGAGCCGCGCTGGAAGCACGTCATGCATATGCTCCGCCTGATGCTCAGCGGTGCCGTGCTGCTGGAGAGCGGCACCGTGCGCATCGACGTCGGCCCGTACCGCGAGCGGCTGCTGGCCGTACGCCGCGGCGAACTGTCCTGGGACGAGGTCCGCGCCTGGCGCGAGGAGCTGTCCACCCGTCTGGAGCGGGCAATGGCCGCGAGCCCCCTCCCGGAACAGCCCGACACCACCCGCGTGGAGAACTGGCTGATCTCGGTCCGCCGTCGTTCCCTGACCGACGGAGGCATCCCCGCCTGACCCGGAGAGGACCGGCGAGCTGAAACCGCTGCTCCACGCGTTCCGGGTCCTGCGGGGACGACCGGAACGAGCGGGTGGTGCGGACGCGCCTACGGGGCGCGGACTGAGTGGGGGACGGCCGGGGGAGTGGTTCTTTCGCTGGGGTTCCCTGGCCTGACCTGCGACAGGGGCGGGTGCGGTGCGTCGGCCGTGAGAAGGGGACGGGCGGGAAGAACCGGGGCGTGGCCTGCTGTACGGGTGAGTGTTGTCCCGTTTCGGAGGGTGCACGTCGATGGAAATGGATCTGATCGTTCGCCGGCCCGACCGGTACGCCCGCACAGGTCGGGCCGGCCGGCATGCCCACGGTGGGGATTCCGGGTCGGTCATGGCTCTCGGCGCCCGCCGCGGGGCGCGCCGTGTCGGTGGCCTGCTGCTGCCCTTGCTGGCCCTGGCGACCGCGGGGCTCATAGCCGCCGGCCCCGCATCCGCCGTGGTCCCCGCCGCCTCCCACCTGCCGAACGCCATACCCGCCACCCCGACCTGCGCGGGCCTGGCCGCGACGATCGTCGGTACGAAGGGTGACGACATCCTCGTGGGCACCGCGGGTGATGACGTGATCGTCGCGCTGGGTGGGAACGACCGCGTCGACGGTCTGGGCGGTAACGACGTCATCTGCGGCGACGCCGGCGACGACAGCCTCTTCGGCAGTGCCGGCGGTGACCGCATATTCGGCGGCGGCGACGGGGACGGCAGCTACGGCGGCCACGGCGGTGACGGCCGTGGTGGCCGCGACGGCCGCGACAGCATCGACGGCGGAGTCGGTAACGACAGCCTCTCCGGCGGCAAAGCCGACGACGCCCTCTTCGGCAGCGACGGTAACGACGTCCTCTCCGGTGACGCCGGCCATGACAGCCTCGACGGCAGCGCCGGCAGCGACGTCCTCTCCGGTGACGCCGGCCATGACAGCCTCAACGGCGGTGACGGCGGCGACACCCTCAACGGCGGTGACGGCGACGACAGCGTCTACGGCGGTGACGGCGGCGACAGCGTCAACGGCGATGACGGCGACGACGACCTCTTCGGCGGTGGTGGCGACGACACCGTCTCGGGCGGCGACGGCGACGACGACCTCTTCGGCAACGCCGGCGACGACGATCTCCTCGGTGAGGCGGGTGACGACGACCTGTTCGGCGGCGAGGGCAACGACGACCTCTTCGGCGGTGACGGCGACGACAGCCTCAACGGCGGCCCCGGCGTCAACGTCAACGACGGAGGCCCCGGCACCAACACCTGCGCCAACCCCGTCACCGGGACCGGCTGCCCTGTCTGACGGCCTCGCGGCCGCCGGAATCAGGAACCCTCGCGCGATCACGAGTAGATTCGTCATATGGGACAGAAAAGAGCGAATCAGTCCAAAAACAAGCACCGTGCCGAGGAACCGGCGCCGACCTCTCCGGAGAGCCTCATGCCAGGTGCCCCGCTGACGCCGTCGACGCCGCGGAAGGCGGGAAAGCCCGAGGACGAGAAGACGAAAGGCGCACCGCCGTCCCCGCCCGCCGGCCCTCCCGGAGGACGTCGCGAGCGCTGATACGCGGTGCGACCGGGGCGCCGTCGTCCGGCCCCGGTTGCTCGGGCGGGCGACGGCGGCCGTGCGCGGGGCCGGACGGTGGCCGTGCGCGGGGCCGGAGGCGGTGACGGCGGTGCCGTGATCGTGGTGTGCCGGTGGTCCGGTGTCGTCAGGCTTCGCGGGCGTATTCGCCGTCCTCTTCGTACTCCTCCTCGTCCTCGTACCGGTCGCCCTGGCCCTCGCTCTCGTCCTCGCTCTCGTCCTCGTCCTCGTCCTCGTCCTCGCCCTCGGCCCACGACTCCTCGTCTTCGGGTGCTTCTTCCTCCTCCTCCCACTCCTCGCCCTCTGCCTCCTCGTCGCCGCGCCCGGTCTCCTGCTCTTCCCCTTCCTCTTCTTCTTCCATCGCCTCTTCGTGGGTGCGGACCACTTCGCCGTCCCGGATCTCTCCTCGCCATCCCTCCGGCTCCTCGTCGGTCAGGCTGACGTAGCGCTGGAAGTGCTTGAAGTCCAGGCGCAGGCGGCGGCCCTGGGCGCGCCAGAGGTTGCCGGTCTTCTCGAAGAACCCGGAGGGGTAGTACTCGACGACGAGGACGATGCGTGTGAGATCCGCGGTGAGCTCATGGAAGCTGACGCAGCCTCGTGTGGATCCCTTACCTCCCTCGGAGGTCCACACGATGCGCTCGTCCGGCACCTGCTCCTGGACGGTGGCCTGCCAACCGCGGGTCGAGGGGCCGACCTTCACCTTCCAGTCGCTGGTGCCCTCGTCGTTCTTGGAGACGCTGCGCACGCCCTTGGTGAAGCTGCTGAACCGCTCGTACTGGGTCCAGTGGTCGTAGGCGAAGCGGACCGGCACCCCGACGTCGAGCACTTCGACGATGTTCGTCACCTTGGGGCTCCCGGACTTACGTCCGCCCCCGCCGCCGAAGGTCTCCTTGGCCTTCTCCACCAGGTTGTCCTTGACGTCCTTCGCCTTCTCGCTCACCAGGGCTTTGAGGGGCGACTCCCCCTGGAGTATCCGGGGTAGGGCCCCACCGGTGTCGGCGATGTCGAAGAGCTGGTCGGTGACGTCCGTGAGCTTGTCTCCGGCGCGTTCCGCGAGGTTCTCCATCTGAGCCCCGAGGTACTTCCCCAACTCCTCGCGCAAAAGGTCGAAGCCCGAGGCTTCCCCGTTGCCAGTGTCGCGTCCTGTCCTGGCCATGGTCTACCTCCGCCGCGCGGTCGTCTTCTTCGCCGGAGCCTTCTTGGCCGTCGTCTTCTTGGCCGTCGCCCGCTTCGCGGTGGTCTTCCGGGGGGCGGTCTTCTTGGCCGAGGCCTTCCGTGCCGTCGTCTTCTTCGCGGCCGCTTTCTCCGCGGTCGTCTTCTTCGCGGCTGTCTTCTTCGCCGTCGCCTTCTTCGCGGTCGTCTTCTTCGCCGGGGCCTTCGCGGCCGCCTTCTTCCCGGCGGTCTTCTTGGCCGGGGCCTTCTTCGCCGCCGCCTTCTCCGCCGGCGCCTTCTTCGCCGGTGCCTTCTTGGCCGGGGCCTTTTTCGCGGTCGTCTTCTTCGCGGTCGTCTTCTTGGCCGGGGCCTTCTTGGCCGGCGGTGGCTTCTTCGCCGCCTTCCGTGGTGCCGACCGCTTTCGCGGGGCCTTCTCTTCGGCGGGCTTCCTCGCGGCCGGGGCCTTCTTGGCGGGCCGACGCCGCTGTCGCCGAGGCTCCTCTTCCTTCTCTTCCTCTTCCTCGGGCTCCTCTTCCTCGGGCTCCTCTTCCCTGGGCTCTTCCTCCTCCTCTTCCTCTTCTTCCTCCTCCTCGGGTTCTTCCTCGGGTTCTTCCTCTCCTCGCTCCTCTTCCTCCGGCTCCTCTTCCTCCTCGTACTCCTCTTCGGGTTCCTCTTCCTCGTACTCCTCTTCCGGCTCCTCGGCTTCCTCGGCTTCCTCGGGTTCCTCTTCTTCCTCCTCGGCTTCCTTTCCTATGCGCTGAGTTCGGTCGCGGAGCACTTCGGCCAGCTCACCCAGCTTGCGGTCGGTGGCCGCCGCCACCGCCTGCCGGCCGGCGTCCATCAGTTCACCGCGCACCTGGTCCTGAAGATCGGCGACCTGCGGCACGTCCTTCAGCTTGCGAAGTCCCTCGGTGAGCAGTTGCTGCGGTTGGAGACCGAACCGACGGCCGGCAATGTACGTCGCCACACTGAACGCGAGCCGTCCCTTTTTCGCGCGGCCGAGCAGGTACCCGCCGGCCACCGCGGCCGCGAGGGCGATCTTGGCTGAGTCGTTCATCGTGGTCCCTTCGGCTGGCTGGGGTCGCGAGAATTTCCGGACAGTGAGCATTTCAAGTCTGTGCCGCCTTCCGCCCGCGCGCATACGCAGGAAGCGATGGACACCGTGCGTCATCGAGCGCATCCATGCGGCTACATATTTCGCCATGTTCCGCGGGTATGTGCCTATGCTGAGAAAGGCAGTGAGGAAAGTCGATCGGAAATTCCTGCCGGTCCGGAGAGAGGAAATGTCGGCAGCCAGGGGAGAACGCGCGGATGACGACAGGCGCGCGTCGACGAGTGGTACCGCCGGACATCGGTCCGGTGGCACCGGGGCACGTGCGCGGCGGGCGGAGCAGCCCGCGCGTCGTGCCGAACGCAGAGTGTCGACGGGCGCGGCCATGCGGGCCGCGATCGCCCAACTGCGGGAGCTGCTCGGACGTTCCCCCGACTCGGTCTCGGCCCTCAAACCCACCGACGAGGGCTGGGAGGCCACCGTGGAGGTCGTCGAGGTGGAGCGCGTTCCCGACACCACCAGCGTGATGGCCAGCTACCGGGTGAGCCTGGACGAGAGCGGGGATCTGGTGGCCTACGAGCGGACCCGGCGCTACACCCGTGGACAGATAGACCGACGCAACTAGCAACGGCAGCCGCCGGCACGGCGGTTGGGCGTCGAAGGGAGACATCATGACCGTGGTGCCGCAAGGCGCAGGCGGCGGCGCGATCCAGGGCGGCGCCACCGGAAGCCTCTACGACATCTTGGATCTGATTCTCGACCGGGGACTCGTCATCGACGTCTTCGCGCGCGTGTCGCTCGTCGGTATCGAGATCCTGAAGATCGATGCCCGGGTCGTGGTGGCCAGCGTGGACACCTATCTCCGGTTCGCGGAGGCGTGCAACCGGCTCGACCTCGAAACCGGCCGCAAGGCGCCGACCCAGCTGACGGACATCGTCGGCGAGGTGACCGAGAGCGGATCCGAGGGCAAGGTCAAGGGCGCGCTGACGGGTGCGGTGGAGTCGGTGGCGGACACCCTGAGCGGCGGCCGGAAGCGCGACAGCGAGGAAGAGGGCGAGGAGGAGAAGGTCAGGAGGCGGGCGAGCCGGGACGACGAAGAGGGCGAAGAGAGGCGGCGGCGCCCCACACGGCGGACCTCGCGCCGCGAGAAGGAGGAGTGAGCCGTGGCCGTCTATGTCTACTCCATCACCGGTGAGGACCATCCGCTGCGTCTCGGCGACCTCAAGGGCGTCGGCGATCCCCCCGGACGCCCGCGCGCCATCAGCGCGGGACAGCTGCGCGCGGTGGTCAGCGACGCCCCCGAGGACCTGCGCCCCAGGAGGCGTGACCTGAGCGCCCACCAGGAGGTGCAGGACCGGCTGATGTCCGACGGCACCATCCTCCCGCTGCGCTTCGGACTCACCGCGCCGGACGACGACGCCGTACGGGCCGCGCTGGAGGAACGGGCTGAGGAGTACGAGACGCGGTTGCGGGAGTTGGACGGGTGCGCCGAGTACCACCTGAGGGTGGCCCAGGACGAGGACGCCCTGCTCCGCGAGATCCTCCAGGACTCGGACGAGGCCCGGGAGCTCAACGAGGCGATCCGCAGCGGAGAGGCCGGCCCGGGCGCGCCCCTGGCGCTCGGCGAACTGGTGGCCCAGGAGGTCGAGGCGCGCCACGGCGCGCTGGCCGCCGGCGTGGTCGAGGCGCTCCGTCCGTTCTCCCGGGACGACGTGTCCTCCTCGCCCACCGGGGACGACCTGCTCTCCATCTCCTTCCTGGTGGAGCGCGACAAGGAAGAGCTGTTCCTCACCGCGCAGTTGAGCCTGGCGAACCAGCTCGGGGACGACTTCTCCCTCCGGCTGCGGGGCCCGCTGCCTCCGTACAGCTTCGTGTGAAGGAGCTCTTGTGGGTGTCATCACTCAGCTTCTCACCCTCCCGCTGGCCCCGGTGCGGGGAGCGGCCTGGGTGATGGGCCGCGTCGTGGACGCGGCGGAGGCGAAGTACTACGACCCCGCACCGGCGGAGGAGGAACTCGCCCGCCTGGAGAAGGCTCTCCTGGCGGGGGAGATCGACGAGGAGACCTTCGAGCGGCGTGAGGACGAACTCCTGAACTGGCTGGAGGAGGTCAGGGCGTACTGGCGAGGGGCGCCGCCCGAGCGGGAGTCGAGGTGGCCGCCGTGACCGAACCCCTCGCCGGCCGGCCCGGCGCCCTCCCGTCCCGGGCCACGCCGCGCTACGGCCAGCCGACCTATGGCCAGGGCAGCTCCGCGAACCTCGCCGACATCCTGGAGCGGGTGCTCGACAAGGGCATCGTCATCGCCGGCGACATCCAGATCAACCTGCTCGACATCGAACTCCTCACCATCAAACTGCGGTTGCTGGTCGCCTCCGTCGACAAGGCGAAGGAGATGGGCATCGACTGGTGGGAGCACGACCCCTCACTGTCCTCCCGCGCCCCCAGAGACGACCACGCGCTGGCCGACGAGAACAAGCGGCTGCGTGCGGAGCTCGACGCGCTGCGGAGGAGCGCCGCGCTTCCGCCGGCGGACGCGGACGTCTCCGCGGCCTCCGCGGTCGAGGCGGACAGGGACGAGGAGGAGACGGCCGTGCCACGGCGGAAGTCCACGGCCCGGGAGCCGGCCTCCAGGAGCGGCGGCGCCTCCGCGGCCGAGCGGACCGCCTCCCCTGCCGAGAGGACCTCCCCGGCCAGGAAGACCGCCTCGCCGCGCAGAACGACGGTGAGTGGCAAGACGGCCTCGGACCGCAGGACGACCTCGACGCGGAAGACCACCGGGCGGACGTCGTCCAGGCCGCGCCGGCGCCCCGGGACGGACGACGGGGACGATGACTGACACCGTCACCTACGCCTACGCCGTGGCCCGAAACGCCGAAGGGCTGAGCGGGGCGCTGACCGGTGTCGAGGGCGTCGTCGGGGCCCCGGTCCGCCTGACGCGGACCCCGGGAGACGACGAACTGGTGGCGGCGGTCAGCCCGGTGCCGGCCCGGGACTTCAGCGAGGAGGCGTTGAAGCGGCACCTGGAGGACCTGGCCTGGCTGGAGGCGGTCGCCCGGGCGCACCACGCGGTGGTCGAGGCGCTGGCCGCCCGGACCTCGGTGCTGCCGTTGCGGCTGGCGACGGTGTACCTCGACGACGTCCGCGTGGCCGAGGTACTCGACGCGGGACGCACGGCCTTCCTGGAGCAGCTGTCCCGGCTGGCCGCGCATGTCGAGTGGGGGGTGAAGGTGTACGTCGATCCGTCGGCGGACGCCGCCGCGACCCCGGAGCCCGAACCCGCGGGCGGCCTCAGCCCCGGCCGCGCCTATCTGCGGGGCCGGAGCGCGCAACGACGCTCGCGCGACGAGAGCTTCCGGGCGGCGCGGCAGGCGGCCGAGCGGGTCGAGGAGGTCGGACGGAGGCACGCCGCCGACCGGACGCGGCACCGCGCCCAGCAGGGCGAGCTGGCCGGCGGCCCGGGCGTGAACGTGGTGAACGACGCCTACCTCGTGGCGCGTGACCGCGCGGAGCGGTTCCGCGCCGAGGTGGCACGGGCGGCCGAGGGGCTCCCCGGCGTCCGGGTCGAGATCACCGGCCCCTGGGCCCCGTACTCGTTCGCCGCGCCGCCGGCCGCGGAGGAGCCCCCCGGCGAGGAACCCCCAGACGAGGAGCCCTCCGGCGAGGAACCCCCAGACGAGGAGCCCTCCGGCGAGGAATCCCCAGACGAGGAGCCCTCCGGCGAGGAACCCCCAGACGAGGAGCCCTCCGGCGAGGAACCCCCGGGCGAGGAGGCGGCTCCGTGAACGGCGCTCCGGAGAACGGCCCTCCGGCGCCGGACCGTGTCGAGCTCGGGACCCCCGCGCCGGTTGCCACCGGGTCCGGGGCCACCAGCCCGCGGCCCGCCGGCCCCGTGGCCTCCGAACCGCTCCCCAACCGCCAGGTGGCCCTGATCGACCTGCTGGACCGGCTGCTCAGCGGTGGTGCCGTGATCACGGGCGATGTGGTGCTCTCCGTGGCCGACATCGATCTGGTACGGATCTCGCTGCGCGCCCTGATCGTCTCCATCGGCCCGAAGACCCCGTCCCCATGGAGCGGAACCGTGTCACCGCGAGGACGCCATGACGGCTGACCGCGACGACCACGGCAACCGCCCGCCCGGCCAGGAGAACGGCAGGGGCCACGCCGCCCAGGACGACGACACGGGCCCGCCCCGCCGGGAGGGCGGCCCCACCGACCCGCTCAGCCCCGGACAGCGGCTGGACGAGGTGGCCGAGGCCGCGGCCCGCGCCTTCCGGCTGCTGCCCGCCGCGCCCCAGGACGTCCCGGCCGCCGGCTCCGACCCGGACCGCGGCCGTGCCCGCCGGATCACCACCGACCCCGACACGGTCGAACGGGACCTGATCAGGCTCGTCCTCACCCTGGTCGAGCTGCTGCGCCAGCTCATGGAGCGCCAGGCCCTCCACCGGGTCGACCAGGGCGACCTGACCGAGGAACAGGAGGAGCGCCTGGGGATGACGCTGATGGTCCTGCACGACCGCATGAGCGACCTGTGCTCCCGCTACGGCCTGACCATGCAGGACCTCAATCTCGACCTCGGCCCCCTGGGGCCCCTGCTGCCGCCCTCCGACTGACCCCGCGCGCACCAGGCGCGGCCGCCTGGCCGACCTTCGGCTCCGCGTCGGTGGAGCTCCGCTTCCGCGGTCGGTGGAAGCCGTGCAGCGCGGCGGTGAACAGCGCACCGCCGAGGAGGAAGTACAGGTCGACGGCGCGCATGGACCACATCGTGTAGGCGGACGGGTCCGGGTCTCCGTACACCTGCTCGAGCGTCAGTCCGCTCACGCCGTTCGTCAGCACACCGGTCGTGCGCAGCAGGTCGTCGATCACCCCGATCCCGCCACGCGCGAGCAGCAGGGCCGCCGCGGTCCACGCCGCCGTGAGCAGCATCCACCGGGGCAGGAGCGGGCGGCCCACCCCGCGGCCCAGTTCCAGGGACACACCGGCCCCGACCAGGCACATCACCGCCACGACCAGGTCGTAGACGAGGAAGCCCCCGGAGACGCCCTGCTCCGAGACGCTACCGTCCCCCAGCCCGAAGCCGCCGCCCAGCGCCCAGTAGACATGGAAGGCGGCGAAGACCGCGGCCCAGATCGCGGCGGCCGCCGCGGCCGCCGCCGGCCTCTTCGGAGGTGTCGATGTGTCCATGACGCCAGTCTTCTGTCGGCGCTCTCTCCGCACATCGACCCGGGGCGGGAACCGCGGATCTCCCACTACCCCGTGCGGAGGAGAGGGTGATCGGCCTCCCGGCTGACCGGTCGACACCCTCGGACGGAGCGGGCGTTCGTCCGGCCGACGACGTCAGGAGCTGGTGAGGATCACGAGTTGCCGGGTCGCACGGGTCATCGCGACATAGCGGTCGACCGCTCCTTCGACCCCCGTGCCGAACGTCTCCGGGTCGATGAGGACGACCAGATCGAACTCGAGCCCCTTCGACAGCTCCGGGGTCAGCGACCGGACGCGGGACGTCGACCGGAAGGTGGGATCGCCGATGACGCAGGCGGTCCCCTCGGCATGCGCCGCGAGCCAGGTGTCCAGGATGGAACTCAGCTCCGAGGTGGATCCGTGGACGACGGGGACGTCGCCGCGGCGGATGGAGGTCGGCACGTTGGCGTCCGGGAGCGCGGCCCGGATGACCGGCTCGGCCTCCGCCATGATCTCTTCCGGCGTCCGGTAGTTGATGCTCAGGGAGGCGAGGTTGATCCGGTCGAGCCCGATCCGCTCAAGCCGTTCCCGCCACGACTCCGTGAACCCGTGCCGGGCCTGGGCGCGGTCACCGACGATGGTGAAGCTCCGGGAGGGGCACCGCAGCAGCAGCATCTGCCACTCCGCGTCGGTCAGTTCCTGAGCCTCGTCCACGACGATGTGCGCGAACGGGCCGCGGAGCAGGTCCGGGTCGGTCGTCGGCAGCTCCGCCTCGTCGACCAGGCTCACCCGGGCGTCCTGGCCGCGCAACATCGTCACCAGGCCCTCCCCGTCGTCACCGTCGGCGCCGGAGTCGGCCGCGGCCTCGATCAGGTTGTCGACGACCTGCGTCATGCGCTCGCGCTGGGCGGCGAGGATCGCCTGGTGCCGGCGCCCGCGACGGGCCGCCTCCGGGTCGCCGAGCCGCTGGCGTGCCGCGTCCAGGAGCGGCAGGTCGGACACCGTCCAGGACTGGGCGTCCGCGCGCTGCAGCTTCCGCACGTCCTCGCGGTCGAGCCACGGAGCGCACAGCCGCAGGTAGGCGGGGACCGACCACAGGTCTCCGACGAGGTCGGCCGCTTCGAGCAGCGGCCACGCCCGGTTGAAGGCCGTCAGCAGCTCCCTGTTCCGCGTCAGCGACCTGCGGAGCAGATCGACCGAGACCTCGCCGTCGTCCGCCGTGGCGTCGTCCTCGTGCTTGTCCACCAGGAGGGTGAGCAGCTCCTCCCAGACCTGGTCGCGCGCCTCGTTGTGCGGAGTACCGGGTTCCGCCGCTGCGAACGCCGTGGCCCAGTCGTCGGCGCTCAGCCGGATGTCGGACCAGTGGGTCGTGACCGTCATCCCCTCGGTGGGCGGCTCCTCGTAGAACCTGACGGCCGTCTCGATCGCCTTCACCAGGTCCGCGGACGACTTCAGCCGGGCCACCTCCGGGTCGGCCTCGATCACCGCCGTGGCTCCCTCGGGGACGAGGTCCCGCAGGGTGCAGGTCCGCACACCCTCCTCTCCGAGGCTGGGGAGGACGTCGGCGACGTAGCCCAGATAGGGCTGGTGCGGACCGACGAACAGCACGCCGCCCCGGCGGTGACCGAGACGAGGGTCGGAGTAGAGGAGGTAGGCGGAGCGGTGCAGGGCGACGACGGTCTTCCCCGTCCCCGGGCCGCCGTCGACCACGAGGGCGCCGCGGGACCCCGCGCGGATGACGGCGTCCTGGTCGGCCTGGATGGTGCCGAGCACATCTCGCATCCGTGGCGACCGGCTGCCGCTCAGGCTGGCGATGAAGGCGGACTGGTCGTCGAGCGCGGCGTGCCCGACGAACCCGTCCGAGGTGAACACCTCGTCCCAGTAGTCGCTGATCCGGCCGCCGGCCCAGCGATACCTGCGGCGGCTCGCCAGGCCCATCGGGTGGGCGTGGGTGGCTCCGAAGAACGGTTCAGCAGCGGGGGAGCGCCAGTCGAGCAGCAGCCGACGACCCGCGCTGTCCGTGAGGCCGAGGCGACCGACGTACACGGGCTCGGGGTGGTCCGCGCCGACCATGCGCCCGAGGCACAGGTCCAGACCGAAGCGACGCAGCGTGCGCAGGCGAGCGGTCAACCGGTGGATCTCCATGTCCCGATCCATCGCCTGCCGGCCTATGCCGCCGGGCGCCCTGCGCGCGGCGTCGAGGCGGTCGGACAGGTCGGCGATCGACTGCTCCAGGCACTCAGCGATGGCCGCGAAGTGCCGCTCGTCGCCGTCGATCAGCGTGGGGTCGGCCTTGGGGGAGAGGCGGTCGGAAAGATCGAAAACGCTGGTGGTCAGGGAGTTCACGTCAACAGCTCCGAATCTACGGCGAATACGGCGGTCGCTGGGGAGGTTCCGGCTCAGCGGGCCATGTCGAGGAGCAGCCTCGCGGCCACCGCCGCCCCGTCGGTCCGGATCGTGCCGGCCACGGCGCGCGCTCGTGCGCCGGCCTCGGGGGCCAGGGCCGTCCCGAGGGCGGCCGACAGGGAGTCGAAGGTCGGGGTCGGACCGTCGTGCGCCGCGCCGATGCCCAGGTCGGCCACCCGGCCGGCCCAGTACGGCTGGTCCGTCGCCTGGGGCACCACCACCTGAGGCACCCCGGCCCGGGTGGCCGTGGTCGTGGTGCCCGCGCCGCCGTGGTGCACGACGGCGGCCACCCGGCCGAACAGCGCCTGCTGGTTGACCTCGCCGACGACGAAGCAGTCGTGCCGGCCGTCGGTCAGGGCCAGGTCGGCCCAGCCGCGGGCCACCACCGCGCGGCGGCCCCGCGCGCGGACCGCCTCGACGGCCACCTGGGCGATGTCCGTGGACGCGTGCATGGGCATGCTGCCGAAGCCCACGTACACCGGTGGCGCGCCGGCCTCCAGGAACGCCACCAGCTCGGCCGGGAGCGGGCGTTCGTCGGGCAGGATCCACGCGCCGGTCTGGACGACGTCGAGGTCCGGCGTCTTCCGCCACGGGTCCAGGACCGGGTCCGTCGCCAGCCACGGTCGGTCGCCGATGACGTGGTCGCGGACGGAGTCCACCGGCGGCAGGCCGATCGACTCCCGGTTCGTGTTGAGCGCCTCGCCGAACAGCGCGTCGACGCTCCGGGCGTCCAGGTCCCACAGCACCCGGTTGTCGGTCACCCCCGGCGGGAACGGCCGGCCCGGATAGGCCAGCGGCGGGTGGTGCGGCGACGGCAAGGTGAGCTGCTGGAAGGTCACGGACACGGAGCGGACGCCCAGGCTCTCGGCCACCGACCGCGCTCCGGCCGCGGCGGGCATCATGCCGGTCGCCACCACCACGTCGCAGCCCTCGGCCGCCGCGGTGACCGCGTCGAACTGACCGGCGATCAACTCGGCCGCGCGTCGCGGCAGGGATGACGGCGACGGCGCCGCCTTCGTCAGCGCGCGTGCCGACGGGCCGACCGCCACCAGCGGTACGCCGACACCGGCCAACCGCCGCGCGAAGTCCTCGTCCGGCGGCGCGCACACCCGTACCTCCGCGCCGAGTTCCCGCAACCGCACCGCGAGTCCGACCAGAGGTTCGACGTCCCCACGCGACCCATACGTCGACAACACCACACGCACTGAGCGACTCCCGATTTCCGCAGATCCTGGCTTTGGCCGGCAATTCTGCGGGACGACGGGGGCCTTGCGGCAAGCCCCCCGTCGTGCTATATGTTTAACATGGCGAGGAGTGGGGAATCCCTCGCCTTTCGTCATTCTCAGACCTCGTCACCCTCAGGCCCGACTGATCCGCTGGCCGTTGGGGCGATGGCGCTGTGGGCCGGTCCGCTTGGCCCGATCCGCTAGCCCGATCCACTAGAGCGGGTGGTACGGGGGGCGAGGCGCCGGGTGCAGCAGGTTCGCGTCCACCGAGGCGAGGTCGGGGCGGCCGCTGAGCGCCATGGCCGTCTCCAGCTCGGCGCGCAGGATCGACAGCACCTCGCGCGCGCCTTCGGCCCCCGAGACGGCCAGGCCCCACAGCACGGGCCGCCCCACCAGCACCGCGCGGGCACCCAGCGCCAGGGCGACCAGCACATCCGAGCCGCGGCGGACGCCCCCGTCGACCAGGACCTCACAGCGTCCCGCGACGGCGGCGACCACCTCGGGCAGCGCGTCGAGTGGGGTGACCGAGCCGTCCAGTTGGCGACCGCCGTGGTTGGACACCACGATCGCGGCCACCCCGAGCTCCGCGGCGCGCGCCGCGTCCTCGGCGGTCAGCACGCCCTTCAGAACGATCGGCAACCGGGTCAGCGAACTCAGCCAGGCCAGATCGTCCCAGGTGAGGGCGGGGTCGACGCGCTGCGCCACCCGCTCGCCCAGCTCGGCCGAAGGGTGTTCGGACGGGGCCTGGGGGAAGTTGGCCGCCGCCAGACCCGGGGGCAGCGCGAAGGCGTTGCGCAGGTCCCGCACCCGGCGCCCCTGGACCGGGGCGTCCACGGTGACCACGAGCGCCCGGTACCCGGCCGCCTCGGCCCGCCTGACCAGGTCCTCGCTGGTGGCCCGGTCCCGGAAGACGTACAGCTGCAGCCACAGCGGTCCCCGCGCCACCCGGGCGATGTCCTCGAGCCGCGCGGTCGCGTACGTACTGACCACCATCAGCGCGCCCACCTCTCCCGCGGCGCGGGCACAGGCCAGCTCCCCCTCGGGTGAGACCAGCCCCTGAAAGCCGGTCGGGGCGACGCCGACGGGCAGGGCGACCGGGCAGCCGAGCAGCGTGGTGCGCGGATCGCAGTGGGAGACGTCGACGAGGACGCGCGGGCGGAGCCGGTAGCGACGGTACCCGGCCTCGTTCTCGCGCAGGGTCGTCTCGTCGCCGCTGCCGCCGTCGACGTAGTCCCATGCCGAGGGCTCGACCAGCGGCCGCGCCGCCACGCGGTAGTCGTCCAGCGTGACCAGGCTCCGGCCGCGGGGGCCGGGAGACCGGTCCACGCTCCCGGCACCGGGGGCGAAAGACTCGTCCTCGTCCACAGACACGGCGATCAGCCCACCAGGCCCGACGCCCGGAGGGCAAGCCGGCTTTCGGACAGCCACGGCTCGGGCGGCGAGCGGGCCGGTGGAGCGCCGAGAGTCGCCGGTCCGGCGCCGGTGCCGCCTTGAGCCCGTGGAGCCGCCTTCACGCCCGTGGTGACCCCCTGCCATCGATCACTAGCATCCCGGCCATGGCGATGTTCGTGCACATGACGTCGGCGGCGAACGCGCCGCGCGTCCGGCGGTCCGGGATCCGCGCGGCCGGTAGCGGGCAGGACGGCGCGCGCGGCGTGTACTGCTTCCCGGTGCTGCCGTCGTACACCCTCACCCACCAATGGGTGCGTGAGCTGGCCCGGTTCGGCAGCCGGGGCGGGCTCGTGGGCGTCCACGTACGACTGGACGACGCCCAGCCCGTGCTGGTGGGGCACTACAGGGACCGCGCGCGGGGCGCCCAGGCCGCGGTTTCGGCGGCGGAGGCGGTGCGACGGGTCGCGGCGCTGGAGGACCCGCGCGGGTGGGAGGTGTTCGTGCCTCGGGCGATCCGGCCGCGTGAGGTGCACCGGGTCCGCACCGTGTCGCAGGTCGCGGGCTGGCGCTATCTGCCGGACGCGCACGGAACGCGCCCCTGCACCTGCTTCGGGTGCCGGGTGCGCGGCGGCTACGGGGCGCGGCGCCTGCGCGAGCGGTTGCCGCATCCGCTGGACGGTCCGCCGCCACCCGCCAGGGTGCTGCTCGCCAGGGTCGCGGCGGCCGGCGACCCCGGCGACGCCGCCGTGCTGCGGGAGGCGTTGCACTGGTTCGGGATGCGTCGACGGGGCCCGCTCGCCCCGTTGCGCCGGCTCGCCGCCCACCCGGACCCGACGGTGCGCGAGCAACTGGTCTGGGCGGTCGTCGGCTGGTCCACTCCCGGGGTCGGCGAGCTGCTGGACGATCTCGCCGACGATCCGCACCCGGACGTCCGGGAGGCGGCGGAGGACGCCCGGGAATCGCGGTGACCCCTGCCCGCCGTTCCTCCTCATCGGCCGGGCGGGCGCCGCGCTCAGCGCCGTCCTGTGTCCGGCTCGCCGCGGTGGTCGGCGGACTCCGGGGTGCCGGACGCCGCGCGGGTGGTGGCCGTCGGCCGCGGTCCGGACCATGGTGGTGTGGACGAGGATCCGATGGGTGGCGGGGCCGAGCCGGTGGACGTGCTCGAGGAGGCGCCGACGGCCCGCACGGCGGTCGCGTGGCTGCCGCCGCGGGAGCTCTGGCCGGCGATCCAGGACATCCGGTGGGAGCACGATCCGCAGGTACGGCGGTGGCCCCCGCATGTGAACCTGCTGTTCGGCTTCGTGCCGGAGGAGGAGTTCGCGCGGGCCGTGCCCCTGCTCGCCGCCGGGGCGGCGGAGAGCGCGGCGTTCCCGGTACGCCTGTCCGGCGTGCGGTACTTCCGGCACCGGCATGACGCGACGGTGTGGCTCGATCCGGCCGCGGCGGGCCTGGCCCCGTGGACCCGTCTGCACCGGGCCCTGGGGCTGCGGTTCCCGCTCTGCCACGGGCGTGGCGGCCACTTCACCCCCCATCTGTCCCTCGGCCGCACCCGGGACCCACGGCGTCTGGCCGCCGAGTGCGCCGCCCGGCTCGGCGCGCTGTCGGCCGTGGTCCAGGACGTGGTCCTCCTCTCCCGGCGCGGCGAGGAGCCCATGCGAGCCCGGGGAGTGATCACACTGGGCACGGGCGAGGTCCGTCGACCGCCGGATCCCTAGCGATGGGGCCGCGGGCTCCGGCGGTCGCGCCGGGTGGACGCGCCGTCGAAAGTGGTGCGTCACCGGGCTGGCCGGGTAGGAGGCCGATCGGCAGGGAGAGGGCCGATCGGCCTCTGGGGCCGTGGCGCCGGACGCGGAAACCTGGAGTCGTGCGGCGACGGCGGCGGTCGTGGCCGTCACACCGGAGCGGTAGGGATCTGGAGGAGGAGACATCCCATGACACGTCCCATCATCGTGGGTCTGGACGGATCGCCCGAGAGCCGGGCGGCCGCCGATTGGGCGGGCCGGGAGGCGCGCCGGCGCGAGGCGCCGGTGCGCCTGGTGTACGCGTGGACGAGGCCGCCCCAGCCGACCGGCGGGCCCCGGGCGGACGGCGCGGACGAGGCGGGCGACGAGCCGGCGCGGGGCCTCCTGGAGGAGACCCAGGCAGATCTGACGAGCCATCACCCTGGGGTGGCGGTCTCCACCGAGCGGATCTCGCAGGAGCCGGTGCCCGCCCTCGTGGCACGGAGTGAGGGCGCGGAGATGGTGGTGCTCGGCTCCCGGGGGCACGGCGCCGCGCTCGGATTCCTGCTCGGCTCCGTCGGGCTGCGGGTGCTCGCACAGGCCAAGGCGCCGGTCGTGCTGGTGCGCAGCCCGAGCGACGCCGCGGGCGCGCCGGACCCGGAGGAGGTGGTGGTCGGTGTCCAGGACACGGCGGAGTCGGCCGGGCCGGTGCTGGAGTTCGCCTTCGCCACGGCGGCGGCGCGGCGGGCGCCGCTGCGCGCGGTGCGGGCCTGGAGCCTGCCGCCGGTGTTCGCCTACAGCCCGCAGTCCCTGCGGCTCCTCGACGAGGCCGGCGGCCTCGAACCGTATGAGCGTGGCGCACTCGCGGAAGCGGTCCGGCCGTGGCGGGAGAAGTTCCCCGACGTCGCCGTCACCGAGCATGTGGAGATCGGCAGCGCGGCGGAGGTCCTGCTGGGCTCGGCCGCCCGCGCCGGGCTGCTGGTGGTCGGCCGGGCCACGCATCGCCCCCCGCTCGTTCCGTATGTCGGCCACGTCGCCCACGCCGCCCTCCATCACGCGCGCTGCCCCGTCGCCGTCGTCCCGCACGGCTGACGCGCTGGAGCCGCCCGCCGCGTCACGGGGCCGCCCGATGTCGCGGAAGGCCCGGCTCGTCGACGGCCGTCGCGGTTCGGCCGTCCTGATGTCGGCCGTGTCGGTGTCGGCCGTCCCGGTGTCGGCGGTCCCGGTGTCGGCGGTCCCGGTGTCGGCCGTCCGGGTGTCGGCCGTCCCGGTGTCCGCCCTCCCGACACATGCCGGGACGGCGGACACCGGGTTCCGTATCCCGGGTCCGCCGCCCGTGGCGGTCGGTGCGCCGACCTCAGCCCTTGGCCGCCTCCGGCGTCGGCTCGGTGACGGGAGCCGGCAGTTCACGCAGCCGGCTCACCGGAGACAGCAGGAGGACGATCACCACCGCGGCGGAACCCCACGCCGCCACCGTGAGCGCGCCCTCGGCTCCGATCCGTCCGGACAGCAGGCCGGCGAAGAGCCCGCCGAGCGCGCTCCCGCCGAAGAGCAGGGTGCGGAAGACGGCGGTCATCCGGCCCATCATCGACTGCGGGGTGCTGGTCTGGCGCAGGCTGACGATGATGACTCCCGCGACGCCGAGTCCCAGGTAGGTGACGAAGAAGGACAGCACGCACATCCCCACCATCACCGGTCGGGGGCCCGTGGCCGCCACGATCAGCAGCGGGCCGAGCAGCAGCGCCGACTGGGCCACGAGATAGACCCGGCCGAGCCGGAAGCGTCGGATGATCCGCCGGGAGAGCACCGCGCCGATCAGGCCGCCCACGGAGGCGACCGCGAAGATCGTGCCGAGGGTGGTGGAGGCGAAGTGCAGATCGCGGGTGCCGTACAGCAGGAACATGGTCCAGACGGTGATCATGGAGAAGTTGCAGCAGAACCCGATCAGCGCGAGCGAGCGCAGCACGGGGTTCTTCCACACCCAGCGCAGACCGTCGCGAAGCTCGACCGACAGCCTCCGACGCTCGGCTGGTGGCTCCGGCCGGGGTTCGGGGGTGCGGATGAGCAGCAGCGAGACGACCGACACCAGGTAGGAGAAGGCGTCCACGATCAGCGCCACGGGCGCGGTGACCGCGCTGACCAGGGCGCCGGCCAGTCCCGGGCCGGCCACGTCGGCGGCCGAGGAGCTGACGCTCATCTTGGCGCTGGCCTCCACATAGTGCTTCGGCTCGCGCACCAGGGTGGGTACGTAGGACATCCAGCTGACGTCGAACAGCACCGTGGCCACCCCGACGGCACAGGCGATGACCAGCAGCGACCCCATGCTGAGGGCGTCCAGCCAGTACAGCACCGGCACGAGGGTGAGCAGCACCAGGCGGGCGAGGTTGGCGCCGAGCATCACCCGTCGCCTGCGGGCCCGGTCGACCCACACCCCGAACACCAGGGCCAGTCCGAGGAACGGCACCAGTTGCAGGAAGCGCAGGACGCCGACCTGCTCGTCGGTGGCGTCGAAGGCGCTGATCGCGGTCAGCGGCAGCGCCAGGTTCGTCACCTGCGAGCCCAGCAGGGACAGGGTCTCGCCGAGCCAGAACCGGCGGAAGTCGCGGTTGCGCCACAGGCTGTCCCGCGTGGCGTCGTGCGGTTCGACGACCGGGGTCGTCGTGGGGTCCGCGGTGGGTGGTCCGGCCACCGCGGACGCGCCGGGTCCCGGGTCCCCGGCGTGGCGTCGCGTGATCGTCATCGCACCGCCTGCCGGGTGCCCGGAGAGCGCCGCACCAGCTCCGCGACGGCGTCGGCGACCCGGTCCACCTCGTCCTCGGTGTTGTAGTAGTGCGGCGACAGCCGCAGGCACCAGTCCACGTCCTTGTCGCCGAAGTCGTACTGGGCGAACTCCCGGAAGCTCAGGGCGGAGTTGATACCGAAGGCGTCCACGGCCGCCTTGAACTCCTGAGGCCGCCAGCCCTCGACGGCGAAGGTGACCAGCGCCGCGAGGCGGGGGCCCCGGTCGAGGAGCCGCACGCCGGGCACGGTCTGGAGCCGGTCGCGGAGTCGCCGCGCGAGCGCCGGGGTGCGGTGCGCGATGGCGTCGATGCCCACCGCCCGGGCGTAGCGGACCGCCGCCGCGCAGCCGAGCACGGTGGCGTACGGGAACTCCCACTCCTCGAAACGGGCCGCGGACGCGACGGGTTGGTACCGGTCGGGTGCCGTCCACCGCGCGCCGTGCATGTCGATGAACAGCGGTTCGTAGCCGGCCTGCAGCACCCGGTCGGAGACGTAGAGGAAGCCCGAGGCGCGGGGGCCGCGGAGGAACTTCCGGCAGGTCGCGGTGAGCATGTCGCAGCCGATCTCGTCGACGTCGAGGGGGAGTTGGCCCACCGACTGACAGGCGTCGACGAGGTAGAGCAGATCCAGCTCGCGGCAGTGCCGGCCTATCTCGGAGATCGGCTGGATGAGGCCGGAGTTGGTGGGCACATGGGTCGCGGTCACCAGGCGCGGCTGGAGTGACCGCATGAGGGCCGCCATGGCGGCCACGTCCACGCCGCCCTCCGGCGCGTCCGGCGCGTGCACGATGCGCACCCCGAACCGCTTACGCAGCGACAGGAAGGCGATCTGGTTGGAGATGAAGTCGTCGCGGGTGGTGAGGATGGTGTCGCCGGCCTCGAAGGGAATCGCGGACAGGGCGTTGGCATAGGCGTGGGTGGCGCTGCCGGCGAAGGCGATGTTGTCCGGCGTGGTGTTGATCAGCGCGGCGATCTCCGTGTAGAAGGCGCGCACCTGCTCGGCCTGGGCGGCCGCGGCCTCGTAACCGCCGATCCGGGCCTCCAGGTTCAGGTGGTCCAGCACGGTGTCGAGGACGGGACGGGCCATCAGCCCGCAGCCGGCGTTGTTGAAGTGCACGACGTGCTCACACCCGGGGGTGTCGGCGCGAAGGTCGGTGAGGTTCCGGTGAAGTGCTTCCCCGATGAACTCAGTAGCGCTATTCTCATTCTTCATGTCTGACAGTAGCACTTCCGTGGAACTGACGAACAGTCTGCGCGCGCTCCTCGATCGGCTCTCGCCCGGTGACCGGCTGCCGAGCAGCCGGGAGTTGGTCCAGCAGTACCGGGTCAGCCCGGTGACGGTGGCGCGCGCGATCGCCGTGCTGGCCGCGGAGGGCGCCGTGGTGACCCGTCCGGGCAGCGGCACCTACGTGGCGCCGCGCGCCCGGCCGGAGAACGATGTCGTCGACACCGCCTGGCAGACCGTCGCGCTCACCGACCGCGCGGTCGACACCCAGCCGATCGCGGAGAGCCCCAGCCCCCTGCCCGAGGGGGCGATCCGACTGGACGGCGGCTATGTGCACGCGTCGCTGCAGCCGACCCGCGCCCTGAGCGCCGCGCTCGCGCGGGCGGCGCGACGCCCGGACGCCTGGGACCGCGCCCCGGCCGGCGGCCTGCCGGCGCTGCGGGCGGTGTTCGCCGGAATCGCCGGCGGCGGCGCGACGCCGGACGACGTGCTCATCACGGCGGGCGGACAGAGCGCCCTGTCGATCGCGTTCCGAGCCATCGCCGCGCCGGGCAGCCCGGTCCTGGTGGAGTCACCCGGCTACCCGGGCGCGCTCGCCGCCGCACGGGCCGCGGGACTGCGCCCGGTGCCGGTGCCGCTCGACGCCGACGGGCTGCGTCCGGACCTGCTGGCCGACGCGTTCGCGATGACCGGCGCCCGGCTGCTGTACTGCCAGCCCACCTTCCACAACCCGACCGGCACCGTGCTGGCGCCCGAACGCCGCCGTCAGGTGCTGGACGTGGCCCGGGCCTCGGGCGCCTTCGTGATCGAGGACGACTTCGCCCGGCACCTGGGACACGGCGGCCCCGTGCCGCGCCCGCTGATGGCCGACGACCGCGACGGCGCGGTGGTCTACCTGACCTCGCTCACCAAGCCCGCGGCCCCCAGCCTGCGGATCGGGGCGCTGGTGGCCCGTGGACCGGTGATGGAACGGATGCGTGCGATCCGGCTGGTCGACGACTTCTTCGTCTCGCGGCCACTCCAGGAAGCGGCGTTGGAGATGCTCAGCTCCCCTTCGTGGGAGCGGCATGTCCGCACCCTCGGCGCGGCGCTGCGGGAGCGGTGCGGACGACTGGCCGCCGCGCTGACCCGCGAGATCCCCGGTGCCTCCCTCACCCCGCCCACGGGCGGGCTGCACCTGTGGCTCCGGCTCCCGGCCGGCTGGGACGACTCGGCGCTCGCCGACGCCGCCCGGAACCACGGCGTCGCCGTCAGCGCCGGTCTCCGCTACCACGCCACCGAGCCCCCCGCGGCACACCTGCGGCTCTCCTTCGCGGCCACCCCCGACCACGCCGAACTGACCGAGGGCGCACGCCGCCTGGGGGAGGTGCTGCGCGGGCGGTAGGCGCGCGGACCGGGGGAGGGTGTGTGTGACGAGCCGTCGACCGACGACCGGTGGGAGGCCCCGCGTGCGGCCCCCCGCCCGGTCGGCCTCCCGCCCTCTGGAGGAGTGCCTCATGCGCGCCGCGCGCCGGTGCGGCAGCCCCAGTTGTCCCGGTAGGTGTCCCAGTCGCCGTCCGTGGCGGCGTAGTCCACGTACAGCGCGACGCCGAACCGCTGCCGCGTCGGGTCCCCCCGCCCCAGCCCCAGCCGGACACCACGCACCGCCGCCCGCACCGTCTCCGCCGACGCGTGGTGGCCCGGGTCGTCCGTGTGGAAGGCGGGCAGGCCCATCAGCAGGTCGGTGGAGCGCGGGGTCGCTTCCAGGGCGAGCGTGGTCTGCCGGGCCACGTACCCGCCGTACAGGCTCTCCAGTGGCATCGCCGTGTCGTACGACATCACCGCGATCTGGTCGACCCGGCGGGCGACCTGGCCGAAGTACGCCTGGGACCACCACTTCGGGTGGCCGGTGAGGAATCCCCCGACCTCGTGCAGGGACGGCAGCGGGTCGATCATGTGGGCCGCCACGGACAGCGGCACCTCGCGGGCGCGAGTGATCGCCCGCACCTCCTCCAGGAGGGACAGATAGTCCCGATCGCCGGAGTGGAGGGGTTCCAGATCGAAGTGGACCCCGTCGAAGCCGGCGTCCAGAATCCGCCGGGTGGACGCCACCACCCGCCGTCGGGTGTGCCGGTCCGTCAGCCGCAGTCCCTCCGGGCCCTCGGTGGCCAGCACGTCACCGAGCCACGCCTGGACCCGTACGCCCGGCAGCTCCCGGCGGACCGCCGCCAGGAACCAGTCGGAGCCGCGATAGCGGGCGGCCGGGAGGGAGCCGTCGTGTTCCAAGGGGCCGGCGTGCACATACAGGTCGCGGATGCCGGTGCCCCGGACCCGCCGCGCCAGGGCGGTCAGGTCCCGTTCGTCCTTGCGGCCGTCCAGCCAGGCGTGTCCGAGCCAGGCCGCGTCCCTGCCGCGGGTCAGCGTGCCCGGCTGGTAGTCGCCCGCGTACAGCAGTCGCAGCGCGATCCCGGCGCTGATCACCGGCACCGTCAGGGTGAGGGCCAGCCCGAGGGCGATCCGCTTGGGCCACCTCAGTCGTGGGTCGCGCCAGCGGCGGGCGACGGCGCGTCCGGCGGCGCGCAGCCGCCGTCCCGCCCCCTCGGGCGACCTCGCCCCGCCCGACCACCCCGCCCGAGCCGGCTCGTCGGGCTCCGCCGGCCCCGCGTCGCGCGGGGGGACGGATGCCCTCAAGTCCGCCGGGGCTTCGTCCTGTTCGCTGTCCCCGTTCCCCATGACCGGCATCCTGCCAGCCGGCTCGTCGACCGGGGGCTGCCCTCACCCCCGGCGTCCGGGGCGCTACGGCGACGGGGGCATCAAGGCCATGGGGACCAGGCGGGACGGCCCGGTCAAGGGGCTCGTGGCGCGACGGTGCCCGCGGTCACCGCAGGCACCGTCGCGGTAGGGCCCGCCTTAACCCGCGGGCGCCTGGAAGCGTTCCGCGTGTGCGGCCACCCACTGCGCGAACGTGCGCGCCGGGTGGCCGGTCACCCGCTCGACGGTGTCGACGACGGTCGTGGCGTCCTCGCTGGGAGTGGCGTACCAGCCGACGACGTAGTCGGCGTCCGCCCGGGACACGCCGGTCGCCATCAGCCTGTCGACGGCCTGTTCGTGGGTGATCGGCACGAGGGCGACCTCGCGGCCGATCGCCTGAGACAGGAGGGCGATCCGCTCACTCGGGGTCAGCGACTCGGGCCCGGTGAGGTTGTAGGCGCGCCCCGCATGGCCGTCGTCGAGCAGTGAGACCGCCGCCACCTCGCCTATGTCGGCCTCGTGCACGAGGGCGCTGGGAAAGTCGTACGGCTCCCGCACGATCCCCTCCGTGCGCACCGATTCGATCCAGGTCAAGGTGTTGGACATGAACTCCTGCGGTTCCAGGCGGGTCCACTCCACACCCGACTCCGCCACGGCCTGCTCGACCGGTCCCACCCAGCCACCCCACACCACGGTGATGCGCCGCACACCCGCGCCGACCGCCCGCCGCACCAGTTCGGGCCCGACCTCGGCGAGCCCCGCCGTCACCGTGATGTGCAACCGGCTGACGCCCTTGAGGGCGGCGTCCAGCTCCTCCGGCGCGGTGTGTGTGCCGGCCACCAGCTCCACCTCGGCGGGAAGCCTTCCCGCGGCCGCGGCCGGATTCCGGGTCAGTGCCCGAACGTGCTCTCCTCGGCGAAGCAGCTCCGCCACAACATGCCGGCCGGTGTTCCCGGTGGCGCCCGTAACCAGTGTCGTCACAGTCGAGTTCCTTTCGTCGCCGACGACGCTAAAAGTTGAACCACACTTGAAGTCAACTGGCCGATCCACGCGCCGTGGAACGGGCGCGGACACGCCTGCTCCTCCACACCGCCCGCCGCGCCTGCGGCGACTCGGGCGGCCTCGTGCGCGGCGGTCTGGGAGCACCGTGGGTCGGTCTCGGGAAGCGGGCCGCGCAAGGGGCGGCGCCGACCCATAGGGTGGTCCGCCTGACCATGTTTCGAAGGTGTACGACAAAGGGGTGGCGCGGGTGGACCTTCCGCGCATCGAGTTCAAGGTGCTGGGCCCCGTCGAGGCGGTCGCGGACGGCCGTGTGCTACCGCTCGGTGGGCCGAAGCAGCGGACCCTGCTCGCCACGCTGATCCTCAACGCCAACGCCGCAGTGTCCGGGGAGCGCCTCTGCGACGCCATCTGGGGAGAGGCCCCGCCCGCCTCCGCCCAGGCCAACCTCCGCAGTTACGTCGCCGGCCTCCGCCGGGCCCTGCACACGGGCGCCGACGAGGGTCGGTTGAGCCTCGGCCACGGCGGCTACCGGCTGCTCGTGCGGCAGGGCGAACTGGACGCGCACCGCTTCGAGGAACTCGTCGCCCAGGGCCGCGCCGCGCTGGCCGAGGGCGAGCACCGCACCTCCGCCGCCCGACTGCGCGAGGCGCTGGAGCTGTGGCGCGACGGCGCCTTCGACCGGGTGACGCACCACGACGCCCTGCGCATCGAGGCCGCCCGCCTGGAGGAGGCGCGGATGGTCGCGTTCGAGGAGTACGCCGAGGCGCGCCTCGCGCTCGGGGAACACCGGGAGGCGATAGGGCTGTTGCGCGAGCAGACCGACCGGCATCCGTTGCGCGAGTCCCTGTGGGCCAAGCTGATGCTCGCTCAGTACCGCTGCCGCCGTCCCGGCGACGCGCTCAAGTCGTACGCCCTCGCCCGCGCCGCCCTGCGCGACGAGTTGGGACTCGAACCGGGCGAGGAGCTCCGCCGACTGCACCGCGCGGTCCTCACCCGCGACCCCGCCCTCGGCGGTCCGCCCGAGCCCGTGCATCCCGCGAGACCCGCCGCCGTCTGGCGGACCGTCGACCAACTCCCTCCCGACATCGCCGACTTCGTCGGCCGTGACCTGCTGACCTCGCGGGTCGCCGCCCTGCTGGAGCCCGCTGCCGAACCCCTGTCCCCGACCGCCGCCGGCGAACCGCCGCCCCCCGCCGGCCCCGTCGTGGTACTCACCGGACCACCCGGCGTCGGCAAGACCACCCTGGCCACCCGCGTCGCCCATCTGCTGCGGCACGCCTTCCCCGACGGCCGGCTGTTCCTCCGCCTGGACGGCGCGCGCGGCCCCCGGCGTACCCCCGGCGAGGTGCTCGCCGACCTGCTGACCAGCCTGGGCGTCGCCGGGTCCTCCATACCGGAGGCGACGGTGGACCGGGCCGGGATGTTCCGCTCCCTGCTGGGCGACCGCAAGGTGCTGGTGCTGCTCGACGACGCGGCGCACGAGGAACAGGTCCGCCCGCTGCTGCCGGGCATCCCCGGCTGCGCGGTCCTGATCACCAGCCGTGCCCGCCCGGACCGGTTCGACGGCGCGCGGGTCGTCGCCGTCGGACCGTTCGGCGAGGAGGAGGCGCGCACGCTGCTGCGCCGGATCGTGGACGACTGCCCGCGACTCGACGCGGAACCGGACGCCGCCGCACGCGTCCTGGCGGCCTGCGCCGGGCTGCCCCTGGCCCTGCGGGTCGCCGCGGCCCGGCTCGCCGGCAGCCCGGACCTGACACTCGAACGGCTCGCGGACCGACTCGACGGGCCGAGCGACGGGGAGAACGCCGTCGCGGCCTGCCTCGCCGCCGGCTACCGCGGCCTGGCGCCCGCCGCCGCCCGCGCCTTCCGCGCTCTCGGCATGCTCCCCTCACCGGAGTTCCCGGGATGGGTCCTGTCCGCGCTGCTGGACGCCCCCGAGGCCGACCGCTCGATCGACGCGCTGCTCGACGCCCACCTCGTGCAGGTCGTCGGCACCGATGTGCAGGGCCGGCCCCGCTACCGCCTGCACGACCTGCTGCACGCCCACGCGGCGCGGCGCGCCACGGCCGAGGAGTCCGCGCCCTGGCGGCACGCGGCGGTCGCCCGCGTCCTCGACGGCTGGCTCTCCCGCATCCGGGCCGCAGCCGACCAGCTCATCCGTGGGGTCCCGGTCGACGTCGTACGCGGCGGTACGACCGACCCCGTCGGCTGGCTGGAGGGCGAGCGCGCCGGCCTTGTCACGGCGGCCGAGTGGGCGGCGGACGCCGGGTACGGGCCGGAGTCGTTCGCCCTGGCACTGGCCCTGGAGGAGGTCTGCCACCTGCGTAACTGGTGGGACGAGTGGGAGCGGGTGGTCCGGGCCGAGCACGAGCGGGCCGCGACCGCCGGTGACGCCGTCGCCGTCGCCGTCGCGCAGGGCTCCCTGGCCCGGGCGTCCGCCGTCCGCGGCCGGGTGCACGAGGCCGCCAACCAGTGGGCTTTCGCCATCGAGCAGTTGGACGAGCTGGGTGAGGCGCACCACGCGGCCCGGCTGCGCACCCACCGCGCCTTCGCCATCAGCGACCGGGGCATGGCCGAACTCGCCCACGCGGACGCCGCGTCGGCCGCCGCCGCGCTCGACGCCCTCGGCGACCGGCACGGGTGGGTCCTCGCGATGCGCAGCCTCGGGTACGCGCTCGTCTGCCAGGACCGGCAGGCCGAGGCGATCGAGGCACTGGGGCCGGTCCTGGAGACGGTCGAGCGGCTCGCCCATCCGCTCGCCCTCGCGGACGTGCTGCAACTGCTGGCCGTCGCGGAGCTGAGGCACGGCCGGTTCGGCCGGGCGGCGCGCCATCTGCACCGGGCGCTGGCCGAGTACCGCATGGTGCGGCACCGGCCCGGCGAGGCCTATGCGCTGCTGACGCTGGGCCGCATGCATGTGGACCTGGGGCCGGACCAGGCGCCCCGGGCGCTGGCGTCGCTCGGAGAGGCGGCGACGATCTTCGCGGAGCTGGGGGAGAGGCGAGGCGAGACGCTCGCGGCCTACTGGCTGGGCAGGGCGTACAGGGCGATGGGTGATGAGGGGAGGGGCGCCGGGCATGTGCGGGAGGCGTTGGCCGGTTTCCGGGCCCTGGGGATGCCCTTCTGGGCGGAACGCGCGGAGCTGGAACTGAGCGCGGTGGGGGTGCCGGCCCCCAGGACGGCCGAGGGGGCTCCCGCGGCGAGGCGGTGACCCGGGCTCGCCCCAGCGGGCTCTCGCTCCAGTGGGCTGGCGCTCCAGGGGGCGGTCGGCCCGGCGGGCGGTCGCTCCAGTGGGCGGTCGCCCCTTGCTCCCCGCGGGGCCCTTGCCTCAAGTCCCCCGCGGGGCCTTGACCTCTGTCCCCCGCGGGTTGTCACCCCGGTGGGCCGTGGCCTGGACCGCCCGGTTACGGCGGCGGCCCCGCGCGGAACGCGGCCCCGCGCGGAACGCGGTCCGGTGGGGGACGCGCGGTCCCGTCCCGCTGGGAGTTCGCGCCGCACCCACCGGACTCCGCCCCGGCGCACAGCTTCCGCCGGATGCGGATTGTGCGTTTCGTATGCGCGCGCCGACGACCGTGGATCCCAGTCCACGAAGGGAGGCGCGGTGTCCGATCTGACCGCACCCGATATCGAACTGGCCGCCGTCGAGGTGATCCGGGAGGTCCTGACCCACCAACGCAGGCTGCGGGACGGCGGCTGCACGGGCAGGGTGTGCCTGCGCTGCGTCAGGTATCACCTGGACGCGGTGCGCGGCACCATGGAGAGCGGCCGACGCGTCGAGTTCGTCCTGCCGGCCTTTCCCACCAAGTCCCCGAACCCGGCCAAGGTCCTCGGCACCCTGCCCGACCTGGCCGAGGAACTCGCGCTGCGGTTCCTCAACACGCTCTGCGAGCGCATCGCCGAGATCTACCCGCCCGGCGCGGTCATCAGGATCTGCTCCGACGGGCGGGTCTTCAACGACCTGCTCGGCGTCCGCGACGAGGACGTCTCCGGGTACGCCGAGGGCATCAACGCCCTCATCGGGCGCATCGGCGGGCCCCACCTCGAGCAGTTCACCCTCGACGACGTCTACCGGGGCGCCGGGCACCAGGACATGCGGGCCATGCTGTCCGCCGGCTACGCCCCGAGCCTTGAGGAACTGCGCGAGGAGGTACGGGCCGGTGGCGCGCCCCTCAGCATGTACCGGGGTATCACCCGGTTCATGCTGGAGGACCTCTCCGGGCCGTCCTGGACCGGCACCCGGTCCGCCCTCCAGCGCAGGTGCCGGGACCTCGCCTACCAGGTCATCCAGCGCAGCCGCGCCTGGGGCCGGCTGCTCGACGAGCTCTTCCCCACCGCCGTCCGGCTGTCGATCCACCCCCAGCCGTGCGCCACGGACAAGATAGGCATCCTCCTCGCCGACACCCCCGACGCCTGGCTGACGCCCTGGCACGGCGTCGCGGTGGAGACCCCCGGCGGCTACACCCTGATGAAGCGCGCCGAGGCCGAGGAGGCGGGCGCCCAGCCGGTGTACACGGCGGGCCGGGCCACCCACTACGTCCTGGAGCGGGCCGACGACGCCCCGACGCGGAGCGAGACGGGGAACAGGTCCCGCGCATAGGAGCCCGACGGGTTCGGCCGGCCCAACCACCGCCACCCCGCCCTCACCTCTCACCACCTCCCCACGACAGGAAGCACCATGACGGACACCCCCCACGACATCGAGACCACCCCCATCGAGACCACCCCCATCGAGACCACCCCCATCGAGCCCTTCGGCGTGGCCATCCACGCCCCGCGCCCCGGCGCGCGGGTGAGCGAGCTCCCCGTCGCCACCCTGCGGGATCTCGTCCGCGAGCACCACATCCTGCTGCTCCGCGGCTTCGACGGCTTCGACACCCCGCAGGAGCTCGCCGCGTACAGCGAGCAGTGGGGCGAGCTCAGCGTCTGGCCCTTCGGCACCGTCCTCGACCTGATCGAGAAGGAGCGACCGGAGGACCACATCTTCGACTCCAGCTACATGCCGATGCACTGGGACGGCATGTACCGCGAGCAGATACCCGAGTTCCAGGTCTTCCAGTGTGTGCAGGCGCCCGG
The DNA here is from genome assembly GCF_029541745.1 of Streptomyces sp. LX-29. Classification (NCBI taxonomy): domain Bacteria; kingdom Bacillati; phylum Actinomycetota; class Actinomycetes; order Kitasatosporales; family Streptomycetaceae; genus Streptomyces; species Streptomyces sp. LX-29. The sequence continues at coordinate 648,019 of NZ_CP089746.1, read as the reverse complement.
CGTCGACAACGGTGGCGAGACGACGTTCTCGAACACGCCCGCCGTACTCCGCGACACCGACCCGGAGACCGTCGCCACGTGGTCCGCGGTGACCGGCACGTACCACCGCGAGATGGAGTTCTACGACAGCGTCACCACCTCCCCCCTCGTCACCGCCCACCCCGTCACCGGCACCCCCGTGATCCGCTACAACGAGCCCACGTCCGCCGACGACGCCGACTTCGTCAACCACCCGGACCTCCGGTTCACCGGCCTGCCCGACGACGAGATGGCGGAGGCGCACCGGACCCTGCGCGCCGCGCTGTACGACCCCGCACACCTCTACGCGCACAGCTGGCGCACCGGCGACCTGGTCGTCACCGACAACTACACGCTGCTGCACGGCCGCAACGCCTTCACCAGCGGCGCCCCCCGGCATCTGCGCCGCGTGCAGGTGCTCGGCACCCCGGCGCTGGACAACCCCGGGCTGGTCCGATGACCGACACCACCACCAATCGGCTGATGACGGGCGACGACTATCTGGAGAGCCTCCGCGACGGCCGTCATGTCTATCTGGGCGGCGAGCGGATCAAGGACGTCACCCGTCACCCCGCCTTCCGTAACTCCGCCCTGTCCATCGCCCGCCTCTACGACGCGCTGCACGACCCCGCCACCGCCGACGTCCTCACCGGCACCGACGAGGCGACCGGCATCCGTACCCACCGGTTCTTCAAACCGAGCCGGTCCGCCGCCGAACTGGTCGAGGCCCGGGAGGCCATCGCCACCTGGGCGCGGATGAGCTACGGATTCCTCGGCCGTACGCCCGAGTACAAGGCGTCCTTCATGGCCGGCCTCGGCGTCAACGCCGACTACTACGGGCCGTACGCGGACAACGCCACCGCCTGGTACCGGGAGTTCGCGAGCAAGGCGCTCTACCTCAACCACGTCATCATCAACCCGCCCGTCGACCGCAAGCGGGCCATCCACGACATGGAGGACGTCTTCGTGCACGCGGTGCGCGAGACGGACGCCGGCGTGGTGGTCAGCGGCGCGAAGATGCTCGCGACGGGCTCCGCCCTCACCAACGCCGGATTCGTCGCCCCCGTCGGCTCCGCCGCCCTCGCCCCCGGCAAAGCCGAGGCCTTCGCCCTGGTCTTCTTCGTCCGCATGGACAACCCGGGCGTCAAGCTGATCTGCCGCACCCCCTACGGCAGCCACGCCACCACCCCGTTCGACGCGCCGCTCAGCAGCCGCTTCGACGAGAACGACAGTGTGCTGCTGCTCGACGAGGCGCTGATCCCCTGGGAGGACGTCCTCGTCTACCGCGACATCGAGCGGGCCACCGGCTTCTACGCCACCTCCGGCTTCCCGAACCTCTACAACTTCCAGTCCGGAACCCGGCTGAGCGTGAAGCTGGAGCTCATGGCCGGGCTGCTCTCCCGGGGCACCCGGGCGAACGGCACCGACGAGTTCCGCGGGGTGCAGGCCGCCGTCGGCGAGATCATCACCATGCGCGACATGGTCTGGGCGCTCACCTCGGCGATGGCGTACGACCCGGAACCGGGCAGCGGCGGCACGGTCGTCCCCCGGCTGGAACACGCCTCCGCGATGCGCATGTACAACGCGCAGATCTGGGACCGCGTCCACGAGCTCTTCGAGACCACCCTCGGCGGGGCGCCCCTCGCGGTGCCGTCCAGTGGCCGCGACCTGGACAACCCCGAACTCCGGCCGCTCATCGACCGCTTCTACCGGGGCGCCGACACCAGCGCCCACGACCGGATCAAGCTGCTCAAGCTGGTGTGGGACGCCATCGGCACCGAGTTCGGCGGCCGCCACGAGCTGTACGAGCGCAACTACTCGGGCAACGGCGAGCAGGTCCGGCTCGACGCGCTCCGCTGGGCGACCAGCCGCGGCAGCCTCGCCCGCTACGAGTCGCTGGTCCAGGACTGCCTCGACGACTACGACATCGACGGCTGGCGCCGCGGCCCCTGGCAGGACCTCGACCGCGCCGACTGAGCGCCCGCGACTCGACCGCACCTTCCGAGAGAACGGAGCACACACCATGTGCGGCATCACCGGATGGGTCGCCTTCACCCGCGACCTCACCGACGAACACCACACCGTCACGGCCATGGCCGACACCCTCGCCGCCCGCGGACCGGACGCGGCGGGCGTCTGGCTGGACGACCACGTGGCCCTGGGCCACCGCCGGCTGTCCATCATCGACCTGGAGCACGGCACGCAGCCGATGCGCACCCCGGAGCGCGGCCCCGGGGACCGGCCGCGCGCCGTCGTCTCGTACGGCGGCGAGATCTACAACTTCCGCGAGCTGCGCGAGGAACTCGCCCTCCTGGGGCACCGGTTCGCCACCCGCAGCGACACGGAGGTGGCCCTGCGCGCCTACCTGGAGTGGGGCGTGGACTTCGTCCACCGCCTCAACGGCATGTACTCCCTCGCCATCTGGGACACCGCCCGCGAGGAGCTGCTGCTCGTCCGGGACCGGCTGGGTGTCAAGCCGCTCTTCTACCACCCCACCCCCGACGGCGTCCTCTTCGGCTCCGAACCCAAGGCGATCCTCGCCAACCCGCTGGCCGAGGCCGCCGCCGGCCCCGAGGAGCTGTGCGACGCGCTGCTCTTCCTGCGCACCCCCGGCCGGGTGCCGTTCCGCGGCATGCGCGAGGTCAAGCCCGGCCACCTGGTACGGGTCGGCCGCGACGGGATCGTCGAGCGGCGCTACTGGGCGCTGGAGTCCCGCCCGCACACCGACGACCTGAAGACGACCGTCGCCACCATCCGCGCACTGCTCGACGACATCCTCCCCCGGCAGATGATCGCGGACGTGCCGCTGGTCTCGCTGCTCTCCGGCGGCCTCGACTCCAGCACCGTCACCGCCCTCGCCGCCCGTGCCCGCGCCGCCGACGGCGGCCGGCTCGCCACCTTCTCCGTGGACTTCACCGGCCACACCGAGAACTTCAAGGCCGACGCCATCCGGCCCACCCCGGACGGTCCGTACGCCCGAGAGGTCGCCCGACACGTCGGCAGCGACCACCACATGATCACCCTGGACCGGACCCGGCTTCTCGACCCGGCCGTGCGCAAGGCCGTCCTCGGCGCCTGGGACCTGCCGTTCAACTTCGCCGACCTGGACGTGTCGCTGTACCTGCTGTTCGCCGCGGTGCGGGAACACGCGACGGTGGCGCTGTCCGGCGAAGGCGCCGACGAGGTCTTCGGCGGCTATCTGTGGTTCTCCGACCCGGAGGCGCGCAAGGCCGAGACCTTCCCCTGGCTCAAGTTGGGAGCCCACCGCGGCCTGGACCCGCGGTCCCTGTTCCACCCGTGGTTCGTGGACGGGATCGACCTCGCGGAGTACGAGGCCGACCTCTACCGCACCGCGCTCGCCGAAGTCCCCCACCTGGACGGTGCGGACACCGAGAACGCCGCGGACCGTCGCACCCGCGAGCTCGGCTACCTCACCCTCACCCGCTGGCTGCCCATCCTCCTCGACAAGAAGGACCGCATGGGCATGGCCAGCGGACTGGAGGGCCGGGTGCCGTTCTGCGACCACCGCCTGGTCGAGTACGTCTTCAACATCCCCTGGGAGATGAAGACCTACAGCGGCGAGGAGAAGGCCCTGCTCCGCGCGGCCGCCGCCGACCTGCTGCCGGAGTCGGTCCTACGGCGCAAGAAGGCCGCCTACCCGTCGATCCAGGACCCCGCCTACGACCGCGCCCTCATCACCGGCCTCACCGCCGCGGCGGGCGACGACGCGGCACCCCTGAGCGCGTACCTCGACGCGGCCGCGGCGCGCCGGCTCGCCGACAAGACCACCACGGGCAGCCTGTCCGAATTCGAGCGGATCCTCGTCGAGTCCACCGTCCGGCTCGACGACTGGGCGCGCGCCTACGACGTCGAACTCACCCCCCTGAACGGAGCCCACTGATGCACGCCATCGAGATCCGGGAGACCGGCGGACCCGAGGTCCAGACGTACGTCGAGAAGCCCGACCCCGGGCAGCCCGGCGAAGGCCAGATCCTCGTGGCGCTCGCCGCGGCCGGCGTCAACTTCATCGACCTCTACCGCCGCGAGGGCCGCTATCCGCTGCCCCTACCGTCGATCCCCGGCGAGGAGGGCTCCGGCACCGTCCTGGCCGTCGGCCCCGGCGTCACCCGCTTCACGGTCGGCGACCGCGTCGCCTGGACCACCGTCCTCGGCAGCTACGCCACCCGAGTGCTCGTCCCCGAGGAGAAGGCGATCCTCGTCCCCGACGGGATCGACCTGGCGACCGCCGGCGGCGTGCTCGTCCAGGGCATGACCGCCCACTACCTGGCCAACGACTCGTACCGGGCGAGCGAGGGCGACACCGTGCTGGTGCACGCCGCCGCCGGCGGGGTCGGGCTGCTGCTCACCCAGATGCTCAAGCGGCGCGGCGTGCGCGTCATCGGCACCGTCTCCACCGAGGAGAAGGAGAGGCTCGCCCGCGCCAACGGCGTGGACGCGGTCATCCGCTACACCGAGACCGACGGTCTGGCCGCCGAGGCCCGCCGCCTCACCGACGGCGAGGGCATGCACGCCGTGTACGACGGCGTGGGCGCCGCCACCTTCGACGCCAGCCTGGAATCGCTGCGCACCCGCGGCACGCTCGTCCTCTACGGCGGCGCCAGCGGCGCGGTGCCGCCCGTCGACGTGATGCGGCTGCTGTGGGGCGGTTCGCTCACCCTGACGCGCCCGTACCTGGAGCACTTCCGGTCCACGGTCGAGGAGTTCGAGTGGCGGGCGGGCGAGGTGTTCCAGGGCATCCTCGACGGCTCGCTCAAGGCCACCATCGGCGGCGTCTACCCCCTCGCCGAGGCGTACCGCGCGCACACGGACCTGGCGTCCCGGCGCACCACCGGAAAGCTGCTGCTCGTCCCGTAATCCCGGTAACCGCCCCCTGACCGCAAAGGAGGTTCGTCCATGGGTGAGATCGTGGGCGCGGGCCTGGTCTCGCACGCGCCGGTCATCATGTTCCCCGAGCCGGCCCGGATCGAGGCGAACGGCGGCCGTGACTTCACGCTCGTGACCGGGCTGAAGCGGCTCCGGCACGAAGTGATCGACACGGTCGACCACGACACGGTGGTGGTCTTCGACTCGCACTGGGCGACGACGACCGAGGCGGTGATCACCGCCCATCCACGCCGCGAGGGCCTGTTCACCTCCGACGAGATGCCGGCCGCGATCAGCCGGCTGCCGTACGACCTGGCCGGAGACCCCGAGTTGGCCCAGGCGGTCGCCGCCCTGGCGGCGGAACGGAAGGTGTGGTTCCAGGCGAACGACGATCCGTATCTGCCGATCCACTACGCGACGCTCAACCTCTGGACCTACCTCGGGCGGGCGGACACGCCCTGGGTCTCGGTCTCCGTCTGCCAGACGGCCACCACCGAGGACTTCCTCCGCATCGGCGAGATCCTCGGCGAGGCGATCGGCGGCCTCGACCGCAAGGTGCTGCTGCTCGCCTCCGGCGGCCTCTCGCACCGCTTCTGGCCGCTGGCCGAGCTGCGGAACCGGATGGCGGGCGACCCCGCGCACATCGTCACCCCCGAGGCACGGGAGGCCGACGAGCAGCGGATCGCCTGGCTGGAGGCGGGGCGGCACGACCGGGTGATCGAGACGATGCCCGAGTACCGACCGTTCGCCCCCGAGGCGCGGTTCGGGCACTACCTGATGCTGGCCGGCGCGGTCGGCGGGCCGCGGTGCGCCGCTCCCGGCCGCCGCTACGGCGGCTACGAGAACGGCATCGGCACCGGCCACGCCCATGTCTGGTTCGACCGGCCCGCCCGGGGCTGGACGTGACCGTGTCGATCGATCCGCGCCGCCTGCGGACGTGCCTCGGGCACTTCGCCACCGGTGTCACAGTCGTCACCTGTGACGCCGGTGGCGTCCCGCACGGCGCCACCGTCAACGCCTTCACCGCGGTGTCGCTGGACCCGGCGCTGGTACTCGTCTCCCTCCACCGGGACAGCAAGGCGGCCCGCCACCTCGGTGGCCGACCCTTCACCGTGAACGTGCTCCACGAGGCGCAGCACGACCTCGCCCTCCACTTCGCGGGCCGCGCCCCCGCCCCGGTGACCCCCCACTGGGAGCCCTCGGCCCCCGGACTCGCCCCCCGCCTCGCCGGCTCGCTGGCCACCCTCGCCTGCTCGCCGTGGGCGGAGTACGACGGGGGAGACCACGTGCTCTTCCTCGGCCGCGTCGAGGAGTTCGCCCACCGCGCGGACGCCGGCCCACTCGTCTTCCACCAGGGCGGCTTCCGCGCATTGGCGTGACCGTGGTCCGAGGGGGCGCTGGAGACCCTGGAGAAGGGCGACTTCTCCGTCCACCACTGGCTGGGGGCCAGGGCGAGCCGTCACTCGCCCAGCGGTCCCACCGGTGCTCGATCCCGGCAGCCGGGACATATCTCAGCACCGGGCCGGGCCGGGCCGGGCCGGGCTGGCCCGGGTCGGGTCGGTCCGCGTGCGCCGCCGAACCCGACCCGACCGTTCACGCCCCGATCCGGGAGCGCGGACCGCGACCGCCGTGGACCGCCTAGCGCGGGCTCAGACGGAGGCTGGCGAAGGGCGCGTCGGCAGGTGCCGACTTTCCGGGGGCGAGCCGGGTCGCCTGGCCCTTGCACTGCTTCTGCGCGTAGACGACCACCGGCCCGCTCGTCCGGTTCTGCGCGCCGCGGGCCTCCTGAGACATGTCGAGGCATCGGTTGTCCGGCAGGTTCTCGACGTAGTACGGCTGCCCCTCGGGGCCGAACCAGTGGAACGTCCCGGTCGCGGCGACGGCCGAACCCGCCATGGTGACGGCGAGGGTCAGTCCGCCGAGAGCGACGGCAAGAGGATGGCGAAGACGCATCATCGTTCCTTCCTGGGCACAGGTGGCCAGTCAGTGATCTTCCACGCCGTGAACGAGGCTCGGCCCCGCACGTCACGCGGCCTTGCGCCGTAAGAGGCTCGACCGAACCTCCCCTTTGCGGCGGAGACGCCTGAGCCTATGTCCGGGGCGTGCCGTCCCAGCGCCATGTGGCGAGACGAGGGTGTCCGGGTAGTTCGGCGCGTCCGGTGGCCCACAAGAGGGTGGGCCAGGGATCCGTGGACGACGGCGCGTCCGGAAACAGCCGGGCGAGCACCCGAGAGCACAGATCGGCAGGCGGGCTCCATGCGAGACCGAGCCCGTGGGCCAGGTCGTGCGTGTGCACCAGGGTCTCCACGATCCCCATCGCGGCGAAGCCCTCGGGGTCCGAGACGCCGAAGACGTGGTGAGCGCGGGTCTGCGGAGGCGTCGTGCGCACCATGGCGACCAGCAGCGCGCCGCTCGCTTCCAGGACCTGCAGCAGGCCGGCGGGCCCCGCCTTGCGGTTCGCGTGAACGACGTTCGCTGGGCCGCCGGGCCGTCGGCTCTCCCACACGAAGGGCACCTCGCCATCCAAGGGGGGTGCTTTGGGGCCCAGTTGCGCAGCGTAGGCGAAGAGGTCGTCGCTGAGGTGCTCGACGGTTTCCCAGCAGTCCCATTCCAGCGTACCGGCCTTGCCTTCCCAAGCGGCTGGGGGCGCCTCGCGAAGGACCGTCACAGCGAGCTGCACGGCAAGGTCGAGGTCATCGGCGGTGACGGGGGGCTGAGAGAGGCCGATATCGGCTGATCTGGACATGGCAGGACCGTACCGCGACCGGAAGGAGACACCCCTCCTTTTGATCACCGGCCCAGCAACCCGGCGAAGGCTCGTGGTCACAGCACTAACGGTTCGCCACGACCTCGCGGGCCAGGCGGACCAGAGCGGGGATCGCCGGGTGGGCCGGGGTGCCGCGCTGCCAGGCCAGGAGCACCGGCACCGGCGGGGCGTCGGTCAGCGGACGGTAGGCGATCGAGGGGTGGGTGTGCAGACGGGGCGTCGCCGAGGTGGAGATGCCCACGGCCCGCCCCACGGCGATGGCCGTCAGCCACTCGTCCGTGTTGGTGACCTCCAGGGTCGTGGTGGGGCGTGCGGCGGTGGGCCAGAGGTCCAACGTGGTCGTGCCCGCCACCGTGTTCAGGGCGATGGGCCACGCCGCGAGGTCCGCCAGCGTGAGGGTGGCGCGGTCGGCGAGCTCGCTGCCCGCGGGCACCACGGCCACCCGCTCCTCCTCCAGCAGCGGCTCCGTGACCAGACCCGGCGCCGTCACCTCTCCGCGCAGCAGCGCGACGTCGACCTTGCCCTGGGTGAGCCCGGCCGCCCGGTCGTCGATGCGGCGCAGCTCCAACGGCACGTTGGGGTGCTCCTCGTCCCAGCGGCGCAGCAGCGGGATGGTGTGTCCCCCGAGCGCCGCCCAGGGGTGCCCGAGGCGCAGCGGCGGGGCCGTCAGTGAGCGGGGGTCGAGGGCCGCGTCCACGGCGGCCAACGCCGCGGCGGCCTTGTCGCGGAACGTCCGGCCCGCCTCAGTGAGCTCCAGGTGGTGCGTGGAGCGGTCGACCAGCCGTACCCCGAGATGACTCTCCAACTGGCGCAGCGTACGGGAGAGGGCGGGCTGGCCGGTGTGCAGCCGAGCCGCGGCGTGCGTGATCGTGCCCTCCTCGGCGATGGCGAGGAAGGCCCGCAGATGACGCAGCTCCATGGTCATGCCTGGCAAGCATAATCGCGCGTCAGTCGGCATTTCACGCGGAGTCGGCGACTTCCTAGCGTGGAGGCATGACACAGATGAGGACCCAGGCGGCGCCCGCGGGAGCGGCGACCGCGACCGCGCAGGGCGCACCGGCGGCGCGGGGCACGTCGACGGCCGTTCGTATCCAGAGGTCAACCGCGCCCGCCAGCGTCGGCAGCCTCACCGGCATCGGGCTGATGCTGGCCGGCACCCTGTCGGTGCAGTTCGGCTCGGCGGTCGCCGCGCTGCTCTTCCCGCGCGTCGAGGCCCTCGGAGTGGTGGCGCTGCGGGTGACGATCGCGGCCGTGCTGCTGCTGGCCGTGTGCCGCCCCCGGCTGCGCGGCCACAGCCGTGCCGACTGGGCCGTCGTCGGCGCCTTCGGGCTGGCCCTCGGCGGCATGAACATCCTCTTCTACCAGGCGATCGACCGGATCCCGCTCGGCCCGGCGGTGACCCTGGAGGTGCTCGGCCCGCTCCTGCTGTCCGTCGCCACCGCGCGCCGGGCGGTGAGCCTGGCCTGGGCCGGGCTGGCGCTCGCCGGCGTCTTCCTGCTCGGGCAGGACGGCTTCGACCAGCTCAACCCGGCGGGCGCCGGCTTCGCACTCGGCGCGGGCGTCATGTGCGCGGCGTACATCGTCTGCAACTCCCGGGCCGGCGCCCGCTTTCCGCGGCTGGACGGGCTGGCCCTGGCGATGGGGGTGGCGGCGCTGGTGAGCCTGCCGCTGGGTGTCGGCTCCGCGGGCACCACGCTGCTGGAGCCGGAGGTGCTGGGTCTCGGGCTGGCCGTGGCGCTGCTGTCGTCGGGGCTGCCGTACACGCTGGAGCTGCTGGCTCTGCGTCGCCTGCCCGCGTCGACCTTCGCGGTCCTGATGAGCCTGGCCCCGGCCGTCGCGGCGCTGGCCGGCTTCCTGGTGCTGGGACAGACGCTGTCGGCCTCGCAGTGCCTGGCGATCGCCCTGGTGGTGGCGGCCAGCGCGGGTGCGGTACGGACGGGGAGGGTGAACCGGAGCTGACGTACCGACCGTCGTGTGAAGCGAGCCCCGCGGTCCGCCGCGGGGCCGCCGGCTCGCGGGCTCGACGCGCGTCGCCGCCCCGGTCATGGCCTCGATGTGCGAGCGGGCAGCCATCGGCCTAGTGTGCTGTTGGGGGTGTTTTCGGGGGTTCGCTCCTCTGCCAGGCGATCCGCGAGGGTTTCCGTCGCGCTCTTCGCCCACATGGTTTCCGTCTCCCCACGTGCTCGCCACCTGGTTCCGTCTCCGCGCTCGACGGAGGGCGCGTCGGAGAAGGAGTGGACGAAGGAGTGAAAGAAGGAGTACCGCGATGAGCAGCACGCGACGACGTGTCACACGAGGCACCGGATCCGGATACCGGACCTCCCTGCCCTGGCGGATCGTCACCGAGGCCGCCGCCCTCGTCGACCGGCGCATCGGCTGGGACAGACTGCCGGTGGTTCTCGGCCTGCTGACGCTCCTCGGCCTGCGGGTCAGGCTCCGGCAGAAGAACCTCCACGACACCGGCCTGCTGCCGTCCGTCGACCTCCCCGATCCCGCGCCGCCGTCCGAGAGCCACCGGGTCGACCGGACCGCCGACGGCAGCCACAACGATCTCGACGATCCGCGCATGGGCATGGCGGGCACCCGCTTCGGACGGAACATCCCGCTGGACAGGGTCGCGCCGACCACCCCCGAGGCCGTGCTCTCCAGCCCGAACCCCCGAGAGGTCAGCCGGGCCCTGCTCACCCGCGACGAGCTGATCCCCGCCGAATCGGTCAACTCGCTGGTCGCCGCCTGGTTGCAGTTCATGATTCGTGACTGGTTCAGCCACGGGACGAGCCCCACGGAGCGGCCCTGGGAGGTGCCCCTGGTGGAGGACGACCCATGGCCGGAGCGCCCGATGCGCATCATGCGGACCCCGGACGACCCGACCCGGGACCCGCAGGCGCCCGCCGGGACGCCCGACACCCGTGTCAACGTCTCCTCCCACTGGTGGGACGCGTCGCAGATCTACGGGACGAACGAGGCGGAGCAGCGCCGGATGCGCACCGGCGAGCTGGGCAGGCTGCACCTGTGGGACGGCGAACGGACCCCGGTCCCCTCGGACCCCTCCCGCGACCCCTCGCGGGTTCCCGGCTTCTGGCTGGGCCTCGCCATGATGCACGACCTGTTCGCCCGGGAGCACAACGCGATCTGCGACCACCTGCACGCCGCGTACCCCTCCTGGGGCGACGAGGAGCTGTTCCAGCGCGCCCGGCTCGTCAACGCCGCGCTCCTCGCAAAGATCCACACCGTGGAGTGGACCCCAGCGGTGATCAGCCACCCCACCACCGTCACGGCCCTGCGCGCCAACTGGTGGGGTCTCGCCGGCGAGCGCGTCCACAAGCTCTTCGGACGGATCAGCGGGAGCGAGGTCGTCAGCGGCATCGCCGGCGGCGGGACGGACCACTACGGCGTCCCCTACTCCCTCACCGAGGAGTTCGTGGCCGTCTACCGCATGCATCCGCTCATCCGCGACGAGTGGCACCTGCGCTCCGCCTCCGACGACTCCACGCTGCGCCACTGCACCCTCCGCGACCTCGCCGGCCCCTCGGCGCTGAAGGTCCTGGAGACCACGTCCACGGCCGACCTGCTCTACAGCTTCGGCACGCTTCACCCCGGACTGGTCACCCTGCACAACTTCCCGAGGTTCCTCCAGGAGTTCGAGCGCCCGGACGGGCATCTGCAGGACCTCGCCGCCACCGACATCCTGCGCACCAGGGAGCTGGGCGTCCCCCGCTACAACGAGTTCCGGAGGCTGCTGAGGCTGAAGCCGGCCGAGAGCTTCGAGGAACTGACGGACAACCCGGCGTGGGCCGAGGAGATCGAGCGGCTCTACGACGGCGACATCGAACAGGTCGACCTGACGGTGGGGATGTACGCGGAGGCACTCCCCGCCGGATTCGCCTTCAGCGACACCGCGTTCCGCATCTTCGTCCTGATGGCCTCACGCCGGCTGAACAGCGACCGCTTCTTCACCGAGTACTACACCCCCGAGGTGTACTCCACGGCCGGCATGGCCTGGATCGACGACAACACCATGGTCACCGTGCTGCTGCGCCACCACCCCGAGCTGCGTACCGCCCTCGCCGGGCTGACGAACGCCTTCGTGCCCTGGCACACCGCCCAAAGGGCGGTGGCCTGAGGCCGGGGAGCCCGCCGGGAGCACCGGGTCCCCGGCGCACGACGGGGCCGCCGCACATGGCTCGCGAGCGGTCCCGCCCGGCGCGGGCGCCTGGACTACGCCGGTTCGGCGGGTGAGGACTCCGCCTCGGCCCGCCGGGAAGCGGGCGCGGCCTTCGCGTCGGCCCGGGAAGCGTCGGCCCGCTGGGAAGCCTCAGCCCGCCGGGAGGCGTCGACCCGCTGGGAAGCGGGCTCCACCGCCGCCCGGCGGGGAGCGGGCGCCGTGGCGAGGCGTGGCAGGGCGTACGGGTGCTCCCGGCGCAGCCAGCGGATCAGCTCCTCCCGCACCTCGCAGCGCAGGTTCCAGGCGTCGTCGGCGTCCCTCGCCGTGACCAGCGCGCGCACCTGGATGGTGCTGGGCGTGGTGTCGGTGACGGCGAGCCCCCAGTCTCGGCCGTCCCATGCCTCGGAGGCGCGGACGATCTCGTGGAGCTTCTCGCGCATCGCCTCGACGGGCGCGGCGTGGTCGAGGTGGAGGAAGACCGTGCCGGTCTTGCGTGTGCCGCCCCGAGACCAGTTCTCGAAGGGCTTGCTGGTGAAGTACGACACCGGCATGGTGATCCGCCGCTCGTCCCAGGTCCGCACGGACAGGAAGGTCAGGGTGATCTCCTCGACGGTGCCCCACTCGCCGTCCACCACCACCGTGTCACCGATCCGCACCATGTCGCCGAACGCGATCGACAGCCCGGCGAACATGTTTCCGAGCGTGGTCTGGGCGGCGATTCCGGCGACGATGCCGACGATCCCGGCGGAGGCCAGCATGGACGTGCCGATGGCGCGCATCGGGGGAAAGGTCAGCAGCATGGCCGACCCGGCCACCACCCCGACCACGGCGGTCACCACCCGCTGGATCAACGTCACCTGCGTCCGCACCCGGCGCACCCGGGCCGGATCACGGGCACCGGCCGCGTAGCGGGAGTACGTGGACTCCACCACGGCCGCCGAGACACGCACCGCGAGCCAGGCGGTGGCGGCGATCAGCACCAGGGTCAGGGCCCGGCTGATGCCCACGGCGTGGTCCTGGGCGACGCGCGCCTTGTCGTACGAGCCGCGCAGCACCGCCGAGCAGACCACGGCCCGCAGCGGCGGCCCACAGCGGCGCAGCAGCCCCCACAGCGGCGTCTCGGGGTGCCGGGCGTCGGCCCGGCGCAGCAGACGGTCGGCCGCCCAGCCGACGATCAGGGTGATCGCGACCGAGACGCCGCCGACGATGAGCGGACGCAGCACGTCCTCCATAAGCGGGTCCATCCTTCCTGTCGGCCCACCCGGCACGGTGGGGCGCTCCTCCGTGCCGTCCGTCGATGCGGCGGGAGAGCTGGTACGGCAGGAGATGCGCGTACCCGATCCGCGCGGGGGACACCGGGTGACCTTCGCCGCACCGGGGAATGTGCCGCATGGGGGAGAAGAAGAGGACGAGTACCTACGCCTGTGCCTACGTCTGTGCTTACGCCAGTGCCTACGCCTATGGGTACGCTTGTGCCTACGCCCGGGCCGCGTCGAAGCGAATCAGCGGCTTGATGATTCCGCCGTGCTTCGACGCCATCATCTGGAAGGCCCGTTCGATCTCGTCGAAGCTGAACTCGTGCGTGGTCATCGGCGTGGGATCGACCTTCCCCGTCTCCAGCAGCCGGAAGATCCGCCGAAGCCACCCGCGGCCTCCGCGGTTGAACCCACCGTAGATCTGCTTGTCCGACATGCCGTAGCCGAACGGCTCCAGGGGGATCCTGAGCGGCTCGGGCACCTCCCCGTGGTAGCCGACATTGGAGATGCGACCTCCCGGCTTGGTGACCCGGAAGGTCGCCTCCCAGGTCTGCGGGGTGCCCAGCGCCTCGATGGCGGCATCGACCCCCTGGCCGTCCGTCAGCTCAAGGATCCGTCGAACCGGATCGCACCGCGTGTGGTCGACGACCACGTCGGCGCCGAAACGGCGGGCGAGTTCCTGGCGGGCGGGAATCGACTCGACGGCGATCACGAAGCCCGCGCCGCGCAGCCGGCAGCCGATCGTCGCCGACAGCCCCACCGCGCCTTGGGCGAAGATCGCGACGGTCTCGCCCAGTTCGAGCTCCGCGTGTTCGGCGGCGACGAACCCCGTGGAGAGCATGTCGGTGGCGTACAACGCGAGGTGGTCGGAGAGCGTTTCGGGAATCGGCGCGAGGTTGGCCTGGGCGTTGTTGACGAGAAAGTACTCGGCCAGGTTCCCGTCCCCCTGAACGGTGAATCTGGCCCCTCCCAGCATCCGCCCGTGGCACTGCGAGGAGAACCCGCGCTGGCAGGAGTCGCACTGGAAGCAGGGCGTGATCCCGGCCGCCGCGACGCGCTGGCCCTCGACCAGTCCCTCGACGGCCGAGCCCAGCGCATGGACGACACCGACCGCCTCATGCCCCAGCGTCACATTCGGGGCGACCGGAATCGCGCCTCTCATGGTGTGCACATCGGTGGTGCACACCATGGCCGCCGTGGTGCGCACGACCACGTCATTGGGGCCGGGTTCGGGGATCGGCTTGTCGATGACGCCGACCTCACCGACCCTCCGGAGAACGAAAGCTCTCACGTTCGATCGCATTCCCGTTGGCGGGAGGTCGTCGCCGGCCGTCGCGTCATCTTCCACCCGCTCGGCCCGCAGGATCCGCCCCATCCGGGGGAGCGGCAGGGCGGCGCGGAAGAGCCGGGTCACCGGGTCGGGTCAGGGGGCTCGGAGGGAGTCGAGCCAGCGGGCCAGGCGGGCTCCCTCGCGGATCATGATGTCCGGGTCGCGCAGGGCGTTGGCCAGGAGCGACATGCCCTGGTAGGCGGAGACGAGGGTGACGGCGAGGTCCTCGGGATCGGGCAGGCCCAGGGCGCGGAACTGGTCCCCGGCCCAGTCCAGCAGCCGCCGGATCACCGTGCCGACCTCGGCGTCGAGGGTCCCGTCCGCGCGCTTGTCGAGTTCGACGGCCAGGGTGCCGGTGGGGCAGCCGTAGCGGGCGGCGATGTCCCGCTGGTCGACCCAGGCCACGATCAGGGCCTTGAGGCGGTCACGCGGGTTGGGCAACCGGTCCAGCTCGCGGGTGAGTTCCTCCAGGTTGGCACTGTGCTCGGAGAGGGCGGCCTGGACCAACTCGTCCTTCGTCTTGAAGTAGTAGTAGACGTTTCCCACGGGGACGTCGGCCACGCGCGCGATGTCGGCGAGGGTGGTCCGTTCGACGCCCTGCTCATGGAGGACCCGGGCGGCCGCGGTGGTGAGCCGTCGGCGCTTGTCGGCCGCTCGCGCCCGTGGCTTCGGTGAGTCAGTCACCCAACCAACTATAGGCAGCGCCATCGGGGTGTGTTACGGTCGTTCTAAGTCAGTCAACTAACTAACTCAGGGGGTTCGTGATGATCGTGGTGACGGGTGCGACCGGCAATGTCGGGCAGACGCTGGTGCCGCTGCTGGCCGAGGCGGGCGAGGAGGTCGTGGCCGTCTCGCGGCGTCCGCGGCGCACGGGACTTCCGACCGGCGTCCGACACGCCCAGGCCGACGTCGGGGACTCGCTGAGCATGCGGCCGGTCCTCGAAGGCGCCGACGCCTTCTTCATCCTGCTGGGAGGCGAGCTCAACAGCCACGGGGAGAGCCCCACCGCCCTGGTGGACGCGGCCGCGGACGCCGGGGTCAAGCGGCTCGTGCTGCTCTCCTCGCAGCTCAACTCCACCCGCCCCGAGGCTCTCTCCCACGCCCGTCTGCGCGAGTTCGAGGCGGCCGTGCGGGCGTCCGGGTTGGACGTCACCATCCTGCGACCGGGCGGCTTCGCCTCCAACGCCTTCGCCTGGGCCGAGTCGGTCCGCACCCAGCGCATGATCTTCGCCCCGTTCGGCGATGTGGCGCTGCCCGTCGTCGACCCCGCGGACATCGCGGCGGTCGCCGCGGCCGCGCTGCGCGAGGACGGCCACGCGGGCCGTACGTACGAGCTGACCGGACCCGAGGCGATCAGCCCGCGTGGGCAGGCCGCGGTGGTCTCCGACGCCCTGGGCGAGAAGGTGACCTTCGTGGAACTGTCGCGCGAGGACGCCCACGCCCACATGGCGCGGTTCATGCCGGAGGAGGTCATCGACGGCACCCTGGACGTTCTCGGGCTCCCGCTCCCCGCCGAGCGGGAGACCAGCCCCGACGTGGAGCGCGTCCTGCGCCGCCCGGCCAGGCCCTTCGGAGAGTGGGTCGCGCGCAATCTGCCGGCCTTCCGATAGCGCCCGACCCGGGCGTCGAGGACAGCGCCCGGCACACCACCCCGAGAGAGCAGCCGAACTGACGGCGGCTCACGGACGGGCGCGGGCGACCCACTGTGCCGAGCGGCCGAGCGGCCGCAAGCCGGCCCGGCCCGGCCCGTGACGGGGCGCCGGGCGCGGCGCGGATATGCGAGCTGACCCCCGCGTACGAGCCGAGCCGAGCCGAGTCGAGCCGAGCCGTGACCGTGAGCGATCCCCGCGAGCGGTCGAGGTGGCAGGCGCCCTCGGGGCGTCGAGGGGCGCGCCTCAGGGCTGGAGGAGGACCTTCACCATGCCGTCCTCCTTGGCCTGGAAGGCCCGGTACGCCCAGGGCGCGTCCTCCAGGGACACCTTGTGGGTCGCGAAGCCCTCCACGCCCAGCGGGTCGCCGTCGGCCAGCAGCGGCATGATGTCGTCCACCCAGTGCCGGACGTTGGCCTGGCCCATCCGCAGCTGGATCTGCTTGTCGAACATGGTCATCAGCGGAAGCGGGTCGGTCATGCCGCCGTAGACCCCGCTCAGCGAGATGGTGCCACCGCGGCGCACCACGTCGATGGCGGTCAGGAGCGCCGCCAGACGGTCCACGCCGGCCCGGGTCATGACCTTCTCGGCCATCGTGCCCGGCAGCATGCCGGCCAGCCGCTGGGCCAGCGCCGCCGCCGGCGCGCCATGGGCCTCCAGGCCCACCGCGTCGATGACCGAGTCCGGCCCGCGGCCGTCCGTCATCTCGCGGATGACGTCGCCCACGTCGGACTCGTGCTCGCGGAGGTCCACCACCCGCACACCGCGTGCGGCGGCCCGCTCCAGCCGCTCGGGGACGAGGTCGACCCCGAAGACCTTCCCGGCGCCGCGGTGCAGCGCCACCCGGCACGCCATGTCGCCGATGGGACCGAGGCCGAGCACGGCCAGGCTGCCGCCGGGCGGGACGGCCGCGTACTCCACGGCCTGCCAGGCGGTGGGCAGCACATCGGAGAGGTAGACGAACCGCTCGTCCGGCGGGCCCTCCGGCACCTTGATCGGCAGGGTGTTCGCGAAGGGCACCCGCAGGTACTCGGCCTGCCCGCCGGGCACCTCGCCGTAGAGCTTGGTGTAGCCGAAGAGGGACGCGCCCATGCCGCGCTGCCGGACCTGCGTGGTCTCGCACTGGGATTGCAGGCCGGCCTCGCACATGTAGCAGGTGCCGCAGGAGATGTTGAACGGGACCACGACGCGGTCGCCGGCGCTCAGCTCGGTCACCTGGGAGCCCACCGTCTCCACGACGCCCATCGGCTCGTGCCCGAGGATGTCGCCCTCTTCGAGGAACGGGCCGAGCACCTCGTAGAGATGCAGATCGGAGCCGCAGATGCCACTGGAGGTGATCCTCACGATGGCGTCCGTCGGCTCCTCGATCGATGGATCCGGCACGGTGTCCACGCGCACATCGCGGCGGCCGTGCCATGTCAGAGCCCTCATGATGCCTCCTTCCGGAGCCGGTAGGCGGCTTGTGCCCGCAGGGGCGTCATGAGGGGCAACTCCCCGCACGGGCTTCCAGTTTCACGTTCCGCGGCACCGGTCGCAAACGCGCTCCCCGCGGTCGGTCGCGTATGTCGGCGGCCGCATGCCCATGGGCGGCCGGCCGGCGGCGAGACGGACGTCGAAGGCAGGGATGGTGTTCCGATCGCGGGAAGCCGTCGGGAAGGTGACGATGAAGAGTGCCACCACACGCGACCTCACTGTGAGGGAGGCAGATCATGACCCTGGCGAAGGACATCATGCACTCGGGTGCGGCGTGGATACCCCGCGACACCACGCTCACCGACGCGGCTCAGAAGATGCGGGACCTGGACGTGGGCGCCCTGCCGGTGGCCGACGAGAACGAGCGGCTGTGCGGCATCGTCACCGACCGCGACATCGTCGTGAAGTGCGTGGCGGACGCACGGTCGCCCTCCGAGCTCACCGCGGGCGACCTCTGTGAGGGCACCCCCCGCTGGATCGACGCCAACGCCGACGTCGAAGAGGTCCTGAACGAGATGGAGAGCCACCGCATCAAACGACTGCCGGTCATCGAGAACAAGCGCCTCGTCGGCATCATCACCGAGGCGGACCTGGCGCAGAACCTCAGCGAAGAGCAGATCGCCGAGTTCGTGGAGAAGGTCTACGCCCACTGAGACCCGTCGGCGAGGTCGGTAGCGCTCCGGTAGGCGATCAGGCGCTCCGGTACACGATCAATCACACGATCCGCCGGACAGCGGGCGGTCAGCCGACACGACCTGGGTGGCGCGGCACCCGTCCGCGTGGACCGCACGACCTGCCCGGCGTCCGAGCGGGCCGCACGGTCGACGCGGCCCGCTCGTTGCGCGGTCGTCGGCCCTCGGCGGGCGTGTGTCGTGCGCCGGAGCCCGCCCTCCACACGGGCGCGCACATGCCGGCCGCGCCGCACTTCCCGTCGCGCTCGCTCCACGTGCCCGGAGCTGTCCTGCTCGCTACATGTGCCCGGAGCTCTGGTCCGGACGCTCCCCACGGGCGAGCTTCGCCGCCTCCTCGGCAGCCACGTTCGCCCCCTCGCGGGCCTGCTCCTCGCGGCCCCGTCCCTCCGGGGACTCGTCGCGCGCGGCCTTGCCGACGCTCTCCTCGGGCTCGCCCTTCCCCCGCTTGGCGCGCCCCTTCAGCCTGATCATGTCGCATCCCCTTCCAGGAACACGGGGGTGTCTGTCACGTATCCACCCTCTGCTCCCGGCGTTCCCGTCGCAAGAGTGCCCGTATGTCACAGCGCGCGCAGCGCCGGGAGCAGCTCCTTCTCCGCCCACTCCAGGAAGGGGAGCTGGGAGGCGCCGCCGATCTGCACCAGGGCGATCTCGGTGAAGCCGGCCTCGAGGTAGGGCCTGACCGCGTCCACGAAGCGGCCGACGTCGTCCCCGCAGGGGATGGACTCCGCCACGTCCTGCTCGCGGACGTACTCGGTGGCGGCGGCGAAGGCGGACGGTCCGGGCAGCTCCGCGTTGACCTTCCAGCCGCCGCCGAACCAGCGGAACTGCTCGTGCGCCCGCCGCACCGCCGCCTCGCGGTCGCGGTCGTAACACACGGGCAACTGCCCGACGCGCGGCTTGCCGGTGCCGCCGTGCCGGTCGAACGCGTGGAGCAGCTCCGCCTGCGGCTCGACCGCGATCACCAGATCGGCCAGGCGACCGGCGAGCGCGCACGACCTCTCGCCGGAGACCGCGATCCCGATGGGAGGCGGCGGGTCCGGCAGGTCCCACAGCTTCGCCGACTCCACCTGGAAGTGTTCGCCGCGGTGGTTGACGTGACCGCCCTGGAACAACGCGCGGATGATCTGGACGGCCTCGTCGAGCCGGTCCAATCGCACGTCGGCGGGTGGCCAGCCACCGCCCACGATGTGCTCGTTCAGGTTCTCCCCCGACCCGAGGCCGAGTCGGAAGCGTCCGCCGGACAACAACTGGACGGTGGCGGCCTTCTGCGCCACGACCGCCGGGTGGTAGCGGAAGGTCGGGCAGGTCACACAGGTCATCAGCGGCAGCCGTGACGTCGCCTGGGCGACCGCTCCCAGCACGGCCCACACGTAGGGCGAGTGGCCCTGGGTGTCGAGCCAGGGAAAGTAGTGGTCCGAGGCCACGGCGAAGTCGAAACCGCTCTCCTCGGCCCGGACGGCGTGGGCCACCAGGTCGACCGGACTCGCCTGCTCGGTCATCACGGTGTATCCGAATTGGGTCATATGGTGTGGCCTACCCCATGAGTCGCATCGCCTATCAGCCGCCGGTGCACGCCCTGTGGGCGGCCGGCAGGGGGATCCACGGCCCCGGGGCGGAGCGCTCCGGCCGGCGGTCAGGGGTGCTCGTCGCTCAGGCGTGCCAGGAAGAGGACGCCGACGGCGGTGAGGGCGGTGCCCGCGGCTTCGGGCAGGATCCACCATCCGGTGCGAACGCGGTCTCCGAAGAGGACCGCGCCGAGCAGGAGGCTGAATCCCGCCTCGCCCAGGGTCAGGGCGGGTTGCGCGGCGATGAGCGGGCCGGAGCCCATCGCGTTGGCGAGCAGGAACAGCGCCGCGGCGCCCGCCAGGACACAGCCGTACGTCTGCCAGGCCGTCAGCAGCCCCGGGGCGCCGGCCTCGCCGAAGCGGTGGGTGGACTCCTTCATCAGGGCGGCCGTCAGGGCGTAGCTGATGGCGGAGGCCGTGGCGAAGAGGGCGGCGCGGGTCGGGCCGTGGCGTCGGCGCAGCGCGCCGGCCGTGCAGAGGGCGATGGCCGCGCCGGTGCCGATGAGGGTGATCGTCCATGTGGCGGCGGTGACGGGGCGGTCTCCCTCGGCCGGCGCGGCCGCGGTGAGGGCGAGGGCCAGCCCCACAGCGGTGAGAGCGCAGGCCCGCCAGCCGCCGCGGGGCATCGGAGTGCCGATGAAGACACGGGCGATGATCAGGGTGAGGGGCAGTTCGGCGACGAGGATGGGCTGGACGAGGGTGAGGGAGCCCAGGGCGAGGGCCGTCGCCTGCCCGCCGGCGGCCAGCACGATCACCGCGATGCTGGCGCTCCAGGCCGGGCTGCGCAGCAGGCGCCGGACGCCGCGGAGGCTGAACGTCTGGCCCGGAGGCACCGTCAGGGCGGCGACCCGCTGGAGCACGGTGGCGGTCGCGTTCGCCGCCGCGGTCAGGACGGCCAGCAGGGCGGACAGGGCGACGGCTGCCACGACGCTCCTCTCACCGTAGGCCCGGCTCACCCTGGCCCGGGCTCACCCTGGCCCGGGGCTCACCCTGCGCCCCGGGCTTCGGGCCCGAACCCGGCGCGTAGGGCCCGTGCACCGGGCACCGGGCCTCGGGTTCCCGGCCCCGGCCCGTGGCCCGCGCCGGCCCCGCGCCAAGCCCCCGACCCCGGCTCGGGTCAGCGGTTGCGGGTGGCGGTTCGATCGTGCGCCGATCGTGGCGGGGCGTGGACGCGGGACACGGTGCCATGGGCCGTGACGGGAGTGCGTACGGCCGGGGCTGGGGCCTGGAGCGCGGTGTGGGCGGCGTAGGCCAACAGCAGCAGCCAGGCGCCGACCACCAGCAGATGGGCGCGCTGCGGGACGCCGTGCCAGCCGGGGTGGCCCAGCAGCGGGCCGACGGTGAGCAGCGACGACACCAGCGCACAGACCAGCAGTCGCGGCCCCCACCAGGCGATGTGCGCGGCCCCGGGCCGGCTCGCGTGCCGCGGCGACCACCAGCTGAGCAGGGCCAGCGACGCGAACAGGCAGAGGTGCACCAGCGCGCTGGTGAGGGTGTGCCAGGGGTGCAACGGCTGGCAGTCGGGCCGCACGGAGGGGGCGCAGGACATCGGGAGGAGCACGTCGGCGACCGAGGCCGCCCCGAAGCCGGCCAGCGCCCACCACCCGGCGCCGGCGGCCGCATGGCGGCCGAAGAGATCGCGGCAGACGAGTGCCGCGACGCAGATCAGCGCCGCGCACACCAGCTCCAGGTTGCCGAACAGCCACCGGTAGGGCTGATCGGCGGCGTACAGCTCACTGACGTAGGAGTGCCGGGAGTCCAGGTAGGTCGGCACGACGACCTCCAGGATCCAGGCGTTGTAGAGCACCGCCGCGGCCGCCAGCATCCACACCGCCCCGCGCTGGCGCGCCTCCCGCCAGCGGTTACGCCGACCGCGCTGGGGAGGCACACCGCCTGATCCCCTGGCTTGTCGTGTCACCGGTACCCCTCCCGGCCGTCGTGTGCTGTCCGACGCGGCATTGTCGTCAACCCGAGCACACGACAGGGCGTCGACAGCGCCGCGAGGTCACTCCATCGACGTACGGACACGTCGACCTGGCGCGCCTGGAGCGCCAGTTGACCCGCGTCGCGTTACCATGCTTATGGGCGTATTGCGCTTCTGTGAGCGGTCTCTTCGGGGCGCTCGGGCGGCCGCGGGCCGGCCCGCCCCGGCCGCGCCAGCCATACCAGCCGCGTTCATGACGAGAATCTCCCCTCCACGCGGGTTGAGGAGGGCATCACCATGGCCCAGGATCACGGCGTTCAGCAGCGGAACCAGCCGGGCCCCGAAGCCGACAAGCCGCTGCGGATCGTTCCCGACGCGGGGGAGCACACCGATGACGACGGTGTGCTCCGAAGGTATGTCGATCCCGGAGCCACGCTGGCACGCGCGTCGAGTGCCAGGGAGGCCATCGAGCGGTTCATGGCGGAGCGCACGGGCGAGCTGAGGTCCGACCGCATCGACCTGCGCGAGGTGGACGCGAGTGAGGGCGCGGCGACGCTGAGGATCCGCTACCAGCAGTTCCACCACGACCTCCCCGTGTCGGGAGCCACCGTGCAGGCGGTGGCCGATGTGAGGCAGGCCGGCGTCATCGAGGTCGACCACGGCGGGGAGCTCGATATGACGGGCGCGCCCGATCCGGCTGCCGCCCGCTCCCTCGACGTCCTCCGAGAGGTCGCCCTCGCGGCCTTCGAAGAGGACTACGGCACCGCGGAGGTCATCAAG
Source organism: Streptomyces sp. LX-29 (assembly GCF_029541745.1). Lineage (NCBI taxonomy): Bacteria > Bacillati > Actinomycetota > Actinomycetes > Kitasatosporales > Streptomycetaceae > Streptomyces > Streptomyces sp. LX-29. The sequence continues at coordinate 625,516 of NZ_CP089746.1, read as the reverse complement.
GACGAACTCGTCTATCTCCGCGACGATTCCAGACCCGCCCTGCCGGAGACCGACTGTCCCACCGCCTCGATCGCGCTGCTGAACCGGGGTGAGCGGCCCGACGGCGCCCTGCGCCTCGTTCGGGAGTTCCTCGTGGAGACCACCGGACCCTTCGAGCACTTTCACGTCGTCGTGGACGCCGTCTCCGGCGAACTGCTCTGGATCACCATCGCGGGCAGATACGTGGCGGCGACCCTCAAGGTCTTCTCGCCCGACCCGGTGACCGAGTCGAACGACGGCACGTTGCACGGAGGCTCCAGCGCGGCGACGCTCGACGCCTTCCGTCACGACGTCCAAGCCGAGATCGCTCCCGCGGACGGTGGAGAGTTCCGACTCGACGGGCAGTGGTTCCGGTGCGAGGACGTGGACACCCCCAGCTTCGCTCAGCCGCGGGAAACCGCACCCAGCTTCACCTACCCGACGTATCCCAGCAATCGCGGCTTCCTGAGCGTGAACGCCTACTACTGGCTCGACTCCGCGGCGCGCTACCTCCGCGGCCTGGGGAACGCCACGCTGAACGCCAACATGACGAAGGTCGAGGTCGACGCCCAGGCGCTCGACGGCGGGGACAACAGCGAGTGGCTCGGCACACGGACCCCTCCGCTGATCCGCTTCGGGGAGGGCGGCGCGCCGGACGCCGCCGACTTCGGCGTCATCGTCCACGAGTACACCCACGGCGTGTTCCAGTGGCTCGGCGCGGAGCACGGCGGGTCGCGGTCGTACGAGCACAGCGTCTGCGACGCGCTGCCCGCCATCTACCGGGACAGGTTCAACCCCGCCGGAAACCGTCGTACCGAGACCTTCCCCTTCGACAACAACGCCACCAACCAGTGGAGCAGGGAACGTCGGCTCGACCGCACCGAGCGGTTCGACGACGAGCGCTTCAACACCTACAGCCGCGATCTCCGCAACTCGATGCTCGGCACGGCGCTGTGGCGGTGCTATCTGGGAATGGGAGGCGACTCGTCCGATCCGGCCGAACGGATCGAGGCGGCCGACGCCATGATCAGAACGATGCTGGAGATGTTGCTCATCGTGCCGGACGACGTCTCCTCGGGCGCGGCGCACGCCGCCAGCATGGCCCAGGGCTGCGTCACGGCGGACACCACGCTCACCGGTGGGCTGTTCAGCAAGGTGATGGACGAGGCCTTCACCGGCCAGGGACTGTGGGCGTGGCGGCCGGTGGACGTCTACATCGCCGACAACCCCACGGACACCGGGGCCCTGCCGAGCGCCCGCCCCCACCTGACCTCTCCCGACATCTGGGTCCGCAACGACGACCCCGGTACGGGCGACGACCCCGCACTGGGCCACCAGACTCCCGTCGACGACCGACCGAACCACGTCTACGTGCGCGTACACAACCGGGGAACCCACGCGGCCGCGCCCGGAGCGTTCCGACTCGAGGTGTTCCGGTGCGACCGCCGCTCCGGGATGCTCTGGCCGACCCACTTCCAGTCGATCGGCGCGCTGACGATCGACCAGGCGGTTCCGGCCGGCGGCGCGGTGCGCGTCGGCCCCGTGGCGTGGACGCCGCGCCCGGCGGACCACGCGTTCCTGGCGGCGGTCGTGCACGGCGCCCCGGACCCGGCGATCACCGCGACCCTTGGCGGACCGGTCCCCGCCGACCGGCTCGTTCGGTTCGACAACAACGTGGGGCTGCGCGATGTGTCCCCGTAGCCGGATCGACCGGAACGACGCACACGACGGCGACGGGCGGCCGTCACGGCGACCCGACAGCACCGAGGGGCGGTCGTTCCCCGTCCCCGACAAGCGTCGACCGCCGAGCGCGGCCGTCATGGTCGCGCCGCGGGAACGCACGGGGGCCGGCGTGCCGACGGACGAGTTCACGGCGACACATGTCGAAGCGGTCTCTCCGGTGGCCCTGCGGGACACGGTCGAGGCACTCGCGTCGTTCCACACGAGGCACACCGACTCGCCCCACCTCAAGGGGGCCGCCGCGCTGATATCGGACCGGTTCACGGCGGTGGGATATCCGGACGTGGATCGACGGCCCTGGTCCCACGCCGGGCACGGCGCGCACAACATCGTCTGCACCAAGCCGGGGACCGGAGACGGCGAACCCGAGATCATCGTGTGCGCCCACTACGACTGCCGGATGGAGGACCTGGCCGACGCGACCGCACGGGCCCCCGGAGCCGACGACAACGGAAGCGGCGTCGCGGCCGTCCTCGAAGTCGCCCGGCTGCTCGCCCCGGTCGACCTCTCCACCACGGTCCGCTTCGTGGCCTTCTCCGGAGAGGAACAGGGGTTGTGGGGGTCCACCGCCTACGCCGCCGAGCTCCACGCCGCGGACTCCGACGTCTACCGGGTCATCAATCTGGACATGGTCGGCCGGCCGCCGGCGGACGGCTCGGTGACGGTGGAGCGCGACATCGGCAACGCCGTACCGGGCAACGACGCCGCCTCGCACGCCCTCGGCGCGGTGATGGCGCAGGCCGCCGCGGCCTACACATCGCTGCCGGTCAAACTCGGCCCCATCTACGCCAGCGACTACATGCCCTTCGAGGCACACAGCGACATCACGGTCGGCGCCTACGAGGGAGAGGGGAACCCGCACTACCACCGGACGTCCGACGCGCCGTCGACGCTGGACTACGGCTACCTCGCCGCCGTCACCAAGACGGTGCTGGCGACCCTGCTCGCCGAAGCGCTGGACGGAGTCGACGCGGCCCGTTCGACCGGAGCCCCGTAGCCGGTCTCCGCGAGGTCACCGGCTTGCGACGGAGGGGCGGTCGCGGCGCGCGTCGTGCAGCACCGAGCCCCACCACAGCAGTTGGTTGAGCATCTCCTTGGCGGCGCCCTCCGGGCCTTCCGGGTCGAGGAGCCTGCCGTCGGGGGAGAAGAGCAGGTAGTAGCGGGGGAAGGAGACGTAGTCGCGGACGGTGTGGGCCTGCAACTCGTTGAAGACCTGCCGCAACTGCTCGATGGCCAGCAGGCCGCCGCTGGCACCGCTGTACCCGACGAAGCCGATCGGCTTGGCCTGCCACTCCGTGTAGTGCCAGTCGATGGCGGCCTTCAACGAGGCCGGGAAGCTGCGGTTGTAGTCGGGCGTCACGACGACGACCGCGTCGGCGGCCTCAAGGCGGCGGGTCAGCGCGGACATCCCGTCCGGGCGCGGCAGGTCCGGCTGCATCGCCGGGGGCACGGACGGCAGTTCCAGCGGGATGTCGAGGTCCGCCAGATCGATCAGATCCACCTCGAACTCGCCATGCCGTTCGGCCTGTTCGACGAACCAGTTCGCGACCACGGGCCCGAAGCGGCCCTCTCGGACACTGCCGACGATCACGGCGAGGTTCAGCTGCTCACGGGACATGAAAGTGCTCCTCATACGGAAGGGAGGGGTTGCCGGCCCCCGAGGCGGGGCCGTGCACCCACCCTGCCGGGCGGGCGGAGGTGACGGGGAGGCCGGGCGGAGAGTGGTAGTGGCAGGGCCACCCTCGCGCCCGACGGGGGTGCTACGTTCGGCGCGTGAGCGACAACGAGCTGGGCCTCTTCCTGCGACTGCGCCGTGAGGCCGTCACGCCGGCCGAGGTGGGACTGCCCGCCGGGGCGCGCCGCCGCACGCCCGGACTGCGCCGCTCGGAGCTGGCGACGCTCGCCGGGGTCAGCGTCGAGTACCTCACCCGGCTGGAACAGGGGCGTGACCGGCGGCCGTCGACTCAGGTGCTGTCCGCCCTGGCGGACGCGCTGCGCCTCACCAGCGGCGAGCGGGTCCATCTGCACCGCCTGTCCAAGGGCGCCGACGCGAGCTTCAGCTGCACGGGTGGGACCGAGCCGAACCGGGACGTCAGGCCCACCGTACGGGCGCTGCTCGACCGGCTGGAACCGGCGCCCGCCGTCCTGCTGAACCGGCTGAGCGAGATCCTGGCCTACACGGACGGCTACCGGCGGCTGGTCGGACCGCTGGGAGCCCTGGACGGCAGCCGACCGAACCTCGCTCGCTTCGTCTTCACCGATCCGCGGGCCCGCACGGCCTACCCGGACTGGGACCGCGTCGCCGACGAGCAGGTCGCGATCCTCAAGCAGGGTCCGGGCCGGACCGACGTCCATGTGGGGGCGCTGATGGACGAGTTGACCGTCTCGTGCGGAGCGGAGTTCGCCGGGCGGCTCGAGACGCTCCCGGGGCTGCCGACGTCGAGCGGGCTCATGCGGGTGGTCCATCCGGAGACGGGTGAACTGCGCCTGGCGTACGAGACACTCGACCTGCCCACCGACGACGACCAGCGGCTTGTGGTCCACCTGCCCGCCGACGACGCGGCCGCCGCGGCGCTCGACCGCCTCACCGGCCGGCGCCCCGGCGCGCTCCGAGCGGTCTGAGCGGTCCGGGCGGTCTGAGCGGTCCGGGCGGTCTGAGCGCTCCGAGCGGTCTGAGCGGCCTGAGGCGACGGCCGTCGCGGGCCGCCCAAGGCGGCCGCCGGCTCCTGCCCGGGCGGGCCTTTCACGGCGCCCGGGCAGGGTGACGCCCGGCGATCGGCTGCGGCGCCCGGGCAGGGTGACGCCCGGCGATCGGATCAGGCCCGTCGGAGCCATCGACCCGTCGACGACGGGCAGCTCGGTGCGGGGCGCGTCTCGTGCCGTCTCCTCTCCTCTCCTCTCCTCTCTCCTCTCGTCATGCCGGTGCCGGACGCTGCCGGAGCCCCCCTCGGTTGGATGACCGATGTGCCCGGTCCTCGGGAGGGCGCAGAGTGACTGCGGCTCCCGTGGATACGCCGCGCGGCCGCAATGACGCTTCGAGAGAAGGGCACCGCCTTGTCCGCCACCCCAGCAGACATCGTCTTCGTCAACGGCTCGGTCCTGACCGTCGACTCCCGCTTCTCCGTGGCCTCCGCCCTGGCGGTCAGCGACGGCCTCGTGAGCGCGGTCGGCGACCGGGCGGAGGTCATGGCGCACGCCGGCCCCGCGACCCGGGTCGTCGACCTGAAGGGCGGAACCCTCCTGCCCGGCATCAACGACTCGCACCTGCACGGCTGCGCGTTCGGGCTGACCCAGCCCCCGCTCTCCGTCGACGTCGCCTACCCCACCGTACGGTCCATAGCCGACGTGGCCGAGGCCGTGCGCAAGGCGGCGGAGACGACCCGGGCGGGGGAGTGGATCAGCGGACACGGGTGGGACGCGGGATACCTCGCCGAATGCGTCGCCGACTCCTCCCGGCTGCCCACCCGCCAGGACCTCGACGCCGTCAGCCCGCACCACCCCGTCCTCCTCTACTCCGCCACCGGCCACGCCACCTGGGTCAACTCCGCGGCGCTGGACCGGGCCGGAGTCGACCGGAACACCCCCGTGCCGCCCGGCGGGGTCATCGTCACCGACGCGGCGGGCGAGCCCACCGGCCTGTTCCAGGAGGGCGCACAGGACCTCGTCCACGGGGCGCTGCCCGCCCTCTCCCCGGAGGTGCGGGCCGACGCCATCCGGGCCACGCTGCGCACCCTGGCCAAGCTGGGCATCACCAGCTACACCGAGCCCGGCCTCGGGCCCGGCGGCGACACCCTGATGCGCGGCGCCCTCGCCCACAGCACCCTCGACGTCTACCGGCGGCTGCTGGCCGCCGGCGAGTTGACCGCGCGGGTCGGCGTGCTGCTGCTTCCGAGCGGGATGACCGGGACGGCCGAGGAGTTCGTCAAGACGCTGACCGCCCTGGACGAGCCCGCGTCCCCCGACCCCCGTCGCCTCGCCATCCTCGGCGTCAAGCTGTTCGCCGACGGCATCCCGGTCAACAGGACCGCCTGGATGCACGAGCCGTACATCGGCGGCGGCTGCGGCGCCCTGTGCGTCGGCGGAGACACCGACGAGGAGCGCGTCGCCCAGATCAGCGAGATGATCCGCTTCACGCATGCCGCCGGCTACCAGGCCGGCGTCCACGTCACCGGGGACCGGGCCATCGACACGGTGGTCGACGCCTTCGCCGCCGCGGCCGCGGCACACCCACGGACCGACCCCCGGCACTACGTCATCCACGGCGACTTCCTCAGCGCCGACAGCATGCGCAAGCTGGCCGCCCACGGCTTCGGCGTCAACATGAACCCCACCATCAAGTGGACGGTCGCCGACCTGGAGGAGGAGTTCGTCGGCCCGGAGCGGGCCGGCTACGAGTGGCCGTACCGGGACGCGCTCGACGCCGGCGTCACCGTCACCAGCGGCTCCGACGCCCCCGTCACGCTCCCCGACTGGCGGCAGGGCCTCTCCACCATGATGCTCCGAGAGTCCAAGGCCAGCGGCCGCGTCAGCGGCCCCGACCAGCGCATCCGGCTCGCCGAGGCGATCCGCACCTACACCTCCGACGCCGCCTGGCAGGACTTCGCCGAGGACTGGAAGGGCACCCTGGAGGTGGGCAAGGTCGCCGACCTGTGCGTCCTCGCGGGCGACCTGCTGACCGCCGACCCGCACGGCATCCCCACCATGCCGGTGGTGTTCACCGCCGTCGGCGGCGACGTCGTGCACGATGAACTGACCAGCTGAAGTTGATCGTTGACGTCCCAGGGAGTTCTCAGGGAGTTTCGACGGGCAGACAGCCGTGCCACCTGCCGGAGCCACGGTGAAGAGCCCCAGCGCTTGGTACGGCCTGACGTCGACGGGGTATTGACGGGTTGTTGTGCGAGGTCAGGCGGTGGGCCTGCGTACTCGATGGGGACGCCGCCGTTCCAGTGCAGCCACTGCCCCATGGTCGGTCCGTGCTCCACTGGGTGAGCGTCTCGCCGTCCCAGCCGTACGCCCGGCAGTCGCCGATCCAGTGGATGCCCGTGGGGCGGCCCGGCTCCATGGAGGCGTAGACAGCGGACATGTGCGGCGGGCGGTCGTAGGCGTCGGCCATCCGTCCGGCAGCGGTCAGGCCGACAAGCCCGCCCATGGCCATCCCCATGAGGGTGATCACAGACGGTGCGTGCCTGGCGAAGTCGACTACCTCCTCGCGGTGGCCGGCCCCATCCACGACGGCCGCGCACACCCGATCGCCCCGCCGGTGCACATGGGCACCGTCCGCGCACGGCGACTCGGGCCCTGCCCGCTGAGCAACTCCGACCCCTCCACGCTCGCCGTGTTCTTCTCGATGTCCGTCACTGGACTCCTTCCGCCGAGGGGGTGGCCCGGCTCTGCGTTGGGTGAACGCGGTCTCCCTACGCCCGGACCACAAAGGGGAATATCAGGACGTTTCCTGTGACAAGCGTGGTCAGGTTGGGGCGAGGCCGCTGTCGCGGTCCGCGTACTCGCGGCGGGCCTTGCGCTGGGCCGGGGCCGCCGGGGTGCCCTGGGTTCCGTCGAGCGGCTGGCAGCGGGCGAGGAACTGGCGGTGCACGGCGCGGACGGCGGTGACTCACAGGGCGTAGCCCCCTGGTCGAGGCTGAGACTATGGAGCAAGATCGGGAACTCGCTGAGGACCTGCGCGGCCAGTTCCTCGACAACGTCGCCGACGTCGCCGACGCGGCGGCCGCACCGACGGTCCCCGCGCACACAGCCGCGGCAGAGCGGCCATGGCCGCGATCAGCGCCGCCACCGGCACGTCGTCCCGACTGGCTCAGCCGTCAGTACCTGGCGAGGGGGCCTTGGCCCAGACACAGATTCACCCATGGGTTGGAGTAGATCTACCGCTCGCCATATGTCTTCCACTGCATGACCGCCGCGCTCGGCCTCAGCCGGCGAGGCGCACGCCGAACAGCGGGGAGCCCGAGGTGGAAACACTGGTGCCGGAGGCGCTGATACCGGGCGTGCCGGTGGCGCTGGGGCCGTTGCTGCCACGGAAGTAGACGGCCGCCCCGTCGCCCGCGTTCTCGTCGGGAACGCCGACGAGCAGGTCCCATTCCAGGTCATTGTGGGTGTCGGCCAGGTGGAGGGAGCTGCCGAAGTGGTCGCCGGTCTCGTCGTTGCCCGGAACGTTGGGGGTGCTCTGGGCGAAGAACCTGGTGGAGGTGCTGCTGTCGGCCCCGATGGCGTCGAAGCCCTTCTCGCCGCCGAAAACGAGGGTGACCGCCCCGGTGCCGGTGGCGCTGCCCAGGCTCTCGCCGGGGGCGCCGATGGCAAGGATCTGGGAGCCGTACCCGTGAGACGCCGCGACCTCCAGGGAGGCGCCGAAGCGGTCGCCGGGTTCACTCGTGCCCGGAATATTGGAGGAATCCTGCGTCACGGTGTACGAGACGGTGGCGGACGGGCCCGTCGCGTCGCTGTGGAAGACGCGGACGGCGCCGCCGCCCTCGTTCGGGGCGCCGAGCGCGATGTCCTCGTAGTAGTTGTTGTCGAAGTCGCCGATCGCGACGGAGGTGCTGGTGGGCAGCTTGACGGTGCTGGCGGGGTGCAGGCCGGTGGCGGAGCCGAGCGCGTAGTACGTGCTGGCGCCGGTGACGACGATGTCGGCGATCAGGTCCTCGCCGCCGAAGTTGCCGGAGGCGATGGTCGTGGGGGCGCCCGTGACCGAGGCCGGTGGTACGAAGCGGTAGCCGCCGCCGTGGCCGCCCGCCTTGGTGAAGCCGCCGCGGTAGACGTCGATCGTCGGAATGTCCGAGCCGATGGCCAGGTCGGGCTTCTGGTCGCTGTCGACCAGGGCGGCGAGGACCCGGCCGAACTTGTCGTGGGAGGCGGGCGCCGGGTCAGCGACCGTCACCCCGCTGGTCAGGCCGGCGTCGGAGCCCCACAGGATGGCGACCGTGCCGCCGTCGGTGTCGGTGCCGAGGTCCTCGCCGGGGGTGCCGACGGCGAGGTCGGCGTAGCCGTCGCCGTCGAAGTCCTGCGCCACGATGGCGTCGCCGAAGCGGTCACCGGCCTCGGCTCCACCCGGGACGCCGGGGCTGTCCTGGCTGATGACGGTACGCCGGGTGTTGTTGGGGTCGGTGGTGCCGCCCCACAGGATGACGACCTGCCCGGCGGCGGACTTGCCGGCCACAGACGCCCCGGGGGCGGCAACCGCGATGTCGCGGTAGCCGTCGCCGTTGAAGTCGCCGGGCACGTTGGATCCGGCGGCGATGGCGGAGCCGGCCGTGACGGTGAGCAGCCCGCCCGTCAGGGCCGCGACAGCGGCGATGGCCAGGGTTTGGCGAAGGTGCTGGGACACGCTGAGTCTTCCTGCTTGGTACATACATCGAGAAGGGGGAGCCGCCCGTGCCGACCAGAGGCGACCTCGTCCCGGCGGTACACGGTGGTTGAGCGATCAAGAAGACCCGTGACCGAGAGCAAAGGTTGTACGAGGGATTCGCGCACGCAGCGATCGGACCCGCGGGCCTCAAGCCGGGACACATGGCGGAACTGAACCGGACGCCCGCCACTCTGGAGGAGCTCATGGCTGTGGCCCGCCGCATCCAGAGCGGCTGAGGCTTCACAACTCGACGAGCAACAGGTGAGAATGTTTTCCTTCCTGATCGGATCAGGACAGAACCCCCGGCCTGGCAGGACTTCGCCGAGGACTGGAAGGGCAACCTGGAGGTGGGCAAGGTCGCTGGTCGTCAGTGGCCGTAGCGTTCCGGTTTGGGGGCCCGTGCCATCAGCATGCCGGTGGCCTCGCGGAGATCGACGGTGCCGCCGAGTACCGCGACGACGACTTCGGTGATGGGCATCTCCACTCCGTGCCGCTGGGCGAGTTCCAGGATGGACTGGGACGACTTCACGCCTTCGGCGGTCTGGCGGGTGGCGGCGGCCGCTTCCGTGACGGTCATGCCCTGGCCGAGGTGCTCGCCGAAGGTGCGGTTGCGGGAGAGCGGTGAGGTGCAGGTGGCGATCAGATCGCCGACGCCGGCGAGTCCGGAGAGGGTGAGCGGGTTGGCGCCCAGGGCTTCGCCGAGCCTGGCGGTCTCCGCGAGGCCGCGGGTGATCAGCATCGCTCGGGCGTTGTCGCCCAGTCCCATTCCGGCGGCGAGTCCGACGGCGAGGGCGATGACGTTCTTCACCGCACCGCCGAGCTCGCAGCCCACCACGTCGGTGTTGGTGTAGGGGCGGAAGTACGGGGTGAAGCAGGCTTCCTGGAGGGCTTTGGCGGTGGTCGCGTCGTGGGAGGCGACCACGGAGGCGGCGGGGCTGCGGGCGGCGATCTCCCGGGCCAGGTTCGGACCCGAGACCACCGCGACACGGTCGGCGGGAACTCCGGTGACCTCGGTGATGACCTCACTCATCCGCAGGCCGCTGTGGGTCTCGATGCCCTTCATCAGACTGACGACCACCGTGCGTTCGCCGATCAAGGGCGCCCACCTGGCGAGGTTGTCGCGCAGCGACTGAGCGGGGATCGACACCACCATGTAGTCCGCGCCGTCCAGTGCCTCGCCAACCTCGGTGGTCGCGCGGAGCGAGTGGGGGAGGGAAACGTCCGGTAGGTAGGGGGAGTTCTGGTGTCGGGTGTTGATCTCGTCGACGACCTCCTGGCGGCGTCCGTGGAGGACGACGTCGTTGCCGGCGTCGGTGAGCACCGCCGCGAACGTCGTGCCCCATGAGCCGGCCGAGAACACCGCGACCCGGTTCATCCGTAACCCTCTCCCCTGAGCGCTGACCGTCACGCGACCTTATCGGCGCCGGGCTCGGAGGGGCGCCGTAACGTCAGCGCGGACGCGCGGCGTTCGCTGAGGAGAGGGAGGAAATCGGTTTGCCTCTCCGTGCCGCGGGAGCGAGGCTCGCCCCCATGACCACAGATTTCATCGTGCGTCCGGCCCGGCCCGCCGATGCCCGGACCTTGGCCGAACTGCGTTGGACCTTCAAGCAGGAGGACTACGAAGGGCGACCGCCGGCTCCCGCTCGGGACCTGGAAGAGGCTGAGCACTGGATCCGCGAGCGGCTCAGCGATGGCCACTGGTTGGCCTGGGTCGCGGAGAGCGACGGCGACATCCGCGGTCACGTCTTCCTCTGTCTGGTGGAGCGGATGCCGGAGCCCTATGAGGACAACAACCCGGTCGGCTATGTCACGAACTTCTTCGTCATGCCGTCGCAACGGAACAAGGGAGCCGGCTCGGCGCTCCTCGAGGCGCTGAGGCAGCATTCACGCAGCACCGGCCTGGAGGGCTTGATCGTCTGGCCGTCGGAGCGCAGCACCCCGCTCTACCGGCGCTTCGGATTCCAGCCTTCGGAGGAGCTGTTGGAACTTCCCTTCGGTGACGACGTCGTGCACGCCGAGCCCGCCGTTTGACCTGCGGATATCGGGTGGTCATGCTGGACGGGTGACAGTGAAGCAGAGCACGGCGGATGTGCTGGGCGCGGCCCTGCACGTGCGTGACGCGGCGCGCCACGTCGTCAAGGGGAGCGGCGGCGCGGACACCGTGCTCACGGCGCTCTCCGGGGTGATCGACTACGACCACGCGTCGCTCTCCCGCTGGGATCCGCTGCGGCGGCGACACCTCACCCTGGCCGGCAGCTACCCGGCCGAGGCCACCCGGTACATCGAGAACCGGCTGCACGACGACCCCGGCTTCACGCTCATCCGACACTCGGCGGACACCGCCCGCTGGTGGCACGACGTGCCCGGCCCGGTGCGGCGGACCTCCACGGGGTTCCACTCCGTCCTCGAACCTCTGGGAGTCGAGGACGGAGTGGCGCAGTGTCTGTTCGCCGCGGACGGCAGATACGTGGGCATCCTCAACGTCAGCACCACGCGGGCACGGTGCGACCAGCCGGCCGTCCGGGCCGTGATGACCTTGCTGGGCGAGTGTCTCGCGGCCGTCACCGACCCGCTGCTCGGGGCCGGTTCCGCCGGCGGAACCGGCGGTGCCGGCGGGTCCGAGGAGGCCGGGGCCTGCTCCTGCGCCGTGCTCGTGCCGGACGACGAGGACGCCGCCCCGGTCGCGGTGAGCGGCGAGCCGCTGCCCGGACTCACCGACGCCGGCTCCCCGCTGGTGGCCCTGGTGCGGCGCACCGCAGCCCGGCAGGCGCTCCCGACCACCGTGCTGGTGCCGTACCGACAGCGGCCCCTCGAACTGCGCCTGACCCGCCAGGGCGCCGGGACCGTCGTGGTGTGCCGCGCCGTGGCCCGCCCCTCGGCCCTCTCCCCGCGCGAGTTGGAGGTGCTGGCGGAGCTCACCCAGGGGCGGACCAACCGTGAGATCGCGAACCGTCTCTTCCTCAGCCCGCGCACGGTCGCCACCCACATCGAGCACATTCTCGCCAAACTCGACGTCCCCAACCGTGCGGCCGCGGCGGGACGGGCCGTCGCCTGGGGCCTCGAACCGGCACCCTGATCCCGCACGTCCCCAGCCGCCACACGTCCGCGGCTCCCGGCGGCGTGCCGTCGCGGTCCGTCCGAGGCGTCCGGCGGGCCGCCGCGCGGTCGAGCGCGGGGAGCGTACGGTCACGACGACCGATCGTCGTCGAGGTCGATGCCGTACGCCCCCCTGACTCGCGCGCCCCCCGCTCGTATCCTTGCGCTACGGCGCATCGGCCGAGCGTTACTGACGGGGGCAACGCGGTGTACGACGTGTTCATCTCTTACGCGGAAGCCGACGCCGACTGGGCTGCCCTGCTCGCCGATCGACTCCGGTCGGACGGTGTGCGCGTCTTCTTCGACCGATGCAGCCTGCGGCCGGGCGACGTCGTGGTGCACCAGCTCGAGGCGGCGATGCGCGGATCCCGGCACGGGATCCAGATCGTGGGCCCGCTCACCATGACCGAAGCCTGGGCGCGGCAGGAGTACGCGGCGCTGGTGCAGGCGTCGACCGGTCACGGCATGCGACTGATCCCCGTGCTGTGCGGCGACGCCGACATCCCGCCCTTCGCCGCGACCCGCGTGTGGATGGACTTCCGCAAGCTCAGCGGAGACGCGTTCAACGAGAAGGCCGCCGAACTGGCCCGTGTGCTGCGCGGCGAGGAGCGGGTCCGCACCGGCCACCCGGAGCGGGAACTCCTCGATCTCGTACGACCGCCGAGCCGTCGGAGCCCGACCGAGCCGACGCCCGCCTCGTTCGTCGTCTGCTACGCCCGCGCCGACGCCGGTTACGGTGAAGGGCTGGTGGACCACCTGGCCCGAGCGGATCTGCCCGCGTGGTCCCTCGGCGATCTCACCTGGGGTGACGACTACCTCTGGACGATCAGACAGCGACTCCGGCACGCCCTCGCGGTCGTCGTCCTGATGTCGCCGGAGGCCGAGGAGTCCGAGGACGTCACCCGCGAGATCCTCGAAGGTCAGCGCCACAGCAGGGAGTTCTTCCCCATCCTGCTGCGCGGGGACCGCAACTATCTGCTCGCCAGCAGCTGGTACTTCGACGCCAGGAACGGCCAACTGCCCGGGCCCGAGGAGTTACGCCTGCTACGCCGCCTCCACCCGCGGAGCGCCGGCGTCGACCGGTCGCCCGTCGGCGCGCCGGTCATGCCGCCGCCACCGGCAGCGCGGGCCCGGGGGCCGGCCCGGGCGGCCCTGGCGCCGGCCGTGCGCGGCCGCACATCGCTGAGCAGGCTGGAAGCCCTGCTCGCGGAGCGGGAGTTCGAGCACGCCGACCTGCTGACGACGACGCTGCTCCTGGAGTCGGTCGGCAGACTCGACACCGGCTGGCTGCGTCGAGCCGACGGAAGGCGGCTGCCCGACGCCCTGCTGTCCGAGATCGACGGCCTCTGGGCGCGGTTCTCGGACGAGACCCACGGATTCCGCGCGCAGGCGCGGCGCGCCCTGCTCGGAGGCGGCCGCCACGCCGACTTCATGGCCCTGTCCGTGGCGTACGGCTGGCGCGGTTCCGCGGCTGACGCCGTGCCCACGTACCAGGACTTCGTCCGTCGGTCCGGGGGCCACGGGTTCTTCCCGACGCTGCGCAACCCGCAGAGCGAACGGTACGTGGACTGGTACGACCAATGGACGGAGACGGTGCTCGCCGTGCATCTCCGGCTTCGGGAGGAGGGACGCGTCCGGTGACGTGGATTCTGTGGTTCCTACTGGCCGTCGGGGTTGCGGCGTTGGTCGCTCTCGTCGGCTACGGGGCGGGTCAGGCGGAGCGGGGCCCGTCCGGGCGTCGAACGCAGCGGACCGGCGCCCTCGTCGGGTACGGCGCAGGCAAACTGGGCTCCTGGACGGGGCTGTGCGTGGTGCCCGCCGAACACGTCGGCATCGTCTACCGAAGGTTCGGGTTCGCCCGGGCGGACCAGCGGTTCAAACGCATCACCCCGTACGCGTCCCGCGGCATCCAGGCGCGCACCCTCCTCCCCGGCCGCCCCTACTGGCTCATGCCCTTCCTGCACGGCGTCCGGTTCGAGCCGCGGACCCACATCCCGGCCGGAAAGATCGGACTGGTCCTCGCCACCGACGGAGCCAAGCGCGGCCGCCGTCGGACGCTCGGCCAGTACGTGGAGTGCGACAACTTCCAGGACGGCGTGGCCTTCCTGCTGGGCGGCGGCGAGCAGGGCCGGCAGCTCGCCGTACTGTCCGGCGACGCCTCGTACTACATCAACACCGCCCTGTTCCAGATCGACATCGTGCCCCGGACCTACATCGAGCCGGGGACGATCGGACTGGTCATCGCCAAGGACGGCGCCATCCGGCCGCCCGACCGCCCCTTCGGGCGGTATGTGGAGTGCGACAACTTCCAGGACGGCGCGGCGTTCCTGGACGGCGGCGGCGAGCAGGGCCGGCAGCTGGCGATCCTCGCCGGCGGCACCTCCTACGACATCAACCCCCACCTCTTCCAGGTGATCACCAGGCAGAGCGTGGACAGCGCCGACCACGGCGAGGGCGGCCTCCGCGCCGGCCACCTCAAGGAGATCGCGATCCCCGTCGGCCACGCCGGAGTCGTGATCACCCTCGACGGCGCCGAGCCCGAACGGGGGGAGCGCCGGGTCGGCCCGCTGGTGAAAGGGCACAGCAGCTTCCGGCTGCCCTGGGCCTTCCTGGAGAACGGAGGCTGGCGGGGCGTGCAGGAGGAGACGCTCGGCGAGGGCTCCGTCTGCGCGCTCAACCCCTGGTTCGTCCGGGTCGTGCTCATCCCGACCCGGCTGCTCATCCTGGACTGGAGCAACAAGGCCGGCGGCCAGGCGGACAACTACGACGCCGCGCTCGACCGCATCGTCGTCAACGTGCAGGGGCACCGGCTCCAGGTGGAGCTCAGACAGACGCTCAACATCCCCGAGACGGCCGCTCCCCGACTCGTCAGCGAGTTCGGCGACTCCTCGACGTCCGGGGTGGGGGGTCTGGTGAACAACCCCGCTCCGGTGCAGCGGTTCGTGGAGCGGGTGCTGGGCGGCGCCGTCGACACGTACTTCAACGGCATCGCCGCCGAGTCCACGGTGGAGGAGTTCCTCACCCTGTACGCCAGCATCCGCACCGACCTCGCGGCGCAGGTCCGCAACGCCCTCGCCGCCTGGGGAGTGGAGGCGGCCAGCACCAACCTGGGCGAGTTCGAGTCCCTCGACGGGGACCTGGACCAGGCGCGCAAGAGAGTGTCCGCGGAACAGATCCGCACCCAGGAACTGGTGGAACAGAAGAAGAACGCCATGATCAAGGCGGATATCCACCGTATCGAGCTGGAAGCCGAGCGGCAGCGCCGGCTGCTGAACGTCGCGGAGCTGGAACGCAGGATCGAGGTTCTCGGCCGGGACGCCATCGCCATGCAGATGTTCCTCGCGGAACTTCGGCACATGAAGGTGCCGCAGATCGTCAGCGGTGACGCGGAGTCCCTGCTCCAGTACCTGCCGATGCAGCGGGCCCTGGAACTGATCGACGGGGCGAGGCAGCGTGCCGAGCAGGCCGCGCTGGAGAAGCCCGGCTCGCAGCCCGATGCCGCGGGTCCGGCGGGCGTGGGGCGCGAGTAGAGGCCGTGGGCGTGGTGCGCGCGGCGTGCGGCTCTTTTCGGAGCCGTCCGGCTCATGACGGTCGCCGCCGTCCGGCTCATCGACGGTCGCCGCGCAGCGCCGACGCGATCTCGTCGATCCGCCGCGCCTGGAGGTCCTCGCTCACGCCGCGGAAGTCCGCGCAGTAGCGGGTGGCGGCGAACCCGGGCAGCTCGACGTCCCCGATCACCACGGGGATGAACAGCCGCCCGGTCTCGATCGACGGCTGCATCAGGGCGGCGTACTCCTGCCGCACCCAGCCGCTCGCCATCGACGCCGGGCTGAACACCAGCAGTCCGTGGGCCGCCTCGCGGATCGCGGTCTCGACGGTGTGCACCCGGACTCCGCCCGGCCGGCTCACGACCTCGTCGTAGGCGACGTCGAGCCCCTGCTCGCGGAGCCGCTCGGCGAAGGGGCGCACCCAGTCGGCATCCTCACGGTCGTAGGAGACGAACACGTCATAGCGCGGGGTGCCGGCGCCGGTCGGCGCGGAGGTGGAGGCGGCCGGCGGGTTCGGTGCCGGCGCCGGAGGGGCGGACGTGGGTGGGGCGGACGGGGGCGGCGTCGGTCGGTGCCGACGCCGCGTCAGCTGATGGCGCACCGCCACATAGGCGAAGTACGCGCCGACGACCCCGGCGACCGTGCCGACCACGCTGAGGACCAAGCCCGCCGTATCCACGGACAGCAGGTTAGTTCCCGGCTGTCCCGGATGTGAGGGTGCGGGCACCGGATGTGAGGGGGCGTCCTCGACGTGCGGGTGCGCGTCCTTGATGCGAGGTGCGCGTCCCCGATGTGAGGGTGCGCGTCCCACGGCTCAGTTCTTGCGCGCGGTCACCAGCGCGAAGCCGAGGAACTCACCGCCGTCCGCGGTGAGCATGTCGATCACGGGTTGGTTCGAGGCCCGGCCGTCCGGTCGGTGGTCGGCGCAGGCCCGGCTCCACAGCAGCCAGTCCCGCCAGCCGTCCTCCTGGAGTCGGGCGGAGGTGACCGTCACCAGCTCGGTGATCTCCCATTGGAAGCGCCACCACTCCGCCGTGTGCCAGGCGATCGCCTCCCAGCCGACGACCGCCTTGACGTGCGGGGGGATCGCCCCGAGCTCGCGTACCTCGCGGGTCATCGCGGGGGTCGCGATGCCCAGTTGCCCACCCGGGCGCAGGAACCGCGCGAGGTAGGGCAGGTAGCCGTCCGCCGTGCCGAAGTACTCGAACGCGTCGATGCTCACGACGGCGTCGAAGCTCTCCGCTTCGAACGGCAGGACGTGCGCCTCCGTTCGCACCGCCTCCACGCGGTCGCCCACGCCGGCCTCGGCGAAGACGGCAGCCGCCTCCTCCGCGGTGATCCACCAGTCGGCGGCGACGACCTGGACGCCGAACTCGCGGGCCAGGAACACCGAGGTGGCGCCCTTGCCGGAGCCGAGGTCGAGCACCCGCATGCCCGGGCGCAGCTCGAGGTCCCGAGCGAGGTCCTCCAACAGCCACAACGGGTTCGGCCCCATGTCCAGTTCGAGCAGCCAGGCGGGGTCGTAGCGGGACGAACGCGGATACCGGTTCGGACGTATGAGGTCATCCAGGGAAGTCACAGACCCCGACCCAAGCGGATCACGGGCGCTCGGGCAAGCGCGTTTCGCCGCGGCGACCGCTCCTTCCTCGGCTGAGGCCGAGGCCGAGGGGGCCAGGGGATGATGCCCTCGTCCCCTCGTCCCCTCGTCCCCTCGCCGGTCAGGCGGCGCGGCGGCGGCGTCGGGTGCGCAGCGCCACGTATCCGGTGAGCCCGCCGAGGGTGACGCAGATCGGGGAGTAGAGGCGCAGGTCCCAGTGTCGGAACACGGCGGGCGCGTCGCCCAGGCTGAGGCCCGAGACGGCGAAGCCGCCGAGACCGCGGGCGCCGAGGACGCCGGCGACCGTCCACATTCCGGCGCGTACCGGCCAGGAGCCGGCCCATCGGTTCGACGTCGGGCGGGATCCGGTCAGGACCAGCCCCGCGGCGGTGCCCAGCACCCCCGCCACCGCGAGCGTCTCCGGACCGGACGGGCGTTGTGACTCGTCGACTCCTACGAGCGTCGCCGCGAAGTCGCCCCACGACTTCAGCGGCCACGGCGAGAACACCCACACCACGTGCAGCGCCCCCGCCGCGAGCAGTGCGCCGGTGGCCGCCGTCGTGGCGACGCGCACGGTCCGGTCCGGGGCGACCCCGGACTCCGTGTCCGCCGTGTCCGGCGCGTCGGTCGCGTCCGCCGTGCCCGTACCGACCGCCTTGCCGCCGCCTGCGATCGCCCTGAGGTTCATCGCGTTGCCTCCCCGCTTTCCGTACATGCCTGTATGGATGATCCGTACAGTACTGTATGGAACATGGCCAAGGGGAGAGTCAGCAGGGACGACTGGACGATGGCGGCGCTCGGCGCGCTGGCCCGGGGCGGGGTCGCCGCGGTGGCGGTGGACGCGCTCGCCCGGGAACTCGACGTCACCCGCGGCAGCTTCTACTGGCACTTCGAGAACCGCGACGCCCTGCTCGTGGCCGCGTTGGAGACCTGGGAGCGCCGCGCGACGACCGACGTCATCGCCGCCCTCCGCGACGTGACCGACCCCCAGGTGCGGGCCCGCGCACTCTTCGCCGAGGCGCTGGGCAGCGAGGAGATCGCCGGCCTCGAACCGGCGCTGGTCGCCCAGGCGTCCCACCCGGCCGTCGCCGCTGTGGTGGCCCGGGTCAACCGCACCCGCCTCGACTTCCTGACCGAGATCTTCGGCGACCTGGGCTTCGCCTCCCCGGACGCCCGTCACCGCGCTCTGGCCTCCTACGCCGCCTACCTCGGCTGGCTGGAACTGCGCCGGACCTCGCCCGAGGTCGCCCCCGAGGCGCGGTTGGAGGACCCCCGCTCGGGCGGGGCGCTGGACCACCTGGTGGGCATGATCCTGGCGCCGACCCCCCGGCCGTAGCCGGGAGGACGCGCGGCGCGCCCTCCCGGCCCCTGCGGTGGCCAGCTGGTGGTGGCCACGAACCTCCCGGCCCCTGCGGTGCCCCCGGCGGTTACGAACCTCCCGGCTCCTCCGCGGCCGCCGGTCCCGTTCCGCGCGGTGCCGTCAGGTCCCGGACAGCTCCGTACGGACCGTGCGGGCCGCCGCGAACAGGTTCTCCAGGGACGTACGGGTCTCCGTCCAGCCGCGGGTCTTCAGGCCGCAGTCGGGGTTCACCCACAGTCGCTCGGCCGGGATGGCCCGCAGCCCGGTGCGCAGCAGGGCGGCGGCCTCCTCCGCGCTCGGGACGCGTGGCGAGTGGATGTCGTACACGCCGGGTCCGGCCTCGCGCGGGTAGCCGTGGGCGGCCAGCTCGCGGGCGACCTGCATATGGGAACGGGCGGCCTCCAGGCTGATGACGTCGGCGTCGAGGTCGTCGATGGCCTGGACGATGTCGCCGAACTCGGCGTAGCACATATGGGTGTGGATCTGGGTGTCCGGGCGCACCCCGCCGGTCGTCAGCCGGAACGCCTCCGTCGCCCACGCCAGGTACGCCGGGCGGTCGGCGGCGCGCAGCGGCAGGGTCTCGCGCAGCGCCGGCTCGTCCACCTGGATCACCGACGTCCCGGCGGCCTCAAGGGCGTCGACCTCGTCGCGCAGGGCGAGGGCGACCTGCCGCGCGGTCTCGGCGCGCGGCTGGTCGTCGCGGACGAAGGACCAGGCGAGCATGGTCACGGGGCCGGTGAGCATGCCCTTGACCGGCCGGTCGGTCAGCGACTGGGCGTATGTCGTCCAGCGCACCGTCATCGGTTCGGGCCGCGAGATGTCACCGGCGAGGATCGGCGGGCGGACGTACCGGGTGCCGTAGGACTGGACCCAGCCGTGCTGAGTGGCGAGGTAGCCGGTGAGCTGCTCGGCGAAGTACTGCACCATGTCGTTGCGTTCGGCCTCGCCGTGCACCAGGACGTCCAGGCCCGCCTTCTCCTGGAAGGAGATCACCTCCCGGATCTCGGCCTCGATGCGCTCCTCGTACGCGGCCGTGTCGATCCGGGCCGCCCGCAGGGCCGCCCGCGCGGTGCGCACCTCGTCCGTCTGCGGGAAGGAGCCGATGGTGGTGGTCGGCAGCAGCGGCAGCCGGAGGTGGGCGCGTTGCGCGGCCGCCCGCTCGGCGTACGGCTGGGACCGGCGGGCGTCGGCCTCCTCGACGGCGCCGGTGCGGGCCCGGACGACGGGGTCCCGGGTGATGGGCGAGCCGGCGCGCGACGCCAGGTCCGCCCGGTTGGCGGCCAGTTCGGCGGAGACGGCGCCCACGCCGTGGGCCAGGCCCTTGGCCAGGGTGACGACCTCGGCGCTCTTCTGCCGGGCGAAGGCGAGCCAGCGCAGGATCTGCGGATCGATGTCCCGTTCCACGGCCGCGTCCAGGGGCACGTGGAGCAGCGAGCAGGAGGCGGCCACGTCGACCCGGTCGGCCAGGCCGAGCAGGGTGCCGAGGGTGGCGAGCGACTTCTCCAGGTCGTTGACCCAGATGTTGCGGCCGTTGACGACGCCGGCGACCAGCCGCTTCCCGGGCAGCCCGCCCACGGCGGCGAGCGCGTCCAGGTTGCCGGCCGCGGCCTCCGTGAAGTCGAGGGCGAGCCCCTCCACGGGGGTCTTGGCCAGCACCGGCAGCGCCTCTCCGAGCCGGTCGAAGTACGAGGCGACCAGCAGCTTCGGCCGGTCGGGGAGCGCCCCGAGGTCGCGGTAGGCGCGTGCGGCGGCGTTCAGCTCGGCCGGCGTGCGGTCCTGGACCAGGGCGGGCTCGTCGAGCTGCGCCCACTCGGCTCCCGCGGCCCGCAGTTCGGCGAGGACCTCGGCGTAGACCGGGAGCAGTCGGTCGAGGAGCGTCAGCGGCTCGAAGTCCGCGGCCACGCCCGGCGCCGGCTTGGCGAGCAGCAGATAGGTCACCGGGCCGACGAGCACGGGCCGGGCGGTGAGGCCCAGGGCGAGCGCCTCCCGGAACTCGGCGACCTGCCGGGAGGCGCCTGCCGCGAACACCGTGTCGGTGCCCAACTCCGGCACCAGATAGTGGTAGTTGGTGTCGAACCACTTGGTCATCTCCAGCGGCGCCACATCCTGGGTGCCGCGGGCCATGGCGAAGTAGCCGTCCAGGTCGTCCGCCGCCACGGCGGCGCGGTGACGGTCGGGGATGGCGCCGACCATGACGCTGGTGTCCAGGACGTGGTCGTAGTACGAGAAGTCGCCGGTCGGAACCTCGTGGATGCCGGCCCCGGCCAGCTCCCGCCAGTGGGAGCGGCGCAGTTCGGCGGCGGTGGCCCGGAGGGCGTCGGCGGTGACGCGACCCTTCCAGTAGCCCTCGACGGCCTTCTTCAGCTCCCGGTTCCGGCCCTGCCGGGGGTAGCCGTACACGGTGGCCCGTGCTGCCACGGCTGCGGGCTTCGCTGTCACGGAAATCTCCTTCGCGAGATGCTTCCCTGAGATCCCGGCGACGGGACGAGGACGCGAAGGGGTGACGGAACCGGACGGCTCGACCCCGCGCGGCGTGGCGCGATCGTCCGCCTGGTGTGTACGCCGACCCGCCCTCGAGGTCACCGGGATGTCCGCGCACGACCGTTCGCACGCGGGCAGTGGCAGGTCTTCGGACTCGCGGGCACGCCTCGTGTCGTACGAGGCTCCTACTGGCCGTCGCTTCCCAGGCCCGGCCGGGCCCAGTGCGTATGACGGCGGTCGTTCCCGCTCACCGCTGCGGGGCAGTCCCGGACTTCCACCGGGTTCCCTCTTACGACGCGTCCCGCCTGGCGGACGGGGCGAACCAGCTGCAGGGCTCAGCGTAGAGGGCGACGCGGGCCGTGGAGAGCCGAGTTCACCATTCGGATGGTGAGTTGGGACACGCGACGACCGGCGCGCGGTCCAGTCGAGCCGCTCCTCCTCGGTGGGGCCGGTGCCTGCGAAGGCAAACCGTGGAACGTCGGTGTGTACAGTCCCCCACCATGACGAAAGACTGGCGGAAGGACCGGATCGGCAGCGCGCTCCGGGGTGAGAACCCCTCGGTGCTGCGGAGGTTGGAAGCGGGATTCGCGGTGATCGGGGACGTCCAGTTCCTCCCCGGATACTCGGTGCTGCTGGTCGACGACCCCACCGTCCACCGACTGTCGGAGCTTCCCCGACGGAAGCGGCTGGCCTTCCTCGCCGACATGGACCGGCTGGGCGAGGCCGTCGAGCGTGCCTGCACGCGGCTGGACCCCGACTTCCGGCGGGTCAACCTGGAGATCCTGGGCAACGCCGACCCGTTCCTGCACGCGCACGTGTGGCCGCGGTTCTCCTGGGAGCCGGCCGAACGCGTCGGCCTGCCGGTGTGGCTCTATCCGCGCGAGAACTGGACCGACGAACGGCATGCGCTCGGCCCCCGGCACCACGCCGTGCGCGAGGCGATCGGCGAGGAGTTGGACCGCCTCGCGCCCTGACCCGATCGCGCCGCCCGCCGTCGGCGGGCGGCGGCGCGTCCTCGGCGTCGCTGCCGCGACACCGGGGGCCGGAGTGCGAGGATTCGATCTTGCGAGGGACAATGTCCGTACCGGAGAGCGTCGAGAGAGCGTAGGGCGGGGGAGACGATGCTGGAGGAACTGATACTGGCCGGCGGCACCACGGTGGTCGGGTCCATGGCCACCGACTCCTGGCTGGCCGCGCGCGGCGGGGTGACGCGACTGTTCCGCCGCCGGGGCGAGGACGGACAGTCCGCCATCGAGGCCCAGTTGGACAACAACGCGGCGCTGGTCGCACGGGCGGACGACGCCGAGCGGGTGCGCCAGACCCTGCTCCCGCTGTGGTTGCTGGAGCTGGAGTCGCTGCTGGACCAGCACCCGGAGGCCGCCGACGAACTGCGCGAGCTGGTCGACGAGATCCGGGAGCGACTGCCCGCCGCGGAGCGCACCTGGGTGCAGAACAACGTGGCCAAGGACGGCGGACAGGTCTTCGCGGTCCAGGGCGGGAACGTCATCGTGCACCAGACCCTCCCCGGCCAGGGAGGCGGCAGCGGAGCCGTAGCCGGGTGAGCCGGCCGCGCTGCGAAGCCCTCCAGACGGTCCACGTCGAGGCCCGCGGAAGGACCGCGTGCCGGTGGCCGTGGCGGGGCTGGGCCGCCGCGGATCGTCGTCA
Organism: Streptomyces sp. LX-29; assembly: GCF_029541745.1. Lineage (NCBI taxonomy): Bacteria > Bacillati > Actinomycetota > Actinomycetes > Kitasatosporales > Streptomycetaceae > Streptomyces > Streptomyces sp. LX-29. The sequence continues at coordinate 602,651 of NZ_CP089746.1, read as the reverse complement.
GTACCGGGGGCCGGCGACCAGCGGTGGGGTGTCGACGGCGGCACTCTCACGCAGACCGGCCAGCAGATCCCGAAGGGCTTCCACGGAGGAGTGTTCGGGCTGCCAGCCCAGCTCGTCCCGGGCCCGCCCGGTGTCCATGAGCGGCAGCCGCAGCACGGCGTCGAACAGGTACGGCGAGGTGGGGACGGCGCGGAGCAGCCAGGCCGCGGTGAGCGCGGCACGCACCGGTCGGGCCGGCAGCCGTACCGGACGCGCCGCGAGCAGCTCGGCCAGGACGTCCGCGGTCACGGGAGGGTCGGCGGCCAGGTTGAACGCGCCCTGGACGGGGCGGGTGACGGCGAGCCGGTAGGCGCGGGCGGCGTCGTCCGTGTGCAGGGCCTGGAAGACGAGTCCGGGCAGGTCCGGGACGACGGGCAGCAGGCCGGGACGGACCAGACGTCCGGGCACCAGGGGGCCCGCGAAGAGCCGGCACTGTTCGGTCGCGGACTCCTTCTTGAACAGGAACGCGGGACGCATCCGCACGACCCGGATCCCGGGGTGGTGCAACTCGTAGGTGTCCAGGGCCCGCTCCAGGTAGGACTTCTCCCGGCAGTAGGACGCCTCGGGCCAGCCGTGGGTGGGCCACGACTCGTCGACCGTACGGTTCTTGGGTCCCGGGGAGTAGGCGCCCACGGAGGAGGCGTGGACGAGGGTGCTCACCCCGGCCGCGGCGACGGCCGCGAACACCTTGTAGCTGCCGAGTACGTTGGTTCGCCAGGTCACCAGGGGGTCGCGGCTGGGTTGGAGCAGCCAGGCGAGGTGGACGACGGCGTCGGCGCCGCGGAAGTGGGCGACGAAGTCGACGCCGGGGTCGGACCCGATGTCCGCGCTCACCCAGGTGGTCTTCGGCGGGTGCCAGCGGGGCCGCCGGCGGGCGATGCCCACGATCGATCCGACGGCCGGGTCCCGGCCCAGCTCACGGACGACGCTGGTACCCACGTTGCCCGTGGCCCCGACGACCACCACCCGGAGCCCGTCTGACGATCGAGGCACGGTCGTCGCCTCGCTTTCCTCGGTCGGGGGCTACACGTTCCACCCTGTGACCGAACCGTGGGCGTCGCAACCGCGAGCCCCGTCGGCGGCGCGGTCAGGCGGGCACACCGCGGCCTCGGCGGCGATAGGTGGACTCCATCCGCTGGTTCTTGGAGGGGCCGACGGCATGCCAGCGCAGACGCCATTCGTCGGGCGAGACGGCGGTGAAGTCGCCGTCGTACCGATCGGCCGAGCACAGGTGCCGGGCGGCCCAGTGGCCGCCCCGCAGGTCGAGCACGTGGAAGGGCCGACCGTCGGCGAAGGCCACCTCCGCGGTGCCGTCCGGGCGGGGGAGCAGTCGGAGGGTCCGGCTCGCCCGGCGCGTCGTCCCCGCCCACGTCAGCTCGCCCTCCTCGATGTGCAGGACACACGAGCCGTCGTCGGACGGGCGGAACTCCGCCGTGCCGTGGAAGCGACCGCTCGCGCCCGAGGCCAGATCGACCACGGCGCGCTCCACCGTCCACCACCCGCTCAGATAGGCGGCGACGTCGGACACCGGGTAGGCGGACGAGGCCGTGGCCGGTGGTGGAGCGGAGGTGGTGCGGTTCATGCCTCCAGTATCCGGCACCGCGCGCACCGCCCTGTGGCTCCGCCGCCGCGCGCGTCCGCCGTACCGAACCGATGGCCGGGCGGTCCCCTCGGCGGCCGTTCAGTCCTCTGGGAGGGCGAAGGGGCCGCCGTCCGCGAAGGCGCACCGGGCGAAGCGCTCGCCGATGCGCTGATGCCCGAGGGGGTCCGGATGGAGACCGTCCGCCAGCGGCAGCTCGGCGTGGTCCGGTTCCCCGTAGAGCGAGCGGCCGTCGAGGTAGTGCAGGTGCGGGTCCTCGGTCGCCCGTCGCGCGGTGATACGGGACAGCTCGGCACGGATGACGTTGAGCGTCAGCCGCCCGGCGGCGCGGTCCGCCGGATCGCCGAGGGCCCGGAATCGCGGGGTCGGACCGCTGAGGTCGACGGCGAGCGGGCCCGGGGTGTCCTGCTGGAGCGGGCAGAGGATCGGGGAGACGACCAGCAGCGGCGTGCGGGGGTGACCCTCCCGAAGGGTGTCGAGGAAGCCGTCGACCGCGGGCCCGAAGGCGCGCAGCCGCATCAGGTCGGTGTTGACCAGGTTGATGCCGATTTTGACGCTGATCAGGTCCGCGGGGGTGTCCCGCATGGCGCGGGCGGTGAACTGGTCGAGCAGGGCGTTGCCGTTCAGGCCCAGATTGATCAGGTCGACCCCACCACGGACGGCGGCGATCGCCGGCCAGGTGGTGGTCGGGCCGGCCGCGTTGGAGCCGTGGCTGATCGAACTGCCGTGGTGCAGCCAGACCCGGCGGCCGCGGCGTGACAGGGCCTCGACGGGGGCGTCGGTGCGCAGGGCGATCAGCTCGGTGATCTCCCTGTGCGGCAGCCAGATCTCGATGTCCTTCATGCGGGCGGGCAGTTCGGTGAACCGGACGGTGCCGGGTGGGCCGGGACGGACGATCGAGGACTGGGTGGCCATGTCGACGGTGCGGAGGTTGCCGCCGGCGATGCCGGAACGGCCGGCCAGCCGGCCGTCGACGAGCAGGTCGTACACGCCCTCGAGAGGCGCCGGGGCGCCCGCGTAGACGATCTTCGTGGGGAGCGCGTCCAGCTCCACGGCGGTCGCCCGGGTGCGGAAGGCCAGCCGCACGCCGGACGGCTGCGCCTCGGCCATGGCGAGGGACGCGTCGGGGACCTGTTCGCGGGCCGCTGCCGGCAGCCGGTGCGGCAGCACGCCGTGCGCGGTGCGCTCCACGTCGAGTGCGCCGCGCAGGATCCAGGGCTCGATGGCGGTGGTGATCCAGTTCGTCGCCCCGCCCTCCGTGCGGGGAGCGGCCGCGCGTGGGTCGGGGGCGTCGTCGTGTCGGGAGTCCATGGGCTCCAGCCTGCGAGCCGGTCGGCGAGGACGCACCCGCTTTTCCCCCGCGCGGAGTTCGGTGAGCGTGGCGGTGGTGTGATGCGCGGGCGTCGGTCCTTCGTGCGCGCGGGCGTCGGTCCTTCGTGCGTGTGGGCGCCGAACCGGCGTCGACGGCACGGCGGCCCGACCTCGCCGCGGCCGCCCGGTCGGCCCGGCCTGACGCGACACCATCCCCCTTGACCCGTACGTCGTTCGCTCACGTGATCAATTCGCGATCTAATGAGTGAAAGGGTGTGGTGGTCGGGTACCGCAACGACCGCCGCGGCGGTGACGCCACCCATCCTCAGACCATTCCGGCAGACCAGACCGGCGCTTGAGCCCCGCCCGGGCCGGGCGCCTTCGCGTGGCGCTCGATGGCGCGGCCGGAGGCGGTCGCCGCCGGCTCACCGATGCCGCGACCTGGACGGACCGGGCCGGCGCGGACGGGCTCGACCGAGAGAACGTGGCGGCGCTGCTGACGTCGGTGCCTGACCAGCACAGGGGGAACGAGTGAACGAGTTGAGCGGCGACGCTCAGTGGGCGGGGGCCGTGGAGGCGTCCCGCCTGGGCAGGAAGTACCGGGGCGGCTGGGCGCCGCGCGAGGACAGGGTCCACCCGTCCACGGCCACGGCCGCCGTCATGGCCCGTCGACTGACGGCCGCCCGCACCACGACCGGCGGGCCGCCGGCCGTGCCCGCCGCGGCGAGCCCGGGCCCGCTCCCGTTCCGGTCGGCCGCGCGCCCACCGGGCCGGCCGATCCGCACGGCGGCCGTCGTCCTGGCCCCCATGGCGCTGATGCTCGGCCTCGGGCTGTGGGGCGTCCGTCACCAGGGGAGTATGGGACGTGACGAGTCGACGACCTATCAGATGGCCCATCGCGACCTGGCCGAGATCTGGCAGGTGCTGGGGAACATCGACGCGGTGCACGGCCTGTACTACCTGCTGATGCACGCCGTGTACGCGGTCTGGGACGGCGGGCTTGCGGCACTGCGGCTGCCCTCGGTGCTGGCGATGACGGCGGCGGCCGGAGCGGTCGCGCTGATCGGCCGGCGGCTGGCCGGCCCGGGGGTCGGCCTGGCGGCCGGGCTGGCCTTCCCGCTGATCCCCACCACCCAGCAGTTCGCGCAGGAGGGGCGGTCGTACGCGCTGGTGTGCGCGACCGTCGCCTGGTGCACGTACCTGTTGCTCCGCGCGGTCGACCGGCGGGACAAGGGGGCCTGGGCGGGTTACGCGGCGGTCGCCGTGGTCGCCTGTCTGCTGCACGAGTTCGCGGTGCTGGCCGTCGTCGCCCATGGCGTCACGCTGTCGCTGGCCCGGGTGCCGGGCGCGGTCCGGCGGGCGTGGGGGGTGGCGGCCGGCTGTGTGCTGGTCCCCTTGGTCCCGCTGGTGGTCATCAGCGAGCACCAGTCCGACGCGGTGTCGTGGATCAAGCCCGCGGAGCCGTTCGAGATGGTGCGGTTGGCCGTGCTGACGGTGGTGGCCGCCGGGTGCGCCGCCGCGCCCGGACCCGCCCGCCGCGGCCCGGTCCGACTGTGGACCGTGGCGCTGCCGCTGCTGGTCCTGCCGTCGGCCCTGCTGATGCTCTCGGCGGTGGTCCACCCGCTCTACGCGCACCGTTACGTCGTCTACTCCTACCTCGGGCTCGCCCTGGCGCTGGGCGCCGGCGTCGACTGGCTGGCCCGTAGCGCGAGGCGACGCGGCCGGCCGGCCGTGGTCTGCGCGTGCGCCGCGGCCGTGGCGGTGCTCGCCGCGCTGCTGCCCACATGGTCGCAACTGCGCAGCCCTCAGGGTCATCTCGACGACCCGGCCGGCGCCGCCCGCGTCGTACGGGAACTGGCCGCGCCCGGCGACGGCGTGCTCTTCATGCCGACCGACCGCCGCGAGTCGCTGCTGTCCCACCCCGACCACTACCGGGGACTGAACGACCTGGCGCTCGATCAGACCCCGACCGCCTCGGGCACCCTGCACGGGATCGAGTTCACCGCCGCGCGCCTGCCCGCCCGGATGCTGTCCGCCGACCGGATCGTCGTGCTGCGCGACGTCCGCTACCGGTCCACGGACGACACGGCCGAGGGCCGGGCCAAGCGCGCGGTGCTGGCGTCGCACTACGAGGAGTGCGCCAGCGGACGGGCACACGGCATCACGGTGATCGTGTACGCCCGCCCGGGCCGCTGCGCGGAACGGGCGTCCGGGGCCTGACGCGACCCCTGGTGGAGCTGATGACGAGGGCCGGGGTGTGAGCCCGCGTCCGCGTCGTCGGCCGCGAAGGACCTCGGGGCCTACGGCGCCGAGCGGGGTCCGGAGCCGCGCCACGCGGAATCGGTGAGCAGGCGCAGGCCGTTGAGTCCCACGATGACGGTGGAGCCCTCGTGTCCGGCGACGCCGAGCGGCAGCGGCAGGGTGCCGGCCAGGTCCCAGACGACCAGACCGGTGATGAACGCGCCGGCGATGACGAGGTTCTGCACCACCAGCGTGCGGGCGCGGCGGGACAGCCGGACGACGGCGGGGATGGTGGCGAGTTCGTCGCGGACCACCACGGCGTCGGCGGTCTCCAGGGCGAGGTCGGACCCGACGCGGCCCAGGGCGATGCCGGTGTGCGCGGCGGCCAGCGCGGGGGCGTCGTTGACGCCGTCGCCGACCATGAGGACCCTGCGGCCGTTCGCCTCCAGTTCGCGTACGGCGGCGACCTTGTCCTGGGGCAGCAGTCCGGCGCGCACCTCCGTGATGCCGACCTCGCCGGCGAGGCGGGCGGCCGCCCGCGGATTGTCGCCGGTGACCAGCAGCGGGCCGGCACCGGTCAGTTCGGTCAGGGCGCCGACCGCGGCGGCGGCCTCATCCCGCAGCCGGTCGGCGATGCCGATCACGCCGGCCGGGGCACCGTCCACCGTGACCAGGACGGCGGTGCGACCCTCGTCCTCCAGGCGGGCCACCGCCCGTGCGGCGGCGCGGTGGTCGGCGCGGTCCGGCAGCAGCGTGGTGGGGCTGCCGACCGTCACCGTGTGGCCCATGACGGTGGCGGTCACCCCGCTGCCGGGGGTCGAGACGAAGTCGGAGGCGACCGGGACGTCCAGGCCGCGGGCGCGGGCGGCGTCCACCACCGCCCGGGCGAGCGGGTGTTCGCTGGGGTGCTCGGCGGCCGCGGCCAGCGCCAGCAGCTCGTCCTCCGGGAGGCCGGGGACGGGAAGCGGGCGGACCTCGGTGACCTGCGGGGCGCCCTCGGTGAGCGTGCCGGTCTTGTCCAGGGCCACGTGGTTCACCTGCGCGAGGCGCTCCATGACCACGGCGGACTTGACCAGCACGCCGTGGCGGCCGGCGTTCGCCATCGCCGACAGCAGCGGGGGCATGGTGGCGAGCACCACCGCACACGGCGAGGCGACGATCATGAAGGTCATCGCCCGCAGCAGCGTGGAGTGGAGGTCGGCGCCGCACAGCAGGGGCACGATGAACAGGGCGAGGGTCGCGGCCACCATGCCGAGGCTGTAGCGCTGCTCGACCTTCTCGATGAACAACTGCGTGGGGGCCTTGGTCGCGGACGCCTCCTCGACCATGGCCACGATCCGGGCGAGCACCGAGTCGGCGGGGTCGCGCTCCACCTTGATCCACAGGGCGCCGGAGCCGTTCACGGTTCCGGCGAAGACCTCGTCCCCGGACCGCTTGGCCACCGGCAGCGGTTCGCCGGTGATGGTCGCCTGGTCGACGTCGCTGCCGCCGTCTAGGACGCGGCCGTCGGCGCCGATCCGCTCGCCCGGCCGTACGAGCACCGTGTCGCCGATCCGCAGCCGCCCGGTGGGGACCACCTCCTCGCTGCCGTCGTCCGCCAGCCGGGACGCGGTGGCCGGCGCCAGATCGAGCAGCCCGCGGACGGAGTCCGCGGTGCGGGCGGTGGCGACCGCCTCCAGCGCGCCGGAGGTGGCGAAGATGACGATCAGCAGGGCGCCGTCCAGCACCTGCCCGATCGCCGCCGCGCCCAGGGCGGCCACGACCATCAACAGGTCCACGTCGAGGGTCCTGTCCCTGAGGGCCTTCAGGCCCTCCCACCCCGGCTCCCAGCCGCCCGCGAGGTAGGTGAGCGCGTAGAGCGGGGCCCATACCCAGACGGGTGCGCCGAGCAGGTGCGGCGGCAGGGCGGTCAGGAACAGGGCGGTCGCCGCCGCGGCCCATCTGGCCTCCGGCAGGTCGAAGACCCGCGTCCGCCGACGGAGGGCGACGGGCCGCGCGGCGGTCGGCCGGGTGCGGGTGAACGGGGTGGTGGCCATGGTGAGAGCAGCCCTTCGCGCACGGCGGGATCCGACGACGGCACCATACAGGATTGCATGAACATCTATTCATGTATGGGGCTCCGTAGGATGGCGGCATGGGCCATGGAGCGAAACCCCGGACCGCGGACAGTGCAGCGCCGCGCACCCGCCTGACGCCGCACACCGCGCAACAGGTCGCCACCACCCTCCAGGCCCTGTCCACCCCGTCCCGGCTGCTGATCCTGGCGCGCCTGCGCGAGGGTCCCCTCGCCGCCACCGAGCTGGCCGCCGAGGTCGGCATGGAGCAGTCCGCCTGCTCCCACCAACTGCGGCTGCTGCGCAACCTGGGGCTGGTCACCGGCACCCGCCAGGGCCGCTCGGTGATCTACGCCCTCTACGACGACCACGTCGCGGAACTGCTCGACCAGGCCGTCCACCACGTCGAGCACCTCCGCCTCGGCCTCGCGGACGCACCGGCGGAGGCGGGTCGGCCCGCGGCGGTCCCGGGGGACTGAACCACCGGGCCGCCGTGATCACGTGCGGCGTCGCCGGCGGGGTCCATGCCGTATCGGCCGGTACCCTCGGCGCCGGACCACACCAACGATCATGGGGGACGTATGACCGCCTTGGCCGAGATCACCGCACTGCTCGGCGATCCCCGGTTCCACTGGTCGGACCCCGCGCCGTGGCGCGCGCTGGAGTCCGAGCTCGGCGTGCGGTTCCCCGCGGACTACCGCGCCTTCGTGGACGCCTACGGGCCCGTCGTCGTCAACGACCAGCTGTGGTTCGGGCATCCGGGCGCCCCGCACGGCAACCTCGGACGCGGCATCACGGCGGACATCGAGGCCTGGGCCCACGTCCCCGAAGAGCTCGCGCCGCCGCACCCGGTGGGATCCGCCCCGGGGGAACTGCTCCCGTGGGGGAGCAGTTCCCCCGGGTGAGACGGTGTTCTTCCGGATACCCGCCACCGAGGGTGGGGACTGGCGCGTGGGTGTCGTCGAGCATGACGAAGGGACGTACGAGGAACACGACATGACGTTCGGCACCTGGATGCTGGCCTATCTCCAGGGTCGTGACGTCACGGTGTGCTCACGCAACTTCGCGCCCGACGGACCTTTCTATCGGCCCATCGGCTGAGAACGCGCCCGCCTGTCGCCGCCCCTGTGATCAGGTGGTGGCCAGCAGCAGGTCCTCTCCGCTCGAGGGGCGGAGGCCGTCGGTGCGGTCGGCGAAGTAGCGGTCGGCGAGCGACTTCCCCGACACGTGTCGAACGTCGTCGAAGCCGGCTTCGCGGGCCAGCGCCAGCATCTCGGGCGGGGTGTAGAAGCTGATGAACGGCGTTCCGGAGGCCCGCGCGCCCGCTTCGCTCGCCCGCAGGCCGGGGCGATCCGCCTCGTCGACGAGGTCGATCGGCAGCAGGAAGGTCATGGCGAGCGTCGAGCCGGGCGCCAACCCGGCGATCTGGCGCAGGGTGGCCGCGGTGGCGTCCTCGGTGAGGTACATGGTGACGCCGGTGGAGACGATGACCGCCGGCTGGTCGGGGTCGAAGCCGGCGGCGGTCAGCTGCTGCAGCCAGTCCTCGCTCGCCTCGAAGTCGACCGGCACCAGGTGCAGCCAGTCGGGGATGCCGTAGCCGAGTTCGACCAGACGCCTGCGCTTCCACGCCTGCGGGCCGGGCTGGTCGATCTCGAAGACCCGGAGCCGGGAGGCGATCTCCGGCCTGCGCTGGGCGAAGGTGTCCAGGCCGGCTCCCAGGATGACGTACTGGGTGACGCCGCGGTCCGCCTGCTCGGCGATCAGGTCCTCGATGAGGCGGGCGCGGGCCACGATGGCCGCCCGGAATCCCCCGGTGGTGCGCGGGTCCGTGTCGGGGCGGCGGCGCCAGTCCTCCTCGGGAGCCGCCAGCCGCAGGCCGATCTCGTCTTCGAGCACATGCGGCGGTGAGTCGACCTGAACGTGCGTGGCCCGCCAGAGGGCGGTCCGCACCGCGGTGTTGTCCGGCGCCTCGGTCTGCTCGTGTGCCATGGTGTTTACCCCTGTGTGGTCTGTTTCGTCTGGTGCGTCGTGGTCAGTTTCCGGCGGGAGACTGAAGGCTCCACAGTCGCCCGTCGGGGTCGCGGACGGTCATCTCCCTGGTCCCGTAATGGGTGTCCTCGAACGGCGTGACGACCTCGACGGCCGGGTCGGGACGGAACGCCTCCGCGTCCGGCACCTTCAGTACGAGCCGCGTCTCGGGCTCCTGGTCCTCGGGGACCTCGGCGATGAAGATGTACGGCCCGTCGCCGTTGCGGAGCTGGCCGGAGTTGTGGTCGGTCGAGAACTCCAACTCGTAGCCCAGCGTCTGGAAGAACTTCGCCGCCTTGCCCCAGTTGTGGGTGGTCAGGAATACGGCCTCGAGCCCCTCGGTTGCCATGTCAGTTCTCCTTCTCGGTCGACTGCTGCTCTTCGCCATGGGCGTCGTCGAGGTAGGCCCGCAGTGCTTCGGCGACCAACGCCGACAACGACATGCCCGACTCGATGGCGCGGTACTTGACCTGCTTGATCAGCCCGATCGGCAGGTACACGTTGAACTGTTTGACTTCCTCATCGCCCATGAGGCGATGCTAGCATCCTAGCAAGCTAGATCGCTGATGGCACTGGTGTTTCGTGGAAACCGGCGCCGTTCGGAGCGGATGTCAGGGTCGGGCGATGCACTCCCCGAGCTCCCCGGCATGGGTGCATATGATCACTGTTCGGCGGATTTCGACATCGGCCGCAGGCGACGGCCCACACGGTAGAGCGGGGTGCGGATGGATCCACTCGTCACGCGGTGGCCCCGGTACGTCTCGTTCGCGCCCGCCGCGCTGATCGTGTGCGGGACCGTCTGGAACGCGCTGTCGCCGCGCGAGTACTGGGGCGACCCGATGCTGGCCGCCGCCGTGGTGCTGGCGGGGGCGCTGTTCTCGCTCCGGCACACGATCCTGACGGGGGTCGCCGTCGTCGTCATCGAGCTGGCCCTGGCGGTCAAGGACGGCTACGTCGGCCACATCGTCGGCACGCTCACCCTGGCCAACGCGGTGTTCACCGCACTCGTGGGCATCGGGGTGAACCGGGTGATCGCCCGCTATGGGCGCCGCCTGGAGGTGGTGCGCTCCGTCGCGGAGGCCGCTCAGCGGGCGCTGCTGCCGGTGCCGCCGGCGCGGGTCGGCCCGCTGGCCGTCGCGGCCGTCTACAAGGCCGCGCAGATCGAGGCGTTGATCGGTGGCGACGCGTACGCCGTGCACGACACGCCGTACGGCACCCGGTTGATGATCGCGGACGTGCGGGGCAAGGGCCTGGGGGCGGTCAGCGTGGTCTCGGTGCTGCTCGGCACCTTCCGCGAGGCCGCGGAGCGGGCGCCCGACCTGACGGTGCTGGCCGAACACCTGGAGCGCGCACTGGTACGGGAGGCGGCACGGAGCGAGCGCCTCATCCAGATGGAGGGCTTCGTCACGGCGCTGCTCGGTGAGATCCCAGCCGGCGCCGATCGGGTGTCCCTGCTGAACTGCGGCCATCCCGCGCCCTATCTCCTGGCGGGGCGTGCCCTGACGACCCTGGAGCCGCGCGAGCCGGGCCTTCCGCTGGGCATGAGTGTCCTGGGCGTGCCGCAGGCGGCCCCGCAGACCTGGCCGTTCCCGGCCGAGGCCACGCTCCTCCTGGTCACCGACGGCGTGACGGAGGCCCGTGACCGCACCGGGACCTTCTACGATCCGCCGTCCCGGCTCTCCGGCCGGGGCCCGTTCCAGCGGCCGGAGGAGCTGATCGAGACCCTGGTGAGCGACGTGGAGCACTGGACCGGCGGGCCGCGCGACGACGACATGGCCGTTCTGGCGATCACCCGGTGCGCCGACGGCCCAGCCGGCCCGGAAGGGGACCCGGGAGGGGACCCGGAAGGGGAAACCCCGCGCTCCGACCAGGAGGGCTGATGGGTGGTCAGGGCGGCCCTGTCGCCCCCATCGGTATCGAAGACCCCTTCATCGAGGGGCGGAGACCGCTCATCGGCCGGCCGGAGGCCACCGTGGTGCCGCGGCGCGGCAGACCATCGTGGTGCCGCGGCGCGGCAGACCACCGTGGTCCGCGGCGCGGCTCACGGCACCACCCATCGCGGCATCCCGCCCGGACCGCCGTGCTCGGTGAGCAGGTCCAGCAGCCGGGTCCGGGAGGCCCTGAGCCGGCGCGCGACCACCGCGGCCGCGTGGGTGGACACCGCGTGGTCCAACCCGGGATCCTTCGCGCACAGGGCGCGGACCTCCGCCGCGTCGAACGCGTGGGCGCGTACCGGCGTGCTCGCCTCCGCTCCCAGATGCCAGCGGCGGGGCGGGATCAGCCAGGACCAGCCCAGCAGCTCGCCCGGCCCGACGGTCTCGACGACCGCGGCGCGTCGGCCGGGAATGCGCAGGTCGAGCGCGACCGTTCCGGTGCGGACGATCCAGAAGCGGTCGGCGTCGCCACCCTCCTCGAAGATCCGCTCTCCCACGGGGAACGACACCTCGTGGGCCAGCGCCGTCAGCCGCCCGTAGTACTCCTCCGACATCGCGCCGAAGACTCCGGACCTTGTGATCACGTCGTCGCCTCCTCGGTCTGGGCCCTGCCCGACAGGTCGTGCACCCCGCGCGGGCGGCAGCCGTCCGAACGATCGCCCGCCGTGGTCGAGGGGTTCCCGATCCGCCTCTCCCTCAGCATCCACCCCGGGGCGTCCCGACCCCAGGGCCGGAAGGGGCATCGAGAGGGTCCGACCGGCCCGGGTGCCGTCAGACCCTCCGGGCCGGTCGGTGCCGCCTTCCGCGCCACCAGCAACGTCGTGCCGCTGCCGGAGATCGACGGTGGCGGTTCGGTCGACGTGGAGCGCGTAGCCGGTGTCGTCCGGCCGCGGGTCGGCGACGGCCAGGGCGGCCGGACGGTCCGAGCGGGCGCGGAGCGTCAGATCCGAGGGCGGCCGTAAGAAGGGGGAGCGGCGGGAACAAGGAGTCGGGCCGGGATGTTGTCGATCATGTGGCCGGGACGGCGCGCCCCCGGACGCGACATCACCGAGAGCTCGGGAAGGACCGACACCTCATGAAGATCGGCATCATCGGCGCAGGCAACATCGGCGGCAATCTGACCCGGCGTCTCACCGCGCTCGGCCACGATGTGGCCGTGGCCAACTCGCGGGGCCCGCAGACCCTGAGCGCGCTCGCCGAGGAGACCGGCGCCACCCCCGTCACCGTGGCCGAGGCGGCGCACGGGGCGCGGATCGTGGTGGTCACGATCCCGCTGAAGAACATCCCCGACCTTCCGAAGGGGCTGCTCGACGGGGCCGCGGACGGCGTCGCCGTCATCGACACCGGCAACTACTACCCCAAGGAGCGTGACGGCAGGATCGCCGCGATCGAGGAGGGGCTGACGGAGAGCCGCTGGACCGAGCGGCACCTCGGCCACCCCGTCGTCAAGGCGTTCAACGGCACCTACGCCCAGGACATCCTGGAGAGGCCGCGCCCCAAGGGGGACCCGGAGCGCATCGCGCTGCCGGTCGCCGGAGACGACGAGACGGCCAAGCAGGCGGTTCGCGACCTCATCGACGAACTCGGCTTCGACTCGGTGGACTCCGGCGGCATCGACGAGTCCTGGCGCCAGCAGCCCGACACCCCCGTCTACGGCCTGCGGGCCGGAGTCGAGGGCGTCACCGAGGCCCTGGCCGCCGCATCGCCGGAGCGGCCGGAGGCGTTCCGGGCCTAGCGGAGTCACCGGCCGTGCCCCCGAGCCGCTGACGGGTCGGGGGCACGGGGGTGACGGGTGCGCGTGGCGCCCGGCGGTGTGCGGCCGGTTGCGCGCGGCCCGCCGCAGCGGTGTGCGGTCGGCTGTGCGCGGTCCCCGCCGCGGCGTGTGCGCGGAGTCTTGTGGGCGGGTTACCCCCTGGCTAGACTCCGCCGGAGTTTCACTTGACGCACATTTCCTTCACCGCTGTATCACCGACGATCGCCGATCTTCGTGATTCTCGCGGGGGATGCGCTCGACAGGGGGCCGGAGTGGAACGAAGAAGCGGCGCACGCAGACGCGGAGCCTTATCCCCGATGTGCCTGCCGCGGAGCACGGCGGCTGGTCCACCACCCACACCTCCCGAGAAGCGGGTGTCGCACCGGAGCCGGTGATGGCCGCCGCTGCGGGAGGGAAGGGGGAGTCCGGCGACTCCACGGCCCTTTCCACGGTGGGCGAGGACGGTTCCGTCGCGGCGACGCCGCCGCGGCCCGCCTCCGGCAGGGATGTGCGGCTGTACTGGTGGGCGAACACCTCCGACGCCCTGGGCACGCAGATCTCCGGGCTGGTGCTGCCCGTCTTCCTGCTGTCGCTCGGGCAGTCACCGGCCGCGATCGGACTGATCACCGGGGCCTCCCTGGGGGCCGGGCTCCTCCTGGCCCCCTACGCCGCGGTGCTGGCGGACCGCGGCGCCCGGAAGCGGGTGATGGTCTGGTCGGCCACCGTGTCCGCCATGGCGATGGGGTCGGTCGCCGCGGCGGCCGCCCTGGGGCACGTCGTCTGGGCCCATGTGCTCACCGCGCTCGTGGTGGAGCGCTTCGCGACCTCCTGTCAGGAGGCCGCCGCCAGCGGCACGGTGGCGGCCGTCGCCCCCCGGGCCGACTACCCCCGGGTGGTCTCCCGACTCCAGGCCGGCGAACAGGGTGCCGTGGTGGCCGGCCCGGTCCTCGGCGGCTGGCTCTACCAGTGGTTCCGCTGGCTGCCGTTCCTGGCGGACGCCGTGTCGTATCTCGTCGCCGCGGTGTGCGTACGCCGCATGCGATCCGATCTGACCCCCGCCCCCGCCCCCGCCCCCGACCCGACCGCCCCCGTCCCCGGCCCGTCCCCCGTCCCCGTCCCCGACCCGAGCCCCGCTCCGAGTCCGGGCGTCGGAACGGAGGCGTCGGCGGGGCCACCCCGGACCGCGTGGCGCGCCACCGCCACCGAGGTCGGCGCGGGAGTACGGCTGGCCCTCGACACCCCGTTCCTCCGGCTGGTGTTGCTGTGGACCACGGCCGTGGGCGGCGCCCTGGGCGGCCTCTACTACAGCGTCGTCTTCCGCGTCGGCGGCGACGGAACACACGCCTCGGCCCTGGGACTGGCGCTCTCCTGTGCGGGCGGGGCCGGGCTGGTCGGGTCGTTGGCCGCTCCCCGGCTGGCGCGCAGACTCTCCCCGGCCGCCGGCCTGGTGGCGGTGTCCTGGCTCATGGTGCCGATCGCGGCGGGCCTCGCCCTGACCGACCGACTCTGGGCGTACGGGGTGCTGTTCGGCGCGCTGTCGCTGCTGACCGCGGTCGTCACCGTGGTGCTCCAGGCGCACGCCGTGGCGGTGACACCGCCGCACCTTCAGGCCCGCACCGGCGCGGCCCTCGCCACCGCCGCCGGCGCCGCCGCGGCGCTCGCGCCCATCATGGCCGGGGCGTGCGCCGACGGCTTCGGCCCGGCCGCGACCAGCGCCGGCTGCGCGGTGCTGCTGGCCGCGGTCGCCGCGTGGACCACCCGGGCGGCCCTCGCCGGCTCCCTACCGGGCAGGTCCGCGTGAGCGCCCCGGCCTCCGCCACGGGGGCGACCGGCGGCGACGGGCCCCGGTTCGCGATCTACCGGGCCGAGCTCCCCGAGGTCTGTCCCACCGATCCGGCGCTCATGACCCTCACCGGCGACGCGGGCGGACGGTGCGAGATCTTCGCCTGGGACGGCCGGACCGGCCGCGCCCGCCAGGTCACCGACCGGCCGTACGGCACGTTGCACTGCGCCATCGGAGCCGACGCCGCCATCTGGTGGTTCGACGAGGACCGCGACGGCGTCGGCGGCTGGCGCCGCCAGCCGTTCCGGGGCGGACCGGACCGGCCGGCCCTGCTGGGCGTACCCCCGGGCACCCCGCGCGGCCTGGCCTCGGCCGCCGACGGCACGGTCGCCGTCGGCCTGGGCGACGCCGAGGGCCTGAGCGTGTATCTGGGCGTACCGGGTCGCTCCGCCCGCCGGGTGCTGCGGGTCGCCGGCCCCGCCGTCCTCGCCGGGCTCTCCGCGAACGGCGAGCTGATCGCCGTCTCCACCACCGCGGCCGGACCGCGGGCGGTCACGGTGTACCGGACCGACGGCACCCCGCTGGCGCGGCTCTCCGGCCGGCGCGGCCGGATCTGGGCCCTCGGCTTCGCCCCGGCCGGCGCTCGGCGGTCGGGCGACCCGGCCTCGGGTGGCCGTCCCGCCCCCGCGTCGTCGCCCCACCGCGCCCCATCCCGGCCGACCCGCCGGCCCACGTCCGAACTGCTGCTCGTCCGTGAGCACGGCGACGGTTACACCCTCGCCACCTGGAGTCCCGGCGCCGGTCCGGAGACCCACGCCTGGTGCGCGTTCGACACCGAGATCACCGCCCGCTGGTACCCGGACGGCGGACGGGTGCTGGTCCGCCAGGACCGATGGGGCCGCAGCCGGCTGTTCGCCGTCGACCTCCTCCGGCGTACCCGGGTGCCGATCCCGGTGCCGGCCGGCACCGTGCTGGACGCCGCACCGCGCGGCGATGACGAGGTCCACTACCTCTGGACCGACTCGGCCACCCCGCCCCGGCTGTGCTCCACCGGCCGGACCCGGCTGCCGACCGTCGGCACCCCGGCCGGACGGGTGCCGGGCCGGCACACCGAGCTGTGGACCGAGGGCGCCGACGGGCCGGTGCACACCCTGCTCGGTCTGCCCGACACCGACGGGTCGCGGCCGCCCCTGGTCTTCCTGGTGCACGGCGGGCCCGCCGACCACGACCGGGACGCCTACGACCCGATGGCGCACTCGCTGGTCGCGTCCGGATACGCGGTCGCGCGCGTCAACTACCGGGGGTCCACCGGCTACGGGCCGCGCTGGCGCGGCGCCTACCGGGAAGGCGTGGGGCTCACCCAGGTCGCCGACCTCGCCGCGGTCCGCGCCGAGGTGCTCCGCCGCGGGCTGGTCCGACCCGACGCGGTGGGACTGTGGGGCACCTCCTGGGGCGGCTACCTGGTGCTGCTCGCCCTGGGCACCCGCCCGGACCTCTGGCAGGCCGGGGTGGCGGTCAAGCCGGTGGCCGACTGCGCGCTGGCGCACCGCCTCGGCACCCCCGCCCTGCGCGCCCTGGACGAGGCGCTGTTCGGGGGCACGCCCGAGGAGGTGCCCGAGCGCTACGCCCGCAGCTCGCCCCTCCGGTACGCGGCCCGCGTCCGCGCGCCGCTGCTGGTGGTGGCGGGCACCCGGGACGCCAAGTGCCCACCCGGACAGATCCGGAGCTATCTGTCGGCGCTCACCGCGGCCGGCGTCCCGCACGAGGCGATGTGGCTGGACACCGGTCACGACGGCTACCTCGGCGGCGAGCACATCGCGGTGCTGCGCCGCGCGATGACCTTCCTCGGCCGAGGGCTGCGCGGGGCCCACGGCGCGAGGAGCACCCGACCACCCGCAGCCGAGGGCGCGGGGGCGACGGGAGCGGCCACGCCACCGGCGTCATCGGTGACCGTGCCACCGACGAGCGGTGGCCGCACCGACGGTCCTCCCGACGAACGCACCACCGACGCCGGCACCGCCGGCCGACCTGTGGAGAGGGGGTAGCAGCCGTGCAGAAGGACATCATCCAGAACGACCCGCTGATGGGCGACGAGGAGAACCGGAAGCCGGGCGTGATGATCAGCGTCACCGTCCCGTTCCGTAACGCGGAGGACAGCGAGGAGGAGTGACTCCTCTCCGGTCGGCCCGGTCCGACCACCGGGCCGACCGGTCACGACCCCGCGCCGTTACTCCCGCCCTTCTCCGTACCTCCCGCCGAGGAGCCGTCATGCGCGTCCTGCTGGTCAACATGCCCTGGTCTCCCATCGATCTGCCGTCCCTGGCGCTCGGCATCCTCAAGCGCAGCGTCGACGAACGCGTGCCCGGCGCGCACGCCGACGTGCTGCACGCCAATCTGGAGTTCACCGACTGGATCACCGCCCGTACCCCCTTCACCAGCGCGGACTACGAGTACTACGCGCTCTCCTCCTACTTCCTGGGCTGCGGGGACTGGGTCTTCTCCTCCGCGCTGTACGACGACCCGGAGTGGCGGGTGGCGGAGTTCGCGGCGGCGATGTCGGACAAGCTGCGCCCGTCGCGGCTGGAGAAGACACTCCAACTGCATCGGACGGTGCCGCGCTTCGTGCGGGAGGCGGCCGAACGGATCGTCGCCGCCGCCCCGGACGTCGTCGGGTTCACCTCCACCTTCCAGCAGAACACCGCCGCGCTGGCCGCGGCCAGGGAGATCAAGCGGCTGGCCCCGCACATCGTGACGGTCTTCGGCGGTGCCAACTGCGACGCGGAGCAGGGGGCCGCCGCACACCGCAACTTCCCCTTCGTGGACCATGTGATCCGCGGCGAGGGCGAGGCCGCCTTCCCCGCGCTGCTCACCGCGCTCCGCGACGGCGGCACGCTCGACGCCGTGCCGGGGCTGTGCCACCGCGGCCCCGACGGCGCCAGCGTCGTCAACCCGATGAGCACCAGACCGCTGCCGCCCGCCGCCATCCTGCCGCCCGACTACACCGGCTACTTCGAGCGGCTCGCCGCCTCCACGGCCCGCGCCTGGGTGGAGCCGAAGCTGGTGGTGGAGGGTGCCCGCGGCTGCTGGTGGGGGGAGAAGCACCACTGCACCTTCTGCGGTCTCAACGGCTCGTTCATGCAGTTCCGCAGCAAGAGCCCGGACACCTTCTACGAAGAGATCATGGAGCTCTCCCGGCGACACAAGATCCTGGACATGTACGTCGTCGACAACATCCTCGACATGGGCTACCTGACCACGGTCCTGCCGCGGATCATCGACAGCGGCCACGACCTGCGGCTGCACATCGAGATCAAGGCGAACATGCGCCGCGCCCAGCTGCGCACCCTCGCCGAGGCCGGCCTGATCTACGTCCAGCCCGGCATCGAGAGCCTCAACAGCCGTGTCCTGGGCCTGATGGACAAGGGCGTCAGCGGCTGCCAGAACGTGCGGATGCTGCGCGACGGCGCGGAGACGGGCCTGTCCGTCGCCTGGAACTACCTGCACGGCTTCCCGGGGGAGACGGACGCCGACTACGAGCCGGTCATCGCCCAGATCCCCGCCCTGGAGCATCTGAACCCACCGGTCGACCGGTCCGCGCGGATCGCCATCGAACGCTTCAGCCCGTACTTCGACCGGCCCGAACTCGGCTTCTCCGACCTGCGGCCCGAGAAGCACTACCGCTTCACCTACGACCTTCCGGAGGATGAGCTGTACGACCTCGCGTATGTCTTCGAGGCGCCGGAGCGCGGCATCGGCGAGGACACCGCGAACGCGCTCAGCGACGCGCTCACGGAGTGGAAGAAGTACAACGTCGACAGCCGGCTCACCCACTCCGACCTCGGCGACCGCGTCGTCCTGGTCAGCCGCCGGCGGAAGTTCGACTGGGGGGTGCGGGAGCTGACCGAGCCGCTGCACCTGGCGGCGTTCCGGCTGCTGGACCAGCCGCACGCGCTCACCCCGCTGACCCGCAAGCTGCGCGACCGGCTGCCCGGGCGGGACGTCGAGGAGCCGGAGGTGGCCGCCCTGTTGGACGAGTGGCTGGCGCTCGGGCTGGTGTTCACCGACGCCGGGCAGTACGTGCACATCGCGCCCGCCGCGGTCAACGAGGACCTGCTCCGGCTCTACTACATGCGCCACGAGCACGCCGCCCCCGCGCCCCGGACACCCGAGCCGGCCGGCCGGGCCTGACCGTCCGACCGCCGTGTTCCCCCGTTCGCAACGGCCGGAACGCCACCCTGATCGTCACCCCGTCGGAAGCAGGAGGAGCGACCCCGGATGAGCAGCACGACCACCCCGCCGACGGCGGACGCCGACGCCCCGGACCGTCCGCTGTCGGTCCTCGCCTGGCGCGACTACGACATCGACGCCTGCCGCCTGCCGGGCATGGACCTCGGTGAGCTCTCGATCGGCGGTCGGCCCGCCGAGGAGGTCACCCGGCTGTGGGAGCTGGGCGCCCGCAGAGTGCGGCTCCCGAAGGCCGTGGATCTGGCGGTCGCCGCGGCCGACCCGGTCGCCGCCGCCCGTGCGGTGCGCGCCCTGTGTCTGGTCCGCGACCTGACGGCGCGGGCGGTGCTGGTCGAGTGGCGGCTGACGCTCGCCGACGCGGACCCGGACGGATGGCGGGCGCTGAACCATCTGCAACCACCCCAGGACCTGGCCGGTCCGGCCGCCGCGACCGAGGCCCTCGCGGAGTGGCGCCACCGCCACTACCTGTGCAAGTGCCTGTGGCGTCAGGGGCCGGGCTTCGTCCAGATCCGCGACCGCCGCTGGGGCGACCTCCGCCGGTTCACGGTCGCGGAACCCGAGTACCAGGAGGCGATCGCCCTCCTGGAGGACGGCGTGCCCGCCCACCGGGTGGACCCGGAGATCCTCGCCGACCTGCGCTCGGAGCGCCTGGTCGGCGAGGTCGGCGAGCTGGTCTGGTGGTTGCCGTACCGGGTGCGGCGCTGGATCCAGGAGGCCATGACGGTCTGAGCCCCGGCGGGACGCGCGGCACGCGCCGTGGTGAGCGGGAGCGAGCGGGATGAGCGCACGGCACACCAACGGGTGTGCCGGCACACACCGCCTCGGCGGCGCCTGCCGGCACACCCGTCTGCCGATGTCACTCCCGATGTCATGCCATCGGATCGGCGTGTCACTTCACCGAGCCGGCCATCACACCCTGGACGAAGTGGCGCTGGAAGGCGAAGAACACGACCAGCGGAACCACCAGCGAGAGGAACGCGCCCGGCGCGAGCACCCCGATGTTGCTGCCGAACTGCCGCATCTCCGACTGGAGGGCCACCGTCAGCGGCTGCGACTCGCTGTCCGCGAAGATCAGCGCGACCAGCATGTCGTTCCACACCCACAGGAACTGGAAGATGGCCAGGCTGGCGATGGCGGGCTTGCCGAGCGGAAGGACCAGTCGCGAGAAGATCCGCCACTCCCCGCCGCCGTCCATGCGGGCCGCCTCCAGCATCTCCTTGGGGATCTCCGCGAAGTAGTTGCGGAGCAGGAAGATGGCGAACGGCAGTCCGTAGGCGACGTGGAAGAGCACCACTCCGGGGATGGAGCCGAAGAGCCCGAGCGTGCCGAACATCTTCGCCACCGGCAGCAGACCGATCTGGATGGGCACCACCAGCATGGCGACCACCAGCAGGAAGATCCAGTCGCGGCCGGGGAACTCCAGCCAGGCGAAGGCGTATCCGGCCAGCGCCGCGATCGCCACCACCGCCACGGTGGTGGGGACCGAGATCAGCACGGTGTTCCAGAAGGCCGCGGTGATGCCGGAGTTCTCCAGGAGCGCCGTGTAGTTGTCGAACGACAGCTGGCTCGGCGCGCTGAGCGCCTTCCACCAGCCGCTGCCGGCGTTCGCCTCCTCGGAGCGCAGCGAGGAGAGGAACAGCCCGGCCACCGGGGTGACCCAGATCAGTCCGATGAGGAGCAGAAACGCCTGCACCAGACCGCTGTTGAGTCGCCTCACCAGGCGGCTCCCGGGCCGGCCGCGCCGCGGGGCGGCGCCCTGGGTGGTGCTCGTCATGACTGGCTCCTGCGGAAACGTCGGATGTTGAGGGCCATGGCGGGGACCACCAGGAGCAGCAGCAGGACGCCGAGGGCGCTGCCGAGGCCCTGGTTGTTGCCGCCGCCGAAGGAGACCAGCCACATCTGCATGGCCAGGACGTTGGCGTCCTGCTGCACCGGTCCCGGGGCGATGATGTAGACCAGGTCGAAGACCTTCATCACGTTGATCACCATGGTCACGAAGACCACGCCGAGCACGGGGGCGAGCAGGGGCACGGTGATCTTCCGGAAGATCTGCCACTCGTTGGCGCCGTCCATGCGGGCCGCCTCCAGGACATCACGGGGCATGGCCGCGAGCCCGGCCCCGATGAGGACCATGGCGAAGCCGGTCCAGATCCAGGTGTAGGCGCCGATGATGGCGGGGGTGATCAGCGCGGGCCCCAGCCAGGCGATGCCCTCGTACGGCGGGGCGAAGTTCTTCGCGGGCAGCTGCACGGCGTAGGAGCCGGCCTCCAGACCGTCGAAGCGGTAGGAACCGTCCGGGCCGGTGGTGGTCGTGGCCACCACCTCGCCCCGGGGGTCGACCGCCTCGACCGCCATCTTCGGCAGTCCGCGCTCGGTCGCGTCCACCGTGCCGGGCTTTCCGCCGCCGCCGAGGGTGAAGTCGAGGTAGACCACGCCCCCCAACTGGTCGGCGCCGACGCGGGCCGCGGCCGCCTTGGCGGCGGGTACGGCGTCGCCGGGCAGCTCCTTCGGCGGGACGCCCACCAGGCCGAGGTTGACCGTGTGGCCGGGGCTGGTGCGGTCGGCCGTGCGGTACGCGCCGTCCTCGCGCTTGTCCAGCGCCTTGTCGCCGAGGCGGGCCTTGGCGGTCGGATAGCCGGAGACGTCCTCGAAGCTGTCGTGGACGCCGACGGCCACGGCGTTGAGCACACCGCGCTCCGGGTCCTGCTCGTAGGCGAGCCGGAAGATGATGCCCGCGGCGAGGAAGGAGATCGCCATCGGCATGAACATCAGCAGCTTGAAGGCGGTCTTCCAGCGCACCTTCTCGGTGAGCACGGCGAGGATCAGGCCCAGGCCGGTCAGCAGCGCGGGGGCGAAGACGACCCAGATGGCGCTGTTGCGGATGGCCCGCAGCGTCGCCGGGTCCTGGAATATCTCGTGGTAGTTGTCGGTGCCGACGAAGGTGTCGCCGGACGCGTCGAACAGGCTGCGGATGACCGAGAAGATGATCGGGTAGAGGACCAGCGCGCCCAGCAGCAGCAGCGCCGGGAGCAGGAAGACCGCGGCGATGAGCCGCCGCCGCCGGACGGCGCGCCGGGCGGGGGTGGTGCGGCGGGAGGCCGGCGGGGGGTCGGGCGGGGGGGGGGGGGGGGCGGGGGGGGGGGGGGGGGGGGTGCGGCCCGCCTTCGCGGGCCGCACCTCAGAGGTGGTCACAGACATGGCTTACGGACCTCGGCCTTACTTCCGGTACGCCTTGGCCGCGGCGGCCTCGAGCTTGCGGGCCGTGGCCTCCGGGTCGGACGGGTCGCGCAGGAAGTCCTGGAGCAGCTTCCACTCGCCCGCGCCCTGGGTGCCGCCGAAGGCCGCGGGGGCCTGGTCGGACATGTCGAACCGCACGGAGTCACCGGCGTCGACCAGCGACTGGGCGGTGGCCCGGGTGGTCTCGTCCTGGTAGTTGCCCATGTGGACGCTCATGTTGGGGGAGATGAAGCCGCCCGCCTTGGCCCAGATCCCGGCCGCGTCCGCGGAGGCCAGGTACTTCACCAGCTCCATTGCGGCCTTCTGGTGCTTTCCGGCCTTGAGCACGACGGCGGCGTCACCACCGCTGACGACCGGCGGCTTGCCCCCGTCGACCGCCGGGAAGGGGAAGAACTTGGCGTCCTCGCCGACCTTCTTCTTCAGCTGGTCCTTGACCAGGCCGCCGACGAAGTCGCCCTCGTAGACCATGCCCGCCTTGGGGTCGGGTCCGAAGACCTGCTCCACGGACTCGGGGAAGTCGGTGCGCAGCGCCCCCGCTCCGCCCCCGGCGACCAGGTCCTTGTCACCGAAGAGCTCGCCGAGTGTGGTGAGCGCCTTGACGACGGTGGGGTCGGTCCACGGGATCTTGTGGGCGGCGAGCTTGTCGTAGTTCTCGGGGCCCGCCTGGGAGAGGTAGACGTTCTCGAACCAGTCGGTGAGCGGCCAGCCGGCCTCGCCCGCGACGGAGAACGCGGGCACGCCGGAGTCGGACAGGGTCCGGCCCGCCTTCAGCATCGCGTCGTAGCTCTTGGCGGGCTCGACCCCGGCCTGGGCGAACGCCTCCGGGTTGTACCAGACCGTCGACTTGTGCGAGGCCTTGAAGTACAGGCCGTAGTAGGTGTCGTCGACCGTTCCGTACTCCTTCCAGACCGGTGCGAAGTTGACGCCGGCGTCGGTGGCGATCTCCTTGGAGAGCGGGACCAGCCAGTCCTTCTCGGCGAACTGATGGAGCACGCCGACCTGCGGCACCATCACCACGTCGGGGGCGTTGCCGCCCTCGATCTTGCTGCCGATGACGGTGGAGACGTTGTCGCCGGTGGAGACGAAGGTGACCTTCGCGCCGGTCTTCTCGGTGAAGCCCGCCAGGACCTTCTTGAAGTTCTCCTGCTCCACGCCGGTCCAGACGCCGGCGACGGTGACCGACTGTCCGGACAGCGACTTCTTGCCGCCCCCCGAGGAGTCCCCGCCGCCGCAGGCGGTCGCGGTGAGGGCCAGGCCCAGGACGGCCGCGCCGGAGGTGGCGATGCGTACGCGTCGTGCCGCGGTGTGTCTCATGGTGGTTCCCTTCGGTGGAGCTATCGGGGGTCGGAGGCGGTGATCCACCAGGCGGCGGTGGAGCCGGGGAGGGTGCCTTCCGGGCAGTCGCCGCTGGCCAGCAGCGGGGCGCCGGGGACGGGTGCCGGGACCGGGTCGGTGCCGAAGTTGATCGCGCACACCAGCCCGTCGCCGCGGACGAAGGCCAGGACCTGCGGCGGGGAGTCCAACCAGCGCAGGGTGCCCTCGCCGAGCTGCGGGAGGCTGCGACGCAGGTGCAGCCCCTCGCGGTACAGGTGCCAGAAGGAGCGGGTGTCCGCGACGGCGCGCTCGGTCGAGTGCTCGGCGAACCACTCGGGCTGCGGCAGCCACGGCCTGGCGGCCTCGGCGTCCTTGGTGAAACCGAACGGGGAGGCGTGGCCGGACCAGGGCAGCGGCACCCGGCAGCCGTCCCGGACGCCCCGGCGGCTGCCCGTCCGGTGGAAGATCGGGTCGGTGAGGACGTCGTCCGGCAGGTCCACCACCTCGGGCAGACCCAGCTCCTCGCCCTGGTAGACGTAGGCGGCACCGGGGAGGGCCAGCATCAGCAGGGCGGCGGCGCGGGCGCGGGCCGGGCCGTGCTCTCCCCCGGACGTCGCCTCGGAGACGGCCCCGGGCCCGCCGCCCGGCTCGGTCGCGTACCGGGTGACGGTCCGCACCTGGTCGTGGTTGTTGAGCACCCAGGTGACGGTGGAGCCGGTCTCCGCGATGTCGGTCAGCGCCTCGGAGATGACCGTCCGGAAGACGTCGATGTCCCAGCGCGCGGTCAGCAGGTGGAAGAAGAACGCCTGGTGGAGCTCGTCGGGCCGGACGTAGGCGGCCTGCTCGCGCGGGGTGCGCACGGACACCTCGCCGACCAGCAGCCGGTCGCGGCCGTCCAGGGCGGTGTACTCCTCGCACAGCGCGCGCCAGTCGCGCCACACCTGGTGGACCTCGGGCTGGTTCCAGGCGAGCGGGTTGACGGAGTCGCGGGTGCGCTCGTCGGCCTCGGGGTCGGGCGAGTCCGGCAGCTCGGGGTGCTTGTACAGCCCCGCGGCCACATCGATCCGGAAGCCGTCCACGCCGCGGTCCAGCCAGAACCGCAGGACCTTCTCGAACATGTCGCCCACGACCGGGTTGCGCCAGTTCAGGTCGGGCTGTTCCGGGGTGAACATGTGCAGGTACCACTGGCCCGGGGTGCCGTCCGGCTCGGTGACCCGACTCCACGCCGGGCCGCCGAACATGGCCCGCCAGTTGTTCGGGGGCAGTTCGCCGTCGGTGCCGCGGCCGTCGGCGAAGTGGAAGAGCGACCGGGAGGTGCCGCCCGGCCCCTCCGCCAGCGCGGCCCGGAACCACGGGTGCTCGCTGGAGCAGTGGTTGGGGACGATGTCCAGGAGGACCTTCAGCCCCAGCCGGTGGGCGTCGGCCACCAGCCCGTCGAACTCGGCGAGATCTCCGTAGACCGGGTCCACGTCGCAGTAGTCGGCGACGTCGTAGCCGTGGTCGTGCTGCGGGGACGGGTAGAAGGGGCTGAGCCAGACGCCGTCGACCCCGAGCTTCTTCAGATACGGGAGTCCGGTGCGGACACCGGCCAGATCGCCGATGCCGTCGCCCGTGCTGTCGAGGAAGCTGCGGACGTACACCTGGTAGATCACCGCATCGCGCCACCAGCGCTGCGCCGTGCTGTGCGGGAGACCGGTCGTGACGACCGGCGAGGGGTCGGCGGAAGAGCCGTTCCCCACCGTGGCTGTGAGCATCTGCCCTGAACCTGTTCTTGCTTGAGCACACCTGCGGGGCATGCAGTTCGCTGTTATGCATGCATGTTAAGTAGGCGTGTCATTTGGGTGTCAACGAAACTGCCGAAAATCGCAGCGAGGTGTCCGAATTTGACGGATTTATGGGGGCGCAAAGCCGGCTTGAAGATCGCCATAAGCTACTTAACAAGTAAGTAGCGAGAGGGGTGGGTGTCGGCCGATCAGCCGCGGCGGACGACGGCCTGGAGCTCCCGCGTCAGGCGGGCGACGGCCTCACGGGGGTCCTGGCGCCCGATCAGCGCCTGATGGACCACGGCCTGGGTGGCCAGGCTCACCTGGTCGTAGCGGGCGCTCTTGGGGCGCGGCTTGGCCGTCAACAGGCTCCGCTTGAGCGTCGGCAGGTACGGGAACGTCCGGATCAGCTGCGGATCGTTGTACAAATCCGCCCAAACCGGCGGAAGTGATCCCTTGGTCAGCACCTGGCGCTGCACCTGCTCACTGGTCAGGTAGGCCATCAGCTCGGTGGCCGACCTCTGGTGTCGCGAGTGCGCGTTCACCGCCAGATTGGAGCCGCCTAGCACGCTGGAGCCGGGCCCGTCGGGGCCCGGTAGCGGCACCGCGCCGAACTTCCCCGCCACCGCCGACGAGTCGGCGTTGGCCATCGGGTACGCGTACGGCCAGTTCCGCAGGAACAGCAGCTCGCCGTTCTGGAACGCCCGGCGGGACTCCTCCTCCTTGAAGGTCAGCGCCCGTCGGGGGATCCACCCCTCGCGTACGCCGTCGAGCAGGAAGCCCAGGCCCTCGCGGGCGGCGGGGGAGTCGACGGTGACCCGAGCCCCCTCGTCGCCGAGCATCGTGCCGCCCGCCGACTGCACGGCCTCGACGACGTTGGCGGTCAACCCCTCGTAGGGCAGGAACTGTCCCGCGTAGCCGTCCAAGCCGTGCTTGGGGGCGACGGTCTTCGCCAGTCGCTCCAACTCGGCCCAGGTCTGCGGGGGTCGCTCGCCCTCCCGATCGAGGACGTCCTTGCGGTAGTAGAGCAGCCCGGCGTTGGTCACATAGGGGACCGCGTACAGCCGCCCCTTGAACGTGGCGGTGTCCACCACCGGGGGCAGCAGCCGATCCAGCGGGAACCGCCGGCCGTCCACCGGGGCGATCCAGCCCGCGGCCGCGAACTCCGAGGTCCACGCCACGTCGATGTTGAGCACATCGAAGCGGTCACTGCCCGATCGCAGCTCGGTCACGAGCTGGGCCCGCACCTCGTCGGCGGCATCCGGCAGTTCGACCAGCGTCACCTTCTCCCGCGGGTGCCGCTTGTTCCAGCCGTCGAGCACACCGCGGAGATAGCCGGTGAGGTCGCCGCCGGTCACCAGGGTGAGCGGTCCGCGGCCGTCGGCGGCGCCCGGCTCGCCTCCGGCCCTCAGGCCCGCGCTCGCGTGTCCCGCCAACAACAGGAGGCAGACAAGGAGGGCTCCACCCGCGGCACGCTTCCACCGCATAGGTTCCTCCTTGCACCGGCGCAGACGGGACTGGCCCGGCATCCTGTCCCTGTATACCTGTTAGGCATGCGGGATACTAGACGGTGCAGGAAGATACGAGGGCGATCTGGTTCACACCCGGACGAGCTCATATAACGGACAAGTATCGCGGCGGGGAAGAGGGAGAGCGTGCGGCTGCCACTCCTGGCACTGTTGGTGAGCGGTCCCGCACATGGCTACGAACTCAAGCAGGCTCTTGAGAAGCTCCTGGGCTCCGCGTACCCTCAGCCGAACGTCGGCCAGATCTATGTCACCCTCTCCAGGCTGGAGAAGTCGGGCCTGATCGAGGGCGAGGACGTCGAGCAGTCGGACCGACCGAACAAGCGCATCTACCGGATCACCGCGGCGGGACGCGAGGCCGTGGACGCGTGGTTCGAGGAGTCGACCGCCGAGCCGCGGGTACGGGACGAGTTCTTCATGAAACTCGCCCTCGCCCCGCACACCGGGGCCGCCAACCCGATCACTCTGATCAACAAACAGCGGCGCCACTACCTCAACACCATGCGCGAGCTGTCGAAGCTCGCGACGACCGAGGACCGGGACAACCGGGTCGCTCAACTGCTGATCGAGGGCGCCATGCTGCACCTGCAGGCGGACCTCGACTGGTTGGAGCGCTGTCAGGAGGAGCTGGAATGAGCCGGGACGAGCAGTCCGGCGCCATCGTGCGGGCGACGGGTCTGGTCAAGACCTACCGCCCGGAGGGCGCCGCCCCGGTCCATGCGGTGCGCGGCGTCGACCTGAGCGTCGAGCGCGGCGAGTTCGTCGCCGTCACCGGCCCCTCCGGCGCGGGCAAGTCCACCCTGCTCCACCTGCTCGGCGGCCTCGACCGGCCCGACAGCGGATCCATCCGGCTCGACGGCCGCCAGGTCGACTCCTTCAGCGAGGCGCGCTGGGCCATGCTGCGCCGCAAGCACATCGGCATCGTCTTCCAGTTCTTCAACCTGGTCTCCAACCTCACCGTCGCCGACAACGTCGAGCTGCCCGCGCTGCTGGCCGGGAGCTCCCCGAAGCAGGCCCGGGCGCATCGCGAGGAGCTGCTCGCGGAGCTCGGCCTGGAGGGCAGGGAACACAGCACCCCGGGCGAGCTCTCCGGCGGCGAGCAGCAGCGCGTCGCCCTGGCCCGCGCCCTGGTCAACAGCCCCAGCCTGCTGCTGGCCGACGAGCCGGCCGGCAGCCTCGACAGCAAGGGCACCCGGGAGGTGCTCCGGCTGCTCTCCCGCTTCCACCAGCGCGGCCAGACCATCCTGCTGGTCACGCACGACGCCCGGGTCGCCAGCGCCGCGGACCGGGTGATCAGCTTCTTCGACGGTCGGGTCGTCGACGACGCCGCGCTCGCCGACGACGCCGCCCGCCGCCCGGCCGGTGTGGCCGACGTCCTGCGACTCAAGGGCTGACCGGGCCGTGCGGGCATCGGCACGGTGGGTGCAGGCCGACCTCAGGGCACATCGCGGCGCGGCCGTCTTCATCGTGCTGGCCAATGTCGGGATCGCCGTCTCGCTGCTGCTGGCCAGCGCGCTGTTCAGCTATGCGGCAGACCCCTGGCAGCGGGTCTTCACCCAGTCCTCCGGCGCGCACGTGTGGATCCACGCGCGGTCCGACGCCCCCGCCGGCACGCTGGCCGACCTGGACGAGGTGAGCGGCGCCTCCGGCCCGTTCCGTACCCTGCGCACCGTCGCCGGCCCCGAGCGTGGCGGCTCCGGGGTGGCCCTGGAGCTGCGCGCCACGGCCGATCGGCCCGCCACGGCCGGACCACAGCTCGGCTCCGGCCGCTGGCTGGAGCCGGGCCGCGACGCGGGCCACGGCGGCGGGGTCGTCCTGGAGGGCTCCGCGGCCCGCGCGCTGTGGGCCGAGCCCGGGGACCTGGTCCGGCTGCGCGGCTTCGCCCGGCCGCTGCGCGTGGTGGGCGTCGCGAACACCGCCGAGGTGCAGTACCGCGCGGGCGACCGTCCGGGCGTGGCCTGGGTGCTGCCCGCGACCCTCGCCGCCGCCGACGCCGCGGAGGACCAGCGCGGCCAGACCATCGGTCTGCGCCTCGCCGAAGCCGGCGACACCGACTACGTGGTGCAACGGGCGGTCACCGGACTGGGCGCCGACCGGATCACCGGGGTCTCCACCTGGCGGCAGGCCCGGAGCGAGGCCGGCGGAGACAACCAGCTGCTGGCCCGGCTGCTCGCCCTGTTCGGCCTCGGCGCGCTGCTCGCCGCCGCGCTGGCCGTGGGCGGCGCCATCAGCAGCCGCGTCCGCGGACACCTGCGGGACATCTCGGTGCTCAAGGCCATCGGGTTCACCCCGGGCCAGGTGGTCCGCATGTTCCTGGCCCAGCACCTCGGCCTCGCGCTCGTGGGCGTGGCCACCGGAGCGGTGCTCATCGAGGCCCTCGGCGCCCGCCTCCCCGGCCGGATCGGGGAGGCGATGGCCGTCTGGCAGCACCACCCCGCGCACACCTGGGCGCCACTCGCCATCTCCGGCGGCGCGGTGGTCTTCATCGCCACCGCGACCTGCCTCGCCGCCTGGCGGGCGGGCCGGGTCCCACCGGTGCCGATCGCCCGCGCGGCCGTCGCGCGCAGCCGTCGGATGTCCGGCACGGCCCGCCGGGCGCTCGGCCTCCGGGTCCCGCCCGCGCTGGTGCTGGGCTGGCGCGGGGCCTTCCACCGTCCGCTGCGCTCCGTCGCCGCGGTGGGCCGGCTCGCCGTGCCGCTGCTGCTGATCACGGTCGCCCTCGGCACCTGGTCGACCCTGGACCGCTTCACCGCCCACCCCGAGACGGTGGGCCTGCCCGCCGCGCTGACCGCGCGCTCCGACAGCCTCGACGACGCGCGGCTGCGCGACGTGCTCGCCACCCGCGAGGACGTCACCGCCTTCCCGGGGTCCGAGGTCCAGGCGCTGGTCCCCGGCCAGACCGGGACGATCACCCTGCGCGGACTGGGCACGGCCCGGCAGCCCTATCCGTTCTCGGTGGTCGAGGGGCGGACCGCCCGGGGACCGAACGAGGCGGTGGCCGGTCAGGGGCTGTTCGACCTGCTGGACGCCCGCGTCGGCGACTGGGTCCGGATGACGGTCGCCGGGAAGCCGCACGTCCTCCACATCGTCGGCCGGACCATCGAGCCCGCCGAGGGCGGCCGGGTGATCTCCACCGGCCTGGATACCCTGCGTGAGGGCGGCGACGCGCTCCGCCCGGACTTCTACCACCTGGTCCTGGACCACGGCGCCGACCCGGCGGCGGTGCGCGACGCCCTGGCCGACGCCTCCGACGGGCGGCTGGAGCTACGGGAGATCGCGAACCCCGCGGACCAGCTGCACGGCGTGCGCGGCGTCATCATCGGTCTGATCGCGGTCCTGGTGCTGATCGGGCTGGCCGAGCTGTCGACGACGATCAGCGCCGGGGCGCGGGAGTACGGGCGCGACCTGCTGGCGCTCAAGGCCATCGGGCTGACCCCACGTCAGATCACCGCGGTGATCGCCGCGGCCACCGTCTTCGTCGCCCTGGCCGCCGCCGTGACCGGCACGGTCCTCGGGGTCTTCGCCGCCGAGTGGCTCATCGACCTCCAGGGCCGTTCCAGCGGTATGGGCGCGGGGATCGCCGAACCGCCCGCCCTCGGCACCCTGCTCCTGGTCGGTGCCGCCGCGCTGGTGGCCGCCGGTGCCGTCTCCGTCGTGCCCGCGGCCCGCACCGCACGCCGCAAGATCGCCGACTCGGCCAGCGACGTGCTGTAGGCCGCCGCCGGCCGCGGTGTGACCCGTGGACGTCGCACGCCCCCGGGCCTGCGGCCGTCGGCTCGCTGTTCCCCTTCCCTCGGGGCCCGGTGGCCGTCAGCTCGCCGTTCTCCCCGGGCCCGGCGGCCGTCAGGGGACGCGCCCGCTCGGGACGAAGGTGACGGGCAGCCGAAGGGGATTGCGCAGACCGCCGGCCCGCCACCGCAGCTCGCTCGGCGGCACGGCCAGGGCCAGGCCGGGGAGGCGCCGCAGCGCCGTCCCGATGGCGATCTGGCCCTCCAGCCGGGCCAGCGGCGCCCCCAGGCAGTAGTGCACGCCGTGCCCGAAGGCGAGATGGCCGTAGTCCTGCCGCGTCACGTCCAGGTGTTCCGGATCGGAGAAGCGGTCCGGGTCGCGGTCCGCGATCGCGGAGGCCACCAGCACGGTGGCGCCGCGAGGGATGGTCACGCCCGCGATCTCGACGTCCTCACGGGCGAACCGGGCGATGCCCGGACTGATCGGCCCGTCATAGCGGAGCAACTCCTCGACGGCCCCCGGCAACAGCTCCGGATCGTCGCGCAACAGCGCCAGCTGCCGGGGATCGGCCAGCAGCGCGGCGATGCCGCCGCCGATCAGGCCGACCGTGGTGACGTATCCGGCCACCAACAACAGCAGCGCCGTGGCGATCAGCTCGTCCTCGGTCAGCCGCTGCTCCTCGTCGCGGGCCGCGATCAACGCGCTGAGGAGGTCGTCCCGGGGGCGGGCGCGCTTGGCCGCCAGGAGCGCGGTCAGATAGCCCCGCATCTGCCGCCACGCCGCGTCCACCGTCGCCGGGTCCGGTATCTCCGGCCCGCGGAGCAGCATGTCGTCGGTCCACCGCTGGAAGTCGTGCCGGTCCTCCACGGGCACGCCGAGCAGTCCGCTGATCACGGTCACCGGGAGGGGCAGCGCGAAGTCGGCCACGAGATCGGCCCGGCCGGCCGGCACCACCGCGTCGAGCAACCGGTCGGTGATCTCCTGGATGCGGGGCCGCAGATCGGCGATCCGACGCACGGTGAACGCCTTCGAGACCAGGCGTCGCAGGCGGGTGTGGTCGGGTGGGTCGGAGCGCAACATGTTGCTCATGAGCGACGGACGCTCGGTCGTGGGCAGCCGCTCCATGAGACGCGGGTCCGCGGCGTCGCGGACGTCGCTGCTCAGCCTCGGGTCGGAGAGGGCCGCGATGCCGTCCTCGTAGCGCGTGACCAGCCAGGCGTCCAGCCCGCCCGCGATGACGGCGCGCCGAACGGGGCCCTCCTCACGCAGCTGTCGGTAGAACGGGAACGGGTCCGCCACGAAGGCCGGGTCGGCGTACGGCAGCAGGACCGGCTGCTGACTCATCATGCCTCCCACAGCACGGGGTGCGACGACGGTCGATGCCGCCACCCGTGCTTGCTGACATATCTCTCAGTATGGGGAATTCTCCCCTCCCGTCGAACGGAGGGGACAGCCCGCCGACCCTGAAGCCGGCGGGTGCGGACACCGGTCCGCCGGGCCCGCCGACGCCGGTCACGGCGGTGTGACCTAGAACACGCAACGCTTCGCCGGCCCGAGGCGGTCACCGATGCGTGTTGCACATGTCTTCCGCCCCAGCCGGCCACGGTCCGCCGACGTCCGGCACCGTCGACCTGACGGTCGTGGTGCCCGCGTACAACGAGGAGCACCGGCTGCCCCGGACCCTCGACGCGATCTGCCGCTATCTACGCGCCTCGCCCGGTCGCCACGCCGACTGGGAGGTCGTCGTCGTCGACGACGGATCCACGGACGCCACCGGGGCCGTCGTCCGCGAGGCGGCCGCGTCCGAGCCGCGCATCCGACTGCTGTGCCCGCCGTCGACCGCCGCACCGTCGGCCTCCTTCGCGCGCAACCACGGCAAGGGACACGCGGTGCGCATGGGAGTGCTCGCCTCCCGTGGCCGCCGGGTCCTGGTGACCGACGCCGACCTGGCCACCCCCATCGAGGAGTTGGCGTCGCTGCACGACCGGCTCGACGCCGGCTGGGCCGCCGCCATCGGCTCCCGGGCCCACCCGGGCGCCGACATCGAGGTGCGCCAGCATCCGCTGCGACAGCTCCTGGGCCGGGCCGGCAACCGGGTCATACGGGCCGTCGCCGTCCCCGGGATACGGGACACGCAGTGCGGCTTCAAGCTCTTCGACGGCGACCGTGCGCGCGCGGCCCTGGGGCGTTCCCGGGTCGACGGCTGGAGCATCGACGTGGAGATCCTGCGGATGTTCCACGAGGCCGGATGGCCGGTGGCCGAAGTGCCGGTGCGCTGGGCGCACCAGACGGGGTCCAAGGTGCGGCCGCTGGACTACGGCCGGGTGCTGTTCGAGGTCCTGCGGCTGCGGGCCGGGGGCGCCCTGCGGCGGGTGCGGCCCGCCGACCGGGTCGTGCTGCTCGGCTACGTGCTGCTCTCCGTATGGCTCTACAAGGGGCTGTGGGCGGACCTCGACCGCGGCTACCTCGCCGACAGCGGGCACGACCAGAACCAGTGGGAGTGGTTCTTCGCGGTGACCGCGAAGAACGTCTTCGAGCTGAACGACCCGTTCTTCACCACGCTGCAGAACATGCCGCTCGGCGTGAACCTGATGGCGAACACCACCATGTTGGGGCTGTCGGTTCCGCTGGCTCCCGTCACCGCGCTCCTCGGCCCGGGCGTCACCTGGGCGCTGGTGCTCACCGGCGGCCTGGCCGGTACCGCGGCCGCCTGGTACTGGCTGTTGGTCAAGTGGTTCGTGCGGTCACGTCGCGCCGCCGCGCTCGGCGGGGCGCTCTGCGCCTTCGCGCCCCCGATGATCTCGCACGCCAACGCACACCCGAACTTCGCGGTGCTGTTCGTGATGCCGCTGATCGTCGACCGGCTGCTCCGGCTGTGTGGCCCGCACCCCGGCGCGGCGGGCCGGGAGCGGACGGGGCGTCGTGGCACCCTTCGGGACGGCGTGATCCTCGGGCTGCTCCTGACGTACCAGGTCTTCCTCGGCGAGGAGGCGCTGCTGCTGGCCGCCATGGGCCTGTTGCTCTTCGCGGTGGGCTACGCGGCCGCGCGGCCGGCCGTCGCGCTCGCGGTCCTGCGACCGCTGTCGCGCGGGCTCGCCCTCGCCATGGGCGTCGCCCTTCTGCTGCTCTGCTACCCCCTCGGCTGGCAGTTCTTCGGCGAGCAGAGCTACGCCAGCGTGTTGCACGGTCCGAACGGCAACCCGCCGCGCGCGCTGGTGGAGTTCGCTGGCCGCTCCCTGGCGGGCGACGAGGCGACCGCCGACGCCCTCGCCCTCAACCGCACCGAGCAGAACGCCTTCTTCGGCTGGCCGCTGGTGGTCGTCGTCCTCGCGGTGGTGGTCCGGCTGTGGCGGGACCCGCGGGTGCGGGGCCTGGCCGTGGTCGCCGTCGGGGCGTCGGTGCTGTCGCTGGGGCGCACCATCCCCATGCCGGGAACGGAGGGTGAACTGCCGGGCCCGTGGCGGCTGTTCGCCGACCTGCCGCTGTTCGAGTCGGTGATCGAATCACGGATGGCGATGGTGGCCGTGCCCGCGGCGGGCATCCTCCTGGCCCTCGCCTGCGACCGCCTCACCGGGCCGGACCGTCGACCCGCGCCGGTGGGACCCGCCGCGCAGGAGCCCGCCGTCGCCGCGGAACGTGCCACCGCCGACGAGGAACACACCGGCGACGCGAAACGTGCCACCGGCGACGCGGAACACGCCATCGGCGACGCCGAACGTCCCACCGGGGCCGCGGACTCCGGAGGTGCGGACTCCGGCGCCGCGGACTCCGGTGGGGAGCGCCCCCGTGGCGAGCGACTTGGCGGTGCCGGGCGGCCCACCGGCACCGGGCGCACGATCGCCGGTGTGCGGGTGTGGCGGGCCGTGGGATGGGCGGCGGTCGTCGCCGCGCTCCTCCCGATCGCGCCCACGCCGATGACGACCGTCGACCGACGCGCGGTCCCCTCCTTCGTCGCCGACGGCACCTGGCGCGACTTCCTGCCGAAGGGCTACAGCCTCGTCCCGGTGCCGCTGCCCGGCCCCGGTCGTGCCGAGGCCCTGCACTGGCAGGCCAAGGCCGACCTCGGCTTCCCGATCCCCGGCGGCTACTTCAACGGTCCGTACGGCCCCGACCGCATCGGCATCTACGGTCCGGTGAACCGGCCCACCGCCGACCTCCTGGAAGAGGCCCTCCGCACCGGACAGGTCCCGGAGATCGGCCCCGCTCAGCGGCACGCCCTGTGGCAGGACCTCCGCTTCTGGCGGGCCGGAGTGGTGGTGCTCGCTCCGCAACCCGGTGACCAGGTGCTGCGTGTCACCGTAGAGCGGCTGTTGGGGGCGCCGGGGCGGTGGATCGGAGGCATGTGGATATGGCAGGTGCCCGGGGTGCACACGGATGTGGACGAGAACGGCGGGCATGGGGGAACGTGAGGGCGGGAACATGATCGGCACCGGATCGGCGGACCGGACCGAGGACGAACGGGCGTACACGGAGTACGTCTCCGCGCGGCTGCCCGCGCTCCGTCGCATCGCACATCTCCTCTGCAAGGACCCCCATCGTGCCGACGACATCGTGCAGACCACGCTCACCCGGCTGTACGTCCACTGGCGGCGCGCCCGCGCGGCCGACGACCTGGACCGCTATGTGCACACCATGCTCGTCCGGTGCTTCCTCAACGAGCAGCGGCTCGGCTGGGCGCGGGTGCGGCTGTCGGGGGCCCCGCACGAGACACCGGGTCTGCCACCGGCGGCCGGCGGGCCCGACATCGAAACGCGCGCCGTCGTGCACACGGCGCTGTCACGCATCCCGGCGCGGCAGCGCGCCGTGCTCGTGCTGCGCTTCCTGTGTGATCTCCCGGTGGCAGAGGTGGCCGGGATCCTCGGTTGTTCGGAGGGAAACGTGAAGAGCCAGTCCGCCCGCGGTCTCACACGGCTGCGTGCGCAGCTCGGCGACCAGCTGCCGGCGTCCGCGTCGGCGCTGGGGGAGGGGTAGTGGACGTGCACGACGAGGAACTGGAACAGGAAGCGGTCCGGCTGCTCTCCTCGCTGCGTGGCCTGGAGCCGGGCGCCGGGGCGCCGGGGGTGGATGTGGCGGACGCCGTGCGGCGGGGGCGGCGACAGGCCCGGGTGCGCCGGGCGGCGGTGCCGGTGGCCGCCGCGGCGGTCCTCGCGATGGTGGGAGCGGCCGTGGCCCTGGTCGTCCAGACACTGCCCGGCGACCGGGACACGCCACCCGCCGTGCCGCCCACGCCGCCGCCCGCCGTGACGCAGACCCCGGGCCCGAGCTCCACGAAGGACAGGGAACCCACCGAGACGCCGAACCCGTCGTCGACCACCCCGGGCATCGATCCGACCACGTGGACTCCTTCCGGGGTCCCGTCCGGGACGTGGACACCGTCCGGGACGTGGACCCCCTCCACCGCGGTGCAGCCCTCGTGGACGGTGGAGCCCTCCGGCACGGTGGAACCCGCCGACACGGTGGAGCCCTCCGGCACGGTGGAACCCGCCGACACGGTCGAACCCTCCGGCAGGGGGAAACCCTCCGGCACGGTGAAACCGTCCACGGCGGGGCCCTCCGGGACGGCGACGCCCTTCGCCGAGGCCACGGTCACCGACGCTCCGTAGAAGTCGCCCTTTCCCCAACCGCCTGTCACGTGCGCATACTTGGCGCGCGACAGGAGTGAGAGACGGGGAGGCAGTGACATGACGAGGCACAGACGTGCGGCGGCCACGGCGGTGGGGCTGTTATCGGTGCTGCTGGCAGGCGGCGCGCACGCGCCGGTGGCGGCGTCCGAGGTGCGGAGCTCGAACCCCTCCGCGGCCACGGAGCTGCGGCCGTGCGCGGAGCGTACGAGCGTCGAGGTGTTCCGGAAGGGGGGCGTGCCGCTCCTGGACTGGCGCGAGAACCTGGAGTTCGACGGGCGCGGCACGCTCTGGGTCTCGCACATCACCCGACACCGGGTCGAGGGGTACGCACCCGACGGGACCCTCAGGGCGTCGTTCCCGGTGAACGGCCCCGGCGGGCTGCGGCGCGGCCCGGACGGGATGATGTACGTCAACTACGGTGTGAACCCGCTGACCTCGGG
This sequence comes from Streptomyces sp. LX-29, assembly GCF_029541745.1. Classification (NCBI taxonomy): domain Bacteria; kingdom Bacillati; phylum Actinomycetota; class Actinomycetes; order Kitasatosporales; family Streptomycetaceae; genus Streptomyces; species Streptomyces sp. LX-29. The sequence goes on along the minus strand of NZ_CP089746.1, from coordinate 566,030 downwards.
CCTGGGCTCCGGCATCATGCGCTTCGACCCGACGTCCGCCCGGCCCGAGCCGGTGAAGGTCGTCACGGGGCTGTCCGGCATCAACGGTCTGGCGATCGACGCCGACGGCAACTTCTACCTGAGCCGCGAGTTGAGCACCGGCGTGCTGAAGATCCGGCCCGACGGCACCAAGGACGAGCGGTGGACACGGGCGGCGAACGTCTTCGGGGCCAACGGGCTGGAGATCGTCGGCGACGACCTGTACGCGAGCGTCATCACCAGCACCTCCTCACCGGTCGTCCGCATCCCGTTGAAGGACCCGGCGGCGCACACCACGGTCACCGAGCTCAGCCGCAACCCCCTGGACGCGAAGCTCCTCGACGACCTCGCCCACGTCGACGGCGACCTGGTCGTCACGTCCTTCCGCGACGGCGAACTCATCCGGGTGGACCCGACCACCGGTCGTTCCTGTGTCCTCGTCTCCGGCCTGCGTATGCCCAGCAGCGTGCGCGTGCCGCTGGGCTTCGGCGACCACGATCCACGGCGCGAGCTGTTCGTCGCCGAGGCGTCCGGCCGCATCGTGAAGGTGACGATCCACTCCGGGGCCGCGGCACGGTGACGCCGATGGCGCCCACCGCGGTGTCCGGGGAACGCCGCGAGGAGGCCACTAGTGGTCTAAACCACCTGCGGTGTGCCGACAGTAGCACGCTCGACTTATGAAAGAAATCTTCAGAATGAGCTCGCCTGCGCGGCACGCCCCGGCGTGCCGCGCAGGCGAGAGAAACCGCAGGTCAGATGGGCTTTAGTGGTCGGATGGTCGGTGGGTGGGTGTGGCGGGCGCCGGGCGTCGGTGGGGGCGCCCGGTCGATTGGAGTAGACCTCTTGCCGGTCGATCGGCTACAAACGTCCTCACCGGTCGACGGCAGCGACGGCCGGTGACCACGGGGTGATCCGACGGCCGGCGCACGCGGCCCGTCGGAGAGCTCCGAGGGTCGAGAAGGCGATCCGCCGCCACTCCGGCATGCCCCGGTGACAACGCCCACGGCGGATTCCGGACGCGCTGCGCGCGCTGGCGAAGGTCATCGAGACACGCTGCCTTCGCTCTGACCTGCCTCACACAGGAAGGCCCCCCACATGACAACCGTGACGTCGCCGCTCACCGGACGCGCCGTCGGCCTTGCCGCGGTGCCCGACCCCGTGTTCTCGGGGGCCATGGTCGGCCCGGGCACCGCCGTCGACCCGCTGCGCGAGCCCTCGGAGGCCGTCGCGCCCCTGGACGGCGTCATCGTCTCCGTCCACCCGCACGCCTTCGTGGTCCTCGACTCCGCGGGGCACGGCGTGCTCACCCACCTCGGCATCGACACCGTCCAGCTCAAGGGCGAGGGGTTCGAGGTCCTGGTCGAGAAGGGCGACACGGTCGAGCGCGGCCAGCCCGTGATCCGCTGGAACCCGGCCGCGGTCGAGGCGGCGGGCAAGTCCCCGATCAGTCCGGTCATCGCCCTGGAGGCGACCGCGGAGGCCCTGAGCGACATGGCCGAGGACGGCGACGTACAGGCCGGCGACAAGCTGTTCGCATGGGGATGACCGCGGCGGCGGTCGACACATCGCGGCGGCCGGTGCCGTCGCTTCTCACGGAGACAGGTGACATGGAGACAACGCTGCGGGGCGTCGGCGTCAGCCACGGTGTGGCGATCGGTCAGGTACGGCACATGGGAACGGCCGTCCTGGAGCCGCCGGTCAAGGAGATTCCGGCGGAGGAGGCCGAGCGTGAGCAGCAGCGCGCCCGCCACGCCGTGGAGGCGACCGCCGCCGACCTGACGGCGCGCGGCAACCTCGCCGGGGGCGAGGCCCAGGCGGTCCTGGAGGCCCAGGCGCTGATGGCGCAGGACCCCGAGCTGATGGCCGACGTGGACCGTCGGATCGCGGCCGGCGGCACCGCCGAGCGGAGCGTCTACGACGCGTTCTCGCGATACCGGGAACTCCTCGCGGGCGCCGGGGAGTACATGGCGCAGCGCGTGGCCGACCTGGACGATGTGCGGAACCGGATCGTGGCGCGGCTGCTGGGTGTGCCGATGCCGGGTGTGCCGGACAGCGACGAGCCGTATGTGCTGATCGCGCGGGACCTGGCGCCCGCGGACACCGCCCTGCTGGACCCGACGCTGGTGCTGGGCTTCGTCACCGAGGAGGGCGGGCCGACCAGCCACAGCGCCATCCTCGCCCGCGCCCTGGGCGTCCCCGCCGTCGTCGCCCTGCCGGGTGCCAGTGAGATCACCGAGGGCACCGTCGTCGCCGTCGACGGCAGCACCGGCGACCTCTTCGTGGAGCCGAGCGGGGCCAAGCGCGCCGAGCTGGCCAAGGCCGCCGAGGAGCGCAGGGCGGCGTTGGCCGCCTCCAGCGGTCCCGGTGCCACGTCCGATGGTCACAAGGTGCCGCTGCTGGCCAACATCGGTGGCCCGGGAGACGTGCCGGCCGCGGTGGAGGCCGGGGCGGAGGGCGTGGGCCTGTTCCGCACCGAGTTCCTCTTCCTCGACGACAGCAAGAACGCCCCCTCCCGGGACAAGCAGATCCAGTCCTACCGCAGCGTCCTGGAAGCCTTCCCCGAAGGCCGCGTGGTGGTACGCGTCCTGGACGCCGGCGCCGACAAACCACTGGACTTCCTCACCCCCACCGACGAACCCAACCCCGCACTCGGCGTCCGCGGCCTGCGCACCCTCCTGGACCACCCCGACATCCTGGCCACCCAACTCACCGCCCTGGCCGAAGCCGCCGAAGGACTCCCCGTCCACCTCGACGTCATGGCCCCCATGGTCGCCGACCGCCACGACGCCCGCGCCTTCGCCGACGCCTGCCGCACCGCCGGACTCAACGCCAAATTCGGCGCCATGGTCGAGATCCCCTCCGCCGCCCTGCGCGCCCGCTCCCTCCTCCAGGAAGTCGAGTTCCTCTCCCTGGGCACCAACGACCTCGCCCAGTACACCTTCGCCGCCGACCGCCAGGTCGGCGCCCTCTCCCGCCTCCAGGACCCCTGGCAACCCGCCCTCCTGGACCTCATCGCCCTGGCCGCCGACGCCGCCCGCACCGAAGGCAAGAGCTGCGGAGTCTGCGGCGAAGCCGCCTCCGACCCCCTCCTGGCCTGCGTCCTGACCGGCCTCGGCGTCACCAGCCTGTCCATGGGCGCCACCGCCATCCCCTACGTCCGCGCCACCCTCGCCAACCACACCCTCGCCCAATGCGAACGCGCGGCAGCCGCCGCCCGCGCCACCGACACCGCCGACGAAGCACGCCGCGCCGCACAAGCGGTCCTCTCCGAAGAGGGCTGAGCGGGAGCATGCCGCGGGGGCCCGTCGGTGTGGGCGGGCCCCAGCGCGGTCGGGGGCGCCACAGACGGTCCCCCGCCGCTCGGCCGCGACCTCGGCGCCCCGGCATCCCGGCATCCCCGGACCCCGGCGCCCCCGGACCTCGGGCCCCGGGGCCCGAGGCCGCCCCCCACACCCGACCGCTCGAGAACCACCCACCCCCACTTCCAGAAACGGCAGGCCAAGCGTGGAAGTTGTCATCGTTCCGGACGCCAGGGCAGGCGGCGAGCTCATCGCGGAGGCCATGGCCGCCCTGGTGCGCCGCAAGCCGGACGCCCTGATCGGTGTCGCCACCGGCTCCACCCCGCTGCCCGTCTACGAGGCCCTGACGGCCAAGGTCGCGGCCGGCGCCGTCGACGTCTCGCGGACGCGGATCTGCCAGCTTGACGAGTACGTCGGGCTGCCGGCCGGGCACCCCGAGAGCTACCGGTCGACCGTGCTGCGCCAGGTCGTGGAGCCGCTGGGGCTGACCGAGGAGTCCTTCCTGGGCCCCGACGGCAACGCCGAGGACGTGCAGGCGGCCTGCGAGGCGTACGACCGGGCGCTGGGCGAGGCGGGCGGCGTCGACCTCCAGCTGCTCGGCATCGGCACCGACGGCCACATCGGCTTCAACGAGCCCTGTTCCTCGCTCGCCTCGCGCACCAGGATCAAGACCCTGACGGAGCGGACCCGCCAGGACAACGCGCGCTTCTTCGACGGCGACATCGACCAGGTGCCGCACCACGTCATCACCCAGGGCATCGGCACCATCCTGGACTCGCGCCACCTGGTCCTGCTGGCCACCGGCGCGGGCAAGGCCGACGCCGTGGCCCGGTCGGTCGAGGGCCCGGTCGCCGCGGCCTGCCCGGCCTCCGCGCTCCAACTGCACCCGCACGCCACCGTGGTGGTGGACGAGGCGGCCGCCGCGAAGCTGCGGCTGGCCGACTACTTCCGCGCCACCTACGCCGCCAAGCCGTCCTGGCAGGGGCTGTAGGACCCGCTCCGGCCGGCGCTCACGTCATGGCGTCGGCCCACCTCCCCGGCGCGCCCACCCCGCCCGCGTGTCCACCCGTGGGAGGCGCGGCCCTCCTTCGGGTGAACCGAGCCGAGGACCGACGTCGACGAACCGCACCCGGAACATCTTCGGCCAGCGCTTGCCGGTGAGCAGGAACTGATCGGTCCCGGGCACGGCCGCGACGCCGTTCAGGTCGCCCGCTTCCCGGCTCTCCGCGGGAGTGAGCAGCTGTGAGGCGTCGACGCTGCCGGTGACCGCGCCGGTGGCGCCGTCGATGCGCACGAGGCGGCCGGCCCGGTCGATGTTGGCGTAGACCGTGTCGCCGTCGACGCACTCGAGTTCGTTCAGGCCGGTCACGGGCCGGCCGTGCTCGGTGACGGCGACCGTGCCGGTGACGGCGAAGGTGCTCGGATCGCGGAAGACGAGCCGGTCGGACCCGTCGCTCATCACCAGCCGACCGTCGCGGCGTCGGTGGCACAGCCCCCAGCCCTCCCCGGTGTACGTCACGCGGCGGCGCTCGGCGAGGGTGTGGGCGTCCCGTTCGACCGCGATGCCGTCGCGCCAGGTGAGCTGCCACAGCGTGCGCCCCAGGACGGTGATGCCCTCGCCGAAGACCGGGGGCGGCAGCTCGGCCCTGCGGACCGGCGGCCGCCCCACGGGACCGGCGGTGACGGCGGACTCGCCACGAGCGAGACCGCCGGTGCCCTCGTAGAGCATGCCGTTGGCCATCTCCAGCCCCTCGGTGAAGGCCCGTGGGTCGTGGGGGAGGCGCTGGAGCACCTGGACCCGCAGCGCGGCCACGACCTGCCGCTCTGACGGCCGCCGCGCACCCTGCGAGGCCGCGGCGGTCCCCTCCGAGCGGGGCGGGCACGGCCCGTAGCTGCCCAGGGCGAGCACCGCCGCCAGGGTCGGCACGCCGACCGTCAGCCGCCGGCGGACCCCGAAGGGGCGCATATCACTCTCGTGATTCGTCGCGTACGGTCATGAGGGAAGTCTGTTCGCCGCGGTCGGACGGCGCAAAAGATGCGCCGAAGTACGCATGAGAAGATCACTTGCGAAGCTGTGCGGGTACCGACCGTGGAGGGTGAGGATGTACGCGATATCCCTGGACGACGACGGTGCGGAGCTGCGCCCGCTCGAACCGTGGCGGGCCGATGAGTTCCTCGCCCACATGGACCGGGGACGGGAGTACATCGGGCAGTACGTCGGGCTGCCGGACATCGTCACGGACCTGGAGTCGAGCCGCGCGTACCTCCAGTCCTACGCGGACAAGACCGCGACCGACACCGGGCGGATCCACGGCATCTGGGTCGGCGACAAGCTGGTCGGCGGAGTCATCCTCCGGGTCATGGACGTCCCGCAGGCCAACGCCGAGGCGGGCTGCTGGCTGGAGCCGTCGGCCGCCGGCAGGGGCCTGGTCACCAGGGCCGTGCGCCTGCTCATCGACTGGGCCGTCGAGGAGCGCGGCATCCACCGCGTCGAGTGGCACGTCTCGGCGGCGAACGCGGCCAGCATCGCCGTGGCCCGGCGACTCGGGATGACCAAGGACGGCGTGCTGCGCGAGAGTTACGCCTACCGGGGGAAGCGGCACGACATGGAGGTCTGGTCGGTGCTCGCGCCGGAGTGGCGGGCCGGCAGGCAGGCGCCCCAAGGCTCCTGACCCACCCCATCGGGTGGATTAGTCGGCGGCGTTGACCCGTGGGCGACGCGCCGTGCTCTCCTGTCCCTGCTCCTTGCCGAAGGGAGCGGAGAGGGGGAACCACCGTGCGCCCGAAGGGGTACCTCAGGAAGTGGCTCGCCGCCGCGGCCGGCGCCACCGCCCTACTGCTCGCACCGGTGACGGCCCACGCCCAGGGGCCGCGACAACAGGCCGTCACCTATCTCAACCTGCACCAGTGCATGTACTACTCCGGTTCGGCCACCAACCACTTCTCGACGGTGGTGACGAGCGGTGACGGTCGGTTCGCGGCGGGGACGAACGTGTCCGACACGGCCGACACCCGGCCGTCCTGCGGCGCCGGGGACGGCAACTACACCGTCGTTCCCCTGCTGTCGGCTGCCAAGGCGCTCGACGTGACCGCCGGGCGCTATCTCAACCTGCACCAGTGCGTGTACTACTCCGGCTCGACCGCCAACCACTTCACCACCGTGGTGACGAGCAGCGACGGTCGGTTCGCGGCGGGGACGAACGTGTCCGACACGGCCGACACCCGGCCGTCGTGCGGCGCCGGGGATGGCAACTACGCCCTGGTACCGCTGCTGTCCGGCGTCAAGGCACTGGACCTGACCACGGGTCACCACGTCAACGTGCACCAGTGCATGTTCTACTCCGGTTCGGCCACCAACCACTTCTCGACGGTGGTGACGAGCGGTGACGGTCGGTTCGCGGCGGGGACGAACGTGTCCGACACGGCCGACACCCGGCCGTCCTGCGGTGCCGGGGACGGCAACTACGCCCTCGTGCCGGTGCTGTCGGGTGCCAAGGCGCTCCCACTGACCTAGAGGCCGATCCCGGTGGGCCGCCCGCACGGCCCACCGGACGGCCCCCGCGCTCCTCCGCCCCGCCGTCGTCGACGACGATCCGCCCGGGCACCTCAGCCGCGCCGGCCGAACCGGTCTGCCCGGCCGCCCTCATGACAACCTCCTCCCCTCACGCGGCGTCCTTCTTGCCGCAGTCAGAAGGATGAAGTGTTCTCCTGATTCTCCCGAGGGGAGTCGAATTGCGTTTACGTCATCGTCTGCGCGCCCTGACCGTCGGCGGACTCGCCGTGCTGACCGGGGCCTCGATGCTGCCGGCCACCGCGGCCGACGCCACGGCCCGCGCCGGGGAGCGCGCGTCCGGCGGCGGACTGTCCGCCGTGATCCGCTACACCGAGTACGGCATTCCCCACATCGTCGCCAAGGACTACGCGAACCTCGGCTTCGGCACCGGCTGGGCCCAGGCCGCCGACCAGATCTGCACACTCGCCGACGGGTTCGTCACCGTACGCGGGGAGCGCTCCCGCCACTTCGGCGCCGACGGCAGAACCGACGGGTCGCTGTCGAGCGCCGGCACCAACCTCTCCAGCGACCTGTTCTTCGCCGGCATACGCGACACGCGGACCGTCGAGAAGATGCTCGCCCAGCCGGCGCCGGCCGGCCCCTCCCGGCAGAGCAAGGAGCTGATGCGCGGCTGGGCCGCCGGCTACAACGCCTGGCTGGCGAAAAACAGGATCGATGATCCGAAGTGCCGGGGCAAGGACTGGGTCCGCCCGATCACCACGGTCGACGTGGCCCGGCGCGGCTACGCCCTGATCCTGCTGAGCGGTCAGGGCCTGGCGGTGGACGGCATCACCGACGCACGGCCGCCCGCCGGCGTCGCCGCGCGCACCGCGTCCCTCCCCGAGGACCCCGCGGCCGCCGCCCGTGCCGTCCTCTCCGCCCGCAACTCCGGCATGGGCTCCAACGCCGTCGCCTTCTCCGGCGCCACCACCGCCGGCAAGCGCGGACTGCTGCTCGGCAACCCCCACTACCCCTGGCAGGGTGGCCGTCGCTTCTGGCAGGCCCAGCAGACCATCCCCGGCGAACTCGACGTCTCCGGCGGCTCGCTGCTCGGCTCGCCCGTCGTCCAGATCGGCTACAACGCGGACGTCGCGTGGAGCCACACCGTCGCCACGGGCGTGCCGCTGAGCCTCCACGAGCTGAAGCTCGTCCCCGGCGACCCGCGCGCCTACCTGGTGGACGGCAAGGCGCAGCGGATGACCGAGCGCACCGTCACGGTGCCCGTACGGGCGAAGGACGGGACCGTCTCCCGGGTCACCCGCACCCAGTGGTGGACCCGGCACGGGCCCGTGGTGACCGGGCTGGGGAGGGAGTTCCCGCTGCCGTGGACCAAGGGCTCGGCGTACGCGCTCAACGACCCCAACGCGGCCCAACTGCGGTTCACCGACACCTCGCTGGGCTTCGGCACGTCGCGGAGCGTACGGGACATCCAGCGCACCCTGAGCCGCACCCAGGGCCTGCCGTGGGTGAACACCGTCGCCGCCGACTCCGGCGGGCACAGCCTCTACACCCAGTCGCAGGTGCTGCCGCGGGTCACCGACGCGCTCGCCGAGAGCTGCTCGACCGCGCTCGGCCGCCAGACGTACCCGGGCATGGGGCTCGCCGTGCTCGACGGCTCCCGCGGCGGCTGCGCCTTCGGCCGGGACTCCGACGCCCTGCAACCCGGGGTGTTCGGCCCGTCCAGGATGCCGACCCTGGTCGACGCGCCGTACGCGGAGAACTCCAACGACAGCCCCTGGCTGACCAACGCGGACCGCCCGCTGACCGGATACCCGCGGATCTTCGGCGACACCGGTACCAGCCGCTCGCTGCGGACGCGCGGCGCCGTCGAGGACGTCTCGGCCCTGGCGAAGCGCGGCGGGCTGACCGTGGCCGACCTTCAGCGGCAGCAGTTCGCCGACCGCTCACCCACCGGTGCCCTGACCGCCGGCGACGCGGCGGCGGCCTGCGCCGAGCTGCCGGCCGGGCGGGCGACCGGCAGCGACGGTACGGTCGTCGACGTCTCCGCGGCGTGCCGCGTCCTGGCCCGCTGGGACCGCACCATGCGCACGGGCAGCAAGGGCGCCCTGCTCTTCGAGCGCTTCGCCGGCCGCCTGGTCGCGCAGGTGCCGGAGGCGGAGCTGTGGCGTGTGCCCTTCGATCCGGCCAAGCCGCTGACCACGCCGAACACGCTCAACACCGGACACCCCGCCTTCGCCCGCGCGCTGGCGGACACCGTGGCCGAGCTGCGTGCCGCGAAGATCGCACTCGACGCCCCGCTGGGCCGGCACCAGTTCGTCGAGCGCAACGGCAAGCGCATCCCGATCGGGGGCGGCCCGGAGGCGCTGGGCGTCTGGAACATGATCGATGCCGACTGGGACCCGGCGCGCGGCGGTTATGCCGAGGTGCCGTTCGGATCCAGCTACATCCAGGCCGTGGGCTTCGACGGCGGCCCGTGCCCGATCGCCCGCACCGTGCTGTCGTACTCCCAGTCCGCCGACCCCGGATCGCCGCACTACAGCGACCAGACCGAGCTCTTCTCGGCCGGCAGGATGGTGACCGCCCGCTTCTGCGAGAAGGACATCCTGGCATCGCCACAGCTGCGTGTGGTTCGGGTGAGTCAGCGCTGAGACGAGCCGGGCGCCGGGCTGAGCCGGTGCTGACCTGAGCCGGCGCCGGCCTGATCCGGTGCGCCGAGGGGGCGGCGGAGCGGGGGAGAAACGCCGCCGCCCCGGTGGGCGCGACGCTCGACGGGGGTACGCCCGGGCCGGCGGGCTCAGGCCCGGGACGCGTCCGCGCGCGCGGCGCCGATGCCGGCGACGACCACCAGTACGGTGCCGGCGAGCTGCTGGAGGTCGGGGGTCTGGGCGATGAGGACCACACCGGCCAGCATGCTCACCGCCGGTTCGAGCCCGGCCAGCGTGCCGTAGGCGGTCTTCCCCATGCGCTGGAGAGCCATCATCTCCAGCAGGAACGGCACCAGCGGCATGAGTACGGCGATGCCCGCCGCGGCGGCGGCCGTCTCCCAGGTCACGCCCGTGACGACGCCGGGGGCGCCGAACGGCGCGGCGACCACGGTGGCGACCGCCAGCGAGATGGCGAGCCCGTGCTGGGCGGAGAAGCGGCTGCCCACGTGGGCGGTGCCGATGACGTAGAGCGCCCAGCAGGCCGCGGAACCCAGGCCGAAGAGGACCCCGGCGAGGCTGGCGGCGCCGCCCCAGGGCGAGGTGAGGAGCAGGACCCCGGAGGCGGCCAGCCCGAGCCAGGCGAGCTCCCTGGGCCGCCGTGACGCCGCCACGGCGACGGCGAGCGGGCCCAGGAACTCCAGGGCGGTGGCGGTGCCCAGCGGCAGTCGGGCGGCGGCCTCGGAGAACAGCAGCATCATGCCCGCGCTCACCGCGCCCAGCAGACAGGTCGCCAGCAGGTCGGCCCGGGACGCCGTCCGTACCACGCGCCACAGGGACCGCCCGGTGAAGGCGAGGAGCATCACGGCGGCGAAGGACAGACGGAGCCAGGTGGTGCCGGCCGGGCCGAGGGAGCCGAACAGCTCGGTCGCCAGCGCGCCCCCGGTGTGCAGCACGGCCATGGCGACGAGGAGGAGCGCGGGCCCCGGCACACGGTGGCTCCCGGGATGCTTCGGGGCGGCGCCTCGGGACGACACCTCCGACGTCGCCTTCGGCGACGGGCGCGCCGGGGCGGACGCGGGGGTGCTGGGGGAGGGGGCGCTCGGGGAGGAGGCGCTCGGGGCGGGGGCGGTGCTGGCTGTCACCCGGTCATTTGATCGTTTCTCGTCCATTTCTGTCCACGGGCTGGTTGTGGACGTATCGTCCACCGATGGTGGACGATGCCGGGGTGGCGGTAGAGGCGATGCGACAGCTCCCGGACCTGGGCCGGCTCCGACTGCTGGTCGAGCTGCACCGGCTCGGCACCATGGCCGCGGTGGCGGAGGGCACCGGGTACGGGACGTCGGCGGTCTCCAAGCACCTGGCCGTGCTGGAGCAGGAGGTCGGAGTGCCGCTGCTCACCCCGGTCGGCCGCCGGGTGCGGCTGACGCCGGCGGGGGAGCGCCTGGTCGAGCACGCCGTGGGCATCCTCGCCGCGGTCGAGGAGGCCCGGGCGGAGCTGCACGGCGAGGCGGAGCCCGTCGGACGGGTCCGGCTGGCGACCTTCTTCACGGCGGTCGAACCGGTGGTGCTGCCCGCCCTGTCCCGGCTGCGGCGCAGGCATCCGCGGGTCGAGGTGGAGGTGAACGAGCACGAGCCGGAGCACACCGTGGAGCTGCTGCGCTCCGGCGGCATCGACCTCGGCGTGGTCTACGACTACAGCCGGGTGCCGCGCACGCTGCCGCCCGAGCTCAGCGCCCGGCAGTTCGAGGAGCAGCCGCTGTACCTCGCCGTCCCTGCGGATCATCCGCACGCCGACCGACCCATCGCCGTGTCCGGGCTGGCGGACTTCGCCACCACCGGCTGGATCGCCAACTCGCGCGGCACCGACGACGACGAGCTGGTGCAGCGCGTGTGCGCGTTCGCCGGCTTCGCGCCGCGGATCGCCCACCGCGTGGACAGCCTGCACCTGGTCAACAGTCTGGTCGGCGCGGGGCTCGGGGTGGCGCTGCTCGCCGAGTCCGGCATCGAGCGGGGACGGCGGGGCGTGGCCTTCCGGGTGCTGGATCCGCTCGCCGGCACCCGCCGCAGCTTCCTGGTCGCGCGCGCCGGCCAGTGGTCGTGGCCACCCATCGCCGCCCTCGCCGAGATGATCACCCGAGCCCGGTGAGCGGCCGCGCCCGTCCGGGCGAGACGACGTTCCAGGAGAGCCGGATGGCGCTCCACGAGAGCCGGGAAGCATTCCAGGAGCCGGGAGGCGTTCCGGGAGAGCCGGATGGCGTTCCACAAGAGCCGGGAGGCGTTCCGGGAGGGAGCGGGCGAAGATGGGCGGTGTGAGTGGTTCGCGCATCAAGCCACATCTTCGATGTCTGTCGGGCAGCGGTGACCGTCTGGGGCATGCGGTGGTGGAGCGGGCTGTCGAGCGCGCGGCGGGCGCAGCGGACGGTGTGCCGCCGCCCACCGGGCCGACGCGGCATGTTCTGGTGGTCCATACCGGACGGTCCGCGAATCTGCGCTGGTCCGCCGACGGTACGGCCTGCCGGGAGCGGTTTCACGCCGGGGAGGCGCTGGTCAACCCGGCGGGGTGGGCCTCGCGGCCGCGGTGGCAGGACGATGTCGAGCTGTTGCTGCTGGCCATGGAACCGGCGTGGCTGGAGAAGCTGGCCGCGGAGGAGGGCGCGGAGGGCGGGTTCGAGCTGGCGCCCCGCTTCCACTTCACCGATCCGTTGCTGACGATGCTGGTCGAACGACTGGTGACCGAGTTCGAGCGGCCCGGCGCGCCCGACGCCCTCTATACGGAGTCCTTGGTGCAGGCCGCGGCCGCCCTGGTCATGCGGGCGTGCGGGAGCACGGCGGGCCCTCCGGAGCGCGAGGGCGGGCTGCCGCCGCGGCGGCTGGCCGAGGTCCTGGACTTCATCCACGCCAACCTGGCCTCCCGCATCCGGCTCGCGGACCTCGCCGGGGTCGCCGGGGTCAGTGCCTCGCACTTCACCCGGGCGTTCAAGGCGTCGGTGGGGGAGTCCCCGCACCGATATGTGACGCAGTTGCGGCTGGAGCGGGCCCGGCGGGCTCTGCTGACCACGAACCGACCGATCGCGGACATCGCCCTGGAGCACGGTTTCGCCGACCAGAGCCATCTGACGCGGATGATGCGACGCCACACCGGCACCACTCCGGGCCTGCTGCGGGACGGCCACGGGCAGCGCTGACCGCGTCGAGGCACCCCGGCCGGCCACCGGTGAGCGGTTTGTTCCAGTGGCGATCGGATCGTTCAAGATCCCTGGGGCAGCGGCAGCGAGGGTGGGCTCTGGCGCGGCATCCGGTGCGCCGGTGCCGCGCTCCGTCGGACGCATGTGCAAGGAGGCTGTCATGGTCAACACCCCCGACAGGACGCTGAGTGGCAAGGTCGCCTTCGTGGGCGGCGCGTCGCGCAACCTCGGCGGGCTGATCAGTACGACCCTGGGGGCCGAGGGCGCCCTCGTGGCGGTGCACTACAACAGCGACTCCTCCCGGGCCAAGGCCGAGGACGTGGTCGCGCGGATCAACGCGGGCCCAGGGGAGGCGTTCGCGATCCAGGGCGACCTGACCCGGGTCGCCGAGGTCGAGCGGGTCTTCGACGAGGTCCTCAACCGGTTCGGGAAGCTGGACTACAGCATCAACACCGCCGGCATGGTCCTGAAGAAGCCGCTGACCGAGATCACGGAAGAGGAGTACGACCGCATGTTCGCGGTCAACTCCAAGGCCGCGTTCTTCGTGATGCGCGAGGCGGCCCGGCGTATGGAGGACGGTGGGAAGATCATCACCATCGTCACCTCGCTGCTGGCCGCCTACACCGGGCTGTACTCCTCCTACGCCGGCAGCAAGGCTCCGGTGGAGCACTTCACCCGGGCGCTGTCGAAGGAGCTGTTCGGTCGGAACATCTCGGTCAACAGCATCGCGCCGGGGCCGATGGACACCCCGTTCTTCTACCCGGCCGAGGACGAGGACTCCGTCGCGTACCACAAGTCGTCGGCGATGAACGGCGACCTGACGAAGATCGAGGACATCGTGCCCTGGGTCCGCCATCTGCTGACCGACGGCTGGTGGGCCAACGGCCAGACGCTCTTCCTCAACGGCGGCTACACCACCCGCTGACCGCCCGGCCGCCCCCGCCGCGGACCACTGCGGCGGGGCCGGCGGGCGTGCCCGGGTGGTCCGGGCACGCCCGCCGGCCGGGTGGCCGTGGGGATCTTGCGCGGGCGGTCAGCTACCGCGCTTGGTCGGGCTGGTGCGGACCGACCCGCCACCCTCCGCGAGCTTCCACTCGTGGTGCAGGGAGCCGAGTGGGATCCGCTTCTCGAAGATCGGCGTACCGAAGATCTTCAGCTGGAACTGGAGCGCTCCGGACAGGTCGACGCCGCCCGCGACCAGCCAGTGGCCCACGGCGGAGCCGGTGCCGTCGCTGGAGCCGGTGGCGCTGACCTCGCCCTCACCGCGCAGATAGGGGGCGAGTTCGGCGGTCACGCCCGCCGCGCCGTACAGGCCGACGGTGGCCTCGGCGCCCAGCGTGGCCTTGACCTTGCCCGCCGCCGCCACGCTGGCCTTCACCGGGGACGCCTTGATGTCGGATTCGCTGACGGTCTTCCAGCCCTTGGCCCGGCTGTAGCTGCCGCCGACGCGGAAGTCGCCCTTGAGCTCCTCCTTGACGTCGACGCTGACCTTGCCGTCGGCGTCCACCGCCAGGTAGCAGGTGAGGTCGAGATTGACGACGACCGGGACCGGGCCGACCTGGATCACCGGATCGGCGTGCAGCTTGGCGAACGGCATCCGCAGGGGCTTGCCCTCCGGGGTGCGGGCCGCCGCCTGGCCCTTCAGCTGCCACTGCGAGGACCAGTCGCCGGCCAGGCCCAGGTACGCGCCGCCCGGCGAGCCGGCGCCGCCGGAGCCGTCGTAGGAGAACTCGACCTCGGGGGCGAGCTGCACGAAGCCGGAGACCGACGCGCTGGCGGAGACCGGGGCGTCCTCGGCGGTGGCGATCCCGGTGCCGACGTCCAGCCGCAGATTGCCCAGCGGCACCTTGGTGCCCTGCGGCCCGGAGTGCACGCCGCCGTTTGCCGTCCAGGACACCTTGACGCCCTTGACCAGCGGTTCGACCTCGACGGAGGCCGGGTCCACGGGCACCTGTCCGCGTGCCTTGGCACTGCCCAGCAGCGCGTTGAGGGTGGCCGGGGCGGTCTTCACCTCGGTGCCCTGCTCGGTGGTGCGGAGCACCTGGGTGACCTCGGCGAGGACGCCGTCGGGGGCGCCGGGGGTGGGCGCGCTGGCGACGACGTCGCCGACGGCCACGTTCTGGTCGTCCGCCCCGGAGCCCGCGGCGGGCGTCTGCCCGGCCTCAGCCTTCGGGGTGGCCTTCGACGCGGGGCGCGTGGGACGGGAGATGACGGCCCGTCCGCTCTTCCGGTCGAACGAGCTGATCTTCAGCGCGGACTTGCGGGCCGGCTGTCCGCCGCCGCTCGGACGCGCGACGGCGGTCGGGGTGGCCGACGCGGTGGGAGCCTTGCCGACCGCGAGCTGTCCGGCCTCGTGGGCGTCGCGGGCCTCGGGCGTCGCGGACACGGGAGCGGTCGGCCGGGAGTCGGCGGCCCGCCCGGCGTCGGTGGTGTCGGACGCTCCGGTGGCCGAGCAGCCGACGGCGAGCAGCGCCAGGGCACTGAGCGCGGGCAGCACGGCGGGTCTGGATATCTTGCGTAGCTTGCGCAACGTGGATCCTCGGGGGCGTGGGGTGGGGACGGGCCGCAAGGAGCCGCCGGGGAGGCGGGCATGGGTCCGTGTCACACGTCAACGGGATGAAGGACGACCGCCCGTGGAGCTCGTCCATGAGCGGTTCGATTGCGTGATCATGCCACGCCCGGGGCTACGGTGGAAAACAGGACGGAATGATGGATTCCGAAAGCTGTGTCGGTACGCCGTCGACGCCTCACCGCAGGGGCGGGGCGCGCGTGTTGCCGGCCGCCGGCGGGGCGGTCGGTGAGAGGCTGTCAGCTCGTCCCGTACCGGGGAGTCATGCGCGAGCCAGGCGAGGGAACATGGCCGACGACACCGCGGAGGACCCGCGCCGGAGGGGCTGAAGCCCGATGCCGCTCATCCTCGCTCCGCGCTGTTCGGACGCCTGCCGGACCTCAGTAACCGGCCGGGCGCACCAGACCCGTCTCGTAGGCGAAGACCGCGGCCTGCGTCCGGTCGCGCAGGCCCAGCTTCACCAGGATGCGGCTCACATGGGTCTTGACGGTCTGCTCCGCGACCACCAGGCGCGTGGCGATCTCGGCGTTGGACAGGCCCTGGGCGATCAGCGACAGGACCTCGGTCTCCCGGTCGGTCAGATCGCCCACCCGCTGCTTGAGCGGGGCCCGGGGAGCGGCCGTCACCCGGGAGAACTCGGCGATGAGGCGCTTGGTGACCGTGGGGGCGAGCAGTGCCTCACCCGCGGCCACCACCCGTACGGCCTGGGCGAGCTCGGCGGCCGAGGCGTCCTTGAGGAGGAAGCCGGAGGCGCCCGCGCGCAGCGCCTCGTACACGTACTCGTCCAGGTCGAAGGTGGTCAGGACGAGCACCTTGACGGCCGCGTCGGCCGGGGACGTGATGTGCTGTGTCGCCTCGATGCCGCCGAGGCGGGGCATGCGGATGTCCATGAGGACGACGTCCGGGGCCAGCTCGGCGACCTGGGCGATGGCGTCGAGGCCGTCCACGGCCTGTCCGACGACCTCGATGTCGGGCTCCGCGTTGAGCAACACCGTGAACCCCTGACGGACCATCATCTGGTCGTCGGCGATCAGCACGCGGATGGGGGACGTCATGGACTGCCTCACACGGGGTCGGTGGAACGCCCCGCGACGGCGGGGGCGGGAGCGGGGAGGAAGGCGGTCACCTCGTAGCCGCCGTCCGGGGTGGGGCCGGTGGCGAGGTCGCCGCCGAGCAGGGCGGCGCGCTCGCGCATGCCCAGGAGACCGTGCCCTGCGCCGGTCGAGGGCGGGCCGGGCCGGTCGGGCGCCGTGTTGGACACCCCCACCGTCAGCCCCGCGGGATGGTAGGCGAGAGCGACCTTCACCTGGGAACCGGGTGCGTGCCGCATCGCGTTGCTGAGCGCCTCCTGGACGATGCGGAACGCCGACAGCTCCAGCCCCGGCGACAGCGCCCGCGGAGCGCCCGTGGTCTCGGCGGTGACCGTGAGCCCAGCACCGCGGACGTTCCCTATCAGCTCGTCCAGCCGGTCGAGGGTGGGCTGCGGGGTGTGCCGCTCGCCCTCGGCGGACGCCTCCTCGGAGCGCAGCACGCCCAGCACCCGGCGCAGTTCGGTGAGCGCCTCGACGGCGTTCTGGCGGATGCCGGCGAGATTCTCCTTCAGCTCCTCCGACGGATCCCGCACCAGGTGCGGGGCGACCTGCGCCTGAATGGAGATCACCGACATGTGGTGGGCGACCACGTCGTGCAGCTCACGGGCGATGCGACCGCGCTCCTCCAGCAGGGTGCGCCGGGCCCGCTCCTCGGCGGTGAGGACCTCCTGCTCGACCAGCCGCCTGCGAGCCACCCGCCCGGTGCGCAACGAGGCGCCGACGATCACCGCCGTCGTGAAGAACACCGCGCAGCTCATGACGTTCTGATGCTGCGCCTGGACGGTGACGGCGGCGGAGGCCAGTCCCGAGGCGATGGTGAGGGCCAGCGCCTCGACGGCGACCCGGAGCCGGACCCGCAGCGAGAGGAGGAGCAGGATCATGGTGTGCAGCGCGACAGCCGCCGCGTTCGAGGGCCATGAAGCGCCGTGCGGCTGCGCCGCCACGGTCACGAAGAACCCGATCGTCGACAGCCACCAGGCGGGCACCGGGCGGACCAGGGCGAGGACCACGGTCGCCGACTGGACCACGACGATGAGCCACACGGCTGCCGAAGGCTCGACCGTCGAGGGACGCTGGTCGAGGTTGAGGAGGAGCATCCCCACCGCGAACAGCACCACGTGCACGTGGGGCAACCACCCCAGCAACCGAAACCGGGGCAGCGGATCGCGGGCCACCGTCCACAGGTCCTCCCGCAGGGCGCGGGGCACCGACCGCAGGGCGGCCGTCAGGCGTTCGCCGGCCCTCGGCCCGCGCTGCCCTTCCCCATCCGTCGCGCGTTCCGCGTGCGCCACAGGGGCCTCCCTCTTCACTTCGTCGACTTCGGGCATCGGCACGCCGCCGTCCGTGCGGGCCGTTGCCCGCACACCACCAGGCTTCCGCCGCCCCGACCCCTGCCGCCCTGCTCGTACGCGTGAAACGCGGCCCAGCACGCGAGGAGCGCCACCGCGAACACCGGCAGCCAGATTATCCGGGTGATCACCCAAGCGGCCCCGTCGGGAACGGTGTGCAGACCGGGCAACGGCCGTCCCGCCAACAGCCCGAGGGAGGTCACGGCCATCATCGCGGTCTGGTGCCAGAGGAAGACCGTCATGGCGGACAGGTTGACCAACGCCACCGCCGCCCAGACGGCGGGGCGTCGCAGGACCCGGCGCAGCGGACCGAGCAGCAGCAGGGCCGCCCCGCACTGCGCGAGACCGAAGCAGACGGCGGCCAGGGTGGGCGGGGCGAGGTTGGAGACCTCGGCACCGGGCACGCCGACCATCGCGGCGGGATAGCCGGCCCCCAGCACCAGGACGGCGGTGGCGGCCACACCCCCGCACAGCAGTGTCCAGCCCGTCCTGCGGGACCGCAGGGCGCCCCGCGCCCAGGCGGCGCCCAGGCAGTACGGCACCATCCAGCCGGCAGCCTCGTTGACCCATGGCAGCCAGTCGGGGCCGCCCAGGCCGCCGAAGCGGATCAGGTCGACATGGAGCACCGCGGCCAGCGGCCACAGCGGATGCACCTTGGCCACCAACGGCGTCGCCGCCGTCAACGCCGCGAACACCAGCAGGAACCAGAGCGGGGCCACCGCCAGCCTGCACAGGGTCCGCGCCGTCCCCCACTCCACCCCGGAGGAGAGCATCGCGCCCCCCGCCAGGGCCCACACCACCAGCAGGGCCGCGACCGGCCGGAACAGCCGCGCCATGCGGGCCCCGACCCACTGCCCGTAGGTCGCGCCGCCGGCCCGGGCCGCGGCGTGGCCGCGCGCCGCGACCTCCCCGCCCACCAGGAAGAAGACCGCCAGGGTCTGGAACACCCAGGAGACCGGGGCGAGTTGGGGCATCCGCTGGAGCGGGCCGGCGCCGCGTATCGTGCCGCTGTCGGCCACCAGGGCCGTCACCAGCCAGTGCCCCAGCACCACGCCGAGGATGGCGAAGGCGCGCAGCCCGTCGACCGCGCGGTCGCGACCGGGTGGGGTCGCGGCATCGATCCGGCGGATCAGCTCACGCATGCCGGACCTCCCCCGACGGGGCCTGACCGGACGCGATCCGGGCGATGTTGGCGAGCGCCACCGAACCGGGCGTCAGATAGTCGCTGTGGCCGCCATCGCCGCTCGGGAAGACGCGCGCTCCGAACCCCGGAGAGACCGGGTCGGCCCCGAGCCCGAGGGTGGCCAGGGGGGTCCACAGCCGGGTGTGCGGCACGTCGGCTATCCAGTCGGCGCCGCCCCGGCCGGCCCAGACGGTGGCCCGCGTACGCAGGCCGGAGACGGTGTCCGCACCGACTCCCGGGCTGCCATAGAGCACGATGTCCGCGACATCCACCTCGGACGCGGCCCGGCCGCAGACGACCGACCCGTAGGAGTGGCACAGGAGCGACATCCGGGCGGCGGGGCGCGCGGCCCGCACCTCCGCGACGAAGGAGCGCAGCGCGGGAACGGCGTCGTCCGCCGTCTCGGTGGTCAGCACGTCCGGGCTCACCGTGCTCGGTGTGCGGTACCCGAGCCAGGCGATGACGGCCGATCCGTCGCCCAACTCCCGCAGCAGCGCCCTCGCGCCGCTCCGCAGACGCCAGTAGCGGTCGAGACTGGTGTCCGAACCCGGGACCAGTACGGCGATCCGCACGGCCGAGGACAGGTCGCCGAAGACCTCGACGCCGCGGCCCCCGTCCCGGCCGTCGAAGAAGAGGAAACGACGCCCCGGGTCCGCCATGGCCCGCAGCGCGGCGGCCCGTCTGTGGTCCCCGTGCTCGGCCGCCATCCGCTGGGCCGCCCGAATGTCGGCCCGGCTGGCCTTGTACCGCCCGGCGAGCGCGACCGGGCTCGTGTCCCGCAACGGCCCGAGCGCCGTGGGGGCGGGGGCCGGGACGTCCGCGGGCGTGGCCGCGCCCGCCACCGGCAGGACCACCGACGCGGCGACGAGCGCGGCGAGCAGGGTCCGGGTCAGCCGTTTCCGCCGCGGGCGGAGCGGCCGTTGGTCGCGCGGGCGGAGCGGGTGGTCGCTGTGCGGGCGGAGCGGCATGGCGAAGGATCCTTCCGTGCCGGGCGTCGATCGTCCTTCCGGCACCGAAACTAAGATCCAGCCCGTGTGGTCGGCGTCCCGCCGCGGAGTGCACCTCCGGCGTAGCTCTCACGTAGTACGGGTAGGGGGCGGGTCGCACACGGGTAGGGGCGGATCGCGCCCCGTTCCACTACCGGCCCGCCCCGCGCCCAGCACCTTCGCGCACTCCGCTCCCATGCCTCCAGGCGCCGGCGCCTAGGTGAGGGGACGAGGAGCCCGTCCCCTCAGCGGAGGCGACCGTCCCTTGCGTCGAGGCGACCGTCCCTCGCGCTGACGTGACCGTCCCTTTGCGCCGGTGCGACCGACCCCTCAGCCGAGGGACAGCGCGAACCGGTCGGCCGGCTCGCCGCTGAGGCGGCCCGCCGGGAGCCTGCGACCGAAGGCGAGCAGCAACAGGTCCTGCGCGGCGCCGACGAGGGGCGCGCCGGAGCCGAAGGACCAGTCCAGGTCGTCGGCGCGGAGTTCGACGCCGTCGAGTTCGGCGCCGAAGAACCTGACGGACGAAGGGGTGACGTTCCGCAGCAGAACGCGCAGCCGGTCCTCGGGGACCCGGCGTTCCAGGCCCAGCGGCACCGTGATGTCCAGGCCGTGCACCACGTCGTGGCCCAGCGCCGACGCGAAGCCGCCGACCGGGGGAGTCCAGGGGTGGTGGGCGTTGTCCCGGAGCCAGCCGGCGAGTTGCCGCGGCGAGTGGGCCGCCGCGTCCCTGCGGGCGCACCGGTCGGTCATCCGGTGCAGTCCGCCGCGCGCCTTGGCCAGCTCCAGCAGCACCCTCGGCAGCGAGTAGCGGAACCCGAGCGACATATGAGCCGCCACCTCCCGCACCCGCCACCCCGCGCACAGCGACGGCGCGTCCCAGCTCTCCTCCGGCAGGCTGTCCAACAGATCGGCCAGCTCCTGGCGTTCGGCCGCGATCGCGGCCCTGACCTCGGCATCCTTCGCTTTCCCCATGTTCTCCAGGGTGTGTGCGGCGCCGCCATAAGTCCAAGAGCCGGTAGTTCTCGCCACTAGAATGATCAGTTATGGAGCTTCGGCAGCTGCGCTACTTCGTCGCCGTCGTGGAGGAAGCCAACTTCACCCGTGCCGCAGCCCGGTTGCACCTGGCGCAGCCCGGGCTGAGCGCGCAGATACGGCAGTTGGAGCGGGAGCTCGGACAACCCCTGCTCGACCGCTCCGGCCGTTCGGTGACCCCGACGGAGGTGGGCGAGGCCGTCCTGCCGTACGCGCGAGCCGCGCTCGCGGCCGCTGAGGGCGTGCGGCAGACCGTGGACGCGTTCACCGGGCTGCTCCGCGGTCAGGTCACCATCGGACTGGTCTCCGGCGCCGCCGCCCACGAGTTCGATGTGGCCTCCGTCCTGGCCGAGTTCCACGACGACCACCCCCAGGTCGACATCGCGCTCACCGAGGACACCTCAGAACGGATGCTCGCCGCGCTGCGCCGCGGTGAGCTCGACATCGCCATCCTCGGACTCGTCGACGAGCACCCGCCGCCGGGCACCTCCGCCCAGATCGTGGTGGACCAGCCTCTGGTCGCCGCCGTCGCCCCCGACGATCCGCTCCTCTTCGCGGACTTCTCCGTCACCACCGAGTCCGCCGTCGCCGAATCCGTCAGCGCCGCCCTCAGCGCCACCGCTCCAGAAAACGCCCAAGCCCCGGGGAAAGCCCACGCCCCCGGGAACGCCCTCGCCCCGGAATGCGCCGATGCCCCGGAAAGCGGCGCCGTCCCGAAAACCGTCGCGGCCGCTCTCGGCTCCGTCAGTGTCACCGAAACCGCCGTCGCCACCGACGGGGCCATCCCGCTGGCGGCCCTGCGCGACCGTCCGCTGATCAGCCTGCCGCGCGGCACGGGGCTGCGCGGTGTCCTTGAACGCGCCTGCACGGAGGCCGGCTTTCGGCCCCGTATCGCCTTCGAGGCGGCGGCCCCGTCGCTGCTCACCCAACTCGCCGCCCGTGGCCTGGGGGTGGCCATCGTCCCAGCGCTGGAGCCGGGAACGGCCGCGGCGCTCGGCTTGCGCACCCTGCGGATCACCGAGCCCGGGCCGCGGGGGCGCATCGCTCTGACCTGGCGCACGGACGGCCCGGCGAGCCCCGCCGCCCGGGCACTGCTGGGGCTGTTGCGCCGCGCGCTCGCCCCGCGCGGTCCGTGGCGAAGGTGACATACGGAAAAAGAAATCCCCCGGTCGGATTGCCGACCGGGGGATTTCTCTCGTATATTGGGGATTTCCATGTCTCGCCGCTATCGAGACATAAGAAAACCCGACGAAGTCATCGTATCCGAGCGGGAGTCGAATTGTCAAACGAGGAATTGCGTCGTGAGCAGGAATTCATCGACCTGCTCTACGGGCGTCTCGCCGAACTCCGGGCCGGCGCCGAAACGGCCGTGTCCGAGGCTCTTGCGCGCAAGGAGACGGGTCTCCAGGCGCGGCTGGAGCGCGATGTGCTGGTCGCCGAGCGGTCCGGGCTGCTGGCCGCCTTCGACGCCGGGGAGCGTGGGCTGTGCTTCGGCCGGCTGGCCTTCCAGGACGGCCGCGACCACCACATCGGCCGTATCGGCATCCGTCGTGACGACGCCGACCGCACTCCGCTGGTCGTCGACTGGCGGGCCGAGGTCGCCCGTCCCTTCTACCTCGCCACCGGCCACACCCCCATGGGACTGCGCCGCCGGCGTCACATCACCACCGTGGGGCAGCGGGTCACCGCCCTGCACGACGAGATCCTCGACCTCTCCGACACCATACGGACCGGGCACGAGGGCGCCGACGCCGACGCCGTGCTGTTCGCCGCGCTGGACGCCGCGCGCACCGGCCGGATGCACGACATCGTGCGGACCATCCAGGCCGACCAGGACCGGATCATCCGTGCTCCGCACCGTGGTGTGCTGGTCGTCGAGGGCGGTCCCGGTACCGGGAAGACCGCCGTCGCGCTGCACCGCGCCGCCTACCTGCTCTACGCGCACCGCGAACTGCTGGCCCGCCGCGCGGTGCTGATCGTCGGGCCCAATCCGGCGTTCCTGAGCTACATCGCGGAGGTGCTGCCCTCGCTCGGCGAGACCGGTGTGCTGCTCGCCACGCCCGGCGAGCTCTTCCCCGGCGTCACGGCGCGCGGCACCGACACCCCCCGCGCGGCCGAGGTCAAGGGCCGGGCCGAGATGGCCGAGGTGCTGGCGCGGTTCGTGGCGGACCGGCAGTCCCTGCCCGACCCGGTCATCGCGATCGACCACGAGGACGGCGCGTTGCTGCTGGACGCGGAGATGGCGGAGCGGGCACGGCGGCGGGCCCGCGAGACCCGGCTGCCGCACAACCTCGCCCGCCCGTACTTCGCCTTCCACCTGATCGACGCCCTCACCGCCCAACTGGCCGACCGGCTGGGCGCCGACCCCTACGGCGGCCCGAACCTGCTGGGCCCGGACGACATCGCCCAGCTCGGCAAGGCCGTCGCGGACAGCCCCGAGGTGCACGCCGCCATCGACGAGCTGTGGCCCGTCCTCACCCCCCGGCAACTGGTCGCGGACTTCCTGGCCGAGCCCGTCCACCTCCCGGAGGTCGACGCCGCCGCGATCCGTCGGGTGGGCGGCGACTGGACCCCGGCCGACGTGCCGCTGCTGGACGAGGCCGCCGAGCTCCTCGGGGAGGACGACGCGGCGGCCCGCGTGGCCGCCGAGGCGGCGCGCCAGGAGCGGATCGCCTACGCGCAGGGCGTGCTCGACCTCTCCTACGGCTCCCGCACCCAGGAGTTCGAGGACCGCGACGACGAGGATTCGGAGGTGCTCGCCGCCCACGATCTGATCGACGCGGAAGCGCTCGCGGAGCGCCACGAGGAGGCCGACCACCGAAGCGCCGCGGAACGCGCCGCCGCCGACCGCACCTGGGCCTTCGGCCACGTCATCGTGGACGAGGCGCAGGAGCTGTCCGCGATGGCGTGGCGGCTGCTGATGCGCCGCACCCCGACCCGTTCCATGACCCTGGTCGGCGACCCGGCGCAGACCGCGGAACCCGGCGGCTGCGGCTCCTGGGACGCGATCCTCACGCCGTACGTCGACGACCGCTGGGAGCACACCCGGCTCGGCGTCAACTACCGCACACCGGCCGAGATCATGGAGATCGCGGCGGGAGTGCTCCGCGCCGTGGACGGCTCCTTCGAGCCGCCGACCTCGGTCCGAGCCACCGGCGTACGGCCCTGGGCGCGCCGCGCCGACGACCTGCCCCGCGCGGTGGCCGACGCCGTGGCGGAGGATCGAGCGGACCGCGCGGTGGGCCGGCTCGCGGTGATCGCCGCCCGCGACCGGCACGAGGCCCTGTCGGCAGCCCTGCCGGGCGCGTCCACCGGCCCCACCCCGGACCTGACCGAGCCGGTGGTGCTGCTCGACCCCCGGCAGGCCAAGGGCCTGGAGTTCGACGCGGTGATCGTGGTGGAGCCGGCCGAGCTCGGGACCAGCGATCTGTACGTGGCGCTGACCCGCGCGACGCAGCGGCTGGGCGTGGTGCACGCGCGGCCGCTGCCCGCGGGGCTGGAGGCACTGACGGTGGGGGACCAGCGAGTCGGGGGTTGAGACGAAGGGGCCGGCCGGGGGCCACGGCGACCGGGCCGGGCCTGGGTGGCCGGTCGGCGACGCCCGGGCCCAGCGAGCGGCTCCCGGCGAACGGGCCTCGGCGAACGGCTCACGGCGACCGGGCAGGCTCTGGGCGGCTGGTCCGCGAGGCCCGGGTACCCGGCGACCGGGCCTCGGCGAACGGGTCCCGGGCCCTGGTGAACGGGTCCCGGTGATCGGGCCTCGGCAATCGAGTCCCAGTGAGCGGGACCCGGAGATCGGGATCTGGTGGTCGGGACCCGGCGATGGGGGCCCGGTGGTCGGGACCCGGTGGTCGGATGGGGGCCGACCGCGGTGACCGGCCGGGCCGGCGGACTCCGCCCGGTGGCGGGTGCCCGGTGCCCGGCAGCGGGTGCGGGGTGCACGTGCCGGTGACGGTCGGTCCAGGCCGCGGCGGACGGCCCGGGGCGCGCCACGACGGGGCTGGCCGGACACGTGACGACGGGGCCGGGCGCGCGATGACGGGGCCCGGGGTGCGCGACGACGGAGGCCGGACACGCGACGACCGGGCCCGGACCCCGCCCGGAGCGCGTGCTCTTGCCGGGCGTCGGACGGGCGGATGCCTAAAATGGCCGGTCAGGTGCCGGGGTCCCGGCCCGGCAGGCATCGAGCGACAGGTAAGAGGAACCACACACCGTGCCCGAGATACGTCATGACGCGGGACCCGAGCAGGGGCGGACGGACCTGCGGGGCGACTGCGCGCAGTGCTTCGGGCTCTGCTGTGTGGCCCTGCCCTTCACGGCCTCCGCGGACTTCGCCGTCACCAAGGACGCCGGAAAGCCCTGCCGGAACCTGGACGCCGACTTCCGCTGCGGCATCCATACCCGCCTCCGGCAGGAGGGATTTCCCGGCTGCACCGTCTACGACTGCTTCGGGGCGGGACAGAGGGTCTCTCAGATCACCTTCGGCGGGCGGGACTGGCGGCAGGAGCCGGAGAGCGCCCGGGAGATGTTCGCGGTCTTCCCGGTCGTGCGACAGCTCCACGAGCTGCTCTGGTACTTGACCGAGGCGCTGACCCTGGAGTCGGCCCGGCCGGTCCACGCCGAGGTGCGACGGGTGCTCGACGAGACCGAGCGCCTCACCCGCCAGAGCCCCGAGGCCCTCGGCGGGCTGGATGTCGCGGCCCACCGGCAGGTCGTCAACACGCTGCTGCTGCGCACGAGCGAGCTCGCGCGGGCTGGCGTACGGCGCAAGAAGAAGGACCGCAGGGGCGCGGATCTGATCGGCGCGAGGCTCAAGGGGGCCGACCTCAGAGGCGTCAGTCTGCGCGGCGCCTACCTCATCGCCGCCGACCTCTCCGGCGCCGATCTTCGGTTCGCCGACCTCATCGGTGCCGACCTGCGGGACGCCGACCTGTCCGGCGCCGACCTCACCGACTGCATCTTCCTCACCCAGCCCCAGCTCAACGCGGCCAGGGGCGACGCGGCCACCAGGCTGCCGGGCACCCTGACCCGCCCGGCGCACTGGGCCGCCTAGTACTGCAACGGTGTTTGCTGTGAGGGTTTGGCAGTTTCTGGTGGTGTGTGGCCGCGTCGTTTGTAGTGGCTGATGCGGGCTTGGTGTTGTCGTCTGCGTCGCCAGTGTGACCACTGCAGCACGTGGTCGACGGGTGCTGGGTGGCGGTGGGTGAGGCGGTGGATCAGGCGTCTGAGCTCGGGAAGGCTGAGGGGGACGAGGTCGGAGGATCCGTTTCTGCTTTCCCGGTGTCGAGTTCGCGGGCCCGCAGGACGGTGAGGCAGGCGTGGGCGGCCATGGCCAGTGTCATGTGGCGGTGCCAGCCGTCGTAGCGACGGACCTGGTAGTCGTCCAGGCCGCATTCCTGCTTCGCGCTTTGGAAGCATTCCTCCACTGCCCACCGGCTGCCGGCGACACGGATGAGCTCGTCGAGTGTGGTCTCGGCGGGGCAGTAGGCGATGTAGTAGGAGATCTCCTGCGGCCGGCTCACGCTGCGGCGGGCGATCACCCAATGCCGGCGGTCTTCGCGGTGCCAGGGACGGACCTCCACCCTGGCCCAGTCGTAGACCCGTGGCCCGTGGGCGCCGTCGCCGCAGGAACGGCGCTTCCACTTCTGCCTCGGGAGACCGGGAAACAGGTCGTGGACGGGGTGGTCCATGGCCCAGCGGGTGACGACGGTGTCGTGCCGGGTCGTGGCCATGACGTGGAAGACATCGGCCCGCTCCAGCTCGGTCCGCCAACCTTTGGAGAAGCCGTAGGCGGCGTCCGCGGTCACCCACCGGAACGGGATCTTCTCCGCGATGGCCCGGCGGACCATCGCCCTTGCGGTGACGACCTTCGTCTCGAAGGCGACCGTGTCCTCGATGCCGGCGGCCCGGCAGCGTTCACGGTCATCCGTCCAGGAGGTGGGCAGATACAGGCGGCGGTCGATCAAGGTGCGGCCACGGCCGCCGGCATAGGCGAGGAACACCCCGATCTGGGAGTTCTCCGTCCGGCCGGCGGTTCCGGAGTACTGCCGCTGGACCCCAGCCGAGCGGACTCCCTTCTTCAGGAATCCCGTGTCGTCCACGATCAGCACCGCTTCCGGGTCGCCGAGATGCTCGACGACATAGTCCCGCACGTCGTCGAGGACCTCATCGGCGTTCCAGTCGATTCGGTTCAGCAGCCGGTGGATCCGGTCCGGACCCGCATGCCCGGCCTCCTCGGCAAGCGTCCATCCGTTCTTCCGCTCCAGCGGAGCTATCAGCCCCTGCATATAGGCAAGAGCCGACTCCCGCGGCTCTGACCTGGAGAAACGGTGCACGAACCGCTCATGCAAGGCCCTCAGTTCACCAGCCCACGACCGGGCATCAGCAAGTTCCCCACCCATGACGCAACCAACGACCAAACTGGCCAGCAGTCACGGCAAGCACCGTTGCAGTACTAGAGGACCGATCGAAGCCCTGCCGCTCGCCCCGCCCCCGGCTGACGCTCATCCCCGACAGCCGGGCAGTTCGGGTGTTCGGTTTCGGCGCGCCGCCACGATGACGAGGACGCCGGGGACGATCCCGGCGAAGAACGGCGACGGAACGAGAAGGACGCCGCCGACCGCGCACCACGCGACGACGCCCCAGCCGATGCCGGCCGGGATCGCCACGCCGCGTCCGGCGAGGTGCCAGGTGAGGCAGCCGAGCAGGACCAGCGGCACGCCGAAGCTGCCGGGGCCGCCCCAGAAGGCGAGCTTGCTCTCCAGGTCGGCCACGGTCTGGGCGTCCCCGAGCGAGAGCGGGACGGCCGCCCACGCCCCTTCGTCGACCCAGTCGGTGATGTCCCCCCAGCGGGTGAGCGTCAGCAGGACCAGGTGCCCCGTCCCCAGGACGGTCATGAGGGCGCCGGCCCAACGCAGCAGCCGCATATCGGTGTTCATCGCGATATCCCTTCACGGTTGCGCCAGGCTCGTTCCCACTGCCGGGTGAGCGCCGGGTAGACGACGAGGTGGCGGAAGGGCGCGATGGCGGCCATGTACAGCCGCCCGAGCCTTCCGTTGGGCTTGACCAGGACGGCCATCCGCAGCTCGTGGTCGCCGTCGGCGCCGCGCACCCAGCCCAGGTGCATCACGGTGTGCACGGTCTTGTTGGCCAGCTCGCGGACGGACTCCACAGGGGTCTGGTAGACCGCCGTGAGGACCGGGCCGCCGTCGTCCGGTGCGGGCGAGGCGCCGCGCAGGTCGCCGGGCACGCGGTCGCGGAGCGAGGCGACCCGGCCACCCACGCCCGCCGACGGCTTGTCCCACCCGAGGAGTGCCCCGAGCTTCCAGCGCAGCGAGAACAGCGCCCGCACCGGCCGAGACTGCTGATCGATACGGCCGTGCGAGCGGATCGCCGTGAGCATCGCCGGGAAATCGTCCGGCCCGGCGCCCGGCGTGCGGAACGACCAGACGTCCTGGACCGCGAAGTCCCGCGTGATCTCGTGGACCCGCCACGGGTGGGCGAGGTGCGCGGACTTCGCCAGCCTCATGCGAGCCCCCGTGTCGTCGGCCGGGCCTTCGCCGGCCCCGCGGCGTCCCGTGCGTCCCTGGTCTTCCATGCCCCACGCATGCGGACCTCCCCGTTCTGTGTTGGTCAACACAGGCTATACCAGTCGGCATCTTCGCTGTCGCTCGGCATACCTGGTTAGATGGACCGCATGGCCACGCGACGTATCGAACGGACCCAGGAGAGCCGCCGACTCCTGATCGCGGCCGCCGCCGAGCTCTTTGCCGAGAAGGGTTACCGGCAGACGAGCTTCATCGACATCGCCGAGCGGGCCGACATCAGCCGCGGCTCGATCCCCTGGCACTTCGGCAACAAGCTGGGCCTGTTGGAAGCGGTGGTCGACGACCGACTCCAGGTCGTCATGCGACGCTTCACGCCTCCGCCCGGCGATCCGCTCGACCAGCTCATGGACTTCATCCGCCGACCCGACACACGCCTGTTCATCACCCTGCTCGCCGAAGCGGTGGAAGACGACTCGCCGCTCCGCGCGAACTACGCGCGGCTCCACGCGGCGCTCCGGCAGGGCGCCCAGAGCTGGATCCCGGCCGAGGCTCTGCCCCCGGGGGCCACTCCCGAAGCGGTCGCGGTGCTGCTGGTCGGGGTCGTCATCGGACTCCACGCCCAATGGCGCGTCGCCCCCGAGGCGGTCGACCTCGACACCGTCCGCACCACCATGCGCGCCCTGTTGCCCGCACCACTCGGCACCTGACTCCGCCGCGGATCCGGGACGTCGCGTCGCGAGGAGCGGAGGGCTCCTGGGTGACGGTTCCCTCGGCCTCGAAGCCCCCTCGACTCAGGGGTGCTCCAGCACCCGCCACCGGCGTTGTCGGCGAGCCCCTCGGCGACGTTCCGACGGGCGCCGGGAAGCGGTTGACCCCACCCGGTGCGCATATCCGTGCAGTTGACGCACTGTTGTTCGGGTTGTGGTCCATGAGCGATCATCTGCTCATGAACATCACGGGGGTAAGCTGATGATTCCGGGCTGCGCACCGCCACGCCCGTCGTACGGGCCCGTGTCGCGGCGACGCCGGGGCCCCGGGTCCCGACGCGAGTCCGGGCGGTGACCCGGCCCCGAGTCCGGGTGACCCACACGCGTCCACCGGGACGCCGGACGCCCCGGCGGGCCCCTTCCCCCGCGGGTCCGGGCAGCTGACCCGGCCCCTTCCCACTTCTTTCCCCCTCCTTCTCCAAACGACGTCTCCGAGGCTCGGCGCGACCCCTTGGCACGCAGGGAACCGACTACCGAAGGAGCACGGACCATGACGACTTCACAGGACCACGCGGTGGTGCTCGGAGCCGGGATGAGCGGATTGTTCACCGCCCGGGTGCTCGCGGACCACTTCCGACGGGTGACGGTGGTGGAACGCGACGCGTCCGGCACCGACGGCCCGCGACGAGGCATCCCGCAGGGGCGTCATCCGCACGGCCTGCTGCTCAAGGCCTCGGACTTATTCGACTCGCTCTTCCCCGGGATCGTCGCCGAGTGCGCGGAGCACGGCGCCGTGCGGGCCAACGTCCTCACCCAGCATCGGGTGTACATCTACGGCCACCAGCTCAAGCAGACCGAGATCGGCAGGGAGACCGTGCTCCTCAGCCGTCCGCTGCTGGAACACCGCGTCGCCGAGCGGGTGCGTGCGCTGCCCAACGTCTCGGTGCGGCGCGGCTGGGAGGCGATGGACCCGGTCACCGCCGCGGGACGGCGGGTGACCGGGGTCACCGTAGGCCGGAGCGGGGCCTCGGAGCGGGAGGACCTCCCCGCGGACCTCGTCGTCGACGCCACGGGACGCTCCGGGCGGGCCCAGGCGTGGCTGCGGGCCCTCGGCTACCCGGAGCCCGCCGAACAGCGCATGCACGTCGCCGTCAGCTACGCCACCCGCCTGTACGACCTGCCGCCGGACGCCCTGGGCAACGACCGGCTCGTCAGCGTCGGCGCGGAGCCCGGCCGGCCGCTGGGCCTCGCCTTCGTGGCCCGGGAGAACGGGCAGTGGTCGTTGACCGTCTACGGCTACGGCCCGGACCGCCCGACCGGGGACCCGGAGCGGTTCGCCGCCATCGTGGAGCAGCTGGCACCCGAGTACCTGCTGAAGGTGCTGCCCCGGGCGACCGGCGTGGGCGACATCCACGTCATGCAGTACCCGGCCCAGGTCCGGCGCCGCTACGACTCCCTGGACCGCTTTCCGGAGGGCTTCCTGGTCACCGGGGACGCGATGTGCAGCGTCAACCCGATCTACGGCTCCGGGATGACCAGCGCGGCCACGCAGGCCCGCGTGTTGGACGAACAACTGCGCGGCGGGGTACAGGGGCTGTGGCGACGCTACTTCCGGGCGGCGACCCGGGCCACCGCCCCGGCCTGGTGGTTCGCCACCCTCGGCGACGCACCGCTGACCGGCGCCTCGGGGCCGCGCCTGCCCGGTGTCAGCCTCGGAGCGGCCTACCTGCGGCGGCTGGCGAGGGTCGCCGAGTCGGACGCGGAGACCTCGGCCGCCCTCATGCGAGTCGCCGGCATGGACCGGCCCCCCGCCTCCCTGTTCCGCCCCCGCTTCCTGGCACGAGCCGTGCGCGGCGGCCGGACCGCTCCCTGACGTCGTACGTTCCCTGACGTCGTGTGGTCCCCTGGGGTCGTGTGCCCCCTGACGTCCAGCGGACCCTGACGTCGTGTGGTCCCTGAGGGGTCGTGCGGCCCCCTGAGGTCGTGCGGCCCTCTGGCCACGGACGGCCGTCTGACGTCGTGCGGCCCCGGGGACGGCCGACCGTTCCCAGGGACGACGACGGGCGCCTGCCGCCCGGGAGCCGTAGGCGGTGGAGGCCCACCAGCTCCGGCGCCCCCGGTCCCGCCCCTCCCTCGCCCTTCCCACCGCGCTCCCGCCCGCTAGCCGCCCTCCGGGCCGCCTGCGCGGTGGTCGTGTGCCTGCTGTCGCCAGAAGTCACAGCGGTGTTCGGCGGCCGCGTCCACGGGGCCGATTCCGCCGGGCCCCGGCGCCAGCGACTGGACCACCGCCGCGCGGCCGCGCGGGAGGAGGCGCGGCCAGGGCGGAGCACCCGGCGCGTTGGGGTCGGCGGCGTGCGCGAAGCGCGTCCAGTAGCCGATCATCCTCTCCGAGAGGTCCCGCTGTGCCGGGGTGAAGGGCGGGTCGTCGGGGAACAGATACGGCAGCTCGAAACCGTGGGCCGCGCCGTACGGAACCTCCGGCACCGCCGGCAGGCCGGGCAGCACCGGCGCGTCCGCGTCGTTGAACTCATAGCCGTACGTGGGCACCCGCACGGCCAACGCGCGCTGAGTCCATACGGCCGGGCAGGCCCAGCCCCGGTCGGTGAGCACGGCCGACCAGGCGAGCGCGGGCGTCCGGTGGTCCGCCGCCGGATAGCGCGCCTCGACGGCCTCGGCCGCGGGACCGAAGCTCACCGCCAAGCGGGCCCGGTAGTCGTCCACGCTTCTGATGGGGTGCGCAGCGAAGTTCAGTCCGACGAAGTACCGCATCTCGTCGTGGTTGGCACCCTGGATCACCGGAACCCGCTGGAAACGGCCCCGCTCCAGGGCTCGATCGGGCCGCTCCGGGAACAGCGCGTTGCCGTAGGCGGGCAGCGAGAACTCGTCCATCAGCCCTGCCGTCGCCAGCTCGCGGGTGGGCAGCGCGCGCAGACAGCGCAGCGCCTCGGCCGCCGCGCCCGGACAGCCCAGCCGACGGGCGGCCGCCGCCCCCGCCTCGCTGACCCGGCGCTGCGGCACCCATGACTCGTACGCGGGGCGGTCCGGCGCCGTGGCACCCGGTGGAAAGCCGGTGTGGCACGAGCCGCTCTGCAGGATCGCCCGGTGGAACAGGCCCGCCGCGCCGGGCGAGACCAACTGCCCGCAGACGCTCATCGCCCCCGACGACTCACCGAACACGGTCACCCGACTCGGATCCCCGCCGAAGTGCCGCGCGTTGGCCCGCACCCAGCGCAACGCCGCCTGCTGGTCGGCGAGGCCCGCGTCGGGAGCGCCGCCGAGCGCCGGGTGGCCGAAGAACCCGAAGACACCCAGCCGGAAGTTGACGGTGACGACCACCGTGTCGCCCTGGACCGCGAGGCGCTCGGCGAGGTAGTCGCCGCCGGCGCCCCACAGGAAGGCCCCGCCGTGCAGCCACACCATCACGGGCCTGCCGGGTGAGGCGGGAGGGGTGGCGGAGGAGAGAGTCGCGGCGGAGGTGAGGGCGTGGGCGGGGGTGGTGTCCCGCCCGCCGTCGCCGCCGTCCACGGTGCCGTCGGCCAAGCGGGCGGGCCGCCCCGGGCGCACCGCGCCGGCCGTCGGCACGGTCACGTTCAGATACAGACAGTCCTCGGAGCCGACCGCCGCCCCGCTGAACGGGTCCACCTGCGCGCAGCGCGGCCCGGGAGCGCCGGCGTCGCGGACGCCTCGCCAGGGCCGGGCCGGCCGCGGATGCCGCCAGCGCGCGGGCCCGATGGGCGGCGCGGCGTACGGGATGGCCTCGTAGGTGGCGTACGAGCCGTGGGAACGGCCGCGCACCGCGCCCAGGGTGGTGTCCACCACCGGGCGGTCGGGGGCTGCGGCCGCCGTCGCCCCGGTGGGGGAGGTGCCGGAGACGATCGCCAGGAGGCAGAGCAGCGCCGCGAACGGCAACCTCCACCGCGCCCCGAGCACACCTCCGCCCGTCCGGACCACTCGGCGGCGCCCCCGGGCCACTCCCGGGCGCGCCCGGACCGCCTCGTGGCGCGTCCGGCTCACCACCTCGGCCCCCGTCCGGACGGGGGCCGCACGCTCCAGGACGGAGGCGGTGGCGGCGCGTTCGGGGGCGGCGGCTGAGGCGGGAGCGGGGGCGTGGGCGGGGGAGCGACGCCGGCCCGCCGCTCCGCGCGGGCCACGGCCCGGCGCAGCGCGAGCGAGAACGCCCAGGCTGCCAGGAAGAGCCCGGTGGCGATGGCCAGCGTCCGCCAGCGCAGATCCTCGGAGACGGCGGGGCCCTCTTCGGTCTCGGGATGGACGGTGTGCATCAGTACATGGAAGAAGAAGAGCAGGGCGGTCAGATAGAGCGCGTACCAAGCCGGTCTGTTCCAGGTCTTGAGCGCGTGGCCGTCCATGCCGGACAGCGGCAGCATCCCGAAGACCACGACCTGGACGCCGCCGATCACGATCAGGCCCAGGGTGTAGGCGAGGACATACGAGGGGCTGCCGGTCGAGGCGTCACGGGCCGCCTCGACGCGGGACGCCCCCAGGGTCCACACGGCCAGCGCGGCGGCCAGGACGCAGATCCCGCCGAGGAGGACCGCCTGGCCCTTGGGGATCCCGGCCACGGGCCCGACCGGGCCCGGTGGGGGACCGGCCGGCCCCGGAAGGGGGTTGACCCGGGTCGGGACATAGCCGCCCGGAGTCGGTGCGCCGCCGGCTGGGAATGCCGCCCAGCCGCCTGGAGCCGGTGGCCTCCCGCCCGGAGCCGGTGCCCCGCCGGCCGGTGGTGGTGCCCATCCGCCCGGAGCCGGTGACCCGCCGGCCGACGGTGGTGCCCAGCCGACTGGAGCGGCTCCCCAACTGCCTGGAGCCGGCGACCCGTCGGCCGATGGTGATGCTGCCCGGCCACCCGTACCCGGTGGCCACCCGCCTGGAGCTGGTGACCCGCCAGCCGTCGGTGGTGCCCAGCCGCCCCGGGTCGGCGGCCTCCCGTCCGGCGCCGTTGTCGGCGCGACCGGAGGGGGTGGAGGTGGCCCGTCACCTGGCGCCTGACGGGTGCCGCTGAGCACCACGTAGACGGCCACCAGGCCGTAGACGTAGGGGACGGGGAACTCCAGGGCGCGGGAGAGCGCCGCCAGGAGGAGGGCGAGTGCGATGCCCGCCGGGACCACGCGCAGTTCGGCGCGGACGCCGCCGCGCCCTGGCCGGAGCAGGGTGTCCTTCGTCTTCTCGTATGTGACGAGGGTGATGAGCACGCCCACGGCCGCGCCGAGCACCTTCACCACCGCCTCGGCGTTCCAACCGGTCTCCACGTCGGCCCAGGCCACCAGCGTGCCGCCGAGCAGGGCGAAGCACCCCATCCGCAACCAGCCGGGCAGCCGCGCGGCGCGGGGTGGCCGCGGCCGGCGGGCGGAGGCCCCCCGCCGGGCCTGGCGCAACCGCGACCAGCGCCCTATGGCGTTGTCCGCCAGCTGGGAGGGGAACGCCTTCTCCAACAGCAGCACCAGCAGCAGGAACCAGGCGGCCATCGCCACGGAGCCCGCGAGGTCCTTCAGCGCCCAGGAGACGTCCGACGGCGTCCGCAGGGCGCGCACCAGGCCAGGCGCCTCGTCGTCGGAGCCACCGTTCCCGGAGGAGCGCGGGCTCGGCTCATGAACGTGGGAGCCCGATTCGGTGGGGGCGGGGGTGGGAGCCGTGCTCGGGGACGGGCTGCCGCGGCCGGTGCCGGACGGCGTGGGAGTCACGTGACCGCCCCGCGTCGGTTCCGGCCCCCACGAAAGCCCGTAGACGCTGAGGTACGCCGCCGGCGGAAGGTCGATGGCTCCGGCGGTCTCCGGGGCTCGTCCCGGGCAGGAGAGTGCCACTTCCTGACGGCCCTCCAGGTCGGCCGGGAGCTTGGCATGCAGGTCGATGAAGGCCCAGCGCCCGGTGCCGGCTTCGCCCTCGTATGAGCTCGTGTTCAGCCAGGTGTCGAGGGTGCGGGTGCCGATGACGATGCTGCCGTCCCGACAGGCCGCGGGGTAGCCGGCCAGATGGATGGTGATCTCGCGTTCACCGTCCGACGGCGTGGCGTCGCCGGGCGGTGCGGTGGTCTCGGGTGCGGGACCGGTCGTCGCGTCGCGCGAAGGGGTGGGGTGGGGGTGGGTGACCGTGAAGATCTCGGACGCCTCCACGCCGTCGGGGGCGCCGCATCGCGCGGTGACCTCATGGGCACCCTCGCCGGCGCCGGCCGGCACCCGAAAGCCCGCGTCGAACCCGCCCTCACCGTCCGGGGTCGCGTTCTGGACCTCCGCCCCGTCCCACAGCACGGAGAGCGCGCCCTCGCAGTCGAATCCGGTGCCGGAGACCTCCACCCGGGTGTCCTCCGAGCCGGTGTCGGGAGACAAGGCGATCTGCGCGGGGCCGGGCCGGGCGCGGGGGAGGACCTCCAGCACGGTGCTGGCGCTGCCGCCCGGCCCGGCCTCACAACCGGCCGTCAGCGTGTGGGTGCCGGGGGCCAGGTCCTCGGGGAGCGGGGCCTCGAACGATCCGAGGTCGTCGGTCGTCAGCGACTGGGGCGCCCGGCCCGGCACGGTAAGCGTGAGCGGGCCGGCCAACTCCGTGTCCGCCTCCGCGCAGTCGAAGTCCTGACCCGACACGCTGACCGGGGAGCCCTCCTCGATCGGGTTGTCGGACAGGCGCAGCCTGGGGTCCCCCAGGGGCGGTGGCGTCGGCGAGGTCGAGCCGGGCGTCCGCGTCGGACCGCGGCGGTCCGACCTGCCGCCGGGGGACGTCGGCTCCCCGGACGCCTCGGGCACTCCGGACGCCGTAGGCCCCTCGTCCCGGGCTCCCTCGGCGGCCGCCGACGGAGCCCCCGCCGGGGTGGGCTCCTCCCCGGAAGCGGCCACCGCGCCGGTCAGCAGCGCCAGGACGAGGACGACGCAGGCCGGCGTCGCCCGGACGCGGATCCACCGCCGCATGGATGTGCCCCCTCCCCGCCCACGTGACCAACGCTGATCGCGCCCCCTCCGGGCTACGTCTGTTCGGACGAACGGGCGGCGGGCCGTCGTTTCCGGGGCGGCGGGAGTGCGGGCGCACTCGCCCGCGTACGGGAGCGCGACCGACGCCCTCCGCACCTCCGCGCTCCCGCCGGGTGCGGGCGTTTCATGATCGCGATTGAGACGAACCTCCGTGCGACCCGCCGGTTTTCGGACATACCGGGGTGGGCGCCGCTCCGTCGGGGAACCGGCGTCCGGGGTGCGCCGACGATCACTCGAAGGGCTCTGTGGGCTCGCTCTGAGTCGACCCTTCGCACATTGGAATCTCTGAGGACGGAACGGGTTCATGGAACGTAGAGGCTTGCTCAGGACCGCGGCGGCTGGCGCGGGTGTGTTCGCGGTGGGATCAGCGGCGGGGACGGCGCGGGCCGCCGAGCCCGCCGCCGCGCCCGCCCGCGCGGTCAAGCGGGATGCGAGCAATCCGTTGCGGGTGCACATCGTGTTGTTCGAAGGGGTCGAGGAGCTGGACTACGTCGGCCCGTTGGAGGTCTTCGGCGGGGCCGCCAAGCTGGGGAAGCCGGTGCAGACCACCCTGGTGACCAGCTCCGGGCCCGGCCGGGTCAAGGGTCGGTTCGGCATGGAGGTGGTCGTGCCCGGCGCCTGGAACCCGGCCGAGGCCGATGTCCTGGTCGTGCCCGGCGGTGGCTTCGGCCAGCGGAACAGCACCGGGGTCTGGACCGAGATCGACAAGGGTGACCTCCCGCGCGCCCTGGCCGCCGCCGCCCGACCCGGGCTGACGTTCTTCGGCGTCTGCACCGGTGTGATCCTGCTCGAGGCCGCCGGACTCGTCGGCAAGCGGCCCAGCACCACCCACCACGCCGCCCAGGACTACCTGAAGGGGAAGGGCGCCGACGTCCGGCCGAACCGCGTCGTCGACGACGGCGATCTGGTGTGCACCGGCGGCGTGAGCTCCGGCATCGACGGCGCGCTGTGGCTGCTGGAGCGCGAGGTCGGCGCCGACGTCGCGGCCACCATGGAACGGATCATGGAGTTCGAGCGGCGGGGCACCGTCGCGCGGACGCGCGCGTAGCGCCTGCGCCCCCGCCCCGCGGCTCTCCTCCGAGCCGTGGGGTTCTCCGTGCCGCCGCGGCCGCGCGCGTGTGCCCCGGCCACGGCGTGTGCGTTCTCACCACATGCCTGTGCCCCGGCCATCCGAAGGGCGCGAGACCCGACCCTCAAGGGGCACGCGCACGGGGGCCCGGGCACAGGCTCATGGCCGGTTCGGTTCAGTCCCTTGTGTCGCCCAGCGACTCCAGCACGGTTCGGAGGGTGTCGGCGAGCGCGTCGCGCTCGCCCTTCGGGAGGGCGGCGAGCAGCCGGTTCTCGGTCTCGATGTGGTCCGGCAGGGCCCGGTCGATGAGGGCGCGGCCCTCGTCGGTGAGCGCGACATGGACGACCCGGCCGTCCGCGGCGCTCGGGGTGCGGCTCACCAGGCCGCGGGCCTGGAGGCGGTCGAGGCGCTGGGTGATGGCGCCCGAGGTCACCATGGACGAGCGCATCAGCTCCGCGGGGGTGAGGCGGTGCGGGGGCTCGCTGCGCCGCAGGGTGGCCAGGACGTCGAACGAGGCGGGGTCCAGGTCGTGCGCGGCGAACGTCTTGCGTAGCTCGGCGTCGATCAGCCGGGTGAGTCGTTTCAGGCGCCCCAGCACCGCCATCGGCGACACATCCAGGTCGGGGCGCTCTCTGCCCCACTGCTCCAACACATGGTCCACGTGGTCTGTCACATCGCTCACTCTAGCCAAATACCTTAGCGATGAGATACATTTCCTTAGTGCTAAGAAATCGATTCGGGATCATCCTCGTGACCGCGCTGGCGCCCATGATCTGGGGCACCACCTACCTCGTCACCACCGAACTCCTGCCTCCGGGACGCCCGCTGCTGGCCGCGGCCGTACGGGCGCTGCCGGCGGGTCTCGTGCTCGTGCTGGTCACCCGGCGACTGCCGCGCGGGGACTGGTGGTGGCGCGCGCTGGTGCTCGGCGCCCTCAACATCGGAGTCTTCTTCGCGCTGCTGTTCGTCGCCGCCTACCGGCTGCCCGGCGGGGTCGCGGCCACCATCGGCGCCATCCAGCCGCTGCTGGCGGCGGGGCTGGCCGCGGGCCTGCTCGGCGAGCGGATGTCCGCGCGGACGGCGATCGCGGGCATCGCGGGGGTGGCCGGGGTCAGTCTGCTCGTGCTCCGCGCCGACGCGCGGCTGGACGGCCTCGGCGTCGCGGCCGCCGTCGGCGGCGCGGTGGTGATGGCCACCGGCGTCGTGCTCAGCAAGCGGTGGCCGTCGCCCGCGCCGCTCCTGGCGACGACCGGATGGCAGCTCACCGCGGGCGGCCTGCTGCTGCTCCCCGTCACCCTGGTGGTGGAGGGCGCGCCGCCCTCCACGCTGACCGCGGGCAACCTGGCGGGCTACGCCTACCTCGCCGTCATCGGCTCCGCGCTCGCCTACGCCCTGTGGTTCCGCGGCATCCGAGAGCTGTCGCCCACCAACGTCACCTTCCTCGGCCTGCTCAGCCCGCTGGTCGCCACCGTCCTCGGCTGGCTCGCGCTCGACCAGCGACTCACCGTTCTCCAGGCCGTGGGCGGCCTGGTCATCCTCGGCGCCCTCGTCGCCGGGCAGCTCCGTGGCGGCGGGGCGCGGCGCCCGACCGCCGTGACACGGGCGCGGATCACCGCCGTGTCGGGGCGTGAGCCGGGCGCGTCGGCCGGGGGCGCCCCGGCCGCACCGGTCGAGCGCGAGCCGGCCTCGTCCGTCAACTGATCGGCGGCCCCGACCGCCAGCCCGGTCGACCCCCTCCCGGGCGATCCCGTTCGTCTCTTGCCATCCCTCATATTCCCCCGACTTCCCCCGACTTCCCCCGAATTCTTCCAACCAGTCCATTCCAGGCCGTCGATCCGGCCGACCCCGACCATGAGGAGCGAACAACCATGCGCATCACCGTCTTCGGAGCCGCCGGAAACGTGGGCGGCCGCGTGGTGACGGAGGCCCTGTCCCGCGGCCACCGGGTCACCGCCGTCACCCGTGACCCGGCCCGTCTTGATCGGCTGCACCCCGACGCCGAGGCCCGGACCGGCGACGCCGCCGACCCCGAGGACGTGGCCGTGCTGAGTGCCGGGCAGGACCTGGTGATCAGCGCGACCCGACCGGTGCCGGGCCGCGAGGGCGACCTGGTCACCACCGCCCGGGGACTGCTGGCCGGCCTGGCGAGAACCGGCGTCCGGCTGCTGCTCGTCGGCGGCGCCGGCAGCCTGATCGTGCCCGGCACCGGCGGCGACACCGTGGTCGACGCCCCCGACTTCCCCGCCTCCTGGCGCCCCATCGCCGACGCCTGCGAAGGCCAACTGGCGGTCTGCCGCGCCGAGACCGTGGTGGACTGGGCCTATCTGAGCCCGGCCGCGCTGCTGGAGCCCGGTGAGCGCACCGGGGCCTACCGGCTCGGCGGCGACGAACTGGTCGTCGACGCCGAGGGCCGGTCGGCGATCTCCATGGAGGACCTCGCGGTGGCGCTGCTCGACGAGGCCGAGCGGCCCGAGCACCACCGGACCCGGTTCACCGTCGGGTACTGAACCCCCACCGGCCGCCGACCGGCGCCCGCGGCCGCGCCCCGGCCAGGGTGGCAGCTCCTGGGTGGACCGATCCGGACAGCGCGCCTACTTGACGATGGAGAAGCTGTGCCACGCCCCCGCGCCCGGCGCGGGGTTGTCGCTCAGGGTCGTCGCCAGATAGGTGACGTCGGTGCCCTTGGGCTGTCGGCACCCGGGGTCCGTGAACAGCAGGATGTCCGCGGAGGTGTCGTTCTCCACCTTCAGGGCGCCGTCCGGGTGCAGGGCGTGACATCCGTCCGTCGTGGGATTGGTGATGGTCCCGTGGTGGTGCTTCGTCTGGTAGTTGATGGTGCCGATGGCGGCGTCGCCGGCGTCGGAGCAACCGGCGGCCGCGAACGTCAGGAACAGGGCCGCCACGACTGCGGCGCGGCCCCTGCGGCGCGGGGGAAGGATCATGCCTTTACGCTGCGCCGGGCCCCGTCCCCCGGCATCCGCTGTACCGCCAACCGGCGCAGCGCGGCGCCGCACACTTGACGTGGGGGTGTGTTTGCATGACAAGAGGACGGAAGGCGGGGGACGGGCCGCGGAGACGGAGGGACGGACTCCATGGAACACACCCGCTGCTGCGTCGTGGGCGGAGGCCCCGCCGGGATGGTCCTCGCGCTGCTGCTGGCCCGCGCCGGGGTGGAGGTCACCGTCCTGGAGAAGCACGGCGACTTCCTGCGGGACTTCCGGGGCGACACCGTGCACCCGTCGACCCTGGCCCTGCTCGACGACCTGGGTCTCGCCGAGCGCTTCGCCCGGCTGCCGCAGCGCCGGGTGACCACCGTGCAGCTGCCGATCGGCCCCGGCCGCGGGCTGCTCACCGTCGCCGACATGAGCACGCTCCCGGGGAAGTACCCGTACATCGCGATGGTCCCGCAGTGGGACCTGCTCGACCTGCTCGCGGACGAGGCCGGGCGGGAGCCCTCCTTCCGGCTGCGGATGAACACCGAGGCGACCGGCTTCCTGCGCGAGCGGGGCCGGGTCGCCGGCGTCCGCTACCGCACCGCCGACGGCACCACCGGCGAGCTGCGGGCGACGCTCACGGTGGCCTGCGACGGCCGCGGCTCGCTCGCGCGCGACCTGCCGGAGCTGCGGCTGCGGGCGTTCCCCTGCCCGATGGACGCCTGGTGGTTCCGGCTGCCCCGGCGCGAGGGCGACCCGCGGGGGCTGGTCGGCAACGTCGGCGACCGCTTCTTCACGGCCATGATCGACCGCGGCGACTACTGGCAGTGTGCCGCGCTGATCCCCAAGGGCACCGATCCGGATCGCCGCGCCGCCGGACTCGACCGGTTCCGGGCCCAGTTCGCGTCCGCCGCCCCCTGGGCGGCCGAGCGCACCGACCACCTCCGCTCCTGGGACGAGGTGCGGCTGCTCGACGTCCGCCTCGACCGGCTCGGCCGCTGGTACCGGCCCGGCCTGCTGTGCATCGGCGACGCCGCCCACGCGATGTCACCCGTCTTCGGCATCGGCATCAACCTCGCCGTCCAGGACGCCGTCGCCGCCGCCCGTCACCTCGTCGAGCCGCTGCGCACCGGCACCGTCCGGGTCGGCGACGTCCGCCGCGTCCAGCTCCGTCGCTGGCCCACCACGGCGGCCACCCAAGGGCTCCAGCGGTTCGCCCACGCCCGCCTCATCGAGCCGATCCTCGCCGGGCGCTCGCCGATGCAGGACCCGCGCATGCTCACCAAGCCGGACCGGCCGCCGCGGGCCGCCCGGATCCTGGGCGCGCTGCCCCTGCTGCGCCGCCTGCCCGCCTACTTCATCGCCTACGGAGCGCTGCGCGAGCGGCCGCCGGCCGCCTCCGTACGACCCACCGACGACACCCGCCGCGAACCGGCCAGCTGAGCAACACGCCTCCCTTTACGGCCCGTTGGTCCACCCCGTACGCTCCCGCCACCGCGACCACATGTCGTAGCGAGGGGGAGGGTGCACCACCATGGCGACTCCTGACCGACGCACCACCGGAAGGCGGCGCACCACGCTCCTGGCCGCGACGGGTGTGCTCCTGGCCGCCTGTGCGCTGGGCGCCGCCCCACCCACGGCGGGGAACCGCCCCGAGCCGCGGCCGGCGACCGCGACCGACGGCGCGACGGCGACCGACGGGGCCGCCGTGACCACCGCGAACGACAAGACCACCGCGAACGACAAGGCCACCGTGATCGACGGGGCCACCGTGGTGCCCGTGCAGCGGACCGGACCTGCGGACAAGCGCTTCAACCTGATCCTGCTCGGCGACGGCTACACGGCCGACGAGATACCCGACTTCCGGGCCGACGTCGACCGCCACCTCAACGTGCTGTGGAGCATCGAGCCGTTCGCCTCCTACCGCTCGTACGTCAACGTCTGGGCGGTGGAGCTGCCGTCCCGCGACTCGGGCGTGGACTGCGACCCCGGGCTGGACGCGCCACGCCGTGACACCCCGTTGAACATGGGCTTCTGGGGCGGCTGCGACGCCGACAGCGTGCGACGGCTGCTCACCGTGGACAGCGCCGCCGCCACCGCCCTGGCCGACCTGGTCCCCGGCACCTCCGGCGGCAACCGCCAGATCGTCGCGCTCGCCAACAGCCGGACCTACGGTGGCGCGGGCGGCACCCACGCCACCGCCTCCGGGGGCAACGCGCTCTCCTCGCTGATCACCCCGCACGAGATCGGCCACTCCCTCGGCAAGCTCCAGGACGAGTACGACTACTACGCGCGCGGTGTGCCCGGCGGGACGTACGCCGGCGGTGAGCCCTCCTCCGCCCACCACACGCTGCTCAGCGCGTCGGAGATGCGGGAGCAGCGCAGGAAGTGGTGGCGCTGGCTGGGCGAGGAGAGCGAGTCCGGCGGCCGCATCGGTCGCTACGAGGGCGGCCTGTACAGCACCAGGGGCGTCTGGCGGCCCAGCCGGCACTCCATGATGAAGACCCTCGGCTACGCCTTCGACCAGGTGGAACGCGAGATCATGACCCAGGCGCTGGCGGCCAGGGTCGACCTCGTCCAGGAGCACACCCCCAACGCCGCCCCGCTCGGCGCCGACCGGATCGCCTGGGTCGACGTGCTCCACCCGGTCGGCGGCGAACTCGACGTCGTCTGGCGCGTGGACGGCGACCGGGTCCCGGGCACCCGCAACGCCCGCGGCCTCGATCTGCGCACCCTGGACCTCGACCCGGGCCGGCACACCCTCACCGCCACCGTCACCGACCCCACCCCCTTCGTCCGCGACCCCGCCGTCCGCGGCTCGGCGGCGCTGACCCGCACCGTCCGGTGGACCGTCGACACCGCGGTCACCACCCGGCCCGTCACCACCGCACCCGCCTTCACCGGGCACACCGCCACCGACGCGCCCGTCGGCGCCTCCGGCGTCGTCCACGCGGACACCACGCACCCCGACCGGCGCGTCGTCCCGGTCCGCTGGAGCCTCGACGGTCGACCCGTCGCCAACCCGGGCAACGACCGCGACCTCGACCTGTCCACCCTGAAGCTCCGCCCCGGCGACCACACCCTCACCGCCCGCATCCCCGGCACCGACCACGCCCTCACCTGGACCGTCGACGCCACCCCGGCCCCCGCCCGGTATGAGCTGTCCGACCCGCTGCGCACGGTGCGCACACCGGGCCGACCGGTGGAGTACGTCTACGACGGGCCGTTCACCATGAAGCTCACCGCCCGCGACGATCACGCCGGAGCCGCCGTCATCGAGTTCCGGGTCGACGGGGACGGCTGGTACAGCTACTACGGCTGGCCGACCGACGCCGAGGCCCCGTTCCGGTTCACCCCCTCAGGCACCGAGATCGACGGCCTGGTCTACGGCAAGCTCGGCACCCCGCGCGTCGTCCCCTGGGACGACGCCACCCCGGAGTACGGGACGCACACCATCGAGTACCGCACCATCGACCCGGCCGGGAACATCGGCGCCCCGCGGGCCTTCCGCGTCACCCTCCTCCCGCCCCGTTCGGACCGGGACACCCGGCCCTGACCCGGCCGCCCCCGCCCTGACCTGCGACGCCCCGCCCTCACACCGCGCCTCCGGCCGCTGTGTGACCGGTGTAACCAGCCATGATCAGCGCGTGTGACACCGGTGTAACCGGCGGCTCGTACCGTCGGTGCGCAGGGTCGATCAGGCTGTTCACCAGGGAGGCGCGGGGTGCCCGGACAGGAGGCGGAGACCGGCGGGAGCGCGGTGCGGACGGTCTGCTCGTACTGCGGGGTGGGCTGCGGCATCGTGCTCGACGTCGCGGTCGGCGCGGACGGGCGGCGCAGGGTCCGCAGATCGTCGGGGGACCGGCAGCACCCCGCCAACTTCGGACGACTGTGCACCAAGGGAGCGACGACGGCCGAGCTGCTGGCCGCGCCGGGCCGACTGGAGTCCGCCCTGGCGCGGCCCCGTCGCGGCGCCGAGCCCGAGACCGTGGGCGTCGACGCGGCGATCGAGGAGACCGCCCGACGGTTCCGCGCGATCATCGACGAGCACGGCCCGGACGCGGTGGCGCTGTATGTGTCGGGACAGCTGAGCCTGGAGGCGCAGTACCTGGCGAACAAGCTCGCCAAGGGGTTCATCCGCACCAACCAGATCGAGTCCAACTCGCGGCTGTGCATGGCCAGCGCCGGCAGCGGCTACAAGCTGTCGCTCGGCGCCGACGGGCCGCCCGGCTCGTACCAGGACTTCGACCGGGCCGATGTCTTCCTGGTGATCGGCTCCAACATGGCCGACTGCCACCCGATCCTCTTCCTGCGGCTCATGGAGCGGGTGCGGGCCGGGGCGAAGCTGATCGTCGTCGACCCCCGGCGCACGGCCACCGCCG
The DNA here is from genome assembly GCF_029541745.1 of Streptomyces sp. LX-29. Lineage (NCBI taxonomy): Bacteria > Bacillati > Actinomycetota > Actinomycetes > Kitasatosporales > Streptomycetaceae > Streptomyces > Streptomyces sp. LX-29. Next base: position 521,547 of record NZ_CP089746.1, on the reverse strand, counting down.
AGAAGGCCGACCTGTTCCTCCAGATCCGGCCGGGCACCGATCTGGCGCTGCTCAACGGACTGCTGCAGCTGCTGGTGGCGAACGGCGACACCGATCCCGACTTCATCGCGGAGCACACCGAGGGATGGGAGGCGATGCCGGAGTTCCTCGCCGACTACCCCCCGGCGACCGTCGCCGCGCTCACCGGCATACCGGAGGAGGACATCCGCCGGGCGGCGGAGTGGATCGGGGCCGCCGGCGAGTGGATGAGCTGCTGGACGATGGGGCTGAACCAGTCCACCCACGGCACCTGGAACACCAACGCGCTGGTCAACCTGCACCTGGCCACCGGAGCGATCTGCCGCCCCGGCAGCGGCCCCTTCTCGCTCACCGGCCAGCCCAACGCGATGGGCGGCCGCGAGATGGGCTACATGGGGCCGGGGCTGCCGGGCCAGCGGTCGGTGCTGGTGGCGGAGGACCGCGCCTTCGTCGAGGAGCTGTGGCAGCTGCCCGCGGGCACGCTCCGCGAGGACGGGGCGGGGCAGGGCACGGTGGAGATGTTCCGGCGCATGGCCGACGGCGACATCAAGGCGTGCTGGATCATCTGCACCAACCCCGTCGCCTCGGTCGCCAACCGCAGGACCGTGATCGAGGGGCTGGAGAAGGCGGAGTTCGTCGTCACCCAGGACGCCTTCGCCGAGACCGAGACCAACGCCTACGCCGACGTCGTGCTGCCCGCCGCGCTGTGGGCGGAGGCCGAGGGCGTCCTCATCAACAGCGAACGCAACCTGACCCTCGCCCAGCGGGCCGTGGACCCGCCCGGCGAGGCGCTGCCGGACTGGCTGATCATCGCCCGAGTGGCCCGCGCCATGGGGTACGAGACGGGGTTCGACCACGCCAGCGCCGAGGAGGTCTTCGAGGAGATCAAGCGCGCCTGGAACCCCACGACCGGCTACGACCTGCGCGGGGTGAGCTACGAGCGGCTGCGGACCACGCCCGTGCAGTGGCCCGCGGCGACCGCCGACGGCCCGGACCGCAACCCCGTCCGCTATGTGTCCGGGGACGGCGGGCCGGTCTTCCCCACCGCCAGCGGCCGCGCCGTCTTCTACGCTCGCCCGCACCTCCCCGCGGCCGAGATGCCCGACGACGACTTCCCCTTCGTGCTCAACACCGGGCGGCTCCAGCACCAGTGGCACACCCTCACCAAGACCGGCAGGGTCGCCAAGCTCAACCGGCTCGACCCGGGCCCCTTCGTGGAGCTCCACCCGCAGGACGCGCGCGACCTGGGCATCGCGGAGGGCGACGCGGTGGAGGTCGCCTCGCGGCGCGGGCGGGCGGTGCTGCCGGCGGTGGTGACCGACCGGGTGCGGCCGGGGTGCTGCTTCGCGCCGTTCCACTGGAACGACCTGTTCGGTGAGTACCGCTGCGTCAACGCGGTCACCAGCGACGCGGTGGATCCGATCTCCCTGCAGCCCGAACTGAAGGTCTGCGCGGTCGCGCTGAGCCGGGTCGCGGGGCCGCCGCCGACGGCGCCCGGGACGGCCCCCGAGTCCGAGACCGCGGCCGGGGCCCGTGGTGTGGCGGTGGTCTCGACCTCGAACGCCGCCTCGGAGGCGCTCTCCGGCGTGGTCTCGGACCCCACCTCCGGCGGGGGCCCGTCCCTCGACCCGGCCCCGGTCACCGCCGTCGCGGGGGCCCTCGGGCTGGAGACGGGACCCCCGCCGGTGCTCGCCGAACACGAGCGGCGCTATCTGACCGGCTTCCTGGCCGGGCTCGGCACCGGCGCGCCCGGCGTGCCCGTACTGCCGGCGGTGGCTCCGTTCACCCCCGAGCACACGCTGTGGGTGAACGGCGTGCTGGCCGGGCTGTACTCGCGCGCCGCACGGCCCGCCCCCGACCACCGGGCCGCCGACCCGGCCGAGCCGGCCGCGGGCCGCGAGGTGATCGTGCTGTGGGCCTCGCAGACCGGCAACGCCGAGGAGTTCGCGGTGGCGGCAGCCGACCGGCTCGCCGCCACCGGCCACCGGGCGAAGCTGCTCGGCATGGACGCCGCCGACCCCCACGCGCTGCCGACGGCCGCCGATCTGCTGGTGATCACCAGCACCTTCGGCGACGGGGACGCCCCCGACAACGGCTCCGACTTCTGGGACGCCCTGTCCGCCCCCGACACCCCACGGCTGGACAGTCTGCGCTACGCGGTGCTCGCGCTGGGCGACTCCTCCTACGACGACTTCTGCGGCCACGGCCGCCGCCTGGACCAGCGCCTGGGCGAGCTGGGGGCGGAGCGCCTGGCGCCGCGCACCGACTGCGAACCCGACTACGAGCCCTCCGCGCTGGCCTGGCTCGACCAGGTCCTGGCCGCGCTCACCGACGACGCCCCCGGAACGGGCACGGGTGTCGGAACCGGAACGGGCTCGGGCACCGCCCCCGGAACAGGCGCGGGCACCGGCCTCGGCAAGGACCCGGGCACCGCCCCCGGAACCGCCCTGGGCACCGGCCCGCGGACCGGCCTGGGCACCAAGCAGGCCCCGGTCATTGCCCGCCTCGCCGAGAACCGGCTGCTCAGCCGCCCCGGAGCAGGCAAGGAGGTGCGCCGCGTCTCCTTCGACACGCGCGACTGCGAGACGCCGCTGATCTACGAGGCGGGCGACGCGCTCGGCGTACGCCCCGTCAACTGTCCCGATCTGGTGGCCGAGTGGCTGGCCGTCACCGGACTGGACTCCGAGGCCGAGGTGGCGCTGGACGGCCTCGGCCATGTCCCCTTCCGTGAGGCCCTGCACCGGCACCTGGACATCACCGCGCTCACCCCCGCCCTGCTGCGCTTCCTCGCCGACCGCACCCACGACCGGGAGCTGCGCAAGCTGCTGCGCCCCGACAACAAGGGCGACCTGGCCCGGTGGTCCTGGGGCCGGCAGGCCGTGGACGCGGTCATCGAGCATCCGGTGCGCGCCACCGCCGGCGAGTGGACCGAGGTGCTCCGGCGGCTCCAGCCGCGGCTGTACTCCATATCGTCCAGCCCGCTCACCGCCCCGCACCGGGTGTCCCTGACGATCTCCGTCGTCCGGTACGAGAGCCCGCTCGGACACCCCCGCAAGGGGGTGTGCTCGCCCTTCCTCGCCGACGCCGCCCCCGACACCCCCGTGCCGGTCTTCGTGCAGCGCTCCGCGCACTTCCGGCCCCCGGCCGACCCGGCCACGCCCATGGTGATGGTGGGCCCCGGCACCGGGGTGGCCCCCTTCCTCGGCTTCCTTGACGAGCGCCGCGCCCGCGGCCACCACGCGCCCAACTGGCTCTTCTTCGGCGAGCAGCACCGGGCCACCGACTTCTCCTACGAGCGGGAGCTGACCGACTACCTCCACGAGGGCGTGCTCACCCGACTGGACACCGCCTTCTCCCGCGACCAGCGCGCCAAGGTCTACGTCCAGGACCGGATGCGTGAGCACGGACCCCTGCTGTGGTCCTGGCTCCAGGACGGCGCGCACTTCTACGTCTGCGGGGACGCCTCCCGCATGGCCAAGGACGTGGACCGGGCGCTCCGCGACATCGCCGTCGCCCACGGTGGGCTCGACGAGGAGGCGGCGACCCTGTACGTCAAACAACTGGCCGCGGACAAGCGGTATGTACGCGACGTGTACTGACGCAAGCCTTCCGGGCCGTGATCTTGGTTGCGGTGTCCTCGGCGATCCGGTCGTAGGGTGCCGCGGTGTGAACCGACACCTGAGCTTCGAGCGGCTGCACAACTTCCGTGACCTGGGCGGCTATCGCACCGCCGACGGCCAAGCGGTCCGCTGGGGCCGACTGTACCGGTCCGACTCGCTGAGCAAGCTGGGCGGCGCGGACTGGGAACGCTTCCTGGCACTCGATATCCGCACCGTCATCGACCTGCGCTACCCGTGGGAGATCGAGGCGAAGGGCCGGGTGCCCGAGCACCCCGGCCTCGTCTACCACAACCTCAGCATCGAGCACCGGCCCTACGACCAGGCGGCCCTGGGCCCGGACGTGGACGCCGGCCCCTTCCTCGCCGAGAAGTTCGGCGAGGTCGCCCACGACGGCGTCGAGGAGCTGCGGCAGGCCCTGGAGGTGATCGCCGCCGCCGAGGACGGCCCGGTGGTGTTCCACTGCGCCAGCGGCAAGGACCGCACCGGCCTGCTCGCCGCCCTCGTGCTCGCCCTGCTGGGCGTGGACGAGGACACCATCGTGGAGGACTTCACGCTCACCGAGCGCGCCACCGAACGCCTCGTCGCCGACTGGAAGGCCGCCCACCCCGGCCGGGAGCCGCGCTGGCCCGACTACGGGCGGGCGCCGGCCGCGGTGATGCGGATCTTCCTCGCCGATCTGGCGGAACGTCATGGATCGATACGCGGCTACGCCGCCGACCTGCTGGGCGTCGATGAGGCGCTGGTCGCCGCGCTCCGCGCCGTGCTGCTCGAAAACGCCCCGGTCACGTCGCCGGAGGAGCGGCCGTGACGGGGGCTCGCGGGGGCGCGACCGCCCGGTGGGCGCACCCCGGCGCATAGGAACACCTTCCCATTGGCGGTGGTCGGTCACCGACCGGATCATGGAAGGGACGGCAGGGGCGTCGACGCGGGTCACGGGGGTACCCGCGACCGGCGCCCCCGCCGACGGGCGCCCGACGACGGCCGAAACCCGTCGTTGTTCCGGCACGGCCCGCGTCGCTTTGGCACGCTGCACCCATGGCTCAGCTTCTGATCCGGGATTACGAGCGCATGCTCGACATCGTCGCCGCCGTGCTCCAACACGACGACCCCGACTCGGCGTGGAAACTGATCGCGGAGCGGCTGCACGAGACCCTCGACTGCGACAACCTGGTGATCCTCTCCGGGATCCGGGTCGACGAGCGGACCGGACACGCCGACGGATGGGCGCCCGTGTCCCTCGGCGAGACGCTCGCCGACGTCGTCCAGCGGCGCGTGCGCCAGAAACACCCCCTGGTGCCCTACCTCGCCGCCGGAGAGCACGGCCCGGTGGCCGTGACCCAGCTCTGCGACTCCTGGCGCGACTCCGTGTGGTGCAGCCAGGCGCGGGCCGACTGCGGGTCGACGTACCAGATGGGACTGCCCCTGCCCGATGCCGCGGCGCGCGGGGCGGGCATCGTGGTCTTCGGCAGCCAGCGGGACTTCGGCGAGCGTGAACTGGCGTTCGCGGCACGCATCCAGCCACTGCTGCTCGGGGTCCACAGACAGCTGCGGGAGCTGCGCCGGCTGCGCGGGTCCGCGCCGCGGGGGCCGGAATCGGCCCCTTCTCCCGAGGACTTCGGACTCACCCCGCGCGAGCTCACCGTGCTCGGGCTGCTCGCGGAGGGGCTCACCACCCGCGCCATCGGGCGCCGTCTCACGATCTCCCCGCACACGGTCAACCGTCATCTGGAGAAGGTGTACCGGAAGTTCGGCACCAACAACCGGGTCTCCACCGTGTCCGTGGCGAAGCGGGCGGGACTCGTGGCCTGAACGGCCGCGGGCGTCGCGCGGAACCGGAGCCCCACGGCGGCCGCACGACGTTCCCCCGTGAGCGGCGGCGTCGCTCCCGCGAGACCGGCGCGAGGGGCCCTACCATCGTGGCGATGAACAGTGCGGATCTTCTGGTCGACGCCTTCACCCGCGTGCGGGAGACGGTCCACGAGGCCGTCGAGGGGCTCACGGCCGACGAGCTGGCCACGCGCCTGGACGGCAGGTCCAACACGATCGGCTGGCTGGTGTGGCACCTGACGCGCATTCAGGACGATCACATCGCCGATGTCGCGGAGCGCGAGCAGATCTGGACCGGCGAGGGCTGGTACGACCGGCTCGCGCTGCCCTTCGCCGCGGAGGACACCGGATACGGGCACCGGGCCCGGGACGTGGCCGCCGTCCGGGTGGACTCGCCCGATCTCCTCCTCGGCTACTACGACGCCGTCCACGAGGGCACGGTCGACTATGTGCGCGGCCTGGACGACGACGCCCTCGACCGGGTCGTGGACGAGGCGTGGACGCCGCCGGTGACCCTGGGCGTCCGGCTGGTCAGCGTCATCTCCGACGACCTCCAGCACGCCGGCCAGGCGGCGTACGTCCGCGGCCTGGTGCGGCGCGGGTGACGCCCCGGGCCGCTCCGCGGCAGCCGCCCGGACACCCGGCGGTGAAGGAACGTGGCGCCGCCCGCGTCGGGCGGCGTCGGCTGCTTGACTTGGTCGGGTGACGGCGAAGCGAAGCGCCGGGATCCTGCTGTTCCGCCGGCGGGGTCCGGAGGGCGATGACGTCGAGGTGCTCCTCGGACACATGGGCGGACCCCTGTGGGCGGCTCGGGACGAGCGGGCCTGGTCGGTCCCCAAGGGGGAGTACGACTCGACGGAGGAGAGCGCCGAGGAGGCCGCGCGTCGGGAGTTCGAGGAGGAGATCGGGCTGCCGCCCCCGGTGGGCCGTTACCTCCCGCTCGGTGAGGTCCGGCAGCGGAACGGGAAGATCGTCACGGCCTGGGCGGTGCAGGGAGACCTCGACCCGGAGCTGATGGTGCCCGGCACCTTCACCATGGAGTGGCCGCGGAGCTCGGGCCGGATCCAGGAGTTCCCCGAGCTGGACCGGGTCCGCTGGTGGGGCCTCGACCAGGCCCGGGACAAGGTCGTGGCCGCGCAGGTGACCTTCCTGGACCGGCTGACGGAGCTGCTCGGGGCGGCCCGCGGCTGAGCGCGGAGGCGGCCGGCCCGCCGCGCGCCGTAGGGTGGCGTTCTGTGAGACGCAGGCCCAAGATTCCCCCGGCGCCGCTGCCGCAGCGGCACGGGATCGACCCGGTCCGGCTGCGGCTGCCCGCCGACGGCTCCTGGACCACGATCCGTGACCACCTGGTCGACCGACTCCCCGCCCTGGGCCGGGAGCGGATCGACGCGCTGCTGCGCGACGGCGGAATCGTCGGCACCGAGGGGCCCGTGGCCCCCGACGCGCCCTTCGCTCCGGGCGCCTTCCTGTGGTTCTACCGGCCGCTCGCCGCGGAGGTGCCGGTCCCGTACGAGCTGGAGATCCTGCACCGGGACGAGGCCATCGTCGTCGTGGACAAGCCGCACTTCCTGTCCACCACCCCGCGGGGCAGCCATGTCACCGAGACCGCCCTGGTGCGGCTCCGCCGCGACCTTCGGCTGCCCGAGCTCAGCCCCGCGCACCGGCTGGACCGGCTGACCGCCGGCGTGGTGATGTTCGTGATCCGCCCCGAGCACCGGTCCGCCTACCAGTCGCTCTTCCAGGACCGCGGGGTGCGCAAGGAGTACGAGGCGATCGCGCCGTACCGCCCGGGGCTCGCCCTGCCGCGCACCGTGCGCAGCCGCATCCACAAGGAGCGCGGAGTGATCGCCGCGCAGGAGGTCCCCGGACCGCCCAACAGCGAGAGCCGGATCGAGCTGATCGAGCACCGCGCCGGCCTCGGCCGCTACCGGCTCCGTCCGATCACCGGCCGCACCCACCAGCTGCGCCTGCACATGAGCGCCCTGGGCACGCCCATCCTCGGCGATCCGGTCTACCCGGTGGTCACCGATCCGGCCCCGGACGACTTCAGCGCCCCGCTCCAGCTGCTGGCCACCACGTTGGAGTTCACCGACCCGGTCACCGGCGAGCCGCGCCGTTTCACCAGCGGGCGCACACTGGCGGCCTGGCCCGCCCCGGGGCTCCCCGAGGACTGAGCCGCGCCGGTCCACCGGGGGCCGGTGGACGTATCCGAGCGCGCCGCCCGGCGCGGCACGAGACAGCGCACGGCGGCACGAGTAGACAGGACCTCGACCCGTGCCCGTCGACGGCGGCGCCGACCACCGGATCGACCGCCGCGGTCGCGCCCGGGGCGTACCCCGGGCGATCCGCGCCACGTCCTGGAGGACAGCACCATGAGCAGCAGGTCGGAGTTCGTGTATGTGACGGTCATCCGCGCCACCCCGGAGCGGCTGTGGCAGGCCCTCACCGACCCCGCCGTCATCCGCCGCTACTTCGAGGGCACCGGCCCGGAGTCCGACTGGCGACCGGGGTCGCCCGTGCGGTGGAAGATCAACCCGAACGGGGAGTTCCACGACTGGGGGCAGAAGGTCCTGGAGGCCGAGCCCCAGCGCCGGCTCTGCTACACCTGGCACACCTACGAGCCCGAGATCGCCGAGATGTTCGGCTGGAGCGACGAGAGACTCGCCGAGCTGCGCAAGGAGCGGATCTCCAAGGTCGCCTTCGAGCTGGAGCCGCTGGGGAACGCCGCCGTCAAGCTGACCGTCGTCCACGACGACTTCGAGCCCGACAGCGAGATGCTCAAGGGCGTCAGCGAGGGCTGGCCCGTGATCCTCTCCAACCTCAAGACACTCCTGGAGACCGGAGAGACCCTTCCGCTCTCGGCGGAATGAGCCCTACGGAGCGTCATGGTGGGGTGAGTCTTGGCCCATGAACGCCACCTGGGAGACCACGGCCACGGGCGTGCTGGCGCTGCCCTCCGGCCGTCTCATACGCGGCCGGGGGCTGCGGAAGCCGCTGCCCGCCGGCCCGACGCCCGACTTCGCCCTCTATCTGCTGGGCAAGGAGCCACCCGCCGTCGCGTGGGAGAGCCGATGGCTCCGCTGGCCCGACTTCCGGCTGCCCGCCGACCGCGCGGAGGCGGTCGACGCCCTGCGCGAGCTCTGGGAGCGCGCCGGGACCGAGCGCGTCGAGGTCGCCTGCGGCGGCGGTGTCGGACGCACCGGCACCGCCCTGGCCTGTCTCGCCGTGCTCGACGGCGTCCCCCGGGAGGAGGCGGTCGCCTATGTGCGACAGCACTACGACCGGCGTGCCGTGGAGACACCCTGGCAGCGCCGCTACGTGACCCGCTTCGCCCAGCCCGCCCCCACCCACGCCGACCGGCCCGGCGACCGCGGTCCAGGTCCAGCTCCAGGTCCAGGTCCAGGGCGATGACGAGGGTCGGGAGAGACCTCGTGGCCCGCCCGTGGCAGCACGCCCGCTACGCCGGGGCGTCGACGTCCCACAGCGCGGTCTCGTAGCCGTCGACCATGGCCTGGATGCGGGCCGACGCCTCGTCCGCCGGCAGCGGGTCCAGTCGCCGGCCGTCCCGCAGCCGCAGCGCGACCCTGTCGTCCGCGACCTCCCTGGCGCCGATCACCGCCTGGTACGGCACGAGCCGGGCGGCGCGGACGCGGGCGCCCAGGCTGCCCTGCTCCGGCCCCGCCAGCTCCGCGCGCAGCCCCCGGTCGAGGCAGCGCCGCACCAGGTCGGTGGCGGCCGGCAGCTCGGCCTCCGAGACGGGCAGGGCCACCAGTTGGGTCGGGGCGAGCCAGGCGGGGAAGGCGCCACCGTGGTGCTCGACGAGGTGGGCGACGGCCCGCTCCACGCTCCCGATGACGCTGCGGTGGACCATGACGGGCCGGTGTCGGCCGCCGTCCGGGCCGATGTAGCGCAGATCGAACCGGCGGGGCTGGTGGAAGTCGACCTGGACGGTGGAGAGGGTGGACTCACGTCCCGCCCCGTCGGCGATCTGCACATCGATCTTGGGACCGTAGAACGCCGCCTCGCCCTCGACGGCCTCGTACGCCAGGCCGGACGCGTCCAGCACGTCGGCGAGCACCGCCGCGGCCCGCCGCCACATCGCCGGGTCGGCCACGTACTTCCCGCCCGCGCCGGGGAGGGAGAGCCGATAGCGCGCCGGCCGGATGCCCAGGGCCCGGTAGGCGCCGCCGATCAGTTCCAGCGCCGCCCGCGCCTCGTCGGCGACCTGCTCCTCGGTGCAGAAGATGTGTGCGTCGTTGAGCTGGATCGCCCGGACCCGGGTCAGCCCGCCGAGCACCCCGGAGAGCTCGGAGCGGTACATGCCGCCCAACTCCGCCATCCGCAGCGGCAGCTCGCGGTAGCTGTGCGCGCGGGAGCGGTAGATCAGCGCATGGTGGGGGCACAGGCTCGGCCGCAGCACGAACCGCTCCCCACCCAGCTCCATCGGGGGGAACATGTCCTCGCTGTAGTGGGACCAGTGCCCGGAGATCTCGTAGAGCTCGCGCTTGGCCAGCACCGGCGAGGCGACGTGCCGGTACCCCGCGCGGCGCTCGGCGCCGCGGATGAACTCCTCCAGGGCGTGCCGCACGGTCGCGCCGTCGGGCAGCCAGTACGGCAGCCCCGCGCCCATCAGCGGGTCGGTGTCGAACAGGCCCAGCTCACGGCCGAGTTTGCGGTGGTCGTACACGGTGGTCTCCTCGCGGATCGTCGGGCGAGTGACCACACGGCGAAGCCCCGGGGCACTCGCCCCGGGGCTTCGACTTCGGACAACGGTCAGCGCGCCGGGACACTCTCCGGCGTCGTCGTCAGGTCGGCGCGCTTGATCATGCGGCGACCGTAGCAGTCCCGGCTCCGGCCGGGCGACCGGTTATCCGGCACACCGCAGGCGGCCGCCGCCACCCGTCCTCCACCCGCCACCCGTCCTCCACCCGCCACCCGTCCTCCGCCCGTCACCCGTCCTCCGCCCGCTGGGTGACCGGAGCCTCGGTACGGTCGCCGAGGAACTCGTACCACCGGCGCTGGAGACACACATAGCGCGCGTCGGCCTCGACCAGGCTGAGAAACCCGGAGACGGTCTCGGCCAGCCGCTCCTGCAGCCCCTCGTCGGCCAGCCGGCCGTCCTCGGTGAAGCCCTGGTGCGCCTTGGCCAGGCTGAACATGTCCGGGTACACACGGGTGCCGAGGTGCTCCAGCGGCACCCGCAGCGCCCACAGCCCGCGGTTGCCGCCGACCATGGACGGGGACGCGGAGACGAGCAGCGCGTGCTTGCTCTTGAAGGGTTGCGGACGGACCCGCGAGACCCAGTCGATGGCGTTCTTCAACACACCGGGCACCGAGGCGTTGTACTCCGGCGAGGAGATCACGAAGGCGTTGCACGCCTCCAGTCGGTCGCGCAGCGCGAGCGCGCCCTGCGGCAGTCCCCGGGCCTCCTCCACGTCCCCGTCGTAGGCCGGCATCTCGAAGTCGCGCATGGTGGCGAGGTCGACGGTGGCCCCGGCCGCGGTCACCAGACGGGCCACCAGCGAGGCGAGTCTGGCGTTGGTGGAGTCGGCGCGCAGCGCGCCGCCGAAGACCAGCACCCGCAGCGGTCCGGGCGGGGCGTCCGTGGTCATGGCTACGTCCTTCCGGGGTCTGTCCTACCGGATGTCTCCCTCGCGGGCCGGTCCCGCCGGCACCGGGCGGCGCCCGCCGGGCGGGGCGGCCCGCGACCAGTCTGCCCCGGCCCGGCGGCCACCGTGCCGCGCGACATGCGTCGAGGTCCCGTTCGGCGTCCTCAGTTCCCGCGCCGCCCTCGGCCCCCGTACACCAGTCGCCGCAGCACCGCCTCCACCGGTCCGCGCCGCCCCGCGCGCTCCAGCGCGTACGCCCCGAACACGGTGATCAGCCAGACGCCCGTGGCGAACAGCGCCATCGTGGCGCTGGTCAGGTGCTCACCGAGGCCGAGCCCCCAGGCGGCGAGCAGCGGGGCGAAGATCAGCGAATGGGCGAGATAGCAGGAGAGCGAGCGCTTGCCGACCGCCGCGATCGCGGTGACGGCCACCTCGCCCCGGCGGGCGGCGCCCGAGCTGCCCCCGCGTGCGACCGCCGCGGCCGCGCCGCCCCGCCCCGGCCGCGGCGGCCGGGTGGTCCACCAGTGGACGAACAGCGCGATGGCGGCGACATAGCCGATGCCGGCGGCGTTGCCGGTGAGGTCGCGAAGGACCGTCAGCGCCCCCTCCTCGCTCTGTGCGTCGTCCGGCACGTCGAGCGCCCCCACATGGGCGAGCGCGGCGGGCAGCGCCCCGAGCCAGCCGACGGCTATGCCGATGAGCGCGGTGCGGCGCAGCAGCGGCAGATGCCGACCGGGCCGCTCCAGAATCCGGCGACGGGCCGCCCAGAAGCCGAGCAGGAAGACCAGCGTCCCGCCGCCGATCAGCGAAAGGGGCGCGCCGACGAAGGTGATGAACAGTCCGGTGGACAGCCGGGTGCCGGCCGCGGCGAGCCAGCTCTCCTGCTGCGCCCCGTACGCGGTGAAGCCCGGCTCCGCGCCGGCGTCGCCGACCTCGCCCAGCGCCGCCCAGTCGCCCCGGAGCATGACCGAGACCACCGGCTCCGCCGTGATGAGCAGCAGTTGCGCGACCGCGATCCCGATCCACCAGCGCAGCGCCCGCTCGCCGCGGCGGAGGAAGAGCCAGCCGAGGACGAGGCTCAACACTCCGTAGTAGCCGACGATGTCACCGCCCATCAGGAGCGCGGCGTGGGTCAGCCCGATGACGATCAGCCACAGGCTGCGGCGCCGCAACAGGGCGACCGCGTCCCGCTCGGAGGCGCCCGCGGCGGTCTGCCGCAGATACAGCTGTGTCATCCCGTAGCCGAAGAGGAAGGCGAAGAGCGGATAGACCCGCAGGTCCAGCACGGTGATCATGGTGAACTGGACCGCGTGGTCGACCCGGGAGCCGTCCACGGGATGCCAGCCGGAGGGCCCGCGGCGGGCGGCCCAGAGATGGAACGCGGTGTTGGAGAGGACGATGAGCAGCAGCATGATCCCGCGCGCGAGGTCGGGCGCGAGCGCCCGCTCCTCGGACCGCGCGGCCCCGCGCCGCAGGGGCGCCCGTTCGGTGTCGGCCGTCATGCCCCCACGCTAGGAAGGCGGGCGGGGCCGGGTCGTCCGTCTTCCGGCTGCCCGTGACCGACCAAAGGATGCGTCCCGAGGCGGGTACGTCGACCCGTGGCGACGCGCGCGGCGACGGGCGAAGGCGTTGCGGCGACCCCCGGACGCGCCGCGCCGACGAGGGCGGGCTCACGCGGATGGCGACCCACGCCGCGCTGTCCGCTGCGCGGCATCGGCACCCGGTGGGCGCCCCGGAGCCGGCCGTGCTCGCGCGCCCTCGCCGGCGTCCTCGGCCGCACCCGTGCCCTGTTGCTGTTCGAACTCGCCGCCCCCCCCGCGTCCACCACCGAACTCGTACGACCGGGGGGAGGCGCTGGTGAGCGAGGGCTGACGATCCGTCGGTCGGCACGGAGGCCACCGCGCTCGGCGCGCCCGTTCACCTCGGTCCGTACGGGGGTTCAAGCGCGCTCGGCAGGCCCGTTCGTCTCGGGCGGCGCGGGGGTTCGAACGCGCTCGGCGCGCCCGTTCACCTCGGGCGGCGCGGAAGCTTCCCCGCGGGGAGGGCACGCGAGCTCGCCGCGGGCGGCGCGGGAGTTCACCCCGCGCGCGGCCGGCGCACCGTGGCGTCGGCGAGGTGCCGCAGCCGCCGGGCCGCCGCGGTGGCGGGCAGTTCCTCCGCCACCGCCGCCCATGCCTCCTCCACCAGCCCCGCCGCCCGCTGCTCGCACCGGTCGAGCGCCCCGCACGCCTCGATGGTCCGCGCGATCCGCCGCACGGCGCGGGCGTCCGGACCGCCCCGCAGCCGCTCCCACAGGGCCGCGGCCTCGGGCCCGGGCAGGCGGGTGACGGCATAGGCGAGCGGGAAGGTCACCTTGGCGTTGTGCAGATCCTCGGCGACCCGCTTGGTCTCGCCCTCCTCGTTCGCCACCCCGCGCAGATCGGCCACGTCGTCGGTGATCTGGTAGGCCATGCCGACCGCCTCGCCCAGCGCCCCGAGCGCCGCTCGCTGTCCGGCCGTCGCCCCGCCCACCACGGCAGCCGTCTCGAACAGGGCGCGCACCGGAGCCCCGGACTTCAGCCGGTGGGTGAGCGCCAGCATCCGCAGCAGCGGTCGGACGTCGCCGCGCTCCACGGCGAGGTCCATCTCCTCGTGATGCCCCTGGAGGTCCAGCGCCTGCCCGGCGTGCGCGGCCCGCAGGGCGGTCAGGTAGATCTCGTACACCGCGGTGCGCAGCCGCGGGTCGGGCGGCAGTGTGCGCCGGATGGCGCGGTCCAGACAGAAGTACGCGGCCGTGCCGGCGGTGATGGTGGCCGCCGTGCCGTAGACCGTGTGGGCGGTCCGTCGACCGCGCCGGAGCGGGGCGCGGTCCTGGATGTCGTCGATCATGAGCGAGCCGGTGTGCAGCAGCTCGCACGCCGCCAGCAGCGTGCCGAACCGCACCCCGTCGCCGCCCAGCGCCTCGATCACCGCCGTCATCAGCCGCGGCCGCCACCGCCGGCCCCCGGAGTCCAGCAGATGGCGTACGGGCGCGACCAGCGCGGCATGGATCCGCCGGTCCAGCGAGCCGTTCGGCGAGACGTCCGGCTCGGGGTCGCCCGCCGAACCGTCCGCGCCGGGGGCGGTGTCCGTCCCGCGCCCGCCGGGGCGGGGCTCCGGGTCGTACGTCCCGCCGACGGCCGCGTCCTCCGGCGGCCCGCCCTCCGGCAGCTCGGCCTCCGTGAACGCGGCCTCTGTGAACGCGGCCTTCGCCAGCCCGGACGCCGCCAGCAACTCCGAGGTGAGCTCCGCCCCGGGCGCGGCGGGATAGAGCGCGTCGATGTCCCGCTCCCAGCCGTCCGCCGCCCCACCCGACGACCACCAGGCGGCTCGCTCCCCGATGTCCTCTTCCCGAGCGGTGGGCTCCGTGGCACCGGACGGGGCGACGACGGACGGGGCGGTGATGTCGGACGGGGCGGTGAGAGGTACCGGGTCGGCACCGGTCGGGGCGGCTCCGGACGAGTCGCCACCAGTCGGGTCGGCACCGGTCGGCGGTGTGGCCCGTTCCGGCCGTCGAGCGCATCCTGTCCACATCACCGCGCGCTCCGTCCCGCCGTACCCGCGCCATGTCCGCCAACGCCAAATGTGACGCACCGGTCCGCCCGAACCGGCGGACCGGGCCGCGGCACCACCCGGATGGCGACACGAGCCGACCCGAACGGCCACCGGAGTCGGCCGCGGGTCTCCCGGGCTCCGGCCGGTCAGCGCGCCGGCGGCAGGTGTCGGGCGAAGAACCCGCGCACCTGGTTCCGCACTGTGGGTACGGCCCGTGCGGGGGCGATAGCACCGATCATGCTTCTCCGCTCCTCGGCGGTCATCAGCCCGGCGGCCTGCAACCGGGGCACCATGGCCGCGTAGTCGGTGAACACCCAGTGCGTCGCGTCGTCGATGCGCCGCAGCCGGGTGTGCCCGCCCGGGTGCGCGAGCATGGCGGACCAGGAGCGATCGAACCGCTCGTCGCGGAATCCGTCGGTGCCCAGCAGCAGGAGCGGGCGGTCCACCCCGTTACGGGCCACCGGGAACAGCTCGCCCGGTTGCCCGGGAGCCTCCGCGGGGTGGTCGAGATAGCCCTCCAGATCGACCGCGGCGCCGATGCGGGGATCGTCGTACAGCGCCTGGGCGGCGGTGGTGCCGCCCGCCGAGTGGCCGTAGACGCCCACCCGTCGGAGGTCCAGCGCGCGGGGGAGCCCCTGGGGCAGCGGCCGCCCCTCGGCATCGGGGTTGCGTCCTGCCGCCAGGTCGGCGAGCCGGTCCAGCACGAACGCGGTGTCCGCGAGCCGGGTGTCGACCATCGTGCGGAACTGCGCGGGGGTGGGCGGGCCGAACAGCACGGTGGCGCGGACCTTGGCGCGCTCCGTCGTCGCCGCCGGGAACTCCACCTCGCTCGAGTCCCCGGGGTGGTCCATCGTCACCACCACGTGGCCGTGGCTCGCCAACTCCTCGGCGAGCGTGGTGCCGACGGTACGGGGATCGCCGCCGCCGGGGCTGTACAGCAGCACCGGCCGCCGCACGGGTCGCGCCGGGGCGTTCTCGTACGCGTGGGTGAGCGTGGCCGCCCAGTCGACGCCCGCGTCCGGGAGCGGCGGGCGCGCGTGGACGTCGATCTGTCCGAACAACACCGCGGCCTCGGGCGTCAGCTGGGGCGCCCGCCGGCGCCCCCGGACGGTCCGCGCCGGGTAGAAGACCGACACCATCAGCTCCCGCACGGTGATCCGGTCGTCCCACGGATCGGTTCGGGAGCCGTCGACCAGGTGCAGGCTGGTGACGCCGACCCGGTGCGGCCCGGTCGGCGCGGGAAGCCGTAGGACGAGGCCGCCGTGCGGGGCGGGTCCGGGGTCGCCCGCGGAGGACCGGGCCCAGGCGGTGCCGCCACCCGTGAGCAGGGTCGCGGCGGCCAGTGCGGCAGACTTGGCGACGGTGCGCCGTCCCATCGGGGCCGCACCGGAGGTGAGGGAAGGAGTCATGGGCCGAATGCTGGCGTCCGCCGGGAGCGGGGACGAGGGTTCAGGCCCTGCCCGAAACGATGGCGCGGCGGTGCCGAGGAGAGTAGGGGGTCGGGGGAGAGTGTCGTGATACGGATCCACTTCACGGCCGTCGACTTCGCGAAGGTCCGGTTCGCGCCGCGCCCGGCCCCGTTGCAGGAGCTGAACACGGCCCTGATGACGATGTGCCGCCCCGATGAGGAGCTGCTCTTCGGGCGGTGGAGACGGCGCCTCCTGCGGTCCCTGCCCGCCGCCGCCGGGGCGCTGGGCGACCTGGTCCCCGCGGGGCGGCCACCCCTGTTCCTCGACGAGTTCAGCGACGACCTGCGCGACGGGCTGGACGCGGTCCGCGCCACCTCACCCACCCTCGTCCGCGCCGAGATCGAGCGCGTCTACGCCCCGCACCCGACCCCGCCCCCACGGTGGATCCGCGATCTGCACCGAGGGGACGCCGACGCCTGGCGGCTGGTGCGGCGCGCCCAGCACGCGGCCTTCGAGACGGCGCTGCGCCCCGTGTGGCCGCTGGTCCAGGAGCTGCACCGGCGGGAGTTCACCCGCCACGCCCTGACCGTGGCGGAACACGGGGTCGGCGCCGCGCTCACCGCGCTCGTCCCCGACAGTCGATGGAACGAGGGGGTCTGGGAGATCGCGGCGCCCGTCCCGCGGGAGATCGCCCTGCGCGGCCGCGGCCTGGTGTTGGTGCCCACGTTCCACTGGACGGCCCACCCCCTGCCGGCCGAGCTGCCCGACCAGCCGCCCCGTCTGACCTGTCCGGCGGGCCCCGGGCTGCCGCTCACCCCCACCGGCCCGGCCGACACCGAGGAGGCGCTGGCGGCGGTGCTGGGCCGGACCCGCCTCGACATCCTGCTGCTCCTCGCCGACGGCCACACCACCAGCACCCTGGCCCGACGGCTGGGCGTCAGCAACGCCACCGCCTCCGCCCACGCCGCCGCGCTGCGCGGCGCCGGTCTGATCACCACGGTCCGCACCGGACGGTCGGTACGGCACGAGCGGACGGCCCTCGGAAGCCTGCTGGTCCAGCGCCGCGACGCCCAGCCGAACGACGGCACGCTGAGCGGGGGTACGGCGCCCGGGAGGCGAGGGCATGACGGTACGTCGGGTGACGACACGCCCGGCAGCGGGCCCCGGCGCACCGGCGACCGACCGCCCGCCACCCCGTAGCGGCGTGACGGATCCCCGTCACCTGGGAGCCGAGCGCGGCGCCGAGTGCGGCGCCGCGCGTGCATGCCGTGGCGTCCACCCGTGGTGTCCACCCAGGGCGTCCACCCGGGTGGCCGGAAACCGCGCTCCCGTGGCCTCGTTGAGCGGATGTGCGGCGACAGTTGGTGATCATCGAGGCTCCGTCGGTGCTGGGGCTGCGCCCCGGGGGCGTGGCGGAGCTGCCGGCCGCGCTGCTCGGCGCGGGCCTGCGGGAGCGGCTGGGCGCGGACATCGGGGCCCGGGTCGCGGTGCCCGCCTACGACCCCGTGCGCGACCCCGAGACCGGGGTGCTCAACCCGCACTCCATCGCCGCGTACTCCCTCGTGCTCGCCGACGCGGTCGGCGAGGTCCTGGCCCGGGACGGCTTCCCGGTCGTCCTCGGCGGGGACTGCTCCATCCTGCTCGGCAACCTGCTGGCGCTGCGCCGCACCGGCCGCTACGGGCTGCTCTTCCTCGACGGGCACACCGACTTCTACCAGCCCGCGGCCGAACCCGCGGGCGAGGCCGCGTCGATGGACCTGGCGCTGGCGACCGGCTACGGGCCGCGCGTGCTCACCGACCTGGAGGGCCGGCGGCCCCTGGTGCGCGAGGAGGACGTCGTCGCCCTCGGCTTCCGGGACGCCGAGGAGTCGGCCGCGGCCGGGATGCGGCCCCTGCCGCCCCGGCTGGGCGCGATGGACCTGGCGACGGTGCGGGCCGTGGGCGCGGCCGAAGCCGCGCGCAGGGCCGTGGACCGGCTGGGCGCCGCCGGCGGCGCCGGATTCTGGGTGCACCTGGACGCCGACGTCCTGGACGACGCCGTCATGCCCGCCGTCGACTACCGGCTGCCCGACGGGCTGAGCTGGCGCGAGCTGGAGACCGTGCTGCGCGCGGCCCTGGACGGCGACCGGGCCGTGGGGCTCGACGTCACCATCTTCAACCCACGCCTGGACCCGGACGGCCGGATCGCGGCCAGCCTGGTCGACTGCCTGGCCCATGGGCTGGGTCACGCCTGAGCATGAGGCGGGCTCTCGGGGCGGTGTCACAGGGTCGGGCTCTCTCGACCGGGCTCTCAGGGCTGAGGGTCTCGGGGCCCGGGTCACGGCTCCTGGGCCGTGGGTCGCACCAGGATCTCGTTGACCGCGGCGCGCGCCGGCTGGGTGACCATGAAGGTGATCGAGCGTGCGACGTCCTCCGCGTGCAGCCAGGAGTCCCGCGCGAGGCCGCTGACCGGGCCGACCTCGCGGCCGGCCGTCAACTCGGTCGTGGTCAGCCCGGGCTCGATCAGCCCCACGCGCACGTTGCGTCCGGTCACCTCCTGGCGCAGGCCCTCGCTGAAGGCGCCCACGGCGTGCTTGGTCGCCGCGTAGACGGAGTTGTTGCGCAGCACCCTGCGACCCGCGGCCGAGCTGACGTTCACGATGTCGGCGACCCGGCGGGGGCCGTCGGCCGCGGCCCGCAGCAGATGGGGCAGCGCCGCCTGCGACGTGTGGAGAACGGCGGTGAAGTTGAGGCCGACCATGCGCGCCCAGTCCCGCGCGTCGGCCTCCTCGATCGCGCTCGGCGCCGCGTAGCCGGCGTTGTTCACCAGGATGTCCAGCCGTCCGAACCGCTCCGCCGCGTCCGCGACGGCCCGGCGCGCCCGTGCCGCGTCCTCCAGGTCGGCGGTGAGCACGAGGCAGCTGCCGCCGTCGTCGCGGATGGTGGTCGCCAGCTCCTCGAGCCGGCCGGTGCGGCGGGCGACCACCGCGACCGAGGCGCCCTCGGCGGCCAGGGAGAGGGCGGTGGCCGCCCCGATGCCGCTGGACGCGCCCGTCACCAGTGCGGCGCATCCCGACAGCGCTGACCCGTTCACCCTGACCCCTCGTCAACGGCGGCGCCGACGGCCGCTCCCATCCCGTCGGATACCACGTCGGTGGCCGTCGCTCACCTGTCGTCCCTCCTTCGGCCCCAGGCTGACGAAGCGTCACGTATAGCATCCCCGCCATGCGGAGAGACCTCATGACCCCGGCAGTCGCACGGCGCCGGTTCGCCGTCGTCACCTTCCTCTACTGGCTTCCGGTGGGCCTCTATCTACCGGCACAGGTCCTCCTGCTCACCGAGCGCGGAGTGGGCCTCACCTCCATAGCCGGGTTCTACGCCGTCTACTCCCTCACCGTCGCCTGTCTGGAGCTGCCCACCGGCGGACTGTCCGATGTCATCGGCCGCCGCGTCGTGCTGGTCGCGGCGGGCCTGCTCAGCCTGGTCGGCCTCACCCTCCTCGCCCTGGGCACGACCGCGGGGGTGCTGCTGACTGCCATGGTGCTGCTGGGCGCCGGACGCGCCCTGTCCAGCGGGCCCGCCGAGGCGTGGTACGTGGACACCGTGCAGGCGCACTCCGGCCCCGACGCCGAACTGCGCACCGGCATCGCCCGCGGCTCCACCGCCACCGCGACCGCGCTGGCCGTCGGCACGCTGCTCGGCGGCGGCCTGCCCTGGCTGCTCGGCCTGGGCCCGGACCTCGGCGGCCGGTTGAGCGCGCACACCGACGGACTGGTGCTGCCGCTGTCCGTGCCCGTGCTGCTCGGCGCGGCGGTCGTGCTGGGCTACGTGACGTACGTCCTGGCCGCCCTGACCGAGCCGCCCCGCGCCCCGGCCTCGCTGCGCGAGGTGCTGCGCGGGGTGCCGGCCACCATGCTGGACGGGGTACGGCTGGGCGCGCGGGACGCCCTGGTGCGGCGGGTGCTGCTGAGCGCAGGCGCGGTGGGAGCGGCGCTCTCCGTCGTCGAGCTGCTCACCCCGCGCCGCGCCGCCGTGCTGACCGGCGGGGCCGAGTCGGGCGCCGTGCTCTTCGCGGCCCTCGCCTGCGCCGGATTCCTCTGCACCGCCCTCGGCAGCAACCGCGCGCCCCTCGCCGCCCGGCTGGCGCGCGGCGGCGAGCGCGCGGTGCTGCTGAGCCTGGGGCTGGCCGGGGCCGGGGCGCTGCTGCTCGCCGCGACGGCCACCACGCGCGGGCCGCTCGCCCTGGCCCTCGCCGCCCTCGGCTACGGGCTGGTCTACCTCGGGCTCGGGGCGGCCGGCCCCAACCAGAACGAGGTGCTGCACCGCCGTGTCGGCACCACCGTCCGGGCCACCGCGCTGTCCGTGCAGTCCCTCGCCCTACAGCTGGCCGGCGCCCTCGCCACCCTGGCCGCCGGCGTGCTGCCGCCCGGCGCGGCCCCGTGGCTGCTCGCCGGCGTCGCGCTGCTGGCGGGCGCGGCGCTGTGGGCACGTCGCGCCGTGCCCGCGCCGCTCGACGTACCGGCGCCGCGCTCTCCGGCGGCGGAGCCCGCGGCACCCGAACGCGCCGCGGACGGAGTGGGAACTGGCCGCTGAGCGAGCGGGCGCTCAGCCCTCCTGCTCCTGGGCGTCCTTGGCGAACTCCTCGCCGAACGCCGCGCAGAACGGCTTCAGATCGCCGGGACGCCGGCTGGTGATCAGCGTGTTGGGTCCGTCCGTGCAGACCACGACCCGCTCGTCCACCCAGGTGCCGCCGGCGTTACGGATGTCGGTACGCAGACTGGGCCAGGAGGTGAGCGTCCGGCCGCGCACCACATCGGCCTCGACCAGCAGCCAGGGGGCGTGGCAGATCGCGGCCACCGGCCTGCCCGCCGCGAAGAAGCCCTTGGCGAACTCCACCGCCCGGGTGTCGAGCCGCAGGAAGTCCGGGTTGGCCACGCCGCCGGGCAGGATCAGGGCGTCGAAGTCCTCGGCCCGCGCATGGTCGAGGTCCTCGTCGACGACGAAGGTGTCGGCCTTGTCCAGGTGGTGGAACGCCTGGATATGGCCCGGCTTGGTGGAGACCAGCTTCGGGGTGTGAGACGCGTCGAGCACCGCCTGCCAGGGGTCGGTCAACTCGATCTGCTCGACGCCCTGGGGCGCCACCAGGAACGCGATCCGCATGTCGCTCTCCGTCCTCGCACAGCGCGACTCCGGCGCGGGCCTCCAGTCTCACGCGGTGCGACCCACCCCGCAAACGGGCCGCCCGGCCCGGCGGCGGCCCCACTGCCGGTGGCCGTCCGGCCGGCCGGAGGCTGAGCCACTGCCTGGGGCCGCCCGGCTTCTCCCGGTCGACCCTGTTCCGCTGCCGATCGCCTTCCGCCGTCCCGCCGTCCCGCCGTCCCGCCGTCCCGGAGGTGACGGGGGGACGGGAGGCCGCCCGCCACGGGGGCGGGCGACGGGCTCAGTCCTCGTCCCTGCCGCTGTCCACGAGGGTCCACTTTCCGTCCTGGACCCTGTTCACGGAGAGGCGCGGGTCGGTGGTGTCGCCGTAGGCGTCGAAGGCGACCTCCCCGGTGACCCCGAAGAAGGAGACATCCTGGAGCGCCTTGACGACCGCCGGGCGGGGCTTGGCCGGCAGCCTCCCCTTGTGGTCCTCGGCGACGGCCTTGACGGCCTGAATGATCGCCCAGGTCGCGTCGTACGCGTACCCGCCGTAGGCGCCGTAGGGGTACGCGTAGTCGCCGTCCGCGTACATCCGGACGAACTGGCGGGCCGTGTCGAGCCGTTCCGCCGGGACGCCGGCGGTGGTGCTGAGGTCGCCGTCGGAGTCGGAGCCGGCGAGCTTGATGTACTCGTCGGAGTAGAGGCCGTCCCCGCCCACCAGGGGCTTGTCGAAGCCGGCCTTCTTGAGCTGCTGGGACAGCGGGCCCGCCTCGGGGTACTCGCCGCCGTAGTAGACGGCCTCGGCCCCGGACCCCTTCACCTTGGCCACCAGCTCGGCGAAGTCCCGGTCGCCCGGGGTGATCCGGTCCCGGCCCACGATGTCGCCGCCGAGCGCCCTGAACCGATCTTCGAAGGTCTGCACCAGCCCGGCGCCGTACGTCTTCCCGTCGTCGATCAGGAAGACCTTGGGCCGGGTGAGCTTCCGGTACAGATACCGCGCCGCGTAGGACCCCTGGTGGTCGTCCGTGGTCGCCGTGCGGAAGAACGAGGCGTACGGTCGCTTCTTGGCGCCCGCGACCCACTCCTCGCCCTGCGTCAGCAGAGGATTGGTGGCCGCCGGGGAGACCTGGGCCAGATTCGCCTCGCCGAACACCGGCTGCGAGGACTGGGCCACGCTGGAGTTCAGGGGTCCGACGACCCCCACCACCCGCTCGTCGGCCACCAGAGCGGTGGCGTTCTGCTGCCCGGTCGACGGCTGCGCCTTGTCGTCCAGCGCCTTGATCGCGAAGGTGACGCCCGGCACTGACTTCTTCCTGTTGGCCTCCTTGACCGCCAGGTCCACGGAGTTCTTGATGCCCTGGCCGTAGGCGGCCAGATCCCCGGTCAGCGGCACGCTGACCCCGATGGTGACGGTCGTCGTCCGCTTCCCGGCGCCGGTACCGGTGCCGGCACCCTGGCCCGCCTCCTTGCCGGAGTCCCCGGTCTGCCGGGTCGGGGGAGTGGGCAGGCCAGAAGAGCCGGAACCCCCGCCGCGCCCGCTCCACACGATCGCCACCGAGATCGCCGCCACCGTGACGAGCGCGCCGAGTGGTATCAGCACGCGCCTGGCGACCGTCCGGGGCCGCGCCGGCCCCGGACGGAACGGCTCGGGGAGGCTGGTCACCATGGGCCGTGGGGCCGACGACGGGATCCCCGGCGTGCCCGCCGGCAGCGAAACGGGCGGGCCGAACGCCGGGAACGCGGCGGCGTCCACGCCGGGTGGGCCAGCGGTGTCGGGCGGCGGAGCGGCGTCGAGTAACGGAGCGGCGTCCGGCGACGGAGTGGTGTCGGGCGACGGAGTGACGTCGGGGCGCGGAGTGGCATGGGGGCGCGGTGTGGCGCCCGGGAGTGGCGTGTCGCTCGCACCCGCCGGTCCGGGCGACGGGGGCGGCGACCCCACCGGGCCGGTGCCGCGCGGGTCCACGGGTGGAGGCGCCGCGAAAGGCGGAGGGGCGGCGCCCCCGGGTGGAGATGTGGTGTCCCTGGGCGGAGGTGTGGTGTCCCCGGGCGGAGGTGTGGTGTCCCCGGGCGTAGGCGTGGCGTCCCCCGCCCGCCCCGAAGCGGCGTCGGCCCGCGGCTCCCGGGCCGGCGTGTCGAGCTGTTGAGCCATTAGCGACGGCGGGGTCGGCGTCCGGGTGAGGGTGCGCGCCACGGCCTGCGGCAGCCAGCCGCCGTCCGACAGGAGCTCTGTGACCGTCCGCCCGTCGCCGACGCGGCGCGCGAACTCGTCCATCAGGGCGTCCACGCCGGGCCGTCCCGCCGGGTCCTTGGCCAGGCACCGCCGCGTCACCTCGACCAACCCGGCTGGCAGCGCGGACAGGTCCGGCTCCTCGTAGACGGTGCGGAACAACACGCCGTGGGTCGAGCCGACGCCGAAGGGGCCGACGCCGGTGGCGGCGAACACCAGCACCGCGCCCAGCGAGAAGACGTCGCTGGGCGCGCCGACCGGACGGCCCGTCAGCTGCTCCGGGGACATGAAGCCCGGGGTCCCCACCATCATTCCGGTTCTGGTCACCGAGGACACCTCGTCGACCACCGAGATTCCGAAGTCGATCACCCGGGGCCCGTCCGCGGCCAGCAGCACGTTGGAGGGCTTCAGATCCCGGTGGACCACTCCGACCGCGTGGATCGCCTCCAGCGCCTCCGCGAGCCCCGCCCCCATGGTCAGCACTGGCCCCTCCGGGAACGCCCCGTGCTCGGCGACCGCGGCGTCCAGCGACACACCCCGTACATAGGCGGTGGCGAGCCAGGCGGGGGAGCCGTCGGGGTCGGCGTCGACGACGCCCGCGGTGAAGACGCCGTTGACCTGGCGCGCCGCCGCCACCTCCCGGGCGAACCGGCGCCGGAACTCCTCGTCCTCGGCCAGCTCCGGGCGCACGACCTTCACCGCCACCGGCCGTCCGCCCCGCGAGCGCCCCAGATAGACCCGGCCCATGCCACCCGAGCCGAGCCGCGCCACGATGCGGAACGGACCCACTCGCTGCGGGTCCTCCGGCGTCAGCTCTGCGAACCCCCCGGTCACGGCACCAACCCCTCGACTGTCTCCGCCAACCGCCCCGTCGGACGCCCCACATGATCCCGCACGGGGTGCGCCGGCCGCAGCAATCCGGTACGACCGTACGGCTCCCGACGCCGACGCGCGCGCCGCACGGGACCGTGGCCGCGCGCCCCGCGCCCCGCGAGGCACCGTGTACGGGCGGCGCGCTACCTGCCAGGCTGGGGTGATCGGCAAACGCGACGAAAGGTGCGCTGTGACGTTGACGTCGTGGACGTGGGGCCGACGGGGCGGCCGGCCTGGCACACCGGGGCTCTCACCGGCGCAGCGGACTCCGCGCCTGCCCTACCCGGACGGCTGGTTCGCCCTGGCGGCCACCGCCGAGCTGGACCGCGGCGTCGTCCTGACCCGGCGGCTGATGGGCGAGGACGTGGTGCTCTACCGCACGGCGAGCGGGCGGCCGTGCGCGGTCCGGCCCTTCTGCCCGCACCTGGGCGCGCACCTCGGCCACGGCGGGACGGTCCACGGCGAGGACATCGTCTGCCCCTTCCACCACTTCCGGTTCGACCCGGAGGGGAGCTGCGTCCGCACTGGCTACGGCACCGCGGCGCCGAAGGCCCGGCTGTCGACCCTGGAGTGCCGGGAGGTCGACGGCCTGGTCTTCCTCTGGCGTCACGCCCAGGGCGTCGCGCCCACCTGGGAGATCGAACCGGCGCCGCCCGCGGACTTCCCGGCTCCGTACTGCAGCCTGCGCAGGCTGGTGGAGCACCCGCAGGACGTGGTCGAGAACATCGTCGACTTCGGGCACTTCTCCCCGGTGCACGGCACGACCGCGGAGGTCGTGGAGGAGCCGCGGTTCGACGGCGCCCGCATGGAGACGACGTTCCGCATCCACGCGGGCGCCGGCCGCCGTTCGGCCCTGGTCTCCTCGACCGCGCCGCTGGTGCGGACGGTCGTCGAGGGGCTCGGCGCGATCTACTCGGAGGTCGAGAGCGAGCGGCCCGGCTTCCGGCTACGGGTCCGGTTGTGCCCCACCCCGGTCGACCCGGTCCGCGTCGAGATGCGCATGAGCACCACCGCGCGGTTCACCACCGCCCGGGGCGGCCGGGCCGCCCGTGCCCTGGCCGCGCTGGCCCTGCGCCCGCTCGCCTGGGCGGCCTGGCACGACATGGGCAAGGACTTCCCCATCTGGGAGCACAAGACCTATCTGGAACGCCCGCGGCTCGCCGCGGGGGACGGCCCCATCATGAAATACCGGCGCTGGGCGCGGCAGTTCTACAGCCCGGCCCCTACGGCCTGAGTCCTACGGTCCTGAGCGACCCCGACAGGCCGCAGCCGGGACTGGTCCTCTGGCGCGCCGTGCGGCGGTGGGCCTACGGGGCGTTGAACCTGACCTCCGGTTCGGCCGGGGTCGGCCCCTCCAGCAACGGCTGGGGCAGGTCCCGCAGATGGAGGTCGAAGAAGGCCGCCACATAGCGGCGGGTGAGCTCCATCGCCCGTCGGCCGGGAAGCGGTGGCTGCGCGCCCGAGGCGCCGAGCTCCTCCTGGAGCACGGGGATGTCGGTGAAAAAGAAGTGGTCGGCCCCGGACACGGTCAGCCAACGGCGCCAGCCGTCCAGCCGGTCCCACGCCTCGTCCCAGCTCCGGTCCCGGCCGCCCGGACGGTGCGTCTCGTCGTCCGTGCCGAACATCATGAACGGCCTGCCGTCGAGGCCGTCGACGGGAACACCGTCGTGGAAGGCCCCGTCGACGTTGACGCCCGCGCGGACTCGACGGTCACCCGCCATCGTCGCCGCCGCGCTCGCCCCGCCGAGCGAGTGGCCGGCCATCCCGATCCGCTTGCGGTCGATCAGCCCGGCGTGCCGCCAGGCCGGGCGGGGGCCGGTGAGCCGGTCCAGGACGAAGGACACGTCCGCGCCCCGACCGGCGGTGGCCGCCACCAGGTCCTCCTCGGTCCGCGCCGCGTCGCAGGCGACGCAGGTCAGCGTCCGGCCGTCGGGGAAGGCGCTGCCCACGGACTCGTACGCGTGGTCCACCGCGGCGACCACATAGCCACGGCTGGCGAGGTCCTCGGCCAGGCCGGTGAGGGTGTAGGCGGACGCTCCCCAACCGGGGGAGAGCACCACCAGCGGATGGCGGCCGCGTACGGGCCGGGCGCCGAAGCGGCCGTGCGTGGCCGTGGCGCTGAGCGTCTCCGGTGGGAAGACGCCGTCCAGCCCGTACGCCTCGAGGAGCAGCCGGGCCTCCTCCACCGTGGCGTAACGCGCCGGTCGCCCGCCGCGGGGGAGCGCGGGGTAGAACATCCCGACCATCAGCTCGCGGGAGCCCGCCGTCGGCACCCACGGGTCCCGGCGGTCGCGGTCGACGAGGTGGAGGGTGTCGCGGCCGACGGCGTACGGCCCGGTCGGGCGCGGCAGTTGGAGGCGGACGTCGCGGTCGCCGCGGGTGTCCGCGCCGACCGAGGCCGGGGCTCCGGCGGAAGGCGGGGCCGCGTACGCCGGGGCCGCGGCGGGCAGCGCGAGGGCGAGGGAGAGCAGGGCGACGGCTGGAGTCATGGAAGTCCTGGGCATGCCGACGACGCTAGGAGCCGACCGCTGCCCGACACATCGGCCGCCGGTGGCGCGCGTGTGAGCTCTCGGTATGACCACCCGTCCGCCCCCGGTCGCACCCCCCCCGCCGGCCCTGCCCCGGGCCGCCTCGTCGTCCTGGCGCCGACCCGGTCGCGTTGGCGGGTGTGTGTCCGGCGGTGCTCCGGGCGGCTCCGGTCGGCGTGTCGCGTTCGGCACCGGTGACCGCGCGGGCCGGCCCGGTCGCGTCGTGGCTTTCGGGCGGAGCCGGCCGCGGGTGTCGCGCAGGGCACCGGCCATACCGCGGGCCGATCCCGCCGTCCCGCCGGGTACCGCTCCGGGTGGACGGCATCCACCTGGGGGCGCACTCCGGCCGCTCGGGAGTTCCGTCGAGCGGCGCATGTTCCGGGCTGATGAGGACCCCAGACTGGTCGTCATGCGACAGTCCGCGGTGCCGGCACGGGTATCGGCCGAACCACCGCCGGCCCGAGGAAGACACGTCATGACCGAAGCCCATCAGGCCGCCGTGTGGCGCCCGCCGTTCCGTCCGCCGTGGGCCCGCACCCGGCTCCCGCCCATGGCGGTGGACGGGCTGCTGGTCGTCGCGCTCTACGTCTCCGCCGCCTTCGTCGCGCGCCATGACCCGGCCGACCAGGCGCGGCAACTCGCGCTCCAGGCGGCGCTGGTGCTGCCGCTGCTGATCCGGCGCCGTGCGCCGCTGACGGCGTTCACCCTGATCGCCGCGGCGGCCTTCGTGCAGTGGCTCGCCGACTTCCAGCTGCCCGCCGACGTCGCGCTGCTCATCGCCCTGTACACGGTGGCCGCCCGCTGTGAACCCCGGCGCGCGCTGGTGGCCGGCGCCGTGCTCGAGACGGGGATCGTGTTGGCGTCCGTGCGCTGGTCCTCCGACGGGCGGTACCTCGGCTCGCTGGTCGGGCTGACCGCCTTGGCGCTGGCCGCCGGGCTGGCCGGGGCGCACACCCGCACCCGGCGCGCCTACCTCGCCACCCTGGAGGACCGGGCGGTCCGGCTGGAGCGGGAACGCGACCAGCGGGCCCGGCTCGCCGTGGCCGACGAACGTGCCCGCATCGCCCGCGAGCTGCACGACGTCGTGAGCCACAGTCTGTCGGTGATGGTCGCCCTCGCCGACGCCGTCGACGTCGCGCGGCGCCGCACTCCCGACCGGGCCACCGCCGTGGGCCTCGCGCGGTCCCACCCCCACGACCAGCCCACCGCCTCCGACCGGGTCACCGTCGCCGTGCGGCAGATCGCCGACACCGGCCGTCAGGCGCTCACCGACATGCGTCGCTTCCTGGGCGTGCTGCGCGCCGACGAGCCGGAGGCGTCGCGCCACCCGGCCCCCGGGCTCGCCCGACTCGACGACCTCCTGCGCCGGGTGCGTGCCGCCGGGCTGCCCACCCGGCTTCGGCTGACGGGCGACGCCGCCGCTGTCCCCGCCGCCGCGCAGCTCACCGTCTACCGCCTCGTACAGGAGGCGCTCACCAACACCCTCGGCCACGCCCCCGCCGGCGCCCGCGCCGAGGTCCGGGTGTGCTGCTCCGCCGACGCCGTCACCGTGGAGGTCGTTGACGACGGCAACGGCCGCCCCGTGCCCGCCCCCACCCTCACCCTCGCGGACGGGCACGGGCACGGGATCCCCGGGATGCGCGAGCGGGTGGCCGGGTACGGCGGCACCGTGGAGGCCGGGCCGCTGCCGACCGCCGGCTGGCGCGTCTTCGCCCGCCTGGACCTGCGCTCGGCCCCGCCCCTCGGCCCAGGCGGGAGCCCGCAACCGGCGCCGTCCGCCGTGCCGGGGCCGACCCCCTCCGCGGGGCCGGCCACCCCGCCGTACCAGACCTCGTCCTGTGAGGGGACAGCATGACCATCGGCGTCCTGCTCGTCGACGACGAGCCCCTGCTGCGCATGGCCTTCGGCATGGTCTTGGAGAACCAGCCGGACCTGCGCCCGATCGGCGAAGCCGGGGACGGCGAGGAGGCCCTGCGGCTCGCCCGGCTGCTCCAGCCCGACCTCGTCCTGATGGATGTGCGCATGCCCGGGACCGACGGCATCGAGGCGACCGGACGGATCGTCCGGGACTGCCCGCGCACCCGGGTGCTCATCCTCACCACCTTCGACCTCGACGCCTACGCCTTCGCCGCGCTCAGGGCCGGCGCCTCGGGCTTCCTTCTGAAGAACGCCCGGCCCGAGGAACTGCTGGCCGCGATACGGAGCGTCGCCGCGGGCGAGGCGGTGGTCTCCCCGCGGATCACCCGCCGGCTGCTGGAGACCTTCGCCCACCACCTGCCCAGCGACTACGGGCCGGTCGAGGACGAGCGGCTGCGGCGGCTGACGGCGCGCGAGCGCCAGGTCCTCGTCGAGGTCGCCCGCGGACGGTCCAACTCCGAGATCGCCGCCGCGCTGCACCTCGCCGAGGCCACGGTGAAGACCCACCTCGGCCGGGTGCTGCTGAAACTGGAGCTGCGCGACCGCGTCCAGGCCGTGATCTTCGGCTATCAGACCCGGCTCGTCCGGCCGGAGTAGCGGACCGCGACTCTTGACAGCCGGCGCGCCCGCTTGGTTTCTTGGCCGTGCCGCGCGCTAACCGAATGGTCGGTCGGCCTTCAGTTGCGGTGGATGTCGTACGGAAGGAGCCGTGATGACCAGCGAACCCACCCTGCCGGCGGCCCCGGGGCCTCGGCTGGGCGAGCCGCTCCCGGAGGCGCTGTTGGACGACGCCGAGCGGATGACGCGGGACGAGCTGAGGGAGCATCAACTGGCTCGGCTGCGAACGACCCTGCGGCACGCGTACGACAACGTCGAGCTGTACCGGAAGAAGTTCGACGAGGCCGGGGTGGCACCGGAGGACTGTCGCGCCCTGGAGGACCTGGCCCGCTTCCCCTTCACCACCAAGGCCGATCTGCGGGACACCTACCCCTTCGGCATGTTCGCCGTCCCCATGGCGGACGTCCGCCGCGTGCACGCCTCCAGTGGCACCACCGGCCGGCCCACCGTCGTGGGCTACACCGACGGCGACCTGTCGAGATGGGCCGACGTCACCGCCCGCTCCCTCCGCGCCGCCGGCGGCCGCCCCGGCCACAAGGTGCACATCGCCTACGGCTACGGCCTGTTCACCGGCGGCCTCGGCGCGCACTACGGGGCCGAGCGCGCGGGCTGCACGGTGATCCCCGCCTCGGGCGGCATGACGGAACGTCAGGTACAGCTCATCCAGGACCTCAAGCCCGAGATCATCATGGTCACCCCGTCCTACATGCTCACGCTCCTCGACGAGTTCGAGCGGCAGGGGGTCGACCCGCGCTCCAGCTCGCTGCGCGTCGGCATCTTCGGCGCCGAGCCGTGGACCGAGGAGATGCGCCGCGAGATCGAGGAGCGCATGGACATCCACGCGGTCGACATCTACGGGCTGTCGGAGGTGATCGGCCCCGGGGTCGCGCAGGAGTGCGTGGAGACCAAGGACGGGCCGCATGTGTGGGAGGACCACTTCTACCCCGAGGTGGTCGACCCGATCGGCGGCGAGGTGCTGCCCGAGGGGGCGCACGGGGAGCTGGTCTTCACCTCTCTCACCAAGGAGGCGCTGCCCGTGATCCGCTACCGCACCCGCGACCTCACCCGGCTGCTGCCCGGCACGGCCCGGCCCGCCTTCCGTCGTATCGACCGGATCACCGGCCGCAGCGACGACATGATCATCCTGCGCGGGGTGAACATCTTCCCCAGCCAGATCGAGGAGATCGTGCTCCGCACCCCGGGCGTGGCTCCGCACTTCCAGCTGCTGCTGACCCGCCGCGGCCGGATGGACCACATGACCGTCGTCGTGGAGGCCCGTCCGGACGCCGGGACGTCGGGGCGGGAGGCGGCCGCGGCGGCGATCGCCAAGGGGGTCAAGGACGGCGTGGGGGTGGCGGTCGAGGTGTCGGTCGTCGACCCCGAGACGCTGGAGCGCTCCGTCGGCAAGATCCGCCGGATCAAGGACCTGCGCCGCGACTGAGCTCCGGCGTGAGCGTCGCGTCGGTGAGCACCCGCCTCGCGGCGGGTTTACCGTGCTCGGGTAGGGGCCGTAGGGGCCGACGGGCCCGGCGTACACAGGAGGAGGACGTGCCCGAGCTGCCGGACGTCGAGGGCTTCCTGGCCGTCTTCCGCTCCTGCGGCCAAGGCCGGCGCGTCGAGCGGATCCAGGTGCGGGACGCCGGCGTGCTGCGCGGGGTGAGCGGGGCCCGGCTGCGCGCCCGGCTGCGCGGCCGACGCTTCGGCGAACCGTGGCGCCACGGCAAGCGCCTGGTCACCCCGACCGACGGCCCCGCCCTCGTCTGGCACTTCGGCATGACCGGCGAGCTGCTGTGCGCCTCGGCCGACGACCCGCCGGCCGCCCACGACCGCCTTCTGCTCAGCCTCGATGACGGGCGTCAGCTGCGCTACCGCGACCAGCGCAAACTCCAGGGGGTCCAGCTGGCCGCGGACGACGCGGCGGTCGAGCGGATCCTGGCGGGTCTCGGCCCCGACGCCCTCGACGTGGGGCGCGTGGAGTTCGCCGGTCTGCTGGCCGGGCGGCGCGGGGCGATCAAAGCGACCCTCATGGACCAGTCCGTCACCGCGGGCCTGGGCAACCTGCTGTGCGACGAGATCCTGTGGCGGGCGCGGCTGGCTCCGACGCGGGTCGCGCGCGACCTGAGCGAGGAGGAGTGCCGCACGCTCCACGCCTCGTTGCGCCGTGTGCTGAAGTCCGCCGTGCCCACCGGCCGTGTACCGCCCCGGCGCACCTGGCTGATCGGCCGCCGTGACGACCCGGAACCCGAATGCCCGCGCTGCGACGCGCCGTTGCGGTCGCGTCGCGTCTCCGGCCGACGCACCGTGTGGTGTGACCGGTGTCAGTCCTGACAGGCCCTGGTTCGGGCGATCACCCATGGGTAGCGTGGTGATCCACGGCGGCGCCGGCCGCCGGGAGTGGGGGAGACATGGGTGGGCCCGGGGCGTTCTTCGAGCGGATCGACGAGGGCCGGTACGCGCCGACCGAGTGCACCCGCGGTCCGTGGGACCCCGGGGCCCAGCACGCCGGCCCGCCCGCCGCCCTGCTCGGCAGGGCGGTGGAGGACCGCGCGGGGGCCCGCGCCGATATGCGCCTCGCCCGGATCACCTACGAGATCCTGCGCCCGGTGCCGATCCGTCCGCTGGCGGTCGCCGTCGAGGTGCTGCGCACGGGGCGGAACACGGAGTCGGTGGAGGCGTCGCTGACGCCGGAGGGCGCCGCCGCCCCGGTCATGGTCGCCCGGGCGCTGCGGATCAGGGAGGCCGGCGGGCCCGGGCCCGCGGTCCTGTCCGGTCCCCAGGTGCCGCCGCCGGGCGAGGGGGTTGACGGGTCGTTCTTCCCGGTCGCGTGGGAGGTCGGCTACCACACGGCCATGGAGGCCCGGTTCACCGAGGGCGCGTTCACCGAGCGCGGGCCGGGCACCTGCTGGATGCGGATGCGGGTGCCGCTCGTCGCGGGCGAGGAGCCCCGGCCGTTGGACCGGGTGCTGGCGGCCGCCGACTCGGGCAGCGGCATCGGCAACGTGCTGGACTTCACCCGACACGTCTTCCTCAACGCCGACCTGTCGGTCCATCTGCACCGCCATCCGGTGGGGGAGTGGGTGTGCGTGGAGGCCCGCACCAGCGTGGACCCGGCCGGTATCGGGCTGGCGGACACCCGGCTGCACGACGAGAAGGGGCCGATCGGGCGCGGCGTCCAGAGTCTGTTCGTCGCCGAGCGCCGCTCCGAGGAGTGAACGAAACGTTTGCAATGAAGAGTTGACAATCAATCACGTGCCCATGGATGCTGTCGGCATGACATCGATTCCTGAGAGGTCCGCGCCCGAGGCGTCCGCCGACCCCTTCACGGCCCCGGATCCGGAGCAGGCGCGCGCCCACCGCGTCCACACCTCGCTGTTCCGGATCGCCGAGCGCCATGCGGCCACCGACGAGCAGCGTCGTCGACAGGTCCATCCGCATGTCCTCGGGCCGCACGAGGCGATCCGTCTGGTCTCCTTCCTGCTCAGCGGGGCGGCATTGGCGGAGGAGGGCGAGCCGGCGGTGGACCAGGCCGACATCACCGCCGCCCTGAGCCTGGTGCCGCTGGCGCGCGGTGAGATGGACGAGCTGGAGGCCGGGCTGATCCGGATGGCGCGGGGGCGCGGCATGACCTGGCCGGAGGTCGCCTTCGGACTCGGCCTCGGCACCCCGCAGGCCGCGCGGCAGCGCTACGAGCGGTTGGCCGGCCGGATCACCGCGGAGGAGTCGGCGCAGACCCCCGAATAGCGCGGTTCAGGCCCTGCCATGGGCCTTCTGGGAGCGTCTCGACAGCGAGTCGATCACCACGGCGGCCAGCAGCACCCCGCCTGTGATCATGAACTGCACGGCGGCCTGTACTCCGATGAGGGCCATGCCGGAGGCGATCGACTGGATGACCAGCACCCCCAGCAGCGCGGACCAGGTGGTGCCGTGCCCGCCGAAGAGGCTGGTGCCGCCGATCACCGCGGCGGCGATCGCGTTCATCAGCAGGATCCCGGAGCCGGAGGTCTGACTCGCGGAGGTGATCCGCGAGGCCAGGATCAGCCCGCCGCAGGCGGCCATCGTCCCGGAGATCATGAACACCGAGATCCGCACCCCGACGACGCTGACGCCGGCGCGGCGGGCCGCCTCCACCCCGCCGCCCACGGCGTAGACCGTGCGTCCGTAGAAGGTGCGGCGGAGGAGGAAGTCCAGGCTGGCGGTGGCGATCAGGAAGATCAGCAGGGCCAGGGGCAGCCCCTGGAAGCGGTTGAGGACATAGGCGGCGGCGAAGGCGATCACCGCCAGCACCCCCGTGCGCACCCAGATCTCGCCGAGCGGCGGGTGCGGCATCTCGTTGGCCTTGCGTCGCCGCCGGTCCTGGTAGGCGCTGAGGAAGTAGACCGCGGCGCCGAACGCGGCCAGCCCGTACGCCGCGGCGACGTCGCTGAAGTAGTAGCTGGTCAGCTTGGCGACCAGGCCCTCGTCGTCCAGGTTGATGGTGCCGCTGGTGCCCAGCACGTACAGCATCAGGCCGTTCCAGGCCAGCAGCCCGGCCAGGGTCACCACGAACGCGGGCACCCCGATCCTGGCGAAGAAGAACCCCTGGAAGGCGCCGGCGGCGGCGCCGCACAGCACCGCGACGATCAGGGCGAGCCACTCCGGCATGCCGTTCTCCACGTTCAGCACCGCGAACAGGGCCGCCGCGAGCCCGCTGACGGAGCCGATCGACAGGTCGATCTCCCCGATCAGCAGCACGAACACGACGCCGACGGCGATCAGACCGATGCCCACGATGTCCACGCTGAGGTTGGACAGGTTGCGCGCCGAGAGGAAGTTGCCGTTCAGCGACTGAAAGGTGATCCAGATCAGCACGAGGCCGAAGACGACGGGGACCGAGCCGAGCTCTCCGCTGCCCAGCCGGTGCTGATAGGCGTCGACGGCGGCCTTCAGCCGTCGTCCGAGCCTGTGCCCGTGCTGCCCGCTCACCGTCCCGCCTCCCCGGACCCGGGGGAACGGCTGGTCACGGCGTCCCCGGTGGCTCCGGTGATGGAGGCGATGATCTGTTCCTGAGAGGCGGTGTTCACGTCGAACAGGCCGTTGTTGCGGCCCAGCCGCAACACCGCCACCTCGTCCGCGACGGCCTTGACGTTGCCCATGCTGTGGGTGATGAGCAGCACTCCGATACCGCGGTCGCGGAGCTGGTCGACGACGCCCAGCACCTGCGTGGTCTGCTGGACGCCCAGCGAGGCGGTGGGCTCGTCCAGCAGCAGTACCTTGGGCCCGCTGAGGAGCGAGCGGGAGATCGCCACCGTCTGCCGCTGGCCGCCGGAGAGCGAGGCGACGGGGACGCGGAGGTCGTGGATGTGGATCGACAGCGAGTCCAGCAGCTCACGGGTGCGGCGTTCCATCTCGACCTCGTCCAGCACGCCGAAGCGGTGCAGCTCACGGCCGAGGAAGAGGTTGCCGACCACGTCGAGGTTGTCGCACAGCGCGAGATCCTGGTACACGGTGGCGATGCCGAGCGCCTGAGCGTCGTGCGGGCGCTTGATCTGTACCGAGCGGCCCTCCCACTCCACGGCGCCGCGGTCCGCCGGGTCGACGCCCGCGATCACCTTGACCAGGGTGGACTTGCCGGCGCCGTTGTCGCCGACCAGCGCGACCACCGTGCCGGCGTGGATCTCCAGGTCGACGTCGCTGAGGGCCTGGACGGCGCCGAAGTGCTTGGAGACGCCACGCAACGCCAGCAAGGGCGGGGACGACATATGACCCCACCTCCCTCCGCCTCTGATCAGGTGACGAGTCCGGCCTTCTTGCAGGCCGCCAGGAACTTCTCGGTGCAGATCTGATCGATCGTGTACATCCCGTCCTTCACGACGGTGTCCTTGATGTTGTCGACCGTGACGACCAGCGGCTTGAGCAGCACGGCCGGCACATCCTTGGCGGTGGGGGTGGAGATCCGTTCTCGGGTGATGTCGCCGGCCGACTCGCCGTGGCCCAGCGCGACGGCCATCGCGGCCGCGGCCTCGGCCTCCGGCTTGAACGGCTTGTAGACGGTCATCGGCTGCTCGCCCTCGACGATGCGCTGCACGGCGGTGAGTTCGGCGTCCTGGCCGGTGACCGGGGGAAGCCGCTTCACGTTGCCGGCCTTGAGGGAGGAGATGATGCCGGAGGCGAGCGCGTCGTTGGCGGAGTACACGCCGTCGATGGCGTCGGGGCCCAGTGCGGCGATGGCGCCGTTCATGTTGAGATGCGCGTTCTCCGGGCTCCAACGCGGCGTGTCGTACTCCTTCTCGACCTTCACCCGGTCCTTGAGGACGGAGAGCGCGCCGTCCCGGAACCAGGCGGAGTTCGGATCGCTCGGATCGCCGTTCATCATCACGATCCGCCCGCCGTCCGCCTTGTCCCCCATGGCCTTCAGCAGGGCCTCGCCCTGGAGCCGGCCGACGTCGTCGCCGTCGAAGGAGACGTAGGCGGAGATGGGGCCGTCGGCCAGTCGGTCGTAGGAGACGACCGGGATGCCCGCCTCGGCGGCATGCTTGACCGAGGAGCGGAGCGACTTGTGGTCGACGGGGTCGAGGACCATCACATCCACACCCTTGGTGATCATGGTGTCCACCTGCTGCCGCTGGGTGGCCACATCCCCCTGGGCGTTGGCGTACTCCACCGAGCAGTCGGGGCAGAGCTCCGCGATCTTCTTCTCCATCAGCGGCCGGTCGAACGCCTCCCAGCGGGCGGTGTGGCTGTCGGGCAGCAGCAGACCGATCGTCACCCGGTCGTCCTCCTCGGAGGGAGGCGCGTCGGCGGCGCCGCCGGACTGGGCGGCCTGCCCGCACCCGGCGAGGGCGAGGGCCAGGGCCGCGGCGGCCGCGAGGAGCCCGGCCCGCCGCACGGGGAACCGCACGTCGGTCGACCACACGCCGCTCACCTCCTCACTCCCGATCCGCCGACGTCCTCGGCCCGGGGTCGGCCCGCCGCGTCTCGTGCGGGGGCACCACGATCTCGCTCCACACCTGCTTGCCACCGCTGACCGGCACCGAGCCCCAGCCGGACGACATGGCCTCGACCAGCAGGATGCCCCGGCCGCCGGTGGACTCCCAATCGACGATCACCGGTTTGGCGGGCGCTCGCGGCGAGGTGTCGCTGACCGCCACCCGCAGCCGGTCCGCCGACAGGGTGAGGTCCAGGCGCACCGATCCCTGGGTGTGCACCAGCGCGTTGGTGACCAGCTCCGAGACGACGAGCAGGGCCACGTCCGCGGACTCCGCGAGCCCCCACGAGCGCAGCGTGCGCGCGGCGAAGCGGCGCGCGTGCAGCACGGCGTCCGGCAGCCGCCATACGGTCCAGCCCGCCCGGATCGGCCGCACCTCCATCCCGTCGTAGCGCAGCACCAGCAGCGCCACGTCGTCCTCCCGGCGGCCCCCGTCGCCGACCACCCCGTCGGCCATCCGGCCGACGTCGCCGGGGTCGGCGGTGCCGAGCAGCTCGCGCATCCGCGCCACGCCGTCGTCGACGTCCAGCCGGGCGGACTCCACCAGGCCGTCCGTCAGCAGTGCCAGGACCGTGCCCGGGGCCAGCCCGACCGTGGTGATGGGGAACTCCGCCTCCGCGAGCACCCCCAGCGGCGGCCCGCCCTCGGTCGACACCTCCTCGCACTCGCCGTCCGGGTGCCGTATCAGGGGTTGCAGATGGCCCGCGCGGACGATCCAGGCGTTGCCCTCCTCCATGTCCAGCTCGACGTAGCAGCAGGTGGCGAAGAGATCCGTCTCCATGCCGACCAGGAGCCGGTTGGTGTGCGAGACCACCACGTCCGGCGGGTGGCCCTCCACCGCGTAGGCCCGGATGGCGGTCCGCATCTGGCCCATGATCGTGGCGGCCACGGCGCTGTGCCCCTGGACGTCCCCGATCACCAGCGCGACCCGGTTGTCCGACAGCGGGATGACGTCGTACCAGTCGCCGCCCACCTCCATCCCCACCGTGGCAGGGAGGTAGCGGGCGACGGCCACCCCGCCGGCGAGTTCGGGCAGCCGCCGCGGCAGCAGACTGCGCTGGAGCATCGTGGTGAGCTCGTGCTCGGCGTCCAGCACATGGGCGCGCTTGAGTGCCTGACCCACCAGGCCCGCGGTCGCGGTCAGCAGCGTCCGCTCCTCGGGGCTGAAGTCGTGTGGCTCGTCCCAGCCAACCAGACACGCGCCGACGACCCGCCCGTCCGCCGGGAGGGGCAGCACGGCGAGACCGCCTGGGCCCACCCCGGCCAGCCCCGGTTCGAGGGCGGCGCCCGCCGGCCACAGGCGTGTCCCGCCGTGGTGCAGCGCCTCCTCCAGTGTGGGCAGGGCACGGGTCGGCGCGTCGGGCCACTCGGAGTGCCACTCCGTCCGCCAGACGTCCGGCCAGTCGCCGGGCGTCGGCGGGTCCAGGACGGTGACCACCAGGCGATCGCCCACGAGTTCGGCCAGCGCCACCCGGTCCGCGCCCAGCGGAGCGCGCAGCGCCTCGACCACCACCCGGCTCACGTCCCGCACGGTCACCGTGTTGGCCAGCGCGGCGGAGAGCCGCTGCACCCGGGAGACCTTGTCCCCGCCAGGCCGCAGACACGAGGCGTCGGCGACCACGCCCAGCACCCGCTCCGGCCGCCCGGCGGCATCGGCCAGCACCCGGCAGTACAGCCGCAGCCAGCGCAGCTCCCCCTCGGGCAGGCGGACGCGGAACTCCAGCTCTCGGCTGCCGGACGCCAGTTGTCCCGGCTCGACCACGGACATCAGCGCGGGGAGGTCGTCGGGGACGGTGCGGGCGAGCAGCATCTCCGCCCGGTGATCGAACTCCCCCGTCGCGATCCCGACTAGGCGGAGCAGACCCGCGTCCGCGTCGATCCACCCGGTGCTCAGCGCCAGGGTGAAGGAGCCGATGGGGAGGCCGCCCGAGGCGGGGTCCGCGGAGGCGGGGGCGCACGGTCGCGTACGGGCCAGGGCCCGCACGGCGTCGGGGCCGCCGCTCGTCTCAAGCAGCATGGCGAACTGGTCGGCGAAGAGCTCGATCAGGTTGCGCCGTTCCGTGTCGACGCCCGCCGTGGCCTCGTCCACCACCACCAGGCAGCCGAGGCCGGGGTTGGTGGTGCCGAGCGGCAGCGCCCCCAGCGAGACGTCGGCCGGGAGGGTGTCCCGGGTCGGTTCCCGGTAGACGGCGAGCTCCGCGGCGGTCAGCCACAGCGGCCCCCCCGCGCGGAAGGCGTCCGAGACGGGGGACCGTCCGGCGACGGCGTAGCGCGACGCGAGCCCGTACCGCTCCGCGGGGGCTCCGACGGTGCCCGCCAGCCGCAACTCACCGCCCTCCTCATCCGGGACGTAGACGGCGGCCAGGGCGGTGCCGGCGAAGACGGGACCCTGTTCGGTCACGGTCTCCTCCGGCGTCTCGGGGCGCGGGCCGGTCCGTGGGGGCGCCGCGTCGGCGGGGCCGACCGGGCCTACGGGATCCGCCGGGCCTACGGGATCCGCCCGTGACCTCGGGAGTCCAAGTCCGGCGGCGCCTTCGCTGGACATCTCATCACCCACCTGCCATCCATACTGTGCGCCCGGACAGGACAAGGCCACCCAGCCTGCCCTCCGACTCCTGGCCTCGGCGCCCCCACGCCCTTCCCTCAGCCGCCCGAACGAGCCGACCACGCGCCATGTCTGCACGGCGTCTCGATTTCTAGACTCGTATCTTTACTGCACGGTGTATAGTTTTGCCACGCCGTGAAGGAGTGGCCCGAGACCGGGCCGCGGCAGGGGGCCGGTGCGCGCCGTCGCGCGGACCCGGCAGGACACCGGTACAGCGGAACAGGGGAGAACCATGCACATCGGAGTCATCGGCGCCACGGGCACCATCGGCAGCCGCGTCGTCACCGAAGCCCTCGGCCGGGGGCACCACGTCACGGCCTTCAGCCGCGACGCCACCCGCGTCGAGGAGCAGCGGGAGAACATCGTCTGGAAGAGCGTCGACGTCCTGGACGCCGCCTCGGTCGCCGCGGTCCTCCCCGGGCTGGACGTGCTGATCAGCGGCTTCCAGCCCGGCAACGGCGCCCGCGACCTCGCCGACACGGTGCGGCGTTCGATCGCCGACCCCACCGTCTACGCCACCGCCGCGCGGGCGCTGCTCAAGGCGCTGGAGAGCCACCCCAGGACCCGGCTGATCGTGATCGGCGGCGCCGGCAGCCTGGAACTCGAACCCGGACTGGTGGGCGCCGACTCCGGGGAACGCCTCCTGGAGAGCCTCGACGCCATCGGAGTGCCCAGGGAGTACGCGGCCGCGGTGCGCGGCCACCGAGACGCGCTCGACGTGTACCGCACGTCCAACCGGCTGTGGACCTACTTCAGCCCTGCCGGGGAGATCGCCCCGGGCGAGCGCACCGGGCGGTTCCGCGTCGGCGGCGACCAACTGCTCCTCGACGCCGACGGTCGCAGCCGCATCTCCGCCGAGGACGCCGCCGTGGCCCTCGTCGACGAAGCGGAGCTGCCCCGCTTCGTCCAGCGCCGCTTCACCGTCGGCTACTGAGAGAGCGCCGAGCGGGCCGGGCGGGCCGGCCGCAGGGGGGAGCGGGGTTCGAGCGGCGGGTGCGGCGGGTGTGCCGATGGCGCCGGCTGTGCGGGGGTGCCAGCGGCTGGCGTGCCGATGGTGCCGGCTGTGCCGGGGTGCCGCGTCGAGCGGCCGGCGGGCGTCCGCTGGTGCCGGCGGTGCGGGAACGGCAATCGCTGTTGCCGTTTCCGGGAGCGGTGCGCTGCAATGGACGGCGTGGAACACTCACCAGCCGTCGCCCGGGCCCTCACCGAGGTCGGTCCGCGCCTCAAGCGCCTGCGCGCCCAGCGCGGCGTGACCCTGGCGGAGCTCTCGGAGGCCACCGGCATCTCCAAGAGCACCCTGTCCCGCCTGGAGTCCGGCCAGCGTCGCCCCAGCCTGGAGCTGCTGCTCCCCATCTCCCAGGCCCACCAGGTGCCGCTGGACGAACTCGTCGGCGCCCCGGAGGTCGGCGACCCGCGCGTCCGCCTCACGCCCCGGCGCATGAACGGCAACACCGTGCTGCCGCTGACCCGGCAGCCCGGTCCGCTGCAGAGCTTCAAGATGGTCCTGCCGGCCACCCGCGACACGCCCGAGACCTGCACCCACGAGGGCTACGAGTGGCTGTACGTCCTCTCCGGACGGCTGCGGCTGGTGCTGGCCGACCACGACCTGGTCCTCGGACCGGGCGAGGTCGCCGAGTTCGACACCCGCCTTCCGCACTGGTTCGGCAGCACCGGCGAGGGGCCCGTCGAGCTCCTCAGCCTCTTCGGCCGTCAGGGCGAGCGGATGCATGTGCGGGCCAGGCCGCGCGCCCGGGACGAGCCCGGCCCCTGATCCGGCGCGCCACGGTCACGACGGCGTCCTTCGACGCCGCTCCGGCAGCCCCCCGCCGCCGTCGCGGCCCCGGCGGCCGTGGACGGTCGCCGGTCCCCTCAGGGCGCCTCGCCGGTCGCCACCGGAAGCCCGGAGGCGGGCCGTCCCCAGTCGCTCCACGAGCCGTCGTAGACGGCCGTTTCACGGTAGCCGGCCAGCTCGGCGCCGAGCGCCAGGACGCAGGCGGTGACCCCGGAGCCACAGCTGAGGACCAGCCGCTCCCGGTCCCCGGCGCGGGCGGCGAAGGCGGCGCGCAGTTCCCGCGGCGGGAGCATCCGACCGTCCCGCAGGACCTCGCCGAAGGGCAGGTTCACCGCCCCGGGCATATGGCCGCCGCGCAGCCCCGGCCGCGGCTCGGCCGCCGCGCCGGAGAACCGTTCCCGCGAGCGGGCGTCGACGACCACGCGGTCCGGGGCGGCCAGAGCCGCCGTCACCTCGGCGCTGTCGACGAGCAGATCGGCGCGCGGCCGCGCGGTGAAGTCGCCGCGGCGCCCCGCGTACGCCGCCGGCCGGTCCTCCACCGGCAGCCCGGCCGCCGCCCAGGCGGGCAGGCCGCCGTCGAGCACCGCGGCCCGGTCGCAGCCCATCGCCCGCAGCATCCACCACGCCCGGGCGCTGGAGTAGATCCCGGCGCCGTCGTAGACGACCACCGTGTCGGCGTCGTCGAGGCCCAGGCGGCGCAGTTCCTCGGTGAACCGCGCGGCGTCGGGCATCGTGTGGGGCAGCGGACCCGTGTGGTCGGACAGCGCGCCGTCGATGTCGAAGGGGCGCGCCCCCGGGATCCGCCGTCCCGCGC
Organism: Streptomyces sp. LX-29; assembly: GCF_029541745.1. Classification (NCBI taxonomy): domain Bacteria; kingdom Bacillati; phylum Actinomycetota; class Actinomycetes; order Kitasatosporales; family Streptomycetaceae; genus Streptomyces; species Streptomyces sp. LX-29. The sequence goes on along the minus strand of NZ_CP089746.1, from coordinate 480,032 downwards.
CGCGGTGCGCGCCCACCGAGGCGTCGAAGACCACCAACCCCGCCGAGCCCAGCCGCGCCGCCAGCCAGTCGACATCGACCAGCGGACCCGGCGGCGTCGACTCCCGTCCCCGCGGTGACCGTTCCGTCGTCGTCATGCCGCACCCCCGTGCGTCCGTGCCCCCCGGTCGGGACCGGGCTGTGACCAGGCCGCGTGCGCGGGCACACGCACGGCGGGCCGTCCGGCCCACCCCGGGCCTCGCGATACATTCTGATCATGCACGGCGAGGATGTACAGGACGTACAGCACGACGAGATACTGCCCTTCATAGCCCTGCCCGAGGACGGGGGCACCTGGACGGCGCCCACCGAATTCGAGCAGCGGCTCTACGCGTTGTCCGAGCGGACCGAGGCGGACGACGACACCGCCAGATACGCGTACCTGCGGCTCCTCGCCGCCGAGGGGCTCTACCGGCCCGTGGACCTGAGCGTCGCCCGGAGCACCGACAGCCAGGCCCCGCTGCACGCCCCCGCCCTGGACGACGGGCGGAGGATCGTCCAGGTGTACACGGAGGGCGTGCTCCCCAGGCCGCACCCCGACGTGGTCTACGAGTTCATCACGCTGGGCAGCCTCGCCCTCATCTGGCCCGAGGACTGCGAGATCCTCGTCGTCAACGGCGGCACCCCGTGCGAGCACTGGTTCCTCGCCGACGAGGAGGAGCGGGAGGTCTGGGGCGACCTGCACGAGGACCTGTACGAGCCCGACGGCACCGGCGACCGGGTCGTCACCCGCCGCACCGGGGCCCCGGAGGATCCAGACATGCTGCTGGGCCTGGCCTGCGGGGCGCACCTCTGCTACGCCAACGGCGACGCCTGGAACACCCTGGACTGGCACGGCGCCGGCTACCACAACGAGGTGGAGCGGCTGGTCGACTCCTGGGGCGTCGAGGGGCGCGACGACTGGCTGGACGTGCAGGAGCGACTGCTCACCCGCGAGGTCAGCCCCTGGTACTGGGACTTCGTGTTGGAGGCCCGCAACGATCTCATCCGCGAGCTGGGCCACCCACGCGTCGACCCGGTGCTGTGGCGCGACTGGGTGGAAGCGGTCTGCCGCGACCGCGTCCAGGCGCGCAGCGAGGCCGATCTGGAGGAGTTCGTGGCCTTCGCCCGTGACCTGGTCGGCAAGGTCATGCGGTACGAGGCCCGGTTCCGCGCGGACGGGCTGCTGCCGCCCGACGGCCATGTGCGGACCGTCGCCGCCTGGGACCTCGGACGCGCCTCGAAGATGGCACGCTGGGGGAGGGGCGCGCGCTACGCCACGGAGCCGGAGATGCACGCCGCCATCGGCCGGGTCGGCGTGAGTGTGCGGGACTTCTACGAGTCCTGGGAGGACTTCTCCGCCGGATACATCCTCGGACGCTGTCTCCACTTCGACGAGGAGCAGTTCGGGCCGTGGTACACCAGCGTCCTGCTCGCCCACCGGATCCTGCTGGTCGACCCGCACAGCCCCTGGGCGACCGTGCCGCTGCGCTGACGCCGTCAGCCGGCGGCGTTCCCGTCGCGCCGTCCGCGCCACTCCGTCCGCGCCGCGGTGAACAGCCACTCCGTCCGTGCCGCAGTGAACAGCCACTCCGTCCGCGCCGCGGTGAACAGCCGCGCCGTCCGTGCCGCGGTGAACACGCCGCGGCCCCCGCTCTGACGCGGGCAAACCGTCCTCGCCGGCGCGCGGTTGACACCACGAACACTCGCGCGACACCATCCCGCCGGTGGAGATCAACGACCTCTCGCCGGCCGAGCGTCGCGTCTGGCGCGCCTTCCCCCGCGGCGAGGCCGTCGACTTCCGGGAGGGCGCCGACGACGATCCTGTGGCCGGGGCCGGTTGGGGACCCGGGCGGACGGTGCGCGCCGAGGTGTTACGCGCGCTGCTTCTCGACGGGCCCCGGCAGGACGGTGAGATAGCGGGTCTGAAGCTGACCGGGGCCCGCGTCACCGGCCGGCTGGACCTCGGCTACGGGACGGTCGACCACCCCATACGGCTGCGCGCCTGCCACTTCGAGCGCGCCCCCCATCTCTACGGGGCGCACCTGCGCGTCCTGGTGTTCAGCGACTCCGCGATGCCGGGGGTGAACGCCGGGGCGGTGCGCGTGGACGGGGTGCTGCGGCTCAACTGCTGCCGGATCATCGGCCCCGTCCGGCTCGCGGGGGCCCAGGTCTCCGGGGCGCTCTTCCTCAACGGGGCGCGGCTCGGCGACCCGGAGGCGCCCGCCGACGCGGACGAGCCGGGCCCCACCGCCGGAGCCGCCGAGGGGCCGGTGCTGCGGCTCAACCACGCGCTGATCGGCGCGGACCTCTGGGCCGTCGACCTCGTCGCGCACGGCCAGATCCGGCTCAAGGCCACGACCGTCGAGGGGCAGGTCAACCTCGACCGCGCCCGACTGCACGCGCCCGGCGGCACCGCCCTGCACGCCGAGAACCTGTCGGTCGGCACCGACCTGCGCGGGGCGGACCTACGGGTCGACGGCCGCGTCGACCTCCGGGGCGCCACCGTTCCCGGCCAGTTCGACCTCACCCGGGCCCGACTGTCCAACCCCGGAGGACAGGCGCTCCGCGCCAGCAGTTGCACCATCGGCGAACTGTGGCTGCGGGACGCCGAGCCGATCCAGGGGAAGGTGACCCTGCGCCGTTCCCAACTCGACGTGCTGCACCTGCCCCCGGAGGTCTGGTCCGGTCGGATCAGGACCGACGGCCTCAGCTACCGCACCCTCGTCCCCCACCTCCCCGCCGCACGGCGGCTGCCGCTGCTGGAGCGCGACGCGGACGGCTATGTCCCGTACGCCTACGAGCAGCTGACCCTCGCCTACCGCACCGCCGGTGACGAGGCCGCCGCGCGCACCGTCCAACTGGCCAAGCTCCGCCGCCACCGCCGCACCCTGCCGCCCTACGCCAGGATCTGGGGGTACCTCCAGGACGCCGCCGTCGGCTACGGCTTCCGCCCCATGCGCGCCGCCGGATGGCTGCTGGCCCTGCTGCTCACCGGGACCCTCGCCTTCGCGCGGCGCCATCCGCGACCGCTGAAGCCGGAAGAGGCCCCCGACTTCGACCCGCTCTTCTACACGCTCGACCTGCTGCTGCCCATCATCGGCTTCGGACAGGAGTCCGCCTTCGCCTCGCGGGGCTGGTACCAGTGGCTCTCCTACGGGCTCATCGTCACCGGCTGGATCCTGGCCACCACGATCGCCGCCGGCATCAGCCGCTCGCTGAGCCGCCAGTGAAGCGCGCCGCAGGGCCCCGGGCCGTTCGCGCCGTGTGCCACGGGCCGCGGACGACGGCGGTCGCCCGCGGCCCGTGGGTGACGCATGGTCAGCCGAGCGCCTTCGCCCGCAGCTCGGCCGTCTCGGCGATCGGCGCGTCGTCCGCCGCCGCCTTCGATCAACACCGTTCCGCCCATGCGGAGTCCCGAACGGCGGCGGGGGTTCCGCTCGCGTGGCCGCGACGCCGGGTGCCGGAGGGCGTGCACGGGCGGGCCGGGGCCCCGGCCCGCCCGGCCGCCGCCTCAGTCGCGCTGGGGTGCCGTGCCGTCCCGGAGCTCCACGAAGGCCGCGTCCGGGTCGCCGAGCCACCCGGCGCGTTTGCGGACCTGCGGGTCGGGATGGCCGGCCCGGAACTCCGCGACGACCCCGGCCGCGCGCTCCAGGGAGCACTCCCGGCGGCCGAGCAGCTCACGCGTGAGGACGATCGCCTCCGCCGCGCCGAAATGCCGCTCGACCAGCAGCTGCTGGAGCCCCTCCGCGCCCCCCGACGCCAGCGCCTCCCGGAAGGGCGACAGTCCCGACGCGAACCATGCGGCGCGCAGCCGATACGCGGGGGAGTCGTCGCTGCCGTCGTCGTCGAGCGCGTAGACGGGGGCGAGAGCGGCCGCGAGCCGCTCCACGACCTTTCCGGGCGGGCCGTCGAACCGCTTGTCGGGCGCGCCCGCGAGCCGCGGGTGGTCCTTGGCGAACTCGAACCACTCGGCGTTCGACGCGCAGTAGGCGACGAACTCGGGCAGCACGGGGAACCGGTCGAAGGTGCCGTAGTCCACGCCCGTGAACACCTGCCGCAGCAGGCCGAGGGAGAGATCGGTGGCCGGGTCCTCGGCCAGCAGCAGGGCGTCGTAGAGGTCCTTGCCCTCCGGGTAGCTGTCGGAGACCAGCCACATGATCTTCCAGGCGAGGGAGAGCGCCCGGCCGGCCGCCGGCAGCCGGATCGGCTCGCCCGCGCCGCCCCGGCGCGGGATCTCGGCGAGCTCGGCCGGGACCGGTAGCGGCTCGTTGAACACGAAGTCCAGCTGCACGCTGCCGCCCGGCAGGCCCTCGGCCGTCCACGGGATCACCAGGCGCCGGCCCGGCACCCGGTCGTAGGTCCAGATCGAGTCGCTGACGGCGCCGGCCGCGTCGAGCCGCACCAGGCCGTCGCGCAGCGACAGTTCCTCGGCGGCCCGCGCGATACCGTCGAGCATGCGGTCGGTACGGGGGTCCGCCAGCTCCCAGTCCTGCGGCTGGACGACGAAGTCCAGGTCGCCCGGCTCGCGTGCGGCCGCGCCGTACCAGGCGCGCAGCAGGACGCTGCCGCGCAGCACCAGGTGGTCGGCCCACGCGCCGCCCGCAACAGCGGCCAGCACATGGTCCACCGCGAGCTCACGGGCCGCCTGCCAGCCGTCGCCGGTGCGGTCGTCCGCGAACCGCGGCTCGCTCGGCCGCATGGCCCGCCCGTAGTGCTTCATCGCCGGGTCGAAGACGGGGGACTGGGCCACCCCCTCGCCCGCCACCGGCACCAGCGTGCGCGGCAGCTCCTGGCGTGCGCGGACCTTCTCGTCCGGCCCCTCCTGCGGGACGGTGTCGTCCGCCTCCCACGGCCCCCAGCCGAACTTCTCCCACGCCGTCATCGCGCCGCCGCCTCCTCCTCGCGAGTCCCCCCGGCGGCACACCCGTCGTGCGCCCCGTCGGCCTCGTGCCGCTCCCGTATCCAGCCCGCGTCCAGCGACTCGTCGCTGTCGTACACCACGAACTCCCGCTCCATCGCGACCATCTCATGGCCCAGGGCGCCCAGCTCCGAGACGAGCGCCTCCAGCCGGCGGCCCGCCGTGTCCCGGCCGACCAGCCGGCAGCGCTGGGTGACGAAGCGCTCCGCGCGCCCGTCCTCCCGGATCCGGCGGGCATTGCGCGACAGATGGGCCGCATGCCGGTCGGCGACCGCCACGATCGCGGCGGTGTCGGCGTCCGGCTCCAGCACGAGCTTGACGTGGTGCTCGAAGTAGTGGCGCGGGCCCAGCACCGCGCCCTCGGCGTCGCTGCCGGGCACCCCGCGCGCCCACGGCGCCGCCTCGACCTTCGTCCGCACCACCCGGTGGCCCGCCTCCCGCAGCCGGCGGACCGCCCCGTCGGCCGCGTCCCGCGCCGCGGCCAGGGTCCCGGCCGTCCGCAGGGTGACCATCGGCTGCGCCGGCACCCGACCCCGGTCCAGCACGATGCGGGCGTACTTCCACCCGAGCTCCGCGGCCAGCAGCGCCAGGCGGTCGTCGTCCGGGCCGTCGTTGTCCGGGCCGCTGTCGTTCGGGCCGGGGGATGTGGCGGCGCGGTCGTCGGCGGTCCGACCGTCCGCGTCGGCACGGACCGTCAGATGGATCTCGAAATCGCCCGCGAACTGCGGCGGGCCCAGGTGGAGCGTCAGCACCGGGCCATGATCTCAAGTGCGGATCTGTAGTACAGTAGGTCTCACGACGCCGCCCCACGGGGCGGGGTTCGATGCGTCGGTCGTCTAAGGAAAGATACTCGTCTCCAAACGAGGGATGTAGGTGCAAGGCCTGCTCGGCGCTCCATGAAAGGCCCCTTCCCGTGTCGGGAAGGGGCCTTTGTCGTGCTGCCCCGTCCGCTCCTGTCCCGTCCGCTTCTGGGGCGTGCCTCCCGCCGAAGCGGCCCGGCCGGGCCGGGGACCATGGGTGCATGACCCGCATACTGACGCGAAGCGACCTGCTGGCCGTCCTGGAACCCGAAGCCTGCATTGCCGCGCTGCGCGACGGATTCCGTAGCACCGCCGCCGCGCCGGCGGCCGGGCAACGGGTCCGCACCGACCTGCCGTTCCCCGGCACGGCCACCGCCCTGCTGCCGGGAGTCCTGCCCGGCGTCGACGCGTACACGGTGAAGGTCAACGCCAAGTTCCCGGGCGCCCGGCCGGCCCTGCGCGGCGTCATCTGCCTGCACAGCGGCCACGACGGCGAGCTGCTCGCCCTGGTCGACTCCGCCACCGTCACCGCCTGGCGCACCGGCCTGGCCGCCGCCCTGGGCACCCACGTGCCGACGTCCTTCTCCTGGCCACCTGGTCGCGCGCCCCGCTGCTGGACCTGGCGGACACGCGTCCGGGACAGCACCTCACCAGCCTCGGCGCCGACGAGCCGGGGAAGCGGGAGCTCTCCGCCGAAACCTGCTCGCCTCCGCGCTGCTCGTCGTGGACGACCGCGAACTGGCGGCTGCCACAGGGGCCCTCGCCACGGCCGGCCTGGACGCCGCGGCCGCCGACGCCACGCTCGGCGAGGTCCTCACCGGCCGCCACCCGGGCCGCACCAAGCCGTCGGAACGCACCGTCTACGCTCCCGTCGGCCTGCCCTGGCAGGACCTCGCCCTGACCTGGAACGCCTATCTCCGGGCGGAGGAACGCGACATGGGGGAGCGGATCGACCTGCTCGTCTGACCCACCGCGGCGTGCGGCCCGTCCCGGACGGCGACAGGCCGCAGGCGTCAGTCCTGAACCCGGGTCCGGGCCGGGCGTCCGAACGCGGCGGCCACGCCGTCCGCGCACGGCGGACGGCGTGGCCATGCCCCGGGCTCAGGTCCGGTGCGGCGTGTCCAGGGTGGACGGCGAACGACCGACGGCGGTCCCCGGGGTGGGAGTCGCGGCTGCGCCTCGGGCGCGCCTCGTCCAGCGCCTGTTGGCCTCGCGGAGCGCTTCCAGGTCCGTGGGCCGCGCATACCTGCGCAGCAGGCGGAGCAGCGCGGCGGTGGTCGGGGCGAGGGGACGGGCGGCGGACCAGGCGAAGACCGCGTGACACGACGGGAGGTCGGTGACGGCGACGAAGCGGACGCCGGGCCGGGGCCACAGTTCCCTGCCGCCGTCCTGGAAGAAGCGGATGCCGTACCCCAGGCTCACGTAGGAGATGCAGGATTCCGGAGAGTTCGGCGCGTGGCTGGTCTAGCGCACGGGAGTCCCCTCGGGGCGCGGGTCAGCGGCCCAGAAGGCGCGCCACTCATCTGACCGTACCATTCAGTATGGTACGGTCGTTGATATGGCAAGTAAGCGCGACTGGCTACAGACCGGACTCGGGGTGCTGGCCCAGGACGGCGCGCGAGCGCTGACCATCGAGCGGTTGTGTGCCGAGCTCGATCTGACCAAGGGGTCCTTCTACCACCACTTCAAGGGCATCGCGGGCTTCAAAGCGGACCTGCTCGCGCACTTCGAGGCGGAGCACACCAGTCAGTTCATCGCCGGCGCCGAGAGCGCCGGCGCCCCGGCCCCGCGCAGGATCCGGCGCCTGCTCGACCTGGTCCTCGACGACAAGGACGACAGCGACGGTCTCGAGATCGCCATCCGCGCCTGGGCGTTGCAGGACGCCGAAGTCCGCGCGCTCCAGGAGCGGGTGGACCGGTTGCGCGTCGACTACCTGCGGACCCTGTGGCGCGAGCTCGGCGGGCCGGAAGCCGACGTCGAGCCCATGGCCCGGCTGCTCTACCTGATCCTCGTCGGCGCCCAGCAGGTCGTGCCGCCCCTCTCTGTGCCCGAGCTGCGCGACGTCTACGGCCTGGCCCTGCGCCTGGCCCCGCACGAAGGGGAGGACATCGGGTGAACGCGCTCGCCCGCTGGGTACCCCGGCTGATCATCGCCACCGCGATACTCCACTTCGCCTGGGCCTTCGCCCAGCCCAACGCCTGGAACGCCATCGTCCGCGACGGCTTCTTCCGCAGTGTCGTCGACACCGGGGCCGCCGACTACTTCGAACGCGAGTTCAGCGTCTGGTGGATGGTCTCCGGCGTCGCTCTCCTCGCCCTGGGCACGCTGTCCCGACACGTCGTCCGTACGACCGGCCACCTCCCCGCGCAGGTCGGCTGGTACCTCCTGGGCCTCGGCGTGCCGCTGTGCGTCATCTACTTCCCCGTCACCGGCGGCTGGCCGGTGACCGCCATCGGCGTACTCGGCCTCGTGGCCGCCCGCCGCACCGGGGCGGTGCGGTCATGAGGGTGCTGCTCGCCGGTGCGACCGGCGCAATCGGCCGGCCCCTCGTCCGCGCCCTGACCGGGGCCGGTCACCAGGTGACCGCCATCGTCCGCGACCCGACCAAGCACGACCTGGTCAGGAGCCTGGGTGCCGAGCCGGTGGCCGCCGACGTCATGCGGCGCGAGGAACTGCTGCGCGCGCTCGACGGCATGGCCGCCGACGCGGTGCTGCACGAGGCGACCGCGCTGCGCGGCGCCGCACCGCGGCTGCGCGCCGACGACCCGACCAACGCGCTGCGGCGCGACGGCACCGCGAACCTGCTCGCAGCCGCCCGAGTCGTGGGCGCCGGCCGCTTCGTCACCCAGTCGATGATCCTCGGATACGGCTATGTCGACCACGGCGACCGCGTACTCACCGAAGCCGACTCCTTCGGCGAACCACGGGGCAGCTACGCCGACTCCGTGGCGGCCGGATGCCGCTCCACCGAACGGCAGGTCTTCGCCGCCGGCATCGAAGGCATCGCGCTGCGCTACGGGCTCTTCCACGGCCCCGGCGCGTTCAGCGACCTGTTCGCCGACATGATGCGCAAACGCCGGCCGTGCATTCCGGCCGGCGGCGGCGGGACCAACTGCTGGATCCACGTCGACGACGCCGCGGGCGCCACCGTCGCGGCCCTCGAGCGCGGCAGGCCGGGCCACGCCTACAACATCGTCGACGGCACCCCCGTCACCTGGCGGACCTTCGCCGACACCGTGGCCGCCGGCCACGCCACCCCGCGCCCGAGGTCGATACCCCGCCCGCTGCTGAAACTGGCCGCCCCCTACCTCGCCTGCCTCATGGCCGACACCTCGATGCGCGTGTCCAATGCCAAGGCCCGCCAACACCTCGGCTGGCAACCAGCGCACCGCCCGCTTGCGGGCAGAGTCCCCTGACGGGATCGACCCGCCCGCCTGAGCCACCTCGGCGAGCACGGCGAAGCGATCCGCAACGCCGTTCGGCCGACCCCCGCCCCCCGGCCGACAGCCGGTCACCCCCGCGTCGCCGTGAGGTAGTAGAAGGGAAGCCCCTGGTCCATGAAGGTGGTGGGGGCGCTGGACACGGTGAAGCCCCTGTCGTGCAGCAGGGTCTCGATCGCGCACAGCTTGCCGGACGTGTCGGCGACCTCTACGACGAGGTTGCGGATCCTGGGCCAGTCGCGGTCGTCGATCCCGCCGAGCACGTCCAGCTCGGCACCCTCGACGTCCACCTTGACGAGGTCGATGTCGGCGTCGGTGGGCTCGGTGTCGGCCAGGACGTGGGACAGCCGCTCCACCCGGACGGTCAACTGGCGGGGCGTGAACAGTGACGTGGTCAGGGTCTTCCCCAGCAGTTCGGACAGCCTGGCCTTGAAGGGGACCTGCTCCTCGGGGCAGAGGGTGGAGTTGCCCGGGAGCCGCGGGTAGTAGGCGAAGCTCGCCCGGTCGTTCCGCTCGGACCCCAGGCAGAACGGATGCACCGTGACCTCGTCCAGCCGGTGCAGCTCCAGGTTGAGCCGCAGGGCGCGCAGGCTCTCCGGCGCGGGTTCGAACGCCATGACGCGGGCCTCGGGGTAGGCGCGCTTGGCGTAGATGCAGAAGAGGCCGATGTTGGCCCCCACATCCACGATGAGTGGTGCCTTGGGGAGCTCCGGGAGCACGTAGCTGTGGTCCTCGAAGATCTCCTGGTAGATGAAGCGCGCCTCCATGCCGCTGTGGGCGTAGGCCTGGAATCCGTCGGCCAGTTCGAGCAGAGAGAAGCTCATGCGTGTGCGCCTCCTTGTCCGGCGGTGAGCCGTGGTGGTGAAGTCCCCGGTGGCCGGCTCCCCTCCACCGATGCGGCGGCGACCAACTCCTCCAGGTGCGTCGCCGCGGCGGCCGGGCCGCCGGCGGCGCGCAGGGCACGCGCCATGCGCCGGGCGGCGGCCCGGTAGCCCGGCTCCTGGAGGACGGCGTCGAGGGCCGCGCCGAGCCGCTCGGCGGTCACCCGGCCGAACCGCACCCGCACCCCCACCCCGGCCCGGGCCACCTGGGTGGCGATGGCCGGCTGGTCGTCCCGGATCGGGGCGACCACCAGGGGCAGCCCGTGCCACAGCGCCTCGCAGGTCGTGTTGTGCCCGCCGTGGCAGACCACCGCGGCGCACCGCTCCAGCAGCGGCAGTTGGGGAACACTGGGGCGCACCAGCAGCGAGTCGCCGCCGGGCACCGAGCCCGAGGGGTCGACCAGGACCCCCTGGAGCCGGTCCGAGCGGTCCCGGACCATCGCGGCGCACTCGGTGAGGAAGCGCGTCCCGGAGCCGGTGTTGGCGGTCCCGAGGGTGATCAGCACGGTGGCGCGCCCAGGGTCCAGCCACTCCCAGGGGAAGTGCCCGTCGTACGGGCGGGGCGCGATCGACGGGCCGACGCACCGCACCTGCTCGCCGAGGGGCTCGGCCGCGCCGATCAGCTCCTCGGCGCTGAACACCAGCACCAGTCGGTCGGACCGGCGCGGATCGCCGGTGCCGTGCGGGTCGCCGATCCGCTTCCGCAGGTCGTCGACGAAGTCGGCGATCCACCCCTCGACCTTCGGCAGCCCCACCAGCGAGGTGAACTCGCCGGAGGTGCTCGCCGAGGTGGCCCAGGGGAGACCGATCCGCTCGGCCACCAGCGCGCCGGCCACGGCCTGCTGGTCCACGACGAGCGCGTCGGGCCGGAACTCCTCCACCGCCCGTAGGACGCCGGGCGCCATCTCCTCCGCCAGCGGCCCCAGATAGCGCTCCCAGAGATACTTCAGCGCCGCGGCGCCGCGGAGGGTCGGCGGCCGCGCCATCCCGGGGTCGTCCGGCGCCCTGCCGGCGCACGGGAACACCCGCGCATCCCGGCCGACCAGCGGGCCGACGATCCGCGGCGGCCCCGCCCAGGCCACCCGGTGGCCGCGCCGGACCAGCTCCGCCGCGACGCCCAGCGTGGGGTTGACATGGCCCACCAGCGGCGGCACCACGAACAGGAAGCCGCTCACCGCCCGCCGCCCTCCCCCGGCCGGGCCCGGTGGTGCTCGCGGACCCAGCCGATGATCAGGTCGCACACCATCCTCGGATGGGCCAGCAGCACCCAGTGCTGCTGGTCCGGCACCACGACGGTACGGCAGGTGCTGATGAGCGACTTCAGCCACGGCTCCTGGTCCGCCAGCTCCGATTCGCTGCCGTAGATGGCCAGGACGGGGCAGCGCAGGGACCGCAGGTGCTCCTGGTCCAGCACCCGGCTGGCGGGGATGTCCTGGGCCACGGTGCTGGTGTTCAGCAGGTGCGACGCGGCCTTCACCCGCTGGGCCATGTAGGCGCTGTGCTCCTCCTTCACCCACTGCTGGAAGTCGCCGCGGGCGAACTCCACCGCCGCGGTCGGCAGGGCGAGCGCCATCTTGCGGGACCAGCCGTCGGTCGCCGGCTCCGACTCGATCACCGAGACGGTGGCCACCCGGTCCGGTCGGCGCGCGGCGTAGTGGAAGGCGATGGTGCCGCCGAAGGAGTGGCCGACCAGATGCACCGGCCCCGACACCGCCAGCCGGTCGAGCACGACGTCGAGGTCCCCGACGAAGTCGTCCAGCGTGTACCCGCTGGGCAGCCGCTCACTGCGGCCGTGTCCCCGCTGGTCGTACATGACCACGTCGAACCCCGCGGCGGCGAGGGTCGGCCCCAGGGTGAGATAGCCGCTGACGAGCGTGTCGATGAGCATGCCGTGGATGAAGACCACGGTCGGCGGGTCCGTGGTCCCCCTGCGGGCCGCCAGCCGCTCCACGTTCAGCTCGACGCCCTCGGCGCTGATGACCGCCATGACTCAGCACTCCTCGGGGGCCGACAGCCGGGATGTGACGCGGCCGACGACGTCGCCGACCGTGAGCCGGATGACGCGCTCGAGGTCGATCTCGGCGAGGAACTCGGCGAAGTTCACCCGCTCGCCGAAGCGCGCGGACAACAGGCCGCCGAGGGTGACCAGGTCGAAGCTCTCCAGGTCCAGATCGTTGGAGAGCTCGGTGTCCATGGTGATCTCCGCCCGGTCGAACGCGTACCCGCCGAGGAGCTCCTCGAGCATGTCGAGGACCTCCTCGAACACACCGGCCTCGGTATCGAGGCCCGGCGCCTGCACCTGATTGCTGTTCACAGCGTCCTCTCCTTCCGACTTCTCCATGGGTCTGGTGTGCCTGGTACGGCCCCGCGCGCGGACGCCCTCGCTACTCCTCCTCCGGTTCCGTCGTCCACGCCACGACGTACTCCCGCTCCGGGAGCCCCGCCGGGTTGCCGAGGACTCGGCAGCACACGCGGTACGAGCGGCCGTCGACCTCCACCCGCAGCTCGTCCGGGCCGGCGGCGACGACGGCGAAGTCCCGGGGGCGGCCCCGCAGTCCGGTCCCCTCCGCCTTGGACACGGCCTCCTTCGCCGCCCAGAACCGGGTGAACCACACATCCTCCGGCTCGCCCCGCTCCGCGCACGTCGCGGCGAGCAGCTCGCGCTCGGCCGGGCCCAGCGCGACGGTCCGGGCCTGCGCCGGACGCTCGACGACCTGCTCGACGTCGATCCCGACTCCACCGCGCCCCGGCCGGGCACCGGGCCGCACCAGGGCCACCCCCGTCTCGGCGCGGTGCGACAGCGTGACGTCCAGCGCCGGCAGCCGGCGGCCGTGCACCCCGGTGACGTACGGCCGCCCGGACGCGTCGTTCTCGACGCAGATCTCGGCGGGGAAGACCGGCCCCTCCCCGCGGGTCCACAGCCACTGCCGCACGGCGTCCTTGACGGCGATCCGCCCCAACAGCCACTGCCGACGCCCCCGCGGCGGCTGCCGCTCGAACGCCAGCCGCTCCGCCCGCCCCAGGTGGTTGCGCATCACCAGGTCGCGGGAGGCGGCGTCCCGCCACCACTCGTGCAGCAGCACCCATCCGCCCGGCTGCCGTCGGGACAGCGTGTGACGCTCCGGGAACCGCTCCACCACCTTGGTCTCCGGCATGCTGTCGAAGCGCCGGTCCTGCCAGCCGGCGAGCTCCACCCAGACCCGGCCGTCGACGACGAGTTGGGCGTCGGCCTCCAGCACGGTGTCGGTCAGCGAGGCGATCCGGACCAGGCACCGCACCGTGGTGCCGGGGCGCGGCGGCGGACCGAAGACGCGGACGTGCCGCAGGCCGACGGGGAGCACCGAGGTCCGCTCGGTGCGCGCCGCGACGATCCAGTAGCCGACCAGATGGCCGACGTTGTCGAGCAGCGCACCGGGCGCGGCCGGGGCGATGATCACCCCGCGGACGTGCCGGTCGCCGATCGCCGTGAGCTCCGAGACCCCTTGGAAGGCGGGGCCGTGGAACATCCAGCGCTCGCTGTACAGCTCCTTCGCCGTGTGGGCGGGGACCCGCTCGGTGGCCGGGTCCGCGCACCACGGGGCCGGGGCCGGCGGATACCCCGCGGCGAGCTCCACCGTGCCCTGCGCATGGGACCCGAAGGCCAGGTCGTAACTGCCGGGCGCGCCCGGCGACGGCCGGACGGTGATGGGCACGTCGACGGGGGTGGCGGCGGTCACCCACTGGTTGAAGCGCGCGTGGCGCACCGCCACCGCCCGTGTCCCCGGGACGGCCCGCTCCGCCGCGTCCATGAGGTGCTGGACGATGGTGGTGGCCGGCACCACCGGACGGCGGTCCTCCAGATCGGGCCAGCCGGGGCGCTGGTGGAAGAAGCAGTGGTCCAACAGGTACGGCATCGTCTGCGTGGAGACCCGCAGGGTGGTACCGGGGGAGCGGCGCGCCGCCCCCGCCGTGAGCAGCTCCGCGGCGCTGTCCGCGGTCTCCCGCAGCAGCGCCCCGAGCTCGGCGGCCAGCGGGAAGCGCCCGGCCATCGCGTCCAGCCGGGCGGCCGGATCGAAGGCGACGTCCCGCCCGGTCGAGGCCGCCGGTCCGGGCGGCGTGGCGGCCTCGGCGGCGGCCGTACGGGCCGGGGCCAGCTCGCGGCGCAGCTCGGCCAGCTCGGGCTCCTCCAGGGACACCAGCGCGCTGTCGAGGGAGAGCCGGGCCGGCGGTCGCGCCGCCGCGGCGGTCCGCCTCGGAGCGCGCCCCGGGGCGGCGACGGGCGGCAGCGTCGGGTCGACGGAGGCGCCGTGCGTCCACAGGGCCGTGGCCACCCGTCGCAGCTGGGCGACGCCGTCGCGGCGCGGCGAGGTGGCGGCCACCGCGAGGTGCTCCCTGCCGTCGAGCGTGTCGCCGATGAGCGCGGCCAGCTGACCGGCGCCGAGCTGCACGAACACCCGGAAGCCCGCCTCGTACATGGCCTCCACCAACGGCCGGAAGCGCACCGGCTCCAGCAGGTGCCGCACGAACAGCGCGCGCACCCGCTCCGGGGACTCGGGGAAGGGCGAGGCGGTCGTGCCCGACCAGACGGGCACCTCGGGGGGGAAAAGCTCGAACCGTTCGGCCTGGGCGGCGATCGGGGCCAGATAGGGGGCCAGCATCGGCGTGTGGAAGCCCGACTGGAACGGCAGCACCTGGGCGATCACCCCCTCGGCACGCAGCGACGCGACGAACTCCCGCACCGGCTCCCGCGGACCGCACACGATCGCCTGGGTGGGCGCGTTGTCGTGGGAGAGCACCACCCGCTCCTCGGACCGCTCCCGCAGCGCGGCCCGCACCCGCCGGGCGGAGGTGCCCAGCACCGCGAAGTCCACACCGGGCACACGGAGTTCGTCCGGCCGGTGGGTGTCCAGGAACCGGTCGACGGCCTCGCGCGCGTACATGCCGGCCATCGCCATCGCGTTCCACTCCCCGACGCTGTGCCCGGCCACCGCGTCCGGCGTCACCCCCATCCGCCGCAGAGCGCCGTCCAGCAGCCGGCCGACGGCGAACACCTCGACCGCGTGCCGTCCCACGTCGCCGACCCGCACCCGCCCGTCACGGCCGACGCCCGCTTCGGACGGCAGCCGGAAGTGCTCCGCGACGCCGTCCACGCGGGGCTCGAACTCGCCCTCCAGGCCCGGGAAGACGAAGGCCAGCCCGCCGGGGGCGGCCCCGCCCAGCAGCGGAGCGGGGGCGAACCAGAGGTCGTTGCGGCCGCGCCACGGAAGTCCGGCGGCCACCATACGCCGGGCCAGGGCCAGCCGCCGGCCGGTGGGGGCCACGACGCCGAGCCGGACCGGGCCGTCGCCCCGCGGGGCGGCCAGCACCGTGGAGTCGTCCGCCGCCAGCACCTCGGCGAGCTCGTCGGCGGTCTCGGCGGCCAGCGCCAGCACCCGCTCCGGCTCGGACACGGCGAGCGGGCGCGACCGCGCCCGGCGCGCCGGCTGGGGCGCCTGCTCCAGCACCACATGCGCGTTGATCCCCCCGAAGCCGAAGGCGTTCACCGCCGCGCGACGTACGGGCCGGCCCTCGTCGCACTCCCACGGCCGCGCCGCGTCGAGCGTGCGGAAGCGCGTGGCGGCCAACGCGGGGTGCGGGTCATCGCAGTGGAGCGTCGGCAGCAGCATCCCGTGGTGCACGGCCAGGGCCGCCTTGACCAGGCTGGCCACGCCGGCGGCCGGCATCGCGTGGCCGATCATCGACTTCACCGAGCCGAGCACGGCCGCCGCGCCGTCGTCCCGCTCGCTCCCGGGGCCGAACACCTCGGCGAGCGTGGCGAGTTCGGCCGCGTCACCGGCGGGGGTCGCGGTGCCGTGCGCCTCCACCAGCCCCACGGAGCGCGGCTCGCGCGGGTCCAGCCCGGCCGCACGCCACGCCTGCCGCACCGCCAGCACCTGACCCCCCGGGTCCGGGTTGGCCAGGCTCGAGGTGCGGCCGTCGCTGGAGACCCCGGTGCCGCGGATGACCGCGTAGATCCCGTCCCCGTCCCGCTCCGCGTCGGCCAGCCGCTTGAGGACCACCACGCCCGTGCCCTCGCCGATCAGGATGCCGTCGGCCTCCCGGTGGAAGGGGCGGATGCGCTGGCTCGGGGAGAGCGCCCGCAGCTGCGTGAAGACGCTCCACAGGGTGATGTCGTGGCAGTGGTGCACGCCCCCGGCCAGCATGACGTCGCAACGGCCGGCGGCGAGCTCCACCGCCGCCTGGTCGATCGCCACCAGTGAGGAGGCGCAGGCGGCGTCCACCGTGTAGGCGGGGCCGCGCAGATCGAGCCGGTTGGCGATCCGGGAAGCGGCGAGGTTGGGCACCAGCCCGATGGCGGACTCGGGGCTGTCCGGGCCCAGCCGGTCGGTGAAGGCGGCCCGGACCCGCTCCAACTGGTCCGGCCGTAGATCGGGCATCAGCTCCCCGAGGGTGCGGACGAGTTGACGGGCGGTGCGCACCCGCTGGTCCAGCCGCACCAGCCCGGCCCCGGCGTAGCCGCCCCGGCCCAGCACCACGCCGATCCGGTGCCGCTCGGGCAGCCGCTCCTCGCCGCCCGCGTCGGCGATGGCGGCGGCCGCCACGTCCAGCGCGATCAGCTGGTCGGGTTCGGTGCCGGGCACCGACGCCGGCATGATGCCGAACCGGGTCACGTCCACCGCGGCGAACTCGTCCACGAACCCGCCCCGCCGGCAGTACACGCGGTCGGGCCCCCGGTCGCCGTTCGGATGGTAGAAGTCCGCGTCCCACCGCCCGGCCGGCACCTCGCTGATCGCGTCCGTGCCGGCCACCAGGTTCCGCCAGTACGTCGCCAGGTCGGGGGCGCCCGGCAGCAGCACCGCCATCCCGACGATGGCGATCGGCGGAAACCGCTCGTCCGTCATGGCTCACCAGCCCGACGCGGTGTAGACGACGGAGCGGGAGCGCTCGTCACCCCAGGCGAGCTCGCGCAGCAGGGCGAGCGTCCCCTCCTCCGGGTCGACGAGCCGGACACCGCGCCGGGCGTAGGCGCGCCCCAGCTCCGGGCTGACCATCCCCGCGTGTTCCGCGGCGGGCGCCCACGGGCCCCAGTGGACGGTCAGCGCCCGGCCGCCGGTGCGGAGCGACCAGCGCGTGCCGAGCGCCTCCAACGCGTCGTTGGCGGCCGCGTAGTCGGCCTGCCCCCGGTTGCCGAGCACGGCGGCGATGCTCCCGAAGAGCACCACGAAGGCCGGGTGGACGGCCCGCTCCTCCAGGGCGTCCAGCAGCGCGGCGGCACCGTCCACCTTGGTGCCGTACACCCGCCGGAAGGACTCGGCGGACTTCTCCAGGAGCAGCCGGTCCTCGATCACCCCCGCTCCGTAGACGACGCCGTCGAGCCGCCCGTGCTCGGCGTGGATCTCCGCCACCGCCCGACGCACCGCGTCACCGTCCCGTACGTCCACCGCGCGGTACCGCGCCCGGCCGGTCCGCGCCCGCAACTCGGCGAGGGTGGCGGCGACCTCGCGTCCTGCCAGCACGCGTGCGCTCTCCCGCTGGACCTCCGCCGGAGACAGGCCGCCCCGCGCGGCCAGGACCGCGCGCAGCGACGCCTGGTCGGCGGCCCCGGCGGTGGTCGGATCCTCGGGGCCGACGGGCTCGGGGGTGCGACCGATCAGCTCGACGCGGCACCGCGCGGCGGACGCGAGGGCGAGGGCGAACTGGGCGGTGATGCCCCGCGCCCCGCCGACCAGCACGACCACCGCGTCGCGGTCCAGCCCGACGGCCGCGGCCTCCGCGGCTCCGTCGCCGGCCGGGCCGGCGCCGGAGACGGCCAGGCCCGCCAGCGGCTCCTCCCGCAGCTCCAGTCCCGCCCGGCCCGCCCCGGTCCGCAGCACCACCGGCGCGTCCTCGTCCTCGGTCGAGAGCTCGGCCAGCAGCATCTCCGCGAGGGTGTCCGCCGACGCGCGGCCGGGCAGGTCCACCACTCTCGCGAGGGTCTTCGGGTACTCCCTGGACACGGAGCGGAACAGCCCGTGCAGACCGGCCGCGCGGACGTCGAGCGGGTTGTCGGCGGTCCGGGCGGCCAGCAGCCGGCCCGGCCGCTGCCGCAGGGCGGCCTGGAGCACGGGGAAGGCCTCGGGGAGGACCGGTGGGTGGGTGGCGACGCCGGCGTCGGTGTCGGCACCGGGTTCGGTGTCGGCCAGCGCGCAGAGGAGCACCACCCCGTCCACCGCGCCGTCCCGCTCGGTGAGCAGGTGCCCCGCCTCCAGGGCCACGGCCTCCGCCTCGAACTCCGCGAGCCGCGCGACCAGCGCGCGGGCGACGTCCCCGCCCCCCAGCAGCGCGAAGCGCCTGCCCGCCAGGCGGGCGGGGTCCGCGGCGCGGTCGCCGAGCGGCACCGGGTGGAGCCGCATCCGGCGAGGAGCGTCACCCGGCGGCGTCGAGGGTGGGGCCGCCGCGGTCGACGCGTGCGCCGGGATCGAGGCGGCCGGCGCGGCTGACGCGGTGGACACGACCGATGTGACCGACGCGACCGTCGCGATGGTCGCGACCGACGCGTTCGATGCGAGGGGCGCGACTCGCGCCCCTGGAGGATCGGCGGCCGGCGGCACGGGGTGGTCGGCGGCCGGCGGCGCCCACTGGTCGGTGGCCGGTGGCATCAGCGTCCCGTGGTCGGTGGCCGGTGCCCCCTCGTGAGCGGTGGCCGATGACGCGCCGTCATGGGTGCCCGGTGGCGCGCCGGCCGCGAGTCGCCCGGACAGCCACGCCGCGGCGGCGGCCGCGGTACGGGCCCGGGCCAGCTCCTCCAGCTCCCCGTCGTCCGGAACGTCCGCGCCGCCCTCACCGCCCACGCCCAGCCGGCGCGCGAACTCACCCGCGATCTCGGCCCGCTTGATGGAGTCGACGCTCAGGTCCGCCTCCAGGTCCAGATCCGGTTCGATCATGTCCACCGGGTAGCCGGTGCGTTCGCTGATGACCTCCGACACCACCCGCAGCACGTCCGCCTCGGTGAGGGCCGCCGGAGCGGCGGCGACCGCCGGGGACGGGGCGCCTCCGGGACGCGGGACGGGATCCGCGCCTTCCGGTGCCGCCGTGGGCGCGAAGGGAGTGAAGGGCGCGAACGGGGCGGCGGTCGCCGGTGCCGTCGGCGCCACGGCGGCCGTGAGCGGCGTGGCGACGCCTGGGAGCAGCCCGGGGGCGAAGGCCACCGCGGCCGCTCCCGGCGCCGGCACGGGCGGGAGGGGTGCCGGGATCCGTCCGCCGGCCGCGGCGCCCAGGTAGCTCAGCAGGACGTCGCGCTGGGTGGCGACCAGGTCCCTGCTGGTCCTCAGGAACTCGAGGAGCAGCTCGTCCGTGCTCCGCTGCGGCCCGCCCGCCGGGGGCGCGGCCACCACCGGTTCGGCGACGCGCCGCGGCGGCGCCAGCGCGCCCGGGATCACGGCGCCGTCCGCGGTGCGGACCAGATGCCCGTCGACCGACCAGCCCGGCCGTCGCGGCGGCGCGGCGGCGTCGGCCTCGACCGCGTCACGAGCCCGGAACATCCAGTCGGTGCGCACGGGCAAGCCGGCGACCGCGAGCCGGGCCAGGGCGTCGAGCAGCCCGGCCAGGCCGCTGCCCGCCGCCCGCCGTTCGACGGCGACGGCCCGATGCGGCCGGCCGTCGAGGATCTCCCCGACCAGCCGGGTGAGCACGGCGCCCGGCCCCACCTCGACGAAGACCCGGGCGCCGGCGTCGTACATGTCCTCGATCTGCTCGGCGAAGCGGACCGGCGCCCCGATCTGCGCGGCCAGCTCCGCGCGCAGCGACTCCGGATCCGCGCCGTGCTCGGCGGCCGTACGGTTGGCCCACACCGGGAACTCCGGGGCGCGCAGCGGCCACCCCGCCAGCGCCGCCGCGAAGCGATCGCCGGCCGCGGCCACCAACGGGCTGTGGAAGGCGCAGGCCACCGCGATCCGCCGGGCCGAGTGCCCGGCGGCGCGCAGCGCGCCCACGGCGGCGTCCACCGCGGCCACCGGCCCGGAGATCACGGTCTGCCCGGGGGCGTTGTGGTTCGCCACGACGACCCGGTCGGCCCACTCGGTCTCCTTCAGCGCCCGCTCCACCTCCTCGTGCCCGGCCGTCACCGCGGCCATGGTGCCGGGCCCCTCGGGGGCGTCCGCGGCGGCGTCGTGGACGGCCGCCGCCCGCTCGGCGCTGAGCCGAAGCAGGGTGCGCGCGTCCATGGCGCCCGCCGCGCACAGCGCCACCAGCTCCCCGTAGCTGTGTCCGGCTCCCATGTCCGGGTCGAGACCGGCGGCGCGCAGCAGGGAGTACGCGGCGAGGCCCACGACGCCCAGCGCCGGCTGCGCCGCCCGGGTGTCGGTCAGGCGCTCCCGCTGCCGTGCCCGCTCGGCCTTGTCGAAGGCGGCGGGGGGATAGAGCACCGCGGCGAGGGCGGGGTCGAGTTCGAGATAGCGGTGGAGCTCGGGGAAGGCGACGAAGAGGTCGGCGAACATCCCGGTGCGCTGGCTCCCCTGGCCGGGGAAGAGGAAGGCGAGCCGGCCCGGCTCCGGTCGCCCGCCGGCGGCCACCTCCGGGTCGGCCAGGTGGACTCCCGCCCCCGGTTCGGCCTCACCCGCCAGCGCCCGGCGCAGCCGCCGGTCCAGGCCGTCGAGGTCCTCGGCGACCAGGGCCACCTGCGCCGGCCCGTGGCCGGCCGCGGCGCGGCGCGAAGCCGTCAGCGCGAGGTCGCGCAGCCGCCACGGCCGGCCGGCGGCGTCGTTCGCCGCGGTCAGCCGGAGCATCTCGTCGACCCCGCGGAGGGCCGCGGCGCGGTCGGCGCCCCGGAAGACGAAGAGCTCGGCGGGCCAGGCGTCCAGGCCGTGCGCCGGGGGCGCGCCCCGCCCGTGCGCGCTGAGGACCACATGGAAGTTGGTGCCGCCGAAGCCGAACGCGCTGATCCCCGCGACCCGTTCGGCGGGCGGCGCCGCCCAGGGCCGGGGTTCGGCGTGGAAGACGAAGGGGCTGCTCTCCCGCTCCCATGCGGAGTTCGGGCGCTCGAGGTGGACCGTGGGCGGCTTGACGCCGGTGTGCAGCGCCAACGCCGTCTTCACCAGGCCGGCCAGGCCCGCCGCGCACTTGGTGTGTCCGATCTGCGATTTGACCGACCCCAGCGCACAACCGGCAGGCGTGGCCCCCGCCGCGGTGAACACCGCCTCCAGGACGGACAGTTCGGTGCGGTCGCCCACGGCGGTGCCCGTGCCGTGCGCTTCGATCAGGCCGACGTCGGCGGGCGAGACGCCGGCGTTGCGGTAGGCCCGCTCCAGGGCGGACCGCTGGCCCTCCGGCCGGGGCGCGGTCAGCCCGAGCGACCGGCCGTCGCTGGAGCTGCCCACGCCCTTGATCACGGCGTAGACGCGGTCGCCGTCCCGTTCGGCGTCGGCCAGCCGCTTGAGCACCGCGCAGGCCACCCCCTCGCCGAGCGCGATCCCGTCCGCCGCCTGGTCGAAGGAGCGGCACCGGCCGGTCGCGGAGAGCGCGTGCACCGAGGAGAAGTACACGTAGTCGGTGATGCCGTTGTGCAGATCGGCGCCGCCGCACAGCACCAGGTCGCTGGTGCCGGTGGCCAGCTCCTTGCAGGCGACGTCGACGGCGGCCAGCGAGGAGGCGCAGGCCGCGTCCACGGTGTAGTTGGCGCCGCCGAGGTCGAGCCGGTTGGCGATCCGGCCGGAGATGACGTTGGCCAGCATGCCGGGGAAGGAGTCCTCGGTGAGCGGAGGCAGTTGCTCCGCCAGGCCCGGGGGGACCGTGTCGAGATAGGAGGGGAGCACCGCGTGGAGCGTGCGGGCGTTGGAGAGGTCGCTGCCCGCCTCGGCACCGAAGACCACGGAGGTGCGGGCCCGGTCGAACGCCCGACCCTCGCGGTCGCCGTACCCGGCGTCCTCGAGGGCGCGCCGAGCCGCCTCTAGCGCGAGCAGCTGCACCGGCTCGATGCTGCCCAGGGAGGCCGGTGGGATGCCGAAGCGGAGCGGGTCGAAGGGGATCCGGGGCAGGAAGCCGCCCCAGCGGGAGACCGTGGTGGCGCCGTCGCCGCCGCGGGCACCCGCTCCGTCGGGCGCGCGGTAGTGGACCGCGGGGTCCCATCGGTCGGCCGGCACCTCGGTGACCGCGTCGACGCCGTCGAGCACATTGGCCCAGAAGGTGGCCAGGTCGGGGGCCTTGGGGAACATGCAGGCCAGGCCGATGACCGCCACGTCCAATGGCCGCGGGGGCGTCGGCTCGGCGCTGTCGAGGGTCGCGTCCGCGCCCAGGAGTTCGCGCAACTCCGCGGCGCGCCGGTCGAGGAGGTCCGCGGCGCCCGAGGTGACCGAGCGGTGCAGGGCGTCGACGGTGGTGACGGTCGAGCGCAGCGCCACCACGTCACCGGCCATGAACACGCCCTCGTCGAGCTGGCGGTCCTCGCCGACCGGGAGCAGCTCGCCGTCGGGGCCGCGCTCGACGCCCTTGCTGGCGATCCGCAGCCGACCCACGTTCAGCCGCTCCAGGTCCTCCCAGCGCTGCCGGGCCGGCACGCCCTGGGCGTGCAGCCGTTCCTTGACGGCGTGGAAGCCCTCGGTGAAGGGGTTGGGCACGCACCGGGTGGCATGGCCGGGCGCGGTCTCCAGCAGCGTGGTGCACCGCGCCCCCACCACCTGACGCTGGAACAGCGGCTGGATGGCACCGTGCTCGACGGCCTCCTCGGTGAACAGGTACGCGGTTCCCATCAGCAGACCGACGGCGACGCCGCGTCGGGTCAGCGGCGCCGCGAGCGCCGCGATCATGGCGGCCGACCGCTCGTCGTGCACGCCGCCGGCGAAGAAGACCTCGATACGGCCCGGTGCCCCGGCGCCCCCACCCGGGCCCGCGTCGGCGTACGGGCCGGTGCCCACGCCCGGACCGGTGCCCGCGCTCGCTCCCGTGCCGGCGTCCTGCTCGTCCAGGAAGTCCTCGATCACCGCCATCTGGGCCTCCCACAGCGGGAAGCTGTTGCGCGGACCCACGTGCCCGCCGCACTCGGCGCCTTCGAAGACGAACCGACGGGCGCCGGCCCGCAGGAACTGGCGCAACAGCCCGGGCGAGGGGACGTGCAGGAACGTGGTGATGCCGTCCCGCTCCAGGGCCTTGGCCTGCGAGGGCCGTCCGCCCGCGATGACGGCGTGGCTCGGGCGCACCTCGCGGATGGCTTCGAGCTGCGCGCTTCGGACCTCCTCCGGGGCGAACCCGAGGACCCCGACCCCCCAGGGCCGCCCGGCCAGTGCCGCCTCGGCCTCGCGCAGCAGCGCACGCGACTGCTCGGGGCCGGCCAGGGCCAAGGCGATGAACGGCAGCGCGCCCTCCCCCGCCACGGCGGAGGCGAAGCCCGCCTGGTCGCTCACCCGGGTCATGGGGCCCTGGGCGAGTGGCAGCCGGGTCCCGAGCGTGTCGCAGATCGCCGCACCGGGGCGCAGCGCCGCCTGGGCCGGCGCGGTGTGGCGGCAGTCCCGGACGGCCTCCGTGAGGGCCTGGACCGTCCGGCCGACGGTGTGCCAGTGGGCGGCGAAACGAGCGGCCAGGAAGCCGTCCTGGCCCACGGGCAGCAGCCGGTCCTCCCCGTCCTCCCGGGCGGCGGGCCGATCGGCCGTCGCGGCGTCGTCCTGCGGGTGGACGTCGTGCGCGGCGGTGTCGTTCGGGCCGTCGACGACCTTCCCGGCGGGGTCCTCCGGGGCGTCGCCCTTCGCGGCGGGGTCTTTCGCGTCGGGGTCCGTCCGGACGCCGTCGGCGCTCGTCGCGGCCCGTGTCGGCGGGGCGCCGCGCCGACGTAGTCCGCGGCGACCGTCGACGACGACCGTCTCCGAGCCGTCCAGGGAACGGAGCGCGGCGGCCGTCTCCGCGGCGACGCCGGACTCGGCGAGCAGCGCCAGCTGGCTGTCCACCACGACTCCGGCCGCCCCGCCGGCGACGGCGGCCGCGGCGGTCCGCGGGCCGATGCCGCCGCAGGCCCAGACCGGGACGGACACCTCGGCCGCGCCGAGTAACTGTTGGAGGAGCACGAACGTCCCCAGCCGCCCGACGCGCCCGCCGCTCTCGCCGCCTCGGGCGATCAGGCCGTCCACCCCGGCCCGTACCGCCGCCACCGCCTCCTCCAGGCCGGTCACCTCCGCCAGCACCCGGTGCCGGCCGATCAGGGCGTGCGCCGACCACCCCGCGTCCACGCCGAGCACCACGGTGTCCGGGGCGTTCTCGTCCGCGGCGAGACCCACGGTGAGGTCCTCGTGGGTCAGCCGGCAGCCCGCGCCCACCCGGACCCCGTACCGACGCCCCGCCGTCCAGCGGCGGACCTGCTCCAACGCCCCCCGGGCCCGCCGGTCCCCGGTTCCGAGGTCGAGCACGCCGAGCCCCCCGGCACTGCTGAACGCCGCGACGAGCCTGGCGTCCGGTTCGCCGAAGGGACTGATGCCGATGAGAAAGTCGGGGAAATCCAAAGCGGTGTTCATGGGTGCTCCCGCAAAACAGTGGCCAGGGTAGGCAAAGAATTAATCGGCGTGAGGTGCCGAAGTCCTACTTCCATTCCGAGCTGTGAGGGAGGGTTTTCACGGGGGTGCTGAAGCCCGAGAATCCTAGCTGTACCCTCCAGGAAAGGTGTCGAGCACCACTAGAAGGCGCCTCGAATCCACGAGTCCCATTTCCGGGCCCGGCAAGGCGTGAAAGGGGG
This sequence comes from Streptomyces sp. LX-29, assembly GCF_029541745.1. Taxonomy (NCBI): domain Bacteria; kingdom Bacillati; phylum Actinomycetota; class Actinomycetes; order Kitasatosporales; family Streptomycetaceae; genus Streptomyces; species Streptomyces sp. LX-29. Next base: position 455,305 of record NZ_CP089746.1, on the reverse strand, counting down.
TGGTCCTCGGCTATTCCGGCCGCGGTCGCAGGGTGGGGAAGGGTTCGAGTTCATCGCTGTGGCTTTGGTGCGCCAGGGCATGTTGTGCGTCGAGTTTCAGGGAAGTCGGAAGGGTCCCGGAATAACGCGAGAACACCCGAATGCCGCCGTCCGCCCGCCCTTGCCGATTTCGGTGGGCGGGGTACGGGGCCGCGCCCGAGGGTCGGGAAATTCCGCCAGCCGTGCGGAGGCCGGTGCGGAGCCGGGCCGGGGCCGCCGACCGGGCGCGGGACACGGGCGCGGGACAATGGTCCTCGCATCGGCGACAGGGAACGGCAGGAGAGAGGCGACGTGGGCGAGCGTGGGGAAGGCCAGCGCCGGCGGGGGCAGGGGCGTGGAGGAGAGCGTCCGGCGGAGGCCGCGCAGACGGTGGAGGCCGTCCTGCACGCCGTCACCGTCGCGCCGGACGCCGGCCTCGACGACGCGCTCGACGCCGGTGCCTCCACCCTCACCGCCGCCCCCGCGGGCTGGGAGGCGGTGAGCCGTGCCCTGGTCGCCGCCGCCGAGCGCCGGGTGCGACGCTGCTGGGACGGCGGCTGGCAACCGGCCGACCTGGAACGGATCGTACGGCGCGAAGGCGTCGCCGACCGGACCCGCTTCGTCGTCGACATGATCGCCGCCGAGGCGCGACGGGCCCCCGCCGCCCGTACGGACACCCGCTGGACCGCACAGCTCGGCGAGCTCGACGCGCGGGTGTGGTGGGACGGGGACGACGGGTACCTGGAGGCGTTCGGCCGCCGCGAGCGCCGCGCGAGCCGGTTCGAGACGGCGGGCTGCGCCCTGGCCGCGCTGCGGTCGATCGGGCGGCTGCCGCGGATCGAGCCCCTGGCGCGGCGGGCCGCACCGCGGGCGGGAGCCGAACCCCGCATGCTCGGTCGGGTCCGCGCCCTGCTCGCCAAGGCCGAGTCCACCTCCTACCCCGAGGAGGCCGAGGCCCTGTCCGCCAAGGCGCAGGAGCTCATGGCCCGCTACAGCATCGACGCGGCGCTCCTCGGCGCGGACGCCGGGGAGGGCCCCGGCGCCTGCCGGATCGGCGTCGAGGCCCCGTACGAATCGGCCAAGGCGCTGCTGCTCGACGCCGTGGCCGAGGCCAACCGGTGCCAGGCGGTCTGGGCGAGCGAGCTGGGCTTCTCCACGGTGGTCGGCTTCGACGCCGACCTGGAGCTCGTCGAACTCCTCTACACCTCGCTGCTCCTCCAGGCGACGACCGCGATGAACCGGGACGCCGACCGGCACCACGCCCGCGGCCGCGCCCGCCGCACCCGGCACTTCCGCGAGTCCTTCCTCATCGCCTACGCGGGCCGCGTCCGCGAGCGTCTCGCCGCCGCCACCCGGCAGGCCACCGAGGAGGCCGTGCACGAGTCCGGCGCCACGCCGCGCGGCGTGCTGCCCGTACTCGCCGCCCGCGAGGTGGCGGTGGCCGACGCCGCCGCGCGGATGTTCCCCGACACCACCGCCCACCGCCTCAGGTGCCGCGACGCCGACGGCTGGGCCCACGGCACGGCGGCGGCCGACCAGGCCGAACTGGCCTGAGCGTCCGGCACCTCGGGCATGGGGTAGAGTAGATCTTGCAACGCCGCCCCCGCGGGGCGGGGGTTGATGCGTCGGTCGTCTAAGGAAAGATGCTCGTCTCCAAACGAGAGATGTAGGTGCAAGGCCTGCTCGGCGCTCCATCGAGGATCCCTCCCCCTGTTCAGGGGGAGGGATCCTTTTTGCTTTGGCGGCGAATGCCGGCCCGGGAGGTGAGGGGCGGTCATGCCTCGCCGGCCTGGCCCGACCGCTCCTGAAACCCGACGTGTGCGCGCCCGGGCTCGGCACCCGGGCGCCGTACCGCACGGCCCCCGTGCCCGAGGGGTCCGGGCCTCGACCCCCGTGCCCGAGGGCACGCGGCCGCTGGCAGGCTACCCGCATGAACGACACGATCGCGGCCGCCGCGCTGGAGCGGGCCGCCGGGTACCGAACCCGGTTCGACGCCCGCTTCGCGGCGTACTTCGACGCGCTGGCCGACCGCCTCGACACCCCGCCGCTCAGCCGGTTCACCCCCCGCTGTCTGGAGTTGCTGCGGGACCTCTCGCTCCGCGGGGGCAAGCGGATGCGCGTCGCCCTGCTGTACGAGGCGGCACGCCTGGTGACCGAGGAGCGGGTGCCCGGGCTGGAGGAGGCGGCGCTGAGCCTCGAACTGCTCCAGACCCACGGCCTCATCCACGACGACATCATCGATGACGCGCCCACCCGCCGCGCCGGTCCGTCCACGTACTACGCCTACCGTCGGGAGTTCCCGGACGACGAGCGGACGGCGCTGGCCCTGGCACTGCTGGCCGGGGACCTCGCCGCCTTCCTGTCGCTGCGCGTACTGGCGGAGGCCCCGGTGCCGGCCGAGGTGAGACAGGCCATGCTGGACGTGCAGCTGAGCGCGGGCGCCGAAGCGGTGACGGGACAGATCGTCGACCTGGAGCGCGACGCCCACCCGCTGCCCGACGAGGAACTGCTGCACACCGTCACCGAGTACAAGTCGACCCGGTACTCCGTTCTCGCCCCGCTGCGGCTGGGCCTGCTGGCTGCCGGCGAGGACCCGGTCCGCCACGATCGACGGCTGCGTCGCTACGCGACCCTGGTGGGGATCTGCGGGCAGATGCGCGACGACTACCTCGACCTCTTCGGCGACGCGGCGGCCACCGGGAAGCCCGTGGGTGCCGATCTGCGCGCGGGGCGCCGAAGTTATGCCGTCCGCGCGATCCTGGCCGCCACCACCGGTGCGGAGCGCGCCGTGGTGGAGACCGCTCTGGGCGACCCGCGGTGCACGCCCGACACCGTCGACCGCGTCCGCGATCTCGCCCGGCGGCACGGCGTCGACGCCGCACTCCGTGCCGACATGCGCCGCACCGCCGAGGCCGCCCGTGCCGAAGCCCTCACCTGGCGCCCGCACTGGCGCGAGGAGGCCGTGGCCTTCTTCGCCCGACTGCCCCTGTGGAGCGTGGAACGCACCCGCTGAACCCGCGGCCGACCGCGGGTTCAGCGCGCCTTCCGGGCAGCGCCCAGGGCTTGTGTATGCGAGGCCGCGCTACCGTTCCGCCGGCGCTGGCGCCGGTGCCGGGGCGAGGCCGTCGGCGACCAGGCCGGCGAGGACGGCCTCGCCCAGGGCCCGCACGGCGGACTGCGGGCGCACCATCACCGCGATCTCCTTGATCCTCGCGTCCTCGTCGAAGTGCAGCAGGTCCACACCGTGAATCTGCCTCCCGTCGACGACGGTTCGGAAGACGAGGGCCGCCGACGCGGACGGCGTGCCGTCGGTGCCGGTCTCGCAGGTGCCGGAGTGCTCTCCGACGTAGCGGAAGTCCTCGAAGGTGCGCAGTAGGACGCCGAAGAGGCCCAGCACGGCGGGCCTCCCCTCGAAGGGCGTGAACCTCACCGGGCTGTAGAGGCGGATGTCCTCGGTGAACAGGGCCTTGAGGGCGACGAGGTCGCGGTCGTGGACTGCGGCGCGAAAGCGGTGTGCCGTGGTCACGGGATCCTCCTTCGGGTGCCCTGTCGGGCTCCTCGTAGTCATGAATGTGACTAGTCACTTTCTTGAGTATCATGCGGGAGGTGTCCATGGACAGAGGCGCCGGACAGAGGCGCCGGACACAGACGAGTGAGGAGGCGGTCCGATGGCCTTGCGGCACGCCGTGCTGGCGGCCCTGCTGGACGAGGAGTTGAGTGGGTACCAACTGGCCAAGGCGTTCGATCTCGGCGTGGCGAACTTCTGGCACGCGCTCCCGCAGCAGCTCTACGCGGAGCTGACCCGACTGGAGCGGGACGGGCTGATCGCGGGCCGGGAGGTCGTCCAGGACACCCGGCCCAACAAGCGCCTCTTCACGGTGACGAGCGCGGGCCGGGAGGAGCTGGAGCGCTTCACGGCGAGCGCCGCCAAGCCCTCCTTCATCCGCGACGACCTGATGGTCAAGGTCCAGGCCGTCGACCACGTCGCCGTCGAGACGGTGATCGCGCAGCTCACCGAGCGGGCCGCGTTCGCCCAGGCCAAGATCGAGCTCCTCGGCCGGCTGCTGCACACCATGCGGGGCGACCGCACCGAGGAGGAGTTCCTGCGCCACGGCGAGCGCGTCGGCCCCTACCTGACCTGTCTGCGCGGCCTCGCCTTCGAGCGGGGAAACCACGACTGGTGCGTGCGCACGGCCGCGCTCCTGACGGAGAGGCAGGCGGCCCATGCCCGACACTGACCGGCGGTATCTGCGCTACGTCGCGCTCGGCGACAGCCAGACGGAGGGCCTCGGCGACGGCGACGACACGACCGGGCCGCGGGGATGGGCCGACCGCCTCGCCGACGAGCTGGCGACCCACCATCCCGAGCTGCGGTACGCCAACCTCGCCGTCCGCGGTCGCACGGCCGGTCAGGTGCACGCCGAGCAACTGGCGCCCGCCCTCGCCCTCCGCCCCGACCTGGCCACCGTGGTCGCCGGCGTCAACGACCTGCTGCGCCCGCGCTTCGACGCCGATGCCGTCGCCGGCCACCTGGAGGCGATGTTCGCCGCGCTCACCGCCCAGGGCGCCCACGTCGCCACGGTGACCTTCCCCGACCTCGGGAGGGTGATCCCGCTCGCCCGCCCCCTCGGCTCCCGCGTCACCGCCCTCAACGAACGCATCCGCCGGGCCGCGCGGCGCCATGGCGTCATCCTCGCCGCGACCGACCGCCACCCCGTCGTCGGCGACCCCCGCCTGTGGAGCCCGGACCGGCTGCACGCCAGCCCGCTCGGCCACCAGCGGATCGCCGCCGCCGTCGCGCACGCCCTGGCCCTGCCCGGCAGCGACGACTCCTGGACGCACCCGCTGCCTCCGCCGGAGTCACCGGTCCCCACCGGCCGGCACGCGGCCGTCGCCGAACTGCGCTGGGCCGCCGCCTTCCTGGGCCCCTGGCTGGTCAGACGGGTGCGCGGCCGCTCCTCCGGCGACGACCGCACCGCCAAGCGCCCTGCCCTGCTCCCCGTGCGGGTGGCATCCGCCGACCGCGATGACCCGGGCCGGCCGCGCCAGGCCCCGGCCCCCGGGTAGGACGACCACCGCCCGCGCGCGGGGCACGGCCGGCCGGGCGGGGGAGCGGCGGACAGGGGTCGAACCGACCCGACCCGACCTGCCCCGACCCGACCTGCCCCGGCCGAGGCCGCCATGGCGCGACCCGGCGCCGTCGCGGCCGGCGCGCCGGGTCACACCAGATCGAGCACCGCCGCCAACGCGTCCGGGCGCCGGTCCACCTGGACGCCGTCGACCAGGTGCACCGCGCAGCCCAGGGCGGCGGCCCCGCCGTCCGCCGGCGCGCTGTCGCCGACCATCACCACCTCGTGCGGCGGCAGCCCGAGCCGGTCGCAGGCCGCCTGGAAGAGCGCGGGGTCGGGCTTCGCCACCCCGTGCTCGTACGAGAGCACATACGACTCGACGAGGTGGTACACGCCGTGGGCGCGGAAGACCGGGCGCGGGTCCCAGCCGATGTTGCTGACGACGGCGACCGGGACGCCGCGCCCGCGCAAGGCCGTCAGGGTGCTCGCGGTGTCCGGGTACGGCCGCCAGGCGGCCGGCCGGCGATGCCGTTCGTACAGCGCCTCGGTCAGATCCGGAACGGGGGCCGACGCCGCCGGTGCGGGAGGCATGGCGCTTCGGGCGAGGGCGGTATAGACGGCGCGGTGTCGGCCGGCGCTCATGTCGCGCTCCCGCCACAGCTCGGCCAGTTCGGCGGGCAGCCGCCGGGGCGGGACCCCGCCGGGCTGGGCGCCGACCGCCTCCAACCGCTCGGCGTAGGCCGTGAGCTCCTCCTCCGTGAGGACGCGACCGGCCTCCTCCGCCGCCGCGCGCAGCCACTCCCGTGCCGGCTCGATGTGGAACAGGGTCCCGGAGAAGTCGAACAACACGCCCTTGGCCATGCCCCCATCGTCCCCCGGCGCCGCGCTCCGCGGCCAGAGGGCGGCGCCCCGCGTGACCGGCGGAGCCCGGGCCGCCGCCGGGTGCGCCGCCGTCCGCGCGTCGAGCGACTCGCGGGCGGAGCGGGGGAGTTCAGCGGCGGAGCCGGAACCAGTCCGGGGAGTCCGGATCGCCGTAGACGTGGTTGAGCCCGGGTCGCCGATCCGTGCCGCCGACGTTCCACTCCATGGCGCAGCCGTCGATGTCGAGCCGCACCGACTGCTCCCACGGGTCGGTGGCCGACTGGAACAGCCAGGTGCCGGTTCCCGTGCACCGACGTGCGTCGGAGGCACCGTCCACGGTCTCCTCCTCCTCGGTCCGGAGGCGGTCGGCGACGGCCGTGCCGTCGGAGGCGAGGCGCAACCGGCCGCCCTCGTCGTCGGTCCACGCGCCGACCAGGTCGTGGCGGGCCACGGTGGGCGGACGGTACTCCTCGATCAGTCCCACGGACCGGGCCCCGAGACCCAGCCCGCAGGCCGCCAGGACGGCCAGGCTTCCGTACGCGTAGCCCCGCCGGAGGAGGGAGGCGGTGCGGCCCGTACGGAGGTGGCGGTGGGACAGCGCGACCGCGCCGGCCGCCGTGGCGACGCACAGGGCGAGCAGCGACCAGCACACCAGGGCCTGCGTCACGGACAGGGCCCACCAGCGCTTCACCAGCACGGTGAGCGGCAGGGCCGCCGCCGCGGCGACCGCCGGCACGACCCACCGACGCCCGCCCGGTCGCCGGGCCAGACCCAGCGCGGGCAGGACCACCGTCACCGTCATCAGCAGCCCGGCGGGGAGGGCGACGCAGGCCAGGACGGGAAGCGTGACGACCAGCAGACCGGGGTCGTCCTGCGGTATCGGCGTCTCGTCGTCCAGGCCGAGGAAGGTCACGCCGACCACCAGCAGCGCCGCTTCGAAGAAGAGGACACCCGCGGAGAGCAGGACCGTCCGCACCGTCCACAGCCTCGGTCGGCCGCGGGCCTCCCGCCGAGTCGTTCCAGCCGCCGCCGGCCCGCGGTTGTCCGTGCGCATGCTCACCTTCGATCACCTTCCACCCCGATCATCCCCGAGCGCGTGTGGCACGCGAGGGCCGGGGTGGGGTGTGCGCCGTCGAGGTGTTCACCCTCGGCTGGGCCGGTCGGGCGCGTCGTCCGCCGCCAAAGCGGTCCATGATCTGAGGAGGAGTTCGACGGCGTCGACGACCACCTCGTCACCGATCTCGTCGGGACACAGCTGCCGCTGGATCAGCAGGCCGTCCTCCAGGGCGTGCACGATGAGCGCGAGGAAGGCGGGGTCGGCGGGGGGCGTGGCGTCGTGGCGGCCCAGCTCCTGCTCGATGCCGCCCGCGATGGCGCCGCGGGCGAGGAGTTCACGCTCCGCCAGCCGCTGCCGGAGCTCCGGGTTGCGGCGCGCGTGCAGGAACAGCTCCAGACGCAGGGCGAGCCAGTCCGCGGCGTGCCGGCCGCGGGCCCGGTGCCAGGCCCGGAGCCCCTGCAACACGTCCGCGAACGACTCCGCGTCGCGGCCCAGCTCCCGCACCTCGCGCAGCTCGCTCCGGGTGCGCCGGTCGAGCAGCTCCAGCACCACCTCGTCCTTGTCCTCGAAGTTGCCGTAGAACGCCCCGCGGCTGTAGCCGGCGCGCTCGGCGATCTGCTCGACGGACGTTCCGTTGACGCCGCGTTCGGCGAACAGCTCGGCCGCGGCCTCCAGCAGGCGGTCCCGCGTCTGCCGCCGGCTCTCCTCCCGCGTCATGCGCTTCGGTGTCATCCGAACCTCCACCCCATCCGATATTCGATTGCGTATCCAGATACAGGTCTGTATCCATAGTCGACTGTGGATACAGAATTGTGGCAGCTGAGCGCGGCGGAACTGGCCCGGGCCGTCGCCGCCGGCGACGTCAGCGCGCTGGACGTCGTCAACGCGCACCTCGCACGCGTCGCCGTGGTCAACCCACGGGTGAACGCGATCACCAATCTCCTCGCCGACAGCGCCCGCGAGGCCGCCCGGGAGACCGACCGGCGCCGCGCCGCCGGCGAGCGCCTCGGCCCGCTGGCAGGGGTGCCGTTCACGGTGAAGGAGAACATTCATGTCGCCGGATCGGCGACCACCTTCGGCGTGCCCCGGTTCCGTGGGCTCGTCCCCTCCGCCGACGCCCCTCCGGTACGGCGGCTGCGCGCCGCCGGGGCGATCCCCCTCGGGCGGACCAACCTGCCCGACATGACGATCGCCGGCATGCACACCGTCAGCACCCTCTACGGCGAGACCCGCAACCCCTGGGACCCGGCCCGGACCCCCGGCGGGACCAGCGGCGGCGACGGGGTGGCGGTCGCCACCGGCATGGCCCCGCTCGGGCTCGGGAACGACTCGGGCGGTTCGCTGCGCGTGCCGGCCGCGTTCAACGGCGTGACCGCGCTCAAGCCCAGCTACGGCAGGTTCCCGCAGGACCACCGGCTCGGGCCGCAGGACCCGACGCTCTCCTCCCAACTGTTCCCGGTGGACGGGCCGCTCGCGCGCACCGTCGCCGACCTGCGCGCCGTCTACGAGGCGCTCTCCGGAGTCGACCCGCAGGACCCACGCGCGGTCCCGGTGCCGCTGGACGGCCCGCGGCCCGCGGGTCCGATCCGCGTCGGCGTCGTCATGGACCCGGGCGGACACGGCGTCGATCCCGCCGTGCGCGCCGGCGTCGAGACGGCCGCCGCGACGCTGGAGGACGCCGGCTACGAGGTCCACGAGGTCGAGGTCCCCCGGCTGGACGACGCCGTCGACGGCTACCTGGGGCTGATATTCACCGAGTTCAGCCTCGCCTGGCCGCAACTGAAGGAGCTGCTCACCGAGGACAGCCGACGCCACGTCGAACACACCCTGCGGGAGCAGCCGGCGCTCGGCCTCGACGGCTATCTCCAGCTCACCGCGGCCCGACAGGGCATCCAGCGGGACTGGGCCGGACACTTCGAGCGGTACCCGCTGCTCCTCGGCCCCGTGTCGACCGACCCGATCCCCTTCCCCGACGCCATGCACGGCAGCGTCGAGGACAACGCCCGCACCATGGGGGCCGTACGGCTGTGCCGGGCGAGCACCTTCGTCGGCGCCCCGTCCGTGGCGCTGCCCGTGGGTGTCGCCGACGGGCTGCCCCAGGGGGTTCAGATCATCGGCGGGATGTACCGGGAGGACCTCTGCCTCCAGGCGGCCGCCGCCGTCGAACAGCGGTTGGGCACGTTCACCCCCGTCGACCCCACCGCCCCGCCTCCGGCCGACTGAGTTCGGTCGGGAGGGTGCCGGCGGTGCCGCACCTCGACGTCCGAATGCCGCCAGCGTGGTCGGTCCCCTCCGACCACACTGGCGGCATGAGACCTTCATCCCCCACGGACTCGGTGACCGTCCTCACCGGCATGTACGCGGCCGAGGCGGAGTACCTGGCCGCCGGAGGCCCCGGCAAGGCGTCGTTCGACCTGCTGGCCCCCTTCTTCGCACCGGACGTCGTGCTCCACCAGGCCGACGCCCTGCCCTACGGCGGCACCTGGCGCGGGCACCAGGGCATGGCGCGGTTCTTCCTCGCGATGGGCGAGGCGTGGGAGTCGTTCGACATGGTGAAGCAGGAGTTCCTCGCCACCGGCGAGACCGCGGTGGTGCTCACCCAGGTCCACGCCCGTGCTCGGGCGACCGGTCGCGAACTCTCCTTCCCGATCCTCCAGACCATCCGCGTCGAGGACGGGCGGATCACCGAGGTCCGGCCGTTCTACTGGGACACGCGGGCCGTCGCCGACGCCTGCGCGGAGCCGACCGCGACCGGCTGAGACCGCCCGCGTTCGCCCCACCGGGCGGGTCAGCCGGCCCCGTCGACGGGCACCGACCGCGTCATGGCGAACTCCAGAGCGTCCGCACCGGGGCGCACGGGCTGTACCGTCCCCGTCCGCCGGAAGTCGTGACGGGCGTAGAGACGCTCGGCGGGCTCGTTGCCCTCGGCCACCCACAGACGCACCGTGGGGACGTCGTGGTCGCCTGCCCAGCGCAGCACCTCACGCACCAGCAGGTCGCCGACCCCACGCCCCCTCGCGGCGGGCCGCACCCACAGGGACACCAGTTCGGCGACGCCGGGGTCGGCCGGGACGACGCCGACCAGCCCGCAGACCTCGCCGCCGTCCTCGGCGACGAACTGGTTGCGCCCCGCGAGGCGCTCCCGCCACCGGTCCTCCGAGAACGCCAGCTCACGGCCGAGCGTGGAGGCGAAGGCGGTCGGGGCGTCCGCCAGGGCCGCGAGCCGGACGGCGCGGTAGAGCGCCCAGTCCAAGACGTCCAGCACCCGCACGGAGATCGTCTGCATACGTCCGACCCTGCCACCGCCCCGAAGACCCCCGCAAGCGATGCCACCCGGCCGTAGCCGCCGGCCGCCCGTCGCCCCGCGGCTCGACGCGGGGGTGGCGGACGGCCGTCGCCCCCACGCCCCGCTCGGCGCCTACACCCCGCCCACACTGACGTGCGGACTACCGTCTGGGCCCTGGGGGGTCAGGTCGATCTGGATGGTGTGCGTGGCCTCCCGCGCGACGGACCCGCCCCCACCCGCCGTGACCACGCCGATCCGCAGCCCGGCCTTGCCCCCTGTCTCGCGCCGTACCTGGACCGCGAACTCCAGATGCACCCGCTCCACCCCGAACTTGAGCGTGCGCCCGGCGCCCAACGCCTGGGCCGCCTCCAGTTCGTCGCGGACCTGTCCGATCACGTCCGCGAGCCCGGCGACCGCATCCTCGACCCGGGCCTCGCCACGGGTTTCGTCACGTTCAGCCATCGCGTACTCCCCCCTGGGTAGTTATCGTGGGGCAGTATGAGCGAGACGGTGCGCGTTGCCAACTTCGCGTCATACGAGGAGAGCTGGCGCGTCTGTCTGCTTCGTGCGCAGGACCGCGCGGAGCGTCCGCTGGGCGCCGGCGTGCTGCTCCCCGGTGGCCTGGTGCTGACCTGCGCCCATTCGGTGCTCTCCCGGCCCGCCGCGGACGGTTCGCGCGACCCCCTGGACACGGTCTACGTCGACGTGCCGCGGGCCCCGCTCTCCCGACGGGTCGCGCCCGCGCCGCTGCCCGCCCGGGTGCTGCGCGAGTACCTCGTCCCGCCCACACCGCACTTCAGCGGCGACCTCGCGCTGCTCAAGCTGAGCCGGGAACCGGACGTGCCGCACGCGGTGCTGCACCGTCAGATCCCGGCACACGGCGAACCGGTGCACTTCACCGGTTACCCGGAGGACCTCCCCGGCGGCGAGCACCTGGACGCCCGGCTGATGGGCCACGGCGGACCCGCTCCCAACCCGGAGTGGGTCCAGCTGGACACGCACGGAGCGCCCTACGCCGTACGGCACGGGTACAGCGGAAGCGCGGTCGTGCACAGCCGCTCGCGCCGCGTCATCGGCATCGTGGCGCACCAGTTCGGCACTCCGCACGCGCCGGTCCGCCGGGAGCACGCGTACATGATCCCCACGGAGACCGTGCTGAAGTACCTGCCCCTGGAACGTCTGGGGTTACGCGTGACCGGCGCCCGCGCCGTCTCCCGCGACATCGCCGTCGCCGCCGAACGCACCGCGTCGGGCCGGGTGCCCGGGCTGCACCGCAGACTGACGCGATGGCTGGGCGACGCGCCCGACACCGAGCGGGTGGAGCTCGTCTTCGCCGGTGAGGGCGAGCACGCGCTGCTGCACACCGTGCGGTCCACCCTGACGCTCGCCGACCGCGAACAGAGCCCCCGGTCGGCCTCCGGCGGGCTGGCCGGCGAACCACGCGCGGGCAGCATCGACTTCGCCGCCGACGCGACCAACCGGACCGTGGCGGAGCTCGCGGCCCAGGCCGCGGACCGCATCGGGCTGGAGGCCGCACCCCCGAGGGAACTCCTCTCCCGGATCGCCGAGAAGAGCCCGCCGCTCATCGCCGCGCTGCTCGCCGTCGACCGCTCCGCCTCCGCCGACGCCGAGGTCGTCGCCCTGCTGCGGGCCCTGCTCGCGCACCGCCACAGCCGGCTGCTCCTCGTCTTCAGCGACCCGGAGTCCCCGCTGCTGGCCCGCGTCTGCGACGAACTGCTGGAGCCCGACTGGCCCGACCGCCGGGCCGAGCGGCTCGCCGCGCGGCTCAGCGGCCTCGCGGGCACCGAGCACCGGGGCGCTCAGCCGCCGACCGGACCCCCGGGCGCCCACCTCGAGCCCCAGCGGCCCACCGGGGAGCAGGCGGCGCGCCTGCACGGCACGCTCCAGCGGCTGGGGCGCGGCGGACCCCTGTACGGGCGCCCCGCCCTGCCGCACGCCCTGTACCGGCTCGCCGTCGACATCGAGGCCGCCCTGCTGGAGGCCGAAACCTCCCAGCAGGTGCGATCCGGACCGGGGGGATGGGACGAGTTCGTGGTGGAACCGCCAGGGGACGCCCTGACCGACCTGCCCGCGGTGACGGTCCGCGCTCCGGAGGCGATGGTCACCGCGTCCCCCGACCGGCAACTGGCCGCCGGAGACCTCCTCCACCAGCAGTACACGGTGGTGGGACCGATCGGGCGCGGCAGCCACGGGCAGGTGTACCTGGCCCGGGACCTGCTGCTGGAGAACCGGCCCGTCGCCCTGAAGGGCATACTCGACCCCCAGGACCCGGCCGCGGTGCTGCGCGCGCACCAGGAGCGGTTACGGCTGGTCAGCCTCAACCACCCCGCCGTCATCCGGGTCATCAACTACGCCCGTCACCAGCCGCGCGCGGCCGAGTTCATCGTGATGGAGTTCGCGGACGGCGCGCCCCTGGAGTGGGTGGCCGACCGGATCGCCCGGGAGGAGCCCCCCTTCGCCGGCCCCCGGGTGCGGGAGTTCATCGTCGCCTACGGCCTGCGCGTGCTGGACGCGCTCGGCTACCTCCACGAGCAGGAGGGACTGGTCTACGGCGACCTCTCCCTCACCAACGTGCTGCACTGCGGCACGGGCATCAAACTCATCGACGTCGCGGGGGTGAGGGAGCCGGGCGTGGCGGGTCCCGTCACACACCGCCCACCGGAGAGCGGACCGACGGGCGACATGACGACCGCGGGCGACCTCTTCGGCGTCGGCGCCGTCCTGACGGAGCTCCTGGACCGCATTCCGGAGCCGCCGGACGACCTCGGCACCCGCTCGCTGCGCCACGCGCTGCGGCGCGCCACGGACGACGACCCCAGACGGCGTTACGCCTCCGCGCGGGAGATGGCCGTCCAACTGGGTGGGGTGCTGCGCGAGCTGCGCTCGCTGCGGCTCGGGGAGGAGGCGTTCGAACCCTCGCCGCTGTTCACCCCCGCCGCCACCACCCTGGACGGCCAGCTCGGCAAGGCCCCGTCCCTGGACCGCTGGCGCCGGGGGCGCGACACGGGCAGCGGCCTCGGCGCGCCGGTGCCGGGCCCGGCGGAGGCGGCGGTCGCGCTCCCGGTGCCCAAGCCCGACCGCGAGGACCCCAACTGGAAGGAGCTCCAGCGCACCTCGTACGACGACCCGGCCGGGCTGCTCCAGCTCAGCGAGGAGTGGCTGCCCTCTCCCGAGCTGCACCTCCTGCGCTGCCGCCTCCAGTTGGAGCTCGCCCCGCACGACGGCCGCGCCGCCGCCCGGCTGGTCAACGCCTCGCTGGAGCACCAGCGCGCCCACCGGCTGCTCGCCGCCGAAGGCCGCGCCGCATACGACTGGCGGCTCGACTGGCACCAGGGCCTGACGCACCTCGCGCACGGCAGGGTGGAGCAGGCGCTGACGGCGTTCGACGAGGTGTACCAGGCGATCCCCGGCGAGTACGCGCCCAAACTGGCGCTCGGCTACTGCCACGAGTACCTGGCGGCCGAGGCCCGCGGTTCCACCACGCCCGGCGGGCCGCCCCCGTCGGCGAGCCCCCAGGCCCCCTGGGCCCCGGCCGGCCGGGGCCCCGGCGGTGACCGACGGGCCGAGCCTGCCGCGGGGCGGGACGGGGCCTCCACGGCAGCGGCGTGGACTTCCGTGGCACGGGAGGGGACTTCCGAGGGGCGGGCGGGGACCTCCGACGCGGGACGGGCCGAGCGCCCCACCGGACGGGCGGGGAGCTCCCCGGAAGCGGCCGAGTCCGCCGCCCCGGCGGAGACCGTCACCGGACGGGCGGAGACGCCTGCCGGGCGGTCGGGGACCCCCGCGCGAGGGGCGGAGCCCTCCACCGAGCGGACCGACGTCCCCGACCGGCGGCCACGGGCCGACAGCCGGTCGTCGACGGCGGCGGAGGCGGGGGAGTCCCACCCCGCCGAGGAGCGCGGCGCGCGGTCCGGCGCCGGACGACCCGGCCGCGGGGCGGAGGCGGCGGAGCCCCCGGACCCGGCCGTCGAGGCGCACGAACAGCGGGCCATGCGGTACTACGACGCCGTGTGGCGGCGCAACCACGCCCAGGGCAGCGCCGCGTTCGGGCTGGCCCGGATCCACCTCGCCCGCGGCGACCCCGACGCCGCCCTGGCCTCGCTCGACGGCGTACCCGCCGACTCCCGGCACCGTACGGCGGCCCGCACCGCGATGGTGCGCATCCACGCCAGCCCGCGCGCCGACGGCAGCCCGCCCACGGTGCGATCCATCGCCCGCGCCTACGCCGGACTGCACCGGCTGGCCAGCCACGAGGGGTTGACCGACCGACAGGCGCGCGAGCGGCTCACCGCCGAGTTGCACGAGCGGCTGCTCGACCTGGTGGTGGCCGCCGGCGAGGGACAGGGGCCGCTGGCCGAACTGCGTGACCCGTTGCCCGCCGCCACCTCCGTGCCGGCCACCGAGCGGGAGCTGCGCGAGCAGCTGTCCGCCGTCTACCGCCTGCTCGCCAAGCAGGTGCCCCGTACCGGAGAACCGCGGCACACGGCCCTCGCCGAGGCGCTCCTCGACAACGCCTACCGCACCCGCCCCCTGGGCCTCCGCCACTACCGCGATCGCCGCCGGGTGCCGTGGCTCGCCGCCCTCCGGCCCGCGCGCCGGACCCCGGACCCCGCCCGGGAGGATCCGGAGTCGGGAGGGCGGCGGCAGACGCCGGAACCCGACCTGGCTCCCGAGCCGGTGGCGGGTGACGGTGGATGAGCCGGCCCTTCAGACGCGGCGCGCGTCCCGCGCGCCCCAGCCGATCCGCCCGACCGATCCGCTCGGCCGCGGCGACCCCGCCGACCGGGCTGTCGGGCCGGCTGCCGGGCGCGCTCTGGCGGCGCGCGGCCGGGCGCGGACCCACCGCCGAAGGACCGTCCACCGCCGGCTTCCTCCGGCGCCGCACGTTCGTGCTGCCCGCCCTCGCCCTCGTCGTCCTCGTCCTGAGCACCGTGGTCTTCCACGACGTCCACGGGCGTACCGAGCGGCTGAGGGACCGCCTCACCCCCGCCCTGGTACAGCTCGCCCAGGCCCGCACCGCCCTGGAGCTCGCCCAGACAGAGGCCGAACGACGCCTCCGCGAGGAGGACGGCCTCGTCGAGCTCGGCGAGACCTACCGGCTCCAGCTGACCCAGGCCGCCCAGAGCCTCAACCAGGTCGCGCAGTCCGGCGCCCTGAACCGGGCGCAGGAGCAGGAGCTGCGCGTGGTCTCCGGGTTGGTCGTCGGCTACGGCGAGAAGATCGCCTGGGCGGAGCGCCACCGGACGAGCCCGCTGCTGCGCAACGCCGGGCTGGACTACGCCGCCGGAATGCTGCGCGACCCGCCACGCGGAACCCGCCCCGGCATGGCCGGCACGGCCGGCGCGCCCGAAGCGGGCGGGGCCACGACGGACGGCGACCCCAGCACCATTCTGGGGCGCATAGGGCGCCTGGAGGCCCAGCTGCGCGACGAGGTCGACGACCTGGCGGCCTGGAGCCCGCTCACCCTCGCCTTCGCCGCCGCGACGCTGTGCGCCGCCGTCGTCTTCGCCGTGACCGCGCTCGGCACGCTGGTCTTCCTCTGCCACCGGCTGCGGCTGCTCAGCCTTCAACTGGCCGTCGCGGCGGTGCCGGTGCTCCTGCTGCCCCTGCTCCTCGCCGTCGGCGGCACACAGGAGCACTCCGCCCAGCGGCGGGTGCGCACCACGGTCGCCGGCCTCCAGGAGGTGCGCACGGACCGCGACGCCCCCCGCAGGATCGAGAACACCGGTGCTGCGGCCGCCCGACAGATCGACGCGGCCCATCCCGAGGGCTGGTCGCTGACCATGGGCATCGGGGTGGCGTGCGCCACCGCGGGCGCCCTGACCTGCGGCGTGACGCTGTTCCTGTACGCGCGCCCCTACCCCACCCCCGCCCGCTCCCGACGGAAGTACCCGCGAACATGACGATGCGCCTGTGGGTGAGGACCGTGCTCGCCGCGTGTCTGCTCGCCGCAACCACCCTGACCGCCGGCGGCTGCTCCCGCACGACGGAGGAGCTGGTCGTCCTGGGACCCTGGACCGACGGCGAGCAGAAGCCCTTCGAGAACGCCCTGACCGAGCTCGGCGAGCGCGCCGGCCGCCCTTACGTCTACGAGGGCACGCGCTCGTTGCGCGAGACCCTGCTCGCCCAGCTCCAGGCGGGCGCCCCACCGGACGTGGTGATCTTCAGCAGCCCGGGCGACATCGCCGAGTACGCCCGAGCCGGCAAGGTGCGACAGCTCGACGAGGACCTGGCGTCGCGGGCGCGGCAGCCGTGGGCGCCGGATGTGGCGGGCCGCGACCAGAACGGCGACTCCCGGGACGGAACGTACTGGGTGCCGGTGCGGGTGGATCTGAAGTCGCTGGTCTGGAGCCGGACGAAGCCCTCCGGGAAGACCGGCACGCCAGCGGACTGGTGCCTGGGCATGAGCTCGGGCGCGACCTCCGGGTGGCCCGGCACCGACTGGGTGGAGGACCTGGTGCTCCAACGCCAGGGCTGGACCGCGTACGAGCGGTGGGCCACCGGTGAGACGCCGTGGCAGGCGACCCGTCCGGCCTGGGAGGAGTGGGCGGACCTGCTCACCGCTCAGGGCGGCAACCTCGGCCGGGAGGGGCTCGCCACCTCCTTCGAACAGCTCGACCACGGCAGGTCCGGCCTGCTGAACCGCGGCGACTGCCGCCAGGAGCACCAGGGCTCCTTCATCCGCCGCCACTACGACGACGACGTGCGCCCGTACCGCACCCGCCACTACCTCCGCGCCCCGGAGAACCGCGAGGAGCGCGCGGCCGCGGCGGAGGACGTCTTCGAGGTCTCCGGCGACATGGCCGCGGTCCTCACCCCGGACCCCGCGGCCGAGGAACTGCTCAAGGGGCTCACCTCACAGCGCTTCCGGGAGGTCTGGGCCCGTGACGCCGAGCCGGGGGAGCGCCCGCTCTTCCCCGAGGGCGAGTCCGCCCCGGCCGCCGCGCGGCCCTCCGCGGCCACCGGGGCCGTCCAGGAGCTGTTCGACGGCGCGCGGCGGATCTGCCTGGACGCGTCGGACGCCATGCCCCCCACCCTGCGGGAGGCCTTCCACCGGGCGGTCCTGGAGTTCCTCGGCGCCCCGAAGGACGCGGGGCTGCTGACCCGGCTGCTCGACCGGCTGGAGGCGGAACGGACCCTGCAGGAGCGGGAGAAGGCGTTCGTGCTGGAGGACCTGTGCGCGAGGAACGGACGGCACGGGGTATGACGGCCGGCCCCGCCCGCGCGACGTGGGCGCCACCCGGCACGGCGGGCGGCGTCCCCACCGGGCGACGCGGAAGCGAAGACGCTGGGACATCTTCCGGAGACTGAGAGATATTCAGCAGCTCATTCGATCTTCCTAAGGTTGAACACATCGAACGAGGCCCGGGAAACACCCGGGCTCCGACAAGGAGATGTGTGATGCGTGCTGTGAAGCAGAAGTCCTTCGGCGGTCCCGAGGTCCTGGAGGTCGTGGAGACGGAGCGCCCCACCCCGCTCGGCGGCGAGGTCCTGGTGCGGGTGCGGGCCAGCGCCGTGAACCCGGTCGACGTGGCCGTCCGGTCCGGCGCCTACCCGCTGCTCGGCGAGCCGCCGTTCGGTGTCGGCTGGGACATCTCCGGTGTCGTCGAGGAGGTCGGCCCCGGCGCCCGGTTCAAGCCGGGTGACGAGGTGTTCGGGATGCCGTTCTTCCCGCGCGCCGCCACCGGATACGCCGAGTACGTGGCCGTCCCCGGCCGTCAGGTGGCCCGCAAGCCCGCGACCCTCGACCATGTGCACGCCGCCGCGCTGCCCCTCGCCGCGCTCACCGCCTGGCAGGGCCTGGTCGACGCGGCCGGCGTGGGGGAGGGCGACCGGGTGCTGGTGCACCGCGCCGCCGGTGGCGTCGGCCACTTCGCCATCCAGATCGCCAAGGCCCGCGGCGCCCATGTGATCGCCCTGGCCAGCGCCGCCCGGCACGACTTCGTGCGCGAGCTCGGGGCCGACGAGGTCATCGACTACCGCACCACCGACTTCACCGAGGTGGTCAAGGACGTCGACATCGTCTTCGACTCCAACTCCGAGGGCGACCGCTCGCTGTCGGTCCTGCGCCCGGGCGGCACGCTCGTCAGCATCATGCAGCACATGGACCAGGAGCTCGCCGCCCGGGTCGAGGCCGCGGGCCGACGGTTCGCGGGCGTCTCCGTCGAGCCCGACTACGCCGCGCTGGAGGCGATCGCCGCCCTCGTCGACGAGGGCCGCGTCCGCCCGCACGTCTTCGAGACCTTCCCGCTGGCCGAGGCCGCCGCGGCGCACGAGCTGGTCGCGTCCGGCCGGGTCCAGGGCAAGGTCGTGCTGACCGTCGACTGAGGCGGCGATGCCGTGCGGGGGCCCGCCCGTAGGACCGCGTCCGCGGTCCACGGGGACGGGCCCGGCGGCCGAGTTAATCGGTTGCCGTCGGGCGGGGTGCCGCGGATAGGTTCGCCGGCATGGACGAGATGGCCCTGCTCCGCCTGGCCGACGGACCGGTGACCCGCCGTCGGCTCGCCGACGACCTGTCCGCGCTGGGACTCGCCGCGGGCGACATCGTGATGTTCCACACCCGGATGTCCGCGCTCGGGTATGTGGCCGGCGGTCCCGCCACGGTCATCGACGCGCTGCGCGACGTCGTCACCGAGCGGGGAACCCTGATGGTGACCTGCGGGTGGAACGACGCACCGCCCTACGACCACACGGACTGGCCGCGCCCCTGGCGGGAGGCGCTGCGCGAGCAGCTCCCGGCCTACGACCCCGTGCTCAGCGAGGCCGACCACAACAACGGTCGGCTCCCGGAGGCGCTGCGCCGCTGGCCGGGCGCCGTGCGCAGCCGACACCCGGACGTCAGCTTCGCGGCCCTGGGGCCGGCCGCGCACCCGCTGATGGACGAGCACCCCTGGGACGATCCACACGGTCCCGACAGTCCGCTGGCGCGGCTGGTCGCCATGGGCGGCCGCGTCCTCCTCCTCGGCGCTCCCCTGGACGCGCTGACCCTCCTCCACCACGCCGAGGCGCTCGCCGAGGCCCCCGGAAAGCGGTACGTGGAGTACGAGCAGCCGATCACCGTGGACGGCGAGCGGGTCTGGCGCCGCTTCCGGGACATCGACTCCGAGGACGGGGCCTTCGACTACTCGGGGGTGGTCCCGGAGGGACAGTGGCCGTTCGAGGCCATCGCCCTGGACATGCTCGCCGCCGGCATCGGCCGCGTGGGCACGGTCGGCGCGGCCGAAAGCCACCTCTTCGAAGCGGCCGACGTGGTGGAGCACGGGGTGGCGTGGATGGAGGAGAAGCTCGGCGGACGCCCCCTCGACCGCCCGGGTGTCAGTCGACGCCGACCTTCGTCAGGAACTGGTGGAGCTTGACGAAGAGGCGCTCGACCTTCTGCTCCAGCGTGAGCGTCTCCTCATAGCGCAGCTCGCCCCCGGTCTGCTTCTTCCCCCTCAGATAGAGGGAGCACTGCAGATCGGCGCACAGGTAGACGCCGGAGGTGTTGCCCTGTCGTCCGGCTGCGCCCACCTTGGGCGCCGCCAGCAGGGCCACGCCCGTCCCCGGGTGCGGGGTCAGACACAGCGAGCAGACCGTCGTCTTGGCGAGGCTGCGCTGGACACCCTGTGAGGCGCGCAGGGTGATGCCGATGAGGCGGTTGTTCCGTTCGGCGACGAGGTAGCCCCGGTCGGGGGCGCCCGGATCGCGCCAGCCGAGGAAGTCCAGATCGGCCCAGGGACGCTCGGCCAGATCCCGCGGAACGCTGAGCCGCCGGGCTTCTCCCTTCGAGCAGTTGACGAAGGAGGCGCGGACAGCCGTCTCGGTGAGTGGTTCCATGATCCGCGACACTAGGGACCGCCTGATGTGGTGTCACGTGAATTTGTCGGCCCTCGGGGGAGGCACCTACGGGGCCGGAGCGCCTCGGACGGGGAGGGGCACGCACCGAGCCCGAGCGCCCGGACCGCGAGCGGCAGCGCCCCGGGCCGTGAGGAGCACCCACCGAGCTTGAGCGTCCCGAACCGCCGCGCCCGGTGCGCCGGCGCCGCTCCTACCGGGGCCGGGCCAGGCGTTCGGCGAGGTCGATCAGGTCCGGAAGCCGCAACACACGGTCACCGGCCCCCGGCAGCGGCACATGCAGCGGATCCGTCCAGCGTGCGGGGATCGCCTCGGGGCCGTAGACCGCTCCGGCGAGACCTCCGGTGACGGCCGCGACGGTGTCGGTGTCCCCGCCGAGGTCGACGGCCGCGCGCACCGCCCCCTCGTAGGAGGAGGTGGTGCGCAGGGCCCAGACCGCGGAGGCGAGGCAGGGCCAGACGGCCCCGTTGAACTCGGTGGCCTGGTCCGGCGTCCAGCGCGGTGCCAGGACGGTGGCGTACCGCTCCCGGTGCTCGGGATGGACGTGCTCCAGCGCGCCGGGGAGGGCGGTGAGCGGGTCGGCACCGCCCAGCGCGGCCCGGAGCAACTCGTGGTAGACGGCGGTGCCCTCCCACGCCGCGCGGTCGCCGTGCGTCAGCGCGGCGATCCGACGGGCCGCGTCCATGGTCGCCTGCCGCCCCCGTCCGGCGAAGTAGACCGCCGAGGTGGTGGCGCGCATCAGCGCGCCGTTGCCGGCGGCACGAGGGTTCACCGCGAAGTGCGCCGCCGCGGCGCGGTGCCAGGGCTCGCCGTTGGTGAGGACGTCCTCGGTCTGCAGACCGATGTCCTTGGGGCCGGCGGCCGCCCACCGCTGGAAGCGCGCGAAGACGTCCGCCGGGTCCAGCCCGTCGCACTCCAGGAGCGATGCGCCCAGGTGGACGGCCATCTGGGTGTCGTCGGTCGCCTCGCCGGCGTCCCAACCGCCCCCGCCGCACATCTCACCGCCGTGACCGGTGCCGGGGAATCGCCCGGAGAAGACCCCGGGGAGGCCGAACTCGAACGGCGCGCCCAGCGCATCGCCCACCGCCGATCCGACGACCGCCCCGACGGCACGTTCCGCATGGTTCATCCGGGGAGCGTAACCAACCTCGCCGGGAGTGTGCCGCCCTGGCCGAGGTGCGCGTCGCGGGCCGGGGTCGCGGGCGCGCCGTCGCCGCGCCCGCACGCCGGCGCTCCCGGCCCGGTCACCCGTACGCGGCGCGGGCAGGCGCCCCCCGTCGCGCGCTCGGCGGCGGCACCGCTCATTGTGACTGCTCGGTCCAGATGGTCTTGCCCTCATGTGTGTAGCGGGTGCCCCAGCGATCGGTCAGCTGGGCGACCAGGAACAGACCCCGACCTCCCTCGTCCGTGCTGCGGGCCCGGCGCAGGTGCGGTGCGGTGGCGCTGCGGTCCGACACCTCGCAGATGAGGGCGGTGTCCCGGATCAGGCGCAGCCGCACCGGGCCGGCCCCGTACCGGTAGGCGTTGGTGACCAGTTCGCTGACGATGAGTTCGGTGGTGAAGGCCAGATCGTGCAGCTCCCAGTCGGCCAACTGGGCGACGGTCAGCTGGCGTGCCCGGTGCGCGGCGGTCGGCTCCGCGGCCAGGGTCCAGGTGACGACGTTCTCCCGGGCCAGGACGCGGGTCCGGGCGAGGAGCAGGGCCACGTCGTCCGAGGGGCGGTCGGGCAGGACGGTCCGGGTGACCGTGTCGCAGATGTCCTCGAGGTCACGTGTGGGAGGGACGAGCGCGGCGCGCAGCAGGTCCAGCCCCTCGTCGAGATCGCGGTGGCCCGCCTCGAGGAGCCCGTCGGTGTAGAGGGCCAGCAGACTGCCTTCGCCGAGTTCGATCTCGGTGCTCTCGAACGGCAACCCGCCCAGGCCGAGGGGTGGTCCGGCGGGCAGCTCGGCGAGGGCGACCCGTCCGTCGGGGGAGACGACGAGGGGCGGGGGATGCCCGGCGCGGGCGAGCACGCAGCGGCGGGAGACCGGGTCGTAGACGGCGTACAGGCAGGTCGCGCCGATGATCTGCTCACCGGTGGCCGGGTCCGGGGCCTCCCGCTCGGCGGCGAGACGGCTGACGAGGTCGTCGAGTTGGGAGAGCACCTCGTCGGGCTCCAGGTCGAGCCCGGCCAGCGCGTGCACGGCGGTGCGCAGCCGGCCCATCGTGGCGGTGGCCGGAACGCCGTGGCCGACCACGTCCCCGACGATCAGGGCGACCCGCGCCCCGGACAGCGGGATCACGTCGAACCAGTCCCCGGCGGCGTCCGCGGCCCCGGCCGGGAGGTAGCGGTGGGCGATCTCGACCGCCGGGTGCGCCGGCACCTCGGCCGGCAGCAGGCTCCGCTGCAGGGACAGCGCGGCCGTGCGCTGCTGGGTGTAGCGGCGGGCGTTGTCGATGCAGACGGCGGCGCGCGCGGCGAACTCCTCGGCCAGCTTCAGATCGTCCTGCTCGAACGGCTGGACCTGGTGGGTGCGCCACAGGCTGACGACCCCGAGCGTCACCCCGCGGGCCCGCAGCGGCACCGCCATCAGCGAGTGCGAGTGCGCGCCGTGCCCCTCGCCCAACCCGGCCGCGCCGTCGTGGTCATGGGTGTCGTCGAGGCCCAACCAGTCGGGCGGCGGCTCGGCCGAGGGCTCCAGCACGGGGTGGGCCTCGTCGAGGCAGCGGGCCTGCGGCGTGCCGGGCTCGAAGACCACCCGATCCTCCTCCCGGTGCAGAGCGGGTCGGGGGCGGTGGCGCACCCCGTGCACGGCGACCCGGCGCAGGCCGCCGGAGCCGTGGGACCCCGGTTCCTCGCCGTGCAGGACCGGCTCGAGCAGATCCACGGTCACACAGTCGGCGAGGCCGGACACCGCCACATCCGCCAGCTCCTCGGCGGTGCGCACCACGTCCAGAGTGGTGCCGATCCGGGCGCTGGCCTCGTTCAGCAGGGCCAGCCGACGCCGCGCCCGCCTCCGGTCGGTGACGTCCTCCACCATCTGGGCGACGCCGAGGACCCGCCCCTCCGCATCCTCCATGCGGAATGCGGAGACGGAGACGATGCGATCGTGCCCCGGCGGGTCGGTGAGCAGCCGGCACGGCTGCTCGGTGAAGATGAGCGGACGCCCGGTGTCCACGACGCGCCGCAGGTCGCGCTCCGCGGGCCGCGCGTCCCGGGCGACCAGGAAGTCGCCCATGCGCATCCCCCGGATCGCCTCCGCGGGAACACCGCCGAAGCCCGCGATGGTCCGGTTGACCCGCAGGATGGTCAGATCCGGGGCGTACACGGCGATGCCGATGGGGCAGCGCCTGAAGAGTCCGTCCAGCAGCGAGCGGTCGATCTCCCAACTGATCGCCTCGTCCGACGGGGCGCCCACGAGGAACCACTCCTCGCGCCCGCCGGGCCGGACCACACGGCGCGCCCGGAGCCCCACCCCGACGTGGCCCCCGTCGCGCCGTCGGAGGGGCAGGACGCCGAACCAACCCCCGGACTCCAGGCACTCCGCGACGGCATGGCCGGTGACCGCACGGTCGTCCTCGGCGATGAGGACGTCGAGCGCCGAGCGGCCGAGCACCTCCGCGGGCGGGTAGCCGAGCAGTCGCGTGGCCAGCGGGCTCCAGCCGACGATCATTCCCCGGTGGTCGAGGACGGCGACCGCGGACCGACGCACCGCGAAAGGGTCTTCGGGGCTCTCACTGATCGTCATCAACGGCGTGTCCATCGCCCACACCCTCGCATCGGGACCCGCGGACCGCGCCCCGCGACACGTGCCTTTTCACCGTGTTGCCGGCGGGGGACGGGCCGCGCCGGGCGGGGGCTCGTACGGCGCATCTCTACACCATGGCCACAGAGATGGCAGACAACCGCACGCCCTGACAGCACTCCCTTGCGCCCTGTCAGGGACATGCGCCCCTCCCTACCGTTCGGAAGAGGAGATTCCGCATCCATGGAGGTCCCAGATGAAGCGCAGCCGAATCCTCACCGTTCTGGTCACCGTCGCACTGACCGCGGGCGCGGCCACCGCCGTTGCCCAGGGCAACGACGACAAGCCCGTACCCGAACCGAAACCGCGCGCCGTCGAGGCGGCGGCGGCCGCGCACACCCAGCACGTCGGAGACCCGGTGACCGTCAGCGCGGGCCAGTTCCGCTTCGCCCAGGTGACGTGCCCGGCCGGTACGGTGCCCACCGGGGGTGGCGGCTCGACCTCCGGCACCACCGTCTTCTTCACCGACTCGTACGCCAGCGGCAACGTGTGGCTGGTCGGCGGCAAGAACACGGGCACCTCCGATGTCACCCTGAGAGCGCGCGTGGTCTGCACCGTCCCCTAGGCCCTCGCTCAGTCCCCTGGCCCACCCCGTGGCGGGAGCCCCCTTCCTCGAGGAAGCGGGCTCCCGCTCCGCGTGCGGACGTCGCTGGGCACGGAGAGGCAAGGCGGTCGCGTACCCGAGGGAATTCCGGGGAGCGTGCCGCACGCCGGATGGCGATGCCGTAAGGCGGTGGTCCTCAGTAGTTCAGCAGACGCAGTGCTTCGAAACTCCGGGCGAGAGCCGTGGAGGAGAGGTCGAAACACGGAACGCCCGGTGTGGGAACCGCCCTCGACACCACGGGTGAGGTGACCTGGCGGGGGATCGCGGGTCGCGGATGCGTGGAATCCCGAGCGCCCATGTCGCGATCGTTCGGCATCGCGGGAGGTGTCGTCACGCCGCCGGACCCTACCGCGCCTTCGGGGCCACGGCCCGGTGGATCCCTCCACCGAGTGAATGCCCTGAGTGAGCACGTCCCCGGTGACGGCGCCATGGTGCGAACAGAAGTCGGCGGTGGGGCGGAAGTCCGCCGGACCGCGCACCGAGCCGGGTGGTCCCCGGCCCGGCCCACCCGGGACACGGAGGGGAGCGGCGATGGGGCGTCAGACCCGGTTTGTGGTGCGACGGCGCCCTGTTGTTGGATCGTCTGAGTGGACAGATATTCGGCGCCGCACGTCTCTTACGGCTACCCCGGTTGGCAGACCGTCTCCTACCTGGCCCCGGCGCGCTCCGGGCCGCCCGAGCTGCCGGTGGCCGGCCCGGTCGGGCGGGCGGCGGCTCGCGCCATCGACCTGTCGATCGTGGTCCTCACGCTGTTCACGGCGCGCGGGGCGGGGATGACCTCCGGCCTGCTCGTCACCCCGATCCTGCTGGTCGGGCTGGCCTGTGAGCCCCTCATGATGTGGCGGTTCGGCACGACGATCGGCAAGCGGTGCTTCGGTCTGCGCGTGGTCCGGCTGGACAACGGAGACGGGCTCTCCCTCGGGCGGGCCCTGTGGCGTTGGGTGTGCGTCGTCGCCTCCTGCGTCGTTCCCGTCCTGGGACTCGTCAGCGGTCTGCGGTATCTGACCGACGAGCCCTACCACCAGTGCCTGCACGACAAGGCCGCGGGAAGCGTCGTCGTCCGCGGCAACTCCTGAGTCCACGACGGGTCGTTCGGTGACGCTCCGCCGGGCCGTTCCGCGTGTCGGCTCGTTCCGCGTGTCGGCTCGTTCCGCGCCGAGGGCGGCGGGGCGCCGGACCCGCACCGCGCCGATCCGTGGCACCACCGGCCTCGATAGGGTGTGCGACATGGGGCTGTGGAGGAGAGGGAAGCCGGCGGTCGTACCCGAGACGGCCGGCAGCGCCCTGCCGGCCGGCCCGTGGCAGGCGCCCAGCGCGGTCGAGGCGAAGCTGTTCGAGGCGAAGAACCGGTCCGACTGGGCCGGATACCTCGCTGTCCTGGCCCGCACCTCGCTGTTCCTCGCCGACACGCGCGACCACGCCGACAGCCACCCCGACACCGTCACGTTCAACCCCCACCGGCACCCCCAGACCGGGGCCCGGTATCTGGCGGTCTTCACCGAGGGCATGCTGCCTCCGCCCACCCCGGAACTCGTCTTCCACGGAGGCTCCCTGGACTGGTACGCGCGTGCCTGGAAGGAGAGCGACCCACCCTGGCTGGCCGTCAACCCCGGAACGCCCTGTGAGGCGTTCCTCCCCACGTCGCCCGAACGACGGGCGGACTGGCGGCGCCACGCCTCCCAGACCCACCACCACCCCCACGGCGAGCTCCGCACCCTCCATGTGGGAGGCCCGCTCCAGGGCCCCGTGGCCCACGGGCTGGCCTGCGCCGCGCTGCTGTTCGTGAAGAACGGCGAGCTGTGGAACGCCATGGCCTACCACGGCGGCGGCTACCACAGCGAGCGGGACCGGCTGAAGGAGTGGTGGGGAATCACCAGCCGCGAGGAGTGGCAGCAGACCCAGAGCGACCTGCTCAACGCCGACCAGGTCAGCCCCGTGTGGGAGTACGCCCTCGGGATCCGCCGCACCCTCGCCCGGGACTTCGCCGGCCATGTCGACGTTGACCTGTGGCGACAGGCGGCGGAACAGACGCTGCGCCACCGCGCCGCCCAGGCCGCCGAGCCCCGGATCACCCCCGACGGGGTCACCGGCGCCGAACCCGGCCACGCCACCCGGACGGAGGCCAGGGTCACCGGGGTGCAGCGGCTCATCGGTCGCATCGCCCGGTACGAGGCGCGCTTCCGCGCGGACGGCATCCTGTCGGAGAACGCGTTCGTGCCCAGCGTGGAGGCATGGGACTACGGACGGGCGTC
Source organism: Streptomyces sp. LX-29 (assembly GCF_029541745.1). Taxonomy (NCBI): domain Bacteria; kingdom Bacillati; phylum Actinomycetota; class Actinomycetes; order Kitasatosporales; family Streptomycetaceae; genus Streptomyces; species Streptomyces sp. LX-29. The sequence goes on along the minus strand of NZ_CP089746.1, from coordinate 428,518 downwards.
GGGGATGGCACGCTGGGCCCTGGGCGCCCGCTACGCCACTCTCCAGGAGGCCGAGCAGGCCGTCACCCGCGCCGGGTACGCCGGCCAGACCAACTACCGCTCGTGGGAGGAGTTCTCAGCCTCCTACATCCTCGGGCGCTGCCTCCACTTCGACGAAGAGGAGTTCGGCACCTGGTACGAGGACATGCTCGCCGCGCACCGCGTCCTGACCACCGATCCCGAGAGTCCCTGGCTCACCATCCCCTGGAAGTAGCCCGCCGTCGGCGTGGCCGTCCGCGCCGCGCCGGGCCGGCCCCCGCGGCGGAGCCGGGCTCGGGCGCCCGCCGCCGAGGCCGCCGGCGACCACTGCCGCGCCGCCGGCGGCCCACGGCGGTCCGTCAGCGCTCCATCGGCACCCAGCGGCGCCCTTCAGGCACGGGGCAGGCGTCGGGGTCGGCACCGAGGCGGCGCACGGTCTCCGCCTCGTCGAGATCGGCGACGAAGGCCGCGGCGAGCCCTTCGAGCCAGGCGTCCTCGAAGATCTGGATGAGACGATCGGCCTCGCGCTGCGCGGCTTGCTCCCGAGCCGTGCGGTGCACGGCGCCCGGCAGGTGCTCGAACAGCGGGGCGAGCGGGGTGGTCAGCGCCAGGTGCCCCGGCGAGCGACCGTCGATCACTGGGCGCCAGGGGTCGGCTCCGGCGGCCAGCAGCGGGGCCGCGACGTCCGCCCGGCCCCTGCACACGGCGTGCCACAGCGGGGTGCAGCCGTCGCCGTCCCGCGCGTCCACGTCCGCCGTGCGCCGGGCCAGCGCGGCGACCACCGGACCCGAACCGTGGGCCGCGGCCTGGTGCAGCGGAGTCTCCACCCCACAGTCCGCCACCTCGCAGTCCTCTTTCCCCGGGTCCTCCCCTCTCCCACGATTCCCACGATCCTCCGCGCGGTCCTCCTCGCACGCGCCCTCGGCGTCGTCGTCCTTCTCCAGTCGGTCGGGGTCGGTGTGCAGGCGGTCGGGGTCGATGTCCAGTCGGTCGGGGTCGGTGTGCAGGCGGTCGGGGTCGGCGCCCGCGTTCAGCCGGGCGTTGACCAGAGTGAGATCGGCCCAGTCGTCGCAGACCATCCCCTCCCAGTCCGACCGCGCCTCCGACGCGGACTCGTCCGCGACCGCGAGGGCGACATAGGTCGCGTACGGCATGGGCTTGGACATGCCGGGCACCATGCGCGCCATCGGCCCCACGAACGCCGACCTCTCTTCCGTCTCGCCCCCCGGTCCCGGGTCGAGCTCCTGCCCGGGCCCTATGGCGACGGCCCGCGCGGCCGCCTCGTGCACGGAGTCGACATCGAGAGGGGTGCGGGTCTCGGACAATCCGGGCTGCGGCGAGGCGCCCTCCGGCCGCTCCGCGCTGAACCACCCGTAGCCCCCCTGCTCCAAGCCACCTCGGCCGCGGGCCACCCGGGCCTCCGGGGCTAAGTCGTATGCCTCGTCCGGCGCCGTCGGTCCGTCGAAGAAACCCATGTCCTCATCCCCCCGGGTCCGCGCCTGATCCGGTTACAGGTCGCGATTGCATGGTCACGCCGATCGTCTCAGCGGGGTCTGACATCGAGGTCTGACATCGAGGTCTGGCGCCGGGTCCCGGGGGCTGGCAGTGGGTGGGAGACGGGGCGAGGAGTAGAGGGGGCCGGAGGCTCCCCCTCTTGGGGTGGGATGCGGCTTTGAGGGGGAGTGGCGGTGGTTGCGGGAGGTGGGATGAGTTCTGGTGTTTCGGGGCCTTTCGAAGGCGCCTCTCGAGGCCCGGCTGTATTGGCCATGTGTTGCCTCGGGTAACTGGTTACGCAGGCAAAACAAGATCAAAAAAGTGTGGCCTTGGTCACTTGCGTAAGGGGTGTGGGGGCTGTTGCTCATGACGGCGCAGGCGGACCGATCGGCCGGTCGCCCTTTCACGTAAGGGAATCGCTAATTCCGGCTGTCCGGGAGGTGTCGTCGGGCGCCGAACGGGTGGGGTGCGGGTGGGCTTGTCAAGTCTTGACGGGGTCCCGGCGTCGCTTTCACGATGCACGGCATGGAATCCACTGAGTGCCGGCCGTGTTCCGGGGCGCCTGTGCGCCGTGGCGCGGCTGTGCGCTGCGGGGCGCTCGCGTCTCGCGGTGTGCGAGGCGGACGGGTGGACTCCGGCAGGGGGCGGCGGTCCTTAGCGGACTGACGCTTTCCGTGCTGTTCCCTCGCGGTCCGTCCGAGACGGTGACGTCCCGAAGCGGCGGCGAGGGATGTCCCGTGTTCCGTTCCTGATGTGGTTCCCCGCGATCGGTCTGCACTGTCGATGCAGATCGTTTCGGAAGGGTCCGTTATGGTCCGGGGTGCCGGTCCGGTTTCCGTTCGGGTTTCCGTTCGGGATGTGCCGGTTCCGGTGATCATGCCCCGGTGCTATTTTCGGCCCCGCTTTTCCGGGCGCTGGCCGTCACCAGCCGCTGCCCGGGTGCCGAGCCGTTCTTTCCCCTCCATGTCGCCCGTCGGCGGTGGAGGGTGGCGTGGCCCGGTCCTGCCCCTCTGATCGAAGGCAATGTTTTTCATGAGTGACCGCACCCTCACTGCGGCCGATCCGGTGGCTGTTCCCCCCTCCTCGTCCTCGCATGTGGACGCCGGTGATGAGGGCTACAGCAAGGATCTGAAGTCCCGGCACGTCAACATGATCGCAATCGGTGGTGCGATCGGTACCGGTCTCTTCCTCGGAGCGGGCGGCCGTCTGGCCAATGCCGGTCCGTCGCTGTTCATCGCGTACGCGGTGTGCGGCATCTTCGCGTTCTTCGTGGTGCGTGCGCTCGGTGAGCTCGTGCTCTACCGCCCGTCCTCGGGCGCCTTCGTCTCCTATGCGCGTGAGTTCATGGGGGAGAAGGGCGCATTCACCGCAGGGTGGCTCTACTTCCTGAACTGGGCGACCACGGGTATCGCGGACATCACCGCCGTCGCGACCTACACCCACTACTGGTCGATGTTCAGCGACATCCCGCAGTGGGTGCTCGCCCTGATCGCGCTGGCGATCGTGCTGGCCGTGAACCTGATCTCGGTGAAGTACTTCGGCGAGATGGAGTTCTGGTTCGCGATCATCAAGGTCGGCGCGCTGGTGGTCTTCATGGCGATCGGCATCTTCCTGCTGGTCAGCCAGAACGAGGTCGGCGGTCACACCCCGGGCCTGTCGAACATCATGGACAACGGCGGCATCTTCCCCGCCGGTCTGATGCCGATGCTGCTGGTCATCCAGGGTGTCGTCTTCGCCTACGCCTCGGTCGAGCTGTGCGGTGTCGCCGCGGGCGAGACCAAGAACCCCGAGAAGATCATGCCGAAGGCAGTCAACTCGATCATGTGGCGTGTGGGTCTGTTCTACGTCGGCTCCGTCATCCTGCTGGCGCTGCTGCTGCCCTACACCGCCTTCACCGGCGACGAGAGCCCCTTCGTGACGGTGCTCGGCAAGATCGGCGTCCCGTACGCCGCGGGCGTCATGAACCTGGTGGTCCTCACCGCGGCCCTGTCCAGCCTGAACTCCGGTCTCTACTCCACCGGCCGCATCCTGCGCTCGATGGCGATGTCCGGCTCCGCCCCGGCGTTCACCGGCCGCATGAACAAGGGCCAGGTGCCCTACGGCGGCATCCTGCTGACCGCGTTCTTCTGCGTGCTGGGTGTGGGCCTGAACTTCGTGGTCCCGGCCGACGCCTTCGAGATCGTGCTGAACTTCGCCGCGATCGGCATCATCGGCACCTGGGGCATGATCATGGTCTGCTCGCTGCTGTTCTGGCGCCGCTCGGAGGCCGGGCTGGTATCCCGCCCCGGCTACCGTCTCCCGTTCGCTCCGTACACCCAGATCGTCACGCTGGTCTTCCTGGCGGGCGTGCTCGGCCTGATGGCCGCGGACGAGGGCCCGGGCCGCACCACGGTGCTGTGCCTGCCGCTGATCGTCGCGGCGCTGGTGGGCGGCTGGTTCGTGGTCCGCGGCAAGGTGGCGCGCCTCCAGCGCGAGACCGCGGCGGCCCGTGCCGACGTCGAGAAGAGCGAGGCCTGACGGTCTCCCCGCCGGCCGCACTCGCCTGACTGAGGCCGGATAATCGAAGAAGCAGAGGAGGGCGCCCGCCCGGCCGACACGGCCGCGGCGGGCGCCCTTCCGCATGCCCTTCCGCATGCCCTTCTACATACGCGGAACGTGTTCGTCGCCGCCACCGAGGACGCGTCCCTTGTGGCAGCCGCCCCGCGGTGCCGTGGCCACCGAGCGGGGGCCGCGAAGGTCCCCGAGGTCCCGGGTTCCCGGGTTCCCGGGGGGTCGGTGAACGCGCCCGAATCGATGAATTGAGCCAATGCGCCTGGCGAGTGCTTCGCTATCACCCTTTCGGGTGGTTTAAAACGATGCATCGCTAAAGTGTGTCATTCCGCGTGACTCAATTGGCCCACGCTTAGGCGGAATTGCCGCCTGAATCTTTCGGAGGTGACCACATGCGCACACCGAGTGAGACGTTAGGCATCGAGGTCGACGACCTGTACGAACCCCCGCTCCTGGTCGAGGCGGGTGACTTCGCCGCGGTGACCCAGGGCTGGAGCGGCCGCGACCGCGAGCTCTACAGCCTCTTCTGGAACCGCTGGTCGTCCAGCTGACCGGCGGCGCCGGCCCGCGCCCTTCGTCTCGTTGACCCGGGCGCGGGCCGGCGCTCCGCCGTCGCGGAGAGCGGGTCCCGCACACCCACCGCACACCCGCCGCGCGCGATCGCCGTAGGCCCACCGCGCGGGTGCCGGCCGCCGGGGTGGCGCGGCCGTGGCAGCGGGGGGGGGGGCGAAGCGGCCATCGCCGGCAGCGGCGGGGCCGGACGCAGCACAGGTGCCGAGGGGAGACGGCTTCATGGACGACACAGTGAGACCCTGGTTCGTGGTGCTCCCCGACCGGGACGCGCCGGCCGACCTGCTGACCCGGCTGCGCCGGCACGCCTGCCGCACGCTGCTCCACCCTTCCGGGCGGCCCTGGCTGTCGGGCTGCTGGCCCGACGAGCGGATGGTCCTCGGCTCCGCCGGCCGAACCCGGGTGGCCGTCGCCGGCACCACCGCGCTCACCGCCCCGGAGCTCGACGCGCGGGTGAAGGCGGCCCGCACGGCCGCGGACGTCGAATCCGCCGTTCGGGACGTTCCCGGCAGCTTCCACGTGATCGCCTCGCTCGACGGCGCCGCATACCTCAGAGGCACCGCCACCGGAACCCGACGGATCTTCTGGGCCACCGTCGACGGCGTGCCGCTCGCCGCCGACCGGGCGCGCACCCTCGCCTGGCTCAGCGGAGCCGAGGTGGACACCGCCCAGCTCGCCGCCCGGCTCGCCGTCCCCTGCCTGCCGCACCCGCTGTCCGGCGGCGCGATGTGGCGCGGGGTGCGCGCCCTCGCACCCGGCGACGCGCTGCACCTGGAGCGTGACGGCGGCCGCACGGCCACCTGGTGGCGGCCGCCGCCGGCCGAGCTCCCACTGAGCCACGGCGCCGTGGCGCTTCGAGCGGCCCTGAGGGACGCCGTCCGGGCGCGGGTCCGCCCCGGGCAGATGATCGGTGCCGACCTCTCCGGCGGACTCGACTCCTCCGCGCTGTGCTTCCTGGCCGCGGAGGCCGGCGCCCGACTCGTCACCGTCACCCTCGCGTGGTCCGGACCCGGGAACCAGGACGTGGACTACGCCCGATACGCCGCCGAGCGGTTGCCCGGGGTCGAGAGCCTGGTCTTCCCCTCCGCCGACCTGCCCCCGTACTTCAGCGGTCTGCGGGAGCGCCGGGACGCCGCGGACGAACCCTGGGCCGGCCTCTGCGAGCGGGCGCAGCAGCACCGCCTCACCGAGGCGTTACGGGACCACGGGGCGCGGCACCTGCGCCTCAGCGGGCACGGAGGTGACCACGTCCTGGAGCCCCCCACCCCGTACGTCCACGCCCTGCTGCGCCGCCGGCCGTGGCTGGCGCTGCGCCATGTGGCCGGCTACCGGGCCGGGAACCGCTGGCCGCTGGGCGCCACCGCCCGGATGCTGATCGACGGACGACCGTACGACCGCTGGCTGGCGGCGGCCGGCGGCCGGCTGCGCCAGTCCGCGGAGCACTGGTCCCTGCCGGAGGAGTGGGGCATCCTGCCGCGGCTACCGGCCTGGGCCAGCGAGCAGGCCGTGGACTCCGTGGCCGGGCTGCTGAGGTCCGCGTCCGCGCGGGCCCGCCCGCTGGCCGGCGACCGCGGCCGGCACGCCTGGGCCTACCAGGCGCAGGAGGCGGGGCGGATCGCCCGGCTGCTCCAGGACGGCACCGCGGCCGTCGGGCTCCCGGTGGAGAGCCCGTTCTGTGACGACGCCGTGGTGGCCGCCTGCCTCTCCGTCCAGCCGCACCAGGCCCGCGACCCCTGGTCGTACAAGCGGCTGCTGGGCGTGGCGCTGGACGGTCTGGTGCCGGAGCGGCTGCTGCGCCGTACCACCAAGGACCACTGCAACGAGGAATGGCACCACGGCCTGCGGGTGCACCGGCGTGACCTCGCCCGCTGGGCGGACGACTCCCGGCTGGTCGCGGCGGGCGTCGTGGACCCGGACCGGCTGCGCCGCCTCCTGCACAGCCCCGGACTCCTCGAAGGCAACGGCGCCGACGTGGACAGCACCCTGTGCGCCGAGGCGTGGCTGCGCGACCTGGCCGCGCACCCCACCCCCGCCTACCTGGACCCTTCACATCGCGAGGAGCATTCCGTTGAGCCGACTGCGCGCTGACGTGTCCCACACCCCGACCGAGGACGGCGCGGTGCTCCTGGACCAACGCTCAGGGAAGTACTGGAGGTTGAACGCCACCGGCGCGGCCGTCGTCCAGGCGCTCATCGACGGCGCCACCGCCGAGCAGATCGTCGACCGGCTCGTCGAGGCACGCCCGGTCGGCCGGGAACGCGCCGCCGCCGATGTCGCGGCCCTGGTGGACCAGTTGACCAAGGCCCGGTTGGTGACGCCGTGAGCCGCGACCGAGCCCGGGACGCCGGCCGCGCCGCCGACGGGAGCCGAACGGGCGACGCCGACCGATCCCGCGATACCGGCCTGCCGCCGGGGAGTGACGCCGGCCTCTCGCCGAGTCGTGACGCTGGTATCCCGCTGGGGCGTGACGTCGGCCTGTCGCAGGAGCGCGACGCCGACCTCTCGCCGTGTCGCGAAACCGGTCTCCCGCCGGGGCGCGACACCGGCCTGTCGCCGGAGCATGACGCCGGTCTCCCGCCAGGGCGTAATGCCGGTCTCCCAGCGGCGCTGGGGCGTGACACCGGCCTCCCCGCGGCACGCGACGCCCGGAGGGCCCGCCTGCCCCTGTCGCGCCGGTTCGTCGCCCACATCGCCGTGGCGATCGCGCGGCTGCTGGCACGGCTCCCGCCCCGGCGGATCATCGCCGTGCTCAGGGTGGTGCGTCGCGGGGCCGTCCCCGCCGACCACGCGCGGACACTCCGGGCACGGCAGGACGTCACCACGGCCAGCACCCTGTGCTCCGGCCGGTTCTGTCTGCAACGCTCCCTGGCCACCGCCCTGCTGTGCCGCATGCGCGGCTCCTGGCCCACCTGGTGCACCGGCGTGCGCACCGCCCCGTTCGGCGCCCACGCCTGGGTGGAAGCCGAGGGACGCCCGGTCGGCGAGCCCGAGGACACCGGCGGCTACCACGTCATGCTCAGCGTGCCGCCGGCCTGACCCGCGGCCCGACCCGGTCGTGGGTAAGCCTGGACCGGTCGTGGGTAACCCTCGACCGGGCGGCGGCAGCCCACGACGGGCGGCCGTCGACGGGCTCAGCCGGCGCCGACGAGCAGCGGACCGAGCCGGGCCTCCAACCAGGCCGGCAGCTCCAGCAGTCGGACCCCCTCCTGCTCGTTCGGGTCCGTGCGGGCCACCAGGCACACCATCTCCTCGGTGCCGTTGTTGACCGGCATGTGGGGGGTGTCCGCGGGGATGTGGAGGTAGTCGCCCGCGCGTAGCACCATGTGCTCGGTCAGGCCCTCCCCGTGCCACACCTCGACCTCCCCGGACTGGATGAAGATGGCCGACTCGTGACCCTCGTGCAGATGCGGGCGGCCCCGAGTGCCGGCGGGCATCACCAGTCGGTGGAGGCACAACCGCTCCGCCCCGGCCGACTGGGCGCTGACGCCCACTCCGAACATGCCGCCCTGGACGCCCTCGTACTGCCCGGTACGGACCACCGTGCACTGCTTCTCCGCTGTCATGGGCGCAGTACAACAGGCCCTGGGGGCCGTTCGATCAGTTCACGCCAGGCGCGTCGCGGGGTGTCGCGGCTGGTCAGGCGTCGGCGGAGGGCGTGGGGACGGCGCCGCCGCCGGTCGTCAGCTGGTCGCCGAGAGCGCTGCGCCGGTACAGCACCTGCCGTCCGTCGCGGGCCCGGGTGACCAGTCCCGTGGCGTACAGCACGCGTAGGTGCTGGGAGACGGCGCTCGGGGTGACCCCGACGCGCCTGGCCAACTCCACTGTCGGCAGCGGCTCTTCCAGCAGGGCCAGCAGCCTCGCCCGGGGGCGCCGACCAGCGACGCCAGGGCGGTGGTGTCCACGGCCGGCTCCGCGCTCCACAGGGTGGCCACTCCCCGGCTGGGGTACACCAGGCTCGGCGGCTCCTCCGGACTGAGGGGTGGTGCGGGCTTGTGCGCGAACACGGACGGCACCAGCAACAGCCCGCGACCGGAGGCCGCGACGCGATGGTTGCTGATCATCTTGTCGATGCGCAACACACCGTCGTGCCAGCGCAGGTTGGGATGCATGTCGGCGGAGCAGGCGGGCGCCGCCCACGGCGAGTCGCCGCGCGCGGTAGGTCATGTCGGCTTCCAGAACGAGCCGCATCCGCGGCCACCACGGCTCGATGGCGATCGCCCAGTAGCGCTCCAGCGCCGCGCAGATGGCGTCGCGGAGCCGGATGACGGAGGTGTCGTCGGCGGTGGCGTCGCGCAGGGCGGCCGGGGGCGGGTCGGGCGCGTGCGTGAGCAGCAGGTCATGCCGGACCCGGTCGGGTGACGTCCGGCGGGCCACAGCCAGTTCTTCCGCGAAGCGGGGGGGCGAAGTCCGCGGGCCGCGGGGTCAGGAAGTCGGGAAGGGTGCGCCGCCGGGCGACCAACGACATCAGCAGACCGGTGTCGAGCGTGTCGAGCGTGCCGAGTACGGACCGGTGCCAGAGCAGGTGCAGGGGGGACAGCCCCGGCTCCCGCAACACCCGCAGACTGAGCAGGGTGTCGCACAGCGGTGAGACGGCGAACCGTGTGTCCGCGAGGTCCTCGACGCCCAGCACAAAGCTGATCATTAAGCCGTACGCTACATCGGTTGGCGGCGGGAGCTCGATGCCGTGGACTGCGACCCATGACACACACGACTCCCTCTCGCCGCACGGCGATCGTCACCGGCGCGGCCCGCGGCATCGGCGCCGCGGTGGCCCTACGGCTCGCGCGGGACGGCCTGGCCGTCGGCGTGCTCGACCTGGACGAGGCCGACTGCGCCTCGACCGTGGCGGCCATCACGGGCGCCGGCGGCTCGGCCCTCGCGGTCGCCGCCGACGTCGCCGACGAGACGGCGGTGAACGCCGCCGTCGCCCGGGTCGCCGAGGCCCTGGGGCCGCCGACGGTGCTGGTCAACAACGCCGGCATCGGCCCTCGCGCCCCCCTCGTGGAGATGTCCACGCAGCAGTGGAAGACGGTCCTGGGCGTCAACCTGAGCGGCCCGTTCCTGGTGACGAGGGCGGTCGCGCCGCATATGACGGCGGCGGGCTGGGGACGGATCGTCACCATGTCGAGCATCTCGGCGGTCAGCGACGCCGACCGTGTCGACTACGCCAGCACCAAGGCCGGGTTGATCGGGTTCACCAAGTCCCTCGCCCTCCAACTCGGACCGCACGGCGTCACGGCCAACGCCATCGCACCGGGATTCGTCGTGAGCGACATGACGAGGGCCTCGGCCCGGCGCCTCGGGCTCGACTTCGAGGAGTTCCGGCGCAGGGCGGAGCGGTCCATCCCGGTCGGCCGGGTGGGTCAGCCGGAGGACATCGCCCACGCCGCGTCCTTCCTCATCAGCCCCGAGGCGGGATTCGTCTCGGGCCAGGTCCTCTACGTCGCCGGCGGCCCGGTGGACTGAGGACACCTCCCCGTCCACGCCGCGGGCCGCCTGGGCATGTGCTAGCCGTCCTCCGCCGACAAGATCAGCGCGGCGCTCGCCCGCCGCGTGCGCCTCCGACCCGTATGGGCGGTGACCGCCAGGACGAAGGGGAAGGCGTTGTCGTCCCACACGTCCGCCAGCCTCCGTTAGGACAACCCCAGGCTGACCGGTTGCGCCGCACACCAGGCCGCTGCTGGGGCCATCCCGTCTCGGGATGGCCCCAGCGGACGGAGCGCCAGTGAGGCGTAAGAAGGGCGGCCGTTGCTGGTCCGTCGCGCTGGCATCACGACATCCTTGCCGGCCGCCCGATCAGGAGTCGTAGCGCTTGGTCACCACCATGGTCGTCCCTGCGAGCACCTTCCCCAACGGCGTCTCGGCCCACTCGGCAAGCAGCAGCGGCTTCTCGTCCACGGACTTCAACAAGTGGGCGATCTCGTCGGCACTCGGTGCAGCAGGAAGAGCACAGTCGATCACCGGGCTGCCTGTTGCACTGGTGTGATCTCCGTACTCTTCGTCAGGATCGTCCGGCTCCCAACGCCCGATCTCGATCTTCCACGAAGCGTCCTCATCGCCGGGTTCCGGCGCTTGGACCGTCAGGTAGAAGCCGTCAGAGTCGTACGGCTCCGCAAAGAGCTGATAGCTGGGGTCGTCCAGCGCAGCCCATATGCAGCCATCCTGGGAGTGCGCCGTGACCAGCACCCGGAGGTCGGCGACAGCTTTCTCCCGCTCCTCCGCGGTGAACCCTGCCTCGCGACGATCGAGCTGCTCACGCGTCTCATCGCTCAGCGTGTCCATTCCGTCGTCATACTTCACGAAGGGATGGTCGAACTCCCAGTGGCGTTCGAGCTCCGGATCATCCTCCGAGGAAGTCCCCGAGAAGTCGTCGAGTGCCGCGCGCAACTCGCGCTCCTCTACCGTCAGTTCAGAACGGATCGCTCTGCTGACCGTGTCGGGCAGAGCGACCAAGGCACTTTCCAGATCGGCGAGCCCCTGGTGAAGTCGCAGGCAGACGTACTCGTACCACAGACTGTGGGCGCCGCTGAGGAGTTCGGATCGAACAGCGGCGTCGGTCAGCGCCGCAAGGTGCTTGCGCGGGTAGTAATCCACACGCCCTGCCCGGCGATCGTGGACGCTGACAGGGACGGTAGCGAAGGCGGAGATCCGATTGAGAGCGTCGACGATCGGCACCGCAAGGCGAGACTCGCCAAGACTCGTCACCGTCTTGGAAACGACACCGTCCGGACCCTGAAACGTCGCCAGGATCTGAGCCTTCCCGCGGCTGGCGTGCTGAGAGTAGATGGTCAAAAGGAACACCTTTCGCCTGTCCGGCAGACGACCGCCGCAGAGGACAGGTGTGCAGGGAGTGTGGAAGGAGGTGGTGGCGAGGGCGCTTTCCGACGCTCCGTACCTCAAGATGACCGGGGGTTGCCCAGGTACTGTCCCAGGCTCCATTCCTGCCCAGCGCGCCTTCGCCGAACTCGGGCGCTGGGGGTGGGTGCTCGACGTGTTGCGCGTGGTCGGTCAGCTACAAGGGGAGGAACGGGCTGGGCTTGCCGTGCCAGGAGATGCGCAACGCGTCGCGGGCTCGGGTGGTGGCGACGAAGAGCTGGCTGCGGCTCTTCTTGAGCTCGCGTTCGTACCGCGTGGGGTCGGTCTTCTCGTACTGCTCGACGACAGCGGTGCGGGGAAGAATGCCGTCGCTCGCACCGATGATCGCGAGCGCCTGGTACTCGAGCCCCTTGAACCGGTGCATCGTGCCGATGTGGACTTCTCCCGCACCCTGCGGGCCGTCCTTGGTGAGGGTGGCTGTGGTGATGCCGTGCTTCATCTCCAGGTCGGTGGCGACGCGGCCCGCCATCTCACCGTCGGCGACGCAGACGGCCAGGGTGCCGCTGGGGTCACGTACGGTGCCGTCCGCGGCAGGCTCGGTGATGTCAGCGCGCCACTGCCTGAGAGCCTTGGCGAGCTGGGCGATCTCGTCGGCCCAGTCGGCGCAGGCGACGTACTCGGGGGCAGGGCCGTGCAGCAGGGAGTGGTAGCCGTCGAGGGTGTCGGTGCCGTCGTCGAGGTCGTCGTAGGTGGCCCCGCGGACGACCTTGGCGGCCTGGTCGAGGATCTCCTGGGTGGTGCGGTAGCTGAGCGTCAGCTTCGAGGAGCGACCGCGGATGTGGACGCCGACGGTGGAGAGGGTGACCTGCCGGTCGTAGATCCGCTGATGAGTGTCGCTGGCGATGAACAGGTCGCCCGAGCCGGGCGCGACCATGGCGCGCAGCATCTTCCAGTGGGCGGGGCTGAGGTCCTGGGCCTCGTCGACGACGATGTGCTGGTAGCGATGACGCAGGTAGCGCACTGCGGAGCTGTTGTCGTCGAGGTGAACCAGGTCGCCGCCGCCGATGTCTGCCTTGCGCTCGGCACGGATCTGGATCTTGCGGGCTCGTTCCATTTCGTAGCGGGCCGCCCGTTCGGCGGCCTGGGCCCAGGTCTCTCGGCCCAGGCCGTTGAGGCGCAGGGTGAACTGGTCGAGCAGCTTCCAGATGGCGGCTCGTTCGGGGCGGGTGAGGGCACGCCCCATGCCGGCGCGGCGGGCCTTGAAGTAGTCCTGGCGGGTAGCGAGGGACTGGCCGAGGACGATCTGTTCCCATTCGTCGAAGAGGAACTCGGCGTCCCAGCGCTGCTCGTCGTGCTCGAAGAGCACTTCTCGCAGTACGTCCAAGGCCCGGTCGTCGGTGATCAGACTCCGCTGCGAGCCGGGCGCGGTGTTCTCGTTGAGGACGCTCTGCGCGAGCTGGTCGATGTGCTTGATGTCGATACGCCCGAGCAGTGCCGGGTCCATGAGCGATGTGAGCCGGGAGCGTAGATCGGCGGTGAGGTTCTTGGTGTACGTGGTCAGCAGGATCGGCTTGTTGTGGCCGGGCGGCAGGGCGGCGGCGAGACGGGCGACGCGGTGCAGGGCGACGATGGTCTTGCCGGTGCCGGGGCCGCCGCTGACACGGGCGGGGCCGCCGTAGTTCCGTTCGACGATCTTGCGCTGTGTGGGGTGGAGGTAGACCTTCCATGCGCGGAAGTCGCCCTCGGCGAGGACGTTGCGGATGTCGTCGTCGACCGTGGTGACCGCGGTGCGGGTGAGGGCCGCCGCCATGTCGTCCTCGAAGCCCGGCTCGAGTTCGGTGGCGGCGGGCTGGGTGATCTCACGCTCGACCTCGTCCACGGACATGCCGGAGCCGAGGCCGGTGAGGACCTCGGCGGTCAGACGCGGGGCGCCGGCGATGAGCTGGTCGAGTTCCTCGTCGGTCGTGACGGTGAGGGCGAGATCGATGAGCGCGTCGGCGACACCGAGCCGGCGCAGGTCCTCGGGGGTGCAGCCGGCGAGGAGCAGTTCCGCGGTGATGACCGGTTCCGGCGTCACGACGGGTGCGGGCGTGGGCTCGACCGGCACGGCCTGCTCGTCCGGAGCCGGAGTGAGCTGGACCCCCGCACGCTGGAGGACGCTCTGACCGACGACGCCGAGGTCGACGAACTCGATCTCACCGGTGATCCGGTTGATGGCGACGGTGAGTTCCTCGTAGACGTCCTTGCGGTGGCGGACGGCGACGATCAGCCACTGCGGGATGCCATCGGCGCCGACGCCGGCCCGGGCGAGAAGCGCTCGGTACGAACGGTCGATCTTCGCGCGGAAGATCCGGCCGTCGCCCTTGAGGGGCTTGAGGTCGAGGCTGGGGTGATCGGGGTCGAGGCGGAATTGGTGACAGAAGTCGTAGAACTTCGTCTTGACCGACGACTCCATCTTGTAGAGCTCGTTTTCGGCCTTCTGGTAGAGGCTGAGGCGTGCGGTCATCGTGCGGCACCCTGTTCTTCGGAGTCGGGGCGGGGGGTGGCGTCGGGGAGCGCGGTCAGCAGGGCGTCGAGATCGGCGAGCCAGTCGTCGGCCGAGCGGATGGTGAATCCGGCGTCGCGGTAGGCGCGCCAGGTCTTGTCGCTCTCCTCGTCCTCGTGGTCGTACGGCTCGGCCATGACGGCGATCCGCTGGTCGCCGTGGTTCCAGGCGAAGTCGGCGAGCCAGCCGCGTTCGCCGAGTTCGAAGCCGTAGGCAGGGGCTTTCTTGCCGCCGTCAGCCAGGGCGTGGGCGAGACGGGTGAGGGGGGCGTCGGGTTCGTCCTCGTCGAGGTACCCGAGGATCTCCCCGTCCCACAGCAGGTCCCGCAGCGTCGCTTCGAGCGGAGTGGCGTCGGGTGCCTCCACTACAGGGTGCCGCTGCACGGGTGTGCCGGTGGCGAACTGAACGACCAGGGATTCGAGTTCGCCGGGGCCGCCGAAGGCCTTGAGGACCGAGGTGTCGCACGTGGCCGCGGTGGCCGTGGTCAGCTGGACACCGTCGCCTCCGTCGTGGGCGAGGAACTGCAGGATGTTGGACCACTGAAGCCAGGAGCCCCAGCGTGCCTTGTGCTCGGGCGTGCCGAGCTGGTCGGGTGCTGTGTCGTCGAGGCAGACCAGGGCGGACCAGTGGCCGGTGGCTCCGTCGACCAGAAAGGCGACGGGGAGACCGGACTGGTCGCGGGTCCGGAACAGGTTGAGTGTGCCGGTGCCCTGGACGGGGTCTGGGTCGACGCCGTCGGTGCCGCCCCAGGCGTCGAGGAGAAGGGCGAGCGTCTGACGGGTCTGGTCGGGGGTGCCGTTGCCGACGAGGATCTCCTGGCCGGTTCCGAGGAGTCCACCGACCATGGCCGATGCCCGCCTGCCCCAGGCAGCGTCGTCCGGACTGCGCAGGTAGGCGAGGAGCATGGTCATCGGATCGGCGAACGCGGTGGTGACGAGGTCGTCGCCACCGCGTTCGGCATGGAGCTGCTTGGCGATGTCCTGGGCGCTGTGCGGATAGGGCGGCCACACCGGCTCGGCCGTCACCCGTCCTGAGGAAGCCTGTGCCGTGCCGGTCTGCCGCTCGAAGGCTTCAAGGTCGTCCCAGGTGAGCTGGAAGACGATGCGCCCCTCGGCCCGGAGCCGGTTGCGTTTGTCGGCGTCACCGGCGAGCCGGTTGTGCCGGCGAGTGGCGTGATAGCGGTGTCCGTCGAGGTAGACGGTGATCTTCTGCTTGGGGCCCTCGGTGCGTTCGAAGGTGAAGTCGGTACGGGTGAACCCCTCGTTGCGCTGGGCGGTCAGACGCCAGCCGTGGACGGTGCCGACCTCGTCGAGCCGCAGGTAGGCGCTGTTGTCGCCGCTCTCCTCCAGGACGGCGTCGCCGCGTGGGCCGGCCCACCCACGCAGGGCGTTGAGGAAGCGCGCCTCGAGGTCGGACTCGACCTGTCCGTTGAGGCCGATCTGGTCGGTGTTGCCGACCGGTTTGGTGTTCCAGGCGTCGGTGTCGGTGCCCAGGAGTTCGTCGAGGATCTCCAGGGCGGCCTGGCGGGAGACGCGGTCGATGTGCTGTTCGTCGGCGTAGCGGTACAGGCAGCGGTGGCATGCCGGCACGGCCTCCCCGTTGCAGGGGCACTCCTCGAGAAGCCGGCGCGCGCCCTCGAGTACCTGCCGGAAGGCTGCCGGGTCGGTGAGCCGGTCGAGGTAGCCGGTGCCGTGGGGGAGGCGGTCGTACAGGACCAGGAAGTGCCGCTTCTCCGCGGTGTCGCGGTCCGGCATGGTGGCGAGGGTGGTGTCCAGGTGCTGGGGGTCGCCGCCGAAGGCTTCGTCCACGCCCAGGCGCAGGGCCGCTTGGAAGGAGTGGACCCGCTCCTCGACCAGGACGGTCGCGGCGGGCAGCAGGATGCGCAGGGCTTCGGTCTCCAGCTCGTGGGCGAGCAGGACGGGTTCCTGGGAGACGTCCTGTCTGCCGCGTCGCAGCGGGCACCAGGGGGTGTGGTGCTTGACTTCGCGCTGGCGGTTGGCGGAGTTGTCGACGGCGTCGCGGTCGTCGTCGAAGACCGGCCGTCCATCGGCGGTCGCGGCTCCGCAGGCGGTGCACACGTGGAACGGGGCGATGCGCACGGGCCGCCCGGCGAGCTGGTCGTTCTCCTGGGCTCCGATGCTGAGCGGTCCGGCGTTGACGCGGCGGATGACGGCGTGGCGGGTGTAGTCGACGCCGAAGATCTCCTTGGTGTGCCGCCAGGACTTGCCCGGGGCGAAGTCCTTGGGGGCGATGTCGACCATGTCCATGACGGTGTAGAAACGGCGGTCGCGGTCGTCGCTCTCGTCGCCGATCCTGGCGTCCTCGCGCTTGTCGCGGGCGGTGACGACGCTGGGCTGGACGATCTGCCACAGGCTGCCGGAGTCGGCGATGCCCGCCTCCCCACAGCGCGGGCAGGGGGTGATGTCGTGCTCGGCGTTCTCGGTGCGGACATAGCCGCACGAGGGGCAGAAGCGCCAGTGGCGCCAGTCCTGGTCCCGGCCGGTGACGATGTCGATGCCGGTGATCCGGTGCTTGTAGCCCTCGGCGTAGAAGGTGTTGCCCGGGGCGAGTTCGGACAGGGCGAAGCTGCGTGGCCGCCCGTAGGAGAACGGCTTCGACTTGTAGCTGTCCCGCCCCTCGGATGTGGTGCCCTCGGGCCAGTAGACGGTGGCCTCCAGGGTGGTCGTGGCGTCGATGAGGGCGTAGTTGGGCAGCAGACCGAGGTCGCACAGCACGGTCTGGGCGGGCTGACGCTGACGCGTGGCTCCCTGCTTCGAGAGGGCGCCCAGCTCGGCCTCCAGTTCCGCCTTGGTGCGTGCCTGCTCGTCGTCGCCTTCCTTGAGCTCGTCGATGGCCGAGCGGATGGTACGGATACGGGTGCGCAGTTTCTGGTTCTCGCGCTCCCACCCCCGCTCGGCCTTCTCGATCGCGCTGCGGATGCCCCGGACCGCGTACTGCTTCAGTTCCTCCTGAGCGGTCTCGCTCACGCCGGTCGGGAACAGCGCGAGGAAGCCCGCGACGAGCTCCTCGCCGTGGGCGAGGGCGGCCTCGGTGAAGTCCGCGAGGTAGCCGGAGGGGCCGAAGAGCTCGTCCACGCGGCGCGACAAGGCGGCCAGCGGCTTGCCGTCCTCGCGCAGCAGGCGGCCGCGTGCCGCGAGATCGAGGAGATGGGCGGTGTACTGGCGGCGCAGGATCTCGATGGCCGACAGGTACGAGCCCGGCGGCACGATCCGCCCGTCGATCATGTCCCGCGGCCGGTCGAGGAAGTACAGGTCGCGGCGGGAGCGGTCGGGGATGGTGAGGAGGAAGGCGTTGCCGGTACGGCGCCCGGCCCGGCCCGCCTGCTGGGCGTAGTTCGCCGGACGGCGCGGCAGGGCGCCGAGAACGACGGCGGACAGGTCGCCGATGTCGATACCCATCTCCAGGGTGGGCGTGCAGGACAGCACGTTGGGGTCGTTGAACCCCTCCCCCTTGCGGAAGGCCTCCTCGACGCGCTCGCGCTTGCCCCTGGAGAGCAGACCGGTGTGTTCGGCGGTGATGACCTGATAGGTGCCGGCTCGCCGGTACAGGCTGCGGTAGTAGTCCTCGCGGTAGTCGCGGTCCCGGTCGTGCCGGTCCACGGTCTCCAGCCACCGGTCGCCCGCGACCAGGCGTCCGGACGAACAGCGGTACGACTGACAGGGCTGCCCGTGGTACTGCACCAGCAACGAGGGATGGACAGTCTGCTCCCAGAAGCACTTCGGGCAACGCACATACGACTCGTTGACCTGCACGTCGGACAACAGCTGCAGGCGGACTGCGCCTGGCTGAAGGCCGTAGACGCGGACGGCCGTGTCGCGCGGCGTGCGCGCCGCGAGCAGCCCGGCATCGGTGAGCCGGGGCAGTAGCCGCACCCAGAACTCGTCGGCCTGCTCGCGGGTCATGTCGAAGCAGCGCTGGGCCCAGGACTGATACCAGGACAGGCGCCCGGCGGCGAAGTCGAACTCGCTCTTCTGCTTGGGCCGGGCGAGCACGAAGCTCGGCGCGGAGACCCCCCGGGGAAAGGCCTTCATGCCACGCGGGCGACCACCCCAGATGAAGTAGCGGCTCGTGCCCGCCTCGTCGAGGAACTTGTCCAGCCACCGATGTCCGACCGCTCCCCGCGTACGCAGCCGCTCCAACAGGCCGCGCAGGAAAGCCAGATACCGGGCGTCGTCGTGTGCCGTGAGGGCCAGCCCATGGTGGGTGGACTCCTCGTGGACGGCACGTACGATCGCGACGGCGGCCCGCTCGTCGGGGACACTCACCCAGGCGGCAGCGGTACGAGTCAGTTCGAGGGTACGGCCGTTGCGGGAACGGTGGCCGAACTCCATCACGGCCTCGAACGCGAACCGCTCCCCGATCAGGTCCCAGGTCCTCTTGTCCCCGCCGCGTCCCTTGCCTGACAGCAGCCGCGCGACTCCCGCGTCGTCGTGCAGGTCCGGCGGGACGACGGCGGCGAGCGTCTCGCGGTCGGTGGTGGACATGACGACATCGGCGACGAGGTCGTTCAGCGCGGTGGACCGCTGCTCGCTCAGGTGCTTGGTGAACAGGGCCCGCAGGGAGAAGGTGTACGAGCGCGAGGCGACGAAACCGGCCCGGTGCGCGGCGTCCTGCACCGAGTCGTTGAACATCAGCGTCTTCGTCTCACGCTGCTGCTTGTCCATCTCCCCGCCGGTGAAGAGCTGGGTGATGGACGCGGCGGCGAGCGCGGCGGCGCCCGTACCGAGGAAGCGGATGGCGTTGTGCGTGCCGCACGCCGGGCACCAGTCGTCCTTGGCGGCCCGCTCTGCGGTGTCCCCGAGCTGGACGAGGACGAAGACCGAGTCCGGTCCTGCGGGCTGCGGGTTGCCCTCGCCGTCGTAATCGTCCTCGGGGTCGGGCAGGCGCAGGCGGCGGGAGTGACCGTCGAGAACCATCAGAACGCCCGCGCCACCCGTGGTCAGCGACCTCTGCGCCGCCTGGTCCATGGCGGTACGGCCGTTTCCCTCGCGAGCCTCGTTGTCCGTGGCCGCCACGAGGGTGCGCACCTTGGACTTGTTGGCCGTGACGGTGGCCCGGCGAATCTTGTGGGCCTCGAAGCTCAGCTCTTCCAGGTCCGACTCGGGGGCGAGTACCGACCAGCCGGAGCGCCCGCACTCGCGGCAGTACACCGCGGGCAGGAAGACCTTGGTGTCACGAGAGGTGGTCGTGTTGGGCGTCGTACGTAGCCGGCTTTCCGCCCCGACCGTGTCCCAGGCGAACTCGGCCTTCGGCCAGGGCAGCACGCCCCTCAGCATGCGGGTGACGGACCGCGCCCACTGGTGCACCTCTACCTGGACGAAGGGGCGGCTGATCGCGGCCGGCGCCTCCGGGTCCCGTGCCACGGACAGAAGGGCGACGAAGCGGGCGAGTGCCGCCGCCGCGACCTGCGGCCGCGTCGTTATCGCCTCGTCCCAGCTCTTCGCCCCACTGCGGCGCATCACGTCGAGCACCTCGTCGTAGGTGCACGCCGTGCCGTCGAAGGCCTTCAGCACCGCATACGTCAGTCGGTTGCGCTTGAGCGCGGCGCCGAGGACGACCGGATCGGTGGTACGGCGTCCGGTGACGGCCTCGGCGAGGTCCGCGAGCGCCTCCGGGCCGGAGGCCGGGTCAGGCAGGGCGGTCAGTGCCTCGGGGGGTGCGGCCTGGCCGGGCAGGAACTTCGCGTCCGTGATCGACTCGTCGAGCATGAACTCGTCGATCGTCAGCCGGTTCTCACCGACGATCGCGTCCTCGGTGAACTCGGCACCGAAGACGTTGCCGGCCACGGAGAGGAGCTGCCGCACCCCGTCGGCGTCGGTGCCGGAGGCGAGGGTCGCGGAGGTGGCGACGGGAGTGATCGTGCCGAGCGGCTTGCCGGGCCGGTTCGCGCCGACGGCGATGGCGAGGCGACGCAGCAGCATGGCGACGTCGGTGCCCTGCGCGCCGTCGTACGTGTGGAACTCGTCGACGACCACATAGCGGATGTCGCTGTCGTCCCACAGCGGTGCGTCGGCGGCCCGCTGCAGGAGCAGATCGAGCATCTTGTAGTTGGTGATCAGGATGTCCGGCGGGGACAGCCGCATGTCCTGCCGGCGCGTGTAGACCCGGTCGTAGTGCGTCGCCGCTTTGTCCCCGATGTACAGGCCGGCACGCACGCCGCTTAACTCGTCGTAGTCGGTGAGCAGTCCGTTGATGCGGGCCGCCTGGTCGGTGGCCAGGGCGTTCATCGGATAGAGGAAGATCGCCTTGACCCCGCTGTTCCCGGCCGCGCGCTCGCGGGCGCAATGATCGAGAACGGGGTAGAGGAACGACTCGGTCTTTCCGGAGCCCGTACCCGTCGTGACCAGCGTGGGCTGAGGTACGTGCCCGTCCTTCGAGGTGAGCCGTGCGAAGGCACGGGCCTGGTGCGCGTATGGCGTCCAGCCGTCCGTACGCACCCAGTCCAGGTGCTGCTGCCAGCCGTCGCCAGCCGGCGTGAAGGGAGTACGGAGGCGAAGGTACGGCCCGCGCAACATACCCGTCGTCTCGTCCCCGAGGAAGGCGTGCAGCGCCTTGCGGACGCCCTCGTCGGCGAGGCCGTACGTCGTGGACAGGTACTGGAGCAGGCTCTCCTTGAGTCCCTGCGCTCCGAGGGTCGGCCTCACGGGGTCGGGACCTCCATCTTCTCCGGGTCCCACAGCCCCTTGCTCACGGCTTCGTCGAGACGCTGCTTGAAGTAGGCGTGGGCTTCCCGCATCTCACGCTCACGGTTGGCTTTGTAGAAGGGGGCGGTGTAGCCGGCGGGAGGTGTGGCGTCGGGGTCGGCGGGGAGCACACCTTCGGGGGACGGCTCACCGACCGCTTCGCGGTATGCCTCGAACTGGGTCCAGGTTTCCTTGGTCTGGCGCTGACCGATGGTTCGGCCATTGCTCGCCAGCTTCCACCCCTCGGCGTCGAACCAACTTGCCGCCTCGTACTTCTGGAGCACGGGGAATCGGCCCTTGTACGCGGCGATCAGGGCGTCTGCGTCCATGCCGAGCCAGACGGCGACCAGGGCGTCGATCTCGACGAGTGCGGCGCGACGGGCGTACTCGGTACGGAGGGGGGTGTCGCGCTGCCAGGTCGGGGTCACCGAGTGAAGTTCCGTGTTCATGCCTGGCCAGCTGAGGGCCCAGGGTTCGTACGCCGGCCAGGTGGGGTCGTAGAGGTCCTGCCAGAGATCGGCGTAGGCGGTGGTGAGGCAGTTGAGACGGAGGGTGCGGAGGAGGAGGGCGGGGGCGAGGGGGTGATGCGGTGACGGGGCGGGCATCGCCTTCGCTCCGGCGATCCGCAGGTCCCCCCGGCCGGAGGAGCGGAGGAGGTAGTCCACGGGCAATGCCGCCCAAAACCCAGCCACCAGTGAGGTCATAAGCCGCCCGGGCATTGCCAGGCTGTGCACGGCGTCGATGTGCGTGACGCCGGGAGGCACAATCGCGGGGTACAACGCTCGTTCGGTATTCGGCGCAACCTGTCGCCGCCAGGCTGTGCGGTAGAACGTCGTGGTCCGTCTCCGGGCCCGCTCCACGAGCAGAGCATCCACCTCCTCCTGCTTGGCATCTCCCATCGCCTCGGCCACCTGCGCCCGCGCACGGGCCAGCGCCTTATCGTCCGCGCGAAGGCGTTCAAGCGCCTGGTGGTCGATCCAGCGATCCTGAGCCTTGAGGTACTCCTGCGCACGGCCGGGTACTCGCACGTACTCCGTGTCCGGCACGAAGTCCGAAGGCAGGGAGACCAGGTCGGCTCCGAAGGGCGCGTTGGAGTTGGCGTCATGGCGCTTGAACACCGGTGTGGCGACACTGATCTGCGTGCCTTTGAGGATCACGTGGCGCCACCGGTCGGGTTCGTACGGCTCGCCCGTCTTCGGGTCCGGCCGGTTGTAGTCGATCAGGCGATCCTTCTTTGCTCCACTCTCGTCGTAGCCACGGCCGATCTGCGGCTGGAAATCCGCGAGACGCAGTCGATAGTTCGCCAGGGCCTCAATGGCGGACGCCTCGGCCGTACTCACGGGAAAGAGCAGGCGTGCCTCCTCCGCCGGACCCGTGTCACCGAGCAGCCGCTTCCAGACAGTAAGCAGTTCCCTGTTGACGTGCACGACGCGCGTCCGGTGAGGACGCTCGTCGAACTCCCCGTTCTGATAGCGGATTCCCGGGGCCTCTCCTGAGCCGTCATGGTTCGCCGACAAGCGCAAGGCATCGGCCGAGACCAGCCAGGAGAGGTGGCTGAAGTCGATCTCCTGTGGGCGACCGTAGACATTCACTCCGAAGTGCGTGGAGTGGCCCACGGGAAGAGGGAAGAACCGCTGACCGGCGTTCACGAAATCCCCATGGATCCGCAGCCGCCGATACGCCGCACTCCGCAGCGCACCTTCCTTATCCCCGGCGAAGTGTGTGTCCGAGTGCAGGAATCCGGTCGTGCCTCGCGCAGACGTGTGGTCCCATACCTGACACATAAAGGCTCGATACAGATCGGGCTGGGTTCCCTCCAACAACGGATACACCTGCGGCGCTCCGTAGAAAGTGACCTGCCCCACGTTGTCCGTGATCTCACCCAGTACATAGGCGGCCACAGCCTGAGACTTCAGCAGGTCATCCCGGCGCTTCTCCTTCACCGACGTGGAGACCTGCTCTTCCAGCTCGAACCACGGCTCGCGTTCCGCCAACACCAGGGACTCGTTCCAGCGCGGCCGCACCCACGGCGGGTTACCCACCTGTAGGTCGAAGCCACCCGACTCGCTGTCAAAGATGCCCGCGAAGTCCAGCTCCCAGTGCAGGAAACCCTGCTCCACGGCGATGTCACGAACGATCCGCATCCAGGGGTAGCGGGTTTCGACCGCCTTCCGCGCATCGTCCATGTCCATCTCGGGCTGAGTCTGGATCAGTTCTTCGAGGGCCTTCAGCTCCTCAAGCGATTCGAGGGACGACAGGATCGTCCCATGCTGAAGGTCCTTCGTGCCGACCATGGACTCCAGGAAGGCGATCCAGTCGTCCAGGTCCGCAAGCGGGATGACGTCACGCCGAGGTACAGGCACAACGGGCTTCTTGGGTACGGAAGGGGTACGAGCCTTCTTGAGCTCCCTCGTCTCCGCCAGCTCCTCGTCGACCCCGTCTTCCCCCAAGGACATCTGGTCACCGTCCATGGCGAACAGCATCCGGCTCTCGACGAATCGCGGCACGGCCGTGGGTTCGGCCGCAGGCAGCGGCGTCTTACTCTCGACGGCCGGCCCATCCACCCCAGCCACCGACGACAACAGGGCGTCCAAATCCGCCCCGGCCTCCGCCGTAACCACCGGAGCCGTGGCGTACTCCGCGTCCGTCCCGTCCAGCAGGCCCACCTTGTCCAGCGGCCAGAACCACAGCGCGCACCACGCGTCCATGACCTGCTTGAGGCGCCAGTACGGGGAGCCCTCCGCCTCGAAGAGGTCCTTGAAGACCTGCTCCTTGGTTAGTGGCAGGCTCTGGTCTGCGTTCTGCTTGTCGTGGCGGAGGAAGGCATACTCCTCCGCATCCTCCGAGCGGTCAGTTCCCCACACGTCAATCGTGCGGGCGATCTCCTGCTCGCTCAGCTCCATGCGCTTGGCGACGAGCTTCCACAGGAACTCGACACGACGTGCTGCAGCCTGCAGCCGGGCGAGCTGGCTCGCCTTGCCGCCCGTCGTTTTGGGCTTGGTCTGAACGCCCTTCTTCCAGGCCTTCAGCTGGTCCACCTGCGATCCGGCAAGCTGCCCGACCAGCTTCTTCGCATCGCCGCTCGCCCCCGCGACCGCACCCCACCCAGGCGTGGGCAGGAGGAACTGGTGCACGGCCCCGTCCGGCAGCGGCTGCTCAGCGCCGTCCCCGGTCGCCCGGAATGGCAGCTTGGTCGGCGTCTGTGCACCGATGGTCCGCTCCTTCTTGATGCGATCGGCCTCGTACACCCAACGCCGCGCCCCGATCAGGGAGTTACCGCGCCGCAGGTGCAGACCGAACCACGGCGCACGCATACCGGGATGCATGGTGTTGAGCCACAGCGACACCTCGGCGAGCTCGACACCCGTCTCGTTGAGGTCGATCCCGTACGCGTTGTGAAGGGCGATGTACGCCTTCACCTTCTGCTTCGCTTCCAGCGCCTTCGACGTGTCCAGGTTGGCGCCCAGCTCCTCCTGGCGGCGCTTGAGGTACTCCTCAGCGACCAGGTCGATTGCCTTGTTGAGGAACGCGCCGGAGCCGAGGGCCGGTTCGCAGATGGTGTAGCGCAGGAGTTCGCTCGCGCGGGTCCGTACCGTGTTGCCGTCGGTGTCCTTCTCCTGGTCGAGGCGGTGCTTGAGCGCTAGCTCGACGGTGACCTCGGTGAGGGACTCGGGGGTGTAGTACGAGGCGGAGGTCTCACGGTCGCGACCGGCCAGGCGGTAGACGAACCGGCCCGGGGGGTACTTCTTGGGGCCGCGCAGGCCGTGCTGTTCGGTGTCCTGGGCGGAGTACACGACGTGCGTGTTCTTCGGGTAGTCGTTCAGCCGGTCGGCGTGGACGAGCCAGGAGCCCTTCTCGGGGTCGCCGTACTGCTTGCCGGCCTGCTTGGCACCGGGCTTGGCGACCTCGGCCAGCTCCCGCTTCTCGTTGATGATGCCGGTGTACGACATCAGACCTTCGTAGACGGCGCCAAGCTGGTTGATGCCGAGGTTGCGGTAGGAGATGAAGCCGCCCTGCCGGCCCCTCTGGCCAGCCTCCTTCATAGTGAGCAGACGCAGCACCTGGTGCAACGCCTCATTGCGCAGCCGCAGGTCCAGCCACTGCGGAGGCTCGTCCCCGTCCTCGTCCCACCGAGGGTCCAGGACGCCGCTCCCGATGAGGGTGATCGCCTTCGGATCGAACAGCTCACTGCGCAGCGGCTCGAAGCGGAGGCCTCGCTGTTCGCTGCGCTTGGCGGCGGGCTTGTCGTCGTCCGCTTCGGTGCCGTGCGGGCGATGGCCGTAGTTGACCTTGTTGAAGAGAACGTCGAGGGAGGCGTAGAGGTGGAAGCCGCCTCGGCTGCCCTCGTCGACCAGCTTTCGCTCGCGCGCGACCAGCTCGCGCAACCGGGCGACCGAGTAGCCGGCCTCGTAGGTGGAGTCGTCGGCGGGCAGGATGCCCAGTTCGGGGCGGGCCTCCGCGTACAGGAGGAAGAGGATGCGGTAGAGGTAGCGCAGGGATTCACGGGTGAGCTGCTTGGCGAACGGGCCCTTCGTGAGGTCCTCGATCTCCCGTGGCTTGACCTTCGCCTCGCGCAGGCGGGCGAGCACTTCGTTCGCGATGATCTCGACCGACTGCTGGAGTCCCTTGCGCAGCTCGGAGTTGACGCCGACGGCGTTGTCCCGGGACGCCTTCAGTAGGTCGTCGATGCGTCGGCCCTTGCCGTCGGGGCGGGGCGCGAGCATGTCGTGGGAGAAGAGGGCGGCGAGAAGCGAGAGTTCGCCGGCCTTCGCCGTGTCGTTGCGGGCGAGGGCCGCGTCCAGGCTGGCGGCGAGGTAGCGGCCTTCGGCCCAGGATTTGCGGTCGGCGAGGACGAGTACGCCACCGCATAGCAGCAGGATGAAGCGGGGAGCGTCGCCGCCGGGCTGGTGGAGTTCGCTCTGGAAGAGCCAGCCCGCCAGCTTCTCGCCAACCTTGAGGAGGCCGTCGGTGGTCTTGAGGGGCTGGAGGAGCTGTCCGGCCTTGTCGGGGTCGAGGGCGTCGTCGAGGGAGTCGGTCCAGCCGCAGTCGAGGGCGACGACGCCGTCTCCGTGCCATGCGACCTGGAGTTCGTACTCCTTGCCGGCGTTGTGCACGATGATCGGATCGGGCCGCTCGCCGTAGCCGAGGGCTTTCAGGACAGTGGTGTGCCAGGCGGTGATGTGCTCGGCCCACTCGCCTGTGGGGTCGTCGTAGGTGCTGCCGGGTTCTTCCTGCTGGGCACGGGAGCTCAGGAAGGGCCGCACGGTGGCCAGGTAGTCGCCGCGGAGCCCGGGCAGGAGTTCGCGCGGGGTGGGCTGGGGATCGTGGGGGTCGGTCTCGCGGCCGGTCCACAGGGTGAACAGGCCCTCGTCGCCCACCTTGCCCTTCTTGAGGGTGTTCTCCAGCTCCTCGCTGAAGTAGTGGGCGGAGAGGTATTCGCCGCGGTTGGCGAAGGAGTCGTAGGTGTAGCTCATCGTGCGGACTCCTTGGCGTGCGCGGTGGACGAGGTGGTGGGGTGAAGGGGTTCGAGGACGCAGAGGACCCGCAGCATCGGGTCGCCGTCGGTTCGCAGGCGGCGTACGAGGTCGCGGCGTAGGGCGGCCGTGTCGTACACCTGCTGGATGCGGCGCTGCTGGTTGCCGACGGCGATCAGGGCGCCCTGCTCCCAGATCTGCACCCGGTCCTCGTACGGAGCGAGGTAGGAGTCCACCTGCTTGTCGTAGTCGGCGCGGCGCTCGCGCAGGTGGGTCTCGGCCGCGTCGACGGCCGCGGGGACGAGTCCCTGGAGGAGGTCGGGGGCGACGGGCTGGGCGCGGCCGGGCATGTCGGGGCCGACACCGCAGGCGGTGAGGAACGCCGAGTCCATGCGCCATACGCGAGGGCTGCCCGCGGCGAGCCCGGTGACGGCCATCCACTCCACGACGGTCGGCTTGCCCGCCGCGTTTGAGTAGACGCCTTGGAGGAGGTAGACCGGGCCGGTGAGGGCTTCGGGCAGGGCGGCGTCGATCCGCTTGGCCTTGGCGGTGTCGGGCCGGTAGGCGAGGACGAACGCCTCGTCGTACTGGAGCTTGGCGAGAACCTTGTCCGTCACCCAGTCGAGCACGGGGTGGATGTCGGAGGCGTAGGAGACATTGGGCCACTGGGAGGTGGGCCGGTCCGTCTTGCCCTGCTTGGCGTTGCGGGCGGCCTCCAGGCGGTCGGCGGCGTACTGCTTGTCGAAGGTGATGCTCAGCGTGCCGTCGTACTTGGACGTGGTGAGGATCTTCTCCTGCTCGAGGTACGACTTCGGCAGCACCCGGAAGCGGTACTGGAGGTCGTCGGGCGGAGTGAACTCGATCCGGCCCTGGGCCGTCTCGGGCTTCCAGCCGAGGGCCGCGCGCTCGGCCTCCGGGTAGATGAGGTCCATCGCGGCGTGGAAGTACGCCTTGGTGTCGGTGAAGACGTGGGGTACGTCGGCCTCGGGCACCGGGGCCGTGCCGAGGGTGGTGGGAGGGGCCGTGGGGTCGGCGAGCCGGGCGTTGGCTCCGGCGAGGAGGTTGGCGAGGACCCCGCCTGACTCCTGCTGGGACTGCTTGATGGAGCGCTCGACGGTGCCGCCCTTGATGAGGTCGCGAGTGAGGCGGTCCTCTTCCTTCTTGTCGTTGTAGAGGCCGGTGACGGCCTCGGCGCTGCCCTCACCGGTCTCGATCTCGTGTGCCTGGGCCTCGCGCCGCAGCAGGCGGGCGCCGACGAGCCGGTCGTCGAGCGTGAGCACCTCGCCGCTCTCCTCGTCGCGCCGCCAGGGCACGTCGGCGGTGAGAGTGAGGGCACGGAACTCGGGGCTGACCGCCTGCCCGTAGCGGTCGATGCGTCCGTTGCGCTGCTCGATGCGTATGAGGGACCAGGGCAGGTCGTAGTGGATGAGGTCGTGGCATTGGTGGTGCAGGTTGACGCCCTCGGAGGCGATGTCGCCGGTGAACAGCAGCCGTACCGGCTCTTCGAGCCGTCCGAAGCGGTCGACGATCTCCTGCTGTTGCTGGTCGTTGGTGGTGTCGCCGTGCATGACCTCGACGGCTCCGCCGTACGCCTTCCAGGGACGCGTCGCGTCGGCCTTCACCTCGTTCTTCTTGAAGCCGAGCCGGGCCGGGACCTCCTGGGCCAGCCAGTCCAGGGTGTGAACCCGCTCGGAGAAGATCACGACGCGGCACTCGGAGCGCGGGCCGACGCCGAGGCTGTCCTTCAGCGTGCGCACGAGCGCGTCGAGCTTGGCGGAGTCCTGGTCGGTGAAGTCCGCGACCAGCGCCTCCAGCTCCGCGAGCGCCTTGCTCTCGGCGGCGAGAGCAGCGCGACGCTCGGGAGTGTCCGCCGCGGCCTTGGCCTTGCCCTTCGCCGTACCGGTCTTCGGATTGTCCAGGTAGGCACGGCGGTTGGCGAGGGATTTCCGCAGGGCGACGTGGGAGGAGAGGAACGCCTTGAGGAAGTTGTAGCCGACCAGCGGATCGGCGCAGACCGACGAACGGCTCGGGTCCCCCGGGGTCCACTCGCTCGCGAGCTTCTCCAGGACGGCGACCTCCTTCGGTGTCGCCGGAGCCGGCACCGGCAGGGAGTCGCCGCGTTCGGCCCAGGGCTTGCCCTTGAGGCCGTCGCGTACCTCGCGGTCGGTCTTGGTGCGCCTGATGTAGAGGTGGTCGAGGTCGGCGACCTTGTAGTTCTTGGGGTCGGCGATGGCCGCCGGGTCGAGCATCCGGATCAGCTCGGCGAAGGATTCGGCGTCGCCGTTGTGCGGCGTGGCGGAGGCCAGGATCAGCGCATCGGTCTGCTCGGCGAGGCGGCGGGCGAGGCGGTTGTTGCGGGTGCCCTTGTTCACGAGGTTGTGCGACTCGTCGATGACCACCGAGTCCCAGGTGATGTTCTCCAGGTGGTGGGCGTATGTCGCCGACTTGAGGGTGTCGACTGAGACGATGACGCGCTTGAAGTGGGCGAACGGGTTCCGGCCTGCTGGTAACTCCTGCTGGATGCGCTGGATGCCGGTGGAGTCCAGGCGCACCAGCGGCAGGGAGAAGCGGGTCCACAGCTCACGCTGGAACTGCTCCAGCACATGGGCGGGCGTGACCACGAGGATGCGCTCACCACGGCCGCGCCGGATCAGCTCTGAGAGCGTAATGCCGATCTCCAGCGTCTTGCCCAGACCGACGACGTCGGCTATCAGCAGCCGGGGCTGCGGATTACGCATGGACAGCGCCAGCTCGGCGGGGCGTAACTGGTGCTCCTGCCGGTCCATGAGGAAGGAGTCGGCAAGGGCGATGCCGTGCTCGGTCTGCGGCAGCGCGGTCTTGCGGATGACCGCCTCCAGATAGAGGCGGGCCTTGGCGTGCTTGGAGGTCTCGTCGGGCACGAGACGGGTCTTGCGCGGATCGAGCACCTCGATCCGGTCCAGTCCAGAGTAGAAGACCGCGTCCGTGCCACGGACGAACGAGGAGACCCCGCTGACCTCCACCATGAGCCCGTCACGGGACTCCGCGACGGACTTCACGAGCCACTGCTCGTCGCGGATGCGCACCTGGGCGCCGGGGGCGAAGACCGGCCTGGCTCCGGCCGGGTATGCCGACTGCGCCGGATCGACATCGTGCCCTTCAGGAACCTCGGGCTGCATCGCCGTGGTCACGTGGTGCTCCTCTGTGGACTGTGTGCTCGTATGTGCAATGTGGTCGTGGGAGGGCGACCTTTGAGGTGGCCGAGGGGTGAGACGGGCGCCGGCGAATCCAGGGTCGACGCCGCTCGCTCTTTCCATCGCCCCTGGACCGGCCTCGCCGGTAGAAGGGTGGAAGAGCGGTTCAGCGCCTCGACCAGGTGAGCGCGGGCCCCGCCGCGTAGCGCTGGCGCAACTCCTCGGCGACCTTCCGGGAAGCGGGAGGGCGGCCCTTCTGTGGTGTGGGCGCAGCCGGGCTTCCGCTCGCGGGCTCGGGTACCTGCACGGACACGGGCGGAAGTGGGCTCACGGTGTCGCTCGCGGCAGGTGAGTCCGGACCGGATTCACTGCCAGGTGCCGAGACAAAGATCTTTTCAACCGAGATCGCCGGCTCTTCGCGCAGCAGTTTCTCCAGCGAGTCGAGCCGGTCCAGCATCGGTCCGTCAGGCTGCGGCAGCACCATCGTGGAATGGTCCTTCGCCGTCGTCTCCTGGATCAGAGCGCGCCGTGCACGAGCCGGACTCGTACCCAGCTGACGCATGAGGTCGGCACACTGCCGGGTCACCTCCTCCAGGGAGGGACGGTCGTCCGCTTTGTGCGCCAGCATGCCCGCCACGATCGGGGCCAGTTCATCGGGCAGCCCGGACAGATCGGGGCCGATGTCGGGGTTGACCACCTGCGCGGCGACTGCCTCCCACCGGGCGCCGTCGTACGGGTAGTGCTCGGTCGCCGCGTACAGAAGTACGGTGCCCAGGCCGTACACGTCAGCGGCCTGCGTCACGTCCACCTCGCCCAGGGCCTGCTCGGGCGGCATGCAGCGAACCGTGCCGATGACCGTGCCGGCCTGCGTGAGCGTTCCCTTGGACGCTCCGACGAAAGCGCCGAGGCCGAAGTCGATGATCACCGGACCGAAGTCGCCGAGGATGACGTTCTGCGCCTTCAGGTCGCGGTGCACCAGACCGGCGGCGTGCACAGCGGCAAGTCCCTCAGCCAGCAGCGCGCCGAGGCTCGCCACGAGCGGCGCGGACAACGGACCCTGGTCCCGCACGACGTCGGAAAGCGGCCGGCCGGGGACATAGTCCATGGCCAGCCAGGGCTGCTCGGCGAACGGGTCCGCCTCGATGAAACGGGCCACACGGCCCGTACCCGAGATCGTGCGCGCGATCGCCGCCTCGCGTTCAAACCGGGCGCGCGTGTGGGGGTCCGTACGGTCGGGCCGGATCACCTTCACGGCAACCGGTTCACCCGCGACCGAGTAGGCGAGGTACACCTCCCCCATCCCGCCCGCGCCGAGTCGGCGCTCGACGAGGTACGGACCGATGCGCGACGGCAGAGGCGCGCTGCTCATTACATCCCCCCTGACTCTCGCAACGACAGCACAGCCTCGCTCGGCGCCTGCCTCCGCTCCGCCGTAGAAGGGGCAGAGCGCAGGTGACAGGGGCACCGACGAATCAGGCCCACAGCCTACCGATCGGCCTCCCACAGGAGAAAGTGATCACATCGGACTGGGGCCGATCTTCCCGGCTCCGGGTCCGGAAACAGAACACATGGGATGCGGCTCGCCTCGCTGTTCGTCTCGCCGTCGAGGTCCCCGGACGTGATGGTGCGTCGGTCCGGCGGCCGAAAACCGGGTCGGCGAGGGCGGGCCGAGCAGGTGCGGGATCATGGACGTCGACGAAGACCGCATTATGACGGGGAGCAGCGAGTGGACGCCGCGGAGATAGACGAGACGCCGTGGGACGCGCCGAAGGACTGGGCGCGGGCCGGTGAGGCGGAGCGGATCGCGGAGTGGGGCGAGGCCCTCACGGGGGAACGGGAGAAGCTCCGCAAGCGACTCGACACCCTGGACCACCGGTTGGCGAACACCCTGCGGATCCTTGCCCTCAGCCCCGGCCGGCCCTTCGTCGAGCAGCTGCTGCGCCTGTACCGCGCGGCGCACCGGACCAACGCCGGCTCACCGACCGGCCCCCGCCTGCTGGCCTCGCTCCTCGCCGAGGCCCAGTCGCTGGACGACCTGCTCCCCGCCCTCTCCTACGACGGTGGGCAGTTGTGGGACGAACTGCGTGCCTGCCTGTTCCACGAGGTGCTGCTGCGCGGTGTCGACGCGCAGGAGATCTACCGACGGTCCGGCAACATCCACTTCTGCGCCCCGTGGGGCGGCCTGGCCTGGTTGCCCGACCGGCTCGCGGACATGGAGCGCGGAATCTCCGCCTACCTCCCCAGCCGCCACTACAACGGCGGCGCCGGTGGGGGCTGTCCGCAGATGTCCTCGCCGGTGCCGCTCGACGCCGCCGCTCGGCGGGCCGGGGCCGGGCACCCGGTGGTCGACGCCACGACGGTGCGCCTCGCGGGGGCGATCGGAGGGCCGCCGGAGCAGGGTGGTTGGGGTGGTCACGACGTGGCGGTCTTCACCACGGAGCACCCCGTCAGCCCGGAGGCGCTGCCGGCCGTGGTCGCCTCGCTGCCGATGGAGTGTCTGGAGGGACTGGGGGAGGACGGCCGCTTCAGCTATGCCCCCTGCTCCCTCGGCGAGGTGTGGCATCTGCTGTTCACGACCGCCTCACACACCGCGATCTACGGCGGGGGCGTCCACGGCGCCTATGGACGCCTGAAGGCCTGGCGGTCGCTGGCGGGGCTGGCCGGCGCCCGGCCGGACGCCGACCCCGACGAGGTCGAGCGGCTGGCGTCGGCCTGCACCTGGCTGCGGTTCGAGGCGGACTCCGCCTGGTTCCACAACGAGATCAACGACTTCGGCGTGGTGGCACTCACCCCGGACGGCCGCCGCATCGCGGTGCTGGCCGCCACCGACACCGACTGACAGAAGCGAATCAGGGCCTTCCGCAAGGCGACTGAGGGGTGGAACCGGAGGGGGTGACCGAGGGTCCTGGCCGCGGCGTGTCGGCTATCCGGCGCCGGGGTGGTGGCTGCGGTTGAGGTCCCAGACGGCGGCGAGAAGGGGTTGCCGGGGACGCGGCCACACGGGACAGACGAGCCGGTGCGGAATGCGACAGCGCGTCTCGGGCGGCGGCGGAGTGTCGTGGTTCTCGGCGCGCCCGTCGCCCGAGACGATCCACCGCCGCCCTTCGGGTACGAGGGGTATCGGGAGCAGGACGCGGGGCTCCAACAGCACCCAGTGCCCGTAACGGGTCTCGTACCGGTCCTGGTGGCGCGCGCAGTCGCGGCAGCGGGGCGGGGCCGGAGGCGGTGGCGCGTCAGCGCGCTCGGCGATCGCCCGGTCGTGGGCGTCAAGCGTCAGGGCGTCCTGGTAGCAGGGGTCGCAGAGGATGGCACCGGTGCGTCGCTGCGCGACGGTGGGGCGGCCCTGCTGGCATGCGCGGCAGATGTGCGGTTCGTATAGTCCCCCCATGGGTGCAGCGTGCAAGCGCCGCACCACGACCGACGAGGCGGTCGTTGGACGTTTCTGCCGGTGGCGGCGGTACCCGAGGGACCCGCGGCGGCAGGGCGGGCGCCACGGGGCACCACGGGGCGCAGAGCTCGTGGCCGATGAGTGGCCCTTCCCTACGAGTGGGCGGCGGCGCGAGCGGGGATCCGGCGACACTCCAGGGCTCGCGACACTCCAGGGCTCGCGAGACTCCAAGGGCGGCGACCCGGTGCGGCGGTACTCCGGAGCGCGGCGGCACTCCAGAGGGGAAACGCTCTCGTAATACGCGATGGGTACAGTGCCCGCTCCTGTGAGGAGGGAGTGACTCGTGCGGCAGAACACCGAGGTGGGCACCGGCATACGCATCCGGCCGGGGACGGAGGAGCACCTGAAGGAGCTCACCGACATCTACAACCACTACGTGATCCATACGCCGATCACGTTCGACGTGGAGCCCGTCCACGTCGAGGACCGTGCGCGGTGGCTGGCCGACCACCCTCCCACCGGCCGACACCGACTCCTGGTCGCCGAGGAGGCGGGCCAGGTCCTCGGGTACGCCACCAGCAGCGCCCTGCGCCCCAAGCAGGCGTACGAGACGTCGGTGGAGACCAGCATCTACCTCGCCCCGGAGCACACCGGACGCGGCCTCGGCGGCCTGCTGTACCAGGCGCTCTTCGAGGCGCTGGCCGAGGAGGACGTGCACCGCGCCTACGCGGTGATCACCCAGCCCAACGAGGCGTCCATGCGTCTGCACCAGCGCTTCGGCTTCCGCCCGGCGGGCGTCCACCACGAGGTGGGCCGGAAGTTCGGCACCTACTGGGACGTCGCCTGGCTCGAGAGGCCCCTCCGTTAGGCTCCCCGTCCGTCGGCAGGGACGGAACCGCCCCTGGCCGACCGGGAATCGCCCCCTCAGTCTCCCTCCGTGCCCCTCACCGCCCCCTCAGCGCATCACCTTGATGCCGAAAGGGCTGCCGAATCCGAGGGCGAAGCCGATGGCGCTGTGCAGGTGCGCGTACATCTCCATGCCACGTGCGGAGACGATGCCGCCCAGGTCGAGGATGTCGGTCCAGCCGTACGAGCGGAGGAGCGCGGTCACGGCCTGCTTGGCGTCGGCGTGGTCCCCGGCGATGAACATCGTGTGGTCCCCGCCCGCGACGGCCTGGGGATCGACGACGGTCGTCTGCTCCTGAGTGACGAAGCCCTTGACGACCTTGGTGTCCGGGAGGGCACGTTGGATCTGTTCGCCGAGGCTGTCGCTGTCGCAGGGGTCGAAGGTGGGCATGACGCCCCAGGGCGTGGGCCAGGGGTGCTCGATGTCGGGGTTGTAGACGAAGGGCACGGCGTAGTCGACGAGGGTCTTGCCGGCCAGCCGGTCGGCGATGGCGGTGAGCGCGGCGACCGCGTTGATCCCGTCGATGCCGCTGATGACGAGCTCGCCCTCGGCGGCGGCGTCACCGAAGGTGCGCAGCTCGACCCCGGGGTGATCGGCGACCCACTGGCCGAAGGGCGGGTTGCCCATCATGTCGGGCTCGGTGCGGGCGAGAGTGGCCTGCGGGTCGCGCGTGCCGACGACGACCTCGTGGCCGAGCTCGTGGAGCCGGGCGATGTGGGCGCGGGCGCCGCCGCCGGTTCCCAGGACTGCGATCTTCATGGGTGACTCCTTCTTCACGGATGACTCCTTGTGCTTCGGGGGACGGGTGGGTCCGGTGCGATGGGTGCCGGTGCCGGTGCCGGTGCCGGTGCCGCGCTCGGCGCGCGGAGCGAGCCAGCGGACGCCCCGGCCGATGACGATGCTCGGGGCGGGTGGCGTGCGGCCTGAGCTGTTGCCCGGGCCCGGTGTAGTACAGAAGTACTGTAAGCAGGAGAGGGCTGCTGTGCAATACGGACATAGGTCCCGTTTCTCTCCGTGAGGCGTCGGTTGCGCGCCCTGTGTCCGTGTCGTGTGGTGGCTGAGAGGATGGCGGGGGTGGCTGTGTGTGTCACGGGATAGGTGGGTCGCGGCCCGGACGCCGCCTGCGCCTCACTCGCTGTATAGTACGTAAGTACTGATTCGGTTCGTGGAAGCCCGGGAGTGTTCAGGATGGCCGCCGACAAGCCCGCACGGCGCCGCCGCGACCCCGCGCGGCGGATCGAGGAGATCGCCGCCGCCACCGAGCGGGTCATCGCGGACCGGGGCATCGAGGGCCTGACCCACCGCGCGGTCGCCGAGGAAGCCGGCGTCCCCCTCGGGGCGACGACGTACCACTTCGCCACCAAGGACGACCTCATCAAGGCCGCTCTGGAGCGCGCCTACCACCGCTACGCCGCCACGCTCGAGGAGTGGGCCGCCCACCGGCCCGAGCTCACCCCCCACCAGCTCACCGTCCTCCTCACCGACGCGCTCATGGGCTGCTTCGGCCCTCATCGGGATCAGGAGGTCGTCCAGCTGGAGCTCTACCTCGCGGCGCTGCGCCGGTCTGCCCTCCGTCCCATCGCCGACCGGTACACCGAGACGACCACCAACCTCCTCCTCGCGTACGTCGACCCCGTCACGGCCCAGACCGTGACCGCCGCCATGAACGGCCTCACGCTCCGCGGCCTGGCCGCGACCCGGCCGCCCACCCGCACCGAGGTCGAGAACATCCTCGGCCGCATCCTGACCCCCCACCCAGGCCACCCCGGCCTCCCCACCTCCCCGCCACCGGTCGCCGACGTCGCCGCCGGGCCCTGACCCCGCGCACACCCACCCCTCTCGCCGGCCGCCCCCATGTGAAGGGGGTGCGAGGCGGCCCGTCTCCCCGATGGCAGGATGGGGG
Organism: Streptomyces sp. LX-29; assembly: GCF_029541745.1. Classification (NCBI taxonomy): domain Bacteria; kingdom Bacillati; phylum Actinomycetota; class Actinomycetes; order Kitasatosporales; family Streptomycetaceae; genus Streptomyces; species Streptomyces sp. LX-29. The sequence goes on along the minus strand of NZ_CP089746.1, from coordinate 392,976 downwards.
AGTGACGACGAACGAGCCGTGGGCCGCCCACGGGGACCTGGCGGCGGCGAGGACACGGGTGTACGAGCCGGCCGGCCTCGCCTGTTCGCCCCCGGTACCGGAGGCGGAGGGCGCCGAGTACGCCGCTCACGCGCTCACGGTGAACGGCCTCTCGGTCAGGTTCCGGGTGGGCAAGACCACCCCGAACAAGGTCGGCCAGTTCGTCACCGTCTGGCAGCGGTCCGCCGAGGGGCCGATCCGGCCCTTCGACGTCGACGACGCCGTGGACCTGTTCGTCATCAGCAGCCACGACGGCGACGGCTTCGGACAGTTCGTCTTCCCGCGGGAGGTGCTCCGCGAGCGGGACATCGTCTCCCGCGACGGCACCGGTGGGAAACGGGGATTCCGCGTCTATCCGCCGTGGGTGACGACCACCAACCGTCAGGCTCGCACCACCCAGACGTGGCAGGTCGAGCACTTCCTCTCCCTCCCGGAGGACGCGCCCGTGGATCTGCGGCGCGCCCAGGCCCTCTACCGTCGCTAGGGCAGCGCGTCGTCCGCGGTATCCCGTCCACGCTGACGTGGTGGGTGGTGGCGACCGTGATCCGGTGCCCTTCTGGACCCTTCGCCGCGCCGTCGTCGTGACCTCGTGAGTCAGTGGTGCCAGGGCAGCCGTACGGGCTGCGCGGGGACACGTCCGGCGACCAACTCGGCCACCAACCCCGCGAGGCCCGACGGGTGGATGGTGTCATCGCTGTCGACCAGCTCGCGCAGGGTCCACCAGCGGTGCCCGGCATGGTACTTGCGCTCGTGGGGCTCCTGGCCGCGAGTGTCGACCCGGTGTGTGGAGGTGGCCCGGTAGTGGAACCCGGCGGCAGAAGGTTTCATGATCAGACACCCCGTCACGTTAGCGGTGGGACGACGAGCGCGCTCGCGGGCGGTTCCGTGCGCTCTGCCAGTTCTCCCCGTCCACATGTCCGATGGGAACGACTCTCCCAGTCCACATGTCCGATGGGAACGACGTCGCTCCCTCTGTCGTTTCCGGACCGTCGACTGTGTTGAGGAATCGGGGGGCAACGGTGGCGATGTGGGCCATGTCGTTCTCGGCATTCGTGTGTCTCCTGGTCTTCTTCGCTTTGGCGGAGAGCCTGTGGCGATGGTTCACGGGGCTGGGCTTGATCCCGTGGGTACGCAGGCGCACGGGGCGGTCGTTGTCGAACATCGCCTTCGATGAATTCACGGCGGTCGTGAACGGAAACAAGACGGTGGGGCTGGAGCAGCGACGGGTGGAACTGCTGCAGCGGGACGACGAGACCGACGGTGCGCCGCCCCGCTCCAGCATCGACCTGACCAAGGGCACCGCGTTCATCGTGTTGCCACAGGAAGCGGACGGCCCGTGCGCTGACAGGCGTGACGCCCTCGAGGGCCGGCGGTGAAACGCGCTCCCGAGGAAACGGGCGCGGAGCCGTCCACGCTGTGGGGGCGTATCGCATGCTTGTGGGCGGCCGCGTTCGCCGGGTTGCACTTCTACTGGGCCGTCGGCGGTGATGTGGGGCTGAGCGTCTCCGCCGGTCCGCTGGCCACCGAGCGCCCGCTGTGGTTCGTCGTGGTCGGATTGTGGGGTGTGGGTGCGCTCTGCCTCCTCGGCGCCCTGCTGGCATGGGTGCTCGCCCGGTCCAGGCTCCGGGGCGTTCCCGCTCTGCTGGCACGGTGGCTGGGGTGGAGCGCCAGCGCCCTCCTACTGGCCCGTGGCGTCGGCGTCGAGGTGTTGCTGCTGACCGACACAACGCACCTGGACACCTCCGTGAGCGAGAGCCAGCGGGCCTGGACGCTGGCCCTCTGGAACCCCTGGTTCATCGCCGGAGGACTGGCCTTCGGCCTCGCCACCCTTCGGTCCAGCAGGCATGCCGACGCGGCACCGTCACCCACGTCCAGAGGCTGACACCACCAGCAGCGCCTCGGCGCCCACCCGCCTGATCACGCCGATCGTCGAAGCGGCGGCACCTGTCTCACCGGGAGGGCGGCGCGGGCGGCGCCGGGGGCCCGCGTGCGCGACCGGGCACGGACCCGGCACGCCGGCACCGGGAAACGTCTGGTGAGGTGGCGGAGCCGACTGTGAGGATGGTCGGATGAGAGCCGACACCGCGTACCACGGAGAGATGGGCGAGCGGTTCGCCGCCCAGGCCACGGACAGCGCCTACAACGCCCACACCGACCGGCCGGCCATGCTGAGGCTCGCCGGCGATGTGAGTGGGCTGCGGGTGGTGGATCTCGGCTGCGGGGCGGGCCACTACGCCGCCGAACTCCTCGAGCTGGGCGCCGCGTGGGTCGTCGGCGTGGACGGGAGCGAGAGCATGCTGCGCGCCGCGGAGCGGCGGCTCGGCGACCGCGCCGTCCTGCACCGGCACGACCTGGAGGAACCGCTGGCCTTCCTGGAGGACCAGTCCTTCGACCTGGCCGTGATGGCGCTCGTCTACCACCACATCGACGCGCGCGAGCAGCTCCTGGCCGAGATCCGGCGCGTGCTGCGACCAGGCGGCACCCTGCTCGTCTCCACGACCCACCCCACCGGTGACTGGACCTACTTCGGCGGCTCCTACTTCTCCGACGAACGTGTCGAGCTTCCCTTCGGCGGTCGGTTCGCGCTGAGCTACTGGCGGATGACGCTGGAGAAGTTCCTCGGCGAACTGCTGGGCGCCGGCTTCGTGCTGGAGGAGCTGGCAGAGCCGCGCGCCACCGAGAAGGCCCGACTGGCCGATCCACGTCGCTACGAGAAGACCCACACCAGCCCGTCCTTCCTGGCCGTCAGGCTCCGCCGCCCCTGACGGAACCCTCCGAACGCCGCGACGCGGCGCGGAGCGTCGGCACGCCGCCGGGCCGCCGGGCCTGCCACGACGCGGCGTCGGACACCTGAGTCCGCCCGGACACCTGAGTCCGCCCGGACACCTGAGTCCGCGTCGGACCCCCGAGTGCGCGTCGGATCCGCACGGTGACCGGCGGGGAGGCCCCGACCCGACCGGCCGAGCACCCGCGCCGCCGCCCGTCCTGTACGCCGAGGCTTCCGTCGCGGACCCGTCAGCCCCCACGGCGCCTGGGCGTGGGCGTTCCCCGCCCATCGCCCGCCCCCCGTGTTGAGGTTCGCCGTCGGGGATCCGTCGGTCGTACGGGGCATGAGCGTTCCCCGCGCATCGCCCGCCTCGTGTCGAGGCGCACCCTCGCGGATTCGCCGGCCGCGCGGCGCACGAGCGCTCCCCGCGCCTCCGCCAGCCCGCCCCGCGTATCCGCCGGCGCCCCGCCTCCGCTGCCCCTCCCCGCATCCGCCCCTCCCCGCATCCGCGCCCCGCATCCGCCGCCCCCCGCGCCGAGGCTCGCGGCCGCGCACCCGTCGGGGCCCACCGCGCGCCTACGCGCCCCCGGTCCCGCGGCCGTGGGCATCGGCGTTTCGGCCATCAGCGCGCTCGGACGGGGCCGTGCCGCACAAGGGTCCGTGGCCCCTGCACCCCGCGCCCGTCGCTCTGTCACGAGGATTCCGGCCCGTCTCAAACACGTGTGTTCGATACCGAGGGTCGCGTCGTTGACCCGGATGCCGCCCCCGACGCGCCCAACTCCGTGCCAAAGGAGACCAGTTGACCTCCGTGAACACACAGGAACAGCAGGCCGACAGCGCCCCGCCCCCGCCGCTTCCGGCCGAGCTCACCTACCACGGCGGGTACGCCGTGAACCCGCTCGGCGGGACCTCCTTTCGAACCCTGTGCGCCCGACTCCCGGGCGTCCTGCGTCGCATCGCCGGCATGGCCTGGCGCATCGACCGTCGGGCCGTACTGCTGCTCCTGGCATGCCAGTTGGTCACCGGCGTAGCGGCCGCCGTCCTGCTGGCGGCGACCGCCCGTGCCATGCGCCCGGTCTTCGGCGGCGGGACGGCCGCCGATCGGCTGCATCAGGCGCTGCCCGCCCTCCTGGTCGTCGGCGTCGCCGCCGGCCTCATCCGGTCCGTCGCGGCTCTGGCCATGTACGCCGAGCGACGGATCACGCCCCGTCTGACCACCGAGACGGACACCGCCCTGGTGGAAGCGGTCTGCCGGGTCGAGGCCGCGGCGTACGCCGTCGACGGCTTCGCCGACCGCCAGGAGGCCGCCGAGATGGGAGTGGTCCGTACCCATGTGATGGTCACCGACGCCCAGCGCTTCATGTCGGCCTCCATCAGGATGGTCACGGCCTCCGGCGCCCTCTCGGTGCTCAACCCGCTGCTGTTGCCGCTGCTGCTCCTCGCCGTGCTCCCGGCCGGGGTCGGCGCGGTGCTCACCGCCCGCGTGGACTACGAGGTCCACTACGCGAACGTCGCCGACCGCAACGTCAGGGGGATGATGCGATGGTGGTCGACGACGCCCAAGTACGGCGACGAGGTCCGCGCCAACGGCATGACCGACTACCTGCTGTTCTGGTACAGGTCGTTGTCGGACCGCTGCGACCGGCGCACCCTGGGCGCCGCCCCGCGCGCCCTGCGGATCGCCCTCGTCTCGTCCCTCGTCAGTGGAGTCTTCCTCGTCGCCACGTGGGCCGCGCTCGCCTGGCTCACGATGACGGGTCGGATCGCGCTCGCCCTCGCGGCGACGGCGGTCGTCGCCGTCCAGACGACGCTCGCCGCCCTGTCCCAGGTCGTCGTCAACGGCGCCGCGCTCTTCCACACCAGTCTGTACCTGACCGACATGCGGGCGTTCCTCGACGACGCCGCGCGACGGGCCCCCGAGCGGGGCGCGCTCTCCGTGGCCGCACCGGTGGAGGAGATCCGGCTGGACGAGGTCGGGTACCGGTACCCGGGCAAGGACCGGCCGGCCGTCGACGGCGTCTCGTTGACCCTGCGCCGCGGGGAGATCCTCGCGATCGTCGGTGTGAACGGCTCCGGAAAGTCGACCCTCACCCGCCTCATCACCGGCATCTACCTCGCCGACAAGGGCCGGGTCACCTGGAACGACACGGACCTCGCGGACGCCGATCCGGCCACCGTCTGGAGCCGCACCGGACTGGTCCCGCAGATCTTCGCCCAGTGGCCGCTCCGGGTCCGCGAGAACGTCACCCTCGGCCAGCCCCGCGGCGTCGACGACGGACCCGTGTGGGACGCGGTCGACGCCGTCGGCATGCGCGAGGCCGTCGAGGACCTGCCCGCCGGTCTCGACACCCTCCTCGCCCGGGAGATCTTCGGCGGCGCGGAACTCTCCGGCGGGCAGTGGCAGCGGCTGGCCTGCTCCCGGGCCCTGTACCGCCGGCCGTCCCTGCTCATCCTCGACGAGCCCACATCCCAGATGGACCCGCGGGGCGAGCACGGCATCTTCGAGCGGATCAAGGCCATCGCGGCCGACCGCATCACCATCGTGGTCACCCACCGCCTCGAGAACACCAAGGTCGCCGACCACATCGTGGTGATGGAACACGGCCGGATCACCGAACAGGGCCGCTACGACGACCTCGTCCACGCCGGCGGAACCTTCGCCGAACTCCTGGCACTCTCCCAGGACCGCTAGCCACCCCTGTCCCGCTGGTCGGTTGGTGGAGACGCGGCACCGCGTCCCCACCGACCGACGGCCACCGCGCTCCCACGCCCGACGGCCGACGCCCCTCCATCGGGCCCATGTCGGGGAGGCTCGACAGGCTCCGGTGTGCGGCTGTGCGTGGGCGGGCGGCGTTGTCAGTGGTCGCCTCTATCTTCAGTCGTGTTCCGCCGATCTGGCGTGGACTTCCCCTTGGTGCATTGGAGATGGTGCGTTGTCATATTGGGAGAGGTCGAGCACGGCGCGCGTGATACCGCCCGCGCGGCCGCGGAAGCTCGCCAAGGTCCCGTTCGTCGAGTTGGCCGACGGACGCCTGCAGGGCGTGGTGTCCAGCGGCTCGGACATCGAGCGGGTCTATGTGTCCTCGGTGGCGGCCGGCACGTACGCGTTCGCCTGCAGCACCAACAACAACCGGCCCTGCGGCGGGGCGCGCGGCTCGTTCTGCAACCACATCCGGGCCCTGATCAACGAGGCGGTGCTGCAGTACGGCGCGGAGCGGGTCGCCCGCTATCTGCGGGTCGAGCCCGCGGACGGGGAGCCGACCGCGCAGACCATCGCCGTCGCCATGAGCGGCACGCGTCCGCCCCAGGGAGACACCAAGGCCGCCGCGCCCGTCTTCAGCCGGTTCCTGCGCCACCTGGCCTATCTGGAGCTGGCGCCGACCACCGCACCGCTGCCGGAGATGCAGTGGTTCCCGCCGACGAGGGCGGTGGCCTGATGCGCGCCGACCTGTTCGCCGAAGCCGTCGACGGACTCGACGAGGCCCTGGCCGCCGTCGACGCCTTCGACCAGGCTCTCGTCGCCGGCCTGCTCCGCCCGCAGCCCGCCCAGGCGGCCGGCCTGACCGAGCTCGCCCACGCCGTCGCGGGGAGTCCGCTGGCCGCCAGGGTCGCCGAGGCGGCCGAGAAGGCGGCGGCCGGAGCCGCGAGCGAGGACCACTTCGTCGCGCTCGCCGCCGCCCGCACCGCGCTGCTCGGCTCGGTCCACGACGCGCTGACGGCCCGGGTCGCGGAGGCGACAGGTCGGACGCGCGGCGAGGAGACCGCCGTACCGGCCGGTGGCGAGCCGGCGGTGAACGTGCTGGCCGCGGCCCGCTCCTGGCTCTCCGACCTGGCCCGCGCCGGGTGGCAGGGCATCGACCACGAGCTGGTCGCCGGCTCCGCGCAGGTCGTCTCCGCGATGCTTCCGGACCCGGCCCTGCGACGTCTGGCGACGCTCCTCGACGGCTTCGCCGCCGAGCTCGCCGCGTCCTGCCCGGGCGTCACCCTGGAGCGTGTGCCGGCCCGCCGCTGGGCCGACCTGTGGTCGCGCGCGATGCTGCTGACGCTGCCCGGTGCGGCCGCCGCGCCCCCGACCGGTACGGCCACCGGCCGCCTGCTGCCCCTCGGCGTCGACGTACAGGAACACGCGACCGCCGTCCAGGCCCAGGTCCACGCGGTGTTCGAGCCCGCCGACGGGGCCGCGCCGCGCCTGGTGCGGGCCAGCGTGTCGGCGCCGAAGCCCGACACGGTCGTCGGAGCCGGGCTGTGGCAGCTGCTCCGCCCGCACATGTCGCTCTTGGCGGCCGTCGGTGAAGGCCGCTCCATGGACCTCGCCGACATGCCGGTCACCGCCGAGGGCGACCTGCTGTGGAGCGACGAGCACGCTCGGCAGGGTGAGCCCGCCGACGCCTTCACCACCGCGCGGGTCGCCCTGCCGACCGCCACCGACGCGGTGACGGCGCCGCTCGACCGGCACCCGGCGCGCGTCGCCGTGCCCGTCTTCCTGGAGGGCTACACCGCCCAGAAGGACGACGACGCGCTGACGTTCACCGTCGCCGGACACCCGCTCGTCGTCGACACCGACCGCATGCCCCCCGCCGCTCCGCTCACCCCCGAGGCCGTCGCGGCGTCCGGTGCGTGCGTCGGGCTGCTCCGCTGGGACGCCGGGGCGTTCCGTGTCCAGCCCCTGGCCGTGGAGGCGACCGTGCGGAAGAAGACCGTCGCGCTCCACGCCGGGGGGTGGGCCGGCGGCACCACCGACAAGGCGGGCGTCAAGGCCGAGAAGGCCGCCACCGACGCCGTGGCCGTGCTGCGGGAGCGAGCCGGAAGGCTGCTGCGGAAATGACCGAGCACACCACCGACTCGACGTCCGGGCCGACGGCCCGACCGACGGAACACAGCACCGAACCGACGGCCGAACCGACGGCCGGGCAGGCGATCGGACGGACCACCGGGCAGACCACCGGACCGGCGACCGCGCCGACGACAGCCAACCCCGAGGTGGACCCGCACGACAACCGCCGTCAGGCCCTGTACTGGAGACTCCTCGCCCGCCTCTTCGACCCCGAGGAGCAGGCCACACTGGAATCGGCGAGCCTCGCCGTCGTCGAGGACATCGGTCTGCCGTCCGCGCTGCTGGACCCGCAGGCCTCGGTCGACTCGATCGTGCAGCGACACCCCGAGCTGGCCGCCGAGTTCGACGGCCTGATGGCGCCCGAGGCCGACGAGGACGGCGCCCGCGACCGGGCCGCCGAGGTACGGCGCGCGGCGCTGGTGTCCAAGGTGCTGCTCAACGTGTTCGCCTCCGGCTCCGGCACGGTCACCGCCGGACAGCTGGCGCGCTGGCAGTCCGACGCCGGCTGGCTGGAGCGCGCGCTCGGCTGCAAGCCCGGCGAGCTGCGCGGCGGCCGCGCCGGGGGAGGGGCCGGAGCGGGCGTCAGCCCGACCGGCACCGGCGGTGGCGGCACGACACCGGACCTCAGCCGGCTGATCCCGGCGATCGGCCCGGAGCTCGGCGCCCTCGAGGCCGACCTCGTCAAGCGGATGCATCTGCGCGAGGTGCTGGCCGACCCCCAGCTCGCCGCGCGGCTGACCCCGAGCATGTCGCTGATCGAGCAGCTGCTGCGGGACAAGAACAACCTCTCGGGTGTGGCCCTGGCCAACGCCAAGGCCCTGATCCGCCGCTTCGTCGACGAGGTCGCCGAAGTGCTGCGCACCCAGGTGGAGAAGGCCACGGTAGGCGCCCTGGACCGCTCCATCCCACCCAAGCGGGTGTTCCGCAACCTCGACATCGACCGCACGATCTGGAAGAACCTCACCAACTGGAGCCCGGAGGAGGAGCGGCTGTACGTCGACCGCCTCTACTACCGGCACACCGTCCGCAAGACCACGCCCCAGCGGCTGATCGTCGTCGTGGACCAGTCCGGCTCGATGGTCGACTCCATGGTGAACTGCACCATCCTGGCGTCGATCTTCGCCGGGCTGCCCAAGGTGGACGTCCACCTGATCGCGTACGACACACAGGCGCTCGACCTCACCCCGTGGGTCCACGACCCCTTCGAGACCCTGCTGCGCACCAACCTCGGGGGTGGCACCGACGGCACCGTCGCCATGGCGCTCGCCCAGCCGAAGATCGCCGAGCCCCGCAACACCGTCGTGGTGTGGATCTCCGACTTCTACGAATGGCAGACGGAGCCGCTGTTCGAGAGCATGGCCGCCATTCACCGCTCGGGAGCGAGGTTCATCCCCGTCGGCTCGGTGACCAGCTCCGGCCGCGGCAGCGTCAACCCGTGGTTCCGGGAGCGGTTCAAGGACCTCGGCACGCCGGTGCTCTCCGGCCACATCCGCAAGCTCGTCCACGAACTCAAGACGTTCCTCGCCTAAGTCCTGTTGAAAGACCTGTTCCAGAAAGGCCCTGACATGTCCGACCTGTTGCGCGCCCCCGCCGAGATCAAGTACGCCGAGGAGCTGGACTGGCTGGAGTCCATCGACGACAACCCCAAGCCCTTCTCCTGGCGCCTGTCCCCGAAGATGGTCCGCCTGTTCATCCTGGGCTCCGAGCGCTCCGACGGTCTCGACCGGGAGATCTCGCAGAAGTGGTTCGGCGACCGCAGTTTCGTCGAGCGCTCCATCGTCACGCTCGCCTCCGACCGCGGCCTGCTGCTCATCGGCGACCCCGGCACCGGCAAGAGCTGGCTGGCCGAGCTGCTGTCCGCCGCGATCTGCCGCAACTCCACGATGGTCGTGCAGGGCACGGCGGGCACCACCGAGGACCACATCAAGTACTCCTGGAACGTGTCCATGGTCATCGCCAAGGGGCAGTCGCGGGAGTCGATGATCCCCTCGCCGATCATGACCGCGATGGAGACCGGCGCGATCGGCCGCTTCGAGGAGCTCACCCGCTCGACCAGCGACGTCCAGGACGCGCTGATCTCGATTCTCTCCGAGAAGTACATCTCCGTGCCCGAGCTGGACAGCGACAACATCGTCTTCGCCCAGCCCGGATTCTCGATCATCGCCACCGCCAACAGCCGCGACCGGGGCGTCAACGACCTGTCCTCGGCGCTCAAGCGCCGCTTCAACTTCGTCCGCATCCCCGTGGTGACGAACAAGAAGAGCGAGGCGGAGATCGTCCGCTTCCGCACCGAGGAACTGCTGCGCCGCCACCAGATCGAGCTGGACGTGCCGCCGACCCTGCTCGACGTGCTGCTCCAGAGCTTCGCCGACCTGCGCGCCTCGGCGACCGCGGCCGGCAGCGACGACGAGAAGCTGGAGTCCGCGCTGTCCACCGCCGAGCAGATCGGCGTGCTGGAGGACGCCATCCTGCACAGCAACTTCTTCGGCGAGCGCACTCTGACCGCCCACACGCTGGCCTCCTCGCTCGTCGGGTCACTGGCCCGGCGCGAGCCGGAGGACCTGGCCATCCTCAACAAGTACCTGCACGGCGTCGTCGAGCCGCGCAGCAAGGAGGAGGGCGGCTCCTGGCCGGAGTTCCTGGAGGGCGGCCGCGACGCGATCGCCACCCTGTCATGAGCGGCACCCACGAGGGGACCTTCGCCGGACTGCGCGCGCAGTTGCAGGAGGCCGCCGCGACCTTCGCCGACGGGCCCGACGCCCTCGAGGGCATCCTCCTGGGCATCGTCGACGACGTCGACCGCGCGGTCCGCGAGCCCCTGGAGATCTTCCCCGTCTGCCACCACTCGCCCGCCTCGGCGGTCGCGATGGCCCGCCGCCTGAGGGAGAAGCAGCCCAAGGTGGTGTACCTGGAGCTGTGCGAGGACATGGCGCCGCTCCTCACCGAGCTGCGCAACTGCAGGCTCCCGGTGGCGGTGCAGGCGTTCGCCAGCGAGGTCGACGGCTTCCCGGCCGAGTGGTCCCCGCTGTCGGTGGTCGCCCCGATCACCGAGGCCTCCGCCGAATACCAGGCGATCGCCTACGCCCTGGACACGCCGGGCGTCGAACTGGTCCTCGTCGACCGCTCCTCGGACCACGTCTTCCAGTGGGACGCGCGCGGTCGGGAGACCACCGAGCCGACGGCCGGTCCGGACACCGCCGCGCCGCCCGCCGAGGAGACCGCGCTGCACGGCGACGCGGTCGGCGTGGAGATCGGGGACCTGCGGCCGCGCTTCGCCGACCTGGAGGAGCACCTGCTGCGTCACGGCAAGGTGCGGCACTGGTCGGAGTGGTGGCACCAGTACGTCGAGCTGCCGCTCGGCGACAGCGACCACGACACCTACCGCCAGGTCATGCTGCTGATCGGCAGCCTCTTCCGGCGCCTCGCGCCCGGCGACCCGCACCGGGTGCGGGTGGACGAGGACCGCGAGCGATTCATGTGGACCAGGATGCGCGAGCACCTGGCCGCGACCGGCGCCGACCCCGCCGACTGCCTCTACGTGTGCGGGGCCTTCCACGCGGCCAGCCGCGTCGCCGAGTTCGGCGTCCACGGCACCGACACCTATCGGATCAGCCCGCGCACCCCCACCACCTGGCAGCACGGTCTGATCCCGTCCAGCCACGCGGCCATCGAGGCGCAGTTCGGCCTCGCCGCCGGCTCGGTGTCGATCGCCGCGACGGTCTGGGCGAAGAACCTGAAGCGCACGTGCGTCGAGCCGTACCGCCTGGTGGGGCAGGCGGGCACGAGGAAGACCAAGCCCAAGAAGGCCGCGACGGCGGCGGCCCCCGCGCCCGCGGTGCCACCCGCCGACAAGCTGACCGGCTTCCTCCAACAGCCGCCCGTCCTCGACCGGCTGGACGAGGCGGAACTGCTCGGCTGGTCGGTGGAGATCGTGCGCGCCGCGCGACGCAACGGCTACCTCGCCTCCACCGCCGACGCCATCGCGGTGTTCGAGACGTCGATCCTGCTGGCGGGGGTCCGGGATCGGGCCAAGCCCACGCCGTACGACTTCCAGGACGCGGCCGTCACCTGCATCGAGAAGGACACCGTCCCCGGTCGGCGCGATGTGCGCCGCCTGGTGGAGATCATGATGGGCGGCGACCGGATCGGTCAGGTCGGCTACGACGCCCTGCCGCCCCTGGCCCGGGACGTGCACGACCGGCTCGCTCCGCTCAACCTGAAGCTCCAGCAGCGGGGCGTGCGGCGGGCGCTGCTGGACATCGCCTCCCAGCCCGAGCTGGAGCGCTGCTCCGACGTGCTGTGGATGCTGCGCTACCTGATGCCGCGGGGCGCCGCGCGGCCGATCATGGGCGAGCGGTCCCTCGGGGAGCGCCCCATCCAGGAGTCCTGGGACCTGGCGCTGGGCACCCACCAGCGTGCGCTGATCGAGCTCGGGTACGAGGGCGTCAGCATCGAGCAGGTCCTGGAACAGCGGCTGCGCCGCACGGCGTACGGCCCGCAGGCCACCGCCGCGACCGTCCTCCAGGCCGTGGAGGACGCGACGCTGTACCTGCGTAGCCGCCGGCTCGCCGACGAGCTGGGCACGCACGCCCTGGAGGTGCTGTCGGCCGAACGCACCGTCGACGGAGCGCCGGAGGTGCTGCGTCGGGTGCGAAGGCTGCTGGCGTACTACCGCACCAGCGAGCCGGTGCTGCCGGCCTGGATCGAGTCCTTCGTCAAGACGGGGTACGCGCACTACTGCACCCTGCTGCCGACGGCCTTCACCGACGACGACGCCACCGTCCGGCAGGTGGCAGCCATGCTGGGCTTCCTGTTCAGCATGGAGGGCCTGGCGCTGTCGCTGGGCTGCGACCGGACCCAGCTGGAGCTGGCCGTCGCCCAGTCGCACCCGGAGGACCCGTCGAAGACGGCGCTGCTGTGGGCGGCCCAGGTGCACCTCGGGAACCTCTCCCGGGCGGACCTCCGAGCCAGGTGTGACGACCTGCTCGGAAACCCCCTGGTGGTGCCCGCCTATCCGCGCTACCTCAGCGGCTTCCTGCACGCTCTGGAGCCCGTCCCGAGCCTCACCGACTTCGTCGTGGAAGCGGTGTCGAACGCCTTCGGACGGCTGCCGGACCCGGTGCTCCTGCCGTGGCTGCCCACCCTGATCACCACCCTCCGCTCGGGCGGCGCCGACCTGGCCCCGCTGCTCATCCGCGAGGCCGGGCGCGTCTTCCCCGGCCGGCTCGCGGCCCTGGACGAGTGGGTGCCCCCGTGGCGCACGCAGCCGCAGCCGGACGCCGTGGTTCCGGCACGGCACCCGAACGGCGGCCGCCGCGGTGTCGCCCTGCTCGCCGCCCACCCCGCGACCTGCGACGCGGTGGCGGATCTGCTGGGCTGCGAGGGGACATGGGAGACGCCGGACCCCGGCCCGTCGGGCGCGGCTCTGGTGGGCCGCCATCCGGATACGGCGCTGGCGCTGGAGGAGCTGCTGGCCGGCGCATGAATCCGGCGAGGGCACGCCCGGCGGGCCCGCGCACCCATCGTCGGGGCGACCGGATCCGCGGTCGCCCCGACGGGGCCCGACAGTCGGTGTCCGGCGCGATGGCCGGCTACCGCTCGACCACGGCAGCGCGGCTGACCCCGCGTGCGCCCGGCGGCAGCCGACTCGCTGGAACCGCGCCCGGCGGAAGCCCGCCCGCCGGGACCTCGCTCGCCACGGCGCATGTGGGGAGCGACCACAGGAGTGGCCGTCAGATCGCCGGCCGCCGTCCGGAAGCCGCCGCCCGGTACTGCCCGGGGGCGGACCCGAACTCCCTCTTGAAGGCGTGCGAGAAGGCGTACGGGGTGCCGTAGCCGACCCGGCGCGCGATGGCCGCCAGCGGGTCCGTGGTGTCGCGGAGCTGGGCGGCGGCGAGGGTGAGGCGCCACCAGGCGAGGTACGCCATCGGAGGGCGGCCCACCAGGGTGGTGAACCGGCGGGCCAGAGTGGGGCGCGAGACGCCCGCCTCGGCGGCCAGACGGTCGTTGGTCCATGCCGCGGCCGGCTCCGAGTGGATCGCCCGCAGCGCGGCGGTCGTCACCGGATCGCCCAGGACGGCCGGCCAGGACCCGGTGGCGTCCTCGAGCATCCAGGCACGGATCATGTAGACGAAGAAGAGGTCGAGCAGGCTGGGGACCACGACGCACGACCCGGGCCGTCGTTCGTCCAGCTCACGGCCCAGCAGGTCGATGGCGGCGCGGAGTTCGGGGTGGCTGCCGATGCGGTTCGGCAGGTGGACGACCGTCGGGAGCTCCGACATGAGCGGGTGGACGCGACTGCGATCCAACCGGTACTTGCCGCACAGCATCGCCACCGCCCCGCGCACGGCTCCGGGCTCGCGCGACCACCTCTCGCCCTCCCAGCGCTCGAACGGCACCGCCCGCTCCACGGTCGCGGCGTCCGCCGGCGAGTCGGCGAGCACATGCCCGGTGCCGTGCGGCAGCAGTACCGCGTCCCCGGTGCCGAGTGAGACCGGGGCGCCGCCGTCGGGGAGCAGCCAGCAGCTCCCCTCCAGCACGACATGGAAGCCCGCGCCCTCGTACGGGGCCAGCCGGGTGCACCAGCTTCCGCTCACCCGCACCCGGTGCGAGGACGGTCGTCCGACGCGCACGGCCGCGATCGCGTCGCTCACCACATCCATCGGGCCAGGGTATCCCCGATCGGATCGGCCATGAGACGGACGCGTATTCAGCGGACCGGATCACGCATTGAGCGGCTCATCCGGCCTTCCCTAAGGTCGAGTGCATGATCAATGAAGGCGTGCAGAGCATCGTGCTGGGGGATGTCGAGATCACCCGAGTCGTCGAGTGGGGAGGGCCGTTCGCACCGGCCCTCGACATCGTTCCGGAGTCCGGGGCCGAAGTGTGGAAGGACAACAGGGACTGGCTGGCGCCGGAGCACTGGGATCCGGACAGCGACGCGGCGGTGGCCGCGCTGCAGACCTGGGTGCTGCGCAGCGGTGGACGGACCGTCCTCGTCGACACCGGCGTGGGCAACGGCCGTGAGCGGCCCGACTCGCCCCATTTCCATCACCGGCAGGGCGACTTCCTCGCCCGGCTGGCGCGGGCCGGCGTACGACCGGAGGACGTCGACGTCGTCGTCAACACCCATCTCCACGGGGACCACGTCGGCTGGAACACCGTCGACGCCGACGGCGAGTGGGTGCCGACGTTTCCCAACGCCCAGTACCTCATCCCGGCCGCCGACGACTTCCACTTCGGCCCGGACAACGCGTATGGCGACGGACTGCGGGAGGACGACCGGCTGATCTACGAGGACAGCGTCGCGCCGGTGCACCGTTCCGGACAGGTGGTGCTGTGGGACGGCGCCCACCGCGTCGACGAGAACCTCGTCCTGGAGTCCGCTCCCGGTCACACCCCCGGATCCGGTGTCCTGCGGCTCGAGTCCGGGACTGATCGGGCGGTCTTCGTCGGCGATCTGCTGCACAGCCCGGTGCAGATCCTGCGCCCCTCCTGCAACAGTTGTTTCTGCCTCGACGCGCGGCAGGCGGTAGCCAGCCGCCGCCGGATCCTCGAACGGGCGGCGGCCGAGCGGGAACTGGTCGTCCCCGCTCACTTCGGCGGCGCGGGCGCGCTGGAAGTGCGCAAGCACGGCGATGGTTTCGCCCTCGGACCGTGGGCGGCGTACACCACGCGGTAGGCGTGGCCCGGCCCGGGCGGGCGCGGGGCGTCCGGCGCGGAGTCGAGCCCGTCTTCCGCATCTCCGTCGTCCGCGTCTTCCGCGTCCGCGGCTTCGACACCGCACGGTCCGCTGACCACCGACCGCCTCGTGCTCCGACCCTGGAGCGCGGGCGAGATCGCCGCGGTCCTCGACGGCACCGGGTCGGCCCACTGGGCGGACGACTTCCCCGCCGAAGGCGACCGAGTGATCGCGGGACTCTTCGAGCAACACCCCGCCTGGCTGGGCGAACACGGCCACCGACTGATCATCGAGCGTGACAGCGGCCTGGTGGTCGGCTCGATCGGCCTGTTCTGGCCGCCGAGCGAGGGAGCCGTCGAGATCGGATACGGCATCGGGGCCTCCCGCCGCGGCCGGGGCTACGCCTCGGAGGCCACCCGGGCTCTGGCGGACTTCGCCCTCACGGCGTCGGACGTCCACACCGTGGTCGCCAGCGTGGAGCTGTCGAACCCGGCATCGGTCCGCGTGTTGGAGAAGGCGGGCTTCCACCGATGGGCCACCGAGGGGAACCTGGCCCGCTTCAGGACCGCACGGCCCGACCGCCGCGAGCGGTGACCTGAGTGGGGCCGGCGCCGTGTCGCCGGCCCCACCGCGGCCGCGGAACCGCGCCGCCGGAGGGGCGTACGACCGAGGTCAACGGCCGGTGGTGAGGACCATGCGGAAGCGGGCCCGGCCGCTGGTCATCCTGGCCACCGCGGCGGCGGTCTCCTCCAGTGGCATCTCCTCGATCCAGGCGCGCACCCCGCTCTGGGCGGCGAAGCGCAGGGTGTCCTGGGTGTCGACGGCGGCACCGGACGAGTGGCCGTAGATCTTCCGGTCCCCGGTCAGCAACTGGAAGGCGGTGACCTTGAGGTGCTCGGGCGCGACGCCGACGACGATGAGCTCACCGCGGCGGCCGAGCCCGTCGATGGTGGCGCCCATCGCGGCGGCGTCCGTGACGGTCGCCAGGACCACCTTCGCCCCGCCCAGCGCCCGCAGGGCCTCGGCGACGCCACCGGCGGTGCTGTCGATGTACCGGGCGGCGCCGAGCCTGTGCGCCAGCGCCTCCTTCTCCCGGCCACGGGCGACGGCGACGGTGTGGAAGCCCATCGCATGGGCGAACTGGACGCCCAGATGGCCCAGTCCGCCCAGGCCGAGGATGGCGACCGTGTCACCCGGACGCGCGGCCGAGCGACGCAGCGCGTTGAAGACGGTGACGCCCGCGCAGGCCAGCGGCGCGGCCTCGGCCGCGGTCAGCTCGTCGGGGATCGCCGCCAGGGCCATGGCGGGCACCACGACCGAGTCGGCGTAGCCGCCCGGGTAGGCCACACCCGGGATCGACACCTGGGGGCACAGCACGGCGTCGCCCTCACGACAGGCGTCACAGCGCCCACAACTCCCGCCGTACCAGCCCACCGCGACCCGATCGCCGATCCGCCAGCCCTCGACGCCCTCGCCCAGGGCGTCGATCCGGCCGGCGATCTCGTGGCCCGGCGTGACCGGGTACGTCGTCCCCGGCAGGAACCCCGCGCTGATCAGCAGGTCGGAGTGGCACACCCCGCACGCCTCCACGGCGATCCGCACGGACCCCGGGCCCGGCTCCTGCCGGGCGACCTCGACCAGCAGCGGTGTGCCGCCCGGCGCGGAGATCCGCACGGCGCGCGACGCCCCGCCGGGAGGAGCGGTGGAAGCAGGCATGATCAAACCCTTCGTCGCGGCGCGAGGGCCGGGGCGCAGGCCGGCAGGCACTGACTCATCCGGTTCTGAGCGATCTTCAGCGATGACGCGCGGATCTGCACGGTCCGCCAGTCCGACGATAAGCGGGCCCCGGCTCACCTCGCACCCGCGCATGACGCCGGATGCCGCCCGGGTCGGCGTCCGAGAGGCCCCGGGCCGGCGATCAGCCGATGATCGGCGGAGCGGATCTGTAGTACAGTAGATCTTGCGACGCCGCCCCGAGGGGCGGGGTTCGATGCGTCGGTCGTCTAAGGAAAGATGCTCGTCTCCAAACGAGAGATGTAGGTGCAAGGCCTGCTCGGCGCTCCAGGACGTGAGGCCCTCCCCGTGGTTCGGGGAGGGCCTCACGCGTTCCCCGGTGGCGACGCGCCCCTGGCCGGTCCGGGTCCGGTCAGGCCGGGGTGTCGCCGGTGTTGTGGATCATCCGCTGGAGTACCCGCAGGGTGGTGACGTAGTCGGCGTCGTCGATGCCCTGGTGGATGCGGTCGCGGATGGCGGGGGTGTGTCGCTTGAGGTCGGCTCGGGCCGACTCGCCCGGCTCGGTGATCCACAGTCGTCCCGCGTCGTCGCGGGTGAGCCAGCCGCGCTCCAGGAGGACGTCCGCCTCGGACTTCAGGTCGTCTTCGGGCCTGAGGTACGAGCTCATGGCCTGCTGGAGTTCGGGGAGGGTCATGCCGTGGCCGTCGGGGGAGAGGTCGTTTCGCGACAGGTTGCGCAGCAGCCAGTACTGGGGCTGGGTGAAGCCGAGTTCCGCCTGTCGGGCCCGGGTGAACGCGATGAGGGCCTCGTAGGCCAGTCCGGTCCAGTAGGCGGCCGGCTGGCCGGCGAGCTCGGTGTCGGACATCTGGTGGGTGGTCATGGTGCCGCTCCCCGCTTCGCGTGGTTGGTCGCTGGTGTGAGCACCGTAAAAGATGAAGTTAAGTTGAAGTCAAGGCGATGGGCAGACCCCGCCCGGCCGCGCACGGGGTCGCCACTCGGGTCCCATGGGGAACCGGCATCCGCCGGCTCCCCGGGCGCGCCGTGAGTTCCGAGGTCCCACCGCGGTTCCGGCGCGGCCGCCCGGGGTGCGGGATCGATTCTTCAGTGCCACTGGATGTCGGCGAGACTTCGGAGGGGCTCCCTGTCCTCGAGCGCTTCGGGCACCACGAGGGTGTCCGCCTGGTGCAGCACGGTGGGGAAGCGGAGCCGGCCGCGCGCCTCCACCTCGCCCAGGTTGACCTGGAAGACGAGGAACTCGTCCAGCTCCAGGGCTTCGAGCTGGTTGAGGTTCTGTGTGAGCAGGAACGCCTTGGCCTTGAGCACACCCTGCTCGGAGAACGCGATGACCTTCCAGAACTCCCGGGGGATCCGCACCCCACGGAAGAGGCGGTCGTCGTCCTGGAAGACGGGCCCGCCGAACGCGCTGACCTTCAGGTCGTCGACCTCGACGTCCTCGAAGATGGCGTCCTCCAGCTTCCCCCACAGCCCGCCCTTGTTGCTCTGGTTGAAGTCCTCCATCTGCGGGGTGATGTTGGTGAAGAAGAACGAATCGGTGTTGGCCACCTTGGCTTCGGCCGGACTGCCCCACAACAGGTCGGCACGGCGTGCGATGTGTCCGCGGTCGAGCCGTCTGGCCCCGTACACCTCGTTGCCCACCTGGACTTCGGCCGGCAGACGCTGGTCCTTGACGAACTTGATGCCGTTGCGGCTCAGTCGCTTCAGCGAACCACCGTCGATGTTCCAGCCCACCCAGAACGCGAAGCGCCGTGAGGTGCTGTGCGCCAGGGAGAAGTGCACATACGGGATGATCTCGGAGCCGTTGACCTTGACCGCGTCGTTCACGATGGCCGCGTTGAGCTTGGGGGGATCGATCCGCTTCACCAGGAAGTCCGGGTCATAGCCGGTGATGACCTCGGCCGCTTCGAGCGCCGGGGGCGCCAGGCTGATCTCCAGCTTCTCGAAGACCGAGCGGGGGATGCAGGCCAGCGCGTGCTCGTCGGGACTGTTGGCGCTCTCGCCGCCGAAGTGGAGGCCCGCCATGACGTTGCTGGGCTTCCCGCCGCGCGTCTTGAACATCCACACCGAGCCCGAGTCGCCGCCCAGGCTGACCTCTCCGTCCCCGGGCGGGTTGTCGGGGTCCACGCCGACCTCGAAGCCGCCGATGGTCTGCGTGCCGACCCCCGGCCCGTAGTCGAGCATGATGAGGGTCTCGATACGCCGCACGATGCCGTGGGTGACACCGGTGGTGCGACCGCTCTTGACGACCTTGTCGTCGAGCGCCGGTTCGCCCAGCTCCTTGGGAACGACGCCGAGTTCATGGATCTCGGGGTCGAAGCCCCGGTTCTCGATCGTCGCCACCGCACAGTCCCCCGCCATCCCCAGATGCGACCGCTTCACGGTGCCGACACGGTTGCGGGTCACCCGGTTGTCGTCATGCGGGCCCGGTTGGGCGACGTCGTCGCCCAGCGTGCCGCGCCGGCCGTGCAGGACGTGCCAGTTGCTCAGGATGTAGGGCGTTCCGTCGTTCTTGTCGAAGACGATGGCGCCGATGGTCCCCGCCGAGGACTTGACGTGCGCGACGCTCGCGCCGGGCATGATCGGGTCCAGACGCTTCTTGCGGTCCGGGATCTCCGGCTCCGGAACCACGTCGAAGTGGGTCTCGTAACGGCGTTCGATGACATCGGTCGGCACCGCGACGCCGTCCACGGTGATCGAGTCCGGGAGTGGGGTGGTCCCCAGCGCCCGCATGCCCTCCGGTGCCACCTTTCGGTCGACCGTGAACTGGAGCGAGATCTCCTTCTTCCGCCGCCCTCTCTTCTCCTTGTAGCCGATGCCGATCGATGACACGTTCGGGTCCTGGAGGTAGCCGGGCCCCTGGGTCCGGATGAACCGCCTGAGCGACTCGATCAGCTTGTCCGGTCCGGGGGGAGACGTAGCGCTCCGCTTCTTGGTGGCCATCGAAAAGAATCTCCCTCACAGAGCCGACGTCACGGATTGCTTCGATCTGGAGCGGCGGGACGGCACGGGACGTGACCCCGCTCGACATGGGGATCTATCCATAGGTTTCGGATCATATGAGGAAAGGTGTGAATCGGCTTCTCGTGGCGACGGGGCCACGCGTGGCGCCCGGGGTGGGGCCACGGCGATCGACGGCAGGATCACGCGCGACGCCGGCGGGCGCCCGACGAACTACGGCGGGGCCGCGACGATCGACGGCAGGCGGCCGTGACGAACGGGGGCGACGAGGGCAGCGAGGGGTGGAGCCCCCCGAACGGCCGCCGAGCGGATCGCCCCAACGGATCGCCCCAGCTCGGATGGGGCGGTCCCGCTCTCGCCATTCGGCTCGGCTCGGGTGTCAGACCCGGAGGGCATCATGGGGCTCGGCAGACCCGACCGCCCTGTCCAGTCCCAGGCTCACGTCCCCCGGGAGGACGTATGACCCACACCCTGCCGGGCTTCCACGCGGCCACCGGAGACGAGAGCCCGTCCGACCAGAGCCCCGATGCTCGCGCGGCCGCCGTACACCAGGCCCTGGCCGGGCTGCGGCAGATTCGAGCACTGATGAACCCGCAGGCCGGCAGGTCGGTGTCGGTGCCCGCCGAGTGGGAGCGGCTGCGGCCTGTGCGCGCCATCGCCCTGGCCCTGGAGGCGGCCCGGATCCCCGCCTCGGTCGTGGCGGCCGACGGCCGGCGCACGGCCACCGGCTACCGCGTGAGCCGCGACGAAGGGGCCGTCCGCGTGGAGTGGCTCGGCCCACCCGGCAGCGGGGCCGTCTACGAGCAGCACGAGCAGCTCCAGCGATGCGCCCGCGCGCTGCGGGACCTCGGCTGGCAGACCCTGGAGTACCGCGGGGCGCGTCGCCACCGCTGGTTGGAGGTCGAGGCGCCACCGTGAACGCCTCGTGCCCGCGAGCGCGCGGGCACGAGAAGCAAGGGCTCCGCAGGGATATCCGACGCGTTGTCAGCGGAGCTTGGCGCCGTACACGTGGTCCACCGTCATCGTCATGAGCACCCTGCGGTCCGCGACCATCACCGAACGGTACTCCTCCCAGTCCGGGTGCTCCCCGGCGGCGAGGCGGTAGTAGCGCACCAACGCCTCGACCTCGGGGCCGTTCGGGTCGGTTCCCGGCCCGGTGAGCGTCGCCATGCCTTCGGCGGTGGCCCAGGCCCATCCGTCGGGGCTGGTGACTTCCAGCGTGGCTCGCGGGTCCCGACGTAGGTTCACCGTCTTGGCTCGCCCTTCGGTCATCGAAACGTGGATGACGTCGGCTTCCTGGTCGTAGAAGGGCATGACGGGGGAGAGCTGGGGGCGGCCGTCGGACTTGATGGTCGCCAGGACGCCGAGTCGGCTCCCCGCGAGCAGCGCGCGCGGGTTGAAAGGGGTCGCGGTCATGTCTGAAGCCAAGTCCGAGCGGGCGCCCGCTATTCCCGGCGTCGGAGACCGATACGGAGTCACGGACCAGGCGCGCGGGCGCGCCCAGTCGGTTCCCCCGCCCCGCGGGGTGCCCGCTCGAGCTGGACGGCAGGCTCCGACGGGATGTCAGCCCGGCACCATGCGGCTGAGGGTTTCCCAGGCCCGGTACTGCTCGACGCGGGCCCGGTCCATCTCCTGGACGAGGTCGAACGATCGGCTGCCGACGATCAGGCGGCGCGGCGGGTCCGGCAGCGCGGCCAGCTCCATGACGACCTCGGCGGCGGTGCTCGGGTCGGGGCCGGCGTCGTCTCCCCACATCTCCGCCAACTGGGCGCGTAGCGCCGCGTACATCGGGTCGGACGAGGTCATCGTGGTGCCGGCGGTGAACAGTCCGGTGGAGTAGCCGCCCATCTGCACGATGGTGACCTTGATCCCGAACTGCTCGACCTCCATGGCGAGGGCCTCGCTGACGGAGTCGAGTGCCGCCTTGCCCGCCCCGTAGAAGCCGACGGAGGCCATGCCGCCGCCGGTGCCCATCGAGGTGACCTGGAGGATGTGTCCCGAGCCCTGGGCGCGCAGATGGGGGACCACGGCCTGAGCCACCCACACGGCCCCGAAGAAGTTGACGTCGAGGTGGCTCCGGATCTGCTCCTCCGTGGCCTCCTCCACCATGCCGTACAACAGGCCGCCGGCGTTGTTGACGACGACATCGAGACGACCGAAGGCCGCCACCGCCCGTTCCACCGTCTCGAACACGGCTTGGCGATCGGAGACGTCCAGGGTGAGCCGTACCAGCGTGTCCGGGTGCGCGGCCGCCAACTCGGCCAGTGGCTCGACATCGCGGGCCGCGACGACGACACGCTCCCCGGCGGCCAGCGCGGCCTCGGCGAAGGCGCGGCCCAGGCCACGGGAGCCGCCGGTGATGAACCAACACTTGCCACTGGTCATGGAATCCCGCTCCTTCGACACATGGCGTATGAGTCGAGAGCCGCGGGTGTGCGGCGGACCTCGCCCGCACATCGCCCCGAGACAACGCGACGAACCGTTCCGTCTCGCAATAGGCTAACTGATCTTCATGCCCCAGGCCAGGGGGATCCTTTCGGCGCTTACGGCCCCGCCCATTGGAGCCATGTCGAGGTCGGGCGGCGGATCACCCTGCACGAGGACCGAACCGTGTCCGGTACGGCGACCGTCCTGGAGGTCCGGGCTCCGGCGACCACGGCGCCGTCCGGCTGACGTTTCCGTCCCCCTTCTGGCGCTCTCGCCGGTGAACGACCTGTCGCCGCCGCGTGCGCCCGAGCGGGGCGGCCTTGCGCGTGCCACCCGAGCGGGGCTGCCTTGCGTGTGCCGCCCGAGCGGGCGGCCTCGCGTGTGCGGTTCGGGTCTGGCGTCCGCTCAGGGTGCGTCGACGAGCGCGTGGATGAGCCGCTCGACCTGGGCCCCCGGGTCCGGCAGGCCCGCCCAGCCGGTCATCAGCAGATGGTGCAGGGTTCCCACCAGGGCCAGCGCCACGCAGTCGGCGTCCACTCCCGGCCTCACCCGCCCCAGCCGCTGCTCTGCGGTCAGGTAGCCCTGGATCGCCTCCTGGATCAGGCCGAAGCCCGGAGCGCCCGCCTGCCAGGCCTCGCGGACCCGCTGTGCGGCCCCCGGCCGGGTCACCGCCAACCCCACGACGCCCGGGTCCAGGGTCAGCACCGCCGACGCCACCGTCGCGAGGTTCTCGGCCACCACTCCCGTGCCGGCCTGCCCCGGCAGTGCTTGCGCCAGCGCTGCCGTGCGGGCGAAGCGGTCCAGGACGAGTTCGGCGACGAACATGTCCAGCCCCGCGAAGTGCGTGTGCAGCACCCCCTTGGCGCAGCCCGCCTCGTCGGTGACCGCCCTGCTGGTCAGGGCGGCGGCGCCGTCCCTGGCCACGACGCGCTCCGCGGCGTCGAACAGGCGCTCACGCAGATCGGGAATGGCTACTCCACGCGGTGACATCAGATCCCTCCAGAACTATGGGCGTTGCCAGTATGGGCATACGCCCATACTATTTGGGCACCCGCCCATTCTAGGGCGTCGCCTACTCCGCAGGAGGTCTTCCGCATGCGCGATTTCGCCAACACCACCCAGGCGCAGGCATGGAACGGCTACGAAGGGGCCCACTGGGCCGCCCACCAGGACCGCTGGGACGCCGTGAACGCCGGATTCAACCAGCCCCTGCTCGACGCCGCCGCCATCCAGGCCGGCGAACGCGTCCTCGACATCGGCTGCGGCGCCGGGGCGACGACCCGGCTGGCCGCCCGTGCGGCCGGGCAGGGCCAGGCCCTGGGTCTGGACCTCTCCGCGCCCATGCTGGAGCGCGCTCGGGCCCGCGCCGCGCGGGAGAACATCCCCAACGTCTCCTTCACGCACGGCGACGCCCAGGTCCACCCCTTGCCCCCGGCCGGCTTCGACATCGCGATCAGCCGCTTCGGCATCATGTTCTTCGCCGACCCGGTCGCCGCCTTCACCAACATCGCGACCGCCTTGCGGCCCGGCGGCCGCATCGCCTTCCTCAGTGCCGCCGAGCCTGAGGGCAACCAGTGGCTGGAGGCCCTCGCCGCGCTCGGCGACATCCTGCCGCTGCGGGGCTTCGGCGCGCCCGGCGAGCCGGGCATGTTCTCCCTGGCCGACCCGGGCACCGCGACCGACCTGCTCGCCCGGGCCGGCTTCCGGGACGTGCGCGCCGAGCATGTCGAGGCCCACGGAACCTGGGGCCGTGACGCGCAGGACGCGACCGCCTTCCTGTTGGACTCGGGCCCGGTGCGACACCTCATGGGACAGGCCGACCCCGGCACCAGGGACCGCGCCCGCAGCCGCCTCACCCAGTGGCTCCGCCCGTATGAGACCGGTGACGCCCTTCGGCTCCGCGGCACCGGCTGGCTCCTGACCGCCACCGCGCCCGCACCCGCCGCGGGGTGATGTCAGGGGGGCGCGCCACGGCCCGGCCTCCACGGGTTTCGTCAGGGGGCTGACGTCACCGGGTGACCTCAGGGGTGGGCCGGTTGGCGGCCGCGGGTGGGCCGAACCAGGTGGCGAGGGCGGTTCGGAGGGCGATGGTGTCAGGGGCGGCCTCGGCAGCCGCCACCCAGGCGACATGGCCGTCGGGGCGGATGAGGAGCGCGGCCGGGGCGGTCACCTCGCCGACGGACGGGACCGCCCAACGGCCGTCCCCGCACTCGGCCGTCACCGGGTCGACGCGATCGGCCCAGCCCGCGACGGTGTCCCTCACCTCATCCCGATCGACCCGGCCCGCGACGGCGTCCGCCACCTCGCCCCGATCGGCCCGGCCCGCGACGGCGCCCGCCCTCTCGCCGTCGCCGCGGAGGTCGAGCAGCACGGGGCGGGCGGCGTGCAGCAGCTCGAAGACGCGCGTGGCGCCACCGGCGGTCTTGAGCTCGACGTCGGGGACCCGGCGGCCGACCAGCGGGTGGCCGTCGCCGAACGGATACCGGATGTCCAGCGCGGTGATCATGCCGCCGAGATGCCGATTGACGTCGTCGAACTCGATGAGCGACGCGAGCACGTCGCGCAGTGCGTCGGTCTGCGCGCCCGGGCGTGAGAGCGCCGACTGCGCCCGGGTGTTGTGCAGTACCCGCTCCGCCACGGGGTGACGCTCGGCGTGGTAGCTGTCCAGAAGGGACTCCGGAGCCCGGCCGCGCACCACCGAGGCGAGCTTCCAGCCCAGATTGACCGCGTCCTGCACCCCCAGGTTCAGCCCCTGGCCGCCGGCGGGGTAGTGGATGTGCGCCGCGTCGCCCGCCAGCAGCACCCGGCCCGCCCGATACCGCTCGGCCTGCCGTGCGGCGTCGCCGAACCGGGAGACCCAACGCGGGTTGTGCATGCCGAAGTCGGTGCCCGCCACCCTGAGCAGCGACTCCCGCAGCCGCTCGGGCGTCACCGGCCGCTCGCGGTCGGGGAGCCGGTCGTACTCACAGGTGATCACCCGGTACCAGCCCGGCTCGAAGGCGATCACCGAGTAGTCGCCCTCCGGGCGCCGCCGCATGAACACGGTTTCCCCGGGTGGTTCGGCGAGTTCGACGTCGCCGAGCATCGCGCTCAGCGTCGCCGGGGTGCCGGGGAAGTCGATGCCCGCCAGCTTGCGTACCGCGCTGCGCCCGCCGTCGCAGCCCACGAGGTACTGGGCGCGCAGTGTCGTGCGGGACGCCTCGGGCGTGCGCAGCTCGACCTCGACACCGGCGCCCTCCTGGCGGATCCCGGTCACCTCGGCGGACCAGCGCACCCGTACGCCGAGCTCGGTGGCCCACTCCTCCAGGAGACGCTCGATGGCGGTCTGCAGAATCATCAGCGATTGGCGGTGCCTGGTCTCGAACCGGTCGAAGTCCAGCCATAATCCGGAGAAGTGGCCTATCGAGCGCGGTGTGCCGGCCGCCAGGAAGCGGTCGAGGACGCCCCGCTGGTCCAGTACCTCCATGGTCCGGGCGTGCATCCCGCCGGCGCGTGACTCGCCGGCGCGTTCGGCGAGCCGATCGACCACCACCACGTCGACGCCGGCCAACCGCAGTTCACAGGCGAGCATCAGGCCGGTCGGTCCGGCCCCCGCGATCACCACATCCGCCCGTGCGTCCAGGTCGGTCATTCGTGTCCCCCTCCTTCAGGGCGTGCATGTCTCTAACGCCGTTAGAGACTTCCTCTAACGATGTTAGAGTGTCAAGTGGTCGAAGAGAGTGGGGGAGTGGAATGAAGATCAACTCTGAGCTGATCGCCCGGACGTCTCTGCGACTGCTCAACGACGCCGGCCTGGACGGCCTCACCATGCGCCTGATCGCCCAGGAACTCGGCGTGCGAGCCCCCACGCTCTACTGGCACATCAAGAACAAGCAGCAGTTGCTCGACGCGATGGCCACCCTCGTCTACGTCGAGGCGGCCGAGCGGCTGGAGCCGCCCCGGGGTGACCTGGACTGGGCCGACCGGCTCGCCGACTGGGCCAGGCACCTGCGACGGGTGATGCTGAACTACCGCGACGGAGCACGGGTCCTCGCCGGCACCTATGTGAACCACCCGGCTGTGCAGGGGGTGTCGGAGCAGAACCTGCGCACCCTGCTGGACGCGGGCTTCACGCTCGGCGAGGCGGCGCACGGCTTCACCGCGGTCCTGCACTACACGATCGGCTACACCATCGAGGAACAGGCCCACTCCAGCGCCGCGTACGGCGACGACAACCCGTACGCGCCCGAGCGGATCGCCGACGGCATCGACGCCGAACGCTTCCCGCTCACCGCACGGGCGGCGGGCGACCTCCTCGGTCTGGCGGGCGACGCGAGCTTCGAGCAGGGGCTGCGCATCGTCCTCCGTGGCATGCGCGCCGTCAGGGCCGAGGAGGGGGGCGGGTGACCCTTCGGGGATTCTGCCGCCGGCCGAGCGCTCGCCACACGGCTACCGCGTCTACGCTCCGCGCCATGCGGCGGCCTCCCATGCCACCCGCCCGCATCACACGGGCGGGAAGCCGTGGGCCGCGGGTGGGCCACCCGCCCGTCGAGCCACCCGCCCGTCGAGCCACCCGCCCGTCGAGCCACCCGCCCGTCGAGCCACCCGCCCGTCGAGCCACCCGCCCGTCGAGCCGGGCGCCGGCGGGCCGGATTGACCCATGTGTTCTCACCCGCATTGCACCCGATGGGGTGGTCACTTTCTCCCTAGAATGATCATCATGAACACGCAGAAGACCTTCGCCCCGATCCTGACCCGCGCCGCTGACGCCGAGACCACGAGCGACCCGAGCAGCGTGATGACTCTGCTGGCCGACTTCGGAACCGCCGGCAGCCCGATCACCAGCTACCGTTCCACCTTCGCGAAGGGCGCGGTCGGTGCGCCGGCGCACTTCCACACCCGGGCCTCGGAGATGTTCTTCGTGATCGGCGGCTCGCTCGAGGTGCTGCTCGACGAGGAGCTGACAGTCCTGGAAGCGGGTGACTTCCTGCTCGTTCCGCCGCACACCCCGCACGCCTTCGCGGCGGCCCCCGGCGCCGAGGCCGACGTCCTCTTCGTCTTCACCCCGGGCATGCCCCGCTTCGACTATCTGCGGCTGCTCGGCCGGGTGATGCGCGGTGAGGCGAGCCCGCAGGAGATCAAGGACTCCTCGGAGCTCTACGACAACCACTACGTCGACAGCCCCGTCTGGCAGCGCGCCCTCGCCGAGCGCGCCTGAACCGACCAGGTCACGCACCGAGAACAAGGGGACTCGGGAATGTTCGCAGTGATCTACCGGTGGCGGCTGCGCCCGGGCAAGGAGGAGCAGTTCGTCGACGGGTGGCACCGGGTGACCCGGGCGATCCACGCCCAGTGCGGCAGCTACGGGTCGCGCCTGCACCAGGCGGACGACGGCACCTGGGCCGCCTACGCCCGCTGGCCCGACGCCGAGACGCGGGAGCGCTGCTCGACCCCCGACCCGGAGGGCCTGGCGCTGATGCGCGACGCGGTCGAGGAGTACTTTCCGGAGACCCGGCTGCGGATCGTCGACGACCTCCTCGCCGAACCCGCTCCGGGCATCGGCTAGCCCGGCACGGACACGGCGGCCGTTCGCGTTCGCCGTGGCCGTGGCCGTGGCCGACGGCGCGCCGTGCTGGCGCGCGTCGGCCGGCCCCGCGGCATGATCCCGCCCGAGCGGGGGTGAGCCGTGTCTCACCCGGGCGGGGCCTCTTGTCTATGCAACGAGTTGCATAGAAGGATCGCGGCATGGCGCTCGAGCACGCGATTCTCGTCTCCCTGCTGGAGAAGCCGGGCTCCGGCTATGAGCTGGCCCGGCGGTTCGAGCGGTCCATCGGATACTTCTGGACCGCCACCCATCAGCAGATCTACCGCGTTCTCAAGCGCATGGAGAGCGACGGCTGGGTCGATGTCCGTGAGGTGCCGCAGCAGGGCAAGCCGGACAAGAAGGAATACTCCGTCGCCGACCTCGGGCGGGCCGCCCTCTCGGAGTGGCTGCATGAGCCGATCGAGCTGGAGAGCGTCCGGCACGACCTCGCCGTGAAGATCCGCGGCGCGGCGTTCGACGACCCGGCCGCGTTGATCCGCGAGGTCGAGCGGCACCGCCAGACGCACACCGACCGGCTCGCGAAGTACCTCGCGGGGGAGCGACGGGACTTCACCGGACCCGACGCACCCCCGGCACCCACCGCCGGCCAGGAGCTCCAACACGTCGTGCTGCGCGGCGGCATCGCCTACGAGCGGATGATGCTCGCCTGGCTCGACGACGTACTCGCCACGCTCCACCGGCTCCGTCCGGAGCGCTGAACCGGCGCTCGCGGGCCGCCTCTCCGTCCGGTCGGCGTCGCACGGCCCCGGCCTGCCCGAACCCTTCATGCCCATAGCCGCACCCTCATGCCGGAAAGGGAACCTCCATGTCCGACCCGCTGCTGTTCAACCCGCGCACCTACGACCCGGCCCACTTCGACCCCGAGACCCGCAGGCTGCTGCGCGCCACCGTCGACTGGTTCGAGGACCGCGGCAAGCGCAAGCTGATCGATGACTACCGCTCGCGTGCCTGGCTGGCGGACTTCCTCGCCTTCTCCGCCAAGGAAGGGCTGTTCGCGACCTTCCTCACCCCGGCGTCCGCCGCCGACGGACAGCAGGACAAGCGCTGGGACACCGCCCGGATCGCCGCCCTCAACGAGATCTTCGGTTTCTACGGACTCGACTACTGGTACGCGTGGCAGGTCACCATCCTGGGCCTCGGCCCGGTCTGGCAGAGCGAGAACGCCACCGCTCGGGCCCGCGCCGCTGAGCTCCTCTCCCAGGGCGAGGTGTTCGCTTTCGGGCTGTCCGAGAAGACCCACGGCGCCGACATCTACTCCACCGACATGCTGCTGGAGCCCGACGGCGACGGCGGCTTCCGGGCCAGCGGCTCCAAGTACTACATCGGCAACGGCAACGCCGCCGGGCTCGTCTCCGTCTTCGGCCGCCGCACCGACATCGAGGGCCCGGACGGCTATGTCTTCTTCGCCGCCGACAGCCGCCACGAGGCGTACCACCTGGTGAAGAACGTGGTCGACTCGTCGAAGTACGTCAGCGAGTTCCGCCTGGAGAACTACCCGGTCGCCGCCGAGGACGTTCTGCACACCGGCCGCGCCGCCTTCGACGCCGCCCTCAACACCGTCAACGTCGGCAAGTTCAACCTCTGCACCGCGTCCATCGGCATATGCGAGCACGCGATGTACGAGGCCGTCACCCACGCGCACCACCGCATCCTCTACGGCCGCCCGGTCACCGCCTTCCCGCACGTGCGCCGCGAGCTGACCGACGCCTACGTCCGCCTCGTCGGAATGAAGCTGTTCAGCGACCGCGCCGTCGACTACTTCCGCACCGCCGGCCCCGACGACCGCCGCTACCTCCTCTTCAACCCCATGACGAAGATGAAGGTGACCACGGAGGGCGAGAAGGTCATCGACCTGATGTGGGACGTCATCGCCGCCAAGGGCTTCGAGAAGGACACCTACTTCGCCCAGGCGGCCACCGAGATCCGGGGACTGCCCAAGCTGGAGGGCACGGTCCACGTCAATCTCGCGCTGATCCTGAAGTTCATGGGCAACCACCTGCTGAACCCGGCCGAGTACGCGCCCGTGCCGACCCGCCTCGACGCGGCCGACGACGCCTTCCTCTTCCAGCAGGGACCCGCCCGCGGCCTGGGCTCCATCCGCTTCCACGACTGGCGCCCCGCCTTCGACGCGTACGCCGAGGTGCCCAACGTCGCCCGCTTCCGGGAGCAGGCGGACGCCCTCTGCGACTTCGTCACCACCGCCGCCCCCGACCAGGCGCAGAGCCGCGACCTGGACTTCCTGCTCGCCGTCGGACAGCTCTTCGCGCTGGTCGTGCACGGCCAGCTGATCCTGGAGCAGGCCAAGCTGACCGGCCTCGAAGGGGACGTGCTCGACGAGCTGTTCGCCGTCCTCGTCCGCGACTTCTCCGCGTACGCCGTCGAGTTGCACGGCAAGGACTCCGCCACCCCGGAGCAGCAGAGCTGGGCGCTGGGCGCGGTCCGGCGGCCCGTCGTCGACGAGGCCCGCTCGGCACGTGTCTGGGAGCGCGTCGAGGCACTGGCGGGAGCCTACGAGATGGCGCCGTAACCCCGAGACCGCCGCGGCCGGGGTGGGCCGGTACGCCCGCGGGCGGGGCGGTGTGCCCCGCCCGCGGGCGGTGGAGTCGATACCGGCTACGGGGCCAGAGCCGGCTCCTGCCGGGACTCGGCCGGCGTCTCGTCGCCGGCCTCCCTGGCGCCGGCCGCCCGCCGCGGGGCGTCGACCGTGCCCTCCGCGGCGTCGGCCGGGTTCCCCGGGCCGTCGGCCGCGCCCTCCAGGTGCTGCTTCGGCCGCGCGGGCAGCGCGGACATCAGGAGGAAGATGACCGTGAGGACCCCGATGACCCACCACAGGGAGTGCTGGAACGCCTCGGTGAACGCGTCTCCCGCCGCCTGCCGCCCGCCGGTGATGTCGCCCTCGTCGACCGCGGCCAGGAAGACGACCGAGACCAGCGCCAGCCCCAGCGCGTTGCCCATCTGCATGGTGGTGTTGATGAGGCCGGACGCCGAACCCGCATGCTCGCGCGGCACCTCCGAGAGCACCGCGTCCGTCAGCGGCGCCACGATCAGCCCCATCCCGGCCCCCATCACGAGCAGCGGGAGGGCCATCTGCCAGGAGTCGATGCCGGTCCCGTACCGTCCGGCCTCCCAGATGTACAGCAGCAGACCGCACACCATGGCCAGCGCACCCGTCTGGAGGACCTTCCGGCCGAACCGCGGCACCAGCTTCTGCACCGAGACGCCCGCCGCGACCGAGACCGCCAGGGAGAACGGGATGCCGGTCAGGCCGGCCCGCAGCGCGCTCCAGCCCAGACCGATCTGCATGTAGAGCGTCCAGACCAGGAAGAAGATGCCGCACGCGACGCCGAACGCCAGCTGGACCGCGATCCCGGCGGCGAAGCTCTTCACCCGGAACAGGCCGAGCTCCACCAGCGCGGAGCCGTCCTTGCGCGTCTTGTGCCGCTCGTACGCCACGAACAGGCCGAGGACGACCAGGCTGCCGGCCATCGAGACGAAGCCCCACGCCGGCCAGCCGAGCTCGTGGCCGCGCGTGAGCGGGTAGACCAGCATGAGCAGACCCAGGGTGACCAGCGCCACCCCGACCAGGTCGAGGCGCAGCGCCGAGGGCGCCTTGGACTCGGTGATGTACTTCCGCCCCAGCAGCAGGCCGGCTATGCCGACCGGCAGGTTGATCAGGAAGATCGGTCGCCATGCGAGACCGAAGAGGTCCCACTGGGTGAGCAGGGCGCCCAGCAACGGGCCGGAGACCGAGCCGAGCCCGACGATCGCGCCGAACATGCCGAAGACCTTGCCGCGCTCATGGGCCGGGAAGGTGGCGTGCACGATCGAGAGCACCTGCGGAACCATCAGGGCGGCCATCGCGCCCTGCAGGATGCGGGCGCCGACGAGCATCTCCGGGCCCGCGGCCAGGCCGCACAGCGCGGAGGCGATCGTGAAGCCGCCGATGCCGAGCAGGAAGATCCGCTTACGGCCGTGGATGTCGCCGAGCCTGCCGCCGGTGATCAGCCCGGCCGCGAACGCCAGGGCGTACCCCGCGGTGATCCACTGGATGGCGCTGAAGGAGGCGCCGGTGTCCTCCTGGATGCTCGGGATGGCGATGTTGACGATCGTGACGTCGACCAGGTCCATGAACGCCGCGGTCATCACGATGGCGAGCGCGAACCAACGGCGCCGGTCGGTCACGGGCGCGGGTGCGGGCACGACGGGGCTTGCTGAAGTCATGGCGATGACGTTAGGTCCGATGTAGGACGGATCGTGTCCTAGATCCGCGCGATCCTTGGTGTCATGACGGACACATCCGCACGGCTGCTGACCCTGCTCTCCCTCCTCCAGACCCCGCGCGAGTGGCCCGGTGGTGAGCTCGCCGAGCGGCTCGGCGTCAGCCGGCGCACCGTTCGGCGCGACATCGAACGGCTGCGCGAGCTCGGCTACCCGGTGCAGGCGACGATGGGCACGGAGGGCGGATACCGCCTGGTCGCCGGGAAGGCCATGCCGCCGCTGGTCCTCGACGACGAGGAGGCCGTGGCCATCGCCGTCGGTCTGCGGGCCGGCGCGGGCCACGCGGTCGAGGGAGTGGAGGAGGCGTCGGTACGAGCCCTGGCCAAGCTGGAACAGGTGCTGCCCGCGCGGCTGCGGCACCGTCTCACCGCGCTCCAGACGGCGACGCTGCCGCTGACGGTGGGCGGCGGAGACGGGGCGACGGTCGACCCGCACACCCTCACCGCGATCGCGGCGGCGGTCACCGGACACGAACTGCTGCGCTTCCCCTACCGCGCCGGCGACGGCACCGTGAGCCGCCGACAGGTCGAGCCCTACCGGCTGGTGTCGACCGGACGCCGGTGGTACCTCGTCGCCTACGACCTCGACCGCGAGGACTGGCGTACGTTCCGCGTCGACCGGGTCGGCGAACCGTTCCCGACCGGCGCACGGTTCACCCCGCGACCCCTGCCCGCCGAGGACGCGGCGGAGTACCTGCGCCGCTCGATGTCCCGCCTCGCCCCGGAACACCACCTGGACGTCTCCTTCGCCGCCCCGGCCCTCTACGTGGCCGCACGCCTGCCCGCGTCGCTGGGCACCCCCGAGCCGACCGGTGACCACTCCTGCCGCCTGCGGGCCACCCCCTCCGACTCCCTGGAGTGGCTCGCCGTCCGGCTCGCCCTGGTGGACTGCGACTTCCAGGTCCACGGGCCCGCCGCCCTGGTCGACCACCTGGCGTCCCTGGGAGAGCGCCTGCTCCGGGCGAGCGGGAGATGAGACGTCCGCGGCGAGGGCAGGGCGCCCAGCCCTACGGACGGCCCTCCTCGGACCGGGCGCGGGCACCGGCCCGGCGGGTCGGGAGGCCCTGTCAGCGCATGTCGATCAGTCGTCGGGCGGCGGTCGCCGCGCCGTCGGCGCGCACCTCGCCGGCGATGGTTCCAGCCCGCCGCGACACCTCGGGATCGAGGGCGTGGCGGAGGGCGGCGAGCAGCGAGTCGCCGGTCGGTGGGCTGGAGGGGTGGGCGCTGCCGATGCCGAGGTGTTCGACGCGGTGGGCGAAGTAGAACTGGTCGAACATCCGTGGAACGACCACCTGCGGGGTGCCCGCCGCCGCGGCGGCGGTGGTGGTGCCGGCGCCGCCGTGGTGCACCACCGCGGCGACCCGCGGGAACAGCGCCCGTTGGTTCACCTCGCCGATCGACAGGCAGTCGGGCTCGTCGTCCACGGGGGTCAGGCCGGCCCAGCCACTCGACAGGATGACGCGCCGCCCCAGCGCGCGAGCCGTGGCGATCACCGTCATGGCGATGTTCTCGGGCGCGCGGGCACTGCCGAACCCGCAGTAGACGGGCGGCTCGCCGGCGTCCAGAAACGTCTCGAGCTCGGGAGCCAGGGGGCGGTTGTCCGCGAGCACCCAGGCTCCCGTCTGGAGCACGTCCAGGTCGGACGGCCGGGGCCAGGGGGCCAGGGTGGGGTCCGCGGCCAGCCACGGCCTGTCGGTGAACAGGTGGCCGCGCACGTCCTTGAGCGGCGGCAGCCCGAGGGCGCCACGCTGCGCGCCGAGGGCCGCGCCCCACAGGGTGTTCCACCGTTCGGCGTCCTCGGCCCAGAGCCGTCGGTGGTCGACCGGCCCGTCCGCCGGCTTCTGTCCGAGCATCCCGAAGACCGGCGGGGCGTGGTGCGCGGACGGCAGTGTGATCGGGGCGAACGCGGCGTGGACATAGCCGATGCCACGGTGCTCGGCGACCGAGTGGGCGGCGACGGCCAGCGCTCCGCCTCCCACGATGACGTCGCACCCCTCGGCGGCCCCGCGGACCGCCGCGAACTGCGCGGCCATCGTGCCCTCGATCATCTGACGCCGCTGTTCGGGTGTGGGGACGGCTCCGGCGCTCTGCTTCGCGGTGCCGCGCAGCTCGGGCCCGACGGGCACGTACGCGATCCCCCAGGACTCGGCCCAGGCACGGAAGTCGGGGGGCGCACACACCACGACCTCCTGTCCCCTCGCCGTCAACTCCATGGCCAGCGCCACGACTGGCTGGACCTCTCCACGTGACCCGATCGTGGACAACAGAAAACGCATGTCGCTCCCGTCTCGCGGCGGACCCCCGGCCGCTTCGAGGAGCGATTTTCGCCCCGTATGGGGGTCTTGCGGCAAGGCCCCCTGCCCGCTATACGGTTTAGTCGGGGGGCTCGGGCAGCCGGTGCAGTCGCACCTCGACGAGCCGGGCTGCCGACACCCGCGCCGTCATGTACGTGCGGTACGGCTGGCGCCTCCGGTCGGTCGGCGAGCCCGGATTGAGCAGGCGCAGCCGTTGGTCCGCGACGGAGTCCCACGGGATGTGGCTGTGGCCGAAGACGAGCACGTCCAGGTCGGGGAAGCGCTGGGCACAGCGACGCTCGCGCCCTTGGGCCGGGCCGGTCTCATGCACGACTCCTAGCCGTAGGCCGTCGAGCTCCGCGTAGGCCACTTCCGGCAGCCGGGCCCGCAGCTCGGGACCGTCGTTGTTGCCGTGGACACCGATCAGCCGCCGGGCGCGGGTCTGGAGCAGGTCCAGTGTGGCGGTGTCGACCCAGTCCCCGGCGTGGATGACGACATCGGCGCGCGGCACCCGGTCGAGGAGTTCGGGCGGCAGGGCCTTGGCACGTGTGGGCAGATGGGTGTCGGCCATGAGCAGCAGCTCCACCCGGCCGACGGTAGCGGTTCATCGGGCTCGGCGCCGGCGTGGCGAGCCGTCAGACGCCCATGTCGTCGACCGCTTCGCCGTCGCGGGAGGCCGCGTCCTGGGCGGCCCGGTTGAAGGAGTGGATGGTGGTCGTGGTGTTGGTGGCCAGCCAGGTGGGGATCCATTCCAGGGGAGGGGCGTCGCTGAAGGGGATGTAGGCGATGTCGGAGCGGGCGTAGTAGCGGGTGGCCTGGGCGCCCACCACGAACGCGCCCTGGTCGGCGCCGATAAGGGTCAGCGCCTCCTGGAAGGTCTCGAAGCCGGGGCCGACCTCCACGGGGTGTCCGTCGGGTGTCAGCGCGGGTGTGCGCTCGGTGCGCCAGTAGCCGGGCACGGTCTGGGCCACCTGGAGCAGTCTGACCGCGGTGAGATCCTCCAGCGAGACGGTGCGTCGGCGCGCCAGGGGGTGCCGGGAGGACACGGCGAGCATCCGGGGTTCGGAGAACAGGACCGGGCCGTTGGCCATGCCGGGTTCCTGGTGCGGCCGGGTGACGATCAGCAGGTCCACGTCGCCGGCGCGCAGCCGGGGGAAGCCGTCGGCGATCTGCAGTTCCCTGAGTCGGGCCCGGCAGCCGGGATGGCGCTCGGCGAACAACTGGGCCGCCTGCGCCATGAGTTGTCCCGCCGCGGCGCCGACGAAGCCGACCCGCAGCACGCTGTGGGAGCCCCGCGCGGCCTCGGCCGCCTTCCTCAGCCCGGCCTCGATCTGCTGGCACGCCGGCCGCAGATCGTCGTGGAGCCGCTGCCCGATCGGGGTGAGACGGACCCGGCGGCTGTTGCGTTCGAACAGCGGAGCCCCGATCCGCCGCTCCAGCTTCTTGATGGTCTGGCTGATCCGGCCGGTCGTCACATGCAGGCGGTCGGCCGTGCGGCCGAAGTGGAGTTCCTCGGCCAGCGTCAGGAACGCCTCGATCTCCAGCCGTTCGAGCACTGCCCCTCCGTGGTTCGTTGAATCTGGCTAAACAGACGTTCCCTGAGAAGCACCTTGTTGATCTTGGTGGTGCGTCGCAGTGTGGGGGGTGTCCTCAACCTCACCACCTCGCTGTCAGCCGAGCACCTGCCGACGGGAACACCACCGTGACCATCGTTGAATCCGCAGTACCCACCAGATCCGGTGTCGACCACGTGCCTCTCACGAGATGGCTCGCCGTGGCGGCCGTGGCGCTCGCGACGTTCGCGCTGGTGACCGTCGAATCGCTGCCGGTGGGCCTCCTCCCCGCCGTCGCCGGATCGCTCGACGTCTCCGAGGGGACGGCCGGGTTGATGGTGACCGTCCCCGGCCTCGTCGCCTCCGTCACCGCGCCGCTCCTGCCGGTGGCGATACGGCACCTGGACCGGCGGGTCGTCCTGCTCGGCCTGGTCGTGCTGATGGTGCTGGCCAACGGGCTGTCGGCGGTGGCCCCGAACTTCGCGGTCCTGCTGGCGTCGCGCTTCCTCGTCGGGGTCAGCATCGGCGGCTTCTGGGCGCTCGCCGCCGGTCTCGCGGTACGTCTGGTCCCGGAGAGGTCCGTGCCCCGGGCCACCTCGGTCGTCTTCGGCGGCGCGACGGCCGCCAACGTGCTCGGCGTGCCGGCCGGAACGCTGATCGGAGACCTCGCGGACTGGCGCACGGCGTTCGTGGTGGTGGGCGCACTCGGCGTGCTCATCCTCGTCGCCCTGCTCGTCCTGCTGCCCCCCATGCCCGCCAGCCAGGCCGTACGGCTTCGCGCCTTGCCGGAGCAGTTCCGCAACCCCGTCGTACGCACCGGTGTCATCGCCACGTTTCTCCTGGTGAGCGGCCATTTCATGGCCTTCACCTTCATCAGCCCGACGCTGCGGACCCTCTCCGGGATCGACGAGGCCGCGGTCGGGCCGCTTCTGCTCGGCTTCGGCATCGCCGGCATCATCGGCAACTTCCTCGCCGGCGCGGCCGCGGGGCGCGACATCCGCACGGCCGTCATCACCATCAGCGCCCTGCTGACCGTCGTCCTGGCGACCTTCCCGATCGTCGGCCGCGACCCGATCGGCGGGACGGCCCTGTTGCTCGTATGGGGACTGGCCTTCGGCGGTGTTCCGGTCAGCGTCCAGACGTGGATCCTCAAGGCGGCCCCCGAGGCCACCGAGGCGGCCACCGCCCTGAACACCTCCGTGTTCAACCTCGCCATCGCGCTCGGCGCCCTGGCCGGGGGACTCGTCGCCGACCACGTGGCGCTCAGCGGTGTCCTGGCGGTCGGGGCGCTTCTCACGCTCCTGACCTCCCTGGCGGTGTGGCGCGCACGAAGCAACTGACGACGGCGACCGGGGGAGGGCCCGGTCCGCCACCACGGTGACGAAGGGCCTCGCCCGGGAAGGCGGGGCCGCTTCGGCACGTCCACGATCGACTGTCGGCACAGGGTGAAGCTAGAGCAGTACATGAACTAAGTGCAAGTAGTGCCCCCTGGCATGTTGCGCCGATGCCAGCGATCAGGCCGCCTCCCCTGGACCCTCTGGTCCCGCATGCCGACCGGCCGAGAGGAGACGGGCTCTCCTTCGATCGCCTGACGGAGGGCCGGGCCCCGGTCGCGGAGCGCCGCGCGAAGCCCGGTGAGCCGTCGTCCCGGCGCCTGCTCAGGACACGAGAGTCTGCTCTTCCAGTTCGGTCAGCTGCACCGTGCACAGGCCGCCGCGCTCGGCTCTGACACCCGTCACCTTGAGCTGTGTGCCCGGCGAGAGGATGAACTCCTCCTCGTCGGTGAACGCGGAGAAGCGGCGGATGCCCACGGCACGGACGGGGCGCACCTCGAAGAGCGTCCGCTTGCCGCGGCCGCCGAGGAACCCTCGCGCCACGCCGACCTTGGATGTGCACGAGGAAACGCCCCACCAGGTCACGGTCCGCCCGAGTGGGTACTGCGCACGCAGATCCAGCGGCACCCCACGCCACAACGGCTCGGTGCGAGCGGGAAGCTGGGACACCGCCGAGAACAACAGCCGCAGATAAGGCAGGTAGGGGACGAGTTTGCTCCGGTCCGGGGAGCGCAGAATGGCGTTGATCTCCCGGTAGAAAGCCGACTCACAGGTATAGAGATACAGCGCGGCGATCGCATCGGCGGACAGGTCGCCGGACAATTCGTCCGCCCGCCTCTTGCCGAACTCGTGCGACAGCATGACGTGCCGGTCGAGGCCGGACAGCAGCTCGGCGACCGGGGTGACGGCGTCGCGGAACTCCATGAGCGGGGTGTCGAACACGCCGGTGATCGCGGGGAGGACAAGCCCCTCGTCTTTGACGCTGGCGAGCCGTTCGAGGTAAAGCTGGTGCAGTTCCATGGTGGACGCGATAAACGCTCCCATGCGATCGGCTATGTCGCCGTTCGTCCTACCGGACTCCGTCGCGACCTTGTTCCATCCCTTGCTCGGCAACCAGTCGATCTCGTCGGCGCCCAGCGAGGCGAGGGCCTCGTTCACCATTCCGAAATGGTCGCCCTCGCAGAAGACATCACCCTGCGCCGCGGGATTGGGGTGGTCGATATGCCGGACCTCGACGTCGGGGTACTTCTCCTGGAGTCGACAGACGACCTTTTTCAGATGGCGCGCGTGAGCCCCCCACCAGGCGAAGACGACACCCCGGTCCTCCTCGTCGGCGTTCTGCTTGGCCTTGAGGATCTCCTCGACGATCCGCTCGGCGACCGGACGCCAGAACACGGTGTGCCGGTCGTCTCCCCGCGCCGCGTCACTGCTGGCGGTGAGTGCCGCGTTCAGCAGCAGCACACCCTGCGTGAGCATCGCCTGGAACCACTCCGGCGGTTGGACGGTGTCCTGCTTCTTCAACAGCGCACGGATATCGGCGATCGGGGTCTTCTTGGGAATGCCGTACTTCCACATCGCCGCTGCCTTGATGATGCAGCGGATGCTGACGACCCTGCCGAACTGGCTGTCCTTCCAGTCATGGAAGGTGTTGTCGAACATGGCGATGCCGGTGGCGCTCTCCGGCCGCGGGTACGGGTTCTGCCCGAAGATGACGACCTTCCACTTGTGCGGTGGATGGGGCTTCAGCGCCTGGAAGGTCAGTTCGCGGACGGGGACGACCTCCGGGCCGCGGCCCGCGCCGATGAACGAGGCCGCGTTCGGCTGCGCCTCGATGACCGGCTTCAACAGCGGAAGCCATGGTTCACCGCCGCCCTTGAACAGTTCGGCGAGGGCCAGCGGGTCATTCGGGTCGGGCGTGGCGGGCGCGTTGGCATCGCTCATGGTGGAGGAACTCCGAAGGGTCACAGCGTGCGTGGAGCACGATCAGCGAGTAGTCGATTTCCATGCGAAAGTCCTGAAAACGGTGGCAAGGCGCCCCAGGCGCCGTTCACTTGGGCCGGCGGACTCTCGTCGACGGTGGCGGGGTCCCCATGCGTGACCCGCGGAAATCTGGCGGCAGGCTAGCACCGGGTGGGTTGGCTGGCAATCGTGACGAGAGGTCACGAACAGCCTCCGCAACGGCTCTGTCAGTGGGGCGCGGTAGCGTCGTGAGCGATGGAGGCAAACGTCTCTCGATTGGGAGTGGATTATGACCGTGAACCAGGTGCAGGCGCCGCTGAGGGTGGTCCTGACCGACATCAACACGAGCGTGGTGGAGGCGTGGCGGGCGGCGTTCGCCGACACCCCCGAGATCGAGATCCGCAAGGGCTCGATCCTCGATGAGGAAGTCGACGCCTGGGTCACCCCGACCAACTCCCGCGGCCGTATGGACGGCGGGGTCGACGCCGCCATCAAGCGGCATCTCGGAGCGGGCATCCAACTGCGTGTGCAGCGGGCGATCCGCGACCGGTTCGCCGGAAGGCTCCCGGTGGGAAGCGCGGTCTGTGTTCCGTCCGGCGCGGTCAACCCGGGGTTCCTGATATCGACGCCGACGATGGAGGGCTCCGCGCAGAACGTGAGTGAGACCCTGAACGTGGCGCTGGCCTGCGCCGCCGCGTTCCAGGCGATCCACCGGCAGAACAAGGAGGCGCCGGGCAGCATCGCGTCGGTGGCGCTGGTCGGCATGGGCGCCCAGACCGGCCGGGTGCCGGCACGGGTGTGCGCCAACCTGATGTGGACGGGCTACACCTTGTTCAACGACTACTCCTTCGAGGACTACGACGACCTGCGCGGCACGATCATCGCGCAACTCGACGACATCGAGAACGCGCCCGCCGAGAAGCGGGTGCGCATCGCTCCCCCCACGCGCTCCACCTCCCGTCGCTGAGAGAGCGGCAGCGCGGTGTCGACTCGCTGTCCGTCGAGGACGAGTGCGGCGCGGGCCCCGGCGCCGGCCGGGGGTTAGCCCCCGTGGACATCGGCCAGGTGGCCCGATGTTCCGCCGCCGTCCCCGCTCCTAGCGTCGGGTGAGCCCTTCCTTCTCGATCTCCCGATCCAAGGAGCACGATGCGCGGCCTCACGTCCACCCTCTCGATCGGCCTGAGCCTGGCCGGCTTGCTGACCGGCGCCGCGCCCGCGCCGGCCGCACCCTCCCGGACACCTGGGCCGCTGTCGGCCTACGAGCACCAGCGGCTCGCCTGGGGGCGGTGCCCGGAGGCGCAGAAGGAGCTGAACGCCGCGGGCGCGGAGTGCGCGCGGGTGACCGTTCCGCTCGACTACTCCGCCCCCGGCGGCCGTACGATCCGGATCGCGATCTCTCGCGTCAAGGCCGCCGACACGGCCCACCGGCGCGGCATCCTGCTGTCCAACCCCGGTGGTCCCGGCGGCAGCGGGCTCGCCACCACCCTGGCGCTGCGTCCCGCGCTGAAGGAGGCGGCGGACGGCTTCGACCTGATCGGCTTCGACCCGCGGTTCCTCGGGGAGAGTTCCCCGCTCAGGTGCGCCCCGGCACCCCCGCCCACCCCGCCCGGGCCGTCGACATCCGCCCGAGCGGACTTCGAGGCGTCGGTGCGGGCCGCACGGGACACGGCGCGGCGCTGCCGGGAGCACGGGGACAACGAGGCGCTGCTGCCACACGCCTCCTCGCGCAACGTCGCCCGGGACATGGACGTGATCCGAGCCGCCCTGGGCGAGCGCAAGCTCTCCTACTACGGCGTCTCCTACGGCGCCGACCTGGGCGCCGTCTACACCCAGATGTTCCCGCGCCGCACCGACCGCATGGTCATCGACTCGTCGACGGACCCGACGGCCACGCAGTACGAGCTGTTCCAGCGCTCCGGCAGGCCCACCGAGGAGGCGCTCGACGCCTGGGCCGCGTGGACCGCCCGGCGCCACGACACCTACCGACTCGGTCGTACCGCCGCCCAGGTGCGGGCCGCCGTCCAGGGGTTGCTGGAGCGCGCCGAGCGGCGGCCGGTCGACATCGGCGGGCAGCGGCTCAACGCGCCCGTTCTGCGGATGCTGCTCAAGCAGCCCATCCAGCACACGGAGAACGATGCCGCGCTGGCCGCGATCGTACGGGACCTGGTCGGCGCCGCGGCGGGGAAGTCGGTCGAACCCGGCCCCGAACTCGCCGCCATGCTGGCACTGCTCTCCTCACCCGACCTGGCGGACAGCATGGTGGGCGGGGCGATCTACATGTGCGGTGACGGCGGCTGGCCCGCCGGCGGCTGGCCGAAGGACCCGGAGACGTACTGGAGGAACAGCGTGCGCAGCCGCGCCACGCAGCCCGTGTTCGGCCCGTACGTCAACGGCATGATCGCGCCGTGCCTCTCCGGACCACCACAGCGCGCCCAACAAGACCGCGGCCTGGACTATCGTGCCCAGCGGTCGCATCGCGCAACGTGCCGTCCAGGCGCGACGCCCGGGCGGTGCCGCGGCGATGAGAAGGAGGCACGCCAGCGGAATCACCACCGCCAGGACTCCTGCGGTCACCCAGGCACTCCTGAAGGACTTGTCCAGGTCAGGCCATCTCAGCCCTTCGGCGAAGAATGTGACGAAGAGCAGAAGTGATCCGCGGACCGCACGGGCTGCCTGAATGGACGGCGGGTACGTTCCGAACACGTACCGCGGTGTGAACATTGCACCGATAGCCGCTACCAGAGATAACCCCTCATTCATTCTCTCCCCCTCG
This sequence comes from Streptomyces sp. LX-29, assembly GCF_029541745.1. Taxonomy (NCBI): domain Bacteria; kingdom Bacillati; phylum Actinomycetota; class Actinomycetes; order Kitasatosporales; family Streptomycetaceae; genus Streptomyces; species Streptomyces sp. LX-29. Next base: position 350,744 of record NZ_CP089746.1, on the reverse strand, counting down.
CCCTCGCTGTCCGCCTTACGAGCCGCAGCGTCTGCTGCGGAGCGACCGTGAGGCGTCCAGTGTCGCGCCCTTGGTCCGCTGCGCACAGGTCGCGGTCGTGGCCACCTCTGCGGCGAGCCGGCGAGGTAGTCGGCGTAGCCGACCGGAGTGGCGAGGGTGTCTGGTGCGGGCCGATCCGCGGGGTGCCGTGGCGGCGGCGAGCCCTGGCGCCTCCTCCCGCGTCGGCCGCTTCGCGCGGCGCGGCCCCGGTGTTCGGCCGTGCGCGCGCTCACTCCCGGGGCGGGGCCGCTCCGTGCTCCCGGGGCAGCAGTGTTCCCAGGGGCCCGAGGTCGAGGTTGAGGTCCGAGCGCCGCAGTCCGTGGTCGGCGCACAGGCGCTCCATCCGGTCCTCCAGCAGCATCAGGGTGCGGCCGACGCGCTCCTCCTGTTCGTCGGTCAGGTCGCCGGCGTCCGCTCGGCGCAGCGCCTGACGCTCCATCAGCTGACGTAGTAGCTCCACCACGGTCAGCACCAGCCGCATCAGGTCGCGTTCGACGGTGTCCTGGTCCAGCTCCAGCCGTCGGCTCACGGTTCCTCCCAGGGGGGCGGCACCGCGGCGCTCACCGAGCTGACCAGGGCCCGCAGATCGATCCGCACCAGGTCCACGTCGGCGATACGCAGGGTGAGGTCGCCGGTGATGACGACACCGCCCGCGAGCAGTCGGTCCAGCAGGTCGACCAGGGCGATCCGCTGTTCGGGAAGGGTGCCGGTCGTCATCGCGCCGCCGCACCGCCGCCGCTTGCGGGCCGGGCCTGGGGAGGCGGCGGGTCCGCGGGGCCGGTGGAGAGGAACGAGTAGGGCGCCCAGGGGCCGGTCAGCTCCACCCGGACGGCGGGGAGCCCCGCGTCCAGCTCCCGGACCCGGGTGGCGAACGCCGCGCTGTCCGTGCCGTCCACCAGGAACGCGGCGTTGAGCATGTGGGGGTCGACCACGCCCGACAGCTCGGCGGCCTGCGGGGTGTGCAGACGGGTGGCATCGGCCAGGGGGGTGAGCGTCTCGTAGACCCGGCGCACGCTGTCCCGGGTGGCCTGCCACCGCTCGTCGCGCGCCCTGCGCTCGGCACTCCGCCTGCGGAGATACTCCCGACCGGATCGCTCCTCGGTGGCCTGACGGCCCCGGCCCGTGCCACGGCTCGTGCTGTGTGCCGGTTCCGCCCGCTGCTCGAGGGGTTCCCGCCGTCCCGTCGACGGTCCGGCGGTCATCTGTTCCGCGGACGTGTCGGCGCCGGTCACGGCGTACACCTTGACGCCCCATTCGACCCTTCCGTCCAACCGGTCCAGGGCGGCGGTGAAGCGGTCGCGGCCGGAGGCCATGAGGCGCCGCACCCCCGGCTCGTCACGGCAGACCGTGGCCAGGCGCAGCGGCACGACGCAGCGGGCGGTGCGGGCCGCGGTGTCCACCACCCGCTGGTGGGCGCGGGCGACCTCCTCCAGCCAGCGCAGATCCTCCAGCCGGGCGCGCAGGGGCGCCTCGCCGAACTCGGCCGCCGGCACCGGCCCGGTCAGCGCGGAGAGGCCGGCGTGCCGGACGGCGAGGACAGGGCCGCCCGCGACACCCCGCAGGGGCTCCGGCCAGGGGGTCGCGGGGTCGTGGTCGCGGGTGATGGCGTAGACGTACCGCAGTTCCTCCCGCCGTGGCGCGGCGGCGTCCTCCGGTCGTGGGTCCATGGTGTTCACCGGGTCATGTCCTCCCTCGTGACGCGGGCGCCGCCGCCGGCCTCCAGCTCCGCCAGCCGCGCGCGCAGCCGAGCGTTCTCGGCGTCCAGGGCGCGCCGCCCGGCGCGGGAGGAGAGGGCCGGGTCGTCCTCCCACCAGTCGATCCCCATCTCCTTCGCCCGGTCGACCGAGGCCACGACGAGCCGCAGTTTGACGGTGAGCAGTTCGATGTCGAGCAGGTTGACGCGGATGTCACCGGCGATGACGACACCCTTGTCCAGCACGCGCTCCAGGATGTCGGCGAGGTTGGCGGAGCCGGCCGCCGGCTCGTGGCCCAGGGGCCGGATCGGGGCGGTGGGGCGGGGTGCGGGGGGCGGTCAGCGGATCTCGTGCGTCCATGCGTGCGCCTCCTCCAGGCGGTCGAGCAGCGCGTCCTCGCATCGCTCGAACTCCTTCTCGTCGATCAGGCCCTCGGCCAGCTGCCGCTCCAGCGCGGCCAGCTCCCGCCGGACGCGCGCGGGGTCGTAGTACTCGCGCTCCGCCTCGGCGACCACCTGCCGCAGCACCCAGCCGACCAGCGAGATGATCACGGTTCCACGAAGCTGTACGGCGGCAGTGGCCCGTTCAGCCGCAGGTCGAGCCGGGGGTGCGCGCTCCGCAGGCCGGCGACCGCGTCGGCCAGCGGCTCCGCGTCGTCCCGGTGCACCAGGAGCGAGAGGTTGACGAACCAGCCGCCGCTCTCCGGCCCCATCCGGTGTTCCTCGGCCAGCGGTGACAGCGTCTGCGTGATCAACCGGGCGTCCCGCTCCTCGCGGTCGCGGACCGTCTCGGCCACACGTTCCCCGGTCCGCAGCCGTGCCTCGTACGAGCCGCCGCCCGCCGCCCGGTTCGCCGCGGCCATGCCCCGCAGTTCGGGCTCCTCGTCGAGCAGCTGGCGCAGCAGCAGGTCTTCCTGGTGCGCCGCCTTGACGTTGTACTCGGTGCGGCCGTCCAGCCTCCGCAGCCGTTCCCGGTAGTCCTCGGCGCGGGAGGCGAGCACCTCACGGACGTCCCCCTCACCGGCCGAGACGCTGCCGAAGCGCAGGGGCAGCACCGTGCGGGTCTGGCCCACCTCGGTGAGCACCCGCTGATGGGCCAGCAGGTCCCGGCGCCGGGGCCGAAGACCTTCCGGGCACTCGCTGACCAGCGCCGTCAGCTCGCCCGCGCGGACGCCACGCACCGGGCGGGGCGGGTCGCCGACCCCGGCGAGCCCGGAGGGCAGCTCGGGGTGGCCGCCGGACACGATGCCGTAGACATAGGTGTTCATGCGCTCTCACCCGACTTCCTTGCGGTGCCCCGGCGCGAGCCGGCGCGGCTGCCGGTGTCGTCCGAGGCGGTCGCCTCCTCCGGCTCCCGGTCACGGCCGCGCAGGGTGTCGGTGATACCGCGGGTCGCCTGGGAGACCGCCTGTCCGGCGCCCGCCAGCGCACCCTTGGTCTTGTCGCGCGCGCCGCTCTCGGTGGCGTCGCCCACCAGGTCGGGCAGCCCCGCGGGCTGGCGCGGTCCGGCCTCCAGGTCCAGCCGGTTACAGGCTTCGGCGAACCGGAGGTAGGTGTCGACGCTCGCCACCACCACGCGCACGTCGATCTTGAGGATCTCGATGCCGACCAGGGAGACGCGGATGAACGCGTCGATCACCAGCCCACGGTCGAGGACGAGTTCCAGCACGTCGTAGAGGCCGCTGCTGCCGCCTCCGCCACCGGTCCGTTCTGTGGTCACCACGGTCATGTCGGTGTGTCATCCCTCTCGGAGACCGGCCGGTCAGAGGCGCTCGCCACGGGCGCGCTCGTAACGCCGGACGCGGCGGTAGCCGGTGAGGAGCCCGTCCGGGTCGAGAGTGATCTCGTAGAGTCCCAGCAGGCTCATCGTCTCCGGCACCCGAGCCACCTCCACCACCTCCGCTTCCAGGAGCCAGCCGTCATCGGTCCGTTGAAAACGGACCACCGATTCGGGTCGCACTCCGGTCAGCTCGGTGAGCTGGTCGCATCCCGCACGTAACAGCGCCGCGGGGGACGGGCCGCCGACCGTCGTCTTCTCGCCGGTCTCATCGTGTGTGTCTGCCATATCAGCCTCGGTGTTGCGGCTACCCGAAATCCGGCCGTCAAACAGAGACCGGCGAGATCCGGCCGCCGACCGTGCTCCGTAACGGTCGCCCCCAGGGGCCTGACTCATCGGTAGAACGACCGATGCGCTGGAAAGATCTTGGAAGCTACGTTCACCGCATGCAGTCACCTCACGCACCCACGTCGATCGAGACCGGCGACACTCCCGAGATCACACGCACCCTGGCCCGCGCTTTCGCGGACGACCCGATGATGCTGTGGTTCTTCCCTGACGAAGAAGGGCGTGCGGACCGTCTCGCCCAGTGGTTCGACGTCATGCTCACGCACAAGTACGGCCCACTCGGTCACTGTGAACGCACCGACGCGGCAGCGGCCTTCTGGACACCGCCCGGCACGGCCGAGCAGCACCCGGACGAGGAAACGCTGGCCGTCATCGACGGGCTGTTGGGTGAGCACGTGGCCCGGCTGGGAGAAATGCTGGAACTGGTCGGCGAGGCGACCCCGCAGGAACCCCACTGGTATCTGGCGGTGCTCGGCGCCGACCCGGCAGCCCAGGGCAACGGCCACGGCGCTGCCCTGCTGCTCTCGGGCCTGGCCAAGGCGGACGCGGCCGGACTGCCGACCCACCTCGAATCGTCGAAGCAGTCCAACATCGGCTTCTACGAGCGGTTCGGGTTCACCGTGCGGGGCGAGATCCAGGTACCCGGGGGCGGTCCGACGCTCTGGTCCATGTGGCGCGAAGCGCACGGAGACGCTCGCCGGTAGGCCCGAATCGCCGCCGGTGAGGCCGGTGACGTGGCCGACGGCCCTCCTGGGAATCCCCCCGCGCCGGCCGCGCGCCGAGTGGGAGGTGTGGAGCACCCAGGACGTCGAGCCGTGACACCGTCCGCTCCACCGGTCCGCGCCGGCCCCGTACCAGCAGCCACGGGGTCCCGTCGTCAGCGCCAGCCGGCGACGATCAGGGACAGGCCGGTGGCGAACCCACAACCCAGCAGCGCCAGGTAGACCGGGTAGTGGCGGCGGAAACGGTGCGCCACGGCTCCGAAGGCGCCGAAGGCCAGGCCGACGGTGAGGGTGCGGGTGCCGCGCGCCTGTGCGGACTCGGCCAGCCATGTGGTGGCCGGAACTCCGGCGCGGCCCGCCTGGGCCGCGTAGACCTTGAACGGAATGCCGTTCCACGGTTGGTGGCGTACCGCGGCCGCCGACTCGACGGACAGCTCGTGGCGTACCTCGGCTCGCATTCGGTCGGTGGTGAGCGGGGCCGGCATGCGAACCCCGTGGGCGGCGAGGTGGAGCGCGAGCAATCCGCCCACCAGGCTGCCGGCGAGTGCCGCCAGCGACAGCGTGAACGCCCTGCGCGGGGCCGCCGCGCACACGACGGCCAGCAGCAGTTCCGGCATCAGCGGCCAGCTGAGCGCCTCGGCGACGGCCCAGGCGAAGGCGAGCGGCAGCCCCCAGCGTCCCACGGCCACCGCCGCGACGCGGCGGCGGAGCGCCGAGTCCCGCACCGACCCGGTGTCGGGGTCGGCCCGCAGGGCCGCCACAGCGGCGCGTGCCTGCTGCGGTGTGGCCCCCGGCGGCAGCGGCGTCCCGATCCGCACCCGTATCAGCGCCGGGCGCAGTCTGCCGTGCTTGGGCAGCAGCCGGTCGGTGCCGGTGATGCCGACGGGGACGACGGGGACGCCCGCCCGCTCGGCGAGCGTCAGGGCACCGCGGTGGAAGGAACCCAGCTCGCCGTCCTGGCCTCGGGTCCCCTCGGGGAAGAGCACGACCGCGCGCCCGGCGCGCAGCTCGTCGACCCGGCTGAGCAGGTCGGTCATGCCACCGCCGGTCCTGCGGACCGGGAAGCCCGCCGCGAACACCCGGCAGATCCGGCTCCGCCAGGGCGAGTCGAACCAGTAGTCGGCGGCCGCGCCGATGGCCGGAGTGTGACCGGCGTCGAGGGCGGCCAGCAACGCGGGGGTGTCGGCATGCGAGGAGTGGTTGGCGACGACGACACAGCCCCCACGCGGGAGCCGCCCGCGCCGCTGGACCCCACCGGAGACGGAGAGGACGACCAGCCACAGCAGCCGCCGCAACCCGGCCGCGGCCCGGGACCACCCCTGCCCCGCGCCTCGTCGCCCCGGCCCGCCCGGCAGGCCGGGACCGCCCTTCCCCCTTCGAACGGTGGCCGCCGAGCCGGCCGCGCCGGCGCCGACCGGACCGCCCACGGCGGACGCCGGCCGTGGCCACGCCGAGGAACCCGACCGGGGTGACCGACACGGACGTTCGGGATGGCTCCACGACCTCCACGACCGCCGGACCGTCGACCCGGCTCCAGCCGTCCGCGCCACATGGTCGGTCCGGGTACGAGGGGCTCTCCGGCCGCGGCCGGAGACGCCCCCGAACGCCTTCCGGCGACGGGACACCGCCGCTCGGGCCCGGCGGCGCACCGTCCAGGGAGCGGCCGGACCAAGACCGTCGGGGGAGGCGCCGAAGAGGCCCTGCGCACCCGCCCCGGAGCGCCGGGCCGCCTCGCCCCGCGGCCCGCCTCCGGCCTGCGCTTCGAGCTCGGCGAACCCGCCGCGCGGACGCGCCGCGGCCCGACGCGAGGCGCGGTTCGACTTCGTATACGACACGGCCCTCGCCATCGTCTTCCTCCGCTGCGTCACACCGTCACCACCATCGCCAGCAGCAGCGCCGGCAGGAGAGAGTCGACACGGTCCAACAGCCCCCCGAAACCGGGCAGCCAGCGGCCGGCGTCCTTCACCCCCGACTCCCGCTTGACCATCGATTCGAGCAGGTCGCCCAGGACGCAGCCGAACAGCACGGCCGCCCACAGCGCCACCGAGAAGGCGCCGACGCCCAGCAGCACCAGCGCGGTCACCACCGCCGCGCCCACGACGCCCGCCCACGTCTTGTTCGGAGACAGCGGCGACAGCGGCCGCGCCAGCGGTCCCCTGCGGCCCAGGGCCGTCCCGCCACACCACGCGCCGACATCACCGAGGGCCACCGCCAGGCCCACCGCCACCGCCGTGTCACCCAGCACCACCAGGCCGGTCAGCGACAGCGGGACCCACAGGAGACCGAACACCGTCCGCGTGGCACGGGTGAACCCGGAGTCCACGTCCCCGGCCAGCAGCGGAGACAAGGCGACCACGAGCAGCAGCAGCCCCGCCGCCCGCAGGTCGAGCGCCCCCGGCGCCTGCCACGCGAGCCCCGGAAGCACCACCGAGGCCACCACGAGCACGGCGTGGTCCGCGCGCCGCAGGCCGGCCATCCGTACGTACTCGCTCACCGCGACCACGCCGAGCGCCGCCGCCAGGACGAACGCCCCGGCACCGCCGCAGAACAGTGCCCCGAGAAAGACCGGCGCGGTCAGCGCCCAGGTGCGCCAACGCTTGCGCAGCTCAGACCGCATCCGCAGACGGGAGGGCAGCGCCGCGACCGCGATGCCGCCGGCGCCGAGCGCACCGGCGACCAGCGGTACGGCCCTTCCCACGGCCTCCTCCATCACCATGCCCGCGCTCATGCCAGCTCCCGCCAGACCCAACCCAGCCGCACCAGCGCGGTCAGCGCCGAGCCGGCCGCGACCACGATGAGCACGGGGACCGCCCAGCCCGTCGCCGCGGCGACCACCACCAGCAGACACCGCTCGGTCTTGCCCACCGGACCGCCGTTGCGCCGCGCGGCGCCGGCCGCCGCGCCCGCGAGCGAGACCCACGACGGCAGCGTGGCCGCGAGCCCGGCGAGCGCCACCAGCCACAGCGGCGCGAGCGTGACGAATCCCGCGATGACCGCCAGGTCCGCCGCCCGGTCGCCCAACTCGTTGACGACCGCGCCACGCCGGCTGGTGCGCCCGGTCTCCCGGGCCAGGGCCCCGTCGAGATTGGCGAAGGCGAGCCGTGCCGCGAGCAGCGCCGCGACCGGCAGCGCGGCAAGGGGCGCGGGCGCGACCGCCAGAGTCACCGCGGCGCCCACCGCACAGATCACCCCGGCAACGGTGAGGGCGTCGGGCGACACCTCACGGCGGACGAGACCCGCGCGGACGCCGCGGAGTCGTTCCGCGTACCAGGGCTTGAGAGCGTAAAGGCCGTTCATGAGGCCAACCCTCACCCGGACGCCGGAACCCACACCACGCGCCACGTACTCATATGTGTCTGAGTACGAGCACCATGGCCGGGTGTGTGCGCGGAGGTTGTACCGCCAGTGCCTGAGTACGGCGTACGACGTCGAACCGGGTGTGAGGAGTTGCGGTACGGAAACAGGACTCAGCGAGCCGTGAGTGCCTCGTCAGTCAGGCCCAGGTGCCGTCGGAAGGCGTCGCGCCCCTGGTCCGTCAGCCGCACGACGCGGCCTCCGGCCGGCACGAGCCAGGACTCCTGAACCGCATGGTGGAACACGGCTGCGGCGACCGCGCCCGCCAGATGCAAGCGCCGCTCCGTCCAGTCCAGGCACGTGCGTACGTGTGGTGCCGTTTCCTGGGTGATGCCCGTGTCCGTGAGCCATGCGGCGCCCGAGGGGGTAAGGACCGGGCCGAACTCCCAGTCCAGAAATCCCTGTTCGGTCATCGCGTCGGTGATCGCCACGGACAAGGAGCCGCCGAGATGGTCGTAGCAGATGCGGGCGAAGGCCACGGCACGGTGCTGGCGGGCGGCAACGAGCGAGCGGACCGGGACGAGCTGTTGCGGTGCCCGGGCGGCAAGGGCTTCGATCATCTCGGCGATGGCGGGGTCCGCCAGGCGCACATAGCGGTGCCGGCCCTTGCGCTCCTCGGCCAGCAGGCCGCCGGTCACCAGCCGGTTCAGGTGGCTGGTCGCTGTGGACCGTGCGATCCCCGCGAGCTGTGCCAGTTCCGTCGCTGTCCATGCGCGGCCGTCGAGCAGCGCGAGGCAGAAGGCGGCGCGGGTGCGGTCGGCCAGCAGCGCCGCCAGGGCGGCGAGGTCCGGTTCCTTGGTGTGGATATCGGGGCTGATCACAGCACCATTGTCGCCAGCCGATGCTTCGACGCACATCGAAACGTCCCGCCCCTAGCGTGTGAGGCATGACGACTGACGCCCACCGAGTGGTCCGGCCGAGCATCCTCTACTTCGGCACGCCCGTGGTCCTGCTGACCACCGAGAACGACGACGGCACGTTCAACCTTGCCCCGATCTCCTCCGCCTGGGCGCTGGGACAGCACATCGTCCTGGGCCTGGGCAGTGAGAGCCAGACCGCGCGCAACCTCGCGGTGCGCTCCGAGCTGGTGATCAACGTTGCCTCGCCGGAGCTGTGGGAGCAGGTGGAGCGCCTGGCACCGCTCACCGGGGCCAACCCGGTGCCCGAGAGCAAGCAGGCGGTGTACCGGTACGAGCCCGACAAGTTCGCCGCGTCCGGGCTCACCCCGGCCGACTCCCATATCGTGAAGCCGCCGCGGGTCGCCGAGTGCGCGCTGCAGTTGGAGGCACGGGCCCGTGCACTGACGCCGGGCGGAGCGGGTCTTTTCTTCAGCGTCGAGTGCGACGTGCTGCGCGTCCACGCCGACGAACGCATCGTCGTGCCGGGCACGCACCACATCGACCCCGCTCTCTGGAGCCCGCTCATCTACAACTTCCGCCACTATCACGGTCTGGCACCGGAGGTCGGACACGGCTTCCGCTCAGAAACGGCGAACACAACGACCCGTGCTGCATGACAGCCCCTCGGCAACGTGTTGACGCCGGGACCGCGACCAGCACCTGATGATCCCGGGCTGGCCGCACTCGTTCGTCGCCGCCCTGGCGACAGGCCGCACCTCCTGGTGCCAGCTCCTCGAACTGGCTCAACGACCTCGCGGAGCCCTACATGGCACGCTCCTGCACGGGGTCCCGGGATTCCGGGTGATCTGGATCATCGGCCGGGGCGGCGGCACGCAGCGCCGCCTCGACCCGGCGGTTGCTGGTCATGGTCGCGGTGATGGTGGTCATGGTGAGGAGGAGGCCGGCGGCCGTGTAGAGCGGGGTGCGTACGTCGTAGGTGGTGGCCAGCCAGCCGCCGAGGAAGGCGCCGAACGGGGCGGCGCACATGGCGAGCATGCGGGAGGTGGAGGCGACCCGGCCCATCAGGTGGGCGGGGACGATCGCCTGTCGGAGGGAGGGCGCGAGCACCATCGTGGCGCCCATGCCCGCCCCGCAGACGGCGAGCGCGAGGCCGGCGACGTACGGGTTCGGAGCGGCGGCAAGGCCCAGGATGGCGAGTCCCTCGACTGCGGCCGTGCAGGTCAGCGCGGTGCCGGTGCCGAGTCGTCGGCCGAGGAAGGAGGCGATGCCCGCGCCGAGCAGACCGCCGGTGGCCTCCGCCGTGAGGAGCAGGCCGAAGCCGAAGGTGTCGATACCGAGACGGTCGTGTGCGAAGAGGGCGAGCACGGTCTCCACGGCGACGAAGGCGATGTTCCCGACCGCCGGACGCAGCGCGAGCCCGAGCAGCAACTGATCCCGGAACACGTACGAGGCGCCGGCCCGCGCCTGCCGCAGCAGCGACTCACGAGCCTGCGGTGCGGGCCGGGGTGCGGCGGGCAGCGACCGTACGAGCAGTGCGGAGAGCGCGAACGAGACCGCGTCGGCGAGCAGCGGAACCGCCCGCCCGAGCGCGAGCAGGGCACTGCCCGCGGGCGGCCCGGCGAAGCCGGACGCGGCGGTCTGGCTGCCGCGCAGGCGGGAGTTGGCGCGCTCCAGGAGCGCGGGGTCGCGGCCGAGCAGATCCGGCAGATAGGCCGTGGCGGCCGTGTCGAAGAAGAGTCCGCCGAGGCCGAGGAGGAAGGCGACGGCCGCGAGCAGGGGAATGCTCAGCACGTCGAGCGCGGCCGCTGCCGCCGGTATCGCGAGCAGCACCGCACGCGCCGCGTCCGTGACCCACATCGTGCGCCGACGGTCCCAGCGGTCCACCAGCGCACCGCCGAGCACCCCGAAGAGCAGCCACGGCAGCGTTCCGGCGGCCGTGACGACGGCGAGCGCCATCGGATCCCGCGTCAACGTCAACGCGAGCAGTGGCAGCGCGGCATGCGACACCCCGTCACCGAGCGAGGACACCGTCTGCGCGGTCCACAGCCGTCCGAACCCGGTCGGCAGCTTCCGAACGTCTGAGGTCACTTGGCGCCCCCTTCGGCCTGCTCGCGCGATGCCGGGTGGAACAGTGCGAAGACGAGTGACGCGTCCGGCAGCGACGGATCGGACAGCTCCCGGTACTCGTCCGCCAGTGCCTGCAGCCGCGCCCCCAGCTCCGCGAACTGCTCCTCGGTGAGCCGCAGATGCGCCATCCGCACATGCCGCTCGCCATCCGCCGGCGCCGCCTCCAGGTCCGCCACCGCATGCCGCATCAGCACATCCGGGCCTCCCTCGCCCGGATCCGGCAGCACGATCGACCGCGCGGCCATGGCGTAGTACCGCTCGGTGACCCCCCGGACCTTCCGCGTTCGCACCACCTTCACCAGGCCGGCCCGCTCCAGCAGCCGTACGTGGTAGCTGGAACTCCCCTTCGCGAGGCCCACTCGCTCGGCGATCTGCGTGATCGTCGCGGGCTCGAAGCGGAGCACGGCCATGATCCGGTGACGCGTGAGATTGGAGACGGCGCGCAGCTGCTCGTCAGTGGTGACGTGGAACGTCTCGGGAAGATCATCGGTAGGCATGCCCCCAATGGTCAACGCTTCTTGACCATTTGGCAAGGGAGTTTTTCTTCGGGCTTCCGGAATCGGCTGTCCAGCACGTGATGCCTTCGCCGACCCGCTGCCCGACCCCGGCCGTTCCCTCACCTCGGACGCCGAGCTCCTCGGCGTCTCCCCGGGCAGCCTCTACAACCACATCCCCGAACTGCGCGAACTACGCACGGGGGTTCACCGTGGTGTGGGCCTCCCGAGGGGCAGCAGGTAGTGCAGGGGCTGGTCCAGGTCGTCCAGGCCGAACAGTTCCTGCGCGGGCTCGTCGTGGAAACCGCCCAGTGGTGTTCCGGACAGGCCCAGAGCCGTGGCGACCAGCAGCACCGTCTGGGCCAGGTGCCCGGTTTCCAGCAGCGCCAGTCGGAGCGCGCGGAGTCCGTATCGCCGACGCAGGAGCCCGAGGTCCGTGTACAGACCGAGGACGACGGGTGCCTCGTCGACGCCGATCCAGTCCGGGTCGTGCGGAGGGCGGGAGAAGTACGTCGAGAGCGGCGTCACCTGGTGTGTGGCGGGCGCGGGCCCGATCGGGCGCAGGGTCCGCTGTTCGGGTACGCAGTCATAGGTCCCGGCGGGAACGCCGGCCACGTCGAGGACCAGGAGGCGTACGCGGGCCGTGTACAGCGCCCCTGCGCTCGGATGGGGGCGGTGGGTGAGATGGCGCACCGAGCCGTCCGTGAGGCGTTGGGTGGAGCGGCCGCTCTCGGACAGGGCGTTCCACAGCAGCGTGCCCAGTGTGTGGGCGTCCAGCGGCCCGCCGAGGGCGCCGCGCCAGGACGCCCTGCCGGCCAGGACGGTGCGCAGCGGTACGTCGGGCAGGGGGCCGTGCGCCAGCGGTATCCCCGCCGGGGCCGTGCCCGCCTCTTCCACCCCCTCCGCCGCGCCCGCCTCCTCAGTCTCCGCTGGCGGCCCCGCGTCCGCCCGCTCCGCCGTCGGCTGTGAGGGGAGCGGCCGTAGGGCGGTGTCCTCGTTGCGGCCGATCCGGAACTTGCTGTGCTCCAGGTACCACACGTCCGGCGCTCGGTGGTCGTCGGGGAAGAAGTCTGCGGGCTCTCCCTCCTCCAGCAGCGTCCGCGCCGCCAGCCGGCACACCGCGCGCTCCTCGTCCGGGGTGACGCCCAGTCGGTTGAACAGCATGTGGAGCTGCGATGCCCACACCCACGGCAGTACCGCCCCCGCCTCCGACGCCGTGAGGGACTCCCGCAGCTCCTCGTCGGCCTCGCGCACCCGGTGCACCCACTCCGTCAGCCACGGTGCCCCCGCACCGTTCTCCAACCCGTCCCGGAGTGCCCGCGCCCGGCGCTCGAGGGCTGGGCCCTGCGCGGCGTAGACGGTGTTGACTCGGGTGTGCACGGCGGCGGCCGGCAGCAACTCCACCTCGGTGACCCAGCGCCACCCCGCCGCGTGGCGCCGTAGCCACCGCCCGGCGGTGAGCCGGTCCATGCGCAGCGCGTGCGTGGTGGCGTGGGCCAGGTCCGCCGCCACGGTGAGCCGTCCCGCACTTCCCGAACGGCGGTCGAGGTCCCGCAGGGCCGCCACCGCCACCCGCGAGGAGTGGGTGAAGACCCGCTCGGCCGTGGGCAGTGCCCGTGGCCCGCCGTAGCGGTGTGTCTCGGGGACGTACGCCACGGCGCGTACCTCGCCGTGGCGCGTCGGCCAGGGGCCCGCCACCGCGGGCCGTTCCGCGGCCGCTCGCGCCAGGGCGTCCGGTAGTTCGGCGGCGGCCCCGGTGCCGAGCCCGCTCACCCGTATCCGCAGGTGCGGGCCGTCCTCGCCGTAGCGGATGAAGAACCACCGGGTGGCGTCCCCGGAGGCCACCAGGCCGTCCAGAAGGGGGGCGACGTCCTCGGTGAGGAAGCGGTCGGTGTCCTCGGTGGAGGAGTGCAGGAAGAGGTGGTAGCTGTGCCAGGTCTCGGTGGTCACGTGCGGCCCTCGTCGGATGGAAGACGGTTGACTGGTGGCCTCTCTGCGGCCCGTCGGCGGTGTGTCAGGGGAAGGGGTGCGGGTGGACGGTCAGGTCCGCGGGGCGGAGTGGTCGGCTCGTGCGGCCCAGCCGGTACGGCACGTCGAGCAGGCGCGGCAGCCCGCGGGTGCGGTGGTTGACGTGTCCGAAGGTCATCGGCAGTGAGCCGGGCACGATGACCTTGACGCAGTGGAGCCCGATCCGCTCGCGCAGCTCTCGCGTGCTCTGGTCGACGGCGATGACCTCCAGACCCGCGTCCGCCAGCCGCTCCACCGTCGCCTCCAGCAGGACGCCGAGGTCGGTCACCGGCTGTGGGGCGTGGGGCCAGGCGTCGGCCACGTCGCGGCAGGGGGTGTCGGCGAACAGGAACTCCAGCCGGGGGGCCGCCTCGGGCAGGGTGTTGACGCCTACGTGGTCGTCGAGGGACACCACCAGTTCCGGCTGCTCCAACATCGGGCGCAGCCGGTCGGGGTCGCGTGGACGGCCCTCGGCGAAGGACCGGTGCGCGGACTCCAGGACGTTGGTGACGACCTCGGCTACCGCGGAGCGGATCGCCGCGCGCGGGTCGTGGTGGGCTCCGGCCGCCAGGAACATCCGGGGCGCGTCCGGGTGGGTGCCCTCGTAGCGGCAGACGGCCACCACCGCCGGAATCCCGAAGTCGTTCGTCGCGTCCAGCAGGATGAGTCGGTAGCCGGCGAGGGCCGCCCGGTCCGCCAGCAGGGTCACCTCGCGGTCCTCCTCCGGTGGCGCGACCCGGGGCAGCGGGGTGCCGGCGTACCAGGCCATCAGGAACGCGTCTCGCTCGGCGACCTCGAACAGGCCGTACAGCGCGGCCTCTTCCGGGCTGTTGCCCAGTCCGCAGCCGTTGGAGGACTCGTAGACCACGCGCGGCCGGCCGGCACCGGGCACGTCCCAGTACGCCACGTGCTCGGGTACGGCGACCGCGCGGCCCCGGGTCAGCGACCAGCCGTGCACCCAGTCCAGCTCCAGGTCCGGGGTGTACGGCACGGCCCGCGACGCCGGATGCCCGTGGTGGGCGGGGTCCGGCAGACCGAGCCGCTCGGGGTCCACCGCCCGCTGCGGGCCCAGCGCGGCGAAGGAGGCGCGCAGCACCGTCCGCCGGCCGGTCGGGCGCATCCCCGCGTACCGCTCGACGGCCTCGAAGAGCGCCACCCGCTCGCTGCCGGCGAAGTCCCCGCTCCGCCCGTAACCGCCGTCGTCCAGCGGCCGTCCGTCCGTCACCAGCGCCGTCGTCAGGCAGAACGCCGAATCCTCCGACCGGAACAGTCCGCGTACCGGACCGAACCGCTCGTCGTACAGGACCGTGCGCAACTCCCGCCCGGTGGTGCGGGGGTTGGCGCCCCGTAGTACCGCCGGGTCCGGCAGCGGCCGCGGACCCGAGGGCAGGGGCGCCACCGTGTCCGCGGAGTCGGGAGGGAGCGGACGGCACACCGCGCAGCCGCCGACGGGGCGCACCTGGTGGGTGGACCAGGTGCCCCGCCCCTGGTGGACCACGTACACCGTCGCCGACGCCGCCCCTGTCTCCGTCGTGCCCGTTGCCTTCGCCGTCTCCTGGGCCCTCGCCGACTGCCCCGCCCCTGCCGTCTCCTGGGCTGCTGCCGTCTCTGTAGCCTCCTGGGCCCTCGCTGTCTCCGTCGTCTTCGCCGTCCCCTGCGCCCCTGTCGTCTCCGTCGTCTCCTGAGCGCTCTCCTGGGGGCTTTCCTGAGCGCTCTCCTGGGGGCTTTCCTGAGGGCTTTCCTGGGGGCTTTCCTGGGCTCCCGCCGACTTCGCCGTCTCCGCCGCCCCCGCGGCGCCCGGTGCTTCGGTCGCTTCAGCGGCCCGGGCCGCCTCCACCCCCTCCACGGCGTCCAGCAGGTCCATCGCCAGCGCGCCCATCGCCTCGGCGAGGGCGGGGGAGGGCACGCCGGCCAGCGCCAGCCCCGGGCTCTGCCAGGGGACCCGACCGCCCGCCGTGGCCAGTCGCTGGTACTCGACGCACGCCAGGCACGCCGCCGCGCCCGGTCGCAGCGCCGGCCCGATCACGGCCACCGCCCCGTCGAAGCGCACCGGAACCCAGGCCACCGGATGGTCCAGCGCACGGCGGCTCAGCTCCTCGCCGACTCCCTGCGTCCACTCCGTCAGCAGCACGACCGCCCGGCCCCGCGATGTCCGAAGTGCCGTGTCGGCGGCGAGCACCGGAACGGGCAGCGACCCCAGCAAAGACCCTGGTAGGGGCGAAGAGCCCACCGTGGACCGCGCGGCCGGCGTCATCGGTCATCTCCCGCCGGGCTCAGGACGCAGAAGCCGAAGGCGTGCAGCAGCGCCGCCAGCCCACGGTCGGCGGCCGTTGGGCCCGCGTGGGCGCGCAGCCCGGTCAGCCGGCGCAGCGCCGACTGGAGCGCGGCCTCCCGTCCGGCCAGCTCCGCCAGCCACCCGGCCGTCCAGCCGCTGTCCTCCCACGCGGCCACGGGCG
Source organism: Streptomyces sp. LX-29 (assembly GCF_029541745.1). Lineage (NCBI taxonomy): Bacteria > Bacillati > Actinomycetota > Actinomycetes > Kitasatosporales > Streptomycetaceae > Streptomyces > Streptomyces sp. LX-29. Next base: position 334,867 of record NZ_CP089746.1, on the reverse strand, counting down.
CCCCCGCGGCGGCCAAGGACGCCGTGGCGCCGTCCGGGCCGCGGACCTGCCCGACCCCTGTGCCCGTGTCCGTCGCGACGACGGTGGTGACGGCCGAGAGCGCCGCGAACGCCGCGGCGTCTCCCGCGGTCGCCTCCACGGCCCACCCGCGCATCGGCCCGCCGGCTCGCCCGGCACCCTCCTGACACACCACCATCGCGCGGTACACCTCCTCGTCCCCGACCGCCCGTACGACCTCCAGACGGGCTCGGACGCCCAGCCGTCGGGTCAGCGTCGTCCACCAGTGACGGGCCTGGGGGTGGCCGGACCAGTCGGCCGCGGGCAGCGGGTCGTCGCCGAACAGGGGCGCACCGGCGCGTTCCGCGGCCCGGCGCAGCGCCCTGCCCCAGGCGTGGCCGGGGTCCGCGCCCACCGCCAGGCACGCCGCGCCCGACCCGAGTTCGGCCACGCGACAGAAGGCGTCCAGGCGTGCCAGGTCCAGCCGTGGCGCGCCCGCGACGAGGGTGCCGTCCGGCAGGTCGCAGGCGGCGAGCGGCACGGGAAGCTGCGGCCAGGTCCCGGGAAGCGGCTCGGGGAACGCCCCGACGTGCGGGTCGCTCAGCGCGTCCACGCGGTTCAGCGCCGTGGCCAGGGTGTCGGCGGGGGCGAGCGTCACCTGCCGGTCGGTGTCCAGCCGTTGTGGCCCCAGCCAGGTGCGGTACTCGGCGCGTGAGGGCCGCGCGGTCGCCACCAGCACCGCCGGCAGCCCGGCCACCAGCCGTGGGTCGTCCCCCTCGTGTGCCGGGTCCGGCAGGCCGGCGACGGCGCACAGCAGCCGGTGTGCCGCGGAGCCGCCCAGCAGGGCGGCGAAGGCGCGTGGGGAGGCCGGGGCGGCCCCCGACTCCAGCCGGCCCGCCAGTGCCGCCACGTCCGCGCGGGCCTGCTCCGGGCTGCCGGGAGCGGTCATGTATCCGGTGCCGCCGCGGATCACCGCGGCGACCGCCGGGCCCGCCCCGTCCGCCCGCAGCAGGATCCCGCCGGCGGGCAGGTCCGGGTCCACGGAGCGGTCGTAGGCCGCTCCGCCGTGCTCCAGGGCCCGCGCGGCGGCTTCGGCCAGCGGGCAGTCGGGCGCGGCGGAGGCCACCTCGCCGCGCGACCCCGCGATCGCGGCCGCCGCCCGCGCGGGCCGCTCGCCGGTCGCGGCCAGCCAGTCCGGGGCGGCCTCGCCGTCCACCGCCACCAGCAGGTCGTGGGCGCGCAACTGCTCCAGCACCGTGTCCAGGGCCTTCCGCAGGGCGGACCCAGGCTCGGCCTCGTCCAGCACCCGCGCCGACTCGCCCGCGCGCAGCGGCCCTTCGAGTACCCGCCACAGCGTGGGCAGCGCGCTGCTGCCCTCCAGGGTCACGCTGCCGCGCCGGCCGCGCAGGTGCAGGCCGTCGCGCAGCGGCGTGACGGCGACTCCCGGGCGCAGCCGCCAGCCGGCGGGCGCGCCCGGCCGGTCCCGGGCTTCTGGCGTGACCGAGTTGGGCCGGTTCCGGGCTTCTGGCGTCATGGAGTTGGGTCGGTCTCGGGCTTCCGACACGACCGAGCCGGGCCCGTTCCGGGCTTCTGGCGTCATCGAGCCGGTCCGGTCTCGGGCTTCCGGCGTCATCGAGCCGGTCCGGTCCCCGGCTTCCGACACCACCGAGCCGGTCCGGTCCCGGGCCTCCGGCGTGACTGAGCCGGGCCGGTCCCCGGCCTCCGGCGTCATCGGGTCGGCGGCCGTCACGACCGGCCTTCCACCGCGTCGATGACCGACTCCACCTCGGTGCGCCAGTCGCAGCCGGTCAGCTCCGGCACCGTGCGCACCACCAGGAACGCGGCGAGGTAGCGCTCCAGCGGCCGCACGTCGCAGATCGCCAACAGCCGGTACAGCGCGTTGGTGCACGCCCGGTAGATCAGGTACTCCGGGCGGCTCCACATCGTGCCCTGCGGGTCGGAGCGGCGCAGCAGTCGGTGGAACTCGCTGTAGCGGGTGCGGATGTCCTGGTTCCAGCGCTCCATCGCCGCCCGGTCCCCGGTGGCGGCCGCGCGCACCCGGTACTCCAGCGGGAACCCGTGCAGGTCGGCCCCGGCGTCGTGACGGCTCCGCGCCAGGCGCCAGGCGGCCGCCGACCACGCGGCCCACGCCCGCTCCCCGTCCCGCGCCCCGCCGTCGGCGATCCGGCCGACCAGCGTGGTCACCGCCTGGCCCGCGCTCTCCCAACGCTGTTCGAACGCCTCGCGCAGCCGCCCGTCCGGGTCGTCGTGGACCAGGAAGTCCTCCAGGTGCGACACGTACGAGTAGTGGCCGCCCGCCAGCCCCTCGGGATGGGCCGCGGCGTGCGCGGCCAGCGCGGCCACCACGAGCTGCGTCCGGGCCGTGGCGCCGTCGCCGTGGGCGCCCAGGAACTCCGCCCCCGCCCGCAGCGGCGCGAGTCCCCGGCGCATCAGGTCGTCGCGGAGCGCCAGTCCGTCGTCGCCGAGCAGCCCGCGCGGCGCGGACAGGTCGACCGGCTCGGTGCGCACCGTGTTGTCCGCCACGATCGGCCCGTACGGCGGCGGGACGAGTTCGGCACGCCCCGTCTCCGCGGCCCGTTCGAGCAGTTCCGCCTCGCTGAGGTCGCTGTGCGAGGGGTGCGCCTCCACCCACCCGCGCAGCTCCCGGGCGGCGTCCTCGGCGGCGGCGCCCACCTGCTTCGGCTCGCCCGTCAGGCGCAGGCGCAGATGGGGGCCGTGGAGCCAGTGCCGCTCGACGTGGGCGGCCAGGCCCCGCGACGTCCACTCCTCGGCGAGTGGCAGCACGGCCTCGCGGAGCAGCGGCGCCTTGATCGGATGGTGGTAGTACGCGACGACGTCACGGGACACGGCGCGGTGGGGGTGCGCTGCTGGCACGGCGGCTCTCTCGCCTTCCTGGTTGCGGGGTGTCACGGCCGTCCGGCCCGGTAGGTCTCCACGACGAGCTCCACCGCCCGGGTCGGCGCGACGGACCCGCCCGGCGCGGGCAGCGCCTCCTCCAGGACGGCGCCGTCGGGGTGGCGGGCCAGCCATCGGCCCAGGCAGCGCAGGTGGAGGGCGTTTCCCAGGTCCACGAACTGAGGTTTGGGCCGGCGTAGTGCGGCGAGGAAGTCCTCGGTGGCGCGCCCGCTCACGGCGGTGGCCGCGGGGTGTAGGAAGATCTGCTCGGGGAGGGTGAGCAGCGCCCGCCAGCGGGCCACGACCTCCGCCGGGACCCCGTGGGCGGCCGTGAGTTCGGCGGTCAGCGCCCCCACGACCGGCTGTGGCAGCAGCCAGCGGCGGCGCAGCAGGACCATGTGGCGGTGGCGCAGCCGGGGCGTGCGCACCACCTGGCCGCCGGGGGCCGTGACGCTGTACCTGGGGACCAGGGACCGGAAGTCGACCACCCCGTGCGGCTGGTCGCACAGGTGCGCCCCGATTCTGCGCGGCAGCATGATCGGGGCCAGGAAGCCCGGGTAGAGCACGTCGAGCGGCTCACCGGTGGCCCGCGTCCGGAACCTCACCTGGTCGGCGGCCTCGTCGTGGTACAGCTCGACGTCAGCCTCCCGGAGCGACGTCCACCGCCGGTCCGCACCGATCTCGTCCGGCACCAGCAGCGGGTGGAGGTTGGCGTTGAACCCTCCCACCGGGCGGATCTGCGCGGCCCGCGCGTCCGGTCCCAGGCCGCGACGCACCTGCCGGGCCACCGCCCGCGCGGCGCCGGGTTCGAGTGCGTCCAGGAACCGGCTGGTGAACCGGCCCCAGCCGCCGTACACGTGGTTCACGCACAGAAGGCCCGAGGCCGGATCGCGCTGGAGGAAGTGGGCGTAGCTGGCCGGGCGTTCGACGGCCCAGCGCGGAAGCCGTTCGCCGAGCCCCTTGACGCAGTCGGGCGGCAGGACGACGTCGGTGTCGGCCGACGGCCCTCGCGGCGGCTCGACCGACCGCCCGTCTGACGGCGCGTCCGCTCGCCCGTCCGACCGCCCTTCCGACGGCGCGTCCGCCCCCGTAGACCGCCCGTCCGACCATCCGTCCGCCCGCCCGTCCGGCTGTCCGCCCGGCGGCTCGACCGCCCGCCCGTCCGGTGGCTCGTCGCCCGCGAGCGAGGCGCGGACGGCGTCGGCGACCGCCGCGCGGAGGGCGGCCAGTTCGGTGACACCGGTGGGCAGCCCCGCCGCGTCCGCCGCGCGCAGGGTCGCGATCCGCCCGGCCTCCTCCCACGCCGTCGCGACGTCGGCGCCGAACTCCCACGGGTGCGGGCAGCATCCGCCGCCGCCGTACCGCTCGACGAAGCGGTCACGGACGATCCGGCGCACCAGATGCCCCAGGTCGAACAGCTCGGCCAGGGCGGTGACCTCGGCCAGCGCCTCGTGGTCGGCCTCGTCCAGCATGCCGTCGAGCACGAGCGGCCGGGGCGCGACGACGTCCTCGGACAGCACGTTCAGCGGGGCTGAGCCGGCTGGCGTGGGGCGGCCGGCGTCGGCCAGCAGCTCGCCCCAGTGCCGCGACAGCGTGGACAGGAGGGAGACGCGCTCGGCCGCGGGCGCCGGGCCGAAGGCGGCCGTCAGGCGCGCGGCGTGGTCGAGCCGGTCCGCGAGCGCCCCGTCCCCGCTTCCGGTCGCTCCGTCCTCCCTTCCGGGTGGCCCGTCCTCGCCTCCGGGCGCTCCCTCCTCGCCTCCGGGGGCCCCGTCCCCGCTTCCGGGTGCCCCGCCGTCGCCTCCGGGTGACCCGTCCTCGCCTGCGGGCGGGCCGAAGGTGCGCAACCACGCGGCCAGCCGGGCCAGCGGGTCGCCGTCCTGCGGCGGGACGGGGTCCGCCGGCACCAGCAGACCGGCCTCGCCCAGGCGGTCCAGGAAGGCGGCCGCCGCGCGTCCGGCGTCCGCGCCGGGCAGCGCCTCGGCGAGCGCGTCGGTCAGGGCGTCCAGGCTCAGGGGCTCCCGCGCCCGCTCGGTCACCAGCCGCAGCGGGCCGCTGAAGGCCACCTCCGCCTCGTCCTCCTCGGAGACGAGGTAGCGACCCCCGGCGAAGACGGCCCGGCTGCGCGCGTACGCCGCCCGGCCGTCCGCGACCCGCGCGGTACTGGTCACGCGGTGGGGGAGGGCGGCGCGACGGTGTGGGGCGTCCAGGAGCGCGGCGGTGAGCGCGCCCGTGAGGGTGCGGTTGACCGTGACCACCGCGCGCAGCGGGCCGTCGAGCAGGGAGTGCTCACCCCACGACGCCACCCGCGGCCCGTGGGGCCGTTGCGGCAGCGGCCCCCAGCCGACGGCGGTGAACCACGACAGGGGGCTGGTCTTGGTGCTGGCCCGCAGTGCGTGGCGCAGCACGGTGGGCTCCTCCTTGCGCGCCCGCCGGTCGTCCCGTCCGGTGCTGGCCCGTTCCACGGCGCGCAACAGGTCGGCGCTGGTGAGCGCGACCGCTCGGCCGAGCGCGGGCTGTCGGCACAGGTCGGCCAGTGCTGCGCGCTCGGCGGTCAGGGCGGGCTCCGCGGCGGTCTCCAGCGCGGCCACGAGCGCGCGGTGGCGGTCTCGTCGGCCGAGCCAGTACGCCAACGCGGGGACCCGGGTGGGGAGGTCGCCGAGTCGCTCCAGGACGGCGGGGCGCGGGTCCCGTCCGTTGTGCACGGCACGGCGCAGCGGGAGGACGACGTCGCGGTGGAAGTCCCGCGGGTGGTCGCACCGACTGGCGTAGAGGGCGTCGCACAGCGGGTCGGCGGTGTCCAGCAGCGCGCGGTGCACGCGGACGAGGTCGTCGAGCGCCGCGCGGAACGTCGCGGCGGCCGGGTCCTGTGCCGGATAGGCGAGCACCGTGGCGCGCACCAGCGCGTACGGCGCCGGATTCACGCGGTAGCCGCCGGAGTCGGCGGTAGGGGAGTCGGCGCTGGCGGAGTCGGACACGCCCGTCCCTTCCTCGTGCTGGACCCGCCGCGGGCCGCACCCCCGCCGTGCGGGTGCGGCCCGAGACGGGCGCCGGATCGGTCGCCTACGGCCGGCGCGCGTGTCGGGCACGCGCGCCGGTTGGCGCACCGGCCGCCTCGGAAGAACCACCGAGGGCGCGACGCGAGTCGCCGCCCCGGTGCCCGTGGGCGGCCGGGTCGTCGGTACGAAGGTGCGTCAGTACGGGAGGTGCGGGAGCTGCGGGGTCGCGCAGGACGACGAGCCGCAGGAACAGGAGCTGCCCCCGTTGGAGGCGCCGCCCTCGGGGAGGGCGACCGTGTCCCGCATCGAGGTCACGCTCAACTCGCCCAGATCGAGGTCCTGGAGCTCGAAACCCAGGGTCTCGCCGCTGGTGTCGGGCATGGGTGTCTCCTTCGCTGTGCGGACGGGACGGGGCGCGCGGTCAGCCCGCGTCGACGCCCATGTCCTCGAACCGCGGCTTGGCGCAGGAGGAGGAGCCCTGGCAGGAGCAGGAGCCCCACGACGCGCCGCCCTCCGGGAGCGCTGCGGTGTCGCGCATCGAGGTGACGGTGAGGTCGCTGAGGTCCAGGGCCAGGTCCTGGAGCTCGAAGGCGGCGTTGGGCTTGGTGTCGGACATACGGATCTCCCTTGAACGGAAGCGAAAGCCGAAGGTGCACCAGATGAGTCGGGCGAAAAGGAAACCGTCCGGTCCGCGGTGAGCGCGGCATCGGAGCGAAGCCATGCCGGGACCGCCCCGCTGACCAGAAATGATCGAATCGGTTACCGGTATGACTATATGACTGCACCCGGGCGATCCAAGGGGTTTTAGTGGATCATCTTGGGATTGGCTGGGTTATTTCGCTGGCTGAGATGCAATGGGCAGTCATCGAACGGGTCCGCCGGCACGCGGATCACGTTCACGCGGTGCGCCGAAGGACGTCGCCGCGGAAGCCACGGGACCGGCGGCGACCTCGCCCGCCGGACGAAGGCGCCGAAACCGAACCAAGTGCCCGGAAGCCGAACCGCGTGCGGCGGATCAGTCGTCGAGCAGCCGCCATGCGGTGAGGGCGAGCCCGGCCCGTACCAGTCCGGCGGGCTCGGTGAGTTCGACGCCCAGGGTCTTCGAGATCTGTTCGAGCCGGCGGGCGACGCTGCTGTGGTGCCGGTGGAGGAGGTCGGCGGCCCGGCGTAGGGAGCCGGTGGCGCAGTAGGCGTCCAGCGTCGCCAGATCCTCCGCGTTCTCGGCGACGCGGGCGATCGCGGCCACGTCCGCGTTGTCCCGCGCGGTGTCCTTCGGTACCTGGGCGAGCAGCGCCAACGCCCCCAGTCCGGTGTAGTGGACGACCGGCTGGCGTGAGGTGGTGAAGCGGAGGGCGGTGCGGGCCTCCCGCCAGGACCGGTCGGGGCTTTCGGCGGCGCCGATGCCCGCGCGTACCCCTTCGGGAAACCGGGTCGGGTCGAGGGTGGTGGCCAGGATGACGCCCACGTCGGCGAGCGGTGCCGCCTTCACCGGGCGGGCCGGGCAGATCAGACCGCCGATCCGGTCGAGCGGGAGGCGCGAGCGGACGGCGACGACGTGGACCGGCAGGTCGGCGGGGAAACCCAGCAGGCGCAGCGCGCGAGCCCTGGCCGCCTCGTCGTTGTCGGAGCTGATCGCCAGTTCGACCAGGGCGGGATCGGCCATGGTGGTCCGGGCGGGGCCGTACCGCTCGACGACCGCGGCGGCGGCGATGGCGAGCCGGTCGAGGAGCACGTCGTCGAGCGGACTCGGCGGGCCGGGGCGCTCCAGCCACACCGTGCCGATCTCCTCCTCGTCCAGGGTGATCGGCACGGTGCTGGACGCGGGAGCCGTCGAGGCGGACGCGTTCCTGCCGTCCGGGGAGAAGCGGATCACCCGCCCCGTGCCGTGGAGGCGGATCGCGGCCACGCACTCGGCGAGGCCCGCCGAGGCCCGGGCGAGCGCCGGGAGATCCACCCGTCGGCGCATCAGCGTGTCGTAGAACGCGACGACGCGGATCGCGCCGTGGACGTGCGCATCCAGGTGGGACAGCCGTTCGGCCAGGGCCTCCATGGCACCAGGATAGGCGCCGACCGATGCGCCGACCGGCGCGTGATCGCGGCCGGATGCGCGACAGTCGGCGGATGGTCTCGGAGGCGACGACCGTCAGGATGGCCGACATGGATCCCGAACTCGAAGCATTCATCCCCCTGTTCCCCCGGGCCGACCTGACCGACCCGGTCACCGAGCGCACCAACCTCGCCGACCTGGCAGCCAAGCTGCCGCCTCCGGACACCACGGGAATGGAGATCGAAGACCGTGTGGTGCCCGCCGATCCGGGCGTGCCGATACGGATCTACCGCCCGCAGCAGGCGCGAGGCGCCGTCGTCTGGCTGCACGGCGGCGGATTCGTCCTGGGCGACCTGAACACCGAGCACCCCTGGGCCACCCGGATCGCGGAGGAATCCGGCGCCGTGGTGGTCTCGGTGGGCTACCGCCTGGCCCCGGAGCATCGGTTCCCGGCCGCCATGGACGATGCCTACGCCGTGCTGACCTGGACGGCCGAGCACGCGGCCGAGCTCGGCGTCGACCCGGAGCGGATCGCGGTCGGAGGCCACAGCGCCGGCGCGAACCTGGCGGCGGCGGTGGCCTTGCGGGCGCGTGACGAGCAGGGGCCGACGATCCACTACCAACTGCTCAACCAGCCCGAGCTCGACGACCGGCAGGAGACATGGTCGGCGCGGAACTTCACCGACACCCCCTGGATGCATCGCGACAAGATCACCGCGTCGTGGCGGCACTACCTGGGTACCGCCCCCGCCACGCCGTACGCCGCCCCCGCGCGGGCCACCGACCTGTCCGGCCTGCCCGCCGCCTACGTCGCCACCGCGGAGTTCGACCCGAACCGCGACGAGGGCATCGACTACGCGCTGCGCCTGCTCCAGGCGGGGGTCTCCGTCGAACTGCACCAGTGGGCCGGCACCTTCCACGGGTCGCAGGCGATCCTCTCCGCCGAGGTGTCGCGGCGGCAGATCGCCGAACTCGGCGCCGCCCTGCGCCACGCCCTGGCCGAGTGACGTAAGCCGGAGCGCCCGTGCCGCGCGCCGGGCGGCGTGCGGCACGGGCAACGGACGTACGGCGCGACGAGACCAGCCTCACCTTCGTCAACGGCTGAGCCCGCCGCGCCGCGCCGCCCCACTCCCGCCATGGCTCTGACCGCGATTGCGTGAAGGCCATGCCTGGGTGAAGATCCCAGTCCGAAGACGGCTGTGAGGAGGCCGGGTACGCCCAGCAGCCTCAGACGAAGCGGAGCAGGGGGCGGTGGCAGTGCGGACAAGGTGCTGGAAGGCGACGAGTGTGGTGGTGGCTGCCGGCGTCTTCCTGGTCTCCGGCTGTTCGGGGCAGGATCCGGTCGACGACCCGAAGGGGACGGACAAGGAAGAGGCGTCCGTGACCCCGTCTGCGGGGGCGCCGTCCACGGGGTCGTCGCCGGCTACGGGGTCGCCGTCCGTGACGCCGTCACCCTCGGGGCATCGCCCGCTGACGGCCGCGCGGTTGAAGTCGCTCCTGCTACGGGAGAAGGAAGTGCCGCAGGTCGACAGCGCGCCCGTGCAGGGGCCGGTCTCCAGGTACGAGCCGCCGGCCGTGGTGGCGGGCCCGGACTGCCAGGAGGTGTTCGACGCGCTCGTCGCACACGACGCGTCCACATCCGTGATCCAGGACTTCTGGTGGCAGAACGACCGCTGGGGCGCCCGGACGTGGCTGGCCTCGTACAGCGGCACCGAGGCGTCAGCGCAGTTCCAGAGACTCAGGGAGGGGCTCAGGACCTGTAAGGCCCTGAAAGGGGACACCCCCCAGGGGAAGCTCAACTCCCGCGTCACCGTGGTGAAGGCCCCCGCGATCGGTGACGAGACCGTCGCCTTCGATCTGAGCATGAAGGGCCCGGACCGCACCGTGCTGATCGACCACCACATCATGGTGCGGGTGGGCGCCCTCACCGTGGACTTCAGCGACCGCGGCACGCTGGGGAAACCCAGGTTCCCTCTCGACGCGGTGGTCGAGAAGCAGATGGACCGGCTCACGGACAGGTCACGTGTCTGAGGTGGCGGACGAGGATCCGGCACTCGTCGATCAGCCGGTGGTCGGTGAGAAAGCCGGCCGGCGTGGAGCCGCCGAACCCTTCGGGGTGGCGCCGCCCTGACAGGAGAAGGAGAAGCCGGCTAGAGCGCGGCGTGCTCCAGCCAGTGGTCGAGCAACGCGAGCTCGCCGTGGACCGCGACCCGCGCGGGCGGCAGGCGGCGGGTCAGCACGAGCAGCAGATCCTGCGCCGTGCCCGTCACCTCGACGTCCGCCGGGCCGGTCCCCGGGCGCCACCTGACACCGCTCGGGGTCCGGGTGACCAGCCAGGACCGCCCCTCGGCGTCGGTGGCGCTGAGCCGCATCGTCTCACCGCGGCCGCGCAGCTTCGCCAGCCCCGGCCGCAGTGACTCGATGACCGGCAGCGCGAGCAGCTCCAACACCTCGGCGATCGCGTCGGCCGCGAGGTCGGAGGGGAGCGCGTACGGCACCGCGGCGTGCAGGGCGGCGTCGACGCGGTGCACGGTCGTCTCGTGCGTCGCGCGCCGCAGCCAGAACCTCGCCGGCCGTGGCCCGGCGAACGTCCACACCGGTGTGTCGACGCCCGTCGCCCGCACGGCCGCGACCAGGTCGTCGGCGCCGGCACGCAGCCACTGTTCCCCGTCGGCGGGGGGCGTCGCGTCGTGCGGGTCGGGGATGGGCGCGGCTTCCCGGGTCCGGACCACGCCGGCGAACCAGCGCAGTTCCTGCCCGACGTGCGCGACGAGCACGCGTAGCCGCCACTTTGGGCAGGTCGGTACGTGCGCGTTCCAGTCGGCACCGGCGACGGCCTGGGCGAACGCCGTGGTCTGCGCGACGAGACCGGCGGCGAGTCGGTCGGTGTCCGGCTGCTCCATGAGGGGGTCCATGCGCCGTACGGTAGGAGTTCCACCCGGGTGGAGGTTCAAGGTGAGGAGCACCACACTGAGCATCGGCGAGCTCGCGCGGCGCACGGGCGTACCGGTGCGGACGGTCCGTTTCTACTGCGACGAGGGCGTGCTCACCCCGGTGCGCAGCACGGGCGGCCACCGACGGTTCGACCCCTCGGCGGTGGAACGGCTCACCCTGGTGAAGCGGTTACGGGCGCTCGGACTCGGCCTGCGGGCGATCGCCGAGACGCTCACGGGCGAACGGTCCGTCGCCGACGCGGTCGCCGCCGAACGCGCCGCGCTCGATGTGTCCCTCGCGGCGCTGGCATGGCGGCGGGCGTCGCTCCGAGCGATCGAGACCGCCTCGGTCGAGGAGCGCGCCGCGCGGCTGGAGCTGCTCGCCGCGGTGAGCGACGGCCGCGGTGCGCGTGGCGCGCTGGAGGAGTTCTGGCGCCGCGCGTTCACTCCGGCGGTGCCCGCGGACGCCTTCGAGATGTTCCTCGCGGTGGGCGTGCCGGCGCCGCCGCCCGATCCGACTCCGGAACAGGTCGTGGCGTACGCGGGCATGGTCGGCGTCGTCTCCGAGCCGGCGTTGCGGCAACGGGCGTTCGCGCGCCGAGGTGCCGACGGCGTGGCCGCGTACCAGAACACGTTGCTGCGCGGGGAGGTCGGCGCGCTCTGCGACGCCGTCCTCGCGGGCGCGGACCCCGCCGACCTGCTCGACGCCTACGTCGTGGCGCACGCCTGTGCGCGAGGCGAGCGCGACACCCCGTCCTTCCGGCGTACGTTGGCCCGGACCGCGGCACTCGACCGGAGCGCGAGCATGCACCGCTACTGGCGTCACGTGGGCGACCTCACCGGCGAGCGCGTCACCGTCGGCGAGGCACACTCCTCGCTGCTCGACGCCCTGGACGGCAGCGTCGGGACCACCCCGCCACGCCGGCGGTAGCCCACCGGTGGGCGGCCGACCGGGAGGAGCACCCGCGGAGTTCCAGCGGGCCCCGGCACACGGCCGTGGGACCGCCGGACCGACGGCCGCCGCGTGGCGCCGACGTCACCCGTCACGGCGATCGGCGCATCGCCGTGTACAGCACCCGCAGCGTCAGGACCGCGCTGACCGCGAGCAGGTTGTAGCCGAGCATCGGGAAGAGACCGAGGTCCGCGGTGACGTCCGGCCCGCGTCCGGTGCCGAAGACCAGCATCATCACCCCCATCATCCCGGTGCCCACCGCCATCAGCGCGACCAACAACTGATGGAAGAGCCCCGAGAGATAGCGGCGGTCCCGCTCGTCGGCGAGAACCCGGACGCGCATACCGAGGCGGCCCTGCTCCACGGATGAGCTGATGCGTTCGGCGCGGCGTGGCAGTCGGCGCAGCATGGGCAGCAGCGGCAGGATCTCCTGGGCCACGGTGCGGGTGAGCGAGGCGCCGTCCGCCGTGGGCTCGCCCAGATCCGAGACACCCGTCCAGCGTGCGTACGACTCGGCCGCGCGGGCGGCGATCCGGCCGCTCACCCCGCCCGGCCCGCCGTCCCCGCCGGACAGCCGGTCCGTGAGCAGCTCGGTGGCGGTGCGGCGGGCCTCGTCGACCAGGTTGAAGCCGGGGGAGAGGCGGGTCAGCGTGCCCTCCAGGGTGGCCAGTGCGCGGAAGACCGCGGCGGCCTCCGGCGGGACGGTGAGACCGAAGTGGGTGAGCAGCCGGAACAGCGCGGTGAACATCTCGACGTCCGGATGGGCCGCCGCGCCCAGATGGCGAGCCATGAAGCGGCCCAACTCCCGCTCCAGGAGCAGGGTGTCCAGCTCCGGCTCCTCGCCGCCGGGGCCGTCCGCGCGCGGGCCGAGCAGCTCGAGCAGCGCGTCGCACATCCCAGCCGGGTCACCGCGGTCCACGGCCATCAGCAGATGCTGAATGGCGGCCCGCATCACCGGGTCGATCCGCCCCACCGAGCCGAAGTCCAGCAGGCCGACGCGGGCCCCGTCGGCGAGCAGCAGCATGTTGCCGGGGTGCGGGTCGGCGTGGAAGACGCCGTCGCGCATGATCTGCCGGAGCATCGCGCCCAGCAGGGTGCGGGCCAGCTCCTCGCGGTCCAGCCCGCGCTCGTCGGCGACCGCCCCGGCACGCTCCAGGGTGACGCCGTCCAGCCACTCCTGGACCAGGACGCGGGCGGAGGACAGCCGGTGATGGACTCGCGGCACCTTCACCCGGGCGTCGGGCGCATGCCCGCCGCAGGCCGCCGCGACCGCGTCGGCGTTCCGCGCCTCGATACGGAAGTCCAGCTCCTCGCGCACCGCCACGGCGAAGCCGTCCGCCAGATCGCGCAGACCGAAGGCCTGCACGGCGCGGGCCCGGACATGCAGACCCTGCGCTATGGCCAGCACGATGTCGAGATCGCGCTCCACGGACTCGCGGACCCCGGGCCGCTGCACCTTCACCGCCACGGTGGTGCCGTCCCGCAGCCGGGCCCGGTGCACCTGGGCGATGGAGGCGGCGGCCAGCGGCTCGCGGTCGAACTCGGCGAAGGCCTGGTCGACCGGCGCGCCCAGCTCCTCGAGGAGCACCGCCTCGACCTCGGGCCAGGGCGCCGGCGGCACGTCGTTCTGCAGCCGGCTCAGCTCGTCGACGATGTGCGGCGGCAGCAGATCGCGCCGGGTGGAGAGCACCTGGCCGAGCTTGATGAACGTACCCCCGCACTCCTCCAGCGCGAGCCGCAGCGAGCGAGCGGCGTGCAGCCCCGCCTCGTCCGGGTGCGCCGCCCGGTCCAGGCTGGCCCGCCCACGCACATAGCGGCCCAGGTCGTGGCGCATGAAGATGCGGCTGATCTGCGAGTAACGGCGGGCGCGGACCAAGCGGCGGCGCAGCCGGCGCAGCCAGCGCACCGGACGGATCCAACTGCCGGAGGGGAACGCCACCTCGATGACGACGAGTACGGTCATCGCCGCCAGCAGCGACAGCGTCACCCCGACCGTCGACAGGGCCGCCAGACTCCGCTTGTCGTCGATGAGCGCGCCGAAGACATGGAAGGAGGCGAGCCCGGCCAGTCCGGCCGTGAAGGTGCGCAGCAGCCCGACCCGGATGCCCAGCAGACGTCGCGAGCCCACCGAGACGCCGACCATGAACAGGGACAGGCTGGCCGCCGCGACCACAGCGGCCAGCGGCCAGGTGGCGGCCTTCTCGGCGGCACTCGCGGCGAGGGTGCCGCCCGCGGGTATCGCGGGGGCCAGGACGGAGGCGGCGTGGGCTGCCAGGTCGGGCATGGAGCGGTTCCCCTCGGGGGTGGGCGGTTCGATTCCGCGCCGTCACCGGGCGCGGCGATGATCATCGTGACGGCCCGACCCCTGCGAGAGCAACCGGTTGCCGGCGCCTGCCTCCGCCGGCCCGACGCGCCGCCCCGCACGGGCGCGCCGGGCGGAGGCGGGGCGCCGGCTGAGGGACGCGAACTCGCCGTCTACCGCATGTCCGTCTCTTCGAGCCGGTACAGCTCGGGCACGGACACCTTGATCGGCTCCTGCGTGGTCCGAGCGATCACGACGACCGCGGGCTCGTTCGGGTCGGGGTTCTCCTCGCGGTGCGGGACGAACGGTGGGACGAGGAAGAAGTCCCCCGGACGGGCGGCGAGTCGCACCTCCCGAGTGCCGTCGTGGTAGACGAACACGGGGTGGCCGCTGACCACGTAGATCCCCGCCTCCGAATCGCCGTGATGGTGGTTGTCCGTCGCGCTCGACGGCGGGTTCTCCACCAGACCCATCCAGAGCTTCCGCGAGCCGACGGTGCCGCCGCTGATGGCGGCGTAGCCGTCCAACTCGCCGGATCGAATGTGGTGGACGCGGTTGTTCAGCGGAGCGTCGTCACCAGGGCGCGGTGCCGTCCCGGTGCTTTCGTGGGTGGTCATCGTGCGGTCTCTCCTGGTCCTCGGTTGCTGGGGCCGGGACCAGGTTGCGCCTCCCTACCGGGGGCGCCAACTGTTGTTGCCGCTCTGGCAACATGTGCCGGCTCGGCGTGGGCGGAAGCGAGAGAGCTTGTCGGCTGGGCCGTGGTCACACCCAGGTGTAGTTCTCGTCGGTGACGGCGTCCAAGGCCGCGTCGGTGACGGCGGCGCGAGGGTGGGCCAACGCCGCCAGGGCGGTTCCGATGGGCGGGAAGATCGGCAGCCCGGTGGCCTTGCGGTAGTCCACCCACTCGACGACCCCGATCTCATGGCTGCCGTCGGGCTGTTCGTCCAGCTCCCGTTCGGCGAGGGTCGCTCGGAGGTCGGGGGTGATGTGGAGGCGGTAGAGCAGGTGGATCTTGCGCGGTGGTGGAGTCGGGCCGGGGCGGGTGACGCGCTGGTCCACGACCCACAGCAGGTCACCGCCGTCGGCCTGGTCGATGTCCAGGTCGAGCTCCTCGGCGAGCTCCCGGCGCAGGGCCTGGCGGAGGTCCTCGCCGTCCTCGACGTTGCCGCCGGGCGGGGTGTAGTGGATGGAGTGGGCGCGGTCGCGGCGGATCAGGGCGACGTCGTCGCCGCAGAAGACCAGGGCTCCGGTGCGGACCTTGACCCGGGAGAACGGGACCGCCGACTGGTCGGGAGTGCGTGTCATGACGGCCAGTATCACGACCGTGCGCGGGGCCCGGGCGGGTGCTGCCCCTCATGAGCCCCCTGTCCTCTCTCGGGGCCCGACCGGGTGGGGCCCGGGATCGGCGGAGGCTGTCGTGTCGCGTGTCCTGCCGGCGGCCGGCCCCGGGGGCAGCAGGGAGGCCGGGAGCAAGCCGAGCGCGGAGAGGCCGGCCAGGGCCAACAAGGCGGGCTCCAAAGGTGGGGCGGACGTCGTCAGGGGGCCGACCGCGGCCGGAGTCCCGTGCATCATGCTGGCAGCGACGGCGATTCCGAGTGTCGGTCCGATGTTCATCGCGGTCTGTTTGAGTCCACCGACCACCCCGGCGTACTCGGGGGGCGCGTCGCCGACGACCGTCCCGGTCGCGGTGACCATCACGGTGGCGAACCCGGCACCGAGCACCGCGAAGGTCACACCGGTGACCGCCCAGGTGCTGGTCTGGTCGAGCCGGGACAGGCCGGCGATGCCGAGGGTGACGAGGAGCGTACCGGCGATCGCGGTACGGCGCGGGCCGTACCTGCGCAGCGCGGCGCTGGCAGCGGGTGCGCCGAGGACCATGAGCGCGGTGAGCGGAAGGACCCGGAGGCCGCTGGCGAGCGGGTCGAGCCGAAGGAGGTCCTGGAGGAGGAAGTTGGCGAGGAACAGCGCTCCGAACATGCCTCCACCGGTGACCAGGAGGAGCACCATGGATGCCGTCACCGATGTGGACCGGGCCACGGCAGCCGGCACGATCGGCTGGGCGGCGCGGCGTTCGTGCGCGACGAGCGCCGCCGCGAGGCCGACGACGGCGACCAGACCGAGCAGTGTCGGCGGGGCTGCCCAGCCACGGGACGGTACCTCGGCCAGGGTGTGCACCAGGACGGCGAGCGAGGACACGAGCAGGGTCGCGCCGGCGAGGTCGGGCCGTTGAGTGCCGACGCGTTCGGGCATGGGCGCCCGGACGGCGAGGGCGAGCGCGGCGATCACCAGCGCGAGGGGGAGATTGACCCAGAACACGGCACGCCAGCCGAGTTGCTCGACGAGGACACCCCCGAGGACCGGACCGGCCCCCGCGGCCACCGCGATCGCGCTGGTGCGGAGGGCGACCGGCGTGCTGAGCCGGTGCGGTGGGTAGCTCAGCCGCAGCAGCGCGAGGGTCGCCGGCTGCAGGAGCGCGCCGAACACACCCTGCACGGCGCGCAGGCCGATGACCCAGCCGATGTGGGGCGCGAGCGCGATGCCGGCTGAGGCGGCGCCGAAGCCGAGGACGCCGACGAACAACAGCCGAAGGTGCCCGTAGCGGTCGCCGAGGCGCCCCGCGACGACCAGGAACGCGGCCACCGCGAGCAGGTAGCCCGTACTGGTCCACTGGACCTGCGCCACGGTCGCGCCGAGATCGCGTTGCAGGCTGGGCTGCGCCACGAGCAACACCGTGCCGTCCAGCGCCACGATCACCGCGCCCGCCACGCTGACCAGGAGTGCGAGGTGCGGTCGTGCGGCTCCGGTCATGCGTGCACCGGGCCGAGATGGGCGTCCAGCGCTGGCGTGACGAGCCGGTCGAGTGTCATGCGATTCATAGACACTGTCTACCAGCCTTCGGTAGACAGTGTCTACGCGCCTGTTCGCCGGTCGTCCCGGCCGCCGTCGTTCGGTCGGGCCGCCACGAGTTGGCGTTGCATGACGTGATCACGCCGGGGTAACGTGCCACCGACCTTAATGATCAATTCGGGGCATCAAGGCTGCTGTCGGCCTGAGGCGGCCACGGTCACATGGGCGACGGCTTCGTACGCGACGCTCGATCTCCCTTGTGGCAAGGAGTGGTGGAGAGCCGGGTGCTCGCTTCGAGCGGCCGTCGGCGTGGACTCGCCGCGCACCGGTCACTCGTCGTACGCCTGCCGAGAGACAGTCGGTGTCGCCGGGTTGGACATTCGATCCTTCAGGGGGAACTCCATGAAGAAGCGCCTGATGCGCACATTCGCCGTCGCCGCGGTTCTCGCCCCGGCGCTGGCCGTGGTGGGTACGGGGCAGGCGAGCGCCGCGAGCCAGACCGTCACCTGGAAGAACAAGAGCAACGGCGAGTACCTGGCGTACTTCAACGGCAAGGTCCGTACGACCTCTGCCAGCGGCGCGAGCATGAAGTGGACCGAGACCAAGCAGTCCGACGGCAGCTACACCATGAAGCACCAGCTCACCGGGAAGTGCCTCGACAGCAATGCGGCGGGTGCCGTCTACGTGCTTGACTGCAACGGTGGCGACTACCAGAAGTGGTACGAGACCAAGGACTCCGCGGGCTGGCGGCTGAAGAACAAGGCCACCGGGCGCACCCTCGGCCTGCAGCCCAGCGACGTCGTCTACACCGCTTCCGACACGGGTGTCCCGCGCCAGCGCTGGAGCTGACGCCTAGCTCGTAGGCACGGCTCGCCTGCGCGGCTCGTTCGGGCTCCGTCGGCGTCGGGCCCTCCACTCGCCCCACGGCGGGTGGAGGGCCTGTTCCTTCGGCGCCGGACCCTGATCCTCCACCGCCCAGGCCGATCTCACCTGCGTCGGATCGCTCGGGCGCGTGCGGGATACTGCAGTACACGAACTGCTGGGATGCGTGGGGGTATTGGTGCGACCGCTGGCGAAGGGCGATCCACAACAGATCGGCCCGTTCCGGATCATCGGGCTGCTGGGCGGCGGCGGGATGGGGCGGGTCTTCCTCGGCCGTGCGGCGGACGGGCGGACGGTGGCGGTGAAGACCGCGCGCTCCGAGCTCGCGGACGACCGGGGCTTCCGCGCCCGTTTCGCCCGCGAGGTGGCCGCCGCCCAACGGGTGGGCGGCCCGTTCGTGGCGCCGGTGGTCGACGCCGCGCCGGACGACGACGTGCCCTGGATGGCGACGACCTTCGTGCCGGGCGTCGCGCTGTCCGACGCCGTGCACGACCACGGGCCGCTGTCCGAGCGCACGGTGCGACTGCTGACGGCCGGCCTGCTGGACGCCCTGGCAGGGGTGCACGCGCACGGCCTGGTGCACCGCGACCTCAAGCCGTCGAACATCCTGCTCACCGCCGAGGGCCCGCGCGTCATCGACTTCGGCATCGCGCACTCCGCCGCGGACACCGCGCTGACGATGACCGGTACCGCACTCGGCACCCCCGGCTTCATGGCCCCCGAACAACTCGTCATGACGGGCCCCCGGGTCACGGGCGCGGCGGACGTGTTCGCGCTCGGCGGGGTGATCGTGTTCGCGGCGACGGGCAGCGGCCCGTACGGGAACGCCGAATCGCAGGTCCTCATGTACCGCACCGTGCACGAGAAGCCGCGGCTCGACGACGTCCCGACCGACGGCCTGAGAGAGCTGGCGGCGGACTGTCTGGCGAAGGAGCCCCAGCAGCGACCCGCCCTGCCCGACCTCGTGGCGCGGGTGGGCGCACCGGGCCCCTACGGCGACTGGTTGCCGGAGCCCGTCGCCGCACAGCTGCGCCGGCTGTCCGAGCGGCTCGGCGATCCCCGGACCCCGGACCCGTCGGTGTCGCCGCCCCCGGCCGAGGGGCCCGCCGGCGCCCCCTTCGGCCCGCCGCCGAGCGGCGCGGCGGGGACGGGCGGCACGCCGTCCTCGCCGGCGTACGGCGCCACGCCGCCGCTGCCCCCGGGCCCTCCCACACCCTCCGCGCCTACTGCGCCCTCCGCGCCTACCACGCCCTCCGCGCCGGCCGCGTCGCCCCCGGGTCGGTTCGGTCCCGCTCCCGCCACCCCGCCCCTGGGACTGCACGACATCACCCCGGTGCGGCAGCCGTACGTCTCCGGCGAGCCCACGCCCCCCGGGCCGAGCCGGCGCCGTCTCCTCGCCGGGCTGTCCGCCGTCGGGGTCGTGGCCGGCGGCGGGGCGCTGGCCTGGGTGATGCGGTCGGAGGGCGGGGACGAGGGCGGTGCCGGGCGGCGTACGGGGGCCGATCCCGGCGGCTCCGGGAAGCCGTCCGGCGGCTCCGCACCCGGCAAGGCCCCCTCCGCCGTGGTGACCCCCTCCATCCAGCTGCCGCAGGAGATACGCCACAAGGGCATCATCACCGTCGGCTCGGACACCGCCTACGCGCCCATGGAGTTCGTCAGGGACGGCGAGGTCGTCGGTGTCGACGTCGATCTCGCCAACGCCCTCGGCGGGGTGCTGGGCGTGCGCTTCGTTTTCCAGGACGCCGTCTACGACACCCTGCTCGCCGGACTGCAGACAGGCCGCTTCGACCTGGTCATGTCGGCGATGACCGACAACAGGGCACGTCAGGAGGGCCTCGAGGAGGGCAAGAAGACCGGCAGCGGTGTCGACATGATCGACTACTTCAGCTCCGGATCCACGCTCGTCGTCCGCAAGGGCAACCCGCAGGGCATCGAGAAGCTCGACGAC
This sequence comes from Streptomyces sp. LX-29, assembly GCF_029541745.1. Lineage (NCBI taxonomy): Bacteria > Bacillati > Actinomycetota > Actinomycetes > Kitasatosporales > Streptomycetaceae > Streptomyces > Streptomyces sp. LX-29. The sequence goes on along the minus strand of NZ_CP089746.1, from coordinate 315,047 downwards.
CTCTCCGGGAGAACGGTCGCCGTCCAGCGCGGCACGTTCGGCCATGCTCTCCTGGACGGGCTGAACAACAAGGTCCGCAAGAAGCTGAGGATCCGGGAGTTCGACGCGTCGGCGGAGATCTACAACGACGTCGCCAACGGCCGGTCCGCTGCCTGCGTCCACGACTTCCCGGTCGCGGCCCACACCGCCGCCACCCACTCGGGCGGCGACGCCCTCGAACTCACCGGCGAACAGATCGACGCCGCTTTCTACGGCATAGCGGTCGTCAAGACGGGCACGGTCCTGCGCGACGCCGTGCGGAAGGCCCTCGACAGCCTCATAGCGAGCGGCGAGTACGCGCGGATCCTCAAGAAGTGGCACGTCGAGGACGGCTCGGTGGAGCGAGCGGTGATCAATGGAGGCCGGTAGGAGATCGGGGGGTGTGGGTCACCGGTGTTGGCGAACATCCTGATCGGCCTGATCACCAGTGTGATCAGCGGAGTGTCCGTATGGCTGTGGCAGCGTGTGCGCCAGGCACGCGTATGGCGCAGGAGAGCGACGTTCTTCGGCGTCAGCCCGGGCGAGGAATGCCTGATCGTCCTGAGCCACCATCACAGCTCGCCCCGGGTCACCTCACACCAGGACGTCCATGCGCTGCTGGAAGCGGCGGCGCTCGCCGAACAGCTCAGAGCGCGCATCAGCTGCGAGACGGCGGACCAGGCTCGCGGCAGCACCAGCTCACGCACCGAGTTCTGCATCGGCGGACCGACCGCCAACGAGCGCTCGGCCGGCCACCTCTCGTCCCACCTGCCCGGCGTCACGTTCCGCCCCTTCAGCAGCGGGCCGGACTCCATCGCGCTCGTCGTCGGAGACCACGAGTACCGACTGGCCCGCGACGAGCGGGAGTACGCCCTGGTCGCCAAGTTCACCCCCCACGGAGCGACCCGTCCCGTCTTCCTCATCTGCGGCCAGATGGCCAACACCAACCGCGCGGCCGTCTACTTCCTGAAACGCGACCACCGTTCGCTGGCCGGGACCCTGCCCTCCCAAGACCGGTTCTGCCTGGTCATCCGGGTGACAGCGCCACGTGTCTACGGATACCGACTCGTCGAGCTCGAGCGGGACGTCACCGCGGAGGCGTTCAACGCGGGGACATAGTCGCCGCCTTGATCCCTCGATGTGCCTCTCCTCACGCCCGCACCGTCTACAGGGCATCGTGTGTCCGGGTCTAGCCTCGTTTGTACGTCATCCCCAGCCGTCGTACATGAGAGGGAGTTGGCCGGTATGGCATTCGGGTTCGTCGCCTTCCACTATCCGCGACCCGAGTACGTCGAGGAGTTCACCGACCGCGTGCACAAGGCCTGTGAGTTCGTGGGGTCCAGGCCGGGTGCCCTGTCGGCCGAATGCTGGGTCACGACCGACGGAGCGGTGGTGGTGACGACCGGGCGGTTCGAGACCGAGCAGGACCTGCGGGCGGCCTTCTCCGCCGCCCATGACGCGGGCGTGATCGTCGACGCTGACGAGCGCGAACACCGGCCCCGCGAGTTCTTCACCCTGCTGTCCCGGTAGCCGCGGCACGGCACGAGGATCCCGGTGGCCGCGGCTCGGTGCCCGGCTCCCGTGGCACCACCCCGGAACCCGGAACCCGTCCGCAGGCCCGTCCGCTCAGACCCGAGGAGGATTCCGGCTGGCCGCGGTCGTCTCCCTGCGTGCCCGAGCCCGGGCGAGCGACCACGCGCCCAGACCCACCAGCACGGCCGCCGCGACCCCGTACACCGGCAACCACCGCGTCGTCGTGGTCGTCAGACAGTCGGCGACGGCCTCGTGGCTGTGGACCCGCTGCGCGCGAGCCAGGGCGGCGGGGTCGCGGCCGGCCAGGTCCGCCAGCTCGGCCTCCGCCCGGATCTCCTCGTACGCGCCCAGCTCAGGACACCCTTCACGAGAGCCCGGCATCGGGAACAGCCACGCCCAGCGCTGCATCGCCGGGGCCAGCGCGATGGCCACGCACAGGCCGACGACCAACGAGTACGCGGCCAGATTCCGCATGTACGCGGATCCGAGGCCGGGCATCCACCTGGGCAGCCGGTAGAAGGAGAAGATCAGGGCGAGCAACGTCACCCCGATGTAGGTCGAGAACCACTCCCAGGAACCCTGCGCGAGTGCGGCCGCCAGCACGGCGGCGAGCGCGATGCCGATGACCCCCGGCTGACCGGGCGGCCCGTCATGGCCTGCGCCCTTGGCTGCCGATCGGCCGGCTTCGTGAGCGCTGGGGTCGTCCATGGTCTCTCCTGCATGAGGGGCGAGACCATCAGCATCCGAGCCCGTCGAGCCTCGGCATGGCGCCATGCCGGCCCGGCCCGGAGGTCTCCACCGGTTGGCGGGCCCTCCGGGCCCGGAGGGCCGCGCGGCTGCGCGCCGTGGAGGAGACGGCCCCGGCGGCCGCGCGAGTGCGGTCCGCCGGCACCTCGTCAGGGGGGTGTCCCTTCGGGCTGAGGCTCGTCAGATCGACAGGGCCCCGGGGAACGGCCCGTGGCCGATCCCCGGCACCGTCACCGCCAGCCAGCCGTGGCCTGTCATGGGGGTGTCCTCGTTGATGCGCTCCGGATCGACCGTCACCCGGTCGGCGACCTCGTTGGCATTCCACTCGCAGGAAGCGTTGGGCTCGTACATCCCGGGCTCCCAGAGCGGGTCGGCCGTCTGCGGCTCCTCCCACGGCAGGGGCTCGTGGGTCCACCGCGGTTCGTCGTATGTGCTGTGCGACCGAATCACCCGGCCCTCTTCGGCGATCGCCCAGGCGTGCGCGTCGTCGTAGCTGTCGCGCGCGTAGTAGTGGGCCTGCCCGCAGTGCTCGCTGACCCGTGCCAGCAGCCCGTTGTCGGCGCAGCCCCACACTGGTGGGCCGAACACCATCCGCCAGCCGGAGAACTCCGGGGTGACGAAGGCCCGGTACGCGGTCACCTCCTCGCCGTCCTGCCCTGCCAGTGTGACCTCGGCGTGCTCCACACCGGACATGCCCATCGCCATCGTCGCCGGAATGCGGTCGTGGAGATCCAGCGCGGTGAAGACTCCCTCGTAGGTCGCGGCCGGAACCGCCATCCATATGAACGGACAGTGCTCGTCAAGGGGTCGGTCGGCGAGCAGCTTGACACCCACCAGCCGTCTCAGCGCCGCCTGGTCGCGGACTGACAGCTCATCACCGGCGCCGAGCACGGCGAGCGCGTGAAGCGCGTGCCGACGCAGATGTCCCGGGCCCTCTCGTCGGATCGCCAGCAGCTCCGGAACGGCGGCGCGGCCGATCGCCGTCAACTCTCGCTCGGCCCGCCACACGCCCTGACGGTCGCCGAGCCTGGGCAGCAGCGTGGTGAGTATCTCCATGTCCATGACGTATGACTCTAGTCAGGGACGGTGGGAGCTCTGGACGTCGGCGCCGGGCCCGGGCGGCGGCCCGTGACCCGAGGGTGGCCCCCTCGTCGGCGCTCCGTTCCCGCGCGGCGGTGTGATTGGCTGTGCCGTATGGGTCCCGGTCTCCGGCGAGCGTTCCTCGGGTGGTGCGCGTGCGGCCGTGCTGCCGTTCCAGCGGGTTGCCGGTTGGCGTCCCGCCGTCCGACCGGGGGGTTGGTCATGAGTGTCCGCCGTGAGTCGTCCGAGTCGGGCGGTGTCCCGACACCGGGGGCGGTGCCCCCGTTCGACCCCGAACTGAAGCTCGCGTTGGCGGCTTTGGTGAAGGAGCCGAGGGAGCCGATCACCGCGGAGAACCTCGCGGCGCGGCAAGAGCGGGATGCCGCGACCCGGCCCCGGCCGACGGCCGAGGACCTGCGCGCCGACGGCCGTTTCGAGGTGGCGGAGATCCGTGTGCCGGGCCCGCCGGGCGAACCGGACGTCACCCTGGTGAGCGCGCGGCCGTCCGGGCTCGTCGGACCGCTGCCTCTGCTGTACTACATGCACGGGGGCGCGATGGTCATGGGCAACGCGTGGTCCGTGCTGCCGCGGATCCTTCGCGAGTGGGCCCTCCCGCTGGAACTGGCCGTCATCTCGGTCGAGTACCGGTTGGCGCCGGGGACGCGGTACCCCGGACCGCTGGAGGACTGCTACGCCGGACTGGTCTGGGCGGCAGGACACGCGGCCGAACTCGGCATCGACGCGGACCGCGTCATCATCGGAGGGAAGAGCGCCGGCGGCGGGCTCGCCGCGGCCCTGACCCTGCTGGCCCGCGACCGCGGCGGTCCCCGGCCGCTGGGGCAGCTGCTGCTGTGCCCGATGCTCGACGACCGCGGCCGCACCTTCTCCAGCCATCAGATGACGGGCACCGGAGTGTGGGACCTCACCTCCAGCGCGACGGTGTGGAAGGCGGTGCTGGGTGACCGCTACGGAGCCGCCGACCTGTCGCCCTACGCGGCCCCCGCCCGCGCAACGGACCTCTCCGGACTCCCCCCGGCCTATATCGAAGTCGGGTCGGCCGAGATGTTCCGGGACGAGGACGTGGCGTACGCGAACGCCATCTGGCAGGCCGGCGGCCAGGCCGAGTTGCATGTATGGCCCGGCGCCTACCACGGGTTCGACGGCCTGGCACCGCGGGCGGCCCTCAGCCGGGACGCACGCGACGCCCGTACCCGCTGGCTCCGGCGACTCCTCGCGCAATCCGGCACCGACAGCCGACCCGGCGTCGTCCCGGCCGCCGCACGCGTCGCCGAGCCCGATCCCGCCGCCGACCGCCGTGGGTGAACCCGAGGCGCCTATCCGCCCACCGGTTCCATGGCAGGTGGTGCGGCGGCCCGCACGCGCGGGCGTCCGCGCCGCGCCGGCACGGGATGCCCCCGTGCGCGCCTCCCCGCCGCGAGGGAAAGGTGCGATGATCATGTAGCGGTCCGTGGCCACCGGCTCGGCACCCGATGCGGCCGCATCGGACCGCTCCCTCACACTCGATCGACGAAGGGCCCTCCGTGCGCAAGCTCGTCTACTACATCGCCACCACCCTCGACGGTTTCATCGCGGGGCCGGACGGCGCCGACCCCACCGGTCCGAACGGCTTCTGGCCGATCTCCGAGGACTACATCCAGCACCTCGTGGCGGAGTACCCGGAGACCCTGCCCGCCCCGGCCCGCGCGGCGCTGAACGTCACGGCGGAGGGGACCCGCTTCGACACCGTCCTCGAAGGACGGCGCACCTACGAGATCGGCCTCAAGGCCGGCATGACCGACGCCTACCCCCACCTGCGCCACCTGGTCTTCTCCCGGACGCTCACCGAGAGCCCGGACCCGGCCGTCGAACTGGTCGCCGGTGATCCGGTGGCGAAGGTGCGGGAGCTGAAGCAGCAGGAGGGCAAGGACATCTGGCTGATCGGCGGCGGTGAGCTGGCGAGTGCCCTGTACACCGAGATCGACCAGCTGATCCTCAAGGTGGGGGCGCTGACCATCGGCTCCGGCATACCGCTCTTCTCCCACAAGGCCGCTTTCGACCCGTGCCGCTGGGAACTCACGGACCACACCGTGCTGAAGAGCGGAGCCGCCTTCCTCACCTACGCGCGCGCCAACGAGTCCTGAACCTCCCGTCGGTGAGCCGTGTGGCCAGGCGGCTCACCGACACCACACGACCAGTGGGCTCCGTACTGTGCGCGGGGCGGATCCGAGTGGCTCGTCCGACGGCCGCGGGCATGCTCGACCAGGGCCCAACCAGTCCAGGGCCGGGGCCGCGTCGAGCGGCACCGATATTCCGATGACCTCGGGGCATGGTGTCCGCTACCGTCCGCCGGGATGACTCTTTCTCACGACGTATCAGGGGACGGTCCCACCCTCGTGCTGCTGCATTCGTCGGTGTGTGACCGGCGCATGTGGGACCCACAGTGGCGGGTGTTGGTCGACGCCGGCTACCGGGTGGTCCGGTGCGACTTCCGGGGTTTCGGTGACTCACCGGTGGCGGACCACCCGTACAGCGACGCCGAGGACGTCGCCGACCTGTTGGACCACCTGGGCATCGAGCGAGCCGCGCTGGTCGGGGCCTCGTACGGGGGGAGAGTCGCCCTGGAGGTGGCGGCCACCCGCCCGGACGCGGTCACCGCCCTGATGCTGCTCTGCTCCGGGGCGCCCGGACATGTGCCCGGCGCCGCGCTGCGGTCCTTCGACGAGCAGGAGGAGGCGCTGTTCGAAGCCGGCGATCTCACGGGGGCCGTCGAGCTGAACGTGGAGACGTGGCTCGGCCCGGAGGCCGATGGCGAGGTCCGCGAGCGGGTTCGCGGGATGCAGCGGCACGCCTTCGAGGTGCAGTCGGCGGCGGAGGAGGAGTTCGACCCGGCAGAGACGCGGGTCGACCTGTCGCGGATCAAGGCACCCTGCTTGGCCGTTTCCGGCGCGCACGACCTGGCGGACTTCCGCGAGATCGCGGCCCGCCTGCCGGAGCGGATCTCCGGCGCCCGCCACCTGGAACTGTCCTGGGCCGGCCACCTGCCGAGCCTGGAGCGGCCCGGCGCGGTCGCCGACCTGATGACGCGGTTTCTCGGCGAGGCGGCCCTCGGCGGCTGAAGGCGCTACGCGTACGGCAAACCCGTGCGTGACGGGCGGCGGACGCCGTCCAGCCCCGTTCCTTGGACGTGCGATGACCGCGCCCGCCGTGTCACCGCACGTCCTCGGTCACGGGATCAACCACGCCGCCGCAGCGGGCGGAAGAAGGTCCGCAGCTCGTCGGCGACCTGCTCGGGCTCCTCGTGCGCCATGAAGTGCCCGCCGCGCCCCGGCGTACTCCAGTGGCGCAGGTCGCCGCAGAGCCGTTCCATCAGGCTGCGCGGCAGATCGGCGAAGGCCGGTTCGTTGCTCAGCGTGACCGCGGCGGGCACGGAGATGCCCGGCACCGGCTCGTTCAGGTGGTAGTCGTAGTACTGCCGGAAGGAGGAGCCGATGCTCCCGGTGGCCCAGTACAGCGTCGCCACCGTGAGGATGGCGTCCTTGCTCCAGCGCCGTTCCAGGTCGCCGTCGCAGTCGCTCCAGTCGCGGTACTTGTCGACGATCCAGGCGACGAGTCCGGCGGGGGAGTCCCTCAGCGCCGCGGCGATGGTGTCCGGCCGGGTGCACATGATCTCGCTGTAACCGCCGTCGTCGACGTCGTAGGCGGTCAGCGCATCGAGGAACGTCCGCTCCTCGGCGGTCGCCGGTTGCTCGGTGAAATCGGCGTTGACCACCGCGGAGGTGATGTGGACACCGGCCACCTCGCCCGGGTACAGGGCCCCGAGCCACTGCGTCACCCCGCCCCCGATGTCCCCGCCGAAGGCGCCGAAGCGCTGGTAACCGAGCGTCCGCGTCATCAGCTCGTGCCAGATGCCGGCGACCCCGCGACGAGTGAACGGACCCCTGGGGAGTGCCGAGTAGAGGAAGCCCGGAAGGGAGGGGACCACCACGTCGAAGGCGTCCAGCGGGTCACCTCCGTACGCGGCCGGATCAGCGAGCCGCTCGGCGGCGGAGAGCATCTCCACGAAGCTGCTCGGCCAGCCGTGGGTCATCACCAGCGGCAGCGGTGCCGATGCGCCGTCGGGGCGCTCGCCCCGCAGATGGACGAAGTGCACCGGGCGCCCGGCGACCTCGGCGATGAAGTGCGGATATGTGTTGAGGGCCGCTTCGGCCCGGCGCCAGTCGAAGCCGTCCGCCCAGTAGGCGATCAGCTCACGCAGATAGCCCGGGTCGGTTCCGGCCGCCCAGTAGGCGTCATCGGACGCCGCCGTGAAGAGGGTGCGCTCCAGGCGGGTGCGCAGGTCGTTCAGGATGTCATCGGACACGGAGATCCGGAAAGGGGTGACGGTCATGCTTCCTTCGTTCAGGAGTGCCGGGTGAGGGGCGCTCCTGCGACGCGGTCAGACCGACGCGGCGGACAGGAGGGCCCGGGCAGGGTGGTGGGTCGCGGTCCTGGTCAACGGGCTCACCTCCTCGCGCGGTCATGTCGACGTCGTCACATCCGTGGCCGTCGGGGAGACGCTACCTCCCGGGTGGCGTACGGATCAAGGAATATCCGGCCGGCGAACACCCGACGCCGACCGGGGCGTTACGCGAGCCTCAGCGCTTCTTGCTGGGTACCGCCGTCGAGGTGAGCAGACCGCGCATCACGGTCACGGACAGAGCCGGGTTGGCGGCGGCGTGTTCACCCAGCTCTTCGTCGTCGAGGAGGGCGAGCAGCCGCCCGGCCGGCAGCCGGGGATGGCGGGCCGCCCCCGCGCGGATCGCCGGGTCGGGGTCGCGGGTGAGCCGGTCGGCGGTGCCGGGGGCGAGACCGGGGTCGAGCACGGCCAGGCGCCGCTCGTCGGGTGCGTCCGCGTCCGCGAAGCGTGCGCCCAGGCCCGCGACGGGGAAGCACAGGTGCTCGGTGAGCAGATCACGGGCGGGACGCCGGTGCTCCAGATAGCTGCGCAGCAACAGCTCCGGCGGCGGCGACGGGTGGTTGTGGGCGAGCAGCACCCGGACGCCCAGGTCGTCGTCCCGCGCGAGCCGTACGACGAGCTCGGCGGGCAGCGCGGGGTCCCGAGCGGCCCGGCGTCGGAGCAGCGGGTGACGCGAGCGGGCGTACCCGGCGGACACGGCAGGATCGGGGGCCGCGACGACATGGTGTTCGATCGGCCCGAACTCCTCATCGGTGGTCGCCGTGTAGTCGATCGCCGCCCGCTCGTCCTCGGTCAGTTCAGGCCGTAGGGAGATCGCGGTGCGCACGCGCGGGTCGAGGTCGCGCGCGAGGGTCTCCACAAGCGCGGGGGCGAGGTCGGCGCGGTGGGCCAGCTCCAGCCTGACCTTCGGATCGGGGTGTGCGAGCAGTCCGGCGACGACGTCCGGCGGAGTGCTGTGGTTGTGAGCGAGGACCCAGGAGTTGTCGGGGTGGGGGTCGCGCAGCAGCCAGTCGACGACGTTCCTGGAGAGCCGGTAGTTGACGAGGATCAGCCCGGTCCCGTGGTTGCGTGGCGCGGGCAGCGGCCCGAGCTGGCGCTCCATCGCCTCCGCGTCGTCGGTCTCCAGCATGCTCTCCGCGCTCGCCCGCACCCGCGGGTGCGGATCCTTGAGCAACGCCACCCGTTCGTCCTCCGACAGCAGGGTCCACATGCCGGTGGCCATCTGCCGGATCGAGGCCAAGGGGTGGGTGCCGTACGAGCGTCGCAGACGAAAGGGGATCTGCCGGGACACCAGCAACTCGCTCAGGAAGTCGTGGTCGTATGTCGTGAGCATCCGGTCGATCACCCAGTCGGGCAGCGGGCGGACGGGCCGCGTCCTGTCCGGCCTGCCGACGAGGCGGGCCCGGACGAGCCATTCCTGATCGTCCACGAGCAGCCCGCGCACCTCGGGATCCACGAACGGGTTGCGGGCCAGGGCGCCGCGGACCCGCGGGTGGGGGTGGGTGACGATCGCGGCCGTCACCTCCTCGGGGAAGGAGGCACGCCGGGAGGCCAGGACGTACCAGGCGCTCTCGTACTCCTCCCGCAGCAGCCGCAGCAACAGGTCAGCAGGGGCGGCGGGGTTGACGGCGAGGCCGTCGAGCAGCGCGCCCATGCCACGCCCCTCCCCGGCCGCGTCCGCTGACCGCCCGGCCATCCCGCTCGCCCTGTTCGCGTCCTCACGGTACTCGGAGAACGGTGCGGGTGCGGCGACGGCCTCCCACGCCGACGTCCCAAGCCGACGTCTCACGTCGACGTCTCACGCCGACGTCCCATGTCACCGCAGTCTCGGGACGACTGTGCCGAGGAGAGTGGGGGTGGCGTCGGTGAGGCCGGTCCAGTGCCGGAGCACCTCCTGATGAGAACCGGTCGCGGTGGCCGCGGCCACCGCCGCGGCGGTGGCCGGGGTGCGCACGTTCCCAGAGCGGGTGAGGAGCGCCAGCGGCCACGCAGGGCCGTCGGAGATCTCCTCGCCGTCGAAGGCGTACCAGTCCCAGGGGCCGTCGAAGCGACAGGCCCGGCCCGCGGCATCGGCGACCTCGTCCTCCGGCTGGAGGAACGCGTACGGTCGGAAGAGCAGGTCGAAGGTGAACGGCGTCCCGTCACCCGGATGTATCTCGTAGCCCGTGCCGTTGAGATGGCTGTCGTCGGGCAGTTCGCGGTAGGACAGGCCCCGGCGAAGCAGCGCGACGGACAGGTGTGGACGAGGTAGCCAGCCCGTCTCCAGCGGGGGGTCGAAGTGATCGACGGCGGTCACATGCACCACGGTCGGTGGCACACCCACGCGGCACACGTCACCCGACTTCAGGTGCTCCGGCGCCGGGTCGGTGCGGAACAGTTCCATTTCGTTCCAGACACAGGTGATCGCGTCGATTCCCAGTCCCACGATCCCGTTCCAGTGGTAGAACTCACTGGCGGGATCCGGTCGCCACCATGGCCAGGCCAACGACAGGTGATCCCCATGCAAGCCCCGGTCCACCCGGGTCGGTGTGAACGGGCAGGCGATCGACAGCACGTCACCCACCCGGAAACTCAGGTCATCCGTCATGACGCCAGGTTAGGGCCGGCCGGCCGGGTGTCGACGTGGCGGCCGCGGCCCTGCCCCAGCTCCCCGACGACGGACGGCCTCCGTCGATGGCCAGGAGGGGAGGCCCCCGGTAAGCGGAAGGAGGGGCACCGCTTAAGGTCTTGGTCATGTCTTGGTCAGAAAACCTGCAGCAGAAGAAGGCTCTCTTCGCGGCCGCCGCGCTCGGCATGACCCTCACCCTGGCCGGGTGCAACGACGACACCGGCGGCCCGGCGGACGACGCCGCGACGTCCCAGCAGCCGTCGGCCGCGTCGTCGGCTCCTTCCCAGGCTCCGTCCGAGGGCGGGACGAAGCCCTCCGCCCCTGCGGGCGCCACCGGTGACCAGCCCCTGGTCCCCGGCTGGCAGACGCAGACCCGGGCCGAGCACCACTTCCGCTACGACGTCCCCGCCACGTCCGAGCAGTGGAAGGTCCTCGACGAGGCCACTTCCCTCTCGTACATCGACAAGGCCGGCGAGCCGATCGTCGTCATGACCGGCGCCGCCAACTACCGGGAAGGCGGCTGCGCGTCGTCCCCCAACCCCAAGGCGCTCGGTGAGGCGGGCAAGGGCCAGCTGGCCACCGTCGGCACCACCGGCGGCGGCAAGGACGGCACCCTCCAGGAGAACGCCCGCAACTGGGCCGGCAACTGGGGCTTCGCCGCGTACGGCGGTGCGGAACACAAGCCGAAGATGGAGGTCGGCCAGGCCCGACCGTGGAAGCGGAACGGCATCGACGGCTACACCGCGACCGCCAAGGTCACCGTGACCAACCGGCCCAGCCCGTGCGTGCCGCCGACCGCCATCGTGCACAGCATCGCGCAGGAGCTCCCCGACGGCACCCGGCACGGCTGGGTGATCTACGCGGACCAGGGCGTGCCGAACGCGCTGACCTCCGCCGAGATCGAGAAGATCATGAACACCGTCCGCCCGACGGACGGCTGACGAGGAGCCGTACGATCCCGGCGACGAGGCCGCTCCACCGTACGGCACCATGGCGTACGGCGGAGCGGCCGCACCGTTCGGGGCACGCTGTGGAGTCCGCACGGTGCCGGCTCATCGAGTCGGCGGGCGGCGCCCCCGGCGGCGCAGACCCGCCTCCCGGCCGCGGGAGCCGAGCCCGGCTCCCGGTGGCTACAGCTGCCGCAGGTGGTCGCGCAGGCTGCGGGCGGCCTGCGCCATGAGGGCGTCGGCGCCGGGCTGGACGCTGGCCGGAACGAGTGACTCGGTCAGGACGGCGATGGCGAAGGTCTGGCCGTCGGAGTGCTCGACGACGCCGATCTCGTGGCGCAGGTTCAGGAGGGTGCCGGTCTTGGAGGACCAGGTCGTGGCGTCGGAGCTGAAGTCCGGGGCGAGCCGGTGCCGAAGGACGTTGTGGGCCATGAGACCACGTACCTGTTCGGCCACGTCGGGGTGGATCGCCGACGGAGTCCACAGGGCCTGAAGGAGGTCGACCCAGGCCCGTGCGCTGCCGGTGTTGGCACGGGTGGTGTCGAGTTGGGGCACCCGGTGCCCGCGGCCGCCCGTGCCGGCCTCGATGGCGAGGGCGTGGGCGAGATGGGCCTGAGCGGCGTCGAAGCGTTCCACGGGAGTGTCGGACAGCTCGTGCGTGCGGTGCCGGACGGTGATGCCGCGGAGGTCGAGCCCATGCAGGATGTCGGTGACGTGGGCGGGCGGGGTGATCTCGAACAGTGCGTCGGCGGCCGCACCGTCGCTCAGGCAGGTGCTCAGGTACAGCAGGTCGTCGATCGCGATCCGGGCGGGATGGCGGAACCGGCTCAGCCCGGTCGGGCCGGGCGTGGTGATCCGCCCCGGTTGCACCTCGACCGGGGTCGCTCCGTCCACCTCGCCCCGTCGGATGCGCTCCGCCGTCGCCAGCGCGAGCGGGACCTTCACCAGGGACGCGGAAGGCAGCTGGGTGTCCGGCTCGATCCCCAGCTCTTCCCCCGTGTGCAGATCCCGTACGAGCAGGCAGCCGTGCAGGCCGCCGTCGTGGAGCCGCGCGCGCAGATCGCGAAGGAGTGCCTCGGTGTTCATGCCGCCGTCCCTCCCGTGGCGCCCGGACGGGTGTCCGCGCCGAGGCAGCGGGCTATGGCGTCGCCCAGCCGCGCCTCGATGTGCTGGGGATTGCCGTCCGCTGCGGCGGCCAGGGCGTACCCCCGGCTGAGCGTGGTCTCACCGACGGGCCGCCAGTGCAGGGCGAGTTCCACGGCCTGCGCGGGGGAGCACAGCAACAGGTCGCCCGTACCGAGGACCTCGGCTGCGGCGGTCGTCAGATCAGCCGCGGCGACGAGCTGGGCCGGCCGCAGGCCCACCGCGTCGCGCAGCCGCGTCAGCGGGTCGCGGATGTGCGGCACATCGTCTTCCGGTTGGATCCAGACACGGCGGGCCGGGCCGGAGTCGGCGCGGCCCAGCCGCAGCGTCTCGAGGTAGACCCGTCGTACGCCGGGGTCCCGGGCGGTAGCGAGGCCGAGCGGCACGGACCAGGTGGCCTCGTCCGGGGGCACGGCGATCAGGGCGGCGCGCACCTGCTGCGCGTGCAGCAGCTCGGCGCGTGGGGACGGCGCCGCCACGCGGACGTCGAGGGTGACGCCGTGGCCGCGCGCCTCGGCGACGAGGCGGGCGAGGCCGGCCGTCGGGCAGACACCGGGCACCGCGAGGCGCCACGGCTTGCGCTTGGCGGCGTCCGCCTCGTGCAGCAGCACATCGGCCGCCTGGACGAGCTGCCGGGCCGCGGGCAGCATGTCGCGGCCGAACGGGGTGAGCACGGCCCGCCGTGATGTGCGCTCGAACAGCGGCTCGCCGAAGCGCTCTTCCAACGCGGCGACGCGGCGGCTGGCCACCGACTGGGACATCCGAGCGGCGGCGGCCCCGACGGTGAAACTGCCGTGCTGGTTGACACTCACGAACGCGCGGCACGCCCCGACGAGATCCATGATCCACACACTATGCCACTTCGGCATGGAAACGCGTCTGAGCGCATTGGACCGCATAGCCGGGCGAGGGCGAGGGTGGTCCCGATGGCCCCCATGACCAGGAGGTTCGGACCCATGCAGCACACCCGCGCCCGGCGGACCGTTCTCGCCGCGCTCACCGCGCTCGTCCTCGTCGCCCCGCTGGCGGCCTGCGGCCGGGACGACGAGTCCCCCGGCTCGGCACCCGCCGCGTCCTCGTCCCACGCGAAGGCCCGGCCGAGCGGGGACGAGCGACCGTACGCCGACGAACTCAAAGCGCTGGAGCGGAAGTACCACGCGCGCCTCGGGGTGTACGCCGTCGACACCGGCACCGGGCGCGAGGTGGCGTTCCGCGACGGCGAACGGTTCGCCTACAACTCCACGTTCAAGGCGTTCGTCGCCGGCGCCGTACTGCGGAAGTTCTCCCGAAGCGAGAGGGAACGGGTCATCAGGTACTCCAAGGACGCACTGGTCCCCAACTCCCCGATCAGCGAGAAGCACGTGGCGACCGGCATGACCCTGACCGCGCTCTGCGACGCCGCCGTCCGCTACAGCGACAACACCGCGGCCAACCTGCTGCTCGAAGAGCTCGGAGGCCCGAAGGCGCTCGACGCCACGCTCGCCGAGCTCGGCGACGACGTCACCGAGATGGTGCGTGATGAACCTGAGCTGAGCAGCTGGGTCCCGGGCGAGAAGCGGGACACGTCCACGCCGCGCGCGTTCACCGAGAACCTGCGCGCCTTCACCCTCGGAGACGTACTCCCCAAGGCCGAACGCGCGCAGCTCATCGCCTGGCTGCGGACGAACACCACCGGAGACGAGACCATCCGGGCCGGGATGCCCAAGGGGTGGGTCGTCGGCGACAAGACCGGGACCGGCACCTACCACGGGGCCCGCAACGACATGGCCGTGGTGTGGCGCCCGGGTGCCGCGCCCCTCGTGATGACGGTCTTCTCGTACCGCGACGCCAAGGAGGCCACCCCGGACAACAAGCTGATCGCGGAAGCGGCAGCCGTGGTCGCCGACCGGCTGTCGTAGCCACGAAGCTCAGCGGGTCCCGGTTCCCCTCGTGGCCGCCCGCGGCCGGGAAGACCGGCACCGAGGGCCGCTCGTCGTCCCGGCGGGCGGCCACCGGCGGGCGGCCACCGCCGGGCCGGATCACCCCTGGCGCCGGGGGCGCACGAGGTCGGTCCTCGGACCGACCCGAGCGCGGACGCGCCGTGTGGATCCAGCCACCGCTCCCATTACCCGACCAATGCTCTGACGTGGTGTTTTACAGTGGCTTCCACCAGTTCCGGCGACAGGACCTGTGAGGTATTCGCGAACATGCCGACTGAAACGATCGAGTTTCAGGTGGAAGCCCGTCAGCTGCTGCAGCTGATGATCCACTCGGTCTACTCGAACAAGGATGTCTTCTTGCGGGAGCTCGTCTCCAACGCCTCGGACGCACTGGACAAGCTGCGCCTCGAGAAGCTGTGGGACGACTCGCTCGACGCGGACGTGTCCGATCCGCACATCGAGATCGACATCGACAAGGACGCTCGCACGCTCACCGTGCGGGACAACGGCATCGGGATGTCGTACGACGAGGTCGGGCGCCTCATCGGCACGATCGCCAACTCCGGCACCGCCCAGTTCCTCCAGGAGCTGCGGGAGGCCAAGGACGCGGCCGGGGCGGAGGGGCTCATCGGCCAGTTCGGCGTCGGCTTCTACTCCGGCTTCATGGTGGCGGACGAGGTCACCCTGGTGACCCGGCGCGCCGGCGAGAGCCAGGGCACCCGCTGGACCTCGCGAGGCGAGGGAACATACACGCTGGAGACGGTCGAAGACGCGCCGCAGGGCAGCTCGGTGACCCTCCACCTCAAGCCCGCCGACCCGGAGAACCAGCTCCACGACTACACCTCTCCGTGGAAGATCAGGGAGATCGTCAAGCGGTACTCGGACTTCATCACCTGGCCCATCAGGATGGCGCCCGAGGATTCCGGCGCGGCCGACACGAGCGACGAGGCGCCCGAACCCGAGACGCTCAACTCCATGAAGGCGCTGTGGGCGCGGCCGCGCGACGAGGTGTCCGACGACGAGTACCACGAGCTGTACAAGCACATCGGCCACGACTGGCGCGAACCCCTGGAGACGATCCGACTCCAGGCGGAGGGCACCTTCGAGTACCAGGCCCTGCTGTTCCTCCCCGCGCACGCCCCCCATGACCTGTTCACCCGGGACGTCGGCCGCGGCGTGCAGCTGTACGTCAAGCGCGTGTTCATCATGGACGAGTGCGAGGCGCTGCTGCCGCCGTACCTCCGCTTCGTCAAGGGCGTCGTCGACGCGGCGGACCTCTCGCTCAACGTGTCCCGCGAGATCCTCCAACAGGACCGTCACATCGAGATGATGCGGCGACGGCTGACGAAGAAGGTCCTGTCCACGGTCAAGGAGATGATGGCCAAGGACCAGGAGCGCTACGCCACGTTCTGGCGGGAGTTCGGCACCGTCCTCAAGGAGGGACTGGTCACCGACTCGGAGAACCGCGACGCCATCCTCGCCGTCGCGTCGTTCGCGAGCACGCACCACGACACCGAGCCGACCACGCTCAAGCAGTATGTGGAGCGGATGGGGGACGGTCAGGAGGACATCTACTACCTGACCGGCGACACCCGGCAGAGCATCGAGAACTCCCCGCACATGGAGGCGTTCCGGGAGCGCGGCATCGAGGTGCTGCTGCTCACCGACGCGGTCGACGAGGTGTGGGCCGACGCCGTGGGCGAGTACGAGGGCAAGAAGCTGCGTTCTGTCGCCAAGGGCCAGATCGACCTCGACGCCAAGGACGAGAACACCCCCGACAGCGAGCGGGAGAAGCAGACCGAGGAGTACGCGGGGCTGCTCGGCTGGATGAAGGAGCGACTGGAGGAGGACATCAAGGAGGTGCGCCTGTCCTCGCGTCTCACCGTCTCCCCGGCCTGCGTCGTCTCCGACGCGAACGACCTGACCCCGGCCCTGGAGAACATGTACCGGGCGATGGGACAGGAGGTGCCCACCGCCAAGCGGATCCTGGAGCTCAATCCGGAGCACGAGCTGGTGAAGGGCCTCAACCAGGCGTACCGGGAGCGCGAGGACCGCACGGAGCTCGCCGAGACCGCCGAGCTCCTCCACGGCCTGGCGGTGCTCGCCGAGGGGGGTCAGCCGAAGGAACCGGCCCGGTTCGTCAAGCTGATGGCGGACCGTCTGGAACGGGCGCTGTAATTTCGCTCCGCGAGTCGTCGGCGGCCTGCCCTCCCGAGGAGAGGGTCGGGCCGCCGGCGGTTCGTCGGGCGTGGAAGCGGTGACCCGGGCATCCCGGACCGGAGCTCAGGCGAGGAAGGTCTTCCGAAGGAGTTCGCCGAACTCGGCGGGGTGCGTGGTCAGGCCGGTGTGTCCGCCGGGGAAGTGGAGCAACTCCGTGCCGAGACGCTCGGCCAGGAAAGCGGCCGGACGGTACGGCAACTCCCCGTGGGACTCCCGGCCGCCGGCGAGCACGAGCCGGTCCGACAGCGCCTCCAGCCGGTGGATGTCCGGGGCGTAGGCCATGAAGACGGGCACGATGCGGCCGACGAAGTACGGCAGGTTCGCCATCGTCCGCTCGGCCCGTGCCGCCGCCTGGGGCGGCAGCTCGATCTCGCCCTTCGGCTCGGTCTCGGTGGTGTCGCCGGCCGTGGTGTCGCCGTCCTTCCTCATCCCCTCGGCGAACACGGCCATCGCCGGCATGAGCCCCTGCGCGCGGAACGTCTCCTGTACGCGCGCGAGGAGCGCGCGGTGTTCGTGGGCGTCCGGCAGGACCTCCACCACCGGCGGCTCGTGCGCCACGAGGCGTTCGACGCGCTCGGGACGGGTGGTGAGCAGGTGCAGGGCGGCGATCGCGCCCGAACTGACGCCGAACACCCGGGCGGGCTCACCCGGCGACAGCATGTCCAGCATCCGGAAGGCGTCGTCGGCGTGCTCCGCCACACGCTGTTCGGCCTCGGAGTCGTCCAGCGTGCTTCCGGACATCCCGCGCGGGTCGTAGGTCGCCACCGTGTACTCGGCGGCCAGGTCGTCGGCGATGCCGTCGAAGGAGGCCGCGCCGCCCGCCCCTCCGGGGATCAGCAGCAGGAGCGGGCCCCGGCCCCGCACTTCGTAGTGCAGGGTGGCGCCGTTCACGCGCAGGCTGCCGGTGGTCGGCTCGGTCATGAGGATTCTCCTTCTCGGGACGGGGGCCAGTGCTCCAGGAGGGTGTGCAGGGCGTCGAGGGCGCGGACCCAGGAGTGCCGCGACGAACGCGCGTGCGCGAACCCTCCCGCGGCCTCCAGCGCGACGAACCCGTGGAACGCGCTGCGCAGCAACCGGACCGCGTCGGTCAGGTCGGGCTCGGCCAGTCCGTAGCCGCGCAGCATGCCGTAGGTCAGCTCGACCGCGCGCCGTGGTCCGGGAGCCTGCGCGGCCAGCTCGGGGTCGATCCGGATCGACGCCTGCGTCGCCGCGTAGCGGCCCGGATGCCGGTGGGCGTACTCCCGCCAGGCGTCGGCGAACGCGACCAGCGCGTCCTTGCCCGCCCGCCCGGCGGTCGCCTCCGCGATACGGATGGTCTTCTCGTCCGCCGCCAGCAGCGCGATCCGTCCGCGCAGATCCTCCAGACCGCGCACATGTGTGTAGAGGCTCGCGTCCTTCACACCGAGCCGCCGCGCCACCTGAGACATGGTCACCTGGTCGAGCCCCACCTCGTCCGCCAACTCGGCGCCCGCGAGGGTCACCCGCTCCGCCGTCAACCCCGCCCGCGCCATGCGCCCTCCCGGTTGGCCTAGGGCCACTAGATCATTTCTAGGAGGTCTAGTTATAACCTAGGGCCCTTAGGTTCGCAACGCGCCGCCGGCGAGGCGCGGTTGTCAACGGCTCAGCATGTCCAGGTAGTGCTGGTTGTACATGACGCCGAGCACGTTCCCGTAGGGGTCGACCACGGAGGCGGTGACGAAGCCGGGCCCACGCTCGATCGGCTTCTCGTACACGGTGGCGCCCAGGGAGAGCAGTCGCTCGAAGGCGCCCTCGACGTCGTCCACGTGCCAGTAGGTCACCGCGCCGCCGGGGTGCTGCGGGCGGGGTCCGGGCGCGAAGCGGCTGTCGATGATGCCCAGTTCGTGCTGGTGGTCCCCGAGGCGGAACTCCACGTAGGCGAGCTCCTGCTCCCCGAGGGGGCGGGTGAAGTACGGCTCGACCCCGAGTACCTCGGTGTACCAGCGGGCGGCAGCGGCGACGTCGTCGGCGAAGAGGCTGACGGTGGTGAGTCCTCGCAGCATCGGGTGGTTCTCCCTCTCTCGGTGGGTGACGTCATCCATCCTCCGATCTAAAGTGCTCATCTACTGAGCACTTTTACGGGGGAATGCGGAGTCATGCGCGCCGATCGTCTGGTGGCCGTCCTGATGCTGATGCGGCAGCGGGGCCGGGTGACCGCCGCCGAGCTGGCTGTCGAGCTCGAGGTCTCGGTGGCCACGGCCCGCCGAGACCTGGAGGCGCTCTCCGCGGCGGGGGTGCCGGTGTATCCGCAGCCCGGCCGCGGGGGCGGCTGGTCGTTGGTCGGCGGTGCCAGGACCGACCTCAGCGGACTGACCGCGGTCGAGGCGCGCGCCCTGTTCCTCCTGGTCGGCCCCGGCGCGGCGGTGTCCAACGAGGTCAAGTCGGCGCTGCGCAAGCTGCTCGCGGCGCTGCCCCACACCTTCCGGGCGGAGGCGGAAGCCGCCACCGACGCGACCGTGATCGACCCTGTCCGATGGGGTGAGCGCGACCGGCCCCGGCCGGCGACGGTCGAACTGTTGCAGAGCGCCGTGGTCCGTCGCCGTAAGGTTCGGCTGAGCTATGCCGGTCGCGCCCAGGAGTCGACGGTACGGCTGGTCGACCCGTGGGGCCTGATCGACAAGGACGGCACCTGGTACCTCCTGGCCGGCACCGAGCGCGGGCGGCGGACCTTCCGGGTGGACCGGATCCTGCGGGCCGAGCCGACCGAGCAGCCCGCCGAACGCCCCGAGGACCTGGCCCTGGCCGCCGTCTGGGCGGAGGTCGTCGAGGAGATCGAGCAGCGGCGCGCCCGCACCTGGGCGACCGTGCTGATCGAGGAGCGGTATCTGCCGATCCTGCGCGACCGCTTCGGACGCCACTGCCACGCCGAGGGACCGGTCGGCGGGCAGCGGCTCCGGGTCCGCGTCGCCGCCCCCACCCCACTGGACCTCGCCCGCCAACTCGCGGGCTGGGGCGCCCTCGTCGACGTTCTCGAACCCCGCTCGGTCCAGGACCACCTCGCCCGCATCGGCGCGGAACTGCTCAGCCGGTACGGCGAGGCGGGCGATGGCTGACGCCGACCGCGGTGGCCGCCCCGGACCGGAACGCGCCCGGCCCACCCGGAGGCGTTCGGATTAGGTTAGGCTTACCTAAGTAATGGTTGGTCTCCCCGTCCAGTCTCCCTACCCGCGCCTGGAGTCCCCGGATGCGTCCTTTCCCCGCCCGTGCCGCAACGCCGACCGCCGCCGAACGCGTCCGGTCGATCCTGGCCGCCGCCCATTCGATGACCGTGGTGAGTGACGGCACGCACACCGAAGTGCGCCGACTCGACGGCATGGGGGCGATGGGACACTTCCACCTGCGCGCGCCGTCCGAGGGCGTCGATGCCCCGACGACCCCCCGCGTCCCGGTCCGGTTGGAGCTCACCGACATCGCCCCCACGCCGGTGCGCGACCGCCTGCGCGCCCGCGTCACGGTGACCGGACTGCTGACCGACACCTATCGCGCGGAGGCCACGGAGAGCGCCTGCGTGGAGTTCGGCCAGGCGGTCCTCGAAGACGCCCAGGGGCGCGCATACGTCACCCTCCACGCCCTGGAGGCCACCGAACTCGACCCGATCGCGACCAGCGAAGCGGACATGCTGACCCACCTCATGGACGACCACAGCGAACTCCTGCCCCTGCTGCTGCGCCTCGTCCGCCCCCATCCCGGCAGTGGACTGCTGCGCGCCCTCCCGGTGGCGATGGACCGGTACGGCATGACCCTGCGCCTCGAATACCCCCGCACCCATCACGACGTCCGGCTGCCGTTCCAGACACCCGTGACCGACATCGAGCAGGTCGGCCCCCAGATCCATGCCCTCCTGGCCACGGCGCGCCGTCTCTCCCACAGCGGGCGCCTGCTGGCCTGATCCACCCGGCGGCGCGAGGGCGGCGCCCGACGCGGAGAGTGACAGTGCGTCAGACCTGGCGGGCAGGTCAGCCCGTGGTGGCCAGTCGCTCCCGCCACCAGTCCACCGTCGCCTTCACCTGCTCGTCGAGGGGAGTGGCTCGTGACCCGAACTCCGCTTCGTAGGCTCGTGAATCCACCACGAACGGACGGTCGAACTGGTAGCGGATCTCCCTGAGTTCGCGGATCAGCGGGGAGAAGAGCGAGGCGACGCCCAGCACGGCCGGCGAGAGCCTGCGCACCGCGACCGGCCCCGTTCCGGAATGGGCTGCAAGACGGTCGACCATCTCCCGGGGAGACAGCGCGGGTTCCGTGGGGACGTGCCAGACCCGTCCCCACGCCCGCTCCTCGCCCGCGACCTCGACCAGGGCCCTGGCCACATCGGGCAGATAGCTCCAGCTGTGCGGGGCGTCCGGATCCCCGAGCGTGGCGACTGGCTTGCCGCGCAGCAGTCGTGGCATGACCCGTGCGGCCAGGTGCCCGCCATCGGTCACGCCGGGCCCGAAGAAGTCCGAGGCCCGCACCTCGACCGCCGTGACGCGCCCCTGCTCGTGCAGCGTGCGCGCCTCTTCCCAGACGGCGGCGCGCACTCTCCCCTTGGGGCCGGTCGCCGCGAGCGGCAGCTTCTCCGTCATGGGACCGTCCACCGGGCCGTAGCCGTAGAGGTTGCCCAGCATGACCAGAACGGCCCCGGTCGCCTCGGCCGCCGCGCAGACCGACGAGGCCAGCGGCGGCCACTCACTCGCCCAGCGAGGGTAGGGCGGTGCGGCACAGCTGTAGATCGCGGCCGCGCCCCGCGCCGCCTCGACCAGTCGCCCGCTGTCCCTCGCGTCCAGGGCGACATGCTCGATGCCGGGCTCCGGGCTTCGGCCCGACGTGGTGATGACCCGAACCGGGTGACCCTGCTCGGCCAGCAGCCGAGCGGTGGCCGCCCCGGCGGGCCCGAATCCTATGACGACATGAAGGCTCACGGGCGCACACTAGCGCGAATGCGGTGCTCCTCTGCTGACCCGGCTACGGGAGCGGCTTGCCGCGCGCGGTGAGCCAGAGGGCGTACCACTCCTCGTGGTCCAACCCCGGCGGCTGGTCGACCGCCTGGCGGCAGGCCCGGATCCGCCCCGGGTCGGCAGTGCCGATCACCGGCGCGATCCTGGCCGGGTGTCGCTGGAGCCACCACAGCAGCACGGTCTCCGGGGTCACCTGCTTGCCCGCGGCCAGCTCCGCGACCAGCTCGGCGGTCGCCCGCTCCTGGGGTGACTCCTGAAGTCCGGTGAATCGGCCCTGGGCCAGCGCGCCCCAGGCCTGTAGCTGTACGCCGTGGTCGCGGCAGTACTCCAGGGTGCCGAAGGGGAAGCCGTTGGCCGCGCCCGCGGAGGTGTTCAGCAGGACCGCGGCCTCGACCCAGTCGCGTTGGCGCAGACTCATCTCCAACTGGTTGGCGACGAGCGGCAGCCGCAGCCGGGCCTGGAGCGCCGCGATCTGCGCCGCCCCCATGTTGGAGACACCGAACCGGCGCACCAGGCCCTGGGTGTGCAGGGCGGTCAGGGCCTCGGCGATGTCGTCGGGGTCCGCGAGCGGGTCCGGCCGGTGCAGCAGCAACACGTCGATCACGTCGGTGCGCAGCCTGGTCAGGCTCTCCTCGACCCGGCGCAGGATGGTCTTGCCGCGCAGGTCGTAGATGCCGGGGCGCTCACCGTCCGCCAGGCGGATCCCGCACTTCGTCTGAAGGGTGATCCGCCCGCGCAGCCCGGAGTCGCGGGTCAGGAGTTCACCGAAGACCGCCTCGGACTTCCCGTGGCGGTAGATGTCCGCGTGGTCGAAGGTGGTGATCCCGATCTCCAGCGCCGCGGTGATCGCCGCCTCCGCGACCCCGATCTCCGCGGCACCATAGGGCTCGGGCCCCCATGTGCCGCCCAGGCCCATGCACCCGTACAGCGGTCGGGTCGTACTCGCGTTCGCTTCCGTCGTCACATGCCGACCCTACGGTCCGCCGCGCTCCGCCGCGCACCCGCCATGGAGGGGGGAAGGGCGCTCCGGCTCAGGAGGGGCGCTTTCGCGCGGTGACATAACTGAACGGCCCGCAGACCCCGGCGCTGTGGTGGCCGGCCGCCGCGAGAGCCCGCGCCAGACGCTCACGTGGCTTGAGTCCCAGGCCCGCGGTGGCGTGCAGGGCCCCGAGGGCGAGTTCGCCTCCGCATCCCACGGCCGTGTATCCGTCGGCGGGCTCGGCTATCTGGTAGTCGTCGTAGACGGCGAACAGGCGGCCGTGTATGCCGACGAGGAACGTCCCGGCCTGCTCCTGCTCGGAGTCCTTGCGCGACCAGCCGCCGGCCTTGAGACAGGTGCGCAGCCTGTCGACGAAGACGGTGGTCATGAACCGGTCCAGGTCGCCCTTGGGCTTGGGCGCCTTGAACGCGTGGTGCAGCAGTTGGCCCATGCGGAAGCTGGTGGTGAAACCCATGGCATAAGGACCGTTACGGAAGATCTTCGGGTCCCGGCGCACGGCGATACTGAGTCCGGCGACACCCGCGGAGTCCCCGCCCAGGTGCACCCTCCCGTGGTGTACGAGCCCGACGATCACGGTCATGGTCTCCCCCTCCGCTCTGTCCCTCTCTCGATACTGCGCCCGAGGAGGCGCGCGGAAACCGAACGGCGAACGAGTGTGAGGCTCCCGTTTCCCGTGGCCCCCATCGCCGGAGCTCATGGGCGCCGCCGCTCGGTGAGCGCTTCAGTCGGCCTGCCCGACCGACTGAAGCGCTCGGTCCTCAGGCGTTGAGGTACTGGTCGGCGTATTCAGCTGTCGGCTCGATGGGCGTGATCACGTCGATGAGGATCCCGTTCGGATCGGCGACGATGAAGTGACGCTGCCCGAAGTCCTCGCTGCGCAGCGCGAGGTGTGGCGTCAGTCCCTCGCGGACGACCAGCCGGTCCCACTCGGCGTCCACGTCTTCGACCTCGAAGTTGAGGAGCAACCCCCGAGCGGGGACGCGATGTCCCTCGGGCAGGGTGGGGTGTGTGGGGTCGATGAGCGCGAGCTCGTACGAGGGTTCTCCCGGTCGGCGCAGGCTGACGTACCAATCCGCCGCGAAGGTGGTCTCGAAGCCCAACAGTCGGGTGTAGAAGTCGTGGGACTCCTTCAGTCGCGCGGTGCCGATCACGGGATAGAAGCCGGTCAGTTTCATGGGAACCACCCTTCACATACCATCGGTATGCGAACAAGGTAGTTCACATACCATCGGTATGCCAATAGGTGGGCGAGGCGAGACGGTGCGACAGGGTGTCAGGGCGCGTCAGCGCGAGAAGACCAGGCGGACGTTGTTGCTGGAGGGGCGGCGCCTCTTCGCCGAGCACGGGTATGGCGCGGTCGGCCTGTCCCAGATCGTCAGCGCGGCCGGGGTCACCAAGGGCGCGCTCTACCACCACTTCGACTCCAAGGTCGCCGTGTTCCGCGCGGTCCTGGAAACGGTGCAGCGGGAGGTGGGCGAGCGGGTGGCGGCGGCCGCGGACGCTCACGACGACCCGTGGCTGCGGTTGACGGTCGGCTGTCAGGAGTTCCTCGCCGCGACCACCGCTCCGGACGTTCAGCGGATCATGCTTGTCGACGGGCCCGCGGTGTTGGGGTGGAGTGAGTGGCGGTCGATGGACGAGGCGAACTCGGCCCGCCACCTCGGCGAGGCCCTGACCGTCCTCGTCGAATCAGGGGTGATCGCTCCGCAGCCGGTGGCCCCGCTGGCACACCTGTTGTCCGGGGCGATGAACGAGGCGGCCCTGTGGTTGGCCTCCTCGTCGTCCTCGGACGACCTGGCAGACACCCAGGCAGCGTTGGCGCGCCTGCTCGAAGCGTTGCGCGCGGGCTGAAACGCCGGCGTCGGGGCGTGGGCGGTCATGGCGACGGCGCACGCCCGTTCTCGTCGATGACCGGGCCCCGGCCCGGTCATCGCCCGCCCCGGGCATCGGCGCGCCGACCTGTGCGGTGACGGTCTTCCTCCCGGGGAATCCCTTGTCCACGGCTTCCGTCCCCACGGATCCCCGCCCGGCCGACCGTGAGCAGGCGCATCCGCCCGGTGTGACGTTCACTGCCTGTGCGCCGGCGTGCAACCATCCCTTCACCTGGGGCGTCGTACGGGCGGAAGCGAGCCCCCAGCTCCTTCTTCGCCCTGAGACTGGAGCAGTTTTGCGGATACGTACTTCGGCTGTCGCCATCACCGTCGTCACCGCGGCGGCCGGCCTGTCTGTGGCCCTCGCCCCTACCGCGAGCGCGGTCACCGCCAAGCCCGGCGACTTCAACGGCGACGGCATCGCCGACCTCGTCGTGGCCAGCCCCGGGGCCACCGTCGGTGGCTCCACCGGTGCCGGCTCGGTGACCGTCACCTACGGCTCCGCCGACGGTGTGTCCCCCACCCGTTCGGTGACCCTCACCCAGAACTCGTCCGGAGTTCCGGGCGGCGCCGAGAACGCGGACCGCTTCGGCAGCTCCTACGCCACTGGTGACCTCGACGGCGACGGGTACACCGACCTCGTGGTCGGAGCCGAGGGGGAGACGCTGTCCGGTTCTCGCACCACCGGCAGCGTCACCGTCCTGTGGGGCGGGGCGAAGGGCCTCACCCAGGGCGGCGTCGCGGTCGGCAACCCGCTCGCCTCCGACCCCGAGGCATGGACCAAGCGGTTCGGCCACCAGGTCGCGGTCGGCGACTTCGACGGCGACGGCCGCGCGCAGCTCGCCGCGGTCTCCGATCACGATCTGTGGACGTTCGGGAACGGCTTCACCCGTACCGCCACGCCCACGCCCGTGCTCAGCGGTCAGGAGGACCAGTACACGACGCTGACCGCGGGCGATTTCCGGGGCACCGGCCGCGTCCAGCTCGCGACCACGGGCCCGCAGGACTGCGACGGCTACGGCTGTCAGTTCGCCGCCGTCTACGCCGCCGACGCCGACGGCAAGGTGGTCCGGGAGAAGACCCTCCAGGTGCCCAACTCCGGCATCAGCGACGAGGACGACGTAACCTTCTCCGCCGCCGCGGGCGACGTGAACCACGACGGTTACACCGACCTGGTCACCGGCCAGGGCTGGTCGTACACCGCCGCGGGCTACGTCTACGTGCGGTACGGCAGCGCGGACGGGCTCGCCGCCCACCGCACCGCCAAGCTCGACCAGAACACCGCGGGTGTGCCCGGCGCCAACGAGAACGGTGACCGCCTCGGCGCCTCCGTGGCCGTCGGCGACGTCACCGGCGACGGCTACGCCGACGTCGTGGCCGGCGCCCCGGGCGAGACCGTCGACGGCGTCACCCAGACCGGCGAGGTCGTGCTGTTCAAGGGAGCGGCGAGCGGCCTCACCGGCACCGGAGCCCAGGCATTCCACCAGGCCACCAGTGGTGTGCCCGGGGCGTCGGAGGCGTATGACTGGTTCGGCTCCGCGGTCCGTGTGATCGACGTCAACGGCAACGGCAAGGCGGACGTGGCTGTCGCCGCGCGCGGCGAGGACGTCTTCGCCGGCGCGACGAAGGCCGGCGTGGACGGCTCGGACTGGGTGCTGCGCGGCTCGGCGAGCGGTCTGACGACCTCTCACGCCACCTCGTTCAGCGCGAAGTCCTTCGGAGTCACGGACCCGAACGGCGAGTTCGGCACGGTGCTGGGCAGCTGACCCGTACCGATGTCCCATGGGGTGGAGCGGGGTCCGCCTGATCCGCAGTGGATCAGGCGGACCCCGCTCCGCGTCGTGGTCACGGACCGGGCGGCGAGATCCGATCGCCCGCTCGGAGTACCGAGGAGGCGTGGGCGGATCACTCGCGCGCGGGCGAGCCGGCGGCGGCCAGGATGGCCGTCAGCACGCCGGGAAAGCGTGTCTCCAGATCATCGCGGCGCAACGTCATGTAACGCGCCTTGCCTTCGGAGCGCGTCCACGTCAGACCCGACTCCCGCAGGACGCGCCAGTGGTTGGACAGCGTGGAGCGTGGGATGTCGACGCTTTCCGGGCTGCACGACACCTCGCCGTGGGATGCCATGAGGCACACCAGTTCCAGCCGGACCGGGTCGCTGAGTGCGTGTAGCACGGAGACCAGATCCAGGTCCGCCGTCTCCGGCTGAGTCAGCGATCGCATCCCACACTCCCCGTCGGCCATCGGTGCTTGGCATCGTAGCCAACCCCGCATACGATCATTTCCATATTTCGGGATCATCGAAATGATCAAGGGGTGGCCTGATGGCAGTTGTCTCTACCTACGCCCGCGTGTACGTCGACGACCTGGACGTCGCTCTCCCGACCTTCGAGGCCCTGACCGGCGCCGAGTCGGGGCTGCGCTTCATGTATCGGGACGTCGAGCTGGCGGCGATCGGCGGCTTCCTGCTCGTGGCGGGAACCGAGCAGGCGTTGGCTCCGTTCCGCGATGTGCAGGCCACCGTCATCGTCGAGGACCTCGACGACGTCTTCACGGTGGTGGCGCGCCAGGGTGGCCAGACGCTCGACGGCCCCAACACCGTCCCGACCGGGCGGAATCTGACGATCCGCCACCCCGGTGGCGCGGTCGTCGAGTACGTCGAGTTCGACCCCGCCAAGGTGGAAGCGCGATCAAAGGCGCCGGCGGGCAGGCCGTGACGGACGGAGACGACGTTACGCACCCTGCGACCAACGGACATGGCGATGACCCATCTGGGCCGTGGTCCTGCTAGGACGAGGCGGCGGTGCCCCACCCTCAGATGTCCCTGACGAAGACGATGGCGTCGAACTGGTCGAGGGTGGCCGGGTCGAGGGCGGAGTAGGTGTGGTCGGCCGGGACGCGGGGCGTCGGCCGCCGGTCGAGGGCCGCGGCGAGACGGCCGGGGTCGATGACGGCGCGGTCGTGGGGCAGGGCGGACAGTCGCCCTTCGAGGGTGTCAGGGTCGGGGACGTCGGAGCCGCGGGCACCGAAGGTGGTGGCGGCGAAGGCGTACCGGTCGCCCAGGCGGGTGCCGATGACGGCGCCCGCGCTCCACCACTCGACCGGCAGGTCGGCGAACCGCGTCCGACTCTTGTCACGTTGCAGGTGGCCGTTGTGGGCGAAGGCGAGGGTGGGGCCGCGACGGGCCTCGCGGTGGACGATGGCGTCGAGGTTGTCGGCCATCATCGCATCGCGCAGGCCCATGAGCGCGCCGACCCGGGTGGGCGCGGTGTCGGCCAGCCCGGAGTGGTAGCGAAGGAGCCCGGAGGCGGTGCGGGCCTGTAGATCGGCGCGCCAGAAGTCGTCGGGGGAGGTGGCGTTCGCCAGATGCGGGGCGTGCGAGGTGAACACCGCACGCAGATCGTCGGTGATCAGGCGCAGTTCCCCGGCCTCGGGGGTGCGGCCGACGGACCGGGTGGGGTCCATCAGGGCGGCCGGGTCGGTCCAGCGCTCGTCGGGGCCGAGCAACCCGTCGAGGGTATCGAGACTCCAGGGCAGGTCGAGGTGGGCGGCGAGGTAGTCGTACAGTGCGGTCAGGGCCGCGCGGGGGCTGGCGGCGCCGGTCATCTCCAGAGGGCCGTCGAATCCGTAGAAGCGAAGCCGCTCGTGCCGCGGGCGCTGTTCGTTGTAGGCGCGCATCCAGCGCAGAAGCTCGCGGTTGGCGGGCGAGGCGCCGAGGCCGTGGCTGAAGCCGAGGCTCATCGCGTCGTCGAGGGTGCCGATGCCGTCGACGACGTACGCGTCGGCGGTCAGGGCCGCCAGGCAGTCGCTCTCCATGACGATCGAGCGGTAGCCCTCGTGTGCGACCAGGTGACGGAAGAGTTCGTTGCGCAGCTCGGGGAAGGCTTCGACGCCATGGGTGGGCTCGCCGAGGCCGAGCAGGCGGGTGGTGGGGGACAGGAGCGCGGTGAGGGCGCCGCCGGTGAAGGGGCGGGCGGCATCCCGTATCGAGGCCGTCATGGCTTCAACCGTATCGTTGAACCCTCGATGTAAACTTCGGCGGCATTTTCCGCCTGCAGACAAGGACAGAGCTTCAACATGCGGTTGCGGCCCATCGATCTGGCGCGTGAGCACGGCCTGTCCACGCAGGCGGTGCGCAACTACGAGGAGGCGGGGATTCTGCCGCCGGCCGAGCGCTCGCCACACGGTTACCGCGTCTACGCTCCGCGCCATGCGGCGGCCCTGCGGACCTTCCTGGCGTTGATACCCGCGCACGGCCACGCGACCGCGGGGGCGATCATGCGGGCCGTGAACGGCGGCGCGACCGAGGAGGCGCTGCGACTGATCGACGAGAGCCACGCGCAGCTGGCCGGGGACCGGAGCACGCTGGAGGCCGTGGAAGGGGCGCTGGGCGAACCGGGGTCGCCGCGCGACCTGGCGCCGTCACCTGAGGTGGGGCCGGGCGTGACGTTCATCGGGCCGCTGGCGCGCAGGCTCGGCATCCGGCCGGCGACGCTGCGGAAGTGGGAGCGAGCCGGGCTGATCGTGCCGCGGCGCGACCCGCACACCGGCTACCGCGTCTATACCACCGTGGACGTGCGTGACGTTCTGCTGGCGCACCAACTGCGGCGGGGCGGCCATGGGCTGGAGCAGATCGCGCGGGTGCTGGAGCAGGTCCGGACGGCGGGCGGACCGGAGCCGCTGCAGGCGACGTTGCGGGAGTGGCGCGGCCGGCTGACGGCGCGAGGTCTGGCGATGCTGGCCGGCGCGGCCGCGCTCGACACCTATCTGAAGACGCCATGAAGTCGCTATGAAGACGCCATGACGCCCGCCCGCCGGGCGGAACTCCTGCCGTGTCGGCCGACACTCGGCCGCGCGGTGGAGAGCGGGTGATCGGCCGACGGGCAGGGACGAGGGCGCGCCGCTCCGCGCCGCGGGGGCGGGCCCGTGTGAGAGACCGCGCGAACGGCCGGAGTCAGCACATCAGTGGGCAGACCTGGGGCATGCCCGGGTCCGTGTCACCGCCGCCACCCGTGGCGAGGGCGGTGACACGGGTGTGTCGGCGTCCGCCGTCACCCCTTCGGGGCCACCGCGGGCTTGCCCGAGGTGTGAACCCAGGTGCGGAACAGCTTGTCCAGGTCCTTGCCGGACTTGCGTTCGGCCAGGGCGGTGAACTGGGCGGTGGTGCCGTGTCCGTGGCGGTGCTGGGTGGCCCAGGCGCGCACGATCCGGAAGAACACCCGGTCGCCGACGGCCTTGCGCAGCTGGTGGAGCGCCATGGCGCCACGGGCGTAGACCGGGGTCTCGAAGATCTTCGCGCCGCTGCCGGGGGCACCGGGCGGGAAGGCCCACAGCTCGTCGCCGGCGGGGCGGGCGTACAGCTCGTCGAAGAACTTCTGGGCCCTCGGGCCGCCGTGCTGCTCGCTGTAGAGCCATTCGGCGTAGGTGGCGAAGCCCTCGTTGAGCCAGATGTCCTTCCAACTGGTCAGGGAGACCGAGTTGCCGAACCACTGGTGGGCGCTCTCGTGGACGAGGGTGCTCACATCCGGGGCCGAGGGGTAGATGGGCCGCGTCTGGGTCTCCAGCGCGTATCCGACGTCCGGCGCGTGGTCGACGATGGACCCCGCGGAACGGTAGGGGTAGCGCCCGAACAGCCCGCTTCCCCATTCCAGGACGGACGGCAGCTTCTTCAGCACGGGCGCGGCGGCCGCGGCCTCGCGGGGGTCGACGGCGTTGAAGATCTTGATGCCGTCGCGGGTGGTGTGCTGTTCGACCTTGAACTTGCCGACGGTGGCGGTGGCCAGGTAGGCGGCCATCGGCTCGGACTGGCGCCAGCGGAAGGTGCTGCGGCCGTGGGCGGTGCGCTTGCCGCGGTAGACGCCGTTGGCCACGGCGGTGTGTCCCTCGGGGACGGTGATGGTGAAGTCGTACGAGGACTTGTCCTTGGGGTGGTTGTTCGCCGGGAACCAGCCCATGGCGCCCTGCGGTTCCCCGACGACGAACGCCCCGTCGTCGGTGCGGAGCCACCCCTCCTTGGAGCCGTCCGGGTCGGTGACCGGCTTGGGGACGCCCCGGTAGGTGACGGCGACGCGGAACGTGTGGCCCTTGCGCAGTGCGGCGCGCGGGGTGACGACGAGTTCCTGGCCGTCGCGCCGGAAGCTCGCCTTGGTGTGGTCGACCGTGACGCCGGTGACCTTCAGCCCCTTCAGGTCGAGGTTGAAGTGGGCGAGCCGCTGGGTCGCGCGGGCGGTGAGGACCGCCTTGCCGTCGAGGTGGTGGCTGCGCGGCTCGTAACGGAGGTTCAGGTCGTAGTGGGCGACGTGGTAGCCGCCGTTGCCGGCGAGCGGGAAGTAGGGATCGCCGACACCGGCGGAGCCGGGCGTCGCGGCCGCCGTCGCCCCCGCGGTCGCCAGCAGCGCGGCGAGGGCGACGGGAACGGTCGCGACGACGGTGCCTCGTCTGAGAACGGTCGCGCGCGCGGCGGTGTGCTTCAGGGATATCACGTGCTCTCCTGTGGGGGGGGTTGATCATGAAACTCGCCCATCGTAGACCGGCCTTGCAACCCTCTCGGGCCTCTCCCGCGTCCTGGTCGCTCCGCGGCGCGCCGCGGAGCGAGGGAGTGGGCCGCGGAACCGCTCGGTCCGGCAGTCGCGGGAACAAGCGCCGGCCTGTCGCCGCGGGCCCCGGAAGGTCAGCCGTCGCGCTCCAGGGCCCAGGTGGTGCCCGTCCTGATCTGCAGGAAGCCCGGTGGGAGGTGGTACAGGCCGGGGGACGCCGCGAAGCGCCGGACCGGCTGCAGCCGGCCGTCGAGTTGCCAGACGACCACGAGGGCGGCACCGCCGCGCGGGTCGTGCGCCAGCAACTGGTCCGTCTCGGCTCCCGTGTAGCGGACGACGGAGTAGCCACGACCCGAGACCTTCCGGTCGAACGACGTGGCGCCGCTCAGCGGCTCCAGCCCGATCCGCCAGCCGGTCTCCGGCGTCGTGCGCACGCTGATCAGGCATTCACCGGCCTCGGTCACCCAGACCGGGCCGAGCACCGGGCGGCGGGCACCGGCCTGGGCGCAGATCGCCGTCCTGCCTGTGGGGTGCACGGTGTGCACCGTCAGCCAGTCGTCCCCGGAGGTGAGGCGCTGCAGAGTGAGCAGCGTGGGCGGACCGGCGTACCGGAAGACGGCCCTGCCGTGGCCCTCCGCGCGATCGGTGAACGGCGGGGCCTGGTCCAGCGAGAGCAGCCGCAGGGTCCAGTCGGCGACACCGGAAAGCCGTATCCGCAGCTCGGGCTCACCCTCGCGGAAGACGACGACACGGCCGCGGTCGCCGTCGTTACGGGCCTCCAGGAAGGGCTCCTTCTCGTCGTACTCGTCGAGGAGTTCCGCGTGGTACCCCCAGCCGTTGGTGGTCCGGATCTCGTATTCGAGCAGCGCGGCCCGGCCGGGGGCCGGATTGACGAGGGTCACCGTGGTGTCGCCGCGGCCCTGGTAGGTGCCGGTGGCCCGGGCGGTCACGGGGTCGGGGAGGGCCAGCGGGCGCACCCCGAGCGTCCAGGGACCCTCGGCGTCCAGGATCAGGATCATCGGCCCCTCGGTGAGCGGCGCGGTCTGACGCAGCGGGCCGATCTCGTTGACGAGGAGGTCGCGCTTGTCGTCATGCACGTTGCCGGGCGGGGCGGTGTAGATGGTGAAGCAGCCGCTCTCGTCCTCGTCGCCCGCGAAGTGCACATCGAGATCGGCGACGGGTCCGCTGTACGTGAGCACCTCGGGGCCGAACCCTTGAAGCGCGGTGCCCAGTTCACGGGCCGCGGACATGGGTTGGACGACGATGGTCCAGTCGTTGTCGCCCTCCACGTGCAGCCGCAGCGGACGGTCGCCGCGCTGCTCGACCGGGGCACGGCCGCGGAAGTCCGTGAGGGTGCTGTTGAACAGCAGCTCGTCGTCCTTGTTGCGCTGGTCCAGGGTGTGCACACAGAAGTAGCCGTCGCCCTGGTGCCAGGCCTCGACGAGCACCGGGCCCGCGGGCAGCGGCACATCGACGGTGAGGACGTCGTTGCCGCGACCACGGCGGACATACGCGGGGAACTCGGGGCCGAAGGAGACCGGCCGGGCGTCCTGGGGCGGGACGGGGTGCCGCGTCGCAGTCGTGCCCTGGGGCGGGACGGGGTGCTGGTGGTGTGGCGTCGCGGCCTGGGGTGGGGCGACGTGTTGCTGCGGCGTTGTGTGCTGGGGTGGGAGGGTGTGTCGCGGCGGTGCGTAGGGCGGTGGCGCGTAGTGCGGCTGCGGCGCCGTGTGCTGTGGTGGGGCGGCGTGTGCCGGTGGGGCGTACTGCGGGATCGTCTGCTGTGGTGGGGCAGTGTGTTGCTGTGGCGCCGTGTGCTGTGGCGGGGCGGCGTGTCCCGGCGGCGCGTACGGCGGAATCGCGAACCGCGGCACCGGCGGGGGCGCCCCCTGCGCACTGCCCGGCGCCCCGGTCGCCGAGTCCCGCGATCCGCCCTGCGGCGCCGCGTCGTCCACCACGATGCCGAAGTCCGTGGCGAGCCCGGCGAGTCCGGTGGCGTACCCCTGCCCCACCGCACGGAACCTCCAGGCGCCGTCGCGACGGTAGAACTCGCCCAGCACGAACGCCGTCTCGGTCGACGCGTCGAGCACCGCGTACGTCACGACCGGCGCCCCGGTCGCCACCGTCGACGCCTGGAGGGACAGGCCGGGCACCGATCCGAACGTGCCACCGTCGCAGGACCCGGTGATCAGCACCCGCCGCACGGCGGGCTCGATGCGGTCGAGGTCGAGCTGCAACCACTCGGCGAGCTGCCCGCCGCCCTCGGCGCCGCCCAGGTGTCGCACGGTGCCCGAGGGGTGCGACGGCTGGTTGTAGAAGACGAGATCGGCGTCGCCCCGCACCTTGCCGGCCGCGTCGAGCAGCAGGACGGAGGCATCCACCACAGGGGCGCCGGGCTGGGCGAGACGGCAGACCGCCACCCGGAGAGGCTCGTTCGGGACCAGCATGTTGGCGCCCTTGGAGATGTGCGTCATGGGGGCAATCGTGGCAGTACGAGTCCCCGTGAGTCGATGAGGAGTTCGATCGGTGCGGTCGCGACCGCGGGGCGGCGGGGCGGCCGTGCTCGTGCGGCCGGGCCCGCGGACCACCGTGCTCGTGCGGCCGTGCACGTGTGGCCGTGCTCCGACCGGGAGAACCCCGACGTGCCGAGTCCACGCCTCCCGGGTGATCTGCCTCACGTGCTGTCACAAACACCACAGACGCGGTGACTTGAGTGCGAGGCCCTGGAAAACGAAGGAGGGGACGAGTGTGGCGCCGGCCATCCGCGCCCGCCGCCGCGCCGCCGTCCCCGTCGGCCGTTCCGGTCACGGGCCGGCGTGCAGGAACGCCGCCCACCGCAGGGGGTCCGTCGGGTCCTGCGAGCGGTGTGCCGTCACCGCCTCATGCAGGGCGCGGGCGGCGCCGTCGGCGTTCGGTCGGCCGGCGCGGGTCAGCGCGGAGTAGAAGTCCGCGGCGACGTCCGGGGCGGAACCGTCCTGGATGCTCCACATGGTGGCGACGACATGACGGTATCCGGCGGACCGCAACGTCGAGGCCAGGTGCAGCACCTCGTCGGGGAGGTTGACCCCGCCGGCGGCCGTCTCGCACGCCGAGAGGTAGGCCAGTTCGGCCGAGGGCAGGCGCAGCCCCAGCAGTTCGGCAGCGGTGAGCCGACCGTCGTACAGGAGGAACGCGCTGAGAGCGGGGTCCATCAGGTCCTGCTCCGCGTGGCAGGCGAAGTGCGCCCAGGAATGCTCGTGCAGCCCTCGTCGTACGGCCTCACACGTCGCCTTCTCCCCGAGCAGATCACTGGCCGCCGTCGCCGCCGGAACGTGAGTACGGAGCCGGCCGCACTCGCGCTCCACCCCCGGCAGCGCGGAACGACCGGGAGTCTCGGGCATGCCGACGGTCAGCAGACCACGGAAGGCACCCCCGACCGCACCCTCCCGGGCGCGACGCAGCGCGGTGAGCGTCGAGGTGTACGAGCAGACGACACGGTCCGGGACGGACTCGCGCCCCTCCTGTCGCGCCGTGCGGTGGCGTGGATACCGGCCGGCGGCGTGCAGGGGCAGCAGCGCCAGCAGTCCGGTCGGGCACCACCACAGGCGGGGCAGCGGTGCGCCGTCCCGGCCGACGAACCCCAGCCGGTCGAGCACGGGCCGCGCCACGTGTTCCCACAACCACTCCAGCACATCGTGGACCGCGTGCCGGTCGCGCTCCCGACGGAGGAAGGACTGGTTCCCCCGGCGGCGGGCGATCAGCACGTTGAGGAACGTCTGGGCCTGCCGGGCGAGAGCGTCGGTCGTCACCCCGGGCAGCTCGACGACCTCGACGGGCTCCGCCGGACGGATCACCAGGGCGTGGCAGGCGATGTGACTCACATTGAGCACGACGACCGGCCCGCCGTCGGCCGCGGCGCTCAGCTCGGCGTACGGCACCGGCGCGAGGAAGTGCTCGAACCCCTCCAGCCGGCGGGCCTCGGCGAGCCCTTCGTCCCACTCCCGGCACAGCGCGGCCCGCTCCTGGGCCTGCCGTTCCCTGCCCAGCGGGGCCAGCGGGTGACCCTCGGCCCCCTCCGCCGCCTCGGTGCCCGGCGGCAGGTTCAGGGCGTCCAGGCGCTCGCGTGTCCGCAGCAGGCGGTCGGCCAGCACCGGGTCGCGCTCCGCGAGCCGGGACAGGTCGCCGCGGGTGTGCAGAAGCTGCTCCTGGATGATCGTCCGGCCCTGCTCCAGGATCTCCACCGCCCGCCGCGGCGCACCGGCCAGGATGTGGCAGGCGGCCGCGGTGGGGGCGAGCCCCGGCCAGTCGAGCAGGTGCTTCTCACGGGCCGTCCTGGGCAGCCCGTGCCAGGCCAGCCGCGGCAGCAGGAGGACCGCGCGCTCGTAGCCCTCGGCGGCGGACGTCATCTCGCCGAGAAAGGCGGCCACCGCACCCCAGGAGGTGGCGGACTCGATGCGGTCCGTGAACGTCGCGGTGGACAGAGCGGTGGCGTGCTGCCAGCACTCGATGGCTTCCTGGAGGTCGGAGGGGTCGCCGCGGTCGGCGTGGCGCCGCCGGAGCGCGTCGCCGAGCCACCGCCAGGACCGGGCCGCCAAGGCGTCCTCGCCCGGTAGGGACGCCGACCGTCGAGCCAGCGACACGGCGCGGTCGAGGTCCTCGGTGCCCGGGTCGGGGCGCTGGATGAGCCGCTCCGCGAGCATGGCGAGGTGCGCCCGGCGGGAGGGATGCGTGACGGGCGCGACGGCCAACGTCGACTCGAGGATCCGGATCGACTCTTCCAGGTCGTCCGGTGCCCCGGCGTGCCGGTAGCGGCCCAGCAAGCCGTAGGCGAGATCTCCCCTGTGGCGTACGTGATCGGGGTGGGACTCGGGACACGCCGCCACGGCCTGGCGCGCCAGGTCGATCACCCTGTCGAGTTCGACCGGATCGAACCTCTCGTGCAGCCGGGCGATCAGGACCCGGGCGAGGTGCGACAGCGCCGCGGCACGATCGGCGTCGGGCGCGGCCGGGGGACAGGCGGCGACCGCCCGCGTCGTCAGCTGGAGAGCACGGTCGAAGTCCGCCGTCTCGAACGTACGCTGGTACCGCTGGAGGAAGGCCATGCCGAGGTGTGTCAGGGCGATCCCCTCGGCTCCGCCCGACACGGCCTCCGTGCCGAGACGTACGGCCTCGTCGAGATCCTCCGGAGAGCCCAGTCGTTCGTAGCGCACCCGGTGCGAGATGAAGAGGTTCGTCAGGCGCCGCCTCCGCGGCTCTGGGGGGTCGGTCGACTCGGTCGCCGCCAGGGCGTGTCGCTCCAGCTCGATGGTGCGATCGAGGTCCGCGAGGTCGCCGGTTCTGGCGTGGCGGAAGAAGAGCGCCGTCGCGAGTTCCACCTGGGCGCGTGTGATCGTGTCCCCAGAGGCCGCGTCGAGCGCCCCGCGCAGCAACTCGACGGACAGGTCCAGGTAGGCGACCTCGTGTGCGCGGTCGTACCAGTCCCGCAGCTCCTCCGACAGGTGCGTCACGGCGCCGAGTGACTCCGCGGCCTCGAAATCCACCGATCCGACCGCGCCCCGCGCGAGATCGACAGCCTCGTGGAGTTCGGCACGGGAGCCCGTCAGCGATGCGTGACGACCCAGGACCGACGCCACCAGGGCCATCCGGCGCGGCCGAGCGGGAGAGCCGGCCGAGGTCGCCGCGACAGCGCGTCACCCCGCCGCCACCGCTCGCTCCAGATCCCGCCGCTCCCCGGTGATCTCGTGCCGCGCTCTCAACGCGTCGGCCAACTGGACGTATCTGCGGCCGAGTTCGGGGTGTCCTTCGGCCGTCGCGGCGATCGAGATCTCGCGCGTCTCGATCGCCTCGTCGAGGTCGTCCTGGTGCCCGGTGGCCTGGAAACGGAGCATGAGGGCCGCGGACAGTCGAGCCAGCGTCAGGCCGGGTATGTCATCCCCGTCTGTCGCCAGGTTCACCGCGCACCGGAGGAGGTGCACCGCTTGGTCCATGTGCCCGAGATCGCGGGTTCGCTCGAACTCCCCCCATGACCGCCGCGCTCGCTCGTCGGCTTCGGTGGCCAGCCTCCGGGCGGCGGCGAGGGTCTCGGCGAAGCCATCGGGCACGATGTCGGGAAACAGCCGCGCCCTGAAGATCGAGAGCCGTAAGGTGACGCCGTAGTCGGAGTAGGCGTTCTCGCCCGGCCTGGCGCGGTGCCGGGCCCGGTGGAACGCGGTGAGAGCGTCCAGCGCGGCCAGAGAGACGACCTGCCGCCCCGATCCGTCGTCGCGCAGCATCAGTTCGCGGAGTCGGCCGGCCTCGTCCAGGGCCGCGGCCTCGAACAAGGCGGCCGGATCGTCCTGTTCGTCGTATCGCGCCACACGATCACGAAGAGCGGTGACGAGGCGGTCGCGCACCGTGCCACTCTAGTGGCAGACCGACCCCCGCACAGCAGAGGAGAGCGACCGCGACCATGGCCGCACCGGACCACAACACCGCCGAACCGTGGGAACCCACCTCGGAGTTCACCTGGACCGACCGGGCCTACGACCTCCTGGAGCAGAACCTGCTGCACGCCCAGGTGGACGTCGTCGACGGCGTCCTGACCACCAAGGTGTGGGGCCGCTGCCCCCGCTGCGCGGGACAGCTCCATGATGTGCAGGTCCCGACAGCGGTCGGCGACTTCGCCGGAACCCGCGGGGGAGGAGGCTGGGGTAGCGCCGTGCCGGAGCCCCCCGTGGTGATCGTCGACGTCACCTGCGGCTGCGGTGTTCCCCACCTCGACGCGCCGGAGGGCACGACGGGGTGCGGCGTCACCTTCCGAGTGGAGCTGGTCGCCGAGGGAGCGCCGCCCTCGACTTCGGTGACGCCGTGACCCGTTACCGTCCACGCAGGCCGTCCAGTGGGCCCTCGACCTTCGACATCGCCGAGCGAGACGCCTTCGCCGCCCTGTCGGCAGGGTCCCTGGACGCCGTGCGGAGCAGTGCCGAGACCTGGCGCAACGGTCTCACCGCCTTCATCACCCTGGTCACCACCGGGGTGGTGATCAAAGGACGGGACACCACCAGCGCCCTGACGATCGGATGGCGAGCCGCGCTCACCCTGCTCATCGGCGGCGGTCTGCTCGCCGCCCTCGTCGGCCTGTGGCAGGCCTTGTCCGCCCAGGCCGGCACCCGCCCCCGAGCGACCACGCTGAACGCCGTGCACCGGCGCTACGGATCCGTCGCGGCCTACCAGGTCGCCCTGGCGATAGCCGCCGCCAGGCGGCTGCGCCGCGCGCAGTACCTGGTCGCGGTGGCCCTGTCGCTGCTGCTCGCGGGCATCGTCGTCACCTGGTGGGCGC
This sequence comes from Streptomyces sp. LX-29, assembly GCF_029541745.1. Taxonomy (NCBI): domain Bacteria; kingdom Bacillati; phylum Actinomycetota; class Actinomycetes; order Kitasatosporales; family Streptomycetaceae; genus Streptomyces; species Streptomyces sp. LX-29. The sequence goes on along the minus strand of NZ_CP089746.1, from coordinate 276,723 downwards.
CAGCCGACTCCGGCAAGAAGGAGGCGACCTACCTGAAGGTGAGCCACCCGGGCGGCCCCAGCTGCGGAACGCTGCGCTCGGCCGACGGCGGCGAACTCCGGCTGAAGAGCCCCGGCCGACACACCCCTGTGGTGATCGAGTTGAGCGCGGTCACCAACATGAAGATGGTCAAGACCTGCGGATAGACGGACCTTCGGGCGAGGGCGGCGGGGCGCGACAGCGGCGGGGTCGACAGGAGGCGGCCGGTGAGACGTCGCGGGCGATGGCCCGGCTCACCCCCGATCGTGAGCCTCGCACCCGGGCGGCGTCACACCGCGATGAGGGGGGCGTACCGAGGCCCCTGCCGGCGCGGCGGCAGATCGTTGACGAGGGGCCCTGGCGCGTCGTTCGTCGGACGGATGTGTGAGGATCTCCGGGTGAACGATCTACGCGTCCGTCCGGCCACCGAGTCCGATCTGGCCACCCTCGTCCGCCTTCGCGATGACGCGGCCCGTTGGATGCTGGCCTGCGGCGTCACCGGGCAGTGGCAGCCTGGAGAGTTGGGCGAGGACTACTTCCGGAAGGTCATGGGGCGAGGCGAGGTCTGGCTGGCGGAGGCCGACGGGCGCGTCACCGGCGCTTGGGAACTGTGGTGGGAGGACGAGGCCGCCTGGGGTCCGCAACCGCCCGTCGCCGGGTATGTGCACCGGCTCATGGTCGACCGGAGCACCGCCGCGCCCGGGACGGGGCGACTGCTGCTGGGCGCCGCGGAACGTCGAGTCGCCGCGGCGGGCCGGACACGGGTGCGGTTGGACTGCCTGGCCGGCAACGAGCGCCTCAACACCTATTACCGGCAAGCCGGTTACCGCGTCGTGGGTCACAAGGAAGGCAAGCCGCAGCCAGGCGGGGCGCCCAAGTCGTTCACGCTGATGGAGAAGGAGCTCCGGCAGGCGGGCGAGGGCGGGGACTCGGGAGGCATCGGCGCTGTCGGCGTCCCGCGACCGCGGCGCGCCGAGTGATCGGCAAGAGCCCGGCAGGCCCCACCGGAGAACCAGGTCGCACTGACGGCCGATCGAACACAGGTCCTTCGATGTGGCGTTCCCTGCGAGGGGTGCGGAGTGCGAGGCGAACGGAGTACACGGACTGCCCGGGGGAGACTGCGGCTTCGCCTCGACAAAAGTGTGTGCGGATCCCGGCCCTCGGCTGTCAGACCTGCCCTCGGCTGTCAGCGCTCCTCGTCCATGCCGATGGCCCGCTTCAGATCGTCCCGTGCCCTGCCCGAGGCCCCCACCCCGCCGGGCTCGGACGGACCGAGACACCCGCCGCCAGAGCGGCGGGCAACCCGCCCGGTCGGTGACGGGCCCTTACCCTTGTGGGCCACGCTTGGGTTTCCTCGGCCGTCTCACCGGGGAGCCGATCCTCCATGGACCAGTCTCACGCACCGGTGCTGGAGGCTCTCGTCGCCTACGCCCGCTCCGGTCAGACCCCGTTCACCCCACCCGGTCACAAGCAGGGGCGCGGCGCCGATCCCCGTGCGCGTGCCGTCCTCGGCGACGCGGTGTACACCAGTGACGTACTGGCGACCAGCGGTCTGGACGACCGCACCTCCTCGCACCATGTGCTGGAGAGGGCACAGGAGCTGATGGCTGACGCCGGCGGCGCCGAGCACACCTTCTTCTCGACCTGTGGAAGCTCACTGTCCGTCAAGGCGGCCATGCTCGCGGTCGCCGGGCCGCACGAGAAGCTTCTCCTCGGCCGTGACGCGCACAAGTCCGTCGTCTCGGGCCTGATCCTCTCGGGGGTGCGTCCCATCTGGGTGGATCCCGCCTGGGACCCGGACCTGCATCTGGCGCACCCACCGTCTCCGGACGCCTTCGAGGCGGCCTTCGCCGAGCATCCCGACGCCAGGGGAGCGCTGGTCACCAGCCCCACCCCCTACGGCACCTGCGCCGACCTGGTCGCGCTCGCCGAGCTCTGCCATCGTCGGGACCGGCCTTTGATCGTCGACGAGGCGTGGGGCGCTCATCTGCCGTTCCACCCCGACCTTCCGACCTGGGCCATGGACGCCGGAGCGGACGTCTGCGTCACCTCCGTGCACAAGATGGGTTCCGGGCTCGAGCAAAGCTCCGTCTTCCACCTCCAGGGGGACCGGATCACCGTGCCCATGCTCGCGGCCTGCGCCGACCTCCTCGGCACCACCAGCCCGTCCGTGCTCGTCTACGCCGCTCTCGACGGCTGGCGTCGGCAGATGGCCGAAGACGGCCGGCGGCTCTACGACGCGGCCCTCGACCTGGCCGGCACCGTGCGCGACCGCGTCGAGGAGATCGACGGGATGCATGTGCACGGCCGCGACGAGTTCTGCGCCCCCGGTCGCGCCGCCGACCTGGACCCGCTCCAGGTCATCATCGACATCTCCGCCCTGGGAGTCACCGGATACCGCGCCGCCGACTGGCTCCGCGAACGGCACCAGGTGAACCTGCACGTCTGCGATCACCGCCGGATCAGCGCCCAGCTCACCCACGCCGACTCCCCAGAGACCGCCGACACCCTGCTCAGCGCCCTGCGAGACCTCGCCCGCAACGCGCCACGGCTGCGCACCGGGGCGACGGTGGAGGTACCGGATCCGCCGCAGTTGCGTCTGGAGCAGGTCGCCCTGCCACGCGACGCCTTCTTCGGGCCCACCGAGCAGATCCCGGTGGCCGACGCGGCCGGCCGCGTCGCGGCCGAGATGCTGACCCCCTACCCGCCCGGCATTCCCGCGGCGCTTCCGGGTGAACGCCTCGACACGGCCGTCCTGCGGTACCTGCGCTCGGGCGTGGAGGCGGGCATGGTCGTCCCCGACGCCGCGGATCCCGAACTGGCCTCCGTCAAGGTGGTCTCCGAATCCTGAGACACCCCCGATCGGCAACCCTTCTCGCGCGATGACGGCCGTCGACGACCGATCCCCGCGGTGAACCCGCGCCCGACGGACGCGGACGCCACAGGTTCGCGGTCTCCGCGACCCCGCAGGCTGCCGGTCTCCGCGGCGCCACCGGTTCGCGCTCTCCGCTACGCCACAGAGTGGACACCGAGTCAGCGGGTAGGCGCGGCGGTGATACCCGGCGCCACCACCCGCCGTTCGCCCGAGGGGATCGTCCGATGGGCGGACGCCGCCGGCGGCCCCGTTTCGAGCCGTGCTCGGCCGGTCAAGGCTGTGGCGTCGCCGACCCAGGAGTGACGGAGGAACGATGGACAAGGCCCGCTCCCACCCCACGTCCGGCGACCTCCCGGGCCGCCCGGCCCCCGAGCCGCCGTCGGTGGACGAACCGACCCGGGCCCGCGGGCCGCTGCCACCCAAGCCCGACCAGCACGGGCCGGACACGGTCAGCCCCACCGGGCAGCCCACCGGTGTGGACCAGGCGAAGGTGGCCCAGGAAGGCCCCTACCTGACCTCGGCCCAGGGCGCCCGGCTGTACGACACGGACCACTCCCTCAAAGCCGGGCCTCGCGGGCCGGTGCTGCTGCAGGACCACCCCTTCCCCACCACCGTGTGCGGACGCTGCGGCAGACGCGCTGGACCCACACCATGGTGAAGAACCTGTCACCCCAGCTCCTGACGAGCGTGTAGGACACGGCCGCGGGCGCGAGCCACGCACGCGCTACGGCCACGGCCGGTCACGCCTCGCGGCGGGCCGCCTCGTCGGCCCTTCCTCCCCTTCCCAGCAGACCGGTGGCCGTGAGGTCGTCGTCGTCCGGGGCCCAGCGGCGCAGTTCGCGCCGGGCGCCGTGGGCCACGATGGCGGGCAGGGCCGGCCGCACCAGGTGCAGGCCGCGCAGCCACGGCTGGGCGTACACGGCGGGCGCGCGGCGTTCGATGCCGCGTACCAGGCGGTCCGCCACCCGCTGGACCGGATAGGTCCGGCCGGCCGGCCAGGGCATGCGGTCGTGCAGCAGCCTCAGGGCGGGCTCCCGATCGGCCGCCGCGATCATCTGCGTGTCCGTCCAGCCGAAGTACGCCACCCCGACCCCGACCCCGGTGGGCGCGAGTTCGGCCCTCAGAGCGTGGGCGAACGCCTCGACACCCGCCTTGGAGGCTCCGTACGCCGTCATCATCGGCGCGGGCGCGAAGGCCGCCAGGGAGGCGACCTGGAGGTAGTAGCCGCGGGTGGCCAGCAGCGACGGGAGGAAGACGCGGGCGGTCACCGCGCTGCCCACGAGGTTCACCTCCACCACCCGCGACCAGATCGCCGGGTCGCACCGCAGGAAGGGTCCGCCCGCCGCCACCCCGGCGTTCGCGACCACCACGGACACGGGACCGAAGCGCTCCCGCACCCGGTCGGCGACGTCGGCCATCGCGCGATCGGCGGTGACGTCGACGGGCCACGCGACGGCATCGGGCAGACCGGCGGCGACCCGTTCCAACTCGGCCTCCTCGTGCCCCAGCAGCGCCAGTCTCATCCCCCGCCCGGCAAGCGTCCGCGCCACGGCCTCTCCCACTCCGCGGGCGGCGCCCGTCACGACGGCGACCCGACCTCCGAGGACGGGATCCGACCTCATGCCCGACCGCCCGCACCGGACCTCGGGCGGCTTCGTCCCTCGATGGCGCCGCGGGCCGTCAGCACGCGCTGGACGCGGCTGAGGGGGAGAGGGTGGGGACGCCGACGCAGGGCGGCGCGGGCGGCGTTGGCGCCCGGGGCGCCGTGGACGCCCCCGCCGGGGTGGGCGCCGGCCGAGGCCAGGTAGAGGGCCTTGACCGGGGTCTCGGGGCGCCCGGCGCCGGGGATGGGGCGGAAGACGAGCTGTTGGTGGAGCGCGGAGGTGCCGCCGTTGATGGCTCCACCGTGCAGATTGGCGTCCATCGCCTCCAACGTGTACGGGGCGAGCACCCGGCGGGCTCGGACCAGTGAGCGGAAGCCGGGCGCGTACCGCTCCACCTGGTCCTCCAGCCGTTCGGCCATCAGGCGCCCCTGTTCCGGCAGTTCCCACTCCCCGGTGATGCCGCCCTCGCCGGCGTCGCCGCTGATCCGCTGCGGAAGGTGGGTGTAGGCCCAGGCGGACTCCGTGCCCCGCGGAGAGCGCGAGGCGTCCGCGGTGGTCATCTGGCCGAACACCGCGAAGGGTTCCTCGGGCACCTGCCCCATGGCGAGCTGCGCGGCGAACCGGGTGAGGCCGTCGACCCCGTCGGAGAGGTGGACGGTACCGGCGTCCCTCGCCTCCGGGGCGGTCCAGGGGACCGGGCCGGACAGCGCCCAGTCGACTTTGAAGGTGGCGAAGTCCCAGTGGAACCTGCGCAGATCCCGCAGCACCTGTCCCGGCAGGTGGCCGGCCGCGACGAGCCGGCCGTACAGCGTGGGAGCCGACACCGCCGCCAGCACCGCCCGGCGCGCCGGGACGGTCTCGCCGTCCGCCGTCCGCACCGCCACGGCACGACCGGAGCGCACCACGACCTCGGTCACCGGCTGCCCGCAGCGCAGCACGCCGCCGCGTCGCTCCAGGCGCCGCACCAGCGCCGCCGTGAGCTCCTGCGCGCCGCCCAGCGGGACGGGGAAGCCGCCGCGCTGGCCGAGCATGGCCATCAGCCAGCCGAAGCCGCCGCTGCCCGCCGCCTCCGGGGCGAGGTCGGAGTGCAGGGCGTTGCCGGCCAGCAGCAGCCGCCCGGCGACGCCGGCGAACTCCTCCTCACCGAGGCGCCGTACCGGCAGCGTCAGCATCCGAGCCAGCCGCAGTCCACCCGCCGCCCGGAGCCTCACGGCCAGCCCGGCCGCCGCCCGCACCGGGGGGAACGGGGTGAAGAGCGCACCCATGAGGTCCTCGCCCACCCGGTCCCACACCGCGCACAGCCGCTCCCAGGCTTCGCCGTCCCCGACGGCGAAGCCGTCCAGGCCGGCCGCGGTGTCCCGCACGTCGTGCTCCAACACCGCACAGCGGCCGTCCGGCAGCGGGTGGGCGAGCACGCGCGGCGCGTGACTCCACCGCAGGCCCTCCGCCTCCAGATCGAGCGCGGCGAGGACGGGCGAGGCCGCGGCGAGCGGGTAGAAGGAGCTGAAGACGTCGCTGACGTAGTCGGGGTGGACGCCACGGTCGCTGCGCACCGCCCCACCCGGTTCCGGCTGGGCCTCCAGCACCTCCACGCTCCAGCCGGCATCCGCCAACACGTTGGCCGCCACCAGCCCGTTGGGGCCGGCTCCTATCACCACGGCGTCCGGCATGGCTCACTCCCGTCCTGGGACGTCAGGGACTCGACGGTGTGCGCCCGTCCCGGCCCGCGCGACCGTCCGGGCCCTCCCGGCCCCCCGGCCCCGTGGACTCCACCACCTCGGCGAACCTGGCGAGCATGGAGCGGTGGCGCAGTTGCAGCACGGCGTCCAACGCCACGTTGTGCAGGCGGCCGCCGGTGCCGCGCAGCGGGTGCTCGTCGAGGATCACCAGGGTCTCGTCACCCCATGAGCGGATCTCCATGGCGATGCGGGCCGTGCCCAACCATCCGCTGACCGCCTCCAGTTCGAGTGCCCGCACCGGCTCGCAGCGCCGGACGATCGTCTCACCCGTCAGCGTCCACGGGCCCAGGGCGACGACGTACTCGATGCGGGAGCCGAGCCGCGGCCACTCCTCGTCCACCTGGGAGGACTGCGACGGTCCGATGACCCAGTCGCCGTAGCGCGAGCCGTCCGCCAGCACCGCCCACACCTGTGCGGGGCTCCTGTGAACCAGCCGATGACGTATGGCCATGCGTGCTCCCCGCCGCTGAGGGAGGGTGGTGTTTCGGAAGGCACACCCGCCCTTCCCCTGTCAGCTTAGGTCCGGCGACGGGGTTCGGCCTGCGCGGCGGGCGCTCCGCGGACGCAGGCCGCCGACCACGTCCTTCGGAGGTCCCGGAGAAGGGACCCACGGCCACGGTCGCGGTGCGTCATGGCACCGTGAGCAGGCGGTTGAAGAACGAGCGGTAGTGCCGCAGCGCCATCCGCAGGTCCTCGGTGTTCACCTCCTCACCCTGGGTCCACTGGCCTTCCAGATCCTTCTTGTGCTGGGAGAAGGTCGCGGCCAGCCTCTGGATGACCTCCGCGACGAGAGCGTCGGCGGCGTGTACCGAGTCACGCGGGTCGTCGACGAACCGGGCCTGGATGTCCTGCCACCGTGAGCGGAAGGACTCCTCGTCCTCGGGCGTGAGCAGCCGCGGTGACTCCTCCTCGGGTGGCTTGTCCTCCTCGCGGAGCTCGGCTCCGGGGGATTCCGCCTCGGTCGTCTGCCCGGCGCCGTAGTCGGGCACCGTCGGCGTCTCCTCCCGCGTCTCCGGTGCCGCGTCGGCATCGCGGCGGGAGGGTTCGGCCAGGTCCTCGGTCGACAGTCCGCCCTCGCTGGTTTCGGGTATGTCGTCGCGTCGCATGTTTCCTCCGTCCGCCATGGAGGGAGGCGTCGACGCCTCCCGGCTGTCGGTGTCGGTGTTCAGGCGGGGGCGTGTCGAGTCTGGCCCCCGTTGGAGAGCAACTCGTTGAACAGGGCGCGGTAGTGGACCATGGCGCCGCGCAACTGCTCGGTGCTGGCCTTGTGGCGCATCCCCAGTTCGTTGACCTCGTGGGCGGCACGGTAGTGCTCCAGGGTGCGGCCGTGTTCGACCGACAGGTCCTCGAGTCGCTGGGTGAAGTTCTCGGTGGGGTAGCCGCGCTCGTGCATCAGAGCGGCGACGAGGATGTCGGCGTCGTGTACGGCGCCCTCCGGGTGGTCCACGAAGTCGTTCTGCACGTCGCGCCATTGGCGTGCGTAGCGGTTGCGTGCGTCGTCGGGCAAGGGCTTGATGTCCAGTTCGTCATGGCGCTTCTCGCGTGCGCTCAGCTTCCGCTCCGCCGCGAGTCGGCTGTCGGAGCCCTCGACCGTCCGTTCGTACTCCGGGCCGAACCGCTCGCGCAGACGCCGTCGGCGAACGGCGAGGTAGATCCCGACGGCGATCAGGGCGAGGATCACGACCGCGGCGATGATGATGGCAAGGAGTGTCCCCGTTGACATCAGACCGACCCCTCTCTCGATTCTCTCGAATACGCTGTGATGTCGGAATGGGCTGCCTGCCGGATATCACCTGCTCGTCCTCGACGGTTCTCTCCCGCTGTGCGGGGGTGTCGACGGTGTCGGCGTGAGCCGCTGTGAGGGCCTCCGCCGAACGAGCCCGACTCCGGCTCTTGGCGTCGACTACCCCTGTTGTTTTCGGTTATGCCCGTTTTTCCCCTCTAAGGGGAATCTACCTCGTGACGCGGCGGTGTTCTCTGTTGCGTGCCCACGAGTAACTTCACCTGAAGGTTCAACTTCCGAGCCCTCCGGTGGTCCGGTGGCGGACCGCCGGAGGCCCGGGGCGGGCGGACCGGTGACCGTCCCGGATCGGTCTCGGTCGACGCGTGGGGACGTCCGCGAGGTCCGGGCAGGGCCGATGTCTGACGGGGCGTCGCCGGCCGGTCGGTCGGCGGGCCGTCCTGGAGCCCCGGCCCCCACCGGCGCGGCGCCTACGAGTCCCCGAGTGGCGGGTCGCCCGCGCCGGCCGCATAGTGGTGGGGGCTCCGCGCGCGCGGAGCCAGGCACGAACGGGTTCGACCCCTCAAGGCTTCCCGACGACCACTTCCGACGGCTCGCCCCGGCGCGCACGTCGCGGGTCCGCGAGCGTCGGGAACCGCCGCCGAGCCTTCCCCGGCCGGAGCGCGTACGACTCGGTACCCGACCGGATGTCCGGCACATGCGAGCCCGCCGCGTCCGAAAGGGGCCCCATGACTTCCGCCTCAGGGGGCAGGCGTACAGCCCGACCGACTGGAGGTGGCGACCATGCTTCCCCTGCTGCTCGTGCTTCTGCTGATCCTGGTCCTGTTCGGTGCCGGATTCGCGGTCAAGGTCCTGTGGTGGATCGCTCTGGCGGTCCTGGCCCTCTGGCTTCTCGGGTTCCTCTTCCGGTCCGCTGGTCCTGGCGGCGCGCGAGGGCGCTGGTACCGCTGGTGATCCGGGCGCCACGACGCGGAGCCCGGCCGACGGGCGAGCACGGCCGGCGTCGCCCTGAGGCGATCGCCCGTCGCCGGGCGCCCACAGGCCCGCGCCACGCGGCGGAGGCCGTGGGATGAGGCTGCCCACGCCGCGTGGAGAGGTGTCCGCCGCGCTGGTGGACGTCCTGGGCCGTGGCGTGGAACCCGGTCGGGCGGTGTCGCTGCCGCACGAGACGGCCGCCCGCGCCCGGCCCTACGGCGAGGACGCCCAACTGGCCCTCTACCTGGGATACGAGCTGCACTACCGCGGGTTCGAGGGGGTCGACGACGCCTGGGAGTGGGACGCGGAGCTGCTGCGGCTCCGCGGCGTGCTGGAGCGGCGGTTCCTCGCGGCACTGAGGGCCGACGTGCCGTGCGACGGGGACGTCGCGAGCACGGTGGAGGCGGCGCTGCGAGAGCCCGTCGGGGGCGGCGGCGTCAGCGCCTACCTGCGGGACGCCGGAGAGTGGTGGCAGCTGCGGGAGTACGCGGCGCACCGGTCCCTGTACCAGCTCAAGGAGGCCGACCCGCACGCCTGGGCCATCCCACGGCTCACCGGCCGGGCCAAGGCCGCACTGGTCGCGGTCGAGTACGACGAGTTCGGCGCGGGCCGCGCCGAGCGGATCCACGCCGACCTGTTCGCCGCGCTGCTCGCGGACCTCGACCTGGACGACGGCTACGGCGGCTACCTGGACGCCGCGCCCGCCCCCACCCTCGCCACGGTGAACCTGATGTCGCTGCTGGGCCTCCACCGGGAGCTGCGCGGTGCCCTGGTCGGCCACTTCGCGACGGTGGAGATGACCTCGCCGCCCGCCTCCCGGCGCATGGTCGAGGCCCTGCGGCGGCTGGGCGCCGGCCCGGCCGCCGTCCACTTCTACGCCGAGCACGTCGAGGCCGACGCCGTGCACGAGCAGCTCGTACGCCATGAGGTCATCGGCGACCTGCTGCGCCGCGAACCCCGACTGGCTCCCGACGTCGTCTTCGGGGTCGCCGCCACGCAGTGGCTGGAGGACCGGCTCGCCGGTCACGTGCTCGGGGCCTGGCGGGAGGGGCGCTGTTCACTGCGCGCGCCCCTGTGACCGTCGGCGCTCACCCCCGTGACCGTCGGCGCTCGCCCCGTGACCGCCGGCGCGAGGTTCCCGCGGGCCGCCGCCGGAGGGTTCGGCGCCCGGCGACCCGGGCCGTGGAGCGCGGTCTCGCGTCGCGGCCGCCCGTCGAGGTCCGCGGTGGCTGGTGTCGCACCACGGGTACAGCAGGCTGCGCCGGCAGGTGCACAGGGCGACCACCGGGCGATCGGAGCGCACCACGGTGCCGTCCTCCAGGACGACCTCCACCGGGCCCTCCATGACCATCGGGCCGCCGGGCTCCTGCCAGACCCGCCGCGCCGCAGCCGGCCGCGCCGGCACCGGCCCGCCTCCGGTCTCCGTCACGGGCGCGGATTCGGGTGCGGGTTCGGGCGTGAGGTCGGCGTCGGCCATGGGCGTCATCCCGCGGCCGCGCCCGGCGCGCTCCGCGGAGCGTTCGCCCGTCGGGTCATGACTGTGGCCCCGTCCCGTCGTCGGCTGCCTCTCAGGGCCACCCTGCGACCGGAGTCCCCGGCGCGCAACCGGGCGCCTGCCGGAGGCGACGAGCGGCCGGGGCGGCCCCGATCACCGTGCCTGCGGCAGGCGTACCTCCACGAGGCCGTCGTTGAGCCGGACCTCGAAGGAGGGCTGCGGGGCGGTGGCCGGTCCGGCCACGCAGGCGCCGTCGGCCAGTCGGAAGGTGCTCCCGTGCCAGGGGCAGACCACGCAGCCGTCGACGACCTCGCCCTCGGAGAGGGGGCCGGACAGGTGGGAGCACCGGTCGGCGAGCGCGTGGAGTTCGCCCGTGCCCTCGGCGTCCCGCACGATCAGCACCGGGACCTCTCCGACCATCCGTCGCACCATGTGGCCGCGAGGGAACTCCTCGGGGCCGCCGACCGCGTGCCAGCCCGCGTCGACCAGGTGCGGTACGGCCTCGCTGTGGTTGACGCCGGCGGCCTGCCGGAAGGTGAGGTGTCCGCCGAGGAATCCGCCGGCGGTGGCCGCGGCGAGCCCGGCGAAGCCCAGCAGCCTTCCGCGCCCGCCTCTGAGCCGGACGATGAGGGAGGCGGTGTAGAGGACGACGGCCGCGGTGTTGGCCGCCGCGTGCACCACCCCGACCCGTTCCTGCTCCGGGAACTGGTCCGCGAAGTCCGTCGCGCCCGCCACGGCCGCCGGAGCGGCCGTCACCAGGCCCACCGCGATCAGCAGCCGGGCCGCGCGTTCGTTGCCGCGCGTCAGGTCGAGCAGCGCGGCGGAGCTCCAGGACCCGATGGGCGCCTGCACCAGCGTCGGATGCAACGGGTGCCCCTGCCAACGGCCGCGCAGCAGCTCCCGCGCGCGCCCCAGGGGGAGGGCCCGGACGCCCGCGCGGAGGGGGCTCGCGACCCGGTCGAGGACCTCGGCGTCCTCGATGGCGTCGATGGTGGACAGCGGGTTCGCCGCGGAAGCGCGCATGCACTGTCGCATTCCCCGATCACCCGGGGCGATAACTCCGCCAGGCGATGGACCGACTCCGGTGGGTGCGGTCCGCTGGGCGGGACCCACGCCGAGCCGTCGTCATCTACGCCGAGCCGTCGTCGCGTACGCCGAGCCGTCGTGCGAGGGCACCGCGACGCAGGCCCGAGGAGGGGCCCGCGCCGCTCGCCGCCGGGATGCGCCCTCGCCCGCACCGGCGTAGACCTCGAAGGGTGGAGCAGCAGCACCGCGACCCGCTCATCCTCTATGCGAACTTCCACTCCGACCTGGCCGTGGACCTGGCGGCGCGCGATGTGCTCGAACGGTGGGCGGAACAGGCGCCGCGCAAGATCTGGCTGATGCGACCGGGCGATGTCCTGGTCACGCCCGTCCCGCTGAGCGCCGCGTTCCAGGCTTACGCCTGCGACCTGCTCGGCATGGCGCCCGAATCCCTCACCCTGCTCCACGTCCCGCCCGTGCCGGGTGGAACGCTGGCCGACGCGGTGCACCGGGCCGGAGCGACGGACACACTTCGGGAGCTCGTCGTCGCGCGCCCCGGGATCCAGCTGCTGCCCCTCGCCCTGGACCGCTCCACGGTCGATCTCGCCGCACGGCTGGCCGTCCCGATCGCCCCGTACGGGCCGCGTGGCGCGCCGCGGGCGGCGCTGGAGGTGGCCTACCTGCTCAACACGAAAGGGGCCTTCCGCTGTACGGCGGCCAGGCTCGGGATGCCCCTGCCTCCCGGGCGGGTCTGCGGCGGCGAAGACCTCCCGGCGACGGTGGGTGCTCTGCTGGCCGAGCACGATCGCGTCGTCCTCAAGCCGGACCGCTCCGCGGGCGGCCACGGTCTGGCGGTCCTGTCCGATACGGACCCCGTGCCCTCGCCGGGGGAGCGGGCGACCGTGTGGGTGGTGGAACAGTGCATGGACGCGATCCGGTCCCTCAGCGTGCAGATGGAGGCGACACCGGACGGGCCACGACCGGTCTTCAGCGGCGAGATGCGCACCTCCGGCGGCCGCTACACGGGCTACCTCTCCCCGCTGGCGGCCGCCGACCGGTTCCGCGCGGTGGAGCTCGAACGATGGGGCGGTGCGCTCGGACGGTACCTGTCCGGGCACGGCTACACCGGGCCGTATGGGATCGACGCGGTCCTCGCCGCGAACGGCCGGCTGTACGCCATCGAGGCCAACGTCCGCCGCACCGCCACCACCACGCCCCGGGTCATGGCCGTCCGGTTGGCTCGCGCCGCCGGTCTGGACCGCCCCGCCTGGCTGCTCGCCCAGCACGAGAGCCGGTTCGCACTCGGCTTCGCCGAGGCCCTGCGACTGCTGCGGGACGCGGGACTGGCCTGGTCCCGGGAGTCCGGCGCGGGCGTGGTGCTGTACGAGGACGCACCCGCCGACGGCCGAACCTGGCGCTACGCCGTCATCGGAACCGACCGGAGACAGGTGAAGCGACTGCGCCGGGCCCTGATGGACGCCTGGGGAACGACCGCCCGGGCGGAGGCGGGGTGAGCCGCGCGGTCATGGCCTTCCGGGGCGAGAGAGGCCAGGGGAGTGACGTCAGCCCGTGGCGGACCCAGGGGCGTCGGGTGCGTCGACACGCTGCACGGCGCGGGCACCGCGGATGACGACCAGCTCCTCGTGGCGTTGGCCGGGGTCGATGAGCCCGGAGTCCTCCATCCACGCGGCGCGGGCGCTGAGCAGCGGGCCGAAGGGCTGGGCGCGCCGCGCGACGACGGACGCGGTCAGGCCACCGGCGGTCAGGGTGCGCAGCGTGCGGAGCGGCTCGGCCACGGAGGAGTGCACCACGAGGAGCACGCCGGTCTCGTTGAGCAGCAGCGGAGCCATGGCGCACAGCCGGTCGAGGTACCGGCGTCCGTCCGGTCCGGCGTCGCGGGAACCTCCCCCGCGAGGGCGCCGGACGTTCCGCTCGGGGCAGGGGACGTAGGGCGGGTTGGCCGTGATCAGGTCGAACCGCTCTCCGGGGGCGTGGTCACGGAAGTCGGCGCGCCGGACACGGACGGCCGCGCGGTTGAGCCAGGCGTTGCAGCGCGCTGTCAGCACGGCGCGGTAGGAGATGTCGACGGCCCGTACGTCGCCCGCGCCGAGCCGCGCGGCCGTCACGGCGATCAGCCCGGTGCCGGTGCACACGTCCAGCACCCGAGCCCCGGGCGGCACGGACACCTGCTCAAGGGCGTCTCGTAGCAGGTAGGAGTCCTCCTGGGGGCTGTACACACCCCAGGGTCGCAGCAGCATCGCGCCTCCGCCCCTACCGACGTGGGCAGACAGCACGGCCGCGGGCGGCTCCGTACTCCCGAGTCTCCCGAGCCGGCTTCCGTTCCGAGCCTCACACTACGGTCGGTGAGGCGCCGGCGCCCTCTGGAAGGGTCCGTAAGGCTGACGCGGGGGCTCCGGCCGCTGAGACGGCCGGGAGCCGTCGGGGCGGGGACCCGCGGTCTCACGCCCGGAACGTGCGGCGGTAGGCGTCCGGCGGTACGCCGAGGGTGCGCTGGAAGTGGCGGCGCAGGGTCGTCGCCGTGCCCATGCCCGCGGCCGAGGCGATGGTGTCGACGCTGTCGTCCGTGTTCTCCAGCAGCTCCTGCGCACGGCGGATCCGCTGCGTCAGCAGCCATTGCAGCGGGGTGGTGCCGGTGACCGAGCGGAAGTGGCGGGTCAGGTGGCGCGAGCTGATGTTCGCCTGGCGGGCCAGGTCCTCCACGGTGAGCGGTTGGTCCAGCCGCCGCATCACCCAGGGGAACAGCTCGGCCAGGGGGTGGTCGTCCTGGGCGGGCACCGGTGTGGTGACGAACTGGGCCTGGCCACCGGCCCGGTGGGGCGGCACCACCAGACGGCGGGCGACCACGTTGGCGACCGCCGAGCCGTGGTCGCGGCGGACCAGATGCAGGCACAGGTCCATCGCCGCGGCCTTGCCCGCGGAGGTGAGCACGCTGCCGTTGTCGACGTAGAGCACGTCCGGATCGACGTTCACCCGGGGATAGCGCGCGGCCAGCTCCTCGGTGTGGGCCCAGTGCGTGGTCGCGCGCAGCCCGTCCAGCAGACCGGCGGCGGCGAGCACGAACACGCCCGTGCACAGGGAGACCACCCGCGCGCCCGACTCGTGGGCCGCGCGCACCGCCGCGACGAGGTCGGCCGGCGGGTCCCGGTCGACGTCGGCCAGGGCGGGGACGATCACGGTGTCGGCCTGCGCCAGTCGGTCGAGCCCGCAGTCCGGCTCCAGCAGGAACCGGCCGACCCGGACGGCGTGCGTGCCGCACACCCTGACGTCGTACCAGGGGCCTGGCAGGGCGGCCGGGGCGGAGCCGAAGACCTCGTAGGCCAGAGCCAGCTCGAAGTGCAGCATCCCGTCGGTAGCGGCGACCGCGACGGAGCGCGGGACAGAGCTCATGTCGGGAATTGTACGGGTCCTGTCGTTCCAGACACTGGGCACCGAGGGGCCGCCGGGGACAGGATCTCCGCAGCAGAGCACTTCGAGCACAACGGGAGCAGACATGGGATCGGGTCGGAACGTGGCGGTGTTCGGCGCCTACGGGCACACCGGGCGGTTCGTGGTCGCGGAGTTGCGCGAGCGCGGGTACGTCCCGCTGCTCCTCGGTCGTGACCAGGACAAGCTGCTGGCGCTGGCGCAGGACCAACCCGGGCTTGAGGTGCGGCAGGCGTCGGTCGACGATCCGGCCTCGCTCGACCGCGCGCTGAACGGCGCGGCCGCCGTCATCAACTGCGCCGGGCCGTTCGCCACGACCGCCGCCCCGCTGGTCGAGGCGGCACTGCGCGCCGGCATCCCGTATGTCGACGTGGCGGCCGAGATCGAGGCGAACCTCGACACGTTCGCCCACTTCGCGGAGCGCGCCCGCGCCGCGGGCGCCGTGGTGGTCCCGGCGATGGCCTTCTTCGGCGGCCTCGGCGACCTGCTGGTCACCACCGCGATGGGCGACTGGACCGCCGCGGACGAGGCGCACATCGCCTACGGCCTGAGCAGTTGGCACCCCACCGCCGGAACGCTCGCCGCGGGCGCGGTCTCGGGGCGGCGACGGGGCGGCCGCCGTGTCCGCTACACCGGCGGACGGCTGGCGTACCACGACGACGCCCTGCCGACCCTGGAGTGGCCCTTCCCCGCTCCGCTCGGCCCCCAGAGCGTCATCGGAGAGTTCACCATGGCCGACGTCGTCACCGTTCCCAGCCACCTGGCCGTCCCGGAGGTGCGCACCTACATGACCGCGAAGGCGGCCGGGGACCTGTTCGCTCCCGACGCCTCGGCACCGACCGCCGTCGACGAACTCGGCCGCTCCGCGCAGACCTTCGTCGTCGACGTCCGCGTCAGCTCCGGCGGCGCCGAACGCCGCCTTGTCGCCGCCGGACAGGACATCTACGCCGTCAGCGCGCCGCTCGCGGTGGAGGCCGTCGACCGCGTCCTCACCGGCCGCACCAGGACCACCGGCGTCGTCTCCGCCGGGGCGGTCTTCGACGCCCCGGACTTCCTCCGCGCCCTGTCCGCGCACCTCTCGCTGCACGTCCCGCTCGACACACGCGGCTGACCGATCGCGCCGTCCCGGGGGCCGGGGCCCCGGCCGCGGACGGCGCGATCGGTCGGCGGGCGCACGTCCCTCAGAGGGCGATCGCCTTCCAGACCTGGCCCAGCTGGCACCGGAAGGTGGCGGGCGCGGAGGACGGCCGGATGCTGATCTCGGCCGACAGGGACTTGGTCCGGGACTGACCGGCGGGCACACCGCTCACGTCGAAGAGCAGGCCGTCCAGGGACTGGCCGTTCCCGTCGACGATCTCGACCGTGCCGTCGTAGCTCGCCTGGCCCCGCGAGTTGCCGTTGGTGATGGTGATGGTCGCGGACGACCGGTCGCCCGCGAAGTCGAAGTCGCAGGCGGTGATGGCGATGTCGTCCTTGGCCGGCGTCGTGCTCAGCGGACCCGTCGGCGGCGTCGTGGCGACCCCGCCGGTGGTGGTGCCGCCGGTGGTGGTCCCGTCCGTCGTGGTGCCGCCGGTCGTGGCCCCGGCCGTCTGGCCCCCGCCACCGGACACCCCGTCGGGGTTCCCCAGCCCGCCGGATGCGGCGAAGTCGTCGCCCGATCCGCCGGAACGGCGCTTCTTGCCGCCATCGCAGCCGGTCACTCCCGAGAGGGCGATCACGGCGATTGCGGCCATGGCGACAGCACGGACACGACTGGGCTTCATACGTCAAATCCCCCGATTGCATACCTGGGTTGAGCGAGTTGAGCGCCTTCTTTGACAGGCACGCGCCAGGTTATCAAGGGCGGAATGCGACCCTCCGACGGCTTCCGAAGCACCGGGTACCGCTATCGCGCCGTTCCCGACCCGCGCCGTTCCCGACCCGCGCCGGGAACGGCGGCCGCCCCTGTGCATGCACCAGGCCGACCCCTCCGGGGTGCTACTTCCTGACGTGGTCGTGCTTGTCGTCCTTGTCGTGGTGGTCGTGGTGGTCGTCGTCGTGGTGCGGCCTCTCGCAGCGCCTGTCGTGCCTGATCGTGGTGGTGTGCGTGGTGGTGTCGGGGGCGCTGCCGCCTCCGGTGACCGTGGCCGTGTTCGTGACCTGCTGGGCGGCCTTACAGGACACCTTGACCGTGAGCGTGATCGGCGGGTAGCTGTCCCCGGGAGCGAGGGCGTCGTCGCGGGTACAGGTCAGCGTGGCCAGGCTGCAGTCCCATCCGGTGCCGCTGATCGCGGTGGGAGTGAGGCCCTTGGGCAGGGTGTCCTGGACGGTGACGGTGGTGCCATCGGTCGGACCGCTGCCGTTGTTGCCGACCGTGAGCGTGTAGGTGCCCGACCGCCCGCGGTTGAAGCCGCCGCTGTGGATCTTGGTGAGGGTCAGGGAGGGAGGGGGCGGCGGCGTGGCGAAGGCCACGTCGAACGGGGCGCTGCCGACGGGGATGGTGGTGGTGACCGTGTTCGTGGCTGTGTCGATCACCGAGACCGTGGTCGAGCCGCCGTTGGCGACATAGGCGCGGGTGCCGTCGGGGGTGATGGCCACACTGACCGGGAGGGCACCGACGGGGATGGTGGTGGTGACCGTGTTCGTGGCTGTGTCGATCACCGAGACCGTGTTCGAGCCGCTGTTGGTGACGTAGGCGCGGGTGCCGTCCGGGGTGATGGCCACGCCGAACGGGTTGCTGCCGACGGGGATGGTGGCGATGACGGTGTTGGTGGCCGTGTCGATCACCGCCACCGTGTCCGGGCCCTCGCTGGTGACGTAGGCGCGGGTGCCGTCCGGGGTGATGGCCACGCCGACCGTGCCGCTGCCGACGGCGACGGTGGTCGTGACCGTGTTCGTGGCTGTGTCGATCACCGACACCGTGGTCGAGTTGCGGTTGGCGACGTAGGCGCGGGTGCCGTCCGGGGTGATGGCCACGCCGAACGGGTTGGTGCCGACGGGGATGGTGGCGATGACGGTGTTGGTGGCCGTGTCGATCACCGACACGTTGTTCGAGGCCTGGTTGGTGACGTAGGCGCGGGCACCGTTCGGAGTGATGGCCACATCGGCCGGGTTGGCGCCGACGGGGATGGTGGCGATGACGGTGTTCGTGGTCGTGTCGATCACCGACACGTTGTTCGAGTTGCCGTTGGTGACATAGGCGCGGGTGTTGTCGGGGGTGACGGCCACGCTGAGGGGAGTGGTGCCGACGGGGATGGTGGTGGTGACGGTGTTCGTGGCCGTGTCGACCACCGACACGTTGTTCGAGTCGGCGTTGACGACGTAGGCGTTCGGCGCGGGGGCGGCCGCCCGTGTCGGGGACGCGGTGGCGGTCGGCAGGGGCAGCGCCGCCAGCATGGCCAGGACCGCCATCACCAGCCGCAGCCAGGCCCCCGGCCGCGGCCAGGCCCTGTCGGGTACCGGACCACTCCGCGGCCCGGTCTGCTTGCCCTCGTCTGTGCTCACGAATGCCTCGTTTCAGCAGGAAGGGCGGCCATGGCCGGACATGCCGTGGGCACCGGCAGCACACCGCAGCCACACACCGTGTGTGACCGAGCGTCACTTTACGTACGGGCTATGGGGGGAGTGGTCAGCTCTGCGCGACTGCCTCGCTATGACAGTCTGTTGGACGCACATCGCCTACGACCCGATTGACCTACCATCGGGACGGCCATCGGCGGCGGGTGGCCTGTCGCGACCGCTTCCGCGTCGGCGTCGTGGCCGCGTGTGCCCGCCCGACGCCCCTGCCGTTAGACTGGTGCGGACGATGATCGTTTGTTGAGGAGCCCAGACATGGTGGTGGACGACGACATCTCCGGGTGATACCCGGACCCGACAGGCCACCGGCCGGTGCGCGGAAGCACCGTCGACGTGGCCTCGCCGTCGTGCCGTCCTTCCCCTTGTCCGCCGCCGGGGCGCACGTGCCGTCCCTGCCCCCTCCCCGCGAGGTCACCGCCATGTCCGACGCTTCCGTCGTCTGCTCGAACCTGTCCTTCACCTGGCCCGACGACACCCCCGTCTTCCAGGACCTGTCCTTCACCCTCGGCCCCGGCCGCACCGGCCTCGTCGCGCCCAACGGCACCGGCAAGAGCGCGCTGCTCAAGCTCATCGCCGGGGAACTGCGGCCGGGTACGGGGTCGATCTCGGTGGCCGGCACCCTCGGCTACCTCCCGCAGAGCCTCCCCCTAGCCGGCGATCTCACCGTCGCCGAGGTGCTGGGCGTCGCCGCGATCATCCAGGCCATCGACGCCGTGGAGTCCGGGGACGTCGACGAGCGGCACTTCGCGACCATCGGCGACGACTGGGACATCGAGGAACGCACCCGTGCCCAGCTGGACCGCCTTGGCCTGGCCGACCTCGCCCTGGACCGCGGTCTGGCCACGCTCAGCGGCGGCCAGGTCATCTCCCTCGGCCTGGCCGCCCAGTTGCTGAGGCGGCCCCATGTGCTGCTGCTCGACGAGCCCACCAACAACCTCGACCTCGACGCCCGGCACAGGCTCTACGACGCGCTGGAGGACTTCACCGGCTGTCTGCTCCTGGTCAGCCACGATCGCGCCCTGCTCGACCGCATGGAACGCATCGCCGAACTCGACCGCGGCGAACTCCGCTTCCACGGCGGCAACTTCACCGAGTACGAGGAGGCCGTGCGGGCCGAGCAGGAGGTCGCCGAGAAGAACGTCCGCAGCGCCGAACAGGAGCTGAAGCGAGAGAAGCGGGAGATGCAGCAGGCCCGCGAGCGCGCCGAACGCCGGCAGAGCAACGCCGCCCGCAACCTGAAGAACGCCGGTCTGCCGCGCATCTTCGCCGGCAACATGAAGCGGGGCGCGCAGCAGGCCGCGGGACGGGCGGGGCAGGTGCACGCCGGCCGGGTCAGCGAGGCGAAGGCCCGGCTGGACGAGGCCGGGCGCGCACTGCGCGAGGAGCAGCGCATCACGCTGGACCTGCCGGACACCCACGTGCCCGCCGGACGCAACCTGTTCCTCGGCGAACGGCTCCGCGTCCGGCTCGGCGACCGCGACGTGTTCGCCGGTCACGGTGTCGACCTGGCCATCCGGGGCCCCGAACGCATCGCGCTGACCGGCTCCAACGGTGCCGGGAAGAGCACACTGCTGCGTCTGCTCAACGGCGACCTGGCCCCCGTGAGCGGCGGGATCAAGCGGGCCGACGGACGCATCGCCTACCTCTCGCAGCGCCTCGACCTGCTGGACCTGGACCGTACGGTCGCCGAGAACCTCGCCGAGCGCGCCCCGGGGCGGCCGGAGGCCGAGCGGATGAACCTGCTCGCCCGCTTCCTCTTCCGGGGCGCCCGCGCCCATCTGCCCGTCGGGGTGCTCTCCGGCGGCGAGCGGCTGCGCGCCACCCTGGCCTGCGTGCTGTGCGCGGAGCCGGCCCCGCACCTGCTGCTCCTGGACGAGCCGACGAACAACCTCGACCTGGTCAGCGCGGCCCAGTTGGAGAGCGCCCTCAACTCCTACCAGGGGGCCTTCGTGGTGGTCAGCCACGACGAGCGGTTCCTCCAGGGGATCGGCGTGAACCGGTGGCTGCGGCTGGTCGACGGCGAGCTGAAGGAGACGGGGGTCCCCGAGGTGTGAGCCGACGACGAACCGCACCCGCCGGGGGTCACTCCGGGGCAGGGCCGGGCCGGGGGAGTCGTCCGCGGGCGGGCAGGACGCCGAGCTGGACGAGCCGGTCGACCGCGCCCAGCGGACGCATCCCGACACCCGACACGTTGTATGTGGTCAGGTAGCGCAGACGCGCGCTCTTGGCGGTCCTGACCAGCAGGTGCCGGTTCAGCATCCTGACGCCCGGTGACGTGCCGGTCATCAGGCGTGCGGCGTCGTGGCTCATGAAGTGGATGTCCCGGATCCGACTCATGCGTTCCGCCTCGTAGGCACGCATCGCGTCGTCGAGCGTCGCCTCTTCCCGGACGTGGACGGTGGCCAGTCGGGCCGCGAGCGCTCGGGCGTCGCCGATGGCCGTGTTCATCCCCTGGGCCGCCAGGGGATGGACACCGTGGGCCGCCTCACCGACCAGCACGATCCCCGGCCGTACGAGAGAGGGGGCCCGGTACCGCCAGACCGGCAGCAGCTGTCGTCGGTCCAGGCTGTCCTTCACCAGCACGGCGAGCGGGTCGAGCGCGGGCACCGCCGCGAGGAGTTCGTCGCACCACCGCTGGAGCCGCGTGTGGTCCGCCTTCCTGAGCTCGTCCGCCTTCACCTGGACGTAGACGCGCGTCCGCCCGTCAGGCAGCGGATAGACCAGGACCAGCCCACGCTCGGTGAGGTAGGCGGATGCCTCGTCGGCCCGCGCCGCCGTGCCCGAGAGCTCGAGCGTCAGCAGCTTGTGACCGTAGGCGACGGGATCGGCGGTCATTCCGGCCAGCCGGCGCAGGCGCGAGGACATCCCGTCGGCGGCCACCACGAGTCGGGCACGGATGTCGTACCCGTGCGCACCGTCCGCGGCCCGTACGCCGACGACGCGGCCGTGGGCGTCCGTGAGGACGTCTCTGACCAGCACCCCACGCCGCCAGCGCACCGACGCGCCGAGCGACTCCGCCAGGCACTCCAGGATCGTCGTGTGGTCGTGGGACAGCATCCAGGGCCACGCGCAGCGGAGCGTTCCGAAGTCCATCGCCAACAGCTCGGCGCCGTCGGCCTGTCTGGCGACGAGCCGCTTGAGGCGGACCGCCCCTCTGGCTTCGAGGGCCGGGAGTACGCCCCACTCCTGGAGGGTGTCCAGGGAACCGGGCTGGAGGATCTCGCCCTTGGCGACCGGAGGCTGCCGCTTCTTCTTCTCCAACAGGGTGACGTCCAGGCCGAGCCGGCCCAGAGCGCAGGCCGCGGCCAGACCGGCGACGCCGGACCCGCAGACCACCACGTCCGCCGTCGCGGAACCGGGCGCCGTGTGTCCCCTCGTCACGAGACCTCCCGCCCTTCCGACGGTTCTCCGGCCAGCGCGGCCCGGTAGCGCCCCAGGGCCTTCAGGGCGAGTCCCTGGACGATCAGACCGTCCACGTAGTACGTCAGGTCGCGTATGTACATATGGACCGGGCTCGGCCGCCACAGGCCGTCGGGCTGCTGCGCGGACGCGATCCAGTCCGCCGCTCGCCGCGCTCGCGGGTCGTCGGCCGGCATGCCGGAGGCGAGCAGTGCGCGCAGGGCCCACGCGGTCTCCTCGACGGTTCCCGTCGAGGGATCGTCGCCCAACCTGCCCTTCCTCCCGGGCCCCCACGACCCGTCGCCGAGCTGGGCGCGCACCAGGGCGTCGCGGGCGCGCCTGGCCACCGGGTGGTCGGCGAGGCCGACGCGGCTGAAGGCCACGAGCGCCATGGCGGTCCCCGGGGTGAGCCCCCGGTACCACAGGGCCTCGTATGTGCCGTCCGTCCGTTGCCGGGCGAGCAGCCAGTTCACGGCCCTGCGGATCCGGGGGTCGTCTCGGCGGGTCCCGTTCTCGGCCAGAACGTCGACGCACTGCGCGGTCGCGTAGGGACAGGGGCCGTCGTTCGGGAACGCGGTGTCGGGGATGAAGGTCCCCCAGGAGCCCTTGCGGTCCTGCCGTGACTCCAGCCAGCGCAGCCCGTGACGCAGTTGCTCGTCCGGCTCCTCGACGCCGCCGGCCGTGAGGGCGGACAACACGACCGCGGTGTCGAGGAAGTTCGGCCACCCGCGGGGACCTTCCCAGCTCCACCCGCCGGCGGGAGCGTCGAAGACCGGCGACGCCTCGTCCTGCTGGCAACCGCGCAGCCACGTCCTCGCCCGTACCAGTCGCGGGTCGTCGGCGTACCCGGCCTCCGCCAGGCCGCGCGTGACGTAGGCGCTGCCGATCAGATCGAGGCCCTGGATGAGGTGCCAGGAACCGTCCGCGTGCACGTTCGAGCGAAGGTAGTCGACCACGTCCAGGGTCGCCCGGCGCGGGGCTTCCTCGGCGCGGCTCAGACCGACGCACACCGCCGACGCCAGCCAGTTGTCCCCGCCGTAGCCGCCCCGCCGGGTCTCCGCGATCTCCACCTGCTGGAGCGCGCGGAGCCCGGCCCGACCGGCCGGCCGGGCCAGCATGCCCAGGAGTCCTCTCGGCCGGCTGTGGGGCCGCTGGATGAACGCGAGCGCGACGAGGAGGGGCACGCTGAAGGACAGTCGCCTACGCCAGAGCCATGGGGGCAGCAGGAACACCTCCAGCGGCACGCGCCGCAGATCCCGCATGTCCCTGAGCTCTGCCAGCGCGAGGAACGCGGAGGTGACGTGGGTCATCCCCGGATCGGGGAGTGCCTCCACACCGCCGTGTGACGCCACCAGGTCCATGGCCCGCCGCACGGACTCTCCCGTACGGTGCGGAGCGGCCATCCGCAGGGCGGTGGCCGCGATCACGGTCGGCACCACCTGGGTGGCGGTGCCGACGCTGCCGCCCCAGCCACCGTCGGCGTTCTGGGCGCCCAGCAGCCACTGGACTCCCCCGTCGACGAGGTCCTGAGAGCGCTCGCGGTCGGCGAGGTGGAGAGCGGTCAGCGCACCGGCCGTCCCCATCACGGAGGTGGGCCGCCGGTTCGGCCAGGACCCGGAGGAGCGCTGTGACGCGAACAACGCCTCGGCGGCTCGTGCGATCGACTTCTCCACGCGGCTGTCCGTGGCTGAGCCCATGAGGTGCCATCCCTCTCTCGCGGTGAGACTGCCCGTTCGGTGGTTCCGACGCCGCGTGCCCGCTCGGCCGGGCCGACGGCCGGTGCGGTCAGCAACGTTCCGCCCGGGCGAAGTCCTTGGCGCCGTGCAGCCAGGACACCTTGTCGTAGAGGTCGTCCTCGGTGAGCGAACGCAGCATCGCGTTGCGCTCCCGCGCCCTGCCTCCCGCGGGGTGGTAGAGCTGTGTGCCCATCTCCCTGGCCAGCAGTTGGGTCCGCGCGGTCCGCTCGCGCCGCGCGGCGTTGTATGTCTCCAGGCGTCGCGCCACGTCGTCGGCGGCGGCGGCCTCGGCGAGGACGTCGCCCAGGGCGACGGCGTCCTCCAGCGCCTGGCACGCACCCTGGGCGGCGTACTGGAGCATCGGGTGGGCCGCGTCGCCCATCAACGCGACCCGACCGTCGGTCCAGATGTCGACCGGATCCCGGTCGCACAGCACCCACTGCCGCCACTGCTCGCCCAACCCCAGCAGCAACCCGGCGGTGTCGCCCAGGTCCGGGAAGCGGCCACGGACGACATCCCGCCGCGTCGGACGTCCCGACACGGGCTCGCGGGCGCCGTCGTCCAGGATCGCGGCGAGGTTGAGATACCTGCCGCCGCCGATGATGTAGTGGACGAAGTGCCAGGCGGGGCCGGCCCACAGGGTCACCGCGTTCCACCGCAGCCGCCGCGGCACCTTCTCGATCGGTATCACCGAGCGGTAGATGGTGTGGCCGCAGACCCGGGGGGCGCCGTCGCCGACCAGGCGCGCGCGGACGGTCGAGCGGATGCCGTCGGCCCCCACGAGCAGGTCGCCGCCGAACGTCCGGCCGTCCGCCGTCGTCACGGTCACCCGTGCCGCGTCCTGGACGTACCCGTCCACGGACGCACCGGCGACGAGTTCGATGCCGTCGTCGGCCCGGCATGCCGAGAGCAGCGGGGTGTGGAGGTCACGGCGGTGCACCACGGCGTAGGGGTTGCCGAAGCGCCGCCGGTACCGTTCGGTGAGCGGCATGGCCACGAGCTTCTCGCCGGTCATGCCGTCCATCAGCCGGAGTTCGTCGACGAACACCGCCCGCGCGCGTACCTCCTGCCCCAGGCCCAGGAGGTTCAGGGCGTGGAAGGCGTTCGGGGCGAGCTGGATGCCCGCGCCGATCTCGGCGAAGACGTCCTCGCGTTCCAGGACGGTGACGTGGTGACCGCCTCGCGCGAGGGCGAGAGCGGTGGCGAGGCCGCCGATGCCGCCGCCTGCGATGAGTGCGTGGGTCATGTCGCCGGGCGTGTCCCTTCTCGGCCGGTGCCGCCGATCGGTGCCGGTGGACAGGGCTCGTGCGGGCGCAGCACCTGGGTGAGCAGCGAACCGATGATCCGGGGGCCGCCCTGGGTCAGTACGGACTCCGCGTGGAACTGCACCGAGGCCAGACGCCGCGCGCGCAGGGCGTGGACCTCACCGCTGTCCGGGTCCCTGCTCAGCGTCACCCGGCCGGCGTCGGGGTGCTCGATGACGTCCCGCCCCGCACATGCCGTGTACGTGTTGTAGAAGGCCACCCGCTCGCGCCGGCCGAACAGGTCGATCTCGCGCTGCACGCCCTGGTGGGGGATGCCGCGGCGGACCAGAGAGAGGCCGAGCAGCGCGCACAGCACCTGGTGGCTCAGACACACGGCCAGGAACGGGCGCCTCTCGGCCAGCAGCCGGCACACCGCCGACCTCAGGCGCGCGATCTTGGGGTCTCGTCGTCGGCCGGGGTCGCCCGGCCCCGGCCCCAGGACCACCAGGTCGTACGCCGCCGTGTCGTAGCCCGCGTCGAACCGGCGCACGCTCACCGCCATGCCCAGGGAGCGGACCTGGTGCGCGAGCATGGCCGTGAAGGAGTCCTCGGCGTCGACCACGAGGACCCGGCGCCCCGCCAGCTCGGCCGTGGCGCGGTCTGTGTCGTCCGGCCTGTCCAGCCAGAACCCCGCGACGCGGGCGTTGCGGCCCGCCAGCGCGGCCCTGACGGCGGGGTGGGTGGCGAAGCGGGTGGGCGCGGGCTCGGCGTGCGCGGGCTCGGCGTGCGCGGCGAGCAGCCCCGAGGCCTTCGCCCAGGTCTCCCGCGCCTCGGCCTCGGGGTCGGAGTGGCGCACCAGCGTCGACCCGACACCGATCCGCAGATGACCGTCGGCTGTGATGTCGGCCGTGCGGATCAGGATGGCGGAGTCGAGGGTCCGACTGCCGCCCGCGTCCCTCCCGACGAGGGCGGCGACCCCGCTGTAGTAGCCGCGTCCGGCCGGCTCGTGACGGCTGATCACCCTGGTGGCGTTCTCCAGCGGCGATCCGGTCACCGTCGGGGCGAGAAGCGTCTCTCGAAGGACCTCGCGCACGTCGCGGTCGGTGTGTCCCTCGATGAGGTACTCGGTGTGCGCGAGGTGCGCCATCTCCTTGAGGTACGGGCCGATCAGGCGTCCGCCGGAGCGGCAGATCCGGGCCATCATCTTCAGTTCCTCGTCGACGACCATGTACAGCTCGTCGGTTTCCTTCTGGTCCGTCAGGAAGGAGAGCACGCCGTCGAGCGTGGGACCGCCCGGGGGATAGCAGTACGTGCCGCTGATCGGGTTCATGACCGCGGTGCCCTCGCGCACGCTGATGTGCCGCTCGGGGGTCGCGCCCAGCAGGACGCGGTCGCCGGTGTGCACGAGGAACGTCCAGTAGGCGCCCCTCTCCCGCTCCAGGAGTCGACGGTAGAACGAGAGGGCGCCGGCCGCCGAGAAGCCCGGCAGCCACGCGGTGAAGGTGCGCTTGATCACGAAGTTCGAGCCCTGGCCGGCGCCGATCTCCTCGGCGATCACGCGCCGCACGATGTCCGCGTACGCCTGGTCGGAGACGTCGAAACCGTGCTGGTCGATCTTGACCGGTTCGTTCGGCAGCCGCGGGAGGATCTCGGCGAGCGGCAGGGTCTGGTGGTGGGTGACCGTCATCGCGATCAGTGGCTCACCGTCGTCGTGGGCGGTGAACCCCCGTTCGGTGATCTGCCGGTACGGGATCAGGGCGAGCAGTTCGGGTCCGCCGTGGGGGCAGGGGTGCGCCGGTTGCGGCAGGTCCGACAGGGTGGCGCAGTGGGCTGTTTCGGCCAGCAGCACCTCGACGGTGTCCGGGGTGGTGGCCTGCGGGCGGTGCAACAGGGCGAAGGCGGGCGCGGAGCCGTCCAGCACGCGGGCCAGCGGGTCACGGGTGTCGTCGGGGGCGTCCGTCCCCGCCGCGGGCGGGGGTTTTCCGGTCACCGCGCCTCCTGTGCCGTCCCGGCGGCCAGGGTGTCGCACAGGGACACCGTGGTGACGACGGCGGCGCACCGCTGGGCGGCGTACTCCAGGGCGAGCCGGTGGTGGTCGGCGGAGAAGTCGGCGACGGCGTCGGCCACCAGGAACGGCTGGATGTCGTGGGTGAAAGCGTCCACCGCGGTCATGAGCACACCGACGTGCGCGTAGACGCCGCACAGCACGAGTTGGTCGCGGCCGGTGGCCCGCATCCGCTCCAGCAGGTCCGTGTGGAAGAAGGCGCTGTAGCGCCACTTGGTGAGCCGCCAGTCGTCGGGGGCGGGTTCGAGGGGCGCGACGATCCGGTTGTCCTGCGGGGACGTGCGCATGCCGGCGCCCCAGAAGTCGGCCAGCAGACCCCGCTGCCGCGGTGTCATCCCGCCGGGCTGGGCGGTGAAGGCGACCGGGACACCGAGGCCGGCGCAGCGCTGCCGCAGCAGTGCCGTGTTGCGGATGAGGGGGGCGCCGGGTGAGGCGTCGCGCGGGAACGGCCTGAGGAAGTACTCCTGCATGTCGTGGACGAGCAGCACGGCACGCCGCGGGTCGGCCCGCCAGGCGACGACCGGCGCGGGGATGTCGTCCGGCAGGGGCAGGGGGTAGGGCTCGATGGAAGGTATGCCGGACATGTGATGGTCGGTCCTTTCGTGCTGTGCCGGCTGCGGTGGCCGGGTCGGGGGAGCGCGACTACATCGGGGCGCCGAGGGTCGCCCCTCCGTCGACGGTGAGCGCGTGCAGGGTGACCTGGGCGGCCTCCTCGGAGAGCAGGAAGCGGACGGCGTGGGCGACATCCCGTGGACGCGCCACCCTGCCCAGCGGGATGCCGGTCCGGAAGGCGGCCGGGCTGCCGGCGACGGAGGCGGCGGCCGTGTCACCGTCGGGGTGCATGCCGTGCAGCATCGGGGTGTCGGTGGAGCCGGGGGCGACGACGTTGCAGCGGATGTTGTGCCGCGCGACCTCCAGACCGAGGCATCGGGTGAAGGCGGTCGCCGCGGCCTTGGACGCGGCGTACGCGGCCATCCGGGTACGGGCGATGCCCGCGGCGTTCGACGCGACGGTGACGAGAGCTCCCTGCCGGCGGGGGATCATGCGGTTGGTCACCGCCCGGGACATGAGGAAGACGCCGGTGGTGTTGACCGCGAAGGTCGTGTGCCAGTCCTCGTCGCTGAGGTGTCGGGCCTCGCCGAGCCGGAGCACCCCGGCCGCGTTCACCAGGTAGTCGACCGGTCCCGTCTCCCGTTCCACCGTGTCCACCACCCCCTCGACGTCGACGGCCGAGGCGACGTCCGCCGCGTGGCCTCGTACGGACAGTCCGTCGGCGGTGAGCTTGTCGACCATGGCGGACAGCCGGTCGGGGTCCAGGTCGACGCCGACCACCGTGGTGCCCTCCTCGGCGAGCAGGCGGACCACGGCCGCTCCGATGCCGCCGGCCGCTCCGGTCACCAGAGCGATCCTGCCGTTCACACGGTCACCTCCGTCGTGGTGAGCGACTGATCAGCGGCCGGGGCGGCCGCGACGGGTGGGGCGAGCGCGATCCGCGGAGTCATCGCCGCGTCCCTCGCGTCGCCGCCGGGGCGGTGGTCGTGGCCGTGGGGCCGGACGCGGCGCCCGCGCCGTTCAACGCCGCGATCTTCACCTGGCGGACGCACATGAAGACGGAGAAACTCACGATCAGCGCCAGCACCGGGGCGCCGACGATGTACGCCCACACATGCCGGATGCCGAACCGCCGCGCCTCGCTGATCATGAACGCCCCGAGCGCCGCCCAGATCAGCACCAGGTCCGCGTAGATGAACCGGGATGCCGACGTGCGTGTCGCGTCGTCCAGGAAGTTCTCGACGACGCCGAGCGGTCCGGCGTCGGCGTTGCGTACGACGAAGACGACGGCCATCGTTCCCATGACGAGGCAGCCGCCGAGGGCGAAAAGCCCGTAGAGAACGCAGAGCGCGCGGTCCCTGCCCCGCACCTCACCCAGTCGCATGGCATCGGCCTCCAGGGGCCAGGTCCGGTCCGGTCATGGGGCGGCTCCGGATCGGACCCGGTCGTAGCGGTAGTCGTCGAGGTCGAAATGCCTGGCTCGCCAGGCCGCCTCATAGGTCGACGCCGGGCGGACAGCGGGTGCGTCGCCGCGCTCGTCGAAGTAGTAACTGTTCGCGGTCCGGCAACTGTCGTGGAAGAAGACCGTGTTCCGCTGCCGACGCAGCGTCCGGTGGAAGGACCTGTCGTGCTTCTCGGGCCGGACGACGGCCTGCGTGGCCCGCCGCCGCCGCGCCTCCCCGATCACCCGCAGCGCATGGGTGACCTGGTAGTCGATCATGCCGAACCAGGACCCTCCGGTGAAGGAGTACGGCCCGACGATGAACCAGAGGTTCGGGAAGCTCTTGACCGAACTGCCCTCGTACGTCTGGAAGCGCTCGGTCCTCCAGAACTCCCTCAGCTCCCGGCCGTCCAGGCCGTGCAGGGGGAAGGGCGGCAGGTTGTCCAGGACGCGGAACCCGGTGGCGAGGATCAACACGTCGAACCGCTGCTCGCCGCCGTCCGCCGTCACGATCCCGGTCTCGGTGATCCGCTCGATGGGTTCGGTGACGAGCCGCACGTTGTCACGGGTGAAGGTGCGCCAGTACCCCTTGCCGAACGACGGCCGCTTGCACCCGAGGCGATAGCGGGGCGCGAGCCTGTCCATCAGGTCGCGGTCTCCTCTGACCTGGGTGCGCAGATAGAGCCGGGAGAACGCCTCCCCGCCCCACACCAGGAAGGGGAACCGTCGGTAATGGATCATGGCGATGACGAAGCTGAGTTCCGTCACGGTGTCCGTGAGCAGCCGGATGGCGCGCTGGGTCCACGGGGCCGCCCCGAACAACGCGCGGACCGCCTCGGGCAACGGCAGATCGGGCTTCGGGAAGATCCAGGTGGGCGTGCGCTGGTACACATGGAGCCGCTCCACCACCGGGGCGATCTCGGGCACCAGTTGGATCGCCGAGGCGCCGGTGCCGATCACTCCCACGCGCCGCCCGGTGAGATCCAGCGAAGGATCCCATCGCGCCGTGTGCACGACGGTGCCCACGAACCGGTCGAACCCCTCGATGTCAGGCGCCTTCGGCTTGGTGAGCCACCCGGTGGCGCAGATGACGAACCGCGCGGTCGTCAAGGTGCCGTCCGCCAGGAAGACCTCCCAGACATGCTCCGTCTCGTGGTACTCGGCCCGCACGACCCGGGCGTTCAGCCGGAGCCGGGGCCGCAGACCGTACGCGCGGACACAGTGGTGCGCGTACGCCCTGAGCTCCTCGCCGGGAGGGAAGGCCCGCGACCAGGAGGCGAAGGGTTCGAAGGCGAAGGAGTAGGAGAAGGCGCTGATGTCCACGGCGATCCCGGGATACCGGTTGGCGTGCCATGAGCCGCCGACGTCGTCCTGCTCGTCCAACACCAGGAAGTTCTCGATGCCGGCCCGCAGCAGCCCGATCGCCGCGCCGATCCCGGAGAATCCGGCACCGATCACCAGCACCTCGTGTTCGGGTGTCTCCCGCGCTTCCCCTCCCCGGCCGGTCACAGCGCGACACCGGTCGCCAACAGGACCCCGAACACCAGCAGAAGCACACATGTGTGCTCCAGCACAGGTATCAGCTCGCCTCCGCGCGCCCCGCCCAGAACCCGGCGCACCGGGAGGACGGCGCACGGGACGGCGCCGAGCACGAGCAGCACCCAGGGCCGCCCGGCCGCGAGCGCCAGCGCGGAGGCGAAGGCCACCGCGACGCAGAGCACGTAGTACACGCGGGTGCGCCGGTCGCCCAGACGCACGGCGACGGTGATCTTCCCTGCCGCCGTGTCGGTCGGTATGTCGCGCAGATTGTTCGTCGTCAGCAGCGCGCAGGCGAGCAGTCCGATCGGCACGGACGCCCCCAGAGCGAGCAGGGGCACCCGGCCGAGCTGGATGTAGGCCGTGGCGCAGACGGCGATCACACCGTGGAAGAGGAAGATGCTGACGTCGCCGAGTGAGCGGTAGCCGTAGGGCCGGGAGCCGCCGGTGTAGAACCAGCCGCCGAGCGCGCACACCACCGCGAGTGCCAACAGCCACCAGGAGATCGTCACGGCCATGACCGCCGCGGCCAGGGCCGCGACACCATACAGAACGATGCCGGAGCGCAGGACCTGTCGGGGCGAGGCCAGCCCGGAGCCGACCAGCCGGACGGGGCCCACCCGGTGGTCGTCGGCCCCCCGCACCCCGTCGCTGTAGTCGTTGAAGAAGTTCGTGCCGAGCACGAAGCCCAGGGCGAACACCAGGGTGAGGGCGGTACGCCACCAGCTGATCCGCCCCAGCGAGGCGGCGGTCCCCATGCCCACCAGGATCGGCGCCAGGGTGACGGGCAGGGTCTTCAGTCGGGCGCCGACCAGCCAGTTGCGCACGGCGCGCCCGGCGGCCGGCGGTTCCGCGGCGGTCACCATTTCTCCCCCACGCCGAGATAGAGAACGCCGGTGGACCTGGTGCGGATCATGCGAACCCGTTCGCGTCGTCTGGCCAGATAGCGGAGCCCGTCACGCAGGTGCGGCCGCAGGCCGAACAGTCTCAGCTCCACGCCCTGCGACCTCGCGGTGCGGGTCAGCCGCTCTCGGTTGACGAAGAGCCGGTGGTCGTGGGTGCCGCGGGGAGGTCTGCCGGGCAGGGGCGCGTTCTCGGCGAGGGTGATGGCGACCAGCCGGGCCACTCTGGTGTCCGCGATGGTGTCGACGACCAACGTGCCCCCGGGGCGCAGCACCCGGCACGCCTCCGTCACCACCGCGAAGGGGTCCGGTACGTGTTCGAGGCACTGCCCCGCCGTGACGACGTCGAACGACTCGTCGGCGAACGGAAGTCGGGCCATGTCCGCCCTGGCGACCGCGTCGAACCCGTGGCGGGTCGCCTCCCTCAGCGACAGGGCCGACAGATCCACGCCGAAGACGCGATAGCCCTTGCCCGCGAGGTGGGGACCGAACAGCCCGCCCCCGCAGGCGATATCCAGCAGCCGCGCACGGTCGTGGTCGGCGACCGGAACGAAGTCGGCGCGGGCACGCGCGATCCAGCCCAGCGGGGCGAGCGGTCCTCGAGGATCCCACCATGTGTCGGCGAGATCGTCGTAATCGGTGATGAAATCGCTTCGGATTCCTGACA
Organism: Streptomyces sp. LX-29; assembly: GCF_029541745.1. Taxonomy (NCBI): domain Bacteria; kingdom Bacillati; phylum Actinomycetota; class Actinomycetes; order Kitasatosporales; family Streptomycetaceae; genus Streptomyces; species Streptomyces sp. LX-29. The sequence goes on along the minus strand of NZ_CP089746.1, from coordinate 244,712 downwards.
CTGACCACCCTCCGGAATTCACCCGTCAACTCTCCTGGCCGGTTCACGGTCCGGTCACATGTCGCGTTCTCTGGCGCGTTGGCGAAGGCAGGGCGTCTGTTGTGGAAGGTGTGTCGCGGAGGTCACGGAGAGCGGGATGCTGGGAGGCGAAGGTGTCGACGAGGTCGCGCAGGCATTGTCGGGTGAACGGGGCGTGTCGCGCGGTTCCCGGATGGGATTCTATGGCGGACAGGGCGTCGACGATATGGCGTTGGGCCACGTCCGCGGCCCGGCTGATAGCGCCGGATTCCCGTACGACGGAAATCACCTCCTGGCACCGCTCGGTGGAAAGCGGCTGGTCGCGCAGGGCCGCGAGCAGGCGGTCCCGGTCGTCTTCGACGGCATAGATCACCGGGAGCGTGTAGACGCCGTTGATGATGTCTTTCGCCGGCTGCTTTCCCGTTTCCCGGCTACAGATGTCGAGAATGTCGTCCCAGATCTGGAACGCCATGCCGAGGTTGTGTCCGAAACTCTCCAGTGCCTGCTGGGCGTCCCCGCTCGTGCCCGACTGCAGGGCTCCCATCGTGGCTGCCGTCCGCAGAAGGCGCGCGGTCTTGCCCGAGATGGCGGTGAAGTAGTCCTGTTCGGTGCGGAGGGGGTCGTAGAGCTGGCTCGATTCGAGCATCTGCCCCACGCACATGTCGACGAGCGTCTCCGCCATGGCCGTCATGCGGGACGCGCCGAGCGACGCCGCGGTCTGCATGCAGCGCGCGAGGAGGTAATCGCCGGCGAGCAGCGCGATGGCGTCGCCGAATTTCGCGTTGACGCTGGGTCTTCCACGCCTCACCTGCGCCTCGTCGATCAGGTCGTCGTGGTAGAGCGTGGCGATGTGCAGCGTCTCCACGACCGCGGCTCCCTCGATGACGCGCTGGTGCGTGGAGCCGCTCCTTTCGGACTCCAGGAAATACGAGGAAAGCAGCACGAGAGTCGGTCTGAGAAGGCGCCCGGTATGCTCCACGGCATACATGACCGGCCCCTGTATCCGGTGGTCCGGCGGATTCACCAGGGAGCGGAGTGATTCTCTGACCCGGGCCAGGTCCTCTTGGAGTCGTTGCCGGGTCTGAGTGATTCCATCATCGCGCGGAGAATGATCCCTGACAGGAGCCGACATTCACGCTTCCTCCCCCCGAGTCCCCGTGAAGTGCGCAACAGATTAGAAGAGCCCCCATGGACGCACCAGAGTCCGGTTCGTCGGATGGGTATGGGACGGGGACTTTCCGGATCCGTTCTCACCGATCGCACGGCGGATTTCCGGCATACGGGATACAAGGTGTGATCTATTGCGCGGTCTGTCACCCGCCCATGATGGGGTGTGATTCAGATCACACTCTCCCCTCGCCGTCGTGACCTCATGCCCCGCGGATGTCCCGGTCGGTCGATACGCGGCCGACCGGGACAGTGGGCTCAGCGGAGGTCGAACCGATCGAGGTTCATGACCTTGTCCCACGCGGCCACGAAGTCACGCACGAACTTCTCTTCCGCGTCCTCGGACGCGTAGACCTCCGAGACGGCTCGGAGCTGTGAGTGCGAACCGAAGACGAGGTCCACGGCGGTGGCGGTCCACTTGACCTCGTCCGTGGCGCGATCCCGACCCTCGAACACGTTCTCAGACGAAGTCGCCGCCTTCCACGTCGTGCCCATGTCGAGCAGGTTGACGAAGAAGTCGTTGGTCAACGCCTCCGGGCGATGGGTGAGGGCGCCGTGCGGGGAACGCCGGAAGCCGGTGTTCAGGGCCCGCATGCCGCCGATCAGAACCGTCATCTCGGGAGCGGTCAGTGACAACAGGTTGGCGCGGTCCAGGAGGAGAGTCTCCGGCGACAGCTGCTCTCCCGCCCGAAGGTAGTTGCGGAACCCGTCCGCCCGGGGTTCGAGCACGGAGAACGACTCCACGTCGGTCTGCTCCTGCGAGGCGTCCGTGCGCCCCGGGGCGAACGGGACGGTGATGTCGTGGCCCGCGTTCTTGGCGGCTTGTTCGACGGCCGCGCATCCGCCCAGGACGATCAGGTCGGCGAGGGACACCTTCTTTCCGCCGGCCTGCGAGCCGTTGAAGTCCTGCTGGAGCCGTTCGAGGGTCCGCAGGGTCTCGACGACCTCGGGCAGGTCGTTGACCTCCCAGTCCTTCTGCGGCGCGAGCCGGATCCGTGCTCCGTTGGCCCCGCCGCGCTTGTCGGTGCCGCGGAAGCTGGCCGCCGCCGCCCACGCGGTGGTGACCAACTGGGCGATGGAGAGCCCCGAGGCGAGGATCCTGCGCTTGAGGTCGGCGATGTCCTCGTCCGCGACCAGCTCGTGATCGACCGCGGGTACGGGGTCCTGCCACAGCTGCGGCTCGGGGACCCACGGACCGAGGTACCGCGGGATGGGGCCCATGTCGCGGTGCAGCAGCTTGTACCACGCCTTGGCGAAGGCCAGCGCGAGCTCTTCCGGGTTCTCGTGGAACCTCCTGGCGATCGGCCCGTAGATCGGGTCCATCCGCAGCGCGAGGTCCGTCGTCAGCATCATGGGAGCGTGACTCTTCGACGGGTCGTGAGCGTCAGGCACGGTGCCCTGGGCCGACGGGTCCGTGGGAGTCCACTGCTTCGCACCCGCGGGGCTCGTCGTCAGCTCCCAGTCGTACCTGAACAGGTTGTCCAGGTAACCGTTGTCCCACCGCGTCGGCTCGGTGGTCCACGCGCCCTCGAGCCCACTGGTGAGCGCGTCGGCGCCCTTGCCGCTGCCGTAGGTGTTCCGCCAGCCGAGGCCCTGCTGTTCCAGGGGGCTGGCCTCGGGTTCCGGGCCGACGTACCTGGGGTCGACCGCGCCGTGACACTTGCCGAACGTATGGCCGCCGACGATGAGCGCGACCGTCTCCTCGTCGTTCATCGCCATCCGCCCGAACGTCTCGCGAATGTCCCTGGCGGCGGCCAGGGGATCCGGGTTGCCGTTGGGCCCCTCCGGGTTGACGTAGATCAGGCCCATCTGCACGGCGCCGAAAGGACTGGCGAGCGCCCTGTCGTCGCTGTACCGCTCATCTCCGAGCCATGTGTCCTCGGGACCCCAGAAGATCTCCTCGGCTTCCCAGATGTCCTCCCGCCCGAAGCCGAACCCGAACGTCTTGAAACCCATCGACTCCATGGCGCAGTTGCCGGCGAAGACCAGAAGATCGGCCCAGGAGATCTTCCGGCCGTACTTCCGCTTCACCGGCCAGAGCAGACGGCGTGCCTTGTCGAGGCTCGCGTTGTCCGGCCAACTGTTGAGGGGGGCGAAGCGCTGAGCACCGGAGCCGCCCCCGCCCCGGCCGTCGGCGATGCGGTACGTGCCCGCGGCATGCCAACTCATCCGGATGAAGAGCGGCCCGTAGTGACCGTAGTCGGCCGGCCACCAGTCCTGGGACGCGGTCATCACCGCGAAGACGTCCTGCTTCAGGGCATCGAGGTCGAGGGTCGCGAACTCCTTCGCGTAGTCGAAGTCCTCGCCCAGGGGATTGGAGCGGGACGAGTGCTGGTGGAGAACCTGAAGGTCCAGCTGGTTCGGCCACCAGTCCCGGTTCGTCTTGGGGCGAGTCGGTGTGGGGGTCGGGGAGGAGATTGCCGGATTCTCGCTTTCGCTGGCGGACACGTCCGTCCTCTTTCCGTCTCGGTGCTTCCTTCTGCGGGCCGCTGCTCTTGAGGTTGTGCGCGTTGCCGGTGTCGGGCACCGCGACCCGCGCAGCGCGCCGTGGCGCCCGCCGACGGGAAACGCCTGCCAGGCCCGCGGCGGTCGACGCGGAGCCGACGGCCGGCGAGAACCCTTCTCACGCGCGACGCCGATGATGGTGCCTGATTCCGCTTCCGTATGGTCGCGCACCGCGGACCGCGCGGCGGCGAGAACACGCAGAGCACGCCGCGTAACCGGGACCCGAAGTCTCCACCCGTTCGGGCCGGCTCCACGGTTGACGAATCCTCCGGCCTCTGAGCGCCGCGAGAGGACGGCGGCCTTGTCCGATCATCATGCTCGACCCGCCGACGCGAGAAGCGGAAGCGGGTGTTCGTATGCTCGCCGTCGAGGTCGTTCCCGACGGCGATGCGGCGGTGCGCGGCGGACCGCCGAACTCAGAGCCCGACGACCGTGCCTTTCGCCGACAGCTCGTAGACCAGGGTGACCGTGCGCCGGCTACCGGGCGGGAGGGGCACGTCCCAGCGGACGATGCCTTCGGCGTCGACCAGGTCGGGCGCGGGGGAGCAGGCATCCTCGCGCAGGCGTACCTCCACCGACGAGATCTCGGAGACCGGGATCCGCTCCCGCAGGACGACCACCCGTTCGTCGTGCTCCCCGGGGGCGGAGAACCGGGACAGGTGGAGCCGGACCGTGCGGGTGACCACGGTCCGCTGGGTGATTCCGGCGAGGTCGCGGGACTCCTCGGCATGCCGGACCACCCGGTGGTCGTCGCGGCTGCCGAAGGCGAGCTCGACAGGTGCTCCGGGAGCGGTGAAGTCCAGCGTGCCGCGGCCGCTGAACCCACCGCCGCGAACCAGGTCCACGGGACCGGCGAGCAGCGCGTGGCCGGACAGGTTGTCGAACCGCGCCACCTGGGTGACCAGCGGGGACAGCTCGGGTGAGCAGGCGTACTCGCTGCTCGCGGCCGTGGTGAAGGCGGAGAGCGGCACCCGGTGGGCGCGGCCGTCCCCGGGCACGGAGACCGGTGAGGGGGAGTGCAGCACCTGGGTCTCGCCGCCGTCGTCCACCCCCGGCAGGCCGAGCACCGGGGTCGGGCCGAGGCCCCCGATCTCCTCCTCGCGCAGCTCGACGTCGACCGTGCGGCGCTCCGCGGCGGAGCGGTCCTCGAGCGTCAGCCGGTCCTCGCCCAGCCGCGGCGGATCCGTGGCCAGCGCCGACCGGGCCGTGGACAGCGTCAGCCGGACGTCCGACCAGTCCTCGCCGGTGCGCTGCCAGACCATCGCGTCGGTCTCCAGCGTCAGGGAGTCCCCGTCGAGCACGGCCCGGTAGGCGGGCCGCCACAGCGCACACGGGATGAGGTGGCTCAGGCGCAGCCCGACCCGCCCCGCGACGGCGGACTCCACGGTCAGCTCGACATGGCCGACCAACTCGGCGGGCTCCCCCTCGGAGAGGTCCACGGCCCGCTGGACCTCGTGCCGTTCGGCGGCGAGGGCTGCCAGCCGGGCGTCCACGGCGCGGAGTTGCTCGCCGTACGTGTCGCGTTCGTCGTCCACGCGGTCCAGTTCGCGGGCCCAGCGGGAGCTTTCGGACTCCCCGGAGCCGGCGCCTTCGCCGATCTCCCGCAGCAGATCGGCGGCGAGGCGGCCGAGCAGGTCGAGGCGGGAGTGCAGCCGATCGCGTCGCCGCCCCAGGGCGATCCGCTCCTCTTCGAGCGTGTGCAGGCGGTGGTGCGGGGTGGAGTCGTCGTCGGTGGACGACGGCGGCCCGGGCGGCGTCCAGCCGCGGACGATCCGTACGTCGAGCACGGTCGCCGGGTGATCGGCGGTCAACTCGGCATGGAGGGTACGGTCGACGGCCAGCGCACTGACCGGTCCCAGACGCAGCCGCTGGACCCCGGCCTCCAGGTCGAGCACGGCGGCGCGCTCGATGTGGGCGCGATCCTCCAGACAGGTGACGGCGGTGACGGGCAGGGCGATCGGCTTCGGTGCCGTGGACATGGCGTGTGTCAGCTCCTGCGGTCGCCGCCGACCAGGGCCTTGCCGGCCGGGATGCGGATCTCGTAACCGCCGTCGAGGGCGGCGGTGCCGCCGGCGGACAGATCGATCCGCCAGAGGCGGGTGCCCGGGGCGTGGTGCTCGGACCCGGGGCCGTCCTCGGGTGCCGTCCAGTCGGCCCGTTCCTCGATCCGGACGTCCGGTTCGGAGGTGACCGGCACCCGCTCGCGGACCTCGACGGTGACGGGCCTCGCCAGCCGGTTGGCCAGCTCCACATGGACCCGGTGGTCCAGCACGGTGGTGGTGTTGCGCAGGCCCGAGGTCGACTCGCGCAGATGCGTACGGCGGGTGACCCGGACGCCCTCCGCCGGCCCCAGCCCCACCCGACGGACACCACCGGGCGCGAGCGTGGGCAGAGCGGTGGTCAGCAGGAAGTCGTCGTCGACGGTGACCTCCACCGGGCCGGCCAACAGCGCCTGGTCGGTGGGGTTGGAGAGGACCAACGTCGCGTACACGGTCTGCTCCACGGACGGCACGCAGAGGTACTCGGTGCGCAGACCGACCGGAATCTCGGCGACGGTGAGGGTGTGCCACGTGCCGTCCGACGGAATGTCGGCCCGCGCGGTGGCGTCGAAGCGGTGGTCGAAGGAACCCGCCGACTCCCGGGGGCGCACGGCGTGCCCGGGCAGCGGCAGCGCGGCCACCGCTTCGGCGCGGCGGCGGTACTCGGCCGCCACCGCGTCGAAGGGGGAGTCGGGAAACAGCCGACCTCTGCGGTCGCCCCGCTCGTCGGGGCCGCACAGGGCGAGGGCGGCGTAGTCGAGCTCGGCGCCGCTCGGCTGTGGCGGACCGGCCGCCGGTGTCGGGGGCGGCGGTGGCGGTGGCGCGGCCGCCCTGGGAGCGGCGGGTGCGGAGGGCGCCATGACGCCAGGTGCCATGGGGGCAGGTGCGGCGGGCGCTATGGGGGCGGGTGCGGCCGGTGAGGCAGGTGCCATGGGGGCCGGTGCGGCCGGTGCGGCAGGTGCCATGGCGGGGGGAGGCCCCGCGAAGGACCTGTTGCCGGCGCCCGGCCTGCCCGCCGGTCGTGACCGGACCGGCTGCGCGAGGTCGGGCATGCCGCCGCCGAAGACGTCGGGGGAGACGCCGTCCGTGCCGCCGGGAACCGGGAGCGCGGCGGGCGGGCCGCCGTAGCCCTGTGGCACCGGCGGTGGTGGCGGCGGAAAGGGGCCGGGCGCCGGGCCTCCCGCGGCGGCCACGGCCGCGTAGTCGGCTCCGGCGACCGCGGGTGCGCCGGTCGGAGCAGGGCGAGGGCCTGCCACGTCGTACCCCGAGAACAGGTCCGCGAGGCCCGCCGGGGGCTCGCGCCAGCCGGCGGGCGCGGGGGCGGGCTGCCGGCGTCCGATCCGGAGCGAGCGGAGCCTCGGCAGGTCGGAGCGGCGCCGCAGGTCGGCGGTGGCCAGGCCGACGCGCACGCCGGTCCAGTCCTCGCCGGTGCGCTGGGCGACCGCCGCGCGCAGCACCAGACGGCCGCTGTCGTCTCCCTGGCGGTGGGTGAGACGGTAGGCGGGCACCCAGACGGCGCCCGGCACCCCGTACTCCAGCTCCACGCCCACCTCCGCGCCACCGGCGCCGTCGAGGGTCAGCAGCGCGGAGACCGTGGTCTCCACATGCGCTGACGGTGCGTCGGTGGAAGCGCGGGCTAGTCCGTCCGTGGCGACGGCGAGCTCGTGCTCGACGCGACGCAGTGCCTCCTCCAGCTCGACGAGGCGTGCGTGCAGCCGTGTCAGCCGCTCGTCGACGAAGTCGGCGAGTCCCAGCCACGCGTCGACCGGGGTGCGGCGGTGCGGGTCCTCACGCCCGCGGGCCGGCGGGACCGGCCGCAGCGCCCTGATCTCCTCGATGAGGTTCAGCTGCCGGTCCCGGCGCCCCAGCGCCGCCGCGTACTCGTCGCGCAGCCGCTCGACCTCGCGCCGCGCCGCGTGGGGCGTGCCGGTGCCGAGTGGCGCGGCCTCGACGTCCACGCGGGCCTCGGTGACACGCACCTCGGGGGCGCCAAGGGGGCGGGCCCGCAGCGAGCCCATGTCCAGCGAACGGGGCAGTCCCGTCACCCGCACTCGGCCGTCCGGCGGCACGCTGCCCCGGGCCAGACGCCGGCAGACCGCGCCCTGCGCGTACACCACGACCGAATCGAGGGACGACTCCCACCTCTGTGCCGTCGCAGCCGTCATGTGCTCCGCCCCCCGCCGATCCGTGCTGAGCGAAGCCTACGCCCGAGCGGTCCGCCCCTCCGCGTCGCGGCCCGGTGCCGGTGGCCGCCTCCCGGTACGGTCGAGGCGGATGCGCGTCCGACGGGGTCGGGGAAGTCGCCCTCGCCCTCATGGAGATGGTCGAGGGGCGCCCGGCGGCGTCGGGTTCCGCCACGCCACGTCGAGATCCTCGGGAATCGGTCCGGCACCCTCGTTCACGCGTGGGCGTGGGGCGTGGGGCGTGATGCGGGGTGCTATGCCTCCAGCCGTGCCGCGAGCTCCCCGGGCAGCGCGTCCCGGTTGCGCGCCGTCACCTGGACCAGCTCGACGCCCGCGCGCCGCTTGAGGGCGTCGGTGAACGGGTCGTGGTGGGCGTGCACGGTGGCGACGACGTCGATGCCGGCCGTGAACAGGTCCCCCACAGCCTCCCGGAAAGCGGAGCTGGACAGTTCCATCCGGCCCAGCTCGTCGATGAGCGCGAGATCCCCGGGCGCGGGGTTTCGCGACAGTGGGGCGAGGGCCGACAGCGCCAGATCGTCCATGACGCGTGGATCGACACCGTACCGGCCGACACGCGGCGGCCCGGGGAAGGTGACGTGCGCGAGCACGGCCCGCCTGCCGTCCAGCGTCTCCAGCGCGAAACCCACCCGGGCGGTGCCCTCCCGGATCTCCTCCGTCGTGAAACCGACGGGCGTGCGGGTGCGCAGCAGGGCGGCGAGCCGCCGCACGGCGGTCGTCTTGCCCACACCCGGGCGTCCCTCGAGCAGGATCCTTGTCGGCATCGCGTCCTCAGAGCGTGCGTTCACGGGCCTCCTCCGCGAGCGTCTCGCGGGACGGGGCGACAGCGACGACGACCTCATCGCCGCCACTCCTCCCTCCCGTCCCCTTACCTCGATGGTGCACGCTCTCGGCGCGACACGGCGGGCGGTGGGAGGGGCCGCCGACGTGTTCATCGGCGAGTCGATGGTGTACGGGTGGCGCACGCTGAACGCCTGGAGCGCCAGCGGCCTCGTCTTCGAGCGCACCGCCCGCATCGGCCGCCGCGTGCCCGAGGCGCTGGTGCCCGCCGTATGGGAGTACGAAGATGCGGCGGAAATCGGCGCCGTCGCCACACCTGCCGCAGGGACGACACGGGTCCGAACGCCTGACCGCATGCGACGACCTTCGAGGTGGGGTATTTCTCGAAGGGCGGAGACACGAGAGAGGCGGTCGCCATGGAGCCAGTCGTCACCGTAGGTCTGGACGGTTCCCCCGAGAGCCTGGCCGCCGCGCGCTGGGCGGCCGTCGAGGCCGCACGGCGCGGGCTGGGGCTGCGGCTGCTCCACGCGTGGGTCCTCCTCGCGGCGGCCGCCGACGTCGAGAGCGTGCGGGACCAGAACTACTGGGCGAGGCGGATCGTCCACGACGCGCACCAGGAGCTGCGGCGGCGCTGGCCCGACCTGGCCATCGAGGAGGAGCTGGTGCAGGAGGACGCCGCCGCCGCTGTGCTGCGGGCCGCCTCGGACTCGGAGCTGACGGTGCTCGGCTCACGCGGCCTGGAACCGCTGGAGAGCTTCTTCCTCGGGGACACCGGCATGTACATCGTGGCGCGGGCGGAGCGGCCGGTGGTCCTGGTGAGGGCCGGCACGCCCGACCGCGAACGCCCCGTGGCAGACGGCGGGGAGGTGGTGGCCGGAGTGGGTCTGAGCGGCTCCTGCGACGAGCTGCTGGAGTTCGCCTTCGCCGCGGCCGCCGCGCGAGACGTGCCGCTGCGCGCGGTGCACGGCCGCGCCCTCCCCGTCCAGGCGTACGTGCCCTGGGGCGTCGACCCCGACGTGTCCAAGGAGCTCGCGGACGAGGCGCAACAGGAGCTCGACCAGGCGCTGCGCCCCTGGCGAGAGCGGTTCGCCGACGTGCGGGTGATCGACGACGTGCGGCTGGAGAGCGCCGCCAAGGCGGTCGTACGAGCGGCGGCGGACGCCGCACTGCTGGTCGTCGGCCGTCGCCGACACCGGGTGTCCCGCCTCGGCCCGGTGGCACACGCGGCCGTCCACCATGTCGCCTGCCCGGTCGCCGTGGTGCCGCACAGCTGAGCCGCGAGGCCGGGCGACCGGGCGGGGGACGGCGGCCGAGGCTTTCAGGCCGGCTGTTCGGTGTCCTGTGGGGACCCCTCCGCCGGAGCCGGGCCCGTCATCTCGTTCACGAAGTCCACGACGCCCTCCACGGCGCGGATCAGGCGGGCCGCCACGGGGACGAGGGAGATGTCGCCGATCTGGCCGCTCAGGGTCACCACGCCCTCCCGCACGGTCACCCGGATCGGCCGCTCCGGATCGGGGAAGACAGCGCGGACCACCTCCCGGCGCACCTCCTCCTCGATCTCCTCGTCCGGTCGCAGGAAGACCTTCAGCAGATCGATGCGGCTGACGATGCCCGTCAGGCGTCCCTCGTCGTCCACCACGGGAAGCCGCTTGATGTGCCGGTGGGTCATGACGCGCGCGGTCTCCGCCAGCGTCGCGTTCGCGTGCACGGTGACGGCGGGGGTGCTCATGAGCTCGCCGGCGGTGACCGCCCCCGCCTTGGTGAGTTCGGGAAGCCGGCTCAGCTGCTCGTAGCGGGTCGGGTCGCCGTCCCGGAAACCCTCCTTGGGCAGCAGATCGGCCTCCGAGACGACGCCGATCACCCTCCCCTCGCCCGCCAGCACCGGCAGGGCACTGACCTTCCACCGTGCCAGGGTCTCGACGATCTCCTTGAACGTCGCGTCGCGCCCGACGGCGACGACGGTCTGTGTCATCACATCGCTCACGATGTGCGGGGCGCCATGCACGATGTCCTCCTTCCACGGTGCCTCCACCACCATGGTCGGCCCACCGCCGCGTGCCGGGGAGAGCCGAGCGGCCCTCCGACCCGACGACCCGGCCCGGCCGGCTCCGCGTGGCCACAGGTCGCTCACGCTCGGCGGCGCCGTTCGACGGTCAGGTCCAGGAAGTGGGCCGAGCAGGAGATACAGGGGTCGTGGTTGCGGACGGCGCGTTCACACAGCCGGGTCAGCTCGGCGTCGGTGGCCTCCCCCCGTTCCAGCCGGTCCTGGACGACCCGGCGCAGGTCCTCCTCGATGGCGCCCTGGTTCTGGGCCGTGGGCGGGACGAGGCAGGCGTCGGTGACGACCCCTTCGCGGTCGAGCGTGTAGCGGTGGTAGAGGGTGCCGCGGGGCGCCTCGGAGGCGCCGTGGCCCGTTCCGGGCCGGGGGCGGACGTCCACGGCGGGGCGCGGCGGACGCTCGTAGGAGCCGATCAGACGCAGCGCCTCCTCCACGGCGTAGAGGACCTCGACGGCCCGTACGACGATGCTGCGGAAGGGGTTGCGGCAGATCTCCCCGGACGCGGGGTCGGCGAGTCCGGCGGACGTCGCGGCCTCACGGACGGCAGGGGGGAGCAGGTGACCGCTGATGGCGTACCGGGCCAGCGCGCCCGTGAGGTGCCGTCCGCCGTCCAGCCGGGCCTGGAGCGCGGTGGAGTGGGGCACCTGCTCCTCGACGACGCGGGCGGGGAAGTCGGCCAGGGGGAACGTGCGCGGGCCGGCCCCGTCGCCATGGGGCAGCACGGTGGGGGTTCCTGCCTCGATGGCGTAGGTGTCCGGTGCGGCCAGGGCGAACAGGTCGGCGTCGCACTCGGCGTCGGGGAAGTCGAAGCCGGCCACCCAGGCCACGGTCGCCAGCGCGTCGTCGCGGGCCTGTCGCAGGCGCTCGGCCAGCGGGCGCAGCTCACCGGGGGTGGGAACGTGGTGGAAGCCGCCGACCCGGACGTTGATCGGGTGGATGGCCCGTCCGCCGAGGACCTCCATGACGGTGTTGCCGGCCTGCTTCAGCCGCAGACCCCGTTCGACCTCGTCCCGGTGGCTCCGGGCCAGCTCGACGGCGCTGTCGCAGCCGAGGAAGTCGGGTGCGTGCAGCAGATGGATGTGCAGGGTCTGGCTCTCGATCCACTCCCCGCAGTACAACAGCCTCCGCAGCGCGGCCAGTGGTCCGTCGACCGTGATGCCGCAGACGTCCTCGATCGCCTGGCAGGCGCTCGTCTGATAGGCGACCGGGCAGATGCCGCACACGCGCGAGGTGAGGTCCGGGGTCTCGGTGTGCCGTCGTCCGCGGAGGAAGGCCTCGAAGAAGCGCGGCGGTTCGTAGATCCTCAAGCGGGCCTCGGTGACGGTGCCGTCGTCGATCCGCAGCCGCACCGCGCCTTCACCCTCGACGCGCGCGAGCGCGCCGACGCGCACCGTGCGCGAACCGCCGTGTGTCATGAGCGCTCCTCCCCCTCGCTCGGCTCGATCGCGGCGAAGTCGTTGACGTTGAAGGTGTGCAGGAACCGCCGGACGTCCTCGTCGCTCATGCCCTCGCTGCGCAGCAGGGGGATCATCGCGGGCATGTTGGTCGAGCCCGACGGCCCGAAGCACCCGTAGCAGCCGCGTCCGTAGGCCGGGCACAGCGCTCCGCATCCGGCATGGGTCACGGGTCCCAGACAGGGGGTGCCGTGCGCCACGGGGAGGCACACGGTGCCGCGCCGCTTGCAGGCGAAGCAGACGCTGTGATCGGGGATGTCGGGGCGACGGCCGGCGAGGAAGGCGGTGATCACCTCCAGGAGCTGCCCGCGGTCGATGGGGCAGCCGCGCAGTTCGAAGTCGACGGGGACATGGGCCGAGATGGGCGTGGAGGTGGCCAGGGTCTGGATGTACTCGGGTTCGGCGTAGACGACCGCCTGGAACTCGGCGACGTCGGCGAAGTTGCGCAGGGCCTGCACACCGCCCGCCGTCGCGCAGGCCCCGATGGTCACCAGGTGGCGGGAGTCGGCGCGGATCCGGCGGACCCGTTCGAGGTGCTCGGGGGTGGAGACCGAGCCCTCGACGAGCGACAGGTCGTACGGTCCGGGGCGGATGTCGCTCGACGCCTCCACGAAGTGGGCGATCTCCACCTCGGCCGCCAGCGGGAGCAGCTCGTCCTCGCAGTCCAGCAGGGTGAGCTGACAGCCGTCGCAGGAGGCGAACTTGAACACGCCGAGCCGGGGTCGGGGGCGTGGGGGATCGGCCATGTCAGAGCTCCCGCACCGCGAGCAGGGACGCGGCCTGGTCATAGCCGACGACCGGGCCGTCTCGGCACAGCAGCAGGGGACCGAGCTGGCAGTGGCCGCAGTGGCCGGTGGCGCAGTGCATGTTCCGCTCCAGGGAGACGCGGACGCGCTCCGCCGGGACGCCGCGGTGGAGCAGCTCGCGGGCGGTGGCGCGGATCATGACCTCGGGTCCGCAGACGAAGGCCGTGGTCTCCCGAGGGGAGAACGCGGCCTGGTCCAGGAGCGTGGTCACCACGCCGACATGGCCGCTCCACCCAGGCCCCGCCCGGTCCACCGTCACCCCGCAGTACGGCCGCCCCCAGCCGCCCAGTTCCTCTCGGTACAGCAGGTCCTCCGGGGTACGGGCGCCGATGAGGACGTTCAACCGTCCCCGGCCGCCCGGCGAGGACAACGCCGCCCGCACCAGCGGCCGCAGCGGGGCCAGGCCGATGCCGCCCGCCACCACGAGCAGGTCTCCTCCGTCGGCGGCCGACAGGTCCCAGCCGGTGCCGAAGGGGCCCCGCACGCCCACCCACGTCCCGGGGGCGGCCTCGCACAGGGCGCGGGAGACCGCGCCCACCCTGCGGACGGTGTGGGTGAGGGTGCCGTCGCGCAGGCCGGCGACGGACACCGGGATCTCGCCGACCCCGAACGCGTAGACCATGGCGAACTGGCCCGGGGAGAAGGACGGCAGTGCCTCGCCGACCGGGCACAGCTCGATCGTGCGGGTGTCCGAGGTCTCGGCTCGGTTGCTCACCACCCGGTAGGGAAGGGGGACGGTCACGGCTCCGGTTCGCTCCCGTACGGGCCGTAGAGGTCCAGCAGCCGGGTGCGGGCGGCGCGCAGCCGACGACCGATGACCTCCACGACGTAGCTGAGCAGCGCGTGGTCCAGCTCGGGGTCGCGCTCGCACAGGGAGAGGACCTCGGCCGCGTCGAACTCCCAGGCCCGCACCTGGCTCGTCGCCTCCGCGCCCAGGTGCCACTCGTGCGGCGGGCACACCCAGGACCAGCCCAGCAGCCGTCCCGGGCCCAGGGTCTCCACGACCACGGCCCGACGCCCGGGCACATGGATGTCCAGGCTGACGCTGCCGCTGCGGATCACCCAGAACCGGTTGGCCTTTCCGCCCTCCTCGAAGATGCGCGTGCCGGCGGGGAAGGACACCTCGCGGCTCAGCTCCATGAGCCGCCCGCGCGGGCCTTCGGGGACGGCGGCGAGCAGTCCGGTGCGCTTCACGTCGCCCTGTTCCTTCCTCCGGGCCGCCGGTCGAGGGCCTCCCGGTGCAGGGCGTGCGCCTCCTCGGTGATGTCGATGCCGACCGGGCACCACACGATGCAGCGGCCGCACCCCACGCAGCCGGAGCTGTCGAACTGGTCGTGCCAGGTGCCCAGTTTGTGGGTGAGCCACTGGCGGTAGCGGCTGCGCGAGGAGGAGCGCACCGAGCCGCCGGGCAGGTGGGTGAAGTCCAGGTCGTAGCAGGACTCCCAGCGGCGCCAGCGTTCGGCGTGGTCGCCGGTCAGGTCGGTGACGTCCTCCGTGGTGGTGCAGAAGCACGTCGGGCAGGCCATGGTGCAGTTGCCGCAGGTCAGGCAGCGGGCGGCGACATCGTCCCAGCGTTCGGCCTCCAGAGTGCCCGCCATGAGCGTCTGGAGGTTCACCGCGGGCATGGTGCGGCCCATCCGTCCGGCGGCGTCCGCCACGCTCTCCCGGGCTCTCGTACACGTGGCCTCGTCGGCGGGCCGCCGCGGCAGGTGGGCGAGCACCTCCGCACCCTCCATGGTCCCGGCGCGGGCCAGGAAGCGGTGGCCGGCCTCGTCCACCACCTCGGTCAGCGCCAGGTCGTAACCGGGTTGGGCGGCCGGACCGGTGCCCATGGAGACGCAGAAGCAGGTGGCGCCCGGTTCGGTGCACTCCACCACGAGGATGAAGGCGCCGGTCCGGCGCTCCCGGTAGGTCGCGTCCCGATGCCGGCCACCGATCATGACCCGGTCCTGGATCTGGATGGCCCGCAGGTCACAGGGGCGCACCCCGAGAAAGGCGAACGAGACGGGCTCCTGGCGCTCGGGACGGACCGTCATCTCGCCGTCCGCGCCGCGGTCGGCGGTCCACTGGCGCACCCGCTCGGGGTGCAGGAAGTTCTTCCACGACTGCGGGCCGGCGCTGTGGGCGAAGGCCGCGGCGTCGTCCCGCCGCCTCACACGGTAGCGGCCCGCCTCCAACTCCACGCCCCACCCGTAGGGCAGGGCGTCGGCGGAGTCCAGCTCGGCCAGCACGATGGCACCGTCCCGCAGGGTCGGCCCGATCACCGTCCGGCCCCGGGCGCGCAGCTCCCGCACCAGTGCCTCGATGCCTTCACGGTCCAGCACACAACCGGTGCGGCCGACGTCCGGCGGTGCCGTCGCGGAGGGCATGGCGTCTCTCCCGCTCGTTCCGAAGATCCGGGAATGCTGCTTCTCAGCCTGACCACACTTCTCGCGGCGCGCACGCGGAGTGCGCCGAGCGGCTGTCCCCTCCGGCCCGGCCCGGCCCGGCCCGGCCCGAGGTGCGGTTTGCGGCCGGGCCCGGTCCGGCGTCGGGGAGAACCCGTGCCCGGCCGCACCGCGGTGGGCGTGTGTCAGGGCCCGGGGAGATGGAGGGCGAGCTCTTCCCTGACGCGTTCCGCGAGCGGTCCGACAGCCGCGGCGACCGCGGGGGACAGGCCCGTGCCCAGGGAGGTGTCGGCCCCCTCGACCGCGTAGACGACCAGTCGCCCGGGCATCCTGCCGAGGGTGCGTGCCAGCGCGATCGCCTCGCCCAGACCGAGCCCGTGACTGCTCGCGGCGCCCGCGCCCCATGCCGTGCGTCCGTCTGGTTCCAACCGGTGGATCCGGCCCGGACACCCTGCGCCGGTGTGGGCCGCGTCCACGACGACAGCCAGCTCGGCCTCCTCCCACAGGCCGATCAGCCGGCCGGGATCCCCGTCGCGGCACGCCAGCCGGACTCCGGCGGGGAGGGCGCCGTCGGCCGCGCGTTCCTCCAGCCGGGCGACGACCGCGGGCCCCACCCCGTCGTCCCGCCGGAACGCGTTGCCCACCCCGATGACGGTGATGCGGGCGGAGGTGGGCATGGCCTGCTCCCGGGGTCCGATACCTGGGCTGCGACGTCCATCCTGTACCCCGCCTCGCCGCCTGTCGCTCGGACGGGGCGGGGTGGCTGTCGGAGACGCCTCGTCGGACGCCCGCCTCCGCCGGTCAGTTCCGCGCCGGGAGCGAGTCTGCGTCATCGGCCTGCTCGGTCTGCTCGGCCTGGGACGGCGGGCTGGTGCGGCGCGGCACGGTGAGGGCGACGAGGGCGGCGGAGACCAGCAGTGCGGCGCTGAGGGCAAAGCCGAGTGCGTAGCCGTCGTTCAGGGTCTCGGGCGTGGCCGGCTCGCCGGTGCGGTGGTGGGCGGCGGTGCCCAGGGCGGCGAGCCCGAGGGAGGCGCCGATCTGGCGGGAGCTGTTGAGCAGGGCCGAGGCGGTACCGGTCTCCTGGGGTGCGACGCCGGCGGTGGCGGTGGCGACGACCGGTCCGAGACAGAGACCGAAGCCGACGCTGGCGACGATCGAGGGCCCCAGGACGTGGGTGGCGAAGGCGCCGTCGGGGCTGATCGTGCTGAACCAGGCGAAGCCCGTCGCGGTCAGCAGTCCGCCACCGACCAGCAGGGTTCGGGGAGCGAGGCGGTAGCCGAGTTTGACGGCCAGCACCGAGCCGGCGACAACACCGAGGGCGAAGGGCAGGAACTGGACCCCGGTCAGCGCCGGCCCGTTCCCGAGCACATGTTGCAGGTAGAGGGACATGAAGTAGAAGGCCGAGGCCATGGCGGCACCGACCAGCAGGTTGTAGGCGTTGGCGCCGGCGACCGAGCGGTTGGCGAGCAGGCCGAGTCGGACCAGCGGTTCGCGGCCGGTGGTCCGCTCGACGTGGACGAAGGCGGTCAGCAGCGCGACGGCGGCCGCCAGGGTCGTCACGGTGACCGTCGAGGTCCACGCGTGCTGGTCGGTGCGGACGATGCCGAAGACCAGCAGGGTCATGCCGGCGGTGGCCAGGACGGCACCCGCCACGTCGGGTCGGCCGCGGCGGGCCGGCGGCGGCCCGGCGACCACACCCCGCCAGACCAGGGCCAGCGCGACGGCGGCCATCGGTACGTTCACGAACATCACCCAGCGCCAGCTGGCGTACTCGGTGAGCAGTCCGCCGATCAGAACGCCGAATGCGCCGCCGGCGGCGTTCATCGCGCTCCACACGCCGAAGGCCCGGACACGGGCCTTTCCGGCGGGGAACGTCGCGGCCAGCAGGGCCAGTGCGGCCGGCGCCAGCGCGGCGGCCCCGACGCCCTGCGCGGCGCGGGCGGCCACCAGGTGTCCGGGCTCCTGGGCGAAACCGCCGAGGAGGGAGGCGAGGCCGAACAGACCGAGCCCGAGCAGCAGCACGCGTTTGCGGCCGTACCGGTCGGCGGCCTTGCCGCCGAGGAGGAGCAGCCCCCCGAAGGTGAGGGCGTAGGCGTGGATCACCCAGGTCAGGCCCACCGCGCTGAAGCCGAGGCCGGCGGCGATCTGCGGGAGGCCCACGTTCACGACCGAGAGGTCCAGCGAGACCAGGAACTGCACCACCGCCACGGCCGCGAGGGTGAACCCTGGCCGTGACACCGAACTGTCTGTCATCGCGTACTCCGTCTCTGCTCGGCGGTGGTGCCGCCGACCGACTTTTTGGACATGTTTTGAAATTGGGCCGCGCAGACCCGCCTCTGTCGAACGCGAGAGTCGAAGAGCTTCTGTTCGTGTCTGTTCGCGTCTGTTCGCGGCACGGGAGGAGGGCGGGGCGGCGCGAAGAGGGATGGCGGGCAGGTGTGATGACCCGCGCACGTGCGCGGCGGCACGACCGGTGGCGCCGCCGATCGCCACCGGTCGGCTTCCGCCGCCCCGGGCGTCGCCGCGGTCCACGCCGTGCGGGACCTCATGCGGCGACGAGGGGCGAGGAAGGTCCGGGAATCCGTCGGATCCGGATCCGGATCCGACCGCCCGGAGTGATCTGTCGTCGGGTCAGCGAACCGTCGTCGGCCCGGTCAGACGCCAGCCGTGGGCGCGGCGGCGCTCCCGCCAGTACCGGGCGTAGCGACCGTCGCGAGCGAGCAACTCGTCGTGGGTGCCCTCTTCCACGGCCCGCCCCTGGTCGAGGACCACGATGTGGTCGGCCTCGCGCAAGGTGTGCAGCCGGTGCGCGATCACCAGAACGGTGCGGTCCCGCGACAAGGCCGCCATGGCCTCCTGTAGGGCGTGCTCGTTCTCCGCGTCCAGCGCGGCGGTCGCCTCGTCGAACAGCACGATCGGAGCGTCCTTCAGCAAGGCGCGCGCGATCGAGACGCGTTGCCGCTCACCGCCGGAGAGGCGGCTGCCGCCCTCCCCGACCGGAGCGTCCCAACCACCCGGCAGACGATCGGCGATGACGTCGACCCGCGCCGTGCGGGCCGCGGCGTACACCTCCGCGTCGGTGGCGTCGGGCCTGCCGAGACGCACGTTCTCGAGAATGGTTCCGTCGAAGAGGTAGACGTCCTGGAAGACCACCGAGATGGCCGACGTGAGATCCTCGGTCCGCATCTCGGACACGTCCACACCGCCGACCCGGACCGTGCCGGCGTCGGTGTCGAAGAACCGCGCGATCAGCTTGATCACGGTCGTCTTGCCGGCGCCGGACGGACCGACCAGCGCGGTCATCCGACCCTGCGGCACCCGCATCGACAGTCCGTCCAGCACCGCTGAACCGTCGTAGCCGAAGCGGACGTCGTCGAGTTCGACGTCGGCGCCGTCCGCCCGCCGCGCCACCCGCGGTTCGGGGAGTGTCTCGGTGGCGAGCAGTTCGTTGATCTCGGTCAACGCGTTCTCGGCGACACGGAGCGCGCCACCGAGTTCGGCGGTGAGCATGACCGGTTCGACGAACCGGGCCGCCAGCACCAGCAGGGCGATCAGTTCGGCCGTCTCCAGCGAGCCGTCGAGCGCGAGACGGGTGCCCAGAGCCAGCAGTACGAAGAACGACGTCTGTGCGATGAAACCGAGCCCGACGACACCGGGCATACCCGCGCGGAGCATCCGGCGGCCGGCCGCGTGCTGCGCGACCAGCGCGTCGTCGAGTGCGGTATGGCCCTCCACCGTACGGCCGAAGGCCCGCAGAACCGGCTGGGCGCGGGCGAACTCCACGATCCGCCCGGCGGCCTCGGCGTGGATACGGTCCGCGTCCCGGTCGGCAGCCTGCATGCCACGGCCGGCCACCCGGTACACCAGCGCCACCGCGACCGCGGCGACGGACATCGAGACGGCCAGCCGCCAGTCGAACAGGAACATCGCCAGCACCACGACCAGCGGGGTGACGACGGCGTCGACCAACTGCCGCAGCAGGTGCGCCGGCACCCCCATGATGTCGACCACGCGCTGCGCGGCCAGGCGCCCGAGTCCGCCGACGCGATCGGCGGTGAACCAGGACAGCGGAAGCTGCGCGACCTTGTCGCCGATACGGTGGTGCAGGTCGCGGCTCATGTTCGCACCGGTCCGGTAACCGGCCAGGGTCGCCGGATAGCTCACCGCCGCGTAACCGGCCCACAGCGCCGCGAGCGCGATCACCCACGGCCAGGCTCGTTCCGGCTCGTCGCCGAGCAGTTCGCGCAGGACCGGGACGAGCAGGACGAAGGCCACTCCCTGTAGCAAGGCGGCGGCGGTGAACCAGCCGAGCAACCGGCGCAGCGCGCGGTCGTGCTGCGAGCCGAGCGCGGTGAACAGTCGACGGATCATCGTGCTTCCCCCTTCGCCGTGCCGGCTCCGGCGTAGGCGCCGTGATTGCCCGCGTCCCCGAGCCCGGACCGCTCCTGCAACCGCCACATCCGCGCGTACCGTCCCCCGGCGGAGAGCAACTCCTCGTGGGTGCCCTGCTCGACCATCCGGCCCTGTTCGAGCACCACGATGCGATCGACGCCGACCACCGAGGCCAGCCGGTGCGCGACGACGAGCACGGTCCGCCCGGCCGCCAACTCGGAGAGCGCGTCCTGGATCAGCGCCTCCGATTCGGGATCGGCATGGGCGGTCGCCTCGTCGAGCACCACGATCGGGGTGTCCGCGAGAATCGCCCGGGCGATGGACAACCGTTGTGCCTCACCACCGGAGAAGCGGACATCACGGCCGACCATGGAGTCGTAGCCGCGGGGCAGCGCCTCCACGCGCTCGTCGACGGCCGCCGCCCGAGCCGCGCGGCGCACCGTCTCCTCGTCCGCGTCGGGACGGGCCAGGCGGATGTTGTCGCGCACGCTGGCGTCCAGCAGTTGAACGTCCTGGAGCACAAACGACACCAGCCGGTACAACCGGTCCGGCGCGATGTCACGCAGGTCGACGCCGCCGATCGTGACGGTGCCCGCGGTCGGGTCGAAGAACCGGGGCAGCAGCTTCGCCAGGGTCGTCTTGCCCGAACCCGACGTGCCCACCAGCGCCGTCACGGTGCCCGGCTCGAGCACCAGGTCGATGTCGCTCAGCACCGGCCGGTCCGCGTCGTAGCCGAACTCCACACCCGACAGCTCCACCCGGGCGCCGCCGTCCAGCCGCGGCTGCCGTGGAGCGGCGGGGACCACCAGTTCCGGCGCCGCGAGCAGCGCACCCACCCGCTTGGCCGCGGCGCTCGCCTTCTCCACATCGTGGCTGTAGTAGTGCAGCGCCTGCATGGGTCCGGCCAGCCCGAGTCCGAGGATCGCGAACGGCAGCAGGTCGACCGCGGGCAGGTGACCGGCGGACACCAGCGCCGTGCCGCCGGTCAGGACCGTGAGCAGCACGGTGACCGGGCTCATCGCCAGTTCCGAGGCCGCGCTCGCCCGGTAGGACTTCGAGATCCAGGCGAGGAAGAACTCCGCGAAGTCGTCGGCGGCCTGCCCGTACTGTCGGTGCGCGCGCCTGGCCTGTCCGAACATCTTCACCACCGCGATGCCCTCGACGAATTCGACGACCCTGCCGACGATGCGCTGCTGCGCCTCGTCGAAGGCCGCCGTCTGCGACTCCATGGTCAGCATCATCCGGAGGAACAGCGCGAGGCCGACCGCGATCGGGATCAGCAGGATCAGCGCCATTCGCCAGTCCACCCAGAACAGGTAGACCAGCGTCGTCAGTGGAGTGACCACACTCGTGGTGAGGTTCAGCAGCGCATGCGCGACCAGGTGGTGCATCGTGTCCACGTCGTGCTGCACCGCCTTCCCGACACCGCCCGCGCCCCGATCGGTGAACCACCCCAGCGGCACCCGGCCGAGCCGGTCGACCAGACGTCGTCGCACCGACAACTGGAAATCCAGGTCCGCGGCATGGGCGAGCGCCCCCGCCAGTGTGGTCAGCGTCAGCCACACCACCAGCGCGCCCGCCGCGATCGCGGCGACCGTCCATGCCCGGTTCTCGTCGACCGGGCCGTCCGCCAGGAGCACTCCGGCCAGTTCGGCCACCGCGGCGAACGGCACCACGGCGATCAAGGCCGCGACGACCTGGAGGCCGATCGCCGTGCCCAGCCGCGGCCGGACGGGGCGCAGTAATGCCCCGAGGCCGATGGGATCGGCGGGTTTCGTCTGGTCCGTCTTCATCGTCCGCCCGTGACCTTCCGTCGTCCGTCAACACGCGTTCCAGCCCCATCAGGACAGGGGGGGCCAGGTCCCGGCGCCGCACATGCCGAGGGAGCGCCTGGACTTTTCGAACGCGTTCCAAAAGTAGCAGCGAAGGACAGCGGCTGTCGATCAAGGGGTGGGAACCCGGCCGGTTTTGCGGCGGGGGAGGGCGGGGCAGCATGATGGGGCGATGTCCCGCTCCGCCTCTTCGCCCCGCCGCACCGGCCGGCCCCGCCTGACCTCCCGCGAGCAGATCCTGGTGGCGGCCCGCCAGCTCATCGACCGCGACGGATGGGAGAAGCTGACCATCCGTCGGCTGGCCGCCGAGCTCGGCATCGGGGCGACGACCCTGTACCACCACGTACGGGACAAGGAGGAGCTGCTGGTCCTCCTGCTCAACGACTATGTCTCCCGGCTCGACCGCCCCCACCTGCCCAGTGAGCCAGGGGACCGCGTCGTCGCGGCCGCGACCGCGATGCACGACGCCCTCAGGGCGTGGCCCTGGGCCACGGAGGTCCTCACGACCGACGGTTTCGTGGGCCGCCTCGACGCGTCGGCCCTGTGGATGATCGAAACCATCGTGGCCGGAGCGATGGACCACGGATGCACACCCGACCAGGCCATCGTCGTCTTCCGCAGCGTCTGGTACTACACCGTCGGCGAGATCCTCGTCCGCGCCCACTCCAGGCGCCGGCCCGACGACGGGCGATTCGTCCCCGTGGGCACCGTCCCCAGCAACATCGACCCGTCCCAGGTGCCACGGCTGGCGGCCATCGGGCACCGATGGGCGGCTGTGGTCGCGCAGGACACCTACCCCCAGGGACTCCGCGCCCTCGTCGACGGACTGCTGGCGCAGGCCACGTCGGCGGAGACCCGGGGTCCGTCCTCGAAGTGATCTCGCCCGGAGACGGCATGAGGCCGAACGATGAACGAGGCCGGCGATGAACGAGGTCGACGAGGTCGGACGGGGTCGGCCGAGGTCGGACGGGGTCGGCGGTGAATGAGGCCGGCGATGAAGAGGCCGGACAGACCGCCGCCCGTGGTCGCGTGGACTCAGGGGCCGGAACGTTCCCTCCCCACCCCGTTCGGGGTGTCCGCGCTGTGTACGCACGTCAGAGGAGCTGTCCCTCCGATTTCGCCGAGGTCACCGTGGACTTCGAGCCGTGGGAGGAGGGAATCGTGTTCGAGGTGGCCGCCCGCCTGACCACTCATGGATCCATCAGCGCAACCGAGTTGGCCGAGTATCAGACCGCGCTCGTCACGGGCATCCGCGAAGAGCTGGCGGAGCTGGGCGAGGAAACCACCGCGGCGGTAGCGGTCGTGTTGCGCGGCATGCGTGTCCACGAGGTCGATTCCCATCGAGGAGCCTTCCAGGCGGTCGGACGCGTTGCGGTACGCAATGCTCTCGCCTTGGCCTACGGACCGCCCCCGAGGACGAAGCGCCGCCGCGCATGACGACTCGCCGCGGCGCCTGACGTCGCGGGGAGAACGAAGAGCACGGCGGGGCGCGCCTCAGGGGGCGAAGACCGTGCTGGCCAGGGCCACATGGACGGCCGTGCCGCAGAGGATGCTCAGCAGCGCGTTGCGGCGCCACAGGTGCAGGCCGACGGTGACGACGGCTCACGGCCGGCCGCCGTGGCGCCGTTCGGTGTGCCCCTGGCGACTCCGTTCCACCGCCGCGTCGCCCTTCCGCTTCACCAGAACGGGCGCAGAGGTGGGATCGAGTCGCCGGCCAACGTCCGGATGAGGGCCGCGAGTTCACCCCGTGGCAACTGGAGTCCGGCTTCCTGGAGCCGTTGTGCCAGCTGCGTCTCCAGGTCGTGCAGGATCCGTCCGGCCACGGCGAGGTGCGCCAGGGCCTTGTCCGTCAGGACGACGAGCTTGCGACGACCGCCGGCGGGATGGGGCTGTCGTTCCACATAGCCCCGCTTCTCCAGGTCGTCGATGATCTGGCCGGCGGCCTGTTTGGTGACCCCGAGCCGCTCGGCCAGCTCGCTGCTGGTCGCGCCGGAACCGTGCAGCACCTGGAAGACCAGGCCGTGCATGGGCCGCAGGTCGGCATAGCCCGCGGCGTCGACACGGCTCACGAACTCGGAGAGGACCAGTTGGAAGGCCATCCCGAGGAGAAAGGTGAGTTCGGTGCGCTCGAGGGGGTCATGGGTCTCCACCGGTTCATCTTGACACACGCATATAAAGTCACTTTACTCAGTGCGAGTAAAGATCCTTTACATAGGAGGCGCCATGTACGTGGTCAGTGAGTGCGAGCAGCGGACGACCAGGACCCCCGCAGGTGCGATGTTCGCCCTGGCGGCCCCCAGTCAGGGTAGCGCCGAGCTCAGCACCTGGCGGGTCGAACTCGGCGCGGACGCGGCCACGCCGGTACACGTCATCGACCGTGAGCAGGTGTGGATGCCCCTGTCGGGGGCGTTCGAGGTCGAGGTGGACGGCAGGACACAGCAGGCCTGGGCCGGTCAGGCCGTCATCCTGCCCGCCGGCGCGGTGCGACGGCTGAAGGCCGTGGGCGGTCCGGCGGAGGCGCTGGTCGCCATGGTCGTCGGCGGCAAGGCGATGATGCCCGGGGGTGAGGACAAGATCCCGCTTCCGTGGGCCGAGTGACCTTCCTTCGGTCTTTCCTTGGTGAAACGGCCCCGCCGGGCCGACTTTCATGCGCCGCGCTCGTGATGCCCGCGGCGGGGTCAGCCGTTACTCCGCGGCCTCGACTCCCAGGTCGGCGAGCAGGTCGCGCACACGGTTCTCGATCTCGTCGCGGATGGGGCGTACGGCGTCGACGCCCTGGCCGGCGGGGTCCTCGAGCTTCCAGTCCAGATAGCGCTTGCCGGGGAAGTACGGGCAGGCGTCTCCGCAGCCCATGGTGATCACCACGTCCGAGGACCGCACCGCCTCCACCGTGAGGACCTTCGGGACCTCGGCGGAGATGTCGACGCCGACCTCGCGCATGGCCTCCACGACGGCCGGGTTGACCGTCTGGGCGGGGGCGGAGCCGGCGGAGCGGACCTCGACGCGACCGGCGCCGAGGTGGGTGAGGAAGGCGGCGCCCATCTGGGAGCGTCCGGCGTTGTGGACGCAGACGAAGAGAACGGTCGGACGCTCGGTGGGGGTGCTCACGGCAGAGGTCTCCAGGCGTGGGTCAGCGGGCGGAGGGAGTGGTCAGGGCTTCGCCGACGGGGCTGGGGGCGTGGGCCCCCGCGGGGGCCGGGCGGGCGAAGACGACGGCGGTCAGGGCCAGGCCGATGGCGGCGCCGGCCAACTGGGCCGCGATGAAGGGGGCGACGGAGGCGGGGGCGATTCCGGCGAAGGTGTCGGTGAAGGCCCGGCCGATGGTCACCGCGGGGTTGGCGAAGCTGGTGGAGGAGGTGAACCAGTACGCGGAGCCGATGAAGGAGGCCACCGCGGCGGGCGCCAGGTGGGCCCGGCCGGTGCGGGTCAGGCCGAAGACGACCAGGACCAGGCCAGCGGTCGCCACGAGCTCGCCGAGCCACAGGTGGCCGGCGGAGCGGTCATGGGTGGAGAGGTGGACGAGAGGTCGGGCGAACATCGCGTCCGCCAGCATCGCGCCGGCCACCGCCCCGCCGACCTGGGCGGGAAGGTACGCGGCGACCTCGCGCGGACCCGGGCCCCGACCGTCGCGGCGGCCGGTGATCCAGGCGGCGAGGGTGACCGCGGGGTTGAAGTGGGCGCCGGAGACGGGGCCGAGGAGAACGATCAGCACACCGAGGCCGAAGACCGTCGCGAGCGAGTTGGCCAGCAGCTGCACGCCCACGTCGCGGGACAGCTCGGTGGCCTGGATGCCCGAGCCGACCACGATGGCGACGAGCAGGCAGGTTCCCAGCGCTTCGGCGGCGGTGCGACGGGCCAGCGGGGCGCTCACGGCGTTGCTCCGGTGCTCTGCGGGGTGCGCAGAACGTCGGCCAGCCGGTCCAGTGCTCCGGGCACCACGCGGTAGTAGACCCACGTCCCGCGCCGTTCGCCGTCGATGAGGCCGGCGTGGCGGAGCAGCTTGAGGTGGTGGGAGATCGTCGGCTGGGACAGCTCGAAGGCCGGGGTCAGCTCGCACACGCACACCTCCCCGCCGTCCCGGGAGGCGATCATCGACAGCAGTCGCAGCCGCACCGGGTCGCCCAGGGCCTTGAAGGCCCCGGCCAGGTCCTCGGCCCTGTCTTCGGCCAAAGGCGCGGTCGCCAGCGTGGGGCAGCAGCCGCCGGGGACGCCCTGGACGAGCATCGCATCCTGTTTCGACATTCTTCTATCTTGACGTTCTTCGATCCAGGACGCAAGCTTGCATTGAAATACTTCGATTCAGCACCCGAGGTGATCGGCATGTCCCGTGTTCAGCTCGCTCTCCACGTCGCCGACCTTGAGGCGTCGGTGGCCTTCTACTCCAAGCTCTTCGGCACCGAACCGGCCAAGCGCCGGCCCGGCTACGCCAACTTCGCCATCGTCGAGCCCCCGCTGAAGCTCGTCCTCATCGAGGGTGAGGCCGGGCAGGACACCCGCCTGGACCACCTCGGAGTGGAGGTCGAAACCACCGACCAGGTCAGTGCCGCCACCACGCGCCTGAAGGAAGCCGGCCTGGCCACCTTCGAGGAGACCGACACCTCCTGCTGTTACGCGCTCCAGGACAAGGTCTGGGTCCACGGCCCCGGTCGCGAGCCCTGGGAGGTCTACGTCGTCAAGGCCGACGCCGACACCCTCGCCGGCGGTGCGGCTCAGAACGAAGCCTGCTGCACCGCCGGCCCGGACGCCGACCGCGCCTGCGGCTGCTGACCGGCACCGCGGCCTTCCGCCAGCGGGAGAGCGGGGCCTGGGAAAGCCTCCGGCGTCGGACGGTCCTCCGAGCCGTGCGCGGCTTTCGCCGGCCGCCGTCAGCCGGGGAAGCGGAGGAACGAGGCCGGTACGTGGTCGACCAGCCACACCCCGTTGACGCTGAGCCGGAACTCCCGTCCGGAGCGGTGCATCGCCCCGGAGTGGACCGACAGCACCACCGCTGTGCCGCGCCGGGCCCCCACCCGCAGGGCCGTCTCCCGATCGGGCGACAGATGCACCGCGTGCCGGTGCATCGGCCGTAGCCCCTCCGCCCGGATGGCCGGCAGATACCGGGCTACCGTGCCATGGAACAGGTACTCGGGCGGCACCGCCGTCGGCAGTCCGAGGTCGACCGGAACCGTGTGCCCCTGGTTGGCGCGGATCCGGCCGTCCACCACGGCGAACCGCTGCTTGTCATTGGCACGGACCACCTGGATCAGCTCCGCGTGGCTGAAGGTGAAGCCGTGCGCGGCCGCCGCGGCGATCAGGACGTCGACGTCCACCCAGCCGTGCGGGTCGAGGCTGATGCCGATGCGCCCCGGATCGTGCCGCAGATGTCGGGACAGGTACTTGGAGATCCGCGTCTCACGTCGTGCGTCCATCCCCTTCATGGTGCCGCCCGGCGCCCCGGCCGCGCATCTGATTTCCACCGCGCCGCGTGTCCCGGCCGCCCTCGGGGCAGGGGCCGCGAGACCAGACCTTCGGCCACTACGACCGGTCTTGTGCCGTCTCGTCGGCCGGCTCGCCACGGGGCGGACGGATCCTGCACAGCACCACCCCGGTGATCTGGTCGAGGGGGAGCGGGCCGGTGTGCCGGGAGTCGTGGCTGACCTCACGGTGGTCACCGAGCACGAACACGTGCCCAAGAGGTACGACGCGGGCTATGGGCCCGAATACGGTGTGCGTCGGATCCGTGGAGCGCAGATGAGGGGACACGTCGTCCCCGGGGAGCGCCACGACCCGTTTGATCATGCAGGTGGCCACGGGGCGGCCCTCGATGGTGCCTTCCACGTCGTGGGGGACCGGGCCTGTGCGCAGCCGGATCGACACGACCGCTCCTCGGCGTATGAACCGTTTGGGTGCCCTGACCGCCAGCAGTCGGTCGCCGTCGCGGTAGGTGGGCAGCATGCTGGGGCCGCTGACGTCGAGAAGTACGCAGGTCCGTCGTACCAGGAACGCGGTGAGCACCATCGGGGCCGCGACGGCTGCGGCAGTGGTCAACCTGGCGGGCACGAGGGCTCCTTCCGGGCGCGTGCGGACTCAGGCACCAAGGCCGCCGCCGGCCACTGCGGTCTCGTCACCGTATGGGTCCGTCGTGCCCGGCACCGAGGTGACCTCGTCGCGGTAGTTGCGGGACTGGCGCGTGAACAGCCGGTGGTACGTGCCCTGTCGGGCCATGAGCCGGCGATGGTCGCCGCGTTCGGTGATCCGGCCGTCCTCCAGGACCGCGATGGTGTCCGCGTCCCTGATCGCGCCCAGCCGGTGAGAGATCAGCACGCTGGTCCGCCCGGCGCGATGCGCCCGTAGCCGAGTGTGGATCTCGTACTCGGCGTCGGGGTCGAGGCTCGATGTGGGTTCGTCCAGGACCAGCAGGTCCGCGTCGGCGCGCAGGAAGAGCCGCGCGATCCCCATGCGCTGCCACTGCCCGCCCGACAGCACCACGCCGTCTTCGTCGTCGTCCCAGAAGCTGCGGCTCAGCAGCGTCTCGTAGCCGCGCGGCAGCCGGGTGATGTCCTCGTGGACACCGGCGAACCTCGCCGCCTCCTCCTGCCGATCGGGCGCCTGAAGCGCGCCCAGCTCGCCGACCCCGATGTTCTCCCTCGCGCTGAGGTCATAGCGCATGGGTTCCTGAAAGGTGGCGGCGATGCGCGCGCGGAGGTCGCCGGGTGGAATGTCCCGCAGGTCGGTGCCGTCCCACAGGATCCGGCCCCGGGTCGGGTCGTAGAACCGGCAGAGCAGCTTGACCAGGGTGGACTTCCCGGAGCCGTTGACACCCACGAGCGCGAGGGCCCTCCCCGCCTCGATTCGCAGGTTGACGCCCCGCAGCACCCAGGGCAGCCCGTCCCCGTAACGGAACCACACGTCCTCGACCTCGATGGCGTCGCGCAGGGGGTGGGCGACCCGTGGGTTACGAGGTGCGGGGAGGTCGGGGCCGAGCCCGATCACGGACACGTAGTGGTGGAACATCACCAGGGAGTGGTGGGCCTGGCCCACCTCACGGGCCAGGCCGCCGATGCCGCCCTGCACGGCGGGGATCGCGGCCAACAGCATCGAGACGTCCCCGACCGTCATGTCCTGCCGCGCGGCGGCGCGCACCGCCCAGATCAAGGCCGCTCCGGTGAGCACGGCCGATGCGATCTGGAGGAGGGACTGGACGCGGAGTTCCCTGCGTTCCAACCGTTCTCGGTGGCTGTCGGCGGTACGGCGCTCGGTCAGCATGCGCTCCCGGAGAAACCCGCCGATGCCGTAGAGCCTGACCTCCTTCGCCGCCTCGACACTGCTGAGCAACGTCGCGTAGAAGATCTCGCGGCGCTCGGTGGGGCTGATGGCCCAGTAGGTCCGGGCGCGTTGGCGGCTGAGGGCGATCTCGGCCCAGAGGACGGGGAGGCCGGAGAGCCCGACGACGGCGGCCAGGTACGGATTGAGCACGGCGAGGGAAACGATGAAGCCGACCAGCAGGACACCGCTGCGCGTCATGCCCGCCACGGCCTGGACCACCTGGAACGGGGCGAGTCCCCCCGCCTGCTGGGCCAGTCTGAGTCGGTCGAGGAACTCCGGGTTCTCGAAGCGGCTCAGACCGGTGAACGTGTCGACCGCGGTGTGCAGCCGCTCCTGCGCCAGCAGGCTGGTCGCCCGGGTCATCCGGGCCTGGAGGTAGCCCAGAACCTGGGGTGCGAGGGCCGCGACCGCGCTGGCGACGGCGAGGAGAACCGCGGGCCACGTGATCTCCTGGACGCCAGCGCCGTCGGCGAGGCGGTCCAGAACGCTCTTGACCACCCAGGTGACCGCCACGGGCAGGCCGGCCGAGATCAGGGTCACGGCCAGGTGACCTGCCAGAACCCAGGGGGCCGCGCGGAACGCGATCCCGAGCGCCAACCGTATGGAGCGGCTCAAGCGCTGGTCTCCGAACGGGCCGGCGGGGGTGGGCGTCATGCCGATCGGACGGGCTGCCCGCCGAGCACCTCGTCACCCACGGCCGCGACGGTGGGCCGTGCGCCCGCGGCGACCGACACCTCGAAGTGGGACGGGAACGCGCGCACACCGAACGCGGAGAGGCAGGAGCCCGTGTCATCTTCCCGCACGACCCGTGCGAAGGGCGCCAGCTGTTCGACGATCGCCAGGGCCTCGGCCTCCTCGTCGGCCCGACCCGTCACCGAGATGACGACGGCGATCACCTGACGGACCCCCTGGAGCGCGGTGGCCGTCTCGACGAAGGCGGGAAGTGCGCGCCTGCACGGTGGACACATCGGAGAGAAGAACCCCACCACCGCGCCGTCCACGAGATCCTCGTCGGTCAGCCGGGCGCCCTCGACGCACCGCGTCTCGAAGGTCCCCACGGCGGAGCCCTTCGGGATGCCACCCCCTTCCGTGTCGGGTGGAGTGTGGGACGAACCGGTGGTGCCCTTTTCCCGAAGCCTGCGCAACACGGCGAGCGTCAGCATCAGGTCCAGCGCGCACAGGGCGGCGACAGCCGCGAGGGCCAAGGCCAGGTACACCATGAGGGCCTCCTCAGGCGAGGTCGGTGGCTTGGGTGGCGTGAACGGTCGGCCGTCGCAGCAAGGCGATCAGCTCTTCCCCGGTCACCAGGACGAGCGCGGCCACCGCACCGGCGAGCCAGGCGGTGAACTGCGCCTGCCAGACGAGTCGGCCGGGGTCCAGCACCCCGGGGGCCGCGCCCACCACGACAAGGAGCAACACGGCGTTGCGGATGAGCTGGGGCGGACCGAGGGGCCCGGCCGATCCTCCGAAGCACCGACAGGACACCGGCACCCGGGACCGCAGAGCGCGGGCGACCACGGCGGTGAAGGCGGCCAACAAGACGGTGGCCAGGAGCAGTCCGGCGCCCCGGAGCGGCGGGACGAGAAGCAGGAGCCCTGTCGCCGCCTCCAGGGCGATGACGCCCTTGGCCGCGGCCCCCGCCCGCCGGGTGGGCACTCGACCCAGCACGACCACGGCGTCCGTGAACGCGGAGAGCGAGGCCGCGGTACGGACCTTGCCCACGACAGCGGCTCCGAACACGAGAACGAGCACCACGGTGCATGCTGCGGAGAGGAGTTCCACTGGGCCTCCCACGGAGAGACCGTGATCCGGACCTCGTCGAGTCCGGATCACGGCCGATCATCAGTACGGGGCGGGTCGGTTCTTGGTTTCGTCGGCGATCTACGTGCGATCGTTCAGCCGTCGACGGTTCACTAACAGCCGCAGCGCACGAACACGCGCGCGTTCAGGTTGCACACGCAGACCATCTGCGTGTAGTTCGAGTAGGAACTGCACGAACCGCCCACGCAACGGCTGAACCAGTCGTTGCAGGGGCAGGACGCGGCTGCGGCCGTCTCACGCGGCACGAGCCGGTCCAGCATGCGGTCAGCCAGACCGCGCATGGTCCTCATCCTCGGACACCTCTCTTCGTGTCGTGGGTTGTCGGTCCCCGGAGGACGGGAAGGAGTCCGTCCCCGAGGCCCTCCCGGCGGAACGAACGCCCCCGCCGGCACCTGACCGACGCGGTAGTGGTTCAGCGCGTCGTGTTCGTGGATCCGGCTGGAAGCCGGCCGCGCGGGCCCGTTGGAGCCGGTCGCGTCGGCGGCCTTCCACCGGAGCCAGCGTCCGTGCCGACTCGGGTCGGGCGCGACGTGTTTCGGTCTGGCCCGAAACGAGGTCCGCGGGAAGCGCCGGGGGCGACCGCGGGTGAGCAGGGCGGCGCTGCGCGCGGACCTGGGCGCGCTGCCGCGAAGTCCGCCCTTCCCGCTCTGCCGCGCAGTCTAGGAACAGGACATTCCGCTGCTCGGGTCGGCCATATGAGGACGTTCGGTAACACGGCGGACGCCGCCCACGGTGAGATGTCACCTGCCACTGAACCGACCGGTTCGGTCGAGCCGCTGAACGACGATCCAGGGAGGTTTTCTTGAGCCCGCTCAAGAAGAGTGCTGCTGGTCTGACTGCGGCACTGTGCATCGGTCTGTCGCTCGCCCCCAACGCTCATGCTGCCACCAGGACAGCGGAGCCCGAGTCCCGCACGGGAGGCTCTGTCAGAGCGTCAGATCTCGCTACCGACAGAGGCGCGGCCGCCCAGCGGCTGCAGATACGGGCCTGGCACAGCGGGAAGTGTCTGGACGTGGCGGGCGCCGGGACCGCGAACGGAACCGACGTGTTCCAATGGGACTGCCTCTCCAACACCCAGTACAACCAGCAGTGGTATCTGGAGCCCGCATCCGGCGGAACCTATCGCATCGTGGCGGCGCACAGCGGGAAGTGTCTCGACGTGGCCGGCGCGGGGACCGCGAACGGAACCAATGTGTTCCAGTGGGACTGCCTCTCGGACACCCAGCGGAACCAACGGTGGTACCTCACCGATGAGGCATGGCAGAACGGTCGCTACACGTACAACATCGTGGCGGCGCACAGCGGGAAGTGCCTGGACGTGGCGGGCGCGGGGACCGCGAACGGGACCAATGTGTTCCAGTGGGACTGCCTGGGCCTGAACCAGCTGAACCAGAGGTGGGGCTTCTACGTCATGTAGGAGCGTGTAGGCGTCGGTAGCCCCGGCCATCCTCCGGCCCGCTCGGCGCTCACTTTCGGGCAGGCCGGAGGGAACGTGAGCCACTCTCGTGGATTCGACCGACTGGTGCCGCGGAAGAGCTGGGCCACCCTGGTGGGCCCCCGCGAAGGGGGACCCCCTCCGGTCGCGTTCGGCGGCCGTGATGCGGGGGTGGGCGGCCCGGCCTAGCGTGGAACGAGGGGTAGCGCGACGCCCTACGCGCGGGGAGAGGCCGCGCGGGGAGAGGTGACGGCCATGTCGGACGAGCGGACGGGGACGCACCAACAGGCCCTGACCGGGCGGCTGCGGTCCTCGCTGCACGGCGAGGTGATCGACAGCGGCCACCCCCGCTACGACGAGGCGCGGACGGTGTGGAACGGGTTGATCGACCGCCGGCCCGCGGTGATCGCCCGATGTGCCGGAACGGCCGACGTCGTCGAGGCGGTGCGCGCCGCGCGGGAGCACCGGCCGGTCGTGAGCATCCGCGGAGGCGGGCACCAGGTGGCCGGGAGCGCGGTGTGCGACGACGGGCTGGTGATCGACCTGTCGCGCATGAAGGGTGTGCACGTCGATCCCGCGGCTCGTACGGCGCGTGCCCAGCCCGGCGTGACGTGGGGAGAACTCGACCGCGAGACCCAGGTGCACGGGCTGGCCACGCCGGGTGGGGAGATCTCGGCGACCGGGATCGCCGGGCTCACGCTCGGCGGCGGCTTCGGGTTCGTGATGCGGACGTTCGGCCTGAGCTGTGACAGCGTCCGCTCGCTGGAGATCGTCACCGCGGACGGCGTGGTGCGCACGGCGAGCCGGGAGGAGGAGCCCGAGCTGTTCTGGGCCGCGCGCGGCGGGGGCCGGGGCATCGGGGTCGTCACGTCCTTCGAGTACGACCTCCACCCGCTCGGCCCGGAGGTGGCCGGGGTGCTGGTTCTCCACCCGTACGAGCGCGCCGAGTCCGTCCTGCGGGCCTGGCGGGACGCGACGTACACCGCGCCGGAGACGGTCACGCCGGAACTCCTGCTCTGGAGCGTCCCCACCGACCCCGCGATCCCGCAGGAACTGCACAGAGCGAACTGCGTCATGATCGGGGCCGTGTACGGGGGCCCATCGGGCGACGGTGCCACCGCAGCCCTGGCGCCGCAGCGCGAACTGGGCCCGCCGCTCATGGACCTGAGCGGAACCGTGCCCTACGTCACGCTCCAGAGCGCCAACACCTGGCGGTTCCCCGACGGTGAACGCTACTTCATGAAGTCGCACTTCATGGACGAGCTGAGCGACGAGGCCATCAGGACCCTGCTGGACTGGGACTCCCGGCGGCCGACCCCGGAGAGCCTCGTCGTCATCCGCACCCTGGGCGGCGCCGTGGCCCGCGTCGGGCACGACGACAGCGCGTTCGCGCACCGCTCCGCGCGCTTCAACGTGAGCATCGACGCGGGCTGGCGGGACCCGGCGCTGGACGAGTCCGCGATCGGGTGGGCGCGCTCGGCATGGGACGCGATGAAGCCGTTCTCGAGCGGCGGGACGTACGTCAACTTCGCCGGACTCGGCGAGGACGCGAGCGAGCTGCGGGGCGCGGTCTTCGGCTCGCACGAGGACCGGCTCGAACGCATCCGGGCCGGCTACGACCCGGAGGGCCTGTTCGCCCCGGCCGCGCGCAGGCCGTAGAAAGCCGCCCCGAGGGACGGCCGGAGCCGCCGCGGCCGTGCCTCAGCCCGGCTTGAGGGTGAGCGCGTCGAGGAGTCGGCCGAGGGAGGGGTTGGCGTTGTCGGTGCGGTGGGTGAGGTAGAGGGTGGAGGACGTGTGGTTGAGGAGTCGCGGGGTGACGCCGGTGCGGCGCAGAGTGCGGTGTGAGTCCGTGAGGATGGCGGCGCCGAATCCGGCGGCGACCAGGGCGAGCAGGGTCTGGACGGTTCGACCTTCGGCGGCGACGCGCGGGCTGACGCCCGCGCGGTGGCACAGGGCGATGATCTCGTCGTAGGAGCGCGGCGAGACGTCGCGGGGCCAGAGCACCAAGGGGATCTCGTCCAGGACCGTCAGGTCGGCGGGCTGTCGCGCCAGGCCCTGGGCGAGGGGGTGCGCGGCGGGCAGGAAGACGGAGAGCGGTTCGCTCCACCAGGCGGTGGCGGTCAGTTCGCCGCTCGCCAACGGCAGGCGCTGGACCGCGAGGTCGTAGCGCCCGTCCAGGACACCCTGCGACATGGCGTGGTCGTCGAAGCTCTCCACCAGCCGCAGGTCCAGGTCGGGCAGATCGGTGTGGAGGCGACCCAGGGCGGCGCCGAGCGGGCCGTTGATGCCGGACCCGGAGAAGGTGACGGTCAGCCGTCCGGTGCGACCCTGAGCCGCCGCGTCCACGTCCTCCCGTAGCCGGCCGGCCTCGGCCAGGACGCGCCGCGCCCGGTCCACCAGGGCGGTCCCGGCCGCGGTGGGCACGAGGGTCCGGCCGTCGCGGGCGAACAGCACGGTGTCCATCTGCCGCTCGAGCTCGCGCAGCTGGCGACTGAGGGTGGGCTGGGTCATGTGGAGGCGGCGGGCCGCCGCGCTGACGGACCCCTCGTCCGCGACCGTGACCGCGTAGCGGAGCAGCCGCAATTCCACTCTTGCCTCCCAGGCATGGACGCCATAGCCAGTTTCACACACAGGGCATGGCCGCACTGTCGGGCTGTCAGCCTGGTCGGGCACGTCGTTCCTGCCCAGCAAGCGAGGCCCACCATGACCGCCACCGCCACCGCCACCGCCACCGCCACCGCGACCTCCACCGAGACCGCCGCCACCGAGACCTCCACCGCCGAGACCTCCACCGAGACCGTCCGCGCGTTCTTCGCGGCGTTCGCCACCCACGACCTGGACCGGATACTGGCCCTGGTCGACGAGGACGCCCACTGGTACGTGCCGGGGGAGCCCGCGCTGGTGCCCTGGGCCGGCGAACGGCGTGGGCACGCGAGCCTGCGGGAGTTCCTCGAACTCGTCTTCACCGTCGCCGAACCGCTCGCCTTCGACATCCACGGCATGGCCGAGCTCGGCGACACGGTCCTGATCCCCGGCCGCTTCGCCTACCGCTACCACCGTTCCGGACAGACCCTGGACGACGAGTTCGTCCTCAAGATCACAGTCCGGGACGGCCTGGTCACCGACTACCGCATCTTCGAGGACTCCCTGCGCCTGGCCCGCGCCTACCTGGGCGACACCGCGCCCGGCGCACTCCCGGTCACCGCGGCCTGACATGCCCGTCGCCGCCCCGGGGCCGCCGGCGCGCACGGTTGAGGTGCGGTGGTCGGCCGACGAGAAGACGGCGCGTCCTCATCGGTCGAATGACCGATGTGCGCGGCGTCCGGGAGGGGCAGAGTGGCCACAGCCGCCGCGGACCCCCGCCGCGGCGGCCCCACGGACAGGACGAGAGTGTCGATGTGGTGGTGCCGTAGGCGCCACGGTGTTGAGGCGTGCCGTGGTGGTGCCGTCTTTCGCCTGTTCACCGGCTTCACCTGTGGCCCGGCCGACGCCGGCCTGCACGAGGGCCCGTAAGCGGGCGCGATCGCGGATCCTCCTGAGCTGATCGCGAAGACAAGGGCCCGCTGGCCGCCCCAGCCGTGGCGGCGGTCCCGCAACGCCGGGAGCGATCCGGGATCACGCCGTCACCGCCGTCACTCTGCGGACAGCCTTCGCAGCCCTCCGCATGCAGGCCACCGTGGAAACACCGCTGACCGGCGGAAACGTGTTTCGATGACATGACGGCGACGCGCGTCGAGTCGACTGCCGCCGTCGGGTTGTGCTACCGTTTTTGGCGTTGCAGTTGTGGTACCCATGAACCTATGTGCGCCTGACAGGAATGTTCATCCTTCGGGCGCATTATTTGTTTCCGGCATCTCCGGATGGGGCCTCTGCCTACAGAAGGAGAAGATCATGGCACAGGGAACCGTGAAGTGGTTCAACGCCGAAAAGGGTTTCGGCTTCATCCAGCAGGACGGCGGCGGCCCCGACGTCTTCGCCCACTACTCGAACATCGCGACGCAGGGCTTCCGTGAGCTCCAGGAGGGCCAGCGGGTCTCCTTCGACGTCACGCAGGGCCAGAAGGGCCCGCAGGCGGAGAACATCGTCCCCGCCTGATCGCCGGACGCGTATCCGCCACCGGGGTCCGCACCGCCAGGGTGCGGACCCCGGTTCGTGCTGTTTCCAGAAGGGCAATACTCGCATGTCCCGCAGGCCCCAGAAGCCGACCCGACGCACCTCCTCGCCCCCCTCGCCCGACTCGTCGCCGAGGGAGTTCCGCATGCCGGAAAGCACGACACCCGCGCTTCCCGCCGTCGAGGACTTCGCCGGTCTGGACATGCCCGCAGGGCTGCTGAAGACTCTCACCGCGCAGGGTCTGAGCACCCCCTTCCCCATTCAGGCCGCCACGCTGCCCAACTCCCTCGCCGGCCGTGACCTGCTGGCACGGGGGCGCACCGGCTCCGGCAAGACCCTCGCGTTCGGGCTGGCGCTCCTGGCCCGCACGGCCGGGCTGCGCGCGGAGCCGAAGGCACCCCTCGCCCTTGTCCTGGTCCCCACCCGTGAACTCGCCCAGCAGGTGGCGGACGCGCTGACGCCCTACGCCACGGCGGTGAACCTCCGGCTGGCCACCGTGGTCGGCGGGCTGTCCATCACGAAGCAGGCCAGCACGCTCCGGCGCGGCGCCGAGGTGCTCGTGGCGAGCCCCGGCAGGCTCAACGACCTCGTGGAACGCGGGGACTGCGTACTCGACAGCGTGCGCATCACGGTGCTGGACGAAGCCGACCAGATGACCGACATGGGCTTCCTGCCGCAGATCACCAAGCTGATCCAGCAGGTACGGCCCGACGGGCAGCGCATGCTCTTCTCCGCCACCCTGGACCGCAACATCGACCGTCTGGTGCAGCGGTTCCTGACCGACCCCGTCGTCCACTCCGTGGACCCGTCCGCGGGGGCGGTGACCACCATGGAGCACCACGTGCTCCACGTCCTGAACGAGACCGACAAGAAGGCCGTCACCACGCGCATCGCGGCCCGTGACGGCCGGGTCATCCTCTTCCTCGACACCAAGCGATCGGCTGACCGGCTCGCCAAGCGGCTCCTGGCCGTCGGTGTCCGCGCCGCGGCACTGCACGGAGGCCGCTCCCAGCCGCAGCGGAACCGGACCCTGGACCAGTTCAAGAACGGTCAGGTCACCGCGTTGGTGGCGACGAACGTCGCGGCCCGGGGCATACACATCGACGATCTCGACCTCGTCGTGAACGTCGATCCCCCCACCGACCACAAGGACTACCTCCACCGGGGCGGCCGCACCGCCCGCGCGGGCGGCTCCGGCAGCGTGGTCACCCTGGTCCTGCCCGACCAGAAGCGAGACGTCACCCGGCTCATGTCGGACGCGGGGATCCGCCCCAGGACGGCCCGCGTCACGTCCGGTGACGCGGAACTGGCCACCATCACCGGTGCCCGCGAGCCTTCCGGTGTGGCGATCACCATCGAGGTTCCCCGGCAGGCGACACCGACGACGTCCCGTCCGAGCCGGAAGACCGACGCCGAGCCCGGCAGGCGATCCGGCCGCCGACGCCGAAACGGCGGCGGCAGGTCCGAGAACGCCGCAGGTGCCGCCACCGGGACAGGGACAGGGGCACGGGGCTCGGGCCGCCGGACCGGCTCCGGCGCGGCAGCGCCCGACAGCTCCTCCGCGGCCGGCGGGCGTGGTGCTCGCCGCCGGGTGGTATCCGAGGGAGCCAAGAGGGGCGCGGCGGGCACCCCGAACGGCGCCGCCACCGGCAAGGTCGCCCGCGGATCGGGCCGACCGACGACGTCCACGGCGAAAGCGCCGACGAGGAAGCCCTCGCGGACGGCGAAGTAACCCTCAGCGCGGCTCAGGGCTCCTGGAGGCATCGGCCTCCAGGAGCCCTGAGCCGCCGATGGCGGGGTACGCGGCAGACGCCCGGTCTTCCCGGCGACCGCATCGAGAATGTGCTCGATGGAGTCCGGCCGCCGGGCGACCGGCTCTGTCGCTGATCGTGTGACGCGGCGAGATGTGTCGCACCGGCTGAGCGGACGAGCGGACCACCGCGACGTGGAACCCAGAGGGCCGGCCTCAGCCGATTGACATCTCACGTGCGTCAATGGGGCGGATCCCGGTGTTGGTGCTGGACCCCGCATCCCTGTCAGGCTGAGAGCCGAGTTCGACGGCACGCTCGGGTTGAGATCGATGCGGGCAGCCGGCGCGTCCCGTCCGATGGAGGAAGCCCGTGGATGTCCGCAGCACGAAAGACGGTTTGGTTCGAGGCCGTCGGCCGGCCCCCGATGTCGTGGCGTTCCTCGGTATTCCCTATGCTGCCGTGCCGTTCGGGGTCAACCGGTTCAGAGAGCCGCGTCCGGTGCAGGCGTGGGAGGGTGTCCGTGAGTGCCGGGACTTCGGACCGGTAGCCCCGCAGTCGGCGCAGCTTCCCGGGGCGCCGTCGTGGTCGCCCGGCGACGAGGACATCCTCACGCTCAACGTCTGGGCTCCGGCATCCGACAGTGGCCCGTTGCCGGTGCTGGTCTGGATCCATGGTGGTGCCTACACCTTCGGCTCTTCCGCGCAGCCCGACTTCGACGGCACCGCCCTGGCTGGTGCCGGGCTGGTCATGGTGACGTTCAACTACCGGCTTGGTTTTGAGGGCTTCGGTCACATACCGCCCGGCGCGGAGCCGCCGTACCCGGAGAACCGGGGGTTGCTCGACCAGATCGCCGCGTTGCAGTGGGTGCGCGAGAACATCGCCGCCTTCGGTGGCGATCCGGCCAATGTCACGGTAGCGGGGCAGTCCTCCGGGGCGACCTCGGCCGCCTGCCTGATGGTGATGGAACGGGCGCGCGGGCTGTTCCGCCGCGTCATCGCCCACAGCGCCGTCGGCCCTTGCTACTCGAGGGAGCTCGCGGTTGAGACCACCCGGAGGGTTGCCGTGGCGGCCGGTATCCCCGCCACGTCCGCGCACCTGACGTCCGCGACCCCGCACGAACTGGTCATGGCCTCCGATCGGGTCGTCGAGAGCTACCGGCAGGATTCGGGTTCCGGGCCCCGCCA
Source organism: Streptomyces sp. LX-29 (assembly GCF_029541745.1). Taxonomy (NCBI): domain Bacteria; kingdom Bacillati; phylum Actinomycetota; class Actinomycetes; order Kitasatosporales; family Streptomycetaceae; genus Streptomyces; species Streptomyces sp. LX-29. Next base: position 205,463 of record NZ_CP089746.1, on the reverse strand, counting down.
CTACAACCCCGTGATCTACGGTCCGGTCGTCGACGGAGACATCCTGCCCGGCGACCCCCTGTCCGCGACGGCCGCCGGAGCCTCAGAGGCGGTGGACCTCCTGGTGTCCCACACCACCGAGGAGTACTGGCTGATGGACGCCGTCGGCAGCGGTGCGAAGGTCACCACCGACGAACAACTGGCCGACTTCGTACGGCACTTCCGCCTCCCCGCTGACCTGGTGCCGGGCTACCGGGCGCTGATGCCCGACGCCCCTGTCCTCGACGTCCATCTTGCGATCTTCGGCGACCTGCTGTTCAGCGAGTACAGCAACCGGCTCGCGGAGCGGCACGCCCAAGCCGGTGGCCGAGCCTTCACCTCCCGCTTCGCCCGCCACCGTAAGGGCCCCGAGGGAGTGGTACGCGCCTGGCACTGCGCTGACATCCCCTTCGCCTTCGGCAACCTCGCCCTCGACAGTGCCGAGTTCCTCATCGGAGGCCCACCCAGTACCGCAGACCATGAGCTGTCCCGGCGCATGATGGGAGCCTGGGTCAGCTTCGCCACCACGGGTGATCCCGGTTGGTCACCCCTCGACGGCCCGACGTCGACCTCCCAGGTCTGGGACACGGCGGACAGCCCTGCCGGGGCCCAGAACACCGCGGCCCGTGCCCTGTGGCGCCAAGCGGACTTCTCACCCCTTCGCCCCTGATCCGAGACCGGTGATCCGAGACCAGGACCCCTGGCCACGGCCGTCCCCCCGGCAGTGTCAGGGTTGGAGCCTTGTCACGCGGGCGCCGTGGACAGGAGGGCGGGCCAGTCCTGGGCGACGGCCCAGTCGGTGAAGGTGTGCCAGCCGACTTCGGGGTAGTCGCGGCGCAGCCCGGTGACGTCGACGTCGAGGCCGGTGGTGGTGAAGTACTCGAACATGGCTGCCAGGTCGGCCGACCGGGTCCGGACGTAGGTCAGGGGGACCTCCTCATGGGCGACCTGGCGGCCGATGGCGGCTGCGAGGATGTCCGCCATCTGACCGGGGGTGCGCTCGTCGGAGGCGATGTCGATGCGGCGGCCGGCGAACTCGTCACGGCGCTGGAGAACCAGCGCGGCGAACGCGCCGATGTCCGAGGCGGGGATGAGCGTGAGGGGCCGGTCGGCGGGCATGGGCCAGGCGAAGGTGCCGTCGCGCAGCCCGTCGAGGGTCCAGCCGCTGGCGTAGTTGTCCATGAACGCCGCTGGGGCGATCACTGTCCAGGGCACCCCGGCTGCCCGGAGGTGCTGCTCGATCAGGTGCTTGCTCTCGTAATGCGGGATGCCGGTGCCCCGGTCCGCGTGGGCGGCGGAGGTGAACACGATGTGCCCGAGACGGGCCTCTACCGCGGCATCGACGAGGGCCTTGCCCTGCCGGACCTCGGTGGCGATGTCGGTGCCGAACGGGGTGGTGACCGCGAAGAGGGAGTCCGCTCCGGGGAGAGCGGCCTCAAGCGAGGGGCGGTCGTCGAAGTCGGCGTGGCGCACCTCGGCACCGAGGCCGCGCAGGGCGTCGGCGGCGGGGGAGTCGGGGTGGCGGGTGAGCGCGCGCACCCGGTTCCCGGCTGTCAGCAGGGCACGGGCGGTGGCCCCACCCTGGGCGCCGGTGGCTCCGGTGACGGCGACGGTGAGCATGGGTCCTCCTGAAAGGTACTATCGCTGTGTTACGCATTAACTGCGTCACGCAGAAGACTAGAGGAGATTGCTGCGCCGCGCAGCGATGTGGAGTGTGATCCAGATGACAGACTCACGCCGGGCCCGGCTGTACGAGGAGTTGTCCAGGGAGTCCCGCCGCTACCTGGCGGCCTATGTGCTGTTCAACCAGGCCATCGCCGACCACCTCGGACTGCACCCCACCGACGTGCAGTGTCTGAGCCTGCTGACAGCGGAGCCCGGGCCGCTCACGGTCAAGCAGATCGCCGACATGACGGGCCTGACCACGGGCTCGGCCACACGACTGGTCGACCGGCTCGAACGGGGCGGCTACGTGCACCGCGCCCCCGACCCACAGGACCGCCGTCGCGTGCTGGTCAGCCCGGTGCCGGATCGCATCGCCCGTGTCACCGCGGTGTGGGACGACCTCGGCCAGGCGTGGCAGGCGCTCCTCGACGACCACACCGAGGACGAACTCGAGGTGATCACCCGCCACATGCGACGGGCACACGACCTCAGCCACGCCCAGATGCGACACCTGCGGTCCCGGCCGAAGCCGGACTGAGCCCCGGAGACGCCACCCGCGAAGCAATGCACGTGCCCCGTCGACATCACGGTCCCCCTGGGGGCGACCGTGTGCCGGCGGGGCACGTGCCTGCCGTGCTCTGCGGCTACCCGGCGCGCAGTCGTTTGACCAGTCCGGCGCCGAGGTCGGCCAGCAGGAAGCCGGCCAGGGTGACGCCGAGTACGGGAAGCGCCCAGCCGAGCGCGACCACGGCCGGAACGCCGAGGATCAGCACCGGCAGCGGGATGCGGCGCCAGGCGCCGCGTGCCGGAGCCTTGCCGAAGGGCGCGGCGCGGTCCGCGCGGGTGGGGCGGCGCTGCCACCACATGCGGTAGCCCCAGAAGGTGATCAGCATGAGGCCGATCGCGGTGGCCGCGAGGACGATCTGGTTGAGGATGCCGAAGAGGGCGCCCATGTGTCCTTGGACGCCGAGCTTGGTGAGCTTGGCGGGCAGCGGGTAGTCCGCCCATCGGGTGTGCGCGGTGACCTCGCCCTTGGCCGTGTCGACCGCGACGCGGTCGTAGTGGACGGGCCAGAGGTTGTCCTTCTGCGCCACCGTCCACGCGCTGGACGGGTCGGCGGGCGGGGTGACCTCGACGGTTCCGCCGAGCCCGGCCTGCCGGGCCACCCTGAGGGCCGCGTCGAAGCCCGAGGGATCGGCATCGGCCTGCTTCTCGGTGTGGGCCGCACCGTGGCCCGCGTGGCCGGCGTGGCCGGCGTGCGTGTCTTCGGCGGGAGGGGTCGCGCCGGGCAGTCGGGTGTCGAGCTCCGGGGCGTGGCCCTGGACGGCGTCGAGGGCCTGGCCGAACCGCTCACCGGCGTACTTCGACCAGGTCAGGCCGGTGGCGCTGAGGAAGAGCAGGCCGAGCGCGAGCCAGAGGCCGGTGGTGGCATGCCAGCCGCGGGTGCGCCGCACGCCGCGTGCCGACCGGTCGGGGAGCAGCGCCCCTCGCAGGGAGCGGGCGCGCTGGCCGCGGCTGCGGCCGAGCCACAGGACGAGTCCGCCGGCTACGACCACCCACAACCAGCTTGCCGCGACCTCCGAGTACAGCCGCCCCGTCTCGCCGAGGTGGAGGTTGCGGTGCAGGTCGTCGAGCCATGTCCGCACAGGTGTCGAGCCCCACCAGGTGGTGAGCTCGCCGCGGACGTCGGCGGTGTAGGGGTCGACGAAGACGGTGCGCTGTTTGTCACCCAGTCCCGGGACCGACAGCACCACACGGGTGGTGTCCTCGGGTTCCGACGGGGTGACGACGGAGGCCAAGGTGCCCTCGGGGTGTGCCTCGCGGGCGGCGGCGATCTGCTCGGCCAGCGGCCGCGGTGCCTCGCCCACCGCCTCGACGGTGAGTTTGTCGCCGTAGAGAAGCTGGTCGAGCTGGGGCGCGAGGGTGTAGAGCAGGCCGGTGAAGGCGGCCACGAAGAGGAAGGGGGCGACGAACACCCCGGCGTAGAAGTGCAGGCGGACCAGCAGGGCGCGGACGCCCTGCCAGGAACGTCCGGGGGCGGGGTCCTGCCCACCGGACGGCAGGTCGAGGTGTGGTCTTCGTGTGCTTCGGTCAGTGGTTGTGGACATGCGTGGTGATCCTCAGGTGCTGCGCGCCGCGACGGCGGCGCGTGCTGCGATGACGGGAGGGGGTGAGCCCGCCCCCGGTGGGGCGGGTGTCGTGATCGCGGGGTCAACGGGCGATCAGACCGTCATCGGCACGGGAGGTCCGCGCAGCGGCAGGCTGCGGACCAGCAGCACACCGAAGGGCAGAGGCAGGTCGCGAGCCGCGAGCGGCGACCGTGGCGGTGTGGGGACCACCGCCACCTCGGGGTCGACGCGGCGGAGGCCGGAGAACAGCAGGGACACCAGGCGGCGCAGTACGCGTTCGCCGTAGACCAGGCACACGGCGGTCCCGAGGGTGGCCAGCGCGTGGCCCGCGGTCATCGCGACGGGCATCGAGTGCGCGGCGGCCCCGGCGGTCTCGACACCACGGCCGGTCGCGTTCGCCAGTCCCGGACGGCCGAGGTCCGGCGCCGCGAGCCAGTCGAGCTGCCCGGACGGGCGGTGGGCGGGCGCCAGGTGCGCCAAGGTGTGATGCGGACCCGACGGGCCGGCCTTGCCCGGTCCATGGCCCCCGTGGGCGACGTGCCCGCCGGGGCGGGCAGACGACAGGATGTGCAAGACGAGGTGCAGTGCGAACTGCACCCCGCCGACCATCAGCACACTGACGTCGAACCGTGGCCGCCGCACGCCGAAGGCCGCCGTCCCCATCACGGTCAGCACGGTGAGAACGACCAGCAGCGCGCCGACGCCGGGAAGGTGCCCACCGGCCGCTCCGTGCCCCGCCACGGCGAGCAACAGGCAGACGCAGGCGCAGAGCAGGCCCCTACGGGCCCGACTCAGCCAGCTTCCGGGTTCACGCACCGGCATAACGTACAGTCGAATTCCAGCCACTTCTGAAACCGGCCATCTGACACGCCGCAGGCCGGCAGACGCGCCATCTCGCCCTTTCCGCACAGTCGTTGAACCGTTACCGTGCGGCCGCCATGTGAAGATCATCTCAATGCGGCACTCGCCGAGTGTCTGAAATCACGCCAGAATGAACTCGTCCTTTCGTGGTATTAGTGAACATTCAAGGGCGATTGGGGTGCTGTCGAGGCGCAGGAGAGGGGCCTCGCCTGGGGCTGGAATGCGCGCCTGCCCCTCGATCAGGGCATCGGCCTCACGGATGCCGATGTGACCCGCGCCGTGCTCCGACCGAATATCCAGACCGTCGTCGCGAACATGCCCGCGCGGCAGCCAGGGGAGCGTCAGGTGCCGGACCGAGGTTCCGGCCGTGGAGTCCGGCGCGCCCGCCGGCCGAGCCTCGCCGCTCGACCAGCAGGGATGATGGTGTGGTGATATCCCTGGACAGACGTCTCATAGGTAGCTGGTTCGGCCCCGTCGTCAACGTGATGGAGTCGACCGACATCGTGTTCCTGGCCAACGGGTGGGGCTGGAGCAGGCTGGACAGTGTCAGCGGAATGTTGGCCATCTCCCGGTTCCGTTGGTCCTGCCCATCTGAAGGAGTACTGCGGCTTCGCTACGCCTGGCTGATCAGCGGGCAGGCCGACGCGCGGGACGGATTCCAGGCCATCGACCATAACGAGCCGACAGACGAGATCATCGAGACCGGGTACCGGATCACCCGTCAGCCGCCTCCGTTCTCGCAGGAGATGGAGACGGCTCTCCTGGTGGACCAGGGGATCGACTACGAGAACACCTTCTATCGCGGGAAAGGGATCCTCACCGCTGACGATGACCCTTCGGCCGCGTTGGTCCCCTACCCGCCCGCGCCCCGCCCCGGACCTCCTGGCCTCTGGCGTGCCTCATAGAAGACGTCGATCACGTCACGTATCTGGTCGTGCCCGGCCACGGTGGACCCTTTGGGGCCGACGGCACCGCGCCGCGCTGAGGATCGTCGACGACGGCCGCTCGCCGACGTCGCAGCGTGCCGGCGGGTGCGGGAGTTGCACGTGCACTTGCATGTAGACACTGTCTACTGCGTCTGGTAGACAGTGTCTATGGAGAGTGAGAGTTCCCTGCGGGAACGGTTGATCGACGTCGGCGTGGAGCTCGTGCTGGCCGAGGGTTCCGCGTCCCTGGGGCTGCGCGAGATCGCCCGTAGGGCCGGGGTGTCGCACGGGGCGCCTCGCCGGCACTTCCCCACGCACCACGCCCTGCTGTCCGCGATCGCCCGTCGCGGCTTCGAGGACCTCGCGGCCCGGGTCGGTGCCGCGATCGCCGACACGACGTCGCCGCGGGCGCAGTTGCAGGCCGTCGCGCGGGTGTACGTCGGGTACGCGCTGGAGCGCCGCGGCATGTTCGAGCTGATGTTCCGGCACGACCTGCTCGACAGTGAGCAGCACGCGTCGGGCGAGCGGCGACTGCGGGAGTCGACGATCCCGCTGTTCGAGCGCATCGTCGCCCTCGTCGCCCGGTGCGGGGAGGACCAGGACGACACCACGCGGCGGCGGTCCAGCGGGCCGGACGCGACCCCGCCGCCGGCGGTGACGGCCGCCGCCCTGTGGTCCAACCTGCACGGCGTCGCCCAACTGTGGGCATGGGGCAGCCTGCAGCTCGCCCTCGACGCCACCCAGCCGGCCGGTACGCTTCGTGGCGACCCACTCGATCGCATCGTCGCGGCGGTTCTGGACGCCCACCTGGGCCCGGTGAACTCGTGACCGTGCCCGCACGGGCCCCCAGCTGGCGACGCTCGCGCTGCCGCCACCGACGTACCCGGCGAACGAGCTCGACACGCCGATTGCCATCCGTATCCATGCGATCGACGTGGCCGCCGGAGCCGGTCCACCACTCGGGCGTGGCCTGGGCGGGCACGGAGGATGGCGCGCCGTGCGCTGAATCAACGTTCCCCTCGCGCTCCTGATCGCCGCGCTCACCCTCGCCGTCCGGCCACCGCCGGAACGCACCGGCTCGCAGCGCCTCGACCCACGGGCGCAGCCCCGCTCGCGACCGCGCTCGCGGCGCTGGTCCACACCCTGACCGGCATACCGGCACACGGCTGGACGGCCGTCGCCGACACGACTCGGACTCGACGTCGACGCCGTCCTCGCAGACGTGACACGAACGCCGCACCAGCACCCGATCGTGCCGCGTGCCATGACGCGGTCCCTACCGGTGACGGCACCGACGGCGCTTCTGCCGGTCACCGCCGCCGGCCTGTTCGGCGTGCTGCTCACGGCGACGTTCCACCTCCAAGACGGAGCCGCCTCGGCCTCTTCGCCGGCAACGTGCGCGTCGTTCCACCGACCGTGGGACCGTGCTCACGGTCCTCGACGCCATGCCGCCGGCACCGCACCGCGACCACCGGCACGGCCCTCGTCGTCATCGGTACCGCGGGGCTGGACCGGCCCGATCCGACCAGCGCGGGATCGCCATGGGCGCGACCTTCGCCGTGCGCGGCGCGGGGTTCGCCGCGGTGACGGTCACCGCCACCGGGACCGTCGGCGGCGACGCGCCGCCCGGATGCGTCGGGATCGTCGCCGGCTCAAACAGACCACCGTGAATATCGGCCCGACCCTCGCCATCGCCGCCGGCACGACCGCCGCATCCGCCGTCGGATCCCTGCGACGTCCAGCCTCGTGACGGTTCCCACTTCGCCCCGCGGCGCGAGACCCGGCACGACAGACCCGGCACCGACACCCCTTACGGCATGAAGAGCAGGTGACATGAGTCCCGACCACGTAGCCGACGACCGTATCGAGGCGGCCGTCGGGGGCACCGACTACGACACCTCGGAGATGCTGCGCCAGGTGTTCCTGCGCGCCCTGTCCGCACCACGCCTGGAAGACCGGCATCGCTTGCGACCGGTCACCGACCAAAGGACTGCCTGATGCAGATAGCCATCCTGCTCTACGACCGCTTCACCGCGCTGGACGCCGTCGGCCCCTACGAGATCCTGGGCCGCGTGCCGGGTGTCGAGGTCGTCTTCACCGCCGCGCGGCCCGGTTCGGTCCGCACCGATCTGGGCAACCTCACGCTCACCGCGGACCGGCCGCTGTCCGACGTCACCTCACCCGACATCCTGCTGGTGCCCGGTGGACCGGGCACCGCCGATGTGTTGGGCGACCGCGTCCTCCTCGACTGGCTCCGCACCGCGGATGCCGCCACCACATGGACCACCTCCGTCTGCTCGGGTTCCCTCCTGCTGGCGGCAGCAGGTCTGCTGAACGGGCGCCGCGCCGCCTCGCACTGGATCGCCCTCGACCACCTCGCGGACCTGGGCGCCGTACCCAGCAGGGAGCATGTCGTCTTCGACGGCAAGTACGCGACTGCCGCCGGCGTCTCCGCCGGCATCGACCTGGCCCTCCAACTCGCCGGCCGCATCGCCGGAGACGAGGTCGCCCAGGCCGTCCAACTCGTTGTCGAGTACGCCCCTCAGCCGCCCTATGACGCGGGCTCCGTCTCCACTGCCCCGCCCGAACTGGTCGCCTCCCTGCGGGCCAGCAACCTCGTCGTACAGGCGGGAACGGGCCTGATGCCCCATGCCTGAGACGATGACGTGCGGGACTGCCCCGGCGCGGGTCGGTCTTCTCCGTGGGGCCGCTCCCTCCTGGAATCCGAGATCGGTTGTCAGTGGTGGGTGAGAAGATCGGAGCATCCAGTCGGAGAAGGGGGAGCGGCCATGTCCGGAAACCAGAACTACATCAATCACGTTGCTCTTGTGTTGGATGCCAGTTCGTCCATGTCACACCTGAGCCGCAAGGTGATCGAGGTAGCCGACCAGCAGATTGCGTATCTGGCGCGGCGGTCGGAGGAACTGGACCAGGAAACCCGCGTTACGGTGTACGTCTTCGCCCAGGAGGTGGAGTGCGTCATCTACGACAAGGACGTGCTGCGAATGCCGTCCCTGAAGCATCTGTACCGGGTCGGTGGAATGACGGCTCTGCTGGCGGCCACGTTGAAATCGCAGCGGGAGCTGGCGCAGACGGCTCAACTGTACGGTGACCACAGCTTTCTCACGTTCGTGCTGACCGACGGGCAGGAGAACGCGAGTCATCGCTGCGCGGATGCCCCCACCAGGGACCCGCGTGAGCTGGTGCAGGCCGTGGCCGACATGTTCCAGACCCAGGAGGACAACTGGACGCTGGCGGTCCTTGTGCCGGACCAGATGGGCAAGCGCGAGGCCATGCAGTGTGGTTTCCCGAAGGACAACATCGCCATATGGGACGCCACGAGCACCCAGGGTCTGGAGGAGGCCGGACAGGTCATCCAGCAGGCCACCGAGAAATTCATGGTGGGCCGCACCCAGGGAATCCGGGGATCGCGAGCGGTGTTCTCGATGGGCGCGGAGGCGGTCAACAAGGACACCATCAAGGCGGCTGGTCTCACTCCGGCCAATCCGTCGGAATACCAGCTGATTCCGGTGGCTCGCGAAGCGGCGATACGCGAGTGGGTTGTCGAGTGCGGGCACACATACCGTACCGGTTGTGCGTTCTATCAGCTGAGTAAGTCGGAGAAGATCCAGGCGCGGAAGCAGATCGCGGTGCTGGAGAAGAAGACGGATCGGGTGTACACGGGCCCGGAGGCCCGAGCCCTGCTCGGCCTGCCGGACGTGGAAGTTCGCGTCAAGCCGGACCACAACGACGACTTCACGATCTTCGTGCAGAGCACCAGTGTGAACCGAAAGCTGGTGCCGAACACCCGACTTCTGCTGATGACCTGACGCCGCGCAAGCCCCGCCGATCCGCTTGTGCGCTCTTCGACCTCGCACACCCGACATCCGGGCAGGCGATGGACGACGGAAGGGCCACTGCCGGAGGACGCCCTCATGAGAAGAGGGCGTCCTCCTGGTGATGGAGGACCTTGCGATCGCCGTCAATGGTCTCCTTGGCAACGCCAGAGCTCGCCTGCCAGCAGCGGCGCGAGATAGCTCCACGAGGTGGAGCCGTCCGGGGTGGTTCCGCTGGCGACCACCGAGGCGATCGTCTTGGGCTTCATGGGCCACCACGCTGCCGCGTCGTGCTCGTAGTCCATCCGGGCCCTCAGCCACGCGCCATCAGCCTTCCGTCTCGGAATATCCGGTCGTGGAAGTGGGTGTGATCCTGATAGGACACGGCCATGGGTGCTGAAGCGCCGACACCGATGGACCGTCTGCTGGCGGAGCGAGCCATCAGACCCTGCGATTCAGCGTGCGGCCTTTGGCGGACGGCTACTTGACTGAGAGGTCCTGACATGGCCAGTAAGTTCACCGAGCTTGCGATCGACTGTGCCGATCCCCACGGTCTCGCCCGGTTCTGGTGCTCGGTCCTCGACTATGAGGTGCAGGACGAAGGCGATGGACTCGTCACCATTGGATCCCCCGTGGTGCCTGAAGGCAGGAACCGCCTCGGCCCGGTGCCGCCGACGTTGACCTTCGCGCGCGTCCCCGAGGGCAAGACCGTCAAGAACAGGCTCCACCTCGACGTCAACCCGACTGACAGGGAGCAAGACGAAGAGGTCCGTCGCCTGCTGGAGCTGGGTGCCCGATACGCCGACGTCGGCCAAGGCGATGAGAGCTGGGTCGTACTCGCCGACCCAGAGGGGAACGAGTTCTGTGTCCTTGCCGGCCGTCACCCCTGATCGGAGGCCGCGCACCGCGCCAGACCTCCTCATGCCTGGCGAATTGCTGCCGAGATCGGCTCAATGAGTGGCTTTCTCGGATCCGGACCGGCGTGCTACAGCAACGTTCCGAACCAGCCCTGTATCCCTTGGACGCCATGTGAGGCGTGGGAAGGCTGGACACGATGGTTGAGCGAAGGAAATTCCTCATGGCCGGTGCCATGGGCGGCGCGGCCGTGCTTCCCCAGAGTGTTCTGGGAGTGCGGGCATACGCGTCGCCGGCTCACGGGACAGGGTCTGCGGACACCCCGGTGCCGCAGACTCCTCCGCTGGAGAAGTACGTCGACCCGTTGCCCCGGCCGCTGACAGCCATCCCGGATCCTTCCGTCTATCCAGGCGCCGACTACTACGAGATCACCATGCGGCAGGGCTCGTGGCGCTTCCACCGCGATCTCGGGCCGGCAACCGTGTGGGGTTACTGGGCTGAGAACCCGCACGATCCTCACCAGGCCATCGGCATGGGCTACCTCGGGCCCACCCTCAGCGTGACCAAGGACCATCCGACGGTCGTCAAGTACCGCAATGAATTGCCGACCACCCACCTGTTCCAGTTCGTGATCGACGCCATCCGCAACGGTGACCCCCAGCTCACCCCGATCGCTCCGCCTCCCTACAAGAGCGAACCGCCTTTCCCCCCGAATATCAACGTGTGGAACGTGGTGCACCAGCATGGCGGTTTCACGGCACCACAGTCCGACGGCATGCCGCTGCAGTCGTTCAGCCCGGACGGCTTCCATGCCGACTCCTACACCACCCTCGACCCGAGCCGGGTCAAACCCAACGAAGCGATCTGCGGCTACACCAACCACGAGCGTGCGTCCATGCTCTGGTATCACGATCACGGCATGGGGATGACCAGCCTCAACGTCTATGCGGGGCTTGCCGGTCTCTATCTCGTTCGCGACCCCGCCGACGAGCGGCTCGGCCTGCCGCGAGGCGAATTCGAGGTCCCCCTCATCCTGCAGGACCGGACCTTCCAGCGGGACGGCTCGCTCGCCTACACCATGACCCAGAGGGAAGGCGAGGACACCCCGGTCGTCAACGGCAAGGCGTACCCTTTCCTGGCCGTCGAGCCGCGGCGCTACCGGCTGCGCATTCTCAACGCCTCCAACGAGCGTTTCTGGCGGCTGAGGTTCGATGTTCCCAGGGAGGTACTGCCTCAACCCACACTGCCGTTCTGGCTGATCGGCACCGACGGAGGTCTCCGTGCTCCGTTGCGCATGCTGAACTTCCTGATCTCGCCGGCCGAGCGGTACGAGCTGATCGTCGACTTCAGCCAGATGCCCATGGGTACGAACGTCATATTGACGAACTACAACGCACCGGTCCACTACCCCGGCGGCGGCGGACCCGAAATCTCGGGCGTCATGCAATTCCAGGTCACCAAAAGATTGTCCGGGGGCGCGGACGGGACGACGCCGCCCGAGAAACTCAAGCTGCCGGCGGTCGCACCCATCGAGCCCAAACCGCACATCCGTCGGCGGGAATGGGTCCTGTACCAGCACGAGCTCTTCGGTACCATGACGTTCAACGCGGTACCGTTCATGGAGCCGTCCCAGGACTTCATCAAGGCGGGCTCGACCGAGATCTGGGAGTACATCAATCCCAACCACGACGCCCACCCGATGCATGTCCACCTCGTCAACTTCCAGGTGCTGAACAGACAGCCGATCGACGCGGCCGGTTACCAGGCGGACTACGAAAAGTGGATTGACGGTGGCCGCAAACCGGAGGACAGGCCGGTGTTGGCGAACTATCTCACCGGGCCCCCGATTCCGCCGGACCCGGACGAAGCGCGGTCCCACAAGGACACGGTCAAGTCCTATCCGGAGACGGTGACCAGAATCATCATCGATGAATTCAGCCCGCCGATGGATATGATCGCGTCGATTCCCGGAAGCGGCACCGAGCTCCCGGCGACGTACCTCCACCACTGCCACATTCTCGAACACGAAGACGACGACCTGATGCGCCCGTGGACGATCGTGGGCGACGGCGACGGCGACGGCGGTGGCGGTGGCGGCGGTGGCCACGGCCACTGACCGGCGACGGCAGCCAGGGCGAGGCCCATCTGCGGAGCAGCACCCGCCTCCGGCTCAACGGCCCGTCCGTCGCCGTGGACGAGTCTGGTCTCCGGGGACGGTTCCGGGACTGGTCTCAGGGGATCGTCCACAGGCGGACGGTGTCCTTCGAGGAGAAGCCGGTGCCACTGCCCAGACCCGCCGCGAGCATCTTGCCGTCCGGGCTGAACGCCACCGCCTCAAGGGAGTTGGGACAGGTGAAGGTGGCGGTGGACTTCCCCGAGGCCGTGTCCCACAGCCGCACGGTCCCGTCCCTGCCCGCGCCGGCCAGGGTACGGCCGCTCGGGTGGAACGCGAGCGCGTTGACCGTGCCCTTGTGGCCCTTGAGGGTGACCACCTCCTGACGGGTCGCGGCGTTCCACAGACGGACCGTGCCGTCCAGCTGCCCGAGGGCCAGGATCTGGCCGTCCGGGCTGAACACCGCGGCCTGGTGGGAGGTGTACTCGTCGACGGTGGCCAGGACCCGGCAGGACGGCAGCTCCCGCAGCCTCACGGGGTACGCGGTGACCAGCAGCCTGCCGTCCGGGCTGATCGCCAACGGCCCGCTGTACCGGCCCTTGTGCACGTCGCGCTTCCGGCCGGAGGCCGTGTCCCACACGTACAGGCCCTCCGAGAGGCTCGCGACGATGGTCCCGCCGTCCGGGCTGAGGGTCAGCGAGTGGACGAAGCCCTCCTGGGCCTTGCCCGTCGGGGGCCCGTGGAAGGTCCTCACCATGCGGCCCGAGGCCACGTCCCACAGGAGGACCTTGTTCTTCTCCGCCCTGACCAGGAGCCTGCGGTCCGGGCTGAACTGGACGGGCTGGATGTACTCGGGGATGCCGATGTGCGTACTGGTGCCCCGTCGGGTGGTGACGTCCCAGCGCCAGACGGTGCCGCCGTCGCCGGCGGCGAACAGCGTCTTGGCGTCCGGGCTGAAGGCAAGGGTCCGGGCCCCGGACAGGCCGTTGAGCACCACCCCGTCCGCCGCGCCGCCCGGAGAGGTATCCGACCTGACAACGGGGTCGTCCGAGCCGTCGCCCTTCGCCCGCAGGAGCAGCGGGACCCCGACGGCCGTGCCCGCGGCGGCCGCCAGCCCGCCGACGATGAGCGCGCGGCGTGACACCCGGCCCGTGCGCGCGGCGGGCGCGGTCGGGACCGCCCGTCCGGGGACGTCGGCGGGCGGATACGGCATGGTCGGCGGGGCGGGCGGCGGCTGCCCCGGGCCGGGAGCCAGGAGCAGCGTCCGCTCCGGGGCCGCCGCGGGCCCTGCCCGCTCCGGGCCGGCCACGCCCGTCGTCGGCCCCGCCGCAGCCGGAAGCGTCACCTCCTCCGGCTCGGCGGGCTCAGGTCTTGCGGGCTCCGGCCCGGCAGGCCGGACGGCCACACCATCCGACGGCAGGCCCGCGAACCGGGCCGGGAGCTCGGTGACGAGCGGCCGCTCCGCGGGGTCCTTGGCCAGGCACCCGGCCAGCGGGCCGCGCAGATCCTCGTCGAGGCCGTCCAGCACCGGTGGCTCGTCCAGGATCCGCTCGACGACCTCCAGCAGGTCGGGGGCGTCGAACGGGCTGTGGCCGGTGGCGGCGAAGACAAGAACCGAGCCGAGGGAGAAGACGTCGCTGGCCGGTCCGGCCCGGTCGGCGCGGATCTGCTCCGGCGACATATAGGCGTAGGTGCCCATGACCGTCCCGGTCGCCGTGAGCGAACTGGCGTCCACGGCACGGGCGATGCCGAAGTCGATGATGCGCGGGCCGTCGTCGGCGAGGATGACGTTGCCGGGCTTCAGATCCCGGTGCACCAGGCCGCAGCGGTGGATGGCGGCCAGCCCCTCGGCCAGCCCGGCACCCAGGCGCATCACGGCATCGGTGGTGAGAGGTCCCTGCGAGGCGACCACCTGCTGGAGGGTCGGACCGGCGACGAACGCCGTGACCAGCCAGGGGGATTCCGCCTCGGAGTCGGCGTCGACGACCTGGGCGGTGTGGAAGCCGCCCACCCTGCGCGCCGCGTCGATCTCGCGGGCGAAGCGCGTCCGGAACTGCGGGGTGGCCGCCAGCTCCGGTCGGATCACCTTCACCGCGACCTTCCGGCCGCCCGGCGACGTACCGAGGAAGACCTGCCCCATGCCACCCGCGCCCAGCCGGCCCTCCAGCCGGTAGGGGCCTATCCAGCGAGGGTCGTCGGGCTGTAACGCGTCCATCGATACCGTCCGGTTGAGGAGTGAAGAGTCGAGTAGGGGACCAGGGGTCAGGGACCAGGGGTCAGGGGTCAGGGGTCAGGGGCCAGGGGGTGTGGGGCGTCCGTTAGGCCAGCTTCCACAGCTGGATCGAGGTGTCGGACTCCTTCGACGCGGCGGCCAGGTTGAGCCCGGCCGCCAGGGTCGTGCCGTCCGGGCTGAACGCCAGCGCCGAGACCGATGTGGTGAGGTCGGACTTCGGCATGACGCCGGTCAGGGTGGTGGCGAGACGCCCGGTCGACGGGGCCCAGAGGCTGACGGTCTTGCCGGTGGTGTCGCTGGGCTTCGGCTCGACGTTGCCCCCGGCGCCCGCGATCAACGCCTTTCCGGTCCGCCCCGGCTTCCCCGGACGGTACGCCGCCGCGACGATGTACGGGTGGCGGTCGGTGAGCGTCGCGGTGAGACGTCCGGTGTCCAGGTCCCACACCCGTACGCCGGGGCCGGCGGCGGCGAGGGTCCTGCCGTCCGGGCTGAACATCACCGAGGAGTAGTTCTTCTTCCGGCCGGCGGCGAAGGTCCTGACGAGGCGGCCGGTGTCGGCGGACCACAGCCGCACTCCGTCCCTGTCGATGTCGGACGCCACACTGGCCAGGGTCCGCCCGTCCGGACTGAACGCCAGCCCCTGGATGCTCCCGGTGTGACCGTCGAGGGTGGCGGCGGGGCGGCCGGTCGACGCCTCCACGAGCTGCAACCCGGCGCTGTCACGGCCCACGGCGAGCGTCGTGCCGTCCGGGCTGATCGCCAGGGCGGTGACACCGTCGAACTGACCGGTGTACGTGGCGATGACGCCCATCGGCGCGCCGGTGCGCACGTTCCAGCGCCGCAGGGTCTGGTCGAGGCTGCCGGTGAACAGCGTCCTACCGTCCGGGCTGTAGACCAGCGTCAGGATCGTCGAGGTGTGGCCCGTGAACGTGGTGACCGTACGGCCGGAGGTGACGTCCCAGAGCCGCACCGTGTTGTCCATGCTGCCGCTGGCCAGGGTCCGGCCGTCCGGGCCGAAGGCGAGGCACTCGATGTGGCTGGTGTGGCCGGCGAGCCGAGCGACCGGCTTGGTGGGATCCTTGGTGACGCCCTTGGCGGAGCTCTTGCCGGGTAAGGCGACGGGGCCGCCCTTCGACGTGGCCTTCTTGGACCGGGAGTCCGGCCAGAGCAGGAACGCGGGGACGGAGACCGCGGCCGCGGCGGCGGCCGCGATCCCGCCGATGAGCAGGCCGCGCCGCGCCGTTGGCCTGGCCGGCTGGTCGGCGGGGCGGGTGTCCGCCCCGGTGCCCCCGGTGCCCCCGGTGCCCCCGGTGACCGAGAGCCGGCGCAGGATGTCGGCGCCGGCCGGGCGCCCGGCGGGGTCCTTGGCCAGGCAGGCGTCGATCAGGGCACGCAGACCGCCGCCGTCCACCAGGCCGTCCAGCCGGGGTGGTTCGCTGGTGACCCGGTGGATGATCGCCGGGACGGTCGAGGCGTCGAACGGGCTGCGGCCGGTCGCCGCGAACGCCAGGACCGAGCCGAGGGAGAACACGTCGCCGGCGGGCGTCACCGGGGCGGATCGTATCTGCTCCGGCGACATGTAGGCGTACGTCCCGATGATCGCGCCCGGGCGGGTCAACGGCCCGGCATGGAGCGCGTGGGCGACGCCGAAGTCGATGATGCGCGGGCCGTCGTCGGCGAGGATGACGTTGCCGGGCTTCAGGTCCCGGTGCACCAGCCCGCAGTCGTGGATGGCGGCCAGCCCCTCGGCGAGTCCCGCGCCGAGGCGTAGCACGACATCGGGGGCGAGCGGGCCGCGCTCGGTGACGACCTGCTGGAGCGTGGGACCCGGGATGAACTCGGTGACCAGCCAGGGAGGCGCGGCCTCGGGGTCGGCGTCGACGACCTGGGCGGTGTGGAAGCCGCCGACGCGTCGCGCCGCGTCGATCTCGCGGGTGAAGCGCGTCCGGAACTGCGGGGTGGCCGCCAGCTCCGGCCGGATGACCTTCACCGCGACCTTCCGGCCGCCCGGCGACGTACCGAGGAAGACCTGCCCCATGCCACCCGCGCCCAGCCGGCCTTCCAGCCGGTACGGACCGACGCGCTGGGGGTCAGAGGGGCCTAGCGGCTCCACCATGCGCTACTCGAATCTGCCGGGGTCTGCGGGGTCACGCACGGCATTGAACCATGATCCCGTGAGGCGGGACGGCGAGATCGCGATCCCTGTCCACGGGGCGGCCGTCGGACACGGGGCGTGACGGGGCGGGGCCTCGGCCTACGAGCCACGGGCGCGGACGCGCCGAGCCGGTGATGGGGCGTCAGCCGCTAGCGCGGGCGCCGGCAGCCGATCGACAACGCGTCAGACCCTCCCTCCACCGCCCCGCCCGGAAGGGGCCACGTGAGCGTACGTGCCGCGTCGTACGGCACGCTCGCGGCCGCCTCGGCGAAGGCGCGGGCCATGGCCGCGCGCCGGCGCCCCTCTTCCACGTCGGGGAGGCGGAGACTGGCGACCCCCTCGGCATGCTCGGCGCTCTGCGCGATGGTCTCGGAAACGGTCGCCTCGCCGTCACGCCGCGTCAGAACCACCGACTCCTGCGAGCGCGGCTCGTAGAGGGCGCCCCCATCCCCCTCCAGGTGGTCCAGGAGTGCCGTCAGGGCACCCGCGGCGAAGCCGTGCACCGGGGAGCGGCAGGTCCGAGGCCGGCTCCGCCCGGCCGGTGCCCGCGCGCTCCGGGGCGAGGCCGAGGGTGCCGTCCTCGCATACGTCGAAGGCGACAGCGGCCGTCGTGCCGTCGCCCTCGCATCCGGTAGCCCGTGCCCTCGGGCGGCGACACCTCCGGCGGCGCCAACGCCGCCCGTCGACGAGGCCGTCCCCGTCCTCGACTCCCGTCCCGTCGTCCCCGTCCCGGCGGACCGAGACGCAGGGGAACGTCAACGGTGAGGCGTCGAGGGTGAGGGACGGCATCGGCTCTCCCGAAGCGGGGCGGAACGGTGCGTCGGAAAGCGGCTCAGAGCGGTGTGGTGCCATGGACCTCCAGCCGCGGCACGAGCTCGAGCCGGGTCGGCTCCCCGGCCGGTCGCAGCGGCACCCCGGTGATCCGCTCCCACCGCAGCAGCCGCTGGTCCCAGCCCGCCGACAGCAGCTCGGACTCGTTCCGCGTCACCGTCATGGCCCAGACCGCGGCCTTGTGGGCGGGCAGCACCGCACCGATGAGCTGCCCCGTCCGGTCCCAGCGGTGCAGGGTCCCGTTCGAACACGCCGCCGTGACCTCGCCGTCCCCGGTGAGCAGCAGGCACCGCACCGGCGCCCCCGTCACGAGCGGCGGCCCGACGGGCCCGCCCGAACCGCGGTCCCACCGGCGCACGGTGCCGTCGATGCCGCCGGAGGCGAAGTCCCGCCCGTCGGGGCCGACCGCGAGCGCCTGCACCGGCCCGTCGTGTCCGCGCAGCGGCTCGCCGAGTGGTGTGCCGGCCGTACGGTTCCAGCGTCGTACGGTGCCGTCCTGGCCGGCCGTGACGACCACGTCCTCGTCAGGGGTGAGGCCCACCGCCCGCACCGCTCCGAAATGTCCGCGCAGCGGCTCGCCGAGCGGGCTGCCGGTCGTCCGCTCCCAGCGGCCGACCGTGCCGTCCCGGGACGCGGTGAGCAGCTCGTGGGCGTCGCGGGTTCGGGCCAGGCCGAGGACGGGGCCTCGGTGCGCCGTGAAGCGCTCGCCCACGGAGCCGCCGGTCAGCCAGTCCCAGCGCCCCACCGTGCCGTCCGCGCCCCCGGTGACGACCTCCCGGTCGTCGGGGGTCAGCACCATGCCCCAGACGGTCCGGTCGTGCAGCTGCACCGGACCGGCCAGGCGTAGCCCGGTCAGCCGGTTCCATCGGAACATCTGTCCGTACCCGTCCATCGCGACGATCTCCGTCTCGTCGGCGGTCAGGGCGATCACCGTCAGCTCCGCCTTGGTGTCGATCCCGACCGCCTCGACCCCGATCGCCTCGATCCCGGCCGTCTCGACCCCGCCCGCGTCGGTACGGCCCCGTCCCGGGCGATGGCGCGGGCGGCCCCGCCCCGCGTTCACCGCGCCCCCCTCGGCGGTACGGCTCCGTCGAACGCGAGGGCGCTGGACGCCTCACCCCGCCCGGCGCGCACCCGCCGGCCCACCCACTGGAAGACCCGGCCGACAGGTCCTCCACCCAGCCGTACGCGCCCAGGTGGACTCCGCCCGCCAACTGCGGTCCCGCTCGCCGGCTGCGGTCCTGCCCGTCGACGGCGGTCCGCCCGCCGCTGGAGCGTCTGGCTCCGCATCGCCTCGGCGACGGCCTCCCGACCTCCAGCGCTCCCGCGTCGGCTCGCCGATCGACTCCAGGGCCGAGAAGCTCTCCTCGTTGAAGCGAAGACCCCTCGGCGCCAGCCAGTCCAGCTGGGCCGGCGAGTATGCGGTCACCAGGCGCCGAGCTGCCATCCATGCCCAGGTCATCGCGGGACGGGACGTGGTGCTCTATGCGATGCCGCCGTTGCTCATCAGCAGCTGACCGTTGATCCATTCACCTTTCCGGGAGCACAGGAAGTCCACGAGGTGGGCGGTGTCCTGCGGCGTGCCCAGACGGCCGAGCGGGGTGCTGCGGACGCAGTGCTCGCGGATCTCCTCGGACATCCACCCGGTGTCGACCGGTCCGGGGTTGATCACGTTGGCGGTCACGCCGAGATGGGCGAGTTCGCGCGCGGCGGCCAGGGTGATGCGGTCCAGAGCCCCCTTGCTCGCCCCATAGGGCAGGTTGCCGACGGTGTGATCGCTGGTGAGGCTGATGATCCGGCCGGTTCCGGGGGTTGCGGCGAAGCGGCGTCCGAACTCGCGGATGAGCAGCCAGGTGGCGCGCGCGTTGACGGCGAAGTGCCGGTCGAAACTCTCGACGGTGGTGTCGAGCAAACCGGAGTCGACCGACTCGCAGTGGCACATCACCAGCGCGGTGACATCGCCCAGTCGTTGTTGGACCTCGTCGAAGACGCGTGCCGGGGTCTCCGGGTCGGCGAGATCCGCCTCGACCGCCGCGGTGGACGCACCGTGTGCGGCCAGGGCTTGGCTGATCGCTTCGGTCGCGCCGGGCTCTCTGCCCCAGGTCATGCGGTCGTCGTAGCGGGTCCAGTAGGTGAAGGCGACGTCCCAGCCCGACGCGGCCAGCCGGCGAGCGATGCCGGCGCCGATACCGACGGTGCGGCCCGCACCTGTTACCAGAACGATCGGGCGGCCCGTGGGAGGAGTCCGGCGGGGGGTGGTCTGGTCCTGATCGGTACTCGACGTCACGGTCTGGGATCGTCTAGGACCGGCGCCGAAGCGTCAAGTTCCCCCCAGCGGCAGGACCCGCAGGAGCCGGCTCGCGCCAGGGTGCCGCGGTGGACCAGGTTCAACGAGGGCCGAGAGCGCCGCACCGGCCCGCTCGGGGGCGAGGCGTGCGGCGCCTCCCGAGCTGAGCCCGAGCACCTGGCGGGTGCTGCGCCAGAACGGACTCACTCGCCGTGTCGTGGCCGCTGGCATTGCGAGCTTTCAAGAGGCAGCGTCTGTCCATGGGCGGGCGTCAGTCGGCGATCGACGGTGGCCTGAATCCGGCCGGCCACGGACGCAGCGATGAGTTTGCCCGGACCGGGGAGTCTCATCATCGTTATTGCCAACGCAGGAGGAACACATGGCTCAGCTACTGAGAGTCCAGAACTTCAACGTCTCAAGTGACGGCATCGGTGCCGGTGAGGACCAGAGCCTTGAGCGTCCGTTCGGCCACGTCCATCCCGAGAGGCTGTTCGCCTGGGCCGGCGCCACGGCGAGCTGGCCCATGCGCACCGATCCCGGGGGGAGCCGGGGCCTCGATGACTACTTCACGCGAGACTACGCGCGCAACATCGGTGCCGAGATCATGGGCCGCAACAAGTTCGGGCCCCAGCGCGGGCCCTGGCACGACCACGAGTGGCGCGGCTGGTGGGGTGACGAGCCCCCGTTCCATACCCCGGTCTTCGTCATGACTCACCACAGGCGTCCTTCGTTCACCCTCTCCGACACCACGTTCCACTTCGTCGACGGAGACCCGGCCACGGTCCTGGAGCTGGCGCGGGAGGCGGCGCAGGGCAAGGACGTCCGACTCGGCGGCGGGGTGACCACGATCCGGCAGTTCCTCGACGCGGACCTCGTCGACACCATGCACGTGGCGGTCTCGCCGCTGAAGCTCGGGTCCGGACTACGACTCTGGG
This sequence comes from Streptomyces sp. LX-29, assembly GCF_029541745.1. Taxonomy (NCBI): domain Bacteria; kingdom Bacillati; phylum Actinomycetota; class Actinomycetes; order Kitasatosporales; family Streptomycetaceae; genus Streptomyces; species Streptomyces sp. LX-29. The sequence goes on along the minus strand of NZ_CP089746.1, from coordinate 184,619 downwards.
AGTCCCCCGATGAGCTGCTCGACCGGTTCCACCTGGAGGTCGTCCCCAGCCCGAGCGGCGTGACGCACCATCTGTTCTGGCGAAAGTAACCGGCTCTCAGGGCAGCCCCAGCCGGTGTTCCGTCTCCCGGGGCTGCCCTGAAGCGGGGCGCCGAGTCACGCCTCGGACGGTCCCGGCCGTGCACGACGCCGTGGCGGGGCGGCCGCGCCGCCCCGCCCGAGCACGGCGGAGGAGGCTCGCGCCGGTCTGCGGCGTACGCGTCGTGCGCCCGCCTCCCTTGGTGACCGAGACGAAGCCATCCCCTCTGCGGAACCAGCGGAACCACGGGAACCCGTGGAACTACTAGTGACTTCGGCCCGTCGCGGAGGCGAAGCCGAGCCAGGTGTGGCGGTTGCCCCACCAGCACCAGCCGACCTTCGGGGCATTGCGCCGCTCGCGGCCGTCCCGCCCGGTGCCGTTGCTGATCCAGATCGCCGGAGTACGGGCGTCCAGGGCACCGTTGGCCTTGCGCAGCCGGGAGCCGATGGTCATGAAGCAGTGGTTACGCTCCAGGACGGCCGGCTGTTGGAGCACCCAGTGGATGCCCTCGGTGAGCAGCAGCGGGGTGCGGTCCTGCTGGGCGAGGGCGGGCAGCGCCTCCTCCGGGCTCCAGTTGGCCATGTGGTCGCCACGATCGACGTCGGTGACGAGATAGAGAGGGGCGTCGGGGACCTCCACCGTGTAGGGGTCGAAGCGGTCGACGTCGGGCATGTCGGTGACGACGAAGCCGGGCTTGCCGTCGTGCCGGAGCAGCGGTGCGAGGGCGGAGGCGGGGGCGCGGTCCGGGTGGACGGCGAGCAGGGCGTCGCCGTCATGGCTCCCGGCCTTCGCCGCGAAGGCGCGCAGCTGGTCGGCAGGTATCCCCGCGAGCTCGTGCACCCCGAGCTCGATCAGGTGTTCTGCCTGGGCGGCGAGCGACGGGAGAGGGGTCACGGTGGCGGAGGACGAGGTATCGGGCAAGGTACTCCTCGCATCGCGGTTAAGGGGTAGACCCAAGATCAAACGCGGTGGTCCGTCGGAATGTTCCCGGCGCGGCGGCGCCGCGACAGACGAAGTACCCCGACAGGAGCTGTGTCTGCTCAGGCGTCGGTCGCGGCGGATGTCGTGGAGGGGCCTTCGGTGAAGTCGGTCACCAGCTTGACGAAGACGTCTTCCTGCTCGAAGAACATCACGTGGCCCGCGTCGATCTCGGCGTAGCTGCTGCCGCTGATCGCGGCGTGGAGGGCCCGGCTGTGCTCCACCGGGACGGTGATGTCCTGGCTGCCGCCGATCACGAGTGTGGGGGCCTCGATGCGGGGGATCAGGGAGCGGATGTCCACCCGCAGGTCGTAGTCGATATGACGCAGCGTGCCCGGAGTGGGCGGCATGTTGGGGATCAGGGCCTCGAACTGGTCGCGACCTATGGTGTTGAGGAAGCCGCGGCTGAAGCCGGTCATCGCGACGGCGCGGCCGAAGGACGCCGGGTCGCTGGCTCCCAGGTTCTGCCAGAGGGTGAAGAGGCTGGTCAGGTACTCGTCGCTGCCGGTGTGGGCCCAGCCGGCGGCCAGAATCAGCCGCCGAACGAGGTCAGGTCGCAGGGCCGCGACGGTGGCGGCGACGGTGGAGCCCATGGAGAAGCCGAGCAGGTCGACCGGTCCGCCCTCCGTCGCCTCGATGACGGCGATGACCTGGGCGGCGAGTCGTTCGGCCGTCAGCGGAGCACCGTCGTCGACGGTGGTGTCCGTCCCGGACAGGTCGGGGGTGATCACGCTGCGGTGCGGGGTGAACCGGGGAAGCGTCTGCCCCCAGTTGACGGCGGCCCCCGCCGACCCGGTGCCGTGGACCAGGACGAGCGCGGGGCCCGAACCGGTCTGCTCGTAGTGGACCTGAGCGCCGTTGACGGTGACGGTGGCCATGGAGTGCTCCTGCGGGTGTTGTCTGTTGTCGCGGTGGTCGGGGCGTCTGTGCTCCCGGACCAACCGTGCCGCCGCAGCGCCGGGATCGGCAGAGCCCTGTCGATCCAGGGATCGGCAGTCCCTGGTTGAGCACGGCCTCCTCAGGCATGATGATCATCATGACGATCGACCGTGGTGGATTCTCGGACTTCCTGCGGCGTTCCCGCCAGAGGGTGCGCCCGCAGGACGTGGGGCTGCCGACCGGCCCCCGGCGCCGCACGCCGGGCCTCCGCCGCGAGGAGGTCGCCCAGCTCGCCGGCATGTCCGCCGACTACTACATCCGCCTCGAACAGGCTCGCGGCCCGCAGCCGTCGCCGGAGATGCTCGCGGCCCTTGCGCGCGCCCTGCGCCTGTCCGACGACGAACGCGACCACCTTCACCTCCTCGCCGGCCACCGTCCGCCGGCCGCCCGGGGCAGCGGCGACCACGTCAGCCCGGGGCTGCTGCACCTGCTGGACCAGCTGCCGACCACACCGGTCCAGGTGATCAGCGACCTCGGCGACGTCCTGGCCCAGAACGCGATGGCCGAGGCCCTGCTGGGCGGGGTGTGCTCGGTGTCCGAACACGGTCGTAACGTGGTCTGGCGCTGGTTCGCCGACCCCGCCCAGCGCACCGCCTATCCGGCCGACGAGCACGACCACTACAGCCGGCTCCACGTGGCCGATCTGCGGGCGGCCGTGGGCCGGCGCGGAGGCGACCCCGCCGCGACGCGCCTGGTGGAGCGGCTGCGAGCGGCCAGCGAGGAGTTCGCCAGCCTGTGGGAGCTGCACGAGGTCGCGGTCCGCAGGGCATCGCGCATGCGCCTCGTGCACCCGCTGATCGGCCCGGTCGACTTGGACTGCCAGGCGTTGTGGGCACCCGAGGGCGACCAGCGTGTGGTGCTGTACACGCCGCCCATCGGGGGCGACACCGCCGAACGCCTCGCTCTGCTCAAGGTCGTGGGCACCGGCCAGTTCGCCCCGACCGGCTGAGGAGCCGGCCGGCTGGGCGGGGCGGCCCGGGCGCCGACCACGTCCAGTCGGCTTCCGGACCGGCCGAGACAGATCTCCGGTCGCAGAACGTGCGCTGCCGTCCGTCAACGGCGCCGAACCGCGGCCCCCTCCCGGAGGCGAAGCCGCTGGTCGCGGTCGCCTCGGACGCAGAGGTCTTCTCCACGGCGGTTCTCTGAGCAGCCATGTACTTGGTAACCGTGAACTTAGTAGCCATGGACATAGTAGCCATGTAATCTATTTGCCATGAGTAAGGGCTCACCGGGCCCCACGCCCGGCTTCCTGGTATGGCGGCTCGCCAACAAGTGGCGCGTCGCGGTCGACCGCGCGGTGGCTCCGCTGGGCCTCACCCACGCGCAGTACTCGCTCGTCGCGTCGCTGCACGGCATGCAGCGCGCCGGCGAGCGACCCAGTCAGCGCCGACTCGCCGACCACACCGGCCTGGAGGCGCTGTACGTCTCGAAGCTGGCGCGCGCCCTGGAGTCGGCCGGCTTGATCGAGCGCACCCGCGATCCCCGCGACCCGCGCGCCGTACAGCTCGCCCTCACCGAGCGGGGCCAGACCGTCACGCGGCAGGCCATCGAGGTGGTCCAGGAGCTGCTTCAGCAGTTGCTGGAGCCGCTCGGCGGCCTCGACGCCCCCCGGACGCGCGCGTTCACCGACGAGTTGACCACCCTGCTCGACGCGCCTCTCACGCCATCCGTACCGAACGACGAGATCACTCAGGAGGCAACACCATGACCACCACCGCATCCTCCGCCGCCGCGCCCGTCGCCGACTCTCGCGCCCTCGGCCTGGCCCACCACGCCGCCCGCGGCGTCCTGGAGCATGTCCTGGCTCGACACGGCGTCACGTTCCAGCAGCAGATCGCCCTGCGCGCCGCCGTCACCGCCGACGCCCCGCAGACGTCGGACGACCTCGTCGCCCAGGTCCGCGGCTCCCTCAAGGCCGACCCGGCCGACATCCGCGCCACTCTCGATGAGCTGCTGGCCAAGCGGCTGCTCATCGCGGACGGCGCGCACCTTCGCCCCACGGACGCGGGGCGCGAGCTGATCGCCGTCGTCGGCGCGGAGACCGCTCCCGTCACCGCCCGCATCTGGGGCGGCATACCCGCCCAGGACCTGGCCGCCGCCGGTCGCGTCCTCGCCCTGGTCACCGAGCGCGCCAACGCGGAGCTCGCGGCGCTGACCTCCTGACCGCCTGACCTCGTGGCTGCGTGGCCGCCTGACCGCGTGGCCGCCCGACCGCTGAGGAGTGGAAATATCCAACCGTCGGCCGTGGTTGACGGAGCCGAAGGAGGTCACCGGTGAACACGACCTACGGCGCCCCCGGCGACGCCTACTACACCCACGGGACCCCGGCGGAGCGCTGGGAGCGGGCGCAGCTGTTCTTCGAGGCCAGGGACTACGCCGCCGCGGCACGGGTGCTCCGCGGGCTGGTCGAGGAGGTACCCGAGCAGACGGGGCCGCGGCTGCTGCTGGCGCGCGCCTACTACCACTCGGCCCAACTGCGCCGCGCGGAGAGCGAGTTGCGGATCATCGTCGAGCGCGACCCGGTCGAGCACTACGCCCGGCTGATGCTGGGCCGCACCCTGGAGCGCCAGGGGCGCACCGAGGAGGCCCGGTCCCATGCGCGTATCGCCTCCGCGCTCGCCGGTGATGTCGGGGACCTCTGACGCGCCCGACCGGCGGACGCCGACCCGACCCCCTCTACGGAGCCGGACCGGCGTCCCTCGCGTCCCGTGGCGTCAGCCGGCCTGGCGGACGGCCCGGAGTGCTTCGGTCGGCACCCGCCCACTGGATCCCGGTGCGCAGCACGTACCCGGCCATCCGCACCCACCGGACCGGGTCTGTCACGACCCCTTACTGAGGTGGACTCCGTTGACGGTGGCGTCGAAGACCGGCCGATATTGATGCCATTGCGCATCCGGCGCGGAGAGGTAGACCACGTACTGGGTGCCGTCGGCGCTGGCGAAAGCCAGCTCCGCGGCCCGGAACTTCCGAGCCCTGCCGTCGAAGGTGAACTCCCAGTACCCGGCCGGCCGTCCTCGGAAGGTGGTTGCGGCCATCCTGACCCGTTCGTAGCCGGCGTTGTCCCGGCGGGTCTGGTCCTCTTCGGTGTCGCGCCAGTGCTGCAGTGGGTCGGAACCCGCGAAGTGGACGACGTTGACCCTCACGCCCACCAAGCCGGACGGGTCTATGTAGACGACTTCACCGCCGGGCATCCGCTTGCGGGTCCAGCCGTCTCGTACGGGGAAGGAGAAGCCGCGGTCCTCCTTTTCGAGGTGGTATCCGACGGGGAGCGTCGGAGGCGGGGCCGGGCTGCTGTGCGAAGCGGAGGCTGAGGCGTTCTCCGCGGGTCGCCCCTGCGTGCTCGGTCGGTCGGCACTTTCCCGGGGCCACCACATCGCGCCGCCCGCCACGATGGCGGCCAGTGCCGCCGCCGCGACGGACCACAACACCCTGCGGCTCCTGCCGTTTCCTCCCCGTCCGGTGTCGGCGGGGTCGCCGGTGCGTTCCGGCCGCGTGGGGGAGGTCAGGAGGCCGGTCCGGGTCTCGGTCACCTCGTCCAGGAGGCGTTCGACCTCATGGACGTCCATGCGCTGCTCGGGTTCCTTGACGAGCAGCCCCTCGACCACCGGGGTCAGACCCCCGGCGTTGCGCATGGGCTCGTAGGAGTCGGTGACGATGGCGTACGCGAGCTCGATCGGGGTGTCGCGGCGGAACGGGTGCCGCCCCTCGACCGCCTGGTACAAGGTGGCCCCGAGGGCCCACAGGTCGCAGGCGGGGCCGGGCTCGGTGCTCCCGCGTCTGAGGCGTTCGGGCGCCAGGTAGTGGATGGAGCCGATCAGCTCGCCGGGCTTGGTCAGCGACGACGTTCCCGCCTCCATGGCGATGCCGAAGTCGGTGAGCACGATCCGCCCGTCGTCACCGAGCAGGACGTTGGCGGGTTTGACGTCCCGGTGCAGGACCCCGGCATCGTGGGCGGCCCGCAAGGCGGCGGCCATGGCAGAGCCGATCCGGGCGGCCTCAGCGGGTGGCAGCGCGCCCTGCCGCTTCAGCACATCACCGAGTGTGACCGACGGGATGTACTCCATGACGATGCACGGCAGACCCTCGTCATCGACGACGTCATGCACCACGATCACATTGGGGTGGGCGATCCGTGCGGCGCTGCGGGCCTCGCGGCGGGTGCGCTCGTAGAGCGTGTGGACCTCGTCGTCATGCAGGTGCGGTGGGATGTGCAGCTTCTTCACGGCGACATGACGGCCGAGCAACCTGTCCTCGGCGCGCCACACCGTGCCCATGCCGCCGCTGCCTACCCGCTCCACCAGCAGATACCGGCCGGCGACAAGCCGCCCCAGATCGGACACCTTGGAATCTTCTCCTTCTCCTCTTCCCCCGTTCGCGAACAGTCGAGGTCGAGGAGGCACGATAGCCCATCCGGTCGAACAGACGTCGCCGCCGCTTGAGCAGGACCTTCGGGCTCAGCGCGCCCGGCGAAGCCCCTCCGGAGAACACGATGGGCCGCGGGCGGCCATGCCGCGTGTCCGTGGATTCGGTATGTCGTTGGCAGGCCATGAAGACCTGGCCCAGGTGGAGAGTGCGGCCTGAAGCCGACGGAGGGAGGCGCAGGGCCGGAGTCCGGGAACGCGTGACACGTACCAGGCGCCTGTATGTCCTCCTCACCCTTGGCGGCCTGGTGGCGGCGGTGTGTCTGGCGTACAGCGCCGGTGAACTGGCGGCCGCTCTCCCCGCCCTGCCGCCCACGGTCGCCGGAGCCTTCCTGACCTGGGCGGCGTTCAGCGGCGACCGGATCGAGGGCGCGCGCCGTGAGCTTCCGTCGGCCGCTCAGGAACTGGCCGGTGCGGTGCGGCAGCAGTGGGACGCCGAACTCAGCCGCCAGCGGCTGGTCCGACCGATTCCGCCCGCGGTGTCCTGGGCCGCGGCCGCGCAGGAACTCTCCGTTCCTTGGAGTGAACTGGTTGCCGCGGCGCGGCGATGGCCTGGCGGTCCGCCTTCGGATCCCGCCGGCTGGCCCGCCGGCCCTGCGGGACTCGCCGGCCAGGAAGAGGAGATCACAGAGACCTATCTGCGCCGGATCCCCACCCGCCGCCTGGTCCTGCTGGGAGAGCCGGGCTCGGGGAAGACGACGTTGCTGATCCGGCTGCTGCTGGGCATGATCAAGCAGCGCGCGCCCGATGACCGGGTCCCCGTGCTCTTCACCGTGGCGAGCCTGGACCCCCGTCCCGGCGCGGGAGACGGCTGGGACGACACCTTGTACGCCTGGATGGCCGGACAGCTGGAGCGTGATCACGAGATCCTGGCCGACCCGGCGCCGCCCGGGTTCGGCGAGGTGAGCCTCGCTCGCGCCCTGCTGAATCGGGGAATGATCATCCCGATCTTCGACGGCTTCGACGAGCTGCCCACGGAACAGCGCCGGCGGGCGATGGTCCTTGTGAACGAGTCGCTACCCCTGGACCAGCCGGTGGTGCTCTCCTGTCGGTCCGCCGAGTACCGCGCGCTGCTGGAGGTGTCCGCGCCCCTGGGGGAGGCGGCCACGCTCGAACTCCTCCCCCTCCACAGTGGAGAGGTCGAGGAGTATCTGCGCGCCACCGCCCTGGGCCATGGACCGCGCACGACGGCGGCGTCCGCCGCCGTCGAAGAACGGTGGGGGCCGGTCCTCGAAAGGCTGGGCGGCACCAGTCCTTTGGCGCGAACCCTCGCGACGCCCCTGGGGGTCTTTCTCGCCCGGGCGGTCTACCACCCCGACGAGGCGCCCTCATCCCGGGCCCCGTCTCCGCGGGACGAACCGCGGGAGCTGTTGACCTTCGCCACCCGTGAGGCGGTGGAGCGGCATCTCTTCCGCGCCTTCATACGCACCGCGTATCGGCCGGCCCCCCAGCGTGGCCGCCGTTGGACCGATGTCGAGGCGGAACGGGTCTTCGTCTTCCTGGCCCGGCACATGAAGGTCCATCTCGACGGCAGTACGGAAATCGCCTGGTGGGAGCTCTACCGGGCCATGCCTGCCGCGCCCTTGCGGCTGCTGGTGTCCGTCGGCGCGGGGGCCCTGGTCGCCGTCGTTCCATGGTGCGTCGCCGGACCGGTCGCCGGATTGGGCGCAGGGCTCACCGTCGGTCCGGTGGCTCTCCTGGCCACCGGTCAGCGGCGGGAACCCGCAGCCGGGATCCGCTGGTCGTGGCGTCACTCGACGCTCGTCCCCGGCACGGTGGCCGGGATGGTGACCGGCTTCGCCATCGGGCCCGTCACCGGACTGCGACTCGCCCTGGTCTGCGTACTCGCCATCGGCTTCGCCGTCGGCCTCATGACCGGGCTGCGCCCCAAGGCCATGGACGTCACCGCCGGCAGCGGCCCCGGTGAGTCCCTCAGCCGGGACCGCGGGACCGCGTGGCGGATCATGCTCCTGTGGGCCCTGGCCGCCGGGCCGGTGGCGGGGTTGGTCGCGGACCTGGTGGCAGGCCGTACCGCGGCTGTGGTCGCCACTCCCGTAGTGGGTGTGGCGATAGGACTGGCAGTCGGTTTCGGAGGGACGGCCTGGGGGCTGTTCACCTTGGCCCGGGGCTACCTGTTCGTACGCGAACGTCTCCCCGGCGACCTGATGGCCTTCCTGGATGACGCACACCGCCAACGCGGAGTGCTCCGCAAGACCGGGGCCGTCTACCAGTTCCGTCACATCAACCTGCAACGCCATCTGGAGGAGTGAGCACACGGCAGCCGAGGGGCGGATCGTGGCGATCAATGCACCGTTTCGTCCGGGACTGTCCGGCGCGGTCGGTCGACTGGACCCCCGTTCCCTCCGAGAGTGGACAGGGGAGGAGATCTCCCTCCCTGTCTGTTACGGCACAGCTGTGGAGGAATCGATGGTCGCTCGAGGGCTGCGGGTGGGGACCTATTTGGCCAGTGGGCCCGTCGGGACCTCCGAGGCCGTGCGGCGGCTGCCGCGCAGCGCCGCCGTCCCAGCGGAAGCCCGGGACCGATGTCTCGACCTCCTCGCCGACATGGCGGATGTGGAGTTCTTCCACGGGTTGAACATCGACCGCACCTGCATCCGTGGCGGTCGGGTGCACCACGGCGAGATCTGTCTCAACGAGCTGGACCTGTACGTGTGGCACGCGCAGATCGACCGCAGGCCCGGCAGCTATCACCTCGAAGCGCTACGGACCCTCAGCCAGGACACCCGGGTCGTCGCCGACCCCGACATGTTCGCCGTCGGCCTCGACAAGTTCCGCGCCCACCTGCTGCTGCACCGTGCCGGAGTACGCGTACCGGACACCGTCCTGTTGGACCAGGACAACGTGGGCGCGGCCGAGCCGGTCCTCGCGGAGTGGGGCCGCGCCCTGCTCAAACCCCGCTTCGGCTACTTCGGGCGGGGGGTGCTGCTCATCGAGGATTTCGCCACGTTGCGGGACGCTGTCGGCTACCTGGCCGCGACCGCTCCGGGGGTCGGCGACGGGACGCTGCTGCTGGAGCGGTTCTACGACAACGACCTCGCCGAGTGGGTGTCGGTGGCGATGGTGGGCGGCGAGATCATGTACGGCTACCGCAAGCGGCCCTCGCGCTGGGCGGCGATGCGAGGCGGCGCGGCGAAGGTCTACGACCTGGCCGGGGAGGGGGGCGAGGTCGATCTGTGCGAGGTGCCGGCCGCCCACGCGGAGCTGGCTTCGCGGGCTCAGAACGTGATGGGGGCGCAGATCATCGGTTTCGACATGATCCTTCACCAGGGCCTGCCGGTCATCGTCGACGAGAACACCTTTCCCGGCTTCTATCCCGAACTCTTCCGCTTGGCCGGCAAGGACCTGGGCGTCGAGCTGTACCGGATGATCGCCCAGGCGGTCGACGAGTGCCGCGGAGGCCGGTGAGGAGCGGCGGCAGGCCGCACCGATCGAAGGCGCGGATGTCCTCCGCCGCGCCGTCACGGGAGGGGTCACCGGCCCGTCCGCGGCGCTGTTCGGGGCCTCTTGCCAGGGCACGGACGCGCGCACCGCGAGCCAGCGCAGGTTCCGAGCGGCGCGCTCCCACAGGATGCGCTGGCCCTCGACGTCGGCCAGCCGCAGCGGGTACGCATCGAACCACGCCCCGGTTCAACGCGGGCATTCCCGAGGGGCGCGGCGCGGACCACTATGACGGTTCCGTCCGCCTGCGCAACGAGGCCACGCACCGGTGCCTGACGCCCCCGCCCTGGGAGGGCGGCGACGTGGAGATCAGTGTCTGCACCGACCAGGCATATCAGCGCTGGACGATCGAACCGTGATGCCCTGGGAGCTCTCGATCGCCCGGTTCCCAGGCCGGGGCCCTGTCGCGGGCCCCGGCCGCATGCCGGTGAACAGGCACGAGCAGTTTCCGACCGTCATGCCCGGCTGACCTCTCACGGCGGACGGTCCTGATCGCGCGGGTTCTGGCCGGTCGCCCGACCGAGCCCGATGAGGGGCACGGCCGCGGGGGGCTTACTTGGATTCGACTCGTCCTACCGGGTCAGGGCCGGTCGTCAGTGCCTCGCACGCGGCCTGCCACGCGGGGGCGCCGGGGTGAAGCCGGGTGCGCAGGTAGGCCGCGGTGAGCCGGGCGAGGGCGGCGACTCGCCCGGGGTTCTCGTCGGTGGTCTCGGCGGCGTCGTACCCGGCGATCCCGCCGAGTCCGTGCTCCGCGTCGAACAGGGTGAGCAGGGTCTTGGGTCCGGGGGCGAGGGTGTAGGGATCGGCGTGCCAGTCCGGTCCCATGTCCGTGAAGTGCCGGGAGTCGTCCTTGTCACCGGCGACGACGAGCGCGGGCGTGGTCATGGTGGAGAAGTCGACGGCGCCGATGATCGGCCACTGCTCGGCCATGGGCCCGTTGAGGGCGTCGCCGCCCCTACCGGGTGCGGCGAGCAGTACGCCGGCCTTGATCCGGGGCTCGACGAGGTGCACCACGTTCCCGGTGTCGGGGTCGGTGAGCCCGGCGCCCAGCAGCAGGGCGGCGGTGAAGCCGCCGAGCGAGTGCCCGACGAGGGCGACCTTGGTGTGGTCGATCCGTCCCGCGAGCTGCGGCACGGTGCTCTCGATCATGTCGAGCCGGTCGAGGATGTGGGTCATGTCCTCGGCGCGGGAGCGCCAGAAGTCGGGTGCGCCGGGTGCGTCGGCGACCAGGTGGCTCAGTGTCCTGGAGGTGAGGTGGGTGGGCTGGACGACGACGAATCCATGGGCGGCCCAGAAGTCGGCGAGCGGCGCGTAGCCGTTGAGCGAGGAGAGGTTGTTCGAGGGGCCGTGACCGTGGGAGAGGAGGATGACGGGGAGGTCGGCTCCGGTCGCGGGTGCGGAGACGCGCATCTGGAGGTCCACGGGACGTGTGGGCACGGAGAGGACTACGGGGCTGAAGGACAGGACCGGGACGGGCGTGCCCCAGGCGTCGACGCTGGCGGCGGTGGATGTGCTCACGTGTGGGTTCCCCTTCGGTGGCGTCTGCCGCCCGCCGGTCTCCTGCGACCGGCGGGCGGACAGGACGGTCGGGAGCGTCCCGTTGTCGGCTAAGCTGAAACGGAACACTGCTCCACTTAATATCTGGAGCAGCGCTCCGTTTTGTCAAGTGGTGTCGAAGGAGAACGAGATGGCCGCCGAGGGCCCCGCAGGGCAGTCGCCGTCCCGAAGCAAGCGGGCCGACGCCCAGCGCAACCGGCAGACGGTACTCACCGCCGCCGCCGAGGTCTTCGTCACCTCCGGCGTCGACGCGCCGATCCGCCAGATCGCGACCCGGGCGGGCGTCGGGATGGCCACGATCTACCGCCACTTCCCGACCCGGGCGGATCTCGTCACCGCCGTCTACCACCACCAGATCGAGGCGTGCGCGGAGGCCGGCCCGAATCTGCTGGCCAGTGCCGACTCCCCACTCGAGGCACTGCGCCAGTGGATCGACCTCTTCGTCGACTTCCTCGCCACCAAACACGGACTCGCCGACGCCCTGCAGTCCGACGACGAGCGCTTCGCCGCGCTGCACGCCTACTTCCTCGACCGCCTGCTGCCCGTCTGTGCCCAACTGCTCGACGCCGCGGTCGAGTCCGGCGACATCAGGCCCGGCACGCGGCCATACGAGCTGATGCGCGGCATCGGCAACCTCTGCATCGGATACGACAACGACCCCCGCTACGACCCCCGACGCCTGATCGCCCTCCTCCTTCAAGGACTCCAGCGACCTCACGCGTCCTGATGTCGACGAGCGGCATCGCGGGGTCGGGTGATCCGGTAGCCGGCCATTGTCAGGATTCCTTGACATCTGTTATGCCGTCAGGGAAACCTGACATGCATGGGAGCTGAGGACACGCCGGCCTCGCTGGCCGGCCAGGTCACCAACAAGGACCCTGCTGTGGGACTGCAGGCCGTCGTCGCGCTGCGCCGTCTCCTGGAAGAGCTTGAGCGGGTTCACGTCGACAACGCCCGCGATCAGGGCTGGTCGTGGCAGAGCATCGCCACGTCACTGGACGTCAGCAGACAGTCGGTGCATGAGAAGCACGCGAGCAGGCGCAAAGCCACGGGCAAGGAGGAGTAGAGGTGTTCGAGTTATTCACCGACCGCGCGAGGCGCGCTGTGGTGCTGTCCCAGGATGAGGCGATCGCCCTCGGACACGACTTCATCGGTACGGAGCACATCCTGCTCGGCCTGCTCGGCGCCGACCGGAGCACGGCCCGGCACGTACTGCGCGAGCAGGGCGTCGAGTTGGCGCGGGCCAGGGAGGAGACCGTGCGGATCCTGGAGGCCGCCGGAATCGTCGCCGCCGGCGGACAGCCCGCGAAGGACGCGCTGTCGTCCATCGGCATCGACGTGGAGGAGATCCAGCGCCGAGCCGACGAGACGTTCGGCCCCGGCGCCTTCCAGTACCCGCGGCCTGCCTACACCCCGGACGCCAAGAAGGCCCTGGAGCAAACCCTGCGCGAGGCGCAAGCGCTGGGCCACCAGGAGTTCGGCACCGAACACATCCTGCTCGGCTTGTTGGCAGCAGGAGAAGGCCGCGGTCTCGATGTGCTGAGGACCCTGGAGGTGGACCTCGCCGTCCTGCGCGAGGCGGTACTCGCCCGAGTGGCGGGGGAGACCTCGTAGCGTCGACCGAGGACTGTCCGGCGAGTCACGAGCGGAGCCGGACCCGGACCCGGACCGCGGCTACGGTCACGGTGCCGTGAGAGATGTAGGCCCGCTTGTCGAAGCGGGTTGCCACGGCCCGGAAGCCCCTGAGCTGATTGATTGTCCGCTTGACCTCGTTCCCGCGGACGTAGCGCGACGGGTCGAAGCCGGTGGGCCGACCGCCTTGACTGCCGCGGTTCTGGCGGTGGGCTCGCCGGCCGCGGCGCTCAGGGACGATCGCAGCGTAAGTCGGTCACGCGGACCCATCGCGCCGGCCCTAGGCTGCGACGATGGACCAAGTAACCGATGTGCCCGAGAGCTTCGCCCGGTCCGCGGATCGGGACCAGGTGAACGACTACGACAGTTTCGCCGAGGCGTACGCGGCGGAGAACGAGAACAACCTCGTGAACGCGTACTACGAGCGCCCCGCGATGGTGGCCCTCGCCGGAGACGTGGCCGGCCGTCGGATCCTGGACGCCGGTTGCGGCGCGGGCCCCCTGACCGCCGCACTGCGCGACCGCGGTGCGGTCGTCACCGGCATCGACGCCAGCGCCGGGATGCTCGCGTTGGCCAGGCGGCGGCTGGGCGACGACGTGGCCCTCCACGTGGTCGACCTGCGCGACCGTCTGCCGTTCGCCGACGGCGCGTTCGACGACGTGGTCGCGTCGCTGGTGCTGCACTACCTGGAGGACTGGGGACCGACGCTGGCCGAGATACGGCGAGTGATCAGGCCCGGCGGCCGGCTGATCGCCTCCGTGGACCACCCCTTCGTGGCCTACACGATCCAGGATCCTCGGCCTGACTACTTCGCGACCACCAGCTATAGCTTCGACTGGACGTTCGACGGGCAGTCCGCCCCGATGAGGTTCTGGCGCAGGCCGTTGCACGCGATGATCGATGCCTTCACCACCGCCGGCTTCCGTCTTTCCGTCATCAGCGAGCCGCAGCCCGACCCGGCCGCCCGTGAGCTGTTCCCCGACGGCTTCCACGACCTTTCGAGTAAAACCTGCTTCCTGTTCTTCGTCGTCGAGGTACCGCCGTCGGCTACCGGCTCGGAAGGCTAACCAGTCGCGGATCACCAACGGGGCCAGGGTCGGGTCGAGGCGACGACGATGAACACCCGGTGCGCCCTTCACCGACCTGGTCCCGGCCCGTCCCGCAGGTCGCGGCCCCGTCCGATGGTCCCGTCCGTCTGAGGCCCCCTCAGCGGACGACGAGGACCAGTTTGCCCGTGGTGCGTCCGGTCTCGCCCAGCGCGTGGGCCGTGGCGGCCTCGGCGAGCGGGAAGGTGCCCGCGACGGTCGGCCGGAGCCTGCCGCTCTCGACGAGGTCGGCGATGGCCGTCATGCCCGCGTGGTCGGCCTCGACGAGCAGGAGCTCCACGCGGACACCGAGCCTGTCGGCCTCCTCGGAGAGTCCCTCCGCGCCGTGGGGGAGGATCGAGACGAGCAGGCCGCCGGGGCGGAGCGTACGCAGGGAGCGGAGGCGGGTCTCGCCGCCGAGGGCGTCCAGGACGACGTCGACGTCGCGCACCGTCTCCGCGACGTCCGTGGTGTGGTAGTCGATGACCTCGTCCGCGCCCAGGTCGCGCAGGTAGTCGTGCTTCGCCGCGCTCGCCGTGCCGATGACGTACGCGCCACGTGCCTTGGCGATCTGGACGGCCACGTGCCCGACGCCGCCGGCCGCGGCGTGGACGAGGACGCGCTGTCCGGCCTGGATATCGGCGGTGTCGACGAGAGCCTGCCAGGCTGTGAGCCCCACGAGCGGAAGGGCGCCCGCCGCGACGTGGTCGATGGAAGAGGGCTTGCGCACCAGGGCACGCGCGGGAGCGGTGACGTACTCGGCGTGGGAGCCGGCGCCGTACGGGAAGGGAAGCATCCCGAAGACCTCGTCCCCCGGCTTGAACAGGGTGACCCCGACCCCCACCGCCTCGACGACGCCGGAGACGTCCCAGCCCAGGACATACGGGGGCTCGCCCAGAAGCAGCTTGAGGGCCCGGTGCTTCCAGTCGGTCGGGTTGAGCCCGGCCGCGTGCACCCGCACGAGCACCTCGTTCGGCCCCGGGGTCGGAACAGGCAGCTCGACCTCCTTCAGGACCTCGGGTCCGCCGAGGACATCCTGGCTGATGGCACGCATGGTGGTGGTGAGTTCGCTCATGCCTCCAGCCTGCGATCTTGGCAACGCCCCGACAATGGCACGATGGTCAACCTTCGCTAGGATCCTGCCATGCATCGTGTGGTCGTCCTGGCGCTCGACGGGTTCTACCCCTTCGAACTCGGCATCCCGCAGCGGGTCTTCGGCTCCGCGGACGGCCGATATGAGGTCCTTACCTGTACGGTCGACGGCCGTCCGGTGCGCAGCGACTCCGACTTCACGGTGAGCGTCGAACACGGCACGGAGCTCCTGCGCACCGCCGACACGGTCGTCGTCCCGCCGTACTCCAAGTCCCTGATCCGCGCCGAGCTCCCGGCGGCGGTCACCGACGCGCTCGCACAGATCCGGCCGGGCGCCCGCCTGGTGTCCATCTGCACCGGCGCCTTCGTCCTCGCGGCCGCCGGGTTGCTCGACGGACGCCCCGCCACCACCCACTGGGCCCTGGCCGACACCTTCCGCCGCATGTTCCCGCGGGTGGCGCTCGACCCGAAGGTGCTCTTCGTCGACGACGGCGATGTGCTCACCTCCGCCGGGGCGGCCTCCGGAGTGGACGTCTGCCTGCACCTCATCCGCAAGGACCACGGGAGTGAGGTCGCCAACAGCGTGGCCCGCCGGTGCGTCGTACCGCCGTGGCGCGACGGCGGGCAGGCCCAGTACATCGAACAGCCTGTCCCCGAACCGTCCGCCGCCGGCACCGCCGCGACACGCGAGTGGGCCATGGCGCGCCTGGACCAGCCGCTCAGCCTCGCCGACCTCGCGGGCCACGCGCGCATGAGTGCGCGCACCTTCGCCCGTCGCTTCCAGGAGGAGACCGGTACGAGCCCGGGCCGTTGGCTCATCGGACAACGTCTGCACCGGGCACGCCGGCTCCTGGAGTCCACCGACCTTTCCGTGGACCGCATCGCGGGCGAGGTCGGCTTCGCGACCGCGGCGTCCCTGCGGCACCATCTGCAAACATCGATCGGTGTGTCACCGGCGGCGTACCGACGCACCTTTCTGGCCGGCGCGAGATGATCGAGCCGCCGAGATGACCGAGCCGCGGAGATGATCGAGCTGCCGGGATGACCGAGCCCGCCTGGTCGGCACGGGCTTCGGCTCGGCAGGCGCCTCGAAGAACGAGTTGCCTGGGGTGCCGCGCCACCACAGGATCGGCCTATGACCACCACCGTCGCCTTCCTGCCGCCGACCACCGCCGACCGATCGGTGCGCGGCCAGCAGCAGCCCGGCCGACCGCGGAGGCCGATGCCCGCGCGCTCGTGACCGCCGCCCTGGTCGCGGGCCTCCTCGCCGGATACGGCATCGCCGTTCCAGTGGGGGCGGTCGCGACGTATCTGGTGGCCCTCACGGCCCGGACGTCGTGGAGGATCGGCGCCGCCGCCGCGCTGGGTGTCGCCACGGCCGACGGCCTCTATGCCCTGTTCGCCGTGCTCGGCGGCTCCGGGCTCACCCACGTCATCGAGCCGATCACCCTTCCTCTGCGCTATGCCTCGGCCGTGGTGCTCTTCGCGCTGGCGGTCCATAGCGGTGCCGGCGCGATCAGCCGGTACCGCGAACGCCGGACGGCGGCGGCCCGGACAGAGGCAGCCCGTATCGGCCCCGCACGGGCCTATCTGGGGTTGCTGGGGATCACGATGACGAACCCCCTGACCGTGCTCTACTTCGCGGCGCTCGTGCTCGGCGGCCAGACCGCGGCGGATCCGAACCCGCTGGAGCAAGCCGCCTTCGTCGTCGCGGCCTTCGCGGCATCCGCCAGCTGGCAACTCCTGCTCGCCGGTGGCGGAGCGCTGCTCGGCCGGGCGTTGACCGGAGACCGCGGGCGGCTCGTCACCGCCATGGCCTCCAGCACCCTGATCACCGCACTCGCCGTCCACCTGCTGATCTCCGTGCCCTGACCGCCTCGACTGCCAAGGGCACCGCACCGGTGACCGGCAGCCGGCGGCGTCGTCTCCTTCGCCGGCCCGGCGTCCACGCGTGGCCGCGTAAAGCCCTACGAGGCGGCCGTGGCGGTGTGGAGGGCCGCGAACAGTCCACGGACCCGGGTGTCGTCCGGCAGGGCCCAGTGGCCGGTGACCTGGCCGGTCGCACCCTCCGGGAGGTGGTCCCGGCCGTCCGGGGCGGGCTGGAGGACGCGCTGCAGTCGGAGTGTCACACCCCGCGGCGCACGTAGCTCGGTGCCCTCCCGGTCGTCCGCGGCGCTGGTGGCCATGCCGTCGCCGAGCGGGACCGTGCCGGTGTAGGAGCGGGTGACCTGTCGGTCGACGGTGTCGCTGGCGCTCTGCGCCTGGGCCTCGACCCGGCCCTCCATCAGGGCCAGCAACTCGGCGACCAGCACCGGGTCGTGGGCCCCGTCGTAGGCCCAGCGCGGCCCCAGCACCCCGTGCTCCATGGTGCCGATCAGGGCGTGCTCCGCCCCGTCGAGCGGGGCGCCGCGGTAGGTCAGGGGCACCTGGTAGTGGACCGGGTGGCCGCCGGAGGTGTCGGTGGCCACCAGGAACTCGATGCCGACCTCGCCCTGTGGATCGTCCAGCCGGAAGCCGCCGACCCTGGCCAGCTCCGGAGCGCCGTCGCCGCGGTACCACGCGCGGGAGGGCAGCCAGGTGGTCAGCAGCTCCAGCTTCGTCGGCGTGAGGGTGGTGCGGTGGATGACGGCCATACCGGCGGTCCCTTCCGTGGCGCGACGGTGATCACTTCTACTCTGCCACCCGCCGCGGCGCTCCGGGGCGGCCGCCCCCGCAGAGGACCGCGGTCGGCACCCTGTAGGGAGGGTCGGCCCGAGGTGCGGATGTCCGGCCACCTGCGCACGATGGAAAGCGGGGCTGAGGGCATCGTGCGCAGATTCTGAGAACGGGAGACGGGAATGGCCGAGCAACGGTTCAGGATCGAGCTCGAGCGCGCCGCTGTGGGCGACGAGAACCCCGAGCTCGTCAAGGTCCAGCAGTATCTCTCGAGGTACGGCTACCTCCGCGGCACAGAGGAGCGGGGCCGGCTCGACACCACGACAAGCGAAGCGGTGGCCACCTTCCAGCGGTTCGCCGGCATCGAGGAGACCGGCGAGGTGGACCGGACAACCATCGAGGCGATGGAGAGGCCCCGCTGCGGAGTGCCCGACACCCGGAGCGTCGACCAGATGCGGGGCGGCGCCAGTGCCGATTTCGTGCTGCGAGGTTGCAAGTACGAACAGGACAGCATGCGCTACCGGTTCCTCAACGGCACCCAGGACATCGCCGCCGAGGACGAACGCGGCGCGGTCGGCAGGGCCTTCGACACCTGGGCAGCGGTTCTCTCCGGAATGACCTTCGAGGAGAGCGACTCCTCCGACGCGGACTTCACCGTCGGATGGGCCAGCAGCTCCCACGGCGACGGATCCGCGTTCGACGGCGTCGGCAACACTCTCGCCCATGCCTTCTTCCCTCCACCGTGCGGCGGGCCCAACGCCGGAGCGCTGCACTTCGACGAGGCCGAGAAGTGGAGCCTGACGGGCAGCGGGCAGACCATCGACACCGAGACCGTCGCGCTCCACGAGATCGGCCACCTCCTCGGCCTGGACCACTCCGAGGTGAATGCGGCGGTGATGGCGCCCTTCTACGGAGGCCCCCGTCGAACGCTGTCACAGGACGACATCGACGGCATCCAGGTGCTCTACCCGGCGGCGTGACGCACGGGGGAGCAGGCCACGCGGCGGCGTAACGCACGGGGAGCAGGTGCATATGGTCGATGCCATCGCGAACAGCATCCCGTAGTCCTCGGGGTCCGCCGTCACTGGCGACCCGCCGCAGCCCTAACATGAGCCGATGGCGACCCAACGTGTCCGGGGACAAGCGCAAGCGCTGGTGGGTTTCGGATCGAACGCGATCGGCTGGTGCGAGTTATGGGGCGAGATACCTCGGCCGCCGGAGGAGATCCTCGCGGGCCGGGAGCGGCGCCGGCTGCGGCGCCGCTTTCGGCCGGTGCCGAAGGTCCTCTTCGCCTGCGGTGCAGTGCTCCTCGCGCCTCTGCTGCTGCTCGCCATCCTCGACGGCATCCCTGCCTCCCGGAAGGCGTGGCGGGAGGACAAGTGGCGGGCGCAGGCGAGGAAGCGGCGCGAGGCCACGATTGCGGAGCTGGGCCTGGACCGTACCTTCGACGGCGACTGGAACGGCACCGCGGGTCAGTTGCTGTTGAACTGGTACCACCAGGCGCCCGACCCCGAACGGCTGCTCGCCCTGCACCCCTCCAGCCGCAGGCTCAGTCTGCTGGCCGCGCCCTCGTGGTTCTGGTTCAAGGGCCGAGCCCGGAAACTGCAGATCGTGGCGGACTTCCCTGGCGGACAGGCTGGTTGCGAAGTCGCCACCGTCGACGAGACCCACCCCTACTTCCGGATCCGGTTCCCCGACGGCTCATGGCTGGGAATGCGATGCAAGGAGAGCGGCAAGGCGGGGAGTAAGTTCCTCACCACCTGCCGCACGTTCGGCTGCTGATTTCGGTCCGCGCAGGCGGTCGTCCACGCTACCGCCGAGCTGTCTCCGGAACCGGGCTTCGCCGTCTCGCGTCCCTCCCTGGCGAAACGTGACTGAACCGGCGATCAGGAGCCGGGTGGACGGGGGCGGACGGATGCGGTTGGGCGAGAAGACGAGGCGTCGACGAAAGGGTGGCCGGGGGTGGTTGGCCTGCGTCGCGGCGCTCGGGATGACGGCCGCCCTCTCCGGATGTGCCGGGGACGGCGACGACGAGGCGCCTGAGGCACCCGTGTCCTTCGGAGCGGACTGGGACCGCGAGGCCGACCCGGGCACCCCGCACTCCATCGGCGGTGACGGCGTGCCACGCCTTCGGCTCACCCTGCCGGACGGGGTGGCCGTCGAGAAGGGCCACACCCTGGTGACCGCCCCCGGCACCCCGGCCGAATGCCGGGTCCCGCCTCAGCGGGCCGTCGACGAACACTGGAACGTCTACTACTCCTGGTACTCGGTTCCGACCTCCTGCAAGGTCGAGAAGGAGAGGAACGAGAATCCGCACAACGGCATGCACCCCCGCTACCGGACCGCCGCCGATATCCCACCCGCGGTGAACAAGACCGCTCGCACGGTGAGCACCCCGCTTGGCCCGGCGCGGGTGTTCAAGCAGAAGTTCTGGAGAGCGACCAACGAATATCGCTCCTTCTACGAACCGTTCGTGGTCATCACCCTGGACAAACCCGCCGACCCCAAGCACTCGACCCTGGTGTTCACGTCGGAAGAGGCCAAGATCTCGGAGACCGACCTGCTTCGGGTCGTCACCAAGGATCTGGCTCCCCGCTGAAGACCCCGCGCGGACCGAGGTGAGAGCGCGCCCCTTCGGCCGCGCCCTCGCCGTTCAGGAGGCGCGCTGGGGCTGCTAACGACTGCTGTGAACCCTGCGCTCACGGCCCGATCTCGAACTGGGGCGGCTTGAGGCCGGTGACGCATCCGGTGTTCGGGGCGGTCGGAGTGTCGAAGAAGGAAGCGGTGATCTCTTGGGCGCACCGTGAGGTGGCGAACACCACATGGGGCTCGTAGGGGACCGTGACGACCGTGGCGTGGCTCAGCGTACGGGCGACGTACGGGCCGTTGTCCGCCCCGGTCTGGGAGTCGAAGCCGCCCGACAGGGCGAGGGTGGGGATGTCGCTCCGTGTGACGTCGCGGATTGAGGGCGGCGCCGCGGGGATGTTCCAGACGGCGCAGTCCGGACGGAGGAAGGTGAGCTGCGGAGCCTGGGCCTGTACCGAGCGGGGGAACGACGGGAACGCCTCCTGCCCGGCCCGGATCACCTCGGCCTGGCTCTCGTACGGCACCCACTCACTGCAGAAGACGCCGTAGGCGAGCCCGTGGCCGACCCTGCCGAAGGCCTGGGGGCTGAGCCTGCCGCCCGCCCACTGCTCGGCGATCCGCTGCGGGTTGCCGTGGGCCAGTTCGTCGAGAGAACGGGGCACGCCCGGCGCCACATGGGTGGCGGAGGTCATCCAGTTCACCAGGGCTCCGCCGTCCAGGACGACCTTCACCGGCTCCGGGTGCCCGGGGACCGTGACGGTGGTGGTGACGGGGTGGGCTTCCAGTTCACGGACGAGGCGGTCGAAGGTGGCGGACAGGTTCGGATAGCGGCGGTCGCACGCGGGCTGCTCCGCGCATGCCTGGAAGAGACCGTCGAAGCCCTGCCGGGCGCTGCTCCAGGCCAGTGCCGACCCCGCCGTGGACGGCGGCAGGATGCCGTCGATGCCGACGGACCGGATGCCCTGGGGGTGTTGGCGCATGTAGATGAGCGCCAGGTGGGTGCCGTAGGAGATGCCGAACACGTTCCACTGGTCGACGCCCAGCGCTCCGCGCAGGTCCGCGTAGTCGGCGGCGCTCTCGGTGTCGTTGTAGGCGCCGAGGTCGACACCGCGGTCCGCCAACTGCTCGCGGCAGGTGCGCGTCGCCTCGACGTGCAGGCGCTCGGTGGACGGTGCGCCGAAGACGAGGCCGACCACGCGTGCGTTGAACTCGTCGATGTTGCGGCAGGTGAGCGCCGGGTCGGCCGAGTACGTCCCCCGCTGGGACATGAAGATCACGTCCCGGTCGCGGTTCAGGCCGCCGTCGATCGCCATCTGCGCCTCCCCGACCGCGTCGTCGCCCGGTCCACCGGCGAACCACACGATCGGGTCGGGTTTCGGTGTGGCGGCCGCCGCCGGCACGATCGCGACACCGAGGGTGATCGTTCGACCCTCGGGCTCGGCACGGTTCTCGGGCACGGTGAGCGTGCCGCAGCGGGCTTCTTGGAGGGCGGGGATCGGCTCCGGCGTCTTCGGGCAAGGGCCCGGCTCGAAGCGGGCATCGCCCACCGTCCGCGCGACGGTGCCGATTCCCGCTCCGGAGAAGGTGCTGGTGCCGTGTTCTGCGCGTGCGGGCGTCGCGAGCAGACCGGTGACGAGGATTCCGGTCGCCACCGCGGCTGGCGTGGCGTGGAGCCAACCGGTGCCGCGACGACGGGGCGGGTGGTGGAGTGCCATCTGACCTCCGGTCACTTCGGAATGATCGTGAACGGTTTCGGCGTGAGACCGGCCACGCAACCGGTGTCGGGCGCGGTCGGGCGAGCGAGGAACGAGGCCAGCACGCGCTGCGCGCAAGGCGATTGCGGGACCACCCAGTGTCCGATGCCGGGGACCTGTACGGAGGTCGAGCGGGACAGCGTACGGGCCGCGACCCGCGCCCAGCTCGCTCCGGTCTTCGTGTCGAATGTCCCGGAGACGAGGAGCGTCGGCACCGCGCTGACGGTGGCCACCCGCTGGAGGGATGTGCGGTCCGGAACGTCCCAGACGCGGCACGCCTGGTGCTGGAACGGAAGCTGCGGTGCCTGGGCCAGGACCGTGTCCGGCCACCCGGGGAAGGCCCGGCGCCCCGCCTTCAGCACGTCGGACGGCGTGGAGCCCGGCACCCACTCGCTGCACGCCACCGACTCCGTCAAGCCGTGGGCGTTCTCGCCGACGACCTGGACCGAGCCGGCCGCGCGGGCCTGCGCGAAGCGCTCCGGACGCCCGTGGGCGAGCTCCTCGATCGCCGCGGGGACGTCGGGGGGCGGGATGGCGTTGGCGACCAGCAGGTTCAGCAGTGCGCCCCCGTCGAGGACGACCTTCACCGGGTCTCCTCCGCGTGGCGGCCGGGCGTTCAGCGTCAGGGGCTGTGCTTCCAGCCTGCGCACCTGCTCGGTGAGGGTGCGACGGAGGTCCGGATAGCGGCTCTTGCAGCGGGGCTCGGCCGCGCACGCCTCAAGGAGGTTCTCGATCCCCTCCCGGGCACTGCTCCAGGTCCACGGCAGGGTTGCGACCTGCGGAGGTGTGACCGAGTCGATCGCCACCGCGCGAATCCCCCGAGGATGCTCGCGCAGGTAGGTGAGGGCCAGGTCGCTGCCGTAGGAGTACCCGTAGACGTTCCACCGGGGGATGCCCAGTGCCGTGCGCAGGCCGGCGAAGTCCGCGGCGTTCTCCGTGGTGTTGTAGGCGCTCAGGTCGATCCCGTCGGCCGCCAGACGGTTCCGGCACTGCTTCACCGAGTCCAGCAGGAGCCGTTCCGCCTGCGGCGAGGCGTAGCCGAGCCCCACGGACTCGGCGTAGAACCGGTCCATCTCCGGACAGGCGAGGTTCGGCTGCGAGTAGAGGTTGCCGCGCTGGGCCATGATGATCAGTGCGCGATCCCGGTTCAGGCCGGAGTCGACCAGGAAGGGAATGTCATCGAACGTGTCGCCGCCGGGGCCGCCCGCCATGAAGACCACCGGGTCCTCGGCGGGCTTCGCCGACACGGCGGGAATGACCGCCACGGCCAGCCGGATCGTCCGACTGCCAGGGTGCGCGCGGTTCTCCGGGACTTCCAGGAAGCCGCACCGTGCGGTGTTCAGCGCGGCGATCGGCTCCGGCGTCTTCGGGCAGGGACCGGGCACGAACCGCGACGGGGCGGTCGGGCCGTGCCCGGCGGTGTGGCTGTGTGGTGATGCGGCACTGCTCGATGTCAGTCCGAACGTCGGAGTCAGGCCGAACGCCGCCAGGAGCACGGCGGCCGCGGCAGCCGCCCCGGGCACGCGACCGGAGCGCCGTAGGACGCACCGGCGTGCCGCGCTCGTCCGCAGGGCTGTGCCCCTCTCCGGGGCGGATGACGGGCCGCTTGGACTGATGCTGCGCTCTGCCATGTGATCCCGCTCCTCTGCCAATCCACGGCTACCCGGTCGACAACGCCACAGCGGTACGGGGCGGAATGTGCGGTATTAGGACGATACCGGGTGAGGTGAACGCGCGCACACGGACAGCCGGAGCTCATCACCGGAGCCGCCGGCAAGGCCGTGTCGGCCGTGGCGGCGCCCCGTCAGGTGCGGCTCGGTGCCGGCTCCGGCTCGGAGAGGGGCGCTGCCGCGCGGCGCGGGAGCAGCAGCGGGGTCGCCAGCAGGAGCACGCCGGCCAGGCCGATGGCCGTACGCGGGCCGAGAAGGCCGCCCAGCACGCCCCAGAGCGCCGTCAGCAGCGCGGTCGTGGCCTTGGTCGTCACGGCCCATGCGGTCAGCGCGCGGGCGACCCGGGTGGTCGCGGTGCGTTCGAGGCGGTAGGTGGCGTGGACGGGGTTGAAGATCCCGCAGCAGAGGATGAGCCCGAGCTCGACGCCCATCACCAGCAGCAGACCTCCGGTGCCCGGCCCCGGGAAGGCCAGGCCGATGGGCCAGAGCGCGCGCAGCGCCCCGGCCACGACCAGGACCTGGTGCTGCCCGAACCGGGTGACGAGCGGTCGGGCCAGCCGCGAACCGAGCAGCCCGCCGATCGAGGGCGCGGCGAAGGCGAGGGCGTACTGCCACGGCGCGAACCCGAGTTGGCCGAGCATCAGGACGGCCAGCAGCGGCTGGGTGGCCATGACCAGGCCGTTGAACAAGGCGGTGTTGAAGAACAGCGGACGCAGCGTCGCGTCGGCGAGGATGTACCGCCACCCGTCGAGCAGGTCCCCAGCCCGCATGCGCGCGGCCTCCCGGCGCTCGGGCCGCGGCTCGTGCCCGCCCGTCGCGCGGATGCCCAGGGCCGAGAGCAGGTAGCTGACCGCGTCGGCCATCACCGTCGCCACCGGGCCGAGGAACCCGATCGCGGCGCCGCCCAGCGGCGGTCCGACGATCGTGGTCGTCCAGGCCGTGGACTCGAACCGGGCGTTGGCGACGAGCAGGTCCTCGGCCGGCAGCAGAGTCTTCAGGTACGCGCCGGACGCGGCGCGGAAGGTGATGTCGGCCGCCGCGACGACGACCGAGACCAGCAGGAGCTGAAGGAAGGTGAGCACGCCGAGCGCGTACGCGGCGGGGATCGTCAGCAGCGCCGCGCACCGCACCAGGTCCATCCCGATCAGCACGGACCTCTTGCGGCGGAACTCCACCCAGGGGCCGAGCGGCACCGCCACGGCCGCGCCCACCGCGGACCCCACGGAGGAGAGCGCGGCGACCTCGGCCGGTCCGGCGTGCAGCACCTGGATGGCGATCAGCGGGAACGCCCCGAAGGCGAGCCACGTGCCGAGCGCGCTGGTGCCGTACGCGGCCCAGAGCCACCCGAATGGCCGCCCCAACCGGTGCCCGTTCCTCACGCCCGACGCCTCTCGCCACTCACCCGCACCACCGATCCGCGATCGGAGGCATCAAAGCGAGCACCACGCCCGGGGATCAAACAACCGCAGGACCACCCGGCCACAACCAACGGTTGTGTCCCTAGGGTGTCGCTATGGACTTCGACGCCGTCCGGACCTTCGTCGTCGCCGCCGACGCGGGGCAGTTCCAGGAGGCCGCCGCCGAGCTGGCGGTGACCCAGCAGGCCGTCTCCAAGCGCATCGCCGCCCTGGAACGCCACCTCGGCGTGCGGCTGTTCACCCGCACGCCGCGCGGCGCCGAGCTCACCATCGACGGGCAGGCGTTCCTGCCCCACGCCCGGGAGCTGTTGCGCGTCGCCGAGCGCGCGGTCGCGTCCGTGCGCCCCGGCCACCGCCCGCTGCGCGTCGACGTGATCGCCTCGCGCGTCGCGCCGTCGGGCCTGATGCGCGGCTTCCACCGCGCGCACCCCGAGATCGACCTCGACGTGGTCATGCTGTCCGACATCGAAACGGCCGTCACCGCCATCCGGGCCGGTGAGATCGACGCCTCCTTCCGCGCCGTCGCCGCACCCGGTCGGCCCCTTCCCGAAGACATCGAGTCCATCCGGGTGCTCGACGAACCGCTCCAGCTCCTCATCGGCCCCGCCCACGCGCTGGCGGACGCCCGGTCGGTGACCGTCGCCCAGCTCGCCGGGCACCGGATCTGGATGCCCGGCATCGTCCCCGGGACCGAGTGGGCCGCCTACTACGACGACCTCGTCGCCGAGTTCGGCCTCACCATCGAGGCGACCGGCCCCAACTTCGGCTCCGACGCGCTCCTCGACACCATCGCCGACACCCCGGCCCTGGCGACCTTCATGGGCGAACACACCCGCCTCGTCTGGCCCGCCGACCACGGCCTGCGCCGCATCCCGGTGACCGACCCGACGCCCGTCTACCCGCACTCACTCCTCTGGCACCGCGACAACCCCCACCCGGCGCTGGCCACCCTCCGCGCCCACCTCGCCGCCACGGCGGCCGACCGCGACGCCGCCGGGACCTGGGCCCCGAGCTGGGTGATTCCCCGCTGAACGGCACCCGCCGGTCGGGACCGAACGCCGCGGCGGGTGATCCGGACGCGGCGGAGGTGTGGCGAGTGTCCGGACGCGGCGGAGGTGCGGCGGGTTTCATACATCACGCCGAACAAGTTGGCCGTGGCAACGAAAGATCAGACGGCGGATGCACCCCACTCGCCGGAATCGCATCCTTCCGGGTGATGGCCCCATCCCGATCATCCGAGAGGACACCCATGTCGCCCAGCCCGTCCCGAGGCGTGCGCCGCACCGTCTCCGGTCTCGCCACCGCCCTGCTGGCCCTGGCCGGTCCCCTGTTGGCCCCGGCCGTACCCGCGGCGGCCGCCGCCGGAACCGGGCAGGTCGCCACGGTCACCTACACGGCGGCGGAGCAGTCCGCCGCCCTCTCGCACTGGACGCCCGCGCGCATGAAGCAGGTCGGCCGCGACGTCGACCTGGGACGGACCGGACCGCTCAGCAAGCCCTGGACCGGCAAGGGCATCCCCAGCGTCGGCCGGCTCTTCTTCGTCAACTCCAGGGGCCAGGACACCTGGTGCACGGCCAGCGCCGTCACCAGCGGAAACCGCTCAGTGATCATGACGGCCGCCCACTGCGCGCGTCTCGGCTCCTCGCCCGCCAACACCTACAGCGACATCGTCTTCGTCCCCGGCTACGCCAAGGGCAAGGCGCCGTACGGTCGCTATGCCGTCAAGGCGACCATGACACCGCGCTCCTGGGCCGAGAACACCGTCAACGACGTGGCGGCGATGGTCGTCGCCACCCCGGCCAAGGGGAAGCGGCTCACCGACGCGGTGGGGGCACAGAACATCGCCTTCGGCCGTCCGGCCGGTGAGCGGGTCACCGCCTTCGGCTATCCGGGGACCACTCCCCAGCGGGGCGAGGAACTGCTGTACTGCGCCGGTACCTCTCAGCGCGCCCCCGAGGGCGAGCAGCGCGTCCCGTGCGACCTCGGCGGCGGCGCGAGCGGCGGTCCCTGGCTGGCCGGCTTCGACTCCGCCACCGGTAAGGGCACCGTGGTCTCGGTCAACAGCCACGGCGAGGGCAACGGCAGCTCCCCGATGTACGGGCCGACGTTCGACAAGACCGCGCGGGCCGTCTACGACGCCGCCCAGCGCGGCTGAGCGCCGGGGTTCCGGCCCGGCCGCAGCGCGGCGGACCGCCCCGGGGCCCGGAGGCTGTCATGGCGACGTCTCCGGGCCCCGTAGCCGCGTCCTCCGCAGGGCGCAGCCTCAGCCGCGTCCTGGGACTCACCCGTACCGGCCGGCGTGATCAGTAGGGGGCCGCCGAGTTGTTCTCAGCCCAGAGCTTCTCGGCGTCGGAGCCTGCCGGGGGCGGCACGATCCCGTTGATCATCCAGAGCTCGTCGCTGGTCTCGTCGATGTGGAACTCCCAGTGCAGCCCCGCGCTCCGTTCGAGGTGAGGCCGCAGCATGCCATTGATCCACTGGGCGGTCCGACGCCGGCTCTCCCGGTCGGGGTTGCGGCGGGCGATGTGATCGATGGTGATGCGGACCCCGACCGGGGTGGCCTCCCCACCGACGTAGAAGTCCTCGGACCGGGTCTCGTGGAACAGCGTGACCACGTAGAACCGGGGCAACCCGACCTTTTCGTAGTGGTCGGCGATGTCGGAGGCGAGTCGACGCTTCTCCGCCTCGGTGAAGGTCCCGGGCGTGTGGTGAATGGTCCACAGGGGCATGGCGGTTCGGTACTCCTCGAATGTCGGGATGGGTGTCAACGGGCGGCTGAGAAGGTCAGGTGCTCCACGGGCCCGGACAGCGCCGCCTTGGCGGCGACTGTGGCGTCGTCCGTGAGCACCTCCGCGGCCTCGGCCTCCAGGCCGTCGACGATCCGCGCGGCCACCTCGGCCGGCGTCGCCTTGGGAAGCTCGAAGGCGGAGACCATCTCGGTGTCGATGAACCCCGCGTGTACGCCGACGACCTCGGTGTTCTGACCCGCCAGTTCGAGTCGGAGCGAGTTCGTGACGGACCACGCCGCCGCCTTGGACGCCCCGTAGGCGCCGCTGCCGGCCAGCCAGGACAGCACGGAGTGCATGTTCACCAGTGCGCCCCCGCCGTTCGCGGCCAGGATCGGCGCGAACGCGCGTGCCACCCGCAGCAGCCCGAAGACGTTGACGTCGAACGTCGCGGTGACGCGCTCGAAGTCACCCGTCAGCAGCGGAGCCGGCAGCAGGGCTCCCGCGTTGTTGAACACGATCTCGACATCGGAGGCTTCCTTAGCGAGGGCGGCGACCGACGCCGCCGAGCGGACCTCCAGTTCGGCGGTGACCACCTCCGGACGGTGGTCGACGTACGCCGAGCGCGCGGTCGAGTACACCTTTCGCGCCCCGCGCGCCAGCACCTCGTCCACCAGCGCCGCGCCGAGTCCCCGCCGGCCCCCGGTCACCACGACCACCCTGCCTGCTACCGCGACCACAAGCACCCACCCCCATCTGGACAACCACACCTGGATAACGCTTTCGTTAGTCAGATGGAACCACGCCCCGCTGGATAACGCAATCGTTAGTTACAATGACGGGGTGGCGATGAAGTTCGAGGCACGGCTGCGCGACCGAGACGCATGGTCGATCGGCGACGGATGCTCGGCGGGGCGGGTGCTGGACCTGCTCAGCACCAAGACGGTGTTCCTGGTGGTCCGCGAGTGCTTCTACGGCACCACCAGGTTCGAGGACTTCGTGGATCGGATCGGGGCCTCGGCCCCCGCGGTGTCGCGGGCACTCAAACAGCTGAAGGCCGCGCAGATCGTCGAGCCCGTCCCCTACCGGGAGCCGGGGAGTCGGGCCCGCGACGAGTACCGACTGACCGAGGCCGGCGAGGACCTGCTGCCGGTGTTCCTGTCGCTGATGCAATGGGGCGACAAGCACCTACAGGAAGGCCGCCCGCCCCTGTCGTTCGCCGAGGCCGACACCGACCGTCCGATCCGGGTGCGCGTCACCGCCGACCCGGCGCCGGAAGCGCTGTCCGACGACATCGAGATCCGGCTGAACCCCGCCTGGCGCCGCGGCGCGGCGCCCAAGGCCGGACCAAGCGGCGTGTAGCCGAGCTTGGAGGTCTAGGCGAGCTTGGGGACTTCATCGCTGCTCCGGCCGCACCTCCGCCGTGACGGTGCCCGCGGCGGGCGTTCAGAGTTTGCGGGTGTCGCGGGGCTCCGCATACGGCTCCTCGTCGGGCGGGTGCCCGGTGTCGATGGCGCGGCCGCGTTCGAGTTCGGCGTCGAATTCCAGGCCGAGCAGGATGGCGATATTGGAGATCCACAGCCAGATCAGAAAGATGATCACCGAGGCCAGGCTGCCGTAGGTCCTGTTGTAGCTGCCGAAGTTCGCCACGTACAGCGCGAAGCCGGCGGAGGCGATGATCCAGATGAGTACGGCGAGGACGCTGCCGGGGGTGACCCAGCGGAAACCGCGCTTGACATTCGGTGACGCCCAGTACAGCAGGGCGATGATCAGGCTGAACAGGATGACCATCACCGGCCATTTGGCGATGTTCCACACGGCGACGGCCGTATCCCCGACGCCCAGGACCTGCCCGGTCTTCTCGGCCACGGTGCCTGTGAAGACGACGCCGACCGCGATCGCCGCCAGGAGCACCACGACGACGAGCGTGATGCCGAACCGGGTGGGCAGCGTCTTCCACACCGGCCGCCCCTCCCCGATGTCGTAGACCGCGTTGGAAGCGCGCATGAAGGCCGCGATGTATCCGGACGCCGACCACAGCGCGATCAGGGTGCCGATGACCAGCGCGATGCCGGCGCCGCCCTGGTTGTCCTGGATCTGCTTGAGCATGCTGTCGAGGATGTCGTGGGCGGCCCCCGGGGCCACGCCGCTCAGGTTGTCGATCAGCGACTGGATGCTGGAGGTCCCCAGCAGGCCCAGGATGGACACCAGGGCCAGCAGGGCGGGGAAGATCGAGAGCACCCCGTAGTAGGTGAGCGCGGCGCCCCAGTCGGTGAGGTTGTCGTCCCTGAACTCCCTCACGGTGCGTTTGAGCGCCCCCCGCCACGCCTTCCTGGGCAGGTCCGTGGGCCCATCGGCGGGCGACTTCCTGTCCGGCTCAGGACGGGAGGCGTCGGCCTGGGAGGCGCCGGCCTCGTCCGCGTTGTGTCCCATGGCTCCACTCCTCGGCTCCGCGCCTGCCCCGGCGCCGCCGCGTCAATCCGATGAAGAAGGCGTCGATCCGGGGCCGTGCGGCGACTGCCTGGGCCCGCGCGCGTGCCCTGGCGCGGTCTGCGGGCGGCCGCCGCGGCGACGGTCTTCCCCGCCTGCTGGGTCCGCCTGACCTGGTCGTGGCCGGCTTCTCGGGGGCGCGGACGCCGCAACCGCGCGCGGCATCGGCGCAAGCCGACCGGCATCTCTCTCCAGTGTCACGCGGGCCTCGGCGACCGTCTCCTCGACCGACTCGTTCACCACCGGCACGCCGCCCTCCGGATCGTGCGACGCATGGTGACGTCCAGGGGCCCGGATGGACCTTCTGTCTGCGCTGTCGGTCCACGATCCGGCGTTCAAGGACGTCCGGGCGTACGTCTCACAGTGGCCCATCTCCGCGGCGCGGCATCCGCCGCCAGGCGTCCACGATCGCATCGAAGCTCCTGTCAACCGCCCTCCCCGGCATCCGCGACGGACCCCGCCCAGAACGACCTCCTCTCAGCAGGCTTTCCCCTCACTCAGAGGAGTAGGCCGCCGTCGGCGGGCCTGAAGGCCGGCGCTCACCCGCCGCCGGGGGTGAAGCCACCGATGGTGCGCAGTCCCAGCTCGCGGTACAGCTCCTCCGGTGGTGTGGCACGCGCCTCGAGGTAGAGGTTCTCGAAGAAGGCCAGGAAGGGCGCCTGGCGGACCGCGCGCTCCGCCATGATGTACGGCTCCATCGCCTCCCACACCTGGGTGATCCGGAAGTTGAAGACGCCCAGCGCGACACGGGAGTCCATCATGTCCAGGGCGTGCATCATGCCGACACTCTCGTACATGAACGCGACGTTCCAGATGGCGTGTTGGGCCTGTTCGGGGAGGGCCGCGATGCCGCCCTCCGCCGGCGGCGGGTGCTCCGCTCCCAGACGGGTCACGACGTAGGTCTGGTCGCGCTGGAAATCCATGTCGCGGATGTCGCGGAAGTACACCTCCAGGATCGTGGTCAGCGCGCTCTGGGACCGCGCCTGGTGGTGCTGCCGCCAGGCGGCGAGGGCCGAGAGGACCAGGGCGATGAACGACACGCCGAGCGTGGCGACGTTGTACACGGCGGCTCCCGTCTGCACGGGTGGCCCCCCGTCACGGCGGACGATGCTCCGGCGCGCTCCGCGAGGTCCAGGCGACCACGGTGGTGACCTCAAGTGAGCCTAGTCCGGGCGAAGTTCGCGCGACGGCGGTTTCGGGGCGGCCGGGCCGTCGAAGCGCACCGCGCCGAGGCTGACAGCTCAGGGACGACTCACACCAGACCGGCGACGAATCTCCGACTCAGGACATCGGGAACTGTCCGGCGGACCTTGGCTGACGGTCGCCAGCAGGCGTGTCACCAGGGGGTTGGGGTCGTTCTTGCGCCAAGCGACGGCGACGGCGACTCGCGTGCGGGCGGTGCCGCCATGCCCGTGCCCTGGTGGACGGCGACTGGGTGCACGTATCCGGGGCGACGCCACTCCCTGCTCGGCTACGCGCTCGCCACGCCGCCGTACGGCGTGACCGGCCCGTGCGCGACGGCGCGTCCCCAGGGCCCCGGGCCGGCGAGGTCGGCGGCGGGGTCGACCGCTCAGCCTCCCAGGTGGCGTCAGCCCCGGCGCGCTGATCGGGAGCGGTAGCCGGCGATCTTGGCGAGGTTGCCGCAGCGTTCCATGGAGCACCAGCGTCTGCGGCGGGCTTGGGAGTCGTCGAGGAAGAGCAGGGAGCACTCCGGGCGCTCACACTCTTTGACCCGCTCCATCAAGGGGCCGCCGACCAGCAGCATGGCGTCGCGCGCGATGGTGGAGAGCGCGGCGGGTACCGCGTGGTCGGCCCGCCGGCGCAGGGACATCCTGCCGGGCTCCTCGCCGGCACACACGAGTTGGGGTACGAGGTCGGGCCGGGCGGCGGCGGCATTGACGGTATCCAGGTCGGCCGCTTCCGGGGTCCGCTGACGCATCGCGGCGGTGAGCAGCCCGAATATCGCCTCTCGCAGTCGGCGGGCGTCCGCCAGTTCCTGATCGGTGACGGGCAATCCCTCGGGCGGCGTGGGGAGGAGCCCGGCCTCGTCGAACCAGCGGGCGAGTGCTTCGGGGAGGGGGAGACGTTCGATGCGATCGGTGTGCCGTTTGCCGAGCGTGGCGACGAAGTTCAGGCAGGCGCGGCCCCCGATGAACGGAAAGGCGAGGAGAGGGTCGGGGCCCCCGTCCGCGGGTGCTTCTGGTCGCGTCGGATTCATGCGTCGATCTTAACGCTTGACACCTCCTGATGCGGTGTCGGAGAGTGACACCCGTTGAACCGGTGTTCCGGCCTGGATGTCCCGGCCGGCGTCATGAAGAGGGGTGGAGCGTTATGCGTGCCGTGCGGATCGAGGAGTTCGGTGGGCCTGAGGTGCTGGTGCCGGTCGAGGTGGCCGACCCGGTGGCGGGGCCCGGTGAGGTTCTGGTGCGGATCGAGGCGGCGGGGGTGAACCGGGCGGACGTGCTGACCCGCACCGGCCGCTACCACCGGGCGGGCCGGCCTCCGCTGATCCCCGGACTGGAGGCCGCCGGCACGGTGGTCGCCGTCGGTGAGGGTGTGAGCGGGATCGCGGCCGGGCAGCGCGTCATGGCCATGGGCCCGGTGAACGAGCCCGGTTTCTACGCGGAACTCGCCGCGGTGCCGGCGGCGCAGGTGACCGTCCTGCCGGACGGGGTCGGGATGACCGAGGCCGCGGCGCTGCCGGTGGCCTGGCTGACCGCCTGGCTGTGCCTGCGGCGGGTCGCGCGGGTCACCGTGGGGGAGACGGTGGTGGTGCATGCGGCGGCCAGCGGTGTGGGCAGCGCGGCGGTGCAGATCGCGGTGGACGCGGGAGCCCGTGTCATCGCGCTCGCGAGCTCGGCCGACAAGACCGCCTGGGCGAGCGAACTGGGTGCTCAGGACACCATCGACACCTCCGAGCACCCGGGCGAGGCGGCGGTGGAGGAGGTGCTGCGGCTGACGGCCGGGCAGGGCGCGGACGTCGTACTCGACACGGTCGGAGGCGCGGTGTTCGCCCAGAGTCTGCGGCAGGTCGGCTACGCGGGGCGGGTCGTGACCCTCGCGAACGTGGCGCTGGAACCGAGCACGGTGAACACCCTCGACTTCTACCCGAAGAACGTGACCATCCACGGCTTCCAGCTGACGAACCGGCTGGAGCACGGCTACGCGCCCGGCGATGACCTGAACGAGATCGCCCGACGCGTCGCCGAGGGCACCTTCCGCGTCCCGGTGGAGGCCACCTTCCCGCTCGCCGAGGCGAGCCGGGCCCACCAGCGGCTGGAGCGGCGGAGTAACCGCGGCAAGGTCGTCCTCACGATGGACTGAACACCGCGGCCCGGCCGCTGCCTCCGCGGCCGGGCCGTCGACCTGTCACCCGACCCGTCGGACACCGCCTCATCTCTCGACCGGCAAGCGGGCCGGGACGTACGGGGCACACAGGCCGCCGATGTTCCGCAGGTGGTACCCACCGTCTGCCACAGCTGCTTGGCGTGGCATACGCGCCCCGGGTGCGGAGCGGGTGTTGGGCACCAAGTCGTACGACAAGCTCCGGGGCCGCCGTGGTCAGTGGCCGTCCACGCCGTCACCGGGAACGGCGTCCTGGGGCCTGGTGTGCCAGTTGGTGACGATCGGCTTGTCGACGGTGATGCTGCCGGTGTTCAGGCTGACCGGGTCGGTCTGGTCGTCCCTGCTCACCGCGACAATGATCTGGTTCAGCTCCTTGCCGTCATCGGTGTTGGTGGTCTTGGGGTTCACCCCGGCATAGGCGGTGGTGGCGCCACTCAGCTTCACCTCCTCACCGACGGCCTGCTCGGCCGGCCCCGCTTCGGTGCCGTCGGACCCGAACGCCACTACCGGAAGCGCAGCCGGGAGCATGCAGGTGACGCCCGGCTTGGCCTTCACCGAGATCAGGATGTAGCCGCCGGCCTGGCTCTCTGATGTGGCCCCCCACGTCAGGTCGTTGGTGCCACAGACCTGCCCGTAGCCGCTCTTGTCACCGCCCCCGCTGTCGCCTGTCGCGCCGCCGTTGTCGCCTGTCGCGCCGCCGCTGTTCCCGGACGCGCCGCCACCTGTCGAACTCCCGCCTTCCGCCCCTGTCGGGGTGTTCTTGGAGCCGGAGCCCTCGGCGTGGCCTCCCGAGCCGCCGTCGGTCTTCTGTCCCTTGTCCGCGGACTGCGCCGCGCTGGGCGAGGACGAGGCATCGGCGGAGTCGGTGCCGTCCTCGCAGGCGCTCAGCGACAAGACGGCGGCCACCGTCATGGCGGCCAGGGCGGTCGTGCGGATGCGGTTCTTGCGCATGGGCGCTCCCCCGTGGATCGGACTGCTTCAGCCGGACACAGCGCAGGCGTGCGCCCTGTCGGCAATCAGCTTCGAATACCGGGTTGGCGTTCTGCTAACGGACCGCTACTGATCTTTTCGTAAGTTCAGTGGGTGTGGTGGCGGTGTGGGTGGGAGGCTGTCGGGGTGGCTTATCAACCTTCACCTTCGGCTGCCGGTGCCTCCCTTCCTCCTTTGTCGCGGCCTCAGTTGGCGGAGGCACGTCGTGTTCGGGCGGTCGAGTTGTTCGAGGACGGTGTCTCGAATGCGGAGATCGCGCGGGCGGTGGGGGTGTGTGCGGAGAGCGTGCGGCGATGGCGGCGGGCGTGGGAGGAAGGTGGTGCTTCGGCCTTGCGTCGGCGTGCGGCCACCGGTCGTCCGCCCAAGCTGGACGACGCCCAGGTCGAGACCGTCCGGGCCGCGTTGGAGCGGGGTGCCCAGGCTCATGGTTTCGAGGCCGACCTGTGGACCCTGGAGCGAGTCGGTGACGTCGTGGAGCGGGTGACGGGGGTGGTGCTGTCGAGGGCGTCGGTGTGGCGGTTGCTGACCGGCCGGCTCGGATGGAGTCTGCAGCGGCCCGAGCGGCGGGCGGTGGAGAGGGACGAGTCGGAGATCGCCCGTTGGATCGCGCACGAGTGGCCGCGGATCAAAAAGGGGCCGTGAACACACGTGCCTGGATCGTGTTCCTCGACGAATCGGGCGTCTCCCTGCTGCCTCAGATCCGCCGCACCTACGCACCCCGAGGTCGCACCCCGCTGCTGCGGCACCGGTTGAACTGGAAGCGGGCGTCGATGGCCGGGGCCCTGGGATACCACTCCACCGACCCCGATCGAGGGGCCCGCCTGTGCTTCCATCTCAAGCCCGGCAGCTACGACACCACCGCCCTCATCGAGGTCCTGGAGCAGATGAAGGTGTTCTACCGCGGCGAGCGGGTGGTCCTGGTCTGGGACGGCCTGTCCGCCCACTGGAGCCGGGCGATGCGCGCCTGGGTCGCCGACCAGGACTGGCTCACGCTGGAGCGATTACCCGCCTACGCTCCCGAGCTGAACCCGGTGGAGCTGCTGTGGTCCTCACTCAAGAAACGTGAACTCGCCAACCTCGCCGGCGACCACCTCGCCGATGTCGCCGACGCCACCGAACAAGGCATCCACCGCATCAACCACAACCCACAACTGCCATGGTCCTTCCTCGCCCACACCGGCCTGACCATCCACCCACCACACCCACCGAACTTACGAGAAGATCAGTACTGATCTTTTCGTAAGTTCAGTGGGTGTGGTGGCGGTGTGGGTGGGAGGCTGTCGGGGTGGCTTATCAACCTTCACCTTCGGCTGCCGGTGCCTCCCTTCCTCCTTTGTCGCGGCCTCAGTTGGCGGAGGCACGTCGTGTTCGGGCGGTCGAGTTGTTCGAGGACGGTGTCTCGAATGCGGAGATCGCGCGGGCGGTGGGGGTGTGTGCGGAGAGCGTGCGGCGATGGCGGCGGGCGTGGGAGGAAGGTGGTGCTTCGGCCTTGCGTCGGCGTGCGGCCACCGGTCGTCCGCCCAAGCTGGACGACGCCCAGGTCGAGACCGTCCGGGCCGCGTTGGAGCGGGGTGCCCAGGCTCATGGTTTCGAGGCCGACCTGTGGACCCTGGAGCGAGTCGGTGACGTCGTGGAGCGGGTGACGGGGGTGGTGCTGTCGAGGGCGTCGGTGTGGCGGTTGCTGACCGGCCGGCTCGGATGGAGTCTGCAGCGGCCCGAGCGGCGGGCGGTGGAGAGGGACGAGTCGGAGATCGCCCGTTGGATCGCGCACGAGTGGCCGCGGATCAAAAAGGGGCCGTGAACACACGTGCCTGGATCGTGTTCCTCGACGAATCGGGCGTCTCCCTGCTGCCTCAGATCCGCCGCACCTACGCACCCCGAGGTCGCACCCCGCTGCTGCGGCACCGGTTGAACTGGAAGCGGGCGTCGATGGCCGGGGCCCTGGGATACCACTCCACCGACCCCGATCGAGGGGCCCGCCTGTGCTTCCATCTCAAGCCCGGCAGCTACGACACCACCGCCCTCATCGAGGTCCTGGAGCAGATGAAGGTGTTCTACCGCGGCGAGCGGGTGGTCCTGGTCTGGGACGGCCTGTCCGCCCACTGGAGCCGGGCGATGCGCGCCTGGGTCGCCGACCAGGACTGGCTCACGCTGGAGCGATTACCCGCCTACGCTCCCGAGCTGAACCCGGTGGAGCTGCTGTGGTCCTCACTCAAGAAACGTGAACTCGCCAACCTCGCCGGCGACCACCTCGCCGATGTCGCCGACGCCACCGAACAAGGCATCCACCGCATCAACCACAACCCACAACTGCCATGGTCCTTCCTCGCCCACACCGGCCTGACCATCCACCCACCACACCCACCGAACTTACGAGAAGATCAGTACTGATCTTTTCGTAAGTTCAGTGGGTGTGGTGGCGGTGTGGGTGGGAGGCTGTCGGGGTGGCTTATCAACCTTCACCTTCGGCTGCCGGTGCCTCCCTTCCTCCTTTGTCGCGGCCTCAGTTGGCGGAGGCACGTCGTGTTCGGGCGGTCGAGTTGTTCGAGGACGGTGTCTCGAATGCGGAGATCGCGCGGGCGGTGGGGGTGTGTGCGGAGAGCGTGCGGCGATGGCGGCGGGCGTGGGAGGAAGGTGGTGCTTCGGCCTTGCGTCGGCGTGCGGCCACCGGTCGTCCGCCCAAGCTGGACGACGCCCAGGTCGAGACCGTCCGGGCCGCGTTGGAGCGGGGTGCCCAGGCTCATGGTTTCGAGGCCGACCTGTGGACCCTGGAGCGAGTCGGTGACGTCGTGGAGCGGGTGACGGGGGTGGTGCTGTCGAGGGCGTCGGTGTGGCGGTTGCTGACCGGCCGGCTCGGATGGAGTCTGCAGCGGCCCGAGCGGCGGGCGGTGGAGAGGGACGAGTCGGAGATCGCCCGTTGGATCGCGCACGAGTGGCCGCGGATCAAAAAGGGGCCGTGAACACACGTGCCTGGATCGTGTTCCTCGACGAATCGGGCGTCTCCCTGCTGCCTCAGATCCGCCGCACCTACGCACCCCGAGGTCGCACCCCGCTGCTGCGGCACCGGTTGAACTGGAAGCGGGCGTCGATGGCCGGGGCCCTGGGATACCACTCCACCGACCCCGATCGAGGGGCCCGCCTGTGCTTCCATCTCAAGCCCGGCAGCTACGACACCACCGCCCTCATCGAGGTCCTGGAGCAGATGAAGGTGTTCTACCGCGGCGAGCGGGTGGTCCTGGTCTGGGACGGCCTGTCCGCCCACTGGAGCCGGGCGATGCGCGCCTGGGTCGCCGACCAGGACTGGCTCACGCTGGAGCGATTACCCGCCTACGCTCCCGAGCTGAACCCGGTGGAGCTGCTGTGGTCCTCACTCAAGAAACGTGAACTCGCCAACCTCGCCGGCGACCACCTCGCCGATGTCGCCGACGCCACCGAACAAGGCATCCACCGCATCAACCACAACCCACAACTGCCATGGTCCTTCCTCGCCCACACCGGCCTGACCATCCACCCACCACACCCACCGAACTTACGAGAAGATCAGTAATGCGGTGCGTCAGTGCGTCAGTGCATCGGTGCACCGCGGCGCACCGGTCCTGACGTTCTCGCGACGTTCTCGCACCCGCTGTGATTCCATCCGCAACGTGCCGCGGCACGACCGTGTTGGTGTGGTGTCGGGTGTTCGTGGTTCAGTCGCGGGTGTGCTTGGTCGGGCTGCCCGGGCGGGGGTCGTGGTACTCGTCGGCGAGTAGCGAATCCATGGTGCCACGCAGGTGGTTGATGAAGTCCTCGAAGTCTTCGAGTTGTTGACGGCTGTATTGCGACATTTCGGTGGCCATGCGTCGGGTGTAGGGGCCGAAGAACTCTTCCGCCCGTGGTTTGATCTCGGGGCTGCTGCGGAGTGTCACGATGCGGCGGTCGGTGTGTTCGCGGCTGCGCACGATGTGTCCGGCCGCTTCGAGGCGGTTGAGTAGGGCGGTCGTGGCGCCTGATGAGAGTGAGACGCGCTGACTGAGCCGGGCGGGGGACAGGGGATTCCCCTGGTCTTCCGCGTACAGGATCTCGGCGAGAGCCGCCGCGTCGGTGGAGTGCAGCCCCAGCCAGGTCGCGAATCGCTGAGTGAAGTCGGTGTAGTTGGCGCCGAAGGCGCGCAGGCCGTCCATAAGGCGGTTGCGCTGAGCCTCCGTGGTTGCGTGCTTCTCTTCTCTCATCACCCTTGCCTCGCTGTCCGATCCGCGCTGGTGGTGTGCCTCATCCCTTGAGTTTGACAACCTACCCCGCCCGCTTTACCTTCACCATAAAGATACTTCATAGTGGAGGTACTGTCTTGGGTGAGCAACCCCCCACCAAGCGGCAGTGGTTAGGTCTCATGGCTGTGTCCATGGGTGTGGCCTTGATCGTCGTGGACATCACCATTGTCAACGTGATCCTCGCGCCGATCATCGAGGAGTTGGAGATCGACTCGGCCGAGGCTCAGTGGATTCAGGAGTCCTACGCCATCGCGTTCGCCGCGCTTCTCCTGCTCACCGGGCGCCTGTCCGATCTGCACGGCGCCCGAAGGATCTTCATCGTCGGCCTGGCCCTGTTCGGCGTGACGAGCTTGCTGGCCGCGGTCGCCCCGACCGGAGGGGGGCTCATCCTGGCTCGCGCCCTGCAGGGCATCGCCGGAGCCATGATCCTTCCGGCGTCGCTGGCCTTGGTGAACGCGACCTTCTCGGGCAAGGCGCGAAGTCAGGCGTTTGCCGTCTGGGGGTCGACCATCGGCGCCGCCGCGGCCGTCGGCCCTGTGCTGGGTGGCCGGCTCGCGGACCTCTCCTGGCGCTGGGCCTTCGGCATCAACATCCCCTTGGTGGTGCTCATCGCGGTAGGCGTCATGGTCTACCTGCCCGCCTCGGTCCGTAGGCGGGGGCGGGTGGACGGTCTCGGCGCCGTCCTGTCGGCGGTCGGACTCGGACTGCTGGCGTTCGCGCTGATCGAGGGCCGCACCTATGGCTGGCTCCTCACCACCGAGCCGCTGGACATCGGCGGACTGTCGTGGAGCGGAGGCCCATCCCCTGTCTTCGTCTCATGTGTCGGGTCGGCCGTCACCCTGTGGGGGTTCTGGCGTCGGCAGGCGGTGCTCAGTCGCGGCAAGGAGGAGCCGTTGATGGACGTGGAGTTGTTCTCCATCGCCTCGTTCCGCAACGGCAACCTCGTCACGTTGATGGTCGGTCTCGGCGAGTTCGGCATCATCGCCGTGTTGCCGCTCTGGCTGCAGTTCACCCTGGGCTACAGCTCGTTCGAGGCGGGCCTCGCGCTGGGTGCGCTCGCGGTGGGCAGCCTCGTGTCGAGCGGCGCGAGTTTCCAGATGGCCATGAAGGTTTCGGCTCTTGCGCAGGTGCGCATCGGCCTGGTGCTGGAAACCGTTGGCATGGTAGCGCTGGGGCTGATCGCGACAACCAGCGGTGTGTGGTGGCTGATCGCGAGCGCATTGTGTGTCTATGGCATCGGGGTGGGGTTCGCCACCGCCCAGGTCACCAACATCGTTTTGGCGGAGGTGCCGCCCGAGCGAGCCGGACAAGCCTCGGGTATCCAGAGCGCGGCACGTGAACTGGGGTCCGCGCTCGGCATCGCGTTCCTCACCACGTTGTTCTTCAGCACGCTCGCCTCCGACCTACGGGAGGACCTTACCGAGGACGGTGTCCCCGCACAGGCTGCCGAGCGCATCAGTGGGGCCGTGACGGAGAGCGCCGGCTCG
The DNA here is from genome assembly GCF_029541745.1 of Streptomyces sp. LX-29. Classification (NCBI taxonomy): domain Bacteria; kingdom Bacillati; phylum Actinomycetota; class Actinomycetes; order Kitasatosporales; family Streptomycetaceae; genus Streptomyces; species Streptomyces sp. LX-29. Next base: position 144,007 of record NZ_CP089746.1, on the reverse strand, counting down.
GCGATTCCTTCTCTCGCGGACGATCCGAAGACCGCGAAGGTCGCGGAAGTCGCCCGTGAGGCGATGACGGGTGGGCTCGTGATCTCCAGTTACCTGTGCGCGGCGCTGTTGGCGCTCGCGCTGCTGGCCACGCTGTTCGTGGCTCCCCGCAACGCCGGCGACTCCGTCAGCGTGCACCGCGAGCCTTCGAAGGAGCGGCAGCCGAGTTCGCACTGAACCACCGGAGGGGTTTCCGTAATCGGGGCCCTCTGCTGGCCTGGATCAAGCCGGTCTGGATCCAGGTGGGTGATCCGGCTTCCCAGCCACCGGCAGGCTTGGGCGGAGCGGCCGTCGTACGACGGACGGGGTCGACACCTTCGACCTGACTGCGGACGTGGTCGTCGCACCTCACCTCGCCAAGGGGTACTTCAGCGGGGGTACTTCGGCGGCCACCCGCAGATCACGGTCGGATACAGGCACTTCGGGCACCAGTGGAGCGCATTTCGTGAGTTGGCAACGCTGGCGCACGCTCAGTTGTCCCTGCACGCCCGAGCGCCCCACAGGTGCCCCCCGCGCCCGAATGCATGCGGATTGTCGCAACATCCCATTGGTTGCTTAGGTAGGGGCCTTGCGGGACAGCGGTTTCCGCATGTGAGTTGCTCTGAAAGGAGTGCCATGTCTTCTACGTTCTGCCGTCGTGGTGTCGCCTTCCTGGTGTGCTCAATCACAGCGGTTGGCTGCCTGGCAGCCGGTCCGGCGGCCGTGGCAGCGACCTCCAGCTCCCTCCCCGTGGCGCAGACCGCTGTCGCCACCTCCGGTTCGGTGACCCTCACGCTGACCGGCGGCATCACCGTCACCGTTCCCGGCTTCGCGCTGCCCATCGGGGTCGGGATCGACACCGGCGTCCAGGTCAACCTGATCACCTCCGTGACCAACAACACCGACGCCACGATCGTGCTGTCGGCGGGCGGCAGCGCCACCGTCACCCTGGCCCCAGGGGCGTCAGCCAGCGTCTCCGCCCTGGGAAGCGGAAGCCTGGTCATCACGGCGACTGCCTGATACAGCCGCACCGCCCCTAGCGGGCGGCAGGACGGCCCGCCACGGCAAACTTGTGGCGGGCCGCTCCGCCATGCCCACGTGGGGACGGCGTGCCCGCTGATGGTCACCAGCGGGCACAGGAGCCGATGGCCAGGACGTCGATCGCACCGTCACCGAGTGGTGCGCAGGTGTTCGCGCCTGGTGGTAGCCAGGGCAGACCAGCGGCCGCGAACAGCCTGCTCGTCGTCGATCCACCACACCGGCGAGGCGCTGGCAGCCTTCACACCGGCGAGGCGCTGGCAGCCTTTGGCGTTACCGACGCCTTCTGCCGTAACCCACCGCACCACAAGTGCTCTGCTTGGATGAACGAGTGACCGATACCGAAGATGTGGAGCAGCAGGCGGCCGTCAGCCATCTGCTGCTGTACTACCTGAACGCACCCGTCGCCGAGGGCAGCCACCTGCGCGGTGTCCTGCCCGCCCCCGGTGCCGTACGGATCGCCGTCCACGTCGGTGACGAGGAGGACGGAGCCACCTTCCTCTACGAGATCCCCCACGACACCGTGGCCCCGGCCTTCATCCCCGGCGTCCTGCGTACCGTCCTGGCCAGGACTCAGTTCTACAGCAGCGACGACATCGGCGAAGCCATGGGGATGACGCTCATCCGTCTCCACCCGAAGAACATCCCTCCGGACCCGGAGCCCGAACAGGGGCAGGCGCTCACCGTCCTGCGCGCCCTGTCCGACCCCGGCGACGACGAGAACCCCTTCCTGATCGGCTTCCTGAGGATGCGCCAGGGCCTGATGCGCCTGTACGTGCAGCGTCCCGACCGCCCAGGCATCATCGGCGCCGACATCCGCCTGACCTGCACGCCTACCGCGCTGATCGCCTCGATCCCCTCCCTCGTTGAAGAAGAGGAGCGCCACCGGCCGGCCGCGGACGATCCGCACTGCGACCTCCTTGTGGACCTGACCGACTGGTAGCGCCGCCGCGGGCACGGCCTGATCGCCACGGCACGTTCGAGGCGGAGAGCGCCGAGCCACGCTGGAAGGGGTCGGTGGGAATCGTTCCCGCCGTCTCCTTCTGCACGCTGCCCTGCATCCGTGGGCGTAGGAGTCCTCGGGGCCCTATCCGGTGGTGCCGAGCAGGGCTCGCGGGACGTCCTCCAGGCTCGGGAAGGCCGTGCTCATGCCGTGTGCTCCCCGCTGAAGAAGCCGGCGAGGGCCGGGGCCAGGACCTTCGGGTCGATGGCGTGCTCCTCGCCCGGGAACACCCGGAGGGTGAAGTTGTCGCCCGCCGCGGCGAGTTCCCGAGCACCGGTCAGCATGTGGGGCGCGCCCGCGTCTCCGCTGCCGACGAGGACGGGCACGGTCACGGACGCCCAGCGGTCGACCGGCAGGGGGCGGCCGGACATGGTGTCGCCCATGATCCGGCCGTCGTAGGGGAGGGTGCGGGCGACGGCTTCCATGCCCGCCCAGAACGGGGCCTGCCGCATGCCGGCGACGACCTCGTCGGGCAGGCCGACCGCTGCCGTCATGAAGTAGGCGACAGCCTCCCCGTACGCCTCGTGGCCCACGAGCTCCGTCAGGTGCTCCACGTAGTCGGCGGGCAGCGGCGGCCGGCCGTCGTCGGTGACGAACGGCGGCTCATACAGTGCGAGGCGCGATACGGCGCTGCCGAAGGCGGTGGCCTCCAGGGCGAGGACGGCGCCCGAGGACATGCCGAAAACCATGGCCGATCCGCCGCCCGGGCCCTCGATCAGCGCGTCGAGGTCCTCGATCTCGCGCCGCACCTCGTACGCAGGACTGTCCCCGCTGTCGCCGCGGCCCCGGCGGTCGTACGTGATCACCGTGAAGCGCTCGGCCAGCAGACCGGCGAGTTCGGCGGAACTGTCGCGGGTCATGAACGCGCCGCCGACGAGCACCACCACAGGGCCCGAGCCCTGCTGCTCGAAGGCGATGGTCGTGCCGTCGGCCGAGAACACCTTGTCCATGTGAAACCCCCATCGATGCGCGGCGCAGAGCCCTGCGACTCTTGGAACTGGACGGTACAGTACCCGTATGGGTACTGGTCAGTCCAGTACTCTCTTCGGGCGGGGAGACGGCGGATTGAACAGAGAGAGGGAGCTGAGGATGGACAGCCGGTCAGCGCGCAAGCATCAGGAGATCCTGGATGCCGCGACCACCGTGTTCCTGAACAAGGGGTACTCGGGGACGAGCATGGACGACATCGCGAAGCTGGCCGCGGTGTCCAAGCAGACCGTCTACAAGCACTTCGCAGACAAAGAGAAGTTGTTCGCCGAGATCGTTCTGGCCACCACCGACCGCATCGACGCCATGGTCGACCTGGTGGCCGACATCCCAGCCGAAGCCGATGCCCTGGACGAGAACCTGACCCGTCTCGCCCGCCAGTTCCTGGCAACCCTCACCCAGCCCGAGGTGATCCAGCTACGCCGCCTGATCATCGCCAACGCCGACGCCTTCCCCGAACTGGGCGCGACCTGGTACGAGCAGGGCTTCGAACGCGTCCTGGCCACCCTGGCGGCCACCTTCCAGCGCCTCACCGACCAAGGACTGCTCAAAGCCGACGATCCCATACTGGCAGCCCACCACTTCGCCGGACTGCTGCTGTGGATCCCGGTGAACCAGGCCATGTTCCACGGCCGCGCCCAGCACAGCGAGGCCGACCTCGACCGCTACGCCGCCGGCGGCATCCGCACCTTCCTCGCCGCCTACGCCCCTGAGCCGACCCGCACTGACGGTGCGTGAGGAGGCGCTCCGCGCCGCACGCCGGGCACGCCTCCGCCCTGCCCCGCCCCGGCGCAGCGCCGCGATGGCCTGGGCGGTGGTCAGCGCGCACCTCGCGGAGCTGGCCTCCGCCCAACGGGGTCGCCGCCGGCGAGTACGAGACCGGGCTCCGGGGCTCCGGGGTCGGTGACCCGGACGGCTTGGAGGGCCTCTTCGAGCCGGGGACGGTCCGCCCAGTGCGGCAGCGGTATCTCCGACGGTGTGCTGCCGCAGGCCGGTGCGCCACCGGCCCAGGTGCACCCGGGTGGGGAGCGCACGGCCCTCGCGCCCTCGTTCCTTCGCCAGCCCGGGTCTCCCGAGCCGGTCCAGGGGCGGAGGCCGACCTCCGTCCCTGGACCCGGTGGGCGACCCTACCGGAGGTTTTTCAGGCCCGGAGCCGTTAGGCCCAGCAGCCGTTCACCGTCGCCGCGAGGCCGTCCAGTGCGTCCTTGGTGGCGGCCGGAGCGGCGGAGGCGTCGTTCTCCACGAAAGCGAACACCTTCAACCGGCCGTCCTGGCCCCGCGTCACGCCGCTGAGGGATATGGCGCCGCTGAGCGTGCCGGTCTTGGCCCTGACCTTGCCCACGGCACACGTGGAATGAGGATCGTCGAAGCGGCCCCACTCCGGACCGAGGGTGCTGCCAGCCTCCCCGGAGACGGGAAGTCCGTCGAGGACGGGCCGGAGGGTCTGCGGGTGATCCTGCGTCAGATCCAACACGGCGGCGAGGGTCGCGGCCGGGATGCGGTCACTGCGGGACAGACCGCTGCCGTCGTACAGCTTGACGTTGGTCAGCGGTACCCCGTAGCCCTTGAGCACCTGCCGCACGGCCGCCGTGCCGCCCTCGAAGGTCGCAGGCCGGCCCGTGCCGAGGGCGGTCATCCGGAGCAGGGTCTCGGCGATGTTGTTGTCACTGAGCTTGAGCATCTTCCGGACGGACTCCGACAGCTTCGGGGAGTGGTGCAGGGCCACCGACACGTCGGAGGCGCCGGCCCGGCCGCGGGTGACATCGCCGTTGACGACGACACCGGCGGCGGCGAGCTTCTTGGCGAAGGTCTTCCCGGCGTCGACCGAGGTATCCAGAACGCTGCGCCCGTCGACGACCAGCGCCCGCACGGGGGCGACTTCCCCCGGGTAGTAGTCCCCCCTCCAGCCCTTTGCCGGTGTCGGCTCCGGGAAGAGGCTGTCGTCGACGCGGACCTTCACGACGCCGACGCCCTGGGACTTCAGCTTGGCCGCGGAGGTCTGGGCGAGCCTGGTCAGATCGGCCGTGGTCAGGAGCCGGTCGCCGCCGCCGACGAGGGTGAGCGTGCCGTCGCGGTAGGTGACCTTGGTGGTGAAGCGGTGGTCGGGGCCCAGGACGGACAGGGCGGCGGTGGCGGTCAACAGCTTGGTGTTGGAGGCGGGCATGAGAGCGGTCGAGGCATCGTGCCCCCAGACCACCTTGTCGGAGCTGGCGTCCAGGACGACGCCGCTGAGATGCGTGCCCAGACGCGGGTCGTTCACCCGGGTGTTGAGGTTCGCGGCCATCCTCCCGTCGGAGCCGGAGCCCGCGCTCTTGTCCGCGGCGGAGTTGACGGGTCTGGCGGTGGTGCCCTTGTCGGCCGCGAAGGCCGACGTGCCGGAGAACATCGCCACCGCCATGGGGGTGGCGACGACCGCGGCGCGGGCACGGCGGCTGGCCACCCGCATCTGCTTGGGCTTGCGGTGCCGACCGCCGGAGGCGGGCACCGGGGCAGCGGATTCCCTCTGCATGTAGATCTTTTGCTCCATTGCGTCGACGATCTCGCTCGTTCACTCTTTACACGCCTGAGCGGACCGGTCTGTGACAACTTTCTTTTCCAGTCTGCGGATCCTAGGCCAGCCAGGTCGGCAAAGGGGGCGGGGCCGGCAGGGATCCGGTCCGGTCGACCGGCATCCGCTGTGTGCGGTTCAGCGCGCCGTCGCGGTGAAGTTCACCCCCGACCATCCCCACCAACCCGACCATCGCCGCCCCGTCGACACCGCCCCCTCCCGCGTACGCCCCGACCATCGCGGCAGCCGCTCCACGGACGCCGCCTGCCCCACTACCAGGTGGTGAAGGCCAGGCCCCGGAGCCGGAGTTCCTCGCCGTGGACCGCAAGAACGCCGTCCTCGCCGACCGTGACGGTCTCATCCTCAAGAACCACGGCCACACCACGGAATACGCTTGGCAGGCACTCTCCTGTGTGGTTCGCCCCCGAACTCTGACCACTGCGACATGCACAACTACCCGTGACACACGGGTGATTCCTCGGGGATCACTGCCGCGCGCACGATGTCGTCGGCGGAATCGAGGTTCAGGCGGCCGGCCTGCGAAGTGGCCGACGCGGAGCGTTCGGCGTCCACGACAACCCGCGTGCGGGTGTGGCTGAGCAGGCTGAGGAGGCTGCCGGTGTCGTGGTCGTCGGCGCGGTGCTCGGGGACCACGATTCCGGCGCCCTCGGCAGGAAGCCACTTGGCCGACCCACCGACCGCGTATCGACCAGCAGCGCGGACCCGGCAGGCGGTCGCCAGGGCGATGGGCTGTCTGGTGTCCACGCGCACTCTCCCGGAGGCCGGAGGCCGCGAGGCCAGGGTCAGGGCCGCAGGGCGAAGCAGCGGAGCCGGTCGATGTCGACAGTGGTCACGCTGGACCAGCCGGTGGTGAGCAGTTCGATGTCGTGGTCGGTGATGCCCAGGCTCTTGCGGGGATCGTTGTCGTCGAAGCGTCCGGCGAGCTCGGTGAGGACCCAGAACGTCCCGCCGGGAGCCAGGACACGCCGGACGCGGTCAAGGAAGTCCGGCTTGTCGTCGATGAATGTGTAGACCAGCCGGCAGGTGACGGCCGTGTAAGCCGGGTCGGGGAGCTTGGTGACATCGTCCGTGGCGAAGTCCATGAGCCGCCAGGTCGGGCCGGGCTCGGACTCGTCGCGGTCGCAGGAGGCCGCGAGCGCCAGGGCGCTGGGCGCGCAGTCGATGCCGGTGACGCGGTAGCCGAGGTACTGGTGGAGGTGGTGAGACAGTTCGCCGGAACCACAGCCGATGTCGAGGGCGGGCCGGCCATGGCCAGCGCCGAGATGCTGCGTGAGCAGTGCGATTTCGGCATCGTCGAGCTGCCGGTATCGGCGCCCGGCGGCCCACACGGACTCCCAGTAGCTGGCGGCGGAGGAGTGGGGCACTGGTGGTCTCTCCTTGAAGGGGGTCTGAGGCGGCGCCCGTGGCGCTGATCGCGGCCAGGGACACCGGGGGCAGGACGGTCTTGGATGAGGGATGCTCGGGTTCCTCCGAGCTCAACTCGCGCCTCTGAGCCGATGGTTGGGGTTGCTCAGCGGCACTGGGCTCAACGACACGACCGGCACTCTCGAACACACGTGTTTGAGACGGAGTGGAATCCGCAGGACAGAGCGACGCGCGGAGGGCGCAGGGACCACGGACCCTTGCGCCGACAGGGGCGGTCTTGGCCTGGTGATGGCCGAAACGCCGAGCGTGAGATCCGTGTGGCGGGGGCCACGACCAGGAGCGAGGCCGGCTGGAGGAGTTCATCGGGTTCCATCCTCCGCCGCCGAGACCGGCCGGCCGACAGGTACAGGCGGTCACCCGCTGCTGTTCGGTGCGGGTGTGGGTGCGGGTGCGGGTGCGGGTGGCGGCGAGGTGGCGAGGTGGTAGGAGTCGGTGCCGGTCTCGACCCGCCGAAGGTGACGGCCCCGGTCGCCGTGACGGCGCGTCTCCCGCACGACTCGCAGGTCGGGCAGCCGCTCGTAGGGGCCGCGCGCCCGAGTGTCCATCGGCGTCCGAGCGTCCATCGGCGTCCGGCGCATACAGAGCGCGCCGCCCCGGGGCCCGTTCCGAGGCCACCAGGGAAGCGGCCGCCAGGGGCGCCCTTTCCGACTCGCCCGTGATCGACCATGCTGCCCGTGCGGCGCACGGCAAGGCGCTGTCCCGGTAACGCGGCGTGGAGGACATCGTCATGACGACCGACGCGAAGAGCAAGGCGCTGATCGAAGGAGCCGCCGAGCTCGTCGGGCTGCTGCGCCGCAACGCCGCCCGCACGGAGGAGGACCGGCGGGTCGCCGAGGAGAACATCGAAGTCCTCGCCGACACCGGCCTGTTCGTCATCACGGTCCCCGAACGGCTCGGCGGCCACCAGGCGAGCGTTCGTACGCTCCTGGAGGTGACCGCCGAACTCGGCCGCGGCTGCGGTTCCACCGCCTGGACCACCGCTCTGATCAATGTCTGCGGCTGGATGATCGGCCTCTACCCGGAACGCGCGCAGCGGGAGGTGTACGGGGAGGACCCCGGCGCCCGTGCCTGTTCCGTCCTGACCCCGGGCGGAACGAGCAGGGCGGCAGCCTCGGGACAGGTCATCACCGGGCGGTGGCCCTTCGCGTCCGGCTGTCTGCACGCGCGGTGGGCGCTTCTCGGTACGCCGGTCACCGGCGCGGACGGCGAGCAGACGGACCGAGGCGTGGCCTTGGTGCCGATGGACGAGCTGACGGTCGAGGACACCTGGCACACCGCCGGGATGCGCGGCACCGGCAGCCACACCCTCCTGGCCGAGGACGTGTTCGTGCCCGCCCACCGCATCCTTTCGGTGACCGGCGCGCTGCGGGGCGAGTACGCCACCGAGTTCACGGATGAGACCCTGTACCGCGCGGCGTTCGTACCCCTGCTCTCCTCGGTGCTCGTAGGCCCGCAACTGGGCCTGGCCCGCGGCGGCCTGGAGCTGGTGATGGCGTCGCTCGCGCAGGGACGCCCCATGTCACACACCTTCTACGAGCAGGCGCGCGAGGCGTCCTCCACCCAGATGCAGGTCGCCGAGGCCGCCCAGCTGATCGACACCGCCGCGCTGCACCTGATGCGCGCGGCGGACGACATCGACGGCTGGGCGGCAAGCGGCCGGAACATGCCACTGCGCGACCGGGCACGCGTGCGTATGGACACCGCCACGGTCGCCCGCCGCTCGCGGGAGGCGCTGGACATCCTGCTGAACGTCCACGGCGCCGGGAGCTTCGCCGAGGCCAACCCCTTGCAGCGCATCTGGCGCGACCAGGAGACCGCCAGCCGGCACGCCATGACCAACCCCGCCGTCGCGAGCGAGCTGTACGGCCGGGCCCTGCTCGACATCCAGGAACAGATCAGCCCGCTGATCTGAGCCCCGGGACGGCGGTGCCCCTCGCCGTACGACAGCCGGCCAGCCGGTGCCACATCGGCAGACACGCCGGGGAAGCCCAGCGGCGGCGGGTCCCGAACCCCCGCTGCCCACGCGGCGGCTCCGCGGCGACCTGGCCTGCGGCGCCACGAGGCCCGTGGCTGCTGAGGCTTCTTCCTCTCGACACCCCCAGGCGCTACGCGAATGACGGAGACATCACCACCCAGACCATCGCCCAGGGCATGAGAATGTCCAGGCCGGATTGAGGGCGCGATGGGCCCTTACGTTGCCCAACTCCAGAAGGAGAGTCATGAAGTTCAGGCGGTTAAGCATCGTCGCCGTGGCGTGCGGTCTCGGCCTGAGCGCCGGTCTCAGCCCGGCCACGGCTGCGGTGCCGGAAGCAGCCGTGATTCTCAAAGCGGGCGCCGACAGAGGCGTCGCCGACGGCTACCCCGGCATCATCGGCATGGTCCGCGACGGCGCCCAGACCCAGTACGTTCAGGCGGGCGTGGGCGACCGCGGCACCCGGGTGCCCGCGGATCCCAAGGCGAAGTTCCGCATCGGCAGCAACAGCAAGTCCTTCACCGCCGCCACCGTCCTCCTGTTGGAGGCCGACGGCCTTCTCTCCCTCGACGACACAGTTGCCACGTGGCTGCCCAACGCCGTCAAGGCCAACGGTCACGACGGTTCGAAGATCACCATCCGGCAACTGCTCAACCAGACGTCGAATCTGCCGGACTACACGATGAACATCGACGGGTACACCGTCAACCCCGACTGGACGTCGCAACAACTGGTCGACGGCGCCCTTCGGAAGCGCCCGCCGAACGCCCAGCCGGGAGAGAAGTGGGAGTACACCAACACCAACTACGTACTGGCCGGCATGATCATCAAGGCCGTGACCGGTAACGAGCCCGCGGTTGAGATGAAGACCCGGATCTTCGACCGACTCGGCCTGACCGACACCAGCCTGCCCACCACGGACAACAATCTCTACGGCAACTACCTGCGCGGCTACTACCTGGCCGGCCCCTTCATCCTGGACATGACCGTCACCAGCGTCCAGGCCACCCAGACCGCCGGTGCCATCGTCTCCACTCTCGACGACCTGGCCACCTTCGAACGCGCCCTCGTCGACGGCACCCTGCTGCCACCCGCCCAGCAGACAGAGCTCAAGACCACCGTTCCCACCGGTACGGGGGCCCACTACGGCCTGGGCCTCATGCGCATCGACACTCCCTGCGGCCGCCCCGCCTGGTACCACAACGGCGCTGTCCCCGGATACTTCAGCTTCCACATCACCAGCGACAACGGTGCCAAGCAGGTGGTCGAAGCCAACAACGAGAACCACCTCATAGGGGGCACTCCCGGCCAAGCCCACACCCAGGAAGCCGCTCTCAACGCCTTCTGCGCCCTCTAGGGAGAGTCGGGGACTGGCGCGGTGGCTGCGCGGCCTCCTCGTCGGCCGTCGGCCTCGGCTACGCCGCCGGGTCGCGGGTGGGTTGCTTCGCCGTTTGGTCGGTTTCAGCGTCTGGTCCGTCGTGGTGGGACGGGCGAAAGGCCGTCCGTCCCGCGTGTGGCGGGCCGGGCGGCCTTTCTCGGATCGTGTGGTGGTGTGGGCGGGCGATGGGGTGTCTGCAGCCGTCGTGGCACGTCGCCGGCTGGGCTCATGTCCCCAGGGTCAGCAGGGCCGCGAGGGCCGGTCCGAAGGCGCCGCCGAGTTGGTAGGCGAGGTTGAAGAGGCCGATGGTGGTGGGGCGGTCGGGGGCGGGAGTGGCCTGTGTGGCGTAGGACGCGAGGACTCCGTTGCCGGCCGTCGTGGCGAAGACCGCGAGGGAGGCGGCGAGGAGGAGCAGGCGGGCCCAGGGGGTGAGGAGGGTGGTGAGCGGGGCCAGGGCACCGACGGTGAGGAGGATCGTGATGACCCGGGGGCGGTTCATCCGGGCGGATGCGGCCGCGAGGAGCCAGGAGAGCAGGGAGCCGACGAGCAGGGCGGCCATCTGGCCCGTGCCGATGGCCGGGGTCGACCAGTCGGTGCGGTCGCGAAGCAGCTGGGGGATCGTGAACAGCAGGGTGAAGTACGAGGTCGACAGGGCCATCGCGAGCAGGGCGGATATCGCGAACACCGGGCTGCGGAGCACCGCGAGGGGCGCGAAGCCGTGGGGGACCGCGCGTACGTGGAGGCCGAGGAGTACGGCTCCCAGGAGCGCGGCGGGCAGGGCCGCCAGCGGGTAGCGCGGCAGGAACACCAGCGCCGTCGCGGTCAGGACGAGCAGCAGGGCGCCACGGGCGTCGAAGGGCGTTCGCGTCGTGGGGGTCGTGGTGTTCGCCCCGCGCAGTACCGCGGGGACGGCCAGCAGCCCGAGCATGGACACGGACAGCGACAGACGCCAGGAGACGGTCTCGGCGATGAGCGAGCCGAGCAGCGGACCGACCGCGCCCATGACTCCGAAGCCGGCCGTGATGACGCCCATCCGTCGGGCCGAGCCGGCCAGGCTCATCGCCACGGTCACCAGCCCCGCGCCGCCCACGGCCTGGGCTGCGCGGCCGCCCATCACGAGCGGCAGCCAGGGGGAGAAGGCCACCAGCACCGTGCCGGCCACGACGGCCGCGGCGCTGGTGTGCAGGGCGGTGCGCAGGCCGCGGCGGCGAAGGACGTTCGCCATCAGCGGGGTGCCGACGGCCATCGCCCAGGCGAAGGCGGTGACGATCCAGGTGACCGTGGCGGTGCGGACGTTCAGCGCGGCCGCCATGTCCGGGAGGATCAGCACCGGGCTGTTGGCGCTCAGGGCGATCGGCGTGGCCAGCAGTGCGAGCCACAGGACCGGAGGCGGGGACGCCGCCGGGGAGGGGGTCGTCGTAGCGGCCTTGGTACGGGTGAGCAGGGACATGGCGGTCTCCATCAGCACAGGAGCAGGAGCAGGAGGCGGGGGAGGGGTTCAGACGGTGGTGACGACGTCCTCGTAGGCGGGACGCGGGGAGCGCGGATACCACGCGTTCTCGCCCGGCTTGCCGATGTTGACGACCATCAGCGGGGTGTGGTCGTCGTCCAGGAACTCCTTCTGGAGCCCGTCGTGGTCGAAGCCGGTCATCGGGCCTGCGGCCAGGCCCACGGCGCGCACGCCGAGGAGGAGGTACGCGGCCTGGAGCGCGCCGTTGAGCAGCGCGGTCTTCTCGCGCACCGGGCGCTCGGCGAAGACCATCTCTGCGGCCTGCGGGAAGTGCGGGAGCAGCGAGGGGAGTTCTTCGTGGAACTCGTTGTCGGTGGCCAGGATCGCGACGAGCGGCGCCGCTTCCGTCTTGGCCCGGTTCCCTTCGTCCATCAGTGCCGCCAGCCGCCGCCGGGCCTCGGGGGACCGCACGAGGATCACGCGCAGAGGGTTGGCGTTGTAGGCGGTGGGGGCGTACTTGACGAGGTCGTGGATGGCGCGCACCTGCTCCTCGGTCACCGGCTCGTGGGTGAAGGTGCTGGCGGTGCGGGCCTCGCGGAAGAGGAGGTCCTGGGCGGTGGGGTCGAGTACGACGTTCATGGGGCGAGGGCTCCAGTCCTTCAGCGTTAACAATCTGAACGTTGAGATAAAAGCACGGCTGTCATCTCAGCGTCAAGTGTCTTAACATTGAGATTGTGTTCGTTGAGATGAACCGGAAGGAGCCGTCATGAGCGATGCCGTGGACGCGATCGTCGGACAGTGGGAGAAGGAACGCCCCGACCTGGTCCCTCACCTGTGGCCGGTCCACGCACTGGCCCGGATCCAGCGACTGGCACGCGTGGTCGAGAAGAGCTGCAAGGCGACGGCCACCCGTCACGGCCTGGACTACGGCGAGTTCGACGTACTCACCACGCTCAAGCGCTCCGGCCCGCCGTACCAACTGACCGCCGGCGCCTTCCTCAAGGCCGCCATGGTGACTTCCGGCGCCATCACCAACCGCATCGACAAGATGGAGGCGAAAGGTCTGGTCGAGCGGGTCAGGGAGGGCAGCGACCGCCGGATCGTGTACATCCGCCTCACCGAGCACGGCGCCGCCGTCATCGACTCCGCGATGGCCGACCACCTACGCAACTACGAGCGACTGCTGGCTGACGTCGACCGCGAGACGGTCACACGGGCCGCGGACGCGCTACGCGAGATCAGCGAGGCACTAGGGGACACGTCGATCACCTGACCCCACACACATGCCATGCCTGCGCCAGCGCCGGATCCGGGCGGTGATCACCCAACCCGCCGACCAAGGGCCGGGAACTACCGCCCGAGTACGGAGGCCCCGCATGGCTCGGCCGATCCCGCCGCACCTCTCGCCGGGGCTGCACCCGATGTGTGGAAACGGGCCGGGGCGGGAAGGCCACGTTCGTGTCCACCCCGGACTCGGCCGGCACCCCGTCGACCGTTTCGCCGGTGATGACCAGCCGACTCAACGCCGCCTCACCGGCGGCCGGTTGTTGCGCCACCCGCGGGCCCTCCGCGCGAAGCTCCTCCGTGTTCGCGCGGCACCTTCCCGATCCTGAAACCGCTGCGGTAGGCCCACCAGCGCACTGGGGAGCATGATCTTGACTGTGGACGACGAACTGTAACTGGAGTGGTTCAGCCACCTCACTCGACGGCGAGGAGAGTCGCCATGCGGACCGGCATCGTCATGACAGCGGGGCCGGGTGTGGAACACCTGGCCGCCCGCGCGGAGGAACTCGGCTTCGACAGTTTCTGGGTGTACGACACGCCGATGATCCACGGCGATCCGTTCGTGAGTCTCGCACTCTGCGCCAAGGCCACTCACCGGATCAGGCTCGGCATCGGTGTCACCTCACCGGCACTGCGTTCCGCGCCCGCCGCGGCGGCGGCCGTCAGCAGCCTCAACGCCCTCGCCCCCGGCCGCATCGTCTGCGGGGTCGGCACCGGAAACACGGCGCGCCGTACGCTCGGCATGCGGCCTACGAAGATGGCGGAGCTGGAGTCGTTCACGGCCGCCCTACAGGATCTCACCGCGGGCCGTGAGTCGGACTACCGCGAGGGGACCCGGTCCAGCAGGGTGCGATTCCTGCACGTCGGGCCGTACGTCAACACCGAGGATCCCGTGGAGTTCGTCGTGGCCGCGTTCGGCCTGAAGGCTGCCGCGGTCGCCGGCCGGCTCGGCGCGGGAGTGATCTCCTTCGGGATGCACGACCCCGCGGCCTGGTCCGCCCTCGGACAGGCCCGGCGGGCGGCGGCGCGGGACGCGGGCAGCGCCGAGAAGACCCGTTCGTATCTCATGTCCTCCCTGCATGTCCTCGCCGACGGCGAGGACCGCTACGGCGATCCGGTCAAGGACTCGATGGGGCACATCGCACTGAGCGCACTGATCCTCGGCGCGGAGAACCCCGCCTTCCGCGCGGCCCTCCCTCCAGAAGAGGCCGCGGCTGTCGACCGTCTGCTCCGGTTGCGCGGCACCACCCCCACCGATCCCAGGCTTCACCAGGCGCTCTACCGCAACTACCTGGGTCGGCTGGCCCCCGAGGACCGCGAGCTCATCGTGCCCTCCCTGGTGGACAAGTTCGGCCTGGTCGGTACCAGGGGCGAGGTCATCGAGCGGATCAACGTGCTGGAGAAGTCGGGGGTCGACGAGCTGGTGATCCAGCCCGTTGTGGACCCGGAGACCGAAATGACCGAGCTCGCACGGCTGCTGGCCTGACACTCGGCGAAGGGCGGCCGTCGGATCGTCCAGCGGGCCGCTTGGGCTGTTCGGCGTGGCGGCGGGCAGGCTGCCTGTGCGTGCCCGCCCCTCGACCGTTGGGGAGCGATCTTTGACGAATCGGGGAACGATCTTTCTCCACCAACGGCTCACGGACCGGTGACTCACGGACCGGTGACTCAGGGGTTGGTGACTCAGGACGACAGGGCCTGCGGTGCACCCACCTCGGCGCCGACTGCCTCGTCGCAGTCCAGTGATGAGGCCGCCTCAGGGGGGACGGGCGTGGCGATGATGGCGTCCAACATCTCGCGTGCCGCGCGTAGTTCGTCCATGGCGGCGGTGATGCGGTCCCGTTCCCTGGCCAGGTCGACCAGCAGGTCGGGGCAGGCGGCCGCGAGTCGTCCGCCCTCGTCGACCATGCAGGGAAGTACGTCGGCGATGGTCGCGGTGCCCAGACCGGCGGCGAGCAGCGTGCGGATGCTCCGCACCGTGTGGACGTGCTCATCGGTGTACTCGCGGTACCCGCTCGGCCGTCGCAGCGGACGCAGGAGCCCCTGCTCCTCGTAGTACCGCAGTGCCCGTTCGCTGACTCCGGTCAGTCGGGACAACGCTCCGATACGCATGTGATGACAAGCTCCCCGAAAAGCGAGTTGACTCTGACGCCGACGTGAGGGTTTAGCTTACGCGGCATGTCAACGGAAACACCCCACACGACCCTCCCCCGACAGCTGGCCGGGCCCCGAGAATGGCTCGGGCTGGCCGTGCTCGCGCTCCCCACCCTGTTGCTCGCCATGGACGTCACCGTCCTGCACCTGGCCGTCCCGCACCTGAGCGCCGCCCTCCAACCAAGCGGTAGCGAACTGCTCTGGATCGCCGACATCTACGGCTTCATGATCGCCGGCTTCCTGGTCACCATGGGCACGCTGGGCGACCGGATCGGCCGCAGGAGACTCCTCATGATCGGGGCGGCCGCGTTCGGCGTCGCTTCGGCGCTCGCCGCTTACTCCACCAGCCCCCAGATGCTGATCGCGGCTCGCGCGCTGCTCGGGATAGCCGGGGCGACCCTGATGCCGTCCACCCTCGCGCTGATCACCAACATGTTCCGTGACCCAAGGCAGCGCGGCACGGCCATCGGTGTCTGGGTGACCTGCTTCTCGGCCGGTGTCGCGCTGGGACCTGTGCTGGGCGGGCTGCTGCTCCAGACGTTCTGGTGGGGTTCGGTCTTCCTGCTGGGGTTGCCGGTGATGATCCTGCTGCTGGTGACCGCCCCGGTGCTGCTTCCCGAGTACCGCGACACCCGGGCCGGTCGACTGGACCCGACCAGCGTCGTGCTGTCCCTGGCCGCCATCCTGCCGATCATCTACGGCATCAAGGAGCTGGCCAAGGCCGGCCTCGCGGTGCTACCTGTGGCCACCCTGACCGGTGGTCTGGTACTTGGGGTGCTGTTCGTGCACCGGCAGTCCAGGCTGGCCAGTCCGCTGCTCGACGTCACGCTGTTCAGGAACCGCTCGTTCAGCGCCGCACTGGGAATCCAGCTGCTCAGCATCGCCGCCATCGGCGGGGTCTACCTGTTCATCACCCAGTACACGCAACTGGTCGAGGGGCTCTCGCCGCTCAAGGCGGGGCTATGGCTGCTGCCCGCCGCCGGTGCGCTCATCCTGGCGTCCGCCCTGACTCCGGCACTCGCCCGCAAGGTGCCCGCCGCGTACGTCATCGGGGCCTCGCTGGCGATCTCGGCGGTCGGCTACCTGATACTCACCCAGGTCGACAGCGCCTCCGGGCTGCCCGTCCTCGTGACCGGCTTCGTCATCGTCTACCTGGGCATCAGCCCCATGCTCGTGCTGGGCACCGACCTGATCGTCGGGGCGGCCCCGCCCGAGAAGGCGGGCTCGGCCGCCGCGATGTCCGAGACGAGTACCGAGTTCGGCGTGTCGCTGGGCATCGCGGTCCTCGGCACCGTGGGCACCGCCGTCTATCGCGACCGGATGACCGGCACCGTCCCCAGCGAGGTCCCGGCGCCGGAGGCCGAGTCCGCTCGCGCAAGCCTGCCCGACGCCATGGCCACGGCGGACAGCCTCCCCGACCGGCTGCATGACCTCTTGCTCGACCCCGCCCGCGCCGGCTTCACCCACGGTCTGAACATCGTCAGCGGCATCAGCGCCCTGCTCGTCGCCGCCCTGGCCGTACTGGCCGTATCGCTACTGCCGCGAACCCGCCCTGGCCACGCCACTACAGAGCCGAGCGGTGCCGTGGACACCGAAACCACCACAGACAGCACTGGAACCACGAAGACCGAAGCCGCCGCAGACACCATGCAAATCGCAACCGCCGAGCGCCCCACCCCGGTAGCAGCCGACTCACCCCACTGAGGCGTGCATCGAAAGCGGATCGTGAAGGTGAGATGGTCTTGCTCTGTGGCACGTGGAGATCTGACGGTTGCGCAGCGGGCCAGGCGGGCGCCCTTGTTGTCGACGGGCAAGAAGCCGGGACGCCCGCCGCGCGGCGGGACGGTACGTGGAAGCGCGTCTTCGCTGCGCTGCAGGCCCAGGCCGGTGCCGCGCTGTTCCTGGACATCGGGCCACGCAGGTGGTGGCCGCACGCGCTGGCCCCGGGCCGACGGCGGACGGCGGCCGGAACCCGCCGCGCCGCGGTGATCGCGTACGACTCCAGGCCGATCGGCATCGGTCGCCAGAGCTAGGCGGTTTCGTTTGGATCACCGAGCGGACCAGAGGAAGATGCCCGCGATGTGGAGTCCGGCCAGGTAGATGACCGCTGTCTTCTCGTAGCGGGTGGCGATCCCTCGCCACTGCTTCAGGCGGTTGATGCACCGCTCGACGGTATTGCGCTGCTTGTACGCGTCACGGTCGAAAGCGGGTGGCCTCCCACCGTGTCTGCCGCGACGCAGCCGGTGGCCGCGCTGATCCGCCCGGGTGGGGATCACTGCCCGGATGCCGCGCTGGCGTAGATGCTCGCGGATCGCACGTGAGGAGTACGCCTTGTCGGCCAGGACGACGTCCGGCCTGGTGCGAGGTCGTCCACGTCGGCGGGGAACGCGCAGACGGGCCATGACCTCGCCGAAGGCGGGTGCATCGCCGGCCTGGCCGGCCGTGAGGACGAAGGCCAGGGGCCGGCAGTCGCCGTCGGCCGCGAGGTGGATCTTCGTGGTCAGCCCGCCGCGGGACCGGCCGATGGCGTGGTCGGCCGGTTCTCCAGCCGGGGCCCCCTTTTGCGGGCCCCGGCAGCGTGCTGGTGTGCTCGCACGATCGTGGAGTCCACAGAGACGGCCCAGTTCAGGTCCTCGTCCGCGTCGGCCTGGGCTATGAGAGCGGTGAACACTCGCTCCCAGGTGCCGTCGACGGCCCACATACGCAGCCGGTTGTAGACGCCTCGCCAGTTGCCGTACTTCTCCGGAAGGTGCACCCACTGGGTTCCGGTCTGGAACTTGAAGGCGATCGCGTCGATCACCTCCCGATGGTCCCGCCACCGACCACCGCGCCTCGGCGTCCGGTCCGGGAGCAACGGCTCGATCCGCGCCCACTGCGCGTCAGTCAACGGCACACCCAGACCAACGACCGGCTGATCCAAACGAAACTGCCTAAGCCGGTCTCGTCTGCCGGAGCGATGCGGCGAGCACCTGGGGGCCGGGACACTTCCCGAGGAGGCAGCGAGGAAGCAGCCCGGCCCACCGAGGAGCAGTCATGACGATCCCGACCACCGGCCGACCCGAGGTGTTGCCCCCCGCCCGTTGGGCGGTGTGGGCGGCCTGGGCCACGCCGCTGAGCCTGCTGCCGTCCTCCGTCTGGCGGGTGACCGTCGGGTTCACTGATGGCCACACCGCCCCGGAAATCGTGTACATGGTGGCGCTGAGCTGCGTGATGATGGGGGTCGCGTTTCTCACCGTCGGCCTGGTGCGCCCCTGGGGCGAGATCTTCCCGCGCTGGATCCCCGGCGCCGCCGGGTGTCCGGTGCCCGCCCGGGCCGTCACCCGGATCGCGCGGGTCGGCGCCGTCCTGATCATCCTGATCACCTTGTACGGCGTGCTCAACAACATCTTCGGATTCGTCGACGACCCTCCGGGGAACTTGATCGGCGACCAGGAAAAGTACGACGAGCCGCCGGCCTGGGTGAACTACCTGTACCTGCCCGCTGCGGCCTGGGGCTTCCTCGTCCTCGCCGTCGCCGGGGACTACGCCCGGCGGATGGCGGGCCGGGTGCCCGGCCCGGTGGCGGACACCCCTCGCTCGAACGCGGCGACCGGGGTCTGAGTACCCACGCCCGCTCGGCAGCACTCAGCCCCTGTCCGGCCGGCCATCGCTGGGCTCGCGGCGTCCTGCACCGCACCGAGCCTGCGTAAACTTGAAGCCGCAGGTCAAACGGCTGGTGTGACCGGTTCTCGAGGTGCTCACGCTGGTCGTGGGGGGCAGTCCACGGAGTGGATCGTCCGTCAGCGGTTGACTCGCCGGTTCCTGCTCGAAGTAGCCGGGCGGCCTCATCCGGTTCACTGACTAGGCTGACGACTTCACAGTCAAGTCACCGTTCGTTGTCGACAGATCCAGGCGGTACTTGCCCGACGGGTCATTCGTGAACGCCACGTTCTTGTCGCCGTTGGAGTCGTTCGCCGAGATCTGGTACTTGGCAGGCGGTACGGTGACCGTCAGGTTGCCGCTGGTCGTGCGAGCCTTGATGTCCTGCGGGGTAGCCGTCTGGATCGTCACCCCGCCGTTCGACGTCTGCACGTCGATGCCGCCGCCCTTGACATCCTTGACGTTGACGTCACCGTTGGACGTGCGCAGCTTCACAGGGCCCGTCGCGTTGGTCACCGCGATCTCACCGTTGCTTGTGTGCACATCGACCGCGCCGACATCGGTCAGTGTGAGGCCGGCGTTGGACGTTCCTCCCGTCACCGGAAGACCGGCAGGTACTTTGACGACGTAATCGACGCCGCAGTCCTTGCCGCAGCCGGAGAGCACCAGGACGCCGTCCCTGACGCGGAAGGACATGCTACTCGGCTTGTCACCACGGTAGTTGACCTTGCGGTGTACGGAGATCGTGGGGGCGTCGGCCGAAGCGTCCACCTTCACATGTCCGTTCCTGGTGTCGAGACGAATCGAGGTGACTCTCTGAGGCACCTTGGCGTCGTCCTCGAAGGTCTTCTGGTTGAGGGCCGAACACGCGGACAGCCCGCTGACGGTGAGAGCAGCCAGAGCCGCCGCTGTGAGAAGGCGCCTTTGCGGGCGTCGCATGAAAGTCCCCCGTGTGGACGAGTTGAGTCGATGATCATTCACCGCGATCCTACGCAGCCACTCTCCCGCTCTCACTGGGGAAAACCCCCCAATGCCAGGAGTGGACCGTCCTTCACAGCCACCCCGGCAGCCGTGGAGGTAGCTTGCGGCATACTTCCGAAACTCCACCAGAAGGGTCTGCTGCCACCCGACTGCCCGAGCCGAAGCCTGTCTCCTTCAGTCGAGGTCGCCACCGCGTGTGGGCACGGGAGGACCCTTATCGGCCTGAGGGGTGCAGCGTCATCGTGACGGCCACGACGCCAGTACGGGGGGCGCGCAGAGTCGGTGTGTGTACCCTCTTCGCGCCCTCGCGTGCCGGGAGGTTGCCCGCCTTTCGGATTGTGTGCTCAATTCGCTACGAATGTGCACGGGATGCGCCTGTTGTCGCCGTGGCCTGAGGGGTTCACTGGCGTCATGAGCGCATGAGCACCTTCCGCACTGCCGTGTTCATGCGACTTTCCGGCAGTCTCCGGCATTCTCTCGGCACGCACGGTGGTCGGTGTCGCGCAGCAGACGGCTGCGCACAAGCCGCTGTGCTCTGGCCTTCCGTCGCCGCCCACGACCGGTCGGACCGTGGACCGTGCCTGGGACCACGAAGAAAGAAGGACCCGGCCATGACAGCACCCAGCGACACCTCCCCCTTTGGCGGACACTCGCCGGGACCCCACCCTCCCTTCCCGCATTTCCCTCACCCGTCCGGGGGGCGGCCGATCATCGTCGCCGTTGTTCCCGCCACCGGCCCGGGCGCGGGCGGGACCACGGTGGCGATCCTGGGCTCGGGCTTCAACGGCGCCACGTCGGTGAGGTTCGGGGCGAACCAGGCGACGAGCTTCACCGTGGTCTCGGACCACGTGATCACGGCGGTCACGCCGCCCGGGTCGGGGGTCGTCCAGGTCACCGTCACTACTCCTCGGGGGACCAGCAACGGCTTCCCGTACATCTACTATGCCGTCAATCCCGTACCACCGCCGGTCATCGCGGCGGTCGTGCCGTCGTCGGGCCCGGCGGCGGGCGGCAACACCGTCACGATCACGGGTTCGGGGTTCACCGGTGCCACGGCGGTGGTCTTCGGGCTGAACCCGGCCACGAGCTTCACCGTGATCAGCGACAACCTGATCACGGCCGTCGTCCCGGCGGGTGTGGGTGTGGTTCCGGTCACCGTCATCGCGCTCAGCGGTGTCAGCAACCCCGTCAACTACACCTACATCTCCGTCCCGGTGCTGACGCTGGTCATCCCGCCGTCAGGCTCGGCCGCCGGCGGTGACACCGTGGCCCTCCTGGGTTCGGGGTTCACCGGTGCCACGGCGGTGGCCTTCGGGCTGAACCCGGCCACGAGCTTCACCGTGATCAGCGACAACCTGATCACGGCGGTCGCCCCGGCCGGCAGCGGTGTCGTCCCGGTCACCGTCACCGCTCCCAGCGGAACCAGCAACGCCGTCAACTACACCTACACGGCGGTTCCCGCGCCCGTACTCAACGCGGTCGTGCCGTCCACGGGTTCGTCGGCGGGCGGTGAGACCGTGCTTCTCGTCGGTTCGGGGTTCACCGGTGCCACGGCGGTGACCTACGGGCTGAACCCGGCCACGAGCTTCACCGTGGTCTCCGACAACCTGATCACAACTGTCACTCCGGCCGGCAGCGGCACGGTCTCGGTGAACGTGACCACGGCAGCCGGGGTCAGCAACAGCCTCCCGTACATCTACGTCTGAGCAGGTAGCGGCGGGCTATAGGGCGGGGCGTCAAGGCGGTGGGAACCCGGTTCGGGACGGCGTAACGCATTCCGGCCCGGACGGGGTCCCACCGCCTTCCTGCGGGGACGGAGGGGCGGAGAGGGCAGTCCTTGAGCACACCCGAGCCGACTGGCGATCGGTTTCTCGACGTTCTGTGGGACGGCGGGTCCAGGGGACCCGCGCCGCGCGGTCGATTACTGACGATGTGCGAACGGCTAGCCTGCGGGCATGGTGTTCAAACGGCTGCTGGGCAGCAAGGGAAGCGGCGGGACCGGGATTCCGCTGGAGATCGATACCGTCATACCGGACGAGGCGCTGCAGCCGGGAGGGCTGCTGCGCGGGGAGATCGTGCTGCGCGCACCCGATCGGGACGTGGTGGTTCGGACCGTCAATGTGAAGCTCGTCGCCAACACGTCGCCCGCCGTTGGCAAGCGCGACGTGGTCGACACGGAGTCGGGCGACACGTTCGCACACTTCCCTGTGACCAGCCACTTCACCGTCGAGAAGGGCCAGGAGAGGCGGGTGCCGCTCCGGTACCGGCTCCGGTGGGAGAGCCCGGTGTCCGAGGTGCGGGGGAAGCAGCTCCAAGGGGTGCGTCTGAGGGCGTACACCTTCGTCGAGGCCAACGGGATCGAGGGCCGCACGGACAGCGACCCCCTGCGCATCGGTGCGACGCCGCTCCACGAGGCGGTCCTCGACGCCTTCGCGGCCGCCGGGTACTCCCACGGCGCCGCGCAGATCGACGACGGGGAGACCATTCCGCGCACCGAGCGCCACCTCTACATGCGGCAGAGCTTCCGCCTCGTCGACACGCTGGCCGTGACCGGGCCGGACCGCCCGCAGAACCTGGAGATGAACTTCCACACCAACGCGGTCGGTTGCGAGTTCTTCGTCCGCAAGGCGGCCCTGTTCCAGAAGACCTGGAGCGAGAAGCCGCCCTACCTGCGCTACGTGGCCGCGCACCACGAGGTGGGCCGGTTGGACTTCGAGGCGGAGGTGCGGCGCTGGATCGAGGAGGTCGCGGCCCTGCCCGAGAAGCTCGACGACGACAGGATCGAACGGGTGGAATACGACTTGGGCAACCCCAGGGTCTGGTCCGACACGTAGTTCAGCGATCATCTCCGGGCTGAACGGGGGGCCATGCGCGCCACCCGGGCCGCCGTGATCAGCCGGGCGAGGCCGAACTCGCGGGTGAGGCCCTTGCCGCCGAGGATGTGGACGGACTGGCCGACGGCCCTCACGGCCTCGCCGGCGCTGATGTCGTCACCGACGTAGTCGAGGTGGGGTGGCCTTCTGCATCATCAGCCGGGGCGGGACAGGATCTGGTCGGTTGACCGCAGAAAGTCGGTGGTCGACTCGAGAGTGGACGCACGGCGGTGGAGGGTGAAGGAGCAGGTGGCCGGCCCTTGCCGATGCACGGCCACCGGGCGGTCCCGCCCCGGCCTGCGTGGCCGGGATGGGATCGGTCAGAACCGGGGGTACGTCCGGCCAGGGGCACGGACGGACGAAGCGGGAGGCGTAACTCGGGCCGGGCGGACCAGCAGCCGCAGACCTCCCCTCTCCGGGAACGGGCCGCCGGTCCACCAACCGCCCTCGCCCTTGGATTCGGGCCGGCCCGGACGGGGCCTGGGCGAGAGCTGGATGGCGTCCGCGAGACGATCAACTGCCAGGAGCCGGCCTCAGCCGACCGCGGCCGCCTCGGTTGCGATCGGCACGGCGGCGACCAGCAGCAGGGAAGTCCAGGCGCGCACCGGGCCACCTCCGGAGCGGGCGCTGCCGGACCGGGAAGCGGGCGCCGGAGCCGAGAGGTGCACGGCTCAGGGCGGCGCAGGAAAGGGTGCCGGGGAGCCAGCAGGGCGGAACCCGTCGGGGAATGGCCTGGCCGTTCGCCGGTGGGCCCGCCGAGGATGAGTAGCTAGGCGGGCTCGGTGGGGTCGTGGGTGATCAGGTCCCCTGGCTGGCACCGCAGGACATCGCAGATCTTCGACAGGGTCGAGAAGCGGATGGCCTTGGCTCGCCCGTTCTTGAGCACGGACAGGTTGACGACGGTGATGCCCACCTGCGCGGACAGCTCGGTGAGCGTCATGCCGCGCTCGGCCAGGATCCGGTCGAGGTGGATCCGGATTCCGTGGAGCTCCTCTTCGGGCATCAGATGGTCCCTTCGAGGTCCTCTCGCATGCGCACGCCCTCGCGCATGATCTTCCCCATGATCACTGCGGCGAGGCCGGCGAGGACGAGGACCAGCGGCCCCGAGACCGTCGGCCCGGAACTCACCATCGGCGCCATGCTCCCGACGAGCCAGGACTGCGACCAGCCGGCGACGAGGCCGGTCAGCGGCGTGCCCACGGCGACGAACCACCCGAGGACGCAGAGCCGTTGCGACACGTCCTCGGTGAACGGCCCCTTCTCCTGGACGGCCTTGAGGAGGCGGGAGAAGAGCAGCAGTGCGAGGGAGCCGAACAGCAGCCAGGGCAGTTCGCTGCCGAGGTCGGCGGCACGCTGCCCCGTGGAGGGGCTGTCCTGGCAGAGGCGCGCGGCGCTGCTGGACGCCTCCACGCCTGTGCTGACCGGCAGGTTGTCCGCCAGTGAGGCATTTTTCCAGAAGCCCGTCTGTGCGCAGACCGCCCCGTCGTCGAGTATGTGCGTGACCCCCGTACCGATGAAGGCGAGCCCGCTGAGCACCGCCAGCGCAAAGGTCGCTGACGCCAGGGTCCTCGTGAGCCGCGTGTTCATCGCATCCCTCCCTATCGATTTTCGATATGCCCGAGACTAGAGGGCCCTATCGATAATCGACAAGTCCATGGCTGCCGACGAGACCGCGCCGGCAGGCTGGACGTCGGTCTCGGCGGCGGGCGGGACCCTTCCTTCGGCCTTCGCGGCGACGACTTCCTCGACCGCCTCGCGGTACCGGTCGCGGTAGGTGCTCATGTCGGTCCCGCCGATGGCCTTCATGAGGGCTTCGGCCTCGTCGACCTCCTGCACGGTCACCCCGCCCTGCCAGGTGGGCGTGCCAAGCCCTCGGACGACCGGATCTCATCGGACCACTTCACCTCCTGAAGAGCGGGGAGACGGCCACGCCGCAACGGGGCAGCCACTCGGAGGTCCACGCGCCGCGCGAGCTCCATCTGACAGGTCGAGGCCAGCACGGGTACCGGTGCGCGCCGTGCTCCCGGAGCCGGCACGGGCGGGACTGCCCGGCGACGAGGCGGCGCAGTATCGGCTCCGGGTTCCTCTCGGATGACCGCTTGCCGACAGTGGATGGCCGCCGCCCGATTCGGACAAGGCTGAGCGCCGACGCGCCCTACGGTGTCGAAGAAATCGGCGCTCTGGAGGCGTACATACATGGAGAGCTATCGCGGTGCGCGGACGGCCGTGATCGTGGGTGCGGGGGTGGCTGGCCTGACAGCGGCCACTGCCCTGGCACGTGGCGGATGGCAGGTTGAGATCATCGAGGTCGGCCCGCCGGAGGCGCCTTCCGGGTGGGGGTTGTGCCTCACCGGCCCTTCGCTGCGCGCGCTGGACGAGCTGGGGCTTTCGGGCGCATGTCTGACCGAGGGCTACGGCATGAGCACGATCACGCACATGGACGTGAGCGGCGAGCCCGCGGGCGAGGTTCGGTTGCCGCGCCTGATCGGTGCGCGGAGGCCGGCGATGGTCGGTATCGCGCGCCCCGTACTGCACCGCATCCTGCACGCGGAAGCCGAGCGGTGCGGCGTCGTCGTACGCCACGGAGTGAACGTCGCCGCGGTGGATCAGGACGGGGAGCTGGTCCACGTGCGGCTGTCGGACGGCACGGACAGGCGGGTCGCCCTGCTGGTGGGAGCTGACGGGATCCGCTCGGCGACGCGGGGCCTGCTGGGGCTTGAGACCTCGCTCGACTTCCACGGGCAGATGGTCTGGCGGGCTCTGGTGCCCCGACCGCTGTGGGCCACCGGGGTCCATCAGTTCGCCGGGAAGGCCCACACGGCCGGCCTCGTGCCCCTCTCGGACAGGCAGGCGTACGTGTTCCTGACGGAGAACGGAGTGGAGCGGAGCGTCCTGACCGATGCCGAACTCGCCCCGCGCCTGCGGCGACTGCTGGAGACCTTCCCGGGCCGGGTGGAGGAGATCCGCTCCCTGGTATCCGAGTCGGCATCGGTGGTGCGCCGCCCAGTGCTGACGGCGCTCCTGGAGGGCGCCTGGAACCGGGGCAACGGCGTGGTCATCGGTGACGCCGCGCATGCGCCCGCACCGCAGATGGCCAGTGGCGCCGCCCTCGCCATCGAGGACGGGCTCGTGCTGGCCCAGGAACTCGGCCGGCACGAGTCTGTCGGCGCGGGGCTCCAAGCGTTCGTCAGCCGACGCACACAGCGCTGCCGAACGCTCGTGGAGACCTCGGTGGCGATCGCCGGCCTGGAGCAAACGCAGCGCCACCACGAGGCGTATGCGCTGGTCGATTCCTGCCACCGGCTCATGTCCGAGCCCGCGTGACCATCCGGCGCGATGAGCGGCCCGACTTGCCGTTCGCGCGAGGGACAAGGAGAGACAGATGTCCGCTGCGACTTCCCCAACCCGAACCCGAACCCGAAGCCTGCCTCAAGCGCAGCAGCGGCTGCGCGAGCATCTGGAGCAGCGTAAGAACCCTTTCAACGACCTGATGGACCTGATGCCGGCCAGGGCCCGCATCTTCGGCGGCAGCACCTTCGAGGACTGCGTCGACCGCTGCCCTGAGCTGTCCCTGCTCGACCAGGACGTCCTGGACATGCCGTGCTGCCCGCTGCTTCTGGTCAACGGCAAGGACGACCAGCAGAACGCCGCGGCCGACCTCTGCCTGGCCCTTGAGCACGGGGGACCCAAGACGGCCCGGATGTTCCCCGGCGGCCACATGGGCGAGGGGCCCGTCTGCCCACCGTCATCGACTGGCTGACCGAACGACTGAGCTGACCAGCGCAGCTTAAGGAGTGCACCATGAGCAGCAGCAGTCTGATCACCCACCTTCGGCACATCGACATCGCCATGCCCAACTTCGCCGAGCAGCGCCGGTTCTACACCGAGCTGTGGGGGCTGAGGGAGACCGCCGGTGACACCGGTGTCTCGTTTCTGGCGGCCGAAGGCTCCCCGGAGCAGTACGTGGTGCGGTTGCGCGAGGACGCCCACAAGCGCACCGACCTCATAGCCTTCGGTGCCGTCGGCGCCGACGATGTCGACACCCTGGCCACACAACTGACCGCTCAGGGGGTTCGGTTAGTCCACGAGCCGAAATCGCTGGAGACTCCCGGGGGCGGCTACGCGGTCCGCTTCTTCGACCACGAGGGCCGTGTGGTCGAGGTCTCCGCCGACGTCTCCGCCCGCCGGCACCGCAAGGTCGAGGCCCGCGAGTCGATCCCGGTGCGCCTCTCCCATGTGCTGATGAACTCTCCCACCCCCGAGGCCACGGTTGCCTGGTACATCAAGCACCTGGGGTTCCGTCTCTCGGACACGATGTGTCTGGGCGGCCGTGGCGAGATCGTGTGGTTTCTGCGGTGCAACGCCTTTCACCACAGCTTCGGCGTCGTGCGCGGGCCGCACGCGGCCTTCCACCACGCCTCTTTCGAGATGCGCGGCATCGACGAGTTCATGCGCGGCACGGGCCGGATGCGGCGTCTGGGCATCGAGCGGCTGTGGGGACCGGGGCGGCACCGGGCCGGTGACAACTCCTTCAGCTACTTCCTCGACCGGGCCGGCAACACCGTCGAGTACACCACCGAGCTGGAGATCCTGGACGAGGACACCTGGCACCCTCACATCTTCGACCTGCGCGATCCCGCCAACGCGGATCAGTGGGGCACGGCCGAGGAGATGGACGAGTTCATCGCCGCCACGTCGCACAACGACGTGGACCCGGGGCTGTTCATGGCCCCGCCGATGTGAGTGGAGAGCCCGTGGAACCTCCGCGCACCCGGCTCGTCGTCAGCCGACGGCCGGCCGATGGGAAGGTCTTCACCGAGGCCGGGCCCACCGACCCGCCGCTCGGCCCGGCCGAGCGCTGCACCGGCCTGCTCTTCTACCCCCGGAGGGGACGATGAGCGCCCACCTGGCACTGACGGACCGGGCGCGCTTCACCGACGCCTCGCTCGACGGCGACAGTCCGCAGGAGACAGCCGTGGCGTACAGCTCGATCTGTACGCCCGCGACGGAACCCGCCGACCGCCATGGCTGACACTGGGCCTCTAGGGAGGTGACCCCACCATCGTGCCGACGCCGCTGCGCAACCACCTCATCACCAGATCTCAGAACCCCGCCGACCTGCTCAACGCCGCCACCCGTCTGTTCGGCGGCTCGGTCGCCACATCACCCCTGGGCGAGCTGTGCGGAGGCGATCACGAACTGCGCGGCGTCGCTGCGCACGGCTTCGCGGTGGGCTACTTCGCCTCACCACTCGGTGTGCGCGTCGCCTCGGCCGCGAGCCGCAACCGCGGCTCCTACTTCGTCAACATCGGTGTCTCCGGTGCCATCTCGGTAGCGTGCGGCGGCCTGCGGGCGACCCTCGACGAGGCGACGGCGGGAGTCGCCAACCCCGGCGACACCCAGGAACTGCGGCCCCTGCGCAGTCGGAGGACGCGGTTCCTGGGCCTGCGGATCGACGCCGCCCTGGTCGACCAGGAATTCGCCGCGCTGACCGGGCATCCGCCGGTGTCCACCGTGCGCTTCGATTTCGCCCTCGACCTGGCCAAGTCCAAGGGCCGGGCGGTGCGGCTGCTGGTCCGTTCCCTCCTCGAACAGCTCGACTCGGGAGACCCCCTGTTCCAGCGCGCGGAGCTGCAACGCAGCCAGCTGCGTTGCCTTGTCACCGCCCTGCTCCTGGCCCAGCCGCACTCGCACACCGGCGAGCTGCACGACGGTCCGCAACCCGGCTACCCGCGCTCCTTGCGGGCAGCCCTCGCGTTCATCGAAGCGAACCTCGCCGAGCACATCAGCCTCGGCGGCATCGCCGAGGCCGCAGGCTGCAGCCCGCGGACCCTCAGCTCCACATTCCGCGGCCGGCTCGGCCTTTCGCCCATGTCCTACGTCCGCAACCTGCGGCTCGACCGGATTCGTGAGGACATCCTCGCCTCCACCGACCCTGTCGGCACGATCGCCTACCGATGGGGCGTCTCGCACCTTGGCCGCTTCGCCAGCGAGTACCGCGACCGCTTCGCCGAACTGCCCTCCGACACCGCAACCCGCAGATAACCCGGCGTCCTCCCTCCCCTGCCTGTCTGTCACCGCATCAGCCCGGGGCCGTCATTCGAGGCCCAGTGCGGCGGTCAGGGCGATCTCGTCAGTGAGGTCGATCCCCGTCCCCGCCCCTCGACGAACGGGATGCTGCCCCCGCTCTCGACGCCATCCTCGAAAGCCAGGGCTGGCCCAGAAGGCCACCTCGCACTCGTAGAACCAGAGCCCGTCCCTGGCCGGTCATCGGAGCAGGAACCGGGCCGGTGATCTCCTGCCCGTGGGGGAGACGGATGCGTTTGCTGTGGGGATTCGCGGTCCAGCCCCGCCGCCGGGTCGTCAAGCGAACCTTCGGCTGGCTGATGAACCACCGCCGCCTGGCCCGAGACTGCGCAGCCCTCCCCGCCCGCTTCGAAGCCGTCATCCACATCGCGGTGATCAACTTCATGACCCGCCGACTGACCGGCGAAACCACCACGACCCGGCCCGGAACCTGATCCACAAATCAGGAATGAACCGCCCAATCAGCTCCAGATGACGGCACGTTTGGGGACGTCCCAGTAGTCAGCCGTGCCGAGGATCTGCCCGGCGTTGTTGATCGCCAGCGCATAGGAGCGCTTCAGGATCTGGCCGGGCTTCTCATCGGGCAGCAAAGTGGCGTTCCCGCTGGCGTCCCAAACGGCGGCGTGCTGGTCGGACGACCCTACGGCAAGGCCGGCGTCATTGAGCATGGGTGCCACCGAGTGGCTTGTGGTGCCGGGGACGGGTTTCATCGTCACCATGCGGTCGTTCTCCCATCGCACCGTCTCCCTGACGCCGTCGGCGCGCTTGTGGGAGCCGAGGAAGACATCGCGGTTGTTCACGTCGTAGAGGTCGCTGTCCTCGGACGCTCCCGGCATGACACGGAAGATGCAGCAGCGCAGCGCGCGCGCAGCGCGCCAGGTGTGTGTGGAGGGGTCGTAGGCGCCGCCGGCGACGGTTCCTCGGTTGTTGATGTCCCAGGCCCCGGCACGCTGTGCAAGAGTGTCGATGGCCAGGTACTTGACCTTGCCATTGGCGTCCCAGCGCACCGCTCCACCGAGTCCGCTGCCGAAGCGGGCGCCTCCGATGATCTCCCCGTTCTCGTTGATGCGGGTCGCGTGGCTGCCGATGGCGTACTGGGGCCGTTCCAGGAAGGTCGGCTTACCGTCACGGTCCCAGCGGACAGCCCAGATGTCGTGGTAGCGGGTTGCCGTTCCAACTGCCACGTTCCGGTTGTTGATGTGCTCGGCCCAGCTTTCCAGATAGCCCTCGGGCTCTTCCAGGCGCTTGGGTTTACCGGAGGCGTCCCAGGTCACAGCGTGGCTTTTGCCCTCGGGGGTATGGGACGCTCCCGCGATGATCCCCTCGTCATTGATGGCCTTGGGACTGGGAGAGCTGCTGCTGTCCAGCGCCATCAAACGGGTGACCGAACCGTCAGGCTCCCACCTCACCTGGATGTCGTTCTCTCCGCTGGCCCAGCCCACGACGTGCCCCGCGTTACTCAGCAGGTTGCCAGCTGTCGACGAGTAGCCTTCCGGCGGCTGCAACTCGCGCATCACCCTTCCAGCCGTGGCTGTGCTCTCCGTGGCCTGCGCGGGCCCTAACGGCAGCATGAGCCCCACGGCCAGTGCCAGCGTTGTCATCCCACGTGGCATCGCATCTTCCCCCTCCACCCGAACGGGATGGCCGCCGAACCCCAAGGCCATCTCTCTGGATCACACATTGTGTGTGATTGCCGTCAGGTGAGAAAGCGCCTCCTAGGCCAGCTGTTCCTTGCACGACGCCGGCCTGATCGGCGGCGTCGAAGTACGCCACCCAAGAAGAACCGCTCCAGCTCCGGGCGTGTGGGCACCTCGGTGATCGTCCCATACGCCTCGACCTGCTCATCAGTCAGAGGCGACATGCGTGCAACAGAGGTGGCCGGGCCGCCGACGCGCCCGTCGTACATCGGTCCCTTCCGGGTAGTGACCGAGCTCGGCGAGGGCGGCATGGGACGTGTCCTCCTTGCCGTCGCCCCCGACGGCCGTCTCGTCGCGGTCAAGGAAGTGCACGCCGAACTGGCCGAGGACGACGGGTTCCGGGCCCGGTTCCGGCGCGAGGTCGCCGCCTCCCGGAAGGTGTCCGGCGCCTACACCGCTGCCGTGATGGACGCCGACGCGGAGGCCCGAACGCCTTGGCTGGCCTCGGTGTTCGTGGCCGGGCCCACGCTGAGCCAGGCACTCGCCGCCTCGGGACCGCTGCCCGAGGAGGCGGTACGGCTGCTCGCGGCGGGCCTCGCGCAGGCGCTGGTCGACGTGCACCGGGTGGGCCTGGCCCACCGCAACCTCAAGCCGTCCAACGTGCTGCTCGCCGAGGACGGCGTGCGCGTCATCGACTTCGGCATCGCGCGGGCCGCCGAGGGTACGGAGGCCACCGAACTGACCCAGACCGGCTGGGTGGTCGGCTCGCCCGCCTTCATGTCACCGGAACAGGCCGAGAGCCGCGAACTGACCACGGCCAGCGACGTGTTCTCACTTGGTGCGCTTCTGGCGATGGCCGCGACGGGACACAGCCCCTTCGCCGGCACGTCGATGGCCGGGACCCTCTACAACGTCGTGCACGCCGAACCCGACCTGTCCGCCGTGGCGCCGGGGCTGCGCACGGTCGTCGGGCCTTGCCTGGCCAAGGACCCGGGGGCACGGCCCGCCCCAGAGCAGTTCCTCGCGCTCCTCGGCCCGGTCGCGGCCGCCGACCCCCCGTGGCCGCCCGCCGTGCAACGGATGATCGCCGCCCAGCGACGGGCGCCCGGCCCCACGGCCCCCCTGACCCTACCCCGCGGCGTACCGGAAAGGTCACCACCCTGGTGGCGGCGTGCGTCCTCGCCGTCGCAGGCATCGGCGCCCGAGCGTACGCGCTGAAGGACGACGCCGATCCGGCCTCGCCCGAGGCGGGCTCATAGCCGGGGACGGACACGTCGAAGGACACGGCAGAGGGCGCCCCCGACGAGCCCGACAAGTACGCGAAGTGGCCGATCTGCTCCGCGGGAGCCGGGCAAACTGCCGTTGCTCGCAAGGAACAAGGCGCTCGACCATGACGACAAGGGTTACAAAGGCGCCTCGACGAGGGTGCGCCTGGGGAGAGATACTCAGCGATCCCCGGAAGGTCAGGATCGCCGGCCTGATCGACGACGTGCACGCCTTCGTCGGCTGGGAACTGAAGCGCAGCGACGGTGATGACGACGACGAGACCGAGCTCCAGCGCGAGGAGTTCCGC
This sequence comes from Streptomyces sp. LX-29, assembly GCF_029541745.1. Taxonomy (NCBI): domain Bacteria; kingdom Bacillati; phylum Actinomycetota; class Actinomycetes; order Kitasatosporales; family Streptomycetaceae; genus Streptomyces; species Streptomyces sp. LX-29. The sequence goes on along the minus strand of NZ_CP089746.1, from coordinate 111,942 downwards.
GAGGACGCCGCCGAGGGAACCCGCGCGAAGGGCCGCGGCTTCGGTGACGAGGCGTACTGGAGCCCTCCGGACGACAACAACCCCACCGCGCAGTGCCACCTGTACGTCCGCGACAGCAACCTTGTGGTGGACGTGGCCCTGGGCGGCGACGAACACCCGGTGTCGACCTGCAAGTCGGAGGCCGAGAAGATCGCCCGCGCCGCGATCACAGACATGCCGCGCTGAACGAGGGCAGATAGTGCCGGGTGCCCGAGAGCGGCCTGCGGCGCCCCCAGGCCGTATCCGGCTGTGCCAGAACCGAGAGTCAGCAGTGTTTGTTGGTCACCGTTGAGAACAGTCCGTCGGTGACGCTGCGTTCTGTAAACGCGCCGGTGCTTGCTTCTGGCTGTCATGTGTTCTGGTCGGCTCGGAGCGCGTGGTCATGGCGTGGGCCAGGTGCCGAGCGCTCGGGCCAGCCGGTCGCTCTGTTCGCGGGTGATTCCTTGGGCCAGGCGAATCCCGCATCGCGGGCTGCTGGGCTCTTCGCAGTGCAGGATGCCGGGAAAGTGTTGCTGGGTGCCAGAGAGCGGGGAGGGGGAGGGCAGGGCCCATTCAGCCGGCTCCCACAGGGGGTGGTCGCGCAGAAGCGCATCTGCCAGTACGGGCGCCCTGTCTTCAGCGATGCCCACCTGGATCAGCGCGTCGCCGATCAGCGTGGCCGCGTCGGTAGGCAGGTTCCTGTCGCCGAGAGTCGGAAGCAGGAGCAGCAGGCGGACGTGGGGTGCGTGGATCCCGGGAGCTTCGGTGTCGGGTGTGAGGGCGATGTGCGTGAGCTCCCTCCAGGACAGGCCGGGGCCGGCTTGGTGCCCGTCGATGGTGGCCAGGTAGCCGTGCCGATCTCACTCGGGGTGGGAGACGAAGTACTCCGTCCCCAGGTCCTCGGCGAAGTTGCGGCCCACGATGACCACGCTGTGGCCGTCGCTGAACGGGATACGGAAGACCGGCCAGCGCTCCTCGGCGGTCAGGGTTTCATAGGCTGCGTCCGTGTCGGCCTCGTCAGCACCGAACCACAGTGGATCCGGTTCGGTCTCCTCGGTCTGGCACATCCACAGCACGTAGGCAGCCCAGAACCCCGGCAGGGCCAGCAGTTCCTCCGCTGCGACGAGCGGATCGTTCTCGTATCCATCGATCAGCACGCACCCAGGGTGCCATTTGGCTCTGACAGGCTCATGTCTCATACGTGGCCTGGACTGCATTTCACAGCCGGCGTGGTCCGTACTGATCGATCGCGTATTCGGTCTGGCCGGGGACGCACTCGGCGGCCGCCCAGGACCGTCGGTCGTCGGCAAGGAGCCACCAGGTGGCCTCGTCGCTGCCGTCCAGGGCGTCTACCAGAAGGTGCCAGGCGCTGGGCACGGCGAGGTCGAGGTAGAAGAGGGCATCGGCGTCGTGCGCGATCTCCAGTGGTGGCAGTTGGGTGCGCGATGGGTGGCGCGTGCCGCCGTCCGGATGATGAGGTGGCACGATGACCAACCACGATGAGGTGGCGGTTGTCCGACCGTTGACACTGGCTTGGGTGAGCCAGCACCTCGAGATCGGCGAACGGATCGTCAGAACCGAGGCGCTGCATGGCGGCATCACTGCCGAAATGCGGAGGTTGACCATCGGCACGCGGGACGGGAGATCCCGTCACCTGGTGCTGCGGAGTTTCGTCGACCCGTTCTACGTGGGGCACGCCGAGGACTGGCTGAAGAGGGAGGCCGGCGCCCTGACCCTGCTCGCGGGGACCAGCGTGCCGGCTCCTGTACTGGTCGCGGTTGATCCTACCGCCGCGCATTGCGAGTATCCGTCGCTCCTGATGACGCATCTGGGAGGCCGGGCGGTCTTCGAGGATGAGGGATTGGAAGCACGCGTTCCTCTGCTGGCCCGACAACTCGTGGCAATCCATGCGTTGCGACCCGCCGAGCGGCCCAGAGAGTATGTGGCGTTGACGACCGCCGACACCGTCGTGACTCCACAGGGCGCCGACGCGGCGGTATGGGCTGCGGCGATCGACGTGATCCGCAAGCCCGCGCCGCCCTATGAAAGGCCTTTCCTGCACCGGGACTTCCAACCCGGCAACGTGCTGTTCGACGTGCCACCCCCAGGGTCGGCAGATGACCGGATCACCGGCGTCGTCGACTGGGCAGCGACCTCCTGGGGCCCGGCGGATCTCGATGTGGCGCACTGCTCGACCAATCTCGCGCTGCTGCACGGCCCGGCGTGGGGTCTGCGGTTCGCTGAGGCGTATGAGGAGGCCGGCGGGATGCTGGCCGCGGCCGCGAGAGAGCGGCTGTAACGGATTGTGTTGGAGTGCACGGACGGTCATGCGATCGCGGAGGTCGCTCGGCGGTTTCGGATCACGGCCGACACGGTCCGCACCTGGCGTCGACGCTTCCTTGAGCGCCGGCTGGACGGCCTGTGTGACGAACCACGGCCCGGCGTCCCGCGGAAGACCCCGACGCGGATGTCGAGCGGCTGATCGTCAAGACACTTGAGGAGACACCGAAGAACGCCCACTGGTCCACCCGGTCCATGGTCGCGGCCACCGGTATGTCACAGTCCGCGAGCTCGGGGCACCACAGCCCCCAGCGTTTCTTCGATCAGTAACTCGTTGTTCTCGCCCTGTCGGCTCGGAGCTCGTGCTCACGCAGCGTCGCTACCGGGGTTGACCATTCGCGTTGTCCTCGAAGAGTTCCTGGGTACGGCGCAGCAGGGCTTGCCGTACAGCCTCCGGGGACAGGACTCGCAGGGGTGTGGCAAGGCTGAGGAGGTACCTGGCGAGCCCGTCTGCGTCGGGACCGCCGACGTCGACGATCGTGGCGTCGGGGCCTTCGGGACGGTGGGTACCGACAGTCGATGGGATCAGCCGCAGTGCTTGGTTCATGGACACCGGGAGGCGGATGGTCGCAGAGAGCGGGTAGGGGCCGGTCGCGACGGAGCGGGAGACGAGCAGCGCCGGGTCGGGCGGGTCGATGAGTTCCACCGCGAGCCCGGTCGGCTGTAGTCGGTCGACCCTGTCGGCCCGAAAGGTCCGCCATTGGCCCTGCGCCACGTCCCGGGCGACGAAGTACCACCGGCGTCCGGTGTGGACGAGGCGGTACGGGTCGACATCCCGGATCGTGGTTCTTCCTTCCCAGTCGCGGTACGACAGGCGGGCGCGCTCGCCCTGGCGGCATGCGGCGGCCAGTTCCAGCAGCATGCCGGGCGTGATCTGCGGCTCGTCGGGTCTGGGGGTGTGTACGAAAGCGGCGTCCATCTCCCCCAGCCGGTCCGCGATCCGCTGCGGCAGAACCTGCCGCAGTTTCAGCAGCGCCGACAGTGCGGCTTGATCGCCGCCGAGAGCTCCGCTCAGCGCCGCCTCGCGCAGCCCGACAGCCACGGCGAGTGCTTCTTCGTCATCGAGGATCAGCGGCGGCACCCGTGATCCGGCACGGAGGCGATAACCACCCCATGGCCCAGGCTCGGACTCGACGGCGTAGCCGAGTTCCCGGAGCTTGGCGATGTCCCGCCGCACCGTGCGCTCGGTGACCGTCATCCGGTCGGCCAGCTCAGCGCAGGTCCACAACGGTCGGGCGACCAGCAAGGAGAGCAATTTCAGCAGGCGGGCGGATGCGCTGATCACATGTTGAAGTGTTCCACAGGACCAGGACCGAATCTGTCCTGGTCCCGCCGTAGCGTCCTCTCCATGAACACGGTCAACACCTCCGCACCCACATTCCGCTACTCGGCCGTCACCTTCGACTGCCCGGACCCCGCTGAACTGGCCCGCTTCTACGGCGAGGTCCTCGGCCTGCCCACCGCCTTCTCCACCGACCACTTTGTCCTGCTCGGCCAGGAGGGCGCGGCCGGACTGGGATTCAACCGGTTGGCCGACTACCGCCGTCCCACCTGGCCGGACCCTTCCCAGGAAAAGCAGGCCCACATCGAAATAGGTGTCGATGACTTGGATGCTGCCCAAGCCCGGCTCCTCGCCCTGGGTGCCGTCAAGCCCGAATTCCAGCCGGACCCCGACCGGTGGCGGGTCCTGCTAGACCCCGCCGGCCACCCGTTCTGCATCTCCACCTTGGTCTGAGCACGAGCCGCAAACCGCGCGCCCATCTGGCGGGAGTGCGGCGGGCCCGCCCCAGACCCAGCCGAGGGGTACGGATCTTGTTCATCACCGGCTCGCACTGGGTGCAGTCCGCCCGCTGCCCCGACGTGTGATCAGAGACAGCGGGCGGCACTTCCCATCTGCCGCCCTGTGTAGCTTCGTGGTCAGTCCACTGCAGGAGCGGCTGAGAGCTTCGCCCGCCGCACCGTCTCCTCCGGAAACGGGCACAGCCGCGAGTGCGGGCGCGCGTGAACTGGCCTTCGGATGGCCCCTTTTGAGGCTTCGGACAGCCACCGCAGCCTCGTGCGGGGGCCAAGGGCAGCGGCCGGAAGCGTCCGGTGCTGTCGCGGACCCGACCGCTACACCGCCAGGAGCCCGCCTTGAGCGACCACGAGCAGCAGCAGGCCCTCGACCGAGAGCCGGTGACTCCCCAGGGCGCCGACGCCCTCCGCGCCTAAGGTAAGGCGGCCTGGGCCGTGCATGGTGGCCGCTCGACCTGCTGGGCTGCCGGGCGCACCCGACTGGATCGGGCACAGGATGTCGGGTCGGGCATGGTGGACGCTGCCTAGCGTGGTGATCGTCAAGAGGAAGGAGACGGGACATGCTGGAGCGGCTGAACCGGGCCATGGAGCACATCGAGCGCCATCTCGACCAGGACATCGAGGTGGGTGAGCTGGCTCGCATCGCGGCCACCTCGGAGTACCACCTGCGCCGGATGTTCTCCGCGCTCGCGGGCATACCGCTGTCGGAGTACATCCGGCGGCGTCGGCTCACCCTCGCGGGCGCTGAGGTACTCGCGGGGCGCGAGACGCTGCTGGAGATCGCGGTGCGCTATGGCTACGGCTCCGGCGAGGCGTTCGCGCGGGCGTTCCGCGCCATGCACGGCATCGGACCGGGCCAGGCCCGGCGTACCGGCGCCGCGCTCAGCTCCCAGTCCCGGATGGCCTTCCGCCTCACCATCGAAGGGAGCAGCAGTATGCGATACCGCGTTGTGGACAAGGCGGACTTCACCGTCGTCGGCCTCAGGGCCCGGGTACCCCTGGTGCATGCCGGGCCGAACCAGGCGATCATGGACTTCGTCCGCGGGATCGACCCGCGGGTCCTGGAGCGCCTGGAGAAGCTGTCGGACCAGGAGCCGCACGGCATCGTCGCGGTCTGCGACGACCTGGACCCCAGCCGCGCCGAAGGCACCGAACTCGACTACTACCACGGCGTGATCACCTCCGCGGCGGTCCCCGAGGGGATGACCACCTTGGCAGTCCCGGCCGGCGCCTGGGCGGTCTTCACCACCTCCGGCCCGGTGCCGCAGGCCATCCAGGACCTGTGGCGCGACGTGTTCACCGAATGGTTCCCGTCGAACCCGTATCGCAGCCGCACCGGACCTGAGATCCTGCGCACCCGCCTGTCGCCGGACAAGACCGAGGCCGACGCCGAACTGTGGCTCCCGGTGGAGCCCGAGCACGGCTGAGCAAGGCGGCAAGCCTCCCAGGGCAGACGTGCCTGAGCGCTTCGGTCGGTTTCGAGCCCACCGAAGCGCTCAGCCACAGCCGCGCAGTCCCCGCTTCGGGACCTCAGGGTCCCAGTGCCCTGGTCAGTGGTGTGGCGACAGGCCGACGGCGCGCTGCTGGTCTACCGAGGTCCTCTCAGGTGGAGCCTGCATGAGGGATGCTTGTTCGAACCTGCGCGGGCCCGGGTAAGGCCGGCACTCTCCTCACGGAGACCACGTCGATGCTCAGGCATCAAGCGCGGTGGGGGCACAGGACCCTTCAGCTACGACAAGGTCATCTCGGGTGCGAGCCAGGTCCACCCCGCGCGCCCAGCGGCAGCGACGCGTCCGCTGATGACATGGGCGTCGCGATGCTCGGCCCGCCCAACGAATTCACCCTCGTCGCCCCTCTGCGCTGTGCCTCTGTCCACCAGGCGTTCAACTCGCTGGAGGACTGCGGGCACCGAACCCGAACGCGGTGATCCACGCCCGGGCCCGTGTATCGGCCAAAGACCGTAAGGAATAGGGATGATCAGGTTCGACCCCGACATGAATTGGCCCTCCGCGGCTGTGATGATCACGGCCATCGGCTGCCTGACCTTTCTGATCTGGGCACGGGCGCTCCCCGGTACCGGCACGCTTGCGCTGCTGGGTATCCGCATCGTGTGACCTGTGCCCCGAGCTGGTGCGTCATGCGGAGCGATGCAATCGCCTGGATGTCCGAGTCGAGGAACCGGAAGAAGCTCATGCCGCCGGCCCGCTCGCCGCGCGAGGTCAACCATTCGATGTCGTCGTCGAGGCGGGCGAGGTAGCCATCGCGACCGGTGCTGATGAAGACGGGGGCGGTGAAGGTCATGGGGTCCTCCCAAGCAGGTGGTCGAGGTCGTCATGGCACAGGGGGGGGCGGCGGGATCACCGTCGTCGGTGCGTGCCTACCGCAGCAGGGAGCCGCCAGTGGTGATCTTGACGGCGTGGGCGAGGCGAGGCACGTCCGTGCCGGACGGGGGATCGCCCTTCGCGACGGCGTCGGCGATCAGCGAAGTGGCTGGTCCGGGTGCGGGCTGGCGGTGTGCCGGTCAGGTGGGCGTCGATGCGGGCGAGGTTGATCGCTGCTCCCGAGAGCTGGCGTTGGAGACTGGTCTTGGCGAGGCCGCGGTAGCGGGATTCGCGCCGGCCGCCCCCGCTGGAGAGGGAGACGGGTGCCGCGTTTCCCCAGTACGGCGGGGTGTGCGAGCACCTTGCCCAGCGGAGCGGCTATCGGCCGCCCGCGGCCGGTCCTGGAGCGCGGCGTCCGAAGCCGACGACGCCTTCGAAAGCCCCCTCACCCTCGCAAAATCGAGCGCCATCTCTGTTTCGTTGTTCCCCGAGGCCGTCGAGGCCCGCGAGTTCGCGGAAACTGAAGGTCTTTTCGCGGGAACTCGAGGATGGGCGGTCGTGTTCTCGTGGGTTCGGCCCCCGGCTTCAGCCGAACACGCGGGGTGGGTGCCGAGCGGGCCCGCCCCTGGGTGCCTTCCCTGGAAACGTGCTGACACCGTAGGAGTCATGAGAGCAGAAGGAACGACACCAGAACCGGAAACCTCTATGCAGAGTGGGCTCACATCTCTGGGTGAGGTGGCGTGCCGTTATCAGGCGGATGAGATACGCCCGGAGGATCTGCCGATGATCGCTGCCGAGGCGCTCGCAGCCGGACTGGACACCCCGACATTGTGCGAGCTCGCCGGTTGGCCTTGCAATGCGGATGCCCGCGAGATTCGCGACGCGTTCGAGCAAGCACTTGCCGAGTCCGGGATCGGGTTGCCGGATCGGGGCCTGGCACGGCGCCACGCTCTGCGCCGGATGGCGGCGAGACTCATCGATGGAGAGATAACTCCCGCTGACCTGGTGACGGACGAGTGGGGGGAGACGGAGGTCGAGACCGCGGCGGAGCAATCGTTCGTGGCGCTGATCCCGCAATGCGATTGCTGCATCGAGTACACGTTGGGGCTTGACCAGCAGACGTGGGCGGCCCAGCTGCGGAACGCTGCCCTCGCCCTGACATCGTCCCCGCCGATCGGTCCCGGATGCTGACTCTGCCTGGCGTGCTCATCCTCAGCGAAGGCGTGGACTGGTCAAGCAGACTTCACTGAAGTGGCTGTTCAGCGGCCTGGTGCAGCAGCGCCCGTGCGGAGTCCGCGTAGCGCATCGCGGTCTTCTCGTCGAGCCCGAACACCTCGGCGAGGTGGAGCGGATCGGGCCCGTGGGTCAGGGCCTCTTCGAGTTGGCGGTCGACGCGGAGCCGTTCCAGCGTCGCGTCCTGCCCGCGCATCGCGGCGCTGATCCAGTGGTTGCTGGCGCGGCTGGTCTTCGTGGCGGTCTGGTTGTTGATCAGTAGGTGGAGGTTCGCGGTGTTCGGCCACCGGTTTCGCCGGTGCTCCAGCCAGTCCAGCAGTAGCTTCAGGGTGAGGTCGTCGAGCGGGCGGACACGTGCGGCGATGGTCAGCCGACGGTTGCCGATGTCGAGGTCGTCGAGCATGAGGTTGGCGATCTGGGTCACGTCGTACCGCGAGCAGGGGACGACGACGGCGGTGCGGCCTCGCACGGTTGACCCCCTCGACGCGTCCTGCGCCAACTGCCGTCGGCGTGCCGCGATTTCGTGGCGGCGCGCACGGTGAGTGTAGAGAGCCCGGCCGCGCCGGGGCACCCGGTCTTTCCCACCCGGACGCGCCCGGCCTCGCGGCGCCCGCGGCCGGCGGCCCCGCACCCGGGCCGTGCGTGCGGCCGGTCCCGGCCCGTGCCTTTCGGCGACAGCCGGCCGCGGGCGCCGCGGGCGGCTCAGTACTCCTCGGACCAGTCGAGACCGAGCGTGTCGGCGAGGCGCTCCAGCGCCCGCTCGGTGCGTCCGTATGCGGCCAGTTCGAAGTCGCCGTAGCCGGTGTTGTGCGCGACGATGACGTCGAGACCGCCGAAGTACTCGGTATGGGCGCCGAGTTCGAGCCAGGGGAGGAAGCCCATCGGGCGCAGCGCCGACCGCAGTCGATCCACCACCTCCGGTGCGACCTCGGTTTCCTCGACGATCGAGCCGAAATCGGCGGGCAGCCGGGTGACGGCCAGTTGGAGGAGGAACTCGGAGATCGAGTGGCTTTGGGGCACCCACGCCGGCTTGCCCTCCTCGTCCACCCCGGAGACGAGCACCTGCGGGTCGGCGAGATGGGCGTGGGCCGCGGGGTAGCCCCACTCGTTGCAGTACTGGTTCTCGGCCATGAACACGCAGACGCGCAGGTCCTCCCCCGGACCGGTGAACGGGTTGCCGTCGGGCAGTCCGCCGGAGACGCCGTAGCCAGTGGGGTCGGGGCGGACGGTGGGCGGCCAGACCGGGTTGGTCTCGTAGACCTCCGGCCGGTCCGCGAAGGAGTTGAACGGCAGGTCCCACCACTCGTCCAGCGCGGCGGGTATCGCGAGCGAGCGGTCCACGTCCTCCGACCCGGTGGCCGCCGAATCCTCGGCGGCGGTCTTCAGAGCGCTGACGTACGCCTTGTGGGCGTCCGGCATCTCCGGCTCCCAGCGGTTCCCGTCGGTGGGCCGGTACCCCCACTCCTCCTGGAAGGCGCGCAGCAGCTCCCATCGCCCGCCGGCGACCGCCGCGCCCGACACCGAGGCGCCGCGCGCCTGCTCCAGCCGCTCATGGAAACGTCCGTAATCGATCTCTGTCACGGGGGCAGATCCTACTGAGTGCACCATCGGCCAGGAGGACGGCTCTCACCTGCGAAGACGTCAGGTCCCAGGGCAGCGCGACCGCGCTCGCACGAGAGCCCGAGGACCATTCATGCTCAGCAACATCGCCACGCGGGTCGTGCCGGCCTTCGGTCGGCTGACCGTCACCACCAAGCCCGCGCGGGAGTTCGCCCCCGGGCAGCATCATCGTCGCGAACCACACCTCCTTGGCGGATCCGGCGATCGTGCTTGCCGCGCTCCACCGGCTCGGCGTGCGGCCGGTGGTGCTGGCCACCGCGGGGATGTGGCGTGTCCCGGCGCTCGGTCGCGCCCTGCACCGGGAGGGGCACATCCCCGTGCACCGCGGCAGTCAGCGGGCGGCCGAGGCCCCGGACGGCGCGGTCGCGGCGCTCGCCGAGCGCAGCATCGTCCTCCTCTACGGCGAGGGCCGACTGCCCCGCCGACGGAACTCCGGGGAAGCGGCCCCGGCGCCCCTTCCGCAGCGGCGTCTCCCGGCTGGTGCGCGCGACGGGGGCACAGGTGAACCCGCTCGGGTAGGCCGGCGCCCGCCGGCTCGTCTCCGGTTCGCCGTCCAAGCAGCTCGCGGCGCTGGCCACCGCCCGGTGCGCCGCCCCCGTGCACGTCCATGTGGGCACCGGCCCCCCGATGTCGGGCGACATGGCGGCGGCCACGGCGCACAGATCTGGCCCCGGTGACCTCATCCAACTGGTGGTGGGGGTCGCGCTGGCCACGGTGCGCGTCGAGGACGTCGCCCAGCTCGGCCGACTGCTCGGGCTGGTCCTTGAGGCGGTGCACGCGGGGCCCCGTTCCGCGGGCGAATGAGTGGCCGACGGGGCGTCACCGACCTGGCCGGTCGAGGCGGCCGTGCGCTTCGGAACCTCAGGTGTCCTCCGGGTACCAGCGCACACTTCCCATGGCGACCCACCGGACACCCCCTAGACTAGGGGGCGTCCGGTAGGTCACCGTCAGCCGCGCGGAAGCAGCGCCGGGGCCAGCTCCCGCCACTGCGGCATCGGCAGCGCCGCCGGGTCGGCGGTCAGCACCTGCAGGCAGACGTGGTCGGCGCCGGCGTCGAGATGGTGCCGGACGCGTTCACGCACCGCGTCGATGTCTCCGTAGGCGGTGATGGCGTCGACCAGCCGTCTGCTCGGGCCGCCGATGATGTCGTCGTCGCCGAAGCCGAGGCGACGCACGTTCGCCTCCTGGTGGGGTGCCGAGGAGACGTACGCGGCGACGTGCGCGGTGGCCAGTTCGCGGGCCCGCGCGCGGTCGGTGTCCAGGACCACGGCCTGCTCGACGCCGAGGAAGGCGTCCGGGCCCATGATCTCGCGGGCCCGGGCGGTGTGTTCGACCGACACGAAGTACGGGTGGGCGCCCCAGGTGCGTTCGCCGGCGAGCCGCAGCATCTTGGGGCCCAGTGCGGCCAGTACCCGGCGCGGCGTCGGGTCGGGGACGGGGCCGTGGGCCGGGACCGCGTCCATCGCGTCCAGATATCCGCGCATGGTGGTCACCGCCCTGCCCCGGGCCGGCATCGGGTAGCCGTCGTGGTGGTGGACCGTGTCGTCGACCCGGTGGCCGCCCAGTCCCAGCAGATAGCGGCCGGGGAACGCCTCGCCGAGGGTGCGCTCCGCGGTCGCCATGGCGATCGGGTCCCGGAAGGCGATGTTGGCGATCCCCGAGGCGATCACGATGCGCCGGGTCGCCGACAGCAGCAGCCAGCCCTGCCCCACGGTGTCGCGTCCGAACGCCTCCCCGTACCAGATGGCTCCGTAGCCCAACTCCTCGATCTCCGCGGCGGCTTCGTGGACCCGTCCGGCGGGCTGCCCTTCGAAGGCGAAGGTCCAGATCCCGACCCGGCCCGGCGCACCCCGTGTGTCGCGCGTCATCACATGCTCCCTGGACGAACGTACCGGAGAACCTCTCCGTTTCCACTTCGATACGATACGGAGAAGCTCTCCGTTTGGCTACCCCGGCCCGCCGCGATCCGAGCGGTGGGGGAGGAGGACACGATGACGCCCGCGCACAACCGGCCCGGGTCCGAGGTGCCGCGCCGCTCGGACGCGCGCCGCAACCGCGAGCGCCTGATCGACGCCGCCCGTGCGGTCTTCGCCGAGTCCGGCCCCGAGGCGTCGCTCAATGAGATCGCCCAGCGCGCGGGCGTCGGGCCCGGCACCCTCTACCGGAACTTCCCCCACCGCCAGGCCCTGCTGGCGGCGGTGCTCAGGGACCGGATCGATACGCTGTGCGGCCATGCCGAGCGGCTGCTGACCGCCGACTCCGCCGACCGGGCGCTCGCCGAGTGGCTGCACGCCTTCCTGGAGCACGCCCGGGTCAACCAAGGGCTGGGCGGTTCCCTGCTGCTCGACGAACCGGAGATGCTGGGCGTGGACTGCCATCGGCGGATCGAGGGCGCGGCCGCCGCACTGCTCGTCCGGGCTCAGCGCTCGGGGACCGCCCGAGGCGATCTGGCCCCCGGTGACCTCATCCAGCTGGTGGTGGGGGTCGCGCTGGCCACGGTGCGCGTCGAGGACGCCGCCCAGCCCGGCCGACTGCTCGGGCTGGTCCTCGAGGCGGTGCACGCGAGGCCCCGTCCCGCGGGCGACTGAGCGTCCGACGGGGCCGCACCGGCCTGGCCGGTCAAGGCGGCCGTGCGCTTCGGACCCTCAGGCGTCCTGCGGGTACCAGCGCAGTCCCCGCGGCGACCCACCGGACACCCCCCGGTACTTCAGTCAGAAATCGTTGCCTGAGCTGGTCGGTTTCGTTGAGGGCATGGGTGGGGTGGATGAGGCCGGTCGGTGGGCCGCTGGGCCGGAGTCGTTGTTCGCGCGGGTGGCGGCCGGTTCTCACGGGTGGATCTGCGGTGGCGGATGCGGGACTACGTGCGGGGCTTGCTGGCGCCTGGGGAGCGGAAGAACGGTAGCGGCTCGCCGAGTACGCAGGTCACCGCGCGGCCGGATTCCCGTACCTACTGAACGGTGCGAAGTCCATGTAAGTGCCGATATATGCCCCTGGAGCTGGTGTGCAGCACGTCGTCACGTATCGTTTGCGGCGAGAATGAGTGGAGCCAGAGACGTGAACGAAAGCGTGGTCCGGCGCATCCTCCCTGCTGAGCTGGCTGTCGCTGTCCTGACGGCACTCCTCGGGGTAGTGGCGGTCGTCGGGGCCGGCATGAAGGTCGACCTGCCGTGGTGGGCTCTGGCGGCGGTGGCCTTGCCGACTGCGGGGTTCGCCGGCTGGACCGGGGCGCAGATCGGCCGTCGGCGTGGCATCCGCAACGAGGTCCTGGAGCCCGGCGAGACGGTGGTCGCCACCTACACCGTCCGGCCCCCGTACGCCGAGCATGCCCCGCCCGCGGCCCATGAGGGCCCTCAGTACCAACTCCGTGTGACCACGAAGAGCCTGGAGATGTGGGAACGCTCAGCCTTGTTGTGGCGGCACCCCTTGTCGGAGCTGCGCCTGATCGCCGACGGTCCGCGGCTGCGCGTTCACCATGGGGAGCACGAGGTCGGCACGATGCTGCTGGAGCGGCCGGACGCCCTGCACGAGATCCGTCACGCCGCCAGGCGATACGGGGCCGTCTGACACCCGTCCCCGACAGACACCTCCCCGAACGCAACTCGTTGCCGCTGGCATGACGGCCCGGGTGTGCCCCGCAGGCCGGTCACCAGAGCCGTCAGACCCTGCCCAGGGCGCGTATCGAGTCGTGATCGATGTGGGGGCTTGGCCCCTGTTGTTCTTCGTTCTGGTGGATCGTCTGGCGTGGGCGGTGCCTGCGCTCGCACCGGCCGGAATACGCACTCGCGGTCGCCGGTTGCAGCGGAACATGCACCACTCTCAGGAGCCGCCCAGCGGCATACACCCACTGCTTGCCGGGCGCTTCAGCCCCTACCGGTTCGATCCGTCGGCGGTTGTCGACGACCACGCCCTCGGGCTGTTGCTGGAAGCCGCGCGGTGGGCACCGTCGGCGGGGAACTCCCAGCCGTGGGGCTTCTTCATCGGTAGGCCCGGTGAGCCGGAGCACGACCGGGTGCTCCCTCACCTTGCGCCGAGCTCGGCCCGCTGGGCGACGGATGCGGGCCTGCTCGTCGTCACGCTGACGCGTCGGCACGTCGATGATACGCAGCTGCTCTACTCCGAGTTCGCGGACTACGACCTCGGCCAGGCCATCGCCCACATGACTGTTCAGGCCCAGGCCATGGGACTGGCCGCGCACCAATTCCGGGCCTTCGACCTGGAAGGGCTCACCAAGGAGTTGGATCCGAACCCGGGCTGGGCGATCGTCTCCATGGTCGCGGTGGGCAAGGCCGCTGGCGGACCTCCGGAGGGCCGTGAGCGGCGCAGCGTCGCGCACTTGCGCTCCGCTCCCTGGTCACCGGCGGAGTGACAGCCGAGTCGTGATCATTGAGCGGTCCGGGCGAGTACGGCCGTACCCGGTGCGGCTGCGGCAGGCGTCCCTGTCGCAGTGGACGAGCGTGTCCAGGAGCAGCCCGGCCAGCAGGCACGGCTGCTGACGCGATACCGCGTCAGCGCGCGGGCTCCGTCGCCGCCGTGCGCGGGCGTGGGGGTTCGCTGGCCCGGAGAGAAGCGAAGTCTGCGTGCGCCGCCTCGACGGCTTCGGAGTGTGCCTCGCGCTTGGCGTGCTCGGCGAGCGCCTGGTAGATGCTGGCGACGGTTCAGGAGCACAACGGGGGTCTGGCGCCGCAGGCGGCGACACAGAAGATGACACGGTGCGGACACCTCACTGACAGAAGATGTCAGTGAACCTCCGGACAGTGGTGCCATGATCTTCAGTCACCACTCCCGCCGGGCCGAGCGGCTGCTTGTGCCCGCTGCTTTCGCCACCGCGCTCGGCAACAATGTCCAGCTCATCGTCGGTGCCCTGATCATGATCAGGGAGCAGCGGACCATGATGGCCGTCGGCTGGCTCTTCATCGCCGTCGCCGGGCCGCAGGCGCTGCTGTCGCCCTTCTTCGGACGGCTGGCCGACCGCTTCGACCGACGGGCCCTGTGGATCGGCTGCGATATCACCAGTGCGGCGTTGGCCCTCGCACTGCCGCTGTGGCTGGCCTGCGGAGGCTCCCCGGGGCCCGGCATCTACAGCGCCAATCTGGCGCTCGCCGTGGTCGGTGCCCTGTTCTTCCCGGCGAGCTCCGCGCTGATCAAGGAACGGGTCCCCGCGGACCGGCTGCGGCGGTTCAACGCCCGCTACGAGATGGGGACCCAGGCGGGGATGCTGCTGTCGGCGACGATCGGCGGGCTGTCCGTCCAGGCGTTCGGTGCCGTGCCGCTGCTGGTGTTCAACGCGGGGACCTTCCTCGTCTCGGCGCTCTGCGTCGTCGCGGTGGGGCCTCGCCCGGACCGGGCGCGGACGGACACCGCTGCCGGGGGGTCGGTGCCGGCGGCGGCTCCGCGCGGCTCGCTGCGGATGCGCCGCTTCATCCTGCTCTACGCCCAGGGGAGTGTGGTCGTCACGGTGTTCAATGCTCTGCTGCCCACCGCCGTCATCGGTGAACTCCATCTGGGGGCGGCGACGTTCGGTGCGGTGGACGCTCTCGGATGCCTCGGTTTCCTGGCGGCCACCGGTGCGTACCGGATCGTCAGCAGACGCAGTCCTGACCTTCGCATCGCCGTCGTGGGCTTTCTGCTCTGCGATGTTGGCCTGTTGCTGCAGAGCCAGTTCGGGATCGTCGGCTATCTCGTCGGGGTGCCGCTGGGTGCGTTCTTCTTCGGGCAGGCCCGGATCGCTTCCCGGACCATGCTGATGGCCTCGGCCGACGATGCCACGGTGGGCAGGGTCTTCGGGCTGGCGAACGGTGGCGGGCTGGCGGCTACGGTCGCTGTGATGTTCCTGGTCGCGACGGTCACCGACCACAGTGACACGCGCTACGGCTTTGGGGTCCTCGCCGCCCTTGCGCTGCTGGCGACCCTGTCCGCCGGAGTGCTGCTGAGATCGCCGGCCCCCGCCCGGCCTGATGAGGCCCCTGGTCCGTACCGGTCGAGCACGGCCGCTGCCGTCTCCGCTATCCCGCGGCGCAGCTCCTCGGGGGCGAGCACCTCGATGTCCGACCCCAGTGACAGCAGTATGGGCACCGCAAGCTCGACCGACTCCAGCGGCACCGTCGCCGTCACCCAGCCATCTGCCTCCGGCGGCCCTGCCGAGGCTTCGACGGCGCGGACCAGTGCCGCGTCCAGGTGGTCCGGCAGCGCGGACAGCAGCGCTGGAGCAATCCGGACGGAGGCCTGAAGCCGCAGCCTGCGGGCGTCGTAGACGGTGAGGTACTCCTGCCAGTGGGCGGCCAGGTCGAACCCCTCGGGGCGCTCGAAAGCGACCTCCCCGACGTCCAGGCGGAGGATCGAAGACACCCGGTACGTCCGCACAGCGCCGTCCACCGCTGCGACGAGGTACCAGACGCCCGCCTTGAGGACCAGGCCGTAGGGGTCGAGCTCGCGCTCGACCTCCTGCGGCTCGGCCCAGCGGCGGTAGCGCACGCGGATCCGCCGCTGGTTCCACACCGCATCGGCGAGCGCCACCAGAGCAGGCGGGGAGTCCTGTTCCCGGTACCAGCCGAGAGCGTCGAGATGGAACCGCTCACGGACCCGGCCCGCGCGGTCCCGCAGCGGCGCCGGCAGCGCCGCGGTCAGTTTCAGCTGCGCCGCCGCCAGCACCTCTCCCAGCCCCAGGTCGTCCGCAGCGCCCGGCAGCCCGGCCAGAAACAGAGACTCGGCCTCGTCGGCGTGCAGCCCGGTGAGCCGGGTCCGGTAGCCGCCAAGCAGCTGGTAACCGCCACCGTGCCCGCCGTCCCCGTAGACCGGAATGCCCGCGCCGCTCAGCGAGTCGATGTCCCGATAGATGGTCCGCACCGAGACACCCAGTTCCTCAGCGAGCTCACCAGCCGTCAGCCTGCCCCGGTTCTGCAGCAGGAGGACGAGAGAGAGAAGCCGGGCTGCGCGCATGAACCAATCATTCCAGGCCCAGGTCGCGTTCGGGCGCCTGAACCCCATAGCACCGTGCGGCAAGGCGCTCCCGGCCCTGGCCCGGTGGCTGCGAGACCGCCGCGCGACGGCGCGGCTCCGCTACACCGAGCTCGTCCAACGCACCACCTCCGTGTCCCTGCCCGACGGTGGCTCCGCCCGCAGCAGCGCGGACACCCTGGCCCGGCAGTGTCCGCCAGCCGGGGTGGCCGTCCGGACGACACCGTCTGCTGGATTCCATGCCGGTGGTCCAGGTCGCCTCGTGTCGGCGCTGTGCCCGTGTTCCCAGGCCGCACGCCTGCACGTCGGCTCTCAGTGTTTCAGCGTCTCAATCTTCCCGAGTGGACTTGTCCTTCGCCGCCTCGGCCTCCAAGGACGCGGCCGACCGCCAGTGGCGGCTGATCGCCAGGTTGGTGTGGCCGGCGACGCACAGGGCCGTGCCCACGATCGCGACGGGAACGGACGCCCCGAGGATGGCGAGCATCTCCCACCACGGGCGGGCGTCCTCGCAGTTCTGCCAGCGGTGCTCAGCGAAAAGCACCGCCTCGCACTTGTTGTCACCGACCTCGTACGGCACGGCCAGGAGCCAGGCAAACCCAGAGCCCCAGGCTGGCTGCGATGGTGAGCAGTAGCCCGCCCACCAGCTGCTGTCGCTCGGCCCGATCCAGGAACTTCGCGTGGTCATCCTTCGCGCTCGTCACGCGTTCTCCCCGGTCGTGATCATGGTGATCCCACGATATCCGCTGGACGCAGCAGCCGTGTCGCCGGGCAGACGGCGGCATGACCAAGGAACAAGGGTCGAACCCCGCCGCAGCACCTAAACGCCGCCTATCCCTTCGGCGCGGGCGGCCTGCTCATCCCGGACGCCGTGCTGCACATGCGCTACCAGAATCTGCCGCACGCGTTCGTGGAGGTCGGCCGGGCCACGATGTCGCTGGGCCGCCTGATCACCAAGGTCGCCTCGTACGACCGCTACCGCATCACATAGCGCCGTCCGCCGGCCCGCGCGCTGCGGGCACCAGGCGGCCCTACTGGACTGGTGGGCCCGCTACCCGCGTACCGAGTCCAAGTTCCCGCCGCTGTTGATCGTCTTGGAGGGCAGGAAGCCCGACGTCCTGGCCACCCGCACCTTCGACGCCCTAGAGACACCCGACCCCGCTGAGGCAGGCGTTCCCCGATTACGGGCGCATGGCCAAGCCCCTGCTCCTGCACCTGCTCGCCATCGTCGACCCCGTCGACGATCGCATGGTCGGCCTGAGGCTGGAGCGTCTGTCGGCCGACGGCTGATCACCAAGTTCCCCGCTGGAGGCGAGTGCGCGGGCAAGAGCCAGCCCGGAGTTCGGGCCAGGTAGGGCATCAGGCGCCAACCGACGGATACGGCGTACCCCTGGTCACTGAGCCAGCCCCCGCGAACAGGCCCGACCACACTCTGCTGCCCGCCACCCTGGACCAACTCGCCACCCCGAGACGATAACCGGACCGTCGTCGCCCAACCTCCGGCTTCGCCGCTGCACCGAACCGCCAGCGATGCGTGGCTTTCTTCCTCGCCTTGGCCGCCGCCGTCATCACCGTCCGCAGCCTGATCCGCCAAGCCTGGTTCAGTCACCGCTGGGATACCCGGCCCCGCAGCGCCCGCATCCGACAGTCCCACTCACCAACCTCCGGGCCGGGAGCCTATGGACATGATCGACAGCGGGGCCCACGATGAGGCGCATGCTGAGTACTCTCCTCGCCTTTCTCGGCGCTTGCACCCTGATCGCGGCCTCGCCCGGCCCGAGCACAATGCTGATCATCCGGCAGTCCCTGCGCAGTCGGCGTGCGGGTTTCCTCACCGTGCTGGGCAACGAGACCGGTGTCTTCATTTGGGGTGTCGTCGCCGCACTCGGGCTCACCGCACTGCTCGCGGCCTCCCAGCTGGCGTACGACATCATGCGGATCGCCGGTGCCGTGACTCTGGTCGCCTTCGGTATCAAGACGCTGCTGGACGTCCGTGGCGAGGGACAAGAGGGGAGCCAGGATGCACAGGCAGTCCGCTCGGGCTGGGCTTCGTACCGCTCGGGCCTGCTGCTGAACCTCGCCAATCCCAAGGCCGCAGTGTTCGCGATGTCCTTCCTTCCGCAGTTCGTGCCCGCAGGAGCCCCTCATCTGCCCACCATGATCGGCCTGGCGGCCATCTGGGCCGTCTTCGAGGTCGGTTACTACGGACTCTACGTATGGTTCGTGGGCCGAATGAAGAAGATCATCTCTCGAGCAAAGGTACGCCAGCGCCTCGAGCAGGTCTCCGGCACTGTGCTGGTCCTGCTCGGTGTTCGGATGGCCATCGAGAGCTGACTACAGCTGACGCCGGGCTGAAGTCTGACGAGACCGCCGAGCATGGGATACGCCCAACCGTTTCTGCGCGCCACCACCCACAGGCGGACGCTCTTACGGATAGGAGTTACGGCGTGTGCGCCAGTAGCCGGAGCGTGTGGAACGTCTTTGGTGGTCCGGCTTCCGCCGCAGGCTGGAGGGCCACGGTTCGCCTACGTGTTTGACCCCCGAAGTGGCCTCGGTCGTCGTCCCCGACGACGTCCAGCCGAACGATGCCCTTCGGACCCAGCCCACCGCCGGGTATCCGGGCAATCGAAGACTCGGCGCGCGAGCGCCTTGAGGTCGAGGGCGACGGTGGTGCTCCGCTGGGGCAACGGGGCGACACGCTCGCCCGGAACCTGTCGGCCCGGGCGACACGCAGGCCCGGGACCTGGTGGCCCGGGCGCTGGACTTACCGCCGCCCGTCTCGTGCGTGACCGCGGACGCGTTCCGTCGACGAAACCGCAGCACCGGCCCGAGCGCTGAACCGGCCATCGCCAAGTCGCTGGCGCGATGTGGACCTTGACCGCTTGCCGAGGGGTGGGAATGGTGTGACGGTGCGCTCGCGGAGAGAAAGCGGCGCAGGTCAGCGGGGCGTACCCGCTCATTTCCCGGCCTTTCCAGGAGACGTTTTGTCCGGCGAGGAGCATCTGCTCAAGGTCTACAGCGACCGCCTCTACGTTCACACCACCACCGTGCGCCACCAAGGCACCGTGGTGGCCTTCGCCATGGACGACCGACGGCGCGTCGTCTACACCGTCCTGGACCTGGCGCGGCACGACGAGACCAAGGGTGAACTCGACGCCGCCTACTGGTCGGAGAACCCCCGCCCGCTCCGGTTCCCCGCCGAGATCACCGACGTGGGCTTCGCGGCCGCGGGCGTCACCGCCTTACCGGTCGTCAAGAACGGCGGCAGAGTGGAGGCCGCACCCGGGGAGCGGCTGGGCGAGGACGAGGTGGACCCGTTCCTGTCCACGACGGCGCGGCTGACCGCTTCGGCCCCGTTCCACGCGATCTCCGACGGCACGCACATCGTGGTCCTGCGCCAGTCCGTCCCGGCCGGCCACCCCGACGCCGTGCACAAGCTGACCGGCGGTGCCTCCTCGGGCGACCCGGAGCGTACGGACTATGTCACCGATGCTCAGGGGGCGAAGGTCTCCCTCGCGGCGGACACGCTGCTCGCCGACCGGTTCCTGCTCGTCGGCGGGGAGCTGAAACCCGTCCTGGAGGCCCGCTACCGGCGCAGCCGCCACAAGAACCGCCCCGACTCGGCCAAGGACAGCCTGGGCACGAGCGACATGGAGGGGCGCCCCTTCCACGAACCCACCCAGAAGCTGTCCTTCGTCCGTCACCTCTCCGGCGGACGCTTCACGGCCCTCCTCGTCCCCACCGTCGTCCACGGGCGGCAGCGCTGGCAGGTCTTCGCGCACAACGACGCCACGGGCCGCATCGACGCGTTCAGCATCGAGCAGGGCCGCGACGGGCTGTTCAACCTCCAGGGCACCCAGGCATGGACCAGCCCCGACCCCGCCCACCGTGACGCCGTCTACGAACCCGCCCCCGGCACCTGCCCGTTCACCGGACAGCCGCTCGTGCCCGTGGCGAGCTCCGAAGGCCACGCGGAGACCGCGCTACGGTTCGGCGAAGGGGACGCCCATGTCCGCGTGGCCGAGGGGCCCGCGCTCGTCGGCTCCGACTTCACCGTCGAGTTCTGGGCGCGGCGCACCGCGACCGGCCGCCAGGAGTTCCTGATCGGCCACGGGGACGAGTCGGGCAGCCCGCTGGGGTCCCTGCACATAGGTTTCCGTGAGGACGACCGCTTCACCTTCGCCTTCTACGCCGACGACCTCAACGCCGACGGCCCGGTCGACGACACCGACTGGCACCACTGGGCCTGCGTCTACGACCGCAAGGCGCGCCGGCAGACCGTCTACCGTGACGGCCAGGAGGCCGGCAGCCGCACCACCGGCGGCGACTACACCGGCACCGGTGCCCTGCTGCTGGGCCGCGCCCTCGGCCAAGGGGCCCGCGCCGAGCTGGACGAGGTGCGGATCTGGAACCGTGCCAGGACCCCCGACGAGCTGGGGCGGGACAAGGGCGTCCGCCTCATCGGCGACGACCCCGGGCTCGTCGCCTACTACCGCTTCGACGAGGGCTCCGGCACCCGCCTGCACGACCAGACCGACCACGCCCGCCACGGCGAACTCCTCGGCGGTCCGAAGTGGGTGACCTCCCAGGCGCCCGTCGGCGACCACCCGGGCGTGCGCCGCGACAGCTTCGCCGTCGCCGGCCGCGGGGTCGTCTCCGGTCTGTCGGCCGTTCTCTACCACCAGCAGGAGGCGACGGCCGTCGGTTACGGGCAGGAGCCCAAGCCGGCCAAGCGCCAGGCCCGCGTGCTCCTGTCGTACGCCACCTCCGGCCCCGACCCGAAGACCGGTGCGGCGACCGAGGAGGCGTACGCCGCCGCCGTCGACTTCGGCGTCGGCAGGGACGGTCGGCTCGCCCAGGTGCCGGACGAGCTGACACTGCCGGTGCTCGCCGCGCCGGAGGCCAGTGGGGACGTCGAGGCGATCAGCGAGCTGGACGCGCAGGTGCGGCGGCTCGACCAGGAGGCCGCGGCCAAGGAGACCGAACTGGCGCGGCTGGCCCAGCAGACGGCGGACACGGACGCGCTGCGTGGCGAGTGCGACGCGCTCCGGGCGGAGCTGGACGCCGACCTCCGGGCGTGGGTCTACCGCCTGCGGTTCAAGCTGCAGCGCGACGGCAAGGACCAGTACGTGTCCGTGCCGTCGGACGCCCGCAGCGAGACCCCGCTGAACAGGACCACGGACAAGGACGCGCGCACGGCACTGTGGGCCTTCAACCCCACCGGCGGGATCCACTACGGCCGCCCGGGCTACCGGCTGCGCAGCGCCTGGGTCGGTTTCGACGCCCACGTCTACTGGCAGAGCCGGGACGACGGCGCCCACCTGGTGATGCACAAGGGGGACGGCAACGAGTTCGCCCTCTTCGACCAGGGCGGCGGCCAGTTCGCCATCGTCGCCACGCACAGCGAGCGGACGATCAGCGCCATCGACCGGATCAGCACCGAGCGGGTCGTGCAGTACGACAACGACACGGTCATCCGCTCGGGCGAGGGCCTCGTCCTGCTGGAGAAGGCCGAACCCCGCAGGGACTTCTCCGACGTCAACACCCTCCGCGACCGCCTGCAGGCCGCCGAGACCCGCCTGCGCGCCGCCGAGACCGCCCGGGAGAAGGAGACCGGCCTCCAGCGGGAACTCGCCGGCCTCCAGGCGGAGCTCGACGCCAGGCGCGAGGAGCTCGCCCGCCTGACGGGCGGCCTCAAGGGCGCCGACGACATCGCCCTGCCCATGCCCCAGCTCGCCGTCGACCGCACCGGCCTCAGCACGTCCGGCGCGCTGCTGGAGTTCGCCCGCGGTGCCGACCGCCCGTACCTGCTCGACAGCGCCACCGGCAGCGTCGTGCTGTACTTCCGCGGCGCCAACGGGCAGTTCTTCGCCACGTACTACGACACCCTCGTGTCCCGCGGCACCCGGCGGCTCGCGGGCCCCGACGACACGGCGCTGACGTTCGCCGCCCGGGACGCGGGCACGGACCTCGCCGGCCTGGACATCCTGATCATGGACATCGGCGATGCCGGGCTGTGCGAGCTGACGATCCGGCGCGGCGAGGAGAGCGAGATCTGGCGCCGGCTGCCGCGCGAGGCCGCCGCCTTCGCCGCCGCCGTCAACGGGACGGCGGGCCGGGCGTACGACTACGCGCAGCAGGCCGAGAGCAACCGGCCGGGTGTGCCGCTGTCGGCCGGCTCCCGGCTCCTGGTCGTCGATCCGGGCACGGCGCGGGACGTGCCGCTCGGCGCCGTGCCCGACCTCGTCACCGGTCACGGCCCCCGCTGGCGCGCGGACAAACCCGGCCGCGCGTACGCCTTCGACGGCCGGCAGAACGTCCTGACCATGGACGCGCAGCTGGACCGCGCCGCCGCGACGGGTGACCTGACCCTGGAGGCGTGGGTCAACCCCGAGCGGGTGCCCGGCGCCGTCCGCGTCGTCCACGCCGGCACCGGCGGCAGCTCGTTCACCCTCGGGCTGCACGCCCCCGCGGCCCCGGCCGTGACCCCCGCCCTCTCCTTCGACGGCTCACGTGGCGTGGCCTACACCGAGAACGGCATCGACCTGGCGGGCACCGACTTCACGGTGGAGTTCTGGGCGCGGCGCCCGGAGGCGTCCGACAGGCGCCCCCAGTACGTCGTCGGCCACGGCCCGCACGAGGCCGTCACCCGCGGCTCCCTCCACATCGGCTTCCGGGCGGACAAGGCGTTCACCTTCGCCTTCTACGGGGACGACCTCGACACCGAGGAGAAGTACACCGACACCGACTGGCACCACTGGGCCTGCGTCCACGACAGGACCACCCGGGAGCAGGTGATCTACCAGGACGGCACCGAGGTGGCCAGGCGGGTCGCCACGGACCACTACCACGGCAGCGGGCCGTTCAGCTTCGGCAGCGCCTTCGCGGGGTGGGTGCCCGACTACGCGCGGGTGGACATGGACGAGGTCCGGCTGTGGGGCACGGCTCGCACGGCCGCACAGATCGCGGAGCACAAGGACCGGCGGCTGACCGGCGGCGAGCCCGGCCTTCAGGGCTACTGGCCGTACGCCGAACCGGCGCCCCGCGCGGACGGCGGGCCGGGGGTGCCGGACCGCTCCGGCAAGGGACGGCCCATGCTGTTCCGCGGCGGCGTCAGCACGGTCCCCGCGCCCACCGCGATCGCCGAGGGCGAGGCCCCCGGCTACCGCATCGTGGCCGCCGTCGGCGACCGTCTCACCGCCACCCGCGCCTCCTTGCCCGGCTGTGGGGCGTGGCGCGCGACGCGGCCCAGCTGGGCGCGCCCGTCTCGGCGCGCGACCGGGGGCTGACGGCACACTGGCGGTTCGAGGAGAACGCGGGCAACACCGCGGCCGACACCACCGGTTCGCACCCCGCCCGGCTGCGCGGGGCCCGCTGGACGGCCAGCCCGGACCCGCGCGGCAGCGTCTTCCGCCTCTACCGCAACGGGGTCTCGGTGGCCTGCGACCCGCTGGAGCCTGCGGACCTCCAGGACGCGGACTTCACGGACTACGGGGATGCCCAGCTCTCCCTCGGCGCCCGGCTCACGGAAGGCCGGGCCGACCAGCCCTTCCACGGCGTCCTCGAAGAGGTACGGATCTGGCGCACCGCCCGCACCCGGGAGCAGGTCCTGGACAACCTCTTCACCCGCCTCAGGGGCGAGAAGGAGGACCTGATCGCCTACTGGTCCTTCGACCGGGCGTCCACCGACGAGACGGCGGACCTCGTACGCGACGAGGGCCTGCGCGGCAACCACCTGGCGCTGCGCGCCGCCCCCGCCCGGCCCGCCGCCGTTCTGTCCACCGCCCCCGTCTCCAGCGACACCGCCCAGGTCCGCTCGGCGCTCGCCGCGATGCGCACGCCGTTCCACGAGACGGTCTCGGGCGCACCGGCCGTCGCCGAGTACGCCGACATGCAGTACACCGTCAAGGGCGAGGCCTTCGGCGTGCTCAAGCGGGCGTACGGCTACCTGCGCGACGGCCGCTGGCACCTGGTCACCGGCTACAAGGTCGGCGACCTGGTCAGCGAATGGGTCAGCCAGGTGCAGTTCGCCCCGCAGCTCGTCGGCTATGTGGAGGGCGCCCCGCCGGTGCCCTCGGAGAACCTCACGCCCCACACGATCGACCCCGACAGCGCGACCTACGACGGCATCGCGTCGGTGGAGTTCACCCAGGCCGAGCAGGTCGTCCACTCGCTGTCGTCGGCGAAGGAGCGCAGCGTCGACGCCGCGTTCGACTTCGCCCTCTCCAACGAGGTCGACGTCGACATGTGGATGATCGCCGCGCCGCTGGGCTTCGGCGTGGCCAAGTCCATGGCGAAGGCCAAGGTGTCGGTGGGCATGCGCGGCAGCCTGGAGTTCTCCAACAGCTGGGCCGACGAGACGGCCGTCTCGCAGGGGGAGAACACCGCCCGCTCGATGAAGGTCGACCTCTCCGGGAGCTGGGAGGACCCGCTCAAGCCCCTCAACCCGGCGCTGGGCCGCCGCTACGTGCCCGTCAACACCGGCTTCGCCCTCGTCCAGTCCCAGACCGCCGACGTCTTCGCACTGCGGCTCGCCCACAGCGGCACCCTGGTCGCCTACCGCATCCAGCCCAACCCGGACATCCCCAAGGACTGGAACGTCGTTCCCTTCCCCATCAACCCCCGCTACACCAAGCAGGGCACGCTCGACGGCGCGGTCGGATACGACGAGCACGGCAAGGTCACCGACCCGGACTACACCGGTGCCCGCGACCACGGCGAGTACAGCTACTACAAGCCGCGCGAGGCGTACGCCATCAAGCGCCGCATCCAGCGGGAGCAGCAGCAGCTGCGCGGCTACTACGAGTCCGTCTCCACCGAGACCCACGCCCCCGACCCCACCGCGGAGCGGGCCGGCCGGGTGCTGGGCGGCGCCATCGGCGGCGACACCGCGCCCGGCAAGGGGCGGGACACCGCCGGCAGCACCACCGGTGAGGGCTTCTCGCGTCGCGACCTGGTCAACACCTACGTCTGGACGGCGGACGGCGGGTTCTTCGCCGAGACGACGGAGACGACCGACGCCGTCAGCGAGACGACGTCCGGCTCGTACTCCCTGTCCGGCTCGGTGGGCGCCTCCGTCGGGACCTCCTTCGACATCATGGGCGTCGGCGTCAACGCCCAGCTGGACGCGTCCATCGGCGGCGGCATGTCCGTCACCCGGGCCCGCGGCAAGCAGGCGACCCGCTCGTTCGGGCTGAACGTCACCTGCTCGCCATCCGGCAACGTCCAGCGGTACGACGTCGATCGCAAGCCCGTCTTCGACGCCGACGGCAAACCCGTCAACGCGCCGGGGAAGGTGGACGCGTACCGGTTCCTCAGCTTCTACCTGGGCGAGGACACCGAGCACTTCGACACGTTCTTCCACAAGGTCGTCGACCCGGCCTGGCTGGAGAACGCCACCGACCCGAACGCGGCCGCGCTGCGCCAGGCGCGCCAGTCGGACCGCAAGCCGCCGTGCTGGCGGGTGATGCACCGCGTCACCTTCGTCAGCCGGCTGCTGCCGCCGGCACCCGCGGCCGAGGCCCCGCCGCTAGAGCGGGCGATGCGGCAGCTGGACGTGGAGAGCAACTACGAGCTCGTCCGCCGCCTCGACCCGTACGTCAAGGGGTCGGCGACCAGCCTGCCGGAGCTGACGGCGGCCGTACGCACGACCCTGGCCACCCATCTGCCCGAGCTGAGCCCGCACGCGGCGGAGGTGACCGGCTTCCTGGCGCAGTACTACGGCGTCGAGGGCTGACCCGTGTGACCGTGCCGCCCGGACCGGCAGCGACCTTCCGGTCCGGGCGGCATATGGGGAAGGCGGTCACCGCGCGGACGGATCGGCCCACCCGTCCGCGCGCACGTCGACCTGCTTCACAAGCGGGTCCTCCGCGCGGCGCGAGGCCGTTCGTGATCGCGTATGTGGTGACCCGCTGTGGCTCTGGCACGGAATGTGAGACCAAGCCACCTTTCAGACGGGGAGTTGGAGGAGCGGCAGCGCCACGGGCGTAGCTCCTTGCGGACGGCCGCGATCTTCTCCTTCGGCTCGTGGTTCTTCCGTGACGAGATCGTCGGCGATCCTGGGCGGGGAGTCCTGAGCCTCACCAGGGCATACCGCGCGTCACATATCAGGGTGATCAAGCACAGCCAGTAGAGGCATACTGATGCTGTGTCCGACATAGCCAGCCGTCTTGAGCAGCTCCTCGCTTCGCTGACGCACCCGCGCCGCGTCTTCGCCTCGTCGGGGACGTTCACGGCGCCGGGTGCGGACATGCCGGAGTTCGTCGGCGCGATCTGCGCGTTCGTCGAACGGGTCGTGGACGAGGAAGCCCGTGACCTGTTCGCCTACTACACCCAAGGTCGGCCCCTCCGGTCGATGGGGCATCTCCAGAGGGTCGACCTGTCGATCTTCCCCCTCGAAACCCACGATGACGCGGTGGAGCTACTGACCGAGACGGCCTCGGTGAGTCTCGCGTGGTCCCCCCGAACCATCATGGATCCCAGCGTCGCGCGGAAGACTGCCGTCGAGATCGTCGCCGCGCTGGGGCCCGATGCCATCTGGTGGTCGAACCGTGAAGAGACGTGGGTGAACGGCCTGACACCGGTCACGTTCGATCTGCTGGTCGCCGGCACGAACGGCACGCACTTCGCGTTGCTCCTCCAAGCCGAAGACGATTGACCGCAGTGTCGCAGCAGCGAGCGGTCGGTGGGCCTTCGAGGCGTAGAAACCACGACCAGAAGGTGTCGGCGGCACTGCGGGCGTACACGCCGATCGCGACGAGCGCTGGCAAGGACGCGGTGCGGGCGCGTCGGTGAGGCGGTGACAGCAGGGCGGGGTCCTCCAGCACCATGTCATCGGACTGCTCGCCGAGGAGGAAAGGGCATGAGCTCCCTGACCACCGAAGACGAGATCAGCCACGAGGCTGATCTCGTCTGGCTGGAGGAAATCTCCGACCTGGACGGGGGCGCCATCACGCGCGGGGCTGGAGTGGTTCCTCTTCCTGCCGACGCGGACCGGGAGACGCGTTGAGCGAGCGGGTGTAGGCGTAGAGGCGGTCGACCTGGATGAAGCCCGCCCGCCGGTAGAGAGCGTCTGCGGCTGCCCTGTCGCGTAGGTCTTGGGCGGTGGCTTCGTCCTCGTCGTCCAAGAGGAGGATCACCTCTTCGGCCCCGAGGTCGGCGAGCGCGTCGGAGAGCATCGAGGCAGTCGCAGGGGGCTGACCAGGCAGTTTGTCATCGTTGACGAGATCGAGCACCGCCTGCTCGTCGGCGGGCTCGTATGGCCGCAGCACCAGGTGAGGCGTCGTCAGAGGGCCATCTGCGAGAGGACTCCTTTCGGGAGGACGTGGTCCGGACGACTCCACTCTCAGGGACCCGGTCAGGAGCCGGCATGGTTGGCTAGTGCAGGTCCGTGACGGAGGGCGAAGGGGTGGCTGTGCTCGACCGACTGCGCGGCAGCGGGTCAGGAGTGGCTGAGGGGCACCAGCAATGCCGCGCACTCCGCAAGGACCTGGACGGCGAGCGCCACCTGCCGCACCCGTGTGTTCGGCACGGCCAGGACGATGACGCAGGCGACAACGCCAAGGCCGACGCCCCAGTTGAACACCCAATCGGGCAGTCCCGGGCTGCACTCCTCCCCGTACGTCAGGCATCGCGACGCCTGCTCAGAGGACAGGGCCAGCAGACCAGCTCCCAGGAACGCCGGCAGGAAGGAGACGGCGCACAGGACGGACCAGAAGCGGGAGCGGTCCCTTTCCATCGACACCTGGGCCGGGGACGTCGGAGAGTGGGCTGTTGTGTGCATGTCTCGATCCAACGCCGCTCAGCCGGCCCGGCACACCCGCCCCGGTACTCAATCGCCGGGTGCGCACGGTACTCAGGCGGCGGCACCCGGACGCCGGCGCCAAGGACCACCGACGGCTTCTACCCGGTTCCACCGTGCCGCCCCCCTCGGCCGCCTCGCCCCGCCGCAGCAGCATCATCGACCCCTACACGCCCTACCGCCACCAGCGATGGAACGAGGGCTACACGTACGCCGCCCGGCTCTTCGTCGAGCTCCGCGAGCGCGGCTACACCGGTGGCACCACCATCGTCCGCCAGTACGTCTGCAGGCTCCGCGAAGCATTCCCGCCCGACGATGCACCCCGCAAGCCGCCCTCGGTGCAGGACATCAGCTCGGCCGGGCCGGCTTCGACCTGCTCCGCAAGAGAGTCCTCCTCGCGGCCCCCACCTGGGGGTGATCTTCATCGAAGAGGAGCAAGGCGGGCCATCCCCTTGGAACTCGTAACACGATCTATTGAACGGTCCTGTTCGGCCCTGTTCGGCCCTGTTCGGCCCTGTTCGGCAGTGTCCGGTGTGACGATTCGACCGTTCGGGATGCTGTGACTACCCAGCCGTGGATGGTGGACGGTGACCTGGGGGCTGGTCGCGCCGCTGCTGCCGCCCTGGCCGGAGAAGGCTCCTGGCCTGCGGCTGGTGCCGGACCGGCTGTGCCTGACGGGCATCCTGTACGTGCTTCACAACGACGTCGCCTGGCAACGGCTGCCCCTGGAGCTGGGGTTCGGCTCGGTCAAGACCTGCTGGCGCGGATGGGGGCGGTGGCTGCCGTGGCCGTGCGAGCCGTCATCGGGGCCCCGGTCACGGAAATGCCGTGGCCGGGGCCCAGGATCAGCTATCGCGGAAGGTGCCGACCGCCGTTAGTTCCGGTACCGGAACACGATCCGGCCGCGCGTCAGGTCGTACGGCGGGAGCTCCACCAGCACCCGGTCTTCCAGCATGATCTTGATGTAGTTCTTGCGGATCTTCCCGCTGATGTGCGCGAGCACTTGGTGGCCGTTCTCGAGCTCCACGGTGAACATGGCGCTGCGCAGGCACTCGACGACCTTGCCCTCGACTTCGATGACGTTCTTGTGCTTCGTCATCGCACCAGTTCCAGGTTGCTGCTCATCGGCCGGGCGCCGATGCCCTCGATCAGCGCCGAGGCTGCTTGGTTGGACTGGTGGACTTCGGTCCAGGCCGCGGCGAACCCGGAGTGGTGCAGCGTCCCCAGCGCGTGGGCCAGCAGCGCCCGCGCGATGCCGCGGCGCTGCTCGCCGGCCCGGACCGCGACCAGTCCGATGCGCGGCCGGTTCACCGTCACCACCCGGATCAGCCCCAGGTAGCGGTCCGGCGCCGCGGCCACGGCGTACTTCGACGGGTCGACGATGGTGTCGCCTTGGGGGCGGGGAATCACCTCAGCGGGCATCGACCGCCACCCGACGGTGGCCTCGACTTCGTCACGGATCGCGCGGTCCACCGCCCGCAGCAGACTCTCGTCCGCCTGGCCGGCGGGCACGATCGTCACGCCCGAAGGCGGCAGGACTGCTTCGAGCCCTGTGACCCGCGGGTCGGTCGGCACGACGTACTCCCACTCGCGGCGCCGGATCGTGAAACCGGCCCGCCGCCAGCCGGCCGTCAGCTCGACGTCGGCTTCATCGACCACCGTGTAGAGCGGCGCTGGCAGTTCCGCCAGCATGGCCTCGGCGAGCCGGTCGAAGGTGGCGTCGTGCCAGGCGTCGATGCTGACGAACAAGCGTCCGTCGGGCCGGTGCTCCGCAAGCCCGCGGCCGACCACCAGGTCGTCATCCAGTGCGTGCCATTGCCTGTCCGCGACGCGCGTGATCATCACCGCGTTCTCGCTCAGGCCAGATGTGAAAGGCTTCGTGTTCATCGGAGTCTCCTGGAGTGCCTCGATCTCGGGCGCTCCTGGCGACACCGAACGTCAG
The DNA here is from genome assembly GCF_029541745.1 of Streptomyces sp. LX-29. Classification (NCBI taxonomy): domain Bacteria; kingdom Bacillati; phylum Actinomycetota; class Actinomycetes; order Kitasatosporales; family Streptomycetaceae; genus Streptomyces; species Streptomyces sp. LX-29. The sequence continues at coordinate 81,923 of NZ_CP089746.1, read as the reverse complement.
CCGCCGGACCGTGACGGGTTGAGGGAGCACCCATGGGTGACTGTGTTCACGGGGCTCACCTCCAAACGACGACTTCACGGTCCACCACGAAAGTAGCAACGGGGCGCCGCCTCGCTCAAATCCTTTCCTGTGAGCTCGTCACGCAGGATCGCCGCGGCCCGGCATCGTGGGGACGCCGTGGGCGTTTGGCCAGCTCGGAGAGAGCGGGAGGATATCCGGCGGCGAGTTTGTGGAGCCGGACCAGATGCTGTGGCGATGACCGGGCCAAAGCTGAGGTTTCACCTACGCAACTCTTCAACCATGGGTAGTGTCGTGGCTCGTGCAGCTGAGTGTTGTGGTCCCTTTGGTGGTCACGGTGTTCGTGGCGGCCTTCGGTTACGGGGCGACCTACCTGACGAATCTACGTCTGGCACGCCGCAAGGATCATCTGGATCGGATCAACCGCCAGCTCAGTGAGCTCTACGGTCCGCTCTACGCTCAGTCGGAGGCTGCGGATCGAGCATGGCGAAAGTTTGCAGCCCGGTATGGGACCGTATGGACGGTATCGGCCCCTGCCACTACGGAGCAGGCCGCCACCTGGCGTTTGTGGATGTCAACGGTCTTCATGCCGCTCAACCGGCGCATGGTCGAGACCGTCGTATCCCATGCCGACCTGTTGCGCGAGGACACCATGCCCGAGCCCCTGAAGGAGTTGTGCGCGCATGTGGCCTGCTATGAGCCCATCGTCGCGCGCTGGGAGGAAGACGGGTTCGACTCCGTCCAGGTCGACGATCACGTGTCGATCGCTGGCAATTTCCCGCGTGCGGAGTTGGATGCCTACCTGCGGAGCTCTTTCGAGGCGCTGAAGCTCGAACAGGCACGGTTGCTGGCTCAGATGCAACGCTTGAGCCGACCGTGACACCGGCTTCGGTTTGGAGGGCGGCAAGGTGAACATCGCCGCGCCGACCAGCATCACCACCGGGAAGTTCACCACCACCATCGCTGCGGTGCGCGCGGGTACGGGGCTTGCTCAGCGGGTTGTCCGGGATGATGTGGATGATCAGGAGGGCGTGGTGCTGGCGAACGAAGCCCAGGCGTGTGGCAGCGCTCTTGTTGCGTGATCCCCAACTGTCCGGTACGGCACTCTCCACGGTCCGCCCCCCCGGGCCTCCGGAGACGGATGCTCGGTTATGGACGCGTGAGGTGGGTGGTCAGTTCATCGACGAACGCCTGCAGGTGGGGCGGGCGGGGGCCCTGGCGGGTGGCCAGGTACCAGGTGCGGGCCATGGGGGTGGCGTCGATCTGGATCAGCGCCAGGCCGTGGGAGTCCGTGTACGGCGCGGCTGCCCAGTTGGGGAGGATGGTCGCGCCCTGGCCGCCGGCGACCATCTCGATGACCAGGTCCGTGATCACGGGCATCGTGGTGATGCGGGCCGGCCGCGCCTGGGGCGGCAGGGGGAGCGGGATCGAGGGGATCCGGGTCTGGTCGTAGGCGTCGTACAGGATCAGGTGGGCGTCCGTGAAGTCCTTCGCTGTGAGGTGGGGGCGGGCGGCCCAGGGGTGGTCGGAGGGGACCACGGCCACCATCTCGTCATCGAAGAGGCGGGTCAGGCTGACCCGGTCCATCTCCGGGTCCGGCTTGGTGACCAGAGCGACGTCCACGCGGTCGGCAAGGAGCGCGGGGACCGGCGCGTCGTCGGGTACGGATTCGATGCGGACCTCAGCGTCCGGGTGCCGGTCGCGGAAGGCACGGATGACCGGGGGTAGCCACTGGAAGGTGGTGCTGCACTGTGCGGTGAAACGCACCCGGCGGTTGCGGCCGTCACGCATCTCATGGAGGTCGCGCGTTGCCGAGCGCAGCTCGTCCAGGACGTGATGCGCCGCCACCAGCAGGCGTCGGCCTGCGGCGTTCGGGACCAGCCTGCGGCCCGTGCGGTCGAAAAGCGGCATGCCGAGCCGGTCCTCGAGGCGGGTGAGGCGCTGGCTGAGCGCGGGCTGGCTGACGTAGAGGCGTTCCGCTGCTGCGGTGAGGGAGCCGGAGTCGGCGGTGGCGGCGAGGAGCTCAAGATCGCGCAAATCCACAGTCATAACCGTGGATTATTGCAGGCTTCAAATTCCAACGTGGTGTTATTGATCGGTCAGCCCTAGGTTCGGTGGTGTCGGGATGGATGACAGCGAATCAGGAGTGGTTGGAGTGTCGACGAACATCACCGCGGTGGTCACAGGGGCATCGAGCGGAATCGGGCTGGGGATCGCCCATGCCTTCCTGGTCCGGGGCGCCGGTGTCGTGCTCAACGGGCGGGACGAGGACCGGCTCGCGAAGGCCGCCGCACAGCTCGGTCACGGCGAGCGGGTCGCCCAGGTAGCGGGCAGCATCGAGGACGCGGCGACGGGCGAGGCACTCGTACGGGCTGCCGTGGAGCGCTTCGGGAGCGTGGACGTCCTCGTGAACAACGCCGGAACGTTCGCACCGAAGCCGTTCACCGACGTGACGGAGGAGGAGCTGGACGGGTACCTGGCGGGCAACCTCAAGGGGACCTACCTGACCACCCAGGCCGTGGTGCGCCGGATGCGGGAGCAGGGCCGCGGCGGAAGCATAGTCAACATCGGCACGGTGCTGGCCGACCACGCGATCGCCGGCTTCCCCGCGTCGGCTCCGGTCATCAGCAAGGGCGGCGTGCACACGCTCACCACCAGCCTGGCCGCCGAACTCGCGACGGACGGGATCCGCGTCAACCTGGTGGCGCCGGGCGTGATCCGGACCCCGCTGCACGGGGACTCGGACGTGGACTCCTTCGGCGGGCTGGCGCTGCTCAACCGTGTGGACGAGATCTCCGAGATCGCGGACGCGGTCGTGTACCTCGCGGGCGCCGAGTTCATCACCGGCCACGCCCTGCGCGTGGACGGCGGCCATGTGACGGGGCGTTCTTGATGACCGCACAGCACGACGTGGACAAGGTGCTCCGGCAGTACTTCGACGGTCTCTACCACGGGGACACGGAGCTGCTCGGCCGGGTCTTCCACCCCGGCGCCGTCTACGCCACCGCGACCGAGGGCGGGGGCGACGGCGAACTGCTACGGCTGAGCATGGACGAGTACTTCCCGGTGGTCCGCCGCCGTGAACCGCCGGCCGCGCGGGGTGAGGCGCGGCGCGACCGCATCGTGTCGGTCGAATTCGCCGGGCCGGTGACGGCACTGGCCCGGGTGGAGTGCTCGATGGGACCGAGGCGGTACTGGGACTTCCTGACGCTGGTGCGGGTCGAGGGGCGGTGGCAGATCGTCTCGAAGGTCTTCCACTTCGAGACGGTTGAGGATGAGGACTGAGCTGCCATGCCCTATGTCAATGTGAAGATCACCCGAGAGGGTGCCACGCCCGGGCAGAAGGCCGAGATCATCGCGGGCGTGACCGATCTGCTGGTGAAGGTGCTCGACAAGAACCCGGCCACGACCTTCGTGGTCATCGACGAGGTCGAGCTGGAGGACTGGGGGATCGGCGGACTGCCGGCCGAGGAATTCCGCAGGCGCCAGCTGGGGAGTTGAGAACGCCGGAAGCGGCGGAAGCAGGTGCTCGGCAGGTCCCGCCCGGTCGACTTTCGACCTCGGGGAACATCAGTACAGCGGTTATCGGTGAGAACGATCACGGCCGGATGGTGTCGATGAGCGCGCACATCGCCTCGACCCGTGGCGGGCTTCGTAAGAGCAGTGAGAATGCCTGAACCAGCGGGCGGTCGTGTTCGCCTGCGGGTCGTGCAGGCATCCCCGCAGAGCTCTCGACCTTACCCTCAAGGGGGAAGTCGGCGACCTTGCCCGGCGTGTCGACGGTGGCCGGCAGCTCTGAAGCGGGGGCGTCCTCCTCGATGGCGGTGTGGTCGGGCATGAGGTCGGCGACGGCGGTCCGGATGGCGCCGCGGCTGACGCCGTGCTCGCGGGCGAGGGTGGCGACGGAGCGGCCCTCCAGACTGTCTCGTACCTCCAGATCGGGTGCGGTGTTGAGCTGGTCGTGCAAGACGTCACTGCTCAACGCCGTGAGCTCGTCGAGGTATTCACCGGTCTTCGCCCGCGCCAGTTCCTGCGTCTAGTGCGGGCTGTCCACCGTGATGGCGGGAGGGCTCTGAGCCCAGACCGGTCGGACCGTCCCTGGGCGCTGACGTTGGAGGAGAGGGTGCTGCTGGTGGCGATGTACTGCCGCACCAACCTCACTATGCGTCAGCTCGCTCCGCTGTTCGGGATCTCCCCGGCGGCCGTCGGCCGGATCATCAGCCGGCACGGTCCCCTGCTGGCCCTGGCACCATGCAAACGCAAGTCGGGACGGCACCAAGGCCTCATCGTGGACGGTACTTTGGTGCCCAGCCGGGACGGACGGTGTCCGCGTCCTCCAAGAACTACTGCTACCCGGCGAACGGTCACCTTGGTGGCGGCGGTCTCGATGCTCTTCTGGGGCGAAGCCACCTGCCGTGGCTTCGACCCAGACCCACTGGTCATGGCCGGGCGGTGAGGAGGGCCGGGCCGCCTCCGCCATGACCATGTTCCCGGCGGGATTCGTGGCTTGCTACCTGTCGACGGCGTCGGTCACACGCTGCCAGCTGTCCAGGTCTGCGATGCGTGCCTCCAAAGCGGGGCGCATGCCCGTCGCGCTGGAGGCGCCAAGGGCCAGGCGCAGCGGAGGGTTGGGGCTGTCGACCGCGGTCCGGATGCCTGCGGCGATCCGTGCCGCGGCGGAGAACGCGGATGCCGGCAGCTCTCCGATGCCTTTCTGAACCTCGCGGACGGTCTGGTCGTAGTCGCCCAGGCCGTCCGCGACATCGAGGTTGGCAAGGAAGGGGGTCGCGGTCAGGCCGGGCTGGATGATCGTGACCTTGATGCCGAGCGGTGCGACCTCGGCCGCGAGCGCGTCCGACAGCCCCTCGACGGCGTGCTTGGTGGCGGCCAGCAGACCCACGCCGGGATGGGCGGACTGCCCGTAGACCGACGAGCCCTGGAGGATGTGCCCGGACCGCTGGGCGCGGAGCACCGGCAACGTCGCGCGGAGCACGTTGAGCACTCCGAAGACATTGGTGTCGAACACGGCACGGACCTGCGTGTCGGATGCCTCCTCAACGGCTCCGAACAGTCCGTATCCCGCGTTGTTGGCCACCACGTCGATACGACCGAACCGTGCGAGCGTGCCTTCCACCGCGTCCCGGACGGCTCGCTCGTCACGTACGTCCGCCTGGATGAGAAGCAGACGCTCACCGTGCGTTTGTGCCAGTTCGTCCAGGGAGGAGGTGTCGCGGGCGAGGGCCGAGACGGTGTCGCCGTTCTCCAGTGCCTGGAGCGTCAGTTCGCGGCCGATGCCGGACGTCGCGCCGGTGATCAGCCATGTGCGGAGGTGGGTCTGGGGGTTGGATGTTCCGTTCATGTTGCGACCGTAAGCGGTTAGCTCGCAACGAGTCAACCTAGATCGACTGGGAGGTTGCTTCCTAGCTGGATTAGTACCGCTCACGCTGATGTACTCTGGGAGGATGATCACTGCGGCAGCCGGATCCCCCAAACCCAGCCCACGCACCGTCACGCCGACGGTGGAGACCGTTCTCGCGTTCGTGAACACGCGCGCGGACGGATCGGGTCGCCGAGAGTTGTTCGGGGACGGGGACTCGTTCGCGGCGTGGCTGGCGGAGCGCGACGAGTTCGGTGGCGAAACCGTGGTGACCGACGCTGACGCCGCGGTCGCGCGCGAGCTGCGTGATGCCCTGGTGACTGTGCTGCTCGCGCACTCGGGCGATGAGGAAAGTCTGGGTGAGCCGCTGCTGCGTGCCGAGCGGCACCTGCGACGTGTGGGTTCGCTCTACCCGCTGGCGACGGTGGTCACGGCCGGCGGTGTAGAGCTGGCCTCGCCGCAGGCGGGGGTTCCGCGCGTGTTCGGAACCGTACTGGCTGCGGTGACGACGTTTGCGCAGAGCAGCGACTGGGGGCGCATCAAGGCGTGCCGGAACCCCCCATGCCATTTCGGTTTCTTCGACCGCACCCGCAATGGGGGAGGGCTGTACTGCAGTACTGGCTGCGGCTCTCAGGTGTCCATGCGCAAACACCGCCAGCGGCAGCGCCATGGCAGTGGTGCGCCGCCCGAGGCGTGAGACCGCCCTTCCAGCGAGGAGGGTGATCAACCCCACCGGCAAGCGCACGGGCCAGAACCCCGGCCTGGCCAGCATCTACCGGGCACGCGCCGAGCACGAGAAGCGCCAGGCGTATCCCGAAGCCGTGGAAGCGGCCCACGCCGACCTTGCCACCCCCAGGCCGAAGGCAACGATCGGTCACTCTGAGCCACTTGTCACTTCGCCGGAGCGTCGGGAGGACAGGGCCATCACCTGGGCGTCCCCGCCTCACCCGCAAACCGGCCCGGAAGCGAGCGCGGCCGCCGGCCGTGCCCACCCCGATGCCATCCGCCGCGTGACCACGACCAACATCATTCTCATCGTCGTCACGCCGACGACCGGTCACTCATCCGAGGCATCGGGCCATCGCTCTGGCCGAACCGCTGCTCCCAACGCAGGAAGTCCAGGTTCTGCCGCAAGACCCCGAGCTCGATCTCGGTCGGGTTCAGGCTGGTCTCCTCGGCCAGGTCCTCCTCGCTGATCCCCTCGGGATGCTGCTACATCACGCGGGTGATCTTCCCGGCCCACAGCTCGGCGTTCCTCAACGGCCAACGTTCGTACTGCTCGGCCAGGTCAGCCAGGTGCTCGCGAGAGCATTCGAGTGTTCGGTCACGCTGTGGGCCGTCGCGCAGGTCTCCGGACCGTCGGCCCTTGCCCGGGAGGTCGCAGAGCCTGCCGATGTCGTCTTCACCGCGCCCGCCAGCCACGTGTCGCCCCTCCCCGGCATCTCGACGGCGGGATCGTGCCGTTAGATGGAAATCTCCCGTACCCGCCGCATTCAGGGCCCTGGGTATCCAACAGCGGACACGTCTGCTCGCGCGGTCCGCGTCCGCGCGCTGACCGGCCCACACCCGCGATGCGGCCCTAGACGCAGGCATTCGCGGGCGGCGTGACCGGTTCGGGTCCCGCTCCGACGAACGCGTCGACCCAGTCCCGCACCGCCCGCTGGTACGGGACGGTGTTGGTGGCCAGATTCAGGTCGTGGCCCGCACCGGGCTCGACGTACGTGCGCAGGCAGGCCGCAGACCCGAAGTACGGGTCCTCCTGGGTCTTGAGCGCCGCCGCGCTGGCGCAGTTGCCGCTCAGGGAGTCGCAGAAGAATCCGTCCTGGTCGCCGACGGCGAGCAGGACCGGGTGCTGGATCTGGCGGGAGTACGGCAGGAGGTCGGCCACGCCGAGACCGTCGGGCGTCTCGGCGGTGCTGAACACGTCCTTGGTCGCCTCATCAGTGGCGAGCACCGCCGGGTCGGTGGTCGCAGGGGCGTAGAAGTCGGCGCCCCGGGTGCCGGGCCTGGTGGTCAGGTACCCCGGGTCGTAGGATTTTCCGGCGAATGCCGGGTCCAGGGCTGCGGGGTAGAGGGACGAGGTGAAGAGGTCCACGGCCTTCGGGGCGACGATCCGGTGGGTGATGCCTGTGAGCACCACGGCGTCCGCGTCGTTGTAGGTGCCCGCTTCGATGACGCTGATCAGCGAGCCGAGCGAATGGCCGCCGAGGATGGCCTTGCGGAAGACCATGCCGCCGACCCGGCCGTCGCGCAGGGCCTGGATCACCTGGTGCACGGCCTCGGCCTGGACGGACGCGGTGACCAGGGCGCTGGGCGGGCGTGAGCTCGCGCCGGTTCCGAGCCGGTCCACGACGAAGGTGGCGTAGCCGGCATCATTCATGGCCTGGCGGAAGTTGTACGTCTCGGGTTGGTACGGGAAGTCCCAGTAGGTGTGGTTGTACGTTGCGCCGGGCACCAGCACCATCACCGTGTCGGCCGTACCACCCGCGGGCACGCACAGGGTGCCGTGCATCGTCGCCGACACGAGACCGGTGACGGGGACGCCGGCACCCTGGCACGAGGCCGGCGCTGCCTGCGCTGCCCCGCTGGGCACGCATAGCGCCAGCAGCGCGGCCAGCCCGAGAACAAACCGTACTCGCACATCGTTCCGAAACCTGGCCACATATGCCTCCACATTCCGTAGTACGGCAGCCAAGGGCTGCCGACCTGATCCGAAGACAGAAACATGCAGGCCACGGGCCTGCCCTAGCAGTAGCCCGAACTGACGCTTTCTCATCGGCTGAACCCCATCGAGGCCCGGTTCACCGCCCTGCGCTACTTCGCTCTCGACGGCACCTGACCACACCAGCACCTGGGCCGACCAGAACGGATGCGATGCGCCCTGCCCGTGATCCCTCCTCAGGAAACAGCGAACAGCCCTTCACGAGGGCTCCAGTGGCCCTGAGAGTTGTGTTCCCGCGCGTGCCGGGCCGCTGTGCGACAAGAACACTGCGCCCGTGATGCGCGATTGGCCAGAGCCGGCGAGGGGTCGTGCAGGGGCGCGCCCGGCGCGCATTGCGAGTGTGCGGCGCGTTTTTGGCCAACCGGAGTCCGGCCGGAACAGGCAACCGCAGTAAATGCGCGCTCGCTGGGCAGCCAGGCCCCGCTCAGGCGAGGTGGAGCGCGCTGCGCGACAGCTGCTCGCCGGCCTCGGGCACGGCTAGCTAGACGGATTCATCGCCGAGACCAGACTCATCCCGACCCCGCCATGACGTCACCCCGAACCGAAACCTCAGTGGCTCGTCGTGGTGGATCCGAGAGGGTAACCGTCAGGACCAGGCCGTGCCCAGCGAACGGTGCCCGGCGCGCGAGCCCCGTCCGTCTGGTGAGGCAGGCTGCGGGGCGGGGATGCGGTCATGAGGTCCTCCGGTGGGTTCAGCGTTGGCGGACGGGTCGCACGACGATCTCGTTGACATCGACGTCGGCCGGCTGCGCGAGGGCGTACGAGACGGCGCCGGCGATGGTGTCGGGCCCGATGGCGTGGGCCCGGTAGGCGCGCATGGCCTCGGCGGCGCCAGGATCGGTGATGGTGTCGGCGAGTTCGGAGTCGACCACGCCAGGCGAGATGGTCGTGACCCGGATCGAGGGGTCGCACTCCTGGCGCAGGCCCTCGGTGATCGCCCAGGCCGCGTACTTCGTGCCGCAGTAGACGGCTCCGGTGGGCACGACCTGGTGAGCCCCGATGCTCGCGACCGTGACGAAGTGCCCCGAGCCCTGCGCGGCGAACACGGGCAGGGCCGCGGCGATCCCGTGCAGCAGGCCGCGGACGTTCACGTCGATCATCCGGTCCCACTCATCGACGAGCAGGGAGTCCAGCCGCGACAGGGGCATGACGCCGGCGTTTGCGACAAGGACGTCGACGCGGCCGTGGAGGTCGCGGGCAGCCTGGACGGAGGCCGCGACGTCCGCGCGGTCCGTCACGTCCAGCCGTACCGGCTGCAGGCCGCCGCCGGAGCGGGCGGCCGCCTCGGCCGTGCTCTCCGCCAGTGCCCGCAGGTGGCCGGTGCGGCGTGCACCGGCCACCACCTGGTGTCCCTCTGCCGCGAGTCGTGCGGCGACGGCCGCGCCGATGCCGCTGCTGGCGCCGGTGACGAGGACGACCTTGCGGTCGGCCGGCTTGGTGTTCTCCGGGTGTTGTGTGGTCATGCCTTGGAGGCTGTCCCAGCCGGAGCGCCTGAGGGAGAGGCGGCGTCCTCATGGGTGCAGCGCACCCAGGAAGCGCGGCGGACCCGGACTAACATGGCGGCATGGCACGCTCAGAGCTCGGCGCCTACCTCACCGCCCGGCGCGCCCACGTCACCCCGGCCCAGGTGAACCTCCCCTCTACGGGGCACCGCCGGGTACCGGGGCTTCGGCGCGAGGAGGTGGCCCTCCTCGCCGGAGTCAGCGCCGACTACTACGTACGCCTGGAGCAGGGGCGGGAGCGCACCCCCTCCGCGCAGGTGCTCGACGCCCTGGCCGCCGCGCTGCGGCTGGACGAGGACGGCCGGCTGCACCTGTTCCGGCTCGCCGGCCTCGGCCCCCACGCACGCACCAGTGCCCCCGCCGTCGCAGACCGGGTCGAGCCGAGCCTGCTGGCGCTCATGGAAGCCTGGCCGCACAACCCGGCCATCGTCTACAACCGCGTGTACGACGTTCTCGCCTCCAACACGATCGCCGACGCGCTCTTCCACGGCTGGGCGCACTCGCGCAACCTCATGCACGCCGTGTTCACCGACCCCGCGGCCCGCACCTTCTACCGCGACTGGTACGACGTCGCGCGCAACACCGTGGCAGGCTTTCGGCTCGGCTACGGCGCGGCGCCTGACGACCGGCGGCTGCGGCAGCTGCTCACCGAACTGCTGTACCACAGCCCGGAGTTCGCCGACATGTGGGCCCGCCACGACGTGCGGGGCAAGGCACTGGAACGCAAGCGCTTCGAGCACCGCGAGGTCGGGCCGCTGACGCTGACCATGCAGACCTTCGACGTCCGCTCGGCCCCGGGCCAGGAACTCGTCGTCTACCACGCGGAGCCGAACTCACCCAGCAGCGACGCACTCACACTCCTCGGCTCGCTGGCCGCGACCTCGCGCCGGGAGCTCTGAGCCGACACCGCGGCGCACGCCCTCCCAGGTCGGGCAGCCGGGTCACGTTGCCGTGACCCGGCCCCTCGGAACCGGACGTGCCGGTCGTCCCGGCATCCGACTCCAGCAAGCCCCAGGGGCCTCGCAGGTCAGCAGGTTTGAAGTGGCTCGCTTGTCGTCGCCCGCGTCCACGGCAGGCAGGCCGGCCCCGTCGCTGCCGATGTCCCAGCCGCACATGGCCCTCCCCGCGCTCCTCGACACCGCGGAGACCTACCCACTCCAGGCGGCCCTCGACGCGGTGTACGCGGCCGTCGCAACCTCCTGGGGACCTCAGAACGCGCAAAGTGGGACTCCTCCTCGTCACGCGGGCCGGGACTGGCCTCGGCTGCCGGTTCGGCTGCAAGCCGGCTACCGCCACGGCTCTTGGCGTCCGGTTGGCCACGCGGGCCAACCGCAGCGCTCAGACGCGGCTGTGGTCGGGTAGCCGGGTCACGGCAACGTGATCACTCCGCGCCCACCTCGGCGCCACAGCGGCCGACCACGACGCCGCCGGGACCTGGCCCCCAGCTGGGTGAATCCGCGCTGAACGCCGCCGATCGTCGTGGCCGGACCGACGGAGGCCGCGGCGGTCGCTGGGGGACAGGCGTGGCCATCGGCACGCTCTGGCCCTCCCCTCCGTGCGCCTCGCCCGGATGGCCCTCGCTCCGGATGCGATCGTTGAGAGGACGCGCTCGGAGTCGTCATCTCACGCCGAGCCGTATGCTCCCGCGGTCTGTCAGCCCAGTGCCCGGCTGAGGGGCTTCCCGGCCCGGTACTGTTCGAGCCGGGCCCGGTCCGTCTCCTGGACGATGTCGAACGACCGGCTGCCCACGATCAGACGGCGCGGCGGGTCCGGCAGTTCGGCCGGTTTCATGACGACGTCGGCGGCGGTGCTCGGGTCGGGACCGGCGTCGTCGCCCCACATCTCCGCCAGCCGGGCGCGCAGGGTCTCGTAGATCGGATCGGACGTCGTCATCGTGGTGCCGAGGGTGAACCACCCCGTGGCGGAACCCCGAGGTCTGGAAACGAGAATCGAGGCCTACTCGGCGCCTGATCCAGGGCGGCGAAACAGTATTGAGGCCACGAGGTGGAGAAGACCGGATGCTGACCGAGACCGAGTTCCGTACCGACGATCTACCCGCGGAGGTCCGGTTCGACTTCTGGTGCGAGCGCATCGGCCGAACCTCCCCTGCACCGCTGGACCTTCACAGCGAACACTGGGCGGATTTCCGGGCGCGTCAACGCGTGCTGGAGCTGGGCGCCGTTCATGTCTGGCCCGCGACCCACCAGGCGCTTCGATTCCGCCGGACCCCCAAGCTCGTCCGCCAGTCCGATCCCGAGCATTGCCACATCGGACTCCCTCTGCGGGGGACCAACCGAGTCGCCTGGGGTGACCAGAAGGATGTGTACGGGGCTTATGAGATAAGGGTCTTCGACAGCTCGCGGGCATTCGAGGTCAACTGCTCCAACGGTCCGGATCTGTTCTCGGGCCTGGGCATCGAAATCCCCAAGTCGCTGCTGCACCTGCCGCGGAACAGCGTGGACCGGTTGTTCGCCCAGGGGATGTCCGGACGGGAGGGGATCGGTGCCCTGCTCGTACAGTTCCTCACCCAGCTGGCGGCGGACACCAGCTGCTACCAGCCATGCGACGGCCCCCGACTGGGAACGGTCGTGATCGACCTGCTGTCCGCACTGTTCGCCCACGTCCTGGACGCCGACCGTTCCCTTCCGCCGGAATCCCGCAGTCGAACGCTGGTGCTGCGCATTCGGGCCTACGCCCAACGGAACCTGCACGACCCGCGGCTGACCCCGTGTGCGATCGCCGCCGCGCACAACATCTCCACCAGCTATCTGCACCGTCTCTTCCAGGCCGAGCAGGAGACCATCGCGACCTGGATTCGACGGCAGCGCTTGGAACGCGCCCGCCGGGACCTCGCCGACCCCGCGATGTGCTCCAGCACCATCCACGCCATCGCCGCCCGTTGGGGCTTCATCCGCGCCGCCGACTTCACGCGCGCCTTCCGCACCGCCTACGGCATGCCCCCGAGGGACTACCGGCACCAAGCCCTCCACGGCCCTGGGGCGACCCCGTGGACTCAGTGCTAAGCACTGTGGAGGCTGTGCGAACGACGCCCGGCGGTATCTCCGGCAGGCTGGCTGACAGCTGCCGCCGAGGACGGTGCCGGCGCGCCCGATCGGCTTCCGGCGCGCCAGGAGACCGTGCCGAAGCGGCGACACGACCATTCGCACCATCAGGGGGATCCCTCGCAGGTCCGACGCACTGTCACGACCATCGCCACCATCACCGTTCTGGGAGTCGGCGTCCTGTCCGGCACGGCACAGGCAGACCACCACCAGCCCGCGCCGCCGGCCGCGACGACCTCGGTGCCGGCCGGGGAGTCCGGCACTGCCGAGACGGGTGGCAACACCTTCACCGCCCAGGCCGCCACGATCGACCCCAAGGGCGCGCCAGCGACCGCGCCGTCCTACGCCGTCGCGGAGAGCACGGCTGACAAGCGGGCCAAGGCCCCGAACTGTGTGGAACACCCATGGGGCCACCTGAAGTTGGGCGGCTACAGCTTCGTGGGTTGCCACGACCTCACCCAGCACGGAGGCTACGTGCGGGCCAAGGTCTGGTGTTCGGTGAGCAAGACGTCGCCGAAGTCCGCCTGGAGGACGCACTACGGTCCGTGGCAGAAGGAGCGGACGCCCTCGTTCGCCTACTGTGACGACAACGAGTACCTCCAGGACTGGGGCTACAAGTACAGGAAGTAGAGACAGGTGATGCGGGCCCCTTCCCCCTCCCAGGCGACAGCCCGCGAGGGGGAAGGGGCCCGATGCCCGTCAGCGGCGAGCATGGCAGGTGTCGGTCAGCGTGGCCGAAGGAGCCCACGGGGATCCCGTGGTGTTCGTTGACGTCGACTCAGTCGACTCGGGGCCATGGGCGCTGCTCGCTGCCGTCGAGGCCAGAGCGGTTCCCCGAACGGAAGGTGCGACGGTAGGTGTCCGGAGGCACGCCGACCGTGCGGTCGAAGTGGCGACGCAGCGTCGTGGCGGTGCCCATGCCGGTGGCCGTCGCGATGGTGTCGATGGTGTCGGGGTGGTCTCCAGCAGCTCCTGGGCGTGGCGGAACCGCCGGGTCAGCAGCCATGGCAGCGGGGTGGCTCGTAGGCCCTGGCCGGCTCGTAGTGGAGCAGGAAGGCCATGCCCCCGGCACGCCCAGGCCCACACCTCGATCCAGCCCGGGCTGAAAGGGGGCCGGGGCAGCTGCCCGGGCGTGCGGGTGACGGGCCCGCCGGGGCGTCCGGCGTCCCGTCGGGTGCGTGCGGGTAACCGTCCGGACCCGCGTCGGAACCGGATGCCCAGCCGCTTGGCCGCCTCGACGAGGTGCTGGCTGCGCCGTCGCGCCGGCCGGGTGCCGAGGACGATCGCCGGCGCGACGAGGAAGATCGCGACGAGGGAGATCTCGACGATCCCCCGCCCGGCGGAATCACGTACCGGCGCGGCCCAGGTGGCGCTGCGGTCGGTGCTGTCGGTGAGCAACTCGACCGGCCGGCCCGCCGGCGAACGGCAGGCCGGTGGTGTGGTCGGTAATCGGGGATCAGGCGTACAGGACGAGGACCACCGCCGTGGCCGCCAGTGTGGCGTATACGGCGGCCGCCACGCGGAGGCCGAAGCGCAGGAGCGTGTGCTCTGAGACGTCCGCGGTCTTCGCGCGGTCGCCCGCCACAGCCAGGATCAGCATGATCATCGGCAGTGAGGTGAAGACGGCGTGGCCCGCGGCGCTGTTCTGCAGGGCCGCGAACCAGGTGTCGAGCCCTGCGCCGCTCCCGGCGAGGCGCTCCTGAAGCGGCATCATCATCGCGTTGCCGCCGACGTTCGAGCCGGTGATGAAGCCGCTGAGCATGCCGAGCGCGGGCGCGGCCAGCGCGGTGACCAGCGGCGGCGCCCCGGCGACCGCCGCACCCAGCTCCCCGATCATGCCGCTGTCCGCCATCAGCCGCCCGAGGGCGACGAATCCGGTCAGGGCGAGCAGCGGCCGAGCGACGCGGGCCAGCGCGGCGCGGGCGTCCGGTCCGTGCGGGCGGCCGCGGTCCAGCAGCAGGGCGGCGGCCAGCAGGGGCAGGCCCGGTGAGGACAGCAGCGCGAAGCTCGCGCCACCCGCGTGCAGCTCCACGGTCGGGACTCCGATGGCCTTCGCCGCGCGCGTGAGCGCGATACCGCCGAGGACGAGGCCGTACGCGCGCAGGACCGCACGCGGCGGCAGCAGCCCACCGGCGGGCGCCGCGTCGAAGCGGGAACCGGTGGGCTCCGCGCCGGACCGGAGTCGGGCCGTCTCCGCGCCGAAGCGGGATCGACGGGTGGCGCAGAGCGCCAGTCCGATGGTCGTGGTGAGCAACCCCGCCAGGACGCCCGCCGGTTGGACCACGCCCATCAGGTTGAGCGCCAGCAGCCCGAGCGAGAGCGTGGCGCCCGCGACCGCTGCCATGGCGGCGGTACGGAACCGGCGCCGCGGGCCGGCCAGCAGCGCCGCCCACACCGTCACCAGCGGGAAGACCAGGCCGCTGGCGACCGCGGTGGCGGTGCCCAGGGTGGCCGTCTCCGTGCCGGTGAGCGCGGCACCGATGACGGTGGCGAGGCCGAGGGTGCCCCACGGCATGATGTTCATGCCGAGCATGGCCTGCCGCAGGGCGGTCGGGGGTGGTGCCAGGGCGAGCAGCACGGGCACGGTGACCAGCAGCGACACCCCGAAGCCGGTGAGCGCCTCCACGGTGGGCGCGATGCCCGCCACCACCAGGGCGATCTTCGCCGGTCCGGGAAGCGGCAGCCCGCGCACCCAATCCTGCAGCGATCGGTGCACCTCCCGACGGGTGAGCACCTGGCTGAGGTAGACGCCGGGCAGCATCACCGCGGCGGCGTTGAGCACCAGCAGACCAGATGCCCTGGCCCCCGTCGCCAGCGCCGCGTCGGGCAGCGTGAAGTCCGGCAGCCACCAGATCAGCACCGCCGCCAGCGCGGTGCCCGCGACCGCCGCCCAGTGCGCCGGCCGGCGCAGACCGGTGATGATTCCCAGCACCATGACGAGCGGGGACACCGCTATCGCCCAGATCATGTGTTCCAGTCGCCTTTCGTCTCTCGCCTGTACGACCGGGCACACAGCCTTGCGGTGGTGACCGGCCGTGGTCTTGAACGAAAGTCGCGGAAGCTTCCACGGAACGCAGGGGCTCAGGGGCTCAGTGACGGATGGCTCCCGGCGTGACCCCGAAGTACCGCTTGCAGACCCGGGTCAGGTGCGCCTGGTCGGCGAAGCCCGCGGCGCCCGCCACCTCCGCCGGCCGTTGCCCGGCCAGCAGGAGGCGGCGGGCCCGGTTGGCGCGCAGCCGCAGCAGATAGGCGTGCGGCGGCAGCCCGTACGCCTGGCGGAAGGCGGCGATGAGCGTGGCCCGCGGCATGCCCGCGGCGGCGCTGAGCTCAGCGACGGTGACGGGCTCGGTCCACCGGTCGTGCAGCAGCTGCCGGGCCAGATCCGGACCGCGGCGCACGTCGCGCGGCGGCCTGGCGGCGGACGCCCTGCCGGTGCGGGCATGCCGCCGCAGCACCGCGCCCAGGCCACCGAGCAGCAGGGACTCGGCGGTGAGGGGATCGGCGGCGCGCTCCTGCTCCCGGTGGACGCGGCGCAGCCGGGCGAACAGCCCTGCGTCCCGTACGGCCGTCTCCGGAAACCAGACGTCCGGAACCCCCAGGTGCTCGCGGGCCAGTTCGTCGACCATCGCGGTGTCGAAGTAGAACATCCGGTACCGCCAGCCGGACTCCGCGGCGGCGAAGCCGGTGTGCACCTGGCCGGGGTTGAGGATCACCAGTTGTCCGGCGGGCACCACGACCTTCTCGCCGGCCATGTGCAGCCCCTCCGCGCCCTGTTCGATGACGCCGACGGAGAGCTGCTCGTGGCTGTGTCGGTCGAACGCGAAGCGCTCGAATCGAGCAGCAAGCAGCTCCACCTGCGGACTGCCGACCGCGGTCCACAGCCGTGCGTGCTCGCCTCCCGCTCCCATCGGTGCATGATCGCAGACCGGTACTCCCCGCCATAGGGCCCTGCTCACAACGTCGGTGGCCACCGAACAGCGACCGTGGGGAAGGCGCGGCTGGCCCAGCCGGGCCAGTGCCGGGGGACCGGGCGAACCCCGCCCGACCGGCAACGTCACCTTCGCCGTCGACGGCACCGTCGCGGGCACGTCCGAGCTCAAGCCCAGCGTCCGCAACTGCAGCACCGCCCGACTGGCCCTCAGGCACCTGACCGTCGGCAGCCACACCATCACCGCCACCTACTCCGGCGACGCCGACTACGCCTCCAACAGCACCACCCCCGAAACACTCGTCCACACCGTCAACACGTGCAAGCACCACGGGCGGGCTCCGAAGAACGGCAACCCCGGCTGCTGACGAGGTCCTGGACCTGCCGGAGGACGCCGGTACCCGGACTGAGCCGGTCGGGGGCGCGTTGATGATGAGGCATGTGGGTGAGGCGCACGTGCCGGGTCGTCCGCCTCGGTCACAGGTGCCCATCCACGGTGCGGCGCGCCGGGGCCTACGCCTCCGATCGCCGCGGGGGGCCGTATGTGCGGAGCTTCTTCGCCGTCACTTCCTGGTTCGAGCGCCGCCGTATCCCCGCGGAGAACAGCGCCCGCGGCGGTGATGGTGAACAGGGCGCCGGTGACCGACAGACTGACGGTGTCGAGGCCGCGGTTGTCCGTGGCCTCGACCCACGGGTCAAGGACGCCGAGCGGGTCTTCGAACAGGATGACGTGCTGCCTCGGCTTGAACTGGCCGTGGCAGTTCTGTTGGTTGGACAGGTCCTGGACCGTGCCCGAGGTGTCGACCACGCGGCATACGTCGAGTTCGGTCCCCTTGAGGTTGGCCCGGCTCCCGGTGTCGGCCACCACGGCGTCCACCTTCTCGCCGTACCGCTTGGCGTACGTCTCATACAGAGTGGGTCCCGCAAAGAGCCCAAGCGCAAAGGTGGCGACGGTCGCCAGGGTCGCGGCGCCCGCCCGGTGCCAGACGCCGCCCGCCACGATGGCCGCGGCCGCGCCCGCGACGAGCGCGATGACCGCCCCCGCCCACAGGAGCCAGGGGAGCTGGGCGAGGAACGCACCCACGACGGTCACCAGCGGGATCAGCACCGCCCACAGCAGGGAGCCCAGCGTGCGTGCGCGCGCGGGCGGGGGAGCGGAAGCGACTGCTCGCTCAGAGATCTCCGCTGCTCCGGCTGTCCCGGTCGCTGGCACGCTCGTCCCCCTTGTCTCGGCTGCACCTTGCTCCGTCGGCCAACTCTATGGGGCGCTGCTGCGGCCGGCGCACCGACGGAACGCCGCGACTCGGGACGATGCGCCTCTCGCCAGGGTGGGCGGTTCCCAGGCGCGACAGCCCCTTCACCGGCTTCTGCTTCACCCTGGCCGCCGACCCGCACCAGTCCATCACCAGTGACGCGGCCCCGCCGTCGTACCCCGTCCTGAGGGCGGGTGGGAGCCGCACGTGCGCGGCAGCGTCCTCGCGCCAGGTGTCGGCCCGCCGGCACCTGCCGGCCGGCCGAGGTAAGCCCGCCGGAACCGCCACGCCGCATGGTGGGCTCTCCCTACGGAGGGACGGCGGTGCGCCGGCTCGGTGCATGTCCGTAGCCCCCACAGGCCGCGGCCGACCCGGTTCCCCCACGTCCCCTGCACTCATTTCTCCACACCACCTGGGAAAACGAATCCTCCATGTCCTTCGGATACTTCCTGCTCCTGCCGGGCTACGCCCTGGCCGTCGTGTGCGCCGTCTACGGCTGGCGGGCAGAGGCCCACGCTCGCCGCGCCGCCCGCCGTACGACCCCCGCCCCGGATCTCCCGGCGGTGACGACCGCCGCGCACTGGGGCACCCGCCCCGCCGCGGGCGGGGCCTCGCGCGAGGTCCTGGAGATCGCCTGGCTCCAGGGCGGCGCCCCGCGGACCGTCGACACCGCCCTGCTCACCATGGAGCAGGACGGACTGCTGAGGGTCGACGCCCAGGGGAAGGTCCGTCTCACCGCCGACAGCCTGCCGCGGACCCCGGCCGAACGGGCGATCACCGACGAACACGCCGAAGCAGGGCGCCACGCAGGCGCAGTCACCCTGGGGGATCTCCGCGGCCGACTGATCGCCAACCAGGAGATCGCGGCCATCGGCGAATCCCTGGTCCACCGAGGCCTGGCCCACGACACCGCACAGGGCACGCGGCTCCGCCTCGGGCATCTCCTGCTCCGGCTGTGCGCCAGGATCTACCCGGTGCTCGCGGTCCTCGCGACGGGTGTGACGTTCATGGGATTCGCCCGGGCCGGCGAGATCGCTGACGCGAAAACCATGGCGTGGTACGGCCTGACCGTAGTGGTTTTGATGTGCCTCGCCGGCCTGCTGTGCCGCATGGTCGGCGACACCGTCCTTCCGGACCCCGTTCCCGCCACCGCCCTTGGCCGGGACGTCCTGCACGGTGCCCGGCGTGACCGTTCGCCGTACGCCACCGGCGCGGCAGCCGAGGCCGGTGGCGGCATCGCCCTGGCACTGGCACTGGACGGCATCGGCGCCCTGGGCGATCAGCCGGTCTGCGAGGTGCTGGCAGACTGCGGCGTCGGCACGGTCGCCGGCGACTCCTCCGCATGGTGGTCCGACGCCTTCAGCGGATCCGGCGGTGACTCTGGACCAAGCGAGACGGCGGGCAGCGACAGCTGGTCCGGCGGCGACAGCGGTTCGAGCGGGGACAGCGGCACAGGAGCCTGACTCTCGCGGCGAGGACACTCCGTCAGATAGGTCCAGGACACTCCGTCAGACAGGTCAGCGGGGGCCTGCCGACCAGGGCCGAGAAGCGGCGCGCGAACGCGGTACGGGACATGCCCGCCTCGTGCGCCAGCGAAGCGACCGTCCACGGGCGGGCCGGGCCCTCGTGCAACGACCGCAGCACCTGCCCGATCTCCGGGCCGGCGAGCGCCCGGTACCCGGTCGGCGGGGTGCTGTCGGGGCGAGCGAACCACGAGCGCGGCGCCCGCATCCAGGAGGAGATCCAGAAAGCGGTCCAGCACCACCTGCCGCCCCGGCTCATCGTGCTCGACCTCGGCTGCGATGAGATCGAGCAGGCACGCCCTCGGCCACACCGTCCGCGCCGCCTCCCGCTCCGACGGCCATCCGCTTCGACTGGGCCGACCCTGCCACCCAGACCCGGGCGCTCTCCGGCGTACAGGCCGTCTACCTCGTCCCCATCGAGACGCTCGGCCCGCCCGAGCGCTCGGAGTTCGTGGCGCGGGCGAAGGCCGCCGAGGTCCGCCGGATCGTCCAGCTCTCGGTGCGCGGTATCGACCCCGGCGACGGTGGCATACCGGAGACGGAGGCGGCCGTCCGGGCCTCGGGCCTGGAGTGGACGGTGCTGCGCCCCCGCTGGTTCGCGCAGGACTTCGACGCCCCCGACTTCTTCCTCTCGGACGTCCGCGCCGGCACGCTCGCGACTCCCGCCGGAGACGGGCGCGAGCCCTTCATCGACGCGGCGGACATCGCCTGGTGCCGATGTGTTGAGATCGGCACCATGGCCACACCGGAGCAGGTGGAGACAGGCTGAACCGTGGGCTCGGGGGAACGCAGCGGCAGGGACCGGGCGTTCCCATCGACGTCCTGGAACTGCGCGTACCCGCCGTCTACCCCCGGCTGCTCCGAGCTTGACGTGCGCGTCTCGGAGGAGCTCTGGCGGGTGTCACTGGAGCCAGGGGAGTGCCGGTGGTCCGGCTCGACCCGGCGGACTTTCCGGCCGCAGTCACCGTGAGGGCACAGGTCGGCGACTTCGGCCTTGCCGGCGAGATCCGCACAGGGACGCGGGTTGCTGCGTTGGACAGGGTGCGCTCGGTGTACTGGCGGCGGCCACGTCCCTACGCCGCACCGACTGGCCTCGACGACCGTGACGCCCTGTGGTGTGTAGACCAGGCCCGCTACGGGCTCGGCGGCATCCTGGCCGCGCTGCCAGGCGCGCACTATGTGAACCATCCGTGGCGCAACCGAGTCGCCGAGTACAAACCTGCCCAGCTCGCTGCGGCTGCGCGGTGCGGGCTGCGCGTTCCGCCAACGCTCCTGACGAACGACGTGGACGAGGCCCGGCGATTCGTGGCCCAGCACGGGCCGGCTGTCTACAAGCCGCTGTACAACAGCGACTACACCGACTCGCAAGGGCGCGGACTGACGGTCTGGGTCGAGGAAGTAGCGGCACAGGACCTGGACGCCGGGGTCAACAAGACGATGCACCTGTTCCAGCAACGGGTCGACAAGGTCGCGGACATCCGGCTCACCGCCGTCGGCGACCGCCTGTTCGCGGTTCGGATCGACGGCTCTCCCGGCCTGGACTGGCGCCGGCACTACGACGACCTCTCCTACGCCTTGATCAACACACCACCCGACGTGGCGAAGGGCGTACGCGACTACCTCGCGGCGTTCGGCCTGACGTACGGCGCCTTCGACTTCGGGCTCGACGCCTCCGGCATGTGGCACTTCTACGAGTGCAACCCCAACGGCCAGTTCGCATGGTTCCCTACCCCGATCACCAGCCAGATCACCACAGCCATCGCCGACCAACTTCAGCACCCCGACCGGGACCGCCGATGACCAGCAGCACCTCTCTCCGCCAGGGCCTCGCCGACGAGCTTGCCCAAGGCGGCCAGCTCACCGACCCAGCTTGGCGATCAGCCGTCGAGGCCGTGCCCCGCGAACTTTTTCTGGGGGACACCGTCTTTCGACCGAACGGCACCCAGTGGGAACCCGTCCACCGCGACCAGCTCGGCGACGACGAGTGGCTCCGGCGGGTTTATTCGAACACCACGTGGGTGACTCAGGTCGAGGGCATCAGCGCAAGCAGCGCCCTCGGCCCTCTCTCGGGACGCCCCACCTCTTCCAGCACTTTGCCGTCCCTCGTCCTGCGGATGCTCGAACTCGCGGACATCCGCGAGGGAGACAAGGTCCTCGAAATCGGCACCGGAACCGGCTACTCCACAGCCATCCTGTGTCACCGGCTCGGCGACGAAGCCGTGTGCTCCGTGGAGTACGACGAGGGCTTGGCCGCGACCGCCGCACGGCAGCTCCAAGCCGCCGGCTGCTCTCCCCACCTCATCACCGGTGACGGCCTGCGCGGATACCAGGACGGTGCCGACTACGACAGCGTCATCGCGACCTGCGCGGTGCGCACCATTCCGCCGTCATGGCTGTGGCAGCTCCGCGACGGCGGCAGCATCGTCACCACGATCAGCGGCTGGATGCTCGCCTCCGGCCTGATCCGCCTCGTCCTCGACGAGGAAGGGGTCGCCCGCGGACGCTTCACCGGTGAAAAGGTCTCGTACATGCTTGCCCGCCCCCACGAGCGCCCGCCCCGGCCCACCTTCTACCCGCACCCCGGAACCATCCGCAACGCGCGCGTCAGCCCGGAACTGCTGGACGACTGGACGGCCCAGTTCGTCGCGCAGCTGGCAGCCCCCTCGGCCGAGCTGGTGCGAACTGGAGAAGGCATCGCCCTCATCGACGTGGCGACCGGTTCGCAGGCATGGACGGAGCCCCATGGTGACGGCTGGACCGTTCACCAGGACGGCCCACTGCAGTTGTGGGACCAGGTCGAGGACGCCCTTGCGCTATGGGAGAAGGAGGGCGCGCCTGATCAGACGGCATTCGGGATGACCGTCACCGAGTGGGACCAGACCGTGTGGCTCGGCGACCCGAAGGGACCGAGCTGGCGCCTGCCGGCCTGACTCCGTCGTGGGACTCTCCGACTACGGCATCGCCCCCTCCCCGTGATCCCGCGCCTGTGCCGCTTGCCGCACGCAGCAACTCGTGTGCCGCGCACAGGGCTGTTGGACGCGCCGCCTCGCCGCGCCGACGGGGGACGATCCGGCGTCGGCTCAGGGCTGTACCGGTCGGTGAGCCTTGCCGGAAGGGCCCGCGGCCTCGACCTGGGTGGCGCGCACGCAAGGACCCCTGCTGGGCGGAAAACCTCACGAGCCCTTTCCTTCCGCTCGTCAATGGATCCCAGGTATTCCATGGCCGTCGCTGGACTCCTCATCTTTCCGGTCATCCGGGCCTCGTACGTCTCCGCGCCGGACTTGGCTACTGAGGTTTTCGGTTCGGGGTGACGTCATGGCGGGGTCGGGATGAGTCCGGTCTCGGCGATGAATCCGTTCAGTAGGCTGGGCTTGTAATGCATGCGTTTCGGGCGTGTGCGGGCCAGTGCGGCGAGTTCGTCGAGGCTGCACGAGGCCAGGCTTCCCAGGCTGTCCTTCAGGTGTGCCCACACGCCCTCGGCCGGGTTGAGGTCCACGATGAGCTCGCCAAGCTGCTGGTGAGCTGCGTCAAGCAACGCGGCGAAGTCCCTCTCTCGGAACCCCTTCCGCTCGCCCTTGCGGCCGTGGTGCACCAGCATCCGGAAGATGAGCCGGGTGCGCCGGCCCGGCCTGCGGCACACCAGACCAGCCAGTGAGATACGTCCCGAGCCTCCGGCCCGGACGGTGACGCAGGGCGTGTGGCCGCGCGGGGACCAGGTCCGTGCTTTCGGTGGCCGGAGCACCTGCCCCGACTCATCCGCGAAGCACAGCTATGCGTCCTGGTCCCTCATCGTCTCTCCACCCGCGGCCAGGTCTCCCTGATCCACGTGGCCACCGCGTCCTCGTCCCGCAGCGGCGGCTCGCCGCTGCGGGACCTGCACGGTGAAGCCCATCTGGTGCAGGATGCGCCAGGTCTGCGCCGGGCTGAAGCGGACGTGGAAGCGCCGCGCGATCATCGGTGGCCACCCGGGTCAGCGTCCACCGCTGGTCCTCCGCCAGCCATGCGCGGCCGGCCCCTTCTCCAGCTCGCAGGCCAGCCAGGCCCGCCAGCCTGGCTTCATCCGCGACGGCCGCCCCGGGCGGCCCCGGCGGCCCCTTGGAACACAGAGCCTCCGTGCCACCGTCCCGCCAGCGCGCGTGCCAGGCATACGCGGACTTCCGCGAGACCCGCAGCCGTCGCGCGACCTGCGGCGGCGCAACCCCTTGCGCGAATAACTCGGCAACCTCAAACCGCACATGCTCCCGCTGAGTCCGCTGCAACGCGGTCAGGCCACCCCCATCGGGATACCGCATGACACCGGGATACACCCACCAGCGAGATCACCGTCACCCTAGGCGGTTTCGTTTGGATCACCGAGCGGACCAGAGGAAGATGCCCGCGATGTGGAGTCCGGCCAGGTAGATGACCGCTGTCTTCTCGTAGCGGGTGGCGATCCCTCGCCACTGCTTCAGGCGGTTGATGCACCGCTCGACGGTATTGCGCTGCTTGTACGCGTCACGGTCGAAAGCGGGTGGCCTCCCACCGTGTCTGCCGCGACGCAGCCGGTGGCCGCGCTGATCCGCCCGGGTGGGGATCACTGCCCGGATGCCGCGCTGGCGTAGATGCTCGCGGATCGCACGTGAGGAGTACGCCTTGTCGGCCAGGACGACGTCCGGCCTGGTGCGAGGTCGTCCACGTCGGCGGGGAACGCGCAGACGGGCCATGACCTCGCCGAAGGCGGGTGCATCGCCGGCCTGGCCGGCCGTGAGGACGAAGGCCAGGGGCCGGCAGTCGCCGTCGGCCGCGAGGTGGATCTTCGTGGTCAGCCCGCCGCGGGACCGGCCGATGGCGTGGTCGGCCGGTTCTCCAGCCGGGGCCCCCTTTTGCGGGCCCCGGCAGCGTGCTGGTGTGCTCGCACGATCGTGGAGTCCACAGAGACGGCCCAGTTCAGGTCCTCGTCCGCGTCGGCCTGGGCTATGAGAGCGGTGAACACTCGCTCCCAGGTGCCGTCGACGGCCCACATACGCAGCCGGTTGTAGACGCCTCGCCAGTTGCCGTACTTCTCCGGAAGGTGCACCCACTGGGTTCCGGTCTGGAACTTGAAGGCGATCGCGTCGATCACCTCCCGATGGTCCCGCCACCGACCACCGCGCCTCGGCGTCCGGTCCGGGAGCAACGGCTCGATCCGCGCCCACTGCGCGTCAGTCAACGGCACACCCAGACCAACGACCGGCTGATCCAAACGAAACTGCCTAGGCCGAAAACCTCAGTAGCCGGGGCGGCCCTGTGGCTACGGTGGGCCACCGGTCGTTCTCGATGCGGGCGCGACTCCAGGCGGCATTGGCCAGCGGGCGCAGAGCCGTGTACGTCAGGTTTGATTCGGAGCTGGAGCCTCAGCTGTTGCCCAGGGTGCGGTCCAAGAGAGGGAGCAGGTGGTCCCAGTGGCGCTTCAGCCCGGAGGCGCTGAAAGCGTCGGTGTCGGACATGGTGAAGCCGTGGATGGTGCCGGGGTAGATCTCGGAGGTGTAGTTGACACCTGCGGTATCCAGGGCTTGGTTGAGCTCGCTGAGGGCCTCGCGTGTGATGTCGCCTTCGGCGTGGCCAAGGTGGACGTGGGCGGTGAGCTTGGAGAAGAGTTCGGGCCCATCGGCGCCCACGGGGCCGTGGAATGCGGCGATGGCGGCCACTTGGTCGGGGTGGGCCGCGGCGGTGCGCATCGCCAGGAGGCCGCCTATGCAGTAGCCGGTCACCGCGACCGGTCCGGCGCTGACCTCGGGCTGGGTGGTGAGGAACCTGAGGTAGGCGTCAGCGTCGCTCAGAACACGTTCGGTGGTGTGCGCCTCGATCAGCGGCATCAGCTGGGCGAAGATCGCGGGTCGGGCCTCCTCTCCGATGTGCTCGGGAAGTTCGATCACCGGTGCCGGGCCGTGCCGGTAGAAGAGGTTGGGGACGAGCACGTAGTACCCGTGCCCGGCCAGTTCGCGGGCCATCTCCCGCAGCACGGGCCGGATGCCGAAGCCGTCCGCGTACATCAGCACCCCTGGGTGGTGCTCGCCGCGGTCGGGGAAGGCGGCGAATGCATCGGCCTGGCCGTCCGCGGTGGGAATCTGCAGCGTCTTGGTGGGCATGAATTCTCCTGTCGTGGTTGATGTGTCGAGCCTGTGATCAACACGACGGAGGCGGAGCCCGCGCAGCAACGCAAGATCCTCGATCGAGTAGCGGGCCCACACTGGCCCGTACGGCGCTCAGAAGAGCACCGGGTCACCAATCCGTGTGTGGCGCAATGCCGTCCCGGTAGTCATCCCCACAGCATAGTCCACAGCTCTGATCATCCGGTGTGACGACATGACCATGTGGAGGAGCAGGGGGCAACGGCCGTCACGCTCCGCGCTTGCGGAAATGAGGAGGCCCTTCCCTCGTATCGCCACGGCGAACGGACCTGTAGCGCTGTGAAATTGCCTGTGCCTGATCCATGCGTGCCCGGGGAAGAGCGCGCGGCGTCGACGTATCGCGCTGGGCTGTTCGGGTGATGGCGCACCACTGGCCCTTGCCGCCCGTTTGACGCCGTGCGTCACTTTGGGTGAATGAACCGGCGGGCTGCCCATGCGATGCCGGCAAAAGGTCGTTGGAGGGCAGCCGCATGCCGCCGGTGTTTGGAGCCCCATCGACACGGAAGGCTGCCGGGCTGGTGTGTCCTGGGCCAGGGGCCTGAGCTCTTGACCGTGACACATGCTCAGAAGGGCTCGTCTGATGATCCTGTTGACCCGGCCCGCCCGTCGCGAGCCGAGATCGATCATGGTCCTGAGCCGCTGTACCCCGCACATCGGCACCGCCCCGAAGGACAACACGCACCCCTGCCGCGTCCACGTCGTGCAGGGTTCCACCGCCCGCCCCACACAGGTACTGCTCATGACCGACACCGAAGCCGCCGCCTGGGCCACCGCCACGGCGGCCCCCATGACGTGCCCGGGGCCCGGCTCGAGGGCCGCACCGTCCCAATGACGCTGCGGCCCTCGCCGTCACGCCGTGGCCGGCTGCGGCTCCTCCAGCACGCTGGCGACCTTCCGGGCCGGCTCCGCGACGTGGGGCGGCTGGTCAGTCACCTACGTGCTCGTCGTCGGCGGCGGCCGCGCCCTCTGAGCCTGCTGCGCGGGCTTCTGGGGTATCGGAAGAGTCCAACTGCTCGACACACACCGGTCTACCCGCTGCCTTCCTGTGCCCAGCGCACAAGGAACACGGCAGGTGGCAGCAGATCGAGGGCGCCGACCTGGAAGGCCGGCGGACGGTCCTGCTGGACGACACCGCCCGCAGCGGTGCCAGTCTCCTGCACAGCGCCCGTCTGCTGCGGACCGCGTCCGCCTTGGCCAGCCGCTGCCGCTCAAGGCGGATCGCGCCCAGGTGCCAGGCCTCGTAAACCCGCGCCCGCCGCACCGCAGCGGGCGAGCGGTCCAGCGCGCCCAGCCGTGCGCCGAACACCCGCCACCGGCCAGCCGGGAGGTCGTGGTGATGGGTCTGGTCTGCTTCCCGACAGCGACGTTCATCGGACGGGGAGGGCCTTGCCGGCATCGGACGAGGAGGGCGTTGTCGGTCCCGCTCAGGCCCGTAGGAACTCCAGCACCGCCAGCACGCGGCGGTGGGTCTCCTCGGCCGGGGGCAGGTCCAGCTTCATCAGGATGTTGCCGATGTGCTTGCTCACCGCGGCGTCCGACACCACCAGCTCGCGGCAGATCGCCGTGTTGGATCGGCCTTCGGCCATGAGCGCCAGCACCTCGCGCTCGCGTGGGGTCAGCCGCTCCAGCGGGTCGCGGCGTCGGCGCAGCAACTGGCGCACGACCTCCGGGTCGACCACGGTGCCGCCGGTCGCCACCGTGTCGACCGCCGAGAGGAAGTCCTCGACCTGGCCGATCCGGTCTTTGAGGAGATAGCCGACGGCCGAGCCGCTCCCGGAGTCCAACAGGTCGGCTGCGTAGGAGTGTTGGACGTACTGGCTGAGGACCAGTACCGGCAGCCCCGGCCGCTGCTGGCGCAGGGCGACGGCGGCGCGTAGCCCCTCGTCGGTCTGGCCCGGCGGCATCCGCACATCGGTGATCACGATGTCCGGCCCGTGCTCGGCGACGGCGGCGTGCAGGGCCTCGGCATCACCCACCGCGGCCACCACCCGGTGGCCGAAGCGGGCGAGCAGACCGATCAGCCCCTCGCGCAGCAGCACACCGTCCTCGGCCAGGACTACGCGGAGCGGGTCGGGTTCAGTGGGGTGCAAGGGATCTCCACGCACAGCAGGGTCGGTCCGCCGGGCGGGCTGCTCACCGTCAGCGAACCGTCCACCACCGAGACCCGGTCGGCCAGCCCGGTGAGCCCGGTACCGCCTGCCGGGTCGGCGCCGCCGCCCCCGTCGTCCGACACGTCGATCGTCAACAGTCCGTCAGCGTAGCGCCCCTCGATCCGGGCGGCCTCGGCACCGCTGTGCTTGGCGATGTTGGCCAGCGCCTCGGACACCGCGAAGTAGCCGGCCGACTCGACCGCCGGGGGCAGTCGTCCGGGCAGGTCGAAGCGGACCTCGACGGGTACGGGCGAGCGGTCGGCGGCATCCGCGCAGGCGTCCGGCAGGCCGCGGTCCGTGAGCACCTGGGGGTGGATGCCGTTGATCAGTTCTCTCAGCCCGGAGAGCGCTTCGCCCGCCTCCCGGTGCGCGGCGGCCAGCTGGGCGGCCAGCGCACTGCCCGGCGGAGCGTCCAACCGGGCCAGCCCCAGCGTCATCGAAAGGGCCACCAGCCGCTGTTGGGCGCCGTCGTGCAGATCGCGCTCGATCCGGCGGCGCTCCGCCTCGAAGGCGTCCACCAGCCTGGCCCGGGAGCTGACCAGCTCACCGATCCGCCGCTCCTGCCCTCCCGGCGACAGCATCAGCCGCACCAGCGCGGCCCGGCCCGCCGCCACCGCCGTCAGCGGATAGGCGAACAGCGCCGACGCCAGCAGGCCGGCGATCCCCAACACACCCGCGACGAACGGCGAATGGACCTCCCACAGCTTCAGGACGTTCACCTGCTCGCCGTCGGCCAGCAGCAGGGGCAGGGCCGCCAGCAGGTACACCGGCACCACCAGCGCACAGCCCGCCACGACCAGGTCCACCGGCCACAGCACGAACGCCGCCAGCACGGTGAAGCCCAACTCCCGCCAGGTCGCCTGCTCCCGGTAGCGCAGCCGCAGCCAGGCCGACAGCCCGGGACGGGTCGGCAGCCGATGCGGATCCGCCGCCGGCGCGCCGTCCAGCAGCCGCAACAGCCGCCGCTCCCACGCCGCGTACGGCACCCCCACCAGGGCCAGCCCCGCCAACAGCGGCAGCCCCACCAGCACCACCGCCAGCACCCCGGCAACAAGGACCGCCACCAGCAAGCCCACGCAGAGCAACACCCCGGCCGCCCCGCTCAGAAGCAGGTACCCGGCCGCCCGCCACGGTGTCGCCGACCGCACGAAACCCGGGCGCTTCATCTCTTGCCAGACGCCGTTCTCGCCCATCCGCCCCCCTCTCCCGATCTTCCGAGCCCACCCTAGGCACCGCCCCACGCCGCGCACGGTAGAGCGGGCCCTACCTTCCACAGTGGCCCCCGCCCCACTGATCCACCCCACCCGCGACCGGTTGGCTTGCGGCATGAGGATGTTGCCGATTGCACTGAAGTCCCTCCGGGCCCGCTGGGTCTCGCTCATCGGAGCGTTCACCGCCCTCGCGCTCGGCGTCGCGATGATGACGGTCATGCTGCTCGGGCTGGCCACCGCCATGGCGCTGCCCAGCGACGAGGCCGTGGTGTCGCTGGTGGCGGCGCTCGGCACGGCGGGCGGGGTGAGCGCCTTCGTGTCGGCGTTCGTCGTCGCCTCCACCTTCTCGTACGCGGTGGCCCAGCGGCGGCGCGAGCTCGGCCTGCTGCGCCTGGCCGGCGCCACCCGCGCCCAGGTGCGACGCACCGTCCTCGCCGAGGCCCTCGTCCTCGGCGTCGTGGCCTCCGCCGTCGGCTGCGTACTGGGCCGGCTCGCGGCCCCCGGGATGGTGCGCTGGCTCGCGGACGTCGGCATGGCACCGCCCGACCTCACCCTCGGGCAGCGGAGCTGGCCCCTGCACGCCGCGTTCTGGACGGGCCTGCTGGTGGCCCTGGCCGGGGTCGCGGTGGCCGCCCGGCGCGCCGGCCGGCTCGGGCCGCTGGACGCGCTGCGCACCGCGGACCTCGACACCGGGGTGATGACCGCCGGCCGCTGGTTCTGGGGCCTGGGGCTGCTCCTCACCGCCGCCGCCCTGACCGGCAACGCCCTGGTCACCGACCCCGCCGACCTGCTCCACCGCAAGACGTACACCGTGCAGCCGATGGTGCTGATCTCCGCGTGCGGCCTGCTCGCCCCGGTCCTGGCACGCCCGCTGCTGCGCGCCTTCACCTGGCTGCCGGCCCGCTGGACCTCGTACGCCGGCCGGCTGGTGCGGGAGAACGCCTCGACGGCGCTGCGCCGCACGGGCGCCGTCGCCGCGCCCGTGCTGGTGTCGGTGGCGCTGACGGGCTCGCTGGCCGGGGCCCTGGACACGGTGAGCGCCGCCCGCACGGCCGAGGCCCGCTCGCGGACCGCCGCCGACTTCGTCGTCGTACCGCACACCGCCTCCCCCGATGCCCTCGCCGCCGCGCTGCGTGCCGTCCCGGGCGTCACCGTCTCCCCCTCCGCCCCCACCGAGCTCTCGCTGGTCGAATCGGACGGCACCGTGGTCAGGTCAGAGGCCCGGACGGCCGATCCGGCCACCCTGGCGACCACCGCCCGACTGCCCGTGCTCAAGGGCTCGGTGTCCGCACTGGACGACGACGGCATCGTGCTGCCCGAGGAGTGGGGTCAGACCACCATCGGCGCCCCGGTACGGGTGGTGCGCGCGGACGGCAGCCGGGCGACCCTGCGGGTGGCCGCCGTCCTGCGCGACGGTCTGGGGGACAACGGGCTGTACGTCACCGCCCGCAACGCCCCGGGCGCTCGCGTCGACCGCATCGAGATCAGACTCACCGCCACGGCCGACGCCACCACCCCCGACCTGCTCCGCGCCGCCGCACACCGGTTCGGCGTCACGGTCGCCACCCGGGAGGAGTGGCTGGCCGCCACCGCCCCCGCCGCGAGCCGGGTCGCCTGGCTGCGGACCGTCCTCGTCCTGGGCCTCGCCCTGACCTACACCGGCATCGCGCTCGCCAACACCCTGGTGATGGCGACCGCCGACCGGCGCCGTGAACTGGCCCTGCTGCGCCTGGCCGGCGCCACCCGGGCTCAGGTGATACGGCTGGTGACCACCGAGTCGGTGCTGGTGGTGGCGGTCGGGTCGGCGCTGGGCTGCGCCGTGGCCGCCGTCCAACTGGGGACCATGCACGCCGGTTTGGCGCTGCTCGGGGCGGGTGCGCCACTGGTCGTGCCCTGGCGCCCGCTCGGCCTGGTGACAGGGGCGTGTGTGCTGATCGCGGCACCCTCCGCGGCACTGGCCGCCGCGTGGGCGCTGCGCCGCCGCCCGGTGGCGGCGGCAGCGCGTTAGGTCACAGGGCACGGGTGTGCGGGGGGAGCGGCCCGGGGCGGTGGATGATCACGCCGTCGTGGAGAGGTCCGGTCACGGTGTGCGATCGCCTGGCGGCTGCATGAACGAGTGCGGGCGACGGACGGCGGAGTTCGGGGGAGGGGCCAGGGGCGATGGATGACACCCGTGAAGGCGGCGGAGATCGCCATCTGGCGTGGCACTGTGGAAAGGGGCCCGGCACGCCGGCGGTCGAAGCCGGCCGAGGCTGCCCCCGGTGGTGTCACAGGGGTCCGGTGCGGCCGGGCCCGGCCGGCGCCTGGCGGGGCGGACCCTTGCCGGGGCGAGGAGGAGGTGTGATGCGCACCAGCGAGGAGATCTACCACCGGGTCTGCTGGGACCCACGGTTCGATCCCACCCGGTTCGCGCTGGGGATCGCCGAGCGCCGGGCCGAACCCGTGCGGATCCCGCTGCCCGACTTCGTGCCCGGAGGCGAGATCCCGTGGCACCGCGTGCTCTTCATCGAAGCGGACGGTGAGGTGGTGTGGGACCGCACCACGGGTACGGACCGCATCGACGCGTCGGACGCCGGGCGGGTGCGGGACACGCGCCGCCTGCGAGCGCCGTTCTTCGCGGCCAGGACGCCCTACGCATGGGACGCGGCGGCAGGGTGGGGTCCTGCCGACCGCGCGGCCGGGGCGGCGTCACCGGCCGCCGGTCTGCGCGTGCTGACGTGGGACACGCTGGGGGACCGGTACGACGGCGCGCGCATCGACCTCGCCCGGCGCCGCCGGCTCCTGCTGACGATCCTGGACGACGCCGACGTCGACGTCATCGCGCTCCAGGACGTGGAGCCCGAGTTGCTCGCCATGGTGTTGCGGACCCGGTGGGTACGCGTCGGCTACACCCTGAGCACCGACCCGGTCGGCCGGGACATCGCCGACAGCGGGCTGTTGTTGCTCAGCCGGCTGCCCGTGCGGGAGGCGGGGTGGCACCTGCTCAACCCGCACAGGGCCGTGGTCGCCATCGCCGTGGACACCCTCACCGGCCCGCTCGTGGTGGCCACCACGCTCCTGACCGGCGACCGCTCCGACGACGGGCCGGACCGGCGGCTGGCCGAACTGACCCAGCTCGCCGAGGGGTTGGCCGGTGTCGAGGGTGATCTGATCCTGCTCGGTGACTTCAACGTCGGTGGCGACGGCGCGGCCGGGCCGGCCGCAGCGCTCGGACTGTGGGACGCCTGGACCGAGGTGCACGGACCGCGCGACCGGACGCCGACGCTCGACCCCCGCGTCAACCCGCTGGCCGCGGCCTCCGCGCCCTCGGGCCGGGCCGCGCGGCTGGACCGGGTGCTGCTGCGTGCGGGTGCGGACGGCACGGACGGGTGCCGCGCGACCCGGGCGGCGCTGCGGGGGAACGCGCCCACGCCGGAGGGGCTGTACCCGTCGGACCACTACGGTGTGGAAGTGGATCTGAGCCTCGGCGGGCACCGGCCTGCGGGGCGCCTACGGCAGGCGGACGACCCGGGTGACCTCCGCGGCGCCGCCCAGCCGCACCAGCGGGCCTGACGGGCTCCACCGTGCGGTGGCGGTGATCGTGGAGGGGCTGCCGAGCGCGTCGCCCATGTCGACGGCGATGTCGGTGAAGCCCCGACCGGCCAGGTGCGCGGCGAGACAGGCGGTGCTGTTGGCGTTGGCGATGTCCTCCGGGACGCCGATCGACGGGGCGAACATCCGGGCCGCGACGCGGCCCGTGGACGTCGGTACGGAGTAGACGTAGCAACCCAGGAAGCCGAGGCGGTCACAGGCGGCACGGAGTCGTTCGAGGTCCGGGGCGAGCGCGGCTAGAGTGGCGGGCGAACTCAAGGGGACCAGCAGCCGCAACCGCCCCACCGAGGCGACGCGGATGCCTGGAGCGAGCGTGTCCGGGGTGACACCGAGTGCGGGCAGGACGAGGTCGCACTCGGTCCCCGTGGGCTCGCGCAGATCGACGGGGCCGGCCTCGAACCGGGCGTGGACCTGCGCCCCCTCCCGTACGGACCAGCCGGCGAAGGTACGCCCCGACGCACGGAGGGTGGCCCGGTACTCCTCGCCCCCGGCGC
The DNA here is from genome assembly GCF_029541745.1 of Streptomyces sp. LX-29. Taxonomy (NCBI): domain Bacteria; kingdom Bacillati; phylum Actinomycetota; class Actinomycetes; order Kitasatosporales; family Streptomycetaceae; genus Streptomyces; species Streptomyces sp. LX-29. The sequence goes on along the minus strand of NZ_CP089746.1, from coordinate 48,943 downwards.
GCCCGGCCAGGAAGGCCAGGGCGGCGACCGTCCCATGGCCGCACGCGGGCAGTTCCCCCTCGGCGGTGAAGAAGCGAAGGGAAACGCCGGGACCGCCGCCGGGGTGAGATGCGTTCACGGAGACGAAGACGGCGTGCGACGTGCCCAGCAGCACCGGCACCCGACGGCACTCTCCGTCGCTCAACGGAGCATCGTCCAGCACCGCGGTGGGGCTGCCGCCGCTGCCCCCGCGGAGGCACGCGCGGACGATCGCCGCGCGCAGATCGCCTCCACCCATCAGCGGCCGGGACGTCGGTCGGTGCGGATCACAGGAAGTACCGTACCAACACCGCACTCTCCACCAACTGGCCGGCGCCACCGCTCCTTTGCGACCCCGACGAAGCCGAACCCTGGAAAGCCTGAGCAAGGTTCCTGCGGCGGGTGCGTGCCGAGCGGGCGTGCGCGGGCCGGATCCCGAGATCCGCAAGCAGACGCTGCCGGCCTATGTGGAGTTCGTCGAACCGGGAACACTGCTCATGGAGCCACTCGCCCAAGGCGAGACCGGTGCCAGGACATCCTGCCGAGCGTTGACGGGACCATGCTGCCGAACGTGTACCAGGGCGCGGTGATACGTCCGTCGCCGGGAGACCGGCCAGGGAGCGTTCCACCGAGGATCGATGCGTTGCAAGGCCTGTGCCCGATCGACAGAGAGCGCCGCTGCTCCGGTTCCGGTGTGGGCTCGGGGGGTCTGGCCGGGGGCTGGGTGGTCATGGTGGGTGGTGACCCTTCCGGTGTGGCTGCACGGTATCCGTGCAAGGGTGGATGAGTGCCTGTCACCGCCTCTTCGAGCGGCGGGCGGTCAGCACTGCGGGGGAGGCGTGGGTTGGTACTACAACGGTGTTCGTTCTGATTGCTGGGTAGTTTTCAGGGGCTGTGTCCGCGTCGTTTGTAGTGGCTGTTGCGGGCTTGGTGCTGGCGTCGTCGTCGCCAGGTCGACCAGTGCGGGATGTGGTCGACCGGTGTCGGCCGGCGGTTTGTGAGGCGGGTGATCAGGCGTCGGATCTCGGCGAGGCTTCGCAGTCTGGAAGCATTCCCCGACAGCCCAGCGGCTTCCCGCGATGCGGATCAGTGCGAGCGCAGGCCCTGGAGCACGGCCACAAGGGGCGGAAGCTGGCGGAGGCGACCATGTCGGTGGGGGCCTCGCCGGGCTGGAGGAAGACGGGCACGAGGATGCGGGCGACACACGTCCCTGTCGATTCAGCGTCATAGTGGCCCCAGCCGGGGCCGCCACCGCGTACAGAGCTGGAGCCGGGTCGGGTACGGGAGCGTAAGACCCGCGCTGCCCGCACGTACCGCGGCCCTGTCACGGTAGGCCGCGATCCAGCGGAAACGTATGAGTCCACCGTCTGCAGGAATCGTACGGAAGTACGGCCGCAGGAGGAGCCCGGCCACCCCCCACGGTCGCAAGGCCGCTCACATGGGCGTGCCTCGGACTGCGACTCCGGTCGTACACGATGGCGACCCAAGGGCGATGTGGCGGCGCGGACCCGGCGCCGAGCATGGCCGGGTGACCGAGATCATCATGGGACTGTAAATGTCCCTTCTGGAAGTCCTTGTCTTGCTGGGCGCCGTCGCGCTGGTGGTGGCGCGCTGGCTTCCGCCTGCCGTCCGCCCACGCGTCACGATCGCGGCGGGATCGGTTTTCGTGCTGTCCGCGATCGTGCTGAGCGTGGTGGGGATCCGCTGGCAGATGCTGCCAGTACTGGCAGGCGCTGCCGTCGCGTTGCCGTTCGCCGTCGTGCCTCTGCTGCGACGACGAACCGGCCGGCCGGCGTGGCGGGCCCGATGGTGGCTGGCCCTGCCCGGGTCGGTGGCCTGCGTCGGCCTGATCGCCACGGGCCCGGTGGCCGCTTGGGCCTTTCCCATACCGGTGTTCCCCGAGCCCTCGGGCCGTTTCGCGGTCGGCACCCGCGTGGTGCAGTGGACCGACCCACGCCGCTCCGAGACCTTCACCGCCGATCCGCACGACCGGCGCACGGTCGTGGTCCAGCTCTGGTATCCCGCGCAGAAGAGCCCCGCAGGCGCGCAGCGGGCCCAGTACCTCGGCCGCACGGAGCACGAGGCGCGCACCGTTTCCGATGCCCTCGCCCGCGTGGTCGGCGTGCCTGGCTTCCTGTTCGACGGCGTCCCACGTGCCCACAGTCATTCGGTCTTCAACGCCCCGGTGGCCGACAGGGGTGGACGGTTCCCGGTCGTTCTGTTCTCTCCGGGATCGGGCGGAGTGCGCACCCAGAACACCGCCTGGGCGGAGGAACTGGCCAGCAACGGCTATGTGGTCGCCGCCCTCGACCACCCGTACGACTCCGCCGCCGTCGTCCTCACCGACGGCCGAACGATTCACACCAAGACCACCTCCACCGGCGACCGGGACAAGGACAACAAGCTGGCGGCCGACTGGACGGCTGTTCGGGCCGCCGACCTCAGCTTCGTCCTCGCTCAGCTGGGCCGTCTGGGCCGAGGTGACATCGCCGGCCCGCTGACCGGACGCCTGGACACTGGCCGGGTCGCGGTCACCGGCCACTCCATGGGTGGTGCCGCCGCCCTGCAGGCAGCCCGGCAGGACCATCGGTTCGACGCCGTCATCGATCTGGACGGCTACCCCCACGGCCCCACCTCCCCCTCCCTCCACCAGCCGACGCTCGCGCTCACCCAGGCCATCACCCCCGCAGCCGACCCGCAGTACATACCCCGCCTCACCGAGGCCCTCGAGCTCAGCACCGCGACGAGCTACCGGCTCACCATCCCCCGCGCCGCACACCTCACCTTCATGGACGGCCCCCTGTACCTGCCGCCGGTGCCCTCGATAGTCGGCTCCCTGGGCCGCACCGAGAGCCCCGCGTCGTCGCCGCAACCACTCTCGCCTTCCTGGACACCACCCTGCGGCACAAACCCGGTGACCTGGCCGGAGTTCTGTCGGCCTACGGTGACCTCAGCGTCTACCGCCCGAGCAACAACCGCTGATCAGCTGGGCGGCGGCAGCCGACGGCACGGCCGTTCCCCTTCCCCTGCCGGAGTGCGGTCCGCGGTGCCGCCCCCGCCGCAGACCAGAGCGCGATCTGTCGTCATTCGATCGTTTGACGACAGGCGGGGGCCTGCCCCAGAGCGCAGGAAGCCGCCAGGCGGGGATGGTGACGACCGCGTTCGCCCCGGATCCGGCGTGGGCCGAGGTCCGCCTCGGTGGGGCCGTGAGGGCCGGCCAGAGCGCGCGGTGGTGCTCCGGCTGGCCACTGTAGGTGGCGCTTCAGACCGTCAGGCGCTTGGCGCGGGCGGTGAGGCGTTCCCAGTTGCGGTGGCCGATGTCGGCCTTCTGCTCGTCGGTGAAGGGCGAGTTCTCCAGGAAGGAGCGGGCTTCGCCGTTGCTGGTGTCGACGTAGGGGAAGCCGCCGGGGCGGAAGCCGAAGGTGAAGGGGTAGTCGGTGGAGTACAGCATCCGGTCGGTTCCCATCACTTCGGCGGTCCAGCGCAAGTAACGGGGGCTGTTGGTGCCACTGCCGGCAACCCAGAAGTTCTGCTTGAAGTAGTCCGCCAGGGGCTGCCGCAGATGTCCTGTGTCACCGAGTCGTCCTTGACGCGGTCGCTCTGACCTGCGACGAGGAATCTTGAGTGGCGAAGTGGCCGTGAACCGTGGGTGCCGTCGTTCGGAGATGCGGAGAGCTCTCGCCAGTGGATCTTGCTGGATCGTGAGGATGCTTGGCGAGCACTGATGCGGCGAGTTCGAGGGCGTCGGGGTAGATCGCTGCGTGCGTGTAGGCGTCGAGGTCGGTCGGGACGCCGCGTTGGTGATTGTGGGTCTGCAGTGCGAGGAGCCGGTATCTCCAGTGGTGCGGGACGGTGGCTGGGGAGGCCGGCCAGGATGGGACGGCTTCGACCGCGCTCTGGTGGGCGAGGGTGAGCTGCTGGGGTGTGAAGCGGCGGAGGAGGCGGTTCGCCCGGTGTTGGGCGGTGGTGATCTCGAGGCATATGGAGAGGTCGAGGTGGGGTTCTCCGAGATCGCTGAGCCAGATTCCGTGCCGTGTGCAGACCTTGTGGTGAATCGGGAGGTGGACGGGGACGGGCTGGTGGATGCCGAGGCGGGCAGTGCACCGGTGGCAGGCGGTCGTGGCCCGGACGGGGCTTTCGTCGGTGCCGAAGGCGGGGAGTGCGCGAGCCAGGCCGACGGGAGTGGTGCTGGTGAGGTGAGCGAGTTCGTGCAGGGCGTGGGTGGCTGCGGGGGCGAGCATGTGGTGCTGGGCTCGGTCGTCGATGTTGTTGGTCTTCGTGGAGAACCAGGTGGGCAGTACTGCCAGTACCTCGATGGCGGTGAGGTGGTTGGCCTGGGCGATGCGGGCCAGGTAGGAGTTGAGGGTTTCTCCTGCGATCGGAGGGACTCGCTGTGGCAGCACCGGTGTCCGCTCGTGCCTGCGAGTGAGTGTGCGGGACATCCCGGATGGGGCCCGGGGAGGCTCCTCCTGCGAGTTGGTTTCCTGGCGGTCCGCCGGGACCAGCAGGCGGTGTCGGCGCTTCAGTTCGCGATAGAAGGTTGCTCGGCTTCCCTGGAAGCCGAGGTCGGCTACTTCTTTGAACAGAACGCTGGTCCGCAGGTGCGGATCTTCGGCGAGCCGCTGACGGCAGTAGCTGGCGAGGGGTTCGGCGAGCAGGCTTGGCCGTGGGGCCCGAGTCCCTGGCGTTCTCCGGCCGTTGATGTAGTCGCGGACGGTTTGGTGGCTGTGGCCGATGTGGTCGGCGATGGCCTGCACCGGCCATCCGGCCGCGTGCAGGGTGAGGATCCTCTCGGCTCGTTCTCGGGGCAGCATGGGTATTGATCACGTGGCGGGTGGCCGTGGGGATTGGGAAGTGAAGTCGGCGTCGACGGTGTCGAGGCTCTTCTTGGTGATCTTCTCGGTGCCGTCCAGGACGGCATTGATGGCGGCGCCGCGGATTAGCCAGAGCAGGCTTCCGATCATCCCGTGGGTGCGCTGGTGCAGGTAGCGGTCGAGTCGGGTGAGGGCACCGGGCCGGTGGCGGTGGAGCCTCAGGCTGTCCTCCAGGGCTGCGATCAGCGCGGTCCACTGCTGGTCCTGGCCGAACGGTCCGGTGCGGACCATGCCGAACCGGCCGGCGATCTGTTCTCCGCGAGGGCCGGAGAGCAGTCCGGTGCGTTCCAGGCTGATTCCGGCATAGACGAAGGTGGCCGGGATGCGTTCGGAGAAGTACTTCAGGGTGTCGGAGGCTTCGGCGCCGGCGCGTGTGGCGGTGTTGAGGTTGTGGAGTTCGTCGACCGCGACGAGGGTCACGTGGGCGTCCGTACTGACGCCGCAGACCGCGTCGGCGATGTCGGTGATGTTGCTCCTGGTGGAGATCGGCAGGTCGAAGAACCGAGCGAACTCCATCGCGATCATCTTGGGGGTGGCGGCGGGTGGGACGGTGATGTAGATGACCGGGATGTCGCTGGAGGAGTTCGGGTGACGCCTTCGGTGGATCACCTCGACGGTCTTGCCGAGCTGGGTCAGCGCGGTGGTTTTGCCGGTTCTGGCAGGGCCTGAGACCATCAGGCCGCATCGTCCGTAGTGGGCGTTCTTGTTCATTTGGATCAGGCGGCGGCCCGAGGTGATGACCTGGCGGATCGTGGGAGTCTGGACCACCAGCAACCGTGAGTGGTGGTCGATGCGGTCATCGTCGTAGCAGGCTCGTTTGTCGTCCGCGAGACCCGACCAGATCGCCTCGGGCAGCAGCTCCGGCATTGCGGGTATCTCGGTGGCGAACCCGCGCCAGCCCGGCAGGGTGGTCAGCTGCAGATGCCCGTACCCATCTGTGGGATTCCCACCCTGCCCTGGCTCCTGGCTCACCACCGCTTGTCCGCTTCGGTGAACGGGTCGAAGATCGGCATCGGTATCACCTTGGCGATGTTCTCCTCGGGAGCGTCGTCGGCCTGGCCCGCTTCCCCGTCAGCAACGCGGTCGGCAGGGGGAGCCTCGGGCGCGATTGGGGTGGAGGGCGGACTGGATTTGGTGCGGGCTGCGACGCGCCGGTCCCGGCGGCTGAGCCTGGCCCTGGTGCCTGGGTCACCACGGTCAGCGGATCCCTGATGGGCGCGTCGCAGCAGGTCGGCGACGGCATCGGCGAGTTGCTCCTCACTCGCTCCGGGCAGGGTGCGGCGGGTGTGGTCCCAGGCCAGTTCGCCGAACGGGGCGGCAACGCGGTGCAGTTGTTTCCAGAAAAGGGTGATCCAGCCGCCGTTCCAGTGGTCACGGACCCAGATGCGGGACACGTCGTAGGGGTCGTAGTGGATCTCCCAGAGATCCTTGCGGTCCTTGACGCCTGACCGCTGCTGCCGCAGCGGGTTGAGGGCCTGGTCGTCGTAAGTCCGGTGCTTGATCTTCACGCCGTAGGCGTTGATCGCCCGCCAGGTCGCGGGCAGCAGCTCGATGTAGTCATCAGCCGACAACGCGACCGGGACATAGCCGGCCGTCTCGACGAGAGCGGCGTACTTCTCGTTCGGGCTGAACATCCGCCCGGGGTGAAGGGGATCGCGCAGTCCGTCGTGGGGCCGGCTCTGCCAGACCACGATCCACTCGTCCAGGAGTTCCTGCAGCTCCAGCAAGGGCCAGAGCGGCTGTTGTTCGACGTGCCGGCCGCGGCGTTCGGCGTTGAAGCCGGTGTATCCGGCCAGGAACTGGGCGAACAGAGTTCCGACGGACCCCAGCATCCGCTCGATATGGCCCTTCTCCCAGCCCGAGGCGTCGTGAACTGGCTGGAAGTTGATGCCCAAAAAGTTGCAGGAGGCCCGGAAGTTGCGGGAGATGAACACCTTCCCCTGGTCGACCACGATGGTCTCGGGGACGATGACTGGCCGGGCGGCGGCGTGCTCCATTCGAGCGTCAATGTCCAGCAGCCGCCTGAACGGTAACGCCGAGCGTGACATCGCCAGCGCCTGGGCCCAGCCGGGCCTCATCGGCTCGGGAGTGACGGTGCGGGCCAGCAACACGCTGGCGTCCACGGACTTGGTTGTCGGCCGCAGCACCGCCGCGGTGAGGCTTCTGGTCGCGACATCGATCATGCCGGTCAGGTCCACTCGGGCGGGGACCCCGTCGTCCAGGCGGACCAGCACGTCCAGCGGGGTGGAGTCCATCTGCATGAGCTCGCCCGGTGCCGTCGCACTTCTTTCGCCGAACGGCCCGTGGGGACGGTCCGCCAGCGACCGGCGGGTGCGGGCCGATCCGGTGGTGTGCTTGCCCGCCGACAGTTTCTCCAGCAGCCGGTAGAGACTGCGCTGGGACGGCAGCTCCACCGAGCCCCGGCCGTGATCCTCGTCGAGGATCTGACCGGTCCTCCAGAACAGGTAGGTCGCCGTCCGGGTGGAATCCCGGGCGGCCTCGGCGATCGCCTTCTGCATCGCCTCCACCACCAGCGGGTCCACCCGGCCGTGCGCGCTGACGGGCTTGGCGGACCGGTGGTCGGCCATCCCGACCACTCCGTGGGCCTCATAGCGGCGGCGTCGCTTGGCGATCGCGCTTGGCGTCACCGGCCGCCCCGCAGCAGTCAGTTCCGCTGCCTTGGCCTGCTCGCGGCGGGTCAGCGACACCACTGCCGGGTCGTACTCCGGCTTCGGCCTCGTGCCGGCAGGCGCCTGCGGCGGAACCCCGCGCATCACCTCCACGATGTGCTGTTCCCACCACAACGCCTCCGCCGCCACTGCCTCCGGCAGCCCCTCCAACGGCGTCGCCGGCGGAACCGGTGTCCGCGACGACGCGCGTACCACCTCGAAATCGTCGGCCGCCGACAACTCGATCAGGCCGATATCGGTGACCGCACCATCCGTGTCCGCCAGACGCACGGTCGTGCCGGACACCGCGATCACCGTGTGCAGAACCCCGGCCACTCGCACTCGATCACCGATCGACACCCCCACAGGCCGCCGCGGCCGACGCCCCGCGTTCACGACGAGCCCCCCGCTGAGCCAGCGGCCCTCACCAGTGTGGTGGGGCCCAGTCGCTCATGCGCGAGATCGGCCACCAATTCCTGCCTCCACATCAGATGAAACAGCGCGGGCAACACCGCCAGCCGGTCCCCGACGTCCTCGGCTCCCGTCAGCAACGGCGTCGGTGCTGCGAAGGTCTCCTGTAGCCGGGCTGCGATCTCACGTCTGCCGGCGCAGCGCGGATGCCGATAGCGGGCAAGCCACCGCAGATTTGCCATCAGCGCAGGGTCCGGGACACCGACGTGCCTGAACTCCCAGCCGACCGCCGAACAGGCCCGCTCGGTGGCTGCGAACGCCTCAGCTGTCCGCTCGTCGACCTGGTCCTCGGCACGGACATCGACCACGCGAGCACGGCCGTCGGCGAGCCGTACGAAGTAGTCCGGGGCGTGGCGCCGCTTCTCTTTCCCGTCGTGCCAGTGCAGCCAGAACGGCTGCGAAGCGATCCCCACGACATCCGGATCGAAGTCCAACAGGATCAGCCGGTCCTGTTCCAGCCACGACTCGAACCCCACATGACGTCCAGTCGATGCGGCCCACCACCAGCCTGGGAAATGCCCGAGTCCGCGCGACCAGCGGAACGTCCGTACCGGAGCTGCCTCCTCCCACGCCAGCCCACGGCACTGACCCAACGGAACAACCCGCTCGTGGCCTCCAGTGCCGCCGAACCGGAGCGTGAATCCGCCTCCGGCGGTGTCACGCTCTAGGCGGTTTCGTTTGGATCACCGAGCGGACCAGAGGAAGATGCCCGCGATGTGGAGTCCGGCCAGGTAGATGACCGCTGTCTTCTCGTAGCGGGTGGCGATCCCTCGCCACTGCTTCAGGCGGTTGATGCACCGCTCGACGGTATTGCGCTGCTTGTACGCGTCACGGTCGAAAGCGGGTGGCCTCCCACCGTGTCTGCCGCGACGCAGCCGGTGGCCGCGCTGATCCGCCCGGGTGGGGATCACTGCCCGGATGCCGCGCTGGCGTAGATGCTCGCGGATCGCACGTGAGGAGTACGCCTTGTCGGCCAGGACGACGTCCGGCCTGGTGCGAGGTCGTCCACGTCGGCGGGGAACGCGCAGACGGGCCATGACCTCGCCGAAGGCGGGTGCATCGCCGGCCTGGCCGGCCGTGAGGACGAAGGCCAGGGGCCGGCAGTCGCCGTCGGCCGCGAGGTGGATCTTCGTGGTCAGCCCGCCGCGGGACCGGCCGATGGCGTGGTCGGCCGGTTCTCCAGCCGGGGCCCCCTTTTGCGGGCCCCGGCAGCGTGCTGGTGTGCTCGCACGATCGTGGAGTCCACAGAGACGGCCCAGTTCAGGTCCTCGTCCGCGTCGGCCTGGGCTATGAGAGCGGTGAACACTCGCTCCCAGGTGCCGTCGACGGCCCACATACGCAGCCGGTTGTAGACGCCTCGCCAGTTGCCGTACTTCTCCGGAAGGTGCACCCACTGGGTTCCGGTCTGGAACTTGAAGGCGATCGCGTCGATCACCTCCCGATGGTCCCGCCACCGACCACCGCGCCTCGGCGTCCGGTCCGGGAGCAACGGCTCGATCCGCGCCCACTGCGCGTCAGTCAACGGCACACCCAGACCAACGACCGGCTGATCCAAACGAAACTGCCTAACGCACCCGCAGTGCTCACCCGGTCACCCCGCCCCAATCGAGTAAACCGTAGTGGCAACAAGCCGAGCTTGAGCAAGATTCAGTGACAAAGAGGAAGATCAACTGTCACAGGACAGCAGACCGCCTGCCTCACCGAAGAAGCCGGTGTGGTTGTGGTGTGAGGTCTCAGAAGATCTTGGACGCTTCCGTCCCAAGACATTCGTGACTGTCTCAGGACATGGTTGATAGTTCCAGGAGTTGCTGGACAGGGATCAGGTCTTGGGGGCGTGGATCTTCGCTTTCCAGCGGGTGACCGGGTGCTGGTCTTTGCGGTGGTGGAGCGCCAGCTCAGCCCCGTCGAGGGTGACACGGAAGTGAGTGTCCTCGACGTAGATCGTGACGATCTTCCCCGCGTAGGTGCGCCCGACGCGCAGTCTCTGGCGGGCGACCATCACCACGCCATCGCGCGGAACCTTTCGTTCGACGCTGATCGGCCCGGGGGCGGTCGCCGGAAGTTCGGTGTCGGCGACGCGGGCTCCGTGGAGCTTCCTTCGCGTGTCGGCGGGGAGCGGGGAAGGCAGTGTCTTGGCCAGCAACCCTTCGTGGATGACGTGCAGGAGATGTCCGTCCAGTCGCAGGGTGACCCGCTGTTTGGCGAGTTCTGCCCCGATCTTGATCTTCTGTCCGCCCAGCGTCGTCTTGCCTTCATGGTCGAGGCTGCGGTCGACGTCGACGGCCGCGTAGTCGGGCAGTGCCTTCAGTCCCTCCGCTGCCGCGGTGGCCGGCGGCGGCCCGGCCGGCCGTGCTCCTCGAAGTCGCAGGGTGTGAAGGTCGTCCGCGTCGAGGTTCGACGGAACGGTCTTGACCAGCTGTCCGGCGACGAAGACGTGGACGCTGTACTCGTCCACCCAGACATGTGCCCGTTGGCCACCATGGGCAGCGCCGATCTTGATTCGCTGGACGGACGGCAGGACCGCGAGTTGGCCGCTGGCGGCCACGACGGTGTCGAACTCGAGCGCCCCGGCGGACGGCATGAGAAGCGGTTCCGCAGGATCCGCCGTGGGCGAGGCCGTCTTTGCCGCGGCCTGGCGCGGACGCGGGATGACGGTGGTCGTCTCGGGCTGCGAGGCTGGCCGGAACAGGCTCGCCGGCGTCGCCATCTCCAGCGCCTGGTGCGGTCGGGAGTGGTTGTAGGCGTGCACCCATTCAGTGATGGCGTTCTGCGCGGTGGGCAGGTCCAGGAACGGGCCCGAGGCGTCGAGGAGTTCTCTCCTCAAGGTCAGGTGCCACCGTTCGATCTTCCCTGTTGTCGTCGGTGAGTACGGCTTGGTCAGCTTCGACGTGACGCCGTTCTCCCGGCAGACTCGTTCGAACAGGACTTCCGTCGGGCCGGTCCGGGTGAATCGACCGGTGAACTGCTTGCCGTTGTCGGTCAGGACCTCGGCCGGCACTCCGTAGGTCCGCATCGCCCGCACGAAGGCGTCCGCGACGGCCCGCCCTGAGGGCACGGCCAGGACCTCGGCAACGACGACGAACCGGGAATGGTCGTCGATGCCGGTGAGCATCTTGCATTCACGGCCGTCGGCCAGAAAGATCCCGCCGACCAGGTCGAGCTGCCACAGATGCATCGGGGCCTCGCGCTGCCACCGCTTGTACTTGCGCCGATGCTGCTGTTTCTGACGTCGGACCAGGCCGTTGCGGACCAGCACCCGGTGAACGGTCGCCCGCGAAGGCGGCGAGGGCACGCCAGCGCGAGCGAGCTCGTGGGCGATCCTGCGGGCTCCCCACCGCGGATGGGCCCGGCGCATCTCACAGGCCAGTGCCTCGACCTCGGCCGGCAGTCGCGTCGGGCTCGACCGTGGCCGTCGGGACAGTTCCTTCAGAGCGGCGAAGCCGCCAGCGGCGTGCTTGGCCTTCCACGTATAGATCGACTGCCGCGAGACCCCGTAGCGGACGGCAACCTCGGTGACCGGTGCCCCGTTCAGTACCTCAAGAACCGCCCGGTACCTCTGTTCGACCAGCCAGTCACGATGCCGCTGGTCAACCGCGTCTTTCTCCACGACATCAGAGTCGAGACGACCTCGGTCACTGTCAAGAGTGACTTGATTACACAGCGTCAGGCATGTCCTGAGCCCTCACACGACAGTGTGGTCGAGGTAGAACATCACGACCTCGCCCCAGTGCCCGGCGATCACCTGCAGGTCGGGGAACCGGTCGAAGACCCCCGAGAAGATCATGCGCAGGTACTGGACGCCGAGGTCGTAGTACCAGCCGAGCCCGGCGCCGGCCAGCACGGGGCCCATGGGCTCGGGGAGGTTGGAGTAGTAGGCGTCGATGACGGGCTGGACCGGTGTCTGCGGGTGGAAGTGCAGCGGCACGGCGAGGCGCTCGGCCATCGCGTACAGCTCGTCGTTGTCCGGGTGGTCGGCCAGCTTGTCTCCGGTACGCCCGTACAGCATGGCCCCGGGAAAGCCCAGTTCGACCACCGCGCGCTCCAGCTCGGCCGCGGCCGCAGCCGGCGACTGGGTGGGAATCGCGGCGAACGCCTGGAAGCGAGCGGGCCGGGAAGCAACGATCTCGGCAAGCTGGTCATTGGCCTCGCGCGCCACCGTCACGGCGTCGGCCTCGGGCAGGTCCTGCACGCCCGGAGACGACAGGGACAGCACGGCGACGTCGATGCCCTGGTCGTCCATGTGGGCCAGCCGCTGCTCGCTGACCTCGTGCAGGTTCTTCGCGATCGGGCTGTCCCCGAAGCCACGCGAGAAGATCTGTGGCGATCCGGCCCGCTGGTACGCCTCGTAGACGGCCGGTACGACGACGGTCTCTTCCACCCCGATGATCCGCAAACGGTCGGACATGGCGGTTCTCCTCGTCCTGATGTTTCCAATGAAACTCATAAAACGGCACCACCGATACTATCGATGTCAACGTGAAGCGGATAACGGTGATATCAATGCTGTCCCGAGGGCGCTATCGTTGATCCATGCCTGTTGAACCGACCCTCACTCGGCGCGCCGCGGACCCCGGCACCGCCGCGCGGGAGCAGACGCGTCGCCGGATCATCGGGGCCGCGACCGGCCTGCTGGAGAGCGGGGGTCGCGACGCGGTCACCACCCGGGCGGTCGCCGACGCCGCCGGACTGCAGCCGCCGGCTCTCTACCGGCTGTTCGGCGACAAGAAGGGGCTGCTGGATGCGGTGGCCGAGGACGGCTTCACCCGGTTCCTGGCAGCCAAGCGGCAGATCGAACGCACACCGCAGGACCCGGTCAAGGAACTGCGCGACGGCTGGGACACCGTGGTCGAGTTCGGACTGACCAACCCCGCGCTGTACGCACTGATGTACGGCGAACCCGCCCGGTCCACGACCGTGTTCCGGATCGGCCTCGAACACCTCATGGACCGCATTCGCCGCATCGCCGGCGCGGGGCTCCTGCGCGTGGAAGAGGGACTCGCGGCCCAGATCGTCCACGCCACCGCCAGCGGCGCCGTCCTGACCTGGCAGTCCATCCCCGAGCCTGAGCGAGACCCCGCGCTCCTTGTCGCCCTGCGCGAATCGATGATCACCACCATCACCACCCAGGAACCGGCTGTGGAGGAACCAGGGCCGGGCGGTGCTGCCCGTGCCCTGCACGCGGCGCTGCCCGGCCAGAAGGCCCTCAGCCAGGCCGAACAGCAACTTCTGACGGAATGGCTCCAGCGACTGTCCGCACAACCGGCCCCACGCCCGGCGTCAAGTCCATGATCATCGACTTGGCGGCAACCGCTGTTCCCCAAGGCCGATTCCGCAGCCCCGGTCCAGACGATGGAAGCCCGCGCTCTTGCCGCGCACTGCGGGCCACGATCAAGGGCACCGTATAGATCAGCGTGCTCCCGCCTCGCCCTCGTCATCCTCGTCCAACTCCACCGCGTCCGGGTCGCGTAGCGGGCGCAGAGACCCGGCGGCCGGAGTGGAGGCGGTGAAGCTGTAGCGGCCGAGCAGGTTCAGGTTGCGGTGCTTGAGCGGGGAGAGCCGGGCGATGTCCTCCTCCCGGATCTCGTGTCCCTCGGCCTGGAGCTGCTCGACGGCGGCATCCAGGTAGCGGGTGGTCCAGAGCACGATGGCGTTGAGAACCAGGCCGAGCGCGCCGAGCTGGTCCTCCATGCCGTCGTGGTACGCCTGGTGGATGGTGCCGCGCTTGCCGTGGCACACGTCGCGGGCGAGCTTGTGGTGGGACTCCTGGACGGTGAGCTGCCGGTTCATCTGCCGCCGGTAGCTGTCGTCCACCGGGTTGACCACCCGCAGCAGGTGCTCGGTCTTGGCGATTCGCCCGTACTCCGCGAACGCGGCGTTCAGCAGGGTCGGGCGGCCGTCGCGCCCGAGCATGCGCAGCAGGCAGGTCGTAGGCGCGAACCTGGTTGGCGAGCAGGGAACCGGCGACCTTCAGCAGGTCCGGCCAGTGCGTGATCACCTTGTTCAGGTTGACGCGGTTGCGGGCCAGGTCCTCCACCGCGCCGTACGGCCCGTCTCGACGCCGGGCATTATAGCCCGCCAGAACCGCTGGTCGTCCAGGTCGCGGAATCGCGGGATGAAGTTGTAGCCGAGGATCTTGAACAGCCGAACACCATGTCGGAGTACGAGGCGTTGTCGGTCGCCACCATCTCCGGCTTCACGCCGCCGTCCAGGTTCAGCAGCGCGTCCAGAATGCGCAGGGAGTCGCGCGGGGTGCCGGGGACGACCATCTGCCCGATGCCCGCGACCTGGTCGTTTACTGGCGGCATTGAGCCAGGTGATGCCCCGTTTGAACCCGAAGTACTTCGGCGAAGGCGCCGCGCTGACCGTACGGACGGGGACGACGAACCGCAGCCCGTCCACCGAAGCGAGCAGCCCGTCGCCCCAGAACTTGACGATGGACACGGCGGCCTGGGCGGCGATCAGCCGCGCGTTCGCCGCGGCGATGGTGTCGGCCCGCAGGCAGTACTGGTCGACGTGCACGAGCCGAGCCCGGGTCAGGGCCTCGTAGCCACGGTTCACCACCGGGCCAGGCCGATGTTGCACGCCTCCGAGACCAGCAGCGCGACCACCGAGGTGGACAGGTCCTTCATCCGGGTCGTGCCGTCCCCGAAGTGCACGAAGGCGTCCAGAAAGCCGGTCCAGGCGTTCACCTCGAACAGCAGGTCCGGGGGGAGGCTGTACGCAGCAACGCCTCGGCCGCCTCGTGGGCGGCCGTACCGCCGACCAGCTCACCCCCGGACACGAACCGGCGGGCGTGGTGTGCCGGCTGGGTGGCCTGCTCTGCCTCCAGCTTGCCAACGATGTGGCCCGGCGCGGCGATGACCGCTGCGAAGGAACGGCCCGGCGGTGTCCCCTCCGCTCGACGACATGTAGTCGCCCACCTGGCGGTAGCCGAATGGGACCGCGGGCCCGAGCACAGGGGAAGCGGTCAGGTAGGCGATCGCCGCATCCCGCGCGGCGGTCAGCGGCCAGTCGTGGTCCAGCAGCAGCCGCGCGGAGGTGTCGGGCGACTCAGCGGTGAACTCGGCCTCCCACCGGGCGCAGCCATCAGCGACCGCGGACGGCCGCCCCAGGGCCAGCTCCACATCTGCCACACAGCGGGACTGGAGAAGTCGCCGCCGTCCAGGCGTGACGCTGGCAGCCTGGCGACGTCGGCGACGCGTGCCCCCTGCAGCTCCCGTCAGGCCGCGCGCTGCACAGCCTCGACCGACCGCGCTGCGGTCACACCTCGCGAGCGCGCTGCCAGCCACACCCCGGACTCCAGCTGCCACAGATCTAGTGGCGGCTCCGGCCTGTAGAGGCGATCGCGTTCCCGTGCCGGGGCGTCGACGCAGGCCGTGGCCTGATCCAGGGCGTGGCGCTCCTCCGAGCCGGCCGACCGGCGGCTCGTCGACGTCAGCGTCATCGGCGGCGGTCATCCGTGCGGCCTGCCGCGCGTAGCTGAGCCACGTGTGTCCCTCGGTGCCCTTGAGTGCATGGTTCAGCAGGTCCCGCCGTCCTGCGGCGAAGGCCACCGCCCGCCACAGCGCATCGGCGGCGCCCGGTTCGACGATCGTGCACTTCTTGCAGATCTGGCCGAACACCTCGAGCAACGGGTGCAGCGCCGCCTCTGTGGCGGGTTTGGCGTAGTGGCATTCTCCGAAGTGGTGACCGCGCCTCAGTTCTGAGTGAGGTACGCGGTACTTCCCGCCGCGGCCACCGGTCAGCGCAACCCGTATTGCCGCCAGGCCGTCAAGCGAGACGTCGAGCCCGGCCAGCCCGCTCGACGGATCTCAGGAAGCGAGCCACTCGTCCCTCAGTCCTGCACATGCCCGGCGGAGACCGCCTCGGCGGGGATCCGGCGCGCCCCAGCGCCCTGCAGGCGCACGGTGGCGAGGCTTCCCGGGTGCCGTCGCGGCCTGCGGGGTGTGGTTCTTCCAGTGGGTGATCTTCTTACGCTGGCGGCCGGTGAGCCAGGGTTCGGCCGGGCGTGCCGTGGCCGCCAGTTTGGCGATCAGGTGCTGCTGCTCGCCGGGAAGGAAGTGGCCGCGGCGCCGGTCGAGGACGTCGAGCAGGTCCGCTACCGCCTCGGCGGCCCGTTGCGCCGGCTGCTGTGGAGCCGCTCCCGGTCGGCCGGGGCTGGGGCCGTGACGGGTGGCTGCGGCGCCGGGCTGGTGTGGGCGGCGGGCTGACGCCCACACCGCGTTCCTTGCGTAGCAGCAGGTCGGTGGCGCGGCGTAGCAGTTCGTCTTCTTCGGCGCTTGCGCCGCCGGCCTCGGCGGCCTCGGCGTGGGTGAGGCAGTGGCGCAGTTCGCGCACTGACCGGTCTTGCTCGGCTGCTTGCTGCAGGGCGGCGAACGCCGCCGCGCGGGCGTCGTGCGCCTGCGGAGCGGCCACCGGCCGGGCTGGCGCCGAGGGCCCGGCCAAGGCGGTGCGGGGTGGGACGGGGCCGAGGGGGTGGACGGTGGCGCGCAGGCGCCGTACCTCCTCCGTGGTCGGGGTGGAGAGTCCCCACGGCTTCAGGTGGCACTCGTCGAGGTCGAACCACTGGGTGCCGTCGTGTGTCTGAGTGCCGATCATGACGCGGCGGCTGGTGCCGTTCGTGTCGCAGCGGATGCGTAGCACATAGCCGTCGACGGTCAGCCGGTGCGGATCGTGCGCGACGTGCGGGCCGAGGATCAGCTGCGTGCCGGGCGTGGCCGAGGCCGGTGGGGCGTGCGGATCGAGTAGAACCCGGAGGCATCCGTATCCGCCGGGCTCGAAGAGCACCTCGGCGCCGAGCCGTTCCACGTCCTCAGGGAGGCGGGCGTGCGCGGTGACGGACTGCCCGGCCAGCCAGGCAAGGACCTGCTGCTTGATGTAGAGGTGGTCGGCGCTGGCCACGCCCAACGCGGCCCGGCGGCACGGCCCCCGCCCGGGATGGGGCACATGCGCGAAGTGGCAGACCCGGTCCTGATAGCTCTTGACCGTCAGACGGCCCCCGCGTCCGCCCAACCATCGCCCGCACCAGAAGGTGTCCGCCGTGTGCGCGCGGCGGAAGGCGGCCACCTCGCCAGTCCACATGGGCAGGACGACGGGTATCTCCGACTCCGTATGACCGATCACTGCCGTCTGCACCAGACGCTGGTCCCGCAGCACGCCACCTCCTGGACGGTCAACTCCCCGATCCTCAAGTGTCCTTCACGGGGGAGTGGTTCGGGAGGGAGCACCCTCAAACCGATTGCGCATTCCGTAAAGTTTTGCGACCATCGCAATTATGGATGTGATCGGCGACATCGCAGCCATTCGCACCCCTCTGCCACGACCCGGTGAGGTCACGCCCGAAGAGTGCTTCGACGACGCCCGTGAACAGGCCGAAGCAGCCCGCGCCGAGGACGCGGCTGCCCTTGAGGCCCAGTGCGACGGCCTGGAGGAAGACGCCCTCCTGCTTGCCCTGGGCAACGCCCGCGCCCGCCGTGAAGCCGCAGACCGCGAGATCCGCCACCTGCTCGCCTACGGACGGGAGTTCCACGGCCGCCGCGCCTACGGACTCGACGCCCTCGCCGAAGCCAGCGGTATGTCCATCTCCGGCGTCCGCACCGCCTACACCCCCCACGAGATCGACGCCGTAGCCCGACAGATCGGCCGGGCCCCCGACAGCCGCCGCGCCCGGCCCCCGGCCCGAGCGGACCGCTCATGACCAGCGAGCATCCCAGCCCCCCGCCGCGCTGCACCTGCCGACGCCCGTGGCCTGCCCTGACCACCGTGGTCGAGGGCACCACCTACCCGGTCGTGCCAGCGCCCGCGCACACCCCTGCCTCCGCTCTCTACCTCGCCCACTGCACCGGATGTGGCGCCGCCTACACCAGCCCCTGGAAACGGCACAGCCCCCCGCCCCGCGCCGCCTGACCCTCCCACGCGTACTGCTGCCAGCGAGCCCCAACACCGTGCATCGGAACCACTACACGGGCCGGGCGAACGGCCCCCGGCCCACAAGCCTCCACGCTTCGTCACTCGGCCGCGGGCGGCGTGGGCGTGCACATGCGGCACAGGCGGTAGCGGGCGCCACCGCGCGGACTGACGCGCTCCTTCACCCAGGCGGTGACCTCGCCGGGCTCCATCACACGCATGTGTGTCGCCCACCCGCCGTTGGTGGTGCCCTCGTGCGCGAAGTCGGTCAGAGCGCCCTGCAACCACACACAGTCATCGCCTCCCACGAGAGCGACGGACGGCTCGACCTGACGGCAGGCGATGCGGTGCAGCGTGTGCTTCCCGGCGGCATACGGGTACCGGTCAGGCTCGTCGAACCGGCGCCGCTGCACGACCGACTCGGCACACAGGGCGTTGAACCGCTCCTCAGCCTCGGCACAGACCCGGCACCCGGAAGCACACCGACACCTGTGCAACGCCCTCGACTCGGTCCCACCCGACCGGCCCCACAGGCCCCGGAAGGACGACCGCATCGCTCGGCTCACAGCGCCGCGGCGGCGGGGCCGGGACGAGACGAAGAGCCGCGGCGGCCCGCCGGGCGGCCTCGCCCGCAGCGCGCTGCCCCCGGGACGTACGTCCTCGCTTCGCCGTCGAAAGCCACTCCCTTGAGTCCGCTTGCCAACACCCGAACCGTCAAGGCACCGCAGGACACCACGCCCTATCCGCGCCACAGTGCCCAGCATCGCAGCCAGCAGGAGGGAGATCGCCGGACGACGCACGGCTTGACCCGGTATGACCCGCCATCCCTACCGGGGCGCCGCACCGGTGGCGGACCGGCCAGTGTCGCGTTGGGCGTGTTGCCGGCGCCCGCGACGCGGACGCAGCACCGTTGCAGCGCAACGGCGGGGCATGTGCGAGCGCAGGGGTCGCGCCGCAGCGCAGGCCGGCGTGTGCTGATGCCCTGTCGTCTGGGAGGAATGGGCAGATTGTGAGACGGGCATCTCCCTTCCATGGGGGGCTTTGGAGCACAGCCGCAACGCAAGCGTCGGCGGGGTCGCTGGCTATGGGTGGGCGTTCTGTTCGTCCTGACCGGAGTTGCCGGGGTGTGGACGGTGCGGGCGGCGCGAAGTGCCGGACTCGATACCTCTGGATTGGCTGGGGTTTTGAGCTTCGGCGTGAGCTTTCTGAGCCTGGTGGTCGGGATCGCCGCATTGGCCGTGGCATGGGCGGACTACCAGATAAGCCGCCGGGGGGCGGCAGATAGCGTGCAGCTGGCCAGCATCGCCGATGACCTGGCGTGTGAGGTCGGCAAGGTCTGGCAAAGCGAGGCGAAAGCGCGGCAGCTGGACGTCCCTGGAGCCTTGACCGTCTCGTGGCAACAGGCACCTGCGGATTTGACCGCCCCTTGGGCGGACGTCCGTGCGGCGGCCGTGAACTGGTCTACGGGCCGCGCGCCAAACCCGGATGCGTGGGCTGCTGACCCCACTGGTCTTCGGAGAGCTGGTGCCGAGCGGATCGCGGATGTGTTCTTCAATCGGGTCCCCACACACCGTCTGATTGTCTTGGGGCGTAAGGGGGCGGGGAAGTCGGTGCTGCTCGTCCAGCTGGTGCGAGGGCTCCTCACACTGCGTGGAGAGAACAGCAAGCTGCCTGTCCCGGTTCTGCTCTCCGTGGCGTCCTGGAATCCAGTGGAGGAACGTGACCTGTTTGCCTGGATGGACCGCAGGCTGGCGATCGACTATCCGTTCCTGGGCCTGGCCGCTCCGGCACCGAACGGCTCGATTAGCCGTGCGATGGCCCTGCTCGAAAGTCAGCGGATTCTTCCTGTGCTGGACGGCTTCGATGAAATCAAACAAGGATTTCGGATGGAGACGCTGCGGAGAATCAACGAGCGGTTGGTCGACGGCCAAGGAATCGTTCTTGCTTGCCGTACCGAGGACTACCGGAACGCTGTTGTGAACGAACCGCGCGATGCAGGGGCCCGACCGGTATGGTTGGAGGAGGCCGCTGGTATCGAACTGCAAGATCTCGACGCGGAGACCGTGCGGGCCCGCCTGTGCAAAGGCACCAGTGACGACTTCCTGGCACAGCGTTGGCAGCCGGTCACGGCACAGCTGTCCGACGTGACCCGGCCCGTCACTCTCGCGCTCAGCACTCCCCTCATGGCCTCATTGGCTGCCGAGATCTACACCCCCCGCCCCGGTGAACCCATTTCGAGGGTCCCACTCCCCGTCGATCTCATCATCGACCCGGATACCGGCACACCTCGTACACGCGCCGAGATCGAGAACCAACTTCTCGCTGGCTTTGTACCAGCCGCGTACCGCGCGGGTGCGACTCGGTGGACTGCCGAGGAGGCCGAGCGCGGCCTGCAATTCGTGGCCGATCATCTGAAGAACAACGTGGGTGGCACGACCGACATCGAATGGTGGAAGCTGCATCGAGCCGTGCCGCGTATCGTCCATACCCTGATGATCGGGGTGCCGGTCTGGGTGGCGATCGCAGTAGCCGCACCGATGGCCATCGCTTCATCCGCGTCGCCCTGGCCGGTAGCCATGGTCGGAGTCGTGGCCGCTGGTTGGGTTCTGGGCATCCTTCACGCTTTCCTAGAGCCCAATCCGGAGCCCGCCGCGCGGGTCCGTGTCTCTTGGCTGAGCGTCGCGCTGGTGGTCGGGATCAGCTGTTTCGTGGCCTACAGGGAAGGCGTGGGCAGCGGGATCCTGGCACTTCCCATAAGCATAGTGATCGTTTTCGTGGGGTTCGGCCGGAGGGCGACCCAGGACGCAGTCACGCGCGTAGCCATGGATCCCCTCTCTCTCCTGGAGCGCGACCGCAAGACGGCACGCACCATCATCATGGGCCCCCCGATCCTGAGCATCATCGGCATCGCCGGGCTGCTCACCTTCGCGCTCGTGACGCAGGGACCATCTGCTGACGCCGAGCTGCCTCTGGCGGAAGTGGCCCTGGCCACGTTGGGCCTGATTGGCATGAGTTTCTACGGTGGCCTGGCGGTGGCCTTCCGATATACGGCTTCGCCAGGGCTGACGATCACATGCTGGTACCTGACTCTCCGCCGCAAAACACCCCGCAACCTCATGGGCTTCCTTGTCGACGCCCACCAGCAACACACAGTGCTTCGCCGCGTCGGAGCCGTATACCAGTTCCGGCACCTCGACCTTCAAGGTCACCTAGCTGTTCTGTCCGGGGAGGTTGTGGACAGGTGACCCAGGTCTCGGCTGAGGGATCTTGAATGGGTGAGGGCCTTCCGGGTTCGGTGTGGATTGCGACGTCTACACCGACCGAAAGGCCCTCGTGCCCCACCGTAATGCACCCCTGACCGAGACCGGACGCCTGCGTCTTGCCCGCTGTGTGGTCGAGGACGGCTGGCCGCTTCGACGGGCCGCCGAGCGCTTCCAGGTCTCGCCGACCACAGCCCAGCGGTGGGCCGACCGCTACCGCCGACTGGGCGAAGCCGGCCTGGCGGACCGCTCCAGCCGGCCCCACCACAGCCCCCGCCGCACTCCCACCCGCACCGAGCGACGGATCATCAAGGTCCGTTTGCTGCGCCGGTGGGGACCGGCCCGCATCGCGCACTTCCTGCACCTGGTGCCCTCCACCGTCCACCGCGTCCTCACCCGCTATCACCTGGCCCGCCTGGCCCACCTGGACCGGGCCACGGGCCGCGTGGTGCGGCGCTACGAGCGCGACCGGCCTGGAGAACTGGTCCACGTCGACATCAAGAAGCTGGGCAACATCCCCGACGGCGGCGGACACAAGGTCCACGGCAGAGCCCAGGGCGGTCGCAACAGCTCCGCACACCGCGACCCCGCACGGCCCCGCACCCGTCACGGCCGCCCCAACCTCGGCTACAGCTACCTGCACACAGCCGTCGACGACCACTCCCGCCTGGCCTACAGCGAGATCCACTCGGACGAGAAGAAAGAGACCGCCACCAGTTTCTGGCAGCGGGCCCACGCCTTCTTCGCCCAGGCCGGGATCACCGTCGAGCGGGTGCTGACCGACAACGGCTCCTGCTACCGCTCTCACGACTGGCGCGCTGCCCTGGCCACGGCTGGGATCGTCCACAAGCGCACCCGGCCCTACCGGCCGCAGACCAACGGCAAGGTCGAACGCTTCAACCGCACCCTGTTGGAGGAGTGGGCCTACGCCCGCACTTACCGCTCAGAGCGGGAACGACGCGCGGCCTTCGGCGAATGGCTACACACCTACAATCACCACCGCGGACACACCGCGCTGAAAGGCCAACCACCCGCCAGCCGCGTCCCCAACCTCACAGGGCAATACACCTAGCCGACCGTCAGTAGAGCCAATGCTGTGGCCGCGTAGGTTCAGAGGGTCGGGTCAGGCTACGGCTGCCCTCGCAGCGTCGCTCGGCTGGCAGGGGCACGCGCTGCTCGGGCTCGTGGGTTGATCACGGGGCTTGGCCGGGCAAGGCCGTTTCGGCACGGAGCGCTTGCAGGGTGTCGAGTTCGCGGTCGATGTCGCGTCGCTTGGCCTCCAGGCGCTCGGCCTCCTGGGCGAACAGCTGCTCCATGGCGCCGTTGCGTTCTTCGAGTGGGGCCTCCATGCAGGGGAGCACTTCGTCGATGGTGGAGCTGCCCAGGCCGGCCGCGAACAGGTGCTGGATCATGACGACCCGCTCGACCATGGAGCTGTCGAAGTCGCGCCACCCGCCGGGGGTGCGCTCGGATCGGATGAGCCCGTGCTGCTCGTAGTACCGCAGGGCTCGGGTGCTGACGCCGCTGGCAGCCGCCAACTCACCGATGCGCATGAGACCTCCTGAACCGTTTGCCGACTTCCGTTCCTTGAAGTTGACGCCGGTGTGAAGTTACACGATCTAGGTGTCGCACCCACCGGGGGTGTCTCGGGGAACCGGAGCTCGCCGTGACTGTTCAGATCCATCTGTGGTCGGACTACGTCTGCCCGTTCTGCCTGATCGCCGACGAGATGATCGAGCGCGCGATCACCGACCGGCCCGATGTCGAAGTCGTCCACCACGCTCACGAGCTGCGTCCCCATCCGACACCCACGCTGCGACCGGAGGACCCGTACCTGCCCGATATATGGGAGCGTGCCGTCTACCCGATGGCACGCCACCATCAGGTGCCGATGCGGTTGCCGACCGTCTCGCCGCAGCCCTACACCGAGTTGGCGTTCCTGGGTGCCCAGTACGCCACGGAGCAGGGGCGGGCCCACGCCTACCACCGTCGCGTGATGACGGCCTTCTTCCGCGAGGACCTCGACATCGGGGACCGCGCGGTCCTGGCCCGCCTGGCCGAGGAGGTCGGACTCGACCCGGCCGCCTACGCCGCAGCCCTCGACGAGCAGGAGTACGCCGAGCGGCACCGGCAGGCGCTGGCCGGGGCGGCGCGGATGAACATCACTGTCGTCCCCACGGTCATCATCGGCACCCGGCGCATCGACGGCGTCGCCACCGAAGGCGTGATCCGCCGGGCGCTGCAGGAAGCGGCCGCCGCATGACCGCCGACACGACCCGGCTCACCGCTTTGATGGCCGACGCCGTGGAGACCTGCGTCCGCCAGGTCGAGTCCGGCGGGGTTCCCTTCGTCGGACTGCTCGTCGCCGCCGACGGGTGGATCTCCGACCCTGGTGTGAACCTCGTCCACGAGACCGGCGACCCCACCGCCCACGCGGAGATCGTCGCCTTGCGCCAGGCCGTCCGGGCCCGCGGCCGCTCCGCTCTGCAAGGAGCCACCCTGCTGGCGACGGGAGAGCCGTGTGCCCTGTGCTACCGCGTCGCCGCCGCTCACGGCATCGTCGCCGTCCACTTCGCCGTCGATCGCGACACCGCCGCCGCGTGGGGCTTCGACTACCGGGCCGGATACGACGCCGACGCAACCGATCGACTGCCCCTGGCGGCAGCGGCCCGGCACCTTGCCGTGGACCGGGGCCTGGCCCCCTTCATCCGCTACCTCGACCTGCACCGCCACGACTTCACCATCCACTCGTAACCCACCACCACGTAAGGACACCCGTCATGCACTGGCTCTACCTCGCCCTCGCCGTCGTCTTCGAGATCACCGTCGCCATCACCGCCGGCAGGGCGCAGGGCTTCACCCGGCCCGGCTGGACCGTCGCCACGCTGGTCAGCGGTGGCATCGCCACCTACCTCCTCAGCCAGGCGCTGCTGACCTTCGAGGTCGGCGTCGGCTACGCGATCTGGACCGCCGTCTCCGGCGTCGGAATCGTCGTGCTCGGAGCCCTCGTCTTCGGGCAGCGTCTGGACTGGCGCAAGTTCCTCGGCATTGCCGCCGTCATCGCCGGAGTCGTCGGCCTCCAGCTCAGCGGAGCAGCCTGACGCCTCCGGAATCCAACCCCACCCCCCCTGCCGAGATCGTCCCTGAGGAAGGAACTCACATGTCCACCACCGCCGCCCCCACCGCCACCGCCACCGCCACCGCCACCGAGAACGTCACAGCCCACAGCGACCGAGCCCGCGCATGGCCGGTCCTCCTTCTCGCCGGAGCCTTCGAGATCGCCTACGCCTTGGCCGTGGGAGGCAGCCAGGGCTTCACCGTGCTCTCCTGGTCACTGATCGCGGTCGTCTTCTTCCTGCTGACGCTCTTCTCCCTGAGCCTGGCCCTGCGCACCATCGACGTAGGCATCGGCTACGCCGTCTGGGCCGGCATCGGCGCCGTGGGAGCGGCACTGCTCGGCCCGGTCTTCTTCGATGAGACCCTCACCCCGGTCAAGGTCCTCTGGCTCACCGTGATCATCGGCGGTGTCGTCTGGCTCAAGCTCTCGGACAGCCCCAAGCAGACGCAGACCGAGCAGTCTGCCCACCAGTGATGACCACTACACAGCCGCACACGCGAGGGCGGGCCCGGCGTTGCCGGGCCCGCCCTCGCGTGTGGGATGACTGGCCCTCACCCGAAACGGTGAGGGCGCTGACCTGTCGATCTCAAGGTGACACCATAAGTGACCCTGATGTGCAGTCAGTTCTGAGAATATGGCGAGGAGTGCGAGGCGCCGGCCGCGCAGGGCGACTTCGGACAGGCCGAGGATGGGGTCCGGGTCGCGGATCTCGAAGCCCGCGAGGATCGATCGTTCCACTGCCTCCGCCAGCCCGAGGTCGAAGATCCAGGTTCTGCGGGTTGGTGCGGCACAGTTCGGCCAGGACGCGGCGTCCGGCGTGGTTGAGGAGGATCTCGGCGTCGGGGCGGGGCTGGCGACTCCTGGGATGCGTGGGGCCTGGTTGGACCATTGCCAGCAGGAGCGCAGTTCGCCCGCGTCAATCGCATGGGAGGCTGCTATCCGACCGAGGAACGAGGACACCGTCTCCTGGGCAAGCGGTGCCACCTGCAGCAGGGGCCGGGTCCCGATCACCACTCGACCCCCAGCGCAGCGAGCGTATCCCGCTGCTCCACGGTGAGTTTGTCGCGTCTAGCGCGGGTGTTGGAGACCCATACCCCGAGACGCGCGGACGCAGGTTCGATTTTCCCGTCGATGGTGATCGTTTCGCCGTGGCCCCTTGGCACTGGCCGGTGGCCTTCCCGTTCGACCCACTGGGCGAGGGCCACCTCGCCGCGCTGGAACGCTTGTTGCGCCTTGACCGGGCCCTTCGCCGCACGATCGGCCGCCGGGGGGGTGCCCTTATGGGTTTGGTCAAGCCGGGATGGCTGGTCGTGACTCGTAGAAGGTGCCGTCTCTGAGCATGGCGAAGAGGACGTCGACGCGTCGTCTGGCGAGGCAGAGGATGGCCTGGGTGTGGTGCTTTCCCTGCGCGATTTTCTTGTTGTAGTAGGCCCGTGATGCGGGGTCGGCCAGGGACGCGAACGCGGCGAGGAAGAACGCTCTCTTGAGCTGTTTGTTGCCTCGCCGGGCCGGGTGTTCACCACGGATCGAGGAGCCGGAACTCCTGGTCACCGGGGCGAGACCGCGGCGAGGTGGGCGGCGGTGGGGAAGGTGCTGCCGTCGCCGACGTCGATCAGGATGCGGGCTCCGGTCCTGACCCCGATGCCGGGCATCGAGATCAGGACCTTGGAAAGAGACATCCGATGCAGTTGATCTGTCAAGCAGCGATGGTGAGTTGTGGGGTCGGCGGGGTGGGGAACGCGGTGAGTTCGTCGTAGGGGGTGCGCTTGGTGAGGCAGTGGTGGAGGCAGCCGAGCATGCGGTTGAAGAGGTTGCGCTGGGCGGCTGTGTGGCGGTCTCCGTCGGCTCGTCGCCGGTCGTAGTGGGCGCGGGCGCCTGGGGAGGCAGTCAGGCTGGCGAACGCCCAGACGTAGCCGACCGAGGCCAGACGCTGGTTCTTGACCCTGCGGGCCATGACCGCGAGGCTTCTGCCGGACGCCCGGGTGACCGGTGCGGCTCCGGCGAAGGCTTTCAGGCCTTTCGCGTCGGTGAATCGGGATCGGTCGTCGCCGATCTCGGCGAGCACCCGGGCGCCGGTGAGTGACCCGAGCCCTGGAAAGCTGGTGATGATCTCGGCGTCCGGGTGCGCATCAAAAGACTCCACCGTCGCTTCGGCAAGGTCGTCGACGCTGATGCAGGCGGCATCAAGCTGTCTGAGCAGGGCGATGGCCTGGCGTCCCATGGCTTGCTCGACCTGGTGGGGCTGGCGCATCTGCGTGATGCGCAGGGCGTCTCGCAGTCGTTCGGCTTCTGCCTCGATGCCGCGCTGGCGGCCGGCCTTCTTCAGCAGCGCGCGCAGCTGGGCGCGGGTGAGCTTGGCTGCCTGGTCGGGAGTGGGGGCCGCGGCCAGCACGGCGCGGGCGACGCTGCTGCTGATCCCTTCGCGGTTGTGCTGGAAGGCCGCGAGGAAGCCGGGGAAGTATTCACGCAGGTGGGAGCGAAGTTTGTTGCCCGCCTGGGTGCGGTCCCAGACCGCGTCCTGCTGGGCGCGGGCCAGGACGGCGATCGCTTGGGCGAGCTCGCTGTCGTCGGGCAGAGGCCGGTGGGCGGCCCTGTCCGTGCGCAGGATGTTCCCGAGCACCATGGCGTCGAGGTGGTCGGACTTCTTGCGGGTGACCGCATGGCGGTCTCTGTAGCGGGCGGCGGCCATCGGGTTGATCGCGTAGATGGGCCGGCCGGTCGCGCGGAGGCAGGCGACGAGGAGGCCGCGGGAGGTCTCGATCGCGACGGGGACTGGGGCGTTGGCGGTGTCGCCGTGGGTGGTGAGGAGTTCGAGGAGCTGGTGCAGGCCGTCGAAGTCGTCGGTGATCCGGGCCCTTGCCAACAGGGTTCCCTCGTGGTCGACCAGGGCGACGTCGTGGTGGTCGCTGGCCCAGTCGATTCCGCAGGTGACGGTCATCGTGTCGTGTTCGTCCTCTCGGTCGGGGGGCGTGCTGCTGGTCGCAGCCGTGCGGGGGCACGCGTCTCCCTAATGGAAGGGCTCGATGGCCCTGCATCCGATCAGCCGTTCGTGACCCCAGCGGCCATCAGGGCCCTCGGTCTGCTCCAGAGCTCGGTGACTCCAGGCGTGATGAGAGGTGACCCCTGTGGGCGGCTCGGACCACAAACCTCAACGATCCGATCATCGGACCGGATGCGGTGGAGGCGTGAACTCGTGACAGTGGACGGTCCCGGAGGCCGGCTCTTGACCAAGGGATCCAGTCCCAGGGGGTGTGTACGGCTTCTCCGGAACCGACCACCGTCACGAGAAAGTGATGCGGGGCCCGCAGTCTCTTTCAGGGCCTCGATGGGCCGGGGTGGGCCTGGCGGTGCCCCGCATCACTGCCCATTAGGGTGGGCCTCCAGCAGGTCCTCGATCCGCTTCTCGATGAGTTTGCGCTGGTCGAGGACGGCCCGCAGGGAGCCGGCCAGGCTGGGGACGATCAGGGCGGCCGCGTCGGTGCCGGGAACGATCACGGTCTGCTCGTCCAGGGCGGTGAAGACGTCGCCGACCAGTCGCTCGGCCATGCGCGGAGCCTTCGGGCGGGCGAGGCTGATCAGCTGGCGACGTCCGGCCTTGCGCAACGCGGCTGGAGATCCGAAGCGTTCCAGCATGGTCAGGACCGCGGGATGGTCCAGCCTTGGGCCCAGGACCCGTTCCAGTGAGGGGTGGATCTGGGTCAGAAGGCCGCGGAGCCGGTTGCTGATGCGGGTTGCCTCGCCTGCGAGGTCGTCGTCGAAGCCAACGATCATCTCCAGTTCGGCGAGGGCCTCGTCGGTGGGTGCGAGGTCGCGCAGGGTGTGGGGCATGGTGCGGGCGGCATCAGCGATGATCGCGGCGTCGCGGGCGTCGGTCTTGGCCTCGCCGGGGTAGAGGTCGGCGATCCGCCGCATCGTCAGGCCGGGCAGGTAGGCGACGCGGCATCCGGTCTCGCGGGCCACGGCCAGCGGCAGAGCCCCGATGGAAGCGGGCTGGTCGACCACGACGAGCACGGTCCCGTGCTTGGCCTGGAGCTTGGTGAACAGCTCGCGGTGCTTGGGTTCGCTGTTGGGCAGCCGCTTGTCGAACGCTTTCTTCCCGGCGGGCGTCAGGGCGGTGGCGTGGTGTTCACCCTTGCCGACGTCCAGGCCCACGAAGACGTTCACCTGGTCGAGCTCGGTCACGTGCATCCTCCACGAAGAGGTCTTGCCCACCCGGCCTCACCTGCGGCACCGGTCTCCGGCATCCACGTTATGAAGAGCCTGCCGAAACTGCGGCGGTCCTGCCCTTATCAGCGGTCTACCAGTGCCTCCGGGACCGGTGACACCACCCCCCGGATCATGTGGTTCCAACAGGGGGGGGAGAAGTCATGCCGAGCCCGGAGGCCGGGAGCCCCATTGCGGGGCCGTGGAGAAGATAACGGGGCCGGGGGCGCCTCAAGCGGCTTGACGCCCAGCGTGGACAGTCGTTCCTGCTGGTCTGTGACGGAGCATTGATTTTCAGGGGGCTTGGTCGTTCGGGTCTGGTGTTCCGTGTTTGGGGTGGGAATCGGGACGGCTGGAGCGGCTGCGTTCGGGCGTGATGGGCGTGGCCTGGTGCTGTGTTCGGTTTGGTTGTTCGGGGGCTTGGTCTGCGGTTCAGTAGTTATGTGGGATTGATCTTGGTTTTCTCGTAGGTGTGGTGGTGCGTCTATGGGCGGTTGTGCTCTCTGAGGGCTTGGGGTTCTGGATGATGCTGGTCAGCGGCGTGTGTGGGTGAGGAAGGCCCGGAGGGGATCGTTCGCGTTGCTGGTCAGGCGGGGCAGTCCGAGTCGCTGGGCGATGAGGCTGAGGGCGTCGTCGGTGGTGCGATGCGGCCGGTTCGGGAGGGCTGCGAGTGCGCGGGCGAGAGCAACGGTTTCGGGGTAGGTGATCAGGTCGCGCGCCAGGAGTGTGGGGGAGGCGCTGCCCGTGGTGGTCAGGTAGGGGTTGGTCGCGCAGAGCTGGTTGAGGCGGGTGTGCCAGCGGTGGGTGAGGTGTTGCTGGTGGTCGTATCAGCGGGTGGTGATGGCGCGCGCTGTGGTCCAGGCGGTGGCGGCGCGTGGGTGCCGTAGGAGTCGCTGGTGTGCGTGGTGCGCCAGTGGCGAGTCCGGGCGCGGCCCAGGTGCGGACGGTGGTCGTGAGTCGTGGGTCGGGGGCGGCTTGGTGGTGGCGTGGGCACACCAGTCGGTGCGGCGGCCGATGAGCCCAGGCGGTGTCGGTGGCGTCGTGGCTGTGGTGGCGGGTGCACAGGGTGCTGACTCTCACGCCGTTGCCTACAGAAATTCTCAGTGAGATGTCTGAGTGAGGAACCTGATCCTGGCGTGAATCACCGTTCGATGGCAGGCATGAGGTGAGACATCAGGTGAGAATTGATGTGGCCGGCTCATGAGAAAGCCCTGTTCACTGTAGTGAGATTCGGTATACGAAATGCTCCGTGAGCTGGGCTTTCGTGCCGCGTTATCCCCTAAGCGGGCTAACGCGCCAACCGTGACGTGCCCCTGTGCGGGGGACCAGGGCGAGAGCTGGCTCGACGTCAGGTCCGTCGCGGAACACCCCGCTCACGCAGGGTGCGCAGGGACTTTGCGGTGGTCGATGAGGCCCGCAGGACGTCAACACCCCTGCTTGCGCGGGGTTGAGGTCGACACCACCCGCCTGGATGTCCTGGCCCTCGGAACACCCCTGCTTCGCAGGGCGTAGCACGCCTCGCCGTCGTGCCAGCACTCGTGCGCCGGAGCACCCCTGCTTGCGCAGGGCGTAGCTGGCCGAGATCCCGGGTCTGTGGGCAACGGTCGGAACACCCCTGCCTACGCAGGGCGTATCTTCGGTGGTCGTGCGACCACCTTATCCATGCCGGAACATCCCAGCTTGCGCGGGGCCAAGACGGGACCCGGTCGCCCGCCGGAGTGTCGGCGGTACACCCTGACTGGCACTGGGATGCCGGCGACGGCATCAACGCCCGACACGGGACCGACTCCGTCGGGGCTTTCATCAGGTTCCTGCCCCGGCGGAGTGCTTACCGGCTGTCAGCGTGGGCCACACTCTCCTATCCGGGCTCTGACGCGGAGAGGATGCCGGTCATGGTGTCCTGCTGCCGGGGAGGGTGACGTGACTTTCGGGCCGAAGCCCGGAGAGCGGGGGAGTGGAGCGCTGCGTGGCCGGTGGGATGGCGGCGGGGCGGAGTGCCCAGCGCGTTCGGAACTGTTCCAGGATCTTGCGGGCGCTGTGTGGGGACACGGTCATTTCCAGGCGTGCTTCGGCGAGTCGCTGGGGGTCGCCGTGGGGCTTTGTGGGGCCGGTGTAGGCGGCTTTGCGCGCGGCGTAGTTGCGGCGTGCGAAGACCTCGAGCAGGGTGCCGATGAAGTGGAGGTAGCAGGAGAATTCTTCCCAGCGTTGGGCGAGCTCGTCGGCGGGGTTCACGCTGTCTGCATGAGGCGGGTGTGCCATGTGGGCCAGGTGGAGGATGCGCTGCTCGACTTCTGGGTTCGCTCTGGTGGGATCCGCGCTGCGGATCAGGGAGATCAGAGTGTGCAGGTCGTGCACCGTCTGCGCCGAGCGGGCGGACCCCTCCTGGTGGGCGAGCAGCACGCGGAACCCTGACAGCGCCTGGGCGGCTTCTTCCCACAGCAGTTCGCGTGCCAGGGCCGCCAGGCCGGCTTGTCCGGTCCTCCGGTGGATCTCGGTCACTTTGCGGGTGTAGCGAATGAGGTCGCGTGGGATCCCTCCGGACAGTGCGTGGACGAGCGCCACGAACGGGTCCGTGAATCCAGGAACCCGGGTCTGCAGCAGTACGCCCGACTCGGGCAGTGTCCGCGGCTCGATGACCATGACGTCTTCAAGGGAACTGTCGATGACGTCGCGTGTGGGAAGGCCGCGCCGGATGAAGGCCGCGCCCACGTCCTCCGATACCGACAGGATGAAGTACACGCGTGGCACGTCGAAGATGGCCTTGATCTCGGCGAGGAACGCGCGTGCCTGCTCCGTCGATCCGAGACGGTCGAGTTCGTCGATCCCGATGAAGACCTTCCAGTTGTCCTGCCGCTCGACGGCGCTAATGCGCGTGAGCAGGCTGCGGAACTCCCAGACCAGCTCCGGGTAGGTGAAGGTCCGCGAGGTACTGCCGCTGTTGCGGCCGAAACCCAACGTGAGGCCGCCGCCCGACGCTCCCAGCGACGTTAACGTGCCGACGGTCTGGATGCGCTGCAGAAGGTTGAGGTAATTGTGGCAGTCGTGGACCAGGCGCCGTACCGGCCGTCCGCTGAGCCAGCTCTTCACGTCCGCGCGCCACACCAACGCCAGCCCCACCGCACACAGCACCATGCGGGTGAGCGAAGGGCTGTCGTGCCACGCAGTCACAGCCCACTCCCACACGCTCGCTGCCCAGCCCGACACCGCAGGGCGAGCAGACCGGTAGGCGCCGTCGGCAAGGTCGCGGACTGCGTCCTGGATTGCCAGCACCACCAGACCGACCCCGGCCACCAGCTGGACCCATCGGCGAGCCGACCAGTACAGACGGCGTGGCCAGTGTGCGGTTCTGTCGGCGACGGCTGAAAAGTGGACCAGTAGCGACGCTTGAAAGTTGACCCCCTCCAGGGGTCTGGCTCGTTGAGCCAGGCCGGGAGGAGTGGTGATCAGCGTGGAGGACTGGGCGGAGATCCGTCGGCTTCACCGGGCCGAGCAGATGCCGGTGCGGGCGATCGCAAGGAAGCTGG
The DNA here is from genome assembly GCF_029541745.1 of Streptomyces sp. LX-29. Taxonomy (NCBI): domain Bacteria; kingdom Bacillati; phylum Actinomycetota; class Actinomycetes; order Kitasatosporales; family Streptomycetaceae; genus Streptomyces; species Streptomyces sp. LX-29. Next base: position 16,900 of record NZ_CP089746.1, on the reverse strand, counting down.
GGATCTCGAGGAACACCGTCCGCAGGGCGATCGCGGACGACGCGCCGCCGAAGTACCAGCGGGCGCCGAAGGGCTCCATCGTGGACGCGGTCGAGCCGCAGATCCGCGAACTGCTCGAGCAGTGGCCGGAGATGCCCGCGACGGTGATCGCCGAGCGGATCGGCTGGGACCGCGGGCTGACGGTGCTCAAGGACCGGGTCCGAGACCTGCGGCCGGCCTATCGGCCCGCGGATCCAGCCTCGCGGACGGTCTATGAGCCGGGCGAGATCGGCCAGTGCGACCTGTGGTTCCCGCCCGCCGACATCCCGCTCGGCTTCGGGCAGGTCGGGCGGCCGCCGGTGCTGGTCATGGTCGCGGGCTACTCGCGGTGGATCACCGCCCGGATGCTGCCCTCCAGGTCGGCGGCCGACTTGATCGCCGGGCACTGGCGGCTGCTGACCGAGCTGGGCGCCGTCCCACGGGTGCTGGTCTGGGACAACGAGGGTGCTGTGGGCTCCTGGCGGTCCGGGGGACCTCAACTGACCGACGAGTTTGCCGCGTTCGCCGGGCTGCTGGGCATCAAGTTCCTGCTCTGCAAGCCCCGGGATCCGGAGGCCAAGGGGCTGGTCGAACGGGCCAACGGCTATCTGGAGACGTCGTTCCTGCCCGGGCGGGTGTTCACCTCGCCGGCCGATTTCAACATTCAGCTCGCCGACTGGCTGACCAAGGCCAACCGGCGCATTCACCGCAGCCTGCAGGCTCGTCCGGCGGACCGGCTGGAAGCGGACCGCTCCCGGATGCTGGCCCTGCCGCCGGTCGCCCCGCCGGGCTGGTGGAAGGCATCGCTGCGGCTGCCCCGGGACCACTACGTCCGCCTGGACACCTGCGACTACTCGGTGCATCCACTGGCCGTCGGCCGCCGCATCGAAGTCACCGCGGACCTGGACCAGGTCCTGGTGACCTGCGACGGCGTCGAGGTCGCCCGGCATGCCCGCAGCTGGGCTCGCCACCAGACCATCACCGACCCGGACCACGCGGCCGCTGCCGCAGCCGCACGGAAGAAGGCTGCCAGCACGAAGGCGGCGCCAGTGGACGTGACGGAGGTCGAGGAACGGTCGCTGGAGACCTACGACCGGATCTTCGGTGTCATCGACGGCGGGCTGAGCACGGGCGAAGGGGCAGCGTGATGAGCACGAAGAACGGCACGAACCAGGCCCGGACCAGCCGCGACGTCGGCTCCGAACTGATTTATCTGACCAAGGCGTTGAAAGCCCCGGCCCTGCGGGATGCGGCAGCACGGCTCGCCGAACGGGCCCGCGACGAGAGCTGGAGCCACGAGGAGTATCTGGCCGCATGCCTGCAGCGGGAGGTCGCCGCCCGCGACTCCCACGGCGCCGAGGGACGCATCCGCGCGGCCCGTTTCCCCTCTCGCAAGTCGCTGGAGGACTTCGACTTCGACCATCAGCGGTCGGTGAAACGCGAGGTCATCGCCCATCTGGGGACGCTGGACTTTGTCGTCGGGAAGGAGAACGTGATCTTCCTGGGGCCGCCTGGCACCGGCAAGACCCACCTCGCCACCGGCCTCGGCATCCGGGCCTGCCAGGCCGGCCACCGGGTCGCCTTCGCCACCGCCGCCCAGTGGGTCACCCGCCTCGCCGAAGCCCACCAAGCAGGCCGGCTCAGCGACGAGCTGACCCGCCTGGGCCGGATCCCGCTGATCGTGGTCGACGAAGTGGGCTACATCCCCTTCGAACCCGAGGCAGCGAACTTGTTCTTCCAGTTCATCTCGGGCCGCTACGAACGCGCCTCGGTGATCGTGACCAGCAACAAGCCCTTCGGACGCTGGGGCGAGGTCTTCGGTGACGACACCGTCGCCGCCGCGATGATCGACCGCCTCGTCCACCACGCTGAAGTGATCTCGCTGAAGGGCGACAGCTACCGCATGCGCGGCCGAGACCTCGGACGGGTTCCCGCGGCCAACAGCGGGGAATGACCAACATCAACTGAGCAGTGGGGGGTCACTTTTCACCCGTCGGATGTGGGTCACGATTCACGCGTCGCCGACACGGTTCGGGCCCGCGAACGGAACAGGAACGGTGCCCGCGGCCGGCGCCCGTACAAGGCAAGGTAGTTGCGGCAGACGGACTGGAACAGGGATAGCAGGAACTCCTCCGGCCGATAGTTGGCCGGCGTCTGGACAATCACGTGGAAATGCGGATAGGGACGCCCGTTGAGGATGCCTTGGCAGGCCTTCTTCAGCAGGGTGCTCTTGCCGGCACCGCGTGGACCGCAGATCGCGATCGCTCCACCGCTCATCTGGTCCAGCTTCTGCTGGAGCGCCACTTCGGTGCGTGTCGAGATCCAGTAGCGCGCATTGGCGGCATCAACGAGACCTTCGTGGCTGCGGGCCACGAACAGCGACTCGTAATCAGGACCGAGCAACCTCGTCATCTCACGCTGCATGACCGGAGCGATCACCGGCCTCAGTTGGCGTGTCGACCACCGCATAAGGCGCACTTCTGCGTCGACCGCACACACCGCCCACTCCACGAACAGCACGACCGTCTGGACCTGGGCAAGGAGGTTGTCCCGTCCTCCCGCGTCCCGCAGCTCCCGGACACCACCGCATCCCACGGCCGCGAGGAGGGCGGCAAGCCCCAACCACCAGGGCAACCCGATCGCGACGTAGGCGACCCACCAGGACAGAAGGCTCACCAGGATCAGCGGCAAGAACAGCGTCACCCGGCATCGATCACGCGCCTGCGCGAGTCGGCCGCGCAGCGCGTCCGCACGGGCCGCTCTCCGCCGCACGCTGAAATACATCGTGCTCGCCTGCAGCACCTCAGTGATGATGCGAGGCTGATCGAAAGCTTCCCGCAGCCGCTCTCTGGTGACCTGCGGGCGCTGCAGGTCCAGGTACGCACGGATCCCGGGCTGATGAAACGACGCCACGACGGCGCGCTCGTACCAGGGCCGGACCTGCCGGGGTTCCAGGTGCCAGATTCCGCTGGTCATCCATACCTTCCCAGGAAACGACGAACGAGGATCCCTTGCCCCCGGGAACCGAAAGGACCGCGCCGCTGACCGGCCGCAGTGGACAGCCGAGGGGTCGAGCCAGCATCGTAGGAGGTCCCGCGGCACAGCAGCGCACGATGCGGCAGAAGTTGACGCAATGTCGCCCGCTGAAGCCCTGCTCACCATCTCGGGCAGGCCCGACGGAGGCGATCAGGCATACGCCGCCGGTCACACCGCTATACGCTGCCGCCATGACGAGGGCCTGATCGTGCAACCCGGTCAGACCCGCATACGGCATGGACCAGGAAACTTCACTGAGGAGGGCGGCGCAGTGGGCGTGCTGCACTCAGTGGACTTGCGCAAGCACGAGGTGGAGGCACTCCTTCATCTGGCCCAGGGCGAACTGGACCACCTCCTGGAGGAAGCCGACGACTTCCCTCCAGGAGAACGAGAGCACCTCGACGCGTTCCAGCGAGCCCGTGGGGAGAAGGCCCACTGGCGGTGGGACGGGAGCGCAGTCTACGTCTGGGCCGCCACTCATCACCGGTTCTGCGACCACGGCGCTGTGCTGCTCAACCCCGCCCTGAAAGCGCGAACTTTCGCCCCTGGCAAGTGGATCGGATTCCAGCCAACCTCCCAGGGGCCGGCGACGGACTGGGAGACGGACCTCGGCGTCATACGGATCCTTCATACGACCCGCAGAGCCGCAGCCGCGGCCATGGCCGAAGAGCTGTCCGAGGTCGCCGACGCCCAGGGCGTTGTCACGGTGTGTTCCCTGTTCGGCGACATCGGAGCCACCGGACCAGCCCTGATCGCCGCCGACACCGCACAGCCCCAACTGGAATATGAGGCCCAGTGGGGTACCGTCACAAAACTCGTCGGACAACGCTTGCCCTGGTGGCCGGGCCTCCTACGGCGCGCCGACGTAATCAGCCAATGGTCGCCAGGAGCACCGGTCACCATCGCCGAACTCCTGCCCGAAGAGGAGGAGACATCCCTGCGCGAAGCGGCTGGCCCCTGGCGCAGCTTCCCCGAGGTACAGACAGCCCTCACGGACCTGGCCAACTCACTACACAATCAACGCGTCGACAGCGTCAACAGCGACACTCGTATCTTCGGCGAGTACGGCACCAGCCCAGACGGCGCACCACTCCTCATCGCAGCGCACCATCCAACCGAGGGCTACCCCCTGCCTCGCACGGATGACCGCGACCTGCTCACCCGAGGCTGCAGGCTCTCGCGTCCAGCCAGCTTTTCGAAGCCTATGAGCCCCTGAGCATCGTGATGCGCCGAGACCCTACCCTCCTGCCGTTCGGCGCCCGCATGGAAGTGAGCGACCATAGCCCCGCCGCTCGCCAGTGGGCGACACAACTGCGCCCATGTGCTCCGTCCGCACTGCACGCGGTCCTCGCCGATGATGCCCAGGACGTCACCTTCCATATGGACGTCAGCACCGGCACCCCAGCCGTCCGAATCCGATCAACGGGCAGGCGCGCCTGGATCTTCCTCGCCCCGCTCCAGCTCCCCGGCCGAGGGGCCCAACTCAAGTCCTTGATCCTGGACGACAAGGTATGGGTGACCACGACGGATCGCAGGATCTACCCGGCGCCGTGTGCCCCCCACGATCACCTGTGGTGGGGGCACGGCTACGGTGACCGCCCCACAGAAGCCGCCTGGGTCATCACCCAGCTCCTGGACGACCTCAGCGCAGAGGTATCGCTCGCCGACCACTGGAGCCAAGCCCCCAAAGGACTGACGAAGCTCCTCAACCGCCCACACCAACCCGGCACTGAACTTTCGCGCTCTGCACTTGAGCTTGCCCGGGCACAGCAGCACGAAGGCGCTGCCTGAGCCCAGCCCGCCGCCAGCCGACCTCAGACCGCAGTTGCGCCGAATGAACCCATGCCCCGCTCCCTCCCAGGCGCGACAGGGTCCTCACACGATCCGTCCTGCGCTGGTGGGGCACGCCTTGCCTGCTTGGCCTTCCTGGAGTGCGTGCCCTGACAGGGCGAGGATCTCATGGTCACTCCCGCACGCATGGGCCGTGTGGTTCGGCCCGTCGGAGTGCAAGGCGGGCAGCATCGCTCGGATCGTGCCCCTTGAGTCACCCTCGCTAGCGCAAGGAAGAGATCACGGAGGCAGCTGTTGACCGCCAGGGTGGAGTCACCCCTACTTGCGCGGGGTTCAGGCCAGCGGGACGAGGGTGAAACCCAGCCGACGCGAGTCACCCCTGTTGTGCAGGGCGGGGACGGTGACGCCCCTTTCCAGCTCACGCGTGTCGACCCCCGCTGACGCAGGGCTGAGGACCGCATCAAGACGCGCCGGATGTAAGAGAACGGAACACCCTCGCTAGCGCGCGGCTCAGGATGACTGGAGCTGAACCAACCACGGTCGACCCCCGCTGGCGCGGGTCCGAGCGTTCGCGTAGGCAGGTCTTGACCGCGAGGGTGGAAACCCTCGCTGCGCGCGGGGCTGAGGGGGGTCTACAGGACCGTGGTCGAGCCTGCCGGCGGAGCTCCCTGCTGGCGCAGGGCGTAGACGATCACGGCCGCCGTGAGCGCGCTGGAGTGCGGAGCACCCCCGCTTCGCGGGGCGTACCGTAACCCGGTCATGGTCGCGGAGTGGGTGTCCGGAGCACCTCTGCTTGCGCAGGGCTGTCACGACCAGCCAGAGGTGAGGCCTGCGTCGACGACTTGAGAGCCTCTGGCCTGCAGGATCTCGACTAGGGCCGGACGACTCTCTGAAACGTCTGACCTGCTGCTTCTCTGATTCGAGGTCCTCTGACCTGGCACGCCGCGACTTGATCCGGACACACATCAACTGCTCTCGGACGCGGTATGAAGCAGCGACCGAGAAGGCTTTCGGGGTCCTGGGCGGTATGCCGGTGGGCGGGCGAGAGTCTGTGGCCCCGCCCGACTGCCGGTGGGTGCGAGGGCTTCCCACTTGGCCTTGCTTGCGGCGATGCTCGGCTGAGCATGCCGATGGCCGTAAGCGCGGCGGCCCGACGCCTGGGAGATCGTTTCAGTGCGAGACCTGCCTGCCCCGAGCTCGACGGGTGTCCGTATTGCTGGTGACCGCTATCAGTGGCTGGCTGCGTGGCAGGGGTGTGTCGCCGCTGTCCGGGATGCGGCGCTGCGTGCGTCCAACCCGGTGGTGGCGGTGGGCGTCGAGGTCGACGACGCGGGGAACTTGGACGATGTCGTCTTGTACCGGCAGGTGCCGCCGCACACCTACATGCAGGTCAAGTACGCCGCGGACAGCTCTACCCCGGTCAACGGTGACTACCTGCTCAAGCTCAGCGATCGCGGCGGCCCGTCGATCCTGCGGAAGATGGCGCAAGCCTGGGAGAAGCTCACCGAGGGCGGCACTCCGGTCGATCTCGCGTTGCTGAGCAACCGGTCCCCGGATGCGGAAGACCCGCTGATCTCGCTGAGGGACTCCCGCACTCAGCTTCTGGTTCCGAAGGCGGCGCAGCAGGGCACGGGCTCCAAGAAGGGTCAGGCACACAGGCGTTGGGCCGACGGTGCCGGGCTGAGTGAGGACAGGCTGCTGGACTTGCTGAAGGTGCTGCGCTTCGACCTGGCACGAGACGTGATGCACCTGCATGAGCACTTGCAGATGCTGATGTTCGCCGCAGGGCTGCGGTTCAGCGAGGAGGCCATGCACTCCGGCGCGGACTGGGTGGCCCGTCAAGTCGCCGACGGGCAGCGCCGCCTGTCCCTGGCGGATATCAGGGAGGCGATCCGGGCCCTGGGCCTGGAAGCCGGCTCATCGCGTCCGGTGCTGTCCATCGCCACCCTGAAGCCGGATCCCATGGCGGAGGACGCCGATTACGCATTGGACTGGGTGGATCGCTTCGAGGGAGCCTCACCGTATGTGAAGCGGCGTCCGCTGGCCCCGGCCACCTGGGCGCAGTTGCAGGCGGACATTGAGGCCGCGCCGTACCGGATGCCGCCGGGCACCACCACGGTCGCTGTCACCGGCAGCCTGCGTCTGGCACCCGCTTTCGTGGTCGGTGCCGCCTTCCGCATGGTGGCCGGCTCCGACCTTGCCGTGGCTCAGCGTGAACAGCTGTGGTCATCCACCGCAGCGTACGACTCTCCGCTGACGCCAGCCGTCGATGAGCACACCCTTGACCTTGGAACGGATCTCGCCGTGGCCGTCGCGGTCGCCACGGACCCCACGCAGGACGTGCTGGACTTTTTGCGCGAGCATCGGGTGCCCGTCTCCCGGCTGCTGGTCTTGCGCCCGCCCGGAGGGGCGAAGGACAACTCCATCCCGGATGCCGCGATGGCCAGCGCGTTGGCCATCGGTATCCGGGACCTGCTGCGCCGTGCCTGCCGCGCACATCCCGCGATCCACCTCTTCCAGGCCGGCCCCATGGGCCTGGCCCTGCTGCTGGGCAACCGGTGGAACCGGCTGCGCCCCACCACCGTGTACGAGGACGTCAACGCACAGCAGGTATATGAGAAGGCCTTCGTCATCGACGCATGAGGGCTCGCTAAGCCCCTACGGTCCCGCCGCCGGAGGCGTCGTGGTGCCGCGTGCCAAGCGCATGTCATGGTGGAGCCGGGCGAGGCGGTCGCGGGCCGTGAGCCAGCCCAGCGCGACGGCGACCGGCAGCGGGCCGTGGAAGAACAACAGCCCCACCACCGCAGCGGTCCCGCCCAGACGCTGAGCCCGCTCCCCGGGCTGTCCCTTCGGGGTATGCCCGCCGGAGATGCGAGGAGTGTGTCTTCCCTGGCCGGCTGTCTCGTCCCCCTGCCGTTAGCCGAGGTTTGCATCGGTCCTGGGCCCGGCCCGGCGGGTCCTCGATGCGAGGCAGCAGCTCAGACGGTCTCTCTGACCTGCATCAAGCACGCGGCTCCGATGCGGATGGCCGCTGCCGTAAATGATCAACTAGTCCTGATGCAGGAGGGTTTGTCAGTGGTGGGTCTTACTGTGGTGAACGAGCAGCCATAGATGCCTGTTTGTGGCCGCCGCGCCCCAGCCCGGGTCGGCGGCCGCGGCGTGCACCCGGGCTGGACGACGCGCCCGAGGAGGCACACCGCATGGGGATCGACGACGCATTCGACGCGTTCCAGAAGACCGTCAACGAAGACATAGGCAAAACCAGACTGGCCCGCGAGCGCAGGGACCTGTTCAAAACCGCGCTGTTGAGCGAGCCGGACGTCGTGGAGACGTTCGGCTCGGGTTCTCTGAGCCGCAGCACGCAGCTCAAGCCCATCCACGACGTCGATGTCGTGATCGTCTACGACCCCGACGAGCACCCCGAGTGGGGGAACGACGGCCCGAGCGCCCAGGACGCTCTCGAGTACGTCCGCACCCAGGTCAACCGGCTGCTGAGCCAGACCAACGGCACCCACGCCAACGAGGTTCGGCACACTCTCGTGCGCAATCACGCAGTCAAGTGCTTCCTGGACGACCCCGAGGACCCGGAGGCCTTCACCGTCGACGTCATGGCCGCCCTGCGCCAGGAGGACGGCTCGCTGCTCATCCCCGAAAAGCTGAACACCCGGTGGGTGCCGGCCAACCCGGAATACCTCATCGGCCAAGTCGCCGATCACCAGCGGGACTGGCCGCACTTCCGGCCTCTGGTCAGGGTCCTCAAACAGTGGCGGCTCACCGCCCCGGTCCAGGGAGGCATCAAGTCTCTCGTCATGGAGGTCCTCGCCCTCAACTGCATGCCCAGGTCCGGCAACCGCTCCCAGGCACTGAAGACGTTCTTCACCGCCGCTGCGGTCCGCGTCCACGAGGGCGTGTGGGACCCGGCGGGGCTGTGTGGTCAGATCCAGCCGGACCTGGACCATGCAGGTCTGTCCGATGCCTTCGCCGACGCAGCAGACCTCGCGGAGCGGGCCTGCGTTGCTGCTGCCGAGGGAGACACCGACAACGCGCTGCGGCTGTGGCAGAAGATCTTCGGCGACGACTTCCCGGCCCCTGCCGCTCCGGCCAAGCCAGCCTCACTGATCACCGGGACACCCGCGCTCATCACTCCGCGGCCCATCAAGGACGCACCCCAGGGATGACGACCGCACACACGCCCAACGGCCGCACGCACCACACCTGGTGGACGTGCGAACCGCGCCGACTGCACCGTGACCATGCGGAGATCACCGCTCAGTTCCCCGGCCTCGTCTGGAACGAGGCCGGAGCAGGGAGTTGGGAGGGCAGGCTGCCCCGCTGGCCTTTCGAGAGGCCCGAGCCCGAGCATCTCACCGCCTGGATCGGCGAGGAAGGGCTCCTTGTGTGTCTGGAGTACAGCCAGGCCTACCCCATGGTGGCGCCCCGGCTCGTTCCCGTGGATCCACTGCCCGAACCGTTTGAATGGACCCAGCACCGCTGGCACGTCAACGGTGACGCCAGCCTGTGCCTTCTGCGGGACGATGTATGGACGGGCCGCGAGTCGGTTGTCGATCTGTTGCTGAAGGCCGCCGGCTGGCGGATCGAGTACGCGTTGATGAAACACCAGACGATCGAGCAGATGACCGGCAGCGGCATCGTCACCGACGATCGCCTCGACCACTTCCTGGCCCAGCCCCCGTCACCCGAGGACACCACTGACCACCCTGAGCTGGACACCGGCGGACAGGACGGTCCCTCGTGCTGATCCTCATCCCACAGGACGCCGCGACCACATTCCGCGCCTCGGGCGCGTGGGGCCGACTGTCGTTGCGTATCAGCCATCCGGACGACCTAGCGGTGGTGGGCGGCATCTCCGAGGGCGGCGGCTCCATCATCTCGGTCGACCCGCCGCCCCCTGCCCCTCGCCTGCTCGCTGGCTGCGACTCCCGTCCCACCGGCTACTGGTACCAGGCCAACAGTGAACTGCACGCGCTCTGGTACCTCCTGCGGGCACGGCGGGGCACATCCATGAAGCTGGACGCGTTCAAGGACGCGGTGCCCAGCGGTTTCAAGACGCCGGGCGACGGCGGCTATGTGGCCATCACCCACGCCCCCGGCGTGAAGGACGCCTTCCCCGAAAGCGGTCTGCCCGACCTCGTCGCCTGGCACGTCACCCGCGCGGGCTTCCAGCCCATCGAGGCGTCAGCTGAGCCCGAAACCACCGGGATTCGGCAGCTCGGCGGTCACTGGCCCGTAAAGGAACTGCAGAACACCCGCATCATGCTGGTCGGAGCGGGGAGCATCGGCTCGGCCACCGCCCACGCTCTGGCCGGCTACGGCGTCGGCCATCTCACCCTCGTCGACCCCGACCGCCTCGACTGGCACAACCTCGTCCGGCACACCAGCGCCCGCCGACACATCGGCCGGCACAAAGTCACCGCCCTCGCCGAGGAACTCGCCGCACTGCGCCCCGACACCACCGTCAGCGCTCTGGCCCTCGACGTCATCGAGCACGCCGACCACATCCGGGCCCTCCTCGCGGACACCCACCTCGTCGTATGCACGGCAGACGGAGTAGCCCCGCGCCGCGTCACCGGCCACTTGGCCCGCCGCGCCGGCCTCACCGCAGTGCTCGCGTGCGTCCTGCAGGACGGCGCCCTCGGCGAAATCCTGCGACTGCGCCCCTGGCCCCAGCACGGCTGCCTCACCTGCAGACGCCGGACCCTCGCCGAGGCAGGCGGCCTCGACCCCGAGCTCGCCCTGGACGCCGGGTACGGCACCGGCACCCGCCACCGGCCGATGACCGCCGTCGGCTCCGACCTGCATCTGGTGGCCCAGCTCGCAGCCAAAACCGCCGTCGCCACCGTCCTCCAACGTGCCGGACACCCCGACCAGCGACTGCCGGGAGAGCATGCCCTGCTCGGCCTGCGTCGCCAACCCGACTGGGCCCCACCCTTCGACCTCGGCCACACCGCCGAGCTGCGCTGGCTTCCCGCCACACCACCGAGATCCGGCTGCCCCACCTGCGAAGCCCCATGACCCAGCAGCCCGTCACCGCCGTGCACCTCACCGCCCCGGCCACACGAATCGTCACCACCGAACTGCGCACGGCCGACCACACCACGGAAACCGGAGGCATCCTGCTGGGCCACCACACCCACGACATCGTCACCGTCCACCACGCCGGAACCCCCGGACCTGCCGCCGTGCGCACCCCTACCTACTTCCTCCGCGACCTGGCACACGCCCAGGCACTGGCCGACGAGGCATTCACGAGCGACGGCAGCGTCTGGGTCGGCGAATGGCACACCCACCCCGCCAGCCGCCCCATCCCCAGCGCTCGCGACGCCGCCACCTACAGGAAACTTCTCAACGATCCGGAACTGGGCTTCCACAGCGTCATTGCGGTGATCTTCGCTCCCCGGGCAGGCCGTTGGGAGGGCGCAGCCTGGGCATGCCGCCTCGGCCGCATCGAGCCGGTGCAACTGCAGCTCTCCCGCTCTGTCGGATGAGACGCCGAAAGAAGCTCGGGTGCTCAGAACGGGGGCGCCAGAGCACGTCACCGTTCACCGGTGGCTGGCCAGCCGCACCGTAGAGCTCTCAGGCGACGGCTGCCTCTGCGGCAGGGCTCTCACCATCGGCGTCCCGGCCGTCGGGCGGCGCCACGGATGCGGGGCCGCCGAACGCCCCGATGGTTCGACGCCGAAGCAACAGGCTGCCCGCAGCAGCCGGGCCGGTCGTGCACGCTGCACAGGACGGCGCGCCTTACCGGCGCGGTGTCAGTCGTCGTCGGGGTCATTGCGGCCGACGAACATGTCGTCGAGGGCTTCTTTGGTGATGGCTTCGGTCTCGTCTTCGATGGCTTGCTGGGCGGTCTGGCAGATGAGCTGGTCGAGGGTGTCCATATAGCCGCCGGTGCGCTCGTGGAGTTCTTCCTCGAGGTCCAGGAGCGAGCCGGGCTCGTGGCCGTAGAGCCGGAGGTTGGAGTCGTAGGCCCGCAGCACGGTGCGCCATCCCTCCTCCTGCCCCGCGTGGAAGGGGATGGGGTTGATCCGTATGACAGGCAGGCTGCTGCGGAACTGCTCGGAGGTGCGGGGCCGTTCGGTGCGGCGGCGGTTGTGCAGGCCCTCGTTGACGATGTCGGTGGCGCCGCGACCGCTGTAGATGACCGAGAGGCGCAGGCGGGCCTGGAGGCAGTCGAAGTAGTCGAAGGCACCGGCCAGGTCGCTGTCGTGGATGCGGTCGATTCCGTCGATGAGGAGCAGGGAGGTACGGCTTTCGCGCATGGCGTGGATGACCGGTTCGGTCATGTCGGTGCTGCGATAGGTCCGCTTGTCGATGTTGACGGTGTGGTCCATGCCGAAGAAGTCCGCGAGCGGCAGGGACCAGTCCATGTTGCTTTCATGGCGCGGAGGGACGTTGATGTAGACGACGGGGGTCCACTCGCTGTCCGGCCTGCGCTCGGTTTCCAGTAGTCCCTGGTAGGCGCGTCCGATCTGGAGCAGCAGCGTGGTCTTGCCGGCACATCCATCGATGATCATGCTCATGCGTTTTCCGGTGGGGCGGAACCGGTTGGTGCGCAGGGTGCGCCGCGCGTCCTTCAGCCCCTGGGTCACATCGGGGGTGGAGACGGGGATCATCTCTCCGTGGTAGATCATCCGCGGGTCGGTGTCGGTGACCTTCGTGCCTTTGGGGGCGCAGTCCTGCAAGTCCGGCGGCTCGAGTTTGCGGTGCACGAAGTCCATGAACCCCTCCCGCACTGTGAGCAGTTCGGGATCCAGCGGCGACCACCGTGCAGTGAGAGCTGCGGGGGCGGCTGGTTTCGGGGCGGTGCGCGCAGCGTCCATCACGTCTCCTGCGGGTCTTGGCTGGGTGGGGGCGGGTCCTGATGGGGCCGCGGCGCAGGCCGCTCGGACGGATCCGCTGCCAGTTCCCGGAAGATGTCGCCGGCTGATCCGCCCAGGCTGTGCGCTCCCGCCGGAGCGGGACGGCGCCGCGGGGGCCGGGGCCGGCCCGGCGACGTCGGCGGGGCGGCGGGTTCGGGCACAGCGGCCGGCAGCGCGGCACGGCGGCCCGGGAAGAGGTCCTTGGCATCGACGTTGAGGGACGGTGCGGGCGTCACGCTGCCAGGTTCGGCCCGGGTGATCCCTGCATACGGGTTGGCCGGTGTTTCGGCGATCTCCAGGGGCTGCGGAACGAACGCGGCCACCGGCTTGACGGAGGTGGAGGTGGGGGAGGGGCCGCGCCGTGCGCGGGCCAGGAGATCGTCCACGGCCCGGGCGATTTCTTCCTCGCCGCCTTCCCGGCCGACGAGGCCGGCGACGAGGTCGGCGGCCTTCTCCCACAGGTACTGGGTCCACGAGTCGCGGATCAGGTGCTGGCACTTGAAATCGAAGGGCACCCACGGACTGCGGGCGGGGTCCTTCTCGACCGTGTGGTCGTACAGCCACACCCGGCTGGGCTCGTAGGGGTTGTAGTAGACCGGCCAGCGCCGGCCCTGTCCCTTAATGCCGTTGTGTCGGTTCTTGAACTCCCGGATGCGATGGCTGACATACGTACGGTTGCCGATCTTGATGCCGTCGCGGGTCACGGTCCGCTTCGCCTGGAGGAGCAGCTTGCGGCTCTCATCCGGTGTGACCGGCCGCGGCACGGCGCCTTCCACGGCGACCGCCGCCGCATACATCTGGTTCGGGGTGAGGACCAAAGAAGGAAGGAAGGGGGAGCGCAGTCCTTCGTGCGGCCGCCGCTGCCATTCGGTGACCACCCACTCGTGCCACAAATCCTGCAGCTCGTTCAGCGTCCACAACCGCTCCTTGTCGACGTCGTCGCCGCGCGTGGCCAGGCTGTTGCCGGTGTAGCCGGCGACGAACTGGGAGAACATGCTCTTGACCGAGGCGTTGGTGCGTTCGATGACCGCCTTGTCGGTGGGGGTGCGCTCCCGGGCGGACTCCACCTCGATGCCCAGCATGCTGCACACGTCCTTGAAGTGCCGGGCCTTGAAGATCTTGGCGTTGTCGACGACCACCGTCTTCGGGCGGATCACCGGCCGCGCCGCGGCGCCGGCCATCCGCGGATCGCCGGCCAGCATCTTGGCGTAGGGCAGGTCCGAGTTGGCGGCCAGCGCCTGCGGCGACCAGCCGGGGCGCGCCGCGAGCGGCGCCATCGCCTGACTCAGCAGCAGCGCGGCATCCAGCGACTTGGTGCCGCGGCCGCCGCGGCGCCGGCTGCCCGGCCCCTTCTTCCGGCCCGAAGCCTTGGGAACGATCATCCCGGCGATGAAGCTGCGGCTCAGAACGTCCAAGGCATAGGTCAACTCCACTGCCACGGGACGCCCGTCGTCGCCGAGCGCCAGGACGTCCAGCCAGGTGCCGTCGATCTCCACGCGCTCGCCCAGCAACGACACCGGCGCCGGATGGTAGGGAGGCTCGGGCGGGGCGGTGGCATCACTGCCCCGCCCAGGCGCCGCCTTCAGCGACTCCGCCGAGATCCCCAGCCGCTTGAGCAGGTCGTAGAAGGTGGTACGGGCCGGCATCAGGTCGCGGTACTCATCCGGATGCGCGCGTCGCAGCGCCGCGCGCACCCGTTTGTACAGCCGGGAGAAGGTGCCCGCCGGCGCGCCGCGCTGGGCTTTGTCCTCCTGCTGGATCAGCGCCACCACCCGCTCGTCGACGTTGCCGTGGACGGTGCTCGTGCGCAGCCACCGCTTGTCGACCAGACCGAGCAGCCCGTGTGCTTCGTAGGCCAGGCATTTGCGCTGCACGGTAGCGACCGACCCGGTCAGGCCGGCCGCCTTCAGCTCGGCCGCCTTCCGGGCGTAGCGGGCGGTGCGGGTGGTGGTCGCCAGATCGTAGCCGCGCCGCGCAGTGAAGGCGCCGTCCCGGGCGCCGACAGGGCGGCCGGTCAGCACCTCCCGGACGTGCTCCTCCCAGCGGCGCACGTCCTTCAGCTGTTCTTCATCCAGCCGCTCCAGTACGGACAGGTCCGGCACCGCTCCCGGCTCCTGCGCCATCCCATCGGCCTTCAACACGGCGAAGTCCGGGGCGGATACAAGGACGCAGACCACCACCAGCGCGTCCTGGCCGCCGTCGTCCATCGCCGCCAGGTGCACGGTGGAACCCTGCAAGGCGCCCACCAGATAGCGGCCTGTCTTCCATTGGACCGTCATTCCCGGCCGGAGCGTCCCGGCCGGCGCGTCCGGGGCGTCGACCGGCAGGGAAAGGACGGCGCTCATGCTGCCGCTCCGGCCGCCCACACCAGGCTGTCGGGGGTCAGGGGCTCATCCCAGTGCGTCGTCAGGTTCTGCGTCCACAGCAAGTTTCAGCTGCTGGCACGGTCCTGTCCCGGAGGAAGATCCACCGCGTCGGCGCCCCTGCTCAGCGGCAGAGGGCGGGCGAATGCCTCCAGCAGGACGGCCCTGGCGCTGGCGTCGGCGAACTCGTCGTGACGGAACTGCGAGACGATGTACACATTGCGGCGCAGCTGGCCGCCCGGGGCGCGGGCGACATCCACCTGCCATCCCGCCTGCGCGGCGGCTGCCTGGGCCACCGACCATTCCTGATCGTCCGGCTCCCTCCCGTCGGGGGAGTGCAGATAGATGATCTGCTGCCCCTCGACGGTGCGTGCCATGAACGCCGGGTTCACCACCCCCGCACGCTCACCCTCGCGCCATTCGACCTGCAGCGACGGTGCAGCCAGGTAGACGACGCACGGATCGCGGTCGAGGAACATGGCCGCATACGCGTGTTCCCGGGACCGGCAACTGACGTCCTTCTTTGTGGTGGACGACCACCATTGGCGCACCTTCGACTTCCGTCCCCGGTAGGCGCGCTGCTCGTGCAGCACCGGCCATTCCTCCACCGGAAGTCCGCGCAGCGCCCGTGGAGTGCCGAGGCGCTCGCGGCCCATGTCGTCGCGGTAGCGCACCTGTAAGTCCACGAGCTGCTCCCCTCCTGCCGCGCCGTGCCGTGCTGCGCGGCAGATGTCCACCAGGCTCCGGGCCTCCTGCGGCCTCGTGGGACACAGCCGCAGTGGTTCACCCGAAAGGATGCAGATGCCCTTGCTTCCTTGACGGCGTTTGCCTGCTGCTGGATAGCCGCTGGGCGCTGATCAGGCAATGCCACAGCAGGCGTACGCGGCGCGGACGACTACAGAAACAGCCGGTCCATCGAGTTGGGCATGCGCACCCACGGCAAGCATGTCAGTTCCTCCACCGGCGCCAAAGGGGAGGGCAGGGCATGACCTGTCGCCCTTCGGACGTCGACGCTTGCGGGCACTTCCCCGCTGGAAAGCTGCGGAATGCCCCGCTGCAGAGGCCGGTGCTGACGGTGCCAGACGGTCAGTGGCTCGATAAACCGGTAGCCGTGCCGGTGCGTTGTCTGCGGCAGCCAGTCCTGGTACTCGGTGCTGCGCAGTACGCCGTTCAGGCGGCGCACCTCGAGCCAGGCCAGGTCCCGGGTCAGCAGCGAAAGCCGGCTGAACTGCGCCAGGGGCCGCACCCGCTGCTCGCCCAGCTGCGCCGCAAGGACACCCCACTGCTTCGTTTGCGCGGGGTCCTCTAGATACCCGGAGCGCACGAGGATGGAACAGGCGTCCGCGAACACCCACCGTCCGGCAGGGCCCAGGCGTTTGCGCACCCGGTTCAGGCGCTGCTGCGCGCGCACGACCTCCGCGAGCTCGCTCAGATCGACGTAGGGGGGGTCGGTGCTGCGGGAGTTGTCCGTCCAGCGCTGGTGGCGCAGGCACACCTGCCAAGGGTCGGGAAGGATCAGCCAGGCGGGCGAGCGGGTGCCGCGGCGCGCCGCACACAGGGAGCAGGCCTGCACGATGTAGCCGGCCCGCGCGTCCCAGGGCCATTCCCAGTCGTCCTTGGCGTTCTTGGGCATGAGGAATTCGTCGCGCAGCCCGATCAGACGCTCCTGCATCTCGGCGACGGTGTGGCCGGCCAGGGTGGCCAGCCGTTCGCGCGCATAGCGGCTGACATACATCTCGGTGTACTGGGGATCGACGGGCACCGGGCCGGTGCCCATGCTCCGCAGCACCTCTTCCGTAGGGCGGTTGTTAG